>OY969810.1:0-4800000 GCA_963703295.1 Bryobacterales bacterium
CCCGAGCCGGAGCCGCCGGCTATCAGGATGTTGAGCCGCGCCTGCACGCATCCGGCAAGGAAATCGAGCATGCCCGAAGTGAGAGTTTCATTGCGCAGCAGATCGTTGGTAGTGAGCAGCTTCTTTCCAAAGCGGCGGATCGAGACCACCGGCCCGATCAACGAAAGAGGTGGAATGACGGCGCAGACGCGAGAGCCGTCGCTGAGGCGCGCATCCACAATGGGCGACGAATCGTCGATGCGGCGTCCAACATTGGAGACGATGCGATCGATAATCATGCGAAGATGCGCCTGATCGCGGAAGCGAACATTGGTTTCGACGAGCTTGCCGCCGCGCTCGATGTATACGTTGTCGAAGCCGTTGACCATAATGTCGCTGATGGTGGGGTCTTTCAGCAGCGGCTCGAGCGGGCCCAGACCGAAAACCTCATCGAGCACCTCTTCGATAAGGCGCTCGCGTTCCGGCATCGTCATGGGTATGCGGTCGTCATTAATGAGCCGTTCCACGACATTGCCGATCTGGTCACGCACGCCTTCCTTGCTCAGCGATTTGAGCTGTTCCGGCGTCAGCGAGTTTACCAGCCGCGCGTGAATCCGAGATTTGATCTCAAACCAGCGAGTCGCGCTGCTGGCTGTTCCGGGAAGAGGACGCGAACCCATGGACTATGCCGTCTTCGCCAGCGCCTGTTTTGCGCCAGTGGCTTTATCGACAAAAGCGCGGAAGGCGCGGTCCAAATCGCCCGCCGCTTGCCGATCGGCCACGAAGGGACGGCCGCGATTGACCGCCGCCAGAGCCGCGGGCGACGAGGGCACGCCGTAGAAGATCGGCAGGTTCAGCGTCTGCTTGATCTGTTCCAGTGTGGCAAGATTCGCCGAAGGCTTCTTTTGGTACGCGTTGACCACAATCTTGATCTGCTCTTGATTGAACCCCAGGCGCCGCAGCGCGCCGATGTATCGCTGTGCGTTGCGAATGGCTGGGAACTCTTGCGTGATGGTGAGGAAGATCGCACTCGAACTCTGCAAGGCGGCGAGAACGACCTCGTCGGAAATCCAGCGGCCCGCGTCGATTACGATGGCTTCGTATTTTTCCACTAGGAAACTGGCGAATTCGCGGAACATGGGTTCCGTAAAGAGAACGCGGTTTTCGATTTCGGATGGCGGCCCCACCAGATGGAAGCCGAGCGCATCACGCACCGTAAGCCCTTCGAACAAAGCGGCGTCCAGGCGGCCGAGATTATCGGCCACATCGAGGAGGCTGTGTTGCGGAGACGCGCCCGTTTGCATGGCGCAGTCATTCGCGGTGAAATCGAGATCCACCAGCACGGTTTGCTTTTTGCGCTGCGCGAGGACAGCCGCGAAATTGACGGCTAGCGAGGTGGTTCCGGCGCCGCCGGTTGCGCCTAAAAACGTATAGACCTTAGCCAAACGGCTTCCGCCGCTGATCGCGTGACGAGGGGTCCGCTCCAGGCGGGTCATCGCTTCGCGGAATTCCAGTCGCTTGACGGGTTGCACCAGAAAATCACGGCAGCCGCCGCGCACGCTGGCAAGTACGGTATCGCCATCGGCGTGAAAATTAGAGGCGATCACGTAAAGATCCGGCGCGGCCTGCGTGACCTTTTCGAGCGCGCGCAGCGTAGTTTCCGGATCCGCGGAAAGGTCGATGATGAGCGCCGCTTCCGGGTGGCGTTCGAGATCCTGCAGCACGCGGATGTAAAGATTCGAGGAGACATCCGGGTATTCGGAAACAACCTTGGCCCCTTCGATATTGACGAGGCTATCGCGAATGGTCTCGCGGAAACGCTCTTCGGGGGACGCGACTAGAAGTTGTATGGGCACGAAACGATGTCCTTTATTTTATGCCAGGCATATTTCACGGCACGCAGACTCCGGCCTCTGGGTCACAGCCGCAACTCTCCATGGGAACGGTTGCCTGAAAGTTGGGCAGCGCAATCGGCGGCAGCATGGAAAAGGGCTGGTATTGAAATCCGGTGATACTGACGGTTACGACGTCGGGAATGCAGCCGGTGGTACAGTCGCCATCGCAGGCGAAGGCCGTCAAAATTCCGGTGGTGGGGTCTTCCGCAAAATATGCCACGTTGATTTGCACGGGGCCGTTTTGAAACTGAGCCTGATCCGGCATCAGAGGCACGTTGGCCTGCATGAAGGAGATCACGTTCCCGGCGGAAGACTCCCAGCAGTGGGTGGCGGCGTAGGACGCGCCCTGGCGCGTGAAATCGTTGACGCTGTGCCATGCCCAGAGAAGTTGCGCGGTAAAGATGAAGCCAAACGTCAGCGGGGCCAGAATACCGGCGAAGACCATGGCAAATTCCATGGTGACGCTGCCGGATTGACGTTTTCGCCGTTTTGGATTACGTGCCGCCATAAGGAACCGTCGCTTTGGGCTGCAGTGGAAATGGGTTGATGCTGAACCCCCAGAACAGGGGCTGTACGGTGTATCCGTTGGCAAGCGAGACCACCAAATAACCGGGCGCCGTGCCGCCCTGACTGGTATCGCAACCCGGCGCGCCACAGGCGCAGGCAGTGAGTTGCTGATTGGCGGCGTCATACTGCTGCGGTGAAACCAGCACCATATCCGGCGTCAGCCCGGCGATCAACGGCGCGCCCGAACCATCCACCGTACCTGTCAAAGTGTTGTTGACGGCGGCCGTCAGAATCGGATCACCCGCGTTGCAGAAATTGATGCCCTGTTGCGTGCCCAGATAACGCGCCAGACCGGCCAGAGTCTTCTGAATCATGTAATAGGTGTAGGTCACGCGCCCCAGTTCTTCCATGCCGATGAATAGCGCGAAGAGAATCGGAATGAACAGAGCGGCCTCCAGGATGGCGGCGCCGCGACGGCCATTTCCAATGGGCCGGCTCATTGGTGCAGAACCACCTTTCCTGGACCGGCGGGAATGCTACAGCCATCAAAGCGTCCTTGGGGGACGGGCGCCACGCTGCCGATGTACATGGCCAGAAATCGGCCGTAGGTGTCGCCGGTCGTAATGTCGGTCGCTCCGGAATTTGGTTCGAGCAAAAATTGGCGAAATCCGAGGACGATCATCGCAGTCGGCGTGAGCGTGTCAACCACGGGGATGGTGATAATCCGACGCCCGTTGCCGGCGTAGTCTGTATAAGTGGAATAGCTGGTGACGTCCGGATCGGCTGGATAGACGGTAGATAGCGTATCGATTGCCGCCACATTCGAGCAGGCGGAAGGCGCAGCCGATTCGAAGCGCGCATCGAGGCCGCAGATCGCGCTCGTGATCACTAACGCCACGGGGACGCCGCAGCGGTTTATGGTGGCATCGGCCCACACCGTTTCCACGTTGTTCACACGAAAGCAGGCCTGGGCGGTGTTGGTGTTGCCGGGCATGCCGCCTGCGCCATCCTGGTAAGCCTGCGAGGTCTCGTCGGGGAAAACGGTGTTCGTGGGGTCGAGGCGGTTGATTAGAAGATAGCTCAGTGTTTGGGAAGCGCCGCCAAGAATGGGCGGCGGAGGGGCGGGCATGACGCCGGGTCCGCCGCCGTTCATGACGATGCAGGAATAAGCGAAAGAATAGATTGTGCCTTGCAAAAACCCGAAATCGGTAGTGTCGCTTTGATTTACTGCGGCAATGGCAAACGGCTCAATGCCGCAAGCGAGGCACAGCGGCGGGCTGATTCCAGCTACGGCAGTCGCCGTCACCGCCAGCTTGCGCGTTGCCGCTACCGGTAAGAGTCCCCAAAAGATCAACGGCGTTTCGCCGGTGACGGTCATGCGCACATATTTCGCTTGGGCGCTTGCAACCTCCGAGCCGCTTGGCGTGGTGCTGGCGATGGCATCCGCGGCGTCCGAGTAGTAGGCGGGGTCTGAGATGGTGCTGGCGAGGCTTCCGTTAGACTGGCCAATCGCAAGCCCTTGGAAGTTGTATTTGTTGCCAGGCCCGGCGACGTTTGTCACGGTGACCATTGCTGAAGCCTGCGCTGTGGAAGTGGCGGCGTCGGTTCCGATCAGGTTTTGCGCGGCTGCGAGAGCCATTGCGCTGGCGGCAGTCTTGAGTTCGCCTTTGGCCGAATACAGCATGCCCAGATCGAGGGCGAAACCGGCCAAGCCGAGCAGCACGGGAACGAAGATCACGACCAGCCAAATCGTAGACGCGCCACGTTCCTTGCCGTAACGCAGTCCTCGCCCAGGAGTCGACGTTACGTGATTCCCGCACGCGAGCTGGGCCGCCCGCGCCGCGGCGTTACTGCTTCGAAATAACATAGCCTTGCGGTCCAACTACTTCAGGCTTCTTCCCGTCGGACGGGGCATTCTTGTCCTTGTCTTTACTCTTCTTCGCAGGCGCCGCGGGCGGCAGAAACGGCGAAACGATTTGCGGTAGCTTAATCTCTTCTCCCCGTGCGACCGGCTTCACGAATCGCGCCGTCACCACCACCATCAATTCGTCGGCCGTCTTCTGCGTCGATCGGCTATGGAACAACTGGCCGATAATCGGAATGTCCCCGAGGCCCTTGATTTTGCTGATTACCTGCGTGACGCGATTGTCAATGAGCCCGGCGATGGCGAAGCTCTCGCCATCCTTCAACACAACTTCCGTCTCCGCCACGCGCGAGGAAATGGCGGGAATCAAGACTCCATCCACGGTTACGGCGTTGGCGAAATCGAGCGCGCTGACTTCCGGCTTCACCTTGAGATGAATTGCGCCTGAGGCCGTACCGGTTGGCGTGAAATTCAGCTGCACGCCGTACTTCTTGAACTGCACGGTGACCACCGGCGCAATCGAGCCTGTAGTCGGCGTGGAGGTGACCGTCGGAAATGGAAATTCGCCGCCCGCGAGAAAACTGGCCTCGGAGCCTTCCACCACAATCAGGTTCGGCTCGGCCAGAATCTGGGCGAGGTTCTGCTGCTGCAGCGCCTGTATGGTAGCGCCGATGTTCAGATCCGGCCGAAAGATAAAGAGGTTCAGCAGGTTCGTAAGATTTAGAGAGGTATCTTGGGCGTTGGCGGCCCCGCCCAGTTGCGTGAAGAGCGGCTCCGGAAATTGTTGTGTAGAGGTTGCGCCGAGCGTTGTCTGGTTGCGGCTGAACAGATTTAAGCCGAGTTGGGAGAGCGCCGTCCGGTCGACATCGGCAAACTTGACTTCGAGCAGGATCTGGCGCGGATCACCCACCTGAAGCATGTTGACCACTTTCTTCGAGTACACTCCGGCCACGGCCTCCGCGCGCTTGGATAACTCCGCGCTGGTGACACGTCCGGTGAGAAGCATGGAGTCGGTATCGCCATTGAACTCAACGGGCGAATCGGGCAGCGCCGCCTTGAGCGACGCGCGGAGGCGGAGCCGCATGGCGTCCGTCTCATTCGTATCCTTAAACACCCGGATGTTGTAGCGGGCCGGTGTCATGCCGGTTTCCCATACAACCAGCGTGGCTTGTCCAGGGCCTTTGGCGTTCACCATCACGTCACGCGGCGACACCACAACTGCGTCGGCGATCTTCGGTTCCGAAATGACGACCTTTTCGACATCGCTGGTAAATTGCAATAACTCACCCGTGCCTTCCACGAGCGAAATGGCGCGGGCGCCCGATGGCGCAACCGTTTGGGCAACAAGGCCGCTAGCCAGGCACAGGGCGGCCAAGGCCGCGGGCCTTGCCTTGGCAAAGCATCTCTTTATGATCAAGCGGCCGTCCTCATCTTCTAAAAGCTCCCGGCTTTGAAAGTTTGCTGAACGTGCGCCGTTCCGCGAAATACTTCGACCACTTTCTCTTTAGGCATGGGAAGGGGCGTCGGCTTGGGCGCGGCAACCTGCACCACTCGCGGCGCGGCGCGCACCGGCGGCGGAGGCGGCAGGATGCCGATCTCCTCCGGCGTGGTCGCGGTGGCCTGATCTTCGGGAGTAGGGGCGTTATCGAGCGGGTTGCGCAAGGAGAGACTGATCTTGCCCAGGTTCTTCGCCAGCTCGATGCGCCGTACCTGCTCAGGCGTTACCAGCAGCGTGGCCGTTTGCGCGGAAGGACGCGCCGCCGCGGCTGCCTGCGCCGCCGCACCATTCGCGGGGGCCGCGGGGAGGTCGGTGATGCGGCCTATGGCCAACACTACGACGTCTTCCAGAATGGTGCTTGTCACCGCCTCCGAAGCGGAACCAGGACGGGTGAAGAGCACATCCACATGAGCGCGCGGTGGAATTAGACCGGCCACGCCGCTGGCGTCGTTGATGGGTACGGTTACGGCGCGCATGCCGACTTCGATGATGGCGGGAAGGCCTTCAATGCCGCTTGCCCCCACTTTCCGCAGGGTGATCAATTCGCCGGCGCTGACGGGGAGCAGTAGCGGACGGTTGATCGCCATCTTCTCATTGAGAATCGCCGTTCGTGGAACTTCGTTCTCGCGCAAGGCGATAGTTTTGAGATCGCTCTTCCGCAATAGCGTGCCCGCCGGCATATCGCGTGCGGCCGCTTCTACAGCCACGGTCTTTTCGATGTGAGGCGCCTTGGTGGTGACGTAGAGGAACCAGACCAACACCGCCGCAGATACCCAGGCGGCTCCGAAAATCAGCAAAAGCTTTTGACGATCCATCAACGGTACTCCAGCAGAATGGCTACGGGATCTTGGTATAGAGTTGTCCACCCGGATTGCCTCAACGAGCCGGCCAGGGTGGAGGAAACGGGAAGCAAAGCATGCGTGAAACGATAGCGCGCCACGATGTCGCGCCAGCCGGGACGCGCGGCGCTCAAAACGAAATAACTGTCGAGAAAATCCGCGCCATAAAAATCGCTGCGGCCATCGAAGAAGACTTTGCGCGCGCCTGCGAAGCGGTAGATCAGATAGCCGCCGTAGCTGTCGGAGGTCAGGATGCGGGCTCCTGAGGGTAGTTTCTCCACTACCCGTGATGCGGCAATGGGAAACACATTCGAAGGGAATCCGACGGTCGCCGCGAACGCCGGCGCTCTCAAGATCAAGAGCGAAAGCAGAACCGCCACAGCAACAAATCCGGCGCCATTGAGTTTGAGGTCTATCCGGCGTAGGCGCACGGAATAAGCCATTCCGGCGTCCAAACGCACGAGCAGGGATTGGTGGAGGCCACGCATTTGGCGTAGCGCCGTTGCGATTGCGGAATTGGCAATCGGCAGAATAAGAAGCGCAATCAGGGGCAGCACCCGCGCCGATCGCAATCCGCCCCAAAGGAAGATTGCGGCCATCAAAAAGTGTGCAAGCTTCTTTTGCGTCAAAGCAAGCACGCCGCCCACTGCCGCCAGACCCATCACGACCATAATTTGTCCGGCTCCGGCTTCGTGAAAAGGGAATGGCTGAAATTCCGCAATTTGCGAGGTAAGACGGCTATCCCACAGATAGGCGAACACCTGAGCATGTAAGCGCCAGCCGTAAGGATTGAGCAACGTTCCGACGGCGGATGTCAGTGCGATCCAAAGGTACCACCACGCGGCGGAATGCTCGGTGCGCGCGTCTAGCGGCCAAAGCAACGGGCGAGCCAGATGCGACAGCGCGTAGATTGCCGCCAGCGCGGGAGCCAGAAAAAAGCTGCCATGTACATTGGCCCATATTGCGCCAAATATCGCTGCAATGGCGCAGGATGTATAAAGACGCGAGCGTCCTCTTCGCGCCGGCGTTTCCAGAAAGATCATCCAGCTCAAAAGCAAGAGCCAACTGAACACGTGCGGCCGCGCCAGCCAATGCGCGCTTGCCGTAGTAATCATCAAGGGCGCGAATAATCCTGCCAGCAGAAAATCACCGTCCATCGCAAAATTCAGGCGAACCCAAAGCCAAGATGCTGCGGCGATTGCTAGAGCAAAGAGCCCAACAACCGCAGCGAGCCCGCCCAGACTTTCGGCTGCGCCCATCACGACATCCGCAGCCCATTCCCATGCGAACCACGGATGGTTCGGCTTTGAAAACGAATAAGGATCGGTTGCGGGCAGAACGTGTTGCGCGAGAATCGACTGGCCGTTTCGAATATGCCAGCCGGAATCGGAATCGCGAAACAGCTTCACGCCGCCGCTATAGGGAAGCAAACAATAGAACAGGGTTGCGGCCATGAGCATGGCGGCAAGGTTTGGCAGAAAAAACCGGACGGACGCCGGTATTACGGGACCGCGATCGGCTCGCGGCGCCGAAACGCTATTGGCCGGTAGTGCCAATGGTAGTCAGGCCTTGAGCGATGCTCTGATACAAGCTGACAATTGCCGTGGACACCTGGTTCACCGTGGCGATGAGAGCCAGACCGATTGCCGCGACGATGAGAGCGTATTCCACCAGATCCTGGCCTTGTTCGTCGCGAATGAATCCGAGCAAAAACTTCTTCATGATTGACCTCACTTCTTAAGAGCAGGAATAATCGATGCGGAATCGCCCTGCGCTCCGCCTGTAGGAATATCAGTCTGTGAGCCGGACGCCGCGGGCTTTGCCTCACGTCGCCGAAAAATTCGCGCCCAGAGAGTTTCGCGCCGTTTGCCCGTTTGCTTGGCGCGCACTGCAATCGTAGTGGGCCGTCCGTCCCTTTCGGCTACCAGCAGCAGGTTCGACATGGCGGCGCTCAAGCTGGGATCCATGCGGAGCGCGACGGCCAACTCAGCGCGGGCTTCTTCATAGCGGCCTTGATCGATCAGAACCGCTGCCATATTATTATGCGCGACCGCCTGTCCCGTGGAGCGGCTCCATTCGGTGATGGCTTCGCGGGCGGCATCCTTCGAGGACGGATTCGCGCGAGCCAACGCCGTGGCGAGATTGTTATGCGCAATTACAGATTGTGGATCGAGCTCAATCGCGCGGCGGAATTCTTCGATAGCTGCGTCGGGACGCGACTGAGTAAGTAAGTTATAACCCAGGTTATTGTGAAGACCGCTATTTTCCGGAGCAGCCAAAACCGCCGCGCGGTGCGCCTGTTCGGCAGCTGCGTAATGCGCCTGCTCATCCTCCAGGATGCCTTCGAGCGAGAGAACCTCCCAGTTAGGACGCGCCTGCCGCGCCGCATATTCACGCAATCCCTGCGCCGCCGCGGCCGGCTCGCCCATCGCGCGCAAAGTCCTGGCAAGCGCCAAGGCGATTGCCGGGGATTCGGGAAATTGCGCGGCGGCCAATCGATAGTGTTCCAGCGCGAGATCGGGAAGACCGCGCGCCTCGTAATAACGGGCGAGAAGCACGCGCGCATCCGGGTTCTTGGGGTTTTCTGCAAGGAATTGGCGCAGTCGCCGAAGTTCGAGATCGCCTTCGCCGGCTTCCGCCGCATTCTTCGCCTGGCGGACCATCACTGTATGTACAGCTGGCACCGGAGCAGCTACAGAAGTTGTCTGAACTTGACGTGCGCACGAGGAACTTACGACTGCGCCGACCACTAACAATGTTAAGAAGGAACTTCGACCGTGGAGGGGCGATACAGGCGAAAGCGCCCGGTCGATTGCTCGCGAAGTTCCAAAATTGTATGCCACGCGAAATCGTTTTCGTGCCGGAGGAATCCTAATAAAAAGACCTCGCCACCACGCGTTGAATATATTCTTGACAGTATGAGGCCATACAGTATCATTGGTTGTGGCGCCAAAGCAAGCAGCAATTTTATTGACTTTTTTTGGAACTTTTGCTCTTCTTGCCCCCGCGCTGCAGGCTCAAACCAGCGCGACATTCGGCGAAGTGATCGCGCTCGGCGGGATACCTAGCGACATAGTTCTCGATCAGAGCAGGCAGCGTTTATATTTAGTAAATTCCACGGCAAACCGCATAGATATCTTCGATTACTCGGCTAAGTCGTTGGTTGGTTCCATCGCTGTCGGTAACAGGCCGTTAGGCGCGGCGATGTCGGCAGATAACGCATACCTCTATGTCGCGAATCATGACGATTCGACGATGAGTGTAATTGCGCTTAGTGGCTCCATGGGTTCGTTAGGAGCGGTGAGCGCTACCATTCCTCTGGCGGCGCCCCCTCAAGGGTTAGAAACGGAACTCTCGGGGCGCGTAGTGATCGGCACGGATGGAACCGGAACAAACAACGCGAATAATACGCTACTGGTCTACGATCCAAACCAGCCTTCCACATCCAACGTACAGGCGGTGACTATCGCGCCAACCGCGGCTACGCCGCCTACAATCGGCGCGGTAACCGCGCGGCCCACCGTTGCTATCAATGGACGGCTGATGCGCACGCCGGACGGCAATTACATCGTTGGAGTGAATTCTATCAACAACAACGCGTCCACCATCGTGTATGTCTACGAGCCCGCATCGACCACCGTGCTGTTAAGCCGCACTGTGGTAGGTCAATCGAGCACGCTTTCGATGGCTGCAGACGGGCGCAGCTTTATGGCGGGCTTTACGCGCTACGATCTGGCGACGCTCAGCGTGCTGGCGCAGCAGAACACCGCTAACGCGCCGTTTACCTTTTCGAGTACCTTCGCAACTAACTTTAATGTGGGTGGCAGCGCATTCGCGCCAGATGGCTCCGCGCTCTACAGTGCTTTCAATACTGCCGCGCTCACAACCCCCGCACCCACGCCCAATGGCGCAACGTTGCTGATTTCCGATCCAAAGAACCTCGGCATCAAACTTGGCATCAATCTGCCGGAAGCCATCGTGGGGAAAATGGTTATCACGGCCGACGGAAACGATGCGTGGGGCACGTCTCTTTCCGGCGTTACCCACCTGCCGCTCTCGACTCTTTATTCCTATCCAATTCTGCTGCCGGAATCGACCACGGTATTTCTAGCGCAGGACGATTGCCATCAAGGGCTGATCCAGACCACGCTCAAGATCAACAATGTCGGCGGCGGCAAGCTGACCTTCGCCGTGCCCAGCACGATTACGAACGGAAGTGCGGCAGTCGAAGTTGGGGCATCCACCGGCGTTGCGCCTTCCACGTTAACCCTCACAATGGACTCCGGCCGCTCCGGCGTGGCGCGCGCGCAAGGCACTAACCTATATTCGGGCGGTACGGGAACCGCAGCCGCCACCAACACCGGAGCAGCCATTAACATCCAGCTTGTATCGCCGAATGCGATCAATGTTCCGCCTCTGATCCGCGTTTTTTTGAACAATCGCGATAACACTACGCGCGGGCAAGTCTATCCGCTTGCCACGGTTCCCGCATCGACGACCGCGGCTTTGAATCAGGGATTGTGGGACATCGTGCTCGATCCGGTGCGCAATCTTGTCTATATAACGAACGCGGGTTACAACCGCATCGAAGTATTCGACACGGTAAAAAAGCAATTCCTGACGCCGATTGCCGTGGGCCAATTACCCCACCAGATGGCGATGGGCCTTGATGGCAACACGTTGTATGTCTCCGAAACGGGCGGCGAAACCATCGACAGAGTAGATCTGACGCAGATGACGGTTACGGGCATCATTACGATGCCTCCATTTCCCCGCGCGGCAAACGCAGCCCTGGTTTCTGTAAACGCAATGGCGGTGGGTCTAAGCGGGCTGCAATTTGTGGCCAGCAATGGCAATCTCTGGGAAGTAATTAACGGTGAGGCAACTCCCCGCGCCGGTACTTTTGTAACGGGTGTCAACACTACCACTGGCGCTCAGACGGCAATTGGCTCGCCGCAAGGGATGCTCGCAGCGCCGGATGGCTCTTCGATCCTGCTCTTAGGCGGAACGGGCGTTGGATACCTCTATCAAGGCCTCACCGATACTTATTCGGCCACGCGGCAATTCTTCACCAACACCCAACTCACCGGATACTACGGCCCACTCGGCGTCGCGCCCACTTCGGATTACATGCTGGCGAATGGGCTGGTGGTAAATAGCGCCCTCACCGCAATCGGTGGCGCGACCGTCGCGGGCGGAACGCCCATCACCCCGCCGGGACAATCGGCCGGCAGCGCCGGACAGAGTGCACTGCGGAATGTCGCCGCCGTCGCGCCGGAGGATGCGAATGTTTTCCTGCGTCTCACCACTCCGGTTCGCACTTCGCTAACTGCAACCTCCACCGATGACATCCACACGACGCTGCAGTTGGTAGACACGCGCACCGGCGCGTCTTCCACAGTGGCCGAAGCGCCTGAGAATCCGGCATTTTCGGTGTTCGGTACGACGCGCACCAACATGCCGCCGCGTCAGATGGTGGTGGACGCAAACGGTACCGCGTATGCCATCACTCTCTCCGGCCTCAGCGTCATTCCCACCGCTTCCACTAACGCTTCCACGCTGCCGGCGCTCGCCTCTTCGCGGGCAGTTCTAAATTCGAATACCGGCACGGCAGGCATCGCGCCCGGATCGTTCCTTACCATTTCGGGAACGAACCTGGCTTCGAACGCCACTGCTACATCGCTGCCCGCGCCGACCGTGCTTGGCGGGTCTTGCGTGTTGGTCGACAACGTCGCCATTCCCCTGCTTTCCACGTCGCCTAACCAGATTCAAGCGCAGCTTCCCCCGAACAATCTTTCGGGATCGAACGTATTGCAAGTGCGCTCGCTCGACAACGCGCAACGCAGCGCGCCGATGGTTGTCAGCGTGCAAACCCAGGGGCAGTAACATGCGGAACGCGCTCATTTTTGCATTCTGCGCCTTTACGGCGCACGCCGCGACGTTTGGAAAAGTGACGGCGCGAGTTGGCGGCGCGGCCGATATCGTGCTCGACGAGAAGCGCGGGCAACTCTATTTGACCTCGAGCATCCCCAATCAGTTACTGGTCTATTCGATCAAACAGTCGGTATTTCTTGCGCCTGTTACGACCGACCAAACGCCGCTTGCGGCCGCTCTTAGCCTCGACTCCAATACGCTCTACGTAGCCTGTTACGACAGCGGCGCGCTGGACGTAATCGATCTCAACACGCTTACCCTCACGAAAAGCGTGATCCTGCCCGCCAAGCCAGAAGGCGTTGCCGTAGATTCCTCTGGCCGCGTGCTGATCTCAACGATTGGAAGCGGAAGCGCGAATATCCTGCTGCTCTACGATCCCTCGCCCAACGCCGCAACGCCGTTAACCAGTATTTCCGTAACTCCCGTCGCGCCCGCGGCGCCCACCTACCCTTCGCCATCCGGACGCCCGTTTCTCTCCCGGCATAGTCAGTTGGTGTCGACGCGGGATGGCAAAGTGATCGCCGGCGTGAACGCCCCAGCCACAGGAACAGCAACTGTATTTGTGTACCAGGCCGCGTCATCCACGGTCCCGCTCGCGCGTATTGTGACCGGAAATTCCACCACGTTGGCGATTTCGGATGACGGAACGCGCATCCTGTGCGGCTCCATCTTGTACGATGCGGCGACGTTGCAGGTGCTCGCTCAGCAGAGCGCCGCTAATGTACCGTATCCAATGACTACCACCACGACGACGTTCACCACGCAGGCAAATCAGGGAGGCGCCATATTCGCGCCCGGCGGCCAGACGCTTTACGTCGCGTGGAATATTGCACCGCCGTCCAGTTCCACGACAACGGCAAATATCAGCCAGTTGATGTTGAACGACCCGGATAACCTGCTCGTCTCGATGGGACTTCAAATACCCGAGAACCTCTCCGGTAGGATGGTGATCAGTTCGGATGGCGCCAACGCCTACGCCCTTTCCGATTCCGGATTTATCAGCCTTCCCCTTTCCACGCTGGTGCAGAGTCCGCTAGCGGTTCCGGCTTCACGGGTGGCTTTGATTACCTACGATCCCTGCGGTGTTACCTCTGCCACGGCCACCGCGGCGATAAGCGTTGCGAATCAGGGAAGAGGCTCATTATCGGTTTCGGCACAGGCTTACGCATCAGCCGGCACCGGTTTCCCGGGACCAGGCGGCCAGGGCGCGACGAGTACAGCCATGGCCCCAAGCGTACGGTCCTCGCAATCGGGTGGCGCGCCTCAACTGGTTTTCAGTTTCAACTCGTCGCAGACCAAGATCCGCGGAACCGTCTCGCCGCCCACGGACTTCCTGGTGACTTCGAACGAAGCGGTCAATATTCCGAACAGCGTGCGGGTCTACCAGAACAGCCGGGATTCCGAAGCGCGCGGGATGGTGCTGCCGATTCCGATCGGCCCGGGTTCCACCATACCGTTTCCCGATTTGGCTTACGATACGTCGCGGCAGCGCGTCTACATTGCGAACACCACAATGAACCGCGTCGAAATTTACGACGCCAAGACCCAAACCTTTCTCACGCCGGTTAAGGTAGGCCAGACGCCGGTTTCGATGGCGCTCAGCTTGGATGGCACAACCCTGTATGTGGCGAATTCGGGCGGCGAGAGCATCAGCATCGTGAACCTGATCACGATGCAGAACACAGGGCGAGTGATCTTTCCGCCGCTGCCGTTTGCCTCCACCGCGGTGCTCGCGACGCCGACTCTGGTGGCGATGGGCTTAAGCGGCTTACAGTTCCTAACGAGCGATGGAACGCTATGGAAGGTGGTGGGCAACGCCGCCGTCACGCGTCCCGCGAGCAAACTATTGGGAACCACCACGGCTGGCGCTCCAGTGAAAATCACCGCAGCTAATGCGATGGTGGCCACCCCGGCCGGCGAATACATCTTAATGACGACTACGGCGGGTCTGGCCTACATTTACGACGCAACGCTCGACGATTGGGTAAACGAGCGGCAAGTGCTAACCGGAACTCAGCTGACTGGATATCTGGGGCCGGTGGCGGCCGGCGCGGGAGGACAGTATTACGTTATGAATGGCGTGCTGCTCGATGCCAACCTCGCGACGGTCACTGGCGTGACGGGCGCGGGCGGCGTCTCCGCACTGGCGGCGGTGAGCGCCACCTCTTACGCGTATTTCACGCCTGTCGCAGCGACCAGCACCACGGCCCCGACAATTTCATTGGCGGATTCAAGGACCGGGAGCGCCACCATACAAGTAAGCGCGATTGAAGGCCCCATGACGCCATCCACCACGATTGGGCCGACGGGCGGACGTACAACCGTTAGCCCAAGAACTCTGGCGGTGGATACAAGCGCGGCGGCGGTGTATGCCATCACCGAAAGCGGCTTGAGCGTGATTCCACTGACGTCAGTCCCTGCGGCGCTGAAGCCGCTCCCATCCCGCGGGGGCGCCGTCAATCTTGCCAGCTATCAGGCGGCGGTCGCGGTCAACGGCCTTCTCTCTATTTTTGGTTCGAACCTGGGGACATTGGCGCAATCCGCAACCACGCCCCTGCCTACGACTCTGGGTGGTACGTGCGTCACGCTCAACAATATTCCTTTGCCTCTGTTCCTGATGAGTCCCGGTCAAATCAACGCTCAGATTCCGCCGAACTTCACCGCTGGAAATTACCCTTTGGTCATCCACTCAATCACCAATCAGGCGGCCTCGGCTTCGCAGAACATCACCATAAGCAAGGTAGCCCCCGCCGTTTTCGTGGATGGCTCGGGCAACGCGCTGCTCTACCACGCGGATGGGCGCCAGGTCACGAAGAGTAGCCCGGCCACTCGCGATGAGCCCCTGACCATGTACGCCACCGGCCTGGGCGCCACCACCGGCGGATCGGTAACTGCGGGAACGCCATCGCCCTCTAGCCCGCTGGCAGTGGTCGGTGGCGTACAGGTGTTCTTCGGCCCCACCAATTACACGCAGGCGGCGGTGATAGTGGATTGGGTCGGGCTGGCCCCGGGTTTGATCGGGGTATACCAGTTGAACTTGCGCATCCCAGGGTTCCATATGAACGGCGATTCGCTGCCCATTACGCTTCGGGTCGGCATGGTGAACAGCCCGACGACCGGCGTGGTTGTTCCGACCGTATCGGTGGACTAAGCCTCTGATAACATCGGGTGTAGTTCATAACCCATGAAGCATGCGATCGTTCTTGCCGCGCTGACCGCGCTTTTTTCCTTTCTCGCTTCGGCTCAGGAGCAAGCGCGCAAGAAGCGCACCGTCACCGATCAGGAAGTGATGCGCGTTCACCAATCGACGATGCTGATCGACTCCCATAACGACATCACCAGCAGTACCGTCGATGGCTTCGATATCGGTCCTCGCGAAACCGATGGAAAGCACATGACCGATCTGCCACGCATGAAGGCGGGCGGCATGGCGGCGCAGTTCTTCGCCGCTTACGTCGCAGCCAGTTACGTGAAGGACAACCATTCCGCTAATCGCGCGCTGCAGATGATCGACACCGTACGGCACGATATCGTCGATAAATACCCCAACGATTTTGAGTTTGTCACGACTTCGAGTGGCATTCGCAAAGCGCATGATCAGCATAAAATCGCCGCGCTGATCGGCATCGAGGGCGGGCACGCGATTGAAGATAGCCTGCGTCTGTTGCGCGATTTCTACGACTTAGGCGTGCGTTACATGACGCTGACGCACACCAACAGTAATAACTGGGCCGACTCCGCCAACGACGAGCATAAGCCAAACAACGGTCTTTCACCGTTTGGGAAGCAGGTCGTGTACGAAATGAATCGCTTGGGAATGATGGTGGATATAGCCCACGTTTCCGATAAGACTTTCTGGGACGCCCTGGAAGTAAGCAAGGCGCCTATCTTCTCTTCGCACTCTTCCTGTCGCGCCCTCGCGGACGTTCCGCGCAACATGACGGACGAAATGATCAAGGCCCTGGCGAAAAAGGGCGGCGTAATCCAGATCAATTTCTCTTGTGGGTTCCTTAAGGCTGGCGCGGGTTCCGAGGGCCGTCCACGCGCCACCTTAGCCGACGTGGTGAAACACATTAATCACGTGGTGCAGATTGCTGGAGTGGACGCCGTTGGACTGGGTAGCGATTTCGACGGCATTACCTGCGCCCCAGAAGGCCTGGATAGCGTCGATAAATGGCCTAACTTGACGCGCGCCCTGCTGGAGGAAGGCTATACGGCGGAAGAGATTCGCAAGATCTATGGCGAAAACACGCTACGCGTGATGGCCGCCGTGGAACGGACCGCTAGCCAACTAGGGCATCCGTAGGAGACAGCCAAGAGATATGCCCGACTCCGTTACTCCGTCTGAATTATATTGCCCCAAGTGTGCGAAACCCGTAGCCGACCCTCTAGTATGCGGCGATTGCCGGGCGGTAATTTGCCGCGTTTGCGGTACGCCGCTGGAGCAGGCCGACGAGTTGGGAATGGGATAACTAGCAAGTACCCCCTTTCGGGGCAAGTACTCTTCGGGTTGACTTGGCTCTAGCCCAAAACTATTCTGTCAATGGGGGGAACCTTGTATGTTGCGGAGAGTCGCCGTTTTCGCCGTTACCTTTCTTACGTTTTTATCTTTGGCCGAAGCGCAAAAGAAGCGCGTTGCGGTAATGAATTTCGACTATGCCGCTGTAACAACCAGCGTCACGCAGCTGTTCGGCACAAATCAGGATGTTGGCAAGGGTATCGCGGACCTTCTGGTGGATAAGCTGGTTAGCGACGGCGTCTATTCCGTCATCGAGCGCAAGCAACTCGACAAGATTATCGCCGAGCAGAACTTTTCGAATAGCGACCGCGCTGACGCGTCCAGCGCCGCCAAGATTGCGCGGATTCTGGGCGTGGATGCCATTATTATCGGCAGCATTACGCAGTTCGGCCGCGACGACAAGAAGACCAACGTCGGCGCCGGCGCACTGAGCGGCGTGACCGGGCACTTCGGCATCGGCGGCGTGAGCAAATCGAACTCGACAGCAGTCGTGCAGATCACGGGCCGCATGATCGACACCAGCACCGCCGAAATTCTCGCCAGCGCCAACGCTAAAGGCGAATCGAGCCGTTCGGGCACGGGCCTTCTGGGGTCAGGCGGTAGCTGGGCAGGTGAAGGCGGCGCGGGTCTCGACATGCGTTCGAGCAATTTCGGCGCGACGATTTTAGGCGAGGCTACGGGCAAAGCGGTAACCGAGATGGCAAAGGAGCTTGAGGCGAAAGCCGCAAGCCTGCCCACTGTAACCATCGCCGTGAACGGACTGGTAGCGGATGCGGCGCCCGATGGGACGGTCATCGTCAACGTCGGCTCGAAGGCCGGCGTTAAGGTGGGCGACACCCTGGCAATCAAGCGCAAGCTACGTGACGTGAAAGATCCGGCGACAGGAAAGGTGCTTCGCAGCATCGAAGATCCTGTGGGTTCGATTGTCGTAACGCAAGTGGATGAGGGTTCCGCGACAGGCAAGTTCAAGGGGGCCGGCGCCGCGAAGGTGGGCGACACAGTTTCGAATTCGAAGTAGTTCCCGCCTTTGGGGACGCGCACGCGGAAGCGGGCGGGGAGAAATCGGTATGAACCTGGAGATCGGGTCAACGGTTGGCGATTATCAAATCGTCGGCGTCCTGGGCGCTGGCGGCATGGGCAAAGTATATAAGGTCCGGAACTTGATTTCCGACCGGATCGAAGCAATGAAGGTGCTGCTGCCCGATCTCGTCACCGAACCCGAGTTGGCGGACCGTTTTCTGCGTGAAATCAAGACGCAGGCCAGTCTGGAACATCCCAGCATCGCATCGTTGCACACCGCGGTGCGCGTTGACAATCAGTTGTTAATGTTGATGGAGTTTGTCGAAGGCCAAACGCTAGAACAGAGGCTGCAAGGCGGGCCCCTGCCGGTAGAACAGGCCGTCGATTATATTTCGCAAGTTCTTTCCGCTCTCGATTATGCTCACCGGCAGGGCGTAATTCACCGCGATATTAAGCCCGCGAACATGATGTTGACCCCAGCGGGTACCGTAAAGCTGATGGATTTCGGCATCGCCAAGGCATCCACAGATCAACGGCTGACAATGACGGGTACAACAATGGGGTCACTCTACTACATGTCCCCAGAGCAAATTAAAGGAGCCGCGCACATTGATGCGCGCGCGGACTTGTACTCCGTGGGCGTGTCCCTCTACGAATTAGTGACCGGAAAGCGTCCGTTCGACGGCGATAGCCAGTTCGCGATTATGTCCGCGCATCTGGAGAAGATGCCGGTTCCACCTGTCGAGGTGGATCCGCGGCTACCACAGGCGCTAAACGACGCGATTTTAATGGCGGTCGCGAAAGACCCTGCCATGCGCTTTCAAACGGCCGGCGCTTTTCGCATGGCGCTGAGCAGTATCTTGCCCAGCAAGCAGGCGGCGCCGGCGCCAGCCCCCGTCTTACAAACCGGCCCGCGTCCAGCCTCCCCTGTGATTACTCAGCCTGTAGCGCCGGCTCAACCGATGCCCGCTCTTCAGCCGATGATGCCGGCCGCGATCGCTTCGGAGAAGCCAAAAGGAAAACGCGGCCTGTGGATGGCATTGGGCGCCTTGGCCGCGGTTTTGGGGGCGATTGCGGTTCTCGAATTCGCGCCGTCGAAGGATACGAAAGCGCAGACTCAAAATCCGGCACAACCTTCAACCGTAATGCCTGCACAAACCCAGGCAACGCAGCCCGCGCCCGCGGTTCAGCCTGCGGCGGCGCCACCTACCTCGCAAGCGGCGGCTTCTGCGCAGCCTCCTCAGGCGATACCCTTTGCGGCGCCTAAGACAGGTGGAACCACGCGTCACGCAACGGCGCAAAGCCCCATGGTTGCCGCTTCGACACCTCAGGCGCAGCCCTCACAACCCACAGCGCAACTTCCCACGCCGCAACCTATACAACAACAGCCAGTACAACAGCCGCCGGCTCAGCAGGCGGCGCAACCGGCGCCCCCCGCGGGCGCCGGACCCAGCCGCGCGGAATTGCAGGCGACGCGCGAGACTTACGTACAGTTGGATGCGCGTGCGGGAGGCATCCGTCAGAGCCTTGACTCGTTGAAGCGGTCTCAGGCAGCGAGCGGACTTAATCTCAGCTCCCGCTATACGCAGCCTGAGTCTTTGATGGATAGCTATCTGCGAGGCGCGTCAGATGCCATACGCGCCGGCGATATCGCGTCGGCCAAGGATTTTATGGAGAAGGCCGAAACGCAGGTGGCAATTCTCGAAAAGCTTCTGAATCGCTAGCTGCCAAGCGGCGGCTGGTTTCTATACGTAACCGTGGCGTAACCACACGTAAAAAGAATGCCGAATCCGGCGCAAGCGGCACCGCATCTGTTAAGCTGATCCTCGCATGCACTGTAGCTGCGTCCGCCAAACCGAACTGCCTGGCACCTCCCGGCTCATGGCGGACGTGTTGTATAACCCCGACCGCACCGCGCCTTTTTATGCGTACCCGCTCCGCGATTTAGCCGCGTTCCGGGCTGCCGCTGCGGCCATCGATTTCCCGGCGGATCGTCGCGCCGCGCTTATTGAAGCGCTCCGCGTGCAGAATCCGTCCAGCGCGGCGCTGGACAAACTTGCTCAACCAGGCACAGTCGCGGTCATGACAGGTCAGCAGGTTGGCCTGTTTTCGGGGCCCGCCTATACCATCTACAAAGCTCTGCATGCGATCCGTTTAGCGGAATGGCTGAGTGAAAATGGTATTCCGGCTGTGCCTGTTTTCTGGCTTGCAACCGAAGATCACGATTTTGCAGAAGTGAATCATGCCTGGGCCTTCGGCGCCGATCACCGGCCCGTCAAACTGGAAATGGCCCGAGCCGCCAACGCGCAGCCCGTGGGCGCGGTTACTCTGGTCGAACCGCCCATCGAACGCCTACGTGAGGTCTTGCAAGGTCTTCCCTATGCGGACGAGGTAGCCGGATGGGTAAGCGACGCTTATCGGTCCGGAGCGACTATGGGGGCGGCATTCGGGTCCCTGTTGCGCAAGCTTCTGGCGGTTTATGACATGCCGCTTGTTGACCCTATGCTCCCAGCATTTCGCAAGCTGGCTGCGCCAACTCTGCGCGCCGCGGTGGAATCGGCGCCGGAACTGACTGCCCGGATTCTTGAGCGCAACCGCGCGCTTGCGGAAGCGGGATATCACGCGCAAGTGCACATCGAAGACCACACGTCGCTCGTATTTCTCTTGGAGAACGGCAAGCGCCTGGCGCTCCGGCGCAACGGAAGCGAATTCACTTTGAATGGCGGCCGCCGCTTTAGCGCGGTGGAATTGGCGGCGCGCGCCGAAGACCTTTCCCCCAACGCGCTTCTGCGTCCGGTGGCGCAAGACGGCATGCTGCCCACCGTCGCTTATATCGGAGGTCCAGCCGAGACGGCTTATCTCGCCCAATCGGCCGCCATTTATGATGTCCTGCTGGGACGCATGCCCGTCGCGGTTCCGCGCGCCGGTTTCACGATCCTCGATACGCACAGCGCCAAGCGTCTCGGCCGGTACCAGCTCTCTATTTCAGATTTCTTCAATGGCGAGGACGCCCTGCGAGAACGCGTGGCCGCCTGCTTGATACCCCCGTCGATTTCCGCGGCCGTCGAGGGGACTTCAAGCGCTGTGGAACGCGCCCTGTCCCGCCTGCGCGGCGAATTGGATGCCTTCGACCCCACGCTAGCCAAAGCTCTCGGAAACAGTGAACGCAAGATCCGCCATCAAGTGAACCGCATCGCGGGCAAAGTGGGACACGAATCCATGCGCCGCGATGCTCAGGCTGCGCGCGACGCGTCATCGCTATACGGGCTCATCTATCCCGAGCGCCATCTGCAGGAGCGTCTCTACTCGATTTTGCCGTTGATCGCAAAGCACGGCCCCGATCTCATCTCGGACATTTACCAATCGATTCAACTCGACTGCCCCGATCATCGCCTGATGGTAGTCTAATCTCGAATGTCCTCCGAACAGGCGCGCATTGAGGAGTCGCGTCGGCGCAGCGCTCATTGGAATCGCTGGGGTCCCTATCTCGCGGAACGCGCGTGGGGCACGGTCCGTGAGGACTACTCTGCGGAAGGCGACGTTTGGGGTTACTTTCCGTTCGAGCATTCGGCGAATCGCGCATACCGCTGGAACGAAGATGGACTGGCCGGAATCAGCGACCGTCACCAGCGCATCTGCTTCGCCCTGGCCCTATGGAATGGACGCGACCCAATCCTGAAGGAACGTCTCTTCGGCCTTAGCGGGATTCAGGGCAACCACGGGGAGGATGTCAAAGAGCAGTATTTCTACCTGGACAACACGCCCACGCACTCTTACATGAAGTGCCTGTATAAATATCCGCAGGCGGAATTTCCCTATCGCGCGCTAATCGACGAGAATCACCGCCGCTCACGCCACGATCGGGAATATGAACTACTCGATACCCGAGTCTTCGCCGGGAATCGCTACTTCGATGTCTTCATCGAATATGCCAAAGCGACGCCCGACGATATCCTAATTCGTGTCACGGTCTTCAATCGCTCGAGCGAGCCTGCATCTCTCCATGTGCTGCCCACCATCTGGTACCGCAACCGCTGGTCGTGGGGTTATCACACGGAGCGCCCTATCCTTCACCAGACTGCCCCGGGAGCGATTGAACTAGAAGAACCCTATTATGGGCGCCGCTATTTTTATGCGCAGGGAGAATGCGAGCTGCTCTTTGCGGAAAATCAAAGCGATAAAATCGCCATCTGGGGAACAGCAAACGATTCGCCTTATACGAAGTCGTGCATCGGCCGCTACGTAGTAAACAGAGCGCGGGACGCGGTAAATCCTGAAAAGCGCGGCACCAAGGCCGCCGTGCATTATATGGCGTCGCTCGCCGGCGGCGCGTCGGCGGTCTTCGAATGCCGTCTCAGCGACCTGCAATTGCCGAACCCATTCGGTCCCGATTTCGCCGCAACCTTCGCGACGCGCATCCGTGAAGCCGACGAATTTTACGCTACCGTTGAGCCGCCCGGCCTCTCAGAAGATGCCCGCTCTGTAATGCGCCAGGCCTTCGCCGGCCTGCTGTGGTCGAAGCAGTATTATCACTACGTAGTTCGCGATTGGTTGAACGGAGATCCCACCCCCCCGCCGCCGCCCGCTTCGCGCCTCTATGGTCGAAACCATGAGTGGGGTCACCTGTTCAACGCCGATGTCATTTCCATGCCCGATAAGTGGGAGTATCCGTGGTATGCGGCATGGGATCTTGGCTTCCACTGCCTGCCGCTCGCGCTTATCGATTCCGATTTCGCTAAAGACCAGCTTCTATTGATGCTGCGCGAGTGGTACCTACACCCGAATGGGCAGATTCCCGCGTATGAATGGAACTTCAGCGACGTCAATCCGCCCGTGCACGCCTGGGCCGCATGGCGCGTGTATAAGATCGAGGCCAAACGCTGCGGCAAGGGCGACCGCAAATTCCTGGTACGCATTTTTCACAAGCTTCTACTCAACTTCACCTGGTGGGTAAACAGAAAGGATGCTGAAGGGAACAATATCTTTCAGGGTGGCTTTCTGGGCCTGGACAATATCGGGGTCTTTAATCGCAGTGAGCCTCTACCCGGCGGCGGTTTCGTCGAGCAGGCGGATGGCACCGGCTGGATGGCCATGTACAGCCTCAACCTGATGGCCATTGCGCTTGAACTCGCATGCGAAGACGAAGCGTATGAGGATGTCGCGAGTAAGTTCTGGGAGCATTTCCTCTATATCGCGAACGCGATTAATCACTTGGGCGCAGACCACTCCGGCATGTGGGATGAAGCCGACGGCTTCTACTACGACGTCCTGCACCTCCCCGATGGCCGCCACATGCCGCTGAAGCTGCGGTCGATGGTCGGGCTCATTCCGCTGTTCGCTGTGGAGACATTAGAGCCTCGCGTGGTTGATCGCATGCCAGGCTTCAAGCGCCGCATGCAGTGGTTTATCGACAACCGTCCCGATTTAACGCACAACGTCGCGTCGATGGTCGATCCAGGCAAAGGCGAGCGGCGTTTGCTCTCCATGGTCGATCCCGTGCAACTGCGCCGTATTCTGGCGCGGATGCTGGACGAAGATGAGTTTTTATCGCCTTATGGTATTCGTAGTCTCTCTCGCGCGCATGGCGACCATCCTTACATTTTCGAAGGGGATGGCGTCTCGCACACTGTAAATTACGAGCCCGGTGAATCGCAGACGGATCTGTTCGGCGGTAATTCGAACTGGCGCGGTCCGGTCTGGTTTCCGCTGAATTACCTACTCATCGAATCCCTGCAGAAGTTTCACCATTATCTCGGCGAAGATTACAAAGTGGAATGCCCTGTGCGATCGGGTCAGATGATGACGCTATGGCAAGTGGCCGCCGAAATCTCGCGGCGCCTGGCGCGTCTGTTTCTAAAAGATGACAAGGGCCGCCGCCCTTCGAATGACGCGATCGATGTGTTTCGCGACGATCCGCACTGGCGCGATCTTATCCTCTTCCATGAGTATTTCCACGCGGAGACGGGAGAGGGCCTTGGCGCAAGCCACCAAACCGGATGGACCGGACTGGTCGCGAAGCTCTTGCAGCAGAGCGGCGAGTAGCGGCCCATTTTCGGTCTATACATGTTGCGGAAGAGCGTCGTGCTGGCTGATGTCATCGCCGTCGCCCCGTTTCAGACGGCTGAAAACAGTTGTCGAAAAGACAGTTAACGCGCCCAGCACCAGAAAAGCCTGATGAATTCCGTGAATCATTTGCGGAGCGTTCGAATGGAAGCGATCGGGAATGAAAAACGCCGTAGCTAGCGATGCCGCCGCAACGCCGAAACTGATTGACATTTGTTGCGTAGTGCTCGCGATGGTACTGGCGCCACTGACTTGATCCGGAGTGACGTCGGCATACACAAGCGTGTTCATGCTGGTGTATTGAAGCGACGTGAAGAATCCAAAACAGAACGCCTGGATCGCGATCACCCATACTGGCGTCGCCGGGCCGATCATGGCAAACAAAAGGATCAGAAGTCCAAGGATGACGGTGTTCGAAATCAGCACGCCGCGATAACCTACGCGCGCCAGGATCTTCGCCATCGTCAGCTTCATAAGAAGGGCGCCAATCGCTTGCGGCATCAAGAGCATGCCCGACTGAATCGGAGTGAACCCAAGCCCGACTTGGTAAAGCAGTGGCAAAAGGAATGGTACGCCTCCAATTCCAAGCCGGGTGAAAAAACTACCGCTTACGGCGGCGCGAAACGTACGGATCCCAAACAGGCTGAGACGCAGCAAGGGAAAGATGGCCTTCTCCGCCCGCAATCCATAACCGGTCAGCAACAAGGCGGCAATCACCAGAAACCCCAGCAACACGCCAGCGCCAAATTCGTGCTCGCCGAAGACTTCCAATACATAGGACAGCAATCCGACGCCGGAGCCGAACAGAACGAGCCCGGCAACATCGAGGGGATGCTTCTCGTCCGCGCGGTAATCGGGTAGATGCAGATAGACCATTAACAGTCCGATCAGCCCTATGGGAATGTTTAGGAAAAAGATGATGCGCCATTGGAAGTAGTTGATGATCAATCCGCCGGTGATCGGGCCAAGCATGGGAGCAACCAGGGTGGGAATCGCGACGAAGCTCATGGCTCTGACGAGTTCCGATTTGGCAAAGGTTCGTGCGAGAGTGAGCCGGCCTACCGGCACCATCATGGCGCCGCCAAAGCCCTGCAGGATGCGGCAAGCAACCAGAACGTGAATATTGCTCGATAAGCCGCAGAGAAATGAGCCCAGCGTGAAGACGCCAATGGCGGATGCGAAGACCCGTCTGGTTCCGAATCGGTCGGCCATCCAGCCACTGATCGGGATGAATACGGCAAGGCTCAACGTGTAGCTTGCCAAGACCGACTTGATGCTTAAGGGCGCCACCTGAAGAGCCGCCGCGATGGCCGGCGCCGCGGTGTTCAAAATCGTCGTATCCAGCGATTCCATGAAGAATGCCACGGCAACCAGCCACGGCAACAGTTTCCGGCTGGAGGTTTGGGACGAAAAGGCGGTCTTGAGATTGGGCATGGCTGCCATAAGCTATGCAATCCAAGACTAGCAGTCTGCCGTTACGCCATTCGTCGCCGGCGCAGTCGCAACAATTCGCGGCCTACAGCGGTTCTATGCGGCCGACTGCGATCGGAAAATGGTGGAAACGCTGATCGGAAGGTCCGAATTGAAACGCAATCGGCGCGCCTTCGGAATTCACTTCAAAATTGATAAAACCAGAGCCGACTCCGCTTGGAAATTCCGCGGCATCCCCCCGGGTATCGTCAAAATGGGCAGAGGCGGCGGAATCGTAGACACGAACTGTAAGGGCCCCGGAGTCAAGCACTTTGGGCGTCTCGGCCACAAAAACGACATGGCCGGTATCGTGCCCCGCCACGACGTCCGAGAATCGCCATGCAAGGATGTCACCTCTCCGTGCATCCTGCAAAGTGTGAATCCGCCGCCAGCCGCCGTTGGCTTCCAGAGTAGGCGCCGTGAAAAATACATAATATTCGAACGCCCGCGGTCGGGGCTGATGTGGCTCCTCGGGAACCATTGCGTAGTGTTTGGGCGCAACACCCTTCAGAACAAAGGCTACGAAGCCATTGCAATCGCAGTCGTAGATACCTTTGTCGGTTTCAATATGATCTTTGTGCTGGTAATCCGTCTGTTCAAGGTTGTTGACTATAAATTCGGCCTGAGTGGCCAACTGCTCAGGGAGGGACTTTGAGGGCGGGGACGGCATGCGACGGATTCTACGCTTAGATTAGCCGCCTGTCCAGGATTATCTTTCAAAGTGTCTTTCAAAGTTGCTGCGCACGCCGAATTCTCATAGAATACGTCTGATATCGCATATTCTTTCATACCTACGAAACGAACTGCACGTATTTCCCACTAACTGTCGAGGAGGATCGAAATGGCCGCAAGAGCCGAAACCGGGAACGAGCCCCGGATTTTCCGGATCTTCATCAGCTACGCATCGGAAGATCTTCCGATTGCATCGGCTATCGGTACTTGTCTAAAGATTGCGCTGGGTGATTTTTTCGCCGAGGTGAATCTCGATAAGTGGTTCCTTCAGCCAGGCCTTTCCTTCAAGAAACAGATCGAATCGAAGTTACAAAATACAGATGTTTTTATCATGGTCTATACCGGCGCGGAGAAGCCAAGCCATGGCTTTACCGGCTGGGAAGTCGGCTACTTCGATCATGTGATGCAAACGGAGCCGGGACGCTTAAAGATTGCCCTTTACTTGGATAATCCGCCCGCTATATCGGCCGAAGAGCAGGGCATCGCGCTTGCTGTGGGGCACGACAAGCTCGAAATGACTTACGACCAGTTCGAGTCGAAACTCACGGTGGAACCAGACGAGCCGATCTGCGTGTTACTGGAAGAGTGGCAAGCGGAGGTGGGACGGATCATCGAGGCCACCAAATTGCCGAGGCCATCGAAGAGGCCGGAACAGGATCCAGTTACTTGCGTTCGAAACCTGAAGTTAGCTATCTTCCGCTATTTGAAGGGGACAATTGAAACAATTGTTAAACCTCAAAAGCAGATTACTATTCGGGCGAAAGGCTTAGCGCTTGAGCAAGCAGGTGACAGCTTACCGTTGGATGCCGAACTCCGTCCCATGGGCGCCGGCACTATGGCGCTCTTCGGCCTCCCGGATGAGCCGATTACGTGGGAGAAATTCCTGGCCGTGACAGCGAATAACCGATTCGGCAACTCATGGCAGGAAGCCATTACCAGTGTGGTCCTGTCCTCATTTCCGGATCGGGTAAATGTCGATAACAGCCAGCTCATTTTATCCAGCGATGAGGTTAAGGCCTATCGCGTCATACTCACAACCGCCACGAAATATTACGATGATTGCCGGGAGTTCAGCGTCTATTTCGTCGAGACGCTTCGCCGCGCGGACTACGGCGATCGAGACACATCCTATCTGTTGAAGGGACTAGAGCTTGTTTGCCGCTTCCGTTTCATGTTTCTGGAAACGGATAGCGAATTCTCCAGTCAGAATATCTTAGCTATACACGTTGAGCGTGTGCCGGAACTGGCTCACAGGCTATTAAAGGAGTTGAATCTTATCCGAAGAGACGCCAGCGATGCGGGACTGGACGAGCCCAAGGTCTGGCGGAATTTCGTAACGTGGGAGCACATCAGGTCGATGGCGGACGCGTATCGGCCTAGAGAACTGAAGGTCCGCGCAATCATCGCCAGAATTGCCGCGGCGAAGGCTCAACCAACCGCGTTGAGCCCGCTACGTGAAGAACTCTCAGCTATGCTGGACGAGATGGGAAGCGCTATCAGACCGGAGAACACGCTTCTGTTGCGAGAAATGGCGCGGAAGTTGGAGAGCATGGTGGCGGACCAAGAGCCACCGCTGTGAGTATCAATTCGCCGAATCGCTAACCGTTTCCTGCGCCAGCACCAATCCGGAAGGCAGCTCTTCCCCAAAGATTCTGCCGAGCGCGCTATCGTCTTCTTCCTGGCCTTCAAAAAAGGCCAGCAGACGCTCCGCATGTGGCGATGTCCGCAGTTTCGTCCGGATGGCGTCCCGTGTTGCAATTGGCAAATCGCGCGTCGGATCGTCCGTGCGACGCCCAATGGCTGCCAACGCGTCGTTCGCATTTGTTGCCTTGAGCAGCGCCTCAGCCCAGCGCGTCGCCGCTGCCGGAGGAACCACCAGGTTAATCGGCCCGTAGAACAGATGGCGGGCGCCCACCCGGCCCAGACACCACAACTCGCTCTCGCGATAATCGCCCGCCTTCACCCGCTTGATCAACGCATCGCCAAGCTCTGTCTTCGTTCCGATCGGAAGCAGCTCCAGGCTCGATGCTGTCCGCCACATTTCCCGCAGCAGCGCCGCGTTGATGCGCTGCGGCTTCTTATTTCCACGCGGCAAGAGGAACCCCGCCAATCGCTGATAGATGTCGCTCTGTTGATTACGATTGAGGCCGCCCGCGAGCCGCCCCCAAAAAATCCACCAATCGATCTCGCACTGCGTCTGGTTTCCGTACGTCAACCCGGCCGCGTATACTCGCCGCGCCTGCTCTATACGGAAATCATCGCCAGGATAACCAAAACCGGGACGCAAACAGAACCCGCACAAATTGAGCCACCGCGCCTCGTAGGCAGGGCTCTTGCGACGCCCGTCAGCCGCGGCGAGGAACGCGTCGGCCATCTGCCGGATCACCGCTACAGGCCATGACATACGCCCCAACCCCATCGATTGTTCCAGCTTGGAAGGCAGTTCCTCCGGCGCTACGGGCGATTTCGCGACAGACGAAAACACGGCCTCAATCAACTCCAGCGCCGTCTTCAGCGCCTGCTCGCTCACTACCGCGGCCGCCTTGCGCGCCACCGGTTCAGCCGCCTTTTTGCGTAGAGCGAACTCAAGCCGCCAACGGTTGTCACTGATCTTCGATTCGCACCACGTTTCGAGCGTGCCGATCTCAGTCAGCCGCGCGCCCAACTTCACCGGAATCTGCCGTTCTTCGGCTTTTTTGCCGAAGCGGATTACGGCGTGCAAGGGCGCGTGAGTGTGCAGGTCATTGTCAGACGTTGCGAACTGCACGACGTCGCCGAGTCTATCCTCCGTTCGTATGAGCGAACTGTAGAGCCGAAAGGATACCGGCCGATTCGCCACCAGTTGCAGGGCGCCGTTATCCACCTCTAGCGCTACGCCCTCTTCCGCTCCGCGTGGAACCATACACACGGCCGAAAACTCGCCGTCGTGGACGTCGTCCAGACCGATGTAATAGGTTCGCGGCAAGCCGCCCCGCACCAGAACGCCGCTACCGGTGGAGCGGACATAGGAGTAGTAGGCCGCGCCGCGCGCCACTGCCAGATCGAGATCGCTGTTCTCCAGAATCTCGGGACGCCGCTCGTACCATTTCCCAACCACGTCCGCCACGCGTTCGCGCAAAATTTCGGGAATGAAGAAGCCGCCGTTGAATAGAATCGCGTCCGGCGTCTCACCCGTAGGCTCCAGGAATTCGTTCAAATGGCGGGTCACCGCCGGATCGGAAACGTACGGCAAGCCTAATTCGCGGAAGAGGCTGCGCTTTTCGTCCTTCGGTTTTTCGCCACGCTCACTGAATGGAAGGAACCCATCAAGAGCGAGTTCCAAGGCCTCCTCACGCAGAATCTCGGTCTTCAGGGATTTTCCTATCAGCGACGAACCCGTGCCCAGCACTGTGATTTCAACGCTCTTGAGATTCGGGTCGTTCAGCAGCCTCTCCTTTGCCGCCGAACACTGCCGCCGCAGTCCGCTCCGCTGCCGGATGGTCAATTGCGCGTTGAGTTTCGTCTCGACCAACCACGCCAGAGTTAGATCGAGGTTGTCGCCGCCCAGCAGCAAATGCTTTCCCACCGCGGTACGCGTGAAGTTCACCAGATCGCCCTCGCGCGATACGCGAATCAGGCTGAAGTCACTGGTTCCACCGCCAACGTCGCACACCAGCACGATCTGTCCATCGAACAATCTCTTGCGGGATTGAGCCAGGTTATTTGCAATCCACGAATAAAACGCGGCCGCTGGCTCCTCCAGCAGAGTGAGCCGTTCGAGACCGGCTTCGCGCGCTGCCATCACGGTCAATTCGCGCGCCTCTTCGTCGAACGATGCCGGTACGGTAAGGACAATGTCCTGTTCGGCGAGCGGCGCGCCATGCGCACGGTCCCATTCTTCGCGGAATTTCGAAAGATAGCGCGCCGAGACTTCCACCGGTGAGAGCACGCGCCCGGTCTCTGGCGAATCCCACGGCAATATCTTTGCGGTTCGGTCTACGTCGGGATTCGAAAGCCACGATTTTGCGGAATGTACCAGCCGCGTCGGGACGAGCGCGCCCTGTTCGCGTGCATATGCGCCAACGGGCTGCGCGTCTTCGAGGAGCAGAAATGAGGGCAGCGTACGGCGCGGTTCCACGCGCCCGGCCGCGACAAGCTGCGGGGTTTCGAAAATGTGGACGGGCGGGAATTCGATGTCTTCGGCCTCGCGCTCGTCGATCCATGCAAGCGCGGAGTTGGTGGTGCCGAGGTCAATGCCGATTTTCATGTACTCTAACAGGTTAATTGCTTTAAATGCTTTGCGGTTAAGCAAACGTTTGCGAGAACCCTGGCCTTCAGGTTCATCTGGTGTAAGGCTAAGGCGAGAAGTGGTGAGACGGGCGTCCGGCCCGGGGTTATAATCAGCGCTGATGAGAGTACTTTTCCTCCTGCCGATTTGCTGCGGAGCGCTGTTGGCGCAGACGCCCGCTCCCAAAGTTCCGGCGAAAGCTCCGGCGAAATCGCCTGCGCCCGCCGTAAGTTCGCGATTGATGCATCCCGAACTGGCCAAGGCGAAGGCGCCCGATCTCTATCGTGTGAAATTCACCACGGCAAAGGGCGATTTCGTTATAGAAGTTCATCGCGATTGGGCTCCGCTGGGAGCAGATCGATTTTATAACTTAGTTCGCGCGGGTTACTTTGTGGGGGATGGTTTCTATCGCATGGTGCCTGGCATTTTCGTGCAGTGGGGCGCCAATCCGAACCCGGCGGTCACCAAAGCATGGGCGGCGGCGCCTATTAAGGACGATCCGGTGAAGGGGCACAATCAGCCGGGTACGGTGGTTTTTGCAATGGGCGGACCCAACACGCGTACGACGCAACTGTTCATCAATTTTCAGGACAACTCGTCGCAACTCGATGCCAGCGGGTTTGCGCCCATTGGGACGGTTTCGGAGGGTTTCGACGTAGTGAAGAGCCTATACGGCGGGTATGGCGAGATGCAGGAGATGGGTGGCCGCGGCCCCAGCCAGAAGCTTTATACCGAGCAAGGCAAGGCATATCTCGATAAGAGCTTTCCGCTGATTGACCGCATTGTTTCCACTACAGTAATCTTCCCTGAGCCCGCGGCCCCGGTGGTGAAGAAGGCGCCGTCGACGGCCAACAAAGCCCCGTCTATAACCAAGAAGTAGCCAGCGTTTTTGGCGTCTCGACAGGAGGGCCACCTCTGCCACGCGGATCACGCTACGATCGCGTCGATGCGGCGTAGTTCTTCGTCGCTGAATTGCAGATTGCTCAGTGCGCTGAGGTTCTGCTCCAGTTGGTCCAGCTTGCTTGCGCCGATCAAGGCGCTGGTCACCGCAGAGTCGCGTAGAACCCAGGCAAGCGCCATCTGCGCCAGCGTCTGGCCCCGCCCGCGCGCGATGACTTGTAATTCCCGAGCTTGGTTGATCCGGTGTTCGCTCACCTCCGCGGCCTTCAGAAATCCGTGCGGTTTTCCGGCGCGTGCATCCGCGGGAATGCCGTCCAGATAGCGATCCGAGAGCAGACCTTGGGCCATGGGTGAAAAGGCGATGCCCCCAATGCCCGAGCGGCGGAGTTCTTCGAGCAATCCGCTCTCCGGGGTTCGCACAAACATCGAATACTTGAACTGATGAATCAGGCAGGGTGTGCCGAGATTCCTTAAGATCGCAGCGGCTTGCGCGGTCTGCTCGGGCGGATAGTTGGAAATTCCGGCGTACAGCGCGCGGCCTGAGCGAACAGCCTGATCGAGCGCGCCCATGGTTTCTTCGATCGGTGTTTTTGGATCGAAGCGATGCGAATAGAAAATATCGACGTAATCGACGCGCATTCGCTTCAGGCTTTGATCGAGGCTGGCGAGCAGATATTTGCGCGATCCAAAACTGCCATAGGGGCCCGCCCACATGTCATAGCCGGCCTTGGTGGAAAGGATCAACTCGTCGCGATAGGGAGCAAAATCGAGCGAGAGCGCCTGGCCGAATGTCTCTTCGGCTGAGCCCGGCGGGGGGCCGTAGTTGTTGGCGAGGTCGAAGTGGGTCACGCCCCTATCGAAAGCGCTGCGCAGCAGGGCACGGCCATTTTCGAAGACATCGACGCCGCCGAAGTTGTGCCACAGGCCGAGTGAGATGGCTGGAAGTTGGATGCCGCTCGCGCCGCAGCGGCGGTAGGGCATGGAGTTGTAGCGTTGCGGGTTGGCTGTGTACAAGATCTCAATGTATCATCGGCCGCTTTCGGCGTAACTCTGGCCGACACCGCGATTCTATAGAGTGCGCGTTATTTTTTTGAGGGTGCGAGGCTGGTCCGGATCGATGCCTTTGATGGCCGCAAGGTGCGCCGCGAATAACTGAGCGGGAACAATGTACGGAATGGGCGTGTAGAGATCTTCGAGGCCGGGAGGCGCGGCAGGACCCGCAGGCAGCAGGATCGAACGGCCATGCTCGGCCGCGGCCGGCCAATCGGTAACGATCAATGTCTGCGCCTTGAGTTCGCGCACACGATCGATGACGTCCGAAACTGAGGGCCAGGTGACTCCGGCTGGCGCGAAGGCGAAGACCGGGAAGCCGCTATCCACCATGGCGATGGGTCCGTGCATCAGGTCGGCCGCGGAGAAGCGCTCGGCGACGACGTAGCTGGTCTCCATGAGCTTCAATCCAAACTCGAGCGCGTTGGCGAAATTCAACCCACGTCCCACGCAAAGCCCACGCGACATGGCAGAGAACTCGGCTGCGGCTGCGGCCACGGAATCCTCCAATTTGAGCGCCTGGGCCACGGCATCGGGAATTCTTTGCAACGAATCCAAGCCACATCGGCCGCCCAACGCGCAGGCCAGTAAGTACATGGCCATCATCTGACATGCGTAAGTTTTAGTCGCGGCGACGCTTTGTTCGCGGCCAGCGCGCGCGAGCACGGTGTATTCGCATACGCGCGCCATGGCGCTGGAGGATTCGTTAGTGACGCCGATGGTCACAGCGCCCCGGCGCCGGGCTTCTTCCACGAATGCGTTGGTGTCGGTTGATTCTCCCGATTGCGACAGGGCTATAACCAATACATCGCGAAAATCGAGTTCGCTACGGTACAGCGTAATTACAGAGGGAGCGGCTAGCGATACTGGAATACCGGTGGTGATCTCAATGAGATAACGGCCAAACTGAGCGGCATTATCCGACGTGCCGCGCGCGGCTAATATGATGAAGCGGGGTCGCCGATGAGCTAGAAACCGGGCAAGACCGGCGGCCTCTTCAAGGGTACGCGTCAGCGATTCTGGCTGCTGACGTGTTTCCTCTACCATCTTCGACATCACGCATATTGTAGCGGCCTACCGGTGGTAGATGACCGTAACGTGGTGGCGATGGTGGTAGTGACGATAGTGGTGATGGCGGTAATGGCTATTGGCCATTGCCGGCGAAACTGCGCTAAGCGTCAAGCCGCCTAGTATCGCCAATGCTGCGAATAGTTTACGCATCGTCCATATCCTCCTGCTCTGTTCTGTTGCAGCTAGTGTGCCAAAGGTTCGCCAACACCCATGCGTCCTCCTGGTATACTTTTGTGCGGTAATGGAGGGGAATCCATGGCTCTCAGCAGACGTTATTTCTTTTTCGGTTCGGTGCTTGCGGGCGCGATTCCGAAGGGCGGATTCGGAAGCACGGCGTCGCTGAAAGCTGCCGGCTACAAGTCGCCCAATGAAAAATTAAATATCGCTTCGATCGGCGCCGGCGGCAAGGCAGCCAGCGACATTGATGGTTGCGCGAAGACAGAGAATATTGTCGCCCTGTGCGACGTTGACGACAAGAACGCCGCCAATACGTACGAGAAGTTCGACAAGACACCGAAATACAAAGACTTTCGCAAGATGCTGGATAAAGAAGGCTCGGGCATCGACGCGGTGATCGTCACCATCCCAGACTTCATGCATGCCACGGCGGCGCTCTGGTGCATGGAGCGCGGAAAACATGTCTACGTGCAGAAGCCCCTCGCGCACACGATTACGGAAGTACGCATGCTGAGCGAGGCCGCGGCAAAGTACAAAGTCGCGACGCAGATGGGGAACCAGGGCTACTCGAACGAGGGCACGCGCCAGTGCGCCGAGATGATCTGGAACGGCGACATCGGTAATGTCACCGAAGTTCACGCTTGGACCGATCGGCCGTGGTGGCCGCAAGGGCTGTCGGAGATTCCTGCACCCGACCCCGTACCTGCGACCCTGGATTGGGATTTGTGGCAAGGCAAGTCGAATCCCCGGCCCTTCACAATCGGCGGCCCAGGATATCCGAATCAGTACGGGAACTTCTATCAGCCATTCAACTGGCGCGGCTTCTACGATTTCGGCTGCGGTGCGCTGGGCGACATGGCATGCCACATTCTGGGCGCCCCGAATATGGCTCTGCGATTGAGCGAACGCTCGCCCATCAGCGTCGAGGCTCTGCAGAAAGAAGGCACGAGCAGCTTTATGTACCCCAAGAAATCACTGATCCGCTTTGATTTTCCTGCCCACGGGAACATGCCGGCGGTGAAACTCTTTTGGCACGATGGCTGCACGGAAACGCCAAAGATCGATGGCGTACCGGAAGGCGAATGGCTTGGCGATCTGCAGTCGTTTACGCGTCCCGGAGAGGGGCAAACGCGTCCACCGGCACGGCGCGCTTCGTTAGCCGGACCGGTCGGCGGCGTATTCGATTACGAGGCCTTTATGGCCCGCAAGGCAGAAGGGGAACCGCGCTTTCCCAAACCGAACGGTAGTGTGTTCCTAGGCGACAAGGGCATTATCACCACGGGAACCTACGGAGAAAACACCCGCCTGGTTCCGATCGAAAAGATGAAAGATTATAAATACCCGGCGGAACTGTTGACTCGATCGCCGGGGCACTACCGTGATTGGATTCGCGCGGCAAAGGGTGGCGAGCCTTCCTGCTCGAACTTCAGCATCGCGGGTCCGATGACCGAGTGGATTCTACTCGGCGTGGTCTCGTTGCGCACGGAAGGGAAGATCGAGTGGGATGCCGCCAAAATGCGCATCTCGAACAACGCCGACGCTAACAAATATGTGAAGCCCTTCGTGAAGAAGGGCTGGCAGATGACGTAGAGCGGGTTACCCGCTCTCGCGCATCGCCCGCAGGTCGATTCCCAGCGCTTGACACTTTTTATAAAGATGGCTGCGCTCGAGACCTAACGCTCGGGCGGTGTCTGTCATGCGCTGGTGATGACGCTTGAGTTCCATGAGGATTTGGTCGCGCTCAAATGCGTCGACGCGTTGCGCGAGGGGGCCTTCGAATTTTGGCGTCCCGATCCCCGCGCCTGACGCTGCTCCAGCGGCGCTGTCGCCTTGCGGCAGGGCGATTCGTACCGTTGCCGCGTCGACGGAACCTTCCGCCAGTAGCATGAGCCGCTCGACCACGTTGCGCAACTCACGAACGTTACCGGGCCAGGAATAGCGCTGCAGTTCGCGAATTGCGTCGGGCGTGAAAGGCTGGGACTTCCAGCCGTTCTGTGCAGCCACCTGCGCGGCGAAATGCGTGACGAGGACTGGAATGTCGTCGGCGCGCTCGCGGAGCGGCGGCAGAGTCAATGGGAACACGTAGATGCGATGGTAGAGATCCTGGCGGAAGGCGCCCTTCTTTACGAGTTCATCGAGATTGCGGTGCGTCGCTACAATAACCCGAACGTTGACGGGAATGGAGCGATCGCCGCCGACGCGTTCCACCTGTCCCTCTTCCAGTACGCGGAGCAGCTTTGCCTGCATCACCAGCGGCATGTCGCCAATTTCGTCAAGGAAGAGCGTGCCGCGATTGGCCTGCTCGAAGCGGCCGAGGTGGCGCGACACAGCGCCGGTAAACGATCCCTTCTCGTGGCCGAAAAGCTCCGATTCGATTAATTCGCCGGGTACAGCCGCACAGTTCAGGGTTACGAAGGGTTGCATGCGCCGGGCGCTGCGTTCGTGTAGCGCACGCGCGATCAGTTCTTTGCCGGTGCCGGTTTCACCAAGAATACAGACGCGCGATTCGCTGGCCGCTACGCGATCGACCTGCGCCATTACGCGGCGCATGGCCTCGCCCGAGTGCACGATTTCATGCTTGCCTATGCGCTGGCGCAGTTCGCGGTTCTCGGCCTCCAGGCGCTTGAGTTTGAGTACGTTCTCGATGGTCAGGAGCAGCTTATCGGTGGAAAGCGGCTTTTCGAGGAAATCGACGGCGCCCAGACGGGTGGCGCGCACCGCCATTTCGATATTCGCCTGGCCCGAGATCATTACTACCGGCAGCGCGATTCCCGCTGCGCGCACTTCTTCAAGCAGCGTGAGGCCGTCTTTGCCGGGCATTACCACGTCCGAGAGCATCATGTCGAAAGGCCGCGATTTTAATAGCTCAAGCGCACGGTCGGCGCTATCGCAAACGGTCGCTTCGTGCCCAGCCATGCGAAAGGCACGCGCCAGCGAGGCCAGCGTGTTCGCATCATCGTCAACGATCAGGAGATCAGCCACGGCGCTTTTAGATTAACCCACGTTCACGCCAGGTCGATGCGGAACGAGGTTCCCTTTCCGGGTTCGCTTTCCACCGAAATGCGGCCATGGTGATCGCTCACCACCGATTGCACGATGGCGAGGCCGAGTCCGGTCCCATGCGTCTTGGTCGTGTAGTAAGGCGTGAAGAGGCGTGCGCACTCTTCCGGCGTGAGACCTTGACCGGTATCGGCGACTTCGAGCCGAACTCCCATTTCGTGCGGCGATGTGCGAATGGTCAGCGCACCGCCGTGCGGCATGGCGTCGATTGCATTCAGGGTCAGATTGCGCAGAACTCTGGCGATCTGTTCCCGATCTGCCATAACCGGCCGGAGACCGTGGTCGAGCTCTGTCCGCGCCCTGATGTGCGCCTGTTCGAGCTGCGGGCCAAAGAGCTTGACGGTTTCGGTCGCGAGGTCATTCAATTGGAGCGGCTGCATGGCAGGCGCGGGCATTTTGGCGAAATCGCTGAAGCGCGAAATGATCTGTTTGAGATTTGCGAGCTCGGCAAGCAGGGTGGAGGAGCCCTCGCGGAAAACTTCATCAAACTGCTCGGGATATTGGTCACGCGCTCGCTGCATGTTCTCCACGGTGATTTGCAAGGGGAACAGGGGGTTCTTCAGCTCATGCGCGAGCCGCCGCGCGAGCTCGCGCCACGCGGCTACGCGTTCGGATTGTACCAGCCGCTCGCGCTGTTCCACCAACTCATGCGTCATGCGGTTAAAGGCGTGCGCGAGCTGGCCGATTTCATCTTCGGAGGTGATTTCCACGGTAGCGTTCCAATTGCCGGCGGCCACCTTGCCTGCGCTTTCTGCGAGTTTTTTTACGGGCCGGGTTATGCGCGTCGTAGCCCACCAGCTCAGCGCAATGCCAAGCAGGATTCCGGCCGAGGCAACAGCGATGCCAAGCTTCAGGAGGTCGGCTTCCATCTCTACTAACTCGCGGCGCGAACTGCCAACCAGCAGGACGCCGAGCAGGTTGTCGTCAAGCCCGGGCAGCGGCAGCGCATGAATTGTTTCAGCGGCGGATCCAGACCCCACGATGGCGCTCGCTTCGCGTTTCTCACGTTCCACCCGTTCGATGAGCGGTCGAAGGGCGGCCGCATCCGTGCCGCCGATCAATTCAGACGGCGTAAACTGCGGCTGCAGGTTGCGATAGAGCAATGCGCGCATGCCGGCGGGCAGGGCGAGGGTGGAAAGAAATGCACGGTCGAGACGTTCGCCGCCGGCGACGTACATCACGCGGTCGCCCGCAGTGGCGATTCCAACTGCTACCAGAGCCAACGTGACGCCATCGGGAAGTTCTTCCCGCCGCAGAAACGCCCCGCGGGTTTTCCAATCGTTCGATGCGGTGTCAGATCGCCGGGTAATCCAGTCTTCTTTGTAGCCAAAGCGGGCCGGCCACTCCGCCGAAGAGATGATGGAGCCATCGGCGGCAACCAATTCCAGAAGATCGAGGCTGTGCGCGGCGGCGAGGGAGGCCGCGTCTGCATAGAAACCCGAGTAATCGGGCGCGGCGGCAATATTCACTGCGGTGTCCGAGGCAGCGATGCCGTTCACAGCGCGCGCGATTTCCTGGCCGCGCCGTTCGTACTCGCTGTGAAATTGGGCCACCAGGGCATCGGCTCGCTGCGACTCGAGGCGTTCGAAACGTTCGCGCGTACTAGCGGAGACCAGCCACTCCACCAAACCCACCGAGGCAACCACGGCCACCGTAAAGATCAGGAGGAGGCGCGTGCGAAAGGTCATGGCCGCGGGGCCTCAATCCAAAGATCGCCGAAACGCCACTCGCCCAGCGGAGAGATGCCCGGGCCGCCTTTGAGCCGCGGAGCGGCCCCGTAGATATCAGGTAGGTGGACTAACGGAATCACACGAGCGCCCTCTAGCAGAGAATGCTCGGCGGCAAACTGCCCTTCCGGCGTGTCGGTGTGTGCAGGTTCGGGCAGACCAAAAGCTGTTGCCAGCGCGGCGAGCGAGGGCGCCGCGTTGGCTGAGAGGATTCGTGCTTCGATGAGTCGAATATCGGCATTGGCGGCCTCCAGAGCAATGGATAGGGTGATCCCGGCATCGCGCGCGTTCAGCAGAATGCGGTCGGCGATGGCTCGGAGGCCGGGCTCGGTAACACCCAGAGTAAGCGTGCGGCTACCCGGGGGAACTGGCGCGACCAGGGCACGAGCTCGCGGAAGATCGGCCGCGGTGGGAAAGAGGAAAGCATAGCCCGAGAGCCATTGCGGCAGCAAGGCCGCGGATACCTCGCCTTGCCGCTGCAGAAGCACGCTCCAGATAGCGGTGCGTTCGACCGCAAGGCCGAGAGCTTCGCGGATGCGCGCATCCGTCACGCGCGGCTGAAAGACAAGAGCCACAACACGCACGGGCCGCGACGACCATACGGCACGCCCGGCGGGCGCACGGCGCAACTCGTTGGGACCGAGTTCGACGAGATCGGCTTTGCCGACTTCCAAGTCGAGCGACTGATCGCGTAGGGAGCGAGCGAGTTGGATCTCTATGGAATCGAGAAAGGGCCTGCCACCCGCCGCGTTTTCATCGGCCGCGAATGTGGCGCGGCGCCCGCCTTCCCACAGGGTCATCGAGAAAGCGCCGGAGAGATCGCTCATTCCCGGACCGGTTGGGGGCGGATCGGCAGATTCGAACGGCGTATGCAGCTCGACGCGCAGGATGCCGCCATAACGCGGACGGGTGGCGGCGGCGAGTGGCGCGCATGATGCGCACGCTAATACCAGGAGGGCGCTAATTGGAGCAAGATACCGAAGCCACATAGGCGATGAACTCTCCACTCACTAAGTCGCGCGCTACCGCTAGCGCCGTCGCCGGGGCGGATGGCCACAGCGCCGTCACCGGGCCGGGCAATAAAGCTGCGGCGGTAGCGGGGGCCGCGGCGCGATCGGCAATGGTGAACGATTGCAGCGCATCGGGTTCGTTCGCGTCTCCGGCGCGCGTTGCGAGCACTTGAGACGCCCCGCCGCAACGCGCGTCGATGCCCACGATATCGCTGCCCCACTGCCCGATGCTGGCTACAGGGTCGAGGGAGGCGTCTACAATCTGAGCTTTACCACCGGTCTGCGCCATTATCCAAAGCGTGCGTCCCTGCGACTCCACGGAGGCGGCGCTATAAAACGGCGGGACGGTTTTACGCGCGCCGCTCTGTGTCACGACGCGGCCGTCGAAGTAGTTCCGGGACGTGGCGAAGGTGGCGAGCAGTAATCCGTGCGCGCCCGATTCGAGAACCCAGGGGGCCTCGCTGGCGTGGCAATCCACAGAAAGTTTGGGATCCGTCGTTCCATTGCAGGCCAATCCCGGCAGGAAGACCTGAAAGGTGGGGCCGGTTGCGCGCACCCGTCCGCGAAGATCGCGCGGCCAGGGCTTGGTGTTCGAAATGGGTAAGGATTCCCGCAGCTTCCACGAGTCTTCCTGGCGGGTATAGAGCGTGAGCTTGGAGGGAGAAAGGGTCAGCATGCCGGCCGGTAGGAAGGCGATGTCGAGAATTTGTTCCGTTTGCCGCCACACCTGTTTGACGTCAAGCGAAATACCCACAGGCTTGTCAGCCCCGGTAGCGCCGCGGTTCCAGGCGGCGATCCACACCTGCCGTTCCTCCCCTTTGCGCGCTTCTTCCACGAGCAGATATTGGGAAGGGCTCTCTGAAACGGTAAGTCGCGCTTCGACGCTGCCGGATTCTCCGACGCGGCAACCCGCGTCACGCAAAGCAGTGTCAAACGCCGCGCGGACGCCGTTCCACTCAGCCGGCGCGAGCGATGAAATATTCCGGTAGGTAATGGCGACGGTCTCGCCGCGGCCCGCCAAGGCCGCTGTCTTTCGGGCCAACGTGGCCGCAGCCGTGGCGGGGTCTTCGGCTAGAGCGCCGAACGCCGGCAGCAGAAGCGCGGCCAAGCGGATAGGCCACCCCTTCACGGCTGAAGTCATATTTTAGTGGCGTTACTATTTTTTTCCAGCGCGTTACTGAATATTGGCGCTTCCGAGCTGCGCCTGCGCAATCGCCGCGGCTCCGAAAATCTCGTCGGTTTCGGGCGTTCTCTCACCTACTAATTCTACTGCGTCGCCAACCGACACCATGACGAATAGCTCTTCGATGTCGTGATTGCGCAGACGAATGCAGCCGTGCGACGCATTGTGGCCGATGGAAGCGGGATTATTGGTTCCGTGAATGCCGTAGCCTTTGACGCTGAGGCCAAGCCAGCGGGTTCCAATGGGACTTCCTTTGCCGGGAGGTACGATCTTACCTTTGCCATACCAGGTTGGGTCGGTCAGGCGCAGAACGATAGTGTAGGAGCCGCTAGGACTGGGCGATTTCGGCGCTCCCACGGCAGTCGAGAAGATCTTCAGCACCCGGCCGGATTCGAGCACGGCCAATTTGCGATCGGGAATGCTCACGACGATCTTGCGCGCGGGCTTAGACGCATTGTCTTGAGACATTGCCTCCACCGCGGCCATTAACATCACGCTGGTAACTGTCGCCAACTTCCTGACCTGATCTTCCGCTCTGAACATCTTCGTGTCCTCCTACGCATATGAGGAATGCAGCAGGCAGACCGAACGGTAAGTTGCAGAAAACAGGAAGATTGCAGCAGAAGCCATGCGTGTCAGATGCAACACGTGTGGCGATTTGATTTGACAGCCGGCGAATCTCTGCGCCGAACTTAGCTAACTAAATGCCGGTTCCGGTAAGCGGATGATCTTCTTTTGAATGGCGTACTGGACGAGTTGGGCTTTGTTGTGAATGTCGAGCTTGCGCATCAGATTGAACTTGTGGGCCTCCACGGTTTTGACGCTGAGCTCAAACTCGGAGGCAATCTCCTTCACTGATTTGCCTTCCGCCAGCATCTTGAGAATCTCGCGTTCGCGCTTGGTCAGGGTGCCAAAGCGCGGTTGCATGGCCGCTCCATGACCGCTGCGGAATCCGTCTACGAGCTTGGTCAGCAGGCGCGGGCTCAAGTAGCTTCCGCCGCGATTCGCCTCGCGGATTGCCGTGATCAGTTGATCCGCCGGACTATCCTTCAATACGTAGCCATTGGCGCCGATCTCGACGCATTCGGCGAGATAATCTTCGTCGTCATACATGGAAAGGAACAGGACGCGAGTCTCCGGGCGCTCCTTACGGATCTGCCGCGCGGCTTCGAAACTGCTCATTCCGGCCATGCCGATATCCATGAGCACAACGTCGGGCGTGGTTTCCCGCGCGATGTTTACGGCTTCAGCGGCATTCGAGGCTTCGCCGATTATTTCCATGTCAGGTTCCGCCGCGATGAGCGTGCGAACGCCTTGGCGGAACAGCGTGTGGTCGTCAGTCAATAGTACGCGAATTTTTGGCATTCGTTTTCGTCGGCGTAAGTGCGAGCGGAAGCTCGAGCTTCACCGTTGCTCCCTTTCCTGGCGCGCTTGCGGTTTCCAACTTACCGCCGAGAAGAGCAGCGCGTTCACGCATCCCGGCAAGTCCAAATGAAAGCGGCTTTTTTGCTAGATCTTCTTGGCGAAAGCCGGCGCCATTGTCGGAAACTCTCAGGCTGATTCGTGAATCGGCAATTCGCAGGAAGAGCTTTACGGAATCCGCGCTCGAATGTTTGGCAATATTCTGCAAGGCTTCTTGCGCGACACGGTAGATTGCTTCTTCCGAGGCCGGAGGCAGCGTGGGGAGTTGGCGCGGCATGCGTACCGCGAGCGCCGCGGGGTGCATCTTGCGGAAGCGCCCTCCCAGATGGCGCAATGCGGCCGCAAGCCCAAGACGTTCGAGCACCTGTGGGCTAAGCGCGGCTACGATCCGCCGAATTTCTGTCACCGCCGACTCCGCCACCGCGCGCGCAGCGCCCAAGGCAGTACGCAACGCCGGGGGGGCGTCGCGCTCCATCATCTCCAGTTGCAGGCGAAGTAAAAGCAGCGATTGCCCCGCTTCATCGTGCAGTTCGCGGCCGATCCGGCGACGTTCTTCCTCTTCGACGCGCGAAGCCTCCGCCTTCAGGCGGAGATTATCGGATTCCAACTGCTGACGTTCTACAGCGTTGTGGCAGCGTTTGGCGGTGGCTTCGAGGAGCGCCAGCTCACGCGGCAGCCATGGGTACTTTACGGCAAATCCGAACTGGGCAAGCAACCGGCCCCCCAGGGGATAGGACCAAAACGATTCATAGCGGCCACGCATAGCGGGGTCTGCGATGAAGGATTCTTCCTGGCCGCGTTCGAAATAGCGGGGCCGCGCCAGTTCGCGCGGCGGCGGCGCCTCGAGCATCAGAATCCGCCCAGCGCGAGCACGGAGTGCCGGCGTAAGCACGCGGACGATGCGCCGCAGAAGATCGTCAAGATCGGCGGCTTCCATTTCCGCCCGGTAGATGCCGAAAAGAGCCTGTGTTTCCTGCTCGCGAACCTGGTAATAAGCGTCATTCACGGCGAGCGTGGTAGCCAATTCCAACTGTTCGCGCGCGGGCTGGAAACGGCCGGCCAGAATGGGATCGATGAGCGCGCCAAACGCGCGCAACGATTCGTGGACCTGAGCGGGGGCTATGTTGAGCTTGGCGAGGCGAGCTCCGTGATACCCCACTTGCTTCAGAAAGAGATTATGCAGACGAACGCGGGAGGCAGCCGCGGGCGTGATGGCCACCATGGCACGAATCTCAGCCGCGCCATACCCCTTTCGGCGGAGAAGTGCGGCGAAGCGGCGGTCGAGGCGGGCGGCTTCCGGGAACAGGATCCGGCTCATTCTCCCGGCATGCCGACGGGCTTCGGGTGTCAACAGATATAGATCGGCCGAAGCGCGCGTCACACTTAGTTAGTGGGGCGGCACGGCCAAATTCTCAGAAATAGTGGCCTTAAAAATAATTCGGCGTATCACCTATCCGGCAGATCGCCTATCCGGAAACGGCTGTGTCTCGTGTTATACTCCCCCATCGGCCGGTACGGCCTTGTCTTCACACCGAGGTTCCTATGCGTGTATCGATTCATTTCTCGTTCTTTTCGATTGCGGCAGCCGCCCTCCTGGCAGGGCCGGTCACAGCGGCTACGCCCCCAGGTCCTACTTTCAAACAATTTCTAAGTCCAGCGTCACCGCAGGAGGTGGTCGCCGCGCGAAAGGTGGACCGGATCGCCTGGGTGGACTATGCCGAAGGAAAACGGAATGCCTATACGGCGGCAGCGCCCTTGTTCACGCCCGTACGGCTGACCAATTTTACGAAAGACGACGGCATCATGATGTCCGAGATTCATATCTCTGACAACGGCAGCACGGTCGTGTTCCTACGCGGCGAAGCGCCGAACCGCGATGGCTGGTCGCCCGACCCTTCGGCCGACCCCAATGGGCCGGAACACGCCATTTGGGCTGCGCGCACGAGCGTGGCGGGCGGCGCGTGGAGGGTGGTTGACGCGACCAATCCGGAACTGGCTCCGGACGGCAGCTCGATGCTGTTCGTCAAGAATGGACAGATTTTTCGAGCGGTATTGACGTCCACGAAGCCGGCGAGCGAGGTGGATCGCGGCGAGAAGGCTTATATTACGGAGTGGGGCGTACAGAGCGCGCCGAAATGGTCGCCTGACGGACGCAAGATCGCGTTCGTGAGCACAAGGACCGACCACAGCTTCATTGTTGTATACGATATGGCAACGCGATCGGTGAAATATATGTCGCCGGGCGTGGACTTCGACACGATGCCGCTCTGGCTGCCGGACAGCAGGCACCTAATCTTCTCGCGGCGGCCGGGTCTGCCGTTTGGGCAGCAGGCGCAGCAGGGCGCGGGTGGAGTGGGATTACCGGCCGGACCAGCAGCGCAAGCAGCTGCAGGCGCGGCGACCGGCGGACGAGGTGGACGTGGCGGCGGACGAGGTAACCAGGGCGTGGCAGCGCAGGCCGGCCGGGGCGCAACGAATCCCGTCGCGGGGGCGGCGCCCGCGCCAGTGGTCAACAACTCCCCGGGCCTGATGCGGGCCACGTTTAAAGGCGGCTACACGCTAGCCTTTTACAAAGCGGATGTCACTACCGGCGACGCCGAGGAGACATGGCACAACCAGCCCAATGATGTCATCGCCGCTAACATCGCTAACGCCCGGCTGGCTGGCGACATGGTCCTCTTCCAGTATGCCGTGGGCGGCAGAGGGGGAAGAGGAGGAGGACGCGGGGCTAGAGGCGGTAACGGTGCTGCACCCGCGGCGGCGGAAAACCAGGCGCCTCCGGCAACCCCCGCAGCCCCGGTGGACGAATGGGATCGGTATTACGCGCTCAACGTGATGGATGCGTCTGCGCGGCCAGTGCTGTTGACCACGACCGATGGATTGATCGAAGATCGGACGTCGATCGCACTTTCGGGCGATAGCAAAACTTTTTACTACTGCACCAACGCCAAGGACATCGAGCGCCGCCACATCTGGGCGGTTCCGGTGGGCGGCGGCACGCCGGAGCAAGTCACGGGCGGCGACGGCGTGGAGACCTATCCGACTCCGCTCGCGTCCGGCAAGTACCTCGCCACCCTTAGCGCCAACTGGAACCTGCCGCAGTCGCTAGGGATCTGGAAGACCGGAACGGCGGCGCTGGCCAGTGGGACGCCGACGCAGAAGATTATCTTTCCGACCTCGCGGCCCGGTTTTCCGATGGATGCGCATGTGAAACCGGAGATTGTGATCACCAAGGCCGCCGACGGTCTGGAAATCCACAATCAGTTATTTCTACCCGCCGACTTGAAGCCGGGCGAGAAGCGTCCGGCCATCGTGTTCGTGCATGGCGGACCCCAACGGCAGATGATGCCCGCCTATCACTACATGCAGTTCTACCATTGGGCTTACGGCATCAATCAGTGGCTGGCCAGCCAGGGCTATATCGTAATGTCGATCAACTACCGCCTTGGCATTGGCTACGGGCGATCGTTCCGCGCCGCAGCCAATGCGGGCGCGGCCGGGAATAGCGAATATCAAGACGTGGTGGCGGGCGGTAAGTACCTGCAAAGCCGGCCCGATGTGGACCCCAACCGTGTGGGCATCTGGGGGCTTTCGTATGGCGGCTTGCTAACTTCACAGGCTTTGGCGCGTAATTCGGATATCTTCAAAGCCGGCGTCGACCTGGCTGGAGTTCACCTGCAGGGAAGCTCGCTCGATCCTGAGGCGCTCTCGTACAAGTCTTCGACTATTAGCGCAATCGACGGGTGGAAATCGCCGGTACTGCTAATTCAGGGCGACGACGACCGCAATGTGGCTTTCCAGCAGATGACTGGCCTCATTCAATTGCTGCGCCAACGCGACGTATACTACGAGCTCATCGTCTTTCCGGATGACGTGCACGAGTCACTGCTGCATAGCCGATGGATCTATACGCTCGGCCGCATGGAGACGTTTCTACATAAGTTTTTAGGTGACACGACGGTGAGCGCGAGCCAGCGATAGTCGTCCTGGATAAGGTATAAGTGGACAGCCTCGCGCTGTCCGCTTATACGCCCCAGCAATAGTCTTCGACGGCCCTTTCGATGGAGTGATCTTTTTCGGTAAGGCGCATCAATTCTAAACGGATGGCGTCGACCAAGGCGGTCCAACTGGCTTCGATGACGTTCTCGGAAACGCCAGCCGTGGTCCAGCTCTTGCGGTGGTCGGACCATTCGATCAATACCCGAACTTTCGCCGCGGTGCCTTGATGGGAATCGAGCACGCGCACCTTATAATCGGTAAGGCGGACATCGGCAATCTGCGGATAGAGTTTGCTCAAACACTTGCGCAGGCAGAGGTGCAGCGCATTGAAGGGGCCGTGGCCGGCTGCTGTGGCGGAATGGACGCCATCTTGCGCGCGTAGCGTGACAGTGGCGGTGGTATGCGAGGCGCCGGCGCCTGCGGCGCGTGTCGCTACCTCATAGCTATCGATTTCGAAGAATTGCAGGCCGGGATGAAGTGCTTCGCGCACCAGCAGCTCGAACGTACCTTCCGCCGCCTCCAGTTCGTAGCCTTCGAATTCCATCTGCTTGATACGCTCCAATAGCTCACGGCGCGCGTCTTCCGATAAACGATCGGCCAAACCGTGCTGCTTTAGCTTATAGACCACGTTGCCCCGGCCGGAAAGATCGCTGACCAATACGCGCTGGCGATTGCCCACCGATTCGGGCGCGACATGTTCGTAAGTGGCGGAATCCTTCAATACGGCGCTCACGTGTACGCCTCCCTTGTGGGCGAAGGCGCTCTTGCCGACAAAAGGCTGATCGTTGCGCAGCGGTAGGTTCGCGATTTCGGCGATAAAGGCGCACGCGGCGGAAAGGCCGGCAAGCTTTTCCGGACCGATAGTGGCATGTCCGAGTTTGAGCTCGAGATTCGCGATCACGCTGGCGAGATTGGCGTTGCCGCATCGCTCGCCGTATCCGTTCATGCAGCCCTGTACATGGGTCGCGCCCGCTTCCACGGCGGCGATGGTGTTCGCCACGGCCACACCCGAATCGTTGTGAGTGTGGATCCCCAAAATGCCGTCGAACCGCTTGCGTACTTCGGCGAAGGCATCGACTAATTTACCGCCGAGCGTGCCGCCGTTGGTATCGCAAAGGCACAACACGTCGGCGCCCGCGGCCTTAGCGGCTTCGAGCGTCTGCAATGCGTAATCGGGATTGGCAAAGTAGCCGTCGAAGAAGTGCTCGGCGTCATAGACGACTTCCTTGCCGTGATCTTTCAGATGTTTTACGGTTTCGGAGATCAGCTTCAGGTTTTCTTCCTCGCTGATTCCGAGAGCGCGCTTCACATGCAAGTCCCACGTCTTGCCGAAAATCGCAACGACAGGCGTGCCGGCTTCAATGAGCGCAAGCACGTTGCGATCCTCGTGGACGGGGTTCTTGGCGAAGCGCGTGGAGCCGAAGGCGGTGATCCTGGCGTGCTTCCAATTAAACCCCGCCGCGCGCTGGAAGAACTCCTTATCCTTGGGATTGGAGCCCGGCCAACCCCCCTCAATATAATCGATGCCTAACTCGTCGAGCTTCTGCGCGATGACGAGTTTATCGTCGGCTGAGAAGGAGACGGACTCGCCCTGCGTGCCGTCCCGGAGAGTGGTATCGAAGGTTGCAATCTTCATAGGCTTGGGAAAGGGAGTCAGAAGTCGAGGGAGTCAGAAGACAGAATAAAACCGAGTCTTTATTCTGACTCCTGACTCCCTCGACTTCTGACTCCCTTCTTTTCTTCCTGCAGCCGTCGCCTTTGCGTGCGCCGGCTTCTATTCTGACTCCCTTGACTTCTGACTTCCTTCCTCCGCTTAAGCCGTGGCTTCCTGTGGCACTCCGGCTTCTTTTCTCTTTTTCAGGAAGGTCATCATTTCGCGCAATTCGCGGCCGACTACTTCGATAGGTTGATTGCGGGCAGCTTCGCGCATTGCGAGGAACTTGTGGCGTCCTTCTTTGTTTTCGCTGATCCATTGGCGGGCGAATTCGCCAGATTGAATCTCGGAGAGGATCCGCTTCATTTCGGCGCGGGTTTCCGCGTTTACGATGCGCGGGCCACGGGTGTAGTCGCCGTACTCCGCGGTGTCTGATACCGAAAAGCGCATATAGCCGAGGCCGCCTTCGTAAATCAGGTCGACGATCAGTTTGAGCTCGTGCAGGCACTCGAAGTATGCGATCTCGGGGGCGTATCCGGCTTCGGTCAGGGTCTCAAACCCGGCGCGGATCAATTCGCTCACGCCGCCGCACAGGACGGCTTGCTCGCCGAATAAGTCGCTTTCGGTTTCCTCGCGGAAACTGGTTTCGATCACGCCCGCCTTCAGGCATCCCAGCGCCAGAGCGTAAGCGAGGGCATTCTGCAGCGCTTTGCCCGACGCATCTTGATGAATCGCCACCAGCGCGGGAACGCCCACGCCTTCGGTGTAAAGTTCGCGCACGCGATGGCCGGGGGCCTTGGGTGCGACCATCGAGACATCGACCCCGGGGGGAGCAGCGATCTGCTTAAAGTGGATATTAAATCCGTGCGCGAACATGAGAGTTTTGCCGGGCTTCATGTGCGGCGCAATGTCTTTGTTATAAAGGTCGCCCTGGATGTGATCGCTGACCAGGATCATGATTACATCGGCAGCCTTGGCGGCATCGGCCGTGGTCATGACTTTCAAGCCCGCGGCTTCGGCTTTCGCCCAGGACTTACTGCCGGGGTAGAGGCCGACGATTACTTCCGCGCCGGAATCACGCAGGTTGAGCGAATGCGCATGGCCCTGGCTTCCATAACCGATGATGGCGATCTTGCGTCCCTGTAAGGGTTCGAGACTTCCGTCTTTTTCGTAGTAGCGATTAGGCATTGATTTTCTCCTGCCGGCTAGCTGCGGCATCGAGGCGAGTGGGAACCGGTGGCTGCAAGCGCAGCTTCTTGTTTTCGAGCGCGATCGCGAGCGAGCCGGACCGAGTGACGTCGATCTCGCCATAGCTGCGCATTACATCGATAAATTCATCCAGCTTTTCAGGGGCGCCAGTTACTTCAATGGCAAAGCCCTCAGTTGAGGAATCGACCACGCGTCCACCGAAAATCTCGGCCTCTTTCAGGACAGAGGTGCGCGCCTCCTGAGCCATTCTGATGCGAATCAAAATGAGCTCGCGAATTACGGAGGGTGACTCGGTAAGGTCGGTGGCTTGCAGGACATTGACCAGCTTATTCATCTGCTTGATGACTTGCTGGCGTTGATTGGCTTCAACATCCACCGCAATGGTCATGCGAGAGACTTCAGGGTCCAGCGTGCGCGCCACCGTAAGACTTTCGATGTTGTATCCGCGTTGCGTGAGCAGGCCGGTCACGCGCATCAATGCGCCTGGCTTATTTTCGAGTTGTACGGAAATGACTTGCAGCATGGTGTTTTCCTATTTGACTGCCGGCGCGGCCACTGGTTGCGGCGGTCCCAGCACCATCTCGTTGATGGCGCCGCCCGCGGGCACCATGGGGAATACGTTTTCCATCGGAGTCACTTTGACATTGAGCAGATACGGTCCTGGCTCGGCAACCGCTTCATCCATGGCGGCAGCCAATTCCCACGGCTTTTCGACGGTGCGGCCCTTGAATCCATAAGCGGCGGCAAGCTTCGCGACGTCCGGGAAGCAATCCATTTCGACGGAGCTGAGCCGGTTGTTATAGAACAGCGTCTGCCACTGACGAACCATTCCCAGGTAGCCATTGTTCATGATGATGATTTTGATGGGCAGGCCGGAGCTTACGATTGTTGCTAATTCCGGAATGGCCATTTGGAACCCACCATCGCCTGCCAACGCGAAGACAAGCTTATCGGGACGTGCGAACTGCGCTCCGATAGCCCCCGGCACGCCAAAGCCCATGGAGCCGAGACCGCCTGAGTTCAGCCAAAGGCGAGGCTCATTGAAACGAATCAACTGCGCGGCCCACATCTGATGCTGCCCGACATCGGAACTTACGATGGCGTTGCCGCCCGAAACCCGGTCGATCTCCGCCATGAGGTGCTGCGGCTTGATCTCGGATTCGGACCTGGGGGTGTCGTAGGGGTGCTGCTCTTTCCATTCGCGAACCTGCGACCACCACGCGCGGCGCTTGCCGGCCGGGCGTTCGGGTAGTTCGGCCAATACGAGATTCAGCTTGGACAGCACACGCTTTACGTCGCCCACAATGGGCACGTCGGGCTGGCGGTTCTTGGCAATCTCGGCCGGGTCGATATCTACGTGAATCACTTTGGCGTGCGGGGCAAAGGCTGCAAGCCGGCCAGTCACGCGATCGTCGAAGCGCGTACCCAGAGCGATCAGCAGATCGCAATGGGTGAGCGCCATGTTGGCTGCGTAGCTGCCGTGCATGCCGGGCATGCTGATGTAGTTGGGGTGGTTGGCTGGGAGCGAGCCGAGCCCCATGAGCGTGAGGACTGCGGGCGTGTCGGCCTTTTCGGCGAACTCCCGTAATTCCGCGGAAGCGCCCGCGGCGACGATGCCGCCGCCAGCATAAATGAGTGGCCGATCGGCTTCCTGCACCAGTTGCGCCGCACGCCGGATCTGTCCGGTGTGGCCTTCCGTGAAGACTTTGTAGCCAGGTAAGTGGATGGAGGTGACGTGCTGGTAATGGCCTTGGGCTTGGAAGACGTCTTTAGGGATGTCGACGAGCACAGGACCGGGACGGCCGCTCGAAGCAAGATAGAAAGCTTCGTGAATGGTTTGCGGCAGATCTTCCAGCTTCTTGACCAGGTAGTTATGCTTGGTGCAAGAACGAGAGATGCCAAACGTATCGGCTTCCTGGAATGCGTCGCTACCGATTAGTTTGGTAGAGACTTGGCCGGTGAGCGCGACGATGGGGATGGAGTCCATCATGGCATCGACCAACCCGGTGGTCAGATTCGTCGCGCCGGGGCCGGAGGTGGCGCAGCAGACGCCCGGTTTGCCGGTGGCGCGCGCATATCCGCCGGCGGCAAACGCGGCATTTTCTTCGTGACGCACTAATACGTGACGGATGTGATGTTCGTAAAGCACGTCGTAAAACGGCAACGTTACGCCGCCGGGATAGCCGAACATGCAATCCACGCCTTCACGCACCAGGCATTCGAGCAGCATTTTGGCGCCGCTCATCAGGTTGGAAATTGGTTCTTGCCTTGCGGTATCTCTCATGGCTTCTTTCATACGACCAACTCGAATCACGCTCATAAAAGCAAAAAGGCCACCGGCAGGTTCTGTTCGCCCCGCCGATGGCCTTCAGGAACTTTTGGTTCCGTTCGACCTACGCGGGGCCGGTTACGATAACCGGAAGAATAATAATGCCTACAGGAATCGCAAGGATCCGGTTGGAAATGCGAATTGTGGCAGAGGTAAGCATCGAACTACAGGATCAGAATAGCCTAGAAGTTTTTTAAATGCAAGGCAGGATTGGTATTAATTGTTTTTATAGAAGTATTGAGGGCTCCCGCGCGTCGCAACTTGCTTCATCCGCTCATGTGTCATCATCGCTCTTAAATGGATCTTTGGACTTTGAGCGATCTTTGCACGCCCTGGTGCATCCACGTCGTGGCGACCCTGCGGATCGCCGATCACATCGCGGAGGGGATTTCCGATATCGACGGCCTGGCGCGCACGGCCGAGGTCGACTGCGATTCGTTGCATCGAGTTTTGCGGCATCTGGTGAGCAAGGGAGTATTCGAAGAGCCGTCGCGCGGATGCTTCGCCCTCAACGAAACGGCGCGCGGATTATTGGATAGCTCGATGCGCCTTGGCCTCGATCTGAACGGCATTGGCGGACGCATGGCCCATTCTTGGAGCACGCTGCTTTCCGCCGTACGGACGGGCAAGCCTGCCTATCACGAAGCCTTCGGTCGCGGCTTTTGGGATGATCTGGATTCACATCCGGAAATCGGCGCGAGCTTCGACGACCTGATGGGACCAATGGGACATGGAAGTCCCGATCCCGAGATTTTGCCGGACGCGGTCGATTGGGAATCGATTCGAACCGTGGTCGATGTCGGCGGAGGTACGGGCGCGTTGTTGGCAGAGATTTTGCGCGCGCATCCCCACGTGCGCGGCATGCTGGTTGATGTACCGCGAAGCGTCGCACGCTCCGCCGAGACCTTCCAGGCGGCGGGCGTGGCCAACAGAGCGACAGCGGTGGCGCAAAGCTTTTTCGATCCGTTGCCCGCCGGCGCGGATCTTTACATACTAAAAAGCGTCTTAGGTGATTGGCCCGATGAGAAGGCCACAGCCATCTTGAAACGCTGCGCGGAGGCGGCACGGCCAAACGGACGCGTGGTGGCCTTTTCCAAGGCGATGGCGGGCGAAGAGGCATCACCGGAATTGCTGATGATGGTGCTATTGGGCGGCCGGGACCGGACTCTGGAAGAGTTTCGCAAACTGGCGCGCGGCGCCGGACTAGAGGTATCGCGTGCGTGGCGCTCACCTTCGAGACGCGGTCTGGTAGAGTGCCGCCCGGCGTAAAGCTCTATCCCTTTATCACTGCATCCGTCTAACTGTTATGTTTTCCGACGTGAGATTCGCCGTGCGGACGCTGGCCAAGGCGCCCGGGTTCGCCGCCGCCACCGTACTTACGCTCGCGCTTGGAATCGGCGCTAACACAGCTATTTTTACGGTGGTCAACGCCGAACTCTTGCGGCCGCTACCCTACGAGCACCCGGAGCGACTGGTACGCATTTTCGAAAGAAACGGCAAACTCAAAATCGAACAGTTTTCGGCGTCGGTGCTCAATTACCTCTCGTGGATCGAACGATCACGGAGCTTCGAGAGCATGGGCGCCATTGGATTCTCCACGCTCACCCTCACGGGAAACGGTGAACCGGAAATGCTGGTGGGATCGCCAATCAGCCCGTCCCTGATGCCGCTGCTGGGCATTCAACCGCCGCTGGGCCGCGCCTTCCGTCAGGGTGACGACGCACCCGGCGCGGCGCCCATCGCGCTTGTCAGCCAAGGCCTTTGGAAACGGAGATTCGGCGGCGACGCTGGCTTAGTCGGCAAGAGCGTGCAACTCAATGGAACGCCAGATACCGTTGTCGGCATCGCACCCGCGGCGCTTGAAACCCTGACCCCCGGTACCGATATTTGGACCCCACTCACGATAGATCCGGCCAAGGAATTTCGCTTGAACCATCTGATCGCCGCGGTGGGACGGCTCAAGCCGGGCGTGACGGTGTCCCAAGCACAGACGGAGATGGACGACGTTTCGCGGCAAGTTGGCATCGCTTATCCGGAAGTGAAGGACTGGAATACCACGCTGCTCGGCTTCGATCGGTGGCTTGTGAGCGACCAACTTCGCACCGCGCTGCTGGTGCTGCTGGGCGCCGTGCAGTTGGTACTGCTGATCGCCTGCGCGAATGTGGCGAATCTGCTACTGTCGCGCGCCGTGGCGCGGCAGGCGGAGATGGCGCTCCGGACGGCGCTTGGGGCCAGTCGCGGGCGAATCGTGCGGCAATTGCTTGCGGAGAGCCTCACGCTTTCTTTGGCGGGCGGCGTAGCGGGAATATTGCTGGCATCCTGGACGGTGCGTGCGATTCAGTCTTGGCTGCCACCGGGTCTGCTGCCTGTAGGCGAACTTCGCGTGGATTCGGCGGTGCTGCTTTTCGCATTCGCAATTACGGTGGCGACGGGAATTCTGTTTGGTCTGGCGCCGGCGTGGCAGACCGCGAAGACAGATTTGAACAGCGTTCTGAAGCAAGGCGGAAGGTCGTCCGCCGGCAGCAAGGCATCGCTACGCAATGCGCTCGCGGCGAGCGAGCTGGCGCTGGCAACTGTGTTGCTAACCGGCGCCGGACTATTAATGCAAAGTCTCGCGCACCTGAAGCAGGCGCCGCTAGGCTTTCAATCGGAGCATATGCTGACCTTCCAGATTGGACTGCCGGCGACGAAGTATCCGAATATTACCAAGAGCTGGGCCTTTTACAAGTCGCTGTTGGAATCTCTGAGAGCAATGCCGGGCGTGCGTGGGGCGGCGATCTCAAGCGCCATTCCGTTCGGTTCGGGCACCTATACGAACACGCCGTTCAAGCCGGTAGGCGCATCAACGCTTCCACCCGGCATGGCGATGCCGGCAGATTGGCGCGCAGTCAGCCCTGGGTTCTTCGGCGCGATGCAAATCCCGCTGCTGCGCGGGAGGGATTTCGGAGATCAGGATGTCCCCAACGCGCCCGTCACGATCATTGTCAGCCAGAGTCTGGCGCGAAAGTTCTGGGGCAACGACGACGCGATCGGACGTGTTCTGATGACTGGGAACAAGCGCGAATTCAGCGTAGTGGGCATCGTAGGCGATGTGCGCGGCACGGCCCTGGGGACGCCGCCCGAACCCACCGTATATTTCTCGGCATCCACGAGGCAATGGCCGTTGATGGACGTAGCGGTGCGCACGGCGCGCGACCCCGAGGCAGCGGTCTCTGCCATCCGCCAGCGTCTGCACGAAATTGACGCCGAGTTGCCCATGGCGACCGTCCATACGATGGACGATTGGATTTCGAATAATGCCGCGCAGCCGCGCCTGAATTCTACCCTTCTGGGAGTCTTCGCCGGCATCGCGCTGCTGATTGCGGCCATCGGTATTTACGGCGTGTTGTCATATTCGGTGATACAGCGGACGCGCGAGATTGGCCTGCGCATGGCGTTGGGTGCGCAGCCACGCGATGTGCTGGCGCTGGTGGTGCGGGAAGGCATGCTGGTGGCAATCATCGGAATCGGCGCAGGCCTTGCGGGCGCGCTTGCGTTAAGCCGCCTGATGGCGACACTGTTATTCGGCGTGACGCCCGGTGACCCCGCAACCATGGCCGCAGTGGCGGCGACGCTTGGCGCCATCGCGCTGGGGGCGTGCTATATCCCGGCGCTTCGGGCGGCGCGCGTGGACCCGATGGTGGCCTTGCGCGATTAGGCGTTACATACCGCAGGTCCACTGCGGCGGTACGCGCGGCAGGCTCTGCCGGGCGAGCATCAAGAAGTAACCCGGCGGCGCATCGATCAATTGATGTCCTTCGTCAGGCTCGAAACGGTAGCGATCGGGAGCGAAAAAGTCCACCTGGGGATGAGCCCGAACCACGCTTATCAACTGCTCGGGAGTCGACGCCACGATCAACCTCGCCAGAGGCTCGCCGGAATCCATTCCCCATTGGCGCAGCACCTTGCGATAGTGCGGAGACAAGGCGGCAAGGTTATTGAACTCCGAGGCGCTAACCGTGATGCCCATGCCGGGGAAATCCATTGTGCGCTGACCGCCGGACATGCTGTCGCTAATCAACGCGTAGCGCAGACTCGGGAGAGGAAGAGTGGAGGCATACAAGTCATCCACCAAATCGACAATGACCAACTCATTCCCGCGATTCAGGCGGCAATAGTCTTGCAAAGGCTGCGCGGCGGGCTGGATGGTCCCTCCGGCAAACGAGAGCCCCCACGGCGCGGCGGCGGTTGCAATTTTCAACGCGAAAGCGGCCCCCAGCGCGACCGTTGTCCACCGGTTGGAACGGCTTGGTAGCGGTGCAAAGACAGCGGCGGCAACGGCCAGCGGGGCTATGCAAGGGATAAGATAGGTGGCGTTCCGATATTGCCACAGGAAGACCGCGGCCAACATTGGCGCCAGCCAGCACGCCAAGAGCGTAGCTTCGGCGGACCGTTTTCGCAGTGCGCTGAACCAACCGGGCAGAGACGTGAGGGCAAGTGCGAACAGAATGGGGTCGATCCAAACCAGCCGTTTGAGATAGAACAAGGCGTGATTTTCCTGCGTAGTCTGGGGCGGGGCGCCGGCGCCGAAGGTGAAGATCTCGAGTCCAATATGTTCGGTGAAGAACCAGCGGGTATGCGCGATGGCCTGATAGAGATACCAGGGAAGCACGAATGTCGTGGCTACCGCCATGGCGGAAATAGCGCGACGGGCGGAGGGCCGGTGATTCGGAGGCGCGCAAACGCAGTAGAGACTGAAGGCCAGCGCGAGTGGGGCCGCGCCGATTCCCTTTGTGAGCACGGCCCCGGCGAAAGATATGGCAAATCCCCAAAATGCCGCCGGCGATTCAAGCCACGGGTCGGCCAACAGGCAGTACATGACGGCGATCTCAAACGAGGCAAGCAGTCCATCGGTTAATACCATCGAAGCGGGAACCATCCATAGCCGATTGCAGAGCAGTAGAACCACGGCGAATGCGCCGGCTTGCCATGTTTGTATCTCCGCCGCCAATAGAAACAGCAGGCCGAGCCCGAACGCGGCGATCAGAATCATGGGAAGGCGCAACGCAATTCGCGAAACGCCCAGCAATTTCGCCGACGCGGCGCCCAGCCAAATTGTCAGCGGCGGCTTGTACAGGGCGAATCGGCCGAGGAAGCGCGGCGTTAGCCAGTCGCCTTGGCGCGCCATGCGGATGGCGCTGTGCGAGTAGAGCGCTTCATCCTGCGCGGAGATTTTCGCGACCGGGTCGAGATAGTCGCCCGCTATCCCCACGCGCGCGGCGCGAACGAAAAGGATGACCAATGCGAGCACCACTACGGCAAAGAATGCCTGGCGCATGACTTCAGACGATAGCACGCCGTCTGCGGAGCGCTTAGAATCTGGGCGCGGCCTTACGGTTCACTAAAAGGCGAAAGACGTTATCGCGGTATTGGATTGCGACCTTGCGGCAGAAATCGATGCCATCCGGTTCGCTCTCCTGCTGACGGATGACGTTGTGAATGTTGGTTTCGGCGCGCTGTTTCCGCAACGACAGCCGGGGCGCGCGCGGAGAGAGCCTGAAGTACAGGCGCGAAGTTATGCCACGTAGCGTTCGGCGGCCAACAGGCGGCGCGCGATCACGCGGCGCATGGCGATCGCATCCACGGGATCGTATTTCGCGAAGCGCCGCAACATCGCGAGGTTTGTGCGCAACCCATCGCCTGCGGAACTGGCGGCCAGAACGGTGCGCGCGGCGAATTCTACGCGGGACATTGCGTCGCGCAGAAACACGGCGCAAAGTTCTCGCCCGGCGCCATTCTTCGCAACCCGCAGCCAAGCCGACTCCATGGCGAAGACTTCCATCACGATATCGGCGATCGACATGAGGACTTCCTGCTGCTTCTCCAGTTCGAGCGCGAACGTCTGATACGCGATGCCCATAACGAGCAACGCGATTTTCTTGGCGCTCGAGACCAGTTCCGCTTCGGCGTCTGTGGAAGGGCCGGCACAGCCGCCCATCAACGCGCCCGCGACTCTCTGCGCGGCGGCCACCAACGCAAGCTGTCCGCGCGCCGCGCGTTTGAGCAGCATGCCAGTAATCAACAGACGATTGATCTCATTCGTACCCTCGAAAATGCGGTTGATCCGCGAATCGCAGTAGGCGCGCTCCACGGCATAGTCCTGGTGGTAGCCATAGCCGCCGTGAATCTGAACGCCCTCATCTACCACGTAGTCGAGCATTTCGGAGGCATAGACTTTGACGATGGAACACTCGATTGCGTACTCCTCGATAGTCTTCAACGACTCTTCGGGCGCGATGAGCCCCACGGTGCGCCATACCACCGATTCCGCGACGAAAATACGGATCGCCATCTCCGCCAGCTTGTGTTGAATGGCGCCGAATTCGGCAATGGAAGAGCCGAACGCTTTACGCTCCTTGGCGTACTTCAGTGAAACGGCGAGCACGTTCTTCGCGCCGCCAAGCGCGAACGGACCTAACTTGAGACGGCCGATATTCAGAATGTTGAACGCGATAATATGGCCGCGGCCGATCTCGCCGAGCAGGTTCTCCGCCGGTACCCGCACGTTATCGAAGTAGACCGCGGTTGTGGAGCTGCCCTTGATGCCCATCTTCTTTTCTTCCGCGCCGCTGGTCACGCCGCCGAAGGCACGCTCTACCAGAAACGCGGTGAACTTTTCACCGCCGATCTTGGCGAAGACGGTAAAGAGATCGGCCGCGCCGCCGTTGGTAATCCACATCTTCTGTCCGTTGAGGACGTAGTGCGATCCATCGGCGCTCAGATCGGCGCGCGTTCTTGCAGCCAGGGCGTCAGAGCCCGCGTGCGGCTCGGTCAGCGCGTAGGCCGCAATCATCTCCGCCGTCGCCAGTTTGGGCAGGTACTTGCGTTTCTGCTCCTCGGTTCCAAAGAAGACCAGCGGCAGGGTCCCGATGCCGGTGTGGGCGCCGTGCCAGGCGGCGTACGATCCATCGCGCGCCACGTGCTCGGCCACGACCATTGCTGAACCGAGATCGAGTTCAAGACCTCCGTAGGCTTCGGGAATCGCCATCGCGGTCAGGCCAAGCTCGGCCGACTTGCGCAAGGCGCGCACGGCGACGCCGGGCTCCTGATGCTGAATCGCGTCCATGTGAGGGACTACTTCGTTGGCCCAGAACTCATCGGCGGTTCGCGCAATCGCGAGATGCTCTGCGCTCAGGTCTTCGGCGGTGAATACATCGGCGGGCTGCCGCTCTTCGATGAGGAATGAGCCGCCTTTTATTGCAGGCATTCGAAAATCCCCGCCGCGCCCTGACCGCCGCCCACGCACATGGTGACTAGTCCGTAGCGCGATTTGCGCCGCTCCATTTCACGCAAAATGGTGGCCGTGAGCTTCGCGCCCGTGCATCCTAAGGGATGACCCAGGGCGATGGCGCCGCCGTTCACGTTGGTCTTTTCGAGGTCGAGCCCGGCCTCGCGAATCACGGCCAGCGCCTGAACCGCAAAGGCTTCGTTCAGCTCAATTACGCCAATATCGTCCAGCTTCAGCCCCGCCATAGCAAGAGCTTTCGGAATCGCTTTTACCGGACCGATCCCCATAATCTCCGGCGCCACGCCGGCCGTGGCATAGCTGACAAACCGCGCTTTGGGCTTGAGGCCGAGTTCGCGCGCTTTGGCTTCGGACATCACAAGCGCCGCGGCCGCCCCGTCGCTAGTCTGTGAAGCGTTGCCGGCGGTTACCGTACCGTTGGCGTGAAAGACCGGCCTCAATTTCGCCAGGGCGTCGATGTTGGTGTCGGCGCGCGGCCCCTCATCGCGGGCGAAGACGCTTTTCTGCTCGCCTGCGGGTGTGGCGGTATCCACTTCCACCGCCACAATCTCTTCGTCGAATCTTCCCTGCTGTTGCGCCGCGACCGCATTGCGATGGCTGCGTAAGGCGAATGCATCCGCGTCTTCGCGCGTCACGCCATACTTGCGCTGCACACGTTCGGCGGTGAGGCCCATGCTCATGTAGACCTCAGGCCAGTGATCGACGAACCAGGGATTGGGTGCGGGCTTGAGTCCGCCGAAGGGCGTCTTACTCATTGATTCGCTGCCGCCGGCGATGAGTATATCCGCACCGCCGCTGCGGATGCGATCCGCCGCGAGCGCGATCGCCTGGAGGCCAGAGCTGCAAAAGCGGTTGATGGTCATGCCCGGAACGGAATCGGGCAAACCCGCGCGCAACGAGGCTTGCCGCGCCATGTTGTTTCCCGCCTCGCCCTCAGGCATGGCGCAGCCGAGAATCACGTCCTCCACGCCCTCTTTGGCTTGTGGATAGAGCTCAAGCAGCCGTCGAATCACAGCCGCCGCGAGATCGTCGGGACGGGCATTGCGCAGCGAGCCGCGGGGGGCCTTTCCGACGGCGGTACGAAGACAATCGATAATAACGGCTTCCGGCATGGGCGCTCCTTTTCAATTGTAGGATGCGACTCGCGTTAAGAGGCATGCCGACGAATTCGTTTTCGTCCGACTCCCCTTGCAGTTGCGCTCCATTTCCACTCTAATGACACAGACAGGAGTTTTCTATGAAGCGTCAAATTGCACTATTTCTGATTTGCGCGGGCATCGCGCTTGCGTCCGACGCCTCCGGCACTTGGAAGGCGTCGATTGAAACGCCCAATGGAAACATCGAGAACACGTTCGTGCTCAAGGTGGATGGCGCCAAGCTTACCGGAACGGTGGCAGGCGGACCAATGGGTGAAACACAGATATCCGAGGGCAAGGTGGACGGGGACAATATCTCCTTTGCCGTCGTGAGCAGCTTTAACGGCAACGAGTTTCGCATCAATTACAAAGGGAAAGTGAGCGATAGCGAGATCAAGTTTACCGGCGAGATTGCCGGCATGGACCGCACATTCGAATTTAGCGCGAAGAAATCTACAACCTAGCCTGACCCTGCGCCGGGCGCGATTACCCCGCGCCGGGCGCAATCTACCATGTTCCGAGGCGGAGCACCATGCCGCTGGCGAGTTGGAATCCTTTGCCGAATGGCGCGCCGTTGACAGGGCCGGCTGTCGAGCGCAGATAATCCAATCCGATTATGCGAAAGGCAATGGCTTCGTTCAGTTTGTAATCGATGCCTGTGCCGGCGGTCACGGCTAAACCGTTTGACTCCCGGTGCGATGTGTATTGATCGTGCAGAGTATAAGCGAGAGATGGATCTAGGTTCGCATTGGCGGCTTCGACGGCAGCTTTCTTCTCCGGGTAAAGCTGCTCCTGGGTAACTTTCAAGCCGCCGAATAGAAGCTGCACGTAAGGCGACCACTTACCGGTGGGCGCCGGAGTCCAGCGTGGGCCTATCTGATAGACCAATGCGTCGCCGCTCAAGTATTGGGCAAGGCCGAGGAGCTTGCAGCCATTTATGTCAAGGACAATCTGAAGATCGGCGGAGACGCGAAAGGCGCCTTCGCCACCCCCGCCCATACAGGGCGTTTTGCCGAACTGGCGGTAGCCGGAAGTAAGCGAAAACTCGAAGGGCGCAGGCTTCGGATCATGCGGCGGTTGGCTGTTCTTTGCGGGGCGTAGCGCTCCTTTGGCATGCGGATCACCCCTGTAAACCAAAATTCCACTTCGAGAAGTGCGAGCCCAGGGCGCGTTTCCGTCTATCAGGTTAGCGAAACTACGCGCCGGATTGAGGCCGCTTCGCAGGGCCATGCGTAACCACCGATTGGTGATGCGATTTTCCATCGCGAGGATCACGTAACGGTCGACAGCGTCTTCCCCAATCATCCAGGCGAGCCCGATAGCAGGCGTAATAACGTGATCGACGAACCCTTGCTGCGGAAAGTCGGCCTGGATGTGGCCGATCGAAGCTTCACTCAGCAGACCTATCTCAAATTGCTCACTGAAGGCCCAGGCGAACGCGGCGGCGCTGAGCTTTCCCTTCCAGTATTCGCGATCCCGTCCGAATTCTACGTGGTTATACCGCGGGTCGTTCAGCAGGAACAAGCGGCCAGCCACGGCGCCCTGCATGGGATGGCCCACGTAGTTGACATAGAACGGGTCGCCATCGGCCCATCCATGCAGATTTCCTACGGCGTTTAGATAGCCGCCGTCCAACCCAATACCACCCGCGCGAGTCCCGGCTTCGGTGGCGTAACGAAAGGCATGCATAACGGCCAGGAATCGTAAGGAATCTTTAGCAAGATTGCCCCACTGTACGCCGCCCGAAGATCCAGGAGTACGCGTCGCAGGACGAATCGCCGGCGGGCCGGTTGGAGGGGCATCGGAGTCGCCGGCAGTTTTTTCCGGCATTACGGGCGTCGAATCCGATGGCCCATCTACACAGGCTGAAACAGCCTGTCGATCGAACGGTAAGAACGCTTGAGGAGGTGAGACGAGCGGGGAAACCAGGGGAGCCCAAACCATACACCTAAAAACGATTTCAGCGAGCATCTGCGAGTACTGAATCCAATTTAGCTTCGCGGTCGCAGAGATTTCGACGCGTCTCTTCGTCCGATGTATGGCAAATGACCGGCCTTCCGCCGTTCAGAGAGATAACGGACGGTAAAAGGTTAGACCGAACTGGGGGTGTGGGGCATCGATCCGCCGTGCGCGCGATTCAGGATCTCATCCGCGAGTCCTTGCGGGTCGTCGATGTTAAATAACGTCAGGCGGCTGGCTTCGCCAGCGGTCTCAATCGAGATATTGCCGACCCCGAACATCCTCTGTCCCAGACCCTGATCGACGCGTACGTCCTGTACTTTCGAAAGCTGGATGGTACGTGTGGATTTCGAAACGAAACCTGTCTCATAACGGAGCCGATCGCCGGTAATAGTCGCTTTTCTTATGCTTCGTTTAATCCATCCAGTAAGCGGCCAGAGGAGAATCAGCGGCGGTATGATCATCACCCAACTCCCCACCTGGTCTCGCCATTGCGTAAGGTAGAGGACTTCAAGCGCGATGAAGATCAGGGCGGCCACAATGGTTCCAACCTTCAGGAACTTGGCGGTAGGGTGGATGGTGAGATCGGGCACGGGACGTTCTCCTTTCCAGTGCATTGTATCGCGCCGGAATGCTGCTATTTTTTCGGAAAACTCTTCGATGCTGTCTTGGATGGGGCGGCGTCGGAGGCCAGATTGCGCGAAATTTGTTCGCGAAGCGGATCGTAGATGGGATTCGGGGGGTCGAGGATGCGCAATGCGCGCCGCCATAATGTATTCGCGCCGGTCCCATCGCCGCCCGCGGCTAAATCCAGGGCTTCTTTGTGCAAACCTTGCGCCAGAAAGAAGGTTCGGATTGCGTTGGCGCGCTCGCGGGTATCGCGCGCCTGGTCGTACTTTTCCTGGGCCGTGTAGAACACCGCCAGCTTATCGAGCGCGATCGCCAGCATAGGATGTGTTTCGCCAACCGACTTTGTCCAGAGCGCGACCAGTCGCTGATAGACGGGTTCGGCTTCCTCATACTTCTTTTGGCCAAAATACGCATATGCCAGCCCATCGAGCGTCGCCAGCAGGTCGGCATGCTCAGATCCCAGAACCGATTCGCGAATAATTAACGCTTTGCGGAAAACGCTTTCGGCCTCCTGGTAGCGGAGCAGTTCGATGCAGACGCCGCCAAGACGATCCAGATCCGGAACTTGTGTCACGTCGAGCGGCCCGGCATTGAGCCCTCGTAAAGCGATGGCGAGTTCCCATTCCTGCGCCGCATCCTTCTTCTTGCGAATTTCATAATCGATTTGGCCCATCAGACTGTGGTCGTCCGCCAAGGCAGGGCTGCGGCGACCACCGAGTTCTTCGTGCTTGACGATCACGGCTTCGAGAACAACGAGCGCCTCCGCATCATCCCCCATGGCGCGATAGATGCCAACCTGCTGCAGTCGCCCGGCGAGAACCTGCGGGTCGCTCGGACCATTGCGGTCCATACGCCATTGAAGAGCGGCATCCAGATATTGGTTGGCGGCGGGATAGTCCCCGGCGGCCGAAGCGACTGTGGTCAACCGCTTCAAGAGATCGTAGCGGCGCGGACCTTCGGAAGAAGCCTGGTCCAAGAGTTGCCGCGCCTGATCATACAACGAGCGGCTGGCAGCATACTCGCGATGTAGATATTTGGCATTGGCGTCAGACATCAAACTCTCAACAGTGGAAGGGACGTCCTGCGCAACGGCTAGTCCGAAGGCGATCGCGCTGAGGACGCCAAGGAGAGTAAAACCTCGCATGATGCCATTTAGTACTAATTTATTAGTGTTGTCAACAATTATTTGGAACCCACCATGCTGCCCCTCGCCGTAAACTATTGCTCATGCAATTGCGGATTATTGCGCTGGCGCTTATCGCGGCGCCGCTGCTGGCGGACGAGGGTCTTTGGCTGTTTAATCAATTTCCCAAGAATGTGGTGAAGGAAAAGTACGCCTTCGAGGTCACGGACCAGTTTCTCGAAAACCTGCGCCTCGCCTCGTTGCATGTCGGCAATGGATCGGGGGCCTTCGTCTCACCGCATGGGCTTATCGTAACCAGCCGCCGGGCGGTGGCGGAATGCGCCGCGAAAGCGACTCCGCAAATCAACGAACCCTTCGTGGCGGCCTCGGAAGCCGATGAGGCGAAGTGCGTGGGCGTGAATGCCGAGGTATTGCTAACGCTGGAAGAGGTGACGAAACAGGTCAAAGAAGGCGTAGCCGATAAGATGAAGCCCGCGGAAGCGCTGGAAAGACGCAACGCATCCATCGCGCGCATCGAAAAGGCCTGTGTGCAGAAGAGCGGCAATGTTTGCGCGGTGGTCAAGCTCTCCTCGGGCGAGCGCTATGACCTTTATCAGTACAAGCGCTATACCGATGTGCGTCTAGTCTTCGCGCCGGAGTTCGGCATCGCGTCGTTTGGCGGAGCCGCGGCCGAGGTCACCTACCCGCGGTATTCGATGGACGCCGCGTTCCTGCGCGCTTATGAGAAGGGCAAGCCGGCCGTTACGCCCCACTTCTTCAAATGGAGTGATGAATCGGTTCAAGAAAACGAACTGTTGTTTGCGCCCGGCAGCCCAGTGGCAACAGCGCGGCTGGCAACGGCGGCACAGCTCAATTTCTATCGCGACTCGGCGCTGCCCTATACCGTAAGCCGGCTCGTCACGCGAATTGAAGATCTACGTACCGCGGCGCCGCGAAGCGCCGCATTGGCGGCGCTGGGCGCCCAATATAAACTCACTGCCGGCAAATTGATCGGTTTGAAAGACGAATGGCTGACCGCGCGTAAGACCAACTTCGAGCGCAAGCTGCGCACGGCGGTGGAAAAGGATCCGAAACTCGGAACCGAAGGCGGCAAGGTATGGGACGAAGTCGCGACGGCATACAAGAATTGGCAGCCTTCCGAGCGGCGCTATCAACTGCTGGAACGTCCTGCCGCGGAGGGTTCGGTCCTATTCCGGATGGCGCGCGCCAGTCTCCGCTCGGAACCTCCGCCACCCGCGTCTCCTATAGAGGAGGCAGCCGAGATTTCGCTGTTGACTCGATACCTTCAGGAGCTGCAGGCCATCGGTGAAAAGGAGATATCGCTGAAAGCGGTGCTGGGCGGGAAAACGCCCCAACAAGCCGCCGCCGATATGGTACATGCATGCAAGCCGGGCGATGCCTCCGGCTTGCTTCCGCTGGTAAAGGCTATCGAAGATCCAGCCCGCAAGATCGGCAAGCGGCAGGCGGAGACCATTGAGGCGCTTGAAGTATCGGCAGCCGAAAAGATCGCGCAATACCGCTTCCGCCTGTTCGGCGCAGCCGACTACCCCGACGCGACTGCAACCCCACGTATTACTTTTGGCGCGCCAAAGCCATATCGCGACCGCGCTGAGGCGCCAGTTCCTTTTGCGACCACTTTTGGCGGCCTCTTGCACTATGCTGCGGCAGTAGATCCAGTAGCTCTTCCTGCAAGGTGGACGGCTGTCAAGTCGTCGTTAGGTCTTGTGACGCCCATGAACTTCGCGACAACGTGCGATATAACCAGCGGCCCATCCGGCGCGCCTGCGATCAACCAAAAAGGCGAACTCGCCGGCATTACCTTCGACGGCAACCTAGAAAGCATCCCCATCACCTACCTCTACGATGAAGATAAAGCCCGGGCAGTTCACGTCACCTCGCAAGCCGTCGCCGAGGCATTGCAAAAGGTCTACAAGGACGCGGCGCTGCTACAGGAGCTTGGCGTTTCCGGCAGCGCGCATCCATAAGCTGGGTAAATCTTACGCCGTTCGCCGTCCACCAACAAAGTGTAGGACCAAGGCAATCAGTGCTACGACGAGCAAAATGTGAATCGTCCCCGCAGTGATATGGAACGCCGCCCAGGCGATCAGCCAGGCTACCACCAGCACGAAGAACAGCACTAAAAAGATGAAATCTCGAATGAGCCCCATTTGATTCCTCCTTCCCCTTTGTTGGCAATTTAGAGTCCATCGCTTTCACGCTCGGCCCCATTGAAATGAATTTCACCCCAGGGGTGGCTCTGGGAGTGCTAATTTCGGAGTAGCCATGGTCAAGTTCATACTCGGTCTCGTAACCGGAGTAATCATCGTATTTCTCAGCTTCGTACTGCTGTTCTTCGTGCTGCTGCGTTTTCGAGAAAGGCCGCCCGAAATTCAGGCCAATACGGCTCTGGTATTGCGGCTCTCCGGAGAGATTCCTGAAAAACCACCCGTCGAATTGCCCGGCTTTCTAGGCGGCGGCGACGGTACGCCAACGGTGACCGATATATACTCCTTACTGCGCAAGGCCGCGGCCGACTCCCACATTCGAGCCCTGGTTTTGCAACCCGACGGCATTTCGGCTGGGTGGGCGAAACTGGAAGAGCTCCGCTCCGATATTGAGCAGTTTCACAAATCCGGGAAGCCGGTCTTCGCATTCCTGCGTCAGCCGACCACGCGCGAATATTACGTCTCATTGCCAGCAGATCGTATTTACCTGGGCGATGAGGAACCTGTTTTTGTAAAAGGTCTGCGCGCCGAGACGATGTACTTCAAGAAGACGCTGGATAAGATCGGTGTAAGTGTCGAGGTGGAGCATGCCGGCAAGTACAAGGATTTCGGCGACATGTTTACGCGCACCGATATGAGTCCTGAAACGCGAGAAGTGATCGGAGGCCTTGTGGACGATCTCTACGGCAACATTGTCTACCGTATTGCGGCCGCGCGTAAAAAGACGCCCGACCAGGTCCGGGCGATCATCGATCAGGGACCCTTCACCGCGACGCAAGCCCTACAGGCCGGGCTAGTAGATGAAATTCGTTTTGAAGATCAGATGTGGGGGGAACTAAAGGATAAAGTTGGCTCGGGCCTTGCCCGCGTTTCCGCCGCCAAGTATCTTACGGTACCGGACGCAAGCGCCGCGCGCAATCATATCGCAATAGTAGTGGCATCAGGCGATATCGTACGAGGCAGCCCAAGCGACGACGGATCGGAACAGGGCACGCTCACTTCATTCGGATTCAATCGCCTGCTGCGTCAGGTGGGCGGCGACTCCACCATTCGCGGTGTGATTGTACGCATCGATTCGGGCGGCGGGGAGGCTACGGCGTCCGACGAGATGTGGCGTGAGATGAATCTCCTGAGTAAGAAGAAACCCCTGGTGATTTCGATGTCGGATCTTGCGGCTTCGGGCGGCTACTACATGGCAATGACGGGCGATCCGATTGTGGCATATCCGCAAACTGAAACCGGCTCCATCGGTGTAGTCTTCGGGAAGCCCAATCTGCACGGCCTTTATGACAAACTGGGCGTCACAAAAGACGCGATGCAAAGAGGCAAACACGCCGATATCGATTCCGATTACACCGAACTAACTCCCGACGAGCGACAGTTGCTGCGCCAGGGCATCGACGAAAGCTATCGCGATTTCGTGGGCAAGGTGGCCGCCGCGCGCCATCAAAGCTTTGATCAGATCGAGCCGGTGGCGCAGGGCCGCGTATGGCTGGGCGCGCGCGCTAAGGAGCACGGCCTGGTGGACGAACTGGGCGGCCTAGACACAGCGATCGCGCTGATCAAGAAGAAGGCCAATATTCCGGCGGGCGAGAACGTCGCTTTGATGGTTTATCCGCCGCGCGAGAGCTTGTTGAATATTCTAACCAAGAAGTCGCAGACTGATGTCTTTGCGTCCGCCCGCGACGCCAAGCTGCGCGAGGTTTTCGGCGCCGTGCCCTACCGCTCTTGGATGGAAGGCGGCATGTTACGCACCATGCCGCTGTGGTTCAACGTGCGCTAGCCGTCAGCGCTTAAAAGTAAACTTTGGCAACGACCTGCATGTTGCGTTCGCCCTCTGAGCTGCGGATTTGTCCGAAAAGCGTTGAAGTAATGGTCTGCGACGCCGGGCTGAAATAGATCGGCGTATTCGTCACGCCGAATGCCTCGCCGCGCAGTTCGAAATACTTCTTCTCGGTGATATGGAACTGCTTAGCGATGGAAAGGTCTAAGCGGCTTTCACCGGGGCTGCGCACCACTCCGACGCCTGAATTGCCGAAGGTGTGCAAGGCGGGAGTTGCATATGCTGAAACGTCCAGCCATGTAGCGCCCGGTCCAATCTGGTGTGGGTCGTGTGGCGTGCCGATCACATTTGCGCGATAACTGCGCGCACCCGTGCCGGAAGGATCGCTTGCCAGTTTGATGGTGAGCGGGAAGCCGGTGTGCCAGGTATAGATGCTACCCAGTTGCCAGCCGCCCAGTACCGCGTCGACTCCCCGGTTCCATCCCGACCCCATCTTCCTACCGCGTCCAAACGGCAGCTCGTATACAAACGAAGGAACGAGGTTGAATTTTTCGTCAAAGTAGGTTGGGCCGAATTCAGACTGCTGGTTGAACAGGTTCTGCCAGTAGGCAGATTGGCTGCCGGCTTGCGCGCCTTGGCCGTAATAGCCAATGGAATCGGACATGCCGCGCGAATAAGTGAATGCCACTTGATAGGTCAGTCCCATGCTGTAGCGTTTGTGGAGGGTAGCCTGCAGCGCGTTGTACTTCTGTTTAGCACAGGAGCATGTTCCTGAAATCTGACCGATCTCGCCGCGGAGAACAGGATTGCCGGAGAGGTATGGACCGGAAACCACGTTGCCATTCACGATCTGGTTCTGGAAATACGGCATGGCCACCATCAGATGGTCGCCGTGCTGTCCCACGTAGCCGACCGTAAGCACATTGCCACCTCTGAACTCATACTCCGAGGTCACATTCCATTGCTGGTCGTCCGCCGGACGTACGTGAGGGTCCCACAGCCGAATGGTTGCGCCGGCGTACGGATTCTTTGCGCTGATCTGGGAGAGGCCTTGGTCGAGCGTGCTCCCTGGCAGTTCGTACGGCGCGCCGGCGATGTTGAAGTTAGACTCAAATTCCTGTTCGTAAGGCGGATTCAGAGGCAGACGAAGATTGGTGCCGGTGCCTTCCAGATAGGAAGAGATGGTATAGGACCCGCGCAACACCAATTTCTTGCCGAGAATGCCGGGCGTATAGGCGAAGCCAATGCGCGGCTGAAAATCCTTCTTGTATGTATCATAGAGGGCACCATTGCTCTCGACGACCGGCGCGGGACCTGGGGGAGTGACGAGATTGCTGGGAAGCGCGGTGGCTAACTCCAACTGTCCACTGAACATACCGAAGTTGGCCTGCCGGTTCTCTACTTCGACCCACGGCGTGTGATATTCCCAGCGCAATCCCAAATTCAACGTCAGGCTATTGGTGGCGCGCCAGTCGTCCTGAAAGTAGAGGGCCCAAACGGTTGAGCGTTGTCCCCAGGTTCCCGATTGCAGACCGCGGCCCACATCATCGGGAAGACCCATCATAAAATCCGCCTCGCCCAGAGTGACGGTTGGATTCAGGGCGTTCTGCCCCGTAAAGCGGCCATTAAAGGCGATATATCCGCTGCGGCCGTTGTTGCCTGAATAGAATACGTTGATCCACTCGCGCAATGCCTGCCCACCCATCTTCATCATGTGGCGGCCACGAATCAGCGTCACATTGTCGGCATAATGCCAGGTTGTATTGGCGAACAACTGCTGCACGCCAATGTTGGCGTTGCCGAGTGCGCTCACGTAGGTAAAGCCTTGCAAGCTGAGTAGGCCCGTTCCGGCGGCCGCGATTCCCGCATTGAGCGCGATATTACCCAGGCCTTTATCGGCGCCGCCGTTATCGAGCATTACGTTGTTTACGCCGAAGCGCGCTTCGTTCACCACGCGCGGGCCGAAGGTGTGGGTCCAGTTAATCACTTCGTTTTGGAATGGCGAGCGGTTGAAGGTGTTATAAAACAGCGGGAAGGTGTTGACGCCTGGGTTGTCCTGCATGCCGTGGGAATAGCGGAAACTTACGTAGTCTTTGTCGCTTGGCTTCCAATCCAACTTGGCATCGCCCTGGTCCGTATTGATGTAGCTTGCGCTGCCGTAACTATAATTGGGCGTCGTAATGGTGGTGGTTTGCGGGGCCGGGTAAAGGGCGCTGTTGTTCATCAGCTTAACGGCTGCCGGACTCAACAGATTTTGAGGAATGATGTTGCCGGGGAAGGGAGCGCGCAGGTTGGTGGCAGGGTCTACCGAGTAAGGATTATAAAGCTGCAGCACCTTGCCGATGGAGTAAGGCCCCGAAGTGGTAAGCAGCGAGGAGAAATCGCCGTTGCGCCATGGGGTCGGCATGACATATGCAGAACTAAGCGAAGTCGGCGTGGCCTGCCGTAAGCCCTGATAGTCGGCGAAAAAGAACAACTTATCCTTGATAATGCGGCCGCCGATGACGCCGCCGAACTGGTTCCAGCGAAGTGGCGTCTTCGGCAACCCTTGCCAGTTGCGGCCCCAATTGTTGGCGTTTAAGACATCATTACGAAAATCCTCGAACACGTCGCCGTGGAACTGGTTGGTTCCGGATTTGATCACCACGTTGACGATGCCGCCCTGAAAATTACCGAATTCCGCGGATGCATTATTGGTGATGAGTTTGAACTCTTCGATAGCGTCCGGATTCGGCTGGTAGGAAACCAGATTGTCCGAGGTAAAGTTATTGTCTACGCCATCCAGGAGGAAGTTGTTGGACTCTTCGCGATTGCCGTTGACGTAAGGCCGTCCTCCGCCCGCGGACCGCAGGCCGCTGTTAAAACTGCCGGGGTCGGGCGTTGTAACGCCGGCAGTGAGAAGCGTGAGCGCAACGGGATTTCGGCTGATGAGCGGGATATCGTTGATGGTCGTGGCGGATATCACGGCCCCCACCTGTGTCGTTTCGGTTTGTAAAACTGCGGCATCTCCCTTCACCTGTACGCTTTCGGTGATTGCGCCAATTTCCATGGTCACGTCGAGACGCGCTCTTTGGTTCACTTCAAGTCCAATTTCCCGATTGACATAGGCCTTGAAGCCAGGGGCTTCGATTTTCAGTTGATAACGCCCCGGAGGTATGCGGGGAAAGGCATAGATTCCATCCACGTTAGTTGTGGTGGGCCACTCGGTGTCCCGATCCAAGTCCTTTGCAAGGACCTTGGCGTTGAGAATGGCGCTACCACTCGGGTCGGTGACACGACCAGTGATGCCCGCGCTGACTTCCTGCGCTTGAGAGGGAATAACGGCAGACGCCGTTAGACACAAAGCAACCCAATACTTAGATTTCATTTTTTCAGCCACCCCAGTCTGAAGACTTACTGGCGGAAATTATACTGCAACCCCGCGCCGGAGAAAAGCGAAATATTACCCGACGACTGAACTTTGTTCGGAGCGGCACTAAGAGCGCTATCAAGTGAGTAGTGTGAGGGAAGGCAGCTTCTTAGTGGGGATACTTTCGCGTTACTTGAATTCGGTATGCTGAGATTCGGAATCAAAGGTGAAAACGCAATTCAACACCAACAATTGGGGACCTGGCGGCGCCACAGGCTTGGTGGGTCTTCTTCTTTTCCTCTTGCCGCAATTTGCATTCGGGCAGGGCTCCATACCCGCCTTCCAGCATGTTGTCGGCGGCGCGTCTTACACGCTGGCGGGCCGCGATCCCGCGAAGGGAGGCGCTACAACCATCCCGACGGTGCTCGTTCCCATTGCCCTGTCCTTTGACGCCCGGCGGACTGCCGGAAAGCCATTCCTTATGGATGCCGCGCCGGATGTGAAGAGCGTGCTGCTCTCGCCGGTTTTCTCCCTATTCGCGTTTCCTTCGGGCGTCACGCAATTCACCGATGCGATGCTGCGGGCCACCTTTCCCAAAGCGGGGGATTGGCACACCCTCTTCGGCAAGCCGGAAGTGAGACCGGTCAAGGTCGCTATCCCGGCCGGTTACGGCTATATTCTGACGTCCAAGAAAACCGGGGCCGCTCTTGCAGTGGTGGATGTCGAATTTCTGCAGAAGGAGCTTTTTAAGCAAGTTCCGAATCAGCCGGGCAAGCTTGTAATCGCCGTTACGCATAACACCACTTACTATTCTGAAGGGGATGCGACGTTATGCTGCTCCTGGGGAACGCACGGTGTTGATGCCGCCACTGGAAACTCCTTTGTGCTTGGCTCTTACCTGCGCGCCGCGCCGGCGGCAGTTGAAGATAGCGATGTGCAGCCGCTTACTCAGCAACTAGGAGAGTTCATCAACGATCCTCTTCACAATCCTCTGTTGCATGGCCGCAATGGGAAAGGCCCGGGCAATAGCTTTCCGAGTTGGACGCGACCAGACGGACAAGGCTGCGGCGGCGCCGGCGTCGCCTCCGACTACTTTCTTCTTGAGCCCACGAATACTAACCCCAAGAACAATATTCCCGCTTCGAAAGCCTTTACGGCTCGCGTGAATGAAGCCACTTATCACCTGCAGAACATCGCTGTGCTTTCCTGGTATTTGGGGACGCCGGACAGCACATACAGCTTTCCCGATTCACGCACCCTCGTCGAGCCCGCTAAGCCTTGCGCAGGACGGGGAGCCCGCGGCGGCGGATCCGCTCCGCTCCAGCCCTCGATTGCGGCAATACCGCTCAACGGACCGCCGAACGGCCATAAGCTTATCGGTTATTGGTCCGGCTACGGCGCCGCGGGTTCCATCTTTTCGCTGCGCGAGGTCTCGCCGCAATGGGACGTGATCCTCGTCGCCTTCGCGACGCCGGATCGGAACGCTCCGGAAGGAACGATGCAGTTTCATACCCCGGCGGGCCTCGAAACCCCACAGTTCAAGTCCGACATCGCCTATCTGAAGAGCAGGGGCAAGAAGGTCATGATTTCGCTCGGGGGAGGCGGCCAGCACTTCACTCTGGCGGACGCGAAACGGATTCCGAACTTCGTTTCGTCCGTGGAGCGTATTGTCGTGGAGTACGGGTTCGACGGCATCGACATTGATTTCGAGAGCCCCTCTCTTGCGATCGACCCCGGAGACATTGATTTCAAGCGACCCACGACGCCATCTATCGTGAATCTGATCTCCGCCATCAGGCAGTTACATGACCATTTCGGATCTGGTTTCATGGTCAGCCTGGTGCCCGAAGGCACTCAGATTCCCTCGGGTTACCCGAGCTATGGCGGCCAGTTCGGCTCTTATCTTCCCATCCTGAACGCCATTCGGGACATACTTTCCTTCGTCGATGTGCAAGATTACAATACGCCGCCGCTTCAAGGCCTCGATGGTGAGATTTATCAGCCTGGTACGGTAGACTATCACGCCGCCATGACGGAACTCCTCCTGCAAGGCTTCCCCGTTGGAGGCGATTCGAAGCATTTCTTCCCACCAATGGCGCCCGATACGGTTGCGGTGGGGTTTCTTACCGGAGACACCACGGCTACCATTGTCGGGCAGGCGATGGACCTCCTCATCACTGGTAAGGCGCCGGCTGGCACCAGATACAGGCTGCGTGAACTCCACGGCTACCCGGGCATGATTGGGGCAATGTTTTGGACCATCGACGCCGACCGCCGTGGAAACTACGTTTTCTCGAATGTCATTGGACCTCAGTTGCACGGCTATCCTGCCGGAAAGACGCCTTGATTCGTAATGATGGATATTCCCACTGCGCGCTAAAATAGAGCAGGAGGATTGGTGCATTCGCACTCTCACGCGCACGGACACCATCATCACCATCCCGCGGGTACCGGAAGCCGGCTGAAGTGGTCGCTTGCGGTTACCGGGGCCTTCGTCGCGGTTGAGGTTTACGCCGGTTTCCGCTCACATTCCCTGGCCCTGCTATCGGATGCGGGACATAACCTGACTGATGCCGTAGCGCTTTTTCTTTCCTGGTTCTGCTTTTACCTTCAGGCAAAGCCGGCGGACGAGACAAAGACCTATGGGTACCATCGCGCGGGCGTGCTGGCGGCGTTCATCAATGCGATTACGCTGGTCACGCTGTCGGCTTGGATTTGCTACGAGAGCATCGGTCGCCTGCGCCATCCTGAACCTGTAGACGACGGTGTGATGCTGGCCATCGCAGCGCTGGCCTTGTTAATGAATGGCGGCATCATGCTCTCGCTACGTTCCGCCAGTAAAAACGATATTAACGTTCGCAGCGCATTCATCCATATGTTGGGGGACGCATTGGGAGCTATTGCGATCATGGCGGGGGCGCTGGTGATTCGGTTCACCGGGTGGGAACGCGCCGACCCCGTGCTTTCCATTGTGATCGCGCTGCTGATCGTTTGGACTGCGTGGGACATCATCCGCGAATCGTTGAATATCCTGCTGGAAGGTCTGCCTCGAGGCATCGATCTAAGCCAAGTCGTCATGTCGATGAAAGATATCGATGGCGTGTTAGGCGTCCACGATTTACATATATGGAGCCTCGGTTCGAGTACTCATGCGCTAAGTTGTCACGCGCTTATCGAAGACGTTCCGCCCTCGGCAAGCGACGTGATTTTGCGCAGCATGAACCATTTGCTGGCCGACCGCTACCGCATCTTCCACACCACCATCCAATTCGAGCATGTAAGTTGCGCCATTTCGGAGAGCGGATGCGCCATTCCGGTGTCCGCCCAAGAACACCATCACCATTAAATTGCGATTTACCAGCCAGCGCGCCTGGCGACATATGTTTTCAACGCGAGTCCGCCCATAAGCACCCATACCGCGTTCCGCAGCGTACCACCATCCAGAGTGAACGCCGCCAGCAGCGCGATTGCCGCGTAAGCCGCAATCGCGGCTATGAATTTCCTATCCATGGCTCGACTATTGTTTGGGTGTGTTGTATGCGAAATTAAATTGCACCACAATCTTTTCGCCTTTGAATGCGTTTGGCAGCGGTGGAAATGGCTGCGACATGCTGACGCCCGCGACCGCCGCTTTATCCAATGAATCGGCGCCGGACTGCTCGGCGAAAACCAGCTTTTCGATTTGACCGTTGCGTCCGATGGAAAGCACCACTGAGACCTTGCCGCGCCTTCCCAGCCGGACGCTCTCGGGAATCACCGACTGCCAATTTCGCTTCACCGTCTGCAAAATCTGACGCAAATAGGATGTGAAGTCCACTCCCTCTGTATCTGACAGCAGCTGCGGCAATTGCATCGATTGGCCGTCTTCTGCGCTGGGTGGCGCGGGCGGGCGCGGCGGCGGACCACCGAGGCTTCGCTGAATCGCGCCGGTCACTGATGTATCGGGAAGCGGAATGCGCCGCTGGTCCGGCGGAAGCACGGGCGGCGGGCCGTTGCTCAGATTTTGCAGCGCCAATTTCGGTTGCTCCTGGGTCTGAATTTTTGGCGGAGGGGGCAGCGTGCCTAATTGAGGAAGATTGACCTTAGGCGCGTTGACGGCCGAATCCACCTTAGGAGGTTCCGGCGTGGGCTGCGTATTTTGAGTGGGTTTAGGGGGCGTATTCTGGGGAATCGCCGCCTTGCGGACCGGCTGCGGAGTTGGCGGGGGAGCCACGGCGTGTGTGGGAGCCGGGGCGGGCGGCGCGGAAGGGTGCGGGCGGCTGCCGCGATCTTCCACGCTAAATTCCTTCGCCGCCTTAGCCGTGTTCGGGGCTTTCTGCGTCAGACGCGTGAGCGGCTCAAAAATCGGCGTGATATGCTTCACCGGTTCGGGCAGCCGCTTATCTTCGAAGAAGCTCTCGGGAAGTAGAAATAGGGTGCCGATTGCCGCGATATGCAACAAAATCGTGGCAATGAGGGCCGTTCGGCGCCTGTTTGTGTCATCCGTTTGGCCCCAAGTAGTAAGTAACTGTAATTCGGGCTCAAGCGGAGGTGAACCTACGGTTTCCATCCAGCTTCCAGAGCGTGCGAGACGGTTTCGGAGTGCTCTTTGATCTTATCAAGGATAGCGAGCGCCGCCCCAAGACTTTGACGCGCGCTCTCGCCGTTGCATTTCGGAATATTTCGCGACTCCACCGAATCCAGAAAAGCATCGAATTGTAGTTTAAGTGGTTCGCCTTTAGGAACTTGGGCTTGCTCAAACCCGATCTCGCGATCGCCCTTAACGGAAAAGACCGCTAAGTCTTGTTTGCCATAGTCGAGGGTTAAATACTGTCGCGGCTGGAAGAGCCGCAGTTTGCGCACGCGCTCGGTGGAGACGCGGCTGGCTGTCAAGTTAGCCACGCAGCCATTGGGAAACTGAAGCCGCACATTGGCTATATCCACCTTTTCCGATAGCACGTGGATTCCCGCCGCGCGGATCTCTTCGGGCGCCGCCTTCGCCAGCGCCAGCACGATATCGACGTCGTGAATCATGAGGTCGAGCACGACGTCCACATCCAGGCTGCGCGGGCTGAAAAGATTCATGCGGTGCACTTCGAAAAACAGCGGCAGCGTGGCCCGGCGCTCCAGTTCAATTACGGCGGGGTTAAATCGTTCCAGGTGCCCCACCTGTAGAATGCATCCTCGCGTGGCCGCGGCATCGATCAACTGCTGGGCGCCGTCGAGGTCGGCCGCGATGGGCTTCTCGATCAGCACGTCGACGCCCGCATGCATCATCAGCACACCGATCACGGAATGGGCTGTGGTTGGGGTCGCTACGATGGCCGCGTCGATCTTACCGGCGAGATCACGCACGTCGGTAAACGCCTGGGCCCCATATCTCGCGCCAGTCTCTTGCGCGCGTGCCGCGTCGATATCCACTACGGCCGTCAGCTCGGCTCGTTCCGATTCATGAACTACGCGGCAGTGGTTGGCGCCGAACGCTCCGGTCCCGATCACCGCTACTCTATGTTTCGCCATCTTACATTTCCATTCCAACGATGGCGATACCTGCCTCATTTGCCGCGGTCAGCATGGCGTCGCGATCTAGTAGTAGAGTTCGGCCAGCCTCGACCGCCAAGGCGGTAGCGCCCGTTTCCCGCATCACGGGGATCGTGCTCGCGCCTGCCACAGGTACGTCGAACAGCATATGCTCGCGGCCGCGTGCCACCTTCACCAATGTCAACGGCCGGCCGTTCGCCAAGGTGGCGGCGCGGCGTAGCATAGCATCTGTACCTTCCATTGCCTCCACCGCCACGCACGCGCGCTCGCAAATAGCGACGCTCTGGCCTACATCGAATCCAGCTAGGGCATTCGCCACGCGACGGCCGTATTCGATATCGGACGTTTCTTCCTTGGTGGGTTTACGTTTGCTCAGCGTTCCCGCGCCTGCCAGCAGAGGCCTAAGAAGAAAGGTCGATTCCCGCAATTGGATGCCCTCGTCTTCCAGAATCTTCACCACGCCTCGTATCAAGCCGTCGGTATTCTTCGAGGGTAGCGCTGCCAACAATTTCACCAGCCGCCAATCCGGCCGGATGGATGAAAAGATCTTGGCGTGCTTTACCTGCCCGCACATGACGACTTCGGTGATGCCTTCGGCTTTTAGAATATCGATCAGCTTGCTCAATTGTCCGAGCGAGATCCAATGGCATCGGGTAGCCAGCGTCTCGATTTCGCGGGGGGCTTCTTCCTGAATCCCGATCGCCGTTACGTCATGCCCAAGCCGCCGCGCATTTTCCAGCGCCAGCACGGGGAATCGTCCGTTCCCTGCAATAAGCCCGTAGCGCATTTACTTGATGAACCCGCGCTCGGCAGTTTGGATGAACTCAATCAGCTCATCCACCTCGGCGCATGGCGGAACCTCGGCGCGGATACGATCGATCGCTTGCGTGGTATTGAGCTGCCCGCGCGTCAGCAGGCGCAACGAAGTTTGCAGCGATTCGATGGAGTCGGTGGTGAATCCGCGCCGCTCCATCCCGATGCGATTTGCTCCGTAGACCTTGATAGGCCTCTCGCTTACCGTATTGGAAAACGGAAGCACATCTTGCGTAATTACGCTATAACCGCCAACAATCGCATGGCGGCCGATGCGGCAGAACTGGTGCACGCCGGTGGACGCGCTCACCACTGCCCAATCTCCAACGACTACGTGTCCGCCAAGGGTAGCCCCGTGCCCCAGCACCACGTGACTGCCCAACCGCGCATCGTGCGCCACGTGTGTGTATGCCATCAGCAAATTGTCGTCGCCGATGCTGGTCAGCAGTCCCCCGCCTTCGGTTCCGCGATGAATAGTCACGAACTCGCGAATTTTATTCCGGCTGCCGATGCGCGTTTCCGCGCGCTCGCCCTGATACTTCAGATCCTGCGACGCAACGCCGACTGTGCTGTAGGGATAAAAGACATTATCCTCGCCGATTTGCGTTGGCCCTTCGACAAAGATATTAGCCATCAGCCGGGTTCCCGCGCCGATTTCCACGTCTGCGCCGATTATGCAGTATGGTCCGACTTCTGCCGTTCCGTCGATGTGCGCGGCGGCGTCTACAATCGCCGAGGGATGAATCGGCATTCGTGGGTTAACTCCCCGCGCTGCCGACCGGCGAGGGGATGGGCTCCGCTACTTTATCCTCGAGCTTGCACATCACTTCGGCCTCGGCGACCAGCACTCCGTTCACAGTCGCGCGCCCGGCCATCTTGGCCACGTTGCTACGGCGTTTGACTACGGTCATCTCCAAACGAAGCGTGTCGCCCGGCACCACCGGCTTTCGGAAACGGGCATTTTCGATGGCCACCAGAAAGACCAGTTTGCTGTCGCGATCGGATATCCCCTGGAGGACCAACACTCCCGCCGCCTGCGCCATCGCTTCCACAATGAGCACGCCGGGCATTACCGGAAAATCCGGAAAGTGACCCTGGAAAAAGGGTTCATTCACGGTGACGTTCTTGATGCCTACGATGCGTTCCGGCTCGAGTTCAACAATGCAATCGACCAACAGAAAAGGGTAGCGATGCGGCAAGATCTTCCTGATCTCGTTGATGTCCAGAATGTTCATGGGAAAGCGCTATTATCGCATGCGGACGGGGTACGGGCGCTGGCGGGCGTGATGTAAGATAGCTGTGGATGACCGAGTCCGATTTCAACCAGATACGATTGATTGTGACCGAGACCGTTGGCGCGTCTGAAGAACGCATGAGCTGTGCGCTTGCGGAAACTGAAGAACGTATGACTCGCGTGCTTGCGGCTTCCGAAAAATGCCTTTCCGAAGCCCTGACCCGGGCGCTTGTCGAATTGGATCGGCGAATCGCCGATCTGGAAAAGCACATGATGGAACGCCAGGACGCCGCTCTGCAACGGGCCGTCGAGCAGATGGCGAAGCTTGCAAGACAAATCGAAACGAACCTCCTCAACGTTCCATGGATACGCCGAAGGCCAAACGGCGCGGCTTCATTCGTTGGAGGTTGTTAATAACAACGTCAACATTCGTCCTGCCGTGCTCGAAGAGCGCATCCTTCACCTTGAAACCAGACGCCCTATCGTCCCGCCAGCGGCCTAACGAAGACCGCATTCTGACGCACATCCGAGCACGCCAGTCTGGCATTGTGGCGCTGATTCGCCAACTTGTCGAGTGCGAATCCCCGAGTGACGACCCTGCCTCCGTGAACCAGGCTATGGACCTAATCGCAGATGCAGCGGCGCCGTTTGCGCGCTCGAAGACGGTCCGGGGCGGCAAGTTCGGCAAGCATCTGCTCTGCGAGATGCAGTTGCCCGGACGTGGGAAGTCCGGGCAAGTGCTTGCACTGGGTCACGCCGACACGGTTTGGCCCCTTGGCACGTCACGCCAGATGCCGTTCCGTCAAACGGACGGCCGCCTTTGGGGACCCGGCGTGCTCGATATGAAGGCGGGCATTGCGTTCTTCCTCTTCGCCGCGCAGGCGTTGCGCGATCTCGAGATCCCTGTTCCGCATAAGGTGCTGCTGCAAGTGAATTCCGATGAAGAAGTGGGCAGCGAATCGTCGCGTGCGCTTACGGAAAAGAATGCGGCGGCAAGCAAGGCAGTGCTTGTGCTTGAACCGGGAACCGGTCTCGGTGGAAAACTCAAAACTGCACGTAAAGGGGTTGGCGATTTCACGGTGGTGGTTCGCGGCAAAGCGTCGCACGCGGGCGTCGATTTCGATGCGGGCGCCAGCGCAATTGTGGAACTGGCGCGGCAGATTGAACACATCAGTGGTTTCGTCGATCTGAAGCGCGGCATTACGGTAAACCCCGGAGTGATCTCGGGCGGGACGCGCTCGAACGTCATTGCGGCAGAGGCGATGGCCGAGGTGGATATCCGCATCCTGCGACTCAAAGACGCCGCGGGTCTCGAGCGCAGGTTCCGCTCGCTGCGGCCTGTGGATAAGCGCTGCTCCATCGAAGTAACCGGCGGTTTAAACCGCCCTCCCATGGAGCGATCCGCCGGCATTGCACGTCTGTTCCGTACGGCTCAGACGCTAGCGCGCGAGCTGGGTTTGGAAATCGAGGAATCGCTTAGCGGCGGCGGTTCCGATGGGAATTTCACAGCCGCCCTCGGCATTCCGACGCTGGATGGATTAGGCGCTGTAGGTGAGGGTGCGCACGCGGCAAGTGAGAGTATCCTGGTAAACCGGATCGCCGACCGCACCGCGTTGCTGGCTAAGCTGCTGGCGGCTCCGATCGGTACTCGGTAACCGTCCTTACTGGTTGGCTTAAAGAACCCATCCACCACCGCCGATAAGAGCTACATGCAAGACAGGAGAACGGAAGCCCGAATGATGTGCGCGGACATGGTAGAGGTCTGCTGGCGGGACGCCTTGGGCAAACGGCATCGGACCATGGCGTTGCTCGAAGACATCGCTCGCTCAGGAGCGTGTCTACAGTTGGAAACCCCGCTGCCACCCGGCGTCGACGTGGAATGGAGTTCGCCTAATCAGGAATTTCATGGCCGCGTCCGTTACTGCGTATATCGGGAAATCGGTTATTTCGCAGGCATTGAGTTCAACCCTACTACCAAGTGGTCGAAGAACACCTTCCAACCGCAGCATATGTTCGATCCCCGGCAGCTTCTCCAATAGGCGGGATCTGTTGAGAGCCGAAATTCGAAGCGCCGCGTTTCCGGACGCTATCCTTCCCAACTGGCCCGGATGAAATCGCGATTCATTCTTCCGATTACCTCCAGCTTGATACCTTTCGGGCAAACGGCTTCACACTCGCCGATGTTGGTGCAGCTGCCGAACATCTCGGTGTTTGCTTGAGCCACCATTCCTTTGACGCGTGAATTGCGCTCGGGCTGACCCTGCGGCAGCAGACCCAGATGAGCAATTTTTGCGCCCATGAAAAGCGAGGCTGAGGCATTCGGACACATGGCTACGCAGGCCCCGCACCCGATGCACGCGGCCGCATCCATTGCGCGGTCCGAATTGTTCTTCGAAACCAGGATGGCGTTGCCGTCGGGCGCGCTGCCGGTCGAGACGGAAATGTAGCCTCCAGCGGCGATCAAGCGGTCAAAGGCTCGGCGATCCACAATCAGGTCTTTGATAACGGGGAACGCCCGGGCGCGCCAGGGCTCGAGATATAGCTCGTCACCGTCCTTGAAATGCCGCATGTGCAACTGGCATAGCGTCGTGCCCGGCAATGGACCGTGTGCTACACCGTTTACCATGCAGCCGCACGTACCACAGATGCCCTCGCGGCAATCGCTGTCGAATGCCACAGGGTCTTCGTTACGCGCGATCAAATCCTCATTGAGTACGTCGAGCATTTCTAGAAACGACATATGCTCGCTGACGTTTGGAACCTCGTAGCGCACCATGCGGCCCTTTTCACTTGCGTTGCGCTGGCGCCAGATGTTCAGGACGATTCGCATTACTTATAACTCCGTTGGGCCGGATGCACATACTCGAATTCGAGCGGCTCGCGATTTAACTCCGGCGCGTTCCCCACCCCGCGGAACCCCCAGGCGGCGACGTACGCCTGGCGCGCGTCATCGCGCGCCGCCTCGCCGTCGGGCGTTTGATACTCTTCGCGGAAGTGGCCCCCGCACGATTCATTGCGGTGGAGCGCGTCGCGACACATCAGCTCAGCCAATTCGAAGAAATCGGCCACGCGTCCCGCCTTCTCGAGCGATTGATTCAATTCTTCACCAGCGCCCATCACCCGCACATCGCTCCAGAATTGCTCGCGCAGGGATACTATCTCCGCTTGGGCATGCTTTAGTCCGTCGGCCGTGCGCGACATGCCGCAGTAATCCCACATCAGCTTCCCCAACTCGCGATGATAGGAATCGACAGAGCGCGTGCCTTGAATTCCAAGCAGCTTCTTCTCGAGCTCAGCCACCCCGCGCTCGGCTTCCTCGACCGCAGGATGGGACGCATCCACCTTGCCCAATTTCGTCGACGCGATGTAGTCGTTGATGGTGTTCGGCAAGACGAAGTAACCGTCGGCCAATCCTTGCATCAACGCGCTCGCGCCCAGGCGGTTCGCACCGTGGTCAGAGAAATTGGCCTCGCCGATGGCATAGAGACCGGGGATCGTCGTCATTAAGTTATAGTCCACCCACAACCCGCCCATTGTGTAATGAATGGCTGGATAGATGCGCATCGGAACGTGGTAAGGATCCTCGCCGGTGATACGCTCATACATCTCAAACAGATTGCCGTAGCGGTCTTTGATCACGTCCGCGCCCAACCGTTGGATGGCATCGCGAAAGTCGAGGTAGACAGCCAGACCCGATTCGCCTACGCCGCGGCCTTCATCGCAGACAACTTTGGCGTTGCGCGACGCCACGTCACGTGGGACTAAATTGCCGAAGCTGGGGTACCGCCTCTCCAGATAATAGTCACGCTCGCCTTCGGCAATCTGGTTGGGCGGGCGCTTGTCGCCTTTCTTCAGCGGAACCCAGACGCGGCCATCGTTGCGCAAAGATTCGCTCATGAGGGTCAGTTTCGATTGATAATCCCCCGATACCGGAATGCACGTGGGGTGAATCTGCGTGAAGCATGGGTTGGCGAACAGCGCCCCGCGTTTGTACGCGCGCCAGATGGCAGTGGCGTTCGATCCCTTGGCATTCGTCGAAAGGTAGTAGACGTTCCCATAACCACCCGTGGCGAGAACCACGGCATCCGCGAAATGCGATTCGATCTTACCCGTGACCAGATCGCGCGTTACTATGCCGCGGGCGCATCCGTCGACTACGATCAGATCGAGCATTTCCGTACGTTGGAACATGGTCACACGACCCTGCCCAATTTGACGCTCTAGCGCCTGATAAGCTCCCAGAAGCAACTGCTGGCCGGTCTGGCCGCGCGCGTAGAATGTCCGGGATACTTGGGCGCCACCGAAGCTGCGATTATCCAGATACCCCGAATACTCGCGCGCGAACGGCACCCCTTGCGCCACGCACTGATCGATGATATTGACGCTGATCTGCGCCAGACGATAAACGTTGGCTTCGCGGGAGCGGAAATCCCCGCCCTTCACCGTGTCATAGAAAAGACGGTAGATGCTGTCGCCATCGTTGTGGTAGTTCTTGGCGGCGTTGATGCCTCCCTGAGCCGCGATGCTATGCGCTCGGCGCGGGGAATCCTGGAAGCAGAAACTCTTGATGTTGTAGCCCAACTCCGCCAGGGTAGCGGCGGCCGAGCCGCCAGCGAGGCCAGTTCCGACTACGATGATCGTGTGCTTGCGCTTGTTGGCAGGATTAACCAGTTTCAAACCAAACCGGTGACGGTCCCAGCGCGTTTCAATCGGCCCATCGGGGCATTTCGAATCCATCATGAGGTTTATCTAGCGCGTTCTACGCGCTGCGAGAGGCCAGAAGGACTGGCGCACTTAGTAACTCACCACGCCGGCCAGCACAGCTAACGGTACCGACACGAAGCCAACGCAAATTAAAATTGCAATCACTGCGGAGGCCGTCTTAATTTTGTCGTTATGCCGGGGGCTAATCCAGCCGAGCGATTGACAAAGACTCCAGAGGCCGTGATACAGGTGCATGCAAAGCAAACCCATTGCGACAATATAAACCACCGCGATCAGCGGGTTCTGAAATCCGGTCACGATGTTATAGCGCACGTCGGGTTCATTTATGCCGACTTCTCTCAGCGGCATCACCGTTCCTACGGTGAGATGCAAAACATGGAATACGACGAATGCGGCGATTATGGGGCCGCTCCACATCATCGTACGCGCCGCGTAGGAGGCCGGGACGTCGCGCTTTTTCACGTAACCGACCGGCCGGGCGTCGCTCTTGATCTTCGTCAACTGCACCGCCGCCACAATATGCAGAATTACAGCCGCCAGCAAAACTATGCGGATGATCCACAGGGGCGCGAAATTTGCGGTGGAATGCAGGAACGCGGCGTAATGATTGATCTGTTGGGGATCGGGCGAAAAGATCTGCAGATTGCCGACCATATGGCCCAGCACATAGCCGAAAAGAATCAGCCCGGTGACGGCCATCGTCACCTTCTTGCCGATCGGCGCGGCGTAAAAACGAATCGCGCGATGAATAGCTTGCGGCGCCGTCGCACTTTCAGCCCGGGCGGAGGCTTGCGGCACGGATTGAGGTTTCAAGTTCCAGTATAATTCGATGCGCGAGGTTGTGGAACGGTTCAGCGTGCTTCAATGAACGCGTGAAGCCTCTCCACTCCGAGACCGTCTACTCTACCCCCTGGTTCGACGTCGTTGCCAAGACGATGTGCACGGACGAACTGCCGTACTACTCGCTGCGCCTGCCGGACTATGTGGGGATACTTGCCATTACCGAAGACCAACGCATACTCATCGTGCGCCAATACCGTCCTGCGGTAGAGCAATATACTCTCGAGTTTCCCGCTGGCCTGATGGACCTGGAAGAAACTCCGGCGGCAACCTCCACCCGCGAGTTGCTTGAAGAGACCGGCTACCGGGCGGACGAAATGCAGGTGCTGGGCGAGTTGACTACCGACACTGGCCGCCACAACAATCGCATCTGGGCCTGTTTCGCGAGGGGTGTCCGCAAGGTTACAGACTATCAGCCAGAAGCGGGGCTGGAGACGATGACTTATACGAACGGGGAATTAATACAGGCAGTCCGGGCGGGCCAATTCAATATGTCATTGCATGTCGCGATCCTGCTGCTGGCCGCGGCGAAGGGCTTGATTACAATTTCTTAAACAGCTTATCGAAGGCGCTTCTCGCATCGTCGGCATTGCGCGGGGCGGGCGGACCAGAGGGCGTGGAGGCCGTTGCGGGATGTCCATTGGACGAGACGCCATCGCGTGCCACGGTTACACGTGGTTTAAATAGAGGGCACTCATTGGCCTTGTCCTTAATCGGAATGCGCGCCGGAATCGGTTTGACGCATTGAAAACGGGTTGAGGGGTCAAAGTAATTGCACTGTTTGCAGCAGTGCAATTCGGCGCTGCACTTGGGGCAGACGCCGCTGAAATCGACATCGGCCGGAAGGGCGGTGGCGCAATTGAAGCATCGCGAAGCGGCTACGTGCTGTACCAAGCGGGGCAGCCTGGGTCCAGTCACATCAATCGGGGGGCGCGGTCCCTGAGGCTTGGGACGATCCTCGCGAAAGGGTTTGGATTCGCGGGCCGAATCCATGTACCCATTCTGTCTATACTTACGGTCGCTGTCCATGGGGAAGTACTCCGTTGCTAGCAGGACGTTACGCTTTGAAACAAAGACCCGTGGCGCCAAGGTTCGAAATTCGGATGGTCCACAACATCCTCGCAGAGGCGCCACGAGGCGGCGATTGGCATTGGGGATCACAGCGAGGCTTGCGGGAAATCCGAGGCGCATCAGTCAACAGGGTTCGGCAACCCGCCACTGCTTCCAACTACCTATTTACCACGGAATTCACCGGATTGCACGAACTAAGTTGGGGGTACTCTCTTTTTACCCCCGCGGCGGTATACTTCTCTCATAACGACCGTTGGAGAACCGTATGGCAATGATCCAATTCACCTTAAACGGGAAGCCGCAGACTGCCGATGTAGTTGCGGCGATGCCTTTGCTCTGGGTTCTACGCGATACGCTGGGCCTTACCGGAACCAAGTATGGATGCGGAATGGCGCTCTGCGGTGCGTGTACGGTGCATGTGAACGGGCAGCCTATGCGTTCCTGCTCCACGCCTGTCTCGAGTGTGGCGGGCAAGCGGGTAATTACAATCGAGGGCCTTTCGCCCGACGGCAACCATCCCGTGCAGAGGGCATGGAGCGAAGAAGACGTTCCGCAGTGCGGGTACTGCCAGTCCGGCCAGATCATGACCGCCGCGGCGCTGCTTTCGAAAACCGCAACGCCTACCGACGCCGATATTGACGAGGCAATGCGCAACAACATCTGCCGGTGCGGAACCTATCAATCCATCCGCCGCGCCGTTCACCTGGCGGCTCGGTACCAGGCATCTGGTACCAAGTCCGTCCTTGTAGGTGAAAAATGAGCGCGGTAAAAAATGTTAGCGGCGGAATCATCGATCGCCGTGGTTTTTTGCAATCGGCCGCCGGCGGATTGCTTTTGGGCTTCCATCTCACACGTGGGACGAAACCGGCCTTTGCGGCCACCGATGCCAAGCTCAACGCGTGGATCCACGTCTCCTCGGATGATAGCGTGACCCTCTTTATACATAAGGCGGAAATGGGGCAAGGCACGGTGACCTCGCTTTCCATGCTGTTAGCTGAGGAGTTGGAGTGCGATTGGAAGAAGATCCGCACGGAATTTCCCGGCATCGATCGAGCGTTCGGCAACCAGGGCGTGGTAGGAAGCCAGAGCATTCGTAGCTCATGGCAGCCTCTGCGCCAGGCCGGGGCGGCCGCGCGAGAGATGCTGATTGAGGCCGCTGCACAGCGGTGGGGCGTCGACCGCTCGCAGTGCCGAGCCGAAAATAGCATCGTCCATGGCGCTGCCAGTACGGCCACGTACGGTGAATTGGCCGAAGCCGCTGCCAGGCTGCAGCCCCCTACCGGCGTTGCATTGAAGAACCCGCAAGATTACAAGATCATCGGCACGCCGCGCAAACGGCTCGACACGCCTGGCAAAGTTACGGGCAAAGCAACCTTTGGTATTGATGTCCGCGTGCCGGGCATGTTACATGCCGTAGTTACCCGATGCCCGGTATTCGGCGGTAAGGTGGCGAGTTTCGACGCCGCCAAGATCAAGACCATGCCGGGGGTGAAACAGGCGCTCGCTATCTCCTCGGGCGTCGCGGTGATAGCCGACAATACTTGGAATGCAATCCAGGCGCGCAACGCCCTTACCATCCAATGGGACGAGGGTCCGCACGCCGGCGTGAATAGCGCGGACATCCGTAAAGAGTGGATAGCGCTCTCGCAGCAACCTGGCGCGGTGGGCCGCCAGGATGGGGATGCTTCCGCGGTGTTGGCCGGCGCGGTGAAGAAGATCGACGCCGTCTACGAAGCCCCTTATCTGGCGCACGCACCCATGGAGCCGCTCAACAGCGTGGCCGATGTGCGTGCGGGTAGCTGTGAAGTCTGGGCCTCCACGCAGGGCCAGAGCACCGCGCATCAGGAAGCCGTCCGCATCACCAGGCTCCGGCCCGAACAGGTCCAGATCCACACCGAATATATGGGTGGCGGCTTTGGGCGTCGCGCGCGATCTGATTACATCGCAGATTCGGTTGAGATCTCGAAAGCTATGGGCGTACCCATCCAGGTTACGTGGACCCGCGAAGACGACACGCAGCAGGATGCATATCGCCCGGCGTCCTATACAACTTTTGCGGGCGCGCTCGACGCCAACGGATCGCTGGTCGCCTTACATAGCCGCGTGGTTTGCCCGCCGTTCGGCGGCGTGCGCAACGGCATTGCGCGCGTGGCGATTGAGGGCATTGTGGACACGCCTTACGAAATCCCCAATGTATTGGTCGATTATCACGCGGCGGATCCCGGAATTCCGGTGAGCTATTGGCGATCGGTTGGATACTCGCAGAACACGTTCTTCGCCGAGAGCTTTATCGACGAACTGGCAGCGGCCGCTGGAAAAGATCCCTTCGAGTTCCGCCGCGGCTTGCTGTCTAAATCGCCGCGACCGCTGGCGGTGCTGGAGCTTGTCGCTCAAAAAGCCGGATGGGGGAAGCCGCTTCCCAAGGGCCGGGGACGCGGCATTGCTCTTGTCAACAATATCGGCAGTTTTACCGCCCAGGTGGCCGAGGCATCGTTCGAAGCGGGCAAACTGCGCGTACATCGCGTGGTCTGCGCGGTGGATTGCGGGCAGGTAGTGAACCCCGCCGGGGTCGAACAGCAAATTCAGAGCGGGATCGTTTATGGGCTGAGCGCCGCTCTGAAGGGTGAAATTACCATCGACCGCGGCCGCGTGCAGCAAACCAACTTCCACCAATATGACGTACTGCGCATCGACGAGATGCCGGTGGTCGAAGTACACTTGGTCGCCAGCCATGCCGCGCCGGGCGGAATCGGCGAAGCCGGCGTACCGCCCATCGCGGCCGCGGTGGGGAACGCCATTTTTGCCGCCACAGGCAAACGCATGCGCCGGTTACCGATGCGGCCGGAGGATCTGGCCTAGTGCCTACGCTAATCACCGCGCCTACACGTGTCGAAGCTTCGGGCAACAAGCCCAAGCTGATCGACGAATATATCGGTATGGTGAATTCGGGAACTGCCCACGCCAGCGTGGCCCATATGCGCAGCCCAGGCGGATGGCAGGAACCCGGCCAAACGCCAGAGTTCGATGAGTTCACTATTGTCTTAAAAGGGATGCTGCGCGTGGAACACGGTAAGGGATCTGTGGACGTTCGCGCTGGGCAAGCCATTATTGCTCATCGCGGCGAATGGATTCGTTACGGAACCCCTGAAGCCGAAGGCGCGGAATACATCGCTGTCTGCCTGCCGGCCTTCTCTATGGACACGGTGCATCGCGACGCATAAGGCGCCGCAGACCTACAAGACTTAGACGGCGGCCGTTGGTTGGCCGGCCATTGCTGCCATTGCCCGCGTGTTTTCGCCCGCGGACGCGCGCGTTCGGAATTCATACCGCTCGATACGAACTGCAGCCTTCGACGTCTCCGATCGAACGACCCTGCCCGACGCGACGAACTTTAGGGGACAAGTGCCGCCGAGCCTGGCCGGCCAATTCACCGAAAGCTCCACCGGACGGCCGAGGGGCAGCTTTTCCTCGGTGGTGAACAACACGCCACCGCTGCCAAAGTTTAGTGTTCGTCCAGTCCCACTAATTTTGGATGACTTTAAAAGCACCCGATACTTTACTTCCTCATTTACAGGGAAGCGGGTCGTGCGCCTTCGGTCTGCCATTCCCACGCTAGGTGTTGCTTGCATTTCGTAACCACTGATTTCCATAGCTTGCCTATTGTGAAGTATCAATTGTACTCGGCACAATAGACCGATAGTTCAAATCCAAAGTATCTTCCTGGTACTTTCGTATGGTTCATCACTGCGAAGGAAGTTTGAAGCCTCTTTGTTATCCTAGCGTCATGGATCGCGATCACTTACGGCGTTTATTCGAGGATGTTCGCAGCGGCGCTACGAATATAGAATCCGCCATGGAACGCGTCCGCCATCTACCGTTTGAAGATCTCGGATTCGCAAAGGTGGATCATCACCGCGCGTTGCGTCATGGCATGCCGGAAGTAATCTTCGCTAAGGGGAAAACACCCGCGCAAGTCACTGCAATCGCGGGCAGGCTCATTGAGAACGCGCCTAATGTTTTAATCACCCGCGCCGACGCCGAATGCGCGCGCGCAGTGACGGCGGAACTCCCCGGCGCCGAATATCACCCGCTCTCTGGGGTGATCCGCTTTTGGGGCGACCAAACTGTTCATGGCAAAGGAAAAATTGCCATTGTTTCGGCCGGAACCAGCGATATTCCAGTGGCCGAAGAGGCTCAGATCACAGCCCAGACAATGGGCAACGAAACCGATGCGATTTACGACATTGGCGTGGCCGGCATCCACCGCTTGATGCACAATCGGGAACGTCTCACGCAGGCTCGCGTGGTGGTGGTTTGCGCGGGAATGGAAGGTGCGCTGCCGAGCGTCGTAGGCGGCCTAGTATCTTGCCCCGTCATCGCCGTGCCGACCAGCATTGGCTACGGCGCGAGTTTCCACGGACTCGCTGCGCTGCTCGGTATGCTCAATAGCTGCGCTAGTAACGTAACCGTTGTCAACATAGACAACGGATTCGGCGCCGGTTATGTTGCCAGCCTGATTAATCAACTTTAATTGGGTATATAGAAAAATTTAATTGGATAAGCCATGGCGCGCATAGTAGTAAGCACCGCACCCTAGGGTTACTAGTAATACCCCTAACTCCAGCACGTTTATTGGACCGATCGATTCCAGTTGGCTGCGCGCCGCCGCGAGAATGAGAAGGGCCAGCGGTGGAATGCCCAGGGCAATGGCCGCGGCCGTACCTCCCGGGATGCGGAACGGCCGCGGCAAATCCGGTTGGCGTACACGAAGCGCGACCAACGCTGCAAATTCGAGAATCAGGCTCAAGCCCGTCAGTAATACGTCGAGGGCGAGTAGTTTCGAGAAGCTCATCAGCAAGCAGAGCATCCAGGCCAATGCGCATACCGCTATTGCCACCCAGGGCGCCCCTGAAGCGGTACGCCGGGTGAGCCATTTCGGAAAGTAGCCATCCTCGGCCAAGGCAACGGGTAGGCGTGAGAAGGCCATAGTGAGGGCGTTCTGGGTACCGAATGTGGCTAGCAGGCCGGCCGCTGTGAGCGCCAGGGCCAAAGCGGCGCCCCCTGCGCCTGGCCACAGGGCGACGGGTACATCTGCCCATCCGCCCTCGGTCCAGCGGTTCGGGTCGAGGCCTGTTCCGCTTACCGCCGCGATGGGCACGATGTAGGTAAACGCCACCAGCGAGACAGCGGCGGCCATGGCTAAAGGATATGTGCGCTGGGGGCGCTCCACATCGTTTCCTACCAGTGAGGCATTATCCCAGCCCATGTAGTTCCACATCGCGATCAGTATTCCGCCCATTACATCGACATGACTAAGTGGAATCGGGTGCGATGCCGGCGCGGGATGCAGCAGCGCGTAGACCGTCAAGACTGCGAACGGGGAAAGCAGCAGGGCGCTAAACGCTACCGAGCTCTCGCCTACCACTTTCACCCCCAGAAAATTCATGAGCGCGGCCGCCGCAATCAGCAAGGCGCCAATCCAGAACCCCTTCCCGCCCGCTGTCGCCGAGGGCGCCAACCGTCCCAGATACGTCACAAACATGGTGGGATAGAGGGCGACGTCAAACATATTCCCCACGAATGAGAGCCACGCTTCCTGAAATCCCCAGAAGCGTCCCAAGGCGCGCGTTACCCAGACGTAGTAGCCGCCTTCTTCGGGAATGGCGCTTGCAAGCTCGCTCACCATCAGGGCCGTTGGAAGGCTCCAGATAACGGGCGTGATGAGCAGGATGAGGATCGCGCCCGAATAGCCCGATTTGGAAACGATCTCCTCAAGCCCAAACGGCCAGCCCGCTACGATGAAGTAGATGGCCGCGACCAACGGGCCTAGCGTGAGTTTCGGTCGCGCCGGGTTCGTCACAGTCCCAGCAGTCGCGCCGCGTTGCTACCAAAGATGGCGGTCCGTTGGGAATCGTTTACCGGAAGGGCTTGTACCGTCTCGAGCATTTTGGGAATGCTGCCGATCTGGTGCGGATAATCGCTGCCCGCAAGAATGCGATCTGTGCCCGCAAAATCGATAGCGAGTTGAATGGCGCGCGGATCGAAGTTCACGGTGTCGTAATAAAACGTCTTCAGATATTCGGTGGGATGTTTCGAGATATTCGCGCGGCACTCGCTAAACGCTTCGAACCCGCGATCCAGCCGTTCCGCCAAGTAAGGGATTGCGCCGCCCATGTGGCAGAGCGCCCATCGTATGCGTGGAAACCGCTCAGCGACGCCACTGAAGACGATCTTCGCCGCCGCCAGCGTGGTATCGCACAGGAATCCAACAAGTGGCATCAGCCAATAGTCGGTCATCGCTTCGACGCCCAGCGGGTGTGTGGGATGGATGTAAAGCACGGCGTCCAGGTCGTTGGCCATTTCGTAGAGCGGCCAAAAGCGCCGGTCGTCTAGGCCAACGCCGTTGACGTTGCTGAACAACATGGCGCCGGCCAGATGCAACTCACTACAGGCGCGTTCGAGCTCTTTCACCGAGGCCTCGGGCACGTTAAGCGGCAGCGTGGCAAGCGCGGTAAACCGTCCGCGCTTGGTTCGAACCACCTCCGCGAACGCATCGTTCACTAAAGCCGCGAAGCGCACCGCGGTTTCAGGCGTCTCGACATGCGTTCCTGGCGTAGTGAGCGTGATTACCTGCGTATCCACGCCGTGTTCGATGAGCACCTGCTCGCGGTAATCGATATCGCGGTGGCCCGGTACGCAAATGTTGTAGTCGCCCGGGTAGTAGATCAGCGGGTTGCCGTCGGCGTCTTCGGAAACCTCGACGGCGCTTGATCCGCTGCGGAGCGCGTCCAGATATGCGGGCGGATAGTAGTGATTATGAAAATCAACGATGGGCATGAGGACGAATACCGAAGTAATAAACAGGCAATCCTACCACGACTAGCGCTAATCCCCATGCGGCCTGTTGGGGATCGGACGCTATCTGCATTCCCGCCACCGCCAGCGCCGATACGCCAAAAAGCGCTTGTACCACCGGGTAACCCCATGCCCGATACGGTGGGGCATAACCTTTGCGCCGCCGCAACCGCATAAGGCCGAAAGTCATCAGGGCGAAGAAGATCCACTCCGTGTAAATCACGCGCGAGAATAGGGCGCGATAAGTGCCCGTTGCCACTAGCACGCACGACCATACGGCCTGTAGGACGATAGCGAGATAGGGCGTCTGAAAGCGCCGGTGCGCGCGGCCCAGCCAACGAAACGCGAGGCCCTCCTGGGCCATGGCGTAATAGGTACGCGGCCCCGCCAGAATCACTCCGTTGAGGACGCCAAACGCCGAAAGAATCACTAGCGCCGAAATCGCAGCGGCGCCGCGCGACCCAGACAACGCAAACGCCGCATCGGCCGCTACGCGGATGGACGAGATCACCTTGCCGATCGGCAGAATCCGAAGATACGCGGCATTCAGACCGATGTAACAGGCGGTCACGATCAATACGCCGATCAATAACGCTCGCGGCACCGTCCGCACAGCGTCGCGCGTTTCGCCGGCAGTGTAGGTAACCATGTGCCAACCACCAAACGCGAAGAGCGCGGCGCTCACTCCCAAGGCGAACTCTTGTGCGCTGAAGGACGAAGCCGTTGCCATGGGCGCCTCGGCGTGATGCCCGCCGCCAAATACGGCTGCCAGAATTAAGAGGATTGCGATAACCGCCAGTTTCGCGACGGTAAGCGCCGTTTGCAGCCCGCTGCCTTGCCGTACGCCCAGGTAATTGACAAACGAAAGCAGCAAGACGGCGCCGATAGCAACTGCCTTCAACGCCATATCCCCCATGGGCGCGAAGAATGCCACATACCGCGCCAGAATCATGGACGATGCCGCGATGATACCCGAGTGCACGCTCCAGAACATCGCCCAACCCCAGAGAAATCCGCATCCCGGCGATAGCGTTTCCTTCAGGAAGACGTATACGCCGCCCGTGCGCGGAAAGACCGACGAAAGCTCCGCGCATACCAGCGATCCGAAGAGCGTGAGCACGCCCGCCGCCAGCCATACCGAAAGTACGCCTGCGACGCTCGGCACATGCCGGTTGATCTCCGAGGGCTGCACGAAGATAGACGCGCCCACAATGATGCCCACCACCATCGCGATGGCTTGCGGCAATCGAATGGGACGGGCGAGACTCGGCTTTTCCAAATCCGGCCTACTTCAGGTTCTTTTCAAACAACGCCAAGATGCGTTTGTATTCGTCGGCCCAGCTTGAGGGCTGTACGAACCCGTGGTTTTCCACCGGGTATACCGCCAACTGCCAGTTCTCTTTGCGCAGTTCGATGAGCCGCTGGGTGAGCCGGACCGTGTCTTCGAACTCCACGTTGGTATCCACCATGCCATGGCAAATCAGCAAAGCGCCTTTCAAATTCTGTGCGAAAAAGATAGGCGAAGAGCGTTTATAGGCCTCGGGATCGGTCTGCGGCAGATTGAGGATGTCCGAGGTGTAGCCGTGGTTATACAGCGCCCAATCCGAAACCGGCCGCAGAGCGGCTCCTGCCGAAAACACGTCAGGCTGCGTGAACAGGGCCATTAGCGTCAGGAAGCCGCCGTAGCTGCCGCCGAATGTGCCGATCTTCTTCGCGTCCACGCCGTATTGCGCGGTGATGTATTTGGCCGCATCGGTGATATCGTCAAGATCCTTTCCGCCCATGTGCTCGTAGATGGCTGTGCGCCAGTCCCGGCCGTAGCCCGCCGAGCCGCGATAATCGACGTCGATCACCAGGAAACCGCGGTCCATCAGGATGTGGTCGAACATATATTCGTGGTAGTAACTGCTTGACCACCACTTATCCACATTCTGCAAATAGCCCGCGCCGTGGATGAAGATTACGCCCGGACCGCCCCTCTTGAAGTTTGCCGGCTTGAACAGCCGCGCCGGAACCTTCACGCCATCGCGCGCAGTGAACTCTACGATGGGAACATCGAGCCACGAATACTCAGAAAATTCCGCGGTCGGCGAGGTGGTCATGCGCTTCGCGTCAGCCATGGGCTGGTTCGCTTGCACAAACAGATCCGGCGGCTTGTTGGTGTAAGAGTAGATGTCGGCTACCCAATGTTCATCGGGTGAAAGCGTCGTGGTGTGTTTGCCGACTGCTTTCGTGATGCGCGTCAATGGCCCCCCGTCGCCGTCCATGACGTATAGGTGATTCTCATACGGCGAATCCTTGCTGGCGGTCAGATAGAACTTCGACTTATCTTCCGATTGCCGCGTATTTAGTACTTCCCATTTGCCGGACGTCAACGCGCGCGGCTCGCCACCATCAAAAGCTACGGCATACAGCTGCGAATAACCGCTCCGCTCCGATTGAAAATATACTTCACGGCCGTTCTTCATCCAGCCCAGCGTGCCGGCTCCGGGTCCGCCGATCCACGCATCGTCATGGTCGTGGGTCAAAACGCGCATTTGACCGGTCGCCGGGTCGAGAGCAAAGATCCACGAGTCTTTATGATCCGTGGCGCGCCCGCTCAGCACGGCCTTGCCGCCATCCTCCGACCACACCGGCTGCGATAGCTGGATTTCGCGAACGGCATCGCCCTTCTTCTGGCCGTGATCGATGTTCTTGACCTCGCCTGTCTCCACGTTGATTGTCACCAGGCGGCTGCGTGACTGGGTATCGCCGACATTCGAGCGTCCTGGAATCTCTTCGGTGAATCCCGAATCGGTGATGTAATTTGGCACGGCGTTGTTTTTCGAGCCGGTTGCGGGCTCGAAGATCGAGGCGATGGCGTACTTCCCGTCGGGCGAAAGCTGCAGCGCACCCGCCGATTCGTTTGCCGTCAGGGTGAATGGCTTGCGACCCTGCGGTTCGTTCTTGCGCTTGGCCGCCTCTTCCGCGCGCAGTTCTGCATGCTCGCGGACATATTCCAACAGTTCCTTCTGTTCGTTCTTCAGATATTCTTGTTCGGGGGTACCGGTTGCTTCGGCTCCGCCTGCGCCGCGTCCGCCGCCTCCAGTCGCGGCGCCACGGCCACCACCTCCGCCGCCGCGCCCGCCACGGCCACCACCACCTCCTCCTCCTCCACCCCCGCGCCCGCCCGCCGCCGCTGCGGGAGTCGCCGCCGCGGCCGCCGCCCGGATATCCGTCAATTGTTCAATAAATCCGGTATCCAGCGCCATCAGATAGAGGTTGCCGCCACGCGTAAACGAGATGCGTTTGCCATCCGGCATGAAGCGTGGGCTTGATTCCACCTCGCTCGTTTTCGTCACCTGCCGCACAGCGCCGTTCGAGTTATCGAACAGGAAAATATCGCCGGCTTGCGAGTAGACCATCCAGCGCCGGTCCTTGGACGTATCGCCATTTCCGGGCAGATGCCGCACCTCTTCGTCGGTGAGCTTGCGCAGCCCCGACCCGTCCCGATTGACTGTATAGGTGTCCATTGGGGCGTCGGGCGGCTGTGCGGCCTGCTTCCATTGGAAAAGTATGTGCTGGCTATCGTAAGTCCAGCGGACGCCCGCGGGCTCGTAGCCGACGAGGCCCGGTCCACGCATGATGTTGTCTATGGTTAGAGAAAAATTGCCTGCTGGACGCGCCTGGAAAACCAGCAGCGCGAGGCTGATCGGAAGCAGTGCTTTGCGTATCACGACCGAATTATACTTGACCACGGCGTCGTCCCAGAAACTATAGGCTGCGTGCAACCGGATTGGAGAGGTCACCCATTCCACGCGAATGGGATCGACGCGGGTTGCTTCTCAAGCGTGTCTTTCGGCGATTCGTTACCGTGTGCGAGAATGGCCGATTATGCGGAGTCACCGTTCTCGTAATTTCGTCGCCTCCTGTATGCTGTTGGCCTACGCGCCGTACGCCTTCGCGCAGCGAGGCGGCGCCCCGCGGCGGCCGCTCCGGCGAACGATACAATTCCTGTTCCGCCTGAGACCAACTCTGTAACCGACCACGAACTCACGCTCGATAACAAGACGCTTCGCTACTCGGCTACGGCCGGGAACCTGTTGATCGAAGATGAGGAAGCCAAGCCCTATGGCAGCATTTTTTATGTCGCGTATACGCTCGCCGGGGTCACGGACCCGCGTACGCGTCCTGTTACTTTCCTCTACAATGGCGGCCCTGGCTCAGCCAGCCTTTGGCTGCATATGGGTTCCGTCGGACCGATGCGCATTATGACCTCCAGCCCGGAGGCTACCGGGCCTGGCCCATATCAGATGGTTGCCAACCAGTACAGTCTGCTGGACAAGACGGACCTGGTCTTCATTGATGCTCCCGGCACCGGTTTCTCGCGGCCGGTCGGAAAAGCCACCATTCGGAATTTCGCGGGCGCCGATCAGGATGTGCAGGCATTCCTCAAGTTCATCGAACGCTATGTGGGCGTGAACCATCGTTGGAACTCGCCTAAATTTCTGTTCGGAGAGTCTTACGGTACGACTCGCTCGGCTGCGCTGGCGGACGCGCTGGAAAACGATGGCGTCGCGCTCAACGGCGTAATTCTGATGTCGACCATTCTGAACTACTTCACTAGAGCGCCCGGCAGCGATGCCGTCTTCATCGGATACCTGCCCTCCTTCGCCGCTATCGCGTGGCACTACGAGAAGATCCAGCATCAGGGCAAAGATCTCACCGCGTTTCTAAACGAAGCTCGCGCCTTCGCGCGCGGGCCTTACGCCGACGCGCTTGCGCAAGGCCACAACCTGCCGCAAGCGCAGGTCGATGCGACAGCCGCGAAGCTCGCCTCCTATATCGGCCTCAGCCAACAATTCATCAAAGAAGCGGACCTTCGCGTGAGCCCCGAGCGCTTCCGCAAAGAGCTGATGCGCGATCAACGCGCAATACTGGGCCGCTATGACGCGCGCTTTGAAGGCACGGACATTGACGCGGCGGGCGATGGGCCCGGTTACGATCCCTCCAGCACCGGCATAACCGGGGCCTTCGTGTCCGCTTTCCATGACTATCTGGACCGCGAATTGAAGTACACGTCGAAAGAGACGTACTATCCGCGCGGCCCTAACATCAATCAGGTATGGGACCACACTCACCGGCCGCCTGCCACCGGTGGCGGACAGGGGCAGCCCCAGCCCTTGCGCGATACTTATGTGGCCGGCGATCTGGCCGATGCTATGCGCAAGAATCCGAAGTTGAAGGTGTTCTCGGTGAACGGCCTCTTCGATTTAGCCACGCCTTTCTTCATCACGGAATACGATCTGAGCCATATGCAGCTCGAACCGAAGTTGCGCGGGAATATTGAATTCGCCTACTATCCCTCAGGCCATATGATCTACCTGAACGTGGATGCGCTCAAACAACTGAAGACCGATCTGGCCGCGTTCTATACGCGTGCCGCACCGCCGGTTCGCTAAGACTAGAAATCCGAGTTGCAGACGCCCAGCAGCCCGCGCGTTCGCCAGAGGGCTCCCAATCCTAGAGATAGATTGAGCGTCTTTCCTTCGACAAAGAAAGAAGCCACGCCGGGCAACTCAGGCAGCGAAACCTCGGCAGTGCCTCCGGCCCCGTTTTAGCAGGATCGTCACCTCACGCAGCATCGTTTGAATCCCTTTCTTCTTCTCAACGTTCAGAAGGTTGGCGTAGAACCGCGCCGCCGCCCAATGCACGTCGACATCGGTAAACTCCAGGCCAACGGCGAAATAACCCTTCTCCGGCTAAGCAATAGGACCTCGGGAGCGAGACATTGCGCCGCGGCGACGGTGGAAACACAGAAAAGCGCGACGATGGCGAGCGGGGACCGCAGCGCGAGTCTATCCCAGCGGTCCGGTGGAATTATGCGCGAAGTTCTCTCAAAACTGGGGAAGAATTGGTGAAGTTGCAGCGTCGAATAACTCGAAATAGATGCGGCATAGCGCAGCTCACATTTGCGTCGCCCTCGCGGCTATCGTGATGGTCAGAAATCTATATTTGATCTTCATGGTTGTACCCGACGAGGCTACCCAGGGCATGATTTACCGCCTGCTCTACTTTCACGTGCCAGCCTGGTGGACTGCATTTCTCGCGGTGGGCCTTTCCGGCGTTTTCAGCGTCCTCTATCTTGCCAAGAAGGATTTGCGCTTTGATGCGATTGCGGCATCCGTCACCGAGGTTGCAGTCGCGTTCCTGGTCATGGGCATTACCTTGGGATCGATTTGGGCCCGGATCATTTGGGGCGTCTGGTGGGCGTGGGACGCGCGCCTCACGTCCGCTTTAATTTGCGTGCTGCTGTACGCGAGTTATCTGGTACTCCGCCGTTCGGTGGATGAGCCCACTCAACGGGCGCGGTTTTCGGCCGTGTTCTCTCTGTTCGCGCTCACTGATGTACCCATCGTCTGGTTTTCCATTCGCTGGTGGCGCACGCAGCATCCACAGCCTATGCAATTACCACCTGAGATGTGGCGTGCCATGCTTTGGAACTGGTTCGGAATGGCATTATTGGCGTTAGCTTTGACGCTAATCCGTTTTGACCAGGAGGAGACCGAACGAAAGGTAGCGCTCATCCGGCGATTTACCGGTAGTGTGTTGGAAGCGAACAATGGATAGGCGAAATTTCGAATACATGTTCTATGGTTTCACTGCAGCGTGGTTAGTCATCTTCATTTATCTACTGACGCTGGTGAGGAGGGCCAATAAAATACGCGGCGAGTTGCTGCGATGTGACGCCATCTTACGCCGCGCGAAGCCGGGAGCTTGAAATCAGGAACTTAGCCACGATTCCGTGGTTCTGGAGTTTTGCACCACGCCCGGACGCAACCTTCCATCCTACGACACGTCTATCATCTACACCCCGAAAGTGTAAGACCGGGTAGACGCAGCGTCATGTTCGTTAGGAGGCTTGTCTTTTGTTCGATCATCTCCCCGCATTTTTTCAGGCTTCGTCCTGCCATACTTTCCCACGAATTCCCGTGCGCAAATCCGGCGCGAAGCGCAAATGTTATTCTGTAATCTTGACCCTAGCAGTCCCCCTCCGTCTGGCGATTTTCGCCTCTGCGGCCTCCTTGGCCGCCGCTCAACCCACGGTGCTCCTGGACGCCATGTCCCAGGAACTCAACCGTAACTTCACCGTCCTGAAGCAGAAGGCCGACCCGCCTCCTTACTTTCTCAGTTACGAAATCACTGAGATCGAATATAAGAGCCTCTCTGCAACCCTCGGCACCATCGATGGAACCGGCGCCGGCAAAGACCGGCAGTTGGATGTCTCCGTCCGCGTCGGCTCGCCTAAACTCGACAACTATCATTCGGTGAATGGCGACCGCGGGCGGTTTACATCCGGCCAGCTGACCTCCTTCGAGAACTCGGTCGATTCCATCAAGCGCCGCATTTGGCTCGAGACCGACCGCGCTTACCGAGCCGCCGCGCAGCGCCTGATCCGCATCAGTACCAATAGTCAGGTCAGAGTCGCCGCCGCGGATACCTCCGACGATTTTTCTGCCGAGCCCGCTTTGGTTGGCGTCGAGACTCTGCCCAAGCTCGAATTTGATACCAACGTGTGGAACGATCGCGCCCGTAAGCTCTCCGCGCGCTTCGCCAATTATCCACACGTGCTTACCTCGCATATCTCGATCAGCGGCCAGACTGATTCCCGTTACTTCGTCAATACGGAAGGCTCACGCATCCAGCACGGCCGCGGCTTCGCGCGGGTGGTGATTACCGCGTCCGCCAAAGCCACCGATGGAACCGACCTCAGCTCGTTTGAAACATTCGAAGCCGTGGATGCTTCCGGGCTGCCTGATGACAAGGTGCTCGAAGCCGCAGTGGATCGCGTGGCCAATGACGTAACCAATCTTCTTAAGGCGCCTGAAGCCGAGCCCTTCGTCGGCCCCGCTATCTTTTCCGGCCGCGCCGCCGGCGTGTTCTTCCACGAGATTTTCGGCCACCGTGTAGAGGGTCATCGCCAGAAAGACGAAGCCGAAGGCCAGACCTTCACCAAGAGCGTAGGCTCGAAGGTTCTGCCTGATTTCCTGTCGGTCGTCTTCGACCCCACTCGCCGCAAAATTGACGGAGTGGACCTCAACGGCTGGTACGATTACGACGACGAAGGCGTCAAGGCCCGTCCGGTTCTTGCCGTGGATAAGGGCGTGCTCAAGACGTTCCTCATGTCGCGCTCGCCCATCAAGGGCTTCGATCAATCGAATGGCCACGGACGCCGTCAGCCGGGACTCGAAGTGGTCTCGCGACAATCCAACCTGATTGTGGAATCGAGCAATGCCGTATCCGACGCCAAGTTGCGCGAGATGCTCATCGCCGAGGTCAAGCGTCAGGGCAAGCCTTACGGGCTTTATTTCCGCGATATCACCGGCGGCTTTACCACTACGCAGCGCGCCGGACTGCAGGCCTTTAAAGTGATTCCCGTTATTGTCTATCGCGTCTATCCTGACGGCCGCCCTGATGAATTGGTGCGCGGGACTGACATTGTTGGTACGCCGCTCGCAAGTTTCGCAAAGATCCTGGCCACCAGCGACAAGAAGGAAGTCTTCAACGGATATTGCGGGGCCGAGTCTGGCAGCGTTCCGGTGTCCGCAGTCGCGCCAGCCATCCTGGTCTCCGAAATCGAAATTGAGAAGAAGGCGAAATCGAACGATCGCCCGCCGTTGCTCTCGGAGCCGACCACACTGGAAAAAGGAGCGGGCAAGTGATCCGCAAGTCTGCCGTAATACTCGTTTTTTTGGCTGCCGGGGCCGCGCTGCTGCTGAATGCGCAATCGCCGGCTGCCGGCGATCCCGTGCTCCAGGCAATGCACGATGAGATTGCCCGCGCCCGCACGCTGACGATTCCCAACCTCGATGTGCCGCCGTACTTCATCCAATACCTGATCGATGAAGAAGAGAGCTTCAACGTTTCCGCTAATCTCGGAGGACTCGTAACACGCCGCCGCGATCATTTCCGATCGCCCGATGTTCGCGTGCGCGTAGGCAGCTATAAGTTCGATAACACCAACTTTGCCGGCGGCGGCTTTGGCGGGTCGCGCTATGATATCGAGCGCTTCCCCACGGAAAACGTTTATCCCGTTCTACGCCGCTACCTCTGGCTGGAGACCGATTCCGCCTATAAATCGGCGGTAGAAGCGATATCCCGCAAACGCGCCGCACTGCGCAACATTACGCAAAACGAACAACTGGACGATCTCGCCGCTGCGCCGCCTGTGCACTACCTTCGTCCCATCCCCAAGCTGACGATCGACGAAGACGCGTGGGCGAACCGCGTGCGCGCCCTTTCCGCCATCTTCGAGAACTATCCAGAGCTTAAGACTTCCGGCGTCGATCTCGATTCGAGCGCCGGCGGCGCTTACGTAGTCAACTCCGAAGGTTCCGAGGTGCGCTATCCCGAAACGGTGACTACCTTAAGGGCCGCCGCCTCTGCGCAGGCGCCCGACGGAATGAGCGTTCGCGATTCTATCGCCTTCCACTCGCTTGATCCCGCCCACATGCCGTCGGACGCGGAAATGTCGCGTGGCGTGAAGACCCTTGCGGAGCACGTAGTTGCCCTAGCGCACGCGCCCAAGGGGGAAGATTACAGCGGTCCCATCCTCTTCGAGGGAGAAGCCGGGCCGCAGGTATTCGCGGAAGTGCTTGCTCGTAATCTGACGCTCAGTCGCCGACCCGTCAGCGAAGGCGGCCGGGGCGGTAACGTACCGCCGGGCGAATACGATGGCCGCGTGGGATCTCGCATCCTGCCCGATTACATCACCGTTGTGGACGACCCCACGCAAAAGGAATGGCGCGGCCGCCCGCTGTTCGGCAGCTATGACGTAGACCGCGAAGGTGTCGCCGCGCAGCCCCTCACGCTGGTCGAAAAGGGCGTGCTCAAGAACTATCTGCTTACGCGCCAACCAGTAAAGGGATATTCCGCGTCCAATGGCCGCGCGCGTTTGCCCGGCAGCTTTGGCGCCGAGACGCCCACCATCAGCAACCTCTTTGTCAAAGCGACCGAGACGACCCCGGCCGCCGATCTCAAGAAGAAGTTCATCGACCTGTGCCAGGCGCGAAGCAAGCCTTACTGCGTCATTATCCGCAAGATGGATTTCCCTTCCTCGGCTGCGATTGATGAAGCGCGCCATATCCTGGCGGCCTCGCAAGGCTCGGGCCACGCCGTGAGCCCGCCGATTCTCGCCTACAAGGTTTTCCCGGATGGCCATGAAGAGCTGATTCGCGGGGAGCGCTTCCGTGGTTTTGCTGGCAAATCGCTCAAAGATATCGTCGCCGTGGGCGATGACAACGTCACGCTCGAATACATGGAAAACGGCGCGCCCTTCGCGCTCCTGGGAGGTGGCAGTTTCACGGCTGAAGTCTCCGTGGTTGCTCCGTCTCTCATTGTGGACGATCTTGAGCTGCATCCCGCTGAAGAGGAAATGCCGAAGTTGCCCGTGGTGCCGCCGCCCGACTTTGTGAAACACTAGGATTTCGGGTGCGAATCCTAGGCCGGTACGTATTTCGCGAGATCCTCATCAGCTCACTGTTGGGAACCATCCTCGCGACCTTCGTTACGTTCCTGCAGAAGGCCGACCGTCTTTTTGAAGTGTTGGTTGGCAGCAACGCGAAATTTGCGACTGTCGCGCCGCTCTTCGCGTGGGCCATTCCTCCCCTGCTGCCGCTCACGATTCCTTTCGGTGTGTTGGTGGGAATTCTCATTGGCCTGGGGCGCCTCTCGAGCGATGGCGAGATCATCGCCATGCGCGCGGCCGGAGTTTCCAGCCGCAAGGTGATCGCGCCTGTTCTGTTCTTCGCCACGCTCGGTGTTGGAGTGGCCGCCTACGCCTCTCTCAAGCTCACTCCCATGGCAGCCATCGAGAGCACGCGTATTCTGAACCAGATCAAGGCCACCCAGCTTTCGGCCGAGATTGAGCCGCGCGTTTTCGACGAGGACTTTCCCAATCACATTCTCTACATCGGCGACATGAAGCCCGGCTCGATCGTGGTCTGGAAACCGGTCTTCATCGCCGATGTCACACCCCCGGGGCAGCGCGCCTCGGGTCTAAAGGACAAAGCCGACGGCCCCATGGTCACGGTAGCGCGAGAAGCCATTGCCGTATCCGATGCGGGCCACAATCGTATACAGCTCACCATGCGTGAATCGGCTACGCACGAAATGAGCAAAGATGGCGTCGCTAACGATTCCTCTTCCGAGCGTAGTCTTCAGGCGCTCGATGCTCAGCCGCCCAGCCAGGAATCCCTGCACGGCGCCGCCATGGGCACTCGTGAGCTCATGCATTACCGCGGCCCAGATTGGCTCGAAAACAAGATCGAGCTGCACAAGCGTTTTGCGCTGCCGCTAGCCTGCTTCGTACTGGCCATGGTTGGCATTCCACTGGGAGTAACGACGCGCAAGGGCGGTAAATCAGCCGCCTATGTCAATGCGATCTTCCTGGCCTTTTTCTGTTATTACATGTCGTTCGTTTCCTTGGTCAATCTTGCCCGTCAGCGGACGCTGCCCGCACACGTGGCGCTCTGGATTCCGAATGTGGTGCTGGGCTTGGTGGGTCTATTCTTTCTACTTCGTCTCGAACTGCCCGGCGATCGGGACGTGATCAGCTACGTCAAGGATGGCTTCGCGCGCTTATGGGGCGCGGTCAAATCAAAGGCCGCTCCGTCGGAGCAGGGTGTCGCGACCGGTTGGCGCCTGCCGCTTGTGCCGCAGATTGTGGATACGCACATTCTGTCCAGCTTCCTGTTCTATTTCGCCCTTCTACTTTTGAGTTTTGTCTCGCTGATTCTCATCTATAACTTCGTCGAACTGATGGGCGACATGGTGCGCAACAGCAACCTGGTCACCATGTTGACGTACCTGTTTTTTCTCAGTCCTAAGTTGATTTACGATATGGCGCCAATCAGCGTCTTGGTCGCCGTCCTGCTGACGCTTGGCGTCATGAGCAAGCAGAACGAAATCACTGCGTTCAAAGCTTGCGGCGTAAGCCTTTATCGACTGGCACTCCCCCTGATCGTCGCCTGCGTCATTTTGAGCGGGAGTCTTTTGACCTTTGACTACTACTATGTGCCGGCCGCCAATCGGCGCCAGGAGGCATTGCGCGATGAAATCAAGGGCAAGCCAAAGCAAAGCTGGCTCCGTCCCGACCATAAGTGGAAAAAGGGCTTTGGCTCGCGCATTTACTATTACAAGTACTTCGACTCAGCCGAACGTATGATGGAAGAGGTCAATGTCTTCGAACTCGACCCGGCGTCCTTCCGTCTCAAGCACGAAATCGTTGCCGAGCGCGCCCGTTGGAATCCGACCCTCAAAACCTGGGTCTTCGAAAACGGGTGGAGCGCTTATTTCCAAGGGGCGGACGAAAAGACCTATACCGCCTTCCGCGGACCTTTGCATCCTGCAAGTTTCCCCGATCTCACCGAGCCGCCCGATTATTTCGTAAAGGAAGTGACTCAGGATAAGCAGATGAACTTCCTGCAATTGGAGCACTACATAGCCGACCTGGCGCAGAGCGGATTCAATACCACCAAGCTGCAGGTGCAGTTCTACCGCAAATTTGCGGTGCCAGTCTTTGCCATCATTATGGCTTTGATTGCGGCCCCGTTTGGTTTCATGGTGGGCAGTCGCGGAGCCATGGCGGGAATCGGCATTAGTATCCTGATTGCGATCTCTTATCTCGCTCTCGGCACCCTGTTCGAAAAACTGGGTGAGGTCAATTTGCTGCTGCCGGTGATGGCGGCCTGGGCGCCGGATTTGATTTTTGCGCTGGCGGGTGGATACTTGATGATGCGCTTGAGGAGTTGAGTATGCGACCTCGCAGAGAGTTTATTGGAAGGCTCGCCGCATTCGGGGCGGCATCCACGCTAAATGCAGAACCATCGCCACAAGGGAGTGCGGCAGGGACTCTCGCATTGCCCGAGTATGCGCTGGCGCAAGATTACCGTTCGCTGAAGCAATCGAGCTACGACCGCACCGGCGGCAACGCCGATCGCTGGGTGATTGAACCCAATGATACTCACGAGGTCTTCGCCGCCAACGGTCCAGGCGTCGTCACCCACATCTGGTTCACCATTTCGGCGCAGAGCGGCCAACACCTAAAGGAATTGGTGCTGCGCATGTACTGGGACGGCGCGGCCAAGCCCAGCGTCGAGGCTCCCGTCGGCGATTTCTTCGGCCTCAACCTTGGCCAGTACTTCGTTTATCAGTCGGCCTTCCTGAATTGCTCTTCCGTGAAAGCGCTGAACTGTTACTTCGCCATGCCCTTCCGCCGGTCGGCGCGCATTACAGTGACCAATGAAGGCGCGCAACGCGTCGGCGCCTTTTACTCCAATATCGATTACCAGTTGGTCCCGACCCTGCCTGAGCGCGCGCTTTACTTTCACGCGCAATATCGCCAGCAGGCGCCCAACACCGCGGCCCAGTTTGCTGCCGGTGCGCCGAAGATCAATCTCGATGGCCGGAAAAACTACGTCTACATGGAAACGCGCGGGTCTGGCCACTTGATGGGCGTCACCCTCGGCGTCCTGCAGAATCGCGATGGATGGATGGGCGAGGGCGATGATATGATCTTCGTGGATAGCGATGCGGCGCCGGTCATCACAGGCACCGGTTCCGAAGATTACTTTAACGGAGCCTGGGATTTCGGTGGGCGCGATGGCGCCTCGCCTTTCGCGCATTTATACAACGGCGCGCCCTTTATCGTCGCGCCGGAACTTGCGGGCGGAAGATACTGCCTCTATCGCTGGCATGCGGATAATCCTGTAACGTTCTCGAAATCCTTGTCTCACACTATGGAACACGGTCACGCCAACGATCGCGCCGATTGCTTCTATTCCGTCGCTTATTGGTATCAGACACAGCCGTTCACGGATTTTCCGGCCTTGGCGCCGGTCCGCGACCGAATTCCTGCGCTGAAGTAGCTCTTTGCAATAACTGCGCGAAATTGCACTCAATTGTATAAACGTGAACGAGCGTACGGCTTTCGGGCCCCTAGCTTGCTACCTTGAGGAGCGTAAGAGCCTGCCTATACCATGCCACGAAACATTTTGCCCGGAAAGCCGTACCCACAAGGCGCCACATGGGATGGGACGGGAGTAAATTTTTCCGTCTATTCAGAGAAGGCAACTTCGGTCGAGCTCTGCTTGTTTGATGAGGTTAATTCCAAGGCGTCGGAATGCGTCATGATTCGGGAATGCACTGGCTACGCGTGGCATTGCTTCTTACCTGGCGTCAAGCTCGGTCAGTTGTACGGATATCGGATGCATGGCCCATACAATCCCCCGAATGGCGACCGATGCAATCCAGCAAAACTGCTGATTGACCCCTACGCCAAGGCCCTCGCCGGCCGCCTTAACTGGGATGCGCCCGTATTCGGATACAAACTGGGCGACCCTGGCGAGGATCTCTCGTTCGACGAGCAGGACGACGCATGGGGCGTTCCGAAATCTGTCGTCACCACGTCCCATTTCGATTGGGAAAACGACCGGCCGCCGAGTGTACCGGTACACGATTCGGTCCTTTACGAACTGCACGTCAAGGGATTCACCGCGCAGCATCCCGAGATACCCGAAGAACTCCGCGGAACCTATGCCGGCGTCGCGCATCCCGTCGCGGTCGAGTATCTGAGAAAGCTTGGTATTACTGCCGTCGAGCTCATGCCCGTCCACGAATTCATCGACGATAAACACCTGCTCGATCGCGGCTTGCGCAATTATTGGGGATATAACTCCATCAATTTTTTTTCCCCCGACGCGCGTTACTGTTCTTCGGGGGACCGGGGCGAGCAGATCGGCGAATTTAAGAACATGGTAAAAGCCCTGCACCGCGCGGGGATCGAGGTAATTCTCGACGTAGTTTATAACCATACCGCTGAGGGGAACCATCTCGGTCCTACGCTAAGTTTCAAAGGCATCGACAATAGTACTTATTACCGCCTCGTCAACGATAATGCCCGTTATTATATGGATTACACGGGCACCGGCAACACCCTCAACGTACGCCATCCCCAAGTACTGAAGCTAATTATGGATAGTCTGCGGTACTGGGTGCAGGAAATGCATGTCGATGGTTTCCGATTCGATCTAGCTTCCGCCTTGGCGCGTGAGCTGCATGACGTCGATCGTCTTTCGGCTTTCTTCGACATCATCAATCAAGACCCCGTGATTTCGCAGGTCAAACTCATTGCTGAGCCCTGGGATGTCGGCGAGGGCGGTTATCAGGTAGGTAAGTTCCCGCCGTTGTGGGCGGAATGGAATGGTAGATACCGCGATGTCGTGCGGCGGTATTGGAAGGGCGACGACGGACAGCTCGCCGAGCTTGGTTATCGTCTCACCGGTTCGAGCGATCTCTACCAGCGCGATGGGCGCCACCCCAGCGCCAGCATCAATTTCGTCACCGCGCACGATGGCTTTACGCTAAACGATTTATTAAGTTACGACGGAAAACACAACGAAGCCAATGGCGAGGACGGCCGCGACGGTACGAATGACAATCACTCCTTTAACTATGGGGTCGAAGGTCCCACCGACAATGCCGAAATTATTGAGACGCGCGAGCGCCAGAAAAGGAATCTCCTGTTGACCTTGTTATGCTCGCAAGGAGTACCTATGATTTGCGGCGGTGATGAAATCGGCCGCACACAAGGCGGAAATAACAATGCGTACGCGCAGGATAATCCCGTAAGCTGGTTCAACTGGAATCTCGATGACCGCGCTAAATCGCTCTACGCCTTCACGGCCAAGCTGGTGGAGATGCGTCGCCAGCACCCAAATCTGCACCGGCGGAAGTTTTTCCAGGACCGCGGCATCTCTCCTGGTGAGACGCCGGACCGCGACGTTGACGGCCGGCATGAGAAGGATATCGTCTGGCTGCGTCCCGACGGAAACGAAATGGCGCCCGAGGAGTGGCACGCGGGGTGGGTGCGCTGTATCGGTCTGCGCTTGAATGGCCGGACGCTCGACGATGTCAACGGTATGGGCGAGCCGATCCGCGACGAGACTTATTTAATTCTGCTCAATCCCCACACCGAGCCGATCCGTTTCTACATGCCCAGTGAAGAAGGCACGGCTTGGGAGGTCGCCATCGATTCCGCGCAGCCTTGCCGTGAGGAAAAGCCTATCGTGAAGGCAGGTGAGCCCTACGAATTGAACGCGCGAAGTACTGCGATATTGCAGGAACTGACGGACTAGCCCGATGCGGCGCCGCTACCCAATCGGAGCTGAGGTGACGCCTGAAGGCGTCCACTTTCGCGTGTGGGCGCCGAAGCGCCGCCGCATCGAGGTGGTATTGAACGGCGATGACACGGCCGTTCCACTCCAACGCGAAGAACCGGGTTATTTCGCGGGACTGATTCCGGATGCGAGAGCGGACTTACGCTATCGCTTCCGACTGGACGGCGCGGGCCTTTTTCCCGATCCGGCTTCCCGCTTTCAGCCTGAAGGTCCGCATGACGCATCGCAGGTTGTTGACGCTTCTACGTTCGTGTGGAGCGATGCCGAATGGCCCGGCGTATCGCTCGAGGGCCAAGTAATTTACGAGATGCACATCGGCACGTTCACACGCGAAGGTACGTGGCAAGCCGCCCGCAACGAGCTTTCCGAGCTGGCCGATATCGGAATCACAGTCCTTGAAGTCATGCCGGTAGCCGACTTTGCCGGACGCTTCGGATGGGGCTATGACGGCGTGCTGTGGTTCGCGCCTGTGGCCATTTACGGCCGGCCGGACGACTTCCGCGCCTTCGTCGACGAGGCGCATCGTCTCGGCATGGGCGTGATCCTCGATGTGGTCTACAATCATCTCGGACCGGAAGGCAATTATCTCAAGGAATTCGCCGAAGACTACTTTACGTCGCGCTACGACAATGAATGGGGCGAGGCGCTCAATTTCGATGGCGAGGACGCCGCGCCTATGCGCGAATTAGTAATTACAAACGGTATATATTGGGCCGAAGAATATCATTTGGACGGCTTGCGTCTGGACGCGACGCAGCAGATCTTCGATTCCTCTCCGAAGAACATAATAACCGAGCTTGCGGAAAAGATGCGCGCTGCCGCGGGCAAGCGCAAGGTCTTCCTCGTCGCCGAAAATGAGAGCCAGGAATCGCATCTCGCAAGACCGGTCTCGGAAGGGGGCTGCGGACTAGACGGCCTTTGGAACGACGATTTTCACCATAGCGCTCTGGTAGCAATAACTGGCAGGCGCGAAGCTTATTACACCGATTATGCTGGCCGGCCGCAGGAACTGATCTCAGCCGTCAAGTATGGTTACCTGTATCAAGGCCAGCGCTACAAGTGGCAATCCAAGCGGCGCGGCGAACCCACTTGGGGCATGCAGGCTTGGCAATTCATCACATATATCGAAAATCACGATCAAGTCGCCAATTCGGGCCGGGGCGATCGGTTGGGGCGAACCGTAAGCCCCGGACGCCTTAAGGCCATTACAGCCTTCCTGCTGCTGGCCCCGGGCACGCCAATGCTCTTTCAAGGGCAAGAGTTTGCGTCTTCAAGCCCCTTCTGTTATTTCGCCGACCACAACGACGAATTACGCCGGTTGGTCCGCGAAGGCCGCGTGCAGTTTCTCTCACAATTTCCGAGCCTCGCCCAGCCCGAAATGCGCCGCTATCACCTTGACCCCGGAGATCCGGAAACCTTCCAACGTAGCAAGCTGGATTTCTCCGAACGGGAACGGCATGCTCCCATCTATCGCCTCCACAAAGATCTTCTTCGATTGCGCCATCAAGATCCCGTCTTCGGCGTCAATTCAGCGGTGGAAGGCGCAGTTCTTGCCGACGAGGCTTTCGTGCTTCGATTTTTTGGTCAAGATGGCGACGACCGTCTTCTTCTGATCAATCTAGGCCCGGATCTTCGTCTTGATATTGCGCCCGAACCTCTGCTGGCGCCACCCCTAGGGCGTTTATGGACGACGCAGTGGTCTAGCGAAGATCCGAGTTACGGCGGCTGCGGATCGCCTCCGCCGGAAGGACCGGACAACTGGCGTCTACCTGCCGAATCCGCCATGGCCCTCATGCCCAACAACGGAGTTAACCCATGGGATTAGCTGCCCCGCTTGCCCGCGTCCTGCCCCGCCGCGCGCTCAAAGATCCTGAGGCAGACCCGCATCTCAACGAAGAATGGCTGGTGACAAATGGTCTCGGGGGCTATGCGTCAGGCACCGTTAGCGGCGCCATCACGCGCCGCTACCACGGCCTTCTCATCGCCGCGCTTCCCAATCCATTGGGTCGCATGATGGTGCTGAATGGGCTCTCCGAGCGCCTTCGGCTTCCCGATCGTCGCGTGGTCTATACCGGCGCGGAAGAGCTGGCCGGCGTTCCTCCCGAAAGTACGCTCGCGGCGACGGAGTTTCGCGTCGAGGCCGGCCTGCCGGTGTGGCGCTATGACATCGACGGATTCACGCTCGAAAAGCGCCTGTTGATGATCTACCGGCAGAACACGGTTCACGTGACTTATCGGCTCCTTGCCGGCAAGGGATGTTTACGGCTGGGCCTGCGGCCGGCTATTCATTTCCGCGGGCACGACGAGCCGGTCAGTACGGACAATCTCCAGAAGTATGTGCTTACGGTCTGCGACGATCAGTTTGAGATTACGGCCAATGCCGATCTCCCGACGCTCCGGCTGCGCGCGCGCGGCCCTTCGGCGGCTTTTACCTTCGATCGCAAAGAGACGCAGTCCGTGCCCTACGCCACTGAGCGCAGCCGCGGCTACGATTGGCGCGGATCGCTTTGGAGTCCGGGTTACTTCCGCTCTGACTTGGGCGTGGGCGATTCCATCACGCTGATTGCATCCACCGAGCTCTGGGAGCTTGTCCACGCATTGAGTCCGGCCGAGGCATATCAAGCCGAATTGAATCGACGCGCGCTCCTTATAGCCGCCGCGCCCATGGCCGCACGCGAGAGCCTCGGCGCAGAGCTGACGCTTGCCGCCGATCAATTTCTCATTACGCCGGTTGGTCGCGTGGAGGATGCCGCGCGGGCGCGCGCCTCGGGCGACGAGATTCGCAGTGTGATCGCTGGCTATCACTGGTTCACGGATTGGGGCCGCGATACCATGATCAGCCTCGAGGGCCTCACCCTATCCACCGGACGGAAGAACGAGGCCGGCTGGATTCTGCGCACGTTTGCTTATTACATTCGCGATGGCCTCATCCCCAATATGTTCCCGGAGGGGAAGAAGGAAGGGCTCTACCATACGGCGGATGCCACCATGTGGTTCTTTCATGCGATCCATCGATATGTGGAACTCACTGGCGATCGCACGACGCTTCGCATGCTGCTCCCCAAGCTATTGGATGTGATAGACCATCATATCCACGGCACGTGTTTTGGCATCGGCATGGACCCCGAAGACGCTCTGCTGCGGCAAGGCGCGGAGGGATATCAGCTAACCTGGATGGACGCCAAAGTCGATAACTGGGTGGTCACGCCACGCCGCGGAAAGGCCGTCGAGATCAATGCGCTTTGGTACAACGCGTTGCGGCTTCTGGAAAAGTGGTTGCGTGAGGTGGAGAACCATCCACGCGCGGATGAGATCGGCGCCATTGCGACCCGCACATACGCGTCGTTCAACCGCCGCTTCTGGTACGAGGATGGCGGATATCTTTTCGACGTAGTGGACGCCGAAGGAGGTGGCAATGACGCCTCTTGCCGGCCCAACCAGGTGATCGCTATTTCGCTTGATAATCCAGTGCTCGATGAGTCGCGTTGGGCCCAAGTGATGAATGTAGTTGCCGAGCGTCTGCTAACGCCCGTTGGGTTACGGTCGCTTGCGCCGGGCAGTCCGGATTTCAAGGCAAAGTATTATGGCGACCTGCGTTCGCGCGACGCTGCCTATCATCAGGGCACCGTTTGGGCGTGGCTTATCGGGCCTTACGTGGATGCGTGGCTGAAATTGCATCCTGGCCAAAAGGGCGATGCGCGCAAGCTTCTGGAAGGCTTCGGCCCCCACTTGAACGAGCAATGCGTTGGCTCCATCAGCGAAATTTTCGACGCGGAGCCTCCATACACGCCGCGCGGCTGCATCGCCCAGGCATGGAGCGTGGCCGAAGTGCTGCGTTGTTGGCTGAGGACTGGAGAGTGAGTGCGGAGCCGGGCGCCGGAATGGCCTGTGGAATTTTGAGCTAGCGGTACGCTGGTACCCCTGTCACTTTTTCTCCGATAACAAGCGCGTGGATATGGTCGGTGCCTTCATAAGTCTTCACCGTTTCCAGATTGCACATGTGCCGCATGATGGAGTACTCGTCGGTGATGCCGTTGGCTCCCAACAGGTCGCGGCTAAGACGCGCGCAATCAAGCGCGATCGCGACGTTATTGCGCTTGAGCATGGAGATGTGCGCGGGCTCGAGCTTACCGCGCTCCTTGAGGCGTCCGGCCTGAATCGCGAGTAATTGCGACTTGGTAATTTCAGTAATCATCCACGCCAATTTCTCCTGCACCAGTTGGTGGGATGCGATGGGTCGATCGTCGAATTGCTTGCGCGTTACGGAATAGGATCGCGCCGTCTCATAGCAATCCATCGCGGCGCCGATGACGCCCCAGCCGATCCCGTAGCGCGCCTGCGAGAGGCACGAGAGCGGAGCTTTGAGGCCGGGGGCGTTCGGGAGGCGGTTGGATTCGGGTACGCGGCAATCGGCAAAGGCAAGGCTCGACGTCACCGAAGCTCGCATCGACCATTTACCGTGAATGTCGGACGTGGAGAAACCTGGCGTTCCTCGTTCCACCAGGAACCCTTCGATGCCGTCTTGGGTACGCGCCCAGACGATAGCAATATCGGCGACGCCGCCATTGGTGATCCATGTCTTTTCGCCGTTCAGTATCCAGCCATCGCCATCGCGTCGCGCGCTCGTGCGCATGCCCGCCGGGTTTGAGCCGAAATCGGGCTCCGTCAAGCCGAAGCAGCCGATCGATTGGCCCTTTTGGAGGCGCGGCAGCCAATGATTCTTCTGGGCGTCGGAGCCGTAAGTATAAATCGGGTACATCACAAGCGCGCCCTGCACGGACACGAAGCTGCGGAGACCGGAATCGCCGCGTTCAATCTCCTGCATGATCAGGCCGTACTCGGTGTGGTTCATGCCGGCGCAGCCGTAGCCTTCGAGATTCGCGCCGAAGAAACCGAGTTCGGCCATTTCAGGGATCAGTTCGGAAGGAAAGCGCGCGTCACGGAAGCAATCGCGGATAACAGGCGCGATACGTTCATCGGTGAAACGGCGGGCGGTCTGCCGCACGAGCAGTTCCTGCTCGCTGAAAAGCGAATCGATGGAGAAATAATCAACGCCGCGGAAAGCCATCAAAGCTATGGTGGCACAAAGCGGCCAAACGGAATCGTAGGACGACGCATGCTACACTGCAATGAGGAATGTTTCCCGACCTGAAGTTAGCCGTCCGCCTCCAGGAAATTGATAATCGCTTAGTGGTTTTGGCTCGTGAAATTGCGACGCTCCCCAAGCACATCGCAGAGATCGAAAAAAAATTAGGTTCTCATGAGCGAAAGCTCGAAGCCGACCGCGCCGCTTTGGCCGCCAATCAGAAAGAGCGGAAGCAGAGCGAAATCGAGATCCAAACGCAAGAGCAAAAGATCTCAAAACTGAAAGATCAGATGCTCCAGGCGAAAACCAACGACCAGTATCGTGCCTTTCAAAACGAGATCGATTTCTGTCAGAATGAGATTCGCCGCTTCGAGGATCGTATTCTCGAGTTAATGGGCGAGTCCGAACCGTTGGATAAGAATGTCAAAGCTGCCGAGGCCGCACTCAAAGTGGAGAAGGCGGAAGTCGACGTTGAAAAACAGCAGGCTCGCGAACGCACAGCCGTAGATGAACGCGGATCGCAGGAATTGCAAACGGAACGGGCGTCCATTGTGGGTAGCATGTCGCGCACGGTTTACGATCGCTACGAACGGACGCGTAAGGCGCGCAAAGGCGTGGCAATCGCTGAGGTGCTGGAGGGACGATGCAGTGCCTGCAATCTCACTTTACGGCTGCAATTCTTTCAGGATTTGAAGCGCAGTACCGAAGTAATGAGCTGCGAGAATTGCCAGAGAATTCTGTACTATAACCCGCCAGTGAAGATGGACGATCTCACCAGCACGGGCTCTACGCAAGCCGATGCGCCCCCGGGGGCGGCTGCGCAGTAGCTTTTGTCAAAGCCCCCGCACAGACCCCAGAAACGCGCACTCGTCTTACTGCCCGCCGAAGCTGTAGCCCACCCAAACCTTCGCCTCAATGGGCGTGCTGCGTCCGTATTGCGACAGGTTGTGGACGTAGTGCACGTCAAACTGCGGACGCACGAAGAAATGGTCGGTCAGATAAATCTGCACGCCCGCTCCACCGTGTAGCTGGAAATGGTTTGCGCTGGCGAAATACTGGTTATAGTTCTGATTGCCCGTAAGCGCGGTGGTAGCGCTTTGGTTTTCATAGAACTTGAGGTTCATGCCGCCGATGCCGCCCGAAAGTTGCAGGGAAGCTTTCTTGGACTTTACAGGCACAAAAATCCCGTTGAAGTCATAGAACGTGGCACGCGATTGAATTTCATCTGAGGAAAGACCGGTGCCGGCAACCGGCAAATTAAGATAATTCTGTTTGCCCGGCTCCAGGCTAACTTCGGCGCCTACTCCGAATCGCTTCCAAAGCATCAGGTTGCCGCCGAAGCCCAGCATGAATCCGCTGAGACTGGGCGTAGAAACGCAGGTCGTGCTCGAACCAATGGCGCAGCCCAACAGAGTGGTATTGTCGACGCCGGTCTTAGCCGCCGAATCCTGTACAGCCCCAAAGCCAATATTGACATCGAACGTGCTTTGCGCGCTGGCAAAGGGTACTAAAAAAGCGCCGGCGAGAACCAGCGGAAGGTAGCGGCGAAGAAGCTTCACTTGAGATTTCTCCTCTTTAAAAACGGAATTCGACTTAATCAATTATCCATGAAAACAAACAGCAGTGGACCCAAATAGGCCCTTGCACCAGATGACGCAGTGAATCCGCACACGGTTTCAAATGGGTTGCCGTTAACTTTTCTGGCACCGCGGACAGAAATGCGATGAGCGTTGCGCGACCAGAAGCCTCTTTACTGGCGCGCCGCATGTTACGCATGGTTCGCCGGTGCGTTGATAGACGCGGTGTTGAAATTGGAAGAAGCCTTTGCGGCCTTGCGCATCGACATAGTCGGAGATGGAAGAGCCGCCTGCCTCAATCGCTTCCGTCAGCACCTGCACAATCGCCGCATGCAAAGCGCGTGCCCGGCCCGCGCGCAGTCGCGACGCAATCGCCTTGGGATGAATGCCGGCGCGGAAAAGCGCCTCATCCGCGTAGATGTTCCCCACTCCACGCAGGAATACTTGATTGAGCAGCAGAGCCTTCACGCTGGTCTTGCGGCGCTTCAGCGCGGCCATAAAATCGTCCACGCTAATCTCGAGCGGCTCCGGTCCCAGGCGCGCCACGCGCATGGGAAAATCATCGGAATATTCAATGCAGCCGAACTGGCGGCTGTCATCATATAGAAGCATGCCGCGATCCAGCGTAAACACGGCATGCGTGTGCTTGCCCGTCTCTCCACCCAGAAGCAGGCGCCCTGTCATTCCCAGATGAAGGGTAAGGTATCCGCCCCCGCCCAAGGTGACTACAATAAACTTCCCGTAGCGCTTTACGCCGGCGATCTTCTTTCCGGCGAGCGCAGTCGACATTCGGTCGGGATTGCCGCCGCGCAGTATGCGCAGACAAGTAAATTCCGCGGACACGATGCGCCGGCCTACCAGCGGCGCGATGGACCGCGTAACGGTTTCGACCTCTGGCAGCTCAGGCATCGCCTTATGGAAGATCGGCGAATACCTCTTCGCCTTCCACCTTTACGGGGTAAGTGGGAACTCGCATTGAGGAAACGAAGGCGCTCTTACCGGTCGCGCAATCGAACTCCCACATGTGATACGGACAGATGAGGCGTCCGGAGGAGCCGATTTGACCCTGTCCCAATGGCCCGCCGGCATGGGGGCAAACGCCATAGAGCACCGTGATCTCGCCGTTCACGTTACAGATGGCATATGCCTCATTACGCACTACCGCTTCCAAAACCGAGTTCGAGGGCAGTTCCGCGAGCGCGCAGACCCGTTCGAACGGCATGTCAGATTGTGTTCGCCGTTTCGCGCTTGGCCGGGGCTCCCCGCAAACGGCGGCCGATACCGGCGTAGTTAAAGCCAGCGGCCAGCGCGTCGTCCGGATTGAAGATGTTGCGCCCGTCGATTAAAACCGCCGTGTTCATAACGCCCGCGAGCTTTTTCAGATCAAGTTGACGGAACTCGGTCCACTCCGTCACCACTACCAGCGCGTCGGCTTCGCGCGCGCATTCAAGCGCGGAATCGCAATACTTGATCTTGATCCCCGCATACTGGGCGCGGCAGGCATCCATTGCAATTGGATCGTACGCCTTAACGCGCGAGCCGAGCTGCAATAACCTCTCGATCATGTGCAGGCTGGGCGCATCACGCAAATCGTCGGTATCCGGTTTGAATGCCAGGCCGAGCACGGCAATGGTGCGGCCCTTGAGAATATAGAGCTTCTCTTGCAGCTTCTGAATGGCGATCAGGCGCTGTGCGGCATTGACTTCGAGCGATGCAGCCAACAGTCGGCTCTCGTATCCATACTCGCGGGCCGTGTGTATCAGGGCGTTGACGTCTTTGCCGAAGCAGCTGCCGCCCCAACCCACGCCCGCGTTAAGGAACTTTGAACCGATGCGCGTATCGAGACCGATGCCCCGCATAACTTCCGGCGCTTCCGCACCCACGCGCTCGCAGATGTTGGCGATTTCGTTGGCGAAGCCGATCTTCATTGCAAGGAAGGCGTTGGCAGCGTATTTGATGGTTTCGGCGCTAGTCAATGAAGTCTCAACCATCGGCGCCGACGTCATCGATTCTGGACGCGGCACTCCCTCCGGCGCCTCAAACGATTGGTTCACGATGGGCGCGTAGAGTTCCCGCATGGCGGTCAACGTCTGCGCGTCGGACGCCCCTACTACAATGCGGTCCGGATAAAGCGAATCCGCAATGGCATTGCCTTCGCGCAGGAACTCCGGGTTGCTGGCGACGCCGAAACGAACATCGTGCCGTCCTTCGCTTGTCCCGGCCTCGCCCATTCCTTCGCGCACCAGCGTTTCCACCAGATTTCCGGATCCCACAGGTACAGTCGATTTGTTCACTACCACGCGAAACTGCGAGCGATCCTCGGCATTGCCGATTGCCGCGCCGATTCCGCGGGCCGCAGCTTCCAGATACGCGAGGTTGGGCTCGCCGTTTGGCATGGGCGGAGTCCCGACTGCTATGAAGATAACGTCACTTGCCGCGGCTGCCGGCCCGAGATCGGTGGTGAATTCAATTCCACCGCGCGCCGACGCAGCGGCGATAATGGATTCCAGGTATGGTTCGTAGATGGGCGACTCGCCCCGTTTCAACTTCGCAATCTTGGCTTCGTCCGTGTCGACGCATGAAACGTGGTGACCGAGGTAAGATAGGCAGGCTCCCGTAACTGTTCCGACGTAGCCCGTTCCGATGACTGTGACGCGCATAGAATGAATTTACTCCGATTAGAAAGAAGCAAGTCCCGTAGATTCGCTAAAATCAATACTACCTCAAATGCAAACTATTCTCGTAATCGATGACGACGAAAGCTTGCGCGACACCATTGGAGTAATGGTAGAACAGGAGGGCTTCAGGGCAGTACTTACGGGGGATGGACGCGCTGGTTTCGAAAAGGCCGTTACGCTGAAACCCGACCTTGTTTTAGTGGATTTACGCCTGCCTGGAATGAGTGGCACGGAGATTTGCAAGCAACTTCGCTCGGCTCACGTGAAGACGCCCATAATCGTACTCAGCGCGATGGGTGACGAATTAGATAAAGTACTATTACTAGAAATCGGCGCGGACGATTACGTGGTGAAACCGTTCGGTACGCGCGAGCTTATGGCGCGAATTCGCGCCGTACTCCGCCGTAGTTCCCCCGATGCGCGCAAGGTGGCGCACTTCTCAGATAACGAGGTCGATTTCGAGCGGCGCATAGTAACCCGCAAAGGCGAAGAGTTGAAGGTCACGCCGGCCGAGTATAACTTGCTGTGCTATTTCATTCAGAACGCGGACAGGCCGCTGACTCGCGACATGATCCTGAATTCAGTTTGGGGTTACGAATTTTTCCCTAACACACGCACGGTGGACGCGCATGTAGTCAAGCTGCGGCAAAAGCTCGAACCCGACCCGAACACGCCACGGCACTTTTTGACTGTGCATGGAGTGGGCTACCGGTTCGTACCGTAGTTACATGCGATGTCGCATGCGATTCTTTCTCGCCGTCTTCCTGCTGGCGCTTGCCGGATGCAACCAAAAGGCGCCACCGGCCGCCGACCCCGATCTTTCCGCCGAGATCCAACGTATCCGCGCCATTGATAATCATGCCCATCCCGTCCGCTTCACCGCTCAGGGCGAGCCGCCCGACCGCTTCTTTGACGCGTTGCCGGTGGACAACATGGAGCCGCAGTCCGATCCCGTCAATCTGCGTCCGAACGCGCCCTCCATTGCCGCCGCATGGCGCGGAATGTATGGGGCCGATCACGTCGACCAGGCGCGCAAGCAATCGCTCATGGGCCAGAAGGGGACCGCGTGGCCCACATGGGCGCTCGATCAGATGGGTATCGAGATCATGCTCGCGAATCGCGTGGAGATGTGGCCCGGGGAGAGCATGCCGTCGTCGCGTTTCCGGTGGGTTCCCTATGCCGACGCGCTGATCTTTCCCTTGAACAACTCCTTGCTCGGCGTCAACTCAGACCGCAAAGCTTTCTTTGCGCTCGAAGACAAATTGCGCACCCGATATTTACAAGACGCGAAACTCTCCGCGCTTCCCAAGACGCTTGACGAGTACCTATCACAGGTCGTCACCCCCACGCTCGAAAGGCAGCGTCAGGGCGGCGCGGTCGCCGAAAAGTTCGAGGCCGCTTACTTGCGATCGCTTGCATTCGATAAAGCCGACCGGGCTTCCGCCGCAAGAATTTACGCAAGCACACGCTCGCTCGATCCAGCTGCCTACAAGCCTCTTCAGGATTTTCTTTTTCATTACATAGCAATGGAGTGCGGCCGTCTTGGTATGGCCGTGCATATTCACACCAATGCAGGCGCCGGGGGATATTTCGACGTGGGCGGCGGCAATCCGATGAATCTCGAGCCGACGCTCAACGACCCTGAACTACGAAAGACGAAGTTCGTGATGCTGCACGGCGGATGGCCGTTCACACGCGAAATCACGGCGCTGCTTACCAAGCCCAACGCGTACCTCGATTTCTCTGCGCAGGATCTCGCCTTGCCACCTGCGGCGCTGGCGCAAACCATTCGCGAGTGGCTGGAATACGTGCCCGAAAAGGTGCTCTTCGCTACCGACGCATATCCCTACATTCCTGAAATGGGCTGGGAGGAATCGGGTTGGATCGCGGCGCAGACTGGGCGGCGGGCTCTTTCGATCGCGCTCACCGGAATGATGCGCGACGGCGAAATCACGCGTGCACGCGCCTCGGAACTTGCGCGTATGGTTCTTCGAGATAACGCCCGCGCTCTTTACGGAATCCAATGAACCAGTTCGATTCAATCCTTTTCGATTTCGACGGCGTGTTAGTCGATAGCGAACCACTGCACTGCGCCTGCTGGGCCGAAGTCCTGAAGCCTCTCGGCGTCAATCTGGAATGGAAGTTTTATACCGAGCATTGCCTTGGCATAGACGATCGCGAAATGCTCCGCATGATGGCAACGCAATCGGACCCTCCGCGCAACTGGGATGAGCTGTGGGCCCAGTATCCGGCCAAGCGCGATCTGTTCCGAGAGCGGACCATGATGTCACCGCCGTTCGATCCAGGGCTCGGCGGTTTGCTCGCGGAACTGCGAGGCAATTACAAATTGGCGGTGGTGACATCGAGCGCGCGCGTTGAGATTGAACCGCTCTTACAAGCGGTCCACCTGCGCGATTACTTCGATGTAATGGTTTGCGATAGAGAGGCCGGGGGCCTGAAACCACTACCCGATCCTTACCTTATGGCCGCGCGGCTTCTCAAAGCAAAGACGCCGCTGGTAGTAGAAGACTCCCCTGCCGGAATAGCCGCAGCGCACGCCGCGGGTTTTGACGTACTCGCTATCAGACATCCTTCAGAAGTTCCCAGTAAAGTGCGCGAACGCCTTAGAACAGGCGCCAATATTACGGAACAGTGAACACCATCGTTCTGGTGGTGTAACCTCTGCCGCACGTGGTTCGCCTACCCATTGAAGCCAACGATCGCAGGGCATGGACACTGATCCGCCCTAGTTGGCCACGTTGCCAAAAGGCCATAAGAGAGACTTCAAAATGAAAAAATTATTCACCGTTGGAATACTCGCGCTCTGCAGCTTGACCATTGCGTTCGCCAAGAATTATGAATTGACGCTTTCCTCCACCACCAAGGTCGGGAACCTGCAATTGAAGCCCGGTCAATATACATTGAAAGTGGAAGGCGACAAAGCCACTTTCACATTCGTCGAGACTTCCAAGCAGTTCACCACCGCCGTCAAGATCGAAAGCACCGATAAGAAGTTCGACACCACCCGCGTTGATGCCAATAAGGACGGTAATGTGGATGTCGTGAAGGATATCGAACTCGGCGGTTCTAAGACCCGTCTTCAGTTCGGCGAATAGTGTTCTTGTGGGACAGGTCGCCCGGCCTGTCCCTTCCCCTGAACTAACCTAAAGAAGACGCCAGCGTCGAACAGGAGAGGTCCTCATGTCCGGCCACGATCTTCGCTATGCGCTTCGCACTCTCGCGCGTAATCCGGGTTTCGCGTTCGTTTCCATCCTTGCACTAGCGCTTGGCATCGGCGCCAATAGCGCGATCTTCACCGTAGTGAATTCGGTGCTGCTGCAGCCGATGCATTTCTACCAGGCGAAGCAGTTGGTCCTGGTGCGGGAACGCAATCTCGCAGCTGGATTCCCTCAGTTTTCTCTTTCCCCCGGCAACTACATCACCTACCGCGACGAGAATCACTCGTTCACAGGCATCGCGGCGATAGGCGGCTCCAGCATGAACTATGCGGGCGCTCAAGAGCCGGAACGCCTGATAGCGTCGCGCGTGAGCTTAAATTTCTTCGATGTGTTACATGTACAGCCGTTGATCGGCCGCACGTTCACGAAGGAAGAAAACGAACTGGGCGCCGATCATGTCGTGATACTCAGCTACGGCTTGTGGCAGCGCCGCTTTGCGGGCGGGCGCGATGCATTGGGCCAGCAAATGAAGCTGAATGGCGAAATGTACGCCGTAGTCGGTGTGATGCCGAAGGATTTCGCCTTTCCCGTCCGCAACGACATCTGGCGGCCCCTCACTATGGATCAGAAGAACTGGCAGCAGCGAGGCGGCCACTATCTCAGCGGTATCGGCCGTCTGAAGCCCGGCGTCACTTTGGAAAGCGCGACGGCCGACCTCAATACCACAGCCCGCCGCTTGCAACAGGCATATCCCGATTCCAACCATGGTTGGGATACGCACTTGATCGACCTGCAGGAAAACGTAGTTGGCCACGTACGTCCGATGATGCTCACGCTCCTCGCGGCAGTTGGGTTCGTGCTTCTGATCGCTTGCGTAAACTTGGCCAACCTGCTGCTTTCGCGCTCCGCTTCCCGGCGCAAAGAGATCGGAATTCGAGGAGCGCTCGGCGCGGGGAAAGGCCGCCTTATCCGGCAGCTTCTTACTGAAAGTCTGGTTCTTTCCGCATTCGGTACAGCGCTCGGTTTAGCGCTGGCGTGGCTCGGCACGCGTCTGCTGACCCACGTCGATTCGGCCATTTTGCCGCGCGCCACAGAGATTGCGCTCGATCTTCGCGCGGTAGCGGTCACGGCCGTTATCGGCATCTTTACCGGCCTGCTGTTTGGCCTCGCTCCCGCGATGCAAATGGCACGGTCCGATCTGCAATCCGCGCTGCGGGAGGGCGGGCGCGGTAATTCCATGGGATTCCGGCGCAATATGACGCGCAGTTCGCTGGTTGCGGGTGAAGTGGCGCTCGCGCTCGTTTTGCTTTCCGGCGCCGGATTGCTTATGCGCAGCTTCTACCGCCTCGCATCCGTCGACCCTGGGTTCGACCCGCATGGCGTGCTCACGTTTCGGGTCAATCTTCCCGAAGCGAAATACCCCAAAGACGAGCAGCAGCTCGCCTTCTTCGACCGCGCTCTCGACAAGATCCGCGCGCTACCAGGCGTAGCTTCCGCGGGAGCCGCGAGTATTTTCCCACTGGCGGGCAACGATTACATTCTGACGTTTTATCAAGTGGGAAAACCTCCCAAGCCAGTCGGCCAGGAGGATAACGCCATGTACTACTCGGCGACCCCCGGCTACTTTGAGGCCTTGCGTATCCCGCTTAAAGCCGGCCGCTACTTCACAAAGATGGACGCCGCGAATGCTCAGCACACGGCCATCATCAGTGAATCAATGGCGAAACGGTATTATGCCAACGAGAATCCCCTCGGACAGCGCCTGCTTGTCGGCGGGTCTGATGCAAAGCCGTCCGAAATCGTCGGAGTTGTGGGCGACGTACGCGATGAAGAACTCGAATCGAAGGGACGCGTGGCCATCTATCAACCCGAATCGCAATCGGTCTTCGATTCACTTTATTTTGGGGTGCGCACCGCGGGCGATCCCGAGTCCCTTATTTCGAGTGTGCGCGCCCAATTCCGCAGCCTCGATTCGGAACTGCCGCTTGACGCCGTCGGCACAGCCGACTCCCTGGTCGAAACTTCGCTCTCCCAGCGCCGCTTCGGGATGCTCTTAATGACTATATTTGCGGCGCTGGCGCTGCTTCTGGCGATGATTGGCATCTATGGCGTGCTTGCCTATTCGGTAACTCAGGCCACGCAGGAAATCGGGATCCGCGTCGCCTTGGGGGCGCAGCGGGGTGATGTGGTACGGCTGGTGTTAGCTTACGGTGGCACACTCATCGGCGCCGGCGTCGCGATCGGCATCGTAATCGCCTATGGCGCTGGACGTTTGTTGAGTACCCAACTGTTCGAAGTTCGCGCGACCGACCCCGCGACATACGCCGCCGTTACAGCGGCTCTGGCCTTAACGGGCTTTGTAGCCTGTGTTGTGCCGGCACTGCGCGCTATGCGGGTGGATCCGGTGATTGCTCTTCGTAACGAGTAGTACTACCTCTTATTGAGGCAGGGGCAAATGTGAGTTGAAATTCACTCTGATATGTATCGCGTGCTTTGATACAATGGCACAGTTCGTAAAAATATAATGTGATCGACACACGATGAAGAGGATCACCTTTTCAGCTTTAACTGGTGCGGTGCTTGTTTTCCTCGCCGCTGGCGCGTTCGCCCAGAAAAGTTCTCCTGGAAGTGTTTCGGCCGCCAAGGCACGCAAGAAAACCTCCAAGACATCGAAATCGTCTAAATCAGCGAAAACTGTAGCGAAGACCGTTCGGAAGCGGCCGCTGCCACACGCCCCTGCTGTCGATCCTACGGATGGCGATAACCCCGATGGCGACGACCTGGTAATCCGGCGCGCCGCTGTGGCCGCGATAGGCGATCAGGCTGGCACCGTGGTCGTGGTCGACCCGAGCAATGGCCGAGTCCTCACCATGGTGAATCAGAAGCTCGCTCTCAAAAGCGGCTTCATTCCGTGCTCCACCATCAAGTTAGTCACCTCCCTCGCCGCTCTCACCGAGAATGTAATCGATAAAGATACGTTCCTTCGCCTTGGCCGCTCCGCAAACTACAACATGACGCTGGCGCTGGCGAAGTCGAACAACCAGTATTTTTCGGCGCTTGGCACGCGGTTGGGTTTCGAGCGCGTAGTCAAGTATGCGCAGATGATGGGCATAGGAGAAAAGGCCGGTCTCAACATCGAAGGTGAGCAGCCGGGGTGGATCTCAGACGCGCCGCCCAAGGCAGGCGGCATGGGCCTGATGACCGCTTTCGGCGTAGGCTTTCTGATGACGCCGCTCGAACTGGCCGGAATTCTTTCCTCCATCGCTAATGGCGGCACGCTTTACTATCTGCAATATCCGCGAACCGATGAAGAGATTCAACAGTTCACCCCGCGCGTGAAGCGCACCCTGGATATCGCGCCTAACGGCATCGCAGATATTAAGGTCGGCATGCGAGGAGCGGTAGATTACGGCACAGCGCGCCGCGCCAATTACGATGCGAACGAATTACTGTTCGGCAAAACCGGCACCTGTACCGATTTCCGGGCTGGAGTACACATGGGGTGGTTCGGCTCCTTCACCGAAGTTGGGTCGCGTCAATTGGTAGTAATTGTGATGCTGACCAGCCCTGTGAAGAACGTAAGTGGCCCCTTGGCCTCCGGGGTAGCAGGCGCGTTTTACAAAAATCTCGCCGAGCAGCGCTATTTTGCCTCCAACGCAACTACCTCCGGCACGAACTCTGTTGCGGAGGAAAAATCGGAACTTCCCGAAATCTTGTCCTGTTGTTCACATCATCAATAACTTTGTGTTCCCGCCGCGTGAATCCGCAGTCGCCCGGGGACGAAAGACCGCCGCAATAATTCTGGCTTCCGTTGTTGGCCTCGCGCTTTTTGCGGCTATCCTCTATGCTGCCCTTCACCCCTCAGCCCATCGGGGTATTCCCAAGATTATCGTAGGGACCTCGGACGAGGTCTACTATTCGCACGCCGCAACCGAAGAGGACGCCAGATCGTTGGGACGCGCGCTGCAGGCCATCGGCTTCTTCAATAACAGGGGAACGGCAGTGCTTCTGTCGAAGGGCACAAGCGGCACAATCGTTTCGTTTGTATTGAACGACGGCGCGTGGAATCACCCTCCCACAGTTGCAAGTTTCGAAGAGATCGGGCGGCGCATCGCCGCCGCGGTAGGCGGTTATCCCATTCAGGTGCGCCTCGGCGATTTGAAATGGGGTGTTCACAAAGAGCTGGTGATCGGCAAGGTGATGGTAGGCGCACGCGATGAAGTCTACTATTTCGGGAGCGCCACTAAAGCCGAAGCCGAGAGTCTTGGCCATGCGCTCCAGAGCAATGGCTTCCTGGTAGATTCGGGCGCCACGGTGGAGCTATCGAAAGACAGCACAACCGCGATTTCATTCGTCCTTGGCGACGGCGCCTGGCAGCGGTCCGGCGCGCTTGCCGGGTTTGAGGCTCTCGTACGAAAGGTTGCGGCGTCCGTCGGCGGACAGCCGGTTGATCTCCGCTTGTTGAATCCGAGAATGGAAATTGAGAGAGAGATCACCGGATTGCGCTGACGGTACGAAAGGAGAAGACGTACGTACATACTTCGCGCACGTACGTGTCCTAGTCTAAATACCATGATTACGGCCTCTAAACTTCGGGAGAACATCTATCGCATCCTGGACGAAGCAGTCGAAACTGGCACCCCGGTCGAGGTGGTTCGGAAGGGCGTAATTCTGCGAATCGTGCCCGAAACGAAATCCTCGAAGCTGTCGCGGCTCAAAAAGCGTCTCGACTTTGTAGGGGATGCGGGTGATCTCGTCCAAAGTGATTGGCTCAGGAGCGACGGCCATAAAGAGTGGCTTAAGGAATGGACAGAACCGAAATAGTCCATCTCGATACCCACATTCTCATTTGGCTCTATGAAGGCCGTGCCGAGCGTCTCAGCAAGGCCGCCCGGCGCGCCATCGAGAAGTGGACGCCCGTTGCTTCGGCGGCGGCCGTTTTCGAATTGGAGGTTCTTCATGAGGTGGGCAAACGAAGAAACTCCGCAAAGAAGTTGATATCCGCGCTTGCCAGCGATATCGGACTCGAAATCTGTGGTCTCCCGTTCCGCGCCATAGCCAATCACGCCCTCGCCGAAGCCTGGACGCATGACCCCTTCGACCGTCTGATCGTTGCCAACGCCAAAGCCGCCGGCGCGCGGCTTATCACAGCAGATGAAACGATCTTGCGGCACTACCCACGCGCCGTTTGGTAGCCGCCCGCTACAATAGGTTTTCATATGCCTTTTCAGGAAGTGGTCGAAGCCCAAGGCCACCTGATCGACTCCCACATCATGGAGAACATCTTCGATAAGGTCGTCGAATACAACGGCCGCTTTGAAGTGGAAGAGTTTCGCATCGGACGCACCAATAGCGAGCCTTCCTATCTCCGCCTCAAGGTGGAGGCCGAGGACGAAGATTCCATACACCGTCTGTTACAGGCTCTCCACGAGTTCGGGTGCGCCATCGTCGACGAGGGCGATGCCGTGCTGCGAGAAGTGGAGCGCGATTGTTGCGCGCCCGAGGATTTTTACTCAACCACGAACCACCGTACCTTTGTCCGCCGCGCCGGCAAGTGGATTGAGGCAGAGAACCAGCGCATGGATGCCATGATCGTCGTCGCAGCGGGCCGCGTCTCTTGCCGTCGTCTGCGCGACCTCCACGCGGGCGATCGCATTGTTACCGGACTTCGCGGCATTCGCGTGTCGCCGGAATCGAAAGAGCGCGGTCGCCTCGCCTTCGCCTTTATGTCGAACGGCATCTCATCCGAGCGTCAGGTGGAAACCGCGGTCCACCAGACGGCGGCGTTGGCCCGCCAGGCTATTGAATCGGGACAACGGGTAGTCGTCGTCGCCGGTCCCGTCGTTGTCCATACCGGCGGCGTCGCCGGCCTAGCCTCCCTCATCCGGCGCGGATTCGTACACGCTGTGCTCGCCGGAAACGCGTTGGGCGTTCATGATGTTGAGGCCGCGCTATTCGGTACTTCGCTCGGCGTGCGGCTCGCCGACGGACGCCAGGAAGAACACGGTCACCGCAATCACATGCGGGCTATCAACGCGATTTATCACGCCGGATCGGTAAAGCAAGCGGTGGAATCGGCGCGTCTGCCCGCCGGTGTTCTTTACGAATGCGTAAAAGCCAATGTGCCCTTCGTACTTGCAGGAAGCTTGCGCGACGACGGTCCGTTGCCTGACACCATCACCGATATGAACGCCGCCCAGGACGCCTACGCGGCCCAGTTAAAGGGCGCCGGCCTCGTGATCTGCCTCGGTTCGATGCTGCACTCCATCGCGACCGGCAACATGCTGCCCAGTTGGGTGAAAATCGTATGCGTGGATATCAACCCCGCCGTCGCGACTAAGGTGAGCGATCGCGGCACCGGGCAGGCGGTCGGCGTAGTGGCCGACGTCGGCCTCTTTCTTGATCTGTTGTCGAAAGCGCTCGCATGAAACAGGGACCATCTAAACCGGCTTATACCGATGAACATGCCGCCGCCGGAGTCAAGGCGCCGCTGCCGGAAATCGAAACCTGGCCGAATCAATATGCCGGCTACGAAATCGAAATCGCCATGCCGGAGTTCACTTCCGTCTGCCCCAAAACGGGATTGCCCGATTTCGGCAAGATTGTGTTACGCTACCTGCCCGATCGGCTCTGCCTGGAACTGAAGTCGTACAAGATGTACTTGCTCGAATATCGCAACCTGGGCATCTTTCAGGAGAACGCCGTCAATCGCATCTTGAAGGACGTGGTAAAGGCCGCCAAACCCATCGAGGCGACCATCATCGGAGACTGGGCGCCGCGCGGCGGTTTGAGCACGCTGGTCACCGCGAGTTGGGTTCGCAAGCGGAAAGCGTCGAATGGAAAGCGCTGAACTCGTCGCCATGTTGCAGGCGGTGCGTGAGCGCGTTCGCGCTCGTCACCCCGAAAATAACGCCGGCGCATTGGACGTTCCACTGCCTGACTTGATGCCGCTGGTTCACGCCCGCGACTCCGCCCTTGGCAAAGTAGCGGCCATTGGGACCGTGAATCCGCGCCGCAGCGGTCTTGTGAACGCCCTGGTGCAAGCTTGGAAGCGCTTCGTGGCTCGCGTGCTTGATTGGCACGTCCGCGACCAGGTGGAGTTCAACCGAAAGGCCCTGGCTTGCATCGATTCCGTCATCGAGGCCTTGAACGAAAACAATCGAGCCTTGGTGGAGTTAGGCAATCGCGCAGCCGGTGCGCAGGCAACAACGCCTGAGCTAAAGGACATGCGCGATCACTGGGTCGAGTGGCGCGCCGAATGGGAGCGCAAACTGGCTCACACCGAAATACAGTTTCTGCGCAGCGTGGCAGATCTCCAAGGCGCTTGGCAACAGCGCGCGACCTCCATGGAATCCGGCTGGCGCGAGATGCTGCTTTCGCAACACAGGGCCTTCGAGGTCGAGCTTAACCGCGCCTCCGCCGAAATTCAGCAACGCATGTGGGCCGATATGGAACGCTTTAGGTCCGAATATGAACGCATCATTCATTCGGAGTTACGGACCGTCCGCCAACGCGCCATGGAAATCGCGCCGCAGAGGCGTAAAGACGCGGAGAAGACAGGGCAGGCATCGCCGCTTCCCAACGCGGAGTCGAATCATGCCTCTCTCGGCTTCGACTACGGGCGCTTCGCCGAAAGGTTTCGCGGCCCTGAGGAGTATGTAAAAACCGGGCAGCAGTTTTATGTTCCGCATTTCGCCAAATGCCGGAATGTACTCGACATCGGATGCGGGCGTGGCGAATTTCTGGAAACAATGCGCGACGCGGGAGTGCCGGCACGTGGCATCGATCTCAGCGAAGAATCCGTCGCTCTGTGCCGCTCCAAGGATCTTGAAGTGGAGGCGGCGGACCTTTTTCCATATCTCGAGAATCTTGCCGAAGGCTCGCTCGACGGAATCTTTTGTTCGCAGGTCGTCGAGCATCTGCCGCCCGGCCGTTTGCCCGAAATGATTCGCCTATGCGCCTCGCGTCTGGACCGGGGCGGTGTAATTGCCATCGAAACCCCCAATCCCGAATGCCTGGCCATCTTCGCGACGCATTTCTATCTCGACCCCACCCACACGCGTCCCGTGCCTTCCACACTGTTGGCCTTCTATTTGGAAGAATTCGGCGTGGGCCGACTCGAGGTCCGTAAACTCGCCCCCGCGATCGATTCGATGCCTTCTATCGGGGAACTCCCCACTGCGTTCCGTGACGCTTTCTTCGGCGCCCTCGACTACGCGATTCTCGGGAAGAAGCTTTAGTCGCAAACGCTTCGTCGGCTATCCCAGGAAGCTGAACAGACTGGTAGTGGGTACTTTGGCCTGCGCTTCGAAAGCGGCCTGCAATTGCGTGCTGGCCTGGGATAATTCAGTAGCCGCGGCAGTGACGTCGGCATCTTCGATGCTGCTGATCTGAGCCGTCAATTGCGTCGAGTACGTGCCCGCAAATGAGGTAGCGCTCTGGATTTGGTTTTCAACATTGCCATAGAAGGCTTGCGAATTATTCAGGTGGGTAGAGGCCTGTTGTAACAGGCTCTGCGATGTTGAGATTCCCGTTTGGTCGTTGTTGAGCAATGCCGTGCGCAGACTGTTCAGAGCATTGAACACGTTGTCCGGAGCGGAAGTGCCATCGGAATTTTGATCGTCGAATATCTGCTGCGCCGTCAGAGACGCCTGAAATGTTCCGCCCTCGGGATTCTGAACCTGACGGGTGGAACCGGCGGTCGTAAGCTGGTCGACCCCGTTCGGGGCGCTGAGATCCAGCTGATAGCTGGGGTTTTGATCGTCGTCGCCACTGAAGATATAACGGCCTTGCACCTGCGTTTGGCTGATGTTGACCATTTGCGTCATCAGGCCTTGCACTTGCTGTGCCAGCGTTGCCCGCGTGGTAGCGGTTTGGGTCGAGTTCACGCCTGTGGCAGCGATTTGCACGGCGCTGTCCATCAACTGGATCGCTGAGCCGATAGAGCCGTCGGCGGTTTGCGCATTGGTCAATTCAAGACCCAGGTTGCTTTGGATCTGCGTATTCTGTTGATTATTAGCTCGCAGCTGGAGTAAATCGCCAATCTGATCAGGAGCGTCGGATGCCACCGTGATCCTGAGTCCGGAGGAGATCTGCTGGTTCGCCTTTGAGATGCGCTGCTGAATTTGATCGACTCCATCGAGGAAAAGCTGACTGGACGCGTTCAGGTTGGAAATCACAGAGTCTTCTCCTAGGAAACGGTGCTGTTGATCATGTTCATGAGATCGCCCGTAATACTGTCTATAACGGAGACGAAGCGCGAATTAGCATCGTATGCGCGTTGGAATTGCACAAGGCTGACAGCCTCTTGATCAAGATTCACGCCCGATACTTGTTGGCGCAGGTTTTGCGCCTGCGTCACGGCCGCTTGTTGCGCAGTCTGGTTATCGGCGGCGGTGTTCAATGCCGTGCCCACGCTGGAGGCTATGGTGGCATAGTAATCGGTAAAGCTCTGGCCATTGATTTGGCCCGTGGAGCTTTGCGGGTTGGACAGGCCTGCGAGAGCCAGTGCGTTTCCGTTCGCAACTTCCGGCGGCCCCGGCTGAATGGCGGCCAACTGCGACCCGCTCATGGTTGGATCCACCGCCAGCGATTGGGCCACATTAGTTGGATTGGTGGTGTCGTAGGTGTATAGCGCCGATCCGGCTTGCGCGGGCGGCCCATCTGTGACGTTGCCCGAAGTCAGCATTCCGTTCACCGTGTCCGCAAACTGCTGCGCCAAAGTGTTGATGCTGCCGTTCTGATAGGCGTCGCCGATATAAGTAGGGAGCACGTTATTGCGTAGATTCAGCAAAGAACCGAGCTGGCCTGCATTTACCTGCGAGGTGACGTCGGTTCCATCGGAGCTAAGAATCGTGGCGTGCGGCGGAGCGTTGGCATTCACCGGCGCCGGATTCGAGGGCTGCACCATCTGGAAGCCAAGGCCAAATTGCGTGCTTCCCATCACGAGCGGCGTCTGACCGTCCAGCAAAACGGTAGTAGTCCCGTCAGACTGCTGCGTGGAGGTGAAATTGACATATTGCGAAAGCTGATCGAGGGTGTTGTGAATGTTGGCGTCTAGCCCGGCGTCGCCGCTGTCCCCTTGTTGAATCAACTTGTTATCGCCCGCCAATTGCGAGGTCAATTGATTGATGTTTGTAACCGTCTGTTGCAATTGGCTATTGGTGGTTTCGGTGAACTGGTTTAAACCTTGTGCGGTTTCCTGAAAGACCTGCGCCACGTCTGCGGCATTATTCATTACCATTTGCCGCGCGTTCGGATCGTTGGGAGTCTGAGCCCAACCGGAAAAGCTCGAATATAAGCCATTGAGGGCATTCGCGATCCCCGTTGTACCGGAAACCGGAAACAGGTTCTGCAACTGGGTCAGACTCGTGACGTCTTGCGTCGACGCGCCCAGTTGCATGTTCTGGGTATGCACGTTCTGTTCGGCGAACTGGTTGCGCGAACTGATTACAACTCCTGCCGAGGCGCCTCCAATTTCCCCGTCGGAAAGATTGAATGGGTCGGCGTCTATGGTTTGCGTCTGCGCCGCATACCCAGGCGTTTGCGCGTTCGCCACATTGTTCTGAGTAGTCTGGAGGGCTAAATCGAACACATTCAGGGCGTTGGCGGTGACGCTGAGGGAGGCGAGCAAATTCGACATAGTTTATGCGGAGAGCCTCATCCGGATACCGAAAGACGGCCGCGCCTGGAAAGCGCTGCCGGCGAGCCTTGCGCCGTATAGCCACCTGTAATGCCGCCGAGAATATTGTGCCAGCGCGTGTGAAATCCAGCGGCCAGGTCCAGCAACATGCGTGCCTTGCGCGCGGCTTTGCCCAACCGCCGCGCTTCCTCAATGCCGATAAGATCACGCCTCGCTGCAAGGTCGCGAACCACGAGCTCTAGCATTGCTGCACTCTCATCCATCGCCTGCGGAGTCGCGGATTCCAGCAGCCTGCAGGCGCGTTCTAGGTCGGCTTCGAGTGCGAAGGACATGTTCTTATTAGCCGAGCGCCTCAGAGATCAGGCCGCTGCTAATTGCCGAAGAATCTGCAGAGTAGGATCCAGAGCGATATTGCGCGCTTAACGCCTGTACCTTCGCGCCGCGGTCGGACCCGAACGAAGTCATAGCGCGCGATAGGCTGCTAAGCGTCGAAGAGAAATCGACGCGGTCGTTTCCTCCGCCCTTCGAACTGGCATTCGCCCCGCCGCTGGACGATCTCTGCGTTTCCTGCGTCTGGGCCGCGCCCGCCGCACCCAGACTCGCTAAATCATGATTGGTTACTTTCATAGTTGCCAGGCACTCCTAGCTACAGGACATATCGGCCAGCCCGCAGCATTACTTTAGCCGCATCTTTTGCCGCGCCGGGCGGCGATGCCTTTACTCCTGATACAATTCGGCTGCTGTGAGATCCCCCGCCGAACGGCAGAGCACCTGGCTCATGCGTGCGATGTTCCATACTGTCGCGCCCCGCTACGATTTTATTACCCGCGTCTTTTCCTATGGCATGGATGGCCATTGGAAGCGGACCGCTATCGAGAAAATCGACCTGCCGCCCGACGCTCGCGTGCTTGATCTCGCCTGCGGCACCGGCGATTTCTCGCTGTTGGTGCGCAGCCGGTATCCACACGCGCGCCCCGTGGCAGCCGATATTACCGAGCGCATGCTGCAATTGGCCCGCGTGCGCGGCCTGAACGACGCCGTATGCGGCGACGCCGCCCGCCTGCCGTTCGCCGATGGCGCATTTGACGGCGTCTTCGTCGGCTACGGTCTGCGCAATTTCCCAAATCTGGAAGGCGCCGTCGAAGAGATCCGCCGCGTGACGCGCCCCGGCGGTCTGCTGGTAAGCCTGGATTTCTTTCTTCCCGCAAACCCGGTGCTGCGCTATGGCTACCTGGCGTATCTCTACGCCCAGGGAACGTTCTGGGGCTTCGTCCTGCACCGTAAGCCGCGCGTTTACACCTATATCCCCGATTCCCTACGCGCATTCGTTTCCATCCGCCAATTCTCGTCCATGTTGCGCGCCGCAGGATACGCGCGTATCAGTGAGCGTAGTTATATCCTTGGTGGAATTGGGCTACACTGGGCAGCCAAACAATAATGGATGACCCGCCGATTCCTAGCCAGCTCGAAAGGCTCGCACCCAAGGACTATCGGTTCATCGCCATCTGCATCCTTCTCTTGGCAGGAACGGCCTGGTATACCAGCGGCAACTTCTACCGCGCATTTCCCGAAGCTTCTATTGATTTTCACGTGAATCGGGACGATGCCCGCGGAATCGCGCAAGGCTTTCTCTTGGCGCAGGGTAGCCAGATGGCCGGATATCGCGACGCCGCCAGCTTTTCCTACGACGACGAGACCAAAACGTTTCTCGAGCGCGAATTGGGCCTCGAAAAAGCCAATCAGCTTTTCGGCTCTCGCGTGCGCCTTTGGCGCTGGGCTTATCGTTGGTTCAAGCCGCAACAAAAGGAGGAGTTTCGCGCCAGTGTAACCCCCTCCGGCGATGTGGCCGGCTTCGCGCATGAGCTGGCTGAGGACACGGCGCGTCCCGCGATCTCCGATTCCGACGCCATCGCCGCCGCGCAGCGATTCCTGCGCGAACGCATGCATCGCGATTTCGCCGCGCTCGAATTCGTCGAGCAATCCACCGAGACGCGCCCGCATCGGGTAGATCGCTCCTACACCTGGAAATATCGTGACTTCGACGTAAAGGGCGCAACCTATCGCGTGGAAGTGGATCTGCTGGGTGACGAGATCGCCGGCTATCACGAATTTCTGAAGATACCCGAGACCTGGACGCGCGATTACCAGAAGCTGCGATCGAAAAACGAATTGGCGCAGACCATCGACACCGCCGTAATGGGTGTGCTGATGCTTGGATTGCTGGTCACCATAGTGGTTCGCATACGCCGTCAGGATGTGCGCTGGCGCCGCGCTTCCGTCATCGGCCTGACGGGCATGATCCTCTCGTTTCTTTCAAGCGTGAACTCGTTTCCGCAGGAAGTGTTTAATTACCGTACCACTGATGCTTTTGCGAGTTTTGCGACGGGTCTCTACTTGCAGGCGGTATTGAGCGCACTGGCGCTCGGCGGTTTGCTCTTCCTCTTCACCGCCGGCGCTGAGCCGGTTTATCGCGAGGCGTTTCCCGATAAGGTTTCGCTGGCCAATCTCTTTCGCGGGCGAGGGTTACGCACCAAGCGATTTTTCCTAGGAGCGATTCTGGGCGTCACGCTCACATCGATTTTCATCTGCTATCAGACAGCCTTCTACATTACGGCCTACAAATTCGGCGCCTGGTCGCCGGCCGACGTACCTTACGACAATCTGCTGAACACAAAATTTCCCTGGCTCTTTGTCCTGTTCGGCGGATTCTTCCCGGCGATCTCAGAGGAGTTTCTGTTCCGCATGTTCGCCATTCCGTTTCTGCGCAAGCTGACGCGTTCCACGGTAATCGCGCTGATTGCGGCCGGCTACATTTGGGGGTTCGGCCATGCCGGATATGCGCAGCAGCCGTTCTATATCCGAGGTCTCGAAGTGGGAACCGGCGGCGTCGCGCTTGGCATCATTATGCTCCGCTGGGGCATCTTGCCTACGCTCGTCTGGCACTACTCGGTGGATGCCATGTATAGCGCAATGCTCCTGCTGCGATCGCATAACCTTTACTTCCGCCTGTCGGGCGCCGCCAGCGCGGGTATCATTGTGCTGCCTGTCGCTGTCGCTCTGATAACGTACTGGCGCAAGGGCGGATTTGAGCCAGTGACCGGCTTGTTGAATGGAGATGAGCCGGGTCCGGTTGAACCTGCTGTGGAGGCCGCACCAACGGCGGCGCCGACCCTCAGCTATCAACCGCTGCATCGCCAAGTCTGGGCGCGCGCGTTCGTCGTGCTCTTTATCGGCGTAGTCGTCGTAACGCAGCTTCCCGTCTCGCATTTCGGCAGCTCGCCGAAATACAAGTTAACTGCCGCCCATGCCCTTGCGAAATCCGACGGCTTTCTTCGGGGGCCTACACTAGCGATGGATCCTTCGCAATTTCGCCACGTCACCTTCACCGTCGCTCATTGGGATGGCGACGATGCTCTTGCCGGTCAGTATTTCCTGCAGCGCAAGCCGGTGAGCGTGGTGGCCGCCATGTTTCAGCAGTACCGGCCGATCCAGCATTGGGAAACCCGCTATTTCAAGGCGCTTGATCGGGAAGAGGTCACGGTATCGACACACCCCGAAACCGGCGCGGTAATGGGTTTCACTCTCACTCTGCCTGAAGATCGCCCGGGCGCGACGCTAAGCGATGACGCTGCGCGCGCAATAGCCACCACATTCGCCCAAGCCCACGGACAGGACGTTGCGGCGATGGATATCAAGGAACAAACTACCGAGAGACGCAAGGCGCGCCAGGATCACTCCCTCGCCTGGGAGGCTCATCCGGGCGACCCCCGCAACGTAGACCAAACTCATTATCGAGTGGAGGTCGAAATCGCCGGGAATCGCGTCTCCGGCTGGCGGGCATTCTGGAATACTCCCGAGTGGTTCGACCGCTCCCGCGACGCCCAGACCTTCTGGTCGATCACCCTCACCATCGCGCGTTTGGCTTCTATGGCGGGTCTCGCCGTATTCGGCCTCGTGTGCGTGATCCGCAACATCCGATTCGGGCTTGTGCGATGGAAGCCCGCCTTGGCGATCGGAGGCGTAGCCGCGACCCTATTGGTTGTCACGCAGTTGCTATCAAGCGAGCTGATTCTCAAGAATTATCAAACGTCCATTCCTTTCCAGACTTTTCAAGTGGGAGAATATGCCGGCATCGCCATGTCCGCGCTATTCGGCTTCATCTTTTTCACCGTTGCGGCGGCCCTTTTGACTTCTTCCTTTCCCCGCGCCCTGGCAGCGTGGCGCGGCCCCAACCGCCGGCCCTTGGGTCGCGATGCCGCAGCGGCCCTGGTAGCATCCGTTGGCTTCGGTCTGATCGCGCATCGCCTGGCGGCGTTTTTACAGGATCGTCTCCCCGCGCTGGCGCTGTTTTCGATCGAGAGTCCGGATTCCATCGCAACCTATGCGCCGGTCATTTCTGCCGTGGCTGCCGCCCTCATAGGCGTACTGCTTTGGTCCGCGGCGGCGGGCACGGTGGCGCTGGCTCTCCAGCGCTTGAAACGGCAGTGGATTATTCCACTGGCAATGCTCGCGTCGGCCTCATTAGTTTCCGATGACGTCCGAATGGCGCCCGAATTCGCGCTGCATTATGCGATGGCCCTGTTTAGCGTCGGGCTGCTCGCCATTTGGTGTTGGCGCTTCGCGCGCAACAACTACCTGGCCTACGCGTTGGCGTTCTGGGCCGTGGGCATCGAAAGCCATGCCGGACCATTGCTGGGAACGGCCATTCCCGCGATGCACGCGCAGGGTTGGGCGGTGGTGGCCATCGGATTCATCGTAGCGATTTGGGTAACAGCCCCGGGCTTTGTACGCCGTCGAGAACTCGCCGCCGTCGCGGCGGGCAATGGATATTAGCTCCAGATGAACGCCGAAACTCCTCCATCCGCAGCCGGCGACCACCGCGCTGCTTTGCTTGCCAGTTATCTGGGATGGACGCTCGATGCGTTCGATTACTTTCTGGTGGTAATGTGTCTGACTGCGATTGGCCGCGAGTTTCACAAGACCGATGAACAGGTTGCCATCGCCACCTGGGTGACGCTCGCCTTCCGGCCCATCGGCGCATTTTTCTTTGGCCTGATCGCCGACCGCTATGGACGGCGGCTGCCGCTGATGATCGATCTTGTCTTTTACTCCATCATCGAGGTTCTCTCCGGACTCGCGCCCAGCTTCACCGCGTTTCTCGTATTGCGCGCCCTGTTCGGAATCGGCATGGGCGGCGAATGGGGCGTTGGGGCTTCCCTGGCTCTCGAAAAAGCGCCGGCGAAATGGCGCGGCTTACTGAGCGGCTTTCTGCAACAGGGCTACGCCATGGGCTTCCTGTTGGCATCCGTAGCCTTCAACTTTATATTTCCCAAGTACGGCTGGCGGCCGCTATTTTTCATCGGCGGATTGCCGGCGTTGTTGGCGCTTTTTGTTCGCTCGCGTGTAAAGGAATCGGAGGTTTGGGAGCGCAAACGCCACGCCTCGTGGGGTGAGTTGCGCTCCGCGATTCTGGCGCAATGGAGACTTCTGCTCTACCTGATCATCTTCATGATGGCGATGAATCTCGCGGCCCATGGTACGCAGGATATGTACCCCACCTTCTTGCTGCGGCAGCGCGGCTTCACCGTCTCGCAGCGTTCGTTTGCAACCGCCGTTTCGATGATAGGCGCCATCATTGGCGGAACGCTCTTCGGCCTTCTTTCCGATCGCTACGGCCGCAGGCGCTCGATGATAGCAGCCTTCATCGGGGCAATTCTCGCAATCCCTCTATGGGCGCTCACCGGCTCCTTCGCATGGATCGTATTCGGCGCGTTCGTCATGCAGTTCATGGTGCAAGGGGCCTGGGGAGTCGCGCCGGCTCACCTAACCGAACTTTCGCCCGATTCGGTGCGCGGATTTCTACCCGGCTTCGGCTATCAGATGGGAGTACTGTTGGCGAGCCCAGTCAATTATGTTGAAGCAGCTGTGGCGCGCCACACCAGCTATGCAACAGCGATGTCCATAATGGCGGCCGCATTCTTCTTAATGGCGATTGTCGCGGCGGCGTTGGGAAAAGAGCGGCGCGGAGTCAAGTTCGGGTAGTAATAACACCCGGCCGAACCTACTTGCGCGCCTCGCGGAGCAGCGAGAAGGACGGAATTCCTAAAACAACCACCACCGCATATCCAATCGCCTGCAGCACCAGAATATAAGCCAGTGCCGCGTCCTTGCCAACACCGAACGGTACAAGTACCGAAACGGCGACGAACTGATAGATGCCGAGATACCCCGGTGTGGAAGGCAGCGCGCTTCCCAGGCCCAGCCCTGTCAACAGCAACATCGCAACCGGAAAAGTAATATCCAGGCCAAAAGCCCGCGAGCACGCCATCGCGGAAAAGGCGTCACACGACCAGATCGGAATTGTGAGCGCCACGAAGCCGCCAAAACGTCTCCAATCATGGAACGCTCGCATCCCGAGCAGGACCTGTTCCGAAAGACCCAGTAACTTGATCCGCACGCCTGCGGGTAATGGCGCGCGCTTCATTACGTGGATCAGCAGATTTCCCGTGTGCGGAATAATCGTCACGGCCAGGGCGCCTATCGCCGCTACAATCGCCAGGGAGCGCGAAAGGTCCGCCATCCACTGCGGCTTCGGATGGACTCCCATTAGAACGATTGAGCTCCATAACACCAGCGCGATTACGTCCATCATCCGCTCGCTCAGTGCCGTCGTGAGCACGTAAGTGGTGCTCAGGCGCGACCGTCTCACAATCAACAGGCTGCGGATCAACTCGCCCGCGCGCGCCGGCAGAAAGTTGTTGCCAAGATAGCCTGCCATGGTCGCCCGGAATACCGTCCAGACGCTTAGGTTGGCTTCCGCGTTGAGCAGGATGCGCCAGCGAAGCGAACGTAGGAAGGAGGAAACGCAAACGAAAAGCGCCGAGCCGGCCAGATACTCCCACCGGGCCGTAGCAATGATCCGCCAAACACTTCCCCAATCCACGCCGCGCAGCGAAAAGTAAAGCAGCGCGCCGGCGAGAGCGAAGGAGACCAACCACTTCCAAATGTTCGCGCGGGATTGGGGATTCACGGACGGATGTCGCGTCGTAGCGCAGCCACGCTACGAGTTTAGCGCGCAAGGCGGTATCGGAAGAACACCCTTGCTTGCCGATGCTGTTTCGATAGGATAAAGTTTGTACCAGAAACTAATTGTCGAGGAGTACTTGGTATGATCAGCTCCGTTCAACGCCCCTCTTTCTTCGCGCCCCTTGCCGCCGCGCTTTTATCCGCCGCTCTGTCGTCTTCCGTCGCGCTCGCCGCGCCTGCCGATGACAAGTCCGCGCCTGCGCCAGTCACATTCACGGCCGAGCAGGACCACCAGAACATGATGGATCAGCTCGGCGTCAAAAAGCTTCGCTCAGGCCCCAGCGGGAACGAACAAGATCCCAATCACGCCAACTACGACGAGTCTCTGGCGAATCCGTATCCCGTATTGCCGGATCCGCTCACGCTAAAAAACGGCAAGAAGGTCACCACGCCTGAAATGTGGTGGAATCAACGCCGGCCGGAAATTGTCGAAGATATGGAGCGCGAAGTTTACGGCCGGTTGCCGAAAACGCTGCCCAAGGTGACTTGGACCGTTGCCGTTAGCGAAAGGGAATTTGTCGGACGGTTTCCTGTCATCGCGAAACAACTGGTCGGGCATGTCGATAATTCCGCCTATTCGCCCATTGCCGTCGATATTGCGATGACCTTGGTTACGCCCGCAGGCGCGAAAGGACCGGTGCCGGTATTGATGATGTTTGGCCGCAGCGCGCTACCCTCTCCTGTGCAGCCGCCAGCTGAGGATCTCGACAAGATCAATGCCGCTCTGCGAGCCTTGCTGATGAAAAGCGATCCTGCCATCCAAAGCATCCTTGAGCGCTATCCGGCGTATAGCCCCATCGCGCCCGTGGCTGGCGGGCCCTTCGGCGGCCGCGGAGTGGCAGGTCCGCCGGCTGGCGACCCGCCTTCCACGCAACAACTCATCGCCGATGGCTGGGGCTATGCCCTGATCAATCCCGCCAGCATTCAGGCCGACAACGGCGCAGGTTTAACGCGCGGAATTATCGGTCTGGTTAACAAAGGACAGCCCCGTAAACCGGATGACTGGGGCGCCCTTCGCGCATGGGCTTGGGGCGCGGCGCGTGGTCTGGATTATCTCGAAACCGATTCCACCGTCGACACCAGGCATGTCGGCATTGAAGGGGTTTCGCGTTACGGCAAGGCCGCCTTGGTGACTCTGGCCTTTGAACAGCGTTTCGCCATGGCCCTGGTCGGATCTTCCGGCGAAGGCGGCGCCAAACTCAATCGCCGCAACTGGGGCGAAGCCGTGGAGAATTTAACGGGCGGCGAGTATTACTGGATGGCAGGAAACTTTATCAAATACGGCGCCTCTGAAGCGACCTTTGGCGCGAAGACCGCCGCCGATCTGCCAGTAGATTCGCACGAGCTAATCGCCATGTGCGCGCCCCGGCTTACTTTCGTCAGCTACGGCGTTCCCGAAAAGGGCGACGCCAAGTGGTTGGATCATCAAGGCAGCTACATGGCTACAGTCGCCGCCGAACCCGTCTTCCGGCTGCTGGGAGCGAAGGATCTCGGGGTTTCAACCGATTACCGCACCGAAAAGATGCCCGGCGTCAACGTCAGCCTGCTGGATGGGCAACTTGCGTGGCGGCAGCATGATGGCGGCCACACGGATGCTCCCAACATGAAGTACTTCATCGCATGGGCGGATAAGTTCATCAAACATACGCCGGCCGCCCGGTAGTAATCGCCATATGACCAACTTTCTGTTGCGCAATGCCTCCGCGATTCTCAAGCTGTTCACAGCGGGCGGCCTGCTTTCCGTTGGTTTGCTGGCTCAAACGCCCGCTCCAAAAATTCCAGCGTCGCAACCGGCGCCGCGAACGGATCGGAACTCGTTGACCGCGCATGAACAGCTTGTAGAAAAGACCCGTCGAGGCGTGATCGATATCTATTTTGAGGGTGATTCCATTACCCGGCGCTGGGGCGCCGCTGACTATCCCGATTTATTGGCCAATTGGAATCGCAACTTTCACGGCTGGAATGCGGCCGATTTCGGTTGGGGCTCTGACAGAATTCAGAATATTCTCTGGAGGCTGAACAATGGAGAACTGGACGGTATCCATCCCAAAATCATTGTGCTGCTCGCTGGAACCAATAACGTCGGCAACATTGCGCCGGCGACGGAATCCGAGGCCGCAGCCGAGGTCGCCGATATCACGGCGGGGCTGCAAGCCGTCGTGCGGATTATGCAGGCTAAGGCTCCAGGAACCACCATCGTGATCACAGCCATTTTCCCTCGCAACGACAATATGGCTGTCATGCCGGTGATCGATCGAATCAACCGCAATCTGGCTGGCTTTGCCGACGGCAAGACGATTCGCTATCTCGACGTCAACGGCAAACTCGCGGATTCCGCCGGCAAACTTTTTGACGGAATGATGAATGCCGGAGACAAGCTGCATCCCACGATCAACGGCTATCAGGTTTGGGCCGATGGACTGAAGCCCATCTTCGCGGAATTACTCGGGCCGCCGAAGGCGGAGGACCGCGCGCCTCCCCCAACCGGTGATCCAAAAGCGGCTCATTGATGGCCTGCTAAGGCATAAGGACATCATCCGCTGGAGGCCCTGGAGCACCTGCTCGAAATACATTATTCGCCGTCCCTATACTAAGCGCATCGTGGTAGATGGCACACCCTTTCGGCCACATCCGGATAAGGTTTTATTGAGGTCAAGTTATAATACGGAATTGGTGCCGGCTACCGCTGAAATCTCGTGATTCGCTTATTTCGGGTTTTCATTCCCGTTGGCACGCTGACGGTCCTGCTCTGCGAGTTTCTGCTGCTGAGCTCGTCGTTTGTAATTGCATGTTATCTGGTCCTGCCATTTGATCCCACAATATTCCTGATCTTGGATGACGGCTGGATTCGCCTGGCGTTGGTTGTGCTCAGCTTGATGGCCGGCCTGCATTTTCACGATCTTTACTCCAGCATCCGCGTTCAATCGAGGATCCTTTTACTGCAACAGTTGTGCATGGTTGTCGGCATCGGGCTGCTGTTGCAGGGCCTCATTGCCTATGTGAATCCCAATCTGCGTGTTCCCATCCGCGTGATGGTGCTTGGTAGCTTTCTTTCCCTGATCGCTATATTTACGTGGCGCATTTTCTTTTCTGGTTTTGCTTTGCGCGCAATCGGCGCCGAGCGCATGCTTCTTGTTGGCGCCAGTCCGTTACTGGTAGATATCGCGCAGTACATTTCGGAGCATTCGGAGTCGGGTTTGGAGGTGGCGGGATATGTAAGTGACCCGAACCGGCCCGGTATTGAGATGCCCGGTGGCAAAATCTTGGGCGAGCTGCCGGAACTGAAGGAGATCGTCGCCGCCGCCAAGCCGAATCGGATCGTCGTCGGCATGTTTGAGCGCCGTAACCGCATGCCAATGAATGAGCTTCTGGAACTGCGTTTTGCCGGCCATATCATCGAAGAGGCAGCTAACGTATACGAACGCGTTTGCGGGCGCGTATGCCTCACGGAAATCCGGCCCTCGCAGTTGATCTATTCGGGCGAATTGGGTCCTGCCAGCGGCGGCATCATGTATCAAACGGTATTGAATGCGACGGTGGCCGTAATCGGCTCCATTGTCGCGCTCCCCATCATGGCGATTACCGCTCTTGCCGTCAGGCTAAGTTCACCTGGACCCGTTCTGTATCGGCAGGTACGGGTCGGCTTAAACGGCGCTCCATTCACCTTGTACAAATTCCGCTCCATGCGCGCGGATGCCGAAGTGGGCACCGGCGCGGTTTGGGCCAGCAGAGAAGATCCGCGTGTTACCCGGGTGGGCAAGCTCATTCGCAAGATTCGCTTTGACGAACTACCCCAGCTATTTAACGTATTGAAGGGAGAGATGTCGATTGTGGGCCCGCGACCGGAACGGCCCGAGTTTGTGCAGACTCTTACAGAAAGAATTCCTTATTATCGCCAACGCCACTCCATCCTTCCGGGCATTACCGGCTGGGCTCAAATCAACTACAAATACGGCGACACGCTGGAAGATACCGTCACTAAGCTCGAATATGACCTCTATTACATCAAAAACATGACCTTGGGATTGGACCTGTATATCATCTTTCATACAGTAAAAGCTATGCTGGCGTCGCGCGGCGCTCAGTAGCCCTGCTACAGTTTCAGTATGTGCGGAATCGCTGGATATCTTCTTCGCCAGGGTCCCGCGCGCGAACAGATCGTGCGCTCGATGTGCGCGCAGATCCGCCATCGCGGACCAGATGACGAAGGTGTTTATGTCGACGGCGGCTGCGCCATCGGGATGCGCCGCCTCAGCATCATCGATCTCAGCACGGGCCATCAACCCGTTTCGAACGAAGACGGATCGGTGTGGGTTGTCTTTAATGGCGAAATTTACAATTACCAGGAGTTGCGTGCGGATCTCATCCAGCGCGGCCACCGCTTCCGTACCAACAGCGACACCGAAACAATTGTCCACCTTTATGAAGAACAGGGCGTCGACGGCTTCTCGCGGCTGCGCGGCATGTTCGCCTTTTGCATCTGGGACGCGCGCCGCCGCAAACTCCTCTTAGTCCGCGACCGCTTCGGCAAAAAACCCTTGTACTTCGCCGCCCTTCCGGAAGGTCTGTATTTTGCGAGCGAATTGAAGTGCCTTCGCGCAGCCGGCATTCCTTTAGAAGAAGATCGCGAAGCCCTGCGCCTGTATTTCCAATTCGGCTACATTCCCGATCCGTACACCGCCTTTCGCGGCGTGCGCAAGCTGATGCCAGGCTCCTGGCTGGAATATGCCATTAACGCCGATAACGATGGCCTGCTCCGTCAAGGGCGTTATTGGCGCATGCCCGAGTTCCAACCCGGCGAAGCCGAGCGCATCGGCCAAGTGGAGACCTGCGCGCGCCTGCGGCAGGGCTTCGACGACGCCGTACGCATGCGCATGATCGCCGATGTTCCGCTCGGCGCGTTTCTTAGCGGTGGTATCGATTCCAGCTTGGTAGTGGCTTCCATGGCGCTGCAATCCTCCAGCCCCGTAAAGACATTTTCCATCGGCTTTGAGGAAGCGGAATACAACGAGCTGGAATATGCGGCTATGGTCGCAAAGCAATACCGAACCGAGCATCACGAGATTCTGGTGCGGCCGGATTCTGTAGATCTCATCACCAAACTCGCCTGGCATTTCGACGAGCCTTTCGCGGATTCCTCAGCCATTCCCACCTATATCGTTTCAGAGTTCGCGGCGCGCCATGTCAAGGTGGCGCTGAGTGGCGATGGCGGTGATGAATTATTCGCGGGATACGAAACTCTGAAGAACGTCGAAAAATTTGAGCGTCTAGACAGTGTGCCCGCGGCGGTCCGCAAGTTGGCTTGGTGGACGGCCTCTGCACTGCCTTACTCCGCATATGGAAAAAATCGGTTGCGCGTAATCGGCGCGCCGACCGCTCTTGACCGTTACTTTGAGGGCAACTCTACCTCGTATTTTCTGCGAAGCCAGATGCTACAGCCGGACTGGATGTTGCCCGCCGGCGCGGATTACCTTCGCGAGTTGCTGCCCGATTGCTTTCCGCCTCACGGCGGAGATGCGTTTGCTCAGGCGCAATATTTTGAAGCTACGGCGAATTTGATCGGCGACATGCTGGTGAAGGTAGACCGCGCCTCAATGGCGGCATCGCTCGAAGTTCGCTGTCCGCTGCTCGATCACGAATTTGCCCAGTTCGCGGCCTCAATTCCGCTCAGTTGGAAACGGCGCAACGGAACCGGAAAGCGCATCCTGTTGGAAGCTCTGTCAGACCGGCTGCCTCCCGCCCTGCTGACCCGTCCCAAAATGGGTTTCGGCGTGCCGCTCGACCAATGGTTTCGTGGCCCGCTGCGCGAACTGACGTGGGATACGCTAACGGGGCAACGCTTTCTCTCGCGCGGCGTTGTAAAACCATCCTTTGTGAGATACCTGCTTGAGGAGCATCGAAGCGGGCGGCGTTCCAACCATCATCAAATATATGGATTACTCATGTTTGAGCTTTGGCGGCGCAATCTGGAAGAGCCCGCCAGCGCAACAGAAAACTTCACTCCGTGCGTAGCGCTCAAGAAATAACTTACCGTCTGCGGCAGGAGGGCGGAAACCTTTTCCGTTTGATTCAGCCGCCGCATGCCAGTTCCTCAGTGAAATCACCGCTCGCGGGTCTCCCCGACCCCGCGATCGTAGCGGCTGCCCTCGCCGCGACGCCATACGCCGCTCATGTCGTCTCCATCGCGGAGAGCATTCTGCGGCATCGGTTTCCCTTGATGGGCTGCGAAATCGAAACCGGCCCCGATATCGATTGGCGGCGTGACTACAGTAGTGGGAAATCGTCGAGCGTAGATTACTTCCGCTGGATGCCCTACCTCGATTTCGAACGGGTAGGTGATCACAAAGTAATCTGGGAGCTGAACCGCCATCAGCATCTCGTGTTGCTCGCCCAGGCATGGTGCCTCACTGGACGGCCGGAATTCCTGCGTGAGATCGAAGCCGAACTCGACGGTTGGTGGGGCGCGAATCCATATGGATATGGCATCAACTGGGCCAGCGCGCTCGAGGTCGCGTTCCGCGCGCTCTCTTGGATCTGGATTTTCCACCTTGCCGGACACGCGCTGAGCGCAAGCTTACGCCGGCGTTTTCTCGATTCGCTCTATGTGCACGGCCGTCACATCGAGGGAAATCTCTCGGTGTATTTTTCTCCCAACACCCATCTCCTGGGCGAAGCTGTAGCCCTGCACGCAATCGGCGTGCTGTTTCCGGATTTCCCGCGTGCGCGTCGCTGGCGCCGGAGGGGCGGTGAAATGGTGCGCGCGCAGATGAGCGCGCAGGTGCAGGCCGATGGCAGCCATTTCGAAAACTCGTCCTACTATCATGTCTACGCACTCGATATGCTGATGTTCTCGGCGGCTATTGAAAACATGCCGCCGGACTACATCGCGGGGCTCGCGCGCATGGGTGAGTATCTGAATTTGTTACTCGGTCCGCAGCGCCGCATTCCATTCTTCGGCGACGATGACGGCGGCCGTATGTTTCACCCTTACGGACCGCGCGACCGTTTCGGATGCGGATCGCTGGCCGCTCTTGCTGGCAGTGGCGAGGACTATGCCGATTTCGGCGCCTGGTGGCTGAATGGGAAATCGCTCCTCCCGGCGATGCCGCGACGTCGCTCGCGCTTCTTTGAAAATTCGGGCATCGCCGTGATGGAATCGGGCGATGTGCATCTCGTCGCTGACGCCGGACCGTTCGGCAAAGGCGGCGCCGGCCATAGCCACTCCGATACGCTAAGCTTGGTCCTGCGGCGAGGCGAAGAAGATCTGCTGATCGACGGCGGAACCTACACCTACGTAGCCAGCGCCGAATGGCGCGATTGGTTTCGTGGCTCCGCCGCCCACAACACCGTTCGTGTCGATGGCCAGAATCAAGCAACGCCCGGCGGCCCTTTCCGTTGGACGGACAAGCCGGAAATCCAGCTCCTGGGATGGACCACCGCGGCCGATTGCGATTTCCTCGCCGCCGTCTGCCGATATCGCGGCTTCGAGCATCTGCGCCGAATTCAGTTCGTGAAACCATCTCTCGTGGTTGTGGTCGATGAGATCGCTGGGCCTCCTGGCGAACATCTCATCGAACAATTCTGGCACTCGGGAGAGGTTGTGAAAACCGTTTCACCGAGGAGTTACCGTCTGGGCCGCAGTACTCGACTCTCGCTTTCTCACAATGCCGAAGCCTCGACCGGCGGCGAAAACGGTTGGCGCTCACGCGCCATGGGCTCGAAGGAGCCAGCCGCCGTGATTTGCGCCTCCATCCGAACCACGCTTCCGGTTCAACTCACTGCCGCCATCGATCTGGATGGAAATGCGGCCCCGGCTGCCATCTCAGCGGCCTTCGAGCAACTCGGAGTAAAGTCCGGCGGCACGCTCGGCTGACGCCTCCACTGAGAAGCTGCTTCGTATATGCCTGCTCGCCGCGTGGGCCAGGCGCGCGCGCAGGCTCTGGTCGATCATCAACTTCCGCAACGTTTCAGCCAGCGCCTTCGCATCACCCGAAGGGAATAGCATGCCCGTGGTCCCATGCGCGATCAGTTCCGGATTTCCGCCCGCATCCGAGGCCACGCAGCAGCATCCGCACGACATCGCCTCCATCAACGAATTCGAGAGCGCTTCCGAACGCGAAGGCAGCACATAAATATCGATCGAGCGTAGCCATTCTGCAACGTTGGTCACCATAGGAACAAAGCGGCATCTGTCGCCCAACCCCAACGCCGCCGCGCGCTGTTTCAGCATCGCCTCCTCCGTACCGCTGCCCACCACCACCAGCGTTGCCTCCACGTGTAGCGCGGCATAAGCTTCCATCAGAAGTTCGAGGTTCTTTTCGGGACGCAGCGCGCACAACGACCCAATCACCAACTTCGCATCTGCCACCAGCGGCTGCCGCACTCGCGGCTCGGGCGGAAATTCGCCTGGATCGATGTTGTTCGGCCAGTAACGAATAAGCGATGCAGGGACGCCGTGTTGCATGATGAGTTCCCGCTCCACCGCGCGCGCATTCACCACTAGCGCATCCACCATGCGATCGGTAACGCGCAAGGCGCGCTGATAACCTCCCGAGGAAAGACTGCGATGCGCCCGCTGGCTTGAGATCACCACCGACGTCCGCGCAAACTTCGCTACTGGAACGCCGAAAACATCCATCGGCACGTCGAACGCATGCGCCACCTGGATGCGATGCTGTCGCAGATAGCGCGCAAGTCGCCAGGCGCCCGCGAGCGCCGGCCATCCCAGGAATGACCGCACCGGCAATTCGAAGATGGGAATCGCCGCCGCGCGAAGTTTCTCGGCGCGAAAGCCGCCGGCTTTAAAGCATGCCACGTGCGGCGCAAACCGCGAGCGGTCAAGCGTAAGCGCGGTCTGTGCAAGTTGCCGCTCTGTGCCTCCGATACCCAGCTCCGACGACATCAGCAAGATAGGCCGCGGCTTGGATATCGGCATGAACGCGAATCTTAGCACAGCCTCCCGGAATGCTCTGCTACGCTGTTGGCGATGGCCATCGCCATTTATCCGTTCCGGGACGAACATACTGCCGCTGTCCGCGAATTCAACAATCGCGTACGCGGAAGTAAAGGCGCGTTCGAATTTCCCGAGACGGCCGTACCGGAATGGCTCCCACCCTCGCCAGGACGGGGTATTTTTCAGGAGGGCTTTCTGGCCCTCGATCGCGGTGAAGTTCACGGAGGCTATCTACTCAAGCGCCAGGATTTCTCCTTCGGCGGCTCCGTAGAGTCGGTCGCCTGTTTTCACTCCGCGCTTTCCGAGGGAATCGCCGAAGTAGTGTATAGCGACGTGAAAGACCAATTGCTCGCTGACGCCCTCGAGCGACACCCGCTGCTATACGCCTTCGATCAGTCACAACCGCATGTCCGGCAGGAATCCGGTTGCAAGTCTACGCCAGTCCCTTTTTACTTCCGCATTGTTCATCCGAGCGCTTTCCTGCGCAACATGGAAACTCTCCGCACCACCGCATGGCGCCGCTTCTTCCTAAGCCTTGCCGCATTTTCAGGCGTCGGGTCGGCCGGAGTTCGCCTGTACCAACGTATAAACGCAGCGTCGCGTCCGACGCCGCCAACCGCCGTCGACTTCTTCGACTCTTTCGGTCCTTGGGCGGACGACCTCTGGACTCAATGCGTTCCGAGCTACCCTTTCATCGCCGTCCGCGACAGCGCGACTCTGGCGATCCTCTATCCCGGCGGAAAATTTCTGCGCATTAAGGTCGCGCGTGCAGGCCAGACAATCGGATATGCCATTGTGCTTGATACCCAAATGCAATGGAACCGGCAGTTCGGCGACATGCGGCTGGGCTCAATTATTGATTGTCTCGCGCTGCCCGAAAACGCGCCCCTTGTCATCGCAGCCGCGCGCCGTGTGCTGGAGCGGCGCGGCATTGACCTGATTCTTTGCGATCACTCGCACCCAGCCTGGGGCGCGGCGCTCAGAGGCGCGGGATTTCTTCAAGGCCCTCCCCAATTCCTCTTCGGCGCATCGCCGCTGTTGGCGGCAAAACTAGAGAAGGCCTCTGCCTCGGATCATCTCTTCATGATGCGCGGTGACGGGAATGCTCGCGCCCTTCCCGAATTCGCTCATCCGCTAATTTGAACCGCATGCGCGCTTTCCCATGCGCGCTCCTGACGGCCTGTGAAATAGAGGTCGCCCCAAATTTGCAGATTCAAAAGCCGCCACAACCGGTCCGTGGCATCCAGCGCCCCGCTGCGATGCCGCTCGATCAACCGGGCGATTTCCTCCAAATTTAAATATTGCGCCAAAAATCCATCGCGGTTGAGCAGGCCGTTCAGCAGACCATTTGCCGCACTGGCGCGAAGCCACTGGCGAATCGGCGTGGGAAACCCCATCTTCTTGCGGTAGAGAATATCGTGTGGAACCAAGCCCTCGGCCGCCTTCTTGACGATATACTTGCCTTCGCTGTTGCGCAGCTTGAGACGGTCAGGCACGCGAGCCGCGAACTCCACCAGCGGATGATCGAGAAACGGCACGCGGCTTTCGATGGAGCATGCCATGCTCATTTGATCCTGTTTCATCAGGAGTTCCACCAGATAAGTCTTCTGATCGGCAAAGAGCAGACGGCTTAGATAGCTGGAATCCGCGCGCTCATTCCAAAACCGCATGTAGCTCGCATATGGTGAATGGCCGTTGCGTTTCATCAATCGCCCGAGCTCCGTGCCCGGAAATGCGGAATAGAAATTGTCCAGGTAGAGCGATTCAATCTCTTCGCCCCGGCCCAGAAAGGTGTGGCCCAACTTGCGCCGCAGGTCTCCTGGAAGCAACGGCGATCCATCAATAGCCGATCGAATTCTATTGCGCGCGAACCGCGGAACCATCCCATAGGCTCGAAGCCAGCGGCGGTTCCACAAGTAGTAATAATATCGGCCGTAGCCGGCGAACAACTCATCGCTGCCCTCGCCCGTAAGAACCACCTTCACCTGTTCCGCCGCCAGCTTGGAGACGAAGTATAACGATACGCTGGATGGCCAGGCGATCGGCTCGTCCTCGTGCCAGATAAGGCGCGGCAGTTCGCTCAGAAACTCGTCCATTCCCACCGTAACTTCGTAGTGCTCTGTCCCGATGGCGTTCGCCACCCGGCGCGCATAGCCCAGCTCACTGTATTCTGCTTCCCGGTATCCCACCGCAAAGGTCTTCACCGGGGTGGATACCATGCGCTTCATCAGAGCCGCAATCATGCTCGAATCCACGCCGCCGCTCAAGAACATGCCCAGCGGCACGTCGCTCATCAGTCTGCTCTGTATGCCCTCTTCGATCCGTGTGCGGCACTCTGCAATCCACGAATCGTCCGTGCGGCCTTCATCGTCCGGCGCTTCGCCGGCGTTGGGAACATCCCAATAACGATGGATCTCTGGCTCTGCAGTACCATCACCCAACCGCAACGTAAGATGGTGACCGGGCATCAACTTGCGAATACCCGAAAATAACGTCTGATCTCCGCTTGTGTAACCGAACGCCAGGTATTCGGGCAGCAGCGCCTCGTGAAAGCGCGGCGAGATCGCGGGATGCTCGAAGAGCGCCTTGATTTCGGAAGCGAACGCGAATAGCCGGCCGTCCCAGTAGTAGTAAAACGGCTTCTTTCCTAGCCGGTCGCGTGCGCAAAACAAGGTCTGACGCTTGTCGTCCCAAATTGCCAATGAGAACATCCCGCGTAAGCGTTCTACTGACGAGGGTCCATACTCCTCGTACGCGTGGACTATAGTTTCGGTGTCGCTGTGAGTTGTATAACGGTGGCCGGCATGCTCAAGGGCTGGACGCAACTCAGCATGATTGAAAATCTCGCCGTTGAAGACCACCCAGATATCGCCAGTCTCATTTCCGAGTGGCTGGTGTCCTAACGCAAGATCGACAATGCTCAGGCGCCGGTGGCCAAGCGCCACATGTTCACTTCGATAGAAGCCGCTGTCGTCCGGCCCGCGATGCCGGATGGCGTTGGTCATGCGTTCGAGCGTTTCGGGCGCGTTTTTTCCGGGTTGAATCGTCGCATAACCCGCAATTCCGCACATCTTAGATCAATGTAACATGAGGCTCGCAACCGCTAAGCCAGCCGGTACAGGCGATAATGAGGGTTCTGGTAAATCAGAGTCAACCGGCTGCCATAGTCGTCGATGAAGCGCTGGAGAATGACCAGATCGGTATCGAAATCGACGGCCGGCGGATCGCCCCATGCCAAATAAGTAGCGTGAATGGATCCCATGAATTTCAGCAATTCGGCCGGTTGCTGCGAAGGCGAATAAGTCGCCGCCGCCCGATCCGTCAAAAGCGTAAAGACCCTGGGCTTTCGGACAACAAAGCGGCTGTCTAATGCCGTGTTGGCCCGTACGTATTCACACAGCGCCACGAACTGCGGGTCGCTCACGCCCTCGCGAATTGGGCTAGACGAAGCCGCCGCATAGTTAGATCCGTATGAAGCGAGAATCATCGCCAGAACGCAAGCCGTGGACGCCATCGCGATCTTCCTGGAAAAACGTCTTGTCACAAATGCGGTCCCAAGTACCAGATAAAGCATAAGTAAGGGAACTATTGGGATTAGATATCTCACTGAGAGATAAGGATAAGGAACGATCAACAGAATATAAAACAGCCCGAAAAGATCATAGATTCGAATGCCCGAGCGTAGCGCCGCCCAAAGGCCGAGAGCGATCAATGCCAGAGCCCCCAGGAAAACCACTTTCGATGCCGCCGGAGACCAGGCATTGTGCCAGAATTCATCCGACCCCCTTAGGTTCCCCACCAGACTTGAGATTAGCCAGTGCGGGCTGAAGTCGAAGAGAGCAGAGCGCCCATCGCTTCCCAACACAAGCCGCTGCGCCCCCATGGCGACTCCCGCCGTAACAGTCGCTAAAATAGAAAACAACCGTACCCGATGCGCCCGCATCAGATCAAAACAGAGAAGGGCGGGAATCAGCATAAGTCCGGGCTGGCGGACAGAGTAGGCCAAATAGATGCTGATTCCCGTGGCAACTCCCCAAACCGCGGGCGGATCTCCCGCGTATCGCGCGGACAGCCACTGTATAAGAGCAAGACTCCCATAGGTCGCTGTAAGAAATGGTAAGTCGGAGATAACTTCGTTGCGCAGTTCCCAAAGAACCGGATTGAGGCCGATCAAAACCACCACCACCACGGCCTGCCAGTCGGTTAGCCGGTCATGAAACAAGACGTACATGAACCAAAGTCCGACGACGAAAAGCAATGCAATCTCGACTTTCATCGCCGTGTAATCGAAGCCGAAGATTTCGAGTGCGGGAGCGATCAAGATGGGAAAGCCTGGCGGATAATAGCGCGGACTCAAATTCCGCACTGCTGGATTCTCGATGAGGCCGGTCTCGGCGTAGGGCCGTCCCGCGATCAGGTTCTGCGCGTGGTGCAGGTAATAGGCAAAGTCGTCGCCCCAATGAACGCCGCTCTTGAGCGTCACGACATAAGTGGCCAGAATGATGGCAAGCAGCGGGAGAATCGCGCGGCGTGCGGTTAATGACGGATTACTCATTTTCGATCCTGGCCCGTTACTGGAATGCGATATGCGGCATGTTACCATGGCATCCGTGACGCCAAAAAAGGCCATTATTATAGGCGCCGGCCCCGCCGGCCTCACCGCTGCTCTGGAACTGATTCGCCGCAGCAACGTTCAACCAATTATCCTCGAATGCTCCGACTATATGGGCGGAATCGCCCGCACCGTCAAATATAAAGGTAACCGTATTGACATCGGCGGCCATCGATTTTTTTCGAAATCCGATCGCGTGATGAATTGGTGGCTTGAGATCATGCCCGTGGAAAACGGGGCCGATGCCGGGACCATTGCGTACCAGGGGCAGCGTCGAACGTTGGACAAGCCGCAGACGTCGCAGGCGGTGAATGGCGACACGGTAATGCTGGTGCGCAGCCGCAAATCCCGCATTTATTTTTTGCGACAGTTTTTTGACTATCCATTGAAGTTATCCGCGGCCACTCTGACTAGGTTGGGCATCTCGCGAACCTTCAAAATCGGAGTAAGTTATGCCACCGCATTAGCTCGACCTATCCGCAACGAGCGCAGCCTCGAAGACTTTCTGATTAACCGCTTCGGGCGAGAGTTATATCGCACGTTTTTCCAACGATACACGGAAAAAGTCTGGGGCGTACCCTGCGACAAGATTAGCGCCGAATGGGGCGCTCAACGAATCAAAGGCCTGGATATCGTTAAGGTTTTGAAAGATTCTCTTCGCCGCTTAATGCCGCGCAAAAAGACAGCGGATATTTCTCAGAAGAACGTAGAAACTTCACTGATTGAGCGGTTCCTGTACCCCAAGTTCGGACCCGGACAGTTATGGGAAACGGTGGCCGAGCACGTAACCAAAGGCGGCGGAGAGATCCTTCAGGGTTGGAAAGTCGATAAAATTGAGTGTGCGCCGGGCGCATCCGGCACGTCCGACAGAATCGCAGCCGTATGGGGGGCGAACGTAAATACCGGTGAGCGCAAGCGCTTCGAGGGAGACTATTTCTTCTCCACCATGCCTGTGAAAGAGCTGATCAATGCTCTGGACTCAGCAACGCCGAAGAATGTACAGGAAGTTAGCGACGGATTGATGTACCGCGATTTCATCACTGTAGGGTTATTGATGAAACGCTTGTCCATAACCGAACGTTCGCCCGACGGCAGCACTACGTTCGTGAAAGATAACTGGATCTACATTCAGGAACCCGATGTTATGGTCGGCCGGCTGCAGATTTTTAACAACTGGAGTCCCTTCATGGTGGCGGATCCCGAAACCGTCTGGATTGGGCTGGAATATTTCTGCTACGACACCGATGAGCTCTGGAAGAAACCCGACGCCGAGTTAGCCAAATTCGGGGCTATGGAATTGGAGCGCATCGGCATCCTGAAGGCCGCGGACGTGCTGGATTCGGTGGTCATTAGAGTGCCGAAGACTTATCCCGCGTATTTCGGTTCTTACGACCGTTTCAATGAGATCCGCGATTATACGGACGGCTTCAAGAATCTGTTCTTAGTTGGTCGCAACGGCATGCATAAGTACAACAACCAGGATCACTCGATGCTGACCGCGATGATGGCCGTAGATAATATTATCGCGGGCAAGACCACTAAAGAGAATATCTGGGCCGTCAACGCGGAAATGGAATACCACGAATCCAAATAAACCGGCCTAGCGGGCAGGCTTCCGCAGCGCCGCGAAGACCGACTGGCCGGCGGGCGGTGGAACAACTGCTTCGATTCGCGACGCGACGGGGACGAACCAGCGGTCGAAGATCGCGATCTGCGCTTCCGATTGAATCGTCCGCCGGAACAAGTGCGCGTTGAGCCACCAGGCGAAAAGGCCGGGAAAATTCACATAGTGCGACGTGATCACCTCGAGTCCTGACATTTCCGCCGCCTGCGTAATGCTCCGCCTCGTATATCTGCGATAATGTCCCAACGCGAAATCGATCGGCCCATAAAGCGCTTCGAACGCCGGCGCCAGCAGTAGAATCTTTCCTCCCGGTTCCAGTATGGAAGCCATCGCCCGCAAAGCCTCGCGCTCGTCCGCGATGTGCTCAATCACGTTGAAACAGAGGCAGGTGTCGGGAGAATAGCGGCGCAGATCGAGGAATGCGGCGTCGGGTGGCCCACACCGCTCCACTATTAAATTCGGCTGCTTCGGGTAGCGTTCCGCCACCCTGCGAACGCACTCCGGCTCCGGGTCCACCGCGATCACAAGGGGTCTCGTCAACAGTAGCCCGGTGAAATTTCCCCCGCCGCAACCCACTTCTACCACTCGCTGACCTAAATGCCTGGCGGCAATTCTATATTGCCAGGCGAAATAGTTGCGCGCTTTCGCCATCCGGTCCTGATCGTCCATTTGATAGGACACGGATGGTGACGGCGACGAAGCTTGAAACCTTGGTGCTGCTTGTCCAGGCGCAGGTTTCGAAGAATTCATTGTCTGACGTTACGGAGTCAGGATGACATGGGAATTGCTGGATGCAAGTACCTGTCCTGAGGCGTCGAAATACTTCCAACGATAGTAAAGCGCCCGCTGTGAGATCGCCGGTATTGTGATGGTACACCCGCGTGCGCAAGACACTGGCGAGTAAGTCTCCGTCTGTTCAAAACTGAATGGCGCGGCCACGTTCAAAGACTTGCTCGCAGCCACGCACGCCTCCTGGCGCGAAGTACAGTAATAACCTCCCGCTGCGCCGTTCTCTACATATCCGAATTCCACCACCGCGCTTCGCACGGGCAGCCCTGGTGGCGGGTCAATCACCACCGGGACGGGAATAAAGGTGTTGCGCGATACGCCATCCGGGTCAGGCAGTGGTGGCAGCGCGGTCACTAGATTGTCTGACCTTACGCCATCTAGCCAGCGCCCTAACGTCGAAAACATTCCGCCGCTCGGCGCCGCGAAGGTATTCCAAAAGACGTCGAATTGGTTCCACTTCGCATAGCTCGGTCCCAGACGCCGCAACGCGGCGCCAACCAAATCGTGGTTGGTCACCGCATATTGCACGATATTTCCCGTGTAAGCGCCTAAATCGCCGATGCAGATGGACTGAGTATCATCCCCTTGTATCGCGATGCCGGGATAGTAGCAGTAGGGATAATCGATAAATGGCGCATTCACATAAATGTCGCCCGCAGCAGAGCCGGTGCTGCATTCGCCCGCGGCCAGCGCATGGCAATATTTGTAGGAGTCCTGCGTTCCGGCCGTGATCGTGCTTCCCGGGCCGCTGACATCGAGCAGCGGCCAACGCCCCGCGTAGGCGATGGTCGTCAGATATTTGCGATTTAACAGAGCTTGGGCGCCGCTTAGCTTCCAAAGTTGGCCCGAAACCAGCGTAAACGGGTTCGTGTTCGAGCCGACTGTGATGGCCGAACCGCCATCGAGAGGCCGCGCATCCATGCACCAGGTAGTGAAACATGGGCCAGGATGGCTGTCCACCTGATTTCCGTCGCCAAGGCCGATCTTGCCCGCGAATGGCGGGTTGATAGCCACAGCCGTACCCTGATCTTGCGAGGCTGTAACTAGATTGCCCAATCGCACTTGAAGACATTCCCCGAGCGTTCCCAGAAGCGCGGCGGGGCACGATCCCTCTCCCAGGTTGTAAGCGGCTCCCCCCGCCGCTACGGAAACCCCGTTACCCGTGAAGTGATGCGCATTCAAGATAGTCGGATCATTGACAATGGTCGTAAAATTCGTATTTGCTCCATACGGGTCGTTGCGGTAGTTCCACAAACCAATGGCTGCGCTCTGGGAATTAAACGTACCGCACGCCATCGTCAACGTGGAACTGGTTTGTGACGCGATGGTCGAATTGTAACCTCTCTGTACCGTGAATTGGGTGGGACTCGCGATCGCGAGCACGCGCAGAAATTCGCCGCCGATGCCAATTCGATCTCCCACTTGCAGATTCTGCATCACCGTTCCATTAAGCTGACTGACCGGTTCGCCGGTTACTGTAATCGCGGTGCAGATGTTGCCAGTGACTCCGAAGGGGTTCGAAGGACACGCGCTCAAACCTCCGGCAGCGCCAACCGTAGCGTTGAGTAGCGGACTGGTCATCGTCATCGTGTAGGTTCCGCTCGGTCCGTCAATCGAAAGGTTGTTGCTAACGGCTGCCGTCCATCCGCCATCCGGAACCTCGATGTTATGAATGGTGCACCAGGAAAGCGGCGCTCTGCGATAGGTCGAGGCGGCCGCGACGATGCGGATGCTGTTAGGCGTAGTCCCAGCCGGAGTACGGTCCCCCAGCGTATAAATAAACATCCAACCCAGGGTATCTTGGGAACCCGCGTTGGCATAAACCAAAATGTCGCCGTCCCCCGAAATGCCCGCCAGAAACACAAAGCCAATCTGATATCCGCTTGCCGCGAAGTCCGGATTAAATAACGGCGCCGTTTGGCTTACCGAATCGCTCTTGTTCGGCTGCATGATCGTGAATTGGATACAAGGCTGCACGCCGCCATTCAGCGCACAATCCGGTAGCTGTTGGCCAGGCGTATATCGGGAGTGGCTTCCTACGTAGTGCGCCTGAATAATGGTATAGCGGTTAAGATCTAGAAAGAGAGGCGCCATGCAATACCAGGTGTCGCCATCTTGCGGATCGAACTGGTTTAGTTGCGTGCCGCTTCCGCAACTTCCCCCGTTGCTGAGGTGGCCGTCGCCATAAAGGCCAAATCCGATCAAACCCAAGTCACGAAGATCGCTGCCGTCGGCCGCGAGCCAATATAACTCAGTTGAGACGAAGCAGTTATACCCCGGAACGCCCCCTACGGTCACGACCGAAGAACACGGGTTATTGGGCGTGGCTGAACTTTGCCCTACGGGCGACGAACCGTAAAGAAACGTCGTGTAACCAATCGAGATGGGGCCAGCAGCCGCGGTTTTCTTCCAGATCAACACGCCGAAATTATTGGCCGAGTAAACAACCCCGCTCAAATCGCTGGTGGGGCCGGCGGCCAAAGTCACCAGACGCTCGTTCTGCACCGATGCGATGGTGAATTGTCCGCCCGCAATAGTGATCGCGCTTCCCGCTGTCCATTTGATGTTAAAAACGTTGCCGCTGACCAGGGAAAGTTGCTTCATGGCGGCCGTGTAATTTACTGTGCCGCTGGCAACAGACGCGTCCACGCGCGAGATCTGCGGAGCGCCGGCGCTTTGCCAAAGATCCATCAATTTCCCGCTCCCTAGCGTATAGTTAGATGGAGTTCCAGTGAGCGGCGTCTCTAAGTTGCCGCTCGCGCAAGTTACCCCATTCACGGTCAAGCAAGTCACAATCTTACAATCGTCGGCCAGACATGCGCCACCAATAGAAGCCTGAGTTACAGTGACGGTCACCCAGTCGAGCGAGTTGCCCGTACCCGTTGAGGTATAGGTAGCCCCGCCCGGAATGGAGAGCGTATCGGCGCGAAGGAAAAGCGGACAGACGCCCGAAGCGCACGGGCCCGAATAACTGGCGGCGCCTCCGGAGTTACTAAGAGGCGCCGAGGCGTTTTGCCACGCGGATTGCGTATCAATCGCCGTCACGAAGTTCTGCCTAGTCGAAGCCGTGCCGGCTGGTCCGGTGGCGCGCGTGGAGCGTAGGCCGCTTAAGGGGTCGATCAGGGCCTGTGCTTGATTGGTCCACTGCACAGTAGGGTACGCATACTGCCCCGGATTACTCCGGTCTACGGGCGGTCCCTCGTTATGCGTGTCGCCTCGAGGAATATTGGCCGTGCGGAACTCCTGGTCGAAGCTTTGCGTGCCGCACGTCAAGGTAAAGTGATGACGGGAGTATGTCTGCAAAGCCCGTGAGTAGCGGTTCCCATCCGTCGCCACTTCCGCCGCGCGCTTGCCAATCGCAAAAGTCCGGCTTCGCCCCGCCCGCGCGGCCGGCGGAAGTAATTGGCCGGGAGTGGCCGTCTGTCCGGTAGTAATGTTGCCAGCCCGCGAATCCTGATCGGCCCCGCTGAACAGGTTCGGATTCACATCGTCTACTAAAACTCCTACGTTACCCGCGCTAATGGTCCCCGCCACGCTGCTTGCAAAGATCAAGCTTGAGGCTGATGGAATCGCGGTGACGGTCTGCCATCCGTCCCAGAGGCCGGTTTTCTCCAGGTACACCACCGCGCCCGCCATCAATCCATGCGGCGCGTTCGTTTGGATCGTGACTTGTCCCCCGGCCTGAACGCCGGAAGCAATAGCGATTGCCCGATTCATATCCGCCACCTGCATGCTGCAAGCGGCCGCAATTGGCGATGTGTATTGGATAATCGCCTGCGTAGGCGAAGTAGTCACGCTTGTGATCGAGATTTGCCCGGGCAGTTGCGCGGATAGTGACAACGCTATTGGCGCCAGTGCGAAAATGCGACGCGTTGTTCTGGCCATATCTTGTCTCATATCCCTAATGCACATAATAGACTCTCACCTCGCCGCGCGCGCCGTTACAGCCGGCCGCGCTTCCGCTCGCCGCCACAAACGCCCCGCCGCCGGCGCCGCCGGGAACGCTGCCGGTGGAACAGGCTGAGCCGCTACTTCCTCCCGCGCCCCCGGCGCCGCCTAAGACGGATGTGCCTGCGGCCCCGGCGGTAGCGCTTTGTGCCGCGCCTCCGCCTCCGCCGCCCCCACCGCCGATCGCGACCCCGGCGTTGTTCCCAACGCCCGTCCCGCCGATCCATCCAGATCCTGGCCAGCCGCCTTGATCTTCGCGCGTAGCGTGGTAGCCTGCTGTGCCCGCCCCTGTACCCACTGTAGGATCCGTAGCAAAGGTCGACCAGAAGCCGTTGTTCACAACCCAGGGACCCGGCGGCGCCTTTGTTCCGTTGACCTTCATCACGCCAGGAACATTGCCATTTGAGAAAATGCTGGTCACTATGCTGGTCGTGGCGGCGAGGCACGATCCAAAACTCGAATCTCCGCCTTGCGTGACGCCGGTGCCCCAACCGGAACTCGAAATTCCGCCCGACCCAACCTGCACGGTAATGCTGGCGCCGGGGGTAACCGCGCAGAGCCGTCGGCCAAAGCCGCCACCCGCCCCTCCAGCGCCGCCGTTGCCGCCCCCCGAGCCTAACCCCGGTCCGCCGCCCGCCCACAACTCGACCGCTACCCAATTCACGTTGCTAGGAACTGTCCAACTTGTGGTGCAAGCAGACGAGGCGCACGACCACGCCGTCATGGTCTCCCCGGCGACCACGCTGGAACCGTCAAAAATCAACGCATGCCCCAAACTCGCGCCGCCGCCCCCTCCTCCGCTCGGATCCTGCGGCCCCCATGACGATCCTCCCCATGTCAGCACTTGCCCCGACGTTGGCACAGTTGTGGATACAGTCTTTCCCTGAATGCCCTGGACGGTCGCTGACGCCAGCGTACCCGAAAGATCCCCGCCTGCCTGGCTCGCGCCGCCCATCTGTGTCCAGATGTTGTCGGGCTTGCAAAGATACACATTTTGTCCCGCGGCGGCCGTTGTGTTGAAAAAGAACTCCCCCGTGGAACAGGTCACCGGTACGGAAGTTCCGCTTCGTGCCGGTTTGGTGGCGCTCGCGCCCGATGCATCCCAACTACCCTGCATCGTCTTGCTACCAGTCACGGTGGATTGCGCCATGACCGCAGCCGCTGTAAGTGCCCAGATCGCTAATGTTCTCTTCATAAGTGTGTTCGTTGTTTCGTATATAGGAAATCGGCTCTAGAAACCCCGCACCACGGTCGCGGTAAATGCCGCGGAAGCGGGATCTATTGCGCCCGTCGTGGCGGCGCATAGCCGCACCGACACCACGCCCGATGCGCTGATGCGCATGGTTCCGCTCAGCCCTGCCTCTAAGCCCGCGGGCCAGCCGGCGGCCACCGTATCGCCGGCGTTCGCGCCCGGCAGCGAGAAGGTGATATCGCTTGCACAGGAACCCGCGGGAATGGATGGAAAATCGAGAGTCGCGGACGCCGTCAAGTAAGTCGGTAGCACGGCGCCATCGGCCGAGATGGTTGTTTGACCCGCGACAGTTACGCTTGCGATTCCTGGGCCCGCCAGCACCGGACTGGCGCTTAACCATCCCCGGCGGTCGACGCCGCCCGTTGAATCCCACGTTCCATTGGCCGCCGTCCACGTATAAATCGGCGCCGAGTTAACCGGAAAGTTAGTAATCCCCGGCGCGGATACGCAGGATGTAGTGCAACTGACAGCCAGTGAGCTGCCGACGGTTAAAGCCCCGGTCGAATCGACGTAGAGGTAAGCCATGCCGCTTCCGGCGGAGATGGTCGCCGACGCAGGGTTGGTGAAGGAGTATATCTGAGTTCCGAAGCGGACGTTACAGGGCGAAGCCGTCGAGCAGTTACCGCCGATCGAAAGTGTAGCCGGGCTGCTCCATTTCACGGCGAAATCGCCCAATTGCGACGCCATCCCGGCGCCGCTTCCACTGCCCCCAGTGTTAGACGCGCCGTTGTATCCGTTCAACACGCAGCGTCCGGTCTCAGCCGCGGCGAACGTGATTGTGACAGTGAACGTCGTCGGATCGATACTGATCTGGCTCGCCTCCACTAGATTGGATGGCGAAGCGTTGTCATAGCACTGAACGATCAGATTGGCAGTGCCCAGATTGTGTGTTGCGCCAGGGACAGAAACTACGGTTGCGCTGGTAAAGAACGCCGTATAGTTCCCTGGGGGTAAGGTCGGGTTTAGACTTATCCAGGCCGACCCGCTGTAGATCTTCATGCGGTTGGAATCGCCGGAATCAACCACCACATCGCCCGCAAGCGGGACGCTTGGCAGCGGACCGGGAGATACTTGCATGCCGGCTCCATTTACGCTGCCGTTGAAGGTCTGCCGCGCGCCCGCCAGATAAGAATTAGCTTGATTGGTGGCCGCTGCATTGGTAACTTGGGCAGCTGTGTAATCGCCGTTTTGTGCGGTAACCGTTCCGGTTCTGCTAAATATGCTTGCGACGCCGCTGCCGCCGGTGAAGGTCAGTGTCTGCGCCGTCCATTGCGCTCCATCCCAGCCCAGGAACTGGCCTATGGAAGGAACGGCCGTATTCAGCATGCGCCCAAGCAGCTTATTCACGCTTACCGAAGCGGGCGCGCCGGAGATATCGCCCCCTAACGCGTTCCAAAGAAGCGATGTTCCATCGGTTGAGAGTACGCTTCCGGCATTGCCCACGCTTATCGGTAGCCCAGCGCTGCCTTGCACGGTCCAGTGGTTTGCGGAGGTACAGACATACCAGTTTTGTCCCGCCAACGTGGTAGTGAGAATGAATGTAGCTCCAAGCTGGCAAGTGGCCGGTAGAACAGGCCCGGTTTGCGACGGCAGCGTGTAACTTGCCGCCGAAAAATCGATGCTCTTTCCCTGCGTACGCAAATCCACTCGCGTTTGCGTCCAACCAAGAGCGGCCAATACCGCGGCCGTTGACAAGAAGCGGACAACCTTGAGTAACTTCATAGTTTGAGTTAGAGGTGGCATCCGCGTTCTGCGGCCTCACCTGTTCACATCTTAGTCAGGCGAAGTTATCGTGGACCACAAGTTATCTAGCAAATGATTGAAAACAAGAGGTGAAAAAACTTCACAAATCTGTGACTGAAAAAGGTTTGCTCAATCGCGGCGCGATGAATCTGAGGAGAAGGAAACCGTGAGCGCAGCGGATTGAGTAAATCGCACCGTGAACGAAACCGCGGAATCTGGCCGGTCTTTAATGGGTTTTCCTTGTACGACGGATGCGTGAGTTTGAAGCGTCCAGCAGCGGCGGCACGGGGCCGTGTCAAGAAAAGAGAACATGAAGTGGCATCATGATTCCGATTCGGCACTGGAGGCAGTGACGCAGACTGGCATAAGAACCGATGGCATGCTACGGTCACGCCGATTTAGAAGACCCGCATTGCTGTTATCGTATTTGGCGGCTCCCATTGAAGATGACCACGCGCGATATCTATGATTTCATGGCTCGGCATAGACTTGGCGTGCTTGGGACGATCGGGCCTGAGGGTCGGCCCCAATCATCCCTTGTCGGCATCGCTATCATGCAGGAGCTCGACGTTATTTTCGACACCATTAAGCATTCGCGTAAGTATGGCAACCTTAGCGCTCGCCCCGACTGTTCCTTCGTCATCGGATGGGAGGGAGAGCAAACGCTCCAATATGAGGGCATCGCTACGGAGCTGGCCGGGAGCGATCTCGCTCGCCTGCAGGAGATCTACTTTGCGGCCTGGCCCGAATGCCGGGCGCATCTGAGTTGGCCTGATATTGTCTACTTCGTCGTACGTCCGCGCTGGATTCGCTACAGCGATTATGACCAGAAGCCTCCCTTAATCCAGGAATTTAACTTCCGTGGCAGGAATGAACTGTACTGAATTCTAAAGCGTGGCTAGCTGCTATCAATGTCCACGAGGTGACGACCGTAATAGCGCTATGGGGATGCGGGACATGAATGTGGTTCAAGCCGAATGGGCACGCGAACCTCAGTAATCCTCAAACTCACGGTTAAGTCGGCAGCAGCGCAGAGCGATTACCGGGGATGGCGCCGCGGACGGTCCAAAACATGCCGGATTGTTCGAGGCGCTTGGCTATGACGGTTCTACAGGCCGCTTCGATGACGCCGAATCCGATGAAGAGGTTTTTGCGGCGGGATGCCGGATAGCGCATGCGCTCGCGATTGCGTTCGAAATATTCGGCGATCTGTTTCAATGGCTAGGCCAACGTTTTCGCTGACGCTTATTGATGGCGAACAGTTTTCCCGTAAGCCCCACAGGTGCTCGCGCGCGTGGTAAATATCCACGATCCGGATTGCGCCGGGAAACCCCGCGATATTCCAGATCCAAACTGCGCCATCGGTGATGATGACTATCTCTTTCGCGTGCGACCACCCGCGATCCCAAGCATGGCGATACATGCAGCGTCCGAACCCTTCGGCGCCTTCGATGGCGCCGGCATAGGTGGTGGATCCCTCGTCGCGCATGGGCCGTCCTTCAGGATTAAGCGCAGTCTGCGTGAACACGCATCCCAGTTTCACTCCCGCGTGCGTGCCGATTCGCCGTTCTTTCCTTGGCGGCCTTCGGTTTCGGCTGGAGTGACCGGCACGCCGGCTCCGTCCATTTCAATGTAGAGCATAGGAATATCGCGGCCTGCCGTAGCGCCGCAGGCCGAACGCCATGCTACATCCAGAAATATGACACAAAAAAGAAGGTTTTCCGCGGAGAGCGCGCCGGCGATCCCTCACGCGCCGGGTTGCGGCGTTTCCGCCGTTTGCAGCGCGGGCAGCGACGCCGCCGCGATCTGCGCAATATCCAGCAGCTTCGGCGGCGCAATTCCGATGCGCCCCGCCGCTTCGCCCAAAGCGTCGCGGAACATCGTTTGACAGAAGGGACAGGCTGTCCCGATCACCTCCGCGCCTGTCGCAACAAGTTCCTCGACGCGCTCGAGGTTCACGCGCTTGCCTTCCTCCTCGCCCAGAAACATCTGGCCGCCGCCGGCGCCGCAACAAAACGATCGCTCACGTGTTCTGTGCGGGTCGATAACATCCATTGTCCGCCCCGCCACTTCGCGCGGCTCCTCGTAAATATTACGATAGCGGCCTAAGTAGCATGGATCGTGGAAGACTGCCTTCTGGCGGTCCGCGTCGCGCGCCGGCAGCCGTTCCTGCACCCGCGCCAGCAGTTCGCTATGATGCTCAATCTCGAAGGTCCCGCCGTATTCGCGCCAATCCGTGCCGATGGTGCGGACGCAATGCGGGCAAATCGAAACCATCTTTTCCACCTTGGCGGCGCGCAAAGTCTCGATATTCTGTTCGGCCACTTGCGAAATCGCGAGGTCGTTTCCCAGACGGCGGGCCGGATCGCCGGTGCACTTTTCCTTGCGAAGCACCCCGAACGTCACGCCGGCGTGGCGCAGCACGCGCGCCAGGGACAGCACAATCTCGCGCCCCTGTGGGTCGTTCGCGCCCATGCATCCAAGCCATAAGCAGTATTCCTGCGATCCGTCATAGATTGGCAGCTCGTTCTTCTCAATAAACTTCTGCCGCTCGCTCGCGGGGAAGCCCAGCACGTTGCCGTTCCGTTCAAGATTCAGAAAAAGCTTCGAGCCGTAGTCGTCTTCCCACTTCCCCGTATTAACCGCTCCGCGCCGCAACCCAATGATCATGGGTAGATGCTGAATGCCCACCGGGCATTGAAATTCGCAACTGCCACACGTAGTGCATTGAAAGGCAGCCTTCTGCGAAATATACTTCCCCAATAGCGGCGCTTCGGCATTAGGTCCAAACTCGTTCAGGTAGCCGCGTAGCCCGAGGATGATCTCCTTCGGGTTGAGAACCTTTCCGGTGTTATACGCCGGGCAATGCTCTGTGCAGCGTCCGCATTCCACGCACGTGTATGCCTGCAATGCATCAATGCGGGTAATGTCCTTGCCGGAATCGAGTCCAAAGTCCTCGTCGCCAACCAGCGGCGGGATGCGGCTGAACCCGTCGCGCTTCAGGAACACGGTGGCTGGGCTCAGCGCCAGATGCAGGTGTTTCGTATGCGGAATAAGCGGCAGAAAGAGCGCCAGCGTCAGCGTATGCAGCCACCACATCGTCTTTCCGCCAATCGTGTTATCTGCGAACAACCACGCGCTACCGAGATACGTCAGCATCAGAACAAGGATGAGTCCGGAGATCACGCCCGATTCCGCCGAAATCTTGCCCAGCCATACCGGCCGCGCGAAAAAGCGCCGGATAAATAAACCGGTGATGGAAACTGCAACCAGCACCGCCCAGACCGAGACGAATGCGTAATAGTAATATCCAAAGCCGTGATCCGGCCACAGAAAGCGCAGTCCAAACGCGCTCGCGATGTGATTGACGGTGACCAGGCCGAAGGCGCAAAATCCCCAGAAGACGAAGGCATGCGCCAGCCCTGGAAGCAGGCGCTGCTCGATTACTTTCGATTGGCCCATTACCTCCGACAGAAACTGTCGCACGCGCGGGCCAAGCGGCCTGAGTGAAAAATCCGCGGTGGGCTTCGAGCCGCGAATGGTATCGACGACCTTACGCAGCCGCAGCCAAAACAGCATCAGGGAAGCGGCGAAGAGTGCGATTACAAGGGCGCGCGCGGCCCATGAGGCGTCGGTCATAGGGACATTTTCGACTGTAGCATGTGAAGCCGCGCAGCCCGCTACAATTGGCTGCTGGAGGGAATTTGAAGATTGTGATTTCTGGCGCAGCCGGTTTTATTGGCTCGCACCTTTGCGACCGGCTGCTCGCCGACGGACACGCGGTACTCGGCCTTGATAATTTCATTACAGGAAATCGCCGCAACCTCGCGCACATCACCGGCCAGCCGCGCTTTGAATTTCGAGAGCACGATATCAACGAGCCGCTTCCGATTGCGGGCCCAGTGGATGCCGTAATCAACGCGGCCTCACTTGCCAGTCCTAAAGACTACCTCGCGAATCCCATCGAGACGCTCGACGTGGGGTCGCTCGGCACCCGCCGCATGCTTGATCTCGCGCGCGAGAAAGGCGCCCGGTTTCTCGTGACCTCGACTTCGGAATGCTACGGCGATCCCACCGTGCATCCTCAAGTAGAAACGTATTGGGGCAACGTAAATCCCGTAGGCCCGCGCTCCTGCTATGACGAAAGCAAGCGCTACGCCGAGGCGCTTACCATGGCGTATCACCGCAAATATGGCCTGCGCACCAACATCGCGCGCATTTTCAACACCTACGGGCCGCGCATGAAGCTCGACGACGGACGCGTGGTGCCGGCATTTCTCGATCAGTCGTTGCGCGGCCTTCCGCTCACCGTCTTCGGCGACGGCTCGCAGACCCGAAGCTTCTGCTACGTAAGCGATCTGGTAGATGGCCTGTGCCGCCTCATGATGTCCGACGAGCGCTTTCCCGTGAATTTGGGCAATCCGCAGGAAATGACCATACTCGAATTCGCCGAACGCATCCAACGCCTGACAGGCAGCAATTCCGGCATAGAGTTCCGTGAATTGCCTGAGGACGACCCCAAACAGCGTCGGCCAGATATCGCAAAGGCTGCGGCCGTGCTCGGCTGGGCGCCGCGGATTAGCCTCGAAGAAGGACTACGCAATACCGTTAAATATTTCGAAGACCTGCGCACCATAACTCAGTAATACACTGGTAAATACTCACCCATAATGCCCGGGTGGCGAAATCGGCAGACGCAAAGGACTTAAAATCTGTCTGAACGCTTTCGGCACTTTTCTTCAGCGTTACTAATCATTGCCAATCGCTGTTAGTTATCAGGCACTTCCGGCATATCGACTCCAAGAACGTCGCAACCCTGGGTAGGGCTTCTATACAGGGGGTGGGCACAATATTGGGTACAGCAAAAGGACCGGCGTTCGCCATGAGCAGGCGAGAGCATTCGAATCGATCTTGATAGACTCAGAGGATAGATGGCCAGCTTGGCGATAGTGTGATTAATTTGAGCCGCCATCGAAAGCATCGGCCTTGTACGGCAGACCAGGCTGCTCGTTGCGAAGAAAACAAATGCCGCGCGCCTGCCTTCGCCTTATTGAGTCATTACGAAGTGACAATTGGGGCACTTCCCGTCGCTGGTCGGAAAGACCCTGATGCCGCAAGAAGGGCAGTTGCGAATACCGTGGCTTGCCACCGCCACCCGCGGAAGGTCCGGCTCGATGCCCAACAACTTCAATTTAGGTGGATTTCCCAGAAGCTTGACACGAGCCTCTAGTGTCCTGAGCGAGAGATGCGTTTAGAAAGTCGCGCGACCTTCCCGAGAATCAGATCCGCGTCGGCAGTCCAAACGAAGGGCTTGGGATTCTCGTTGCGCTTGTCCAAATAGTCGAGCATGGCCTTCTCCAGCGCGCGCACAGCAGTGTGACTGCCGCGACGGACGCATCGTTCCGCCACCTCCCCGAACAGCCGCTCCACCAGGTTCAGCCAACTACCGCTGGTCGGCGTGAAATGAATCACGTACCGCGGATGACGTTTTAGCCAGCCGCGCACCTTGGCTACCTTGTGAGTGCCATAGTTATCCATTACCAGGTGCACATCGTGGCCGCTGGGAAGATTAGCTTCGATCTCATCGAGGAAGCGTATGAACTCCTGATGCCGGTGACGGCGGTAGCACGTGCTGATGGTTACTCCCGAAGCCACATCCATGGCAGCGAACAACGATGTGACTCCGTGCCGCTCGTAGTCGTGGGACTGCCGGGCTGGCACGCCTGGCGCCAGCGGCAGAATCGGCTGCGTCCGATTCAACGCCTGAACCTGACTCTTTTCGTCCACACACAGCACGATCGCACGATCCGGCGGATTCAGGTACAACCCTACGATATCCCGCACCTTCTCAACAAATTGAGGATCTTTGGAGAACTTGAAATTCTCTACGCGGTGCGGCTGCAGTCCGAAAGCACGCCAGATTCGCACGATTGCATTCTGCGTCAGGCCCACCTCTTGCGCCATGAGACGGGTGCTCCAATGCGTGCTGTTGGCTGGCATTGATTCCAGCGTCTTGGTGACGACATCCTCAATCTGCTGATCGGTGATCTTGCGGGGCGCACCGACACGCGGCTCATCTAGTAAGCCATCCAACCCGAACTCAATAAACCGTTGCCGCCACTTTCCCACTGTCGCGCCGGTAATCTGCAGTTTCCGAGCGACCTCCGAGTTGTTCAAGCCCTCCCCACAATTGAGCACGATCCGGGCGCGCATCGCCATGGCCTGCGCTGACTTCGGCCGTCGCGCCATCAGGCTCAATTTCGCCCGATCAGCATCGGCAATTTCCAGTGGTTTCTTGGGACGGCCTGATCGCATGCCCAAGTTATGAGGCCCAAACATTATTTATTCAACGTATTTCTCGCTCAGGACACTAGCGACTCATTCATTAACTGAATTGCAAATGCTCTGAGGTCCGCCTTGATGCGTGCCCATTCTGCCGCAACACCAAAGAGTGCAGGCGGAAAATCCTGAAACAAGAATCGGAGGTCGTCCGGGCTGAAGCTGAGGAGCGTGGGCAACCTGTCAGCCGGCTCTGCGTGGCAGGTATCGATGTAGGGCTGATGGCGCATGAAGGTGTTGAGAATCCGCATTTCGGCCAAATTCTGTTTGATTACGGCCCGGTCAGCCTCATTAGGAATTGCCGCAAAAAGAGTTTTTTCAATCTCTGCGGCCGTCGCGTCACAACCAGCTTTGAGCATTTTCAGCAGATCATCCGCCCGCGCACCTAAACCGCTGCCGTTGGTTATCGTCTCGTCTGCCTGCTCGCGCACCTTGTCGAGTTCGCCTATGGCGAAGCGCTGGTTTTCGTCCTTCATGCACAAGAAGAATCCGATTGTAGGCAGCGCCGCTTCCTCAAAGCGTTTGAACATCTGCGCGTCCATGTCCTTTGCCGAGGTCAGTTCATGCTCAGATACCGTGCGGCGTGCAGGCGGAAAGAACACGTTATCGTACCGTACCAGCAGTTTTCGCTCATGAAAGCCAGGCTGGGCGCTCCAGTCACTTAACGGGAACTGATGCACGGTATCGGTCTGGCCGGTGGCGCGTTCGTGGTCTTGGAGAAGCTTGAACAACTCCTCGGCCGGAATATGCTCACCATACTGAACTCGCAACACTTCAACAGCCCTGTCCATCTCTCTGTTGAAGCCTTCCGGGTCGGTGCCTTTGTACTCCGCCTTTGCTTTCTCATATCGCTGGCGGAGTTGCTCCAATGGCACGGCTTTCCTCTCAGTGCGAGCCTTCTCAACCAATTCCTTCATCCACGTTTTCGGGTCCGACCTTTCGGCCGCGATGAATTGAAACAGCTCGCTTACTGGTATTCGATCGCCACATTTCTGTTTCAACTCCTGCAAAAGCGGCTCGATGTTCTTTCGATATTTTGGATCGGCGTGCTTCGAGAACAGATCCTGCCGGAAGGCCTCAAAGTCGATGTATTCCGCGGGTTCAGAAACAACTCGGCGGTGTCTTAAAGACCCGAGCACGCTCCCGAGGCGGCGCATGATGCTCATTCGGCATCCTCCGAACTTCTCCGAGGCTTGCTGTCCCGCCATCGCCTCGCTGGGTGAGGCCAGTTCAGGCTCAGGTCGATTGTAACTCGGATCAAAGGATCACACTGTTGAGCAGGCGTTATCATTGAGATGGGCCGCCTAGCTCGAAGCGGCGACAAGCTTGGGACCCCTGCCCGGTGGGCGGCAATTGCAAACACAGGGCATCGCGGAGGGAAGCGATGGTCGATTCACCCATCGGCACGACCCAGAGAATTGCAGCCCGGGGAATTGCTGAGCGCGACTTGAAATGCGCCTTATCCGGCGTGCAGGAATCGAGCGGGGTTGCGCCCTGCCTGCCCGCCTTCAAGGACTTCGCTGTTGCACTGCTTGACGCCGAGGCGGAGCAGCTGTTTGCGCTTGGCGAAAACAGAACCCGATTCCTGGCGCTTCTGGCAGGAGCGGCGCGCAGGATCGTCGAAGACATCACGCCCGCCCGAGGGCTGGATGTGACTTGGGCAGACATGCCGGATGAACTGAAGGAGGTCCCTATCGGGCGGGATGCGGATACTGGCTTGTTGTGGGAATGCAAGCCGGACGGGTTGAAGGGGCGCTCAATCGAGGAGATCAAGAAGGCACTTGGCCCCCTGAACGACAAGCACCCTGCTGTGCCGCCGGAAGTTTCCATCGAGGAGTTTAAGAAGTTAGAGATCCTCCGCTGGCCCGACAAGACCCTGGGGCTGCCGCGGTCACAGGCGTGCGGGTTTCATGCGCGGCACGGGGATTGGGAGAGGTTCGCGCCTCCGTGGGCCTGGTTTCTGCTCAGATTTCCGCGCCACAGGACAAGCGTCCGCGCGGTTCTGTCTCAGGCGCTCCAACAGGGGATCCACTACTGGGCGGGACAGTTTCCGTCGCGGTCCAAGGGCGGCGAAACGGCACCCATCCGAAACAGTCGCTTGAAATCAACTGTTAGCAGCCCTCTTGCTGTGCGTCGAATGGAGGCCTACCTGACTTCCAACGGCATTGGCCTAGCCGAGTTTGCGCTAAAGGCCGGAACAACAGACAGAACGCTTCGGGCCTTCAGAAAGACGGGTCTAGTCCGGCGGAATATATTCGATGCCATTGCGACAGCGATGGGAACCACCCGCGCAGCGCTCCTCAACCCGGACAACTCCGCCGAGTAAACACGCCTATTTTCCGTTTCTTTTCCGAAACATTTCCGGTTACTTGTATTTCGGCAAATCCCCATTTCGCTGACTCTGAAAGCGTGGCAATGACCCACAACACTGGAGCACGAATGGGAATATTTCACAACACCCTTGAGAAACTTCTTAATGAGCATGACGTAGCGCGCATTACGGGGCTGTCCGTGGCGTCAGTTCGGCGGTGGCGGCTTTTCCGGCAGGGCCCAAAGTACTTAAAGATAGGCGCGGCGGTCCGCTACAAGCCAGAAGATATCTCGACCTGGCTTGAATCCCGTCCTTGCGGTGGCGAACGGCAGGAGACGCCGTAGTGCCACTCCATTCAGACCGCAACCAAAACGAGACGCTCGCCGAAGAGGACTTCCTGGACCGGCACCTGGCGCATGGCGGACGTCGAAACATTCAAATTACGGCTTGGAAGCCGGTGGTGAGGAATACCCTAATTAGTTTCTTCAGCGTCACCCTACCGTCAGGTCTGCCAATCCACAGCGTCGCTGTACACGCCAAAGGCGAAAACCGATGGCTCGGCATGCCTGCCAGAGAGTGGACCGGCCAGGACGGGACAAAGCAGTACGCCAAGCTGATCGCGTTCGCCGACCGGGCGGCCGCCAATCCCTTCCGCGATCAAGTACTGGCCGCGCTTGACCGATATCTCGTGGAGGTCCGGCCATGATCGCTTCGATGGGCGGGCCGCTCGCCGCCGCCGATTTCGAGGCCCTAGCCGCGCGATGGATCGACCGGCAGACAGCGGCGCAGCAGCTCCTGCGCCGCGTAAACGCCATCGACGGCAGTGCTGCCATCGGCAGAAACGGGGCGGGCGATTACTCAGGGCTGCTGATCCCCAACGTATGGCCGGGATCGGACTACATCCGCGAATACCGGCTGCGGCGAGATCACCCGCAACTCGAAAACGGCAAACCGGCGAGGAAGTACATGTCGCCGCCTAGACGCGGCAACCTGCTCTACTTCCCGGTTGGAACCGATCCGGCATGGTTGTCCGACCCGCAATTGCCGCTCGTGATCACTGAGGGCGAGTTCAAAACCATGGCTCTTGCCCGCGCCGCTCGGCATGGCCAGCAGATCACCAAGCCGCGATTTCTCGCTGCGGGTGTCTCCGGCGTTTGGAACTGGCGCGGCACCGTCGGCAAGACCATCGACGCGCAGGGACATCGGGTCGATGTGAAGGGCGCGATCCCTGACTTGCAACATATCCGCTGGGAGGACCGGCAAGTCCTGATCCTTTTCGACGCCGACCTCGAAGACAACGAATCGGTGCGGATCGCGCGGTTCATGTTGACCAAAGAACTGCGCTTGCGCGCCGCGCAGGTGTCGTGGTTTGCTTGGCCGTCGGATCGACCGCCGCAGGCGACGGGCATCGACGATCTGCTGGCCGCGATTGGGCCGGTGCCGGTGCTTCGCCTGATCGAAACCGCTTTCGAGCGTACCGCCGATCCGCCCGACCTGATGCGGTTCCATTATGCCGACACTGGAAACGCCGACCGGCTGGTGATGCTGCATGGCGCGGACCTTCGCTACTGCTTTGCGTTCCGAAAGTGGATGGTTTGGGATGGCAGGCGATGGACTGTCGATGAAATAGAACGGGCGGTCCGGCGCGCAAAGGACACCATCGTTACGTTCCTACGTCAAGCCATCGACGCCAAAGACGAGGATGGCGAGCGTTTCGCCCGTGCCAGCCTGGACGCGCGCCGGATTAACGCCATGCTCGCGATGGCGCAATCGGAGCTGCCGATCGCGCCCGCCGAACTGGACAACGCCCCGCATCTGCTGAACTTCACTAACGGCACGGTGGACCTCAGAACCGGCAAACTCCTCCCGCATCGGCGCAGCGACTGGATTACCAAAATGGTTCACTTCGGGTACAGGCCGGGAGCGCCTTGCAAGCTCCTTCTAACCTTCCTGAGCGATATCATGGGCGGCGGTCCTGATGCCAGCGAGGGCGCGCTAGAGCTGGCTGACGAACTGATCCGCTATCTCCAGAAGGCGCTTGGGTACTCCACTAGCGCCGAGGTCCGCGAAAAAGCAGTCTTTATAGCTCACGGCTCCGGCGACAACGGCAAGACCACGCTGCTCTCAGTCATACGCGAACTCATCCGGGAATACGCAACCACGGTCGGACTCGATCTATTAACGGCTCGCGACGAGTCCAACAACGTCGCCGCAGCGCGCGCGAAACTGCGCGGCGCGCGGTTGGTCGTCAGCAGCGAGACGGAGGAAGGCCAGCGATTGAACGCGGCGCGGCTAAAGCGGATCTGTCAGGGGCCTGGAGGCGAAATCGAGGCGTGCCGCAAATACGAAAACCCGATCACGTTTCCCGAGACTCATAAACTCTGGATAGACGCCAACCATAAGCCGGAACTACCAGCCGCCGACGCCGCAGTGTGGAACCGCGTCCACCTCGTCCCATTCGCGGTTACGATCCCGAAGGATCGGCAGGATCGCGAGCTGAACGCGAAGCTCCTTCAGGAGGGAGAGGGCATTCTAGCGTGGCTAGTGGAGGGCGCGAAACAATGGTACGCCGAAGGGATGCCGCAATCGAAGGCCGTCGATGAAGCCACCAAGGCGTGGCAGAAGGAGTTGAACAGGCTGGCGGCATATCTGGCTGACTGCACGGAGAAGGCCAGCGGCCCTGCGGCGTGGGTGCGCAACAAGGTGCTGTTCGAATCCTACAAATCCTGGTGCGAAGGCAACGGCGAACGTTACCTCTCGCAGGTGCGGTTCAGCCATCAGATGGAGGCCATAGGTTACGCGAAAGACCGGAAGGAAGAGGGAAGCATCTGGCTCGGGATTCGGTTTAGGCGGCTGTAGGGATGTAGGTTCTGTAGACGTTTTCCAGAACTTTCTCTATATGCGCGTATGCGACTTACTTTTAGGAAAACGCCTACAGAGCCTACAGCCTATAGGCACAGTCTGACGCAAGGGCGGAACCTGTAAACGGGATTCCTCAAGATCACAGCCCTAGCCGGAGCGCGGGCCGCGACGACCAAATGAACCGCCGCGAACCGCCGCCGAAGCTAAAACGTTGAAAGCAGCAACGCTATGATGACCAAATCCGAACGTGAAGACCTGAGACAGATCTGCCGGATGCGCGCCAAGGTCGCCAAGGCCGATGCGGCGGCGCGCTCTGCCACACTAAAAGCTGACTGCGAGGCCCAACTCGCGGCGATCTACCACTGGGATAAGGATGACGTGTGGCGGCAGGCCATGACCGCCGCCAACGAGGCAGCTGAAGCCGCGCGGCGTCAGATCGACGAACGCAGCCGTGAACTCGGCATCCCCGCAGCTTTTCGGCCCGAGATCGGACTGAACTGGTGGGGCCGTGGCGAAAACGCTAGCCGTGAGCGGCGCACGGAACTGCGCCGCGTGGCCTACACCAAGATCGATGAGTTGGAGAAGCACGCCAAGCTGGCAATCGACCGCCAGAGTGCCGAGACTCAGACGAAGCTCTTAGCCGACGGCCTGACATCCGAGGACGCCAGGCGCTGGCTTGAGTCCATGCCGACCGCCGAGCAGCTCATGCCTCCGGTCAGCATGGCCGATATCCGCAAACAATTGCGCCGGGAAGCCGATGAGTAACCGGGCCGTCGCGGCGTCGCGGGCCAGACGAATGCGAAATCTAAGCTTCCAAAGGATGTGGGGAGCTTTCCAGCACTCTGGGAAGCTCGCCCGAAAAAGGAGGGGATATGGAATTCGAGCTTGACGACCAGATTCGACTAATGGCCGCCATGGTCGCCGCCGGCCTGCTGATCGCTAGAGGCGGCGCGGCGGACGGCATTGCACAGGATGCGGTGGAGATCGCCAGCGCGATTCATGAAACGGTCGCGAAAACCGCCTGGAGCTTCAAGCATGGACAAAGCGCTTTTCGCAGAGAAGAAGACGACGAATCGTAATCATCCATCCGGTTGTCTAGAACATCGATACTTTGATTCGCGTGATGACGGAATGCAGGTCTTCGCGCGGCCTGATCCCGAAATTCCAGGCGCAGTGATCCTGCACCCGCCGTGTGGTGGACACTATCGTCAGGCACTAGATTCTCCTGATATCGGACCCGGGACGCAAAGGTGTACTGGGCCTGCGCTGGCGCGACCCCCGAATGAGGGCGACGGGCAGGAATTGAGGAGCAAGGCGTGAACAGCTAGTTTGAGAGAAAATTGGTTCGCCTGAACGCTTATGACTTTCGCGTGATGGCGCGAGGCGCCTGAATCCGCTGGAGCTTTGGCGGGAATTGGCCGGGAAGCGCCGCCCTAAAAGACGCCGGCGCGTTCTCCCGCTCGTCCGGCTCCGCTCCGTCTTCGCCGGTTTCGTGATCAGGCCCCACACCAGCCTCAAGCGCCTCGTCCTCCGCAACCTCCACTACCAGCGGCTCCTGCGCCACCGGGGACATTCCGGCCCTCCTGTATAGCTCGCGCAAATTCGCAATAACCGCCTCGGTCGACATGGGCTCGGCTGGTGCCCGCGGTACTGTTTCCGACGACAGCATCTCACGCTTCTCGGCCTCAGCGCAAAGCCACTGTGCAGCGCGCAGGCGCACGCGGTGGTCTGGCGAAGTAACCGAGAGTTGAAGTGCGACCGCCATTCCATGCTCGTAGATTTGCCGCATGTCCTGGGGCGCAGGCATCAATTCGAGTTGCAGTTCCTTGATGCGCGCCGCGATTCCTGGATGCCTTCGCGCCCGTTTCGCGTTTGAATAAGCCGATGCCGCTTTGCCGTCGACCGGCTGATAAACCTCGCGATAAGCGCCGACCACGGTTTGTCCAGCCGCAACGCTCGCGGCGAATTGCATCTGTTTTCCGGTGAGGTTTCGGGGCACGCGACAACTCCTAGCGCTTAGAGCGCTGACTCCATTTTGAGCCCTGGGTACCGCAGGGCGCAATAGGGAACGGAAGGGGCGGAAGTCGCTTCGGGTATGCACGCGCCCAGAAAAACAATCGCCGGCGCGAGAGCGTTAATTCTCGCTTCCATCATTTGTTTCGGTCCGCCGCACCGCTCGAATCGCGCAATCGGTTCGTTCGTGGAGATGCATTGACCCGCGGCTGTGCGCCATAGCCCGTGACGACGGTGCCTAATGGATCCCTCTGGGAACCGATCGGGGTCGTTTCGATGGCGCCACCACGCGTTCAAGAGCGACCGTGTATCCGCCATTGAGGTCGTGACCCACCTTCCGTGGGTGAGCGATTAGCCAGAACCAGACCGCAGTGGCGAATCTGGTTCCCCAACCTTTTGGCGGGCCTAGCGACTCCTCGCGCGAACGGGAGGGCATCCAAGCCGGCAGTGGCGGTTTTGTCGGTTAACCCCCTTTTGAACTGCTACTCCACCGCGCGTCCCGAAAAGGCCCCTTTGTGTGAAGTGTTTTCTTCGACTCGCCGCGGTTCGTCCAGCGCTAGTCTTTAGAGCGGGCGGGTAAACTCTTATCATCCATACCGGGCAATGGGCTCTCGCGTTGCCGCCAACTCACATTGTCGACGAAAAGAGACCATTCTGCCACGCTCGATATCGTTTCTGGCACCCAACCCTCTTTGAACCGGATGTATTGAGCGCGACCAATGCGGCTAGGCAGTGAGCATCTGAGTGCCTGTTCGAGTTCGGCCCGTAATGCGCTGTACAATTTTCGTCGCCGCAGAATCTTGCCGGGAAGCTTAAGTATCAGCTTGTGCGGACCGCATGTCGAAGCCGCCATTCTCAACTCTTCCGACACACCCCGTGACGAGCCTATAGAGAGGACGGTGAATTGGCAAAGCTCCATCAGGAGAGGCACAAGGGTGGGCCAGTACTCATTATCGACGCAAATCCGAGCGGCCCCAAAGCTCTGAAATTTGTCGCCCGGTCTGCCCAAAGCGATCACAGGGCCAACGTGGCGTAGGCTGGACACGAGAACCGATTCGTCTGTTCGTGGGCGTTTCCAAAATTTAAAAGCCCAAAAAAATGGAAGATATGAGAGCCGTATTATTCCCCAGAGGCCATCCCTGTCATCGCTAAACGACCGCAAGTAGAGAACAGGTAGGTGAGTATCTGCAAGAATGACATCCTCGCTTTTCGGCCCGACAAAACGCCATCCGTCTCGAATTAAGATAGCGCCCGCGACTACGGCGAGGAGCCGAAAGACAAGAGACGGAAGGAACGCCTTATCGAAGGCATCGAACTGCGACTCCATTGGGTACATGGGAAAGAGAAATCTGCTCAGAAGCGGCCAAACGATAAAGGGCACCACTGCCACAATTGTGAAACCCAGTGATACGAGAAGGTAACCAAAGCGAGGCCTTGACCTCACATCTCGTACGTATGGAGATCGAAACAGCAAACGATTTAGCTCTATGCGCCGCTCTTCGTCCGTTTTGGGTTTTAGCACAGGAGAAATCCTTCGTGCCTGTTATTATCCGCGCTCCATCTCGCTTCGTACGGCGTCAGCACGGCGACCGACACCGTGCGTGACTTCTTTCCAGAAAGCGGTTGGTAGACGTTGTTATCGGAAACTACCGGCCCCAACGCAACGGGCGTCCGCTACGATATGGGCGTCTGCGGCTCAGGTGAATACGCACCTTGGGGATCGCGTTCCGTTTCACTCTAGCAGCTTCCGCCTCCTCGCGGGCGGCGCCGGGTTGCTGCGCGGAACAACCTGGCTAATGCATGACGGCGAGCCTTTTGGGGCTCGCTGTCATGCAACGGGACGGTTGCATGACAAGCGTTGCCGAAGGAACGGTCTCTGCCGAGAACGGGCTTATCTTTGTCCATACGTCTGGAGCAACCGATAACTCCACCGAAGCGTTCCTTTCGGACGAATGTGGTCTCGAATGCCGTTGATCTCAAAATCCCGAGCTTGCCCGGGGGGACACGAAATAGGATCGACGATCTCTCGTCATGTTCAAAAACCACGTCGCAATTCGTCTCGTTGAGGCAGTCTTCGAGCACAGTCCGAATAGTGAGACCAGACAATGTGTACCGGACAGAACGATTCCGCGCACGTCCGATAATGGTATAGCCGTCGAAGCCGTTGTCCCGAAACTGTACGTCAGTCAACTCGATCTCAGGAAGGCCGATTCGCCTCTTTGAGGCTGATTCTTCGAACGATTGCCATACGTAGTAGGCTGCGCCAACTAGCCCTAAAAGGACAACGATTCCTAGCAAGACCTTTCTGAAGCGAGGGAACAAGATTGCGCACACCAAAACCACAGCAGCAAAGAGCCAAGGCATTATATCCTCCTACCGCGATCTCTTCACCTTCCGCGCAGCAACGGCGGCTTCAGAAGCCTTCTTCGCGCGGGCGGTACGTTCCTCTGGCGTCATGGCGGCGGCGGCTTTCTTCCCGCCGGCACTCCCGCCGATCTTTCCACCCTTCGCGCCTTGCCTACGGAAGTACTCCAAGACTTCGGGTGGGAGTTTCTTCTTCGCCATGAACCAATCTTAAACCGGGTGTTAGCAGAGAGCAATATTTTGGTTTACCTAAGACCGGGTTTTAGGTACAATCAAAATGCATGAAGGCAATCGGATACGTCAGAGTGAGCACTGAGAAACAGGCGGACTTCGGCGTTTCGCTCGAAGCGCAATCGGAGAAGGTCCGAGCTATGTCAGTGGTGCAAGGCGCGGAACTGGTGGAAGTCATCATTGGCGCGGGAGAGTCCGCCAAGTCCCTCAATCGACCGGGCATGGCGCGGCTTCTGTCGCTGGTGGATGCCGGCGCGGTGGATATCGTCATCATTGCGAAGTTGGACCGGCTCACCCGAAGCGTGAAGGACCTTGCCGAACTGCTGGAGCGGTTTACCCGCCGCGGCGTGTCCTTGGTGAGCGTGGCCGAATCTCTGGACACTGGCACGGCTGCGGGACGATTGGTGCTCAATATCATGACAGCGGTATCCCAATGGGAGCGGGAAGCCATCGGAGAGCGTACGCGGGACGCTATGCGCCATAAGCGGGCGAACGGTGAGCGCGTGGGGACGGTTCCCTTCGGATATCGCATCGCGGCGGACGGTTTGCACCTGGAAGCGGACCCGGCAGAGCAAGGCATCGTGTCCCGGATCCGGGAACTGAAGACGGCGGGCCGCACCACCCGGCGGATTGCGGACGAACTGAACCGGCAGGGCTTCACCACCCGGCGCGGGACGGCATGGCGGTTTCAGTATGTGGCGGAAGCACTCCGAGCAGCGTAGAATGTCGAAGACGGTATGGACTCTTGGGCACCCGAGCAAGCGGACCCAATTCTCGTATACGGGCTCCATTTCGACCTCGGTCACACTCGTTCAATCGGGCAAGCCAACAATCGATTGCGCGCTGTTCGGGGGTGCGTTGAACACGTTTCGCGGCAGAACAAACAAGGGAGGTTTCAAAGAAGACGATCCTCCTCGTGGCAGGTTCGGGGAATGGGTGCAGAACGAATCAAAAGGCAAGCGGCTCACGGGAAGGGCTCTTACTCCCCGTCATGGTTCGTTCATTGCCGCCATCCTATGCACCTAAGGCGGGGTCAAGAGCCACCTCAAAGGCATGGCGGCTTGGCTGGAGTTCCCGAAGTAGACGGCATGGGGTTTTGTAGGTTTTGTAGGGTACGGTATTGCGGGAAAGCGGCAAGATTCGAAGGCAGCGCATGAAGAAGCGGACACGCAAAGCGAAGAATGCGGCGCCGAAGAAGGATCGGGCATGGTTCGAGCGGAGGGTGGCCGAACTGAAAGCCGAACTGGGGAAGTTGCCGGCGGATCCGCAATAGCAACTGCATCGCGAACTGGAAGAGGAACAAGCGGAGTAATTAGCAGGATCCGAACATGTTAGTCGAGAATCCACTCTAAATCAGCGGCCCGCTGGTCTTTGTTGCCGTCTCGATCGATAAGTATGACTTCGACTGGGGATTGGAGGTCATCAGGAGCCACATCGAAGTTTTTCGTCCCATCTTGTTTTGTCCCGTTTTGCGCCTCACTGGAGTCTGACGCGCATTCCATCGCCCACGCGCGGATCGCGTGCAGCGCAGCAGTAGGGTCCCAAAACACGAGCCAACGCGCCGCCCCAAAGCCGCGGTCGGAAACGCGCCGGCGGAGGTATCGGACTCACCCGCCGGTATTGTCTACGGAATCTCCAAATAGCCATCATGTTCCAGATGCTCGGCGAGCCGCTGGGCCTTATTCAGGTGCTCGAAGAGGTCACGCAACACGTAGGCCGCGCTGTCGGTCGGCGGTTGGAACACTTCCAGCGAGTCGGTGAGTTCTTCGATTCGGCAGGAGAGCGGTTTGGTTCCCGGCGTCATCGGGCCTTCCTTTCGGGCGCCGTACAACGGTGATTACGTTTTCGGGCCGTGGCCGCAGTCAGCAGACCACACGGACAGCGATCCGCCGAACGCGGTCGGCCGGCGCCGTGGCTGGCGACGAACTTGGCAAACGCGGTGCGTTCCTCAGATGTGGTTTTCTTCCAGCGCTTGCGGGCCATCGCCTGCGCGGCAGGGTCTTTCTTCCTGGTCTTGGCGTCGGCCATTCGTACCCTCTCGCTCTCATCATAGAATTATGCGCATGTTTTCAGCAACGGGCGGGGGGTTCGCCCTTCCATCCGCGCGCGTCGCGCGACCTATTTGACTCCGGCGATTGCGACCAATCCCGCTTGCACGAATCCGCCGACCACCGCTTGACGCGCGGGGCCCTTGGCCTTGAGCCCCACGATTACGGTGGCGGGATCACGGAAGCGCAGGTCGCTCTCATCACCATCGATCACGCGGTGACCTTTCCAGGTCTCGGGAAAGCTTGCCGAAGAAAACACCACAGCCACGTTAACGCCATGTTCGAGCGCCGCGAGGCAGTCGGCCAGGTTCTCACCGGAGAAGCTGAAGGTCAGATGGTAATTCGGTAGGGCGCGTTCCCACGGCCGTGGAATCTTCGTATAGTCATAAAACTGGACGTCGGGAAAGGCCAGTGCGAGTTCGCGTGCGAGCGCAGGCAGATCCGAGGTCCCATTGATCCGCACCGCCGGCCGCATACCCGTCTGGCGGGCCTCGGCCACCAGCTTGGTGATGTCCCGCTTGAGCGTCTCGACGAACACGGGACGGTCCCCAAGCAGGGCCAAGGTCTTGCGTATGCGCCCCTCTTTAATTGAAGGAAACACCGCGGCCATGCCCGCGCCATTAAGGCAGGCGGCGATGCACTCTTTGGTCGCCATCGGGCACAGGTTATGCACGCCGTCTGCCTCATGGCTCGGCGCCAAATAGAGTATTCCGGTCAACACGCCGTACGCCGAACCTTTGGTGGTCTTGCTATCGGCTTCCACCGCGAGCAATTTGTATTTAGCCATGACTCAACCATAAATCATGCGCATGATTTCATGCAAGCGAAACCGAATAAAAAGATGGCGGCGAGGGGTGAAAACCGCGCAAAGTGATTCAATCGGCTAGCCTGATATCACTGGAACTCATTGTTCTCAAAAAGATCTTGGCGGACGATTGAATATGCGCGCATCGGTTTTCCAATGCCTTCCGTTTTGGCTTTTTCGGCTCAGAGCCGCTTTTTCTGCGTAAATCCTTCTTGGGCGATTTTCTCTTAGGTTTGGCATGGCTTTATGCTGCCGGTCGCATGATAGTGCGGCGCGGATCTAGGCCCGTCGGCGAGCGACGCGATGTATCGCCTGCCGCGCCATCAGCGACCCCACCCCCCACCGGGCCCCCCGGTGTGAGCAGCCGGACGGCAGCGGGGTCAGCGCCAGTTACTTAACCACGTTTGTATATTTCATAATTTCCAAAGGTGGGAGTTTACTTAACTCAGGTTGCCGCAAGATCTTGTATGCGGGGCATCGTTTGGCGTTAGCTGGGGCGGTGGCCCATGCGCTACCTCAGCGAAGTGAATACCCAGCAACTATAATTTTCATTCATGGGTCAGCAACTGTCGCCGCGGAATATCACCTACAGGGAACGTTTTCGTGCTCCAAGCAAACCGGAGCCGCGCTCAACTACCGGCCTCAATGAGGCCGCGAATATCTGCTCGCGAAATGCCGAAGAGATTCCCGGATTGACGGAAATGGGTTGGCACTCCAAGCAAATTCAGAAAACCGGGCGGCATCACGGCGGCAACCGTCCGTGAGCGGAAGGCTGGCACGACGTGAGAATCATCCTGACGGACGTTCACTCGAATAGCTTCGCGGCAGCGAGGTGCCCTTCCGCGAGAGTCGTTTTCCCACTCAATTTGGCGCTCCACTCAAACTCATCGCCGACCTTGAATTTCCCCACGTTACGTTGTGCCAGGACGGCCAATTGTTCAATCATGCCAACTTCGGGTTTTCGGCCCTATCCGATGCTGCCGATGCAACCTTTGGGCGTCCGCTTTTTAGTGCACGTTCGGCCGGACCGACCAGGCACGGCTGGTCTGCGGACTCACTCTCAGATTCAGAAGGCGAATAACGCGGCTCAGAGCCTCACGCCCGGAGACCGTTCCACCCCGTTTATCAAACCAGTAGTTGCCGGTCTCGATCGATAGGCCGCCATCATCAAAGGAAGCAGAGAATTCGTAGGAGTCGCAGTTGGCGGGGCCGCCGGTCGACGTCCGTGACACAGAAACGCCATCGGACTCCAGCGCATCCAAAATGTCCTTGAGCTTCGGATTCATGGGAATGTCCTTGGGACCGCCATACATTGCGCCTGCTCCACGAATTGACCACACGCCTGAAGTCAGTAGGCGAAAGTAATCTGTGGCAAGTTTCCGAGGAGCTAGGGGCTTTCCAGGAGATTTTTTCATGACTTTGCCTCTAACCATTCGCCCGGTTCGCGGCGAATTCTCACTCTGCAGTTGGCATTAGCACAAACGGTAACATCCTTCATGGCAGCCGGCCCACAACTCCGCCGTAAACTGGGGTTACCGCAAGCTTTGGGGATCGGCCGTTGTTTCTTGGCGCGAAGCGTAGCCTCAATGGTTTCCGCGTTAGCGCCAACTGCGAACCAGTTACGGCCTACCAATGATGTAGACGACACTTACCGCATTTCGGCTCGAAGCCCAATTTTTGGGGGCCGCCAATATCCTCAGAGGCCCGGTGGGTGCTGCCGATTTCAAGACCTAAATCTTCCGCGTGATGATTTCACGTGTGAAATGAACTCAAGCGAGCCGTCTGGTGCATCCATACGTGTTACGGCGGCTTTTCGTCGGCACATCGATTCCAATTTGGACATTGAAAGTAGCGCACTGCGATTGGTGCGCCTCTGCGCTCCTACGTGGGACGGTCTCCGCACAGATTCTGGCCAAACGAAACGTTGGGTAACGAAAACGGGATTCCCCAAACCGTTCTCGTTAGTTAGCAAGCAACCGAAGACACTTTCCATTACCATATTCAATTCACGATGCCAACAAAGAAATCGACAAACGGTAACAGTAACGGCGCAAACCTCGGCTTTGAGGCCACTCTGTGGGCCGCCGCCGACAAAATGCGCAACAATATGGACGCCGCCGAGTACAAGCACGTCGTCCTCGGGCTGATCTTCCTCAAATACATCTCGGACGCCTTCGATGAACGGCACGCGCAACTGCTCGCCGATGCGGGCGAAGGAGCCGACCCTGAGGATGCCGACGAATACCGGGCCGTCAACGTGTTCTGGGTGCCGAAAGAGGCGCGGTGGGCTCACATTCAAGGGCTAGCGAAGCAGGCGACGATCGGCAAGATCATCGACGATGCAATGCTCGCCATCGAGCGCGACAACAAATCGCTGAAGGGCGTCCTGCCAAAGGAGTATGCGCGACCCGCGCTGGACAAGCAACGCCTGGGTGAACTGATCGATCTGATCGGCACCATCGCGATGGGCGATAAGGACAACCGCAGCAAAGATATCTTGGGCCGCGTCTACGAGTATTTCCTCTCGCAGTTCGCGAGCGCGGAGGGCAAGAAGGGCGGTCAGTTCTACACGCCGCGGTGCGTTGTGCGCGTGCTAGTCGAGATGCTCGCGCCGTATAAGGGCAGGGTATTCGATCCCTGCTGCGGCTCGGGCGGTATGTTTGTGCAGAGCGAGAAGTTCGTCGAAGCGCACGGCGGCCGGATCGGCGACATTGCCGTCTACGGGCAGGAGTCCAACCCGACCACTTGGCGGCTCGCGGAAATGAATCTCGCCATTCGCGGCATCGAAGCCCACCTGGGCGGCGAGCATGCCGATAGCTTCCGGCGCGACCTGCATCCTGACCTGAAGGCCGATTACGTGCTAGCGAACCCGCCGTTCAACGATAGCGACTGGAACGGCGCGCAACTCCGCGACGATCCGCGTTGGAAATTCGGCGTGCCGCCTGCCGGTAACGCCAACTTCGCCTGGGTCCAACACTTCATCCATCACCTTGCGCCCACTGGCATCGCGGGCTTCGTACTCGCCAACGGCAGCATGTCCAGCAACCAGTCTGGTGAGGGCGACATCCGCAAGGCCATCGTCGAAGCCGACCTGGTAGACTGCATGGTCGCGCTGCCGGGCCAGTTGTTCTACTCCACGCAGATCCCGGTGTGCTTGTGGTTTCTGGCGCGGGCCAAGAAAAGCGGCAAGTTCCGTGACCGTCGCAAGGAGACGTTGTTCATTGACGCACGTAAGATGGGTACGCTGATTGACCGGGTACACCGGGACCTCACGACCGAGGACGTGGAGCGCATCGCGGGAACGTATCACGCATGGCGCGGCGACAAGGGCGCGGGCAAATATGGGGACATGCCGGGGTTCTGCAAGGCGGCGACGACCGAAGAGGTCGCCGCGCACGGATACGCGCTGACGCCGGGCCGGTACGTGGGAGCCGAGGATGTGGCGGACGATGACGAGCCGTTTGAGGACAAGATGGCGCGGTTGACGGCGAAGTTGGGAGAGCAGTTCGCGGAATCGGCGCGGTTGGAGGAAGCCATCAGAGAGCAACTAGCAAGGATAAGCTGTGGCATCTGAAGAAGTTTCCCTCTTATCAGTCCTTGGGAACATAGTTGATAATCGCGGGAAAACCTGCCCTACGGCCTCCTCGGGGATTCCATTGATTGCGACAAACTGCCTCCGAAATAACACCCTGTACCCTGCTTTTGAAGGCGTCCGTTATGTTTCACCCGAGACCTACCGGACATGGTTTCGCGGACATCCTGAGTCGAATGATCTGATTTTTGTCACGAAGGGCACTCCAGGTAGAGTTTGCTGGACGCCTGATCCCGTTCCGTTCTGCATAGCACAGGACATGGTTGCGCTACGCCCCGATAGGGCAAAGATCGACCCCAAGTATCTGTTTGCTGTTTTGCGTTCGCCGAACGTGCAATTCCGCATCGAGCAGTTGCATGTGGGGACGATGATCCCACACTTTAAGAAGGGCGACTTCGATAAGCTGCTCCTTCCTTTGCCGGACAGACTCACTCAGGAAGCGATAGGAGAGTTCTATTTCTCGCTCTCAGCCAAGATCGAATCAAACCGTACAACGAATGAAACCCTGGAGAGCATGGCGCGTGCGATCTTCAAATCCTGGTTCGTCGATTTCGATCCCGTGCGCGCGAAGGTGGAAGGTCGGCAGCCTTCGGGCATGGACGCGGAGACGATGGCGATGTTCCCGAACAGCTTTGAACAATCAGCGTTCGGTCCAATACCGACGGGTTGGTCCGTGTCGGCAATTGCCGCCCGCACAAAGCGCATCCAATACGGTTTCACGCAGAGCGCGACACTTGAAGCCGTGGGGCCGAAATTTCTTCGCATCACCGATATCCAGGGGGGACGAATCGAGTGGGACTCGGTACCGTATTGCAGCGCGACCGACGCCGAGCACCAAAAGTATGCGATCTTGCCGGGAGACATACTGGTCGCCCGAACAGGGGCTTCGACCGGCGAAAATACCTACATAGTCAGTTCACCAAACGCGGTTTTTGCGTCCTACCTCGTACGTCTTCAGTTTTCACAACCTTCGGTCGCCCGCGTAGTCGCCGAATATCTTCGCACCAGTAACTACTTCGACTACATTAAGGGCGTGCTCGGAGGATCGGCCCAACCTAACGCAAGCGGGCCGCTGCTCGCAGGTGCGGAGATGGTTTTCCCTAACGAGAAAGCTGCCCAACTCTTCCTCGACTCGGTTCGCCCTGGTGATCTTCTGCGCGACGCCAATGCTCAACAGATCGCAACCCTCGCCGCCCTCCGGGACACCCTCCTCCCGAAACTCCTGTCCGGCCAACTCCGCATCCGCGATGCGGAGAAGCAGGTCGAAGCCCAGGTATGATCGCGGAGTCCACCGTCGAATCCGCCACTCTGGAGTGGTTGTGCTCGCTCGGCTACACGGTGGTGTCAGGCCCCGACATCGCGCCCGGCGAGATGCTGGCGGAGCGGGCATCGTACAACCAGGTTGTTCTGGAGGCCAGCCTGCGCGACGCCGTCGCGCGCCTGAACCCGCTCGTGCCGGCCGATGCGCAACATGAAGCGGTACGAAGAGTGCTCCGTGCCGAGCATCCGACGCTGGTAGCCAACAACCGCGCGTTCCACCGGATGTTGGTCGATGGCGTGGATGTGGAGTACCAACGCGCGGATGGCACCATCGCCGGCGACAAAGTGCAGCTGATCGACTTTGCTGACGCTGCCGGGAATGACTGGCTCGCAGTCAACCAGTTTACGGTAGTGGACGGCCATCACAACCGGCGACCCGACATTGTGATCTTCGTCAATGGCCTGCCGCTTGGCGTGCTGGAACTAAAGAACGCTGCCGACGAAGGAGCAACCATCTGGAAAGCATTCCATCAGCTTCAGACGTACAAAGCGCAAATCCCCGACCTGTTCTCGTACAACGAGGTACTGGTCGTCTCCGATGGCCTGGAAGCGCGCATCGGCTCACTGACCGCCGACAAAGAACGGTTCATGCCCTGGCGAACCATCGAAGGACAGGACTTGGCCCCGGCGACCATGCTGCAACTGGAAGTGCTGATCCGGGGCGCTTTCGAGCGGCGGCGATTTCTGGACCTTGTGCGTTACGGCGTCGTCTTTGACCGGGATTCCAAGGACAAGCTCGCCAAGATCCTGGCAGGCTATCACCAGTTCCACGCCATCCAGGCCGCTGTGGACGCTACAGTGGCGGCGTCGAGACCGGACGGCGACCGGCGATGCGGCGTAGTGTGGCATACGCAGGGTTCCGGCAAGAGCTTGACGATGCTCTTTTTCGCCGGGCGGATCATCCTCCATCCGGCGATGGAGAACCCGACCATCGTGGTGCTCACGGACCGCAACGACCTGGACGGCCAGCTCTTCGATACCTTCGCCCGGTGCCAGGAGATTCTGCGCCAGAAGCCGGTTCAGGCCGAGAGCCGGGCGAACTTACGGGACCTGCTTTCGGTGGCGTCGGGCGGCGTCGTGTTCACGACCATCCAGAAGTTCTTTCCCGAGGAAAAAGGCGACCAGTACCCCCTGCTATCCGACCGGCGCAACATAGTGGTCATCGCGGACGAAGCCCACCGCAGTCAGTACGACTTCATCGACGGCTTCGCCCGCCACATGCGCGACGCGCTACCCAAGGCATCGTTCATCGGCTTCACCGGCACGCCCATCGAGTTGAGCGACAAGAACACTCAGGGGGTATTCGGCGACTACATTAGCGTGTACGACATCCACCGCGCTGTACAGGATGGCGCGACGGTCCCGATCTACTATGAGAGCCGTCTGGCGAAGCTCGACCTGGACGCCACGGAAATGCCCAAGGTGGACGCCGCCTTCGACGAAGTTACTGAAACCGAGGAACAGGAACGGAAGGAAAAGCTCAAATCGAAGTGGGCAGCCGTGGAAGCTGTGGTGGGCGCAGAGAAGCGCATCAACCTGATCGCCGAGGATCTGGTGGCGCACTTCGAGCAGCGACTGGAAGCGATGGACGGCAAGGCCATGATCGTGTGCATGAGCCGCCGCATCTGCGTGGAAATGTACAAGACTCTAGTGAAGCTCCGGCCTGCATGGCACGACTCCGATGACCAAAAGGGCAGCCTGAAGGTTATCATGACCGGGTCAGCATCCGATCTGGAAGACTGGCAGCAGCACATCCGTAACAAGCCTCGGCTCGAAGAACTACGTAAGCGATTTAAGAATCCCGCGGATCCGTTCAAGATCGTGATTGTGCGCGATATGTGGCTGACCGGGTTCGATGCCCCGTGTCTGCACACCATGTACATCGACAAGCCTATGAAGGGCCACGGGCTGATGCAGGGCATTGCGCGCGTGAACCGAGTATTCAAGGACAAGCCGGGCGGCTTGGTAGTGGACTACCTCGGGCTCGCGGAGGAGTTGAAGGCCGCCTTGGCGACGTACACCGAGAGCGGGGGGCAGGGCGAGGCCAAGATCGACAAAGAGGAAGCCGTCGCGGTCATGCTGGAGAAGCATGAAATCTGCTGCGGTCTGTTCGTCGGTTTCGACTGGTCGCTATGGACAGCCGGCACGCCGCACCAGAAGCTCGGGCTGCTCCCGTCTGCCCAGGAACATATCTTGGCCCAGGAAGAGGGCAAGGCGCGGCTGCTGCGGGCCGTGACGGAGCTGTCGCAGGCGTTCGCGCTGTCGGCGCCAGACCCCGAGAGCATCCGCATCCGCGATGACGTGGCATTCTTCCAGGCCGTCAAGGCTGCGCTGATGAAATCCACGTCCGGGATCAGCCAATCAGGTGAGGACCTAGACCATGCGATCCGGCAAATCGTGTCGCGCGCTATCTCCACGGATGGTGTCGTGGACCTGTTTTCGTCGGCTGGATTGAAGAAGCCAGATATCTCCATCCTGTCGGACGAGTTCTTGGCCGAAGTCCGCGATATGCCGCACCGGAATCTCGCGGTGGAACTTCTGCGCAAGCTGTTGAATGACGAGCTAAAGATGCGCACCAAGACTAACGTCGTGAAGTCCCGCGTGTTCTCCGAGATGCTGGAGGGCGCGGTGCGCAAGTACCATAACCGCGCCGTGGAGACGGCCCAGGTGATCGAAGAGCTGATCGGCCTTGCGCAGGAGATGCGCGCCGCCACCAAGCGCGGCGACGACCTCGGGCTCACCGACGATGAGCTTGCATTCTACGATGCGCTGGAAGTGAACGATAGCGCGGTAGCAGTACTCGGCGATGTCACTTTGCGGAAGATTGCGCGCGAGCTTGTGGATGGCGTGCGCCGGAACGCCCGCATCGACTGGACTATCAAGGAATCGGTGAGGGCGCAGATTCGCGTGATGGTGAAGCGCATCCTGAAGAAGTACGGCTACCCGCCCGACAAGCAGGAGCGGACAACGATCACCGTGTTGGAGCAGGCCGAGGTGCTGTGCAGAGATTGGGCGGCATGAAGTGGACCATCCGATGAAGCGCACCAACTCCCCGAGGAAGAGCACAAGGAAGACCGGTCCCGAGATTCTGCTCTCGGCCGAGTTCTCGGGAATGCCGGATGCAAGGACCCAGCACCTGTGCCTGGAGCGGCACGCGGACGACAGATTCACCCTGTCGAGCAGATCGTATCCAGTGCTGGCAGAAGTGAGTCAGTATCGCGACGATGACGATGAGGGCGAGGGGAAGTTTCACCTGCCGAAGTACATCGGCGGCGAACGTGTCGGCAGGATAGAAGGCGAATATGTTTTGGGTGTGGACCTACTCGTTTAAAAAGGAGTTTGAACACCTTCTGCGGGATCTGAATGCTGAGAGAATTGCATCCAGCATTTCTCCAACATAACATCTTCTAGGCAGCTCATCATGCCGAAGTGTCTAGCTGGCCAAGTGCCGCTATCCGGTATCTCGCCGGGAGCATAGACTCAAAGGCCGACGGCGCACCGGATACGGTCGAAGATGGCGAAACCTGCCGAAGGCGGCAAACTTTCACGCTTGGTGCCTTCGGATATTTTGGCCGCTTCGGCTTACAGACAGCTCCCGAAGGCGCCAGCCGCCTTAATGGCGAGGGCGCGGTAGCCATCGAATTTCAGCTCGTAAAGCCACTCCGGCCTTCAGGCAGCTTCTCGGTTCGCAGAAGCAGCATGGGCTCGATGAACCTTGCCTTGGCGGACACGAGTTCAGGTTAAGCCCCGGGTCTATTCGGGATCAACACCTATGCCCGCGCCACATTCGTCGCAAAACGAACGCGATAACCCGTGAGAAATCTGTTGCGAGGGCCGGTTGCGTGAGTGGGATGGCCACACGCAGTTCCTGCCGAAGGTGGCCAAATCTGTCGACAGGAATCTTGCCCATCTTCGGTATGGTTCCGGCTCTTGCAATTTAATCGGGGCGTTTGGGCGGTATGCGTGTGGGGAGCTAGGGAAACGGTGCCTGTCCGAAGGTAGCCAACATGGCCGAAGATGTCAAAGAAAAATCTTGGTCATCTTCGGGATCTTTGGCCATCTTCGGCGTATTGCGTTCGGGATATCCCCGACCTTCCCCCGACATCTGGATACGCGCACGTAAACGCTGGTGGCTCGGCCCACGCCACCCGTAATAGCAAAACCTGGCAGGCTGCTTTCGCGGGTAGCGTTTCATCCAGCCAAATGCCGGGAGGCGGTGATCGGAGGACATAAGCCAACGACTTATCGTCCCTATCTTCACAAAGGCTGACTCACGCTCCTGCCTGACAAGCAGGGGTTTCGCTGCGTAACGCAAAGTACCGAAATGCCCGGCGAGAGCGTTTTCGCGATCGCCGCGTGACTTTTTCGAAGTCCACGACAGCACTTCTCTGATAAATGCTTGTCGGGCGGGCCATTGTTTCCGATTCTGCCCAACGAGGAAGCTGTGCTAGGATCGTGCTACCGGAAAAGGAAAAAGGGGCTTGTGCTCGCGTTCGAACCGAAGTCCTACTAGCAGAGGACGTGCCCCTTGTTAGACTGCGGACATAATGTCCTGGTTGCACTTTAGCAAAGCCGAATGATCGATGTCAACGACCAGTACGACACCTTGGCTGGCGCAAGGCTGCTCGATTTCTTTGGCACTCGCACGCATTGGCATCGTCGTCTTTGGACCATCGGGCTCGTATTGACACTAAAGGAGTTGCTCGAAGTCTCCAGCACAGTCCGATCGTCAATTCTCTATCAGAATTCGATCGAGGACCTTTCGCGGTCTGCGATGGCGCTGGCCGGGCGCGACCCAGGGGTAGGCGGCAAGCAGCACCACGATTCGCTTCAACGAGCACTCCGGTCGGAACTCCGATATCTCGGTATGGACTACCGTGTCGTCGAACAACTCACATCCGAGATCGAGTCTTCGTACTTGACCCACTGGGCCACATCTCTTCGGACCCCAGTTCGATCCGCCCCCGAACGAACAGCTAGAGCGATAGCAGGTTACCTGCTCGACAACGGGTTCAGTCAAACGTTCCTGCATCGCTGGTGGTCATTCAAGCTCCGCTATGAAGAAGGAATCCGTCCTCTCGCGGATATCGTCAATGACGCCCACACTCTGGCAATGACACCAGTCAAGAATTATGAGGTCCTAGTAGCCTTCAGCGCATTCACGAAACGCAAGGACGGAATGCCAGCGGGTTGGCAGGATGCCTCGGCGGTTTCGAACTGGCTAAAAACACGAAACTTCGATGTAAAAGAGATCAGGCAAAAGGGAGGATTGCTCCTTCACGTCGCGGCGCGCGACCCAAATGCCGCGATCGAAACGACACGCGAACAACTTGAGGGTATGTCCGCGCGAGTGCGAGTGGGATCAGGCCGTCAATTTGTCCTCCTAGCAACGGCGTGGATTGATGGCGAACCCAAGGGATTCAGTCTGTCGGACGACGGCCGCGATGTCGATGTGCATTCCCTCGACCGAAAAAACCATCTCTACACGCAGGCGGCCTATAGCCGCGTAGATGCGGGCATCGAGCTGCTTGAGCCCCTCGCATCGGCTGCCCCTCCGACTGCAGTCGCTTCGGGCTGGGCGGCGTTCGAAGCTCTACTCAGCGAACCGGGCAATCACGCTGTGGTAGCAGACAGGATGGGTGCGATCGTTGCCTGTTCATTCCCGCGAGCCGAACTGACAGTTTTGTCCTATCAAGCAGGAAAAGCTGATGCCACGCTTGCCACACGTCTTAACAATTGCGCGACCAACCGCGACCGTGCAGAATTGATGGCGCACGAGATCACGAGCCAGCCGAACATCGCGTTGCCTGATCATTCCGACCGCGCAGCCTACCAGCGTCTTAAAAAGCTACTTGCAGACCCCCACCCGGTGCTCAAAGACATAGAGGGCTATACGACTTCGGCGTTCCGGCGCTTGTATCGTCAGCGCAATCTTGTTCTGCACGGCGGGATTACGAACGGCGTTGCGCTTCGCGCAAGCCTGCGAACAGTGACGCCGCTTGTGGGAGCCGGAATGGACCGTATTGCCCACGCCTGGTACATCGATAAACTGTCGCCATTGGAACTTGCCGCGCGCGCCCGAATCAGCCTTGACGCCGTAGGGGCCCCGCATGCTCGAAAGTGCATCGATCTACTCGGCGGCTAAGAATTTGGCACATGTCTGATCAACAGTATACTTCGGGCGGTGCTTCCTTTTTTCCGCTTCGCAGCCGCGCCGGGGCCACAACTGCTGCACGGCCTCGCTACTACAGCGGCCATGCAACCTGTTATATGCCGTCTTACTCTGCATTATGATGAAGGGTGCTCACACGAGAAAGGGCCGTACTCGCGCTGCTGGAGCAGGCGAAAGCGCCGATCACCTCTATTGTCTTAACGAAGCTCACTTTCTTGCTTCGCCACGAAGGCGGGATAGCCGCCGATATCCCCACTTTCTATGATTTTGTTCCATACAAATTCGGGCCATATTCCTTCGCCCTACACAATGACCTGATGGCGCTGCACCGTAATAATTACGTCGAACAATCTGGCGACCAGTGGGCGCTTGGAAGGATAGCCGGGCGCGACCGATACTGGATTGGAGAGTTAAGCGACTCGGCCTCCAAGACGATCAAGTATGTTATAAGGACTCGCGGAGCGCTCTCGAAAGACGAGTTGTTGAAGCATGTCTATGGGACGTTTCCGTGGTACGCATCAAAGAGCGAGCTTCGCAACCTGGCTCCTCGAAATTATACGCACAGTCCGGCATCCGCGACTCCAGCAGTTTATACTGTCGGTTACCAGCAAAAAACAATCGATGGATTTTTGGCCGGGCTTATTCGGCAAGGAATAGAGGCGATTGTCGATGTAAGGTCAAATCCTGTTTCGCGAAATTATGGCTTTGCCCGGCGCACCTTAGAAGCGCTTGCGACTAAGGTCGGCATCAAATACCGTCACTTCCCTCAGCTTGGAATTCCGAGCGAAGACCGCAAAGGCTTGATTTCGGATAAGCAATTTGATTCCCTGTTCCTCAGCTACCAAAAAACGGTGTTGCCGCGCGAAATGGAGGCGATTGAAGAGATAGCGCGAATGATGGCGACGACCGCTGCCGCGCTGTTGTGCTATGAGGCGGATCCCTGCTGCTGCCATCGGAGTCGGCTCGCGGCTGCCATCGCGAAGGCAAGTGGCTTAACTATCGTCCACATATGATGACCGAAAGTTGCGCTGTGCGGATGCGGATTCTCATTACGGTCAAGACATATCCTATTCCGTCTCAGAAGTACGACGAGTTGGTTTGCACCGCTGGCGTCCTTGCAGATGGATCGTTCGTTCGCGTGTACCCTGTCAACTTCCGCGATCTCCCATATAGCCAGCAATACCGCAAGTATCAATGGATCGAAGCCGACGTTCACAAGCACACAGGGCGTGACGTGCGAAAGGAAAGCTATCGTCCGAATCCTGATTCGATCCGCTTGATTGGCGAGCCGATTCCAACAAACAAGGGCGATTGGAACGAACGCGGTAAGTATGCGCTGGCTCGAAAATCCAAGTCAATGGAGCATCTCCATTCTCAACAGGCGGCTGACCGGACCTCGTTGGGGATTTTCAAGCCCAAGAACATCGACGATCTAATTGTTAGACCTGATGAGCCGGATTGGAAGCCGGAATTCAAGAACGCTCTTGCGCAGGCTCGACTGTGGGAAAACAGAACTCTTTCCAAGGAGCCTCCGCGCAAGGTTCCGTTCAAATTTCAATACGTTTTTTCATGCGATGAGCCGACTTGCAAAGGCCATCAGATGATGATTGAAGACTGGGAAATCGGTGCGCTCTATTGGAATTGCGTCGACGCAGGGGCTACACGGATTGAAGCGTGCGAGAAGGTCAAGCATAAATTCTTGAATCAACTATGCGGCTCTGATAAGAATACGCATTTCTACGTGGGCACGATTCTGGCATACCCCAAATCATGGGTCGTGATTGGCGTTTTCTATCCAACGATCCGCACCAAAGCTCCCGAGCCGCAAATGAATCTAAACCTGTTCGAGCAACAGTGAAGATCCGTCCTGCGCAAGAGCTGACCCCTTTCGCCATGGCTGACGAGTCCGAGCGAGTTTGGGTTTTAGGTTCTGGGACCAATTGGGACCAATCCGCCTTTTTGGAGGGCAGTAAACTATTAAAAACATGGCGGCCAGGACGGAAGCGCCTGCGCGTGAGCCTGGCAACCTTGCGGCGCTGGCGGGTAATACGGAAGGGGCGACAGTTCATCAAAGTCGGGCCAATTGGTTCGCTACCGGGCTGAGTAAATCGTAGCCTGGCTCTCTCAGGGGCAGCCTTACCGGCGGCGCCCATAGCGAAGATAAAGAGAGGTTCGATTTTGACAGCATAACCGAAACAGATTAGGGTAGACTTTGATGCGGAAATCCGAGATCAAACAATTCACTTCTTGGCTTGGAAAACGTTCCTACAAGGCGCGTATTGCGCGCTTGGGGCTGGAACGGATTCAGGAAATTGCGCGCGAGAACGGCAAAAAGGGCGAGCGTTCAAAAGGCGCAACGAAGAAAGGTGGCAAGTGATGGCGGTTTACAAGCGCGGGAAAATCTGGTGGTACAAATTCAACTGGAACGGAGAGCCAATTCGGGAGAGCACGAAGCAAGGTAACAGGCGCGTTGCCGAGCAGATCGAAGCCGCGAAGCGGACCGCGCTGGCGAAAGGGGAGGTCGGCATCAAAGAGAGGCGCCCGAGCCCCACGCTCGCCGATTTCGCGCCAAAGTTCACGGCGGCCATAGAGACGACATGCGGGGAGAAGCCGGCTACCGTGTCGTTCTATAAGGCCAAACTGAAAACCTTGGTGAAGCATTTTGGAGCCCGACGGCTCGAAGAAATCGAGGAGGCGCAAATCGAGCAGTACACACAAATGCGCGCCAAGGTGAAATCGCGGCGCAAGCGTACGCTTTCCCCTGCATCGGTCAACCGGGAACTCGCCACGCTCCGCCGGTTGCTGCGCCTGGCGCACGAGTGGAAGATCCTTGACCGCGTGCCACGAATCCACCTTCTCCGCGGGGAACATCAACGCGAGTTTACGCTCGACCACCAGCAGGAGAGGCTGTACCTGGAGGCGGCGGAAGCCTACGGCGATTTGCGCGACGTGGCGGAACTCCTAATTGACACCGGCTTGCGCATCCGGGAGTGTCTCACCCTGGAATGGACTGACGTGCGCCTTGAGCCCGCGGAAGGCGCAGCGCATGGCTACCTGACGGTGAGGCGGAAGAACGCGAAGAACTCGAAGTCTCGCAACGTGCCACTGACGGCGCGCGTGGTGGAAGTCCTGCGGCGCCGCAACCCGGCGGCTGGCGGCATCGTGTTCCACCGTGCTGATGGGCAGGGCCTCTGTCAGACATGGCTGAATCAACAGCACGCGGACGTGCGGACACTCCTGAAAATGCCGGCTGATTGCGTGCCCCATTCCTTCCGCCATACCTTCGGCACGCGACTAGGCGAGACGGGAGCGGATGCATTTACTATCATGAAGCTGATGGGCCACAGCACGGTGACAGTCTCGCAACGGTACGTCCATCCTTCGCCCGAGGCGATGGAAAGCGCGGTCACGCGGATGGAACGTTGGAACGGGCGGATGCGCGGGGTAGGCACAAATTTAGGCACAGTGGCCGAACTGGGGATCAGCAAGAACGCAAAAGTTATTTAGTTTCATAATGCCCGGGTGGCGAAATCGGCAGACGCAAAGGACTTAAAATCCTTTTTCCGGCAACGGGAGTGCGGGTTCAATTCCCGCCCCGGGCACCATGATTGGAAAAGACTTGACGGCTTTCGTTCGTCGCTCCTTTGCTCCTCGTTTTCGGCCGGTATGCCCGAAAGTATGCCCAAACTCGTAAAATGACGATCCATCTTTGCGACGGCCTCTAACAGATCCCGATCGGGAGGGGGGACCGAATTGAACTGTTCCCGTTGATCCCTCGGGTCCTGGTTTAAAAGCAACGAAGAACGGTGAGCCGGAAAGCAAACCGGGAAAGAAGCGGACGTCACCCGCGCCTTCCTCGAAGCCTACGCCGTCTGCGGCAGCGTCACCGCCGCGGCAAAGGTTGCCGGCGAGAGCCGGGAAGCGCACTACAAACGCCTCAAGTCTGACGCCGAATACCGAGCCACGTTCGAGGCGCTTGGCGATTGCGTCGGTCAGGAACTCGAAGATTTGGGCGTAGAACGGGTGCGGAACGGCGTCAAGCTGCAGCTCTTCCACAACGGCAAGCCGATCAAGACGAAAAACGGACACTTGGTCTACGAAGTCCACTACGACACTCAATTGCATATCACGATGCTGACGCGCTTCCGGCCGAAACTCTACCGCGAGCACACGTCGGTCGAGCACTCCGGCAGTATCGATTTGGTGCAAAGGCTGGAGGCCGCCCGCGCGCGCCTGCTGGCGATCAAGCGCGAGGAAGGCGACAAGGCCGGCTAAATCCCGGCAATCAAAATCGCTCTAAAGCATTCTGGTGATTGAACTTTGCCCAAAAACAGGGTGATTTTGGGGCGGTTTTCTGTGGAATCTGTGTAGCGCGGCGCTGCAAGCGGCGTTGGAAACAGGCGCGCGATTTAATCTGACGCAGCCAGACTCCACTGCCCACGCCCGTTCGCGGGCGTTTATCGCCGACGTTCTTCTCTTTGACCAGACTTGTCATCCCCCTTTGCCCTGAGGGACCCGCAAGTCATTGATTTGTGGCGCCCAAGTAGGGCATCAAATACGGCACGCGAAAGATTCAAGCGTGGGATGCTAAGGCGTCCGCAAGCTTGACATCAATCCGCAGAAAAGCGCCAGCGCGGCTCACCTTGGGTGGACGGCTCGGATGGCGAGGGTGCGAACCTTTTGTTCGAGCAGGCGAATTAATGTTCTTCATACCTAGCCTCATGTACTTTCGATCTCACTCCTGTTCTTAAGAGATGTCCCGTGGCAGCGATAGGATCTACTTTTTGACTAGGACTATGAGGTAGTCTGCGCCGGTCATCAAAAGGTCTTTTGGCGACCAGAATCAATCAGTTTGAGTTGGGTGTATCAACCGGAATCCCGTTTGCCCCGAGGGCTTCGAATGGATTCTAGCCCTAGTCCCTGGCCGCCCGTTGCCTCCGCCGCGGTCTCCACGGTACGGTGGGCCAACATGTACGTAAAATCCACGCCGGCAATCGCCGTCATGGCTCGGCGCGTGGGTATTGGGCCAGACCATGTGACATTAGATGGACGCCAACGCGGCACCCGCCCCTGTGGCGTCAAGCGCATCCCGCGTCACAGATTTCACACAAAACACCCGGGGAACGCTGCGAGCCGCCGCTACGACCAATAAACACGGGTTCCGGCGCAGTTTTGACTGCTGGGCTTAGCCGATCTTCTTTTCGGCTTCTTTGCACCGCATCGCGAGCAGCCGCGCGCACGCGCGGCCTCCTCAAGAGCAGGTGAGAGGACACGGCGAGAAAAGCAGCACGGTCAGGCAACCTACTCCATCGCCGCATACGCCAGCGTCCAAAAATCGGTGAAGACTTTTGGTGGCTCGGGTGAATCCATCATGCGCTGCGTGAAGAGGATGCCAATCATCTGCTCTGCCGGATCGGTATAGGCCGAGGTGCCGGTTCCGCCGTCCCAGCCGAACCGACCTGGCGTCCTGAAGATTTCGTCGCGCTGAATCTCGACGGCCATTCCAAATCCCCAACTCCGGTTGGAACCGAAGAAGATTTCGGAACCCGCGCGTTGCTCGGGTGTAAGTTGATCCGCAGTCATCAACTCGACGGAGGCGCGGGAAAGAATCTGTTCGCGGCCATACCGGCCTTTGTTCAGCATCATGCGGCTGAAGGCAAAGTAGTCATCAATCGTCGAGACCAGCCCACCTCCACCCGCTTCGAAAGGTGGCTCGGAGCCCCAAGCGCTGTTCTCCACCCCGTCATATTGCTGCAGGGCGTTCGTTCGGCGATTGAAAGAGTAACAGGCGGGCAACCGCGCCAGTTTTTCGGAGGGCACATGAAAAGCCGTGTCTTTCATGCCGAGGGGTTCGAAGATGCGCTGCCGTAGGAAAGCGCCCAGCGATTGGCCCGCGACACGCCCCACAAGCGCGCCAAGCACATCCGAGCTTACGTGATATAGCCATCGCTCGCCGGGTTGCGCCATCCACGGCAGCGCGCCCAGTCTTCGCAGCCATTCGTCCGTTTCCGGCGCTTGCGAAGGCACGGGCGGGCCGTCGCCTCCAATGTGATATTCGCGCATGAGTTTCTGAATCGGGTAAGTGTCCGGCATGGCCATAACGCTGCCGAAGCCCATCCGGAACGTCAGCAGATCGCGCAGAGTGATCGGACGTAACGCGGGTGTCGTATCGTCCAATGGTGAGGAGATTGATTTAAGCACGCGGCGGTTCGCCAGTTCCGGCAGCCAGGGCACGATCGACTCATCTAGCCGCAGCTTGCATTCCTCGAGGAGGATCATTGCCGCAACCGCGGTCACAGGTTTACTGAGCGACGCGATGCGAAAAATCGCGTCGCGCCTCATCGGCGCCGAATTTCCGATTGACATGGCGCCAAGCGTCTCCACATGAACATCATCATGGTGGCTGACCAGCGCAACCAGACCCGGAATCTCCTTGCGCTCGATGTACCCGGACAATACCTGACCCATGCGCGCAAGCCGCGTTTTCGAAAGACTCGCGGTACTCATATGTTTTTATCTCTTCAGCATATCGCTGCGTCACGTCATCGAGCACGATGGCAATGGTGAACTATGCTGGTGAAATGAGTCCGCTATCGGAAGGTAGACCTCCAATGAAAAGGCACGGCATTCTCGTTTTGATTCTGGCGGTATCCGCCTTCGCGGCCGAACCAACCTACCCTGATCTACTCAAGGCCTTCCAATATCGCAACCTGGGCCCATGGCGAACCGGCTCCTGGGTCACCTCGCTCGCCGTGCCGGAATCGCCCAGCCGGGCGCATCAAAATATCATGTTCGCCGGCTCACGCAATGGCGGCGTTTGGCGCACCACCAATCGTGGAACTACATGGGAACCCGTGACCGATTCGGTCGGCGTTACGTCTGTGGGCGCCGTGGCCGTGGCGCCTTCCGATGCCAACGTAGTCTGGGCCGGAACGGGCGACAATTCGCTTACGCGCAGCGCCTACTGGGGCGATGGCGTCTACAAATCGATGGACGGAGGCGCCACCTGGGCCAACATGGGCCTACGGGATACGCAGCACATCGCCCGCATCGTCATCCATCCCACCAACCCCAACGTCGTCTGGGTCGCGGCGTTAGGCCACCTGGGCACGCCCAACGAAGAGCGGGGCGTTTTCAAAACCACCGATGGCGGACGCACCTGGCAGAAGCAATTGTTCACGAATGACACCAGCGGCGCGGTAGACCTGGTGATCGATTATCGAAATCCCAACGTGCTGTATGCCGCCATGTACGACGCGATCCGGTTGCCTTGGAAAATCATGGAAGCTCGTCCCGGCGGTGGTATTTTTAAGACGACCGACGGCGGCGCCAAGTGGGAAAAGGTAGCCAGCGGCCTTCCCCAAGGCAATACGGGCCGTATCGGAATCGATATCTGTCGCTCCAAACCCGACGTCATCTACGCCGTCATCGATAACTTCAACTTGCGTCCGGGCGCCACGCAGCAGCGCGATACTTCGTTCGCCGCACCCGCCTCTTATATCGGCGGCGAAGTCTATCGCACAGACAACGCCGGCGGCTCCTGGCACAGAGTCAGCGCCGAAGGCGAGGACGTTAGCCGCAAGGCCGGTTATTCCTTCAACCAACTTCGCGTTGACCCCAACAATCCAGAGCGCGTGTTCATCACCGGCTCCAACATGATTCAGTCGAATGATGGCGGCAAGACCTGGGCGGGCCTCGGAGGGGGCGCCCGCGGCGGCTATCCCTTCAACACAACGTTCGGCGACTTCCGCAGCTTCTGGATCGACCCCGAAGATTCCGAACACATGGTTGCCACCTCCGATGGCGGCGTCTCGATTTCCTACGACGGCGGACGTACTTCCGACCATGTCCTCAACCTCAAGCTGGGCGAATTCTACGCGATTGGCGTCGATATGGATCAGCCCTATCACGTATACGGCGGCTTGCAGGATCACGAAAGCTGGATGGGCCCCTCCAACGGTTGGTCCGGCCGCGTCAATATAGACGATTGGGTCTCCGTCGGCATCGGCGACGGCATGTACAACGAGCCCGATCCCACCGGCCGATGGCTTTACAACACGCAGGAGTTCGGCTCCTTGGGACGCGTCGATCTCCAAAACCGCACTCGCATTATCGTCGATCCTACTAAGCCGAATTCGCCCCACCCCTTTACCAACGTTCGACCTCTGGGCAACCGTGGCGCGGCGGCGCCTGCCGATTCTGTCCTCTACCGCTTTAATTGGATTGCCCCAGTACGCATATCGCCGCAGGATTCGAATACCATCTATTACGGCTCGCAGTTTCTGCTCCGCTCCAAAGATCGCGGCGATCACTGGGAAGTCATCAGTCCGGACCTCACCACCAATAATCCCGATAAGATCAACACGCAGAACACCTCTATCCAACACTGCACCATCGTCACCATCGCCGAGTCTCCCGCTCAGGCCGGTGTGATTTGGGTCGGCACGGATGATGGCAAAGTGCAGGTGACTCGCGACGCGGGCGCGCACTGGTCGGATACGACGGCCGCTGTGACCGCTGCCGGCGGCCCTGAGGATGCCTGGGTCTCCCGCGTCTTCGGTTCGCGTTTCCAGGCCGGCACGGCATACATCACCAAATCACGGCGCCGTCAGGACGATTTCCAGCCGCTGGTCTTCCGCACCACCGATTTCGGCGCGCACTGGACCCGCATCATCACTGGCCTGCCTAAGGTGGCCGAAGCCAACGCCATCGTGGAAGACACCGTCAATCCGAACTTACTGTTCCTGGGCACGAGCGCCGGCGTCTTCGTATCGTTCGATCGCGGGGAAAATTGGGTCTCCTTCAAATCCAACATGGGACCGGCGCTAGTTACAGACCTGCTGGTTCACCCGCGCGAGGGCGATCTTGTAGTCGGAACCTATGGACGGGGCGCCTGGATCGTAAACATCGTGCCGTTCCGGGGCATCAACCAGGCAGTACTCACAAGCGATGCGGCGCTGCTTCCCATCCGCTCTTTCGCCGAACGGAATGAAGGTAGTTTCGGCAACTACAGGTTGGTTGGTGATCGTTTCCCGGTCACCCAGAATGAGCCCAACGAAATGACCATCGCTTACTACTTGAAGGACGCACCGGCGGGGGCTGCGGCCGCACCTGCGGCAGGCAGAGGCGGTGGCCGCGGCCAGTTCGGTAGCTTGCCCTGCGTCGCAAACGGCGGGGATGGCACGCGGCCCTTCGTCACGATCGCGAATGCTTCCGGAGCAGTGGTCTGCACGTTGATTCCCGCCAGCCGTTCCGGAGTGAATCAGGCGTTATGGTCGCTCAATCTCTACTCCGCCCCATCCACCGAGAGTCCAACCCCCGGCCGCGGCGGTCGCGGTGGCGGCGGCCAAGCTGCGCACCCTGCCCCGCCCGGCGAGTACACCTTCACTTTGAACGCCGCGGGCAAGACCTACGTCCAGAAGGCACGCCTGATTTCTCGCGCTCCAGCCGAGTCTTCCCGTGGCCGCGGTGAGCCCGATGAAGTGAACGAGTGATGCGGGGGCTCCGCGTCAGGATCCCGCTTCCTTTCCGGCGTACAACTCGTCAATCTGCTGCTTGAAATTTTGCATGGCGCGCGAGCGCCGTACTTTCATCGTAGCGGTAAGTTCTCCCTCTTCGATCGAAAACTCGCGCGGCAACACGCGATACTTCCGGATCTGTTCGAATGGCGCCAATTGCTTGTTCACTCGCGCTACGGATTTGCGAACCTCTTCCAGCACCAGCGGCGCTTGCGGTAACTCTTCCTCGCGCCGGCCCTTCCATTCGTCCATGCCTTTCAGCGTCCGCGCCGCCGCCGGGTTTATCGTGAAGAGCGCCGTCACAAACGGCAGACGGTCGCCGCATAGCAGCACGTTGCTGACGATAGGCTCCATCTTCAGTAGTCCTTCGAGGCGCGCCGGGTAGACTTTCTTACCAGTCGAAGAAACAATCAATTCCTTCTTGCGCCCATTGATGAAAACGTAGCCGTCTTCGTCGATGCGCCCCAAATCGCCTGTATGTAGCCAGCCGTCGCGCAGCACTTCCGCCGTGGTCGCCGCGTCGTTCCAATAACCGGAAAACAGAGTAGGGCTCTTAACCAGAATCTCTCCATCTTCCGAAAGCCGCAGTTCCACTGTCGCCAACGTCTTGCCAATGCTCCCCGGCTTCGGCCGGTCCAGCGGATTGAGGGTCACCACGCCGCCCTCGGTCAGACCGTAGCCCTCGATCAGCGGCATGCCGATGGCATCATAGAATTCGGCCAGGTCCTTTCCCAAAGGCGCCGCGCCAGACGCCGCCACGCGAATTCGTCCCCCAAAGCGGTCGCGCACCTTGCGAAACATCAATCGGTCGGCTAAACGCAATGGCGCGCTCAATCTCCACGGCACGCGCTTGCCTGCCCGCCGGTAGCGGGCCGCCGCCAGAGCCATCGCGAGCGCCGTGTAAAACGCCTTGCGCGCAGCGGCCGGACGCTTGTTTAATTCCGTGCAAATCGTTGCGTAGATCCGCTCCCACATGCGCGGAGGCGCCAGCAGAATCGTGGGACGCACCTTGCGAATGTCCTGCGGCAGCTTCAACAGGCTCTCGAAAAAAGTCACCGGCATCCCGCAGCGCATCGGAAGAAACTCGATCACCACACGCTGCGCAATGTGAGCCGAAGGCAGAAACGCCACTGTGGAATCCTTCGGGCCAATCGGCAGGACCGCCGGACCCAGATCGATGTTCGCCACGATTGCCTCATGCTTCACCAGCGCCATTTTCGGTTCGCCCGTGGCGCCCGAGGTCAGATATAGGATTGCCGGGTCGGAAGGCCGCACGCGCGCCCGTAGTTTCGTAATTAGCGCAGGGTCCGTCGCTATAGCCTTCCGCCCCAGTTCCCGCAGGGCGGCCAATGTCGTGGCGCCCTCGGCTTGGCCCGTGAGCAGAATCCAGTGGCGCACGTTGGCCGCACGCAAGGCCGCGAACGTCTTTGGGTTTTCAATAAAGGCCGCGCGCGCGCCAATCGCTTCGATGGTGCGAATCAGATCCGCCGGTGGATAGCTGGGATAAACGGCCGCGGCGATCGAGCCATTGCCCAATATTCCAAGGTCGGCCAGATAAAACTCGAGCCGCGTCTCCGAATCGAGAGCTACTACGTCGCCTTTCGCGACGCCTAACGAATCCAGGCCAGCGGAGATCTCGTCCGCCGCTTTCAAGTATTCGTTCCAGCTGTATACCAAATATCCGCCAGGCGCCGCGTCAGACGGTTGGCGCAGGGCGGGGGAGTCTCCATGAACGCGTGCCGTCTCTTGCAGCACCTGCGTCAAGGTTCGGGGATTCGTCACCCCTGCAATTTATCACCCCTCGCCGTTACTTACGCCGGTCGAGATCGAGCAGCGCCTGCGCCATGTGATTCACCGTGTACTCTTCTTCCAAACGGTTGGCGTCGTTGCGTTGCAGCGGCGTCAGCACCGGCGAGAGCTCCAAATGGATGAGTTCGTGGACCACGGTGAATTCCATGTCGTCGAGCATCGCCTGGGCGGTGAGTTTGTAATCCGCCGGGTCAAGCACGCGGATCACGGCGGTTTTCTTCTCGCCGTCCCAATGGATGTTCCCGAGCGTTTTCGGTTTCAGTTCCGCCGTCCGCACTACGGCCAGGGAAATCTTCCAATCCTGGAGATGTAATCGCTTCTGCCACTTCCACAGTTTTTCAGCGCTGAACGATTCCGCCATGAGGGTGCGCTCGTGAGGCGTTAGTTGCGCCGCGTCGTTCTGCGCGAAGGAAGGTTTGGGAGATGCCAGAAGGGAAAAAAGAACCGGCAAAAAAGCAAAGCACAAGCGATGCCGCCACAACATGTACTCTAGGATACCAAATTCGGTCCAGTGCAGTATTGTTCGTCACTCATTTTTTGTACAAAATTTCGTTGCTCTGCGGTGCCGGTTAAATAAAGTATGGCCTGCCGCGCCAATTCTGGCACGCTTGGGTCCGGATGACGCAGGAGCCAGACTAATGTACGAAGCCAGCGTAGCTCCTCGCGGTCTAATCCAATGACGGCCAATTGTGTTTCCGTTGCCTTCATAGGTAAATATAAGCTCCCTGGAATTCTCTTCGGCCGTGACCGGACTTCCTTTCGCTCAAAAACGACCCGTGTCTTAAATCGGTCGCTCAAATCGCGGGTGCCGCTGGCGATAAGAAGTTCGTGAGCGCATTCCTAACACACGCCGAAGAGATCTTCAGCACCGCCTGCACCGCGGGAACGGAAGATTGCGACCTTTCCATCCTGGTGAACCGCGATGGCGCAATCCACATGATTGCCGGCGCCGATTGGCAGCTCGAATCCCTGCGCGTCCACCACGGGGCCAGCGCGGCCTATCGGGTGCACCGCACCGGCGGAAACGTGCGCTTGGAAGCCCGCAGCGCCAATGAGAGCTGTTTACTAGCCGCTGACCGGCCGGAACGCTCCCTGCTGCCCACAATTGCGGATTTCCCGCGCTACCTCATGATTCAATAACTCAGCCCGATAAGGACTTTTTGAACTAATGCCGACCCAAGCCCATAACGCTTACCTCGAAAGCCGGATTCTCAGCGCCGATCCGCTGGAACTCGTTTGCCTGATGTATCGGGCAGCCATAGACGAGGTGCGTAGCGCCCGTCTCCAGTTACAGAATAGGGATATTCGTTCGCGCTCTAATGCCATTACTAAGGCCTGCACGATTCTTTCTGAGCTGACCGTATGCCTCGACCGTAGAGCCGGCGGAGACTACCCGGAGCGTTTACGCGAATTGTACGGATACATGATGCATAAACTCTCTGAGGGGAATTTTCAGCAACGGGATGAGCCCATGGTGGAAGTACTGGGGCTGCTAAGCACTCTGCTCGAAGGCTTTGAAGGGGCGCAAAAGCAATTGCAATCCACCCATGTTAGTGCGCCGCAACTTTCCGCCCCCGGCCCCTGGGCGCAGCCGCCGAGCGCCAGCTACGCGCCCCAGGCCTGGAGCTTCTAATTGCTATCCGACGCTGCCTTCTAGGCTGACGCCCAGAAGTTTCTGCGCTTCTACAGCAAATTCCATCGGCAGTTCGCGGAAGACTTCTTTGCAGAAGCCGTGGACGATCATCGAAACCGCGTCTTCCGTCGAGATGCCCCGCTGACGGCAGTAGAAGATCTGATCTTCACCGATCTTCGAAGTGGAAGCTTCGTGCTCCACCTGAGAGGAAGTATTCTTCACTTCCAGATAAGGGAAGGTGTGCGCGCCACATTTGTCTCCTAGCAGCATGGAATCGCACTGCGAGTAGTTGCGTGCGCCCTCGGCGGATTTTAAGATCTTTACCGCGCCGCGGTAGGTGTTTTGACCGTGTCCGGCGGAAATGCCCTTCGACACAATCGTCGAAGTGGTGTTCTTGCCGATGTGGATCATCTTCGTGCCGGTATCGGCCTGCTGGTAATTGTTGGTCAACGCGACGGAGTAAAACTCACCGACCGAATTGTCACCGATCAGGAGGCAGCTCGGGTACTTCCAGGTAATGGCCGAGCCGGTTTCGACCTGGGTCCACGAAATCTTCGAATTCACGCCGCGGCAGGCGCCGCGCTTGGTTACGAAGTTGTAGATGCCGCCCTTGCCTTCTTTGTCGCCGGGATACCAGTTCTGCACCGTGGAATACTTGATCTGCGCGTTATCGAGCGCCACCAGTTCTACCACCGCCGCATGCAATTGATTGGTGTCACGCATCGGCGCCGTGCAGCCTTCGAGATAGGAGACGTATGCGCCTTCATCGGCGATAATCAGCGTCCGCTCGAATTGGCCGGTCCCTTTCGCGTTAATGCGGAAGTAAGTGGAAAGCTCCATGGGGCAGCGTACACCCTTCGGAACATAGCAGAACGAGCCGTCGCTAAAGACCGCGGAGTTCAGTGCCGCAAAGAAGTTGTCTGTGGTCGGGACGACCGTTCCCAGGTATTGGCGGACCAGTTCGGGATATTCGTGCACCGCTTCCGAGAAGGAGCAGAAGATGATACCCATGTCCTTCAGCTTGCCCTTGAACGTCGTGGCTACCGAGACGCTGTCGAAAACGGCATCCACCGCCACGCCGGCCAGCAGTTCGCGCTCCTGCAGCGGAATGCCAAGTTTCTCGTAGGTTTTGAGGAGTTCGGGATCGACCTCGTCGAGGCTCTTGGGCGCGTCGGCTTTGGACTTTGGCGCGGCGTAATAGATGATGTCCTGATAATCGATCGCCGGGTAATGGACGTTGGCCCACAGGGGCTCCTTCATTTGGAGCCAATGCCGGTACGCCTTCAGCCGCCATTCGAGAAGCCACTCGGGTTCGTTCTTCTTGGCGGAAATCAGCCGGACAACGTCTTCACTCAGGCCGCGAGGGATTTCCTCGGACTCGATATCCGTAACGAATCCCCACTTGTATTCCTGATTGGCGAAAGTCTCGATAGTGTTGGTGGAGCTGCTCACGGCGGATCCTCGTAAACTATTGGTCTATATTCAGGTTAGCCAATCTGTACTTATTAGTCAAGATTAGGCTGGGAGTGTGTCCTGGGGACGTTTCGGGTAGGAAAACCGGCTTCGGGTTGCGGGCCGCGAATGCCCTATTTCTTATGGTGTTGCGCACTGGCCGCCGGCGCTTTGTAGCAACCCATGGCGAGCAATTTATCCTGCGCGCAGGCGCGCGTATAGGCGTCGCTGTTTGGATAATTCTTTTCCATCTCCTGGAAGATGCCGTGCGCCTGGCTCCGTTTGCCTAACGCTACCAAGCTCAAACCCTTGTAGTACATCGCATCTTTAGTCTTGGCATTCTCCGGATACTTCTCAAGAACCATATCGAACTCTTGGACAGCCGCCTCGTAATTTTTCTGCGAGTAGTGGATGGACGCGATCTTGTATTGGGCGCTCGGCGCCAAGTCCGAATTACCGTAATACTTCAGATAATCCTGCAATTCTTGCAACGCCAGATCCAGCTTGCCGCTATTGTAATCGCCCTCGGCCGCGTTGAAAAGATCCGTCTGGGTCATGGGAGGAACGCCGCCTGCAGCTCCCGTAGCACCGGAAGCCCCGCCTCCCGGGACCGTACTCTGCGGGGGCGGAGCTGGGGGATTGGCAATTACCTTCAACGCATTATTGATGTCGCTTAACTGCGCCGTCATTTTGCTCATCGAGCTAGTGAGATCGGCCACGGCCTGCTGCAAACTGCGTACGTCGCCGGAAACCTGATCCATGCGGGTACCCAGACCTACGACCGGCGCAACCACTTCGTTCTTGAGCTGATTCCCGTTCTGTTGGAAGTTGCTTTGTATGACCGCCACGTCGCGATCCGCGCGATTGGCGGCGTCGAGCGATTGCTGTACCAGGGTCTGTATAGTGGCAAGTTGCTTATCTTGGGATTGTTGAAGCTGCTTCAATTGGTCCGCCAGCAACCCAACCTCCCGCGACAGCTCCAGAATATTCTTGTCGACGGCGAACGCCGGAGTCAGCGATGCCATCAGTAAAAATAAGCCAAGGCGCCGGATCATGTGCAACTCTCCTCTTTAAAAGGCGCGCGCTCCCCGGCCCGCGCCGTTATCTTAATTCTACTGCCCCAGGCTACTGTCCCGCCGAGAAATGCACGCGGCGATTTTTCTGCCAGCACGATTCGTTCTCGTCGGTACACTGCGGGCGCTCTTTACCGTAGCTGATGGTCTGCAAGCGGTCGGCGGGCACCCCAAGCTGCACTAAAAACTCCTTGGCGGCGCTGGCCCGCCGGTCGCCCAGGCCGAGATTATATTCGGCCGAACCACGGTCGTCGCAGTGTCCCTCCATGACAATGGTGGCGCGGGGAAAGTCAGCCAGAATCGCCTTCAGCGCAACTGCATCCTGTTGCAGCGTGGCTTGGGAGTCGCCGCGAACATCACTCTTGTCGTAATCGAAAAATACGTCTTGGACCGCCGACGTTAAGCGTCCGCCGATATCACCCTTGTTCCCGCCGGTATCTGGCGGGGGCGGTGGCGGCGGAGGCGGTGAGGTGACGCTGACCGTGGCGCTGGCCGTAGTCGATCCACCCGGACCGGTCGCGGTGAGCGTATACGTGGTGGATTCGCTGGGGAAGACGCGGCGATTGCCATTATTCTGCACCGTGCCGATGGTCTGGTCCAATGAGACGCTGGTGGCGTTGCCGGTAACTTCCCACCGTAGGGTGGACGATTGGCCGCGCTGAATCGATGTGGGCTCAGCCGAGAACTGCGCCACAACGGGCGCGGACGGCCGCGTTGGCGGAGGCGCCGGGGCCTCGGTTACCGGCTGTGGAGGCGGAGGAGGCGCCGCCGTGGGTGCCTTCTTCTTGCAGCCTGCGGCAAAGAGGGTCAGTGTAGCGGCAAGTAACGCCGCCGTGATTTTCCGTTTTCCCAACATGAACAATCCCTCCCGATACGTAGCTTACCGGCTTTGTAGTTACTGGTACTTATGTTACTTGCCCCACACAGGACTAAAATTGATCCCCTCGCTTGTCAATCGCTGCGACTCTGTTCCATTGGCCAGCATGCTATAAATTTGCGAACGCCCGCCACGCGTAGATGCGAATGCCAGATGCGCGCCGTCCGGCGCCCAACTGGGATTCTCATTGCGGCCTTCGTCATGCGTCAACTGTTTATAACTTCGCGACGCAACGTCCATGACGAATATATTGAACTTTCCAGCAGCGAAACCGCGCGTCCATGCAAAGGCCAAAATTTCTCCATCCGGATGCCAGGATGGATTGGATGCTTCACCAGTTCCGTCCGTGAGGCGCTCAATATCACCGCCGTCAATATTCATCTTATAAATTTGCTGCGGCCCGGACCGTCCGGAAACGAAAGCCACCATGGCACCGGTTTTGGGATTGATCCGAGGCTCGGTATCGATGAAAGAAGAGTGAGTGACTGGCCGGAAATTGGTGCCGTCCAGATTGGCTAGGAATAAGCGGCAGCAACGCCCGCCTGCCGACGACGAGTACATAACCTGCTTCCCATCCGGCATGAAGGTGGGCGATGAATTCACGGACGCGATTTGATTATAGAAATGTAAGTCCCGAAGTGGGTCCACAGAAAACACAACTATACCAGGAGTCCGTTTAGCATAGCTAGTAAATGCCAGCTTGGAACCGTCAGTGGAAATCGATGGCTGAATGGTGAGACCGTTGTAATGCGTGATGGCGCGTTGGTTACCGCCATCCCAATCCATAACCCAGATCTCCTTCGGCGCGCCGTTCGACGCCTGGTGAACATAGTAGATATGGGTACCGAAGAGCGACTTGCCGCCGAACAGCCCAATGATATCGGCGGCGAACTCATGCGCCGTCTTGCGCGCGCCGGCGTCATCCCCCGAGCCGAAATAATTTTTCGCAAGCGCCTGCGCCTGGGCCGGCGTACCGCGGCTAAGATCGAACAACCAGCCGCGTAGCACGAAGGTACCAGTCTGCGTAGCTCCGTACCCAAAGGCGAGATAGCTCGCCTGGGCGGGCGGGTTAGACCAATCGGTCATCGTGTTCGGGCCGAAATCGGAGGGCTGCTGCGGAATAGGGTGCGGGTAAAACGTCTTCGCCACCATGTCGAACAGTCCCGCATTGACCAGGTCGCCCCATAGCGTCTGGTTGAACGTGCTCATGAGACGCTGGGCATCGCCCGATCCGCGTAGGTCCGGCACGGCAATCTTGACCTTCGCGCCGCCCTTGATGATGCCGCTGAAATCCTGTGCGCAAAGGTGGGGCGCAAATCCTGCTAAAAGCCCCGCCAAAGCGAATCCGATTGTGGCAAATGCACGCTGCTTCATTACCGCCTCAATTCAAAGCGCAACTCAATCTGCGCATCGTTTCTGGTGAACCCGCCCGGGAGCGGCTGGAATGGCGCCGCATCCATCACCGCCCGCTGCGCGGAGCGATCCAAGGCCAGGTTGCCGCTGGACTGAGCTACTTTGACCGAACTCTGCGCCACCGACCCATCCCGATTGATGGTGAAAGTCACAGTTGCCACGGGAGCAGTTTGGATGCGCGGATCGAGCGACGCGGTATTCCACTTACGCCCTACTTGATCGATGATTAATTTCGCGTACCAACCGAATTGCTGCCCCAGCGGGTTATCGTTTCCCAGTTGCAGGCCGCCCGCGCCGCGGATCTGATACATGTCGGAACTCAAACCCTGTCCGACCGCGCTATAAACCTGGTTGGGTTGATCCCGCTGTTTCTCGCGAAACTTATTCGGCGCGGCTTCGGGCTCGCGCGCCACCTTCTTGGGCGCCGTCTTATCGGGAATCTGGATGGCTTTCGGATTGGGCGCCTTCACCTTAGGCTGCGCCTTAGTTTTTGGCGGCGGCGTAGGCACGTAAGATTCGGTCGGATTCGCTACCGGGTTTTCCGGCGCGCGCCGCGAGGGCAGCGGGATCGTATGGACGGCGGTCACCGCCACCGCGCCCATGCCGCCGCCGTTCGCATCGCCCATAATCGGCTTGCGCGCCGCTTGAACCGCATACAGAAGTAAGGCGACGGCGACAGAGACATGCAGCCCTACGGATCCCCAAAAGAATGTGGTGACGCGATCCGGACGGTCGAATACATCGCCGTGCGTATGCATCAGCGCCGGCCTTTCCCCGAACTGTCAATCGGCTGCGTCACTACGTTGATCTTCAGCCCGTCTTTCTGCAACTGATCGGCCACTTTCGCAAAAACGTCGAAGATCGCTTCTTTGTCAGAACGGACATAGACTTCGGCTGTTTTGCCGTATTTTTGCTGCACTGCGGCCGCAAGGTCATGGATGTTGCAGGGCTTGTCATTCAAATACGTGGTGCCGTCTTTTTGAATGATGACTACCGGCAATTCTTTAGACGTGTCCTTGACCGTAGTGGTCTGCGGCACGTCTACCTCAATGCCGAAATCCATCACGTGCGCCGTCAGCATAAATATGATGAGCAGCACCAGCACCACATCCACGAACGGAGTGACGTTGATTTCGGAGAGGCTCGCTCCGCCGCGGTTGCGTCGCCGCGCTCCGAAACCACCGCCGTTGCCGGAAAATGCCATTTACTCTCCGAAATTGCGCTCGGCCAAGTTGAGGAATTCGAGTGAGAAATCGTCCATGCGCGCCCCGATTTCGCGAATCTGGTTCCCGAAGGCGTTGTACGCCATGGCCGCCGGAATTGCGGCGAAAAGCCCCAGCGCCGTGGCATAGAGCGCCTCGGCAATGCCCGGACCTACCGCTCGTAAACTGGTGGAACCCTGCGAACTGAGCGCCTCAAAAGCTTTAATGATGCCCATAACAGTACCCAGCAACCCCACAAACGGCGAAACCGAGGCGGCGGTAGCAAGCACGTTCATACGATTTTCCAAACGCATCAACTCTTCGCTCACGCCAAGCTGCAATGCCCTTTCCACCGCCGTGCGATTGGTGATTTTGCCGTGCGTCTTTACCTGCCGCTCCACTTCCTCGTACCCGAAATCGAAGACAGTCACCAGCGGCGACGGCCGAAACTGTTCGCTCGCCACCACAACCCCTTCCATGTTCGGCGCCTTACGGAAAGCGCGCAGGAATCGCGCGTTCGTCTTACGCGCGCCGCGCAGAGCGCCGAGTTTGGAGAAGATGACCGTCCACGAATACACCGAGAGGACGAGCAGAAGCGTCAGAATCAGTAGACCGACGGGGCCTTCGTGCTGAAGGATCGTGTCCAGGATATCTATTTGAAGAAGGAGGGCTGCGTGAGTCCCGAAACTCAATTCGTCTCCTATTCTCAAATCTAACATAGAGACGTGTGGGGTTCGCGAAAAAGTCTGTGCGTGCCGCGTGAAGATTAGTTAAGGTACACGCGCTTCGCGATGGCGCGCAGCCTAATATAATGGCGCCATGCTGCTCGAATTGGTTGTGGAAAATTACGCGGTGGTGGAGCGGCTGCGCATCCATTTTCATTCCGGCTTAAATCTGTTGACAGGAGAAACGGGCAGCGGAAAATCCATCGTGGTAGACGCGCTGGGCTTGCTCCTCGGCTCCCGCGCCTCGGCCGATATGGTGCGCACCGGCGCGCCCCGGGCGCGCGTGGCGGGTATATTCGACATTGCCGAACCGGCCGCGCTGCGCAGCGTGCTTGAGCCCGCGGGTCTAGAAATCGAGGATGGCGAGTTATTGGTAGAGCGCGAAATTCTTGCGAGCGGCAAATCGCGCGCCTTCGTCGGCAGTCGGCCCGCCTCGGCTGCCTTGCTAAAGGAATTGGCCCCGCTCTTGGCAGATATTCACGGACAACACGAACAGCAGCTTTTGTTTTCGCCCGAATCGCAGCGCGATATGCTCGATGCGTCGGGCGGCTATCGCGATCTGCTCAGTCGCGTTGCCGCCTTATTCGCTCAGTGGCGCGCGGCTTCCGCGGAGCTGGAAGAGCTCGAGCGTTCCGAGCAGGAAAAGCTCCGTCTGCTTGACCTTTGGCAGTTCGAGCGCAAAGAGATCGAGAGCGCGGAGTTGGAAGCGGAGGAAGACAGCGCGCTCGAGAACGAAAGGCGCGTGCTGCAGAACGTGCAGCGTCTCGAAGAGGCTGCTACCGCGGCATACGGCGCGGTCTACGAGGGAGAAGATTCCGCGCTTCGCTTGACGCGCGCGGCGCTCAAGCGCCTCGATGAGTTGTGCCGCATCGACGCCTCGCTCGAACCGTTGCGCGAACATTTGAAGAGCGCGGATCTAAGCCTGCAGGAGGCCTCTTATGGCCTGCGGGATTACGTCTCGCGCCTGGAAGCCAACCCGGGCCGCTTGGAAGAAGTAGAGACGCGTCTCGAGGCCATTGCCCGCCTCAAGCGCAAGTACGGCCAATCCATCGCCCAGATACTGGCGTTTCTCGAGGACGTGCGCATGCAGATCGCCTCCGTCGAAAACGCCACTGAGCGCATGGAGGAACTGCGCCGCGCGCGAACGCGCCTGGCGAAGGAGTTTGACGCCTCCGCCACCGAGTTGACCGCCCGTCGCCGCGCCGCCGCGCAGAAATTGGAAAAGCGCGTAGAGACCGAACTGGCGCAACTCGCCATGGAGCGGACGGTCTTTCGCATTGCCATAACCGCTGCGCCATGGTCGGCCGAGGGTGCCGACAAGGTTGAGTTTTTAGTCTCGCCAAATGTCGGCGAGGAACCGAAGCCTTTAGAGAAGGTCGCATCGGGCGGCGAGATCTCTCGCATCGCGCTGGCCCTGAAGACCTGCCTGACCACGTCAAAGAGCGCAACCGTACGAACCCTGGTATTCGATGAAGTGGATGCCGGCGTGGGCGGCGGCGCGGCAGAGGGTATCGGCCGCCGCCTAAAGAGGCTCGCCGCGTCTAATCAGGTGCTCTGCGTAACCCATCTGCCGCAGGTGGCGTCTTTCGCCGACCATCATTATGTGGTGGAAAAGCGCGAGGTGCGCGGGCGGACCGTCGCCGTAATGGAAGAATTAGACGCCGCGGCACGCACCCGCGAAATTGGAAGAATGCTCTCTGGGCAGCGCTTAACCGACGAGGCGTTGAAGCATGCCGCACAACTGATAAAGATGAGCGTGGGCTGACTCGGCGAATATTCCCGCATAATAGTAGCGGTGCCAGCCCTCGACCAACTACGCCCGCAAGACCGGTCGTTGGCCGACGTGCATGCCAGCGTAGCCACCTCCCAACCCTCCTTCTGGCGCCGTATGTTCGCCTTCGCCGGTCCAGCCTACCTGGTCAGCGTGGGCTACATGGACCCCGGCAACTGGGCAACCGATCTCGAAGGCGGCGCCCGCTTCGGCTACCAACTGCTCTGGGTTCTGGTCATGTCGAACGCCATGGCCATCCTGCTACAAACCCTCAGCGCACGTCTCGGCATCGTCGCCGGGCGCGATCTCGCGCAGGCCTGCCGCGAACGATATCCGCGCGGCGTCAACATCGCGCTCTGGGCGCTTTGCGAAATCGCCATTGCCGCCTGCGACCTCGCCGAAGTGCTCGGCGCCGCCATCGGCCTCAATCTCCTTTTTCACATTCCCCTGCTCTTCGGCGTGCTGCTCACCGCCGCCGACACGCTGCTGCTTCTTTGGTTTCAAAGCTTCGGCATGCGCACGCTCGAAGCCTTCGTGCTCGCGCTCATCGCCGTAATCGCCGGCTGCTTCTTCGTCGAAGTCCTCTGGGCTCGCCCGGCATTCATGGATTTAGCTACCGGCCTGATACCCCACTTGCATCGCGACAGCCTTTATCTCATCGTCACCATCGTGGGCGCCACCGTGATGCCGCACAACATGTACTTGCATTCGGCTCTGGTGCAGACCCGCCACATCGGCCAGAATGAGGCCGCCAAGCGCGCTGCCTGCCGCTATAACTTGATCGATTCCTTCATAGCCCTCAACGGGGCCATGTTCGTCAACATCGCCATTCTGGTGATGTCCGCCGCCGTCTTCTTTGAGCGCCATATCGCCGTTACCGAAATCCAGCAGGCGTATCTCCTTCTTACTCCGTTGATGCACGCCGGCTTAGCCAGCGTCATCTTTGCCGTGGCCTTAATCTGCTCAGGACAATCGTCCACCTTAACCGGCACGCTCGCGGGGCAGGTGGTGATGGAGGGCTTCCTCGATTTCCGCATGCGCCCCTGGCTGCGCCGTCTCATCACCCGCTCGCTTGCCGTCATCCCCGCCGCACTCACCATCTATATGGCCGGGCCTAAATCCACCCTCCCGCTTCTCCTGCTCAGCCAGTGCATTCTCAGCATGCAACTGCCGTTCGCCATAATCCCGCTGATCCACTTCACCAGCGACCGCCGTCGCATGGGCCCCTTCGCCAACCGTGCGTGGGTTTCAACGTTGGCGTGGATCATCGCTGCGTTTATCATCGCCCTCAATCTGCGTCTGGCCACGGAAACCGTCGGCGGATGGGTCTCAGCCGCTGGGCCCTGGCGCGGCGTCATCTGGATCGCCGTAGTTCCCATCGCCATCGGATTGTTGCTGCTGTTGCTCTGGGTCACATTCGAACCGTTCATGACGCGCCGGGGCCAACGCCGCGCCAGCGCCACCGCCACACTGCCCGAGGCCGCGTCGCCCGAAGCCGTGGCTGCGCCCGCCCCCTCGTACCGCCGCATCCTCCTGCCGCTCGATCACACCGAGCTTGATCGCCTCGCCGTTACGCATGCCGCCGCCATGGCCCGCTTGCATCACGCCAAAATCTATTTGCTGCACGTGGAAGAAGGAGTCACCAGCCAGATCTACGGAGGCGATGCGTCCACTGCTGAGGTCGAAGCCGGTCAGGCATATCTTGAAACTATCGCGCGCTCGTTTCGCGAACAAGGTATCGAAGTGGAAACCGAAATCAGTCACTCGCTTTCGCCCAAGCGCGAAATCGTCCGCTATGCGCGTGAAATCCACCCTGACTTAGTCATCATGGGTGCGCATGGCCACGGCAGCCTGAAAGATCTCATATTCGGCAATACCATTAACCCCGTGCGCCACGATCTGGATATCCCCATGTTGATCGTGCGCCCAGGCAAGAGCTAAAGCCCTGAGTCCCGAATCGAATCGCCCATCCGACGCCCGCCACATGCGCGCCGCCATCGTCCACTACTGGCTGCTCAATCGCCGTGGTGGAGAAAAAGTCCTCGATTCCCTTTGCCGCCTGCTTCCCCAAGCCGACATCTACACCCTGTTCTGCGATCCCCAGTCGCTCAGTGAAGAGGTACGCCGTCATCGCATCACCGCGTCCTATCTCAACCCTCTCCGCCGCTGGCACCGCAATCTGCTGCCCCTCATGCCGATGGCGCTCGAAGCATTCGACCTGCGCGGCTATGACCTCATCGTCAGCAGCGAATCCGGACCGGCCAAGGGTGTTCTCACGCCCTCCACCGCCCGCCACGTCTGCTACTGTCACACTCCCATGCGTTATTTGTGGGATCTCTATCCCGCCTACCGCAACGAATGGACCCGCTCGCGCCTGAAGCGTTCCCTCATTACGCCCTTTGCCCACTACCTTCGTATGTGGGATTACGCTTCGGCCGCCCGCGTGGACCGCTTCATCGCCAACAGCGCCAATGTCCGCACGCGCATCTGGAAAACCTACCGTCGCGAATCCGAAGTGATCTACCCACCCGTCGCTGTCGAAACGTTTCGTCACCAGCCAGCGGCGGATTTTTTTCTAACCGTTTCCGAACTCGTTCCCTACAAACGCATCGATCTCCTGGTTTCCCATTTCACCCGCACCGGCCGCCCGTTGCGTATCGCCGGCGACGGGCCGCAAATGCGTGAACTGCGCGCTTCCGCAGGGCGCAACGTTGAATTCCTAGGCCGCGTCTCCGATGCCGATCTGCGCGATCTCTACGCACGCTGCCGCGCCTTCCTTATTCCCGGCGAAGAGGATTTCGGTATCGCCCCCGTCGAAGCGCTCGCCAGCGGAAAGCCCGTCATCGCTTATGGCCGTGGCGGTGCGCTCGAAACCGTGCCCGATTTCGGCGGCGTCTTCTTCGACGCCCAGACCGAGGACAGCCTGTCCGCCGCGCTCACGCAATTCGAACAGATGGAAGCCTCCATTGAGCCAACACGCCTGCAGCAATGGGCGCGCCAGTTCTCCACTGCGGAATTCGAGCGCCGTATGGCCGCTGAGCTGACTCAAGCCCAGTAAACCAGGCGCACACAAAGCCATGCCCGGCCCGTTATTTCGGCACAGGACGGCATTTCGTGCATCGATCCAAATACACATCCGTCCTTTTTTCTCCCAATGCTAAGGGATATAGTTGCAGCTCGCAGATCTGCTGTTGGTTCGCTTTCACGACGTCGGGCGAGCACTGAAGGCCCCAAGTCATGGTGGTTGCCGAACCTGCCAGGAGATCGATTAGCGCTTCGCGCGCAGTCACCTCGCTCGCGCCCCATTCAAAGACCATGTATGGCCGGTCCTGCGGCCTCGGGGACCGCGAACGAATGACATAGCCATTCGCTGCATAACGCGCGTCAAACTCGTAAACCTCCCTGAATGGGATTCCCGTGGATTGGGAAACCGCGTCCACCAGTGCCTGTACATGCTCCGTGGCGGTTCGCATCCCGGACGGCGCCACTATCATCGTCTCGAGGAGGCTATTCACCGGACGCGTGACTCCGGCTTCGTCGTGAGCGGCGGTCGGAACGATGTGAAACCCCATGGGAGATTCCAAAACTCTGTAATGCGACCGGTTGGGATTCTGCCGATGATACATGTCCAGGGCCTGATTCACGATCTCGATGGTGAGCGCCGGCGCACTCAAGATCGGATCGCCTTTTGGTAAAAGAAGACTGTAACGCATGGGACCAAGGTTCTCGATGCAGTACCGGTTGAAGCCAATCCTCTCGATTTCTCCTCGCCACAATTGGAGGGGGCCCTCAACTGTGACGGGCTTCGCATATTGCGCTTCGAGCCGAAGGGCGAGCTCGTAGATCGGGGCAAATTGAGAGTAATCAGGCAGGCTCACCGGCTGCGCATGGCCACCGGAAATTACGCTGAGTAGCGCTATAGCCACCAAACCTTTCCCAGTAATCCACCTACATAGCTTTCGCATTTTTCGCCTCTCATTCGGGCGGGCATTGCCCGACAGATCCACCGTTTTTCTATGGCGTTTCAGCCAACCGATCCTATCTTTCGCCGGGGCAATCATGTGGGCGAACTGTATACCCGAAGCCTTCTCCACACCCAACTAATAGAGTACCTACCGGCATGCGCGCCAGGGACTCCAAGAGGGAATAGAATTCGTCTTCGATTCGGTTTACGAGATCGACACTGTTCCGGGCTATACGTTGCCAGATTTCAAAGAGATCGTCTTGCGTCTCAGACGAAATCTGGTCAAGCATTACGATCTGCGCCGCCACGTTCAATTGTGCGAAAGGCGCTGCGCCTCCAGCAGTTTACGCACTAGACTCCGCAGCGCTGGAGTTGCCCGCAAAGATCGACAATGGCAGGCATTTTTCCGTACGTCTCAAATTTTGGGGCGCCCAATTTAGGATTTTGCTGAGGAAGCCTTACCCGACCATCGCCCGCGCCACAATCCAGCCTTTTTCAATAGTCGACAACCGCACGCGCTTGCGGAATACGTCGTAGTTCGTCGCCTCTATGCGCTCCAGCAGCCGCGAGTAAATGGCGATCAACGCCCAGAGAGAGGGCCGGCTACGCGGATGAATAAGGTCCAACAGCGGCGTCGATTCATCGTAATACTGTCGTGCACGCGCGGCCTCGAAGCGCATAAGCCGCAGGAAAGCTTCGTTACGATTGCCGGCGCGTAAATCTTCGGCGGTCACGCCGAATTGGCGCAGGTCTGCGGCTGGTAAATAGATGCGGCCAATCGCGGCATCCTCGCGGATATCGCGCAGAATATTCGTCAACTGGAACGCCACCCCGCATTTTTCTGCGAGCGGGAGCGCGGTCTTTGTATCGAATCCAAAGATGTGGAGGATGGTCAATCCCACCACCGACGCCACCTGATAGCAATAGCGGTAAAGCTCCTCGAAGGTCTCGAAGACGCGGGGCTCCAAATCACCCATCACGCCATCGATCATTTCGCGAAAATAATCATGCGGAATCCCGAAGCGCCGCACCGTATGATGAAACGCCGGCCATACGGGATGGCCGCTGAAACGGCCTTCCAGCGCGTCTTCTAGTTCCGCGCGCCAGCGCTCGATAGCGGCTCGATTGGCGCCCGGGTCGTCGCTCAAATCGTCGCAATAGCGCATGAAGGCGTAGATGGCGCACATGGCCCGGCGTTGCGGCTTCGAAAGTAGGAGAAACGAATAATAAAAATTCTTCGCCCGTGTGCGCGCAACGCGCACGCAATAGATATAAGATTGCTCTATTTCCCGCATCAGGCCGCCCGCGAAAATGCCGCCCGCGCCAAAGCGCCGAACAAGAGAGCTACGCGCTCCCTTTTTGAAATCGAAGGCCGCACGGCTAGTACGTTATAACCTTGCTCCTCGATCTTGTCCAGAATGCGCATGCCGCCGCGGTTGAAGAGATCGATGTCGAGCGCCAGTCGCCGGTCGACCATGCGAACCAGTGGCAATCCCTGTTGAAATAGCCCCCGCGCTTTGTCCACAATTTCGCGCATCACGGCGCCGAACGCCTGGTTGAATTCGCGCGCCTCAATCTGGGCCAAGGTGCAATTGTGCCGCTCCATTACCGCGAGCGGAATGTAGACGCGGCCTTTCTGCCAATCCACCGTCACATCCTGCCAGAAATTGGCCAGTTGAAGCGCGGTACACGTGGCATCGGAGAGATGCTGACGCTTGGCGTCCGAATAACCGCCGAGGTACAGCACCAGCCGGCCAACGGGATTCGCCGAGTTACGGCAATAACCAAACAGGTCGTCCCAATCGCGATAGCGCGTTACGGTCTGGTCCTGCACAAAGGCGTCGATCAGATTCGCGAACGGATCGCGCGGAATCCCATATTGGCGCGCCGTCGGCCCCAGCGCAACAAAAACCGGATGGGTTGCGCGGCCCGCATACATCGCATCCAGCTCTTCGCGCCACCAGGCGAGCAAACGTAAGCTCTCGCCGGTGTCGCCGATTTCATCGCCCAGATCGTCGGCCCATCTGCAATAGGAGTAAACATTGTAGAAATCTTGATGCAGACGTTTCGGCAAGAGAAAACTAACTACGTGAAAGTTCTCGTAGTGGTTCGTCGCCAGCCAGCGCGTGTAGGCGAGCGACTCTTCCAACGTCCAGCGCCGATTCAGAGCTTCCTGATTGCGAACGAATTCCGCGGGAGGCAGCATAGCCCCACCTCCACCTACGGCAGGATAGCCGTCTTCAAGTGGCCGTTATGACTCATCAGGTGACGCATCACCTCGAGCAGGTTGGATAAAGGCTCCTCGCGATTGACAAAGAATGAGGCCGTCACTTGTCCGGCGCATACCAGGTCGAGCGCTTTGCGAATGTATGCGGGCGTGTGATGGAAACTCGCCTTGCAAGTGATTTCGGAATAGTGCAACAGCGACGTATCCAGATCGACCGTGCTGTCGTTGGGACAGCCGCCGAAGAAGTTGACGATGCCGCCGCGGCGAACCATGTTCACCGCCCATTCCCACGTCTGCGGTTTGCCTACGGCCTCGATGGCGACGTCGGCGCCCCTGCCATGCGTGAGGTCGCGAACCACAGCCACTGGATTGGCGCTATCCGCTCCGATAATTAATTCGTCCGCGCCAAGGGCTGCCGCCCTGTCGAGTTGCGTCTTGCGGCGTCCCACAGCGATGACGCGGCAACCGTATAGCTTCGCCAGCTTAACGAACATCAGACCGATTGGCCCCAAACCAATCACGGCAATCGTGTCGCCGCCGCGCGGGGCAGTCTCTTCAAAGCCACGGACTACGCATGCCAGCGGCTCAACCAGCGCGGCGTCGTGATAGCTGACATGTTCAGGGATCTGATAAGTATTCCGTTGCACGATGCGCGCCGGAATACGGATATATTCCGCATAAGCGCCATTGTTGAACAGCAGATCTTCGCAGAGATTCTGCAAACCGCGTCGGCAGAAAAAACAACTCTCGCACGGCGCGGAGTTCGCGGCGACCACGCGCTGCCCCACGGAAAAATTGGTTACATCTTCGCCGACCGAGACAATATCCCCGGCCAATTCATGCCCAAAAACCGCGGGTGGCACGATCATCCGCGCGTGGTAACCACGGCGGAAGACCTTCACGTCCGTTCCACAGGTCAGGGCTACCCGCACCCGAACCAGAATGTCTCCGTTATCGATCTTTGGAACGGCTACTGGCTCAACCTGCAAGTGTTCCTTGCCGTAAAGCACAGCAGCCATCATGTGGTTCTTCACTATGACCACCTCTGTGGCTGAACGATTATTTTCAACGATTTAGGTTCCGGATGCAATGCCAAATGAAATCCTGAACGTATTTTAACCAAAGGAAGGCGATGTGAAATCAGCTCTTCCACGGGTAATTCCCCGTTAAACACTAGATGCGCGGATTCCTTTTGTAGATCCACCGACGCGCTATAACTTCCAAACAAAGTTCGCTCGCCGACGCAAATATCCGCCCCGGAGGCTTCAATTTGCTCGGTTGACGAAGTTTGTGCAAACAGGAGAATTCGCGCGCCCGGACGGGAACTTGCGATCGCTTGATTCACAATGCCCCTTGCGGACGCCGCCACAATGACGATATCGGCGCCACGCCCATTGGTAAGGCGCTTTACCTCCGCCGGAACGTCGCGGTCAATCGGGTTCCAGGCGAACTCAGCGCCGCAACGACCCGCCGTCTCGAGGCGCTCCGCCATGGTATCCGTCACAGCGATACGCGCTCCGGTGCGGTTCACTAGCATCGTGAACATGAGACCGATAGGCCCCTGACCCATCACCAGCACAAAGTCTTCGGGTTGCGGATCGCACTGCACGACGGCTTTGAGACACGTATTAAGCGGTTCCACTAAGGTGGCGCGCTCAAAAGAAATGCCGGTTGGAATCTTTTCAACGCCTCGCTCTACAATCCAATCCATCACCCGCACATATTGCGCGAAGCCGCCACCCGCGGGTTCAAATCCGGCCGTGATGCCGACTCTCTTATAAACCGGACACTGCGCATACAGTTTGTGATGGCAAAAGAAACATTCCAGACACGGAATGTGATGAAAGGCCAGCACGCGGTCGCCGGGCCGGAAATTAGCGACATCCGCTCCCACCGCCGCCACCACGCCGGCGGTCTCATGCCCATACACGCGCGGCGGCGTCAGAAGATTGTATTCGATCTTTTTCAGGTCGGTGTGACAGATGCCGCAAGCCTCCACGCGGACAAGAATCTCGCCGCGGCCGATAGCCGGCGTCGGGATCTCTTCTACGTTGACTACGCTTTCGCCGCGGTACACAGCGGCGTGCATGGTTAGCGGTATTGCGATCTCAGAATCTGCAGTTGGCAAAAAATTCCCCTAAAGCCCGCGCGGCACGGATACACCGTTTCCGCAGCCGTATTAACTCCGGCAAGCGGGTAGCGGGATGAAGCAGGGCGACTCTTAAGATACTCATTGTATCGAAATGGCCGTCCGAACGCAGAGCCTTGTTAAAGTCGTTCGCCAGACTTTCGCCTGCTAAGTCGGTTACAGCACGAATACAGTAGAACGGGAGGGAGTAGCGCAACGCTTCCGCAGCCACGCCAGCCGCCTCCATCTCCACCGCAATCGCTCCCTCGGCCGCTAGTTCGCGTTTCTCTTCGGCCGTTCGCGCAATATAAGAAATAGAGCGAATTGGCCCGGTCACTGTTCCCTTGGGGACCCGTACGTCATAAGCGTTACCGCCCGTTACAATTCGGTTCGCCGCGACTACCTGGGCAATTTCGAGCGATGGCGAGAGTGCGCCGCAAAAACCCGTGCTCACAACCACCGAAGGCTCGAAGGCTTCGATGCCGGCTGCAGTCGCCGCGCCGGCCCGTAGAGGGCCTATCCCATTAGCAACCAGCAATAGCTCATCGCCGTTCAGTAACGCTTTGCGCGACCAATCCACGACTACGTCGGAAGGCCGTACTGCGTGCGCATACCGCAGCATACCGGGGAATTCCATGGGATCGGAGGCGACAAACAAGATCTTCATGCAGCCCGCGAGCGGAACCATTCCACCGCGCGCGAAAGGGCAACATCGGCCGGCGCCGGATGAAAATTCAGTTCCCGCCGCGCCTTCTCGTTACTAACCCACATTTTCTTCTTCGCCATCCGCACCGCATCGATTGGTACGCGCGGCGCACGCCCTGTCAATTGCGCCCAGCCAGTACTAAGCAGTCCCGCAGCGTATGCCACAGTGTAGGGAATCTGCGTCGTGGGCGCCTTGCGCCCGGTGATCGCGGCTAGTCTGCGGAGAATCTCGGCGAGCGTGAGATTCTCCGCTCCCAAAATATAGCGCTCCCCCGCGCGCCCGCGTTCGAACGCCAGCAAGTGCCCGCGCGCACAATCTTGCGCATCTACGATGTTCAGCCCAGTATCGATGTAAGCGGGCATTGCGCCGGCCAGAAAGTCGGCGACAATCTTACCCGTCGGCGTCGGCTTGAAATCGTGATCGCCAACAGGCGCGGTGGGGTTGACAATCACCACCGGCAACCCACCGCGCGCATATTCGAGCGCCACCTGTTCCGCCATAAATTTCGACCGCTTGTAATCCCCCGACATCTCCTCGATAGAGATTTTCACGTCTTCGTCACCAAGCCCGTCGCGCGGAATTCCAATGCACCCTACCGTGCTGGTGTAAACCACGCGCTCAACTCCAGCTTTCCTTGCGGCCGCGAGGACATTTCGAGTTCCATCGACATTCGACTGGTAAAGCTCCGCCGGATTTTTGGCCCAGAGCCTGTAATCGGCGGCAACGTGGAATACAGCCGAACAGCCTTGCATCGCGCGTTCGATGGATGCCGCGTCGCGCAGGTCGCCCGTGACAACGTCAAGCTTAAGTTCAGACACGCCGCTGCCCGTGCGGACTAGCGCCCGCACCGAATCGCCGCGTTGGAGAAGAAGATTGGCAACATGCCAACCGAGAAAGCCGGAGGCTCCGGTGACAAGCACGCTGGGCATGAAGCTTCTATTTGAGGCAGAACCTCTACGCTTCCGCCTGCGCCTGCACAAATGCCGAAAGCGCCAGCAGCGGAAAGTAATCTTTGTACAAGTGGTAATTCAAATAGAAGACTTTCGGGAATCCGGAACCGGTAGCCAGTTCCTCATCCCAGCTTCCGTCGGCTCGCTGCGTATCCAGCAGGTATTCAATTCCGTGCTGCACGCTGAGACTCGCTAAGTCTCCTCCGGCGATCAAGCCCAGAATCGCCCACGCGGTCTGCGATGGCGTACTTTCCGCGGCGGTAAAGATTTCGTTATCGTAGCTGGCGCAACTCTCGCCCCATCCGCCATCGGCATTCTGAATCGAGCGCAGCCATTCTCCGCCGCGCAACACATGCGCTTCCCGATCGCTTTCGCCTGCCGCGGCCAGGCCGCGCAGGGCGAAGCACGTGCCGTAAATATAAGCGACGCCCCAGCGCCCGTACCAGCTTCCATCCGGCTGTTGGTTGCGCACCAGGTAATCGATGCCGCGCTCGACCGACCGGTGGCTTCTGTTCAAACCATGCGCGCAGAGCGATTCCAGCACGCGTCCGGTAATGTCGGGGCAGGTGGGGTCAAGCATGGCGTTGTGGTCGGCAAAAGGAACGTCGCTCAGAAATTCCCAATTATTGTCGGCGTCAAATGCCGCCCAGCCGCCATCCTTCGATTGCATGGCGAGAAGCCAATCAAGAGCGCGCTTGTGACACGCCTGCTGCTTAGCGGAATTGGACCCGCGCGCCTTGCTGAGCGCCAGCATGACCATCGCCGTGTCATCGATATCCGGATAAAAATCATTGCGATACTCGAATGCCCAGCCAGAGGGTTCCACGTTGGGCCGTTTCACTGACCAATCGCCTTTGCGCCGGATTTCTCGGTCGAGCATCCAATCCGCCGCGGAGCGTAGTGCAGTGTGCCGCGGCTCGGCTTGCCCCAGCGCATACGCCGCAATCGACGTATCCCAAATAGCGGAGTAGCACGGCTGAAAGAAGAATCGCTCGCCGTCATCCACCATTAAATCGTTGAACTGGCGTAGCGCTTCGACCCGCAACGGATGGTCCTTCGCATAGCCCAATACATCCAAGGCCATCACGGAATACATCATCGGCGGATAAATTGCGCCCAGCCCATCCGATCCGTCGAGACGCGCAATCATCCATTCCGCCGCGCGCGCCACGGCCTTGCGGCGTACGGGCCGCGCAATCGGGCTGCGTTCCCACCATTTCAAGCAGCGATCAATCGTCAGAAACAAAGTACGCCATGAAAACAGCTTGTCATCTTCGCGGAATGCGCCGTTGACGCCGGGCATCCACAGCTCATCCAGATTGAATCCCGTGGGAACCGGACTGCGCGGATGGGCAGCGTGCACGATGGCCAGTGAAATCACGATGGCGCGCGTCCAGGACGACATCTGGTAGAGCAGGTTGAACGGCAGCAGCGCAATCTCAGGCGGTATCGACGGGCAGTACTGCCGCGGATAAAGATCGAAGAGGCTGAGGTTGACCTTGACGTAGCTATTCGCCGCCTGGATTCCGCCAAGCGCCAGGATGCGTTCCCGCAACCGTCGCATGCGTGGATCTTCCGCGGAAAGCCCCGCCAGCTTAAGCGCGAAATAGGCCTTCACCGAAGCGCTGATCTCCGAGGGACCGTTCACGTAGATATTGAAGCCGCCGTCTGCCAACTGCCGTTCGAGAATCGAGCGCACTGCCTTATCGATTAACGGCCCCGTTTCAGGCTGCCAAACGCCGCCCTGCGGAGGATAGAGCCAAAGCTGGAAGAGAATATAGTCGGATTCGAGGGTGGTGTCCGCCGTAAGCTCGGCGCACCAGTGGCCGTCCGGCTTCTGCAATCCGGTGATGAATGCCGCGGAACGTCGCGCGGCCTGCGCCGCTGCGGAAGAGAGCGAGTTCCCGAGTTGAACAGACGCGCTCATCGTATCGATACAGTCAGCTCCGCCGGCAGAGAAAAACGAACATCCTCCTCGACCAGTTCAATTTCTTCCAGTTCCTGGAAACCGTCTTGGCGAAGGAACTCTACCAGTTCCTGCACCAGATGTTCGGGCGCCGATGCGCCCGCTGTTACGGCTATGTTGGTTACGCCTTCGAGCCACAGCGGATTGACATCGCCGCGGTCGTTGACTAAGTAAGAGCGAACTCCGAAATTGTCGCCCACCTCGACCAGCCGCTTCGAATTTGAGCTGTTTTGCGAACCAACCACCAAGAGCAGATCACAGTGCTGGGAGACGCCCTTCACCGCCATCTGGCGATTCTCCGTCGCGTAGCAGATATCCTGTGCGGGCGGTCCTTGAATGTGTGGAAAGCGCTCCTTCAAGCGGGCGATGATCTCGCGCGTTTCGTCCAAACTGAGCGTCGTCTGGGTCAGATAGCGGACCCGCGTGGGATCGGCCAGTTCCAACGTATCGACGTCTTCGACCGTTTCCACCAGATAACTGCGTTCGGGCACTTCACCCAACGTGCCGATGACTTCGTCATGATCTTTGTGGCCGATAAGTATAATGCTTGACCCATCGCGCGCGAACCGAACCGCTTCCAGATGTACCTTCGTCACCAGTGGACAGGTGGCGTCGATTACGTGTAAGCCGCGTTCCTTTGCCTGACGGCGAACGGATGGAGCCACGCCGTGCGCGCTGAAAATCGCCCGCCCGCCCACAGGCACCTCGTCTAACTCCTCGACAAAAACAGCGCCCGCATCGCGAAGTTCATCCACCACGTGCTTGTTATGTACAATCTCCTTGCGAACGTAGACCGGCGGTCCGTACAGATCGAGAGCAATCTTTACTACGTCGATGGCTCGCACCACCCCCGCGCAGAAACCTCGCGGCTTAAGTAGAAAAATCTTTTTCCCGCCTCCGAAATTAGGCGCAAAGGGCTTTAGATGCATGGGGCGATCCGATAATTATAACAGGATGATTTGAAATGGTGCGCGTCTTTTCCCGTACGCCGCCCGTAACCGAAGCCCGTGAAAACAGGTAAGATGATTGGAGTTATTATAGCCACAATTCCATGGCTCGACAGGTTGAAGGCTCGGCAGCGGAACGGTGGCTGAATAAGGCGACAGCCTGGGTCGCCACTCCTTTTCGCCCTTACGCGATTTCGCTACTCGCCTTGGCCGTGATTACGGCGGCGGCCTATCCGTTTTGGCATTTCAGTCTTCGCGGGTCACGCGGATTCTCAGGGTTGGTCTTTGGCGTCCTCTATTTGCTCGTCCTGCTGGGCTCTTCATGGCTCGGTTATGGCGCGGGCATTCTGGCGTGGACGTTAATCATTTTTTTGCCGCGCCTGTTGGGAATAACACAGCGCCAGCCGCCCGACATGGTCCGCTTCGGTCTGTTGCTGTTGATCTCCGTCGCCATCAGTGCGCTGGCGGCCGGCCGGCGGCGGCGCGAAGCTGAGCTAGTCGGAGACGCGGAAGAACTTGAGAGGCGCGTCGAGCAGCGTACCCAGGAAGCCACCCGGGCGGCCCGTGAGGCTCGCGAAAATGCCGAGAGTTTGCGCGAGCAGGCGCAACTGCTCGACATGGCGCACGACGGCATCTTCTCGCTCGATTGGAATGGAACGATTCGCTTTTGGAATCGCGGCGCCGAGCGCATGTACGGATGGACACGAGAGGAAGCGCTTGGCAAGATCTCCCATGATCTGCTAAGAACCGAGTTTGCCGAGCCCCTTTCCGTTATTGAGGATAAAGTAGCCGCCGCTGGGCGTTGGGAAGGCGATTTGGTCCACACCCACAAGGACGGCTCGAAATTGAAAGTGGCCAGCCGCTGGGCCATCCGCCAGACGAGGGATGGCGAAACGCCGGGAATCCTAGAGATCAACACGGATATAACCGAACGTCACCGCATCGAGGAACAACTGCGCCACACGCAAAAGCTGGAAAGCCTCGGGGTGCTGGCGGGCGGGGTGGCGCACGATTTCAACAACCTGCTCACCGGAATTCTGGGAAATTCCAGCCTCGCGCTCGATAGCATCGGTCCCAATCATCCTATCCGGCTCCTGATCGAAGAGGTGATGCGGGCAGCCGACCGCGCCGCCGATCTGACGCGCCAGTTGCTCGCGTACGCCGGAAAAGGGCGCTTTGTCATGCGTACGCTCGATCTTTCAGACCTGGTTCGTGAGATCAACGGCCTGGTGCGAGCTTCCTTGCCTAAGCAGGCGGTGCTTCGCCTGCAACTGGCGGAGAATTTGCCGGGCGTGGACGCCGATCCCGGACAGTTGCAGCAGATTGTAATGAATCTGGTGATCAACGGAGCGGAAGCTATTGGTCCGGAAGGTGGCTCCGTGTTGGTCAAGACGGCCGTGCAGGAGGTCGATTCTCACTATATTTCGACTATGTCGAGCGCGGGCGAATTGCTGAAACCCGGCCGCTACGTCGCCCTTGAGGTTCACGACACGGGCGTGGGAATGGACGACGAGACGCTCGCGAAGATCTTCGACCCATTCTTCACAACCAAATTCGCCGGCCGTGGGCTTGGTTTGTCCGCCGTTCTGGGCATCGTCCGCGCGCATTACGGCGCGCTCAAGGTCTATAGTAAGCCGGGCCGCGGGACGACATTCAAGGTCTTGTTTCCCGCGTCTCCGCATGCCGCGCAACCCCACCCGCAGCCTGCCAGGCGAACGCTGACGGGCGCCGGAACGGTTCTGGTGGTGGATGACGAAGAAGTCGTACGGGTCACCGCCAAACATACATTGGAACGTTACGGGTACAGCACGATGTTGGCAAACGATGGCTTGGCCGCGCTCGAGACCTACCGCAGCCGACCATCGGACATCGGTCTGGTCATACTCGATCTCACGATGCCCGTGATGAACGGCGAAGAAACACTGCGCCATCTCCAGACCGTAAACCCGAACGTCAAGGTTTTGCTTTCGAGCGGATACAACGAAGTGGAAGCCGTGCAACGATTCGCCGGTAAAGGCCTCGCCGGATTCATTCAAAAACCCTACACGGCCGCTGGTCTGGCAGAGAAGGTGAAAGAAGCGTTGGTTAGTTAGGATGACGCCCGAGGAGTTTCGTTCTGCCGGCCATCGCCTGATCGATTGGCTGGCGGATTATCGCGCGCGCGTGGAAGAGTTGCCCGTAATGGCGCAAACCGCGCCCGGCGAAGTCAAGGCTAAATTACCAGTCGCTCCGCCCACCGAACCTGAGCCCTTCGACCGCGTACTTGCCGACCTGGAAAAGATCATCCTTCCGGGACTCTCGCATTGGCAGCATCCCGCCTTCTTTGGCTACTTTCCATCCAATGGTCTGCTGGCTAGCGTACTTGGCGATTTCGCCAGCACCGGCCTCGGCGTGCTCGGGCTTTCGTGGCAATCGAGTCCCGCCCTCACCGAAGTCGAGGAAGTGGTCACCGACTGGATGCGCCAGATCACCGGGCTCTCGAGTGCCTGGAGCGGCGTAATTCAGGATACGGCTTCCACGTGCACTCTGGTGGCGCTGATGTGTGCGCGCGAGCGGACTACACGCTACAGTCTGAGCCGCGGCGGACTCCAGGCTGAGGAGCAACCGCTCATCGTCTATACCTCGGCGCAAAGTCACAGCTCGGTGGAAAAGGCAGCCCTGCTCGCAGGGTTCGGGCGCGAGAACCTGCGGTTAATTGCGCATGATAGCGATTTCGGTATGCGGTCCGAGGCATTGGAAGCGGCAATCGCGCAGGACGAAACGGCCGGATTTAGACCGTGCGCGGTGGTTGCTACGACCGGTACGACGGTATGCACGGCGCTCGATCCCGTGGAGAAAATCGCGGCCATCGCGGCGGTACACGGCGTTTGGCTGCATGTCGACGCGGCTATGGCCGGGTCTGCGATGGCGCTGCCTGAATGCCGCTGGATGTGGCAAGGCATCGAAGGAGCCGATTCGCTGGTGATGAACCCACACAAGTGGCTGGGCGCAGCCTTCGACTGTTCTCTCTATTACGTGCGCGACCCTGAACACTTGTTGCGCGTGATGTCGACCAACCCCAGCTTTTTGCAAAGTTCGGCTGATGGGCAAGTAAAAAATCTGCGCGACTGGGGGCTTCCACTCGGCCGCCGCTTCCGTGCTCTCAAGCTGTGGTTCATGATCCGTGAGCAGGGCGTCAGCGGATTGCAGCAGCGTTTGCGCCGCGACCTGGCCAATGCCCAGTGGTTCGCGGAACGGGTGCGCAATACGCCAGGATGGAAAGTGCTGGCCCCTGTCCCCTTGCAGACGATTTGCGTGCGGCATGAGCCGGCTGGCCTGGAGGGCGAAGCTCTCGACAGCCATACGCTCGCCTGGGCAGACCGCATCAACCGCTCGGGCCAAGCCTATTTGACCCCTGCCATCCTCGAAGGCAGATGGATGGTGCGTGTATCGATCGGGGCCCTCCCGACCGAACGTGAGCACGTGGAAGCACTGTGGAATCTGATGCAAGCAGAAACCGAGCGCCGCACATAATCTGCGCTACACTGGTTATGTGCAAAAGAATCTTACTCTGACAATTGAGGAGGAGGTGCTCCGCTCCGCGCGGAAAATTGCGCTGGATCGGAATACTTCGGTCAATCAGATAATTCGAGATTATTTGAGTAGCCTGGTTAGCGACTCCTTCAGCAGTCGGACCGCTCTCGAACGTTTCGACGAACTTGTCAGAAACTCGACAGCCGAAGTCGGACCGATCACCTGGACACGCGAAGACTTGCATGACCGTAATCAGGGATAGTCCAGCGTTTGTTGATACAAATGTCCTTATCTATTCCGTAAGCCGCGCCGATCGACAATTCGCGGCGGCCAACCGCCTCGTGCGAGAGTTAATTTCGAGCAGCGGATTGCGAACCAGCACGCAGGTCCTTCAGGAATTCTTTGTCGTCTCGACTTGCAAAATGCGTAATAAGCTGACCGCGGATCAAGCGCTCGATTATATGGAAACCTGGGCGGCATTTCCCATAGTGCTGCTCGATTACCCCACCATTAGGGAAGCCGTACAACTTAGTTCGCATCGCCAGCTTTCCTTCTGGGATAGTATGATCGTCGTCGCCGCCAAACGTTGCGGCGCCAAGCGCCTCTACACGGAGGAACCTGAACCACGGTCAAATCGTCGAAGGTGTTGAGATCGTCAACCCCTTCCTCTGACTCCCGCCACTATCGGCCGAACTGCCGCAGGTGATGATCCGTGTGTAGGTAGCCCCAGCGCATCCATTGAGTCCGCGTCATGGGGCCGAAGATGGGATGCGGGCGGCATTCGAAATCGGGCGGCAACGTCGTGAAGCTGCGAATCGTGGCGGTAAGCTTGACGCGATCGACCTCGAACTCATCGGGACGGGAGCCGCCGCCAAATTGATCGATTTCCGGGCGAGTTGGAACGCCCTTCGGCCACGGCAACGGAACGTAAAGCGCGCCGTATTTCATGACAGTCCGCTGAAAAATTCCCGTCGCCATGCTGACATCTTTGCCGCCTAAAGGCGCTTGAAAGGAATCCGTGAGATGGCAAATCGCCTGGTGCGCGTTCATTCGTCCCCAGCGCGCCTTCCGGTCAGGCGTCAGCGCTGCGAGGCGGCCCAAAATCAATCGTAGAATCTCTGGGTTCTCTAGAGATTTCACGCTTGCCTTTAAGCCCGTCTCTCAAAGACAAACTCATTGCATCCCAGGCTTCCGGCGCAAGTACGCATGCGGATTAGGGAAAAGCCTTTGGCTCGATAAAAGTCGAAAATCTCTTCCGGCTTGGCTACTTCGAACGGGTAGCCGCCTACCCAATCGATGTGATCGCGCCAGAATGACATGCCGCGTTCCTTTCCGTAATCGCGCAGGCTCTTAAAAGGGCGTAAGCGGATGGCATCTTTGACCATGTTGCGCCAGTTAAGCACCCAAAACGACGGCAACACCACCAGAAAACGCATCGGCCGCGGCAGTTCATTGTAGAGCCGCTTCACCTTTTTCCAGCGGCGGCTGGCGGTTCCTTGATCGTTATAGATCGCAATAAAAAGCTTGCCGCCTGGGGCGACAGGGATCGCCGCGTTGGCCAGCCCTTTCCACATTTGTCCGGTATGGTGCAACACGCCCCACGAATAAACTATGTCGAATTCTCCCAGTGAGCGAATGTAAGCTTCATCCAGCGCCGAACCGGGTTCCGCCTTCCAGTTCGGATCTTGCGGAAAGTAGCGATTGCGCAACTCGCGTGTGCAAGCCAGCGAGTGAGGATCATAATCGAATGAATGCACTACTGCGCCCAGGCGGCGCGCGGCCAAACTGAACAGGCCGCTTCCCGAACCAATGTCGAGAAATCGCGCACCCTTTAGATCGGCTGCTCCAAGCATCTCTTGTAGAGAAGAGACGGCCTGCTCGATTCGGGAATCCGTAAGAGTGGTGAGAAACCAACTCCAGTTCTTGCCAAACTCAAAGCGTTCTCCACGGTCCACTTCATAGGCATGTGAATCCATCGGCAAGACCGATTTTCGCACGAGGACACGAAATGGCGGTGCCTGGGGGGTGATTCAACTCGCCATACGATATGCTCGCCACCCGCCGAACTGGGTAATCTCCCGCGCCGTCGCAATTGCATAGGGCTCGCAGATGAAGCACTTCACGACCGAACCATCATCCAAAGAAACGCTGCCGATTCCCAATGGCGCCGGGATCGCCGCTACAAAGCTTCCAAGAGTATTTTCGGGAACAGCCCAAACCTCAACCTCAATGCCCGGTCCCGCGAACCCTTCGTCCCTCACCAACCCGGGTTTCGGCGGAAGCGAACCCGCCAGAGCGTAGAGCCGGTATCCCGCGGCCGTGCGACACGTCTTCAGCAGCCGTGCGCCCCGTTCGCTGAGTTGCGAATTCAGGGGCTGCCCGCTCAGGTGCGCCCCCACCACCGCAAGGCTAATGCATCCGGGAGGCGTAGCGAAGCCAAGTGCGGGTTTCGTACCACAGAACTGGTCCGCCAAAGCCAGCAAGCCTTCGTCGCTGAAGGCACGCCCGATAAACGAAATCCCGAAAGGTAATCCATTCGGCCTCACTCCTGCCGGCACGGATACCGCAGCCAGATCGAGTAAATTGACGAAATTTGTGTAGTAACCGAGGTTCGTGTTGAGTTTCAAGGGCTCCGCCGCGACCGCCTCGTGCGTATAGATTGTTCCTGTGGTAGGCAACGCCAATATATCCATCCGCTTCCATTGCGCGCTAGCCTCACGCTCTAATTCGCCCAATCGATACACGGCACGAAACGCCTCGACGGCGGAATACTGCGACCCACCCGAAATGACTTGGCGCACCACCGGATTTATCTCGTCCGCATGCGCTCCCATAAACGGAGCAATTGCCGCGAGCCGCTCGGCCACCCACGGGCCGGAGTACAGTAGGTCGGCCGCCCGCCGGAACACGGAAAAGTCGATCTCTACTTTCTCGCCGCCCATTCCCTCCATGCGCGACACCGCCGCCGCATAGAGCGCAGCCGCCTCCTCATCGCCGAAGAATTCGAGTTGATCCGCGGCCGGGACGCCGAATCGGAACGCTCCGGCGAGCCACGGCGCCGCGTCCTGGCCAGGCGCAGCTTCGCGCGAATACGCGTCAAGCCGGTCGAAGCCTCGCGCCGCCGTCCAAACCGAGTGCGCTTCCCGGCATGTTCTGGCAAAAACGGAAACGCAATCGAGCGTGCGGCATGCTGGAACTATGCCCCGCGTGCTTAGCAATCCGCGCGTTGGCTTGAGCCCGATCAATCCATTAAACGCAGCTGGTACGCGGCCCGAGCCGGCTGTATCGGTGCCAAGCGAAAAATCGACCAATCCGCGCGCCACGGCGACCGCGGAGCCCGAACTCGATCCGCCGGAAATATAGCGGCTATCGAAAACGCTGGAACACGCGCCATACGGTGTACGGACGCCTACCAGTCCGGTTGCGAACTGGTCCATGTTCGTCTTGCCGATGGGAATGGCGCCCGCTTCGCACAATCGTGTCACCACCCGCGCGTCGGTTGCCGGCTCGTACGCGAACGCCGGGCATGCGGCCGTGGTAGGTAGACCCGCGAGATCGATATTGTCTTTGATCGCGAATGTCATTCCGTAGAGAGGCTTCGAAGCCGCGGAGGTATCCGTCTCCAGCGTGCGCGCCCGCGCGAGCGCCGCCTCGCGCGGAACGAGGGAGATCCAGACCGGCGCCAGCGGTTCCCGCGCGATTCGATCATAGGCCTGCTCGACGCGCTCCGATGGCTTCATGCGGCCTCGATACGCAGCGTCACCAGACGCTGTCCCGCTGAGACCAGCGCGCCAGTTGCGCAACCAATCTTCTCCACGATGCCGGCAATCGGCGCCGCTACCGCAATCTCCATTTTCATTGCCTCCAGCACGATCAGTTTCTGGCCCGCTGCAACGCGCTCGCCGGGCTCAATCGCAATATTCCAAACGTTCGCCGTCAGGGGCGCGAGCACCGGCATACATCCCTCGGGTACGCGTTCTTCCGCCGCCTCAGGCGCGGCGACGTCGGGCAGCTCGAGCGGCGCTTCCGCTCCGGCCCGTGCCCACCGCTCGCGCTCCTCTTCGAACGCAGCCTGCTGCTTTCGCTTGAATGCCGCCGCTTCGGGAGCGATGGAATCGAGAAACGCGCGATACTCCTTCAAGCGGAATTCGCCGGGCTCAATGGTCAGCGGATACCCGCCATGCGGAAACGCTTCACGAATTTCGAGCAGTTCCTCGGCCGACACCGGGTCGAACTGAATGCGATCGAAGAAGCGCAGCAGCCAGGGCGAACCAAGCTCGAATTCGCGCGTGGAGCGCCAGGTGTTCCACATCTGCACCGTGCGGCCCACAAATTGATATCCGCCGGGCCCTTCCATGCCATACACGCACAAATACGCCCCTCCAATGCCGACCGCGTTTTCGGGCGTCCAGGTACGCGCCGGATTGTACTTCGTAGTAACTAGCCGATGCCGCGGATCGGTGGGCGTCGCCACAGGAGCGCCTAGGTAAACATCGCCCAATCCCAGCACCAGATAGCTCGCGGCATGAACGATGCGCCGCACCTCTTCGGTGGAATCGATCCCGTTGATGCGCCGGATAAATTCGATATTCGAGGGACACCACGGCGCATCCGGCCGCACCGATTGCATGTACTTACGAATCGCGAGCTGCGTCGCCGGGTCGTCCCAGGAAAGCGGCAGGCGTACGGAACGCGATGGCGCGGAAATGTCGTCGAGCGGCGGAATGCGGCTCTCACAATGGTCCAGCGCGTCAAGCAGCGCCGCACGCGAAAGCCGTCGCGCATTATAGTGAATCTGCAATGAACGCACGCCTGGCGTGATGTCGATAATGCCCGCGAGCGCAAGCGAACGCAACTGGGTTTCGAGCGCGTGCACACGAAAACGCAAACTGAGATCGAGGACGTTCGGCCCATATTCAAGCAGTAAGTAACGATCGCCATCGGCGCGGCACAAAACGCCACGTGCCGATCGCAACACCGGCTCCTCGCGATGGGCGTCCTCTGGCAACTTCGGCCAATCACCCAATAGCGTTTCAATTGCCGCGTCGAGTTCTTCATCCAGCTTGCGCGCCTGTTCCAACGAAACGGCCCGAAAGCGAACCGCGTCTCCCGGACGAAGCTGCCCGATCTTCCATATCTCCGCCGCCGCAATGACCGCCGGACAGACGAAGCCCCCCAGACTTGGTCCATCCGGACCGAGAATGACCGGCATGTCGCCTGTGAAATCGATCGAGCCGACGGCATACGCGTTGTCGTGAATGTTAGATGGATGCAGTCCCGCTTCGCCTCCGTCCCTGCGGGCCCATTCGGGTTTAGGACCAATCAACCGTACGCCGGTGCGGTCGGAGTTGTGATGCACTTTCCACGTCCCGGCGAAAAATGCTTCAATCCCCGCCGCCGTAAAAAAATCAGGCGCTCCGTGCGGCCCGTAAAGTACGCCGATCTCCCACGAGTTCCCATAATCGGGCGCGGATACCGCAGCCATGGAAGCTTCACCGGACCCCGGATTCACGCCCAATACGTCTCCCGCCCGCAGCACCCTTCCCGCGGAACCGCCGAACCGCCCCAGGATAAACGTGCTGGCACTGCCCAGGTATTCCGGTGCATCGAAGCCACCTGCCGCCGCCAGATATGCCCGCGCGCCCGACCCTCCCGCCGCGCCCATCTCGAGGACCGCTCCCGCGCCGACACGGATTGCCTGCCAACGCGCCACTACTGCGCCATCCAATCGCGCGCCGAAATCGGCCCCCGTGAGTGCAATCGTCGCATCCGCGCGGAATCGCAACGTGGGCCCCGCCACCGTGATCTCTAGAGCGGGCGCGCCTTCGCAATTGCCAACCAACCGATTGGCAGCGCGGAATGCCAGAGAATCCATCGGCCCCGAGGGAGGAACGCCCACATGCCAATAACCGAGTCGCCCCGGATAATCCTGAATCGTAGTCTGCGTCCCCGGTGCCATTACGTCGATTGCGTTGCGCCGATAATCGAAGCCGCGCAAAAACGAAGTCGCCACGCCTCCTGCCGCGAAATCCGCCGAGCCGCAGACCTGCCGCAGATATTCGAGATTGGTTTCAATCCCTGACACGTGAGTTTCGGCCAATGCTTCCCGCATGGTTGCCAGCGCCATCTCGCGCGTTGGACCGCGCACAATGATCTTGGCAAGCATCGGATCGTAATACGGAGTCACCTCCGCCCCCGATTCAATCCATGTCTCCACCCGCGCCCCTCGCGGCCAGGCGACCAAACCGAGTCTCCCCGAACTCGGCTGGAAATCCTTGCCAGGATCTTCCGCATAGAGTCGCGCTTGGATGGAACATCCATGCGAAGTCATCCCAATCGAACGCAGATCGGACATCTCCCCCGCGGCCTGACGCACCATCCACTCCACCAGATCCACGCCCGTGACCTCTTCGGTGACTCCATGTTCCACCTGCAGCCGCGTATTGACTTCGAGAAAATAAAATTTTCCTGAATCATTGTCGTAGAGGAACTCGACAGTACCGGCCGAGCGGTATCGCGCCGCTTCGCCCAGTCGAATCGCCGCCGCCAGCAACTCTGCCCGCGCGCTGGCGCTTAAGCCGGGCGCCGGCGTTTCTTCGATCACCTTTTGATTGCGCCGCTGCGCCGAGCAATCCCGTTCACCCAGCGCAATTACCGCGCCCGCTCCGTCACCAAAGATCTGCACCTCGATGTGGCGCGCGTTGGCGACAAACTTTTCGAGGTACATTCCCGCCGACCCGAAGCTGGCCTGGCTCAATCTCGCCACGGCGGTAAACGCGTCGTCCAATTCTCCGGTCGACGAACATAGCCGCATGCCGATTCCACCGCCGCCCGCTGTGCTCTTCAGCATCACCGGAAAGCCAATCGCCTCCGCAGCGGTGCGCGCTTCCGAAACCGAATCCAGCAAATGCGTGCCGGGCAACAGTGGCGCCCCTGTCTGAGCGGCGATCTGCCGTGCCGTGTGCTTCAGACCAAATGCGCGCATCTGTTCTGGCGAGGGACCAATAAACACGATGCCGCCCTCTTCACAAGCCTCGGCAAATGCGGCGTTCTCGCTCAAGAAACCATAACCCGGGTGGATCGCCTCAGCGCCTATCTGCTTTGCAGCTTCGAGCAGAGCGGGAATCGAAAGGTAGCTTTGCGCAGCCGGCGCCGGACCGATCCACACCGCTTCATCCGCCTGCTCGACATGTAGCGAATGTCGGTCCACATCCGAGAACACCGCCACAGACCCGACGCCCATCCGTCGCAGCGTCCGAATAATGCGGCAGGCGATTGCGCCGCGGTTAGCAATCAGAACCTTGCGGAACATCACGCCTGCTTATCCCAAATCAACACCTCAACCGGCGTCGGATTATAGGCATTGCACGGGTTGTTCAACTGCGGGCAGTTGCTGATTAACGTCAGAACATCCATCTCCGCGCGCAACTCGACGTACTTGCCCGGTTCCGAAATACCGTCTTCGAAGGTCAACTCCCCCTCCGGCGTCACTGGCACATTCATAAAAAAGTTGATATTCGCGGTGATGTCGCGCTTGCTCATGCCGTGATCCCATTCGGTAACCGCCTTGAGAAAGCTCGCGCGGCACGCGTGCATGTGCCGCTTTTCGAGTGCGTAGCGCACCATGTTGCTTTCGTTGGCGCAGGCCCCGCCCAGCGTGTCATGCCGGCCGCAGGTATCCGCCACAATGGTCAGCAACACGCTTCCTCCAGCGGACATTAGCCGCGTGCCGGCGGTGAGATAGAGATTGGCCTGGGCGCGGATCGTATCTTGCGCGCTGTAACGATCGGAATAGTCGCGCGCGTTATAGAACAACGTGTCAACCGCCTGGTTGCCGCCGAGGTCGACAATACGCAAGATCTGCCCACGGCCGAGTTCGTAAATCCACGGCTCGCCAGCGGGAATGACTTGGCGGTAGATCGCGGCGGCGGGCTCTAGCTTGCTTTCGAGAATCGTAGTTCCGCTCATAGCTTGTCCTTAGAGGAAATAGCGTTCCGTCAATGTGAACCCGCGCTCATTTTCCGGGCGCGAAATCCGGCACGCATCATCCGCTGTCGCAGGTGCAACGCGCCGTATGGAAAGCAGGGCCGATTTTGGATCGTATTTCGGATGCGGATCGAGCGGATGCTGGCACGAATTCAGAATTACTAGCGTGTTCATCTCGGACCGCAACGCAACAACCGCTCCGGGCCGTGAATTACCCGCATGAAAAGTCATGCCTCCATCGGCCGCCACATCGACTCGGCTAAAGAAATTGACGTTCGCGGTTAAATCGCGCGGCCCTAATCCCCACTTGCCAAGCTCAATCAAAAAACTGTCGTGAGCATTCTTATGACAATCGTTGCGATGCTCCTGATAGCGCGCTTCGCCGTATTTTTCGGACACCAGAGCGGCGTTGGAGCAGCCCCCGATGGGGTCGTGCCAGCCAACCGAATCATCTGTGATCGAACAAAGAATACGCCCCATATCGGAGTAAAGAACGGCTCCCGATGTGAGACGCGCAATGTGCTGCGACTTCAGCGTGTCCGGCATGTTGTAGCGCTCGGTCGGGCATTCAAAGTTGTAAAACAAAGCGCCGATGTTGACGCCTCCTTGGATATCCGTGATGCGCAGCGCCGTCCCGCGCTTTAAGACGTGTGACCAGGTCGCGCCGGGCTCGACGGTTTCCTCCCAAAGGATGGATGGATCGCTCATGAACTGCTCCTCATTGAAAATGGAAAATGCACACGGAGGCCGTGCTTCGAGTTAGAATCTGGCGAGATCGGGCGGGCCGCAGCAGACATCCATGGCGGTAAGGCGCAGGAAGACCCGCAACGCAATGCGCGCGCGAATACCCCCTAAATGGCCTTGGATCAACATTTCGTCAGTATTGCACCCCGCGGTGAGGTTGGCGAGAAGAAAGATTTTATGTGCTCGATCATTCCAATGCACTACAATGTTTTCCGATGCTTCGCCGCCGCTCCTTTCTCAAGCTGGCCGCTGCCCTGCCCGCAGCCGCCCAAACGCCGCGCGATTGGGCCAACCAACAGCCCTTGCGCTATCCGGATCCCGATGTCGTTTCGCTTGACAAGACGTTCGACAAATACAAGCTCTTCAACGCCGTAATCTATCGCCATTACGTTGGCTGCAAGTGGGCTGAGGGCCCGGCATGGTCCGCCGAAGGCCAATACCTGGTGTGGAGCGACATCCCCAATAACCGCCAACTCCGTCTGATCGAAGAGGATTCCCACGTCAGCGTCTTCCGCAACCCCTCCGGCCAATCGAACGGCAATACCTTCGATTTCCAGGGCCGTCAACTTACTTGCGAGCATCTCGGCCGCCGCGTGATCCGTTATGAGAACGATGGGCGCGTCACGGTCGTCGCCGATAAGTACAACGGCAAGCCGCTCAATTCGCCAAATGATATCGTCGTCCACCCCGATGGCGGCGTGTGGTTCACCGACCCGCCTTACGGAATCCTAGGCAACTACGAAGGAATCGAGGCCAAGCCCGAACTTAAGGAAGCCGTCTATCGCGTCGATCCGCAGAGCGCCAAGGTCGAACTGGTCTCGGATGAGCTCGACAAGCCCAACGGAATCTGCTTCAGTCCCGATTACAAAAAACTTTACGTCTGCGATACCGGCGCCCCCAAGGATATCCAGATCTTCGATATCGCGTCCAACAAACTGCGCAATCGCAAGCGGTTCACCGATATGAAATGGAAGGGCATCGATGGAAGCGCCGATGGCATCCGCGCCGATGTCGATGGCAACATCTGGGCCGGAGCGAACGGAGGCGCAGGCTATGATGGCGTGCACGTCTTCACGGCCACCGCCCAGCGCATCGGCGCCATCCTGCTGCCGGAAATTTGCGCCAACGTCTGTTTTGGAGGCGCCCGTCGCAACCGGCTATTCATGGCTGCCAGCCAGTCCCTGTACTCGCTGTACGTCGGAACCCGTGGCGCTCACGTAAGCTAAATCACGCCGCCGTTAAACGGGTGTGCGGGACATAAGTGTTGTTCAAGTCGAGCGGACACGCCGGAGCCGATGAAGAGGTTTTTTGCGGCGGAATGCCGGATAGCGCGTGCGCTCGCGATTGCCGTCGCGCAATCTTAGCGGTAGCTCTGCAACTCGGCCTCAACTTGGCTCAACATCGGCCAACACCAAAATCAAACCGCCGCAGAGGACGTCGCCATCTCTATTGATCGAAGCTGTCGAAGCTGACCGCGGAATCGGCGCCGAACTCGCGCGCCTGGGTCTCAATGTCTTTTACCAACTGGCGCCCGCCGGCCTTTACACGCACCTGGCGGCCCCAGTATGCAAGTACGGAAGTGTCTGAATCCCAAGGCATGAGGTAGTGCTGGGTGGTGCAAATCCAAAAGCTGTTGGCTTCGTTGGCGAACTTGTCTTTTTGAAGTTTGAACACCATACGGAACGAGGCGCCTTTGCGGAAGGTGGAACGCATGGGAGTCGCAGTCGGGTTCCCGTATTGGACTACTGGAGAACCACGTTCTTCGCAGCCGTCGCCTACTACCTTGCCTTCAATCGTTCGCGGAAAGAACGAACCCAAGTCCAGGCGAATGGTAGCCTCAATGGACGCGGCGCAACGAATGGCGGGATCTTCAGAATGTTGCCGGGTCTTGTCTGGCAGGATCGAAATCGCGGCGCCGCCTTCCCAGTCCGCTACCAACTTCACCTGCGATCCACGCAGCAGTTCCGCCACTTCGAACGGAGCGCGAAAGTCGTTCATGGCGCGGCAGCGTTCGTCGGCATCGGCGGAAGCCTTGTACGGCTGCAATCCGTCGCCCCACGCCACCACCGCATTGCATCGGCTGCCGCTGGCTTGCAGTATCGATTCGGCTGTAACTGAAGGCAATGATTGAACAATATCGCCTGAATGGGTCGCCAATTGGCGCTTTTCCTGCGCCGTCCAATTCCAGTGCCCTTCGCGGGCCAAGTTTGCATCAAAGGCGGACGACGCCTTCGCAAGCAGGGCGAGAGCTTCCGGTTCGGGGGTTGCAGCCGAAAGGGAAGTAATTAGAACAAAGAAAAGGCAGGCTTTAGTCAAGCAACTATAGGGGCGTTGGGCAGGCGTTGGGGGTTACATGCCCCGTGGTTTATCGACGTTTTGCTACTACCAATGTAATATCATCGGCAGGCGGAGCCCCGGCCGCAAACTCCAACAGCGCCGCGGTAACCGCATCCACAATAGCCTTCGCCGGTTCTTCGTTGTGGCGGCGCAGCACTTCCATTAAGCGTTCCTCGCCAAACTCCTCTTCCTGCATATTGATGCACTCGGTGACGCCATCGCTATAAACCACCAGCAGATCACCCAGCCCGAGTTGGATCGTTTGTTCCTCGTAAGACACCATCGCCATGATTCCCAGCGGCGGTCCCCCGCCTTCCAGCATTTCCGACTCTCCCGACGCTCTCACCACGAACGGGGGATTGTGACCGGCGTTGGCGAACTTCACTTCTCCGGATACCGTATCAAGAATACAGAAAAAGAACGTGATGAACCGATTGCTGGGGCAATTTGAGCAGGTGGCCTTATTCAAGCGCGTCATAAAGCTCCCCACATTGCCCGGGTCCTCTGCCAGAACCTCAACGCGCGCATGTAGCGACATCATCATCAATGACGCCGGCATTCCCTTGCCCGAAACGTCGCCCAGCGCCAGCGCGACGCGCCCATCCGGATAGGGAAAGAAATCGTAATAATCGCCGCCTACCGTGCGGCACGCCGCGTTGTATCCCGCCAGATCCACGCCCGGCAAAATTGGCGCCTGATTCGGCAGCACGCCTCGTTGGATCTCCGCCGCCTGCGAAAGATCGCGCACCATGATGCGCTCCGCCGCTTCGACCTCCGCCAGTCGCGCATTCTCGATGCGGATCGCCGCGGTGTTTGCCATCACCGTGAGCAGGCTGAGATCGTCCTTCGTAAACTCGCGCAAGATGAACGGCGAATCCACATAAATCAAGCCGATGATCCGCTCCTTCGTCTGCAGCGGCACGGCCATCATGGTATGGACCTTCTGTTCCACAATGCTCATGCGGCCTTTAAATGCTTCATCGGCCATTGCATCGCGCACCAGAATCGATGTCTTATCGTTGATCACGCGGTCTCGCACGCCGGTCGAGATTCGGAAGCCCTCGCCTTTGTGAGCGCGTGGAACCAGTTTGTCGCCCTCCAGGATCAGCAGCACGCCGCGCTGCGCTGTTACCGCTTGAATAGCGAGATCCAGAATGACGGGAAATAGCTCCGCGAGCGGCTTGTTTTCGGAGAGCACCTGTCCTGCGCGAATCAAAGCCTGCATCGGCGCCGTGGCCTTTGCGCCACCCCGCTCCAGCACCATGGTCTGGTTCGTTAACGCGCCTTCGAGGCTGGTGACAACCGTAGTGGATGCGGTGCTTTCGTCCGCCGGCCCTTCAAAGACCACCACGCGCTGTTCGGGCGTCTTGCCCTCTGGCGGCGCGTAGATGATCAGCAGATGCCCTGCCGTAATGCGGTCGCCAGGCTGCAGCAGTAACCGCGCCTTGAGAGGGATATTATTGACGAAGGTTCCGTTCTTACTGCCCAGATCGAGAATCGTCCAGTCCCCGTCGCCTTCCGGCTCGAAAGCGAAGTGCTGGCGCGACAGTCCGGCATCTTCTGGAAAACACAACTCGGCGGCGTTCGACCGTCCTACCGTAAGGCGTCCGGTCAACGCGACAGTTCGGGCTGCTCCGTCTGGCCCCTGGATCACTAGCTCGCGCGGCATGGAAATCAATTGTAACGCTGTGGGCTTATCCGACCGGCCGCCTTCGGGATGCGGGCGCTTAACGGTTAAGCATTGTTAATTATCCGGTCGAGCACTTCGGCTATCAGTCCGGCAGTGTGGTCCCAGTAGTGTGTATGTGCTCCTGGCCCAATACAACATTCAATGCGGTGGCCTGCTTTGTCGGCCGAGACCCGTTCCGGCTTACCCGTCGGCGGATCCCATTCCTGTTCGTACGTAGTAGAAATTGGATCCCAACGGTAGCTGTCGTCGCCGCCACGCCAAAGATACCGGCCCACATAGTCCCCGCTGCGATAAGCATTGATCCACCGCTCAACGCCCAGGCTACAAGGACGTGGGGCTTCATCGCCGCCAATATCGGGGGGCGGTCCTGGGGCCGGCGAATCGTCCGCAATTCTGTTCATCGCCCATCCATAAAGGTACGGAAAGCGCAAGCCATAGAGCTGGCGGAGCGGACAGCCCATGGTGAAGAAGAATTTGGGCATACTGGCGAACTGCTTCAACTCCGGGTCATAGTCATCCATGGAGCCGGCCTGTTCACTTTCCGAATGCAGGAAACGCAAAAAGTCGGCTGTAATTACGGTTCCCTGGCTATGCGCAATGATCACCATGGCATCGTACGGGCTCTTGTCCGGGTCCGAATCCCGCCATTCGGAGATATGCCGAAGAACCGAAACATAACGACCGCAAATGCGGGCCGTCGGGTTGTAGTTGCGCGGATGTTCCCGTAGCCAGTTATCGACATCGAGCATTACCCGAACCAATGTCCGAAGGCCGCCGGCGAAGTTCTTAAGTCTTCCCGCGAAGCCCAGTACGCCCACCGCGGTGCCGGCCACGAACGTGCCCACAATCGCGATTACCTGATCCGTGATCCGTGAATTCGATTTCGCGTAAATCCAATGAATCAGCGCGAAGTTGAAAACCAACACAAGCAAGGGCGGTAGCCACATCGTCCAATAAAGAACTTCGCCTCCCCACCGCATAAACCGAAAGCCGCGATCAAGCCATGACCCCAACGAACTGGATTCCCGTTGCAATTCGGCCGGCGCTTCCGAACCGGGCGGATTGATTTCCGTCAAGACCGCGGGGAACATTGCCCACAAAGCGATAATCAGGGCAATCAGGAAGGCAGCCAGATAAACGGGAAGGAATCCGATTCCCGCCGCTTGCAGCATTTCATCCGACCACCTGGAGACAAGAGGCGGGCAATTTTTGTATCCTTCGGCTTGAACCGCCGTTTCGCGCGCGGAATGCAGGCCCCTGAGCGCCCTGAGCCAAATAAAGCGGTAGACCGCCGCGCTCACCGGCTGATAGCGCACTGGACTGCATGACGGTCCTTGACATGGCGCCGTAGGGTCCGCGGGCTTGACGGGCTCCGCGGCGGCGAGATTCATCGCGCAGGGTTTGTGGCGGGGCGCATTGTCCTGTCCCGGAAGCATGCTGACGCCGACCTTAACTACGCCCGTCCAGCCGCAGATCGTCAACGTGATGAAGATGATTGAGGTCAACGCCAGAACCAACTGCGCCGTCCATCGGGTGCGCCGTGCTTTGATGTGGTCTGTCGGATTCTTGGCGTGTACAGCCCGAGTCGCGCGCCAACCCGCTACGTGCGCCCACATATATGCCAGGTAGAATCCCACCCAGGAAAGAATGAGGAAGCCGAACGCGACCTCGAGAATATTCAGGGAGCTTTCGATCGCCGGGTAGCCGGTGGAACCGCCGAGAGGAAGTCCGCGCGCAATGACCCCAATGATTAGGAGCGCTGCTGCAAGAACTGCGGCTACCCAGACCGCCGCTCGTTTCGATCCCGGCCGCTGTCGGTCGTAGGCCCGGATAATCAATCCCACTCCGGCGAAACTCAGCGCTAATAAGATGGCGGAAACAACGTATTCGGTAAAGTCTCTGTTCCACGGGCTCGCCAAGACTCCTACAACGATGCCTAAACCAGAGAATAGAAGAGGCGGCAGGGGATAAAGGAAGGCAGGGACGCGGCTCAACTTTGCCAGGGCAATTCCTGATCCCACCACGCACAGGACCGTCGCCAGGATATCGAGCGCGATGAACTCCCCCTTGGACGAAAGGTTGGTTCGCATCATCGAAACCAGAAGAATTGCCGGAATCAGCGCCGCCATGAAAAGGTTCAGGATAGGGATGGGCCAAGCCAGCAGGCCGGCCGCGAACTGCTGCGCGTTAGAAAACGCCCGCCATTTTTTTCCGACGCCCGGTTCGACGTCGGCCCGGCGCTGAAAGTGGATCGCAGCCGCCAGCACATTATTTACACTTACGCTTCCCAGGTGGAACAGTAGTTGATATAACTCGCCAAAGATACGCGTATAGGCGTTGCCCAGTTGAGAAAGGTCGGACCAATACATCTCGTAGATGTGAACGATCTTTTCCTGAGTTCCCGGAGAGGCTGGATCCGCTGGCGGTCGCGAAGCGGCATCGCCCGCGGCGCTCGGGGTGGGCGCGGACGGAAGTTCTACTCCGCTGGCGCGAAGCTCGGATGCAATCTCGCCGGCCTTGTCCCGGTCGGGAGCGATCGGCGGCGCACCGTCCTTCGGCGCCACCGGCGCCACTCGCCGGCCTTCCAGCCGCAGACACTGGTACGTATCTTCCGGAGCCTCGCCCTTATACTCAATTAACTGGCCCTTCATGAACAGATGGTCCAGGGCTCGGGCCGTGTCATCCGCGGGCTGAACGGGATGTTCCGATGGCGTGGCCAAAAAGGCCGCCTGCGCAATCGCATCCATGGGACCCCAGGTGTTCTGCTGAAGTCTGGCGTCAGTCCAGTCGAAACCATTACCATCGTGCGGGACCTTCACTGGCCGCACGTTGATTCGCTTGATCACCTCCGTAAACGGCGCGTACCGGGGCGTGGTTGTCGGTTTGTACTCCAGGTTGGAGAGCAGGTCGCCGATTTCCCTCGCGGTTGCAAACTGCGGATGGTCGCCCACGCCATGAACTGCGACCACCGCAATCCTTCTCGTACCCGTGCCTGACTTTCGTGGCCCCGCGTCTGTTTTTTCCGCTTCGTTCATGTCAGTCTCTCTCGCCACTTGGCTGCCGGTCAGTTTTCTCAGCCGCGTTGGATAATCTAACAGAAAGAAATGCATAATGCGACTCTCGTGATATCGTTAGCCGCGATCGGAGGCGCAATGGCACAAGGACAACCGCGAGTCGATAGCAGCATCTAAGTAACTAGGTCGTTGACCGCTTGAAAGATTGCCATTTTGCAGCTTCCAGTGGATTGGAATAATTGCGTGAGAGGGGGCGGCAGCTTGAGATAAAACGCCGATGCCCTAAGTAGGAGGCTCTTTGGATGACAACGCTTCCATCAGGATCACGCCAACCAAATACGAAATGTCTCGTTCTGGTCTGCGGTGGAAAGCGTTATCGGCATAACTTTTGTAGTCACCTTCATTGCAGCGTATATCGGGGCTTTCGTTGGACTGTTTAAACCAAAGCTTCCAATCAAATAATTGCTCAAGTCGCTCTCTGTGGGGCCCTTAAGGTGCACGCAGGCACCATGGCGGTTTCGATTTTAAACGGAGCGGGGAATTCTATCCAACCCGTGGCCAGCCCTCCGTTGCCTGAACCCGTGACAAAATAAGCCCATTTTTGTCGAGTGACACAGGAAACCGGGCTGTTTACTGCGGGTTTATCGCCGCGCGAAGCCTTCCTCGGCGAGCGCCGCCCCGCGTTTCCCCGGGTACTTCACGGGGCGGCCTCGACCGACACGCGGGTCACTTTGTATGAAATAACGTCGGTTCCGGGGACGGGCCCCCGAGGATCAAAGAGAGCTAAATTTATTCCCTCGCTTACTGAACTTCGGTAAACGACACCGTCATACCCACATCTTTTGATGAACTCGCACAGGAACTGACTAGGGGTGTAATCGATCGCCGCCGCTTGTGGAAGAACGGGTGTTGTCAGATCATCGCCAAGCCGCTCAAGGAAGGGCAGTGCATTACGAACATTTCCTATTTGGTCGGCATCGTCGAAGGTGAAGGGTGAAAACGACTCGCGCGCATTGCGCAGATCGATCAGTTTTAGATCGGCTGGCAGTTTGAAATCAAGAACACAGACTTTTTCCCCTGTGTGTGGGCGTATTTCAGAAATCGCTGTTAGCGGCTTAGATCCCAGATACAAGTAGGGAATGCCTGCTGGATTTGCTCGTCCATGAGAAGCGCTACGCGGCGGCGGCGCTCCCATATCGGTCAACAAGAATAGCGCGTCCTGATTCTGTATTCGTGCGCGGAACCACTGATCGGGAACCTCATCGGATTCCAACACAAGACCAACAAGTATTTCTTTAAAAAAGTCCAGATCGATATCAACGTCAGGGAAAAATCTGTTCTGATACATCAATTCATCCCGAAGCTTTCGCCATAGCCCAAGCCAGTCAGCTCCGGGGTGGGGAGCTGGCACAAATAGCTGCCGCACGATGTCGTGATCTTCTAGAATCTCCGCAAGCAGGTCTTTCGCCCGGAAATCATCCATACGCGGATGTTTGAATATGCCCCATTCTTCCCGAAGCAGAGGCGCCAGAGGCTTTCCACCCGTATCCGCGCGATAGGTGCTGATTAGAGTTTCGAAGTAATAGCGCAGAGCTGTGGGGGCCAGTAGCGGCGTATCGTCCGAATCGCAGTAGGAACACTTGCCGCTATCAATCGACAGATCACGAATTGCTTTGCGCAGAACTCGATCACTGAAACACTCGGCGCAACATTGCATGACGACTAGGCTGCTGTCTCAAAGAAATTTGCCAGCGTCTCGATGTGGTGGTTCATCGACAACTTCTTGGCGTAGCCCAGACCGGGGAAATGGCCTTTTTCATGGAGCATCCGGAATTCTTTAACGGCTTCCGTTTCAAGCACCATCGAATTCGGCGCACCAATGTGCGTCATCATTTCCGAAAGCGCCTCGGCGAATTTTCCGGCAGGATCCAAAGGGGTATCTTGGCGCTGCGATTTGAAATGAAATATCCGCATTACGTTATCCTGATCGTGATCGATAAACGTCACGTGGATTGCTACGGCGTAGGCTGGTCCGCCAGATTCACTATAGTCGTCGCCCACCATCAGGAAGTCACCAAACCCCTGCATTCCCTCATCGCTGTACGTTATATGCAGGTCGGAAAAGCTTTCAAGAAGCTCGTATTCTCTGTTTTTCCTCTTCTTAAACCCGTCTCGCAAAAGAACGCGATGGGCTTCGTTGAAGTGCCTTCTATAGAGCGTGACGCAATCGTCTTCGAAAAAGATGTGCCGATTTTCTCTGGTTTGCGACCCAAGTCTAACTAATAAAGCTTTGGGATCAGCAAAACCAGCATGAATGAAAACCGGCCTGTGGGCCTCATGCTCACGGTACAACGCGATTGCGTTTTCTGGGTTTGTTTTCTGCTGGAGCAGGATACCGGCCGAAATGTTCGGCAGATCCAGAAACTGTTCTCTCAGTAATTGGGTTAAGGCGAGCCCAGCTTTCGAGTGATCGCCATGTTCCGGATTAATAACGACCACTGCACTTGCGCCCGCGCTGACGACGGTTTCCAGCGCCTTCTTGAGCCCATTGAGCGACTCCTTCACGGGCTCAATAATCGGGCAGAATCCTGCATTTTTAAAAACAAATGCCATCTCCCTGACTGTAATCAGCTCATATTGCTTGCCTCTAAAGTAAGGGTGATACATGCGTCTATGCCCAAGCCAGTGCGGCATCCAGAGGCGTATTGACGGCAGTAACCAGACGCGAATGATCTAGCTTGCGTAATGGGACAGACAAGGCGGCTGCTTGAAGTGACGGGGGAAGCTGGCCGACCAACTCAGAGAGGGGAAGGAGATTGCGCGTCTTCTTCAAAACGTCGACCATCCCCCGATGCGCAACGGTCGGCTCTAGCTTTATGAATAGCTGCCTGAGTACGCCGTTTAGTACCGTATTCGGAACCTGCGGAATATACACGTCTTGTGCAATCAGTATGCGGCGGGCTTCCTCTGTTCTGAGGCAGTCGAAAATAGACGCAGGACAAGTGCGCTCGGGCCGTTCTACTGCTTCGCGCTGTGGCGTGATATGGCCGCGTCGATCAAGACAAAGCACGCCGACATCTTTTGGTATCAGATCGGTTATAGCGGCCACGTGGCGTTCCGAAGCAATCACATTAGCGGTGGCGAACACCTTGGCATAAGCTGCAATCTGGCGCTCAAGCCTCGTCAATGAATCACGCTCGGACTTGATTTCGTAGACCGTGCCGGTGCCGTTTAGGATCACCACATCGGCCTTGCATTCACCAACGCGAAATTCCGTGACCATCGAGGCGGTACGAAGATTGTGCTTGCCGAGTAAGACGTTGTGCGTCAACGCAGCCTTGTAAACGTATTCGTCCCTGTAACCCCGGCGTTTTAGTACCGAGAAGGCAACCTCAAAGAGGTTGGAAACAGTGCTTGATAAAGCCGGCAGATCGGCAAGCAAGAGCGATTGCTGCGCCAATCGCGCAAAAAGCTTGGAACTTCCTTTACGGGCCATCTCCTGAATGACGGTAGAGGAGAACATACGGGAGATGGCGATTAACTGTTCTGTTTTCATGTCCGTATCTCTCGGCGGTCGCTATGCTTTCCGGCTTGGAATCTACCTTTTGCCCATGAGTCTCATCGAGAGGCTCACTACAGAATATAACGATATTATTTCATACACGCGATCTAAAACAGGCCCTGCAGGCGCCGCTGCCGGTCGGCGGAACTAAGCGTGGCTGTCATAGCTTTTTGGGCGAACGCTCGCGGGAGAACCAAAACACAGCGCCAATGACAGTAAGCGGCGGCGGGCTGATGCCATGGAAATCGAGTCGCTTGACGTCGCTCGCACCGCTGTTCTGGCAATGGATTGCCAGGCTGGCCTTGTCTCCGTCTACGCCAAGCCGCAAGAAGAATTCCGCCAGCGAGGTTCCAGCGTGCCCTGGTCCGCGCGAAAACATGGGATGCCAGTAATTCTGGTTTAAGTGGACTTCCGGCCGGGCACGCCGGAGGTCAGCGCACGCAACAAGCTCTTCGGCGGCGGTCAAGTCCTCCCCGCAGCGTCAGGCCTTTTCCAGGGAGGTCATCTCCGACTGCTGCGCGGATCTGGACGCGAAACTTCACGATGGGCTCCTCAACCTGCTATGCCCATCACGCGCGGACGTTATAACCGCCGGCGAATTCGTAGAAGCGCTTCGAGCAGCCTAGTCACGCGGGATTCTCTACCAGCCCCCCTTGCTCGCGCTCTTCAAAAGCGGTATACGAAATCATGCTTTTGAGATTGATCTTGTTCGCTGCTACGCCCGTCCTGTGTTTCGCGCAGGACGCCGCCCGGATGGATCAGATCGTTCAGTCTTACGCATCCACCCACAACTTCATGGGTTCGGTGCTGGTAGCCCGCGGTAGCCAGGTAGTTTTCAGCAAGGGCTATGGCTCAGCCGATCTCGAATGGAAAGTTCCAAACGCGCCCAATACCAAATTCCGCCTGGGATCGGTCACTAAGCAATTCACCGCAGCCTCCATCCTGTTGCTCGAAGAGAGAGGCAAGTTGAGCGTGAACGACCCGGTCAAAAAGTATATGGCGGATGCGCCGCCGGTTTGGGATAAGATCACTATCTTTCACTTGCTGACGCACACGTCGGGCATCCCGAACTTCACCGCTTTTCCGGATTACGCAAAGCTCGAGCCATTTGCCACAACTGCCGCGCAGTTGGTGGGACGATTCCGCGACAAGCCGCTCGACTTCGAGCCGGGAGAGAAGTGGAGTTACAGCAATTCCGGGTATGTGCTGCTCACATACCTAATTGAGAAGATAACCGGGGCGAGCTACGAGAAATTCGTTCACGAGAATATCTTCGCGCCATTGGACATGAAGGATTCGGGTTACGATTCCAACTCTGCGATAATTGAGCGCCGCGCATCCGGATACGCCATGAATGGGAATCGCATCGAAAACGCCGGCTTCGTGCATATGAGTATCCCGCAAGGCGCCGGCGCTCTCTACTCAACTACGGAGGACTTGCTGAAATGGGAGCGGGGATTATTCGGTGGAAAGCTGCTGCACGCAGCATCGCTCGAAAAAATGTCGACGCCCTTTAAGAACAAATACGCATTCGGCTTGCAAGTGCAGACCGTTGGCGGACATAAACTAATCGACCACGGCGGCGGCATCGAAGGCTTCAGCACCGTACTGTCCTATTACCCCGACGATCAGCTGACGGTTGTCGTGCTGGAAAATGTGACAGGCGCGGCCGCGCCTGGCGAGATCGCCACCAAGCTTGCCGCGCTCAGTCTCGGAGAGAAGGTAACTTTGCCGGGCGAAAGGAAAGAGGTTACTCTCGACCCTAAGACTCTCAGCCGGTATGTAGGAGCGTATCAGATGGCTTCGGGCGCTAACATGCTCGTCACTCTGGAAAACAACCAGCTGTTCACGAAGTTAGGCAATCAGCCAGCCATCCCGATTTTTCCGGAATCGCAAACTATGTTCTTCCCGAAAGTCGTCGATGCGGAACTCGAATTCACCAAGGATGACGATCAGGGCAGGCCAACCGAGTTGACCCTGCACCAGAACGGTCAAAATCTGCCGGGTAAGCGGCTGGACGAAGCCGCGACAAAGCGCATTGCCGATGCCGCCGAGGCAACCGCGAAGCGAGTGAAAGATCAAAAAGCGGCGCCCGGGAGTGCGGCCGCTTTGCGCCGGAACATCGAGGAACTGAGACGGGGTGAACCGAATTATGCTCTGATGAGTCCGGCGCTCGCCGATGTAACACGCCAACAACTCCCGCAATTGAAAGCCACTGTCACTCAACTCGGCGCGCTGCAGTCGGTCACTTTCAAAGAAGTCGGACCGGCCGGCGCCGACGTCTACGAAGTGAAGTTCGAGTTAGGTTCCACCGAATGGCGAATCGCGCTCGAACCCGATGGCAAGATTGCGAGCGTCGGTTTCCGGTTGCAGTAAAGGCTATTCCAAAACCGCTTCGATCAGGCGCGGGCCGCGCTCCCGCATGGCGGCGCCGAATTCGGCGATGAACTCGTCGGCGCTTGCAGTCCGCGTCCCCGGAACGCCAAGCCCTTCGGCTAAGCGAATCCAGTCCGGCGCCGGATTCGTCAAGTCGATCATCTGTTCGGCGCGCGGCCCCACCGGCCCTGCCCCAGTGCGCCGCATCTCAATGTCGAGGATGCGATAACGCCGGTTGGCCAGAATCACGATAGTGACGTCCAGACGCTCGCGCGCCATCGTCCATAGCGATTGCAAGGTGTACATGGCGCTTCCGTCAGCCTCAAGGGCCACCACCTTCCGCCCTGGACAAGCGAGCGCGGCCCCCAGCGCCACCGGCAAACCCTGTCCGATCGACCCGCCTGTCACTGGAAGATGATCGTGTGCCGCGGCGCCCCCCAAGTGCGGCCACATCTCTCCGCTTGACGAAACGCTCTCCTCGGAAAAGATCGATCCCTCGGGCGCCAGCGCCGCCACGCACCTGGCAACCGTCGCCGGCGTGAGGCGTTCGCCGCGGGGTAATTCCGGGCGTGGCAAAGACGCCGAAGCGATTCCTGCCGGCGCGCCCATTTCCTCCGCCAGCCACTCGAGTGCGCCTGCGCCATCCTCGCCCAAGCCGGCGAGCACGTCGAACGCACAGCTAGTTGGCGCAAGAGAACTACGCACTCCGGGATAGCCGAAAAATGAGACAGGCGGTTTCGCCTCAACAAGAATCAGACGCTCAAACCCACCCAGTAACTCATGCGCCTGTTCGGGAAAGTAAGGAATGCGTTCAAAGGCGGGAACGTCGCAGCCGCGCGTCATGCGGGCAGTATTGCGGTCGCCGAGTAGTTTCGCGCCTGCGGCGGCGCGAAGACGCTCCGCCGCGCGCAGACCGCGCATCTGCAACGCGGAGCCGCCTATTAACAGTCCAGTCGCCTTGCCCGAGCGCAGGGCATGAACCGCGGCGCGGACGCGATCCTCGGCAGGCATGGGACGCGAAGGCTTAGGGGCGGGACAGGCTGGCTCGCCGGCTTCGCTCCACGAGAAATCGGCCGGCACAATCAGAGTGGCCACTTTTCCGGGCGGACCCAGAGCGGCGGCGACGGCGGCTGACGCGGCTTCGCCCATATTAACGGCGAGATCGAGCGTCCGCACCCAGCTCGACACAGGACGCGCAAAGGCTTCGATATCGGCGGTTAACGGAGCGTCATATTCCAGATGTTGCGTGGAATGTTCGCCAACAATGTTCACCACCGGCGAGCGCGCTTTGCGCGCATTGTGTAGATTGGATAACGCGTTGGCCAGACCCGGTCCCAAATGCAGCAACGTTGCGGCGGGCTTTCCACTCATCCGGGCGTAGCCGTCCGCCGCGCCGGAGCACACGCCTTCGAATAGACCCAGCACTCCGCGCATTCGCGGGACGCGGTCGAGCGCCGACACGAACTGCATTTCCGACGTTCCAGGATTCATCAGACAGAGATCGATATCATTAGCCAGCAAGGTTCTGAGAAGACACTCGGCGCCGTTCACTAAAACACCCGCCGCTTCAGCCGTTCCAGTGTGAATTTCGCTGTATCCGCCACCGCCATCACCGCCATGACGCCCGCCTGCACCGGGTCGGAAACCACCAGATCGGCTGCGTCTGGGACGCTGCCCGCCATGTTCAAGCTGATCACGAGCAGGCCTTGCTTCCGAACTTCGCGCACCGCTGTCTCGATGTCGCCGCCCATCAACGATCCCGCCAGTACCAAAGCTCTGGCGCGCGGCAAACGCGCCACCGCGCGAACGGCATCGGCCAGTTTTTGTTCGCCTACCAAGGGGATAGTATCCACCGAAATGTGTTCGCCCCGGATGTTGTGACGGTCAGCCTCGGATATTGCTCCGATGGCGACCTGGCCCACTTGCGCGCCGCCGCCCATGATAATGATGCGCTTTCCGTAAATGGCCTCCAACGTTTTGACGATCTCGACATTACGTACGATGGTCAGCGTTCGCAGCGCTTCTACCAATCGGCCGACGCTCGCCGCATCGGCGCCTCCAGGAAGCATCACTTCGAAGTAAGTGCGGGCCTCGTCGGGCCGGTTCGCCAAAATCTCAACCGAAGTGATATCGCCCTGATGCTCGGCAATCACTCCAGTCAACTGGTGCAGCACGCCGGTTGTGCCGACGGCGTGCGCCACAAGTCCGATTGTTTCCTTCTTCATCTGCGGATAGTGTAACCGGCAAGCCGTGGCAAGGCCGCGGAACGTCACAAATCATCGGGCAAAAACCCGGTGGCGATTGAGCTACCGTGAGCATATGCGCGCTTCACGGTATGCGTTGATTTTGGTCTCCTTGGGCCTCGCCAGCGCGCAAACCATTTTTACTGCCGCCGGGTTGCCTTACAGCCACCGCAATTCCATAGACGGTAAACCGGCTCTCAATGCTCCGCTATATTCCGTCTATGGTCTCCTTTTTGATAAGCTGACCGGCCGCCTCTTGCTGCATGACGGGTCTTTGGTAAGCCGCCTAGAGCCGGATGGTACGCTTCTCACCATCGTCGGGTTGGGCCGGGGAAACGACGGTACGGTCACCGATGGAACTCTCGCCAGTGGCCTCTACGGTGTCGTCTTCCGCGGCATGACGCAAGACGCGGCGGGCGCCTTGTACCTATCCGACGCCGCGAACGGGCGCGTCTATCGTGTGGGGTTGGACGGTGTCGTGACAACCTTTGCGGGTGGGGGGGTAAATCTTCCCGGCCCACAGAGCGAAGGCGGCCTCGCCACAAATGCAAGCTTAACCTCGCCCCGCGGTCTGGTATTCGATTCGCACGGCAATCTCGATGTGGCCGAGGCGTATTGTCACTGCATCCGGCGCGTCTCTCCGGCAGGCATCATTTCCACGGTGTATACAATACCGGAATCCGATCCCGTGAAGTACTTCGAAGGTCTCGCTATTGACGCCCAGGACAATCTTTACGCGGCGGAGTTTGCCGGAAGCGTGGTTCTCAAAATTGCAACCGATGGTTCCACAGCCGTGATTGCAGGCACGGGCGCGCGCCCGGCTTCAGCGGCTACGGCGGACCAGCCAATGCCGCTCAATTGAACCAGCCCAGCGGAGTGACGCTCGATTCCGCGGGCAACCTCTTGATCGCTGACACCGCGAATAACCGAATACACCTGCTAGCGCCGGATGGAACCATCTCCACCTTCGCCGGAAATGGCGCCCGCGGATTTAGCGGTGACGGCGGCCCGGCCAAGTCCGCGCAGATCTCTTTTCCGGTGCAAACGCTTATCGACGCCGCGGGTAACGTGTACGTTGCCGACTATGCCAACAACCGCGTGCGCGCAATCTCACCCGGCGGCATGATTTCGACCGTAGCGGGAAACGGCATACAAGATCTTCCGCCCCAATACCCGCAAATCGGTGACGGCGGGCCGGCATTGACCGCCGTCTTCGATATCGCCAGCAGCGCCGCGTTCGGACCTTCCGGAGCCTTGTACGTTGCGGATATGCAGAACGGCCATCCGCCGCATCGCGCCGAACGGAGTGATCACAACCTTTGCGGGCGCCGGCCTCGGGAACAATCCAATCGATGGCGTACCCGCAACCCAAGCTTCCGTTTTCCGCCCCGTCACCGTGGCGGTGGATTCGTCCGAAACGGTCTACTTCGAAGCTGCCGATAGTCGCGTTCTTAAAGTCACTCCGGATGGAGTGCAGCATCTTGTAGCCGGCATCGGAGAGGGAACCGGCCTCAACCGCTCCGGCGGCGACGGGGGTTCGGCGGTCAAAGCCACCTTAAACGAACCGAAAGGGCTCGCCATTGATGCGCACGGCAATGTGTATATTGCGGACACCTCGAACGCGCGTCTGCGCAAGGTAGATTCAAACGGAATCATCACAACGGTCGCCGGTCCGGGCGTGTTGGGTTCCGACTATTGGAATGCCGTCGCACTCGATCCGCAAGGCAATTTGTATGTCGCTATCACTCATACCAGCGTGCCGGCCCTTTATAGCGAGGTGGACCGCGTCAATCCCGATGGAACGCTGAGCGCATCGCTGGTAATGCCCAGTCCTGCGTGAACCTTTCTTCGTTCGCGCTTCCGTCCGAGCGCGTCCAGGCTGCTCAAGCGGCATTGTGCATCATTGTGGGGCTGTCGTTCGACGCCCAGGGCTTCATGTATATTCCCGAAGCATTTTATGGCGCCGTACTGCGTGTCGGCTTGGACGGAATAATCACCCGTATCGCCGGCAGCCACAGGAACAACAATCTTGGTGACGGCGGCTCTCCGCTGTTCGCTAACCTGGAAAGCGGCGCTTACTATTCACCCGCAAGCGTCGCCTTCGATCCCTCCGGCAATATGTGGCTTCCTCAGTCGGGCGCCAATCGTATCCGCGAGGTGGTCCCTGGCGCGCTCGCGGTGCAGTTATCGCAAGCCCGCGTCGACTTCAAAGGCAATGCGGTTCAGGCTCAGTCCGTGCAGGTGGTTACTAATGTTGCGGAGCCGTTCCCATTCGCGATACGCGTGGCAGGGAATAACGTCGCGTGGTTGAGCGCCAACCGCGTTACTGGGCAGACCGGGGATGCCCTCGTCTTGTCAGCTAATCCCAACGGTCTCGGCCCGGGCATCTATTCGGCCACGGTGCAGATCTCCGTGCCGGGTACAACAGCTGCGGTAGCAACTCTACCGGTTACCTTAACGGTGCAATAGCCTTGGCGGATCGCGTCTACAATAGCCCTATGTTCACCCGACGCCAACTTTTGAAATCCCTGCCGCTTGCGGCCGCCTTGCCCGCTGCCCAGCTGGCCGCGCGGCAGTTGCAGTCGATCGGCGTTCAGTTATATACCGTCCGCGGCGTGCTGCCACAAAAGCCGGCAGAGACGCTGCACGCCATCGAGACCATCGGCTACCGGGAAATCGAGGCCACCTATGCCGGTCTCGATAAAATTTGGCCGGACATTCAAGCGACGCACCTGAAGCCCGTGAGCATCCACTTGGACAACACAATGATGAACGCCGGCAAAGAGGACGATTTGGCTCGCGCCATCGACCAGGTGAAGAAATGGGGCTTCGCCTACGCCGTATTTCCCTACCTGCCTCCCGCCGAACGCGGAGGGCTGGACAAGTTTCGCGCCCTATGCGACAAACTGAACCGCGCTGGCGAGAAATGCCGCGCCGTGGGTCTCGGCTTCGCCTATCACAACCACGCGTTCGAGTTCGAGCCCATGGAAGGCACGACCGGTTTCCAGGTAATGATGGACCGCCTGGACAAGAAGTTCTGCGGCTTCGAAATGGATTGCTTTTGGGTAAGCGTCGCTGGCCACGATCCGGTCGAGTTGTTAAAGAAACTCTCCGGTCGCGTGCCGCTGCTCCATCTGAAGGACAAGGCGCCGGCCACGCCGGTGATGTACAAAGAGTCGGTGGAACGCACTTCCTTCAAAGAAGTGGGCAGCGGTGTAATCGAGTGGCCGGCGGTCTTACGCGCCGCTGCGTCGGCCGGCGTCCAGCATTACTTTGTCGAGCAGGATCAGACTCCGGGAGATCCGGTAGAAAGTCTCCGCCAAAGCTTTGCCTATCTTTCCAAGCTGCAGTATTAGCGCGTATCCGTAGCGCCCTAACCTGTCGGCCGCGGCGCCAGCTTCTTCAGCGCCTCACGCGCCGCCGTTTCCAATTGCCGCCGCGAAATTGTCCACTGTTCCGCGCTGCTTTCGGGCGGCCGTCGCCCATCCTGGAAGTATCGCGGAAGGCTGTCGAGCAGCGATTGCGCCGCGGCCGCGCCTAGCGCGCGCTGCTCTCGTGAAGGTTTGGGTATCGCTTGGGCGTTCACCATAGTCAGATACAAAACCCCAGCCGTTTGTTGCTCGTCGAGAGCGCCCTGACTCACCTCGCCCACCGGATTTCGGGTCATCACCGCCGCGCCGTATTCCAGCACTCGATCGGGATGCGCCATCGCGCTGTGCGCCTGCATGTAATCGTAAAGCCGTAGGGCAACCAGTTGCGACTGCGGATAGCGCCGCGTCCAGGCGTCTAAATCTTCTAGCGCTTGGGTCCAGCGTCCCGCACGAAAATCTCGCTGCACCTGTGAAGCCGCCGTCTCTTCATCACCGTCCTTGGCGCCGCGCCCCACCGGATGCCGCGGACCATGCGAAGGCAACGGCGCCGGTATCGTCACAGGCTTTGGGGCCGGCTTTGACGACGCGCTCTGTGTCGGCGCTCCCGGTTTCGTGGGGGCCGGCGGCGCCGCTGTGATGATGAAGCCTTCATAGACTGGAACGGGCACAAGCACTTCCTCCGGTGCGGGCGGAGGCGGCGTCACAATCACAAGTGGCCGCGGCTGATGTTCCACACGGGCCACGGGCGCGCTCGCAGGCGTTTCCGTTTGCGGCTCCGGCGCCACGCGCAACGCGTTTACGGAAATCAACGGACGTGCCGCCTCCAGAAGGGAAGGGTAAATCGCCGGTGATGGCAGCGCCGCCACGAACGTCGCAGCCTTCAACGGTTCTTTCGGACGATCTTCAAAACCCGCTGGATCGATGGCCGGCGCCTCGGGCAGAAATGCCGCGAACGTCAGGTTCGCGCCCACATACTGCGCCGGAACATTCACTGGGTTCCAATCTTCGCCCGGCGCAAGCGGCCCCCACGCGGCGAAGCGCGCCCCGCGCATCCAGAAGACCTCTCCCGGCTTGAAAGTAGAGCTTGCAGACGGCGCCCACACCCAGCCCAAATCGCCATGGCGCGTCCATCGCCCGTAATGAAATGGCAGCCAGCCCCAAGCGTCATCGCTCACCCACGTGTATCCCAGCGAGTCCAACCAGCGCCAGCGTCCGTTGCGGTAGGGCATCCAGCCCTCCGCGGACTTCGGCTGCCAGACCACCCCAAGATCCTCGGTTTGAATCCACTGTCCACTCGAATCAAGATCGGCCAGACCGTAACGTTGGGCCACATGAAGTCCGGAAATCGCCGAGGCCAGCGCCTTGTCTCGCGAGGCGTTCCAGCGGTCGAGATCGATGGGCGTAACGTCGCGATACAGAAAGAATCGGCTCGGATGAGCAGGCTCTACCCGCGAGGTCTGCCCCTGCGCCACATCGATCTCCGCGGCGGGAGACGAAAACCGCGCTACGCCTTGCAGTACGGCAAGCTGTGTTGCGCTATCTGCCGCCTCAAAACGCAGTCGCGCCGCCTTGGTCACCGCGACCTGTGCCCCCGGAACTACCAGTAACAGGGAATCCGGGCCCGTTGCGGCCCCGGAAAAGTAGGCCAGTCCGTGATCGAGCGCCAGCAGCGTCACCCGTTGTCCCGTAGAATGCCGGGTGTAATCCGAAAGTCCGCCCTGCGATTCCGGACCGAGCCGCCACACGCTGCCCTCATCCAGTTCGATCTCCACCCGCGACGCGGTTCCCGTGCGGACCCACGCCGATTCCGGCAGCGGCAGATTACGCTCCGCTGGAATCCAGGCAGAGGCCGGCGTGAGTTGAAGCTCCACCTGCCCGTCAAAATCGCCTAGACGTGCGTAACGTCCCGGCGCTGCGCACAACATTGCGGGAATCAGGAACAACAGACAACGCAACATAAACTCCCCCAAAACCTTCACTTCGATTATCTGACGGGCCGGATGCCCTTGGCGTTGAACGTAAAATCGTTGTATGACTGACCGGGCGCTGATCGAGCACATCTCCCACCTGCCGCACGCCCGCGCTAACTTCAAACAGCTCGTGCGCGAAATCGGCGCCAAAGGCACACCGCGCGCCGATCTGGAAGCCGCGCTCGAACGCCTCACCGGCCGTGGCGATTTGATCGAGTTGCGCTCCGGCCACTTCGTCGTCACAGCCCGCAGCCGCGAGTTTGCCGTCGGCCGCCTTAACATGCACCGCGATGGCTACGGGTTCCTTATCTCCGAGCGCCCCATCGAAGGCATCCAGGGCGACGTCTTCATCCCCCCCGAATCCGCCGAAACTGCCATGCACGGCGATCGCGTTCTGGTGCGTATCGCCCGTATCGAAGCCGGCGGCCGCGCCGATGGCGAGATCGTCAAGGTTCTCAAGCGCGCCAACCCAACCGTCGTCGGCGAATTTCGTCTGCATCGGCGAGGGCAAATCGTTGTGCCGCAAGACGACCGTATCCGCCAGTGGATCGAGATCCCCGAGGGCTTCGAAATTCCACCCGCCGAGCCGGTCGTCAATCGCATCGGCGTCGAGCCCCCGCAAGTAGCCTCCGCGCAGGATCTCGACGGCATGATCGTCAACGTCGAGTTGCTCGAATATCCTGAAAAGCGCTCCGGGCCGGTTGGCCGCGTCGTTGAGATCCTCGGATACCCCGACGATTTCGGCGTGGATGTCGAGATCGTCATTCGCAAGCATCATCTGCCCAATCGCTTTCCGCCCGAAGTTCTGGCGCAGGCGCAATCCATCCGTCAGACCATTTCCGAGCGCGATCTCGCCGGCCGCCGCGATTTTCGCGCCATGGACATCGTCACCATTGACGGCGAAACGGCGCGCGATTTCGATGACGCTGTGTGGGTCGATCGCCTTGCCAATGGTAACTTTGCTCTCCACGTCCACATCGCCGACGTAAGCCACTACGTGCTGCCCGGCTCACCCATCGATACCGAAGCGCAGCTTCGCGGAACCAGCGTCTACTTTCCGGACCGCGCCGTTCCCATGCTGCCCTTCGAGCTCTCGACCAACATCTGCTCCCTGGTTCCCCAGGCTGATCGCCTGGTCTATTCGGCGCTGCTCGAAATCGATGGGCAAGGGGAAGTAATCGCGCAGGAGTTCACGCCCGGCGTGATTCGCAGCGTCGAGCGCATGACTTACACCAACGTGCACTTGCTGCTCGAAGGCGACGCCCCGCTGCGCGACCGCTACCGGCCGCTGGTTACCCGCTTCGAACTCATGCAGGAGCTGGCCCTGATTCTGAATCGCAAGCGAGTGCGCCGAGGCTCCATCGATTTCGACCTCCCGGAGCCACTCATCGAATTCGATCAGTTCGGCGCCATGACCGGTGTCACCCGCGCGCCGCGCAACATCGCTCACCGCCTCATCGAAGAGTTGATGCTGGCGGCCAACGAAGCCGTGGCGGCGCATTTGGAGGATGGCGGCAATCCCTCGATTTACCGCATCCACGAAAAGCCCGACCCCAAGCGCGTTATGGAATTTGAAGAAGTCGCCGCGCATTTCGGTTATTCGCTGGGCGTAGGGCCCATCCCAGTAAAAAGGTTCGATATCACGAACCGCCGCCGCGAGGGCTCGGGGCCACGATCGCATGGCGCCAAGACCCGCCGCGAGGTGGTCCTGCCCGATGCCGGCCTGCGCATTGCGTCACGCATGTATCAGAAGCTGGTCGCCAAGATCGAGGGCAAGCCGGAAGAGCGCATCCTCAGCTACTTGATGCTACGCTCCCTGAAACAGGCAAAGTATAGCGCGGAAAACGTGGGTCATTTCGCGCTGGCCGCGGAGACTTATACCCACTTCACCTCACCGATTCGCCGCTATCCCGATCTGCTGATCCACCGCCTGCTACGCGGCTGGGTCGCCGGCGAAGTCGAACTGAGCGGGCTCGCGGAGGAATGCTCGCAATCTGAGCGTCGCGCGGCCGATGCGGAACGCGAATTGGTCGAATGGAAGAAAATCAAATTCATGTCCGGACGAGTCGGCGAGGATTTTGACGCGCTGATCATCAGCACCGCGAAATACGGCCTCTTCGTTGAATTGAACGAGTTGTTCATCGAAGGGCTCGTTCCCATTGCCACGCTCCCCGGGGATCAGTATGTGTATCACGAAAATGTGCGCAAAATCATCGGCAAGCGAACACGCCGCGAGTTTTCTATTGGAGAAAAAGTCCGTGTAATTCTCGATCGTGTGGATGGCGTCGAGAGGAAGTTGCAGTTTTCGATACTCGAAGAAGGCCCGCCACCGCGCAAACGCCGCAAGTAACCGGCTGCCGCCTTACTTAAGAATGCGCCGGCTCCGTCGCAGTTTGCGCCAGCTTTATGTCTGATTGGGGCGGCGCTGTCGTCTGGCGCACCACAAGACGGGTTGCCACCGAGTGATCGCCGGCGGTTACGTTGTTCATCAGCCCCCACAGCGATCGGAACGCCAGACGTCCGATCTCAACTTGCGGGGCCGCTATCGTGGTCAACGCCGGCTGCGTAAATTGCGCAAAATAGATATCGTCGAATCCGATGATCGAAAGCGCCGAAGGCACATCGATCTTCCGGTCGTAAGCATAATGCAAAGCGCCAATTGCCATCAGATCGTTAGCGGCCATTACGGCAGTGGCGTCAAAGCCGCCCAGAACGCGTGAACAACCGAAATACCCGCCCTGCACCGTGAAATCGGAATCAAAGGTTCGGCTTTCAAGTCCAGCGGCATTCGCCGCTTCGAGAAATGCCGCCTTTCGCCGCATCGCGAACTCGCCATCCGAGGGCCCGCCTACAAAGCCTATTTTGCGGTGTCCCAGTGAAGATAAATAAGTCACGGCTTCGTGAATGCCTTGCCGGTGTTCTATCGCAATATTTGCGATCTTTGGCTCGGCGGATCCATGACCCAAATAGACCGCGCAAATCCCCTTTTTCGCGATAGACTCCTTCAGGGCTCCATCTACCTGCGAAGTGAGGAACGCGATGCCGGGCGCCTGTAGGCTGAGGAGGCGGTCCACCAGATTGCGTGTGCGGCTGCGGTCGCTATTCCCATCCATTACCAGAGTCTCCAAACCCTGGAGGCTGGCTTCAACCTGGAAGGACTTTACGATCTCGGGAAAGAAAGGGTTGGATATGTCGGCTACGATCAGGCCAAGAATCGAACTATGTCCCACAACCAGGCTGCGCGCTGCCGTGTTGGGATGGTAGCCTAGCTCGCTGGCTGCCCATAGCACGCGCTGTTCCGTCGCGGGACGCACCTTCCGCGACTCATTAAGGACGTACGAGACGGTGGCGGCGGAGACGCCCGCTTTTTCGGCAACTTCCTTGATGGTTACCATCGACGAGGTTGGCTCCCGCCGTAGTGAGGCTAGAGGCAACATCAGATTGCCAGAATCCGGGCATGCTGTCAAGACCTAATTGAAGCGCTTAAATGCCCGTATAGAAGTTACGGAAGCGATTAACTAAACCTGAGAAAGGGCCGTTATGGAGCGCCAGTCGTAACTTCGGCAACCCTATGGGAATCTCGTACAGTGCCCGGCAATACAGGATTGAGCAGCCGGATTTGATTGAAATGGGCACTTGCATGACATCCGCGACTTCGGTATAGTAGAAAGGTTTCGCGAGTACAGCTTTCTGCTCTTGCGCTACCACTTGCCTGAAGGGCAAGTCCGGCCAAGGGTGAGGCCCCGAGGCGCCAACGGATACTCCGATTGGGGCATGGGCCTGTCCGAAGCGTTTTTATCCTCGCAGTTGTTATTTAGGGCACGCTTTTTGTAATTTTGCCCTGTACTCTCATTAATTTTGGTTCCGAACCGCGAAGAGGAAGATTGTGCCAACGTTTAATCAACTTGTGCGTAAAGGGCGCAAGCCGCCGGCCTGGAAAACGTCTAGCCCTGCGCTGAATAGCTGCCCCCAGAAGCGCGGAGTGTGTACGCGCGTTTACACTTCTACTCCCAAGAAGCCGAATTCAGCGCTGCGGAAAGTCGCGCGCGTGCGCCTGACCAACGGAATCGAAGTGACCACTTATATACCCGGCGTCGGCCATAACCTGCAGGAACACAGCATCGTGCTGATCCGCGGCGGCCGCGTTAAGGATCTTCCCGGCGTGCGTTATCACGTAATCCGTGGCGCGCTCGATACAGCGGGCGTCGCAAACCGCAAGCAGGGACGGTCGAAGTATGGGGCCAAGCGCCCCAAAGCGAAATAGGCGAATCGTAGGAACGCTATGCCACGCAGACGCAGAGCAGTTGTTCGTGAGATCCTGCCGGATCCAATTTATAACTCGACCCTGGTGGAGAAGTTTGTCAACTCCATGATGTGGGACGGGAAGAAGAATACCGCCCAGGGCATCTTTTACGATGCCATGGACAAGTTGAAGGACCGTACTGGCGACGATCCGCTGAAGGCCTTTAAGAAGGCCGTGGAGAACGCCAAGCCGCTACTCGAAGTGAAGACGCGGCGCGTGGGCGGCGCTAATTATCAGGTGCCGATCGAAGTTCCACAGACGCGGCGCACCTCGCTCGCCATGCGTTGGATCATCACCAATGCGCGCGGCCGGGCGGAAAAAGGTATGGCCGACAAGTTGGCCAATGAGTTGAATGACGCCTCGAACCTGCGCGGCGGAGCGATTAAGAAAAGGGACGATGTCCACCGTATGGCGGAGGCCAACAAGGCTTTCGCGCATTACAGGTGGTAGGTAGCTAACAAGCTTTATATTTCTATGCCAAGAACCACACCGCTCGAAAGGATGAGAAACATCGGCATCGCTGCTCATATTGATGCCGGTAAAACCACAACCACAGAGCGGATTTTGTATTATACGGGCCGTTCGCACAAAATCGGCGAGGTCCATGAGGGCACCGCCACCATGGATTGGATGGAGCAGGAGCAGGAGCGTGGCATCACCATCACCTCCGCCGCCACCACCTGTGAATGGCGCGACATGCAGATCAACATCATCGACACGCCCGGCCACGTGGATTTCACGGCCGAGGTGGAGCGTTCGCTCCGCGTGCTCGATGGGGCTGTGGCGGTGTTCGACGCCGTCGCAGGCGTGCAACCGCAATCGGAAACAGTGTGGCGCCAGGCCGACAAGTATCACGTTCCTCGCATCTGCTTTATCAATAAGATGGATCGCGTCGGCGCCGATTTCTATCGCGCCGTCGACACCATTATCGACCGCCTGAAGTCGCGCCCGGTTCCGATTCAAATTCCGGTGGGCGCTGAAGATCAGTTCAAAGGCATTGTCGACCTGGTCAAGATGAAGGCCGTATTGTGGCGCGATGAAACCTTGGGCGCCGAGTACGATGTCGTCGATATTCCTGAAGATCTGGCGGAGAAAGCGAAGTCATACCGCGAGCAGATGATCGAAGCGGTCTCGGAATTCGACGACACGCTTTTCGAAAAATTTATTAACGGCGAAGCCCTTAGTGAAGACGAGATCCGCGCCGGTCTGCGTAAGGCCACGATTGCGCTTAAGATCTTCCCGGTGATCTGCGGGACAGCCTTTAAGAACAAAGGCGTGCAGACCATGCTCGACGCTGTAGTCGACTATCTGCCTTCGCCGCTCGATATTCCCGCGGTGCAGGGCATCGACGTCAACCATCCCGAACTCAAAGTAACTCGCAAGGCCTCTGATAGCGAGCCGTTTTCGGCGCTGATTTTCAAGATCATGACCGACCCCTATTCAGGGCAGCTCGCCTTCTTCCGCGTCTATTCGGGCAAGCTGAACGCCGGCGAATCGGTATTTAATGTGGCCAAGGGCCGCAAGGAACGCATCGGCCGCCTGATGCGCATGCACGCCAATAAGCGTGAGGATATTCAGGAGATTCTGGCCGGCGATATCTGCGCGGCGGTGGGCCTTAAGACCATCTCGACGGGCGATACCATTTGCGACGAAGATGCCCCGGTCGCTCTTGAGCGTATCGATTTCCCCACGCCGGTTATCCAGCTTGCGGTCGAGCCTAAGACCAAGGCGGATCAGGAAAAGTTGGGTATGGCGATTGCCAAGCTGGCACAGGAAGATCCAACCTTCCGCGTTAATACGGACCCTGAAACCGGGCAGACAATTCTGTCGGGCATGGGCGAGTTGCACCTCGAAATTATTGTGGACCGCATGATGCGCGAATTTGGCGTCGCGGCCAACGTCGGCAAGCCGCAGGTGGCGTATCGAGAAACCATCCGCCAGATGGCGGAGTACGACTACACGCACAAGAAACAGACTGGTGGCAGCGGCCAATATGCCCGCACCAAGCTACGCGTCGAGCCGAATCCCGGTAAGGGCTACGAGTTCGAAAACGAGATCCGCGGCGGCAATATTCCCAAGGAATTCATTCCGGCCGTGGAAAAGGGCGTAGCGGAAGCCCTCGAAGGCGGCATCCTCGCCGGCTTCCCGATGGTCGATGTCAAAGTAACCGTTTACGACGGCGCTTATCACGAAGTCGATTCGTCGGAAATGGCGTTTAAGATCTGCGGCTCCATCTGTTTCAAGGAAGCCGCGCGCAGGGCCAAAACGGTTTTGCTCGAGCCGGTAATGGCGGTTGAAGTGGTAGTGCCTGAAGAGTACATGGGTCCCGTCAACGGCGACCTTGTCTCGCGGCGCGGCCAGCTCGAAGGTACTGAGATTCAAGGCACCACGCAGGTCATCAAGGCCAGCGTTCCGCTGAGTGAGATGTTCGGTTACGTGAACGAGTTGCGCTCTCGTACGCAGGGCCGCGGCAGCTTCACAATGCACTTCTCCCGCTATGAAGAAGTGCCCAAGACGGTCTCGGAAGAGATCGTGAGCAAAGTTCAGGGAAAAGTTACAAGGTAAGCATTTCTAAGGAGAGTTCCAGCCATGGCAAAGGAAAAATTCGACCGCAGCAAGCCGCACGTAAATATCGGGACGATCGGTCACATCGATCACGGCAAGACCACCCTGACGGCGGCGATCACGAAGGTGCTGGCGAAGCACAATCCGAAGAACAAATTCCGCAGCTTCGATTCGATCGATAACGCGCCGGAAGAAAAGGCCCGCGGAATCACGATCGCAGTGGCCCACGTGGAGTATGAGACCGCCAACCGGCACTACGCCCACGTCGATTGCCCCGGCCACGCCGATTACATCAAGAACATGATCACCGGCGCCGCGCAGATGGATGGCGCCATCCTGGTGGTCGCCGCCACCGACGGCCCCATGCCGCAGACGCGGGAGCACATCCTGCTCGCGCGCCAGGTGGGCGTGCCGTACGTGGTAGTGGCCATGAACAAAGTGGACATGGTAGACGATCCGGAGTTGCTTGACCTGGTGGAACTCGAAGTGCGCGAACTGCTCAAGAGCTACCAGTTCCCGGGCGACGATCTGCCGGTAGTGCGCGTTTCGGCGCTGGGCGCGTTGAACGGCGAGCCGCAGTGGGAAAAGACGGTGGACGAGTTGATGGCTGCCGTCGATAGCTACATTCCGATGCCGGAGCGCGTGGTGGACAAGCCATTCATCATGCCGATCGAAGATATCTTCTCGATCCAGGGCCGCGGGACGGTAGTTACGGGCCGCATCGAGCGCGGGGTGTGCAAGGTCGGCGAGGAAATGGAAATCGTCGGATTCCGCGACACGCGCAAGACGGTAGTGACGGGCGTGGAAATGTTCAAGAAGCTGCTCGACTCGGGCATGGCTGGGGACAACGTCGGCCTGCTGCTGCGCGGTGTAGAAAAAGACGAAGTGGAGCGCGGGCAGGTGATTGCGAAGCCGGGGTCGATCACGCCGCACACCATCTTCAAGGGCGAAGTCTACGTATTGAGCAAGGAAGAGGGCGGACGGCACACGCCATTCTTCAAGGGATACCGGCCGCAGTTCTATTTCCGTACGACGGACGTGACGGGCGTGGCGCAATTGCCGGAAGGCACGGAGATGGTAATGCCTGGCGACAATGTGCAGTTGACAGTGGAGTTGATCACGCCAGTTGCAATGGACAAAGGGCTGCGCTTCGCGATTCGCGAAGGCGGCCGCACAGTGGGCGCGGGTACCGTGTCCGAGATCGTGAAGTAGGCATCCGATGGCGCTAAGAGAACGCATCCGCATCCGGTTGAAGGCGTACGATCACCGGGTGCTCGACCAATCGACGACGGAAATCGTGGACACTGCCAAGCGGACGGGCGCAACGGTCGCCGGTCCCATTCCGCTGCCCACGTCGCGCAGCATCACCACCGTTCTGCGCTCGCCGCACGTCGACAAGAAGTCGCGCGAGCAGTTTGAAATCCGTACTCACAAACGGCTCCTCGATATCTTGGAACCGACCCAGCAGACCGTAGACGCGCTGATGAAGCTCGATCTCCCTGCCGGTGTGGATGTAGAAATTAAGGCGTTTGGAAAGTGATGATAGAAGTCAGGAGTCAGAAGTCCGGAGTCAGAATGCGGAAGGCGCGCGTTCTGCGGCGGATTTACTGCTCCCGGCTGCGAAAGGAGTACCGAGCCGAAGCTTAAGACCGGAGCGATTCTGACTCCTGACTTCTGACTTCTGGCTCCTGTTTATTATGAGCCCAGGAATCCTTGGCAAAAAAATTGGAATGACGCAGATCTTCCGGCCCGATGGGCAAGCCGTCCCCGTGACGCTGCTCAAAGCCGGTCCGTGTATGGTGACGCAGCGCAAGACTCCCACCACGGACGGTTACGACGCTGTGCAACTCGGCCTGATGGAGTTCGTCAAGCCCAAGCGCATCAACAAGCCGGCCACCGGACACCTGAAGAAGGCGGGCGCAGAGGGTGTAAAGCTGCTGCGCGAGTTTCCCCTTGAGGGGGGCGACGGCGATCTGAAGAGCGGTGACAAGGTGCTGGTCGATCAGTTCAAGCCGAACGATAAAGTGGACGTGATCGGCATTTCGAAAGGCCGCGGTTTCGCGGGCGTTGTGAAACGCCACCATTTCCGCGGTGGCGAAGGCTCGCACGGTTCCATGTTCCACCGCGCTCCGGGTTCCATCGGCGCCTCCAGCTTTCCGTCGCGCGTAGTGCCCGGGATGCGCATGGGTGGCCAGATGGGCAATGGCCGCGTCACGGTGCGCAATTTGGAAGTGCTCGAAGTCGATCTCGAGGATAACGTGCTCGTCGTCAAAGGCGCGGTTCCCGGACCCAATGGCAGCTATGTCATCGTCCGAAGGGCTAAGAGGTAACCACCATGCCCACCATTGATATTGTCGATCTCAACAATCAGGTAGTCGGTTCGCTGGAATTGGCCGACGAGGTATTTGGCGTCGAAGTAAACCAGGCCCTACTTTACGAAGCCGTGCGGCATCACCGCGCCGGCACGCGCGCTGGAACGCACAAAACCAAAGTGCGCCGCGAAGTCGAAGGCTCCGGCAAGAAGCTCTGGAAACAGAAGGGCACGGGCCGCGCCCGCGTCGGCTCCGTCCGATCGCCTCTGTGGCGCCATGGCGGCACGGTACACGGACCGGTCCCGCGCGATTACAGCTACAAGCTGCCGCGCAAGATGCAGCTCGGGGCCCTGCGTTCCGCGCTTTCGGCCAAAGTTCGCGACGGCGAGTTGAAAGTAGTGCAGGCCTTCAGCCTTGGCGATCACAAGTCGAAGAACGCGATGAACACGCTCGCGAAGCTCGAAGCTGGACGCACGGTGCTGGTAGTCGATAACGGCGAAAACCGCAATCTGTCGCTGGGCATTCGCAACCTCAAGGGCGTCACGCTGCTTCCCACGAAGGACGTCAACGCGTTTCATCTGCTGGGTCACAAGAGCGTACTGCTCAGCGAAGCCGCTGCGCGTAAATTCTCGGAGGCGCTAGCAAAATGACCATATACGATATCCTCCTGCGGCCGCTGGTCACCGAAAAGGGTGTAGCCAAGAAAGATCTCGAACGGACTTTGTGTTTTGAGGTTCATGCCGGCGCCAACAAAACCCAGGTAAAGGCAGCGGTCGAAAAGCTTTTCAAAGTAAAAGTGCAGGAAGTGCGCACGGCGACCTTTGAAGGAAAATTACGGCGCCGCGGACGTTTCGCCGGCTATAAATCCGATTGGAAGAAGGCCTACGTGAAGTTGAAAGCCGGCGAGAAGGTTCCGGAGTTCGCGGAGATTTAGCATGCCGATTAAGTCCTATAGACCCGTAACCCCCACGCGTCGCTTTCAAACCGTCGTCACGCGCGACGAAATTACCAAGCAGACGCCGGAAAAGTCGCTCGTCGAGAAAAAGCAGCGCACCGGCGGCCGCAACAGCACCGGTCGCGTCACATCGCGTTTCATCGGCGGCGGCCACAAGCAGGCTTATCGCGTGATCGATTTCAAGCGCGATAAGACCGGCATCCCCGCCATCGTAGCGGCGGTCGAATACGACCCCAATCGCTCGGCGCGCATCGCGCTCCTAAACTACGCGGATGGCGAGAAGCGCTATATCATTCATCCGGATGGCCTCAAGGCGGGGCAGAAGGTCATGTCGGGCCCCACGGCCGATATCCTTTTGGGCAATGCCCTTCCGCTGAAAAACATTCCTCCCGGCACTATCGTTCATAACATCGAATTGCGTCCCGGAAAAGGCGCGCAGATGGCCCGCTCGGCCGGTACGCAGGCGCAGTTGGTTTCCCGCGAGGGCGGCATCGCCCTGTTGAAGCTGCCTTCGGGCGAGATACGCCGGGTGCAGGTAGAGTGCATGGCCACCATCGGCGCCGTGGGCAACTCCGATCACGAAAACGTATCGCTCGGCAAAGCGGGGCGTACTCGCTGGCTGGGCAAGACGCCGCACAACCGTGGCGTCAGCATGAATCCGGTGGATCACCCGCACGGCGGCGGTGAAGGCAAAACCTCTGGTGGACGTCATCCCGTCACCCCCTGGGGCCAGCCTACCCGCGGATACAAAACCCGCAACAACAAGCGCACGGATAAGTGGATCGTGACAAGGAAGAGCAAGAAGAGGTAATCAATGGGCAGATCCGTAAAAAAAGGGCCGTTTACCGACACGCACTTGGAAGCGAAGCTCGCCGTGCTTAGCGCCGCGAATGAAAAGAAGGTGGTGCGCACCTGGTCGCGCCGCTCGACCATTCTTCCCGAATTCGTCGGTCACACGGTTGCTGTTCATAACGGCAAGAAATTTATCCCCGTCTACGTCACCGAAAACATGGTGGGGCACAAGTTGGGTGAGTTTTCACCCACGCGCACGTTCAAGGGGCACTCGGTGAAGGCGGCTACCGAAAAGTCGTCTAAGCCGGCATAAGAGGATTGTGATGCAAGCCAAAGCGGAAGCAAGATATATCCGGGTTTCGGCGCAGAAAGCGCGCTTGGTAGTGGATTTGATCCGCGGCAAGCAGGCCGGCGCAGCCATCAACACGCTGCGCGCCGCCAACAAGCGCATCGCGCCCACCGTCGAGAAAGTTCTGCACTCGGCCATCGCCAATGCGCAGAATCTCAATGAAGACGTGGATGTGGATGCGTTATTCGTGAGCGAAGCGTACGTCAACGAAGGGCCCCGTATGAAGCGGGTGCGCCCGGCGCCGATGGGGCGCGCCTACCGCTATCAGAGGCGTTCCGCGCACATCGTCGTCAAAGTGTCGGACAAAGAGGCATAGATGGGACAAAAAGTTCACCCGTACGGATTCCGGCTGGGCTTCAACAAGCCGTGGCGTTCGCGCTGGTTCGCCAAGCAGGACTACGCCAAGCTGCTGCAGGAAGACCTGGAGTTGAAAGCGGCGCTGACCAGCCGCCTGAAATCGGCTGGGGTAAGCGCGATCGAAGTCGATCGGCCGGGCAATAAGCTGAGGGTCACCATTCGCACCTCGCGCCCCGGCATCATCATCGGCCGCAAAGGCGCCGAGATCGAAAAGCTCAAGCAGGATATGGCGAAAAAGACCAAGCGAGAGGTCTTTATCGATATCCAGGAAGTTCACAAGCCCGAGCTCGATGCGCAATTGGTTTCGGAAAACATTGCCATGCAGCTCGAAAAGCGCGTTGCCTTCCGTCGCGCCATGCGTAAGGCCGTCGATTCGGCGTTGCGCTTCGGCTGCAAAGGAATCAAAGTACGCGTTTCCGGCCGCCTCAACGGCGCCGAAATCGCTCGCTCCGAATGGTATCTGCAAGGCCAGCTTCCGCTGCACACGCTGCGCGCGGATATCGATTATGGTTTCGCGGAAGCTCATACCACGTACGGCGTCATCGGCGTAAAGGCGTGGTTGTACAAAGGCGAGATTTTGGATCTCACCAAGCGCCGTGGTCTTCTGCCCGAGCCCGAGCCGCGGCGTGACCGCCGGGACCGCGATCGCGATCGCGATCGGGGAGGCCGTGGTGGTGGACGCGACCGTGACCGTGATCGCCAGGCCCCGCCGCCGATTGCCGCCGCTCCCGAAGCTTCGGGTCCGGTTGTCCAGCCCGCGCCATCGGATTTGCCCCGCCCCGCATTTCGGCCGGTAGCTCCGATTCTGCCGCCGCTAATGTCGCCGCAGGGACCTTCCTGGAAACAGGAAGCCAAGGCCGAACCCAAGCCGGCTGCCAAACCGGAACCCGCTGCCGAAGTAGAGGCGCCGAAAGTGGAAGCGCCCGCTGCGGAAACTCCCGCGCCCGAGACCGGTGCGCCGGACACAGAAAAGCAATAAGGATTAACCGCCATGATGATGCCCAAGAAGGTCAAATTTAGGAAGCAGCAGCGCGGACGCATGGCCGGGAAGGCGTGGCGCGGGTCGTCAATCTCTTTTGGCGATTTCGGTCTGAAGGCGCTCGAATGCGCCTGGATCACCGACCGGCAAATCGAAGCCGCGCGCGTGGCGATGACGCGTTCCATCAAGCGCGGAGGCAAGGTTTGGATTCGCCTCTTCCCTGATAAGCCGATCACCAAGAAGCCCGCCGAAACCCGTATGGGTAAAGGTAAGGGCGCTCCCGACCAGTGGGTCGCGGTGATTCGTCCGGGCAAGGTTCTCTTCGAGATGGAAGGCGTGGATAAAGCCACCGCCGCCGCCGCGATGCGTCTGGCGGCGCATAAGTTGCCTATCCGCACCAAGTTCGTCAGCCGCGAGGATGGGGAATAAGTTATGAAGGGTTTCAAACCGCAGGATCTGGACGACAAGGAGATCCAGCACCATTTATCTGAAATGGAAGACCAGTTCTTCCGTCTCAAGTTTCAGAAGGGCATGGGGCAGCTCGAAGGGCTAAAAAAGCTCCGGACGCTGCGTAAAGATCGTGCGCGCGCCTTGACGGTGCAGCGCCAGCGGGAACTCGCCGGAGCGAAGAAATAACATGGCGGAAGAACAAGCCAAACAAAGTTTTAAGAACGAAAAGGTCGGCCAGGTGGTTTCGACCAAGATGACCAAGACCATTGTGGTCGAAGTCAGCCGCCGCGTTCCGCATCCGCTCTACAAGCGGATTGTCGGCAAGCGCAAGAAGTTTTATGCCCATGACGAAGACGGCAAAGCCCATTTGGGCGACACCGTTCGCATCGTGGAGTGCCGCCCGCTCAGCAAGCTGAAGCATTGGCAGCTGATGGACATCATCCGAAAGGCGCCGCAAGTTGGCGCGCAGCCGGCGGAGTTGGACAAGGTTTGAGGGTAGAAGTCGGGAGTCAAGAGACAGAAGCCAGAATCGTGAAGCCGCAAGGCCCCGCGTTCTGTCGTCTGAATCCGGACTTCTAACTCCCCAGCAGCAAAGGTTGAGGGACGAAGTGAGAGGTCAAGAGGCAGAAGTCAGAATCGAGACGCCGCAAGGCTCCGCATTCTGTCTCTTGACTCCTGACTTCTGACTCCCCAGGAGCGAAGCGACTTATGATTGGAATGCGAACAATTCTCGAGGTGGCCGATAACAGCGGCGCGCGCAGGCTCTCCTGCATTCTGCCGCGCGGCGGCGACCTCGGTTTGCGCGCCGGTTTGGGTGATGTGGTTACCGCGGCAGTGAAGGAAGCCGCACCCGATTCGGCGATCAAGAAGGGTAAAGTGGTGCGCTGCGTGATTGTTCGCATGCGCAAGGAAACGCGGCGCAAGGATGGCACTTACATCCGTTTCGATTCGAACGCCGCTGTACTTATTAACGATGTGGGTGAGCCGGTCGGCACGCGCGTTTTCGGTCCTGTGGCCAGGGAACTGCGCGATAAGAAGTTCATGAAGATCGTTTCGCTCGCCCCCGAGGTAATCTAATGGCGGTTGCAAAGAAAAGGCCGGCCCCGCCGGCGCGTATCGAGCTCAAAAAAGAAGACACGGTGAAGGTTATTGCGGGCCGCGACAAGGGTAAGACTGGTCGCGTACTGGGTGTAAACCGTGAGACCGGCCGCATACTGGTAGAGCATGTTGGCTTGATCAAGCGCCACACCCGGCCCAACCCCCAGAAGCAGATCAAGGGCGGCATTGCGGAGCGGGAAAGCTCAATTGCGGTTTCGAATGTCATGATCGTGTGCCCCGGCTGCAACAAACCGGTTCGCGTGAAACACCATCTCGATCATGTGGCGGGCGGTAAAGCGCGGCATTCGCGGGAATGCCGCAAGTGCGGGCAAACGCTCGACAAGAGATAGAGGATTTCATGGCGGCGCGATTAAGGGAACATTATCAATCGAAAGTCATACCGGCTCTCACTAAGGAGTTCGGTTATAAGAATGTCATGGCCGTACCTAAGATCGAGAAGATTTCGATCAACATCGGTCTGGGCGAAGCTACGCAGAACGCAAAATTGATGGATGGCGCCGTCAACGAGTTAACGCAGATTGCCGGCCAAAAGCCGGTGGTGACCAAGGCTGCCAAATCGATTGCGCAATTCAAGCTGCGTGAAGGCCAGGCGATCGGCTGCATGGTGACGTTGCGCGGCGACCGCATGTACGAATTTTTCGACCGCCTCGTGAACGTGGCTTTGGCTCGCGTTCGCGATTTTCGCGGCATTTCGTCGAAGAGCTTTGACGGCCGCGGCAACTATACGCTGGGCGTGAAGGACCAATTGATTTTTCCGGAGATCGATTATTCCAAGGTTGAGAAGACCAAGGGTATGAATATCTCCATTACCACAACGGCGCGTACCGACGCCGAAGGTCTGGCGCTGTTGCGTCAGATGGGAATGCCGTTCCGGCAGTAAGGACTAGAAGAAATATGGCGACTACCGCAAAGATCGCGCGAGACATCAAGCTCGAAAAAGCCCGCCGCGCCAAAACACCGGGCCTGCAATGCAAACACCGTAACCGCTGCTGGCGTTGCGGACGTCCGCGCGCATTCCTGCGCAAGTTCGGCATTTGCCGTCTCTGCTTCCGCCAACTCGCTCTAAACGGCGAGATTCCCGGCGTGACGAAGGCGAGCTGGTAAGGAGATTTATGACGAGCGATCCCATTGCCGACATGCTGACTCGCGTGCGTAACGCGATGCAGGCGCGCCATCCGAAGGTGGACGTGCCGGCCTCAAAACTCAAAGCGGAAATCGCACGCATCCTGAAAGAAGAAGGCTATATCGCCAACTTCAAGGTCGCCGAAGAGGGCGTGAAGAAGACCATCAAGATTTATTTGAAATACGCCAACGGCAACCAGCCGGTGATCTCCGCGATCGAGCGCGTCTCGCGGCCCGGATGCCGCGTGTATGTCGGCCAGACGGATATCCCGCGCGTCCTAGGCGGCATGGGGATCAACATCCTCACCACCGCCCGTGGCGTTATGACCGGCCGCGACGCCCACAAAGAGCGCGTGGGCGGGGAAATCCTATGCAGGGTTTGGTAGATAGATATGCGTGCGATTCGACGTATGGACGCCGAGACCAAAAGTCTTGTGTGTTTTCTGCGTCACCGCATCTCTGCGTCGAAAGGGTTTTGACTTATGTCTCGAATTGGTAAGAAGCCGATCCCGCTGCCGGGCGGCGTCAAAGTACAAATCGGCGAACAGCTTCAAGTTACGGGACCCAAAGGCACGCTCACTGTGCCCATTCCCGCCGGCATCAAGATTGAGCAAAAAGACGGTAAGCTCGATCTGGTGCGCGACTCCGATAACCACGCCGCGGTGCATGGCCTGACGCGTGCCCTGGCTGCTAACGCGGTGCAAGGCGTATCGGTCGGCTTCACGCGTGAGCTGGATATCGTCGGCATCGGCTACCGCGCCGACGTGAAGGGTAAGATCGCCACGTTTACGTTGGGGTATTCGCATCCCATCGAGTTGCTGCTGCCCGATGGCGTCGACATGAAAGTCGACAAGGTAGCTGGCAGTTCAATCCAGAACCTGCAGGGCCGGATTGTGTTGAGCGGTTATGACCGTCAGCTTCTCGGGCAGGTGGCGGCAAACATTCGCGCTCTCCGTAAGCCCGATCCTTACAAGAACAAGGGTATTCGATACACGGGCGAAGCGTTGCGCAAGAAGGTTGGCAAGACCGGGGCGGGTGGTAAATGATTCGTAAGATCGAAAAGAAAGAGATCCGCAAGCGCATTCACGTGCGCATTCGGCGCAAGTTGCGCGGGACAACCGAGCGTCCCCGCCTCGCTGTATTCCGCAGCGTGGCGCACATCTACGCGCAGGTCATCGACGATGTCGCAGGCAAGACCCTGGTCTCCGCCTCCTCGGTGGATAAAGGCGCCAAGACCAACGGCGGCAATGTGGCGGCGGCTAAGACCATCGGCAAGCTGGTGGCTGAGCGCGCCAAGGAAAAGGGCGTTAAGCAGGTTGTGTTCGACCGCGGCGGATATCAGTATCATGGCCGCATAAAGGCGCTGGCCGATGCCGCGCGGGAAGCTGGACTGGAGTTTTAATGCCAACGCAAGTCAAACGGATCGATCCGGCCAACCTGAACCTGAAAGAGCAGGTGGTGGCCATCAATCGCGTCACCAAGGTAGTCAAGGGCGGCAAGAACATGAGCTTTTCGGCGCTGGTCGTGATTGGCGATCCGTCGGCGAAAGTGGTTGGCTACGGCGTAGGCAAAGCAAAGGAAGTTCCTTCCGCCATTCGCAAAGGAATCGAAGCGGCCAAGAAGACCCTGCGCAAGGTGAACGTCCTCGATACCACCATTCCGCATCAGGTGCTCGGCTGCTACGCCAGTTCGCAGGTGTTGTTGAAGCCGGCCGCGGCCGGAACCGGCGTTATCGCTGGTGGCGCCGTGCGCGCCGTCATCACGGCCTGCGGCATACCCAACGTACTGACCAAATCCATCGGACGCCGTAACGCCCACAACGTAGTGAAGGCCACCATTGTGGCGCTCGAGTCGCTCCGCGACAAGGCTCAGGTAGCGGAAATGCGCGGCCTGGCGATGGAGAAACTGTAATGGCCGGAACCATCAAAATCAAACTGGTGCGCAGCCCCATCTGCACGCCCGAAAAGCACAAACGGGTTGTCAAGGGCCTCGGATTGCGCAAGTTGAATCAGATTGTAGTTCGCCCCGACGCGCCCGAATTTCGGGGTATGGTAAAAAAGGTTCCGCACTTGTTGGCAATCGTGGAGTAATGATTTGACGAGACTCAGAGGCCCGGCCAACTTCAGAGTTTTCTCTGCGTGTTTGCGGCCCTGCGTCCAATAGAAGGATTCAAGATGAATTTAAGCGACATCAAACCCCCAGCCGGCCAGGTAAAAGCTCGCAAACGCGTAGGACGCGGCATGGGCTCGGGCACGGGTAAATACTCCACGCGCGGCGCCAAGGGGCAGCGTTCCATTTCCGGCTTCAGTCAGAAACGCGGTTTCGAGGGCGGCCAGATGCCGCTCCATCGCCGTCTGCCGAAGCGCGGATTCACTAATATTTTCAAAAAGCATTTCGCCGTCGTCAATCTCAATAAGCTCGAAAAGCTGGAAGGCGACACATTCAATGTCGATCGTCTGGTGGAGCTCGGCGTCATCAAGAAGCTCCAGGATGGCCTCAAGATTCTGGGAACCGGCCAGTTGACGCGCAAGATCACAGTGGAAGCGCACCAGTTTTCAAAATCGGCGATTGAAAAGATCCAGAAGGCTGGCGGCACGGCGCAGACCATAGGCGCCCCCGCGCAAGAGTAACGGCGGAAAACGAAGGGAACCATGGTTCAGAAGTTTTTTGAAGCCTTCGCGAACATCTTTCGCGTACCCGATCTGCGCAAGCGGCTCATGTTCACCCTTGGGCTACTCGCCGTGTACCGCCTCGGCAGCCAGGTGCTGGCGCCCGGCATCAACACCATGAAATGGGAGCAGTTCTTCGGTTCTGCTCAAGGCTCCATCTTCGGATTCTTCGATCTGTTCGCCGGCGGTAACATTCGGCGGTTCACCGTTTTCGCTTTGGGTATCATGCCCTACATCACCGCGTCGATCATCCTGCAATTGTTGACGGTGGTGGTTCCCACGCTCGAAAAGCTGCAAAAAGAAGGCGAGCTGGGACGGCGGAAAATCACGCAGTGGACACGCTACCTCACCATCATCCTTTCCGTCATCCAATCGGCCACCATCGCCAAGGGCCTGGAAGCGGCGCAACAGGGCATTGTGCTCAGTCCCGGCATCGGCTTTATCTTGCTCACGGTTCTTTCGCTTACCACCGGCTCGGCATTCATCATGTGGCTTGGCGAGCAGATCAGTGAGCGTGGCGTTGGCAATGGCATGTCGTTGATCATCTTCACCGGCATTGTCGTTGGATTGCCCCATGCTGTTGGATCCATGTATCAAAACGTCTTTGTGACGCACGAATGGGGCGCCATTACTCTCATCCTGTTGCTTGCCATGATGATCGCGGTAGTTGCGTTCATTGTGCTCGTCGAGCGCGGGGAACGCCGCATTCCCGTCCAGTACGCCAAACGCGTCATCGGTCGGCGCGTAATGGGCGGCCAGTCGACCCATATGCCGCTGAAGGTCAATGCCGGCGGCGTCATCCCGGTCATCTTCGCTTCATCGATCCTGGCGTTCCCGCAGACGCTGACTCAACTCACCTGGGTGAAGAACGTGCCCTGGATGATGAACACGTTAAATAGCATCAGGACGGGCGAGCCCATGTACTACCTGATGTTTGTCGTGGGGATTATCTTTTTCTGTTTCTTCTACGTCTCCATCATCTTTAATCCGAATGAGGCGGCCGACAACATGCGTAAGTACGGCGGCTTCATTCCCGGTATCCGGCCGGGCCGCAACACTGCGGACTACATGAACAACGTCCTCACTAAGATCACAGTGGTGGGCGGCATCTATCTCTCGATTCTCTGCTTGATTCCCACCATCATGATGGTCGGCGTCAAGCTGCAGCACTTGCCAGTCGTCGGCGGTTTCATCGACGCGCACTTCCCGCGTGCGATTCTTGACGGATTGGGCGTTCCCTTCTACTTCGGCGGTACCTCGCTGTTAATCGTGGTCGGCGTCGCCATGGATACCATCAATCAGATCGAGGCGCAGCTCATTATGCGCCACTACGAAGGATTCACCCCGCGATCGGGTCGCATCCGCGGAAGAAGGAGCTAGGTCTAATTGGGAAGGGAGAGTTCCGCGGAAACGCGGGGACGCAGCCAGGGCCGAGTTTGCCCGGCGGTGCCTTACCAGGCCAACCGCTCCTGCGTACTTAAAAATAATCTGTGATGGCGATCGTTCTGTTTGGATCGCCCGGTTCCGGTAAAGGCACCCAGGCGAAGCTGCTAACCCAGCGCCTGCAAATTCCGCATGTCTCGACCGGTGACATGCTGCGTGAACGGATCCGGGGTGGTATGGAGATGGGCAGGGCTGCGGCCCTGATGCATTCGGGCGAACTCGTGTCCGATGGGCTGGTCAACCAGATGGTGGAAGAGCGCTTGAGCCAGGCCGACGCTGTGCAAGGCTTTATTTTGGATGGATATCCAAGGACGGTCGACCAGGGCGCGCATCTGAACCATTGGTTGGATCAACGGGGTATTGCTGAAGTGGTGATCCACCTCGCGGTGGATTACAATAGTATTATTGCTCGATTGACTGGGCGCCGCGTCTGTCCTCTGTGCGGAACGCTTTACAACCTTGCCACCAAGCCCCCGAAGGTGGATGAGTTGTGCGATTTGGACAGTACAAAGCTAATGATCCGGGACGATGACCGCGAAGACGTGATTCGCCAGAGATTGAGCGCTTACGAGCGCCAGACGCGCCCGGTTTTGGATTTTTACCGCGCCGCCGGACGGCGACTGTTAGAGGTGGATGCTTCGACGGATCCACCGCAAATAGTTTTTGAAAAGATTTGTCAGGCCATAGACTGCCATGATCGTTCGCAAGACGCCCGCTGAACTCGAAAAAATGCGTCGCAGCGGTCTGTTGGTTTATCGGATTCTGGAGAGTCTGAAGGAGATGGCCGTCGAAGGCTGCTCCACCTGGGATCTGGAAGTGGCGGCGGAAAAGATGATCTCCGATGCCGGCGCGCGTCCGGCATTCAAAGGTTATTACGTCCCGGCGGCGGGGGAGATTTACCGGTTTGTATTGTGCACCTCGGTCAATAGCGAGGTGATCCACGGGATGCCGAATGCGAAGCGGACCCTGAAGAAGGGTGACATCCTTTCGATCGACACGGGCGTGAAACTGGAAGGCTATTACGGCGATTCGGCTACCACCGTTCCCGTAGGCGAAGTGAGCGAGCAAGTCAAGAAGTTGCTGCGAGTGACGCAGGAGTCGCTCGAACTCGCCATTGGCCGTGTTCGAAACGGCAACCGGTTGTTCGATGTTTGCAGTACGGTTGAGCAGCACGTGAAATCGAACGGGTTTTCGATCGTGCGGGAGTTTGTGGGTCATGGCATCGGCACCCAGTTGCACGAAGAACCGCAGGTTCCCAATTACGTGGACCGGCGCAACGAAAATCCCCGGCTAAAGCCGGGAATGGTTCTGGCGGTTGAGCCGATGGTCAGCGCAGGCCGACCGGAGACGATGGTTTTGAAGGATAAGTGGACAGCGGTCACCAAGGACGGGTCGAATTCGGCCCACTTCGAGCACTGCATCGCTGTTACGGAAAATGGGCCGTGGGTGTTGACCAGGCCGTAGGGGTTTGAAATGAAGGTACGAGCGTCAGTCAAAAAGATTTGCGACAAGTGCAAGGTGATCCATCGCGAAGGCGTAGTGCGGGTCATCTGCGTAATTCCGAAACACAAACAGAGGCAGGGATAACCGTATGGCGCGTATCGCAGGCGTGGATCTTCCCCCGGGCAAGCGGGCTGAGATCGGGTTGACTTATATTTACGGCGTCGGCCGCACCCGTTCCAAATCGCTCCTCCACCGGGCCGGGATCGACTTCGACAAGAAAATTCGGGATCTCAGCGAGGACGAAGTCAACCACGTCCGCCAGATTCTGGAAGAGGAAGGCGCCGTGGAAGGCGACCTCCGCAAGGAAATCTCGATGAACATCAAGCGTCACATCGAGATGGGCTCCTATCGCGGATTGCGCCACCGGCGTAGTCTTCCGGTGCGGGGACAGCGTACGCACACCAATGCGCGCACCCGCAAGGGACCGCGCCGCGGCACCGTAGCGAACAAAAAGAAGGCGACGGGGAAGACATAGTATGGCTAAAGCGCCCGCTAAGACCGGCAAGAAGAAGAGTTTTAAGAAGAAGGAAAAGCGCGTCGTCCACTCGGGCGTCGTTCATATCCAGGCGACGTTCAACAACACCATCGTCACCATCGCCGATCAGGAAGGCCACACGATTTCGTGGTCGAGCGCCGGTTCGCTGGGTTTCCGCGGATCGCGTAAAGGTACCCCATTCGCAGCGCAGCAGGCGGCTCTCACGGCAGCTAACAAAGCCGGTGAAAGCGGATTGCGAACTGTGGAAGTCCGCGTCAGCGGACCCGGTTCCGGCCGCGAATCGGCAGTCCGCGCGCTATCCACCGCCGGCATCGAAGTACGGGCCATCAAAGACGTAACGCCCATTCCGCATAACGGCTGCAGACCGCCGAAAAAGCGGAGAGTTTGAGTATTGGCCGCCAATGAGCGCAGATGAACGCCGATAAAACCAAATTTGCTTATCGGCGTTTATCTGCGTCCATCGGCGGCTAGTTATAGAAGCGGGACGAAGGCCAGCCAATGGCTGTAAACCGCACCTGAGTAGGGAAAGGTAAGGAGAGAGAACTTGGCAAGATATATTGGCCCGGTCTGCCGGCAATGCCGGCGCGAGGGCATGAAGCTTTATCTGAAGGGCGACCGCTGCCATAGCGAGAAGTGCGCCATCGAAAAGCGCAATTTCGTTCCCGGGCAGCATGGCAAAGACCGTAAACAGAAGATCCAGGGTTACGGCCTGCAGCTTCGCGAAAAGCAAAAGGTGCGCCGCATTTATGGCGTCCTGGAAGCTCAGTTCCGTGGAGCCTATGAGAAGGCTGCGCATGCCAAAGGCATCACCGGCGAAAATCTGATGTCGGGCCTTGAGCGCCGCCTGGATAGCGTCATCTACCGCATGGGTTTCGGCGCCAGCCGCGCCCAGGCGCGACAAATCGTTCGCCATGGTCACGTCGACGTCAATGGACGTAAGTGCAATATCCCGTCCGCCCAAGTCAAAATCGCCGACGTCGTTTCCATACGTGAATCCAGCAAAAACAATCCGGCCATCCTGTCCTCTCGCGACGCCACCGCCCACGCGCCCGCGCCGAACTGGATCGATGTCGACCGGGAAGCATTAAAAGGGCGTATTACAAGCCTGCCGCAACGCAGTGACTTGGTGCAGATCCAATTGAACGAGCAGCTCATCGTCGAGTTGTACTCGAAGTAAGAAGAAAGAGGAGGTCAGGGTCAGAAGGCAGTAGTCAGAATCGAATCCAGACATAACGGTTCGCATTCTGACTACTGACTTCTGACTTCTGATTCCCAAGGAGATTTATGTTCAAGGGCTTCCAGAAACCTAAGCGTCTTGTAGCCAATACCGAAACTCTTACCGAGCGGTATGGCATGTTTACCGCCCAGCCGTTTCAACGCGGCTTCGGCACCACCATTGGCAACAGCCTGCGCCGCGTCCTTCTGAGCTCGATTGAGGGCGCCGCTATCACCGCGGTACGTATTGAAGGCGTCGAGCACGAATTTAGCCCCATTCCGGGCGTGGTCGAAGACGCCACCGATATCATTCTTAACCTGAAACAAATTCCGTTCAAGATCATGGGCGACGGCATCAAAACCGTGCGCTTGACGATCGATAAACCCGGCGACGTCCGTAGCGGCCAGATCGAAACCGACGCCGACGTCGAAGTACTCGACCGCGACGTCCATGTCGCTACCGTTTCCGAAGGCGGCCGCCTCACCATTGAAATGCGACTCAAGGCGGGACGTGGTTACGTCAGCGCCGACAAGAACTTCGATGAAGATCTTGCTCTGGGTTACATCCCCATCGATTCCGTCCATTCGCCCGTCCGCAAAGTAAACTTCGCCGTCGAAGCCGCTCGCCTGGGCCAAATGACGGATTACGACAAACTTACTCTTGAGGTCTGGACCAACGGAGCCGTTTCGCCGCAGGATTCTATTGGCTATGCGGCCAAGCTGCTCAAAGACCACATGACCATCTTCATCAACTTCGAGGAAGTGCCCGAGCAAACGGAAGAGATTTCCGAGCGCGGCATGGACAAGATGAATGAAGTGCTCAACCGTTCGGTGGAAGAGCTCGAATTGAGCGTACGGTCTTACAACTGCCTCAAGAACGCGAATATCCAGACCATCGGCGAATTGGTGCAAAAGACCGAAGCCGAAATGCTGCGCACCAAGAATTTCGGCCGCAAGTCGCTCAATGAAATCAAGGAAATCCTTGCCAACATGGGCCTCGGCCTCGGTATGCGCATCGACGCGCACGGCCGTCTGGTCGCGCCGCCCGCTCCCGCGCCCGGTTCAGTGCCGGATTACAGCGCCTACGACGACAACGATCAGGATCAGATCGGCGAATAATCCATGAGACACAAAGTTGCCGGCTTCAAACTCAAGCGGCCCGTCGACAGCCGCCAATCGCTGCTTCGCAATCTCACCACCAGTGTGATTTTGGAAGAGCGCTGCATCACCACCGTACCTAAGGCGAAAGCCGTCCGCCCGCTGGTGGAAAAAATGATTACTCTTGCCAAGACTGGTACGCTGCACTCGCGCCGCCAGGCGGCGGCGTTCCTGCTGACGCCGGCTTCGGTCCAGAAGCTGTTCGATACCCTGGGCTCCCGCTTCGGTCAGCGCAATGGTGGCTACACCCGCATCACGCGGCTTGGACCTCGCAAGGGCGATGGCGCGGAGCAGGCCATGATTGAACTGGTCGGTTCCGAGCTGGTGAAGCGCGCCGCCGATCGCGCCAAGCGCCGTGAAGAGCGGCTCAAAGCGCAGCGGGAAGGCCGCGAGCCCGAAGAGGGTGAAGAGCCCGAAGAGGATACCAAGAAGAAGTAAGTTGTGCGCATTTTCCGTGGGGCAGGCCATCGTTTCTTATGGCCTGCCCTGCTAATTTCCCAGTCAGCCCTCGCCGTTCCCCCCCTTCTTTCCTACGCTACTTATCTCAACGGAACCGCCGCGCAGACTGCGTATGCCTCCGGCCCAAGCGATGCCTTCGCGGGCCGCCCCGATTTCGCGCTTGCGTACTCAACGGCCCCAGCTTTGCCGCGGGCAACACATCCTCTTGCCCTCTCGGAACCGTCGCACCGGGTGAGATCGTAAGCATCTTCGGCAGCATCATCCAAGGGCCAATCGTACGGCCGCATCACGATGCCTGTTGCCGCCGCCGTTCCCGCCTCTTCACGGCCAGTTGAACAGGGCACGGCCAAGCCGCCGCCCTCAATCAGGATGGAACCCTGAACTCCATCGCGAATCCCGCGCCGTCATCACCTTCTTCGCCGCCGGCGCGGGAATCATGTCGCCCAAGATCCCCGAGGGCGCCGTCATCACAGCCCCAATTTTCCGGCCTCCGCGCTCCACGTCTCTGTCAGTATCCGTAGCGCCGATGCCATCGTGCGGTACGCCGCCGCCGAGTGGAATCATTCGGCAGCCAGCCGGATATCACGATTGCGTAAAGGAGCGGGAGCGCGTCTGCAAGTAACCGTGCTCGTCCACAATTCGTCCCTCCAATATCCGCCAGATGCTATGATTCGGTGATTCTGAAGGTTGGCGCAGGCCCTTTGATGAATTCAAAAGAAAATTTCGACGCATCCCGCACGTTGCCGTGGCTGCTGATTTTATTCGCCGGCAGTGGATGCTCGGCCTTAATTTACGAGATCGTTTGGTATCAGCTTCTGCAACTGGTGATCGGCTCGACCACCGTTTCCCTCGGCGTGCTGCTAGCCACGTTCATGGGTGGCCTGTGTATCGGCAGTCTGATGCTGCCGCGCTATCTGGCGAAGCATCCGATGCATCCCTTGCGCGCATATGCGCGCATCGAAGTTGGAATCGGCCTCTGCGGCATTCTCGAACTCTTGATGATCCCGCTGGTGGATTCTATCTACGCTTCCGCGGTGACTCATGGCCTGCCCTCCATCATCTTCCGCGCGGCCGTCTGCGCCATCTGCCTGTTGCCCCCTACCATCTTGATGGGCGCTTCGCTGCCGGCCATCGCGCGATGGATTGAAGCCACCCCGCGCGGCGTTTCGTGGCTTGGTTTGCTCTACGGCGGCAATACCGTGGGCGCTGTTTTAGGCTGCCTGCTTGCCGGATTCTATTTGTTGCGTGTTTCCAACATGACCTCCACCACCTTCGTGGCGGCGGCCATCAATATCGCGGTAGCGCTTTTCAGCTTCGCGCTTGCTAAACAAACGCCCGAGCACGCGCCGGTTTCGCCCGGGGAAACCAAGCGCGCATCATGGTCCGCCGGCGCGGGCTCGGTGTACCTGGCCATCGCCATTTCGGGCGCGACTGCCCTCGGAGCCGAAGTCGTCTGGACGCGACTCCTCAGCCTCCTCCTCGGGGCCACTGTCTACACGTTCTCCATTATTCTGGCGGTCTTCCTGGTAGGTCTCGCCATCGGCAGTTGGGTGGGCGCGCTCGCCGGTCGCGGCGCACGTCCCGCGGCGGCGCTAGGGATCTGTCAGCTATTGCTCGTCGCCGGAATCACGTGGTCCGCCCTGATGATCGCGCAGTTCGTGCCCTACTGGCCGGTGAATCCGCTACTCTCTTCCGATCCGCTGTATACATTCCAGATTGATATGGTGCGCGTAATCTGGAGCATCTTGCCGCCTGCGCTCTTGTGGGGCGCCAGTTTCCCGCTGGCCCTTGCCGCCGCCGCGGGTCCGGGCGAGGAATCGTCCATTCTCGTGGGCCGCACCTATGCCGCAAACACCGGCGGCGCCATTCTCGGCGCCCTGGCATTCAGCCTTTTCCTTGTACCGGCCATCGGAACCGAAGGCGCGGAGAAGACTTTAGTCATCCTCGCCGCATTAGGCGCGCTGGTTGTCTTAGGACCGCTCGTCCTTCGCTCCAAGACAATCTTCGGCATGGTGGGCGTAGTCGCCGCCATGGGTATCTCGCTATTCATAGCCATGAAGATTCCCGCCGTGCCGCCTGAGTTGATCGCCTACGGCCGCCGCATCATGATCAACATGGGTCGCTCGCAGATTCTCTACACCGGCGAAGGGATCAACTCCTCGATTGCCATTTCTCGTTGGGACGATGGCGCCATTCAATTCCACGTCAGCGGCAAGGTGGAAGCCTCCACTGAAACCTACGACATGCGCCTGCAGCGCCTCTTAGGACACATGCCGGCGCTGTTTCACCCGAACCCGAAGTCAGTCCTCATTGTCGGCTTCGGCGCCGGCGTAACCGCCGGATCGTTCGTGCCCCATCCCACCATTCAGCGCATCGCCATTTGCGAGATGGAGCCGCTGATTCCTCCCACCGCCACCAAGTATTTCGGGCAAGAGAACTACAACGTCAAGAACGATCCACGCACGCAGATTTACTACGACGACGCGCGGCACTTCGTCCTAACTACACCGGAGAAGTTCGACATCATTACCTCCGACCCGATTCATCCATGGGTAAAGGGCAGTGCGACTCTCTATTCGCAGGAGTATTTTCAGATGGTCAAAGATCACCTGAATCCTGGCGGCATAGTAACCCAGTGGGTGCCTCTCTATGAGAGTGATGAGGAGACGGTGAAGAGTGAAATCGCCACATTCTTCGACGTATTCCCAGGTGGCTCCATCTGGGCCAATGAGCTCAGCGGCGGCGGCTACGACGTGTTCCTGTTAGGTCAGGCCACGCCGTCGCGCGTAGACGTCGATCAAATCGAGGCCAAGCTTTCGAGCCCCCAGTATTCCCGTGTGGCGCAATCCCTGCGCGACGTTGGGTTCAGCAACGCAGTTGGTTTGTTGAGTGTCTACGCGGGACAGGATTCCGACCTTAAGCCGTGGTTACAAGGCGCCGAGATCAATCGCGATTGGAATCTACGCTTACAGTATCTCGCCGGTCTCGCTCTGAATCGCAGCCAGGAAAGCACGATCTATGGCAACATTCTGAGTTACAAGCGCTTTCCAACAAACTTGCTTTCCGGATCGGACCAGACTTTGCAGGCGCTGCAGCAGGCCATGATGGGTGGAAAGTAGTTTTTCGCGCGGCGCTTTCCACCGTGAGTACCGCGCCCACCCGATACCACGTAGCCACTCCTGGGTACTCGCTACCATTTGATTTCGCATAGCTTTGCGTGTTGGTCCATCGCGTGCCACAATGGACCCGTCATGTTCATGATCCTGCGGTCGGCACGCACTCTGCGGCGCTACTGGGTCCTCACCGCGATTTCTGTTTTATCCCTTTCCATCGCCATGGCGCTGGGCGTTCTCGGGCTCAGCCTTTCCAACACCGTGCTTATTCTGCCTCCCGCCGGCGCCGCGCCCGATCGCCTGGTCATGATCTATTCCCGCGCGCCCTCCGAAGCCATCGGCCATTTCTCCTATCCCGACTACCGATACTATCGAGAGCATAACCACGTCTTCGCCGACATCGCGGCCACGCCCACCTCGGTAGGTCTGAACGACGACAAAAACTTCGAAGGCCGCGAAGTAAAGGTGGTTACCAGACCCGTCTCCGAGAATTACTTCGCTGTCATGGGACTCCGGCCCTTTCTGGGGCGCTTCTTGGCCCCCGGCGACGATCACAGCACCGGGGCTCCTGCCGTGATGACATGGTCCTGTTGGAAGCGTCTCGGCTCCGATCGCCATATTGTCGGCAAGACCGTAGCGGGCCGCCTCATCGTCGGGGTTACGGCGAAAGAGTTCACCGGCGGGCTCTATGGCATAAACGGCGATCTGTTTACCAACCTGGAAAACCAAGGCCAGGATTCGTGGTTCACCGAACGCGACGAGCGCCCCCTGGTTCTGATCGCTCGTCTCAAACCGGGAGTGAGGCGCTCACAAGCGCAGGCAGAAATGACAGCTCTCTCCGGGCAACTCGCCTCCGCGTTTCCGAAAGAGGACAAGGGACGTTCCGCCGTCGTCACTCGCGCTACGCTTCTACCTCCCGATGCAATTCCCGACCTGGAGTGGATGACCGCCATTCTAATGGCGTTGGTGCTGCTCGTCCTGCTGATCGCTTGCGCCAACGTAGCAAATCTCTTGCTCGCCGCCGCTGTCGGCAGGCGCCAGGAAGCCGCTATCAAACTCGCCCTCGGCGCCCAGCGCGGCCGTCTGATCCGCGAGTTTCTCAAGGAGAGCGCGTTGCTTTGCGTCGCCGGCGGCGCGTTGGGGTACGGCCTCGCCGCTGTCGTGGCCGCCCACTTTGCCAATTTCACCTTGGTCTTTCCCATGTGGGGCTCTGTCTCGTTCGCGGCGCCCCTGCACCTCGATGGCGCCGTCGCCGTATTTACCCTCGCGCTCATCGCCATCGCGACCATTGCCACGGGCCTCGCGCCCGCGCTCTACGCCTCCTCGCCGCAGATCGCGCAAGTCCTCACCAGCGAAATCGTCATCGGCGGCGCGCGCAAGAGCTTCCGCCGCAACGCCTTGGTAGTTACTCAGGTGTCAGTCTGCACCTTGGTATTGGTCGGCATGGGCCTGTGCCAGCGCAATCTCTACAACCTGCGCCACGCCGACCCCGGTTTTTCCGCACGCAATCTGGTCGCCCTGAACGTCTTCGCGGAGGCGGAAGGTTACAACGAAGAAGCACGTGGCCGGGAACTCCACGAAACTCTGCGCCGCGCCGCAGCCGCGCTGCCGGGCGTCGAATCGGTTACTCTCGCTTGGGATTTGCCGCTCTTCGGATACTCTCAACTTCCCGTACAACTTCCTGATAGTTCGAAGACTCTCTCCGTCGCCCACACGGTGGTTGACTCAGCCTACTTCGCAACATTCGGCATTCGGCTCCTTGCGGGCCGCGCCTTCAATGCCTCCGACATCGAAAAGGGGCAGCCCGTCGCCGTGGTCAACCACAAGATGGCCCAAGATTTCTGGCCGGGAAAGGATCCGGTAGGCAAGACCCTGATGGCCGGAAAGCCCGCGCATCAGGTCCTCGTTGTAGGTGTGGCCGCCGACGGCAAGTACGACGATATCGACGAACCCACGCAACCGTTCCTCTATTACCCACTCAGCCAGAACTATCGCGGCGGCGTCAGCGTAATTGCGCGAACCAAGGGCGACCCCAAACTTTGGGTTGGCTCCTTTGCCAAGGCAATGCGTGGCCTCGGACTCAAGGTTATGGTTCAGCCCGTTACCTTCGAGCAGTGGAGTGAATTCAGTTTGCTCGGCCAACGCATCATCGCCTGGGGCGTCGCCATCTTGAGCGCCCTCGGCCTTCTGCTAGCCGTCTTAGGACTAGCCGGCGCCATCTCCTATTCAGTAGGGCAGCGCAAAAAAGAACTCGGAATTCGCGTCGCGCTCGGCGCCCGCCGATGGCAACTGTTGCGAATGGTTCTCCGCGAAACCGCATTAGTGGCCGGTTCAGGCGTCGCGATAGGCATCCTCCTAGGAATCGCCGCCACCGTCGGCTTCCGTTCGCAACTCTACGGCATTGCCCCCGTAGAATGGACCGTTCTCGCCCCCATAGCCACAGCCATGCTAGCGCTCTCGCTCCTCATAGCCTATCTCTCCGCCCGTCCATGGCTAAGTGTCGATCCCATGGAAGCCGTACGCCACGCGTAGGCCGGCGCGAAGCGCCTCCACATTCTGACTCCCTCGACTTCCCCAGAAGCTAAAATCCCACCGACACCAAGTGTTCGCCCCGAGGCAGCAACAACGCGTTGACGCCCGCCGATTCTGCTGACACCGAAACTCCATCCACGCGAACTTCGCGCGGCGCCCTGTCGAACGCCGCGATCGCATGCGCCGCGCTCTGATAAGAAAATTCAACTCGCTCGTCGGAAAGAACCCGCGCCGATTTCAAGTCCCCGTTCAGCCGCAGCAATCGCGACGAAAGATGTAAAGGCGATGGTTCCACCGTATGCGAGCCCGCCGGCAGCCACACTGTGGAGTCATCCGCTACCGGCCACAGTCGCCCATCCACCATCGCAGCCCCTTTCCAAGGCACTCCCACGCCGCTCGCCGAATCCACCGATAATTTGGCGCCGTTACGCTCAATGCGTGAAACCGCGGCCGAGGCCGAGGGCAACAACGGCAGATCCGGCGTCAACAGCGAGTTTTCAAAATACAGCGCCACGCGCGAAAAGTTCGCCGCCGCGCTGTGCACCAACTCGAATAGTTCCGTGCCCGTCTGTTGCTTAGTCGGATACACGTCCTGGTACCGATCCACGATATTAATGTCCACCGCCAGTCGTTCGCGATGCGGCGTCAGCGGCAGATATTTCTCCGCGATCGCCTGGTAACGCTGCGCCCCCAAATTCCAAACCGTCGCCGGGTCCTCGATCAGGAAGGTAAACGCGTGGCTGTCGAGCAGCGGTAACACGCGCGCGGCGTCCGCTCCAATGGCATCGCGCATTCCCAGGTCAAACCGGTCGTCGACATGCGTCAAGACCAAATCCAGATCCGGCCTTTTCGCCCGCAGACCTTCCAACTCGCCCAGCCATTCCTCCTGCATCCGGCGCGCCAGATCCGCGCGAAATTCGAGAAAGGTCTTGCGCGACGCATCGTCTTTGCGCGCGTCAAACAGTTCGATTGGGTCGAACCCCGCGCTGGCGCGGAACTCCGCGCGCACGTCATTGTTCATCGGCGTAAAGCGCGAGGGATTGCCCATGCCTTCGAGCGATTCGAAATACAACTCGGCGAGGTTGACCCCATCCCACGAAAAGTGGGAGATCAACGCCTTCACGCCCGCCGACGCCGCGCGGAAGCAATCGCGATTCGTGAGATTCATCAACTTGCGCCAATCGAGTTGCGCGTCCTGCAGCACCGCCGTCTTTTCCCGCCACTCGGGATGGTCGTCCCAAAACTTCTCGCTCACGTGCGGCAATTCAAGCCATGCGTAGACCAGAATCCCTTCGCGATGGCAGGCTTCAATCAGCTTTTGCAGATATTGATCGCGCTCCGGGTCGCGTTCGTAAAAGTGCCACGCCGCCACATGCAGCGCCGCGATGCCAGACTTGCGCCAGCGCGCCGCAAAATAATCGAGGTCCACGCGCGAGCGGTAAGAGGAGTCGAAGAAGGCCCAAAGCCTCGATCCCTGAAACGGCGCTTCCAGCCCCAGATCCATGAGTGCGTCGAGGATGTAAGGGAATCGTTCGTACCCTCGCTCCCCAGGAGCCGCCGCAATCCACAGCACCGCGCCCGCGCCGCGTCGGATGCCCGCGGTCATCGGCGCGCTGGTCCAGCGTTCGCGAGTGAAGACTGTCGCGCCCGCCGGCAAGTCCATCACTGGAAGTTCCAGCGCCTTCTCCCAAATGATGGGCAGCGTTGGTCGATGCACGTCGCGCAAGCTGGTAGTGCGAACCGTCTTCCCGCCGCGCTTGAATCCAAACGATTCGGCCAGCGGCGATTCGCCCTCCAACACCAGAATCGCTCCCTTCTCGACACGCCCCGCCCAAGTCGCCCCCGCGGGAGTTCCTGGCCGCGCCACAAAAACATGCGCATTGGCCTGTGCCTGAAAGCCAACAGAAGAAAAGATTTGTGGCCATGAGCCGGCGTCGCGCGCTAACACCTGGAAGTAAGGCAGCTCTCCGGCGGACGCGAACAGTGGTAGGAACAGCAGCGCCGGCAGTCGAAGCAGCGCGCTCTCACCGCGTGAACGCATACCAAACCCCCAGCCGCAAGTCATTGAAATTCGCTCTCCGCAGCCCGCCTTGATTCAGCAGATACCCCCCGTGCAATAGGTTCACCGTCACATACATGCTCGGCGGCATCGCCGCCGTCCGCAGCCGTATGCCCGGACCCGTCTCTATAAAATTCGCCCACGCCTGCCGCTGGCTGTCCACGGTCGCGTTCACGCTCCAGTAAAGCTGATTCCTCATCGCAGGCGGCCCGAAGGTATACCCCACCCGCGACTGCGAATACGCCAGCCAGTCGTTCCCAAAGCGGCTGACGAAGATCGCATCCAGCGTCGTGTCCGCGAATCTCCCCCTCATCCCCGACGTCAGCAGCGCCCCTTTGCTGCGTATTGCGCTGATCCCTCCCCGGAAGTCTGGCAGCATGTGTCCGGTTACGAAACCCATCGCCGACCCGGCCTCAAACCAGCCCGTGAGGCCCCGCCACGGATCCGTCCGCACGCCCCCCGCCACGATGAATGAATTTTCAGAAAGATACTGCGGCGCCACGCCCGTAAGCGTTGTCCCCAACGTTTCCCGCGCATCGCCAACGAAGCGCACGCTCACGTAAGGCTTAAGCGGCAGGCGTGAGCGCAGTTCCGTCTTCACCTGGGCATACCCGAACTGATCGTGCCAGCGTGTCGAGAACAGCGGATAGAACCACGCCGTGGTTCGGAATAGTTCCACCTCTGGCCGCAGATTGTTGCGCGCATGCGCTGCCTCCAGCGCAATGTTTGGGTCGGGACTCCGCTGCGCCATGTCGAACCAATGAAACGCCTGCGTATCGTGGTGAAGAATGTTATTCGCCCATCCCAGTTTCAGCATCACCGCGTAATCGCCTGGGTCGGTTTCAATGGCTTTCTCGAAATACCGCAGCGCGTCCCTCATATAACCGGCCTGTAAGCTGCGTTCGGCCATGGTTCGGGACTCGTTCGCCGATTCCGCGGAAGCGCCCGCGATAATCTTGTGCGGCAACCGCAGCACGTCGCGCACTCGGTTCCCCAAGTCCTCATCGTTAGAATTGAGCACGCGCTGAAAAAGCGGAGTCGCCGCTGCCCGCTCGCCGCGGCTGTACAGCAGAAATCCGAGCTGCGCCACCGCCAGCAAATCGCCTGGGGCCGGGTCGGCCAGCAAGCGAAATTCGCGCTCCGCCTCCTCGGGGCGGCTCATCTGCAACAGCAGGAAGCCCAACTCGCGGCGAAGCGCAACGTTTTTAGGATCGAACTCCAACGCGCTTCGAAATTCGGATACATAGGGGTAACGTTCCGGCAACAACTCGCGCGCCATCTCCGCCGCGCGCGTTTCCCCGCCGCGCGATGCCGCCAGCAGCGCCGCATTCGCCTTTGCCTCTTTTCCGGCAGCCTTCAACACGCGCCCTAAGTCGACCAACACCGAACGTCGGTCGGGCAGCAGCCGCCAGGCCTTCTCGTAATGTTCCGCGGCCAGTGCAAGCTCGTCGCGCTGTTCCGCCAGCGTCGCCAGCTCAAAGTGAGCGCTGAAATTGTCCGCGCCCATCTCGATCGCGCTTTTCCACCGCGCAATTCCCGCCGCTAACGGCGCGTCTATATTCTGAAATGCCTTCTCCGCTGTCGCGTTCCCGGACTTCCGTATGCGGTCGAAAATCCGTCGAGCCTGGGCCTGTTCCTTTGTCTCGTAGCAAAGGAAGGCATACTCCATCGCCACCTGCGTGTCCGCGGGGTCTAACATCATCGCCTCGTGGAACTGATCGCGCGCCAGAATGTTCTCGCCGATTTTCAAATACGTGTAGGCCAAATCCTTGCGAATCGAACTCCGCTTCGGAGCCGCTTCGATTCCCTTAACAAAGTTGCCGATCGCCGTATCGTAATCGTGGGTACGCAAGGCCTCGTAGGCGCGCGCGAGTGTTGCATAAGCCGGGTCGGGCGGCGGAGCGGACGTTTGCGCCCACAGCAGGCCACCGCAGCTGAATAGTATCGCGGCGCGCATATAGCTCTAGAGGGATAGTGCTTTGAAGGAGAGATTTCTCGCAAAATTAAGTGGTGACCTCACGCGCCAGCGGAATCCTGCTCCATCCCACTTCATTACCCGGACGTTACGGCATCGGCGATCTGGGCAAGGAGGCCTACCGCTTCGTCGATTGGCTCTCCGCGGCTGGCCAACGTCTTTGGCAGGTTCTTCCTTTAGGACCAGTAGGATACGGCGAGTCGCCGTATCAGCTTTTCTCCGCCTTTGCTGGCAACCCGCTGCTCATCAGCCCCGAACTGCTAATAGCGCGCGGCTGGCTGGAACAGGCCGATCTTGCGGACGCGCCCGTTTTCCCAGTTGAGACAGTCGAGTTCGAACACGTCATTCCTTGGAAAAACGCGTTACTGCGAAAAGCCTTTGAACGTTTCCGCACCAATGCCTCGCCTTCCGACCATCACGAGCTTGCCGCATTCGTATGCCGGCATACCGTCTGGTTGCCCTCATTTTCGCGCTTCATGGCCATCAAAGAGGCCAACGGCGGAGGCCTCTGGTCTGAATGGAAAAACACTGCGGAGCCTGACCCATGGGCCATGGAGTTTCACCAGTTCCTGCAATTCGAATTCTTCCGCCAGTGGTGCGCCTTGAAGGATTATTGCGCTGGCCTCGGCATCCGCATCATGGGTGACCTTCCGATCTACATTGCCACCGATAGCGCCGACGCGTGGGAACATCCCGAGCTATTCGATTTCACCTCCGTCGCCGGCGTTCCGCCCGATTACTTCAGCGCCACCGGCCAACGCTGGGGCAATCCCTTGTACCACTGGGACAAAATGAAAGCCGAGGGCTACCACTGGTGGATCGAGCGCATGCGCGCCGCCCTCACCATGTTCGACCTCGTGCGCATCGATCACTTTCGCGGCTTCGAAGCCTACTGGGCCGTGCCGGCGAGCGAACCCACGGCCGAACATGGAGAGTGGGTCAAAGGCCCTGGCGCCGATCTGTTCCGCGCTCTGGTGAGCGCCTTGGGCTCGCTGCCCGTGATCGCTGAGAACTTAGGCGTAATCACGCCTGAGGTCGAGGCGTTGCGCGAGCAGTTCAACTTTCCCGGCATGGCTATTCTGCAATTCGCCTTCGGCAAGGACGATCAGGCGCGCAGCTTCAAGCCGCATAACTACGTGCATAATCTGGTGGCCTATAGCGGAACCCACGACAACGACACCGTAATGGGCTGGTGGAAGAGCCAGGGCGGCGACAGTACGCGAAGCGCGGAGGATATCGCCGAGGAAAAAGCCCACGCCCGCGACTATCTCGCCACCGATGGCAGCCAGATGAATTGGACGATAATCCGCGCGCTCATGGCTTCTGTGGCTGAGACAGTGTTGTTTCCCGCTCAAGACGTGTTGGGCCTCGGCAGAGAAGCACGTATGAATACGCCGGCGGTTGCCAATGGAAACTGGCGCTGGAGAATGCGGCCGGGCGCTCTGACGCAGGAATTAGCCCGGCGTATGCGCGCGATGGCCGAAATCTTCGAGCGTATTGATAAGAGCTGACTAACGAACGGACAGAATGCGCCAGGCCCCTCCGCATGCCGCCAATTTTGCTGGTCGCTCGAATAGTTTGCTTTGACAAAGCAAACTATAATTTGATAGACTCCTTCCCATGTCCCGCGCCGAAGTAGAAACCGTGCTCCGCTGCTACCCTCAGATCTACTTCGCTTGCCACCGCCGCCATGTACGAGATCGGAAAACCCAAAGCGTATTAAGCGCCCATCAGGCCAGCATCCTCGACCATCTCGACGATGTCGAGGGAACTTCCATGCTGGAACTCGCAAAGCACATGGGAGTGACGGCCTCCACCATCTCTCTGACCGCCGACCGGCTGGAGCGCGCAGGCTACGTACGGCGTGATCGCGGTAAGCAGGACGCGCGCCGCGTCGATCTGCGGCTCACGCCCGCGGGGGTGCGCATCAAGCGGCAGCAAAAAGTACTCGAGCCGGAACTCATCGCAGCCATGCTCGGCAAACTCGATGAGCAGCGCCGGCGTAAAGCCCTGCGCGGGCTCGAATGGCTAGCTGAAGCGTCGCGCGAGTTAGTGGAATCGGGCGATCTCCAGCGCATTGTGAAAGGAGCGGCATGAAGTGGGTGATTCTTATCGCGGCGTTGCTGGCCTTAGCCGCGATTGTAATGGCCGCAGTCGGCGCGATGTTGCCGGTCAAACACCATGCGACGCGCAAAGCGCGCTTCAAGCGCGCCCCGCTCGAAATCTACACGGTGGTGGCTGGTCCGCCCGATTGGCGGCCCGATGTGAAGGCTTCGGGCGCCCTGCCGGACCTCAATGGCCGCAAATCCTGGTGGGAGCAGGACGCCCACGGCCAGAAGATCGCCTTCGAATTGCTGTACGATTCGCCTTTGCGTCGCGTCACCCGCATAGCCGATGAGAAGCTTCCGTTTGGAGGAACCTGGACAGTAGAGATCATGCCGGCGCCCGCCAACGAGTGCGATGTGCGCGTCACCGAGGATGGCGAAGTGTACAACGTAATCTTTCGTTTCCTCTCGCGCTTTGCCTTCGGCTACACAAGTAACATCGAGGCATACCTGCGAAATCTTGGCGCGAAGTTCGGCGAACAGCCGGTAATCGAGGCGTAGTATGGGCCTGGAATGCGATTGCAAATTACGTCTAGGCGGACGTGCTTCAACCGGCCGCGCTCAACTCGAAACCGATTTTGTGTTGTTTCGCGGCGCCGAGTGTTTGAAAATACCATTGCGCGATCTAACTGCCGTAGAGGCCCAGGACGGTGTCCTGAGGCTGGAGTTCCCCGGCGGTCCCGCGGAACTCGACTTGGGCGCGGCAGCCGCAAAATGGGCACACAAGATTCTCCATCCCCCCACGCTTTTCGAAAAACTTGGCGTGAAGCCTGGGATGTCGATCGCGATCGAAGGCGGCTTCGATGCCGAATTCCGTCGGCAAGCGGGGCCAACCGTAGAAGGCAAAGCCGACCTCTTGTTCTACGCAGCGTCAAAGACCAGCGATCTCGCGCGTCTCCCCCAATTGCAGATGCGGCTGAATCCGGCTGGCGCCATTTGGGTGGTATATCCCAAGGGTGTGCAAATCATTCGCGAAATCGAAGTCATCGAAGCGGGCCGCGCGGCCGGCCTCAAGGATACTAAAGTCGCTCGCTTCTCCGAAACGCATACCGCCCTTCGATTCTCGCGCTCTGCCCGCGAATCGTCCTAAGAGCGGACAGGCATCCCGCCTGTCCGCGATCCTCTACCTTCCCGGCCCGCCGCCTCCGTTCGGGACATTGCCCGCCGCAACGTTCGATAGGTACACGTGCGTTACGCCAGTGCTTGTGTCATAGGTCTCGAGCGTCGCCTCAAGCGAGCACGGAACACCCGAGTTCAACGTAACCGTGTGTGTAATCACGCCGCGAATTTCCGTACGCGTCCCCGTCACGCCCACCTTCGCAAATGGCAAGCTCACCGAATTGATTACACCGCTCCCCACCGTGAATGACGTTGCCGTTCCGATCGCCGTCCCGCTCGCGTTCAAGAAGGAAATCGTCCCCGTGCAGGACGCCGCCGTACCGCTGGACGAAGCCGCTGCGGCGTTGACCACGTTGATCTGCGCCGTCTCGGAACTGGCCAACCCGACAACGGGCGTGTTGGTAGTTTGCGTAACGGTTCCAGTCGAGGTGGAAGTCTGCGCCAGGGGAAATGCCGCGGTAAGCGCGGCTGCTGTAAGTAGTTGAGTCAGTCGTTGAATAAACATGCTTTACCTTTCTCGAATCAAATCGTGGCCGCCGTCGGGACGGCCGCCACTGCCGTATCACCGCTTCCAGACGACTGCATTCCCGGCCCAGTTGCGCAAAGGCCGCAGTCTTAACGTTCTTAATTGAGATTTGTCCCTGCTTAACGAATGAGGCGGTCCCGACGCCGCTTACATCCGCACTTGCTGGGTCTGGTGACGCCTGAGATACCAGCACGGAGGTACGCCAAAATGAGGAAATAGCGCGTTTACGCAGGTCTGGGTCTCGGGGGGGAGAAAGTAATACTCCTCTTTCTTGCTCTTCTGCAGTACGGCGTACGTTCGCTTCACCACCACCGATCCGTAAATCTCGCGATGATTGGGAAATCCGAAGCGCGCCGATAGGTAATCCACGACATAAATGACAATGACCGCCGCCACAAAAATGCCGAGGACGCGTTTTATGCGCATCGTCTATACGCTAGCATCGCAAGAGGCATGTCTGTAAAACCCAAAAGGCTCGCTTGCGTCAACATCAAACAACTGGTCACACTGGCAGGGCCGGCGCGCCCGCGTATCGGCGCGGAATTGCGCGAATTAGCCATCGTGGAAGACGCCGTTCTACTGGCGCGCGATGGCCGCATCGAAGCCGTTGGGCCTGCATCCGAAATCGCGATTCCGCGGGATGCGGAAATAGTAGATGCCGGCGGACGCCTCGTCATGCCTGGCTTTGTGGATGCCCACACCCACCCTATTTTCGCCGGGAACCGTGCTGATGAATTCGAGCAGCGTGTGGAAGGCGCAACCTATGCCGAGATTGCGGCGCGCGGTGGGGGCATCCGCTCCACCGTACGCCGTACTCGAGCCGCCGCGCCCGATGAGCTTCTCGAATCCGCCGCTCGTTATACCGAGTGGTTCTTGCGCGGCGGAACCACCACCATCGAAGCCAAATCAGGCTATGGGTTGTCGCTCGACAGCGAGTTGAAAATCTTACGCGTCATACGCCAACTAGCCGCGCGCGGCCGCCTGCGCTACGTGCCCACGTTCCTCGGAGCGCATGAAATTCCCGATGAGTTTCGCGGGCGCGTCGACAAATATGTGCAGTTGGTGATTCGTGAAATGTTGCCCGCGGTGGCAGCCGAAGGCTTGGCCGAGTATTGCGATGTCTTTTGTGAACCGAATGTCTTCCCACCCGCCCAGGCGCGGGCTGTCTTAAACGCTGCCAGCGACCTCGGTTTCGGGCTGCGTCTGCATGCCGACCAATTTACCGCCGACGCCGGCGCGCATCTCGCAGCGGAAGTCGGCGCCGTGACTGCCGATCACCTGGAGGCCACCACCTCCGATGGATGGAAAGCTTTAAAGAAGGCGCGAGTCCAGCCGATTCTGCTGCCGGCATCCGTCTACAATCTCGGCTCCTCACATTACCCCGCTGCGCGCGAAATGATTGCACTTGGTCTGCCGGTGGTGTTGGCGACCGATTTTAATCCGGGTTCATCTCCCACCACATCCATACCCATGGCGCTATCGCTTGCTTGTACTCATATGAAGATGACGCCAGCCGAAACGATCTCGGCCGCAACCATCAATGCCGCGTATAGCTTGCGCCGCGGCGCCGAAATAGGTTCACTCGAGCCGGGCAAGTTCGCCGATTTCGTCATTCACGATTGCAAAGAGTATCGGGAACTTCCCTACTTCTTTGGACGCGAACCTGCCCGGGCCGCTTACGTTTCAGCACTTTGCGTTTACCCCGCACGAGCGCCAATAAATTCTTGAAAAATTCATCGCTCAAAGTGAGCAAATCGAGGTTTTGGATCGTCTATATAGGTATGATGACCCGGGCACAGACGAGACAACTGAGGGAATTGAGGGCTCGCACAGATCGCCAACTCATTGCATGGCTTGAGCGGCGCTTAGACGCTGGCCTACGGACCCATGGTGCCGCCGCGGAAGAGATTTACCTGGAAGTTGCTCCCTTATTGCTGATTGCTAACGCCGATCCTGGCGACCGCGCGCGTTTGGAATCGAAGCTCGAACGCCTGTCCGGCTGCTTCGAAACCCTGTACGCCATCGCGTAGCGTTTCGGTCACAGTGTAATCGTCGTTTCCCCCCAGCCGGCCGCATCGAATACCCGAATCTGGAGCGAGCGCCCCCCCGAAACAAGCGGCCCATACGAAATCAGAAAGCGCGAAAGCGAAGCAAGATATGCTTCTTCCACATGGCGATCAACGGTGCTCGTCTCCGCAATCCGAAAGCATCCCTGCGAACGCCGGCAAAGATCCTCCAATGTTTCATTGGACATCCCGGCGATCGCGGTTACAGCGATATTCGCCATTTGCACGGCTGTAATTATCTCGTTCGCATCGGCGGGAGTCCCTGGATCTTCATGACAATAGACAATCAATTGGCGTCCGCCGCACGCGGCCGATTGCACCGCCTGTACGCAACTCCGCAGAGCGCTCCAGAAATCGGAGCATTTTCCTTTAACCGGTTTTTCTAAGCCGGCGGCAGCCTCTTCCGCGCTGGATGTAAAGAGCGGTTGCTCGCTCTCCGGTTCTGGATTCGCTTCGCTCTTTGCATAGAACGTTGTGCGCCAGAGATCGGGTGGCCGTTTCCACGGCAGACAGCGGAGGGCCCCAGCCACCCATGGCGGCGTCTCCGAATCCGCTGTTTGTGGAAACAGAAAACCAATGCCAAGCGTCTCCGCTACCACACGCTCCTCTACCTGGTACTTGACCACCAACTGCCCATCTTCGCGAAGTTGAAACTGAGTGGGCGTTAGCTTTGGCGGATCTCCCTCTTCACCCAATCCTGCGTCGATACGAATCCGGCGCAGGGCGCCCGACGAGTCCCATAGACTGGCCGCCAGTTTCCATTCGCGCCCTTTCCGGCTTTGGGCCGTGGCGGTCTTGATCTTTCCTAGCGCCGCAAAGGCGCGCTTACGCACCAGCGCATGGCCATCGCGCATCATAGTTCCAAGCGTCCCCAAAAAACGTGGATCGCAGGTCTCCCCCATTACCCAGGCGCCCGAAGCGCGGAAAAGCCAGTCCTCCGAAGCCGCCATCTTGAGCGCCTCCTGAATCATCCAACTGTCTCCCATCCGGTGAAGCGCCACCAGAGCGTTGCCCGCAACCCGGTTGCTGCTGTCGCGTGAGCCGGCGCGCAGAGCGTCGCGAGCCTCCACCGTGTCGATCCCCCAGAGCGCCTCCACGGAATTCGCGCGCTTGCGCGGGTCGGACTCCGCGAAGCGGCTTTGCACCCACTTCACGCTTCGTCGCGCGCGGCCGATCATTACGATAGCCTTCGCGCGAACCTGCGGATTGGTTTGCCGCAATAGCCGCATGAGCGAACGCATAATCCGGTTTCCGTTAGAGATTTCCGCCAGCACATCCAACAGCAGGCACGCGGTTTCTTCCTTTAACTCGCCCGCGCCTTCCGCAAGCTGTTTGGCCAGCGTCACGTCGACCATCGGTTCCGCTTCCGCGGCCGCCTGCCCGAGTGAGATTGCCTCCTGCGAAGTCAGGGTGGGATTGCACAGCGTTTGGAACAAAAGGTCGTTAGTCACCAGCAACTTTACGACATACTGAAGGCCGCGCGACCCGGGCGAGGATTTCAATACGCGTACGGCGCCGTCCCGGAACGACTCCGGATCTCTATCGATAAGGTCGCGAATCTGGTTACGGGCGCTGGTTGCGCCCCGCTCGAAGTTCCCGACCAGCTCTTCCAGGCTGGGATGGGCGGCTGCCTGAGTCTCCACTAAGTGGCTATCGGCGAAATTCGGGCAAAACTGTAGATGGCCTCTGGAACAAGAAGCGCGGGGAAGCGCGGGGCCACTATAATCTAAGTGAATGGTAAAAAATAGCTTTGGGGCAGCTGCGACCTTGCGCGCCGGCGGCGCGGAATACCAAATCTTCCGGCTCGCAAAACTCGAAGAGTCCGGCGTGGGCAACGTCTCGCGGCTTCCATTTTCCACCAAAATCCTGCTTGAAAATCTCTTGCGCAACGAAGATGGCAAGCGCGTGTCCCCGGGCGACATTCACTACGTAGCCGGCGCCGCCGCGGGCGGCGAAGCTAAAGAAATCAGCTTCATGCCGGCGCGAGTCCTGCTGCAGGATTTCACCGGCGTGCCCTGCGTCGTGGATATTGCCGCCATGCGCGACGCCCTCGCCGCCATGGGCGCCGATCCGTCGCGCGCCAATCCATTGATGCCCGCTGATTTGGTGATCGACCATTCCGTACAGGTAGATCAGTTCGGCTCCAAGGATGCGTTTTCCATCAACGCGCTGCTCGAATTTCAGCGCAATCGCGAGCGTTATATGCTGCTGCGCTGGGGCCAAACCGCATTTAGCAACTTTCGCGTCGTGCCCCCCGATACCGGAATCGTGCACCAGGTAAACCTGGAATATCTCGCATCCGTCGTTTTTCGTGGAGGCTCCGCAAATCTACAACAGGCATATCCCGATTCGCTCGTCGGAACCGACTCGCATACCACCATGGTCAACGGGCTCGGCGTGCTCGGCTGGGGCGTAGGCGGAATTGAAGCCGAGGCATGCATGCTTGGCCAGCCCGTCTCCATGCTCCTGCCGCCCGTCGTCGGCTTCAAATTGCACGGGAAGCTGCATGAGGGATGCACCGCTACGGACCTCGTCTTGACCATCACGCAAATACTGCGTAAGAAGGGCGTCGTAGGCAAGTTCGTCGAATTCTACGGCCAGGGCTTGAGCGCGTTAAGCCTAGCCGACCGCGCTACCGTGGCGAATATGGCGCCGGAGTATGGCGCCACCATGGGCTTCTTTCCGGTCGATGCCGAGACGCTGGCGTATATGAGGTTCACCAATCGCGGTGAAGACTTGATCGCTCTCGTGGAGGCCTATACAAAGGAGCAGGGACTGTTCCGTACGGACGCCACGCCCGATCCGCATTACGCTGACACTCTAGAGCTCGATCTCGCGCAAGTCACCCCATCGCTCGCCGGACCGAAGCGTCCGCAGGATCGTGTGGAGTTGCCCGAAGTTCGCCAAAATTTTCACGCGGCCTTCGGCGGCTCCGCCTCGCAGGATAGCGCCGAAAAGCTTACCAATGGCAGCGTGGTGATCGCCGCCATTACAAGCTGCACCAACACTTCGAATCCCTCGGTAATGCTCGCGGCCGGGTTGCTGGCGAAAAAGGCCGTCGAAAAAGGTCTGCAGGTGAAGCCGTGGGTGAAGACCAGCCTCGCGCCCGGTTCGAAGGTGGTGGTCGATTATTACGAGAAGGCCGGCCTGATGAGCTATCTGGAGAAGCTGAACTTCCATCTGGTGGGTTTCGGCTGCACCACATGCATCGGCAACAGCGGGCCGCTGCCGGACGTCGTGGGCGACCAGGTATTGAGCGAAAATCTGGTCGTTGCCGCCGTCCTGAGCGGCAATCGAAATTTCGAAGGACGCATTAATCCCCTGGTCAAGGCGAATTACCTCGCGTCGCCACCTCTGGTAGTAGCATATGCTCTTGCCGGAACCGTCGATATCGATCTAGTGTCAGAACCGCTCGGCCAAGGCACAGACGGCCAGCCCGTTTTCCTGCGCGACATCTGGCCCACCGATCGGGAGGTGCGGGACGCCATGCGGGCCTCCATTGATCAAGGTATGTTCCAGCGCGAATATGCGCAGGCCTTCGACGGCGACAAGAATTGGCAATCCATGCACATTCCGTCGGGCAGCGTTTACGAGTGGGATGAGGCATCCACCTACGTCAAGAAGCCACCTTACTTCGAACACATGGTGGATCCTGCCACCTCGGTCCAGGATTTTCAAGGCATGCGCGTGCTGGCGTTGCTGGGTGATTCGGTAACCACCGACCACATCTCGCCCGCGGGCTCCATTCCGAAAGATAGCCCTGCCGGCCGTTACCTGATCTCACAAGGCGTGAAGCCGACCGATTTCAATTCCTATGGCGCGCGCCGTGGCAATCACGAAGTGATGGTGCGAGGCACCCTTGCCAATATCCGCTTGCGCAACCAGCTTGCGCCCGGAACCGAAGGCGGATGGACGCAGCACCTGCCGGACGGCGAAGAGATGTCGATCTATGACGGCTCTGTGAAATATCAAGCCGACGGTGTGCCGCTCTTGATCATTGCCGGCAAAGAGTATGGCTCCGGCTCATCGCGCGATTGGGCGGCCAAGGGCGTATTACTCCTTGGTGTGCGTGCGGTTATCGCCGAAAGCTTCGAGCGCATCCACCGCACCAACCTGGTGGGAATGGGAGTGCTGCCGCTACAATTCCGCGAAGGTGAGAATGCCGCGAGCTTGGGACTGACAGGACGCGAAACATTTTCCGTGGAAGGCATTCGTGCCTCGTTAAACGGAGGCGGCCGTACAGCAACCGTCCACGCCAAGGCGGACGATGGCAAGGAGACCAAATTCACGGTCCACGTCCGCGTGGACACGCCGCAAGAGGTGGAATATTACCGCTATGGCGGAATTCTGCCGTACGTTTTGCAGCAGTTAGCCGCTGGAGCAGTAGTATAAACCGGGCGTCGTTCTACCAAATCGTGGGAACCGAATATTGCCGGATGTGCGGATCGGGCGTGAGAATCGTCAAACCTCGCCCAATTGCCTGGCAGATCAGCATGCGATCGAAGGGATCCTTGTGCAGAATGGGTAGTTTCGTGAGTTGAAACGCGTCGTCTTCACTGAATCGAATGCTGACAATGCCGTTTGCCTCGCGGCGGGAGGGAATGTATTCAGCGGGATCAAATGGAAGCCCGAGTTGGCCCATCCTGTGTTTCATGGTTATCTCCCACGCTGACGCCGCGCTCAATAGCAGCTTGTGATTCACGTTCGCGCATATTTCGCGAATCCTCTGAGGAACTCGATCGGGTTCCAGATTTAACCACAGGAAGGTGCAGGTATCGAGCAGACACCTCATTCGCCTTCGCCGTTCCACAATCGAAGCTCATCCTCTGGAAGATCTTCGAAAAAAGCCGGAGAAACACCGAAACCATCGTCGAGGCCGAACACCCGTTTCTTCTTCGCTTTCCGCTGGAGCGGCCGGATTTCGGCAATCGGCTTATTGTGACGGCAGAGAATAATCGTCTCTCCGGCCTCCACCCGCTCAAGATAGCGCGATAGATGGGTTTTAGCTTCGTGAATATTCAGCTTCGTCACTAAACTAGTATATCAGTTCAATTGTAGACTAAGAATTAAACTAACATTCTAGTTTACTAGTCTCGCCGTGTCGCGATGCGACAATGTCTTCTTGGCCTACACTCCTGAGACGCCCACCCCGCCTGTCGCTCTCATCCAAGAGCATCGCGAGGAACGGCACGGCGATGCTGTCGTCGACCACTACTATTGGCTGAGGGAAAAATCCAACCCCGAAGTGGCGCGTTACCTCGAAGCCGAGAACGCCTATACGGCGGCGATTACCAAAGATATCAAGCCGTTTGAGGACGTCCTCTATGCCGAAATGCTGGCGCGCATCAAGCAGACCGATCTCACCGTACCGGTGCGCCGCTTCGGTTATTTCTACTACGCTCGCACCGAAGAGGGCAAACAATACCCCATTCAGTGCCGCCGCCAGGGCAGCATGCAAGCTCCGGAAGAGGTGCTGCTCGACCCCAACGAAATGGCCGGCAGCAGCGCATACGTTGGCATTGGCAGCCTCGTAGTGAGCGACGATTCCAACCTCCTTGCGTATACGGTGGATTTCACCGGGTTCCGCCAGTACACACTGCAGGTCAAAGATCTGCGCACGGGTGAGACGTTGCCGGATACGGCGCAGCGCATCACCTCCGTAACCTGGGCAGCCGACAACCGCACGTTGCTCTACACCACCGAGGACGAAATCACCAAGCGATCGGACCAGCTCTGGCGTCACGCCTTAGGCGAATCGGACTATCAGCGGATCTACGAAGAAAAGGACGAGCTCTTCGATATAGCCGTGGAGAAAACCCGCGATCGCAAGATGATCGTGCTCGGGATCGAAGCGAAGGATACCAGCGAATGCCGGTTTCTGCGCGCTGACCGCCCCCAAGACGAACTTTCCGTATTCCTGCCGCGCGAGAAAGCTCATCGTTATTACATCGATCACCGCGAAGGCGAGTTTTTCATCCGCACCAACAAGGGCGGCCGCAATTTCGAGGTCAAAACGGCGCCCGAGAGCGATCCCGATCCGAAGAACTGGAAGACCTTCGTCGCGCACGATGACAACGTGCGCATCCAGGAAATCGATCTTTTCCGCGATTTCGCGGTGATCGTGGAGCGCACAGAGGCCATCGACCGGCTGCGAATCTACAACTTCGCGTCGAACGCCTGGAGCCAGATCGCTTTTCCCGAACCCGTCTATGCCGCCTCTCCCGGTGGAACGCCGGACTACGATTCGCCCACCTACCGCTACAACTATCAGAGCTTCATTACGCCGCCAAGTATCTATGACTACGACGTAAAATCGGCCGAGTCCACGCTACTGAAGCGGCAAGAGGTGCTGGGCGGATACGACCCCTCGCAATACGTCTCGCAACGGCTCTGGGTTACCGTGCGCGATGGCGCCAGGGTTCCGCTTTCCATCGCCTATAAGAAGGGATTCGAGCGCGACGGAAGTGGCCCCTTGTTCCTCTACGCGTATGGGTCATATGGATTCGGCATGCCCGCCGGATTTTCCAGTAACCGCTTCAGCCTGCTCGATCGCGGCATGGCTTATGCCATCGCGCACATTCGCGGCGGCGACGAGATGGGTGAGAAGTGGCGCGAAGACGGCATGTTGATGAAAAAGATGAACACGTTCACCGATTTCATCGACAGCGCGGCGTACCTGGCTGCTCAGAAGTGGACATCCTCAGACCGGATGGTCATTGAGGGCGGCAGCGCCGGCGGCTTGCTGATGGGCGCCGTGTCCAACATGCGGCCCGACCTATTCCGCGCCGTGCATCTCGCTGTGCCTTTTGTCGACGTCATGAACACCATGATGGACCCCACCCTTCCGCTCACCATTGGAGAGTATCTGGAGTGGGGTGACCCGAATACCAAGGCCGCCTATGACTACATGAGGTCCTACAGCCCGTATGACAATCTGGATCGCCGTTCGTATCCAGCTATGCTCGTCACCACCAGTTTCAACGACAGCCAGGTGATGTATTGGGAGCCGGCAAAATACGTGGCGCGCCTGCGAACCCTGAAAACGGACGCAAATGTGCTTCTGTTAAAGACGAAGATGGATCCCGCCGGACACGGCGGCGCCTCAGGGCGTTACGATAGACTGCACGATCAGGCATTCGAGTACGCCTGGATGCTCTCGCAAGTAGGCATAACCAAATAGGATCGGCGTGGAAACCCGCATCGGGCGCGGTTCGTCCACTGAAAGAAATGGGAGGGTCTTTTTTGTCGCACTTTTCTAGATTCGGCGTGACCGTATGTCTCTGTGTGGCCTCTGTGGCACAGGCACAGACCATCACGGGCATCATCACCACGCTCGCCGGCAACGGCACGCAAGGCTTTGCGGGCGATGGCGGTCCGGCACTAAGCGCGAACTTGAATCTTCCGTTCGCGGCGGCCCTCGCGGGCGGCAACTTGTATATTGCCGATCAGGTGAACAGCGCGGTGCGAGTCGTGAATAGTAGCGGGACCATCTCTACTTTCGCCGGCATCGAAATTCCCGGGTTCAGCGGCGATAACGGCCCAGCCACCAGCGCGCAACTCGCCGAGCCCTCCGGCGTGGCGGTGGATTCTTCCGGAAATGTCTATATCTCCGATACCGGCAACCATGCCGTCCGCAAAGTATTCACCAGCGGCGTGATTACGACCTTCGCCGGAACGGGAGGGGTCGCAGGTTATGGCGGGGATGGCAGTGGCGCCGCGGGCGCCTACCTGAACCTTCCGGCCGGCCTCGCCTTCGATAGCGCGGGAAATCTGTATATCGCCGACAGCGGCAACAATGTAATCCGCAAGGTCGCGGCGTCAACGGGCGTCATTACCACCTACGCGGGCAGCTTCGCTAACGGAAAATCGTATTTGGGCGACGGCGGTCCGGCGTCTAAGGCGGGCATGTACGCTCCGGTTGGCGTTGCGGTTGACGCTTCCGGCAATCTGTATATCGCCGATAGCAATAACAACGTCGTGCGCAAGGTCTCCACCAACCTCATCATGAGCACAGTCGCCGGAAACGGAACGCCCGGTTTTTCAGGCGACGGCGGCACGCCTGCGTTTGCGAAGTTGAGCCACCCCAAGGGCGTCACGGTGGATTCGAGCGGGAACATATATATTGCGGATACATTAAACAGCCGCGTCCGCGTTGTAGCGCCGAACGGAGCGACCATCAACACCGTAGTCGGTACGGGTCAGGCCGCCTATTTCGGCGATGGCGGACAGGCATTACAGGCGGCCGTAAATTTCCCAGCCGGACTTTCGCTTGATTCTTCCGGCAACCTCATCATTGCCGATACCAACAACTGCGCGATTCGCAAGTTCGCGCCAGGTAGCGCCACCGGATCGAAGCCCGCGATTTCGGCGGGAGGCGTAATCACAGCCAGTCAATTTGGCGCATATTCAACCATCTCCCCCGGGACCTGGATCGAAATTTATGGTTCGAACCTGGCAAACACGACCACCGATTGGAGCAATTCGTTTCAGGGCGTGAATGCGCCCACGACGTTGGCCGGAACCACCGTAACAGTTGGTGGATTGAGCGCTTATATCGCCTATGTGAGCCCGACGCAGGTCAATGCGCAGGTTCCGTCAGGTCTGAACACAGGCTCGCAGCAGGTGGTGGTATCCACCGCCGCCGGACAGAGCGGGATATACTCCATCAACGTTGTGAACACCCAGCCAGGTCTCTACGCCCCGAGTACGTTTTCGGTGGCCGGCAAGCAGTATGTCGGCGCGCAGCATCGGGATGGCACATGGGTTATGCCCGTAGGCGCCGTGGCCGGCTTTACGTCGAGTCCCGCCAAAGTCGGAGAGACCATTACGCTTTACGGCGTAGGTTTTGGGCCAGTGACTCCATCTCAGCCGCCAGGACAGATGGTGCAGACTCTGAATTCACTGACCACGCCGCTGAACCTGTTCTTCGCATCGGCGCAGGCAACTTTGAGTTATCAAGGACTGATACCGCCCTATCTGGGCCTTTACCAATTCAACGCGGTTGTACCCAACGTGGCCAGTGGCAGTCTCGTGCCATTGACCTTCGTTTTGGGCAGTTCGAACGGCACGCAAACGCTATATACGGCAGTGCAGTAGACGTCGAACGCGCCCCGCTATTTGTCCGCGAAAACCGAGTCAACGGTCAGCATTTGGCTCTCGGCCAACGTCAAGGAAATAGAGTCCCCGGACTTGTAAGTACGCGTGAGGCCATCCGGCGTGGAGACCTTGATTTCACGGCGGCGCGGGTCGACCACCCAGAACTCGAGCGAGCCATTCTCCAGACAGATGGCAGCCCTTTCGTTAATTTCACTGGCGGTGTTCGAAGGCGAAAGAACCTCGATTACAATATCGGGGGCGCCGTGAAGCGCATCGTCCTCGTCTATCCCCGCAGCGCGCTGCCGGCTAACAAACGCGACGTCGGCGGCCCAAAGTTCATGCTCGGGAAGAGGACGAAAGGGCAACTCGATCAAAACCAGGCCCCGTGAGCCGAACGCTAATTTTAAAAGTTCGCGAAGCCGCTCTTGAATTAGTACATGCTTCCATTTCGGCCTGGACACCTGAACCAACTCCCCATGGCGCAATTCATAATAGAAAGCGCCGGTCTCCGGCAATTGCCAGTACTGCTCGACCGTCATTAAACCGGTAATGGTAGCCACTGCGGTTCCCTGATCCGATTCTAATACTTCGGTACGCTCGGATCCACCTTGTCGCTCCACGCCAGAATTCCACCCACAACGTTGCGCACGTGCTGGAATCCCGCCTGTTGCAATACGCTGCATGCCTTGGCGCTGCGCATTCCGCTCCGGCAGTGGATTACAATATCGTCCTCGCGATTGAACTCGCCAACATGCTGCGGAAATTCGCCCAAAGGAATAAGCCGCGCGCCCGGAATGCTGCAGATCTTGTATTCGTGGGGTTCGCGCACGTCGATCAGCGTGAACTTATCGCCGCGGTCGATCTTTTCTTTGAGTTCAACGACATCGATTTCGCCTTCGTTCAACTTGGTCTCCTCTACCGGCGGGGCCGGATCTCGCGGCGATGGCACGCCGCAAAATTGATGGTAATCGATTAGCTCGGTAATGGTGCGATGGTCGCCGCAGATGGGGCATTCCGGGTTCTTGCGCAGCTTGAGCTCGCGGAACCTCATTCCCAGCGCATCGTAGAGAAGCAGCCTTCCGATAAGCGGTTCGCCAATCCCCAGAATCAGTTTCACGGTCTCCGTGGCCTGAATTAATCCAATGGTTCCAGGCAAAATCCCCAGAACGCCGCCTTCAGCGCAACTTGGAACCAGGCCCGGAGGCGGCGGTTCCGGATACAGGCAGCGGTAGCACGGGCCCCCCTCGGTCGCGAAGATCGTCGCCTGCCCTTCGAAACGGAAAATCGAGCCGTACACATTCGGCTTTCCCAGCAGCACGCAGGCATCGTTGACTAAGTAGCGTGTGGGAAAGTTGTCCGTGCCATCCACCACGATGTCGTAGTCTTTCAGAATATCGAGAGCATTCTCGCTGGTAAGCGCCACCTCGTGCTTCGCGATCTGCAGCGCGGGGTTGATGCCCTGCATCTTCTCCGCCGCCGAATCGATCTTGTTGCGGCCCACGTCCTTCGTCGAGTGGATCACCTGACGCTGCAGATTGGTGAAGTCCACCACGTCGAAATCCACCAGCCCGATGCGGCCCACGCCGGCCGCCGCTAAATAGAGGCCTAGAGGCGCGCCCAAGCCCCCCGCGCCAATCAATAGCACCTTCGAGGCCTTTAACTTCTGTTGCCCTTCGATACCGACTTCGGGAATGATCAGATGCCGGCTATACCGCAGGATTTCATCTTTGGTCAGAGCCTCAACGGGAGGCTCTGCGACCGCCGAGCCACCCGCAATCGATGGAACCAGCGAAATGGTGTCGCCCTCCTTCGCCGGCGTTGCGGATTTGTTCAGGTAGCGGATGTCTTCGTCATTCAAGTACACGTTCACAAAGCTGCGCAGTTTGCCCTCATCGTTAAAAATCTGTTTGCGCAGATCGGGAAACTGAGAGCTCAACGCTTCGAGCACTTCCCCCACCGTGGCGCCGGAAGCGGAAACAGAATCCTGCTTTCCGGTGAATTGCCGCAGGGGCGTGGGGATCAATACTTTGGCCATTTTAGTAACTTAACTCCTCTTTGGCTGCGTCCGTCTGTTCGAAGTTTGGCAGCCAGCTGTTCGCGTGGTGGAATTCGCCTTTTTGAATCGAAAGCACCACGAAAGAATACCAGGGACAGGAATTCTGCAGATCGGTCTTTGAGAAATATGCGTCGCAATCGGGATGCGAATGGTAAATGCCAATCAGGTCCATTCCTCGTTCGCGCGCCGCTTTGTCGGCCGCCAGCAGGTCTTCGGGGCGCAATTCGTAACGCGCCGCCTGTGCGCCCTCGAAGGCGTTTTGCAATTGCATCGAGAACCGCACGGTCTTTTGGTCGCCGTCAATCGAGCCCAACATGGCGCCGCAGCATTCGTTAGGATACGTCGATTGGGCGTGCGCTACCATCGCGGCCCAGGGTTCGGATTCGATTCGGATCATTCCTCGTCCCAGAAGTGTTCGCTGAGGTATTTTTCGGCGCTGTCGCACAGCATGGTTACAATCACGCCGGTCTCGTTCCGCGCAGCCAGTTCGCGCGCCAGCAGCGTCGCGGCGTGGATATTGCAGCCCGACGAAATACCCACCAGCAGCGCCTCTTCGCGCGCCAGACGCCGCACCATGCGATAGGCGTCCTCGGTTTCGATCCAGAAATTGCCGTCCGCCAGCCGTTCGTCATAGAATCCCGGGACGATCGCCGTCGGCATGTGCTTCAGCCCTTCCAAACCATGAAACCCGCTCGATGGCTGCGCCGAATAGACCTTGACGTCTGGCAGATCGCGTTTCAGGCGTCGCGAGGTCCCCATAAAGGTTCCGCTGGTCCCCATCGCCGCCACGAAATGCGTTATGCCGCCCGCCGTCTGCCGAATAATCTCCGGACCCGTCGTATCGAAGTGCGCTTTCCAGTTGGCCGGGTTGTTGTACTGATCGGGATAAAAGTAGAGGTCGGGATCGGCTTCATAAATCTTGCGCACCATGCGTATCGCGCCGTCGGAGCCCTCCGCCGGATCGCTAAATATCGTTTCCGCGCCATACGCCTTCAAGATGCGTTTCCGTTCACCCGACGCATTGCCCGGTAGCACCAGACGAACTCGATAGCCGCGGCTGGCGCCGATCATGGCATAAGCGATACCCGTATTTCCGCTGGTCGAATCGAGGATGATACGATCGTGATTGAGTTTGCCGCTCCGCTCCCCATCCAACACCATGTTGTAGGCCGCACGGTCCTTCACCGAACCGCCGGGATTGAAATATTCGGCCTTGCCAAGAATCTCGATCCCCGGGAATTCGGCTGAAACCTTCGCCAGCCGGATGAGCGGCGTGTTGCCAATGGTCGAGAGTAAAGGCTCGGCCAAAGACCGGACGGGGGTTTCGATAGGAAGTACGTTCGCCATGGCCACGCTCATTTGATTCCCTTTGCCCCGGCCAGGATGCGCCGTTCGCATGTTGCTCATGTTAAAAGGAAATTAGGCTCTTCGATTGTAGCATCACCCCAATGTCTGTCAATGAAGTAGGGAAGGATGGAATCCATTGAAAGAATTGCTCATCGCCATTCAATCCAATGACGCGGCCAATGTTGCGACCCAATTACAGCAGCATCCGGAATGGAAGGGAAAGCTCGACGAACCGTTGCCCGGAGGCAGCTTCGGTGGGACCGCGCTCTTGGCCGCGGTCCACGCTCGAAATCGCGAGATGATCGATGCGCTGCTTCGCGCCGGGGCCGATATCAATGCCCGCAGCCACTGGTGGGCCGGCAGCTTTGGCGTGCTGGACAGCCCGACCGGTCTTGAGGAATTCCTCATCCATAGCGGCGCGCGCGTTGACGTCCACGCCGCGGCGCGCTTGGGAATGTTCGATAAATTGAAGGAACTTGTCTCCGCGAATCCGGATTTGGTCCATGCGCGCGGCGGAGATGGACAAACGCCGCTGCATTTCGCCTCGTCCGTTGAAATTGCGGAATACCTGCTCTCGCACGGCGCCGCGATCGATGCGCGCGATATCGACCACGAATCCACTCCCGCGCAATACATGGCGCGCGAGCGGCAGTCCGTAGCGCGTTTTCTGGTCAGTCGGGGCTGTGAGACCGACATCCTGTTGGCCGCCGCGCTGGGTGATTTGGACCTGGTGCGGCGGCATTTGGATGCGAATCCGGCCGCCATCCGCACCAGCGTCTCGCACGAGTGGTTTCCCAAGCGCAATCCACATAGCGGTGGGGTTATCTATATCTGGGTCTTGGGCTCGAATCGCACCGCGCATGAAGTGGCGCGCGAGTTCGGACATAACGACGTGTTCCAACTGTTGATGGAACGGAGTCCAGAGGAGTTGAAACTCGTAGTTGCGTGCGAATCCGGCGACGAATCGCTCCTTCGCGAAATTCTAGCCAAACAGCCGGCCCTCGTCGTGTCGCTCTCCGATGCCGACCGGCGGCGTCTTGTCAGCGTCGCGCAAAACAATAACATCAACGCGGTCCGACTCATGCTCGAAGCTGGCTGGCCTGTGGAAACGCACACTCCGGACGGCGTTACGGCGTTACATTGGGCGGCCTTCCACGGGAACCTGTCCATGGCGCTTGAGATTTTGCGCTTCAAGCCGCCCCTTGAGGCGGAGGATTTTGTACATCACGGCACGCCAATGGGCTGGGCCGCATACGGGTCCCTCCACGGCTGGCATCGCGACACCGGTGATTACCCGGGTGTCATCGCGGCGCTCCTGGCGGCGGGCGCAAAGAAGCCAATGGACTAAAACCCACCAATCTTTCGGCCATTACCCCAGCCACCGGGTAGGTTTAAATTGATCTATTGAATTCCCTTGATAAAATGGACCGACGGTCCACTCCCTACGTCAAATGCGGTCGCAAAGTTCAGACAGCGACCTTAGCTGCGCTTCACGATTCTAATCTCGGATAACTATGAAAGCTTTTGCTGCGGCCTTACTTGCAATTTGTACAACAGCGGAAGTTCTTGGTTATTCTTATCTCCATCCCCAACCCAGTTTTGATGAGAACAAGTGTTCCATCACTACCGTTAATTTCCTGGTAACGAACCACAGACCCGTCCTTTTCAATTACAGCAGCGCCTACATGGCGCCTGTACTGGAAACCGTCGTCGCGCCTTATTGCGCGCTTACAAAGACGCCCGCTCTTCCTGCCATTCGTTTTGCCGGAGCGGTCTTCCTGGGCCTCTCCAGTTGGATGCTGTTCCTCGTGTTGACCCTCGAATTCAGTATGGGCGTAAGCGCAGCCGTCGCGATCGCATACGGAATAGCGACTCCCTGGCTATTATTTGCGAAATCGCAACTTCCCGGATATCCGGTAGGGATGTTTGCCTGCTTCGCATTCCTATATATCGCCTTGCGATTCAGGCCGCGGCCCCTTCGGTTGGGCCTTTTGTCCGGCGCGTTGTACTACATTTTCCCAGGCTCGTTTGCCTTTATCGCCGCGGTCTTTATAATCCGATTCCTACGGTTAGCGGCCCTCAGGCCTGCTCTTGAGAATCTGGTTGCCAGGCTTCGCTCTAGACCAATTCTCAGCGTTATCTCGGTCTGCGCCCTAGGCGTGGCCGTACTCCTCGATTGCGCGACAGCGTACTGCGTCTTAGTTGGACGCGCAGGGAGCAATATCGGCCATGCCCTCTTAGCAGCCTCCGCAATATCTTCGATGCTTGCCTGCTATGTTCTGGCAAAGTTCGTATATGGCTTATCGCTAAGCCATCTGCGCGCGCCTGGATCCGCCGTTCTTCGTCCCATGGCCTTTGTCCTGGGATTTTTAGCCGTTGAATTGCCCGTAAGCCTGATCTTCCGTTTTATCGAAACGCCATATTTTACTAGCCGTGGCGTAAGTCTCTGGGCCGGAAATAATTATGCATGGAAGCCGTGGCAAGATTGGCCCGCCCAGGTGTCCGCCTATTTCGGTAAGATTCTTCCTCAGGCTCTGGCGCCCATCGGCGAAAGAGACTGGACCGTCGTCTACTCAGGTTTCGAGTGGCCTCATCTCAGAATCGTATTGAGCATTATCGCTGTGGGCGCTCTCCTTTGGGCCGTCCTGCAATCGAAGCAAAGCCGCATCCTGCGGGCCGAGGGTCCTGGCCTATTATTCCTGGCCGCGTTTGCCTGTATGTCTGCGATTATGATTCCCAGTTGGAGACTATTCGGCGATCCTTCCGTCAGATACCTCACTCCCTATTTCCCAGCGCTCTATCTGGGAATCGCGCTGTTGGTTCAGAACGCCATCCGCAGCGTGGTTCGGCGGCCTGAAGTACATAAAGAGCCACGGATTCTCAACTCCCGTCTGAGACCGCGTGTCACCACGTCCGAACGCTAGCCGCCAGCATCCCGCCCGGCTTTTGTCTACAATAGCTTTCAATATGCATCGCCGTTTTTCCGTGGTTGCCATCGCAACCCTCTGCGCTTTTTACGCGTCGGCGCAAACTGCCAAACGCCCAATCAACCACCACGATTACGATTCCTGGCGCGCTATCGCTGGGCAAAAGTTGACTAACGATGGCAAGTTCCTGGCCTATGGCCTTTTTCCGCAGGATGGCGATGGTGAGATCGTCGTGCGTAACCTGGTCACGGGCCAGGAGTCGCATACCCCCGCCGGAATGCGTCCTGCGCCCGCCGCGGCCGCCACGCCCGAAGAAGCGCCCGAAGCTCCGGTGCGCGGAGCCGTGATTGAGTTCTCCGCCGATAGCCGCACCGTGGCCTTCACGGTCTTCCCCTCGAAGGCCGAGTCCGACAAGGCGAAGAAAGACAAGAAGCCGGCGCCTCGCGATGCCATGATAATCGTCGACCTGGCATCCGGCAAGTCGGTCAAGATCGATCGCGTCCGCCGTTTCGCCATGCCGGAAGATGCCAGCGGTTATCTGGCATATCAAAAAGAAGGGCCGGAAGGCGCCACTGGGGCCGCCGAAACTCCGCAAGGTAACCAGCTCAACGACCAGCAGGCCGGCCGCGGGGGACGCGGCGGTCGCGCAGGTGGCGGCGGAGGCGGACCGCGGCTGCAGTTCGGAACTGACCTCGTCCTGCGTACCATCGCCGATGGAACCGAGCGCGCCTTCAGCGATGTCGCGGAATTTTCTCTGAGTCACGATGGCAAGCAACTGGTCTATGCGGTCTCGGCGCACGATAGCTCAAAGAACGGCGTATTCGTAGTGACTCTCGCTGGCGGCGAGCCCACCGCGCTGTTGACCGGCAAAGGCAAATATCTGAAGGTCACTTGGGACGAAGGGCAGAAGCAACTTGCTTTCTTGAGCGATCGTGACGATCAGTCGTCCAAACCCGCGAAGTTCAAGCTCTATCATTGGGATCGTAAGTCGCCCGCTGCGGTGGAGTTGGTATCCGTTGCGACGCCCGGATTTCGCAAGGAATTCATCATCAGCGAGAACGGCGCCGTGAGCTTCTCGAAGGATGGCTCACACGTGTACTTCGGCGCCGCGCTGCCCACGCCGGAAAAGAAAGAAGACGCCGACGCATCCACCGATGAAAAGGCGATCGTAGAGCTTTGGTCGTCTAAAGATGACTTCATTCAGCCCATTCAAAAGATTCAGGCGGGACGCGACCGCAATCGCTCGTTCACAGCGGCCGTCTCTATCGCAGGCGGCAAAGTTGTCCAGATCGCGGACGATTCCATGGAGTCCGCCGCGCTTTCCGAAAACCCCCGTTATGTAGTTGGCACTGACAATCGCGAATACCGCCGCGCGCAAGACTATGCCGAGCATGACAGCGACGTTTATTTGTTCGATACCGTGGCCGGAACGCGCAAGCTGCTTGCGAAAAAGGTACGCGGCCCATATACCTGGTCGCCGTCAGGCCGCTTCCTGCTCGCCTTCGACGGGAAGGATTGGAACACCGTCTCCGTTCCCGATGGCAAGATAACGAACGTAACCTCGGCTCTGCCTGTGAAGTTCTGGAATGAGGACGACGATCATCCCGACACGCCCCCGGCTTACGGTTCCGCCGGTTGGACCCAGGACGGCAAGTATGTTCTTCTCTACGACCATTACGACCTTTGGCGCGTAGCCGCGGACGGATCGGGCGGCAAGAACATCACAGCCGGCTACGGACGCGCGCACGATCTGCGCTTCCGCTACGTCCGCGAGGATACCGATACGCGCGAAAGATGGATCGATGCCTCAAAGCCGCTCCTGCTGCATGCCGAAAACCTCGACACTTGGGACACAGGTTTCTTCCGCGCTTCAATTGAAGGCGGCGATCCAAAGCAACTCATCATGAGCGCGAAGAACCTTTCAATGCCTGTGAAAGCCAAGAACGCCGACGTTTACCTGCTCACTGAGCAGACATTTTCTGAGTTCCCCGATTTAGTGACCACCAACGGCGCCTTTCAGGAACTGCGTAAAGTAAGCCAGGCAAATCCGCAGCAGGACCGTCTATTGTGGGGCGCCTCGGAAGTGGTGCACTACAAGAACGCCGACGGCGTCGCTCTCAGCGCCGCCTTATACAAGCCGGCCAACTTCGACCCGAAAAAGAAGTACCCCATGATGGTCTATATCTACGAGAAGCTCACCCAGAACGTGAAGCATTTCGTACCGCCGGCGCCGGGAACGAATATCAATATCAGCTACTACACCAGCAACGGCTATCTGGTTCTAACGCCCGATATCGTCTATACCGTTGGCTATCCGGGCCAGAGTGCGCTCAAGTGCGTACTCCCGGCCATTCAATCGCAGGTGGACCGGGGAATCGTCGACGAAAACGCGATCGGCATTCAGGGACATAGTTGGGGCGGCTATCAGATCGCCTACATGGTGACCCAGACCAAACGGTTCAAGGCCGTGGCGGCAGGCGCGCCCGTAGTGGATATGATCAGCGCCTACGACGGCATCCGCTGGGGTACGGGGTTGCCACGGCAGTTCCAATACGAGCGCACGCAGAGCCGCATCGGTGGCTCCATCTGGGAATATCCAACGCGCTTTATCGAAAATTCACCCATCTTCTGGGCCGACCGCGTGACCACGCCGGTAATGATTCTCCAGAACGATGGCGACGACGCGGTGCCGTGGTACCAGGGCATCGAATTCTTTCTCGCTTTGCGCCGTCTGGGCAAAGAAACGTATCTCTTCAATTACAATGGGCAGCCGCACGGACTGCGCAATCGCGCCGACCAGAAGGACTACACCATCCGCCTGCAGCAGTACTTCGACCATTTCTTGAAGGGTGCGCCGGAGCCGGATTGGATGGAGAAAGGCGTTCGGTTCCTGGATAAAGAACGCACTGCGCTCTCCACGCTCGGGCCGGGGCAATAAAGCCCGCTCATCGTTGTTTGAGTTGCCGGCACTCAGCGTAGCCGTTGGCAAAAAATACAACGCCCTTTCGATCGTGAATCGGCGCTTGCGAACTAACACCTGAGCAGATTTGATCCGCCAGAACTGCATCCTCGTGCCACGCGTTCAGATTGCTGCGCAACGCCACAACGCTGGCCAGGATCAAGACTGCGGCGGCGGCCCGTTTCATGCTCACCAGGTGTGCGCACAACACGCAAAAGGCCGCTGCCGGCAGGTACAGAATGCGCGATCCATTGAGATCTTGCCCGATCAACGCCAGATGGTAAGCCGGTAGCAGGGCCGCCACGGTAGTCGCCAGCAGAGCGAGCGACACACGGCGTCGCGGGCAAGCGCTAAAGACAATGGCCCCTGCGCTTGCGAGTATTGCAATCGCTAAGGGCGCGCTACGCGCGAATGCATCCCAGTTTATGGGAAATAACATCAGAGCCCAGATACGCAGCAGCACGGCCTTGAGCGCGCTGCCAAGGTGGAACGAAAGTATCTGAGCCTGGCCAGTCGATGGATCGATGTAGCCGCCCGGTCCATGAAAGAGAATCCAACGCCACGCCAGCATCGCTATGCAGATCGCGCCCGTTGCAAATATCGCCGTACGCGATTCACGGACCCGCCCCCCCGCGGCTGCGAAACCTAAAATCACAGCGGGCGCGGCGTAAGCGCTTTCTTTACTCAGGATCGCCAGCGCAACAAACACGCAAGCCCCAATTGCATTCCGTCTTAGCGCGCATAACACCGCCGCGAATGTAAATCCGCAGGCAAGCAGATCGAAATTGCCGGCGCTCCATGCCACCGCTTCCGGGCGGGAACCGTGCAGTCCGAAAAGCAAGGCGGCAACCGCCCCCAATGGGCCCTTGCCCCATAGCGTCCTGACGATGAAGCAGAGCAACGCGCAATTGGTCAGATGAATCGCAAGCGCCACGGAGTGCCACGCTAACGGGTTTGCTCCGAAGAGTCGGCGCAGTAACCCGAAGTAGAGATAACCAAGCGGCCGGAAAGAGCCATCGCCGCCCGGCGTGTGGAACAACGCCGCCAGACGCGCCGGTTCGAACGTGGCGCGTGTCGCCAGGATGTAATCATCGCTCAGAAACGGATCGCGCAGATTCGGCGCATAGGCCAAGGCGACCACGGCGAGAGCCGCCGCCAGCGGCAAGCTCCACACGGCGCGATCCACTTTAGAAGGCGTGCGGACCAGCAGCAGCGCAACAAACACGCAGCCAAACGTGGTCTCAAGGCCCAGAGGAGATGCGACGCGCACTCCGGCGAAGGAAAAAGGGCCAAGCAAAGCTCGCAGCGTCAGCGCCAGAGCCGCGGCCACAGCGAGAATTTTGAGCAGCCGCGCGGCAGGCATCATGTACTTCTATTTATAATCGGGCATGTCCTTCGATGGAAAGCGCGTGCTCGCGCTAGAGAGTCGGCGCGCCTCGGAAATCGCCGAATTGATCCGCCGCCAGGGAGGTATTCCATTCGTCGCGCCTTCCATGCGGGAAGTCCCGCTCGAAGAAAATCGGGATCTCACTGAATTTGCCGAGCGCTTATTCGCAGGGGAATTCGACATGATGATTCTGCTCACCGGCGTCGGTACGCGTCAAATGAATCACGCCTTGAGCGAAGCCTATCACGATACCGCATTTTTCGATGCCCTCCGCAAGCTTGCAATAGCCGCGCGTGGTCCCAAGCCGGTCGCCGCATTGCGCGAGATGGGCCTTACGCCGGCGGTAGTAGCGCCTGAACCGAACACATGGCGCGAGCTCTTAAAGGCACTCGAGGGGCGGCCCGAGAAGCGCATTGCCGTGCAGGAATACGGACGTTCGAATGAAGAGCTGTTAGCGGCTCTACGGGATCGCGGCGCTGAGGTCACCCCCGTGCGCGTCTATCAATGGGCCTTGCCCACGGACACCGCGCCACTGCGGGAAGCCGTACGCCGCTTGGCAGCGTCCGAGTTCGACGCGGCATTATTCACCACGTCGATTCAAATCGATCATCTGCTGCGCATCGCCCAGGAAATGGGTCTCGAAGCCGCCGCGCGAGAAGGCTTAAGCCGCGCCCGCATCGCCTCCATCGGCCCCACCACCAGCGAAGCGCTGGAAGAATTTGGATTTCATCCCGCCATGGAACCGTCCCACCCCAAGATGGGAATTCTCGTGCGCGAAGCAGCCGAGAAGCTGATTTCGTGACATGGCCGCTCTAGTCCCAACTGCGTTCACTGCCCTCTCGTTACGCTGAAGCGGCCCGAAGCAACTCCATGATTTCCGGCCAGTGCATTTTTTCGGCCCAGGCGCGAGGCGTCGCCCACGGCTCCGCATCCGCCTCAACGGGATCGGCGCCACGCGCCAGGAATAACTTCACCATCTCGACACGGCCCCACCGGCACGCCCACCCTAGCGGGCTACTCTTCAAAAGGTTGTCGCGAACCTCGAGGCGCGCTCCGGCATCCAGCAAAATGGTGGCGAGTTGAACACCCACGCCATGATCGCGCGAAACGGTCTCATGCAGCATCGTCTGCCCATAGTCGGTCGCGCGGTGATGCGGCCCGCATCGGGCCAGGATCAAGTTGAAGCACTCGCAACACTCGGCCTGCTGCTGAGCGTTATAGTCTTCGTGCCCCGGCACTGGTCGCCATAGCATCCAGAACCAGCGCGGATCATTAGGCGGCCAATCGACTTGTTCGAGCGCCATGCGGACGATCTCGGCGCAAAGCGCGCTTGCGGCACCCCATAACAGTTGTTCCGCCACAGTGCGGCCCGAGAAGTCGTTCGGCTCGCTGTGAGGATCGATTTGCCCCGTGAGCATCTTGCGCGCGATTTCGGCCTGTCGCGCATAACCGGCCGAGCCGGCGTCGATCCAGCCGCCATAATGTGTCAGCAACTCAATCATTTCAGGATTGCGGCTCTCATAGGCGCGGTAAGTCGTCGACCCCGAGCACCACACCCCCGCGTTTGGATCCGCACCCCGCTCCAGCAGCAAACGCGCCATCTCGATGCGATTCCGGACTACGGTTTGAAACAGTGGCCCGCCGGCGGACCAACTCTGCTCAGCAATCTGGCCGACCTGGGTGCGCTCGTCCGGATCGAGACCGAGATCCAGCAAGCTGCGCAGAACCTCGATGTGATTGCCCAATACGGCCCCTTCGAGCACGCCCTTAGCCTCCAGGTCCTGCTTGGACCGCGTTTCCAGATAATCCCAGCGGCCCAGGGCAGCGGCGGAGATCGGACTCAATTGAGCGCCATGTTCCAACAGAAGCGCCGCCACACGTTCGAACTTCTGGTTGTCGAAGACCCATGGCCCGCCCTGGCCGCTAGCCGCATAGTCAAGCGGAGTCCAACCCTGATGCGAGTTCCGGTTGACGTCCGCGCCTCGATCGAGCAGCCATTGCATCCAGCGCAGCCCGCCTTTTCCTGCCGCCTGATGTAGCATCGTGCGCCCGTCCGCCGGGCACATCTCCGCCAACTCGGGGTGCTGCTCGAATACGGCGACGATCTCGTTTTCGCTGCCGGATTGAAACGCCTGCTCGCATTTGCGAACCGCCTCGGTGGGACCCTTCGGGCTGCGCGCCCCGCGCTTCTCACGAGCGGCGCGCAGCACCTCGGTAATCTCGTCATAGTCGCGCTCGCGTGCGAGGATGTACGGGCTGGTCGCGTCCCGCTTGGGCCAGATGCCGCCGTCCGGGTCCGCTCCAAATTCGAGCAACAGCCTGGTCATCTCCAGATCGCGCTTCAGAACGGCCATATGCACCGCCCGCATTTCGCCTCGGCCCAGGTCCACAATCTCTGGACGGCGCGTGAGCATCTCGCGCGCAGTCCTAAGATCGCCGTTCTCGACGGCATCGTGCAATCTCGCGGCGGTGACGCCATCCACGGCGGACTCCAGATTCGGCCAGCTTTCAAACCGATGCTCCACGGCAACGCGTGCACTGAACATGTGCAAGCAGGTAGCACTTCAACGCAGGCCGATTACGACTTATCACTCTGAAGACCAAGTGATACGGCGCGCCTTGTACCGCCGCGTTCCAAGCCTCAGCGCGTCACAAGCTTGTAGTAGCGTCCCATCCAGTAGGCGTGCAGATAGTCCGCCGCGCCGGTTTCCTGTTCCGGCCACAATGCCAGCTCTGTCCAATGCTCGCCGTCGCTAGTGAGATAGGCGCCGCCCGGGCCGCCGGCAATCACTCCCCGGGTAGTCGTCACTTTCCACGTAGCCAGTGGAATCCGCCAGCCCTGCAGTCGCGACGGTAAATCGTTCTCCGCTTCAGCAAAAGCCGGTTTCTCCGTGCTGGCGCGCCACGACATGCCGCCGTCCCGCGTCACGAAGACTCCCCGATCGGTTCCCGCATAAACGACGAACGTCCTCTCGCGCGATGCCGATAACCGTAGCACCTTGGCTCCGGCCAATCCGTAATCCACCTCCGTCCAGCTCTTCATTCCGTCACGCGTCATGTAGGCACGGCCGTTAGCGTCGCTGTACCAGGCAACCATCGGGTCGTCACAAGCGAACTGTATTGAAGTAACGGTCGGCTTCAACCATCCATCAACGGCGTAGGGATTCCCCTTCCAGGCGTACTCGTTGTCGAGCGGACGCCGGTCGATTGGCACGGGTTTCAGCGCCTGCTTCGCCCCGGAGCGATCCGGGAACGGGCTCATCTCGATGTCCGCCCGAATCGAGTTCATGACCGGCCTCAACACCCGATCGAGCGGATAACGTCGCAGAGTTTCAACGGATAGCGCCAGTGACTCCTCGGCGTGGGGCAATTTAGCCCGATCCCGCTCCAGCGCCAGAGTCATGAAGGTGTAGAGCGAATTGCCCTCCATCCAGTTCAAATCCCACAATTGCTTCAACCAGCCGCGATAGATCCCGAGGAGCTTCGGGTCTTTTTCATATTGAATGGCATGAAACAGCGCTTCGTAAGCCTGTCCTTCAGAGGAGTGATTGACGCGCGCGATCCGCTCGGACGAATAAGGGCGGGAATCGAGAGGTGGTTCGGGATTATCGGCGAATCGCGCCGTCAGCTTTCGATACTCGTCGATATAGATCTGCTTGCCGGTAACATGAAAGGCAATCAGCAGGTCGGGCAATACCATCAGCGACAAACGCAACGGAGGACGCCATTCTGACTTACTTACATACCGTGCGATCTCCGCATCCCCGCCGTCCTGATAATACTTGTCGCGCGATGGATCGGGGTCGATCCCGATGTGACCATACTGCGTTACCTTCCCACTCAGGTCGATAATCCGGTAGTGATCGGCCAGCAGATGCGACATCAGTCGGTCCACATCATAGGCGATGACCTTCTTCTGTTCGTCGTCGGCTGCCAGATCGAAATAGATGGCATAGCCGTAGAGAACGGCATTAAAGTTGTCCACGCTCACGTCGCTATAGAAGCGATAGTCGGCATAGGCGCCCTGGCCCTGATGCCAGTGTTGTGAATCGGCGCCGCCGCGCTCGAAGCCCTCCACCGGGCCGTGCCCTTTGACGAATCCGCGAGCCAGCAAGCCGGGCTTACCGGTCACTTCCTGCAATCGCCGCAATCCCATCAGCAGTTCGCCGCCGTGCTTTCGAATGGCCGGATCTTTGGTGACCGCATATTGGTATCCCACGCCCGCGAGGTATCGGCCGGTCCATACGCCCGCGTGGATAACGTTTCCCGGATCGTCCACCGTATGCGGCACGGCCGGTCCAGCCGGGACCATAGACACGTACAATCCATCCACTAAATGTTTTTCGATCAGGTTTCGCTGAAGAATTCCAGCCTTCTCCTCCATCGATTGCGCGGCGGCGCAGCTTGCCGCCAATACCAGAATGAGTAAATCGCGAATGATTCCCGGCATGACCTCGACAGCATAGCGCAGACGCACTCGGCCGCTTGCAACGCAATTGACATGTTGCCAGGATCCAGCCCCATCTAGCCAGCCCCTGATCGAGACGGAAGACCACCAACGGACGGCGCGTCAGGGCGACCTCAGGACCTTGCCGACGCGGAAGCCATTCGCAATGCGGTAGAGAGCCAAGGCCCGAAGCCGCAAAAAAGCCATTAGAACCGACAGCGCGCAACGCTCCTGACCAACAGAATCGGCCTTCCTCTTCGAGCGATGGAACATCTCAATAGCATCTTGAGCGAAGAGTCGAGAATCGACAACCTGACGAACCGCGCGAGGGGGAAATGATTAGCGCTTTCGGCGGCGGCGCCAAAATGGCGAGAAATGCCATCTACACCTTTCCGCGCCCTCGTCTTTTCATCCGCCAAATCCCCAAAAGGCCCGTGCAAAACAGTCCGCCCGCAAACGGTTCGGGAACGTTATGAGTGCTCTGGGGCGCGGGAAAAGGCGTGGAGAATGGGGCAGGCCACGGAGACGGCCCGCTGGAAGTCGTCGTCTGGTCGTCAAAGAAAGTCTTCGACCAGGCCTCCCGAATCGTTACCAGGCCCCCATCGATTGGCGGATCGATGCGCGGACTCGGCAATTCTTCGCCGTTCGTTGACGCCGGTTCGGAGTTGGCGCCGCCGCCGAATTGCCAAGGCCGCGGCCCAGACGGATATGCGCTCCAATACATCGCTTGTGAAGTCTCGATTACGGGCCCCGTCGGCGGTTGGAAGGGTGGCGCGAGAGGGGCATTCCCCCCGCGGTCGAAAGAGCGATTGTTGAGCGCTGCCGACGGGACGGGCAAGACCCATTGAAGTGCGTCTGCGCCATCCCGCGAATCGTTCCATGCAATCGACGGCGGGAAGATGTCAAATGCGAGCCTGGTATGCGAGAAGACCGGCAAGTCGAACGGAGACAGGTCGCGTTCCGGCGGCTCCATGGGGTTTTTGGATTCTCCCCGCGCAATCGGGTCCGCTTCAAGGGCGGCATTCCGCTCTCCCGCGCTGGATGCGTTGCCGCGTATCACCGGATATGCGTAAACGGGCGGCAGGCCCTGGCGCGCAGTCACCATTAGGCCAGACGCAGGAGCTGGTTTATTGGCGACGGGCTCGCGGTCACTGATAGTGGCAAACCGGTAACAAACCAATGCGGTAGCCGCAGCCAGAATCGCGAAACCGAGCCAGTAAGCGCGTGGGAGACTGCGCCTCCGCTTTCTCTTCCGCTGGGGATTCACACCCATCATTTCGGCCGCCGACGCGCAACCTTGAGCCTGCCAGAGTGAGATTCAGTTAATGGTCAATCGTAATGGTGGACTGCACATCGAACTTCTGGAATTTACTGTCCGTATATTCCGTTCTTTTCCACGGCTTAAACGTCTTTCCGCTCCGATGCCAAAGATCCAGCACAACACCGGATTCGCTCCAGGCATCCGGACCGATTTTTTCGTAATCGATCTGAATCGTAGAACCCGGCATCGCGAAATGAATGCCCTCGTCGCCGATCACGGTAATCAAGATCCGTATCGGTACGTTCTCTGCTTCGTCAATCCAAAGGGTTCGGCGGAAGCTCTCCACCTCTAGTTCGTGTTCGCTTGCCGGCGGCCCATCCGTCTTTGGCGTCGATTCAATCACCCACGCCTTGCGGCCGCGGATCTCCTCTTCGCCCTTTATTCGGTTATTGAAAAGCGTAAGCAACTCCGCATTCGTCCCGACATCGATATGCTGATCGCCCATCACCAGCTGTCCGCCTGGCTGTGGCCGGGCATGCCTGCGCCGCTCCGCCGTCATCTCTTCTACGGCCTTTTGAACTTCCGCCTGCTCTTTAGCCGGTAGAGGCTTGCCGTTTCTCGCCACCAGTTTGCGAAAGGGAAGGCCCTCGATGAAGATCGCCTCGCGGGTCTCGGAAAAATCCCGCTTCAGTTTGCCGTCCTTGGCATAGCTGAAATGTATGGCATCCTCCACGTAGGTATACGGTTGGATATGGTCGCTATTAGCCTTCTGCGCTTCTAACAAACGCTGAATAATCGCATTGGCGTCGTCGGCGCCGAACAGCGGGGCCGCGGCGAGAAGAAGGATAAAGCGCATGGCCGTGGGCCGTCGTGAAGGCTATCCCATTTCCGCGAAGAGGTCGGGAAGATGGATGGAAACAGGCGGCGCTTCAGGCGTGTCCTCGGTAACAAGCCTCCGGCCCGCGCTCGTACAGTCGAAGACCTGCCGCTCCTCCGGATCGAAAACCCACACGTGCGGCACGCCCATAGCGAGAAAATCTTCAATGCGCTTTTCGACACGAGACCACCGGTCTTCCGGCGAAAGCACCTCGATGCACACCAGCGGCGGCCTGCTGGGAACTGGATCGGCCGGATCTTCCCGCGAGATCAGACATACGTCAGGGATGCGCACCCGTGTTCGTGAAACGCGGAGGCGCAACGCCGTATGTACGTGCACGTTCCACTTCCTTGCCCGACTCCCCAAATAGACGATCAACACAGTTTGCAGCGTGCTGTGACTCCACTCCCCCAAGTTGCGCTCCTCTACCACCCCGTCCACGAAATCGCAGTCGGGCTCATATGTAGTCCGGAGATATTCTTCGAGTGAAATCAGAGTCGCGGCTGCCATTGAGCGCCCTCTTACAGCTTAAACAACTCCCGTAGCCGGCGTGTCTGTACGCGGCTGACGGGAATCTCGGTGTGCTTGCGGTCGTCCATGCGCAATTGGTAGCTCGATTTGAACCACGGCACTACCTCCTTGATGCGATTGACGTTCACCAGGTACGAGCGGTGTACCCGCCAAAACATATCGCGGTCAAGATTGGTCTGTAAATCCTCAATGGTCCGGTAGTTGGAATGGCCTTCCAGGTTCGTGGTGACAAGTGTAATCAAGCCGTCATCGATGGTCGCGTAAATAACCTCGTTGGCGTCCACAATGAAATAGCGGCTGTTCGCGCGAACCATCAGCTTGTTGCGCGGAGTCGACGCAGGGGCCTTGGCTGCGCTCGTTTCAGGAAGCTTCCTCTCCTGAATCGTCCGCCGTGCCCGTTCGATCGTAGCCGCCAGCCGGGTTTTATCCACCGGTTTGAGCAGGTAATCCATCGCTTCCAGGCGGAACGCCTCTACCGCGTGCTGCTCGTAAGCTGTCACGAAAATGAATTGTGGCGGGTCTTCGGCCTTTTCGCGAAGCTCACGGACAACGCCCATGCCATCCAACCCAGGCATGCGAATGTCCAGAAAAACCAGCTCGGGCTCCAGTTTCCGGATCAGGTCTAACGCCTGTATACCATTGGAACCAGTGGCTATCACCTCGACATCAGGGAAATCCTTGAGCAGGTACGACAGCTCATCGCAAGCCAGCTTTTCATCATCGATTACAACCGTAGTAAGAGCTGCGGTCGCGCGGTCTTGCATGGACTTGGTATTATAGCATTTCGACTTTAAGGAGAATCTGTTGCCCAATCCCGACAACGTCCATATCGCGCCCGCGGAAGGCAAGCTGGGAATTCTTATCCCGGGTATGGGCGCGGTTACCACGACGTTCATCGCTGGCCTGGAGGCCATTCAAAGAGGCATCGGTAAACCGATCGGGTCGCTGACCCAACTCGGCACCGTCCGCCTCGGAAAACGTACCGATGGCCGCAGCCCCGCCATCCGCGATTTCGTTCCCCTGGCCAAACTGGAGGATATCGAAGTCGGCTGCTGGGATATTTTCGAAGACAATGCCTACGAAGCGGCCGTCAAAGCCGGCGTGTTGGATATGCCCCTGCTGGAACAGGTCAAAGGGCCCCTTTCAGCTATTCGCCCCATGAAAGCCGTCTTCGACCAGAAATTTGTCAAACGTCTAAACGGCCCCCACGTCAAGGCCGGCGGCACGAAGATGGACCAGGCCGAAGCCGTGATGGAAGACATCCGCCAGTTCCAGAAGCGTACCGGCGTCGCGCGCATGGTAATGATCTGGTGCGGTTCGACCGAGGTCTACCACGAGGCCAAGCCGGTTCACGCCACACTCAAGGATTTTGAATGCGGCTTGAAGCATGACGATCCCGAGATCTCGCCCAGCCAAATCTACGCCTACGCGGCCCTGAAGCTCGGCATCCCCTATGCCAACGGCGCGCCTCATCTCACCACGGACATGCCGGCCCTCGTAGAATTGGCGCGCGCCAACAACGTGCCGCTCGCCGGCAAGGATTATAAAAGCGGGCAGACGTTCATGAAAACCCTGATCGCGCCCGGCTTGAAATCGCGTCTATTGGGCCTGAACGGTTGGTTTTCCACGAATATTTTGGGAAATCGCGATGGCGAAGTTCTGGACGAGCCCGGTTCCTTCCGCTCGAAGGAAGTGTCCAAATCTTCGGCCCTCGAATACATTCTTCAAAAAGATCTCTACCCCGATTTGTACAAAGAGTTTTACCACAAGGTCCGCATCGAATATTACCCGCCGCGCGGCGATGCCAAAGAAGGCTGGGACAATATCGACATATTCGGATGGCTGGGCTATCCGATGCAAATCAAAATAAATTTCCTGTGCCGGGATTCTATTCTGGCCGCGCCGCTCATGCTCGATATCGTCCTGTTTTTGGATCTGGCGCAGCGCGCGGGAATGCGGGGAATTCAAGAGTGGTTGTCGTTTTATTTCAAAGCTCCCATGCACGCCCCGGAGCTTTACCCCGAGCACGATATTTTCATTCAGCTCATGAAGCTGAAAAATACCTTGCGATGGATGCGGGGTGAGGACCTCATCACGCATTTGGGACTGGAATATTACGATTAGCCGCTGTATCGTGTAATCAGCGCGCGGCTTTGTGCGTAACGCCCGGCCGAAATCCCCGGGCGCGCCGTCGCGTCTCATTATCTTAGGAGAGTATGAAGGTACTGGTTATCGGTGGAACCCTTTTCATCGGGCGTCTGCTGGTGGAAGAGTTGGTGAAGGGCGGCCACGACGTAGCCGTTCTACATCGCAAGCCGAAGCACGAACACGGCCGCCGGGTCGAAAACATCATGGCGGATCGGAACGATGCCGAATCTCTGCGCGAAGCTCTCGCCGGACGGCGCTTCGACGTCGTATACGACAATGCCTACGATTGGGAGCGCGGCACCACTGCCTCCCAGGTGGAAGCAACCGTCAAGCTTGTCGGCAATCGCATCACCCGTTACATCTTCATGTCGAGCGTCGCCGCCTATGGCGACGGCTTGAATCACAAGGAGAGCGATCCGCTCGCGCCCGATTATCACCCCGACCCCTACGTGCGCCACAAAGCCACCACCGAGCGTCTGCTTTTCCGGATGCACTCGCAGTCCGGTCTTCCGGTCGTCACGTTCCGCCCCCCGTTCGTTTACGGCCCGCACAATCCCTTCTACAGAGAGGCTTTCCTTTGGGACCGCTTGCGCGCCGGCCGCCCCGTGATCATACCCGGCGACGGTCACCGGCTCATGCAGTTCGCCTACGTGAACGATGTGGTGCACGCCATGCTTCGCTCCATGGACGAGCCGCGCGCCGTCGGCGAAGCCTTCAACATCGGCGATACCAAACCGTTGACCCAGGTGGAAGTCGTTGAAAAACTGGCCAAAGTGGCCAATGCCGAAGCCGTAATCGCCCGCGTCCCCCGTGACCTCATCGCCCAAGCCGGTGGCAGCGTCATGGAAGAGCCTTACTACTTCGGCGAATACTTCGATCTCGCGCCCATCACTATGAATATCGGTAAGGTAACGCGCATGTTGAAGATGAAGCTGACGCCGTTTGAGGTAGGTTTTAAGGAAACCTACAAGTGGTACACGCGCAATCACGCCAAGCCGCGCGCCAACGCATTCGATTTCGACGATAAGCTGCTGGCCCTTGCGAAGACTGGGTCGCCCGCTAGCGTTTAGGCCTTACCCGCGTTCCGTAACCGCTCCGCCGCGGCTTCCGGCGTAATATCGCGCTGTGGCGTCGCCAGCATTTCATACCCCACCATAAACTTGCGCACCGTCGCCGACCGCAGCAGCGGCGGATAAAAGTGGGCGTGCAAGTGCCATTCGTCGTGCGCCCCGCCATCCGTAGGCCGCTGATGAAATCCCATGGTGTAAGGAAACGGCGCCTGAAACAACCGGTCGTAGCGCGACGTCACCCGCTTGAGAATATCCGCCAGCGCGTCGCGATCGGCCTCCGGCAACTCGTCAATCCCCGTCAAATGCCGTTTGGCAATAATCATGGTTTCGAATGGCCACACCGCCCAATACGGCACAACCGCCAGAAACCCGGCGTTCTCTTCCACCACTCTTTCACCTGCCGACTCCTCCAACGCCGCGTATCGGCACAGCAGGCACGCGCCGTGCTCCCGTCGCCAACCCAACATCGATGCCTGTTCCTTCACCACTTCATTCGGCAGCGAAAGGCTCGCCCAGATCTGGCAGTGTGGATGCGGGTTGCTCGCGCCCATCATCGCCCCGCGATTCTCGAAGATCTGCACGTAATTGATGCCGTTCCGCGCCCCCAACTCCTCAAATTGCCCCACCCACGCATCCACCACCTTGCGCAGATCGGCCCACTCCATATTCGCCATCGTCAGATCGTGCCGCGGAGAAAAGCACAACACCCGGCAAATCCCCGGCTCCGATTCCGCAATCAGAAGCCCGTCGTGTTCCTCCCGCTCGATCGCCGCATCCGGCTTCAGTGCCGCAAAATCGTTATCGAAAACGAACGTCGATTCGTACTTCGGATTCCGCGCTCCCCCCGCCCGCTCATTCCCAGGACACAGGTAACACTCCGGATCGTAATGTGGCGATTTCGGCGCATCGACCGTTTCCACCTGCCCCTGCCACGGCCGGGCCGTACGCTGCGGCGAGACCAACACCCATTCCCGGGTGAGAGGGTTAAAGCGGCGGTGAGGGCTGAGCATTGGCAAAGCACTTACAGCTTACCAACCGAGCGCGATACCGAAACCGTCGCGTCCATTCGCTTTAGTTCCCCATTGCAACAGCCGTCCCGATCACTTGATCCCCGCTCTGAGCTTTGATAATCGCATCGGGAAAAAGATGCGTCCCGTAAGTAAGCGCTATTTGACGAAGACGACGCCGCTAGCTTCCGAAAGGAAAAGCCCCTGAATCGTCTGGCTGACCGCCACGCCAATCCCCAAAGGCCGGACTCCCGTGCCGGGCACGCTCGCGGGAAGCTGCACATTGACCTGCTGCACGCCCGTGGACAGGCCCGGCGCCGAACCCAGATACAGCACCTTCGAACATCCGTAACACGCGCTGTATAGTGAGGTCAGCGAAAGCGGTCCCGCCGGGGGAACGGGATTGAGCGCCCCGGTCGCAAGAGGCGGCGACATGACGCCCAACCCGGTGCCAAATAACGAGACGATCGTGCCCACCGCGGCCGGGTTCGCCGCGCTGTTGACTGTGCCATCCTGATTCAGCGCCGCCAGCGCCGGCAGGTTGAGCGGGTTGTTGCGATCGCCCGTATCGAACAGGCCAAACACGCTACTGGTCGCCAACGTGGAGATCGCGTTGAGCGCCTGCCCATTCTGAAATACCTGTACCATCACCGCTTGGCCGCTGTCCGTCGGCGTTTCGTACGGCGCTTGCACCGTAATCTCGCCGCGCGTTACGCCCAGCACGGGCGCGTTCCTCCCGCCGATTGTCACGTTGAACCCGCCGGCCGTCGCCGGATACGTCCCGTTGGCCTGAGGCGCCACCGCCAGCGGCGCCGCAGGTCCGAAGCCGCCGCCGATGATGGTGATCAGTTCTCCCGGCGCTACCCCGCTAGTCGGAACGTGATTCGCCGCGGAAGCCAGGCAGCCAACCGCGGCCGCCGGCGGCGCCGTGCTCTCGTTCTGCGCCGCGAAGTTGAACCCGCTCGTTGGGACGAATGTGCCGTAAACGAGCTGGCCCAATGCCGACCACACTGCAAAATACGACGTGTTTTGGCACTCCCCCACCAGCGGCGCATCCGGCGTCACCGCGTTGTCCGGCGAAAGCCCGCTCACCAGTGCCTTCACATTCCCTGCCGGCGTCAGTCCGATACTTTGCGGCGCTCCCACCGGCGCAAGCGGGCCGTTCAGCAACACCTGGCCAGTTGAAACCTCGATCCTGGCCAACCAGGCCGATGGTCCCGCGATGGCGCCAGGGGTGTCCAGTGCGTACGCCAGCCAGACCGCTCCTCCCGCTGCCGGCTGCAAGAGCATCGAAAAAGCTTGCATTCCAGATGGCACAGCGATCTTCGCCGCCGCTCCTACCGCCTTCCCCGCGGCGCTTATCTCCTCAACGGTAATTCCCCCTGCCGTGCCGGTCGAATCGGTCGCGGCAAAATACAGGTTGGAATCCGCGTCCAACTGAAGGGCCACAGGCGTCGAACTCATCGATAGCGAGTAGACGAAACGGTCTTGCGACGGCTGCCAGCGCAGGATGAATCCCTTCGGGGCCCCGGAGGGGCCGTATGCGCCGCCAACCAAGACGTCACCTCCATGGTCAACAACTTGCACCGATCCGTATGCCGTCCCCGGGAGTCCGGCATACGTTCCATCAAGCCACTGTCCGCTTGCGGCATCCAGATAGGCGAGCCACACATCCGTGCTCGAACCCGGCTTTACCACAGGCGCCGTCGCGGACACTGGAAAGTCGGGCGATGTGGTGCTTCCCGATACCGCAATACCTTTCTGGTCCGGCATCGCGAAGGTGGCCTGGTCCATGCCCGATCCGCCCAGCACCGTTACCCACGCCGGATTTCCCTGGCTATCCAGGCTCGCAACCACTGCTCTCTGGCACGTCGTAACGCAGCCAGGGTCCGCGATCGCGCCGTCTTCGTTGAGGTTGACGGGATACTGCAGAGACGCAGCCTCGACGCCGGGCTGCGCCTCGCGGTTGAAAACGTCGTAATCCGGAAACATCACCGTAAGATCGGTCTCAAGCGCCGGATTACGGTTCGGCAGTTGCACAGACAGCGTGCCGTCCGAATCGATCACGAGGTTGCAGGCGATGGTCGCACCGGTTCCTCCGGATGACTGGCTGGCCTGGGCCGACACGATAAACACGCCCGGTATAGTCCCTCCCGTAAACCACACGCCGCCGCCAGGACCCAGAAACGGCGTAACTCCCGTATGAACGTTCAAGCGAATGACCGAGGGGTCGGCGTTCGGCGCAATCGTGAAAGCGATTGCTCCCTCGCCCAAGAGCCCGTTAACCGCCGAAGAGGTAGTAAACTCCGCATCGATTCCCGGATACGCAGCCGCCAGCTTCGCGCCCGCAAACGCGTGCGTATTCGTCACCCACTGCGACGGGTTGTCGCCCTGGTAAAGGTTGTAAATGGTTGCGGTAGGCGAGACGCCCAAAGGCTGCGAATTCGCGTTGATGCCCATGAGCTGTACCCGAACGTCGTTGGAGAACACAAAGCTGTCGCCAGTCAGGTAGAAAAAGCTGCTCGTGGTCGAATACCGCACAAACCGCACGGACGGCGGAAACTGACCGGCATTGGGAAGGAATCCAAACAAGGTCTGGTTTTGCCCAATCGCCGCGGGGAGAAGAAGTAAGAAGCCAACAAGGAAACGCATGACGCCTGAGGAAAGCCTTTCTCATTCTAAGACCCACCGGACGCTCCATCCAACTACACCTGCAGCCCGGCATTCCGTTCAACGACGCCCATCCAATGCCTATTGCAGCGCCACGCGTCGGAAGACGTGAGAGGGAAAGACATATATCCTTCACGCTAGAGAGAGAGAACAAGGAAACGGGCTATGACCCTGAACATTGAACTATCGGACGATCTCGCGCTATCGTCAAGCAATCAGGCCTACTCAAGACGGGATACGGCATGTGGTCGAAATGCGGCCCAGCGCCATCTGCCGAGGAGATCAACGAGAATCGCCACGAGATGTTTCGGGACTTTGCGAAAGATTTCTAAATGAGTGCTGGCGTCGCGCGGACACTCTGCGATTTTGGTATCTGTTCGGAGAGCCAAGAGTTCTGTGTAGGCGTGGCATTTCATCGACCATGTTGGTAACTTGGTTCAGCGCCGAGAAAATCATGCGGAGCCGATCAACCTAATTAACCTTGCGGCCATAGTCTTGCTCGAAAAGAAGCCGAGTAGATGTCCAGCTTGAGAATCGTGACAGGCCGCCCCGCATCGGTTAGGCTGAAAAGAGAGCAGGAGAACCGCTATCATGAACATCGATATTGCCCCCGAAACCGAACGCCTGGTCCGCGAGGAGATCAGCAGCGGACATTTTCATTCCGTGGACGAGCTCATTAAGGCCGGCGTCGAGGCATTGCGCGCGAAGAACGCGCCCAAGAGTCTTGTTCAATTTTTTCGCGAATCCCCTTTGGTTGGTCTAGAGCTTCATTTTGAACGGGACCAAGACATGGATCGGGATATCACCCTTTGAGCGGCTTCCTGCTCGATACAAATTGCATATCCGAAGTCGTCAGCCTCAAACCGTATGCCGGCGTATTGGCATGGATGGATGAGGTTGACGAAAGGACGCTCTATTTGAGCGCACTCATCTTGGGCGAAATCCGCAAAGGTATCGTGGCTTTGCCTGAGAGCAAGCGGCGGACCCAGTTGGAAGCGTGGCTGGAGATTGATTTGCGGGAGCGGTTCGACGGACGAATTTTGTCGGTTGATGTGGCTATCGCTGACAGGTGGGGCAGGCTTACCGGCGAATTAAAGCGGAAGGGCAAGCCCATGCCAACCATTGACGCAATCATTGCCGCCACTGCGCTTCACCACAATCTGACCGTCGTTTCTCGGAATGTGAATGATTTCAAGAATGCCGAAGTCCCGGTCTTCAACCCGTGGGACGCCAGATGAGAAACCGCCAGCGGCGCTTCGTCGTAAGCAGGCTGGCTCGCAAAAGAAGTGAGCGGTGCACGCCTTTTCTTCCTGCTGCTGCGCCGGCGGTCATAAATCCTTTGGACGCCGGCCGTCTTAGGATCGACAGATCGGTGGCGTAGTCCGTCGACAACTCGCCGCTATACACGATCTCTTTCGGGTGGAGATACCACTACCGTTGTGAAGCGATCTTTGCTTAGCCGGAGCCAGGCGACTCCCTCCGATTGAATAACAATACGGCATAATCGCGGTGCACGTCTCGCCCCGCGACATCGTCAACAGATTGCATAGAGTCACCGTGCGCAATCTCCTCGCTAAGTCACTGATATTCACAGCCCTGATCGCGTATGGCCAACCGTCGCCGACGCAGACGCAGCGGCTGCCAGCCGGCCCGGAGCAGTCATCCGTAGACACCACCCTTAGGTTCGACGTGGTATCGGTGAAGCTGAGCGTTCCCGTTGCCGACTCCCTCGAACATCGGCAGTTTCGCAACACAGAGCCTGACCGGGTTCGTTATGTAAACGTCAGTCTGAAAGACGTCCTGATGAACGCCTACAGCCTGAAGGACTATCAAGTCATTGGACCTGACTGGCTGAGTACAGTTGACATAGATATAGAAGGGACGACGCGAAAGGGAGTTACTAAGGAACAACTACAAGTGATGTTTCAGAACCTGCTCGTCGATCGGTTCAAGTTGGCATTCCATTGGGACGTCAAAGAGCTTACCAGTTACTCGATTCTTGTCGGGAGACGTGGACCCAAGATCAAGGAGTCCGCCAATCTTCCTCCCTCCGCCAACGGCGCGCCACCGCCCCGCGTTGAGGGACTCCCGAGGCTTGACACGGACGGCTTTCCAGTCTCCCCAGGCGCGCTGCGCGATGGCGTCCACACCATAATGGTCAACGGCCGTTCTCAGTTACGTGGTCAACGGGCAACAATGCAAGACTTAGCGAACGAACTGGCAAAGATGCAACTAGCGCTCCCCGTGACTGATGGGACCGGTCTTAAGGCTAAATATGACTTCGTCTTGAAGTTCGCAACCCCCGGGTGGAACGGGAAACTCGAAGACATACCCGAGTTAGGCATTTCCGCGAGCGCTTATGAGGCAATGGAACCACTGCCCGAACTTGCCATGGCCCTGCAATCGCAGCTAGGGCTCAAATTGCAACAGAAGCGGGCGCCAGTAAATCTGTTCGTGGTAGAGCGCCTGGAGAAGACGCCCACCGCCAATTAGGCAATAATTTACGTGACTAACCGGAAATCCTGGTTCTAAAAGCATGGAAGCTATTCAAGAGCCCAAAAACTGCCCAATCATGTTTTTAACAATAGCCAGGGTGCCGAAAGCTCAGAACTCCGCGCGCAACATAAACTCGATCCGCCGGGGCGCACCCGTACCAACCGCGCCGGAGTTCAGCGTGCTGGTAATCTGCCCGAAGCCGGACGAAGAGACGTTGCCCGAGGGAGTCGAGTATTGCGGATGATTCAGCAGGTTGTACGCCGCCGCGCGCACATTGACGCCGAGCCGTTCGGTCAGCCGGAACCGCTTCTGCAGCGAGGTATCGAACTCGTAATTCCCCGGACCATTGGCGATATAGCGGCCCAGGTTTCCCCATGTCCCGTTGGCAGGCGTTGCGAAGGCGGCCGGATTGAACCAGTTGCTGATGCTCTGGTTGGCGGCGTAGATCGATACGCCGGGAACTAAATTCGGCCGCTGCGACGAGGTATTGCCATCCGGCAACGCCGCCGCCTTTCTCGAGATGGTAATGTTGACGGGCAGCCCCGTCCGGGCTGAGACGATGCCGGCGAGCTCCCAGCCGCCGAAAACTCTGGCCGCCAGCCCGTTGTTGTTGAGAAACTGTTTGCCGTATCCAAAGGGCAATTCGTAAACGCCGTTCGTCGTGAAGGTGTGGCGCACGTCGATATTGGTGCTGCTTCGGTCGCACGCGCGGCAACCCATATCCTGAAAAGTGACGCTCTCTCCCGAACCGATGGAAGCGTCGGTAATTCCGTGAGACCACATGTAGTTCGCTTGCAATAGAAAACCGCGTGCGAAGCGCCGGCGCAACGAAGCCTGGAGAGAGTTGAAGTTATCGTTGCCGTCGTTTGCCTTAAGCCCGAACGAGCCAAACGCCGCCAGCGGCCGTTTGCCGGTGAGGGGATTAATAAGGTTGACTGTGTATTTATCAAAGAGATGGTGCCCTTCACTGCCGGTGTAGCCGACCTGCGCAACGAAGTCCTTGGCCAATTCCCGCTGCACCACAAAATCCCATTCATTGTAGGAAAGATCTTTGCGGTTGCGGGCGATCGCCTTCGGACTGTAGAGTTGATTCGCCGGATCGAGAAACGCGACCAGCGGATACGCTAGCGCCGGAAAGTCCGAGCTCGCTAGCGAATAGCGCGGGACGGCGCTTTCCGCAGCATCGCTAAAGTCATCGTTTTGATTGCCGCCGTAATAGATCCCAAAGCCGGAGCGAATGCTGGTGTGCGAGTCGGGCGCCCAAGCGAGGCCGATGCGCGGACCAAAATCGTGAGTATTCGGGCTGTAGTAGGGTGTTCCTTTCGGGCAGAAACCGCCGCAGCCCAGAATGTCCACCACCGCCGAGCGATTCAGAATCTCGTGCGCCACCGAATAGAATTCATATCGAAGGCCAACGTTCAACGTGAGATTCGAACGGATCTTGAACTCGTCCTGCGCGTAGCCCTGATAAAACGTGCGGCGGTTGCCCACCACTCCCTCGCCCTGCAGATACGTCGCCGAGTCCGCGGTGTTGTTAACGAAATCCTGCGCCGTAGCGTAATCGATTGTCGAAGTGGTCAACGTGTTGCCCGAGTTATTCAATCGAACGCGCCGGACGTCCACGCCGAACTTCAACGTGTGTCGGCCGCGCGTCAACGTGAGATTGTCGATATAGGAGAACGTAGTGCCGACTTCGGTATCGAGCGAAGTGCCGTTGACGCCATCGAACGGAGGCGCAGTTACCGAAAGAGGCGCGGTTCCATAACTCCAGTTGTGGTAATTGGCGCGGTTCAAACCGAACTTCACCTCATTGACAGTCTCGGGTGAGAAGATGTGCTGCAACTGAACCACCACGTTCGTCGGAATGTGGGGAATCACGTTGTGGTCGCCCAGCGCGTCGGTGGGGGTATCGATATACGCGTTATCGACGTTGTAGCGGACGAATGCCGTTGTGTTGTCCGTGAAGCGGTAATCGAATCGCGCCATCCCCGCATCTTCTCGCACCGTATCGGTAGCCACGTTGGTGACCTGGTTCGTGCAAGCGAAGGTCAGTCCGTTGACCACGCACGGGGCCGCCGATGGCACTGGAACCCCTCCCGTGGGATAGGCCGAAAGAATGGGCCTCAGTGCCGGCGAGGTGGCAAGCGCCAGGTTGCGAAACGCATCGTTGGGTACGAAGTTAATAAGAGTCTCTCCCAAATCCTGTCGCAGACCTTCGTAATTGACGTAGAAGAACGCCTTGTTCTTGATTAACGCCCCGCCGAAGCTCGCGCCGAACTGATTCAGCGTGAACGGCGGAATGGTCGAGCCATCGAACGGTCCGCGCGCATCCAGCGCGTCATTGCGCACGGCGTAAAAGAGGCTGCCGTGATAGGTATTCGTGCCGGTCTTCGAGACCACGTTGATCTGCGCTCCACCGGCGGCCCCACTTTCCGCGGTGTAGTTCGCTGTGCTGACGCGGAACTCGGCAATGGCATCGAGCGCGATGTTCAATCTAGTGTCGGCCTTCTGCGTCTGCTCCTGCACGCCGCTGGTGTCGATACCGTCAAAGGCGAAATTGCTGTCGTCCAGGGAGTGTCCGCTAAAGCGGATGCTGCGCTGTGCGCCGTCTCCATAGTTGATGGCTCCGGGAACCAGCAGCATCAGGCTGGCCCAGTTTCGGCCGCTTACAGGGATTTCCTTGATCTGCTCCGCCTCTACTGTTCCGCCGACTTCGGCCGATGTCCGGTTGAGCGTTTCGGTGGTTGCGGTAACCGAGATCGCGTCGGTGGTCGTGCCGACCTCCAGGCGGGCATCGATAGTGCGGGGTTGCCCAACCGCTAGTTCAACGTCCTTAACATTCAGAGGCTTGAAGCCATCCTTCGTGAATGTGACGGAGTAGAAGCCGACCGCGAGGCCAGGGATCTCATAAGTACCCGCAGATCCGGTATGTACCTCACGGCGGAGTCCGGTTCCGCTAGATATTGCCTCCACTTTCGCGTTCGGGACCAATGACCCCGTAGCGTCGGTGACGGTGCCGCTGAGCGCCGCGTGATCTACTTGAGCGCTTAGGGGCAACGCGAGCAAAAGAGTCCACACCAAAGAATAGTTTTTTACCGGCATAATTTGCACCACCTGTTGAAGCCTGTAGTTGTAAGCCCCATGCTAAAGGGATTCTGTGAATTCCGAGTGAAGATCACAATACAGATCGTTTACAGCGCCATATCGTTAAGCTTATGAATCGCGGAGCCCCAAAATCTTTAGGTTCAAGTGGTCTAATTGCTTCGAGAGCAACCTGGCCTCGGCGTGCGCCGCCGGCTATTGGCGCAGTCAATCTATGTGCCGGTGAACGCGCCGCAGAAGTTGGTCGTGGAGACGGAGCATACGCATCCCCAATTGCAGAAACTCGGGCTGCAGCCGTTCGTTCTTGAAAGTTTGGATTTCTTTCTCTCAATCAATACAACGCCAGAGGCCCCGGGCGCTGCAAAATCAAACGTAAAAAGCGGTTGGGAAGAATTGGGTGGAATATCCTTCCGAGCCGTCATGCAAAGGCTGTAGCCGCCACGGACCGTGCTTGATTTGGGGGGCCGTCTACATCGCGCGGTGGAAAATTTTGAGCGTAAGGAGTGTCAGCGAGAGCCAGGACCTAACCATCTGCGTATTCCCAAAAAGCGAGTCACGTCACTTCGCAAATCGCCAACCCCCACATAACAAACCAAATCCCCGCTAAATCCATCTCGGCCGTTGATCCTCGCCTGCTACTCTCCAGCCAGGGGGCCGCACGGTCTCCTCGGAGAAGCATACATGACAGACGAACAGTTAGCCGCAAACCGCGCCAACGCGCAGCTCAGCACGGGTCCCAAGACTCCCGAGGGCAAGCGCCGCGCCAGCTTAAATTCTTACCGTCACGGCCTGAGCGGCCAGATTCACATCTCCACGCCCGAAGAGACCGAAGTCTTCCGCGCGCACTGCGACGCGATCCGCGGTGAGTACAACCCCGCCGGGCCCACTGAGACCTATCTCGCCCAGTCCATCGCCGAAGATATGTGGCGTCTGCAGCGCGCCCGTGCCCTCGAAAACGGCATCTTCGCCCAGGGCTTCCGTCAACACTTCGACGAAATGAACGCCGGTCATCCGGAGGTCGATACCGCCCTCGCCCAATCCCAAACGTGGGTCGAGCAGGCGCACAACCTTCAGCTCCTGACGGTTTATGAAGGCCGCATCCGCCGCACGCTCGAAAAGAACACCGCCCAGCTCAAAGCCCTTCAGGCCGATCGCAAAGCCGCCCACGAAAAGGCCATGGGCCAAGCCGCGCTCTTTGTGGAACATGCCGAAAGCCAAGAGGAAATCTACGAACCGGCAGATGACTTCATACCCGCCAGCGAGTGGGGCGGCTTCGTTTTTTCAGCTCCCGCAATCGCGCGCCGCCGTGAGCGTGAAGAGCGCTTACAGGAAGCCCGCGATTACCACTACGACGTCCGACACGGCAATTTCGACGATTCGGACGATTCCGATGATTCGGACGACGACGAAATCGCCGCATAAATCGGACCCGCCCGTGCCAGCAACGCCCGAAGTCCGCGCGAAGCGCGTCCCTCATTCTGACTTCCTCGACTCCCTCGACTCCCCCCCACCATACCCACCTTCAGTTCTCGCGCGCCGCCGTAGCATGCGCCGCAAAAGTCGTGCGCTGGCGCTCCCCCATCAGTCGCTCCATGGCCCCGGCCGCCACAAGCGCAAGCGCAGCCGAACAAGCCAGCGTCGGCCCGTAGCCATATCGTGCCAGCAGGGCCCCACCGGCGGATTGCGAGATGGCCACCGCGCCGAACATCACCAGGTAGTTCACCGCCGCGGCCCCGCTTCGCTCGCGTTCGGTCACGCCGTTCATCAGCAGCGTGCTCAGGCCGGGTTCGCTCATCCACTGGAAGGCCATGTAAATGACATACGCCGTAGCCGGGGCGCCGAATGGACGCCCGGCGAGACAGGCCAGAGATGCCGCCGCGGCCGCCATCATCCACGCCACTCCGCGTACCGTTCCTGTGCGGCGAAACACCAGCGGCGCAAGCGAAACCGCGACGATCTGCGCGAATTGCGACGCCGAAGAGATGGTTCCAATGCGCTCTACACTGAAGCCCAACCGTGCAAAGTACGCGCTGAAAAACGGATTGAACGAGCCTGTAGCCAGGTTCCACAGAGCGAATGGCGCCATGTAACGAATCAGAAATCTCGCACTGGGGTAAACCTTCGCTTGACGTGGTTCGGTGGTTGCTTCCGCGATGCGCAAACGCCCGGCGGGGATCAGGGCGAGCGCCGCAAGCGCCGACGCGAACAGCAACGCCGGTTGTTTGCCGTGCGTCAATGCAGGCAATTGGCCGCCAATCCATCCCCCGGCGATGCCGATCGTGAACATCGCGCCGTAAAAAATACCGAACGCGCCAGATCGATTTTTTTCCGGCGCCGTTCCCGCGATCGTCGGCGTCATGACTACCGCCCAGGCAGAGAATGCCGCGCCGCCGATGAAGCCGAGCGCCGCGAGTTCCATGCGTCCTGTTGCAAGCGCGCGCAGCGCTGCCAAGAGCGAAGTGCCGGCAATAGCGCCCAGCAGCGTTCGGCGCAAACCGAAACGGCGCACGGCGGCCGCCGCGGGCAGCGTTCCTGCTACGCAGCCCAGCGTGGAGGCGCCGCCGATGAAGCCCAGGGTGTTTTCACGAAACCCCAGGTCCAGCAGGCGCAAATTGAACAGCAGCACGTAAATGAAGAACGCAAAGTTGAACAACGCGGCCGCCGCCAGGAAGGTCCAAAACTGGCTGCCCATGGGATTGATCTTCCACCACCAGCGGACGCCCGCCGTGGCGGCCGGCGGTAATGCAGCCGCATGATGCACCGCGCGGCGCAGAACGTGTGTTGCCCATCGCGCCCGCTGCAACATGCGGCGTTGCCACGTGAGGTCGCGCTCGGGAATATGGACGGCGTCTACAGGCCCAGGCAGGCTGAAGGGAAGCAGGCGCCGGCGCGCAACCGATAAGGCGTCAAGCGGCGAATCGATCAGGCTGAGATGCAGCCAAAGCTCGTCTTTGGCAGGTTGGAAAATCTGCCGCACGGGTGAGGCCGCGAACTCGTCGAACCAGCGATGCGTCGCGGAAGGCAGCCGATCCATTTCCTCTTGCGCCGCCGGGCCGGTCTCGCAGCCGAACCACTCGCGCGCCAGAAGGAACATGGCTGCCTGAAGCTTGCGTAGTCGGGGTTCGTGCAACGAAATCCATGTGGACCAGAAGCCCTCGTTGCGTGCATGAGATTCAAGGAAGCGAGCCATCTCGAGAACATGAAAAGGGCGCGCGCTGCCCTGCACCACGTGCTTCAACAGATGGAGGGACGCAAAGGCAAGAGCATCGGGAGAACGCAACGTTTGAATGGACGCGCCGGCAATCGAACGGCTCACGCGGCGGTCCCAAAACTCCTGCGTTCCGGGTGCTTCAAGCCGCTCCAAACGCCGGTTCCAGAATTGAAAATGAATCTCGACGGCGATCGGTATTTCGGGGTCGAAAAAGTCGCCGCGCCACTCCCAGCCGGTCTTGCGAATGAGCGAAGGAAGGTGATCGGTAGGAAAGCGGCTCATGTCCTGCAACGGTTCATAGCCCAGAGCGACTATGGCGTCCCTGGCCGCGAATATCTGCGCCTGCGGGGCATAAAGATCGATGTCGTACTGCACGCGCGTCGAAGGCTGCGTTCCGAAGTCGGGGCAGTGGGTGAGCCCTTTAAGCGCGAGATACTCCACCCCGGCGGCGCGCATTTGCGAATCGATGGAGCGGTAGAGTTCCTCAAACCGGCGCAGTCGTTCCAGGTTGCGGGAAGCCGATGCATCGACACCGTCCTGCGCCCACCCGGGCATGGCGTCGCGCGCCACCAGCCGGAGCGGTAACGTGAGTTGCGTGCGGTCGGTGAATGCCAATGCGTCGCGCCATTCGGCGTCGGTGAGAGCTGTCAGTAATTCGGGATGAGGATCGCGGAAGTGAAGCGCGGCCAACGCGGCCGCTGGACCGCGTGCAACGCCCCAGTTCAAAAGTCGTACCTCAATGCGAACTGCATGCGGCGCGGGTCCCCAGAGGTAAATATTCTACCGAAAAACGGGCCGAAATCGGGATTCGGCCCCGGAATGCCCCAGTTCGGATGGTTGAAGGCATTGAAGCTGGAGGCGCGAAACTCAATAGCGCCGCGGTCGTGAATGGTAAAACGGCGGGCCAGTGAGAAATCGAAAATATTGTTTCCTGGGCCGGGAAACAGGTCGCGTCCGGCATTCCCAAAAGTATAGGGCGCGGGCGCCGTAAATGCGGCGGTATTGAAAAACTGCGTTGAGGTGCGCTCGTCGCGCGGCAATTCGAAGGCTTGGCCGGGCACGACATTGGGTCGATTGGGCGTTCCCGAATTGGCGAAATCGAGGCCAAAGTAGAAAGGATTGATCGGCGTGCCATCCTGCAGCGTCACCGTTCCGCTGAGGGTCCAGTTGCGGAAAGCGAAAATGTGAGTTTGCGGAAGCTTGTAGACGTATCCCGCCGCAATGCGGCGGCCGGGATTCGCGAATGAAAGTCCCCGTTCCAGGCGCAGGTTGCGTTCATCCTGCGCGCCAACGCTATCGTAAAGCCCGACTATCGGGCTGTCGGCGTCGTCCAGGGATTTTGACCACACGAAACTCGCCAGCAGCGAGAGCTTTGAGGAGAGGGTCTTTTCCACCTTGACCTGAAGCGATTGGTAAGACGAATTGGCGATATGTTGCCGCTGAATGATTTCGCCCAGATCAGGCCACGTGCGAAGGGATTGCAGATCGCCGGGCCGCGGGTCCAGATTTTGGCCGATTTCCGCGTGGGCCGGCGTGTTGAACTGACGGAAACGGCCAAGGTGAGTGCCCTTCGATCCGATGTAGGAAATGTCGAGCAAGACCCGCCGCGGCAGTTCGTGCTGCAGGCCGGCATTCCATTGCTGCACGTAGGGCGTGCGCGCATGGGGATCGATGCCGAAGTAGCTCGGAAAGCCGCTCGAAGAAGTGTGAGCGAAGCCGTTCTGCGTGGAAAGCACAGGCAGTAGATTTCCGTTGGTTTGGTTGGCTTGGTTCGATTCCCCGTTCAGAATCAGGTCGTAGGTTTCTACCGCGATTTCCTGGCTGAAATAGACGCCATACCCGGCGCGGAAAACCGAAATGCCGCCGGGCAGTAACTTAGGAAGCTGGTAAGCCAGGCCGATGCGCGGCGAGAAGTTGTGGTAATCCGGATTGACGGCGGAGTTCACGCGCTGCAAAGTCGGTTGGCTGGGCAGAGAGGAGTAATTCAAGTTGAGTAAGTTGTCGCGAGCTTCGGTGTAAGGCGAAGCGTATTCCCAACGCAGGCCAAGGTTGAGGGTAAGTTTGGATGAGACCCGGAAGTTATCTTGTGCGTAGGCGGCGTAATCGTTCTGGCGCATGTAGGCTTGGCCGGATCCCACGGTCTGCTGGGTGGTCTGCGGCACGCCCAGAAGAAAGTCGGCAAACGGGTCGCCTGAACCGACGCCCGAGCCATCCATGCTGGTGAATGCGCCCGTGTAGAGGTATTCGCCGCGCGAGAGATTGCTCTGCAGGTAGTTCAATTGGAAGTGAATAAAATCGGCGCCGAATTTCAGCGCATGGCGCCCGCGAACCAGCGAGAGTCCGTCGGATGCCTGCCACAGATTGTCGCGCTGCGTCTGTGGAAGCGTCGGCGAATCGGTCACCATTGAGTAATCGGTGGCGTTGAAATAAGGTAACCCGAAGTAGAAAGGATCGGTAGGCGGATTAGCCAGGCCAAGGTCCTTGGCGATGTTATCGTGGAACGCGCTTTGCGGTACGTCATAGAGACGCAGGCGCGTGAAGGAAACCCGCGCTTCGTCAATCCAGCCGGCGCGGCTCTTGGTATAGCCAATGCCGACTTGTTGCGCGCGAACCTGCTCTGAGGTAGGCAACTCAGGGAAAGATCCGGCCACGATGTTGGTTTCGCCATTGATGGTATAGCGTGCGGAGAGAAGGCTCTGGTCGCCGAATTGGTGGTCGATGCGGCCGGATTCGCTGTCGGTGCGCGTAGCGTTCGGCGTGGAATTGAGATAGTTTCCCCCAGCCGAGTTGCTGTTGGGCAGCGGCTCGAACTTTGCCAGAAACTGTATCGCGATGGGGTCGAGACGGTTTTGCGGGATCGTATCGTTCGGGAACGGCGTCCGCGGCACGTTCGTAAGCGGGTCGTAGATGACGTTTTGTCCCTGGAAATTGCCCGCGCGCGTAGGTGAATCGGGTACTAGGCTCAGCGAAGAGTTGCCGGCCTTCTGACGCAGCCCTTCGTAGATGCCGTAAAAGAACGTGTTCTTGAGTTTTGGAATCGGGCCGCCCAGGGAGCCGCCGAATTCGTTCTGCCGGAAGATGGGGCGCGGTAGCGTTGGGTCGTCGAAGAAGTTCCGTGCATCCGTCGCTTCGTTGTTGAAGTATTCGAAAATGCCGCCGTGCCGTTGCTTGGTCCCCGATTTGGTGACGACATCGATTGCGCCGCCGCCCGATTGCGGAAACTCGGCGGAGGCAAGAGAGGTCTGAATGTGAAATTCGGAAACGGAATCGGTAGGAGGGTAGACGGCGATGGCGAAGGTATTGCGGTCGGTGTCGTAGGCGCCGTCCACCAGAAAGGTATTCATGGTCGATCGCGCTCCGTTAATCGGCGGGTTAAGCGCTACTGAACCGCGTGTCCCTTCCTGCACGTCGTTGTTGACATCGTGCCCGAACCCGCCGAGTTGGCGTGGAATGGCGCCGGGGCCAAGCGTAACCAGCGCCACCACGTTGCGCGATTCCAGTGGGAGTTCGGTAATGCTCGCGTTGTCCATGCGGTATCCGTGCGAGGCGTCGTCGGAATCCACGGGCGAGACAGCGCCTTCTACAGTGACGCGCTGGCGGGCTTCTCCAAGCGTGAGTTGGAAATCGCGGCGCGCCTGCTGGTTCACCTCCAATGCCACGCCGTCCGCTTCGAAATCGCGGAAGCCGTCCTTCTGCGCGATCACCGTGTAAGCCCCGGGCGGAAGGCCTTGGATTTCGTATTGTCCGCGTGAATCGGTGTGGACTTTTCGGGTGAAACCGGTTGCTTTTTGAGATGCGGTAACCGCCGCCCCGGCAACGGCGGCGGAAGAGGGGTCGGTTACAACCCCGCGCAGTATGGCGGAGGAAACTTGCGCGCGGGCCACGGCGCAGATAAACAGGATCGCTATCGGTAAACGGCTCATTAGGAAAGGCTCTCCAAAGCGTCGAGCGCTTCCGGCAACGTTGCGTAGCCAAGCCGGTACGCGGGCGCTTCAAGCAGGCGTCGCAGTGCGCGTTCGTGGCGAGCGAACGTGGCGGGGCCATAGCAGCCGGAATTGGCAAGCATTCGCTCCAAAGCCTCTTCGTGACAGAGCGGAGAAAGGCCCGTTGAGGCGCCGCGTTCGAGGAAAATCAGGTTTTCAACTTCGCACCGCGTGGCGGTCGCAACGGCCTTCAGCGCATCCATGGGTACTTCGATCGACAGTTTGCCGGTCGGGCGGGCGCGCATCGAGTAGCCATTGATTTCAGGGAAGAGGCGGGGCGCATCTTCGCGGAAGCGGGCTTGGTGCGGTCTGCCGATAACTTCCCGGCCGATGCTGTTTTGGGACAGCGACGTGCAATCGTCGGAAATAAAGGTCCAGCCGGCGCGAGCGCATGCATAAGAGAGGGTGCTCTTTCCCATGCCGGAGGGTCCGAAGAGCAGAACGCCAGCCCCGCGCCGGGCAATGCACGCGGCATGCATCGGTACGGAATGGCGTTGCGCAAGAGCGCAGCCGGTCATGCCGTCCAGATAGTACCAGCGGAACCAGGCGTGATCGGCCGCCGTGACGCGCGTGACCCAGGCGTAACCGTAACCTGCATCGAGATCGACGCAGGCGTAATTGTGTTGGCTGGCAACGATCGTGTAAAGATGCCCTTGCGAGCGGTAAGCGGGTTGGGGTGAAAGCTCCTCGCCTGGCTGCACGCAGATGCGCAGCGTAAGCGCGGGGTCGGGATACATTTCGCGGTACGAACTCCAGGCCTCGGCAGCGGCATGATGAATGTCGGCCGAATTAGAGGCAAGATGGACACGGAAGCCGTAGGGATAATAGGTGCGCCGGATCGAAAGATCGATATCTCGCAGAAGCGGATCGGAGTGGCTAACTCCAGGGGACACTGGGGATCTCACAAGCCATTGATAACATAGCACATAGGGTTACAGTAGTTAAATGAGCCAAGGTCGCGGAAAGCCGTAGGTTCTTGGATGCAAGCAACTTCATCGTTCTGCGGCGCGCGCCATGCGCATCAAAGATCGCGCGAGGGAAATCGATACCGAGCCGAGCGATATTTCGAGGATCTCCGCGATCTCGCGATACCGCAAGCCTTCGGCCCGCAAAAAGAGGCACCGCCGGTCAAGCTCCGGCAACGCGTCGACTACCGCAAGAAGGTGTTGGCGCGCTTGAGAGCTGACTAGCAAATCTTCCGGATTGGGTGTTGGATCTGGCGCCCACCCCGCGGCCGGCGCCGTTGCGCGAGCATCCCGGTCAATCCGGCTTCTATAGCGCCGCCGCAAACCCAAATTGTGGGCCACCCGGAACAGCCACCCGCGCAGATTTCGGCGCGATTTGCCACTCTGTAGATGCTGAAACAGCGACAGAAATACTTCCTGGATCACCTCTTCGGCGTCGGCCAAGGGAAGACCCATGCTCGCCAGATAACGCAGAAGTGGACTTCTAAATTGATCGAAAAGGCTAACTACAAGATCTTCCAGTTCATGATGACGATTGGCGACTTCCGGCGCGGCTAACGTCCGCTCGCTATCCAACGTGATCGCATTCGGAAAACCACGAGACTGCATCTGTTCTTACTATTCTACGCTCCGCGATTCTATTCAGCCTTTTCCGGAGGTTTTCAGCGAACGACGCCAAAAAAGGTGGGTGGAGACTCCCCAATTCGAAACACCATTTTCTTCGCGCCGGGCGCGCCGATTGGCCTTTGGAGGCGCACTTGATTCGGGTTTTAGGCGCCTTGCCGTATGTTGTAATTAGACAAATGAAAGCGCCGATTTTCGCAGCATTTCTCCTGGTGGGGATTGCCTTCAGTCAGAGTGTAGATCCGCATGTACTGAGTTCATTGGAATGGCGGAGCATCGGCCCGGCGGCAATGGGGGGTCGCATTTCGGGAATTGAGGGTGTTCCCGGCAATCCGCGGATTCTATACGCCGCAACCGGGTCTGGCGGCCTCTTCAAGACCACCAACGCGGGCACGACGTGGCAGGCAATCTTCGAGCGGCCCGGCAGAATTTCCATCGGGGATATCGCCATCGATACGAAAAACCCTGACCATATCTGGGTAGGTACGGGCGAAGCCAATCTACGCAATAGCGTTTCGGTCGGCGGCGGCGTTTACTATTCGGCCGATGGCGGCGCTCACTGGCAGCCGCGCGGGTTGGAAGCGACCATGACAATCTCTCGCATGCTGCTTGATCCCCGCGATGCCCGCCGGGTCTTTGTCGCGGCTGTTGGGCATCCGTTTGGGCCGAACCCCGACCGCGGCGTATTTGTGACTTCCGACGGGGGACAAACCTGGAAGAAGACTCTGTATCTCGATGACACGCACGGCGCATCGGACATCGATTTGGACCCCTCCAACCCCGATGTCGTTTTCGCCGGCATGTGGAAGTTTGACCGCAAACCGTGGCGCTATGATAGCGGCGACGCCAAAGGCGGCCTTTTCAAATCGAAGGATGGCGGCCAGACCTGGAACAAGGTGACCGCCGGGCTTCCCCAACTCATGGGCCGCGTCGGCGTCAAGGTTGCTCCCAGTAATCCGAAAGTGGTTTATGTGATCGCGGAAACGCGCGAAGGGACGCTCTTCCGCTCGCGCGACGGAGGCGAGACCTTCGAGACTGTCTCCACCGATAAGTCCCTGGTCTCGCGCGGCTATTACTACTGCGATCTGCGCGTCGATCCCAAAGACGAGAATCGAGTCTATGTCCTCGAGGGCGGACTGATGGTCTCAGCGGACGGCGGGAAGAGCTTCGGGCGGATCGGCGGCTCCGTGCACGGCGACTTACAGGCCTTGTGGATTGACCCCGCGGATCCCAAGCGGATGTGGCAGGGGTCTGATGGAGGTCTCGCGTCTTCGTGGGATGGCGGCCAAACCTGGGACCATGTCTCGTCAATTTCGTTGGGCCAGTTCTATCGGGTTTCCGCGGATGACAGAAAGCCGTTCTATCAGGTTTCGGGCGGCACGCAGGACAACGGAACTTGGACCGGCCCTTCGCGCACGCGCGAAACTGCTGGAATCTTCAACGATGACTGGAAAATGGTGAGCTCGATCGTCGGCTTCGACGTGATGAGCGACACCGATGACCCGGATATTCTATTGACGCAGCAGCCGGGCGGGGCGCTGTTGCGGACCAATCTGCGTACCCTCGATCAACAGTCGGTCGGGCCGCAGGTACGAAACTACGGCGGCGCGCTGGCATCCGAAATGAAATACCGCTTCGGCTGGGACGCGCCCCTGTCGCGGTCACCCTTCGGAAAATCGACTTACTATTACGGCAGCAATGTCGTTTTTCAATCGAGCAATCTGGGCCAGAACTGGGAACCCATCAGCAACGATTTAACGAAAGGCGACCCGGCAAAATGGCAGCCTTCGGGCGGGCCGATTTTCACCGATAACAGCTCCTCCGAAATTTACGGCGTGCTGACGCAAGTGGCGGAATCGCCCGCGCAACGCGGTCTGATCTGGACCGGCTCCGACGATGGAAACGTGCAGGTAACGTCCAACGGGGGCGGCAAGTGGACCAATGTAGCGTCGAACATCTCCGGCATCGCACCCAACTCGCCGGTATCCGCCGTCGAGCCTTCGCGGCGCGACGCAAAGGTGGTGTATGTCGCCTTCAATCGACACATGTTTGACGACATGCAGCCCTACATCTTCAAGTCCGCCGACGGTGGCAAGACGTGGACCAGGATTACGACCGGGCTGCCGCCCTACGCGTTCGTGTGGGCGCTGAGGGAGGATCTGAAGAATCCGTCAGTCCTCTACGCGGGAACGGAGACCGGGTTATTCGTCTCCTTCGACGCGGGCGGACATTGGGCATCGTTCGGCTTGAAGAACCTGCCGGATGTCGCCGTTCGCGATATCTTCCTGCAGGCGGATCAGAACGACATCCTTCTCGCGACGCATGGGCGAGGACTGTGGATTCTGGACGATGCGACGCCAGTGCAACAGATAGCCGCAGCCGCAACGGCAACGCGATCGGCATCTTTGTTTCCGATACGCTCGGCGCTACGCTACGCCACTCGAGGCACGCATGCGGCGGGCGGCGACACGGAATTTGCGGCGCCAAACCCCGCTTACGGTGCAATTCTCGATTACTATTTGCGCGAGCCGGCCAAGGAAGTGCGAATCGATGTGCTGGATGGGAGTGGTAAGACGGTCCGCACGATGGTTGGCGCGCAGGCGCCGGCCACGGCTGGACTCCACCGGATCGCCTGGGATCTTCGCGCGACGGCTTCGGGCGGAGCGGCAGGCGGAGGCCGCGGTGGGCCGGCTGGCGGCGAAGGTGGCCGAGGCGGCGGAGGTGAGGGTGGCGGCCGCGCCGGACGCGGCGGCGCCCGTGGACCGCAGGTATTGCCAGGAACCTATACCGTCCGGATGACCGCGGATAGCGCGGTGTATGAGCAGAAGGTGCAGGTGCAACTCGATCCGGAACAGAAGACGACCATGGCGGATCTGCAAGCGCAGTGGGATGCTCTTGCGAAGCTGAGTACGATTACCCGCGCGGTGGGTGAGATGGTGCAGCAGGCGGATCAGCGCGCGGATTCGCCCCAGTGGCAAACTTTCCGGGCTAAACTTGCGCGCCCCCGCAATCTGACTGCATCGGAAACAGGGCCGCGATTATCCGAGCAGTTACAGGCGCTTTCGACGCTGATCGACGGGCCCAACGATGCGCCCACGCCGGCCATGATGAAGCTGCTTGGCGAGCTGGAGGATGAGTACCGCAAGGCCGCGGCTGAGTTGCAAGGGATGAAACCGTAGATCTCGGCTACACGCCGCGCAGAGCAACGACCGTTACGTCGTCGTCTCGCGAGCCGCGGCTGAAATCGGCGACGGAATCGAGCACGGATTGTACCAGCGCCGCGGCGCCGCCCCATTGGCCCGCGCGCATAGCAGCCACTAGCCGCTCTTCGCCGAACTCTTCGCCCGCTTCACCGCCGGCTTCGGTGACGCCGTCGGAGTAGATGGCGAGATAGTCGCCGAAGCGAAGTTCGGTTTCAGCCTCTGCGCAAGTCCATTGCGCGAAGGCCCCGAGCATGGTTGCCGTGGAGCTGAGGCGTTCCACTTCGCCGGTGGATCGCATCAGGAGTGGCGAGTTGTGGCCGCAGTTGACATAGCGCAGACGGCGGGTGCGGTCGTTGTAGACGCCGAAGAACAGCGTGGCGAAACGCTCGGAAGAAGTGGATTCGAAGAACAGGCGGTTGACTGTGACCAGAGCATCGGCGGGCCGCAGCAACGCGCCGGGAGGTTGGCTGCGAAAACTGGCCTGCAAGTTGGCCATCAGCAGCGCCGCGGGAACACCCTTGCCGGAAACATCGGCGAGGACGAAGCCCATGGCGCGGTCGGCGATTTCGAGAAAATCGTAATAATCGCCGCCTACTTCGCGCGCGGCCACGCATTGGGCAGCGTAGTCGAGCGTTTCAAGATTGCGGAGATTGTGCGGGAAAAGCTTCTGCTGCACGTTGGCGGCGATCTCAAGCTCGGACCTGCGGCGGCGTTCGGAATCCGCCTGCTTACGAATGGAGGCTACGACGCGGTCGTTATCCCAGGGTTTTTGAATGAAGTCGCAGGCGCCGCGGCGCATCGCCTCAACAGCGAGATCGATATTGCCCCAGGCGGTCATCACGATGACAGGCGCTGCGTTCCCTTGCGCGTCGAGACTGGCCAGAAGGTCGAGGCCTTCTTCGCCGGAGGTAGTGTCGCGCGTGTAGTTGAGGTCGGCAAGGATGAGGTCGAATGGCTCGGCGCGAGCAGCGCGCAGGAGATCGCGTGGCGATTCCACTGTGAGCGATTGCCAACCCTGGCCTTTGAGCAACAGGCGCATGGCTTCGAGCACGTCCACTTGGTCGTCGCAGACCAGGATGCGGAAGGGCTTCGGTTTGGGCGGCGGTGAAAGGGTAAGCGATTCCTCGGGGGCGGGCATCCGGAATTGACGCAGCACGTTTGCGGCCTGAATTAAGTTACTGGGCGCGAGGAACCAGGGCGCAGGCGACTGTCCGTTTTCGGGACAGGCTGTTCGCCGCGGGACGACCCGCGCCTCAGCCCACTCGATAAATTGTGAGACCCGAAAGGAGTTTCGGATAGAAATCAGTGGATTTCTGCGGCATGACGCCGCCGGCGAACGATGTTTTCGCGACCTGATCCACCGAAACCGGTTTCAGAAGGAATGCGATTTGCGCACGGCCTTCGCGCGCTTCAGCGATGGCCTTGTCGATGCCGCGCATGTAGCGGATGAACTTTTCGTCGCGCACGGCCTCCTCGCCGATGCCCAGTGTCTTGCCCAGAATCTCTTCGTGCAGGATGCGGAGATCAAGCTCATCGCGAGCGTCGCGTTCTTCGAGCATGAAGAGCTTGTCGCCGATGGCAGCGCCGATGATCGTGAACCCGGCGGTGTTCGCGCTCCATGCCTGCTGGAGCTTCTCCACGGAATCGACCTCGCTCACCTTGAAGTCATCGGCCACTGCGCGCAGGAATTCGCCGGGGAATCCATCGGCGGGCAGGCCGCTGACCAGGCGATGCGTGGCAAGAATGCGAAGGTCAGACGAGTGCATATTGACGAACGCCATCACGACACGGTCCGCGCCCGCAAGTCCAGGGTTCTCGTCGCGGAAGGCAAGCGCCGTTTCGTAGCGATGGTGGCCGTCGGCGATCAGGAGCTTCTTGTCGGCCATCAACTCGGCGACGCGCTCCGCGCCTGCGATTTTCCAGATGCGATGGATCACCCCGTATTCATCGGTCGCTTCACCAAGCGGCGGCATCTTTGCCGCTTCATCGAGCAGCGCATCAATCGCGCTCGCGGCGTCGGGATAGAGCATGAAGATCAGTTCGCAGTGCGCGTGGGTGTGGCGAAGCAGTTCGAGGCGGTCTTTCTTGGGTCCCGCCAGCGTGCGCTCATGCCGATGCACGACGTTGGCGCTGTAGTCCTCCACCGCGCCCAAGGCGATGAAACCCTTGCGCACCAGGCGCTCCCCGGTGTCGGGGACCGTGAACTCCTGGAAGTAGGGAAAGATGCCGGGCTCGGAATCCTGTGACAGGATGCCGCTTGCGATCCATCGGTTGAGATAACCGGCAGCGCGGGTGTAGACGTTTTCGTTTTCGGTGTCGGACGATTTGCGTTCGCCCAGGATCACGCGCACCAGATTGTTAGGGCTTTGCGCCAGATATCGCGCCTGCATTTCTGGCGTGATCTTGTCGTAGGGCTGTGTAACCACATCCTGCAAAGGACCGGCGGCAGGCGTGTAGCGATAGGGTTGGAAAGGGTAGATTCGGGCCAAACTTCAGGATAGCGAAACCCGGATCAGGGAAAAGCGACCGGGAACTTTTGCGGGGCGCCCGACCCTGCATAGTAGTACGCTTCATCGATAAAGATCTGCGGCACGGCGCCGGTGGAGGAAAACAGAACCAGATTGTCGCCCCGTTCGCCGGCGGAGCGCTCCGATGTGCGGACGGTCTGCACCGATAGGCCATGCAGGAATCCGCTATCGGCGATGGCCAAACCGATGCCGCGCGCCACCGAGCAATCATCCGGGTTATTCATTTCGTCCCACGCTTTGGGGCCGATGCTATCGAGAAAACGGCGGCTGCCGGGATTGTGCGGTGAGAGATCGGCGACCATAAGCACTCCCATTACCCGCATGCGCAGAACGCATTTCCCATCGAGGGCCGTGGCGCCGGGATTTCCGGAATAATGCATGCTCTCGTTGATCAACGCCTGCTGCTGCAGAACGCAGTAGATGCCGCCGACGGAAGGAATGGCGGGACTGTTGTAAGACGGTCCGCTGAAGCGGTTGCCACGCTCGGTTCCCAGGTCGTAGGGGACCAGTAGTTTATTGGCGGCGGACTTGGAAACGTGACCCCCGGCTGCCGGTTTGGGCAGAATCCCAGCAGGTACGGAACGAAACATGGCCTGGACGCCCTGAATGAGAAGCGTCGGTACTTCGCGCAGCGCGATCTTTTGTTGCGCCGCGTCGTAGGCTTGCTTAAGGGCGGTCGAACTCTTTACGGTCGGCATGGCATCGAACCTATCCGCGATTCTAGCCTGCCCGTCCGATTTCGGCGGAAAGTAGAGTACTAGGCGGACCAACAGCCACGCCGGCTTACGGGTTTTGGCGATTGACCACAACGGGAATATCGGCTTCCCGTTTCACAATGCCCGTCTTGGCATCGTCGATATTCACGTCGAAATCGTCGAGAATCGTGCCAAGCTGCTGGCGTAGCGACGTTTTGGCGTCGATGTACTGGCGGCGGGCGTCCACTTCGGCCAGTTGGCGGGTGGTGTCGTCGCGTTGGGCGATGACAACGTCGGTGATGGTCGAGGTGCCCAGTTCGTATTTACGGCGCATGCCGGCCAGGGTCTCATCCTGGAGCTTGCGCGCCACCACGCTGGTTTCGTAGACGGCCCGCGCCTGCTGCACATTGGTATAGGAATTGATTACGTTCAGCTTGATGTTGTTGTGCAGTTGCTTGTCTTGTATTTCCGATTGCCGGTAATTCAACTCGTCGGTGATCAAATCGGCTTGCGCCGCGCGGTTGCGTAAAGGAATGGTCAGACTTACCTGAGCGCTGTAGTTGGGAAAGTTACGGCCGAATATCTGGCTTAAAACTGTGCCATATCCACCCAAGAAGTAGCCGTTGACGTCGGCGGCGGTGAGGGGCCGGTATCCGACGATCTGGCCATTGGTTCCAAAGATGGGTACCTGCGAGTTGGATGCCACCGAACCCGCCTGTCCAGCATTACTGAAGCTGGCCTGCGCGGAGAGCGTGGGAAGCAAATTATTTTTGGTGCCAAGCATGTTGAGACGCGCGTTCTCTAGACTAATCGTGTTGGATTCGACCTCGGGGCGGTTTTTCATGGCTTCCGCGACCAGGTCTTGTAAGGGGATGACGGCTTCCTGCGCGGGTATCTCAATATGATCGGTGGGAATGATGTGGGCGCCGATCACGGCCGGATTATCGAAGCCGTTGCGCGTCAGAACGCTCTTCAGAATCAGTTCTTGTTGCAGTACCTGCGTCTGTTGGGTGACTACATCCTGCTGCGCGGCCTTCATCTCTCCTTCGGCCTGAATCGTATCGATGGGCGCGATCGAACCCAATTCAGCGCGGCGCTGATTGTCCTTGTAGAGCGTGGTATCGAGATCGAGGGTCTGCTGCTTCACCTTCAAATCGTCATTGAAGGAGACCAAATCCCAATACAGATTTACTACGTTGGCAACGGTAGCAATCACCTGCTGTTTGAACTGCAGGTCTGTTGCGCGCAAATTGTTCTTGGCTACGTGCAAGGCGCGCTTGTTGAGCGATATTCCGAAGCCGTTGAGAAGGTTCTGCGTGATGGTGAGGTTCAGGCTGCCCTGATCGACCGGGTTGAACTGCGCGGTTGTCGCGTTCTGATTGAGGCCGAAGGTGCTGCTGGTGAAAAGCTGTACGGTGGTACCAGTCCAATATCCCTGCTGCACCCCCATCACCCAGTTCTTGTACGAGCTTACGAAAGCGGTGGTGCCGGTGATGGCAGTAGTGGTTTCGATGGCAGTTTGGTGCGCCGCCGAGAATGAGGTGAAGAACGTTGGATCGATATTCGGAATGGCCGAACCCGCTAATTGCACGTTCACGCCGCTCAGGACGCCGCTATTGCTGCTGCCAGATCCGCTGCCGCCGCCGGTAGAACCCACCGCGTTCGAGGCCAGGACGCCCAGCGAAGCGGAACTCGGGCCGGAGGTGATATTGGTCGAAAGATTACGCAGCAACTGGCCGGCCGAGGCGCGCTGGAGATTGGTCAGGCTCAATTTCGGTTGCAGGCGCGCGACCTCAATATCGAGGTTGTTCTCGAGAGCCAGAGCTATGGCATCCTGCAGCGAAAGATAGATGTTGCCGGCGCGCATGAGCTTGTCGATCCGGTCCGAATCGACAAAATTGACATGGGTAACCGCGTGCGGCTCGTAGGGGCGGGCGAACCATTGAATCCAGCCGGGCTTGCCGGGCTGGGTAAACGAATCCGTCTGTCCAAACATGGGAGACGACATCAGAGCGCACAAAGTTAGTGCAAATAAAGGCTTTAAACGAGACATAGGCGTTCGGGCTTCACTCCATTATGCCTGTAAACAAAGCGTACGAGAAATGCACGGCGGCTGTTCACATTCTTTCCCAATTTAGACGAATTTGGAGGCCGAAACTTAGCGATACCGCAGGCAGCACGAAACCTGCAGCGGCGGTAGCATAGTCGATAGAGTATGCGCCGGATTTTGGCAACCATTATGCTGCTCACCGCGGCGGCTTTTCAACTGCCGGCGGCGAACATCAAACTGTACCTCAAGGAGGGCGGATATCAGATTGTCCGCGAATACCAGGTGCAGCAGGATCGCGTGCACTTCTATAGCGTCGAGCGTAGCGCTTGGGAGGACATCCCACTCGATATGGTGGACCTTAAACGAACCCAAGCCGAGGCGAGTGCGCGCCAGGAAAAGCTCGAAAAGGACGCCAAATCACTGACGGAAGAGGACGCGGCGCGGCGAGCCCTGCAAAAGGAGGTTTTGCGAATCCCGCAAGACCCCGGGGTTTACTGGCTGGATAAGGAGGCGACTCACACCATTAAAGCCGCCGAATCCACCGTGCACAACAACAAGGGCCGAACGGCCTTGCGCGTGATTACCGGCGTGCCCATGATTAGCGGCAAAGCTACCGTGGAGGTAGAGGGCGCCCACTCGCTGAATGTCTTTACGGATCCGCAGCAGGAATTCTATATCCAGGTGTCCGAGACCGAGCCGTATGGAATTATTAAATTAACGCCAAAGGCTGGCGTTCGCATCGCCGAGAACCTGACGATTGAACCGCTCACTAAGCAAACGGACGAGGAGATTGAGTCTGTAGACATCATCATCCAGGAGATGGCGAAGGGCGGCCTTTATAAAATCTGGCCGCAATCGCCGCTGCCGCCGGGCGAGTACGCCGTGGTGGAGTACACGCTGGGAAGACTGAACATGCAGATCTGGGATTTCCAGATCAAGGCAAAGTAGCTCGCTCCACGGAGCCAGCCGTTACAATGTGACGATGAACCCCAGCCGCCGTGAAATGTTCGCAGCCTTCGTCGCCGCCACGGCCGCGGCGCAGACCCCGCTTTCCGCACAATCGAAGGATGAGCCGGCGATTTCCGGGAAACGGTCGATGATTCTGCACAACGACCGCCCGGAGGATTTGGAAAGCCCCGGCGAGTACTTCAATACCTGGGTAACGCCTGTCGATTCGTTCTTTGTGCGGCAGCATATTCCACGGCCATCCCCAATTGACCCGGCGGCATTCAAGATCGTGATCAACGGGATGGTTTCGCGGCCGATGGAGACTACGCTGGCGGATCTGAGGAAGCTTCCGCAATACACGGTCCCGGCGACGCTTGAATGCACTGGCAACGGGCGTGGCTTCTATTTGCCTAAGGTCCCCGGCATTCAGTGGAAACGGGGCGCGGTAGGCAATGCCGAATGGCAGGGGCCGCGGCTAAGCGACGTGCTGAAACTGGCCGGGATGAACACGGGGGCCGCGCACATTGAGTTCGACGGCGCGGATACGGGCGTGGCGAAAACTCCCGATTTTGTTCGTTCTTTGCCTATCGCCAAGGCCCTGCACCCGGCGACCCTGCTGGCGCTGAAGATGAACGGCGATTCGCCGCAGATTCATGGGTTTCCTGCGCGCTTGATCGTTCCAGGTTGGGATGGTACAAGCTGGGTGAAGTGGGTCACGAGGCTAACTCCGCAGGCGGCGCCGGCGGCCGGATTCTTCATGAACCCTGGATATCGCATGCCACGCATACCGCTTCCGCCAGGAACTCCGGCGCGGCCGGCTGAACTTGAAGTGATCGAAGGCATGCCCGTAAAGTCGTCTATTATGACGCCCGACGACGGAGCTAAGTTCGATACGGGAACCGTTCCGATTCGCGGCATCGCCTGGGCTGGCGAGGAGGCCATTGAGCGGGTGGATGTTTCCTTCGATGGGGGCTCGCGCTGGCAGCCGGCCGATCTCTCGCCGCAGAAATTGCACTTCGCGTGGCGTTTGTGGCATATCGATTGGAAGCCCGCCGGGCCGGGATACCACACGATTCTTTCCCGCGCTACCGATACGGCCGGCCGCGTGCAACCGTTCGTGCCGGCATGGAATCCTTCGGGCTATTTGTGGAACGGCATCGACCGCATCGGCGTGACGGTGGAGGCGAAGGCATGAGGGCGAAACTTGCATTAGTCATTGCGGGCGCGATCGCCGTGGCAGCCATGGCTGCTGATCAGGCAACGCTGGACCGTGGCCGAAAAGTAGAGCAGACCGGTTGCGTACCCTGCCACAGCTTGCGCCTTATCCATTCGCAGCGGCTACCACGCACCACGTGGGATAAGGAACTCACCAAAATGGCGGGATGGGGATGGAGCGCGAAACCCGAAGAGCGCGCAGATTTGCTGGAGTTTCTGGCGGCGAATTTTGGAGACGACAAGCCCATGGCGCCGCCCGAGAAATCGAGCGACGGGAGAAAGTAGCGCCGACGGCTACAGAATCTTTCCCAGCTCAGCCGGCTTCACTCGTAGTCCTACGTAGAAAGTTCCAAACAGCGCATAGACCGCGCTTACCTCATCGAAGCGCATTTCGTAGATCAGCTTTTTAAATACGGCCGGGTCTTCGGCGAAAAGATCCACGCCCCATTCCCAATCGTCGAAACCGATGGATCCGCTGATGATCTGCCGCACTTCTCCGGCGTAGCGGCGACCGATCATGCCGTGCTCATGCATCATGCGCTGGCGCTCAGGCATGGGAACGGTGTACCAGTTGGCCTGCTCGCCGCGACGGCGGTCCATGGGATAAAAAGAGATATACTTTGCGGGCGGAATTTCCGGCCAGAGCCGGGCGCCATAGCGGCGCGCTGCCGTTCGAGAACGATTCCGATTTCGCGGTTCCACTCTTCGGAATGTGGTTCTACCCCTCGCTCCGCCAATCCAGCGTAGGTCTTTGAGGTGGATTCATAGAGGCCTAATTCGACGATCGAGAGATAGGAGTGAGTGGGCTCCAGGAAATCGCTCAGGCGCAGGCGCGAAACCGCGCGCTCGGCTTCGTTCAATTCTTCGAAGCTCCGGCGGAAATGCACCAGCAGCAGATCGCCCTTGTGTCCCAACAGCGAGAAGATGGCGCTTTGCCGTCCGTTGTCGGGTTGCTCCATGGGACCCAACGCTTCCGCCGCCTCTGCGACAATCGCGCTCCGTTCCGCGGCAGGAAGGGCTCGCCAGGCCGTCCATCGAATGCGCATCATCTGGTGGAGGAGGCTGGCTCCGTCGACAGTAAGTGGAACGGGGGGCACGGCGATTGCGGGAATGGTCTCTGACGTCATCCCATTATTATTTCACTGGTTGTTTGGCTGCGCCGGCAGGGCGACTCCATTGCGCCAGGTAGGATTCAGATGCCATCTCTTCCAGCTCTTTGGCTGCCTCGGCGTTCCATTCCTCGCGGCGCCGCTCTTTGAGACGCTCGAGGAGCCGCAGGCGGCGCCGCGCCTCCAACATGACGGAGCGCTGCTCCTGCATGGCCTTCTCGCATTGCGCGCGGTTGGCGGCGATGCGTTTTTCCTGTACTTCGGCATGCCGGCGAAAAGCGCCCAGCGCGGCCAGGTCTTCGCCCGGAACGGTGGCACTGGAACGCACTTGCGCTTCGGCGGCGGCCTTTGCCGCCAGCAGAGTTTCGCGCTCGAGATCGACCTGGGCCAATTTAGCCGCGGTCTTCTGGAACTTCGCTTCTTCCATCTCTAACTGCAAGGCGCGCAGCTCGAGCGCTTTTTGCAGGGGAAATCGAAATGTCTTCACGCGGTCCTCACTTCTTGACCAGGGCGACTGCGCCGGCATCCAAACGTTTGGCCAGCGCCTCTAATTTGCCCAGCGTTTCGGGCAGCGCCGCACTGGCTAAATGATCCTGGCGGAGAAAATCGGTCAGGTCGGGACGCAGTTGGATGCTTTTATCCAGTTCCGGATTGGAGCCTGAAACATAGGCGCCCAACTGAATCAGATCTTCCGCATCGCGATATGCCGACAAGGCGCCACGCAGTTTCTGGGCGGCCTGTTTCTGACCCGGCGTCGCAACCGCGGAAATCAAGCGGCTTACCGAATGCAGAATATCGATGGCGGGATAATGCCCCTGTGCCGCCAACTGGCGCGAGAGGATAAAGTGGCCGTCCAAGATGCCACGCACGGCATCGCAGATCGGTTCGTTGAAATCGTCTCCCTCCACCAGCACGGTAAAAAACCCGGTGATGGATCCGCGTTTGAAGTTGCCGGCGCGCTCGAGCACTTTCGGCAGCAGATTGAATACGGACGGCGTGTATCCTTTTTGGCTGGGCGGTTCTCCGGCGGCGAGGCCGATCTCGCGCTGCGCCATGGCAAGCCGCGTCACCGAGTCCATTACCAGCAGCACGTTTGCACCCCGATCGCGGAAGTATTCCGCCACGGCAAGGGCCACGAAACAGGCGCGCACTCGCAAGGGCGCTGGACGCTCCGAAGTCGCGCAGACCACGACAGACCGCTTTCGCCCCTCCGGCCCGAGCTCGTTTTCGAGAAACCCACGCACCTCGCGGTTACGTTCGCCAATCATGGCAATCACCGTAACGTCCGCCGAATTGTGGCGCGACATAGAACCGAGCAGCGTGCTCTTGCCTACGCCGCTGCCGCCGAAGATACCGATGCGCTGTCCCAAGCCGCACGGCAAAAGCCCGTCTATGGCGCGCACGCCGGTTACGAGCGGCTTGGTGATGTGCTCTCGCTCCATCGGGCTGACGGGAGTGCCATGCAGGCTGTAAGCATCTTCCGCCTCAATGGGCGGGCCGCCGTCCATGGGTTTGCCGAATCCGTCGATGACGCGTCCCAGCAATCCGCGTCCCACCTCGACGCGCGCGTCTTGGCTGCGCGCCGTCACTACATCGCCCAACTGCAGGCCGTCGATTTCCTCAAGCGGCATCGAAAGCACGCGCCCGTTGCGAAAGCCGATCACTTGCGTGCGGATGCGGCGGCCGTTGGACGCCGCGACCTCGCAGAAATCGCCAATCGCGACGCTGGGGCCACGCGATTCGATCAATAGGCCGACTACCTCTGTGACCTGCCCCGTCCACTTAAAGGACGGAATGTCGTCAAGAGCCGTCAGATAGCGCGCCAGTGAAATCGATTCGGTCATGCCTGTTTCCGTAAGTGATCGGCCAATCCGCGTTCGATCTCCTGCAATTGCGAATCGACCGACGCCTCGAGATTGCCCTGGGTGGTCTCGAACACAATGCCGCCGGGCGCCAGCGATCCATCGGAAACGACTTCGATGTTGGCATGGGGAGCGGCCTGCCGCAGCATCGCCGCGATGGATGCGGCTTGCGCGGCGCTGACGCGGACGCGGCAGATCTCCTGGGAATGTAATTTCTCGAGCGCCGCCACGACCAATCCGCGCATGGCGTCGGGATCTACCGCCACCTCACGCCGCAGCACGCGTTTGGCGATGGCAAGAGACAGCTTGACGACGTCTGCCTCCGCCTGTTTGCGCAGTCGGCCACGCAGTTGACCCAGATCTGCGATAGATTGCGTCATTTTCTCGACGACCGCCTGCACTTCGCCCGCGGCCCGTGCTTTCGCAGCGGCCTCTCCATCGCGCAACCCGGCTGTATGGGCTTCGCGGATCCGCTGCTCGCACTGTTGCTGCAGTTGCGCCATTTGAGCCGTGTGGTCTGGCGCGGTTTCTTTGGTTGCGCCACTTTCGGGCCGCGCGGCCGCCGTGCCGACTTGACGCCACTCGATTGGCTCTACGGGCGCCTCTCCCGGAGTCACGATTCGCGCGACCCGATGGCCAGGCACGTTCGCGCGGCCGGCGATGGTTGGCGGACGCCAGGCGTCAAACGACATACTGTTCGCCAACGGCGCCCTTCAGACTCACGACGCCCTCGGTCTCCAACTGCCGCACCACGGCGATAATCTGCTGCTGCGCTGCCTCTACTTCCTTGATCTTGATGGGACCTATCGCCTCCATATCTTCGCGCAGCATGTCCGCCCCGCGCTGCGACATGCTGGAAAGAATCTGGGTGCGCAGCTGATCGCTGGTGCCTTTGAGCGCGACTGTGAGAACTTTGCGATCGACCTTGGCCATGACTTCTTTCAAGCCCATGGGGTCGATCAATAACAGGTCTTCGAATACGAACATCAAGTGGCGGATTGTGTCGGCGAGATTCGTGTCTTGGGTTTCGATATGGTCGAGGATTTCCCGGCTCGACGAAGAATCCAGCCGGTTCATCATCTCAGCGACCGCGCGCACGCCGCCATACGATTCGCGGCTGAATTCACCCAGCGCGTTCAACTTCTGGCCGATCACGCCGACAATTTTCATAATGACCTCGGGCGAGATCTGATCCAGACTGGCCATGCGCTGCGCGACGTCGGAACGCAGGCCTGCGGGAAGCGACGTTAACAATCCAGCGGCGGCCACTGAGTTTAGATGCGACAGCACCAGCGCGATGGTTTGCGGGTGTTCGTTGTGAATGAACTTGGCGAGCAATTGCGGATCGGCTTTTTGAATCGCGTCGAACGACGCTGCGTCCGAGCCAAGGGCCTTGGTCAGGCGGTCCAACAAACGCTTGGCCACTTCGGGCGCAAACGCGCGCGTGAGCAGCTTGCGGGCGAAATCGAAGCCGCCGCGCGCAACGTAATCGCCGGCCGTGCTGAGCTGGTGAAATTCATTCAACAGCGCTTCCGCCTGCTCAGCGGAGATGGAAGTAAGGCGCGCCACTTCACGGCTGACCTTTTGAATCTCATCTTCGTTCAAGTACTTCAGAATGTCGGAGCTTGTCTGTTCCCCCAGTACGATCAGCAGCATGGCTGCTTTTCGCACTCCAGTCAAAGATTCAATTTCAGGCTTGGCGTTGAGAATCATAGACCGCTCTTAGTTATCCGTCTCGTTGATCCACGTGCGGAGGACCTGCGTGGAAACCTCCGGATCCTGGCGAATCTTTTCCCGCAGATGCTTTGCCAGCACCTCAGCCGTTTTGGTGATTATGGGCGAGAGTTGCAGGGATTTGAGGGCCTGCGCTTCCAACTGCGCCTGAAGGGAATCACGTTCCGCCAGTTTCGATTCCATCTGCTTCTCAATTGTTGGGCCCGCCGCCAGTTGCGCGGCTGCGTCCTGGTCCTCTCCGGCTGGCAGAGCTTTTCCTACAGATGCGGAGGCGCCGCGGCGTTTCCGCAGTAGCATCGCCATCAGAAAGCCGAGCACGATAATGGCGGCAATCGCGCCGCCGCCGATCAGCAAGGTGTTGCGGTCTGGCGGCCAGGTGAACCGGATCTGCGGTTTCCCGGGCGCGGGCGCGGCCGGAATCTCCGGCGGCTCTACGTTCAAGGTGGTCTCGAACGGCAGGGTTTCCACTACCAGTTGATCGCCGCGCTCTGCATTGAGCCCGACAACGCCAGCGACCAAGTCATGAATCACTTTCAGCTTTTCCGGAGTAGGGGGCACCAGCACGCGCTTGAAACCGGTCTTTTCCTGCTGCCACTTCAATTCGTTGTCCACCAGAATCGCGAGCGAGATCTTCTTGACGCCGCCAGCCGGAAGACGGGTCTTCTTTACAGTGCGCGTGGTTTGGTACGTGATGTTTTCCGTCATGCGCGTGACCCGGTTCGATACCGAGCTCGACTTCGCGGCCGGATGAGGCAAGGTGGAAGGGGTTCCCGGAATGCCGCTTGAGCTGCCCGTTCCCGCGCTGTCTTCGGTCCGCTGCGAACTCGCCATTACGCTGCGTCCCGGGTCGAAGGCTTCTTCGCTCAGTTCGCCGCCGCTGAAGTCGCAATCCACCGAAATGCCGGCACGGAATTTATTTGCCCCCAGGAGCGGATCGAGCGTGGCGTTTACTTTCGTCAGCAGGTCGGTCTCAATTTGGCGGCGATAATCGAGAGAGCCATCGGAGGCGCCATCGATATCCGAATTCGGCTGTTTCGGGCGGCTGAGCAAATTGCCGTTCATATCCAGCACGGCGACGGCGCCGGGCGCGAGGCCCTCCACGGCGCTCGCCACCAGATTGCAGATGGCCGCCACATTCGCCGTTCCCAGTTGCGCATGGGGGCGGATCTTTACCAGCACGCTGGCCTTGGCGGGTTGTTGTGCTTCGAGAAAGACCGAGTCCTTCGGAAACGTCAGGTGCACGCGCGCCTGTTCTACGTCGGCGAGGGACATTACCGAGCGTTCCAACTCGCCTTCGAGGGCGCGCCGGTAGTTGATGTGTTCGGTGAATTCGGTGGCGCCCAGGTTGGTCTTGTCGAAGAGCTCGAAACCGATGCGTCCGGTCTTCGGCAGCCCCGCGGCGGCCATATTGAGGCGCAACTCGGCCAGATGCGCGGAAGGAACCAGCACCGATCCGCCGCCCTCGGGTAGCCGGTAATCGATGCCGCCTTCGCGCAACTTTTGCACGATGGCGGCGGCGTCTTCAGGCGCCACGCCGGTGAACAGTGGTTTGAAATCCGCTTCTTTTTGATAGTGAACCAGGGCGTAGATGCCGCCCACCGCCGCCAGCGCCACAATCGCAATGGTGATTCGTTGGGTCAGCGAAAGATTGGCTATCAGCGTTTTCATGGCCTACGATGCCGGCTGGTTCTCCGGCCTTTTCAGACATCCATCGGCTGATTTGGTGAAAACGTGAGGTTGAGGAAAGGGCTAGGGCAATTTAACGTGAGACCCGGGGAGGGTCAGATCTGCATCTTCATAATCTCTTGATAGGCTCCGACCATCTTGTTCCGCACCTGCTGGAACATATCGAAAGCCATCTCGGCCCGCTGGGTTGCAAGTACGGTGGTGTGCAGGTCTTCGCCCTCGCCGCCCAGAAAGCGCTCCACGGAGGCGGCGGCGTCATTACTGGTTCCTTGCACTTTCTGGATAGCACTGGTCAGCACATCTTGAAACGCGCCTCCCGATGCGCCAACGGCGCCCGAAATCGGACGTATGGAGTCGGCGATGTTGATTCCCGAAATGGAGGATATAGGCAGCGACATTGGCGGCTCGGTGGCTCAGTGCAAGGGGGCTCAGTGTAAGAGATCGATCGACTTCTGGATCATGTCTTTTACCGCGCTCATGGCGGCTACGTTAGCTTCATAATTGCGGGCGGCGCCCATCAAATCGACCATGTCCTCCGCAGGATTTACATGTGGAAACGCTACGTAGCCTTCCGAATTGGCATCCGGGTGGCCCGGCAGAAAACGCATTTCCGGCGCACTGTTATCGGTGACCACGTCCGAGACTTGCACGCCGCTAATCGATTGCATCTGGACATCGAATATCGAGGAAAATGGCGACGAAACGGCGGTTGACTCAAAGACCACATCTTTGCGCCGGTAGGGGCCACCGTCTGGCGTACGCGTGGTTTCGGCATTCGCCAGATTTTCTGTGAGCGCCTCGGCACGTACGCGCTCGGCAGCCATGCCGGAGGCGCCGATAGAGAGCGCCGAAAACAGGCTCATTAGCTTTGACCTTCCTTGATGGCCGCTTTCACGGCGCTGATTTGTCCCCGGATCAGACTAGACGCCACGCTGAAGCGCAGGGCGTTTTCGGAGAGCAGGCGCGCCTCACGATCCATGTTGACGTTGTTGCCGTCGTTCTTGGGGGCAAGGCCGCTGACGGGAATCGCGTTAGGCGCGCCTCCCATAGCATTGGCGAATTCCCCTTGAAAATCGATGTCCTGCGTTTTGTACCCGGGAGTATCGGCGTTGGCTATGTTCGATGCCACCAGTTTTTGCCGGGAACTGAGCAGATCCATGTAGCGTTCGATGTCTCCGGATAATTTATCCAACATGCCGAGCCGTATAAGGCACGCAGTCTGCCATATTTAACTGTTTTATTTTCAATTACTTACGAGGGCGGTTGGCGGCAAAATGCCAGCATGGAGGCAATATTTTAGCGTCACCTCGATGGAGGGTAAAATCCCAGTCACGCGAGTTCTAAATTTCTAAATGTTTGATTTGGTTGGTTTTATTAGATTTGAGCTTCAAATGGCAAGAGACGCAATTATAGATTGGAAATCGGAGATAGAAGCCTGTAAGACCTTAGGCTTTCCAACAAGGGTTATTGATGCCTGGCGATCCAATCATTATCGTTATCGGCAACTAACGGCCGTTCGCGGCCTAGCCTAGCGCGCCCGCTTTTTGGCGCTTTCTTCCAATACTCCTCAAAAGAGGACTACTCTAATAGAGTAAATGCTGATATTATTCTTTGGGGATATCTTTTTTGCAAAGAGACATCCTCAAAGAATATCAGAATTGTTTGAATTGGAAATTCTGGTCACTTGAAACCGGTCTATATAGCGGCGCTTTGCTTGTTGGCAATTCCGCTTAGCGGCCCCGGCGGGGCGCCGATTCCCAAGTCTGCATCTTTATCCCGTTTATCCCGTTCCGAATCTACGTCTTCTCTTCGCGACCGATTGGCTGTAACCGTGACGCTGTTTCGAGCCAATCGTTATGAGGAGGCCCAAGATCAATCGAAGGTCCTGATCACCGACGCTCTGCGGATTGGCGATGAGCGTACCGCAGCCCGGGCGACGGGTAATCTCGGAGCTATGCGATTCGCGCTGCACCAATACCGTGGCGCTCTCACCTCTTTCCTGGAGGCGCGGCGCATGGCGGTATCGTCCGGCGACTCCAGCGAGGTGGCTGCGATCGACGCGAATTTAAGCTCCCTCTACATGCAAATGGGAGACATAGATGAAGCCGCGCGGCGCATGCAGGGAACTCTAGAGCGCCTCTCCGGCAAGGAGCGCGCGGAGCATCTGGCCGAAACCCAGATTCTTTATGGTCTGCTGCGCGCCCGTCAGAAGCAGATGCCGGCGGCCTTGACGCTATTCCACGCCGGCATCGATTCGGCCGAAGCGGGCGGCAACTGGAAACTTGCGGCAGACGCCTGGAATCTTCTTGGCGACGAATATTTGCAGCAGCACGATCCGGCGAGCGCCGAGCAACCGTTGCTCGAAGCCTATCGGATTCGAAGCCTTCGGCATCTGGCGTTAGACTCGTCCTATCGGAGCCTGGGCCGCCTGCGCCTGGACCAAGGCGATTTAGATTCGGCGGAAGGATTTCTAAACCGGGCCGTAGAACTGGCAGCTCAACCTGGCGGTCCTGTGCCCAGTTGGGATATTTATCACTACAGAGGGCGAGTCCGGCTGGCGCAGGGCCGCTTGACGGAGGCCCTCTCCGATCTTCGAACCGCGGTACGTCTCGCTCGCGCCTGGCGCTGGTCGGCGCCACTGGACGAGGCGATGCGCATTGGCGCCGAAGGGTGGCTGGATCGGGTATACGAGGCATTGGTAGACGCCGGCAATCGGCTGTTCGAGCAGACGGGCGACCGGTCGCTGATCCGGGAAACGTTTGAATCGGCGGAAGAGAACCGCGCCAGCAGTTTACGCACCCTCATTGAGGGCCGAACGGCCGCGGCCGAGGAACTCCCATCCTCTTATTGGTTGTCCGTCTCGCGGCTACAGCGAACGGAAGTTGAGGCGGCGCGCCTGCATACTCCCGCAGCGGAACAGGACGCGCTTTCGGCGCGCGCGGCATTGGCGCTGATCGAATCGAATGCATTTCGCGAGCGGCTCTCCGATTCCGATGGATTGCTGGCGCGCGTTCGGGCCGAGCTCAACCCAGACGATGCATTGATCGCGTTTCATTTGGGCGAGTCCGATTCGTGGGTTTGGGCTGTCACACGGGACCGTATTGCGCTACATCGTCTTCCATCGCGGGAAACGGTGAACGCGCTCGCAAGCAGCTTTTCGCTTGCGGTGCGCAACGATTCACCGGATTCGCTTGCCGAGGGCCGGGCTCTGGGCGATACGCTGTTTGGATCGCTCGAACCGGAATTTCAACGCAAGGGCCGTTGGCTGCTGGCACTGGAAGGCGATTTGTTCGATGTTCCCTTTGCGGCTTTGCCTGCCGATTTTCCATCAACGGCCGGCAGTCCCAGCACGGAAGCATCGCGCCGGGTGACTGAAATCATTCCAGGCGCCGCGCTATGGTCGAATCACCCGCCGCGTCCTGCTTCCGGTACCCTGCTCGGCATAGGCGACGCGGTCTACAATCTCGCTGACCCTCGCCTGACCAAGAAATTTCGCCAGCCATTCGGCAATGCGCCGCAATTGCGGCCCGCGGTTTTCAGTGTCTTGCCCAGGCTGGTCGCCAGCGCATCCGAACTGGAGGCCTCCGCCAGCGCATGGCATGGCAGTTCAGCGCTGCTCGAAGGACCTTCCGCCTCCCGCGCCGGCTTGGCAGCGGCGCTCGCCCGCGATCCAAGCGTGATACATTTCGCGACCCACTTTGTCGAACTCGATGGTCCCGATCCACATGGGGTCATCGTGCTCAGCGTGAACTCCGATGGACAAGCCGAAACGCTGGGGCCGGCGGAGATCGCGCGCTGGCGCGTGAACCCCGGTTTAGTAGCGCTCAGCGGGTGTCATTCGTCGGCCGGAGTAGTGCTGCCCGGCTCCGGTCTACTCGGTTTGACGCGCGCCTGGCTCGCGGCTGGCGCCCACAATGTCCTGGCAAGTCATTGGGACGTGCCGGACGACGGCGGTCCCCTGTTCGCCGCCTTTTATCGTCATCTGGGGCAGCCTGGCCAAACGCCCGCATCGGCTTTGCGCGCATCACAGATCGAAATGGCAGAAGCGGGCGGATGGCGCGCCAATCCCCGCTACTGGGCGGCCTATTTCGTAATGGGGAAAGAATGAAAGCCCAATCCACTGGAACGGCGCCCATTGACGAGCCCTCCTGGGAACTGCTTGCCAACCGCGTGCAGCGCGGCGACAACGACGCCATGCAGGAGTTGTACGACATCTTCTCCAAAGGCGTCCGTTTCATGTTGTTCCGCCAGCTTGGACCGGAGGATCTGGACGATAAAATCCACGATGTCTTCCTGATCATCGCCCAGGCGATTCGCAATGGCGAGTTACGGGAACCCTCCCGCCTGATGGGCTACATCCATACCATTGTGCGGCGGCAGATCGTAGGCTACATCGACCGTGCCGTAAGCATGCGCCGCAATCGGGTGGAGCTGGATTTCGATGAAGCGGTCTGCGATGTCCATCCGGACCCGGAGATCGCCGCGATCGCGCGTGAAAACGAACAGCTTGCCCTTCGCGTCCTGCAAAGCATTCCCAAACGGGATCGTGAAGTACTCACGCGGTTTTATCTCAAGGAAGAATCTCCCGAAGAGATCTGCCGCGCCCTAGACCTGACCGAGACCCAATTCCGGCTGATTAAGTCACGAGCAAAAGCGCGCTTCGGGGAGATGGGCAAGCGCCGGCTCGCTAGTAGGGGAAATCCCAAATCTTAAGCTGCCCTCCGGGTGAAATTTTCTAGAGAGTTTTCTTTCGCACGGCGAACTATTAGAATAGGGGAGGAATTCTTTTTGAACTCCACGCAGCTTGAGATTTTCATGCAGATCGACCAAAAACGGCATCTTGAAGACAGCGCTATAGAGGGCTACGCGATGAGCTCACTCTCGGAAGACGCTGCTGCCGAAGTGGAGATGCATCTACTCATTTGCGACACGTGCCGGGCCCGGGTATCGGAATCCGATGGTTACGTCCGCGCAATGAAAAGCGCCGCACAACTGCTGCCTGCCGAGCCCGAGCGATCGCGTTGGAGCTTTCGTTTTCTTGCGCCGGCATTTACGGTTTGCGCGCTTGCGGTTGTCCTGGTGGGGGCCTTCGTTATTCCCCGCACCGGAGACCATTCGCCGGCGACCGTACAGTTACTCGCCATGAGGGGATCGGCTGTGCAAGCTCAAGGACCATCCCGCCGGCCGCTAGTGCTGCAGCCGGATCTCAGAGGACTTCCGGCCGCTCCCACCTACCACATCGAAATGGTGGATGCGACCGGCTCCCTGGCTTGGCAGGGGACGCTAACGGTGAAAGGACAAGCTGCTACTTCGCTGGTTCCTCCCCAGCCGCGGGGTATCTATTTCGTACGAATTTCGTTACCTTCGGGTCAACTGCTGCGCGAGTACGCGATGGAGTTGCGCGGGCGGGATTAGCCGCTCGACGCCTACTTACAGCGTTTCGCCGCTATTTTACGTTCGAGCGCGGCCATCAGGCGTTCTTGCACATCGAGCGGAACCGGATACGGCTCCATTCCCTTGTAAATCTGGAGCGTCTTGCGCGTCGTATCGGCGATTACCCAGCAGTTGGGGCAGGCAGCGATGTGCTCTTCCAGGCGGGCGCGGACTTGCACGTCAATCGATTCGTCCAGGTACTCGCTCAACTCACGCAGAAAATCTTTACAGGTAAGCAAAGGCGTCGTCTCCCTTGCGCTTGAATTGGCGCGTCAATTTCTCCCGTAACTGCAATCGGGCGCGCAGCAGCCTGCTTTTCACTGCCGGTACGCTTAGTTCCAGCGCTTCCGCGGTTTCTTCCGTGGATAATTCTTCGATGTCGCGCAACACGAAAACGCTTCGGTAAGGCGGCTCCAGACTTTGCACCGCCTTGTCGAGAATGTCTCCCATCTCCTCGCGACTTAATTTTTGCTCTGGATCTTCGTCCCAAGCGGCAATCTCACGTACAATCGTGTCCTCGCCGGTATCGATGGTCTCGTCGAGGGATACCGATTTGTCGTTCTTGCGGCGCCGCAACTTCATTAGCGCCTGGTTCACCGCTATGCGGACGATCCAGGTATAGAATTTGGAGTTCCCCTGGAATTGATCGAGGTGCTCGTAAGCTTTGAGGAATGTCTCCTGCAGCACGTCCTCGGCGTCTTCCCGGTTTTGCGTGATGTGCTGGGCCAAGCGGAAGATTTTGTTCTGGTAGCGCCGCACTAACTGCCCATAAGCCTCGGAATCGCCTTCGCGCGACTGCGCGACGAGAGCGAGTTCATCGAGAAGGGGTTCACTGGTGACGGCCATGCAATAAGTATTCATGATACCGCCTTTGGCTGCCTTGCCAAACTCAAACGCGGTTTGCGCCTTTATGCCCGCATCTGAGACACTGGCCATTCATGGTGAAGGGGCCAGTGGGTATTGCGGGACTGATTTGGTTAGGGATAGCCCTCTGCGCCTCGGCGCAAAACAGCTCGCCGCCATCCCGCGAAACATTGTATTACAACGTTGAATGGCGTCTCATTACGGCTGGGAAGGCGAAAGTGCAATGGCAGCGCGAACCTGCCGGCTGGCAGGTGAATATTCACATGGAATCGTCCGGGCTGGTATCCAAACTGTTCCGCGTAGAGGACGATTACAGCGCCAATCTGCACGAGTCACTGTGCGCGGAATCATCTCAATTGCGGGCGCAGGAAGGCAACCGTGTGCGCGAGACCAAGATTGTTTTCGACGGCGCCGCGCAAAAGGCAACGTACGTCGAGCGCGACCCCGGCAAGAATGTTCTGATAGCTTCGCACGACATTGAGATTCCCGCCTGTGTGCATGATGTCGCCGGCGGCCTTTACTTCATGCGCACCTTGAACCTGGAACCCGGCCAGAGCGCGGTGGAAGCGGTCAGCGACGGCAAGAAAAGCGTGATGGCCAAAGTGGAGGCACAGGCGCGCGAGGATATTAAAACGCCGGAGGGCCTGTTTCACACCATTCGGTACGAAGCCTACCTTTTCAATGGCGTGCTCTACAAGCGTCCTGCGCACCTGAATGTATGGCTTACGGACGACTCGCGCAAGCTGCCAGTGCAGATTCGCGTGAGGATGTCCATCACTGTGGGAACTATAACTTTGCTACTCGCGAAACACGAGTAGCAAAGTCAGGTGAAGTTCCGGTTAAGGCGCAACCAATCCCGCGCGGATCGCGTACCGGACCATCGTGGCCGTTTCGTGAATCCCCAGCTTCTCAAGAATCCGGCTGCGATGCGAATCGGCTGTTTTGTAGCTGATTCCGAGTTTGGCTGCGGCTTCCTTGGTCGAGCGCCCGTCGGCGATGAGAACCAGGACCTGCCGCTCCCGCTCCGTAAGCGACAACACCAAGCGGACGGAATGATCGTCAGGCGTAACAAAGCCATGGCGGCGAGCGCCGGTATTTGTAGCTGAGCCGATGAAGCCCGCGAAATCACCGTCACCGGAAACGGGTGAGCCCACGCTCTCCAGCCAGGCGTAATCACCGTTAGCGCCCATCATTCGGTACTCAATGCGAAAACGCTGACGCGCGTTGAACGATTTTAGATAAGTTTCGATACAGAGGTCGCGATCTTCGGGATGCAAACCATCCATCCAACCGCTGCCCGTCTCGTCTTCCAGCCTGCGGCCGCGAAACTCCAGCCATGCAGGGTTAAAATAAGTGTGACGCGCGTCCGGGCCAGCCATCCAAATCATGGACGGCGCGGCGTCGGCCAACGCTCGAAAGCGTTTGTCCGCCAACCGCTGGGCTTGGGAAAGCTGATCTTCCAGATCGGCCAGCCGCTTTCCGAGGACGGTGAGCTCATCGTGTTTACCGGGAGCTATTTCGAATCCAAAACCAGCCATGTACAAAGATAATAGAACAGGTAGTACTAACCGTAAAGTACTATTTTCACTAATCGACAAGGCGTTTGGTGAAAATATGCGCCAAACCCTTGAGGCCGTATGTATTTAAGGAACTATTTACCTTGGTGCTGGAATTAACAGTGTGAAGCAACGATGACAGTTTGGCATCCCAGCGACGACGAACTGCTCCAGCGCCTGCGGCGTGGGGAGGAAGAGGCGTTTTTGACCTTATACCGGCGCCGCCAAGCCGCCATCTATCGTTTCGCAGTGCATGTAAGCGGGTCGCCTACTATTGCCGAAGATATTGTGCAGGAAGTGTTTATGACGCTTTTGCGGGCCGAGTGCGGGTACAATTCGGAGCGCGGTACGCTTTCCGGGTACCTCTTCGGCATTGCTCGCAAGCAGGCGTTGCGCATGATGGAGCGGGGTCGAGTGGACGTAGCGATTGAGGGCGATTCGGAAGAAGCCGCCCTGCCCGAACTTGCCGTGGACGACGACCCATTAGCAAATCTGACCCATCACGAAAGCATTGAAGCCCTACGGCGCGCGGTCGGGGCATTACCCCGGCGTTATCGGGAAGTGATCGCGTTGTGTGATCTAGAGGAAATCGACTACGCCGATGCTGCGGCGGCGCTTGGGTGTCCTATAGGTACGGTACGCTCCAGGTTGCATAGGGCGCGTGCCCTGTTGCTCGAAAAATTGAATAAGGAGCGTCCTAAGCCAGGGTTAGGCGTGCTGAAACCGGCGAGGTGTGCGTTATGAGTTGCGAAGAATTCTGGAATCGAATGGCCGAATCTGCTCAGGATTGCCACGCAGCCGATGACCTTACGGGGCATTCGGTGGAGTGCGCCGTCTGTGCTGCGCGCTTGGCGAATCAATCGAGTCTGAACGCGGGTCTGCGGGCGTTGGCGGCGGAATTGAGATTATCCGAAGCGCCTATGCATGTCGAGGCTCGTCTAATTACTGCGTTCCGAACTGCCCACCCCCTTGCCGCGCGGCGCCGTGCCGCATGGTGGAAAATGCCTGTTTTGCCGTGGGCCATGGCGGGCGTCGCCACCGTCGCCTTGGTTTTTAGTGTGTGGACAGCGCCGAAACGACAAACTCACGCTCCCGCAGCCCGACACGCCATGCCCCCGCGGGTGGAGCTAGCTGCGTTAAGTACGGAAGAGACCGACGATGGTTTCATTCCGTTGCCCAATGCGCCGCAGATCGACCCTAGCGATGAAGTCAATGTGGTCCGTATGGAGCTGCCCCGTTCCGCCATGCTAACGGTCGGCCTGGAGGTTAGCCCGGATCAGGTCTCAGACAAAGTCGAAGCAGAAGTTATGCTCGGTCCAGATGGATTGGCGCGCGCGGTGCGCTTCATGGAATGAAAAACATCATGCGTCGCTATAAACTTTGCAGTTGTCTGCTGCTTCTTGCTGTTGCCGTGTCGGGGCAGACGCCTCTTTCTCCCGGACGTGGCCGCGGACGTTTTGGCCCTGCTGGCGGGCCCGACGCGCGCTTCCTCGGCGGCGAACCAGGCATGCCTGGGAGAATCGTAAAAGATGCGCCCTTTACGGCGGATCTGGTAACGGAGACCTCACAGACGCTGAGTGATGGGAACCATATCCATCAATCGACCACTGCCCACATGGTTCGGGATAGCGAAGGCCGCACTCGACGCGAACAATCTCTAAATGGGTTGGGCGCGCTGGGCGCTGCAGCGGCGGGCGCGGAAGCGGTTTTTATCAGTGACCCAGTGGCGGGCGTCAGTTACGCACTCAACCCCTCCAACCACACGGTTGCGAAGCTTGCTGAAACGGGCCGCGGCCGCGGTGGACGTAATGGCAAGCAGCCTCCACCCGCTGGCACCCGCTGGGGTCGTGGCGGCAACTCAGCGGACACGAAGACAGAGTCGCTGGGACGGCAGATTATAGAAGGAGTGCCGGCGGACGGCACGCGTATTACCCAAACCATCCCTGCCGGCCAAATGGGCAACGAGTTGCCCATTCAAGTGGTCACCGAACGCTGGTACTCATCCGATCTTCATATGGAAATTCTCACGCGCCGCACCGACCCGCGCAATGGCGAGACCGTCACGAAACTAATCAACATCAGCCGCGCCGAACCCAACCGCACGCTGTTCGAGCCGCCCGCCGATTATAAAACGGTAGAAGAACGCCGCTAGACGCAGCGCTGAAAACTGAGAATTTACCTCTCCAACGCGGAACGGTACAATAGACCAACAAGGGGCCCTTAGCTCAGCGGTTAGAGCCGCGGACTCATAATCCGTTGGTCGTAGGTTCAAATCCTACAGGGCCCACCAATCACCTTTAGTTTGACTCGACAGTTCGTTCACGAGACGTAGAAGTATCCTGTTATTTCAAATCTGGAATGTAATGCCAGAATTGCAAGGATGATTCCCGTCGCATAGAAGGCCGGGTGAAGGACCGTCTGGAGCACGTACCAGCGGTTGCCTTGCTGGGCCTGCGCCAAGTCGACGCATCCGCGCGAGCTTTGCATTCTCGCGGGGCGATTCGAGATCGAGAGCAGTCGGACGACCTGGTCATTCTCGATAAGGTGCAGCGTGCGCCGGAGCTCTTTGCGGTTTTGCGCGGATTAATCGACGAAGGCCGGCGGAGCGGCAAACGGGCGGGTCGCTTTCTCCTGTTGGGCTCGGCCTCTACCGATTTGCTGCGGCTGTCGGAAGCGCTTGCGGGACGGATCGCCTATATCGAACTGTCGCCGCTGGGCGTGATGGAAGTTCCTCAATAGAAGCGTAGCGATCTCTGGGTCCGCGGCGGATTTCCGGAGAGCTTCCTGGCTGAAAACGTTATTCGTAGTCTTGCCTGGGGGCAAGATTTCATTCGAACCTATTTCGAGCGCGACACGCCCCAACTTGGTTCGCGGATCCCCGGCCACAATCCTTTATCGTGCGCTTTGGTTCGCGCAGGCGAACGACGACATGCGCGCTATTCCACGATTATTCCGCTACGGCTGGTATCGCCGGTTGTCGTTGATAAGAGTGGCGGCATGACAAAGTAGGCGCGCCCACCTTCACGCCGTAGGAGTTTCTTCTTTCGCTCCGCGAGGGTCGGGCGCTCCAGAAGCTACCTTTACAACTCGCTAAAGATCTAATTTCAAGTCCGCGAACGTGTTCGGCGGACAAAAGGAACAGCGCCTAACGTCAGCAGGAGTAAGCCGCTAAGAGTCGAAGGCTCCGGCGTCTCTGTCATTATCTCCGTCACCGTCGGACAGTACCCCGGCGAGTTCGCCGGAGTGAAAAAATCAGGGACTATGGTTGTAAACCCCAGGGGAAGACCGGCGGGAAAGCCCCCTCCACCAATTGTCGTACCTGAAAATTGATAAACTACTTCCGCGTGCGCGCTGGTGATCGCACAGGATGAGAGCAAGAAAGCAACAGCCAAAAGCCCGAATTTAGACAAGATAGAGGTCCTCGAAAGATTGTTAGCAGAGCTTAGAATACAGCTTCTGCTACATCTACAGATCTGAAGGTTAAAGCGAATCAGAAGGGTAAAAGATCGGCGCCTCACCAACAAGTCCGGATTGCAACGTTAGGGGTGAAACGGCGACAGGATACGTCCTGCCAACTCAACCACAGCAGCGCAGTGAATTCGGAACTCAAGCGATACCTCCGCGTCTTTTTGCGGATCGACGATAACCAATGAAGCCAGTTGCAATCCACGCGCTAAAAAAGATTGCGTGAGGCCAACTGCGAAAGCCAGACAGGGTCTCGATCATCTCGTCGGTAATGGACGTGTTCTCTCGAAAGAATTCTAGCGCTTTACGCTGACTCGGACCGAGTCTCCTCAAAGCAGCCGATTAGTCGAGGGCGCCTGTCCCCGCGGCCTCCTTTGCCTGGCGGCGCACGCTCGCAAACCGAGGTGATGGAGAACTTCGGATCAAAAGGCATCGTCTCGGCAATTTGTTGGTAGGGGAGCCTTCGGTTGTTATGCCGTTAAGCGTCCGTTAAGGCAAACGATTTTATACTCAGAGACTGGCTCACCTGCTGATCAACTTCGTGCACGCAATTACACTCGGGCCGTCAGGATTTCTGCACGCGACATCTTGGTGACCAATAAACCAGTGGCCGGCCGCGACACGCGATACCATTTCATCGATGGCACGACAATCCGACAATCCCACTAACTGGCCACTGTGGAAGCAAATAGCGACCGGCGATATTGAGGCCTTGGGTAGCAGCGCGGCGTCACCGCGCAGCGAGAGTCTCCAGCCCCGTACCGCGTCCGCCGACCGGGTAGTCTCCTCTGTCTGTCCGTACTGCGCCGTAGGATGTGGACAGCTTGTGTATGTTAAGGACGAAAAGATCGTCGACATCGAAGGCGATCCGCGATCACCAATTTCGAACGGCTGTTTGTGTCCGAAGGGCGCCGCAACGTTCCAGTTGGTGACGGGATCGCATCGCGTACAGCATGTGCTCTATCGCCGCCCGCATGGAACGGCGTGGGAAGAGATCCCGCTGGAACAGGCCATGGATATGGTGGCCGAACGCGTAAAGAAGACACGCGATGCCAACTGGGAACAAGTCACGGAAGAGGGGCACGAGGTTCGGCGTACGATGGCCATCGCCCACTTAGGCGGCGCCACTTTGGATAACGAAGAGAACTATCTCATCAAGAAGCTCTTCACATCGCTCGGGATCGTACAAATCGAAAACCAGGCCCGTATTTGACACTCCTCGACCGTCCCCAGTTTGGGGACATCATTCGGTAGGGGGGCGCCACCACGTTCCAGCAGGATTTGCAGAACGCGGATTGCATCCTCATTCAAGGCTCGAACATGGCGGAGTGCCACCCCGTGGGATTTCGCTGGGTAATGAAGGCGAAGGAGCGCGGCGCCACCATTATTCATGTCGACCCGCGTTTCACGCGTACCAGCGCGGTGGCGAATGTCCACGTTCCCATTCGGGCCGGGAGTGACATCGCATTCCTCGGAGGAATCATTCGCCACATCCTTGAGAACGAGCTCTATTTCAAGGAGTATGTTGTCAATTACACGAACGCGCCCGCAATTATAAACAGCGACTTTCAAGATACCGAAGAGAACGACGGTGTTTTTGGAGGTTGGAACCCGGAGAAGGGCCAGTACGACCCCAGAGATTGGATGTACGCGGGCGTGGACCCGCAAGCGGCCGCGGGAGCGCGCGAAGCCGAAAACGGGTCCGGTAAGCAACAGAAGCAGCCCATCCAGGCGGAGCAGACGGACCCGACGCTCATGCATCCGCGCTGTGTCTTTCAGATTCTCAAACATCATTTCGCGCGCTATACGCCGGATATGGTGGAGAAGACTTGCGGCGTGCCCGCGCGCTTGCTCATCAAGGTGGCTGAAACGCTTTGCCGGAATTCCGGGCGCGAGCGCACGTCGGCCTTCTGTTACGCGGTGGGATGGACGCAGCACACCACCGGCGTGCAATACATTCGCACGGCGTGCATCATTCAGACGCTATTAGGGAACATGGGCAGGCCGGGCGGCGGGATTATGGCCCTACGCGGCCACGCGTCTATTCAAGGCTCGACGGATATACCTACGCTCTTCAACTTGTTGCCTGGCTATTTACCAATGCCCAGGGCCAATCACGATCGTGATTTCGAAACGTACAACCGGTTGAATGAATCGCCCTCCGGATGGTGGGGAGAGTTTCGCAAATACTCGGTGTCTTTACTGAAAGCCTGGTATGGCGACGCGGCGACCGCCGAGAACGAATATTGCTTCCGCCATCTGCCGGCCATGACCGGTGACCACTCCCACATGAACACCGTAGCCAACATGGCGGAAGGCGGGGTAAAGGGCTACTTCGTGATGGGCGAAAACCCGGTTGTGGGAACGGTCAATGGCGCTCTGCACCGCAAGGGGCTGCGCGCGCTCGATTGGCTGGTGGTGCGCGATCTGCAACTGATCGAGACTGCGGAGTTTTGGCGCGATGCGCCGGAGATTCAGCGCGGCGAAGTGCGTCCGGAGGGAATTGGCACAGAGGTCTTTTTCTTTCCTGCCGCGGCGCATACGGAAAAAGACGGCACGTTTACGAATACGCAGCGGCTTCTGCAATGGCACCATCAGGCGATTGAACCGCCGGAAGATTGCCGCAGTGAACTGGATTTCATTTTCAAACTCGGCGAACGATTGAAGGCGTCTTATGCGGCCTCCGCGGATCCTAAAGACCGGCCCCTTCAGGATCTGACATGGGACTATCCCGTCAAAGGCAGGCTTGCGGAACCCGACGCGGAGGCCGTGTTACGAGAGATTAACGGCTATACCGTCGCTGACAAGAAATTGGTCGACGGCTTCACCTCATTGAAGGACGACGGGTCTACCGCCTGCGGTTGCTGGATCTATTCCGGATGCTACAAAGGCGGCGAAAATCAGACGGCGCGACGCAAACCGTATTGGGAGCAGAGCTGGGTAGCGCCCGAGTGGGCTTGGGCATGGCCAAGTAATCGCCGTCTGCTTTACAATCGTGCCTCCGCGGACCCGGAGGGTAAGCCATGGTCGGAACGCAAGGCCTATGTATGGTGGGATGAAGCCAGCCAGAAATGGACCGGGCATGATGTCCCCGACTTTATCCAAAAGCCCCCTTCGCACCGGCCTTCGAAAGACGCTCGGGGGAAAGATACAATTTCCGGCGTAGATCCATTTATCATGCAGTCGGACGGCAAGGCTTGGCTTTTTGTGCCGAGCGGATTGAAAGATGGCCCGCTGCCCACGCATTATGAACCGCAGGAGTCGCTGATTCGGAATCCTCTTTACGGGCAGCAGTGCAATCCGTCGCGAATGGAATGGAGGCGCAAGGGAAATCCCTATCATCAGCCCTATGGCGATCCACGCTTTCCATATCTCTTAACCACATACCGTCTCACCGAGCATCACACGGCCGGCGGCATGTCGCGCTGGCTTGCGTGGCTTTCCGAGCTGCAGCCCGAGGCATTCTGCGAAGTCTCGCCGAGCCTGGCTGCTATTGTAGGTCTCAAGAACGGTGGATGGGCGACCATTCGAAGCGCCCGGGCCGAAATTGAAACCCGCGTGTTGGTTACGGACCGCATGCAACCTCTGCGATTGAACGGGCGAACGATTCACCAAATCGGTATGCCCTATCACTGGTCTAGCAAGGGTCTGGTGCGCGGCGATTGTCCCAACGAATTGTTTCCCTTTGTCGCCGACCCCAATTCCTCCATCATGGAGACTAAGGCCATTACGGTGGCCATCGAAGCGGGCCGGAAAAGCCGTGAAAGGCGCGAGATCACGAGCGGTCCGCTTGTGCGAAGCCTGCCGGATCGGGAAGAGGATCGCGATCTGCCGCGCGTCGGCCATAAATCGGAGACAGGCCACGAACACAAAACCGCAGAGGCAAAAGAAGGGAACGAATAATGCAACCAGCGCTGAATGCTGCCCAGGCGCAAACGCTCGAACAGCGCGCCGCTCGCGACGATACAAAAAATCAATCCAAGCGGAAGGGATTTTTCACCGACACCACGCTTTGCATCGGATGCAAGGCTTGCGAGGTCGCCTGCAAGCAATGGAATCAATTGCCTGGCGACGGGTTTAATTTCACCGGCATGTCCTACGACAATACAGCGGCGCTGGGTGCATCGACATGGCGGCATGTCGCATTTATCGAGCGTCCGGTGGCGCTGACCAGCCAGGATGCGGGAGCGTTTTCGTGGCTCTTTTCTTCCGACGTCTGTAAGCACTGTGCGCGCGCCGGCTGTCTTGAAAGCTGCCCCACGGGCGCGATCATGCGCACGGAGTTTGACAGCGTTTATGTTCAACCGGACATCTGCAATGGCTGTGGTTACTGCGTGATGAACTGCCCGTTCGGCGTAATTGACCGGCGGGAAGACGATGGACGTGCCTGGAAGTGTACGCTTTGCTATGACCGATTGAAGGGGGACATGGAGCCGGCCTGCGCTAAAGCGTGTCCCACCGATTCGATCAAGTTTGGGGATCTGGACGAGTTGCGGGGAATCGCGAAAGCCCGCGTCGAACAACTGCAGCAACAGGGAATGGAAGAGGCCTATTTGTATGGCGCCGACGCAGCCAGCCAGCCCGGAACAGAAGGCTTGAACGCCTTCTTCCTCTTGGCGGATAAACCCGAGGTCTATAATCTGCCGCCCGATCCGGTGGTTCCGACGAAGAATGTCAAAGAGCCCTGGACCTCATTCGCTTTTGCGGCTTTGGGAATGATTGCGGTCGCTGTGAGCTCGGCCTTGGTATCGACAAAACGATGATCACGTCACACACCGACGGGCGAGACATCGACTTGCGGCTTGGGACCCTGCAAGGGGAGGGCGCAGAGCAGGTTGTACGCAGCGAGGAAACGCGTATACGCGAGGCGGCGCAGCCATATCTGGAAGCGCCGGCGACTGAGATTACCTATTACGGCCGTCCCTTGCTGAAGCAATCCGTTTGGACCTTTGATATTCCGCTCTACTATTTTCTGGGCGGAGCTGCCGGCGCGGCCATGACTTTGGGAGCGGCCATTCAGTTGGTGGCGCCACCCGAGAGAGGCCGATTACGCGAGGTAGCGGCGATCTGCCATTGGACGGGCATCCTGGGCTCCACTGCCGGTGCGGGGTTCCTCATTCACGATCTTGGGCGGCCGTCACGGTTCCTGCACATGATGCGCGTGTTTCGCCCAACGTCTCCCATGAACATGGGAGTCTGGATTCTCTCCGGCGCCGCGCCAGCGGCAATTGCGGCTGGGCTGTTCATCAACCGCCGCGGCTTCTGGGGAAAAGTGGGAGAAATCAGCGGTTATACCGCGGGCGTGTTTGGCGCCGCCCTCGCCGGTTACACCGGAGTGTTAGTCGCCAATACCGCGATTCCGGTTTATCAGGCGTCCAGGCGCTGGCTGCCAGTTTTATTCCTGGCGTCGGGCGCGGCTTCGGCGGCGTCCATCATCGATATCTTCGTTGAACCGGAAGCTACGTTGGGTATCACACGGATTTTCGGAACGGCGGCGCGCGTGGCGGAGATCGCGGCTGCGGAGCAAATGGAACATGCAGCCTCGGAAATTCCGCGCGTCGGTCTACCGCTGCGTGAGGGACCGTCCGGCTTGCTGTGGAATGCGGCGGCAGTGTTGACGACGGCGAGTTTGGCTGTCTCTCTCTTTCCCGGCAAATCGCATCGCAAGTCGAGGATTGCGGCGTGCCTTAGCCTGGCGGGCGCGCTGTGCGTGCGCTTCGCCGTACACCACGCGGGAGATGCTTCCTCGCGCGATGCCAGCGCATTGTTCGCTCAGCAGCGGGCGGCTACGCACGGATAAAATGAGAGTTCATTATGACCGTCGCCGCCGCCGTTCTTCGCACTCACCTTGCATACGCCTCCTGGGCTACGGATCGCGTGTTAGACGCGGCCGCGCAGCTATCGTCCGAGGAACTCACCCGCGATTTCGGCACGGCCGACCATTCCGTGCTCGGCACGCTGTTGCATATCTACTCTGCGGATCGCGTCTGGCTGGCGCGCATTGAAGCGACGCCGCAGAAGGCCTTCGCCGCGGAATTCAGCTTGGCCGAATTGCAAAAGGAGTGGCAGGCGCTGCACGAACGGTGGCGAAACTGGGGCAGCCAATTAACCGATTCGGATGCCGCTACGGAACTTGCCTACCATGACCTCAAGGGCCGTCCCTGGAAACAGGAGCTATGGCAGATTGTTCTGCATGTGGTGAATCACGGCGCCCATCATCGCGGGCAGGCGTCCGGATTCATCCGCAGTATGGGACACACGCCACCGCCTCTCGATTTAATCGCTTTCTATCGGGAACAAATGGCAGCTTCGGCATGAGCCGAAGCTGCGCATGATCGAGCGAGCATTAAAGAATGTAGCGGCTCAGATCCTGGTCTTTCACAATCTCCGCCAGTTGCTTCCGGACATAGTTCGCGTCGACGCGTACGTTCTTCTTTTTCATATCCGGCCCCTCGAACGAAATCTCTTCGAGCAGCTTTTCCATGATTGTGTGCAAACGCCGCGCCCCGATATTTTCCGACGATTCGTTGACCTGTGCCGCGAAGCGCGCCACTTCTTCCAGCGCGTCGTCGGTAAGCGTCAATTTAATGCCCTCGGTTTCCAGCAGAGCAACGTACTGCTTTGCCAGAGCATTCTTCGGCTCTTTTAAGATGCGGATGAAATCTTCTACAGTGAGCGATTTCAGTTCCACGCGAATCGGGAAACGCCCCTGCAATTCGGGAATTAAATCGCTGGGTTTCGAAACATGGAAAGCTCCCGCAGCGATGAAGAGAATGTGATCGGTGCGCACAAAACCATAACGCGTGTTCACCGTTGTGCCTTCCACAATAGGTAGAATGTCGCGCTGCACGCCTTCGCGGCTTACGTCCGGTCCGTGTCCGGATTCACGGCCGGCGATCTTATCGATCTCATCGAGAAAGATAATCCCACCCGATTCCACGCGTTCCAACGCGACGCGCGTCACCTGGTCCATGTCGATTAGCTTCTGCTCCTCTTCCTGCACCAGATAATCGACTGCTTCGGCCACGCGCATCTTACGCTTGCGCGTCTTCTGTCCGAAGAGATTGGGCAGCATATCCTTCAAATTGATGCCCATCTCTTCGATGCCGGCGTTCGTGCTGATCTCGAATGTTGGCGCGCGGTCCTTGACCTCGATCTCTACCAGTCGCTCATCCAGCTTGCCTTCGCGCAGCCGTTCGCGGAGCTTTTCGCGCGTGCGCTCGACGCTTTCGCTTGGTTCCGGCTGCGGCGGCATCAAGAGGTCGAGTAGCCGCTCTTCCGCATTGCTCTCAGCGCGGTCGGCGACTTCATCCAGTCGCTCTTCGCGCACCATATCGATCGCGATGTCTACCAGGTCGCGAATCATCGACTCCACATCGCGGCCTACGTATCCGACTTCTGTGAACTTACTTGCCTCCACCTTCATGAAAGGTGAATTGGACAGCCGCGCTAAGCGCCGTGCGAGTTCGGTCTTTCCGACGCCGGTGGGCCCGATCATGAGGATGTTTTTGGGCATCACCTCGTCGGCCATCTCAGGCGGTAATTTTTGGCGGCGCGTGCGATTGCGGAGAGCGATGGCAACCGCGCGTTTCGCATCGGCTTGCCCAACGACGTGCTTATCCAGTTCGCGTACGATTTCTCGCGGAGTCAGCTCGTCAAGCAACGGCTCCTCATCCACCGATTGGCTAGGCAGGTAGATCACCATGGCTACGTCAACTCCTCAAAGATCACGTTTTCGTTGGTGTAGATGCAAATCTTTCCTGCGATCTTCATCGCTTCTTCGGAGATACGGCGCGCCGATAGTTTGGTGTTGCGCATCAACGCAAGAGCCGCCGCGGTGGCGAAGGGACCGCCCGAACCGATTGCGGCAATCTCTTCATCGGGTTCGATCACGTCGCCATTACCGCTTACGAGATAGATGTACTTCGTGTCGGCTACCAGTAGGAGAGCTTCCAGATGGCGCAATACGCGGTCGGTACGCCATTCCTTGGCGAGTTCCACTACGGAGCGGGGCAGGTTGCCATTGAATTGTTCCAGTTTGGTTTCGAAACGGGAAAAAAGCGCGAACGCATCGGCGGTCGATCCCGCGAATCCCGCGAGAATTTTATCGTTATAAAGCCGCCGCAATTTGCGCGCGGAGCCCTTGAGCACTTCGTGACCGAGCGTCACCTGACCGTCGCCGGCCATAACCACCTTGCCGTCGCGGCGCACGCAAAGCACCGTCGTCGACCGTATCCTGGTTTGCATTGTTATAGGCTTTTTTTGTGTAAGCCTATTCTAGCTCACAGCATACAGCCGGGAAATGCGCATGCGCATTACCGGCAGAAAGAGATCTAACGCAATTCGGCGGTAAGCTCCTCAGTCTGAAGCGCGCCATGCTTTCGCAGGATGTCCCTGGCACGCGTCTCTTCGTCGGCATTTGCATATTCCACGGTGATCAACGCTCCGCCCTTGCGTACGCCCTCGGCGTAAAAATCGGCCTCTTCTTTAGAGACGCCGGCATCTTTCAACAGCCCAACAATGCCCCCGGCTCCGGCCCCTACGCTCAAGCCGGCGATTGCCCCGGCCAACGGGCCCGCCGCGATTAATGGGCCGATCCCGGGAATGAAAACAGCGATCATGCCGACGGCCAAGCCAATGGCGCTGCCGGCAAAGGCATCCTGGGCTAGCTCCGACTGTCCTTCCACGCTTTCTACAGGACCTAATGCCGGTGTTTGATGCCCCACTGTATCGCCTGTGACGAAGCTCACCCTGTCGCGATTAAATCCACTGGAAAGCAGCGCCGCTTGGGCGGCATCGCCCTCCGCTCGAGTCCGAAAGAAGCCTGCAATTGATTTAGTCATAGCAGGGTGACCGGAAGCACGCAGAGGTCCATCGGATTCTGTCTCACTATGTCCAGATCCGGCAAGCGCCTGCTGCCTATCGTAGAGTGGACTGCAACTTCTGCAGGGCGTTCCGGGTGAGGCCGATTTGCACGGCATCGGCGGGGCTATAAAACTGCTCTTCCGTTAACGCCTTTCGCAGCAAATCGTCGGCTTCCGCGTACTTTTTCTGGCTGATCCGCAGCAGTCCCAAATTGTTGCGCGCAATCGCTAACCCGAAGCCGCAGCCGGTACACCGATCAAGCAACGCGATTGCACGCTGCATGAGGGAATTTGCTTGTGCGAACTTGCCTTCGTCCATCAGCGCCAGCCCTTCCTCGCTGAGCGCCGCGGCATACCGGGGGTCCTCACCTGCTCCTGCTCGCTCGTAAATCGAGAGGGACTTCCGCAGCAAAGGCAGCGCCCGCGCACTCCGCCCCGCGGCGCGATGGATCTGCCCCATGTTCTCGTACATCAGCGCGGTTTCCACGCCTTCACTCGGGTCCGCCTCGATGGTAATGCGCAAGGCTTCTTCCCCAAATGGCATAGCTTCCTCCGGCTTCCCCGCGCGGAGACGCAGGGACGAGAACCCGGCGAGTGCGTAGGCCAGTTGAAGATGGTGCGGGTACAACTCACGCGTCAGCGTGAGAGCTTCCGCGAAGCGCGTCTCGGCGCCGCCGAAATCGCCCAACATTGTCTCGACGTGCCCCAGCGCGTTCAAGACAGCCGCCGTGCGAATGTCTTTTGAACCCAAGCTGCGACGGCTTAGTTCCAGCGATTCGTGGAAGATGCCATCGCCCTCGCGCAGTTTACCCTGGCCGCAAATGGATTGCGCCAGATTGAATAGAGCGATGGAGAGATGCGCCTCAAACCGTTCCCCCAGCGATCGGTAAATGTCTACGGCGGCGCGATAATTCTTTTCGGCGGCAGGGTAATCGCGTCGCGCCATATCGTCCACCCCATGTTGATTCAGGGCCAACGCTTGCTGCGGTTGCTGCGGCTGGGCTTTTACCATAGCTGCCGCCACTAATAAGAGAGTTAGTTGAGTTAACAACGGGTAAGAAGGCACTTATTTGCGTCCTTATCCGGCTAGACGGCGAAGGTCTCGCTTCGTCTTGAATTAACTGGTTAATTTTCGCGGCTACTGCTCATCGGGGGTACTTACTATCTCATCCTGCAGCCTGCTATTGGTCGGACCTTAAGCTTGCCTGCGCTCTTTGCAATGCGCTCCGGGTCGTCCCAATCTGCGTACGGTCGCCCGGACTATATAACTCCTCCTCCGCCAGCGCCTTCCGCAGCAGCGTCTCCGCCTCACTGTATTTCTTCTGGTTAAAACGCAGCAGCCCCAGATTGTTGTGCGCGAGCGCCAATTCGATTCCGCAGCCAGCGCATGGCTCAAGCATTCCCATGGCGCGCTTCATTGCCGCCTCCGCTAGCGCGTACTTACCATCGTCCATTAACGCCAGGCCTTCCTCGCTCAACGCCGCAGCATGCCGCGGGTCCTGGTCCACCCCCAGACGCTCGTAAATGGTGCGAGACTTGCGCAACAACGGCAACGCGCGCTCGACGCGCCCCGCGGCGCGATGAATCTGCCCCACCATCTTGTACATCAGCGCTGTTTCCAAGCCTTCCTGCGGGTCGGCGGCAATAGAAATTCGCAAAGCCTCCTCGCCAAAGGGCAGTGATTCCTCCGGCTTGCCTGCGCGCAGGCGCAGTGAAGAGAAGCCTGCCAGCGCGTAGGCGAGTTGGATATCTCCCGGATACAATTCCCGCGAGACCGCCAGGGCTTCCGTGAATCGCGCCTCCGCGATTTCAAGATCGCCCAGCATCATCTCGATATGTCCCAGGGCGTTTAGAGCCGCCACGGTGTGAAGGTGCTTGGCTCCCAAAGCCCGCCGGCTCAGCGCCAGCGATTCGCAGAAGACGCCATCGCCTTCCCGCAACTTTCCCTCGCCGCAAACCACTTCCCCAAGATTGAGCAATACAGTGGAAAGGTGCGCCTGATAGGCCGCGCCTAATGAGCGGTAAATCTGCGCCGCCGCGCGATAATCTCGTTCGGCCGCAAGGTAGTCGCGCCGGGCCGCCGATTCCAATCCGCGCCGATTCAGGGACAACGCCTGTTGCTGCTGCGCGCTTGCTGCCGCCACTGATAATAGAAGACAAAGTGAGGCTAATAACCGGTAAGAAAACAATGATCTGGGTCCTAAGGGCGAGACGGCAGACCACATTGCCGTGTTGAGCCAGTCGCCAATCTAGCATGGCATCGCTCTTATTTTTCGCCACCTTAGTACCGTCTTCGTAAGTGCTACGCTTGGGGCATGGCCCAGTACCAAATCGAATACGGGCGCAAATCGCCTGGAGCGCCGCGGCTTCGCATCGTGTTGATTGCTGCTGTTATTCTGCTGCTCATCGCGGCGAGATCTCTGGCCTCTTATGCCATTGAAATCGAGTGGTGGAAGGAGCTAGGTCAACTTGACACCTGGTTCAGTATGCTCACTTACAGCATTGCGCCTCTTACTGGCGCTACGCTGCTGGCCTTTGTCGTGTTATGGGTAACTCACGCGCGCGCCTTAAAGTTCGCCGGCTCATCTTTGCGGGACCATGGCTTATATGCCAAGGCCTCGGCGCTTGGGTTATTCGCCTTATCGTACTTAATCGCGGCCTCCTCTATTGATAACTGGACCGTGGTTCGCTTCGCCGGGTCTCGCGGCCTTCAGGCCGCCGCCGCAGGCGCCACCGATGCCGTATTTCAGAAGCCGCTTTCGTTCTTCCTTTTCGATCTGCCGTTTTACGATCTGCTGCGTAGCTATGCCCTGGCTTTGGTCATCATCGCGATTCTTGTTTATTGGATCGCCGCTCGCGCGTGGCAATTGCGCTACCGGGTCGCCGAATTGCGCGGTGTGCATGAATTCGACGTATCTCTTCTTCGGCTCGAAGGCGGTCTGGAATCGCGCTTCCTGCGTGGCGCAGGCGTTGTTCTGCTGATGGCCCTTGCCTGGAAATTCTATCTGGCGCGCTATCAGATGGTATACAACGAGCACGGCAGCTTCCTTGTGGGCGTCGATTGGGTGGATCAGAATGTCGGCATCCCGCTCCAATGGATGCTTATCTTCGCCTGTATCGGCGCGGCCGCGCTGGTCTGGATGGGCCGCTTCCTGTGGGCCTCGTTCTTCGCCATCGCCCTTGTGCTGGCCTTTGTGACGCCCGCCATCCTCTCCACCCTCTATGTCAAGCCCAATGAGATTTCGCTCGAGCGTCCCTACATTCAGACCCATATTCACGCCACGCGCTCGGCATATGACCTCGATAAAAACGTGGAGGAAGTCGAATTCAAGGCACAGCCCGACGCACCCATTGACGTTGCTCTCAACCGTTCGACTTTGGACAATGTCCGGCTATGGGACGTCGAAGCGTTTCACGATACAGTTACGCAGATTCAAGCCTTACGGCCTTATTACACCTTTCACGATATTGACGTAGATCGCTACACGATGGATAGCGCCTACCGCCAAGTTTTCATCGCGCCGCGTGAATTGGATATCAACCAGCTGCCGAGCGCGCGGTCCAGTTGGATCAACCCCGCCCTAATCTACACGCACGGCTACGGATTGGTGCTGGCCGAAGTTAGTAAGATCACCCCCGATGGCTTGCCCTTCCTGCTGGTGGATAACGCGCCACCGGTAGTCAAAACCAAGAGCCTGACTCTTACCCGTCCTGAAATCTACTACGGAGAAGAGACGCAGGAGTCTGTTTTCGTTAACACAGCTCAAGCGGAGTTCAATTACCCATCGGGCGACGACAATGTCCGCTCGCACTACGAAGGCAAAGGTGGATTCCCTATCTCTTCCTTCCCGATGCGCGTTGCAGCCGCCATCAACCAAGCCGAACCGAACATTCTGCTGACGGATTACTTCACCTCTGCAAGCCGGATGATGATTCGGCGCCGCGTCCGCGAGCGTCTGCAGGAGTTGGCCGGCTTTCTCGAGTGGGACCCAGACCCGTACATGGTAATCACGCAATCAGGCCGGCTGGTCTGGATGGTGGATGGTTACACCACTTCCGCCGCTCATCCCAATTCGCGCGCCGTCGATCTGGGCGATCTCGGCCGCGTCAACTACATACGCAACGCGGTAAAAGCTACTGTTGATGCCTATGACGGCGAAACGCATCTTTATATTTTTGCGCCCGACGATCCCCTGATCGGCGCCTATCAGCGGCTTTTCCCAAAGCTGTTCCGCGCCGAATCCGAAATGCCCGCCGATCTGCGAGCGCACGCACGTTATCCCGAAGTGCTCTTCCGCGTGCAGTCCGAGATCTACCGCACATATCACATGCTCGATCCGCAGAGCTTCTATAACAAAGAAGATCTGTGGGACCTGGCGCGCCATGTCGCCGGGCAGAATGGCGGGTCGGAATCGGTCACGCCCACCTACGTCGTTGCGTCTTTACCCGGTGAAAAACAGGCCGAGTTTCTGCTGATGACTCCCTTTACGCCGCGCGGCAAGGATAACCTGATCGGCCTGATGGTGGCGCGCTGCGATGGTCCACATCTGGGCGAAATCGTCGTGCTGATGCTTTCAAAGCAGGAATTGATCTTCGGGCCGATGCAGATCGCCGCGCGCATCAATCAAGATCAAACCATTTCTAAGGATCTTACGCTGTGGAACCAGCAAGGGTCGCAGGTTTTGCGCGGCCAAACCCTGGTGCTGCCCGTAGGCAATACCTTCCTTTACGTAGACCCCATCTATATTCAGGCGACCCAGGCACGCATGCCGCAACTGAAAAAGGTTGTACTGGCCGTGGGTAATCGACTGATCTACGCGGATACTTATGACGCGGCCCTGGCGCAACTCGCCGGCAGTAATCCCTCACCCGTATCGTCCGGCAACGAGGCCGCGCAATCACAGGCTCCGCCGTCCATGGCGCCCGTCGGGGCAGATGCGCGTCTGCGAAGTATCGCAACGCACTTACAGAAATATCAGGAACTTACCGCGCAGGGCCGTTTGGCGGAGGCCGGCAAGGAACTTGAGGCCATCAAAGCCGAGCTGAAACAGTAAGACAGAGTAAGTCTATGCTACGCTGAGGAACGAATGACAGCCTTGCGCTTACTGCTGGCTGCTCTCTCTCTTGCCGTAGTGGCGCATGTCTGCCACGCCGAATCGAAAGCCTGGCAGGATACTATCACTCTGCCAACGTGGATCGAGGGTGCGCCCGATACCCATCCTCAGATAGGCGCCCTGGATGCGAAACCTGACCCGTTCGATCTCCACAGTTCCTTTTACCCTTACACAGCTCGTCTGAGCTTTACGGCGGTGCGCGAGCCGCAGGTTTGGCGGCGTCTGAATCTCGAAAACGAATATCTCTCTTGCAGCTTTCTTCCCGATCTTGGCGGTCATCTCTACACTTGCATCGATAAACGCAATGGCCATCCCATTTTTCGTGTCAATCCTTCGGTGAAGAAGGCCGAAGTCGGCCCGCGTGGCGCCTGGGTCGCGATGGGAGTCGAATTCAGTTTCCCCGTGGCTCACGCGCGCGATACGCTTTCGCCGGTAGACTTCGCCGTCCGTCAGGAAAAGGACCATGCCGAGGTCTGGTTGGGCGATACCGACCGAGTCACAGGCATGGAATGGGTGTCCGAATTTGTCCTGCGAGACGGAAGCGCCGCCTTGGAACAGCGCGTGACTCTGCGCAACCCCACATCGGTCCGCCATCCTTATCTTTGGTGGGCGAACGCCGATCTCGATTTGGACGAGGGTGCGCGCTTTGTTTATCCCGCCGGCGTCATGGCGTCCCACGGCGTCACCGATCTCTACTCCTGGCCGCGCAGTAAGGCTGGCGCCGATCTCAGCAAGCCTTTCAACGTTTCCGAAGAGCTATGCTATTTCGCCTACGGCTCGCGCGAACCTTTTATCGCCGTCTACAACGCAAGCAGCCGCACTGCCACCGTTCACGTAGCGGACCCAAGCATCGTAACCGGCAAGAAGTTATACCACTGGGGCCGCACCGGGCTGGCATGGGCGCGCCAACATCTTTCCGATACGAACTCGGGCTATGTCGAGATGCAGGCGGGACTCTTCGGCAATCAGGAAATCCGTGAGTTTCTCGAACCCCTCCAGCAGGTTGAATTCACCGAATGGTGGATGGGCGGCCGCGAATTGAACGGCGTCACACGCGCCAATGAGCAAGCTATTCTGAGCTTCGAGCGCGTGCCGGGCGCGCGCGGGAACAATCTTGTCGTCCAATTGAATGCGGTGCGCTCTATCCCGGGCGCACAGATTTCAATCGTCCGTGGCTCGAGCGCCGTGTGGCAAGACAAGTCCGATCTTTCGCCTGCGAAAACGTATGAACATACCTTTCCCAATCCCGAAAAAGGCGTGGCGTATCGCTTCGAATTGCGCGACGCCAACGGAAAGTTGCTGATGCTTCATACGGAAGGTACATACGAAGCCGTTACGTCCGAGTCCGTAAAACTTGGCCCGCAACCGTCGCGGGCGCCGGGCTCGCGCCGGGAATCCGCCACCGACTTCCTGGCGGCGGCTGAGCAAGACGAAAAGTACAACCTCTTTCATGTTGCCGAGTCCGAGTATCGGGAAGGCTCGAAGAAGTTCCCGGGCGACGTGCGGTTGAAGGAGGCTTTGGGCCGCCTTTTGGCAACCCGAAATCGCTATGCGGAGGCCGCGCAGTTACTTTCCGAGGCCGCTCAAACTCGCATGCTCGATCCCGAACTCCGCTACTACCTCGGCTTGGCCCTGGCCTTTTCGGGTAAAGAAGAAGACGCGCGGCGGAGTTGGATAGCAGCTTTTCCGGATGGCCGATTCGGCCCCTCCGCACTGATCGGGCTGGCATCTCTAGAAGCCCGCGGGGGAAATTCCTCCGCGGCCCTTGACTTCGTGCAGAAGGCCATTGATCGCCGTCCTTCGCTGCTGGTCGCTCGGAAGCTGCAAGTGGCCCTCCTTCGCCATGCCGGGCGGGATGCCGAGGCGCTTCAACGGTTGAACGCGGCGCTTGCGCTTGATCCTCTGGATTCCTTCCTGCGCTTCGAGGCGACTCGCCTAGGTGCAAAAGACGATGCCCTATGGCCGCATTTAGCGGCGGATCCCGAACGCGTCCTCAATCTTGTGGATACGTATTTCAAGTTTGGCCTCTTTGCCGATGCCTTGGAGTTGCTCAGCCGCCAGTATCAAGCCGCGCCCGCCAACCAGGCGGAGCCCGGCGCAGTGCTTCTACAGGCCGATGCGTTGGCATCCTACTATCGCGGCTATTGCCTGTTGAAACTCGGCCGGGACGCCGGCGCGGATTTCAAGCTTGCCGCGTCCCAGCCATTGGAGTACGTATTTCCGCATCGCGCGAGCACGCAGGCCGTGCTTGCCGCCGCCCTTCAAGTCAATGCGAATGACGCGTCGGCTCACTATCTCACGGGTTTGCTTGATCTCGATCAAAACCGTCCGGCCGATGCCATCCCCGAGCTGCAGGCCGCGCTTGCGATTCGCAAAGACATTCCGGCGCTCCATTATGTGCTCGGCCGGGCATTACTTTTGTTCAATGACCGAAGAACCGAGGCCGTTGCAGTATTGAAAGAGGGCATTTCTCTGAATCCATCCGACAAGACACTGAAGAGTCTCTTGGAGGAAAAGCCCTCAGCGCCGGTTACCCTACCGCCCGCTGCCAGCGTTGCTGCGAAGCCGCCGATAACAGGAACTCCGGCGACCCCAGAGGAGTTGGTCCAGCAAGCGCTGAATCTCAGCGCCGAGGGGGAGAGCGCCAACGGCATATTCAACGAGCACAATTTTCCGCAGGAGCGCCAGCCGGAGTCCGTCCGTTGGGCTTACATCGAGGTGCAACTTCAAGCCCTACGCCGCCGCGCCGCGCAAAAGGATTGCAGCGCCGTGCTCTCCGGTGTGGATTCGATTGGCGGCAACGACGGTGATGTTCCATTCACCGCAAGGGGTTTTGAAGACCTGCTGAAAGGCGCGCGGGTTCAGTATTTTCTGGGCGCCGTGGAATCGCTCTGCGGCCAAGTCAAATCCGCCCAGAGCCGCTGGACCAAAGTTGCCCGTCTGCAACCTCCGGCCGCGTCCGCCGATTTCGCCTTTCCCGCCATCGCGGCTCAAAGTCTTGCGCAAAAAGGCGGCGCCTTCGATTTAGGCCCTTGGCTGGACCAGGCGAACAAGGCGTTGAATGATGGCGCCGAGGCGAAAGGCCTGCTCGACTACTCGAAGGGCATCTTACTGCTGGCGGCGGGCGACGAACGTGGCGCCATGGCGGCCTTCAACGCGGGCGCCGGCGAGCCCGATCACGATTTCTCGCAATATCTGAATCGAGCAGCGCTGGCCGAAGCCCATCGCGCCGCCCAACCGGTACGGTAGAGTGCGAGCAGCCCCTCTTCCGGATGTGATTTAATAAGAGCCCGTGCCCACATTTGCTCTGGCCTTTCTGATTGGCGTAGTTGCCGGACTCCGTTCCGTAACCCCACTGGCAGCAGTGAGTTGGGCGGCACGTTTCGGCTGGTTGCACCTGGAAAATACCCCACTCGCCTTTCTCGCGATCCCATTTGTGCCGTATTTTGTGAGCACTTTCGCGTTGTTGGAATTGGTTAACGATAAACTGCCCAAAACGCCCAGCCGGAAGGCTCCCGGCCCATTCGCCTTTCGCGTGTTGATTGGCGCCGCTGCGGGGGCGGCGCTCGGCATGCCTGGCCTGGCGCTGATTTGCGGAGCGGCCGGCGCAGTCGGCGCGGTGGCAGGAACGCTGGGCGGCTACGAATTTCGCAGCCGGCTGGTGAAAGCTACCGGCGGGAACGATCTTCCCATTGCCCTGCTGGAAGATGCCATTGCGGTCTGCGGCGCGTTTTGGATTGTTACCCGATTCTAATGAATAATCGATTTGACGCGATCGTGATAGGGACTGGCCAAGCCGGGCCCGCACTAGCAAAACGCCTGGCCGGTTCGGGCATGAGTGTGGCTATCGTTGAACGTAAGTTGTTTGGCGGCACCTGTGTGAATACCGGCTGCATCCCCACAAAAACAATGGTCGCCAGCGCCTATGCCGCGCATATGGCGCGTCGCGCCGGCGACTTCGGCGTGGCTATCGATGGAGGCGTGAGCGTCGACATGCGTCGCGTCAAGGCGAGGAAAGACGCGATATCGGGAGAGTCGCGAGAGGGAGTTGAAACTTCACTGAGGAAGACCGAACACTGCAGCGTCTTCCAGGGTCATGCGCGTTTTGAATCTCCCAATGAAGTCAGCGTGGGCGCCGAGAAACTGACTGCCGATCGGATTTTCATTAACGCCGGCGCACGGGCGTCCGTGCCTGACATGCCAGGCCTGGATCAGATCAAGTATTTGACGAACAGCTCCATGATGGAGGTCGATTTTCTTCCGAAGCATCTGATCGTCATCGGCGGCAGCTATGTGGGGTTGGAGTTTGGTCAAATGTTCCGGCGATTTGGAAGCGAAGTTACGATCGTCGAGATGGGGCCGCGCCTGGTACACCGCGAAGACGAAGATATTTCGGCGGCCATTCACGGCATTTTGGAAAGCGAGGGCATCCATATACGCGTGAACGCCAAATGCATCTCGTTTTCCCAACGCGGCGATGAAACCGTCGCCCATGTGGATTGCGGGCCGGGGGCAGCTAACGAGATTGTGGGGACGCACGTCCTGTTGGCCGTTGGCCGGCGGCCAAACACAGACGACCTGGGGCTCCAGAAAGCCGGGGTTGCGACAGACGCACACGGGTACATTGTGATTGACGACCAGCTGCGAACCAGCGTCCCAGGAATTTGGGCGTTGGGCGATTGCAACGGCAAGGGCGGGTTCACTCACACGTCATACAACGATTTCGAAATCGCGGCGGCGAATCTATTGGATAACGATCCGCGCCGCGTGAGCGACCGCATCCTGGCTTACGGACTCTACATCGATCCGCCGCTCGGGCGCGCCGGTCTCACCGAGGCGGAAGTCCGCAAGAGCGGACGGCGTGCGTTGATCGGGCAGCGTCCCATGACGAAGATTGGGCGCGCCGTTGAAAAAGGCGAAACTCAAGGTTTGATGAAAGTCCTTGTGGATGCACAAAGCCAGGAAATTCTGGGCGCCGCCGTCTTAGGCGTTGGCGGCGACGAAGTCATTCACTGCATCCTCGACATCATGTATGCAAAGAAGCCCTATACGGTGATTCAAAGGGCGGTTCACATCCACCCGACCGTCTCCGAGCTGATTCCGACGATGCTGGGAAGCCTTAAGCCTCTCGCCGATTGAGCTGCACGCTCTATTGAAACAACAGCGGCGCGTATTCAGCTAGAAACTTCTTCCACGCGGTGTAGTTGTGAACGCCATCAATTGGGTAGAAGACATGCTTGATCTGGTTTTTGGTTAGCAACTCCGAAAGGTTCTTCGATCGGGGAAAAAGCGAATCCTGGCGTCCACAACCGATCCATAGGGCCTTCAGCTTTTCATTGGAACCCGCGGGGTCTTTCAGCAGTGCGGCGAAACGCGTCTCGAAATCTCCCGGTATCGCGCCCGAAAATGACGCCACGGCGCTGAACAGATCCAGATGAGCCAGGCCAATGCGCAGCGATTGACCGCCGCCCATCGACAGCCCGGCGATGGCGCGGTTCTGGCGGCCGGGCGAGACACGGTAGCGAGCTTCGACGGTCGGGATTACGTCTTTGAGCATGTACTCTTCAAAGAGGGCGTCGTTACTCATCCCGCCCGCGGGCGTCGGCTGACCGAACGGGGTAGCGTGGCCGAACGGCATCACGACGATCATCGGCGCGGCTTTCTTTTCGGCGAGTAGATTATCCAGGATGAAATTGGCGTTGCCGGCCATGGTCCAACCGGCTGCCGTGTCGTTGGAGCCATGCAGCAGATAGAGAACCGGATAGCGGCGGGTGGATTGCGCATAACCGGGAGGGGTGTAGATCCAGATCTGGCGCGTTTCGCCATTGATCGCGGTGGACTTTTCCCAATTGATTTCCACCGCACCATGCGGAACATCATGCGCCTGCCAAAACGCCGGCGAATCCTCCGGCACTTCTACCATGCTGGCGGAGGTGCGGGCGCGCAGCTTGATGCGCGGATTGACCGGGTCGGAAATCGCGACGCCATCTACGGTGAACGAGTAGATGTAGATGCTGGGCTCGAAGGGGCCGAGCGTGACGCTCCAAACGCCTTGTTCATCTTTGGTTAATTTGGGGGCGGGCGCGGAGCCGAGCCAATCGCCGGTGAGCGTTACTTCGGATGCTTTCGGCGCGAAGACTCGAAACGTGACGTGATGGTCGGCCGCGACCTCGGGAGACTTGAGCGAGTTATTTGGCGAAGAATCGCGTGGGGTCTGGCCGAATGCGGCGAGCGCCAACAGGGCGCCGGTACACAGAAGATATCGATTCATTTTGCAACTCCTGTAAAACAGATAGGGTCTATGGCTTGAGCGAGGCAGCGTAAGCGGCGATCTCCAACATGTCGTCATCGCTAAGCTGGCTCACTACTTTCGTCATGAGCGGCGTCCATACGCCCTTGCGCGCGCCCGCCTGCATATCATACATCTGTCTTACGAGATAACTCGGCGATCTGCCAGCGATTCCCGGCACTGGCCCGAGGCCTTTCAGATCCGCTCCGTGGCAGGCGCCGCAGGCCAGCGTCTTGCCGCCGCCCGAAGTGACCAAGGTCTCGCCTTTTTTGATGCTGCCCGGGGGCGCATAGGCGATGAAGCCCGACCGGGGATTCCGAAACGTCTCGGAGGCCGTCGTGCTTTCCGGCACCTCTAAAATACGTCTGCCGAGAGGCTCCTTCTCATCGCCGTCGAGCGCCAGAAACAGGCCGCCGGAAATACGGGTCTTGGGAACGGTAGTGGTCTCCACCACTCGGATCCACGGCGTCCAGGGCATCGAGCCGAAATATTCTGCGGTTGCTTTGACTTCTTCGTCCGTCATGGCTTTGGCAATGGCGATCATTGCGTTCACGTTGGCCTTGCGCGGGTCGGCGCTTTTGCGGGCACCGCTCTTAAAATCGGCGATCTGCTGGACGAAGTAGGCGACGGGGTAACCGGCGACAGGCGCGTTCTCAGCCCGGCCTTTGCCATTGGGATAGTGGCAGAGCGCGCAGGCGCGCACGTCGGGCCGCCGGCCGTGCGCAACAATCTCGGGCATCTTGGGATGATCTTCCGGAAACCAATCCGCGGGGCCAAAGCCATCGCGGATCTGCGTCAGAGTGAACTCGAGGTTGCTGCCCTCGAGGTGCTTCGGACTGCTGTCAGGGGCTGCCTGCGCACCGCGACCACCTGCGCCCGCAGGCGCAGCGGGCGTGCCAGGCTGCGGATATCCGTATGCCCAGGCTGGTGGTCCGTCTGCCGCGAAGGCAACGCAACCGGTCAATGCGAGTACTGCAGTAAATAGACGAATTCCTGCCTGACTGTTCATAAGCTGATTGATACTTTATATCACTCACGGGTGGTTCGCCGCCGAGAACTGCCAGAAATGGTGGTGACACACGACAGGCAGGCGCCGTTTGTAGTCGCATCATTTGCTGGGTTTCGGCGCGACACACGCGGATGAGGGTGAGTTCGTTACCGCCAATACGCTGGTCCAGAAGTTCCGTCTCCGCTGGTTGGCACAGTGGACCTATGCTGCCGCTCGAGTTAGGTCAAATCTCGCCTTTGCACTAAAATTCTCATATGTTGATTCGAGCCGTTCCGCTTTTGGGTATCGCGTTGCTTTGCGCGGCGCAGGAGCCCGTCGCCCCGCACTCCGCATTCGAACCGCCGGCCGCCAAGGCCGCAGCGTCGCTTGCGGCTAGCACTAAGGCGTCGCCGCCGGAACTGATCACCACAGGGGAAAAGACCGATTTCAACGAGACGGCGCCGTACTCGGAAACGGTCGAGATCTCGCATCGGCTGGAACGCGCCTCACGCATGGTCAAGGTTCTGGATATCGGAACCACGCCCGAAGGCCGCACCATGATTGCGCTGGTGGTCTCGAAGGACCGCGCCTTCACCCCTGAAGCCGCAGCAAAAACGGGGAAGGCCGTGATCATGATTCAGAGCGGCATCCATGCGGGCGAAATCGAAGGCAAAGATCCGGTGCTCATGCTGGTGCGCGACATGACCGTCAGCAAGCGTTACGCTTCGTGGCTGGATCACGCGATCTTCGTCATCATCCCCGTATTCAATGTGGACGGCCATGAAAACGTGAGCCTGTATCATCGGCCCAGCCAGAACGGGCCAAAAGCCACCGGTACGCGCTCTACGGCGCAACGGCTGAATCTCAACCGCGACTATATGAAGGCCGATACGCCGGAGATGCGGGCATGGCTGAAAATCTTTAACACGTGGATGCCGGATTTCCTGATCGATAACCACGTCACCGACGGTTCCGACATGCAGTATGACGTCACCTGGGACATGGCGCGCAATCAGGATATCGCCGAGCCGGCCGGAGCATGGGTGCGCGAGAAGTACGTGCCCGAATTAGACAAGCGTATGGCGGAGGACGGCCACATGGTGGCGCCCTATGGGGCGCTGCGGAACGTCAACGGCAAACGCGAGTTTTTCATGGAGGTCTTCTCGCCGCGCTATTCGCATCTTTACGCCGCGGTGCAGAACAGGCCCTCGCTGCTGGTGGAAAGTCACAGTCTGAAGACCGCCAAGACGCGCGCTTGGGCGCATTACGACATCATGCGCCATACGTTCGACATCATCTGCGCCGACCCGGAAGGCCTTCGCCGCGCCGTCCGCGAGGCCGATAAGCAGATGGCCGCGCACGCCGGAGACCACTCGGCGCCGCCGGTGTATCTTGCGGGCAAGGTCAGCTCCGCGAAGAGCCGTCCTCTGGTGTATCACGCGCTGAAGAATGCGCCCTTCAAGAGCGAAGTGACGGGCACAATGGTTACGCGCTATACGGGCGAGTTGGACGACCTACAGACCGTAATCCACGACGAGATCGACACCACAGTTGAGGCGCAGATGCCGTTGGGCTACCTGATCCCCTCCGCGTTCAGTTCCGTCGCGGATACTCTGGCGCTGCACGGCGTGGAGATGGAACGCACCAAGCAGCCGATCGAGCAGGTGTTCGAGACCTACCGCTTTACGGGCACGAAACCGGGCCAATCAATCGAAGGGCACGTGATGCTGACGCTCGATCCCAAGCTGGTTAAGGAACGGATCAAGATCCCAGCCGGCTCGTATTGGGTTCCCTTGAAGCAACGCCGTTCCCGCTTGATTCTCGCGTTGCTTGAACCGCAGGCGCCCGATTCGCTGGCGGCATGGGGATTGATGGATTCCGTGTTCTTCTCAGAGGGCGCGGGCGGCGGACGTGGCGGACGCGGCGGCCTGGACCTGGGCGAATACCTCTCAGAGCCGATCGCGCGTAAGATGATGGCGGACCAGCCTGAACTGGCGAAGCAGTTCGAAGCGCAAGTAGCCGCCGACCCTAAATTCGCGGCCGATCCGCGCGCCCGCATGGCCTGGTGGTTCGAGAAATCGAAGTACGAACCGGAAGAAAACGGGCGCTATCCGATCGTCCGTGTCTGGGATCCTGTCGTGCGATAGCCTTTAGCCGGTCGTCGCGCCGACCGCGCGGGCCTAGTTCGCACAGCCCGCGCCATCCCAAAAGCGGACAGACTGCGCATGCCCCGCGTTGAAAATACGCCCTGTGCGGTGGCATTCGCCTTGCAAAACAGAAGCGATGCCCATGCATGACGATCTGCGCTTCGCCTTCCGACCCTGCGCAAAAGCTCTCGCTTCACGGTGACTGCAACTGTTGCGCTGGCGTTCGGCATCGGCGCAAATGTCGCGATCTTTAGTATGGTGGATGCGCTGCTGCTGCACCCGCTGTAAATGCGCGATTCGGCGCGCGTTGTGGAAGTTTGGGAAGAGGCGTCGTGGATGGGCTTTCCGCAAAATACACCCGCGCCGGCCAACATGCTGGATTGGAAGCAACGCAACCACGTGTTCACAGATATGGCGGCGACACGCGGCGATCTGCGCGCCATCACGGGCGATGGCCAACCGCAACAAGTGGAGGTCACGCTGATGACCGCCAATCTTTTCCCTCTGCTGGGCATTGCGCCGATTCTGGGCCGCGGCATCTCGCCCCAGGAAGATGAGGCCGGCGGCACGAATGTCGCGCTGTTAAGCCATCGGATCTGGATGGAGCGTTATGGCGGCGATGCCCGGATCGTGGGGCGGGACATCCTGCTCGATGGCGTTAAGTACCGCGCCATTGGCGTGATGCCGCAGGGATTCGTATTTCCCAGCCGCACCGACCTCTGGCTTCCGATGGCGTTTTCTTCCGCGGACTGGGCACGGCGGCAGAGCCATATCCTGCACGTCTTCGCGCGGCTGCGGCCGGGCGTCGCAATCGCCGATGCGCAGCGCGACATGTCGGCCATCGCCGGGCAGCTTCACGCGGAGCATCCCGATTCGAACGACCGTGTGGGAGCCACGGTCATAGGAATTCGCGAGCAGTTTCTGGGAAGGCTCGATCTTGCCATGCGCGTTCTGGCTGGCGGCGTCGGCATCGTGCTGCTGATCTGTTGCGCAAACATCGCAGGCCTTTTGCTGGCGCGCGCCGTCGGCAGAAGGCGGGAAATCGCGGTCCGCGCAGCGCTAGGAGCAGGGCGCTGGGATCTCATCCGACAGAGTCTGGTGGAAAGCCTGGTAATTGCCGGCGCCGGCTCAGCATTGGGAGTTCTGCTGGCCTCATTCGGCATGCGGCCGTTGAGCGCGCTGATTCCGGATGCGCTTCTGGGTTATGCGCGACCGGAACTGGATGCCCGGCTTCTTCTATTCGCGGCCGGGGCGGCGATTCTCTCTGCGTTGGTATTCGGTGCCCTGCCTGCTGCCAATATTGCCCGCGCGGATCTGGCGCTAGTGATGAACCAAGGCGGGCGCGCTGGAATTGGCGGCGGGACCCGTCTGCGCAGTTCACTGGTGATCGGGGAAGTCGCGTTGGCGGTAGTGTTGTGCACTGCCGCGGGGCTGATGGTGAAAACGGTATGGGCTCTGGTCCATGCCGATCTCGGCTTCGACCCGGCGCATGTAATGACGCTGCGGACTGCTCTTCCGGGGTCCGCCGTCTCTCGCTACCGAGGCTTTGAGGCTCGCGCAAACTTCTATCGGGAGGTCGTAAGCCGCGTTACGGCGCTTCCCGGCGTCTCTGCGGCCGGCTACTCCACCTTCCTTCCGCTGACCAATCGCGGCGGAACTTCTGGATTTCTCGTCGAGGACGCTCCCCCGCCTGCGCCAGGACACGAGCCGGATGCCAATCATCGCGTGGTGAGCGATGGTTACTTCCGCGCCATTGGAATGCGATTGCTGGCCGGGCGGTATTTTAATGCCAGCGATACACGCGATTCCCTGCCGGTGGCGATTGTCAACGAAGCCTCGGCGCGCGAGTTCTGGCCGGGACGGAGTCCGCTGGGCCGGCGCTTTCGGCTGGATGCCGATAACGAGCCCTGGCTCACGGTTGTCGGAATTGTAGGCGACGTAAAACAGATGGGCATCGATGTCGCAGGGCGCGCGGAAAACTACTATCCCGCTACACAGCCCTTCGCGGCGTTCGGTTATTTTACGCCGCGCGATCTGGCGGTGCGCGTAAAGGGCGATCCGTTGGCCTATGCAACGGCATTGCGGCAAGCCGTGTGGACGGTGGACGCGAACCAGCCTATTGCCGACGTTCAACCGCTCGCCGTTCTGGTAGAGAAGGAACTCGCAGTGCAACGTGCGCAGTTGTGGCTGCTGGGCGCATTCGCCGGCCTGGCGTTGCTTATGGCGGCGATTGGTATCTATGGATTGCTGGCGCACCTTGTGGCGCAACGCACGCGCGACATCGGCGTTCGAATGGCTTTGGGGGCCAACCGGATGCAGGTGTTGCGATCTGTGCTCATGGAAGGCATCCGGCTGGCTGCATCCGGATTGGCTATTGGAACCGTATGCGCGTTGTTGGTCACGCAATGGATGAGGAAGTTGCTCTACGACGTCAAGCCAACCGACCCTGCCACGCTGATTGTGGTGGCGGTCATTCTCGCCGTGGCTGCCGCGGCGGCGTGCTATGGACCTGCCAGCCGCGCCGCGCGGACCGACCCCATGGAAGCGCTGCGCCAGGATTAAGGCGCGACTCGGAATAGAAGACCCGGGGTAAAATAAGATTGCGCTGACGGAATCCGCAGCGACGATTGGTTTTACCGGCTCACAACAGGCCGCAGAAATAGTTCCGGACTTGATCGATTTTTGACAGGTACCAAGGTAATGACTAACTCTTCCGTTCTCGCTAATCCCCCGGAATCGCTCCGGCACACTTCCAGCCCCCGGCGAGCCATGTCGCCCACCGGCTTTTTCCAGGCAAAACTCGAGCGGCGCAAGCTCTCGATGGTCACCTGTTACGACTACACCTTCGCGCGGCTGTTGGCGGAAAGCGCGATCGACGGCATTCTGGTGGGCGACAGCGCCGCCATGGTGATGCATGGTCACCCGTCCACTGTCTCGGCCGGTCTCGATCTGATGCGGATGCACACGGAGGCGGTAGCGCGCGGCGCAAGCGGCAAGTTCGTGATCGCCGATATGCCGTTTCTCTCCTTCCGCAGGGGCCTCGCGCCGGCGCTGGACACCGCTCAGGCGCTGATGAGCGCGGGCGCGCAAGCGGTCAAACTGGAAGGCATCGACGGCCACGAAGATGTCGTGCAACGCCTGGCGCAGAGCGGCATTCCGGTGATGGGACACCTTGGCCTGCAACCGCAATCCGTCAACGCCTATGGGGGCTTCAAAGTCCAGGGAAGGACGGTGGAGAGCGCGCAAGAGATCCTGCGGCAGGCGCGAGCGCTGGAGGAATTGGGCGCCTTCGCGGTGGTTCTCGAATGCATTCCCGCGGAACTGGCGAGCGAAATCAGCGGCAGCCTTCGGATTCCCACCATCGGCATCGGGGCCGGGCCGGAGTGCGATGGACAGATCCTGGTGCTGCAAGACCTGCTGGGCATGAACACCGATTTTCGGCCGCGATTTGTACGGCCCTTCTTCGATGGGGCGCGGCAGGTACTCGAAGCGATGGAAAATTTCGACCAGGCCGTGAAATCGGGCGCGTTCCCCGCAGAGGATGAGAGTTACCGATGAACGTTTCGACTACTCTCGCCGAGTGGAGCGTGCGCCGTAGCGCGATGGAGGGCCGCAGCATCGGTTTCGTTCCTACAATGGGGGCGCTGCATCGTGGTCATGCGTCCCTGGTGCAGCGATGCCGGCGCGAGAATGAAATCGTGGTTGTGAGTATCTTTGTGAACCCCACGCAATTTGACGACCCGCGCGATCTGGAAAAATATCCGCACACGCCGGAGAGCGATCTGGCGCTGCTCGAAAGCTTAGGCGCGGACGAGTTGCTTGCGCCCCGTGCATCGGAGATGTATCTGCACGGCCGGCGTTTTCGCATCGAGGAAGAAGAGATCAGCAAACTGATGGAGGGAGCGCACCGCCCCGGCTTCTTCCAGGGAGTAATGACGGTGGTGCTGAAGCTTCTCAATTTGGTGCGCGCGGAGCGCGCCTACTTTGGGGAAAAGGACTATCAGCAGCTTCGCCTCATCACGGACATGGCGAGGGAGTTTTTCATTCCCACCGAGATTGTTCCGTGCGCCACGGTGCGGGAGGCATCCGGCTTAGCGGAGAGTTCGCGAAACACGCGCCTTTCCGACGCGGCGCGCGATCGCGCGGCGGTTATTTTTCGCGCGCTACAGGCGCCCGATTCCGGCATAGCAAAAGCGATACTGGAAGACAGCGGCTTTGCGGTGGATTATGTGGAAGAGCACTGGAACCGGCGCTTTGTCGCTGCGCGCATCGAGGGTGTCCGGCTGATTGATAATGTGCCTGTAAACTGAACGCACATGCTTCTGTGTCTCGATGTTGGCAACTCCCAGATATTAGGCGGCGTGTTCGAAGGCGAGGAGCTGAAAGCCACCTTCCGGCGGGCCTCCAGCGTGCGTGCTTCGTCCGACGAGTTTGGCATGTTCTTTCGGGGGGTGCTGCGCGAGAACGGCATCGACCCGGAACGGATTGATGGAGCCGCCATCTGCTCGGTTGCGCCGGACGCCGTACATTCCCTACGCAACTGTTTCCGCAAGTACTTCCACATCGAGGCGTTTGTGCTGCAGCCGGGAGCGAAAACCGGCCTCAAGATCAGATACAGCAATCCGCTCGAAGTGGGCGCGGACAAGATTGCGAATGCCATCGGGGGGCTAATGCGCTTTCCCGGCCGCAACCTGATTGTGATCGATTTCGGTACCGCGACCACGCTTTGCGCGATCACCAAAGACAGAGAGTACCTGGGCGGAATTATCGCGCCGGGAATTCATACATCGATGATGGCGTTGGAGGCTCGAACGGCGCGGCTGCCGGCGGTGGAGATTGTTCGCCCGGCACAGGTTTTAGGCCGCTCGATTGTGGAAAGCATTCAATCGGGTCTGTATTACGGTGCGCTCGCGACTGTGCGTTCGCTGGCTGCGCTGATTACCGAAGAGCACTTTGCCAAAGAAAAGCCCGCGATTCTGGGGACGGGCGGGATTGGGCGCCTTTTCCAGGACGAGCGGCTTTTCGATGCGTTCCTGCCGGAGCTTCCCCTGATTGGCTTGCGGCGCGCGGTGGAACTTTCGCGGCATGCGGCTCCGGCTTCCCGACAAGCGCAGTAATCTGACCGGGCTTCGTCTTCTTTCCAGCTTCAGCATTCCCGGCTGCCGATTGGGTATGATGACTGGTTTATGAATAGAAGAAATTGGATGCAGCTCATGAGCGTGTTGGCTGCTGCACAACCGGCTTTTGCGCAGCAGCGCGGCGCAGTTGGCGCAACGGGCACTACAGGCGCGGCGCGCGGTCAGGGCGGCCGCGGGCAGGCGCCGATGCGCGTCAACAAAGAGCAGATCGTGGGCGCGCTCACGCTACTGGGTCTCGAATTTAACGATGCCGAGCTAGACCAGATGCTGCCCCGGGTGAACCAGGCTTTGGGTAACTACGAAGCGCTGCGCAAGGTGGAGATCGGCTACGGCGTTGAACCTTCGTTTCATTTCTCTCCCGGACTGCCGGACCGCACACCTATTAAAGGTCCGCAGCGTTTCGAGACGACCATACCGAAAGCAGGCGCCGCCGCTGCCGGGAAGGCGCCCGCGCGCGCGCCGAAGGCCCCCACGAATCTGGAGGACGCCGCCTTCTGGCCAGTAACCGAGCTTGCACAACTGATTCACTCGCGCGCCGTCTCTTCGACCGATCTCACCAAGATGTACATCGCGCGCATGAAGAGGTACAGCCCCAAGCTGCTGTGCTTGATCACGCTCACAGAGGATTTGGCGCTGGAACGCGCGGGCGAAGCGGACAAGGAGATTCGCCAGGGCAAATATCGCGGACCGCTGCACGGCATCCCGTTCGGCGTGAAAGATCTCTTCGACAGCAAAGGCATTCGCACCACGTGGGGGGCAGAGCCCTTCGAAAATCGCGTACCGGATGAAGATGCCACGTGCGTAGACCGGCTGCACAAGGCCGGCGCCGTTTTGATGGCTAAGCTTTCCATGGGCGCATTAGCGCAGGGCGATTTGTGGTTTGAAGGGCGCACCAAGAATCCGTGGAACACGGAGCGCGGCTCGAGCGGATCGTCGGCCGGTTCCGCATCATCGACCTCCGCCGGGTTGGTTGGCTTCTCGCTGGGTACGGAAACGCTCGGCTCGATCGTTTCGCCCAGTACGGAGTGCGGCACGGTGGGCCTGCGTCCGACCTATGGGCGCGTGAGCCGGCATGGCGCGATGGCGCTGAGCTGGACCATGGATAAGATCGGGCCGATCTGCCGCGGTGTGGAGGATTGCGCCATCGTGCTCAATGCGATTTACGGGCCGGATGGGCATGACCGCAGCGTGGGCGCCGACCCCTTCCACTGGGAACCGCGCAAGCCGCTCGGCAGCCTGAGAGTGGGCGTAATGCAATCGCTATTTGACCGCATCGGCGCCGGACGCGGCGGTGGCGGTGGGCGCGGTGGCGACCCGAACGCAGCGGCGGAATTGAAGGCTGTTTATACGCAAGCTCTGGAGGATCTAAAGAAGGCCGGCGTGAATATGACGCCGGTGGAGTATGACGAGGGCGCCCTGCCGATGCGCTTCCTGCTCGAAGCCGAGGGCGCCGCGGCATTCGACGATATTACGCGCGATGGCGAGGTGCGCACCTTAAAGGGACAGTCCGCCAACGATTGGCCGAACACGTTCCGCACGTCGCGCCTGATCCCGGCCGTGGAGTACATCCGGGCACAGCGGGCGCGCACCGGAGTGGTGGAGAAATTCGAAAAATTCATGGCCGATTGGGACGTGGTCGTGATTCCTTCGACAGCGCTCTTGACCACGACGAACCTGACGGGCAATCCGCAAGTGGTCTTGAAGTGCGGATTCACAGGCGGCCTGCCGCGGTCGATCGGCTTCCTGGGTAAAATTTACGACGAGGGCTCGCCGCTACGCGTAGCGATGGCCTATGAACAGGCCACTGAGTGGCACAAGAAGAATCCGACGTTGAGCGTATAAAGGTCGAGCAGGTAAAGGTTACTAATGAATCGTAGAGTGTTTCTAGTTACGGCAGCGGCGGGTTGTGGCTGGGCGCAACGGCGGGCACAAGCGCCGGTCGAGATTCCCGAATCCATCAAAAAGCTGAAGCCAATGATGGATGGAGTCCAGCCCATCACGCCCGAAGAACGCGCGTCGCGCGTGGAGAAGGCGCGGCGGTTGATGCGCGAGAACAAAATGCAGGCGGTGGTATTCGAGCCTGGGACCAGCTTGTTCTATTTCACTGGTACGCGCGGCGGCAACACGTGGTGGGTGCTGCCTGCGACCGGCGAACCGGCGTTGTTCGGGCCGGCGCCAAACGCGACGGCCGGAAGCGATGTCCGCTCCGCCGCCGACCCTGGCGAGCGACTGCACCGCATCGCGCAGTTTTTGAAAGAGCGCAATGCCACCGCGCGCATCGGAATGGAAGAGCGCACCACCTTCGCTACCTTCAACGGCCTAAGCCAGGATCTCAAGACCGCGACGTTCGCGAGCGCCGACCCCGTGACGGTGGGTTGCCGGGTGATTAAGTCACCGGCCGAAATCGCGCTATTGCAGCGCGCCAACGACATTACCATTGCAGCGTATCGCGCCGCTCTGCAAACCCTGCGCGAGGGTATGACGCAAGGCGAGTTGAGCGCCATCATCGCCGCGGCTTACAGGCAATTGGGTACGCAGGGCAACGCTATGACCAGTTTCGGAAAGTTTACGGCGTTTCCCCACGGCAGCATTCAGCCGCAGCAACTGCGCGAGGGCGACCTGGTGCTGGTGGACGATGGCTGCACTGTAGAAGGGTATCAATCGGATATCACGCGCACGATGATTTTCGGCAAGCCGACCGCGCGGCAAACGCAAGTTTGGAACCTGGAGCGCAAGGCGCAGGATGCCGCGCTGGCCGCGGCGAAGGTGGGCGCAACCTGCGAATCGGTGGACGCCGCCGCGCGCAAAGTGATTACCGACGCGGGCTTTGGGCCGGGCTACAAAGTTCCGGGATTGCCGCACCGCACCGGGCACGGCATCGGCCTTGACGGCCACGAGTGGACATACCTGGTGAAGGGCAACAAAACGCCGCTGCGTCTAGGAATGTGCTTCAGCGATGAGCCCATGATCGCGATCTACGGCGAATTCGGAATTCGCCTGGAAGATTGCATGCACATTACCGAGGATGGCGCGCGGATGTTCACGAAACAAAGTATCGCCATCGATCAACCGTTCGGATAGGTTCCGTTTTCATGCCGCAGACCACTCCCGAAAATTACGCCCAACGCCTGGCGCAGCTACAGAAGGCGATGAAAGAGTTCGGCCTGGAAGCGATCGTGCTTGAGCCAGGACCGGCCATGGTTTACCTCACCGGCGTGCGCTGGGGCAAGAGCGAGCGCACGTTCGCTGTTGTGCTTCCAGCCAACGGCGCGCCCGTCTGGGTCACGCCGGGGTTCGAAGAGATGCGCGCGAAAGAGTTGATCCACCCCGGCGATGAGGTTCGCGTATGGCAGGAAGATGAGAGCCCCTATGCGCTGATTGCGCAGGCGCTGAAAGAGCGCGGCGTAGTGGCAGGCCGCGTGGGCATGGATGATGCCGCGCGGTTTTTCGTGTTCGACGGAGTCCGAAAGCAGGCCCCACAGCTTGGCTATTCGAGCGCAGCCCCGGCCTTGAAAGCGGCGGGCGTGGACACGAGCCAGCCTGCCGGCCGCGGCGGGCGCAAGTGAGTCAATAGAGTTAGTCAACAATTGATCGAGGAGACGCGCCATGACCGACGCCGCTCATATCCCCTCTGGAGCGCCGCTGGAACGCATCCAGTGCCAGTGGTGCCAGAGCATGAACGAGAAGACCGCCACCGCTTGCCGCGCTTGCGGAGCGCCGCTCGATATTCGCAATCTGGTGAGCGAATCGGGATGGCGCGAAGCGCCGCGCATCCGCGACATGACGGAGATCCACTTCAGCGCCAGCACCTGCCAGGTGGAAGGGGAGATCGTGCCCGTGGCAGAAATTAACCTTGGCCAGGGCGACTCCATTTTCTTCGAACATCACGTGATGTTGTGGAAGGACATCCACGTGCCGCTGAGCGTGATGCAGCTTTCCGGAGGTTTGAAGCGCGCCTTTGCCGGGATGCCCTTCATCATCAGCGTCGCGAGCGGCCCGGGCCGGATTGCTTTCTCGCGCGACGCCTCGGGCGAACTCGTGGTTCTGCCGCTGCACCCTGGCATGGAGCTCGACGTGCGTGAGCACGCCTTTCTGCTGAGCTCACACCAGATCGGCTACTCCTTCGTACGGATAAAGGGTTTGACTAACATTCTGTTCGGCGGCCAGGGGATGTATATGGATCGGTTCATCACCACCAGCACATCCGGCCTGCTGATTCTGCATGGCTATGGCAATGTCTTCGAGCGGCGCCTGGCTGCGGGCGAAAGCATCATGCTGGAACCGGGCGCCTTCCTCTACAAGGATTCATCGGTCACCATGGAGGTGGAGTTCCAGCGCTTCGGCTCAGGCTTTTTCGGCGGCACGAACATGGCCTTGGCGAAGATGACGGGCCCGGGGCGCATCGGCATCCAGTCGATGTACGTGCATCACCACACCGAATAGGAGATCTATGTTCTGCGTGAATTGTGGGACGCCCGTCCGCGACGATCAGAATTTCTGCGTGGGCTGCGGGACGCCGGTGAAGCGGCCGGCCGCCGCCGCTGCACCCATAGTTACCCCGCCGCCGCAGTACGCGGCACAGCCGGCGGCCCCGGTGGCCGCGGCCGCGGTGCAAAATCCAGTTGCGGAGGAAGCAGGCCCGGCGCCGGTTGACCATGCGGGCAAGTGCACCTGGTGCGGCGCTCCGTTTGCCCGCGGCGAGACCAGTTGTTCGCGCTGCGGCGCGGCGCTTTCCATGCCGGAAGAGGTATCGGCATCCGGCTGGGCGCAATTGCCAGGGCGCAAGGACATGGCTAAGCTGCAATTCGGAAATTCATTCTGCCAGATTGAAGGCACGTACGTGCCCGTGGCAGACCTCAAGCTTGCGGCCGAAGACAGCATTTACTTCACGCATCACGTGCTGTTGTGGAAAGATCCGCAGGTCAACATCACCACCATGTCGTTGAAGGGCGGCTGGAAGCGCATGTTCGCCGGTCTGCCGCTGATTATGACGCAAGCCCAGGGGCCGGGGCACATCGCGTTTTCGAAAGACGACCCCGGCGAGATGATTTCCGTTCCCTTGCAGCCGGGCGAGGCGGTGGACGTGCGCGAGCACATGTTCCTGGTGGCGACGGGGCACGTGCAATACGATTGGTTCAACACCGGCGTCTGGTTCCAGACGCAGAACGGCAACGACACCGAGACCCATTACCCCATCGGCATGTTCATGGACCGGTTCTCCGCGCCGCAAGCCCCCGGACTGTTGCTGCTACACGCGGCGGGCAACGTGTTTGTGCGCGAGCTGGGGCAAGGGGAGACGATTCTTATCAAGCCAAAATCACTGGTCTTCAAGGACCCTACGGTCGAGATGCAGTTGCATTTCGAACAGCCCAGCGTGCAGTGGAACGCCTGGGGTTCATGGGGAAACCGGTACATGTGGCTTCTGCTTTCCGGGCCGGGGCGAGTGGCGATTCAATCGGTGTATCCTCCCATGGAAGGCGAAAGCGCGCGGATTACCGGTCTGTCGCGGGCGACGCAGCAGCAGTGGTAGGGACTTAAGGCGCCATCGCCGAAACCAGGAGCCAAAGCGAGAGAGTTCTCATCTACACCGCCGCACTCAGTGCGTTATTTTCCTAATGCGCTCTTCGAGTATGCCGGAATGCGGATGAAAAGCTGGCGAAGAACTGTCTGCGTCGGCTGCATGCGCGATCCAAAATGGCGGCTCATCCAATATTTACGTATTGGGGATATGATGTTGATTCCCGAAACCGGATGTGAATATGATGCTTCCCCCGTCGTCGAATCGTGTCGGCCTCACGCGCCGGCGTCTTCTCAAGGGCGCGGCCCAAGCCGCGGCGACAGCGGCCGCCGCGGCTCTGATGCCGCCCAACGTCCGCCGCGCGCTGGCGCAACAGGGTCGTCGCCGCACCCAACTGGGCGACATCAAACATGTCGTCATTCTCATGCAGGAGAACCGCTCATTCGACCACTACTTCGGCACGCTCGCCGGCGTACGTGGCTTCAATGATCCGGCTGCGCTAAAACTCCCCAACGGCAAGTCGGTGTTCTATCAGCCGGATGCGGAGAACCCCGCAGGATACATGCTGCCGTTCCACCTCGACACGCACTCGACCAGCGCTCAGAAAATTCCTTCCACCAGCCACGCCTGGGCCGTGCAGCATGATGCATGGAGCAGCGGACGCATGGATCAATGGCTGCCGGCGCATCGCAAGGCGGACGGCGTCAAGGGACCCTATGTCATGGGTTACTACACACGCGCCGATATTCCTTTTCAGTTTGCGCTGGCCGAATCGTTCACGATTTGCGATTCCTATTTCTGTTCCGTCTTCGGACCAACCTGGCCGAACCGCATGTATCTGATGACAGGTACAATCGATCATGCCGCCGCGGGTGGCGGCCCGATCATCACCAACAGAGTTCCTCCCGGAGGATATACCTGGACTACCTACCCTGAACGCCTCGAAAAGGCGGGCGTCTCATGGAAGGTCTATCAGCAGCAGGATAGCTATGGCTGCAATATGCTGAAGAATTTCAAGGTGTTTCAGGAGGCTGACCCGGCATCCTCTCTTTATCGACGCGGCATGAAGATCGAGCCCGACGGGCAGTTCGAATACGATGCCAAGCACGACCTTCTGCCGCAGGTATCCTGGATCATTCCCACCAGCTACCAATCCGAACATCCCGATTACATGCCCGCCGACGGCGCCGCGTTTGTCGCGAGCAAGATCGATGCAATCGCCGCCAACCCCGACGTGTGGGGGAAGACGGTCTTCATACTCAACTACGACGAAAACGACGGCCTGTTCGACCATGTCGCGCCTCCAACTCCGGCGGAAGGCACTCCGGGCGAGTTCATACACGGACTGCCGATCGGCGGCGGCTACCGCGTGCCGTGCATCATCGTTTCGCCGTGGACCACTGGCGGGTTGGTGTGCAGCGAAAACTTCGATCACACGTCCGTGCTACAGTTTCTCGAAGCCTTTACGGGCGTGCGCGAACTCAATATTACGGACTGGCGCCGGCGCACTTTTGGCAATCTCACTTCGGCCTTTCGATTCGCTGACGCGCAAAAGCGTCCGCCCGTGCTGCCCGATACAGCGGGCGTGCTGAATTTGGCGAGGTACGGCGCGGCAAACCTTCCTAAGCTCGTATTTCCGGCCGCCGATCAGCGGATGCCGCAACAGGAAGCGGGCAGCCGCAAACGCACTGCGAAGACCGGACGTGGGTGAAGAGCGATATGGGTCGATCTCGCAGATACATATTGCATAGTTTCGGTTGTGAAATCGCGGGGGGCCGCTGATGATGCGCTTACTTCGTCTCGCATTGCTCTTGAGCGTCACCGCCATGGCGGCGGACAACGCCCTCGACTACCTCACTAACAATCGGCCCCTCCTCGACGCCCACAACTGTTATCCCTATGAGGGCCAATGGAAGGACCGCATCGACCGCGCACTCTCTACTGGCTTTCCCGTAGCTATCGAACAAGATTTGGCTTGGTACGCCAGTCCCCAAGGGCCGGGACGCGTCGTAGTTTCTCATCAGGCAAAAACCAACGGGTCCGAGCCAATGCTGCGCGATTACTTCTTTGAGCGCGTGCGGCCAATTGTCGAAGAAGCCTTGCGCCGCAATGACCGGTCGACCTGGCCCCTTGTAGTTGTGCACTTCGATTTCAAGGATGTGCAAGCCCCTCTCTTGCACGCCGTCTGGCAATTGCTTGGTGAATATCAGGATTGGATTACCACGGCTGTAAAGACCGCCAACCCGCGAGAGCTTTCGCCATTTGATCCAAAGCCGCTGCTGGTGTTGACGGAAGATTCGGACGCGCAGGAAGCCGTTTTCTTCAACGAGGTCCCGGTGGGTTCAAAGCTCCGTCTGTTCGGCTCCGCGCACACCGAGCCGGTTCCCGGAAGCGGCAAGGAGCACAACCATCTATTGGCTACGTTGCCTCCGGAAAAGCTGCTGCCGGCTCCGCCCACGAACTACCGCCGTTGGTGGAACAACTCGTGGTTCGTCGTTGAAGACGGAGGCCAGCACGAGGCAGGGGATTGGACGCCCGCCGACGATCGCCGGCTACGTGCTCTGGTGGATCACGCGCACCACCTCGGCTATTGGATTCGGTTCTACACTCTCGATGGTTTCGGCCCGGGCGGAGACAAGGGCGGCTGGGGAAACGGTTACAACTTTGGCTCGCGCGAAGCGGTTGAAGCTCGTTGGAAAGCGGCTCTGGACGCCGGCGTCAACCTGATCGCCAGCGACCAGTACGAAGATCTTTCCGCCTACATGAAGAAACACAAGTAGCGCGACCGCGCGTATCGCATCGCGGCTTATAGGTGACACCGCCCGCGGGTTGCCGCCGGGCTACGACTGCGCTAGACTCGCTGCCAGATGGCCATTTTGTATCCTCTGACAATCGATCAATTCCGCCAAATCGAACGAGACCTTGCCGAAATGCGGGTTCGTGCCGAAGAGATCTCCCACCTCATGAAGGCCGGTTGCGGAGAATCGGATCCAAGGACCCTACGCGCCGAGGAACTTAGCGCGGCCGTACAGCGCCTGCAGTGGGCAATGGAACGCGCAAGTAAAGGCGAGACTCCAGGCACAATCGGATAGAAGGCCGCACAACATGGCTGGGCAATGCTAATTGCCCCCGATCAGATCTTGCACCGCGCCGAGTAGGATTTTTGCGGTGAAGGGCTTTTGAAGAAAGTTGGCGTGTCCGCCTGGCGTCCGGGGAGAATCGATCATGTCGCGGTTCTCCAGGTGTTCCAATGGATAACCGCTGATGAATAGGACCGCCATGTCGGGCTGTAACGCCCTAAGACGCCATATCTCCTCAGGGCCGCCCTGTCCACGCAAAACGACATCCGCGATCATTAGTTTGATCGGTCCAGAGTGATGTTCGCAGATCTCAAGGGCGCGGCCATAGTATGCGCACTCAAGAACCGTAAAGCCGCCGCGCTCCAGGATTTCTTTAAGCACGAACCGGCTCGACGGGTCGTCTTCGAGAACCAATACGGCCTGGCCGGCGGGCGTCATAAGAGAAAGACTCAAGTTCCCTCTCTACCCACCATACGACACTTCGAGCGATGGTTTTCTCCCGGCTGGATAACTCCGGGGTGAAGCCGAGGATCGAAAATGGCAGGCCGGTACTATTTCAGATACATTTACGGCTGTTTACTCACGATTGCCAATTTGGCAATCGTTGGCAAATGTTGTCACTTCTTCGCGTCATGCGCCGGCTGGCACGTGAAGACGATTGTCAACCGGGTGCAGACCTTAACGCCACGACTGGTTTGTCTCGGCGGTCATAGGACTGCGGGGCTTTTTCGAGTACTTAAGTAAGTGCTACAGACGTCTCTTTCAGCTCCAGAATTTGAACTGTGATGTCGTTTGCCAAAACTCTTGCCGCCACGCTGCTCTTTCTTCCGGCCTGCCACGCCAATACATTAACGGTGCTGTTTACCGCTCTGCCTTCCGCGTTTGAAAATGGAACTTACAATGGGTTTGCGACCGCGACGGTAAATGGGCTGATGAACCAGTTGCTGATTTGCGATGACTACAATGACACAACTTACATGCCGTCTTCATCGAATCTGACTTACGAATACTCCGCGCTGGCCGGTTCCAACGTATTGCAATACGCGATGTTCGCCACGTCCAGCCCCGCGGTTAATCTGCAGAAGTATGAAGAGGCGGCTGTGCTGGTTTACCAATTGGCCCAACTGGGCTCGCACGCCACAGCGGATAATTCCACAGACTACAATTACGCTCTGTGGAATCTGATGAACCCGAGCGTGGCGTTCGATTCCAGCCGCATATCGCAGGAACAGGCGCTACAGGCGAACGCGTTGGCGGAAGTGACGAACCCCGCGAATTCGCCCTTCCTGACCAGTTCGGTTTATGCCTACACCAACATCTATACGCCCGCGCCGGTCTCCAGGGGAAATCAGGAGTTCCTTCAGTATTCGACTCCCGAGCCCAGCCTGGCTTTGCCAGTTGGGGCGATACTCGCGTTGACGTATCTCTTCCGACGGCGGCTTTGCCGCGCAAAAGTAGACCCGACGCCTCCCGTTTAACTGCTTGACCGGAGAGGGAAAGAGTTTTGGCAGAGCGGGCCGGGGCTGCTATCGCTTGGAGCCATTAAACGTAACCAAATAAACGAACTAAGCGCCACTGCAGGGGAACTACCTATATAAGAGTCCCTGTGCAACGTCTTCCTCTTCTTTTTTTCACTCTCATGTTGAGCGCCGGTGTGCTTGCCGGCGCCCAGCACAGCGGTTCCGTCCGGGCCGCCGACCAGTTCATTCCAGGCGCGACGGTTACGGCGCGGCAGGGCGGCGCGAAGGTTGTGGCCTACACGGGAGAAGACGGCCGCTACACGCTCGAACTGACGCCGGGCGTGTGGGACCTGGATATCGAAATGTTCGGCTTCACGACGCTGCACTCTAAAGTAACTATGGGGGACGAGCCCAACTATAGCGATTGGACACTGCAGGTGCCGCGGGTCGCCGGTGCGCCCGTGGAAATTAACAGCGCGCCTACGGTCGCTAACGGGCGCGGGCGTGGGGGACGCGGCGGACGCGGGGGCGGACAGTTCGCGGGGCGCGGCGGGCAAGGCGGTGGACGCGGAGGACAAGGCGGCCGTGGAGGTGCGGGCCGCAATGGCCAAGGTCCGCCCAGCAACGCTCAAACCGCGCAGGCCAATGCGCCTGCTAACGGTCAGGCCGTTGCGGCCAACCTTCCTGCCGGACGCGGAGGACGGGGCGCGATTGCGCAGCCTGCGTTTCAAAACGTCACGGTGACTGCGACGGAAGTGGGCGCGCAGGATTTAGCGGCGGCGGGAGACTTTACCAGTACGGCCGACGCGGCGGGCGCAGATGCGAACGAATCGTTCATGATCAACGGCAGCACCAGCGGAGGCTTGGGCGCGGCGGCGGATGAGCAGGTGCGCCGCGATCGCGCCGCGGGACGTGGCGGGCCGGGCGGACCGGGCGGCGGCGGACCGGGTGGAATTCTGGGTGCAAGCGTGGGCGACGTGGCATTCAATGGGATTCTGACCGGCGGCGGGGGCGACAGCCTTGGCATGGGCGGATTCGGATCGGCCGGCGCCAATACCGGGTTCGGCGCCGATAATGGCGGCGGCTTGGGCGGCGGCCCAGGCGGTGCCGCGGGCTTTGGCGGACCGGGCGGCGGTGGTGGCGGCGGAGGACGTGGCGGTGGTGGAGGTGGCGGCGGCGGGCGCGGAGGACGCGGAGGCGGTGGCGGAGGGGGCGGCGGCGGAGTTCGCGGAGACGCGCGCGGCGGTCCGGGACCTTTCAACGGTCAGTTCGCTACGTTCGGCAACCGGAGGCGCGATCGTCCGACATACCATGGCTCGATCTTTGCGACGGTGCAAAATTCCGCTCTGAATGCGGCGCCTTTTTCGCTGAACGGACAAGATATCGCGAAGCCATCCTCGGCGCGCGAGAATTTCGGATTCAATATCGGCGGCCCGTTGCGAATTCCTAAGCTGGTGAATTGGGAGCGAGCTAACATCTACTTCAACTACACGGGAAACCGGGCGCGTAGCGCGCGCGATTCGGTGTCCACAGTTCCCACGGCGGCGGAACGCGAAGGCGATTTCTCAAACTCGCTGGTAGGCTCGAATCCGGTGGTGATTTACGACCCCACCACGCACAATCCGTTTCCGGGCAACATTATTCCAAGCACGCGCCTGAATGCGGCGTCGCTGGCGCTGCTGAATTATTTTCCGCTGCCAACGTTTGGAAGCGCGATTCAGAACTACACGATTGCGCCTTCGACACCGAGCACCAGCAACGCGGTGGGGTTGCGAACGGTGATGCCTCTGCCGACTAACAAAGACAGCATCAACTTCAACTTTCAATATTCGGGAAACGATGCTACGAGCGAGCAGTTGTTCGGCTTTAGAGACACTTCGAGAGGTTATGGTCTCAGTGGAACGGCGGGATGGAGCCACAGCTTCAGGCCGCGCTTCAACAATAACGCAAGCCTCGCATTTAGCCGCAACATCAGCAAGGGCACGCCGTTTTTCGCGTACAAGTCGAATATCGAAGGCGAACTGGGCATTGGCGGGACGGACCAATCGCCGCTCGATTGGGGGCCACCCAACCTTTCATTTACCAACTTTGGCAGCCTGAGCGACAGTTCGGCGTCGTTGAACCGCAGCCAAACCGAGAATTTCACGGACACTATTACTTATGTGGTGCGGCGCAAGCATAACTTAAGCTTCGGCGCCGGTTACCGAAAGATGCAGCAGAATGCGCTTTCCTACGCCAACTCGCGCGGCGCGTTCAGCTTTAGCGGCCTGCTGACTAGCGGCTTCGATGCCGACGGTAATCCGATCGCGCACACCGGTTACGATTTCGCAGATTTCCTGCTGGGCTTTCCGCAATCGACGTCGCTGCGCATCGGGAATTCGAACAACTATTTCCGCGGTTGGGCCACCAACGTATACGCACAGGACGATTTCCGGCCGATGCCCGGTCTCACGCTGAATCTAGGCATCCGGTACGAATACTTTTCGCCGTTCACGGAGAAGTACGGGCATCTTTCGAATTTGGATATTAATTCGGGGATGACACAGGTGGCTATCGTGACGCCGGGCGTTAACGGACCATACACCGGCTCCTATCCGTCGAGCCTGGTTAATCCCGACCCGAACAATTTCTCACCACGGGTGGGCTTCGCGTTTCGGCCTTCGCAGAAGCACAGCCTGATTCTGCGCGGCGGGTACAGCATTTTCTATAGCGGTTCATCGTATGGGCAGATCGCCACGAAGCTGGCGGCGCAGCCGCCCTTTGCGACTACGGGCTCACAGAGCACTAACGTGGACGATCCGCTAACCCTGCAAAACGGTTTTCCGACGCAGCCTAACACGATCACCAGCACCTGGGCCATCAACAAAAACTATAAGTTGGCGTATGCACAGACCTGGAGCCTGGCCGTGCAGCAGACGCTGCCTTCGAACACCATTGTGGAGCTGGAATACATCGGCACCAAAGGTACGGGACTGGGCGTACAGTTGGCGCCGAATCAGGCGGTGTCCGGATCGACGCTGAATGGAGGGCAGCAATTGACCATCGCCAACGCGTCGAGCTTCCTCTACCAGACCGATTCCGGCAACTCGATTTTTCATGCGGCGCAAGTGCGGCTGACGCGGCGATTCTCGCGAGGCATGTCTTTTACCGCTCTTTATACCTTTTCGAAAGCGATTGACGACGCCTCGAGCTTCACCGGCCTGGGTGGAACGGTGGTGCAGAATCCGCTGGATCTGGCGGCTGAGCGAAGCCTTTCGAGCTTCGATCAGCGTCACCGCTTCTCGCTGACTTACACGATGTCGTCGCCGGTGGGTATACACGGCTTCTGGCGCAATGGCGATTGGAAAACCAAGACATTTTCCGGTTGGACTTTGAACGGGAATTTCACGGCCAATTCGGGTATGCCGAACACGGCCTTGGTGGGCGGAAATCTGACGAACAGCAAAGGGTCAGGCGCAGTGGGACAGCTTCGGGCGGACGCCACGGGGCAGAGCATCGATGCTGGCAACTATCCATACTTTAATCTGCTTGCCTTCACTCCGCCGGCCGCCGGGGAATATGGAACAGCGGGGGTGGATACTATCCCGGGCATCTTCACTACCAGCTTGAATGCCTCGCTGAACCGCGCGTGGCGTTTCGGAGAGATTGGACGCCAGACTTTGCAGCTTCGGCTCTCCGCGAATAACGCATTGAATCATGTACAGATCACGGGGTTCGGAACGACGGTCAATTCCGCGACGTACGGTCTTGCGACTGCGGCGTCCTCCACCCGCAACGTGACACTCACTTTGAGGTTCAACTTCTGATATGAGCCGCTTTTTCGATATGCAAGGCAAGGGCAGATCGGCGATCGCAGTGGCCACGTTCCTGGCCATGGCCGCGTCCGGGCAGCAACAGCAATCCGTGCCCATACAGGACACCGGCGTTAAATTCACCAGCAGCGCCAACTTGGTGGTTGTCGATGTGACGGTGAAGGATCCAAAGACCGGCCAGCCAATTGAGGGTTTGAAACCCGAGGATTTCACGCTGCTTGAAGATAACAAGCCACAGAAGATTTCTACCTTTCAGTTTCAGAAGCTGGCGGTAGAGCCGGAACCGCCCGAACCGCCTCCCAGCCTGGAGGATCAGCGGGCGCTGCCGGAAGATCCCAAGACCAGCATTACGCTGCCCTCGCACAACCAGGTTCAGTATCACGACAAGCGGTTGATCGTGCTGTTTTTCGACTTCTCGAACATGGGTATCCCGGAACAGCTTCGTGCGCAGGAAGCAGCGCTGAAATACATCAACACGCAGATGACGGAGAGCGATCTGATGGCGATTCTGACTTATACGAGCGCCGTTCAGGTGAAGACGGATTTCACGGCCAATCGGGATCAATTGGTGGATATTGTCAAGAACTTCCCGATCGGCGAAATGAGCGAGATGGCCGGCGCGGCCGATACCGGCGACGATAACGGCGAAGACACCGGCGCGGCATTCGTGGCCGATGAAACCGAATTCAACATCTTCAATACCGATCAGAAACTGGCGGCCATTGAAGACGCGGTCAAGAAACTGGCCGCGCTGCCGGAAAAGAAGGTGCTGGTATACATCACCAACGGCATCAGCAAGACCGGCGTAGAGAATCAGGCTCAGCTCGAAGCATCGATCAATGCCGCGGTAAAGGCCAATGTAGCGATCTATCCGATCGACGCGCGGGGACTAATGGCCGACCCTCCCGGAGGCGGCGCGAGCAAAGGCGCATCGCGTGGAACCGGATTGTTTAACGGATCGGCATACAATTCGCAGCGCGCCTCGATCAACGATTCGCAGGAGACGCTCTCCACTCTGGCTTCGGAGACGGGCGGCAAGGTGTTCCTGGATTCCAACGACTTATCGCTGGGCATCGTGCAGGCTAAGAATGAATTCCGTAGTTATTACATTCTTGGTTACTACACGACGAACGCGAAACAGGATGGCAAGTACCGAAACATCAACGTCAAACTAAACAAGAATATCTCGGCCAAGCTGGAATTCCGGCACGGCTACTTCGGCGATAAGATCTGGGGTAAGTTTAACGGCTCCGATAAAGAGCAGCAGCTGCAACAGGCGATGGCGTCGCCCGACCCGCAGACCGATCTGCCGCTTGCGCTTGAGGCCGATTACTTCCGCATTTCTCCGATCGCTTATTTCGTGCCGCTCTCAGTGAAAATTCCGGGTTCGGTGATTACGCTGGCGGAGAAGCGCGCCGGGGGCGAGACGCAATTCGACTTTGTGGGCCAGGTGATCGACGAGCGTAAGCACATTGTCGCGAAGGTGCGGGATTTTATTAAGGTGAAGCTGCCGGCTAGCGACGCCGAAAAGCTGGCCACACGCAATTTCCACTACGACGCCGGCTTCACGCTGGCGCCTGGGCGCTACCGCATACAGTTCCTGGTGCGGGAAAACTTCTCGGGCAAAATGGGCACGTTCGACGCGCACTTTGTGGTGCCCGACTTAACGGCCGATTCGATGCTGCTCAAGACCAGCTCGGTAATCTGGAGCAATCAGAAGGAGCCGATGAAAGCTGCGGTGGGGGCGGCGGAGAATACGCCGCGCAGACAGCGCACGGCGGACCCGCTGATCGTGGGCGACGAGAAGATTGTCCCGAACATTACCAAGGTTTTTCGTCGAAGCCAAAACATGTATGTCACTTTCGACGTTTACGACGCGGCGCCAGATCCTGATAATCTGCGCGCGCGACGGGTGGGCGTGAGCATGAGCCTTTTCAACCAGAAAGGCCAGAAGGCGTTCGAGGCGGGGCCGATTAAGGCCACGCAAGTGGCATCGACGCGGCCCAATGCGGTGCCAGTCCAAATGCAAGTGCCGCTCAACGGACTGGCGCCGGGACGCTATCGCTGCCAGATCAACGTGATCGACGAAGTAGGACGCAAGTTCGCGTTTCCCAGTTCAACGATGGTTGTGCAATAGGGGCGGCCGGTCTTTCGGCCGTTGGGCTACTCTAGCCGAGGATGGGAGTCGAGGGAGCCAGAAGTTGAGGAAGTCGGAATGGTGGGGCGCGCGCTTCGCGCGCGGTTTGCTTGGGAATCTCTTCGTAAGATCCCTGCGGTCGAGAAGGCGAGGTCTTAGTGTTGCAGGATATTCGATACGGCGCCCGCGCGCTGAGGAAGAGCCCGGGGTTTACGGCTGTGGCCGTGATTTCTCTGGCGCTAGGAATCGGCGTCAATCTCTCCATTTTTGAGTTTATTGACGCGGCCCTTTTCAAGCCGCTTCCGGTTGATCATCCGGAGCGATTGGTCTCTCTGTATCACCGGCCGGTGCAGGGCGCCGAGTCGTTTACTTCGACTTCTTACCCCGAATATGAGTATTACCGCGATCACAACACCGTTTTTTCCGGCATGCTGGCCTATTTACGTTTGCCGATGAATATGGGGAGCGGGAGCGCGGCGCGGAGAATTTCGGGAGAACTGGTGAGCCCGGACTATTTTGCGGTGCTGGGCATTCGGCCCGTGATGGGGCGGGTGCTGACGCCGGAGGACACTGGCGCTACGGCGGTAATCAGCTACTCTTTGTGGCGCGACAGTTTCGCGGCGGACCCTGGAATTGTCGGCAAGAGTGTCCGCGTGGGCACAGGGGATTTTACGGTAATTGGCGTGGCTCCCGAGCGATTTCGCGGTGTGGTGATGGATTGGGCCGATCCCCCGTCGGTTTGGATTGCGGTGTCGCATTATGCCACCGTGATTCCACTGATGACTTTCGATATCGTGCACGAATGGGGCGGCGAATCGTATCTGGTGACGGGCAGACTGCGGCCGGGCGTGACGGTGGAACAGGCGGCAGCGCAGGTGGCTTCGTTGACGGCGCGCCTGCGGGAGGACCGTGGCCGCCGGAAGGAACAAACGGCAGTGCTGTTCCCGGTGCAGGAGGCTCGCTTCTGGCCGAGTTATCGCGGCTCTATTCTCACCTTCTTAGGTGCGTTGATGACGATTGTAGGCGTGGTGCTGCTGATCGGGTGCTGCAACCTTGCCAGTCTGCTACTGGCGCGTGCTACGAACCGGCGGCGCGAGATTGCCATTCGGCTAGCGATTGGAGCAGGGCGCGCGCGGATCGCCCGGCAGTTACTCATCGAAGGCCTGTTGCTCTCGTGCTTAGGCGGCTTGGCCGCGGTTGGGGTGGCGGCGGTAGCTTCCGGCTATCTCGAGCAGTTCCACCGTCCATTCCGCATACCGCTGGCGATTGAAACCGGGTGGGACCTGCGAGTGCTGGCCTTTGCGATCGGGATCTCGATTGCGGCGGGTCTCTTCTTCGGGATCGCGCCGATTTTACAGACGTGGCGCGCGGACGTAAACGGCGATTTGAGGACCAATTCGGCCGCGGGCAAGGCCCGTTCGCGCCTGCGGAACGTGCTGGTGGTGGGACAGGTCGCCCTTTCGACCATGCTGCTGGCCGGGTCGGCGCTGTTTGTGCGTACGCTGGCAAATGCACGCGCGCAGGACCCGACGCTGCAGGCTGAGAATCTGCTACTGGTCCCGCTCGAACCTGCGATGCAGGGCTACGATAACGTGCGGGGCGGCCAATTCTACAGGGCCACGGTGGATCGGGCGCGGCTGACGCCGGGGGTAAAAAACGCGGCATTGGTCAGCGTAGTAACTTTCAGCGGCCAAAAGGCTGGGACCGACGTTGCGGCCCCCGGGCAAGCAAAACAGCAGGTGGATTTCAACACGGTCTCGTCGGGCTATTTCCAGACGACCGGTTTGCAAATCCGGCGCGGTCGCGAGTTTAACGAGCGGGACACGGAGACCGCACCGGCGGTGGCCGTGGTCAATGAGCGATTCGCGGCGAATTTCTGGCCGGGTGAAGATGCAATCGGCAAACGGTTTCAACTGGTACGCTCCCACCAAACGCTCACAGTAGTGGGCGTAGCAGAAGATGCCAAGTTTCAGAACTATCGCAACGCGCTGCGGCCTGAACTCTACCTGCCGGTGACGCAACGCTACGTGGGCGCGATGACGATGGCGGTGCGCACGGCAGTTCCCGCGTCGGAGCTTGCGGGTGCGGTGCAGCGGGAGATTCAAGCGCTTGACCCCGCGATGCCATTAACCGGAATTCAGACCATGAAGACGCGTCTTGACGACTCCCTCTCGCAGGAGCGACTGCTGGCTAGTCTGGCAAGCGGGTTGGGCGTGCTGGCGATTGTGCTGGCGGCGGTGGGCATCTATGGCGTGCTGTCATTCGCGGTTTCCAGACGAACGCGGGAGATCGGTATTCGGATGGCGCTGGGCGCACGTCCGCGCGAGGTTGCGGGGACGATTGTTCGCGAATCGGCCGTGTTGACTGGAGCGGGGTTTGCGATTGGGGCGGCGGGCGCATACGGTCTGGCGCGGCTTGCGACGGGCCTGCTCTACGGCGTCGGCGCGGCCGACCCGGCCACGTTGGGGATTACGAGCGCGGCGCTGGCTGTGGTGGCAGGGATAGCCGCCGCGATTCCGGCTTATCGGGCGGCGGCGATCGATCCGGCCGCTACGCTGCGGGGCGAGTAGCGTAGCCGCCGGACTGCCTCAGCATCGATCACAGCGCTGGCGCTTGGCAGGCCAGATATTGATGCGATCGTAATACACGACGATCCCGGCGGGCGCGCCTTCCATGACCGGTAAATAGGGGCCGAACTTCCAGTAGGGCCCGACAATATCATTGAACCCGATGTGTATGCCTCTCTGAGTTATGACTGACTCGTTCATTTGAACGCTGATACATCCATGGCTACCATGCGGGCTAAGATGTTCGGCAATTGTAAAGTCATTCCAGTCTCCGAACTTTGGCCGTCCAAGAGACACTGTCTGCTCGGACGAATAGGAGGGACTTCGGTCCGGCCCTAAAGGAGTGACTTCTTCGGTAATGCCACGATATGTGTACTCAGCGAATCCATTCTGGATGCGCACCTCGCTAATGGGGCGCCGCCAAGATTCACCGAGTGCGAAATCCGGCATGTCATGCGTTTGTGACAAGACGACCGGGACGGAAAAATGTTCGCAGTCAGGAGGCAGCCAAACTCGATAGGAGTAAGTCAGGGATGCGGCGGGGGCGAAGTGACCGGTAAAGAGCTCGGCACTCATCGTGCGCCGGGTGCCGTCCCAGTCAGCCCGTCTCCACTCGAATCGCAGGCAGGCACCGCCACCCGGCGCGTTTGTTGTGCGGCGCGCGCTGTAAGAGAATGGCAGTTCCTCGCCCCAGGCCCAACTCCAACCGTCGCCGAGGAGCCGCTCACGAAATCGAACGAAATTCAACGTGGTTCGCAGCCGCATTTGATAGGCGGCTGGAAGACGGCGCAAAATCATCGCATTAGAAAGGATACTGCCGAAGGGCGTCTTACAGGCAGCCCGAATCATGCGGACAGGAAGAGATTCCATGTTGGTGTGGACAAAGGCGGCATTCCGAACGAGGCGCTCTCGCGACCGTCCCATCGATCACATGTCGTATAACTTATTTGACTATGATGCTATTTTGTTATGGACCTATTATCGAAAGATAAGCGCGAGTAAGGTCTACCCGGAGCTCCGAAAGTACCGCTAGGTCGAGATAAAACCGCGAAAACCGCAGCCTAGCGCGGCTCGTAATGGACCTGCTCTACGGTGTCGATGCGGCCAACCCGGCCACGTTGGGGATTACGAGCGGCGGCGGTGGATCCTGCGGCTATGCCACGGGGGGAGTAAGGCGACAGCTTAGGCTGCCGATATGGCATCGACTGCCGGAATGACTTGTGGAGGCGCACTCCATTTGGTCAGCGCGCTACGAACATGGAATCTCCCCATGGCATCGGGCGCCAAGTGGTCCGCCAAGTCATCGGCCTCTTCGGCGGAAAGCTTCCTCAACTGAGTGCGCACGGCATCGGCCGCCGCGCTCGTATTATTTAGAGGGCTGCCACCGCCGGAACTAGGAAAGACGATGAAGCTGAAATCTCCCTCATTTTCTTTTCCCATCGCGAGATACACCGCGCCCGAACACTCGCCTAACTTACGGCTGCCGTTTTTAGCGCCCGAGCTATCTCCGCATGCGTAAGGCGTGCAGGCGCCGGTTGCGTTCCGTATTATAAGTCCGTAATCGCCCATCTTGACCCCCTCTAAAGCAGGAAGGACAGAATACGGTACCGTACTAGCGTCGAGATAGCGGTGCGGATCCCAGCCATCCTTGCTGTCGTCTTTCCATCCGGTTGTCGATACGTAATAACCTTTCTTGATGGTGGTCGACATCTCCGCTATCTGCACGATTGGAAATTTCCCGTTTCCGGCCAAATCCTCGAGACTGTGTCCGTAGGCGGTGGAAGTTCGATTGTCCCAGAACTTCTTAAGAAGCTCCTCAGAGTCTTTCGACAAGACATCAGGCCCCTTGCCGGCCTTCTGTGGAATCAAATTCGAGGCCCGAAGAATTCGGATGGCTTCGCCCCTCGTGACGTTATATACACCGCACCATGCCTGGCCCCAGTCCGCATTGTCCCGAGCGTTGCCTAGACCGCCATGATGCCGAGGCGACTCCCACGGATCTAGTCCGGTTTGATCCGGGATTCCAGCCCTGTCTAATCCGTACGCGTTGGGCGCGCCGTCCCAATCGACGTTCAGAACACATTTATAGATGAAGGCGAAAAAGCCACTTTTCGCTTTTACGCTACGCACCTTGATTGGTCCTTTCCTGTCAGTAAAACCATTCACGGGGGCGTATGTCATACTTGCCATTAGTTAAGCTCCATAATTAAGTATCGATAACGATTTCAGCCTATCATGAGGCTAAACTGTGAGAAGTTACATTCGGTATGTCAGTTTGTAAAAATCATAGACGCGGAAATGTCAGCAGTTACTCAAGTTTCTTGAAACGAATGTCTCTGAAGTCAACTTCAATCGATGTCAGGATGTCACATCAGCCACACTCGAGGCGCTCTTATCCGACGCCGTTCTAATGGCCGCGAAGATTCGCAGGCTCGCGAGCGAAGGCCGCGGCAAGACGTCAATAGAGGTGGGCGCCGTCTTGTCGAGCGACATTGCGAACTAAACATTTGCATCGCGTTGCACGGGCGCATAGACTAGGGGAACAGACGAACGGCGCCGCCGGAACCTTGGCAACGGCGCCGCAAGAGTGACTGAGCCTGACATGATTCCCATGGATGAATCCGCTCTCCTGCGATTGCTGCATCTGGCTGACTCGGCTCTCCCAATAGGCGGCGCCGCGCACTCCTTTGGGCTTGAAACTCTGGCCGATGAAGGCGTCTTGACTGCCGGATCCGTACAGACTTTCCTCAACGCATATCTGGAAGAAGGAGGAGCGATGGAGGCTGTTTTCGTTCGGCGCTCCTGGCACGGTGGTGATTCTCGCGAGCTAAGCGCAGAGTTGAGCGCACGTAAGCCGGCCAGGGAATCGCGCGATGGCAGTCTGAAACTGGGACGCAGATTCGCGGAACTGGTCAACGGTATGCTGAACAACGCACCTGTGGAAACCGATTTGCATTATTGCGTCGCTTTTGGGGTGGCGGGATCGGCCTTGGGGATTCCTACCGATGCCGTCGTGCTAGCTTACTTAAATCAGTCGATCGGGGGACTGGTTTCCGCCTGCCAGCGGCTCATGCCCCTAGGCCAAATGGCCGCCGGCCGGATTTTATGGAATCTCAAACCCGCGATTGCCCGTGCATCTCTTTGCCAGGAGATTACGTGCTTCAGCCCTCATCTGGAGTTGGCCTCAATGCGTCACGGGTCGATCGAAACACGGCTGTTCATCAGCTAAGCCTGTGCTTCGACAGAGAGCGGTTTCAGATAATGCGGCAAGACCCACCGTGGAGAGCAGTGCGGGCGTTCCCGCTTCCAGGAGGCGGCCGGTTGGTGCATCTACACAACGTCTCGGGGGGCGTGCTCGCGGGAGATCGCCTGGCGCTGGAGGTTGAGGTCAAGGCCGGTGCGGCGGCGCAAATCACGACCACGGGAGCAACACGCCTCTACCGGCATCGCGCGGGCGCCGCGGATTCCGAGCAGAGTTCCCGATTCCGGGCCGACGACGCGGCGCTACTGGAGTATCTGCCGGATTTCGTGATTCCGTATGCGGGGTCGCGCCATCTACAGCGGACGGAAATCCGTCTGGGCCGCGGGGCGACTGCGCTTTGGTGGGAAGTTCTCGCCCCGGGCAGGCTGGCTGCCGGAGAGCGTTTCGCCTTCGAACGGCTGCGCGTGCAAACCCAAGTATTTGCCGGGGCGCGGCCGATCCTATGCGAAGATTTTCTGTTGGAACCCGCGAGGAAAGATCTCGCCGCGGCGGCGCGGATGTTCGAGTATTCGCACCATGCCAGCTTTTGCGCAGTTCAAGAAGGGAGACCGCCTGCGTTTTGGCGGGCCCTCGAAGACCGGTTGAACGAGACTGCGCGAGAGCGAACGCGTAACGGACAAGGCGTGTGGGGCGCTAGCACTCTGTCATCGGATGGAGTTACGGTTCGGGGCTTAGCTCACAGCGGGCGCTTCCTCCAAGAGACGCTGATCGATTTCTGGAGAACCGCACGGCTGGCGACGACGGGAGCGGATGCGATTCCGCCGAGAAAGATATACTGACCTGATTAGGAGGATCGATGCATTTAACGCTCCGGGAGCAGGAGCGGTTGATGATCCACGTCGCTGCCGACGTGGCGCTGCGGCGGCGGGCGCGAGGCTTGAAGTTGAATTATCCGGAAGCTATGGCGATTCTCACCGCGCAGATATTGGAGTGGGCGAGGGACGGCAAGACAGTGGCCGAGATCATGACGTTGGGAGGGAGCGTGTTGGGCGCCGCCGACGTGATGGACGGGATCGCCGGAATGATTCACGCAGTGCAGGTGGAAGCGACGTTTCCGGACGGAACCAAACTAGTAACCGTGCATGACCCGATCCAATGAGTTTACGCCGATGAAACCGGGAGAATACTTCCTCGATGCCGCGCCTATCGAAGCCAATGTGGGACGGGTAACCGCCCGTCTGGTTGTGCGTCACACGGGCGACCGGCCGGTGCAGGTTGGCAGCCATTACCACTTCTTCGAAGTCAACGACGCGCTGGATTTCGACCGGAAAGCGGCCCGCGGCATGCGGCTGAACATTCCCGCCGGCACTTCGGTAAGGTTTGAACCCGGAGATGAGAAAGAGGTTTACCTGGTGGAGTTTGCCGGTGAACGGGTAGTGCTGGGCCATAAGGGCAAAGGGAACAAATGAGCCTATCCATTCCCAGGAGAACCTATGCGGATTTGTATGGGCCGACTACAGGCGACAGAATCCGCCTGGCCGATACCGAACTGATCGTCGAAGTGGAGAGGGATTTCGCCGTCTATGGCGACGAGATCACTTTCGGCGGCGGCAAGGTGATTCGAGACGGCATGGGGCAGAGTTCACGCGCGACTCGCGCCGGCGGTGCGCTCGATCTGGTAATCACCAACGCCCTCATCATCGACCATTGGGGCATCGTGAAGGCGGACATCGGTATTCGCGATGGGCGAATTGTGAAGGTGGGCAAAGCCGGAAATCCGGATACGATGCAGGGTGTTGACCCGGAACTGGTAGTAGCGGCTTCCACCGAGGTGATCGCGGGCGAGAACCTGATTGTGACCGCGGGCGGCATCGATAGCCACATCCATTTCATTTCGCCGCAGCAGGTCTATGAGGCGCTTTCGAACGGCATCACCACGATGATTGGGGGCGGTACGGGGCCCGCCACCGGGACCAATGCCACCACCTGCACGCCCGGGGCCTGGAACCTGGCGCGGATGCTGGAAGCTGCCGACGCGTGGCCGATGAACTTCGGGTTTCTGGGAAAGGGCAACGCCAGCGGCGCCGAGCCGTTGGCCGAACAGGTACGCGCGGGGGCTTGTGGCCTGAAGTTGCATGAGGATTGGGGCACAACCCCGGCCGCGATCGATACCTGCCTGTGCGTAGCGGACGAGATGGATGTGCAGGTGGCGATCCACACGGATACGATCAATGAGGCCGGTTTTGTGGAGGACACGATAGCCGCGATCGCGGGCCGCACAATTCATACGTATCATACCGAAGGAGCCGGCGGCGGCCACGCGCCCGATATTATTCGCATTGCCGCGCTGCCCCATATTCTGCCATCGTCTACCAACCCCACGCGGCCTTATACGGTGAATACCATTGCCGAGCACCTGGACATGCTGATGGTGTGCCATCACCTGAATCCACTGGCGCCAGAGGACGTGGCGTTCGCGGAAAGCCGCATCAGGCCCGAGACTATCGCGGCGGAGGATATTCTGCACGACCTAGGCGTGTTCAGCATGATTTCCAGCGATTCGCAGGCGATGGGGCGGATCGGAGAAGTGGTCACGCGCACGTGGCAGACAGCTCACAAGATGAAGACGCAGCGGGGCGCGCTGCCGGAGGACTCGGCCCGAAACGATAATTTTCGGGTGCGGCGCTATGTCGCCAAATACACCATTAACCCAGCCGTGACGCATGGCATTGCGCACGAGGTAGGATCGATCGAGCCCGGTAAACTCGCGGACCTGGTGCTCTGGAAACCGGAGATGTTTGGCGTGAAGCCGGAAATGGTGATTAAGGGCGGCTTCATCGCATGGAGCGTCATGGGCGACGCCAACGCCTCCATCCCGACGCCCCAACCGGTGCTCTACCGGCCGATGTTTGGATCATTCGGCGGAGCCACTGCGGCTACCTCGGCGACCTTCGTTTCGCAAACGGCACTGGCCGCGGGAATCGGCGATCGTTTTCGCAAGCGAGCTGTGGCGGTGAAGAACTGCCGTACGATCGGCAAACGCGATATGGTGCATAATTCGGCGACGCCTAACATCGAGGTGGATTCTGAGACCTATGAAGTGCGGGCGGATGGGGAGTTGCTGACGTGCGAGCCGGCCGGAGTGCTACCTTTGGCGCAACGATACTTTCTGTTTTGAGAAACCATTTATGAGGGCATTTCGAGTAGGGATTGCGGGTCCGGTTGGCTGCGGGAAGACAGCCTTGGTGGATAGATTGAGCAAACGGTTCTGGCCTGGTTTGAGCTTGGGTGTCGTCACCAACGACATCTATACGAAAGAGGATGCCGAATTCCTGATCCGCCAGGGAACCCTTCCGCCCGACCGCGTTCTTGGGGTGGAGACCGGCGGTTGCCCGCACGCGGCAATTCGCGAAGACGCATCCATGAACCTGGAGGCGATTGCGGAATTGGAGGCGTCGCACGCCGGATTGGAATTGATCTTTGTCGAAAGCGGCGGCGACAATCTGGCGGCGGCCTTCAGCCCGGAGTTAGTGGATGCATTTATTTACGTAATCGATGTGGCCGGCGGCGACAAGATTCCGCGCAAGGGAGGACCGGGCATCAGGCGCAGTGGGCTTCTGGTCATCAACAAGATCGACCTGGCGCCACACGTAGGAGCGTCTCTCGAAGTGATGGACCGCGACACGCGCCGCATGCGCGGCGACCGGCCATTTGTGTTCACCAACTTGATGAGCGGTGAAGGGCTCGACCGTGTCATTGCTTGGCTGGACGAACAGAGGGCTAACGGGCTCACAGCCTTAGCGAAGCCGGCTTCGAACCATCCCCGCGAGCATCACCAACACCATCATCACGACGTGGAACAGTAGGAAATGTCTGGCCCTTTCCGCATAAAACTTCCTTTTGTAACCGATTCGAAATAACGATTGGCGCTTATTTAGCGCTCATGTTATTCTCCGTACACTCGTTGAGAAGATCGCTCATCGGAAGACTGTCGTAATCTACGCCGCCCCGTATCGCTCGGCTAGGCTTGGCCCTGTTGGCCGACGAACTAAGTCACACTAGGCGCTCTACGCCCTAGACAAGGGGGTTTACGCATGTTCAGACGATGTGTCCGCAGGGACGGGGTGTCTCCTGCGCGACGATTTGGCCCCGCGGTTTCTTTGCTGCTGGGGTTGTTTGTGTTGACGCTGTCCTCGGAGGCCCAGGTCACGCTCGGCCCGGTTACGGTTGGCGCCGGATTGCGAACCGAATTTGAGTCGACGACGCCGTCCGGCGGCAGTACGACCAACCAGTTCCTGCTCGACGATATTCGCCTCTATGTCAGCGGGCCGGTCACCAAGAACATCAAGCTGATGTTCAATACCGATTATGACGGGCCTACCAATAAGGTTGCCGTGTTGGACGCGGTAGCTCAAATCGATATCGCTCCCGAAGTGCATTTCTGGGCGGGCCGCTTCCTGCCCCCGAGCGACCGCGCGAACCTTTACGGTCCGTTCTATGCGAACCAATGGGGCGTATACACGGACGGCATTCAGGATGGATACCCATCTGTCTTTCAAGGCCGGGACAATGGCGTTGCTTACTGGGGCCAATTTACCAAGAAAGTAAAAGTCTCGATTGGAGCATTCGACGGGAAGTCTGCGACAGGGAATTCCGAAGTGCTGGGCGCCGCTCGCGTGCAGATCGATTTCTGGGACGCCGAGGACGGCTACTATCTGAACGGCACCTATTACGGCGACAAGAACCTGCTTGCTATCGGCGGAGCCACTCAGTACCAAGGCGGCCGCACTGCGTCAACAATTGATTTCCTTATGGAAAGAAAGTTGCACAACGGCGGCGTTGTTACGGTGGAAAGCGAGTACTCCAACTACAACGGGCTGGGCGGGTACAACGCGGCTTATGCCAAGAGCCGGGGCGCGTACGTACTTGCCAGCTACCTGTTCCCTAAACAGGTCGGCATCGGTAAATTTGAAATCCTCGGCAAGTATGCAAAGGCGGAGTTTACTCACGGAATAACCGCGAGCTACGACCAGAAAACGAGTGAAGCAAACTTCAACTATGTCATCAAGCAGTTCAATGCGCGAATCATGAGCTTCTACAGGGATACAAGATTCAATACGCTGAAGCCCGATTTCTGGCAGGCCGGAGTCGGCCTACAGGTCCAGATGTAACACATCGTGTAACCAAGGAGTCGATCGATGAAACGTAAAGCAGTGTACATAACTGGTTGTCTGCTGATCGCGGGTATGGGATTCTCCAAGGTCGCCGCGGCCCAGGACACTATCAAGGTGGGCGTGCTGCATTCGCTTTCCGGCACCATGGCCATCAGCGAAACCACGCTGAAGGACACCATCCTGATGATGATTGACGCGCAGAACAAAAAGGGTGGATTGCTGGGCAAGAAGCTTCAGGCGGTTGTGGTCGATCCAGCGTCCAACTGGCCGCTCTTTGCGGAGAAGGCCGCGCAGTTACTGGAAAAGGACAAAGTCGCCGTGGTGTTCGGCTGCTGGACCTCCGTTTCCCGGAAATCCGTGCTGCCTGTTTTCGAAAAGGACAACGGCTTGCTTTTTTATCCCGTGCAGTATGAGGGAGAAGAATCGTCTAAGAACGTTATCTATACCGGAGCCGCGCCGAATCAGCAGGCTATTCCCGCAGTGGATTACCTCATTAAGGACGTCGGCGTAAAGCGCTGGGTGCTGGAAGGGACGGATTATGTTTACCCGCGCACCACAAACAAGATCCTGGAGGCTTATCTGTTGGCGAAGGGGGTAAAGTCCGCGGACATTTCAATCAACTATACGCCCTTCGGATTCTCCGACTGGCAGACCCGCGTGGCCGCCATCAAGAAATTCGGCTCGGCTGGCAAGAAGACGGCGGTCGTATCGACGATCAACGGAGATGCCAACGTGCCCTTCTACAAAGAGCTGGGTAATCAAAAGATTTCGGCCGAGGATATTCCGGTGGTCGCCTTCTCGGTGGGTGAGGAGGAACTGTCTGGCCTTGACACGAAGCCGCTGCTTGGGCACCTGGCGGCCTGGAACTATTTCGAGAGCATCAATACGCCTGCAAATAGGGCGTTCATAGATCAGTGGCACGCGTTCATCAAGAACCCGAAGCGAACCACCAATGACCCTATGGAGGCGCACTATATTGGTTTCAATCTATGGGTAAAGGCGGTGCAGAAGGCCAAATCGACAGACGTGGAAAAGGTGCTCGCGGCGTTGCCCGGTCTGGAGACGCCAAATCTCACCGGCGGCACTGCCAAGGTTCTGCCGAACCATCACATCACCAAACCGGTTTACATCGGCGAGGTGAAAGGCGACGGCCAGTTTAACGTGGTCTGGAAATCCACCGGCGAAGTGCCGGGCGACGCATGGTCCGACTACCTGCCGGGCAGCAAAGACATCGAGGCGGACTGGGTGACGCTGAAATGCGGGAACTATAACAAGGTCACCAAGAAGTGTTCGGGACAAAATTTCAAGTAATGAAATACCCGCGGTGGGGCGGGCAGTGGTTCCTACTGCTGTTCGCCCTGGGGTACTTAGGCTCTCTGCATGCTCAATCTCCGGCCGACGCCAGTTTTGTATCTACGCTGGGCGAATTGCGGGATGCGACTTACTCTGACAAGGTGACGATAGTCGAACGGCTCAGTCAGGGCGGTCACGCGAGCACCAACGCTGTCCTCACGGCTCTCATGCAGGACAGGCTCTTTTTCCGTAACAACGATCAGAAAGTTTTCATCGCCAAGTCGGCTGACGAGGATCCTCTAAAATTGGTCGATCCGCTGACTCTGAAAGATGCTGGAACGGCCGCGGCGGACAGCCTGACCAAGATTGGCACGAACAACGCTCTGCGGCACACGTTGAGGACTGTTGTGGCGCGTTTCGCGTTGTCGGATTCAGATGCGGCAGTGCGGCTCGCGGCAGTACGAGACATGTTGCCTTCGCTGGATGACGGAACTGTAGCGCTACTGCACAAACAGCTTGGCGTGGAAACCAACTCCCGCGTCAAAAAGGAAATCGCTACGGGGCTTGCGCTGGCTGCGCTTGACGGTTCCGATACCAAGGCGCGTCTCACCGCGATCGCCACGCTGCGCCAAAGCGTCAGTCAGGATGTGCGAAACAGAGTAGCAGCCCTGTTGGATAAAAACCCGGACGGCGGCTTCATCGAAACGGACGAGAGCGTGCGGCGGGCCGCCGCTGCCGCGGTTGCAAGCATCGATCAGTGGCGCAGTTTCTATGCGGACATAGAGACTTTGTTTTTTGGCTTGAGCCTGGGATCGGTGCTGGTGCTGATCGCTATCGGGCTGGCAATCACGTTTGGCGTCATGGGCGTCATCAACATGGCTCACGGCGAGTTGATGATGCTCGGCGCATACACCACCTATGCTGTGCAAACAGCGATGCCTGGTCACATCGGAATCTCGATTCTGGCGGCGATTCCTGCGGCATTCATCGTTGCGGGGTTAGTGGGCGTCGCAATGGAGCGCACGATTATCCGGCATCTTTACGGAAGACCGCTCGAAACGCTGCTCGCGACGTTCGGAGTAAGTCTCCTGTTGCAACAAACAGTCCGATCGGTCTTTTCGGCGCTGAACCGGTCAGTCGTGACGCCGGACTGGATGAGCGGCTCCCTTCAGTTGAACGACGCGCTGGCGATTACCTATAATCGCCTCTACATTGTGATCTTCACGTTGATTGTCTTCTTCATCCTGTTAGCGGTCTTGAAGCGCACGCGAATCGGTCTCGACATCAGGGCCGTTGCACAGAATCGGTCTATGGCAAAGGCCATGGGGATCCGGACAGCGTGGGTCGATGCCATGACATTCGGGCTTGGATCGGGCATCGCCGGGGTGGCGGGCGTAGCCCTGAGCCAGTTGACCAACGTTGGTCCGAATCTGGGGCAATCCTACATTATCGATTCGTTTATGGTTGTTGTTTTCGGCGGCGTGGGGAATCTGTGGGGCGCGCTTATCGGCGGCATGTCGATGGGGATCGTCAACAAACTGCTGGAACCTTATGCCGGAGCGGTGCTGGCCAAAATATTCGTCCTTGTGGGCTTGATTCTGTTCATTCAGGGCCGGCCGCGTGGACTCTTTCCACCGGCTGGCCGCGGGGCGGAGGATAGGTAGGAGGTGTTTCGTCTCTGGAATGGCGTGACAAACGGGGATCAGGCAGGGGCAAGGTTCCTGGCCGTGCTTGCCGTAGTGGCCATTGTCGCGCCCATACTCAACCAGCTTGTGCCTTCTTCATCGGCGTTGCACCTCTCGGCCTACGGAATCACTCTCATCGGCAAGTACCTGTGTTACGGAATTTTGGCGCTGGCAATCGATCTGATATGGGGGTATTGCGGCATTCTCAGCCTCGGGCACGCGGCCTTTTTCTCCCTCGGCGGTTACGCCATGGGAATGTATCTCATGCGGCAAATCGGCCCAAGAGGCGTCTACGGCAACCCCGTGTTGCCCGATTTCATGGTGTTTTTGAATTGGAAGTCTCTGCCCTGGTTCTGGTTTGGCTTCAACCACTTCCTCTTCGCGCTACTAATGATCGGGCTGGCGCCAGGCCTGCTGGCCCTGGTATTCGGATGGTTCGCATTCCGATCGCGCGTCACCGGCGTGTACTTTTCAATTATCACGCAGGCGCTCACTTATGCTTTGATGCTGGCATTTTTCCGCAACGACATGGGCTTTGGCGGCAACAACGGATTTACTGATTTCAAGGACATCCTGGGTTTCGATCTGCACTCCGACGGCACTCGCGTGGTGCTGCTGGTGATTACCGCGATTGCACTTGCCGCCGGCTATCTGGCTTGCCGCGTGATTGTCGATTCGCGGGCGGGGCGAGTGATGCGCGCGATCCGCGATGCGGAGAGCCGGACGCGTTTTCTTGGTTATCCGGTGGAATCCTTTAAGTTGTGGCTCTTCGTCTTTTCGGCGGTGATCGCGGGCGTCGCCGGCGCGCTGTATGTACCGCAAGTCGGGATCATTAACCCGAGCGAATTTGCGCCGATCAATTCCATTGAAGCCGTCATCTGGGTGGCGGTAGGAGGCCGAGGTACGCTCTACGGCGCGATCGTTGGCGCGATCCTGGTGAACTACGCGAAAACTTACCTCACGGGCGCGTTTCCTGAAGTGTGGATTTATGCGCTTGGCGCGCTTTTCGTGCTGGTAACGCTGTTTCTCCCACGTGGGGTTATCGGCCTTCTTCCAGCGCGGGGCAAGGACAAATGAGCGTTCGCGGCAAGAGGTTGTACCTGGAGGATCTAACCGTCAGCTTCGACGGTTATAAGGCGCTCAACGAACTCACGCTGTATGTTGAGCCGGGGGAAATGCTCTGCATCATCGGTCCTAATGGAGCCGGCAAGACTACCATGATGGACGTGATTACGGGGAAGACTCGGCCGGATTCAGGAACGGCGTGGTTTGGCGACGATATCGATCTGCTGAAGTTGTCCGAACCGGAAATCGTGGCGGCAGGAATCGCGCGGAAATTTCAGAAGCCGACTGTGTTCGAGGAATTAACTGTTTTTGAAAATCTCGAACTGGCATTGGCCGGCAACCGGTCATTTCTCAAAACACTGCGGGCCCGTATTGCGACTGCACAGCAAAAGAGAATTGATGAGATCTTGAGCATCATCGGCCTTTCGGAAAAGCGCGGCGCATTGGGAAAAACACTTGCGCATGGGCAGAAGCAGTGGCTCGAAATCGGCATGTTATTGATGCAAGATCCGGAATTGCTGCTGGTTGACGAGCCGGTTGCCGGCATGACGCCTCAGGAGATCGAGCGCACGGCCCGATTGCTGCTGTCGCTGGCGGGCGACCACTCGGTGATCGTTGTCGAGCACGATATGTCCTTTGTCCGATCGATTGCGCGGCGCGTCACGGTCTTGCACGAAGGGCACGTCATAGCCGAGGGTGACATGGATAAAGTACAGAACGATCCTCGCGTGATTGAAGTTTATCTGGGAGTGTGAGCGTGCTGGCGGTGAAAGCCCTGAACCATTTCTACGGCGGAAGCCACACTTTGTGGGATGTGGATATTACCGTCACCCCCGGTTCGCGCATGTGTCTGATGGGCCGCAACGGCATGGGCAAGACGACGCTTCTCAAATGCATCATGGGTCTGCAGCCGACGAGTTCAGGTGAGATCACATTCGACGGCAGCGACTTGACCAAATGCCTCGCCGAGCAGCGGGCCAGGCTGGGTATCGGTTATGTGCCACAGGGGCGGGAGATCTTCTCGCAGCTCACGGTGGAGGAGAATTTGCGTGTGGGTTTAGGTGTGCGCAAGAATGGCCCTCGTACGATTCCAAGCCGCATCCTCGACCTGTTCCCGGTGCTGAAGCAGATGTTGAAGCGGCGCGGCGGCGACCTTTCAGGCGGCCAACAGCAGCAGCTCGCGATCGGGCGCGCTCTCGTGCTGGAACCGAAACTACTGATCCTCGACGAACCGACCGAAGGAATTCAACCGAACATCGTCCACGAAATAGGAGAAATCGTATTGCGGCTGAATCAGGAGGAAGGGCTCACCGTCTTACTGGTGGAGCAAAAGCTGCCGTTCGCCCGCCGCGTGGCGAGCGAGTTTTGTATTCTCGATAAGGGCCGCCGTGTCGCTGCCGGTTCCATCGGCGAGTTGACTGACGACGTGGTGCGCGCGCATCTGAGTGTATAGCGCCGTCCGAGAACCTATCGACTCCGCAGCATCTCGCGCGCGCAGTTATACCCCGGCGCGCCCATTACGCCGCCGCCGGGGTGCGCGCCGGAACCGCAGAGGTAGAGGCCCGGTAGGGGCGTCTTGTAACTGGCCCAGCCGGCTACGGGACGCATGACGAACATCTGATCGAGGCTCATCTCACCATGAAAGATATTGCCGCCGGTGATGCCGAAGCGACGCTCGAGATCGAGCGGAGTGAGAACCTGCCGGTGTTCGATGATCGAACGTATGTTCGGCGCGTATTCTTCAATGAGGGAGATCACGCGATCGCCAAACGGCTCGCGCAGTTGATCCCACGTGCCTTCGCGCAGGGTATAGGGCGCGTATTGCAAGAAGATTCCCATGATGTGCTTGCCCGCTGGCGCGAGCGAGGGGTCGTACATGGTGGGAATGGTCAGTTCGAGCAGCGGGCGATCGGACGGGCGGCCGTACTTGGCGTCGTCCCAGGCGCGCTCGACGTATTCGATGCTGGGACAGATGTGCATGGTGGCGCGATGATGCGGCCCGGGTGCGCCTGGGTACGAAGTGAATTCGGGGAGTCCATTGAGGGCCAGGTTAATTTTGCAACTGGTGCCCTCGATGCGGTAGTGGCGAATGGCTGCAACGAAATCGGCCGGGAGGTCGCGTTCGTCGAGTAACTTGAGAAAAGTCAACTTCGGGTCGAGATTAGAAGCGACGGTTGGGGCGGCGATCTCTTCGCCCGATTCGAGCGTCACGCCTATGGCGCGTCCGTTCCGCACCGTCACTTTACTTACGGGAGCACTGATGCGGATTTCGGCGCCGGCGGCGCGCGCCGCTGACGCGATGGCTTCGGAAACCGCGCCCATGCCTCCGCGAACGAAGCCCCATAATCCGCGGTGGCCGGCAACGCCGCCCATGCAGTGGTGCAGCAGGATGTAGGCGGTGCCGGGGGAGCGCGGACCGCCATTGGCGCCGATCACGCCATCAGTGGCGAGCGTGACTTTCACCTGCTCGGATTCGAACCACTCATCCAGATAATCGGCGGCGCTTTGGGTAAAAATCTTAACCAGCGCCACCATGTCTTTGGGGCTGAGACCGCGCAGGCGTGCAACGAGCTTCAGATACTGGATTGGGTCGGCGATGCCGCGCGGGGGAAAGCGCGGGGGCGTCGTGAGCAGGAGGCCTTCGACTACTTGAGAGATGCGCTCAAGCTGATCTTCGTAGGCCGGATAAACCTCCGCGTCACGCCGCGAGAATTTAGCGATTTCGGCGAGGGTTTTGGCACGGTCCTGCCACATGAAGAAATGGCGGCCGTCGGGAAAGACGGAGAAGAATGCCGGGTCTTTGGCATCGACGCGGTAGCCGTGCCGCGGCAAATCCAAATCGCGGACGATGCGTTCCTGCAGGAGGCTGGTGAGATAGGCGCCAGTGGAGACGCGATAGCCGGGCCAGACCTCTTCGGTGACCGCGCAACCGCCCAACAATTCGCGGCGTTCGAGCACCAGCACTTTGCGGCCGGCGCGCGCGAGGTAGGCCGCGGTAACCAGGCCATTGTGACCGCCGCCGACGATTATTGCGTCATATGTCGACATGAAATCACTACGATAGCGTCTCTTGCACCGCAGTTTTAGGGCACAGGGACCAACAGGGCTTTGCCCGCGAACGTAGTGATGCCATCCAGGGCGTCCATGAAGCCTGAGGCAAGCGCGGGGACGTCTTGCAGATGCCAAAGCACCTCGCTATTCTGCCAGGCCTTTTCCCGGGCCGCACTGGTTCCGAACGCGGCGATCAAATCGCACAAATGCGAGACGGCCGGGAGCTGGTCGCCGAGAAGGCGGACATTCAGCGTCTGCTTGGCTGGCTCGATGATGGCATCGAGAGTAGTGTTGATGGCGGTGTAATCGCGGTACTGCGTATTTCCGTGCTGGGGCGTAGTGTTCGTTACCTGGCATGTCGCAACCAGTGCTTCGGGAAGGTCGTGGTTGATGTGGGCGTTGATGCCGGCGAGAGCGAATTGAATGCGAGCGATCCTTACGTTGGCGCGGGAATCGAAAAGCGCGCGCCAGCATCCGGGGGATGGAGCGCCAGCCAGCGCCGCGCCGAGAGCTTCAAAATAGAGCCGCGCAAACTGGACATCGAGTTCGGCCAGCCAGGATCGATCGGCGAATCCTCCGGCGGAAACACGCGCTTCGACGGCGCTGGTTACTTGAAGATAAAGCCAGTTGAACCACTTGAGGCCGTCGGCATCGATGCACGTGGCGTCAATCGTCTGCATGGTACGCAGCACGTCGGGGATGGATTGCGGCGGCGTCTGAACGGCGGCTACCAGCGCGGGATCGTAAGGAAACATAGCCTGTCCATTATAGATAGCCAACGTTGGGTATTTCTTTTAAACGAGAACACGGCCGGTTGCGTCACAATAGTGGGAACGGATGCGTTTCATCGCGTTATTTTTGTCTCTAAGCTCTGCCGCGTTGGGCGGGGAGTATGCCGTGCTTGCCAACGGAGCGCGCATGCACATCGACCGGCACGAGCTGTCGGGAGACCGAGTGCTCCTCTATATGGGTGATTCTAAAGCGGAGATGAGCGCGGCCAAGGTGGCGCGGTTCGAAGAGGACGACTATATTCCGCCGGTGGCCGCGTCCGTGACGCCCCCGGTCCCGGCGACCGCTGTTGCGGCCCCGATGGCTGTGGCGCCGCTAATGGCGCCGCTTGCGCTTACGCCTTCCGACCTGGCGGATCGCGCGGCGGATAAGTATGGGTTGCCGCACTGGTTGGTTCGTAGCGTGATGAAGGTAGAGTCCGGGTTTCAGCCCGGCGTGGTTTCGCCCAAGGGCGCGATCGGGCTGATGCAGCTTATGCCGGGGACGGCCCAAACGTTAGGAGCGGATCCGCGCGATCCGGCGCAGAACGCGGATGCCGGGGCGCGCTACCTGCGCGATCTGTTGGAGAAGTACGACGGCGCTTTGTGGCACGCGTTGGCGGCATACAATGCCGGTCCGGGAGCGGTGCAGAAGTATCGGGGGATTCCGCCGTATTCGGAGACCCTGCGCTACATTAACCGGATCGAGCAAGATCGCAAGAAGGCTATGCAGCAGCCGTAGGCTTTGCCGATTCCAACGCCTCGGCTTCTATCACTGCCGCAACCGCGAAGATGACGGAGGCGATGCGAACCGCGGCAAGTATTTTCTCTTCCCCGATGCCGTTTTCGCGAAGGGCGCGTTCGTGGCCTCTGACGCAGCCTTCGCATGCGTTAATGGCCGAAACGGCGAGGCACCAGAGATCGAAATCCAGCGGGTCGCCACCGTGGGTGCGCAGGCCTTGCATGCGCAGTTTGGCCGGCATTTCGCCGTATTTCGGATTGCCGCTCAGGTGGTGGAAGCGGTAATAGATATTCGTCATGCTCATGAGGGCGGCGGCGGTTTTGGCCGCGGAGACGGCACGGGCGTCCATATGCTGTGCGGCTTCGGCGGAGATTACCGAAGCCACACGGGAACTTCTGGTTGCGATGGCGCAACTGACTGCCGTCCCCCAAGCCTGCTGCGCGGAGAGTTCCGGCTGGCCGAGCACTGTGTTGAGGTTCGCCTTCAGATCCTTGGCGTATTCCGGGATTGCGTCAAGCAGAAGCGTGATGGGCATGAAAGCGTTATGTGTTCGCTTCGATTGGCGCGTGCAACTGATCGATCTTGGCAGCGAGAATAAAATCGCTCTCGGTTAGCCCATTGATTTTGTGGGTCCACGTTTTGACTTCGACTTTTCCCCATGCGAGGAAGATATCGGGATGATGGCCTTCCTGTTCCGCGATCTCGCCGATGCGGTTGACGAAATCGAGGGCGGTCCGGAAATCGGGAAAAGCGAAGCTCTTCATCAAGTGGTGACCATCCACCACCTGCCACCCCAGGACCTGCGCTTTCATGTTTTCCAATTCGGCGCCTGCGAGAGGCGGCACGCCGCCGCGGCATGGGACGCAATGTTTTTGAGCCAAACTCATATGCTCTCCTTCCTCTCTTCGAATATACCTGAGCGCCTGTGCCGAGCACGGGAATAGCTCCAAAGTAATAGCCCACGATCGCGTTCCGATGGGGCTCTTGTACGGAAAGTGGAGCCGCATCTCTGCTAGATTGGTTAAGTTCGCTACGGTATGCCGTTTCACATTCAGCCTATCCGGGAATTTTTGGTAAGGCCCGCACTTCCCCCCCAACTCGCTCGTATGACAGAGTTGGCTTATAACATCCTCTGGAGCTGGGAGCCGGAAATTCGCGCGCTTTTCCGCCGTCTGGACCCCAACCTTTGGCAAGAGTGCGGATACAACCCGGTGCTGATGCTGGGGCGCGTATCGCAATCGGCGCTGCATCACGCCGCAGCCGATCCACGCTACATGTCGCTGTACCGGAATGCCTGCGGCACCTACGATTCGCGCACTCGCAAAGCCCCGCCGCAGGGCGATGGCAAGCTGATCGCCTACTTCTCGGCGGAATATGGCCTTACGGAATGTCTACCGGTTTATTCGGGCGGGCTGGGCGTGCTTTCGGGCGATCATTTGAAATCATCCAGCGACCAAGATTATCCCCTGATCGGGCTGGGATTGCTCTATCAGCAAGGCTATTTCCGTCAGCTTCTCAATCCGGATGGATGGCAGCAAGAGCGCTATCCGCTAAACGACTTCTACACGCTGCCGATCGTCCCTATTAAGACCGCCTCCGGCGAAGACCTTAAGGTCACGGTAAAGCTTCCTTCGGGTGAAGTCTACATTCAGGTTTGGAAGCTTGACGTGGGCCGCATCACGCTTTACCTGCTCGACACCAACATTCCCGAGAATGTTCTGCCGCAGGATCGCGATATTACGGATTCTCTTTATGGCGGCGATATCGATACCCGCATCCGGCAGGAGATCGTGCTTGGTATCGGCGGCATGCGCGCGCTGCAAGCGATGGGACTTAAGCCCACCGTGTTCCACATGAACGAAGGCCACTCGGCGTTTCTGGCACTGGAACAAGTGCGCGTTTATATGCGCGACGCGAAGCTGACGTTTGAAGAGAGCGTGGAGGCGGCCCGCTCGAGCAATGTTTTCACCACGCACACGCCCGTCCCGGCGGGAATCGACCTCTTCGATCCGGGCCTGATGTATCACTATTTCTCGCATTACTGCGCGGATACCGGCGTCGATTTCCAGCAGTTAATGGCGCTTGGGCGGCGCGACCCTCAGAATCGCGACGAGCGTTTTTCCATGGCGGTGCTGGCGCTAAACACGTCGGCCTACCGCAACGCCGTCAGCAAGCTGCATCGCCAGGTTTCGCAGGAAATGTTCCATGATTTGTGGCCGCAGCTTCCGGTGTGGGAGGTTCCGATCACCTCAATCACCAACGGGGTGCACCTGCCGAGCTGGCTCAATGGCGACCTGGCCTCGCTTTACGATCAATACCTGCAGCCGGATTGGCGCGAGCGTTTCAACGACACGGCCATATGGGAGCAGGTTCGCGATATTCCGGACGAAGAACTGGTCGACGTGCACCGAAGGCGAAAGCGGCGTCTAGTCAATTTCGTACGTATGCGCCAGCATCAGGCGGCGGTACGGCGGCAGGCTTCGGCCGGCGAGGTGCGCCGCGCCAATGAAGTGCTGGATCCGAATGCGTTCACAATCGGCTTCGCGCGCCGCTTTGCGACTTACAAGCGCGCGACTTTGCTCTTCCGCGATGTAGAGCGGCTGAAGCGCATTCTGCTGAACAAGGAAAAGCCCGTGCAGATTGTGCTCGCGGGCAAGGCTCATCCGAAGGACCAGCCGGGGAAAAGCTTCATTCGCGAGATTGTGCAGCTTTCGCGCGATCCAGAGCTATGGAAGCACGTGGTGTTTCTGGAAGACTACGACATGAAGGTCGGACGCGAAATGATTCAGGGCGTCGACCTGTGGCTAAATAATCCGCGGCGCGGCGAAGAGGCGTGCGGCACCAGCGGAATGAAAGCGGCCATTAATGGCGTGCTCAATCTAAGCATTCTCGACGGCTGGTTCGACGAGGCATACGAACGGTCTGGAAGCTGGGCTATCGGCGAGCGCGAACCGTACTCGGACGATCAGGACGGCCTTCACGCCAGTGCGATCTACTATCTGCTGGAAAACGAAATCGTGCCCATGTTTTATGAGCGGAGGGAACAGACGCAGCGCGAATGGGCGCGCCGTATGAAACAATCGCTCACCTACATCAGCCCACATTTCGATTGCCGGCGTATGGTGCGAGAGTACATGGCCGAGCTTTACGAGCCGGCCCATGGCCAACACATGCGGGCGCAAGATGCCAACTATGCGCTGGTCCGCGACAAAGCGAAATGGAACAGCCGGGTGCGCGAACTTTGGGACAGGGTGCACTTCGTGGAGGCCGGCGCCCCTCCGGCGCAGCCTGGCCCGGTGGTTAGCGGGAAGCCCGTTCCAGTGCGCGCCGCGATCGATCTGGCCGGTCTCACTCCTGGCGACGTACGCGTCGAAGTCGTCCTGGGACGCGTCGACAGCAACGGACATCTGGAAGAGACAGAAGTGATGGTGCTGCCATCCATTGAGCAGAATGGAACGGTGGCAGTGTTCGGAAAAGACATCGTGCCCGAGTGGACGGGCCGCGTAGGCTACGCTTTGCGCGTCAGCCCGAATCATTTCGACGACCCGCTGACCCGTCCTTGCACCAGCTTGCTCAAGTGGAGTTCGGTGGGATAGGTTCACTGGCCGACGATTCGGCCAGAAGCCTACCGATCAGTGATGTTTCGCCGCGGTGAGACGTAACGCTACGCTGCCCGGCTCCATTCACGAATCCTCTTCACCTCCTCATCGGAAATGCGGAGGAACCGCAGGAACTCTTCGTGATCTTCTGGCGCATCTTTCTCAAACTGGGCATGCCAGCGACGCATATCGTCGTCTGAAAACCCTGAATCGCGCATTACCTTCGTCCATTTTTCTTTGCTGAGCATCTCTTTTCTCCTCGACTTTCCGGTTTGTTGCAACATTCGCGCAATGACGCGCTGCTGCCCTCGCAGCCGTTCGATCTCCGCGCCGATGCTCGCCATGCGGCGGTCCAGAATGGCGGCGAAATCGTCCGCCGGCCGGTCCAGCGCGGCGCGTATATCGGCGAGAGTGAGTCCGGCGGCCCGATAGATGCAGATCTGGCAAAGCCGGGAAACGTCGCCTTCGCTGTAAAGGCGATAGTTCGCGCCGCTGCGTTTCGCCTTGCGAAGCAGCCCTATGGATTCGTAATAGAGCACCGTGCCGCGGCTTAATCCCGCGGCGCGTGCGAGTGCGGTCACCGTCATCGATTTCAGTTTGAACCCTGAAGCGGTAGACAGGTCAAGAAGTTTCTTGGCGCCGTGGAACGTGGGATGAGGTATCTTATGCGAAAGGCCAGGTAAAAGCCAACGTGCGCCGTAAAACGCAATTTTCCGCCTCTTTGCTCTTGCTGTTCGCTCCGCTTCTTTTCGCCCAGGACGATATACCGCCAGCAGGACGCGGCGGGGGGCGCGGCAATACGCGTGATTTTCTAGGTCTGGGACCCGCCCCGGATGCGGCCGCGGCGGCGCGGGGCGAGAAACTCTATGCGCCAAATTGCGCCTTTTGTCACGGCGAAAAGGCCAGGGGCGCAGAGGGTCCGAACCTGGTTCGCTCCGCCATTGTGCTGCATGACGAGAAGGGCGAGGCGATTGGACAGGTGCTGGGGAAGGGAGTTCCGGATAAAGGCATGCCGGCCTTCCCTAACTTCACACCCGCCCAGATTTACGATATTGCCCAATTTCTACATCTACAGGTGGAACTGGTTGCCAACCGCGGCCTGTATAAACGCCTCAACGTGGGCACTGGCAACGCCAAGGCGGGCGAGGCTTACTTCAAAGAGAAGTGCGCGGCGTGCCATTCGGTGACGGGGGACCTGGCGCACGTGGGTAGCAAGTACGGGGCGCCGGACGCGCTGCAGAATCGCTTTGTATGGCCGGCCGGGCGCGGTGGCGCGGCCGCACGGAAGGTCACGGTGGTTTTGCCATCGGGCGAGCGCATTGCCGGTACGGTGAAACAACTCGACGACGTGAACGTGTCGATATTCGACGCAAACGGGCGCTACCGCGCCTGGCCGCGCGACCGGGTGCAGCTTGAAATCGAGGACAAGCTGGTTGGACATCGCGAATTGCTTGCCAAGTATACGGACGCCGACATGCACAACCTGACCGCCTATCTGGTGACACTGAAATGAGATTCCTGACTCCGTTTGTAGTTACCTCGCTGCTCGCCGCGCAGACCCTTGATCCGCAAGCACTGCTTAAACCAGCCACGGATAGCTGGGCGACTTATAACGGCGATTACTCAGGACGCCGGTACAGCCCACTCACCGAAATCGATCAATCGAACATCGGCCGTCTCTCTTTGGCGTGGTTCTACCGCATTGCGGGAATTGGTCCGCAGCGTGGCGTGGGCAATCCGGACATTAAATCCACGCCGCTGCTGGTGAATGGCATTCTCTACTTCACTATTCCGGACCACGCCTGGGCCATTGATGCGCGTACCGGGGAGCAGATCTGGACTTTTTCCTGGCAGGACAAAGGCGGCCATCTGGTAGGCAACCGGGGATTCGGGATGTATGGCGATTGGCTGTATCTGATGACGCCCGATTGCTGGTTCATTTCCCTCAATGCAAACAACGGCAAAGAGCGCTGGCGCAAGAAAATTGCGGACGAGCGTATGCAATATTTCTGCACGTCGGCGCCGCTGGTGGTAAAAAATCACATCCTGGTGGGCGTGGGCGGAGATGCCATGGATATGCCGGGATTTCTCGAATCGCGCGACCCGGAAACCGGGGATCCGCAGTGGCACTGGAACTCCACGCCGCGCCCGGGAGAAGCGGGGGCTGCGACGTGGCCCAATGCGCAGGCGATGGAACACGGCGGCGGGATGACGTGGATGTCCGGCACTTACGACCCTGAACTCAACCTGATTTACTGGGGCACGGGCAATCCGAATCCTGTCTTTGCGGGCCAAGGCCGAGAGGGCGCGGATCTGTGGACGGCGTCGATCGTAGCGCTCAATCCGGATACCGGAAAACTGGTCTGGTATCACCAGCCCTCGCCGCACGATACGCATGATTGGGACAACGTGGAAACGCCCGTCCTGTTCGATGCCATGTGGAACGGCCAGCCGCGTAAGATGCTGGCGCAGGCGGCGCGCAACGGCATCTTCACGGTGTTGGACCGGACGAACGGCAAGGATCTTGTGACCAAAGGATACGTGGGCGTGAACTGGATGAAGGGGCTGGATGCGAAGGGCCAGCCGATTCCCGATCCGGCTAAGGCGCCAACGGTGGATGGGTCTTTGATCGATACGCCGGGTGGCGGCGCGACGAACTGGCCTGCGCCCAGCTTCGATACAGGAACCGGACTCTTTTATGTGAACGCCAAAGAAGGTTATAGCATTGGGTACCTGACCGATACCGATGCCGAACCACAGGGCTATGGCGGCGGCATGGGGGGCGGTTTCTCGGAGCCGATTCTGGTGGCGCTGGATTATAAGACCGGCAACCCGGTATGGAAACACAAATACCCCGGCGGTGGCTTTGGCAACGCGTTTCCAGGCATTTTGACGACTGCCGGCAAATTGCTGTTCACGGGTGATCCGTCAGGAAATCTTCTGGCCTTCGATCCCTCCAATGGCAAGATCCTGTGGCATTTCCACACGGGGTCGATGGTTAGCAACGGACCGTCGACTTACATGCTGGATGGAAGCCAATATCTGCTCGCCGCGGCGGGGGATACGCTATTCGCATTCAAGCTGGTTAAGTGATCGCGTAACTGCATGCGGAAAATTCTGCTTACGATTTGCACTCTTTCTATTGTCTTCGCGCAGACTGCCCGGACGCCTGCGGCGCGTCTTGCGCAATGGAAGGAGGTGGCGATGCCTTTCCAATCCAAAGGTTTGTCGCCGGCGGAAATCAACGTCGTCGACAGACTGGTGGATGCCTGCCGCCTGTTAGATAGCATCTACTGGCGGCAAAGCGATCTTGCCGGGCTCACGCTCTACAAGACTACCAAGGACAAAACCATCAAGGAGTTGCTCACCATCATGGGAAGCCGATGGGATCTGCTCGACGCCAACGCGCCGTTTGTTGGTACGGAGCCGATGCCTCCGGGGCACGAACTCTATCCCAAAGGGATGACGCGCGAGCAGATCGAGCGCTACGTGGCCCAGCACCCCGCCGCCAAAGCTGCAATCTACAGTTCCTATACGGTGGTGGAGCGGCGCAACGGGGTGCTTACGACGACGCCGTATCACGTTCGATACAAACAGTTTCTCGAGCCGATGGCGCGCGATTTGCGCGACGCGGCGGCGCTGACCACTGACCCGGCATTCGCGAAGTTCCTGAAGCTTCGCGCGGACGCGCTGTTGAGCGATAACTACTATGCGAGCGACCTGGCGTGGCTCGATCTGCAAAATCCGAAGATCGACATTATCTTCGCGCCGTATGAGACTTATCTGGACGATCTGCTGGGCGTAAAGACATCCTATGGGGCGTCGATCCTAATTCGTGACGAAGAGGAAAGCCAGAAGCTGGCGGTGTATCAGAAGTATGTTCCCGACATTCAGGACGCGCTGCCGGTAGATGCGGCAGCAAAGCCTTCCAAGCACGGGCATCTCACACCGATGGAAGTGATGGACGCTCCTTATCGCGCGGGTGATTTGCGGCACGGATACCAGGCGGTGGCGGATAATCTGCCCAACGATCCGCGCATCCACCAGGAGAAGGGCACCAAGAAGATCTTCTTCAAGAATTTCATGGACGCGCGGGTGGAGGATGTCATTCTGCCGATTGCGCAAATTCTGATGCGGGCGGACCAGGCAGCGAAGGCATCGGCGGAGGGGTATCTGGCGTCCACGCTGCTGCACGAGATTTCGCATGAGCTGGGCCCGGCGTTTGCGCGCCGCGGCGGCAAGCAGATCGATGTGCGCGAGGCTATCGGCCCCGCGTATTCGGGACTGGAAGAAGCAAAAGCGGACGTGACCGGGATGTTCGGGCTGAAGTGGCTGGTGGATCACGGCGCGCTTTCGAAAGACCGGCTACCGGAGTATTACGCGTCCTACGTGGCCGGTATTTTTCGCACGCTACGATTCGGAACGGGCGAAGCGCATGGCCGTGCGGAGATGATGGAGTTTAATTATTTGCAACAGAACGGCGCGCTGACTATGGCAAATGGACGCTACGTCATCAATTACGCGCGCATGCCTGCTGTATTGGAGCAGCTTTGCAAACATTTGCTGGAAATGGAAGACACGGGCGATCGCGCGGGAGCGGAGGCGTGGTTCACTAAGTACGATCAGATTCCAGGCGAGCTGCAAAAGGCCCTGGCCGGTACTTCGAATATCCCGGTGGATCTCGATCCGGTATTTTCCTTTCCCGATCATGTTCAGTAGAGCCAAGGACAAGTTGGCCGCGCCGATGGGCACTCAATAAAGCTGGGGATACGCCTGGCGCATTTCTTCGGCCTGGGCGCGAGCCGACTTGATTTGAATCAGAGGGCCTTTGCCGATGCCGGGACAATACTGCGCCGTCTTCTTCCACGCGCGCTTGCTCTTGAGTAGTTCCGGCCAGTAGGGAAATATGCGGCATTGGGTCGGCTTCACGGCGTGAATGACACATCCGCCATCGGCGAGGAAGAAGCAGCGAGTTTCCTGCGAGATGCGCAAACGGCGCAGATGTTTGCTGCGGAAAACGTATTTCTGCTCGAAGGCGCAAGGCGTCATGTTGAGAAATGCCGCCGCGCGCTCCACATCGGCTTCGGTCAGATAGACGAAACCGCGTTGGGTGCAACATTCGGTGCAGCCCGGCTGGCATTCGAAGCGCAAACCCGAGGACATTGGGTTAATCCTAGCAGAGCGGGTGATTCCGTGCGGTTCGACACTAGCCTGGCGTTTGCAGATAGCGTAGAATCAGGTTGGGAGCTCACACTCTGCCGGGATTTACTGACACCAGTGCGCATGGGGAGCCACCGCCAGTGTGCCCACCCAACCCCCACCTCAGCGAAACCGTCAATCGCAACATGATCCAGTCGGAGATCGAAGGTGGAGTTCATCTGCATTGCGTGGCGCCCGGTACGGTGCTCGAGATTCAGACGCAAAATCGCGTGTACACCATCGTCAGCCAGAGCTGGAACGAAGCGTGGATTTCAGGGCATCCCGTGTTCTGCCCGGAACCGGCGCCGGCGCGCATACACGGATCGACCTGGGGCGGCAGCATGCTGAAGGAACACTTCATCGGGCGAGGCATGCATCTTGAATTTCACGTCCACGAAATGCCGCCGATTACGACGTCGCGGATTGTCGAGATTCGCGCTTTTGCGCGAGCGTAGCAATCAGGCACGCCAGCGCGATTACCGCGCACAGCCCCGGGAACCAATCGCCGAAGCGGGTGTAGAACGTCTGCTGCGAAATGAAGTTAAAACCCGTATACGACGTTCCTTCCGCATAGAGCGGTAGATGGCCCAGGACGCGTCCCGCCGGGTCTATGGTAGCTGTGATTCCATCGTTCGCCGCGCGTAGAATCCAGCGCCGATTCTCCGCCGCGCGCATGCGTACGATAGCGAGATGCTGCTCGCGCGCCGCGCTCTTGCCGAACCAGCCGTCGTTCGAGATAGTGAAGAGCACATCGGCGCCGTTTTTGACGAATTGGCGGACGAAGTTGGGGAAAACGGATTCGTAGCAGATGAACGTGCCTAATTGGTGCGTGCCCATTGGCGACACCACTACCTGCTTGCCGGGCGCGAAATCGCCGGTTTCGGTGGAGATCTTGTTGGCAAAGCCGAAGGGCCATGGCACATATTCGCCGAATGGCACCAGATTCACCTTGTCGTAGCGCGAGAGCGGCTTGCCTTCGGGCGACACCAGCACCGCGGAGTTGGTCGGTTCGCCCTTGGACGTACGCGCTACGGTTCCGATCAATAGATACGCATGCGTGCCCTGTGCAAGTTGGTCCACAACGTCGCGGAATTGCGGGTCCTGATAATAGTAGAGCGGGGCCGGCTCTTCCGGCCATACGACAATTTCGGGCGGATGCTGACCGGCCGCCATCACGCCGCGCAGAGTCTGCAAGGCTTGCTCGCGTTCCAGCCGGATTACCGAATCTGGATTCCACTCTTCGGTTTCCGAAACATCCGGCTGCAATAAGAGTGCAGTTTCGGTGGCATGGCGGGCATCCGGCATCACCGGCAGGAACGTGAGAAACGGCAGCGCCGCAAGCCATAGCAACTCGAAGCGCGGGCGGCGTAATGCGATTAGAGCAACGGCAGTCGACATCGCGGCGAAGATGAAAGAGATGCCGTAGACGCCGGCGAAAGGCGCCAGGCGCAGGGGAACGCCCATATCGATTCCGGCGTTGCCCAGAGTGAGCCATGCAAATCCCAGGGGCCCATGCGTGACCTCAACTGCCACCCACAGTGCGGCCACGGCAGGGATTGCCCACCATCGCCGCATCAGGATACCGGCAAGCAGCGCGAATGCGGCCATGTGCAATCCCTTCGCCAGGCTGAACAACATGAAAACCACCCAGGCCAGAGGATCGCCCAGGCCGCCGTGAAACGAGAGCACGAATTGAATCCAATAGCAGACGCCAAACCAAAAGACGATGCCGCACGCCCAACCCATCAGGAAGCGCCAAAAAGGACGCGGCTCACGTGCGACGGCGATTAGCAGCGGCGCAAGCGCGAACGGCGCAAGCCACGCAATGTTGAAGCGCGGAAAAATGAAGATCAGCAGGCCGCCGGTGGCCAGCGACAACAACCAGTTCAGCATGCGGAACCGGAGGAGGAGCGAGACTCGGCGGCGGCCTCCGCGACGGCGTCGGCCATGTAGGAACTGCGCACCAGCGGCCCGCTGAAAACCATTTGAAAGCCGAGCGCCAGGCCATAATCGCGATAGGCCTCGAACCGGCTGGGCTCAACGTATTCCGCCACCGGCAGATTGCGCCGCGTGGGCTGTAAATATTGGCCGATAGTCGCGACATCGGCATGGTGCGCGCGCAGATCGCGCAAGAGCGCGTGCACTTCCTCTTCAGTTTCGCCCAGACCAACCATGAAGCCCGATTTCGTCAGTGTGCCGGGCGCCTGCCGGCGCGCGAAGGCCAGCACGTCGAGCGATTGCTGGTAGTTGGCCTGCGGTCGCACGCGCCGGTAAAGCCGCGGCACGGTTTCCATGTTGTGGTTGAAGACGTGCGGTCCGGCGTCGAGGACGTGCGCCACGGCTTCGAGATCACCGCAAAAATCCGGCGTCAACACTTCGACGCGGGCCTCCGGCAGGGCGCGGCGTACCTCGCGAACGGTGTCGGCGAAATGGTGGGAACCGCCGTCGTCCAGGTCGTCGCGGTTCACGCTGGTGATTACCACGTAGCGCAGATTGAGCGAGGCCGCCATGCGCGCCACGTTGGCGGGTTCGGCCGGGTCGAGGCGCATGTCCTGCTTGCGCGGATTCGCTTTCGGTACCGAACAGAAGCCGCAGCCCCGCGTGCAATAATTGCCCAGAATCATGAAAGTCGCCGCGCCGCGATGGAAGCACTCGTGAATATTCGGGCAGCGCGCGGATTCGCAAACAGTGTGCAGGTTGAGGCTGCGCAGTCCGGTTTTGAGGTTGTTCAGCGATTCAAAATGGGTGTGGCTCTTGCGCGCCCACTCCGGCAGACGCGGGCGCGGGGAGGCGGAGGGCGGTTCCCCGCCGATTCGTACCAGAGGCGGAGTCACTGTGTGTGCTTCAGGGGATGCAGGCCGGCATTTTCAAGCTGTGTCTTGACCTTCGCCATAGTCGCGTTGTCGGTGTAGGGGCCTACCAAAACACGCGTTGTATCATTCGGGCCAGGGCTCAGCGAAGCCGGAAGTCCCATATCCTTCATGCTCTGCAGCAGGGCACGCGCGCCCGATGGATCTTTGGTCGCGATGATCTGCCAGTAGCTGCCCTGCGCGGCATCCGCGGGAGCGGGTTCCAGCTTGGGTTCGGCTTTGGTTTCGGCAAGGCGCTGGGGGGGCGCGGAGTCAGCGACGGGAGGCGCGCTATCCTGCGCGGGTGGCTCATTCTTTGCCTCGGCTGGGGGCTGAGGGGGCGTGGACGCCGGTTGCCGCAGTTCAGGCGATGTCGACGCCGCGGCTGTTGTCGTTGCCGGTTCCTGCTGGTATTTGGCGCGCGCCACGATAAAGCCCATGGCGAAAAATACGGCCAGGAGCAATGCCAGAATAAAAAATCCACTGATGATCTGGCCATTGCCAACCACCAGCTCAAATTCGCCGGTTTCCTTGTTCTTCACTTCCCAGTTCGCTCCAGAGCGCGCTCCAAAGTAGTAATTATATCGATTGGCAGCGGGAAGACAATGGTGGTGTTGTTCTGCGCGCCGATATCGACCAGCGTCTGCAAGTATCGTAACTGAATTGCGGCCGGTTGCCGCTGGATCACTTCCGCCGCCATGGCCAGTTTCTCTGCCGCCGTATATTCGCCATCGGCATGGATGATCTTGGCGCGTTTTTCGCGCTCCGCTTCGGCCTGGCGCGCGATGGCGCGAATCATCTGCTCCGGCAGATCCACCTGCTTGACTTCGACCATGGTTACCTTCACGCCCCAGGGCGAAGTGTGTTGGTCGAGAATCGATTGCAGCCGTACGTTGAGTTTCTCGCGTTCGCTGAGCAATTCGTCGAGCGCCACTTCTCCGAGCACGCTACGCAGCGTGGTTTGGGCAAGCTGCGAAGTGGCGTAAAGAAAGTTGGAGACTTCGATCACCGCCAGGCGTGGTTCGATGACGCGGAAATAGACCACCGCATTCACCTTGAGCGTGACGTTGTCTTTGGTGACCACGTCCTGCGAAGGCACCTCAAGCGTATCGACGCGCAGGGAGATGCGCACGATGCGATCAATAGGCGCGAAGACCAGGATTACGCCCGGTCCTTTGGGCTCATGAAGCACGCGGCCGAGGCGAAAGATGACGCCCCGCTCATATTCGCGAAGAATCTTGATGGAGCTCATCAGATAAAGAATCAAAATTGCTATTACGACTAATGCGGCGCCGCTCATTTTCAGCCTCCAGAACGATCAGGAACAGGTTCCACCGTGAGTGTCAGATTGTTTATGCCCGTGACTTTGACGCGCGCGCCTTGGGCGGCGGGCCGCAGCGAAATGGCATCCCAATATTCGCCGTGCACGAAGACTTTGCCCGCCGGCGCCAGTTCGGTGATGGCCGCACCCACTTCTCCAATCATCCCCTCTGCGCCGGTATCCACCTTCATACGGCGCGCACGCAGCGCGAGCGAAAGCAGGAAGACCGTGATGGCGGCGAATGGAATGGTGATGCCGATGGCCGTTGCCCAATGAATGCGCATCTCGGGCAAGGGACTATCGACAAGCATGACCGCGCCCAGAACCATGGATATGGCGCCCCCCACGGCCAACACGCCATGCGAAGCAAACTTCGCCTCCAGCACGAAAAGCGTGAAAGCAAGCGCCAGGAGGCCCGCGCCTAACCAGCTAATAGGCAGCACCGACAACGCCGAAAGCCCGAGCAGAACGCAAATCGCGCCGATTACGCCGGGCGCTATCAGACCCGGCGACGTGAACTCAATATATACGCAGAGGGCGCCCACAATCAGCAGGATCAGCGCGATGTTGGGGTCTGCGATGGCGGACACGATCTTCTGCCGCCATGAGGGCTCATAGGTTTCGATTGAGGCGCCGGCGGTGTGCAGCGTCGCGGTGGTTCCATCGAAGCGTGTTATGGCGCGGCCGTCGATTGCATCGAGCAGAGCGCGATCGTTAGGCGCGATGAGATCGATCAGATGCTGATTCATGGCTTCGGCTTCGGTGAACGATTTACTCTCGCGCACCGCCGTTTCCGCCAGCGCCGCGTTGCGTCCACGTTTGGTGCAGATGCTGCGCATGTATGCCGCGGCGTCGTTCTCCACCTTTTCTTTCATTACGGCGTCCATATCTCCGCCCATTGCCACCGGGTGCGCAGCGCCTGTGTTTGTACCCGGCGCCATAGCGGCAAGGTCACCCGATTCCAGAATGAAGAATCCGGCGGAAGCCGAACGCCCGCCGCTGGGCGCCACATAAGTGATCACGGGAATAGGAGATCCGAGGATCAGTTGGATGGCGTCGCGCATGGCATCCATCAGTCCGCCTGGAGTATTGAGGCGCAGCACAATTACGGACGCGCCATCCCGCTTTGCCATTTCGATGGCGCTCGAAACAATCTCCGTGGTGACAGGATGAACCATGCCACCGATATCGGCAAAGACCGCTTTAGGCTGTGAGCGCGGCGCATTGGAAGCAGGGGCCGCAATCGTCAGCGGCATCGCCGCCAGCAACCACAGGGCGAGAGTAACAGTCGCTCGCAATCTACCAACACTATAGTCCATCGGAGCGCAACGGGTGTAAACGCATTTTTTGGATTTTGAGACACATTGGTAATCGAATATATAGAAAGAATTGATTACACATTTGCCGCAGCTTCGCTAGAATGGAGTGATTCATAACTAAGAGACGAGATAACTCAAATGGCAAGACTTCGCAAGAACGAAACTGGTATCAACATCACGGCTTCGGGCGCAGCTCCCGCAAGGCGCAAAGCCGCGGAAACGCAACGGAAACGCAGCATCGCTCAACCCGAATCGCAAGCTGAAATTGCGACGCCGCAGCTCATTGCCGACACGATAACCGAAACAGAAATTGAATCTGCAACCTTCACTTCCCGCGAATCGGCAGTCGATTTCTTACCAACTCAGCAGGACATCGCGGCGCTTGCGTACACTTATTGGGTAGAGCGCGGATGTTCTGAAGGTAATCCGGAGCAAGATTGGCTGCGCGCGGAGGCGGAATTACGCCAGCGCACGCCTGTCACGTTGTAACTCAACTTAGACGTTACTTATACTTTCGTAACACAGCCAGCAGTCGGCCCTGCACCTGCACATCCCGTCCCGGAACTACGATTGGTTTCATTGCCGCGTTCGCTGGTTGAAGGCGGATCATGTCGCCGGGTTCCCTATAAAGCCGCTTGAGCGTAGCATCGCTTCCGGCCACCAACGCCACCACCACTTCGCCGTCGCGCGCTTGGGCGACGCGTTCCAGTAAGATCATGTCGCCGTCGCAGATATGGTCTTCGATCATTGAATTGCCGCGCACTTCCAGAGCGAAGGTGTTGCCGTTGCCTGCGAAATCCGCAAAGTTTAAGACCTCGCGTTGTTCGACCGATTCGACGGGAGCGCCAGCCGCGATGCGGCCAAGTAACGGAACTTCGAGCGCGTGCGGACGCGCGCGCCGATGCTCCTGCAAATATCGTGGCGCCAGTTCGAGCGAGCGACTCTGATTGAAACCCCGCCGGAGATAGTTCTTAGCTTCCAGCGCGCAGACATGTTTATGAACGGTGGCGAGCGAACTTAGAGTCAAGCCGCGGGCGATCTCTTCATAACTTGGGCAGTAGCCGTTTTCCTCGACGAAGTTAGCGAAGAAATCCAAAAACTCCTTTTGCCGCTTGGTAAGCGCCATAATTCTCCCTAACGTATTGTAGGCGAATAAAAAGAGAAAATTCAAGGGAAAAAATTAGGCTGAATAAACGACACACAACCAAGCGCGGACCTAAAGCGGCGGTGCGCAATTGCCGATGAATGAAGTGGACTGCCGTTACTATGATTGATGTCGTCAGCGCTTCAACTGAATCGGAACTCTGCCATGAGCCTCGCAATCTCGCCTTGGACTGTTATGTCTCCGCGATTCGTAACATCGCCCATTACGCCGCCGATCTGGAGGCTGAACTCACTGAACCGCACCGCAAGTATCTCGAAGAACTGGCGCGAAGCGTTATCTCCGGCTCCCCCGAAATCTTAGAGGAAAGCCGCGCAACCCTACGTGCACTACTCCGTGATTACCGCGATAAGACTTCACAATATCTCAACATTTTACGCGGCGACCTGAATTCCGCCGCGGTCGCTCTGGCGGAAATTCTGGAAGCGCTGGGAGAGAGCGATGGCGACCAGGGCGACCAGCTTCGCGCCGCATTGCGCACGCTTCGCCGCGCGCCTGGCGACGACTGTGACAGCATTCGCGAAACCGTGCTTTCGGCAGCTGAGACCATCGAAGACTGTTTGACCCGCGTGCGCAAGCGTCATCAACTCGCCGTATCGCAGTTCATGATTGAGATCCGCATGCTGCACAAGCGCATCGATGCGCTGGAGAGCGCCGCATCGGTTGACATGCTTACGCGCCTTTTCCCACGCCAGGAGATGGAAGAGCGCATCCGTGAAGGCCATGCCACCTGCCAGTTACTGCTGGTGCGCGCCGACGGAATTCTTCAATCGGCATCGCGATTCGGACCGGCCGTAGCGGAGGAACTCACCGGAGCAGTGATCCGGCGGCTGCGCAACACCTTGCCGCCTGCTTCCGTTGTGGCGCGATGGTGCGGGCAGGGCTTCGTTGCCATGCTCGACGTCAACGCGGAAGAGGCCGAGGCCCTGGCCGCGCGAATGAGGTCGAATCTCGGAGGATCGTACGCTTGCGTAAAAGACGGGAAAGCAGTGCGTCCGCCGGTCCAGCCCGAGGTTCGATTGCTGGAATCGTCTTCCGGGAACGCGGACGAAACGCTGCGGCAGGCCGCTGATTTCTTCGGAGAGTAGGGCTCACATAAGCGAGAGTGGATCGACATCTATCGTCAGGGCTGTAGCGCTCCACTTTCGTTGCGTGGCGAAAGTCCGGATTTGACGCAACAACTCGTTGAGGGCTTTGCGGCTGGCGGCCTTGATCAGGAACTGATAACGAAATTCGGCCTTGAGCCGCGGCACTGGTGCTTCGGCGGGTCCCATGATCTTCAGATTTTCCGGTGGTGGCGTCATCATCAGCCCCAGTTCAGAGCTCATGCGCATGGCGGCTTCCTGTTTGGCGTCGCGCACCAGTACGTTGGCCATCGCGCTAAACGGCGGATAGCGCATCATGCGCCGGAAATGGATCTCTTTCTCGTAAAATCCCTGGTAATCCTGTGCGGCGGCGAACTGAATGGCGTAGTGATCGGGATTGATGGTCTGTACCAGCACCACGCCCGGAATGCTTCCCCGCCCAGCGCGGCCCGCGACCTGCGTAAGCAACTGAAACGTGCGCTCGCCGGCACGAAAATCGGGCATGCCCAGGCCGATATCCGCCGACACGACTCCTACCAACGTCACGTTCGGAATGTCGTGCCCTTTAGCGATCATTTGCGTTCCGGCGAGGATGTCGAAATTCCTCTCGCGAAAGCCTTCGAGAATGGTTTCGTACTGCCGCTTGCCGGTGACCGTATCGCGGTCGAGACGCGCGATTCGGGCGGTGGGAAATTCGCGATGCAGTTCCTCCTCGACCCGCTCCGATCCGACGCCTAGAAAGTTAATATGCTCGCTCGAGCACTTCGGGCAGATGCCGGGAACCTTCTCGGCATAGCCGCAGTAATGGCACAATAGGCGGCGGTCGCGCTTATGGTAGGTCAACGTCAGAGAACAGTTCATGCATTGCACGCGCTCACCGCAGGCGCGGCAGGCGATAAAACTCGAAAAGCCGCGCCGGTTCAGCAGCACGATGGTCTGCTCGCCCTTTTGGAGACGTTCGCCGAGCGCCTCGATGAGCTTGCGGGAAAACGTGTTCTGTTTGCGGGATTCGAGAAACTCCTGACGCATATCGATCAGCTCGACCGCCGGCATGGGCCGCGATTCAATCCGCCCAGGCAGTTCCAGTAGCGTGTATTTACCGCGCTCGGCGTTATACCTGCTCTCGAGGCTGGGCGTAGCGGAACCCAGCACGACGCAGGCGCCGGCCGATTGCGCGCGTACAATGGCCACATCGCGTCCGTTATAGCGCGGCGTTTCCTCCTGCTTGTAACTGCCGTCGTGCTCTTCGTCCACCACGATGAGCCCGAGGTTTCGCACCGGCGCAAAGACGCCGGAGCGCGTGCCCACCACCACCGATGCGTCGCCTGAGCGGATACGCCGCCATTGTTCGGAGCGCTCGACGTCTGTGAATGCCGAATGCAGAATGGCCACCCGATCGCCGAAGCGCGAGAAAAATTGGCCTGCCATGGCCGGCGTGAGGGCAATCTCCGGCACCAGCAAAAGCGCGCTGCGCCCTTCCGCCACGGTGGCTTCGATCGCGTTGAGATAGATTTCGGTTTTGCCGGAGCCGGTGACGCCGTGCAGCAGAAACGTACGGTATTGCTTGGCGCGGATACCTTCGGCGATGGCGTCGAAGGCCGCCTGCTGCGTGGGGTTGAGCAAATGGCGCGCCCGGACCTGCCCGGCGGAAACAGCGGCCACTTCCGGTTTCAGCGTCACGGCGCCGATCCGCGCCAACGACCGCCCAGAGATGCTGGCGTTCTTCACCGCGGATTCGACCTCTTTCAGGTTATGCGACCCCGGATGCAGCTCCAAAAATGCGAGGAGTTCGCGCGCCGATTTATTCAATTTCATCTCGGGTCTTGCCGCGCCCGTCAGTTCGATGCGCAGCCGATCTGCCGGCGCGCGCAAAGGGTCGCGCTCGGTTTGCACCTGTTCGGCGACGACGAAGCGCTTGCGCTCCAGGGCGCGAATCGCCTTATCGGCGAGCGGGACCGCCTTAGCGAGGTATGCGGCTGAGAGCGGACGCTTTTCGAGCATGCGCAGCACCTGCAATACGGGGTCGTCCGGTGAGGAATCGAGGAGTAGTTGCCGGGCCGCGTCGCGCCCGGAATCTGTTAGAGACCAGATCTTGCCGCGGCGGATTTCGGACGCCAGCGGCAACATTCCTCGCAGGACTTCGCCCAGGGGCGCGCAATAATAGCCGGCGATCCATTCCCCCAGGGCGAGCAATTCCCGGCTTAGCACCGGTTCGGAGTCAATTAACCGGAGAGCTTCACGGGCCTTCATCTCCGGCGGATCATCGTGGCAGCGTAAAATTACGCCGGTTAATTTGCGGGCGCCGAACGGGACCACTATCCGGCTGCCCTCACGAACGCGGTGACGCAGAGTTTCGGGTAGGGCATAGGTAAACACCTGATCGAGCGGTACCGGCAAGCTAACGTCACAATAGATACAGAATCCGGCGGCCATTTCCCCATGGTAACGTTCTGCAACAAGAGGGCGGCGCAGGCTGCAAAGATTTGTAAAAAGCGTGCGTTTCCAAGTACATCGGGCGATAATGGGGGTGCGCATGAACATTCCGGAGACTGCGGAGCGGCTCGCACGGCCCGTCCAGGGATGGCCCGTTCGGGCTACGCGAACGTTACAAGTTGCTAATGCGCGTTCATTCCGTTTTGTCTTTATCCCTCAAAGAGTTGTAACCTGTCCCGGGTCGTTTGCGCCTTTCTGTTTGAAGCGATTAGAGCATCCGGATGCTGAAACCGTTAGCGGTGCGGCATAGATGCTGGTCGATTTTGAAGTCATCAAGCGCGCTCAAACGGGCGATAGCGGGGCGTTCAACGAAATCGTACTGGCGTATCGGAAGCGGATTTTGGGGCATATCAGTCATTTGATTGCCCGGACGGAAGATGTCGAGGACGTCGCGCAGGAAGTTTTTGTGCGGATGTATTATTCTCTCGACCAGCTACGGTCGGCGGAGGTTTTCGAGCCTTGGCTGTATACACTGACCAAGAATGCCGCGTATGATTATCTGCGGAAGCAGAAGAGACGGCAAGAGTACCGCATGTCCGACCTGTCGGAGCAGCAGGTTACCATGGCCGATGCTGTGGCGGGGGGGAAGGCGGAGCACGAGGATCAGTATCATAAGAAGATCCGCGAATCCGTGGATGCGCTCTTGGGCGCAGTTTCCGAGGCGGACCGGATCCTGTTGATGATGAAAGAAGTTGAAGGGCTCTCGCTAAAAGAGCTTGAAAAGATTTACAAAGTCAACGAAAATGCTCTTAAGGTTCGGCTCTTCCGGGCCCGGCAACGGGTTTTGAAGGCCTTTGGAGCGGCGGATAAAAAAGAGGATGCCGGATAGGTCCGGCGAGGGTAAAAAGGAAATGACCCCGATGCGCGGCAATCACGAGGAAAAGCTGGACGCCCTATTCCGGGCGTTCGCTGCGTGCCCCACTCCGGAGCCCAGCGCGAACTTCATGCCCACGTTGTGGCAGAAGATCGAATCGCGGCAGACATTCACGTTCTCTTTCCGCCGGATGGCGAATGCGTTCGCCGCAGCGGCGGTGGCCCTCACCGTGGCGCTGAGCGTCTACATGTACGTTCCGCATGCCAACCAAGCGGTACCAAGCCAAACATATCTGGACGTCCTGGCGGATGCGCAACCGCTCGTCGCTCCAGAACTCGTCAGTCCCGCCCGTCTGGAATACGAATCGGGCAAGTGAGCTTTCGCAATGCCACGATCTAAGGTTTCCGCATTCTTCTCGGTGCTATTGGTGTTTGCCAGCGGAGCTGCTATGGGTGCGGTGGGGTATCGGCTGTATGTCGTAAAAAACACGCCGCCTATTGTGACAAACGCGTCCGCCCCAGCTAAAAAATCGCCTGACGAAATCCGGAAGCTTATTGTCGGTAGCCTGAAGGATTCGGTCAAGCTGGACGATCAGCAACTGGTTGAGGTGCAGAAGATCTATCAGGACCAGTTCGCCTCATTTAACCAAATCCACAATAAATACCAGACGCAACTCGATCAGGTCCATGCGGAGGCCAAGCGGGAAACCGATCAGATCCATGATTCCTCAGTGGCCAAGATCAGGGCGCTTTTGCGGCCTGACCAAGAAACGCTGTACGAAAAATGGCAAGCCGATCGCGCCGCGGACCGCAAGCGGCGGCAGCAGCGCGATCACGATCACCCGGAAGGAAAGCAGCGTCCTCCCCGGCCTTACCCGGTTCCCTAGCAGTCCCGCGCTCAAGCTTGACATAAGCCTGAGCGCAGGCCCCCATTCCCTTACTAGCCTACTTTGGTCTCTGAGCGCCTGTGGTCTGCGCTGCAGTCGCTTTTTCGGTTGCCGCTGCGTGTTGTGAGTTCCCACGCGACGTCCGCAACTGGTTGTGGACTTCTTTTACTCCCGAGACGCCTTCGACCAAGTCTTCCACCATACGTTTGATGCGCCGGTCTTCTACCTCGCCGGTTATCGTTACTTCACCGTTACGCACTTGGATCTCGATCTCGGTGGCGTCGATATGTGAATGTTCGGTCAGACGCTCATTGACATCCTCTTTAATGCGGTCGTCGGAACGCTGCCAATTCTTAGGCCCGCGTCCTGCGTGACTGCCGGGTGCTGAGAGTCCGCCAGAATATGAGCCCATCCCGCCGCCGTACTGACCGCCGCCATAATTGCCGCGTTGGCCTTCGTTTGCGCCGCGGTTTTCAAAGCGTTCATTCTGCTGGCCGCCATATGAGTCTTCGCGCCGATCATAAGCGGGGCGATTGCCGAAAGTTCCCCAACTTCCTTGCCGTCCCCAATCGCCACGTTGTCCAAAGTCGGCTGTGCGCGAGCCGCCTGACCATTCGCCTCGTTCACGCCGGTAATCATCCTGATAGTCGCGCGTCCGGTCTTCGTAGCGAGGAAAATTGCCACGGCCCTCGCGTTCGCTTTCATTGCGGCCGCCTTCGTTTTCCCATCGGCTTGTTTCGTAGACGCGCCCTTCGCGGCTACGTTGGTTGTCCAAGCGATGGCCACCTCGTTCCCGATCGAATTCCTGCTCGCGATCGCGGTTCTTGTCCCATTCATTACGGTCTGCCATGTTGCCTCCTAGCATACAGTTACGGCCAAACAGGGGCCGCTTCCACCTACCATGCTAGGCGCGTACGGTCGCGTCCGGCAAGGCGTGTAAACCGGCCAATGTGACGGAAAGACCGGGGCGAAAATGTAAACCTCTAAAGAGCTATTTGACAACAGTGTGATAAAGGATCACTCTATATGCTATAGAAGGAAGGGGCACCCATGAAGTTCGCCTATCTCGCCGTCGCTTTGGCTACCGCCGTCGCGCCGTGTTTTGCCCAACAAGTGATTTCTGCCAAATCTGGTCTGCTTTCCTATGCGGAGGGTCAGGTCACGTTGAACGATCAGCCGGTCGATTTTTCCGGCGTCCACTTCTCCGACGTCAAAGAAAACTCCGTCGTGAAGACGGCCGATGGGCGGGCCGAAGTGCTGCTCACGCCGGGAGTGGTTTTGCGGATGGGCGAAAATACTTCTCTTCGCATGATTACCAATCGTCTCGTCGACACCCGCCTTGAACTGCTAACGGGCTCAGCTGTGGTAGAGGCCGATCAGATCGCGAAGGATACCAGCGTAACTATCGTCTGCAAGGATGCGACGGTGACGCTGCCCAAAGCGGGACTGTACCGCTTCGATACAGAGCCTGCGGGCCTGAAGGTTTTCAAGGGCGACGCGGATGTCGAAATAGCGGGCAATAGTAAGACAATCTCGGGCGGCCATGTGATGGCGCTCGATGGTCAGACGGCTTCAATCGAAAAGTTCGATACGGAAGATACCGACAGCCTGGATCGTTGGAGTCATCGCCGCGGCAGTTACCTGGCAATGGCAAACACCTCGGCGGCGAATTCGCTGATAAATTCCACTTCCGGTTATGGCGGATACGGCTTGGCCGGCGGGTATGGTATGGGCGGTTACGGCCTCGGCGCTTATGGAATGGCGGGTTGGGGCATGCAGGGTTGTTCTTCGGCGTGGGCATACAACATGTACTACAACATGATGACTTATATGCCTTGTTATGGAAGCCTGTACAGCCCTTATGGATATCGCCTCTGGAGCCCATATAGCGTCTACCGCTACTCCGGTTATGCACCTCCGATTTATGGCGGTGGCGCTTCGCGTACGGGCGTTTCGAGTTCGGGTTCGGCGTCGCTCGCCAGGCCCGGTGCAGCGGCCAGCAATCGCGCCAATTCGCCGGCGGCCTCCCTTGGGACATCGCGCGGCGCATTCTCAAGCGGCAGCGCCAGCGGCGGACGAGTGGGCGGGGTAAATTCGGCCGCTGTCTCAAGCGGTACCGGATACTCGAGCCCCTCAAGCAGCGGCGGATTCTCTGGCGGCAGCAGCGCAGGGGGAGGCTTCTCCGGCGGCGGTCGTACGGGCGGCGCGAGCGTCGGCGGTGGTGGCGCTAGCCGCGGTGCGGGTGGCGGAGGCCGCAAGTAAACGGCTTTTATTTCCGCTTGCCCGGCAGGCCGGTGGGATTTTCGTGGGTGCGCTCGCGAAATGTTCCACGCAATGCCGATGCTAGCGAAACGGCCGATTCGCCGAAGCGGTCACGCATTTTGTCCGCAACCGTGAGAGTGAGGCGCCAGCGTTCGTGGTTCTCTTCGCCGAGAAGATCCAGTTGCTCCTCCGCGCGAGCCCAAGAGGAAACGTTCACGCCTAGCAACCGCACCGGCGCGCCGGATTTCCAGTTGGCCACGAAGAGCGCGTGGATCTCGCGATAGATTTCGGTATCGATGGCGGTTCCACGGGATAGCGAATGCGCGCGCGTGATGGTAGAGAAATCGGAATAGCGCAGCTTGAGCTGCAACGTGCGCGCAAGCAGATCATGTTCCCGCACGCGCCGTCCCACCATTTCGCAGAGCCGCGCAAGCGTGGATTCTAGCTGCGCGCGATCGGCCGTATCCTCGTTGAACGTGTGTTCGTGGCTGATCGATTTTGGCCCCGAGTCCTCCCCAATTTCGCCATCGTACCAGCCGCCCGCATCCAGTCCTCGCGATTTTCCCGCCAGCGCTAAGCCCCATTTTCCGAAGCGCTGTTCCAGAAAACCGTCGTCAAGGCGAGCCAGATCGCCTACTTTGCGAATGCCGAGCGCGTGGAGGTTCTTTTCCGTGACTTTGCCGACGCCGGGAATCTTGCGCACGTCGAGCGGCGCGAGAAACGACGATTCAGAGCCCGCGATCACCCACAGTACGCCGTTCGGCTTGGCTTGATCGGAGGCGACTTTGGCCACCATGCGGGAAGCCGAAATTCCGATGGAGCAATTCAACTTCGTGGCGGTCTTCATGCGATCGTGCAGGATATGGGCGGCCTTCAACGGAGGACCGTAGAGACGCTCCGTGCCGGTGATATCGACGTACGCTTCGTCGACCGATGCCATCTCAACCAGGGGCGAGAAGTCCTGCAGGACGGAGTAGACCTTTTTCGAACAATCCCGGTATCGATCGGGGTGACCCTCTACAAAGATGGCCTGTGGGCACAATTTGTACGCGGTGCGCAACGGCATGGCAGAGTGAACGCCGAACTTGCGGGCGGCATAGGAGGCGGCGGAGACCACGCCGCGTTCGTTGGAATGTCCGCCTACTACGACCGGCTTGCCTTTGAGCGAGGGGTCATAGAGTTCTTCTACAGAGACAAAGAACGCGTCCATGTCGACGTGAAAGAAGGTCTTCACGGATTCTATGATGGCAGACTTCTTTACCTCTCTCGAAGGAACATGCCTGATGCCGCTGCCGTATACTTATTTGGGGGCGCTATGAGCTTCTTCTCGAAGCAATTCATCGACGTAATTCACTGGACCGAGCCGGGCGACGGCGTTCTTGCCTATCGCTATCCCATGGAGGACATGGAAATCCAGAACGGCGGCCAGTTAACGGTGCGCGATTCGCAGGCCGCGGTATTCGTCAATCAAGGGCAGATCGCCGATGTTTTCGGGCCGGGGCTATATACGCTCAGCACCAACACGCTGCCGATTTTGACATATCTGATGAACTGGGACAAGGCGTTCAAGTCTCCGTTCAAGTCGGACGTTTACTTTTTTTCCACGCGCCTGCAAACCAATCAGAAGTGGGGCACGGCCGCGCCAATCACCATTCGCGATAAGGAATTTGGCGCGGTACGCATGCGCGCGTTCGGCATTTACGCCTATCGGATCTCGGACCCCAAAGCCTTCTATCAGAAGATCAGTGGCACGCGCGCGTCGTACACAGTTCCCGAACTCGAAGGCCAGTTGCGCAACACGATAATCGGGCAGATGACCGACATGTTCGGCAACGCCAGCGTCGATTTTATCGACATGGCGTCGCACCAGACGCAGCTTGGCCAGAACATGCTCACGGCCATGCGCCCGGTATTCGCCGATCTGGGCTTGCTGCTGGACAACTTCACCGTGGAAAACATCTCGCTGCCCGAGGAATTGCAGAAACTGCTCGACCAGCGCATCGGAATGAACATGGTGGGCGATATGGGCCGCTATACGCAGTTTCAGGTAGCGCAATCGATGCCCATCGCGGCTGCCAACGAGGGTGGCGGATTGGCTGGCGCGGGCGTGGGATTAGGCGCAGGTATGCTGATGGCGCAGCAGATGATGAATGCAGCCCGCCCGGCAGCGCCGCCGGACTCGCCCGTTCCGAACGCCGGACCTGCGGGTCCCGGGCCGCAGGGGGGCGCCGCGGGCGGCACCAAATTCTGCATGAATTGCGGGCATTCGATTCCAAAGCCGGCGAAGTTCTGCCCCGAGTGTGGCGGCTCGCAATAACAAGGCGAGTCTGCTCCGCAGGGTAGTTAGCGGCGCATATCACGGCGCGTCCCGCGACCGGTACGCCGTCCGACTATTTTGCAGGCCGGTTAAAAGAAGGGCGAATCGTGGTCTTGCTACAACCTCAGGCCGAGCCCTTCGATAAGCGGGCAAGAAGATCGGTATGCGCTACTAAGGGCGGACCAGGCAGGCCACCGACGGTAGCAAGGTGACTGGCGAGGTACAGTAACGAGCCGCGGGGCTGCACAATGCGGCGGTCCCTTGGTTGCTGTTCAAGAGCGGAGCGAACGTCTCCGGACGTTAGTTGTCTGTGACCGCTTGCATTCGCAAGACGCCGCGTTACCTGCCGCGTCTAAGCACAGAGAGGTCTGCCAATGGGAATACTCGCCAGCGATCTAAGACAAGCCTTCCGCACCTTTCGCAAGAGTCCGGGATTCATGGCCACGGCCGTGGCGGCGCTGGCGTTGGGTATCGGCGCCAATACGGCTATTTTCTCGGTAGTCGACACCGTGCTGCTGAAGCCGCTGCCGTTCCCAGAGGCAGACCGCATCGTGGTTTTGATGAATAGCTCGCCGCAGGGAAGCGGACCGGCAGCGTCCGTGCCGAAGTATAACGTGTGGCGCAGACAAACTCAGGCGCTGGAGGATGTCGCGGCATATGATACCGGCGGTCCGGGCTTGAATTTAAGCGGCGGCGACCGGCCGGAGCAGATTAAAGGGATTCACGTTTCGCAGGAGTTTTTCGGGCTCTTCGGCGCACAGACGATGCTCGGGCGCGCCTTTACGCCGGAGGAAGACCGTCCGCGCGGCGGCAGCGTCGCGGTGCTCTCTAATGGGATCTGGCAACGGCGGTTTGGGTCGGATCCCGCGATTGTGGGGAAGACCATCGCGTTGGGCGGCGAGTCGGTTACGGTGGTCGGGGTATTGGACCGAAAATTCGCCTTCGACCCGCAGCCGGACGTCTACCTGCCATTTCAAGCTGACCCGAACAGCAGGAATCAAGGACATTACTTCCGGGTTGCCGCGCGGCTCAAACCTGGCGTGACGCTGGGCGCCGCCAAATCGGCGATGAATCTGGCCGCGGAAGAGTTCCGGCGCGAGTTTCCGAACTCGCTTGGACCGCGCAACAGTTTCACGGTAGAGCCTATGCAGCAACTGATGGTGAGTAATGTACGCACGGCGCTCTATATTCTGCTGGGCGCGGTGGGATGTGTGCTACTGATTGCGTGCGCGAATGTTGCCAACCTGCTGCTGGCGCGCGCCGCCAGCCGGTCGCGGGATATTGCGATACGCTGCGCGATCGGCGCCGGAAGAGGCCGGATTATGCGCCAGCTCCTTACGGAGAGCGTGCTGCTTTCGCTCATGGGCGGCATTGCGGGATTGGCTTTGGGCGTGGTGGGGGTGCGCGCGTTGCTGGCGATTAACCCGGGCAACATTCCGCGCATTGGCGACGACGGCTCTGGTATCGCGCTGAATTGGACCGTGCTCGGTTTCACGATGCTTCTATCGCTGGTAACGGGGGTTGTTTTCGGGCTGGCGCCGGCGGTTCTCGCGTCGCGCGCGGATCTGAACCTGGCATTGAAGGAATCGGCTTCGAGAGGCGGTTCGGGGTTGGGTCAGGCTAAAGCACGCGGCACGCTGGTGGTGGTGGAAATGGCGCTCGCCATTGTGCTGCTGGTGGGGGCCGGGCTGCTCATCCGGACCTTTTCCGCATTGCACAGCGTTGCCCCGGGCTTCGACCCGCATAATGTGCTCACCATGGAAACTGCGCTGACGGGCAGTAAATACGATCAGACGGCAGTCATCAACGCGATGACCCGGCAGGCACTCGATCGCATGGAAGCGATTCCGGGCTTAGAAGCGGTGGCGGCTACTTCTTACTTGCCGCTCGAAGGCGGCCTGGGCTTGGGCTTCATTATCCAGGGACGGCCGCTGACGAACGGACCAGCGCATGGCGGCGCGGGATGGAATTATGTGACGTCGCATTTTTTCGACGTCTTTCGGATCCCCGTAGTCCGCGGAAGGGTGTTTACGGAACGCGACGACGCAGCGGGACCGCCGGTGGTGGTGATCAATCAGGCGATGGCCAAGCAGTTCTGGAAGAACGAGGATCCCATCGGGCAAAGGCTGATCATCGGGTCGGGGATGGGCCCGGACTTCGCACAGGCGCCCCGCGAGATCATCGGAATTGTGGCGGACGCGCGCGACGGCGGTCTGAATAGCGATCCGCAGCCGGAAACGTTCGTGCCGCTCTCGCAAGTGCTGGATTCGTACATGAAGCTGAATAATCGGTTCATGCCGCTCAGTTGGGTGGCGCGAACGCGCGTGGAACCATACTCGCTCTTGCCCGCGATTCAACGAGCCTTTCAACAGACTGCCGATTTGCCGGTGGCGCACGTCCAGACGATGGACCACATCGTCATTCAATCGACGGCGCGCGACGAATTCAATACCGTAGTCCTGGCGATCTTCGCGCTTGTCGCCATTCTGCTGGCATCTATCGGGCTATACGGACTGATGGCTTATTCGGTGGAGCAGCGCACCCTCGAGTTCGGCATTCGCTTGGCGCTAGGCGCAAACTTCGCGCAGGTGCGCAACATGGTGGTACGGCAAGCGATGACGCTGGCTCTGGTGGGGATTGCGATTGGCCTCGCGGCCGCCTATGGGCTGACGCGACTGATGGCGTCGCTGCTCTTTCAGGTAAAGCCGAACGATCCCGCCGTATTCGGCAGTGTGGCTGCGATACTGGCGTCGGTCGCGCTACTGGCCAGCTACTTGCCCGCGCGACGCGCGTTACGCGTCGATCCTGTGGTCGCACTGCGGCATCAGTAGCCGCAGGCCTTTCAGCCTACCTTTACCGGCGCGCTAACCCGCATATCTCACCGATCTTGATGAGCTGAGCGAGGAACGCATCGCGAGTAGTTTTGGCTGAGCCATTCGTCCGGCTCGCGTTTTTATCATGAGACCAAAGGGGGCAAATGGCCTTCGGAAGAGCTCCGAAAAGGCCGCAATGTCTTTTTCCGTCATTTCGTCTTCGATTTTGCGCGCGGCTCCACAGGCCCTGCGGTGGGGCGATTCACTTCAAGGATCGCGTTAGCTTGAACGTCGGATTTTAGCAGCGTAGGTTCGTCCATACCTGCTGATAAAGTCCCTGCCAGGGATAAGCGGACGCCATCGATACCCAGACCTTGCGCACCGTCACCCGGATCTGCGCACCGATCTTCAGCAGCTTCGTGCGGATCGTAGAAACCTGCGCCTGCGCCAACTCCGTCGCCTTCAAACCCAGGCGGCGCAAGCCGCTCACCAGAACATACGCCGCCGCCGACAGGTAGAGCCGCATCTGATTCGCTCGCATCGTCTCTGCGCTCACCCGGTCGGCGAACAGGCTGAACTGTTCTTTGATCCGATTCTCCATGTCGCGCGCAGTAGAGTTCCTCGTAGAGAGCCTGCGCCGTCCATTCCTCACTCGTCAATGAGGTCACTACAAACCGCGGATTTTCCTTGCCGTCGATGTGTTCGGCTTTGGCCACTACCCGCCGCTCGCGGTCCCAGCCGCCCTTCTTCGTTTTCTTCGTCCGATATTCGAACTCGCTGAAGACCCGCGCCGGCTTGCCGGTCTGGTTCCATTGTTGAGTGGCGGCATGCATCTCAGCGCCGATGATCTTGCGCAGCCGCTGGTTGCGCGCCATGCCGAACACGAAGTCCACGCGGCGGCTTTCGCACCAACTCATCAGTTCATTGCGGCAGAAGCCGGAGTCCCCGCGCAGAATGATTGTCACTTCCGGCCAGACGGTTCGGAGCTGCGCGACGATGCGTTCGATTTCCGCCAGGCTGCCAAAAGCGGCGTCGTGATTGGCTTCCCTGAGACGCGCGCACAGCACGTGTTCTCCGCAAAAGATGTAGAGCGGCAGATAGCAATAGTTGTCGTAGTAACCGTGAAAGAAGCGGCCTTCCTGCCGGCCATGCAGCGGCAGGTCGGTCGTGTCGATGTCGAGCACGATCTGCTCCGGCGCCTTCTCGTATGACTCGATGAATATCTTCACCAGCAAACTGTCGACCGCCTCTTTCCAGAATGTGATCTTCTTGTAGCGATCGGGTTCGCCGGCGCCCAGCTCCAGGCGGTTCAATGTGCTCTTGCCTGCCAGCGGCTGCTCCAATTCCTCCCGTCCCGCCAGAACGCCGAACACTGGATCGTGGCGTAGTTGCTCGTGATCGTTGAGATCTTCGTAGCCTAACGCCAGACCGTAGACTCGCTGCGAGAGCATCTCCAGGATCGAATGATCGACTTGGTTCTGATTCCGACCGTCGAGGAAGCACGCAGCCAGGCGCGGCAGCAGATTGAGGCGCCGGTCGGTCTGGCGCAGCAGAAACGCGCCGCCATCGGAACTGATCGTTCCGCCGTCGAACCGGGCCACGATTTCCCGCGACCCCAAGGCTTCAAATCCGAAGCTGGATTGGCTACACTCTGTCATAGCGAAGGCCGTTCCTTTCTTGGCGCTAACTGTTGTGTGGAAACTCAGTTATGCCACGAAGGTCGGCCTTCTGCCAATAGCTGGTGAGATTTCCGGGCTAACGACTCCAGAACAGCTCAGCGCGTGCACAAGCCCAGCCTTATCAGCATTCCATTCCGCCATGCTCCGCAAACAAAATGGGAGTGCGAAGCTCGGTTCATGTTGCCAGCCGGTGCGAAGCAGGTTCTTATCATTTCGCAGGGCTGATCACCCGTGCAATTGGACGGCGCATAACGCGGGATTAGGTGTTCGCCCGATTTTCCGCTTAAGAATGGAGCGCTGCTGGACGACGCGAAGCGGAGCGTTACTTGGCGGCAGTCTGCGCGCTGCGCGGCGTCAATTGGTCGCTCTCAACCTTGCCGTCGCGGATAGAAATGACGCGGTGGGCGAAGAGCGCGATATCGTGCTCATGCGTGACCAGCACGATGGTATTACCCTTGGCGTGCAGCTTGTCGAATAGCGCCATGATTTCGTTGCCGGTGGCGCTATCCAGGTTTCCCGTGGGTTCATCAGCCAGCAGGATTGAGGGGTTGTTTACGAGGGCGCGCGCAATAGCGACGCGCTGCCGCTGGCCGCCCGAAAGCTCGTTCGGCTTGTGATCCATGCGCTTTTCGAGATCCACCTGGCGCATTGCGGTTTTAGCCATCTCGATCCGTTCTTTGGATGAGATACCGGCGTAGATCAGAGGCAGTTCCACGTTGTGCAAGGAACTGGCGCGCGGCAATAGATTGAACGTCTGAAAGACGAAGCCGATCTCTTTGTTACGAATGCGCGCCAACTCGTCGTCGCTCAACTCGCTGACCAGGTGACCGTTGATGTAATACTGTCCCTTGGTAGGGGTATCCAGACAGCCGATCAGGTTCATCAGCGTCGATTTTCCCGAGCCCGAAGGGCCCATGATGGCGACGTACTCGCCTCGCTTGATTTCGATATCGACGCCTGAAACCGCGTGGATCTCCTGGTCTCCCATGATATAGGTCTTCCAGAGATCGTAGGTTCGAATGACGATGCCTTCGCGTTTCAGGCGCTCGCCGCGCTCCACCAGTTCCCGTTCTGCCGCCGCAATTGCCATATTGTAATCTCGCTTCCGGGCTATCCTACGTGGTCTTCACGGGTGCTGGAACTTTGTTATCGATCTTTACCGCGGCCTCGTTACGAATCGTGCGAATTACCTGATAGGTGCCGGTGACTATCTGGTCGCTTTCTTTAAGGCCGTTCAATACTTCGATATCAGTTGCGCCTGTAATGCCGGTATCCACCTTGTGGAAGATGGCCTTGCCATTTTCCACAACGAATACGCCTTGCACTTCTTCCTTGCGCACCTTTTCCTCGGCCGGGGTGTACTTCTTTACTACCACTGGCGCGCCCGGCGCCGGCTGTGGCTCCAGGTCGCCCTTTTGACGGACGGTGAGCGCCTGAATGGGAATGGTAAGCGCGTTCTGCCGCGTTGCGGTGGTGATCTTCGCGGTGCAGGAAAGTCCGGGGCGGACCTCATCGGGAGGGTTGTCCATTGCCACTACAACTTTGAAATCTTTGGCTTCCTGGCTTGAAATCGCACTTTGGGAGGCGGCGACGCCGGTAGATCGCAGAATGGCGGTGTTCCCGATTTCGGTGACATGCCCCTTATAGATTTTGTTTGGGATCGCGTCGATGGTGATATCCGCTACCTGGCCCAGCTGAATATTCACAATGTCGGTTTCATCCACCTTGACTTCCGCGGTAATCACAGACATATCGGCAATGGTCATGATTGTGCTGCCTTCCGAGTTCTGGATGCCGGGAACCACGGATTCGCCCATGCGCACAGGGAGATTAGTAACCACGCCGTCAATGGGCGCGTAGGCGTTGTGCTTACGGAGAATGTCATCGAAGCGAGTCAGGTTCGCCTTGGCCTGCGCAATTTGCCGCTGAGCGGAAGCGAGCTGCGCCGCGGTCTGTTCGCGTTGCGCTTGCGCCTGCACCACACGGGCCTGCGACTCAGCGAGCGCCGCGACCTGCGCGTCGTAGGTGTACTTCTTCATTTCAAAATCTTGCTTGGCGCCCAGCTTTTCGTTGAAGAGTTGTTCCGCCCGCTGATAATCCGCCTTCATGCGGGCCAGGTCGGCCCGGTCATGTTCCAGCGCCGCCTTCATGGTGTTAATATTTTCATCCGCTGCCTTGACAGCGGCTTCCGAGGCGGCAGACTGCGCTTCCGCCGAACTTAGCCCGGCGCGTTGCGCCATTACGTCGGCTTCCGGCTGAACATCTTCAATCTTGGCAAGGAGTTGACCCTTATGGACCTTATCGCCTTCCTTAACCAGCAGTTCGGTGATGTCGCCTTGGGCATTGGCGCCAATGTTGATGTAGTTTTTGGGCTTAATCTCGCCGGACGCCGTGACGATGCTCGTTAGATCCTGGCGGACTACCTGGCCGGTTTGCACCGAAACCAAGCCTTTTTTGCTATAGACAGTACTGGCATAGAGCCCGATACCGAGCGCGACCACCACGGCCAAGCTAATAATAATTTTCCACTTAACCTTCACGGCGCCAATCCTCTTTCATGGGGTCCTATCACCAACTTAGACGCAAAATCCAGGTGGGTTGTTCGGTACTATTTTAGCAAGCGTAACAGAACCCGTTGGGATGACGAACGGAGACTCTAAAGATTAGCGGCAAGGGCCGTTGAAACCGGCCCTTGCCTGTTATGTGAGCTGAAGTTACCGCCAATGCCCTTCGACCATGACGTAGCCGCCATTCCTGTGCACCCAGTGATGAGCCACCCAATGGGCGTGTGCGTGCGGCGGCTTGACCCAGGTTCCGGGATTCCATGCATAAGCGTGGCCGTCCCATCGCTGATAGCCGGGCGTCCATACGTAGCCGCTCCCGGGCGTTGGCGGGCGGGTTTCCACGACCGCGTGCGGCGGCGAAACCCTCACCACGACATCGGCCGCGAACGCAGTGACGGACAACATCGCTGCGAAGAAACCGGCCAGCAAACCTTTACGACGCATGAGTTTTTCTCCTTCGCTTAGAAAGACGCAGGCGGCAGTCCGTCGCACGTAAAGGAATGTAGATTAATCTATTCTTCATCTTGCTGGGCCGCAAGTCGGGTAACCACGGAAAGATCTTCTAACGTGGTGACATCGCCGGTGACCGAGTTGGAGGTTACAATCTCGCGCAGCAGGCGTCGCATAATCTTGCCGCTGCGAGTTTTTGGAAGGGCATCGGTGAAACGGATCTGCTCCGGTTTGGCGAAGCTGCCAATCTCGTGTGCCACCCACTGACGGAGTTCCGAGGCGAGCTGATCGTGATTCCAATCGCCCTTCTTCAGGGTGACGAAACACGCGACAGCCTGTCCCGTTATTTCGTGCGGCTTGCCTACAACCGCCGCTTCGGCCACCGCGGGATGGCGCACCAGAGCCGACTCCAGTTCCATCGTGCTCAGGCGGTGTCCGCTGACGTTCATCACGTCGTCTACACGCCCCAGCACCCAATAATAGCCGTCCTCATCGCGCCGCGCGGCGTCGCCCGTCATATAGATGCCGGGGATACGCTCCCAATAGGCCTGTTTATAGCGCTCTGGATCGCCCCATAAGGTCCGCGCCATGCCTGGCCAGGGCTTCCTGATGATCAGATAGCCTTCCCGATTCGCGGGCAAGGGGTTGCCTTTGAGGTCGACGATATCGGCGAGAATGCCCGGCATCGGCAGCGTTCCAGATCCCGGCTTTAAATGCACCGCTCCCGGCATGGGCGCGATCATAATAGCGCCGGTTTCCGTTTGCCACCAGGTATCCACAATCGGGCAACGCTCCTTGCCGATTACCTTGTAATACCATTCCCAGGCTGCGGGATTAATCGGTTCGCCTACCGATCCTAGCAAGCGCAAGCTGGAAAGATCGTGTCCGTTGGGCCACTGGTCGCCTTGCCTGACAAATGAGCGAATTGCCGTGGGCGAAGTGTAAAAGATATTGACACGGTACTTCTCAATCAGGCGCCAGAAGCGATCGGGTTGCGGAAAATCCGGAGCGCCCTCGTACATCATCGTCGTCGCTCCCGCGCAAAGCGGACCGTAGACGATATAACTATGGCCGGTAACCCATCCGATGTCGGCCGTGCACCAGTAGGTGTCCTGTTCGCGGAGGTCAAACACCCATTTCATGGTCATAGCGGCCTGCAGCAGATAGCCGGCCGTGGTATGCACGATGCCTTTGGGCTTTCCAGTGGTGCCAGAAGTGTATAGAACGTAGAGGGGATGCTCGCTATCGACAGGCTCCGCGGGGCATACCTCGGATACGCCCTCATCGAGCGTATGCCACCAGTGGTCGCGACCTTCGACCATTTCGATCTTGCCGCCGGTGCGTTGGTACACGATGACATCACGCACGCCGGGGCAATCCGCGAGCGCCTCATCCACGGCGTCCTTAAGGCGTACCTCTTTGCCGCGCCGCCACGCGCCATCGCAAGTAATGACGACCCGCGCATCGAGATCCTGAATGCGCGCCTTCAGCGCTTCCGCCGAGAAACCACCGAACACCACGCTATGGATCACGCCCAGACGGGCGCACGCCAGCAAGGCGATGGGCAACTCGGGAACCATGCCCATGTAGATGATGGCGCGATCACCGGCTTTAAGTCCGCGGGCCTTAAGTACGTTCGCGAAGCGGCAGACCAGGCGGTGCAGTTCCTGATAGGAAATCAGCCGCTGATCGCCGGGCTCGCCCTCCCATAGGATGGCTATTTTGTTTTTTCGCGGAGTCTCAAGATGACGATCAATGCAGTTATATGACGCGTTGAGCTTCCCGCCCGCAAACCACTTAACAAAAGGAGGATCCGATTCAAAGATACTGGTCCATTTCGTAAACCAGAAGAGTTCGGTTGCGGCGAGTGCGCTCCAGAACGCCTCGGGATCGGCGGCGGCCTTCTCATAGAGGTCGCGGTAGGCTGCCATTCCTTGGACGTGGGATTGGCTGACGAAATCGCTACTGGGCGGGTAGACCGGCGATGTGGGCATGCAAAGAATCTTAGCAAGTGGAACGAGCTTTCTGGCCGATTGATATGCCTATCTCACATCTTCTTTCGTAACTCTTTCCTGCATCGGCAGTATAACCACTTGTGACCGTAGTCGGACGTCTTACGCCCATTCTTGCCTTGCTCCTGCTTTGCGGCGCAGGCGCCCACGCTCAATCTTTCGACGTAGCAACCGTCAAGCTCAACCAGGCAGGGGCAGCGGCCGCGAACGGTTTTTCCCCGTCGCCGGGCCGTCTGCGAGTGATGAACTCCACGCTCGAGCAAATGATCCACGCAGCTTTTCACCTCAATACCAGCGCTCTTGCCGGGGCCACCGGTTGGATGCAGTCCAATCGCTACGATATCGAAGCCAAGGCGGCGGGGAACTCCAGCTTCGACGATGAGCTGATCATGCTGCGCGCCTTGCTTATCGACCGGTTCCAGCTCCGCTTCCACACCGAGACCCGCCAGCTCACTACGTTCGCGCTCGTCATCGGCAAAAATGGTCCGAAATTCCAGACGTCGAAGGATGACGGAGCGGGCGGAAAGGAGCGCATCACCATCCGGCCCACCGAGATCTCGGGAGTCAACATCCCGTTCGGTCACTTCGTCTCGGTCCTCGCCGCACAGTTGAGCCGCTCGGTAATCAACGGCACAGGACTTACGGGCAAGTTCGATCTCTCGCTCAAGTACGTCCGCGACGACGCCCCGGGTGCCGCCAATGGGCCGTCGCTTTTCGCCGCGCTCGAAGAACAACTGGGATTGAAGCTGGAACCGCGCAAAGGACCGGTGGAAGTGATGGTGGTGGATTCCGCTGAAAAGCCGCGCGAAAATTAAGCGCTACCCCTGCAAAAACGGGTTCATTCGCTTCTCGCGCCCGATCGTCGTATTCGGCCCGTGGCCCGGGATCACGATTGTCTCTTCCGGCAGCGGAATCAGTTTCTGATGAATGGAGCGAAGAATCTGCCGTCCATCGCCGCCGGGAAGGTCCGTACGTCCGATGCTGCCCTGGAAGAGCGTGTCGCCTGCGATGAGCGTGTTTTCCGCCGGCGCGTAAAGGCTGACGCTGCCTTGCGTATGCCCGGGCGTATGAAGTACGTGGAATTGCGTCGCCCCCACCAGCAGCGTATCGCCGTCCCTGGCGGGCGCGTCGATTTCAACGGGCTCCGGTTCTTCGACGCCCAGCCAGGAGGCCTGGATTGGCAGCATGGCTTGTAATTCGGCGTCATTCTGATTCATGTAGACCGGGGCCCCGGTAGCCATCTTGAGCTTCTGCGCGCCGCCGATGTGATCGATGTGGGCGTGCGTGATGACGATGGTCTTCACTTTGAGATTGTGACGTTGCAGAATATCGAGAATGCTCTCGATTTCATCGCCCGGGTCGATCACCATTGCCTCGCACGTTTGCTCGTCGCCGAAGACGGAGCAGTTGCATTGCAGCGACCCCACCGGCAGAACTTCGTGGATCATATGTATACTCTACAGTGATGTCGGATGAAATCGCGATTCCCCTCCGATGGCTGCACATCGCCTCGATGACTACGCTGCTGGGCGGTATCGTCTTCTGGCGGCTGGTGCTGGCGCGAGCTGGCGTGGACGATACACGCGGAGCGTTCACGGAGCGAATTGCGGCGGCCTTCCGCCCGCTTGTATTTGCCTCGATCGCCGGTCTGGTTCTCTCGGGCTCAATCAACTATCTCGCAGCGCCAGGGCACACGAAGTTCTATCACATGTTGTTTGGCATCAAATTTCTGCTTGCCCTCCACGTGTTTGCCGTCTCGATCCTGATTGTGCAACCGAATAATCCCCGACGCACGCGTATGGCGACGGGTACGATGATTTCGGGACTGATCATTCTTTTCCTGTCCGCCTGGCTTCGTCGCATTTTTTAGGCGTTTCTTCCGCCACCCGCGCACAACCGTTAACGATCTACAGTCATGGGAACCGTGTCTACCCCGATGCTGCCACCCCTAGGCTTGTAGGCAGCCCCCCAGCGAAATAATTTATAAAACACGGCGCGCGGCGCCAGAGCTCCCTCATTATAACTAGCAATAATTAACTTAATCAATTTGAAATAAAGTAGTAGGATTCCCCGCCGTGATTTAATGGTTGTTTTCATACAAGTCTCAAGCTAATATATGAAAGTACCCGTGGATTAACTAACCAAAAGCCAGCTAAACAAAAACCCACTAAACAAAAACCCACCTTCAGGCAGAACAGTTTCTTAAGTGCGGTGTGGCGAGACTTAATGGCTTTAAATGCCCTAGGGGTTAGCTCAGTCCGGTGAATTTTTAATCCAGTAGTAATTGACTAAGGAAAATTTAAGTGAAAACAACTAAATCTAGGCTGTTAAGCATCGGTTTGTTCGGTTTTGGTCTGACCTTGAGTCAGGCGCACGCGACAACCCTGCCAATCTTGGGCGGCTCCGTGAGTCCTGCCACCCTTACCTTGGGTTCCGGTAGTGGTTTTGCTGGCTCTCCAATTATTTCGGTTAACGATCTTGCGAATTGGAAAAATGGCGGAACAACGGAAGGCGCTGTAAATCTTGTTCAGGGCGTGTGGGTTGACCCTAGCAGCCAGGATCTGGATTTCTTTTATCAACTCCAGAATAATTCCCCAGCCGCCACTGGTTCAACGGGTTCAGCCAGCACGATTGGCAACCAGGGCGCCTCATCAAGCCTGACGCAGACCACCGTCGTATTCACCGGGTTTGGCCCCGCGCTTTCCGAAAATGTCTTCGACATCACAAGCGCCCAATTCAGCGCAACGGCCCTTGGTGGTTCTTTGTTCGTGAAGCCGACCTCCGGCGAAGCCGTTACCACGGTTAGCAACGCCACAACCGGCAATTTGGTGGTTACTCTTAATCAAAATCTTGCACCGGGGACCAACAGCGCAATCCTCGTAGTTGAAACTAACGCGAAAACCTTCGACAATGGCGGTCAAGCGCTCCTCCACTGGAAGCAGAACCCGGCCCTTCACGGCGCAACAAGCGGAACCGCTTACTCATCGGAAAACATCAACCTTGGCGTTCTGGAGCCGACTCCGGAGCCCGGTGTCTATGGTTTGCTTTCCCTCGCGGTCGCTGGCTTGTTCCTCGTTATGCATCGTCGCTCCGAAAAGGCGAAGGCTAAGACGGCGCAGGTAGCAGCCTAAGAACCTCTCGAAGACGCGCCCCACGTCGCGCGCGTCTTCCCTTCCACCCCGCATCTTTTCGCTTCCCAAGTCTGAATTCGGTACGTAAAATTACCTCCCACTAAAGGTTTTTTCCTGAACACCCTGCCGCCGATATAGCCCCATTCCTGTATTTCGCTCCCTGCAACCCTATATAGATCAAGCACTTCTATCTCGATTCCAGATATGTCCTTGCGGGTACCGGTACTATTGCCCAAGACCTCATCTTGTCGGAGGCAGCTTGTAAGGGTAATATACGGAAGACGTCAGAGAGTTAACTAAGTAGCTTTTGGCTTAAGCGGAACTTCCAGATCTGAGAACTGGCCGACAGAATATCGCGAGGACTAGAAAACCAGCCTTACGAAAGATTGTTATGGCGTAGGGGGAAGTCGGCTGAAGCGGTTTTTGCACTGACAAATGCTTGATGAAGGAGGAGTATGAAACGAACGTTATTTGTAGCATTCAGCTTTTGCCTCACATTATCTTTGGCGAACGCTACCAGTCTTCCCCCGGGTGGATCGGTAACGCCGGGATTGGGCAGCGGATTCGCCGGTAGTGTGGTTGGTTCAGTTAGCGATCCAGTCAATTGGTTTATCGGTCCCACGATCGAAGGCAACGTGACATTTCGGGAGGCAGTCCTCGTCGATCCCTCAACCCATGACTTGGATTTCTTTTACCAGATCCAAAACAATTCGCCATCTCCAACGGGCTCGGTAGGCTTGGCCAGCACCATCGTCAACAACGCCTCGCTGACCCCGGTTCAAACCACTGTGTTGTTGACCGGATTTTCGGTGGGTAGCGTTACAAACGTTTTTGATATTACGAGCAACGCTGGGTTTTCGGGTGGCGTGTTTGCGTCTCCGACAAGCACATCGATGATCACCACGGTCGCCAATCCGACTCCAGGTGATATTACGCTAACTTTCAACAACGCGATTTCACCCGGCCAGAACAGTGCAATTCTGCTGATCCAGACGAACGCGAACGCCTTCACTACCGGGACGGCGCAATTCCACTGGAAGCAGAATCCTTTACTTCACGGCGCAACGAGTGGAACGTTCTTTACGTCGGAGAACATCGACGTTGGGACGCTTGTTCCGACTCCAGAGCCCGGCGCATATGGTCTCCTGTCGTTGGCGATTGCTGGATTGTTCTTTGTTGTTCACCAGCGTTCCAAAAAAGCAAAGCTAAGCTAAGTTTACGTGCTGGTTGACGTAAAGTAAGTGACATTTGGATACGGCGCGCCCTGAGTAGTGCGCGCCTTTTGCCTTCCTTAAAATCCGCACTAAATACCCTTACAATTATTAAATGATGTCGCCCGGCTATGAAGCGCTAAGGAAAGGTGCGGCACTACTCGACCTTTCTGGTCGCGCCAGAATTCTGGTGCGGGGACGTGATCGCGCGCGTCTCTTGCATAATCTGACCAGCAATGAAGTCAAAAAGTTGGAGCCGGGCTCCGCTTGCTATGCCTTCCTCCTTAGCCCACAAGGGCGTATCCAGGCTGACCTCTATCTACTCTGCTTTGCCGATTATTTCCTGATCGATACCGAAACCGAACTGCGCGAAAAGATCCACCAACATATAAAGCGCTACATCATCGCCGATCAGGTTGAACTTGAAGATGTTACTGCCAACATCGCCTCGATCGGTCTCGAAGGGCCTGGCGCGGCGGCCGTCCTGGGGCAAATAGGCGCTCCGTCGCCGGCCGATTATGCACACGCCGCATGGGGTGAATTCACTATTGCTGGGATTACAGCGACCGGCCAACCGGGAGTTCGTATCTATTGTCCCGTCGCTGATTATGCAGAGATCAGCGCCAGGTTGCAAACGGCTGGAGCGCAGTCCGCGTCCGATGTCGATACCCGGGTGGTGCGGATAGAAAACGGAAAGCCCCGCTACGGTGAAGATATTTTCGAAAAAACTCTGCCGCAGGAAACACAGCAGATGCACGCCGTCAGCTTTACCAAAGGCTGTTATCTTGGCCAGGAGATTGTGGAGCGCATCCGCGCGCAGGGCCATGTGAACAAGAAAATGGTCCGCCTGGAAATCACGGGTACGGAACCCCCGCCAGTTGGAGCCAAACCTGCGGCCAACGGTGTCGATGCCGGCGAAATCACATCCACTGTTTATTCGCCGCAATCGGGAATGATCGAAGCTTTGGCTTACATGCGCACGCAATTCGCTGCTCCCGGCACAGAAGTATTGGTGGCTGGGCGCGCGGGCCGTGTGGTCGGATAGAATCACTAGACGCTTCGCACCGTTCTCGCCTCCTATGGCGCAAGGCGCGTACACTGCTAGACAGGTCCGGGGCCAACGAATTTGCGAGATGGGGCAAGGTGTGCTGAGATCTTCCGAACACTATCTTTCGATTGCCGATTCCCATCCATTCGATAGGGGCGTATAATCACCCTCAGAAGGAGTACATATGGGTCACCTTGATGTGCCCGAAGTGCTCATTATTTTGGGTGCAGCGGCATTTGTTTGGCTGGGGGTACACAATTGGTTGATGGCGCATCACCATCACGGACATCACCTGCGTTGATGGAACGCCGGTCAGAGCTTCCGTGTTGGGCCAAGCGACGATTCGAGCGCGATTCTTACCAATTGACTGCGCGTGCGCACCCTAGTCTTCTGAAACAGTTGCTGTAAAGTAGCCTTTACCGCGCTTTCGGAGACGCCCAATTGTCCCGCAATCTCTTTGTTCGTAAGTCCCTCAAATAAAGCCTGTAATACGTGTCGCTCACGCGTTGTCAGCAGGCTATGCAAAGACCGGTCGTCCCGCTGCGGAATACCTTCGGCTAGCATCTTAACGATCTTCGGGTCTACCCACATTTGGCCGCTTGCCACCATGCGGATTGCCTGTGCCAGAAGTCCGGGCGAACTGTGCTTAAGAAAAATGCCCGAGGCGCCGCTGGTTAAAGCCTGTGACGATTCCGTTGCGCTCATTCCGGCGGTGACCATGAGGATTTTGCCGGTGAACCCGGCCGCCTGCGCTGCGTTGGCAAAGTGCGTCGCGTGGTCGCCACCCAGATCGAAGTCGAGCAACAGCACATCCACCGCGGTCTGGCGAAGCAAGTCCAAGGCCTCGCTCGCGGTTCCACAATGACCGGCCATAACGAAATCGGCCTCGGACGAAAGTAGGCGGCTCAGGCTCTCGCGAAAAAGCACGTGGTCGTCAAGCAACAGTAGCCGGATGGGTTCCATGTTCAAGCGTTCGATCCTCGCCGGCCGCGCGAGGCTCCGTACCGGGGGTGGCCGCCGCTAGATCGATTACGAAAGCGCAGCCGGACTCTCCAGGATCGTATCGCAAATCGCCGTGGAACGAGCGTACAAATGCGCGCGAAAGGTAAAGCCCCAGGCCTGTCGATTCCGCCCCCTTTTGAAAGGGCTGGAACATTTTGTCGGTTGAAGCAATGCCGGGACCGGTGTCTGCCACCCGAATCGACACCACGCCATGACGCGCCCTGACAGAGATATCGATACGCTTCAAGGCTGCTTTTTCGAGCGCTCGTTCGCTATTCTTTGTGAGGTTCAGAAGCACTTGGAGCAAGCTGTGCGGGTCCGCCCAGACGGCCGGCAAATCTCTCGGGAATTCCCAGGTTACGGCAATTCCCGCATCGTGGCAGAAGGGTTCCAACACAATGCGCAGGTCGTCAAGCGTTTCCGCCAGGTCGATTGCCGCCGCATGCGGCTGGTTCTTGCTTTGCTTGAGTTCAAGCGACGCTATCTTATGCAAAGTCTCTACCAGCGAGCCCAGCGCTTCGAAGTCCTTGTTCTCGCGCAGGCCGGCCTCGCGCGCCAAATTTTCGTAGATAATGCCGATCGCGCCGCATACATTGCGCACCTCGTGCGAAACAGCGCCTACCAGAATGCGCGACCCTGCCATCAATTGTTGCAAGCTGGTCTCTTCGCGATCGCGCATTTCTTCGGAGGCATCCACCACCAGCGCGGCCAACCGCGGTCCGGCGGCCGTGTTATAGGTGGAAAAGAAAACGTTGGCCAGAAAAAAGTCGCCATTGGCGCGTTCTCCGCGGCACTGCATCTCGGTCCGAAACGCGCCGGGCTCTCCTCCGTTTGGATAGACTCTTCCCAACGCCGGGATGAAGCGGCGAACGTTAGCGCCATGAAGTTCCCCGGCCCCGACGCAGAGCAGCTTTTGCGCCGCCGAATTCGCCAGAATAATGGTACCTCCAACGGTCATCGTCAGTATCGCCAGGGGACTGCTATCGATTAGAAACTCAAGTTGCTCTTCCGCCTCGCGGCGGGCCGCGGCCTCGCTCTCCACGCGCCGCAGATTTTCCATTTCGCGTTCCCGGCGGCGGGTAGCCTCATGGGCATACAATCCCGCGCCGGCTAGGGCCGTGAAAACCAAAATATCCTGCGGTAGCGCGGTGGCAAGAGTGAAGGCAAACGGATCGAACCAATCGGCCAGCACCGTGCACACTAGCGCGGTGACTATCACCGCCCAGCGAGAAAACGCGGCGCCGACAATCAGAATTGGGAAAAGATATAGAAATCCGAAAGCAATCGGAGCGTCAACGCGCCAATCGATCAACGCGACGGCAGCGACTAGAATTGCCGCCGGAGCGACGCGCGCGGCCCCGGTCTTACGGAGGAAGATGCTCATGTCGCTCCCAGTCTTATTGTAAGTATTTCGAAACCCTGCCCCACCCACGAAGGCCTAAAGATAGGTTGACATCGCCTAAAAGATAGGTTTGGAGATTTTTGCGTGGAGCCCGAATTCACCGATAATAAGAATTCAGGCTTACCCGCATACCTAATTGAGACTTCGACGCTCCAGATTCTTTTCTTCCACTGGTTGGGCTTACGCGCTGACGCTGGTTTCTGCCATGAGCGTCCGCGCCCAGACCCCGCTAACGTGGCAGCAGGTCAAACAACGCTTTATTGCCGCCAATCCCACGCTGATCGCGGACCAGATGAGCGTCGATGAAGCCAAAGCGAACGAGATCACCGCGTACCTGCGGCCCAATCCGGATTTCAGCTTCGCGACCGATGGAACTCAACTCACCCCCAGTCAGGGAGTCTGGCGGCCATTCGCCGGCACTCAATTTTCGCCTGCCGTCAGCTATCTGCATGAGCGGCAGCGCAAACGAGAATTACGGTTGGAGAGCGCGCAAAAGGCGACCGGAATCGCATCGTTGCAGGAGGCGGATGAGGAGCGCACGCTGCTGTTCAATCTTAGGAACGCCTTTGTACAGACGCTGCAAGCCAAGCACCTGATGGCATTGGCTAAGGACGAACTCGATTACTTCGAAAAGCAATACGGCATCACGGGCGATCGCTATCGCGCCGGCGATATTGCGCAAATGGATTTGCAGCGTGTGCATTTGCAACGCGTCCAATATGAGGCGGATTATCAGAACTCGCTGACGAATCTCCGCACTGCGAAGATCACTCTTCTAGCCCTTCTCAACGAACGGACGCCGGTGGACCAATTCGACGTCGATGGACGTTTTGACTTCGATCAGACCATCGACCCGCTCGATCATTTCCATGACATCGCTCTCAGCCAGCGCCCGGACTTGCGCGCAGCCATTGCGTCCATCGAGAAAGCGGATACGGATCATCGGCTGGCGGTAGCAAATGGGTCGACTGACCCAACGTTTAGCGTGTGGGTTACGCATAATCCTTCTTTCAACAATCCCTTCGCTAATAACACCATTGGAGCCAGCGTCAGCGTTCCGCTGCGGCTCTTCGATCGCAATCAAGGGGAAAAGGCGAGAACTGAAATCGATATTCTTCACGCCAAGCGCTTGAGGGATGCGACGCAGGCGCAAGTCTTCAGCGATGTGGATTCGGCCTATTTCACTCTGATGAGCGCCGTAAGTCTTCTGACTCCATACAAATCCGGCTATCTTGCGGAAGCGCTCGAGGTGCGCGACAAAGTGGCTTTTTCTTATCAACGCGGCGGCGCGGCGCTTCTCGATTACCTGCAGGCGCAGCAGGATTACCGCTCGGTTCAGCAGGCATACGTCAACCTGATCGCGTCATATCTTGTGGCCGCCGCTCAATTGAACATGGCGGTGGGACGGGAAGTGGTTCCATGAAATTGCGACAAAACATGAAATTGGGCGCGGCGGCCCTTTGCGCTTTGCTGTTTCTTGCCGGCTGTGGTTCCAAAGAACCCAGCGATCCAAAGGCCGAGGCGCCGCCGCCTGCGCAAGTGGAGCGCGAAGCGGACGCAAGCCTGGTCAAGGTGGATCGTCCAGACCAATTTGGCGTTTCGACGGCTACCCAATATGACGACACGCCAACGCTCGATGTCACGGGCGTAGTCACTGCCGACGTTTCGCGCAATGTACCCGTGATTTCCGTGGCTTCCGGCCGCATTATCGAGGTGGATGCGCGGCTCGGCGATGAGGTGAAGAAGGGCCAGCTCTTGATGAAGGTCCGTAGCGCCGATCTTTCGGGGGCATTTTCGGATTACCGCCATGCGGTCGCCGATGAAACTCTGGCGCGCGCCCAACTGGAACGCGCCAAGATCCTGTTGGATAAGGGCGCCGTCGCCGCGAAAGATGTTGAGGTCGCGCAGGACGCCGAAGACAAAGCCAAAGTGGATATTGAAACCGCACAGGAGCACCTGCGCGTTCTGGGCGCCGATGCCACAAACCCGAGCCCCATCGTCGAGGTAACCGCGCCGATTTCGGGCGTAATTACCGACCAGCAGGTCACCGCCGCGGCGGGCACCCAAGGACTTGCGTCACCCAATGCCTTCACCATTTCCGATCTTTCGCATGTCTGGATTCTTTGCGATGTCTATGAAAACGATCTGTCCTTTATACACGTCGGAGAGTTCGCGGACATTAAGCTGAATGCCTATCCGGGCCGGACGTTTCGCGGTCGCATCAGCAACATTGGACCCTCTCTCGATCCCACCATCCGCGCGGCAAAGGTTCGCATCGAAGTGGAAAATTCCGGTCTCATGCGACTAGGCATGTTCGTCACGGCTACCTTCCATTCGACCCAGAAGACCGCCCGGGCCACCGTACCGGCATCGGCTGTGCTTCATTTGCACGACCGCGATTGGGTCTATGTGCCCATCGACGGCGCCGGCGGCCAGTTCCGTCGCGTGGAGGTAACGTCGGGCAAGATGATTCCTCCGAATCTACAGGAAGTTCTATCCGGTGTGCGCCCCGGCGATCGCGTGGTTACGAATGCGCTCGTGTTGCAAAACACGGCGGCGCAGTAGGAATTTTCATGCTACGCGGGCTAGTCGATTTCGCACTCAACAACCGGTTTCTGATCACGGCCTTCGCCATCCTGCTGCTGATCTGGGGCGCGATTGCGTTCCACAATCTGCCCGTGGAAGCGTATCCGGATGTGGCTAATAACTATGTCCAGATCATTACCCAATGGCCCGGCCGCGCGGCCGAAGAGGTGGAGCAGCAGGTTACGATTCCCATTGAAATCGTTGTCAACGGAATTCCGCACCTGGAGCATCTGCGTTCCTTTTCCGTATTCGGACTTTCCAGCGTGATGCTGATTTTCGACGACGAATCGGCCAACGATACCAACCGGCAAAAGGTGCTGGAAAGACTGACGCAGGTTTCGCTCCCGAACAATTTACAGCCGCAGATCGGTTCGGATTACAGCCCGGTTGGCCAGATTTACTGGTACACGTTGCGAAGCACCAACCCGAACTTCGACTTGATGCAGCAGAAGTCGCTTGAAGATTGGTTCCTCGAGAAACAGTTCAAGTCCGTGCCCAACGTAGTGGACGTAGTCAGTTTCGGCGGCGTCACGCGGGAATATCAGGTTGCGGTCAATCCGGACAAGCTCGTTGCTTATGGGCTCAACATCGGCCAGGTGGAGCAGCAACTCGCCAACAATAACGTGAATGCCGGCGGCAGCTTCCTGCAAGAGGGGCTGCAACAAATCAACGTGCGGGCCTTGGGACTGATTCGCTCTGTGGACGACATTGCGAGCACGGTGGTCAAGGCGCAAAACGGCGCGCCGATTCGCGTGAGAGACATCGCGGAAGTAACGCAAGGCGCGCGTATCCGCCTCGGACAGATCGGCAAGGCCATTCACCGCGAAGACGGCAAAGTGATCGATAATCCGGATGTCGTGGAAGGCATTGTCCTGTTGCGCAAGGGCGCCGATTCCGATTCCACGCTCGAGGCCATCCACGAGAAAGTCAACGATCTAAACGAACATCTGCTTCCGCCCGGCGTAAAGATCGTACCGTTCCTCGACCGTAGCAACCTGCTGCATTACACCACGCACACGGTACTTCACAATCTCACCGAAGGCATTTTGTTGGTAGCGGTAATTCTGTTTCTGTTCCTCGGCAACCTTCGCGGCGCGTTTATTGTGGCGCTGACCATTCCCTTCTCATTGTTATTTGCGTCCATCTGTCTCAACCTTAACCACATTCCGGCAAATCTACTTTCGCTGGGCGCGCTCGATTTCGGCATGGTGGTGGAAGGCGCCGTCGTGATGGTGGAAAATATCATCCGGTATCTCGGCCATCGCCGCGACTCCGATACCACTATCGGTTCCATTCGAAGCGCCGCGCATGAGGTGCAGCGCCCGGTCTTTTATTCCATCGGCATCATTATTACCGCCTACCTGCCCATCTTTACGCTGCAGCGGGTGGAGGGTCGCTTGTTCAAACCAATGGCGTGGACCGTTTCCTTCGCGCTGCTTGGTTCGTTGATTTTCTCGATGCTCATCGCGCCAGTGCTTTCCAGCTTCTTCTTCGGCAAGCAGGTGACAGAGTGGGAAAACCCGGTCATGTTATGGATCACCAGCATGTACCGGCGCACCCTGGGCGTAGCCATCCGCCTGCGTTGGGTCACCGTTGGCATCGCGGTGCTTGCGCTGGGCGCCTCCGCGTACCTGATGATGAGCGGCGCGATCGGCTCCGAATTTCTGCCGCACTTGGATGAAGGCGCTATTTGGGTGCGCGGCACGCTCGCCCCCAGCACGGGGCCGGCGGAAGGGTCGCGCGTCATGCAGCACTCGCGGATTGTTCTCGCTTCGTTTCCCGAGGTCACCGACGTTGTCAGCCAGGTCGGGCGCCCCGACGACGGAACGGATACCGCGGGTTTCTTCAACACCGAATATTTCGTGGATCTCAAGCCCAAAGAGCAATGGCGCCCCGTCTTCCACCAGAACAAGGAAGAATTGATTAGTGCGATGGATCGCGAGCTGGAGAAGATGCCAGGCGCTTTGTGGAACTTCTCGCAGCCTATCGCCGACAACATGGAAGAAGCCGTGAGCGGCGTCAAAGGCCAGCTAGCGATAAAGATTCGTGGCGAAGATCTGAAAACCCTCGAGGCCAAAGGCGATGAAATCGTCGGCGTGATGCATACCATACCCGGCATCTCCGATCTCGGACTCTTCCGGGTGATTGGCCAGCCCAATCTCGAATTTGAGGTGGATCGCGATGCCGCGGCGCGGTACGGTCTCAATGTCTCCGATGTGCAGGATGCAGTCGAAACCGCCGTAGGCGGCAAAGCCGTGACACAGGTGCTCCAGGGCGAGCAGCGTTACGATCTTGTGGTTCGCTACCAGGCTCCCTACCGCGATACACAAGAGGCCATCGAAAAGATTCGCATGGTCGCCCCTTCCGGTGAGCGCGTTTCATTGGCGCAGCTTTGCCATGTGAAGGTGCGCGATGGCGCATCGGAAATTTACCGCGAAGGCAATTCGCGTTACGTCGCGCTGAAATACAGCGTGGTCGGCCGCGATTTGGGCAGCACTGTGGAAGAAGCCATGCGCCAGGTAAGTGCGCGTGTGAAACTGCCCACGGGATACAGCCTCGAATGGGCCGGGGAATATGAGAGCGCCAAGCGCTCCTCGAAGCGGCTCATGATCGTTGTGCCCATCACGCTGCTGGTGATCTGCATGATCCTGTTCACCATGTTCAAGACTTTCAAATGGGTGCTGCTGATTCTGGCCAACGTGGCGATGGCGCCCATCGGCGGATTGCTGGCGCTCCTGCTGACTGGCACGCACATGAGCGTCTCATCTGGCGTCGGATTCCTGGCGCTCTTTGGCGTGGCCGTGCAAACCGGGGTCATCATGCTGGAATACATCAATCAGTTGCGCGTGCGGGGCCACAACATCCTTGAAGCATCCATTGATGGTTCGGTGCAGCGTTTGCGCCCGATCATGATGACTATGCTGGTCGCCAGCTTCGGCTTGCTGCCGGCGGCGCTTTCGCGCGGCATTGGCTCGGATTCGCAACGCCCCTTCGCCATCGTTATTGTGGGCGGCCTGGTGGCGGCGCTGATCCTGGGAGTCTACCTGCTGCCGACGCTCTACGTATGGGTAGCCAGCGAGCATGATGTCCTGCCGGAAGTGGAAGGCGAGTCGGAATAGCTGGCGGTCAGGCACCTGTTTTTACCGGGAATTTCGTGAAGTTCGATACGTTCGGGTTTAAAATGGGCTACGAGTCCTATGCTCGTCATTCGCTCAGTTCAAATGGAGGCGCTCGGAGAGAGCCTCCGCGGCCGGTTCGAAGCCCATCTGGTACGGCACTTCCTCAATTTATATCCCAGGGAAAGCGCGGAAGCGGGGGGCGAAACTCAAATCGCCGTGCTCGTCAGCCACGGCACGCGGCGCGCTGCCGAACGGGGCTACAGTAATCGGAAAGAGGTCGGTCTTTTTGTCGCGTTGATGTTCATTTTGGGCGACGGCTTTGACGCAGACCCGCAACTGCCCTGGGCTGCCCGGCAGCTCGGCGACCCAAATATCCCCCTTACTCTGCGCCCCGAATGCGTTTTCGATTCCGCAATCGATTACCTGAGCGCGACCGCCGGTGGAAAATGCGAGCACCTCGTGCGGGCTATGCTGCGCCTCCGGTCTTACGACCTGGAAAGCGCCCCGGATACGCGCGGCGACCTCTGGGTGGACGATTGCTGCGAGCTGCTCGAAAGCTACTATCCACAGAAATTCGCGTATCAGGGAGACGCAGCCAACCGCGCTATGATTTCGTTGGGTCGGCAGAGCGCGGCGCGATGGGGTTTTCACTCGAATCGCAGCGCCACGCTGTTCATTGTCCTCATGTTTATGCTCGGAAGCGGGTTCGATGGAGACTTGCTCTATCCGTGGGCCAAACATGCCTTGGCCAGCACCGCGAAAGAGAACGAACGCGTGGACGGCCTTCACCGCGCCGCGTTGGCCCATTTGGAACATTCCCTTGCCTCGGACTAACCGATGAGCGCGAAAAGCCCCGATAAAGCACAACAAACCAAGGACGACCTTTCGGGTAGCGACGCACCGGTCAATTCCGGCACTGTCGCCTGTAAACCGACCCCGACCGGGGCTATACGGACAACGGTAAACGACCAAAATGGTACCGGGGTGGCGACGGTCCAGATCACCGGGCCAGGCGCAAAACCGACGGACGGCGGCGGTCTCGCTTCCTTCGATGCATTGGCTCCGGGTAAGTACACCGTTACGATGACCACCCCGCTGACGGGAACCGTCGCTGACGATTTTGCGCCTCCCAAGGCAACGTCGAAACAAGTGACCGTAAAATCCGGTCAGACGGTTCCGGTTGCATTCCAGTTGATTCCGCGCCCCACGCCCACCATCGTCGTGGACGATCCCAAGATTGTCATCGTAAAGCACGACTATCACGGGAAAAAGAAGCCAGGCGTCAAAGCGCACCGCATCGCCGTGAAGTTAGGCTACGATGGCACGCACGATGGCGTGGGTGAACTGAGTTGCGATCATGCCGACCAGATCAAGGTGTTCGCGAAAGAGACCGATACCTCCGAAAAGGCGCTGCCTTGGAGCATCAAGGCCTCCAACTTGAAAACGACGGTTTGGGTGGAAGGAGCCAAGGAGAGCGCTTCTGTACTGGGGACCGAACTGAAGCTTACCCTCAAGAACGGAACCATTCCTCCCAAGGTGGTCGACGCGACCCAGAAGATTACCTGCGTTCTATTGCAGTTGAACATCTATAAGATGCGGCCTGAAGACAATAGCGAGCCGGTGGTAATTGACGAAGGACCGAAAATCGATCCAGGCCGCGCCGTAATCGTGCAGGGCGCCACCGACAAGTTGCTCTTCGCCCATCGCGCCAAACTGGCAGTCATGCAGGCCAAGCCGGTGGATTACACCGGAAAACTGGTACTCAAGCCATTAAAAGATAATCTGGACCTATACGGATCGGCGCAGGAGGTTCCTGCCACCGGCCAGGTAGCGGTGACCGGCGACGCGTTGAAACTCGACAATGCCGGTATCGACGCGGTAAATGGGACCATTTTTTGGGTGCAGGGCAAAAGTAAGAGCGGCGCCATGGGAGATGCCGGTTGGAAAGTGGAAACGGAGGATGTGCCCGACAAAGAAGGCGATCGCGTGACCATGACCGCGTTCAAGGCCGAATTGCGGATCTTTAAGAGCCGTCCCGCCGACAACAGCGCTCCCGTCCAGATTGCCGACGGCGACAAACTCGACAAAGGCCGTTATGTGCATAAGCAGGACGCCGACAATAACCACGGTCGCGCGCAACTAATCGTCCGCAGGCTTGATCCTGACGGATTCGCGGGTAAGTTAGGCTTAAGCTGTTGGGATCTTACGCACGGACCTTATACCGAGGCCAAGTCCGGGGCGCCGAAGGTTAAGCTGTTCGATGCAGAGACGAAGGGATCGGAATTCGCGTTCGCCACCGAAATCGATCATCCCGCGAAAGGCGGCTCCGCCGATTTGAAAAAGCTTTGGGTAGAGGGCGCTACGACCAGCTTGGCGCTCATCGACACCCAGATCCGCCTGGATGTCAAAGACGTCGATCTGGGATGCGACCGCGCCAACGCAACCGTTGTGGAATTCACTAAGATCAAAGCGACCATCAAATCTACGCCCGCCAACACCGTACGTGCGGGTTACCCGGCGCCGGCTGACCACACCTTCGAGAACACCAAATATACCGAGGATTTCGCGGACGGCAAGAATGAACCCTTGGTGCTCATGCGCAACGCTCAGCCGGATATCGCGCTAGAACTGACCGCCAAGCCGGATGCCCCCGTCGATCTGGATATTCAATGGAAAGCAGTGCGGAATAAGGACGACAAGGCCTCGATCGGCGGCAAGAACGACCTTCCCACCGTCACCCGTGACGGCGCCGATAAACGTAAAGCCGTCCTGAATGCGAATGCCAAAGGCTCCTTCCGCATACGGCCCTATATCGACTGCAACGGCGTAGACGAATACAGCCCAATGGAGCCTTCCATCCCGTTGAACCTGGTGCTTGCCGATGTTGTCGTGGTGGCGGACAATAGCGGCGGGGTTACCAACAACTTGACCTCGGTGCTCGGTGGTGGAATTGTTAACGTAAGAAACGGGACGTGGCCCAATACCTGGCCGGAGTGCACGGCGGCCGGGGGCGCCGGAATGGTAATGGAACTGGTGGCCGATGTCACTGGCGGAGGCGCCAATGGCAGGCTGGGATTGGACAAGGTGTTTGGCGGGCTGATCAACATGCTAAGGGACAATCAGATTGCCCTCACTTACACTGAGCCGCCTCCCATTGGCGTGCTGCCTGTGCCTCCCGCGGTTACTTACACCGTTCGGAACCGGTATGTCTTAAATCGTGACGTCGCCACCGGAGACTACGGAGGGACGCCTATGTTCACGCCTACGGATACGGCGCCCAGCGTCTTGGCGTTTCCGGTTCTCGATACGGGCCGGGGTTCGGGAGGTTTGGGCGGCGAATCGGCGACCATGGGCCGTAGCGGCGGGTGGGATAAGCAAGCGAACCGGCCGGTAGGGATCCGGTACACGTTGCGTTGCATCGACTCGCCGGGCCGCGGGTTCCTGCTTATGCATAGCACCCATGCCACGGCTCAACTCACAAATATACATTACGTGCAGGCATTCCGGGCTAATTTCTGTTTTTGGACCAACGTGACCAAAGCCCGGGGAACCACCGGGGATGCCGCCGACCGGGTTTACTGCGCCGCACGAACCATGAACTGGGAGACACACGGCGATTGGACCCTAGCCTGGGTCGGCGCCAATCCGACTCTGACGAATACGAACCCGCACCTGATCGATGTCACCGCTCCGCACACGCTTTCGCCCATTGGGCGCGCCCAGGATAACGGAGTGGAATGCCGTCCGCCGTCGGGTATCACCACCGCAATCGCCTGGGAAACAACGTAGGATGATTCGGCAAACATTGCTTGCCCTGTTCTTCGCCGTGCCGCTGGTGTTTTTTGGAGATCCTATGAACGATCAACAGACTGCCGGAAACGGGGATGCAGACCGTAACCCGCCGGCCCTTCCTCTTGAGCCCGGCTCGGAGGCGATTATTCTTTCCGCCTCACATCTGTTCGTAATCGAAGTCGCCGGGATGCGTGGAGCGGCTTGGGCGCGAGGCGCCGACGGTATGGAGCATCGCAGCCTTCACCTGGATTTGCGGCTGGTCGAGAAATTGAAGGGCGCATTCCAGACGGACGCAGCCGCCTTTTCCGTCGATCTTCCGCAAAAGCGGGAAAACGCCCTCACAGTGAGCGACTATCATGGCTTCTGGTCCCATACGGAGGTCGAACAGGGCAAGCGCTATTTGGTTGCCTCGAAAGGAACCGCCAGGGATCTGCCTGCCCTTTTGCAAGAGCCCGCTATTCAGGCGCTTTTCGATGCCGCATTGGAGAGTGACGTCAAGCTGGTCATGACTGCCGAGCAGCGCTTCGGAGCCACGATTCGCGGCTCGGCCAACGGCCGTCGAGTGACCGCCGCGCAAGGTTTGCTGAAGTTTGCGCAAGAAAATCGGACCACCGAGCGCCAGTTGTTCTCACAATATCTTTGGGACCGCGTCTCCCCGGCCTTTCACGAGGCGGAAGAGATGGTCGAGCCTGCCGTCGTAGCGCTAATTAATGCGCCCGATGCCTCAATTCCGCTGCGCGAGGCCCTCATTTATGGAGTCTATGACGCGGTTCTTTCCCCAGAGCCATCGCCGGCGCAAGTGCGGTTTCTCCGCACACTTTTGGAACTGCTCCTGCAGCCGCAGGCGTCGGTGATGTTCGACCGGATGCTCCAGGCTCCAATCTATAACCTCGCTCTTCCACCCGAACGATCGCCGGCGGTGGCCTCCGATGTAATTGCGAATGCCGCCGATCGCGCGAAGATGGCTGCCGTAGCTGCGCGTTACCCTTCGGGGCATGCCAAAGCCGTCGCGGCCTGGTTGGCAGGTCAGTAAGAGAGCGGTCTCCCGAAGGTGTTATCCGTGATGTCCGCCCATCGGTGCGCCCTTATACCCTTCATACTCCACCATGGTCATAAATCCGAAATCCATGTGGAACTGCTGATGGCAGTGGAATAGCGTAGGGCCGGGATTGTCCGCGACAAACTGTACTTCCACCTTCTGACGCGCCGGGCACATCACGACATCTTTCATTACGCCTGCAGTCGATTTGCCTGCGACGCTTACTAACTCGAACGTATGCCGGTGTAAGTGGACCGGATGCGCGTCGTCGCTCTGGTTATCGAAGATCAAACGATAGCGCCCGCCAGCCTTCACACGGATTGGGTCGGTATGAGGGAACTCCTTGCCGTTGATCGTCCAGTGGTCCTCCCAGCGATTTCCTTTCCACACTGGTTTGAACACCAGCGGCACGCGCGCATCGGGCTCGGCCGCCGCGCCCTCTCGTCCAAAGATCGTGTAATCCCAAGGCGTCACCGGGGGGGCAGTCCATTGCGGCCCTCCAGTCCGGTTGGCGTATTCGACCACAATCCCCAGGCCGCTTTGTCGTGTCTGGTCGTTTGTGTCGCCCAAGATCCACATGCCCGGTTGATTCATCTCAACGGCGACATCGGCGCGCTCCGCTGGCGCCAAATCGACCACATCCACGGTTCGCGGCGCCGGAACCGCATTGCCATCGAGCGCGATTACGTTCATCCTGTGTCCCGCCAGTGCGATCCGATGCGACTCGGTCGCACTTGCGTTGATGATGCGGAACAAGACTCGCTGCCCCTCCTTCACGCGCGCCGGCTCGCCGCTTCCCAGGCAACGGCCGTTGACCGTATGAAAGTTGTAGCCAACCTCCAGGGCGCCATCGCCCATGGTGGTGAAGAATGGATCCCACCCGTGGAGGGCGAGCATGATCTCCTGATCGTAGCGAGCGGCATCCTTCCGCGGAGTAACAATCAGCGCTCCGTACTGTCCGGTGTAAGTCGCGCGGTGTAAGTTGCGGCCGGCGAAGTTGTGCGAATGATACCAGCGAGTCCCCGCCGGACGCGGGGTGAAACCATAGCGCCGCCGCCCTTTGGGCGCTACCGCGGGAGTACCTTCTTCGGCCGATCCGTCCACTTCTGAAGGAATCGAAAGGCCGTGCCAGTGAACATACTCAGGAACTGAGGTGTCGTTGAAAACATCCACGATAACCGGCTGATTTTCGTTCACGCGCAGCAGCGGGCCGGGAATGCCGCCGTTATATCCCACCGTCTTGATGATGCGGTGGGGCGCAATTTCCAGATTCACGGGAGCAATTCGAAGCGTAAAATCCGCCTTCACGTCTTCTTGCGAATCGCCCCGCGACATACCCGCCAGACATGTGGCCGCAGACGCAGTAAGGAAATGCCGTCGTTGCATAAGTTCTTTGTAATTAACTGTAAATATACGAGGTTCGGCTCTTTCCGCAACCAATATAGCGAAACAAACGTACAATATGATGGGTTATTAAGAGTAGGAGGCGAACCCATGAAGCGGTTGCTAGGTGTTCTCCAACGGAATTCTTTGCGGCAGGTGTTGATGCTGGCTCTTTGTTCTTTGATGCTCGCGTCTTTCACTGCCGCCCTCTATGCGCAGGAGCCGCCAGCTCCGCCTCCTCCGCCTCCGGGACAAGCGCTAACGCCCGACCAACTGAACGACCTCGTAGCGCCTGTAGCGCTCTATCCCGATCCCCTGCTGAGCCAGGTGTTGGTTGCCAGCACATATCCTCTCGAAGTAGTGCAAGCGTTCCAGTGGCTGCAAAAGAATCCCGGCATCACCGGTCCGGCTCTCACGCAGGCTGCACAGGAACAGAATTGGGATCCCAGTATTCAAGCGCTCGTCGTGTTGCCGGATGTGATCAAGCGCTTAAACGACGACATCACCTGGACTACCAACCTGGGTAACGCATTCCTCGCGCAGCAGGGCGATGTGATGGACGCCGTCCAGCGTATGCGCGGTCAGGCGCAACAGACGGGCAAGCTGGCATCCTCACCGCAGGAAACGGTCAGCACTCAGGCCGAGAACGGCCAAAATTACATCGACATTGAACCGGCCAATCCGGACGTCATCTATGTGCCCGTCTACGACCCGGCGTGGATTTGGGGTCCGCCAATCTGGTATCCCTATCCGCACTGGTACTGGCCGCAACGTTCCGTGATCGTGGGCGGACTTGGGTTCGGCTTCGGCGCAGGCATCTCCGTGGGCGCATTCTTCGGCGGCGGCTGGGGTGGATGGGGCGGCTGGGGCTGGCATCCGGCATGGGGCAGCCACACGGTAATCGTGAACAATACCTTCATTCACCGCTACAACTTCAATACGGTGGGCGTCGGTAACGTGCACGGCGCCGGGGTCTGGCAACACGATCCGGTGCATCGTGTGGGAGTTCCTTATGCGAACCAGCAACTCAACCAGCAATACCGAGGCAACGTGCGTCAGAATCTGGCGCCGGCGCGCCCCCCGGAAGCGCCCATGCAACAGGGTCGACCGGCAAACCAGCCTGGCGAACGCTTCGGTAATCGGAGCGTTCCGCAAAGCCAGCCGCCGTCCCGCAACGGCAGCGCCTTTGGCAATATGGGCAACGGCAACGCAGCCCGCACCCAGAGCGACCACGGTTATTCCAGCTTAGGACCCGCCCGCACCGGCGGCGGAGGGGGCGGACATGCGGCTCCCCCGTCGCGTGGTGGAGGCGGCGGCCGCGGCGGAAGGCATTAAGAAAATGCAGACCATGCGCATTCAGTTTCTGACGTCGGCGGCCGCCATCATGGCGACCGCCGCTCTTTTATACGCGGCCGGCGAGCGTACCTTCCGGTCCCCTCAGGATGCCGCTCAAGCTCTTACCGAAGCGGCGTCGAAAAACGACACCGATGCCCTGCTCAAGCTATTCGGACCGGCTGGCCGCGCGATTGTCATATCCGGCGACGCCGCCGAGGATAAAGCCGGCCGCGAAGAGTTTTCGCGCATGGCCCATGAGAAGCTAAACATCGAGCAACCGCATAGCGATCGCGCCGTGATCGTCGTTGGCGAGCGGGAATGGCCTTTCCCCGTACCGTTAGTGCGCCGCAACGGCGAGTGGATCTTCGATTCCGCCGCGGGCAAGGTGGAAGTGTTGGCGCGTCGGATTGGCGCAAACGAGTTAAACGCGATCGATGTCTGCCGCGGGTATGTGGAAGCGCAGATGATGTATGCGCAAAAAGATCGCAACGGCGATGGCATCCTGGATTATGCCCAGCACATCCTAAGCGTCCCCGGCAAGAAGGACGGCCTCTACTTCGAGGGCGAATCTGATCAGTTGGTGCCCAAATCGTTCGGCGATGCGGCTGCCGTTATGCTTGCTTCGCAAGGCAAAAAGGCGCAGCCGTACCATGGATATTTCTTCCACATACTAAAGGCGCAAGGTGCGGCTGCGGAAGGCGGCGCACTGGATTATGTCGTCAAAGGCAAAATGATGGGCGGCTTCGCGCTGGTTGCCTGGCCTGCCGACTATGGGGTCTCCGGCGTCAAGACGTTCATTGTCAGCCATCACGGCTTGGTTTATGAGAAGGACCTCGGCCCGGGCACGAATGTGCTGGCTCGTCAGATGACACGCTTCAATCCGGATAAGGGTTGGAAAAAGATCGCTGGCGAGTAGCCTAAAAACCTTCCCACGCGTAGGCAGAAAATCGTCGCACCGTCTCGAATCCAGTGCGCTCGTAGAGCGCGACTGCGTTGCAATTCTCCGCGGTTACGGTGAGGCTGGCCGAAGCACAGCCGGCATCCCGGAAAGTGGTGAGCGATTGGCGAAGCAGTTCATACCCGAGGCCAACTCCACGCATTTCCGGCGACACGCAAATCTGCGTAATGTGGCCGCTCTCGGGCGCCACTAAACTCGCTAACGAAATGCCGCACAAGAGTCCCGTCTCCACATCGAACGCGGCGAGTGACGCTGGTCGAAAGAAAACGCCGCACCCGGGGAACTGGACGATATTGAAGAGAAATCGCCGCGCGCCCATGATGCTGCGGTATTGGTCGTTGATCCGGCTATCGATATGATCGGCATATGACGCCGCGATCAAGTGTGCCGCAGCCTCGTGATGCTGGTCGTTCCACCTCTCGATACGCACTCGCCGCCGCACCTGTCCTTCACTGAGATTGGCGTTAGGCAACTCGATCCGCATGAAGTTCCGGTCGTAGGAGGTGGCGCATCCCGCCAGCGGCAGTTGCCGCCCCGGCGCGTGTGCCAGCATGAGAAGCTGCGATTCGATCCGATGGATTTGCCGGTTTTGCGCGATCGCTTCTATCGCCGAATCGAGCAACAGATTCTCCCGCTCGATCGTGCGATGGGAACGGCGCAGATACAGGTCCCCGATCAGAGCCTTGTTGTCTTCCACCACATAGTAGAGATAACCGGTCGGTTGGCCATGGTCGAGAAGGGCGCTGCCATGAAGCGCGCGCAGATCGACAAAGCGCCGGACCAAACTGGCCGATTGATCGAACTGCCATTCCAACTCATCGCGCCAGGCCGCGATCTCCTCTGTTAGCAACGGGTCCAGATCGCGCGCGTTTAGCGTGCGCAGGTCGACAAGGTCGGGGCGCCGAAGGTCGGCAAGATGGAGCCGGGATGCCATTGCAGGCGAATAGTATTGTATCGCGGCGCGCCCGCTAGCTTAGCTATCGTCGAATTTCCCCACTCTTACGTCCGGTCCGCGGGGAGCCCAAACCGCCGGATCTGTCGGCCCGAATAGCGCCAGCACCGGCGTACCAACCGCCGCGGCAAGGTGCGTGATGCCGCTGTCGTTCCCTACGTAAAGGCTGGCCCTGGCTAGCCACCGCGCCAACTCGTACAGGTTCTCGATTCTCACCGCTTCGTCATCCGGCGGATCGTTCGGTCCATAACACCAGTACACCGGCATCGCCAGCCCTAACCGCCGCGCCAGTTGTCCAAAGTTTTCGAGCGGCCAGTTCTTGCGTTCACTCCCCGAAAAGGGGTGAATTACGGCGAAATTTTCGTCATCCGGATTTTCCGTTTCTGGGGGAAGCGGGATGCGCGGAATGCCGTCGCTCTCGCAAGGTCCAAGCGTTCTCACCTGGCCCAGATAGAAGTCTACGGCATGAACACCGGTTCCCTCAGCCGGCAGCGCTGGAAGGAAGGTGAACGGTAACCCCAAGCGCTCGGTTTCGGCGCGGAACTCTGGCCGGTTTGCGCCATACCAGGACACAATCGAATCGAAGCCGCGCAGTTCCTGGAGGAGTTGATCCGGCGGATCCGTCACCCCCAACAGATCGAGACCTGTGGAAGCGATGGAGCGAGCGCGATCGGCGAATCGCACCAACGGCACGGTTTCCGACCGCGTCCACACCTCGAAATACTCGGTGCGCAAACATTCCAGGGCGGGCAGGGAAACGATAAAGTCACCGATTCCGCCGGGCCGAATCGCCAAACGTCGCATGTGCGCTCAGTATCTCAAAACAGGAGCCATTGACGCCGTTTTATCCACAAGACGTGCACGCGATGCTCCTGTAACCCGTTCGAATTATGAGGAAAAGAAGTTGTTGAAAACGTATCGTAACAATCAAAAATCGATTGACCCAAAAAGCCCTAAGGGCGCATATTAAGGATGGTTCCAAGAGGTTTGAGGAACAGCAAGTCTTCGAAAACGTAGCGGACCGCGGACGTTGATCCGGCGCCAAAACTAGCAATAGAACGGGCATCGGGGAGTGAGCGGAGATCGGGCAAATTCGGAAGGCGGACCGGACGGCGGCGAAGCCCGTTGAACGCTTTGATCCCGAAGGAGCGAAAACTCCTGAAGGGGAGTGGAGACGGAGAGAGCAGCCGGATAAGCTGGCCGGGAGATGCGTAACGGGCTTGAGGCTGTGAAACTGCGGGAGTCGGGGCTAACCGATTCGGGCGGCGGAGCCGAAAGTCGAACGGGCGTGTGGATCGGGCGGCGAGAGAGCGAAGTAGCAGGCTAGGACCATTGACCCCGGAATGGAATCCGTGAAAGCGGAAGCCGTCGCGGGCGAGGGAAAAGCCGTTACGAGCGAACGGTTCCGTTACGGAGAGACTGCGGCGCGCTGGAATGCTTTGAAGCGGAAGCTGAGAAATACGGCATCCGTGGAGCGGCCCGGCAAAGCGCACGGCACTCCGCGATGCAATGCTCAGTGCGGTTGCATGCCCGCGGTGAGCAAGGCTGGAAATCGGGTCACTTGGAACCATTTCCTTTTCCCGCCATCTCCGCTGGACGCTGAGCAACTTCAGACAAAGACGCGGAGCGCCCTCAGAGAAAAGACACGGAACCTGCTCCCGCATAATCGTCTCCGCGTCTTGGGGTGATGCAAACCCCGTTTTCTATTGATCCTTGATCAGTTTCGCCACCCGCTTCAAATTCGATTTAATCTCTTCCGTAGCTTCCGTGATCTGGTTCGTATCGTAGATAACGCGCGGCGTCAGAAAGATGATCAGCTCGGTGCGGGACGTGGTGACGTTCTTGGCGCCGAAGAGTGGTCCAAGAATAGGAATGTGGCTGAGAACCGGTACGCCGGCTGAGCTGTCTGTGTGCTGCTCCAGAATGGCGCCGCCGATTGCGATCGTGTCGCCATCATGGACCGTCACCTGCGTGCTTACGGAACGGTTAGAAAACGACGGCGATTGGATCGCAGAACTGGCCGCCGGCGCAATCGGAGCGCTTACCTGCTGATTGATGACCATGGTCACGATGCCGCTCGAATTCACGTGGGCCACAATCTGCAGCGTCACACCCGAGCTTTCATTGCTGACCGTGTTGGCGAAGACCGAATTGCCGCTGGTTTGCACGCCGGGTACCACGGCCTGCGAGGAGAGCGTGGGTACCTGTGTGCCTACGTTCATCGTGGCCGGAATGCTATCCGTTGCGATGATGCTGGGTGCGGAGATGACGCGCGATCTTCCGCGGCTTTCCGCCATGTTCAGGACGCCGATCAACTGCGTATTCTTCGAAACCAACGCGCCGATGGTGAGCGCCAGACCTCCCGGTCCAGCCGCTGCCGCCAAGGCTGTGCTTGGAGTCAGCCCGGTAATTGTGCTGCCGGTATTCGTGTTGCCGGTAACGCCGGTTGCGTTGGTCGATCCCAACTTCTGCAAATAGCTCTCCACGCCCGCCGCGAATTCGTTGTCGAGATCCACCTCGTAGATCTTCGCGTCGATCAGCACCTGGCGGGGAGGTACGTCGAGCTGATTAACCAACGTCTTGACTTGTTCGATATCCTGCGGCGTTCCCTGCACCAGGATGGTGTTATCGAAAGGATTCGGAATCACATGCGGAGCATTCGGCGGTAGTGGTCCCAACCCCGCTGGGTTCAGATAAGAACCGGTCTGTCCCGCACCGCCGGCCTGCGGCGAATTGGCGAAAGGCGTAGATGCCGCAACTCCTGTAGGGGAGACCTGCTGAGGTTGCGCGCCGCCATACCCACCGTAGCCACCGCCTCCGTAGCCACCGCCTCCATATCCCCCGCCGTATCCACCACCCCCATATCCGCCGCCGCCGTAACCCCCGCCTCCGTAACCGCCGTTCATTCCACCGCCCATATTGTTGCCCATCATTCCCATGCCGGCCTGCATCATGTTGTTGTTCATATTGGCCGCCATACTCATTAAGGCCGTGGGATTTCCACTGTAGAGCGCCATAATCGCGGCTGCGACTACTTCGGCGCGGCCGTAATTCATGCGGTAGGTCCATACCTGAGTGGCCCCTACGGAGACTTTCGGCGCGATATCCAGCTTGTCGATCCATTCCTTCACTTGGGCAAAGATTCCAGGGTTTGGCGCGACCGCGATGAGCGTGTTAATGCGGTCGAGGCCGATGAAGTGAACCGCCGAGTTCTTTTCGGACAGCGCGTAAGCTTTGAAAACCGTCTCGAGGTCTTTGACAAGGTCGCTAGGCCGGCTGTTGGTAACATCGAACAGCTTCACACGCTGTCCCGCGAACGCATCGCTGTCAAACATCGCCACCAGCTCCATGGTCCGCCTCATGCTGCGGCTGTTGTCTTCGATAATCAACAGGTTGGCTGGGGCATAGACGGAGTGTTTCGCGCCCTCCCCCAGGAACGGATCGATCAGATGATCCATTTCGTCCGCCATGGTGTACTTCAGAAAGATCAGGTTGAGCACCATCCGCTCGTCGTCAGGCAGCGTTTTCGGATCGGCGTTAGTCACCGGGTCGGTGGGCAGATTCGCCACCGTGGCGATAGGAACGATGTGGTACAGGTCCCCCACTTGAACGATGGCGGCGCCGTTTACGCGCAGGATGGTTTGCAGCAGGGGCATCAGATCCACCTGCTTCATCTCGCCATAGGTGTGGATGGTGACCGCGCCGACTACTCGCTTGTCGAGAATGTAGTTGATCTTCAGGCGCTGCGCCAACTCGTCAATCATCTCGACTAGCGACACGTTATCCATGGAAAAGGTGTCGGTCGCGCTGAGACGGCGTTGTATGGGCTGGCCATTCGCCTGCGGTTGCGCCGCGCCCGCGACTGGTTGCGGCGCGCCTGCGGCTGGCTGCGGCGGCGCTTGTTGCTGCGCGGGCTGATCGGGTGGAACGTAAGGTCTGGACGGGGCAACCCCACTGGGACTAGCGACAGGCGGCGTCTGTTGTTGCTGCGGAGGTGGCGGCTGTGGCGTGGCGGCCAGACACGCGGCCAGCGAAATCGGAATCGAACAGAGCAGGAAGCGGCGCATCATGCTCATCGATCCTGCTTCGCGGCGGCGCTCTTTGCCGCCCCTGAAGTGTCAGCTGTCTTGCCCTTTTCCGGCTGCTCTTTTTGGCGCTCCCAGGCGGCCCTCTCAACGTCGCTGAGTTCGCTTTTCTTTTTGGACCAGCGGTACGTGCCGAACGGCCCCTCCCGCTCAAACTTGAGGCTGTCGCCGTCCTCGATGATCTTCACGCCTTGCATCGTTCGCGCTTCCTGCTGCTTCTTGCGCAACGGTTCGCCCGTGTCTTCTTTGCGCGCGATGCCAAATGGGGTCTGGAACAGAATCCACTTCTTGCCCTTCGCGTCCGTGTAGCGATACGCGCCGGGCTCAATCTGCACCGCGCTGGCCGGGATGGCCGTAAGCGGCTTCTCCGGCGCTTCGGCCTTCGCGTTCTTGTCCGCGGTCTTTGCAGCTTGAGGGGAGGCGAACAGCGCCGCCGAAAAACACAGTGCAACCATTAGCTTCATGAAATGACTCCAAATCCTATCTACTTGCCTACCGGATCCCAAACGCATGACTTACCAAATGGGCCGACGATCGTTACCTTCTTAAAACCATCCACCACCGTGCCGTCGGGCGTAGGGTCGCTCGTGTAGCAGATCTTGCTGCCGAATGTCGTAAGCTCACCGGGACCCTTTGCTTGCTGCGGCGCTTCCGCGGGTTTGGCCGCGGACGGGGCTTCGGTACGCCCGGGCGCCGCGGTTTGATCCACCGGCATAGAGCGACTCTGCAATTCGTACAATTGCTTGCGAATCATCTGGCCGTTCCATTCCAATGTCAGGTCGTCGCGGGTGAGATCGACCAGCTTGAAAGGCCCAATTGCGTCGCCGGGCTTGATTCCCTGGTGGCGCGCCGTCGCGTTCACGCTCATAATCGCAACCGGCCCATCTCCCAGATTCATCGCGCCGTGATAGACCGGCAGCGGCGGCATGGGCGTCGGCGGTGGAGGCGGAGGCGGAGGATCCACCGGCACATCCGGGTTGCGGGACTTGTCGAAGAGATCCTTTTGCGCGACGTTGATATAGTTCGCAGGCAACGCCGCTGTTGGCGCCAGGTCGGGAGTGAACGGCGGCGGTGGAATGGACGCCAATGGATGGCGCAACTCCGCGCGCGCCCGTGCCTGATCCTTCAGCCATCGGTTGCGCCATTGCACGCCACCGTAGGCTGCCAAAGCCACCAGAGCCAGATTCAAAGCCAAAAGCTTGCGATTCAAAACGCGGCCGTCCCTCTCTTTGGAATTAACTTGCGCGCCACAATAGCTGAGACGCTTAAATGCACCTGAATAGCCTTTTTCCTGTCGTTCCCGCCGGTCACGTGAATATCGTAGGTAGCCAAAATTTGCGGCTGATTGCCCAGTGCCGTCAAAAAGTTGACTAGTTGCTCGATGCTGCACCCGAACGACACGCTGGTCCAGATCTCGCCGTAGTCTTCGCTCACCGCTTCCCGGCCGAACTCCTGCATGCCGCGCGCGTCGATATTGTTGGCGCGCGCAATGCCCTGCACAATCTCGAGTAGCTGCGCATCCGCCTGGGCTTCGGTGTCCGCCTTAAGAACGCCCTGTTCCCGTTCCGTCAGTTCCGTCTGCGCCTGCTTCAGCAGTTCTTCCTTGCCAGGAACGGTGGCGGCGATCTGCCGTACTTTTTCGAGACGCCTCTCGGTAGCGGGAATCGTCTCTGTGGCTGCAATCGCGGTCGTGCTGTTATCTCCAAAGAAAACGAAGCGGATCAAGAGGAATACCGCCAGGGCGCCTGCCAGAGCGAAGGCGGAACGCCGGTCGAGGGAGCCTACCTGCATTAGCGCTTCCTCCGCGACGTGTGGATCTGGAAAACTTCGCCGGAGCCGTTTTGAATGGCGTTTTCCGAATCGATCTTGGTGTTTTCGAATAGCGGTGACGAATCCACAATCTTGACTAGCCCCGCCGCTTGCGGAGCCTCGCCCATCATGCGCACCGCGTCACGATTCAAATCCAGATCGCGCGTCCAGATCGGCGGCGTCAGCAGGCGGGTGACTTCGTTGAACGCATCGAGATCGGCATGCGTCTGTCCGCGGTAACGGTCCAGCAGGCGAACCCGCGCCTCCGTATGATCGAACTCGCGGTCCAGCCGCGCCGCGCGTTCCGCCTTGGGCTGCACCTTCGCAATTTCAGCCTTTAAGGCCGCCATATATTTGTGATCGGCATAAACCGAATAGCCCCAGAACCCGCCCGCCAGCAGCAGAACAATCACCGCCAGGACGATCGAAGGAATCAGCATGGTGCGCGAGTTCAGCCGCCGATGCTCGCGCGGCAGCACATTGGCCGACGGCGCAAGCCTGGGACAAGCGCCGGCTAGCGCGGTTGCATAGGGCAGCGCATTGCGCGCAAGATCGTTCTCCACAGGGTTAACGGCCGGCTTGGGCAACACCTCTTCCAATTGCGCCGCTGCCGTGTCCGGCGGCAATCGCAATTCCGCCAGCGCCAGCAAAGCCGCGCGTTGCGGGGCCAAATCGAATTCCGCCGAAAACACCGGCCGCGCCGCGCTTTCTCCGTAGACCGCCACCGCGCCTGAGGCCGTGCGGCTGAGCGCGATGAATCCCTGGCCTTCCACGTGCCCGTTGAGCCGTATAGCCGCATGGATTGCCGCCGCCGGGAACGTGAAACTGGCAACCGCGATGCCGGCCTCGGTGAACATCTCGATGTAGCGATCGATCGCCGTCCGCCGCGCCATTCCCACCAGCGCCGCGTTCTTGCCCAACTGCGACCAGCCCCAGTAGATCTCCTCATCGCCATAGGGATGCAGAGAATCGAGATCGAAGCGGATGGCATTTTCCATGTCGCCCGCCGCCACGCCCGGTAAAGCGACGTGCCGCGCAATAATGTCGCGCCTCGGCAGCAACACCGTAGCGCTCAGATGCTTGAGCCCGAGGGATTTCAGGAAGGCCGCATACTCCATGCCCCATTCCGCCGCCGGTCTCGTCGCGAAACTCTGGATGGTTATGCGCCCCAATACATGGATGCTCGACGGCCGCACGCGCGCGGCCGCAATTTCGAGATCAGTTGCGCCGATCTCGATGCCGATGCCCGCGCCGAAGGCAAGCAGCTTGCGAATATCCTTGGGCAGCGATGTCGCGAACATGCCCTAGTTGCTCCCGCCCGGCAATGGAGTCGCGCCAAATGGTATCGGTGTAGGTGCGGGAATCCAGCGCGCGTCGGAATAGGCGTTGTCGTACCAGCGCAACACGTGAATGGGCGAATCGTATCCCTGCGGCATATACTTCACCATGGCGGCCACAGTGCGCTTTACGTCCGACAGCCCACCATTCGGCAACCGCGCCTGGCCGGTGGCCCGAATCGTTACGATGGAATTGCCTTCGGCCGCAAACCGCGCCGTGCCCGCTGAGCCCAGGGAAGCGATCTCGGCCGGCGTGAAAGGCTTCAACCGCCGCCGCGTCACAATCGCCTCTATCGTCGCCGGTGGCACTCCCAAGGCCATGAATACGGCCGGTTCGGCGGTATTCACGTCCACGGTGTCCTTCGCCCCAAAGACCGAAAGGCAGTCCACCAGCCCGGGCCGTGCTTCCAGACGCGGCGTTCCCGGCGGCGCGCCCTCCGGCGCAGGTACGTAAGTTCCGTAGAAAATTTCGGGCGTAACCCCCTGAACGTTCAACATTTCCTCGATACCTTGAAAAGACGCGTGAGGAGTCTCAAAAGTCGGAGTTTGGAGGCTCATTGGCACGGCCAACGTCGAGATTCCGGGCTTGCGCCAGGCAACCGTCGCCGCCGCAATGGCCGAAGCGCGCGAAGGATCCACTCCCAGAGCCAGCAGTAGGCGGGCTAACTCCTCGCCAGTGATGAGGTTAGCATTCAATTTGCCGGCCTCGGGCAGGAATTCGACGTGCGCCACCCCGGTCTCAAAAGCGTAATCGATGGAGATCGAAGCCTCCGGAATCATTCGCCGGCTGGGAACAGCAACCGACCACAAAAGTTCGAGCGACGCCCGCTCAATCGCTCCGCTCGCCACGTAATAAGCCCGCAAGCCATCGAGATCGGTAGAGGCGCGCTCAATCTCTCCCCGAACCGTCGAAGCGAGAGAGAAGCCGAAGGCCGCCAGCGCCGCCGAGAGCCACAGCACAGCCAGAAGCGCCGACCCGCGTTCCCGTGGTCCAGACCTGTATCGCCGGTTAGAAATCCACATAGGGGATCACCGGCGACAAATGCAGATGGAGCGCCGCCGTAATGGTCAGCGGCTGCAGGGTTCCCGGATCCGCTACCAGCGGCGCCATCTCCACCCGCACCGCCAACGGCCACCCGACATTTACCGCCGTCGGACTCCAAACTACCGGATGCGCCGCATCCAATTTCGGCGGCTGCCACAGGTAATTGAACCGGCAGAAGGCCAGTTTGTCCGCCAGCACGAAGGACTTCGTTCCTGCTTGCACCGGTAGAAACTGCGGCAATAGAACTCCCGAAATCGGGTCGGGAGTGAGCTTGGTGCACAACCGTCCTGCCGCCAGCGGGCCATAGTACGGCAATTCATTCACTACCAAACGCACGCCGGGCCCATCGTCGCGCGGGATGACGAATAGCTCGAGCACCTGCGGCCTACCGCGCCAGGCCTCCTGCAGCGAGAAGGTCGATACGAGACGCATTACAGACGGCGTCGCCTCAAAGAAGCCGAACCAGTTTCCGTCCGGCTGTGCGCCGGGAGGTGTTTTCGGTCCACACGGCGCAACCGAGGGAACAATACCTTCCAGTTCCTGTTCCAAAATCCGCTGCGCGCCCGTCACCCGCCGGTTCTCCATCAGTTTGGCGGTGGTCTTTTGATAGGCGCTGATGCCGATGCGCAGGGCGAATGCCATCGCGACCGAGAGCAAGCTGAGCAGGGTTACGGCAATCAACACCTCAATCAACGTCGTTCCCGCCTGCGAGCGGCGCCGTCTTGCTGAGCTCATTGCGCGCCCCCGTTAAAATCGCCGTTGATGACGAAACGCTTGCGGAACCCCTCCAGTTCCAGCGTGCGCCGGTTGCCATTACGGTTCCACCACACCTCTAATCGAATGCGATCGAGCACCAGTATCCCGGCCGGTGAGGAGGGCTTTTCGGCCGTGCTCAACTGTGCGCGCCACCCTGCCTCTACGCCTCCCAGCAGCGCCGGATCGAACAGACCGGATACGGGCGCGTCCCGCGGCAGCGAGTAATCGGCCAGCAATTCATTCATTCGTTCGCGGCTGGCCATCGCGATGCGGTCGGAATCGCGCAGGAATGCGGCATTGCGCGTCGACCCCGTGATGCCCGCCATCAAGCCAACTACCGCCACGCCCAGAATCGCGGTGGCGACAATCAATTCCAGCAGCGTAAATCCACGTCGCCCCATTACCTGTTCTCGACGCTTTCCACGCGCGGATAGCCGGTCATCGGGTCCAGCCGCACAATGCGGCGCGTGCCGTGTTCGTTAGCCAGCAGAATGCCGATCGCAGGCGCGGTCCCGCCGGGCATGAGGATCATCTGGCGCGGCTGATCCGGCGTTTCGCCATCGATCGCCGGCAGCACCGCCTGAATCGTCACGCCGTCCGGCAGTTTCAGCTTACGTTCCGAACCCGGCTCGTTGCCGTACATCGCGATCAGGTTGTCTTTCACTGAGATAATCAGCGCCACCGGCTGTTGCTTTCGTTCCGCGCGATTCACCGCCGAATTTAGAAATGCGGCAACGGTTCCGGTTGCCGATGACATGCGGACGCTATCGAGTCCGGCGATTACGGAGGGAAACGAAATCGCGATCATCAGACCAATGATCGCGACCACTACCATCATCTCGATGAGCGTAACGCCCGCACGAAAGCCTAAGCGAGCGGCGGGGAACCTCTCCTGATACTTTCCGTTACTACTTCCAACTGACGATATCGGCATTAATTCCATCGCCGCCCGGCTGTCCGTCGGCGCCGTAGCTGATGATGTCCGGCAGATCGCTGTGCTCGCCCGGGAATTTATAAACGTAATCGTGTCCCCAGGGATCCTTCGGGATTTCCTTGTCCGTATACGGACCACCCCACTGCGCCGCATCCGCAGGCTTCACCCGCAGCGCCTGCAAGCCCTGCTCGCTCGCTGGGAAGTTGCCGTTGTCCAGCTTGTAGGTACCTAGCGCGTTCTGCAGCCCTTCAATCTCCGCGCGCGCCTTTGTCATTTTCGCCTTGTCGACGTTCGACCAGAGCTTGGGGCCCACCAACGCGATAAACAGGCCGATGATGGTTACCACCACCAGCATTTCGATCAGCGTGACGCCCGCTTGAGAATTTCTTCGGTTTACTTTTCGCTTCATGTTATACCGCCACGTCGTTAATGCTCGTAATCGCCAGCAGCATGCTGAGAATCAGCGCGCCTACTATAATACCCATCACCAAAATGACCACCGGCTCGAAAACCGCCGTGAATCGCTTGATGGAGGCGCGCGTATCGTTCTCGTAAATGTCGGCCATACGGTTGAACATGCTATCCAGCCGCCCGGTCTCTTCGCCCACCGTCAATAGGTGCGCCGCGAGCGGTGGAAAGCACGCCGCTTTGCGCAACGGCCCCGCGATTCCTTCTCCGCGCTTGACGCCTTGCGCCACGGCCACCAGCGCCCCCGAGATGCTTCGATTGTTCAGCGTGGCCGATGCAATACCCAGCGATTGCACCAGCGGCACCGAATTGCCAATTAAAGTCGACATAGCCCGCGCGAACCGCGACGTCTCAGCCTTAAGGAGCGCATCGCCCAGCAGCGGCAACTTCAGCCGCGCCCGGTCCCACCACAGCCGACCTGTCACAGTGCCGATATACGCGCGAAAGCCAATCACCGCCGCAAGCAACGCCGCCGCCACCATCCAGCCGTATGTGTTCACTAATCGGCTGGCTTCGAGCATAATCAGCGTAGGCGTCGGAATCTTCATGCTCGATCCATTGAAGATCGTTGCGAAACGCGGCACCACAAATTCCAGCAAAATGATGACTGACCCAGCGCCGACGCAAGCCAGTAGCGCCGGATAGATCATAGACGAAATGATGTAATTGCGCAGATCGTCGCGCGACCGTTCAAATTCCGCCAGCCGCTCAAAGATGATCGCCAGCGAGCCCGAAGCCTCGCCCGCCCGCACCATGTTGAGATAAAGGTCCGAAAAATAATCCGGGTGCGTCCCCAGACTATCCGCCAGCGAGCGCCCGCCCTTGAGCACGCGCAACACATCCAGCACAATAAACCGGAAATTGGCCCGCTCCGTCAGTTCCGCCGTGATACTCAACGCCCGGTCCAGCGGCACGCTCGAATTCAGCAGTGTGGAAAGTTCCTGCGTAAAGAACAAAACGTCCTTCCGCTTGCGCCCGCCAAACGCCGGCAGCTTGATCTCAATGGACGTCCCCTTAGGCGACACGCCCACATAAACCGGCGTCAACCCCTGTTTCCGCAGTTCCCGCGCAATCGATTTCTCATCGCCCCCGGCTAAGCTGCCCGAGCGAATCTTGCCGTCCGAAGCGACCGCTCTGAAGAAAAATGTGGCCATTAAATCTTGGGCCGCCGATAAACGCGGATAGACACCGATAAAAACTTCTTTGTCTTATCGGCGTTTATCTGCGTTCATCGGCGGCTATTAAAATTCCTGCGTCACCCGCATCACTTCTTCCACCGTCGTCACGCCTTCGCGGATCTTCCACCATCCGTCTTCACGCAGACTCCGCATCCCGTTGCGGCGCGCGGCCTGCGTCAGTACGCCCGCGTCGGTGTTGTTCATGATCAGGCGGCGCATCTCTTCGTTGACGTCCATCATTTCGAAGATGCCCACGCGCGAAGTGTACCCGCGGCCGTTGCACTCCGCGCACCCGGCCCCGCGAAAGACATCGATATATTCGCCATCCGGTGAAAGCGCCGTCCCATTGGGCTCTTTGCAGTGCGCACAAATCACGCGCACCAACCGCTGCGCCAGTACCGCTACCAGCGATGACGTAATGAGATAGTTCTCGATTCCCATATCCGTCATTCGCGTGATCGCGCTGGGCGCATCGTTGGTATGCAGCGTCGAAAACACCAGGTGGCCGGTCAGCGCTGCGCGAATTGCAATGTCCGCCGTCTCGCGGTCGCGGATTTCGCCCACCATAATGACGTCGGGATCTTGCCGTACGATGTGGCGCAGCCCCGAAGCGAACGTCAACCCGATTTGCGTATTCACGTGCAGCTGGTTGATGCCGTCCATCTGGTATTCCACCGGGTCTTCGATGGTGATGATTTTCTTGTCCGGAAGATTGATCTGCTTCAGCGCCGAATAGAGCGTGGTCGATTTGCCGCTTCCGGTCGGTCCGGTCACCAGGAAGATGCCGTGCGGCAAGCCGGTGAAATACTCCATCCGCTGCAACATGGGGGTATCGAACCCCAGCCGCCGCAGGTCGTAGAAATCGCCCGCTGAACGATCCAGCAGTCGCATGACGACGCTCTCGCCGTAGAGGGTGGGCAGCGTCGAAACACGCAAATCAACTTCGCGCCCCAACACCTTGATCTTAATGCGTCCATCCTGTGGCAGGCGGCGCTCCGCGATATTCAGCTTCGCCATCAGTTTCAGGCGGGAAACAATTGCGGCCTTCAACTCCCGCGGCGGCGGCTCCTGATTGAACAGCACGCCATCCACACGGAAGCGGATGCGAAACTCCTTCTCGAACGGCTCAATGTGAATATCGCTCGCGCGCTTCTCCACCGCGTCCGCGATCATCGCATTGACCAGGCGGATCACCGGCGCTTCGCTGGCCATGTCGCGCAGGTGTTCCAGGTCGGAATTCGCCTGCCCGTCTTCGCCCTCCACGCCTAGCGATTCGCGCTCGGTTTCGCCGTAATACTTCTCGATCGCGTCGAGAATCTCCTGCTCGGCCGCCAGCAGGACGGAGATCTGCAAGCCCGAAAAAGCCCGCAGCGCCGCGATGGTCTCGAAGTCCATCGGATCGGCCATCGCCACGGTGAGCGTTGATTCCACCACAGACATCGGATATGCCCGGCACTGCCGCAGAAAGCGGTGCGAGAGCCGGTCGATTTCCGGCGCCGAGGGCGGCGGCCCATCCACCGTCACCAGCGGCGCGCCCATCTGATCGGATAGGGCCACCAGCACGTCGCGCTGAGCGATGAGCCCCATGTCGACGAGAATCTTGCCCAGCTTATCGCCGCGCTCGAGCTGCAACTCCAGCGCCCGCTCCAGTTCATCCGCCTCGATCTTCTTGCGCTCGATCAGAATCTCGCCCAGACGCATGTAACGCGGCGCGGATGCGTCCTCGTGGCGCTCTAGATCTTGCGATTCGGGGGGAGGAACGGTAGTGGCCACTACTCAATCACCGTCTTGATATCGCCCATTTGGGCGGCCTTTTTGTCGGCGCTCATCACGATCTGCGATGGCAGCCCGGTACTGTCTTCCTCCGGCAAATAGCGTAACCGCACAGCCAGCACGATCTTTTGGTCCTCCGGCATGGGCGTCAACGTCAATGCCGTCATCTTGACCATTTCCTTCATCAGTTCCTCAAGCTTTGGCAAGCGCGCAACTTTGCGCTCCCGCACCTTGGCCTTGAACTCCGGCGTGTACCTGGACGTCGCCATCGGGAAGAGGCCGGGTGTCACGATGAGACTGAGCTCTGTCGTAAAAACGGTGCCGTAACCGCCCAGATACAGACCGCGCGTTCCACCCAGCATGTCGATAGGGTCCAGAGGATCGAGCCCGACTAAGCGGCTATCGAACGTCTTTTCCAGGTTGGCCAGCATACCCTGGGGGATGTGCGTTATGCCAATTGGCGCCGCTGCTATCTCGGCGCGTCTCGCCGCGGTCTGGGAACCGGCTGGCGAGAAAACCAAAAGCAGCAGGAGAGCGGCGCGTCTCATTGCTTTTCCCTCAAGGAGTCCGCAGGCAAGGTGTAATTCGCCGCATGCTCCGTTTCCATGCGCTTCTGGCTGAATTCATAGCGGTCGGCTACCACCAACAACGTCCGGCGCGCATTCTCCAGATCCTTAGCCATCGCGGCCGTCTTCACATCTACGGCCTTGTCCACCGCCGCTTGAATCCGCTGCTGAATCTCCGCCTCCGATACCGGCGTCACAGCCGATGCCTGCGTCAAGCTTGCGGGAGCCGGCGCAGTCACGGTGCGAACTACGGTAACCGGCGCGGGAGCCGGGTGGAACGCGAAGACCATCAGCGACGCCGACAGCATAGCCGCACCCGCAAATCCGAGGCGAGCCCCGGAATTCCAGAATGCGGCCAGCCAACGGCGCCAAGGAGAAGGTTCAAAGATTTTGTCGGAAACGAACGCAATGCGCTGCGGGATCTCTTCATCGGGAACCGATCGCAGCGCCGCGCCCATGATGCGCAGCCGGTCCAACTCTTCGTGGCACGGTTCGCATGTTTTGACGTGAGCTTCCACCTGCCGCTGCTGTGAATCCGGCAGCTCTTGCAGGAAGTAATCGTTCAAATCGAATGGCGAGCAACTCATGATACGCCTCTTGTTCTTACCGGAGCCAGATCCGTCTTCAGTAATTCCAGAGCGGTATATAAACGGGACTTGACGGTGGAGACCGGACACGACAAAATCTCGGCCATCTCCTCGAACTTGAAGCCTTGATAAATCTTCAGCACCACCGCCTCGCGCTGTTCGGGCGAAAGCCTCTCCAGCGCGCTAGCCACGGCCAGACTCAGTTCTACGGGAAAAACTGAGGTGCCCCCAATGGTGATCCCGGCTTCCGTGGTCCCCGGCTCGATCTCATCCACATCCGTTTCCGGCCTTCTCTTGCGAAACATCGAGTAGGCTTCGTTATGCGCGATGCGGTAAATCCAAGGCGCAAACCGCCCCGGGTCGTCGAGCTTACGAAGGTTTTGGTACGCCTTCAAGAACACGTCTTGCGTCAAATCCAGAGCGTCTTCGCGATGACCGGTAATGCGCAGGAGATAGTTATAAACCCTTTTCTCCCAACGAGACACAAGGAGGTTGTATGCCTCCACTGCTCCCTTCGCGGCCTGGCTGATCAGGTCGGCATCTTCGACCGCCCGAAAGATCAATCTCTGACTCCTGGCATAGAGACGCACTCCGCCCGGGAAAAGTCGGGCAGGGTAAAGGACTATTTTAGCTGGGTTTGGCCACTAACAGATCACGCGCAACTCCCCTGCAAGCTATCGCCTTCTGGGACGTCGATATCCATTACCTGATAGTGCCAGTACCAGATAGCGGCCTGGATAACCGTTCGAGCGGCGCCGCCGGTCCATCCCAGTTGCCCAAATCGAAGCTTCACCGTTATACTGGCATTTTCGCTAGGAATTGGTATGACGGCGAGAGAAGAATACGACCCATTAGCTCCCCAACGCGAAGCCGCCTTTTTCTACGGCCTCTTTTTACGCGGCCATGATGTAGACGCCCTGCGCCAAGACATCGACATCCCCCGCGGCATGATGGATAAGTGGATGCGCGCCCGCGACTTCGAGGCGAATTTCCGCGAAAACCTCCACCGCGTCTATAACTACCGCAAACAAGTACTAGCCATATTCGACGGCCTGATCCTCAACGAGCAGGACCGTATGCGGCTGCAGTAAAGAAGGAAGTCGAGGGAGCCGAGGAAGTCAGAATCCCCGAACCCCGATCGCTTGCCGGCATTCGGGTTTCCGCCGCTTTTCCGCGCGCATTCCCTCGCAAATCGCGCGCGCAGCGCGCAGCCACATTCCTTGACTCCCTCGACTTCCTCGACTTCCCAGACTCCCTGACTCCCTTTACCGCAGCTACAATAGTCACCTATGCGTCCCACCAAGCCCGCCATTCTCCTGGCGTTAGCCCTGTCTCCGCTCCTCGCCCAACGCGGACGTCCGGCGCCTCAAAACCAGGAGAAGATTCTCATCAAAGCCGGCAAGTTGATTGACGTTCGCGGCGGCCGCATTCTCACCAGCCAAAACATCCTCATCGAAGGCGATCGCATCTCGCAGGTTGGACCCGATATTGCCGCTCCCGCCGGGGCGCGCGTCATCGACCTGAGCCATTCCACTGTGATGCCCGGTCTGATCGACAACCACACCCACGTGCTACTCCAGGCCCACCCCACTGCTGCCGATTACGACGAGCAACTCGTCAAGGAATCCATCGGGTACCGCACCATCCGCGCCACCGTTTCCGCCAAAATCTCACTCGAAAACGGCTTTACCGCCATCCGCGACCTGGAAACCGAAGGCGCCATGTATGCCGATGTGGACGTCAAGACTGCCATCAACCGCGGCGTCATCCCGGGCCCGCGTATGTTCGTCGCCACGCGCTCGCTCGCGCCCACCGGCATGTACAATCCCACGCGCTTCTCCTGGGAATTACCCAATATGCCCACTGGGACGCAGTTTGTCGATAGCCCCGACGAAATCCGCAAAGCCGTGCGCGAGCAGATCAAATACGGCGCCGATTGGATCAAATTCTACGCCGATGGCGGCACGCAGTTCCGCGACGGAGGCATTCATTCCCGCCCCAACTTCACCGATGAAGAAGCCAAAGCCATCTGCGACGAAACCCATCGCCTGGGCCACAAAGTAGCCTCTCATGCCGGTGGCCGCGAAGCCATCGAGCAGGCCCTCAGAGCCGGAGTCGATTCAATCGAGCACGGCAACGGCATGGATGCGCCGCTTATCGACCTTCTCATCGCCAAGGGCGCCACCTGGTGCCCCACCATTTATATCTATTCTCGCGGCGGACGAAATAACGCCTCCACCGACTTTCGCGCGTCCAACTTCAAACTGGCCGTGCAGAAGGGTGCCAAGATCGTTTACGGAACCGACATCGGCGGCTACGCATGGACGGAATCGCAAACCGCCGATTTTCCCTTCATGGTGAAGTGGGGCATGACTTCGATGCAGGCGATTCAATCGGCCACCATCGGCGGGGCGACCCTTCTGGATCAGCAGGATCGCTTCGGATCAATCGAAGCCGGCAAGTTCGCCGACATCGTCGCCGTAGCCGGCGATCCAATTGCAGATATTGCCGCTCTGGACCACATGCAGTTCGTCATGAAGGGCGGAGTGATATACAAGCAGTAACGAGGAACCAATGTCCGCTCAACCTTCCCGCCGGAATTTTCTCGCCCGCGCCAGCGCAGTTGCCGCCGTTGCTGCCATGCCGCGCGTCGCAGCCTTTGCCGTGGGCGCGCCCGGAATCCAATTCGGTTACGCGGCCATCACCTGGGGCAAAGAAGAGCGTCAGTCGATAGACGACATCTCAAGCGCCGGTTATGCCGGAATCCAATTGCGCGGCGAAGTCCTCACTGATTTCCAGCCCGCTCAGTTGCGCGCTCTCCTCGAGCAGCATAAGCTCACCTTCATCGCGCTCTCGAGCGGCGAAGCTGCAATCGATCCCGCCATTCGGGCCGAGACGATCGCCACCCACGTCGCGCACGCCAAATTTGTCAAAGAGGCCGGCGGACTCTACATCCAGTTGCTCGACAAGTCGAAGCCATATCCGCGTACGGTTGTCCCCGAGGAATGCAAAGAGCTCGGTAAACTGCTCACGGAAATCGGCAAACGCACGGCCGATATCGGCATTCCTCTCGTGTATCACAACCACCTGAATTCGATCAGCGAGCACCCCGAAAACCTCGATGCCGTGCTCGAATCGTCCGACCCCAAGTACGTGCATCTGCTCTTCGATACTGCGCATTCTCTGGCGGGAGGCGGCGATCCCGTCAAGAGCATCGTCAAATATCGGGACCGCATCCGCCTAATGCACCTAAAAGATGTTATCGATATGCCCGGCGTTGCGCCCGGCAAGTATCCCTTCCAATTCGTCGAGCTTGGCCGTGGACGCGTCGATCTACCGGGGGTCTTCGACTCGCTCGCCAAGATCGAATATCGCGGCTGGGCAGTCGTTGAACTGGATAAGGTCCCCAACGCCTCGAGGACGCCTAAACAATCCGCGCTGATCAGCCGCAAATATCTGGAGGACAAATTCGGCGTCAAGTTCCCGTAGGTTCACATCAACAATAGCCGATTGAAAAAGGAGCGGTATCGCTGCAGCGCCAGGCGCAGGTCCTCAGTGGAGACATCTTCTCCTCGCGACCATTGAGCTTCCATATTCTTGCGCTCGTCGGAGAAAATCTCTGCCAGCCGTTTCATGGTTTCCGCTACCAGGCTGTCAGCATCCTGCGCTGCGCGCCGCGGGTCGTCCACGAAGTGGATTTGTATATCGTCCCATCGCGAACGGAGTTCGTTGCCCTCCTTTTCCGCGAAAAGCGGCGTCGAGGCGGGCCGCGGCTCTTCCGCCACCGCGATATTCCCATTCGCGCCCTCTAAGAAATCCGTAGTAGAAAATTTGCCTTCGTTCATTTCGTTACCTCCTGCCCTTCTAACAACTCTTCAAATAGGGCGCGATAGTACACCAGAGCGTTCCTGAGATCTTCGGTACTGGCCTCGCCCCGCTGATTCCGTTCCGCGAGCCCCCGCGCACCTCGGTAATTTTGCACCAGGTGCGAATAGTCCACGGAGATGTCTTCCACCCGGCGGTCGAAATCTCCCACCGGATAACCTCGTGCCTTCATCACTTCTTGCACCAGGCGATCAGCCTCTGTGACCGCGCCCGACGGGTCGTCAACGAAACGCGCCTGGTCCTTCCGCCATGCGGCGACAAACTGATCGCGATCGCGCGGCGCCAAAGCATGAATATGCAGCCGTTCCACGCGCTTTTCGCGCCGCTCCAACTCTCGTTCAGCGCTCGCCCGACCTCCACTTTCCCGTAAAGTCCGCTGATATTCCGGCCCAAACCGCGACCGTAGATGTTTGGTCCGCCGCTGCGATAGCACAAACCACACACCGAACGCTGCGATAATAAGTCCTACGACAATCACCACTATTTCCCAAGCTGGCATCGAATGAACCTCCTCGCGTCCAAGTTGCAGTTCAATCACCCAAGCTGCGCGCTGTTTGTCGGACCCAACACAACTGACCTGCATATTCGCGTATGATCGAATCGAATATGGCCGCTGCCGTCATCACCGTACCTCCCATCAGCCGCGCTCAATCGCGCTGGATCATCGGCCGGGGCGTCGATCTCTCACTGGTAATCGGCAGTTCGCTAGCGGGCTATCTGTACCTGGCTCTTTACGTTGCGCTTCATGTTCCCATTTCTTATCTCTGGTGGTTCTGGTCGGTAGGGCTCGACGGCACCCACATCTTCGGCACAGCGTCGCGTACTTTCTTCGACAGTGACGCGCGCGCCAAATATCCTAAGCTGTTGTTCGGCAGCGCTCTGTTCTTCTTCTCGCTTGGCCCGCTGATGGTCTTGGTCGGTTGGAAGGGATGGCTCGCACTTTTGGTCGGCGTGTGGGCGTACTATCACGTCGTTAAGCAGCATTACGGTTTCATGGTGCTATACAAGGTCAAGAACGGCGACCTGGCGCGCCTCGATAACAACCTCGACAAGCTGTTTCTCGCCGTGATGATGATCTTTCCGCCCTTCCATCGTTTCTTCCTGGGGAATCCTCGGGAGCTGGGTTTGCCGTTCGCGCCCTTGCGAAGTTGGTCAGCCCCATGTTGGGCAATTGTAGGCGCCGTTGCCGCTGTTTATTTCGCTCGGCAGGTTGTTCGCTTCCGCGAGGGGACGCGGCCCGATACGCCCAAGCTCCTGTTGTTGGGGGGCGTAGTCCCTCTGCACTGGCTCACCTTCGCCTATATGAGTTGGCAGGCGGCCGTGCCCACCGTCACGATTGTCCACAACCTGCAATATCATGCGTTGATCTGGTTCCACAATCGGAACCGCTATGCCGCCAGCGGAAGTGAATCCAAATTCGGACGCATACCCGCGGCGGCCGGCAAACATCTGCTGGCATACGTTGGGATGGCCCTGCTCTTCAGCGCGCTCTATCGCATTCCAGGCTTCCGCTTGGGGAATTCGAACGATCTCGCGTTTGGCTTCTTCTGCGGCTTTGGTCTGACGCATTATTACCTCGATAGCAAGATATGGCGTGTACGTCACGATCCCGGCCTGCGCGCAGCCTTGCGAATGGGTTGAGTCTTCCCATCGCATGCTAGATTGAAGTCAGCGCTATGTTTATAGGCCTGCGACGACTCATGCTGATCGCGTGCGCCGCTGTATTAGGGGCGCAAACGCCAGGGCAACCGTCTTTACCGACGGCTCAACTGCCGGCCCCTCCGGTTGGTCTCGAAACCGATTGGGAAATCGGCGCCGTGCTGCGCGAGATTGCGGCGCATGCCGGCCGTTTGATGCCGGCGCTCGACCGGGTCGACGCGCGCAATTGGGTGGAGCAAGGCGCCTCGGAAACCTACGGTGAACAACTGCAGGGGGCGAAGGATCAGGCGCGCGCCTTGAACGACGGGGCCAACGCACTCGTCAAGACGCCGGAAAAGCTCTCGGCGCTGCTCGACGTTTTCTTCCGCATTCAGGCCATCGATACGATGTTAGCGTCCGTGGAAGAAGGCATTCGCAAGTATGGATATAAACCGGATGCGCAGACGTTAGTCGGCTTGCAGGCGGAGACCGGCCCAAATCGCGAACGGCTGCAACGCTACATCGTCAATCTTGCGGCCATGCGAGAGCGGGAGTTTCAAGCCATGGACATGGAAGCGCAACGATGCCGCGCTGTAGTGACTGCGCCCAAATCGGGAAAGAAGAAATAACATGCCATTTCAATGCGCCATTTGCAGCGAAGAATCCACCCGCATCTGTGCGCGATGCACCAAGGACACTTGCGCCAATCATCTCTGTGAGCGCTGCCGGCGTTGCAGCGATTGTTGCGATTGCGAATTGACGCTTTCGGAACCAGTTCACGAACCGGTCCGCGCGATGCTTCGCAGCACTCCCGTCAGCCCCCACACGCCGGTTCCCACGCCGCCATCCGAGCCTGGCGAGCCCAATCCAGAGCCCGACCCTTGGCCGCCCATGGAACCGGAAGATCTGAACGCCGGTAGCGTCTAGAGGTTTCGTCCTACCATTCCCGGCGGAGAAGAAGTTGAGGAATTCAAAAGTCGAGGGAGAAAATCGCGCCTTGGGCGCGGCTGGGCCGCGCGCAGGCGAAGCACTCGCCGCACTCAAGCCGACATTCTGACTTCCTCGGCTCCCTTGACTTCCTCGACTTCTTCTCCGCCTAACTAGTTCCGCACCCGGCGCTGATGCGTCGAGGGAATCTTCATATCTTCGCGATACTTGGCTACCGTGCGGCGCGTAACATCGATGCCTTCCCGCTGCAACATCGCCGTAATCTGCTCATCGGTGAGAGGCTTCATTTTGTCCTCGTCCTCGATCATCTTCTTCACCTTGCGCTTCAGAATCAGCAAAGGCGTTGCGCCGCCGGACGGCCCTTGCACGGCTTCGGAGAAGAAATAGCGCAGTTCGAATACGCCCTGCGGCGTATGTACGTACTTGCTGGCCACCGCGCGGCTTACGGTGGAGGGATGCACGCCCACCTCTTCGGCCACTTCCTTGATCATCATCGGCTTTAACTCGTCGATGCCGTTGTTGAGGAACTCCATCTGACGGCGCACAATTGCCTGGCAGACCTTCATGATGGTCTGCTTCCGCTGCTCGATGTTCTTCATCAATTGAATCGCCGAGGTATACCGCTCCCGCACGTATTCGCGAACTTCCTTAGTCGCGCCGTTGTCGCGGTCCAGCATGCGCTTATACTGCGAGTTCAGACGCAGCTGAGGTACGTCTTCATCGTTCATCTGGATGATGAAATCGTCCGCATCCTTGATGAAGTAGACGTCCGGCTCCACGATGCGAGCGCCCGCGCCGGAGTAGCGCTGGCCGGGTTGCGGATTCAGGTGCTGGATCATCGAAAGCGCGGTTTCAATATGATCCAGGGGACGGCCCATCAATTTAGCGATTTCCTTGTATTGGCGCGTTTCGAGTAGCCGTAAATGGTTCGAAACGATATCCCAGGCCACGCCGCCGCGCCCATTGACGCTTTCAATCTGCAGCAGCATGCATTCGCGCAGACTGCGCGCTGCCACGCCGGCCGGATCGAGCGACTGAACCATCCGCAAGGCGGCTTCCAGGTCCTCCGGTTTGTGTTCCCCGCCGGCGGCAATCTCTTCCAGCGACGCGGTGAGGTAGCCCGCTTCATCCAGGTTGCCGATGATCGATTCCGCAGCGTCGCGAACGCCTTCGCTCATCACGGTTACGCTCAACTGCTCACGCAAATGGTGGCCAAGCGTGATAGGCGCCGAAAGGAAGGTCTCGAACGAAGGCTTTTCGACAGACTCCGACGCCGGGCTCTTGTATCCCGGGTCGAGGTAATCGTCAAAGAAGGAGCCAAAATCGATCTCGTCGAACGGATCGGTGGCGGCCTGCGTTTCCAGTAGGGGATCGGGTGCGATCGACGCTTCCGGCTCAGTCACCGCTGCCGCGGCAGATTCCTCCGCGTCCGCGAATACGCTGCCGTTGATCGCCACTTCGGCCAGCGAACCATCCAGGGCGCTGGTCGCGTTTAAAACGGTAGCGTCCTGAATCTCGCGGTCCGCAGGATCGATGACCCGCTCAGGCTCCAGTAGCGGCAAGAGCTCTTCCGGAGTCACCTCGTCCCCGGCCTCGCCGGATTCCTCCAGGACCGGGTTCTTGACCATCTCCTGGGTTAACATCTCTTTCAGCTCCAACCGGTTGAGCTGAAGGACGGTCACCATCTGGACCAAACCTGGCGTCAATATCTGCTTTTGGGATACCCGAAGCTGTAGTTTGGGAGAAAGTAAACTCATCCGAATCTATTTTATCACTCCATTTCCGCTTCCCTCAGCACGTTTTATGCCGTTTTACTCGCGGCCGGATATTAATCCACATAAACCCGCCGCACCCGTGCGCTGATGTTGCACAAAATGTTGTACGAGATCGTGCCAGCCACGCGGGCAATTTGCTGTGCGTCCAGGGAAACCTCGCCTTCCTTACCCAAAAGAGTAACGTCGTCGCCCGGCTCAAGAGCTTCGGTGTGGCTCAAATCGATGGTGGTGAGATCCATCGAAATCGCTCCTAAGATCGGCGTGAGTTTGCCGTCCGCGATTACTTTGCCGCGGTTCGAGAGCCGGTGGAAGATTCCGTCGGCGTAACCGGCGCTAAGAATGCCGATCCGCATGGCCCGCGGCGCGCGGAATGTGCCCCCATAGCCCACTGTCGCCCCTTCGGGGATGTCCTTGACTGCGAGAATCTTCGCCTTCCATTCGAGCGCCGGTTGCACCGCCAGGCGTTGCGGCGGCGCTTCCCCGCGCGCGGGCGAAACGTAGCCATAAAGGGCATGGCCGGCTCGAACCAGATTGTGCCACCCGTCGGCTCGTCCAAAGCCAATCGCGCTCGAGCTCGATGTATGCAGTCGCGCGACTTCGATTCCAGACTCCCGTAATCGGTCGTGCAAAGCGTGGAAGTAGGCCAGTTGGTCATGGGTCTGCCTGGTTGTGTAATCGGCCGCCGAAGCGAAGTGCGTCATGAGACCTTCCAGTTGCGCGTCTGGAGTTTGACGCAATGTTTCCAGAATTGCCGTCGCCCCGGCGCGTGTTCCCAACCGCCCCATGCCGGAATCGATCTTCAGGTGGTACCGGAGCTTGCGTCCCAGGCTCCGCGCGCGTTCATCTAATCTGCGGATTCGATCGAGAGAATGTAATACCGGCGTGAGATCGTGCTTTTCGATCGCCTCGGCTTCGTAAGCCAGATAGCCGCCCATTACCAGGATCCGTGGACTAACCACGCCACCCTGACGCAGCGCGACGCCCTCATCCACGGAACTTACCGCTAACCAGCGAATGCCTTCCGCCATTAACACGCGGGATACCTCGAGGGCTCCGTGCCCGTAAGCGTCAGCCTTTACTACGGCAGCGACGTCCACTCCCGGACCCACTACGGCGCAGACGTTACGGTAATTCCGGGCAATCTGGCCGCGTGAAACTGTGACGTACGAGCGATAAGGAAACGAATAGTCGTGAAGGCTCACAACCACATGTTGGCATATGGGTTACACAAGGGAATTCGTACAAAAGCAGTTACGATCGTTTACAAACAAATGCCAAAACGTTTACCGAGCACGCGAAGCCTGTGGAATTAAATTGCGTCGAATGAAGTGGAGGGCAAGAAAATGGCTGGCTTAAGGATGCTGTTAGACCCCGGAAGGGTTGGACCCGAAGCACAAATGCTGGAGGAGAACCTGCGAAAGCGTATTGTCGGGCAAGATCACGCTATCCGTCAGATAGTCGACGTTTATCAGACGTACGTGGCTGGCATGTCGAGTCCTGGCAGGCCGGCTGGAAACTTGCTCTTCCTCGGACCAACCGGCTCCGGAAAGACGCGAACGGTGGAAGCCCTGGCGGAAGCCCTGGTGGGCGATCCACATGCGGTACTGAAGATCGATTGCGCCGAGTTTCAGCATAGTCATGAGATCGCCAAACTGATTGGCTCACCTCCCGGATATCTGGGGCACCGTGAAACCAAGGCGATCCTCAGCCAGGAAACGCTCGATCAGTACCACACCGACAAGGTGAAATTGAGCTTCGTGCTGTTCGACGAAATTGAGAAGGCTAGCGACGCCCTTTGGAACCTGCTCCTGGGCGTCCTCGATAAGGCGACCTTAACTCTCGGCGACAACCGCCGGGTCGATTTCTCGAATTCCATAATCTTCATGACCAGCAACCTTGGCGCGAAAGAGATGAGCGAGATCCTGCATCCCAAACTTGGCTTCGCGGCCAACGCCATAAAAATGGATGAGGCTAAGCTCTCCGATAAGATTGTTGTTGCGGGAACCGAGGCGGCTCGTCGCCGGTTCACGCCCGAGTTCATCAATCGAATCGATAAAATCGCGGTATTTCACGCGCTCGCCGATGCGGACTTGCGTCAGATCGTGGACCTGGAACTGACACAGGTGGAAGATCGCCTGCACCACGCGGCCGGGGCCACTCAAGTAAGTCTCGACGTGGCGGCGGCAGCTAAGGATTATCTGCTGCGCGAAGGCGCCGATCCGCGGTATGGAGCGAGGCATCTGAAACGCGCCATCGAGCGCTTGGTAGTGCATCCGATGTCGAACCTCATCGCGACCGGTCAACTGGAAGGCAACGACCGGTTGTGTGTGGAGTTCGACGCTACTGCCCGTCGGTTGACATTCCTGAAAGAGTGCCTGACCGAGGAGGCAAAGGACGAGGCAAAGATCGATAACGGCCGCGCCGCCGCCGCGTAGCCGGCTAACCAGCCGATAGGGAGCGGTAAATCGATCCCGCTCCCCGATCCCGAACCGGCCACGGGCATTGCGAAGCGGCGCAAACGGGCGTGCTGGGGAACCCGTTCCGGAGTGGGCGCGCTTGGCGAGAACGTGCGGCGTGGGAATGCGTCTGCGCGGGGTAAACGCGACCCATTCCGGCCCTGGGTTGCGCGCTGCGCAGGCGTGACGGTGACTTCGAAAAGGCCGGCCCACCACTACATGCGGAAATCTGCGGCCGTACAGATCGATGGATCGGAAAACCCTCTGTTCGGCGAGCGGCGTGTAGCGGGCCTACCGGTGGTGACTGGAACGTCATTTTGCCGGTCGGCTGTGATTCAGGCACATCGCGATCAGATCAGAGATGTTGGCCTCGCCGGCGCACATCACCGTGTCCGCGCCACCCCAGTAGATCTTCACGGTTCCATCGGGTTCGGCAACCGCGCCGCAACTGAACACGACATTGTGCACGTATCCCGTGATTTCCCAAGGGTCCTCCGGTTGCAGTATCCACGAATCGGCGACGCCGATCATCTTCGCCGGGTTCTCCAAGTCGTGAAGCGCGACTCCCAAGCGGTAGATCGAGCCATCCATCGTCGGGAAAACGCCGTGATAAATAGAGAGCCATCCCTGGTCCGTCTTGATCGGCGGCGCGCCCGGTCCGATTTTCATTTCGTCCCAGTGATATTGCACCGGCTTCATGATGAGTTGAGAGTTGCCCCAAAAACGAAGATCCGGGGAATAGGAAATCCAGATGGACCACGGGGAGATCTCCGAGTGCGGACGGTCGAGGCGCGCATAAAGTCCGTCAAACTTTTCGGGAAAGATCACGACGTTCCGATAGTCCGCTTCCGTAATGAGGCCGGCCTTTTCGACGCTGGTGAAATCGCGCGTCCTGGCCAGGGCGATTTGGACGCCGTCTCGCGAGTAGACGCTGTATGTGATCAGGTACTCCCCGTCTATCGAGGTCACTCGCGGATCCTCGACGCTGAACTCGTCCGCCTCGGGTATCAGAAAGGGTTTCGGATCGGCGGTGAAGTGGAAACCGTCGAGACTGCGGGCCACGCCAATGATGGATCGTCCAGTACGCAGATGGGAACGGAACAGCATGATGTACTCGTCGCGATGCTTGACCACCGCCGCGTTGTGGACCGTCTCCACCGGGTACGGAATATCGGCCTTGGTGAGGATCGGGTTGTGGACGTAGCGTTTGATCATTTCTTGGCTTCCAATTCGAAAATCTGCTGATAGACCCGTTCGTACGCCGCCACCATGGTTTCGATCGAGAATCGTTCCTGTACGCGCTGGCGACACCCTCTACGGTCGATCTCATTGAGGCGCCGCAGAGCCCGTACGGCCTCGCCGACACCGTGGACCAGAAAGCCAGTTCGCCCGTCGCAGATTACCTCGCGGCAGGAGCCAAGGTCCATAGCGATTACGGGCACTCCGGCGGCGTTCGCTTCTGCCAGAACCAGGCCGAATCGCTCCGGGATCGTGTTCATGTGCAGCAGCGCCAGGGCGCGCGCGAACAGCTCGTTCTTGCCCGCAACGTCAACTGGCCCGATGTAGCGGATCGCATCGTTCAGCTTTGGTTCTACTTGCTCGCGGAAGTATGTCCGATCCTGGATAATGCCAGCGATGAGCAGAGGCAACCCGCTCAAGCGAGCGACCTCAACGGCCAGATGCACGCCCTTATCCGGATGAATCCGGCCGAGAAAGACGAGGCTGTCGCCAGCATCTTCCTGGAACGGGTACAACGAGAGATCGATGCCGTTATATACCGTCGCCAGGTAATTCAGTCCCGGTGCGCGATCGGAGTTGCTGATGGAGGCGAAGTATCCGTCGCGATATTTTTCATAGACCGGCATGATTTGGGGCGAGGAAAACCCGTGGATTGTCGTGAGCACCGGCGTCTTCACCAGACGACTGTAGGCGAGAGCCATGAAGTCGTAATGGCTGTGGATTAGGTCGTACTCGGCAGCGTGTTCGAAGGCCTCGGAAATGTGAAGGTACTCGGCCACTTTCGGGTCGATGGCGCGGTCCTCTTCGTACCCGCGGTCGACTACGGCATGCAGACGGGCATGTGTGACGGAATCGCCGGTGGCGAATAGGGTAATGTCCCACCCGCGGGCAACCAGTCCTTCGGCGATGTTACCTGCGACGGTCTCCCATGCTCCGTAGTGACGGGGAGGTGTACGCCAAGCGACGGGGGAAAGAACTGCGATTCGCTTAGCCGGTCTGGTCATGCCAATTCCGGCTCCATGGCCGCCAGCACTTCGGCGAGCGGGACAGTTGCAAAACCGGTGGCGTGATCGGCGAGGCCATACGGAATGATCAGATCGCCGTTGTGGAGTAGCGCGCCGCACGTGTACACAACATTGGGAACGTAGCCCTCGCGCTCACTCTCGTTTGGCTTGATCAAGGGTTCGCGGAGACGTCCAATTACTTTGGAAGGATCGTCGAGGTCGAGCAGGAATGCGCCGATGCAGTATTGTCGCATTGGACCGACTCCGTGGCTGAGCACGAGCCAACCGGCATCGGTCTCGATGGGCGATCCACAATTTCCGAGTTGGATGAGTTCCCAGGAAAAAACAGGTTTCAGGATGAGCTTGCAGTCGTTCCAGAAGTGGACGTTATCGGAAAACATCAGGTAGATGTTTTCGTTGTCCTGCCGGGAGAGCATAGCATAAAGGCCGCCGATCTTCCGGGGAAACAGGGCCATGCCTTTGTTCTCAGCGCAGGGTCCATTCAGGGTTAAGAATCGAAAGTGGAGAAAGTCTGGAGTCTCCACCAACTCCGGCACGACCACCCTGCCGTCGTAGGCGGTGAAAGTGGCGTAGTACACATGGGCGCCATCGTCATCCCGGAAGCGAACGAAGCGCGCGTCCTCAATCCCGTTTCGCTGCGATGGCGTGGCCGGGAAGAGAATGCGTTCGGAGAACTCCTGGTCGGGTTGGAACTGAACTTCGTAATTCGACCGGGCTAGCATCCAAATTCCTTGCGATGTGTCTTGGTCGTGCTGCGCCATTCCATCCCGCAAGCGGAACTGTTCACCCTGGAGGGTCAACCGCAGGTCTTCCATCGCAAAGGTCTCTTCGAGTTTGTGCATGATGCGTCGCGCGAATTCGCCGGTGAGTCCCAGTTCGGCGAGCTTCCTCCCGAACAGCGCTTTTTCGTAGATGGGGTTCGGGATTTGATGAGGCTCAGTGAGAAAGGCAGTTGTCGGGTGCATCTCAATCGTCTGATCGGGATGGATAATGCCGGTTCGAAACGTGATGGAGGAAATGTGCCCCTCGCCGGTGGCGCGCAAGCTGAGAATGAACCGCAACGCTCCGTCCACCAAACCTGTCTGGTCGAGGTGCGGCACGATAGAGGGATTGAACAGGGCCGCGGACTCCAGGGAGTATTCGGCCAGGAAATAAGACCCGATCAACAGCCGTCTGGGCTCGGCAATTTCTTCGGCATGAGGTAAAGACTCTCGCATCTGTTCGAAGCGTTGCCGGAAGAGACCGAAGATGTTCCGGTGCCGTTGGGAGAATTCGGCGGAAATTTCAGCCAGGAGTGCGCCGACTCGCTCATCCGTTAGAGCCATGATTCTGTCGGAAATTTTCGCAACCCGCTCGGGGCCGCCTGGGGTAAATGGCCGCAGCAGAACGCGGGATTGGTCGGGTTTGAGTATTGTTGCTGCGCGTTTGAGATGAATGGGCATAAGCAAACTGGCGGTTACACCGCGGCCGCGATCGGTTCCTTGAAGCTGGTCACTATGTTTTGCGCCAACTGCATTTCTGCCAGTGAAAGCAGGAAGGCCAGGGTGGATTCCGCTCCCTGGTTTCCATTGACGCGATCTACATGCAGCCCATCGCGGCACCCACCGGTCTCCGGAGAGTAAAGTTCCAGGCCCAGATCGTTCCACCCAATGAACCAGTCAAAAGCGCATTGCGCATGCTCGTACCACGAAAGGTCCGACGTAGCGCGATAGGCTTCCAAGCAAGCCGAAACCGTGGCGTGCGCTTCAACGGGCTGCTGGTCGAAGTTGGCGCGGGCGCCGTGCCGCTTGTAGAATCCGTTGCTGCCGATGGGCCGAAAGTGGCCCTTCTCGGACATCTGCTGTTCCGCCAGCCAGCGTAGGGCCTTCAATCCGCGACCGAGCACCGCCTGTTGCCCCGTTCCCTGCCCGCTCACAATCAAGGCGTGGGCGAGTTTCGCGTTATCGTATGACAACTCCTCTTCAAACCATTGCCAATCCGGGTGGGCACTGGCTTCGAAGCGCTCCATCAGCCGGCAAATCAATGTCTCCCGCGTCTGGTTGACCAGGCTGTCGCCGCTCAAGCGGCGCAGATACTCATGGATGCCGATGAGGCCGAAGGCCCACGCTCGTGGCGAACTGAAACCAGTCACGGCGGGCAATGCCTGCGCGAATAGCTGCCCGGCCATGATCTGGAAACTTCGAAAGGGCGATCGTCCCACGCCTAGGCCGAGCGCCCATACCGCCCTGCCCTGGCAGTCTTCCGAGCCCTGAGGGTCCAGCCACCGCCGATCGAAGCTCATGTGGTTGTGAAAGCGCCCGGTTTTGATATCGAAGGCATGATGGAGAAAAGCCGCGGAAGTGGTGGCCAGAGTGCGAACGCCCTCCGGGTCGTCGCCCAATTCTCCCAGCAGCACGGCGAGCACGAAGGCCCGCGCGTTATCGTCGGTGCAATAGCCTTCGGCGAAATTCGGAACACTGAAAATCGCGTGCTGGAAAACGCCGGTGGAGTCAGTCATCCGCGAGAGATGACTGAGTTTCATCTTGGGCAGTTCGCGCGGTTTCCGGTCCAGCGTCTTAGCGGCAAGAAATCTTCGCGACGTGGCCGACACGGCCAGCCTGGATAACTCGAAAGACCGCATATACATCTGCGCCACGCTGCTCCAAATCATGTCGCGGCCGATCCGGTATGCGTTCTTGCGAATGGTGTGGCGGCGGCTATCGTCGCGCAGTAAGGCGAGGACTTCGCTGGCAATCGCGGGCGCATCGGCGAACGGCACCAGGACGCCGCGGTCCTCTGCCAATAATTCGGCGGCGTGCCAGTATGGCGTGGAGACCACCGCCTTGCCCGCGCCAAACGCGTACGCCAGCGTACCTGAGGTTATCTGCGCTTCGTTTAGGTAAGGCGTGATGTAAAGGTCCGCCGCGCCGATGAACTCCTTGAGATTCTCCAGGTCCACGAACTGGTTGTAGAAGATGACGTTCTTCTCGATCTTGTTTTTCCTGGCGAGAATTTCAAGGCTCAGCCGGTAAGCTTCGCCATGCTCGCGCAGTTCATTGGGATGCGTCGCGCCGAGGACGATGTAGACTACGTCCGGAAATTCCGTGAGAATTTCCGGCAGGGCGTTCAGCACCTGCTCGATACCCTTGTTGGGCGACAGTAGGCCGAACGTGAGCAACACTACCTTGCCTTCCACCCCGAATTGATCCTTGAAGTAGGTGGGATCGACAAAACCGACATCCGGAATGCCGTGCGGGATCAGGTCGATCTTGGCCGGAGGCGCGTGGTAGATCTCCTCCAGCATCTGGCGGCCGCGCTCGGTCATCACCACAAGGCGGCTGGAAAGCGAGATCAACCCATCCATCACGCGCCGCTGGTCCGCGTTCGGCTCGCGCAAAACGGTATGCAGCGTGGTTACCACGGGCATTCTCAACTCGCGCAGGAATGCCAGTATGTGGCCACCCACCGGCCCTCCGAAAATCCCGAACTCGTGTTGCAGACAGACAACGTCTACGTTGCTGATATTGAGAAAATCAGCGGCACGCAAATAGGAGGACAGATCCTGCTCCTCAATTTCGAAGCGCACCACTTCGGGATATTCGTAGCCACCGGGTATATCGTTGACCGATACCGCGAGGCATTGGCTTTGAGGATGCGCGCTTGCGACCGCGGCGAGCAGGTCGGTAGTGAACGTGGCGATACCGCATTTGCGCGGCAGATGGTCGCCAACAAAGGCGATCTTACGGATTTTAGAGGTTTCTCTCATTCAAATCTTTCGGCCCGAACGATGAACCGGTTGGGGGCGGCGCCAACGCAGTAGAACGGATGGCAGGTGACGAGCGTGAGGGTTTCTCGTCCGTCCGAATCCCAGACCGCGACATCGGACGGCATCACTATGTTAGTTGAAACGACGCGATAATGATACTCGCCTTACAGCGTGGTAAACGCGATGACGTCGTCTTTCCGGATATTGCGCGGTGGGCGGAAGAACATATCGCGATGTCCCGCGTTGTCGCGCCCGGCCGTGATCCGATAGGCAGACGCTCCCGTGTCCGTTTCCATTCCGTCGGCTGGGAGTTGCGCTGGGGCTTGCCATGACGGGTCCGCAATGAAGCCCCGTTTATTCTTCCTGCAGAGCCTTCCCGGGGGCTGATCCCAGCCGCAGGCGCAAACTCAAACACACGGTCCAGTACGGCCTTGCATATTACTTCGTACTGCCGTCCGTCCGGAAATGCGATCCCAGCCTACGAAGACCGTCGCCAGCGCCGACTTGCAAGAGCACGGCGTCCGGAAAGTCCGCGAGAAGGCTCTCGGCGATGCGTGCGAGTCTCCTGTTGCCCGCCTCGTCGGCGGTGTTGTATTCCGAGACGGCGCGATCAATCGGACTATCGGTGTCAAATACATCACGGCAGCCCGGCACTGTATCGGAATTGGAGTCGTCAAATGAATAGCGTACAAATCGAATAGAAGAGCTATGAGATATCCCCCCGCACCTGCCGACCGTCGTTGGTGGCGCGGATGCCTGTTTAAAGAAGTCCGCAAAGCCGCGGGAAAAGGTTAAGCGGTGAGCGCGCCGTATCAAATGACCGGCCTGAGCAGGGCCGGTTTCTACCGCTGGCAGGCCGAGAAATTGATCGCCTTGCTCAATCGGGTAGGCGCCAAAATCAAGGTACGGCTTCGCGTCCGCCCCCCTTCATGAAGTTCCGAGCGAGGAGACCGTATAGCGCAGGGGGGTTCTTCATTCGATCTGACGTCACATACTGCATCCCTCGAAAGTTTATTCATGTTACGGGGGCCGTCTCTGGGACGTAGACAACAAGCACTGGACCGCCCGGACCGGCCAAGGCGCTACAATTCGAGGCAGCATTGTCCATCGCCATCATCCTCTTTGCCCATGGCTCCCGGGTCGAATCGGCCAACGAAGCCGTCCGAAAGGTAGCCGCCGAACTGGCGAGGGCCGGCGGGTATCCCTTGGTTGAAGCTGCATTTCTCGAGTTAGGTACGCCCGATCTCGCCGGCGCGGTTTCCGCAGTAGTTGCGAAGGGCGCGAAACGCGTTGTCGTCATCCCCTACTTTCTGACAATGGGGACACATCTGAGGCGAGATCTACCCCGGTTGATAGATGGCATCGCGGTTGCACATGCTGACGTGGATATTCGCATTACGCCTCCGCTGGACGGCCATCCGGCGTTGGTGAGGGCCATTTTAGACTTGGCTGAGTCCGGAATTGGCGACGTATCTATCTGATTACGCAGTATCTGCAAAACACTTGACAACAGCACACTCATATATAATAATGGGTTTGTACTAAGGGAGGAGCTGGATGGGAAAGATTATAGGAATTGACTTGGGCACGACGAATTCCGTCGTGGCCGTGATGGAAGCTGGACAGCCAACGGTAATACCGAACCAGGAAGGACAGCGAACCACGCCTTCCGTGGTGGCTTTTACCAAAAGCGGCGAGCGATTGGTGGGGCAGGTGGCCAAGCGCCAGGCGATTACGAATCCGGAGAACACGATTTTTTCGATCAAGCGGTTTATGGGCCGCCGCTTTGATGAAGTCTCGGAAGAGATGAAGATGGTGCCCTATAAAGTGGTGCGTGGCGACAACGGCGACGTGCGCGTGAATGTAAACGGCAAGCCAATGTCGCCCCCCGAGATTTCGGCGATGATCCTGACGAAACTCAAGGAAGCCGCGGAATCGTATTTGGGCGAGAAAGTAACGCAGGCCGTAATCACCGTTCCGGCATACTTCAATGATGCGCAGCGGCAGGCGACCAAAGACGCCGGTAAGATTGCCGGGCTGGACGTGCTTCGCATCATCAATGAACCGACCGCGGCGGCGCTTGCTTACGGGTTGGATAAGAAGACGAACGAAACCATTGCCGTGTACGATTTCGGCGGCGGCACGTTCGATATCTCGATTCTCGAAGTGGGCGATGGCGTGGTCGAGGTCAAATCGACCAACGGCGACACGCATCTGGGCGGCGATAACATCGACCAGCGCATTATCGACTGGATTGTGACCGAGTTCAAGAAAGAGAACGGCATCGATCTCTCGCGCGACCAGATGGCTCTGCAGCGGTTGAAGGAAGCGGCGGAGAAGGCCAAGATGGAGCTTTCGACGTTGCTTGAAACCGAGATCAATCTGCCGTTCGTGACGGCTGACGCAACCGGTCCCAAGCACCTGCAAATGAAGCTGACGCGGGCGCGCTTTGAACAGATGGTGGAAGACATTGTCCAGCGTTCGACTGGCCCTTGCAAGCAGGCCCTGCAGGATGCCGGCGTGACGCCGCAGAAAATCGACGAAGTGGTGCTGGTAGGCGGACAGACCCGCATGCCGCGCATTCAAACCGTGGTTCGCGATCTGTTCAATAAAGAGCCGCACAAGGGCGTAAACCCCGATGAAGTAGTGGCGGTTGGCGCGGCAGTACAAGGCGGCGTGCTGGGTGGCGAAGTGAAGGATGTGCTGCTGCTCGACGTAACCCCGCTCTCGCTGGGCATCGAAACCATGGGCGGCGTGTTCACCAAGCTGATCGAGCGCAACACCACGATTCCGACGCGCAAAAGCGAGGTCTTCTCGACGGCGGCCGACAATCAGCCTTCGGTTGAGATCAAGGTCTATCAGGGTGAGCGAGCCATGGCGAAGGATAACCGGATGCTGGGCGTGTTCCAGCTCGGCAATATTCCGCCGGCGCCGCGCGGCATGCCGCAGATCGAAGTGACTTTCGACATCGACGCCAACGGAATCTTGAATGTAACGGCGAAGGATCGCGGCACCAACAACGAGCAGAAAATCACCATCACCTCCTCCTCTGGCCTTTCGAAGGACGAGGTGGACAAGATGGCGAAGGATGCCGAATCGCATGCGGCTGACGATCGCAAACAGCGTGACTTGATTGAAGCGCGCAACCGGGCCGATGCCATGGTCTACAACGTGGAGAAAACGCTGAAGGAGCATCGTTCGAAGGTGGGCGAATCCGAGGCCAAAGACATCGAATCGGCGATTGAAGAGACCAAGAAGGCGATCAACGACAACGATGCCGACCGCATGAACGCGGCGGTGGACCGGTTGACGCAGGCCAGCCACAAGCTGGCGGAAGCAATGTACAAATCGTCCTCGCAACCGGGGGCGGGACCAACGCCGGGTGGCGATGGAGCTGGTCCTGGCGCGGGTCCCTCGACGGATGGCGGGGGTAAAAAAGACGATGTGGTCGACGCAGAATTTGTCGACGTTGACGATAAGAAGTAATTGGGAAGAAGTCGGAGCCGGGCGTCAGAGGTGAGAATAGCGTTCTATTCTCACCTCCCGGCTTTTGGCTCCTGACTTCTGGATCATTATGGCGGCTCCCAAGCACGAATATTACGAAACACTCGGCGTGGAACGGAAAGCGTCGGCGGATGATATCCGCAAGGCTTATCGCAAGCTTGCGCGCAAGTACCATCCCGACCTCAATCCGGGTGACAAATCTTCGGAAGACCGATTCAAGAACGTTCAGGAGGCATACGATGTCCTGAGCGATTCGAAGAAACGGCAGGTTTACGATCAGTACGGATTTTATTCCGATAACGGTTTTGCCGGTGGTCCGCCGCCCGGAGGCGGCGCCCAGCGGCGTGGTTCGGCGTCGAACATGGATTTCGGCGGCTTCGATTTCTCCGATGCATTCGACCCCACGCAAGGACAACCGGGCGGATCGGGCAGGCGCGGCGGCGCGGAGTCGGGTGGATTCCGCGATATCTTCTCACAGTTTTTTAGCGGCCAGAAGCAAGCTCCGCAAGCTCAGCCCGAAAAGGGCAATGACCTCGAATACGTTCTGGATATCGATTTCTGGCAGGCAATTCGAGGCGCTCAGGTACGGTTAAACATTACGCGCTACGAGGTCTGCACGACTTGCAACGGCACGGGCGCTTCTGGCGCCAGCGAAGTGACGTGTCCCCAGTGTAAGGGCACCGGTCAGGTCACGCAGATGGCGGGCGCCATGCGATTCAATCTGACCTGCCCGAAGTGCGGCGGAACCGGCAAGCTGCATAACGCTTGTCCGACGTGCGGCGGCGACGGACGTGTGGCGCGAACCGAATCGGTAGAGGTTCGCATACCCCCTGGGGCGCGCAACGGTTCGCGTCTGCGAGTACCGGGCAAAGGCAACGCGGGCACCATGGGGGCGCCTTCCGGTGATCTGTACATCACAACAAAAGTGGGGGAGCATCCGTACTTCGTACGCGAGGGCGATGATATCGAAGTGCAAGCCCCAATCGCTGTCTGGGAAGCGTCGCTAGGCGCAAAAATCGAGGTACCCACGATCGACGGACGGACCATTCTGAAAATTCCGCAGGGAACGAAGAACGGGCAGCGGTTCCGTCTGCGTGAAAAAGGCGTGCCGAATTCGCGCACTGGGCAGCGCGGCGATCAGTTCATCGCCGTGTCGATCCAGGCGCCCGACCCGCGCGATGAGCGAACCCGCGATCTGCTGAAGAAAATGGCGGAATTGCATCCTGACGATCCGCGCGCGGGCATTTGGCCCGAGGTATAAAGCGATGGCTAAGGGAAAATCCAGAGCGGCATTTATGATCTCGGCGGTAGCGGAGCAGTACGAAATTCATCCGCAAACGCTGAGACTGTATGAGCGTGAAGGGTTGTTGAAACCGTCGCGCAGCGACGGAAATACACGACTCTATACCGAGAGCGATATTGAGCGGCTGGAGGTGATTTTGCATCTGACTCGCGATCTTGGAGTAAATCTGGCGGGCGTTGAAATCATCCTCAATATGCGCGAAAAAATGGAACAGATGCAGTCGCAAATCGTCGAATTTGTAGCCAACTTAAATCGTGAGGTGGCGGCGCGAAGCATCCGGCAGCCGGAAAGTTCCACGCGAACCAGCCTTGTGCCGGTGATAACCCTGCGGGGGCCGTCGCGAAAGACGCGGGCCTAACCCTCTGAGGCGCCATTCTAGATGAAGGCCTTAAACGAGCGCCGTCAAGCGACGGTGGGCTACGTGGCGCCGTTTGCCGCCTTCGTCGCCGTCATGACGGCCGAAAAAGCGCTCATTCCCAATTCGCAGCTTCTTTATCCGATCCGCTTTGCCGTGGTTTTGGCCGTGATTCTTTTGGTTTCGCGGCGATATATCACATGGCGCCCTTCCTTGCCGTTCGCTAGCGTTGGCATTGGCATCGTGGTGTTTCTGATCTGGATCGCTCCCGATCACCTTTTTCACTATCGGCATTTCTGGCTTTTCGAAAACCCGCTCATGGGGATGGTCTCGAGTTCCATCGAGCCCAAACTGAAGGTCGCCTGGTGGTTCTTGCTGATTCGGGTTCTGGGATCGGTCACGATTGTTCCCATCGCCGAGGAGCTCTTCTGGCGGGGTTGGATGATGCGCTGGTGGATCGACACGAATTTTGAAAGCGTGCCTCTTGGACGATACGCGCCGGGCGCTTTTTGGATTGTCGCGCTGCTCTTCGCGTCCGAGCATGGACCATTCTGGGACGTGGGTTTGATCGCCGGCGTCATTTATAACTGGTGGTTGGTCCGCACGCGCAACCTGGCGGATTGTATCCTGGCGCATGCCGTCACCAATGCTATTTTGGCGGCGTGGGTGCTGACCACCGGCCAGTGGCAGTATTGGTTATAACCAAACCCCGCTGCGACGCGTCTCAAATAGTGACAGGTGTTCAGAAGATTTCCTTCTCCCTGTTTCAGGCCCCGGGGAAGCGGTTGTCGGGCCCCGCGCTCCGGGGCCATAAATGCTTTCATCGCCGATTCCAGCTAAAATAGAAGTTCCCGGATGATCCAACTCACCGGGGCCGGCAAACGCTACGGCCCCAGAATCCTTTTTGAAAATACCGACTGGCTGGTGACGCCCAACGAGCGCGCAGGCATTGTGGGCGCGAACGGCACGGGGAAATCGTCGCTGCTCAAGGTGTTGGCCGGCATCGAGGGCCTCGATTCCGGCACGGTGGTAACGCAGAAGGGCGCGACCCTCGGCTACCTGCCCCAGGATGGCCTCTCGCTTTCCGGCCGAACCGTATTCGCGGAATGCATGACGGTGTTCGCCGGATTGCGTGCGCTCGAGGAAGAACAGGAACAACTGGCGCATCGCATGTCGGAATTGGACCCCGCCAGCGCGGAATACGCGCAGGTTGCCGATCGTTTCCACATGGCGGAAAGCGAATTTCGTGCGCGCGACGGGTACACGGTGGAATCGCAGGTCGGCGCGGTGCTCTCTGGGCTCGGCTTTCCGCAGCGCGATTGGAAACGGCGCACCGAGGAGTTCTCGGGCGGCTGGCAAATGCGCATCGCGCTGGCGAAACTGCTGCTCGAAAAACCCAATCTGCTGCTGCTCGACGAGCCGACGAACCACCTCGATCTGGAAGCCCGCAACTGGCTGGAAGATTACCTGAAGAGTTATCCCAACGCATTCGTGCTGGTGTCGCACGACAGGTTCTTTCTCGATCAGGTGGTGCGCAAGGTGGTGGAGTTGTGGAATAAGCAGTTGCACTTCTACACCGGCGGCTATTCCAAGTACGAGGTCCAGAAGGACGAGCGGCGCGCGCAGTTGAAAGCGGCATTCGCCAACCAGCAGGACAGAATCCAGCAGTTGGAGGCGTTCATTTCGCGCTTTCGCGCCCAGGCTACCAAGGCGAAGCAGGTGCAGAGCCGAATCAAGGAACTCGACCGCATCGAGCGGATCGACATTCCACCGGAAGAGAAGACGATCCACTTCAGCTTCCCGCAGCCCAAGCCCAGCGGTCGAGTGGTGGCGGAATTCAAGGGCGTTTCCAAGAGTTACGGCGATCACCAGGTGTTTTCGAATGTCGATTTCATCATCGAGCGCGGCGACCGCGTGGCGCTGGTGGGCATCAACGGCGCGGGGAAATCGACGCTAATCAAGCTATTGGCCGGCGCGGAGCCGCTGACATCGGGTGAATTCACGCTGGGGCACAACGCGCAGGCGGACTACTTCGCGCAGGATCAATACAAAGAACTCGACGGCAGCGCGCGCATGATCGACGATCTGGCGACGGTAGCCCCGCGGGCCACCAACACCGAACTGCGCAGCATCCTGGGCTCTTTTCTGTTTTCCGAGGACGACGCGTTCAAAACGATCGGGGTGCTCTCGGGCGGCGAGCGCAACCGCTATGCCCTGGCGCGTATGCTGATGATGCCGTCGAATTTCCTCCTGCTCGACGAGCCGACTAACCATCTGGATATGAAGGCGAAGGACGTGCTTCTGACGGCCTTGCAGGACTACACCGGCACCGTCGTCTTCGTCTCGCACGACCGCTATTTCATCGATAAGCTGGCAACGCGCGTGTTTGAGGTGGAAGAGGGACGGGTCCACATTTATCCGGGAAATTACGAGGACTATCTGTGGAGGAAATCGGGCGGTCCGGAAGCGCTGGCGGCCGCGCCGGCCGCGATGGTGACGACGCCAACACAGGCCGCTCCCGCGCCGCCGAAGGCTCCCGAGAAGCGCGTGAATCCGCTGAAGCTGCGGCAGATGCAAGAGCGGCAGGGCAAGATCGAATCGGAGACGGCTCGAATTGAGGCTGAGATTGCGGAGTATGAGGCGGCGCTAGGGAACTTTGTGAGCGTTGACGAAACCAGGCGAGTGAGTGGATTGCTGGATTCGCGCAAGAGCGAGTTGGGAAAGCTGCTGAACGAATGGGAAGAGGTCGCAGAAGCGATCGAAGCGATTTCGTGACTGCGTTAGACTGTAGGTTCATTTATGGACCTCGCCAGAATTCAGCAGGAAATCCGCAAGCAGAAACTCGATGGATGGCTATTCTTCGATCACCATTTACGAGATCCGCTGGCCTACCGCGTACTGGGATTTGAACCGCCACGGACGCCGACGCGGCGCTGGTATTATCTGATCCCGGCGTCGGGCGAACCGCGCGGGCTCGAACACCGTATCGAGCGCAACATGACCGGGCCGCTGCCGGGCGAAAAATTCCCTTACTCGAGCTGGACGGAGCAGGTGGAAGGCCTGCGCAAAATGCTCAGCGGCGTAAAGCGCGTCGCCATGCAGTATTCTCCGCTGTGCGCCATCCCTTATGTCTCGATGGTGGATGCGGGCACCGTAGAGCTGGTTCGAAGCGTGGGCACAGAGGTTGTCAGCTCCGCCGAACTGATTCAGTATTTCGAAGCCAAGTGGCCACCGGAAGCGCTCGAGATGCATTTAGAAGCCGGACGGCGCGTGGACAAGGTGCGCGCCGGCGCCTTCGCGCTGATCCGAGAGCGGCTAGCAAACGGCGCCCCCGTTACGGAGTTGGACGTAAAGCTCTTCGTACGCGACGGCTTCGCCAAGGCAGGGCTTTTTACCGACCATGGGCCGATCATCGGCGCCAATGCCAATGCATCAAATCCTCACTATGAGCCGATGCCCGACCACAACAGCACGATCAAGCACGGCGACTTCGTGCTGATGGATATGTGGGCCAAGCTCGACAAGCCGGAAGCCGTTTACTACGACATCACGTGGACCGGCTATTGCGGGGACAATCCGCCGGACCGGATCCGCAATGTCTTCGCCGTAGTGACCGGCGGGCGCGATGCCGCGATCGCGAAGGTGAAGGAATCGATCGCCTCCGGACACGACCTGCGCGGCTTCGAGGTGGACGACGCCTGCCGCGGCCACATCGTGAAAAACGGCTTCGGCGAGTTTTTCACGCACAGGACAGGGCACTCGATCGGCCAGGAGGTACATGGCAATGGCGCCAACATGGATAATCTCGAGACTCACGATGAACGCCGCGTCATTCCGGGGAGCTGCTTTTCGATCGAGCCGGGAGTGTATCTGCCGGAGTTCGGCGTGCGCTCGGAAGTGAATATGTATGTCGGCGAAGGCGAAGCCATGGTCACCGGTGAAATTCAGCGCGACCTGGTGGCGATGTGAACGAGCTGTTTTAGGTCATAAACCAGCCTCCGTTGACGTTGATTGTCTGGCCCGTGATATAGCCGTTCTTTGCCAGCATTACGGCGACTGCGGCGACTTCGTCTACGGTTCCGAAGCGTCCTAAGGGGATGTGATCGGGCCGTGCGTTGAGGTTGGCTGTCACCATCTCGGTTTCGATCAGCGCCGGAGCAATGGCATTTACGGTGATGCCTTCTTTCGCTAGATAGCGAGCGTAGTGGTGCGTCAAGCCCAGGATGCCGGCCTTCGATGCCGCGTAATGCGGGCCGACTACTCCTCCTAACTGGGCTGCCACGGAAGACAGATTGACGATGCGTCCCCACTTGCGTTCCCGCATTCCGGCCAGGACGGCTTGCGTGGCGAGAAAACAGGACTTCAGGTTGGCCGCGATGACCTGGTCCCAGTCCTGTTCGCTGATTGCTTCAATGGGCTGCGGTCGGGCGATGCCCGCGTTATTCACCAGAATGTCGACCGGGCCGAGGCGTTCTTCCGTGCGCAGTACGAGGCGAGCGACTTCGTCTGCCACGGACACATCGGCCTGGATGCTGACGCAGCGCCGTTGCGATTGACGGATCTGGGCTTGTACTTCTTCGGCCTGCTCCGCGCGGCTGAGAAAGTTGAGGGCAATATCCGCGCCTGCTTCGGCCAGCGCTATGGCGACGGCGCGGCCAATGCCGCGACTCGAGCCGGTCACCAGGGCTACTCTTCCTTTGAGCTCTTGCATTAGAAACTCAAGCCGTATCCCAGACGGAAGAGCGGGTCATAGCCTTTGTCACCGGGATGCATGGCGACTTGGGCCATGGTACGCGGCCATGCGTAAGAGAGCTTCCCGGTCGGTTTATAGGCGCCGAAGAGGATATCGGCGATACCGTCGCCTTCGGTTCCCGGCAGCCAGGCTGCGAGGAGGGCGTCGGCTTGATCGAGGACGCCACCCAGGATCATTGGCCGGCCGGAGAAGAGAATCACCACGACCGGAATACCCGCGGCCTTCATGTTGGCGACGGCCTGCATATCCTCGGGCGCGAGGTTGAGATCGGCGCGATCGCCGGCGCCTTCGGCGTAGGGTAGCTCTCCGATTACGACGACGCCAAGAGTTGCGCCGGCCGCGCCGCTTCCGTCCTTGGAGAAGGTGACCTGGGTCTTGTTCGAGACCGCTTTCTTGATGGCTGCGAGCGTGGTGGTTCCGCCGGGAGTTATGGCGCCGCTCTTGCCTTGCCAATCGATGGTCCAGCCGCCGGCTTGATTGCCGATATCGTCGGCGCTTTTGCCGGCTACGTGGATACGAGCAACTGTCTTTTTCAACGGCAGCGTGTTGTTGCCGTTCTTCAACAGCACCAGCGATTCGCGCACGGCCTGGCGGGCGACGGCACGATGCTCGGGCGAGCCGAAGCTTTTCTGCAGAGCGCGATTAGCCATGGGTGAGCGCTTGGGGTCCATCATGCCCATGGCGAACTTGACGCGAAGAATGCGGGTGACAGCGTCGTCGATGCGCGCCATGGGCACTACGCCATCGGACACCAGTTGCTTCAGATCGGCCACGTATTCCTTGTATCTGCTGGGGACCATCGCCATATCCATGCCTGCGTTGATGGAGATGCCGATGGCTTTTTTGTAATCGCGATCGATCTGGTCAATCGCGTTGTAATCGGAAATCAAGAAGCCTTCAAACCCGAGCTCCTGCTTGAGAATTTCGGTCAGGAGATGCTTGTCTCCCGAAACCTTGACGCCGTTCCAGCTACTGTAGGAAGGCATGATGGAGCCTACGCCGGCTTTCACGGCTTCCACATAGCCTTGCAGATGCAGACGACGCAGGGCGGCTTCGTCGACGCGTGTATCGCCTTGATCGAGGCCCTTGCCACGGCCGGCGGAACCGAAGACGGTGCCTCCATCGCCGATGAAGTGTTTGGCGCAAGCGAGCACGGAGAGCGGGTCGGCGAGATCTGTGCCCTGAAGGCCGCGGACGGCCGGCCCGGCGAGCGATTTGACTACTTCGGGGTCTTCGGAGAAGCCTTCGTAGGTACGGCCCCAGCGGATATCCTGTGGCACGGTGACGCACGGCGCAAATGCCCATTGGATTCCGGTGGCGCGCACCTCTTCGGCGGTGATGCGCTCCACCTTTTGGATAAGGGCTGGATTACGCGTGCAGCCGAGCCCAATGTTATGGGGGAAGACGACGGCGCCGAGCAGGTTGTTGTTGCCGTGTACGGCATCGATGCCGTAGAGGATGGGAATTTTCAGCCGGGTGAGCGCGGAATGCGCCTGCAGACGATCGTAAAGATCGGTCCAGGCGTGGAGGCTGTTACCTTCCTTGGGGTCGGAGGAGCCGCCGCTGAAGATCGAGCCCAGGAAGTAATGCTCGATATCGGCGGTGTCCTTGATGAACGACTGATCGGGCTGGGTCATCTGGCCGATTTTTTCATCGATGGTCATGCGCGCCAGTAGCGCTTTGGCTTGCGGGTCGAACGAGGAAAGGGGCTTGAGCTGGGCGATAGATTGCAGCGGCAGCAGGACCGCGCCGGCGCAAGCGAGGAGTAAGGCGGTTCGTCTCATTTCATTTCCTTTTCGGTAGCCGTGGAAATCATATCGCAGTTCGGAGTATTATGACCGGCGGACAAAGCATGGGATGCGGGCCGGCGGACGATGGGCATACTTCGGGCGTGAGGACTTTCTATCGAGCCTCGAGGGTGAGTATTTTTGCCGCGTTACCGGGCTTTTCATCAGATCATGCGGCGATTTTCGAAGGTTTGCCAGGCTCGCGGAACTGTTTTTTTGCCTGACGGAGGCAGCGGTTGCGGAGAAGAAGGCGGGAGATATCGGCAGGTGAAAAATCAAATTTGCCGAGGACGGCGGCTTGCCACGGAGCGGCGTCTTCACCTTTGCTTTCGGCAAGTTGGCCAAGCAGATCGGCGTCCTCAAGGGCTTGTTGGAGGGCGGCTTCGCGAGCGGCCTGGAGAGTGCGCAACTCGGCCATGTTCTTTTCGAAGCGGCGCTGGATGCGGCTCTCGTAGAGGCCGAGGAGTTGGAGATTGCCACCTTTGGCGAGCCACGCCCGGCCTTGCGCCAGGGCGGTATCGATTTCTTCGTTGCCGGAGGCGACGTCGTCGGGAAGGGTGATATCGGCGGCGAAGATGGCGCTTTCGAGCGCAGCTGCGCGCTTCAAGCGCCAGCGGTCTTCGGCTATGGACTGAACTAAGTCAATCTCGACCGGGCCTTGGGGAGCGAGGGAGTGATGGTAACCCTGGCAGTGCTTGTCGTAAGCGACCTGATCGGCCGGTGTGAGTATGTGGATTTGCCCTGTCAGGCCGTGCCTGTAGGCTGAAAGCGCGCGGCGATCGCGCGGCTTAGAAACGATTGCTTCTTCTTTTTGTTCGAACATTGGTCTAACCCCGGCTTCAGTTTACAGAGCGAGGGTGCGGCGGAAGGGGGCCGAAAGGGGGGAAATTGGCTGTAAGTTATTGCTGGGGCTGGGATGGGATTTATTTGCTGGAGGCGTGAACGCCGGCGAAGGTCAGGCCACGGATGCCAGTCTGGTGAACGGAAACGAGTGCCCGATCACGGCCGGTGAGGGTCTACTGGGATACCGTGCAATTCTTGTTCTGCCCGCCGTTGGAGGCTCCGATTGGGGAACTCTCGGATGCTGACGGTCGCAATCGGTGAGACCTCATCATGGAGAATGGTGCGCCGGACGGTTTCTGGTCACGGATCAGAACCATCTACGAACCGCACTGTTTCAGGGTTGATGCGAAGAATTACAGCTCTCCGTTGAATAAGCGGCCCGTTATTGATGTCGCCTATAATCTCAAGCCGCACGGTTGCGGGATATTCGGCGTCATCTTTTCGCCCGCGGGCGCGGGTGGTGCGGCCGATCATGCGGCGCGCGAGTAGTGGATTCGCAGGAAGATGATCTTGGTCCTCAGTGATGCCGATGCGAAGGAAATGCTTCGATGGCTGAGGCTGGTGATCCTGGAGTTGCTTCGGTGTTTGGATGCTGCGTTCCGCATGTCGCTCTGAGACCTGGCCAATACTCTGGCTAGAGTCTTCCCACTGCCCTACTTGGATTTGATCAGTGACCAGCTTGGAATCAGCGTGCTGGAAAGGACTGTCTTAACAGTTTTTTCCAGTGCGGCCTCGAATTTTTCTATTCTCGTGGGCTTGTAATCGTAGACGATACATCTCAGGTGCTTGAGATCGAAGGGTACGTAGTCCATTGATTGCGTGATCATTATTACTTGCTTGCCCAGCGTATGTGCTATCCCGAGTTCATAGAATACGTTCGGGTTGCGTTCAGTCATTTCTGCGATGACCAAGCGTGCCTTGTTGATGCTTTCCCAGACGGACTGCATTATCCCGCTGATATCGTGGATATCGTCCGCTCGCTCCGACCGGAGGCCGCATTTTTCCAGGACGGGTTTGACGTGATTCTGGTATACCGCTGGTAGGTCTTTCACGTCGGAGAATGGCATGAGGACAAAACAATAGTCGTTCTCAGTCGCGAAGTTTCGTCCTTCCCATATCGGTGAGGCCATTATTGCGGCCCTTTGGTAGACGTCGAGTTTTGCTCGGGCGTCGCTCAGTTCTGCCAGGGCGTCTTGGGACACCCCCGTAGGGGCGACTGCATGTTGTCCGAGGCTGAGATCGTCTTCCCCTATGGTATTCGTGTCCGCTGTTACTTCGGCCCTTCGCAAGATAGAGATTAACTCTCGGACGTTTCCCGGGAACGAATACGATCTCAATCTCGCCATCGCGTCTGCGGATATCGTGTGCGTTCCTGAGCGCTTCAAGAATGCCTCAGCCAACTCCGATATGTCTTCCGGTCGATTCCGCAGTGGTGGAAGCGAGATAATCACGCCGCTTAGCCGACTCAACAAATCCTGACGAATCCGATCAGTCGTGGTCACGACTGAGGAGATGATGCGGAGATCCACGGACACTTCTCGTATTGCGCCCAGTCTCATGAACCGCTGGTCAGTAAGTAAATCGGGGAGGAGTGCCTGAACTTCTATGGATGCGTCATCGACTGAGTCTAAGAAAAGGGTTCCTCGATCGGCTGCTTCCACCAGACCCCTTTTATGAGTAAAGGCGCCAGTGAATGCACCTTTAACGTGGCCGAACAACTGAGAAGATGCCAGATCACGCGACATCATGGCGAGCGAAACTACGATGAAAGGAGCGCTTCTTCGGTTGCTCAAGCGGTGGATGTGACGCGCGAGCGAGGTCTTCCCGGTGCCGGGCTCGCCCACGAGGAGTATTGGAAGATTTGTCGGGGCAAAACGCCTTACGAGGTCACGGACTCTTGAGATCTCTGGGCTCGAACCGACGAATTCTTCGAGCAAGGATGGGTAGTGCTCGGCGTGCGCCTGAACATAGAGTTCTGCCTCTTCCAATGTTGGCGGGTCCGACATGCTATCGACCGTCTCCAAATGGACATCGTACACCATAGGGCAGGGCAGGAACAGGCGGTGCTCTGCGCGGTGAGCGCGCTTGGCGATATGCAGGCCGCCGCAGTTCTTTCCGGTCTGATATCGGTGCGGATGACCGAGCGTCCGAACGAGTGTTCGGAGCTTCTGCTAGCGCTTAGCGAGAATGCTTCACTGTGCTTTCCGGAGGCCGCAGAGGCCGCGGTTGCCGCGCTCGACTTCATCGGGACGCACGACAAGGAAACCGAAGGCTTGGATTGGGAACCAGAGGAGCCGCAGCGCCCGCCAGGCTCCCAATTCCTCGAAAACCTGCTCCGGGCGTTACAGCGTTTCAACGGCGGCACTCCCTGCGGCGCCGCTGCTGAGAAGATCGCCTCGCGCCCCGAAATTTACAGTCCCGTGACGCTGGTCGTTCCCGCGATCGAACGGATCTGTGCGGGACGCCGGCAACAGACAGCGGCGATTAAAAGCAGTTTTCGGCATCTGTGGACGAGCGCGGCGGAATTCCTGCTCCAGCGCAGTGAAATTCCACCGAAGCCGCCCGTAGACTGGCGTCTGAGTATGGAACTCTCATGTTCCTGTACGGATTGCCGGGAACTACAAACTTTCGTTCGCGATCCCGCCGAACGCGTTCACCGTTTTCGTGTCAAGAAAGAGCGCCGACGCCACCTCCACCATATAATAGACAGACACCGGCTTGATATGACGCACGTAACCGAGCGTGCGGGTTCGCCTCAGACGCTGGTCTGTACGAAAGACCGCCGAACCTTCGACCGGCGCATGAAGCAATACCAGGATGAGATCGCCGCCATGCTTCGGCTTGTGAGGCTGGCGCCCAAAGCCGGCCGCGCCGCTCTGTCCGAGAGAATGGAGGCTGCCGGGAAGCGGGCCGCTGATTTGAAACGAGCAACGCGGGCGACAGAGTGAAGTGTCCCGCAATTTCGACGAAATGAGCACGTATGGCGCGGTTGAGATTCTCCACCTCTACATTGGCTGGCGAAGAGTTCGTTCCATGGCTTGCGTCCGCCGGTGAACTGGCTTACTCCCCGCATTCGCCGCCGGAGAGAGATTACTATTTTCAATATTCTTGGGTCATGCCTGGAATATTTCACGCGGGTACGAGCGTAAGAAGGCATTTCTGGTTCGGCAGTCCGTATAAGGACAGTCCGGAGGTGAGATGGCTTTTCGCGTTCTGGAATAAAGCCAGGCGAGGGGAAGTTGATGCACTCTATTTGTCTAACGGAATGGCCGGGAGGGAGGGTGTAACGGCGCCCCTGGCAGCTTACCATTTTGGGGTTTCTTCCGGGACGGAACGTCTCGTTTTGATTCAGCACGGCAGCTATCTGATCGCAGATATAGCATCACAGCCCTGTATGGATCGAGGCGAGGCCGTTCTTTACAGGGGTGTTCAGAATGCCGAAATATTTCTTTTGCACAGACTGACAACCGCGGACATCCGCTTACGGTTCATAAGCGTTCACGCCCGAAGCCTGGCGGATTCCGTCACCTCATTCAACGCGGTTCACTGCAATGTATTAAGAACCGAAACGGGATGCTTCAATGACCAGAGCTTTATGCTGGGTGAACTTTGCCAGCAGACAGGCCTCGAGCCGGCACCCCCAATCCTGTCGTTGCTTTATTCGGGTTACGCGCTTGAGGAATGGTGCGCCGCTAGAAAATTTGGACCCCACTATGTCAAATTGCGAACGCCGCTCTCGAACATTCGCATCACGACTTTCGTGTGTAACGAGAGCGAGGTCAAAATCATCGATCCCAACAAGCTGGAGGTAATCGAGGCGGTGGGCTGCAAAATCCGGGAAGTGTGCATTTGAGGCTTGCAGGGAGGATTTGGATCGGTTGCGCTCGTCTGATATACCAAGCGTATGACACGGTAAACTTCAGTGAAGAGGACCCGATGAAGTACAATCGCAGCACCGCTGCATTGTCAAAGGCCAAGAAGATTTCCTCAACGGATGGGCATCCAGCCGAGAACGCCCGGGTGAGTTCCTCCGCATCGCCGGAGGCACTGAAGTCTGCTTTGTCCTCTCCAACTGATGTTGGCGGCGTCGCAACTTTGCTATCCGATCTTGCTCCGCTGGATATCGACCTTTCTTCAGTGGATCCATTCGTGGAAGCAATGGCGCGAGGAGCAGCCGTAAAGCAGGAGTTATTGACCAGCGGCGGGGGAGGCATCACGTCCAGTCAGATAGCGAGCGCTCTTGGCATCACCCCGCAAGCGGTGGATAAACGCCGTCTTCGGCACGCTCTGCTGGCGGTGCCAAGCGGATCCGGCGAGTACCTGTACCCAGCTTGCCAGTTCACCTCGGCCGGCGTAATTCCGGGCCTTCAAGAGGTGCTTCGGGCGTTTCAGATTCGGAGTCCCTGGACTCAACTTTCTGCGTTGCTCGCACCCATACCGGCGTTGGGGAACAAAAGCATTGTCGAAGCGCTAAAATCCGGCGCCATCGGAAGCGCCGTCGCCATCGCTGCCTCATTTGGAGAACAGGTAGCATAAGTGCGTGACGGAGCGACCTGCCCTGCCGAGGCGCCTCGATTAGGTGATGTCCGAACCGGAACCCGCTGGATGCGAATTCACGCGCAGGGAATGCGCTTTGGTTCGGCCCTGCCCGCGGCCAACCGCCGATCCATCGCTTCGACGACAAGGCCGGGCGATTCCGCGTGTGCTACTTCGGAACCACCCTTGAGGTGTGCTTTGCCGAGACGTTCCTTCGCAATCCTCCCGTACGAATACTGGCGCTTGACGATCTCGCCGGGCGGTCCGTCGCGACTGTGGAGGTGCGCCGCGATCTGCGACTCGTGCAGGCTCACGGTTCGAGCCTCGCAAGGTTGGGAGTGACAGCCGAGTGGCAACCGGAAGAGACTATGCGCTCTATGCGCTCTCGCAGCTTTGGTCGCGGGCCCTTTGGGAGCATAGTGACGAGCCTGACGGCATCCTCTATCGATCCCGCCACGATGATTCGGCGCTCTGCGTGGCTCTATTCGACCGGGCAAAGGATCCTTTGGCAATCGTTCGGGACTGTTCTTTGGCTGAAGACTCCAGACAGTTAGCGAGGCTTCTGAAAAGATACGGGCTGGCGCTGACGAGCTGACAGGAATTCCGAGAGTCTTTGGACTCCATTCTGCCCGCCGACGACGCGAAAACGTTGAGTATAAAACCCGACATCACCGTCCTTCGCCCTAAACGCGGAAATTGTGAATGCACGGCTCCGAGCTAAACTGCGCTGGTGAAGAGGAAGCTCCTTTGGACCACGGCGTTCCTGGTAGTGGTGGGTTCGTTAGCCGCCATTTCGGTGCATTTGAGCAGGCAAGCGACCCAACGGCGAGCGAACCGTGTTGTTATCGACGCAGCCTTACGTCGGTTTTCGGACATGGTTCCACTCGGCTCAACCCGAAGACAGGTTAAAGAGATTCTACTAACTGGCGTAGCGGAAACTATTCGCCACGCGCGCGGGTGGACAATTTGCGGCATGCTGCATTATGTCGGCGCCTAGGCGTCGTAGGAAAATTGGTTGGCCGTCCTGCGCAAGCTGTCGGACTACACAGTTCGAATTCTACCTGAGGAATCAATGCTCAAATCCATTGATTCCATTGCTGTTAGCTTGGCTCAAATGGCCACAGTTCAAAAGTAGTTCGAGCAGCGTGGTATGCAATATGCCGTCCCCACTGCGCCTCCTAAGCATCATGGCGGGAATTTGCGATGGTGGGGCTCGGGCTGGGCCGGAGCATGGCAGGCATTGCTAGTTAAGCGAACGATATCGACCGCTGTTGTGAGCGGCGGCAACTCGGCGGTGAATCTAAAAATCGAAACCGAGCGGGGCCGCGATTCCCTTCGTGGAGTCGAAGTCGAACCTATGTCGGGGATTTCGAAGGCGTGTGGCAGTCCGGATCTCCGCCGGCAGCTATCTCCAAACCGTGATGCACGACCCTAAGGCCCCCTGCTTGCATCGGTAGGGGCATGAACGGGGCAACCTTTTTAACGAGTTTTTTGATTATGGCAACGCTCGCCTTTGGAGCGGGACCGAACGCGCGTGAGACGTCTTGGGGTGAGCTGAATACTACGCTGCACGGCGACATGTACCACCGTCTGCAAGGCCTCGCGGCGATAGGCACCATTTCCAGTACGAATGGGCGCGCGGTGAAGATTGCAATTGACGCGCTGGGCGATCACGACGCGCAGGTGCGAGCGGCGGCGGCAAATGCCTTGGGTCAGATGAAGGCAACGCAAGCCGAACCCCAACTGAGGGCCGCGCTGAACGACACCGGCGAAGTAGCCTTTGCGGCAGCGAAAGCGCTCTGCGATATGGGCGATCCCTCGGGCCGCGAGATGCTGGTGGCAGTAATCGCCGGCGAGCGCAAGGATGCCCCAGGGCTGCTGACAAATGCACTGCGGGATGCGCGCAAGAAGATGCACCATCCTGAAGGCGTGCTACTCATGGGCGGCGAGGATGCCGCCGGGTCGCTTTTCCCTCCAGCCGGGATGGGGATTGTCGCGGTGAAGGACGCGTTCAAATTGCGCGGCACATCCGCCCAGGCGTCGGCTGCCGAAGCGCTCGCTAAGGATCCCGAGCCCTACGCGGTTACCCTGCTCGAATGGGCGCTGACCGACGACAAGTGGGAAGTGCGCTCGGCCGCCGCAAAAGCTCTAGGCGAACGCGGAACCATGGATTCGATACCGAAGCTCGAGACCGCCATGATTGCGGACAAGCACACTGCCGTGCGTACGCTTGCCGCGGCAGCGATTATCCGCATCAGTGACCGCTTGGGAACCTCCGCGGCACTTTCGCAGTAGGGCCAGGCGAGAAGCCATCCAGCGATGTCTCCGCATCATATTAAATGGACGGCGCCCGTTCTGATGCATCGATCCCGCCGCCGTTCACGCCAAAATAACGTGTAGTCGCGACGTGTACAGCCATCGTCGGGCGACTCGCTCCTGGATGACGCGCAGACGAGTGTTGGGTGGGCGTCACAAGTCTCAACTTCCTGTTGCCGACGCACCTGGCATGGAAGGCGGCTAATGCGTGTCACGGGAGGAGTTGGCGTTCGGCAGCTCCCTGGCTGACCAGAAATCCGAAATGAAGTTCCGTTGAACGGCTGGCGCCTGCGGAAGAACCTTGATGCGCCTACAACGTCTTGAGAAACGCGATCAGTGCGTGTTTGTCTTCCTGCGACAGTTTCAGCCCGAATGGGTGACCTAGGATCGGACCAGGCCCGCGATGGTAGCCGTGCGGCACGTAATCCTCCTTGAGACGTGCGGCGTCGAACCATTCCTCCAGGGTGTCGGCAGTTCCAGCGTGATTGAAACCATTCCGAAACCAGACACCGCGGAGCGAGGGAACCTTATAGAATCCAGTCCCGCGCCGCGTTTGCATCGCCAGCACGGAGTCGGTCCCCACCGAGATATCTACAACGTCGACGATCTTACGGAGATCGTCTGGAACTTTGAAGCCCGTCGCGGGGGTCAGCTTGTTGCTTGTGTAGAGCGGGGGCGTGTGGCAGCCCACGCAACCCTCCTGGCGGAAGAGTTGTTCCCCGCGTCGAGCGCGGTCATCGACCGGATTGGGGTTGGGAGGAGGGTTGAGAGAGTAAATGTACAGGGCGAGCGCGTAGAGTTGCTCGTCGCTATAGCGGGTTCCGTCCTCGGCGCCCATCCCCGACGCTTGTTGCGAAGTGGTCGCCTGGAAGTCGCCATAGTGCGCCACAGTGTCCAGCCCGGTGTTAATGGCTGCGTATCGCATCAGATCCGCAATCGAACGGTGGCGAATCAAGCCGGTGGAATCCAGGTACTTGATGTCCTGGACACCAATCAGAGACGGGATGTGGGGTGGATGGAGCGCGCTGGTGCCCTGACGGGACAGGACGCCCGGGTATTGGTCAGCGTGTGGAATTGCCAGCATCGATACATCGAAATCCGCGCGGGTCTGGATCCAGGGCGTCCCAAAGTTGATCCAGAGGAAGTCCAGAAATTTGTCCCGCGCAGGCGGTGGCCCGGAAGGAAGGCCCGTCAAAATGCCGTCCGCATAGTTTCCCTGGGCTCCCTCTATTAAGCTGCCGTCCGGCATCAGGCGGGTATGACAGGCCGAACACGCCGTCGACCCCGTTTCGACCACGCCCTTTTTTCGGATGACGAAGCTCGTCCTGGAGCCGGCAAACACGCCATCGCTTGAAACCCACTTGGCGAATGCGGCGGGAACGTCTCTGCCACCCGGACTCATCCGCGCCGGCGAATATACAATTGGGGCTTCAAAAACGATCTTGCCTGCTTTGATCCAATCCTCCTTTGTATGAAGTGATGACGGGTCAAAGATGATTTCCGGCTCTCTTTGCTTCAACCATTCGATGTAGCCCAGTGGTCCCTTACCGCGCGCATAGATCGGATAGGAGCGGTAGATGGGCCGAACTTCGAGCTTGTAATACTCCTCCGCGGTCATATAACGCGGCGAGCGTTCCCGGCTGACCAGCGGCAACTCCAGGTCTCTCACCGCGATCTCGTCCCATGTTCTTGGAATCGCTGGACGAAATTCCTGAGCGCGCAAGGGGCACGCGAGCGCAAGAACGGCAACGCCGATTACGGCTACAGTAGCTTGCATTCAGTTTCCTCCGGGTTCAGCGGATTGTATCATGGCATTCTTGCGTTGATAATCATCTGCACCACGAAACCAACCCGCCGGCAAGATGGAGGAATTCTTCCGCGGGTAAGCACTTTTCAAGAACCTGCCAATGCGTGAGGACGTGATCAACAAGACTTACACCGAGGAACAGGTCCAGGCGATTCACCGGTTGGCTCCCGAACAGCGCTGCGCCTGCTTAGTTTAATCCTGGGAGAGGGAATCGGGTGAAAAGTCGTCCACGCAAAGCTCGATTGAATCGAACGCAGATCGAGCGGTTGGGTTAAGATCGGTGGTGAGATTTTGAAGTTGCCTTGTCGCGACTTGCTTGGAGTATTTCCGTTGCGGCCGAGAGCAGCTTCGCCCACGACAAAGAGGAGTTATCTATCTATGTTTCGTCTTGTGAGCCTCGCGTTTCTGGTCGTTCTGACGTCCAATTTTAATCCGGCAATGGCCCAGCCGCCGGCGCCGCCTCCGGCCGCGCCTCAAGCGGCGGGGGGACGCGGACCGCGTCCGCAGGCGCCGACGCGCGACCCGAGCACCCCAGGATATGTTTCGGCTAAAGAACTGCCGGATGGCGCCAATGCGCCGGTAAAGGCGGACGGGAATTTCATTCTGGGACCTACGCACAACCCGGCGCCGGAGATCACGGCGCAGGAAGGCGTGCCGCATGGCGAGGTGTTCAACTTCACGATGGAATCGACCGACAGTAAGATCTATCCGGGAATTGCGCGCGATACGAACCCCGCTGGGCGAGGTGGGGCGGCGGGCGCTCCTAATGCTGGCCCCAGGGTGATCAGCATTCACCCCGCGCCGTACACGCGCAAGGTGTCGGTGTACGTCCCTAAGCAGTACGTCCCGGGGACGGCCGCGCCATTCATCGTGGGGGCAGACGGACCCGACGCGACATTGTTTACGGTGCTGGACAATCTGATTGCCCAACATCGTATTCCGGTGATGATTGGCATCTCGATCGGCAACGGCGGATCGGATGCGCAGGGAAGCGAACGCGGCCTGGAATACGACACGATGTCGGGCCTATACGCGGAGTTCGTCGAGAAGGAAGTGCTGCCGACGGTGGAGAAACAATATAACGTGACGCTGACCAAAGATCCGGATGGACGGGTGACAATGGGCGGCAGCTCGGGCGGTTCAGCCGCCTTCAGCATGGCGTGGTATCACCCGGAGCTTTACCGTCGCGTATTGACTTACTCGGGCACCTATGTAAACCAACAGTGGCCGGAGAATCCGGCGAGCCCGCACGGAGCTTGGGAGTACCACGAGCATCTCATTCCCAATACGCCGGCCAAGCCGATACGCCTCTGGATGGAGGTGGGCGACCGGGATAATTTCAACGGGCGAGACGGCTATCACGACTGGGTGCTCGCCAACGAGAACATGGCCAAGGTGCTGGCCGACAAGGGGTATCACTATCAGTTCGTATTTGCGCGCAACGCGGGACACACCGACCGCACGGTCAAGCAACAGACGCTGCCGGAGGCGTTGGAGTACGTCTGGCAGGGTTACCCGATTGCGGGAACGACTAAGTGATGACGAGGCCGTAGGGTCCGCTACTTATGGGGACTTGCGACTACCCGGCTTGGGGCTGCGCCGGAGTTTGCTTCGTCGGTGAAATCCCCCGCGAGGCCGGCCAGCAAACTAGTCGCGGCGGAGTTTCCCGCCGAGGATGCATCCTGCCCCTGGTAGCTCAGACTGGCGCCGAGTTCGGATAGGATTGCTTTGTATGCGGCGGGGTCGCTCTGTTCGAGCAGCCGCAATCCGCTTAGCAGGCCCGCGAGCTGAGAAAGCTGCATGCTATCCGTCATGGAGCCCGGCGAATCCGGAGCCGCGTTGACGACACTGCGCGAGGACCCGCCTGAGGTTTTGCCGGGAGAGTTCGTGCCTTCCGGGCCGAACTTCTCTTGCAAGCCGATGGAAAAGGAACTGGTAATTGAACTCATGCTTCCTTATCGGCCAGGAGATTAGATTTTTTTGCCTGGTTGGAGGAATTTGTGGGGTTCAGATGCTTTTCGGCCAAATTCTGCGAGGCCATTGCCGGAAACGGTCGGTGTCCCCCGAACCGTGGTAAAGGGCTACGATGAAAGAAGGCTACGAACATGACAGCTCTTGATTGGTCCGAATGTTCCGCCGTGGAAAGTATCCCCGGCAAGGTCAGCGGCGCGTGGGTGTTTAAAGATACCCGGATGCCGGTTGCGACGGTATTCGAAAATTTGGAAGCTGGGTTGAGCGTGGAAGAAGTGATGGAGGAATTCTCAGTCACGCGCGAACAGATCAACGCTGTATTGCATTTTGCGGCAAAGAGCTTAGGAGCTTTCCCGCCATCTGTGCATGCATCGACGCCCGCCGATGCTCATTCTCTTTGACCACGGAACACCTCGAAGTATCGCCCGCTGGCTTCACGGTCACACCGTTGTTGAAACGATTGCAAGAGGATGGGATAGATTAACCAACGGTGCGTTGCTGAAAGCCGCTGAAGAGAACGGGTTCGATCTCTTGCTATCGACGGACAAAAATATTCAGTACCAGCAGAACCTTAAAGGCCGTCGAATTGCCATCGTGGTACTTGGCAATCCACAGCGGCCCGCCGTGCACCGGTACATTGATCGAGTTGTCGCAGCGGTCAACGCAGCCACTCCCGGGAGCTTTGCCGAGGTGGACATTCCTTACGAGTAAAGCCCTCCGTAGTGTTTCTCTCTCTGGGGCGCGAAGCATGGAAATCAGGCCTCGCAGATTGCAGGGCCAGCCGATGGGATGGAGGTGCGCGCTCGACGTTCGATGGACGGGGCGCGGTGGTTTTTCGCGGCGCCCTTAGCGCTCCCCCGAATACGATCAACTGGCGGAATGGCGTTTCGAGTCGTTCGTTTACCTGCAAGTTTATGCGTTCGGTCTCGATTGCACGCACGCGCTGCCGGTGGTTACAATTCGTCTTGACTATGAACGAGGCGTCCCGCCATCGCTGCTTAATCTACGACGGCTCTCCATCGGCACAAATGCCGGCAATGGCGGCAATTATCACCGAACGACTGAGCGCAAACTACCGGTGCCTGTACCTCAATAGTCCGCCGATGATCGCTGGACTGCCGGCGCACCTTCGGATTGCGGGAGTCGACCCTACCGACGCTGTTGCGCGCGGCGCGCTTGTGCTCTCGTCCGATCAAGGGCATCTGGTGGATGGCGAGTTTGACGTCGAGCGTATGCTCGTCAAGCTTTCCGATGCAGTGAAGCAGGCGTTGTCGGAGGGGTACGCAGGCTTATGGGCAAGTGGGGACATGCTTTGGGAATTCGGGAGCGAAAGGAATCTGGCCAAACTGCTAACGTACGAGATCGGATTGGAAAGTCTCCTCGAATCCCAACCAGCCTTATGCGGTATCTGCCAGTACCATCGAGACATACTTCCTGAAGACGGAGTAAAGATTGCGATCTACACCCATCAAGCCGTGTACCTGAACGAATCGCTGGTGCGGTTGAATTCGCATTACCGCCAGGTGGCAACGCTCCGCCGCTCCCCCAATGCCGCAGGCGCGCAAGTGGACGATCTGCTCAACAGTTTGCGGAAGCAAGCCGAATAAACGTCGCTTGTGTCTGCCGCGCTGTATGCCAGCACGGCTACGTACCTGCCGCCGGCTGTCACACTACGGAGCCGGGTTGCCCGGAGGATTGCTCCCGGGATAAGGACCCTGCACGCCAGAAGGCGCGACGCGCGCGTTCGCTTCAGTAGGCGTCAGCCCGCGAAAGTAGACCTGGTTCCCGGCAGGGACGGAATCGGCAAGCACGAAGGTGAGGACCTCGGCGGCGGGGTAGCCCGGAACGTTATCGCGCCGTACTTCTCCGGTGACCTGGTATTGCGCCATCTGCGGAAGATTCGGCCAGATGTGATTGTACGAAGGATCGTAAAACTGGCCTAAGTACGGGACCGTCTTGTGGTCCTCCCAGGAATAGAACGGCGTGCGCGGGCCGAATTCGATGGGTTGATTCGGGTCGAATACGTTGGCGCGCAAAGCCAACACGCCCGGGTTGGCCGGATGGTTGGAGATAAAGCCATGGCCGTTCTGCCCCGTATACTTTCCGGCAGTGCCCGGATCGCCCACCACGCCGGGAGCTAGGCCGAGCCCATACGGCGGGGCAGCAATTGCAAGCAGGCGAAGAGCGCGCGCCAGAGCGACGCACTGTCCGGTTTTGGCATCGCCATCGAGAATGGCGCCGGCCGCAGGAGTCACGGGTCCGCCGGTCCAGGTCCAATTGCCCGGGGTATGAAAGTAATTGCAGAAGGCAGTGAAGAGATTCGCCATGTTGTGCGCGCCTGCGATGTTTGCCATGACGAGAACTCCTGGGGGCGTGCCGATGGGGGGCACGGGCGCCATTGCATTTGCAAAGGCTTTATAAACGTTGGGCATGAGTTCCTTTCGTTCGAGGGTGTATGTTATCACGGGCGGGACGCCGAGGCTCACCTTAGCGCGTTCGGCGAGTTATCGGATGGCGTCTTTCGCGCATTCGGCACAGATTCCGTGCGTGAAGTCCGCGTTCGAATGGCTCGAGATAAACAGTTCGAGCTGATGCCAGACTCCATCGCTATCGCGAATTTTCTTGCAGACCATGCAGATGGGAAGCAGGCCGCGAAGATTGGATAATTCCCGGTCGACTGCGCGCTTGGCTTCAATGCGCTCCGTGATATCAATGCAACTGCCGATGAAGCCCTGAAACTTGCCGGTATCTTCAAAGACAGGGGAGCCGCTATCGAGAATCCAGCGGTAAGCCCCATCGTAACGCCGGAGGCGGTATTGCATTTCAAATGGCTCGCGCTTCTGAAAGGCCGCGAGAAAAGCGGCAACACATGGCTGCCGATCTTCCGCGTGAACACCTTCCGCCCATTGCTTGCCACATTCCTGCTCCATGGAGCGCCCGCGGAACCGCAGCCAGCGATCATTGAAGTAGTCGCACTCAGCGGCGCTATTAGAACGCCAAATCATTATGGGCGACTTTTCCACCAGAACCCGATATTCAGATTTAGAAAGCTGGCGCGGCTTCATAAATACTTCTAACGATACATCTAAGCCGGCTGAGCCGCCACACTTAGTACGTGTTGGTTGAGCCTCGTGCGCGAATTGGTTCGGCTCCGGTTAAACTGAATCGGACGATATGCGAGCCGGAAAAGGCGTGCACTAGTGAAGCGATGACAATCCTGATAGCGGACGACGAGGAAGCGATCCGCACCTATATTCGAGAGATCCTGGAGCCCGAAGGATTCCATTTGGTGGAGGCTGCGGACGGGTTAGAGGCGATGGAGCAGCTTAACCGGCTCGGGGCCGGCATTGGATTAGTCCTGGCCGATGTGCAAATGCCGCGGATGGATGGGCTTACTCTGGGAAACGCGATGAGCGAGTCGCACCCGACCATTCCCGTGCTTTACATCTCGGGATATCCTCTCGATTTCGATACGGAACATAGTGCGCGCCCTTTAAGACCCTGCGCTTTCCTGGCGAAGCCATTTTCCCCCAGGCTTCTGCTGGAGAGGGTACGGGAGTGTCTTCCTCAAGGCTTGTAATAGCGATCGACGACAACGCGCGCCACCGCAGGTGCGCAGCTTCTAAGAGAGCTGCTTCCAAAAGATGGTGGTGTCGCACCATGCGCCGTCGGGATATAGCGCGTAGCGCGGGATGACTCCGACCCTGGTCCATCCCAAGTCCATGTAAAGCTTCTCTGCGAGATCGCCCGTGGCCGTATCCAATACGAGGAGAGTTTTTCCCGCCAGCTTACTTACCTCTTCGACCTCGCGCATGAGGCGGCGGCCGACGCCTTGTCCGCGGGCCGATCTTTGCACCAGAAGCTTGGCGACATCGGCGCGATGAGGTTGATTGGGCGGCGTCGCGGTGAGGATCTGAACGGTCCCGATCAGCTCAGAATCGAGGAAGGCGGCTAAGAGGATGCGGCGGCCGTCACGCACTTCCCGCAGGACACTTTCAAAAAACGCTTCGGCGTCCGCCTTCGAAAAGGATGCCATGAAGCTTACGGACGCGCCGCCCCGCACACAGTCCAGTAAGACGGCCGCAAGAGCGCTGAGGTTTTGACTGATCTGAGGTGCGGTTAATTGCCGAATCTCAAGCACGAGGACAGCATACGACGCTTGCACGGGGCGATGCTACCGGGCATGATTTTCGGGGTTAGGACTGAGCGGTCAGCTCGCGCAGGCGCCTTTCCAAATACTCACGCTCCACGAGATTTGCCGCCATACCGAGCGCCTTGGCATAGGCCTCGCGGGCTTCGTTTGGCATTCCCATACGCCGGAGAATATCGGCGCGAGCGGCGTGGAACAGGTAATAACGATCCAACCGCTCGCGCAGCGCATCGATGCGACGCAAGCCTTCGGCAAGGTCAGCGTTCATGGCGACCGCCACGGCGTGGTTGAGCGCAATTACCGGGGAGGGATTGGAGCGCGAAAGACGATCGTAAAGCGCCGCGATCTGCGCCCAATCGGTTTCGACGGCGGATTTCGCTTCGGCGTGCAAGGCCGCGATGGCGGCCTGCAATCGATATTCGCCGGGGAAGTCCATGCGGAGCGCGCGGTCTACCAGGGCCAGGCCTTCGACGATTTCCTCTTGCCGCCATAGGGAGCGATCCTGCTCTTCGAGCGTGACGAGGCGGCCATCGCGCATGCGGGCGTGGCTGCGGGAATCCTGCAGGAGCATGAGAGCCAGGAGTCCCAGGTTTTCGCCTTCGGCGGGCATGAGCTCACAGAGCACTCGTCCGAGCCGGATGGCTTCGCCGCATAGTTCGCGGCGGACTAAGCGGTCGCCCGCGGCTGCGGCGTAGCCTTCATTGAAGATGAGATAGATCACGGTCTGCACGGAGGCGAGACGCTCTGCGAGACGCGCCGGTGGCGGCACTTCGTAGGGGATGTGCGCCTCTTGAATCTTGCGTTTGGCGCGCACCAGGCGCTGCGCCATGGTGGCTTCCGGGGCGAGAAAGGCTTTGGCGATCTCCGCCGTGCTCAGACCGCCGAGGGTGCGGAGGGTGAGGGCGATCTGGGCTTCGCGGTTCAAGGCCGGGTGGCAGCAGGTGAAGATGAGCCGCAAACGGTCGTCGGCGAAGGGCATAGGCGGTTCTTCGAAGGGGAGCTCGGGAGGGAGCGAGCGGGTTACGGTTTCGTAACGAAGGGCGTCGCCTTTCAGGATGCGGGTGCGCTCGCGGCGGCTCTGGTCGATGAGTTTGCGGTGGGCGGCGGCGGTAATCCAAGCGGCGGGATTGTTGGGGATGCCGCGCTGGGACCAAGTGGCGAGGGCGGCGGCGAAGGCATCCTGCATGGCCTCTTCGGCGCGGTCGAAGGAGCCTGAGATGCGAATCAGGGTGGCGACGATGCGTCCGGATTCCTGGCGGAAGACGGCTTCGGCGGCCGCCTTGGCATCGACGCCGGCGGTCAAGATTTCGGCAGGTCGGCCACTGGGCGGATCTCGATGCACCCTGCCGCTCCTTTGCAAGCGGATGGAATTCTCTTAGCCCACTCGATGGCTTCGTCGAGGTCTTGGCATTCCAGAATATAGTAGCCGGCCAGTTGTTCTTTGGTTTCGGCGAAGGGTCCATCGATGGTGACGGGCTTGCCGTCGTCGATACGAACGGTGGTGGCGAGCGCGGTAGGTTTCAGGCCTTCCACCGCCAGCAGGATGCCCTTTTCCCGGGCATCCTGCATAACTGAGCGATGGCGGCTCTTCAGGTTCTCGATCTCGTCTACCGGTGGTCCTTCGGGCCGTTCCTGCGAGTAGATCAGAAACATGTAGCGCATGTGAGTCTCCTAGAATGCCATTACGGGCCGCACTTCGATGCAGCCGTGGCGCGCGGCGGGGATGCGGGCGGCGATGGTGGAAGCGGCGGCGCGGTCGGGCGCTTCGACCAGATAGTATCCGGCGAGCTGTTCCTTGGTTTCAGCGAACGGACCGTCGTGGGACGCGCTCTTGCCATCGCGAATGCGCACCGTTGCGGCGGTGACGGTGGGCAGCAGGGCGTTTCCGCCCTTGATGGTGGAGGCAAACTCTTTGCCGAACGCGCCGTACTCGGCCGTTTCGGACTGGTCGTAGCCTTCGGCCCACCTCTTCTCGTTATCGTAGATTAGCAGTAAGAATTGCATCGTCGTGTCTCCTTTATTTTGCAGTCAAATTGGCATCTGTCACGGGAAAGTTGGGGTTCGCCTTCACTTCCAAAATCTGTTGGGTGTGGCGGGAGCTATGTCCGGCGACCGCGAGGACCCACTGATAGCCATCGAGGTTGCCGAGCACGGGGTGGGCGATGGCATGCTGCCGCAGGCCGGGCGTGGCTTCGAGAGAGGCGATGGTTTTGGCCCGGAAGGCGTCGAAGTGTTGGAGCGCCTCGGGGAGGGTCCAGCGACCGGTGGGCACGGCGGGTTCGGGCGCCTGGTATTTGGTGGAGCGGTCGGCGAGTTTCGCCAGCAGAGCGGCATCCGATGGTTTGGACGCGGCGTCGCCGGCGGGGGCCTTTTCAATGTTGGCGAAGACGCTGGTTTGTATGAGGTCTTCGATGAGAGCAAGGTGCTCGACGACTTGGGCGATGGACCACCGGTCAGGCGCCGGTTTGAAGTTCCATTGCGTCTCGGACAGTCCTCTGACGGCTTCGGTGACGCCGTCGCGGGTGTCGTTGAGTAGTTTTAGCGCGTGTTTTTCCTCGGCTGGGGTGAGATTTTGCGCCGCGGCGGCGCTCGTCACAAAAGCGGTGACGAGCGCGATCTGTAACGTTCTTTTCCTCATTCGTCATTCTCCTGGATATGTTCCATCCATCAGAACGACGCACGACCTGGGCGAGATCGACAGGGCGAAAAGAATTTTTGTGGGTTGGGAGTTGAGACGGCAACTAAAGGAACGGCGCGAGAAGTATGCTGCCGATGCGATCGAGCCGCGCGCACTCGGGACAGGCGAGATGGCGTCCTTTGCGTACGTGCAAGAGGAGGAACTCCAACTGTTCCATCATCACTTCATCCGCCGGCGCGGGTGGGGTGTAAGGCGATGACCGCCGGATTCCGGGCGTCGTTTCAAGGGGCGATTCGGAAGGGTAGATGCTTTGCACGGCGTGTTGCGCTCCTGAACAACACATCGGCCGAAGGTGGGGCGAGGTTTAGCCGCATTTCTCACCGGCTTTCGGCGGCGCCGGCGGGTTAATTTCCGCCGCCGCGTCCACCGCGTCCACCACGCCCGCCTCTGCCGCCACGTCCGCCGCCACCGTCTGTCGCATTGGTTGTCCGTTTCTCGTCGCCCGGCTTGGGGGGCGTGATTTGCAGCGTGCCGGCGTCGTAGGGGCAGCTCTCATATTCAAAGGCCCACGTGCGTTTGCAAACAGGGCAGTATTTGACAAGCTTTGGCAGGGGGCGCACGGCCTTGTCGCTTAGCCACGCTTCGCGGAAGGCTGCCATTTGCGGGGTCAGTTCTTTGCCAGCGAGCTCATATGCCTTCATCTCGACCTGGGGTACGGCGCCGAGCGTAATTTCGACTTCTTTTCGGCCGCCGCGCGTCTCGACGCGAGCCTTAACCTTTTCGCCTGGCTTGTGGGCATCGAGGATGGCGGTCAAATCCTGCTGTGTGGCGAGGGCTTTGCCGTCGAACTGAGTGATGCGGTCGCCGCGATCGAGTCCGGCGTCGTAAATGGGAGAGCCGTGGAGGGTGGGCGCGCTGATTTCGGCGCCGGTGGCTCCGAACGTGAGCTGGGGGGCGCCGATCCACGCGCCGCCGCCGGTGCGCTTCTCGAGTAGAAAGCCGGCGTGGGAGAGTAGTTCCTCGTAGGGCATTGTCTCTTTGCCGTAGATGTGGCGTTGGAAGATCTGCTCGGCGAATGCTTTGTCACTTACTGCGTCACCGAGAGCTTTCTTCAGGTCTTCGACGTCATACGGCTTGTCGATATCGGGATGTTCGCGCCACATGGTCTTCATCCAATCGTCGAGCGACTTGCCGGGGAAGTGCTCGCGAATGGCGAGATCGATGCCGAGGGCCAGCGCCTGGCCGAAGGTGTAATAAGAGATGAAGGTGTTGGCGTAATTGACAGGGTCGTTCGCGGTGGCGGCATCGACGAACGGCGCAAGGCGGCTCATTTCGATTACGTTGTGGACCTGCCGTCCGGGCGCGGTCATTACCTGGTTGACGGCGGCGCCCATGGTTCGAGTGAAGCGGTCGAGACTCGAGAGACCGGCGCGGCGAAGTACGAGCGGACCATAGTAATTGGTGAAGCCTTCGGCGAACCACAACTCGCTCGACATATCGGCCTGTTCATAGTCGAAGGGCTGCAGCGATTTGGGGCGGATGCGCTTCACATTCCAGGAGTGGAAGAACTCATGCGACACAGTGCCGATGAGTTGGGCGGCGGAATCGTGAATGTCGTTGGTGGCGGTGATGCTGGTGGAATCGCGATGCTCCATGCCGTCGCGGTTGACGTAGGGGAGGAAGTCGAGGAGGAAGGTGTACTTGCCGTTATCGTATTTGGGGAAGGCGCCGAATACGCCTTCGGCTTCGATGACGGTGGCTTCGCACATGCGGGCGAACGCAGCGGCCTCCTCGGAAGTTCCGCGGTGATGGAGAGAGACGCGGAATTGGGCGTCGCCCAGTTTCCATTCATTCCAATCGTGCGCGCTGAGCTCGGTGGTGGCGTCCATGAATCGGTCGAGGAAGGGCGCGGTCCACGTACCGTCGTCTTGTGGAACCAGTTGCGTGGCGGGCTTCCAATTGGAACCGTCGGGGACGGAGAATTTTGCGGAGACGGGCGCCTTCTCGAATCCGTGCGCCCAGATGACGGTGGCCGGCATGTTCAGATGCGCGTGGGTGGAATCGATGCCATCGTAGGTGCCGTCGGCGCGGTCGCCGAAGAGGGTGTATTCCACGACGACCTTGCCTTTGTGGCCGGTGACGTTCCAGCGGCTGGGGCTCACCTTTGCGACTTCGAGCGGGTGGCCGGCGCCATCGGTGACGCGCAGATTGTAGACGTTCTTGGCAAATTCGTGGATGGCGTAGCGGCCGGGTGAGGAACTGCTCATGACGAGCTCCAGCACGGGCTGGCGCACGCCGGAAAAGGTGGCGCGGATTTCGGCTTCGTGATGGGCGGCGTTGGGGAAGCTGAACTCGTAGCGAACGGGTTCCTGCGCGAGCAAAGGGAGAGCGAACAAAGCTAGGGAGAGCGAGAATTTCATGCGATGAAGGGCAGTATATCAGGATGGGACGCGAGGGCAGCGGACTGGAGTCGGCGAATCGGTCAACCCAGAATGGGCAGTAACTCGCGCGGCTCTTCCTGTTCGATGTTGAGGAAACGCGTATCGAGCAGGCGGCCGGTATCGACGTTCCCCATGGCGGAGAGCATGGTTTCTTTCAAGTGGGGGTAATCCTGCTCCAGCTCGGCGAAGATATCGCGTAGCGACCGGCGGACGGTTCCGGTGCGCTGGGAGCAGCCGCAGGGGATGACTGGTATGCCCAGCGATTCGGCGTAGGCGGCGGTGACTTCTTCGGTGACGTAGACCAGAGGGCGGATGAGACGGAAGTCGCCATCACGCGACTTAGTAACTGGCGGCAGGGAACTGAGCTTGCCGGTGAACATGGTGTTGCGGAGCAGGGCTTCGCAGAAATCGTCGGCGGTGTGGCCGAATGCGATGACATTGGTTCCCAGGCCGCGCGCGATTTCGTAGACGGCGCGGCGGCGGAAGCGGCTGCAAAGGTCGCAACCGTGATCGGGCTGGTCTTCGAGTAACTGCATGGACGGGTTATCGCGGAAGTAGGTCCACTCGACGCCGCGCTGCTTGAGATATTCGCCGATGGGCTCGATGGGGCGGAGGAACTTGCCCTGCTCGACGGTGAAGGCGCAGACGGTGAAATCGATGGGGGCGCGGTCGCGGAGCAGGAGGAGGGCTTCGAGGAGCGTTGCCGAATCTTTACCGCCGGAGAGAGCTACGGCTACGCGGTCGCCGTCGCGAATCATTTGGAAGCGATGAATGGCTTCGCCGACTTTGCGTAGGAGGGTCTTTTCGAGGTCCACTGAATTAATTATAGGGGGCGGTTTGATAGGATTGGAAATGGAGAAGCAAGATGGCTAGCCTGCCGCTGGGAAACGATCCGGAGAAACATTCCGAAGCCTTCGAGAAGCGACGCGAGGCCAATCGCGCGGCGCTGAAAGCCGAGATTGATCGAGCCGTGCAGGAGGCGCAGGCGCGGATGCGAAAGCGGACTCCCGAAGAGCAGGCGCGGCTGAATGAATTCTTGAAATGGGCCATGACGGAACGGAAGCCACTCACACCTGGACCGCATCCCACCGCCGAAGAGATGATCCGTGAGGATCGCGAGCGTTGAACGGTTACGTCCTGGACGCTAGCGTTGCCGCGAAATGGGTGCTGGAGGCGGAGAGTTATAGAGAGCAGGCGATTGCATTGCTGGCCGCGCACCGTTCGGGAGCCGTTTTCTTTATAGCTCCGGATTTCTTCTGGTTTGAGATTGCCAATGTCCTTTGGAAAGCCGCGCGGCGGCGCAGGCTATCTGCGCGGCAAGCAGAGGATGCATTTATAGAGCTGTCGTCATCTGTTGCGATTACAACGGCCTCGAGCATAGCTCTTCGTGATGATGCTCTCGCCATTGCGTTGGAATATAACAGAGCCGTGTACGATGCCGCCTATCTTGCCTTGGCCATGAACTCCGGGCAGCCGATGATCACGGCCGACGAACGACTGGTCCGCGCCGTGGGGGCGCGATTTCCCGTTCAATGGATCGGCGCGGTTTCGTCCTAATCTAGAGAGATGCCCACTCACGTTCCTGTCGCCGTGATCACCGGCGCTGCACAGGGGATTGGCCGCCGCGCTGCGGAGATCCTTGCCGAAAAAGGTTATGCGCTTGCGCTGAACGACGTCAACTCGGCCGCCGACGCGCTGGCCTCCGTCAGTATGTTGGGGGCGGATGCGATCGAGACGCCGGGCGATGTGTCCGATGAAGGGGCGGTCGCCCGGATCGCGGAGGCGGTGCTAGGCCATTTTGGCCGCGTCGATGTGCTGGTGAATAATGCCGGCGTCAGCTTTATCAAGGCAACCGAGAAGGTGGAACTCGTCGAGTGGCGGCGGGTGCTGGATGTGAATCTCACGGGGCCGTTTCTGATGTGCCGCGCGTTTGGGCCGACGATGCTGAAGCAGAAATCGGGGTCGATTATCAATGTCGCTTCGATTGCCGGGCTGCTGGGGCTCTCGCTACGCGCGGCGTATAACTCCAGCAAGCATGGATTGATCGGGCTTACGCACACGCTGGCTGCGGAATGGGGAGGGCATGGCGTGCGCTCGAATGCGGTTTGTCCGGGTTGGGTGAAGACCGAGATGGATGCGGCGGACCAGGTTAGCGCGGGGTACACCGATCAGGACATTACGAATCGCGTGCCGATGGCGCGCTTCGCTTCGGTGGACGATATCGCGCAGGCGATCGCGTTTCTGGCGGACCCAAAGACGAGCGGGTTTGTGAATGGCGAGACGCTGCGCGTGGATGGCGGCTGGCTGGCCGATTTCGGATGGGAAAGCATCCGGCTGCGAAGCCGTTAGGGCAACGTGCCGTCGCCGGGGCGCATTGCCGTTTTTGAAATCCTGCTGAAGGTGGAAGCGGGGGGGTATGCCTCCGACCTGCTGATGAAGCGCACGGCGGAACTGGATTCGCGGGATGCGGGCCTGGCTTCCGAGATTGTATTCGGCGTGCTGCGGCATCGCGCGCAGTTGGATTTTCTGATTGACCGTTACTCGGGACGGGCGCGGAAGCTCGACCGCGAAGTCCGCGTTGTGTTGCGGATGGGGATTTATCAGATCGCATATCTGGAGCGCGTTCCGGCGCATGCGGCGGTGGGGGAGAGCGTGGAGCTAGTGAAACGCGCGCGAAAGACGTCGGCGGCGGGGTTTGTGAATGCGGTGCTGCGGAAGGCGGCAGCGGCGGGGCGAGAGGGCGCGGCGATTGAGGGCGAGGCGCGCGAAGTAGAGCTTTCGTGTCCGGAGTGGTTGCTGGCGCGATGGGAAGGGCATTATGGCGCCGAGGCGGCATTCGGTATTGCGCGCGCGGCGCTGGAGGAGCCCGAGAAGTATACGCGAGGGGGACGCACGCAGGATATCGGGGCGCAAGCTATTGTGCCGCTGCTGCGACTGGAGGCGGGGCAGACGTTTCTCGATCTCTGCGCGGCCCCGGGAAATAAGACGGCACAGGCGCTAGAGACAACGATCGATGCGGTCGCGGTGGACTTGCACTTCCACCGGGCGGTCCAACTGAAGAGCCTTGGCGTGCCGGTGGTGGTGGCGGACGGCACGCTGGCGCTTCCGTTTGCACGGCGATTCGACCGGATTCTGGTGGATGCGCCATGCTCCGGGACGGGAACCTTGGCGCGCAATCCTGAAATCAAATGGCGGCTTACGCCGGCGGATCTGGATGATCTGGCGCGACGGCAGACGGCATTGCTGGCAAACGCTCGCGCGGCGCTTGCGCCGGGAGGTTTGCTTGTTTATTCCACCTGTTCGCTGGAACCGGAAGAGAATGAAGCGATCGCCGCCACGGTGCCTCAGGAACTGCTGGTGGAGACGGTGCAGCGCCTTCCGGGACGGGACGCCGGGGATGGCTTTTTCGCTGCTGTGGTAAAATCACCTTAGCCCGCAAATGATTGAAATTATTCCCTCAATCCTGTCGGCGGACTTCGCCCGCCTGGCGGACGAAATCGCGCGCGTGGAGCGAGGCGGCGCTCGAATGCTGCATCTGGATGTGATGGATGGTCACTTCGTGCAGAACCTTACCATCGGACCGCCGGTGGTGGAGTCGATCCGTAAGGCAACCAACGCACATCTTGACGTACACCTGATGATCGAGAATCCTGAGCGCTATGCGGCGGACTTTGTTCACGCGGGCGCAAACTCGGTTCTGGTACACTACGAGGCCGCGCGGCACCTGGACGGAACGCTCGAATTGATCAAGAAGGAGGGCGCGCTGGCGGGAGTGGTATTGAACCCGGCGACGCCTGTTGCCGTGCTTGAGGACATTCTGGATGTGGCGGACTACGTGCTGCTTATGAGTGTGAATCCTGGATTTGGTGGGCAGCGACTGATTCCGTATGTCCTCAAAAAGGTCCGTAAGCTGGATCAGATGAGGCGGGACAGGCGGTTACGGCTGCCGATCGAGATCGATGGCGGGGTGCATTTGGAGAATTTGGCCGAAGTGGTCCGCGCTGGGTGTGATTGGATAGTCACAGGGTCGGCAATCTTTCACAGCGGCGATGCGGAAGCGACCGTGCGCGAAATGCAAAAGATCGCGGCCGGCGCGAACGCGGTGCCTTGTTAAGACGCGAATGCGGCCTCGTTAAGAGTCGATCCGCTAAAGAAGTTCGGAATAGAAGTAGGAATGGAATTTTGATGATGATTCGAAACGCAATTCGTAACACGGGTATAGCCGCCATGATGGCGGTGCTGGTGGTCGCCATGGGATGCGGCAAAAAGAAGTATGAAAACCCCATCGCCAAGGACACGCAGCAGCCCGACAAGGTGTTGTTCGACAGCGCCATGGGGGACGTGGAACACGGGCGGTATGAGCGTGCGCGGCTTACGCTGCAGACGCTTATGAACACCTACGATACCAGCGAGTATTTGGCCAAGGCCAAGCTGCTGGTGGCCGATAGCTGGTTCCGCGAGGGCGGGACGCACGGCTTTGCACAGGCTGAAGCGGAATACAAAGATTTCATTTTGTTCTATCCCCAAATGGAAGAGGCGGCCGAGGCGCAGCAAAAAATCTGCGATATGCAATATCAGCAGATGGACAAAAGCGACCGCGACCCGACCCATGCGTTCCGCGCGGACGACGAATGCCGCAACTTGTTGACGCAGTTTCCCAACAGCAAGTTCGCGCCCGAGGCGGCTCAGAAGCTGCGCGACATTCAGGAGGTTCTGGCGGACCGCGAGTATAAGGTAGGCGATCTCTATCACAAGAAGGGCAGCTTCCCGGCGTCGGCTAACCGGATGCAGGCGCTCACCGATCAATACCCGCTGTATAGCCACGCCGACGAAGCGTTGTGGCTGGAAGCCGACGATTACAAACGTATGGGCGACCGCTTCGAAGACCGGCAGGCGGATGCGTACACGAGAATTGTCCGCGATTATCCGCTGAGCGACCACGTGGACGAAGCCAAGGCGCGCCTGGAAGAGATGAAGCGGCCGGTGCCGGCGGCGGATCCAGTGGCCGAGAACCGGATGAAGTATGAGCTTGAGAATCGCGAGAAACGCAGCTTACTAAGCAAAGCCTGGGGACCGTTCAGCGGCCATCCGAACCTGAATACGGCGGCGAAGTCCGGTACTCCGCAGATGGGACGGCTGAGTCCGCAGGTTCCTTTGAGCGTTCCACCCGCATCGGCTGGAACCGGCGGAGGCGTGAGTAACACGGTGACTGCGACTACGGCGGCAAATCCGGATGTGCTCGACAAGAATCCCGATGCCCGCACCGCGGTTCCGGCCGGTGGAACTCCAGCGGGTGGCGCTCCGGCGCCTGGGGCCGCAGTCGCTTTGCCTGCCGATGGCGCCACGGCGACGCCTCCGGCAAACGGGGCGTCCGGAGCAACCGGATCTACCGGAGCCGCAGCCGCGGCGAAGCCGGAGGCCGCGAGCCCGGTAAACACCGCGACGGATTCCCCGCAGAACCACACGGGTAAACCCGCCAAGGTCTCAAAAAAGAAGGCTCCGAAAAAGAAGAAGGGCGATTCGACCAACAAATCGGATGCGAACAAGCAGGACCCGAGTAAACAAGATCCGACACCCAAGCAATGAGCCGTATCCTGCTGGTGGACGATAGTCCCCACGCGCAACGGATCGGCGAGCGCATTCTGAAGGAAGAGGGCTTCGAAGTCGTCACCGTCAGCAATGCGGATGCAGCCCTAATACGAATCGAAGACGTGGCCCCGGACGTCGTGATTGCGGATGCAGTCATGCCGGGGCGCACCGGCTACGAGATCTGCCAATACCTTAAGATGAACCCGCGCCATCGCCATGTGCGCGTGATTCTCACAGCGGGCGTGCTTGAAGCGATGGACGAGGCCCTCGTTGAGAAGGTTGGGGCGGATGCATCGATCAAGAAACCTTTCGAGGCAAGCGCACTGGTGAACGTGGTGCGTCCCTTGGCGGAAGCAGCCGCGCGAGAGCGCGAACTGGGGGCTGGGGGACATGGGTCGGGGGAGCGGGGAGCCGCGACTACCGCTTCCCCAATTGCGCCATTTGTAGCGGTAGTGGATGAGGAGCAGGTGCGCGCGGCTGTGACGGTGGCGCTTGATTCTTCGATGGAGGCGATGGTCGGTGAGATCGCGCGGCGCGTGGTGGCGGCATTGCAAACCCGGCCGCCGGAAGCGACTGCGCCCGCGGCGATTTCTACCCCCGTACCTGAACCTGCGCCGGTCAAGGCGGATCCCTTGCGCCGGAGCCGCCCATTGCGCATCCGAACCTCTATACTGGGATTGGAAGCGGGCGGACCCGAAACGCAAGAAGCTTCCCCCGAACCCCGGCCTCCCGCCCCCGACTCCCACTAATATGCCCGACAACAGTTTTGACGTCGTATCAAAGATCGAAATGCCGGAAGTGTTGAACGCCGTGCAGCAGGCGATAAAAGAGATCCAACAGCGCTACGACTTGAAGGATTCGAAATCGAGCATCGAACTCAACGAGAAGGAGAACAAGATTGTTCTCGCCAGCTCGGACGACTTCAAGCTTAAGGCTGTGGTGGACATTCTTGAATCGAAGCTGGTAAAGCGGAAGGTCCCATTGAAGGGACTGAGCTTTGGCGAAATCATTCCTTCGGCCGGTTCCAGCGTGAAGCAGGAAATCACGCTGCAGCAGGGAATCGCCACGGAGAAGGCCAAGGAGATCGTGAAGGCGGTGAAGGACAGCAAGCTCAAGGTGCAGGCTTCTATCCAGGGCGATTTCGTCCGCATCGCGGGGAAAGACCGCGATACGCTGCAAAACGCGATTCAATTGCTGCGCGGGCAAGATTTCGGAATCGACGTGCAGTTCACCAATTTTCGTACGAATTAACCGGGAGCGCAGCGACAGACAGAATGCCGCGCCGTCTCGAATCTTTGACACTGGCGGGTCCGGCGGGCAACCTGGAAGCGCTGCTCGAAGAGCCCGACGATCGCGAGCCTCGTCTGGCCGTGGTGGTATGCCATCCCCATCCGCTCTTTGGCGGGACCATGCACAACAAGGTTGTATATCGCATTGCACGCGGGTTGCGGCGCGCCGGCATGGTTGTGCTGCGCTTTAACTTTCGGGGCGTGGGCCGGAGCGAAGGCGAGCACGCGCATATGGCGGGCGAGATTGAAGACGCGCGCGCGGCGCTCGATTACTTGCGGGGACGGTATCCCAATTTGCCATACGCGCTAGCGGGGTTCTCTTTTGGATCGCGCGCGATTATGATGCTGGGCTGTGAATTGGGAACGCCCGAGTTTCTGATGGGAGTGGGCTTCTCAACGCGCATGGGCCCATGGGATTTTCTCGCGCCGTGCTTGGTTCCGAAGATCTTCATCCACAGCACGCACGATGAATTCGGGCCGCGCGATGAGTTCGAACGCAGGTTTGAGGCGGTGGGCGAGCCGAAGCGACTGATCTGGATTGAGGCGACCGATCACTTTTTCGCGGGCGCGCTGGATGTTCTGGAAGAGCGCGTCTTCGAGGCCGCCGCGGCGCCAATCGCGTGAGCGGCTCATGATAGTATGACGATCGGAGGACCGAAGATGACTCAGTGCTCTCGACGAAATTTCATCAAGGCCGGGATCGCAGCGGGCGCGCTCGCGGCCGGCAACATACCGTTGCGGGCGGCGCGCGGTTCGGCAACGGATTGGGTAACGCTGGGCAAGTCCGGTGTTAAGGTGACGCGTCTCGCGTTCGGTACCGGAACATTCAGCGGCCAAGTGCAGCGTGACTTGGGGCAAGACCAGTTCACGCGTCTGGTCCGGCACTCTTACGACAGTGGTATCCGCTTCTTCGAAACGTCGGAAACCTACGGCGATATGCATCGTATGCTGGGCGTCGCACTGAAGGGTGTTCCACGCGATACATACCGCCTGATGTCGAAAGTGACGACGCGGCCAGGAGTCGATCCGAAGGAAAAGATCGACGAGCTGCGCAAGCTGGCGAATACCGATTATTTCGACGTGATGCTGATGCATTATCAGCATGTAGCCACCTGGCCCACGGACACGATCCGCTGGCAAGACGGGATTCAGGAAGCTCAGTCGAAGAAGGTGGTTGTAGGCCGGGGGGCATCGGTACACGGACTGCCGGCGCTGCGCCGCTTTCCAGGAAACGAATGGCTGGAAATCGCCATGATTCGGATGAACCACAAGGGAACGAAGATGGACGCCGAGGATTTCAACACGAGCGGGGCGGGAAATGTAAGCGAGGTAGTCACGCACGTGAAGCAGGTTCGGGGACAAGGGATGGGCATTATCAGCATGAAGCTGGTGGGCGAAGGCGCCTTTACTACCCGCGAAGACCGCCAGGCGGCCATGAAATTCGCGTTCAACAATGCAGGCGTGGATAGCGTGACTGTCGGATATAAGAATACGGCCGAGATCGACGAGGCAATTGAGAATCTGAATCTGGCGCTCGCCTAGATGGACTTTCTCACCGGCAACATTGGTTGGATTGAAGTAATTTGCGGGCCGATGTTTTCCGGCAAGAGCGAGGAACTGATCCGCCGTTTGCGCCGCGCCATGATCGCCCGCAAACGCGTGGAAGTGTTCAAGCCCGTCATCGATAATCGATATTCGGCCGACGAGATCGTCTCGCACGGCGATCTGCGTATGCAATCGCAGGTTGTGGCCGATGCGAGCGAGATTGTAAATCGTATCGATTGGCGCGCGGAAGTGGTGGGCATCGACGAATCGAACTTCATGGGGCCGCAACTGGTGGATGTGGCGCAGCGCCTGGCGGATAGCGGAAAACAGGTGATCATCGCGGGGCTGGATACGGATTACATGGGGCGTCCTTTTGCGCCGATGCCGGACCTGCTGGCGCATGCCGAATCGATCACGAAAACGCTGGCAATCTGCGTGCGGTGCGGGAACCCGGCAAAGCACACGCAGCGGTTGCGCGGATCGGACGACCTGATTGTGGTGGGGGCATCGGATATGTACGAAGCTCGCTGCCGGCGCTGCTTTGAGCCGGGTATTCCCAAGCAGGTCGAGATGGATTTCGTGAAAGCGAAACGGCAATAAGGTTTCGGGCCGCCAGCGTTCGCGTTACGTCAAAACGTTAGTAAAACACTGCGACCAACGAAGACAAATGGCGTCACCTCTTCTTGTTGTTGAGTTGGGGTTTCACGGCCGTTGAGTATGGTCGAGTAAGCCTCGGGCGAAACGGGGGCAATCCCCGCCTAAAACGCGTAGAATGCCAGAAGAGCATTTTTGGCCGGAAAATTTTCGGAACGGATGTCGAAATCCGGCGTTGATAAACGACTATACATGCAGAGAGGAAGATTTGGCATGAGCTCTCAATCAACGGGTCTGGGTAACGCGGCGGGGAACTTCGCGAGCGACTTGAAGTATGCGGTGCGGTCGCTCACCGGAGCCAAGGGCTTAACCATCACTGTGGTGCTTACGCTGGCGCTCGGGATCGGGGCCAATGCAGCCATCTTTACGCTGGTCCGCGGGGTTTTGCTACGGCCCCTGGTGAATCGCGGCGAAGACCGCCTGGTCTACATACGGCAGGGCGCGCCCGGCCTGGGCGTGGAGAGCACAGTATTCTCCGTGCCCGAAGTCCAGGATCTTCGTCGAAGCGTGAAGTCCTTCAGCGCGTTCGGCGATTTCTCCACGGTGGGCTTCACCCTCAACGGTCTCGGCGAACCCCGTGAAGTGCAGGCCGGCGTGGTTGGCGGCAACTTCTTCGAGGTGATGGGCCTGCGCCCCGTGCTCGGCCGCCTGATCGACATGCGGGACGATGGGCCCAATGCCGCGGGCGTAGTGGTGCTCACCTACCGGTTCTGGACCAGGGCGCTCAAGAGCGACCCCTCCGTGATAGGTAAGACCGTGCGTCTTGGTTCGTTCGGAGCGCGCAGCGCCACGGTCATCGGCGTCCTCGAGCCCTCAGTTCCTTATCCTGCCGAAACCGAGCTCATCGCCAACATCGTGACCAGCCCGCACCATCTCTCTGCCACGATGGTCACCGGACGCGTCCACCGCATGACCGAACTGTTCGGCCGGCTCGCCCCCGGCGTAACCATCGAACAGGCCCGCGCCGAACTGCGCGTCGCCCATGCGGATATGGTCAAGCAGCACCCCGAAGCCTACCCTGCCAAAGACGGGTACCGCATCGACGCGTTCATGCTGCGCGATCAGATCACGTCCAAGGCCCGCACGGTGCTGTGGGTTCTACTGGCCGCTTCCGGGCTGGTCTTCGTGATCGCCTGCTCGAACGTCGCCAATCTGATCCTGGCGCGCACCATCCGGCGCGAAGGTGAGTTGGTTATCCGCACGGCGCTTGGCGCCAGCAACGGCGCGCTACGCCGCGTCCTGCTGGCCGAAAGCCTGCTGCTCTGCGGCGCGGGCGCCGCTCTTGGTGTTCTCAGCGCACGGCCCATGGTCACGATCCTGGCGCGCTACGCTTCCCGCTTATCCGTGCGCGCGCTGGACCTCACGGTCGATTCCAGCATGCTCTGGGTGGGCGCCGGCCTTGCGCTTGCGGCCGCTGTTCTGCTCGCCTTCGTGCCCCGGCTGCCCACCAGCGACCGTTCGCGCACCATCAGCCTCTCCACGGGCAGCACGCGGGTGACGGGGGGCGCTAATGGCCGCCTGCGCGCCTTCGCCATCACGCAGATCGCCGCATCGTTCATACTGCTGGCGGGCGCGGCCATGCTGCTCAAAACCCTGCTCGCATTACAAGCAGTCGATACCGGCATCGATACGCGCCGGGTGCTCTCTATCAACGTTCCCGTGATTAGCTATGGCCGCAGCGACGAACAGGTCGTTGGATTCTATCGGGAGGCGATGCGCAGGGTCCACGAATTACCTGGCGTCGATGGCGTCGCGCTAGGCGTGCTTACACCCTGGCGCGAAGGCGGGCAGTTCGGTCCCGGCATGCAATTCACCGGCGAAGGGTTCGCCCGCGGCAGTGCTGGGGAGGATCCGCGCGGCCAGTTCCGTATCGTTTCTCCAGGATTCTTCGCCGCCCTCGGGGTACCCCTGATTGCGGGGCGTGACTTCAACGACGTGGACCGCAAGGGCAGTGAACCAGTTGCGATTATCAGCCAGAGTACCGCGCGCCGGATATTCGCTACCCAGGATGCGCTCAACCGCCATGTCACCTGGACCGACCCGGTAATCCAATTCATCGGGATGAAGCCGGTACCGATGCGGGTCATTGGCGTAGCCGCCGATATCGACGATGAGCACCTGGTCCCTCGCCCAACGCTGACCGTATACATGCCGTTCGGACAGGGACCGCTGTTTGGAGGCCGGCTCTTCGTGCACGTGCACAGCGACCCGTACGCGCTGGTCACTCCGATCACGCGCACGATCCGCAACCTTTCCGTGGACCAGCCCGTGGAGCGGGCCGCCACTCTGGAGGATGTTCGCGCGGAGGTGCTCACGCCCGACCGTTTGAACGCCCTTGTTTTCGGCGGATTCGCGGTGGTAGCCCTGTTGATCGCGGTGGTGGGCGTGGGCGGCGTGCTCGCTTTTTCCGTGAGCGCGCGCACGCGGGAATTCGGGATACGGCTCGCCATCGGTTCGCAGCCTCGCCACTTGCTGGGACGTGTGATCGCGGAGGGCGCAATTCTCACCGCCGCGGGAATTGGGGTGGGGCTGGCGGGGGGCGTCGCGCTGCAACGTGCGGCGCGCGCGTGGTTCGAGTCAGTGAGCATGCCGGGAGCGTGGGTCATCGGCGGGGCGGCGGGAGTGCTGCTGGCCGCGGCAGTCGTGGCGTCCGCCTGGCCCGCGCTGCGGGCCGCACGTGTAGATGTTATTCAGGCTCTTCGGGCTGATTAGTATCGGGTTGGGATAACTCGCGAAGCCTGGGGCTCTAGTCGGGAGTCTCTAGCGAGTACAGGAAGTCGAGGGTGCCGAGGTAGTCAGAATCGCGGGGCGTTTCTTACGTTTGCATTTGGAACGGAAGAAGGCCTGCGCCCAGTGTGACAGCGTTCCCATCTTGGCGGGTGCGTCGCCGACTCGTACTTTGGCCCCAGCCTGATCCCCGAGCTGACAGCCTGAGTAACAGGGTCCTGCCTTGTCGCGCAGAGTTTACAGGTCCGCGGCTCCGGCCCCGATTCAAACTGCTCCCTCAGAACTTTTCCATCGAGGTCCTAAACGATCTCCCAGAGGGCACAGCTTACGCCGAGCTTCTTGATCAATCGTCGTTGGCGGCAACCAGTGTCAGTTTGTCCACGCGCCGGAGGTCGGGAAACAACCGCGCCCAGGCGGCTACGATTCCGATGGTGCCGAGGCCGCCAATTACTACGGCTGGGACCACCCCGAACCATTGCGCGGTGAGTCCCGATTCGAATTGACCGAGTTCATTCGACGCTCCGATGAAGATCGAGTTCACCGCGCTAACCCGGCCGCGCATTTCGTCGGGAGTCGAGAGCTGGACCATGGTTTGGCGGACGATCACGCTGACCATGTCGCATGCGCCAAGAATTATGAGCGACGCCATCGACAAGATGACGCTGCGAGAGAGTCCAAAAACGATGGTAAACATGCCGAAGCCGGCGACGCACCAGAGCATTGAGGCGCCGGCCCGCCGCCGTAGTGGACGGTAGGCGTTGAACGTTGCCATCAGCAGCGCGCCTATCGCAGGGCCACTCCGCAGGAGACCCAGGCCGGAGGGGCCGATGCGAAGGATTTGATCGGCGTATACAGGAAGGAGTCCCGTTGCGCCGCCTAGCAGCACCGCGAAGAGATCGAGCGAAATCGCTCCAAGTACCAATTGCTTCCGCCAGATATAGCGAAGGCCTTCAAATACCATGCGGCTGGTGGCCGCTTTACGCGCCGGCGCAATTAAGCGGATGGTTGCCATCAGAAGTAGAGAACACAGATAAGCGGTTGCGGCTGACGCGTAAACGGGTGTTGGAGTGCCCGTTAATCCATACAGCAGACCACCTATGGCGGGGCCGAGAATGGTGGCCGCGGTGAAGACCGAGGCGCTCCACGCAACCGCGTTGGGGAAATGCTGGGCGGGAACGAGTGAAGGAAGAAACGATTGCCCGGCGGCGCCGTTGAACGATCGCACTACGCCGTTGCCCAGTAACGCTGCATAGATGAGCCAAACGGCGCGGTTGTGATTCAGGGTAAGCGCCAACAGCGCGAAGGAGCAGGCGGCGAAGCCCGCATAGCAAAACATCACGATGCTACGGCGCGGGAACCGGTCTGCCGCATGCCCCGACACGAGGAATAGCAATACGCCGGGGAGAAACTGCGCGAGTCCGGCGAGCCCTAAATCGAGGGGCCGATGGGTTAGGGCATAGATCTGCCAGCCCACGGCAATGGCCTGCATTTCATTGGAGACGGTCGCGAGAAAACGGGCGCTCATGTAAGAGCGGAAGTTGGGGTATTGGAACGAGACGCGACCTTGCACTTATCTAATTATGAGGGGTTGTACGATTACGAGCGCCTGTATATGATTCCGTGACCGCGCGGCGAACTTCTCTGGGTAAGCTGGTAAGGTCAAGTTGGCGAATCCCAATAGCGAAGAGGAGCATCGAAGCAAATATGGCTGAAGAGAAATGGAAATTTGATACGGTGCATTCGAACGTGAGTTTTTCCGTAAGGCACCTCATGATTTCGCGGGTCCACGGCGTGTTCAAGAGTTGGAGCGGTAGCCTGACGACCGACGAAGCGCACCCGGAGAAGTCCAAGGTCACGGCGAGCATCGACACGGGCTCGATTGACACCAAGGAGGCGCAACGCGACGAACATCTGCGTTCGGCCGATTTTCTCGATTCGGCGAATTACCCTGTGATGACATTCGAGAGTACGAGCGTTCAGAAGCTGGATGGCGAGCATTTTAAAGTGGTCGGAAACCTTACGATCCGCGGAGTAACAAAACCGGTGACGCTCGATACCGAATACTTCGGACAGCAGAAGGATCCGTGGGGGGGCGAGCGGGCGGGTTTTTCGGCCAAGACGTCGATCGACCGCAAGCAGTTTGGCCTTACCTTTAATATGCCGCTGGACGGCGGCGGGGTAGTAGTGGGCGATAAGGTGGATATTACGCTGGATGCAGAGGCAGTTAAGGAAGCCGCCTCAGGCGCGGCGTAAGAGATAGAGGTAAGAGCGGCTAGCCGCCGCTCTTTTGCGCGGCTAATCTATTCGCTGTTTTGACGTCTAACTGGGCGCCGGGCCTATCGCCTAAAGCGCGGCGCACGACAGCGCGCTGGCGATGGGCGATGATGCTGTCGGGATTTACGCGAAGGGCTTCATCGAGGTCAGGGAGAGCTTGACGGAATTCGGTGCGGCGGATATAGATGCCGGCGCGAGCAATCCGCATTCCCGGTCCCTCAGTATTCATCGCAATCGCCTTGTTTAAATCTGCCAGGGCTGCCTCGTCATTACCCATCTTTATGTAGCAGGTGGCGCGCGACGAGAGAAAAAGCGCTATGGGGTTGAGAAGAACCGCGTGGCTATAGTCGTGGAGGGCTGCGTCGTATTGCTCGATTGCTTCGTAGGCATTGCCCCGACCGTGATATGCCTGCGCCCAATTTGGCCGCAGGTCGATTGCTCTGCCGAAGGCCTGGATAGCGCCCTTATAATCCCCGCTCTTCATCAGATCGCGTCCGCGGGTGAGCGAATCGTCGGCGGAGAGGGCCGCCGGCTCAGCCGCATTGGCCCGGGTGGGTGCTATGGGCGGGGTTTTTGGTTCCACCGTCCCAGGTCTTACCGTCTTTTCGACTGTCTCGGCGGGAAATGTCTTGACGGCCTTCGCTGAGTGGGAAGGTTCCTTAGCCGGCGAGGTGACGTTGGCTGCTGGCGTAGGGACAGCAGCGGGCGCCGGCGGCGGCGAAGTGGATGAAGCAGTCACGGCGCTCTTTGTGATGACGGGCGCCGGCGCCTGCGGCGCCCAAGGCTTCCACACGAACGCGAGGGCTGCCGCCGCAGCAACGAGGCCGCATAATCCGAGCACCAAAGGCTTCGATCCATTCCGGCTCGCGGCCGGCGGCGCGGAGGCTATGGGCGACATTGGAACCGAAGGCGCTGTGGTAGCTGCGGGCGGTATTGGAGCCAAGGGCGCCATGGTTGCCGTCTGGACCGCAGTGGCTGTCGGGGTCGGCGTTGCCATCGCGGGCGCGACGCCCGCGGCCGGCAATACCAACGTAGCTGCGTTGCGATCCACTGTAAGAGCGTCCGACAGCGCGGCCGCGAAGGCGCTGCAGTTGCGGTAGCGGTCATTCGGATCTTTCGCCAGTACCTTGCTCAAAACGGGATCGATCGATTGCGGCAACAAGCCATTACGCGAACAGACCGGAGCCGGGCTTTCGTAGACGATCTTGTAGGCCAGTGTGGCCAGCGATTGATCCCCAAACAGGGTTTGGCCAGTTAGCATGCGATAAGCTACGATGCCCAGCGCAAACTGATCAGCGCGGCCATCCACCGTTTCGCCCTTGATTTGCTCAGGCGCCATGTATTCGATGGTGCCCATCACCATTCCCGGCATAGTGGCAGTGGCGCCTTCCGTAATGCGGGCGATGCCGAAATCGGTGATCTTCGGCGTCTGCGCGGCGTCAAGCATGACGTTGGCCGGTTTGATATCGCGATGGATGATTCCGCGGGAGTGAGTGTAATCGAGCGCAGCCGCCATGGCGTTGACGACTTGCAGCGTAAAGATCCATTCGGGGGTTGGATTAGTCGAGAGATAAGAAGCTAAGTTCTCTCCGGCGACGTACTCCATGATGATGCCTGCGGTTTCCCCGTCGACGACGACGTCGAACACGCTTACGATGTTGGGATGCGCAAGGGCTGCCGCGGCGCGGGCATCGCGCAGAAGACGGCCGCGGAGAAAGTCGCGACGCCCAGGATCTTCGATAGAGAGATCGATGGTCTTGACGGCCACCTGGCGGTTCAATACAGGGTCATCGGCCAGATAGACGACGCCCATTGCGCCCTTGCCCAAAGGGCTCAGAATCTTGTAGCGGCCAACACTCTGCAACATAAAGTTAGAAGGCTATGATCCCTTACTAAGTTTCCATCTCTTCAAATCTTAACCGGAAAAGGCCGGAGTTACTAGAGCGTGATGGCGCAGCCGACGGATTTAGTAGCAGGATGGGGTACTGGTTTACCAGCAAGGACGGCGTCGAGCGAATTGCGGAGGTCGAGCACGGTAGGTTTGGAACGCTGCTTGCCGAAGTCGGCGACCCGGTCATCGATGCGGCCGAGATAGAGCAGCTTACCATCGGGCGCGAAGATTGCCACTTGCGGAGTAATGGTGGCGCCGGCGCGATGCACCAGCACGCGCTCAGGATCGAGCAGAAGCGGGTATGCATAGCTATAATCGCGGGCGTATTTAACGACATCGTCTACGGGAATCGTAAGGTCCGTTTGCACGGCGAAGAAGGCTACTCCGCGCCGGGCGTAGGCATCATGAATACGGTTCATCTCTGGAACGTAGCTGTTGGCGATGGGGCAATCCGTGGTGGTGAAGTAGATGACGACGGCTTTAGCGGCGGACCATTCCGCCGAGGTATGGAGGGCGCCTTGCGTATCGCGGAGTTGGAAGGAAAAGCTTGCCCCCGGCAGCGCAACGCAGCAGAGAAGAAGGGCCGCGGGCAGTAAGAAATTCAGTTTCATCTTCTTCTAAAATACCTCTTGACCCTGACGCTGCGTCAGGGCTGAGGATGAAAAACGAGGACCGCAATGCAGCGCGCGAGTGAGTTTGCCGAACTGGCCGGAGTGACGGTGCGCACGCTACACCATTACGACCGGCTGGGGCTGTTGAAGCCGCAACGCAACGGATCGGGCTACCGGCTCTATCGCGAGAGCGATCTGGAGCGGCTGGAGCAGATTGTGGCGTTGAAGTTTCTCGGGCTGCCTCTGAGAGAGATTCGAAAACTGCTGGATTCGGGCGCGCTCGAACTACCGGACGCTTTGCGAATGCAGCGGAGAGCGCTCGAAGAGAAGCGAAGGCTGCTCGACCGGGCGATCCACGCGATCCGCCAAGCGGAGGCCACGGTGGCCAGCGGGCGTCCGGCGGGAACGGCGGTCCTCAGAAAAATCATCGAGGTGATTGAGATGCAGCAGAAGAACGATTGGACAAAGTATGCGAACGAGGCTGCGCGGGAAAAGATGGCCGCACGGCAAGACGAATGGTCGCCCGAACTGCAGGAGCGCGTCAGCAAGCAGTGGATCGAGCTGATTGCGGAGGTGCAGTCGGCAATAGATGCGGGCGAGGATCCGACGGGCCCGAAAGCGCTGGCGCTGGCGGCGCGCTGGAAGGCGCTGGTAGAAGGGTTCACGAAGGGTGATCCGGATTTGACGCAAGCGGTGAGTAATGCTTGGAGAGATCGGGCGAACTGGGGGACGGAGATACAGGAACAGACGCAGCCGTTTCAGATTACGGCGGAGATGTGGGGGTTTGTTCGGGTGGCGGGCGGGGAGTCTAGGGAGTCGAGGGAGTCTAGGAAGTCAGAATGAAGGTGGGCCTCGCCGATGCTGTATTGAGCTTCGCTCCTAGGCTGCTTCCTGTTCGCGGTATTGCAGTTGATATAACTTCCAGTAAATGCCGCGGAGGGATAGTAGCTCCTGGTGTGTGCCGGATTCGCGTAACTTGCCTTTGTGCATCACTAGAATACGGTCGGCGCGCTGGATGGTGGAGAGACGGTGCGCGATTACGATCGAGGTTCGGCCGCGCACCATGCGGGCTAGAGCGTCGCGAACGCGGAATTCGGTTTCGGTGTCGACGCTGGAAGTAGCCTCGTCGAGGATTAGATAGCGCGGATTGTGCGCCAGGGCGCGGGCAAAGCTGATTAATTGCTTCTGACCGGTGGAGAGACCGCTGCCGCGCTCGCGAATCTGGTAGCGAAATCCTTCAGGGAGACTGCGGACGAAATCGATCAGATTGACCTGCTCGGCGGCCTCGACGACTTCCTCTTGCCGAATGGATTCGGTGCCGAGGCGGATGTTCTCCTCCAGAGTTCCACTGAATAAATACGGATCTTGCAGGACGACGCCGAACTGGCGGCGTAATTCGACGGGGTCGAAATCGCGGAGGTCGCGGCCGCCGATGCGGATGGAGCCCTTTTGTATGTCGTAGAAGCGGAGGAGAAGGCTGATGATGGTGGTCTTTCCCGCGCCGGTGTGTCCGACGACGGCGATGGTCTCCCCGGGGGCGATGGTAAAGCTGACGTCGCGCAGCACCCAATCCTCATCGTTATATGCGAACCAGACGTGGTCGAATTCGATGGGCACGATGTGGCTGGGGGGCGCGACCGGGACGGCCGGGGGAAGTACTGCCGCCGGAGTATCCAACAACTTAAAGACGCGCTCGGAGGAAGCCATGGCCGATTGCAGAATGTTGTATTTTTCGCTGAGGTCCTGAATTGGGCGGAAGAAGCGCAGACCATATTGTAAGAACGCGGCGACTACGCCGAGAGTCAACCCACCGGTCTGGACGCGGATGCCGCCATAACTGAGAATGCCGGCCATGGCGGACATGGAGATGAATTCGACTACGGGATAGAACCACCCATAGGCGACTACGGAGGCCTTGTAGGCCCGCATGTGCTCGCGATTCACCTCGTCGAATTCGAGCGCGCTTTTCTGCTCGCGGTTGAAGAGTTGGAGTACGGCGATGCCCGTGATGTGTTCTTGCAGGTAGGCGTTGATCCGGGCGATGGCGACGCGAATGCGGCGGTAACTTTCCCTTACGCTGCGGCGGAAGATGCTGGTTGCGACGATAACGAACGGCATGGCGAGCATCATGATGAGGGTGAGCATGGGGCTGAGCCGCAGCATGATGAAGACGATGAAGGCCAAGGCCAGAACGTCGCCGATGATGGTGACCAGACCGGAGGTGAACAAATCGTTGAGGACGTCGACATCGGTGGTGACGCGCGTAACGAGACGTCCCACAGGATTGTGATCGTAAAAGGCCAGGTCGAGTCCCTGCAGGTGTTCCATAAGCTGCTTGCGCAGATCGAACATGGCAAGCTGGCCGGTGTACTGCATGATGTAAGTCTGAATAAACTCGGTAACGAAGTTGCCGGCTAAGACAGCCAGATAGAGAATGGCGATACGTTCGAGGCCAGAGGTGGCGCCGGACGGAAGCCAGGCATCAAGGAAGGTGGGTTTGCCCGTCGGCTGCAAATATTTATCCACCGCGATTTTGGTGAGCAGCGGGCCTAGGCCTTGGAGAAGGGATTGCACTGCCAAAAATGCGAGGGAGATGCCCACCAAGCCCCGGTAGGGGCGCATATAACCTAAGAGCCGCCGCATCAGACGGCCATCGTAGGCTTTACCGAGTACCTCTTCTTCCACCACACCAGTTTATCGGAGGGACAGGGCGGCTGCTCAGATTGATATGATGAGAACTACGTATGATGAGCCCTGTCATAGAGGCGCAGGTTAAGCCTCAACTGCCGTGGGTAAAGTTGGCGTGGTTCGGCACGCTGATCTTCGCTTGTTATTTACCAATTCTCAAATCTCTTGTCGGCCAATGGGCAACGAACGAGGATATGAGCCACGGCTTCTTCGTGCCTATAATCGCAGCGTTCATTGTCTGGAGGAGGCGCGAAGAGTTAATGGAGACGCGCCCGGAACCCAGTCTTTGGGGTTTGGCGCTGGTGGTTTGGGGCGCGCTGCAAATGTTTGTGGGCGTGTTGGGAACGGAGCTTTTTACCTCACGGACAGCTTTTATCCTGACGCTAATCGGGATCGTGTGGACGTTGGGCGGCAAGCCGTTTCTGAAGAAATTAGCCTTCCCGCTGCTCCTGTTGTTTCTGATGGTGCCGATTCCGGCGGTTATCTACAACCAGATCACCTTTCCACTGCAGATTATTGCGAGTAAGTCCGCCGAGTGGGCGCTGGACGTGATGAATATCCCGGTATTTCGGGAGGGTAATATCCTCGACGTGGCAGGCCATAATTTATCGGTGATTGAAGCGTGCAGCGGCATTCGATCGTTGCTTACGCTAACTTTTCTTTCGCTAGTTTACGGTTATTTTTTCGAGAAGCATATCTGGGTGCGAGTTGCCTTGTTCCTTTCCGTGATTCCGGTGGCGATTCTGGTAAACAGCAGCCGGGTTACGATTACGGGCGTGTTGACCGCGGTTAAGCCCGCTTTGGCGGAGGGCTTCTTTCACGAAGCCACGGGCCTGTTTCTCTTCTTCGCGGATTTCGTCATCCTCATTGTTCTGCAACAGTTTTTTGCGCAGATCGCCAAATGGATAGATAAAAGGCAGCCGCTCGCATGAGGTTTCTTAGTAACAAGTACGCCCGCGTGGTAAGCGCGCTATTACTGTTGCAGTTATTCGCATTCTATGGCCTCGCGTCACGCAGCGAAAACACGCCGGCGACAGGACCGCTTTCTCTTTTCCCAGCTTCCCTTGCGGAGTGGACTTCGGTGCGCGACTATCCGATCGAGCAGGATACCTTGGATGTGTTGCGGGCGGACGATACGCTGGACCGATTGTATACCGGACCAAGCGGGAGCCAGCCGGTGATATTATTCATTGCTTATTTCAAAACGCAGCGCTACGGGCAATCTCCGCACTCGCCAAGAAACTGTCTGCCCGGCGCGGGTTGGGAACCGATCGCAGGCATGTCAAGCCGACCTTCCATACACGTTCCCGGCGAAAGCCAGCCGATTATCATCAACAAGTTTGTGACGGAGCATGGCGACGAACGCAGTGTGACGTTGTATTGGTATCAGAGCCACGGCCGGGTAATTGCGGATGAATTCGCCGCGAAGTTCTGGTCCGTAGCAGATTCAATCCGCTATCATCGCAGCGACACTTCAATCATAAAGGTTACTATTGCGGTAAACAACGGCGACGTGGAAACCGCCACACAGACTGGATTCGACTTTACCCAGGCGGTGTTTCCGGCGTTGCTCCGTCAGCTTCCCAACTGATGGCAAACGGAGGAGGTCTAAATCAGAGTAAGCGACGCGCCGCAGTGGGTTCGCGCGGCGATCTTGGATGGAGTGACCATGAGCCAGCCATTGCGGGTGTTGCTGATAGGAGAGGCGGGAGCCGACGCCATCGCGGCGGAGTTACGGGGAGGGGGCTACGATCCCTGTTGCCGTACGGTAACCAATTGCGGCGATTTGCGCGCAGCAATTGGCGAGGCTTGGGACATTGCCATCGCCGAGTTTCAATCCCACTGCACTGCGCTTGAAGCGCTGCGAATTCTGCAACAGGCGGGCGTTGACCTGCCGCTGATTGTGGTCTCCGGCAGGATCAAAGACGCGGATGTGCTGGCGGTACTCAAGGCGGGCGCCGCCGATCACATGACACGCGGGAACCTGATGCGCCTGAATGCGGCGGTGGAACGGGAACTGCGCTCGGCAAAGATGCGCCGCGAACGCAACGTACTCGAAGAGCAATTTCGCCAGGTACAGAAAATGGAAGCGGTGGGTAGGCTGGCGGGGGGCGTGGCCCACGATTTCAACAATCTGTTGACTGTGATTACCGGGTATAGCGATCTGCTGCTGGCCGGCTTCGACTTAATGGATCATCACCGCAGCGCGCTAGAGCAGATCCGGCGATCGGCCGAACGCGGCGGCGGCCTAACCAACCAACTGCTGAGCTTTAGCCGGCGACAACCCCTGGAGGCGCGCACGGTTCGAATCAACGAACTGGTGATGCACGTGGAGAAGATGCTGCGCCGGTTGATTGGCGAAGATATCGAGTTAGTGGTGATTCCCGCGGCAGGGATGGACACGGTAGAGGCCGATCCAGGCCGCCTGGAACAGGTGATCGTAAATTTGGCGGTAAATGCGCGCGACGCGATGCCGAATGGCGGCAAGCTAACGATTGAGACTGCGGCGGTTACGCTGAGCGAGAGTTTTTCGGCGCTGCAATTGGGCTTGGAGCCAGGGCGTTATGTGTTGCTGAGCGTTGCCGACATCGGCGTCGGGATGGACCAGGAGACGCAGAGTCATCTCTTTGAGCCGTTTTTTACGACGAAGAAAGCGGGGCGCGGTACGGGGTTAGGGCTGGCAACGGCGTATGGCATTATCCGCCAAAGCCGGGGGGCGATTCATTTCAATAGCGAGCTTGGCAAAGGTACTACGGCCACGATCTATTTGCCGTTAGCCTCCGACCCGACGCGCCAAGCGATGGAAATTAGGCCTTCCCGTTTTGCCGAGGGCGGCGCGGAGACAGTTCTTGTGGTGGAAGACGAGGCGCGTGTACGCAAATTAATTGTCGATGTACTAAAGTCCCAGGGATATAAAGTTGTCGAAGCAACGCGAGGGGAGGAGGCGCTGCGCCTGTGCAAGCGGCGGCGCGGTGCAATCGATCTGGCGGTGCTGGACGTGGTGATGCCGGAAATGAGCGGCCCTGACTTGGCACGAAAAATCCTGCCAGCCTGCCCAGGCGTCCGCCTGCTGTATATTTCTGGCTATACCGATGAGGCTGTGCTGCATCACGGCATTCCCCAATCCGGCGTGGCGTTTTTACAAAAGCCATTCTTGCCCGATGCGCTCTTGCGCATGGTGCGAGAGGTGCTGGATTCGCGGAGTACGGCTGCGGAGTAGGGCGCAAGGGCTTTGCCCTTGATTGATGGCCCTGCGGGCCACGGGAGACAGAAGTCGAGGAGTCGAGGGAGCCAGAATGGTGGACTGGGGCTTCGCCCTTGGCGTCTCTTTGGGATGTGTGTCCGAATAGCCGAGCTAGCGTCGCTGGTTCTTGCGATCAGGCTGCTATTTTCCGAAATAGCTGCGGGTGGGGGGCGGCGGCTGGTCTTTGCGGATTGCGCGCCAGAGGATGTCATTTAGCTTGTCTTCATTGATGTCGTCGGCTTCGGCGAAATCCATTTTGGCGGATTCCTGTCCGCCAGGGGCGCCTTGCGGATTGCGGTCGGTTAGGGAGATGCGCGGTTTCTCCAGGGTGTAGGGGGTGGGATCGGCAGTTTGTTGGAATGGGGCGACGATGGGGCGCGCACCGGCGTCGAAGTGGGTCATGGGTTTCAGACCTAGCAGGAACTCCATGGTCCGCAACATCGAGGTGGTGTTGTACATCGTGCTGTCTACGGTGTGGCGCTTGATGAAGGCCGATATTACGAAAGCGGGCGAACGGTGGGAGTCTACGTGGTCGGGGCCGTTTTGCGCGTCGTCTTCCACGATGAAGATTGCGGTGCTGGTCCAGAATTTCGACTTTGAGATGGCCTCGACAATCATGCCAACGGCTTGATCGTTGTCTGCCGCGTAAGACAAGGGAGACAGCCTGCCGGCCGCGGTTCCATTGGTGTGGTCGTTGCCGAGACGCATCACCATCAGGCGGGGCATGCTGTTGTTGCGGTCGTAATCGGCTAACTCTTTGAGGAATACGTTGGCGCGTTCGACGTCGGGATAATTCAGATCAAAACTGCGGAAGAAGCGGTTCGTATATTTGGTAAGTATGGGGTCGTGAACTTTCGCGATCTGCTCCTCGCCTAATTTTGCGCCTTCCTTGTTGTCCGCCATGTAGCCGAAATTGCGAATGGAAAGGCCAGCGGCATTGGCATTGGTCCAAAGATAACCGGCAGGAGGAAGAGCCGCGGCATCCTCCTCTTCGAAATCGTAGGTGCGCTTGCGGCCGGCGTAGTTACTGGGCCAAAGTTTCGCGACGTAATCGGGAGCGATGGCCGCGGTGGACCAGTTGTGGCCATCGGCGCTGACATCTGCATTGACGTAGAAATTGTCGAGCAGGACGAACTCACGCGCCAGTTTGTGCAGGTTGGGCGTGTTGTTTTCACCGAAGAGGGTGAGGTTGGGGTCGCCATTGCCCTCTTTCATATCGCCGAGCACTTGATCGTAAGTGCGGTTTTCTTTGACGATGTAGAGCACGTGCTGGATGGGGGGAAGGGGACTCGATGCATCGAGCTGGGAATCGCGATACGGGGTGTTGGACAGGGCTTCGCGGGACCATTGGGCAAGTTGTTCGGGCGTGAACGGATCGATCCAGGACGCGGAGCCGGTTTGCATACGCCCGACGTATTGTTGGGCTGCAAGGCCCTTATGCACCGTCGACTCTCCAACCTGAGGGCTGGGGCCTTGCGGGTTGGGATACGACTGACCACCTTTGCCGTTAATGGCCACGATGCCGCCAGAGGGCAGGGCGCGAACCGCGGTGGGATACCATCCGACGGGGATAAATCCCTCGATGCGGCTGCGTTCGGAAGAGATGTCGACCACGGCCACAGTATTGGCGTCCGAGCAGGCGACGAAGAGACGTTTCTTATCCGCGCTGAGGGTCAATGCGCTGGGAGTCATGCCGAAGGGTTGGCGCGGCGTCATGGATACGTTGATCGCTTCGACCACACTCAGTTCTTTGGCAGCGGTGACGCCAACGGCGTAAACATTGTTGGTATTGCCGGCAGCAACGAACAGGCGCGCGGCATAGGGGGCGACTCCCTCTTCGGCGCGCTCGGGTGCGCCGTCGCGCCACAACAGATCGGTGGGATGGGCTCCGATGCGGGTGGCGGGTCCCATGGAACTGCCGCTTGCGGTCTCGTACTGACCGACGGTTCCATCGGCCCAGTGCGAGACGAAGAATGATTTGCCGTCAGGATGAAAGAGTATGCGGTAGGGGCGGCGTCCGGTTTTGATGCGCTGAATTACCGTGCCCGATTGGGGATTGATCACGGCGACGGAATCGTTGTAGAGATCGGCTGCGTAGAGCAAATGGCCATCCGGCGCGAAGGTGACATCACCGACGAAGTCGTGGGCGGCGCGGGCAGGGCCTGGCGCGATGGGAAACTCGCGGGCGCTGGTCAAGACGCCATTTCTGAGACTGAATTCTAAAATGGACGCGCGCTGGCCGCCGCTGGTGTAGACGAAGTCGCCTTTCGGAGAGATGGTCATGCCGAGCCAGGCGTCGGGAACGGCCGTGTTGCCTTTGAAGGAACCGGTGGCGAGGTCGATCACGGTAATGGAAGGCGGGCGGTAACCGCAGTTCAACACCAGCATGTATTTGTTATCGGGCGTGATGGCGGCCGTCAGGGGCAGCGTGTCGAGCGGGATCTGTTTGCCGGCGGGATTGAGACGCCACCCGCTGTTGAGCAGGAATCCACCGCCGGGGAGTGGACCTACTTGCTCACGGGGCGCGGTTTGAGAGCCAAGCAGGGCGCAGAGGGCAAGCAAGACAATGACGAGTGAGATGCTGCGGAAGGAGACGGCAGTTAGTCTCATGAGGTGCCTTTATTGTATCGCCGGGGCTGGGGGCGGGAATGTGACGATGGCGTGAAGAGACAGGCTACTCGAGAGCGTCGTTCCGCTCAAGAAGGTCAATCAGGGAATAGGGACAATCTTCCGGCAGGTTCAAAGCGCTGCGATGCGCGGTGAGGCCGGTTTCGAGAAGAGCGTCGCGAACGGCGCGGCGATAGATTTGTTGCAGATTTTCCTGGGCGAAACGGCGGAGACTGGGAGAATCGGTATTCGATCTCGCGGCGGCCTTCGGTGATGGAACGCCGCCAAGATCTCCTCGGCGGCGTGCTCTAGATCGGCCTCTTCGAAACATCCCGCGCGCAAGAGTTCAGCCGTGCGCTTGGACCATTCGACGAAATCGGTCTCATATAGGGTCTTGGTAGCCGCGCCCATGCCTGACGATACTGCCATGAGCGCGGCTTCCCGATTACTGCAGCGGCGCGGGTTTGGCGCTGCCGAAATACAGGCCGTTGAACAGCAGCTTGAAGGTGCCGTGCGGCTGGTCGCGGAAGTTTACCTCGGGTCCGAGCAGCACGACTTTGCCTTCACCGAGGGAGGCCTCGGCGACGGCTGTGCCGCCATCGAGGTACTGCTGGCCCCATGCCCATCCGCTGTCTAGAACCTGTGAACCTTGGAACCAGCCGACCGGGGACGTCTTTTGCATCTGGGCAGTGGGTTCCATGCGGAAGACCGGGTTGTTGTCGTAGAACACGTCGACTTGCTTGGGCATGCCGTAAGCGAGCGGATTGGTGTTGTCGATGTTCATGCGCAGAAGTGAGCCTGGCACATAGAACTTATCGCGCGGGAGAGGGTGTTCCTTGCCATCGGCTCCCATTTCGGTGAGGAAGCTCTTGACGGGGAGTCCCAGGGCTTCGGCGACGCTGGTGGAGCTGCCGACGGTGACGATGGAGCCACCCGATTCGACGAACTTCTTGAGCTGTGGGAGGGTGCGCTCGGCGGTGATGCTACCGACTTCATCCTTGTATTCGTCGGGGACGGATGCGCCGCCACGTCCACCGCGGCCACCACCACCGCCGCCTCCACGTCCACCGAGACCTGCGCCGCCGAGCCGCATGGCGCCATCGGGAAAGACGATTACGTCGAACTTACTGTGTAGATCGCCCGCATCGAGCGCGGGGGGATATACAACCTGGAAGGGGAAGTCGTATTGTTCGAAAAGCCATTTGGTCCAACCGGAGGGCATGCTGCCGCCATAGTTGTCCACCAATCCGATGTGGATGGGCTTCAGCTTGAGGGCATCGCCGACAGGTGCTTTGGCCAGCGCGAAAGCCGGTACGCCGAGTTCTTTGGCGCTCTGATCGACGATGGTCTTGACCGCCGGATTTGCGGAAACCCAGATGGCTCCAGGTTCCATCACTTTGCCATTGACCGTGACTGCATTCTTCATCCAGTAGACGTCGGCATTTGCCTTCAGCAGGTGGTTAATGGTCTTGAACGAGTTGTTGATCTCGTGGCTGATGAGATAGCCCGCGGGGCTGGCCGGACCACTGACGGTCATGGCTGGAGGCGGCAGCAGGTTAAAGCCGATTTTCTGGAAGGGGCCAGTAAAATCGTCCTGGATGCGATCGAATTGCACACCCATTTGGAAAGCGAGGGTCCAGCCGGCGATATCGTAAGGCGGGTTGGGGGGGCCGCCGGGATAGCGAAAATCGTTGGGGTGATCCTGGGGTTCGAACATGTCGAGCACGTGCGGGCGGAAAGCCTGGGCGGTCTTGACGATGTAGGATCCGGCGGGATAGGTCTTCCCGGCGACGGTGAAGCTGGCGGTGGCGCGCTGGACGTCGACGCCGGTTTTCAACAAAGCATTGAGGAACTCGACCGCGTTGGCGAAATCGGCTTGATCGGAAGGGATGATATATCCGCGCGCATCTCGAAATTTGGGATCGTGCAAGACCTTGTCGTAAAGGTCGGCCGAAAGGCCGCCACGTCCGCCGAATCCGCCGCCACCGCCTGCGCCGGCAACGTCGCCGGTAGGACCGGCATCACCGGCAGGCGCCGCGGGAGCCGCTGCGCCGCCACGACCTCCGCGTCCGCGTCCGCCTCCAGCAGCCGGGGCGGTGCCGCCGGTTGCAGGCTGCGCCGCAGCTTCCAGAGCCGTAATGCGCTTGGGAGAGATGGTCCAATTATCGGCGCTGCCTTTTTCGATGGAACGCTTGCCCATTATGTAGAAGTTGTACAGCAAGGTCTCGCGATTGCGGGAGGCGTAATCGGCAATGGCGCGATTGTTGGTGATCTCGTACTCGATTGATTGCCGATAATGCCACATCTGCGGCTTGATGGGCATGGGCCAATCGCCGGTAGGCAACTGCTTTTCGGCAACCAGCGGAATCATGCGCGGCGTGGGCTCGCCAATGATCTCAGTGAGAATACCGATCATGTTGTGAAAGTAGGAGACCGTGCGCAGACCGCCATTCCACCAAGTGGAATAGTTCTGTCCACTGCGCATGGCGCTGCCGCCCTTGCCTTCGGCCACGAGGCGGCTGTGCATGGCGGAGCCGACGGATTCGATACTGAGCGGAATTAGCGGATCGAAGTTGTAATTAAAGGGATCGCGGAACGGCGGCATGAAGATGACGGTTCCGGCGGGACCGGTCTGATGGTGGTTGTAGACGATCTGCGGGTACCATTCCACAAACATGGCGTGGTTCATGTTGGTGGTCTCTTTCATGTTTGACATGTAGAAGTCGCGGTTATCGTCATGACCGATGTACTTGGCCCAGAGACGGGGGAGGCCGCCCATGTTGCGAGACTGGGGATCTTTTAAGGGCGCATCGGGCTTTTCGGAACCGCGCATGTACCAATTGGCGACGAGTTCCTGGCCATCGGGATTGGCCTGGACATTAATAAAGATGCAGTCGTTAAGAAACCGCATGGTCTCGGGGTCGGTGCGGCTCACCATCTGGTAGACCCACTCCATCAACTGCTGCGCGCCGACGGTCTCGGATGCATGGAGACCGCCATCGATCCAAATGATTGACTTGCCTTCGCGCGCGAGCGCGTGGGCCTGGTCTTCGGTGAGGTCCTCGGCGCGAGCGAGGCGCCGCGAAATCTCTTTATAGTGATCGAGTTGCTTGAGGTTCGCGGGGGAACTGATCACGGCCATGTATTGGCGGCGGCCTTCTTCCGTGGGGCCCATATCGACCAGCTTCATGCGGTCGGATTCTTTCGCCAGAGTGTGCCAATAGGCATCGAGCTGAGAGTAGTTGGCTACCTGATAATCGTCGCCAATGTTAAAACCGAGCGCCTGTTTGGGAGTGGTTACCTTCGGCGCGGGCTGCGCAGAGAGAGTCCAGGCGGACAAAACCACCAGTGCCCCCAACGCTGGGCGCTGGATCCTTCGTAAAGTCATGGGTAAAAGTTTACTACTCTTTGCGCGGAGCCTGGGCCCACCCCCATATGAGGGGAAAGTTCCATAAATTTACTAGTTTTTCATAGCCCTTTTGGGGGGATCAATCCCCGCCTCCGAGGGTATATTATGGAACAAGTTTGACCTCGGAAATCCAAAAATACATGAAGATACTCGTACTTGGAGGAGATGGCTATTGCGGATGGGCCACTTCTCTTTACTTATCCGCGCGTGGTCATCAAGTGGTGATCGCTGACAGCCTGGTCAGACGCCAGTGGGATCGCGATCTGGGAGTCGAAACTCTGACGCCAATCGCTTCGATCCGCGATCGGCTGGGAATATGGGAACGCCGGTCGGGGAAATCGATTTCCTTTTTTGAAGGCGACGTCACCGAGTATTCATTTTTGGCGTCGGCAATCGAGGAGTTTCGTCCGCAAGCGGTTGTTCATTTTGCCGAGCAGCGCTCCGCTCCGTATTCCATGATCGACCGCGAGCACGCAGTATCGACTCAGGTGAACAATGTCGTCGGGACAATGAACCTGTTGTTCGCGTTACGCGAACTGGCGCCGGATTGTCATCTGGTGAAATTGGGAACGATGGGCGAATATGGCACGCCGAACATCGATATCGAGGAAGGGTACATCGAGATTGAACATAACGGCCGCAAAGATGTGCTGCCTTTCCCCAAGCAGCCGGGTTCGTTTTACCACCTCTCGAAAGTTCACGACAGTCACAACATTATGTTCGCGTGCCGAATTTGGGGTCTGCGCGCGACGGACCTGAATCAAGGCGTAGTCTACGGAACGTCAACCGATGAGACCGATCTGGACGAGGCCCTGATCAACCGCTTCGACTACGACGAAATCTTCGGCACGGTGCTGAATCGCTTTTGCGTACAGGCAGCGGTTGGCCACCCATTAACGGTTTACGGCAAGGGCGGCCAAACGCGCGGATACCTGGATATACGCGATACGGTGCGATGCATTGAGATTGCTTGCCGCACGCCAGCGCTGCCGGGTGAATTCCGCGTGTTCAACCAATTTACGGAGCAGTTTCGCGTGCTGGAATTGGCGCGTATGGTGAAGGAGGCCGCGAGGAAGATCGGGCTAAGGGTAGAGATTGATCATCTGCCAGCTCCTCGCGTAGAACTCGAAGAGCATTATTACAATGCCAAGCACTCGAAGCTGGTGGATCTGGGACTGCAGCCGCACAATTTATCGGAATCGCTCCTCGATTCTCTGCTCAACGTGGCTGTGCAATATCGAGACCGGGTGGATTCGTCGGTTTTCCTGCCGCGCGTAAATTGGCGGAACGCGCGCAATGACCGCAGCCAGAGGGTGGCGGCTATGCAGGGAGTCTAAAATAACAGACTCAATGTGGGGGGCGATTCTTATGCGCCCCTCAAGCGTTCGATCGCAGATTTCAACGACTGTCCTTCCGTCAGCATCTCTTTCCAAAGTTCTCCTTCCTCAGAAACCCGCTTCTGCATTGTGCGTAGGGTAAAGGTTTGTGGGCCGACTGCGCCGCACTCGATTTCACTCCATTTGCACGGCGCGGATACGGGGGCTCCGGGCTTAGGCCGGACCGCGTAGGCGGCGGCGAATGTTGCGCTATACGCGTTACGCCCGGTGTCTATCAAAATGCGTTCGCCCCGATCGGCCTTGCTGAACTCCTGGGTGAGGCGACTGGGATATCGGCTCACGAGGAGACGGCCGATGCGATGGGCAAATGCCTCAATATCCTCATAGGTCTGTTCGCGGAGAAGCGGAACGGCAATGTGGAATCCCTTCGATCCCGATGTTTTCACCCAACTTTTCAAGTTGAATTCTGCGAGCAGATCGCGCAAGGCAAGCGCTGCCTCACGCAGGTGGTCAGGCTGATCCTGCGACGGGTCGAGATCGAAGACGCAGATATCGGGATGCGGCAGGTCCGGCGCGCGCGAAATCCAAACATGCGGGGCGATGCTGTTTTGATTGGCCAGCCATAGAAGCGCCCGCGCGTCGTAGACCACGGGATGATGCACCGTTCCGCCCTTCTTGGGAACTTCGATGCGTTCCAGCCAGGAGGGAAATCCTTTGGATACGTCTTTCTGAAAGAAACCAGGCGCTGCAATGCCGCGGTGAAATCGCTCCATGGTGATGGGGCGTCCGCTTATGTGGGGCAGCATGGACGGAGCCATGGCTTTGTAATACGCGGCCAACTCACCTTTGGTGATGCCGTCTTCGGGGAATAGCACCTTGTCGGGATGGGTGATCGCCGGGATCTCCGGCACGGTTTTGTCGGCGCGGCTTGCCATCGAACCTTCAGGCTACCTGATTCGACGCCGCGAGAGTCGATGTTGATCACGGGTAGGTTCGCTATGGTAGATTATCTGCTAGTGAATCGACTCGATCTGCTGCACGGAACGCTGGATTTGATGATCCTTCAGACGCTGAAGTGGGGGCCGCAGCACGGGCACGGAATTGGACAAGCAATTCGGGCCAGCTCGCGGGATGCCTTCCAGGTGGAACACGGATCTCTTTATCCGGCGCTGCACCGCCTGGAACGGCGCGGCTGGGTGGACGCGGAGTGGAGAATCTCGGAGGCGAACCGGCGCGCCCGCTATTACCGTCTCACTCCGAAAGGCAAGAAACAATTGCTAGAGGAGCAGTCTAAGTGGAAAACGCTGGTGCGCGCGGTCGCGCAAACCATGAAGCCGGCTAAGGGGTAAGAGTATGTGGAGGATTTTCGGCGGGCGTAAACGCGAGGTGGAGTTGGACGAGGAACTGCAGTCTCACCTGGATATCGAAGCCGCGCGGCTTGAGGCTGAAGGATCCGCCAAAGAGGAAGCTGCCATGCAGGCGCGGCAAGGGTTCGGCAGCCGGGCGCTGGTGGCTGAACAGACGCGGGATTCCTGGGGCGCGAGATGGCTAACGGGAGTCCGTCAGGATTTCGAATATGCTTTGCGCTCAGGCCGGCGGACGCCCGCATTCGGCGCGGCGGTGACGCTTTCACTGGCGCTGGGGATTGGCGCCGCAACCGTGATCTTCAGCGTGGCCGACACGGTGTACCTACGCCCGCTGCCGTACCCGGCGCCAAACGAATTAATGTTTGTGGCGATGCGAATCTTCCGGCTGGAGATGGTGCTTTCACCCGATTACGTAGCGTGGCGGAGAGATCACTCGGCATTCCTTCACTTGGCCGCTATGCAGTTCCACGGCGGGAACCCTGCGACCTTGGGCGACAAAGACCCGGTAGAGGTCCACGTCACACGAGTTTCCTACAATTTCATCACTACGCTGGGCGTGCAACCGGCGATGGGCCGAAACTTCGAACAGAGCGAAGAACTGCCAAACGGGCCGAGGACGGCGCTATTAAGCGACGCACTGTGGCGAAACCATTTTCACTCCCGGCCCGACATTGTTGGACAGAACATCGTACTTGATGGCGTGACGTACCAAGCGATTGGCGTATTACCCCGGTCATTCGTAATGCCGATGGAAGTACAGGCGGACATTCTGACGCCGTTGCCTGTATTGCCAACCATCAGCCATCACGACCGTGGTCTGGCGACATGGACAGTGATCGGCAGATTGCGCCCTGGCGTGACACGGGCGCAGGCATTCGCAAATCTGACGGCGCTGTTTGCGGCGAGCAAAGCGGATGCGCCCGAAATCTTTCACGGCGATGTTGCGGTAATGATTGAGCCTCTGCAGCAGCGCATGGCGGGCAATGCGCATACGCTGCTTCTCGTGCTGGCTGGGGCAGTGGGGTGCCTGCTGACGATTGCCTGCTCAAATGTGGCGAACCTGCTGCTGGCGCGCTGGAACGCGCGGTCGCGCGAGTTGGCCGTGCGCGCCGCCATTGGCGCGCGCCGTGGCCGGCTGGTGCGGCAGCTTCTGACGGAAACGGCCTTATACTGCATAGCCGGATCTGCCGCGGGCATGGCGCTAACCGCGTTCGGTCTGCGTACGGTCCGCTATCTTGCGGCCGGTTTGCTGCCGCGACTGAACGAGGTAAAGGTAGACGGCCGCGTGTTGGGGATTGCGCTCGGAGTAAGCTTGCTGACCATGCTCCTGTTCGGAGTTTTGCCGGCGATACGCGCGGGCCGCGTGGATCTGCGAACCGCGCTGCAGCTCGGCGGCCGGCCCGGGATGAGCGGAAGGTATGGAGGCGCGCGGCGGGTGCTTGTCGCCGGCGAAGTGGCACTCTCGGTTTTATTGCTTTGGGGCGCGGTGCTGCTGCTGCAAACCTTGTGGCGCATGCAACACGACCATCTGGGCTTCGCGCCGGAGCACGTCATGAGCGTATCGATTCCGCTGCAGGACACAAACAGGACGAGGGCGAATCGCAAAGCCCTGACCGAGGAAATGCTGTCGAGCATTCGAAGGATACCGGGCGCAACGGCGGTCTCCTGGGGCGAGTGTACGCCGTTGACCGGCGGGTCAATGACTACGATCCTCAGCCGGAGCGACCGGCCATTGCCGAAGCCGTGGGAGGGCGGCGACACGGTAGACGGATGCGCCGTGGGTCCCGAGTATTTTCAAGCGTCGGGCATGCGCGTGGCCCGCGGACGGGTATTCGCGGAGGCTGACTACGATCGTCCGCAAACGCTTGCGATTGTGAATGAAGCGTTGGCCCATCGCTATTTTCCGGGAGAAGACGCGATTGGACGTCAGATTGACGGCCGCCAGAATGGCGGCTGGAAAACCGTTATCGGCGTGGTAGCAGACTCAAAGAATCAGGGCCTCAGCGAGCCGCCCGGTCCGCAGATGTTTCTCAATGACCTGGTACTATACCCGCGATCTGACATGGCATTTGTGGTGCGATATTCGGGCAACGAGCGCTTGTTCACGGCCGCCGTTCGCTCCAGTCTGCGGGAGTTGGATCCCGGGCTGCTTGCGAAGTTCGAGAGCCTGGACCAGGCAATCGGACGCATGTCGGCCGGGTCCCGATTCAACGGCGTGCTGATGGGAAGTTTTGCGGCGATGGCGTTCCTGATGGCTATCGTAGGGGTTTACGGCGTACTGGCGTTTGCGGTGGCGCAACGCGCTCCGGAGATCGGGATTCGCATGGCCCTGGGCGCCACGCCACGTAGCGTGCAGGGCCTGGTATTGAAAGAGGGCGCGGCGCTGGCGGGGATTGGGACGGTTCTTGGTTTGGCGATGTCCTTTGCGGCCGGCCGGTACTTGAAGACACTGCTCTATGACATCAGCGCAACAGACATCGGAACTTATCTGGCGGTTGTCTTCACCATCGGGATGGCTGCTATGTTTGCGGCGTGGCTTCCCGCCCGGCGCGCTGCTTCCCTTGATCCCACGGTCACCCTGCGGGATTCATGAGGGGAGCAAGAGTGAGAGTCGAGGGTATTAGAATGGCACTGTCCAGGTGGCCAGACCCTGAAATTGCTTACCGGTCTCCTGGCCTTTGAGTCCAAACTCGCCTACCGAGGTCTTCAGGCTCGCATCGAGAGTACCGCCGGTTACTTTGCCATCGGTTACCACGGCGCCGACGCCGACCTTTAACGGGGAGAGCGCGCCCTTATCGAAGCTGAGGCTCAAGCCCAAATTCACTGTCTTTTTGCCGGGCGTATCGGTGGCGGTAAGGCCCAGATTAGCGCCGTCCGCTTTCAGAACTACTTGACCGCTGACCTGCTGCACCTGGGCGCCGGCTGCGATTATTCCCATACTTACGGAGACTTGAACCTGTTGCCATTTTTCGGTGGCAACAACGCCCGCGCCGAGAATCTGCTTATCCGGCTGAAACGCCAATAATTGACCTTGCAAGGTGAACTTGCCGACCTTAAATACCTGGAAGGGCTTGTTTTTTAGCTGGCTAACGGCAAGGTTGGTTACGGTGCCTCCGGTCTTGGTTGCGTATACGGCCGCAACACCGCCAATGGCCAAGACAATGCCGGTAACGAATACCATACCGGAGTTCTTGTCGACCCAGACTCCCAGAGGCGAGGCTTTGGCGGCAGCTTCGAAATCGGCCACAGCTTTTTCCAGCTTCTTGTACTCGGGACTATTCTTGATTTGTTTCAACGCAGCGTCGCCGAGTTTGCCCCCGGCAGAATTGGCAATGGCGCTTAGCAGGTCTTGCGCGTCTTTCGGCGTGAGGGCATCCATCGCGGTACCGGCGATCATACGCTTCAGGACAAAAGCATCCAAACTGCTTTGGATCGCGTCCTGGACGCTCTTGTCGGTAAGACTTGTCTGGAGCAGCGTGGGAAGGTTCGCCGCTTGTTGACCAACCAAGTCGAACGCCAATACCACCACTTGCGTCGTCGCATCGCCCAGAGGCTTGATTACCAGGGGCGTCGGCATTGCTGCCATAAGTGCACCTCCGAAGATTCCAACCGTTTATAGCATCGCGCTGTTGGGCATTAAAAGCGACGCGGTACCGTACGGTATAGAGGCGAGCGCTTGTGAAGCCGCTGACGTAAAGTGCAGGTCAGATGAGTCGAAGGTCTTTAGTGGTCGGAGTCAAGACCTGACAGCCTGTCTCGGTTACGACGACGGTATCTTCGATGCGAATCCCGCCGAATCCTTCGAGATAGACGCCCGGCTCTATGGTAATGGCCATGCCAGCCTGGAGCTTCGTTTTATCGCGCTTACCGATCCGCGGCGACTCGTGAATTTCGAGGCCGAGGCCATGACCGGTGGAGTGGATAAAGGCATTCTCGAGGCCATAGAGCTTGAGCACTTTGCGTGCGGCCGCATCTACAGCCGATGTTTTAACGCCGGGCCGCACGGCGTCGATGGCTGCTAACTGCGCTTCGAGGACCGCGCGATACGTGCGCTTGACCTTTGCATTGGGAACGCCAAGAAACAGCATGCGCGTCATGTCGCTGGCATAGCCGTGCTGGAACGCGCCCATATCGACGATTATTAGATCGCCCGATTTGAAGCGTGAGGAAGTGGGTTGGGCGTGGGGCCATGCCGAACGGGCGCCGCCAGCCACGATGGTTTCGAACGAGGGCTTTTCAGCGCCTTGACGCCGCATGCGATATTCCAGTTCGGCCGCGAGATCCGATTCCCGCATGCCGGGTTTAACGCGCGCGGCGGCTTGCTCAAAGGCGCGGGAATTCGTCTCCACCGATTGTCGAATGCGCGCGATTTCATCGGGCGACTTGATCATGCGCAGTTCTTCGATCCAGCCTGTTACGGGCCCGGTGGCGGGTTCCATGATGGCGCGCATCGGCAATTTCGATTTCAGGCTTTCGAGCGACTCGCAGGTCAAACGCGCCGGCTCATATCCAATGCGCTTGAGATTCAGGCGACGAACGACGCCCGCTATATCGGCGGCAAGCGGTCCTTTGACGATGCGCGTGGGGCAAGCCGTTTCATTGGCGGCCTGAATGGTATAGCGCGGATCGGTAAAGAGAATGGTGCGGCGGGGCGTGATGAGCAGGGAGCCATTGCTGCCCGTGAAGCCAGTGAGATAACGCAAGTTGGGACTGAATGCGACCAGAAGGGCGTCAAGGTTGCGCCGGGGCAGGTCCGCAGCAACGGCGGCGCGGCGTATCTCAAATTCGCCGGCCGATTCTGGATTATTTGCCATTGGCAAGTTCTCGCGCAAGGATGAGGCCGCGTTCGGCGAGCGCATCCGCCTGGCGCATATCGCCGTGCTTCTCCACCTCGTCGGATTGCGCGACAAACGATTGAATGCGCTTGACCTGGCGGCTCTGGTCGCCGCTAAGGTGACGAGTCTGGATCTGTATCAGCAACTGGTGGATCTCCGCTTTGCGACTGGTGGCCGATTCCAGGTAGCGCTTCTTTTCGTCGGCGGGAAGCATTTCCTGGATGGGGGCCAGATCGGGCTCCGCCGGCGCGGAAACCGTGGGAACGGCCGGCGTAGCGGCTGGCGTATCTGGCTTAGGCTGGCTGGGCGCAGTCCGGCGTGGCGGTCTGGGCGCGGCTGGCGCGGTGGCCGGCTCTTCGAGCTTGGGAGGAAAGGCCTCGGCATCCGGACTTACGGGTTGTGGCGGCGGCAATTGCACTTGAGTCTGAGCAACCGAAAGCGGTTCGGGCGGCGGGGCGGGTTTGGCCGCTGGAATGGGTTTGGGCGGCGCCGGTGCGGCGGCGACCATAGCAGGCTTGGCTTGGCCAGTAAGAGCGCAGGCTGACTCTAAAAGCGCTATTGACAGCAATAGCGCGAGGGCGAGGCTTGCTTCCACTCGTCTCATCGGATGCCCTAATTCGCAATCGGCAGCCGGATGGAGAAGGTTGTTCCTTTTCCAGGCTCGCTCGTGAAGTCTATCGTACCATCGTGCAATTGCACAATTCGGAAGGTCATAGCCAGTCCTATACCCGACCCTTCCTTCTTGGTGGTGAAGTAAAGACGGAAAATCTTGTCGCGCAATTCAGGGGGAATTCCGGCTCCGGTATCGGAGATTCGGATTTCGGCGGCGTCCTCACCCGCCAGGGAATCAAAGCGCAGTTCTCCTCCTTCCGGCATGGCTTGCATGGCATTCACTACAATATTCAACACAGCCTGCTTCAACAGATCGCGGTCAATGCGCAAACTTACGCCATCCGCCTCTTGACCTACGATCACGCGGATCTTCAAAGCCTCGGCCTGCGGCCGAGCCAGTTCCAGGATTTCATCAAGCAACCGCCGCACGGGTACGGTTTCGAGCCTTAATTCCACCGGGCGGGTAAAATCCAAGAAGGTTTTCACCACGCGGTCGAGCCGGAGGATTTCACTCGCGATGATTTCCATCTGCGGAATAACGTCGGTATCGCCGCGAGAAAGCTTCGCCTTGGCAACTTCGACGTGCAGCAGAATGGCGTTGAGTGGATTTTTTACTTCATGCGCCACGCCGCCTGAGACGCGGCTGATGGCCGCGAGGCGATCCGCCGTTTGCAACTCGCGGCCAAGCTTACGCTGGGCTTCCGGGTCTCGTAATCGAACCAACAGACCCGATCCGGTGGCGCCGCCAGGCATGGATTCGAGCAAATCCACAGATAGCAACACCAGGGACGTGGAGCCGTCCCCGAGAGGGATAGGAACGCGGCGGTTACGCACGACGCGGCCCGTCTGGGCGGCCTGGGCGATCAACAGACCCAGGGTAGTGTTGGGTGGGAAGATGGCGGAGAGGGAGAGCCGCGCGAGATCTCCGCGATCCCTGCCGAGGAATTTTTCGACTGAGCCGGAGGCGAACATCAAGTGAAACTCGCGGTCGAAGATAAAGACGGCATCCTCGAGATCATGCAGCAGGCGGTCAAAATTCCCGCGTAAATCGGATACTTCGAATTGCGCGCCGCGCAGACGTTGGCTGAGCAGGCTCACCTTCGATGCCATGACGCCCAGTTCGTCGTTGGTGGAGGGAATCGCGCCAGGCTTTTCCGGTTCATATTCACCGCTGGCGACGAGGTCAATCATATGGCCCAGTTGGCCGAGCCTTCGGAATGCGAGGGCGGAGACGAGAAATGTCAGCCCTACGGCGCCGGTGAACAATAGCAGGGCGGCCTCGGTATTGTGCCGAAGCTCCGGCCAAATGAAGTGGCTGACGATCAATGACGGATAGACGACCACGCGGACATACACGAGAGGCTCTCCGCCCTCGCGCGCCAGCGCTTTTTGCATTTGGTAAAAGGTGTTCTCCCGGCCACCGAGCAGCTTGAGCTTCTGCATCAGGCCCGCACCGCTTACCAATTCATCAAACTCGTGGTACTTAGGCGAGAACACGCCCAGCCGATCGGGATCGCTGTCCGCGAGAATCTGATTTTGGGGATCGACCACCGCGATTTCAATCAATTCGTTAGACTCCGTCATTAACTTGCTAAGACGGGCGGGGAGCAAAGGGTCGCGCAACGCTTCGCGAAGCGGTTGGGGGGGCTGGCGGTTTAACACCTGAACCACGTATTCGCTGGCGACATCGCGCACGAGTTCGGCGCGATTCTTGGCGGCGACGAACTCAATTTGCATCACGTTGCCAAGATCTACAGCGGAGATGACGCCAACAATCAGCGTCTCAAGCACCACCGCCCCAAGCGTGAGCTTTCCCTGAAGATTCATGCCCCCTCACGAAACCGTGAGAAGCAGTTTTCCCGCGGTGCGGCGGCCTTCGAGATCACGGTGCGCGGAAGCCGCCTCCGCCAAAGGATAAGTGCGATCGATGCGGAGCTTCAGTTTTCCTTCTTCGATCCAACGGAGCACGTCGCCGGCGCGCCAATCGAGTTCCTGGCGCGTGAGAATATGGTGGGCGAGACTGGGGCGCGTAAGAAAGAGCGAGCCTTTGGCGTTTAGAATGGACGGATCGATGAGCGGGACTGGACCGCTCGACTGTCCGAAGAGCGCCAGCATGCCGCGCGGCCGAAGGGAGCTGAGGCTCTTGTCGAATGTCGTTTTGCCGACCGAGTCGTAGACGACATCGACGCCGCGGCCATTGGTGAGGCGGCGAACCTCATGCTCAAAATCCTGCGAGGTGTAGAGAATGGCCTCGTCTACGCCGTGAGCGCGCGCGATACGAGCTTTTTCTTCGGTGGAGACGGTGCCGTAGACCCGCGCCCCCAGCATACGCGCCATCTGCACGATTAATCCACCGGCGCCACCGGCGGCGGCGTGCACCAGGCACGTGTCCCCATTCTTTAACGGGAAGGTGGAGTGAGTCAGATAATGTGCAGTCATACCTTGCAGCATGGCGGCGGCAGCAGAATTGAAATCGACGTGGTCTGGAATTTTCACCAAGACCGCGCTGGGAACGACGGCGAATTCGGCATAGGATCCGCGGGTCATGGCGTAGGCGACGCGGTCGCCGCGTTTGAAATCGGTGACATCAGGGGCCACCGCTTCCACGGCGCCGGCGCCCTCGTTACCGAGAGTGACAGGGGATGTCGCCTTGTAGAGTCCGGTGCGGAAGTAGACGTCGATGAAGTTGACGCCGGCGGCGGCGATGCGAACGAGTGCCTGCCCGGGGCCGGGTTGCGGCGTGGGGACGTCCACCAGTTCCATCGACTCAGGGCCGCCGTGCTCTTTGACTTGAATTTGTTTCATGGATTAGCTCTGCGTAAGGCCCTGCGGGCGTGCACAACCGTTGCATAGAGTAGCAGATAAAACAAAGTGAAAGGGAACGAAATTGCGCGCGCTAGGGTGCGGACAGCTCCGGCGCCCGCCAAGCCTGCGCGGAAAAGTACAAAGCGGCGAATCTGCCGGGAGTGGGCGAGATCGAGCCAAAAAAAATCGGCGTTTTCATTAATGATGAAGATTTTGGCGGGGATTTGCCAGGCGAGGGCCAACTTCCATTTGGTCATCAGCGGTTCGCCGGAACAGACGATTCCGGCCACGGAATAGCGATTGGCAATGACCTCGCGATAAAGCCTGCGACGCCCCTCACGGCCGCGATAATCGGAGACGCGGAAGACGCGTGTGCGTTCGTCGAAGCCCTCTGGCCGCGCGGCAAAGCATGAGATGAGGTCGATAGGGACGTCGTCGCCATACCCGCGGCGCAGGCTATGGACCACCCGCTCTACGATAGAGCGCGAGCCGCTCTCGATCAGGAGGATTGAGGAGACCGGCGGGTAGCGTCCGCGGAGGAAGTAACGCACTAATTCGAATATAGCGGGTTAGAGGGAAAGGCCGCTATTCCAGGTGTTGAGCGAGCATGGTGTTGGTAAGCCAACCGATAATCGGGTCTTCCATTTTCCCAGTGGCGGTTACGAAAACGTCCTGTACGTCATGACTCGACGCCATGATGGCCTTCACGTCACGAAGTCGCGCCGCAGGTCCGACCGCGGCGAAACTGGATTCGAATAGCGCTTTCAATGCCGGATCATCCCGCAGCATGTCGAGAACGGAAATCTCCGCAATGTTTCCCGCCTGAGTGGACGTGATCATTCCGGCCAGGTAGCGATCCACCATGCTTCGATGAACGATGAGTTTGACCCGGTTATCATCGGTCAAAAACGGCATCCGGCTGAAGCGAGCTTCACGAAAACGCCTGGCCAGATCGACGACTTTCAGTTGTTCGAGAGGCGTCTTTTCGATGCGATGGCAGACGATGTCCTTCAGAGGGATCATGCGCGCAACCACGCGCGTGGCGGCGAACTCGTCGAAGGGGACCAGGTTAACGTCGAATTGCAGGCTTCGCAGAGCGGGTATGCGGCGGACCCGGCTCAGAATTGGGGTGTACCGGCCGGAGTTGTCTTTGTCTTGCAAATAGCCCCAGCCGATGCACGGAATATCATTGCGCGCGGCCCGGCGCACTTGAGCCTCGATGTCTCTCACCCAGCCTAACTCGCCGCCCGGGTTCTTTTCGGCCCAACGCATGGCGAGACCACTGAGCTTGGTTCCGGGGGCCAGATCGGCGACGCCAAAGATCCGGCGGGCCTGAGGATCGAGAAATGAAACCACAGTCATGTCAGCGACCTGGATGCTGTGATCTCCCGGGTCTCCTGCTTCCGCGTCGAGTTTCTCCACAATCTCAGCCGGTAGCTGCACTTGAATCAACGGTTGGGTTGCCCATTCCGCGACATCGCTTTTGGGGGCGACTTCGGCGAGGGCGGTAAAGAGGGCGTCCGCTGCCTTGCCCACCTCATCACCGGACGGTGGAAGCTTGGGCGCGATGGCGCGGCCTATGTCAGGGAAGAACTTCCCATCGGTTAGAAACGCCTTCACGAATTTGAGCACGTCCTCCCGTTCGCGGACGTTGACGCGAACCGAATCCTGAAAGACTCGGGGCGCTTGAGCGGAGCACTGGAAAACGATGATCCGGGTATCGGGGCTGGCGGGATTTGTCGCGACCCCGCACTCCCACATACACCATTGCCAGTCCTGATCTTCAGTGGTGTAGACGAGAACGACGACGCCGGTATGCCAAAGGGCTTCTTTCAATTGCGCGCTGAGCACGCGACCAAGTTCAGGCGCCTCGGAATCGGCGGCGGAGGATTGAAAAACGGACACCTCGCGGTTGGTTCGCTGGTAGACAAACTCGCGGATGACATCGGCGATTTTGCGATCGGCGTGTTTGTGGCTGATGAACAGCGAGGGTTCGCGATGTGGTGACACAGGCAACAGTATATATGCGGCGGCCTCGCCAGCGGACGCGAGTGCGGAGCGGTTAACGATGCGGCTACGGTACGCTAAGGACAGCCCTTGCTAGAGAACTTACTTACCGAACAATCGAACCCTGCCTCCGCGCATATTGACGCTCTTTCCACGGAAGAGATGCTGCGTGTGATCAACACCGAAGATCGAAAGGTTGCGGAGGCAGTGGAACGCGAAATCCCCGCGATTGCCCGCGCTGTGGATGTGATCGCGGCGGCTTTTGCGCGCGGCGGGCGGTTGTTTTATATCGGCGCTGGGACCAGCGGCCGGCTGGGCGTCCTCGACGCGTCCGAGTGCCCGCCGACATTTGGAGTCTCGCCCGAACTGGTGCAGGGAATTATCGCGGGCGGCGAAGCGGCGCTCAGCCGAGCGACGGAAACGACGGAAGACGATCCGGCGATTGGGGCGCGCGATTTGACGGCGCGCGGATTTGCGGCAGGCGATGTTCTGACGGGAATAGCTGCGAGCGGAAGAACGCCCTATGTGCTGGGTGGCGTCGCGGAAGCGAAGCGACTGGGCGCGACAACGATTGGTTTGAGTTGCACGCCCGACTCCGAACTGGCGTGCGCGGTGGATATTGCGATCACGCCGCTGGTGGGGCCGGAAGTGATTGCCGGGTCCACGCGCCTGAAAGCCGGCACCGCTCAGAAACTGGTCCTCAACATGCTGACTACAGGGGCGTTCATCCGTATGGGGTACGTTTACGGCAACCTGATGGTCAATGTGCAGCCGAAAAATTCCAAGCTGCGCGACCGCGCTATGCGGATCATTGCGCGAGCGACCGGCGTGAGTTACGAGCGCGCGGGTGAGTTGCTGGTGGAAGCGAGCGATAGCGTCCCCGTGGCGATTTCGAAAGGTAGAAATGGATAAGTTCGTTATAAAGGGGGGAAATCCGCTAAGCGGCGAAATCCCGACTAGTGGTTCGAAGAATTCGGCCTTGCCGGCCTTGGCGGCGGCACTGCTCACCGATGAGCCGGTCACGCTGCGGCGGATTCCGCGCGTGCGTGACATCCGCACGATGCAGCGACTGCTGGTGGATATCGGGACGCAGGCGGAAGAGGCCGACGATGCGGTTCGCTTGCATACGCCGCATATCGTGTGTCCGGAAGCGCCGTATGAATTGGTCAAGACGATGCGCGCATCGAGCCTGGTGTTGGGGCCGCTGGTGGCGCGTTCGGGTCGCGCGCGAGTTTCGCTGCCGGGAGGTTGCAACATCGGCGCCCGGCCTATCAACCTGCATATTTTCGGGCTGGAGCGGTTAGGCGCGAAGATCAACCAGACGCACGGATATATCGAAGCAGAAGCTCCCGATGGATTGCGTGGCGCGGTGGTGAACTTCGAGCGGATCACGGTAACCGGGACTGAGGACTTGATGATGGCGGCGGTGCTGGCGAAGGGCGAAACGGTGCTGCGCAACGCGGCGCGCGAGCCCGAGGTCGCCGACCTGGCGGCGCTGCTAGTAAAAATGGGGGCGCGGATCGAAGGCGCAGGCACGTCTGAGATTCGAATTCAGGGCGTGGAGAAGCTAGGCGGGGCCGATCACACGATTATTCCCGACCGGATCGAGGCTGGTACGTTCGTAATTGCGGGGGCCATCACGGGTGGGGATGTGACGGTCACTGGATGTGAGCCGGGGCACCTGGATGCGCTCGTGTCCAAGCTGCAACAGGCGGGAATCGATGTGACACAGGCAGGCGCGGATGCGTTGCGCGTGCGCGGCGACGGCCAGGTGCGCTCGGTGGATATGACAACCGAAGAGTACCCCGGGTTCGCCACCGATTTGCAAGCGCAATATATGGCGTTGATGACGCAAGGCGACGGCATAGCGATTGTTGTGGAGACGATTTTCGAAAACCGCTTTATGCACGCGCAGGAACTGGCGCGCATGGGAGCGAATATCCGCATCGATGGGCGGCAGGCAATGGTGGCCGGACCGCGGCAACTCAGCGGGGCGGGCGTGATCGCGTCCGATCTGAGGGCCAGCGCATCGCTGGTTCTGGCGGCGCTGGTGGCGCGCGGCGAGACCGTCATCGACCGCGTTTATCATATTGATCGCGGCTATGAGAAAATCGAGACGAAACTAGCGCAAGCCGGCGCGACGATCAGCCGCGTGGAGTAGAGATGAAACACAGCCCGGAATTCTTGAATCTGGTCAACGACGCGAAGTCGCGTGTCAAAGAGATCGATATCGAAGGGTATAAGAAGATGAAGTCGGCGGATGCGCCGCATCTGCTGGTCGATACACGCGAGGACGGCGAATGGGCGGCGGCCCATGTGAAGGGCGCCATCCACTTGAGCAAGGGCATCATTGAACGCGACATCGAAAACACGGTTCCGGATAAGGACGCGACGCTGGTGCTCTATTGCGGCGGCGGGTTTCGCTCGGCGCTGGTCGCGGACAACTTGCAGAAGATGGGTTACCGCAACGCGATCTCACTCGATGGCGGCTGGCGGGCGTTGAAGGAATCAGGTATGGAGTTGGAGTAGAGTGGCCTGCGCCGCGCGGTTGCTATACTCGAATTTCCGTGTTCCATTCCATCGAAAAGCATATTTCCAGCGCCTTTCGTGCGCACATTCAGGCGCGTTACGGCATTGATCTTGCGGTCGCGATTGAGCAGCCGCGTCAAAGCGAATTCGGAGAAATGGCCGTGCCCGCGGCCTTTCAACTTGCTAAGCAACTGAAGCAGGCGCCAAAGAAGATTGCGGCGGAGTTGGTGGAGGATATCGGCGCGTTGCCGGGCGTGAAGGCGATGGAGGTCGCGGGTAACGGATATATCAATATCCGGCTCGACCGCGCGCCGTATGCGCTCTCGCTGTTTCGCGACGACGCGGAACAAGCGGCGGCGGGCGAGAAGATTATCGTCGAGCATACGAACATCAACCCAAACAAGGCGGCGCACATCGGCCATCTGCGCAATTCCACATTGGGCGATACCTTTGTTCGGATGCTGCGCTCGCAAGGACAACGGGTCGAGGTTCAGAATTACATCGATAATACGGGCGTGCAGGTGGCCGATGTTGTGGTGGGCTTCCAGCAGTTGGAACATAAGACTACAGAGGACGTGCGCGCGCTGCTGGCCGACCCGGCGGTGCGGTTCGATTACTATTGCTGGGATCTGTACGCGCGCATTTCCGCGTATTACAAGGAGAGCCCGGAATCACTACAGTGGCGTAGCGCGGCGCTGCACGCGATTGAGGCGGGTGAGGGCGAGTTAGCCAAAATGGCTCATCTGGTGGCGGATGCGATTGTCCGCGCGCACCTTGTGACCATGTTGCGGCTGGATGTGGAATACGACGTTCTGCCGCGCGAAAGCGAAATTCTGCATCTGCAGTTCTGGGCCTCGGCGTTCGAGCAATTGAAGGAACGGAAGGCGATTTATCTGGAGACCGAAGGCAAGAATTCGGGGTGCTGGGTGATGCCTGGATTGTCTGAAGAGGGCAAGGTGATTGTGCGCTCCAATGGCACGGTGACTTATGTCGGCAAGGACATCGCATACCAACTTTGGAAATTCGGATTGCTTGGCAAGGATTTCTTCTATACCCCATTTCAGACGTATGCGGACGGACGCACACTGTGGATTACCACCGATGTGCCCAACCAAGGGGGACACGAATTCGGACATGGGGCGCGGGTCTACAACGTAATTGATGCGCGGCAATCGTATTTGCAGGATGTTGTCGCGGCGGGATTGCGCGGGTTGGGTTACAACGAACAGGCCGAGCGGTCGGTGCACTTCTCTTATGAAATGGTGGCGCTGTCACCGCGTTGTTGCGCCGATTTGGGAATTCCGCTTTCGGAAGAGGATAAGAAGCGGCCGTATGTTGAGGTGTCGGGGCGCAAGGGCTTGGGCGTTAAAGCGGACGACCTGCTGGATAATCTGATTGCGAAGGCGTTAGAAGAGGTGGCTTCGCGGCATGCAGAAGCGCCGGTAGAGGAGCAGCGAATGGTCGCCACGCAGATTGCGGTAGCCGCGCTGCGCTATTTTCTGTTGAAGTTTACGCGCAATACGGTGATTGCTTTCGATTTGCAGGAGGCGCTCAGCTTCGAAGGAGAAACCGGACCTTACGTACAATACGCGGCAGTCCGCGCCCGCAAAATTCTTCTCAAGCTCGAAGAGCGCGGCGAAGCTATTCCGGATTTTGGGCAGGAACTGGGCGGCGACGCGATGACGCGGCAACTGGAATCGGAAGATTTTTGGCAGATGCTGCTGGCCGCATCGAAGGCCGATTCAGCGCTGGATGCGGCGGTAACGGCGGGAGAGCCGGCACACGTGGCGCGATACGCGTTTCAACTGGCGCAGGCCTTCAGTAATTTTTACCAGAAATACCCGATCATTCACGAAGAGAACCGGGAGAAGAAAGTGTTTCTATTGTGGATGACCGACTTTTTCCGGCGGCAATTGGAAAGAACGGCGGGAATTCTGGGGATACAGATTCCCGCCTACATGTAGCGTTAGTTGGCGGTGGGCGTGCGCTCAGTGTGATCGACGATGAGCACATCGAGCGGGGCTTTGCGGGATTCCAGTTTAAGTCCGGCCAACTGGAGCGCGGTGCCAAGCGAATCGCCCACCTCTGTCATTGCCAGCTTCTGCACTTCGGGCTGCAATGCAACGCCAGCGGTCATCGCGGAACGAATCAGCATGCCGCGGTAATCTTCCGGCGAAATTTCGAGATTCAAGTCATAATCGCCCGTTAGATTCGTCATGTCGACTACGGGCTTGTCGACAAATCGGGCGAGCAGGTCGGCGATTCTTGAAGTGGTAAGACGCTTGCCCTCGAGCTTGTTGTTACCGAAAGAGAAGTACGCGCCCTGCCCCAAATTGACAGAGATGCCTGCCGCCGAACCGCTCGCGGCCACACTATCCGGCGGCTTCGCCAGGTCACTGGCAGAAACACCATCCATATTCGATTCCTTCAGCTTCGCGCCTCCCTTGGCTACCACCAGCGCATACACGGGAAAGTCCTTCTTTTGACGATGGAACGTCAATTTGAAGCGATCCGTCAGCAGCGATTGCAACATGTCATTGACCTGCTCGCGGGTGGCTCCGGCCGGGAGTTTGGCCGCGATGTCAAAGCGTTCGGACGCGACCCAATCGGGACATTCCACCTGATAGTCTTTTACGCGATAGGCGATCCGGATGTAGTCTTTCAGCGAGAACGCCGTGAAATAGACCTGTCCGCCATCGATGCGCATGCCGATGTGAACTGTTTCGGTGAGCGGCGGCGACGGCTTGATGGATGCGACCTCGAATTCGAGCCGCGGCGACGCGCTCTGCGCATAGGCGGCGCAGGCGAGCACCGTGAATGGAATGATGCATTTAGCGGTCATAAAAAAGTATACGAAAATGGGACGAAAAAGATCCGCCAAAATTAGCGCCGGCGCGGGCCTCCCTGGTGGATGCTAAAATCCTGTTTCGGCGCTCGGCCGGCCATCACCGTGATCCAACGGGTCTTCAAAGCCTTCCAATACCGCGACTTCAGGCTGATGTGGATCGGCGCATGCACATCCAGCATCGGAAGCTGGATGCAGATCATGGCGCAGGCCTGGCTGGTCTACAATCTCAGTCACCACGATGCGTTTTTACTTGGTCTCGATGCGTTTCTCGGCAACATTCCCATCTTCCTCTTTTCGTTAATCGGCGGCGCGCTGGCGGACCGTTTTGACCGCCGCCATGTGCTGCTGGGTTCTCAGTACGTACAGATGCTCGATGCGTGCGTTCTTACGGTGCTGGTGTTCACGCAGACAGTTCAGGTTTGGGAGGTATTGCTGCTTTCCTTCATCTCAGGAACCGCGCAGGCCTTTGGCGGCCCGGCTTATCAAGCTTTGATTCCCATGTTGGTGAACAAAGAGGACATGCCGAACGCGATCGCGTTGAATTCGATTCAGTTCAACGTTGCGCGGATACTTGGACCAACGTTGGGCGGGATCGCTATGGCGGATTTCGGGGACGCCTGGTGTTTTGGACTGAACGCAGTTTCGTTTCTGGCGCCGGTGATTTCTATTAACATCATCAAGACGCGATTCGCGCCGGTCAAGACCGGGGAATCCATTCTTGCCAGCATTAAGGACGGCATACGGTATGTCCGCCGGCAGGAGGGGATGGAATCGCTGATGGTGCTGGCGTTTTGCATGACGGCGCTGGGCATCCCTATGCTGACGTTCCTGCCTGTGTTTGTTCGCGATATTTTCCACGATAACCGGATGATTTACACCCTTTTTCTGGTGTGCTCGGGTCTGGGATCGATTGCGGGATCACTGAGCGTGGCGGCCCTGGGAAATGCGAGGCGAAAGGGCCGCATCGCCCTTTGCATGCTGGTTTGCTTAGGCGCGGGGATTTTCGGTTTCGCGCTTTCCAAATCGCTGGCGTTAAGCGGTCTGATGCTGTTTTTTTCCGGCGCCTCCCTGATTTCGGTCTTCGCGATGGTGAGTTCACTGGTTCAGGTGATCATCACTAATGAGATGCGGGGCCGCGTGATGAGCGTCTACAACGTTGCGTTTCGCGGCGGCATGCCTTTAGGAAACCTGGTGATCGGTTGGGTCGTCCAACATCTTTGCTCAGCCCCTGTGGCGCTGGCGGTGAATGGAGTGCTGTTGATGACGCTGGCGCTTTATTTCCTGTTGTTACACCGGCGGATCGCCGCGCTCTAAGTAGACTCGATCGAATTACAATCAGGACAGGTACGACTCAATGCTTCGCATTCTCATTTTGGCCGGATTCTTTGTAGCGGGGCAGTCCCCTCTGGAGACAGCGCGTGACGCACAGGACCGTCCCGCCCTGGGACGCATCGCGGCGGAATATGCCGCGGCCGCGGACAAAGCGCCTAACGACCCCGAGGCGCAGTATCGGGTGGCGCTGGCCGAGTCGTATCTGGCCGAGGTCGCGCTGGAAGTGAAGGACAAGAAACTGGCTGAAGAGGCCGCCGAACGCGGTATCAAGCCGGCAGAGCGCGCGGTGGCTTTGAAGCCGGATGCGGCACGTTATTATGTGGCGCTTGGAACCTTGTACGGCCAGGTGGTTCCCGCCAATATCCTGATGGGCTTGAGTTACGGCAAGAAGTGCAAGGATGCCATTCAGAAGGCCATCGAAAAAGATCCGAAACTGGCTTCGGCATACGAGGCTCGCGGCGTAGGCAATTACTATCTGCCGCAAGCGCTGGGCGGTGGATTCGGACTTGCCATCGCGGATTTTCGCAAATCGATTGAGCTCGACCCAAAACGCGCGGAATCGTATCTATGGCTGGGGCTGAGCTTGCGCAAAGAAAATAAGAATGCCGAAGCGCGGCAGGCGTTTCAAAAAGCTCTCGAACTTGCCCCGAACCGCGTCTGGATCAAGCAGCAATTGGATAAGACTCCGGCGCAATAGCGGGCCGCCTAGCCTGTTATAACGTGCGTACGTCGCATGTTACCGTTGATTCAACAGAATGAATATACTTTTTATCGGGGACATTTTTGGTTCCCCGGGCCGGCGTATGGTTGCCGATCATGTGGAAGATATCGTTAAAACCAACTCGGTTGACCTTACCATCGCGAACGCCGAAAACTCAGCGGGCGGCTTTGGAATAACGCCATCGATTGCGGAAGATCTGTTCGCGTTAGGCATCGATGTTCTCACCAGCGGCAATCACATTTGGGATAAGCGCGATATTTACGATTACCTGGGGCGCCAACCGCGCCTGCTGCGCCCGGCGAATTACCCCGAGGCGCCGGGACGCGGAGTGATCGCAATGCGCGCGCGGAATGGCGTAGAGTGCGCGGTAATTAACCTGCAAGGCCGCACCTACATGACGCCTATCGATTGTCCTTTTCGGGCGGCCGATCGGATTTTGGAAGAGCTTGACCCGGCGATCAAGGTAAAGTTCGTGGATTTTCATGCCGAGGTTACCAGCGAAAAAGTGGCTATGGGCTGGCATCTGGACGGGCGCGTTTCGGCGGTGGTTGGAACGCACACGCACATACCCACGGCCGATACGCGCCTTTTACCAGGCGGTACGGCTTATCAGACGGATTGCGGCATGACGGGTCCTTATGGTTCGGTTATCGGCGTCGATACGGCGACGATCTTGCAGAAATTTCTCACTGGATTGCCCGCGCGCATGGAGGCCGCGAAGCAATCGCCGGAGCTTCACGCTGTGATCGTCGATGTGGACGAAGACACCGGGCGCGCGCGCGCCGTGCGGCGGCACGCCATCCAGGGAGACTAGATGGACTTTTCCAGCCCGGCGCCGGAGACAACTGCTTTCTTCATCGAAGAGGCCGGCGCGTGTCTATTTGGGCTGATGTTTCTGTTCTTGTGGCGACAATCGCGCGTGGCGTATTTCGGGCTGTGGACGATTGCGTGGCTATTCCGATTCGCCGCAACGATTTTCGGGTTTCAACTGCTTCGCTCCACGTCCGGTGCGTGGCTGGCCCTCTATGCAGTGTTCGAGTTCGGGTTCGCGATTGCGCTTATCGCGGCTGCGCGCGCGGGCTTTGCGGCTAACATCAAGAATTGGCGCACGCCGCTTCGCCTCACCGCCCTGCTGCCCATTTTCGTTTTCCTGGTTTATGGGGCAGGATTCCTCTCTCACGTTGAGGCGTACCGCGCGTCGAATGCGCTCGTGTTGGGCTTTGTCTATCTTTATGCCTTCGTCGCACTTCCCCGGAGACAAATACCAGGGTGGGGGGCAGGCGCCCGAGTTTTCCGCTTCTCGCTGTTGGTTTTAGCGGTAGTGTTTTTGGAACATGCCATCCTTTTCATTTATCTTTACAACACGGGCGATGCGCAGCAATGGACACAATATCTGTATCGCCAAACGTTCTACGATTTCACGCTGCATTGTCTGCTGGCGTTTTCAGCGATGGCGATGTGGAGCGAATTGCAGATCGACCGCATTCGCGAACTGCATAGCGAATTGGATCACGTCCGGCGCGAGAACAAACGCACCGGCGAACTGGATGGCCTCACGGGATTACAGAACCAGTCCGCTCTTGCGAGGCGGGTGGAGAGCGGCGTTGAATTTCCTGGCGTTGTGGCGGTTTGCGACATGGACGATTTCAAGCATGTGAACGACCGCTTCGGTCATCTGGTGGGAGACGAGATTCTGCGCAACATTGGCAGCTTATTGCAGGCCTCGATCCGGCATGAGGATGAAGCGTTCCGCTGGGGCGGCGACGAGTTTGTGATTCTGTTCCTGAATCAGATTCCAGAGATTGCGGCCAAGCGCATGGCCGAGGTAGAAGGGCGTTTACGCGAGTTTCATGTACGCGGCGTCGGCACGTTGCCGATGTCGATGAGTTGGGGAACGGCGGATGCGCGCGGCAAGATACTTCGCGAGGCGCTGGACGAAGCGGACAAGCAAATGTATGCGGTTAAGCGATCGCGTTCCAGCGGAAGCGCGCGCGAGGCTTAGCCTTATTTGCTGACCACGGTTATTTGATTGCCACGGTTGCGTGATAGGTTGAAAACGAGTCCGGATCGGCGACATTGCCGTTGAGCACCAATGCGAGAATCGTCTGTGTGTTGGGAGCGGTGGCCATGGGAACCTGAACGTTCACCTGCCATACGCCTACCAGACCGGGCGCCAGACCGGAATATTTGACGAAGTTGCCGCCGTTCGATTCGCCTGGGAGCAGCGGGGTTTCGTCGACATAGCCGGCGTTACCGAGATAGACGCGCACGGTTGCCGGCGCGGGAGTTGCGGCAGTGGCCGGCGTGCCATCCGGCGGCGCGCCTGGAACAAAGCCTACTCCGGTTGCGAAGATCTGAATCACAGTGCCGCGCGCGGCGGCGTTAGTCCCGGTGTTCACGCTGTTGTCCTGGTTCAAAACGCAGGCTTGACGCAACGCGCCGTTCGAGGTATCGCAAACAAATAGGCCGGTGGCAACGGGTTGCATCTGGATCAGACTAGCGCCGAGCACTTGGCCGGTAGAGGTCTGGATCACCTGAGCGTCGACAGTACCCGAGGACGGAGCCCCGTTGGGAACCTGGAAGTTAATTTGTCCGGGGCTGACGTAGTCTAACGGAACCGCCGCGCCATCGAACATCAATTGAAGGCCTCCAAGCGACGTTGGCCAGGTTGCGCCGGTATTGGCCGCAGTAACGCTGCCAAAGGTATTCGACGAATTCAGAGGTTTGAGAGTCCCAATCATACCCGGCGCGAGAAAGGGTTTGTCGGCCGCGAAACTCGCGCCATTCGTATAGTTCAGACCTGGATAGAACACGGAGACGCGATTGGCGCTGTCGGCCAGCACGAGGTCGCCATATTGGTCTTGGGCGACGGCGAGGGTGTACACGGCGGAGAGTTTCCCGCCGATCGTGATTACCGGTTGAATCGGCGAGGGATCGAGTGGGGCTTGGTTGAAAAGAAGAGTTTCATACTTCGGATAACGCACGGCGGTGAATGCCCGCGTGTTGGCAACCCAAATTTCACCTGTGGTTTGATTGACGAAGATTCCCTGGGCTCCGCTGGTCGGAAGAGTGAGGCCGGCGCCCTGTCCGGCGGGGAGAGTTTGTGCGGATGCCGGGTCGCCGAAGATTTGAATCCGATTATTTCCTGTATCGGCGACGTAGAGTTGTCCGTTGCTGTCGCATGCGACATGGTGCGGCTGGTTAAGGCTCACGGAGCTTGAGCCGGGCGCGATGCTAGTGAAATTGGGCTGCCCAAAGACTTTGGAGGCGGCGATGCCGTTGTCCGTTTGGGCGGCAAAGGTCCCGTTGCGCGTGAACTTGAAATAGAGGACGCGGTTATCGGTAAGATCGGACACGAGTAGTCCGTTGACGCCGGAAATCGCCAACCCGTAGGGAGAAGCCATCTGCTGGCTGCTGGGATCTTTGATAGACGAGAAAAATCCAGCCTGGCCGAGCACGAGATCTGCCTGAGGCATTTGCCCCGCCGGCGTCGAAAACGGCGCAGGGAAGCGGAGCACCCGTCCGTTGGCCGAATCTGCGACGTAGAGCGCGCCGGACGAATCCACGAGAATTCCCTTTGGTGCGCATAGGCTTGAATTCGTAGGCTGCGCTCCGTCGCCAGTTGGGTAATTGCAAATTCCCGTTGTCCCATCCGGTTGGCCTATTACCAGATCAGCCGGCGCTTTGAAGTTCAGGTTCCGCATATCTTTGTAGCCAAGGACGCGGTGGTTGCTCGGGTCCGCAACATAGAGATGCGGAACACTGCCGCTGGAATCGATCGCGACGCCCGCGTCGAACAATTCCGGGCCGTTGGCATTGCCGCTGATAAATTGGAACTCGCGGCCTTCCAGCAGATTAATAGCATCGGTATTTAACCGGTCCTGCCCCAGCACCCGCGTCGCGTTGCCGAGCGTATCGGAGGAGGGAAACACCTGGAAAACCGTTAGCCGATTATTGAAGGTGTCCGTGAGATAGAGTTCATTGGTTGCTTTGAGATAGAAGGCGCTAGTCGGATTTGCGACCGTCCCCGCGGAAGGCGGCGGCGTTACCGACGTGGGCGATGTAGCCCCGTTTACACCGGAAGCGGAGAACGAAGTCTGACCAAAGACCGCTGTAGCCTGGGGAGAGTAAGTCGGCGAGGTGGTTGGATTTGGCCACTGGGAAAATGGCGGGAAGATCAGAATACGATTGTGCCCTGTATCCGCAATTCCGACGCTTTGATCGGGAAGGAAGAAGATGCCATTGGGCGTGGCCATCACGGTCGCGTAATATTGGGCGTTAGTGGGCGTCGGATTCGAAGGCGAAAACACGCCCATGATGTTGGCCGCCGACTGACCTCCTGGCTGAAACGGAGGCGTGAAGACCAGCACGCGCCCGGGGTACGCGGTGACGCCGCCATCGGCGACGTAGAGCCTGCCGGCTGAGTCAAAGGCCAAGTTACTCGGAACGTTAAATTCATTTCCAATTACCGCGCTGGCAGGGTTGCCGATTGGGAGAGGCGTAAAACTTGTTGTTAGATTGGGCTGGCCTATCACCAAGTCGGCAGCGCCGTTCGACCCCGACGAGCCGCAATTGGAGCAGCTAAACGAGGCAGGGGGGAAACGGAGCACACGGTTATTGCCCGGGTCCGTGACCCACAGGTTACTCTGCGCGTCGAAGGCCAGGTAGGTTTGCGCGCCTGCCAAGTGCAGACCTTGCGGGCCAAGCGCGCCCGTATAATTTGCGGCGCTCGAAGTCAGGCTTGGCTGACCCAGCCAAAGATCTGGAACTATGTTTCCGGTCGAATGAGACAGCGGGGAGCGGTAGCGCAATATGCGGTTGTTTCCCGCATCGGCGACGAATAGATCGCCATTGAGTATGGCGAGCCCGACAGGCTGATTCAGTCCCGCCGAGAACGTGTTGCTTCCTCCTCCGGGGGCGGTACTAAAGACGTCCGGTTGGCCGATAATCAGGTCGGCCGGTTGCCCATTAGTAAACCCAGTGGCATTCTTCCAAACCATGACGCGGTTGTTGCCCGTATCCGCGACATACACGGAAGGAGGAGTGGTCGAGGCGTCGAGAATCAACCCCTGGGGAGCGAAAAGCTCCCGGCCATCCACCCAGTTGGGGTTAGCAGTGCCGGATTGCAGGTTCGGTTGACCCAAAAACCGTGAGGCAACCGGATTCAGAGCGATCTGAGAAAAGGCCGCCGTAACGCCAGAGAGAAATAGACTTAAGAAAACACAAGACTTAGCTTTCATCGATGAATACCCAGGCAGGCGCGACGCGGAAGGCGCTCTAACAGAGGATACCAAAGGACTTTGTCACTATGGACGGCAAGCACTAGCAAAGGGGGCTTCTTAGAACATTTTGCACAGAGGACTTTACTCCGCGCCAGCCTTTCGGAACGCCGCCTCCACTTCTTCTTTATTCCAGGACGTGCTGATGAAAAGCTCCTGCCTAGCCCCGGCGCTAAGAGCTATAGCCTTCCATCCGTTTTGCGTAGGTACGGTTACGCGTACTTTGACCTTTCCTTTGGCATCGCGCACTGGTCGTATCACGCCTGGAATTATGGAACGGATCTCGGGATTCGCAACTAGTAGCTCTTCGAGGATGGCGCGCACTCCGTCGATAATGCTGTGCTCTATCTTGAGGCGATCTTTGGAGGTTCGAAGACGCATTGGGCGACTTACCAAACGCGGAAATCGCATTCGTCTTCGCCAATTGGCATCCCGGGGGGCGCAAGCGGTGGACGCGGAATGCCGATCTCGTGCGGGTTAGCTTCGAAATGCTTGATCTGGGCCACGGCGAAGCGGTGCAGCGCGATGGTTTCCGGATGGGCGGCGGCGGGCGGCGTCCAATCGCGCAAAGCCACCAGCCTGGAAAGCGCGATGGCGCGGACTTCGGCGGGGGCGGATTCATTCGCGGCGAGAGACATGAGGCGATAGAGCGCCACCATATCGATGGCGCGCTGGACTTCGCCGGGCAGACCGGCAGCATCGGGCGCTTTCCAGGTAGCCGCGATTAGTTTATCAAGCACTTCGGCAAAGCTCGGCTGTGACGCGTCCTGGGCGTGATACTGTACCAAGCGCGCCGCGCGCTCGGGATTCAGCAGCAGGTTAATCGTCATATCGGCGGCCGATTCGGCCGTCCCAATTGGATCGAAGGTCAGGCCGGTACGGGAATGGAAGTCCTCGCGAGAGCGGTCGTAACCCTCGGCGGGGGGCGGCATAAGCTTCAACAAACGCTCGGGGATGGTTAGAGTTTCGGGCTTGATCGTTCTCAGCAAGGCATCCAGCGCGCGGCGCTGTTCCGTCCCGGGCACCCGTTCGGCGATCTTCTGTCCATCGCCGCGTAGCGCGTAGGTGTAATACAGGCCGCCGACTACTTTCGAGGCGGCTTCGGCCTGATACCGGTGCAACAGATAGACGGGGACCAGCACGTCTTCGAGCGTGCTCATCGGTTCCCCCATGCGAATCGCGTTGGCGGAGAAATTCTCCATTGCGGTGGCGCGAACGTCCATCATGCGGTTCAGTTCATCCACTGCATTCGAGCCGCTGTCCCACAGATGCGAGAGCGGATGCGCACTGCCTTCGGGACGGGAGTCGCCGTCCGAAATAAACAACAGACCCTTGTTTGTGGCGCGGCGGAGGATGGCGTCGAGCTCTTTGGGCTCGTCGGCGCCGGCGCGAAACTCGCGATAGCCGAAATCGATGGCGGCTTTGTCCCATTCGCCAATTCCAGCAGCATAGGCTTTGGAAAGATCGATGGCTCCGGAGGCGAGTTGAATTAATGGCGGAGGGTAATCCATGACGCTGGCGCGATCGTGCACGCTGGCGGCGAAGTTATGCGCGAGGCCGAGAGTGTGTCCGATTTCATGCGCCGCCAGTTGGCGCAAGCGCGCAAGAACGACGCGCTCCATTTCGGGTGAGACCGGCTTTCCCTCCACGTAGGGCGAGAGCAAACCCTCCATGATCATGTAATCCTGCCGGCCGCGCAGGGAGCCAAGCGTAACCTGGCCTTTGATGATTTCGCCGGTGCGGGGATCGGTAATGCTGGCGCCATACGACCATCCGCGCGTCGCGCGGTGCACCCACTGCACAACGTTATAACGGACGTCCATGGGGTCCGCGCCTTCCGGCATCAACTCGAAACGAAATGCGTTGCGATAGCCGGCGGCCTCGAACGCCTGGTTCCACCAGTTGCCGCCTTCGAGCAACGCGGAACGGATTGGCTCCGGGGCTCCGCGGTCGAGATAGTAAACGATGGGCGCGACCGGTTCGCTAATTGCGGCGCCTGGATCTTTCCTGGCGAGCCGATGCCGATTGATGACCCGCTTTTCGATGCGTTCACTGAGCTTCGCCGAGTCGTCAACATGGGAACTGCCGAAGTAGCCGGCGCGTGGATCGAATACACGCGCTTTATATCCGGGCCCTGGCAATTCGACAAACGAATGATGCTCGCGAATCGTGACCGCCTCGGGCGAAGGGGTCACTTCGCGCACGAACCCATTGGGATTGTCGCCAGTGAAGGTGAGAATGGTTTCCACTTCCGTGTTCTTCGGAAAGTTCTTGGTATTGGCAAGATAGAAGGCCGAGCGACTGCTATCGAGGCGGTAGAGCGAGCCTCCGCCGGCGCCGCCGCGCCCCCCGCCGATGGGTTGCGCGCGCTGAATGGCCTGCGGGATGTTGTGCGCATCGCGCATGTAGAACTGGGTGGCATCCACCAATACGCGTCCGTTATCTTCCGCGGCTACTTCGAATCCCCAAAGAATCGACTGTGCGAACGATTCGTCTACGACGCGCCGCTCTTCCGGATCGCCATTATCGGCACGATAGCGATAGTTCGGCTCAAGCATCAGAACTTTCGGTCCGCTACGGATGAACTTGACGATATGCGATCCGCCGAGTTGGCCGCGGTCGAGACCAAGATCGTTGGAACCCATGCCGGCGGGCATGGAATCGATGTAGAGGAATTCGGTATCGAATTTATCAATTTCGAGCCACATGCGGCCGGCGCGCTCTTCCCAATAGATAGGGAAATAGCCAGCCATTTTCTTCATCGCGGCTGTCCGCTCCGCGATGGTCTGCGGCGGGCCGGCCTGTTGAGGCGCGCCCTGGCGCGCAGGCGGCTGGGCGATGAGCGCTTGGGCAAGCATGAGGAGCGCAACGCAAGTACGTGGGAACATTTGTGTCATTATCGCAGCCTTTGGTGTGCGTCTTCACGGGGCCACGGACCGCGAGGCGTCATGCGTGAGGGGGGACACAGCGGCAAATGGAAACGCCTGCAACACTCGAAAAGTGGCGGCGCCGACCAGGGCCGTATATAGCCGTATATAGAGGAGGAAGCAATTATGGCAGAGAAACAGACCGGCCTCCAAAAGCTTCTGGTGGAGGAACTGCAAGATCTTTATGATGCGGAGAAACAGCTCACCCGAGCTCTTCCCAAGGTAGCGAAAGCGGCAAAGGACGAGGAATTAGCCGAGGCGATTCGTGAACACCTTGAAGTGACGAAGGGGCACGTGGAGCGTCTTGAGCAGGCGTTTAAATCGATGGGCATGAAAGCGCGGAGCAAATCCTGCGCGGGCATGGAAGGCATTGTTTCCGAGAGCTCAGAGGCGATTCAGGAGAAGAAGGACGAATCGATGGGCGTGCTTGATGTGGCGATCATCGGCGGAGCGCGGCGAGTGGAACATTACGAAATTGCGGCATACACGGCGGTTATCGATATGGCGCGCCAGTTGGGAGAGGATGACATTGCAACATCGTTGGAGGATACGCTGCAAGAGGAGCAGGAGACCGATGAAAAGCTGAGCTCAATCGGTAAGCGCATTTTGGAGGAGGCCACTTCTTCCGAGCGAATGGATGAAGAAGCGCCTGGCGCTGCTTCGAAGACGCGGACAGCCCGCTAGTCCCCGTGTTCTTTGCCGGGAATCGAGGTTAATCGGCCGGACGGGAACACCGGAGCCGGTGGCCTGCGTCCTAAGCCGCACTCCGCGTGGACGGCGCGCACGGCATTTTCGAGACCATCGCGACGAACGACCACCGCAATGGTGAGTTCGCTGGAGCCTTGGGCAATAGCTATTATATTTACCTGCACACGCGAGATGGCTGTAAAGATACGGCCTGCAAGTCCCGGTTTTCCTTCCATGCCCTCGCCTACCGCGGCTAGCAGGCCAACGGAATTATCGACCTCGATGGGCCGAAGGTAGCCGTGAGCTAATTCGAGAGCGAGGGCGGATTCGAGCGCCTGGACCGAACGGTCTAGTTCTTCGGATCGGACCAGGAAACAGAAGCTCTGCCGATAGCTGGAACTCGACACGACCAGCACTTCGACGTTAGCGCGCGCAACGGCATCGAGGGCGCGCGCCATGATTTGGACGCCGTTGAGCTCAGGGCTGGCAGGCTCGATGGAAACCAGTGCGACGTGGGTCATGGATGCCACGGCGCGCACCCCGGCGGCATGATTGGTTTGCGGCACGATCTTAGTGCCGGGTTTCTCAGGGGCGAAGCTATTCTTACTCCAGACTGGAATCTTCTTGTCCACCAGCGGGGCGAGCGTTCGGGGATGTAAGACCTTGGCGCCATTGTAGGCCAGTTCGGCGGCCTCGGCGTAGGTAATCTCATCCATCACCTCGGCGTCGTGCACGAGACGCGGGTCGGCGCTCATGATGCCATCGACATCAGTCCAGATCCAAAGCTCAGCAGCGTCGAGAGCGGAGGCCACGATAGAAGCCGAAAAATCGGAACCGCCCCGTCCGAGCGTAGTGGGGCGGCCGTCGGCGGTAGCGCCGTTGAAACCGGTAACGATAGGCATGACGCCGCGCTCAAGCAGGGGTAGCAGACGCGCGCCAGCCTTCAGGCGCGTGGAATCCATCAGCGGCGACGCGTTGCCGAAAACGGCATCGGTGACTACGACCTCCCAGGCATTTACCGCCTCGGCCGGGATGCCTTCGGCGATCAAGTGTTCAGAGACCAGAATGGCGGAAAGCCGCTCGCCAACGGCAACGCCTTCATCGACCGATCGGGGCGGCCGCTCGCTGAGCATGGCCATGCCGTTCACGATGCGTTCAAACTCTTCGATGAGCGCGGCCAGCTTGGCAAGAACTTCGGATTGACGGCCGGGAGGCAGCAACTCGCGGCATGCGTGCTCGTGGCGATCGCGGAGCGCCTGGAGATTGGACTCCATACCGGCGCGGTCGCCGCCTTCGGCATGGCGCATGGCGCCGAGCAGCAGATCGGTGATCTTCGACATTGCGGAAACGACAACAACGACGGGCCGCTTTCGGCTTTGTTCCACGGCAAGACGCGCGGAGGCGCGCATGCGTTCGGCTGAGCCGACGCTGGTGCCACCAAACTTCATCACAAGCAAATCGTTCAACGGTACTCCTTGCCATTGGCGAGGCGGGCGCGAACAATTTTCAGAATGGCCTCTTCCACCTCATCGATGGACATGTGGGTGGAATCGAGATACACGGCGTCGGGCGCTTGAGCGAGCGGGGAATCGGCGCGCGCGGTATCGCGAAGATCTCGCTCCTTAATCTGCAAGGCGAGGGCATCGGGGTCTACCTGTTGGCCTTTGGCGCGCATTTCATCTAAGCGGCGGCGCACGCGCTCAGATACCTGGGCGTCGAGGTACACTTTCACGGCCGCCTCGGGAAAGACCACGGTGCCGATATCGCGACCTTCCATCACAATGCTGGATCGCTCACCGATAGAGCGCTGCTTTGCCACCATGGCGCGCCGAACGCCGGGGATGACCGCGATCTTCGAAGCCCCATTGGTGACTTCGAGACGGCGAATTTCTTCGGTGACATCTTCACCATTGAGCTCGATGCGGCCGGGCGCGAGAGCGATCTCAGCCGCAACCGCGAGCTGTTCCATGCGGTGCATGTCGCCCATATCGACGCCTTGACGCCAGCCCCAGAGCGCGACGGCGCGGTACATGGCCCCGGTATCGATGTATGTGAATTGCAGGCGATCGGCCAGGCGGCGCGCTATGGTGCTTTTGCCAGCGCCCGCGGGACCATCAATCGCTACGACTACTCTTCTGAGTTCTGCCAACTATAAAGAATAACGTGACGCGCGGGCGCGTGCAGGCAAGGCCACTCTAGAATGCGCTTATTTCAGAAAATCTTCGCGGAGCGGGTTAAAACTATCCACGAGCCGTGCGCGCGCCGAGAGCAGCTGGATCGCGTGCGGACGGCCGGAAGGAATTGCGAGAAGATCGCCCGCGCGGAGGTGACGGGGCGCGTCGCCTTCCACCAGAAACAACACTTCGCCTTCGGCGACGAAGGTGGTTTGCTCATGGGGATGTGAGTGGTAAGGATCGGGCGACAGCCAAGGGCCATTCTCGACGTCGAGCAGTACCGTCATGAGTTGGTTGGTGTAAACGATGCGGCGTTCCCAGCCTTCACGAAAGCGCTCGCCTTGAGAATCGCGGTAGGAAACAACAGAAACGGGAAGCATGGTTGTTGCTAATCCTCCTCGTCGATCTGGCCGACCTTCAGGACCGCAAGAAATGCCTCTTGCGGAATCTCGACGCGGCCTACGCGCTTCATGCGCTTCTTGCCCTCTTTTTGCTTTTCGAGGAGTTTGCGTTTGCGCGAGATATCGCCGCCATAGCATTTCGCCAGAACGTTCTTGCGTAACGCGGAAACCGTTTCGCGCGCGACGATTTTGTTTCCGATGGCGGCCTGCAGCGCCACTTCGAACATCTGACGGGGTATCAGTCTGCGCAAACGCGAAATCAGCTCTTTGCCGCGCTCGAAGGCGAAATCTTTGTGGATGATGAGCGATAGCGCATCCACTGGCTCGCCAGCCACCAGGACGTCAAGCCTCACCATGGGCGATATGCGAAAGCCTGAGAGGTGATAATCGAGCGACGCGTAGCCGCGTGAGGCCGATTTCAACCGGTCGTAGAAATCGAGCACGATTTCGTTCAACGGAAGTTCGTAGGTCAACATCACGCGGCCGCCGCCAATATACTCGAACTTCTTCTGCACGCCGCGCTTATCCTCAAGCAGTTTCAGGATGCCGCCGAGATACTCTTCGCGTGTGATCACGGTGGCGTCAATAATGGGTTCTTCGATCTGCTTGATGCCGGAGGGATCGGGAAACTTAGTGGGGTTATCGACTTCGGTAACGCCGCCGTCCGTGGTGGTGACGCGGTAACGGACGCCGGGCGCGGTGGTGATGAGGTCGATGTTGAATTCGCGTTCGAGACGCTCCTGCACGATTTCGAGATGCAGAAGACCGAGAAAACCGCAGCGAAATCCGAAACCCAGGGCGACGGAATTTTCCGGTTCGAAGCTGAAAGCGCTGTCGTTGAGGCGCAGTTTTTCGAGTGCGTCGCGCAAAAGGCCGTGCTCGTGAGACTCCACCGGATAGAGGCCGGCGAATACCATCGGCTTGATCTCTTCAAATCCGGGCAGCGGCTCAGGCGCGGGGTTTTCGTTATCAAGGATCGTATCGCCGATCTTGGCGTCGGAGACGGTCTTGATGTTGGCGAAGAGAAAGCCCACTTCGCCGGCAGCCAATTCGTCGCACGGGGTTGCTCTGGGCGCCTGATATCCCAAGCCATCGACTTCGTAAGCCTGCACGCCGTTCGACCACAAACGGATCTTCTGGCCCTTGCGGATGCGCCCATCGACCACGCGCAGGAGAATGATCACGCCACGGTAGGCATCGAACCAGGAATCGAAAATCAGAGCGCGCAGCGGATCGTCCGCCGAACCTTTGGGCGGCGGCACCAGATGCACGATGGATTCGAGAATCTCATGGATGCCGATGCCCTGTTTGGCGCTGGCGAGAACGGCGCCGCTGGCGTCCAATCCGATGATGGTTTCGATCTGCTCGCGGATGCGTTCGGGCTCGGCTGCCGGCAGATCGATTTTGTTGATTACGGGAACGATTTCCAGGTTGTGATGGAGCGCCAGATAGGTGTTGGCAAGCGTCTGGGCCTCGACGCCCTGGGAAGCATCTACCACCAGGAGGGCGCCTTCGCAGGCCTGCAGACTGCGCGAGACCTCGTAGGAGAAATCGACATGGCCGGGCGTATCGATGAGGTTCAATTGATACATTTGGCCGTCATCGGCGCGATAGTTGAGGCGGACCGCGTGGGCTTTGATGGTGATGCCGCGCTCGCGTTCCAGATCCATGGTGTCAAGCACTTGCTCCATCATTTCGCGCTGCGACAAAGCGCCGGTGGTCTCGAGCAGACGATCCGCCAGCGTGGATTTGCCGTGGTCGATGTGCGCAATGATAGAGAAATTGCGGATGAATTCGCGATCCATGAATGCGGGGGTTCTTGTGACGATTATCCCATAGAGAGAGTGGGATTTGAGGCAGAGGCGCCGGAATAGCTACTGCCGATCTTCTCGGCGCCTCTTGGGTAGTTCGGGTTTTTTACTTGGCGGGCGGCCTGACGGTGGGATATTTGATGCCTAGCTGCTCGAGGTAGTTATCGTACTTCGATGGGTCGTAATAGAGCGGCTTCATGAGCGGCCGGTAGATTTCCATCGTCTTGGCGTTGAGGAAGGTGGAGGGCACGTCTCCGTCGCGGATGAAGCTCTTGTACTTCATGTTCTTCGTCTGCACGTTGTTGAAGTAGTCCCAGGCCTTTTGGACGATCTCGGGGTTCGTCAGGATATCGAGCATTGTCATGGCCTGCGCTTTGGCGCCTGCGATGACGCCTTTGTGCGCGATGGGGGTCGCCATGGCAACACCGTCGGCCCAATTGTGTCCCGGGCCGCCGGGGATGTTGGCGGGGTAACGCAGGGTCACGGTGGGGACCACCCACGAAACGTCGCCGATGTCGTCGGACCCTCCGCCGGTGGGCTCACCGCGGCCCCCACGACCGCCGGTCTGGTCATCGCCGCTTGCGTCGGCATTCGGCGCGGGCGCAGGGGGCGCTGCGGCGGCGCGTCCGCCTCGTCCCGCGGGGACACGCGCGGAGAGACCGCGGACGGGAACTTTTAGCTCAGCCTGAAGGCCGCGCGCCAGCTGTTGATCCGCGTCCGACCATTGCGGCATGCCGACCTTCTGGATGTTGGCGGACATGACCTCGGCGATCTCGGGGCTGAAATGGCCGGGCCACGCGCTGCCGAGAAGGCGCTCGGTGTAGGTGGTGTCGGTCATCATAGTCGCGCCCTTTGCCATGTTGTCGCCGATATGCCACATATCCATGATGTGGTCATAATCGGCTTCGCGGAAGTAGTACCAGACGCTGGCGTTCGGAGGCACGACATTCGGTTGATCGCCGCCATTGGTGATGACGTAGTGGGAACGCTGCGCCAGGCGGAGGTGCTCGCGGCGGAAGTTCCAACCTACATCCATGAGCTCGACGGCATCGAGCGCACTCTTGCCGCGCCACGGAGCGCCGGCGGCGTGGGCGCTCTCCCCCTTGAACATATATTCCACCGAGACCAGGCCGTTCTGATTCATGGCGGGTCCCGAGGATACGCCGAATGCGGAGGCTACGTGGGTAAAGAGGCAGACATCGACGTCTTTGAACATGCCGGCTTTGACGAAGAAGGCTTTGGAGCCGAGTTCCTCTTCGGCGACGCCGGGCCAAAGACGGATGGTGCCTTGCAGGTGTTCGCGCTCCATGACTTTCTTGACGGCGAGCGCGGCGAGGATGTTGAGCGGCACGCCGGAGTTGTGGCCTTCGCCGTGGCCGGGAGCGCCTTCGATGACCGGTTCGTGCCAGCCAACACCGGGTTTCTGGGAGGCTTGCGGAATATCATCGATATCGGAACCGAGGGAAATAACGGGCTTGCCGGAGCCCCAGGATGCCACCCACGCGGTGGGAATGTTCGCATAATTGCGCTGAATCCGGAAACCCTCTTTTTCGAGGATGCCGGTGAGATACTTGGAGGTTTCAAACTCCTGAAAGCCGAGTTCGCCGAAGCTGAAGACGCTATCGACCATGACCTGGGCCTGCTTCTTCATTGCGTCGATCTGGCCTACCAAATCGGCCTTCATGGAGGCTTCTTTTTCGGGCGAAATCTTCGAAGCCTGAGGCTGCGCGACTGCGCAAATCGCGCCGAACAGCGCCAGGAAAATGAGTCTTTGCATGGGGGCTCCTATAGGGGAATAGTGTAAACGAAAGACAATGGATGCTGCTTTGGGCTTACGCTACGGCGGGGCAGAGATCGCGGTAGAACTGGCACCTGCGGCAATGCTCGGCGATGTTCATGGGGAATTGTAACGAAGCCTGGGCATCCTGCAGGTCTCGCGCAATCTGTTCCGGGGTGTCGAGGAGAGAAGGCTCAAGATTCACTTCAATCGCGGTATTGGGCTTTAGGAAGTAAAGCCAGGCGCGGTCCGGCGCACGGCCGGCGACGCGCTCTACGGCTTGCGCATAGAGCTTCAGTTGCAACTCGTATTCGCGGGCCCGCTGATGCGCCTCCACGGCGGTGACGGCATCGGTTTTGTAGTCTACGATTACCAACTCGCCGGCCTCTTCGAACCAGAGATCTACCTGCCCGCGAATGACAAGATCTTCGACGGACATGAGGAAATCGAATTCCCGCTCAATGCGCTTGGCCTTGGCGGCGCGACGGCCGAGCGCGCTATCGCGGAAGACTTGCGCGAGACGCGACGCCTCGCGTGTGGGCCGTTCGACTGTGGCGCCCGCCAGCATAGCGTGGACCTGGACACCTAGCTCGTCGGCGGGCAAGTCGCTTTCCGTCTCGGAATCCTGGTGCGGGTTCTGCCGGCGGCCTTCGAAGCCGAGATATGTCGCCAGGTAGTATTCGCGCGGACACTTGGCAAACTTTGCAAGCGCAGTCACAGTGGCGTTGCCATCCTGCTGTCCAGTGCAAGCCGGCGCGTCGATCAGTTCCACGGGTTCGGTCTGGAGCGAATCGCTCTTTGGAAGGATGCGGAGCAACTCGGGCGCGCGGTCGGTAACGGTGACGCGCAGGTTCCAGGTGTGGCCATCCGGCGCGCTCTGTTCCAGCGTTTCCTCACGGCACGCGGCGACGTCGAGTTGTAGACTCTCCACAACAACGCAGGCCCATTGCGCAGGCTTCTTGCCGGAATAGCTGAGGACCAGCCGTTTCTCGGCCCTTGTCATGGCAACGTAGAGCAGCCGATCGCTTTCATCCGATTCCCGTACTTTGCGTTCTTGCCGGATGGCGTGTTGGAACAGGTCGTTCTTATCTTCCCTTACGACGGGATTGCGCCAGCGCGCGCCGAGCCCGATGCGCGGTGAAAATGCCACAACGCCGGGATCGGCGTCGATCCCTTTGTGCATGGCGGCGACGAAGACGACGGGAAATTCCAGCCCTTTGGCCGCGTGCACGGTCATCACCTTCACGGCGTTGGCGGAATCCTCGGGTGGCGCGTCAGGCTCGCGCGGATTGGATTTGCGGATTTGATCGAGCTCTTCGACGAAGCGGTCAAGCGTCATGCTGGCCGACGCGCCACGCGCGTGCGCGAGCAGTTTGTCGATATTTGCAGCCCCGCGCGATCCGGTTTCGGGGCGGTAGCCGCATTCGTCCATGGCCTCGAGAAGCAAACGGTCAAACGAAATATATTCGCGGCGGGCGCGCCAAGTCTGCAGCCGCTCGCGAAAGCGCGCGAGACGAGGATAGTCTTCGCCGAAATCGCCAGCCGTTTCGGGCGTAACGTGCCATAGCGAGCCGCCGATGTTGCCGCTCAACATGCGCAGGCGCAACAGGGCTTCATCGGAAACGGCGACGAGGGGTGATCGGAGTACGACGGCAAGACTGATCTCATCGAGTGGATTGGCTATTACGCGGAGCAAATGGACGAGGTCGTTTACCTCACGCGCATCGTAAAATCCCCTGCCGCGGTTCACCAGATAAGGAATGCCGGCTTCATCGAAGGCCGCCGCGAAATCGTTCAACACTTCGGTGTTGCGGACTAATACAGCGATATCTTTGAATTCGCATTCGCCGGTGGCGAGCTCGGCAATGCGCCTCGCCACGCACTGCGCTTCGATGCGCAACGCGGCATCGACAGGCTCGACAGGCACTGCGATGAGTTCGACTGCGAATGGCGGTTGGTCGGTGAAAATGCGGCCGGGTACAAGATTGCGCGGTTCGACCCCGTGGCAGCCGCGGGTGATGGTTTGAACAGCGCTGAGGATTTCGGCGCGGCTGCGGAAATTATCGACTAATTCGACCAGATGGCCGCCGCCGGTCTCGACGTCCGCGCGATATTCGGCGAATCCGCCGGGCTCGGCATGGCGGAAACCGTAAATGGATTGGTTGATGTCGCCCACGGCGTAAAATCGGTTGGCGGGACGAATCAGACGAACTAATTTCGCTTGTTGGGGATTCGTGTCCTGAAACTCGTCCATGAGGACGTGATCGAACTGGGAGCGCAAGCGGGCCTGGACTTCGGGATGCGTTTCCAGAAGGCGCACGGCGCATTCTTCGAGGTCGGCGAAATCCAGGGCGCCGGCCTGGCGCTTGCGCTGGCGATAAATGCGGTCAAAGCGGCGGATGATATCGATGAGCAGGGCGCGCTGAGGAGCGTAGTGCCGCGTTATGAGCGTGTACTTAAACTCTTGTACAAGATCGCGGAGCTGCTTGGCGAGTTCGTAAGCCTGCGTGTTGCGTTTGCACTTGGGCAGTTTGAGAGGGAAAGACTGAAGCTCAAGCAGCGCTTCGCGCGAAGAAGCGGCGGAAAGGATACGTGCGGCCGATCCCTGGGCTTCCGCAAGGTGCTGTTTTTGCTGGAAGTTCCATGCGGTGAGCGGAGCGTCGCGCAGGCAATTGAGAGTGGCTTCAATTTGCGAGCCTGTGGCAGGTCCAGTGATTGGCCCGGTCAGAAGGCCTAGTTCACTTATTTCCACGCCGCTGCTGCGAATGGCGTCGTAGGCGGAGCGAATGTCTTCTTCGAAATCGGGGGACGACAGGCCGTGAATCAAAGCGCGAACAGCCTCGGCATCATGCGCGAAAATCTCATCCATCGCCGCGTCCAGGGATTCCTTTTGCATACGCAGGGCATCGCGTTCATCGGCGATGGTGAACTCGGGGTCTACGGCGGCCCACACCGCCTGCTCGCGCAATAACCGCGCGCAGAAGCCGTGAATGGTGAAGACCCAGGCTCGCTCTAAGAGGGCGCGAAGCTCTACATCGCCTTCGAACTCTTTTGCCAGGCGGGCCCGCATGTTGGCGGCGGCTTTTTCGGTGAAGGTAATAGCGAGAATACGCAGAGGGTCGACGCCCGATGCGACGAGCCTTCCGAAGTATTCGACGAGCACCGTAGTCTTTCCCGAACCCGGGCCCGCCACAACGCAGGTATCGAGGTGGCTTTTCGAGATATCAATGGCCTCGAGCTGCGCGGGAGTGAATCGCGTCGCCTTCATGCGCTTTCTCCGGCGCCAGAGGCGATGCCGCGCCCTGTGGTTACGCGGCAGATATCGCGGCAATCGCAAAAGCGGCAGCTATCTGGGTTCGAAGGGGCCACCTCCACTCGTCCGCTGCGAATCTCAAGACCGGCTTGCAGCGTTCGGGCACGCGCCTTCTCCAGCCAGTCCGCGGGGATGGGCTGGCTATGAAGGAAGCCGCTGTGGCTCCAGCCTACGTATTCCACGCCCTTCTTCAGGCCGACATAGAAGACGCCGTCCGGTTCCACGCCGAAGACTTCCTTTGCTGCCAGATAGTAGAGCGGCGCCTGCAGCAGGTTTTCATCCTTAAGGCGACTTTTTGTGCGCTGCGCGGCGCTGTACTTGTAATCGATGACGTAAGACTTGCCATTGACGGCTCGATCTATGCGATCGATACGGCCGGAGATCTCGAGCGATGGGTCAAGGGCAATTAAAAACTTCTCTTCGCTTTGCGATTGAGAGCCCGCGCGCGGCCACTCTTCATCAGCGATGAACGTTAGCAGATCTTCCCGCATGGCGTTGCGGAGGCGTTCGGTGTGATAGCCGTTGGGAATGCGCTTCTCTGTCCGGACGCGTTCAAAGACCTCATCGAAGACGCTCTCTAACCGATCTGGGTCGGTATAAGACGCGGCGAGAACGTCATGCACGATATTGCCTTGCAAGAGGTAGTTTTCATTGAGGCGCTCATTCGGCCGCTTCGGCGCGGCTTTCAAGCGTAATAGTCGCGAGCCAAAATACTGGAAAGCGCATTGAAGATAGGATTCGAGTCCACTGGGGGTCAGCCGGGCGGTGCGTTCCCGGAGATAATCGAGCAACGGCGGCGAGGCGATGGACTTGCGCGGCCGGGGCATCGGTCCCATTTTCGGACGCGGTTTGGCGGCGCGGCTCTCCTCAGGCGGCAGGTGAAGGTCTTCGAGGAAGACGGACGGCAGATTACGGTCGCCGCGCGCATCGAACTCGGGATAGGTCAACGTGACCATCGACGAGCCGCGCGTCAAAGCCGCTGCAAAGAGCGCGCGCTCCTCATCCTCGAAACCTTGGGCGGTGCGCACGCGAATGCCGGAAGCGTTCAGACGAAGCCGCGCGCTTTCGGGGAAGAAGGGATCCTGGCGGTGAAACTGGGGAAATTGCCGCTCGGTAAGGCCGCAAATGAAGACTACAGGAAGCGACCATTGACGCGCCTCATGCGCGCTTAGCACCTGCACGGTATTGCGGCGGCCATCGCGCACACGCAGCGTGGAGAGACGAAGCGCGGATTTGACCACGCGCCAAAATTCGGCAATGGGTAAGGTCGCTTGCGCGCCTTCGGCAGTGGCGCTTTCGAGAACAGCGGTCGATTCCGCCACGGCCTCATCAAAAGCATCGAGCGCGGCGGCCTGGCTGCGATAGAGCAAGGCCTGTTCATGGTTCTCAAGATCCGCTGGACGCGCGAGGCGGAAGAGATTACGCAGCGTCTGAAATCGCGCTGCCCAATCGCGCGGGGCGAGACTGAGACCCCGCCATTCTTCAAGTGCGGCAAGGGATATGATGAGACGCTGCAGTGGTTCGGCATCCGCCGCGAGTGTTTGCAGAGCTTCCAAGCCGGCGTTGGGAATTTGCTCGCGCACCGCGAAATCGAAGCGGTCCATCGCGTTGGAATCGGCGAAACGCGGAGCCAGGCGCATGGCGGCGAGCGTTGCGGAATGATCCCAGCCGGCTAGCATAGCTTCCAAGGCACCGGTGATAAAACGAATGGCGGCGTGCTCCTCGAGATTCGTGTCGAAATAGAAGCGGGCGGGGATGCCGAAGCGCGCGAAGGTGGAGCGGAGCATGGGCACGTAGGCGCCAGCGGCCCGAACGATAACGCCGATCTCGCGGAAGGAACGGCCGTCTGCGACCTGCGCCAGAATGCGGCGCGCGATTTCTTCGGATTCGCGCTCCATGTTGGGAGCTTTTAGTAAAGCCACGGGCGGCGTCAGGCGCCGCGACGGCAATTCGGCTGGCGTGAAACCGATACGCTCCAGATTCGCCCGTGTTCCCGCTGCGGCGAAATTGCTGAGAGCGACTGTCACGGCAGCGTGCTTTGAGAGCGCCGCGATCAGGCGTAATTCGGGTTCAGGCAGGGCGTAGAAGCCGTCGAACCAAACCGTGCGTATGGCGCCTGGACTTTCCGCTTCGATGCGATTTGCGGCAATTTCGAGACGGCGGGAGCGCAGGGCGAGGCTGCGCTGCGCCCACTCGCGGTCAAGTTCGCGATAGACGGCTAGGAAGGCTTCTGCGAGCGGCGCGTCCGGAAGGTGCGCCGCCAGCCGCGCACTATCGCAGCCAGCGGCGGAGAATTCCTCAATGGTCTTCGCCAGCGATGCGCTAAAACCTGGAAATTCAATCGCGGAGGTGAATTCGGTGCGGTTGAGACGGCGGGCCGCTTCCTCCACCATCCAATAAAAGACGGTTTCAGGAACCTGCGGAGTCTCCGCGCACCATTCGGTAATGAAGGTGTTTAGCGTCTGAACCGTGGCATGCGGGAAGACAAAGCCCTGGCGTGCGAGATCATTGCGCGCGTGCTGCGCGAGCGTAGCGGTGGGAACAAGCAAGCGCACGGAATTGGCGGCGTCCGCAGCCACGGCCGCGCGGAGTTCGGCGAGAATCGTAGCCGTTTTTCCCGCGCCCGGTGGTCCAGTGAGCAGCCGCATAACTCTATTTTATCGTAGGCAAAGAAAAAGCGAAACGAGACTTTGACGCCACTCTTTGGCACGACGCTACTGGCCGGAATCGACAACTCGCGATTCGGTAGAGAACTTCTTGTAGTCGTAGAACGAAAAATCGGCATCCAGATGGAAGCCTTTGACAAGGAGCAGACGCGCCGACCCCGTCAGGGTTACGTGTTTTGGGAGCCACACCTCGTTATTCACACGCGAGAACTCGACGCCGATGTGGCCGCCCTTGGCGAAGCGGATCAAAAAGGCGCCGATCGAGATGGTGTCCATGGTGACCGCGTCGATCTTTACCGCGTGAGAATCGCTTTTCGCGATCCACATGCGCCCTTTCATCTTGAGGAAGTAAGCCGCCGATTTCGATTTCGACTTGAAACCCGGATGCGGCGTTCCATCCACAATCCATACGGGCGTCCCGTCAATGACGTCTTCGCCAGCGAGATGAAAATCAAAGGCGTCGGGGATCTCTTTGAAATCGTTCTGTTGCGTCTGGCGTTTCCGCTCCCAATCGGCGATGCGCTGACGGCGCTGCTCAGGCGTCTCTTTGCGGCGATCTTCGATGCTTTTTTGCAGATTTGCCTGTTGCTGCTTCTCTTCGTCCGCGGGAAGAGGCCGATCGTCACGCTTCACCATGCGCCGATAGGGTGAGCCTTCGACCGGGGTGATGTCGTAGGTGCGCAGATCGCGGTGCTTCAGGCCGCCCGAACCATCCAGTATGCGGACATCGTCGCGCTGCAGGTACGTGTACTGGAGCCTGACCGCGTCATCGTGCGCGAATAACGCGAGCGCGCGGCGAACCATCTCTTTTGGATCGTCTGCCGCGACCAAGGGCGCTGCGCAGCAGACTGCGATTAGAAGCATGCGCATTGCGATGTTCTTCAGACGGTTGAAGTCCGCTTCCCGTTTCCCAGGTTAGCAGCCGTTGCGCGCATGGATTATCGTCAGATGAATGGATTCTCGCGATCGCTGCTTGCGCGCTATGGTTCTCTTTGGCGTAGCGGTTTGGGCGATTACGGAATCGCTGAGCGTGTTGGGTCTGGTGCGGCGCGTTCCGTTGGCAATCACGTGGATGGTGGTCGCGTTCGCCGGCTTCGCATACGCGCGGCGAAGCGGCAGGTTAGCGCCGATGCGCACGCCGCGCGTGGATTGGGTGGTCGCGGCGTATGGCTTAGCGTGCGCGGTGATCCTCGGATTGACTGCGGTGACCGCGGCCTTTTGTCCGCCGAATAGCGCAGATGCGATGGCGTACCACATGCCGCGGGTCCTCTTCTGGGCCGAGCAGGGTGGCGTACGCTTTTTTCCGACGCAATACCTCAACCAGATCATGCTACAGCCGTTCGCTGAATACCTCATGCTGCAGAGCTTTGTGCTTACGAGCGGCGACCATTTCATCAACTTCGGACAATGGTTCGCGTCGGCGGCGAGCGCGGTTGCGGTGTCTTGTGTTGCGCGCGCATTTGGGGCGCCGCCGCGAGCGCAGGCCTTTGCGGCGCTTTTTTGCGTGGCTATTCCTGCCGGGATACTGGCAAGTTCGGGGGCCAAGAACGATTACGTGCTGGCGTTGTGGCTGGTACTCGCGGTCTACTTCGCACTGCGCTGGCGAACGTCGGGTAGTGCGGAAGACGCTGCGCTGTTGGGCTGCGCGCTAGGGCTGGCACTGCTCACGAAAGCGACCGCGTACCTGTTCGCCCCGTGGCCGCTGGCGGTGATTTTGGCGCGGTCGGCGTTGGACTCGGGAAAGCGCTTCGCGCGTGCGGCGGCTTGGATTGCGGCCTGCGCCCTCGCGATCAATCTGCCGCAGTACATCCGCAATTTCGACCTGAGCGGCTCGCCGATGGGGTATGGATCGTCGTTCGGCACGGACGAGTTTCGCTGGCGCAACGAGAGTTTTGGCTGGAAGCAGACGCTCTCGAATCTGCTGCGCAACGCGTCCGAGCAATTGGGCGCGCGCGGCGACGCATGGAACCGCGGCGTATACGATACGGTAATCGATACACACCGGCGGCTCGGGATCGACCCGGCCGACCCGGCGACCACGTGGAAATGGAGCGCGTACGCGCCGCCGCGCAACGCAAACCACGAGGCCGATGCTCCGAATCGGGTGCATCTGGTGATCCTGACAGTCCTCTTCGGAGTGTTGCTGTGGCGCGCAGTGCGCGGGCGCGACCGCTTGCCGGCACTTTACGCGCTCTCGCTTGTGGTTGGATTCGTCGCCTTCTGTGCGTACCTCAAGTGGCAACCGTTCATGGCGCGGATGTTTCTGCCGTTGTTTGTGTTGGGTGCTCCATTGGCATCGTTCGTGCGGCCGGTTTGGCTGCAAGTGGCGTTATGCGTGTTGTTGCTGGATGGCGCGCGCCGGCCTGCCATTGAGAACTGGGTGCGTCCGTTGCGTGGACCACAAAGCGTGTTTGCGGCGCCGCGCGATCGGCAGTATTTCTCAGACATGGTTCAGTGGAGAGAGGATTGGCCGGCATATTGGGCAACAGCCGCTGAGTTGAAGAAATCGCGTTGCGACGTGATTGGAATCGATATCACGCATTTCCAGTTGGAATATCCGCTCGAAGCTCTCTTGCGTGAATCTAAGCCCGGCGCGCGGTTTGTTCACACGGGCGTGAAGAACGCGTCGGCGAAATACCGACAGCCGGTGAACGCGCCGCTTTGCGCAGTGGTGTGTTTGCACTGTGAAGGCGGGGACTGGCGGAGCGGGTCGTTTACGGTGACGTATCGGAGATAAGCTAATAGTATCGAGGCAGGAATCGAAAATGAATATCTCCCTCAGCCCGGAATTGGAGAACGCGGTTCAGCGGAAGGTTGCGAGCGGTGAGTATGCGGCGATTGACGATCTGATTGGTGAGGCCGTGCAGCGGTTAATCGACGAGGATCTCGAGGAACGCTTGCATACTAACGAGATTCGTCTAAAGATCGATGTGGCCAACGAGGAAATCGAACGCGGCGCGTATGTCGATTACGAAGCCGATGCCCTGCATGATCTGGTCAAAGATGTTCGCGAGCGGGGAATGAACCGGCTAGCTTCCGAGTAAGACTGCGCGCAATCCAGGATGCAGATTCGGTTTGCCCGGAGTGCGGTCGCGGATTTAGATGAAGTGTGGCTTTATGTGGCGCGCGACCGGAGCGTCGAATCTGCCGAACGCCTGCTGAATGCGATTTCCGATCGGTTCAAACTCATCGCAACAAATCCTGGAATCGGGCGTCGGCGGCCCGATCTGCGCGCGGGAATCCGGAGTCATGTAGTGGAGGCGTATCGCATCTATTACAGCCTTGAGGGGAAGGGCATCGTCCGAATTCTCCACGTACGGCACGCGGCGCGCGATGAGCAAAGTTTGTTTGGCTAGCGTTCGGCTTGCGCTACTATTGCAGTTTCCCTCGCGCGTCCACCTGCCAGACTCGCTCGACGGTTTCACCGCGTACGCCGTACATCTTTTCGTGCAGATTTACGGCTACGCAGATGTGGGTGGGAATCATGCGAACGCGCTCGCCGAGGTGGAAATCGCGGCCGGCATTTGAAATGTCGATGAAGCCGTGTTCTTCGTTCATTTTGTGGAAACGGGCGCCGGGCGCTTCTACGAGGCGGCCGAGGGGTAGTCCTGAGTCATTCGCGGGCCGGTCCGAGGAGAATGTCTTCGACCCGCCGTCGATGATCATCTGGCCGGGGCGCGCGGTGGAAACGACGGTTGCGAGAACGCTCGCGGCGCAATCTTCGAGCGCACAGGCCCCGCTGCGGACGGTGTTCATGTCGTTGAAGACGTAAGTGCCGGGGCGGATCTCATTCAGGCCATCGACTTCGTGCGAGTGGAAGAGCGCGGGGGTTGAACCGCCGCTTACGATTTTTACCTCGATGCCGGCGGTAGAGAAATCATCGAGAATGGATCGAACTGTAGCCGAGACCTTTGCAAGCGCGTCGAGACCGGCGGCGTCCATACTCTTGATGTGGCCGGGATAAAACGTGATGCCTTCGAACCGTAGGTGCGGGAGACCTTCGATTGCGCGCGCTAAGGCGAGTAAGGGTTCTCCGGGAGAGACGCCCACGCGGCCAAGACCGACATCCACTTCGGCCAATACGCCGATTTCTTGGGTCGCGGCTTCGGAGATGCCGCGGGCGAGTTCGATACTATCGAGCGCTACGGTCACGCGAGTCCGGCGCGCGATCCGCATCAAGTGATCGACCTTCACGCGTCCCAGAATGGGGTACGCCAGCAACAGGTCGGGCGGCTCCGCGCCCATCAAGGCTTCGGCCTCGGTTACTTTGGCGACCGTCAGGCCTGCCGCGCCCAGATCGAGTTGACGGCGGCCGATCCAGACCGATTTATGGGTTTTCGCGTGGGGACGCAGTCGCAGATCATGCTCACGGGCGTAGGTTGCTACGCGCTGGAGGTTGCGTTCGAAGATATCGAGATCTACTACGAGAGCGGGCGTGTCGATTTCGGAGACGTGCACATAAACAGGATAGAATGAGACGCCTGCATGGAAGTGATCGCGCTTAGCGAAATCCAACAAATTCTCGATTACGGCAGCGTCATTGCGCGGATGCGGGACGCAATCGTCGCATACCGCGCGGGCGAGTGCGACATGCCGATGCCCATGCATCTGAATATTGCGCCGGAGCAGGGCGAAGTTCACATCAAATCGAGCTATCGGCGCGGCGGCAAGTACTTCGCGCTGAAGGTTGCGAGCACGTTCCCAAATAATTTGGCGCGCGGCATTTCGACATCGAGCGGCATGATGCTGCTGTGCTCGGCGGAAACCGGCCAGCCTCTCGCGCTGTTGGCCGATGAAGGCCACCTGACAGACGTGCGAACGGCTGCGGTTGCGGCTATGGTTGCACAGGATCTGGGGCGCGGCGATACGGCGCTCGGTATTCTCGGAACCGGCGTGCAAGCGCGTCTGCAGGCCCGGCTGCACGCGGAGGTGCTTCCGCTGGAGCGGATTGTGATCTGGGGCCGTACACGCGATCGCGCCGAAAGCTGCAGCCGGGATATTGCGCGGCTCTTGCCTAATGTAGAGGTCACGATCGCGGCGACACCGGCAGAAGTCGCGAGTCAAACGCTGCTGATTGTGACGGCGACAGTTTCGCGTGCGCCGCTACTTTTCGCGAAGGATTTACGGCCGGGCACGCAAATCTCTGCCGTTGGAGCGGATTCGCCGGGGAAGCAGGAGCTTGATCCTGAAATCCTTCGCCGCGCGAGTACAGTGTGGCTCGATTCGCAGGAGCAATGCGCGCGGCTAGGAGAATGGCAGCACATCGGGCAAAGCGAACGGATCGCCGATGCGCCGTTTTCGGTGGCCGACTTTACGGGCCTCGGAGTGGAAGATCTTTATATCGCCGAATACGTTTATGAAAATCGAAAAATTTGAGATGGAGCGGATGCAATCGACGTGGGAAAACATCGTCGAGATGGACATGAGCGAGAGCGGCGTGCGGCCGGTGAGCCTGCGTGAATTGGGTGAAATGGGGCTTGATCTGGACGCGCTGCTCTCGATGCCGCTCGGCTACAGTCAATCGAACGGCACCATACCGCTGCGCGAATCGCTGGCAGCCGTTTATCCGGGCGCGACGCCCGATCACATCGAAGTTACCAATGGCACGTCCGAGGCGAATTATTTGTTGGCGCTGGCGATCATCCGGCCCGGTGACGAGGTTGCGTTTGAGGTTCCTAATTACATGCAGTACGGAGGCGTGCCGCAAAGCCTGGGGGCAACGGTTCGGCGCTTCACCCTTCAGATCGAGCGCGATTGGGAACCGGACTGGGAACAGTTCGAGCGCGCGGTGAATGAAAAGACGCGGCTGGTATATCTCTCCAATCCGAACAACCCTTCGGGGTCTGTGCTCTCGCATGATGCCATGCGGCGCATCGTCCACCGGTGCGAAAAGGTGGGCGCGTATTTGCTGGCGGACGAGGTATACCTGGGGGCTGAGATTCATTGCGAACGTACGCGCAGTTTTTGGGGCATGAGCAATCGGGTCATAGTTACCAGCGGGCTTTCCAAGGCCTACGGAATCCCGGGCGTGCGGATCGGGTGGATTGTGGGCCCGAGCGATGTGGTTGCGGATTGCTGGACGCAGCACGATTATCTAACCATCGGACCCAACAAGATATCGGATATTGTGGCGCGGGTAGCGGTGGAAAACCGCGATAAGCTCTATGCTCGAACGCGCGCCATTCTGCAGGAAAACCTACCAATCATGCGCGAATGGGCGCAAGGATTCGGCGACTTCCTCACGTTCCGCGATCCGAAAGCGGGCGCACTCTGTCTCGTGCAATATCACGCAGCAACGCCGAGTTACGAACTGGCAGAGCGTATTCGCGAAAGGCATAGCGTGTTGATTGTGCCGGGCGCGCATTTAGGTCTCGAAGGATACCTGCGGCTCTGGCTCGGCGGCAAGCCGGGGTTTCTCAAAGAAGGCCTGCGCCGTATCGGACTCGAACTGCATGCCTGAACCGGAGTTGCGGCGGGAGCTTGGGCTGCGCGATATCACGCTGTTTGCCACGACATGCATCGTGGGAACACGATGGATTCCGGCGGCTGCTCATGCCGGTCCCGGGTCCATTACCTTGTGGCTGCTGGGGGCGATCCTGTTCGTGGTGCCGCTGGCGATTGCGGTGGGCGCGCTCATCGTGAAATATCCGGGCGCGGGCGGCCTGTATGTCTGGACGCGCGCGGATTTCGGGCCTTGGGCTGGATTTCTGGGCTTCTGGCTTTATTGGCTCGGGATTGCGTTCTGGTTCCCCAGCGCGTCGATTTTCTATTGCAGCGCGGCGTTTCACATTTTGGGTCTGAGTGAGAACCGCACGTTGCTGGTTGGTATTTCGCTGGCGGCGATCTGGATCGCGTTGGGCGCGAATCTGGTCGGCATGAAGATTGGAAAGTGGACGGAGAATCTGGGAGGCGCATCTTCTTGGGTGCTATGCGGGCTGCTGGCCGCGGTTGGGTTGGCAATCTATGCGCAGCAAGGTAGCGCCACGGCGATGCATATCGCTCCGCGTTGGGACTGGGAGACGGTCAACTTCTGGTCGACGATCGCCTATGCGATGTCCGGCTTGGAGTTGGCTGGAATGATGGGCGGGGAGATCCGCGATCCGAAGCGCACACTGCCGCGCGCCGGGTGGATCGCCTCGGCGTTCACGACAGTGTACTACATCGTTTGCACGGTTTCCATGCTGGTGATCCTGCGGCCCGAACGCATTAGCGAGTTGGACGGCTTCGCCCAAACCGCCGATTCGGCGGGCGCCGCATTGCACGCCGGTTGGATCTCCCCGGTGTTCGCGCTGTTGGTGCTGGCAAGCGCTATCGGGCAGTTCGGCGGCATGGGTACGGCGGTATCGCGGCTGCCGTTTGCGGCGGGGGTGGATGGGCTGCTGCCGAAGGCCTTTGCGCGCGTGCATCCGAATTGGGGCACGCCGTACGTTTGCATTGTGGTGTTCGGGGCGGTGTCGTCGTTTCTGCTGATCGCGATCCAACTGGGCGACACGATGCGCGCGGCGTATCAGGCGCTGGTGTCGCTAATGGTATTGACCGGCTTCTTCCCGTTCCTTTATATCTTCGGCAGCGCCTGGAAGGCAGGTAAGCGGTTGAGCGCCCTCTCAGGCGCAGGGGTCACGATGATGGCGATGATCTGCTCCGTGATCCCAACGGGTGAAACGTCGAACGTATGGCTTTTTGAAGGCAAGATTGCCCTGGGAACGATTGGCGCGGTGGCCAGTGGATGGCTGATCTACCGCCGCGCCAAAACTTCCCGCGTCGCTTTCACCTAGAACGAGAACCGAACGCCGAACTGCAAACGGCGATTGTCCGCTGCGTTTCCACCGCCAGGACCGCCGCCGGGGCCTCCTCCGCCGAATCCGGTGTTGACCGAGGTTGCCTGCAGGAAATAAGGGCTGGTTATGACGCCCTGGTACCCGCCTGGATTCACGTGATTGAAGATATTCTCGACGTTCAGTGAGAGCGTTACGTTGTACGGATGCTCAGTGGAGCCTCCGCCGAAAGGACCGCCAGGGCCGCCTGGACCACCACCGCCGAAACCACCGCCACCGGGGCCACCGCCCGGACCACCCCGGCCGCCGCCTCCTCCGCCACCACCGGCCATACCCATGACGCCGGCGGACGGCATTCCACCGGGCCCTTGGCTGGCTTGCGCTCCTTTGGGCTTGCCACCAAATCCGAAGGTGCGCTCAATACGCATGTTTACCGAGACAAGTCCCGGCATGGTCAGATAATTTCTTGAGACGAGGTTGGACGTGTTTGTCACGCTGTAAGTCGAGGCGAAGGTGCCGAACGGCGAGCAGACCGTATTTACCGAGCGTACGACCCCGGCGCATGTCGCGGAGGACGCAACTACCGCGCGCGCATTCGTCAGCGTATCGCCGTAGAGATCAACGCCCGAAAGGACGTCATAGGGCTGACCGGAGCGAACTGTGACGAAGGGCGACAGGCGGATCTTCGCCGGCGCGACGATGTTGCCGAGAACGATAAAGTTATGACGGCGATCGAGCGTGGAACGGCCCCAATCCAGCCGGAAGTCATACGGATCGGACGGCGACGAGGGCAGGTCGGTGGCGTAATTTAACTGGTAATTCCCAAATAGCGTGATCCGGCTGTTGAATCGCGTATTGAAATTGGCTGAGAGAAGTTGCTGGTGAAGGTGTCCACCGGACTCGTCTTCGATAATTGTTCCTGCCGAATAGCCATAAGGAAAAACACCATTGGAGGCGCTCAGCGGCAAGGATGGATTGAAGGTGCCTGGCAACGGAGTGTTGATTGGCACCGATTGCGCCATATGTTCCGTGCGGTTAAAGGAGTAAGTGAGCGCTACGGTAGTGTTGCGCGGCAACTGGCGTTCGACGCCTAGCGCGCCTTGCATGCTGTAATCGGCTTGCAGCTTGGGGTCGACTCTAAGAATTGTGTTTTGTCCAGCGCTGAGCGTAGATAGCGCCGGTATATTGGGGTAGAACGTAGGGTTGTAAACGGTGTATTGAAGCTGGTTGACGCCATTGTTCAATGCCGCGGATTCGAACAGGCCGAGCCCAACGCGATCATAAAAGATTCCAAAGCCGCCACGGACTACTGTCTTCCTCTGGCCGTTGCGCGCGGATCCCGGAGCCCAGGCGAAGCCCAGCCGAGGAGCCCAATCGCTGTGGCCCCCAATCAAGGTCTGGACCTCATATCGCATACCGGCGCTCACGGTCAGATTCGGCTTGACGCGCCAATCGTCCTGAATAAAAGGGCCGGCATCCCACCGGTCGGCGCTGATATACGATTGGCCGGCCTGAATGTTAAATCGCGAGGGCCCGCCTCCGAGCGTTTGAATCAGCGTCTGGCTGAGCCCAGCCTGTGAGAGTTGCACGTTGCGTTCGTACTGCTGCAAAGAAGTCAGTGTTGTCGTGACCGGATTACCGCTTCCGTCGTAGACAAGCTGGTTGGCGGCATTCAACAAAGGTTCGACGCCACCCAGAAAACTAAAACTTCCATTGAAGCCGCCCGGCTGGCTGCTCTGATCGCTATCGCGCCGCACGCGTACGCCAAAGCGAATGGTTTGCGTACCGTGAGCGATAGAGGTATTGTTTTGCAGTTCGAAGTGCTTACTCAGATCGTGCGTATTGGCTAAGCCGTTGCCGCCTGTAACAAACGCGCCCGAAACATTAATTTGAGGAATCATATTGCCGGGCGTGTCGTTCCAGTTACGAAAGAATTGGAACCGGGTCTCGTTGACCACCTTGCTGCTCAGGATGGAGCTTTCCGTCACCATCACGTTTTGCCCGTTGCCTTTACTGTCATATGACAGCTCGGAATAAGGAGCGGGGAGCCTGGTTCCGCCCACACCGGCATTTTGCGAGGAATTCAAGCGCTCTTCCACGCGCACGGTCAGCGTGTTATTGGCGGAAAGAGCGTAATCGAAACGGGGCGCAATGATCATGAAGGAATTGGGCGTGAGGACCGACGTGTTGATGTTCGATTCCGTTAGCGTTGCGGGATCGAAATACTGAGCGACGACAAGAGCATTATTCTGAATGTCGCGGCGGTTGAAGTCCATGAAGAAAGAGGCCTTCTTAGACAACGAGCCGCCTACGTTTGCGCTATACATGCGCGTAGAGAAATCGGGCTTGTTGTTGGAGAACGGGTTTCGGGCATTGAAGATTCCGTCCCCGTCCGAGAACATGAACGAGCCGCGGAGTTTATCGGTTCCCGGCTTGGTCAGGATTTCGATGCGGCCGAAGCCGATGCGGTCGTACTCGGCGGAAAAAGGGTTTTGATTGATGCGGATTTCGCGGATCGATTCTTTGGGGGGTAATTGGCCGCCACTGAACCCATCGATATAAATCTGTCCGCCGTTGGGACCGGCTCCCGCGCCGGCCAAGGCTTGCAAAGCGCTCGCGAGATCATCGGGGTCGTCGGGCAGGGAATCGAGGTCAGCCCCTTTCATGACGATGGCAGTGGCGTTGTCTTCCGGTTGAACGGTGATAGTGGGCCCGGCTTCGGCCGCTACGGTTACCTTCTGCGTCTCGGTTTGGATGGCCAATTGAATGGGTAGCTGCGTGATATTGCCGGCGCTCACATTCACTGCTTGGGAAAACGGCGTGAATCCGGGAATGGCAACGGATACCGTATAAGGCCCTGGGGCTAAACCAGAAAATATGTAGGCTCCGTCGGCCTGCGACTGCGCGCTTTGATTGCCGCTTTTGCCGTTTAGCGTCAATGAGGCTGCGGGGATTACGGCTCCCGAGCTATCTGCCAAGGTTCCCTTGACGGTTCCGGTCGACTGCTGAGCAGAGGCGCCCGTAACAAAGATCGCGGCGAGTAGCAGAAGCGCGTGATGCCGAAAACGACGAGCTACGGCGCCGCGATATAGCTTCGGATCACAAAAAACAGGGCTGGCTTCCATAGATTCTAGTAGAACGTATGGCACCCGTTCCCACTCTTAAGTTTTGTAAAAGCGGCGTTTGCAAGCCTCCGTTTGCGCTAAAAAGGATGCTGGACGGGAAATGCCAGACGGGGAACGGACTTCGAGATCGATTCTGCTCATTGAGGACGACACGGACCTGTGTTGCCTGATGCGCGATTACTTCGCGGAGCAGGGTTTTCAAATCGAAACGGCGCATGATGGGCGGCGTGGGCTGGCGCGCTCCATCGATGGCGCATTCGATCTGATCATTCTGGATGTCATGCTGCCCGTGCTCGACGGCTTTGAGGTTCTGCGGCAGCTACGAAAGCGTAGCGAAACTCCTGTGATTATGCTGACGGCGCGAACGGCGGAAGCAGACCGCGTAGCGGGGCTGAACTCCGGCGCGGACGATTATTTGCCCAAGCCATTCGGCCCGGAGGAGTTGCTGGCCCGGATCAGGGCAGTGTTGCGGAGAGCGGGAAAGTCCGAGGCGGCGCCTCAGACGATTGAGGCGGGCGCGGTGAGAATGAATCCGCAAAGCAGGCAAGTCTGGCGGCGCGATGAGGCGGTGGAACTTACCACGCTGGAGTTCGACATTCTGGAGATCCTGGTGCGCGCCGCGGGGCGCACGGTATCGCGCGATGAGTTGACTGGAGCGTTGCATCAAAGGCCCTCAACGCCCTATGAACGTTCGCTCGACGTGCATGTCAGCCACCTGCGCAAGAAGCTTGAATGGGGGGGCGAGACACTCATCCGGACGATCCGGGGCGTAGGATACCAATTCGCCACGGGTACGGAGGCTGAACCGTGAGGTCCGTATACGCGAAGATTTCGCTTTGGTCGTTTGCGACGCTGGTGCTGTCGCTGATCGCATTCGTCGGGGTGACGCGGGTAGTCTCCTTTCAAGCCAGTCACCGAACCGGCCAGTTTGGTCAGATCCAAAGCATGGAGTTGGAGGAGGCGCGCGAAGCATACGAAGCGGGCGGCAAGGCGAAACTGGGTCTCTTTATCGAACGGCTTCATCGCTACGTTCGCGGGCGCCATTATCTTACGGATGCAAGGGGCCGCGATCTGCTAAGCGGTGAGAACCATTCGGCACTGGTTGCGGCGGCGCAACCGGAGGGCGCGCGTCCCAACGGCATGGGCGGCCCCATGATTTTGATGGCGAAATCCCCCGATGGGTTATACCGCTGGATTGTGGAAGTGAACCCACCGCCCATGGAATGGCAGAGTTATCTGCCTTACTATGCGTTGATCTTTGGCGCGGTGGCGCTGGTGTGTTGGCTGTTAGCGCTCAATATTGCCTCGCCGCTGCATGCGCTGGCGAGGACAGTAGACCGCTTTGGCGCGGGAGATCTTGCGGCGCGCGTTCAATCGGCGCGCAAGGACGAGATTGGGGACCTCAGCCGCGCGTTCGATCGCATGGCGGAGCGTATTGGGACGCTGCTCTCAGCGGAGCGCAGATTGCTGCAGGATGTTTCACACGAGTTGCGATCGCCGCTGGCGCGGCTGAGCTTCGCTGCCGAACTGGTGCGTACGGCTGAAAATCGCGAGGCCGCCGTGACCCGGCTTAAGAAAGAGATTCAGCGGCTTACCGATCTGGTGGGGGCCCTCTTGCAGGTTACGCGGGCAGAGGGCGATCCGTCGGCAACTTCGCTCGAGGAGTTGAGGCTGGACGCGTTGGTCGACGAGGTTGTAGAGGATTGCCAGGTGGAGGCCGAGGCGCGAGGCTGTAGAATCGACCTCGTGGACTCGGGGATATTGGAGGTACGGGGAGACCGGGAGCTGCTGCGCCGTGCGATCGAGAACGTAGTTCGCAACTCGATTCGCTATGCGCCCCGGGAATCCTCCGTGGACGTACAGGTCGATCGCGGGAAAGATACGGCGCGGATATCGGTGCGCGACCACGGTCCGGGAGTACCCGAAGAGGCGCTGCAGAAGATTTTTCAGCCCTTTTTCCGGGTGGACGATTCGCGCGACAGTTCGACCGGCGGGACCGGTTTAGGGCTGGCGATTGCAAAACGCGCGGTAGGGGTGCACCACGGGGCTCTTTGGGCCCAGAATGCGCAGCCGGGATTGCAGGTTTATATCGAATTGCCGCTGGTGCACCACGCCGCAGCGGTCTCTTAGGCGACGAGTGGCTTAGGCGCGGGATTCCCCGTACGCCGACGCTACGCCTTTGCTAACCACTTTTGCCCACAATAGTCTAACGGACAGCTGGATGGAGCCGACAGATGCAACGTTTGTCGCCAGGGCGCGCACCGGGGATTCGGACGCGTTTCGGGTGCTGGTGGAGCGTCACAGCCGTGCTCTGTTCCGACTGTCTTTTCGTATGACTGGCAACCAACAAGACGCGGAAGATGTTGTGCAGGAAAGCTTTCTGCGCGCTTATAAGCAGCTTGGCAAGTTCGATGAGCGAGCCACTTTCGGTACATGGCTTTACCGCATCGCCGCTAATTGTTCGCTCGATTTGGTGCGTTCGCGCAAGCGGCGCTCGGAACACGTGGCGGCGGGGGAAGACGGGACGGAAGAAATTGTACTGCAGCTGCCCACGCACGACCCGACGCCGGAGCGGATGGCTTTAAGCGGCGAGGTGAGGGAGCGGGTGCTGGAGGCAATGGAAGAATTGAGCGCTAACGAAAGGACGGCATTCGTGCTGCGCCATTTTGAAGGCATGTGTATCGAGGAAGTGAGCCGCGTGTTGGAGTGCCAGCCGGGCGCGGCGAAGCACAGCGTATTTCGCGCGGTGCAGAAATTGAGGCGGTCGTTAGAACCGCTCGTGAGTGCAGCAAAATGAACCACCTAACGGAAGAAGAATTGGTTTTGCATTACTACGGCGAAGAGGGCGATGCTCTTTTGGCCGACCGGCACCTGGAAGACTGCCAGGATTGCCGGGAGACGTATGTTTCTCTGCAGCGGGTACTTAATGTAGTCGACAGCCTTCCCGTGCCCGAGCGCGGCGCCGAATATGGCGCCGAGGTCTGGCGCCGCATCAGCCCTGCAATCCCGGCGCGGCGGAAACGGCTGGGCGCGTTTCTACCGTCGTTCGAGTGGCGCTGGGCAGCGACCGCCGCGGCCATGGCCTGTTTGCTGGTGGCGGCGTTCTATGCAGGGCGTCACTATCAGCCAGGCGCATCCTCGAAGTTGCCCGGCACGCCGGTTGTTACGGCGGCGGCCGATCCGAAGGTTGGTGAGCGGGTGTTGCTGGTGGCGGTGGGTAATTACCTGGAACGGTCGCAGATGGTGCTCATCGAATTGGCCAACGCCGATCCGAAGGGCAAGCTGGATATCTCCTTCGAGAAGGAACGCGCGGCCGATCTGGTAAGTGAGAGCCGCCTCTATCGGCAGACGGCGGAGCACACAGGCAACACCGCCGTGGCCGGTACGTTGGATGAGATCGACCGGGTTTTGCTGGATATCGCTCGCGGGCCCTCGGAAGTCTCTCCGGCGGAGTTGGAAGGTTTGCGTGAACGGCTGAAGGCTGAAGGAATTTTATTCAAGATTCGAGTGCTCGGATCGAAGGTCCGCACTCAAGAAGGAAAGAACGCGCAGCCCGCCGCCAATAGCGGCAGGCGTGCGCTGTAAAAGGTGACAACGATGAAATATTCTCTACGATTCGTGACGATTTTGGGCCTTGCAGCCGGTATTGCGGCAGCCAGGCAGGATGCGCCGCCGGCGCCTCCCGCGCCGCCGGCCGAAGCCGCTATGCCCGCGCCCGCCGCTGCGCCGGCGCCGCGCGCGCTGTTGGCGGCTCCAGCACCGCCAACGCCTTTCGCGGCGCCGACGCCGATGCCGGCGCGAGCGATCTTTCTGGAGCAGGATCAAGACGCTCGCGAGATAAGTCGCCAGGTGGCGGAGCAGGCGCGGGAACTTGCTCAGCAGGCAAGGGACCAGAGCAGAGAGATGCAGCAGGAAATGCAGCAAGAGATTCGCGAGCAGGCGCGCAAGGCTGCCGAAGACGCCCGCATTAATCTTCACGTCCCAGTCCCCGCCATTGGCAATTTCAATTTCGATTTCTCTGCCCAAGGTCGAGGGGCTGCGCCAATAGCTATGAGGTATCGCAACGACAATTCGCTTTATGGCAGGGGGCAGTCAGCGCTTGACGACCACAAATACGACCAGGCGCTCGATTACTTCTCGGAAGTGGTGTCGCGCGGAGGACCGAATGTGGACGGCGCTCTCTACTGGAAGGCGTATACCCTGAATAAGCTGGGACGCAGGGACGAAGCGGTGGCGACCCTCGCGCAGCTGCGCACCTCGTTCCCCGCCAGCCACTGGCTGGAAGACGCCAAGGCGCTGGACCTCGAAGTGAAGCAGGCGGCCGGCAAACCGGTTTCGCCGGAAAGCGAATCGGACGACGATTTGAAGCTGATGGCGCTCAACGGTTTGGCGCAGACTGATCCGGCGCGCGCGTTTCCGCTTCTCGACAAGCTGCTCAAGGGCCCGGCTTCGCCCAAGCTCAAGAAAAAGGCGGTCTACGTTCTCGCGGTAAATACTTCGCCTCAGGCGCAGCAGTTGCTGGAGCAGATTGCGCGCGGCAACAGCAACCCCGACCTACAACTCACGGCTGTGCAGTACATGTTGGGAAACAAGCAGTTCCCGAACCGCACCCAGGTGCTGTACGAAATCTATAATTCCACCAGCGACCCTTCGGTGAAGCGCGAGATCATTAGCGCGCTCCGCTCCAACAACGACACCGATCATCTGGTGCAGATCTACAAGGCCGAAAAGGATTCCTCCCTTCGCCGCGACGCGATCTCCGGCATCGGCGAAGTGCCGGGCAACGCCGCGCTCTGGCAGCTTTTTCAAAGCGAAACCACAGTAGATGGCAAGCTCCAGATTCTGGATGCGATGTATCGCGGTGGAAACACGGAAAAGCTGACCGAGGTCGCGCGCACGGATAAAGACCCTAAGGTTCGAATGCGGGCAATTCAGGTGCTGGCGTCGCAAAAGCCCGCCAACCTGGGAGACGCGATGACCAATCTCTATGGTTCCGAGCAGGACGCGCAGGTGAAGCGCCAGATCGTCAATGAGATCGCCAACCGCCGGGATGCAAAGGCCCTGGTTGACCTGTTTCACAAGGAATCGAACTTCGAGATGAAGAAGACGATCTTGAACCATCTTCAGAACATGCACACTGCGGAAGCCAATGAGCTGTACATGGAGATCCTAAGCAAATGAAAACAGCATGCGGTTGGGCCGCTGCGGCGGCGCTTTTCGCTTCTCTCGCCTCGGCGCAGCCGAAGCTGTTAGTGAATGCGAACCTCGACACGAAATCGGCCAGCGCCGGCCTGGAAGGCGCGTATAGGCCGCTGCTCACGGCGCAGCCCCAGCCGGCGTGGATCGGCTGGGCGGTTCCCGCGGTGCGCACGAACAACGGGAACCTGGGTTGCGAATATGTCTTCCGCGACGGACAGGGTGGGCCGGGCCAGGGTGTCGTGCATTTGGAGCAGCCCGACCATGCGATCATCCTGATCCGTATCGACCAAGGCGCGGTGAGCCGTTTGCGCTACGTTTCGCCCGATTGCGAGATCGATGCGGGCGGCGCCCCGTTCCACTGGCTGACGGACGTTCAGCCGGCGCAGAGCGTGGCGCTGCTGACGACGCTGGTGAGCGAGCGGGAGCCGGGCAGCTCGAGCGCGATGGGGGCGATTGCGATACACGCCGACGCGTCGGCGGATCAAGCGCTCGACCGGTTTGTGGGAACGCAGCAGCCGCTTTCGATCCGACAGCGCGCAGTCTCGTTGCTCGCTACCGAGCGCGGCCATCACGGCTTCGACGTGGTGAAGGGACTGATCGCCAACGACACGGATGAGCGCGTAAAGGAACGAGCTGTGCAAGCGCTAGGATCGAGCAAGGACCCTGGCGCACTCGATCTGCTGCTCGAGACGGCGCGGCGCAATACCGATCCAAAGTTGCGTGCGCAGGCCGTGGGAACGCTCGCCCGCCGCCCAGAACCAAAGATCCTCGATACCCTTCGGGCGGCCATCGACGATCCCGATGTCACGGTGCAACGGCGTGCGCTGTCTACCTTGAATTCTCTGCCGGACGGCGAAGGTATTCCGCTGCTGATTCAGGTGATCAAGACGACCAAGGATCCGCAAGTCCGCAAGCAGGTGATGAGCACGCTGCAAAACTCGCGCGATCCGCGGGCGCTGGTGTATTTTGAGGAAGTGTTGAAGTAGCGCGCTCAGCGCTACTTCGCACTTTTGCGTGCGTCGGCCACCATGCGCTTTACTTTCTCCATCAATTCGGGCGCGTGGTAGGGAATGCCGTCCTTGATGGTCCATTCCACGCCGCCTTTGGACGAACCGGGATAAAGCACCTTTAGATTTTCCAGTGGGTTGCCGTTGACGACGATCAGGTCGGCTGTCCACCCCGCGCGGATGCGGCCCAGCCGATCCTCCTGGCCGAGAATCTTGGCGTTATTGCCGGTAGTCTGCTGGATGATCTTGACGGGTAAGAAGCCTGCCTCCTGGTGCAACTCCATGCCGCGGATCAAACCGAAGCCATACATCTGGTAAATGAAGCCGGCATCATCGCCCATGCCAATCAGGCCGCCCAGGGCGTCGAACTGGCGCAGGGCAGCCATCCAGATGCGGTAATCTTCCTTCCAATATGTTTCGTCGGTAGAGGTCCAATCGACGAAGTACGATCCGTGGTTGGCGAGATTGGGGCGGAAATACTCTTCCAGCGTGGGATGCAGGAAATCGGCAAACCAGGGTTGCGTTTGGGCACGCTGCAGGTCGCGGCTGGCCTCATAGATGTCGAGCGTCGGGTCCCAGGCGACATGCGCGTCCACCATCCCCTGCAGCACTTTGGTTAGCCGTGCGGGTTCGGCTTCGCGCCATAGGTGACCGGCGTAACGGAAACGGTCGGCCTCGTTGTTGTAGTTGTAGCTGGACGGGAAATGCTGCGCGCCATCGGGAATCGCCGCATCGGGGATGCCGTACCAGTGTTCGATGGAGGTAGTTCCGAAGCGAATATCGTCCCAGGCATTGGTTTCTTCCACGCCCACGTGGTGCGCGATGCGCATGCCCAGCTTATGAGACTCATCCTCCATCGCTTGCATGAGATCGCGGTCGATGCCAAGGATTTTGATGCCATCCGCGCCCATTTGCTTCAGCGACCGGACGCGGGCGCGCGCGTCTTCCGGCGTGCGCACGTTGCCTAACATGGGATAGACAAAGATGCGGGGAGCGGCGATCTCGCCTTCCGCCGACATCTTGCGCAGCGCGAGCGCGCGCGGCGTGGGGCTGCCTACGTCGCGAATGGTGGTGATGCCACAAGCGAGCCAGATGTTGAGCTCATATTCGATGGGCTGGGCGTTACCGGCGCGCTCTTCTTGCAGGTGCGCATGATTATTGATCAGACCAGGCAGCACGTATTTACCGGTAGCGTCGATCACGGCATCGGCTTGCAGGTTGGCGCGAGGACTCACTTGCTGAATGATGTTGTTCTCGATGACGATATCGAGCGGGCCACGCGCGGGTGTGCCGTTGCCGTCGACGACAGTGGCGTTATGAATCAAGAGCCGACGCACTCGCTGTCCGTTGTGCGGAGCCTGCGGCTGGGCCGTCGCAGGAAACGCCGCGCAGGTGGCAAGCGCAAGGCATAACAGGCCGGTAAATCGCCGAATCATTGGGCGATTATCCCATGACTCCCATGTAGGAGGACTTTTTGCAGGGCAAATACGAACACCCGGTGGAACGGCGTACGATATCCTTCCTAGAGTTCAGTCGGAGAGGAGATGCGCATGAAAGTCATCGCAGGGGGTTGCGGCGGCAGGCAATCGCGCGTGTTTTCCGTCGGCAACGGAGTGTTGTGGGGTAAGGCCGGAGTTGAGTGACGGCTACCAAACCATCGCGAACGTTGAGTTACGGGCCGCAGCTTCGCACCCATGTCCTATTGTCGCGAATCCGCAGATCTATCCGGTCTGCAACGGAACTGCCGTCTCACAGCCATTCAGCGGGCCGCCCGATATGAATGGTGGGTGGAAAACCCTTCTACTGGTGAGCCGTCGCAGCTTCCGCAAGCATTTCCATAAGCGCGTCGCAGGCGGACGGAGTTCACGACAGGGATCTAAAGGGCGTCAGTCTGCTCGGCCCAGTTGCGGAAGGGGAGCGCGGCATTGACTCCGCCGGGCGTCTAAAGAGATTCTCGAACGCTTCGCGGGGCGTTATCATCCTCTTCGTCGTCCTTTCGGGAACGCGCCTGATCACTTGAAGTTGGGCGGCCGACAAGAGTGGCCGCTTTCTGGGGTCGTCATTGGGTTGAAGTTTGTCCACTTGTTTACCAACTATGTCTGTTTTGTTTAGAAGGGTCACCTAAACGCCGTGTATTTGTGCGCTTTATCTAATCTGTAATGGCCCACCCTTCCCTACTGAGCACGCCTGGCGCCAAAACGCGTGAAGCCAGCTTGCAGGTCAATCAGTGCGGCAGCGCTCGCACCAGCAGTCCCGCCTTCTTCTTCTCTCCTTTGAAAAGTTGCCGGGAAGCCGCAGTTCCAGTGAGCGCCTCAGCGGCGTTTAACCGTTGCGTCATCGCCCGATTCCGTCTGCTTTTCTTCCGGCGGCGGATGCAACTGTTTCAGCAGCGCTTGAAATTGATTTATGACGAAGATCCAGCCAACCCCCAATTGGGCCCACCTCGATTCCTTTGAGCAGTCTGTAATTTTGTCTCGCCATGATCCCCCGCAGGCACCGGGAGAGGTCAGGGTAAGATAACCCTCATGAAGAAAGTAACGGCGGTGACGCTCGGCATCGCAATGCTAAGTGCTGCGGGAGTTTTGATGGCGGCCGATGGTCCAATTGTCGTCAAGGCCGCACGCCTGTTCGACGGTAAGAGCGATCGCATCGTCTCGCCTGGCGTGGTAGTGGTAGAGGGCGGAAAAATTGTCGGGGTGGGCGCGAGTGCCAAGATTCCAGTTGGCGCGCAGACCATCGACTTAGGGGATGCCACTTTACTGCCCGGATTTATGGATGCGCACACGCATCTGTCCGACCCCTATCACGCCGACTATCGCCAGGGCGAAATGGATCTGCTAAAGAAGCCGGTGGCGGAGCGCGCGCTGATCGCCTCTGAAATTACCCGGATTACGCTGATGGCCGGGTTCACCACCGTTCGGGACGTAGGCTCGGAGGATCTCATCGACGTCAGTTTACGCAATGCCATCAACGCCGGAAAGATCCCTGGGCCGCGCATGCTTGTATCCGTGCACGCCCTGGGCGCGACGGGCGGACATTGCGACCCGCAAGCCGGATTCATCCCCAATCTCTTTGGGCATGAAGCGGGCATCGAAGACGGTGTGATCGATAGTCCAGAGGCTGCGCGCCGGGCGGTTCGATACAACATTAAATACGGCGCCGATGTGATCAAGACTTGTGCTACCGGCGGGGTGCTCTCGCTTACCGACGATGTGGACACGCCGCAACTAACGCAAGCCGAACTCGACGCGTTAGTGGACGAGGCGCACACTCTGCGCCGCAAAACCGCGGCGCACGCGCACGGGGCAACCGGCGCGAAGCGAGCGATTCGGGCCGGTATTGATTCGATTGAGCACGGCACGTTTCTAGACGAAGAGGCGATGCGCATGATGAAGGAGCGCGGCATTTATTACGTACCCACAATGATGGCGGCGGAAGGGCTGAAGCAGAGTCTCACGGACGGCTACATGCCCCCTCCCATCGAAAAGAAGGCGCGGCTGGCGATGAAATCCCTTCACGATACGGTGACGAAGGCAGTGCAGATGCAGCTCAAGATTGCTTTAGGCACGGATGCGGCAGTCTATCCGCATGGGAAGAACGCAGGCGAGTTCGAACAATTGGTGAGTTGCGGAATGAAGCCGATAGATGCGCTGAAAGCGGGTACTTCGGTAGATGCCGAACTGATTGGCGTTGCGGACCGTACGGGAACGCTGGAAGTCGGCAGGTTGGCGGATCTGGTGGCGGTACCAGGGAACCCCGTCGACGACATCAAGGTCACCCAAAGAGTGATGTTTGTCATGAAAGACGGCCAGATCTATAAGAATCAGGCCAAATGAGAAACCGGAGCCGAAAAATCGGCACGGCATAACGTGTTAAATTGTAGAGCGGCAAGCCTGGAGCTCTCTACTCGAATTCTGTTTTTCCAGGCTCCTTCTTCTATGGCAGCAAGCTTTCCGTGGGCGATTCTTTTGACCTCGAGCACGAACAAGGTGGTGCGCGCTCTGTTCGACGATACGTTCTCGAACGCCCACCAGATGGCGTGGTTCGATTGGGCCATGTTGATCCCCTATTTCAGCATTTTGGTGGTGCTGTCCATTTATGGACTGCATCGCTACGATGTGATCCGTACCTATTTCAAATATAAGAAGAAGGCTACCGGGGAGCCGCCACGCCGTTTTGAGACATTGCCGCCAGTCACGATCCAGCTTCCGCTCTATAACGAGCGCTACGTGGTGGAGAGGCTAATCGAAGAGACGGTCAAGGTAGATTATCCGAAGCACCTGCTGCAAATTCAGGTATTGGACGACTCGACCGACGATACCGCGCCATTTGCCGAGGCGCTGGTGGAGCGCTACAAGAACATGGGCTACCCGGTTGAATACCACCATCGCGACAACCGCCATGGGTTCAAAGCGGGGGCTTTACAAGCGGGACTGGAAACCGCGACGGGTGAGTTTGTAGCGGTATTCGACGCCGATTTCTGCCCACCGGCCGACTTTCTGATGCGAACGATTCACCACTTTGCCGACGATAAAGTGGGCGTGGTCCAGACGCGCTGGAGTTATCTGAATCGCGACTACAATTTCCTGACGGAAGTGGAGGCGGTTCTGCTCGACGGGCACTTCATTCTTGAGCATGGAGCGCGATCGCGAGCGGGATATTTCTTCAACTTCAACGGTACGGCGGGCATACTGCGGAAGTCGATGATCGCGGACGCCGGCGGCTGGCAACACGACACGCTTACGGAAGACTCCGATTTGAGCTATCGGGCGCAGCTGAAGGGTTGGCGATTTGTCTACCTGCCTGGGCTTGACTGCCTGTCGGAGTTGCCGGTGCAGATGCACGGATTCCAGGTGCAGCAATCACGATGGGCCAAGGGACTGACGCAGGTAGCGAAAAAGCTGCTTCCGGCGATCTTAAAATCCAATATCACCACGCGGCAAAAGATCGAGGCGGTCATGCATTTGACGCCCAATATCTCTTACCCGCTGATGATCGTGGTTTCGGCTTTGATGTTGCCGGTGATGATTGTGCGGTTCTACATGGGGCCGTTTCAAATGCTGTTTATCGACCTGCCGCTGATCGCGGCTTCTTTCTGGTCGATCTCGTTGTTTTACGTGGTGGCGCAGCGCGAGCTATATCCCAAAAACTGGAAGCGTACGGTATTCCTTCTTCCGATGCTAATGGCGGTTGGAGTAGCGTTAACGATCATCAACACGCGCGCCGTTCTGGAAGCGCTCTTTGGCGTTGAGACCGCATTCGCGCGTACACCGAAATATAATATCGGCGGCGCGGTGATGAATCTTGAAAATAAGAAATACAAGCGCCGTAGCGGGTGGCTGCCGTACGCCGAAATTGCGGTGGGATGCTACTTTGTGGCGATGGTGATCTTTTCCATCGAGACCTTCAATTTCTTCGCGGCGCCATTCCTGCTGCTTTTTGTGATGGGCTACTTCTGGGCTGGCTTCGGAACCCTCTACGAAGAGCATCAGAGCCATCTGCGGTCGTTGAAAGCGCGCAGTATGGAGCTTAGCTCCGCCAGGCACGGTTAGGAACACGCGCTCCTTTTAATTTACGATCTTGCCATCGCGCATCTGCACTGTCCTATGCCCATATGCCGCGGCCTCAGGATTGTGCGTAATCATCAAGACTGTTTGTCCTAGTCTCCGATTCAAATCGCGTAGAACTTCGAGCACGGCTTTGGAATTCTCGGTGTCGAGATTTCCGGTCGGCTCGTCGGCGAGCAGGATCGCCGGGCGGTTGACGATTGCGCGCGCGATGGCGATACGCTGCTGCTCGCCGCCGGAGAGCGCGTTCGGTTTGTGGTCCAGGCGGGCAGCAACGCCAAGTGCGCGCAGGGCTTCTTCGAATTGCGCGTCGGGGGCGGAATCCGTTCCGCCCAGATATCGCGCCACCGCGATGTTGTCGCGCGCGGTGAGATTCGGCAATAAATTGAATTTCTGAAATACGAAGCCGACGGTGCGGCGGCGCATGCGAGTGCGGCCGGCGTCGGTGAGAGCGGCGAGATTCTGATCGGCCACGCGCACGCTGCCTGAGGTGGGCGGGGTCAGGCCTCCGATGATGTGGAAGAGGGTGGATTTACCCGAACCCGATGGCCCGACAATGGAGAGAAACTCGCCGGCTTTAACGTCGAGATCGATGCCTCGCAGGGCTTCCACCTGGCCAACGTGATAGGTCTTGTGCAAATCCCGAACTTCAATGATGGCGGGGCTACTCATAAGCGAGCGCCTCAACGGGGTCTTGCTCAGCCGCATTGATTCCGGGGTAAAGCGAGCCTAGCGCGGCTGCCGCCATTGCAATCGCGGCCGCAATAGGCCACCAAAAAGGTTTGACAACGACGGGCAGAGAAGCTGGAATGAACGTGTTGATGATCCAGGCAGCTAAAGCGCTCAACAGAATACCTATGACTGCACCGGCTGCCCCGAGCACCATCGCTTCCAGTTCGATGACGCCGATGACAAAGCCCTTCGAGGCGCCGAGAGACTTTAAAATGCCGATCTCGCGCGTACGCTGCAACACGGCCATATACATGGACAGACCCACGGCCAGCGACCCGCTAAACACGCCGAGACCTACCATCACGGAAAGGAAGACCTTCAGCCCGGGAATTCGGCTCAATCCGAACATGGCAATGTAGTCGGCGATGCTATCGATGTGATAGTTCGGCAACAGCGCTGTCAATTGGTGGATTGCCGCCTCTGTATTGGCGGGATCGTCGAGCCGGATATAAATTTGAGTGACTTTATGATCGGCGCTGTTAATACTCTGTAGTGTTTCGAGCGGAACGGCTACGCGCATCTTTCCCTCGGCGATGATGCCGGTTATGCGCCAGAAACGGTCGATGAGCTTAATCTTGTCGCCGACGTGAAGGTGATTCTGTAACGCATAGCGAGTATCCACCAGGACGTCGTCAGGGCCTTGAAACGGGCCGCCGGCTACGTAGGTAAAGCCTCCATCGAAGGCCTTCAGACTGTCCAGATTGACGCCGGTTGCAACCAGGGGCAACTCGATAGAGTGATTGACCAGGCCGATCGCCCCCTTGACATGGGGTTGCCGTTCGAGAACGGAGACCAGCGTTTCGGGAATTGTAGCGCTACTCACCGTGAGGATGGAGGAAGCGTCCGAGCCACGGATGATCAGGTCGGCGCCAATGCCGGATTGACGGCGCTGCGAGTCTTCCGACATGCCGTAGCTCAGGCCCACCAGGGTGAGAATCAGCATGACCGAAACGCCAATTAGTAGTGAACTGATTAACCCTCTCAGCGGACGGTGTTTGAGGTTTTCGAGGACGATCTTGCCGGTCACTTGGCCGGTCCTTGCTCTTGGCCTAGGTTTCGCAATTTGGTTCCTTCGGGTTGTTCGAGAACGAATTTATCATCCGGCACGCCTTTGTTGATATCCATTTTGACGATATCCAGCACAACGCCGATTCCATCCTGCGGGCGGTTGAAATCGATGTGTTTGGGAAACGATACGTTGTCCCACGGCTTCCAGCCGCTGTACCGTGCGTCGGTGAGGATATTTCCCGAGGAGTCGAAGATCAACTGACGGGCCAGCAGCAGATCGAGCCGGTTGAACCAGAGAGCGCGATGCATCTCGAGATTCCCGTTGGCCGTTTGACGGATCTCGTGGACGATGTAGTATGCCCCATCCTCATCGGTCATGTTGGTCATCAGGATTTTATTGTGTTCGGCGTCGATAGGATGCACGAGCATGGCGTCGACAAAATATTGCGGCCGCAGATTCTCAATCTTATTGGTCGACGGTTTGACAACATCATTGTTTCCGATAAGAAAAAGGTTGCGCGAGGGAATGTAAAGTTTGAAGTCCCTACCGTTAGAGGCCATATCGAAGGCCTTGGAGCGGATTACGGGGTACAGTCCGATGATGTGAATTTCGGCCGGCTTGCTGAATAGGATATAACCCCTGACGTCCTTATACTCGGTGATCTGGTTTTTTTCGACCGTGCCGAGCGCAGGCGTCATATCGACTGTGACGCTGAAATCGTGGACATCGTTGTAGTGTTTGGAAATGCTATCAATAAGCGAGGCCTCGTCGGCAACCAGGAGGTGCGGAGCTGCCTTGCCGCCCGTGGCCTTGCGCGTGATAAGCCTACGGCGCGCGAAACACGAGGTATATCCCAAGGAGATCAGGCAGATCAGTATGAGGGAAGCACCCACGCGCCTGAAGACCATTCCTATCATTGTAGGCAAGGGCGCGAGCACACTGTCAATGACGCGATTTAGCGTCTATGTGCTATATTGGAAACGATTCGCGGGCCTGTGGCGCAGTTGGGAGCGCGCTTCCATGGCATGGAAGAGGTCGACGGTTCGAACCCGTCCAGGTCCACCAAATTCCCTCTGATTCAATAATATAGCTCACTGCCTGTCCGGTGCTTGATTCGGGCGCGCTATGCGGAACTTTGCGCCAATCAGGCGGGAATCGACGCAGGCTGACCGGTTAGACTGACCTGGTTCCTCGATAATTCAATCTGTACGATTACTGGTACATCGCGTGGCTGCGACATTGCTCGACGGAGAGGCAGCGCTTCGGGCGAAAATGAAGAGTGGCCGAACGCGCGGTGGTGATATTTGACGGCGAATGTCTGTTCTGCAACCGGTGGGTCGATTTTCTGTTGCGGTTCGATCGGCGCGATGTTTTTCGGTTTGCCGCTCGTCAATCCGAATCTGGAACGGCTTTCACACGACAGGCCGGCTTGCCCGAAGGCGGAACCGGATCGATCGTGCTTTGGGACAATGGCATAGTTCTGCTTCGCTCAGCCGCTGTGCTCCGCATGCTGAGCCTGTTGGGATTTCCATTCTCGATGGCGTCGATTTTCAAGATCATTCCTGGGCAGGCGCGGGATATCGTATACGACTGGATTGCGCGGAATCGCTTGAAGTGGTTTGGCCGAAGGAAATCCTGCCGCCTGCCGTCGCCAGCGGAACGTTACCGCTTCCTTTAGGGTTCTCGCGAGTACAATATCGAAATGCGAATCTATCTTGCCCTGCTGGCGCCACTCGCCCTGTTGGCACAACCGCCGGCTCCCGGTGCTACTGTTATGCCGCCGCCTTTGCGGCAGGTTGCCGGTCTTATTAACGACTTCGGTAACACGCGGCGATATGCCGGTGAAAACGCCACTGTGAAGCCACCCATGGCGAACGAACGACGCGTCGTCTTCATGGGAGATTCGATCACGGACAATCTGCACAACGCGCGTTTCGGCGGATTCTTCCCCGGGCAACCTTACATCAATCGAGGTATCAGCGGACAGACTACTGCCCAGATGCTGCTGCGGTTTTACCCCGACGTGGTCGCGCTTCAGCCCAAGGCGGTAGTGATATTCGGTGGAACGAACGATATAGGCGGCAACCTGGGACCGGTCTCTATCGAATCGATTGAAGATAACCTCGCCGCTATGGCGGATATTGCGAAGGCCAACGGTATTAAGGTCATCATGGCTTCACTTACTCCCGTCGGCGACATGCCCGGCAGGCCTCCAATGACCGTGGGCCGTCCCCCTGAGAGTATTCTCAAGCTCAACGGCTGGATCAAGGACTACACCGCGAAACAAGGGTACGTTTTCCTGGACTATTTTACGGCGACAGTAGACGACAAGGGTTTTTTCCGGTCCGACATTACCGAAGACGGACTGCACCCGACGGCCAAAGGCTATACGATTATGAACCCGTTGGCCGAAAAGGCAATTGCACAAGCTCTTGGGCAGTAGTCCGGCGTTTACCCCGTGAATCGGAAACAGATCGGTACTCGCCTTCGCCCGCGATCAGCAAGATCAGGGAACCAAAGGGTTTCGCGCTGCGTCGGGGGTTGAGAGGAGTTCTGTGACATTAACCAAACTTGCTGGAGTCCTGCTCGTTCTGTCGGCTTGCGCGGGCGTTCCGGCATCGGCGCAAACCTGGGACACCAGCGGCAACGGCCTATTAAAGGGAACATACTATTTCCGCGACGTGGTCTACATCGTGGGTTATGAGGACGGATCGTTACAGGAAGCATCTGCGCTGTACGGTTCGATGACTTTCGATGGCGCAGGTAAGTACACCGGCCAAGTGTCGCTTTACGATAGTAATGTGGGCCTGGAGAACGGCCCTGTTAGCGGCACCTATTCGATTGCCGCCTCCGGTTACGGTTTCCTCAGCAATCCCCTCTTTACCGGAGATTACATCTATGGACTGGTCAACCAGTCCGGCCTTTTTGTCGGCAGCACAACGGAAACCGCAAACGGATTTAACGATATGTTTGTCGCCGCGCCGCTTGCTTCGCCCGCGCCGACTGCGGGGACGTTCAAAGGATCCTACTCGATTTCAGGTATCGATCTGTCGAGCGGCACGCCTTCTACTACCATCAGCTATCAATTGCAAATCAACCCGGACGGCGTAAGCGGCTTAGGCTCCGTGACGGGGACGGCCTATATCGGCGAGGGTGGTTCGACCAAGTACCCGCAGACCATTACGGGCGCAAAGTATCTAGCCAGCAGCGGAGCGATGGTCGTGACATTTCCTAACTCCACTTCCGCCGCGATTACGGGGCAAAAATATTTCTATATCTCGCCTGACGGAAATTTTATTTTCGGCGGAACGCCTCAAGGGTTCGACATGATTGTCGGCGTTCGAACCGGCTCCGGAGCTTCTTTTGGAGGACTTTACTATCAGGCGGGTCTTGATCAGGATGAGTCCGCCCTCCTTAGCCAGGGATTCTCCAATCTCGATACGTATTACGGATCGCTCAGCGGGAACAACAACGCCATCATAGGCCACCAGCGGTTGTTCTCTCCCTTCACGGGCTCCGCGATCGATTACACCTACAGCGACGGCTATTCGGCGCTTTCGAATAGCGCCTATAGTACGTCGACTATGAGCTACGTGGTAGGCGCGGACGGAGTACGCATCGGCACAGGGATCGGTCCTTACCTGGGAATTAACGTTTCGCTGCCCGCGCCCAGCTTCAGTGGCAGCGGAGTTTATCTGAATCCAACCGGCGTTGTAAATGCCGCCAGTTCTGCGCCATTTACCGCGGGGGTAGCGCCGGGAGAGTTACTCACGCTTTATGGAACCGGCCTGGCCGATTCTCAGGTGATCGCTTCGACGATTCCATTTCTAACCACGCTAGGCAACGTGCAAGTAATGATCAACGGCGTTGCTGCGCCCATCTACTATGTGGCGCCTACTCAGATCTCAGTAATCGTGCCTTACGAACTCAATTCCGGTATTGCCCAAGTACAAGTGATCACGGACGGGAATGCATCCAACACGGTCACGACGTTCACCAATGTGACGTCCCCTGGAGTCTTTTCCGAGCCAACCGGAGGGCTGGGTTACGGCGCGGTCCTGCATCAGGATGGTTCTCTGGTGAACACGGCCAGCCCGGCGCAAAGTGGAGAGACCGTTTCGGTTTTTGTAACCGGGCTGGGCGCCGTAAGCCCCACCATTACAGATGGGGACGCGGGCCCTTCCGGGACATTGAGCAAGACCACCAACACAATTGCTGCGTATGTGAGCGGAACGTCCGCGACCGTCACCTATTCCGGTCTAGCACCGCTGCTTGCGGGGTTATATCAGGTGAACGTGACGATACCCACCGGACTAACCGCCGGTGATAACGGCCTGGATATTGCGGGGCCTGATTCCTATACGTCCGAGGTTTCGATCCCAATAGGAGGCAGCGCGACCGCGGCCGTTGCAACGCCCGTGACCACAGCGAAAGCACGCCGGCCGCCGCCCAGGCTGGCGAAGGCCATTATTCGTGCGCCGAGGCGGAAGCCGCAATAACGGAGGAAAGCCTCAACTGGCGTAAACCGCGACCGTTGTTACGACGCGGAATCCCATGCGCCGGTATAACTTGAGTCCTGCCGGGGTGGATTGCAATACCGCTCGTTCGACTCCGGTCCTCTGGCGCGCGTCGTCGAGCGCGTAGCGCATCACCGCTTCGCCGAATCCGCGACGCTGGTATGTCGGAACGGTCGCAACATTATAGACGCCCACTGCGTCGCCTCCCATTACGATTGCGGTGGTTGCCACCGGCTCGCCTTCCCGGTACCCGACGTAGCCGGCAAAGTTCTCCCAAACGGCGTCGCTGTCGAAGACCTGTTCAAACCACGCGGGCGGTACATGAAAGCACAGCGCGCCGATGGCACAAAAGTCGTTCTTGACAGGGCCGGGTTCCACCCGTCGCACCTCCAGCTCCGGCAGAGCCCGGACAGGCGGCGCGACTCGCTCCGCAACCATTCCAGGCAGATCCACCGAGTGCCGCAATCCCAGGCCCTCGAAGGCGCGGCGCGATCTCTTGCGAGTGCGGCCGGGGAGCCAGTCCTCACAAACCCAATAGGCCCACTCGAGTCCACGCTTATCGAAGTGAATGTTGGCGAGTAGGATGCGTTGCGTCAGCTCGGCTTCGCTTGCCACTGGCTGGGAAAGAAACGCGGCATTGAACATTTGAAACGTCACGCGCGCGGATGCGATGCTGACACCGTGCAGTTCACGATTCTCTCCGCCGGTGCGGCTCGCGGCTACGGTGCGGAACGATTCGCGTAGATTGGACGCTACGTTTTCAAAAGTCATCGCGTCTGATTTGCCGCCGCGCTAAGGTTGTGTGCCGAAGACACGGTCCCAAACGGACGTGGTGACTCCGTAGCAAAAACGCTCGTCGGCGAAATGATGGTAGTAGTGGCGTTTGCGTAACGCCGTCAGTGTTGGACCGCCCGCCCGGTTGGAATGGATGACCACATGCACCGCCTCATAAGTGAGATAGCCGCAGATGATTGCCGCCAGAGTCAAGCCGCTCCGCGCCCACGAGCCGGCCGGGATGCGTAGAATGGCCCACAGAAGCAACGATGTGCCCCCGGAAAGCCAAACCGGAGAGACGATATATTGCGGATCCTTCGGAGCGTCGTGATGCTGGTAATGCGGTAGAAACCCGTGGAATGCGAAGCGATGGATGCCATATTCGAGCAGGGTCCAAAAGAATAGTCCGGTCACCACGCATTCAAGCGAACCGATTAGCGGTAGACCGATGTTCGCCGCAATCGCGGCTCCGATCACGGGCACATAGATTAGAAGCAGGCGCCCCACTCCTTTCAGTATGCTACAACTGCCGCGGCTCGTTGCTCAGAGATTGCGGCGCATCAGAAGACCATCCTCACGGTCCTCATAATATCCGGGCGAACGGCGCAACGCTCTGAACCCGTAGCGCTCATAGAACCGGAAGGCCGGGGTGTTGGATTGCCGAACCATTAGCGTAAGCCGGGTGACCCCGCGCAGTTTCAATCGGCGGATCGTGCTCTTCAAGAGCAGGGAAGCGATTCCCCTCCGGCGCGCGCTGGGGTGAATCGCGATCGAGATCAGGTTAGCCAGGTCGGAACGTTGACGCGATGTGCAGGCCAGGGAGTAGCCGAGCGCGTCACGCGGGTCGAGGGCGAGCAGAAAGAGGACGCGGGAGGAGCGGGCATATTCTGCAAATAGATTGCGATCGTAAGCGTCGCGTCCAAAACTGGCGCGCTCGATGGCCATGACGGCATCTATATCATTTGGCCGGAAGGCGCGCACTGCGGGAGGGATGAGCATATCTGTTATTCTTTATTTTCGACCGTTTAGATGAGGTCTGGTACCATTGGCCGGGAAAAGGCGCAAATCCGCCAGAGCGGGTATTGACAAGCGGACGGGGGCGCCACAAACTAAGAAGGTGTTGCAACTCAGTGGCAACAAGGAATCGGCCGGCCAACTGGCTACGCTGTTCGATTTGCGCCGCGGTGAAGCCGGCGTGGTCGATCGAATCGACCTTCCCGTCGATGATTCCCGACGCTTGATGGAAATGGGTTTTCTTCCCGGCGCGAGAGTCACCGCGGGTTTAAGCGCGCCTGGGGGCGATCCGAAAGTATTTCAGGTAGATGGGTCTGAAGTGGCATTGCGCGGCGAGACCGCGAAGCGTCTGAAGATTCGTCGCGGCAAAGGCGATTGAGGATTTTGTGAGCGAATGTCACGGGTGCGCCAGTTGCGGCCCTGTCTCGGTCGCGGAGCCACCCACTCGGGGACAAGCCGCCGCGCGTATCTCGGTGGCGCTCATCGGTCCTCCCAATTCCGGCAAGACCACCCTTTTTAATCGCCTCACCGGCTTGCGGCAGAAGGTGGCGAACTTCCCCGGCGTCACCGTAGAGCAGCATGTAGGAATCGCGGAACTGCCCGATAGCCGCGCGGTCAAGATTATCGATCTTCCCGGCGTCTACAGCTTGCTGCCCCGTTCTGAAGATGAGCAGATCGCGCACGACGTTCTCACTGGCAACCGGCCGGGAGCGGAGAAGCCGCAGGCCGTACTTCTAGTTCTGGATTCGACAAACCTTGCCCGCCAGTTGATGCTGGCAGCGCCGATTCTGGCATTGGGCCTGCCAACGTTGGTGATTCTCAATCTAGCCGACGATCTGAAAGCACGCGGCGGCAAAGTAGATACGAAAGCCCTGGCTGCGCAGCTGGGAGCCCCTGTCGCGCTAGTGAGCGCGCGGCGCGGCGACGGCATGGCGCAGGTCTTCGACTTTCTTGCGGGCGCGCTGCCGAAGCCTTTACCTATTTTTCTGCCTGTCTTGCAAGACGTACCGCATTGCCGCCGCTGGGCGGGCGACATGGGTTCGAAAGCCGGATACCGGGCACCCGGTCCGAACCGCTGGACGCGCCGGCTTGACGAAGTCTTACTGCATCCGGTCGCTGGTCCGCTGGCTTTCCTTCTGGTAGTGGTAGCCGTTTTTCAGGTGATTTTCACCATCGGCGGGCCGTTGCCCGACCTGGTGAAAGACGTATTCGACAAGAGCGAAGGCTGGCTATCCTCCGTATTGCCCGATTCGCTTTTCCGTTCAGTGCTGATTGAAGGCGTATGGCGCGGCGTTGGCAGCGTGCTCGCATTTCTGCCGCAGATTCTGCTTCTCTTCCTATTTATCGGCTTGCTGGAAGATTCAGGCTACCTGGCGCGCGCGGCAGTCATCGCCGATCGCACCATGGCGCGCGTCGGCCTGCAGGGGAAATCGTTTATCCCCCTGCTCTCCGCCTACGGGTGTGCGGTCCCAGCCATTATGGCCACGCGCACCATCGAGAACAAGCGCGATCGCATGGCCACAATCCTGATCGCGCCGTTCATGACTTGTTCAGCGCGGATGCCGGTCTATGGCCTCATCATTCTGGCGTTTATCCCCAAGCGCAATATCCTGGGCCCATTGTTGGGTCTGCAAACGGCAGTGATGCTGGGCCTTTACGTTCTGGGATTCCTGGCCGCGGTCATGACGGCGAAGCTTCTCAAATCGACGGTTCTCAAGAGCGCGCGTACGCCTTTCCTGATGGAAATGCCGCCCTACCGCTGGCCTTCACCGCGCTCGCTGGCGTTGAGGGTGATGGACCGTGGCGCGGTATTCGTCAAGCAGGCGGGTACGGTGATTCTGATTGTGACGGTGATTTTAGCCATACTGCTGCACTTTCCGTACGTCAATGGCAAACCCCCGGAAATCGGTCACAGCATCGCCGGAATGATCGGTCACGGTATCGAGCCGCTTATCAAGCCGCTCGGGTTCGATTGGAAAATCGGCATTGGATTAATCACGTCACTTGCGGCGCGCGAAACCATTGTGGCGACGCTCGGAACTATTTATGGCGCCGATCACGAATCGACGTCTACAAATCTGCAGGCCGCGCTGCAGCACGATTTATCTCTTGGCGGCGCAATCGCGCTGCTTGTGTTCTTCGCGTTTGCTTTGCAGTGCATGTCAACAGTGGCCGTGGTTCGGCGCGAGACAGGCTCGTGGAAGTGGCCTATTGCGCAGTTTACGTATATGGGCGTGCTGGCGTACGTGGGCGCGTTTATCGCGTTTCACCTGTTTTAGCGGACAACGCTATCCCCAGACGCTGCAAGCCTTCCACAAACATGGCGTGATTGACGCCCATTCCGATGCGGAAGTGATCGGGCATCTCGAAAAACCGTCCGGGAACCGCCGACGTTTCATACTCAGCGCGCAGCCGATCTAGAAATCCCTCTACTTCCCATTCCACTAACCGCAAAAACGAGGTCGTGCCGAACTCCGTCGGCGCGGCCTCTACCTGCTGGTGCACGTTCAGGAATGCACCCAGAGCTTGTCGATCCGCCTCCACCACGCGCCGTGCCCGGTCACGCAGGATATCCAGATGCTCGAAGGCTGCAACGCTCAGAATCTCTGAGGGGTGCACTGCGGACGCCGCGAAAAGATTGTTCAGTTGCCATATGCGGCGCGCCAGATCCGGTTGCGCGAAGATCCATCCGCACCTTAACCCGCTTACGCCGTAAACCTTCGTAAGGCTGCTGGTGACTACGACATTGGAGCCAAGATGGAACGACGTTCGCGGCGTGTTCTCATAAACGGCGTCGAGGTAGACCTCATCCACCAGCAACGTGGCGCCGACTCTCGCGGCGATGTCCGCGATCTCCCGCAATGCCGCGTCCGGGGCCAGTACGCTCGACGGATTATGGAGGTTGGTCACAATCACCAATTTCGTTTTCGGCGTGATGGTTGTCCGAACTTCCGCGGGATCAAGGGCCCATCCGTTTTCGCGCCGCCGCGCGAAGCGCCGGATTGCGCCGCCGATATACGCCGCCGCGTCGGAAATCAATCCATAAACCGGGTGCTCGATCAGGACTTCGTCACCTGGTTCGAGAATGGTCGCGATGGCGAGATGATTCGCCATCGATGTCCCATCCGCCGTGACAATGCAGTCCGGGGCCACGCCGTACTTTCGGCCAATGGCCTCTTTGAGCGGCGCAAAGCCGTAGTTATTGTCCCCATTGATTTCGAGACGCGCGCAATCGAAGGGAAGTTCGCTCAGTGGGAAGGGGCCCACGCCGCTGGTTGCCAGGTTATATCGGGCTTTGCTTTGGGTCTTGGCCCAATGCATATATTCGGAATGTTTAGGTCTCATCGCTTGCGGCGCCAATATAAATATACGGGGATTCCGGTCAACAAAATGCCGAAACCAATTACGCTGTTTTCCGGAGATGCAACCCACGTGCTGGCCACGATCGCGGCGCACGCGGCCACGAACAGGCCGGTTGTATAAGGATGTCCCGGTGTCCGGTAGAGCCCCGGCGGATTCCTGCCACCATCGCGCGCCCGGAACACGAAGAGCGACGCGGCAGTGAGCGCGAACGCGATGAAATCCACCGAAACGTCGTAGTTGAGAATTTGCTCGTACTTGCCCAGCAGCGCGATTGCGGTTGCAAATACGCCCTGCAGCACGATCGCCGTCACCGGCGCTCCAGTGCGCGGCGAGAGTCTGCCCACGCGCTCAAAGAACAGGCCGTCGCGCGCCATCGCGTAATAGACTCTGGGGGCCGTGAGAATCCCCTGGCTCAGAAATCCCAATGTCGAAATGGCGATGCCGATCGCGATCCAGCGCGCGCCTTGGTCGCCCAATGCCGCGCGCATTACCGCGGACGCGGGCGTGGCGTTCGCCGCTAAGCCGGAGGCCCCCAGGGTCTTCACGCACACGAAATTCACGGCAAGGTACAGCACAACCACTCCGGCGACTCCCATAAATAGCCCGCGCGAGAGGTCGCGCCGCGGATTGCGCATTTCGCCCGCCACGAAGCTCGCCGTCTGCCATCCACCGTAGGCGAATGCAACCGGAACCATCGCGGCTCCAATCGCGCCAATCAATCCGAAGGAGACCGGACCGTCGAGCAGCGGCGTGGCGTGAACCGTTCCACCTCCCCACAGCCACCCGGCGATTACCAGGATCCCTATGGCCGCGCACTTCATTAGCATTAGCGCACTCTGCACGTTGCTGCCGGCTCTTGCTCCGAAGCAATTGACAACCGTGAGTCCAAGAAGCGCTGCCGCCGCAATGGCGCTGTCGCTCCATGTCGCCCCGGTCAACTCACGATAGTAATGCGCGAAAGTTACGGCCACCGCGGCCATTCCGCCGGTTTGCGTGACCAGGAGCAGCACCCACCCATAAACGAACGCAACCACCGGGTGGTAGGCTTCGCGCAAATACAGGTATTGGCCGCCGGCTTGCGGCAAGCGCGTGGCGAGTTCCGCCCAAATGAAGGCGCCCAACATCGCGAGGGCGCCGCCCATCAGCCATACGCCCAAAATCAGCGCCGCAGTGTGGACCCGCTGTGCCACGACATACGGGTTAATGAAGATGCCGGAGCCCACGATGCCGCCCATTACAATCATGGTGGCGTCGAAACAATTCAGTTGTCTGCGCGGACTGCTCATTGAAGCCTTGACATGATTTCAACCAGTTTCGCGCACTTGTGGGATGTTACTGGCCGTATAGCCGGCGATACATCTCGCCGTTGCGTATTACCGCTTGCACGTATTCGCGCGTTTCCGTGAAGGGAATCGATTCGACAAACTCGGCAGGCTCGCGAAACGAACTCCACGTGATCCATTCGGCGGCATGTCTCGGACCGGCGTTATAGGCAGCTAGCGTCTGTTCCAAGTTGCCTCCGTTTCGATCGAGCATCGAACGGAAAACGGCGGTGCCGATCTTCAGGTTCGGTTCCGGCTGCAGAAGGACATTCGTCGTAACACGCGGAACACCCGCGGCGCGCGCATTTTCGCGGCCGGTGGCGAGTTGCACCTGCATTAACCCATTGGCGTTGGCTGGTGAAATCGCTCCCGGGTTAAATTCCGATTCCTGGCGAATCAGCCCGGCAACCAGGTAGGGATCCAGATTGTGCGCGCGCGCGTCCGTTGTAAGCTCGGTGCGATAGGGCAGGGGATAAAGATACTCCCAGAACTGGCGAGGCGCATCGGCGAACGTCCGGGCGAGATAATCCGGCACGAGCGCCTTCATGCTCTGCACCCCGAGGTAGGGAGCATCGGCGGAGCCCGCCATCTCCATGGCGGCCAGAACGGGTTCCGCGTCCGTGCGTGCGCCGTAGCGCAGTTCGGAATTGGCCAGATCGGAAAGACCCGCGGCGCGCAGCAGACGCGAGCGATCGATGCGTAGGGTGGTAGCGGCGTTCGCGGAGCCCGGTATCGGCGCCGACGCCGGAAACCTGAGCGTACCCAGGAACGCGGTCGTGTTTGCCGCCTGGACGCTTCCACCCGAAGCTCCAGCGGCCGTTTGCGAATCGTTTAGCCGGCTGCGCGCCAGCGTCGCATAGTAGCCGTTGGGAAAGCGTTCCACGAGCCGTTGGAAGCAGGCGCGCGCACTGGCCGCATCGCTCTTACGCCGATAAAGTTGCCCTAAGAAATAGAGAGCGGCGCCCGCGGTTCCGTGCGATGCATACTTTTCCAAGTGCGCACGAAGCAGGCCTTCGGCATCGCTCTCATCGCGCAGATAAGCGTGGAAGACAACCTTCCAATGGCTGGTTGCGGCATTGGAATCCGTCGGGAAATCCGAATAGAGGGCCTTGTAGAGCGGTAGATAGTCCTCGGCGCGGTTGGCAACCAGATAACGGTTGGCAAGGGAAACCAGCGCCTTCACGCGCCACGGCGATTTGGCGTGCTTTTCGCCCAGTCGACGTACCGCGGCGAGGGCGCCATCGTCGTTGTTCAGCCGTCGGGCGGATTCTTCGAGATAGTACAGCCGTTCCGCGTCCGCCTCCGATTCGGGGAGGGTCAGGCCGTTCAAATACGGATACGCTATGGCGGCTTTGTTATCGGCAAGATCGGAGGCGCCCACGCGAACGCGAGCCTCATCGCGCCAGAAGCCGGTGAGCTTTTCGATGGCCCCCTGATATTCCACACGCGCCTGCGCATAGGCGTGCAACTCGTAGAGACGGTCGGCGCGATGCAGCAGTTGCTGTGGCAAGGGCTGTGGAAAGGCCGCACCCATTACAGACTGAATCGATGCCAGCGCCGCTGAAGCGTTGGCGGCCGCATCTCCTAGTGGATACTGAGCGTAGGCGCGCTGATAGAAATCGGCGGCATTCGGCAAATCGTTCGCTGCCCGATAACACTCGCCAAGAGTCAGGTCGCCATCGGGTTGCGGCAGTTCTTTATAGTGATCGCGCAGCGTTCTAACCGCCTCGGCCGCGGCGGAAGATTCCAAGGCGCGCGCTTCGATGATCCACGCCTTGCCGACTAACGGGGAGCGTGTTCCACTGTGCGCCGGCGCGAGGTCGTTGGGAACGCCATCGAAATCGCTTGATTCCACCCGAGAGGCGCTCAGAAAGTACGCCGGATAGTCCGCAATGAGTGGCAGTTGCGGCGCGAGACCACGTAATTGGGATATCGCCTCGGAATAGTCCTTCTGCTCGTAAGCTGTAATTCCCAGAGCCAGACGTGCCAACAGTCCTTCCGAAGGGTGAGAAGCGGCGTACGACTCCACGGCGGCGCGGTGCACGGCGTCGGGGTCGGTGCGATAGGCACGAACCAGCGTCGCGAGTCCGGACGGCGTGGCCGCGGGCCACATCGCGAAGGCCAGCAGACCAGCCGAAGCGAGTTTAGACCATTGGGCCAGGATATTCTTTGCCGAGTAAATCCGCATCGTCGTTGGCCAAGGTTCGCGTCAGTTCCAAATGGAGATAGTCCACCATGCTGGGGCACTTCGCAAAAAATTCCTTACGGAATGCCTCGCGGGCGGATTCGATGGAATCGCGCAGCGATTGATATAAGTTGCGCCGCACCCGGCCCGTCTGCACGGCGGGGGCGCTATGCAGACGAATCTCCGCTACCTGCACGCGTGCGAAGCGCTGCGCGCGCAGATGAATCCGTTGATCCTGCGCGCTAAGGGAATCCCAGGGATTTGCCGGCTTGGGCGCAGCGGCAATGCTCACCAATAGCGGCGCTGGGTCGGGCGGGGGCGCAGGCTCCAATGTCTGCCATACGGCCGATGCGAATTGCGCCAGCAACTCGAGCGCGGCATTCTGCGCTTCTTGGGGAGCGTCGGCCCACGCGTAGAGAAGCGCAGGCGATTTATCGGCTACGACAATGGGATGGAGATATGCCCTGCTTTGCGCGTTATGAGTGAAGCGCGCCGCCAGTTGCTCCGAAATCTCCGAAGCCGTGGCGAGCGCAATCACGGGCTCCCGGCCTTCCACGGCTTCTCGTAGCGCGGCTGCCTCGGCGAGAGGAATTGTCAGGTCAAGCGATTCAGAGCGGACTGCGCCATCCGTCACTCGAAACCAAGCGGCCCCGGATGCGAATTGCGACGCGGTATCGGCGACGGTTTCGCCCAGTTCTTCGCGGGTGGCCGATTGCCGGATGCGCCGCACCGCCTGATTCAACCGGCCGGCCAGTTCACGGCAGGAATTGATGCGCGATTGCTCGTACGCGCCCTCCGCCGCCGCGGCGAACTCATCCAAAATCGCGCGAAGGGTAGGCGGAGAAGAACTCACAGGTATGCTAGTAACATTCTAGCAAGGCGCTTCACGCGAATAAGAAGGGTCCGATGGCCAGATAGGCAAGCGTTCCCGCCGCGATTACCGCCGCATGCGGCAATCGCAGACCCTTTGACCCGCGCACGTCTAACGCATCGTTTGCGAGATATGCTGGACGGCCCTTCTTCATCTCAGACAGTATGAATCCGACGTTCCAAAGCGTCCTTTTCAAACGGCCTCGCGCCTTCGAAACAACCAGTCCTGCGATGCCGCCGATTACGGCTGTGATAAGAAAGATGCCGATCCAATCTTGCCAACCCACCACTGCTCCCACGGCGGCCATCAGTTTTCCATCGCCGGCCCCCATGGCATGCAATGCGTAGAGCGGCATATAGATCGCCAAGGCAAGAGATAAACCCCCCAGTGAAGTGCGAATACCAGGCAAGACGCCCCACTCGAATCCGTTCAGCAGCAGAGCCAGCACGATTCCCGACGTGACGAGCCAGTTTGGAATAATCCGATAACGCAGGTCATACGCAGCGGCAGTGAGCACGAGACCCAGCAACACACATCTGAAGAGAACCGGTAACGGAATGAAGAGATGCAGCACTGACTTCCGATTCTATCGGGATCTCATAGCGACCGGGCGCTACACTGAAATCGGAGGCGCGCCTACCAGCGGCCGCCAGGAGAATTGTGCACACCAGCCTCTTCGATCTGTTCAAGATTGGCATCGGCCCTTCTAGCTCTCACACCGTCGGCCCAATGCGCGCCGCTTACCATTTTGCGGAGCGCCTCTCGGAATCCGGAATTCTTACGAATGTCGCGCGTGTCTGCGTCGACCTCTATGGCTCGCTTGCGCTTACCGGCAAAGGCCACGGAACAGACCGAGGAATTTTGCTTGGACTGATGGGCGAAAGGCCCGATGCCGTCGATCCCGCTACCATCGAATCGCGCATTGCCGGGATTGTCCAAAGTTCCGAACTGCCTCTCTTTGGACATCACACCGTTCCTTTCCACGCCGCCGAAGACCTGTTATTCCGGGTTACCGAGACCCTGGCAGCGCATCCCAATGGTATGCGCTTCACGGCTTTCGATGAAAAGGGCGAGACCCTTGCGCAGCGCGTCTACTTTTCCATCGGAGGCGGTTTCATTCGCGAGGAAGGCCAGGCGCAATCGACCGACGATCGCGCGGGCGTACCGTATTCCTACACGTCCTCGGCGGAGTTGCTGGAGATTGGGGAACGGGAGAGGCTAAAGATCCACGAGATCGTCTTTGCCAACGAGCTTACCTGGCGCAACGCGGAAGCCATTCGCGCCGGCATCCAAAAAATCTGGGGCGTCATGTGCGCGTCTATTGCGCGCGGCCTGGAAACCGAAGGTATTCTGCCCGGTGGGCTCCGCGTGCGACGCCGCGCGCCAGGCCTCGCGCGTAAACTGCGGGCGAAGTCGAACGCCGATCCGCTTAGCGGAATGGATTGGCTTAACGTCTTCGCTATGGCCGTCAATGAAGAAAACGCAGCCGGCGGCCGCGTAGTCACGGCGCCCACCAACGGCGCGGCAGGCGTCATTCCAGCCGTGGCGGAATACTATCTGAAATTTCTCGGCGGCGATGTCGCAGGTCTCGAGCGGTACTTTCTTAGCGCCGCGGCGATCGGCACGCTATATAAGGAAAACGCGTCCATCTCGGGCGCCGAAGTGGGCTGCCAAGGCGAAGTCGGCGTTGCTTGTTCCATGGCGGCCGGAGGATTAGTCGCCGCGCTCGACGGCAACAATTCCCAGGTGGAACACGCTGCCGAAATCGGCATGGAACATAACCTGGGTATGACGTGCGACCCCATCGGTGGCCTGGTGCAAATTCCGTGCATTGAACGCAATGCGTTCGGCGCTGTGAAGGCCGTCAATGCAGCGCGCATGTCCATGCAGGATCCCGCCGAACATAAGGTCTCGCTCGACCAGGTCATTCGCACGATGTATCAGACTGGTCTCGATATGCAGTCGCGATATAAAGAGACGTCGCTTGCCGGCTTGGCGGTAAATGTGATCGAGTGCTGAAGGGATCCGATGTTCCGAACGAAGGGCGCGCTGTTTCACTTGCCAGATCCACCCAATTCGCGCGGAATCGCAGTGGGCGCCGTTGGCTTTTCCGAATACGCGCCAAAGTAAGGCCGGCAGCGCGATACCATAAGATTTCGCTTCATGCTTTGGAAAAAACTGCGGTTGACGCTCGAGATGATTAAGTTCGAGCACTCGGTGTTCGCCCTTCCATTCGCGCTTACCGGAGCGCTGCTTGCCCTGCGCGAGAGCGGGTTCGACGCCGCGCAATTGGGATGGAAGTTGGCCTGGATCGTGGTCGCGATGGTGGCTGCCCGCTCCGCGGCCATGGCGTTCAACCGGCTGGTGGATCAGCGTATCGATGCCCGGAACCCGCGCACCAAGATGCGGCATTTGCCGGCCGGACTGCTGACGCGCAGCTTCGCCTGGGCCTTCGTTCTGGCGACTAGCGGGCTCTTTATGCTCGCTGCATTCGAGTTGAATCCTCTGTGCTTCAAGCTTGCGCCCCTGGCTCTTGGAGTGGTGTTGTTCTATTCCTTTACCAAGCGGTTTACGTCGTTTTCGCATCTGGTGTTGGGGTTTAGTTTGGGAATCGCCCCGGCGGCGGCATGGATCGCGGTGCGGGGCTCACTCGATCTTCGTATTCTGTGGCTCACCGCCGCCGTCACCTGTTGGACCGCGGGGTTCGACATCATCTACGCTTGCCAGGACTACGAGTTCGATTCCGCCGAGGCCCTGCATAGCATTCCGCGCGCGCTGGGGATCGGGCGGGCGTTGCGCATTGCGCAGATGCTGCACGCCGCGATGATCCTCTGCCTGGTGGCGCTGGTTTATTCCTTACATCTCGGAGGCCTGGCGCTGGCCGGAGTGGCCGCTGTTGGCGCGCTTCTGATTTACGAACATAGCCTGGTTAAGCCCAATGACTTCTCTCGGGTCAATGCGGCCTTCTTCACCATGAATGGCTACGTCAGCGTGTTATTCTTCTTGTTCTGGGCCGCCGACATTTTCCTGCTGCGTCCATCCGTTTAATATGCCCGTCGTGATTGAAGATCGCCACTTGATTCCCATCCGCGAAAAGGTGGAAGCGGGCCAAAGGCTGTCGTTCGATGATGGAGTCTCGCTTTATCGATCCGGCGATATTTTAGCCCTCGGCTACATGGCGAACCTGGTCCGTGAGCGGATGCATGGCGATACGACTTATTTCAACGTCAACCGCCATATCAATCCGACCGACGTTTGCGTGGCGAGCTGCCGCCTGTGCGCGTTCGGTAAGCGCGTGCGCGATCCCAAGGCCTATACGATGTCGCTTGAGGAAGTATGGCATCGCGCCGGAGAAGGCTGGAGCGAGGCGGTCACGGAATTCCACATCGTAGGCGGATTGCATCCTGAGTTGACGCTTGACTGGTTCTGCGAGATGCTGCGTGGTCTTAAGCAGCGCTTTCCACAAGTGCACTTGAAAGCCTTTACCATGGTGGAAATTGCTTTCTTCGCGCGCCGGGCAAAGATCAGCGTGCGGGAGACTCTGACGAGGTTGCGCGATGCCGGCATGGATTCCCTGCCCGGTGGAGGCGCCGAGATTTTCCACGAGCGTGTCCGGCGTATCATCTGCGATCACAAGATCGATGGCAATGAGTGGCTGGAAACCGCGCGGGTGGCGCACGAGTTGGGCTTGCGGTCAAACTGCACCATGCTCTATGGACACATAGAGAACGAAGAAGACCGCGCCGATCACTTAGTCCGTTTGCGTGAGTTGCAAGACGAGACTCACGGTTTTGTAACGTTTATCCCGCTGGCGTTTCATCCCGATAATACGGCACTACACCACATCTCAAAGACCACTGGCTTCGACGATATTAAGAATATCGCTGTCGCGCGCCTGATGCTGGATAACATTCCACATATCAAGGCGTACTGGGTGATGATGTCTCCTCGAATCGCACAGATTGCGCTGCGCTTCGGGGCGGACGATATCGACGGCACCATTGTGGAAGAGCGGATCTACCACGATGCGGGCGCAACTACGAGCCAGAACTTGCGCCGCGGCGACTTGCTGCAGTTAATTCGCCGCGCGGGACGCACGCCGGTGGAGCGCGATACGCTGTATCGGCCTGTAGAACGCAGCGAATCGGCATTTACCGTACTGGTATAGATTCCAGGCGTGCTTTCGTACCAAGTCTGGAGATTATCTTACAATCTATGGGATTTCGTTCGGGGCGGTGAATCCCGCCGTTGCCTCCGGGGTTGCTCCGTCCACCATCGCTCCAGTCGCTAACGCTACTCTCACGCTGGGAACATTGTCGGCGGCAGCTCCTCTCTACGTGGGTGTATCGCCGAGAACCGTGGGACTTTATCAGGTGAACATTCAGGTTCCTGCCGGTCTCGTGGATGGGAACTATCCCCTCACCTTGAATATTGGGACGTTCAGCCCTCCGGTCGGGGCTTATCTAACGGTCAAGAACTAAAGGGACGACCCGTTCCCTTCAGTCTAACCAACTCTCTACGGTGCGCCGCGGCGGTTCTGGGATGCCGCCAAAGCGCCGCTGCCGGCCGCGGAACTCGCGCACCGCGGACGCCAGGTCTTCGGCGCCGAACTCGGGCCACATACGGCGAGAGAATACGAATTCCGCGTAAGCGCATTCCCACAGCAGAAAGTCGCTCAGCCGTTGCTCCCCGCCGGTGCGAATCAGCAAATCCACCGGCGGTCCCAGCGCGCCACCCAGTAGATCCACCGCGGCAGTCTGCGATTCCGGCAGACCGAGAGGCGTTTCGCGCATGGCGGTGACGATCGCGTCGCGCGCGGAGTAGTCGATCGCGATGCGAAGATGCAGTCGTGCGCCTCTCGCGGTCGCCGCTTCCGTGCGCGCGATGGCTTCGCGAACAGACGCCCTCAGCCGATCCCGACGGCCAATGGCTTCCAGGCGAATTCCATTCGCGATACATCGCGGCGTCTCGCGCGCGAGATAGTGAATCAAAAGCAGCATCAGCGCCTGGACCTCGGGCGTAGGCCTGCGCCAATTGTCGGCCGAGAACGCGAATAGCGTCAGCACTCCGATTCCGAGTTTTGGCGCCGCTTCCACTATGCGGGTCACGGTCTCCGCTCCCGCGCGATGACCGGCGACGCGAGGCATGCCCCGGGCTTGAGCCCAGCGGCCGTTGCCATCCATGATGATTGCTGCGTGAAGAGTACTTTGTCTCATAAAGTAATTAGCCACAAAAAAAGAAACTACTTTTCTCTCATCGCCTGAATCAGCGCTTCCATGTGATCGAGATACCGTTCCAGCGAACGTCTGCCCGCGGCCGTCAGCTTGTATTCGGTCTTAGGCATGCGGCCTTGAAACGATTTCGAACACGCTACGTAGCCCGCTTCCTCCAGCTTTCGGGCATGTACGCTCAGATTGCCGTCGGTAGTCTCGAGAAGTTTCTTTAACTCGTTGAACGTGAGAGAGTCGTTTACCGAAAGAGCGCTGAGAATTCCCAGCCGCAGCCGCTCGTGAATCAGGCGATCGAGATTTTGCGCGCCGCCGGCCGCGGCCACCGGCGCTGGGGCGGCTGCCTGCCGTCGTCCAGATTCACGTCTGACTGCGTTTGATTTACCCGCCATACCGCACCGCAATGATTGTTCCGAAGATGATGTGTAAGCCGCCAAACCCGGCAGCCAGCAGGATGTCGCCCGGCGAACTGGTCCACAATAACCCGACCGCGCCGGCCGCCATAAAGCAGGCTCCCATCAGAGGCACGATGCGTACCGACGCCCAGCCGCCCCCCACGATGCCCGTTCCATAGAGCAACAGCCACATTCCCGGCAACATATTTCCCATGCCTGCACGAAATAGCGTTACGCTGAGAACCGCTCCCGCTATCATGGCAGGCGCGAATCCCGCGATAAATTTCCTTCCAGGACCCGAAAGCAGCGTGAGGCGCGCGCGCCGCGACTTTACGGCGGCTCCCACAATCCCAATTAGCAGCGCCAGCGCCGCCTCGGCCAGCCAAACGGACAGCCAGTAGCGGCTGGAAGTTCCCGGACCGGCAATCCACGCCGCAGCGAGAGCAGTGGAACCCATCAACACGCCTCCCAAGCCGGGTACCGCCGTAAACGAACCGGCGCGTTCGATGGCACGGCGGATATACCGCAGGTTGTCCATCGCACGCGCTTGAATCTCAACGGGCTCAAGGCGAGCAGCCATAGAACCAGCATACGCCTCTCTGTTTAAGATTTTCAAGTACTTTTAATTGCAAAGCTCCGAAATCAGCTCTTTCACAGCGCACTTCGCTAAAATGCACTTGTGGCCCCGAAGGAGCAGTACACCCGCGCTGATGTCCGGCGAAAATTCGGCGTCACGGAACGGCAATTGCAAAGCTGGGAACGGCAAGATCTGCTCACCGCCGCCCAGACCTATTCTTTTTCCGAACTCATCGCCATCCAGACTCTGATCAAACTGCGCGAAAACCGCATTCAGCCGCGCCGCATCGGCGAAGCGCTGGCCGCTCTACGCCGCAAACTCGATTGGGTCAAGCAGCCGCTTTCGGAGTTGCGCATTGTGTCCGACGGCAAGAGGATTGCTGTGCATTTGCCTGGCGAGAAGATGGAGGCTGTCAGCGGGCAGATACTGTTCGACTTCGACGCTGGGGGATTGGCTGCCGTCAAAAGTCTCCCTGACAAAAAGCGTTCTGCCGTTCGCCTGCGGGACTCCGAAACCTGGTTCCAAAAGGGGCTGGATCTCGAGGAATCGGGCGCGCCGGTCGATATTGCGGTGGAAGCGTACCGCAAAGCGCTCGAATTCAATCCGGAGGCCGCGGGCGCCCTGGTCAATCTCGGGACCATCTGTTACCGCCAGCGCAAGTTTGTCGAGGCCGAAACTTACTATTGTGACGCCGTCAGCGCCGACCCTGACTACCCGCTAGCGCAGTTCAACCTGGGAAATCTCTACGATGAACAGGGGCGGGTGAACGACGCCTTTACGCATTATCGCCGGGCTCTGCAATTGAATCCAGGCTACGCCGATGCGCACTTCAATATCGCTCTCCTGTGCGAGCGCACCGGCGATGCATTAAAGGCCGTACACCACTGGAAAACCTATCTGAAGCTGGATTCAACCGGGCAATGGGCCGAAATCGCGCGCCGCCAGTTAGCCCGGCTCCGCGAAGCCGTAATTAGGTAACTAACTCTTTCAATTTCAAAAAACGCGAGATACAACACCTGGGGGCTCCGCGAGAACATGTTTCGGAGAAACCACGGTTGTAAAAACAAGCTCGCACCGGTTTTTTCCTCTATCGCGGCTTGACATCGGGTGCCGTTCACGTTAAAGTCTTCCCCATACATTAATTTGGCGCGATCTATGCGGAGGCGCCCGGGTTAGGTTACGGGGTCAGGCAAGGGTTACTTAGGGATACTCTCAGTTGAACCTCGAGGAATTTCCCAAGCCTCGTATTCGCCCTCACCTTAACCCAAAAACACATTCGTCCGGTATCGTCCGCGCATTAGACGGAGTTGAGTCTTTGGCTAATGTCTGGCAAAGCTTTGGGGGGGATATGAGTTCATCGCATTTTCGCCGGTTTTCAGCAACATATTTCAGTCTCGCAGCGGGTTTAGCCATGTTTTTGGGCTTTGGCGAAACAGCCGCCTGGTCGCAGGCGACCTCGCAGGCGTCCATCGCCGGTTTCGTATCCGATCAGCAAGGCGCCGCGATTGCCGGCGCGGAGGTGCGCGCCGTCGATACAACGACTGGGGGCGCGCTGACCACGACTACCAACGATGCCGGGCGCTATGTAGTCATCAACGTGGCCCCGGGAGTCTACACCATTACGGTTACCAAAACTGGCTTCACGGTGTTTAAGATCGCGGCGCAGAAGGTGGACGTCGGCACGGCGACAACGGTGAATGCCGTGCTCGAAATCGGCTCGACCGCCACCACCGTCGAAGTTACTGCCTCGGCCGGCGCCGAATTACAGATAACCAATGCCGCCGTGGGGAACACGCTGACCTCGAAGGAACTAATGTCATTGCCCAATCTCGGGCGCGACGTTTCCACGCTGGCCGTGCTCCAGCCGGGCACAACGCCCGGTGGAATGACGGCCGGCGCATTCTCCGACCAGAACGTCTTCATGCTGGATGGCGGCAATAACTCGGACGACATGGCCGGAAACAACACTAGCTACGTCACGAATTTCACCGGCACCGGCGGCACGCAGACCAACGGCAGCCCTTCGGGGATCGTGCCCACACCTGTCGAGAGTATTGAGGAATTTAAGGTATCCACCTTTAACCAGACGGCGGATTTCTCCGGCTCCATCGGCGGCCAGATTCAGATGGCCACGAAGCGCGGCGGTAACCAGTTCCACGGATCGGCCTATGGCTTTTACTACGCCACCAACATTGGCGCCGCAAATAGCTGGACCAACAATCACACTCCTGCGAATGGCTTACCCTATACGGCGCTCCCCAAGAATCATCGCAGCCGTTTCGGCGGTTCGTTGGGCGGCATTCTACTGCCCAAGATGTTGGGCGGCAAGACTTACTTCTTTGTGAATTACGAGGGCAGCCGCTTCCCCAACGTTTCTACCTACGAACGCACCGTGCCCTCGGCTCTCTTGCGCGCGGGCGTGATTCAGGTAGCCGATGCAAGCGGCAAGTTCCAGGCGTATAACTTGAACCCCACTGCGGTAACCGTAGGGGGTGTGACCTATCAGCCGGCGGCATGCGGCAGCGGCGCTTGCGACCCCCGAGGCATCGGGCTCAACCCGGTTGTGTCCCAGATCTGGAACAAGTTCATGCCGCTTCCTAACGAATTCCTCGCCCAGGGTGACCTCTACAACACGCAGGGCTATCTGACAACGATACGCGCGCCACTGAATACGAACAGCTATGTGGCGCGCATCGACCACGATTTTGGAGAGAGGAACCGTTTATTCGCGACTTACCGGTATTCAACGGTTGCTAATCTCACCACGAACCAGGTAGATATCGGCGGCGCGCTAAGCGGCGATACGCTGGGAACGCCGGCCGCCGTCGCGCCGCGTCCCCAGTTGCCGTCCTACTGGGTGATCGGCCTCACCTCGACCATCAGTCCTAGCGTCTCGAACGATCTTCGGTTCAACTACTCGCGCAATTTCTGGCAATGGGGCAGCGCTGGCGACCCGCCGCAACTTCCAGGCTTGGGTGGCTCGGTAGAAATTGGCGGGGAAAGCACCAACGCCTTGATTCCTTACAACGTCAATACCCAGAGCACGCGTCAGCGTTTCTGGGATGGACAGGACAAGACGATCAAAGACGATTTGACGATGATCAAGGGGAACCATCTGATCCAGTTCGGCGGAGCATATCAACGCAATTTCGACTATCACTCCCGCACGGATAACGGCCAGGGAATCAACAACCAGATTGTTTATCAGGTGACTTCGTCCAATACCAACTTCGGCAATTTTGCTTATCCGACGAGCGTGCCGACCAACCAGCAGAGCAACTTCAACACGTATTACTCCTACGTGTTGGGGCTTGTCGCTCAGTCGCAGGTAGTCTATACGCGTTCCGGGGCGGACCTTCAGCTTGGCCCCGTTGGGGCCTCCGGCTTCGATAAGAGCGTGGTTCCGACTTACACGCTATACGGTAGCGATACGTGGCATCTTAAGCCGAGCGTCACAATTACTTATGGAATGAGTTACGGGCTCGAGATGCCGCCATACGAGCAGAATGGCAAGCAGGTCGACCTGGTGGATTCGGACGGCAATCAAGTAGTCGCGTCCGATTACCTGGCTCAGCGCCAGAAGGCGGCCTTGGCTGGGCAGGTGTATCAACCGGTTCTCGGTTTCGCCACAGTCAGGAATATTGGGAGCGGGCTGAAATATCCCTACGATCCGTTCTATGGCGGCTTCAGCCCGCGCGTATCGATCGCATGGAATCCAAGGTTCTCCGACGGCTTCATGAGCAAACTTTTCGGCGACCGCAAGACTGTGCTTCGCGCAGGTTATGGCCGGATTTATGGCCGGTTAAACGGCGTCAACCTGTTGTTGGTGCCGCTGCTTCCACCCGGCCTGCTGCAGGCGGTTTCCTGCCCTGGCGTCAGTAAGACGGGCCAGTGCCTAGGCAACAATGGCGTCGACCCCAGCACCGTTTTCCGTATCGGCGTGGATGGAAATAATGTACCGCTGCCATCTGTCTCACAGACCCTGCCTCAGCCGTACTATCCTGGCGTGGGCGGCAACGCGGGCGCGAGCGACGTAACGTTCCTCGATCCAAAATATCGTCCGGAGCGGACGGATAATGTCACCGTCTCTTTGCAGCGCGAACTCTCCAGATCGATGAGCTTGGAAGTCGGCTATGTGGGACGGCTGATCCGCAACGAATTGCTGGCGCAGAATCTGGATGCGGTTCCGTACATGACGACGCTTGGCGGTCAGACATTCGCCTCGGCGTATGCACAGGCGTATTCTGCCACGCCTGCAACCGGCACGCTACCGAATGGTTTTACCGCAACCGCCCAGCCCTTCTTCGAAGCGGCCCTAGGAGGCGCGTCTTCGGCTTATTGCACCGGTTACGCCAATTGCACCAGCGCCGTTATTATCAAGAACACGACAGCGCTACGCAACACCGCCGTTTCGGATCTTTGGACGGCCCTTTACAAGGCGCCTTCATGGACATTGACGCGCAGTCTCATCAGCCAGCCTCTAGGCGCTGGGCTTGCGAGTCAGGGCTACACTTACATCGCCAACAGCTCCAACGGGTTTGGCAATTACAATGCGCTGTTTGTCACTTATCACCTTCGCGATTTCCACGGGTTCACCGGCACGTCGAACTTCACATGGGGCCGCGCGCTCGGCTTGGGTACAACATCACAGGCCACCAGTTCCAATACGGCGCTGGACGTTTACAATCTGCAAAACGATTACGGACCGCAAAGTTATGACATTAAGTTCATCTATAATGCGGCTCTTTTCTACTCGCCCAAGTGGTATCGCGCCCAGAAGGGGGTAATAGGGCATGTGCTCGGCGGCTGGACGTTCTCACCGCTGCTGACCGCGCAGAGCGGCGGAGTGCTGACGCCTGGATACAGTGAAGGCGGGTGCACCGGCTGCGAAGCATTTGGCGAAGTGAGCACCACTTCCTCCGCAACCACGTCTTTTGCCACCAATGCTCAAGGCGTTGCGCCCTACACGGGAGGGACTACGACGCACTACAACGTTCCTGGTTCCAATGGCGTCGGGACCACCAATCCAACCGGCATAAACGCGTTCGCCGATCCTTCGGCAGTGCTGGGCGAATTCCGTAAGTGCATTCTCGGATACGACACCAATTGCGAAAGTTATGCGCTGCGCGGATTGCCCCGCTGGAACGTCGATCTGGCCGTGCAAAAGGCTGTCACGCTTTGGCGGGAACGTCTCGGCGCCGACTTCAGCTTCCAGTTCACCAATGTGCTGAACCACGTGGTCATGGGCAATCCGACTCTCACGATTACGACGCCATCGACGTTCGGCCGCATCACTGGCACGGCCAACACTCCGCGCCAAATGGAGTTCGGCATGCGCCTCCACTTCTGATGCGGATCGGCATGTCAAGCCTTACGTAGTTAATAGGTTGGGTTTCAGGCTAGCTTGCCTCTTTCCAGGAGGCAAGCTGGCCTTTTGTTTTTGGCTCCGCCCCGCAGCCGCTACACTAGCGGCTTGAATCTTTCGAGCCCGGCAACGTTTGGGTCAAGCCATACTCCGCGCAATATGGAGTTTCATAGGCGAATTCACTCTCAGGCCGTCGAAAACAAAAAATGGGAGGCCGGGCGATATAGCCCAGCCTCCCTTTTTTGTCGTGCTCGTTATTGCCCGTTACCGGCGGCCGCCGTGGAATCCGCCGCCATGTCCAACCACCGCTCTGCCACGGAATGCCGGCGAATAACCGCCCCGGACGTAACCGTGCCCATAGCCGCCGCCCCATCCAAAGCCCACGTAAGGTTCGACATAAACCGGAGGTGGTGGGGGGGCCACATAGGCCGGCGGCGCATAGTATGGGTCAGCATACGGGGCCGGCGCATAACCGTAACCGTATGGGTATGGAGTCACCGGAGCCGCATAGACCGGAGCCCCGATCGAAACCCCAAAGTGCACGCGAGCCTCAGCCGCGCGCGGTGCGCCGAAGGCCATCAATCCCGCCAGCGCCATCATCGGAAGTCCAATCTTTTTAAGCATTTTCCTGCCTCCATTACATAAGACGCGCGGGGGCGGAAGGCGATTGAAAATGAATGTAAAGGGCGTGATCCCTGTCAGAAACCAGTGGTCGAAACAGGACCCATCTTGATAATGCTGATTCCGCCGATGGCTACCCGAATTCTAATCTTGTGAGCTCCGGCGCTCGCATCGCTTAACAGGCTTTCTCCCACCAAAATCCGGGTGCGATAGTGCCCGCTATAGTCGGTATAAACACCGCCCATCTTCGCCTTCGCATCGATCGCATACTGGCCGGGGTCTGCCAGTTGCAGCACTACATCTCCAAACCGCGCTGTAGCGTCGATATCGCCTGCTGCGCCATACACCATTACGCTGCCGTTTTCATGGCGTACCACCAGCTTGGCGTCTCGCGGAACCATCACCCGGCAAACCAATGTCGCGTTGGTTTTGCCGCGAAGCAAGCGCGCCAAAAAATGACGATGTGGCGTTTTCAGCTCGACTGCAATGTCGTTGCCGGCCTTCTCAACGGTAAGCCCGATTTTTTCCAACTTTTTTTTCGCCTCATCGCGCTCGTCCGCATCCGCATACTCCGAACGCGTGAGTGTCGCCTCTACACGTGGCTGGTCCCAGGCTTCGATGTCCAGTTCACCCGCTGTTCCCCCGATCTTAATGGTTGCGCCTGCCGGAAAATCTACGCTCTTGGTGGTTACCGCTTGCACGGATTGCATAGGAGCCTTCGCGTGCAGGCAGGTGGCGGCGGATGAAACAAGAATAAGCGCCAACGGCGCAATTCGGCGGGTCATTCCTTCATCATCGCACTTGCTTAGCCGGAGTAAGGAACATCGACGCGGGCGTCAGGCGGCGGAAAGCGTCTTGATATAGTGGTATCTTCTCCAAGATTCACTCGAATCGAGTTCCGCCTTCCTATGACGAGAATTGTCCGCCTTGCCCTCGAAGAAGACATCGGTCTGGGTGATATCACCTCGCGTGCTTGCGTCCCCGAAGAGCAGCATGCGCGGGGCGCATTTCTCGCGCGCGAACGGCTGGTGCTCGCCGGGACGGAAGTGCTCGCGGAGATCTTCGAACGCGTCATTCTGCTGAAGGGCGATGGTGAACTTTGTCAGCCCGGCGACGTCATCGCCACAGTCGAAGGTAAAGCGCGCACCCTCCTTGAGCGGGAACGCGTTTCGCTGAACTTCTTACAACGCCTGAGCGGCGTGGCCACGCTCGCCCGTCAATTTAGCGAGGCCGTCGCCGGAACCGGCTGTCGAATCCTTGATACCCGCAAAACTACACCCGGGATGCGCGCCATGGAAAAACACGCGGCCGCCGCCGGTGGGGTTACGAATCACCGCATGGGACTCTTCGACGCCATTCTGATCAAAAACAACCACATCACGGCTGCAGGCGGCGTAACAGCGGCATTGAAGGCGGCATTTACCGCTTCGGGAGATCGCACGCTTCCGATCGAGATCGAAGTGCGCACGTTAGCTGAACTGCACGAGGCGCTCGACTCCGGCGCCACGCACCTCTTACTCGACAATCTCGCCCCCGCCGACGCCGCCGCCTGGATTCGCGAAATCGCCGGTCGGGCCACGGTTGAGCTCTCCGGAGGCGTCACGCTTGAAACTGTCCGCGTCTATGCCGAAACAGGGGCCAATTTCGTCTCTGTCGGAGCGATCACGCACTCCGCCCGCGCTATGGACATTAGCCTCCGGCTGGAGTTGCTGTGAACGTTGAGGCCATCCGCCGCTCCTTTCCAGACCGGCGGATCGACCATTACTCCTCCATCGATTCCACCATGCGAGCCGCCGCCCTGCTGCCGCAAGGTTCGGTGGTGATCGGCAACGAACAGACGGCGGGCCAAGGCCGCCACGGTCACTCCTGGCATTCCGAGCCAGGCGCCGGGATTTACTGCTCAGTCGTCCTGAGTCCCGTGCCTGCGCTCACCCTGGCGGTGGGCCTTGCGACTGTGGAGGCGATTGCGGAGACCACCGGCATCGCCTGCGATCTCCGCTGGCCCAACGACGTCATGCTGGATGACAAGAAATGCGCGGGTATCCTGGTACAGCTCGTCGAAGGCAAGGCTATCGCCGGCATCGGCATCAATGTAAATCATCTCGAGTTCCCCCCGTCTTTGGCTGAGGAAGCCACGTCACTGCGCATACAAGCTCGCGACCGAGCCCTTCTGCCGCTTACACCCATTCTGATCGCTCTCATTCGGGCGGTGGACCATCACGCTACCCTGGCTCTCGAAGAAATACTCGATCTGTTCGCGCACGCCTCCAGCTATACTGCGGGGCGGCACGTCATAGTGCGCCAGCCCGCCGGCAATACCGGCGAAATTCGCGGGGTCACAGCCGGACTCGACCCAGCCGGATTTCTTAAAGTACAGCAAGACGACGGAACCATTACCCTGATTCTTGCAGGAGGCGTTCGTGCTGCTCGCTCTTGATGCAGGCAACAGCAACATTACGATTGGCGCCTTCGAAGGCCGCCGGCTCATTTCGGATTGGCGGCTGCGCACCATCCGGGATCAGACTGCCGACGAATGGGGTATTCTGCTTCGCAATCTCTTTGCCCCTGCCGGTCTCGATATCGAAAAGATTGACGGCATAATCATATCGAGCGTGGTTCCGCCGATCGATGCCACGCTGGCTGCTATGACGCAACGCTACTTCCACACGGAGGCGATGTTCGTCACGCCGCGTACGGATCTCGGTCTCGCCATCCGCTACGATAATCCCAATGAAGTGGGAGCGGATCGCCTGGTCAACGGCGTAGCCGCGTTTGGTAAGTACGGCGGCCCGTGCGTAGTCTGCGATCTTGGCACTACCATCAACTTCGACGTAATTTCGCGGGATGCCGAATATTTGGGTGGGGCGATTGCAGTGGGCATCGGTATAGCCATCGACGCCCTTTTTAGCAAGACCGCGCGCCTGCCCATGGTCGATTTCCGCCCGCCGAAAGACGTGGTCGGCACGAATACCATCGCGAGCATGCAGTCTGGCCTCTACTTCGGGGCGATCGGCGCGATCGACGGCATCATCGAGCGAGTCATTGCAAAGCTTGGCGCTGAAACCAAAGCCATCGCCACCGGCGGACAGGCTCGCATGATTGTTGAGGGCTCTCGTTACCTGAAAATTGTCGATGAGCATCTCACGCTTGAGGGCCTTGCCATGATCTGGGAGCGCAATCGCAAGTGAACGAAGACCACGACTGGGCTCTCAATTACTTCAATTACTTCACCGAAATCGAAGAGCACTTTCAACGCGCGCGGGGCACGGGATTGTTCCTGCTCTCCCCCCTCGATTGGGCGCTTATCGAATCGTGGAAAAACGCCGGCGTGCCCATAGAAGCCGTCCTGCGCGGTATTGATTCGGCATTCGAGAAATGGCGCGGACGCCGCATCAAGACGCAGATGGTCAACTCACTGGCCTTTTGCGCGCAAGCCGTGCTGAAGGAAGCGCAGGTCATGGCCGGAACGGCGCAGCCGCGCGCGCGCCGTGAAGTCGCCGCGCCATTCGCCTTGGGCGAGCTTCGAACTTACCTGCTGCGCAATGCCGCTTCGTTGCCGCCAGACTACGGCGAAACCGCCGGCTCGCTTCGCCAGTTGGCCGCCGATGCCGAGCAACATTATGCCGATCTTGAATCGCTGGAACGCCATCTCACTGTTCTCGAAGAGAAGATGATAGCCGCCGCTCGAATGCGGCAGAGCGACGATTCGCTGTTCGCCGCGCGCAGCGAACTCGATCGTCAGCTTCGCCCCTATCGCGGCAAGATGACCGCCGATCAATTGGCGCTGCTCGAAAAGCAATTTCTGGAGCGGAACCTGTTGGAAAAGGCGGCCCTGCCGAGGCTCAGCCTGTTTTATATGCGCTGACGCCCGCTAGTGCATCGTCGCCGCGACAATCCATCCGATGCCCAAAGCCACTGCGCCCAGGACGATAGCTGCCGCCACGTTGCGTTCTTCCAAGACCTGCTTCCAAACGTCGAACGGAGCAAGCTTTGCGGCGATGACGCATGCTGCAAGGAAAACGGCAACCCCGAGCGCCGCGAAAATTAATGCGTTCAGAAGGGCGAAGTCGGTCACGGTCCCACTCTACGCAAGTCTCTTGCTGTGCTGCAACCCGGCAAGTGCGGACGGGCCTTCCGCGTTGCTAGAATAGGATCTGTCCGATTCATTGCGGGGTTGGCCTAGTGGTCGGGCGTCAGCCTTCCAAGCTGATTTACACGGGTTCGAATCCCGTACCCCGCTCCAGATTTTGCCAACGGCAATCGATCCGCGAAAGTGGAACCGCCGTCCGCGGTCATGGCCTTCCAACGAAAACTTGACGACGCGCGTAACCAACCGCCTGCTTCAAGCGAATTACAAAGTGAGGAAGCCAGGCGCCGTCAGGACCAGGCATGCGATGTGGTTCCTTCCGTGCGCGACACCCCCGAGTATTGGATGCGCCTCTACCAAGAGGCCGACCCCGCGGCGCCTGCCGCTTTGGTTGCCATGCTGAGCCCGCCTCTATTACGCTTCTTCCGCTACAACGCCGCTTCGCGCGAACAAGCGGAAGACCTGCTGCAGGAAACCTGGATGAAGATTCACCGTATGCGCCACTCCTATCGTCAGGGAGAACGTCTGCTGCCGTGGGTCTACGCCATCGCCCATCACGTACGCATCGATAGTTACCGCCGCACGCGCCGTATTGCCGCGCATGAAACCGCCGTCGATCCGATTCCCGAGCCGGCCAGTCCGAATCTGACGTCCGAATCGATTCAGTTCGATTCGCTCGTCGCAATGCTGCCCGACGCCCAACGCGAGGTGATCACCATGCTGAAAGCTGCCGGCATGACTGTGGAAGAGGTCGCACTCGCCACATCGTCCACCGTGGGCGCTGTCAAACTAAAAGCGCACCGCGCTTATGAGCGGCTCCGCGCTGTTCTCGAAGCGCCGTCGCGTATTCGAAAAAAGGAAGGCGCTGAGTGACCTGCCGCGAACTCGACCTCCTGCTATCGAATGGACCCGAGCTTTCCGTCGAGGCGCAACAGCACGCCGCAGGCTGCCCGCGCTGTCGCAACTTGCTGCGCGCTCTCGCGGCTGAAGACGAAGCTGGCGAACTTCGGCCTGCCTTGGCCGCAGGCATTACGAGCCGCCTCGAAGCCGATTTGCGAGCCGTCAGCCCGCTGCCTCCAGCAAAATATTTTACTGCCGCCTTTGCGCTGGTTTTCGCAGGCGTCGCCGCACTGTTCGGCTTTGGACTGGGCGATCACGCTTTGCCGAAGATGGATTGGCTCCAGACGCTGGTCACCTTCACAGCCCTCATCATCGCTGCATTGCTCCTGGCCTTTGCGCTCTCGGCACAGATGGCGCCCGGCAGCCGCCAACTTTCGCGCCCGTGGTTGCTGACCACAGGTGTGCTGCTCGGTATCGCTGTCGTTTTCGCCTCTCTTTTTCCCCAGCATGAAGAGAGTGCCTTCTGGTTCCAGGCGTGGCGTTGCCTGCGAACAGGTCTCGCCTCGGGCGCTTTGGCGGCGGGCATTGTCTGGCTGATCCTGCGCCGCGGAGCGGTGCTTGACACGCGCGCGACCGGCGCGCTTGCCGGTCTATTGGGAGGCCTCGCAGGAACGGCGCTGCTTGAGATTCATTGTCCGGATCTCAACGGTGCGCACATACTCGCGGGCCATTGGGCTGCGGCGTTGTTCGGCGCTGCAATCGGTTGGCTCGCCGGGGGAATTGCCTCCAGGCGCTCGGCCTAAGGCAGTCCCAAGGCATGTGCCGGATTCGTCTTCGACATCCGGTCTATATCCGCCTGAGAGATGCCTTCTTTACGCAGCGCCGCGAAGAACAACGCCAGTCCATCGGGATGAAGCGGATTTCCCACCTGTCCAAGATCGCTTGCTAAGATGCAATACGCCGGCCCTACGGTGCGGATGGCGTCGGCATATTCGCGTGGCGTAGCTTTGTTCGGGCCCAATAGACCGTTGTAGACAAATTCAAGGAACGCACCCTCGCGTGCCGCTTCACGCATTTGGGCAATTTTCATGCGCACCGGCGCCAGCATCGCGTGCGTTACCACCAGATGTTTTACGCCTTGCCGGTGGGCTTCGCGGATAATCATGAGCCCCTCTTCCGCTGACGAATGCCCAGTCTCCACGACCAAATTATTTTTCGCCGCGAGCGCGATGACTTCCTTAACCTCAGGCAACAGTTGTCCATTATGCGAAACCGGAACGAACGGTCGATTTTCGCGCGAATCGCGTACCTGATTTTCCGCGTCGAACGTCGGAAACCAGACTACGCGTCCCCAACCGCCCTTCATCATCGTCATGCGCTCCACCGCGGCGGGATTGATGCCGCCCACTGAGCGATTGAGATCGATCCCTCCGAAAATTTCGATCCCCGGGACAACTTTGCGCACAAGATATGCGAGCGCAGCCGTCGACTCGTAATGATTCTTGAGCACCAGCCCCCTCATCCCGCGCGCCTTCGCCAAGCGCGCCAGATCGACCGCATCGATCGACCTCGGCATGCTATCGGGATCGCTATGCGCGTGGAGATCGATCACGCCAGCTACCGGCGTCTGGGCAAACACCGCCAAGCAACAGAATGCGAGCGGGGTCAATCGAGTGCAAGCCATTCAGCTATCCTACAGCGCCAGACGCGCATCGAGCGGACACTAACCGGCATTATGATATATTGGCTGCAAGCCACTACGTCGCGTAACTTGACGCCAGAAATACCCCGGAGAGGTGGCTGAGTGGTCGAAAGCAGCGGTTTGCTAAACCGTCGTAGGGTCAAAAACTCTACCGGGGGTTCGAATCCCCCCCTCTCCGCCAGTATTATATTCAACAACTTACAGGTATAATTTCACCATCCTCGTGCAATGTGGTACAACGAGGCGTGGCACTCACCCTATATCGTCGCCATCGCCGAGAGTGTAAATCCGGTCATTCCGAACAGTCTTTCTCTACAGAATTTGACGAACGCAAACGCGGCTGGAAGCGTTGCGAGTGCCCAATAGTCGTCTCAGGAACGCTTCAAAAGAGATTCAAGCGGCACAGCACCAATCTCTGGGAATGGGACCTTGCGCGGGCGGTGGCAACGCAATTCGAGGCCGCTGGAAGCTGGGAAGGCATCGCTCCAATAACGACACTGCCACCCCCAGAATCGGTGCGGCAATTTCGCGCCACTGTCGAGCACGCCGTCAAAACCTTCCTGGCAGAACTTCAGGAAACCATCGCCTCTAGCACTCACAAAAAATACCGACTGCTCCTGACGAAATTCAAGGACTTTTCCTCCAGCCGCGGCTACGTCATGATCGACCAATGGGAGACATCAGATGTGCGTGAGTTCCGAACTTCATGGGCTATCAACCCCAGAACAGGTGCCCGCCGGATGGCGATGCTCAAGCCGTTCTTCGACTACTGTGTATCCAATGAATGGATCACGCGCAACCCCGCGCAGGCGGTGAAGAATCCGAAGGGCCGTGAAATGGAAACTGCGCAACAACGGCTTCCGTTCACTGATGTAGAGCTTAAGAAAATGTACGACGCCTGTCCCAAATACGGCACGACTGCCAAACACAAATGGACCGGCGACGATGTGGCCGATTTTATTTCGTTATCCATCTATACAGGCCTTCGCATTTCGGATGTCGCGCTATTCAACATTGACCGGATGAACCAAGCCGGCGAAATTCGCCTGAGAACCACCAAAGCGGGCACCCATGTTTATACCTGGGTTCCGCAATGGCTGCAAGAACGCATCCGTGAGCGGGCAAACATCCACGGTGAATTCATATTCGGATCGCACACGACCAAGGACCTTGACGTAATTACCGAGGGATGGCGAAGGAAACTGCAAGCTGTCTGGAAGCTCTGCGGGCCGTGGAAGGTCGAACCGACGCCGCATCGTTTCCGGCACACGTTTGCGCGCATCCTGCTGCAGAAGCCAGGCGTGACTGTCAGGGACGTCGCTGAACTGCTGGGCAATACCGAAGAGATGATCCGAAAACACTACGGCGCTTGGGTTCCCGAGAGGCAGGAGCGCTTGACGAGAATTCTACGCGAAGCGTTTGACGACAAACCGAGACCGAAACTTGCTGTGATTTCCGGCGGCGGCAAAGGTGTCGGCGCATAGTGACGTTCGATTTTGCGCCTACGCCTTTGTGAAGATCCGCGTATCCGTCGGCGAGGTTTCACTTGCACTTTAAAAGGCCGTGAGCCCGGCGCCTTTTGACACCTGAACCTAGCCATCGCTTTTTGTGGGAATCGTACCTTTTGAATCCGACTTCCTACATAGACTACATGCTTAGGAAGTGTTCAATAGCCGAGTGTGTATGCGGTTCGCGGCAGATTCCGGAACACTGTAGATCGTATGCGCCTTTTTGCGGCCCATTCGAACTTTGACGACGCCAGGATCGTCTTTGACGAGCTTGCGCACCGTCTCCCTGCCTAAGCTCCAGAGGCGAGCGAGATCACCGATGCGATAGTGCTTTTCGAAGGTGGCGTTCTCGGCTAACACTGCTGCCACTCCTCAGTTTCTCGTTCCGGCTCCCGTGGTCGGGATATCTTTAGACCGCGGGTCCGCGAGAATTGGTCTATATGGAGCTTCGAATAAAATGTCGCGGTTGACCCGCACTGTGAACTTGTATCCGGCGCGAACTTTGATCGTCGGCTGCACGTTCAGGTTGCGGCGCGTGATCTGCGCACCCGTCTGGCTGAGTTCCTGGCCGACAGCGCTTCCAGCGGTCTGGGCTAGCGTGGGGTACGTGAGAGCGCTCTGGCTGCTTCGCTGGGAAATCTCGAAAGCCGCGGTGAACATACTTGTGAGCACTGAGAATCCGATCAGCCGGCGATAGTGGCGGTCTACCTGGTCCCGCAGTCCGGCATTGCCATGGGAGTCCAGGCCCAGCATGCCGTCCAGATCGATGGAGGAGGCGTCGGGGTAGATGATGCGGCTCCAGGCGACTTGAACGCCATCCTGACCGTACGCAACACGCGAATCGTACTTTCCGATCAGGCGCGATCCCTGAGGGATCAGGAGGTATAAACCGGTCGCGGTGTCGTAGACGTTCGAAGTCACGAGCGATTTCAATTCTCCGGGAAGATCCGAGTTGAGGGACTGTTCCAAAACGGCGGGAATCTCCCATCCTGCTTTAATCTCGTACCGCGACAGTGGTGCTTCACGCATCGAGCGAAGGTAGTCATCCCCTTGCCGGTTGCGAGACGCTGTGAGGAACGCGTCCTTCCGTGATTGCATATTCTGACTGTCGTAGTCGTTTTCGGCGGCTTGTCCACCGGGCAATGCGCCTGGATCACCGCCCTGCCGCGCGCCCAGAGCACGGCTCAGGGCTTCGACTTGAGAAAGATCATCTGGACCAGAGCGCCCACTTGGCGCGGTGTTACCTCCCCCAAAAGCTGAGGCAGACGAATTCCGGATGTTGGTGGGCGACTGAATCGCTTCCTGCTCTCGTTGGTATGCGGCGGCAAGTTGACGCTCTTCCGGCGTCTCTTCGTGGACTGGCGCGGCAGGGACCGTCTGAGCCCGCGGCGGGTTTGGTTGCCGTACAACTACTCGCTCCTGGGGGAGGCCGTCGCAGACCTGTCCGGTTTGAGGATTGAACCGATAAGGCTGGCCCGTCTTAGGATCAGAACCGCAGGTCGCCGTCACGGAAGATAACGGTGCGTCAGGCGGGCGGAGCTCATCTGCGTGACTGCGGGTGATCGGCACGGTGCCTGCCGGAGTCGCCTGCATAAACTCCGTGCCCGCCTGAGTTGCCGGAGTGACGTTCCGTGGAAGGCCGGCGTCGCGAGCAGCGGCTTGATTGGTGAGTGTTCGGCGATATCCGCCATATGCGAATGCGAGCAGCAAGAGCACAATCACCGAGATGATGGCCATGCTTGCGCGTCGGCTAATGCGCACGGCTTTCTGAGGCTGTGGATGGAGATCGAGTCCGCTTGGGGCTTCAATCGGTTGGTGATCGGAACTATTGTTTGTGTCCACGGACAATCTCCACTTTCTGGGCCTTTTTGCCCGAGCCGAGAACGAGGTTCGCGCGATCGAACAGCCTGTCCACGATGTACATCTGATCTTTCACCCGGTAGTTGGTCATTTCGCCTTTGCCGTCTTTGCCGACGACAAACAGCACTGGCGCTTCACGGTGCTGAATCTCCGCCACCATCTGAATGTAGGTCTTTGCACCGTCATCGAACACGCGCACAGGCCGAATGTGCTCATCGCCGCCGCGGATCGTGTAATCGAAGTTGACCTTCTCGACCGTGAGCATGGCTGGCGGTACTTCGGCCGCGTGCTTTTCCTGCTTCGCCAAAGCCAGTTGCTCTGCCTGTTGCTCTTGCCACCTTCGGGTATCGTCGTCGGGATAGGCGAAGGCAACACGAGCAACGTAGTCTTCTGGTTTTGAAATGAGGCGAAGATAGTAGGCACGACGGTCCGTGGTGATGAGCAGATTGGTGTCGAGACCCGGCGCTTGGGGCTTGAGGATGATGACCGCCGTAGCCTGTTCTCCCGTGCCATACATCGCAGGCGATATGTTCCACCGGACCGAATCGCCGATGTGCGGCTCGCCGACGATTTTCTCGCCCGCCTGCAACTCGATCATGCAGACCCGCAACGGTGCACAAACCACGGTTGGAAGGCCGGCGCCGAAGGAGTACATCACGCGGCCGTCGGGTCCCTGCGAGGGAGAGTTCTTTTCTCCTTGCCAGTGTTCGCTCACGCGCACGGCTTCGAGCGCTGTGGCCGTCAGCGGGACATCCGCTTCGGGTCGGAAGTCTTTCGGTACGGCCCCACTTGGCGCGCCGGGCGTAGCGAACTCCGGCTTCACATCGTTAGGCAAGCCCCCGGAGTCGTCCAGAGTTCGCAGCTGCCCTCCGAAGTCGTACTGCTGCAGAAGCGGGGGTATGCTCTTCGGTGGTGACTGCACCGGTGAAGCCGGTGGAACACGCTTCACACCAATCGGTGGCTGAGATAGAGGCTGCGACTGAGCGGGCAGCATCCACGTAGAACTTACGGTAACTATGATGACGATTCGAAACGACAGCATTTCGTTCCTCCTTTCGGAACTGTTCTTCAGAGGACCTTGGCCCAACTCGCGTTGGTAACGTAAACACCGAGCGGATTGATGCGTGCTTGGCGCTCATCCGTTGGTGGATTGAGAGCGATGGAGAGGTACCCTTTCCACCGGTCTGTCGCCTTGACGGTGCCGTAGAGGTCGCGAGTCGTTTCCTCCCATTCGACTTCGTAGGTGCGATCGCTAGTGGGAAGGACGGACTTCACTTCGACGGAGACCGTCTCAGTCTCAGCGCGTTTGAAGGGCGGGTCACCTCGGTAATATTCGCTGACGAACGTCTGGGCTTCGCTGCCGCTCGCGATCTGCGCATACACGCGATCAATCGCTTTCCTCTGCGAAACACCGTCAGTCGTGACGGTCCGCAGGTTTTCAACCCAGTTGAAGATATTCGATCGCTTGAGCCGATCATCGTTCATCGACGTCTCATCCGCGACGCCTGAGGCAACCGTTCTGCCGAGGTTGTCCACGAGGACTACAAAGGGAACGACGTGCGAGCGCGCTGACATCCACACGATGCCAGCCGTTGCCACCAGCGCAACGAGCGAACACAAGGCTGCCATCAAGCGCCAATTCTTGGCGCGCGTAATGAGATCTCCGTAGCGCTCGTCCCACTCGCGGCGGGCGGCCAGGTAGGGACTATGTGTATCGGAAGCTTCCGAACTGCGTATTTCACGTTTGAAGAAAAGATTCACGATGACCTCCAGTTACTCCTCGTGCTCGATTGGAATTCGTGGTGGCGTGGCATGTGGCGCCGCATCCGAGGGTAACGTTCCGAGCCGACGCCGAACGCTCCTGACCTGATCGACAGCACGAGCGAGCCCGCTCTTTCCCTTTGTTGGCAGGAGTAGTTGCGGATTTGCGTTTCCAGCGCTGCCCACTGATGCGACGTCCGACACAACCCCAGAACCGCCTGGGCTGGTCGCGCTCGACGGAGTGGCCTCCCCTATGGAACCGCTAGCAACAGCGTCACCGCTCGTTGCGTTCCGCGCGGTCGAGGGAGAGGGCGGCCCCGCCGCCCGTGTTGGTGCACCTTCGCTCGTGCTGACCGACATCGGCGCGAAGCCCCGTTGAGCCGATTGGCCCTCGAAACCGGAGCCTGCCAACGGCTCACCCCCAATTGACGACAACGCAGACGGAACCGATGGAGGCACGGCCTGCGTGGCTGTGCCTCCGCTCGGCACGGGGTGACTTCGGGCCACATTTTCGCGCGCGTGTGATCTGGCTGTCGGTGGATCGGCAGCACTAGTATCTCCAGAGGCATTTGACGGCGGGTCCGGCTGTCGACGAACGCTTCCACTGTTTGCCGTGGGACTTGGTGACGGCGACGAAGGTGGAGACACCGAGCCTGCGCCGGCAGACGAACCCGATCCCACTGATCCGACGCTCGCCACCGCTGTGGTCGTGCCCGACCCCGAGCCTCCCGCACTCGCCGCAGACCCGGTGCCGGCTGCGGCGCTCCCTCCTCCCCCAGCCAGCGCTCCCACCCCGGCAACCGCCGCACCGCCTACTGCAAGAGCTGCACCCCCAACAACGGCAGCCGTAGCTACCAGATCGCCCCCCGTCAAAGCTGGAGAGCCGCCAATCACGGCTGCGAACAGCTTGGGAATTTGCCAACAACACATCATGAAAATGAGAGATCCACCCATCACGTCAAAAGCTGTCATGGCAGGGCGTGCAGAGGTTGCGATCGCTTGTGCCTCATCGAGCCAGCCGAGGCTCAGGCCGAATCCGGCTGAGATCAGACAGTAGAGCAGCAGAATCTTGATACCAATTGAAACCGCGAGACCGATGTAACGTTCCGTGTAGGGGGCTGTCCATCGGCTTCCGCCGAAGCCGAGAAAGATGAAGCCGACCGATACGACTAGGTAGCTCTCGACAAGCGTGACGATGAAGTTGATCGTGATGAGTGTGTACGAAATAACGATTAGGAGAGCCGCAAACGCGAGCGCGAGCGACGTGCCAGGGTTAGTGAAGAACGCGGATGTGCTCGCACCATCCATCAGTGCTCCAGCCAAAGAAAGCCCCTGGATGAATACGCCACTCGGGGAAAGCGCGCCGAGTCCAGCTGCGTTTTGGCCGATCTGAGTGAAGCTGTCAATGATCGCGGGAATCCAGATGCGACCATTTAGAAGCAGTGCGTAAAATGCACCAATCCACATGAGCTTTCGGACCAGCGCCGATGTCCAGGTCTGCAGGTCGCTCTTTTCGAGCAGCATTACAGCGGCGCTCCACGCGAACTCGATCACCGCCAGAATCCCGAACAGAGCATTGGCATAAACCCAGACGTTGGTGGTCCATTGAATCCGTTCGTTGCGGAACTGATCCATAATTTGGCTCGGGACAGTCGTGTTGAAGCTGGGCCCCTGTTGAGCCCATGCGACCTGGACAAATAGGATGGCCGAAGCCGCGACCGGCAACCACCTTAGCGGTGAGGCGCTTCCTTTCAACAATTTGTGAATTTGCGCAGACACGACACACCTCTCCTCTGCGCCTAACCGGCGCTATTCAATTGGATAGTCGAGAAGATTTACTTCAGGCCCGGCGAGTACGTTTTATCGTCGCTGGTAACGGGTCCAGAGCGCCAGAAAGCAAGCTCGCGAGCGGCACTGCACAGCCGCCCCTCGGTGGACTCCGCCCATTGCGCGGTTGCCGTTTGTCGCACCGGCTTGCACATCTGGTCTACCTGATAGGCCACTTCTTTGTGCTTGCCGAGCCAATCCCGCATACCATCCTTTGGGACAGTTGCCAGGTTTCCCGAACCGCCTTGCTCGACTTTCTCGACAATGATGCTCCTCGGTTCTGGACGGCTACAAGCGCACAGACCGATGAACGCGATCGAACATCCGTACGCAATCGCACGCCTTCGCAATTGACGCATGGCTCACCTCAATCTAAATTTACTGGAGGCCGGGCAAGTATGTCTTGCCGTCGCCGGTCACCGGCCCGCCCGTGAAGAACCACTGGGCCGCCGCCTCATTGGCTGCTTGCTGCTGGATGACGGCCGCCTGATAGGCTTGCTTGCTCGACATGTCCGCCATCATGAGTTGCCGCAGTTTCATTAGCTGTTGCACCTGCTGGTCGCTGATCTGCCCCAGCACATTCAGTGCCTGCATCTGGCCATCTGCCGTCTGCGACATGCTTTCGAGTGAGTTAATCACAGATTGCTCGCTCTGCAATTGTTGTCCTTGAAGTCCGGCCGCGCGAAGGGCTCCCAGAGTGGTATCAAGAGTCGTCTGGGACCACTTCTGATAGTTCGCGTAGTAAACGGTTGGGGTCCTCCCGTATCCGGGAAACGTCGTCCGAAAAAGCTGATCCAGGTTTCCCAATGAATAGGCCAATGCTTGCCCCCCCTGCACGATCTGAGCGAGGGCATTGATGTCGGCTTGAATCGCGCCGAATTTCTGAGGCGAGAGATTCTTGGTGTTTCGCAACATGTTAGCGTACATCGCGAGTTCGTTCTCCAATTGGAGACCCTGCCGGATGTATGCCAACACGAGTTGAGCGTGGTTCAGTATTTGGGTGACTTCCGTCGCGAACGCACCCGCTTCCGCCTTTTGCGGAACGTCAGCCGAGACCACGAATAGGACCAACAGGGCGACTAAATGTTTGCGCATACATATTCCTCTTCTACACGTTCCTCAAGGGAGCGAAGATAATCTGCCCACTTTTGCAATCCCCGCAAGCGGAGCCACTCCGCCCGCCACGCGGTGCCAGACTGTTCCATCACGTTTTCGACAACTTGCCGCTCTTCCCGGCCGTTGACACCGACCCAAGCGAGAGCTACCTTCCCGACGCCAAGGTCGACTAGCCGCCGGCCCAGTTTGCTGACGACGTAGTAATGTTGCTTCGGCACACTAACTTGCAGAATCTCCAATTCGCGCTCGTTAAGGCCCACCCGCTCGTAGAAGGCCCGCGAGCCTGGATTCTTCGATTCTGCATTGGGCAGCAAGATTTTCGTTGGACAGTTTTCCAGAACAACGTCCGCGATGTCCGAGTTCGCAATGTCGCTGATCTGCTGTGTGGCCATCACGACCACCGCATTTTTCCGCCGCATGGTCTTAAGCCAGTCCCGCAGACGATTGCGAAATAACGCGTGTTGTAAATAGGACCAAGCTTCGTCGAGCAGGACCAAAGTGGGCGATCCGTCGAGGCGCTGCTCGATACGCCGGAATAGATACAGCAGAACAGGAATAACAGCCTTGTCGTCTAGTTGCATGAGATTCTCGGTCTCAAAGCTCAAGAAACGCCCGTTGCCGAGCATGTCGTGTTCGGCATCGAGGAGAGATCCCATCGGACCCATAACCGTGAAATGTTGCAGGGCATCCCGAATATCGGTGTCCTGCACATTTGCCGAAAGCTCGGTAAGCGTTCGGGTGGGCGAAAACTGCAAGCGCATCACAGCTTCCGCGACCGCGTTGCGATGCTTCGGGCCGAACTTCAGGCCATTCAACTCGCAGAGAACCTCGATCCATCCCACTGCCCATTGAACATCCGACTCGCCGTCGATATCTTTCAGCGGACAGAACGCGAGATCCGTTTTCGGGCCGGCCAGGTCGTAAAACGCGCCGCCCGCGGCTTCGGTGAGCATCCAGATCGAATACCCGCGGTCAAACGCGAACACTTGTGCGCGTGGATAGCGGAACCATTGAGCAGCAATTAAACCAAGCGCCGTCGACTTGCCCGCGCCAGACGGTCCGACGACCAGCGTATGGCCTAGGTCTGAAACATGCAGATTCACCCGAAATGGTGTGGCCCCACTGGTCGCGGCGAAAAGCAAGGGCGGGCTGTGCTTCGGCATCATGGCCGAAGGATTTTCACGAAGACCGGCCCACACAGAAGTGATCGGAAGCATGTCGGCCAGGTTCAACGTGTGAAGCATGATCCGCCGGACGTTCGAGTAGCCGTCGCCGGGCAGCGATCCGCGCCACGCCTCTACCGCATTGATCGTTTCGATCCGACAGGAGAATCCAAGGTTCTGAATCGTCTTCATCACCGCGCGAGCATTCTCGTAGAGGCAATTCGGATCTTCATCAAGGCAGATCACGTTCGCCGAGTATAGAGCGAACTGCACATCACCCGACGCTGCAACACTCATCGCTTCTTCCGCATCAGTGGCCATTTGCTGTGCGTGAATGTCAATTGCGCCCGACTGCGTTTTCAGGATTTGATCCTTCCAACCGCGAATCTTCGAGCGCCACTTCTTCCGATGCATGTCGAGTAGGCCGCGCGCTTCCTCGGGATCAATGAGCACAGCGCGAGTGTTCCAGCGGTATTCAATGGGGAGGTTGTCCAACTCACCCAGGATGCCCGGCGAACTCATCTTCGGGAAGCCATCAATTGCGATGACGCGCAGATGCTTCCGTCCGATTCGGGGTTCGATTCCTCCGTAGAAGTCGTCACAGGCCAGGAGTTCATTCAAGTAGCACGGAATGTCGGGTAAGGCGAACGGATGGTCTTCGCCATTCACACAGCGCCTGAGATAGCGCAGGAGGCGATCATGCACTAGGGAAAAGCCGTAGTCGTCTGTAACCCTCAGTCGCTTCAGACGTTCGGTCTGGAACAGTTGACCAAACACGTTTTCAAACACGTCTACGCGGTTCGCAAAACGGTCGACAATCTGCTCCGCCGTTCGGTTGGCGCTGGGCCGTCCGTCCCCCTCGAACATCCAGCCCTTCATGCGTTCTTCCGCCTCAAGCGGGGGCAGGTAGGTCAAAGTCAGGAAGTATTCGGACTCAAAGTGGGCGCCCTCCTGCATGAACTGTTGGCGCCGCTCATCATCAATTACACGAGTTACGCCATCTGGAAACGCACCTTGGTTCGGATAGCCAGGCGCACGTGATCGAATGGCATCGCATTGGAGCATCCAGCCGCTTCCAAGCCGCATCACCGAATTCAATCGTGCGCTCAGCGCATCCATCTCGGCGGGGGCTGCGGACATCATGTCGGGACCGCGATAGGTCCAGCCGGTCAGCAGCGAACCATCCTGTTGAAGAAGAATCCCATCGTCGATGAGGGCGTGCGGAAGCAAGAGATCCGCGAGCCCGCGAGGGTTGGCTCGATGTTCGTTTCGTTGCACGTGTCACCTCCAATTTCGGGAAATCGGCACACAGCGCGAAAGTAATCCGCTCTTGGCCGGGTAGAACGCCTTGCACCGGATGTGCCGGATGTAGATCTGCCGGAGCAGTGGATCGGCTTTCCCCATGCGTTGAAGCACCGCCACCGCTCCGACCCAGAACGCAACGCTCAGGCCGATTCCCCACCAGTTCCCCAAGCTGAACGCGAGGCTGATAGCGGTGAGCATCGCGATAAGCACCAATTCACGATCTCCGCCGAGAATCTGGTTCGGTCGGTTTGCCGACTGGTGGATCACGATGTCTCTCGGCCTGTCCGTGGTCTGCATAGTTACACCACTGCCGCGTTCACGCCGAACGCGCTAGCAAGGAGCGGGGCCGCGAAGACCAGCACGGAGACCACAAGGCCGATCATGCAGGCACGCCGTCCGAACTCCGTCAGTTCACCGCCCCACAGCATTGCGCCACCGGCGATCGCGATTCCAATTAGGCCGATGGCGTATGCCACCGGACCCGTCAAGGAAGTCGCGATGGCAGTCATGGGCTTCTCCCATGGCAGATTACCGGCGGCGGCGGCTTGCAGCCGGAAGTTGAAAGCGGTCGCCAATAAGATTAGGCCGAACATTCTAGGCCCGATGGTCGTTTTGCGAATGATATTCATCTTTGTAAACACCTCCATATATCTTTGTAATTCACACACGCTCGACCTGATAGTTCCCGTTGGAGTATCCGGTTACGAGCAACACTTCCCTGACTTTGCGCCCGGCCTTGACGCCGGACTCTTCGTCAACGAAGACCACAAGGTCTACCGCCTCGGCAATTAGCGTTTGCTGAGGTGCGCTGGTTGCCTCAGCGACGAGGCTTTCGAGCCGGATCAATCCACTGAGGGCATCGTTGGCGTGGACCGTTGCTGCGCCGCCGGGGTGCCCGGTGTTCCACGCCTTTAAGAGCGTATGCGCTTCTGCTCCGCGTACTTCGCCTACGACGATGCGGGTCGGCTTCAGCCGCATGCAGGCGCGGAGGCAATCCAACATCGTTACGCTCCCGACGGCCCGGAGATCAAGGTAGTTCTTCACCGAGCACTGCAATTCGGTCGTATCCTCTATTGAGATCACCCGATCATGTGGGGTCAGTTGCGCGAGCGAATCGAGAATCCCATTAACCAAGGTCGTCTTTCCACTCCCCGTCGAACCTACAACCAGGATGTTCTTTCTTGCGCGCACCGCGGCGCGGATTACATCTCCATGCTTCAAACCGCGCACATGTTCGAGAAAATCATCTCTACGGCGAAGCTGGTTGAGAGGGTCATTGCTATCGGTCAAGATTCCGTCGACCTCGTAATCGTCAAGACTGAAGATCTTCCTGGGACGAAGACGAATTGCAAACACGGGTCTTCGAACAACTGGCGACACAATCCCCTCAAATCGACTACCGTCGATGGGCAGTTCAGTCTCTAGGATGGGTCGCTCATGGTTGAGGACGGTTCCGCGCCAAGCGGCGATGGTGCCGAGGGCGCTAGCGGCCTGTGCGGCCGGCATGTCCCCGATCCGTGAGAAGCCCCGACCCATCTGCTTCACCCACAGTGAGCCGTCGGGATTGAGAAGGATGTCTTCCGTAAGATGGTCGTCAAGCAGTTGAAGAATTGGGTCGCCGAGTTCCCGCCTCAGCTTCACTTCCAAGCGCTGGTGCTGCTCGTCCTGGACTACGGCTGGAGTCAGCATACCTCGAACCTTAGAGTTGAAGTCACGTCTTTCTTGAAGTTGCTTTTCAATTCCCGTTTCCCCCACAATTCCTAAGGAAATGGCGTCGAAGCCGCGGGACAGGGATTCGAAAGATTTTCACTCTTCGGCTGAAATGGGATCGGCAGCCCTATCTTTTCGACATGTTGGGTCACCAGGTTTAGTAAAGGAGTTTACGTCGAGGCTTAAACAAAGCTGATGCGCGTGCCCGACTCGTAATGGAGGGCCGATCATAATCGCTCGGAAGCAAGCGAGATGCCATGCGATCCGCGACGACACGCCTGAAGATCATCAGATCTCGCAGACGATTTCAATCGCTTTCGCCAGTTGGTTGTCACGCCCTTCGGCGAGGGCGTCCGGGCAGATTTCAATAGAAACGTCGGGCTCGACTCCATTGCCTTCAAGGCTGCGCCCCTTTGAAGTAAACCAACCGAACACGGGCAGTCGCAGCCAATAACCGCTACCGACTTTGAAGTTCGTTGCACCAAGAACGTTGCCGCGTGTCTTTTGGCCGACGATGGTTGCGAGTCCGTTTTCAGATGCAAAACTCGACACCATCTCCGCAGCGCTATTCGTCCATTCGTTGACGAGAATGACGATCCGATCGTGAAATGGCTGACTCCCCAAGCCCTGTGTCAGAAGCATGACCGACTTGTCACGGAACGAGAAGCGTGCAAGAGTGAGTAGCAGCTCTGCGCGAGTGCGGGGCATAGGCACGCGAGGTAGCGCGTCAGAGGTATAACCATGGCGCAAGCGGCCAGGTGTAAGGCTGTGGCCGATTGCAACCTGCCCAGAGCACAAATAACTGGCTAGGCGGGCAAATCCCAAGCTGCCACCAATATTTCCACGTAAGTCGACAATCAGTCGCTTACATCCGTGTTGCTTAAGATCATGGATTGCGCCATCGAGCGCATCCGCAAACTCGATGCCCATTGCGCCAGGAAAGTAGGCGATTTTGAGGAGTCCAATGTCTTGCCCGATCTTGGAGTGGACCGGGCTCTTCGGTTCGACAATCGGAGGACGTTGCTTTGTCCCCTTCCGGTAGGGAACATCAATCACGATGTTTTTCGCGGGTCCCTTAAGGTGTTGTGAGACAAATAGGGTGTGCGTGTGCCCAATCGCAAACGTTGGCGCTGACGGTGGCAGGGTCAAGGTGCCGTCCACCGACTCCAAGACATTCCCAGGCCTGATTCCCGCAGCGTAAGCTGGCCCATCCTCAAATACATCCAGAAACATCCATTTGTGAGAACCGTCTCGCGACACATCCCGCAGGCTTGCGTTGATAGTGTGCTGCGGCGGCAATTCCTTGGGAAGACTGTGATAGAAGACTGTATGGCTGGTCTTAAGGTCCGCCAAAACCTGTCGTATACCAGATTCGAATCCGTCGGGGTCAGCTCTAAGCAACTCGGGGCTCTTGTCATCGACCCCCTTTGCCCACTCGTTGTAATCCACGCCGGCGACATTGATATGGTGCGCTAGAACGACCTTTTTTAGCGATCGGACAATCTCGGTTCGTTGCTTCTTTGTTAAAACCATTTCAGTTGTTGCTCCGAGTCGACGAATTCGGTCGCTCGTCCGAGCCTTCTATTGTGAAGCCCGCCCATTGGTAGGGAAGGGCGTTACGGCCGAATGTTCTCAACATGTCTCGCTTGGCTGCTGTCAGCGCTGCAGCCGCAGACTGGGTCTCCGACAAGTGCGCGTAGAAGCGCTTCATGAGATACAACGATGAACTGTCGTCAATCTGCCACAAAGTAGACAGGACGGAACCGGCGCCAGCCAGGAGGAACGCCTTCGAGAGATTTGCGATGCCCTCTTGGCCCTGAAGGGGACCGACAGCAGTATCGCACGCGGAAAGGACTACAAGATCGGCCCGCAGATGTAGCTGCACGATTTCCGACGCCTGGAGAAAGCCGTCTTCCCCGGCAGGCTTATCACTGAGCAAGACGAGAGCCGCCCGGTCCGGGAATGTCGAATCAGCAAAACCGTGAACCGCGAGATGGATAACGCGGTATTGTGCCAGATCAGCGCTCTTGAAGGCAGCTTCAGTTGCAGATGTCCCTATTAACAGCTTGCTCTGCCCCTTGGGGAAAGCGGCACGGGCCACCTCCACCTCATCTTCTGATGACGGTAGATCGGCAAATCCGCCACGATCGTATCCGCGAGTGAGGCCGGATTTATTGATGGGGCTTATTGAATAGGGAATGCCCCCCATCGCGAGAAGCGTATTGGAAGCTGTTCGTGAGTGCCTGCCCTGTTCCGTCAGCAGACGATAACTTGTTGCGGAAGGCGAGTAGACTACGGTGCGAGTGTCCACCACATAGTGACCGGAGGGATCTCGGAGCCCATCGAACGGAACCAGATGCAATTCGCCGTCGCGCACGATCACGAGCGTCTTCGCATACCCAGCCTCGCGGATCGGGCCAAGCAGCGCGTCGTAAAGATGCCGGCCTTCGGCGACGGCAGGCAATTTGGCTTTGACGGCTTTGAGAAATGCGGCGACGAGCACTTCAAGGCGGCCTTTGCTTTCTAGCCGCACAATCCGGGAGCCTCCCCGTGAAATGACGAGACAGTATGAACTGGGGTCCGTGACGACATATTCGAGTAGCACGGTTGAGGGAGGTAGCGTCTGCGCGATCTGGGCGATTTCAACCGGCTCGCGCGCCTGTGCCTTGAGCACACTTACTTCGGGCGACACCCAACGGGCTTGTTCAGTCATGAATATCTGATCGCGGAGGAGCCTCACTTGATCTGTAGCGTGCGCTGACATGAGCTTCAGTCGCAATTGCGCGATTGTGCGCTCTGTTTTCCATGCGTTCGGCGACGATGCGGAACCGGCGGCTAGCAAGTCGGCGGTTGCCCGGCCTCGAACCTGCTCGACAATGGAATATCCCCTTCCCGGATCGTTGAAATGCTCAGCAATGAGGGAGAAGTGTTGCGAATAAATTTGACTCGAAGCGGTGATGATGGCCGTCTTCTCAAGTGCGGTCGAAACTTTACCGATCATGGAATCGACAAAAGCCTCTGCGCGGTCGTATGTCAGGTCTGCTTCGCTATACTTACCCCGTGCAATCTGAAGTTCCGCAATAATCTGCAGGCCGCGCGGAACTGCCCACAGGTTTCCACTGTCCTGTGTCGCTTCCGCTGACAATTCGGCGAAGTGCTCTGCCTTCTCGAGGTCAACATGCTGCCGGTATATTTCCGATGCTTTTCCATACACCCCAGCCAGCAACCGTTTGAGGCCGGCGCTCTCGGCTATGCTGGCGGCTTGTACCAGTGTTGCCAGGGCTCCATTGGGGTCTTTGCGGGCATCGGCCACCTCGGCAGAGAGTCCCAACGCAGTGGCCTCATGCGCGGCCCTTTGGCCACTTCGGGCATGCATTAGGATGTCGTCGGCTACTCCCTGAGCCGCGTCTAGTTGTTTCACACCGATTAGAGCATCCACCCGAAGCTCTTGCGCTGTGAACTGATAGCCTGCGTCTGGCGTACCATCCGCGAGTTTGTTTGCGTTTTCTAAGTAGACGAGAGCCTGGTCGTACATTTTGGATTCCACCAAGCCGTTTGCCAGGATGGTAAGGAATCGGATTTCCGCGCCTCTGTCGTTGGCAGCTTTTGCCGCTTCCAATGCAGCGCCGATATCTTTGCGGGCGTTCTCAAGGTCGGCGTCATAGAACGAGGCTACGCCGATTTGCGCGAGAGCACGATATCCCCATTTCGCATCACCCAGTTCGCGCGACAGCGACTCCACCTGCTCCCAGTCCTTACGCATCGCGCTGGTATTGATCTCAGTATCAATGTCGCCTTTCACAATAAAGCAGAGCAGGCGCAGTTCCTTGTCGTTTTGAACGAGAGGATCATCCTCCGCCATCTCTCCAAGCTGCGCTGCGACCATTGGCAATGTTTGCTGATCGCGCTCGATATTTGAGCGAATGAGACCCAGTCGCGCATAAAGAGCGTTCCGCTTATCGCCAGAAGCGACAAAGAGCTGTTCAGCCTGCGCGAACTCGGGTGCGGCATCAGCCCAGTTGTAAAGGTCAGCAAAGTGAAGGGCTTGGGCGAGCAGTTGGCTCGCCCGCGGCTCCTGGCCGGTTACGACCAAAGCGCAAGTGATCAAGAGCGAGACACGCAGAGGAAGTCTGTACAGCATGCCGTTACTCCTTGTACCATCTATCCGCAAAGACCTCTTCCAGAACGAGTTGAACATTTCTGATAGTCATTCAATACCTCAATCAACGATTGCGGGAAAGCTCCGCCAGTTAAGTCCTGGCGGTTTGATCATTAAGAAAAGCCTGCCTCGGGAGATACCGGATAGGTCGAGATCCGTTTCCACTGAGGTGGTGCCATCGTGGATGTGCCCGGCGGCGCTCCTTTCGACAATCACGGTTCCGGTTGCGGTTTGCAGCCGAACAATGTATTCGCCCGCTTCCATACCTACGGGCAAAACAAGCGTCACCCTGAGCGATTTCTGTGGAAGGCGAATATTCCTGATAGGCCCGCCCTTGGCGTCATCGCCCCGAGTCGGCGACAAAGAAGCCAAGTCAATCGCCATCGAAATGGGTTCAATTGCTGCCTCAGGTGCCTTCGTCGCTACACGCGATGCCGGACCAAACTGTTGCGCGGATTTGCTTATCAGCCCGTGCCCTTTTTCATTCCAAACAAATCGAGTTGCCACCAGCGCCACGGCGAGCACCAAAAGGCATGCCGCAGTGATCTGAATGTTCCGTACGATGCTCGATATGTGGCGGAAATGCGTGTACTCCTGGAAGCAAGGAGAACACGTAACCACATGCGATAAAGGAAGGTCTACCAGCGTGAGCTGCCGGTCCCTGTAGGCCAGCGCTCGCAAACTAGCGCGGCTGGGACAGCCTTCACGGGTTGGATTCGGAAACGAAGCTTTGGAATGTTTTCTACCGAGAGCGACGACGTCTCTCACGAAGTTGGAGGCGGCGGATTGGTCAAAGTCAGTCATCAGAGTTCATTCCGCGCAGTGTGCTTTCATCACTAACCTGCTGTTTCAAACGGGAACCATGATAGGCCCGAAATCGCTCCAAGGCCTTATCGAGTTTCTTGCGGAATTGCACTTCCGCGCTGTGAGCATCGGCGTATCCGGTTAACCTAGCTATCGACTTCCAATCGAAGTCCAGAACGCGGAGATCGTACATCGCCCTTCCGTGGTAATCCATACATGCTCTAAAGGCTTCAATTCGCTTGGCGTCATCAAGCTGCCGCACAATGTCTGTCGACGTGGGGCTAGCAAGGCGATCGAGATCCGCTATGTCCATGTACTCAATGCGACGGTTTCGTCGCAATCGGCGAAGCGACTCACGGGCAACCGATCTGAGAAGATAAGATTCGAAGAACTGAATCGACTGGTGGCTGCACATAGCGCGAGAAGCTGAGTCAACCGCAGCTTCAAGAATTTCCGGTGCTTCTGTATCCTCAGTCAGATAGCGAATAACTACCAGCCGCGCACGCTCCCAAACCCGATGAGCCGCGTCGATCAGCCTATGATCGATCGCGTTCCCGAGGCTATCCCTTTCTCGAATCCAGAGCCTTTTCTGCGCGTCTCTCCGCTGGTCCATGGAAGCCGCCGACGACCGAATTGAACGGTCCCTTCTAATTTATAAGAGGTCTGAGAACGGAAAACCTCACCCAGTGCCAAGAGTCTGGATGCAAAATGGGCGTACGGACACATATTGGCTGCTGCGAGGCAGTTTGCGGTTGAGTTTGCGGTTTCACCAAGCCTCTTTATCTGTAGGAGACCTCCCCCAGTTTCCCTCGCCGAGAGCTGAGCACGGTCTCTGGCGCGTTGCGCGGAAAAAGGCTGGGAGGCTTCAGGACACGAGCGTAATACGACCTCGCCGTGTCGGAGAATCCCATGGCCGTTGTCATCATCCCTTTTGATTATGATCAGTTGCCCGAATCGCAGCGCCACACCGTAGTTCCAATCTGTATCGCCTCCGTAGATTGTCATGGGAACCCAATCGCGCCAATTTGGTTCGAGAAGGGTGTGGTTCCCGTCCAGGACCAACTGCGGAATATCGCCCGTTTCACGCTCGGTGATGTTCAACGTGTTTCAGAACTGGCCGAGATCACGGTTCACAAATTGTGGCAACGGCACGGCGAGGACGCCGGAGTGTGGCCTTGGCGGCGCGTCCTAGTGCGTGCCGCATGGGAAGCGCGGGATCTGGCGGCCGGCAACTCCCGCTGGCACATTAGCCATACCGTCTCATTGGCGGTAGACACGCTGGAAGGTGACCTTTCAGGTACTTGTCCCACCCACCCAAAGCGCTACGACGAGATCTACCACGCCAAGTTGCTGCTCGATCTAATAGAACGTCGGATGGAAGAGGATCATCGCCACGGCATCCGCGAGGTATTCAAAATGTTGCGCCAGGGCTACACTTGGGAGGAAGTCGCGGAGCGACTCGGTAGCGAACGACCCGAAGCCCTCAAGAAGCGGTTTTGGCGCTGGATAAAGCGCAACTTTCCGCAAAACTCACAGCACAAATCTGTGCCTTCAAGACGGCCGCCCGTGCCATAATGACTGACTGGCGAGCATGATGAGCGAATCACCGGAAGAGAAGTGGGATCGCTTGCAACGCGAATACCAAACAGCGATACAGTCGTCTTATCCCAATCCGGAACGTCAAGGGTGTGTGGGAACCGATGTTCTGAGGGACCTGGCATTCCGTTCGACGAGATTCGAAGATTTAGAAGGGCACGAACGATGGAGACACGTCATCCATTGTGCACCGTGCTATCAAGAATATCTCGACCTGCGGCAATCCTGTCGGCGGGGCGACGACATTAAACGCCGGGATTCCCAGTGAAATTCTCGACGAAGATCGCTTGGCGGTCCAAAAGACCAACGAACAAATAGGAACGCCCAAAGGACCATCGCAAGCCGACTTGCTGCCGGCCCGATGCCCATCATGTTGAGCCTTTCGGATGCTTGTAGGTCACAAGTTCCACACTTTGCGTCCCCTATTGTCCCCGCCATTGCCTGTTCAGTAGGGGCGAAACATGAATGGTTCTGCGACCAACTGGTCATCAGTGAGCGCAACCGCCCGGCCCGCTATGACTGTCGAGCGCCAAGTCGAGGCGATGGGGTCAACGGTTTTTGAAATTGGCCTCTACGATCCGAACGCACGCGACGGGGAATCGGTGATGATCCCACGAATTTGGGATGCAGAAGCGATTACCAAAGCCGTACCGTGGTTGCGGTTTCAGAATCGCGAGGGACGAAATATCTACATTCGTCCTAGGGGAGAGCACGACCTTAGCATGATTGACGACCTGACCATAGACGCGCTTTCGACGATGAAGGCGGCTGGCTTCGATCCTGCAGTCGTTGTCGAAACGTCTCCTGGCAACTACCAAGCTTGGTTGAAACACTCTGCACAACTGAGCCGTGAAACGAGCACGGCGGCCGCCCGAAAGCTGGCGGAGAAATTCGGCGGTGATCGCGGCGCAGCGGATTGGCGACACTTTGGGCGTCTGAGCGGCTTTACTTTTACGTAAACACAAAATGTTTAGATGTGCACAGAGTGCCTTTCTTAGAGCCGTTTAATTATGTGGCGTTATCGCATAATCTCTGCCATGATCGCTTGCATGTTTGTTCTGGGTGCTGAGGGTGAACAAGCGGGTCCCGCAACGAGCGGCCAGAGGCTGCGCCTGAAGGCCACGGCGGACAGCCGATTTCCACTTCAGGTGCTGTGTGCTGACGGGGTACCGGAAATGCTTCTGACGGTGTATGCCGATGACTTGCGCCGCGCCTTGTCACCTGGCTCGGCCTACGCCTATGTGCGCGAGGTCGTTCTGTTCGCTAATTGGGCTCTGCAAGATTCTGTCGCTGCGGTTCAGGGATGGCGTATGTACGGTGAGCCTCGCGAAGTCCGGAATCTTGTGCAGGAATATCTGGCCAGAGTCGGCGAGTGCCGCATCACGCGACGGCCTGACACTTTGGGCATTCGAGCCGCATACGTGAATGCCGCCGATGGCAAGCGCATTAATGTTCGACTTCTGTTGGCTGCCCTCAAGCGATTGTATGAGGTTCTTGGTGACTCCGGCTTGTACCCGTTTGCGAATCCGCTAGTCCATGCCGATGCTAGGAGCGCGATAGCGGAGTTCCGAAGAGGAAACCGCACGGCGATGCTCGCCTTAGCGGGTCGACCACCGATGCCACCGTCAAGCGGTGTTGACCCACCCGAGGACATACGACTCTCGGAAAACTACTTCCGCTTGGTTAGACGCGAGTGGCAGCCCCATTCCATCGATGATCCCGAGTTCCCCAGCCGCGTCTACGCTGCCGGGGAGCGCTTCGGCTGGGCGCTGCGGGAAGTCTGTGTGGCGCGAACTCTGCTCGAATCCGGCGCCAGAATTTCCGAGGTCTTCGATCTGACGGCGGCAGATTGGTCGGTAAGCACCTTCGGCAATCACTTCTCAGCGCGCAGCAAGGGCAGCTTCGGACAGCGGGTCAAAACACTTGTCATCTCGAACCCCACCGCCAAGCTCTTGCGCCGCTATTTCGACGAGCACCGGCGGACACCCGGGCTGCAGCCTCGCACGGTTTCAGAGCTCGGCGGGATACAAAAGCTTTCCCCCGATGAACTGCTCCGCATTCGCATTTTCCTGACGCAAAGAGGAACACCGATGACGGCGGGGTTGTTTCGCGATCACTACTGGCGGCCTGCACTCCGCGCAGCCGGCCTGGAGGCCGATCCGCATACGTGTCGCCACTGGTTTGTGACCAATGCCATGCGGCACATCGAACAGTCCGCCACTGACGAAGGCGACAGGGCCCGTCACAAGCAGGAACTCATTCAGTACATGGCCTGGCGCAGTGGTGAGAGAACGCTGAAAGCCTACGAACACCTGGAGCGCGGCCGATCGTTCGCGATGCGCTTACAAGCGATCCATCGCGAAATGGGGAAACGCGAACACCGCACCGCGAATGAACTGGCAAAGGAGAACGGGAAGTCCGTAGTATCGCCGGTCGATGACCGCGATCTTAGGTTCCTGCTGGGAGACGATGATGACGATTGAGCGCGCCGTGAAACAGATACTGGAGTCGACCGCCGGGCAGACGAACAAGTCCGCACCCATCTCGAGTCGGATGCTGCTGGACTTGTGCGAAGCACTTTGGTCGGCTGGCCAATATCCGCAGATCAAGCTAATCCGCGAGCATCTGCCGCACTTTCACCTCCGGGCGATCACCCGCGGCTTCCACGCCTGGCGCAAGTCACGCAACCTTCACCTGCACTATCCGCGATGGGCGAATCCCTTTATCGGAGGGCCGGACGCGTTGTCTGCCATGGTCTCGCCCGAGATTGCTCAAGCACCGCTCACCGTGTTTGATCCGGCAAACGACGGCCGCTGGCCGGCGCCTCGCCCGAAGGTTGTCGCCTATCTGGGAGGCATTGCCAATCAAAGCCTGCGCGACATGTTGGCACTCTACGCCATGCTCAAAACAAATATCAACGAAAACCCGACTTATTGTCGGTTGTGCGGCCTTGCCGGACCGCTGCGAAAGATTATGGAAGAGAACGGATTGGCGAGCGTATACGACATCGACCCGGACGACCTGCTACTGCGTGTCGCTGAGCATACCGCCGGTGCAGGGCTCACCAAAACTCAGCAATCGAAAATGGTGCTGAGCTGGAACTCGCTGTCCAACGCGTTCCTTGAGTACGGAGAGAGTCTGACAGAGTCACAGCGTCAGATCATGTCGCCATTTTTCGTCAAGCCACTGGCGAAGAGATTTCGGATGCACCGCATTCGGCCTTCGATTGTGATTCGCGACGCTGCCCGCCGAAACGTGAAAGCCAAAGCCGACCTAGTGCACGGCCAGTTTCATAAGCTTCGGTTCATGGCGCGGATCCGATGCAACCAGGCGGCCCGCTTGTACGAAGCGGTCGAGAGCGCAGTCGCTGCAGTCATTGCTGGCTCGCTGTCACTGCCTTACCGTTTCAACTATGAGGAGACCGTCGCAACGGACCGTGGGCGGCCGGTTCGCCAGCGAATATTGCTGACACTTTGGGATGCACCGTCCCTTTGGGATCACGCTGTAGAAAAGGGGTTTGAAGCCAACAGGGTGAAACAGGACCGCTCGAGGGAGCGGCAGCGCGGCCGGTTCTCGCCGGAGCAAAGGCGATTCTTCACTGAGTACCGCGGCACTGAAGCGAGTGGCGCATCGCCCACGGCCCCGTTCTGGTTCCTCGAGCTCTACCGCCAAAACGTATTCACCGAAGGCTGTTCCAGTGAGGTCACGGCGAAACGAGCCACTTTTTATCGAGAGCAGGGGTACACTTCCCGTGCCCACTGGGAGGTGACGCCCGGGATGCTAAAGCCTCTTCGCCGTAATATGACGAGTGACGCGAGATTCCTCGAGCGCGAGCATGGCTATCGTTTCCTTCACCACGAGGGTATTTACGCCACCTCGCTATTCGCCCACATGGTTGTCCGTGTTCAGACCATTAGCGGAGCGCGCATCGGCGAAGTCCAGCAGATTTCTCAGAATCCTGAGTGCATCAAACAGTTGGTCAATGTGGGACCGAAAAGCAATGCACGTTGGCTCTTGCGCATGGTGCCGAAGGGACGTAAAGAACGAGCCGACTTTTTCATCGATGAAGACACGAAGAATGTTCTGACGGAGGTCGTGACATTCCAGCGTCGAATTACAGGAGAGAGAAAGTTGCCGGTGGTGCGGCACGACTCCTCACGCTATCCATCTGATCGTTACCTTCTGCAGTGGAATCGCCTTGGGCTTGATCAAGCGACTTTGAATACGGCCCTTCGCTTCTTGCTCCATGGCGCCATCCTGGATGGTGCGGGTCGATGTGTCCACCTCACGACCCACCTCCTCCGGCACGGATTCGCCACGGAAATGGCGAGCCTGAAAGTGCCCGTGGAGGTAATTGCAAAGATCCTGCACCAGCGTCACCTCGAAGTCACCCAATACTACTCGCAACCCACCAACCAGCAGGTAATCGATGCCGCTGAGATGCTGTTCGTCGAACGTATCGACGTGGCGGCCGAGGCGGTGCGCAGCCCTCAGGAGATCGGCAGGATGCTGAGGGAGGCGGAGGGGCAGATCGGAGCGCTTACAGAGGTTATCGGCGGTACGTGCGTGGTCAGTAATCTGTGTCCCGCCAAGTTCGCCTGCATCGGATGTTCTGGCAATGCGCCCGACCCTGAACGGCGGCACCAGATCGAAACCAAGCGTGCGTGGGCAACCGAACAGATCACGTGGGCCCGCCGCGAACACCTTCCGGCTGAGGAGCGCCAGATGACGCGGGTTGTCCAGGATTGTGAGCTGCTGCTGGAGGAGATGACGCTGATCGAACGGGCCAGGGTGGACCAACGCCAGAAAGTACGGATAAAGAAGGAGCGGGGCAATGCGCGAAGGTAAGAACCCGCGGTGGCTCGAGCCACTTTGGGAAAAGAAAAAGGCGGAGACGGCTAAGCGCGTTGAGCGCGCCGTCAAAGAAATGGTCAGGCAAAAGACCCCGGTGACGCTGGAGGGGATCCGGAATACGGTAAAGACCTTGTTCGGCGCTTCCATCTCGGCGAACACGATTCAGCGTAACGAACGGGCGTATGCGGTATACCAGAAGCACCGGACGACCAAGTCGTTGGCGAAGGTCCGGGACCATGGCCTTGCCGGCATGTTGCGTGGCGTCTCCGGGCCAGGTGCAGTCAATCTTCGAGCCAGGGTTAACCGATTACGGCGGAATACAAAGGACAGTCTAATCGCGAAGTTGCTGCAACTGGAAGAAGAACGCAAACGACAAGCCGCGCGGGAAGACGCGTTACGTGAGGAGATTTTCCGGTTACACCCGACTGCCCGCAAAAGAGGAGGCGCTCAATGAGTGCCGGAGCGACCAACTTCCAAATAGCGAAGCAGGTTCCGATTGCGCGGGTTCTGGCGCACTACGGCATCCAACTGCATGCAACCGGTGGCGAACTGCGGGGGCAATGCCCGCTACCGGAACACACTTCTCGCGAAAGCCACAACAGCTTTTCGGTGAACACCGCCCGCAACGTCTGGTGCTGCCAGTCTCAATCGTGCATCCATGCCAGGGATGGAGAACTTGGTGGAACCGTGCTGGACCTGGTAGCGAGGGTGGAGCGATGTTCGATCCGGGAGGCCGCCGTCAAACTGATAGAATGGTTCGGCGCCGGCGAGGTAGCCCCAGTCCGGGTGCAGGCGCCTTCGGCTTCTCCATCGAACCGTCCGCTCCATTTTCAACTCAACGGACTCGATCACTCCCATTCGTATCTGGAGAGCCGCGGCATCACGCCATTGACGGCGAGGACGCTTGGAATCGGATATTACAGCGGCCCCGGCATCATGCAGGGTCGCGTCGCAATTCCAGTGCACAACACTAATCACGAACTGGTTGCTTACGCCGGGAGGTCGGTTGAAGGGGAGGATCCGAAGTATCGGTTTCCTCCGGGTTTTCATAAGAGCCAGGAGCTATTCTTATTGCACCGTGCGATGCACTCGGGGAACGACGCTGTGATTGTGGTTGAGGGCTTCTTTGATGCCGCGAAGGTCTGGCAAGCTGGACATCGCAACGTTATCGCGCTGATGGGATCGAGCCTGTCGGACACTCAGGCCGGTTTCCTACAGAAGCATTTTCAAAAAGCGGTACTGATGCTGGACGGTGACACTGCCGGTCAGTCCGCGACCGCAGTGATCTCCCGACGGCTCGCACAGATCATGAATGTCGAGGCGATTCACCTGGGGCCGGACGTCCAGCCGGACCAACTGGCTTCAAGAGAAATAAAGGAAGCCTTGTCCGGCCATCTGCGGCTTGGAAAAGGCATGGAGCGCTGACTCTACAAAGTGCACCACTGTGGTGTACATCAACTATAATGAATCTATGCAGAGTCGACGCAAACCAGCGACCAAAAGGAAGGCTGCTTCCGTACGTCAAAGCGTAACGATGCCGGCCGTCCTCGCGCGTGAAGTCCGGCGGGTGGCGAAGGAACGCAAAGTCACGATGAGCCGTGCCCTGGTGACGCTTGCCGAGCGAGGGGTGGAAGCGGAGGCGGCGGCCCGGGCCGGGCTGACGGCTGCCTATGACCAGTTTATGGCCGAGGGAGATCCTGCCAAAAAGAGCGAAGTTGGCGAAGATCTGATCCGAAGCATCTTCGGGAGAGCCGCGATTGCCGAAGATCCGATTCATTAATCTGCCTCGCCCATTGTGGGAGCACATTCTGGAGCGCGTTGCCGAGCGGGCAATCTCCCTCGACGATTTGCAGCGACTGCGGAGCTGGGTGGTCACCGAACCGCAGGCGCCGGAAGGTGACTGGTACAAGGACTTTGGCTCCTTCGTGCTTTGTGGCACGGGAGAATACCCGAAGACGGTCCTGAAGAAGGGAATGAAGCCCTTCGGGACGCCGCTTTAGAAAATGGCCGCATATGGGAGAGCGCCACAAATCCAAGTCGCGTGCAGATATGATTGGGGCCAGAAAAGGCGAACTTTCGTAGAAAAAACCGGAAACCAAAATATCTCGACGCCGTTACCGGAATGTATCCCTACGTGAAGCTGATCGAAGCGACGGGCCGGGTTTATACCGCCTCTGATCGCTTTCTGGCCGACTTGAAAACAGACCTCGAACGGCGGCAGGCGGAGAGGGAACGCCTAAAGCGGTATCTTATCCGCGCGGCCATTGCGCGAGCGGATCTGAAGAGCATTGATGTCTTTCGGGCGGATGCTCGTTACGGTGGCGATGGAACGAGAATCGATCTCGCCTTCGCCGTGTACGCGTTGTCCCATGATGCCGACCCCCAGCAGGTCGCCGATGCGATCAGGTCGCGGAATCTGTCCCATAAAGGAAACTCGCGGAGACAAGACGAATATGTTCAAAGGACCATCAAGAAAGCCCTTGCTGCTCTCGACCGCGGGCGCTAACGTGCGGCGGTGGAGGCTGGAACGGTCCGCCGTTGAACATCCTGCGCCTGCGGCAGGACCATCGTTCCTTGACGCTGCCGGGGCTGATCAAAAGCCTCATGTACGAAGCAGTACATAAAGAACAGCATGATTACCGCCCACCCTGCGAATAACCGCAAAAATGTTTTGCGGCCAAGCAAATTCAACAAGACAACGAGAATCCACATGATCAACCTCTAGCGCAGAAGAGTACCAAGCCAAACGCCGCCGGAGAATAGCACAGTGCCGGCTAGCAATCCAACGGCAGACCAACGGATCAGTGCCGGGCGACGATGGGCCTCGTTCACCAAATGCACAATCTCTCTCGCTTTCAAGCCGGCACCATGAATATCAGTGTGCAGACCCTGTTGAATCTGAGCCGCCGACTCCTTTACGGTTTGGGCCAACATAGTTCCCGCGCGTTTCTCAGCTTTCTGCATAGATGCGTGGAAATCGGCGATCGTTTCGCGAATCTTCTCGTTGACGGCCTCAACAGCGGCGTTCAGAATGAGCTGGTTCATCGTTACCATTGCGATCGCTGGGTCGTCCGGCTTCAGAAAGAGGTTATGCCGCGCCGCAACCTCCGCGATCAGCCCTTGTACTTCGATGGATTCAATTCCCTTGGGCATCGGCATTACACCATCGCCAATTTGTCGAGTTGCTCAAAGATCTCGCGCCGAACAATCGCTAACCGCTGCTTTGACACGAGCGTGAAGTCGGCGTTTTGGATAGCTTCTTCAAAAGTCAATCGTCGCTCCAGCATTTGCCGCACATCGTCGCCGTAGGTGTGCGCATTTCTCTCACGTATCAAAACCGTGCCCACAAGTTTGGGGGCGTATTCCTCGGCAATCTTAAACTCTTCGAAGGTCTTTTGATCCTTAGTGACTTCACCGAAATATTCATTCAACCAAACGACGACATTCCTCTCGGACGTGGTCTGCGCCAGGCGTTCCAGTCCATTGAGCGTGTCGCTCATCGCCTGCCCACCGGTCACGACCGAATGTACGAACACGTTTCGCCCGTGGGCGCGGAAGAAAGCTAGGATTTCATTCTCCAAGATGTAGTTCCAGAGAGGCACGAAGGTGGTCGCTCCCGTGTCCACGATGAATACGCCGTCGCCGTGGCAGACCTTCTCCACCAAAACGTCGAACTGCTTCTCATTGACCGTTCCGCGCCGGAGGACCTTCAGGTGCTCAGCGTCCAAGGCCCGGTATTGCGCAAAGGTCGCATTGACGGGGTCGGTATCCAGACAATGCACCGGCGCTGATTTTGTTCGAAAGTATTGGGCCAAGATCGCCGAGACGAAGCTTTTCCCAACACCCCCCTTCCCTTGCAGGACCACGTGAACCGACGGCTGAGTTCCGTTTTTCATCGAGCACCTCTCAATCGATCAAACTCTTATTAATCGAGAACGGATCGTACTCAAATCTTGAATCTTCCTTTTTCTCCCGCTGTTCCCGCAAGTTGCTGAACGGATCGGGCGGAGCCGGAGATAGCGGCAAATCGCCGTTATTCGGTGCGTTCGGCGGTTGGAGTGTGGATGTAGAAGGCGGTCGACGACGACGCCGTAGCCGCGAGACATAGACTCGGAACTGGGGGTACGGAATCTCCAGCCCGTCGAGCTTCGCGGCCTCCCAAACCTCTCGGAGTTTCATGCCCCTTGCCAGCCCAGCTTCAATTTCTCTCCATGCCGCGGTTACCTGCCCTGTGTCCGTGGCGGGTTGGACGGAGAGGAGGGAGCGCAAGTGGACCAGGTCCGGACTTGTTTTTCTGCGGCGCGGCGGTGGATTGAATTCCATCGGTACCGATTTGCTCCCTCATCTAAGAAGGCAACGGTGCCACCCGATCGGGACACCGAATCCGCAGACTCCCGAGCTTTGCAACCGATTGCAACAGCTTGTGAACCGTTTGCAACAGGGTTGGCAGACAACCCACGTCTGAAACAGTCTGCAACATATTGCAACACCCACCCGAAACGAAGACAGTTCGCAGACCGACAAACACCGGGTAGTGGAACATAAGGGTTGGGATGCGTCGTTTGGATTTTTGGTGGGTTTTTGTTTATCCTGTTGTGGTTCTGCCGGGATGCGTTTCGGTGGCAGCGCATCCCGTTCGGGATGCGCCCCGATTTCGCGAATTACGCGTCCCAAACTGCGTCCGCCATCCCCTTACAAATTGAGAGGCGTCCCCGCATGGCCCAGCGCGCGATCCGATTTTCTGAGGCGACCGACAAAGGAATTCAAGAAGCAGCTCGGAAGCGCGGTTTCTCATCACCCACAGCATTCATCCGCCATTCGGTGGAACAGGAACTGTCGGGGCGTAGCGAGGAACTCGTCGGCGCCGAAGAACGACTCGCGGCCAGCACCGAGCAAGTCAGGCGCGAAGTGTTCCGTCTCGGGCGCGCCCAGCAGGCACTCTTCGCGTTCGTGGACAGCCTGGCCAAGGTTTTGCTGACGTGCGTTCCCGAGCCAGGCGGGGAGGCGATGGAAGCCGCCGTTGCGAGGGCACGAGGCCGGCACGCCCGGTTGCTGAAAACTGCGGGCCAAGCGATGGTCGGAGACTCACAGGTGGCGATGCGGGATTTGGTGGACCGTGGCGAAGGATGACGAACGCGAGTTCCGGCTTCGCCCGCGGAAACCGCCAGCGCGGAACGAACGCGCGGCTTGGGCGTCAGCGTACAAGGTCCTGATGCATCACGCCCGCATGAGCGGGAGCCGGAAGCGCCGGTCGGTTGGAGTCGGGGCGGGCGCGAAGCGGACTCGGACTTACAACCAAAGATGTGCGGTACGGGTCTTGTACGCGAAGAACAACGTTGCCGGACAGTGGCGAGCCCATGGGCGCTATGTCGCCCGTGAGAGCGCCACTCAAGAGAGCGATCCCAAGGCTGTTGGGTTCGACAGTCGCGGAGAATCCATCGACATCGCGGCACGGCTCGAAGGCTGGCAGAAAGCCGGTGACGAGTGCCTCTGGAAGTTGATCATATCCCCAGAATTCGGCGATAGAGCGGACATGAAACGGCTGACCCGCGATCTTGTCTCGCGGATGGAGAAGGACCTCGGCACCCAGGTCGAATGGGTGGCGGCGGCCCACTACAACACGGAGCACCCGCACGTGCATGTGGCACTCCGGGGAGTCGGCGGGGAGGGCCATCCGCTGCATCTCAGCAAGGATTACGTCAAGGAGGGCATCCGCCAGATTGCCGAGGACCTCTGCACCCGCCAGCTTGGGCATCGCACGGAGTGGGATGCCGCCGTGGCTCAGCGTCGAGAGGTGCATCAGCACCGCTTCACGTCTCTTGATCGGATCATCAACCGCGACGCCGAAAAGGCTGACGAGGCAGACTCCCCGTTCTTCACGGTGGCGATGGACCCCAATCGGGCCGGACCCGGTCGGAGTGCGCCGCTGGTAGAACAGCACACTGCGGAACGTTTGAAATTCCTCGAATCGATGGGGTTGGCCGAGCCCACCGGTCCAAACACGTGGCACGTGCGGCAGGACTTCGAGAACGTTCTACGCGCTATGCAACGAAGCGCCGACCGACAGAAAATGTTGGCGGCGCACGGAGTCCTGATGTCCGATGAGCGCCTCCCCTTGGCGGTGCTCGACTTCCGGCGTCTCACCACATTGGAAGGCAGGATCTTGGTACATGGGGAAGAGGATACCGGACGCCAGGCCGGCCGCAGCTACTTTATGCTCGAAGGGACAGATGGCCAGGTTCACTACGTCTACTACACCCAGGAGTTGGAGGCCGCACGGAGCCGGGGCGCTTTACGAACCAATTCGTTCGTGCGACTTCGAAAGCTATTCGCAGAAGGCCGTCCATTGCTGAAGATCGACGAGTTGGGAGATTCGGAGTCGATATTGCGCAACAAGGGATACCTGCGCGAAGCCGCAGAAGGGCTCATCCGGCGCGGAATTGTTCCTCAAGAAGACGGCTGGAGCGGATGGCTCGGTCGTTACCAGAAAGCACTTGGCGAGGCTGCAACGACCGTCGATGACGAACGCCCAGTGAAGGGAAAGCAGCGCGACAGAAGTCAAAATCATGGTCGTTAATGAAAAATTGGACTGGGCACCCCGCACAGGCGCGAGTTACACGACCTGATCACGGCCATCGCCGGAACGGAGTGGCAGCCAGATTCCTTGGAACTCCCCAACCCCTGGGAAAGCTGGCCCGACGCCATCATCACCCGAACCACTGCGGCCAAAATCCGGACGCTTGACCAGCCGCCCACGATCATGCCGTAGCGTGGCCCGCTCCGCACGTTGGTATGCTGCGTAGCGATGGATCTGTTTAGTCGGCTTGAGGAATTGCAGGGCATGACGCGTCTTCTGATTGACGATGTGGAGCGATTGCAGAGCGAGGTCGGCGCAGGTGTCCCCGATCCTTCCGACTTACACAAGGCGAATCGTCGCTTTTATATCCGGGCAGTCTTCGCGCTCATCGAGGCGTTCGCGGAGCAGCACCGGCGACTCCTCCTCGACCTCGCTGACGCGAACAAGGTCACCATCAAGACGAAGGCGCTTAGTGTGCTTCGGGAGATTCGCGAGGTCACGCTGCCGGACGGCTCGGTCGAAGAGCGCCAACAATACCTACAGCTCTACGAGAAGATTAGAACCGTCTACTAGGCTAGACGGCCGGGGATGGGTTCGGCCAGAAGCTCAAGATCACGTTCGGCGACAAAGGATGGGAGACCTTCCAAGACGCGCTTGTCCTGCGGAACCGGATCACGCACCCCAAGCAAGTCAGTGACTGCTGGATCTTCGAAACGCAACTCCAGACGGTCAACGCCGCAAACGAGTGGTTCAAGAAACTCCAAAACGAGTTCGTACGTGTCGCACGAGCACACCGCGAGGTCCACAAGTGGTGAAACTCCTAACCCTGGAGGGCTCTTCTCATCGCATAACCCCCTTATATAAATAGGATGTTCCATGGTGTGCCAAAAAAACCTTGACAAGTGTTTCAAATTCGTTTTTATGCTGGGCACACCCTGGCACATCGAAGTGCTCAGGGGAAATGAGGACGGGAGTTTCCGATGCCTGGTCCGTTTACTGCTGCTGTGCGTGAGAATCCTGGCCGTCAGTTCCTGATTGTCGATTTCCGCCATCCATTAAAGAATGATGCGGGGAATCGCCCGGGGAAGAAAGTCCGCAAGGGACTCGGTACCGCCGACCGGGCCGAGGCTGACCGGCTGGTGGCGCAACTCAACGAAGTCTTACGAGACGAATCGTTGTGGTCGGTGGGTGCTCGTCCTGAGGCGGCGCGGCGCGGGTATGATGGAGCGCGTCCTGGACATCTTCTATGCGGAGATGGAGTCGACCGCGAAGAGCGCGAAGGCACTACGCGAGCAAGAACTCCCCCTCCCGGCCAGGGATTCCGGATCCTCTCGTCATCTCCTGCTTGGCGTGCCGGGCAGCGGCACGACGACTCTGGACCGGCAATACACGGGAGCGCACCCGAGGTACGACGCGTTTCCGGCCACGAGCGTGAACCGCACCACCACCTTCCCGATCGAAACGATCTGCCGGGAGAGCGAGTACACCGCTGTCGTGAGCTTTCTCTCCGAACACGAGACGCGATTCGAAATCGAAGAGAGCGTCAGCGCCGCGATCATCCGTGCCGCGACGGACAACGAGGTCAGGACCGCGAAGGACTTTCTGGAACAGTCCGACATGCGGTTCCGGCTCAAGTATGTACTCGGGGAGTACCAACCAGAAGAGGGCGACGACCTTGACCCGTATGCTGATCCCGAACAGGACGAGCTGTTCGATGATGACGATAGTATCCTGAACGACCAGCGACAGAATGGGGCAGTCATTGAGAAGTTCGTGAGCCGGATTTGGGCGCTCGCGCGCCAGTACCGAGCTCTAGTAGAGGCTGCGCACGGCACCTTGGACGAGATGGATGCGGAGGACCGAAGCGGTGCGCTTGACCTCATCCAGGCGGAAACAGAAGGCACGGACGAGTATGCAGGCATCGTGAGCGACGTTCTTGAAGAACTCCGCGATCGGTTTGGCATCGTCAACGTGGGACGGTTCGAGAAAACCACGACGGGATGGCCGCGCTTCTGGCGATTCGATACGGGAGAACGCAGGGACTACTACGCGTCGCTGCGGTTCTTCGCGGGCATCAGCAGTACGCGATGGGGCCGCCTTCTCACGCCACTCGTGAACGGAATTCGTGTCGCTGGTCCCTTTCAGCCGTCCTGGGTGTCGAGCGTGCAGCCGTTCGTGCTCTTCGACACGGAAGGACTGGGCCACAAGGCTGGTGCGTCGGCTGACGTCCCGGACCACGTCATCGGATTGTTCAATGAGGTGGACAGCATCATTCTCGTGCACAGCGCCAAGACCGCAATGGATTTCAGCGTGGGCAAAGCCCTGGAAGCCCTGGTGAGTGCTGGCCAGACGAAGAAGATTATCGTAGTGTTCACTCATATGGACGATGTGCACGGGCCGAACCTCCGTGGTCGCGCCAAGAACGAGCATGCGTTCAATAACCTGCGGAACATCGTTGAGCATCAACTCGCGAAATCTCTTCCGGCGGATGTGGTGCGTTTCGTCACGGAGCATCTCGAGTCTCACACGTTCTACCTCGGAAAGCTGAACGATCCGGCCCCGACGCCCGCCTATCCTGAGCTGCGTCGCTTGACGGAGCGCATGCTCGCGGCCGTGCCGACGCCCCGTCATGTGCTTGCGTTCCCCCGGTACAACAACGACCACCTCGTGCTGAGCATCCGGGAGGCTGCAGAGGCTTTCCGTTTGCCGTGGCGCGCCCGGCTGGGGCTTGATATCTATCCGCAAGAATTACCGTATGCGTGGCAGAGCATCAAAGCAATGACGCGACGGTACGCGGAAGGATTCGATGACGGCTTTCCATTGCGGCCGGCATCGAACCTCCTCACGAGTCTGAGCAACGCGGTCTCGCGGTTCTTGGAGACCACCACGAGTTGGGATGGTGAGCCGACACCGGAGGAGCGCCGCGAAACTATCGACATCATCAAGGCGAAGGTGAGCGACCGTCTCCGAGTGCTGAGCGCCCGGCGATTGCGGGAGCAGCCACAACCACAGTGGCACAGCGCATACGCGTACCGCGGGGGCGGGAGCACGCGCGACCGCAGGAACACGATCGAGGCGATTTATGCCCGCTGGGTACCTATCCCAAGTGGCGTGGGTGACGTTGATGCCGAGGAATTTCTTGAGGACGCGAAAGGGAACGTGCTCGCCGCGATCGACGAGGTCCGCCAGGAAGTCCAAGCGCAGCGCGCAACGGCGGAAGTCTCATAAGTGGCCGCAACACCGCAGCAGGATGAACGCGTCGCGGCGAAGAGCTTGGAGATTCGAAACGCGGTGCGAGCGTTGGGTCGCGCCATACAGTCTGGTGACGATCGCGAGTTCCTCCACTGGGTGATGCCGGGGTTGCTCGCGGTCGCGCACCGGCCGCTCCGGTACCATCCCGTCTACGGCGGGAGTAGAGCAAGACTCTCGCCGGAGATTGCGCCGCTTGTCGCGGAGTGGGTGGCGCTTCTCAAGGTGGAGGGCATCAGGAGCATCCTGAGCCTGATGCACGACGGCGATACTGACTGTTATCGGTCTTTGCCACTCGGGGACGGAGATCTCCTCGCGTACCTCGAGGAGCAGGGGCTTGTGGTAGCGCGTCACCCGTATGAGGACCCTGCGCACAAGCACACACCTCCAGCCCAGGCCAAGACGCTCTTGCATCGTATCCGAGAGGAAGCGCTGACGAGCTTCGACGTGCTTGCCAAGCCGGTCCTCATCAGTTGTAGCGCTGGCCAAGACCGTTCATCACCCGTCGCCGCATACATCTACGCAATGAGAATGCCAAACACCCCCGCGATTTGCTAATCCCGTCCGGCATTCTCTTGGGCTTCTCCCCGCCATTCCGCGTCGCAAGGAGGAAGAGGTCCCTGAATTTCTCTAGACTCTGCGATCGGAACCAGACATGTTGTCGGTGACCGACTCGAATCCCCGTGCCCATCTCATATCCTGATATTTGGGTCAAATAGGTAACCCATAAGTCGGCTTCGCTCCGAACATTCAACAAAATATCACCTTCCTCGATTCCTCTCGCCATCAATCATCGCGCGGCCCTGCTGAAACCGCATAGACAATCGTTCGCCGATTTCTACATCGCGACCCAGAAAAGTTGCTGGTACGACGAAAAAGCTGTTTGCAGCGGTAGCAACCGCAATATGCGTTTCATCCTTGGCGACAGCCCTGCCGTTGATGGGTCCCATCTGCGGCGGCGGACGCTCCGCGATAGGCATTTCTCGGATGGCCGTTCCCGATTTACGCATGTATGCTTCGGCCATTTTCGCCACGTCGTCACGGCCTCGCGACTTCGCGGCCAAAGTCTGCCCGAGGTCCGGTTCGTCCTTGAGATCGGGGACAGAGTCGACTCCCTGTTGATCGCCCTTGTCGAGGTCTAATAACGAATTCAGCTCAGACTGGCGGGTAAGCAACTGCTTCAGCCGCTCCTCATGCTCGAACGGGCGATCCGCTTGCAACTGGTAATCCGCAAGCTCCTTCTCGATGCGGGCGACCCGATTCTGCTGCTCGGTTGCGAGTCGGTCGAGATTTCTTAGAGTGTGTTCGATGCTCTGGACGGTCCCAACGGGGTTCGTGGCGTTGAGGTTTGCCGAATACGTGGCTCGTCCACGTAGAAAGAGATCAGGCAAACGATCGTCCTCTTGGACCATTCCGAATCCACCGCTCGTCCCTTTGCTCAATATCTCGAAACCCCGGACAGAACCGCGCGCCTGCATCGTCTGATCGTCGCGCCAGGAGAGTACCGCGAAGGTCAAAGCTTTAGCCGCATCCTCTCGTGCGCCTTTGCCAAAGAAAACGCGATTCCCTACCTTCATCGTGAACTCGCTGGACTCGCTTGCATTTCTGGTGGCAACGTCGGCCTCGATATTAGCCAAGTGCTGCCTGGCATCCGTAATCTGCCGTGGTAGGTCGCGAATCTCCCAACGGATGTGGCGCTGCCGGTTGGCGTGAACGGCGCGTAATTGATCGAGCTTTCGGATTTCCGTATCGATTTTGATTTTTTCAACAACGGCAGGATTGCCCGAAGCTATGGCCTTAATTTCCGCGTAGGTGAGCGCGCTGCTCTCCAGGTCCTCTGCTGAGCGCACCGAGGTTTCCCCCCGCATCACCTGCTGGATGAAACGCGCCTTCGTTTCGAGCGTTTGCCACATATAGGCATCGAACGACCCTTCGGTCACGTAGCGGAAGATCTGAACTTCTTTGTTCCCGTTTCCTTGACGCAAGATCCTGCCTTCCCGTTGCTCGATATCACGTGGTCGCCAGGGCGCATCCAGGTGGTGGAGCGCGACCAGCCGTCGCTGAACATTTGTTCCGGCACCCATTTTCTCGGTCGATCCGAGCAGTACCCGTACTCTCCCGGCGTTCACTGCATCGAACAGCAGCTTCTTGGCTGTGTCCGTTTCGGCGTCATGGATAAATGCGATCTCGGCAGTGGGAACACCGGCTTTGACGAGCTTCGCGCGGACATCGTGGTAAACGTTGAATCGGTCCGGATCGGGGGTCGAAAGGTCGCTAAAGACCAGTTGGGCTGAACGCTCGCCCTCGGTCGCTTTCCAAATCCTGAGGATGCGGAAAACGGCACGATCAATCTTGGTCTCGGTTTCCGGCTCTGCATGCGGATCGATCAATCGCATGTCGAGCGCCGCTTTTCGCCCCTCGCCCGTGATCTTGAGCATGTTGTCCACTGCCGGATCAACGCGCTCCTTTTTCAGCCGTTCGGCCCGTTCGGTTAGGGTCCTGATGAATGCCTTCAGCTCAGGGCTTGCGGGCGCCGCTTCTATTGCCGGTCTGCCGTTCTCGAGAGCCGGTCGGGGAAGGTTCAGCATATCTGCGGTTTGCACGTCGGCCACTGTGCGGAATACAGAAAGCAATTCAGGCAGATTGATGAACTTCGCGAAGCGTGTATGCATCCGGTATCCCGATCCGTCCGGGGCGAGTTCGAGCGATGTCACCGGCTCGGCAAAGTTTGCTGCCCACGCATCGAAGTGATCGACCTTCCGCTCAGAGAGCATTTCCGGTCCAAGATAGCGGAGCATCGTGTACATCTCGGCCAGGGTATTGGAGATGGGGGTACCGGTCGCAAAGACGACCCCGCGGCCGTCACTGCGTTCCTGGAGGTAGCGAATCTTCAGGAACATGTCGAATGCGCGGTTGCTATCGGAATTCGGTAGACCGGCGATCCGGCTCATCTTTGTGACATAGGCCAAATTCTTGTACAGGTCCGCTTCGTCTACGAAAAGCTGATCGACGCCCAGCTCTTCGAATGTCAGAGTGCGGTCTTTCGAATCGCGATCCGCGCGTTTCTTGAGCCTGACGATCAGGCGTTTCTTGGCCTTCTCCAGTTCCTTCACCATGCGGCGGTTGTCGCCATTGGAATCGTTTACCGTACTGATTTCGGCATCGAGTTCCGCCACCTGCTTCTCGACAAACCGGTTGAAGTACTTGTCGGATACCGGCAGGAATTCGAATGACCGGTGCGAGACGATCACGGCGTCATAGTTTCCAGTAGCAATCCGAGCCATGGCCTGCTGACGGTTACCACTCTCAAAGTGGTCTTTCCCGGCTACAAAAAGGCGAGCCTGAGGATACAGCTTTAGAAACTCCGCTCCCCATTGGTCGACCAGATGATTAGGCACGACGAACATCGGTTTTTTCGCGAGACCCAGACGGCGGAGTTCCATCGCGGCGGCGGTCATGGTCCAGGTCTTGCCCGCTCCCACGACATGCGCCAACAGTGGACTCCCACCCTGGAGGACGCGCCATACAGCATCCTTTTGATGCCGCGCAAGATCTCCATCGCGGAGGGACGTGCGCACCATACCGGGCAAGGTCAGATGCGACCCGTCGAAATCGCGGAGCCGAATGTTGTTGAACCGGAAGTTGTACTCCTGCGCCAGCCGCGTTGCGCGTTCGCGATCTTCCCAAGCCCAATCGCGAAAGCGATCCTTCAACTGCTGCTGCTTCTCTCTGGCGGCGACCGTCTCCGGCTGATTTACGATACGGTTCCCGTCCGCGTCCTCATCGTAGGCGGTCGGTGTGCGCCCATTCAGCGATTGCTCGATCAATTCGGACGCACGGAAGCGGGAGGTACCGTGGGTTGTAGTGTTGTTCACGACGAACTTTGCGCCGTAGTCGAGTTCAATCGTCCATGTGGCGATAGTCTCGGCATATCCGATTTTCACGCTCGCGCGAGGCACATCCAATAATTCGGTAATGAAGTCCCGGATGTCTGAGGGGGGAATCCACGACGAGCCGAGGCGAGCTTCTATTTCGCCCGGCTCCAGATCTTTCGGCTGCACCGCCTGGAGAGCTTCTACGTTCCGGCTGTACGCCGGGTCGATTTGTTCTGAAGCCTGCGCAACGGCGAGTTTCGCGCGCACGTTGCCGCTGAGATAACGGTCTGCAGTCTCCCATGCCCCGCCTTCGGGGTTCCGATAGGCCAGCGGTCCAAGTTCGTCCTGCAACTCAGGAGCGCCCCGCCCAGTAAGCGATTCCATTCGCGCCCAATTGATCTCGCCGGTTTCGTTGAGGGATACGAGGAGCGCTTCGGACGCGGTCTCGACGCGCTCAACCGGACGATAGCGCTCCAACGTCCGGCGATCAAAAACTGCTGTCTTCGTCGCCCGCCTTGACTCCGGGTCAAATTCTTCGAGCGATACCAGAAGGGGTAGGTCCGGGTCATCCGCAAACGCTTTCACGTTCTCCCGTGCGTTGAGGGGTCCAAAGCGGGAAGTGAAGAAATCGTAGGTGCGATTTAGATGGCGACGGGCCTCGACGATGGCTTGGTCCGGGGCGTCGGAAAGCTGTGTGCGGAACACCTCGCGGACAGCGTCGCGCACCTGAAGCATTCCACGAATCCTTGCGCGGGCCGAAACTGGCAGCGTCACCGGCTCGAACGTGTTGCCGCGGCGAACAACCAGTTGTCCGTCCCGTTCGGCTAGTCCGCCTTCTTTAACCTCTCCGACAACGGGAACTTGATCGGGACCTGCGCCTAAGGCATGAAGCTGGCTCCCCCGGTCCTTGTAAACGGCACCGGGAAGGAGTGAAACAGCCCTTTCAAGGTCGCCTGGCCCCAGGTTTCCAATCAGCGCGGGAGCCATGTCGTACTGTCCCGACTCCATTCCCATTCGGCCCAGCATCATCTCCGGGTGGCGAGCAAAGTACTCGTTAATCTCCACCGGACCATCCGCCGTCTCAATGGACCTCAGTTCAATCCAACTCTCGCCAGCTGCCGGCGTCTCTCGCGACCGTTTCTGGAGGAACAGAATATCGGTGGTCACCCCTGTTCCCGCATTCGCCTTGAATGCGGTGTTGGGCAGTCGCAACGCGCCCAACAGGATCGATCCATCCGACAGATGGCGTCGAACCGCGGAGTCCTCCTTGTCCATGGTGTACCGGCTGGTTATCAGTGCGATCACGCCTCCTGGCCGAACCACGTCAAGAGTTTTTGCGAAGAAGTAATCGTGTATGGAGCGGGTCAAGCGCGGACTTCGGCGGTATGCAGGATCGTAGACCGGATAATTTCCAAACGGGATGTTTCCAATCGCTGCATCGAAGTAGTTTTTGGGAAGCGGCGTGTCTTCGAAGCCCTTTGCATGAACGCTCGAATCCGGGTAGAGTCTGGCGGCGATGCGCGCCGTGGTCGAATCAAGCTCAACACCGGTGCGTTTCGTTCCGGGATACAAAGTCTCGGGCATCATGCCAAAGAAATGACCCACGCCCATCGACGGTTCGAGAATCTGCGCTCCAGGGTTTAGTCCGAACTGCTCCAACGCCTGCCAGATCGCTTGAATGACTTCGGGAGAAGTGTAGTGCGCGTTTGGGGTTGAGGCGCGAGCCGACGCATACTCCTCCGAGTTCAGCAAATCCTTCAACTCGTCGGCGACGCTTTGCCAGTCCCGCGGTGGCAGGGAAGCAAATGCACTCGGCATCGCACCCCATCCGGTGTACTTTACGAGGACAGCCTTTTCTTCTGCCGTAGCCGGGCGGCTTTCGGCATCTAAGGTTTTCAGGGTGCGAATGGCCGCTAGATTGGCTTCGGCTTTCTGCTTCAGACCGCCTTCGCCGATGCCATGAGCTGAGGTTATGCGGAAGTCGCGGGCAAGGATTGATGTGGGTCGAGGGTCGCTGGATCGAACGACAACTGGGGCTGGTCCTCCTCGTCCGGGAGGAACGCCCATTCCCTCGTCGCGATCTCCCACGCGAATTGGTAGTCCATCTTCTGAACCACCATCAACTCGTATAGCAGGTTCCCCGTCAACTCCTGTGCTGCAAAAACCGCCTGCTGAAGTTGATTCCCATTGGCCAGTTTTTCGACCATCGTCGGGCGATGGCGTTTCCAGTGTTCCAGTATCCTGTGTCCCAGTGGTGTGAGTGTCGTCGTTTCGAGCATCGATAGACTCCTCTATTAGATTATCGACCAGTTCGGGGTCGGACGGTTCCGAGAATAGACTGAGTTGATTGCTGGTGGTGGATTGACTGCCGGTCCGTGACTTTGTAGACATGAGTTCGCACTCAGGAGTTGACGGCCAAGAAATATGGGAGATGAAAGAGCTTTGCCCAGCCGCGGAGAGCGGTGGACTGATACCTCGGAATGGTGGTGTGATCAACCCAGAAGGTGTTGCTGATACCGATTATGACCGTCGGATGCGCCAGCATCGACGCGAGGATCGGGAAGGTGAGCATCTGCTCATAACAGATCAGGACTGCCGCGCGCTGGTGATCGATCGTGAGAACTCCGGGAGCGTTTAGACGAAGAGGGACGCTGATTCGCGTGAAAGGCCGCCACATTCCGACCGGAACCGGCACGCGTTGGTAAAACACGGCCGATTCCGCGCCGACAATCAGCAGCGTGTTGTCGATGGGCTCTGGGCGGGGCTTGATCAGCAGATTTGGAAGCACACTCCTCTGCATGGCAGGCTGTGATCGCGGGTCAATGCGCTTAAGAACGTCGAGTGCGGCACCGAAATCGAACGACCTCAAGTCGTTTAGTTCCTCCCGATTGTCTTTTGGGGTACCCGTCTTGGCTGGTAGCCCCGCACCGATCGCGAGAATTTGGCCGCGCGTCCCGCAGCGATCGAGCGATTGCCGCCAGAACGCTTCCGTTGCTTCAGACCATCGGGGAACAACGGACTCTGGAAAGATTAGGACTCGCGCCGAAGTCTCGGCTGCTTTCTGCTGAACAAACTGGGCCGCGAGAAAGTCCCGGAAAGGCTGCCGCACATCGCCGAAGTGAGTGTTTACCGCAGCCCATCCAGTAGGAGGCGCAGCATCGCCCCGCGCCAACAGGCGACCGCCGATGGCGAGTCCCACGGCGGAGGCGCTAACGAGACATAAAACAACGCAACGAAGGCGCAAGGCAAAAGCGTGCACCGAGAGTACAATTCCTGGCAGGAGCGCGACCGCCGCGAGGCCGACCCAAGCCGTTCCAGGGAAAAGGTAGCCCGCCGCTGTGACCGGCGAAGCAAGGCCGATAATCCCGAGCGGAGGGATGATTGTGACCATGTACGCGAGCGGCACTCGCCACAGGCAATGGAAGCGATTAGATGTCCAGGCAACGGTCCAGGGCAGCGAGAGCAGGATTGCGGCGAGGACCCACATCAAAACAGGGAGAAGAGAAATTGCGGATTGGTCGAAGTACCGATTCAAGCCGGGGACCATCGGCCAGACGGCTGCTAAGTAGTAGCCAACCGCGCTTTCGAACGCCGCCTTGCGTGTTCCGGGTGTCAGGCACACCAGCGGCATCCCTGCCGCGCACATGATGCCCAGAGGATACCCAGTTGATACAGCAAGCCCTGTCCCGATGGCCAAACAGAACGAAAGTCGATCTCTAGAACGTACGTTCATAGGGTTAGGAATGCCTTCAACCGATGGCGAATCGCCGCAGTCGACAGCGGGCCAAAGTAGCGACTGTCGAAACTGCGCGGATGATAGGAGGAGGCGACCCATACCGTTCCGGGTTCTACTCTGTACCGGCCGGGCGGCCAGGCTTTCAGGTGCCTACCTTTTGTATCCCTGGTGAGCGGAGCCGTGTTCGGCAAGAGTGCTCCATTCACCGAGATTCCTCGTGAGGAAACTTCGACGATATCACCGGCTTTGGCGACTATCGGCTTCAATAGGGGAGCCGCACCGTCACGGCAGGCTCCAGGATCACGATAGCCTCGCTCAATGGAAAGCGTTGCGAACGGTTCCACTGGGCAGAACTCGATCAAGCTTGCGCCGGCGTCTGCCGTGGTCATATATAAGCCCATTGGCAGTGATGGCGACGTATTGATGCGAAATCCAAAAAAGTCGCCGAGCAGGAATGTGGCCACGGCGACTCCGGCGGCAACCAAGGACAAGCGGCGCACCGCGTGGAGTTTATCCGACAGGCCAGCCGTCATGATCAATTGCTCCTTTCTGAAGATCGGGTATGGTGGTCTCCTCGGGCGTTGTACTCGGCCCTTCTCTTGCGGTGGCCCCCCGCGGCGTAGCGATCAAGTGGCAATTTCGAACAACGACTTCATGAACGATTCGCTGCACGCCGTCCCCCTTCGGGGTAAACTGGCGCTGCTCGATCGTCCCCTCGACGAAGATGTTGTCCCCTTTCTCGAAGCTCGTCGCAACCCGGGAAAGGTCGCCGTAGAAAGATAGGCTGTGCCAATTGGTGTGTTGTTGCGATTTGCCTTCACCGTCCTGGTATCGGTAGCTCTCCCCGAGGCGCACATTCGCGACGGGTGTTCCGGAGGGAAGGTATCTGAGCGCGGGCTTAGTCGCAAGATAGCCCACTACTTCAAGGCGATTCCTTTGCATCGCTATTGTTCTCCCTGTTCAACGTGCAATTCTTCTACAAGATGGCGTTCAATGTCCGAGAACGGCTCATCGTTGGATAAGTATTCGGGGTGCACTATATGCTCGGGCTTGCTCACAAGGTTCCGCGTTCGATCTAACGTGTGTTGCGGAACGGGTTTGCCGTCTTCCAAAGTGATGAAACCGGTTGGCGGAGGCAGCTCCGCACGTGAATTCAGCGCTGGATCGAGGAAATACAACATTTGCGTGCCGAGAATCGGATGATGGCCGCTAACGAACACCAGCATCTGGCCGGGTGCCACGATGCGTTCCTGCGCGCCGTCGCCTCGCTTTTGCGGAGGCTTTAACCGGAGCACTTCATCCGGTGTCATCAAAGGCCGCTCGATGTGGTCCACGCTCGCATTGATGTGCGCCATCATCGGAGAAAGCCTGGAACCGCTGAAATTGTAGCTGGCCTTCTGCACGGTGGCTGTGCCGGTCATCTTGCTTAGGAGTTCGGCAGTCTCGAACTGGTTGGGCGCGAAGGCTATGCGCACGTGACAATTGGAAACGATACTTTCGTTGTTGCCATACGCATCGACGATCTGCCGGATGTCCTGCGTGATCAGATATGCTTTCAAGCCATACCCGGCCATATAGGAGAGCGCATCGGCAAAAACCTCCATTCGATTCAACGATGGAAATTCGTCGATCAGTAAGAGCAGGCGATGCTTGTTGCGCTTCTGCTCCGCACCCTGAAAAACCATCTTCTCCGTAAGGCGATTGACCGTCATCGTAAACATCAGGCGGATGAGTGGGCGCAGACGAATTTTGTCCGAAGGTGGAACCACCAGGTAGAGCGATACCGGACGCTCATGGTTTACCAGGTCTTCGATCGTGAAATCGCTCGCCGAAGTGTTCTTTGCCACGAGTGGGTCGCTGTAGAGCGTCAGCGCCGTTTTCGCAGTAGAGAGGACGCCGCCGAAGTCGCGGTCTTCCTTATCTAGCATTTCCTGCACCTTCTCCCGAACAACGGGATGGGTGAGTGTCCGATCGCCGGTCGGCATGCGCCAATCGTGAGCATGTCCAGGGTCATGCTCGAAATTCAGCAGTTCATCGAGGGTCTCGCGAAAACCGGAGCCTGGTCGCGTGAACCCGTGCGACAGATCGGCGAGACACGCGACGCGCCCTTCGAGCGCCGCCTCATAGCAGACGTGCAGGATCATTCCCGTGGTGATGGACGCGGCGGCATCCTGCCAGTAGCGTTCCTGCGGGCTGTCCTCACCGGTACGGACGATCATGTTGGCGATGTTCTGGGCGTCGCTCACGTCACGTGGCGTGAACAGACGCACTTCGCTCAGAGGATTGAATCGCGAGCTGGCTTGCTCCTCGACCGGCGAAAACTTGAAGCAGAGATGGCCCTGGTGGCTGCGAAACCCCGCCGTCTTCGCCCAATTCTCACCTTTGATGTCATAGATCACGGCGCTCTCTTCCCAGGCCAAGAGTGACGGGATTACCAAACCCACGCCCTTGCCGCTCCGCGTGGGCGCGAAGGCGAGAACGTGTTCAGGTCCGTTGTGGCGGAGGTAATTCAATCGGTGTCCGCCCTCAGGACACCAGCCGCCGACATAGACGCCGTGCTTTGTCGTGAGCAACCCAGTGTCGCGTACGTCGTCCTCGTCGGCCCATCGCGCGGAACCATGCAGGTCCTCGGCATTTTCCGTGAGTTTGCGCGTGCGGCGGTTTGCGAGGACGAAGAAAATGCCAATGCAGAGAAAACTCCCTGCGAAAACGATCATTTCTCCTTCGAAGAACGGCCGGCGAATCTGCTCATCTTGCGAAGTACAGTAGCGCCATCCCCACGGAATCCACGAAAAGGGTTGGTAGATGCCGCCAAACTTCGCCCGCAGAATCGGCGCGCCCAGTGCCCCCTGATACTGGAAGCGGGCGGCGATGTACTGCGTGGCGACGAAGTTCACTACGACTAGCAGCAGGCATCCGAGCGCGGTTGCACGCCAGTTATACCCGCCGAGGTATCCAGGTTTCCGAGGAATGCGGTAGAGTTCCGGCTGTTTCTTCCCCATGGTCGCGCCTCCTCATCGTTCGCGGCCCTGCGCCTTAGCGCGCTCACGGAATTCGCGGACAGTGCCTTTGGAGTCGGAGTAATTGATACGCACGCTTTCGCCAATCTGCGGCAGCCGATCGAGCAGGTCTCTGGGGTGAGCAATGCTGGCGCCGGCGGATCGGCGCTGAATGATGTGATGCTCCGTCTGACCAATGATGGGACCGCGATAATTGCCGCTCTCGGTCTGCGCCGCGAGAGTCTTTGCAGAATCCCCGAGCACCTTCGCGGTGATCGACTTGGCCTCCATTAGCGATTCGCCCGCCGACGTGTCAACAGTGCTCCGCCGATCAGTCGCCGTTTGCTTCTGGTGCACGTTGACGGTGCCACTGCCTGGCTCGTAACGTGCCGCGTACTGGGTGGACTCACGCGTCGAAGACGCACGTTCATTCGCGTTGTCGACGGATTCCAGAATCGCCGGATTGGTGCCACCCAAATCCGTGTTTGATTCCTTCTCGTCGACTCGCTCACGATCACGGTGAATCTGCTCGGTTTCCTGTTCCAACATCGCGGCAGACGAATTGCCGGACACTCCCGATGTGAGGAGAGGTCCACTAGCCAAATCCTCCTCGCCGATGGACTTGTCGCGCTCCAACGCCAAAATGAAATCGGTCGCTTTGGAGGCGTCGTGAGCCGCGCGGAAGATTTCGTTCTTGTCGCGCTTGAGTGCTCCAATCCACGAGCTGACGTAAGAGGCGTGCTGCTCGGGATCGTGGGGAATGCCACGTTCCGCAGCTAGGAAAACGCTAGCCAGCTCCGCACGAAGCTCCTCCTTCGCATAGTTCACGTCGCCGAAACGATCGGAATCCGTGAGCGTGGAACGATCGAGCCTGGTCGGGTGACCGGTCCAATGCGCCAACTCGTGGAGTACGGTGCCGTAGTATCCGGCTGAATCTTTGAAGGCGTCCTTCGGCGGCAAATGGATGCTGTCCTGAGAGCGGCTATAGAAGGCACGATCCGCCTGGTCGTGTGTAATGTTCGCTCCCGAATTATTCAGGATCTGTTCGCCAGCTTGGACCGCTTCAAAACTGGTGTGTAGCTGGGGCGTGTGCCGGGGAATCCGGTCGATTTGCTGGGCGTTGAATACGGTGTACACGCGGTGGATCAGCCGTGATTTCTCGGCATCCGCCCCGTTGCCATTGGCTGCGCTCCCATCGCCGCTTCCATCAGGTCGGTATGGTTGCGTCTGGTCCGAGGCTTGCCTAACCTCCCAGTATTCAATCTGGGTACCTTTCTCGCCGCGACGTACCTGCCATCCGTTATCGGACGCCTGCTTGTAGGTCATCCACCTCGGGTCTTCGTAGCCCCGCTGGAGGCCGGTGGCCATCAAATGAATGGCGTTGCCGCCGCGGTACGTTCTTTCGCTGGTCGGGTTGAACGGGATACCGAGCGAACTGGCTCCGGGCTCCCAAGGCTTCTGCCATGGAGCGACGCCACGCTCCAGCATTCCTATAATGTTGTCCGTTACTTCCTGGCGAAAGTCCCGAAGGGCCGGCAGGTCTGCGCGCCGATTTTCGGTCGGTAGAGAAGTTGAAGCGGCCATGGCCGTCAATCCTCCCCGTCCAATTCGTCGGCGGAAAAGCTCGACTCGGGCTCCTCCGTCTCAAAACCCGATCCCGCCAACGGTTCGCCGCCTATTGTGTCGAGTGACACGGCTGAGAAATGGAATCGAAGATCATGTGAGTCTTGCATCTTGCCTCCTCCTCCGCAGAAATGGAATGTGAAGCCCCATCAACTATTAAGGGAACGGCGGTGGCTAATCGGGACACGGAACCGACGAGGGAAAACGGGTTCCGTTGCTGTTAGCGATTCGCGGCGGAAGGCACTATCATGGGCTTTAATGCCAAACGAGGACAGTCCCGCGCAGACCTCGTACAGCGCTCTTCTGGGCGAGATTGAACTCAGAGATCAAGGAACGTATTCGCTCTGCTCAGTACGCAGCGTTACGCGCGGTTAATCTGGAGCTTCTGTCGCTCTACTGGGACATCGGACGCCTCATCGGCGAACGTCAGCAGGGGGAGACTTGGGGGCGGGCCGTGGTCGAGAATCTCGCCAAAGATCTCCGCGTCGAGTTTCCCGGCGTTGGCGGCTTCTCCGCTGCTAACCTCTGGCGAATTAAACAGTTCTACGACGCCTACGCCGAGGACGAAAAACTCGCACCATTGGTGCGAGAAATTAGCTGGACGAAGAATTTGGTGATCGTGGAGCAGTGCAAGGACTCTGCCGAGCGCCAATTTTATCTGGAGCGGACAAAGCAGTTTGGCTGGACCAAGAACGTTCTGATCCACCAGATTGAGAACAAGACCTACGAGAAGACGCTACTCAACCAAACGAACTTTAGCACCGCGCTTCCGGAGCACATACGAAACCAAGCCAAGCTTGCCGTCAAAGACGAATACACCTTCGACTTCCTGGAACTTGCCGACGAGCACAGTGAGCGCCAATTGGAACAAGCGATCCTCGCCAGAGTGGAGCCCTTCCTCCTGGAAATGGGTGGGATGTTTTCTTTCGTGGGAAGTCAGTACCGCTTGGAAGTTGGAGGCAAGGAGTATTTCATAGATCTCCTGCTCTTCCACCGGCGGTTGCGACTGCTGGTTGCCCTGGATCTGAAGATTGGCGAGTTCCAGCCCGAGCACGTTGGGAAAATGCAGTTCTACTTGGCGGTCCTCGATGACACCGTCCGTCTGGAGGGTGAGAATCCGTCGATAGGGATTCTGATCTGCAAGTCGAAAGACAGGACGATTGTCGAATATGCGCTCAAGGAATCGTCAAAACCAATTGGCGTCGCGACCTACAGGATGGTCACTTCCGTTCCGGACGAACTCCGCAACGATCTCCCCGATCCCCGGCAGATCGCCAAGCTGTTGAGCAATTAGGTCATCGATCCAAAGCTGGCTGACTGTCCCAGAAGTCGGTGGTATTAGAAGTTCGGGCGGGCCGATGCTCAAGTGTCGTGCCTACCCGTGAAACCAATATGCGCTAAAACGCTGAGCGTTCAGTTTGCGTTTGTTTCCACCCCGGAGTTCCTGGACGCCGGCAGCCACTTCCGCGCGTGCGCGGCGGCGACTTTCACGAACTGATCAAGAGACTCGACACGTTCGAGGTCTGTCATAAAGCAAGCCTACTGCACAGCCAGCGTGGCTGTAGCGGGGCTTGTGGCGTTGCCGACCGTAACGACCACAGGAAGCGCGGAGCCTGTGGGGGTATTCCCAGATACCTGGATATTCAACTGCAAGACGCCGTCGACGAATGTCGGAGCGCAACCGTCAAAGGCGACCGTTGCCCCGACGCCGCCGACAGTGACCGTGGTGTTTTGCGTCAGCCATTTGAGCGTTGACGCTCCAGTGATCGAACCGGTGACGCCCACCGGGTTCGTCTGCCCGCCGCCCGTGAAATACAGCGTCACGTATGATCCCTTGGCGGCCGGTGACGACGGGCCGTTGAAGGTGCCGTCTTGATTGGCGGCGGCGGCAGGTCCGGTACCCGAGGCGTTAAGCGTAAAAATCCCCGGCGTTGCGGTTGCGCAGGGAGCGTCTTGCTTGAAGAGAGGGCGCCCTGATACTGGACTTGCAGCGTGGTCTGTGTACAGCCCGTCACTTCATAAGGAACGATGGCGTTCACTTGCGTTGCCGAAGTGTAGAGCAGGGGCGCGGCAACACCGTTGAATAGGACCGTAGTCCCCGCGAGTTGCGAAACCATTGTCCCGGTGGATACATCGACCGTTCCGGACACCCCTGTCGAAGGCCCGAGCATCGTGCTGCCAATGACGATCAGTTCTCCGGGCGCGACGGTGCCGCCCGTCCAGCTCGCGGCATTCACGACGGCGCTCACGACCACGGGGGGAGCCGCCGCCGCACTGATCGTCAATGATACGGAGATTGTCTGCGGGCTGTTCGTTGCGCCGGAGGCCGTGACTGTGATGGCCCCGTTATAGGTTTGCGCGGTAAGCCCGGCCGGATTGATTCCGAGTGTCAGCGTCCCGGAGCCTGTGCCGGAGATTGGCGACACCGTCAGCCATGCGGAACCGGAGACCGCAGACCAGGCGAGAGTACCGCCACCGCTATTCGTCACGTTGACTGTTTGCGAAGCCGGAGTGCTGCCGCCCAGCGAATAGGAAAAACTCGCTTTGGTGGTCGAAAGCGATATCGAAGGCGACGCGGCGTTGACCGTCAGCTTAACTGAGATCGTTTGCGGGCTGTTCCGCGCTCCGGAGGCCGTGACGGTGATCGCGCCGTTATAAGTTTGCGCGGTCAGCCCGACATGATTGATCCCGAGCGTCAGCATTCCTGCACCGGCCCCGGAATTTGGTGACACCGTCAGCCATGAACTCCCCGACGTCGCGGTCCAGGTGAGAGTGCCACCGCCAGCATTCGTGAGGTTGACCGTCTGCGGCGCTGGAACGCTACCAGCCAAAGTATACGAGAAAGCAGCCTGGTCCGCGGAAAGCGAGATCGACGGCAACGGCGCGGCGGCGGCCGTCATGATGTTCACCGTATGTTGTCCATTGGCATTGCTTACCTTCAACCGGACAAGCCCGTTGTAACCCGCGGGAAGAAAGGCCGTGATTTGCTGATCGGAAAGATTGGAGGTCGCGAGCGCCGCACCGTTGGCCGTCAGTTGCGTACCGGTGCCGGAGAAGCCGCTGCCGTAGACGGTTATGTTCGAACCAGAAGCGACGGTGAGGCCCGGAAGACCGCCAATGGCTGAGCGGACGGCGGAGATAACAGGCCCGAACTTGAACAGCAGCGCGCGTCCCGAACCGCCAACCGGCGCGCCAGTGCCAGTCGTTATCTGGGCGCTGGAATGGGTCAAGGAGAAGTTGTGCGGCCCGCCGGCAATGAACTCCGAATAGAAAAGGCTCGCGATCGCCTTGCTAGGACCCGCGACGAGAACCGGGCCGCGTTGTCGAAGGTGACACTCGTAAGGTCCGCGAAATACACGTCGTTGGTACCTTTCAGGGCCATCAGCGCGCCGCCGTAGCGTGAAAGGAACGGGTCCGCGCTGGGCGGGTAGCCGACCGACTGCCAAGCCGCAGTATCGGCTAGGAAAGAGCGCACGATCTGGGCGCTGAGGTGCGCAGCGCTGTCGATATCAGCGATTCCCTGATGATTAGAACAGCTCATTCCGAGACCGGTCAGGAAGCCGGGCGTGATATGGCAATACGGAACGATTCTCGTGCGCTGATCCTCCTCCACGAAGCCGATAGAGCCGCTGGTCAGGGAGACGACGCCGTCGGAGGCGCTGGCAGTGGTTCCGAAGGTTCCGGCATTGCCAATGATCGCGAGAGCGTCGACGCCGCGTAGGTCGTCCTGTCCCTGGTTCCACGTTGCGAGGTCCCAGAGAAACTGGTTTCCGGGAGCCATCTCGGATTCCTGAGCGCCGATGTATCCCGCCTGAAAGGACCCGAAATGGGGAGTCGCAATCGCGACCAGCTTGCGGACCTTGGGGTTGGCGGGCGGCGAAAAGGAACCCGAGGTCTGCCCTTTTCCTGCGAGATATGCTCTGGCGATCAGGCCGCCCATGCTGTGAACGACGAGATCAACCTGGCTGACGGGCGTGCCGTCTGTGTAGCGAAGTGTTGCGATGTAGTTGTTTAACTGCCCGGCAAGTTGCTCGATGGAAATATTGCCATAGGTGCAATTGTTGAAATAGGCGACGCCCACGCCGTCCGCCTGCAGCAGCGCGGCGAGTTGGCCGAAGGTGTCGGCGGAGGCCGTGAGCGTGCTCGCAGTATCCCCGCAGACGAGTTGAAAGCCGTTGAGCAGAATGACGGGAGCCCGCGCGGCGACGGCCGCGGTCGCGAAGGTCACGGCATCGACGGTCAGACGGAGCGACGTCGCCGTGTTCCGGCCGTCAGGGTCGCGGCCCTCGACCTCGACGATGTAGTCTCCCGGTGGCGTCGCGGGCGGTATCACGAGCCTTAGCCCCGATGGTTCCGTCTCGATGCGAATCGGAAATTCCAGCGACGGCGTGGTCCGGGTAGACGTTCGAGGTCCAAGTTCTTCTTGAAGTATTTAGCCAATGCGTCGAAGTTCTGATGGGTAAGCCCCAGGACGGTCTCTTCCGCGAGCGCAGAGATCAAATCGCCTGCAATATGGTGCTCGACGCAGAAACCGTACGTCGCCTGTTTATTCGACGGGAGCTTCTTCGGATACTTCTCGTAGATCAGCGTCATCAGATCCGCAAGGTACGTCAGAAAGCTGTTGACGGCCCGGCAGAAGAGCATCTCGTCGAGGCCCGGGCCGTGAATGTCCATCTGCGCAACCGCGCTTCCCGGAGGAGCGGGATCACCGGGCTTGGGGAACTTGGCGGGGTCGCCGTGGCCGTAATCGGCTTTCACAATGATCCGCCACAGGTACGCCTGCAGTCCGAGCGTGGAATGCAGGTCGTTCAGGTAACTCGCGAGCGCGGGCGTCACCGCGACCCGCAACAGGGCGAAACCCGATAGTTCCTCATCATTCTCAGCAGCCATGAACCCCAACGATACAGCAGCTGCTGATCCTTGCGAAAGGAGTGCCGTTGCGTCTTCTGGCTAGGGTTGAAACGTCTCTGGCTAAAAGGCCCATCTTCACAGTCGTGTGAAGATGGCAAATCGGCAATCTACAGCTTAACGCGAGCAAATGGCAAGGCCAAATAAAAGCGTCGTACAGCAGCAAAGGAACAAGCAGATGCAACTCACGATTCCCCGCGCGATCGCGGAGGCCATGCGCCTGAAGAAAGGCGACGAAGTGGAATGGATCTTCGACCGGGGTGACGTCCTTGTCAGAAAGAGCTAAATCCTTCTTAGATGAGGCGGTGGGACTGGAGTGGTACACGTGCAAACTCCGTTATCCAACGTCAGGGCCTCACGCGCCGACAGACACGCTCAGCAAGATCCTTCTTGAACGGGGGATGCAAGAGCGTCGAGACGCCATGCGCCACATCGAGAAGTGCCACCCAGCCGAAGCAAGAGAAATATACAAGGCGATCGAGGAAGACCGCGAAGCCGCTTAGAGCGCACCCCGAGCGCATTGAGTACTCGTTAAACTTCAGAATACTATTCGATCCGCCAAGGAGATCGCTCGTTCCAGTGGCGCATCGCGTCGGTGGCCCAAGCGGTAGTTTTATCGGAATGGCACGAAGTGCACGCATTAGGAATCTTGTACTTGTCAGTCATCGCGAGGGTGATGAACTTGAAAGTATGCGCGTGAACAAGCGTGCCGGGGGGGCCTTCGGTTTCGATTGTCGGCATGTGACAGGCGACGCATTGGCTACCCGGACTCCCATCCTTGTGGTGCGTGTGCTCTTCGATCGTCGCTGTGCGTGGACCGTTTGGTGAAGATGGACCGTGACAGTCGAGGCAGAGCTGATCAGCGGGCTTCCGGAGTTGCGCGTAGTCTTTGGTGCCGTGGACATCATGGCAGTCGAAACACGTTACCCCTCGCCTGTACATGACACTCTGAACGAAATCGTTACCCTGCATGCGGTTTTTATGTGCGGTGCCGTCAGGGTAATACAAGAAGTTGGTGGGGGCGCCGAGCGTCCGTTCCTCTAATTTCCAATGCTCCTGCAGCTTCATTCCGACGTTATAGCCGACGGGCCAATCGTAATATTTGCCCTCGATTGGATTCGAGAGCGGTTGCCCTTGGGAGTGGCATTGAATGCATGTGTCGCTCGCAGCCACGTAATCCATGTGGGCGGGGTTGAGAACATTACTGCGCGTGGGATGAGCAGTGTGTTCACTGCCGGGACCGTGACAGCGCTCGCAGCCGACGTTCCACTCGGCCACTTGCTTGGTCTGAATATTGTAGCCAACTGAATGACAGCCGTCGCATAGCGGGCCCGTGGGGCGATGCATGTTGTCGGGTGGGTAGAACGCCGCCCACCAATCGCCACCGGTCGGAGGCACCGCGTATTTACTCCACTTATGGTTCTTGACTTCCCACTGTACCGGCAATGGAAAATAATCATCGCCGACTTTTGTGAAATAACGCTGCTTCCAAATGCTGCCGTAAACGAACGCGACCTGGTCCTTTGAGAACTTGGCCACATTGTTCGTCGCCAGATCGGGAATTATGGCGTCCGGATGCTGTCTGGGATCGCGGACGACGTTAGCCATGGGCGTCTTTTTCCAAGATTCATAAAGTTGAGCGTGGCATTTGGCGCAGGCCTCCGAGCCGACATAATGCGCCGCAGCAGAAGTTTGTGTTTGTTGCCTTTGCTCCTGTCTCGTGAGCGGACGAAGGCTCCGAATATAGAGCACCAACTTCCAACTGTCGCCGTCCTGCATCTGACGCAGATTGCCCCATGCCGGCATTCCGGTGAGCTGCACGCCGTTTTCGATGATGTAGTGATTAGTGAAGCTCACCGTCGGTGAGATTTTGCGTCGCCGTGGCGCGAAGGTCGGGCACCCGCGGATACAGGGATTGGCCGGTAGGCGTCGCCCCACTGGCATCGTGCCCGTGGCAATTCGAACACCGCGCGAGAAAATCCTCGCGGCCACCGTTCAGATTGTCGGGCGTGGCTTCCAAAGGGTTCTTCTCGCTACGATCCTTACCGGGAATCGCGAGATTGCGCGCGGTGCGCGCGACGGCGGCCTCAAGTCCGGATGGTTGGTTGGTCGCGCGAAAGCCCCGGTGGATCAATAGGGCGGCACCGATGGCTCCCGTAATCAGGAACACGAGCACCGCGAGCAGAAAACCCTTCCATGCTTTCACGTTCGATCGCCTCCGTGAGCGGCCGACGCGCGGGGTTCACTCTTCATTTCGCCCCCGCGTGAGCCGTATTTCCCTTGCCGGTCTGGTTGAGTGCTGCCTTGAATCCTTCGGCCAACTGCGCGACCGGGCCGGTTCCCCAGTAGTGAAGAAAATAGATCGTCGGCTCACCTGTCATGTGATGGTGGATGGCGACAACATTTAGCCCGTTTGATCGAAGAGCTTTCAGGACGGGCGTTACTTCGTCTGAAAGCATAGCGATGTCACCGGCAACCTCAGCATTCGCATCCGTCCCATAGAAGGCTGCCCAGGTGTTCAGCCCCATTCGGGCATTGATCGTTGCGCCCATCTCCTTGACACTCAGATCATCGCGTCCGACGGTAATTTTGAAGACCTGGCCGGACTGCTCACCCTCGTGTCCGACGATCTGAGCGATCTTAGTGGTGTCGATTTGACCGCCTATTATATTTGAACCGCCGCCGCTCACGGTACCGACATGCTTTGGCGATCCCTTTCCAATCAGGTCGAGGGCTGGCTTTGCTTCCTTGGCGAGATCGGCGGACGTACCGTGCCCATGGACGTGCATATAGAAGACTCGGGGACTCTCAAAGAAGAAATGGTTGTGTAGGGCGGTCACCTCGAGGCCATTTTCCAGCAGAGCGGACATAACAGGATTAACCTCGTCCTCCAGGAGTACCAAGTCTCCCATCATCACATCGTGGCCGCCTGTCCCCTTCGTCATCGCGAGCCAGCCGCCAAATCCGAAGGGCGTCGGCGTCGCGATTCCATCGATCGTCACCTTGAGGTCGTTACGCGGTATGTTTATTTTGAGTACGTTCGCTTTATAGTCGCCCTGTTTTCCGAGGGTCTTCAGCACGGCTGCATAATCAGCCGGCATCTCCTGGCTAATGGCCATGGTTGATGCCGCTAGCGTTATCAATGCGAGTTTGTACATGATTGCTCCTGGGTGTTCAGCGTCCTGTCACTGAAAAATTATCGAAATACGTAACGCTGTCTGCTTTCGTCCAGAGACCGACTTTCCCCGCGTTCGCGAAAGTCTGGTCGGCCGTTTCGAACATGCGTTCGCCGTCGAAGTAGACAGTGAATTGACTGTCCTTGAAATCAATGCGGAGATTGCTCCACGTGTTCTTGGGCACTTGGTGCTTCACTCCGTACGAGCGGGACGGCATGCCTTTGGGCGCGATCGAGCTTCGTATCCCTTTTTCGACCTTATAAAGGACTACATTATTTTCGAGCGCGTTCACGCGAACAATGTAGTAATTTTCCGCATCCTGATACCGCCAGACGATGCCGGCGGCCTGGTCAACCGCACCGGAAATGGTCTTAAACGCAACGCTGACCTCGCCATTCCGGATCGAGACTCCGTCCCAAATTGCCATCGGGAACCGTCCCGCAGTTCTATCTTGAGAGGTTTGGGCGAGGACCAAGGGGGCGCTCGGCGCCGTCGGATCTTGGACAATTTGCCAGTGCGGCGGAGCGCCAGCATGGGTCATCGCTACGGTCCAGCCGGACGGCAGCGCTCCAACTGCGGCGGTGTCAAACCGGATTAGCTGCGCGAAAACCGGTATCCCCAGGAACAGGGCAATAACCGTTGTCCACACCGCCGACCTCATCGTCCTTCCATTCTGCAATTCAAATCTGATGATTGGGTGAGGAACCGACTCAGACGATCCTCAGAAACGCGATTGATACTAGGCTAAACGGAGGATGCAAATTCTCATTGTCGAAGACGATCAAAGGCTCGCACGCCAAATAAAGAAGGGCCTTGAAGAAAACGGCCACATCGTTACGCTCGCGTTCGACGGCGGCGATGGGCTTGAAGTGGCGCGACAAGGGCATTTCGATGTCCTCGTTTTGGACGTTATGCTTCCGACCATGGACGGATTTGGCATCGTCCGGCGATTGCGGAGTTCGGGCAAGAAGAGCCCGATCTTGCTGTTGACGGCGCGAGACTCCGCAGAGGATATCGTCGCAGGCCTGGATGCTGGAGCGGACGACTACCTGACGAAGCCGTTCGCCTTGAAGGTCCTGCTCGCACGGCTGCGCGCGCTTGCGCGACGGAAAGAAGTTGAGCCGAGGACGAATCTTCAAATTGGCGATTTGCAGTTGAGCCCGGCGGAGCACGTTGTCAAAAGAGGGCGGTCTCCCATCGCGTTGACGCGTACCGAGTTCGTGCTCCTGGAGACGCTCATGCGGACCGCGGGACGGGTTGTGACCAGAGACCGCCTGATCGAGGCCGTCTGGGGCAGTGAAAGGGAGGTCGAGAGCAACACTCTTGACGTTTACGTTCGTCAACTCCGGTCGAAAATCGAACCAGTTGGCAGCATGAAGCTTATTCAAACAGTGCGTGGCGTTGGATACGTGATGCGCGAGGAGGAGGGCTCGTGAGACGCAAGTCCATTGGCTTTCGTCTCGCTGTCTGGTATTTTGCCGTTTTCGCGTGCGGCCTTGCCCTGTTTAGCATTGCCGCATGGTTTGCGATGCGCGCGAGTATTTACCATGCGACTGACGACGAATTGCGCGACCGTGTCCGCGGTGTGCAGCAATTCATGGACAATCAGACTTCGTCGTTATCGGTGTCCGAGATCCGCGACGAATTTCGAGAGCATTCCGTACTTGGTCCGGGAGGCGACCTTTTCCAGGTTTGTGATCAAGCAGGGCAGTGGCTCTACCGATCTGTTCCATTGGAAAATGCGAACGTCGCGATCGCTCTTCCGGAATCTCTCCCTGAGCCCGTGTTCAAGGACGTCCAAATCGATAGGCACTGGCTTCGGTTTTACTCGCAGCGAATCACGGTTAACGGGAAGCCGTACACCGTTCAGGTTGCTTCCCTAATGAACGAGGCTTATGAGGCGATAGAGCGGTTTCGCTTAATACTGCTTTTCGCCGCACCATTGCTCTTGATCGCATCGAGTGCTGGTGGCTATTGGTTGAGTGCTCGGGCGCTGGCGCCGGTAGACGATATTTCGCAGGCTGCTCAACGGATCAGTATTGAGAATCTCGACGATCGTCTGGCGGTCCCACCCACCGGAGATCAGCTTCAAAGGTTGTCGGAAACGCTCAATGCGATGTTGTCCCGACTCGCTTACTCCGTTCGCAGGATGAAGCAGTTTACAGCCGACGCTTCGCACGAGTTGCGGGCGCCGATTTCTCTCATCAGGACCACGGCAGAAGTGGCTGTGCAGAAGCGGGACCGCCCGGCAGCGGACTATTTGCAGGCGTTGGACGAAGTACTGGAGGAGGCGGAGCGAACTTCCCAGGTGGTTGATAGTCTCATGCTCCTGGCACGTGCTGACTCTGGCAATGAGCTTTTCGAGACCACGACGGCAGATTTTATGGTCGTTGTTCGTGGCGCAGCGGAACAGGGCGAAAAGCTCGTTCGGAACCGCGGACTGAAGTTCTCTGTCAATGTCTTGGACGGCCCTGTGTGGGTCGAGGCAGACGCGGATGCGTTGCGACGCGCTCTTTTAATCCTGATCGACAACGCCTCAAGGTATACGCCTTCTGGTGGCTCCGTATCAGTGAATTGTCAGCTGCACAATGATGCGGCGGCGGTTTCTGTGTCGGACACCGGTATCGGGATCGCAAAAGAGGACATGGCACACATTTTCGATCGATTTTGGCGCGCTGACAAAGCCCGTTCTCGCGCGCAAGGCGGAGCCGGCCTGGGATTATCGATCGCCAAGTGGATTGTTGATATGCACCAAGGGTCGATCGAAGTTGAAAGTGAACAGGGTCAGGGTTCAACTTTTCGAATGCGCGTGCCTCTGAAGCCGTAAGGGAGGAGATTCAAATGAAATTCGTATTATTTCGTCGCCGTACTGTGTCTTGCCGCCGGAGGATGAATAGATGTGGGACGCCTCACACAATTCTATTGGCGTTGCTCTTTGCAGCATTCAGCTTTTCCCTGCGGGCGCAGGATCAAGATGCGCGTATTGACGAACTGGCTAAAAAGCTCAAGGATGCCCAGCAAGTTGCCGCCAGTCTTCAGAAAACAATCGAATCGCTGACGGACGAACTCGATAGTCTACGAAAACCGGGTAAAACAACGCCCCCGCAGACCATTGTTAGCGCTTCGAAGCCGCAGCCAACGCCCCAACCTGGCAAGGACGAATTCAGGGATCAAATACTGGTTCCTGACCTTGGCGGCGATGAGCGTGCAAGCCGATTGACCGCGCGTCCCGAACTATTTGTCCAAACCCGCTACTCTGCATTGCCGCTTCAAGGGACCAATGTTTCGACAGCGCCATCGAACTTCGAGTTGACTCGTATGGAATCAAGATGGTCGGGCAGGGTCTCAGACAAGATTGGGATGGGCTTTGAGGTCCAATACGAGCCCGCGCCGGACGGAACCCCAGAGCAGATCATAAACGACGCGTTCGTCGAGTACTACCCTGCCGATTCGGTCACTTTACGTGCCGGCCAGTTTGTAAAGCCATTCGGTTTCGATATTCAGCAGTCCAGCACGGTCCGTGAATCCCCTGAGCGCGGAATATTCGCCGAATACTTTTTCCCCGGCGAACGAGATCGTGGCTTCATGCTCGCAGCGAAACTCGATTCTCTCGGAAGTGCGTGGAAGGGAACCGAGGTATTCGCGGGCGCATTCAATGGGAACCGGTTCTTCGCTGATAACAACCGGAACTTGAACTACGACATCAGGGTTCGAAAGCTGTTCGAACGACTTTCGCTTGCGATCGGAGCTTCAGCCCAGATCGGGCGCCAGATTCTCCCTGACGGCGTCCGCGGCAATGATCGAGAAAATATCTTCGGAGCGGACCTGCAGTGGGCCTGGAGAAGGCTCGGGGTGCGTGCCGAGTTTGCAGGCGGAAATATGCCCTCAACTCTTCTCAGTCTTGCCCCTCAATTCTCCCCTGCCTTTCACCCAGGAGCCCACGCCGCAGGCGGCTCTGTTTCCTCAATTTTGAAGCTCACGGACCGCGATCAGATCTACGCCCGCTATGACCAGTTCAATCGCGATTTGGTCTCAGGCTTGAACATTAGAGCGCTCAATTTCGGCTACTTCAGGCGTATTGGCGAACACTCCAGAGTGGGTGTTGCCTATCAGTTCAAGAATCATCCTTCATTCAATGACGACATGTTGAACACGAAATTTCAGATCATATGGAGCGTTATCTACTAGAGACACTGACGGGAGGGTCTGTATCCGGTGCGGGGAATCCTCACCGAATCATCAGATTCGAGAGATAACGTATGACGAGGCGTGACGCCCCAGGTTTAATCGACATGCGGTTGCTGGTTTTGGTTTTCTTCGCGTTTGCTGAATTCCTCGCGGCCCAAACGGTTACTCTGCGCGGTGTTGTCGCAGATCCAAGCGGGGCCGTGATTCCAAAGGCGGTTGTTGTCCTGAGTGGACCAGGCGGATTCAGCCGGACGGCGGTGGCCGCGGACGATGGCGCGTACGTCTTCGTTAACCTGCCGCCTGGCAACTACATTCTCGACGCCTCTGCTCCTGAGCTGAAACTCCCCCAAACACAGAAGATTTCGTTAAGGGCCGGCAGTCAGCAGCTTAACCTTCGGCTTCAAGTTGCTTCCACTTCACAGCAAGTGACGGTTCGGGACAACGCTGGAGCTACCGTCAGTACTGATCCCGCGAGCAACGCAGGTGCATTGGTGCTTCGTGGCGATGATCTGCAAGCCCTTTCTGACGACCCCGACGACCTTGCCGCCGATCTCCAAGCGCTCGCGGGGCCGTCCGCCGGGCCCAACGGCGGCCAACTTTTCGTAGACGGCTTTACAGGTGGCCAGCTTCCTCCGAAGGAATCGATCCGCGAAATCCGAATCAATTCCAACCCGTTCTCCCCGGAGTACGACACACTCGGCTACGGGCGGATCGAGATCTTCACGAAGCCTGGAACGGACAAATTCCATGGCACGGCATTTTACAACTTCGGCGATGACTTCTGGAATTCGCGTAACCCCTATGCGGCGGAGAAGGCGCCCTTCCTCTTGGGGGAGGCTGGCGCCAATCTCACCGGCCCGCTCAGCAAACGTGCTTCATTCACTTTCGACTTCCAGCGGCATTCAATCGACAATGGCGCGATTATCAACGGCTCCACTATCGATCCGCAAACGATGGCGATAATCAATCCCTACACCCAAGTATTCCGAGTCCCGCAGCGGCGCATCATTGTGACGCCCCGGATCGACTATCAATTGAATTCCAAGAATACGCTGAGCGTTCCCTACACCTACACGCGCGCCGATATCGCCGACTCGGGAATCGGGAGCTTCAATCTCGTATCGCAGGGCTACGACATCGGCACGCGGAGCCATTTGCTCCAGGCGACCGAGACCATGGTTATCGGCGACCGGGCGATCAACGAGACCAGGTTCCAATATTTCCGCGTTGACAACGCGATGACGCCGAACACAACCGGACCGGCAATTCAGGTCCTCGGCTCTTTTGTCGGAGGAGGCGCAATTATCGGAAATTCCTCGGACATCCAAAACACTTACGAACTCCATAACTACACCTCGATCGCTCACGGGCGACATGCGTGGCGGTTCGGCGCAAGACTGCGCGGCGCGACTGACGCGAACGTCGCGCGCCAGAACTTTGCCGGCACCTTCACCTTTGGAGGCGGGCTGGCGCCTGAGCTGAACGCCAACTATCAACCGGTATTGGACCCTGGCGGCCAGCCGCTGCTAATGAACATAAGCTCGATTGAAAGCTATCAGCGGACGCTCATACTCCAGAACATGGGATTGCCCCCTGCTCAGATTCGCGCGCTCGGCGGCGGTGCCTCGCAATTCGCGATCTCCACGGGGATTCCTTCCGTCTTCGCCGGCCAATTCGATCTGGGAGCCTTTGTGGGGGATGATTGGCGCGTGGGGCAGAATCTCACCATAAGCCTTGGACTCCGCTACGAAACGCAGACGAACATTCATAACGGGAGCGATTTCGCTCCCCGCATCGGGTTAGCCTGGGCGCCAGCCGGCGGCGGCGCAAATGCGCATCCCAAAACGGTAGTCCGCGCAGGCTTCGGCATGTTCTACGACCGGTTCGCTCTGCCCAACACGATTACAGCCCTGCACTACGATGGAATCTCGCAGCAGCAGTATGTCATAACCAACCCCGATTTTTTCCCGAATGCGCCTTCCAGTTCCGCGCTCGCCGCCCTCGGTGCGGTTCCGTCGACCAGCATCATCCAGCAGGTAAGTGCCCAATTGCGAGCGCCGTATTTGATGCAGTCTGCCGTGGGCATTGAGCGGCAGCTCCCGGCTAACACTACGCTGTCTGTGACCTATACCAACACCCACGGGCTCCGTCTGCTCCGCTCTCAAGACATCAATGCGCCGCTACCGGGCACGTTCAATCCTGAGGTTCCTCGCAGCGGCGTATTTCCCTTCGATCGCACTGGACCTATTTTCCTGATGGAGTCTTCCGGACTTTACAACCAAAACCAGTTGATCGTCAACGTGAACTCCAAAGTCAACGGAAACGTATCGCTGTTCGGCTCTTATGTCCTCAACTACGCGATGAGCAACACGGACGGCTTGAACACCTTCCCCGCCAATCCCTACAGTATGGCCGGAGAGTACGGCCCCGCATTGACCGACATTCGAAACCGCGTCTCGTTCGGTGGAACGATCAAAACGAAGTGGAACTTCCAATTCAATCCGTTGTTCACGATGACGTCAGGCCAGCCCTTCGACATCACGGTCGGTCAGGACCTTTATGGGGACACGCTCTTCAACGGAAGGCCCGGCATCGCCGCAGACCCCAATAAGCCCGGCGTTATTCAAACTGCTTACGGCCTGCCGGATCCAAATCCCACCTCTGGCGCGCAAATTCTCCCCAGGAATTACGGACGGGGACCTGGCATTGTCATGCTGAACCTGCGTGTCGGAAGGACGTTCAGTTTTGGCCAGTCGCGCGAAGTTGGGACGGCTTCAAGTGGTGGAGGCGGCGCTCCGCGGGGCGTTCCTGCAGGTCCTTTTTCGACCAGCGGAGGAGGCCAATCGAGCGGGTCCGGCAGTAGTAGGCGCTACTCACTGTCGATTTCAATGTCGATCAGAAATATCTTGAATCACAACAACCCCGGACCGATCATCGGGAACATCGCGTCGCCGCTGTTTGGCCAAGCAAACCAACCGTACGGCGTCGGAGTGCTCGGTGGAACAGTATTTTCCGAGTCCGCCAATAATCGTCGTCTTGAGCTACAAATGCGTTTTACATTCTGACATGAGACAAGAAATGATGTTGGTATGCAGCCTATCGCTGCTTTTGGTGTTTGTCGCGGACGCTGCCGGACAAACGCTGAGAAAGGTAGCTGCGATCGACTTGCCCGGTCCGAAAGGACAGCGCTTCGATTATCTCGCCATGGATGACGAGGATCACTGGCTGCTCTCAGCTCATCTCGGCCCGGGTCTGCTTTACGCGATCGATGTTCAAACGAACAAGGTGCTCAAGACGATTGTCGGAGTTCCAGGCATCACCGGTCTCGCATATATTCCGGGCCTGCGAAAGGTTTACAAAGAGTTCGCGGGCAAGCCGCCGCCCATCGTAAATATATGATTATAAAAGTATTAATGGTAAAACGCGACCACCTAAACAGGGTGGAGGCGTTATTGATGTCGATGGAATATCTCAGTTCTAACGATCTCAACGGCCTTACGTCAGCACGATTTTCTAAGTACTTCATTTGAGAACGAGCCTAGCCCCTTGGGGGTGGCCGTGACCACGTGCCGGCCAGCTTCCCAAATTGGCGTTCGATTGAAAACGGGGAACATACGCTTTTTCTCGTCTTGTTCTGACCACTGAAAACAAAGCAGTTTTCGACAACGCTTGGCGAAACGCGGATGCTGCTCAAACGCTGTTCGCTTCCCCGCAGAACGTCAATTACGGAATTCCCCACTTACGGTACGCCGCGTCATCATAAACGCCGAGACCTGCGCCAAGTGGGATATTGGTGTGCGAGAACTGGTCGATTGCGGTATAAATGGGCAGTTGCTTGAATGGAATGTGGATCGCACCTGCGGTTCCATTCTTGATTCGGCTCGCCAGAGCAGGAGGCCAGTAACCGGAATAAATGCTCGCATTGCGGACGGCGATACTAAGGCCGGTGTAAGCGACGATGATCGGAATCCCGTATGTATCGACGGCTTTCTCGATTTCGAACGGTACCCAGTCGGTGTCAAACCGCGTGGTGTCGCCAACGATTAGGAGCATGTTTTTCGAGTTTCGCAATCGTTCCATCAACCCTGCGCGCAGGGTTGACTTCAAGCTGCTATCGCGGACGGACGAAAACTTGTCGTGTGTATTGATGATTGAGAATTCATGGTGCTTGTGCGCGTTCCAAGCACAAAGAAGATTGTAGTAGTCAATGTCTGAATTGCCGCCAGGAATGTTGGTGCCATCAGCGTGAAATGCAACGTACGTGCCATTTCTGTATGCCATTTATCTCTCCCAGTGTTGCTTGATTTCCCTGAGGTCAATATCTTCAAAACGATCTTGTCGCAGGACGATCCGGATGGTTTGGGTGATTTCGTTCGCTTTTGATTCTGTTATCGCTGACAGGATCAGGAGGTTGAGCAGATCCCGCGTCGGAAGATTGAGACCAGAAAGACCACTTCCGACCAACGGCAGGTTGAGTGGGTATCCGTTGCACTCGACGCGGGCTCTCTGCCAGAGCCGATGGAGCGCCCGCCACATCAACTCGACATCGGAGTAAGCCTTGCAATTCTCGTGGATCGTCTTGCATAAGGCGAAGAGAATGTACCGTTCATCGTTCACGCCGACGAACGCCGTGGTTCCGATCGAATAGCAGCGGGTCTTGCCGCAGGGTTTATCGGTGACTTCTGTGTAGTCGTCATTTTCGATCTGAGTCGCGATCTGGCCGTCGATGGATTCCCTGTAGCCCGAAAAATGCTTGCGAAGGAATGCGCCATGCAGGCTCTTATCGGAGACCGGCTTCCCAAGCTCGGTCTCGAAAAATTCGGTGACACCGATGGCGCGAACGCCGTCTTGGGTAAAGATGTCTCCGAAGAGAATTTCTATTGTGACGTTCGAGTGCGCGATTCGAAACGATGTTTTGGATGGCTTCCAAACCCGCCAGAACGCCCATCCAACACTGATGGCGATGCCAGCAGATAGCGGCCACACCCCGGAAATTTCGACCCTTGGAAAAAACTGCGTGATTGTCTTGACGAGGGTAAAAAGGGAGCTGTAGCAAACGAAGATGTACTTCGCTGTCTTGGCCTTGTGCTTCGTGATACCGAACCAAAGATCCTTTAAAGACTGCACAGATCTGCGCTTATCTCCAGCACTCCCGCTCAAAATAAAGCTTCTAGGGGGATATCAATCGTACCATTTCGAACAATTAGAATTAAGTTCTCGGAGAGGCCGATTCCGGAGCAATGTGGAATGGTTCAGGTCGCGTAGGTGAAAAATCTGGCTGAAATCCGTTATCGCAGAACCAGTTGAAAACTATGTTTTCGTCGCTCCGCATTGCTGGCTTGTCGGTCCGGGTCGTGGTTCGAGAATCAGGCATAAGGAAGTCCTCCGGGCAAAGCGACTCGCCCTTGTTGAGAGCCAGAAGTGCGCCTTCTTTCGTTAAGCTGAACCGCGTGGAGTCGGGACCGCAAGGATGAGCTTCAACTAACGAGTGGAGTCCATCTATCGAAACCGTTCCACTTTGGGGGCAGACGGGCGAATTCATCGTCACTGTTCGGGGAGCGCAGATTCGCATCGATATGGATGGCATGTATGGTATCGGCGCAATGCCGATTCCGGGGTTTGGAGCGCACGTCGTCGAGCCTGATAGGCCGTTCATCAGCGAAACGGGTTTTCGGAGTTTCGTCGGTTACAATCCAGACCTTCCGCCCGGAACGACACCGGATGCATACGCCAAACTTCTGATCGAGCATTACCTTGATCGGGATGCAAGGGAAAACTTCGGCCAGTCAAACCCGAATACCGGGAGAGATTTCCGCCGCAGGCCAGCTGAGCGTTTTGTTACGATCTCTTGATGTGAAACGACCCGAATTGATCGTTGGAATAGGGCTTGTTTTGGCCAACGTCGCCATAGCTACTCTGTGGCCGCCTGGCCAAGTCTGGGCTATCCCCCTGCTTGGGATCGGCGTAATTCTCGTTCTGTTTGGCTGCCGCAAGTGGATATTCGGTGAAAAGTTGCAGAAGTTGGACCTCTCCTCGGAACCAGCCGCTCCAGCAACGGTGCTGCCCATAAGGGCAGAGCCGCCGCAATCGACGCGCCGTGTGCGCCCTATACGCCATCCGCATTTTGAATTCATCGGACTTGGCCGGCCAAATTTATACCTGAGCAACATTCCCCAAGAGGGCGCGCGGCCACCGGCCAATAACGATCAGCATGAAGGATCGCTGCCAAGCGTGACTCTTAGATTTACGAATCTTGCGAGAGGGACGGAATCTCTGGAGGCTGTCAATGTCGCCGCACGCTTACGAATCTTCGACGAGAGCTGGATGCACTTCCAAGACGTCGATTATGGGGTGTGGGTTGGATCTCCTTGCGAGGTCACGGATATCGAAGTCGGCAATGTGCGGGAGCTTGTTCTGCTTCTCATCGACCGTGATAACCGATTCGTCGGCATGAAGGATTTGCGTCATGTCGGAAACTTTCAATTTGGAGAAAACTACCTGGAGCCGTTCGACATAAGCTGGATGAGGCATATCGAGGTGATGCTGACGGACCAGCGTTCGCACGAGACCAGGGACTGGATACTGACGATTGAAATGCAAGGCAACGCGTTCACCAATCGCCCGGCATATCCGCCCCCGCAAGCCCCTCGACTGCCACAGTAGAGGCTATAGCAACCTGCTCAGTCCGATGGCAGCCCAATGACCACTGCTACAATCGCACCCGCAACAAGCCCGATTGATTGCAGCGGCTTCTTCTCAATGTCGAATTGCGATTGAACCGGAGCGCGGCTTTTTTGCGAAAACGGCCCGCGACATTTGCCCTCCGTAAAGACTCCTTGACGGGAGGTAACGACCCTCACGGGGCGGCTGATTCCCCGGTGAATCAGTAGCTATTGACGATACCCACGAGCTTGGCCAGTCGCGGCGCTTTTGCTGATATGCGCGTTGCTTGGCTTCCTGCTCTTCACGTCAGTCCGGTGTGCCCGGAGCGTGGTGAACAGGATGAGACAACGATGCATGGATGCCCTCTGCCTGGCAGGAGGCGGGCTGGAGGATCATGGGGGAAGGGGAGGACTGAGGAGCGAAGGCTGCCATAACGGAGCAGAATCCTCAGACACGAATGGCGTGTCAGTGGAAGCACCTCACACGATTCCGTCCAATCGCGCAAGCAAAACTTATATTCGCTTTTGCGGATTCGCCAATATCTTCCTTAGCAGCATGATGGCCCTACGCCTCCTGTTGAAGACGGCTCGTGTAGTAATTCCCAGAATCTTTCCGATTTCTTCCTGGTTCTGCTCACCGAAATAATATAATTCAACGATTTCCGCGGCTACCGCATCGACCGCCGTAAGCTTCGCAAGGGCCTCGTCAATCATCAGAAGAGTCAGCGGTCGTTCGCTGTCTGTGATGGGATCGTCAAACGCGAAATACAACTGTCCGCTTCGGCGGGCGGTTGCCGTTCGGGAGGAATCGATCAGAATGTTCCTCATTGTGCGCGTAATCAGCGACCTCAAGCCGCCAGGCGCAAAACCTGAAAGACTGCCTCTGTTCTGCGCGCTCTGTAAACGAATAACTACCTCATTGACGAGAGAGGTTTCATCAAAGAGTTCTTGACCACTCACCCGCGCCATAATGCTTGCCGCGAGGCCTCTTAAATCTGCATATTGCCGCGCGATCATGGCGCCGACCGACGGCAAAATTGGTAATTCGCTTCCTGAGCTGCTCAAAAATCCGGACTGCTCAAACATTGCCTCAATTGCCAAGCCGCCAACTTCAATCAGTTGTCCGCTCTGAAAAAGATTCTTCAGTCGTTCAAGACCCGCGGGCGAACACTCGAGTATCAGGCGTACAGATCCCTGCTCGGTTCTGATTAGAGTCATGGATGCATCGCTTGAAACTTTCTTCAGATGTTCAAGTATTGCTTCGACTAGTGGCTTGTCTAGCGAGTCTATCGTCCCCGTCAAAACAAGGGTGAACCTCGCGCGCTCAGCAACTCGTTGCTCTATGGACGGCACCGATGATCTGGGAAATACCGGTCCATCGTTCCGCGGAAAGCGTGGCGCTTGAGATGGCTTGGCTCGGCCCGCCCGGACTCCCGAGAGCAATGCCTCACGTGCCTCCACTTCGACCTTGTCCACTAGATCCACATAAACCATTGACGTGAGAAGCCCGGTCGGTTCGCAGTCGGAAACGCGGACCGGTACAAGCTTTCGACGTGAGCCCCGCGGGTCTTGGGCAAACACCGCCGCCCACTCTGGCGCTGTGAAGTCGGATTTAAGAAAGTATCCAGAGAGGACGATTATCATCCGGTTGGCCGAAGACAGCCCGCTCTGCATCTCTATGACAAAATTCGACCCTGGCCGGAAGTCCCACGATTGGATTAACGCAGAATAACCCGCGTCTTCGAGTTGCCACGCTATCCATTCGGCCCAGATTTGATCGTGATGGTTGTAGCTGACGAAAAAGTCCGTCGCGCTGGGCATCTGATTATGATATTCGAGCGAGGGCACCCTTATTCGACCTGGGGGTTTTACCGACGCCCTTTCTATCCGGTCCTTAATCGCTTTCTTGCCTCCGCGATCGCTTTATCCAACTCCTCAAAGGCATTCTGAATGTTCGGACCCAATCGGTACAACGCAGCGTATTCCGCTTCCACGAAGTATTTCCCATCAATGTCCGCCGCGAAAAACAACTGCGCGCACTCGATGCCGCGGCCGGTTGCTGGAAAAGCGAAGATCACCCCGAGCTAAAGAAGGGTGCCGCCGCCTGGGTGAAAGAGCTTCGATTCGAATACATCAATGAAAATGATGATATTTTCGTTACGGTCCAGCCGCATCAGGATTACGGCATGGCGACCATCTGGGATGCCAATATCCTCATCTGGGCGGCGTCAGTCCTTTGCGATATGAAGAATCGCGGCACCAACGATATTCCGCGCGAACTAAAGTTCCAGCCGCATGATCTGCTCAAAGCCATCGGACGGTCAACATGCCGCCTGGTTCAGCAACCGCGGCCTTTAACCGGGACGCGTCCAACGTTCAGTATCGCCGGCGGACAAACCGCGACTGCAGATCTGCGGATTGGTTTGTTGGCGGAAATTTCGAGTTGAACGAAGATGTGGTCGGCCTCGGAGAATACGGGTGTACGTTGACCTTACTTTGGACTGACTCTCTTCCCGAGCCGGAGGAAACCGAGGATCGCGACGACTTCAGCGCCCGCGGGAAGTGACCCACCTGTGCTTGCCAAAAGTGACCCGGGAACTTGCCCCGGTCAGGTTTTCGAATCTCAATCCCGTTGGGGATGGGGATTTCATCGTGCCGGTGTCAGCATTTTATTCCGGTTCCTCACCTCCGCAGAATCAACGCCATCTCCGCGCTTATAGCAGGGGCGAGTGATGCGGGGCGGTCGGAATGCTTTTCCTGCTTCAAAGAGAGTCGTTTTCGAGAAGCAGAATCGTTGGCCGTGGTTTTGTCGAGTTCGACTGAGATCCATGGTCTGCGTATACCAGTCGTCGGTCATATATTGCATCCGCGACTCCGTATTTAAAACTTCGTCGAGGCGCCCCTTGCTCAAGTCGAACACAAGCAGATCGCTTCCCGCGGTTCCGGCGCCGCCGGAGTTTGACTCGATAACAAGTTCGTCCGCACCTTCTCCCGTAAGATCCAGCAGGCGGATGCCCTGCAAGGAGTGATGATGAACGGTTTCCAGCAGATACTGTTCCTCGACGGCCCAGTCCGCGGTATTTCTTTTGAGGTGCACCAGAAGGCCAACGGACGGACACGACATCGCAGGGCTCGCGCCCGGAAAGTCATACTGGAGAACGGCGAGCAAGCCTGTATCGTTTTCCTTGGGCCAGCGAAAGAGTTGGAACCGAAGCTGCCGGGTATTAGAAACTTTCCCAGTAATGATGTCTTTAGACGCTTCACTCTCCGCTTCGTTCATCGCGTGGCCTGTGACTGCATAGACGCTTTCGCCCGCCAAGGCGTCGGGGAAGTATAGCTCACCCGCGTTTGGCTTTTCCGGCCAGGAGTCATCGATTCTTTTACTCCGATCGAGGGAGACCAGCATCCCAGGAAAAATGGCACGCAGGGCAGCGAGACGCAGGCCTTCGTCAGAGACCGGCTGGCCTGTGTCGTTACCCATCGCAGTCGCGCACAACAGCGTGGCTGCAACGCAGTTGATCGAAAACCTTCTCAAGACCGCCCAAGACACAATCACAGGTTAGCGCCAAGCGCCAGGTCGTGGTAGCTGAGAAGACCGGGAGCTGTTTGCTGCACAATCTTTGAGCTAGAGTGATGTTGCAGCGAGCCGGAGGTTTGCGCCCCGGAGAGGAGCGGATCCCCTCCGGGGCAGGAGCTTCTGGGAGTCATCACCTCCCATGGGCCCTCCCGAGAGTCCTACAGGTCATCTCGAAAATCAAGAGGGTCGGCCGAGGCGGTTAACACGCCGGCCGCGCACGCGGTATTGTCTGCTGAAAGGCTGCGAGCAGCACTTCCGTCCTAGCCACGCTCGTCAACGCTATTGCAGCGAACGCTGCCGGGAGGCGGCGCGGAAGTGGTCGAGGTGGAAGGCCCAGCAGACATACCGGGCCAGCATGGCAGGCAAACAGAAGCGAAATGACCAAAGCGTGCGCTACCGGCAGCGGGTCCTGAGCCGGAAACCACCAGAGCCAGAAGCAGTTGAGGGGCCTGCGAGGGTAATCACTCCAGGACATTCTTTTCGATCATTGCTGCGACCGGCCCGGCTGCTACGAAGGATTCGTGCGTGCACGCCGAAGTCCCTTACAATGCTTCTGCTCGCACGCCTGTCGGCGCGCTATGGAGCGTGTCCGAGAGCGGGAACGGCGGTGGAAACAGGCGCGCATTTAATCCGGAGATATTGATCCGCCGACGGCGCTCGCCTTACATTTAGCCTGTCCTATGCAACTGGAGTTTCACCAACTCGACCGGCGGTGGGAGCACCTGCGCGTGCGGCATCCAGTACGACAGCGGCGGCTGTTAGCGTCGCTGGCCGACTGTGGGCAGCAAACGCCCATCGTGGTTGTGGCGGTGGAAGGTCTGGAAGATCGCTACGTGGTTATCGACGGCCATAAACGGATCGTGGCGTTGGAGCAACTAGGCCGGGACACAGTGGAAGCAGTTGTGTGGCCGATGAGCGAGGCCGCGGCGGTGCTGCTGGACCGCTCGCTGCGTTTATCCGAACACGAAACCGCACTGGAGGTTGGCTGGTTACTGGCGGAGTTGGAACGGCGCTTCGACTATGGTCTCGACGAGTTGGCGCGCCGGTTCGACCGCAGTGTGAGCTGGGTATCGCGGCGGCTGGCGCTGGTTGAGGTTTTGCCGGAAGCGATCCAACAGCAGGTGCGCGAGGGCAAGATCCCGGCACAGGTGGCGTTGAAGTTTCTGGTACCGGTGGCCCGCCAAAGCCTGGAGGATTGCCAGCGGATGGCGACGATCTTCGCTCAGCATCACTGCGATACGCGTGAAGCAGGCCAACTGTATGCCGCGTGGCGCAAAGGTTCACCCGCGATCCGCAAACGCATTCTCGATGATCCCGAGCTGTTTTTCAAAACGCAGCGGCAGGCGCAGGAGAAAGCGCCAGCCGGGGCCGGCGCCGAACTGTTACGCGACTTGGAGATGGCGGTGGCGATTGTAAACCGCGCGCAACGGCGACTGAACGGCGCCGCTGCCACGGAGTTGGATGACCAGCAATCGAGAGCCGCACGGCATCAGATCGAGCGCATTCAAAGCCAACTCCGCCGCATCGACGAAGAAATCCTACCGGAGAAGAAGCCACATGTTGAGCCAAGCGCAACGCACCACGATTCTGGAACTGAACACGCAGGGAGTGAGCAAACGGGAGATCGCACGGGTGCTGGGGATCTCCCGTGTGGCGGTACGCAAAGTCCTGCGCTCCAACTCGACCGCGCTGCCAGAGTTGCACCGAACCGAAAAGGCCGAACCCTACCGGCAACAGATCCTGGAGCTTTTCGACCGGTGCAAGGGGAATCTCGTGCGAGTCCATGAGGATCTGGTGGCCGCAGGCGCGGAGATGTCATATCAGGCACTGACGGCGTTCTGCCGGCGGCATGGGATCGGCTACGCGCCGCCAACGCCGGCGGGTCAGTATGAGTTTGCGCCCGGCGAGGAGATGCAGCATGACACGTCTCCGCACGATCTGGAACTGGCTGGCAGGAAACGCAGGGTGCAGACCGCATCGGCGGTTCTGTGCTATTCCCGGCTGCTGATCTTCCAGTGCTATCCAAACTTCCGGCGTTTCGACTGCAAGGTTTTTCTCACCGAGGCGCTACGCTACTTCGGCGGCGTGACAACCCGGACCATGATCGATAACACGCACGTGGTAGTGCTGCGTGGCAGCGGGCGCGACATGGTGCCAGTGCCCGAGATGGCCGCCTTTGGAGAGCGCTTCGGCTTCCAGTTCGTGGCACACGCGATTGGGAATGCGAACCGTTCGGGGCGGGTGGAGAGACCGTTCAGCTTTATCGAGGGGAACTTCCTGGCCGGGCGCAGCTTCAGCAGTTGGGAGGATCTGAATCAGCGGGCGCGGGAGTGGTGCGATAAGGTCAACGCGACTTACAAGAAACATATCCGTGCGGTGCCGCGTGAGCTGTTTGCTGTCGAGCGGCTGCATCTGAAGCCGCTGCCGTCGTGGATTCCGGAGGTCTACCGGCTGCATCAGCGACTGGTCGATATCGAAGGATATGTGGCGTTGAACAGCAATCGCTATTCGGTCCCGGTAGACTGGATCGGCCGCCGTGTGGAGGTGCGCGAGACCAAGGACAAGATCGAGATTCAACTCGATGCCCGCCGCCTGGTCACGCACCGGCGGATCGCCGAAGCCGAGCATCAGCGCGTGATGCTGGCCGAGCATCGGCCGCCGCGCGGACAGAGGGACGCCCGGCCCGATCCGCACCCTGAAGAGAAGGCCATCGTCGCGGCTGCGCCCGAGTTGGCCGACTATGTGGCGGGGTTGAAACAACGGAGCCGGAAGGTGGTCACGCTTGCCCTGCGGCAACTGTTGCGTCTGGTGCGGGAGTATCCACGGGAACCGCTGCTGGGCGCCGTACGCGAGGCCGGCCGGTATGGTCTGTACGATCTGGACCGGTTGGAACGGATGATCTTGCGCCGCGTGACGCGCGAGTACTTTCTGCTCGAAGGGGAATCCGAAGATGACTGAAGAACTGGAACAACTGCTGAAGAATCTCAAGCTGCGTCGTGTGTTGGAGATCTACGACGAACAGTTGCGCGCCGCCGACAAGGACGATATCAGTTACTCGGAGTTCGTCACACGCTTGGTGCGTGCCCAGTTTCAGGCCAAGCAGGAGGGCGCGCTGGAGTGGCGTATCCGGCGCGCCAATCTGCCCGAGCGTTGGTCTCTGGAGACGTTCCCTTTTGCCCGCCAACCAGGCGTGAACCGCAAACAGATTCGCGGGTTTGCGGAGTTGGAGTTCATTACCAAGGCGGAAAATATCGTCCTGGTCGGGGAAACCGGAAGGGGCAAAACCGGATTAGCTTGTAGCCTGCTGTTGAAGGCGCTGGAAAATGGTTACCGCTGTCAGTTCGTCAAAGCCCAGGACTTATTCGACGAGATGTATGCCTCGTTGGCGGATCGTTCCTCGCGGCAGTTGCTCAAGCGCCTGGCGCGGCTGGACGTCCTTTTGATCGACGAATTTGGATATTTAAATCTGAAACCAGAACAATCAAACATCTTCTTCAAGCTGATGGAGGAACGCTACCGCCAACATTCCACCATCATTACAACGAATTTGATGTACGACGAGTGGCCCAACTTTCTAGGCAATCGGCCGATGGTGGAAGCGCTGTTGAGCCGTCTGCGGCACTATTGCCACACCGTGCACATCGACGGGCCGTCGCTGCGCCTGCCACAAAGCTGAGGCGTACGATCATGGACGACCGCCACAGCCACGAAGACTACGTTCGCCAGGTTCTGGAGGCGTATCGCAAAACGCCGGGTACGATGGGAACGGTCCGTCGTGCGGATCGGATGCTGGCCGCACTACTCTGCCAACGCGGCGTGGCCGTGAGCGTGATTGAAAATGCATTCGTGCTGGCGGCGGCGCGCCGCCTGATGCGTCCCGCCGATGCGCCGGCTTTGGGCACGATTCGCTCGCTGGCTTATTTCCTGCCGGTGATTGAGGAAGTGCTCGACATGCGCGTCAATCCGGAGTACTTCCAGCACATACGCCGCAAGCTCGAACGGATCGCCCAGGATCGGTAGGCCGCGCGCGCCTTTGGCGCGGATGATGGAACACCTACCCGCACGCCTTCGGCGTGGATAATACTGCCTGGTCGTTTCACTCCCACAAGAACACGCCTTCGGCGTGGATGATGGCCCCTCTGATCTCGCTCCGGTTCCCAGTCCTGTTCTCAGAATGGGTCATTTCCTCCGAGCCCTACTGGTCTACTCTTGCCAAGCGCCCAAGCGCGACGAAGACGGTAGCGAGCCTGGATCGTTGCTTCTGTCTGAACGTTTCTACCGCAAAAGCCGCTACTGAGCGTCTCTATGAATGTGAAACGATTCGCCTACGATTGTCTTAACGGCACATAGGGTGCGTGACGAAGCATGGATCACATCAAACCGTTTTCCGAGGAACGTCTCCTTTCGGGATCCATCCATTGTGCCGGTGCCGCCATCGAAGCACAAATAAGGCGCAAGTGGCGGCTCCGGACATCCATAAACTATCCGGCTCCGGCGTTGATGTCACTGGGCCGACAGTGACTGGCCCAGTTGTGTCAGAGCTGTCGCTTGAGAAAGACTCAGTCAGGAAGTCAAAGACGACGCTCCCTGGCCCCGCCGAAGAGGTCACTTCGAAACCCGTAAGCATGGATCCGTCGATGATATCGAAGGCGGAGTCTGTCGAGACCCACGTTATCGAAGTGTCATTACCCAAAGGTAATGTTCCGGCAACCCACCCATCGGGCGATGCGAGATCGGAAATAAGCCCCGAGGCACTAAATGTAATGTCGAAGATGGGGTCGTCTCCTTCGTTGGTAATGGCATAGCTATAAGTATACGGACCAAGTCCAATGACGACCGGACTTATTAAGATCGAAGCATTCGCTAACGAGCCAATCGCGAAGAGCAGGAGAAGTTTCATAATTACGCACTTTGCGTTCTAAAAACTCTGAGAAAGGTGCGGAGACTTAGCAAATGTCTCTGGCAGCACCCAGAACGGTCGAATTTGATCCAAAAAAGAGTCGCCAGCCGCCCCAATCATCACGCTGAAAATCGAGCCCGGCTGAGCGGTCATGTTGTTCGGATTCGAAATATCGAGAGCATGGCCTGTACCTTCATAATATGATCGCCAAACAAACGTTGCGCACTCAAAAGCAGTCTCAAGGTTCTTATTCACGTTCATCTGGTTTAGGAAAAGTGAGAAGGGAACGGGGATAACGCCGCGAAAGAAGATTTGCCAAATGGTCCAAGCGCCGCCGAGCGGACCGAATGTCTGCGTGTAGCTCCAGTAGGGAACTCCGACTTTGCTATTTGCATAGGCCACGATAGCGCTCCGTTGTGCCCCCGTAAGCGTCGTTGATGAGAAGGATGCAATGCGTTGAGTTCCGGGCCAGAGATCGCTGCTTTCTAACGGGACGATCCGCGTTATTCCACATTGAAACGAATTGCTGTTCGTGCAAGACGAGATGAAGTGACTGGTGATTATCGCCTCGGCCACAAGCGGCGTCCCATTCGGATCACCGCCCGCAAAAATAGCGCTGTGAGTCCATGTCGCGCCGTATAAGGGAACTTCCAACGATGCGGGGTTGCTTGAAATGAGAATATCCCCGTGGCGGAGGGGAAGGAACGAGACAGGAATGGGCGGCGGCAGAATAAACGGGCCGATCGCGGTGTGGATAGATATCGGATTGGAGATTATCCCGGTCGCACGATCCCGTGCCTGGAGTATGACAGTGCCGCCAAAGATCTGAATGTACGGCAATGCCTCCCAATGCCCCTCTGCGTCAACAACGACCGATCCTACGGCGACGCTGTCTATCAAAATGTCGAGCGTGGCCGCCGGTCCCGCCGTACCAGCAATTGCGGCGAACTGTGATTGCGGCGAAGCTCCATCAAGGGGACTCGTAATGCATGGCGAATTTGAGGCGCACGCAACCGCGGTTTCTGTGAACACCGCCAACCCATCGGGGAAGATGCAGGTCACCGGGGGACACGAGGGAAGCACTGGTCCCACCGTCACCAGGTAAACGCCCGCGGCATTGCCTAGCGTCATGGAAGCAGAGGCGGTTCCGTCGGCTCCTGTTACGGCTCCGACGCTTGCCACGACCACACCTGCGCCGTCCGTTTCAGTAAAAGCAACATTGAGATTCGGAATAGGCACGATGGGAAAACCAGCTACGGCAAAGGATGTAACCTTGACAATCAAGTGCCCCGGCAGGACATCCGCGGTCCTCGCGCTCTGACGATCCCCCGAAACAGGTGCGATGCTCAAAAGCCGAGCCACTGCAAAGAGCCGGGTTTGCGACAGGCAGGCGGTGAGGCAGAGTAACGGAACCAACTTGGCGAGGCGATGGGAATATGCGAACTGCAAGCGTCCCTCCAGACTTCTATCGGGATGATTATACATGAATCATCATCCGGAAGAAATCAGTATGGCTGCCAAGGCAACTCGCGCTGACCGAGCGCACCGGCAGAACACCTTATCGGCCGTGTGATTGCCAAGAGGACAGATTGCGACAACCCTGAAGACATTTTTCTGGACGCTCAAAAGAGAGCTGACGCCCCTATTTACCGTGTCGTGTCGAACTCACCTTCACTCGAAGGCGATCCGCCGCTCGATTTCACTGAGCGTGGCCAGGTCCTTCCGGCGGTCGTAGAGCTTTGTAGTGCGCGGGTCGGAGTGGTTCGCCATATCTTGGGCGGCTTCGAGCGACCCGCCGTTTTGCAGGAAAACCGTAATTCCAGTCCCCCTGAAGGTGTGGTTGCAGAGCGTCTTGGACAATCCCGCCGCCCGGCAGCGTTCCTTCACGATACGCAGGATATCCCGGCGGGTGAGCGGAGATCCACTCATCCGATGTGTTTTGTCGAGCGTCTGAAACATCGCCACGCCCACGCCGTCGAGTTGTACTAGCTCAAGATACGCATCCAGAAATTCCTCCGCCTCATGGTGCAGCCAGACCAGCTTTTCCTTGCCGCCTTTTCGACCATGCGCAGCCGGCCGCGTTTGCCTTCGAGGCGGTAATCCTTGAGTTCCAGTCCGGCCACGGCGCTAACGCGCGCAAAGGGTACCCTACTTCAACAGGTGGAGTTTCAGTTCCGGCATAATGAAATCCTTCCGGTTGTCGGTGATGAACGTGAGATTTTCGGTGATGCATGCGGCGGCGATGATCATGTCGGGAACGGAGAAGGTCTTGCCTTGCGTTTTGCCCGCCTGAAGAAGTTCACCCGCGAACTGCCCGGCTTCAAAACTGATCGGAATCAGCTCAAAGCTGCGCAAGAGCGCATCGGTCTTTTCCATCTCCGAAGAGCGCAATCCGGCGTAGATCTCCGTCACATTGATCGGACAACAGCCCAGCTCATGCTGGCCGGCGATGAGTTCTCTCATCAATTGCGGCCGGTTGCGGCGGCCGTTGAGCACATCAATGATGAAGGTGGTGTCGAGCAGGAACCGCGTCATCAGCCGTCTTTCGGCAGGCGCGTATCCCAGCCCGAATCGGCTTCATGCGCTTTGACTTTGAAAGCGAAAAAAACGGACGCTCCATCGTGTCCTTCTGGTCGCGGAAGCGAAGATCGTCGATCGGCGTCGGCTTGCACAAACAGCGCGAAGCCATCGCGGCCTCGTGGTAACTCGCGGTCCACCCGTACCACTCTCGCCGCGGTCGCGCTTGCCGGGAAACTCCCCTCCGCACATCCGAGGTCGAGGACAAATGATTCGCTTCGCAGCGCATTCAATATCTCATCCATAGAACCTCGCTCGATGCCAGAATACTATATTTTCGCATAGGTATCAGGGAAGCCGCCCAGCACTCTTGTCTCATGCAAGATGAGCCTGAGCGGGGGACTGGATTCTCACACAAGATGAGCCTGAAGGGAAAGATCGGGATGCTGGGAATTGATCATCAGCATGGACGATTCAGAAGCGGGGAGCCTCGAGCAGATCCGGGCGTTTCTCTCCGGCAGCGGCGAGGTGCGGTTTGCCGGACAACGGCGCGAAAGAAATGTACGGTTGGGTGGAGAAGACTCTGGTGCGACAGCAATACGCCAGCCTGAACCGCCCGGGCAAGGGTTTGGTGCGGAGCTACATCTCACGCATGACGGGGCTCAGTCGCGCCCAGGTGACGCGACTGATTACGGCCTATGGCGAAACCGGGCGCGTAACAGCGGTGACCTATCAACGCACCAAGTTCGCCACGCGCTACACCGCGGCCGATTTGGATCTATTGGCCTACGTGGACAAGGCGCATGGGAACTTGAGCGGCCCCGCGACGCGGCGTATCCTGGAGCGCGAATACGGCGAATACGGCCAAGCCGCCTACCAGCGACTGGCGGCGATTTCAGTGGCGCACCTGTACCGGTTGCGCAACTCGGAAGGCTATCGCAAACGCAATGCCAGCTACCAGCCCACGCGGCCCACGTCGATTCCCATCGGGGAAAGACGCAAGCCGCGGCCGCAGGGCTCACCCGGATATCTGCGCATCGACACCGTGCATCAGGGCGATCAGGATGGACGCAAAGGGCTGTATCACATCAACGCCGTCGACCAAGTGACGCAGTGGGAGATTGTAGCGGCCACACCACAAATCTCCGAATACTGGCTCCTGCCGGTGCTCGAAGCCATGCTCGCGCAGTTTCCCTTCGCGATCCGCGGCTTTCATTCCGACAACGGCAGCGAGTTCATCAACTACAACGTCGCGCGCATGCTGGAAAAACTGCACATCGGACAAACCAAATCGCGGGCGCATCATACCGGCGACAACGGCTTGGTGGAGACCAAGAACGGAGCCATTATCCGCAAACACATCGGCTACGGCCACATCGGCGCACAACACGCCGAAACGATGGATCAATTTCATCGCGAGCATCTGAACCCATACGTCAACTTCCATCGTCCTTCAGCCGTACCCAAGATTCTCACCGCAGCCAACGGCAAACGCCGTCGCGTGTATTTGCGATGGGCGACGCCGTTCGAGTTGTTCCGCGAATTACCTCAATGCGAGAATTACCTGAAGCCACCCCTCACGCTCGCGGGACTAGATTGCTTCGCCCAGGCCCAATCCGATACCGAAGCCGCTCTGGCGATGCAGCGCGCCAAGCGCAAGCTCTTACAAAGTTTCCACCCAAAACGTACCGCCTAAGGAATGCAGGGCGCGGATGCGCGCCCCGGTCAGGACAGCAAAACCAAAAAACCAAAACCTTCCTAAAGGGGAAACCCAACAGAAGTTTGCAGCGTTCGCGTGCCTCCCGTTGGTCGGCCCCGGAACACGGAAACATCATCGGAAAGGAGACTCAGTGCCCGATCCCTTCATCGCCCCGGTTCAGGCTCATCCTTCGATGAGAAAATGCTCAACTCGCCGCCATAAATGAAGTGGAGGCGTTATCGAGGTCGATGAAATGCCTCAGTTCCAATGACCTCAACAGACCTGGAGCCGATCAAGAAGGAACTGGAGCCCCAGCGGGAGGGTTGCCAGGACCCGACTGGAAATAGCTGCAACGCTTCGCCGATGCGACGATAGGGCTCCTCGGGCGGCTTTTGGCTCGGGGGCGTCGCTAGCTAGTCTAGCTACTTTCCGTCGCAAAATGAGTGATCCAACGCCGCGCCAAATCGAAGTTGAGACGCGGTTGAGAAGCCAGAACATTTACTATTGATCCTGTTTGCGAGGGCGCCGACAATAGTTTCATGAGTACGCGACGTAAGGCCAAAGCGCAAAGAACTCTATGGGAGGGCATGATCGATTTGGACGTCCGTAGCCTATGGGAGACATGGATGGTCGAAGCCGACGGCCTGTTAGAGGACGAGGATTTGATCGAAGCAGTCTTCAAAGCTCAGGGTCAGCGCCATGCCCACAGCGCAACGCGCGGCCGTGCGCAAACGCCGGCCGAAACGGCGTTGCGGCTGCTGTTGCTCAAGCACGTGCGCAACTGGAGCTTCGATACGCTGGAACGCGAAGTGACGCTGAATCTGGCCTATCGCGACTTCGCGCGGATCGGGCTGGGCAAAGTGCCGGATGCGAAAACGCTGGCGCGGATCGCGCAGGCTTTGCGCGGGGAAGTGATTGAGGAACTGCACCGGCGGCTGGTGGCATTGGCGCAAGAGCGAGGCGTGATCAAGGGACGGAAGATGCGTGTGGACACGACGGTGGTGGAGACCAACATCCACTACCCCACCGATTCCGGCCTGCTGGGTGACGGAGCACGCGTACTGACGCGGACCATGAAGAAGATCGAGCAACAGGCCGGAAAGCTGCGGCGCAAGGTGCGGGACCGGACGCGGAGCGTGAATAAACGCGTGATCGCCATAGCCACTGCCAGCCGATACAAGAGCGAAGCGGGGGAACAAAAACGCAAGACGGAATATCGCAGTCTGATTCGGCTGACACGTCAAATCCTGAATGATGCCAAGCGAGTGATAGAGGAAACCGAGCGCCGGCGCAAGCCGCGATTTGCGGGAAGGACTGAATAGCATGGCGGAACGTGTGCGGCGGGTGGTGAAACAAACCAAGGCGCGCATTTTTGACGGCGTCACACAACTGCCGGGCAAGATCGTGAGTCTGTTTGAGCCGCACAGCGAAATCATCCGCAAAGGCAAAGCGAGCAAGCCGACCGAATTCGGCAAGTTGGTGCAGGTGACTGAGGCCGAGAATCAGATCGTGACGCACTATGACGTATTTGAGCGCCGGCCGAGCGACAGGGAGTTACTGACCAGCGCAGTGACCGAACAACAAAAACGGTTGGGGCGCGTGCCGCAACTGGTGACGGCAGACGCCGGATATTATGTGTCCTTTCGGCAGGCGTGCGTGACGGCGGTGACAGGTATTGTTAGGGTAAAGCTGTCGCCGACTGGCGACAGATTATGCCTCGCCGAAACTCTCAGAAGGTGCCTGAAGCCATCATCCAGCTACAAACGCAGTTGGACCAGTGGCGCAGTACGCAGAAGGGGCGGACCAAGTTGCCGGAGTCATTCTGGCAGGCCGCCGTCGACCTCGCCAAGGAGTACGGACTTTTCCGGACGGCGGACCCACTGCGATTGGATTACATGCGCTTGAAGAAGCGGTTGGAAGGTTCCACGGGCCCACCGCGGAAGCAGCCACCAGCGGCATTCGTGGAACTGGTGGCGCGTCCCGCAGACTTGCAAGAGTGCGTCATCGAGTTTGAGTCCGTTGGACGGGTGAAGATGCGCATTCAGTGGAAGTCCGCCGCCCCGCCGGATTGGGTGGGGCTATTGCGCGCCTGGCGGGAAGTGGAAGGATGATTCAGATCACGGCCCAGATGCGCGTGCTGGTTGCCATAGAGCCAGTTGACGGTCGCAAGGGGATTGATTCTCTAGCGCGCCTTTGCCAGGAAAAGCTGGCGGAAGATCCGTTCTCCGGATGCGTGTTCGTGTTCCGCAGCCGCCGTGGGACCGCGATCCGGCTGCTCAGCTATGACTTATGTTGAGATTCCAGTAATGTGCAGTCGCTCGCCCAAGAGACGCTCTGGCGCCTCGGTGATACGGGTTCGACTGCACATTAAATCAAAGGCTCTCTAGCCACCTCAAAACAGTCTCGTTGGTTCGCCAGGCAGCCTTACGAGCACCGGTCACGGGCTTCACGCGGTTGATGGCCTCCCGCTTCATGTCGAGATCGATTGTGGCGTATCGGTTCGTGGTCGTTGGGCTGGCGTGTCCGAGCCACTGGCTGATTGTGGACAGGTCGACCCCTGACTTCAATAGGGCGACGGCGGTACTGTGGCGCATGCTGTGTGGGTGAAGGCGCTTGCGACCGAGTGTTGCGATAGCAGGGCGAGCACGGTCAACATGCTTGGCAAGGATATATCGAACCCCGAATCGCGTCAGATGCGTACCACGATGGTTCAGAAATACCTTGGCATCTGAATGAAGATCGATCCGCCGCTCCCCACAGAAAGCCCGCAGCACCTGGGCTGTCTGCGGCCACAACGGGCAGTAACGTTCTTTGCGGCCCTTGCCGAACAGTCGGAGTTGATATGGCCGCGTGAGCTGCAGGTCGCTTGCCCGGAGGTCGATCACCTCTTGGACGCGGGCCCCAGTATTGAACATGGTGGCCAACAACGCGTAGTCCCGGCGCCCATCCGTGGCAGACCGGTCGACCTGAGCGAGCACTGCTTCGATCTCAGCGTGATCGAGGTATTCGATGACGCGCTGGTCCGCCCTTTTGAAGGGGACGCTGAGCACGCGCTGAGCCCTCTCCATGTGATCGGGATGGTGCGCTCCCACATAACGGAAAAAGGCGTGGATGGCGGAGAGCCGTACATTCCGCGTCGTTATCGAGTTTTTGCGATCCTTCTCCAGATGGGCCAGAAATGCCAGCACCTGGTCCGGCTCAAGGTCCTCCACGTCCAGGTTGCACACGTCGACCCTTCGATTCGAAGCGACGAAGCGAAGCAAAAGTATCAGGCTGTCGCGATAGCTGTGAATGGTGTGAGGGCTCATCCCACGAAGTCTGGGCAGGTGATCGCCGAAGTAATCGCGCAAACAGGACGCCAGGCGGTTCGGCTTCGCCGGTTTCACAGGCTCACCCCGCTATTTGCTGCAGGAACAACCACGCTGCCGTATGAGTCGATGAATCGGCTGTCAGCCGCCAACCGGAGATCTTCGATGAAGTGTAGGTAGTGGTACGTGGAAAAGATAGAGACATGCCCCAGCCAAGTCGCCAACAGCGGCAGTTTGGCTTGAACGTCCGCGCCGGCACGATACCAACGAATCAGCGCGTTGACGGCAAATCCGTGGCGAAAATCATGAACTCGGGGCCGACGGCCATCCGTCTTCTTGATTCCGGCACGGTCAAACAGAATCCGTAGATTCGATTGTAGCCGGGTACCGCTGTAGGCGCGGTCACCGCTGTATGAACTCCATAGCAAGGGTTCGGTCACGAGAGCCGAAGGATAAGCCGCACGGCGGGCTTGCAGGTGTTTATCTACTTCCCTGGCTACATCGTCGGGCAGAGGCAGCAGCCGGGACTTGTGAAACTTGGAGGCCTGGATCAACAGGGTGCGGTTGCCAGCGTCGTAGTCCTGCGGCTTCAGACGGAACAGCTCACCGCGGCGAATGCCGGTGGTGTAGAGGAGTACAATCGCCAATCGAGTGCCGGCCCATCGCAGAGGGGATCGTGCAGGATTGTCCGGCAGCGCATCGCAGTGACCGAGTAGCCGCGCGACCTCGACTTCGGAGAGGATATATGGCCGCAGCAGTGGGCATGCTTTCGGAAACTGACTGGGATCGGGGACGAAGCAATGAGGCGCCATCCGGCGGCGATAGATGCAGAAGTTCCTGACAACCCGCATTCGATCCAGTTTGGTATTCGATGAGAGCGGCTCCAGCGTCTGTCCCCACCCTTGAAATCTCTCTGGCGTCAGATCCGCAGGTGGTTTGCCCAGATCAGACAGAAAACGGTCCAGCGAGAGTAAGACGCTTGACGCATGCTCGAACTGGCGCCCCAACGCTTTCTTGAGATGGATATAGCGCAGGATGTCGTTGGCCAGGGCCGATCGGAAGGGCTTCTGCATGATCATCGCCGCGCCTCCTGGGCCGCAGGAACTGGAGTTGGCACAGGAAGTGCGACTGTCCGCAGATCCTCGGTGGCGAGCCGCAGGTACGCCGTGGTACTCTCCGGCGACCTATGGCCCAACACGTCCCCGATAGTTTTCAACGGCACTCCCTGACGCAGTAGATGGAGAGCATAGGAGTGGCGAATGCAATGGACGCCTTTGAAGGGGATCTCCAGCCCACTCCGACCGGACCACGCCTGAAAAGCTTCGATCACAGCCGTCGATTTCAGGACGCCGCCGGGTGCCTTGATACGAAGGAACACTCGGCGGTAGACACCATAGCGAGGGACCTTCTTCAGATAGTCTTGAATCGCGGAGCCGACCTCATCGGTTAGTGGAAGTTCCAACGGTCCGCCCGTCTTGCTCTGGCGAATTCGAATCAGCCCGGTGCGCCAGTGTATATCATCGAGCGTAAGCGCCACGACGTCGCAGGCGCGCATGCCATAGGTTGTCATCAGCGAGAACATTCCGAAGTCGCGCTTCCCGATTGCCGAATCGCGATCGATGGACCCAAGAAGTGCTTGGACGGTTGACCAGGGCAGCGATCGCGGGAGTTGCTCCTGGCGATAGATCCGCGGTCGGTCAATCATGTTGTCCAACCCAACCGGGACAGACCCGCCGGCAGCCAAAAAGCGCAGAAAGTTCCGCAGGATGGCAATTGGCTTTTGCAGGCCCACGCGGCCCATTCGCTTACTCAAGTGCCGGATGAATCCTTCCAGTTCGTTGGTCGTCAGCGAGGAAAGCCGGACCGGTGTCTCCACAAAATGCAGCCATGTGAGGAATTCGGCGGCAATCTGGCCTTGACGACGGATCGTGGAAGGCGCATATCCACGCACTTGCGCGAGATGAGCCATGAAGGCTTTCACGTGAACTTCGGCTGGGCCATGAGTGGTCGGGGGCAATCCCTTCTCGACATGCCCGCCTTCCTGAAGAAAGCGCGCCAGCACCAAAACACTACCAGCCTCGCCGGGAAACTTTTGACGAAAAAGGTGATGGCACCTGTCCAGGTGTCGCTGTTCGAGTTCGTTAATCTCGCGAACCGCTCGGCGCTTCAGGTACTCGGCAACCTGAGATGCCATTCTCAACTCATATCGGGTGGACCGCCAGGTATACTGCTGTCGGCGCAGCCAGTTGGCATAGCGATCCATCAACGGCCCCAAAACCGGCAGGGATTGGTAGCGTTGGAACCCCTGGGGAAAAATCTCGGCAATCATCAAAGACTCCTATAAGAAATGGGCACCGGCGTTCCCGCCAGCACTGGCTTTGATGCTACCGATTTAATGTGCAGTTGTTCCTGCCGAAACCTCAGCCCTGCCGATCCGCGGGCGAGCGACTGCACATTACTGGAATCTCAACATAAGTCATATTGTACTAACCCGCTGCGCGGGAGCTCGGTCGGCCGCGAGTTTCATTAACACCCGTTGTGGATGGTGTGGGGAAAGCTCGACCAGCCTGTCTTTCGGTGGAGTTTTTCGATACCGTTGCTCGCCATGAGCACCACAACTTCGTTTGGATACCCCATTCCGACCGTCCGCAAGGTCTCGGCTTTGCGCCAACGGATGACCGATGACATGACGGTGCGCAACTTCGCACCAAACACCCAGGTGAGCTACCTGCATCAGGTCAACCTCTTTGCCCGGCACTTCGACAAATCACCAGAGCGGTTAGGTCCGGAAGAGATTCGCACCTACCAGATCTATCTGGCCAAGGAGAGACACGCCGCTGTCGGCACCAGGTCCGTAGCGGTGAGTGCCCTGCGGTTCCTCTACAAGGTCACGCTGAAACGGGATTGGCCCTTCGAATTGATCCCGGCCCCCAAGTCGGAAACCCGGCTGCCCGTGATTCTCAGCCCCGAGGAGGTCCTGCGGTTGCTGCAAGCCGCGCCGTCCTTTTCTCACCACGTCATCTTCAGCACGATGTACGGGACCGGGGCACGCGTCAGTGAGGCCGTTCATCTGCGCGCTGCCGATATCGACAGCCAGCGCATGATGATTCGGATCGAGCAGGGCAAGGGACGGAAGGATCGTTACGTCCAACTGTCACCGAAGCTGTTGGAACTGTTACGCAGTTATTGGCGGCAGGTGCGACCGCAAAACTGGCTGTTTCCGGGGCAGTCGTCCATTGAACCGCTGAGCCGAGATGCCGTGGGCCAAGCCGTGGCGCACGCCAGCGAACGGGCTGGTCTGAAAAAAAGGCCGAGCCCGCACTCTTTGCGTCATGCCTATGCCGTCCATCTGCTCGAAGCCGGAACCGACCTTCGCAAGATCCAACTTCTGCTGGGTCACCGCAGTCTTTCCACGACGGCACGTTACCTTCGCCTGGCTACCAGCACCGTCTGCGCCACCACCAGCCCATTGGATCTACTCCCTTACCCCGTCGTTGATCCTCAACTATAGGCCGTCTACTTCGTGCGGCCTACACTAGAAGTCGCCGACATCGTGCGCGCCCATGGCGACGAGTATCGCCGGGCGCATGCCGAGACCCTGTCCGTGGGGCAAAAGCGTGTGCTGCGTGCCATCGAACGCTGCCGCACAGCGGCGCTCGGCGGGCATATCGAGCGGTGCGACCAATGCGGCCACGAACGGAATGCATACAACTCGTGCGCGGACCGCCATTGCCCCAAGTGTCAGTCTTTAGCCAGGGCCAAGTGGTTGGAAAAGCGGCAGGCCGAACTCTTAGAGTGCGAGTATTTCCATGTCGTGTTCACGCTACCAGCGGAACTGGCCGCGCTGGCCCTCCAAAACAAACGCCAGATGTACGATCTGTTATTTCGGGCTACCGCCGATACCTTACAGTCGATCGCGGCGGATCCCCAACACCTGGGGGCGCAGATCGGCTTTTTCTGCATCCTACACTCGTGGGGGCAAACCCTCAATTTTCATCCCCACCTGCATTGTGTCGTGCCCGGTGGCGGAATCTCCCTGGACGGCAGCCGTTGGGTGGCCTGCCGTCCAGGCTTCTTCTTGCCCGTGAAAGTCCTGTCGCATCGTTTCCGGAAACTCTACCTTCGATATCTGGAGCAAACCTACGCGGCAGGCAAACTGCAATTCTACGGCGAACTGCAGGAACTGTCGGATCCCAAAAGCTTCGCCCGGTATTTGACGCCACTCCATGACAGTGAATGGGTAGTCTACGCCAAGGCGCCATTCGGTGGTCCGGATCGGGTCCTCGATTATCTGGGCCGCTATACCCATCGCGTCGCCATCTCCAATAACCGACTGGAAGCACTCAAGGATGGGCAGGTCAGCTTCGCCTACAAGGACTATAAACACGAGCAGCGTCACAAGGTGATGACCATGTCGGCTGACGAGTTCTTGAGGCGCTTCCTACTGCATGTTCTCCCAGACTCTTTTCAACGCATCCGCCACTATGGCCTTCTTGGCAACCGCCACCGCGCGGAGAACCTGGGCCGGTGCCGAGAACTCCTGGCTATGCCCGTGCCGATTCCGACACCGGAACACGACTACCGGGAACGGTGGCGACAACTCACCGGGCACGATCCATTGCAGTGTCCGCAATGCCGCAACGGGAAGATGGTGCGCATCGCCATCCTTCCGGTCGGCAGCCCCGTCCAAAAATGTGACAGCTCATAAACCTTGCAGCTCACTTACGCACTGGGTTTGGCCGGCTCCCTCCGCGGCATACGGCCGCACAACCCGTGTGTCCCCGTGTCAATTCTCATCGTTCGACAACGCTCAATACGCCTGGAAAGCAGTATCCGCACCGCTCCCGCACCAACAATACCGACATCCGGGCCGTCGGTTCACTACGTGCCACGACCAAGATCCCTTATCCTCTCCACCGGCACGGACCTTTGTCACCATTCAAAACACATAAGCTTGAGGGTGTCCTCAAGCGGCTTAGCACAACGGAATTTTAAGCAGGGTGCCGTCGGCGGCACGCGTATCTGCGGCCTTTTCGAACATGGCACCCTGCTTAAAATCCTCTGCAGAATGTTGAGCTCAACATTCTGGGACGGCCAAGGATATTGGTTGGCACAGAAGCGGCTTTCTAAGGGGCGTTTCGTCTGGTGGCCGGAAAGCGAGGGAGCAGCCAATCCGCTGGAAGCCTACCGAGGCACAGTTGCTGATGGCGGCGGGGGATGTGGCCCGAGTCCGGGCAGCGCCGATGTGGCGACGGGTCAACGCGCTGAAGTGACGTGGTGGGAAACGTCGGGTATTTTCCCACTTGCGTTCCAAGAAAAGCGGATTCATACTGCTGAGCATGGTAGCAGCAACCATGCCCACCCTCCGGTACCGAGGCCGCGAGATCACCACGGCCGACATCCTATATATACGCGAGTTGATCGCCTCCAGTCCCGGCGAGAGCCGGCGGACGTTGTCGAAGAAGTTGTGCGAGACATGGGGATGGCGGCAAGCCAACGGCGCCTTGCGCGACATGGTGTGCCGAGGACTATTGCTGATGCTGGAGCGGGCAGGGGACATCTCGTTGCCGCCAGTAAGCTACGTGCGGCACAATCCGCTGGCGCACAGAGCACGGCCGGCTCCGATACTGCTGGACCAAACGCCCCTCGAAGCCAAACTAAAGGACCTCGGGCCGACCGAGTTCCAACAGGTGCGGCGCACAGCAGACGAACCGCTGTTCAACAGTTTGATGGAGCATCATCATTACCTGGGCTACGAACAGCCAGTGGGCGAGCACCTGAAGTATCTGGTATGGGCGCAAGGCCGGCCGGTCGCCTGCATGGCATGGTCGTCGGCGCCGCGGCACATCGGCAGTCGCGACCGCTATATCGGCTGGAGCGGGGAGGCAAGACGGTGCAACATCCGCTTTATCGCCTATAACACGCGCTTTCTGATCCTGCCCTGGGTCCGCGTTCCGCACCTTGCGTCTCATATTCTGGGGAGGGTGACCCGCACGCTGTCCGACGACTGGGAACGGATGTATGGTCATCCGGTTTACTTCGCGGAAACCTTCATCGATCCAGGACGTTTTCGCGGCACCTGTTATCGCGCGGCCAACTGGCAACTCCTCGGGTTGACTACCGGGCGCGGCAAGAACGACCAGACGAACAAGCCGAACCGCCCGATCAAAGAAGTCCTCGGCTTGCCGTTGACGCGGCGTTTCCGCGAGTACCTCTCCCAGTTATGAGACGACGAGTCGAGGTGAACCTGAACGAACTGGATCAGATCATCGATCGCAGCACGCTTGCCCCGCTGAGCGCATCGGAAGGCCAGAAGCTCAAAACTGCGCTCCATGCCATGGCAGAGAAACTGGTGCGGAAACGAAGTACGGAGAAAACCTGTGTCGTCCTGACGCCGGGTGGGGTGCCGGCAGGCAAGCCGGAGGCCGGCGCGTCGGCTCCGGTTGGGCATGGGCGCAATGGCGCCGCGGCGTTTACCGGCGCCAATCGGGTTGCCGTCGCACACGCCGCGCTCCATTCCGGCGACCAATGCCCGGAGTGCCGCCAGGGAAAAGTCTACCGCCAGAAAGAGCCGGCGACGCTGGTCAGGTTCGTAGGACACGCACCCCTGGAAGCGACCGTGTTCGAGATGGAGCGACTGCGCTGCAATGCTTGCGGACAGGTCTTCACCGCTGACGAACCGGGGACGGCGGGTCCGGAAAAGTACGAGGAGACGGCCGTGGCGATGATCGCCCTGTTGAAGTACGGTACCGGAGTGCCATTCAAGCGGATGGAAAGGCTACAGGAACACCTGGGAATGCCGCTGCCAGCGGCGACGCAGTGGGATCTGATGGCGGCAGCCGCGGAACTGCTCCGGCCGGTACTGGAGGAGTTGATTCGACAGGCGGCACAGGGCAGCGTCATGCACAACGACGATACCGGCATGCGGATTCTGCGCCTGGCACGCGAACCGGGCGACAAGCGGACGGGCACCTTCACCAGCGGCATCGTATCGCTGGTGGGCGCATGGACCATCGCGCTGTTCTTCACCGGATGGAAGCATGCGGGCGAGAACCTCTCCGAAGTGCTGAAACAGCGCGCGCGCGGGCTGCCGGCGCCGATCCAGATGAGCGACGCATTATCGCGCAACTCGCCGAAGGTGGCAGGCATCGAACCGCTGCAGGCGAACTGCCTCGCCCATGGAAGACGGCAGGTAGTGGAGGTGGCGGACAACTTTCCTGAAGAGTGCCGTTATGTGTTGGAGACACTACGCGACGTTTATCATCACGACGCGCAGGCGCGAGAACAGGCCATGTCGCCGGAACAACGGCTGCGTTTCCATCAGGAGCAAAGTGGGCCGATGATGAAAGGGCTGCATGAGTGGATGGAGGCGCAGTTGGCGGAGCACAAGACAGAACCGAACTCCGGGTTGGGCAAAGCGATCTCCTACCTGCTGAATCACTGGACGAAGTTGACGCTTTTCCTGCGGCAAGCAGGCGCACCGGTCGACAACAACATCGTCGAGCGTGCCCTGAAGAAAGCCATTCTGAACCGCAAGAACGCACTCTTCTATAAGACGCTGAACGGCGCCGGGGTCGGTGACCTGTTCATGAGTCTGATCCACACGTGTGAGTTGAATGGCGCGAATCCATTTGACTATCTCACCGAGTTGCAGAGACACTCCGAGGAACTGAAGCGGCATCCATCGGAGTGGATGCCCTGGAACTATCGCGCTACCGTGGCGCAGCTCGCCAGACCCACCGCCGCGTAATATCATAAAGCTTCCCTGGCCGAAAAGGATCGACTGCGGCCATGCTTGGGTGACATTCCGAAATGGCCGCCAAACGCGCTTTTCCGAAGGAAAACTCAGATAACGTTTTTGGCCAGACACGGAAATCGGCGAAAATGTTCCGGGCGGGCCTCTACGCCCGCGTTTCCACGAACGATCAGCAGACGTTGTCGATGCAGAGTCGCGCCATGCGGGAGTATGCCGCCCGACGCGGCTGGACGGTAGCCGTGCAAATCCGTGAGGTTGGTTCGGGGGCTGTGCGACGGGAAGCCCGCGAGAACCTGATGGACGCCGCTCGGCGTCGCGAGATCGATATCGTGCTCGTCTGGCGTCTGGATCGCTGGGGCCGCTCTGTGACGGATCTGTTGGAGACCCTTCAGGAACTGGAGCATCTGGGTGTCCGATTCGTTTCCCTGACCGAAGCGCTGGACCTGACCACACCAGCCGGTCGCGCCATGGCCGGCCTGCTCGCCATCTTCGCCGAATTCGAACGCGAGATCCTGAGGGAGCGAACCCGCGCCGGACTGGCTCAGGCGCGGCAGAACGGCAAACGTCTGGGCCGGCCTATGACCGTTGGGCTGCACACTGCGGAGATCCGGCGACTCTACCGTTCGGGCGTCGCCAAGGCTGAGATCGCCCGGCGGCTTCAGATCGGCCGGACATCTGTGCGCCGCATTCTGGGGGATCCAATCTCTATTGGTAGGGCATGAAACTTGCTCAGGGATAGACGTTGAGGAACACCAATGTCACCGGAAACCGAACCGAACGTCAATCCACGGATCTGGGCAGCAATCGAGCAAAAACGTTTGCTTCGATTCCGCTATAAAAACCGTGAGCGCATCGTTGGACCACACGACTACGGGATTCACAAAGGCGTAATTAAGCTCTTCGGATACCAGGTGGGCGGCTCCAGCAGCCAAAAACTGCCCAACTGGCGGTGGGCGGAACAGACGCTGATCTCAGATATCGAGTTGCTCGATAAAAGCTTTCCCGGCGGACGTCCCACAAAATCGGGCAAGCACCACAAATGGGACAAGCTGTTTATCAGAGTCAAACCGGCTGAAACCACCGGTATCTAGCCCCATCCCACCTCCCGAAAGCTCCCACGCAACCCTACCGAAAGCTCACGAGCCAACATCGCGAGTTTTTCTTTTTCCTCAGCCGGTGAGTTTGAGCGGTTTGGTGGGACGTCCGATACCCATGCCTCAGTATGAGGGTATCGCATTCATTATTCAACGAATTTATAACTCAGGATACTAGAAAAGGTTGACAGCAAACAGCGATCCGGCACCGAGCCTTACCCTGTTTTGTGTGGATTTCGTCATTCGCCGTGAAACGTAGGCAGCCGTAATGCTTTCAGATAGTAGTACAAACTGCCGCGTATCATCAAGCCACCTCCGTGAACAAGCTGACATAGTCTTGCGCCAAGGTCATGGCCCTCAAGCCGTCGACAGATGCGGATAGATATCCAGGTCCACTCGTGACGGTTTCTGGTCCAACCGGCAAAGCAGCAGATGCTTCACTGCAGCGAACGAGGTCACTTGCCAACGTTGTACATCCGCCGCCGCGGTTCGCACCAACTCTATAAGAAATATCTCCAGCAGCCGCAGGATCTGCCCATACTCACGTTTGCCACGCTTGCCCAGCCGTGTTTCCAATAGCCGCCGCATGCCGTATTCTTTTCGGGTAATTCCCGCTTCTGTAACGGCGGCCCAGAATCTTGGCCACCGCAAGCTTAGACGATGCCTTGCGGCACGGCGCCGAAATGGGCAAATGCCTGCTTGTGCCCTTCGGCGAAAGCCTCACTCGTCTCGGCCGGAAACGCCATCACGAAAGCCGCATCGCGGTGCGGCACATCCATCGCGAAGAAATGCGCCCGCTCCACCTGCCCGTTGCGTACGAAGTCGGCTTCGCCAAAACCCACCTGCGCATGTCCGGGCCGGATGCGATAGCGGTACGAACATCTCGTTCTGCCGCGTTCGCTCACGCACTAGTCTTTGACTACCTTCCATCGTGATCATTTCATTTCCGGGCCGCGTCCCGGCAGCGCGCACTGCAGCCTGATGAAGCCGGAAGCGGATTGAGCCCGCTGGCTTAGAGGGAATAGCGCTTAGAACGAGTAACGCAGGGCGAATTCCATTTGACGGGGACCCGCGTCGCTGGTTGCTTTACCGAACGTGCTCGCAGTGCCGAGGCTCAACGAGAAACCGGTGAATACAGCGGTGTTCGTCAAGTTATAAGACTCCCACCGGAACTGGAGCTTGTGGTTTTCGTGAATGGTAAATTCCTTGGCCAGGCTTAGGTTGATGGTAAAAGGCCCGGGTACGCGCAGTTCATTGCGTGTCCCGCTCTCACCCGGGAGAGCGAATTGAAATGCGTCGAACGCGGCCGTCGGGTTGGAAAAGAGGTTCGGTCCGCTAGTTCCGGTAATCGCCGGTGCGTTCTTATAGAGACCGGTGGAAACTGGCGCGACCTGATCGGCGTTAGTAGTTATATTCCAATCCGTCGCCCAGTTCGAGCCATCGCCCACGCCAGTCGGCACGCGACTGCTCCATTGCAGTGTGGGTGTGAGCATCCAGCCGCCGAGTATGGCGTCCACCGCGCGGTTGGCGCTCGAGAGATAGGTGCGGCCGTGGCCCACCGGTAATTGCCAGATAGCAAATGAACTGACTAGGTGGCGCGCATCGTAGTTCGATACCGCCCACATCTGCCGCGGGAACCAAGTGTTCTGAATGAATCCGCAGAAAGTTCCGCAGGATTCAGTGGAGGAACCAAGATCTTCCGACTTACTCAACGTATAGTTGAAATCGAGCGTCAGCGAATTGCTCAGACGTTTTCGGACCGTCCACTGCATGGCATGATACGAACCCTTACCCACCGAGCTAGTCGTTTCGAGCGCCGAATACTGCGAGTTGAAGAGAGCGTATGGACCGTAAATGCTGCATGAGGGCGAGCACGCCTGATCGATCTGTACCAGCGCCGAGGTGTAATCGGGCGCGTAGTTGCCATAGATCTTATAGGCTTCCTGCGTCGCTGTCAGTCCGCCGGTAGCCAAACCGGGGAAGATATCCTCCCAGAACGGAATCCTCTGGACGTTCCCTACAGGCACGTTGTTATTCGCCTGAGTGGCAAGTAACTGCGCTGCCTGGAAGTAGGTCTGTCCTGACTTCGGGTCTTTCAGATTAGTGGGCTCGGCGACGTCGCGCTGCGCCAAGGAGCGGCGCGAAAGCCGTCCCACATACGCTCCCTGCACGAACCAGCCATGGCCGAACTGGCGGCCGATGCTGAAGTCGATGTTCATGGTGTAGGGCGGCTTGATCTGATCGTCGATGCTGTTGGTGATCTGAAAAATGTTCGGCTGCACCTGCGGGAAACCGCCTGGTGTAGCCGGAGGCAGCAGTCCCGACGGAATATTATAAAAGCCAGTGTAGCGCGGGCTGGTGATAGAGGTGAGTATGCCCGCCGGGTTCTCCAACAGGGTGGAGAACCCCAAGGCCGAGCTGGAATATTCCGAGGCTAGCGGCTGGCCGTAGAGGTCGTAGAACATACCCCAGCCAGCGCGAATGGAAGTCTTGCCTTCGCCGCCTAACAGGAACTTTGAGATACTGCTGTCACCATGCGGAGAGTAAGCGATCGCAAGGCGCGGCGCGAAATTCTTCAGGTGATTCGGATAGAGAGGCTTGCCTTGCGCGGAGTTGGCAAGCACATATGACACCTGCGGCGCCAAGCTCTGCGGAAGACCCACAAGAGCCAAGCCGTCGCGATCCGCAAGCCAGGTGTTCAGACTTGGGATGGCGCTGGTCTGCACGCCATTGGCTTCGAAAATTGGCGGCATAATGGAGTGTCGAAGACCAGCGGTGATAGTCAAGTTTCTTGTTACGCGCCAGGTATCGCCCACATACCACTCATATTCGTGGTTCTTAAAATTGCGCACGATAGGCTGGCCCGGCTCGAGGGTGGAGCCACTGATGGTGTAGTTATAGTGCGCATCACCCTCGGGAAGCAATCCAAGCACGGCGATCATGGCGTAGGTTTCGGAAGTTCGGAAGCTGGACGCTAAATCGGCGGGCTGAAGTTCCTTTCCGGTGTTGAGCATCCACGAGGCGTTGCCGTAGGCGTCGGAGAAGGTACCTCCCAAGCTGCTCGATTGGTTCGAAATGAAGCGGCCAACGAATCCGAAGTGAATGTCGTGAGAGCCGTGATTCCAGGCCAGATCTTCACTTATGGTGTGGGTGGGAATAATACGCGTCGAATCGGTGGACGTAGGATAGATGGTGCTGATGTTACGGAAGTAGGCATAGTTACCGTTTAGGACGCCGGTGGTTTCAGCGCCGTAGCGCGTCAATCCGTAGCGCAGCGTGCTTACCAGGTTGGGCTTAAGGATGGCCGTGTAGCCGACCGCAATTCCCTTGCTATTATTCAAACCTACCGAGGCTGGGTCCTGGCCGGGAAATTGGGGGGAGTTGTTATTCCAAAAATTCTGCAATTGGCCACGGAAGAATACTGTGTGCTTGCCGTTGTTATCCACAGCCCAATCGAAACGCGAGATATAAGTATTCTGAACGTTGTGTGCCGGGGCATTGAAGCGGTAACCAATGATGTTCAAGCCGTCGCCCTGGGTATAGTCGTTGCCCGCAGGGTAGAGCTTGAAGAGGTTGAGCACCGCAGGATCGGGGCCGATATGCGAGCCGTCAATGGCGGTCACCTGGGCGGGGCTCAAGGCAACGATGGCGCCGGCCGTGTTCTTGTACTGCACAATGCCCTGGTCAAGTTGCGGGGAAGGCACCGATCGCAGTGCCGAATTCGCGCTGGCATCGCGCCGCCCTTCGTAATTGATGAAGTAGAAAATTTTGTTCTTCTTGATCGGTCCGCCAGCCGTACCGCCGAAGATGTTAATCAGCAGCGCTGGGCGCGGAAGGCCAGAGAGATTATTGAAAAAATCGTTGGCGGAGGTCTCCGTACCGCGCCGGTATTCATAGAGCGAGCCATGCAGTTGATTGGTTCCGCTCTTGGTGACCATGGCAATCTGCGCGCCGGAACTGCGGCCTTCGTCGGCGTTGCCGTTGGTGGTGGTGACGCGGAATTCCTGAACGGAATCAATGGTGACATTGAGCACGCTAGTCATCGCGGCCCGATTGTCCTGCCGATTTACATCGGCGCCGTCCAGCGTGATATTGCCCTGATCGGATTTGCCGCCGTTCACATTGCCGGATTGATTCACGCCCGGCTGGAAGGTGAGCAGCGCCGCGACGTTGCGGGCGAAGGATGGCAACTCGACGATCTGGTGGGTATCGATGGCATTCCCGAGCGTGGCGTCGACTGTGTTTACCAGAGTGGCGCCGGCTTCCACCGAGACGGTTTCGTTCGTAGATCCGAGCTTCTCAAACTTCACCGCCATCGTGGCCGGTTGGTTCACCAGCAACTCGACATTGTTTAGCGTGATGTCATTGAAGCCCGCCGCCTTGGCAGTGAGCCGATACATGCCGGGCAGCATGCCGTCGAATGTATAGCGCCCTTGGGCGTCCGAGGTTTCGGCGCGCGCAATGCCGGTTTGTTGATTGGTGAGTGTTACGGAGGCGTTGGGAATCACAGCCCCCGTGGGGTCAGTGACGCTCCCATTGAGAGACGAGTTCTGGGCCAGAGCGGCCGTGGCGAGGCACAATGAGAGTGCAAGCACTCCCGAAAGCGAACGCATATAGGTATCCCCTTAAAAGAGTCAACTAACTCAAAGGCGTCGCAGCAAGAATTTCAGTTATAGTAACCGTAACAACGCCGTCGTGTCAATGAAAATTCAGAGCAAAACTCCTGCGCGGCGCATACGGCCGGGTGGACCTACAGAGCGTGCGCAACCGTCCGCGGATTCGGCCCTACAGCGACAGGTAATTCCCGACTCCCCGGTTCATAACGCTCCAATGCGCAGCCGCCGAAATCCACGAGTGCCTCGCACAAAACCATCACCGATATGCCAGGGAATAATTTCGGTGCTGCCTCCAACCCTGTGAAGGTTTTCGTTCAACTCCTGAATCAAATCTTTTTCGCCTTGCCCCGGAGTGTCAGCCCCGCTGTCAGCTACGGACCCCACTTCACCCCACCAGTGCGCGTACGGTAAATAGTACCGCGCCTTGACGGTTTTGCAGATCTGCGCCACGCCTGGGGGAGCAAGTGTGATGCAATGGCCGGCCATCGCTACAAAATCGCGCACCTGTTTCGGTGAAAGCGTGAGCCAGTTCAGGCCGCCATTGATGTATTTCGGCGTATGAATCATGAAACGGCGCAGGTTGCTCAGCACGAAATCGACTTGTCCGAACTTCTTCCAAACGTGCACCGCCAGTTCCGTCATAGCGCCCCTTGCATCTGATCCCGAATCGATCAGGAACCATGACGTGTAATCGTCCGACTGGACAACGTAGGTGTTCCCCCAGTTGCGGATCGTCGGATCCTTCGACTCCTCGAAACGCAGCGGCTGCTCCCCGTAAAACGGAAGCACATGAACTTCCATGTCTCCGAACTGCAATCGTGAAAACCACTCTGCCGCAATCACATTCCGGAAACCAAAGGCGCACAGTTGCGCTTGCATGTCACCACAGATAATGGTGGAGCGCGGCACCTTGGGAACTACGATCGGGATGTCAGGCGGAAACATCAACAGCGTCGCCGGGAAGAAATGATCGTTGTGGTAATGGGAAATTAGGATCGCGTCGACTTTGCCCTCGAGTTCGCGCCGATAAATATCCGAGCCCGTGCCGGGGTTGAACCCAGAATGCAAGTGTGGGTCTACGAGTATTCCGGATTGACGGGAACGGTACAGAAGGGAAGCATGTTGGAGGCGGAAAACGCCGGGAGTGCCCTCCGGAGCGAAACGTGGAGTAACGATCTCGCGCTCTCCCACCGCTCCAATTTCAAGCATGGAATCAAGTAGGTTGATACCTTCTTCGTTGAGTTGGCCGCGGATCTCAGCTTCGTTCCGGCGACCCGATCCGCAAAGGGCCAGCACCTTGTGCAACTCGGGCAGCTCTTCGAAAGATTCTGCTAGGTCGATTTCATAGCTCTCGCCCTCATGGTGGATGTTAAGCGCCAAGGTCTCGACATTGGCATACAGATACCGATCCTTCAGACTAAATGTCTCTTCCAGCCTCCCGGGCAGAATGACAAAGTGATCGGCCGCTCGCGGGTACTTCTCTGCTACCGTCAGGATACCTTGCTCCAAATCTCTGGTACGAGCTACCCGCTCCGCGGCGCCCTCGATAAATGGCTTCAGCTTGGATATCAACTTCCAAGCTGAATCACGAGTTGCAAAGCGGGCTTGCTCGTGAAAAGCAATCGGATTCGACATACTCTCCTTCCTTCACTTCGGGCCATACGGCTCATCGGATTTCGTGCTCCGATTTGCGGCTAACCGCAAAATGACGTGTCAAACAGGAAAAACCCGACACGAACTGCTCCAATTCCCCATGTCCGGACTCGGCATCTTTCAACAAGCGCCTCCCGCTCTGGAGCCTAGCCCTCTGCGGGCGGGACATTTGCGGCTACCCTGCTCGATCGGGCCAGCTTCCCGTCGTAAATCCGGAATAAGAAGTCGTAAATGACGAGTTCATGTCGATTTCCAGAAGAACGCATAAGGCGGTTTATATGCATATGCGCATAACTGCCGATTAAGTCATCTAACGGCAACGCCAATTTTCCATGGTTCGCCATGGCACGAAGTTTCTCGACGCTGTCTTGGACAGAACAGGAACGTTGCCTAAGTATTTCTCGAACGGCTGCAAGAGTATCGTCCGGGCGGGAATTTGGATCAAACAAGGCCTCGATGGTCGCGCGCTCCTTGCGGAATCGGTCGCCAAGTTCCTTTCTTGCACTTCCACCACTCGCGGGGCCTCGCTGGAACGCGTCGCGCAATCGCTCCATTGTACTGCGCTTTTGCTCACCCTCAAACCCAAAGTCAGTGAGGAGAAAGTCGATACCCAGAAGGCCCGCGCGCAAACGAAAATCCACTCCTTTGTCGCCGCGAAGCAACTCCACAATTCGCAAAACCGCTTCGCTGTCAGCGAAAAAGATCTGTTCGGCGGCCAGCATGCTTTCTGGCCCGCCATAGCGCTCAATTTCGCGTTCGTATGTGTCGAATTGGATCTTCCAAAGCTGCCCCGATAGGAGTAGAGGGTGGAATGTGGCACGAATCAACGGCAGAACATCCTGCTGCAGCCGCTCAGGAATTCCATGAACCCTGATTCTGAAATGAAAATGCGGATCGGCGTAGCGAATGAAGAACCATTGTGACGCCGCACCAGATGCAACCGCCGAACGTACCCAAGGGCCGATTTCGGCGGCCAAAATCTCATCTAGGGTCGTCTCGCCGCCATATATCTTGACGTAGAGCCACTCACCCCCCGGCGCGTGCACTCTGAACGACCGCGCGACCTCGAGTACTCGGTCGTTCTGCCGTGTATTTCTGTGACGCTCAGATAGCTGAGCGACCGGGCGAACCATTGGCACGTTGAGTTCGTGAAAAAAATGTCCCTCAGGGCTGGAGACGCACAATTGTTCGGGCGTCGGATACATTTCAAGCACTATCGCTTGCTGTTTCCGCTTGAGAACATGAACGAAGGCGTCCACACTTAGCGGGTTCTCCAAGTCGACGGCGAGTGCGTTGTCTATCTCCTGAAGCACGATCCATCTCGGCAAGCCACGCTTTCGCCGAAGTTCTTGGATCGCACAAAACGTAGTGCTTCGCTCCCGGGAATTCAGCGACTTGATTTCATTGGCATTCAATCGCCACCGGGCGAGCGCCAATACGACGCGTCCGCAAGTGAGCCTGGGCAGGTGATCCAATGATTCAAGCGGCCCCCACGAAAAACCGGGGACGGAAACCCCACCCTGATGCTGAAGGCAGCACAGAAGCCTATAGAGTGATGGCAATTTCTGATTCATGAACCCGTGAGCATTGGTTAGGCGTGGAATGATCCGGCGGTCCAGTTTCCTAGAGCGCAAAATAATGCGGCTTCCCTGAACAGCTACCATCAGATCCGTAATCGGCAGTTGCCGCTCGAGGGGAGCACCGGAACGGCCGAGGTAGATAATCTCGTATTCTCTGAGCACAGGTCGGCAAAGAACATTGCCGATTCTCCCTTCTGGCAGATAAACGATTTCGGCAAAGATCGCGTCAGGATCATGCCGCTCTTCCTCGCGCAATTGGCGGCGAACGCATTGCTCCAGGTCCGGATCCGCATGGCAGAAGCGGCCGAAAAATCTTGCGCCGTCAGGTCCCACGCCGCCCTTCAACACCAACTCGAAATTGCCACGCGCAACGGCATCCGGACCGCTAGCTACCAACACAGCGTTCAGCGCAAACGAATCGGGAAATCGCGCTGCGTCTTGCTCTGCGGGGATATCGTTCAGATCCAAGGCCAAGGCCATTTCGCCTCTTCCGTCTCGGACGGCTTCGAAGAATTTCTTGAACAGCGAGCCCTGAAATTTCGGGACGTGCCCACTTCCTGGGCGATCGGCCCCCGCAATAGGCAGTCCTTCCGCACCGATTGCTCCGAAGCCGACTCCAATCTCCTCGTCTAAGGCCTCTATAAGCGGAACCCAGGCCAGTTCATAGCGGGCTAAGAACGTCTCCCGGAACCTCTTGAGTTCTTCCGGCTCCGAAGTATAACCCAGCCGCCCCAGTATCTCGGCGCCGCGAATGAGTTCATCCAGCACCGGCTTCGGAATTGTCGCACTCCGCACAGGCTTGATGAGATCGATCTGGTAGAGTTTCGCCGGTTCCACTTTCGCTGGCAAAGTCTCCAGTCTCGAAGTGATTGCCTGATATTCCTCGGGCGAAATGCCGACACCCTTCTGATCTATTTCGCGCAATTTATCGCTCGCCCAGCGGAGCGTCGCGACAACGCTGGTCGCGTCCGGCAGCTCATCGAGTTGTGCGATGAGATCGTCCACTGGAGACGGCCCGGTAACCACCGGCGAGAGACTTGACACGAGGACCTGTTGTTCGATGATTTCTTGAATATATTCCTCTGCCTCTTCACGGGAAATAGTCGAGTCACAGGTCGCGTTTAGGACGCAATCCGCCAGTTCCGAAACGGATGCCCCTCGGCCAGCGCGCTCCAGGACACGATTCACGTATTCATCGGCTTCGACCCTTACGAGGTGGTGGCTCCGGTTTGTTCCAGCGAATCGGGATTCGACGTAGTGTAATGCATCGCCCACTCTGTGGAGGCTCGAATTTGGCCAATAGCGTAGTTGGACGCGAAGTGTGGAGTCTCGGGTGAGACAGGAAGTCAGCGCAAACAAATAATCGAAATCAAGACGCGAACACGGACGATACTCCTCGCGAGAGGAAAGATTGAGACGAATTTGGTCATCCGGCTCGATTCTTCCAACTGAACAGCCTGAAAACAATCCAAACGGCGTGGACCGCGTACACATGCGTTCGAAATAGCGAACCAGTGCGCGCTCCGCTTGCAGTCCCTTCTTGGAATCCGGATCACGTTTCCAGTGCTCGATTCCAGGATGTAGGGAGGGAGAGGCTACGAATAGTGCGTGTACAATTTCTGGGCGATCGAGAAAACTCCGCAATCGGGCCCGAAGTAGGACGATATCGGATTGCCAAGCCGCATCGAATATATTATGATCGGACGCTTGGAAAACTCGGGCGGCGGTCAACCCATCTGCCCAAGCAATCATCTCCTCAGCAGGGAGAAGGGGGGTTCGAAAGACGAAAAAATCTAGAAAAGAAAACTGAGGCTCATTCGTCGGCTTCGCCATCGGTTTTCAATCTTATCATGCGTCGCCAAAAGTAATAAGCGCCTTGCATAAAGCGCTCCTGCTACTAAGCTGGGCACCCGGCCTCTGGAGTCAGGTCACGCTCTTCCATTCAACCCGCGATCTCCGTCATGATTATGACTATACTGCGACACCCAGAGCACGACACTATCTATTGCAGTCCGACAGGCACCCCGCGCGATGCAAGGCCTGGAAGAGGAGACTGACCGTGTTCTTGGTATCTATGGGCAACGAGGACCAAAAAGCCTTGATCGAGATGATCGCTACTGCTTCCAGTTTAACGGTTCAGATCCAATATATATCTGAGATAGAACGCCCGATCATCCAGTAATGATCCATTTCCTCACTTTTTCGCCGAGACCAATAATTGCCGATCCCAATTCGGCTCAACAGGCGTTAATGCCGCCAAGAGTGCCAACGCGACACCCATCGCTCCGTCCAAAAAAGCTGGACTCGGCTCCCAAACCGGATCCCCCTCTGGCATCGAAAATGCCGAAAAGCCGCCGACTCCGCTACCTGGTCTTCGCATCGCAAGCACACGGTCAAACCATCGAAGCGCGGCTTCGCGACACCTAGAATCACCTTCGGCTTGGTAAATCCGGTTAAAAATATGGGCACAGCCGGCGGCGCCGTGACAGAGCGGCGCATCATTCACACCATAACGTTCCAGCGGACAGGCCAGGCAATGGTCGAGCAACTCGAGCGCAAGTGTGTGCCAGTCCTCTCGCCCCGTCCGACGTGCGACTTGGAATAGAACCGCTAAAATGCCTAAGTCGCCATAGCACCATGTCGGACGCGAACCAGATGGCTCTACCCCTGGGGCGAGCCAAGCGCTAAACCAAGCGCTTGAGCCAGGAGGACGACGCTGGGCAAGGAACCATTCCATCCCACCATTCAGTAGCGCACCGGCCCGCTCCTTTTCCACGCCCACACACTGCGCCTCGGCCAGAAAGTGAAGAATCCCTGCTATCCCGTGAGCGACGCCTAGATTGTAGTATCCCTGCCGGCAGATCTCGCGCTGCCAGTCGGGCAGCAATTCGGGAGGTGTAAACCACGTTACGCGTCCATTATGTCGCTCCGAGATTTCTTCCAGGCGTCTGACTATCAGGGCGATTCCCTCTTCAGACTTCCCACGGGGAAAGCGCTCCAGAAAATACACTCCCCATCCTACGGGCCCACTGATGAGATCATAAACGCCCTTTCGGGCGGGACCTCGCAGGCGGGAAACAACAGCTAGGTCAGTTTGTTCATTTAGGTCCTCATCATCTTCGTCTGCCCCTCCGGTCCTTCCAATGGACGAATCCGGCGATTCCTCAAGCAAAGCTGACACGTGCTCAAGAACCCAGCCGAGCCCACACAAGCCTCCGAAAAGGCCAATGCCCCCGCCAAACTCAGAGGCTGTCTCGACCGAATTGTTCAGTTCGCTGATGGCAAGGTCGATCCATTCCTGGCGGCCCCCGGTGCGAGCCAAATATCCGAATAAAAGCGGCTCTTCGTAAGTCTGGTGGACGCGTGTCGATTGGGTGAGCGGCGGGTAATCCTTTGCTGCCACAGATCGCGCAATCATGTCCACGGCGTCCCACGCGCCTTGTGATACCGGACTGTCGTTAGGGATGATCGGAATCCATGCCGGCACAGACTTCATTCCTCCAATTAGGCTGTCTGAATAATTTAACAGAATTGATTCGCCCAGCGCATCGAATCTGTTGACGAGGGTGCTTTACCGTTTGGGGCTCGCGCCGGGGATCATGTTGTACGCGTCGGCGGGATTCAGTCTTCGGCGGCTGATTCAGGTCTGGCCAACGGCTGGAGTGTGCGGCAGTAGGTTGTTCGCGCAGCATGGCTGGTACGGTGAGCCGTCCCGGGGGCTGATCGAGACCCAACAGGGCTTCGGCGAAACGCATCCAGTCCAAACCGTTGTCGGATCAGCCGCCGCGGAATCTGCTCCGGCGTCGAATGCATGCGGTCCGGAGCCCGAAACAGCGCTAGCAGATCGAGCCCTGCGGTTTCCAGATGCGCGAGGAAGTACGCCGGAAACTCCGGCGCTGCGCATCGACCCATTAGCATGAGCATCGCGCGGCAGCTCGCCAAAAACTCGGCTAGAGTCCAACAATTTCGCGTGTTCGCTAACAGCCTTCTCGTTGCGAATCTCCAGGAGTGCACCATTGATTCAAGGGAGTATAGTCACCGTGCGAAGTTCCTGTTGACGAGAACGTCAAGGCCCGAAGATAATGGGGCACATGGACCAACCGAACCGAGCCGGCGCGGGGTTGAAGATCCACTTCATTTCGGGACTTCCGCGGTCTGGATCGACTCTACTCTCGGCGATCCTGCGCCAAAACCCTCGTGTTCACGCTGGCATTCAAAGCTCCGTGTCGGAGATATTCTCGAATGCGCTCCGCATCATGAGTTCGAGCGAAAGCGCTCTGTTCATCTCCGATGCTCAGCGGCGGAGAATCCTGCGGTCGATCGTGAGTGAGTACTATGCGGATCTGGCTTCGGACATGGTCATCTTCGATAGCAGCCGGAATTGGTGCAGTGTACTCCCGGCCCTCGCGAGTCTTTTTCCCGATTCGCGAGTGATCTGTTGCGTCCGGAATCCGGCATGGATCCTCGACAGTGTCGAGCGACTGGTCCAACGTAATGCGTTCCTCGCGTCGAAAATGTTCGGCCACGAGGTGGGAACCGTGTTCAACCGCGTGGATGCTATGACGAAGAGTGCCTTCCTGGGCCCTTCTTTAAACGCTCTCCGGCAAGCATGGTTTGGTGAATATGCGAATCGCCTCATCGCGTTGCGCTATGACTCGCTGGTCGAAATACCCGGAGAGATTATGAACCAGCTTTATGAACTTCTCGGCCTTGAGCGATTCGCACACGATTTCGAGCACGTGGAGTATGAGGAGGCTGAATTCGATGCCCGACTGGGAATGCCAGGCCTGCATCGTGTCCAAGCCCGTGTCGAAGCCAAGAAGCGCCAGACAATTCTGCCCCCGGATCTATTTAGCCAGCATGATCGGGAATTTTGGGACATGCCGGGACAAAACCCACGGCGCGTGAAGATTTTGTGAGCAGCAAGCGGCAGTTCAGGGTTTCTCCCAGTCGCGCCCGAGTCGACCAAGCAGGCGGAATCCAAAATGAACCTCAAATCCTGTGAAAAAGGCTCTGGCCGTCTGGGGCAACGGAATAAAGAGTTGTAAGAATCGGGTACGGTTCGAGGGTACCAATGGGCAGATGCCGTAGAAAAAGATCTAACGTCCCTCGGAAGTTGAGCGAATTGCGCAGTTCGGCTATCGCTGCACAAAGCGAAATACCGCGTCGGTCGAATCGGCTGGACATCGTGGGCGCATTACGCCGTCAATTTCGGCGGCAGTGGCAGAGTGACGCCACCGAGCTTTGCCGCGAACCGAGCTGTTTCGCTCTCGCCGACTTTGCGATCCACAACATCCCCTTGCCGATTACATTAACTCGGAGCGTTCGGGCAGGCCCATCTGGCATCTTTTGTTCGGGTTCTTCACGTTGCCGCCGCCCTCGCCTGTCCTCGCCCGGATGAATTCCCGGACGGCTATAATACGGCTATGATAAGAGAACCTGCGCCCGGCAACTAAATTCCATGGGCTTTCGGCGGCCCCTCGAAGGAAATCACGGCCCCTGATATGTCAGAATGGCTGATCGTCATGTGTGGACTAGAGCCCTGGTCTCTAGAGAGTATTGAGAAAGAATTCCGAATTGTCGCAGCCCGCGACGCGTCCGAGGCGTTGGAATACTTCTACCGAGGAAACGTGTCAGTGCTAGTCCTGGGCCCGTTACTCAGACCGGAAGAGGGCCGCGATCTCCTGTTGCGCCGCTCAGCGGAATTCCCCGGGGTGTCAACGGAAAATGTGGTACTTTGCGGTGCCGAGGCGCCCGAGTTGTACCAAGAATTTATCGACGAGGACCAGATTTTTTACCTCACTCGAGGCGCCCTTCCTGAACCACAGGTTCATTCGATTCTTCGGGCCGCCGTAGCTCGCTTCGGTGCGAAAACTCGTGGCGAGAGTGAATCGCTGGCGGCGAGCGCAGGCGCGAATGATCGACTACTTGGGTACTGTATGCGAATTCCGTCGCAGAGCGATCTCCGGAATCTAACAGGCTTGTTGACTGAAGCAGCGAGCACTTTGGTTCGCGCGGACGGAGCGCAGTGTCTTGTCTACAACCAAGCGGAAGATGTTCTATCGGCTATGGATCCGGAAACCGGTGAGTTGCGCATAGAAGCCGCGGCCGCAGGACTCGTGGGGTTTGTTGCGCGCACGGGAGAGCGTGTCAATTCGAGATACGTGGCGAACGATGCGCGCTATGATGCCTCCAGCGACAACCCGGGCGGGAGCGGGGATGCGTGCTTTATCGCGGAGCCTATCTACGGTGTCAGAAACGAGCTGCTGGGCGTTATTACTGCCGTGAGGAATGGGAAGCAGTCTCCATTTTCTACTGAAGATGCTAAGATTATAAGCGTTCTCGCCGGTTGCGCTGCCCCAACCCTCGACCAAATTCTTCTGCAGAATCGGCTCCAGGCGATGCTTGTCGACCGTACCCCCGGAGTAAATGGAAGCTCCGAGATTTTTCGCGAAGAGGCTCTCGATTATCACATTCGAAAGTGGGACCAGGAAGGGGACGTGTTGAGAACGGCTCCCACTTGGCTCAAGCGCACGCATTGGGTCATGGTGGGGATAGTGGTCCTCGCGGTTGCATACATGAGCCTTGCCAAGGTCGACGAATATGCGACGGGGCCGGCAGTTGTGCGGGCCCGGGCAAAAGTCAATGTGAGTGCCCCGGCTGCTGGTCTTGTCCGATCACTCGACGTCTCGGTCGGCGATCATGTTCGTTCGGGCGATCCACTCGTGGAAATCACGGGTAGCCCCGGACCAACCCTATTGGAAAGCGTCCACGGCATATTGCGCGCGACAAGCAATGGGATCATCAGCGATGTGTGGGTCCGCCCGGGGCAACACGTGAGCGCAAACGATCAGGCGGCGAGTATCATCGACGAAAGCGCCGGTTACGAGGTCATCGCCCTGCTTCCCGGATCGTACGCTCCCCAGTTGCGGCCAGGAATTCCGCTGCGCCTGAAGGTCGATGGCTATTCAGATTCGGCTGAAACCGTCGAGGTGGATAGGGTTGGGGCGGAGGTCGTGGGCCCGCGCGAAGCGGCTCGCTATGCGGGAAGGGACAGCGGAGACGGCCTTGTTATTGCCGGTCCAATTGTGATCGTGCACGCATCCTTGAAGTCGCTGACGTTTCAGGCGAACCATGGCCATTATTCGTATAAGGACGGAATGGGTGGCAGAGCGGAAGCTAGCGTCCGTTCGGAACGCATTATTGTGACCTTGGTGCCCGGGTTGAAGGGCCTGCTAAGATGAGTGGCTTGTATGAGCGCAAGGGCGCGGGCTCGGAACCTCCCGAGCGGTTCCCCGCCTTGGATCGAGTTGCGCTGGTGCCGAGCAGAAAACGCATCCCTTTGGTTCGGCAAATGGCGGCGACCGATTGCGGCGCGGCGGCCCTAGCGATGGTGCTGGGATTTCACGGCAAACAAGTCGCGCTCGAGGAAGTGCGCAAGCAGCTGGAACCCGGTCGCGGTGGCGCGACAGCCGCTTCGATCCTTCAGCTCGGACGCAAGTACGGTCTGCGATCCCGCGGTGTCCGCGTCGAGATGGAAGACCTTGACTATCTGCCATCCGGGACACTCCTTTACTGGGAATTCCACCATTTCGTCGTCCTCCAACGCGTAAAGCGCCGCAGCATCGAAATTGTGGACCCAGCATTCGGGCGGCGAACGGTCTCGAGAGAAAAATTCCGCCGCTTCTTTACCGGCGTCGCCTTGATTCTCGAACCGACAGAGGCGTTTGATCGAGGGGAATCCAGGCCCAAAGCGAAGCGCATCGCCGGGCTGTTCAAGCTGATTCTTCAGCAGCGCGAGTTATTGGCACGGATCGTCTCGACATCGCTGCTCGTCCAAATACTCTCGCTGGCGATGCCCCTTCTGACCGGTGTTCTGATTGATCGCGTGGTGCCACAAAGAGACTATAAGCTGCTCGCGGTCATTACGATCGGCTACTGCCTGTTTCAGCTCTTCAATGCGATTGCCGGCTTCGTACGCGCGCACCTTATGATTCACCTCCGGACGCAGCTTGAGGTGCGATTCACCTTAGGGTTCCTCGATCATCTTGTGGAACTCCCTTATTCTTATTTCCAGCAGCACACTTCCGGAGATCTCATGATCCGGCTGGGAAGCAACAGCGCGGTTCGCGACATTCTGACCTCGACTACACTCTCGGCGTTCATGGACGGATCGATGGCCAGCGTTTACATGGTGCTGCTACTTTTGGCAAACGCACCATTAACACTAATGGTTCTCGCGCTGGCGCTAGCGCGTTTTGCGCTGATGACATTGATCCGATGGCGTCAACGGCAATTCCTAGCGGAAAGCCTGGAGAACTCGGCCCGGTCGCAAACCTATCAAGTCGAAATGCTCAGTGGTATGGAGACGCTGAAGGCCATGGGACTGGAGCATCGGGCGGCCGAAAATTGGTCGAACGTTTTCGTTGACGGATTGAACATTTCGATTAAGCGCGCCCGCTTAGACGCTATCTTTAACGCGCTGTTGGGTATGCTCGGCACGCTTTCGACGCTCGCCCTAATGTTTTATGGCGCGTATTTGGTACTCGGTGGAGCGCTTACGTTGGGAACCATGATGGCGTTCAGCGCCTTGGCCGGCGGTTTCCTGATGCCACTTAATAATCTTGTCTCCGCGGCTCTCCAACTACAAATGGTCGAAATCTACCTCGAACGTCTTAACGACGTGATGGACACTCCGCCGGAGCAGGATTTGAGTTCAGTTGTGGCTTCCGGACCGCTGCAAGGCGCCGTAGAGCTTGATGGCGTCTCCTTCCGCTATGGGTCGCAGGAGCCTTGGGTTCTGCACGAGGTCAGTCTAGGAATTGCGTCCGGACTCCGAATCGCGCTGGTGGGACGGACGGGCTCTGGGAAATCGACCGTGGCGCGTCTCATGGCAGGTCTTTATGATCCAACCTCAGGCCGAATTCTCTTTGACGGGCATGATCTGAGAAATCTCAACCGGCGCGCAGTGCGAAGCCAACTCGGGATCGTCACACAGGAAACCCAGCTTTTTGGTGGATCCATTCGGCGCAATATCGCACTGGCTGATCCATCTATGACCTTGGACCGCGTCGTGGAGGCGGCGAAGCTGGCGGGCATCCATGACGATATAATGGCGATGTCGATGGGTTACGAGACGCCGCTTACGGATCGTGGTTTGTCTCTGTCTGGCGGCCAACGTCAGAGATTGGCTCTTGCACGCGCGCTGGCCAACGACCCGAAGCTCTTAATTCTTGATGAGGCGACTAGCCAATTGGACGCTGTTACCGAGGCCAAGGTCAATCAAAATCTCGCGTCGCTGCGCTGCACTCGAATTGTTATCGCACATCGGCTTAGCACGGTGCGCGACGCAGACCGAATTTTCGTCATGGAGACAGGAAAGGTTGTCGAACAGGGCCGGCACGACGAACTTATGGAGTTACGAGGCACGTATGCCAAACTCGTGGAGGCTCAGCGAGATAGGCCCGCACGCCTCGAAAGATTCGCTTAGCACTGAACAGAGAGGAGGAAAGTTGGACCAGTGGGTTCCGATCATATCGTCTTCCCCAGTCGCGGCTGGAAGTTGGGAGGCGATTCACGCCATTGCGGCGTCCATAATGAAGCGCAACTACGGCGACAGGCGGCCACCCCTTTACGAAGAAGCCTTGCTCTTTGCCTACTTAGCGCGAGCTGAAAACGATGTCCGTTGGAGCGAGATCGCGCTTGAGCGCTTGAACGATGCGATCGAGGCTGCGGCCCCAATGACGTATTGCGGACTATTCGGGGGACTTTGCGGGCTTGGCTGGACCGTGGATCATTTATCCCAATTGCTGGTCGAAATGGTCCAAGCGAATCCTGACGACTCAACCGAAGCTCAAACCGAAGAAATCGGAGACGGCGACATCAACGGCGACATCGACGCAATGCTCCTGCGCGAATTGCAACGTGGAAGGTGGACGGGAGCGTACGATCTGATCACTGGACTGGTAGGCTTTGGTGTCTATCTTCTAGAGCGCCTCCCCGCAGAAAAGGCGTCGCTTGGGGTCGAACTGCTGGTTTATCACCTAAATAAGGCGGCCGAACGCTCCGGACAGCTCGTCACGTGGCACACTCCTCCAGAATTGTTACCGGCGTCGGAGTTCGCTCGTTTTCCCGAAGGCTACTACAATCTAGGCGTCGCACATGGAATTCCTGGGGTCCTAAATTTCTTAAGTCAAGCGCTTGCAGCAGGTGTCGAGCGGGACAAAACGAAGCGGCTTCTGGAAGGCGGCGTCGAATGGTTGATCGCACAGGAGCGACCGCCCGGTGCCGGTTCGCTATTCCCCGCGTGGCGCGCTGGCGCGGAATCGACCGATTCACGGATGGCGTGGTGCTATGGCGATCTGGGTATAATGGCCGTATTGCGCCAGATCGCACGGCGGTGCGGACGGCAGGATTGGAGCAGTTTCGCGGACAAGATCGCCGATTCGTGTCTCAGCCGGGTCGAAAGCACAGTCGGGGCGCAAGACGCTCCTTTATGCCACGGTTACGTGGGAATTGCGCACATCTTCAACCGGATATATCAAGAGGACAGGAATCCTATGTTTAGGGAAGCAGCGGTCAACTACTTCGATCGTGCTCTCGCGATGCGACAGCCCGAAAGGGGTGTCGGAGGATTCTTTTCCCTAAAAATGGCCCCTAACACAACGCCAGTTTCCGAAGCCGATCCGGGGCTTCTTGACGGGGCTATCGGCATTGCACTTGCGTTGCTCGCCGCGACCACACCCGTCGAACCGGCGTGGGATCGCATGATGTTGCTTTCTGGCCGCGATTTTCGAAATCCTTGAGGGGGCATCCGTCACCGGACAGGCCACAACGCTTTCACGCCACGAACCTACTAGTGAAGTGTCTAAAATAAGCGGACAGTCGGCACCTTCGAGTTCGGTACTTGGCCCTGGAATAAGCCATCGCGCTTACTTCCGACGTGTCTAGTTAATTTATTGGAAATAGCACTAGCAGTTTAGACACGTCCCGCAGAAACTAATACCACCAATCGTATTGCATTGATAGCACTGAGTGTTTTGAGGGTTGCCGGTGTAGCACCCGTCTGGATCACATTGGGTGTGACAAGTCCCGCCCCCGCCGCACGAGTTGCAGGTATTAGCGCCATTGCTAGGGCACACCTTGTACCCCTCACTCGGACATCCTGGGGAGCACGAAGCAGTGCAGAAGTCCCCACAAGTGCCGTACTGTTGGCTTTGGGTGCCACCCGCAAAGCCAAGAGAGCCGTCATCGAGATCCCGTAGAGTAACCTTTTTTAGCCCCAATCGATTTCGCTTCTTCACGGTAGCATCTCCTTGAGTCTCGGCTCACTCAAAACGAAAGCCGCAGTTAATGCACCACAACCTAATATGGAGGGACACCGGTTGAGTTGCCGTCGCCTCCGAAAAAGATCCTAGAGCGAATTTTAGACCCAACATCCTGAGTAGTCAATAACCTTTTTAAACTTTTTTATCATCCCCGAGACCTTAATTTTCTTCGGCGTATTATCTCAATTTGACGTTTTAATAGCGACTGAAGAGGAAAAAGGGCCGCAATCCAATTCGACAGGCATCTTTTGGGTCAGCTCCCGAAAGCGGCGTTTGGTCATTGGCGCATCACAATCACGCCCCTCTGGTTCGCGCAACATTGGATTGACGATCCCAGAGCGGAATCAGGCTTATGCAGTTCAGCGTATCGACTTCGTCGTCATGTCCCTTGGATGCCCGAATTGCTTGGACCGCGAAACGTAGGCGAAGAAGCACACATGGCGGTGTCTTTAACGATGGACGCCGAGCGTAGGTGTTTGGGTATTCAAGATCCGGAGACTTCCGGCACCCGGCCGGAATTCGTACTCCGTAGTAAGTATATGGTGACCATCTGCGAACAGCTTCTGAACCACTACGCGACGATAACTTAGAGGGGGCTTTTGCCCGCCCGACACGCCAAAAGCAACAGTGTCTGTCATAATGCCATGCCCATCCGGGTGGAACGGCTCGAGCGAACCGGCAACGGGTTTGCCGCTCTCACAGACGCCGGGTAGCTCATACAGCCTGCAAAGCCTCATGAGTACGGTGTCTTCCGATACGGTTACTTGCTCTCGCACCTCCATCGGAACGGGACTGAATTTGTATACTACCAGCATCGCAACACCAGTGAACCGGGACAGCTTCTGTTTGTTTACTACCAAATCGGTATCGTTAAACTGTTTCACTACTCCACGACTTCGACTAATGGTGTACCCAGCTGCAGAATACATTTCCGTTACAGTGAATGGGCCTCGGCGCGACTCCTGGAAATCTTCATAGTCGACCCGCACGAGACTTCTGACGCGCAATTTGTGGACGCGAGCCTCTGACCAGAGTAACTGAACCGAGAGGGCGACTGCCGCAAAGGAGGTCGACAACTTCACTGCACGCATACTCATGATCTCCGGAAACCCCAATGCGCCGCGTTTAGGATTCTAAGAATCCAGCGAGGGGTCAAATGTGACCGGAATCGAGACGCGTTTGGCGATGGCCAACAATCACGTCGAAACAAATGACTGTACCGCGAAACTCTTGGGTTGCGCAAGGAGTGGTGGGCCGGCTCGGAAGGTCTGTCGCCAATCATCAGTTGCCGAAGTTCCATAATATTGACCTGCCGATGCGCTCCTTCTGGGCGCCATAGCCGCCGATTGCGGTTCTTAATCTCGTTCGTGAGTTTGGTTATGGGCATGAAGGTCGTGATTCTCCGTGCGTATTCAACTGTAGACATTTTGTCATAAACCGCGTAGATCTACTAAAAGAGTATCGAAGAATAGAGATGCGGCGCCTGCATTGTATTGTTAGGTCGGTAGCCGAACATGGCGCAACATGGCCGCGAAGCAACCATTCCAGATCCATCGGCGGATCCATCTGAAAGAACCACTCGCCAATAGTTCCATGCGCGCGCCCGATTCATAAGCACAGCATCATCCGGCGCAGGGACTGTTGTGCGCCTCGATTCTTTAGATCAGTTGCCCGGCCTCGGATTCAGGAGTGATTTCGGTAATGCTTTCGCGTCAGGGGTGGATCATGGACAGAGTCCTCGTGAGCGGTGGCGATGCAATCTCCGTCCTGACAATGCTATTGCGGGGAGAAGATGATCGTTGGCCGCTGTTCTTGCTTGGTGCTGGCGCGTCCTTTCGCTCTAGAATTTCACGGCAGCCGAACAACGCTCCGGGCTGACCCCGAACACGATTCCGGGATGAAGGCGAACCGGATTCCGGGCGGAAGCCGAACACTTTTCGATCCACCCCGAAATTCTGTTCGGCAGGCTTGCCCCGGGAACGATTTCCACAGGTAGCGGCGCTGGACATCAACGCCGGTAGGAGACCCTTCGCAAGGGGGACTCATCGCCGGCCAGCATTCGCATTCCTGAGGTCGGGGAGTGATTTTCTACAAGCGGATTGAGGTCAGAAAGATCGGTCGCAACGGTGATTCACCGTCCAGTGGCCCAGATTTCGCCATAAGCTTCTCCGATCCCCAAACAATAGTAACTTCGGGATCTTGCCCATAAATTTGGGTTTGGCCGTTGATGACGGATTGCTGATCTCTGTCATTGGAGGGCCGAGGACTGCTTATCCTCACTAAATTCCTCCAGCGCTGGCGATGAATCCTTCAAAACGATAAACTTGCTGCCCCATTCTTCCACCAGACGCAGGAAACCGTCCTTATTCCACTTGGCCAGCTTCTCAGAGAGGAACTGTCCATCAAGGGGCAACATCTGAATGTGTTCAAGAAAGCTCTTCGTCTCAGAAAACGTGAAGCGGTCCAGAATAGCCCGTTCACGCTGCTGCTCTTTGCTGAACTCGTCAAGTTTCGCTCTAATGGCATCTACCTCGGCCGGATTCGCACGATAGAGATACCTTAACCCGTTTAATTTGTCGTCCCAAGTAGGCGGTACTACATGCAGTAGCATATCAAAACGTCCAGCGCGCATAATCGCGGAATCAATATCCCTACGATGATTCGTATTCATGAAATAGACGATTTGCTTGTCTCGAGAGAGCGCCGCAAGCTTTGGTAACATTCCCGTCGTCAATAGTTGCCGAACAACATCCAATTGCTGTTGACTGGCGTCACGTTTGGTGGCGAGAGCGTCCATCTCGTCGAACAACACCACGACCCCGGCCAAATCCGACAAATCTCGAAATATCTCCGTCGTCCGAGCGTGAATTTGCTCCACCGTGGAGTGGCGTCGGCCGCGGTTTCCCCAGTGGGAATGGCGAGAAACGACGACGGCCCCGCAGCGAATTGCGGTATTGACCACCGCTTACTGGGGCACGGGCGGCGTAAAGCTGACGGTTGGCTTCCTGGATAACCCCGAAACTGCGTTCAAGACTCGGATTCTGAGTCACATGAACGCTTGGAACAAGAACGCCAACGTCGCCTTCACTGTCACCCATGACCGCGATAATGCCGACGTTCGCATCGCGCGCGCAGGCGGAAGGGATGGCGGTTATTGGTCCTACGTAGGCACTCAGATCAAAGCCATTGCGAAGGGCCAACCCACAATGAACCTCGAGGCCTTCACCATGCAGACAGAGGACTCCGAGTTCTACCGCGTGGTTCGCCACGAAACCGGCGATACGCTCGGGTTCGTGCACGAGCATATGCGGAAGGAACTCGTAAAGCTGATCGATAAAAAGAAAGCTATCGCGTATTTCCTCAAGAACGACAGGTGGAGCGCGGAGGAAACATCGGCCCAGGTTCTAACTCCTATCGAAGATTCGACCATCAAGGGCACAACCGCCGATCCGAAGTCGATCATGTGCTACCAGATTCCCGGCGAACTCACCAAGAATGGTCAGCCGATCATCGGAGGCCTCGACATTGACGCCTCCGACTACGCGTTCTCTGCCACTATCTATCCCAAGGGCGGGTCAGCCCCCAAGAAAAAGGTCGCCCAGAAGAAGGCAGCTAAAAAGAAGTAAGCGCGCTCGGACTTGGCGCGAAATCAGGTCGTATGGGTTGTCTTAGCCATTTCTTTCGACTTGACCCCGGAACAACACAGCGCGATTCAGCAACTTGAACAGTGCTTTAGCCGCGGTTGACGTTAAACGCGGAGCTTGATCGGCCCAGCGGATGAGCAACGCCGGCGCGCGCATGCAACGGGCGGGAGATCACTCGAAAGAATCTAGGTTGCGCAATTCGCTGGGTGGCCGTTAGATCTAGGCAACGACGTTCCATGCCTTTCGGCGGTCCGAGCAACAGGCTTTCTGCGAGTTGGCGCGTTGCAGCCGATAGAAACCCGCGTCGCCCGGCGCGCGAAGTCGAAGAAAGCGGTCGGATTGGCCTGCGCCGCCACGAAAACCGCATTGACGCCGGGTCGGTCGGTTGCTTCGTCCGTATGACGCTCGTACACTGCTGAACAGCGTGGGCCGGGACGGCCGCCTTCCTACCAGCGCAATTGTGTAAAGGAAGTGATGTATGGGAATGGCAATGGCATAAAGGGGCCAGGATGTGGTGTAGATAATTTTGTAACTGCCAAAATCCCCCACGTGCAACAGGGCTCAACAGAATTGAACAAGCAGGCACCATGTCATGATTCGTAAACAGCTGAACTAAGCCGGATCGCCGAAATCTCGGAGACCGCCTTGGGCACATTTGATCGCCGGTGGATACCCTAGGAAATTGCCTCCTGTTCCACTACGGGCCGAGTCATAAAACTCACATTTTGATATAAGATTCTATCAATTCACCAAAAATGATTCTTGCGTTATCTAATGGGCCATGACACTCTTAACCTTGAGGAGAACCGGTCTATGAGTATTTCACTACGAACGCTAGCAGTCGCTTCGGCCCTTATCGTGACGTCCGGCATCGGCATGTGGCCCCTAAGTTCGCCAAAGGCCGGCCGAACAGATTCCATAAGATCCCCCACCATTCGGATGGCATCCGGGAAACCCCTGGGATCCTTCTTCGAAGGCCTACCATCGTCAGCTGTCGTCAAGGACTTTTCGAAGACGAATGACGCCCGATTCAAAAGGGGCGGCAGCCCTACGTTCGCTGTTCAACTGAGCCACTTTTTTGGGTTTGGCAGCGTCGTCTACGCGCAGAGTTGTGGTGGCTGCAACGAGGCCGCCGCGCCACCGACAGACTGCGACGGGTGCGGAGAACGAAACTTCACCTTCTTTGGCGACTTCACAGGTCTGGGATTTTATGATGCCGGGCTTTGCAGTGAGGGTTGCAGCACAGCGAACAATTCATACACGTGCCCTGGGCCAGGATGCTAATCCGAAGGTTACCTATGAAGGTGGCGTTTGTGTCCGCAATTGCGCTGGCGCTGTCCGCCCAGGGCTCCAAGCAGTCAACTCACTTTCGGACTGCGGGAGACATTGAGGTTGAGCATAAATTTGAATCCGTCCCTCTGTGGACCGGTAACAGCTTGATCTCGATTGAGGGCAATCTATCAGGATCACCACTCGTTTGGGTGTTCGATGGAGAAGGCAGGCAGCTTGCTCAAATCCAAGTGAAAATCCCAGATGCAAACTACGTTGAGGTGCGGGGCGCATCACACGGCACGAATCAGATAACCGCCATCTGCGGAGCGGCCAACGACTCCGAAGGACATAGGGCGGGCTTCTTGGCGTTGGCGTCAACCAACGGCAGGATTGAGTCCGTGGTACGCACAGAGCCATTCTCGCCCACTGCGGTCGTGATAGCCCCTGACGGAAGCATTTGGATGAAAGGCGTCGAATATCTTCCGATTGAAAGAAAGCCGAGCAAAACCCGGAACGGAATCCTGAGACATTTTGATCAGTTTGGGCATCTGATGGCTTCCTTCCTGCCACAGGCTGAGTTCACTCTGATGGAGCTCTTTGGGGGGATCGACCAACTTGTGGCCAACTCAACACGTGTCGGTTGGTATAATGGCGCCGGTGCAACCTCGTATTTCGAGGTTGCTGGCGACCAAGTGGAGCGTTATCCAGCACTGCAGAGGGAAGCTCAGGAGAGTGAGAAGATACCAGGAACCCCTAAACAGCATCATCAGATTTCAGGTCTGGCGATCACGGAAGACAATCATGTCTTGGTTACGTCAAGCATCAACACAAAGAATCCGAGGGTCTTTACCCTTGATCGGCCGTCACAGAGCTGGCTTCCGTTGATGCTTCCGGATGGGGGGGGCCCGCCGCTGACGAATTGGCTGCTCGGCGGCACGGGAAACATGTTCGTATTTAAGCTCGCGGGTCAACCGTCGTCGCATTTACGCCGCGTGGAGGCATCTTGGCGATGAACCTAGTCCGGATGAATACCCGCTCTCTAAGATGGCCGATGATCTTGCTCTTATTGCTTACTTCTGTACTTATTAATGGATTGCAAGGACGGAGAATTCTGAAGTTGGAGGCAGTCCTTGAAGGGAGGACGTCTCGACTGGAAGAAGGACAGGGGGCACCTCCGTTGCAACTTGCTGACATTGGTGGCAAGCGGGTTACGATCAACTACCGATCATCCTCAGGTACGCTAATTTATGTGTTCTCCCCGTCATGCGTTTGGTGCAAGCGCAACGGCGCTAATTTTCGAGCGTTGTCTCGCGCCCTTGGTGGTGTACATGTAATAGCCCTGTCTTTGTCCTCTGCCGAAGCAGGCGCATCCAGCGCCGGTGTTGGGGTGGAGTTTCCTGCCTATATACCTTCGCCGTCCACAATCGCCGACTACGGGCTCGCTGAAACTCCAACGACAATATTTGTGTCGCGAGAAGGCAAAATCCTGAGGGTTTGGACCGGCGCCTATGACGGAGCGACCAAGACGGCAATTGAAAAGTACTTTAAGATTCGCCTGCCTGAGGCGTAAGCTAGCTGACTATGCGACGATGAGTCATGAGATTAGTCAGGCTGCTCTTAGGGTTGAGTCTAGCCCACTGCGCTTTCGGCCAAGCTAGGGCGCAGCCAGCTAGCTTCGAGGTCGCATCGGTCAAGCCTCATCAAGGTCCGCTACCGGCAGGGGGCGGGAAACTATCAATGTCTGGTTCCAGAATTACAGTGCAACTCCACGCGCTTTCCGCCCTGATAAGATTTGCCTATGACATAAAGCCCTACCAGCTTCCTGGAGCTGCGGCGCTGGACCGCACCTACTACGACATTGTTGCCGATGTCGGCGACGGACGCCCGCACACCACAGCGGAATTCAGGCTGTTAATGGAATCGCTTCTCGTTGATCGCTTTAAGCTGCGCGTGCATCGCGAGGATAAAGAAATGCCAGTCTATGCTTTAGTGGTCGGAAAAGAGGGCCTGAAACTCAAGGAGACTGCGGCCCCTCCGGACCCGGATATACCGCCGAAGTGGCATTTCACACTCCGGCCGGGCGGGAGCGCCTTTATCCTGGCCTGCCCGGCCTGCACGATCGAGCAATTTGCCACTTATATTCGTGACAACGACGGCATGGATCGTCCCGTGATTAATAAGACTGGATTGACGGGAACATATAACATCTCAATAACTTATGTCCCAACTTATCGGATGGGCCACGGGCAGCCGACCTCTGATGACGTGGACATCTTTACTGCCATTAAAGATCTTGGTCTACGACTGGAATCGCAAAAGGCGAGCATAGAGATTTTGACTGTCGATCACTACGAGAAGCCGGAAACGCAATAGGCCCGAATGGGTCTTGTGTTCGTTGTAAATATGGTCATAGCGTTGCGGTGGCGTGGCGTCTGAAGCGAGTTCATCCGGATAAGACCTCACGTCGCTGGGACGAGGTGCTGTCAACAAGCTATAGAGCTTTGTGGCAGCCGACCTTGGCTAGCGGTTCGATGCATGAGCCGCCTTGCAGCGGTCTTTGATGGCTTTGATCACAATACTCGGGTAATGCTGGTGCCCCGAGTCCAGGAGCGAGCGTGACCATCCGGCCGGGTCCGCCAGGTTTCGGAACGCTGTGCCGGTCAAGCTCGTCGCAGAGCTCGGCACAGCTATCCTCCGAGGTCCAGTCCGGCCGTCCGGCCCGTAGGCAGCCACCAACCTTACGACTCTCTTAGTATTGTCAACGTCGGGCTTAGGACCGCTTTCGCGCAGCCGGCGTTCGCAAAGTGATGGCGACCTCGGCCGACGGCTTGTTTATGACCGCTCGGTTTCAAATCGGCAAATCGGCGCAGCCGCTGGAATTGAAATTGCAGCAGGAGGAGCCTCAGTAAGCGTCCGGCGAGCCTTTTAATTACCCACAAGTTGCACTGCCCGCCTTTTCGCGCCCTATCCCAGGCAGGGGAACGGCGGCATCGCCATATGCCGACCCAACTTCGTTCATTCCCGATCCGCCTACGGCAATAACACTGCCAAGTCCTAGCTGCCCGTGGGTTTAACGATTCTGGACTTCCGGTATCGGGAACGGCAGCCAAACTGCGACCGGTGGAACACGCCGAGTCGCCCACTGACGGATTGGACATCTGGTTTCCATCGGTGATAAGCTTTCCGACGATATGGACAGCGAACTTAGGCAGGATTCAGTCGGCCCAATCTACAGTCCGCCGCCGGAACGAAAGTATCAAGTCTTTCTGAGCAGCACATTCGTCGATCTTGCCGAGCATCGTCGTGAGGCAGCGCTCGGAATTGTGAAGGCGCGACATATTCCGATCGCTCTTGAGAACTACTCGCCGGACACAGAAAGCAAGCGCGACGTCATACGCGGTGCGATTGACGATTGCCAATACTACGTAAGCGTCTCGTGAACCGCTCTTCCCGACGTACCAGCGGAGGCCGCATTGTGGTGTCATGAGCGACATCGTGAGCGAGGAGAAGCCGGCCAACCCGAAAGCCGACGAGTGGGCCGAACGAATCGCTGCGCAACAGCGCAGCGGAATGTCCGTGAAACAATTCTGCAAGGAGCAAGGGCTGACAGAGTACTCCTTTTACGCTTGGCGGAAACGGCTCCAGGAAAAAATGCCGGTGCGGTTCGCCCTGGTGGAGAGGAGCGCACGCCACCAGGAGCGCACGGCGGAGGCGGTATTGGAATTGGTGCTGGCGACCGGCGAGCGACTGCGCATCGGCCCCGGGGTTGACTTCACGACCTTGCGGACGGTGGTGGACGTGCTGCGGGGATGATCCACCTGCCAGCCAGCGTGCGGGTGTACCTCTGTCTCACGCCGTGCGATATGCGCAAGAGCTTTGACAGTTTGCAGGCGCTGGTCCGCGACCACCTGGAGTTGGATGCCTTCGCTGGACACCTGTTTGTATTTGCAAGCCGGCGCAAGGACCGGGTGAAGATTCTCTACTGGGATCGCGATGGCTTCGCTGTCTGGAGCAAGCGATTGGAGGAAGGGACATACGCGATTCCGTTCGGCGCCGGTGGTGTGGACCGCCAGCGGGAGATTACGGCACAGGAATTGGGAGCGCTGCTGAGCGGCATCGATCTGAGCACAGCGAAACGGCGTAAACGGTACCGGCGAAACGGCGCATAAAACATTTCTATCGACTATTGTTTTTACTTGGAACTGGAGCGGTATCCGCTTAAGCTAAATGCACGGTGGCCATCGATCCGAACAGCTTGCCGCGGGATGCAGAGACGCTGCGGAAGATCGTTGTGGATCTGGCCGAACAACTCGATCGTTCCCTGACCGAGCAAAACAAGTATCAGAGTCTGCTGCGTGAATTACTGGAAGCGCCGCGCAACCGCAAGAGTGAGCAATTGTCAAAAGAGCAACTGGCCCTCTTCGAGGCGTCCTGGCAGGCACGAAGTGCAGAAGGCGAATCCGCGGCCGACGAGGATGACGATGACCTCGATGGCGATGGCGGAGCCGGGGCGAAACCGGACGAAACGCGAAAGCAGAAGCGAGGCGGGCGGCAACCTCTGGCACGGCATCTGAAGCGCGAACGCATCGTTCACGACCTGGCTGATTCGGAGAAGCACTGCGATTGCTGCGGCAAGGACATGCGGCTCATTGCCGAAGAGACCAGCGAACGCTACGAATACATTCCGGCCTCGATGAAGGTGATTCAGGACGTTTGTCTGAAGTACGCCTGCGCTTGCACCGTGAGGACCGCCACCAAGCCGCCGCAACCGATTGAGAAAAGTACGGCGGGAGCGAGCTTGTTGGCGCAAGTGATCGTTGCGAAATGGGCCGACCACCAGCCGCTGCACCGACAAGAGAAGATGTTCGAGCGGCATGGCATCGACATCTCGCGCAAAACCATGGGCGGGTGGGTGGCGCAATGCGCGGAACTACTCGATCCTTTGTACCAGTTGATGAAGAAGGAGGTGTTGAGTTCCAAGGTGATCGGCACCGACGATACCAGCGTGAAGGTGCTGGACCGGAAACTTTCCTTCGCCAGGATCGGACGGATCTGGCCGTATGTCGGAGATGCTCACCATCCGGTGATCGTTTACGACTACACTCCGACACGCGCACGCGCCGGCCCGGCCAAGTTTCTGGAAGGATACAACGGGTATCTGCAGGCGGACGCCTACTCCGTCTACGATGCATTTTTCAAGCCCCAACGCGGAATGACCGAAGTTGGGTGTTGGATGCACGCGCGGCGGTATCTGTTCAAGGCGTTAGAATCCGACGAACCACACATGGGACCAGCGCTGCACCTGATCGCACGTCTGTATGCAGTGGAAGAGGGCGCCAAGGTGCTGTCGCTGTCGGCGGAACAAAGGTTGGCATTACGCCAGCGAGTATCGACGCGGCTGATCGGTAAGCTCCACCAGTATCTGCTGGAGTTGCAGCCGGAGGTTCTGCCGAAGAGTCCGTCCGGCGCCGCGGTACGCTATGCGCTGAATCAGTGGGAGGCGCTTGTTGACGCCGGTTTAAAAGAGCAGCGATTCCGCCGGTTTTGACGCCAGAATCAGCGCCGGCGCCCACGCTGGCGCAGACGGGTGCGCAGGCGGTCGGTGATTAAGCGGTCCGGTGGAGGTCGGATTCGAAAACGACGCCTGGCTTAGCGCACCGCGGAACCTCCCGCGCCGTCAGCAGGAGCAGGAACAGTGGAAACCCGGCGGTGTTTCGTGTCCAGGCGGACCGATTCGATCACGAGATAGAGTTTGTCGGCGCTGTTGACCTTGCCCGCTACACAGTAGGCCACATTGGGTCGGATGAGCTGGGCTTTGGAGAAGTCATAGAGCCGATAAACGCGGCGTGTATCGCGGTCCTGCATGAGGAGCACGGCGTACGACGGATATTCCGTCCGCGAGATCAGAACGAGATGATTGGCGCTGAAGTTGAACATGGAGCAAGAAGGGCGGGAGCGATAACTCCCGCCCGCCTCAGCAGCGCCGTTGTGGAGTTAGCCGGCGGACGCCTCCGGCCGGGTTATCATCACAGCGCGGCGCTTCGTCGGGGCCGGCGCTAAGACTTCTCGGCCGGCGGATTGGGATTCTTGGGCTTGCGCAAACTCTCGCCGCCCAGCAGGAAGACCTCGGAGTTTTCCACCAGACGGTCCGCGATCGCGGTGGCGATAGTCGTATTGAAGAGGATGTTTCCCCAGTCGGAGAACGGCGTGTTTGTTGTAATAATTGTCGACCGCTTCTGGCTGTGCCGTGTGGAGATGACCTGATAAAAGAGATTAGAGGTTTGCTGGTCGAGGGCCAGATATCCTAGCTCGTCACAGACGAGGAGCGTCGGCTCGGTATAAGTTTTGAGCTTGCGGACCAGCGAGTGATCGACCTGGGATGCCAGTAGGTGATTGAGCATATCCATGGCGGCGGTGAAGAGCACACGCTGATTGGCCCGACAGGCGCGCCAGGCAATGATTTTCGCCAGAAAGGTTTTGCCGACACCGGGGTTGCCGATCAACACGAGATTGGTTCCGTTAGTGAGGAACTCCAGATCGAGCAGGCGCAGAATCCGCGCCTTGGCTTGCTGGCGCGTCTTATGATGCTGGAACTGAAAGGCATCGATACTGGGCTGCGCCTGCAGGCGCGCGCATTTGTAGCGGCGTTCGATGGCGCGCTGTTGGCGCGCTTCCAGTTCCATATCGGCCAGCCATTCCAGCGTGGCCGACGCGCTGAGATTCTTGGCGGCCGCTTCAGTCAGAGTCGTCTCTACCTGACGGCTCATCGTCGATAAGGTCAGTTGATTCAGTTTCTGTTCGAGAGGAGTCATCGGATTCCTTTCCGGAGTCGAGAATGAAAGCGTCGTATTGCAGCAGGGACAACGGATCGGTGGCCAGATCGTTCAGCCGTGGGTCGCGCAGACGAAGGGGCGGCTGAGTCTGTCGGGGAGCCTGCTGCTGGCGCAGAATGTTGGCAACGTAATCGGCGCCGAAAGCGTGGGCCGCGGAAGCTTTCTCGATGGCGCCGGCCACCGGTTCTGGTCCATACTGGCGGACAAGTTCCAGCAAGTCGGCGAGTTGCCGCGAGAGGGCGCGGTCGGTGTCCGCCATATCACGCAGATAAGCTTCCAGCATGGCCTGGGAACAAAAGCTTTCGAGAACCGCGAAAAGGCGCTGTTGCGCCCGCGAGCGTTTGGCGGCGGGACGCAGTTGAGCGAGATCGGCGTCGAATCGATCGGCTCCCAGAGTTTGCCCGCGGCGCCAGCAGCGTGAGTAAGAGACGATTTCGTTGACGCGGTCGTAGATGGTGACGGAACTGGAATCGGCTTTGAGCGTGAGGCGGCGGCCTACAAAACGCGGGGGCACACAGTAGCGGTTTCCGTCGAAGTGCAGACGGAGGTCTTTGTAGACGAGCGCCTCTACCTTGTCGCGATAGTCATAGGGGATGACAGGCAAGGGGCGCAGAGCACTGGCTTGGAATCGATCGATAGGCCGCTCGCGCGTCTCGCGGTGCTGTCGCTGGTTAGCGACTTCCGCCAGCCATTGACGCGCCTGGCGGTTCACGTCATGCAGGTCCGTGAAGTCGCGCAGGGGCCAGAAACTCCGGCGCGCATAGCCGATGGCGCGCTCCACTTTGCCTTTTTCCCAACCTGCCGCTACGTTGCAGGCTTTCGGATAGAAGCTGTATTCACGGGCGAAGGCGAGAAATCGCGGAAGGAAACGGACCAAGCGGCCATCGTGCTCGGCGACAGCGGTCGCCAGATTGTCATAGGCAATCTCGCGTGCCACACCACCGAGCGCGGTAAACGCATGCACGTGGCAGCGGACGAAGGTCTCGAATGTCTGACTGTGGGTGAACTCCATGTAGAACATGCGGCTGTGCGCTTCGACCAGCGCGAATGCATAGAGCTTGCGCTTGTCGCCGGCATAATCGAGCACGCCGAAGTGTCCCCAATCGACCTCGAAGCGCTCGCCTGGTGGCGGTTCCATGCGCAGAAAGGCTCGCTTGGGTTTTACCTGGGGACGGGCGGTATGCACATAATCGCGCAGGATGGTGTGTCCGCCGCGATAGCCGAGTGGCCGCAGTTTCTGTTCGATGACGGCTGCCGTCGCGCTAGGGTCCTTTTCCAGCCATTCGGCGATGGTGGTTTTGAAAGGATCGAGTTTGCTTTCGCGCTGCCGCTGACTTGGTCCTTGCGCCGGCGCATCGAGGTACTTCTTGATGGTCCGCCAGCTCATGCGCAGATGACGTTCAATCTTGCGGATCGGCCAGTGCTCGGACCAGTACAGACGATGCAGGTCGTTGATCTGATCGGTGGTGAGCATGGTGCGATTTCAGTTATCCGGCAGAAGCCGCCTGTGCGCCAGGACGTTGTTGTTTGCAAGATTCCGACTGCGGGGGTTTGCGGGGCGGAAGTGCTTCCAAAATCCAGACTTGCGCCGGAGCTGAGTTGTTGTTTGCAAGATTCTGGAGTCCGGCGCCCAACAGCCAGACCCCAGCCACGGAATGCTTTAGGTCGAAAACTGAGTTGTTGTTTGCAAGATCGCGCAGTCGCCGCTTCTGGTCCCGAATGTGCTGCTGCTGACGGTTCCGCTCGACGGCGGCCGGATGCTGTTCGCGATACTGACGCCAGTAGTCCAGGTTGCGGGAGCGCCATTTCTGTGGGCTGTCCAGGCACACCTGGCGGTACTCCGGATCCGCCGCGATCTTTTGGCGGTGATACTCGGCGCGACGTCGGCGCTGGCAAGCGGGATCGGTACACACCGACTGCCCCGGCTGATATTTCGATGGCTGGAAGATTCGCTCACAGTAGCGGCATCGCCTTGCGACCATACCGGCGGTTGTCGCATCCTTGCGGAGCGTTTGTCAGGCGGGAGATTTAGAAACTGCTATAGCGTGCGTACTGCATCCTGGCTGATGGCTGGTTTTCTTCAACTACAAAACCGGCGGAAATGCTGTCGTTTTATCCCGGCGTCAACAGGCGCTGACGCGCTTTCTGGAAGACGGCGAGTTGGAGATTGACAATGGCGCCACGGAACGGGCCAACCGTGACATCGCGCTGGGCCGTGGCAACTGGACCTTCTTCGGCAGCGACGCGGGCGGCAAGACGGCTGCGGTGCTGCGAAGCTTCATCGCTTCCTGCAAGCGGTGCGGCGTCGAGCCGTTTGCCTGGTTCCGCGACGTGCTCTCACGCATCCCGTCGCATTCCATCACTCGGTTGAGCGAATTGCTTCCCCACAACTGGAAGCCAATCGATTCTCCTGCCCAAGCTTGATTAAGCGATCCGCGAATACCACACATTCGCGGTCGCTTCCCGGCAGCGGTTTACGAGAGGCTTACTCCATCTCGACAACTCTTCGCCGCCAGAATTCTGGTCGACTGCGGTCCGCAGACTTCGGTAAGAAATTAGGAAACGGTGGTCCGGTTTGGCGACTTCGGAATCGGGCCTATTTGTGTTGGAGGACGTCGACCGGAGTGATGCGCGTAGCCTTACGCGCGGGGTAGAGGGTTGCAATGAGGCTAACGCCGAGCGCGGCCCCTGCGATCCAGACGCCATCCATCGGTCGAGGATTGAGCGGCACGAAGCCCAGCCTGTAAACCGTTTCGTCCAACCGAATTATATGATCAGCGAAGTCACACACTCCGTACCCGAGCACCAGACCGATCGCCGTCCCCACTGCGCCGATTATGGCGCCCTGTATCGCAAAAATCCGCTGGATTTGCGAATGCCGCGCGCCCATTGACATGAGCACCGCGATGTCCTTCTGTTTGGCGAGTACAATCCTCGAAAGCGTACTCAGGATACTCAACGCGGCAACCAGCTCGATCAGACCGATAGTAATCCACGTCACAGGGTTCTGGAAGGCGTTGTTGAGAGCGAGGGAAATGACAAGCGCCATCACGCCCGCCGCCACGCCGATCACTGCGAGCACCGTGATTACAGAGATCACCTTCTCCTTCCGGCGCGTGCGCAGGTAGCGACGCGCGACGAACATTTCGAATCCGGACATCACAGCCGATGGCGGCGAAGCTTCTCCGCACATTTCGATATTGGCCTCGGCCGCACCAGCGAGCATTTCACGCAGAAGGCCAGCAAGGAGCGCAAGCAGAGCCTTTCCTGTTCATTTAGCGACTTCTCAACCGAACACTATACCTCAGAGAGATAACCACCAGGATCGCTACGCCATAGCTGTCTCAACAAGGCGGTGTTCACCGGACGCTTACCTTTTCGGGTGCCACCAACACCTCCGACGCGCTACGCCTGCCACCACTTGCCAAGGCCTCCGGTTCACCGAAGCGACCAACGATCAGGTCCATTCCATCGATCGCCACGGCCCCTGGGGCGTCCTTCCATGGCGGGTATCCACTGGCAACGCAACGCTCGTCTCAAACGTCACTTCGACGACTCTCCCCGGCGTCCGCGCAAATTCATCGACCTTCGCAAACGTGTCGAACCCACGAGGACTCTTTTTGCCATTCGAACATCTAGGCGAACCCGAATTGTAGGCGCAATACAGTGCGACCGCATGAGGATTCGCGGCTAAGAGTTCAGCCGTTCGTACTTTTAGAATTACCGGGCGCTCGCTCTTGTAGCGGTTAAAATGACGCACGCCATAGTCAATTGGTCCATCCGCACTTCCTGGCCAAAAAAATACCTTACGATTCAGGCATTCTATGAATGCGTCGAATGCGTAGGCGGCTGGCAAACACATATTGCCACTGTACAGCGGCTCCTGATCGCGAATAATAACTTGAATCCCCTCGATCAGGACGGACTGCGGACCCCCGCGCTTACGCCTCATGAACTCGCGTTGCCCTGACATTTCCATTAGGGTCGCGGCCGGATACAGGCACCGGTGCCCTTGAATCATCCGGAGGTTGCCTGCAGCAGTCAGATGATACACATATGGCCGTGTTCTTAAAAACTTGTCAAGTTGCAACTTCCACCCCTAAGTACGCGTGTGTCTAAACCCTGACTGTCCGGCTGCCCTACATCAACCGCCAAGATCTTCGGTCGATGACACCTCTAAAATCGAACCGCGTCGATATTAGCGATACCGGAGCTGCTCCAACACGCTCAACCTCTTCAATGAACCGAATTGTCTCAAGCGTTAACTGATCGTATCGCCTAGCCTCGGCGTTCTGCGGATGCAGATAGTCGGTAAATGTAATCGCGATGTCTGTTGGGCCATTCAGTGCGGAGCTCTTGCGTAGCAAAGCCCAATCGAATGCGCCCACCCTTCGCTCACGGTTGGTCGTGGACGTCCGTTCGGTCGTCCTGATCGCACCAATTTCCACATTTGCTCTTTTTGCGACATCCTCCCAATCGACCTCTTGGCTCAGCGGCCCAGAGGTACCGCCCTCAGGGTTCTGCACCCGAATGGGATAAGTTCGGCACACCATAATAGTCTTCCGAAGACGGGTACCGGGTATTCCCGCTTCGGAGAGGCATCCGCTTGCTGTCGTGTCACGGGAAGTTACGTAAGGGTAGGAACCATGGAAGAGGCTCAGGCCCGCTCCTTGCGTGCCCTCTACCAATATACGCTGGCCAGATTTATACGAACTCTCTAGCAGTTCCCAGGTATCCCGCACGAAGGGCTGAAGCCCTCTACAATCCTTCGCGAGCATCACCTTCATGCCACGACCCAAGATCCGGCGCGCCGTAGCTGCTCCGACACCCTGGCCGGTCGAACTGATTCGCCTTTGCAATCCCGACTCTGCGCTGCGATCCTTATTGGTAATGATCATTGCTTGCGGGTCGATAGAGAGGCGCTTGTAATTTACCTTGCACTCTTGCGCCTCCTTAAGAAGCGCGTCGGGATTGATGACCGCGCCCGGAGCTATCACGAGCATTGCAGTCGGATTTCTTAACGTTCCGGACGGCAACTGATGATGGGTATAAGGTGCCTTATCAAAGTAAACTTTATGTCCAGCATTCGGACCGCCAACACGTACAAGCACGGTGTATTCTCGAGCGAGAAATGAGGCGATGTGTCCTTTGCCTTCGCTGCCGTATTGGCCACCAACAACCACGTCTACCAAGCGGCCGTATTCTCGCGAAAACAGGCCAAGGTGAGCCGCCGCCCTGACTAATACGTCCCTGGGCGTACAGGCGTCCGTGTCCATGACAACATCAGCGGTCTTTGAGAGTTCCTTGATGCGGGATTCCGTTGGATTGCGTGTTACTTCGTGATACGAAGGGAGCTCTTTGAGATCACTATTTCGTTGGCTGTAACGTCTTGCTAGCTCTTCCTCTGGCGCCGTCAAATGTATGTGGAGGACTGAGAACCCGTATGCTTCCCGTATGGCATTAATCTGCGAGAGTATCCGCACGGCGTCTACCACAAAAATCGGAGTTGCCTCGGTCCCAAGGTATTGGTTGATGAGGGTGCTTAATGCATCGCGAACCCAACGTCCATTTGTTTCAGAATCGAGTTTCTCTCCAAGCTCCTGAAGTGCCCGCCTCTCTGCGGGGAATTCGCGTTTCGCTTTTTTGGTTCCGAGCGCGCGCAATAGATCCTTGGTCTTTAAAACATGGATGTGCTCCATCGGGAATTCCGTTTGGAGGTGATGCACCAATGTACTCTTGCCTGCGGCTACATTGCCAGACAACAAAACGATCCGGAATGCCATAGTTCCCTCCCTGCTAGACCATTTCGTCGGCCATGTCAATTGGTAGTTCCAAAACCCCTTGGCTCTGCGCGCCTTGCCTAGGAGTCCCCAGATCATAGATTGTCACTGATATATCTCTTCCAATTAATGTTTCTCGGATGATCCCCTCGATAGTGAACCAGCTACCACCAGCTTCACCGGTCCCGATTCGGGGTAAATGTACGGATGCTGATTTGGTAATCGCCAACTCGGCGACTCTTTCAAGCGCGGAAAATAAGGCCGCGTAACGAACCCGTGGGCCGCGGGAGGCCTTGCCGAACCCGTGTTGAGCCACCAAGCTGACGAGCGTAAGGTCCGACTTTACGTCAAAAGCGTGTACATTCCCAAGCTTCAGGTTGTTGCGAACGAGCGTCCACTCCCGAAAATTCGCCTGCGCCTGCGGCCACTTACGTCTAATCTGTCGGGCAAAGCCACCGCCCCAGATCTGTGCTTGATCGTTGACTAGCTGTAGGAGCAACTTTGGGCCTGTCCCGACCGGCTCTGACGCATCACCCCGCCGATAACCCAACAGTTCGGACGTCGATGGGCTTCCGGCACCCCGTGGAGAGGCCAAGCATAATACCCTCGGATAAAGCTCGCCTGCGTTCGGCGAAATGGCGAGGTACTCGGCATACCATGGCAAATCGCCCCGGGATATCCAACTAGCGTCTTCCCTTTCGCTCATTCCAATCGTCGTGCACTTTAGCGCATCGCTTGTCCGCGGAATCTTAGTTCCACGATAGATCCGCAAAGGTTCCTTGAGCCCCCGCGATCTAAGCGTGTATTCGACGAAATACTGCGAGGTCGAAGGATCGCGACGGGCAAAAAAAGCCAGGCTTGGCGCCGATGTGAGTTTCACGAATCTATTGACTACGGCCTCGCACGAGACGAGGTACTTCTGTCGTAGTTCCAGCACCAGCCCTATCGACAGCGGATTGGAAAGTTCATCTCGTAGCGTACCTATTGGCATCAGGATTTCTGCGGCAGCTATGTTACATAAGGTTTCCAGTTGCCAATCATCTTCCTGCATATCCTCGTGCGTTGCACGATTGCGAATGGCTGAGGCACAATCCTTAAAGAGCGTGTGACCGATCTCGTGGGCAATTGAATAATGGATCCTCGCGGGCGGTCGTTGAGGGTTGAATTCGATAGTAAAAGCTCGGCCATCGCTAACAGTTCGCGCATCCAGAACAGATTGGCTTGGAAGTAGCTTTATGCCCTTCATTTCGGCGAGCTTTAGGGGATTGTAAGGAGGGCCGGTCCAACCTTGCTCAATAGCGTCAAGAACGTACACGCGAGCACGCTGGAGGATGACCGACACAGGGTCCGCTTGACCAAGAGCCAGTACGGACGGATGCGTCCATCGCTTTTCGGATGCCGCAGGTTCTGAGGAGCAGTCGCGCGCTCTGAGCCGGTCAAGAAGCTCCAAGGCTGCCTCTAGATTAATCCGGGGAGGCTGCTCATCTTCTTCGCCACTAGCGGGGAAAGCGTCTCCATTTTGAAGAAGAATCTTCAGATCCTTTTCAATCCTCGGAATGGGGACCGAGTTTTTTTTCGCCGGTTGTTTCATTGCCCAAGATGATCGTTTATGTGTTTTTCGAGCTTCCGAAGTGCTCGCAAACGAATTTGTCTGATATTGTCGGGGGACTTCCCGAGGTTGGTTGACAACTCTGCCATTGCTTCGTGGGGCATGCGCTGGTGTTGCTCCGCCGGCCTTAGCCAAAACGAGGTCGCGCGAAGTACAGTTTGTTCAACGTCCGAAAGAAGAACCATGCCGGATTTTAGCAGTTTAAGCCGTTCGCACTCTTCCAGTTCGGAGGCGTCTTCTTCTGCATCGGACGTCGCCGGAAGGCGGTCGATCTCGTCGGCCTCCATAAACGTGACCTCGCGGAGGCCCCGAAATCGATCACGCATCAAATTCTCCGTGATCCGCGCCAACCAGGCCCGAACCTTCTTTGTCTGGATATCGGGTTCGACCTGCTCGCCAAAATCGAAAGTGTCCGCGGCCTGAAACGCCTTCATGAAAGCCTCTTGGACAATATCCTGAACGCATGGCCTCTCGGCGGCACCGAACGCTGAAGCCGAGATGCGTGACAGGGATCGGTGGTGGCGAACGTACAATTCTCCCCAAGCTTTGCGGGCGGCAGACGAATCGTTTGCCTCATCTGCCATTTTCCGCACCAGCTCAAAATCGGGGACGTCCCCGTCGTGGTCGCTCATTTGATCAATGGTCTTTTAAGGATAACGAAAAAGCGTGACACGAGGACGCTGTCACGGATTCGCGTTGTGCAATGGAGAGAGAGGACAGTGCACCTCCACTATGGATGACGCCATAGCGTGATGAGTCGATCTCGTCGCGGTTCAGCGTTAACGATTCGTCGAGGTACACGGTGTCCGTTTCAAAGGTGGATGCTGCCTAACCGTAGAAATGGCCAACAACTATAACATTTAGAGGAGACAAAGACGTGGCAATTCGCATCACATGCATTAACAAGGAGGGGGGCTTTCATCAGGACCCCCATCATGCAATCACTGATTTGGGATGGGTGAACGAGCAGGATGGCAAGACTGGCCGCAACACACGTATCCAGATCTACAACTGGTTAAAGAATGAGAACGGCACAGCCTACGTCAAGGATGGCGCGGGCAATATCGCCTACGTCTACCCGACCGAGCATGTGAACGGTACGAAATTCGTTCAAACGTACGCCGATAAGACTTGGAGCGACAACACCTACTTTACCTGCCGGAGTGCTTATGAGAATACTCGATCTGTCTTCAAATATCATTGCTATGCCTGACGTGGGCTGAATCGCAGTTTTCGCGCGGCAGTATAAGGGCGGACGCGTCCCTCGGGCCGTCTGACATGACAAGCGTGTCCACCCGAATACCGTCTCCATGGCGCCTACCTTACCCGTCTCCAGCAACGTACGTTGCCTATCTGTAGAGACCCGGATTGTCCAAGATTCCTAAAGCCGCGCTGCCGCCTTCCCCGCCGGCTCACGTCCCTGCAAGCGTTGCTCCCGCGCGGCGACCGTCAAGTCGGAACCTCCTATGGGCGAGAAGGTCGTGGTCAAGAGGGCGGCCGGAACGGCACGAAAGAAAGCCCCAACACGCAAGGCAGCGCCAAGGACGCCTAAGGCGGAGCGAGCTGGAGACGATAGGCGAGCAAAAGGCAAATATGTTACCTAATCAACTCCGAAACAATAGACCTTAAGGCGGGCATCGCCGCCGGAACCTGTATAACGCCGTGGAGCGGCGTCGGCCGCGGTTTCCCCAGTGTTGAATACGTACTCACCGGGCAACAGCGGCAGTTGGGGTGATACCCGGAGCGTGTGGTCGTCCTGGCGTGACACATTGACAACGATTCGTGGCGAACTATCGTGAGTTTTGGCCCCTAGTATAGAACCTGTAATGTCACTTATTACAAGGTTGCGTTCAGTTTTTTGCCGAACCAAAAGTCGCAACTCCGGTGCGAATATGGCAATACTGCCTATTACAGTGGAGTCCTGGGGTATGGCGAGAGTTATCCGCACAAGGAAGACCTGGGCGCTTGCCGATTGCCCCAGTCTGACCGGGGATCTGTCTCCGGGAATGGCGAGAAACTGCTTGATATGGTTCTTGATTTGCGCTTCCAGTAAGCTCGACTTCTTAAGTTGCATCGTGCCGGTTGAAAGCTCCAGAGGGGTTTCTCCACTGTCTGACATAACGGACACGCCAGTCACGCTATTTATCTGAGCCCCTCCGACTGACAGCGTTGCAAAGAACGCCATTGAAGCTCGCATGATCCAAAAAACACGATTCGTTGAGGATTTCATTTTCGTTCGTTTTCCTTTCGGGTGGAGCGGGGTGTATTAAAGGTCATTTCTTTGTGGATAACCGGCCCGTTGCGAATCGACTGATTTGTCATCCACTCGGCGAGAAACCAGACTTGGTTGGGAGTCAGTTCAAATTCCGGCGCCGAGGGCAAGCAAGTCGCCTTGGATCTTGCATCCGAATTGCTCACCGGTGCTAAAGATCCCCGAAGCCTGCTGGAAGTCATCAACCGCCATTTCATGAACGTCTTTCTTTCTAAGTTACTGATCCCATTATGCATACTAAAGTCAGTAGTTCTTTAGTATGTAGACCTTTGGAATGCAAGGCTACCACGATGAAGGAAGCGGAGGCAAGGTATTTCCGGCAAGAATAAAGGGATCGATCGCGTCAGAGAGAAGGCTTTCGGCAGAGTACTCCAAGCGGTTCGCAAGGAGCGCGGCATCTCGCAAGAGCAACTCGGCTTTGACGCCGGTTACCACCGCACCTACGTCAGCTTTTTGGAACGGGGCCTGAAGAGCCCCTCGCTTTCGACGATTATGGATCTGGCCGAAACGCTCACAGTCCCGGCATCAGAAATCGTCCGCCGTGTTGAGGAACTGCTTCACCAACGACGAGACAAGCCCATGCCGCCTTAAAATGTGTACAGATCAAACGCGGCAGTTTTCAGAGCCGGAACGAAACATATCGTCTACTCCCACACATCGGGCCGGACTCCGGCACGGTCCCTCATAATCCCTGAGGTCAGAGGAACTCGCGTGTGTACTCTTGCAGCAAGCGAGTTCGCTATCCGCAATCCTCTATGCTACTTGGAACGAAAACTTTAGCCGAGTTCGTCAGAGAATTCCCGGTGGTAATCCGATTCGAATATCTTGCCGAGATCGCCTTACGAATCCATGAAGGCATTCCCAACTGCAGACGCGCCAAATGCGGCGTATAAAGGGTTGGTTTGGCCCCTTTGTAGCGTTGGTGACACTGAAGAACGACCTCATACCCGTGAACATTTCCAAAAGAAAATCCTGCCGTCATGCGCGGAGATTATTCCAAGTGGTAGTCGATTTTGAGGATGTTAATATCCCGAAGCGCCACAGAGTTCAACGACCCCAACGAGTGAAAGGATGGCAGGATTGAAAATAAAGGCTTTATTTTCAAGTGGAGCTGGCGGAGGGATTTGAACCCCCGACCCTCTGATTACAAAGAGTTCGCAGGCGAGCGACTCACCAGTGTATCTATATGATTACAAGTAGCTTACTGGCGTAAATTGACCATATAAACAGGGATGGAGGCGCTATAGAGGTCGTTGAATTATTTCAGCTCCAACGAACTCAACAGGCTTGCATCACCGCCACTTTAAAAGCTCTCTTCGAAGACGAGCACAGAAGCGGTAAGTGGACCCAGGCCAATAGCGGGTGAGATATTCAACCGTCAAGCGCATTTGTAATAAATGTCAACGAAAAAATTGTGGACAGCCACGGCACGACAGATTAGTGATATTATCCTGATAAGCTGACGGAGGAGCCGACGCATGGCTCGAAACGTATTTCTCAACTGGCTCGCGCCTGTGCTGGCTGCATGCACGGGAACGATGTATGGGCAGACAATCGGCCTCTCGGCGTCATACGGCTTGACGGGACCACCAACGAGGGCGGATGTCGTTTTTAGGGGTGCCCAGCCAAGCATTCGTGAGATCACATACATTCAGCGCTTTGCCTCGGTAGCAATCATTCAGACTGAAGGAAGAGCCCTAGCCGACGCCTTGGCAATCAGTGAAGTAGTCTCGGCCATTGCCGAAAATGACGGCGATAAAACGGCGCTAGGTGTCGTCGCCTCTCCCAATACCGTGTTCGCTTTTTTGCCCAATAGTGACATTTATACTGCAGAACCAGAAGCTCCGATTTCGTCAGTGGCACCTGGAAGCGGAGAGGCGCTGACCGACGAACCGATGGGTTTCGGAGCAGACATCCTGAAGAAAGCGTATTGCTTGTTGTTGCTTGCAATTATCAGCTGGACAATCACCCACAAGGTGGATGCTCTGGGGCAATTCGTCGAGAAGGTGCTGTCGAACGTGAACAGCTGGCGCAGCGTCGTCGTATTTGCCCTGACTCTGTTGTTCTTGTACCTCCTGTTGCGGATGCTAGAGGACGGAGTATTAAGGTCTATAGGCCTTGCGCTCATAATGACTGCCCTATTTGCAGGAGGGTTGTCATCTTGCGTGGGATTGATGAGTCGTATCCGACATTCACGTCGTCCGGTTTTTTGTTGGGAAGTTTAACTGACGCGCTTCGGTTGGCGTAGTTTTGTTCCGGAACTCGTTTACGCGCGACCTCGCCGACGTTAGTGCGCTTCCCGGGCGACTTTTCTAGAATCGGACTGGTACTCCTGACTCGTCTCGAGTCGGGGCGGTTGATTAGGGGGGTGATCCCCTGATGACGCGCGGCACTGTCGCACTGTGGTCAATTAATCTGCAGCATCTTCTGCACCCGCCCAACTGGGTTAGGCGCAATCGGGGAACGGCTTGGGCGAGTTTCGACCTTACGAATCTTGAGGGTACCGCGAAAGGTGGCGCGTCTCTTTTTTGCGGATTTCAACAAGCGGCTGAATCCGAAAGGCAGACGGTCTGACGTGTTATCAGATTGTTGCCGGTTTCAAGTGCATTTTTGGGCGTATGGTCCCAGCATTACGACGTTCATTAACGGCACTTCGCCGCCTTTTCCCAATCCCGCTCAGGATCAAAACTTCTGCACAAGAAGACCGGAGCAAGCAGCCACGCACGGGAATTCAAATCGATGATCCACGAATTGGCGCAACAATGTCCACCTGGAACTAACAGGCGACGCGGGAGCACGAGATGGTGATCTTTAGGAACCGATCGAGCTGGCAGGACTCCCAAACAAGAAGTGCGGTATCCTATGCTCGACCTGGAGGGTATCATGACGCCCGCCTCGTCGCTCCATCGGATGACGTCTTTACCGAGTAAGCCTCTATCCTTTGTCCCCGCGATCAGGCGCTAACCCTGATATCCTAGCGTAAAATCAAACCGCTCGATGGAATCACACGACCTCAGCGTTTCCGAACTCTTGCGGCATTGCCTGGATCGTCCGTCGGACGAGCTATGGTACGACTTCGTGCAACTTGTCCAGCCGGTGATTAGACTGTCCGTGGTGAGGACCCTCCGCCGCTGGCGAGGCTCATCTAACGATCTCGTCGAGGACCTGACTCAGCAAACATATCTTCCACTGTGCGACTCGAACCTGCGAGCGCTCCGGCGGCTCAGAATGGAGCAGCCTGAATCACTACAAGCGTACCTGCGAATTGTTGCTGCGAGCGTTGTCGTTGACCATTTCCGGTCGCAGCAGACGCAGAAGCGCGGATCCGGCAAGATGACCGCTGCGATAGACGAGGTTTCGCCCAGGGTTCCACCGGAAATCGAGGAGCGACTCCTTGCGGCCGACCTTGAGAAGCACCTCCGCATCTGCACTGACGATAACTACGGGCGCGATCGGGTCGTCTTCTGGCTGTACTACCGAAACGGTCTTACCAGCCGTGCAATTGCCGGGATTGGGCAGATCGGCTTGACACAGAAAGGTGTTGAGGCGCTGATTTACCGACTCACGAAATGTATTAGACTGCGGATCAAAGGAAATCTGCCGTCAACAGCGTCTACTGAGGGAGGAGGCGCCCGTGGAATCTCACGATAGCGCCCACATGAAGGCCGAGGAATTCCTCGGGATTCTGGACGACCGTACGACCCATGCTCAAAACGTTCATCTTCTCGGCTGCGCAGTCTGCCGGGAGGAGTTGGAGAATTTTCGGGAATTGATCGAACGGTTCCGGAGGGCAGAGCCGTCGGGATTAGGTGGCTGCTCGCCACTAGAGGAGTGGGCGCTACTTGCCACCGGGGTTTTGGAACGCGCGCGTGAAGGAGCCATGTGCACACGTCGTGGGTTGTAGCCGCTGCGGTGAGTTGCTTCGTGAGTTGACACAAGATCCGATGATTGCAGCAGGAACAAGCCCCGATGAGTTCGATACTCAGATTTGGCCCAGTTTGATATTTAGATTTGGCCCACCTGAACAGCCCCGGATGGCAACATTCCGGGATGGACAGGAGGCGCAAAGTGGAGTTATTCGAAGAGATCCGGCGCGGCTACGCGGCCGGAGAGACCGTCCAGGGATTAGCCAAGAAGTATGGCATCCATCGACGGATGGTGCGCCAGGCAATCGCGAACGCGATCCCGCCAGAGCGCAAGAAGCAGGAACGGAAGCAGCCGAAGATCGGTCCATTGAAGGATGCCATCGAGCGGATGCTGGAAGCAGACCGGCAGGCGCCGCGCAAGCAGCGGCACACGGCGCATCGCATCTGGACGCGGTTGCGCGATGAGCATCCCGAGTTTCCGGTCGCCGAAGTCACGGTGCGGCAGTACGTACGGAAACGGAAGCAGGAACTCGGCGGCCGGGTAGCGTTCGTGCCGCAGAGCTACGACTGGGGCCAGGAAGCGCAGGTCGACTGGTTCGAAGCCGTGGCGAAACTGGAGGGCGAACCCCGCAAGCTTCAGTTCTTCGCGATGCGAAGCATGGCGTCGGGAGACGCGTTTCATCGGGCCTACACGCATGCCACACAGCAAGCGCTATTGGAGGCGCATGAGCTGGCGTTCGCCTATTTCGGCGGCGTGTTCCGCACGCTGCGTTACGATTTTGTGTCCGGGCACAAAATCGTAATTTTGTGGCGGGCCACGTTATGTGGCCGCGGCGCGCAAAACATCGCAAGACGGGCATTTGAGCAGATTCGGCGGCACATAACGGTTAGGCTTTGGCGCATCATAGATTTCCGTTCGGCATTTCCGAACGGAGGTTGTTATGATCGAGCGCTATTTCGTCAAGCCGTCAACGGTCGACCGCATCCGAGGAAGCTGGTTAGCTCCGGAGATCGAACGCTACGTCGAATGGATGGCATCACATGGTTATGCCGTCCGGAACTTTTACCGGCGAGTGCCGATACTGTGTCAGTTTGCTGAATTCGCCAAACCGCACGGCGCCACCGACGTCAAATCGGCAGCATCGCACATCGAGGCATTCGCATTACATTGGCTGGCCAGCCATGGATCGAAGTGTACGGTGCCAGCAGCTCAATCCAAGATCGCCGAAGAAGCCAGAAACCCGGTGCGGCAGATGTTGCGATTGGCGATGGAGGGCAGCGTCGCCGCCGCCCGCACGCGCAAGTCGTTCCCATTCGCGGATCAGGCACCAGGATTTCTGCAGCACCTCCAGGAAGAGCGCGGGCTGCGTCCGGCGACGATTTATAAATATGTCCATCGCCTGAACGGCTTTGCTGACTACCTTAAGCGGTTGAGCGTCAAGTCGCTGACGGAATTGTCGCCGGCGCTGCTGGCGTCTTTTGTAGTCGACACCGCGCCGAGGCTGGCACGTACCGGAAGGCGGGACCTCTGCGGGATAATCCGGGTCTTTCTGCGATTTTGTTATCGCCAGCAGGTGATCGCCAAGGATCTGAGCGGCGCAGTCGAAATGCCGCAGGTCTACCGATTGGCCGACGTACCGCGATCCATCACTTGGGACGAGGTGCGCCGGATGCTCGAAGCAGTTGACCGGCGGACCGCCCTGGGACGACGCAATTACGCCATTCTTCTTCTCCTGGTGACCTATGGTCTACGGGCACATGAGGTTGCCAAGCTGACTCTCGACGACATCGACTGGAAACGCGAGCGCCTGCAGATCCCCGAGCGCAAAGCCGGACACTGGACGGCTTACCCGCTTGCCAATGTAGTGGCGGAAGCGCTGATCGAATATCTGCGGTCCGGCAGGCCGAAAACGGAGGATCGGCATGTATTCTTCCGTGTTCTAGCGCCGCACTCACCAATCACCAACGGTTCCGTTTCTGCCACTGTGGCCGTGTACCTGCGCAAAGCAGGCGTGCAGGTACGGCGGCCAGGCGCGCACACGCTACGCCATACGTGTGTTCAGAGACTGATCGATGCTGAGTTTCCCCTCAAAACCATCGGGGATTACGTTGGTCATCGCTCTCCGCAATCGACGGAGATTTACTCGAAGGTCGCCATCGCCGCACTACGAGAGGTCGCTCTGGGCGACGGGGAGGAACTATGAGGGCGGTGGTGAGTCTGCGCAGCGCGTTGGCGGAGCCGATCCGCAACTTTGTGGAGTACAAGCGGGCACTCAATCGTAAATACCGCCCGGAGGCAGCCGCCTTGCGCCTGTTCGATGAATACCTTTGTAAGCGCGCCGCGACCGGGTGGAATTCCGTCGATAGCGTCCTGATCGAAAGCTTCCTCCAATCACGACCACGGTCCCGGCCCCGTAGCTACAACCACCTCCTTGGCGTAATCCATCGGTTTTGCGATTGGGCCGTCTTGCAGGGCCTGGTCGCGAGCAATCCCGTGAGCGCCACCCGGCACCGCGATACCGGCAAGCGGATTCCCTATCTCTTCGATCTCAATGACGCCAAGCGCCTCCTGGAGCTTGTCAATGCGTTGCCGGACCGGTCTCGTGCGCCGCATCGGGCGCAGACCTACGAGACGATTTTCGCCTTGCTGTATGGCCTTGGGCTGCGCGTCGGCGAAGCCGCCCGGTTAAAACTGGGAGATGTCGATTTCCAGCGCGACACGCTATTCATTCGCGAGACGAAATTCAGCAAGAATCGTGTTGTACCGCTGGGGCCTAAGCTGGCGGCTCGCCTCAGACGCTATGTAGAGGAACGCCATGGCATAGCCCCTGAAGGCGACAGGCCACTGTTCTCCTTTACCAAGCGGGGCTGCATCTGTCCGGAGACCATCAGCCAAACATTTCACGCGCTCGTCCCCAAGCTCGGCTTGGTCCTCCCGCCGGGAGTATCCTCGCCGAGACTACACGATCTTCGGCATGCCTTTGCCGTCGGCACCTTGTTGCGATGGTATCGCGAGGGCATCGATCCGAACCGCCGACTGATCCACCTATCCACGTTTCTGGGTCATGTGGACCCCAATTCTACCGCGGTCTATTTGACGATCACCGATGCGTTGCTGCGGGAGGCCGATCGACGTTTTCGCGCCTTCGCCCCGGCCGGAGGAGATCGATGAGCGGCACTCTCGGCCAAGTCGTGTTCGCTTTTTTCGAAGACCACCTTAAAATCCAGAAAGGGCTCCGCCCCGGCTCGATCAGGAGCTATCGCGACACGCTGAAACTATTTCTGGTTCATGTTGCCACCCTGTGCCGCCGTCCCGTGACGCGCCTGGCCCTCAGCGATCTTGCCTTTGATCGCGTTCTGGATTTTCTGCGCACGATCGAGGAAAAGCGCGGGAACCAGCCTCGTACGCGAAATCAGCGGCTTGCTGCTTTGCGCACGTTCTACCGTTACCTCGCCGTCCATCACCCCGAAATGTTAGCCGAAGCCCAGAGAGTGGAAGCTATTCCAACCAAGCGCGTCCAGGCTGCAAAAACGGTCTACCTGGAACGCGACGAGATTGATGCGCTCTTTCAAGCCCTACCCCGAGACGGTGACTTGGCATTGCGAGACCGCACGCTCCTGATGTTCCTGTACAATACTGGAGCTCGCGTTCAAGAGGCGGCTGATCTTCGAAACGCGGATATCGACCTTGATGAACCCTACCGGGCCCGCCTGCAGGGAAAAGGAGATAAGTGGCGCTGTTGCCCGCTGTGGCCGGAAACCTTGGCCCTGCTGAAGCGACTGACGACCGTCAGATCGGCTGAGAAGACATCTCCGGTGTTCCTCTCCCAGCAGCGGAAGCCGCTCACACGATTCGGAATCTACAAAATCGTAAAACGGCACACTGCCACACTCGTGTGCAGCGCGTTGGGGCAAGAACACCACGGCTTGTATCCTCACGCCTTTCGACACAGCTCGGCGGTCCACCTGCTCGAAGCGGGCGTCGAGGTCAATGTCATTCGCGCATGGCTGGGCCACGTCAGCCTCGATACCACGAATCGCTACGCTGAGATCACGTTGCGTACCAAGCAGGCCGCAGTCACAGCTTGTCTGCCGCCCGTCGCTTCCTCGGAGGAGTGCCGCCCCACCGCCGGATGGAGCAAAGACCCTGATCTCTTGAAATGGCTCGATTCGCTGTGAGTATTATGTTCCACGAACCACACGCTCCGCCTTGACCACGGCGTGTTTGGCGCGCCGCGGCCACATAACGCGGCCCGCCACAAAATTACGACAACATGGCGTCGCTGGTGAAGAAGATCTTGCGCGGGCGGCAGCGCATCGAAACCGACCGGATCATCGCGTTGCGTTCGCACTGGGGATTTCAAAGCCAGTACTGCAACCCGGCCAAAGGGAACGAGAAGGGCGGTGTGGAAGGCGAGTTGGGCTGGTATCGCCGCAACTGTCTGACGCCGGTTCCGGAAGCCGAGAGTCTGGCGGAGTTGAACAAGCAGTTGCTGAGCGCATGCGTGGCGAACCGCAACCGCACGATCCACGGGAAAGAGATGACCGTTGGGGAAGCCAGCGAACACGAGCGGACCTCTCTGTTGCCGCTGGCCGAGGAGGGATTTCCTTATGAAGAGGTGATCTATCCACTGATCGTCGACGGGCATGGGCGCGTAAAGGTGAAGACCAACTGGTACTCGGCTCCCTTGTCGCCGGGGTGGCGCGCCGCCGCGGTGGTAGGGCCGGCGGAGATCGTGATCAGACACGACAACCAGTGCGCGGCTCGACACCCGCGGTGCTAGGGGCGCGGTCATCAGATCCTGAACCTGCCATCGCGCCGGGCTTATTCTCCAACACGTCCAAGTAATGTTCGCAACCGGACGTTCGGAGTCGACACTTCCGGAGGTAATCAAATGAAATATGCTGCTCATTCGCTTCAGCTCATGCTCTTAGTGGCCGTTGGTGTCAGCATATTACGAGGTCAGGACACGGTGAAAGACTATGCGGCCGTCCTGACTAAAGACTATTATTCTTATGCAGAACAACACAATCTGCGACTCGACTTCGTGAGAAGCATCGATTACGAGTCGTGGGAAACACTTCGGAAGAGTCAATCCGGTGGCGCATCGCTCTTTGATGTGTTTTCATTCCACGATGACTACGCCACTTTCTCGCAAAAGCGAAGCAAATACCTCGAAACATTCCACTACACGCGGAGCGAAGAGCACGCTCGCAGCATTTTGCAAATAACGACTGCGGAACGTGCGTACCCCGCATATGAGCACTGTCTCGAGACGGTTAGCGGGGGGGTGCGCCACTGAGGGTGTGGGCTAGTAGAGAGACTCCGGACGAGATCGACCTCCGTATTAGGTACGTCAATCCTAGTGGTGTGTCTAAAATTTTCCTTGATGCATTTGTGGAGAATGGTTCGGTGGCGGGTGCTCCGCCGAGGCGTCTTTGGAAGGGCAATAAAAAATGGGGCGTCAATCAGGACTGGCCATTCATTGTAAAGCGGAAGGCAGGCGTATCGAACACGAAGATTGTCGTTACGGCCGGCGATGGATCGACCCCAGCAATCCTCAATTTTCAGCGAGCTGACGGGACGTTGTCTCTAACTTATGCGGGAGCGGTCGAGCTGCTGAGGCAGCGTGGTCGTGAGGCTGCCCAAAGAAGCCCGGATAACAACGAGAATAGAGGAGGCTGTCCGAATTTCGTAGGTAAACACGATGGCAAGTACTGCACCTCACGTACTACTGTTTCCATCGCCACGCAACCGCCATACTTCTTTAGGAATCCTCAAGGGGGTTGCCGTGGATCAGGATGCCCATGGAGTTCGGACGCGCCAGCCAGGCTGGATAATGAACGTTCAGCCTCTTATTCCCGCGATAATTGGGGTCCCGCTATTGATGTGTTTTTGGACGTCGACGAGTACGAGAGACTTGACCGTTCGAAGTGCGGAGGTGACGGACCCATTCCTGTAATTTTCGGCCAGTCTGTTGTCTTCACCGCTGGCAAGGAATGTCTCCCCCTCGCAAGCCTCAAATGGGTGCGCCAACCCGACGGCTCGGCTGGAGTCGTTCATTTCGGAGAGAACGCGGTTGACAAGACCGTAGTGATGGCGGAACCGCCACAGGACTTGCCTACGGTAGTCCTGATTGGTTACAAGCTGAATGCGCCCATCCAGCCTAACCAGAAGTCCCTTGCGCCAGCCCTGCCGGCAGTCAAGACGACGGATTTCGCTATAGTTCCCGCCAAATGAATTGTATCTGTTGCCGCACGGTCCTAGGAAAGACCGATTCCCGCTGACCGATTCCCGCCCGGCGAATTCGTAGGGGCTGAGAGCTCGCCGCCTAGTTATTTGATCGACACGCTCGACCGATTCCCAGCCCCGCACCCTAGCCTGCGCTACATAGGTCGCCTGCGGCCAGTCGCTGCGAAACAGCATTGTCACTTGCAGCTGGATATTCGTTGCCTATCGTCGGGCGGTGGAAACTGGTTATGAGAGTTGCCTTGTGAAGTCACTACGTAAACGCAATTCCACCCGTAGCTGGCGGGTAATGCTATGTCCATGCAGTCATTAGTTCCGCCAAAATCAACGGGCTAACCAATACCAGCCGCCACTGCAACGGATGTAACCTTGCCCGGCCAAACACAGAACTCGGTCTCCGACGAATATCCGAGAAGCCAACCACTGCAACAAACCCGGCTGTAAGAGCATAGTCGGCAACCTGAAAGCGAATCAGTCAACATTTATGAGGGCTTATGTGGACCGATAGTTTATTCCCAAGCCGGTGGCTCGTTCCCATCCGCTAGCAACGGACCCGCTTTGCGCATTGTTATCAGAAATCCCGCACTTCCGGCACTTATGCCGATGGTTTCCCATCCATTTTCTGACCCTTTGTTCAGATACTCTCCTATTTGGGGGAGCGTCGCGGTTGGCGGCGCCATTTTCAAAAAGTATGCGTATTTCATTGGTTAAGCAATGTACCACAAGGGCAAGCCCGAAAGCTATTCAGAATCACCGGCTTCTGCGCATATTGGGTAACAGTTTAGGTTGTTGGGCACACAGCCACGACAAATGCGTCCGTCGTTTTGACAAAGCCGTTGACTATGGCAATTGCGTCGAAAACCTCATGGGTGAGCGATCTTCTTGATGTCGATCGTCAGCGTTTGCGTCCGGCTGTACCGCATGGCCATTCCTCCTGCCACTGGGCCGGCAAGACACCTCATCATGCTGTGAAACAAAAACATGGCAGAATGCAAAGAGACGATATCATGCCTCCGAAACTCACGAACGAGATTATCAACGCAGCCATCCTTGGCTTTGAGGAACAGAAACGCAGGATAGACGGCAATATTGCGGAAATACGCGCGATGCTCTCAGGCGCTCCAGTTGAGGCTGCTGGTGGATTTGCCGCAACGACACCCACAGGTCGCACGCGGCGGAAAGTAAGTGCCGCCGCACGTAAGAAGATGGCCGAAGGTCAGCGCAAGAGGTGGGCTGCGATAAAGGGCGAAGCTGCTCCTGCCACAACTACTGTGACGCCCAAACGGAAACTGAGTGCAGCGGGCAGGGCAAATATTATCGCGGCACTCAAGAAGCGTTGGGCTGCGAAAAATGCAGCCGCGAAGGCGAAGAAATAACTAGCCACGACTTCAGACACAACTATCCAAGTCGGATTGGTTACTCTTCCGGGATGCAGGACGTGCAGGAACAACGCGCTCCCAATAAATACCGCCACGAGGGCTTTTCACACTCACGCGTATCCCTTGGCGCGTGACTGTTGGCCGTTGATATACAGTGTCGGGGCGTTTCTTCGTCTTTCTTTATTCTCTATTTTTCGGTAGCTTTACAGAAGTGGATTTCTCAGAACTAGATTTTCATCCTAAAGCCGCCCAGCGATTTGACGAGCGCGCCGAACAGATTCCCATGACAATTCAGGCGCTCCACCCGCTGCGCGATGCCACCTCTCAATCGCCAGATATCCATCCCGTTGCACAGGTTGGTCCCGAGGATATCCTTTCGCGACCGAAGTTCATTTTTCTAAGCGACGGCCTCGGAGAGACCAATGGCGTCTATTGGATGTCAGGGCCAACGCGGGTCGGGTGGGTCGGCCCCGGATTCGACCCGATCAAGGCCCTTATCGAATCGATCGCGGGAACCAAGCCGTTTCGTGACCTAGTGTCAGTGCGATTTCTTCTCGAACGAATATGCGATTGGCTATGCGGCAAACTGGAGCGGCACCGTACTGAAGGCGTTTGCGAATTCCTCACCCTGCAAAGCAGGCAGGCCGTTCGGCATCATGATATCTGGATCCCTCTCTTTCGAACCTATTCATCGACCGAATTCAGTATCGGCGATGTTGCGTTCCGGACATTCACAAGAGAGATCCTGGAAGAATGGTGGAATCGCAAACCCGCCGGCATACGCGACAATACGGTCGGCCTGAGCTTTCTGAACAAGATCCGATCACAGCTTCAGGCCGATTTGGCGGCCTGCGTCTCTGTTGAGGCGGAAGAGCATAAGGCCCTCGAAATAGCTCGTGGCAAGGCCCAGAATGCGACGGCTCTTTTAAGATTTCTCTCGCCTGCGAATCTCAATTCGCGTTTCGCCAGTTATTGCACGCCCACAGTCGCCGGGAATATTGCCGAGGGGATGGAAGTGTTCATGAACGCCGGTTGCATCGACCGCATGAACCGGGGCGTCCAAGTCCGCGGCAAAACGGATTGGCTCCTTGACGAGAGCATTCAGTTGCATCCCGGAGTCCTAGAAAACCTCAATCGCCTGGCCCTCGATCAATCCACCGAATTCCGACGAAGCCTCTACGACGCCCTCATCCTCTATTCCCGGCAAACCCTCGCGGCGGGAGTTTCTGACAAACTGGTTTTCACCTTCTCCGCCCTCGAATCCATGTTGCTCCGGGACGGCAACGAGCCCATCCAGAAGAATTTGGGCGAGCGGATGGCGTTTCTCATCGGCCAAAGTGTTCCCGAGCGGAAGGATATCGTGAAGAATATTGATGACGTCTATCGCATTCGCTCCGCCTTCGTTCATCACGGCCAAACCGCTCGAAATGTCGAAACCGTCGACCGGTTCCTCTTGAATGCCTGGGCGACATTTTCCAGATTGATGGATTTTTCCGCCAAATACCGAACAAAGGCAGCACTGATCGGTGACCTGGAAGAACGGAAAATGTCGTAACGGAGCACCAAGAAATGCTGTCATGGACTCCCGGTGAATGGTCGGGGGCGACCAAGGCGCTCAGCCTCAGGTCGCGTTTCTATGGGGAACGAGAATTGCTTCGCAAGAAGAAGCGCCAACCTCATGTCAGCCGACCGTCTGATGTTGAGGCAGGTGTTATCGGGCTAGAATCTCGATAACAGCCGGTATTGCAATTGGAATGACGGCAGACTGTATCGCTTCGATGGCGCGCTCTCGACGAGATCGCCGCACGGCAGCGCGCGGCCGACGCCAGGCGTAAAGCGGTCAAACCATTCTGAAAGCGTCGGTCTACTTCGGTGGGGCCAACTTGCGTTGCCACTCAATCGCCTTTTCGGGCTGCCCGAGGTCCTGATACACGTGCACCAGGGCTTGAATACCGGAGTCGAGGTAGAAACGGACTTGCAGAGGAATTTCGCCCCGATGGTCGAGCATACCCTGCACGCCGGACAGGAGCAGCGCCTCCGCTTCATTGAGTCTCCTCTGCCCTGCGATACTGATGCCGAGGAGGCTGGCGGCGTTGAAGCGGCCCCAGGTTTGCGGAACGGACTTCTCACGGATCGTCAGCGCCTCGCGCAGCAGAGGTTCCGCCTCGCGGAAATTCTGGAGCCGGTCGAGCACCGCGCCCAGAGCCACCATGTCGCTCACAGTTTCGGCAGCTTCCCCGCCTGTAACCCGGCGGCGAATCTCCAGCACCTCTGTGTAGAGTACGGCGGATTGATCATACTTCGCGACTAGCATTCTAACCGCAGCCAACCTTTCCATGCGCGCCAGCGTGAGCCGATGCTCCCTGCCGATCACTTCCCGGCTGCCGTCCACGGACTCCGCATACAGCGGTTCAGCCTCGCCATACTTTTCCTGCGCCTGCAGAGCGACCGCCAGGTCAAACATGCTCTGCAGGCTGTCAGGATGCTTGACGCCGAGGGTGCGCCGGCGCGTTTCCAGCACCTGTGTAAGAATCGTCGCGGCCTCCGAATTCTTGCCTTGATTGGATAGGATATTGCCGATCAGTGCGAGATCGCGCAATGTTTCTGGGTGATCCGCTCCCAGTATGCGCCGCCTGGCCTCCCACACTTCTCTCGCAGTCCGCTCGGCGTCCACATATTTTCCCTGCCGCATGTTCAAACCAGCTAATTCGTGGAGGCTCCGCAGCGTGTCGGGGTGTTGGTCGCCCAGGGTGCGGCGCATAATCTCGGTAACCTGCGTCCGCAGGGATTCGGAACGGTCCAGATGGCCCAGGGTCAATTCCATGGCGGCGAGATTCCCTAATGTGTTCAGCGTCGCCGGGTGCTCGCCGCCCAGGACGCGGCGCTGCGCCTCCAGTACATGGGTGAATGTCTCCAGGGCGCGGTCGTACTTACCTTCGTAGAAATACACACTTGCTAAGTTGTTGAGGTCCCCGAGTGTCTCATTGTGATCTTCACCCAGGGTTTTCCTGGCGTCGTCGACGGCCTCGGCAAATAGAGTTTCAGCTTTAGGATACTTACCCTCTTTCAGGTATGCGATCGCCAGAACATTGATGCTCTTGATGGTCTTGATGTGGTTCTCGCCCCACCGGCGGCGATTGATCTCCAAGAGTCGTGATGCCAACTCTTCCACCTGAGCGTATTTGGCCTGGTCCACATAAGTGAGGCACAACAAATACTCCGCGTCTAATGTGTCTGGATGGTCTTGGCCAAGATTGCGGTGGCGCAAGTTAACTGCCAATTCCAGTTCACGCTCCGCATCGGGGAGCAGACCCAAATCGCGGTAGGTAGTGCCTATGTAAGCGTCCGGCCAGCACCGTCTTGATGTGACCGAGAAAACCCTTTAGAGGCGCGGGAGCTTTTGGTAAGGAAAGCGATTCCGGATGTGGCTGAGGAAGTAGCGGCCCTTGGAGGCGGCGTCGAGAAACTCCTGGTATTGTTCAGCCGGGAAGGTGTAGTAGCGGTAAACCTCGCCGCTGTGGAAGCGCAGGTAAAGACTCCGCCGGGGTGCAACATACGCAACCGCGGCCAGCAGCTTCGATTCCACCGGCTGCCAATCCAGCTCGAGGTTTGTGTCACTCGAGATCGTGCCCACGATCCGAAGATTGTGGGCACGATTGTCTTGAGATGGCCGTGGCATCATGCCGCCTCCGCCGCCTGCGATTTGGCCGGAAGCAGATTCCACGGCAGCAACTCCGCGATCCGATTGATGGGGTGATCGGCGATGCGCCGCAGCACCGAGCTCAGGTATGCCTCCGGATCGATCCCGTTCAGCTTGGCCGAGCCCAACAAACTGTAGATCGCCGCGGCGCGCTCGCCTCCTGCGTCCGATCCCGCAAACAGATAGTTCTTGCGTCCCAGCGCAACGGCGCGCAATGCCCGCTCGGCGGCATTATTGTCCATCTCGACCCGGCCGTCCTCGCTGAACAGCAGCAAAGCGCTCCAGCGCTCAAGCGCGTAGCGGATCGCCACCGCCACGTCGGACTTCTGCGACAGTCTCGTTAACGTCGCTTTCAACCAAACCTGCATCGATTCCAACCACGGCCGCGACCTGGCCTGCCGGATCTCTTTCCTCTCCGCCGGCGATCGGCCTCGAATCTCTTGCTCAATCCCGTAGAGTTGCCCGATACGCTCCAGCGCCTCTTTCGCGATCGGCGATCGATGCGCCTGATACAGATCGTGAAACTTACGCCTGACATGCGCCCAGCACGCTGCCTCCACGATGCGGCCTGTCTCGTAGAGTTGCTTGAATCCCGCATAGCCGTCGGCCTGCAGGATGCCTGCATACTTCCCCAGATGTCCGGCCGGATGCTCTCCTTTGCGATCCGGCGAGTAGGTGAACCACACCGCCGCCGGCTCCTCGCTGCCCGCCGGCCGGTCGTCACGCACATACGTCCACAAGCGTGCCGTCTTCGTCTTCCCGTTGCCCGGAGCCAGCACCGGTACCGGCACATCGTCGCCGTGCAGTTTCTCCGCGCTGAGCACATACTTCTTCAGCGCATCCACCAGCGGCCGCAACGTTCGGCTCGCGCCGCCCACCCAATCGGCCAGTGTCGAGCGGTCCAGTTCGACGCCTTCCCGTTGATATATTTCCGACTGCCGGTAGAGCGGAAGATGATCCGCATACTTGGCGACCAACACATGCGCCAGCAGCCCCGGTCCGGCCAAACCGCGGTCAATAGGCCGACTCGGCGCCGGCGCCTGCACGATCCGTGAGCAGCCCGCGCAGCTCAGCTTCGGCCGCACCGTGCGGATCACTTTAAACCGTGCCGGAACGTATTCGAGTGTCTCGGACACATCCTCACTCAGACGGCGCAACGCGCCGCCACAGTCGGGGCACGCTTGCTGCGCGGGCGCGATCGTCTCTGTCTCGCGTGGCAGTTCGGCCGGCAGCGGACGGCGAGCGGGTTTGCTCGGAGCTTGCTGCTTGAGTGCGACAGTCGCCGGCACTGTGGGCGGCGGCTCCGCGGCGGCCTGGTTCGCTTCCAAGTCTTCCAGCCGCAGTTCGAGCTGTTGGATGTCGTGACTGTACTTCTCCGAACGCGGCCCGAAGTGCATGCGCTTCAGTTTGAGGATGAGCAGTTTCAGACTCTCGATCTCGGTCGTGCGCGAATCGAGTTCCGCCTGTTTGGCCAGCACCAGCGCCTTTAAGGACTGCGCGTCGAGCGTGTCGAGATCGGGAAGCTGCGTTTTGCGCCGGCTCGGGATCTTGGCTGCGTTCATATCGCAACTATGTCACACCAACTTAACGGAGCGATGAAAGTTTGCAGACATTTTCGGAAAGAAATGTTCTACACTGCGACCGACGGCGCACCGGTGCGAATGGGGCTCCGCCAATCGATGCCTTCCAGCAGCATTGACAGTTGCGCGCGGCTCAACGACACCGCGCCTTTTTCGGCTTGTGGCCAGATGAAACGGCCGCGCTCCAGGCGCTTGGCGAACAGACACAGTCCATCGCCGTCCCACCACAGCAGTTTAATCAGATCGCCCCGCCGACCCCGGAAGACGAAGACATGGCCGGAATACGGATCTTGCTCCAGCGCCGTCTGCGCAATGGCGCTCAGTCCGGTGAAGCCGCGCCGCAGGTCGGTGATGCCGGCGGCAATCCAGATGTTCGTGCCCGCTGGCGGTCCGATCATCGGACCACGCGCTCCAGAATGACGCGCAGACTCTCGGCGTCCACGACGCCTTCGACGCGAATACGCGCTCGCCCGAGTTCGACCACGATTGAGCCCGCATATAACTTGGCAGGCGATTGCTCGATGCTCACTGTGTCGGTGACTCGCACCGGCAACAGTGGCGCCGCGGAGGGTTCCAACTCCAGACGACCTTCGCGATAGAGTTTCCGCCAGTGAAATACTTGATTGGCATTGACGCCATTGCTGCGTGCGATCACGGCCACGGACGCGCCTGGCTGCAGAGTCTCTTCCACGATCCGGCGCCGCTCCTGTTTGGAGCGGTACACATGCTTCGCCGCCGGCTCCGATATCATGACTTCCCCGGTTCGCGTACTTCCCATTCCTCAAAGATCACAGGCTTTGATGGGTCGAAGGAAGACGGCCAGCACCGGACGCTTACGTGCCTATGGTGTAGCGAAGCGAAGCTTCCACGAGGGGCATGTCCTTGAACTTACCGCCGATCCGGGCGGCAGCGCGATCGAGAGCCGTGCGGACCTTCAGATCGGGATCGGGCTTGTTATCCGGGCGGGCCTGGGCAGCGGCGCTGGCCTGCCCCAGAAGATCGGTTTGCAAGAAGTCGCTGATGGCCCTGGTAGTGGCGGCTTCCGTATCGGCCTTTCGTTGTGCGATCACGGCATGGTTCCGCTCGGCTACGGCTTTGGCTTCCGCCTGGATTGCTTGCGATTCCGCGGCTAGCGCGCGATTCCGCTCGTCATTCGCGCGGTCGCGCTCAACCTTTTCCTGCTTTTCGGCCTTACTGACATGTTGGAGCGCAAGCACTGCAGCGTGCTCCGCCCGTTTGGCGCGTACCGCCTCCAGCGTGCTGGCCACCACTCCCATGACCAGCACTATGAACACCGCGGTAATTCCGGCCACGAGCGCCTTACAGACAACGCCTACTCTAGCGACGGCTATCGATTTCACGATATCTTTCACTTTGGGTTCGCAGCTGGGCTGGGATGGTCACCCGTAACGAGGAAAACCTTGGGGCGCAAGCGAAAGAGCAATCCGAAGACAGATGAGGTTGAGGATGGGGGACGGGCGACTGCGATTGAGGAGGGGCTCTCCGCTGTTATCTTCGACTATGTGATAACGGTCAATTCCGATAAATAAGCCCCGAAACATAGACTAAGTGTATACTCTTTCGGACTTGCTGCCTAGCTGCCTAGTGTCCTGAGCGAGAAATACGTTGAGTAAATAACGTTTCGGCCTCATACTTGGGCATGCGATCAGGCCGTCCCAAGAAACCACTGGAAATTGCCGATGCTGATCGGGCGAAATTGAGCCTGATGGCGCGACGGCCGAAGTCAGCGCAGGCCATGGCGATGCGCGCCCGGATCGTGCTCAATTGTGGGGAGGGCTTGAACAACTCGGAGGTCGCTCGGAAACTGCAGATTACCGGCGCGACAGTGGGAAAGTGGCGGCAACGGTTTATTGAGTTCGGTTGGATGGCTTACTGGATGAGCCGCGTGTCGGCGCGCCCCGCAAGATCACCGATCAGCAGATTGAGGATGTCGTCACCAAGACGCTGGAATCAATGCCAGCCAACAGCACGCATTGGAGCACCCGTCTCATGGCGCAAGAGGTGGGCCTGACGCAGAATGCAATCGTGCGAATCTGGCGTGCTTTCGGATTGCAGCCGCACCGCGTAGAGAATTTCAAGTTCTCCAAAGATCCTCAATTTGTTGAGAAGGTGCGGGATATCGTAGGGTTGTACCTGAATCCGCCGGATCGTGCGATCGTGCTGTGTGTGGACGAAAAGAGTCAGGTTCAGGCGTTGAATCGGACGCAGCCGATTCTGCCGCTGGCGCCAGGCGTGCCAGCCCGGCAGTCCCACGACTACGAGCGGCACGGAGTCACATCGTTGTTCGCTGCCATGGATGTGGCTTCGGGAGTAACCATCAGCACGTGCTACCGCCGTCACCGGCATCAGGAGTTCATACGCTTCCTCGATGAGATCGAAGCTAATCTTCCCAGCGGCCACGATGTGCACCTGGTAATGGATAACTATGGCACTCACAAGGTAGCCAAGGTGCGCGGCTGGCTAAAGCGTCATCCGCGGTACGTGATTCATTTCACGCCGACCAGCGGTAGTTGGCTGAACCTGGTGGAGCGGCTGTTCGGGGAGGTGACGGAACGATGCGTCCGTCGCGGCAGTCACACTGCTGTGCGCGCGCTGGAGAAGGCCATGCTCGACTATTTGGACAAGCGCAACGAGAATCCCAAGCCCTTCGTTTGGACTGCCGACGCGGATCTAATTCTCGGGAAGGTCGCGCGACTTTCTAAACGCATCTCTCGCTCAGGATACTAGACGTAGTCATATAAAGCACTCGCCGCAAAGGAAATCCTTATCGTTACATCGAGTCGCGTTGACCGCCAGCCTTAAGGTCACTAATGGCTGCACGGAGCTTGCCCAATGCTTCTGTATCGGCACTAATCCGAACATGGATTTGAATGACGAGGGCCAAGTAAGCATCGAAGTTGGCTTCGGCCTCCACGGCGGTGGGTCAGTTTACCCGAGCGCTACTGGGTTAGTTTTGCGTGGCGCCGAAGTACTCCGATGGTAGGAGAAGCGTTGTGGCGCTCCGGTCACCTGCGGTGATGATCCAGATCTTGACGCCGGAAGAGAGCGTATATGCTGAGAGAATGCGCCAGCCATGCATGACCGAAGCCTCGTTCTCCAAACAGTCATTGTGGTCGAGTTCTCCCCAGTCGCCGCTCACGTGTCGCCTCAAGAACGTCGCCGGTCGCTTAGTCAGTTAAAGGAAGGCGGACGGCCAGATTGCCGCATTGCCGCAACAACCACAAGCCCACTCCAGGTCACCTCGAAAAAACTGGATCACAGTCGTTGAGTGACACGAAATAGCAGGCGATGAGCCCTCGAGCATTCTCTTTGTCGCGGATTGGACTTTGGAACTTATTTTGATTGTTTTAGGCGAAAGAGGCGCAAGATCCAGCGAATAGAGGTGCCAATAACCAATGTCCGAAAAGATATTCCCTTGATCCTGCCCAATTTGCGCAGGGCACCGCCGCCGCTCCTGTGTCACTCATTCCAGCCCGAATTATCTCTTGCCAGTATTCCGGAAGAAGGAGATCCGCAAGCCTGACTGAACTCAGCTCACGCACCCATCGGCAGATCATCTCGATCGCATCGCCGCGCCTGTAGCGCTGCGAAATAAGATGCAGAATTACTGGGCCGACAGAAACATTTAGCATGAGCGCCAGGAAAAACTGCAGATCGGGATCCGTCACACTACGCCGAAGCGAGATTATTCGATCACGGCGATCTATCGCTTCCAGCACCGGACGGAGAACCTCAACCAGTCGGCCGTGTCTCCGCAATGCCGCCGTCAGCACTCGATTTCGATCGCGCTCTTCCTGCAGAAGCTTAAAAGCCTGCATCAAACACTGAAAGGCTGAGTACGTATCGGCACCTTCGAGAATTTGCTCGACTATGTCGACTAGTTCCGTAAATCTACCGAGTCCGCCGAGCATGTTGAGAAATTGGAGGCGACGGATAGTAGTCGGTCCTTCATTTGGCTGGTCATACGCAATTGTCGGCGGTAGGTAGCTATATTGAGGGGAATGGTGCTGCTCATGATTTGTCCGCACAACGACCGAAACGGTCGGACGGTCTAAGTGATACGTTGAGTGGATGAACCGATTTCCGCCCAATATGCCGTGTGTAGATCCTGCGTTCAGTACATTCGCACTGCTGAGCGTAAGGTCTCCGTAGAGCAAACGAGTGGTAATCGTCTCGCGGCAATCAAAATCCCAAATACTATGCAGGCTGGAGCCATGCAAGACATGAAACGCCCCGGAAAAGGAATGCTGATGAATCGCAGGCAACGCGTGAACCCAAAATAACAGTTCGATACGAAACTCATCTTGCCAATAGACGGTCAGTGGAGGTTGGCCAAACTTCCCATCTAGGTCCTTTTGAAGGGGAAGCGGGTCCGCGAGGCATCCGTATGCAATCGCGTCCCAAATTCGCACATGTTTCTGTGGCGGCAGTTCCAGGAGCGCGCGAGTGGCTGCTTCGTGAAACACCCGCTCGTCGCATCCCATAGAATGCCACAAACCATTAGTCCGCTGACCCAGCTCGGCGAAAAATCGCCCGCAACTTAGGCCTGTGGGATTCGTGTCCCGATTGTCAATTGACGGATGCAATTGCACTGTCATTCCATCCACTCCGGAACATTCCAAGAGGCGCGGGCCAGCGAAAACCGCTGATATGGTTCCATATCGGCTGGGTCGAGCGTGAGACCGTGCCGTACGAGCCACCCAATCACCAAGTCTCCTTCGATATCACCGCTGTCACTAAGCATCGTCCACCACTCGCGTACGCTAGAGCTGCGTTCTAACTTTCGCATGTATGCATCCGCGGCATGCCAGTCACATATGCACTCAAAACCTGCAGCCAATTGTAAAGCCCGGTTGGCGATAGCGAAATCAGATCCATTCTCGAGAGCCGCCCGCATAAGCTCACTAATCGGCACGCCTGCTGGGCACGGCTCGCCTCGCCTTACCAGGAATGCAAGCAGTTCGGTGCCGCTACGATCCTTTCGCATATGTGAACGGCATGATGCTGCTGCGGCTATCTTTAGCAAACGACGTCGAATGTTGGCCGTGGGAGCCTTAAAGGCTTGACGGCAGAGATATGCGGCTAGCGCGCTGCTGCTCTGATCGAATCCGGCGAGTGCCCGCCAGGAATCACTGTTGTCACCCGAGAAGAGAGAGTGCAGTTTATCCGTGTCGAGAAGGTGTGCCACGAAAACCATTGAGAGACGATCGCCGCGTTCCGCGCTCTGACGCAGCCATTGCTCACCCTCCTGGGCTGATGCGTCTGGTAATTCGCCAAACAGCAACCTAAGCCCTAGTTCGCTCATAGCCTCGAGACTACCTCGGCCTGCGCTTAGCCGAATGAGTTCGGCCCCCTCTTCGCAAGGCAAGCCTGGACAACATCCATCCAATATTCTTATAGCCAATTTGCATTCGGCGATAGTATCGCCCAGGGCAATCGCTTTCCTTAACCACAGCGCCCCTTCAATAGGGGAGCGTGGCATCCCTATGCCGTCGATGAGACGTTCGCCGAGCTTACTCATAGCGTTCGCATCACCGTACTCAGCTTTTATGCGTAAGCTATGTTCGCTCTCGCCACTCGATACCTCCTGCCATCGATGCTGGCGGACAATCTGCGGTAGCATGGCGGAAATATACCACCGAAGCATCAGCAAAATCAATCCCAAATAATAGGCCTAAAGGCTCACCGTTTCTATTCCCCGGATATCTCCCTATGCGAGACCGGACGCCACTACACACGATGGCGCTTAAGTAATATAAAATTGCCGCCACGCGGCTACGCTAAGCTTTGTCCCTGCCGCCACGCCTCTGGTAACGTCGAGCACGACCGCTGCCCGCGCGAGCGATTCCGGGCCGTCCACCCAATCGGAACTACTGACCGTGGCCGATTCGATGAAAAACATCAGGTTTCCCCCGGAAGCGAACGGACGTGATCGCGCGCGAAGTATTGACATCTGAAAAACAACCAAGCCAGCAAACTGATGTGATATATCCGGGTGCCTGTTCCAGGCACCCAGCCCGTTCCGCTAGAAGTATTCCGACATCACCTGGAGAATAAAGGTCCCGAACGACTTTATTGCGACAGGTCACTAGCCAAAAACCCGGCGCGTAGCCGTCTCTCTATCTAAGCAGGTGAAATCCCGATTGATACTCTCTTGTTTCTACAGTACTGTCTAGCTGCTACTTGCCGTGCCAGCCCCACGCGCCGGGACGGCAAGGTTCCGATGTTTTTAACGTCGATCGATCAGAGAGGAGTCGCGAACGATATGTTAAGTCTTAAGACGGTAAGAAACGGGCTAGTGGTAAGTGCACTGGCGAGTTTTCCGGCGGCACAACCAGCCCTGGCTAATCAGTTTGTCTGTTTCAGTTATGGCACTTGTAGAAGCTGTTACTCCAGTAATCTTCCTGGGCTGCCCTCTTGTGGCCAGCTGCAAATTTGTTGTGGCACTCAAAATCCCTACAGTTGCAGTTTCTTTGGGTCGCCCTGCCCCCCCCAGTAGCTGGCAGGCAGTCGGTTTCGATCGTTCGACTCGATTCCGAGCGGGACGGTGCTTGGGCGTTACGTTAAGGTGGTGAGGAGCGGATCGCAGGAGGCGGACCCGGCGAGGACGCCATAGGGTTTGTAGCGCGGCTCCGTGCGGAGACTGTCTCGCAGGATTGCGAGCCCGAAATTCCTGGATAAGTGTTGGACCGCGTCTCCAGGGGGGCTCGCTCCTCCCGCGTTGCGGTGCCGTTCTCGGGCTGTTGACGGCGGCAGGTAGTAGGGCTATGGTAGATTGCATTTGGAGCAGAGCTACACATGAAGCGACTTGAAACAGTGACCAACATCGTTCTTATAATTGCGGCCGTGGCTGTTGCGGGCAGCAATATCTATGGTCGGTTTTTCTCGCCTGCGCTTGCAGATGGGGGCGCGAGTGTTCAGGCGGCGCGGAGGCTCGGTGGAAAACCGCTGCCTCTCCCGGCCACATTACCAGTCGGCAGGCGGGCCACAATTGCACTCTTCATGTCAAAAGACTGCCATTTTTGTCGTGAAAGCATGGAGTTTTACCGGCAGCTGGCTGCCTTTGCATCCGAAAATAACGGATGCGATGTCAAGTTAGTCGCCGTTGGCCCTAAGACCCGCGAAAGACGCGAAGATCTTGTCAGCTACCTCGCAGATCAAAAGTTAAGGGTGGATGGGGTGGACGTCGCGGATTTTCCTAGCCTTAGCATCTCTGGTACGCCGACGTTAGCGCTTGAAGACTCATCCCGCCTAGTTAGGAACGTCTGGGTCGGCCTAATCCCAGCGAGTCAACAGAATGAGGTCTTTGCTCGGGTCAAGTCCCTCTGCCGATAACCGATATGTTACGTTGCTTGAGTTTGGGATTTGTGGCGCTCGCGTCGGCGAGCGCCCAGCAGCCGGCGGCGGCTCCTTCCTTTGAGGTGGCGTCTGTCAAGCTCGATTCGGGCTCCTTGGGATTACAACCTAGCATTCCAATGCAAGGGGAGATGCGCCTGCGATTTCAGGGTGGACCCGGGACCGGCCACCCGGAACGTATCGATTATCGAGGAGTGACATTGAGGATGCTCGTCCAGCGCGCGTACGATGTCGAGTCGTTTCAAATATCCGGGCCGCCGTGGATGGATGAGCAGCGCTATTCCATCGTCGCCAAAGTCCCTCCAGAGACGACTGTGGGGGGATGCAAGCTAATGCTCCAGCAACTTCTCGCTGAACGATTCCTCCTCCACGAACACATTGGGTCCCGGCCATTCCGTGTTTATGATCTTATCCTTTCTAAGGGCGGCCCAAAGTTCAGCACACAGAGCGTTCAGCCCGGGGGGCAAGACCGCGCCGTCGTTATGTCGGGTTTGATGCAAGAGCAGCGGAAGGCCGCCGAGAAGTTGGGGCTTGTGGGCGCAAAGAACCTCTTCGTAACTAATGAATCGATGCCCCAGTTTGCCGCACGACTATCGCAGTACCTTGATCGTCCCGCCGTCGACAGGACGCAGTTAAGCGGCAAGTTTTCGCTGTCTCTAATATGGGTTGAATCCGACGACGTAGGCGGAAAACCCGATGGCCCATCTTTTTTCGCCGCCCTGCGCGAGCAACTCGGATTAGAGTTGAGGCCAGCGACGCAGGATCTACGCGTCATCGTGGTTGACTCGGCGGAACGAACACCTACCGGAAACTGAAACTTCTATTGCCCTCAGAGGCTGCCAAAGCCCATCACTTGTAGCCTTTAGCTCTTCATCGAATCGGAAAGCCCTATGATAATACCGGATACTCGGACAAAGTGGGTGCCACCAAAACAGAACGAGCCGGAGATGTGGCCGGGCATGAGTAATATTCACGGCTGGTTGCCGGTCCATATTTCGGTAGAGACCCAGGTCGTTCGATGGTTAGATGCCCGGAACTTGCGCCTTGCGGAGCCGTTCTTTGCCGCGACCGCCAGCAGTCTCCGCCGGAACGGCGAGTACCCGACGCTTGAGTGTGAGACGGAACTTTCAGCGGTGGAACGCGCCGCCGGTGGCCGGTCCGTCATTCCCTCTGGCATCATTATTCATGTCACCCGTTGTGGCTCGACTCTGCTCACAAATGCCCTCCGAGGGGCAGAGCGTGCGGTTGTGCTGAGTGAGATTCCCATTTTTGCGAGGCTCTTCGATTGGATCGGATCACCGTCCCAATACTGGGCTGGGGTAGGCAATAACTTGGTTAGACCGCTGACAGCTGTTTTCTCCCACTACCAGGGAAACACTGCGCCGCGACCGGTCGTAGTCAAGTGCGGCACCGAGGGTCTTGTGCTCATGAGGGCGATTCGAATGGCACTGCCGGCAACGCCGTGCCTGGTTCTTATACGCGATCCGGTTGAAGTGCTAGTTTCGATCGCAGCGATAACCCCGGCATTTTTTCTCGAGTCGTATAACTCCCCGGATATCTGGCGTTTGGTACCGCCGCCGCCGGAAGTCGTGGCTGGGGGACACATAGAGTTCTGGGCTTGGATTATCGGTCGCTTTTGCACGGATGCCATTGGACTTTTAGACGCTGGATGCCGCGTTCTCGACTATTCTCAAATTACGCCCGACGTATTGAAGGAAATCGCGGAATTCTTCAATCTGTCGTTTTCCGAGGAAGGTGAGCGGGCCGTGAATGAGGCATTTCGGCTGGATGCAAAGCATCCGACCTCCCTGTTCGAAAGTGATGTAGCGGATAAGCGAAGCCGGGCGAGCGAAGCCATTAGGGCCAGTTGTGCGAGATGGGCGGACGGTCCGTACCGGGAGCTAAGAAGCAGAGCGACAACCTGGAACGACCCGCGATGACGCTAAAGTTGAAACCTCGATGCTAACGTTAGATGCTCTTTTTGCGCCTCACGGGGCAAGCGGCTTTCTGCGAGAAATTCTAGGAAGATCGGCCTTACACCTTCCTGGTGAGCCCGGTAAGTTTACGAATCTGATTTCCTGGCGCGATCTGAACCGCCTCCTGGAGTTCGGGGGACTCTCGTTTCCGCGTTTGCGCGTTGTGAAAGGGGGAGAAGAACTGCCGGGGGATCTGTACTGCGGTGCTGGCGCTAGCGGGTACCCACGACCTCTCGTCCGGGAATTAACATCACTATTAAGGGATGGCGCGGTGTTGGCGATCCAGTGCATCAATGAGCTTCACGAGCCCGTCGGCGCACTATGCCAGACGCTAGAGGGCGGACTTCGGTTACCGGTGCAGGCGGACTTATTTGCGAACTGTTTTGACTCCCCGGCAGCGCCTGGGCGTTGGAACGATCAGGATCTCATTATTATTCAAATCGAGGGAGGGCGCGAGTGGGCACTGTATCCTCCCACGCGAGTAACACCGAACAATATCACCGATCCGGTCGGCGAGCCTGCCTGGCATGGAATTCTGAATGCCTTCGATCTTCTCTACGCGCCGCGCGGGTGGTGGGTGCGGAGCGAACCGGTCGGCGACCATGCGCTTTGCCTGGGGCTGAGGTTTAAGCATCCTACTGCGCTAGACGCCGTAATCGGTCTAACTCAACGGCTCGCGGCGGTTCACACACTACGTTGGAACATTCCCCATTTCGGTTCACTTGAGGCGCGGGGCAATTTCTTGAGCAGCGTCCAGCGAACGCTGGTCGATGCATGCACGGATCCTGGGCTGATTCTCGGCTTTTTGATCGAACTGTGCCGCTTCGCGGAAGCCCGCAGGCGATTCTGTCTCCCGTGGAGTGCCGAGAAGTTACCGAGGATGCCGTCGGAAGAGTGTGTGGCGCTCCCCCTCCTCCGTTTTCCTGAAGCGAGTTCTATAGTCCACTCGGAAGTCGACGATACATGCTGCGTCTTTGTGGATGGGAGGCCGCTGGTCTTTCCCGAAGTATTATCTAAGCTGCTTGAGACGATCTTTGATCGACGGAACGCTACAGTTGGACACTTGCTGAATGCCTTTGGCGCTGAGCTACCTCTCGACCAGGTACTGGCATGTCTGACTGAGTTGGTGTGGAATGGAGCAGTGTGCCTGCAAAACCCCGATCAAAGTCCACCTGTCTGAGCCGAGCCAGACGGTTGGCCGATAAGTAGGACATGGATCCGTCAATCAATATCGCGGCCCCGTGCGAAGCCATTGTTGCACAATATCCTCTTTGCGACAGATGTGTGCAGGGTACAACATCACCCTTGCCTTTGCCGGCCATTTTGGCGGCCGAGGAGGTGTGGCCGCACTCTTAGAACCACTTCTTCTGAACGACGGTATCCCGGCCGATGCGGAACACGCGATGGTGGCGAAATCACGCGGCCGGGCCGATTCGCCCGCTGCAGCGGCAGCCAGGAAGAAATCGACCGCGCGCAAAGCGCCCGCGAAACGCTCGTCTCCCCGCGCCGGCAAGCACAAAGCGCGTACGTCCCGTTGAAAGCCGGACAGGTCCTAGCGGGTACGCGGTCCGGTCCGGGGAGAACTCCAGCCGCGCCCCCCGCCGAGGTGCAGCATGGCGTAGGCCCCTACTCCGGCGGCGGCGATGGTCACTAGGTTAATACCGAAGCTGAGCAACCTTGGATATAGAACCGCATGATCGGGCAGGCCCAGAACCAGAGCAGCTCCGAGCCATACGGGGAAGATCGCGAGCTGGACCGCGGCGGCGACCCCGATCAGATAAGCGGCGGCCCGTATCATCGGCGGTCGACAGACCGGCTGTCACGCCGATGACCGCCGAGATTACAGCGTCACGACTGGCCAGGCAATATCCGCGAGCTTCAGAATGTCATTGAGAGGGCGGTTATTATGTCCGCAGGTCTGGAACTGAGGCTGCCGCCGACGGAACGCCACCGGCTGGCCGCGAGCGCGAGCGACCCGGCCCAAAAAGTCCGCACCCTGGCGGAGGCGGAACGCGTGCACATTCTGGAGGCGCTTCGGCAGGTCAACTGGGTCATCGTGGGGCGCAACGGCGCGGCATCTCGCCTCGGTCTACCGCGGACGACTTTGATTTATCGGATGCGGAAGCTCGGAATCAAGGCGGAGAGAATCGATGCCCTTGGAAATGCAGTCGCCGAGCCCAGCCAGAGCGTGAACTATCGAGACAGGAAATGTTCGGAGAGCAAAGACTCCTGCAAATCATTCGGCAAAAGGCGCCCTCGGGAGGTGCCGCAATCGAGCAAGAATTCTTGCGAGCCATCGAGGAGTTCACTGAAAGCATGGCGCAAACCGACGACATTACATTCGTGGTGGTCGAAAAATATCAATGAGCGAGCCACTCAGCTACAGGACAACTGTGATCGCGAGTCCTACATCGGGATACCTGGCGTCGTATAGGTAATACCCGTTCTCATAAGTGATGTAAAGGTTATCGCTTTCGTACCGTTCGCAGCCCAGTATCCGGGATAGGGATCTACGAGCAGGAACGAATAACCGCGATATGCGAAGCGCGGGTATCCCATGTACATCGTGGGACGTCTGTTATGCCGAACGAATGGCGATTCCCGAAGGCGAGATTGAAGCTGACCTGGGGAATGAAGAACCCGCCATAGCCTCCACGCTGCGCCCACGTTCGATGATCCCTACCCCATTGTTGACTGCCGCCCTGCTGCCAGGTGGTGTGCGCCTGCCAGGAACCCTGCGGCGCCCATCCTCTCTTTTGTTGCCACGCGGACGCCTCTGCCCGTGTCCGTTGCGGTTCTTGTGCGGCCGGCTGCGAACGTTGCGCTGGCTGTGCTTGCTGCGCAGGCTCCGGCTGTCGTCCGCGCTGGGTTTGCTGCGGCGCCTGTTGGATGGGTTGCGGGCGTTGAGCCTGTTGTCTCTGCGGTTCGGCGTTGCGTTGGGATTGCGGTTGTGCCGTAAGCGTCTCGTGAACCGCTCTTCCCGACGTACCAGCGGAGGCCGCATTGTGGTGTCATGAGCGACATCGTGAGCGAGGAGAAGCCGGCCAACCCGAAAGCCGACGAGTGGGCCGAACGAATCGCTGCGCAACAGCGCAGCGGAATGTCCGTGAAACAATTCTGCAAGGAGCAAGGGCTGACAGAGTACTCCTTTTACGCTTGGCGGAAACGGCTCCAGGAAAAAATGCCGGTGCGGTTCGCCCTGGTGGAGAGGAGCGCACGCCACCAGGAGCGCACGGCGGAGGCGGTATTGGAATTGGTGCTGGCGACCGGCGAGCGACTGCGCATCGGCCCCGGGGTTGACTTCACGACCTTGCGGACGGTGGTGGACGTGCTGCGGGGATGATCCACCTGCCAGCCAGCGTGCGGGTGTACCTCTGTCTCACGCCGTGCGATATGCGCAAGAGCTTTGACAGTTTGCAGGCGCTGGTCCGCGACCACCTGGAGTTGGATGCCTTCGCTGGACACCTGTTTGTATTTGCAAGCCGGCGCAAGGACCGGGTGAAGATTCTCTACTGGGATCGCGATGGCTTCGCTGTCTGGAGCAAGCGATTGGAGGAAGGGACATACGCGATTCCGTTCGGCGCCGGTGGTGTGGACCGCCAGCGGGAGATTACGGCACAGGAATTGGGAGCGCTGCTGAGCGGCATCGATCTGAGCACAGCGAAACGGCGTAAACGGTACCGGCGAAACGGCGCATAAAACATTTCTATCGACTATTGTTTTTACTTGGAACTGGAGCGGTTTCCGCTTAAGCTAAATGCACGGTGGCCATCGATCCGAACAGCTTGCCGCGGGATGCAGAGACGCTGCGGAAGATCGTTGTGGATCTGGCCGAACAACTCGATCGTTCCCTGACCGAGCAAAACAAGTATCAGAGTCTGCTGCGTGAATTACTGGAAGCGCCGCGCAACCGCAAGAGTGAGCAATTGTCAAAAGAGCAACTGGCCCTCTTCGAGGCGTCCTGGCAGGCACGAAGTGCAGAAGGCGAATCCGCGGCCGACGAGGATGACGATGACCTCGATGGCGATGGCGGAGCCGGGGCGAAACCGGACGAAACGCGAAAGCAGAAGCGAGGCGGGCGGCAACCTCTGGCACGGCATCTGAAGCGCGAACGCATCGTTCACGACCTGGCTGATTCGGAGAAGCACTGCGATTGCTGCGGCAAGGACATGCGGCTCATTGCCGAAGAGACCAGCGAACGCTACGAATACATTCCGGCCTCGATGAAGGTGATTCAGGACGTTTGTCTGAAGTACGCCTGCGCTTGCACCGTGAGGACCGCCACCAAGCCGCCGCAACCGATTGAGAAAAGTACGGCGGGAGCGAGCTTGTTGGCGCAAGTGATCGTTGCGAAATGGGCCGACCACCAGCCGCTGCACCGACAAGAGAAGATGTTCGAGCGGCATGGCATCGACATCTCGCGCAAAACCATGGGCGGGTGGGTGGCGCAATGCGCGGAACTACTCGATCCTTTGTACCAGTTGATGAAGAAGGAGGTGTTGAGTTCCAAGGTGATCGGCACCGACGATACCAGCGTGAAGGTGCTGGACCGGAAACTTTCCTTCGCCAGGATCGGACGGATCTGGCCGTATGTCGGAGATGCTCACCATCCGGTGATCGTTTACGACTACACTCCGACACGCGCACGCGCCGGCCCGGCCAAGTTTCTGGAAGGATACAACGGGTATCTGCAGGCGGACGCCTACTCCGTCTACGATGCATTTTTCAAGCCCCAACGCGGAATGACCGAAGTTGGGTGTTGGATGCACGCGCGGCGGTATCTGTTCAAGGCGTTGGAATCCGACGAACCACACATGGGACCGGCGCTGCACCTGATCGCACGTCTGTATGCAGTGGAAGAGCGCGCCAAGGTGCTGTCGCTGTCGGCGGAACAAAGGTTGGCATTACGCCAGCGAGTATCGACGCGGCTGATCGGTAAGCTCCACCAGTATCTGCTGGAGTTGCAGCCGGAGGTTCTGCCGAAGAGTCCGTCCGGCGCCGCGGTACGCTATGCGCTGAATCAGTGGGAGGCGCTGACGCGCTTTCTGGAAGACGGCGAGTTGGAGATTGACAACGGCGCCACGGAACGGGCCAACCGTGACATCGCGCTGGGCCGCGGCAACTGGACCTTCTTCGGCAGCGACGCGGGCGGCAAGACGGCTGCGGTGCTGCGAAGCTTCATCGCTTCCTGCAAGCGGTGCGGCGTCGAGCCGTTTGCCTGGTTCCGCGACGTGCTCTCGCGCATCCCGTCGCACTCCATCACTCGGTTGAGCGAATTGCTTCCCCACAACTGGAAGCCAATCGATTCTCCTGCCCAAGCTTGATTAAGCGATCCGCGAATACCACACATTCGCGGTCGCTTCCCGGCAGCGGTTTACGAGAGGCTTACTCCATCTCGACAACTCTTCGCCGCCAGAATTCTGGTCGACTGCGGTCCGCAGACTTCGGTAAGAAATTAGGAAACGGTGGTCCGGTTTGGCGACTTCGGAATCGGGCCTATTTGTGTTGGAGGACGTCGACCGGAGTGATGCGCGTAGCCTTACGCGCGGGGTAGAGGGTTGCAATGAGGCTAACGCCGAGCGCGGCCCCTGCGATCCAGACGCCATCCATCGGTCGAGGATTGAGCGGCACGAAGCCCAGCCTGTAAACCGTTTCGTCCAACCGAATTATATGATCAGCGAAGTCACACACTCCGTACCCGAGCACCAGACCGATCGCCGTCCCCACTGCGCCGATTATGGCGCCCTGTATCGCAAAAATCCGCTGGATTTGCGAATGCCGCGCGCCCATTGACATGAGCACCGCGATGTCCTTCTGTTTGGCGAGTACAATCCTCGAAAGCGTACTCAGGATACTCAACGCGGCAACCAGCTCGATCAGACCGATAGTAATCCACGTCACAGGGTTCTGGAAGGCGTTGTTGAGAGCGAGGGAAATGACAAGCGCCATCACGCCCGCCGCCACGCCGATCACTGCGAGCACCGTGATTACAGAGATCACCTTCTCCTTCCGGCGCGTGCGCAGGTAGCGACGCGCGACGAACATTTCGAATCCGGACATCACAGCCGATGGCGGCGAAGCTTCTCCGCACATTTCGATATTGGCCTCGGCCGCACCAGCGAGCATTTCACGCAGAAGGCCAGCAAGGAGCGCAAGCAGAGCCTTTCCTGTTCATTTAGCGACTTCTCAACCGAACACTATACCTCAGAGAGATAACCACCAGGATCGCTACGCCATAGCTGTCTCAACAAGGCGGTGTTCACCGGACGCTTACTTTTACTTAGGTTTTCGCGCCGCTTTGCTGTTTCGCGGCGATGGCGACGGCAGTATCGACTGTTCGCGTCGAGGATCATATTGACCGGTCCGGTTAGGGCGGCGGCGGTAGATCGACCAAAGTGTCTTTGCCTTTCCAATCCATGAATCTGTCCGACATCTTGCTGGCGTGCTTCAAGATCGGCGCTCCATTTCCCTTCTCCCTTGCCCATCGTACGAGGTGATCCCAAATGATCCCAAATACGTCCGACATGCCCCAGCAAATCTGATAGGAGAAGCTGAGCTACCGCTTGATCCCCTGCGAGCACCAAACTTGCCTTTGCAACTGGGTGCCCACCCAGTTCGCAATGGTAACCGTAGTCTTTGCCGCGAAATTGTCCCAGTGCAGCGGCTCGTAGTTTTGCGGGCTTGAAAAAGTTTGGCCGCTCCTTTTCATCGCTCCGCAGCCACCGTCGGGCGTCACCATCCCTTGTTTCGAAAGCCCGTGCAAGATACTCGATTTCAACCATCTGTCGCAGAAGTGCTGCCGCAGCATAGTGGCGACCATCGGCAAATAGATCCGCGCTTGGCGAACCGTCCCGAATCACTCGCGCCAGCGTTCTGTATCGTTGACCGGGATTTGGACGCGGAAGGTTACCCGGCGCGCAATCCACAGCGGGTACACTGAGCAGCAGCCGGACGAGATGGCGGGCAATGACCAGCCGCAACGAAACACGTGGGTCGACCGCTGACTCGGAAAGCACTGCTGGCGCGTAAAGGCGGCGGCAAGGAAGCCAAGCTGAGCTACAAGGGCAATCTGCTAACGGAGAACTGTAACGACCTGATCGTGAACACGGAGGTATTTCCGGCCAACGGCACGGCAGAGCGGGATGCGGCGTTGGTGATGTTGGAGCAGATGCCGAGTACTGGTCGGGTAACGGTGGGAGCGGGCAAGGGGTATGACACGAAGGACTATGTCGCCGTGCGGCATTTGAAGGTGACGTCGCATGTGGCGCGGAACGTGAAACGGAATGGCGGCAGTGCAATCGACGGGAGAACGACCCGCTCGGAAGGCGACGTGGTGAACCAGCGGAAACCAAAGGGCATCGAAGAATGCTTCGGATGGCTGAAGACGATTCGCGCTGATGAGAAAGGTGAGGCGTCGCAGCATCGCGAAGGTGGATGGGTGTTCACCTCGCATCGGCGACGTACAACCTGGTCGGAATGCGAGGTCTACTGGCGAGATCGGTTGAAACCGAATGAGTCAAAAGGAGAAGTGTGCCAGCGCGCGACGCAAACGGACAAAACGGGCCGCAGCAGCAAGCAGTTAGCTGCTTACTAAGCAGTTATCGACCGCATAATTTTCTTCGGCATAAATCAAGTAGCGGCAAGCTCTTGCTTTGACTCCTTTTTCCGCAAACTGCTAGTCTAGGTGATTCGGGAAAGACCGTTGAACTTTCCCGACGCTGCTGCGGGAGTTCCCGCGCTTCAGGCAGAATCGGGCGGATCTTCAACTATTACGAATCGCCGGATATGTTGAGAGCCATGCGATTAGGCAAAAAGAGAGAAACAGCGGCGATCTTCATTGAGTGATTTCAACGTTAGTGAAGCGGGCGAAAAATGATGTCGGGCTTCGAGATCCGTAACTGAGAACGTCGAATCCTAATTCCACCAGACGCAAGCGTTCCGGCTTGGCGGCATTGTCGGAAGGAGCTTTCCTGCCCTTAGATAACTGCCGGTTGGAGAAGAGAAGGCTGCTGTTCACGGGTACCCCATTGGGAAGGCGTGCGCAAACCCACGAAAAGCTGCCCCGCTTCTCTGCCAGGGAGATGTAGTTCGCGATCTTCACATTCCCCGCTTCGTCGATCATGCGGCTCATCATGTCCGACTCTTGACTGACAAGACAATACTGCCGTTCCTCTCCAGTATTCGTTACGAGCGCCTTGCAGAGGACTCCTTCGGCTTCCGCGCTGCATCCTTGGAGAGTAACCTCAAGCTTTCCTGCGCGAATGGTCTGCGACTTCGATTGTTCACGATCCGTCTCAACGGACTGTTTCTGCGGAGTGTCCGTAGGCGCAATGCAGCCATCGAGGAGAGTTTTGAGGTCGGTCGTGAAAGGGATCGTAGCGATCTCGCCGCCGATAATACGTCCGGTTTGAACGTCAAGGATTTCTGTAGCGACGCTGATCGTCGCGGCTTGAGCTTGCAGGGTGTATGTGCCGCGGATCAGCGATCGAGCGCCCAAGTGTTTGCCGACGGTGGCGAATGTCGCGGCGTCGTAATTCTTGCCCAGAGCTAAGTTGATTTCTTTAAAAACCTCCTCAACGCGCTCGCGGGTAACGACTTCGATGTCGGCGCTATTCTTACTCAGGTAAATATTAAGTCTTCCGACAAGATATGTGCTGAAGGCGGGACAGGAACGGTTGTTCGCTATGCTGATGATGGCAACAGGATCGCGGGCCCGCCGCTTTACTTGTGACGCTAGGCTGGTGGCGAGCGTCGTGAGTTCGCTTTCTTGCGCCATGCCGCTTATCGCGACCAGGGCGGCAAGTGCCGTAAGTCTGGGGAGGTTCTGCTGGTGTCGTGTGAACACGGTGCTATTGCTCCTCGATATTTAGAGTTTTTCGAGATACTGCAAGGTGGTGGTGGCGCGTTGGAGCCGCGCGCGCGCCATCGAATAGTCCTGTCGCGCGAGGGCTTCGTCGGCCTGGCGCAGATCGGTCTTCGCGGTATAAAGCGCACTGGTGATTTCGGGTTTGACGGGGAGATTGCCGAGATCCCACGTGCGTTGCATTAGCGTCGCTCGCAAGGCTGTCAAACGGTCTGTAAGATCTTCTAGTTCCATCTTGAGATCGATCGCGATCTCCGCATGCTGTTCCGGCAATGATTGGTTTGTTAATTGCGCGTCCTTGGATCTCGAAATAAGTGGCGCACGGGCGGAGTTGACCGGCAGGCCGTTGTGCGGCAATGGCGCGCGCGGCATTGCCGGACTCCCATTCGGGCTTTCCGGTAGCCCTGGAGGGCTCATTGGCTGCGCGTCCCGTGGAGCAATGGACGGGAAGCCGTGCGCGACGGGTTCCCGAAAGAACGTGCGCGTCAGTAGGGTTGTGAGAATATTGCCGGTTGGCGTGAAGATGACGGCGGTGATCGCCGCAATCGCCAGTAGCATTCGCGCATTGGGGGATGTACCACGTCGCTTAAGAGCTGGTTGTGGTACTGGGTTCACCCGAATAGGAAGGGCCATAGACTTCATACAGTTTATACATCCGCCGATGGTTATTGTCCAGGTGACACGAATCGCCCATCTGCAGTGATGAAATGTTACCAAGCAGCCGCCCGAGTCTAGTCACCTCCACGGCATGTCTCAATCTCACGGTGGCTGCATATTAGGAATGAGAATATCAAGCAAAGCAACCGCCTACAGGGCCAGAAGTTTAAATTGTCGCCGCTCACGCCGGGATCTTCGGCAGATTCGAGGGGTGTTCATTCCGACGCAAGTCTTCTAACATAAGGAATTAAGTGGAGCTGGCGGAGGGATTTGAAAACCCGACCCTCTGATTACACGTCAGATTGGGGTGAAGAGAAGGTCGGCGTCGTGGACCTCTCTTTGTTTCGCGTTGTCAAGAGACTGCCTACTGCAAGCAAGCCGAATGGCATCGCCTACGCGGCGCCCTTCAAGAAAGCCTACGTCGTGAACACGCTGGGCAACGCTGTCTCGGTAATCGATGTCAATAAAGATGAGATCGTGAAAACAATCAAGTTCAACAGCGAGACCGGCACGCCGGACTATGACGCAATTGCCCGCCGCGTATTCATCTCGCTTCGAACCACGAATGAAGTCGCGGAAATCGACCCGGCCACGGACACGGTTGTCGGCACCTATCCGGTCCAAGGCTGCCAGGTATGACCACGGAATGGCTATCGATTCCGAGCATCATCGGGCATTCTTGCTGTGTGGTGGAAACCGGACGATGACCGTTTTCGCTCTGGATACGCACCGAGCCGTCGCCCACCTACCTCTCGCGCAGGGAGCCGACGTGATCAAATACGACCCTGTGATTGGCCGAATCTACGCTGCGTGTTCTAGCGGTGTGATCGGCGTCTATCACGAAGACGACCCGGACCACTACCGCAAACTGGAAGACTTTCCCGTGGAAAAATCCGTCCACAGCCTGGCGATCGACACCGCCACGCATCGCGTGTATGCGCCCGAACAGGAAGAAATGGGCGCGCCGGTCGCGCGGATGATCGTCTACGAAGCCATTCACAATTAGGCCCTTATGATGCGACTTTTCTTTGTCTTTGTATTCGTGCCCTGCCTCATGATTGCCCAACCAAACGACCCTCTCCGGCTAATCGCCACAGTCCCACTGCCAAATGTCGAAGGCCGGATCGATCACTTAGCCATCGACGTCCAGGGACAGCGCCTTTTTGTCGCCGCCCTGGGAAACAACACGCTGGAAGTGATCGACATCAAGAACGGGAAAAGGCTCCGTACCATTTCAGGTCTCCGGGAACCACAGGGGATCGCGTTTGTGCCGCGCCTAAACCGGATCTACGTGGCAAACCGGGCTGACGGTACGTTGCGCATCGTGGATGGAGCGTCATATGAGGTCATCAAGACAATTCCGTACCACGACAACGCCGACAACGTGCGTTACGATGCTCACGACGATCGGATCTGGGTGGGTTACGGAGGCGGCCCACTCGGGATAGGCGGGGGCGCTCTGGCAGCGGTTGATGACGAAGGAGCAAGAGTAGGCGAAATCGCGATCGATGCGCACCCGGAATCCTTTCAACTGGAAACGAGTGGACCCCGAATCTTCGTGAATCTTCCCAGGACACAGAAAATCGGCGTCCTGGATCGCACTACGCGGAAAGTGATTGGTGCGTGGAAGACGGACGGCGCGGAATCGAATTATCCCATGGCGCTTGACGAAGCGAACCATCGGTTAATGGTTGTGTGTCGAAGTCCTGCGCGGCTCCTCGTTTTCGATACTTCGACGGGAAAGATCGTCACGACGCAACCGCCATCGGAGATTCCGATGATGTGTTTTACGATTCCGCCCGGAAGCGGGTTTATGCGATCGGGGGCGATGGGGGTGTTTGGGTTTATGAGCAGCAAGACCCGGATCGCTACACCATCGCCGCTAAGGTTGCAACGGTTAAGGGCGCGCGCACTGGGTTCTTTTCGCCCGCGCTCGGCCGCCTGTTCATTGCCGTTCGGCGAGAGGGCTCGCAGGGCTCCGAGATTCGCATCTTTGTCATTCAGTGAGAAGGGGGCGCGCCAGCGTTGGGAAACTTTGCTCATTGGACCTATGCATGGTGCCGGCACCCCCCCGACACAGGCTGGTATTCTCCGGTAAGAGCGCGATATGCCATCGTCTCCCTACCGTGCCGGAATCGCGAAGGCGCTTGTCGCAGCGCTTCTCTTTGCAATCAGCATTCCGGTTGCTAAGCTTTTTCTGGGCGAGATGCGTCCGCAGTGGCTCGCGGCGTGGCTCTATTTGGGATCGGGTGTCGGGCTCGCGATCCGTGCATGGCTTAGCCGCCGCACTGCCCCGACAGAAGCGCCGCTTCAGTACCGTCACCTCGTTTTTCTGACAGCTGCGATCATCTGTGGCGGTGTTGTGGCGCCCGTGTTCCTTCTGATCGGCCTGCAGAAGACGCCAGCTTCGAGCTCATCCCTCCTGTTAAATTTCGAAGGGGTGTTTACCGGCCTAATCGCCTGGTCCGTCTTTCACGAAAATCTGGGATGGCGCATCGTTCTGGGTATGGCTGCCATCGCCGCTGCTGGCGTGTTGCTTGCATGGAACGGACCAGCCACCCTCGCCGGCATGTCCGGCCCCCTGGCGATCATTGCAGCCTGTCTGTGTTGGGCGCTCGACAATAATTTCACCCAGAAGATTTCGGATGCGGACCCTGTCCGTATCGCGATGATCAAGGGGCTAACCGCCGGTGCCGTAAATGCCGCGATCGCAGCCATCACCAGGCAATCCACACCGCCTCCAACGGCGATAGCGGGTGGGGCCGTTCTGGGATTTATCAGCTACGGCCTGAGTCTGGTCCTCTATATAAGTGCTCTGCGAGTCCTTGGTACGGCGCGCGCGGGGAATTATTTCGCTACCGCGCCTTTCTTTGGTGCCGGTCTGGGAGTCTTCGTCCTCGGTGAGCCCATGTCCATGCAGCTTTTTGCGGCCGCTCTTCTGATGGCGGTGGGACTGTGGCTGCATTTCACGGAGCGCCATGAACACACCCACGTTCACGAGCCCCTCCGACATGAGCACAGGCACGTCCATGACGAGCATCATCAGCATGAACACGAGGCCGACGATCCACCAGGCGAGCCGCATTCTCATCCGCACCGACACGACCGGCTGGAACACGCCCATTTGCATTTCCCCGATATTCACCACCGCCACGACCACTAGGTCGCCGCGAATTTTACGTTCTGTTTGATGGTTTTGTTGTGGCAGGTCCGCGCGGCCCCGCGCATTGTCCCAAATCGGCGAGTGCTCCAATGTCCCAATGTATCGGAAGTACCACAGGAACTTCCGCTTGTTTCCCGGTGTAATTTAGCGCTGCAGGGGCTCGATGAAAATCTGCCAGTAATACTCCGCCGCCCCTTCGAGGCTGAGCGCCTTGTCGCGTGCCGAGTTGCCTATCATCGCCATCCCCAACGGTTTTAGATGCAGGGCTTGGTCCCCGACCTCGACGGACATGGTCTCGTTATAACCGTTCGCGGAGGAGTCAGCGCCATGCGAAAACGCGATCCCGGAATGGTGAAGGCCGCCGAGCCGGATGGTGCAGCGGGTGAGTGATTTACCGCCCCGATAGACCGAAGCGGTAAAGCGAGTAGCATCGATGCGCTTGAAGGAGCCTTCGACGCCCGGATTACGCGATGCCAGTTCTCCCAGCGAATTCTCGAAGAAACGCGCAATGAATTCAAACGCTTCATCCAGAAACTGATCGCGGTCCCGCTCGGTGAATATCTTCTTCAGGCGAAGGTTGCTCGAACGAGGGGCCGCCGGCTCTTCCGCGCGCGGTACTTCCTTTGGCTGTGGCTTCGCCGTGCTTCCCAAAGGGTCCTTTCGGGCCGCAGCCCGGATCGCTTTGGCAATGTCCAGAAATGCTTCGTCCGGATCGGCCCACTTCGTTACCGGCTTGCCGTCCTTCGGCGTGGCAAGAAGCTTGCCGAACGGAGCGTGCTGCCACTCGCAAGGCCGCAAAATTACCGGAATCACACGCGCCTCTCCTGCTGTATTCCGTTCCAGGGCGCGAATCATTTCGACGCTGTAGCAGTATTCAGACGCCAGGAAATCCGGGCTTACGAGGAGAAGGATGATATCGGCGGCCTCAAGCCGCTTGCTGATGCCTGAATCGAGGTGGTCGCCTCCGATCAGCCGCCGGTCGTGCCACACGGAAATCACGCCCTGGCGCTTCAGCATCGTGAGCTGCGTCTCCAACTGATCGCGGAGAACTTCGTCTTTGTGGGAATACGAGAAGAAGAGGGCATCCATAGCGGCGCGCCTGAAACATGATAGCGTGAATGTTTTCTATCGCCTCGGATGGCGCGTTCTCGAAATGAAGCCTCCCCCAAAAGGGGCTCGTGGTGTGAAATGGTGCAAGGCACCCTGGCAGCCGTGGCAAATTCGGCCATCTTGGGAACGTGTAATCTGTACTTTACTGACTGCATTGTATCTGATACGAATCGAATCCCCCCCTCTCCGCCAGTAACCTTACAAGCTTCGAAACCAGATAAAAGGCCGCCCGTCGCCCCCGCGTACTTCTGCCCCGGATCGCAACGCTTCCACCCCTTAAACTTGGAGCCGCATTCGCCCAAGCCCGCGGTAGTCAAAAGATTGAAGTATGATCTCTAAAGGAAATCGGAGGTTAAATATGACGGTCATTGAGCACGGCAAAAAACAGGGCACGAATCTAACTTCCAACTTCATTCCCATGGGGATGTTTGGCCTCCTGGTCGATCCCCCACATCAACGAGGGTACCTGCAATCCTCGGGTTTCGGACCCTGCATTGGCCTGGCGATGCACAACCCGGATAAGAAAGCGGCTGTCCTGGCCCACTTCATGAGCAAGAATGCGGTCAAGGAATCAATCGAAGCCATCGGCTCGCAACTCGAAACATTTCAAATGTCGATAAAGGACGCGAACTGGTCCGGGGCCGTTTTCCTGGGCGGCCAAGCAAAAATGGCCCCAAAAGTAATTGCGAAGACCACTACTGTTTCAGCGATGCTGGATATACCCCGGAAATCCAAGCAGATGGAGTTACCATCGGAAATCAAAAAATATCACTCCACAAGCAATGGCCCTATGGACGTCGCGATAGGCACGGGCTCCCAGAATAATGCTGCGGAGCGGGCCTTGGAGATCAAGCAATACTTTACAACAATAGGCGTCACTGTCACGTACATCGAAACGGGCTACGAATCCTGCGATCTAGGTCTCGAATCGGGAATTCTTCAGTTATTCGACACGCCGATCTTCGGGACAAATAACGAGAGCGTGTTGAAAGCTGGCGAAAAGAAGCCTCTCCAGTTTTCCACAGCGCAAATGTTGTAGAGAATGCGTCGTGAGCCACAGTCTCCGTCCCTTAGCTATCGAAACACCGCAACGACGTGAGGGCTAGCAGATGACGGCGAGTCGGGCTTCGTGCATTTTGTGCCTCTGACCTCATGTGCCATAGAACCTGCCAGCGCCGAACGCGGTTCGATGCGCGAGTTAATTTACCGGTGGCTGATAGAACAGGCGCGCACCTACCAGCGGTCTGGATAAGCATTTTCGCGACTCAATGCCTCATCCGTCAGGGGAAGAGCCTCGGGAAGATTATTGGCCGCGCCAAGAACGGTTTCGGCCCATTGCCCGGGATTGAATCGCAATGCGTTAGCCTCCGCGTTTCGCCACGGGAACTGCTCGATTGCGCCAAGGCAATCAAGCGCGCTTCGATTCGAAACTCAGACTTGCCTCAAACCGGAAGAGAAACCGCTCAGGTGCGAGGTCTGGTGTATGGGCTCCACCGGAACGCCCTTTGGATTTGGCAGAGCAAATTCTAAACTCAGAATGCCAGACTGCGAACAATGCCCCGCGCCGTAAGCTCGGGAATTTCATACAAGTCATACCAGGTCCCGCCGCTTAACGACGGGTGCTTATGACTTCCGGCGCCCCATCGAAGCTGAGTCGTCGAATGGGTGGAGTAACCGTGATCCACCCCGCCAAACCCCTACCATCCGATTTGGTTATATCCCGCCGCCATTTGCGCTCCAATAACAACGCAGGAATGACCCGCGGAGCCATTGGCAAAGAAGACTAGAACCGATCCCGTCGTCAGAGTCAGGGCGCCCCGTTGGCCGGGCGGGTCTTGTGCGCGCCATGAGCCACCATCTGCGTAAGGGCTGCCTGCGGCGCACCGATATTGCCTAACGCAGCCAACGTCAGTTCGTTGCCGAATTCTGCCATATACAGCCAATAAACCGTGGCAAAGTGGCGCGACGTGGCAATTCCTTGCCAAGCTCTCAAAATGCCAATATTGTTATTGGCGAGCACCGTCGTCGCAGGCTCATTGATCGATTATCGCTCTCCTGCCGCTTTCACTGTCCGCGTCTGAGATGCCTGCGACAGTGCAACAGTCGCCCAACTTGTCCCGGCGGCGGAAATCCACTGATCGAAGCCATGAGGGAAACCGGCATCGAAGTTCGGCTGGAACGCCATCGCGCGCGTCCTGACGTGCCATGAGCCGTCCTCCTGTTGCGTGTTCAGCAGGAATTTGACGGCGCGCTCATAAGCGGCGTCGGACGGCGACAATCCCGCGGTTTGCAACGCGTAAAGCGATTTCCCGGTAGCGAAGGCGCTGCTTTCCATCGAATCGAGATCGGACCAACCGCCATCGGCCCGCTGCTTGGCGAGCAATTCGCGCATAGCCTTTTGCGTGGCGTCCTTGTCCTTGCCCGCCCATGCCAGGCCCATCAACCGATAGCTTCGATCGTCGTTGTTTGTGGATCGCGCCTTCGCCATCCAAGACGCGGCGAGTTGAATCGACTGATCGTACGCGGCCTTATCCACTTTCGGCGCGTAAAGTTGTAGCGCACGCATGGAAATGGCCGTTTGCCCGATGTAGTCTGAGCAAATCGGCGGCCGAGTGTCGGCGGCGGGGTATGGCCATTGGCCATCGGCAGCCTGGTGAGATTTCAGATACATAACCGCAGCATCGGTATTGAGATCCGGTTTGTAATGCTCCGCGTCGAGCCCAATTAAGATGTAGCCCACCACGAACTGACCGAATACATCCTCGGTTGGAACCAGAAATCCCTGGTGCAGGTAGTCCCGCAGTTTCTCCAGCCCGAAGATATTGGCTTTGACCTGCTGTGCCGAAGTCTTCTCGTCCACCGGCAATCCGCTCCTACGCGCGGCGCCTACCGCGATCGCCGCGAAGCTGTTGTTGTGACAGGACACGCAGGCAGCCTTCGGGACGAAACTGGCATCCGCCTGCTGAATCAAGGGAAGACTTGCCTGGATCGCGTTCTGGATGGTGTTCTCGCGGCGTGCCTTGAGAGCCGGAGCACTGACATTGGAACCCTTGGCTCCGGATTTGACCAGCCACTGGGTGATGGGCGTTTCCCCATGCAGTCTCGCGATGTCGAGAACGGTAAGTCCCGAATCGCCGCTCGACTTGTGCGAATCCGTGGCATTGATGTCGGCCCCGTGTTCGACAAGCAGCTTCACAACATCTAAGGGAAGCAGATCGGATGCGGCCGCATACATCAGCGCGGTGCGGCCTAGAGGGTCCACGGCCTTAACGTCCGCGCCGCGGTCTAGCAATTCCCGGACGGCGTTCGCGTCTCCCAGTACTGCGGTATTCGTCAATGCGACGGTATAGTCCTCCTTGCTGAGGCCTTTGGCCATTACAAGGGCGGCGCATGTTGAGCATCGCACTAAGTATGCGGCTTCGAGCGCCATCTCTCCGGCGCCCTTTACCTCCGCGCCATGGCCGAGCAACAATTCGACGCTGGCAGCATCGCCACCCGTGGCGGCTTCAATCAGTGGCGACGATTCGGCGGCCGGATGTGGGTTGGGATTGGGATTCGCGCCGCGGTCCAGAAGTAACTTAACGCCCGTCGAATTTCCGGGGCGTCGGGCCGCAATCATCAACGGCGTTCGCATATCGCTCGAGCGCGCGTTTACGTCGGCTCCGTGCGCAACCAGCAGGCGGGTCTTTTCCAAGTCCGACGCCGCCCACATCAAGGCCGTGGCATTGGCGTCATTCCGCTTGTTGACGTCGGCGCCCTGCTTCAGCAGACGTTCCAGCACAGGCGCGCCCGTATAAAGCACCGCGTACATAAATGGTGTGGAGCCCTCTGGTCCTCGGGCGTTGAGAAGTTTAGGATCTTCGGCTACGAACTTCATGAAGCCCTGCAGGTCGCCGGCGTGTAGCGCATCCACCATGGCCACAGCTTTGGGATTCGCGGGCGGCAGTTCGACTTCGTTGGCCAGCGAGTCCGGCCAATCCGCGCCCTGATCGATCCACTTCTTTATGATGGCGATCTGTTCGGGGCGCAGCGGACCAGTAGGAGGCATTTGTATTCCAAATGCGGTCCCCGTGATCCGGTGAAACAAGAGGCTGTTATCGCTGTTGCCGGGTACTACGCCGCGCCTGCCGATAACGACGCTCTTGCGATCGAGGCGCATACCGCTGCTCTGTTGGGTGGGCCCATGGCAGGGCACGCAGTTCTGTCGCAAGATCGGTAGCACATCATTTGCGAAGTCAACTTTGGCGGGCGTTTGGGCTGGCAGCATTCTCCCCAACGCCAACGCGCACAGCGGTAGCCATGCAACTCTGGAACCCCTCATAATCCCCTCCAGGTAACGAAACCCGGCGATGAGCCAGACTGACTATCGTCGGGATCAGTTATTGATTACCCGGAATTCCCCTGACATCTTCCGGATTGAGGCTATTCTACATTGTTTCGCGCCGTTGTGCAGCCGCGCCGAACCCCGCTCAATTCCCGTTATCGGCGGGTGGCTCGGGAAGGGCAGTCTTGTTCCAATCCGGCGGTTCCACACCCAATAGATTGTGAACGAAGTAGTCTTGTAAATAATGCTGGCTCCCCAGAACGCCTACGCCATGATTTTGGCCCGGGATATAGAGCATGTCGAAGTGCTTGTTCGCCTTAACCAGCGCGTTGACTACCTGCATCGAAGAAGCCGGATCGACGTTTGTGTCCATCTCGCCTACGATAATCAGCGCCTTCCCCTGTAGCCGGTAGGCGTTATCCACGTTGGACGATGCCGCGTACTGGGGACCGAGCGGCCATCCCATCCATTGCTCGTTCCACCACATCTTGTCCATGCGGTTGTCGTGGCATCCGCTGTTCGTCACCACGACTTTGTAAAACTCAGGATGAAACAATACCCCGCCTAGCGAATTCTGCCCGCCCGCCGATGTTCCGTAGATGCCAACGCGCGAGATGTCGTAATACGGATACTTCGCCGCTGCCGCCTTGTGCCACAGAATTCGGTCCGGAAAGCCTGCGTCGCCCAGATTTTTCCAGGCCACATCATGGAAAGCCTTAGAGCGGTTGCTGGTGCCCATGCCGTCGATCTGCACCACGATGAATCCAAGCTCGGCCAGAGCCTGTGTGCTCGAAACCGCGCTGAAAGTTTTTGGCACGAATGACCCTTGCGGGCCTGCATAAATCTGCTCGATCACCGGATACTTTTTGTTGGGGTCGAAGTTCGTCGGCCTCACGATGGTCCCCCATATATCCGTCTTCCCATCGCGTCCTTTGGCTACGAAGACCTCGGGGAAACGCAGGCCCGCGGCCAAGAGAGGCGCGGCGTCGCTTTTTTCAAGATCGAGTACGACCTTGCGGTCTTCCGTCCGTCGTAACTGTGACACGGGCGCCAGATCGACGCGCGACCATGAATCCACGTAATACTTGTGATCTCCCGAGAACGTCACTGTGTGATTGCCATCGGCTTCCGTGAATTTAGTCAAACCCGTGCCATCGAAATTAATGCGGCAATACTGCGTGAAATAGGGATCTTGACCCGGAATCATTCCACCGGCCTCGAACCAGATCTGCCGAGCCTCGTCATCCACCCGGTCTACGTTGCGGACAATCCAATCGCCCTTCGTAATCTGGCTCTTCACCTTGCCGGTTATCCCGTCGTAAAGATAAAGATGTTCCCATCCATTGCGCTCCGAGGCCCAGATGATCTCTTTGCCATCGTTGACGTCGTGCCGGTATCGCCGGCCCGCCGAAAGCCCTGTACCAAGTTGGTTGTAATAAATGAACGTCTCCGATTCTTCATCGATGAGGGGCCGCGCCTTGGCCGTCTTCGCGTCCACTTCGATCACACGATACGCCTGGTGCCCGCGCTGGTTGTATTCGAACGTGAATCCACGTCCGTCCTTCCACCACGTTGGCGTCGAAAGGCTATACGCATTCGGAAACAGTTCATGATCGATCTCGGTCTCTTTTTTCGTTGCGACATCGAACAACGCGGGGTATGCGATGTCTACGGCGTCCCCTGGTTTTCGGTAATATCGCTCGAATGCGCCCATTGCGGTGAGCGTGCTCGTGGTCCATGACTTGGGTTGAACCTGGTCGGCCGGAGACGATTCGATAAAGTGTACCTGCCGGTCGTATCCAGGCCGCGTGTGATAGGCAACCAGCTTTGTTGAATCGGGCGACCACGCGATCGATTGGAAAGTGTAGTAATTGCCCTCGGATCCGTCGTAGCTTAAGGGCGTCGCCGGTTCACGCGAGCCGGGTCTCCGCAGGAATACATTGAAATTCTCGATTAACGCTTCGTACTTGCCATCGAAGGAGCGGCATACCGCAGTCTCTGCTGCTGCCGGGGCGCCTGCGGCAGTCGCAGCGCCGCGCGCTCCCCGACCCCGTCCTCCTTGCGCCGCATCCTGGGCTTGAGGCGCCGCCGCACAGCCGCGCGATCCGCGCCCAAAGGCGCCGCCACCACCACCGCCCGCTTGCGGGAATGGCTGGTATTCCAGCCCATCCACCGGGTCGCCGCCAACTTCAGTAGGGTAGTCGGCCTCAGGATCTTCCGGCGCCGGAGCGCCTCTGCGTCCCGCAACCGCTGCCGGAATCGCACCCCCTTTCGTGCAGGAGTAATCCGTTAAGGTGCAATTGTAGAGAGAGCCGCCCGTGCCAAACTGAATTGCCGTCTCGTTGTCGAGGAATGTCAGTCCGCTGGTTGTCGCCGCCCCTGCGCCACGGCCAGCGGCCGCGCCGCGTCCGCCTTGCGCCGCCGCGAACGGCAGCGTCAGCGCGGTATATTTTCCGCCTGAGGCTGCGTTGATCGCCGTCGCAAGTCTCGCATGGTCGAAGGCAAGCTTCTTGCTTCCCGCTACCGCATCGACCAGGACGAATTCCGTCCCGCCTTTGACGGCGCGAGAATACCAAAAATGATCGCTCTCGCCAATCCATACCGCCGTGCCGGGCATATTCACCACTAGTCCACGTGCTTTCGCACGTAACTCTTGGCCCCGTTCATAATCAGCCAGCTTCCCTTGCGCAAAAGCCGCTGGAAGCGAAATGAGTATAAGGATTGCCGCCGAGACGGCGTGGAGAGACACGCGATATTTTGGACTCATTAGATGCTCCTGGGTAAATGTCGACTTTATCAAATGTTTCAGACTGAAGGTAAGGCCGCCGGTTTCCGTGGTCGAATCTAGTTCTGGCGGGCCCATCCGCGGCGGCATGGTTTACGAACGGAGTTCCTTAGCGGAAAGCGGTGAATGTACGATGATGAAATCGATAGGTCGCTTCTCAATGATTCAGTTGAAGGAAAAACATCCGCTCGCCATTCGATGGTTTCACTGGGTCAGTTTTCCTTTGCTCTTCCTGATGATCTGGAGCGGCGCGCTGATCTACTGGGCAAACGGCATTTACCGGGTCGGCTGGGGCAAGCTTACGCTGTTTCGCTTTTTCCCCAGCTGGTTCTACGACCTTCTGAACATCCCTCAGCGGTTGGCGGAAGGTATGGCGCTCCACTTCTTTTTCATGTGGTTATTTGTGGGGAACGGCGTGGCCTATGTCTTGTACCTCGCGTTCTCGGGCGAGTGGCGGAATATCTTACCTGATCGCCGGTCCTTTCACGACGCTTGGCTGGTCACGCTTCACGACCTTCATCTCAGGAAAGACGCCCCGCCCCAAGGTCTCTACAACGGAGCGCAACGCATCGCTTACACGGGTGTCGTTGTCATGGCAATGGGCAGCGTGGTCACCGGATTCGCGATCTACAAACCGGTGCAACTGTCATGGCTTGCCGGTCTGCTAGGAGGATATCCCATGGCGCGATGGGAGCATTTCTGGCTGATGATCGGATTTGTCGCCTTTTTCGTGCTCCATATCTCGCAGGTGATTCGCGCGGGTTGGGATAACTTCCGGTCGATGGTCGCCGGATTTTCCTTGATCGAAGATGAGCCATTTCACGAAAGGCAGGGGAACCTTGAAGAGGCCAACCAGCGTCTTTGGTAAGAAAGCAGAAGCCAAATCTCGGACCAGACGGGCGTTCCTCACAATGGGAGCCGCGGCCGCAGTCGGTTACGGCGGATGGAAATGGGTACGATCCGGGTTGGATGAAGACGAGCTCGAAGGCCCACTTCTCAGTGCGCTTCATGGCAACGAAAGAGTCGCCAAATCTTATTTCAGCGACAGGCATCTGGCGCCCTCCTTCGATGCATCGGCGGTCGAGAGGACGACCCGGCTCAATGGAGACGTGGGCCTGGGCGCCGATTTCGATCCGCAGAAATGGACTTTGAACGTGGAGGGATCTAATGGAGCCGGCGCGCGACAGGTCACCATGGCACAGATTCGTGAATTACCGGAGGTAGAGCAGATCACTCAATTGAACTGTATTGAGGGCTGGACGGTGGTGGTGCAGTGGAAAGGCGTTCGTTTTTCCGATTTCGCAGCGAGGTTTGCGCCTCAATCGCGAAACGCAGAATACTTCGGTTTGCAGACTCCGGATCAGGCCTATTTTGTTGGCCTGGACGCGGCCAGCGCTTTACACCCGCAAACCCTGCTCTGTTACGAGATGAACGGAGCGGAACTGACCATTGCTCACGGCGCCCCGTTGCGGCTTGTAATTCCGGTGAAGTATGGCGTCAAGAACATCAAACGCATCGGCAAGATTACTTATACGAATGACCGCCCGGAAGATTATTGGGCCAAGGACGGCTACGATTGGTACGCCGGCCTCTAGCGAGCCTAATGCGCCCGCGCGGCCGAAACTTACGGCCTACTCCAATTTGAACACTCGCTCCATCAACACCCACTTCTCGCAGGCCTTCGCCTCAGGAAGTGGCTTCTGAAACTTCCACATGAGTTGTTCCCATTCCTGCACCTTGGGATTGGCGCGATCGGCCTTGGATTTATCCGCAAAAGAGAACCGCTCGTTCACCTCCATGATCATAAACATGCGCGTCCCTAGAAGATAGATCTCCATATCTTCGATGCCGGCGTCCCGTATACTCTGCGTGATTTCGGGCCAGACGTGTTCGTGATGACGCCGGTATTGCGCGATCAGTTCGGGATCGTTTTTCAGATCGAGAGTCAGACAGTAACGGCGATTCATGCGGTCTGCGCGGCCGGTTCGACTAGGATGGGACGCGATCCTTTAGCGGCAAAATACCAAATATACAGGTAGCATAGCAGCGGCACGCAGAAGGCTGTCCGGATGCTGGTCAGGTCCGATACATAGCCCATCAGCGCGGGAAAGGCCGCTCCCCCGATGATCGCCATGACCAATAGCGAGGACCCAAGTTTCGTGTAAGGCCCAAGCCCTTTGATACCGAGCGCGAAGATGGTGGGGAACATTATGGAGTGGAACAACCCAATCAACGCTACGCTCCAGATCGGAATCATGCCCGACGCAACCATCGCCACGCACGCGCAAACGAAGGCGAATCCGGCGAACAGGCTGAGCAGCCGCGAAGGCGCGATATATTTCATCAAAAACGATCCGGCGAAACGGCCGATCATGAAGCCGATCCAGTGGTACTTCAGAAAAACCGACGCATCTTTATCTTGCATGCCCGGCGCCAGATATTCGGCGAACCGGATGATAAAGCTTCCCACGCCTACCTGTGCGCCCACATACGCGAACTGCGCAATTACGCCCGAAGCCAGGTGTTTATGCCGAAGCGCCTCTCGCAGTCGAGGGCGCCGGCTGGCTCCTTCGGACACTTCCGGTTTCGTCTCCGGCAGCTTCGTTAAGGCGATCATCGCCGCAACCAACAGGAAGACCGCGGCGATGACCACGTATGGTCCGATTACGTTTTGGACTTCGTCCGCCGCTCCCGCTCCCGGCCGGGTATTGGTTAGAATGAACGCCGCGCCAATATACGGCGTCGCCACCGCGCCAACCGAGTTGAACGATTGCGCCAGGTTCAAGCGGCGCTCCGAGCTTTCCGCCGGGCCGAGAATAGTCACGTATGGATTCGCCGCTACTTCCAGAAAGCTCTGTCCACAGGCCATTACAAACAGCGCGAAGAGGAAGAAATAGTAGGACAGCGCATTCGCCGAGGGAATAAACAGCAGCGCACCGGTCGCGCAAATCATTAATCCCGTCAGAATGCCTCTTTTATAGCCGATACGTTCCATCAGCCATCCGGCCGGCAGCGCGGCCAGAAAATATCCACCAAAAAACGCGGCCTGAATCAGTGAGGATTGCAGATCTGTAAGTTGGAAGGCCTTCTTGAAGTGCGGAATCAGAACGTCATTAAGATTGACGCCGAAGGCCCAAAGAAAGAAGAGGCTGGTGATGAGAACGAATGGCGCGAGATACCGCCGCTCAGTGAGGGGGACATTCGTGGTCGTTGCCATGGTTTCCGTTCGGCGGGTTTACGAGAGTGCCCGGTCGAGATGCACGTAGCCGCCATCCACATAGAGGTGCTGGCCCGTGATATGGCCTGCTTGGCCGGAGATCAGAAACAGCGCCATAGCTGCGATCTCTTCCGGCGTTGTCATGCGTTTGCCAAGGGGAATAGACGAAACGATTTCGTTGAGCTTCTGCTCCGGTTCAGGGAACGTTCCGACCCAGCTCTTGTACATCGGCGTCCACACCTCCGCCGGAAGCACCGCGTTGACACGAATCTCATACGGCAGCAACTCCACCGCCCATTCGCGCGTCAGGGCCAGAATTGCGCCTTTGGACGACGCATAACCGGACGTTCCCCCCTGCCCGGTGACCGCTGTTTTCGACGCAATATTTACAATCGCGCCACGTGTCTGCTTGAGCGAAGGCAGCGCGTAATGGGCCAGATTGTAGTAATGCAGCAGGTTACGTTCCAGCGATTTCACATACGCAGCCGGACTGCCGCTTTCCAAGCCTACACGATCGTTTAGGCCTGCATTGTTTACAAGGACGTCGATCCGGCCACACCTTTCGAGCGTCTCTTCGATCGCCCGCCGGCAATTCTCGGCCGCCATTAAATCCGCAATGATGGCGTGCGCTTGTCCGCCGTCCTTCCGAACGGCGCATTCCACTTCATGAGCGGCCTGGGCGGACTTATCCACGATTACCGCCACCGCGCCTTCGCGCGCGGCCCCGCTTACGATCGCGGCGCCGATGCCGCTTGCGCCGCCGGTGACGATGACTACCTTGTCCTTAAGCTGTAAGTCCATTTAGTTCTCTTAAGCCCGCTGGCGCTATGATCAGCCGCGAAGGTTGCAGAAACCGCCATCCAAAGGATAGTCACACCCGGTAATGAAAGACGAGGCGTCGGAACACAGGTAGAGCGCAAGCATGGCGACTTCCGCCGGTTTTCCCATCCTTCCGATGGGCTGGGCGGCCGATAGCACCTTGTACATTTCCTCTTCGCGTCCTGGATAAGTCTTGTGGAGGTACCCATCCACAAAAGGAGTATGGACGCGAGCCGGCGAGATGCAATTGCAGCGCACGTTCTGCTTCAGAAAATCACGCGCCACCGAATAGGTCATGGCGATTATGGCGCCTTTGCTGGTGGAATAAGCGAAGCGGTCCGGCAAGCCGGAAGAACCCGCGATTGACGCCATGTTGAGAATAACGCCGCCGCCAGCGTCGCGCATATGGCCCACCACCGCTTTGGTGGCGTAAAAATAGCTGCTCACATTGACGCGCATCACGCGCTCAAAATCGGCGGCAGCTGTGGTTTCCACAGTACCGATATGCGCCATGCCGACGTTATTTACCAGAATATCGAGTCGCACCTTGCCGATGATTCCATTCAAGGTCTGTGTGGCGCCGGCTTCATCCGCTAAATCGCAAGCGTAGGCCGATGCCTTGCCGCCCGAGGCTACGATATTCCGGGCTGCCTCTTCCGCCCGCTCGCCGCTGAGGTCGAGAATGGCAACCGCCGCTCCTGCGGCTGCGAACGTTTCTGCGATGGCCAGTCCGATGCCGCTAGCGCCGCCCGTTACAACGGCGGTCTTGCCGTCTAGTCGCAAGTTGGGTGATTGTGTCATGAAATGGTTGGATTGTAGAAGTATAGTTTGCGTTTGGAAGTACTGTCAACGTTAGCTTTATCGTAAAAGATTCACAAACGGGCGGCTTCGGCTAATGGCCAGTGGATGAGGCCGCGGGAACAAATGACGGGTCAATCGATGCCAACGCGGCGCGGCGGAAGTCCTCCCATTTGCATTCGAAATCATGCACCGCTGAGCTGCATCCCGGGACAAAAACGGGAGCACGCAGCGGTGGAGCACTTAAGCTCAGCGGAACGGCGCCGTTCATCTGCTCCAGACTTTGCGCGGTGTAGTACACCCGCACGCCAAGTTGCGCGTCCGCCTCTTGCCAAAGCTCGAATACCAACGCGCCGCCTGGGACCGGGTCGTTCGGCTGGTAACCGGGTAGCAGCCAGGAGAGGCTTAAAGCGCCCGCGAGGTTCGAGAGGTTGGTATCGTGACCCACCACGCAGAGCACCGCGTCGGCCGGTTTTCCCAACGCCCCGGAGACGGGCTTGTGGCTTGCGGCCTGATCGAGGGAATTCAAGATGTGACTGAGCAGGTTCGACCCCCGCGCACGTGCTACATATGGTGTTCGGCGAGCCAATTCGGCGTAAGCCTCGTGCAAACGCGTGAGGCGGCGTATCCCGGTGAGGTCGAGACGTCCCCACGCAAGATCTTTGCCCGACATCCCGTTGGCGTATTCCAGCAAGAAGACCTCGGAAAGCGTGGAGGCGGTACGCAGCGGGCCCGTGATATCCGCCAGGCCATCTTCCTTGCCGCCGGACACAGTCATCGGAGCATGTAGCCATGCTTGCTTTGCAGCGCTCCCACCCAGAATGCGAGCGAGTTCTTCAAGGTCCGGATGGTGAAGATCGGCAAGCGCGGCGGAATCGCCTCCGATCCGGCCGAGAACCGCGGCGGCGGCGAGCGCGCCATCGGCATGCAGTACGCCTAACGGGTTAAATAAAGGATCGCGTTCGCCTACCGGTTTGGAGCCGATCTCCACGTTGCATCCAGGAAGAGTCCCTTCCGCCAGCGCGCGCGCCGTTTCGAGGGTGCGCTGAGCGCTATCGGCCCAGAATGTGACCAATTTCGCCGAGCCACAGCCATCGGCTGGTAGCAAGCCGCGCGCGGCGAAGTAGGCACGGTTGTATATTCCGAACTGCTTCATCAATACGCGCCCATGAGGCGTCAGATTTCCCAGCGGGACGCCCCAATCCGGCCACGGGTCGGACGTATACTGACTCAACTGTTCCGCCGTTTGCGTCGGCGAACGCACGCCATGCCGGCTGACGATGACGGCATACTTTAGCGAAGGTTGCGCCAGCGCGGGCAGCGCGAATAATAGGGAATAGAAAAGCCGCGTCACAGTTGACATCGAGACTTCACTTTATCCGACGCGTCGTGCCGGGTGCACCCCGACGGTGGGATGGGCGATGCTGTAGCCCCATCTAGTATCATGAAATGAATGCCCCAGCGGGAATCGACGCTCGCCACGACGGCCGACTTCCCGGCGCGCCTGATCGCCAAGTTGAAGGATCTGGAAGCGGCGGTGGGCGAAGCAATCCTCGGCAAACGCGACGTAGTTCGTATGTCGCTTGCGGCGATGCTGGCCCGGGGGCATCTGCTCATCGAAGACGTTCCGGGCGTGGGCAAGACAACCCTGGCGCAGGCGCTCGCGCGGTCGGTTTCCTGCCGGTTCCATCGCCTCCAGTTCACTAGCGACATGCTGCCGGGCGATGTATTGGGCGTGACGATCTACAATCAACAATCCGAAGGATTCGAGTTCAAGCCGGGCCCGATCTTCACTAACTTTTTGCTGGCGGATGAAATCAACCGCACCACCCCTAAAACGCAATCGGCGCTGCTCGAAGCCATGAATGAAGGGCAGGTCACCATCGATGGCCGCTCCCATTCCCTGCCGCGTCCGTTCATGGTGATCGCTACCCAGAATCCGGCGGAGCATCATGGCACCTACCCCCTTCCCGAATCGCAGCTCGATCGCTTCCTGATGCGGTTGCGCATCGGTTATCCCGATTCTGCCAGCGAACGCAACATTCTTCGGCAAAACGGCGCAGTCCATCCGCAACCGATTCACAATGCGCTTACCGCTGATGACCTTTTGCGATTGCAGGAGTCTGTTCACGCCGTGACGGTCGACGAATCGCTTGTGGATTACATGCTTGCCATCGTCGAGCGAACTCGCAATCACGAAGCATTGGCGTTGGGCGTCAGCCCGCGCGCTTCACAGGCGCTGTTCAAGGCTGTGCAAGCGCTGGCCCTGCTCGAAGGGCGCGAATTTGCGATTCCTGACGATGTGAAGCGGCTGGTGGGTCCGGTCTTCGCGCATCGCGTCGCTATTAATCCGCGCGCAACGCTCACGCCGCGCCAGAGCGGCGCCGGCGAGCGCATTCTGGAAGAGATTCTGAATCAGGTGGAAGTCCCCCTCTAACCGTCCGCAATATGAAAACTGCCATTATCGGCCTGCCCATGGTAGGCAAGACCTCGCTATTCACGATTTTGACCGGCGTCCATCAGGAGACGCGCATGGGCTCGACCGCCGCGCGCACCGGAGTCGCCAAAGTACCCGACATTCGCCTGGATGCGCTCTCCAAGCTCTTTGAGCCGCCCAAGACCACATACGCCACCGTCGAATACGTCGACATGCCGTCCATCTCGAAGGAGAATTTGCGCGACCCCGGCTATATGGCGAGCCTGCGCGTAGCGGACGCATTCGCGCACGTGCTTCGCCTGTTTACCGACGAGACCGTCCCCCACGAAAAAGGTTCGGTGGACCCGTTGCGTGACCTCGAAGATGTTGAGACCGAATTAATTCTAAGCGACCTGGTCGTGGTCGAAAAGCGCCTGGAGCGTCTCGATAAGGATCGCAAGAAGATCAAGAATCCCGAGCTCGATCGTGAATTTGAAGTCTTACAGAAGTGTAAGACGTTGCTCGAAGAGAACCGTCCGCTGCGGCAACTGGAAATCGACGTTGCGGATGAGAAGCTCATTCGTGGATTCCAGTTCCTTTCCCAGAAGCCGATGCTCTATGTGCTCAATTTGGGGGAAGGCGACGCCGGCGCGCTTCGCGAGCGCGAGCGGGAATATGGCGAGGGTTCGCTTGCCGGACGCCGCAACACGGCGGTGACCGCCGTGTGCGGCAAAGTGGAAGCCGAACTCGCCGAATTGCCGCGCGCCGAGCAGACAGAATATCTCGCCAGCTACGGCTTGCAGGAATCAGGACTGGAACGGCTGATCTCCGCCACATATTCCCTGCTCGGATTAATGAGTTTCCTGACCGCCGGCGAGGACGAATGCCGCGCGTGGACTATTCCCATGAACAGTGCGGCGGTAAAGGCGGCGGGCGCAATCCATTCCGATTTCGAGAAAAAATTCATTCGCGCGGAAGTAGTGAACTGGAAGTCGCTGGTCGATTTTGGCGGTTACCCGGGCGTGCGTGAAAAAGGACTGCTGCGCCTCGAAGGCAAAGAGTATATCGTGAAAGACGGCGATGTGCTTGTGATCCGCCACAGCTAGATCTGATACAACTGAACACAACGACATGACCTCAGCGACCGAGGCAGTTTTTCAGGCCCAAGCCCGAGAGATCCTCGTTCGCCGCCGGTGGTGGATTGCCACACTGCTTTTCCTGGCCGGCCTGATCAATTACTTCGACCGCACCATTGTCTCCGTGGCGTTGCCGGCGATCGCCAGCGATCTGCATCTGGGGCCTGCCCGGATGGGCGTCTTGCTTTCCGCGTTTTTCTGGTCGTACGCGCTGATGCAGATCCCCATCGGATGGCTCTCGGACCGATTTAATTTGCGCTGGCTCTACGCGGGCTGCTTCGCCCTCTGGTCGCTGACCTGCGGACTCACCGGATTCGCCTCCAGTCTCGGCGTCCTGTTGATTTTGCGGGTGCTGCTCGGTATCGGAGAATCCGTCTACCTTCCGGGGGGCATGAAGATAGTCAGCATCCTCTTCCCGCCGAAGGACCGCGGTTTCGCCTCTGGCATTGTTAATTGCGGCACTCGCATGGGCCTTGCCTTCGGCGCGCCTCTTATTGCTTACGTCGTGGTCGCGTTGGGCTGGAAGAGCGCCTTTTTCATCCTTGGCTTCACCTCGTTAGTCTGGCTCCTCCCGTGGATGCTATCTTTTCCACGCGGCGCGAATACAGCCCAATACAGGGAGATCGCCTCCGCGAAGGGGAAGGTGGGCACGGTTGATCGCAATCTGTTGGGCGTAGCTATTGCAAACGTTGGTTACGGCTATTATTTCTACCTGATGGTCACCTGGCTTCCCTCCTATCTGGTACAGATGCGGCATCTCCCGTTGAAAGTCGCCGGAGCCTACGCCGTGGTGCCTTACCTCACCTTCGCGCTCGGCGAACCAATCGGAGGTTGGATCGCGGACCGGCTGGTCGCCATTGGTTGGGACGAAACCTTCACCCGCAAGGCAATCATCACGTTTGCTTATCTCACCAGCATTCTGCTCATTCCCGCCGGTCTGGTGGCGGATACGAACTCCGCCGTGCTTTTGATGGGCGGCGCTTCTCTGGTGGGGCTCTCCTCGGGGAACCTCTACGCTCTGGTACAGCGCATCAGCGCTGGCGGCAACGTGGGCTTCTCGATCGGTTTTTTCAATCTCGCCGGCAATCTCCCCGGCGTAGTCGCGCCGCTGGTGACCGGGTTCATCGTTGCCAAGACGGGCTCTTACTTTCCCGCGTTCGTCGTTGCCGTGACGGTTTTACTCGTTGTCTTGATACCGTACTGGCTGATGGTTAAAACTCCAGAGCGCGCCGCGAGCTAAAGTCCGAGATTTTGACGGGCGTATCGAATGCAAGCCGCGTTGTACTCGTCTTCTAACTTCAATTGATCCGCGGGACTCAGTCCCTTCGTCTGCGGCAGTGCCTTCTTCGGCGGATTCTTTTGGACGGTCTCCATCACCCACGCCACCTGCCGCGCCGGCACGTCTTCGAAGGTCGCCCAATATTTGGCGGTAAAGATCGGAATCTTAAGCGGATCGCGGGTGATCATCTCCAGATCGAAGGACATATTCGGATCTTTTTCCCGGAGGATGTTTACCATTTTCTTCAGATCGAGAAATCCTTCTCCAAACGGGACTTCCGACAGCAGGAACCCATCCTCATACGGCGCGACCCCCATATCCTTGATGTGACTGGAAAAAATCCACGGCTTGAGTGTATCAAGCGTGAACATCGGGTCTTCGCAGAAGGACACGTTGTTGCCAAAATCGAAATGCACGCCCACGTATTCGCTGGCGAGGCGTTTCATCCATGCAGCCTGCTCAACAGCGCGCCAGCCCTTATGATTCTCAAGAGCCAGCCGAACTTTGTTCCTTGCCAGGATCGGCTCCGCAAGGGCGACTTGCTGCTGGTTCCGTTCGAAGCTCTTCTTGTATTCGTCCAGATTGGAGAACTGTTCGTAGCGCCGGGCGGTTAAGGCGGCATGGAGTCCATAAGCGCCAACTTCGCGCGCCGCCTTGACAGAGGTTTCGAAGGCTGGAATATCGGCCTCTGTATTCGGCAAGCGAATATTGAAGATCATGTGCATGTCATAGGTCTGGATCTTGTCCCGCAGCTTTGCAATGGCCGCCGAATCCGTAGGCGGACCGCCGCGCTCCTCAACACCGCCCAAGCCTAAGCTGTGACCGTAGTCGAGGAAATCGATAGGAGGCTTCGCCTGCGCATTGGCGCGAAGCCGCGCTCCGAAGGCCGTCGGCGATCCTCCAATTCCGAGCCTGCCCTTTGGGTTGGGGATGGCATCAGATGCCGCCCGCAAAGACCCAGGCAGCGCCGCCGCAGCGGCCCCCGCGGCGATTAGCATTTCTCTTCGGGTCATCCATTACCTCCCATGTCTCTCGGCGCATTTTCCATCGCGTCGGCCATAATTCTATAAGATTGCCACATTCAGTGCCACCGCCAGTTAGATAACGTAGGTTGAGCGATCGCCTGGCGGCAATATAATGGAAGCGCCATGCATCCACCGGCTCCGGCGGCCCGGCTTCTCGCGCGATTGGGAATGTCCAGCCGCGCCGTGCTCTATGTGGGCTTCGGCAGCCTTTTGGCATTGATGATTCTAGTCGCAGTAAGCGCGAACCGCGCGCTCGACCGCATCGAAGCCTCAAGCGCCCAAATTCGCCACGGGTTTCTGCAGCGCGACGAACTGCTCAATCGCCTGCGCACCGACCTGTATCGCTCAAGCATCGACCTGCGCGATTATCTTCTTCACGCGGATGAGGAGCTTGCGGCGCGCCGCCGCGTGGAGATCCAGCATTCGGAACAGGAGGTCGCAGCCGGCTTACGGCAGTACCGGAAGGATGTGCCACCGCGCGAAGCCGCTGCGATCGATCAGTTGCAGCGCGACGTTAATCTCTATTTCGGGTTGATCGATCCAGTCTTGACTTGGGATGCCGAGACGCGCCGCGCTCAGGGCCCCGACTATCTACGGCAGCAACTATTCCCGCGCCGCCAGGAACTGCTGCAGTTCTCCGACCGCATTCGCGAAATGGACTCCCGCCAGTTGGATTTCGGCGAAAGCGATGTGGCGCTGGTGTTTTCCAGTTTTCGCCGCGAAGTCGTCGAGGTCACGTTGCTCACCACCCTGGTAGGGCTCGGACTCGCGCTCTTTAGCATAGGACGGGTGCATTCTCTCGAAACCGAATCCCAGGCGCGGTATCGCGAAGTCGTTCAGGCGCGGGAAGAGCTGCACCTTCTTTCGGCAAGGCTTGTGGCCGTGCAGGAGGAAGAACGGCGGAAACTTTCGCGCGAGCTTCACGACGAAGTCGGGCAATCCATGTCGGCGCTGCTGGTGGAATTGGGCAATCTGGCGTCCGTGCTCCCTCCGGACAATGCCGTGTTGAACGATCGTGTGCAGGCGCTAAAGCGCCTCGCGGAAAATAACGTGGTTGTGCTGCGCAATCTTTCGCTGCTGCTGCGTCCCTCGATGCTCGATGACCTAGGTCTCATCCCCGCGCTGAAATGGCAGGCGCGTGAAGTGGCGCGGCGCAGCGGCATCAAGATTAAAGTGAACGCGCTAGACGCCGCTGACGATCTCCCGGACGAATACCGCACCTGCATTTTTCGCGTCGTACAGGAGGCGCTGCATAACGTGACGCGCCACGCTAAGGCCTCGCAGGCGGCCATCTCGGTGGAGCGCGGCGAGCGGGGCGTGAGCGTGCAAATTCACGATAACGGCGCCGGATTTCAAACCCAGGACAAAGGCATGGGAATTCTTGGAATGGAGGAGCGCATACGCCACCTGCACGGTACCTTTCGAATCGAATCGCACCCCGGAGAAGGAACCACGGTCACGGTAAATTTGCCGTTAGCGCCCGCCAGCGAACTTGTACCGGCAGCCGTTGAAACCCGCTAGCCCAACCACGACATGACTCCAATAAAAATTCTGCTTGCCGACGATCATGCAGTAATGCGAACAGGCCTGCGTCTGGTGTTAGAACGCCAGGCCGATTTCGAAGTGGTAGGCGAGGCGTCCGATGGCCGCGAAGCCGTCGCAATGGCGCAGAAACTTGCGCCCGACGTGCTTGTGACGGACATCGGAATGCCCAATCTTAACGGCATCGAAGCCGCGCGGCAATTGGCGACCGCCGCCCCCCAGGTAGCCGTCGTGGTTCTCAGCATGCATTCCGATGAGTCTTACGTGCTTCGCGCGCTGAAGGCAGGTGCGAAGGCCTACCTGTTGAAGGAATCGGCCGAGTCGGATCTCATCGCAGCCATCCGCGCCGTCTCTTCCGGCAAGGCGTTCTTCAGTCCCGCCGTAAGCCGCATGCTGGTTGAGGATTATGTTCGTCAATTGCAGGACCGCGAAATCGAAGACAGCTACGAACTTCTCACTACACGCGAACGCGAAATTCTCCAGCTCATCGCGGAAGGCAAAAGCAACAAGGAGATCGCGGCGGTGCTTAACCTAAGCCTGTACACGGTGGAAACCCACCGCGGCAATTTGATGGAGAAACTCGGCCTGCACACTGTACCTGAGCTGATTCTTTACGCCGTCCGCAAGGGCGTGATTTCCTGAAGAATTTTCTCCAGAATATCGGGAATTTCAAATACCGCGCGATTGTGCAACGCTTCGGTCGCGGCCCGGTATTTTGCGTACGCCGCAGGTTCCAATAAGCGATCCACAGCATCCGCGATGCCGCTAAAGCCGTGCAGTGAAATACCGACGCCCTTTTCTATCACCCATTCGGCATTGTAGCGTTCCTGCGGAAGAGTCCACGCATTTCGTTGCACAATCACGGGAAGATGCATCGCCATGGCTTCACTGATGCTTCCCGGGCCTGGTTTGCCGATAAAGTAGTCGGCCAGTTGCATGTATCGAGGCACGTCATGGGTAAAGCCTTCGACAAAAATTGGAGCGTTGTGCGGCGTGGCGCGCAGTCGTGCGGCCAGTTTATCATTCCCTCCGCAGAGGAGAATCAGTTGCCGGTCCGGCAGGTCGCGAGCGATCTCCGCCATAACGGACGCTCCCTGTCCGCCAAAAAGCACAAGGCCAGTGAGTTGGTCGGGCCGCAGGCCTAATTTTGTGCGCGCCGCTGCACGCTCATCCGCGCTCAATGGATTGATCTCATAGAAGCTCGGATTTAAGACCATGCCGGAAACCAGGAAAACCTTCGATTCGGAGTGGCCCATTTCCAGCGCTTGATTCACCGCGCGCTCCGTTCCGCATACGACGAATTGATCCTGCCGTTCCATCCAAAAGTGTGGAGGAAAGTCCGCCAGGTCCGTGATCACCGTGACCATCGGCGCTCCTGGCCGGGCATTACGCAGGCTTTCGAAAATGGCCCGGTTAAAGTTTGGGATCAGGGAGACAACCATGTCCGGCCGATGTTTCTCCCACAGGCGCTCGAGTCTTCGGACGGTCTGTGCATGAAACATCCGGATTACTACATGCATCCCCGCCAGAATCTGGGCGGACCCTAGAGTCCACCCCCTCTTGAGTAGAAGGTTATATATATCCTGCATACGCAGGCCGGTCAATTTACGAAAGATATCCAGTTCGTCGAGAATTTCCTGTAAGTTGACTAATTCAATTTCAAACGGTCGGCTCTGTTTCTCCATGACTTCCCGCAAAGCATTGGCGGCCGCCCGGTGGCCTCCGCCTGCGTCGAAAAAAAGGAGTGTTAGCCTTTTCACTGTCTAGATTGTGTCATTCCATTGGCGGAAAGAATATTAAAAACACACTGATTAACGAATGTTTTTTCCACACGTCACGGAATTGTAGCAGTTTTAGCGATAGATATTAGACATGCGGTGCGATCTGCACGTCCACACGCGGCATTCGGGAATGTGTACTATCCCCTTGCTGCGCCGGGTTTGCGGCGAATCTTACAACCAGCCGCTTGAGGTTTACGAAAAGCTCAAGCGGATCGGCATGGATCTGGTGACCGTTACCGACCATGATTCCATCGGCGCTGTGGAGGAACTGCGGGCGCGTCCCGATTTCTTTCTCAGCGAGGAAGTGACTTGCAAATTGCCCAGCGGCGGCGAATTACACGTGGGCGTCTATGATATTAGCGAACGAGATCATGTCGAGCTACAGAGACGGCGCGATGACTTCGAATCACTTCGCGCGTATCTTTGCGAGCGCCATCTCTTTTTCAGCGCCAACCATGTCTTTTCGAGCCTGACCGGCATCCGCAAGATTGAAGACTTCGAATTATTCGAGCATGCGTTTCCGGCCCTTGAAACCCGAAACGGGCACATGCTGAAGATCGCCAATGAAAACGCGACGCTGCTCGCGGATTTTGCGGCTCGCGCCGAAGTAGGCGGCAGCGACGCCCACGCCATCGCCTCTGTGGGCTGCGCCTACACCGTCGTGCCCTACGCGCGCAACAAGCGCGAATACTTAGACGGACTTCGCCGCGGACTTGGGCGCGTGCGTGGCGAAACCGGCGGCTACCTGAAATTGACCCGCGACGTGTGGAGCATCGGCCGCAGCATGGTGAAGAGCAATCCATGGACTTTGCCGGTTAGCCTTCTGGGGGTTGCGGTGCCGCTCGTAACGCTGGGAAACTATGTAATAGAGAGCGTGTTCGCGCGCTGGTGGATGTCCCGTTATTTAGAACAGCGGGCGCTTCGAGTGGCGAATTCGGCCGTGCGTCCGGCAGCGGAGGCGGCATGACGCTACCGGCAGCCATGCTGAACTTTATCGCTCACCGCGACCATCGGCTGATGCGACGCGTAAATCGCTGGTCCGCACCGCGATGGATTCGCGTGTGGATGTTGTGCGCCACGCGGGGCGGTGACGGCTGGCTCTGGTATGCGTTAGGCGCGATTTTGCTGCTGTTCGGCGGCGACCAGCGATTCATGGCGGTGGGCGCTGCGGCGATTGCAGCCGGTCTTGGAATCGCACTGTTTTTGAGAATAAAGAAGGCGACGGGCCGCAAGCGTCCGTGCGCCATCGAACCCCATTGCTGGGCCACGCTCCTCCCGCCCGATCAGTTCTCGTTTCCTTCGGGACACACCATTACGGCATTCGCGGTTGCGGTTTCGCTAAGCAGGTTCTATCCCGAGCTTGCGCCTGGGCTGTTCTTTTGCGCCGTCAGCGTCGCTGCTTCGCGCATTCTGTTGGGCATGCACTTTCTCAGCGACGTCTTAGCCGGCGCGGTGATCGGCACACTGCTGGCCTATGGCTCGACGTGGGCGATATCGTTGGCGGTTTAGAAGGCGTCGGACAGCACTATGACATGACTTGGCACGCTGCCGCAACCCAGCAGGAAAGGCGCCTGTTTCGTACAAAAGTCCTGCTCTCTCGGGAGCGAGCAGAATTTTCGATGGGATAAGGCTCTGAAAACGGCGACTGCAATGGAAGATGAGGACTTGGCGCTAAGCTTCCTTAATTTGACGTGAATCTATTGATCTACGCCGGTCGCGGCTCCGCCGGACACAGCGCCAGTTGCGCCACTTCCTCCATCGTCTTTACGTAAAGGAGTTCCATCTCACCGATCTGCTCGGTCTTCAGATCCTCCCGCACGTTCACTTCGTTTTCGCTCGGAAGAATCACGTGGCGCACTCCACCGCGTTTGGCAGCGAGCACCTTCTCTTTGATCCCGCCCACCGGTAACACCTGTCCCGTAAGGGTGATTTCACCGGTCATTGCGAGATTAGGCTTGACGCGGCGATCGGTCAGCATGGATAGCAGGGCGCTCGCCATCGTGATTCCCGCCGAAGGTCCATCCTTCGGAATTGCCCCCGCGGGGACATGGATGTGGATGTCGCTGGTCTTGAAAAGATCCGGGTCGATTCCAAATTTCGTTGCGGCGCTGCGGACCCAGGTGAGCGCAGCCTGAACGGATTCCTGCATTACCGGACCAAGCTGACCCGTCATGATTAGTCCGCGATTGCCGCCCGGCATGCGTCCCGCCTCAATGAAAAGGACATCTCCGCCAACCGGGGTCCATGCCAGCCCGACGGCCACGCCCGGCCGTCGCGTGCGCTCCGCCACCTCTTCGTCATTGCGAAATCGTGGAGCGCCCAGATCGCCTTCCACCGTATGCGGCGTAACTTCCGTTTTTCCCGATCCGCCTTCCGCGATGCGGCGCGCCTGTTTACGGCAGATCGTCCCGATCTCGCGCTCGAGACTCCTGACGCCAGCCTCGCGCGTATAACGTCTTACCAGAAACCGCACGGCTTCATCGGTGAACAGAATGCCATTCTCCTCATCCAGCCCGTTCTCTTTGATCTGACGCGGAATCAGATAGCGAAAAGCGATGATCACCTTTTCCTGTTCTGTGTAGCCCTCAAGCGGGATGATCTCCATGCGATCGCGCAACGCGTCGGGGATGGGATCGAGTACATTGGCGGTGGTGATGAACAGGACTTTCGAGAGATCGAAGGGCACGTCTAGATAGTTGTCGCGAAACGTTGAGTTCTGTTCCGGATCCAGCACTTCCAGAAGCGCCGAAGCCGGATCGCCTCGGAAATCGCGTCCAAGCTTATCCACCTCGTCCAGCATGAACACCGGATCGTTCGCGCCGGCGCGGCGCAGCGCCTGAATAATCTGTCCCGGAAGGGCGCCAATGTAGGTGCGCCGATGGCCGCGAATCTCGGCTTCGTCATGCATGCCGCCCATCGAGATGCGTGAGAACTTGCGGCCCAGCGCGCGCGCGATCGATTTTCCAAGTGACGTCTTGCCCACGCCCGGAGGGCCCACGAAGCACAGGATCGGCCCTTTCAAAACAGGCTTCAGCTGCAGCACCGCCAGATAATCGAGGATGCGGTCCTTTACCTTCTCGAGATCGTAATGGTCCTCATTCAGAATTGCGGCGGCACGCTTTACATCCACCTGCGCGGCGGTAGAAGCCGACCACGGCAAATTCGTCATCCACTCGAGATATGTCCGCGTAACGCCGTATTCGGGAGAGGCTTGCGCCATGCGCGCCAGGCGGCCCAGTTCCCGCATCGCTTCTGTTTTGACTTCCTCGGGCAGGCCTACGGATTCCAGTTTGGCGCGCAGTTCCTCGATGTCGCGTTGGGTGTCGTCGCCCTCGCCCAATTCCTTCTGGATGGCTTTCAACTGCTCGCGAAGATAAAATTGGCGCTGGTTTTGTGAGAGCTGTCCCTGTACTTCCGATTGAATTCGTCCGCGCAGTTCTACCAATTCCAGCTCGCGCGTAAGATGGCGCAGCATCTCGTCGAGCCGCGCTGAGGGGTCAAGCTGCTCAAGCAATTGCTGCCGCTCCGCCTGTCCGAGCGTAGGAATGTTGCCGGCGATAAAATCGGCAAGGCGTCCGGGCTCCGTGATGTGGTTCGCGGAAGAAACCAAATCGTCGGAGAGATTGGGCGATGCGGTGACGATCTGCTGGAATAGTCCGACCACGTTCTGGCGTAACGCTTCAATCTCCGCAGTGACGGGTGGTTCCACATCGGGCAGGCGCTCCACGCGCGCGCGCAGAAACGGATCGCTAGCGGTAAACTCGCGAGTGCGAATACGCGCGATACCCTCGCAAAACAGCAGCAGGTTATCTTTGGGAACGCGCAGCGCCTTGTGCATCACGCACACAGTACCGGTCTGATAAAGGTCGCCCGGATCGGGCGAATCTTCGCGCGGATCAAGCTGGGAAACCACGGCCAGCAGACGGTTTTCACCCAACGATTGCACCAGTGCGACGGATGCCGGCCTGCCTACGGTGAGTGGCAGCAGGGCGCCGGGGAAAATTACGGTATCGCGAACAGCCAGCACCGGCAATTCTTCCAACGCCGATCCTGTCGATTCCGCCGTCGCCTCCGGCGGTGTTTCATCGAGCGTTTCGATGGTTGGATCTTCGGTTTCCATAGACTATTCACAGTTTACGCGAAGCTACCCTAACAAACTGCGAATTGTATCAATGGAATCGGCCTGTTCCGCCCTTTTATCGCGCCTCCAGCGCGCCATGCGTGGGAACCGCACCGCGATGCCGGAGCGGTGCCTGGGCGAACGTTGGATACCTTCAAACGCGAGTTCGAAGACCAGTTCCGGCTTCACATGGCGTACAGGCCCAAATTTTTCCAAGGTATTGCCGCGCACGAAGGCGTCCACTTCGCGAATCTCTTCGTCGCTTAGGCCGGAATATGCCTTTGCGAACGGAACGAGTTTTCCCTCATCCCAAACGCCAAATGTGTAATCCGTAAACAGGCTCGCGCGGCGTCCGTTTCCGGGTTGGGCATAAATCAGTACCGCATCCACCGAGTAAGGTTCAATCTTCCATTTCCACCAATCGCCGCGCCGCCTGCCCACGCGGTAAGGCGAATTCAGGCGCTTCAGCATCAAGCCCTCAACCTTGCGGGCGCGCGAGTCCTGTCGCAGACGCTTCAGTTCGTCCCAATTGGCGCCGCCAATGACTGGGGAAAGCACCAGCGCTGCGTTCGGCGGCGCAATGGCTTCCAATTGCGCGCGCCGCCATACAAGAGGCTTCTCGCGCACGTCTTCGCCGCCCGCCTCCAGCAGATCGTAAGCTACCAGCGCGACTGGAATTTCCGCCAGAATTTTCGGTCCCAGTGTTTTGCGGCCAATTCGCCGCTGCATCTGTGCAAACGCCAATGGCCCCGCATCCTTCCATGGCATCACTTCGCCATCGATGGCCGTGCCTTCTGGCAGCAAAGCGCCGAGCGCCTCCAGTTCGGGAAAACGCTGCGTAATCAACTCTTCGCCCCGCGACCACAGGAACGTCTGCCCTTGCCGCCGGATGAGTTGCGCGCGGATGCCATCCCACTTCCATTCGATCTGCCATTCGTGCGGATCGCCCAGATCTTCGACTTGGCCTTCCAGCGGGTAGGCCAGACAGAACGGGTACGGCCGGCTGACATCGGCGTCGCGAGAATCCGCTGCGGTCAGCTTCCGCCAAAAATCCGGCGTGGGCTGCCATTCCCCCATCAGGCGGTGGGAGATAGTTTCGGCCGCCACGCCGCTGGTTTCCGCAATTGCCCGCACTACCAGGCTTTGTGAAACGCCAACTCGAAATTCCCCCGTGATTAACTTGTTCCAGGCGAAACGCTGGCCTTCATCCATTTCGCGCCACGCAGACACTAACTGCGTCCGGCGCGCGTTATCGTCTGCCTCGCGCATCGGCAGCAGGCGCTCTTCTACCCACACATGCAGTGGCAACGGGCTGGACGCCTTCGCAGGCGGAAGCAACAGCGCAATGGTCTCCGCAAAATCGCCCACTGCGTGATAGCACTCGCCAAACAGCCAATCGGGCACGCCCGCTTCCGCAATGGCCCACTCGGCCAGTTTGCGGGATTCGAGCAAACGCTTCGGCCGCCGCCCAATGAGAAAGCTCACCGCCCAAGCGGCGTCTTCGGCGGGCGCCCGCATCAGATATCGCGTGAGCGCTGCAATCTTGCCGTTGGTTTTCGTGGTTTGATCGATCGCGGCGTAAAGTTCGGCGAAGGCCTTCATTCCTCCGTCTCCTCAGATCGTATTTCGCCGGAGCCTTTCTCGAGTATGCCTGTTTCGACAATTTCAACCCGCCGCCCACGCTCTTCGAGCCATCGCGCCAGGGGAGCCCGATAGCCGTGCATCACCCACACCGTCTCCGCCTGCGTGGCGTCGATTGCGGCAAGGAGATCAGGCCAATCGGCATGATCCGACAGCACGAATCCTCGGTCGAGCGAGCGCCGCCGGCGCGCTCCACGAATACGCATCCACCCCGAAGCCATGCCGGTCGAGATCGGCCCAAAACGCTTCAGCCATGGCGAACCAATGGCTGAAGGCGGTGCCATGACAAGGCCGCCCTCGCGTGGCTTTACCTCAACCATCTCGGGAATGCCGATGCCCTGCGCGCGATAGATCGCGCTGTATTTCTCCACCGCGCCATGCGCCCCGATTGGGCCAATCGCAGTACCAACGGCGCCAATCGAAGCGTCGATCATCGCTAAGAGGCGTTGCGCCTTTCCCAGCGGATGCGCAAATAAAATGCTCGTCAAGCCTGCTTCCCGATTTGTTCGCCACCATTCGCGGATTGCGGCGGAAACTTCTGCTTCGGATGGCCACCGAAAAATTGGCAAAGCGAAAGTTGATTCGGTAAGGAAGGTGTGACATCGAAGTGGTTCAAAGGATGCGCAGACGGAGTCGGGCCTGACCTTGTAATCGCCCGAGACCACCCATACCTCGCCGCCACGCTCCATGCGAATCTGTGCCGAGCCCAGAATATGACCAGCCGGGTGAAGCGATACAGTGACATCGCCGAGAATGGTGCGCTCTCCATACGCGGCGCTCTCGATAGTTCCCTCGCCGCCGATGCGCGCCCGCAAGAGCGCTTCGCCAGGACGGGCCGTAAGATAAGTTTGCGATCCGGCGCATGCGTGATCCGAGTGCGCGTGCGTAATTACGGCGCGCTCCACAGGGGCCAATGGGTCGATATAAAAATCGCCCCCTGGGCAGTAAAGGCCTGCGTCTCTAACTTCGATCACTCTTCTATTGTGCTAAAATCACTTCGTTCCCACCCAAGTAGTTATCTAAAACCAATACATTTCTATGCCGAAACAGGAAAAGCTCGTCCTGGCAGTAGTAAGCGATCTGTTTTTCGCCGTAAAGTTAAGCGACGCCGCTAAGCGTTCGGGCTTGACGCTGGAGTTCGTCAAGGACGCGGAGCAGGTGCTAGAGAAGGCCGCTGATAAACCCTCTCTCATCGTCTTCGATTTGAACTTTGACGCGGTAAATCCCGTGAGCCTGATTGAGAAGCTGAAAGCCAACGCGGAGACAAAGGGCGTCAACTTGATCGGATTCCTATCGCATGTGCAAGGCGAATTGAAGCAGGCTGCGCAAGAAGCCGGATGCGACATGGTCATGGCGCGGTCGGCGTTTTCCACAAATCTGTTTCAGATCTTCAAGCGCTACGGAAGCGTTGTTTAGGCCGGATCCACGCCGCCCTTGCCTTCTAGTAACAACTTCGCCAGCGCCTCTACCTTCCCCCGGGCGGCGCCCGAATCAATCGACACTGCCGCAATCGCCGCGCCTTCGAGAAACGTCTCCACACGGCCCGCCGCTACCAGCGCGGCCGCCGCGTTAACGATTACGACATCGCGTGGGGCGCCGTGCACTCCGTCCAGAACTGCGCGTGCGATTTCGCAGTTCCGCGCTTTGCTCCCGCCGCGAAGGTCCTCGAGCGTGGCGGTGCGCACCGCGAAATCCGCGGGTTCCAACGTGCGCCGTTCCACAATTCCCTCGCGAATTTCAAACGCCAGCGTTGGCCCGGTAGTAGTGATTTCGTCCAATCCGTCGGAACCATGGACAACGAATCCACGCTTCAGGCCGAGCGATGCCAATGCTCCGGCCAATAACTCAGCCGCTGCGTCCGATGGAGCGCCTACCAATTGCGCGGTTGCGCCCGCGGGATTCGTTAACGGACCCAGCAGATTGAACGCCGTACGGATGCGCAGTTCGGCTCTAACCGGAGCAGCGTGCTGCATCGCGGTGTGGAATGCCGGGGCGAAGAGAAATCCGATGCCCACTTCGCGAATGGCGCGCGCCGTATCCTGAGGCGATGTGGGAACGCCGATGCCGAAGGAATCCAGCAGATCCACACTGCCGCATCCCGCCGAGCTCGTCACGGCGCGATTGCCGTGTTTGGCCACGCGTACCCCGGCCCCTGCCGCCACAAACGCGGCCACCGTAGAGATATTAAATGTGCCCGACCCGTCCCCGCCGGTGCCGCACGTATCGAGCAGTGTTTCGCCCTCTACAGCCACGTCCAGCCGCACAGCCATTCGCCGCATGGCGCGCGCGAAGCCCGCCAGTTCTTCCACCGTCTCGCCCTTTACCCGAAGCGCCATCAGGAACCCGGCGATTTGCGCCGGCGCCACGCTGCCCTCGAGAATCTGTTGCATGGCCGCCTCGGCATCGGCGGACGTGAGATTTTCGCGCGCGGCGAGCCTTTCCAAATGAGGTAAAAGGGGCATGATATATTGAGTGTTCCGGCTGCTTCGCAATACTAGCATAAGCAAGTTTCCATGAAAATTCACGAGTATCAGGCAAAGGCCATCCTGGCCAAATACAACGTCCCTGTGCCGCGAGGGGAAGTCGCTTTCAGCGCGCAAGAGGCAGAGGCGGTGGCCCAACGCATCGGTGGCAGTGTTGTGGTTAAGGCCCAGATCCACGCGGGCGGCCGCGGCAAAGGCGGCGGAGTCAAAGTCGCGCAGAATTCCGCGCAGGCGGCCGAGATTTCGCGCAAAATCCTTGGCATGACATTGGTCACTCACCAGACGGGCCCGGAGGGACGCGTGGTGAAGCGGCTCTTGATCGAAGAGACGCTGCCGATTGAGCGTGAGCTCTATCTCGGCATCGTGCTCGATCGTGTGCAAGGCAAGCCTGTTTTCATGGCCTCCGCCGCGGGTGGAATGGACATCGAAGAGGTCGCCGCCAAAACGCCCGAGTTAATCCTCAAGGAAGCGATCGACCCCGGCCTCGGCTTGCAACCATATCAGGCACGTAAGTTGGCCTTTGGAATCGGCGTGCCGGCGGCAAGCGCCAACGCGGCTGCCGCAGCCATGATCGCGCTGACCAAAGCGTGTCTCGCCACTGATGCATCGCTGGCTGAAATTAACCCGTTAGTCCTCACTAAAGACGGCAAGGTCTACGCCCTCGATGCGAAGATCACCTTCGACGATAACGCGCTCTACCGCCATAAAGAACTGGTGGATCTTCGCGACGTCAATGAGGAAGATCCGCTAGAGGTTGAGGCCTCGAAGTACGGATTGAACTATATCAAGCTCGACGGGTCGGTTGCCTGCATGGTGAATGGCGCCGGGCTCGCCATGGCAACCATGGATATCGTCAAGTACGCTGGCGGCAGCCCAGCCAACTTCCTCGATGTTGGCGGCGGTGCAAGCGCCGAACAGGTGAAGAACGCCTTCCGTATTCTGCTTTCCGATAAAAATGTGAAAGCGGTGCTGATCAACGTCTTCGGCGGAATCCTGCGCTGCGATCGGCTGGCCAATGGCGTTGTGGAAGCGGCCCGCGATCTCAATGTGACGGTTCCCATTGTGGTCCGGATGGAAGGCACCAATGTGGAACTGGGCCGCAAGATCCTGCTCGATTCCGGCTTTAACTTTACGGTCGGCGAAGATATGCGCGACGCGGCGGAAAAAGTCGTGAAGTTGGCCGCAGCCTAGCCGCAAATCGGACAATTAGCATGAGCGTACTCGTTGATAAAAACACCCGTTTGATCGTGCAAGGCTTCACCGGCAAAGAAGGCACGTTTCACGCCGAGCAGGCGATTGCCTACGGCACGAACGTCGTTGGCGGCGTAACACCCGGCAAGGGCGGATTGAAACATCTTGACCGGCCGGTCTTCGATACCGTCGCCCAGGCGATGAAGGAGACCGGAGCCAACGCTACCGTAATTTTCGTGCCGCCCCCGTACGCCGCGGACGCCATTATGGAGGCCGCCGATTCCGGTATTCCGCTGGCCGTATGCATTACCGAAGGCATCCCCGCCATTGACATGGTTAAGGCTTGGGCCTTCCTGCAGGGGAAGGGCACGCGGCTGATTGGGCCTAACTGCCCGGGCATTATCTCCCCCGGTAAATGCAAAATCGGCATCATGCCCGGCCACATTCACAAGGAAGGCAACGTCGGCGTGGTTTCGCGGTCCGGCACTCTCACCTATGAAGCCGTCGGCCAGTTAACCAAACTCGGCATTGGCCAATCCACTTGCATAGGCATCGGCGGCGATCCCATCATCGGAACCAACTTTGTCGATGCCCTGACTCTGTTTAACGAAGATCCGGACACGCACGCCATCATTATGATCGGCGAAATCGGCGGTAATGCGGAAGAGACCGCGGCCGCATATGTAAAAGCGCATGTGAAGAAACCGGTGGTCGGTTTCATCGCCGGACAGACCGCGCCTCCCGGACGCCGTATGGGACATGCGGGCGCCATCATCGCCGGCGGGTCGGGCAAGGCATCCGACAAGATCGCCGCCATGGTAGACGCGGGCATCACTGTCTGCGAATCGCCGGCCCAATTGGGAGAGAAGATTCAGAGCCGCTTATGAGTGTAGAACGTACTTTTTCGATAATTAAACCCGATGCTGTGGCCGCCGGCAAGACCGGCGCGATCCTGGCAATGATCCAGGATGCCGGTTTTAAAATTGTCGCCATGCGCATGACTCGCCTCACGGACCAGCAGGCCCGCGGCTTTTACGCCGTACATAGTGAGCGCCCGTTCTTCAACGGCCTGGTGAAGTTCATGACCGAGGGACCTATCGTCGTGATGGCGCTCGAACGCGAAAACGCCGTCAAAGGACTGCGCGAAGTCATGGGCGCCACCAACCCCGCGAACGCCGCGGAAGGCACCGTACGCAAGCGCTTCGCCACCGATATTGAGCGCAATTGCATTCACGGCTCCGATGCCCCCGAGACCGCCGAGCAGGAACTACGCTACTTTTTCAACAACAGCGAATTGCTATAGGTGCGGCTTCGCCCCATTGGACCCGCGCGAAAATTTAAACGTTTCGGTGTGCTGGGTATCCTATTTACTATGTCCTTGCGCTTCCGGCTTCTCTTATCCGTAGCGTGTGCAGTCACGGCTTACGCTCAGACGCCAACAGCGCCGAAGCCCGATCCGGATACGCTCATCCTCAGTGATGGCGAACGGCTCATCGGCCACTTCGTCCGCTCCACCGGAGGAAACGTCGTATTCAAGAGCGACGTTCTCGGCGATCTGACCATCGGTTGGGCCAAAGTCAAGGAACTTCACACCGCCCAACGCTACGTCGTTGTCGGCAAAGACGTCAAGCTCACGCGCCACACCGATATTTCCGCCCTTCCCAAGGGAACGGTATCAGCGGCCGACCAAACCATCACAGTCGAACCTGCGCCAGGGGGGCCACCGCAAAAAATTCCGGTGGCCAACGCCGGGTTTGTAGTGGATGAGCCTACGTTTCAGCATGTCCTGTTCCACAGCCCAGGTTTCTTTGAAGATTGGAGGGGGGCGGTCACCGGTGGCGCCTCGTTAGTTGAAGCAACGCAGCAGTCCCGCATGTTCACCGGCGCGATCGCGCTCATCCGCGCCGTCCCGCTCGAAGATTGGCTCAGCCCGCGCAATCGCACGATAGTCGGCTTCAGTGCGTCGGATGGGTTCGTAACGCAGCCAAATACGCCCAGAGTCAAGACGGAAATCTATCACGCCGGCGTTGAACGCGACCAGTATTTTCGTGGCAAAGACCTTTACGCTTTCGTCCAGGCGACGTTCGACCATAATTACTCTCAGGGCCTGGACCTGCAAACCAATGTCGGCGGGGGCTTGGGTTATACCGTGATCAACCACGCCAACGAAACCCTCGATTTCAAGGCGAGCATGACCTATATCCGGCAGAACTTCCAGACAGATCTCAACAATACCAGCCTTCTCGGGTCGAACTTCATCGAAAACTATGCTCGCAGGACCACGCACGGTATCCTCTTTGTTCAGCAGGTCACCATCACTCCCACCTGGACGGTTCTCGAAGATTGGTCCGCTGCAGCCAGCGGTTCCGTTTCCATTCCAGTCTTCAAACGGTTGGGATTCACCTTCGCAGTGGCGGATAACATCCTCAACAATCCGCCGTCAGGTTTCAAGAAGAATTCATTCCAATTAACGACCGGACTCACGTATACTCTTCGTTAATACTGCATGACCGTGTCAAAGTGCGGCGCTCTCATTGCCGGCCTGATCTTCGCGCCGGGGATGATGGCGCAAGCGCTGATAGACCCCGATCGGCTGCCCTCCGCTCTTCGCGAATTTGCGCGCCAACCGGAAGACCGCCCTTTGCGTTGTGAAGTCACTCCGTTTAACCCCACGCTGGACTTTAGCTTTCGCTTTCAAGTCGGTTTTACGATTGGCGTGCCCATGGAGCAATATCTCGGTCCCGGACACGCCTGGGCCTTTATCACCCGCGTCACGCCCGAACATGGAACTCCCATTTATCTTGCTGCCCGCGTGCGTCTGCCCGACGTTCCGATTACCACTGTAACCACCGACACGTTCGGTGGCTTCCTGGTTGGTCCCGGTCGCTATAAGGTGGAATGGGTTCTGTACGACGACGAAGGCCGCGTCTGCCGCAAGCAGTGGAAGATCGAGGCAAAGCTGAAACACGGAGACCACCATGTTGAGCCAGGAATTCCGCGAAACACCGTCAGCGATTTCGCGGGCGATGGTCTACCGCCTACCCCCGCGCCCGCACCCGGTGCGCCTCCGTTCCGGCTAACAGTCTTATTGCACGCCGCTCCCTTCAGTCCCCGCCGCCTCCACTTACGGGCTAATGACCGGATACTTCTGATGTCCACGCTATCGGCTCTTGTAGAGCGGGCGCAGGCGACATCCGTGCGGCTCGCTGTCTTTAACCTTGATAAGCAGCGCGTCATTTATGCCAACGAAGATTTCACGCTGAAGTCAATGGGCGATGTAGCGCAGGCGCTAAACCGGCTGGAACTGGATACCGTGGACGTTCAAACCTTGCAGAACGCGCGCGGGCATATTGATTTGTTGGAATCTCTGATCGGACAGGAAATCGCGTCTCCAAAGCCCGCGGATGCCATCGTATTCTTGGGCCCGGCGGCACGCTATATCGATAAACTATCGCCCTCGGCGCTACCTGCGCGTCTTGAAGGCTTGCGCTTTTACTATTTCCAATATCGGCCTTTCGCTGCTGGAGCAAGGCCTATGCTGCCTGACAGCATCTCAAACGCGCTATCCAGTCTCAAAGGGCATATCTACCAGATCTATACCCCGGGGCAATTCGCCAATGCGATTCACGATCTTTCCGTGGTACAGGCATCGGCCGCCCGGGCGGCGCATTAGTTCCGGCCCTCGTCTACGCGCCCTTTGGATAGCAGCCGAGAATCCGCAGGAAATCGGCAATCTCGCGCAGATGCCCTAATGCGTTGGCGGCCGCCGGCGCGTCGGCCCGCCCTAGGAAATCCACATAGAAAAGATATTCGTAGGGCTTCCCACGCAATGGCCGCGATTCAATCTTAGTCAGATTCAAATCTCGCAAGGCAAAAGCGCTCAACGCCCGAAAGAGAGCTCCAGGAGTGTTGCGCGTGCTGAACACAAGGGAGGTCTTCCATGACGCCTTCGCGTCCGCGCGCACTGGATTTCGTTTGGCATATCCGGCGGTTCGCAGCAGAAAAAAGCGCGTGAAGTTCTGCCGGTCGCTCTCAATCGAACGCCGGAGAATGCGTGCGCCATAGATCTCCGCGGCCACCTCGGAGGCGATCGCCGCGGCGTCGGTTAGCCCCTCTTGCATCACCATCTTGGCGCTGCCGGCCGTGTCGTAGAACGGAATGCGTTCGATTTGCGGGTTCTTGGCGAAGAAGTCGAGGCATTGATTGAGCGCTACCGGATGGGAAAACGCCCGCTTTATCTTGGAAAAGGCTACACCCTTCGGCGCCATGAGGTTGTGCCTGATGCGCACGCTGGTTTCGCCCACAATGGCAAATTCGAAGTTGAGCAGGTGGTCGTAATTTTCGTGGACCGATCCGGCCAAGGTGTTCTCAATCGGCACCGCCGCGCCGCTCGCACGGCCCTCCTCAAGAGTCCGGAAGACATCTTCAAACCGCGCACAAGGCAGCACGGCAATCTTTGGATTCGTTAGTTTGCGGGCCGCCTCTTCGCTGAATGCTCCGCGCTCGCCCTGAAAGGCAATCGGCAAACTCTTCATCGCGGCGGGCCCTCCCAGCGGCGCACTTGATCGTCCGGCAATCCTAATAGGTCCAACACGCGATCCACGCTGTGATCCACAATATCCATCACAGTCTGTGGATGATTGTAAAAGCCAGGAATTGGCGGCGCAATGATGGCTCCCATCTCCGCCAACGCGGTCATGTTCCGTAAATGGCCCAGATGCAGCGGGCTCTCGCGCACCATGAGAATCAGCTTGCGCCGTTCTTTAAGGGTAACGTCGGCTGCCCGCACCAGGAGATTCGAGCTAATTCCATTCGCGATCGCCGACATGGTGTGTATCGAGCAAGGGGCTATTACCATGGCGTCAATGGGATAAGAACCGCTAGCCAACCGGCACGCGATGTCTTCCTCGCTGTAAGCAAAGTGCGCCAGTTTCTTGACGTCTGCGGCCAGGCGTCCAGTCTCTAGATAAAGAGTCTTCTCTCCCGCGCGACTAAGGATTAAGTGTACTTCCACGGTTGGGTGGCTATGAAGCCGCTCAAGCAGCCGAAGACCATAGATCGCCCCGCTCGCGCCCGAAATTCCCGCGGCAATTCTCAATCTCTAAGGCCCTCGTAAGGCCCGGCGTTCTGCATTCGGAACAAAAGGGAGCGCTTTTCCTTGCGACTAACTCTCTCGCGGGCTATAATCCGAGGCGTTCGCACTGCCGAGGATCATAGCATGGAGCGGCAAACTGAGACAGAGCGCCCGGGAGAGAGACTAAAGCGAGTCCGCGAGAAGCTGAAACTAACGTACCGGGACGTGGAACAGGCGAGCCGTCAAATCGCCGAAAATAGGGGTAGTGAAGAGTTCATCATCGCTCTCAGCCGGCTGGCGGACATCGAGAATAAAGGAACTGCCCCCAGCATCTTTCGCATCTACACGCTTTGCGCAATTTATCGGATTGATTACGAAGAAGTTCTTCACTGGTATGGCGTGCCGCGGGGCGAGTTGGAAACGGAATCCCTTCATATCAGGCTGCGCGAAACTCATGCCGTCCAGTTTTCGGGCAGTTCGCACTTGACCGGGCCGCAGCCGCACGATGCCCAAATTGATTTGAATAAAACCACATTCTTAAGTCATATGATCCGGCGGTGGGGAAAGCTCCCGCTAAATTTCCTGAACGGGTTCGACCTGCGCCGATATCGCTACGGATTTATCGGCTTGGACGACTGGTCGATGTATCCGATTTTGCAACCCGGGGCTCTCGTCGCGATCGACGAGAGCCGCCGCAAAATTGCCTCCGACGGATGGTCCAGCGAGACAGATCGCCCGATTTATTTCCTTGAACATCGAGCCGGGTTTCTCTGCGGCTGGTGCTCGTTGATTGAGGGGCGCGTGCTCGTCCACTCACACCCGACATCTCATTACCAACCGAAGCTTTTTGATCCGCAATCCGGTATCGATATTCTGGGGCAAGTCATTGGCGTCGCGATGCCGCTCGGTAGTCCCTCGGTTCGAATGAAGTTTAGTGGTACTAAGTTGCGGTAGCGTATTGTTCCGCGTACTAAGATGAATACCTTATTTCCTTAAATATATAAAGGCATAGGATCTTATCCCTATTAACTCAGGTAAATACCTTTAGTGGTCGTTCTGCTTTTAGAAAAATTCTCTAATGTTCGTACTTAGATTAGCTGGGTACGGATAGCATGAACTCAGTTAATCACTGTAGTTAATTGTGAAGAGGATTTAAGAAAGAGGACAAAACCTATGAAGAAAATCGTGCTCCTGACAATGCTCGCGCTCTCGTTCCTGGCCACTTCCGCATTGGCGGACAACCCCACGCCGGATTGCAGCACCGGCGGATGCAACTGGGTTCGCTAAGATCGCTCCATAACTAATAACAATTAGGCGGCGCTCGGTGTTAGAATCAAATAATTACTGTTTCAAATGCCGAGTGCCGATCTAGCCAAAGTTCTCCAGATAATCTCTCTCCTCTGTTCCGTTTTCTTAGTCGTCAGATTGTCGGCCACGGGACTTTGGAAGCGCTACCCCATTTTTTTCTGCTACTTTCTTTTCCGCATCCCAAATACAATTTGGCCTCTCATCATAAAAAACGGGACTCCCGCTTATGAAGATCTATGGATAGTGACAGAACCCGTTTCCTGGGTTTTTCATGTGCTCGTTGTAGTAGAGCTGTGCCGGCTCGTTCTAAACCACTATCGCGGAATCTATTCGCTGCTGCGATGGGCAATGTATGGTTCGGTTGCAATTGCAATTACAATCTCGATTCTCAGCCTGCTGCCAAAGATAAAACCCCGCATGACTCTGGATACGCGGCTTCTGGGATTCTGGTTCGCGACCCAACGCGGTATTGATTTCGCTTTGGCGATATTTCTCCTCCTGATCTTATTCTTTCTAAGTCGCTATCCAATGAGATTGAGGCGGAACGTGTTAGTGCACGCCGGCCTTTACGCGCTGTTCTTTTTTGGGGGAGCTCTCACCATGTTTTTGCGAGTCTTCGCCGTGAGCGGGGAACCTTTGAGGATTACCAACCTGTTTATCGAGGGGGTTTCAGGGGCGTGTATATTTGCGTGGGCCATCTTACTTGGTCCCAAGGGAGAAGAGGTTAAGGCATCCTTTCCAACTTTCAGCCCAGGTAAGGAGCGCCACGCGCTGCTTCAGCTTGAGTCGCTCAATGCAACTCTGTTGAAGGTCTCGAAAAAGTAAGATGATTTCTTCACTTGATTAAGTATTTATATTGAGCGCTTGCGCATTGCCTTATATGCCAATAATTCGTATGATTGGTGAGGAAGAAAAAGCGATGATTTTCGTGATTGGGGTTTCGATGTTAGTAACTGCGGCTGGTATAACCATGCTGACATATCTCATTCGGAGGGTTGCTTCCGCGGGCGATCTGCCGGTTACATCCGAGTGGATTGAAGACTTGTCCGTCCAGCGCTATCGTCCAATGGTTCGGATGCTGGATGAGGGCGATATTGAGTTCTTGCGTTCGCAGCCCGGCTTCACGCCTACCATGGCGACGAAGCTTCGCGCACAACGCACACAGATCTTTCGGGGCTATTTGAAAAATCTCGAGACCGATTTCAATCGGGTTTGTTCGGCGATTAAGCTGATCATGTTACAGTCCAGTCAAGATAGGCCTGAACTGGCGGAGGCTCTTCTTCGTCAGCAGATCACCTTTGCGATTTCAGTTCTTTCAGTGCGAGCCCGGCTTCTTCTCTATAGTTTTGGCTTATGCGGCGTCGACGTGACGCAGTTGGTGCGGCGTTTCGATTCAATACGGGCGGAACTCCGGTCGATGGTTCCCGCGACCTCGGTTTCGTCAGCTTAGGCGCTGCTGCATAGCAAATCGTGAGGCAGACGGGCCTAAAGCCGTTTCAACATTTCTTTGGCTTCCTTGAATTCGGGAAACTGCTTCTCGGCCGCTTTGAATTCCGGGGTATGGACGCATCGTCGCGCCTTGCTGTGGTCCACCGGAAACTGAAGATGAAGCATCTCGTGAAACATCACGTATTCCAATGCCAAAGCAGGCGTTTGAGGCCGGTCGAAAATTCGGCTGATGACGATTGCATTGTGCGACGGATCGAAATGCCCCAATTGATGCCGTGAGGCGTAGCGGCTCCAGCCCAACTGCGGCTGCCCTAGCAGCCCGTCAAAAAAACGAGTGTTCAGCCTCTCAAAAATCTCCTCTAGATTGTGTAGCCTCCCTTGCGGGCCGGAAATGAACTTGCGCCCGCGAATCTGCCGGACGAGTTGTGCCTGTCTGCGTACGTCTTTCCTGTTTAAGTAAAGGCGATAGCGGTGCGCATACGCCCGTGGGATTGCCTTCCTGTAAAGTTTCCCGAGCAAAATAAACGCTAGCGCCTCCATTACCGGCGCCGGGGCCGATTCGAGAAGGTCGGAAATGCGCACTCGCAAATGGCCGTTTTCCAATCGGATGAAGCTGTCCGGATTGGCGAAGCGGCAGAACTCAACCGCGACTTCGGGCGATGCGGTGCGCGGTTTGAGCTCTCGAAAGACACGCCGGTAAATCTCCGTCGGCGATTCAAAAAACAGAGAGGTCTGCAGTTCTTCGGAAAGCGTAGCCTCGCCGGAATCGAACATCTTTTCCAGTCTAGCCTACTCGATAAGAATCACCCGCCCTCGCGGTAACATCCAAGCAGGTGGCGTCGTCGGGGTCCCCTATGCGGAACGCATTGAAAAGATGAATCATCCCGTCATCAACGACTTGATCCGTTTCGTAGAGCATTATGGGTATGCGCTCCTCTTCGTTTGGGTGCTTGCCGAACAGGGGGCCTTGCCCGTACCCTCCGCTCCCTTGCTCGCCGCGGTGGGAGCGCTGATTAGGACCGCGCGCATGAATGCGGCCGCCGCCTTCGCGTGCTGTCTCGCCGGCGCCCTTATCGCCGATGGCGTTTGGTTCTATTTCGGCCGCCACCGCGGGAAGAAGGTCCTTCGTTTTCTCTGCCGCGTTTCCATCTCGCCCGATTCCTGCGTTCAACAAACCGAGCACGCATTCCTCAAATATGGCGTCAAGACGCTTCTGATCGCGAAATTCGTCCCCGGTTTAAACGCCGTCGCGGCCCCTTTGGCCGGCGATTCTGGCATTACAGTTGCCCGGTTTCTGACCTTCGATGCGATTGGAATTGCTATATGGAGCGGGGCCTACATCGGCGCCGGCTATCTATTTGCCGATCAACTTGAGCGGGCGCTGGGCTATATGGAACGCTTGGGCTCCGGACTTGCTATTCTCGCGGGCGGTGTTTTCGCCGCATGGATTTTCTGGAAGTTGGTCCAGCGCCGCCGATTTCTTAAGCAACTGAATATCTCCCGAATTACTCCGGAAGAGTTGCGCCGCCGTATGGATGCAGGCGACGATCTTTACATCGTCGATATGCGCGGCGGAGCCGAAAACGCGGCGGGCTCAATGCCTGGCGCCGTCCGGATCGATGCCGCGCAACTGACCGCCAATTCCACACGGATTCCGCGCGACCGGGAGATTATCCTCTTCTGCAGTTGACCAAACGAAGCTTCCAGCGCCCGTGCGGCGCTGCTCTTGAAGTCGCAAGGCATTACGAGGATCCGTCCTTTGCTCGGCGGAGCCGAGGCGTGGGAAAAGATGATAGAGCTCCGTCCGTGAAGCTCAGTGCCATTCCTGTCGCTCCTGCCGCCAACCCACCCCACAGCCACGTCTTTCTAATTGTTTTGGTATGGTGGTTTCGGCTTCGATGAACAATAAAGAGGAAGTGATTCAGCGCATCCGCGAGATTGGCATCGTTCCTGCAATCCGTACATCTTCCGCCGAGGACGCTCAGTTTGCCGCGGAAGCGATCGCGGCTGCAGGAATTCCCATCGTGGAGATTACGATGACGGTGCCCGGCGCCATCGAACTGATTGCAAAACTGACGCGCACCCATTCCGATCTGGTCGTGGGGGCCGGCACGGTGTTGACCCCCGTTGTGGCGCGTGAGTGTGCGGACGCGGGTGCAAACTTCCTGACTGCCCCTGGGTTCGATCGGGAAATTGTCGATTTCGCCGTCAAGCGGAATCTTGCCGTAGTGCCCGGCGCCCTCACGCCTACGGAAGTGGTGGCTGCCTGGCGCTCGGGCGCCGATTTAATCAAGGTCTTTCCCTGCGCGCCGGTGGGCGGGGATCACTACATCAAATCGCTAAAAACCTCCCTCCCGCAGGTTCCTCTCATGGCAGCCGGCGGCGTAAATCAGAAGACGGCGACCGATTTCATCCTGGCCGGCGCCGCCGTTATCGGCGTAGGCACAGAGTTAATCCCAACCCAAGCCATTCTCCTGCGCAAACCGGACCGCATTCGGGAACTGGCGCGGCGCTTTCTCGGCTTCGTCAAGGAAGCTCGCGAGCGCCTTCGCGGCTAAAGCTTTCCCGATTCCGTCCGATAGCTGCCCAGGAACGTGAGCCGCCAACTTTCACAGCAGGAAATCGATGCCGTTTTCCAGAGTCTTCAGGATCGCAAACGGGAAACTCCCGCGGCGCGTTTCGACTTTCGCCGCCCCGATCGAATTCCGAAATCGCAGGTGCGCGCCATCCATCTGCTGCACGACACCTTCGTGCGCAATCTGGTGTCGAGCCTGTCGGCTTACCTGCGCTCCTATCTCACCGTTAACCTGGTAAGCGTCGAGCAGCTCTCATACGCGGAATTTCTCGATGGCCTGCCGTCGCCCACCTGCATGGTCTCGCTCGGCCTGCGGCCCTACGACGGCAACGGCGTGTTGGAACTTAACCCTTCGTTAGTATTCCCCATTCTCGAAATGCTGCTGGGTGGTAATGGCAAAGCTTCCGGCGCGATCCAGCGGGAAATTACGGAAATTGAACAAAAATTGCTAGATGGCCTTTTTCGCATCATCCTCAATGATCTGAGAGAAGCCTGGCGCGGCGTCACCGACGTCGACTTCACTATCGAATCGATGGAGACGGAGCCGCAACTGCTGCACATTCTTGCGCCGAATGAGGCTGTGGTTGCCATTGGCGTGGAAGTGCGCATGGGGGACACGGTGGGCATGATGAACATCGCCATGCCTTCCATCGTCATCAAGATGATGCGCCAAAAGTTCGACCAGCAATGGTCCGTGCGCAAGACGATGGCGAGCGAAGCCGAGCAGACTCGCGTTCTCCGCCTCTTGCGCTCCGCCTCCCTCGCGATCGAAGCGCGACTTCACGGTCCGCGTCTCTCCGTGCGGGATTTCCTCGAGTTGGAAGAGGGTCATCTTTTGGTGTTCGATTTTCCGTTGGAGCAGCCCATCGATCTAACGGTCAACGGTTGCGAAAAGTTTCGCGCTCAGGTGGTGAGCAAAGGCAAGAAACGGGCATGCGTCATCGAGGAGGTGCGCGTCCAGCCAAATCAGGGCAAGATCAAAGGTGAGGCCGTCTCTTCAACGCCGGCGCTCTCTTCGGCAAGCTGAAACCGCAGCAGCGCGTCGAGAAAAGAACGCCCGAATTTGCGCCCGTTATTACGATCGACGGCAAGCACGTCCAGAAAAACCAGCGCGCCCAATATATCGGCGTCGCGCGTCTTTGGCATGCCCAGAGCCTCGCGCTCTTCCTCCCGGAATCCCGCCGCCGCCCTCTGCACGGCGCCATGCAGATCGGCCGCCAGTGGGTTTGCCGGCAGGCTTTCGTAAATCACCCCGCTTTGCAGCGTGCGATAAGTCTGAATCAGACTGGCCAGGGCTTCACGCGCGTCGCAATCCACGGCCCCGTTGCCCAGCGCGTTACTTGCCAGCGCGCCGCTCAACGCCGAAATCAGATCGGCATGGTTTTCTACGAACTCTTCGGTGATCGCGATATCGCGATGCGGAATCGCCGCAGGGTCAAGTCCCGCCGTACGCTCATGTTTACGCGCTTCCATCAGGAATTCGCAATCCGGCGGGCAGCGCACCGTCACCTCGCGTTCCGCGCCGCAGCACTGCGGACAGATTTCGCCGCGCACCCCGGGACAGTAGCGGCGGGGGCGACGCTTCTCGCAAATAACGCAGGACATTTTTCCAGTGTAGTGCGAACGCCGCTACCATGGAATCATGAGCGTGACCAACCTTTTCTTTAAGGTCGAACTGGAACACGATGCCGACGAGAATCCCGAGCGTGTCGCAGGAGAGATCCGCCGCCAGCTGCTGCGTTTCTACGGCGTCAGGGATGTAGAGATTTCCAATATTGCCACCATGGACGAAAGCCCTGCCGGTTCATCGGGAATCTTTTGACGGCGTCGCATCAGGCGATCGCCGCGTAAACCCGCTCGAAGAAGCTATCCGTCATTCCAGCAATGTAATCGCAGATCACGCGATGCGGAGGCTCTTGTTCGGTGCGCTCGCGATACGCTTCCGGCAGACGCTCCGGAAAATCGAGGAAGAAGCGGAACAGCTCGCCAATGCGGCGCATCGACCGGGCGCGGTCTTGACTCAAGTCAGGCGCCGTGTAAACCTTCGCCATCAGGAATTGCTTCAACTCGCGGCTCGTCTGCGCAGCATCCGGCGTGAATGCCGCCAGGCGCGCCGATAAATGCCGCACGGCATCCGCATCTTCGACGCCCGTCTCAGCCGCGGCCGCGATTGCTCCTTCGATTAATCCCGATACCAATCCGTCGATCAATTGCCGCAGTCCCTCATTGAAACGCTCGCGTGCTGTGGCGCCAGGATACTGGGTCTCAACGGCTTCAAAGATGGGTCGGTAGCTCACGACGTGTTCCGCAATCTCCTCAGTCGTCAACATGCCGGCCGAGTAGCCGTCGTCCAGGTCGGCCGTGTTGTAGGCTACTTCGTCCGCGAGGTCAATCAGTTGCGCTTCAAGCGCGGGGCGCAATTCCGGCAGGTATTCCGCCGGCGCCTCGTCGCTAGAGTGCTTTACGATGCCTTCGCGCACTTCGAAAGTCAGGTTGAGGCCGGGAAAGCGCGCGTAGCGTTGCTCGAAACTTTCCACAATGCGTAGCGCGTGCAGATTGTGATCGAAGCTTTCGCCAAACCGCTGCATCTCCTGATTGAGGGCCTCTTCGCCGGCATGGGCAAACGGCGGATGGCCAATATCGTGGGCCAGTGCCAGCGCCTCTGTCAGGTTTCCGTCGAGTTGCAATACGCCAGCCACGGTTCGCGCCACCTGCGCCACTTCAATGGTGTGGGTAAGGCGGTTGCGAAAATGATCGGAGAGGCTTGGCGTGAAGACCTGAGTCTTGGCTTCCAGGCGGCGGAATGCACGTGAGTGAATCACGCGGTCACGGTCGCGCTGGAAACAACTTCGATAGGGATGTTCCGATTCGGGATACCGCCGCCCCCGGCTTCGATTGGCCGGGAACCGCAGTTTTGCAAGCATGGGTTGCTAATTCTGCATTTCGCCGAGCATCGAGACCACTACCTGACCAACGCCTGGCTTTGATTTCAGCGGCTCCAGCAGAACCTTGGCTTGGGACGGGTTCTTTACCGCAACATAATGCTTGGCAAGCGTAATGGTGGCTTGGTCCGCGGAAACGAACGCAGTGGGGTGCGCAATCAAATCGCGCAAGATAGCCTCACCCTGAGCGTTTCGGCCGTCGGAAAAGTAGATCTGCGCCAGCGAGATTTTGGCAAGCGATGCATAGTTGGCATCGGCGTGCTGCGCGACGTCCTGGAAGCTCTTTTCCGCCTGCGCCATATTGCCTTGGTCGGCTTGGATGGAGGCCAAATAGTAGGATGCAATCTGACCTTCGACGCTGCCCGAATACTTGTTCTTAACGTCGCTGAAAACTTTGGTTGCTTCCGCGTCCTTGGCTTCCTGCGTGGCGAAAGAGAGGCCGCCAGTACTCGACTGGCCAACCGGCGCCTCCTGCACTTCAATCGCATGCGTAAGCGCCTGTTCACGCGCGGAGTGCTGGCCTCGGGAGTACATCCCATAACCCAGGATCAAAGCCATTACTACCACCGCAATGACGCCATAGCGGACGATCTCTTGCTTGTGTTGTTCGAACAGCGATACGGTATGTTCGACTTCAAGGGCGAACTTATCAGTCTTGAGCTCTTTTCGGGTAATTCTTGACACGGAAACCTCAGGTAATCTTGGAATCTTCTATCGTATCATGACAGAAGACCCCGCGCTTATGTTCCTGAAAATCCTAGCCCATCCCGTATTTCCCCAGCTCAATTTCCACATGCCCATGATTGTGGATCTCTCGCATCCGCTCGTCATGCTGCAGGGTGAGAACGGAAGTGGCAAATCGACCCTGCTCCATTCCATTCACTACGCGTTACGCGGAGAAACAGCGGAAGGTTATATTTACCGTCTTGACCCCGGGAATGTGAAGATCGGCGATTCCTACCTCTTCGACGCTGAGCAGCACAATCCGCGCCAACAACTGGAACTCTTCAAAGAGCAGCCGGAAATGCTCGAATTTCTCCGCATGGCCAGTCATGGGCAGGTCATGCTTTCGCTCTTCAAAGAGAGCTTCCCCAAATTGCCGGACGGAACCACGCTCTTGTTGGATGAGCCGGAGATGGCGCTCTCCGTTTCGAACCAGCGCCGGATCCTGAAGATGCTGATGGAACTCGTAGACCAGAAGCATTTCCGCATCATCTGCGCTACCCATTCCCCGGTTCTGATCGAAGCCCGCGAGACCTACGTGATCGATCTCGACCGCCATACCAATAAGAACGTAGTCCCGTCCGATATGGGAATTCCGGGCGCGAGCACCATCAACTAACATGACCTGTTGCAATGAATTCGAACTCCTGATCGATCGCGACCTCGCGCGTCACGCTCAACCCCACCAACTCTCGAACGGCTCCATCATCACCGAAATCGACACCGAGTTTTACCTGGTGTTCGGCGACGATCGCCATCAATTTGTCGGCTTGAATTACTGCCCGTTCTGCGGCCGCGTGCTTTCGCGGGAATTGTGGAACCGGGAAAAGAAGAAATAGCACCCGTTCCAATGGACGCCGGAACGCGGCCATGCAGGCGGACCTAGCTGCAGGGGCCGCCGGCCATCATAGTCCGATCGGTTATCAGCAGATCGAGCTTGTCGAACGATTCAGACGTGCCGTCTGAGACGTTCCGGCCAATAGATTCGTCCGGGAATCCCTCATAGGTGATCACTACTTCGGTCGCTTCGCCTCGCTCAAAGAATTCCACGGTTACATCCACGGGCGCCGCAGCCAGGTTGGCGCGATAGCGGATTCTTTCCGGTTCGACAATCTCCTGGTAGACGCCCGTGACTGAAAACTCGCACGTCCCTCCATTCACGGCGAGCTGCATCTTCTGGGTAAACGATCCGCCAACCTTGAAATCCATGACCACTTCGCATTGGGTCGCCTCTTTGCACCCCGACCACTGCCGGTACTTTTCGGCCGTCTTCCACCAGGCGAAGACAGCAGGACGCGGGGCGCGCAAGACGCGTTTAATCGTGAGGCGATTATTGTCGAGGCTTACGTCGGACTTCATCTTTGTTCCCTTTCTTTTGTTGTTCGTTGTTGAGTAGCTCTTCGAGCGTGTCGAAACTGAAATCCCAACCCGCTGCGCAATGAGTCATCCAGGCCTGTGCCCGTTTGAGCCCACCGGCCCGGAACCGGATCACGTGGACCCTTCCCTCGCGCCGCCGCTCGATAAGTCGCGCCTCCTCAAGCACGCGGAGATGCCGGGAGATGGCGGGCAAAGTGACGGGAAATGGCTTGGCCAATTCACTGACCGGGCCTTCTCCGCTTTTCGAAAGACGCGTCAATATGCTGCGGCGGATTGGATCGGCCAAGGCCGCGAAGACTGTTGTAATTGTGTCTTGACTGTTAACCAATCTGTTAAGTATACTGGCCGGGTATTTAGTCAGTCAAGAACACGGAGGAATGCAAATGAAAAGGTTTCTCGTCCTTTATCGGTCGGAAGCTGCCTTGAATGGCATGTCGGCCTCGGAGATGTTTGCGCGCGCTACGCCGGAACAGATGAAGGCGGGCATGGGGGCGTGGCACGCCTGGCATGAGAAGGCGCGCGGCGCGGTGGTCGATCTCGGCCATCCCCTCGATCACTCGACTACCGTAACCCCGGAATCGTCGACGCAAGGGAAAAGCTCGATCACTGGCTACACAACCCTCCAGGCTTCATCCCCGGAAGAGGCTGTCACGCTGATGCAGACTCACCCTCACTTCCACATGCCAGGAGCGACCATTGAGGTTCTCGAATGTCTTCCGATACCTGGCATTGAGTAGGCAAGAGCTTACGCTCGTGACATACAACCCCAAGCGCTGTGCCCTGCGGATGATATTGCTGCCAGCAAAAAATCGTAGCTGAAGCGCGGAATGCCTGCTTTCGACTCTTGTTCGTCTGGCAGGGTACTGCGCCGCACCAAATCGGGGATCCATGCGCATGTGGCGGTACGTTTGCGCGTCGCTGTTCATAAAGGACGTTGTAAACTCCGACGAGATGATATGCATGTTCCGTTCGATCTTAGTCGCGTTTTCACCGGCCTTGGTTTTCGCTCAGACGCCTAACATCGTGGCCCTTCAAAATAACTACAGCTTCACGCTGCCGTTCTCCCCTAACTACGGCATTGCACAGGGCAGTATCTTCGTCATATTGGGAAGCAATCTGGCGCTTTCCTCCACCGGCCTGCAATCCACTTATCCGCTTCCGCAAACACTGGCCGGAGTGAACCTCACCGTTACGGTCAACAACACGGTCACACACCCCCTTCTCTACTACGTCACGCCCACTCAAATCGCAGCTATACTTCCGTCAGCCACGCCCGTGGGCGCGGGGACGATTGCTGTCACGAGCAGCGGCCAGACGGGGATGGCGCCAATTCAAGTCGTGCAAAGCGCCTTCGGAATCCTCACCCAGAACGGGGGAGGCACGGGTCCAGCCGCCGCCTTCGACGCCAGCGGAAATCCGCTTGGCCCCACCAGCGCAGCCAGCCCCGGCAACATCATCACGTTATGGGGATCCGGTGCAGGTCCATCTGCCGGCGCCGAAGATTCACCGCAAACGCCCGCGAATCTCGTAAATGTCCCCATGGAAGTGGATATTGGCGGCATCCCGGCGACCGTTATGTATCACGGCCGTTCGATTTATCCGGGCGTGGATCAGATCAATGTGGTCGTTCCTTCGAATGTGCAGCCCGGATGTTGGGTGTCGGTGGTGGCTATTACCGGCGCCAACGTCAGCAACTTCGCCACCGTCCCTGTAGCGGCGGCCGGTCAGAGCTGCTCGGACGCCACCACCGCCTATACCGGTGCGCAACTGCAAGCCCTCTACAGCAAGGGCGCCTTCAATGTGGGTAGTATCGCCATTGGATCGTACACCATTCCGCCGCGCACCCAGAACAGCATGCCCATCCCCTCCGTGGTCGCGAACAACGCAAGTGCGGGGTTTGTTCACTACCCGTCTCCGGCGGCGTTTAATGGCGTCATGGTGTCCCCGGCGGCGCCCACCGCGGTAGCGGCGGCCGCCGTTTCGCTCGGAAGTTGCGTGGTGAATCCCCTCGGCTACATTAATTCGCCACCGGCAATCCCATATTCCTATTTGGATGCGGGGCCGGCGATCGCCATCACCGGCGCCTCGGGAACGGAGTCGATTACCCCCGTCAACAACTACTACGGCGCTCCCACCACGGGCAATTCGCTCGAAACGGTTTTCGTTCCCAGTGCGGGCGATACTTTTGCATTTACGAATAAACCCGGCGGGAACGCCGTGGGTACATTCACCGCTCAAACCACCGTACCGCCGGCGTTTACCTGGAATGAAATGAATTCGCTAACCACGGTCAACCGCGCAAAGGGCGTCACCGTGACATGGAAGAATGCCGCGCCAAACAGCTACATTCAGATTACGGGAATGTCGTCTGCAACTTTTGGACTGGTGTCGCTCGCGACATCCTTCAACTGCACCGCCCCTGCCGCTGCCGGATCGTTCACTGTCCCATCTTCGGTGACCTCATCGCTTCCACCCACCGCGACGAACGTCGGATTTGTCAGCGCGGCGTTTCTATCCGTGGCGAATTACAGCTATCCGCAGTCTTTCACCGCTCCCGGAATCGATTTCGGCACAATCTACGGTTACGTTGTTAATTCGACCAGCGCGACCTCGGGCTTTACCTACCAATAGGAGCCAGATCGAGTCAGTTTCGAGTGGGACGGGATCGCACGAACGCCGTCCGAATGCGGTACGCGTACTGCGGAACATCTTTGAGATCTGTCGGATACTTGTCCAACTCCACCTGGACGTCGATCCACCAGACATCGATATCGAATCCATGTAGCGCGATCAGCCCCGGAATCAGGCGAATGTACGAACCCCGTGGCATAATTGCCTTCTGCGCGATCGCTTGAAAAACCGCCTTTGCGGACGCCGGCATCCGCGGCGGATCGCTCCAGGCCCGAATCGCCGCAACTACCTCGTCGGAAGTGAGCGGAGGCTGCGACGCGCCAACCGGGTCGGCGTGCGCGCGGGTGTTGAAGTCGGCAATCGCATCGCTGATTGGTATATCTCTCGGGTATCCCTGGCGTGAGTTCCGATCGGTCAACTCCGCCGTCCCAAAGATGCGGGGTTCCGGATGTTTTTGCGGCTGGGAGCGTGCGAGAGTAACAAAGGCTGCTCCGGCAAAAAGCCGAGCGAATCCCGGGAAATGCGCCGCCATTTCAGGCTGCCGTCTTTTGTTCGATAAGCTTTCGCAAACCCGCAACCTTCTTCGTTTCCGCCACCTCGTCAATGCTGAATTTGACGTCGAACTCCTCTTCCAGGCCGATAATCAATTTGACTTGAGCGAAGCTGTCCCAGGCCGCGAGCGTGGCGTCTGAATCATCGGGTGACAGATGCAACGAATCGTCCTCCAGAACCTCTCGAAAAACGCGTTGCATGCGGATCAGATCGTTATCCACGGTTTGCTCCCAGGTAATAGTGTAGACCGGTTGAGACTTCTACTCTCCTCGAACGGAAGCGACGCAACGCCGGAAAAATGGCAGATCGTCACGAGGGTCTGCGCCAACCCGGCGCAGCCAGTAGAGATCGTCTCCTGGAGACACCTGGCCATTTTCAGTGCAGACACCCGTGGCGAACCCCGCGTTCCGCACCGCCTCTCGCGCGAGCGGCGCCACCTCGTTCGCCCTCCCGCTCGGGTAAGCAAAATGCGCCACCGGATCTCCTAGCTCCCTTTCAACCCGTGATTTACATCCGGCAATCTCGGTCTCGAGGCTTTCTGGTGTGTGCAATGTTCGAAGGATGGGGTGATTGACCGTGTGGCCGCCGAATTCGACGCCATGCCGCGCCATCTCCCGCACGTCGTCCCAAGTCAAGGGTGCGAATGACTCCGGCGGCCGCTCTGGAACATCCACGCGCAGCAAGACCTCCAGACGTTCACCAAGCCGATCGCGCTCCGCCGCCGGCAGCCACTGCGCCGGCCGGGCCACATTCTGGAACGCCTCTTCTCGAGCGGCGGGCGATTTGAGATCGAGACTCACTTCAGGTAGCGGCGGCATCCCGGCAAGGTCGGCGCGTTCAAGCGGCGTCTGTTGAAAGATGTATTGTAGACGGTCGAACCAAAGCCACGCGCCATCCATAAAAGCAGTGGGCAGGTACATCACCGCCGGGAACCCGAACTCGCGAAGAATCGGATACGCGCACGTATAGAAATCGCGATGCCCGTCGTCCACCGTAATAACCACGGCGTGCGGCGGCGATGTCCCGTCGTTTAGCCGCGCGATCAAGTCGCTCATGCCGATTACGTGGCAATACGTTTTTAAATATTCGCACTGGCGGCGGAACGAACTTGCGCTGCTTGCCGGAAAACGATGGTAATTCAGCAGCGTGGCGCGCCCTGGATGAAACATTCGTCTCAGAAAAATAGCGGCGCCGAAGACAACGTTGCTGACCGAGGAACGCATGCCGTGCCGAGGCAAGTTACCGCAGGAAGCCACGGCCGCGCATCCAGTCCGCCAGTCGCGCCGGCCAGGACGAAAGCGCCTCGTCCGTCGGCGCCAATCCCACGCCGTGAGGTCCATTCTCGTAGATATGCATTTCGGCGGGTACGCCGGCCGTGTGCAGCGCAAGATAAAACATCACGCTATCTTCCACGGGAACCGTGCCGTCGTTGGTCGTATGAAAAAGGAACGTAGGCGGCGTCTGCGCTGTCACCTGCAGCTCGTTTGAGAGGTTCTCGACAAGTTTGGGATCCGGATTGTCTCCCAGTAGCGCCTTCTTCGATCCTTGGTGTACATGCTGCGTGAACGAAATCACGGGGTATGCCAGCACCAGAAAATCCGGCCGGCTACTTTGCCGGTCGATGGGGTCGGCCGCGTCGGCTTTGCCGGCGTCGAAATGCGTACCAGCCGTCGCTGTCAGATGGCCGCCCGCCGAAAATCCCATGATGCCCACATGGTCCGCGCGCACGCCCCATTCGGTCGCTCGCGCCCGCACCGTGCGGATGGCCCGCTGCGCATCGCCAAGTTCAATCGGATGGCGATACTTCGGACCTAGCCGGTACTTCAGCACGAAAGCCGTGACGCCCAGCGAATTCCACCACTTCGCCACATCACTGCCTTCCTTTTCCATCGAGAGGTGAAGGTAGCCGCCGCCCGGACACACGATAACTGCCGTGCCAACGCCGCGGCCGGTAGGTGCGACATAGGGAGTAATCGTAGGCGTGTCCTCATCCGCCGAGCCTTGCGCGCCGGGAGCGCCATTGGCCCATAGGGGAATCGGCGCCGGGGCCTTCGGTTGGGCGGAGAGCGAGACGGCCAAAATCGAGAGGAACAAAAGGATTCGCATGGTTCAGAAAGCTAGCTTATCACTCGCAGTTCCCCCTTGCCCCATACCGTTTGGCGCCCCACGCCGGTCCATTGCGCCGCGCGCAGCCAGGGTAGAAACTCCGCGAGCGGGCCTTGGTATTTGGCCGTTCCCGTAAAGCCGCCCAGGGGGTGAACCTGTCCGCTTGCGCCGGACTTACGTTCGCGGCGTTCCCATTCAATTTCGAAACCCGTCATTCGTATTGCGGACGCGCGCTCCCCCATCCCGGCAAAATCAATCTCGATCGGACCCGCGCCATAAATCGCGCGCAAGGTTGCTACGCGGTCGCGAACTCGTGCGAAGAGAACCGGAAAATCAGGGCGATTCGTCACTGCGCCATTCGCCTTCAGTTCAGTGGCGGTCAGAAAGCGGACTACAACCCCATCCACCGATGCCGCATCGCGTTCGAGTGGAAGAACGGAGACCGGCGAAGCTTCCGCGCGGTCGAGTTGCACCCGCGCCCGACCCACGCCCAGCCCTAGCCGCCGCCACTCGGCAAAGGCCGCCTCGAACCGCTCGATGCCGGGATTCGCCGAATCGAAGAAGTGGACATCCAGCCAGAACGCTTCGCCCGATTGCGCCGCGAGGCCTTCCAGATGCGAGCAGCGGAATACGAACGGGCGCGGAGGATCGGCCAACCCGCTCGGACCGCCGGAGGCGCGGGGATGGAAGAGACGTGCATACTCTTCTTCAGGTGCGGTTTCGTGAAGGGCCAATCCGAAAGCGCCGCGGATAATATTCGCCGCTTTGCCCACCGGCAGCGCAAGCGCATCTAGCGCGGTGAAATGGAAACGCACGCGACGAAATGAGAATTCGAGCATGAGATGCGCCGCAGGCCCCTCCTCGCTTGCCGGGCTACCTATACGTATAATTGAAATTTGCCGACCAAGAAAGCCCTTCTCTACCGCGACGCGGGCGTAGATATCGATGAGGCCGACCGTGCCGTGGCCTCGATAAAGAAATTCGCACGCAGTACCTTCACGCCCGGCGTCCTCACCGATATCGGCTCGTTCGGCGCCATGTTTCAACTTGCCAAATTCCGCAAGCCCGTGTTGGTAAGCTCCGCCGATGGCGTCGGTACCAAGCTCAAGATCGCGTTCCTCACCGGGCGCCATGACAGCGTCGGCGAAGATCTCGTGAACCACTGTGTCAATGACATAGCCGTGCAGGGCGCGCAACCGCTCTTCTTTCTTGACTACTTCGCAGTAGGGAAGCTGGACGCCAAGGTTGCCGCCGCGGTGGTTTCGGGCATCGCGCTCGGCTGCCGCGCCAACGGGTGTGCGCTGATCGGCGGCGAAACCGCGGAAATGCCAGGGATGTATCAGGCCGGCGAGTACGACCTCGCCGGATTCATCGTCGGTGCGGCCGAACGCGGCGAACTGCTTACAGGCGCTGCCATTCGTGCCGGCGACGCGCTGATCGGGCTGCCGTCAACCGGTCTGCACACCAACGGCTACTCTTTAGCGCGGAAGCTCCTCTTCGAGGTTGCGGGCTATGGTCCGAATACCCTGTTGCCGAACGTAGGCGCAACGGTAGGAGAGGCCTTGCTTGCTCCGCACCGCAGCTATTTGAAGCCCCTACGGGCATTAATGGCAGCGAAATTGTTGAAAGGCGCCGCTCACATTACCGGCGGGGGCATCACGGACAATACGCCGCGCATGTTGCCTCCCGGTCTGGCAGCCGCGATCGATATCGGGAGTTGGGCAGTCCCGCCGTTCTTCGAAGAGCTGAAGCGTATAGGAAACATTCCAGAGGACGATTACCGGCGAACGTTCAATCTCGGCATCGGCATGATCTTCACCGTTCCCGCCAAAGGCGCGGTGCTGGCCGAGGCGGCTTTGAAAAATTTGGGCGAGCGTCCCGTACGTATCGGGCAGGTGATTGAACGGAAGCGCGGCCGTCCGCGCGTGGAGTACCGATGACCCGGCTTGGCATTCTGATCTCGGGGCGGGGATCGAACTTCGAAGCAATCGCCGATCGCATCGCGGCGCGCACACTTGACGCGGAAATTGCGGTGGTGATTTCGAATCGCGCCGACGCGCCCGGTCTCGAAGCGGCGCGCGCCCGAAAGATTGAAGCCGTCTGCATTCCGTCCAAGGGACTCGACCGTGAGGTTTACGATCGGCTGTTGCTGGCCGAGTTGCAGAAGCGGTCGGTCGATTTCATATGTCTCGCCGGCTTTCTGCGGTTGCTTAGCGCGACCTTCATTCGGCAGTATCCGAACCGCATCCTCAACATTCATCCGTCCCTCTTGCCTGCCTTTCCCGGCTTGGACGCTCAGCATCAGGCTCTCGAGCACGGCGTCAAGATCACCGGCTGCACCGTGCACTTTGTGGATGAGGAACTGGACGCGGGACCGATCATTTTGCAAACTGCCGTTCCCGTGTTGGATAGCGATACGGTCGCGACGCTTTCTGCGCGCATTCTGAGGCAGGAACACCACCTTTACAGTGAGGCGCTGAGCCTGGTCTTAAGCGATGCGATTCGTATTGAGGGGCGCCGGGTTATTGCAAAACCGCCGGATCGCGATTTTGCATATTAGAGGCGCGGAGTGCCCGCAGCCTGAGAAATTCCGACAACTTCATGGGCGGCCCCGGACCAGTTTCCATTTGACGCTCCACTGCGCGGCGATACTGCCGTAGGATTTCCAGACGGCGGCGGCGTTCGATCTGGCACGTCTCCATGTCCAGCAGGATATCCAGTTCCCAGGGCAGGAATGCATTGCGGTCGCTGTCTCCGCGTATCACCTCCGCGATAAGACGGTTAAAGCGGCTTAGCATGATTTCGAGTTCTACAAGGTCGTCGGCCTGCATCCGAACGGTAATCGGTCGCTGAGAGGCTGTCCTGTAGGGCTGGGTCTTGCGCGGGTGCGCGACATTAAAATGCAGATCAGGCAGCGCGTCGGCCCTCCCAATAGTCCTCGAAGCGACCATTGAGGTGGGAGCATCGGAGGGCGAGGATGGAGTTGGCGCCGCGGACAGTCCAGAACATCCCGGATTGTTTGAGGCGGGAACCGATGACGGATTTGCAGCCAGCTTCGATAACGCCCGAGCCGACGAAGAGATGTTGTTCGCGGAAGCTGGGGTAACGCATACGGGCCGCGTGGGTTTCGAAGTAGTCGGCCTCGATGCGGAGCATTTCGGCAAGCTCCGGATTGGGAGGGTCGATGGCGCGCAGCGAGGACACAAGCTTTTCGATTTTGCCCTTGTCGAGCCAGCGTTTCTGGTGAAGGCCCAGCCATTTCTTCTGAGCAGGGGCATCGTTGGGATACAGCTTCCGGGCAATGTCCCATAAGTGCTGACGAGCGTGGTAGAGATCGACGATCTGAATGGCGCCGGGGAAGTGCTGGTTGGCCAGATTCCAGATCCATTCGGATCCGTCACCGATGACAACTTTCTTCACCGCGCGGCCCCATCCGCGATTCCAGGCCTCGAGATAGATCCGCTTGCCGAACTCCTCCGCGGTTTCGATGGCTCCCGTATAGGTGGTGGTATCGGGATCGCGAATGGCAAAGCCTTCTGCGTCCCACCTGGTCTGGGTGAATACGCAGCCCAGCTTCGCCTCGCGGGTATGCGCCGGCTGACCCTTGGTTTTGCCTTTGCGTCCCTCCGTCTCTTTCTTCACCACTGGCACGCCGGTCCCGTCCATTTGCACATACAGAATTGAAATCGGCTCGCCGGCGATGACGGGCAGGTCCAGTTGGATGGCCTTACCGATGGCGCGCTGTTCGCCCTCAGCGATGTCGGCGCCAATCGCCTCAGCCGTGCGCTCTACAGACTTGGCCGTCACCTCCAGACCGGCCAGAACTTTCATTTGCTCGCGTCCCTGCTCGAAAGGCGCCGACTGGCCCACCAGGGCGTGCATACGCCGCACGCCGGGCGAGAACTCGGTGTTCTCGATATCCAGTTGGGCGTCAGTGGGGAACTGCCCGGTATGGCAGTGCGGGCAGAGATAGTAAGGGCGGGTGACTTCGGCCCACCCCACGGCCGTCAGGATCGGTTTGGTGCGGAGTCCGCGGTAGCTGGCCCGTTGACCGCAACCACAAGCAATACGGCGCCGCTCGGGCAGCGGCTCGGCGAAGCATAATAATTGCTGGAGAGCCGAAGCTCCGGCCTGATGCATGGCTGCGCGCACCGCCATTTCGACGGCCTCCAGATCCAGGCATCCTTCCCGCCGGCGCTGGCAGAAGATCACGCGCAGCAGTTGATCTACTTCCTGCTCGATTTCGTGCCGGATCGAGTCTGCCGTTTTTTTTCCTCCGCCGTCAGGCTCTCTTCCAGCGGCCGCAGACGACAGATCTTTTCATTGACTTCCACAAAGGCGCGGTTCAGTTCCTGATACTTGCGAAACTCAGCGATTTCCTTCTCTGCCTTTTTCACCGCCGCCGGCGTAGGCAGAGCCTCGCTGATGGTCTTGCCTTGCACTTTGTAAGTCAAGCGCAGGGTCGGGCCGTGACCCGGATCGTCCGGTTGAGAACAATGACAGGTTGGCTTGCCGCAGCGACGCACCATTTCCGTGACCGAGCCGGGCCGGAGGTCGCCGAGTCGTGAGATTTGCATTCCGAGTTGGGAACGTTGCTTTTCCAGATCGGCCAGAGATGTGGACATAAGGCTCTTTTCCTCTGTGCGTATTATATACGTTCAGAACATGACCACAAAAAAAGAACCCCCTCCAAACCTCACTTTCATGTCGCGCACCCGTCTTGCGCGGGATAAACGTTTGGGCCTAACCGTGCGTCTTACAATAGGAGTGTCATGATGTCTTTAAGAAATCGCCGCCGCCGAGGATTTTCTCTCATCGAGTTACTGATCGTCATCGCGATCATTCTGATCATCATCACTGTGGCCGTGCCCAAGTTTCAGAAGGCGCAGATTTTCGCGCGCAACATGGGCGCGCAGAAGGCTATTCAGACCATTCACCAGATGGAAGTGCAATACCAGTCGCAATATGGCCGGTACGCCAATTCTCTGGCGGAACTGGGACCGCCGGCGAGCGGCCCCGCCACGCCTGCCGCGGCCGATCTGATCGATAGCACGCTCGCCTCCGGCGTCAAGAGTGGCTATAAGTATACTTTGACGGGCGGCAACGGCGGCTATGTGATCACCGCCGCGCCGGAAGCTTTTGGCAGCAGCGGAAGTCGAACGTGGTATTCCGATCAAACCATGGTGATTCACTACAATGAGGGACCGGAAGCGGCCACTGCCTCTAGCCCCGAAGTGAAGTAGCGTTCTCGTTTTTGCAAAACTTCTACATCTAAGACATAAACCGGTGCGGCGCCCGGTTTACCATGGGGAAGATGCAGCCATCCGACCCCCCCCAGACTCCCCAGGCCACGCGGCGAGGCTTTTTCGAAGCCGCCATTCACGGGATGATGGGGCTGATTTCATTAGCCTTAGCTGCACCCGCCGCGGTTTATTTATTTACGCCTGCCAAAGAAAAGCACCCTGAGACCTGGGCTGATGCCGGCGACATTGGCAAACTCGCGACCGATTCTCCCGTGGAGTTGGTTTTCCGGCGCAAACGCTTTGATGGCTGGCGCGAAATTGTTGAGAAAGGTACCGCGTGGGTGGTCAAACGCAGCGACAACAGCGTCGTGGCCTTCAGCCCCAACTGCACTCATCTCGGCTGTATCTATCACTGGGACGAACAAAATAAGGATTTTCTTTGCCCGTGCCACACCTCTATCTTTTCTATTGACGGCAAGGTAATCTCCGGGCCTGCGCCCCGTCCTCTCGATCGCTTTGCGACCAGGACCGACGGCGCCCGCCTGCTCATCGGTGAATTGAAGCGTTCCACGGAGTCGCAAGGATGAAGCAGCGCATCGCGGCAATCGGCGAGTGGCTGGAGCACCGCACCGGTATTATCGGCGGCGTCCAACATTTTCTTTACGAAGAGATTCCCGCATCGAGCGGGTGGCATCAGGTGTTTGGCAGTGTGGCCCTGTTCCTTTTCTTGGTCCAATTCTTTACCGGCATCATGCTCGCCTTCAATTACGCTCCCACGCCAGGCGACGCATACGATAGCCTCCGTTACATTCTTACCGCGCTGACTGCGGGGCCGCTGATGCGCGGGCTGCATCACTGGGGCGCAAGCATGATCGTGGTAGTAGTAGTGCTCCATATGGTCCAGGTGTTCCTATATGGCGCATACAAGAAGCCGCGCGAGGCTACGTGGATGGTGGGCGTCGTGCTGCTCCTGGTGACGATGGCCTATGGGTTAACCGGCTATCTCCTGCCGTGGGACAACCGCGCCTACTGGGGCACTATGGTAACCACGCAGATCGCCGCCATGTCGCCCGGCGCCGGGCCCTATCTGACGCGCCTTCTGGGAGCCGCCGAGGGCGTGGGTGTTGTGACATTCGCGCGATTCTACGCCATGCACGTCCTGATTTTGCCTCCGGCAACGATTCTGCTGGTTGGACTTCACGTATTCCTGGTGCGCAGACACGGCATAGCGCCCGTTCCCGGGGACGAGGCGAAGCCCAAGAAGATGTTCTTCCCCATGCAGGTGTTCAAGGACACCGTTGCCATCTTCGTAGCCTTCGCGATTCTGTTCACCATGGCCGTCGCTGCGCACGTCCCGCTGGAACAGATGGCTAATCCCACGGACACCACGTATATTCCGCGTCCCGAGTGGTACTTCCTGTTCCTCTTTCAGTTGCTCAAACTTTTCAATGGACCGCTGGAAGTAGTTGGCGCGGTAGTCCTGCCGGGACTAGCTGTCCTGACGCTGTTGCTGGTCCCCTTCATCGATCGTGGCGCGATAATGAAGGTCACCAAACGGACCTTTGCGATGGCAGTAGTAGTATTAGCGGCTATCGGTTGGTCCGGGTTGACCATGGCCGCCGTGAAATCGACGCCGCCGCAAGAGGCCGTAGTCGATTTCTCATATAACACCGACTGGATGAAGCTTACCCCGCAGCAATTAGCATCGTCAAAAGCGGCCGGAACACCCGCCTTCGTCACAAAAGGCGCGAGCATTTATCAAGCGAACCACTGCAGCGCTTGCCACTCCGTGAACGGTGCCGGAGGGAAAATCGGTCCCTCATTGAACGGTTTATCAAAGCGCCAAACTCTAAGCTGGGTAGAGCAGCATTTCGTCGACCCGCAAAAGCTATCACCGGGCACGAGTATGCCTCCGTATAAGCTCTCCCCCGAGGATATGGCCAACCTAACTTCGTATCTATTCTCGCTGCCAGATCAATAGATATTCCCCGTGCGGAATGCGCAGCATCGCGCCCGACCAACCAGTCTCTCCTGAAAATCCCGGCAAACCGTTCCGAGCCCGGCGAAAACCAAAATTGTCGTCATTCGTTGTCGCCCGTAGGCCGGAGGAACTGATCAGTAACCTGCGCGCGGAACGCGCGCTACCACCATTCCTCGGCTCCCTCGACTCCCTTGACTTCCCCGGCTCCCCCTGCCACCAGGAATGCCCACCCCGCGCGCCCCCACCCCAGTACCTTCCGGCAAACTTTTCCCCCCCAGAGGCGTCTCAACAAGTGATCAACAATACGTCGATCTTCTACGTCATACCAGGAGAGCTATGCGCGGCAAGTTCCTTATCCCATTTATTTTCACTACGGCCACTGCCTTCGCCCAGTTGACCTCATTTCCTAAGCCGTCCTATTTCCGTGAGACCTTCGCGCGGGCCCGAACTAAAGTCGAGTTAGAATCGCCCGCCAAATTGAAGGATTTTGTGACGAATGGCAAGCTCTCGGTCTCCCTCAAGAAGTACATTGAGCTCGTGATGATGAACAACACGGACATCGCCATTCAGATGCTGTCTGTGGAAACGCCCAAGAATGCCATTACACGCGCTTTTGCCACGTGGGACCCGCAAGCGCTGGCGAGCTTCAGCGATACCAAATCCAGTACGCCATCTACCGGCGCCTTGGCTGGCGCGAACACCGTTGTTTCCCTCAGTCAACCTACAAGCTTCAGCTTTGCGCAAACCCTGCCAACCGGCATGCAGTACTCGATCTCGTTCGGGGCCACCAAGAGCACCACGAACAGCTCATTTGCCACGCTCAATCCTGCGCTAAGTTCGAACTTCACGGTTAGCCTTTCCCAACCTTTAATCCGGAATCGCGGCGACTTCATCAATCGCGTTAATTTAATGATGGCGCGCAGCCGGCTGAAAGGCGCAGAGTACAATCTCAAAGGTAATATTCTGCAAATGTTGAATACCGCGGAAAATGCCTATTGGGATCTGGTACAGGCGCATGAAAGCCTGCGCGTGCAGGAAAGCGCGCGCAAGCTGGCGGAAGATTCGCTGAAGCTCTCTGAAAAGCAGCTCGAACTAGGCGCAATTTCACCGCTTGATATCTACAATCCGCAGCAACAACTCGCTACCGCTGAGCTTGGCGTCTCACAGGCCCGATTCCAGGTAGAGCAGGCGGAGAATGTATTCCGCCGCGAGATCGGCGCCGATCTCGACCCCGACGTTCGCAATCTGCCCATTGAGGTAACGGAGACAGTCGATCTGCCGCTCGATTCCATTGGCTATGAGGCCGAAAAGGAAGTCGAGAAGGCGCTGGCCGGCCGCCCCGAGATCAAAGCTGCCCTCCAGAGCTTGGATGTCGATGATCTCGGCATTGCCCAGGCCAAAAACGAAATTCTACCCGATCTATCGTTGAACGCCCTTTACACAACCCAGGGCGTGGGCGGCATCTTCTATCAGCGCACGAACGTGTTCGATAATTCCGGAACGTCTTCGCAGATTGTAACGGCTATTCCCGGTGGGTTTGCGGATGCGCTCAGCCAGATGTTCGGGTTCGGTTATCCGCTCTACTCGTTGGGTGTGACGCTACGTCTGCCGATCCGGAATCATCAGGCCTCGGCCGACATGGCGGACGCTCGGGTGAGCAAGAGGCGCGATGCGCTGAACCTTCGGACGACCCAGCAACAGGTGCGTCTCGATGTCCTGACCGCCATGACGAATCTCGAATCGAGCAAGGACTCCGTGCGATTGGCGATTGTAGCGCGCGATTTTGCGCGCAAGAATCTGGACGCCGAGAACCAGAAGTATCAACTCGGAACAGAGAATGTGCAGTTCGTTCTGCAAGCCCAAAATACGCTGGCCCAGGCCGATTCGGCGGTCGTAACGAACCAGGTCGGCCTCCGCCGCAGCATCCTCAATCTGCTAACCCGAACAGGCGAACTGCTCGACGAACTGGGAATCGTCATTCAGTAACGCAGACGGACTTCGCTTCCACGCGGCGAAGCCTGGCGCGAGACAGCTCGCGCTTCTGACTTCCTTGACTCCCTCGACTTTTGACTCCCACGTCCCGAAGAGACGTTAAGGGCAGAGCCCTTTTTACCGGAACAGCTTCTCGAGCTTACCCAACGCCTTCTCCATCCGCTGGGGCCGTTTCAGCACGCCCTCAAATAGGTCGCCCTTATCTCGAAATCGCTCCCTTACATTCGAGATATTGAATTGTGACGGATGCAGGCCGGCGCGCACCTCGCTCCATTCGAGCGGCGAAGCCACGGGCGCGCCGCCATAGGCCCGCAGCACATACGGCGCGGCGATCGTCTTCGATTTCGCGTTCTGTATCCAGTCGAAATACACGCGGTTTTTCTCTCGCTTTGAGACCGATCGCGGCGTCGTGAACAACTCCGGCTTGCGGCGCGTCACGATGCGCGCGATTACTTCGGCGAAGGTTCGCGTGTGCTCATACGTGTATTCCGGTTCCACCGGTATATATACGTGCATCCCATCGCCACCCGTGGTCTTGGGATAGCCCTCCATACCGATTTCGTCAAGCACGTCCTTTACAAGTAGCGCCGCCTCCACAATCTTGTCGAACGGGCAGTGTTGCGGATCGAGATCGATAAGCACAAAATCGGGATTGTCGAGGCTGCCCGAGCGGCTCATCCACGGATTTTGGTCGATGCAGCCAAGGTTGACCAGATAGAGCAGGCTCGCCCGGTCTTGGGCGAAGACATAGTTGATCGGCGCTTCGTTGTGATCGGAATCGATGAGTTCCGTTCGTAGCCAGGGCGCAAAACTTTCTGCGACATGCTTTTGAAAAAAAAACTCGTCCTTGATGCCGTTTGGATAGCGTTTAAGGGAAAGAGGCCGGTCTTTAAGATGCGGCAGAATCAACTCCGAAACCGCATCGTAGTAGTTGATGACGTCGCGCTTGGTGTAGCCGTCGTCTGGGTAATAAACCTTCTTCAAGTTCGTAAACTTGAGCGTCTGGCCCTCCACGTCGCGCGTCGCTTCTTTGATATCGGGCAAGAACTCGTCCCGTGCGGACGAACCCGGCGCGGAGCCTTCGCGCGTGGCCTCCCGTGGTTTGACATCCTCTCGCAATCCCAGGTAAACAGGCGCGCGCAGACGCTTGTCCTGCGTCCATTGCGTAAATTTCACCTGTGCAACCAACTCCGGCTTCAACCATGTCATGCCGCGATCGGGCTTCGGCTTCTCTGCGAAAGGGCACTTGCTGGTAATAAGCGGCTTCAATCGCGAGTAAAGTGCGGCGAGCGTCTTCTGATCGAACCCCGTCCCGACATTGCCCACCCAGTTGAGCTTTCCATTCTCGTAAACGCCCAGAACCAGCGCTCCGAAATAGGACCGTTCCCCCTGCGGTTCCGTGAATCCGCCGATCACGAATTCCTGCTGTGTAACAATCTTGATCTTGACCCAATCGCTCGAGCGTTTCGACTCATAACAACTCGACGCGCGTTTTGCCAGTAACCCTTCCAGGCCGTTCTCGCGCGCCGCCTCGAGCATCTCCTCACCTCCGGCGAACGTGGCGGAGACGCGAAGTACCGGGTCCGGCGCGACGATCTCCTCAAGCAGCTTGCGGCGCTCGTCCAGCCGGACGCCGCGCAGGTCGTAGCCATCGAGATAGAGCAGGTCGAAGACGAAGTAGACCACCGGCATATTACGCGCCATGTGCGCCACCGAGTTCGGGTCGGCGTTCATGATGCGCGGCTGGATGAGGTGGAACTGCGAGACGCCCTTGGCGTCCAGCACGGCGATTTCGCCATCCAGAATCGCCGTCTCGGCCGCGATCTGGTGCGGAATCGTGGAAAGCTCCGGGTATTGCCGCTCGCAGCGGTTGCCCGTGCGCGATTGCAACCGCACCGATTCGTTCTCGATGAAGGCCACCGCGCGCACGCCGTCCCATTTCACTTCGAACAGCCAATCCGCTCCCGGGGGAACTCGATCGGAAATCTGCGCCATCATTGGCTCGACCGCGGCGGGCATCTCGGCTTTACGCGTGCCCTTCAAACCGCCGGGGTCTTGGTGACTTTTTTTTTAGCTACCGTTTTCGAGGCCGGTTTTGCTGGCGCCGCGGCCCGCTTTGCGGGTCGGCTGCTAGACCATACGCGGTCGGCCGCGCCAGCCGTCTTACTCTTCGATTTTTTAGCGGGCAGGTTGCGCGCGATCTCTTCCTGCGTGCGGCCGGAGAGCGCGCTATAAGCGAAATTCTCGATATCCCATCCGTCTGTCGCGAATTCATCGCGTTTCTTGATGATGAGCCACTCATTGCCCTTGCCGCGGTTTTTCATGTGCACCAGCGCGAAATCGCCGTTCAGTTTCTCGCCGTGTAGCCGGAATTTAAGATCTCCGCGCGCAATCTGCGCATCCCCTGCCACATCGCCCAGCAACTCAAATGTCCCGCGGTCCCAAAGCATCACGCTCCCGGCGCCATAGTTGCCCGCCGGAATCGTCCCTTCGAAATCGCCATAGTCGATGGGGTGATCCTCCACATGGGCAGCCAGATGCTTCACGGCCGGGTCGAGCGACGGCCCCTTCGGCACCGCCCACGATTTGAGAACGCCATCGATCTCAAGGCGAAAATCGTAGTGAAGCCGCGTCGCATCATGCCGCTGCACACAGAAGTAGTTGCCCGCGAACTTAGGGGCCTTTTTCGAAGGCGCCGGCTCGGGCGTGTTAGAGAAGGTGCGTTTGGCGATGTACTCTTCGAGCGGCATCGATTCCTTTATAGCCTATCTTGACTTGGCATTTGATTAGTATCACAATGTGATAGTAATTATGCTTGGCGAGTTTGAGTACCTCATGCTTACCGCGGCTGCGCGTTTGGGCGATACCGGTTACGGCGCAGCCATCCGCCAGGAGATCGAGCATACAACCGGGCGCCGCTGTTCTATCGGCGCTCTTTATACGACCCTCGATCGCTTGGAAGCGAAGGGATACGTCAAGACATGGATGGGCGATGCTACGCCGCAGCGTGGCGGCAGACCCAAACGGCAAGTGCAGGTAACAGCTAAGGGTATCCAGGCGGCGCGCGAATTCTACGACGCGGTAACCCGCGTGAGCCGCGGCGTTTCATGGGAAGCCAACCGCGTCGCGGTGCGGCAGTGAGATCGATCGGCTGGCGTCTGGCTGGCGCGGCTTCGCGGATGCTGCGGCCGGATGAGCGCGAGGCGGCGCTTGGCGATATCGCTGAGGAGGGCGCGAGCGGCAGCGAGGCGCTGCGCGACGTGCTTGGCCTTGTGGTGCGGCGGCAAGCGGAAGCGTGGAAAGTTTGGCGGCCCTGGCTGGCGCTGTTGGGATTGGTTTTGCCACTAGGCTCTTTGCTCACCCTCATGTCTCAGCGCACGGCGGACGGCAGTGCGATCTATTTGTGGCTCTACATCGATAACTGGAACCCGATGTTCTTCGAGAACGCCGCGTTCCGTCACGATCTGATAGGCGTTTGCATGGGCTTTCTCGCGAGTTACCTCATATTGAGCTGTGGGTCGTGGGCGACGGGCTTGGCGCTTGGGTTCTTGTCGCGTGGCGCCATTGCCTTCTACGGAGCGCTGTTCTTTCTCCTATCGCTGGTGGCGGAATTACCAGGAGCGCCGCTACGCCACATTTCCTTGATCCCCGTCTTCTCACGAGGGCGCGACTTCGGCAACAATGCAGCCGTGTTCGAGCTTACGTTCTACCGCTTGGCGCTTCCGTTAATCGTGCAGGGCGTTTTGGTGCTGCTTCCGGCCTTCTGGGGAATGCGGCATGGCCGAAGAATGCTTTTGAAGGAGACCCATCGATGAAACATTTCCCCTGTATCTCGGCGCTGCTAGCCATAACAGTCAGCCTCGCCACCGCTGCCGATACCCCAACTGTCCGCGCGACGTTGCAGCCGGCAAGCAAGCGCAAGCCAGCCCCGGAGTTCGCCCTCAAAGACAGTGCCGGCAAGACACTCAGGCTGAAGACATACCGCGGCAAGGTAGTCCTGCTCGATTTCTGGGCCACATGGTGCCACGGTTGTAAAGAGGAGCTACCTTGGTTCGCCGAATTCCAACGTCAGTATGCCGCTAACGGCCTGCGCGTAATCGGCGTTTCAATGGATGAAGACGGTTGGAAATCCGTAAAACCCTTCCTCGCCAAAACAAATATCCCGTACAAGATCGTGATTGGTGACGATGCAATGGCGAAGACTTACGCAATCGGGAACATGCCGGACGCCTTTCTCATCGATCGCAAAGGCAGGATTGCCGCTGTTTACGTCGGTCTTGTGGACAGGGAAAACATTGAGGCGAATATCCGAAGCGTGCTCTCGCAGCCTTAGCCGAGGAATTGCCCTCACGGCTCTCGTAAGCGGGAGAGAATTCGCCGCACTGCTTCCCCGAACTCATGGGCCGAACGAAATCAGGCGCGCGAACCGATACTGTACGTAAAATACAGCAGGCGTGGCCGCTGGTGAATGCCGGGTTCGGATGCGTTCTGGCCGCGGAACGGCGCATATGGCCCTAAGAAGATGACCGTTCCGGAAGGCGGCGATTTCCCGGTCTGCTCACGGATCAAGTCCTCCAGGATCTGCAGCGGACCGCGCTGGTCCTGCAGCGCTTTATACTCCACCACGGCAAGCTGCGTTTCGTTGAGAGCGCGAATCGCCAGGTCGAGCTTATTGGCTTGAAAGTCGTCGTCCTGGTAAAGAACCGCGTGCTGGCTCAAGTTGAAGAGGGCCAACCGGACGGAAGGACGTCCCAGTTGTTCCAGCAACGCAGAGCGCGATCCCCCAAGTCGGGAAATGTCCTCGGGCTGCAGTCTTGAAACACGCGGCGACAGGGGAGCGGCATGCAGTAGAACGGTCAGCGGAGCTTTCCTACGTCCATCCTCAGGTTGGTTATTTGGGGCCGTTTGTGGCCCGGCCAAAGCGATTCGATGGTTTCGGGGGGCGCGGTGAGATGCAGGTCGCGCTCACTTCTGCTGCGTTTGACATCGATTCGCCAATGCCCGGAGCAAACTCTACCCCGTTCGTCTTCCAGCATCGTTTCCACCGAATACCCGCCCTCGCCAACAACGAAGATTCCAGACATTTGGCCCAACACCTTAGTCGCTTCGGGAATGTTCGGCAGCGAGGCCGTAAGGATGAGGTAGCGCGCTTCGCGTCCTTCAGGAGTCACCTTGGCCAGGATGACCCACTGATGGCGCGGTCCGCTGTACTGGTTCAGGGGTACGCTGACGACGTATCCGGCCTGGAACCGCAGACCGAAGTTCAACGCTGCTGGAATAGGCTTAAATTCGCACTGCACCTGCGGAGCCTGTGATGCGGACTCAAACGCCTTGCGTGCCCCTTCCACCCGCGCAGGTTCTACGAAGGATTGGGCGGCGAGTAAACCCGGTAAAGCCAGAATGGCGCCGAATACATATCGCACCTTTGTAAATTCCTGCCCACAGTATGGCGCTGACTGGCTCTTGTCGAAATACCCGGCTTAGGGTAGGAAACAAAAGAAAGATGCTGTACGGTCATCAGTGACCGCCCATTCAGTCGCCCGAAGCGAGTAACCCGCAATGCCAACCTGCTCCCAACGGCCATAAACATGGCCGCGGGTCTATCGATTCGAATGTTCCACTGCATTCCCGGAATACGCGCCGCCGACTGTAGTAATGGTGAAATCGTCCGGTATGATGAACGAAGCGGTAAGGGGGTATCTGCAAAGATCAGGGTTCGTCAGAAGAATTCGCGGGACGATTCCGGCGGGGCGGCAAATCGCAGCGCGAGCAGACTTCGGCCGAACCCGTGCGCGGTCGCATGCCACTTCGGTACTCTTCTTCTTGTCGGCACTAAAGTAGGCGTGCTGGCAGACAAAATCTCATAAACCGCTCCAGACCCGTGAGCTGCGGGATCGATAAACGCTGGGCACCGGACCTTTATATAACCGCCTGGCCCATGACCGATCCCCGGATTGTCGCGGCTGTCGAACGAAGGTTCCGAACATCTCGAATCGGGGGCTGGCCAAACATACGGCTGTATTCACGATTGAACTGGCTCGCGCTCTCGTACCCGATCTCGAAGGCAACCGTCGCCGCATCCACGTCATCTGCAAGCATCCGGGCCCTCGCCGCCTGCAGTCGAATCTGCTTCTGAAACTGAAGCGGACTCATCGCCGTAAGCGCACGGAACTGATGATGCAGCGTGGAAACCGCCATTCCCGCCACCTCTGCCAATTCTTCAACCCGTAGCTGCTTCGCGTAATTCGTCTTAATCCACGCGATCGCTTTGGCCGTTCGGTGACTCTGATCGCCCACCGTCGCTATCGCGCGCAAGCGCGCTCCATCCGGGCCGCGGAGAACCCGATACAGGATTTCCCGCTCCAGCAGACCGCTCAGAAACGGAATGTCCGTGGGACTTGAGAGCAGATCGAGCAACCGGCACCAGGCGTTGAGTAATTCGGACGTCATGGGCGAAACGGCGATGCCGGGAGTGTCCGCCGCCACGAACGACGAGTGAAACTCTTCGCGGCTCAGAAACTCGCGGACCATTGAAACGTCGATCCTGAGCGAAGCCGCAAGGCACGGTTCCGCCGCACTCGCCTCAGCGACTCTCGTGACAGTCGGCAGGTCAACGCAGGTTAACAGATATCGCCAGGGGTCATAGCTCACGACCGCCTTTCCGATCTGCACTTCCTTTCGCCCCTGTGCGACAACAATCAAACCCGGCTCATACGTGACGTGGCAGTCACCGGTAGGCGCCGTTCTCTGATGCAGCATGAGCGCAGGTATCGCGGTTGCCTGTTTCTCTGCTGAGCCGATCAACCGTGCAAGCCGCGAAGCGAATGCGTGCTGCAGTTGCGTCAAGTCCTCGCTGGCCGCAAAAGAACTTTCCCTAGCGCGAATACCCATTGAGCCTCGTCATTCCGTGACTCCTAGAATAGCCATCTTTTGGGTCAGTCAGGTAATGGTGGCAATACAAATCGGCAGAATCAGGCAATGATTCGGCAGGATTGGGATACCGCCGCTCCGTCAATTCTTCCTAATCTGAATAAAGAGGTAGCGTTGCAAACACGCGGATTGGGAACGTCCGGGCTCGAGGTATCGGCTCTCGGTTTTGGCTGCATGGGTTTGAGCGCGAATTACGGCCCGCCAGTGGAGCGGCAGCGCGGAATTCAAATCATCCGGGCCGCGGTCGAACGTGGCGTGACCTTCTTCGACACAGCCGAGGCATACGGTCCGTTCGCGAATGAAGAACTGGTGGGAGCGGCACTTGCTCCGTTCCGCGACCGCGTCATCATCGCAACGAAGTTCGGATTCGGAATCAACCCGGACGGCACCCGGTATGGCCTCGACAGCCGCCCCGATCATATTCGTCAGGTTGCCGAGGCATCTCTCAAGCGGCTCCACACCGAAACCATCGACCTTTTCTACCAGCACCGAGTCGATCCGAATGTGCCGATTGAAGACGTCGCGGGCGCGTTGAAAGATCTGATTCAGCAGGGCAAGGTGAAGCACTTCGGGATGTCGGAAGCCGCGGCCGCGACGATTCGCCGTGCGCATGCCGTTCAGCCGGTCGCCGCCGTGCAAAGCGAATACTCCCTCTGGACCCGCGACCCCGAACATGATGGCGTCCTCACCGCGTGCGAGGAACTCGGGATAGGCTTCGTTCCGTTCAGCCCTCTTGGCGCAGGCTTCCTCACCGGCAAGATCGACACAACGACCCAGTTCGACAGCACCGACTTCCGCAATGCCTCTCCACGCTTTGCTCCGGACGCGCGCGCCGTCAATCTCGCCCTGGTCGATCTGCTGAAACGCATCGCTGAACACAAGCAAGCCACTCCGGCACAGATCGCGCTCGCCTGGCTTCTGGCGCGGAAACCCTGGATTGTCCCGATCCCCGGAACCACAAAGTTCGAGCGGCTCAAAGAGAACCTCGGCGCCGCCGCCCTCAAGCTCACCCCGGAAGATCAGCGCGAAATCGAGGATGCCGCCTCAAAGATTACGATTCAGGGCGCTCGGCTTCCCGAGCCGGTGCTTAAACTCTCAGGCCGCTGACCGCAGACAGAAAGGATTTCATGAGTTCTCTCAGGATTAACGGAAAGTCTCAGCGCTTCGAAGGCGACCCTGAAATGCCGCTTCTCTGGCTTTTGCGGGACGAACTGGACCTCAAGGGCGCGAAGTTCGGCTGCGGTATGGGCCTCTGCGGCGCCTGCACGGTTCACGTGAATGGCGAGCCGGTTCGCTCGTGCGTAACGAAAGCTTCAGACGTCGCGGGCAAATCCGTCACCACCATTGAAGGCATCTCGCCCGACGGAACACATCCAGTTCAGGTCGCGTGGTCGGCCATCGATGTGCCGCAGTGCGGATACTGTCAGGCTGGCCAGATGATGACGGCGTGCGCACTTCTGAAGAAGACGCCGAACCCCACAGACGAGCAGATCGACTCCGCCATGGCAGGCAACCTCTGCCGCTGCGGCACTTACATCAGAATCCGCGCGGCCATCCATTACGCCGCGCAGCTCAGAAATTCCGGCGAGGTGGCACAGTGAGCGTGAACAGACGTTTCTTTCTAAGAGCAACAGCCGCTGCAGGCGGCGGCTTTATGCTCGGGCTCTATCAACCGCCGCGACTGAACGCGCAGGGCTTCCCAGGTGCAGGCCCGGCGCTGCAGCCCTCGGACTTTATTACGATCGCGCCGGACGGCGCTGCCACCATCGTCGGAAAGAATCAGGAACTGGGCCAGGGCGCTCTGAATCTCCTGCCGATGATGATTGCCGAAGAGCTCGATGTCGACTGGAAGGCCGTTCGCATTGTGCGTTCGGGCGTCGGGCCGCAATATGGCGGGCAGATCACCGGTGGAAGTTCCGCCACGCCTAGCAATTGGGAACCCATGCGCCGCATCGGCGCGGCCGCGCGGCAGATGACAATAGCCGCAGCCGCGCAGACCTGGAACGTCCCGCCAGAGGAGTGCACTACCGCGTCAGGTGTTGTGTATCACAGGGCCTCAAACCGTTCCCTCACCTACGGCGAACTCGCGGTTAAAGCCGTGAAGATGCCCGTGCCAGCGCTTCCGTCCCTCAAGCTGAAAGACCCTAAAGACTACAAGATAATCGGCAAGAGCACCGCGGGCGCCGAAACCAAACAAATCCTCACCGGAAAGCCGATCTTCGGCATCGACGTCACTCTCCCCGGCATGCTCTACGCAGCGTTCGAGAAGAGCCCCGTCGTCAGCGGCAGGTGCGTCAGCGCAAATCTCGACGCCATCAAATCGCTAAAAGGTGTGAAGGATGCATTCATCATCGAAGGCATTCGGCCCACCAGCGATTATCCAAACTACCTTTTCGAGGGGCCCGGCTTCGAAGCGGGGGTTGCAATTGTGACCGACAGTTGGTGGGCGGCACAATCCGCCAGGAAGAAGCTTGAGGTCAAGTGGGATTCCGGCAAATGGGCCGCCCAGGACAGCGATGCCAACGACCGCAGGGCGGATGAGTTGTCCAAACAACCCGCCGCGCGCACGCTCCGGAAAGAAGGCGATGTCGATGCCGTATTCCAGCGGCAGGACGTGAAGGTTCTTGAGGCGCGCTACGCATTCCCGTTTATTGCGCACGCAACAATGGAGCCGCAGAACTGCACTGCTCATTTTAAGGAAGGCAAAATCGACATCTGGACAACCAGCCAGTTCCCCGCCAGTGGCCGCACCGCGGTTGCTCGCCTGCTGGCAATGCAGGAAGCCGACATAACCCTCCACATGGTTCGCGCCGGAGGCGGCTTCGGTCGCCGCGCGTACAACGATTCGATGCTGGAAGCTGCCTGGATCTCGAAAAAGGTCGGAGCGCCCGTCAAACTCGTGTGGAGCCGCGAAGACGATATCCGGCACGACTTCTACCGCTGCGGTGGATTTCAGTTCTTCAAAGGAGCGGTGGACAACAGCGGCAAAATGGTCGCGTGGAAGAATCACTTCGTTGCGTACGGCGAAGGCAACACCTTCGTTAACGATGGTGGCTTCAATCCAGGAGAGTTTCCGGCCGGATATGTCGAGAACCTCATGGTTCAGACCTCCGCCATGCCGCTTGGCCTCAAGACCGGTGCGCTGCGAGCGCCCGGGTCGAACAGCATCGCTTGGGTGATGCAGTCGTTCATCGATGAGCTGGCGCATGCCGCGGGCAAAGATCCCGTTGAGTTCCGGCTCGAGTTGCTGAAGAACGCGGCGCCCGCGCCTGCGGCGCCAGCGGGACCGGGTCGCGGCGGCCCTCGCGCGATGGGCTTGAACCCTGCGCGAATGGCTGGCGTGATTCAGCTCGCGGCGGAGAAGTCAGGCTGGGGCAAGCGGCAAATGCCCAAAGGCGCCGCGATGGGCATCGGCTTTCATTTCAGCCACAGCGGCTACTTCGCCGAGGTGGCCGAAGTGTCAGTCAGCGCAAATAAGAAGGTGAGGGTCAACAAAGTCTGGGTTGCCGGAGACATCGGCAGCCAGATCATCAACCCAAGCATGGCCGAGAACCAGGTTCAGGGCGCAGTGATCGACGGCTTAAGCGAGATGATCCAGGAGATCACTCTGAAAGAAGGGCGCGTTGTGCAATCCAACTATCATCAGCATCCCTGGCTCAGAATGCCGCAGGCGCCGGTCGTTGAAGTGCACTTCCTGAAGACCAATAATCCTCCAACCGGACTCGGCGAGCCCGCATTACCGCCCATCATCCCTGCGACGTCCAACGCGATCTTCGCCGCCACCGGCGAACGGATTAGAACGATGCCTATGACGAAACAGGGCTTCAGCTTCGCGTAGCCGGAAATTCGCGAAAGTGATCGCGCTGATTCTCTTCGTTGACGGAGAGCCTGTGAGCGTCGCTGCGTCAAATATGCAGATCGAGATGACCTCTAACCCCCGTACCGAGTTTGCCTCCAAGGCGGATCTTGCCTACCGCCGTAGCGCTTACCGGAGAGGGAAACTAGTTCCAAGGCAACTGGCGACGAACGAGCAAAGTTGAAGCCGCGCTATGCCACATCGGGTCGCAGGCTGCGCGAACTGAGCTTCCGTCGCCCCATTGGAGCGCATCGGTGACCCACAGATTTCTCCGACGAGGCAAAGATTACAATTTCCGGCATTTCCGCGGCATCCCCCAAGCCAGCTCGAAGAAGGGCCGACGAGATTCGAATCAGGCGCGTCGCGATGTCACTCCCCAATTCAATTCATGAGTTAAGACAGCTTACGCGTCGCAAGATGCCGTATCACTTGTTAGTCACCGGCCATCCAATAGCAAATCCAGATTATGCGCCGCGCTGATCAATCCCAAGTGCGTCAGCGCCTGCGGGAAGTTACCCAAAAGCTCTCCCTTGCCCCCGATCTCCTCCGAAAACAGCCCCAGATGGTTGGCGTAAGAAATTAGCTTTTCAAAGAGCAATTGCGCCTCTTCCACGCGGCCCGCGCGAGCCATTGCCTCAACCATCCAAAAAGAACAGACGCTGAAGAAGCCTTCGTTGCCGGGCAAGCCATCCTCTGCGGCCTTTTCGACTTCGTACCGCAGCACCAGGCTGTCCGACGCCAACTCCCTTTTGATTGTATCGAGCGTCGCGAGCATGCGTGGGTCCTTGGGCGACACGAAGAGCATCAGCGGCATCATCAGTAGGCTGGCATCGCACGCGCTCGATCCGAAAAATTGAGTGAACGCGCCCTTCTTCTCGTTCCAGCCTTCTTTCATGATCGCCGTGTAGATCTTGTTGCGCTCGAATCGCCACTGATCGCTTTCGGTTGGAAACGAACGCTTGCGCGCCAGCCGCACGCCGCGGTCGAGCGCCACCCAGCATTGCAGTTTCGAGTAAGTGAATTGCCGCTTGCCGCCGCGCACCTCCCAGATGCTCTGATCGTCCTCGCGCCAGTGCTGCGTCACCCAATCGAGCATGTGTTCGATAGTGACCCACATGTCGTAAGAGAGCGGCGAACCATACTTGTCGTAGAGATAAAGCGCATCCATCAACTCGCCATAGATATCAAGCTGTAAGTGCCCTACGGCCGCGTTGCCGATCCGAACGGGTTTTGAGCCTCGGTAACCGTCCAGGTGATCGAGTGTCTCCTCCGACGTGTTGTGGCGCCCGTCAATGCCATAGAGAACATTCAATGGTCCGCCGTTAGGCTCTTCCTCTTTGGCGCGCGCCTGCATGAATTGAGCGAATGCGCCGGCCTCCTCGGTGTATCCCAGACGCATTAGAGAGTACACCGTGAACGCTGCGTCGCGCACCCATGTAAAGCGGTAATCCCAGTTGCGCACGCCGCCAATAGCTTCGGGAAGGCTGGTGGTAGGCGCTGCCACAATCGCGCCCGTCGGCAGGAAGGTCAGTAACTTCAGTACCAGCGCGGAACGCGTCACCATCTCGCGCCACCGCCCGTGATAACGACTGTGTGAAACCCACTCGCGCCAGAAACGGACGGTCTCGGTTAGCAGCTGTCCTCCGCTTGCGGTCTCCTCCATAAGGCGTTCGCTGCCCACTGCGTCGTGGCGCAATATGAACACGGCCTGCTCTTCCCCTTGCAAAGAAAACTCGGCGACAACCGCGCCATCGTGCCGCGCCAGAGGGTGAGAGGATTTCAGCGCAAACTTGCTCGAACCAGCCGAAAACAGCGCGCACTTGCCATCTTGTGAAATCTCAATTTCGTGCTTTTGGCGGGCATAATCGAACGCGGGACGGCACTCTACGCGGAAACGCAGCGGGCCCCGAATCGCCTTTGCGATTCGCACAATCTGTCGCGCGCTTTGATCGGTCTTTCCACCCGACTCGCGGCCTACAGACATGAAATCGGTCACTTCGCCCATGCCATGATCGCCGAAAAAGCGTGTCACCAGCACGTTGGTATCGGGCAGATACATCTGCTTTACCCGGCCCTCTTCGACCGGCGCAAGCGAGAAGAACCCGCCCTTGCTGTCGTCGAGAATCTTGGCGAACACGCTCGGCGAATCGAAATGCGGCAGGCAGCACCAGTCGATCGAACCATTCGTCCCCACCAGCGCGGCGGTTCGCATGTCGCCAATGACTCCGTAGTGCTCAATCGGTTGATAACTCATTGCTCGCTGTAATTCCAGAGAATGCCGCCATCCACCACAATGGTTGCTCCGGTGATGTAATCGGCGTCGGCGGAGGCAAGGAACGCGGCCACTCCCGCAACATCCGTCACTTTGCCCAGACGGCCTAGGGGAATGTTTTCAAGCAGCGCATGCAGCAGTTTGGGATCGTTCAATAACTTATGGTTAATCGGCGTCTCGATCGCGCCCGGCGCGATATTATTGACCGTAATTCCGAGCGGCGCCAGCTCAATCGCCAGATTCCGCATCATCATTTTCAAACCGCCCTTCGCCATGCAATAAGCCGTGAAATGTGGGAAGGGCAGCTCTTCGTGGACGGAGCTAATGTTGATCACCTTACCGGGCAGTTTCACATCGCGCCGGTGCCGCGCGAATGCCTGCGTCGCGAAGAAGGGACCATCTAGATCTACCCCGATCACGGCGCGGTAGTCGTGCTCCGTCACATCCACAAAGTCTGCATTGCGCTCAATGCCTGCATTATTCACTAGAATATCCAGTCCACCCAGCGCCGCCACAGCATCACTAACCATGCTGTGCGCTTCAGCCGGCACGCTTACGTCGCGCTCGACCAGCGGCGCTCGCCGTCCCAGCGTTTCGATCTGCGCCGCGGTCTCGGCCGCTCCTGCGCGGCCGCCGGCGGGATAATCGATCGCCACATCCGCGCCTTCTTCCGCGAATCGGATGGCGATAGCCTGTCCGATTCCTTGCCCCGCGCCGGTAACCAGCGCCTTTTTGCCATTTAGTTTCATATCTTGAAGTTACAAAGCGGACCGTTACCGCGCTGTGAGGCCGCGTACCGTTACCCGCTAATCAATCTCGCCAGAAAAAATGCCGCGGCGGATGCAAGGCCGCCGATTGTCACCGTTTGCAGTCCTCCGCGGAATGGCGAAATGCCAGTTAGCTTACCCTTGACGAAGCCGAAAATAAACAGTGCGGCAAGCGTGACCGCGATGGATACGGTCAGGGCGCGATAGAGGTCCGCGATTACTATGTAGGGCGCAAGCGGAATCAATCCGCCAAGTACGTATGAAACCGCAATAGTGACCGCGCTGTTACGGGCGCGCTTCGGGTCGGGCTCTTCGAATCCCAACTCAAAACGCATCATGAAATCTACCCAGCGCTCTTGATCGGAACAGATCGCCGCGACTACCGGCTTCATATCTTCCTCGGACATGCCATAGCCGCGGAACACCTCGGCCACTTCGTCGGTCTCCTTCTCGGGCAGTTCCACTGTCTCGCGCAATTCGCGTTCACGCTCGGAGAGGTAATGATCGCGATCGGTCCGCGCGGCAAGGTAACCGCCCAATCCCATGGCGATCGAGCCGGCCGCGATTTCCGCGAGGCCCGCGATAACTACGATCTCGGTGGAGCGTACTGCGCCTGAAAGACCCGCCGCCAGCGCGAACGGAACCGTAAGCCCGTCCGACATGCCGATCACCACGTCGCGTACCATGTCGGACGCCTCGAAGTGTTGCTCCATGTGGGGAGCATGCGGCAGGCGTTGGATATGGGCCATATTCTCACCAATCATCGCACGCTAGAATAAGGCTTCCCTTAGAACATGCCTCCCATGGAAAAACGCATCTCCCCCGCCTCGTCCATATCCGGCGTCATCACCCTTCCCGGCGATAAATCGATCTCGCACCGTTACGCCATGATCGCTTCCATCGCCGAAGGACCCACGCGTGTCCAGAACTACTCCACCGGCGCCGATTGCCATTCGACTCTCGCGTGCATGCAGGCTCTCGGTATTCAAGTCGAAGGGCAGGGAACAGAGTTTACGATTCACGGCAAAGGCTTGGACGGCCTACGCCAGGCGGCCAACGATCTCGACGCTGGCAATTCCGGATCAACTATTCGGATGCTCTCCGGAATTCTCGCGGCGCAGCCCTTTCGTACCCGGATTTTCGGCGACGAATCCCTTTCGCGCCGGCCAATGCAGCGCGTGATGACGCCTCTGGCTCAGATGGGCGCGCATTTGAGCGCGCGCGACGGCCGGTTCCCCCCAATCGAAATCGATGGCGGAGTTCTCCACCCTATCGAATACGAGTTACCCGTTCCCAGCGCGCAGGTAAAGACGTGCGTGCTCTTCGCCGGTCTCTTCGCCGATGGAGAAACGACCGTCATCGAACCCGTGCGCTCGCGCGATCACACCGAAATTGCCTTACGCGAGTTCGGCGCCGATCTGACCGTCGCACGGCAGCGAATTTCCCTGCGTGGACGCGCCAAGCTGGAAGGCCGGGAAGTCACAGTTCCCTCCGATCTTTCATCGGCCGCATTCTTCATCGTGGCGGCTTTGCTGGTTCCAGGCTCGCACCTGACGATTAGCGGCGTCGGCTTGAATCCCACCCGCTCAGCCCTGCTCGATTGTCTGGTAGGCATGGGTGCGAAGATCCGAATTCCGCAACTGGAGAGCCGTAACGGCGAATTAGTCGGCGATATCGAGGTGGAGCATTCCTCCCTGCGCGGCGGCTCTGTCTCGGGCGCAACCACCGCTGCCTTAATCGATGAAATTCCGGTCCTAGCGGTCTTGGGGGCGGCCACTGAAGAGGGCTTGACGGTGCGCGATGCCTCGGAATTGCGTATCAAAGAAACGGACCGCATCCAAACCGTGGTGGAAAATCTGAAGCGTCTAGGCGTAGTCGCCGAGGAATTGCCCGATGGTCTAATCGTTCCCGGCAAACAGAAATTTCGTGCCGCCGGCTTCGATTCCTTCGGCGATCACCGTATCGCCATGGCATTCGCCGTCGCAGCCCTCCGCGGCGATGGAGAATCCATCATTGAAGGCGCGGAGGCAGCATCCGTATCGTTCCCGGAATTTTGGGATACGCTAGCAGCAATTCACCACTAATCGCCGCGAAGCGGCGGTCCCATGCCAGCTCCTCGATATTCCGCAAAAATTTCAACGACACAGCCCTTGCCTCGCAAATCCGTGTGATCCCCGGCAAACAGAAATCCACGCCACGCATTTGGATTCTTTCGGCGCTCACCTCAACCGGCGCGAAGCGCCTCTCCACCATTCTGGCTCCCTCGACTTCCTCGACTCCCACCCGCCGCAGTCTACCCCCTCAATTCCGCGATCAACGCATCGAGCGCGATTCCCTTCTGAATATTTCGGCGTACCAGCTCCACTATTTCGTCAATCTTCGCCACCGCCTTGCGAATCCAGGCGAAATCGACCTTATTGGCAAGGGTTTCCAAATCGCGGCGGATATCCCCATTGCGAATCTCGCCCCCACCCTGCTGTAGAACCAGAAGGTCGCGTAGCAGCTCGTAAAGAGTCTTGAGATGCGTTTCCAGCTTCTCACTTCTGTTGCGGCCAATTGCCTCCGCGACCGGCGCCCAGACCGAAAAAGGCGCGGCGCCGGCGGAGACCTGCAGCAGTGTCAGCATGGAAGCGCGGCGCTTGTCATAGACATCGAGATCCACGGAAATCGCGGCTCCAGGGCTTCCGGCGGCGAGCGCGATCCTCCGCTCCGCTCGGTCCAATTCCCTGGCTTTGGCAAACTGCTGCATTTCTTCTTTTGACAGCGGCGCAAAATAAAAAGGTACGGCGCGCGAGCGGATCGTAGGCAACAAATCGTAGGCGTTGGATGCCGTCATAATGACGATGAGATGCTCGGGTGGCTCTTCGAGTGTCTTCAGCAGCGAGTTCGCCGCCTGTTCGTTGGCTCGATCCACCCGGTCGATCAGGAAAATGCGGCGCTTTCCATGATGCGGCAAATACTGCGCGCTCTCCTTCAATAGCCGGGTTTGAGGGATTGAGATCTGGCGGAGCGGCCCATCCGTAGCGAAAGTGACAAAGTCGGGGTGGGAAGAGAAGAACAGCGGATCGTCGTTGCGCTTTTCGGCCGGCCACTTTTCGCGGTCGGCGATGACATCCAAGTTATGCGGAAGGCTAAGATCGTCGCGCTCTATCCATTCCCCGCGATTTAACAGACGCGCTGCCAGCCGCCGGGCAAGAGTAGCTTTGCCTACGCCTTCTGGGCCAGCAAAAAGCAGCGTCTGCGCCAGGCGATCCTGCAGGATCGCCTGTTCCAGCGCCTTAACGACGGCGGCATTTCCGAAAAAGTCGTTAAACATGGGGACTAACCAAATGCCAGATAGAGCCTTCAATCTCGTCGACTGGCGCGTTGCCGGGTATTATCTTAATTCGCGACGGCTCGCTGGCGGCCAGTTCGTGATATGCCGCGAAAACCTTCCGATGGAATTCGAGCGACTGTTCGTCCATGCGGGTCTCATGGCTGGTCTCGGCTGCGTTACGGGCGTGGGCGCGCTTCAGGCTGGTTTCAGCATCGATATCCAACAGGATCGTCAAGTCGGGCCGCAGGCCGCGACAGGCGATACGATCTAGCGCCAGAACGTTTTCTACTCCCAAGCCGCGTCCATGACCCTGATAAGCAAGTGAGGAATCGGTGAACCGATCTGCAATCACTATCTCGCCACGCGCCAGCGCAGGCCGAATCCATTCGTCGACGTTTTGCGCGCGCGAAGCGAAGTAAAGAAGCAACTCCGCTGATGGGGAAAGTTCCGCATTGACGGAGTCCAGAAGAATACGGCGAATTTGCATCCCGATCCGGGTACCGCCCGGTTCCGCCGTCTCAAGAACTGTGTAGCCTAGAGTGCGCAGCCGACTCGTCAGCCGGAGACGCTGGGTCGTCTTTCCGGAGCCATCCATCCCCTCAAACGTAATGAAAAGACCCCACTTTGACATTAGGAATTTTTCATTATATATCTTGAACTCTAACCTATATCTGCAGTATCGGCCTATCAGTCGGCCGTGGACCCAATTACTACAGCGCCAAAATATACGTATGACTGCAAATTCGTCATATTTGAGGCGAAAAGCGTTGACTCTCAGGCATAGACATGGTCTAATCGGCACCAGCTTAACCATGATAGTAAACTGCCGGGTGTATGACCTCCAAGTCGTGAGGGGAAATTCTCTTGACACGAGGGCAGCTCATCGGTTATCAATGATTTTTGCTGCTATGCAGCCTATAAGCAATTTTGCGTTTGAACTCCGCTTGCACAGACGACGAATTTAGAATACAGGGCATGTGCGGCATTAGGGAAAAAGCTCAGTAGAACCCGGAAGCCGGCTTGGTGGCGACTGGGAGTGCTCTCCGCCCGACACGGAGAGGTTGTGAGAAGTCAACTGAACGGTTTGAGGCGTAACTTCGAGGCTCAGGTATAAAGAGAACTTCGGCCGGTTCAAATTGAAATTTATCAAGGAGAAGGAAATGCCAGAATTTCGCAAATGGATTCCAGCGTTGGCAGCAACAGTCCTGTTCGCAGGGTTGGCCAATGCGCAGGTAGGCACCGGCGGTGGTGGTAACCCTGGTGCGTTTACCTGTACGACAACGAATGGAGCGGTAACTCCCACACTGCGCGCCGAAGGATATACGGAACTCACCGGCGACATCATTATCGCCTGCACGGGTGGTGCGCCGCCGGCCCTTGGGGCTGTCATTCCCACCGCCAACATCACCATCTTCCAAAACACCGCCGTCACAAGCCGTTTGATTCCGAGCAGCAACAATGCGAATGCTTCCGAAGCGCTGCTCCTTATCGACGAACCCGGTTCGGGCTTGACCGGTTATGGTCCGAGCGTTCCCCAGACATTTTGCGGATCAACGAATGCTGGCGTTGGCGCTGGCGTGGGCGGTTGCTCCCAAATCGTCGGCACGATCGGCGCTAATTCAGGCGTGCCTGTTTCTGCTGCATCGCCCACGACGCCTGGCGCTAACATCTTCCAGGGCGTTGTCTCCGGAAACGCGGTTACGTTTTTCGGTATTCCGATTCTTCCGCCCAGCTCGACTGGTGTTTCGCGCGTGTTCCGCATCACTAACATCCGTGCGAATGCCAACGGCGTAACTGCCGGCGGCCCCACGCCCGGTTCGGTTGTTGCGTCGATCTCGATCAGCGGTTCCACTTCGCTGCCGATCACGAACTCCACGCTGACCACCGGCTTTGTCCAACAGGGTCTCAGCCCCACGGGTACCTTGCTTCGAAATGGCTCCAACACCGGAAACGGAAGCGGCAATGGTACGAGCTTTAACCAGTGCACCGGGGTAAGTATAACCAGCACAAGCAGCACGGCAAGTTCGATCGGTGTTCTCCAGTACCAGGAAAACTTTGCCACTGCGTTCAAGGTTCGCTACACCCCGGGCGTCGTACAGAATATTCCGGGAACGATTTTCAACTCTGAGTCCGGATTCTATTTGAACGGCGCGAGCTTTAGCTCTGGTTTCGGCGTAACCACCTCCGCTGGTTTAGCGGACTACGGAACCCGCCTCAAAGCGACGTTCAGCAATGTACCGAGCGGCGTGTCTCTCTATGTTTCAACCCGCGATGTCACCAATGGCTTCAGCGTGAATGGAAATACTCTCGCGCAGGCAGTGTTGGTGGTAAGCGAAGGCGCCGTGGATAGCGGCACTCCCCCGGCTGCGAACACTGTGCCTATGGCGACTGCGACGGCGAATTATGCTGGTCCCGTCCCCAGTGGCGCTTCTGCACCTGGAATCTCTCCTGTGCCGATCGGCGGGAATGGCACTGGCGCCGCAGTTTGGGAAATCGTCAGTACCAATCCGGCATCTATCGATACGGTTGGCTTCTCCGTATACATTAACTACTCGGCGAGCCCGGCGACCAATTCGCCTGCCGCGCCCAGTACGATTGCGGTGACTATGAGCTTCGCACCGACACCGAGCGGCGGTCTGTTTACGTCGTCCACCGGTGCTGCCGCATCCAGCAGTCTGCCTATCCCACGCTTCTCGGATAGCCTGGACATTACCAAGAACTTGGCTAACTTCGCACTTTGCACAACCAGCTTGCTCTATCCGTACGTAATCAACACCAACGGATTTGACACTGGTTTGGCAATCGCGAATACCACAACTGATCCGTTCGGAACAACGCCGCAGGTTGGCACTTGCGCCCTGAACTTCTATGGGTCAACTACGCCCGCCGCTCCGTTCGTAACAGCGAGCATCCCAACCGGGACAGTTTATGCCAACCTGGCATCGACTGTGGCTCCTGGCTTCAGCGGTTATATCATTGCGGTTTGTAACTTCCAGTTGGCGCATGGTTTCGCCTTCGTCTCCGACGTAGGCGCACGAAACCTTGCGATGGGTTATCTGGCTTTGGTCCTGACTCGATCCGGCACCAGCCCCGAGAACCTGAACAACTAACAGAAACCTGTTTCTCTGAAACTCGAGGGGGGCTTCGGCTCCCCTCTTTTTTTTGGTCTATAGATTTCTTCAAATGCCTTCCAATTAATTCGAATGATGATACACTAGGGGTCTCTCCGCGTCCATCAAATCCACTTGTGTCCCATGTAGTTTGGAGGTCTTCTTGAAAAGATTTCGTTTCCTTTTCGCAGCGGCAATTCTAATTGCAACTTCATTGACGCCCAGAGCGTCGGCCCAAACACCGGCGAATATCTCGGTGGTCTCGGGGAATGGCCAAGTCATTTGCCAGCTTTGCACGCAGGGCGGGTTTGGCGTCCAAAGTTTTGATGGAATGTATGTCAAGGTGACCGATGCCAGTGGCAACCCGGTTGCGAATGCGCCAGTAAATTGGACGGTAACGTTTGGTTCCGGTGTGTTGAGCACGAACGGCACATTGAACGATCAGACATTCACCAATTCTCTCGGTATTGCTACAGAGAACTATCTGGTCCCCAACCAAATCACGGGCTCAATCAGCAACCCTTTTATCCAGAGCACCATCAGTGCGGGCATTGCAAGTGGCGCTGTTGTTACCTTTTATGAGACGCAAGCATTTGCCAACACCACGTCCTTCGGAAATTCCGCTCAGTTAGTACTGGTGCTGGTGGAAACTCCCAATACGGGGTGTCCAACCTGTATCGGGTATGGAGACACCTTGACTGGCAACGCGGGCAGCACATCCACAGTACAATTCAAGATCCAGGTGTATGTCCCCGCCTCCACCGTCCCTGTGGTCCCCAACGTTTCTCTCCGATTGATTCCCAATCAGACAAGCCCCACGATCTCCTGTGCCACCGGCGCGGGCGCGGATCCCGGCTCGGTTCTTACGGATTCTACAGGAACGGCAACCTGCACGGCAATTTTAGGACCGACGGCCGGCTTTGGTTCGTTTTACGTGTTAGTGGGCGGAGTCGCCTCTGTGGGCTACAACTTGGGAAATCCTCCACAGGGCTATTTCCAATCTGGTAACTATAACCTGAACGTGATGCCTGGTCTGCCTTCCTCGTTGTCGATCGTAAGTGGCAATAATCAGTCAGTCACTCCCGGACAGCAGGCGCCAGGCACTCTGGTCGCCACCGTGGCCGATAACGCGGGTAATCCGCTCGCAGGCCAACAGGTCACCTGGACCGTTAGCCCCGCAAACGCCGCCACTCTCTCGAACACGAGTATGACCTCGGATGCGAATGGACGCGTGCAGACAAACGTGACGCTTGCCAACACCGCTTCCGGACAGGTATTGATTAAGGCAAGCGCCGTAAGCAGTCCCAACATCTCGGCTACCTTTACCGTCACCGCACTTGTATCGGTTACCGGTTTACAAATCGTTTCCGGCAATAACCAGACCGCGCTGGTCAACACGGCGTTCTTGTCTCCCCTCGTCGTTCAGTTAACATCCGCCACTGGAACCGCTTCTGGTGTTCCGGTCAATTTTGCAATCAGCGGACCGGGGTTGCTCTCGGCTCCCACGGTCAATACGGATAGTACGGGTAGGGCCTCGGTCAACGTTCTTGCGGGTTCTACGACCGGAGCGATCACCGTCACCGCGACCAGCGGCAGCTTCAGTCAGACGTTTTCACTGACTGTCATTCCGCAAGGTCCTACGCTAGATTCCAATAGCTTTTATAATGGAGCCGATTTCCAGCGTGGCTCAATCTCCCCGTGCAGCATCGCCACCATTATTGCTCCTGGAGTGGCGGCCGCCATTCAGGGGATCGTCGCCTACAATGGCGTTGGCGCATTGCCCTACACGCTGGGCAACGTTCAAGTCACATTTGGCGGAGCCCAGGCTCCTATCTACAACGTTGCCAATTCCAACGGACGGCAGCAGGTAACCGTCCAGGTTCCTTGCAGCGTAACGCCAGGAAGCGTCCCGGTGGTCGTAAGCGTTGGAGGTGGCACGGGCACTACGAACGCCACCGTTCTACCCGCGAGTCCCGGCCTGTTTACCACGCAATTTTCCGGTACAACGGTTCCTGTGCTCGAGCGTCCGGATGGTTCGTTTGTCAGTCCCACTAACCCAGCGCACCGCGGCGAAGTGTTGGTTGCTTTTGTGACCGGTATGGGCGCCACCTCGCCCTCGATCAACACCAACTCGCTGCCCGCGCCCGGTTCGACTCCGTCAATCCAGGGGACCATCATCGTTGGAATGAATGGCGGTGGCGTACCATTGTCGGGTTCGGCCGCATCTGCTGATATCGTTGGTGTCCAGACCGTTTCATTCGTGGTCCCTTCGACCACCCAGAGCGGTAATTCGACCTTCTCGATCGGCGTCATTCCCACGGGAGGCAGCCAAACGTATAACAGCGGCCTCGGTATTTTCCCGGTTCAGTAACTGTCCGGATAGCTCGTTTCACTTAGGGGCCGACCTTAGGTCGCCCCTAGTTTTCTTCGCCTTGCTTTCGCCACTAATCAATAGGTAGTAGTATTGCACCCCGCCTGCCGTCCCTGTAGCGGACACCGTTCATCTATAACCCACTGAAAACACAATTGTTCCTCGAATTTTCCCCTTGATCAGAGAAAAGTTCCGTGCCACAATTGCTTGTGGGTGGACTAATTGTGGTCCAAAAGTGGTGAAATCCCTAAGTGACTGAATCTTTTCAACAAATTCAAATGGTGGAGCCCCCCCGTGGAATGTACCCCACCCGTTTGGATGACAAGGGAAGGCTCAAGTTGCCGGCGGGTTTCCAGGCGTTCTTTTCGGCATTACGCGAGAAGACGTTATTTGTGACTTCCATGGATCGCAAAGTCGGTTTGATCTACCCTATCGCGATCTGGCGCGAAAATGAAAAGTTTTTCGAAACCTATAAGGACGACCCCAGAATTTCACGCGGTTTGGCGTTCAATGCGTACGACCTTGGCGCTGAGGCCGAGATGGACAATCAGGGCCGCGTGCTGTTTCCTCCGGAACTACGGCGCGAACTGGGTCTCGAAGGCGGGACGCTGCGTATTTGCTCCCATAAGGGCAAATTCGAGGTATTGAGCGAGAAGCTTTACAGCGAACGAAGAGAAGCGGCCGCCCAGTTGACAGAGGCGGATATCGAGAAGGCGGAGTCCGCCGGGTTGAACCTGTGAGTTTAGACGTGATGGCGTATGCAACATTATCCGGTCATGGCCGCGGAAGCGCTGCAGCATCTGGCGATCCGGCCGGCCGGTTTCTATATCGACGCCACTGCGGGCCTCGGGGGCCATACCGCGCAGATCGCGGCCAGGCTCAGCGTGGGCTTGGTACTTGCGAACGATCGCGACGAATTGTCTCTGGCCATGGCGCGCCAGAATACGCAGGAGTGGAGCGAGCGCATCCGTTATCATCACGGTCCGTTCAGTCAACTCCCCCAAGCCTTGGCGGAGGAGGGCGTTGCGAAGGCGCACGGGCTGCTGGCCGACCTTGGAGTCAGCCGATATCAGCTCACGTCGCCGGAGCGCGGGTTTTCGTTCTTGTCCGATGGGCCGTTGGATATGCGGATGGATCAAACCACCGGCATCACTGCGGCCGAGTTAGTCAATTACATGCCCGAAAGGGCGCTTGCCGACCTGATCTTTCAGTTAGGCGAAGAAAGGAGGGCGCGGAGAATAGCCAGAGCAATCGTCAGGTCGCGGCCCATACGGAGCACGCTACATCTGGCCGATGTAGTGGAGCGGGCCGCGCACCGGACGAGTCGAGTGCACCCAGCCACGCAGACCTTCATGGCCCTGCGCATAAAAGTGAACGAAGAACCGGAGGAGTTGGACCGGCTGCTCGCAATTGGTCCGGATCTGCTGCATCCGGGCGGACACCTGGTCGTCATCAGCTTTATGTCGAGCGACGATCGCAAGGTGAAAGAGCGATTTAGGCAGCTCGGCCGGGAAGGGAAGGCGGTCATTTTGACTAAGCGCCCTCTACAGCCGAGCGACGAGGAAACGGCCCAAAACCCAGCCTCACGGAGCGCAAAGCTCCGGGCGCTGGAGATGATCTAAAGAGGAATACGAAAGAACATGGCGACCCTGCCAGCATTTTTGAGAAGGACCGATATGCCCGTTGCGACAGGCATCCCGGCTAGTCGGCGCGCTGAAAGCGTTGCCCACGCGCTCCCTAGGAATCATCTGCGCGCGCTCCCCCAAGAGGATGTCTTCTTCTATTGCAAACGCATCGACAATTCGCGGTTGGTGCGCGAAGCCGATCCGAAGTCCGCTGCCTCCTGCTGGTCGGCTATAGGCGGCGCTTGCGTGGTAATGGCCCTGTTCACCGGTGTGCTCGTTCCGCAGCTTATGGGCACGCTCGCCGGCTACAAACTGGAAGCTCTTCGCTCCGAACAGCGGCGCCTCGCGGACGAGCGCCACAACCTGGAATGGAAGGAAGCCGAGCTGCTCAACATGAATCGGCTGGAACGCCTTGCCAAAGACCAGAACCTCACCGCTCCGGGACCCGGCCAGGTGGTGCTTCTGAACGGTAAGGACAGTTCAGTCGCAATGAATCAGCAGCCGTAAGAGGACGCAAATTTTGGGAGCATCGTGCAGTGGAGCGACGACTGACATGGCTGGCTGGCATTGCGGCTCTCTGGGCCGCGGCTATTCTCTGGCACCTGGCGTCCCTTCAGGTGTTCCATCACCGCGAGTATGCGCGCATGGCGCGCGCCCGGCAGGAAGTCTCCGTTGAGATTCCGGCCCCGCGCGGGCCTATTCTAGACCGCTCCGGCCACACCCTGGCCATAAGTATTCCGTCGGAAAAAGTCATAGTCAACCCGCTGAAGATTCCAGACCTGAACTTCGCCGCGGATATCCTTGCGCGTGTTCTGCACCTAGATGCAGGCGAACTCTTCGACCGTTTGCAGGAGGCCAAAGAACACGGCCGCGGCTACCTGGTTGTCAAGCCGAAGATCGCATTCGAAGAGGCGCAAAGTCTTCGATCGTTGCAGTTGGATTGGATCGACATCGAGCGGAAAAGTGAACGTCACTATCCGGACGGCCGCTTGGCCGCGCACGTTCTCGGCTCGGTCGATTTCGAGGAGAAGGGCAACGCCGGCATCGAGAAGGCCATGGAAGCCGATCTGCGCGGCGTCCCCGGCCACATCCGCATGCTGACCGATGTGAAGCGCCGGGGCATCGATTCGCAGCTGGAAAGCGGCGCCCGCCCCGGTGCGTCCTTCACCCTGACGATCGATGAGCGGTTGCAGTTCGTCGCCGAACGGGAACTTGCCACCGCCGTTCAAACGCATCATGCGGAAACCGGTAGCGTGGTTGCGATCAATCCGCAAACCGGTGACATCCTCGCGATGGCGAGTTATCCGACCTACGACCCAAACCTTCCCCCTCAGCCCGGTGAAACCGCAGTAAACCGGCAAAATCACGCGTTGTCCGTGCCCTTCGAGCCGGGTTCCGTATTCAAGACGATTACGCTCTCTGCCGCGCTGGAGACCACCAATCTGGGTCCCGATAGCCCCATCGACTGTCACATGGGCGTCCTTACGATTTTCGGCCGCACCATCCACGACTCGCACGTTGGCAAATTTGGCATTCTGCCCATGTCGATGGTCCTCGCGCATTCAAGCAACATCGGCGCCATCGAGATCGGTTTGCGCGTGGGCCAGGACAACATGTTTGACTACGTGCGCCGCTTCGGCTTCGGCCAGCGTACCGGAGTGCCGTTGCCGGCCGAATCGTCCGGTATCTTGCGCAAGCTTCCTCGCTGGCAGAAAGGTTCGTTGCCTTCCGTGTCGATGGGTCAGGAGATCGGCGTCACCACTCTGCAGCTCGCCCAAGCCGCCTGCGTCATCGCCAACGGTGGCCTGCTCATCCATCCTCGCCTCATCATGAAGAAGGGCGATAAAGTCGTTCCGCCATCGAAGCCTGTGCGAATCATCAAGCCTGAAACCGCAATTACCATGCGCCAGATGATGGAAGGCGTGGTGCTTTACGGCACGGGACGCTTGGTCGCGAAACTACAAGGCTATTCGAGCGGCGGTAAGACCGGCTCCGCGCAAATTTTCGATTCCAAGACGCACCACTATACCCACAATTACAACGGCTCTTTCATGGGCTTCGCGCCCGTGACCAACCCCGCCATAGTCGTAGTTGCCACAGTCAATGGAACCCACGGCGAGTCCGGATTCGGCGGCCCCACCGCCGGCCCCGTGTTCCGCGCCGTCGCCACGGAAGCGCTTCGTCTGCTCGATGTCCCCCATGATCTACCGGACCAGGAACCGCCGACGCTAGTCGCCTCCGCATCCGACGCCGCCGATCTCGCCGACGTCTCACTCACCGATGAAGGCCCCAACATTCTCGACGATCCCGACGAAGATTCGCCCGAAGCGCAAGCTGCCGCCAAGAACGCCGCGCGCGTCCCCAATTTCCGCGGCATGACCATGCGCGCCGTTCTCGCAGAGGCAGCGCAAAAGGGATATGTCGTACAGCCGGACGGCAGCGGCATCGCCCGTTTACAATCGCCGCTTCCAGGCGCCATCCTACATGAAGGAGAACGGATTCGCGTCCGGTTTGCGCGATGATTCTGGGTGAGCTACTTTCGGACGCGGAGTTGAAGCACCCTCTCGCGCCGGCGCTCGCTGCGCAGCAAGTAACAGGGCTCGATTACGATTCGCGCCGCGTGCAGCCGGGGTATCTGTTCTTTGCGTTTCCCGGCGCCAAGGCCGATGGTCGCGCCTTCGCCGCCGATGCCATAGAACGGGGCGCCATCGCCATCGCCAGCGAATCCGAGCCGCCGCCGGGTCTCGAGCAACTCTGGATTCGCGTCGAACACGGACGCCAGGCGCTCGCCCTGGCCTCGCGGAATTTCTATGGCAAGCCCGATGAGCGGCTCGGCCTCACGGGCATCACCGGAACCAACGGCAAAACCACAACCGGCTTCCTTGTCGATTCCGTCTTACGCGCCACCGGTAACCTGACCGCATTGATCGGGACCATTGAATATCACTTAGGCGATCGCGTGTTGCCGGCGGTAAATACCACTCCGGAGTCGCTCGATCTCGTGCGTCTCTTTGCCGAGCTGGTTCATCTCGGCGGCACTTACGCCACCATGGAAGTCTCGTCGCATGCGCTCGAGTTGCGGCGCGTCTATGGCTTGCGATTCCACACCGCGGTCTTCACCAACCTTACTCGCGATCATCTCGATTTTCACGGCACGATGGACGCCTACTTTGCCGCCAAACAGAAGCTGTTCGACGGCGCCGGCGGACCGCCGCCGCCCTTCGTCGTTCTGAATCGTGACGATGAGTCGGCCCGGCGATTGAAAGTCCACCCTAAGACACAGGTCTTTTGGTACGGGTTCGGAGCGGATTCGAACCTTCGCGCGCGCCATATCTCTTCCAGCTTTCAAGGCCTGAAATTCGACGTGCAGCATGGTAAAACGCGCTTCGAAATCGAATCGCCGCTCATCGGCCGCATCAACGTCTACAATATCCTCGCTGCTTGCGGCGCGGGTCTGTCTTACGGCCTCGATCCGGAAATCATCTCCAATGGAATCGCGTCTCTCCGCTCCGTCCCCGGACGTTTCGAACGCGTGGACGAAGGCCAGCCATTCGTCGTCGTCGTCGATTATGCGCACACCGATGACGCGCTTCGCAATGTGATCTCCGTGGCGCGCGGCTTGAATCCGAAACGTGTCATCACCCTCTTCGGTTGCGGTGGCGACCGTGATCGCTCCAAGCGACCGCTCATGGGTCAAGCCGCGGCGGTGGCCAGCGACTTCGTTGTGCTAACCAGCGATAACCCCCGTTCCGAAGATCCGTTGGCCATCATGAATGACGCCCTGGTCGGAATCCGCCGCACAGACGTCCCGCACATTATCGAACCCGATCGCGCCACCGCCATCGCGCGCACCATCAAAGAAGCGCGCGCAGGAGACATCGTAATTCTGGCTGGGAAAGGACACGAACCCTATCAGGTGTTGAAAGACAAAACCATTCCGTTCGACGATCGCGCAGTGGCGAGAGAAGTGCTGAAAAGTTACGGGTATCACAAAGACACGTAACCATGACGTTGAATTTGCAACAGGTTGCGCGCGCCATGCGCGCCCAAGGCGCAGCCGCTGTGGTCAAAGTTGCCGGCTGGAGCGTGGACACGCGAACACAAAGCGTGGGTGACGTATACTTCGCCCTGTCCGGTCCGGTGCATGATGGGCACGATTTTGTGAGAATTGCCGCTGAAAAAGGAGCCGCCGCAGAGATAGTCGAGCACGCGAGCGGCGTTGCCGGGGAACTCGTCGTGGGCGATTCATTGCGTGCTTTGCAAGATCTCGCTGTGTGGGCTCGTGACCAATGGGGTGGGACAGTTGTGGGAGTAACGGGAAGCGCCGGAAAGACCACCACCAAGGACGCTATCGCGCACCTCCTCGCGGTCGCCATGCCGATAGGGAAAACCGTGGGCAATTTCAACAACCATGTCGGCGTGCCGCTTTCGATTCTGCGCTTGCCGGATGCGTGCCGCGTCGCGGTGATCGAAATGGGCATGAATCATGCCGGTGAGATCCGCGATTTGTCGGTCGTTGCAAAGCCGCGCGTGGGCGTCGTAACCAATGTCGGCTACGCGCATGTCGAGTTTTTCGATTCTATCGAAGGCGTCGCGGCGGCCAAGAGGGAACTGGTCGAAGCCCTTCCCGAAGACGGCGTGGCAATTCTGAATGCGGACGATCCGCGTGTGGCCAGTTTCACCTCGCACGCTGGCCGCAGCGTGACTTTCGGATTCTCGGAGGAAGCTGATGTGCGCGCGGAACAATATGAATCATCCGCCGCGGGCGCGCACTTCCGCGCTTTAGGGGTTGACTACGAAACCGGTTTAACCGGCCGCCACGCGGTCAGCAATTTGCTAGCGGCCATCGCCGTTGCCCGTGAGTTCGATATCGCGCCCGATATGCTGCGCGATCCTGTCCGTACGTTCACGGTAGGCAAGATGCGTGGCGAGCGCATCGAGTGCGGCGGTATCGTTGTTTGGAACGATTGCTATAACTCAAACCCGGAGGCCGCGCAGTCCATGATCGACGTGCTGCGAGAGACTCCGGCCGCGCGCCGCATCGCTGTGCTGGGTGAAATGCTCGAGTTGGGCCAGTCTGCGGAAGCCTTGCATCGTCAAGTGGGCGAATATGCTGCCGGACGGGGCATTGATCTCGTGGTCGGCGTGCAAGGCGCTGCACAATCGCTCGCGCGCGCGGCCGGCGGGGAATTTTTTGACGATCCCGAAAGCGCAGGCGATTACGTCCGCTCCGTCGCCCGCGCCGGAGACGCCGTTCTTTTCAAGGGATCTCGCGGCGTTCACATGGAACGCGCGCTTGAAAGGCTGATGCTGGAAAAGGTGGCGGTCTAGAATGCTCTACTTCCTGCTTTATGAACAGTTGCAGCATTATGTAAGCCCCTTCCGTGTATTCGGCTACGTAACTTTCCGCACCAGCTTTGCCAGCCTCACCGCGCTCTTTCTCTGCATTGGCTTGGGACCATGGCTTATCAATCGCCTGCGGCAGTTTCAAATCGGCCAATATATCCGTGAAGAGGGCCCGAAATCGCACCAGAAGAAGGCGGGCACGCCTACCATGGGCGGCGTGTTGATCATCATCTCAATCGTGATCCCCACGCTGTTGTGGGCCGATCTGCGATACGCCTATGTGTGGATCGCTCTCGCCGCTCTCGTTGGCTTCGGCTGGATCGGATTCCTCGATGATTATGCCAAGATCACCCGCCAGCGCAACCTGGGCCTGACCGGGCGCCGCAAACTGATTTATCAATTCTTGCTGGGATTCGCATTCGCTGCCGGCCTGCTGTTCATGCGCGCCTACGGGGAGTACACGACCGCCATGAACATTCCGTTTTTCAAGCAATTCCGGCCGTCATGGATGATCGAATCGTTGATGCACAACCCCTGGACGTATGTTCTCGGCGTCGCGCCCTTCGCGATTCTAGTTGCGTTGGTAGTCGTATTCACGTCGAATGCGGTCAACCTCACCGATGGCCTGGACGGCCTAGCCATTGGCTTGATGGTAATCTCCGCGGGCGCCTTGACGATTCTTGCGTATGCCGGCGGCCACGTTCGCTTGGCGGAGTATTTGCAACTCTCCCGTAATCCCCACACGTCGGAATTAACCATCTTCTGCGGCTCCATGACCGGCGCAAGTCTTGGCTTTCTTTGGTACAACGCGCACCCGGCGGAAATCTTCATGGGGGATGTAGGCTCGCTAGGGCTCGGCGGCGCCATGGCCGTCGTGGCCGTGCTGATCAAACAGGAAGTACTGCTCGTGTTTATCGCGGGCATCTTCATTCTCGAAGCCGTTTCCGTCATCTTGCAGGTGGGCAGCTTCAAGCTGCGCCACGGAAAGCGCATCTTCAAAATGGCTCCCCTGCATCACCACTTCGAAGCTTTGGGCTGGACCGAGTCGAAGATCATCGCGCGTTTTTGGATCGCCGGATTGGTGTTGGCATTGTCAGCGCTGACCACGCTCAAGTTGAGATAAGAATGCAGCTTCGCGGCGCACAGACGTTAGTGGTGGGCATGAAGCGTTCCGGAATCGCCTCCGTCGAATTGCTGGTGCGTGAAGGCGCGCGCGTGCGCGCCACGGACCTCAATCCGCTGGATCAACTCCCCGAGGCGCGCGATGTGCTGGAACGCCTGGGCGTCCCTTTCGCGCCTCAATCGCCTGCGGTCTTCGAGGGTGTTGATCTGATCGTGCTGTCCCCTGACGTGCCGGCCGATCTTGCTCCTCTCGAATCCGCTCGTGCCCGCGGCGTCAAAGTCATCGGCGAAATCGAGCTCGCCGCGCCTTTTCTCAAAGGCCGCAACATCGGTATCACGGGTTCGAACGGAAAGACCACCACCACCAGCTTGATCGGTCACATTCTGCGCGAATCCGGCGTGCCCGCGCAGGTAGGCGGCAACATCGGAACGCCGGCCACGGCCATGATTGCAACCTCGCGTGACGATGGATGGAATGTGCTTGAGCTTTCCAGCTTCCAACTCGAGACCATCTTCGAATTCCGCGCGCACATTGCGCTCGCGCTCAACGTTACGCAAAATCACCTCGATCGCCACCATACCTTCGCAAACTATGTAGCTGCCAAAGCGCGTCTCTTCGAAACTCAGGATGCCCAGGATGAGGCGGTTCTAAATCACGAAGACCCGGTCTGCGTTGGCTACGCTTCGCTCACCCCGGCGCGTGTGAACTGGTTCAGTGGACAGCGCGAGATCGTGCCCGGCGCCTTTCTTCGCGGCGAGCAACTGTACCTCGACGGCCGGTTACTAATGACGGCGAATGGGATCCCCATTCGCGGCCGCCACAACGTAGAAAACGTCCTGGCGGCGTCCATTGCTGCCGCTCGCGTTGGCGTCTCGCACGAAAACATCGCCGCCGCCGTCCGCACCTTTCGCGCGGTGGAGCATCGCCTGGAATTCGTGCGTAACGTGAGCGGCATCGATTTCTATAACGATTCGAAAGCCACCAGCGTGGATGCCACGCTAAAAGCGCTGGATGCTTTTCCCAGCGGACTCTGGGTCATTCTCGGCGGTAAAGATAAAGGTCTCGACTACGCTCCGTTGCGCGCGCCGCTTTCCCAAAAAGCGCACGCTGCGCTTCTCATCGGCGCCGCCGCGTCGAAGATTGCCGCGCAACTCGATGGCGCGGCGCCTCTGGTGCAAGCCGGTACGCTGGATGCGGCAATCTCCTATGCGGTCGGCCACGGCGCGGCAGGCGACACGGTCCTCCTCGCTCCGGCCTGCTCAAGCTTCGATCAATTTCGCAGCTACGAGCATCGTGGCGAAACTTTTAAGCACTTGGTAAACGAACTCAAACCGAAGAACTGACATGGCGCAACGGCTCAAGACAGACTGGATTCTCTTCGCCACCGTAGTGGCAATGGCCTCATTCGGCGTGCTCATGCTCTACAGCGCCTCGTCGATCATGGCCGATCTGAACCCTCGCTACAACTCAAGCTGGTACTTCGTTCTGCGGCAGGTCGCCTGGGGCGTGGTGGCGGTAGTCGCCATGATGGCGCTCAAGCGGACGCACTATCGCAACTACCAAACCCCGGCGGTAGCCTTTGGCGCCATCGGCGTCGCGCTGATCCTGCTCGCGGCCGTCTACTTTATCGATTCCGACCATCACCGTTGGCTGCGTCTCGGGCCAGGAGGCATGCAGCCTTCCGAATTGGCAAAGCCCGCCCTGGTGATCTTCCTGGCGTTCTTCGTGACCTGGAGGGGCCGCGCGATCAATAACCCGCGATATACCCTGGTGCCGGCGGCGCTCGCCGTCGGGTTGGTGGTCTTCGCGGTGGAGGTCGCCGATCTTGGTACAGCCGTGGTGTTAGGCGTGGCCGCCATGAGCGTGTTCTTCGTTGCCGGCCTTGAATGGCGCTACTGCTTGATCGCGGCCGGCATCGCGATATTGGGCCTGGGCGTCTCCATCGCTAAGGAGCCCTACCGGCTGGGCCGGCTGGTACGCCACTACGATCCCAACTTCGAGTTCGTATCCAAGTTCGACAAAGCCGGCCGCATCAAAGCCTGGGCAGAGCAATCCTTGCGTACGCGCGATACCAACTATCAGCAACAGCAATCCGAGATTGCCGTCGGCGCAGGCGGTATTACCGGAGTCGGATTAATGAATGGCCGCCAAAAGCTACTTTACTTGCCCGAAGCGCATACGGACTTCATTTATGCAATCGTAGGTGAGGAACTGGGCCTGTTGGGGTCCGCCGCGCTGCTGGCTGGTTTCCTCATAATCCTATGGCGCGGCTTGCGCGCCGCATTCCGCATCCGCGACGACTTCGGCCGATATTTGGCGCTTGGCGTTACCGTGATCATCGTCGTGCAAGGTTTCATCAACATGAGCGTTGCCGTGGGCATGGGCCCCACCAAAGGAATCCCGTTGCCATTGATCAGCTATGGAGGCAGTTCCCTTTTCAGCACTCTGGCCCTCTTGGGAATATTGATGAACGTGAGCGAGCATGCGGGCTGATGGCAGATTATTCCTAATGGCGGGTGGAGGCACGGGCGGACACGTAATTCCGGCGTTGGCCGTTGCCCGCGAATTAAAGAACCGGGGGAATCGCGTTTTCTTCGTTGGCACAGAACGTGGCATGGAGTCAAAACTAATACCCGCGGCAGGGTTCGAATTAAAGAAGATTTCCATCGGCGGCCTAAACCGCGTAGGCCTTCTACAGAAGCTGAAGACCATCGTGGCGCTGCCCATCGCCACGCTTGCCTGTTTGAAGTATCGTCCCGCCGCGGTCTTCAGCATGGGCGGATATGTCGCCGGCCCCCCGGTCCTCGCCGCCATCCTGCGGCGCACGCCGCTTGTCGTCATGGAACCGAACGCGATAGCCGGTTTCACCAATCGGTTCATTGGGCGCTTCGTTTCCCGCGCTCTGGTCTCGTTTGAAGAGACCGCGCGTTACTTTCCCCGCGGCCGTACTGAGGTAACTGGTCTCCCCGTGCGCGAGGAATTCTTTCGCATCCCGCCTAAGCCGCGTACGGGTGCGCTCCAATTGCTCATCACCGGCGGCAGCCAGGGCTCGCAGACGTTGAACCGTGCGGCTCGGCAAAGTTGGCAGCTTTTTCGTAGCGCAAATTTCCCCGTTCACATCGTCCATCAGACCGGCACGCGCGACCTGGAAGAGATGCGCGCCGAATTTGCGAAATCCGGACTAGAGGGACAAGTGGTCCCATTCATTGCGGATATGCCCGTCGCCTTCGCGCAGGCCGATCTGGTGATCTGCCGCTCCGGCGCCGGCACGGTCTCGGAACTCGCCGCGTCAGCCAGGGCATCCATTCTGGTGCCTTTCCCGTTCGCCGCCGACGACCACCAGACCTCCAACGCCGATGCCATGCAGCGCGGCGGCGCGGCTCGCTTGATTCCAGATTCTGACTTTACCGGCGAAAAGCTCTTCGCAACCGTTTCTGAACTGGCCGCCCAGCCGGCGCTGCTGGAGAAAATGGCGGCCGCCGCAAGCCAATTCGCCAGGCCGGACGCCGCGCGGCGGGCAGCAGATATTTTAGAGGAGGCGGCGGGGGTCAAAGACCACAATTTCGATTGACACCGGCGCCGCAAGCCGAAACAATACAGTAAATAAATGTTTTTTCGCAAGCAGCATCTGCATTTCGCGGGGATAGGGGGAATCGGCATGAGCGGTATCGCCGAGGTTTTGCTCAACCTTGGCTATACCATTTCCGGATCTGATCTCAAGCTGTCGCCTATCACCGACCGGCTGGCCACCCTGGGCGCCCACGTCTTCGAGGGGCACGATGCCTCCAACGTAACCGGCGCGCGCGCTTTGGTCGTCAGTTCGGCGGTCGATGAGCAGAATCCCGAAGTGCAGGAAGCCCGGCGCTTGCAAATTCCCGTCATCCCGCGCGGCGAGTTGCTTGCCGAATTGATGCGTCTGAAATACGGCATCGCCGTCGCCGGCAGCCACGGCAAAACCACCACAACGTCCATGACCGCCGCCATCCTGAATCATGCCGGGTTAGATCCCACCGTTGTGGTCGGCGGCCGCGTCGATTCCATGGGCGGTTCGAACGCCCGTGTCGGGCACAGCGATTTTCTGGTTGTCGAATCGGACGAAAGCGATGGATCTTTCCTGAAGCTTTCCCCCATCGTCGCCGTAGTGACAAACATTGATCGCGAGCATCTCGATCACTACTCTTCGCTCGAAGCCATCGAATCCGCATTTATCGAATTTCTGAACAAGATTCCGTTCTATGGCGCTTGCATCGTATGCCTGGACGACCGCAACGTGCAGGCGATTCTCCCCGCCATGAGGCGGCGCACCATAACCTACGGAACCACGGCCCAGGCCGATATGCAGGCGAGCGAGATTGGCTGCGGCCATTTCGCGAGCGACTTTCGCCTGACCTACCGTGGGTCGGACCTCGGCCGTTTCCATCTGCGCATTCCCGGCCGCCACAACGTGCTCAATGCCACGGCTGCATCCTGCGTAGCCTTGGAACTCGAAGTGAAGCCGGATGCGATTCGCGAGGCCCTGGCTACCTTCAGCGGCGTGGACCGGCGCTTTCAAATCCGCGGCAAAGAACGCGGCGTCACCGTGGTGGATGATTACGGGCACCATCCCACCGAGATCCGCGCCACCCTCGATGGCGCCCGCCAGTGCGGATTCCGCCGCGTTCATGTTCTGTTCCAGCCCCACCGGTACACCCGCACCGCGCATCTCATGGACGAGTTTGCGCACGCCTTTCACCAGGCCGATTCCGTCTTCGTAATGGATATTTACGCGGCCTCGGAAAAGCCCATTGAAGGTGTCACCGCCGAAGCCCTCGTAGAGCGAATCCGCCAATTCGGCCATCGCTCGGTGGAATACGTCGGAACATTGTCGCGCGGCGTCGACGCGCTCTACGCGGCCGCCTCGGATGGCGACATGGTTCTCACGCTCGGCGCGGGCAACGTGTGGCAGGCTGGAGAAATGCTGCTCGACAAATTGCGGAGACCAGCCTGATGGCGCGCGAAAAGAAAAGCGCGAGTGGCGGCATTCGTTGGCGCCTTTGGCTCGGAGCTGCCCTTCTGCTTGTGGCGGCGTCCACAGCTTTGGCTGCCGTCAAGATCCGGTCGCATGTCCTCACCGATCCCACCTACCTCTTTTCGCGTGATAACAAAGATGCCCTTTCCATCCAAGGCATGGTCTACGCCTCACACTCGAAAGTGATGCGCGTATTCGCGAACGATTTTGGTCACAGCGTGCTTTCGATTCCGCTCGATGAAAGGCGCCGTCGCCTGCTCGCCATCGATTGGGTCGAGGACGCTTCGGTAGCCCGCATCTGGCCCGATCGTTTGACCGTCCGCCTGCGCGAGCGCAAGCCGGTCGCGTTCGTCTTTTTCCGCTCCGGCGTGCTGCTCATCGACCGTCATGGCGTCCTCCTCGATCAGCCGCCGCGCGCGCAGTTCGCCTTTCCGGTTTTGAGCGGCGTACACGAAGATGAAACCGAAGAGCAGCGCGCCGAACACGTGCGCGCTATGCTGCGCGTGCAGGAAGACCTCGGTTATCTGGCGAAAGATGTATCCGAGATCGACGCCGGCGACGCCGACAACATCCGCATGGTCGCCAAGGCGGGCAATCGCACGGTCCAATTGACCATGGGAGACAGCAATTTCGCCCAGCGCTATCAAAATTTTCTCGCGCACTTCGCGGAAATTGAAAAGCATTCGCCGGGAGTAAGGTCGTTCGATCTGCGCATGGACGATCGCATCACGGCTAAGGAGCAAGGTCGCTAATAGGATCAGGCAGTAAGCTATGGCAGCAAAACCAATTTACGGAGTAGGGCTCGACGCCGGCAGCCGCCGTACTCGTCTCGTGGTCTTCCTGATGGAAGGCGAAACCGTGCGCTTTCTGGGATGGGGTTCGTCGGAATCTTATGGATGGCTGAAGGGGCGGATCGCCGATCAGGGCGCCGCCTCGCAATCCATGCTGGCGGCGCTGCGCGAGGCGGAAGCCACGTCCGGCGTGTCTGTAGAAGGCGCCGTCGTGGGAATGGGCGGCCCCACCGTGCGCGGAGCTAACGCCCGCGGTGTTCTTGAACTGGGCTATGTGCGCGAGATCGAGCAATACCATGTCAACCGCGTTGTGGATCGCGCCACCCGCGTCCAGTTGCAGGAAGATCGCATGGTGTTGCAGATGTTCCCCCAGGATTTCGTCGTGGACGATCATCCCGGTCATCGCGATCCACGCAAGATGCTCGCCTCGCGTCTGGAGATGAATGTCCATCTGCTGACCACGTCGGTGCAGGAACACAACACTTTGATAGGCGCGGTGAACCAGGCGCATATGTCGGTAGAAGAGAGCATATTCGAAGCTCTCGCCGGTTCTTACGCGGCCGTCCTGCCCGAAAATCGGCGGCAGGGAATTGCCTTGATCGATATCGGCGGCGAATCCACCGAGTTGGCCGTCTATCACGGCGACGCCATGCAGCTCTGCTCCACCGTCCGTGTCTGCGGCGACCATTTCACGCGCGATCTGGCGCAGGGCCTCTGCATTGGGTTTGATGAAGCCGAGCAGGTGAAAATGGAATACGGGGGCGCGTCCCCCGAAACCTGCCCCGATAATGTACTGGTCGAGCTCCCCACGCCCGAAAATCGCGAGTCGCGCGACGCGCAGCGCAAATTCATCAACCAGATTCTGGCGGCGCGCGCCAATGAGCTTTTCCAATTCGTGCGCGCCGAACTCGTGCGCGTAGGCATGGATCGCGCTTTAATCGGAGGCGTTTTCCTCACCGGCGCCGCGGCCCGTCTTCCCGATCTATGCGATGTTGCGGAGCGCGTGTTGCAGTGCCAGACGCGATTCGGATTGCCGTTGGGAATCGATGGTTGGCCGGAAGCGCTCGACGATCCGGAATGGACCACGGCGGCGGGACTTGCAATGTATTCGGCGAAATTAAAGATGCAGGCAGTGCGCCAGCAGGAACACACCGGCTGGCTGGGCAAAATACTACGTTAGGAGGCGATCATGGGGCTGATAGATTCTAGTGACGACGAACTGAAATACGAAATCGAAGAAGAACCCTTAGGCGGCGCGCGCATCAAAGTGATCGGCGTGGGCGGCGGCGGCTGCAACGCCGTGGCTCGCATGATGCAAGAAGGCCTTCGCGGGGTTGAATTCTATGCAATGAACACGGATCTTCAGGCGCTTAATGCCTGCGGCGTCCCCAACAAGCTGCAGCTTGGCAGCAAAATGACCAACGGACTCGGTGCGGGCGCCAACCCCGAAATCGGGCGGCAGGCCGCGCTTGAGGCCACCGACCGCATCGTCGAGATCCTGCAGGGCGCCGACATGGTGTTTGTCACTGCCGGCTTCGGCGGCGGTACCGGCACCGGCGCCGCGCCCGTCATCGCGTCCCTCGCCAAGGAATTGGATGCGTTAACCGTCGCGGTGGTCACGCGTCCTTTTGCATTCGAAGGCCGCAAGCGCATGAAGTCCGCCGAGGAAGGCCTCGCTCGCCTCGCCTCCACCGTCGACACCGTGATCGCCATTCCCAATGAGCGATTGCTCGCGTTGTTGCCGAAAAAGTCCAGTTTCCTGGATGGCTTCCGCATGGCCGATGACATCCTGCGTCAGGCCGTCCAGGGCATCAGCGACATCATCGTCACGCCCGGCCTCATCAATCGCGATTTCTCGGACGTGAAAGCGACCATGACGGGCATGGGATACGCGATGATGGGCACTGCCTCGGCGCGAGGCGAAAACGCCGCCGTCGAAGCGGCCACCGCCGCCATCAACTGTCCGTTGCTTGAGGATACCCGCATCGCCGGGTCGCGTGGCATCTTGATCAACATCACTGGCTCCTCGGCCCTTAGCTTGCACCAGGTCAGCGAAGCCTGCAACATCATCCGCGACGCGGCCGAATACGACGACGTGCAGATCAATTTCGGCGTCATTCTCGATGAGTCATTGGCAGACGAAGTGAAGATTACGGTCATCGCCACCGGCTGCCAGCCGGAAACCGCTCCCGTAGCCGACCTTCGTGTTGGTGACCTGCGTACGGAATTGGCGGCGCGCATCTCGGCGCCAGTGATTCCAATGCAACCCATGCCGGTCGCGCCTCCGCCCCCACCAATGATGCATGTGGAACCGGAGCCGGAGCTCGAAACGCCTATGATTGCGGAACCCGAACAGGTGATGGATCTCGACGATCTGGATACGCCCGCGTACTTGCGCCAGGGCCGCCTGTTGAATTAGTTCGCCCGCGACTCGGGCGCTTGGTCGAACACTAACGGTCGAACGGCTGCTCAGTCAGCATCGCCGCCCAGGCCTGTGCCACGCGCGCCGTGGGAATCCACGAAACCGGGTAGCTCGGCGCGCCTCCCTCGGAAATGGCGTGAAAGCTCTTTGACCTGGGATCGCCTATAAAGCCCGCCTTTTCCGTCAAGGGTTTCAGCGTGCCGTCTTCGCCAAGTCGCAGCGGAAGAACATCCTCAAAGAAGATCAGCGACAGATCGCGCGAGCGCCCCACAACATGTGCGACGCCAGGCTCTTCGGCGAGTGCCCAGAGCGCCCCGGCGCGGCGATTGACGGCGAACAGTCCCGTGATTGTCTGGATGCGGGAATCCAGATCTTTCCCGCCGATGAAGAGCATGCCCGGTACGTCTCGCGATGCGCGTGAGGTGAGGGCCGTGTAGTAGATCCCGCCTTTGTTGACCACGAAGGCGATCACCCGCTCCGGTTTCCAAGCGACGAATTCGTAATCGAACTGGCCTCCTGCCGACATGCCCCACAATAGCAGCGGCGCGGCGCCGATTTCGGGGTGACTGGCGTGCGACGCAAAGGAATTGAGAGTGTCCAGAAGGGCTTGTCCGCTGCCTTGTGAAACATTCGCGTAGTCTTCAAGGAAGCTCTGATCGTGTGGTTTATCGGTGAAATGGCAGCCCACCAGCGCCAGTTTGTTCTTCACGGCAAATGCCTGCCACGCGGCGTCATCGACCATCGGCCGCCCGTCGCCATTCGAGCCAGGTACAAGCACCACCACCGCGCGGAAGGGTCCTGCTCCCTCCGGATACCAGAGCCGGAATTCGGCCTTGGCGTAATTGCGGCCTGGCGCCGCCGCCTCATCGAGAGTGGCTCCGTTCGCCACGGGATAGATGGAAAAGGCGAAGGCAAGGGCGGCGGCACGAAAGCAGGCGATTCTCACCAGGACATTATACGGCTCGGCCGGCATGACGGGGTGTTCTCGCGCGCTGTTCCCGTGAGTGCTACCCTCTATCCAATGAGGGTCCGCCATTGAAGAAAGCATACGCTTGCGCGCTGTTACTATCTGCATTCCTGGCCCACGCCGCCGATCCGCAATGGATCGTTCTTTGGCCAAATGGAGCCCCGGGCTCGGAAGGCAAGACCGGCGAAGAGACGGTTCGAACCACTCCTCAAGGTGAACACGTCACGGCCAATGTCCACCGGCCGTCTATTGGATTAGTTCTTCCTCAAAAAGAGAAAGCATCCGGAGTTGCTGTCGTGATCGCTCCCGGCGGAGGCCATAGCGAGCTTTGGGCCGACCACGAAGGTGTCAACGTCGCTCACTGGCTGGCGGATCACGGCGTCGCGGGAGTCGTCTTGAAGTATCGTCTGGCCCGCGAAAAAGGCTCCACGTACAAAATCGAGGGAGAATCCCTGGCCGATATGCAGCGCGCCATTCGTCTGGTGCGCAGTCGCGCCGCCGAGTGGGGAATCGATCCGGAACGTATCGGCGTGATGGGATTCTCGGCCGGTGGCGAAATCGCCGCGCTTGCAGCCACTCGCTTCGACGCTGGACGCGCGGACGCTCCCGATCCCATCGACCGCCTCAGCTCCAAGCCCGCCTTCCAAGCTCTGATTTATCCCGCGTTGCCCAAAGACATGAAGCTCTCGAAGGAGACGCCGCCCGCCTTTCTTGCCTGTGGCGAAAACGACCGGCAAGACATTTCGCAAGGGCTCCCCGAGTTATACCTGAAGTTGAAACAGGCGGGCGCCACCGCCGAACTACACGTATACACCGGTATCGGCCACGGCTTCGGAGTCCGCTCCACCACCAAGGGAGCCGTTGCCGGTTGGCCCGAGCGCTTCATAGAGTTCTTGCAGGCTCGCAAACTAATCCAGGCGAAATGAAGTGCATCGCCTAAATTAGTCCCTCGTCGGAAGCCCCCGCGTGGAGTCAAAGCCCAAGGTCTCCGCGAATAGTTACACTGGGTCTTAACCTTCTCTTGTTTCCCATGGAGATTCTTACTTGAACAAAGCCGTCCTTATCATCTTTGCTGCTGCTCTCTTCCCGTCGTTTGCCGCGCCGCAGGCCAGTAACCCGGCGCTCGATACTGAATCACGCCTCGTCAAAGCGCGCGATCTGCCGCTCGACACCGTCCGCCTGACCGGAGGGCCCCTCAAGCACGCTCAGGATCTCGAACTCGAGTACCTCCTCGCCCTCGAACCCAATCGCATGCTCGCCTTCCTCCGCCGCAGCGCCAAGTTGGAGCCGAAAGCGCAAGGCTACGGCGGTTGGGATGGCGACGGCCGCCAGCTCACCGGACACATCGCGGGACACTATCTTTCCGGTGTCAGCCTTGCGTGGGCGGCCACCGGCGACCAGCGCTTCAAAGACCGCGCCGACTATATCGTGAGCGAGTTAAAGCTCATCCAGGATGCGCAGAGCGATGGCTACATCGGCGCTCTCATGGATAAGGATCGCGTCGATGGAAAGATCCTGTTTCAGCAGATCAGCCAAGGCATCATTCGCTCCGGTGGCTTTGATCTGAATGGCATGTGGTCCCCGTGGTACGTCCAACATAAGATCTTCGCCGGTCTCCGCGACGCCTACCGCTACACGGGCAACCGCACCGCCCTCGATGTCGAGATCAAGTTTGCAACCTGGGCCGAAACCATTCTCGCCCCGCTCAGTGATGAGCAGGTACAGCGAATGTTGGCCACCGAATTTGGCGGAATGAATGAGGTAATGGCAGACCTGTACGCCGATACGGGTGACCGCCGCTGGCTCGCGCTCGCCGGCAAGTTCCATCACGTCGCCATCGTCGATCGTCTGGCTGAAAGAAAAGACATTCTTCCTGGCATCCACGGCAACACGCAAATCCCGAAGCTTTATGGCGCATTGAAGGTATACCTGTACACCGGGAACGAAGTCGAAGGCGCCGCTGCAAAGTACTTCTGGGACGAGGTAACGCAACACCACACCTTCGCTACCGGCGGCAACACCAGGAACGAGTACTTTGGACAGCCCGACCAATTATCGAACATGGTTGACGGGCGCACCGCCGAGACCTGCAACGTCTACAACATGATCAAAATGGCGCGTACGCTGTTCTCCATGCAGCCCGATACGCGCTACGCCAATTATCAGGAGCGCGCCCTCTTCAATCACATCCTCGCCTCGCAGGATCCCGACGACGGCAGCGTCTGCTACATGGTGCCCGTCGGACGCGGTGTCCAGCACGAATACCAAGGCAAGTTCCAATCATTTACCTGCTGCGTCGGTTCGGCCATGGAAAGCCACGCGCTTCATGCCGACGGCCTCTACTACGAATCCAAAGACCAACAATCCAACCCCAAGCTTTGGGTCAATCTCTACACGCCTTCCGTCGCGGAATGGAAATCCGCTGGCGTAAAGGTCGAGGTTGCCACTGACCTGCCTATCGGGCAAACCGCCACCGTCAAAGTGACTCCCCAATCCCCCAAAAAATTGACCCTCGCTTTCCGCCGTCCCTTCTGGGCAGGCGATGGCTTCAGCGTGAAACTCAACGGCAGTGCATTCAAGACAGCGGCTCCAGCGGATTCCTACGTGGAGATTACCCGCACCTGGAAAACGGGAGACTCGGTCGAGCTCGTCATGCCTAAGACGCTTCGCAAAGAGGCGCTTGCAGGAAACCCGAATCGCTTCGCTGTAATGTGGGGTCCCCTAGTTCTGGCGGGTGACTTAGGCCCGGAGCGGCGCGGCGCCCAGGCCCGCACTCCCCCGCCTGAAGTCCCGATCTTGGTCGCCAATGAACAACCGGTCGCGAATTGGCTCAAGCCTGTTCCCGGCAAACCCGGCACATTCCGCACCGCCGGCGTCGGCCTGAAACAGGAAATCGACTTTGCTCCCTTCTATCAGCTTCCCCGCAAGCGTTACGCCGTCTATTGGGATATGTATACTCCCACTGAATGGAGCAAGAGAGAAACCGACTATCGCGCCGCCGAAGAAAAGCAGAAAAAGTTGGAGGCCGCTACCGTCGCTTTCGTGCAACCCGGTCAAATGCAGGCCGAACGCGATTCCAACCAGCAAGGCGAGGACAGCTCCCCGGTACGCGTCGAAGACCGTTTCGGCAGAGCCGCCACCAAATGGTTCTCTCTAGATGTGGCCGTCGATCCGTCGCACCCCCTGACATTGATCGTCACCTACAGCAACGACAACCGCGGCGCCAGTGCCTGCGACGTCCTGGTCGACGCCAAGAAACTCGGCGAACAAACCGGCGCACGCCGCAGTCCCGAGCAGGAAGTTCGCTTTTTCGATGTCGAATATCGCATCCCCGCGGATCTAGTCGCGGATAAGAAAAAGGTCACCGTGCGTTTCGAATCCGCCAACGGCAGACCCACGCCGTCCGTCTTTGGCGTGCGCATCGTCCGCTCCGACCTGGAACGGTAAGCATCGGGCGCCCCTTGCGGATGGCTAAGTCTCCAACGCAGCTGCAGTTATTTATCTGCCCCCGAATGTATAAGCGTTCAGAATGGCGGTAAAGAGATTCATGCCCGCGACTTGTTGTTCGGCGCTAATCCCGCCGCCTGAACCGGTTTGCGCTGGCGCCGACGTCTTCTGCGCCATACCATAGGCCGACCCCCACGTCAGCGTGAAGGGCGCGGTGCCTCCGCGGTTTCCTGCCTGCTGTCCATTGATGATGCTGCTGCCGGCAGGCGATATTTGTCCGGTGAGTGTCGCGATATATCCGTCTGGGTCAACGCGCGTTATCCGTACGCCCTGAGGCGTAAATTGCTCTACCGTCCATACGGACCAGGTCGGGTTTCCGTCTGGCCCCACCGACTCATACTTCCCGTTATTCAATCGCAAATCCTGACACGCATACGGCCCGCAAAACTTCATTGCCGCCGGCAGCGCCCATGGGTTCCCGAGCATTGCGTACCAATTTCCGGACTTCGCAACCGGCGCAGAAGAAGCGAATTTGCCGCTGATCCCGTCATTGTCCTGCTTGCCGGTATAGGTGGCCGCATATCCGGTATCGGGATCCTTCCGTTCAATTGTTACGGTGCCGTCAGTAATTGTTAGCAGCAGGCTTGCGGTTTGACCCGAAGGCCAGGTTCCAATCCCCTGCATATAAATGCCCTTCTTGCCCGAAAATTTCCATATTGCGCAGTTATTGACCCCCTCACACTCTGTCATCACCACCATCGATTCTTGTCCAGGGGCGGCATGAGAAGCATCGGCGACAGCGCCGTCCCAAGTGGCAGTGAACGTTCCGGACTGGCCTGCGTCGTTCCTCCAGCTTCCACTAAGAAGATTGTTCCCGGATATCGTGCCCGTTGCATTCGCGATATGCCCTCCCACCATGATTCGCATCGCAGCGGAGTCTGCAGTGAACTTGTCCAACGTCATAGTGCCGGTAGCGACCGTGACATTGTTCGCGGCGGCATTACTGAGCACCGCTGCGTAAGTCCCATTCTGGTTCGCGGTAAAGGTCCAATAAAACGGCCCGCCGGAAACGGTCATGCGCATCACCTCGGGATGATGTAAACCCTCTTTGGTTTGACCGAAGGCGAAGGTAGTAAAAGAAAGCGCGGTTGCAACACTAAGTGCAACCAGCCTCACACGGCGCGGATGAGACATCGATATACCTCCTGCTGTCTACTCGATTCTATCGCGCGAATTTCCGCGCGGCAGCCTAGGCCGAACAGAGGCCTGCTAAGCTTCCAGCCTTGCCGCCGTCCAGCGGCGCGCCACTGTTGTCACCTACGCCCAGTCAGTAGAGCGAACCCGCCGTAGGGTCGCGCTTGATTGCCGATGACGCGACCCAGAAGCGAGCTGTGCAGCGCTTACAATCATGGAGTAAGTCATGGATAGGATGTGCAAGTTCGACTTAGACGAGTTATCTAAAACTCCAAAGGCAAAGATATAGCGAAGGCGCATAGTCAAAGCCGCCCAATCAAGTCCTTCCGTGCCTAGCTCTGGAAGTCGATCACAAAGAAATCAAACTTATATTTGATTCGTTTTCAGTAGCTTGACGCAAACGTTGACAGGTTTGCGCATTTTCATCTGTCACTTTATAAGCAGATGAGGACGGTTCGACTAACATTGACCTGCGCGCTGCTGGCGGCAGCCGCAATGCTTTTGTTTGAGGCCGCCCTTCTCTTGCGCGCCGCTACTGGGGCGGTAGCGGCGCTGCCTAATGAAATTGCGTTGACGCGCAGCGCTTTGCACGCCCAAATTGACGTCGCGCGGCAAGATCTGATATCGCAGATCGACGCCGCGCGCCGCGATGTTTTGAAACGCTCCGAGCGTCAGGTCGAAGGCTTGCGGAGCGATCTTGTATCCGAGACCAGCGCTATCCGCGACACCGCCGATCGCCGGTTGGGAGATACGCTGGCGCGAGCTGACACCGCGCTGGCAACGCTGGAATCGTTGCGGCGGGATTTGAAGCCTGCAATCGAAAACGCCGCGCTTACAGAGCACAGCGCCGCGTCCCTTCTTGATACCTACCGAACGCTGCCGGCGCAAGTTGGGGAGCGTCTCGCGCCTTCGTTTGCCAAACTCGAACCAGAAGTAACCTGCCAGCTCGCGGACGGCGCGGGATACGGTGGTTGCTGGCACGCCCGCATCACCGCGGTTCTGGGGGAAGCGGCAAACGCCGGTGGCGTCTTCACGCGAAAGTTTCCCGCCTTTGCCGACAGCGCGACCGGTATTGCGAAAGACGTCCACACATTCACCTCAAAAATGGTCTCGCCGCGAGGCTTCTGGGGAACGTTTAAGGATTTTGTCGCTACCGGAAGCGGCGTGACCCGCGCACTCGGCGCGGCCGGACTATTCGATCAGCAGGTGGTTGTACCAAAGCAGTGAAAGGAAGCATGACACTCTCGAACGCATTTACCATCGCATGGAAAGATCTCAAAGGGGGCGCGGCGAAGGTGGCCGAGTTTTTGACCAAGAACTCGAACACGATTCAAACCGCGGTGACGGATGTCGGCGTCGTCGTCACCGCCATCGATCCAGCGCTCGGGCCCGTGGTGACGGTATTTGATCAATTGGAAGAACTTGTGATTGGCAAAGTGCTGGAACTGGCAAGCGACACATCGTCCGCCAACTCGCTCGGGTCGCTGTTCGGCTCGGCGTGGCCCGTGATTCTGTCCCTAAAACAGCAACTCGCAACCCATCCGGCGGTACAGTCCGCCGGCGCAGCGTCGAAAGCCAGCTAGTTTGGATATCAGAAAAAGACCCGTGGGCCGGATTTTGGGCGCGCCTCTACGAGCGGCGCATTCAGGAAATCGATCAACGGAGTCATCGCCTCGAACCGCTTCCGAATCTCGGTTTGCATGGTGTTCGAAGTAGCAAGCTCGACGGGCAGTTCGGTATAGAAAAAGAATTGCTTGTAGCGCAGCAGATCCGCCGCGGGATGATCCGTGGCGAAGCCCTTGGGTACGCGCGATAATTGCTCTCCATAAAGATCTCCCAACAATCGATGCAGCGGCTTTGCCTTAACAATTTTACGGAATTCGGCGTGCCGCTCCGCGATTCGGTTGCGAACCGCGGCTAAATTTTCAGGCGCCGGCATATACATTCCGCCGCCGACGCCAATCTCTTTGTGAGACACCTGAACGTAATAGCCGGAAGCCGTGTTCCGGTCCATGCCGCGCCGCGGAAAATATGCCGCGATGTGACTCTTGTAGGGCTTTTTATCCTTGCTGAATCGCGTGTCGCGATAGAAACGGTAGAGCGCCTTCGCGGGCTCCGTCACATGCATCGGGGCGAATCGCTCCATCTCGCCATTCAACGCCGCCACCAATTCGAGCATAGGGGCCTTGACCTTTTCGTCGAAAAGCGCTTTGCGTGGTTGAAACCACTCGCGCCGGTTATTCCGTTCCAGCCCACGAAAAAACTGGAACGCCTCGTCCGGAAATCCAGGGAATGTGGAGCGCGGCATACCCTCTCCTATAATTGAAATAATGCCATCCACGGAAGAGATGCGAGCGCATCTCGCCGCGATTCCCAATTTAACTGTTTTGCCGGGCGCTCCGCTGTCGCGCTATACGCGTTTCGGCATCGGCGGCCCGGCCGATCTGTATGCCGAGACGTCGGACTCCGGCGCTTTTACCACCGCGCTCGAAGCGGCGAAGGCCAGCGGTTTACCCACCGTAGTAATCGGCGACGGCACAAACCTGATCGTCTCCGATGCGGGCTTTCGTGGTATCGTCCTGCGTTATCGCGCCGCGAGTCTGGCAGCGGAAGCCAACCGCGTCGCGGCAGACGCCGGCGCGGTACTGCAGGACTTGGTGGATTTCACCATCGCGCGTGGTTTGAAGGGCCTCGAAACTCTCTCAGGCATACCCGGATCGGTAGGCGCCGCGATCTATGGCAATGCGGGGGCGTACGGGCATTCCATTTCCGAGCGAGTGACGAGTGTCCGCTTTTACGACGGCAGCGCGGTCCGCATCTTCGATAACGCGCAGTGCGAGTTTCACTATCGCGAGAGCATCTTCAAACGGCGCAAAGCGTGGATTATTTTCTCCGCGGAACTATCACTCGACGTCAGCGACGCCACGGCTCTACGCGAAGCGGCCGACGGCATTCTCAAAGTGCGCAACGAGAAGTTTCCCGTCACCATGAAGTGCGCCGGCAGCATCTTCAAGAATCTGATGTTCGCCAATCTGCCTCCGCAAGTGGCTGCCGAGGTTCCCGCCACGGCCGTGCGGGAGGGCAAGGTGCCGGCCGCATGGTTCCTTGAGCGAGTCGGCGCGAAGGGCGTTCGCCGCGGCGAAATACACGTCGCGGACTATCATGCCAACCTGCTCTATAACGCCGGGGGCGGAACCTCCTCTGATCTCCGCGCGCTCATTCTGGAACTGAAACAGCGGGTCCGAGACCGCTTCGCGATCGAAATCGAGGAAGAGGTTCAGTATGTCGGCTGGAATTAGCCCAAAGCTCGCTAATTCACCGTTACTCGAATGGGAATCGATTTGTTCAAAGCAGGAACCTGTACGGTGAACGTGCCGCTCTTGGCGCCGTCTACGGCCTTCAATGTGAGCGTCGCCTTTTCGCCGGCCGGAACCACCAGGCGGTCGAAGACGGCCTCGACGCCGTCCACTTTGCCCTGAATCGAGAGCGTTACCGGTCCCTTCATGCCGTTATCGATAACCACGCGCTCGCTTTCCCCGGGCTTCAGCGTCACGGCCGATTTATCGGCGCGAACCAGGTTCATCAATTCGTCTATGTTTGAGGGAAGCGACGCCATAATGGCCGCCGGAGAGGTATCATTGGCGCTCGCCGGGCCCGGTTTCATAACGCCCCAGGGCGTCTCGTTCAGCTTCGCTGTATCCACATACCAGCACCACTTGCCGTCGTCGATTTTCCAGTAACTTGGCGTCGGGATCTTCATCACTTGTCCCGCGAAACCGGGAAACATGACGCGCTCCTCCACAGAAACGGTCGCCTTGGCGCGCGTGTAGCCGTCGGAATATTCGATGCGAACAATCTGAAATCCCAAATACTGCGGCTTGTCGTGGTTGTAGAAGTAGTCCTTGGTGTCTTCGGCTACCAGCGACTCTGCTTTGCGAAATTCGGCCTTCACATGGGCCGTGTAGAACTCGTTGATGCGGGCGCGCAGCGCGTCGTCAATGGCCTTCGGCGCGCGATTGAATAATTCAGACGTATCCTGGGCGGACGCTATGGCGGCAAAGAGGGCCAAGCATGCGGTTAGTCGCATAGTTTTATTCTAAGACGTCTCGGCGAAGCCGAAAGTCGGAGCGTCCGTCGGCCAAAAACTGTGCGCTTTCTCTCCAAGGCAAATCAAGTGCAAGGTTCGGGCTGGAGATTACGAAATGAAATACATCGTTGCGTGGATGCTAGGAGTTCCGGGGTTTTTAGTGGTGTTATGGTTCTTGTTCAATCACGGTCACTAAAGAGTTGCGAAGGAGATAATATGGCTGCCCGAAAGAGTGCGGAGTCTGATGTGAAGGATGAGGGTGTTCTGATAACGGCTGCCCGGACCGTGGGCCATGCCGCGGGGGAAGCGGCACGGTCGCTCGGTATGGGTGGCGTTGCGTCTGAGCACGTCAAGCCTCGGAAATCCGCCAAGCCCAGCAAGCCGGTTTCGGGTCGCGCTAAGCGGGCCGAAGAGGCGGCAGCCTTGAAGGAAGCAGCGGCGAGCTTGGACAAGGCCGCTGCTTCCGCCGACGTTCGCTATCGAAGAATCATGGGTAAACGTCCGTCCATATGGTCCCAGAAGGACATCGATTACATCGATCAGCTTGTATCCGCCAAACACGCCGCACCCTAATCAAGAGCCTTCAGAAGCGATATTTCAGCGAAAATTGCAGATTGCGCGATCCCACCGATGTATTCACTACGCCGGTGGGAATGCCTGCGGTGTAAGTAGGGTCCACTCCGTATTTAGTGGAATCGATGCCGCCGCCCGGGAATACGTCTGTCGCGTAGCCGCTCACCGCGAAAATCGGCGTATTGAAGGCATTGATCGCGTCGAAGCGGAACTCCACGCTCTGCCGTTCGGTAATCTCGAAGCGTTTCGAGAGGCTCATGTCGATCTGCTTCAACCCGGGTCCGCGCTCGGTGGAGATACCGCAAGAACCAAGTTTCCCCGGTCCGGGAATTGCCATCGTGGTAGGGTCGAACCAAACGTATCCGCCGCCAACGAAATTCTTATAAGGAATAGCACGGGAAGGCGCAATGCAATCCGGCCGGGGCTGGAAGTAGGCGCCGGTAGGATCGTTGCCGAACTGGATCATCGAAATGGGCAATCCGCCATGGACGCTTACGATCGTGTCATATCGCCAGCCGCCGAGAATGGCGTTGACGGCCTTGCTGGAATTTTTACCGAACATGCGGTCATGCCCAAACGGCAGATCGTAATTCAGGTAACCGCTGAATATGTTGGTGATGTCCGCATCGCATAATCCGTAATCGAGGCCCACATTGTAGACATAGGATTGGAACGCCACGTCGGCCGTAGTCTGCGCCGGCGCCGAATTTCCGTAGCGGCCATAATACCCCTGATTATTGGTAAGGCACTTCGACCAGGTGTAGTTGAACTGGAAGGCGAGGCCTTTAGACAGCCGTTCCTGCACCGACGCTTGCAACCCGTTGTAGTTCTGGATGGCGCTCGAGGTGTTAAGCCGCTGCTGTCCGGTCCCAGCACTTTTCAGCGCTGGGTTGCCTGCTAGGTAGGGTCCAGGCACGGCGGTGCCGTCGGGCATCAGTAGATTTTGACCCATGTCATAAATCGCAGCCATGTGATCGCTATGCTGGCCGACATAGCCGCCCTGCACAGTGAGGGATTTAATGATTTCCCGCTGTACCGTGAAGTTCCATTGGTTGGAAACGGCTGGCCGGTAATTTGGATCGGTGGCGTGAATGCGTACTCCGGCAAAGCACGCTGTGGGGGCGGACGTTACATTCTGCGCCGTGCAACCGCTGGTCGAACCTAATGCGCCGAAGCCTTGATCGAGCGAGACCTGATTGGCGGGAATAGCGCCCAGGGAGTTAGACGCGCCCCACTGGCCCACTAAGTCCACATTCCACGGCGCATTCGTCGCGAGGCGGTTATATTCGCCGGTCCCTTCCTGAAAACTCGATCTCGAAAACGCCGCGCGGATTACCGTCTTATTATTGAGGCTATAGGCCAGCCCAAGCCGCGGTAGAAAATTCGCGATGCCGTTGTACTGGTTGTAAAGCGCGCGGCTATTGCCGTTCTGGCCTGCCAGTTCAATTTGCCCCGTATATTCGCCGAAATTAGTCATCCGATCGTGAACTTCATAAATAGGCGTGAAGAGCTGCCAGCGCACGCCGAAATTCAGCGTCAGCTTGTTGTTGATGCGCCAATCGTCCTGCACGAATGCCCCTATGGCGTCATTGCGTTGCCCCACAGTTCCCGAGAATCCCAGTCCATAGCCCATATAAGAGGGCAAGCCAAGAAAGAAATCGGCCTCCGAGTAACCGGTGTAAGTGCCATTGAACCCGATCTGCCCGGCGGCGCCGTCGCTGCTCGTCGCGGGAACATAGTTATTGCGATAGCGGATCAGTTGGAAACCCATATGAATGGTATGCGCGCCCTTGGTCCAGATGGCGGTGTCCGAAACCTGAATCGCAGTCTGATGGAAAATCTCAGGCGCATCAACCGTGCCAAAAGCGAAAGGCCCGTTCAACTGTCCGCCCACTTTTGAACTGGCGAATGAGAGTCCCGGAAGATATTGCGTCGGTTGTCCGGGAATCAGGTTCGCGCCGGCTGTCGTGGAGAGCGATTGGGTGTTCGCTTCCGCCGGGAAGTAGTTCATGCCCACGCGAAAGTCATTGACCCAGTTCGCGTGGATTGTGCGCGTATAGTCGAAGACCGATTGCTGCAGCGGAAATACATTGCTTCCGCTGCCGCTATATTGAAGCAATTCGCTGTTCACGATCGGGTTATCGATATGCTGCTGCGAATAGCGTGCAGAGAAGTGGTCGTTGTCTGTGGGCGACCAATCGATCTTTGCATCGCCTTGGTTGCCGTGCGTGTAATTCTGCACCACATTGTTCAGATTGTTGCTGGTGCCGTTCGCCAGGCCAGGCAAGTTCGGCTTCGGCAGCGCCGCCGCAATCTTCAGTGCCGTGGGACTAATGCCCGTAATGCAAGGGTTCACACCCATCTTCTGCCCCTGGCCGCAAATCGCAGCCTGGGTAAGATTGGACGGCATAAATACGCTGGTGCCGGGATAATGCAGCGTGACGCCAAGGTTGGAGAGGTCTCCGGTTAGGTTTTGCGTAGTGAAGGTGGTTTGCGGCGTTGAGGTTGCGGGGAAGTCGAAGCGCGAGCCCTGATAGTCCACAAAAAAGAAGAGCTTGTTCTTCTGGATAGGGCCGCCGAAGGTGCCCCCGTACTCGTTCCAGCGTTGCCGCTGCGTCGGTAGCCCGTTGAAGTTATTCGACCATTCGTTGGCGTTGAAGAAATCGTTGCGCAGATACTCGAATGCGTCCCCATGATATTGATTGGTGCCCGATTTCAAACCGACACTGACTACGCCGCCCAGAAATTGGCCCAGTTCCGCGCTGGGATTATTCGTAACAATGCTCATCTGCTGAATGGCATCCACGTTAGGCGAGTAAGCGACATTGTTGTCCACGAATTCCACGTTTTCCATTCCGTCAAGCAAATAATAGTTGGCCTGTTCGCGGTTGCCGTTCAAATTCGGACGTGCCGCATTGAACGTCTTCAATCCGGTATTGAAAGACGCGGGGCTGATGGTTGCCGACCCCGGAATGAGTAGCGTCAGTTGGTTGTAGTTGCGTGTTTCAAGAGGCAAATTTGCAATCGAAGAGGCATCCAGCAGCGAGCCCACCTCGGTAGTTTGCGTTTGTAAAATCTCGTCGCCTGCAGTAACCACTACCTGCTGCGAAACCTCTCCGATCGTCAGCGCAATATCGATCGACGCGGTTTGACCTAGCGTTAGAGCGAAAGCGGGGTGCACGGCGGCCTGGAACCCTTTCGACTCCACCCGCACCTCGTACCGTCCGATGGGCAGACGCGGCAGGTTGTAGATGCCGTCGGCATTCGTCTGCGTCCGATAGACGGTTCCGCGGTCTACGTCTTTCGCGCGCACCGCCGCGCTAACTATCGCGGCGCCGGATGGATCGGTAACACGGCCTGTGATAGCCGCCGTGGCATCCTGTGCCAATACCGGTATTGGTAAAGCTGCGAGTAACAATGCAATGAGAATCGTTGTACGGTAAATCACCTCAAAACCCCCTTCTGCATAATTGGCTTTATCCGCGCAGCGGAGCCTTACAAAGAGTGTCCGCGCAGCAGAGCCATACGACATGCTGGGTCCGCGCCGCGTCCCGCGTCCAGTTCCAAACGGTTGCTCGGCGGGTTGTCGCGTGTTCGTAACGCCGTCGAACGTAGCGGCAGAGTGTCGTCCCTAGATGGTGCGCGTGATTTTTTGGATGCTCCGCGCGCGGTCTGGATTGAGGCCCTTAATCGCGGCAAGATGCGCCGCGAAGAGTTGCGCAGGAACGATGTAGGGAATAGGAGTGTAAAGGTCGCACGGCCCGGCGGGCGCCAGACTGTGGATGGGTAGCTGAATCAGTCGGGCCGGTTTCGCGGTCGCTTCCGGATTCGATTCGTCGGTTATGATGAGCGTCTCGGCCTTCAGTTCCTCCAGCCGATCGATCATCGAGGAAATCGAAGGCCAGGTAACTCCCGGAGGAGCAAAGGCGAAAACCGGGAAGGATCGTTCGATAAGAGCGATAGGACCATGCATCAGATCGGCCGAAGAGAAGCGCTCCGCCACCACATAGCACGTCTCCATCAGCTTTAAGCCAAACTCCAGGGCGTTGGCATAATTCAGGCCGCGCCCCACAGCCAGGGCGCGCGTCATGAAGGTATAACGCTGCGCGATCTCACCGGTCCGCTCTTCAAGTTCAAGAACCGCATGCACCCAATCCGGCAAACGCCGCAGAATATCTAAATCAACCTCACCACCCAGAGCGGCCGCAAGCAGATACAGTGCCAAGAGTTGGCATGTATAGGTTTTCGTCGCCGCGATGCTCTCTTCGCGTCCGGCGCGAACGGCGATCACATATTGCGCAATCCGCGCCATCGCGCTGTCGCTCTCGTTGGTGATCCCGATTGTTATAGCGCCGCGCGCCCGTGCGTCTTCCAGCACAGCGTTCGTGTCCGTGGATTCGCCCGATTGCGAGATCGCCACCACCAGGGCCCCGCTTAAATCGAGCGGACACTGGTAGAGCGTCAAAACGCTCGGCGCGGCAAGCGATACCGGCGTGCGAGTGGTGATTTCGATCAGATAACGGCCGAATTGCGCGGCATTGTCGGAAGTGCCGCGCGCCACCAGTACCACCAGGCGCGGTCGCCGGGCTTCGAACTCGCGCCGCAGATCGCGCAACGTAGCCAGCCCGTCGTGCAGCGTCTTGGCAAGCGCGTCCGGCTGCTGTCGCGTCTCTTCGAGCATTTGGGACATGGCTCTAGACCAGATCGATCATGGCGCGCCAGCGCCGTAGGCGTCCAGTTTCAAACGGTTGTCAGAGTGTTACGCGGCGTTCGATACCGGTATCGAACGTTGGTTTTGCTAAAATCGAAGGAAATTCCCTGCCATGCCTCAAGGCCAGACGCCCGTGATCAGGTCGCCAGATGGGGAAAGTGGCGCTCGTCCCACCGAAGAGCAAATCCGCGAAGAATTGACCCGCCTCCTGGCCAGCCATGAATTCCGTTCCAGCAAGCGCTGTCAGGATTTCCTCCGCTTCGTCGTGGAACATACGCTCCATGGCGATACCGACGGTCTCAAGGAACGCACCATTGGCATCGAAGTCTTCGGCAGGCCCACCAGCTACGACCCGGGCGACGACGCCACCGTGCGCGTGAAAGCCGGCGAAGTACGCAAGCGGCTGGGGCTTTATTATTCCGAGCACGGCGCGCACGATCCGCTCCGCATCGAATTGCCTTCCGGGACTTACGTGCCGGTGTTTCACGTCGTCGAAACCCCAGCGGTCGAGGCGCCGCCTCCTGCCGAGCCAACCGCAATCGTTCGCGCGCCTCGTGTTGCGTCAGTCCATTTGTGGCGAACCCGCCTGCTTTGGGCATTGAGCGGTGCGGCGGCTGCCTGCGCTATCGGTTTGAGTTACTGGGGCATCACCCATCCCGCGTCGACGGCGCTCGATCAATTTTGGGCGCCGGTATTGCGCGGCTCGTCGCCTGTGCTTGTCGGAGCGGCCTACGTTCCCGTTTGGAGCCTCGAACTTCCGCCCGCGGCAAGATCGCAAGCGCGGGCGCAAGATTTCATCGAACTAACCGACCAGTTCGTAGGCGGCGGCGACTTAGTCGCTACGTCCCGCCTTTCCTCCATGCTGACGCGTCTCCATCGCCCATTCCAAGTAAGAGTCGGCTCCGACGTCTCATTTAAGGACCTCCGTACAGACCCTGCGATTCTTGTGGGCTATTCCTACACCCGCTGGAGCGAAATCAGCAAACAGATGCGATTCTTCATCGATGGCTCGCGCGAGCCGATCGGAATCACGGATAACGGCCATCCAACCGAATGGTCGCTGCCCAATCTGCCGCGCGATCGCCGGACAACCGAAGACTACGCTATCGTCTCGCGCGTCTTCCATCCCGACACCCATGCCATGCTGGTGGAATTAGCCGGCATGACGCAATACGGCACCGATGCCGCCAGTGACTTAGTGACCAATCCCGACCTGATGGCAGACGCCCTGCGCGGCGCCCCGCCCGGCTGGCAGCAAAAGAATCTGCAATTCGTCTTGCACGTCAAGGTAATCTCCGGCGCGCCCAGTTCGCCGCGAGTGGTCAAGGCGTACTACTGGTAGTCAGCGATCCGACGGAGCCGCCGCCGCGGACGTCCGTAAGGAGCCTCGAACCTCCTTCCGCGGCCAGACCGCATTTGCCTGTCCACTACCTCTGCCGACCGGTTGCGCATTGAATTGTACATGGGTAAGAATGAATTAGATCTCTGAATGGATAACATTTGAAATGACTCGAGGCGCCATGCTGTTCACGCTACTCTGCGTGTGGACAGCACTGCTCCTGGGCCAGCCTGGGCCGTCTCCCCAAACCGAAGCCGACCATAGTTGGGCGAAAATCTCGGGCGAAGCCCGCGACGTCCGCTTCGACTCCTTCTCCCGTGCCGACGGCATTCCCACCGACCAAATCTTCCAGGTGCTCCAGGACCGCCGCGGTTTCACTTGGTTTACCACTCTGAGCGGCCTCTATCGTTGGGATGGCTACCAGTGCGTGCGCTATCCCGGAATGCCGATGTTCCGCCCCTACAACGCTTTGAACATGGCTCCAGGAGTGCTTCACGAAGCCCGCAACGGAAACCTGTGGGTCGCCTCGGAAGTCATCACTCCATTTGATCCCTCCACTGGCAAATTCGGCTCCCCGCTCAACGTTCTCTCCCGGCCGGCGCGCTCCTTGAACGATGCGGTCACCGGACTCTTCGAAGACTCCCAAGGCGCGCTCTGGGTGGGAGTGTCCACCTACCAATCCGATAGAGGCCAGGTGAGCGAGACATCGGAGCCGGTTCTCTATCAGATCAACCCAACCACACGCGCCATAATTGCGCATCCCATCGATCCCAGGCTTACTCAAGGACGCGCCGTCGGCGTTCGCGCCATCGAACAGGACCGCCACGGCCACTTTTGGCTCGGAACGTCCATCGGGCTAATGCGCTTCGACCCCCAATCCGGCTCGTTTCAGCATTTCCCTCACCAGCATCCGGGCGAGCACACCCTGCAGCCGGAGCATTTTAACGCGCTGATCTGGGACAAGACAGGCCACCTTTGGGTGCACCTGCCAACCGGCATCGAGCGTTTCGACCCGGAAACCGGCGTCTTCGACCGCTTCACCGCCGCCCTATGCCGATACATGCGCGCTGACCCCTCCGGGAGATTCTGGCTGTCTTACGGGGGGCGTCCGTCGGCCATGGTCTTCGATCCCTACCAGCCAGCGGAAACCGCGCTCAGAGCCGTCTCTTACCGCTCTCCGGGTTCACCAGCTCAACCTACTAACTTCAACTTTTTGGATCCAGACCGGCAGGGCAACATCTGGGCTTACCTCGGCGGCATCGGTATCGTCCGCTATTCGCCTGCCGCCGCCCGATTCGGTAAGCATCTGCCGGAATTGAATAACCCGAACTCTCTGAACGGCAAAACCGTGACGGGCATCGCCGAGAACCCGGATGGGGCGATATGGGTCTCCACCGCTTATACCGGTCTCGCCTTGTTCGATCCGCGCTCGGACAGCTTCACGCAGTTCCACCACAATCCCAATCGACCGGACGGACTGGATACCGAATGGGTCACGTCCGTCTATGTGGACCGGTCCGGCGCCGTCTGGGTCGCGACCGCCGGCGACAGTATTCTCGGGACCTTTGAGCGTACCAGCGGCCGCTACCGCGTCATTCGAGACCACGCCTGGTTGAGAGGCGCCATCTATTCGATGTTCGAAGACAGCACAGGCCGGTTGTGGGTGAGTTCGGGACTTGGAGAAACACGCGCCATAGACCTGCGAACCCGGACCGTGCTCCCGCAGGAGATCAAGGCCTATGTGACCCGCGAAGACCGGGACGGCAATCTCTGGTTCGGATTCGAGCCGGGCTTGACCAAACTGGACCGCGCCGGCAATCTGCACTCCATCCCGCTTCCGGTTCCCGAGTCCAATCCGGCGTTCCAGCCACGGGTCCGGTCCCTCCATATCGATGTCTCCGGCATCCTCTGGGTAGGCACCACCAGGGGCCTCTTCCGTTTCGACCCGCACACCGAGAAATCCACCCGCTACGCAATGAACGAAGGGCTCCCCGTCGAATCTGTTGTCTCCATCCTTCCCGATGGCGACGGCAACCTTTGGCTTGGCACGTCGCGAGGCATCTCCCGCTTCGATACCGCTGGCGGCCGTTTCTACAACTATGACGAGGGCGATGGACTGCAACCACTTGCCTTTTTGACGTTCGCCTCCTTGCGCGCAAGCGATGGCCGGCTCTACTTCGGCGGCAACGCCGGCTTCAACAGTTTCTACCCGCGCGACATCCTCTCACGCGCCCCGGACGCCCACATCGTTCTCACCTCCCTACAAGTCAAAGATCGCCCCCCTCTCACCGCCGTCTCCGACCGCATCTCGGCGCCATACGCAGAGAATGATCTCTCCATTGAGTTCGCCGCCCTGAACGTCATCAACCCCGGCAACCTGATGTACCGCTTCCGGCTGGAACCGCAGGAAAGCCGCTGGATCGAAACCGATAGCGCCCACCGCGTGGCCCGCTACACGGACCTCTCCCCGGGAAGCTACCTCTTCCGCAGTCAGGTCTCCACCGATGGCCGCACTTGGAGCGACCGGGAGGCAACCCTCCGCATTACGGTAACGCCCCCATGGTGGGGCGCCTGGTGGGCCCGGACCGCCGCCGTCCTTTTTCTCGCTGGCGCTTTCCTGGGAAGCTACAAGGCGCGCGTGCGTGCGCTCAAGACGCACCAGCGGCGCCTTGCCGAACTCGTTGACCGCCGCACCGCCGAACTCGCTACAGCCCGCGACCGCGCCGAGGCGGCCAGCTCGGCGAAGAGCATCTTCCTGGCGAATATGAGTCATGAATTGCGCAACCCTCTGAGCTCGATCCTTGGCATCACAAGTCTGCTTCGAGAGGAGGCCGCGGGCGAGAACCGTGAGTACCTGGAAATGATTAACCGCAGCGGCGAGCAACTCCTGACCATCATCGACGACGTCCTCGACATGGCAAAAGTCGAGGCGGGAAAACAGGAAGCCGTATCCGTTCCCGTCGATGTTGTTACGCTCGCCCGCGACTTGACAGAGATGATGCGCGTCAAAGCGGCCGAAAAAAATCTGGATCTCTCCTGCGTCTGCGCTCGAGACGTTCCGCATTTCGTGCGGATCGACGCCGCGAAATTACGACAGGTGCTGATGAATCTGTTGAGCAACGCTCTCAAATTCACTGAGGCAGGTGCGGTTACGCTTCGGCTGACTGCAAAGTCTGCGGAGCAATCCGGCTGGACACGGCTGCGGTTCCAGGTGGAAGACACGGGCAGAGGAATTGCGCCGGACGATCAGGAACGTATCTTCCAACCGTTCGTCCAGGTTGGCAAACGGGCGGCGCAGAAAGGAACAGGCCTCGGCCTTGCGATTACTCGGCAGTTCGTGGAACTCATGGGCGGCACGATTACGGTCGAGAGCTCGTTAGGCCGGGGCTCGCTCTTTTGCGTGGAGGTCCCGGCTGAAGTGGCGAAGGTCGAAGAAGTAGCAAACGCCGGCTCGTTCACGGAAGCGTGGCTCACTCTTGCCCCCGATCAACCCGAATTCCGTGTATTGATCGTGGAGGACGATCCGCAAAACGCGCTTGTATTGGAGCAGATGTTGGGCCGGGCTGGCTTTGAGGTACGCCTGGTCGAACGAGCGGCCGACGGAATCGAGATCTTCCAGCAGTGGAGTCCCCATTTCATTTGGATGGACTTGTGGTTGCCGGACATGAACGGGACAGACGCGGTCCGGCGCATTCGGGAACTGGAACACGGTGGCACAGTGAAGATTGCCGCCATGACAGCCTCCGCATTTGAGTCGGACCGCGAGCGTGTTCTCGCCGCCGGCATGGACGACTTCGTGTGTAAGCCATACCGTTCGGCCGAGATTTTCGACTGCCTCGCGCGCCAGCTGCCGGTCCATTTCTCCCGTACCGAACCGATGACGGTCCCACCTGCAACCATAGACCGGATACCCCCCGCCGACGCCCGCCGCGCGCTCCCCGGCGCATTGCACGCGGAACCGCCGAAGCACTGAACCGCGACCGGTCGGCGCGTCCGTCGTTGCTGCCGACTGTCGCGTCTCCACCTATTCGGAGTCGCCACAACCCTGAGGTGCCGCCGCCTTAGACTCGTTGATCCGGAGGAGTTCGACCATAACGCCGAAATACTCGGTGGAGGAGCCATCGCGGTTGAGCCAGTCAAGCGCCTGGCGATGCTCCTCCCTGATATGGCGCGAAATCTGTACTACCACCGTGGCCTGCAGACCGGCGGCGTAAGTAATCAACTGGCCCAGATGCGAATGGTCTGTGTCTTGCAGCTGATTTCAATCACGACAAGCCGATTCTGGCCGAGGTCGCGCGCCAAGATGGCCACAGCGAAATCGCCCACTGGTTGTTCGCTTCTGATTATCTCTGGCGATTACTGCCCACAGTCGCCCTTGGGCCTCCCGCTTCACCCCGAGATGCCGATTGGCAGCAGGTGACACGTTGTCTTGAGCGCCTTAACGGTGATCAGTGCGCCACCCTCCAGCTCCACTGCGAAACTGGCAAGAACCCTTCGAACCACCTCAACGACTTCAACCGCCCCCAGCCCCTGCAACCGCATGCGGATTGCGGAAGGACGTTGTGCCCCCGACACGGCCAGGATTGCATGAAAGTCCGCGTCGAGCGTCACCACTACCGCACTCCGTTCCAGCGAGAGTGCGATTATCTCCTCGTCGGCGGCATTGCTCATTCCGATCTCACCCACGTGAGTACAGTCGTATCCGCAACTGCGCAGAAGGGCAGCGGCATCGCGGGGAACTCCCTGGTCCAAAACCAAGCGCATGGCGCAGACTTCAGGCCGCGCTACTTTCCGTCGCGCTGTCCTCAAGATTCGCAGCGGCAAAAGCCAGCGCCTGTCTGATGTCTTCCGGTTCCAATTCCGGATAATTACGGAAAAGGTCGTCCCGGTTTGGGTAGATCGCGACGGCTTCCACGACCCGGCGCACCGTCAGCCGCATTCCACGGATGCACGGCTGACCATTCATCAGTTTCGGGTTCCACGTTATGCGGTCAAAGAGCTGCATCGCTTCCATTCTGATACATTTCCGCGCCAGATGTGGTTTCAGTATAAACGTTGACCGTAGAACTCTCGCGCCTGCTCTGCCGGCATTTCCGACCCTCGATGGATTCCTCCGATAAACGCTAGTACCTTGTCGGTAGCACCTCGGCAGACAGGGTTCGGGCGAGGGACAATGCCCGCGCCGGGTCTCGCCGGCATAGCAGCCACCCGCACCCGGCCCGTTTTGTGCCCATGATCTTCAAGCATGAAACGACCTTATCCGCCAAATTAAGCCAGCCCGCCATCCGCAGTTCGCGACTTCGAAATAAATTTTAAGCCCAGGCCCATCAATTAGTTCCGTGCGATTCTAACGCTGTCAAACGCCCCGATTTTTGGCGCCTCTCTGCTATTCTCCAGGCAAAAGGGCTGCCTGGTGCGATTCACGCGCCGGGTAGCCCTTTACGTTTTGGTCAATCAAGGAGAGACGAAAATGACATCCCCCGCTCAACTGGAAGCGAATCGCGCCAATGCCCAACACTCTACCGGCCCCGTCAGCGAAGCCGGAAAGCAAACCGTCAGTCAGAATTCTCTAAAACATGGACTCACTGGAAAAGTTCACGCAGCTCTCCCCGGCGAAGAGCAGGCATTCGAGAAGCACTGCCAAGGCTACCTCCAGACCTACGCTCCCGTTGGCGTTCCCGAACAGGAACTGGTCCGCAACATCGCTGAAAACTACTGGCGTCTGAAGCGCGCACATGCCATGGAACGCGCCCTCTTTATCCACATCGAGTTAGAGCAAGCCGGCGAACTCCCGCCTGCTTCCGCGCACGTCGAAGCTTGGATCGACCCACTCAAGGGTCTCCAGCGCATCGCGCTCTATGCCTCCCGCATTCAGCGCGCCATCGAAAAGAACACCGCCGAGCTGAAGTCCATGCAGGCCGAGCGCAAAGCAGCCTACGCGAAAGCTCAGGAGGAAGCCATCCTGCTCACGCAACTTGCCGCAATTAAAGGTCAAACCATAGATCCAGCCCTCGATTTCCCCGCGCCCGAACTCTGCGGCGGCTTTGCTTTTTCCGCTTCCGAAATCTCGCGCATCATTAGCCGCGCCCGCCGTTTGGAAGAGGCCCGCGCGCGCTTCGCGCCGCAAGCGGCATAAGTCCATGGTGCGATCCTGTTTGACTTTTGCTGTCCGTTGAGAAAGAATCTCCGGGGTATAGCCATGCTCAAGACCGTAGATATCTTTATTGGCCTTTCTCTCGTCATGCTGCTGGTGAGCATGATCATTACTGTGATTACGCAGGCCCTTACGACCATGTTTAATAGCCGCGGTAAACATCTGGCGGCCGGGGTGGCAGACCTGCTCGAGCAGCTTCATTCCGGAATCACTCGTCGGATTGCCGAGGAGATCTCTACCGCTGCGCTCAAGCACCCTCTGGTTTGCGACGTGAATGGCGGGGTAGGCGGAGTGATTCATCGGGAAGAGCTAACCAAGCTGCTGCTCGAACTAGGCACTGGGGATGGACCCATGAAACTTGGCGCCGCCGCGCAGTCGGCTCTGCAAACGGCGCTGGTCGAAAACGGCATCTGCCAGCCCGGCGCTCCAGAGCAAATTCAGGCCCAGATTCGCGAAAAACTGAAGAACGTGCGCGCGCTCGCCCTGCACCTGGAACTGACTCATCCGGAGCTGGCGAATGCAGCCCGCGCGCGAGTCGCCTTCCTCCAACAGGCCAACAGTGAGTTCTTGGCTAAAATCAATCTTTGGTTCGACCAGACCATGGATCGAACTTCGGAACGATTCACTGCCCATACGCGTTATGTCACTTTCTTTGCGGGATTCGCCGTTGCGCTCGCCCTGCAACTCGATACCGCATCCTTGGTCAGCCGTCTCTCAACCGATGCCGCGCTTCGCAACTCGCTGTTAGATATTGCTCAAAAGCAGGACGCGCAGGGGTCCGTTGCTAACACCGCGCAAAGTCCTGCGTCGGGACAGAACACCGCGCCAGGTACATCCGCCAATGGGGCCGCTGCGGCTTTCCCGGTTCGACTCACTGACATCGACCAGCAGAATCTTAAGGACGTGATGGTCAACAATATTGTAGGCATCCCGCAGAGTTGGAGTGACTGGACGGGTCGCTGGCATAAGGATAACTTCCTCATGAAGTTACTGGGTATCCTCCTGACCACGCTACTTCTAAGTCTGGGAGCTCCTTTCTGGTATGGCGCCTTGCAGAACCTCTTACGATTGCGGTCGTTGATCGCCACCAAAGACGACGACCAACGAAACGCCCGTCAGACAAACACGCCGAGTGTGGCGCAGGTAAGCGCGCCCGATGGTGTCGTACTTACCGACGAACGCGGCGATCTGACGGTGGTGGCCTGAGAAAGCCATATGCATAAACAATGGATGGGCTGCGATGCCCAGAATTTCTGCGCCGGACGGCAGAACTCTAAGCCACAGGCAATAGTAATCCATCGCACCGGAGGTTCCCTCGCCGATATCGACGCGCGCTGCCTGCAAACGGGATCACTTAGCTCCGCGCATTATGCAGTCGGCCTCGATGGCAGCGTTCATCAGTACGTCGATGAGGGCGATACGGCATTCCACGCCGGTGTAGTCGTTAATCCTACATGGTCGTTGTTGCAGCCGGGCAGCAATCCAAACTTCTATACCATCGGCATTGAGTTGGAAGGTACAGCCGGGGACTCGGTGGCTGTCACGCAAATGGACGCGGTTGCGGCGCTCATGGCAGAGATCGCCGCCCGGTATCAGTTTCCCGCCGATGCCAACCACATCGTGCTGCACGACGAGATTCGCGTAGGCCGCGGCTGTCCGGGCGGCGGACTGGATCGTCAGGCCCTGCTGAATCGCATCGCAGCCGTACAACCGCCGTCTTCCGGCGCGGAACAGGAAGTGCGTCTGCTCCTGAATTCCAATATTCGGGAAGGCGCCCCTTCCACCAGCGTTAGAATCGTTCGCGTAGCTCAGGCGAAAACCACCGAGACCGTCGCGGGATTTACCGATCAGGGTGAACGCGTGCAAGGCAATAGCTCCTGGTATCGCACCCAGGACGGTAACTATCTGTGGGCAGGCGCCACCGACGCGCCTCACCCGGTACAGCCCGCCGAGCCGCGTCCCATTCCCCTCCAGGTCCCGCCGGGACCCGTCCCCGCGGTGGGAACCGTGTGTCGCATCCCGCGGATCGATGAAATTTTATCCGGCGCTTCCCAAGCCGCGTTTAGTCCCGCTGAGACAGATCCGCACGCGATTGGCGCTGTCCATGATCTGTTCACCGGTCTCGGCTTCTCCGGCCTGCCCACTGTGCTCTCGCCGTCATATGGAATCTTTGGCTCCAAAACCGCCGCGGCCATTGCGGCGTTCCAACAGCGGCAGGGGCTTCCGCCGAACCCCAGCATTGATGCCGCCATGCTGCGAAAAATGATAGCGGCGTCGCCCACCGATCCGCGCGCCTCCTCTGTCTACATGTCGCTCGCCCTCGGATTTGCCTCCAACTCCATGCAGCGAATCCTGAGTCTCGTATCGCAGATGGAAGGCGTGGGCAAGTTCGCCGCTCTCAACCGGAACACAGATCGCGCCGGCCTCTCATTTGGCATCATTCAGTGGGCGCAGAGACCGGGACGGCTGACGGGTCTTCTCGTCGCAATGTCCGCGGCGGACCGCCCCCAATTCGAGGCGATCTTCGCCAATGGAGAGTCCGATGTGGCGGATGCGTTGATCGCGCACTGCCGTAAGCCATCCGGCGGCGTCGATCCTAAAACCGGTGTTACCATGAATCCCTCTTTCGATCTTACGGCTGAGCCATGGGTGTCGCGTTTCCGGCAGGCGGCGCTGGCAGCCCGTTTCCAGCAGGTACAGGTGCAAGTCGCGTTAGCCGCCATGACCGCGTCTTACAATGCCATCCTGCGTCTCGCGCCCAACCTTCGCTCGGAACGTAGCGCCGGTTTCCTGATTGACGTGGCCAATCAATTCGGCGACGGCGGCCTGGCGAAACTCTATAGCGCCGTCTTCCGCCCGGGGATGGGCGAAACGGAAGTTCTTGAAGGAATCGCCGACCTGACCGTAGAGCGAATCGATGACGCCTTCAAAGCGGGAGTGCGCGCCCGGCGCGATCAGTTTCTAAATACCCGGCTCTTATCGGACGACCCAGTGACTTTATAAGTGGATTTTTCGGAGTTTCAAGCAAGCACCTTTATCTGATCTTTTGTGTTTCACAATACAAAATAATTCCAGCCAGATAGTACCTAAAAATAAAAATGCCTTGCACCCAGTCAAGCGCGAGGTTTATTATCAAACCCAAGCCGTAACGGGAAAACCATATTTTTCAGTGTTATGCCGGTAGTCAACCGGCAATGTATAGGGAGAAAAGACTCATGAGGCGTGAAGATTTATTTCGTCCTAATAATCGTCTATTTCGGCCGAAAGTAAAAAGGACCGGCATATATTGGTCGGTGGGGGCCCTGCTTTTATTAGTATCCGGCGCGAACCTCCTCGCTCAGCAGCCCCAACTATTACCCTTTCCGGTGGTCACTACGCCGGCCTCCAGCATTCCTAGTCCCGCGGATACAGGAGTCCGCTTTCATACAAATGTTCAGTTCTTGGGCCCGGCTAAGGGAAATACCGGCAAGAGTCAAGTGGGCGGGCCTCCTTTTGGTCCCGGACTCTTCTTTGAAACCCCCGGTTCCCTCGCCTGTCTTTACGGCTTTACGCCGCCGGTCACTGGATGCAACCCCTATCTCGCTTTGACTAATCCAAGTGGGGGAGCTAAAACCATCGTAATTGTCGACGCTTATGACAATCCCACTATCGCGCTAGATGCGGCGGTTTTCACCGCCCAATTCGGCGTAACGCCGCTCGGACCCAGTAACTTCGAAGTAGTTTACGCGCCGTTCGGCGGCGACACTCCCGGATCGTGTAGGACAACGGCCCCGCGACCCCCACCCTCGACAGGCACTGGTTGGGCGATTGAGGCATCGTTGGATATTCAATATGCTCACGCCATGGCCCCAAAAGCGACGATCATTCTGGTGGAGGCGCAGTCGAACAGCAACATCGATCTGGATTGCGGCGTCGCAGTTGGCAACAAAATCCTTCAGGCATCGGGTGGTGGCGAGATTTCTATGAGCTTTGGCGGCAGCGAGTACCCGGAAGAGGTCTTGGAAGATCCAATCTTCACTGCTCCAGGGGTGGTCTACTTCGCTTCCACGGGTGACGACCCAGGAGTTAGTTATCCCAGCGTTTCTCCGAACGTCGTTGCAGTCGGCGGCACAAGCACCAGCCGGAACGCGCTCACGGGCAATTTCCGTTTTGAGAATACCTGGCAGGTCGGCGGTGGAGGCACAAGTATCTTTGAACCTAGACCGCCCTATCAGAATGGCATCGTGTCCTTAGTGGGCGGCTTGCGTGGCGTGCCGGATGTCGCGGCGGATTCCAACCCCACTACGGGAGTTTGGGTTTTCAATAGTTCCTTCGACGTGGCAGACTGTCCGTCCGGCTGCTGGTTCATTGTAGGCGGCACCAGTCTCGCGTCGCCGTTGTGGGCCGGCATTACCAATGCCGCCGGCGGCTTTTCCTCTTCTTCCGCGGCTGAACTTACCAAGCTTTATGGCGACCCTGCCGCCGTTTTTAACGACGTCAGCGTGGGAACATGCGGCATCTTTATGGGCGACGTTTCAGCCGCGGGATGGGATTTCTGCACAGGACGGGGAAGTCCCAAGACGTATGTCGGTAAGTGACCCGGTTTCGAGATCCGGAAAGGATACTTAAATGCGAGGACAATTCCTGATTCCAGTTCTTCTGCTTGCGGGAGCATACGTTGGACGCGCCGATGTGGTGTATAACGATCCCACCACATGGCTGAAGGCGGTCACCGGCGTAACCACGGTTAACTTTGAGGGACTCCTCCCGCCCGGAGACGTGGCATTTGTCGGTAGCGGCCCAGGCGCTAATTTTACTCTCCACGGCATCAATTTCGCCGTTAGCCCAGCGAGCGATGGCGGCTTGTTCGTCCTTGGCGACGGCGTTTATTACCCCACCGCCGCCCTCACTTCGCAGGGCAGCACTACTCCGTTCAACGGCTTGGTCATCACCCTGCCTGCGCCGGTAACGGCTTTGGGCTTCTCCTTCGGCGACTTCTTCGCCGATACCGCGACCATTACTCTTTCCGATGGCACGGTCGCCTTTCCTACCGCCGTGATGGTTCCTTATCTTGGCTTTTTCGGCGTAACCAGTCCGGTAGGAATAACTTCAGTCGATATTGAAACGCCGGATCCTGCTATCAATATCGGTTCCGTTTCCTTTGGCGCGGAGACGCCGGAAACGGAATCTCCGCTGTTACTGGCGATCGCGATCGCCGGATTGATTGTCGGAAGGCGTCTTAATACGAAAGCCTTTCAAAGTTGAGTCGTCACCCGGCGAAAGAATGCGGGCGTGCGTCCAGCCCACGTCGCGCAACCGCTGGGGATGCGCGGTGAATACAATTTGATAACTGTCCTCGCCGGTGGGAGATTCAGTGACGGCCGCGCGTTGCGGATACACCAGGGCGAGATATTTCAGAATTGCATATACGTCTCCCTCTTCGGGTTGCCGCAAGGCGAAGGCGTTAGAGCGAAAATATACCGCAACGCCTTGGCTTGACAAGCGCCAGGCAAGAAACGCGCAGCAATCCACTGCGTGCTCAAACCATGGGTCGAGATCGGGCGTAACATCGCGGTCGAGGAACATTTCCACCACCTGTTCCTGCTCGCGCGCGAATTCCCGCACTTGCAGCGCTCCCGCGTGGGCGGTGGCCTTCCAATCGACGAAGCGCGCGCTCTCCGTGGCTTCGTACGGTCGAATGCGGTAGAAATCGCGCCCAAGGCCCCGGTAGTGCGTCTCGATATCTCCGGCGATCCCCGCCAGCAGGTCCTCAAATCCAGGCTTCGGATCAATGGCGGGATAGACAATGGTTTCCCGCAGTAGTGTGACCCGGGCGGAGCGCTCCAGAAAGCCAAAGGGAAAAGCGGTAGAAAAGGCGAACGTATTGCGCTTGTAAGCCCCACGCCTCGGAAAGCGGATCTCAACCGTTTCCTCGATCGTGGCGCCGGCCGCGATCAGAGGAAAGTAAACGCCTGATTCAAGCGTAGGGCTTTCGCGTTCTTGGACAGCTTCCACGCGCGTGGAAAACGACGGCATGAACCACTTGCGATTGCGCACGAAAAGGCGGCCCGGTACGTTGCGCGCCGCCGCGACGTGCTCGGGAACTAGAAAATCGAGTTCCAGACCGGCCAGGCACAGACGGCTGACAAAGCCCGAGACCAGCAGCGTTGCCATCATCGCCGCCACCACGAGAAACAGTGGATTGTTGCCGGTGAAAACGGCAGCCGCGCCAACCATCAGAATCGCCGCCGTGAACAGCATTCCGCCGCGCGTAATCTTGTACCGGATGCGGCTTGCGATCCATTGCCGCAGACGCGCGACGGTGCGGGCAAACATCATTTGGGTGTGAGACTCCAAGGGTTGGCGACGGTCGAAAGATCGCCCAACGCTTCACCCAGATACCTTTGGCGCAGCAGGCGGCGGACAATCTTGCCGCTCTGCGTTTTAGGAAGCTCGGGCACAACCTGCACTTCGCGCGGTTTAAACACCTGGCCCAGCACCTTCGCCACGGTGGCGGAAATAGCGGCCGGGTCGAGCGCTTCGCCCGGTTTCGCCACCGCGAATCCCACAATGGCCTCGCCTTTGATCTCGTCCGGCGCGCCGATAGCCGCGGCTTCGGCAACGCCCGGATGCTGCATCATGGCATCCTCGATTTCAGCCGGACCCACCTTGCGTCCCGCTACGTTCATCGATTCATCTGCGCGGCCATGCAAAAACCAAAAGCCGTCTGCATCGACGCTTGCCCAATCGCCGTGATACCACATGCCCGGAAAGCGAGACCAGTAGGTTTCGATATACCGGTCCGGATCGTTCCAAATCCCGCGCGTCATGGACGGGCACGGTTTCGTGCAGACCAGGTAGCCGGTCCGGCCGCGCACCGGCGCGCCGTTTTCGTCCACCACTTCCGTCGCCATTCCCGGCGCCGGGCCGCCCAGCGTGCAGGGCTTTAGCGGCTGAATCGGCAGCGGCAGCAGGAAGCACCCCACGATTTCGGTGCCGCCGGAAATATTGATGATAGGGCAGCGCCGCCGGCCTACGCGGTCGAAGAACCAGAGCCAGGATGCGTCGTCCCACGGTTCGCCGGTTGAGCCCAGCAGCCGTAAAGAAGCCATGGGCGGTAACTCGCCGGCCGATTTCGAGAGCGAGCGGATCGCGGTCGGCGACACGCCAAACGTCGTGATCCGGTGGCGATCCAGCGTCTCCCAAAGACGCATCGGGGTGGGAAAGTCGGGCGCCCCATCGTATAAGAAGATGGTCCCGCCAAACAAATGGTTGCCCAGGATGCTCCACGGACCCATCATCCAACCGATATCGGAGAGCCAGAAGAAGCGATCGTCATAACGGTGGTCGAACGCCAGCCAGATCTCCTTGCCCATTTGCGCAAGGCATCCGGCATGTGTGTGCACCGTTCCCTTCGGCATGCCGGTAGTGCCCGAGGTATAGAGAATGAAGGCGCGCGCTTCGGAGTCGAGCGGTGCCGTCGGCGCCTTCGGCCCGTGCGGCGACAGGAACTCGTCCCATGCCGTATGCTTACCGATTTCCGATCCCGTATGCGCGCCCCGATAGCGCAGCACGATGACGCGCTCCACCGTTGCCGGTAACCGCTCCAGCGCCTTTTCCAGAAGCGGCAGCGAGCGGCCGCGCCGTTCCAGATGGTCCGCCGTAAAGAGCACGCGCGCGCCCGAATCTTCCAGGCGAGTCGCAATCGCGCCCGATCCAAATCCCGCAAAAATCGGAACGACCGTCGCGCCCAGTTGAAAGCAGCCGTAAAGTATCGACAGAATCTCGGGGACCATCGGCATCGCCAGCGCCACGCGATCGCCCAGTCCGATGCCCATCGCCGCCAATGCATTCGAAACGCGATTGGCCTCCGCCTGCAACTCCGCAAACGTAACCGTGCGCGTTTCGCCGCTCTCGCCCTCCCAAATGCAGGCCACGCGGTCCGTCGCTGCCCACCGGTTCAGGCAATTGTGCGCAATATTCAGTTTGCCGCCGATAAACCATTGCGTCCATTCGGGTCCCCGGGAGGAATCGAGCACCCGGCGATATGGTTCAAACCACGCCACATCCATTTCGCGCATGATTTCATCCCAGAAACGTTCCGGCTCGTCGCGCGAAAAGCGCAGGAACGCCTCGCGATCGCGAAACCCCAGCCGCTGCATGAAGCGCCAGACGTTGGTCTGTTCGATGAATTCGCGGGAAGGCTCCCAGATCATGCGACCAACAGTTTAACCCGCGCGGTGGTAAGGTGAGTATCCCGAGGTGAGATGTAACGCGTCGCGCATTGCGCTAGTCTATGAAATAAGCCATTACAGTGCTTCAGGATTTCAGAGTTGGCCCGTTGCTTCGGGTCTTAGGGATCGCCATAGCGGGATGTGCGGCGGCGCAGTGCGCCGATGCTACCCTTGTGCCTCTAACCGTCTGTGAGGTTGTCGCCGATCTTCCGGCGCAAGATGGCAAGATCATTGCCGTCATCGGTCGCTACTCGTTCCGGTCGTCCGGCCGATGGATTGGCGAACAAACGTGTCCCGCGTCCACCCCCCCGCCCGAGTTGTGGATGGTCGAAGATCCAAAGGAAGGCCCAAAGCCGCCCGAGCATCTCAATTTGGATAGCGCTGCCCTCAAGACCAAGTTCGCTTTGGTACAGCGGCGCAGCACGCTGGTAAGCTTCCGTTTTGGAACGGCGGATTATGATCGTTGGGCCGTGGTTTATGGACGGGTGGAGCGCCGCGCCACGCCGCCCGATGCGACCCACAAAGCGCCGGCGAATCTGATTTTCCGCGGCAGTTCGGTCATTATCGTGATTACGCCCGGCGAGTGGTAACGCGCGCCCGGAAGACTTCCGAAAGCGCCCTGATATTCCGCTCCAGATTGTATTGCTCCAGAATCCGCTCTCGCGCCGATGTTCCTAGCGCGCGGCATAACTCCGGATCCCGATACAAACGGTTGATCGCGTCGGCCATCTCCTGCGGATCGGAAGGCGCCGTCAGTAGACCATCCAAGCCGTGGCGAATCAATTCCGGGATGCCGGCGATCCATGGGGCGACGCAAGGCAGCGACATGGCCATCGCCTCCATGAGAACCACCGGAACGCCCTCGGCGAAGCTTGAGAACACGAACGCATCAGCCGACCCATAGAAGGCACGCAACTCGTCCTGGGTCTTCCAGCCCTCAAATTTTACCTGCGCTGCTACTCCGCGTTCTCGGGCCAGCCTTTCCAGGAATGGCCGATCCGGCCCATCACCCACCAGCGTGAGGGTGATCGAGCCATTGCCGGTTTCTGCCAGCGCTTGGATCAAAACGTGAAACGCGCGGGGCCGCGCCATTCCCCCAACGCAGAGCAGATGGAAGGGCGATCCCACCCCTCGCAGCGGCCGATTCGCCTCAGCGCCCGCATCCACTCCCAATCGGCAGACCTCGATCTTGTCCCATTCGGCGGGTGGGCAGGCTCGCATCAACTGGCTGCGTCCAAAGAAACTGATGGCGCGCACAAACTCCGAAGCGCCAATCTTTTCCGTCAAGCGGAAGGCTAGCGGATCATCGAATTCCCCTGAGCCGTGTATGCTCATCGAAACACCGATAGGAAAGACCGCTTCCAGCAGCCACGCCACCGTAGAAGCATAATGCGTGTGTACGTGAGTAATCCCACGCTTTTCAAGCCGCCGCCCAGCGACGACCGCTTCAGCGAAGTAGAAGAGCCCATGCATCGTGGTCCGCGGATTCCATCGCCCATAACGAATCGCGCGTGCAAGACCCCAGAGGTAACCGCCTGGGTGTCGGACAATCGTGGCGAGATGTGCGGTAAAAATTCCTCCGGCCCCCGTGCCTAAAACGTAAAAGCAGTGGGCCCGCTCTTCGATCTCTTCCGCAGTATAGACGCCGGATGCGCGAACTTCGGACCGAATCGCGAGGGTCTCGATTTCCCAGCCTGATTTGCGCAGGCCCCGAATCTCTCGCAACAGGTATGCGTGCCGAATATGAGGATATTCGCTGACGAGATACGCGATCCGGCCGGGAGTCAATCGCTCATGTCTTTCCGCTCTACGGGTTGGTCACGGGGTCGCTGCCCGCCGCATACGCCTGATCGAGCAATTCCACTACGTGCATCACCCGCTGGCCTTTTCCGTGAGCTCGCACGCCCGCCTGCAATTGCAGCATGCATCCCGGATTTGCAGTGGCCACCACCTCTGCGCCGGCCGCATTGACCGCTTCCATCTTGCTTTCGAGCACACGCATCGACATCTCGTTTTGCACCACGTTATAAACACCGGCGCTGCCGCAGCAGATGTCGGCGCCCCGCATTTCGCGCAACGTAACCCCTGGGATCGCTGTCAGCAGCTTGCGCGGCGCCGAACGGATACGCTGGCCGTGCGCCAGATGGCAGGAATCCTGGTACGTTACCGTCGCTTTGACCTCGCCCATGTCGCGGTTCAAATCGATGGACGCCAGGAATTCCGTAATATCGCGCACCTTGGAAGCGAACCCACGCGCGGCGTCAGTCTCGAGCAGCTCGCCGTATTCCTTGAGCGTCGATCCGCACCCCGCCGCGTTCGTAATGATGGCATCATACTCGGCAGCGAGTAGGGCTTCCACATTGCGGCGGGCCAACTCCTCGGCATCGGCCCGCAGTCCGGAGTGGAGGTGCAACGCGCCGCAGCATCCTTGTCTGCCGGGAATATCCACCCGGCAGCCGTTCTTTCGTAGCACGCGGACGGTCGCCTCGTTCAGTCGGGCGAAGGCCACGTTGGCAATGCATCCGGCCAGAAACGCCACCCGGTAACGTTCCTTGCCGTGCGCGGCAAAATTTTCGCCGATGTGGCCGAAGAAGAACGGAGGCTCGGCGGCCGGCGAAAGATCGAGCAGCGCGCCGAGTTTCCCCAGCATGCCAATCGAACCGATGCCGCGCGCCAGAAACTTCATTCCGCTCGCTTCGAAGAGATAAAGCATCGTCCCCGCAATCGAAAGCGCGCGCCGCGATTGCAACAGGCGGCCAAACACCAATGAGCGCACACCGCGCGCAATCCGTCCGCGCTTGCGGTTGGTTTCGATTTCGGCGCGCGCCGCCTCTACCATGCGGCCATATGGAACGCCGGAGGGGCACGCCGTCTCGCATCCGCGGCAGGCAAGGCAGAGATCGATATGTCCTATGTACGATTCGGTAATGGGCGCGCCCGCCGCAACCTGCGCCATCTGGTAAACGCGCCCGCGCGGCGAATCCATCTCAAGCCCCAGATCGCGATAGGTGGGACACGCGTTCAGGCACAGACCGCAGTGGACGCAGCGGTCGAGATCGAATTGCTGCGGCGCTATGGTCTCTTTTTCAGATACGGCCATAAAGCCGGCCCCGATTCAACAGGTTGGATGGGTCAAACATATTCTTGACGCGCTTCATGATCTCGAAATCGCCGCCCGGGGCCGGCCAGAGTTTCACAACTGGTTTAGCCACCTCCGGCGCGAACTCGATTACCGCCTTGCAGGCCCGTCCTTCCGCACCACGCAGCCACTCCAGGGCGGCGGGCACATTTTCAAAATAGCCATAACATACGCCCGACGCGGCGCGCGCTAGCGCGGGTCCCGGAAACGACGCCATTTCTGTCTCGACTTCCTTTAGCGTACATGACACCCGCACCACCGCGGCATCCGGATGCGTTTCGAGATAGGTAGGCGTAAATTCACGGATGTGGTTCCACAAGGTTTCCTGTTGCAGGCCCTCGAGCGCGACGCCGTCGGCTACTGGCGCGAACTCCTTCTCATACCGCTCCACGGCGGCGGCATTTCCCGCGACGCGAATCGCCAGCAGATAGGATTTCTTGCCAAGCGTGGCGCCGGCCGCCGGATTCAATAGATCGATGGCGACTGGCTGCAGCGGGCTTTGCAGAATTCGATTGCGCGCAGCGATGGCCGCCGAAATGTCGGCGAAAGGCAGCAGAAAACTACGCTCCGTTTCGGGCATGGGCGTCAGCTTGAAGTTGATCGAGGTCATGACGGCCAGCGTGCCGAATGAGCCGATCATCAGCTTGCCCATGTCGAGGCCCGCGACATTCTTAACCACCATGCCGCCCGACTGCACCAGCTTGCCCTCGAGCGTGGCGAATGTCATACCGATTACCAGATCGCGCGCTGTTCCGTGCATACGCCGCCGGGGTCCGCTGCCGTTCGATGCGACGACGCCGCCAACCGTAGCTGCCTCCGAGAATGGCGGATCGAGCGGAATCATCTGCCGGCGCTCCGCAAGCAAACCCGTCAGCGCGATCCACTGCATGCCTGCTTCGACGCTGATCGTCAGGTCATTCGGTTCGTAGGCCAATACGCGGGTGAGCGCGGTGGTAGATATCGAAACCTTGGCTCGCGTGATGGGACCCGCCATGAGCCGCTTCGATCCGGCGCCGCTCAATTGGATAGCGCGGCGTTTTTCCGCGGCCTCGCGAAGGGATTGCGCCAATTCGCCGGCCGTGGTGGGACGGAGAGTGCCGGATTCGACGCCCGCTGACATCTCTATAGTTTAGTAGCCACGGAGTTCCCTGCGGCTATCCTCCAAGCAAATCGAGCGCGCCCTGCATTTCGGCGCGGGCGTGCGCGTTGCCGGCGCGCACGGCGGCGTCTACCCCATCGCGATACATGGCGCACGCGTCCTCTTCGAGTCCCATGCGCTCTAGCGTCTGACCGCCGTGGAAATAAGCGGCATGGTAATCGGGGTTGTCGGAAATCAGGGCGCGGAACTCGCGCATCGCGTCTTCCCAGGCGCCCGAGTTCTTGTATTCCATCGCGAGGCCGTAGCGCGCAAATGAATCGGCAGGGTTCTGCGCCGCCATCGCCTTCAGTATGTCCAGCCGGTTCGATGCCATGTTACGATACCTCCGAGTGTCGTGCCCTTATTTTCATCCCAGCTCGCCTCGCCCCGATTTTGGCGATCCGCAATCCGCCATGCTGCCGCTCGGCGGCGCATGGGCTGGAACCTGCCGCGCGATCCCCGGCGAAGTCTGGCAGCCTGAAGCGGCAGAGCTGGAGCGCCGCTGCAATCTGGGTTACGCGCGCAACGAATGCTCGCGGTTTCCGGACAGCGATGTTCCGGATGCGATTCGCCTTACGGTTACCCGAGACGACGACGCCACAATCCGACTGTACTACGTCCTGGAGCGCGATCACCACCCGTACGCGCACGGGGCGCTCGAATACTCGCGGGCGGCCGGCGGCCTGATAACGACAGCGGGCCGCGGCGAGACGCTTGACGCACAGGCGAATGCCTACGTGGCGAGCTACATGCGGCGAAAATCGGCATCCGCGGGCCCCGCCGGCGCATCCAGGTAGAGCGATGGAAGGAAAACCGGTTCGCGAATCCGCTTCCGAATACTCTGAATTTGCGTTGCCCAACGATGCAAATGGGCTAGGCAACGTGCTCGGCGGCAAAGTGATGCATCTGGTCGATTTGGCCGCCGCCATGGTGGCGATCCGCCATGCGCGCCGTCCGGCGGTGACCGCTTCGGTGGATAGCCTGAGCTTTCTCCATCCGGTGCGTATCGGGCAGTTGATGATTTTACGCTCGTCGGTCAACCGTGTCTTTCGCACCTCAATGGAAGTGGGCGTGAAGGTGTTGGCGGAAGACTTGCTAACGGGCAAAAAACTCCACACGTGCTCGGCTTACCTCACTTTCGTTGCACTGGATGAGAATCGGAAAGCGACGCCAGTGGAGCCCGTAATTCCCGAAACGGAAGATGAGTTGCGGCGTTTCCGGCAAGCCGGTGAGCGAAGAGAATTCCGGTTGACGCTCCGCCAGAAAATGAAAGAATAAGGCGCCGGACCTGCTTAGGCGTCTTTGTACATGTACTTGATGCTCGGCTTATAGAGCAGGATATTCGGACCTTCGGTCCGATTCACCTTCAGGCAACACTTGTCGTACCATTCAATGACGCCATGCAGCGTTTCGCCGTCGCGAAGCACGAAAACCATGGCCGTTTTGGCCTGCATCTGCTTCACATAATAGAAATTCTCGGCGTTAGTCTGATCCGGCGGAGCGGGCTTTTTCTGTTGAGGCGCGCGGCGCGGGGGCGCGATCTGCTCTTTGATCTCGTTCAGGGACGGACGAATAAGTTTACGGTTGACAGCTTCCACGGGATGCCATCCTTCGATGAGGTTAATCAATGATCGTCGCGACTCGCAAAGGGCGGCGCGCCGTCTGGTTTACAATCTGTCCGGCTTTTACCCATAAATATCACACTAGCCCCTCCACCGCAACGTTAGGCTCCGCACGTCCGGTACTCCAAACGTACTATTTCCCAAACCACGAGCGTACGCTCCGTTTGACGCGCTCGGCGAATGATGGTCTTGTCGCCGCGGGAACCGAGGCGCCGGAGGGAAGGGCGCCGGCAGGGTTCGTAGCCATCGTCACAAGCTCTTGAATGGAGCTCTGCGCCTCACAAGGCCGTTCACCGGCGAACCGGATTATGTTCGAAAGAAGCGCATATTGGCGGCGATAGCGGCCCCCGTCCTTCTTCTGGATGCAGACGGAGAAACCCGGGTATTGCTCGCCGCCGAAGCTCTCCTTTTCAAGCGTCACGGGCTCAAATCCCATGAGATTTCGCTCGATATAGCTGGTCTCGTAGCGATGGCGGCGCAGGCTCCAGATGAAGACGCGGAAGTTATCGAAATCGTAGGGATGCGTGCCGCCGCCGACGGTGGTCCACAGCCAAATATCTTTTGTCTGATCTCCGTCTTGCACCTTTCCCAGTGAAAAGTAAGAGACGATGCGGCGGCTTTCGGCATATTGCGCAACTTCGTCGGGAATCGCCATGTCAAACCGGCGGGTAAGAGTCCAGCCGGCTTGGCCGCCAGCGGTGCGTACGAGGCTCCAATCGTCAGTCGGAGTGGGCGGCTCATCGGGAACTTCATCGGCGGGTTCTCCAGAGTCTGTCTTCGAGAGATCCTGCCAATCGGCCGGCAAAGAAGGCGGCTTCGGCATGGGAACGGGCGGGATCTTCGCCTCCTTCTGCTTCTTCTTCGGCAGCACCTTCTTGGGGGTAGGCGGGAGAAGCGGCGTTCGCGGCATGTGGGCTCTGGGAACAACCAGGTGACCCAGAACGTCCATCTTTTCCTTTTCCTTCACAGTTACAAAACTCGGCGATTCGCGGGTCGGCAGAGTGTAGATGCGCGAGTCGCCGTAGCGTGGAATTGCCGCCCCTTGCGAAGGCATCTTGGCCGCGATCTTGGCCAGACGGTTCAGGTTCTGCATATCGGATGCGGCAAGCAGCTGGCGCTGGTCTGCCCATCCTTCGGCTCCGTGAGGAGTCCGTACGCGAAAAAAGGAGCGCCGCCGCTGCAAGACTTCGAGACGCTCGCCATGTTTGGCCGTCGCCACAGTAGGCGATTGGACCGGAAAATCCTTTCGGATGTTGAGGAGCGGCGGCCCGACGAAAACTTCGCCAATGGAGGGCGCGTGCGGGGGCGAATGGCCGCAAGCAACGCTTAGCAGGAGAAGTGCGGATACGCCAAAAACGGAACCGTTCACTTTGGGTATGAGAGCGAATTCCCCTTCAGAACCAGTTTACCAACCGTAAGGGGAAGGGCTCACGCGCCATACTGCTTGAGGAAGAGCGCAATCGTCGCTATTCCCAAATAGTAGTTTTCGATCTTGTACTTTTCGTTGGGCGAATGGAGTCCGTCGTCGGGCAATCCAAAACCCATGAGGATGGTCGGAATCTTCAGATGGCTGGCAAACTCTCCAACGATAGGGATGGAGCCGCCGGAGCGAATAAAGACCGTCTGCTTGCCGAATATGGAGCCGAATGACTCCGCCGCCACCGCGATGGCGGGGTGATCGGGATTCACCACCAGGCCTGGCGAAGCGCTCAGCACGCGAACTTCGGCACGGATACCTTTGGGGGCGTTCTTAGCCACCCAGGCGCGGAATGCCGCCACAATCTTGTCCGGATCCTGCCGCGGCACCAGGCGAATGCTTACTTTCGCCGTGGCGGTAGCCGGGATCACCGTCTTCGCACCAGCGCCAACAAAGCCGCCCGCGATGCCATGAACCTCGAGCGTGGGGCGGGACCACACGCGTTCCAACACCGATCGGTTCGGTTCGCCTGTGAGCGAAGTCGATCCGACCTCTTTTGTCAGGAAATCCTTCTCGTCGAACGGAAGATGCTTCCAGCTATCCAACTCGGCTGCGGCCGGTTCCTCGACATCGTCATAGATGCCGGGGATCTGGATCGCGCCGTCGGCGTCCTTCGCCTTAGCCAGCAGTTGGATGAGGCCGTAAACCGCGTTGGGGGCGGCGCCCCCATAGAGGCCGGAATGCAAGTCACGCGCCGGGCCATAGGCCTGGACCTCCATGTAGACGAGGCCTCGCAGCCCGATGCAGAGCGTGGGCACGCCCTCGGCGTACATCGCCGTGTCGGACACCAGCGCGACATCGGCGGCCAGCTTCCCCGGGTTTTCAGCGACGTATTTAGAGATCGACGCGCCGCCCACCTCTTCTTCGCCTTCGATGAGGAACTTAACGTTGACCGGGAGCGTGCCGTCCACTGCGCGCAGCGCCTCGATGGCCTTAACGTGCATGTACATCTGGCCCTTGTCATCCACCGCGCCGCGAGCGTAGAGGTTGCCGTTTCGCTCGGCCGGTTCGAACGGCGGCGTAACCCAAAGTTCTAATGGATCGGCGGGTTGCACATCGTAGTGGCCATAGCACAGCACCGTGGGCTTTCCGGCGGCGTGCAGCCAATCGGCGTAGACCAGGGGATGGCCGGTGGTCGCAATGATCTTGATGTTTTCCAATCCGGCCCGGCGGAGGCTCTCGGCGACAAAATGCGCGGCGCGCTCGACGTCGGTTTTGTGCTCGGGGAGGGTGCTAATACTGGGAATGCGGATGAAGTCTTTCAGTTCATCGAGCAGGCGCGGCCGATGCTCTTGAATGTAGGAATCGATGGCGGACATGCGCAACCATTTTGCCACGGGGTCGCGCCTCTCACCCAACCTTTAACACGGCCACGTAGTTTAAATTCCGGTAAAGCTGGTTGTAATCGAGGCCGAACCCCACCACGAAGCGGTCGGGGATTTCGAAACACCGGTAATCGACCGGCGCTTGCGCGATACGGCGTGAAGTGCGGTCGAGGAAGGTGCACACCGCCAGCGAATTTGGCGAGCGGCTGGCGAGGGTCTGCAGAAGATAGCGCAAAGTAAAACCGGTGTCGACGACGTCTTCGACCAGCAAGACGTCGTCTCCTTCAATGCCGTCATCGAGATCTTTGGCGATGCGTACAACGCCGGGTGCGCCGTTCTTGTTCGAGAAGCTGGAAATCGCAAGGAAGTCGATCTTCACCGGGACCTCAATGCAGCGCGCAAGTTCGGTCAAGAAAAATACCGAGCCCTTCAAAACGCCGATCAGCTTTACGGTTCGGTCGGCATAGGCGCGGGTGATTTCGGCGCCCACTTCCCGAATACGCCGCGCGATTTCCTCTTCGGTGAAGAGGACTTTCTCGATTCCAGGCGGAAGGGGTTGACTCATGCCTCAACCGGCTTTGGCGCCAAACCATACTTGAAGATCAGATTTTGGAGATCTTTCGCGTAGAAAACCTGAATGTTCAAATCGGGATACAACTCGCGCAGCAGGCGCACTTTGCGATTCTTCTTGGTCACCAGGGATTGCTTCATGGTTGTCAGTTCGACGTAGAGGTTGAATTCCGGCAGATAAAAATCGGGCGTGAAGGCTTCCAGCACCTCGCCGTTAGGTCCGGAGTGGATAGGAAAGCTGCGCGGTTCATAGTCCCACGCGATGCGATAAAAATCGAGTAGATTTGCGAACATCTCCTCGCTCTGATGGGCGAAGATCTTCTTTCGCAGCGAGGCGTTTCCGGAAGGGGTGAGGCCATAGCGCGCGAGACGATAGCGCATCTGAAACTGCAACTGCTCTTCGGCGGCGGGCGAGAGAAAGCCCCTGCCGGTCAAGTCCATCGCAAGCGCCGCGTTGCCTATCAAATCCGACATCTGTTCCGAGCTGAGCGCTTCGGCGTTGAGCACCAGGTCGAAGAGATCCGCGGTGGCTTTGGTTTTACCGAATTTGGCTTTGCGATCGGCGCGATCGGCCGCTTCCCGCTCGAGCATCAACTCGCGGGCGGCGGCGCGTTCGAGGCGATGATCGAGCATCAGGTTGCCGATGCGGACGTTCTCGGGCGCTACCACGTGGACGCGCAGCAGGCCCGGAAAGTAGCGGGCCTGCAACTCGCCGCCCGATGCGCAGTAGACAATGTGATGTGCGGTGGCGAGGCGCGCAAGAAGCGAAGTGGTGAGACTAGGCCAGGCTTTCGCCGGAATCTGCGTTTCGGGGCCGAACTCCTCACCGGCAAGTTTGAGGAGCCGCGATTGATTGATCAATTCGAAATCGAGCCGCTGCGCCGTGATGCGCGCGACCTCTTCAAACCGGCACCCCGGGTGACCAGATACCGCAACCAACGCCATGTGAACAACGCCATCATAGCGCGCTTGAAAAGCGGCGCCATCCGGTTCCCTGGTTCGCCTCGGAACGCAGAATTTGCAAAATGATGCCGAGCGTCTCCACAACGCGCGGGCCTGGGCGGTTGAAATATTGATTCCCGTCGGCGAGATACACGCGCCCTTCCTGAACGGCGCGGAGGCTGCGCCAGCCGGGTCGCGATGTGAGCCAATGCATCTCATGTTCGGTGCGGTCCAAATCAAAACCGCAAGGCGCGATCAAAAGCACGTCGGGATCGGAAGACTCGAGTTCCTCCCACGTCATCCAGGGCGAATGGCGTCCGGCTTCTCCAAAGAGATTCACCGCGCCCGCCATGCGGATCAGTTCCGGAGTCCAGTTACCCGCTGCCATCAGGGGCTCGATCCATTCGACGCACGCTACCCGTGGCGCGTCGCTTGTGCCGGTCGCAATACGGGCAAGCGACTGCATCTCGCCTTGCTTCTGTGCAATCAGCGCCTCGCCACGATCCGCGATATCCAATGCGCTCGCGACGCGACGGATGTCTTCCCAAATCTGATCGAGCGAATCGGGCTGCAGGGAAACGATTTTGGGATGGCTCCGCAAGCCGCGCGCAAGCGCCAGCTCTACGTCGCGGAGGCTCACAGCGCAGACCTCGCACTGAATCTGCGTCAGGATGTGCGTGGGCGCGGCCCTCTCTAAAACATCGTCCAGCACGTCGTAGATCGATACGGAGGTTCTGGCCGATTCTTTCACCGCGCGGTCGATTTCGCGGCTATCGGCATGGATATCGATGCGCGGGCGCGTGCACACCGGCAGGGCTCGGATGTTTTCCGGGTAATCGCATTCATGTGAGCGCGCGACCAGCGAGTCGAGCAGTCCGAGGGCGTCCACAATTTCTGTGGCGCTCGCGATCATTGAGACTATACGTGGCAATACTGTTAATTATCGCCGTTAATCCGGAAGGGCGTAGCTGCTGCTCCCGAGCCGACGATTCAGGAGTACGCCGCTGTCCTCGCGCGCTCGAAAATTTGCCCGTATCGGTGTCCCCTATGTGCGCCAGTTCATCGGGCTTATGGTGCAACCGCCGGCATTTCCCGGAGCGATGGAAGATGACCCACGTCGTAACCCCGCGGGAATTTTTCGATGCGTTCGATCCTGGCGGCGAGCTGGGATAAGGGCTATTGTGTTCGGCCGGCTCGTCGCCACTCGAGTCAAACAGAATCGGGCGTTCCTGAGCTCGACCGGTTGGGCTCCCACAGAGTCTCTTCCACTCCGCTGGCATGGCTTGCCCAGCGGCTCCAAACAAAGAAGGCGTCGCTGAGACGGTTCAAATAGCGGACCGCTTCTTCCGGGATCTCTTCCTGGCGCGCAAGGGCCACTGCGATGCGTTCCGCGCGCCGGCACACGGTGCGGCAGATGTGCAGATCGGCATTGAGGCGAGTGGCGCCGGGCAGCACGAAGGAGCGCAACGGCGGCAGTGGTTCATTCATTCGATCCATTTCGGCTTCCAGCCGGCGGATCTCGGCATCGGTAATCCTGGCCTGCTTTGGATGAACGTCCGCGGGCAGAGTGGCCAGAATCGAGCCGAGATTGAAGAGTTCGTGCTGCACGCGGAGCAGGATTTCGGCGAGCGATCGCAAGGCGGCTCCGCCGTTTGCGATCGACGCCTCCGCCGACGCGCGCGCTGCGCCGACGAAGGCGTTCAGCTCATCCACCGTGCCATACGCTTCCAGGCGCAGGCTGTCTTTGGGTACGCGTTGGCCACCCACCAAACCGGTCTCTCCCTTGTCGCCGCGGCGCGTGTAGACCCGATTGATGGCCAGGCGTGGGCTGTCGAAAGGCTCGCTCATGGACAGTCGAAGTGTACACTAACCAAAGAGCCACATGCGCAACTATTGGCCAAGGCTTGCGTACCTTGCGGTAACGACGGCAGCGTTAGTCTGTACGTCCGCACTTGCCGCGGATACCAACTTCGACAAGAAGAGATCGCAGGTTCTCTATCAAGAGGGCCAGGAGGCCGATCGTGCCGGACGGCGCGAAGCGGCTATGAAGGCCTATTCCGAAGCGATTGGCGCCGACCCAGGAAACGGCGCAGCGTGGCGCGCCCGAGGGACTGATTACCTGGCCGCTGGCGATCGGGCGAAGGCGGCTGCGGATCTCGACAAAGCCGTGGAAATGGAGCCTGCGGGCGGCGAAAATTATGCCGCGCGAGCAGCCTACTATGCGGCCATCGGGCAGCCGGCGCGGGCGCTTGCGGACTACTCCACAGCCATCAACATGAAGGTGAAGCGCACGGAGGTATACACCGGACGTGGTAACGCCTACCTGGAAGCGAAGGAATACACCAAGGCTGCGGCGGATTTTACGGAGGCCATTCGCTTGCGGCTCGACAACCCCGAGCCGTACAAGGGCCGCGGAATTGCGCGCGTTGCGCTGGGCCAGTATCGCGATGCCGTTGACGACTTCGATTTCTGCCTGTCGAATAAGCCCGATTACGAGACTGCTTATGTGGAGCGCGCCGTGGCGTACTCGGGAATAGGAGATTACGCGCATTCGAAGGCCGATCTGGCTGAGGCGATCCGTCTGAAGCCGGAAGATGTGCGCGCGTGGCGGGTCCGGGGCGCGGTGAACGAACGCCTGCGCGACGAGGAAGGCGCGGTTGCCGATTACACCGAAGCGATGCGGCTGGATCCCGCGGATGTACGCATCTATCTTTCACGCGCCGCCGTTTATGCACGCACGAACCGGCTGGAGGAAGCACTGCAGGATCGCGAGAAGGCTGTGGAACTCGAGCCCCGCAACCCCTACTGTTACGTGGCGCGCGGGGGATCCTATCATCTGTTGGGTCAGCACGAAAAGGGGCTGGCGGATCGCAGCACGGCAATTACGCTGGCTCCGGCGTCACCGCTCGGCTGGAGCGCGCGGGGAAGCGCGTACTTGCTGCTGGGTCGATATAGCGAAGCGCTGTCGGACTTGAAGCACGCGCTGGAGCTAGAACCGTCGAATGCGGAGACCAAATCGCTATTAGCGCAGGCCGAAGAAGCGATTCGCTCGCAAGCGGTGCAGTCCAGCGCGGAGGAGGAAAAGCCGGCGGAGACTCCGGTGGTGACGGCCGCGCCGGCGCCAGTGATCGAAAGCAAGCCGGAACCGGAACCGGTGCGAGAGGCGACGCTTCAAGCACCCGTCCAGGCGCCCGTGGAGCCCGCTTTACAACGGCAACAGGCCGGAAATGCGGCGGCGCTGCATGCCGACGGCCGCAAGTTGCTGCAGGAGGGGAAGCTTGCCGCGGCAATCGCGAAGCTGAGCCAGGCTATCGAGATCGACTCCTCGCTGGCGTTAGCGTACAACGCGCGCGGGTATGCGTACCTGCTTTTGAAGCAATATAGCAACGCGATCGCGGATTTCGATAAAGCCATCGAACTGAAGCCGGATTATGGAAATGCCTACACTAACCGCGGAGCGGCGCGGAAGGGCGCAGGCGACCAAGCGGGCGGCGCCGCGGATCTGGTGAAGGCGCGCGCGCTGACTCAACACTAAGAACTGTCATGCTATCTATGCCCGTGCAACAGGCTCGCGAATGGATCGCGCAATCGAAATCGGTGGCTGTTCTAACCGGCGCCGGCATCTCCGCGGAAAGCGGCGTGCCTACCTTTCGCGGTCCGGAAGGTTTGTGGAAGAGTTTCAAAGCTGAGGAGCTTGCCACGCCGGAAGCCTTTGCGCGCGATCCGCGTCTGGTGTGGGAATGGTATGACTGGCGCCGAAGTCAACTGGCGCAAGCCAAGCCGAACGCGGCGCACCGGGGTTTGGTGCAACTCGAGAGGCGGAAGCCGCGCTTCACTTTGATTACACAGAACGTGGATGGGCTGCACGATCTGGCGGGTAGCGGCAAGATTCTCAAACTGCATGGCGATATCTGGCGCATGCGGTGTCTGGAGTGCGGCGCGAATTTCCCTAACCGGCGGACGCCGCTTCCGAAAATCCCGCCACATTGCGCCTGTGGAGGCGTGGCGCGACCGGGCGTGGTGTGGTTCGGTGAGGCGTTGCCGGAGGGCATGATGAAAGAGGCCGAGCACGCCGCGGCCGCGGCCGAAGTATTTATCGTGATCGGCACCTCCGCCACGGTGTATCCGGCGGCCGGATTGATTCCCTTCGCCAAGGAGAGTGGGGCCAAGGTGATTGAGATCAATTACGAAGAGACGCCGTTTTCGGCCCTGGCGGATTGCGCCCTGCAAGGCAAGGCGGCGGATTTGCTGCCGGAACTGTTGGCCTTCCCCGCCTGAACGGCCGGGCGCCGCCTAGTCGAACTTCCGATGTGCGCGGGCGCCGGGGCGCCGCATCCTGGAATCACAGGAGAAATCATGGCAAACGAAATGGCGGCCCTTTCGAACGAATTGGCCGCGGCGGTAGAACGAACGGGGAAATCGGTGGTTGCTGTGCATGCCAGGCCACGGTTCGCATCGAGCGGGGTTTTTTGGAGGCCTGGAATCATCGTCACGGCGGAACACGCTATCCGTCGCGAAGATGATATCCGCGTGACGCTGCCGGATGGCTCGAACGTAACTGCGTCGTTAGTGGGAAGCGATGCGGGTTCGGATCTGGCGGTGCTCAAAGTAGAAACGGAGGGAAATCCCATTTCCGCGGCGCAGCAAGCGCCCGTGCCGGGTAACCTCGCGCTGGCGATTGGCCGTTCCGAAGATTCGGGCGTGAACGCAACCTTAGGCATTATCAGCGCGGTGGGGCCGGCATGGCGAACGTGGCGCGGCGGGCGTCTCGATTCCTATATCCGGCTCGATCTCACGCTTTATCCGGGCTCGACGGGCGGCGTCGTGGTTAACGTAGCGGGCGAGGCGATTGGCATTTCCACCTCGGCGCTCTCGCGCATTGCCGGTGTGGCGATTCCCGCGCCCACCATTGACCGCGTGGTGGATGAAATCCTCAAGCGGGGGCGTGTGGCGCGCGGCTACCTGGGCGTGGGATTGCAACCGGTGGAGATTTCCGATCATCAAAAAGGTCTGATCGTACTCTCTCTGGAACCGGCTGGCCCGGCGGCAAAGGCGGGCATTCTCATCGGTGACATTCTGGTTTCGCTAGGAGGCAAGACCGTCGAGGACACGGAAGATATTCAGGCGGCGCTGGATGGCCGGGCGGTGGGTTCCGCGATTGACGCTGTGGTATCGCGCGGCGGCGAAACACGCGGCATTTCGATGGCAATCGGCGAACGGCCCGAGAGAAGCTGACCATGCGCGGATTCGGAGAGATTGCCGAGCGACTGCGGCGCTCCACGGTGCAGGTTTTCATTGGCGAAAGGCGGGGCCGTTCTTCGCCGGGCGGAGGATCAGGCGTCATCTGGAGGGCAGACGGTGCCATTCTGACCAACGCGCACGTTGCCCGCCACGATGCGCCTGAAGTGGAACTGTGGGACGGGCGCCGCTTTCCGGCGCGCGTGACATCGAAGGACGGGCGGCGCGATCTGGCTCTGCTGCGGATCGAGGGTACGGGCTTCGAAGCGTCGGCGGTGGGAGATTCGAGCGCTTTGCGGCCTGGCGAATTAGTGCTGGCGATCGGCAGTCCGCTCGGCTTTGCGGGCGCGCTTTCAAGAGGCGTGGTGCATTCGATGGGTCCGATCACGGGCATGGGAAAGTATCCTTGGATCCGCGCGGGCGTGCAACTCGCGCCGGGTAACTCCGGTGGCCCGCTTGCGAACGCGCGCGGTGAAGTGATCGGCATCAATACGGCGATTTTTAACGGTCTGGGTCTAGCCATTCCGTCGAATGCTGCGGCCGATTTCGTGGCGCGCGGTCCGCGCCCGGCGTTGGGCGTTACGCTTCGTCCGGAGGAGCACGGGCTGCGGATTCTCGAAATCGAGGCGGGCGGACCGGCGGCGCACGCCTCCTTGCTGCAGGGCGACTTGATCCTGGGCACGTTCGACGAACTGGCAGATGCGCTCGATTCCGGCCGCGATGTTCTGGCGCTTCGTTTCTTGCGCACCAATCGGGTGCGGGAAACACATGTCCAACTCAGCGCCCGGGCGGAGGCGGCTTGATTCGTATCGCGATCGTGGGCGCGTCCTCAGTGGTGCGCGCGGGTTTGGAGTCACTGCTCTCTTCGGCGCCGGGGTTGGAAATTGCCGGGTCGTTCGCGGATGCCGCGGGTGTGGAGGCCCTTCGACCCGACGTGTTGCTGGTGGCAGGAGGCAGCGCCATTGCCTCCGACGCACCTGTGGTGGCGCTCACAAACGAAGAGCAGCCTGCCTGGACGGCCGAAGCTCTACGGTCAGGCGTCCGTGCGCTGTTGCCACGCGACTCATCGCCCGCCGCTATTCTCGCCGCGGTGGAGGCGGCGGCTCACGGTATGGCTTTGGTGGATCCTCAGGAACTGGAGACGTTATTGGCCGGCGTGAGTCCGGTGAACGTGATTGATGGTCCGGTTACACCGCTGACGCCGCGCGAACTTGAAGTGCTTCGCATGATGGCCGACGGCGCTGCGAACAAAGAGATCGCGTGGAAACTCGGAATCTCTGAGCACACCGTAAAATTTCACGTCGCGTCAATCCTTGGGAAACTTGAAGCCGGCAGCCGGACCGAGGCAGTGACGCGCGGATTGCGCAGCGGATTGATTCTGATTTAATCAGGCGCCATCGGAAAGATGTGCGATCTAGGGCGGTGCGCTACCGTAGTCTTGGATGGCCCCTGGGCAAATCCGATGAACGCGAGAAGTGATATAACCGTCGATACCCTATGATTTCGTCCAACGCGGCCGTACAATCCGACACCAGTTTTTATGGCCATCCGCGCGGGCTCGCCACGCTTTTCTTTACCGAGATGTGGGAGCGCTACAGTTACTACGGCACCCGCGCTCTTTTAATTCTCTTCATGACAGCCCCGGCGACCACCGGCGGGCTGGCGTTTCCGACGATGAAAGCCGGAGCCATTTACGGCTTCTACACGGCCATGGTGTACCTGATGTGTCTCGGGGGCGGCTGGGTAGCAGATCGCATTACCGGACAGCGCCGTGCCGTGCTCTATGGGGGCATGCTGATCGCGGCCGGCAATTTCTGTCTGGCTACGCCCAGCTTGATGGTGTTCTATGCCGGTCTGGGTCTGCTCATGATGGGCACCGGGATGTTGAAGCCGAATGTGAGCGCGATTGTTGGGCAACTTTACAAGCAAGGGGACCGGCGGCGCGATTCGGGGTTCTCCATTTTTTATATGGGGATTAATCTGGGCGCGCTGATCTCGCCGATTATTTGCGGATGGGTGGGCGAAAAGGTCAACTGGCACATGGGATTCGCCATTTCCGGCGTCGGGATGGTTGCGGGGTTAATTCAGTATTGGATGGGCGGAAAGTATTTGGGAGAAGCCGGATTATATCCCTCTACATCTGGCGATGTCGCGAAGGACCGTGCGCAGAAGCGAAATGGCGCAATGGCGGCTATCGGCGCGCTGGTAGCCATGGGCGTGCTGGTGGCGCTCAATTCGGCGGGCACGATTGAAATTACCGCGAATTCGATTTCGGACACCCTTGGCTGGGTGCTGATCGCCATTTCGGCGGGCGCGTTCTATTGGTTGATTTTTGGCAAGGGATGGTCGGGCAAGGAGCGTAAGCGTTCGGTCGCGATCTTAGTGCTGTTTCTGGCGGAGGCGATTTTCTGGGCATCGTTCGAGCAGGCCGGGTCATCGCTCAATCTTTTCGGAGAGAAGAATACGAACCGGCTGTTGTTTGGCTATCAGTTTCCGGCTAGCTGGTTTCAATCGGTGCAGCCGCTGTTCGTGATCTCGCTCGCGCCGGTGTTCGCGTGGATATGGCTGGCGATGGGGCGCCGCGAGCCTTCGAGCCCGGCAAAGTTCACCCTGGGATTGGTTTTCGGGGGCCTGGCGTTTGCATTGATGGTTCCCGCGTCCACGGGCGCGAACGTTTCGCCGTGGTGGTTGGTTGGATGCTATCTGCTGCAGACGCTCGGCGAGCTTTGCCTGAGCCCGATCGGATTAAGCGCTATGACTAAGTTGGCGCCTGCGCGCGCGGCGGGATTCGTGATGGGCATCTGGTTCCTGGGAACGGCCATAGGCAACTGGTTGGCGGGACGCGCCGGATCGCTCTTCGATTCCATGCCGCTGCCGCAGTTGTTCGGCACGGTGGCGGCGTCAGCGTTGATCGCAGCCGTAGTGTTGGCTATATTGATCAAACCGACCGTGAAGCTGATGTCGGGCGTGAAGTAGCTACCGGGCTACCAGGATCACGCCGCACAGCACTAGCAGCGTACCGGCAAGGCGCCGTGGTCCAATCCTTTCTTTTAAGACCAGCCGGGCGAGAATCGTCTCTACGATAAAGCTTCCCGCCGAGGCCGGCACGGCGAAGCTCAAAGGCTCTGCCTGCACCAGCGCCATGAAGGCGAAAAAGGAAAACGCCAGGCACGCGATGGAAAGAATAAGATCGCGGTTGGCTGCAAGAATCCGAGGCAGACGCGCGAGGCCGCCCTTCGCATCCGTGACATCGCCCTCCCGTTTCATGGCCCGGCTTTGCAGCAGGTCGCTGGCGGCGGTGGCGGCGATCATCAAACTGAGCAGTAGCCATTTCATTGCGCAGGCTCAGTTGTGTTGCGGGGCGTAGAGCCCACTAGCGCTGCGCCAAGAAAGATCAATACCGTTCCCAGCCAACGCGCGCCGCTAACGGGTTCTGACAAGATGGCGTGCCCCAGTAGCGCCGCCAGGACGTAGCCTACTGCCGTCACCGGCAACACGAAGCTTAAATCGGCGACGCTAAAAACTGCCATGCGCGCAAAGATGGAAAGAATCAGCATGGCGATTCCGGCAGCCGAGAAAGGGTCGATCATCGCGGCCAGATAAGCCGCCGGGTGGATGGAAAGAGCCTGCGGAAATCGCTTGGTTCCCAGCGCGAGCGCGAGATTTCCGAAGGCGCGCAGGGCGACGAAAGCCGCGAGCAGAAGATAGGTGCGAAGGGTTCGCATGGGGCGTTAAGCCCCAGCTTAAACTACGCGCGGCAGCTTTTGGCGCCTGGACATCCACTGCTCGCTCGAAAAGACGCGCGGTCCCACCTGGATCATGCGTGGAAGCATGGTGAAAAGGACGGTGGGCGTCCAGGGCGTGCCATCGCGCATGCGATATCCGCGGCGGTTCATCTCGCTCGACACCTGGGACAGAGGGCAATCCTCAACGATCATATCGAGCGCGAGAATGACAATTTCGGTTTCCGATGGATTCTCGATCAGACGTGTGCCATCCTCGGAAACCTGCATCCCATAAGGGATTTCTTCCGACCAGGCGGGCGGTTGGGGGTCCTGTTCGGCAACATCGCGCTCCCATTCGATGGCTGCGAGCCGCCAACCGGCCGCCGCGCGCTCCGTCAAGTAATTGGGATTGGCGAGACTGGTGACGGCCTCGCGAATGCGTTCCTTCCTGGGCATAAGCGCCTCCTGCTACAGAGGCCGGTCAAAGCACGCCGGGCGCCACGGCCGACGCTGGGTTGGTTGGCGATTGGCAGACATTCCGCGTCCGCTTTTGGGAAGCGATGTCCCGCCGTGGGACGTGAATCCCCTTTGCGCCGGTCCGTACCGCTTCGAAATGATACCCTTGTTTGTTCATGCGAAAAATAGCGTTGGCCCTGCTCCTGTGCGCGGCTCTGCCGATATACGCCTGGGGGCCCGAAGGCCACGACCTGATTGCCCGTATTGCCGAGGCGCAATTGACCCCCGAGGTCCATGCCAAGGTGCTCGCGATACTTGGCCCGGGTGTATCGATGGCGTCAGTAGCCAGTTGGGCCGACAGCATCCGCCGGCAGCGCCCTGAAACGGGAGCGTGGCATTACATCGACATTCCTATCGACAAGCGGCATCGCGATATGGCTCGCGATTGCGCTAAGGGCGATTGCGTAGTTCAGAAGATCGAAGATTTTGAGGCGATCTTGCGCAATCCGAATGCTCCGGCTACGCAGCGTCGCGAGGCATTGATGTTCGTGATCCACTTTATCGGCGATATGCACCAACCGCTTCACAGCTCCGACGACAAAGACAAGGGCGGCAACGATAAGCACGTGGATTTCAAAGGGCGGCAGACGAATCTACACAGCCTCTGGGACAGCGGTTTATTGGGTCCCATGGGTAGTGAGAACGCGCTGTTTCCGGTGTTATCCGCGGAATCGATGAAGCACGCCAAAAAGTGGTCGAAGGGAAGCGTAGAGGATTGGGCGGAACAGTGCCACAGGGTGTCGGTGAAAATTGTTTACGGCGCTCTGCCTAAGACCACAGACAAGACTAAGCCCTACGTGATCGACGCGGCCTACGAACAGAAGGCCGACCCTTTGATCAAGGAACAGATCGAAAAGGCCGGCGCACGGCTGGCGCGCGTTCTTAACGAGAACCTGGAGTAAGCGGGATCACTCCACTGTATTACGGAGCGTACCGATGCCTGTGATCGATATCGCGATCTCATCGCCCGATTGCAAGGTGAAAGTGTCAGGCGGAATAACGCCCGTGCCCGTGAGCAGAATGCAGCCATTGGGAAAGCTGGTTTCACGGTACAGGTATTCCACCAGCTCATCGGGCCGGCGCTTCATGGAGGCGAGCGTGGTGGAATCGGAAAAAGCGATGGCGCCGCCGCGAAGGATCTCGAGACTAATGGCGGTTGTGGAAGGCATCGGTTCGTCCGAAACGAGGATCGCCGGGCCCAGGGCGCAAGAGCGGTCGTATACCTTGGCTTGCGGCAGATACAGCGGATTCTCGCCTTCAATATCCCGAGAACTCATGTCATTGCCGATGGTGTAGCCGGTTATCTTGCCCGCGGCCGAAATCACCAGCGCCAACTCCGGTTCGGGAACATTCCATTTCGAATCGCGGCGGATTCGCACCTTTTCACCCGGATTTGCGACGCGATGCGCCAGAGCCTTAAAAAAGAGCTCCGGACGGTCGGCGCTGTAGACCCGGTCGTAGAAACTGCCGCCGCCGGCGACTTCCGATTCGGCCATGCGCGCAGTGCGGCTGCGGAAATAGGTAACGCCGGCGGCCCAAACTTCCTGGGCATCAATGGGCGCGAGAGGAGTGCCAGCGGGCTCTTCCTGCTGCCAACCTGTAGTTGTTTTGTAGAGGAGCATGTTTTCAGTGCGCCACGGGCGCAATTTCAATGTAATCGAATGCCGCCCGTTCCGTTTTGTCGGGCGAGCCTTCGAGTCGCACGGTATCGCCCGGCCGTAAGGCCACGCCTTCGATCAATCGCCGCGTGGATGAGGTGGAATCGAGGCGCCGTCGCTGCGGCGCGGTGGCTGTCGTCCAGTCGGCGAGCGTTGCGCTCCATGCGTCAATCGGCTGGCCGTTGATTGTGAGCTTGTAGCGCGCGGCGCCATCGGATGTGTCGAAGTATTCGACGTGCAGCGTGTACCATCCCGCCGCGCCAGTGTATTGGAAGCTGGCGGCGCACGATGCGGCAGGGCAGATCACCGCTTTGCCGCCGGATGCATCTTCGGCGGGCGTAACGCCGCTCACCGTGTAGCCTTCGAGCTTCATCGATTCTGCTTCGTACCTGCCAGGATTGCCGCCCACGCGGTCCTTCGCGTCGGCAATTCCAGACGCTTTCGCGAACCACGTATTTACCGCGTCGCGCCAGACTTCGGTTTGGCCGGCCTGATATTCGAGCTGTGCCAGCACGGCTTGGTAGCGCGCATCGTCGACTCGGCCGCGCAGCGATCGCCATTGCTGAACGTAATCTTCGACAGCCGCCGCGCCTTCGTAGTGAGAATCGTAGATGGATTGGATCACTGTTTTTCCGGAGTGCAGCTTGTAGGTATATGGAACATGGTGCAGGAAGAGCAGCAGGTCGTCGGGACACGTAGTCAGCGATTCGAATGTCGCGGCTACAGGAGCACTGTATTGGCCGATATATCCGGTTCCCGTGGCAGTGGTGCGATCCATGCCAACACCCTTCTCATCGGCGCGATGCCACTGGCCCCAACCGTTGCGCTCCGACGCTTCGATGTTTACGCCGTAGTGGTTGCCGGTGATGTCGGTGAGCGTTTGCAATCCCAGCGGACCGGTATAGTTTTCGTAGGTGCGCCAGGAACTGAGCAGCATGGAATTGACGGTCTCATTCACCTTGGGATCGTCGCCGAAAGTGAGGCGTGTCCATTCTGATGCGATCTGGTTCGAGGAAAGATCGGGATTCCAGGCGAGGCGCGCGAAGCCGTAAAGGTTGGCTTGCGAAAGATGATTGCCATACCAGGTGTCGTCCAGTCCTACGTTCGAAACGCCGACGAACGCACGCACCAGCGCCTTGACAGGCGTCGGGTGGCTTGCCGATTCACGCATGTCGAAATCGAGCGTCTCTTTCCACATCGGAACCAGAAACACGGTGTGCCGCGCCTGTCCGAAATACTCCTGGGTGATTTGCAGCTCAATCGATTCGGCCGTTTTGGGGATGGCGCCGAAGAGGGGCGAAGCGGGCTCGCGCACCTGGAAATCGATGGGGCCGTTCTTCACCTGCACGATGGCGTTGTCTTCGAATTTGCCGTCCAACTCGTGGAAGTTGTCATAGGCGGCGCGGGCTCGGTCGTTCTTAGGGTTTTGCCAATCCATGTGGTGGTCGTAGACGAAGCCACGATAGAACAGCAGGCCGCCATGCGGTTTGAGGGCGCGTGCAACCACGTTGGCCGCGTCGGCGTGGGAACGGTTGTAAGTGGACGGTCCGACGCGCCCTTCCGAATCGGCTTTGAGTACCATCCCTCCAAAATCGGGAATGGCTTTGTAGATTTCATCTGCCTTTGCCGCCCACCACGCGGCTACCTTGGGATCGAGCGGATCGAACGTGTCCAAGCCGCCGATGGTTTTCGGGCTTCCGAAATCGACGGCGATCGCCACGCGCACGCCCCACGGCCGCATGGCGTCCGCGACGCGCGCGATTTCCGGGATGAAATCGGATGCCAGCGCCCGTGGATTGGCATTCACGTTATTGATCGAGCAACCATTGATGCCGAGAGATGCCAGCAGGCGCGCATAGTCGGTTGCGCGCGAGAGATCGGCGCGGGCCTTCAGGCCGTCCCAGAAAATGGACCGGCCGCCGTATCCGCGTTCGATCGTGCCATCGAGATTGTTCCATTCATTGGTCCAGCGGATGGCGACGTGGGGTGTCTGCTTTTCATCGAGATTGGCTAGCGATTCGCCCATCGCGATCTTTCGCAACAAAGCGAACGCGCCATAGAGCGCGCCGCGATCGCCGGCGCCGCCAATCAGGATCACGTGGCCGGATGACTTCAGCCAATAGCTATCCGCGGGCAGATCGCCGAGCATGTGAAGCTGCTCCAGCGTGCCGATTTCGATCACGCCGTCAGACGGAACGGACTTAGCGGCGCGCAGCGTTCGTCCCAACATGCCGCGAATGCCGCGAATCACTTCCTCGCGCGCAGTCCGCTGCAAAGGCGTGTTGGCGAGATTGATCACGCTTGCTGGTATTGCCTGGCGGTATTGCGTCAGCGCCGGTTCGTCCAGCGGTGCATAGCGCAGCCATGCATCCATTCCAGTTTCCGCGTAGGCGGCGGAGCAGGTGAGGAGGGCGGCGGCGCAAGCGAGCGCGCCCGTTAGCCTGCGGCTCAGCATACGAGGTAAATGCCTCCGTCTTCGACGCTGAGTTCGATGCCGGCTGAGATGGCTGCTTCTTGCAAAGCGGCGTCGAGCATTACGATGGGATCTGCGCTCACGCCCAACCGGCGCATTAATCCCTCGCCTTTTTTCTCGCCCGCGGAAAGCATAATTTTCAATCCGCGGCGTTTGCACTTCACCACCGCGCCATTTTCCAAGGTGGCATTCATCGGCTTCAGATAGGCATCCACGTAGTGAACGCCGATGCCGGATTTGTCGTCCGTGAACCGCGGCAGCTTTTCCTTCACCGCGGCGTCGATATTACACAGCTTGTATTTCATGTTCCCGGCTCCACTGGTCGATAGCGGCTCGGAATGCGCGGATATGCTCGGGCGTGCTGCCGCAGCATGCGCCCACTATGGCCGCCCCCGCATCGAGGAGCGGCGCGACGCCGCCCACCATCTGCTGTGGCGTTTCATCATAGACTACTTTCATATTCACCAGCTTGGGCTGGCCGGCATTGGGTTGCGCCATTACAGGAAGGTTTGCGACTTTGCGATAGCGCTCCACGGCATGCCGCGCGCGCTCCATATCCATGCCAGTGCCGCAATTCAGGGCGGCGATATCCACGCCGTGTTCCTGCATGAACTCCGCGGCGCGCTCGGGGTCGACGCCCATCATGGTGCGAAACGTGGATCCGTCGCGCGTGATGTCATAGGCTAGCGATCCAATCACGCAGGCCGCTCCTGCCTCTTTGGCAGCCTCAATGCCGATCTCCAACTCTTCGAGCGAGGTTTGCGTTTCGATAATGATCGCGTCGGCCCCCGCATCCACCAGCGCCTTGGCTTGCTCGCGAAACGCGGCGCGCACGGTCTCTTCGGTGAAATCACCGTAGGGCTCCATGAGGCCGCCGAAGGGACCGATGTCGCCGATCACATAGCCGGGGCGTCCGTCGAACGCCTGGCGCGCAATTTCGACGCCGGCGCGGTTGACGGCGGCTACATCGTCGGCGTAGGAATGGCGGTTGAGCATGATGCGCGAGCCGCCGAAGGTATTGGTGAGAATGCAATCGGAGCCCGCTTCCGCGTAACGGCGCTGAATGGCGAGCACTCGTTCGGGATGCGTCAGATTCCACGCCTCGCCGCAGGCGCCCTGTTCGAGCCCGGCAAACATGAGTTGCGTGCCCATGGCTCCGTCGCCTAATAGCGGGCGCTCTTGAATCGCTTGTTGCAGGGTCTTCTTCATTGCCGGTTGGATAGCGCGTAGTGAATGGTTTCGAGCACCAGGCCCCATTTATGCTCGCGGCTGGTTGGCTCGCAATAGCAGCCCGCGGGCGATACGGCCCGGCGCCAGGCGATCACTTCATCCAACGGCCGGCCAGCCAGGGGTTTTTCCTCTTCGATCTCGCGCAGTAACTCGCCAGCGGCGAACTTACACATGGAAGCGTGGCCTGTATCGCCGGGCGCCGGCGCGCAATGCTGCTCGCGTATAGGATACTGTTCCTCGCGCGGCCCAAGCTCCACGCGATATTCGAACGCCAGCGGATGTCCCATGTTATTGCAGGTGGTTCCGTCGTAGCGGAACAGCGCTTCGATGACGCCGTCGGCGCGTTCTTCGAGCGACAGGCGCTCCGCCGCCCAGCGCCGCAAGGCTTTCGCGTTCACCTGATACTTTGCCCCGAGAGTCAGCGCCCGGCGATATTGGCAGGGCGTTAAGGAACAGTTCTGACAAGGAACCAGCTCGGCGAGGGGCGTGATTCCGGCGGTTCGATGCGTCAATCCGAAAACCGCAAGGAGCGTTTTCTTGGGAGACAGCATTCCGGAATCGAGCGCGCGAATGGGGCAGGGAAGCGCGCCGTGCACCAGTTGCAGCAGCCGAGGCTGATCGGCAATGTCCCACTCGGGATAGCCGGGGCTGTAGTGGGGTAAGACGGCCATGCCGCGCTCCGCGGCCCACTCGCAAAGGCGCACGCCCGCGGCGGCTACCAGATGTTCAACCACGGCTGAACCGTACATCTCCAGAAAGAAGTATTCGTCGGGCTTCTCTTCCCGCCAAAGCTGCGCGGTTGCGTGATCGACTTCGCTCCCCCCACCAACGGCAACAATGACAGCGCCGTCCGCTTCCGCCTCGCGTAAAGTATGGAGCAGACGCTCGGTGGCGAAACTGACGCCTTCGATCCGGATCGCGCCCTCCTCTATTACAAGATTCGCCGCCTGTCGCGCGTAGAGCCAGGGATGGCCGTTCTCCGCGTACCACGCCTGCGCCCATTCCGCCAGTTCACGCGAACGGCCCTCCCACTCGAAATCGCGCGGATAGCCGAGTAGGCGTTTGTATTCTGCGGGATCGACGAGGACGGCGGGCGACGTGTCGATTAATTCCATGCCGCGGCAACCTCACGAAGCCGTTCGATGGGCTTGAATTGGCAACCTTCCACAAAGAAATCGAAAAAGTCCGGGTGGGTTTCGAGGCGGCAATGTTCGACGCGGCGCACCATCGTTTCCATTTCGGCGCGTTTTCCCTGGGAGAGCAGCGCAATGGTAGCGCCTTCGATGGAAGCGTTCCCCGCCTGCACTACGCGGGATACGGGTATTTTGGGGATGAGCCCAATGCGTTGCGCCGCTTCTACGCCGATGTGACGGCCAAAGCCACCGGCAAGGTAGAAGACCTCAATTTCGTCGAAGTCGATGCCGTATTCGCGGAACACGGTGTGCAAGCCGGCGGCGTTCGCGCCCTTGGCTTGGGCAAGTTCATTGATATCGCTCTCGAGGAAGTAAATGCCGTGTTCGGGCGCGATTTCAATGCGGGAAGCGCCATCGGTAAAACGCCCCATCTGGTTCATGCGGCCTGTGCGCAGCAATTCGCTCAATAGCGCTACCAGGCCCGACCCGCAGATGCCTTGTGGCGCGCCGCCGCCGATCACGGTCAGGTGAAAGACGCCGCGCTCATCGATGGAAACATCTTCGATGGCGCCCTCGAGCGCCGGAATGCCGCAAGCGATCGCGCCGCCCTCGAATGCCGGACCCGCTGGACACGACGCGGCCATCATGCGATGACGATTGCCTATGATGAGCTCGGTGTTGGTGCCGATGTCCATGATTGCGGTGAGGCGCTCTTCGTTACCCAGATCGACTGCGAGCATGCACGCGGCGGCATCGGCGCCCACGTGCCCGCTGATGATGGGCGCGCCCCAAACACGCGCCTCGGGATGGATGGGCAACAGGCTCTGGCGGCCTGTGCTGGTCAGGCTGGTGGTGGCGCGCTTCCCTTCCGCCGCTTCGATTTCGGTGATGGAGCGATAAGGGTTCTGTCCGATGGAATAAACGTTGAGCGCAAAAAAGAGATCGCGCATGGTGGAATTCCCCACGACCACCATTTCGCCGATCTCCATCGGATCGACCGGGAACTCTTCGATTGCGTGGGTAAGATAACCGGCCAATGTTCGCATCAAAAGCTTGCCGCGATGGTCGGTGTCGTATTGAATTCGCGACATAACCTCGGAGCCGCCAAAGCGTTGCGGGTTCTCGAAAGAGGACGCGGCCACGATCTCGCCGGTATTCAAATTCACGAGCCGCAAAACAACGGTGGTCGTTCCCAAATCCAGCGCCAGGCCAAAATGCGATAGGCCAGCCGGCCTGTCCGTGGGGCGAAACCGCGCTTCGCGACCAAAGCCTGTCGCACTGATCTGCATTGTGCCGCGGCGCATCGTGTGGCAGCGCACGACGCCGCCTTGAGCGACTGCCCGCGTTTGGCAAGAGAGGCGAAAGGCGCCTCGCAGATGCTCTTCAAATTCCGTGCGCGCGGAAAGGCATTCCGCACCTTCCGTAATCTCGACGATGCATTCCTTGCACTTTCCCTGCTTGCGGCATGAAGTGGGTACACGAATCCCGGCGGCCTCGGCAAGCTCGAACAACGTCGCTTCGGCCGAAGCCTCTACCTGCGCCCCGTTGATGAGGACCGTGGTCATCTATGCCGCAACCTGCTTCGCCGCCAAACGCAGGAAAAGATCTACCGCCGCCGACGCATTCACGCCGTAGCCATCGGCGCCGATCTCATCGGCGAACATCTGGCTGATGGGCGCACCGCCCACAGCCATTTTGATGTGTCCTAATCCAGCCGCTTCGAACCCATCGATTACCGTCTTCATGTACGTCATGGTGGTGGTAAGAAGGGCGCTCATGCCGATGATGGTGGGGTTGCACTTGGCCGCCGCCGCCATGAACTTCTCGACGCTTTGATCCACCCCGATGTCGTGAACTTCGAAGCCGGCGCCCTCCGCCATCATGCAGACCAGATTCTTGCCGATATCGTGCAGATCGCCGCGCACCGTTCCCATCAGCAATACGCCAATGGGCTGGGCGCCGCCTTCCTTCGCGCTCAATAACGGCTTCAAAACGGCCATCCCGGCTTTCATGGCGCGAGCCGCAATGAGCACCTCGGGCACGTAGAGCACATTATGCTTGAAGTCCTCGCCTACCACGCTCATACCCGCAATTAGGCCTTCGTTGAGAACCTCCTGCACGGCGCGTCCTTCGGCCAGCGCGTCCTTGGTCATCTGTTCGACTTCCTTAGCCTTGCCCTCGTAGAGATACTGGTTCATCAGGGCATAATCGATCGCTGCCATTATCCCCTCCGTCCGTTGAAATCCGCCAACGCATCCAGCATCGCGACAATGTTTTCGCGCGGCATGCCGGGGCTCGTGCCGCCGCCTACAGAAAGAATGACCCCCTCGCCTTCGGAGCCTTCGAGCACATCCAGCGTGGCGGCCTTCACCTCCGCGGGGGTTCCGCGCACGGCGATTTCGAGCGGGTTTACGTTTCCCATCAGGCACATGCGCTTGCCCACGCGCCGCTTTACCTCGCGAATATCCTTTTGTTTTCCCCAATTCAATACGTGGAAACCGGCGTCGGGAAGATGATCGAGACAGGCGTCCACTTCGGCGTCATTGTGATAGACCTTCACCCATTCCTTGGGAAACGCATCGCAAATACGTTTCAAATAGGGATGCGCGAACTCCATATAATGCTCTTCGTTGATGAAGCCCACGATATCGTCAAGAATGAAGATGCTCTCCACCTTGTCACCCATGGCTTTGTGCTGCGCCTTCAGCCAATCGATGATCACGCGCGTGCAAAGGTCGATCAGGCGGTGCGCGCCAACGGGATCTTCCACCAGGTCGATCATGAAATGGGTGGTGCCGCGAACGAATCCGGCCGTGCAAAGCGGTCCGCGCGCCGTGACCATAGGTAGAATGTAGCCGTTGTCGAAAATGCGTTGCCGCTGCATGCCAATGCGATGCAAGGTTAGGGCCGCGAAAGCGTCGGCATCCACTTCATACTCGGGAAACTGATCGATATCCTCAAGGCGATACAGCGTGTGGTATTCGCTGGGCGTATTATCCTGCCAAAACTTTATCTTGGCCCCGAGCACGGAAGGCTCGGCCGCCATACCGTATTCCATCCACCACGAAGGAATGAAAATGATCTCCGGGAATTCGCGCATAATCTGCAAATTCGCCTGGAACCACACTTCCGGATCGAGATAGTAGTCGAGGTGTTTGATTCCCAGGTATCCGGGCATCCACGGGCTGTCGATAATCAGCGCCATCGGAATCTTGTCCAGCTTTTCCAGGCTGGCGGCGCGCTTGAAGATTTCCCACTGTTCGGGTAGCATGGGTTCCTTATTTAAGACGGAATTGGTGGTTTGCGGTCATCATTGGGGTCCGCCCAACGCGAGTTGGGAATCGTGGGCGTCCAACCTGGACGTCCAGGATCTTGATCATAAGGATACGAGCCTAAACGGCGGTAAAGTTCGCTATATTCACGCAGTTTCTCATAGTTCAGTTTGACGCCAAGACCCGGCGTATCAGGGACCCGGATGGCGCCATTTTCGTATTGCATCGGGCCGCCCTCGATAATATCGTCCGTCAAATGATGATAGTGGGCGTCCGCCGCGAAGGAGAGATTTGGTATGGCCGCGCCTAAGTGAAGCATGGTGGCGAGTTGTATGCCGAGCTCGCCCGAGGAATGCACGGCGACGCCGAGTTGAAACGTCTCGCAAACCCCAGCGGCCTTGATGCAAGGGCGAATGCCGCCCCAAAACGTGGTGTCGAGAAGGATTACGTCGACCGCGGTATCCAAGACGTTGGCCGCAAGCTGCTCAAAATTAACCACTACGGTGTTAGTGGCAAGCGGAATACGCACCATTTGACGCGTGCGCCGCATGCCGTTCATCCCATAAACCGGGTCTTCCAGATAATCGTTGTGTAGGTCTTCAATCGCTTGGCCGAAGCGGATCGCCTGCTCTGTGGAAAGCGCTCCATTGGGATCGAAACGAAACGAATCGCCGGGAAGGGCATGGGCGACGGCGCGGTACGCTTCCACCTCATAGTCCGGATGAAACACGCCACCCTTTAACTTATGGGTGGTAAAGCCGAAGCGGCGCTTGAGCGAGGACGCAAGTTCCACCAGTTGCTCGATTGTCCGCGTTTCCCCCAAACCGGTGGAGGGATTGGGATAGCGAAAAAACAGATAGCTTGCGAAGGGAACACGGTCGCGTAGACGGCCGCCCAGTATTTCAGAGACCGGAACGCCCCAGGCTTGTCCCAGGATATCGAGGCACGCGAATTCCAGCGCCGCCAGCAGTTGGGTCCGGTTGTTATACAACGACGCTGTGGGGTTGGCGATGAGGAATCGCATCTCCTCAAGCCGGGCCGGATCGCGGCCGATTAAGTAGGCCTTCAGGCCACGAATTGCGGCTTCAGCCGATTCGCCCCCGCCGCCCATTTCGCCCAGGCCGATGAGGCCATTATCCGTTTCCACCTCGACAATCGTGCGCACGAACCGGCCCCAATGACAACCGTTGCCATGCCGCAAGGGAGCTTCCAGCGGCACCGTGACCGTGGTGGCGCGAATGTCGCGAATTTTCACAATTAGTTGTATGGTACAACAATTATCCTTAGGCAACATCTAGCGGGCGATTATGCGTTTCGATTTCTTCTGAAGGGATGACGTCGCGCCGTAAGAACACCGGAAAAACATCAGGAAAGTAGAAGGCGTCCTGGAAACTGAGTGGAGCGCTTTGCGTGACGCTCTGTATCTGGCAGTAAAGCGTATGCCTTGATGTTCGCGTTCCAGGTCATGGCGAAGCTCTAAGAAAGACAAAAGTCTGGTGTAAACCGATTGCAGTTCTTGACTTCGCCCTTTTCGCATAAATAATTTGAAGCAGCAACGAAATCCGCTTCCGCGTGATTCGCGCTACGCAATCTACGCCGCGCTATTGGGTGGTGGCAGGATACCTGCGTCCCTAACTTCCGCGGCGTTATAGTGGGCGGTGGATGGACGACGAAGCCCTTGCTCGCGAGGTGATAGCCAAACTGCGTACCGCCGGCCACCGCGCCTATCTGGTGGGCGGCTGCGTGCGCGATGTTCTGCTCGGCGTGAAACCAAAAGATTACGATGTTGCTACGGATGCGCGCCCGGACCGCATTATGGACCTCTTCCCCAACGCCGGCCGCGTCGGCGCGCATTTCGGAGTGGTATTGGTGCGTAAAATCTTCGAGCAGATCGAAGTCGCGACGTTCCGCAGCGACCAGGAGTATACCGATGGACGCCGCCCGGACACGGTGCACTTCGAAACCGATCCCGCGCAAGACGCCCGCCGCCGCGACTTCACGATCAATGGACTCCTGCTCGATCCTGATTCCGGTGAGTTGCTGGATTTCGTTGGCGGACGCGCCGATCTGGGAAACCACGTAGTCCGCGCGATAGGTGATGCCAACGCCCGTTTTCGTGAGGACCATCTGCGCCTGCTGCGCGCGGTTCGTTTCGCCGCGCGTCTCAAATTTCAGATTGCCCCCGCTACGTTTGAGGCCATGCGCGAGAATGCGCCGCTAATCGCCAAGGTTTCGGCGGAGCGCATCCGGGAGGAGTTAACACGCATACTCACCGAAGGGGGCGCCCGCTACGGATTCGAATTGCTGGATACTACCGGCCTGTTACCGGTCCTGCTGCCCGAAATTGCCGTGATGAAGGGAGTGGAGCAGCCGCCGCAATATCATCCCGAAGGCGACGTTTGGCGGCATACGCTACTGCTCCTGGAACAGTTAGAGCATCCGTCCGCTACGCTCGCCTGGGGCGCGTTGCTGCATGATGTTGGCAAGCCCCCGACGTTTCGCGTCGCAGACCGCATTCGCTTCGACGGCCATGTGGAAGAAGGCGTGCATCTGGCTCGCGCCATTCTAAACCGGCTGCGATTCTCGCGCGACGACATGGAACAGATCGAGGCGCTGATTGCCAATCACATGAAGTTCAAAGACGTCGGAAAAATGAAGGAGAGCACGCTCCGGCGCTTCCTGCGTACCGCAAAATTCGAAGAACATCTCGAACTGCACCGCCTGGACGTTTCGTCGAGCAATCGCAATTTCGAAGCCTACGAAACAGTTCGCCGTAAATTGAACGAGTACACCGAAGAGCGGCTAAGGCCTGCGCCGCTGCTGACGGGAACGGATCTGATTGGCGCCGGTTACCAGCCCGGTCCCAGGTTTTCGCAGATTCTTACCGCCGTGGAAGACGCCCAGCTCGAAGGCGAACTGCAGACTTCGGGGGAGGCGATGCAGTTCGTCCGCGAGCGGTTTCCGGCGTGATCTTCCGATGGGAGGGAGATGCCCAGGGAGAGGCTACGCCAAGGTCTACATAGTTTCGTCGGCGGAAGGCCCGTACATCCCAGGAACCTTTGCGCCGCACAACCGGAGATACATGCCCAGTTGCGCCCGATGATGGATGGCGTGATTAAAGACGAATGAGCGCAAGACGGCGAGGCGGGGCATGGTGAAAAAGGTTTGTCCGTTGGCGCTCAGGCTCCAATCTTTGAAAAACACTTCATCCGGCGCAGCCGCGATCGCCTCGCGGGTTTCCGCGGTGAATTTATCGAACAATTCCAGCGCCTCGTTACGGGATTTCACTGCAGGCGGGGGCGTATAGTTTGTGTAGTCAAGCGACTCGGTCTTCATTGTCTCCAGACCCCAGTTCGGAATCCTGGCAACATGCGTGATCAGGCCCGCCATGGGCCAATTCTTTTCGTGCGGTTTAAAGTTCAGTTGGTCATCGGGTACGGCCTCCAGCATTTTGCGGGTGTTGGCCGACTCGTGATCGAATTCGGGAAGAATCGATTCGGCGATCGTCATAGGTCTCCTTTCGGGCCCCTTTTCTTCTACTTCGCTTTTTGTTCGCCTATTGATGATAGGTCAAGATAATCGCGAACGCAAGCAGAAATTTGATCGGCAGAGGCGGGGCGAGACGTTGATTAATTTTATGCTTTGGCTAACTCGCGCACGATTTTTAGCGTGCGATCGATCTCTTCCGGACTGTTGAAGATATGCGTGCTTTGCCGCAGCGCGATGCCGGCGGACGAGCGCGGTCTCAGTTTGCCGCGGCGCCACATTTCGTCTTGCAGTTGCGCACCGTTGTAGCCATCGATGCCGTACACCGTGATTCCGGCATTGAGTTTGGCATCGGAGGGCGTGTAGAGCTTCACCTTCGGAATGCCGCGCAGTCCATCGCGAAGATAGTCACCCAGATATTTGATGCGCTGCTGCACGCGCGCCGGGCCAATTTGGAAATGGAAATCCATGGCCGCATCGGCGCCTACCAGCACCGGCAGGCTACCCGTACCACGCTGCGAAAGACGGTAGCCGTTGTCCTTCTCGTTGTCGTAATTCCCGCTGCAGATGCTCGGCCAAACCTCACGGTTGCGATCGGCTCTCAGGTACAGGAACCCATTGCCGGCCGGCGCAAGCAGCCACTTATGGAAGCAGCCGACATATGCGTCACAGCCCAAGTCTTTGACGTCGACCGGGATATGCCCCACCGTCTGGGCGCCGTCGAGCACCGTAAAGATGCCGCGCGAGCGCGCCTCGGCGCAGATCTCCTTGGCCGGCAAAATCGCGCCGCTCGCCGAAATCATATGCGAAATCTCAATCACTCGGGTACGCGGCGTGATGGACCGTTTCACTATCTCAAACACCTCATCCGCACTTTGCACCGGCTTCGGTATCACCATCTTTGTGACGACGCCGCCGTGCCGCTTCACCGCGTTTAGCCAGGAACTCTGTCCGCCGGGATGCTCCTGGTCGGTGATCAGAATCTCCGCATTGGCGGGCAGATTGAGCCCGCTGGCAACATAGCTCATCGAGCAGGTGTTGTTTTCGGTCAACGAGATCTCTTTTTCATCAGCGTTCAGGAGTTTTGCCATCTTGCCGCGCAGATCCGGATAATCGCCGTAGCCGCCAATCCATTCCTGCCCGCGATAATCCCACTCTGCGACGTCGGTGGCCATTCGGTGAATCTCGGCCGTCATGCGGTCGACCACGGGTTTCGGCATGGCGCCGATGGTGCCGTTGTTGAAAAAGACTTTGTCGCGCGCGAGCGGAAACTGTTCGCGCACTTTGGCCCAATAGCCCGCATTATTGGCATTGGTTGGCGCGGGCGCAAGGCCGTGGTCCTGCGCCTCGGCGGCGGAGGTGAGGAAGGGGGCGGCGAAGGCCGACCGCAGGAAATTACGGCGATTAGGCATCAAGACTCCTTGGTTATTGATATCGCACGCGGGCCGCGAGGTCAATTCGCCGCGGCGCGCGGATTCGGCCACTGAGTTGATGGCGTTAGAATGATTCCACAATGGATAGCCAAAATTACGCCAATCACCGCCGCACGGTGCCTATATTCCACTTCCTGCTTTTGCCGCTGCTGTTAGTCACGTTCATTGGCTCTATCGTTAATCTAGTCCACTCTCTTGGAGATCACGAGCGCCTGTACAACGCCGCGCTTATTGTGGCGTTGAGCTTGGCCGCTATCCTGACGGCGCTTTGCGCGCGCATCTTCGCCCTTAAGGCGCAAGATCGCGCGATTCGCGCGGAGGAAAACCTGCGCCATTTCGCCATGACCGGCAAACTGCTCGACGCGCGGTTGACCACCCTGCAGATTGTGGCTTTGCGTTTCGCTTCGGATGCCGAGTTCGTGGCTCTGGCGCAACGCGCGGCCAAAGATGGTACGAAGCCCATCGATATTAAGAAGGAAGTGAAGAAGTGGAAACAGGATGACTATCGGGTGTAGCCTTTCGGCTCAATCGCCTTCGTGACTGATAGCCGCTCCGCGAGTTGCGGCCAGGCTTTCCCGATAGCGCCTTTGTTGAGTCTTGCGATAGGCGGGTACGCTCATTCCCGCCAGCGCAGCCCGTTTTGCCAAGTCTTGCGCGCCCAGTCTCGCGCCTTCCGAAAGGCGGAATCCTCCGGTTCGCGAATAGCTGGTATCGCATTCGAATCCGAAGGCAGCGACCGCGGGCAGTGGCCGCGCGTAATTGTCCGGCAGTCCAACCTCTTCGAAGGGAAAAGAGGAAGCCCAATCCATGTGATATCCCGCCAGCATTCGCGCCGGGCTTACCGATACCTGGGCGTGGGTCACGCAGTTCACGGCGGGGATATGGAAGCGGTTGCGAAGCATTTCCGTCAGCATGGCGATCGCCCTGATCTGGGCAGCCGTTACGGCGGTCTCAATCTGACCTGGTTGCGTGCGCGTTTCTACGGCGACGCCTAAGAAACTTTCGTTCAAGTTGAGGTAGAGCCACTGCTCATCGGACCACACGGAGTATCCTGCGTGCTCGGCAGCGTCTGTCTCCTGAACTATCCGATAAACTCTTCCGAACCTGTCGATCACGAAGTTATAAGCCCTTTTCGGCTTTACATATTCGAGTAGGGCCTCGCCCACTTTCATCAGTTTGCGGTTTTGTTCCGGAACGAAAGGCGCTTGCAGACTCTCGGTGGTATGAAAGACGATGCCGGCGGGATTCGTGCGTGCTTCGTTGGCGTGTGAGGGCGCAGCGGCGAATGCCAGATAGGAGCGCGGATGATTGCGGGTCGAGAACTTATTGTCGATCCTCAGCCCGTTACTGTAGGTTTCAAAGGCTGCGGTTTTTTCTATGGACCAGATCTCCTGTCGCGCGTCCTGCTTAGGAACGGACGGAACGGCAGAGTCGGAATCTGACTGGGATGCGATGGTTGGGACCGCTAGCCCGGCCACACTTCCAGCAGCGGATGTCCTCCCGTTTTTCGTCTCAAGGAATCCGACCGTGGTGAGAAGCCACAGGATCGCGAGAAGCGTTAAGCCTCCTCCAAGCGTCAACCACAGCCACCGGCGCCATCTGCCTCCCGGTTTGCGTTGCCACACCGGAGCGGCGGCGCGCAAAAAGCGCAACCGGACAACTGGATCGGCGATGTGCCGAGCCGTCCAGTCGACCCAAGGCATTCCAGTTTGGGAGCCCTTCATACGATTCTCATTCGACAGAATTGGAGTGAAGTCTTATATTCGCTTGTATTGCTCCGCCTTTTTAATCGGGCAGAAACCCTATCCCTTTGGAGATATGCCCAATCGGAGGTGTTACCCCAAAATTTTCTTGAGAATAATAGACGATTTGGTCTACTTCCTTAGTAAGAAACGAACGATAAGTAAGATGAGGTCCCGGTAGAGAAAGTCTGTCATTCCCCGTGGCCGCCAAGGTGAATTTCGCTTCTATGGAAAGGAGTAGCCTCTTATGTTTCGGAAGTTGTTTCAACCTTTGTCCGTAGGTTCCGAGCTCGACGACTTGCAGGACGACTCGCTCGAGGCGCTTGCGGATAACGTACACGGATCGGAAAACCGGGAGGCCGATAATGCCCCGAAGATCCCAATCCATTCGGGATTAGGTCGATTCGAATCGTTTGATGATATCTATCGCAGCGGCCCCGCCAATAAGACGAGTCTTCCCTACGACATCATGAAAGTGTCGCAGATGCTGGAGAGCCCGCATATTGCGAGCATGTCCGTCGAATCGAAGCGCGGTTCCCTCATGATGGCGCTCGAAGCGGCCGGCGTGGACGCCAAGGACATCCTGCAGGACGCCATGGTTCGTCAGCGCGCGCTTAGCGACTATGAAGAATCGCAGCAGAAGAAGATGCGCGATTTTGAATCGTATAAGGGCGAGTTGAATCGGAAGCTGCAAGAGGAGCTGGATCGCATTAATGCCGAGTATCTGGCAAGAATTCAGGTGAATATAAACGAGGTTGCCAAGCAGCAAGACGCGCTGCGCGGCTGGCAGAAATCCAAGCAACACCAATTGGCGGTAATCGCCGAGGCCTGCGGTTATCTGGCGCCGCCGGACTCCGGGGCGAATAATTTAGCGGCGGCGCTCGATCGCGTTGCGCGCCGCTAAACGGTGTGCCATGGCGGAAGTAATAGGTCTAGGTATCGCGATGGTATTCGCCGGTTACCTTGTCTTTCACCGCACTCCTGAGCGGCTTCCTCGAAACGAATTGTCTCGCTTCCAGCGGCTGTCGGACGAGATGAGACGGAGTGAGATTCATCCCTTTGAGTAAGGAATCACAGAAAGATCGGTCGCTCTCGGAAACGTTGAGCGAGGAGAGCGATATTGCGAAGGAGACTAGTGTGAGCACCGTGAGCACCGAAGAAAAAGATGCCAGTTTGCCTCTTGGCCTGGATGTAGGCACCAGCCGTATCGTCGCCGCTAGAGGCGGCGATAAGAATTGCCGCTTCGAAGCGCAGTTGAACGCATTCATTACCTTGCCCTATTCCAAGCTGGCGGAAAACCTGTTGACGCGGGAAGAGGTCTTCCACGAGGTTTTCGAGAATGAGATTGTCGTGGCCGGCAATGATGCGCAGAAGTTCGCGGAAGTATTTCACGTCGAGACGCGGCGTCCCATGCTGCAAGGAGTTCTCAATCCCCACGAGCCGCACGGGGTTCGGGTGCTTCGCCGCATCATTACGCGTTTGATCGGCAAAGCGCCGACCGACGGCCGAAAGCTTTTCTACAGCGTACCGGCTCCTTCGGCCGCCGAAGACCAAGGCATCGCGTATCACAACGCGACTGTTAAGCAGATTCTGAGCGAACTCGGCTACCAGCCCCATCCCATCGAGGAGGGTCTTGCCGTAGTTTTTGGGGAAATGTGCTCGTCGAACTATACTGGCATCGGCATTTCCTGCGGCAGCGGGATGTGCAACGTATGCCTGGCCGTTCTATCGGTTCCGGTGGTTAGCTTCAGCCTTCCTAAAGCCGGCGATTATATCGATTCGCACGCGGCTGCCGTGACCGGAGAGATTGCGACTCGCCTGCGCGCCGAAAAGGAACGCGGATTCCGTCTCAATGGCCTTACCAGCGATCGCGTGAAGAACGCGCTCACCATTTACTATCACGAGGTCATCGAAACCTTGGCCTATACGTTACGGGCCAAGCTCTCCTCGGCGGAAAAGCTGCCACGGCTCGACCGTCCGGTTCCCGTGGTGCTCAGCGGTGGAACCGCCATTCCCAAGGGATTCCTCGATCAGTTCATCGCCGCACTTCGCACGCAGGATTTCCCGGTGCGAATCCTGGAAGTCCGCATGTCGGACGATCCTCTGAACTCCACGGCGCGCGGCGCTCTGATGGCCGCTACCTGCTAACTCAAGTCAGATCAATTCATCCACCGATTTCCTTTGAGCGGCGCCGCTATGCGGCGCCGCTTCGCGCGTTCAGGCCCAAAAACATCGCATGATACGATAGTTTCTTGTCAGGTCTCGGGCTCCGTGCAACGGACGGCTGCAAACCCCGCCAGGTCCGGAAGGAAGCAACGGTAGTGGCGCGGTTCGTGTGCCGCGGATTCCCCGGGGCCTGGCATACTGGCCCGTGTTTTATCCGGACGCCCGCCACCCCATGTATCAGGTCATAGCGCGCAAATACCGCCCCCAAACGTTTCAGGACGTGGTCAATCAGGAGCACGTCAAGACCACCCTCGAAAACGCGATCGCGCAGAATCGAATCGCGCACGGCTACATTTTTTCCGGCCAGCGCGGGACTGGCAAGACCACCGTGGCGCGCATTATGTCGCGCTGCTTGAACTGCATTCAAGGTCCCACCGCCGCGCCATGCGGGGAATGCGCAAGCTGCAAGGAAATCACATCCGGTGGAACCGTGGACGTGATTGAAATCGACGCTGCGTCGAATCGCGGCATTAACGAAATGCGGGAGCTGCGTGAAAACGTGCGCTACCAGCCGGCCCGCGACCGCTTCAAGATCTTCATCATCGACGAAGCGCACCAGATCACCAACGAAGCCTTCAACGCGCTGCTCAAGACCATCGAAGAACCGCCGCCATGGGCGGTGTTTATCCTCTGCACAACGGAGGCGCATAAGATTCCGGCAACCATTGCCTCGCGCTGCCAGCATTTCAGCTTTCGCTCGGTGGATTTTGACGATCTGGTGGCCCGCATGGCATGGATTTGCGAGCAGGAGGGCATTCAGGCCGACCAGGAAGCGTTGGCCGTGCTGGCGCAAGCCGGCGAAGGCAGCGTGCGCGATTCGCTTTCCGCGCTAGATCAGGCTATCGCTTGCTGCGGCCAAAAGCTGAACGCCGCCGAGGTGCGGGCTCTGCTGGGCGCCTTTTCCCTCGAATCGCTCGAGCGCGTCAGCCAGGCGCTGGCTGATGGCGATTCGCGGCGCATGTTAGAGGTAGTCGATGAGTTGGAGCGCGCAGGCCAAAATTTGCAACACTTCGCGCGCGAGTTGGCCCGCTATTTGCGCAATCTGCTGGTGGCGCGCATCGCCGGCGCGGATACCCGGCTGATTGCCGCGTCCCCCGCGCAGCGTCAGCGGATGGCGGAAATAGCCGCGCAGTTTTCCGAAGAAGATCTCACGCGGTATTTAAGTCTCACGCTCGAAATCTTTACCAACCTGCAAGCCTCATTGCAGCCGCGTTTTCATCTCGAAATCGGGTTGGTACGCCTGGTGCAAGCCGGTCGGCTCCTACCCATCGAAGAGGCGTTAGCCTCGCTTGGCGGCGAACAGCCGAAGCCGCCGACGCCTGTGCGCGCCGCCGCTCCTGTGCCGCCGGGGCGGTCCTTCGCTGCTTCACCTGCGCCAACGGCTCCGTCCGGTCCATCTCCATTTGAATTGGATCGCGCCAAGAAAGCTTCGCGCCCCCCTGAGCCGCAATCTTCCGGCGCCAACGCACTCGCTCCGGAAGCAGCGCCGCAATCGCAGACTGCCGGTGGTTGGAGAGAACGCCTCCACGGCGCCTTGATGGAACTCGGTATGCCGTTCACCGCCGACGCTATTGAAAGTGCGCGCGTAGTGGAAAATGCGGGGGAGTTGCAGGTGTTCACTACCAAGGCCGGTTCGCTGGCGTTGAAGCCCGACGATCTGAACAAGGCCGTGCAGCGCTTGGGCGAGCGCCCCATTCGCATTAAGGTAATCGTGGGCGCCCCGGTGACGTCCCGGCCGAGCCTGTCGCGCCTATCGCCGTCGTCCCATCCGCGGCGGAGGACGAAGTCGCCACGCGCGCCCTCGCCAACCCTGAAGTGCGCCGATTCCGTGAAGTCTTCGGCGGTGAAATCCGAAAAGTTCGAAATCTTAAGGAGTAGCTACGTGAAACTACCCGGCAACATGCAGCAGATGATGCGCCAGGCGCAGCAGATGCAGGAGAAGATGCAACAGGACATCGCCCTCATCAAAGTGGAAGCCACCGCGGGCGGCGGCATGGTCACGGTGCAGATGGATGGGCAGAAGAATCTGTTGGCCGTGAAGATCGACCCGGAAGTCGCAGGTGATGTCGAGATGCTTCAGGACATGATCGTGGCTGCGGCCAACGAGGCGGTAAAAAAGGTAGATGGCGAGATCAAACAGAAAATGGGCGGCATGTTGGGCGGCATGGGACTCCCGCCCGGTTTGATCTAACCGGTTTTACCCATCATGCCCGATTTCGCCGAGCCGCTCGCGCGGCTGATCAATGAATTTAAACGTCTGCCTGGTATCGGACAGAAATCGGCCCAACGCATCGCCTTCCATGTGATGCGCGCCGGTCGCGACGATGCGGAACACTTGGTTCAAGCCATTCTTGACGTGAAGGATAAGCTTGGCCTCTGCCGCATCTGCAACAACATCAGCGGCGGCGAAATCTGCCAGTACTGCTCCGACCCCCATCGCGATCCCCGCGTGGTGTGCGTGGTGGAAGAGCCCACCAATATCGTAGGCATTGAGACTACTCGCCAGTTTGAGGGCCGCTACCATGTGTTGCACGGCGCGCTTTCCCCGCTGCGCGGTGTTGGCCCCGAGTCGCTGAAAATCAAGGGTCTTGTAGAGCGCATTGGCCAGGGCGAAATTCAGGAAGTGATAGTAGCTACTAACCCCACTGTCGAAGGCGAAGCTACGGCGGTCTATCTCGCCCGTCTGTTGAAACCACTGGGCGTCAAGGTAACGCGCATCGGAATGGGTATACCGGTCGGCAGCGATCTGGAATTCGCCGACGAAGTGACCATTTCAAAGGCTATGGAAGGCCGCCGCGAGATGTGACTCCCGTTGTCGGGCGAATGCCGGACATCCGGCATGAGGCGCGTGGAAATCCGCACACGTTACCAGCCACGCTCTATTGACGCCAGATTCGGGTCTTTCGCGAGCGCGGCCGGGGCCGGTCTTAGCCGCTCGAAAAAATGCGCCGCTTACCGGAACATTAGCCGCGACCTGAATCCCGCGCGCCGCAGGAGGCATCCAAAAGTTTTGAGTATGTCTTCCTCGGCCATTGCGATAACGGAATCTGACCAAGTTACGGCGGAACGGTACGAGTCTCTCATAAGGATCGCCGCCTCGATACGGGCCCAGAAAGATCCAAAGGAACTGTTTGGCACTCTGGCCCATGAACTCGGGAAAGTCCTTCCTTTTGATGGGATGGCGCAGTATGACGAGGCTTCGAACAAGGTCGCCTGGCATATGTGCGCCGGTTGCCGCAAGGCGGACTACATTCCCGATCAGGTCGACCAAGACGACACGATCGCCGCCTGGGTATACGAGCACCAGGAAACGGTGGTGCTGGGCCACTTAACCGACGAGACCCGGTTTCAGTCGTCCGTCAGGATGATGCACGATGCCGGCCTGCAATCGGTCTGCGCGGTTCCCCTGACTACGGCACACCGCCGACTGGGAAGTCTGGTGATCGCCAGCGTGCGGCGGGAAGCATATTCCCCGGAAGAGGTGCGGTTTTGTGGATTAGTAGCGGCTCAGATCGCGCTTGCGATGGACGATGCCATCAATTTTCGCGCGTCGCAGCAGGCGCAAGAGCGGCTTGAACTGCTGCTCGACCTCACGAATCGCGTGGTGTCGAATCTCAATCTGCGCGACGTGCTGCGCGAGATTTCGGCCAATATCCGGCGCGTGATGCAGTGCGACGGCGTAGGCATAGATCTACCGAGCCCCGAGGACCACAAGCTTCGTCTTTACGCCCTTGATTTTCCGGGCAGCTCCGGGGTGATCCAAGAGGGATTTGAACCGCCGGCCAGCGAACAGGACAGCGCCGTTCGCGTCTTTCGAACCGGCGAGACGGTGATTGTCTCGCGCGAGGAATTGGAATCCTCACCACTCGCCGTACAGATAGGAATGAAGTCCCTGGCGCATGTGCCGCTGACGGGGCGCAATCAAATCGTTGGAGTTCTCAGTCTTGGCAGCTTGCGCGAAAATGCGTTCGTCGCGGGCGACATGGCATTCTTAACGCAAATCGCGCGGCAGGTGGCGATTGCGATTGAGAACGCGCTGGCATTCGGCGAAATATCCGAGTTGAAAGATAAGCTGGCCCAGGAGAAGTTGTATCTGGAAGATGAGATCCGCAGCGAGTTGAAGTTTGAAGAGATCGTGGGCAAGAGCGAAGCGTTGCGGCGCGTGCTGCAGCAAGTGGAAACAGTGGCGCCAACCGATTCCACCGTGCTCATATATGGCGAAACCGGCACGGGCAAGGAGCTGATTGCGCGGGCGCTGCATAACCTGAGCGCGCGCCAAGCCAACGCGTTCGTCAAGTTGAACTGCGCCGCCATTCCTACGGGCTTACTCGAAAGCGAACTGTTTGGCCATGAGCGCGGGGCTTTTACGGGCGCCATTGCTCAGCGGGTGGGCCGCTTCGAGCTGGCGAATCGGGGAACGATGTTTCTCGATGAGATTGGCGAAGTTCCGCTCGAGTTGCAACCGAAGCTGCTGCGCGTGCTGCAGGAGCGCGAGTTCGAACGCTTAGGCTCGACGCGCACGCTGCGCACTGACGCACGGTTGATTGCGGCCACAAATCGCGATCTGGATACTTTGGTGAAAGAGCAGAAGTTCCGCTCCGACCTCTATTACCGCCTCAATGTGTTTCCGGTGCGCGTTCCCTCGCTGCGCGAACGTCCGGAAGACATCCCGCTTTTGGTGCGTCACTTCGTGCAACAGCTCAGCCGCCGGCTGAGCAAGAGCATCGACAGCATCGCGTCGGAAACGATGACCGCGCTCGTCAAGTACCCCTGGCCGGGCAATATCCGCGAATTACAGAATGTAATCGAGCGCGCCGTGATTTTGACTAGCGGTTCTGTACTGCGGGTGCAAAGCGACGACCTTCACTCCTCGGAAATGGGCGCGGCGCCAGTAACTTCCCAGCCGGCGCCGAATCGCAACATGCGGGCGTCGCTTGACGAAGCTGAGCGGCAACAGATTCTGGCGGCGCTCGAAAAGGCGAAATGGACGGTCGCAGGACCGAATGGCGCGGCGGCGCTTCTGGGTATGAAGCGATCGACACTGCAATCACGAATGCAGAAGCTGGGCGTGCGCATCTCTCGCGGCAGCGCCTAAGTTCATCTGACGATATTTCGGCACTCGCCGGATTACAAGCATTACGTGCGCTCCCTCAGCGTCCGTGATTCCCCGAAAACCCAAATACTTCAATAACATGCGGATTTGGCCGGGTCAGGCGGTCCTGGCGAGCGAAGTGCATTCTATCGCTGCAAAGTTCATATGCTACGCATTTGTTATTCGAACGAAAATGACTCGCATCAATGGCTGTTATGCGGTCAGCTGGCCGACCTCTGGGTTCGCGAGCTGCGCATTTGTTGGGAGCGCACCCGCGCCGCGGCTGCCTTGCGAACAGTAGTAGATCTGAGCGACGTCACGTTCATTGATGAGAGCGGCGAACGGCTGCTGTGCGAAATGAAAAGCGCGGGAGTGGAATTTATCGCCGCTGGCGTGGAGACTAAACACCTGGTGGAAAACCTGACCGCCAAGGGAGAAAGACCTTTGCGCCGCCGGGTCGGTTTCACGGACTGCCAAGACAACTGGAGGAGTAAGTGATCAATCGGTTTCAGAATAAGATGGCGATCGTCGCCGTGGCGCTGCTCGGCGGCTTCAGCATGATGAGTTGTACCCGTACCACATCCGCCGCGGGCGGAACGGCGCCACCCGCTCCGGATGTCGAGTTCGCCGTGGTGGAACAAAGAGATCTACCCACGGTTCACGAGTGGATCGGCACGTTGGATGGCATGGTGAACGCGGCAATCAAAGCCCAGGCGACCGGCTACCTTCTCACGCAGAACTACACAGAAGGTTCGTTCGTGCGCAAGGGCCAGACCTTATTTGAAATAGATCCACGGCCTTTGCAGGCGGCATTAGATCAGGCGGCGGGACAACTGGCGCAGGCGCGTGCCCAGGTGGCGCAGTCCAATACTGGATTGCTGCAGGCGCAGGCACAGCTTCTAAGCGCCGAGGCCAACCAGCGGAAAGCGCAGATGGACGAAGACCGCTATGTTCCTCTGGCGGCGGAGCAGGCCATTACGCAGCAGGATCTCGATAATGCCAAACAAACCAATCAGTCGCTGAAGGCGCAGGTTGCCGCGGCGCAGGCGCAGGTAGAGACTGCCAAGGCAGCGATCGAGGCTGCGAAGGCCGGAGTGGTGGCGGCGGCGGCCGCGGTGGATACGGCGAAAGTAAACCTGGGTTTCACGAAACTTACATCACCAATCGACGGAATCGCAGGCGTCGCAACGGTGCAGGTTGGCAACCTGGTTGGCCCGTCGGGAAATGCGATCACCACGGTATCGACACTCGATCCGGTCAAAGCGAATTTCACGGTGAGCGAGCAGGAATACCTCAGCCTGACGCGGAGCGACGCCGCGCTGCGGCGGATGACGCTCGAACTCGTGCTCGCCGATGGCACGGCGTATCCGCGAAAAGGTCACTTCGCGTTTGCCGACCGCCAGATCGACGCCAACACCGGCTCTATTGAATTGACCGGAGTGTTTCCGAATCCAGGAAACAGGCTGCGTCCCGGACAGTATGCCAAGGTGCGGGCCACCACCGGCGTGCAAACGGGAGCGTTGCTGGTTCCGCAACGGTCGGTTACCGATAACCAGGGAACCTATCTGGTAGCGGTAATCGATCCGAATAACACCATACGCTTTACGCCGGTCAAAGTGGGAGACCGAATCGGGACGAAGTGGGTGGTGCAAGAGGGATTAAAGCCGGGCGAGCGCGTCGTCACGGACGGATTGTTCAAGATTGCTCCGGGCGCGCGCGTGAACCCCAAGGAGGCGAAGTAATGTCAAAATTTTTCATCAATCGACCAATTGTGGCGATGGTGATCTCGATCCTGATGGTGATCATCGGCATCGTGACCATCGCGCAATTGCCGATTGCGCAGTTCCCGCAGATTGCTCCGCCCGAGGTTCAGATCAGGGCCAACTATGTCGGCGCCGATGCGCAGACGATTGAGCAGTCTGTGGCCACGCCCATCGAACAACAGATGAGCGGCGTGGATAACCTCAACTACATGTATTCACTGAATGCGGCCGGCAATGGGCAGATGACGATGATCGTCGACTTCGACGTGAAGAGCGACCCAAACACCGACCTGATCCTGACGCAGATGCGCGAGACGCAAGCGGCGTCGCAGCTTCCGCAGGACGTAACCAATTTCGGCGTGACGGTGCAAAAATCGGTCACTGCGCCACTGATGGTGATGGGTCTCTATTCGCCCCACGGGACGTATGACGGTAAGTTTCTGGCGAACTATTCGTACATCAACCTGAACGATCAATTGACTCGCGTTCCGGGCATCGGCAACGTACAGGTGTTTGGCGCAGGCCAGTATGCGATGCGGTTGTGGGTGAAGCCCGACCAGCTTTCGAAGCTGGGCATCACGGTGACGGAGGTAGTCTCGGCGATTCAAGCGCAGAACGCGGTCAACCCCGCCGGACAGGTTGGCGGCGCGCCCGCCCCGCCGGGACAGGAGTACACGTATTCGGTTCGCGCGCAAGGGCGCTTGACCTCGCCCGAAGAGTTCGGCGACATCATCGTGCGCGAGGCGCCGGATGGCGGCATCGTACGCGTTCGCGACGTAGCCCGGATTGAACTCGGCTCGCAGGATTACACGCTCTCCGGCCGCATTAACGGCAAGCCCGGCGCAATCATCGCCGTATATCAACTGCCAGGAAGCAATGCAGTTGATGCGGCCAAGGGCGTCCGCAAGCTGATGGAACAGGCCAAGAAGCGCTTTCCTCAGGATGTGGATTACGTGGTCTCACTGGACACGACCGATTCCGTCCGGGAGGGCATTCACGACATTGTGGTCACAATCGTAATCGCAATCGCGCTGGTGACCCTGGTGGTTTATCTTTTCCTGCAAGGTTGGCGCGCCACGTTGATTCCGCTACTCGCGGTTCCCGTCTCCTTGATTGGCACGTTCATCCTGTTTCCCGCATTTGGTTTCTCCATCAATACGCTCTCGCTCTTCGGACTGGTGCTGGCGATCGGTTTGGTGGTGGATGACGCGATCGTGGTGGTGGAAGCGGTGGAGCGGCATATGGAAGAGGGAATGGATCCAAAATCCGCCGCGCTCAAAGCGATGCAAGAGATTTCAGGACCAGTCATCGGCATCGCGCTAGTGCTGTCGGCCGTGTTTGTGCCGACGGTTTTCATCCCCGGAATTACAGGGCGTCTGTATCAGCAGTTCGCCGTGACCATCGCGATCTCGGTGATCCTTTCCGCATTTAACGCGCTGACGCTCAGCCCAGCGCTTTCGGCATTGCTGCTGCGGCCGAAGACGGAAAGCCATGGTTTGCTGCGGCGCTTCTTCAATTGGTTCAACCGCATGTTCGGCCGCGCGACCAATGGGTATCTCCGGTTATCGGGGGCGCTGATTCGCAAGAGCGCCATTGCGATCGTGATGTTGGGATTGGCCGGCGTGGGGGCGGTGTTTTTCAGTGGGCGTGTTCCCACCAGTTTCCTGCCCGGCGAAGACCAGGGATATATGTTCCTGCACTTGCAGCTTCCCAATGCATCGTCACTCGAACGCACCGAGGCCGCTTGCGCCAAAGTGGAACAGATTCTGTTGCACACGCCGGGTGTGAAGTATACAACCCGCGTGGCAGGTTTCAGTTTGTTGAGCTTCGTCAGCACCAGCTACACCGGCTTTTTCTTCGTCACGCTGGACGACTGGAAGGAGCGGACCAGCCGGCAAACGCAGTATCAGGAGATTGTGCAACACGTGAATCAGGAGTTGGGAAAAATACCCGACGGCTTCGCCCTGAGCTTCCCGCCACCCGCCATTCCCGGCGTCGGAACGTCGGGGGGATTTACATTCGTCCTGGAAGACCGGGGTGGCAAGGACGTACAGTTCCTGGCGGACAATTTGCAGAAATTCGTTGCCGCGGCGTCGAAGCGGCCTGAGATCGCGCCGGGAATGGTGAGTACATTCCTGCCAAGCGTGCCCCAGCAGTATCTGGATGTCGATCGCGCCAAGGTTCTCAAGCAAGGCGTGGCATTGAATGACGTCTACCGCACGATTCAGGCGTACATGGGCGGTTTGTTCGTGAATTACTTCAACCGCTTCGGGCGTCAGTGGCAAGTCTATGTTGAAGCCGAAGGCAAGTATCGCAACAACCTGGATCAAGTAGGCCAGTTTTATGTACGGAACTCTCACGGCGCGATGGTGCCGCTCTCGGCGCTGACGAAATTCGAATCGCGGCCAGGTCCGGAATTCACGATGCGCTACAACCTTTATCGCTCGGCGGAGATTATCGGCGGGGCGGCGCCGGGATTCAGCTCGGCGCAGGCGATGAAGGCTCTCGAAGAGACCTTCGACGCGACCATGCCGCGCGAGATGGGATATGACTACATGGGTATGTCCTTCCAGGAAAAGCAGGCTCAATTGGGCGTACCCACGTGGATGATCTTCTCGTTCTCGCTGCTGTTCGTTTTCCTGATTCTGGCAGCTTTGTATGAGAGCTGGACTCTGCCGTTCAGCGTGCTGCTGAGTACGCCGGTGGCGTTGTTTGGCGCTTTTGGGATTCTATGGCTGCGCCGCTGGTTGATGGGACTTTATCTGCCGGCGTACATGATTCAGGTGGAGAGCGATGTGTACTCGCAGATCGGTCTGGTGATGTTGATTGGTCTGGCTGCGAAGAACGCCATCCTGATTGTGGAGTTCGCCAAGGATAAATATGAAAGCGGCATGGGGTTGGCTGAAGCGGCGCTCGAAGGGGCGCGGCTGCGGCTGCGGCCGATTTTGATGACGTCTTTCGCTTTCATTCTGGGCTGCGTGCCTTTGTGGACAGCTTCCGGCGCGGGGTCGGTGGGACGGCAGATCATGGGCACCACGGTAATCGGAGGCATGTTGGCCGCGAGCGCGATCGGCATCTTCCTGATCCCCGCAATTTTCTATCTGGTAGAGAAGGTGTCGGGGGCGGGACAGCGCGCTCCGGGCATGGCGCCGGTTCCGGCCCAAGGAGACTGAGATGAGATATTCAACGATGGGTATCGTTGTGGCCACCGGCTTTCTGACTGGCTGCGCGGTGGGGCCGAACTATGTGCGGCCCACGGTGAATCCGCCTGCGAGCTTTCGCGCGCCGGAGCCGTTGCCGCCTTCCCAGGCGGCTTCGCTGGCGGATGCGAAGTGGTTCGAAGTCTTCAAGGACGAACAGCTGCAGGGCTTGATCCGCACCGCTCTGGAACATAACTACGATCTGCGCGACGCGGTATCGCGGGTTGAGGAGGCGCGCGCCAACCTGGGTATTACACACGCGAACCAGTTGCCGCAAGTTAACGCGAGCGGCGATCTGCAGTTCACCAGGCTTTCGCGCGACGGTAATCTGCCTTTGCCAGAGACATTCGTTCCAAACCAGAATCGCAACTGGGGGCAGGCCGGTCTTAACCTTCTCTCGTTCGAGTTCGACGTGTGGGGACGCCTCCGCCGCGCGACCGAAGCGGCGCGCGCCAATCTTCTGAATGCCGACGAGAATCGCAAGGCCGTGATTACGACGTTGGTGAGCGATGTTGCGGGCGATTACTTCAACCTGCTGCAACTCGATTACGAACTGGAGATTTCGCAGAATACGCTCGAAACGCGCCGCGAATCGCTGCGGTTGACGCAGGAGCGGCGAGGCGGCGGCGTTGCGACTCTGCTCGATCTTCGCCAGGCGGAGCAACTGGTCGCGAGCGCGGCGCAAACCATTCCGACACTCACTCAGCAGGTGGAGCAGACCGAAAACCAGATTAGCCTGCTGCTGGGGGCGAATCCGGGCAGCGTGGCCCGCGGACGTAAGTTTCTGGAACAGGAAATGCCGCCGGAAGTTCCCGCGGGTCTGCCCTCCGCGCTGCTTGACCGCCGACCCGATATCCGCGCCGCCGAGCAAGCGCTGATTGCCGCCAATGCAAACATTGGCGTCGCCAAGGCTGCTTATTTTCCGCAATTGAGTTTGAGCGGATTTCTGGGCGGCCAGAGCACGCAACTCACGAGCCTGTTCTCAGGACCGCACAGCGCATGGAGCTTTGTTCCCCAGGTGACGCAGCCCATCTTTGCCGGAGGACGTTTGAAATCGGGCGTTAGACTGGCCGAAGCGGAGCGGGACAGCGCGCTGACGCAGTACGAAAAGACGATTCAGACGGCATTCACCGAGGTTTCCGATGCCCTGATCGCCCGCCAGCGAACGCGCGAAAGCCGGGTGGAACAGGAACGGCTCGTAGCTGCGTTGGAAGACCGGAAGCGTCTCGCCTATGTGCGCTATCGGGGCGGCGTGGACACGCAGCTCAATGCACTCGATGCCGATCGCGACCTTTTCCAGGCGCAGCTCAATTTGGCGCAAATCCGCTTAAACGAATTGTTGAGCGTGGTTCAGCTTTATAAGGCCCTGGGGGGCGGCTGGCAAACGTAGGGGGCGATGGGGAGCAATGTCGCTAAAGCGGCGGCTGAACGCGGGCTTTTTTCGTCGTCCAAGGCCTGTGCTTCCTGGCCACAGTCGTAGCTTTGCGGCACGAACGCGACCCGGGCACCGAGTTCCTGCTTCCGTTTCCGAACGTACTGCCGCACCGTGACTTCGGCGACCGGAATCTCGCGATGCGATCTTCAAACCAAGCTATCGCCGTTGGTGGGCGCAGCGGGGCTGCGCGGCTGAAACGCTGGTGGAAGAGGCGGTAGAACGGTTGCTTGAGTATGAGGACTGGTTCGTGCAGGAAGTCGACAAAGGCATTCGCAAAATTTGGTCTTAATTTCTTACCGCCCCTCAAGACTCCTGCGCCAGGAAGATAAGAATCGGAACCAACGCAAGCAGCCCCCCGGCTATCCACCAGGAGATCGGGTTGCCGAAATTCAGGGTGTAGCCGATGCCGACACGTTTTTGGACGAACACTGCGTGGTCGGCGGGATTGTAGTAGAACTGCGATAGCCTCCAGCAGGAGTCGGGCGTTGGATCGGCGGGCATGTCGGGGTTGCTGCTCAGCTTGTATGAGTAGACGAGGACCGCGATCACGAACAGCGGTATCGGAATCATCACCGCAAAGGACGAGACATGATGGAACGGCAGCATAGCTATGAATCCGTCAATCAGAACCATCAAGTACATCGTCCCGATCAGGATCTTCAGCACGCCGGCGCGAACAGGCGAGCGGCGCGAGCCAAAGAAGGTGGCGAGGCCGATGCCGATCAGCAGCAGTTGAATGGCGGCGCCGAACCATAGAGGGCCATAGACGCCGCGCGGCGTTCGTAATGCCCAGGCATTCGGTTGCCCGTCGTAGCCCCAATGGACCGGGAACCTGGCGGGAATCTCATTCCAATGCGCACTCAGATAGACAGCGATGGCTGCGAGGATGGCGAAGGGCGGCACGGCGAGCAGCGTCCAGACGGGCAGATGCTCGGGGCCTCGGCTAATCTCTACTTCGCGAACCGGCGTCGCCGCGGGAATCGAATAGCGCTGCACGCGGCTGCGGGAGTGGAAGAATACCACCGTGCCGGTCAGTGGCACTGGGATCATAGCGGCGGGAAGAGCAGCCTGCGGCAGAAGCAGGACGACGACGACGCCAAATATCACGGCCGCTGTGACGGCGTGGTTATAACTGCGGCGGATTGCGCGGCCCGCATCCGAGGCGGGAAAGTCCGGCGGGACCGAGAGGCCGAAGTAATAACGGCGCGGAGTGAAGGAGGGCGCCAGAATGATCACTGCCCCCAAGAGGAAAAGCATAAAGAGGGAGACCAGCATTAAGTCATTCATTTGAGGTTCTCCGTTGCGGAGCGCAGTTCGGCGGCGATGCGCGCGGTGGGGACGCCATCGGCGCGCATTTGCGTCACCAGGTTGCGCAGACGGCCGCGAAACTCGGCGAGCCGTTCGGGTGACGCCGGTTCGCGTTTGCCGCGATCGAGCACCGTCGCGCCGCTGCCCTGGCGGATTTCCAGCCAACCTTCCGAGGCCAGTTCGCGATACGCCTCGCCTACCGTGTTGAAGTGGACGCCCAGTTCCATGGCGAGGCGCCGGACCGAGGGCAGCCGGCTGCCCGGTTCGAGAGTGCCCTCGACAAGCAGAGCGCGCAATCCATCCACGATTTGCCGGTAGGCGGGAAGCGGCGAACTCAGATCGATGCGAATCTTACAATCGCGGGGCATCTACTGTATATTGTATGCCAACAATGTACAATTGATAATTTTCTCTGCACTCTTTGAGCAGGCGCGGCGTCATCCCGTCAAGATATGCGTAGATTTTTCCTCGTGCTAATGGCGGCCGGGGCGGCCCACGGGGCGGTGATTCGCGGAATGGTGGTGGAGAACCAGACGGGCCATCCGCTGGCGCGCACGCTGGTAGTGGCGGACCCGGTGGCGGGAACCAGCGGCGGCGCCAAATCGATGCGTACCGATCTTTATGGCGGATTCGTATTCGAAGACCTGCCGGCCGGCGCCTTCCTGATCTCGGCGGCCCGCAAGGGTTTCGCGCCCTCTCAATACGGGCAGAAGCACTGGAAATCCGCCGGTCTGCCGGTGATTTTGGAAGAGAACCAGCGAATGCAAATCGAAATCCGCTTGCCTCGGCTAGGCGCGATTGCGGGACGCATTGTGGACGAAAACGACGTCGGCTTGCCGGATCACGAGGTGGTGGTTTACCGTGTCGCGAAGCCGCCACTGCTAGTGGCGCATGGCACGGCCGATGATCGTGGCATGTATCGTGTGGCCGGTCTCGAGCCAGGCGTTTACCTGGTGCGGACCACGGCGCGCATATACGAAGAGGGCGGCTATCTGCCCACCTTCTATCGCGATGTTGCGCCGATGGACCAGGCTCATACCGTCGAGGTTACGCTCGACCAACAGGTAGAAGATATCTCGATCAGGCCCACGCCTGGACATCTCTTTAAACTCGGCGGCGTCGCTACGGCTCCGACGATGCGGGATGCGACGATCACGCTCACGCTTGTCTCCGACATGGGCAAAGAGATCACGCAAGCCGATAGTCTTACGGGAAAGTTTCAATTCAATCCGCAGGCGCCGGGCAAGTACGAGCTCAATCTTCAGGCGGTCTCCGGCGCGAACCACTATTACGGATATCAGGAATTCGAGATGGACCGCGATTTAACGGACATTCGTATTTCGGGCATAGGTGCGCCGCCACTACGCACGATGCTCGAAGACGACCGCGGCGGCCGTGTGGACTTCCGTCAGGTGCAGATGGTGGCGCGGCGCAAGGAGCTATCCGGCCCGGGCGAGCAGCAAAAGATCGATCTTTCGAGTGACACCGTTCGTCTGCCTCCTGGCCGCTGGGAAATGGGCCTGCAGCCTTCCGCGGCGTCCTACGCGATTCGCTTTCTAACCAACGGGAATCTCATCCCAGGACGGGCCGACGGATGGAATGAGGATTTGCTTGTCAGCGGCGTGGGCGTTAATACGGTGAAGTTTGTTCTCTCGACTTCGCCTGGCTCGCTGCACGGCACGGTTACGCTGGGCTCGCAACAGGTCTTGGGCGTACCCGTGTTTCTTGAGCCGTCGGATATCGAGCCGGCGCGGCGTTTGAGGGAAGTGTATGTCGCGCGCACGGATACCCGCGGGCAATATCAGTTCGCGGGACTCGCGCCAGGCTCGTATCGCCTGCTGGCGACATTCGAATATCAATCACCCGGCGCGGCGGAATTCGATCGGGCAGGGGCCGTAACCGTCAAAGTAGAGCAAGCGCGCGATTTCCAGCAGGATCTGGACTTGTTCGTGGCGCGGTAAGCCGGCCAGCTACTGAGCGCAGGGCGCGACCCTGCCTATATCGCGATTCGCATGATCGTTCCAAAGAACTGTTCGCGCGCCATCCGCACAAATGGCGGACGCGCCGGTATCTTTGATCCGCAACACCGCGCCGTAACTATCGCCGACGCCTTCGCTCATGCCTACGTCAATCAGAAATAATAAACCCCAGCGCTGAAACATTTCGCCGGTATTCCGTGATACCCCATCGGCGAACTGCACGTCGTTGTGTTGATGTCCCTGTACGATGTGTTTCACGCCGAGGGCCTTGGCGTAAGAAGCCAGTAACTGTTGTTCCGCGTAGGCGGATGGCGCGACAAACCAGGTATTACTTTCGCCCAGGCGGGCTTCGAGCAGCGAATTGGGATCGGTAAGCTGCCGGGCGCCAAAACCGTGCTGGTCGACATCGGCGCGAATCTCGGCTGCGATCTGCGCAATGGTACGTCCGCCGGTGTTTCCGGCGTGTGCGAAGAACCAATCGCCCACGCGGGCGGCAAAAGGCAGCGAACAGAGGAACTGGCCCAGATCGCCCTGGCATGCCGCCACCTGGGATGGCATGTAGCCATTTTTCTTCAAGTCGGCGATAAAATCGGCCTTCTTTTCATCCGCCCCGGCAAGAAACGCCGCCTCGTGATTTCCGGCGAGCAGGATGACTTCGCCGTGTGCCTGACGAGCCGCTATGCGCAAGGCGATCAGCAGCCGCAGCAAATCGACCGGACGTGGACCCTTATCGATCATGTCGCCGGTGACCACCAAGACGGAGTGCCCAGCGTTCCATGCGACATCGCTCGGCTTCGGCGGAGCGGGAATGATTCGCGCGGCCACCAGCAGCCGCACTAACCGCGCGTAATCGCCGTGTATGTCGCCAATTGCGTAGACGGTGGCGGGCGCGTGCCTCTCGATGACGGCCGGATATTTCGTCCAGTCGCGGGAACCCGGCGCCGCAAGCCCCGCTGCCTGCAGGAGGCATGCAAGTGATGCGAACGTAACACTGCTAACGATAGCGCCGCGCATGAATGGAATCAGTGTATCAACCGGCGATTTCGGAGCGATTGCGCAAACGCGGCAAGATTCCGGGTGCTATCCTCGGAATAAAGCTATGCCTCTGCGGAAGGGCCTCCAATGCGCGTTTTTTGGCATGGCATGTCTGAGTGCGGTCTTTGCGTTCCAGCGCCCATTCCGCGAGCTGCCCGGCATCGAATATCAAATGGGCGAGATTGCGCTGCCCGCCGATTATCAAGAGAAGACCGAGTGGGCATTTGCGCGGCTGATGTTTCCGCCTGGCCCGCTCAACGGTTATGCGGGCCGCGATTTGGATTGGCACACCGGCATCTCTCTCTGGAGCCAGGATTTTCCGCGCGCCGACCGGCATTTCTCACTGGCAGTGCGCCGATTGAGCCGCATTCACGTGCGTTCTGTGGAACAACTCGTCAATCTGGATGAGGGCGACCAATACGATTGGCCGTGGCTTTATGCGGTGCAGGTTGGCGAGTGGGGATTAACGGATGCGCAAGGCCAGGCGCTGCGCGAATACTGCGAGCGTGGCGGCTTCTTCATGGCGGACGATTTCCACGGGGTCGACGAGTACCGCGAGTTTGAGACGCGCATTCGTAAGGCATTTCCCAGCCGAATCATTGAAGATGTGCCGGACGGAGACGCAATATTCCACACAGTGTACGATCTCGACGAACGCGGACAGGTTCCCGGCTGGTCGCATTTGCGGGCAGGATACAAAAGTCAGAACGGTACGAGCGCACTCGGCGCCCATTGGCGGTGCATTCGCGACGAGAAGGGCCGCGTGATGGTGGCGATCTCCTACAATTCCGATGTTGGCGATGCGTGGGAATGGGCGGACGATCCGCGATATCCGGCGAAATATGCCGATCAATCGATTCGGATGGGCGTGAACTATATTATTTACGCCATGTCGCACTGAGAAGCCGGCATCTGCTAACCAACGTTGGCGTGATGACTAGTCTCATAATGCGCGCGTAGCAGGTCGCCACCGAAATCGTTCCGCAGATCGCGCCACACCGAGTGAATATGGTTGGCATTATCCTGCGTGTCGTCGAACTCAATGAGAAACGCCGCCGTTTGCACGCGGTAATAGTGCGGGTCACCCGGGTTCACGCCGCCTGCCCAGGCGAAATAGGCGTTTTTGCCCGCGGCGTTAATCTGATCCATGCGGCGCTGCGCCAGATCGTCCGGCAGGTTGCGGGCATAGAGCTCGGTCAGCGCGCGCAGGGCCTCAAACTGTTTCGCGTTCAGCTTGGAGGCCGAGAGTCCCGAAGGCTGCCCGGCGAGCGCAGCTTTGCGGGAAGCGGCCGACAGCACGTCCGCATAAGCTTTGGGATCGACTATGGCAAGCTTGCGCAACGGCTCGTCAAGCGTGCGTATTAATTCGAAACCGATGTCATCTTCCGCCGAAAGCACGCGAAGTCCCTTGCGCGGGCCTTGCCGCACCTCGGCCGGGTTCGAGCCGAAAAAGCTCGGGCCATCCACCACTTGCCCGTTTGCGACGGTGTAGTTCTGGCTGAGGTGATGGCCTTCGACGCGCCAGCCCCACGTGCCCGAATCCGAGGGCGTGCCGAAAATCGTGAAGTGATATTTCTCCGGATTGCGCCTTTCGCCGTTATCGTTTTCCATCGTCTTCAGCACATCTTCCAGGCTCATGATGGTGACGGCTTTAATGAACGCCGTCTGGCTGAGTCCGGATGCCAGCAGCGCGCTGGCAAGATGTTTCTGATAGGGCGTCATCTCGCGCAAGGTCAAACCTTTGCGCTCTTTTGGAATGTAATGCCAGTCCATTCGCTCGTCGTCGGCGAACGGGAATACGGCCTTATCTCGCTGCTCTGGGCTAAGAGCCGCCAGGAACCGGTTCGCGGTTTCCGTCATCAGCGAAAGACCGTGATTGTGATGCCGCAAATCGGTTGCGGGAGTCTGTTTGTGATCTTGCGCGTGCGCAATGGCAGGGGCCGCTAAGACGCCACCGACCATTCCAGCGGATGAACTGAGAAACGAGCGTCGCTTCATCTGGCACATACGTTTTCCTCCTTGCCGTTAGAGCGTGGGATCCTTCTTCTGCTTCACGAAGAAATCGAGCATGGGCCCAAATTGCGGGGCCGCGACGCTGGTGTGGCTGCCGCCGGGAACCTCGACATAGACGATGGTGGACCCGGCTTTCTTGCCGGCCTCAACCATGCGGCGCGACTGCGACACGTTAACCGTTTTATCGTTATCGCCATGGACTACATATTCCGGGATGTTGCGGATCTTGATCATGCCGTTGGGGTCGCCACCACCGGAAATGGGACCCAGGGCGGCAAAGAGCTCGGGATGAGCCATGGCTACGCTCCACGTGCCGTAACCGCCCATGGAGTGTCCCATCAAATAGATGCGGGCGCCGTCAACCTTATAGTCGCGGCGAACCGCGGCGATGACGTCGAGTACATCCTGTTCGGCGGAACCGCGATACATCGACGCCGTATCGCGACCCTTGGGACACGCTACCAGAAATCCCACCCGCTGGGCCTCGGGCTTCAAAGCTTCGCCGTAGCCGTCAAACATGGAGTTCTCGTCGCCGCCCATGCCGTGCAACGCAATGAGAAGAGGCGTTGGCTTCGTGCCGTCGTAGGCGTCGGGGACAAACAGCCGATATGGCTGAAGCGACTGATCTACGCCCGATCGATAGGCCTTTCGCATGTCGCCGCGTTTGTCCAGAAACGGATCCTGCCCGGCATCGAGCGCATCCAAAATCGCATTGGCCACCGCGAACTCGCCGGCGAAGTTGTAGCGGAGCGGGCTGACTTCTCCACGGTCCATGAGGTCATAACGAGCAAGTACATATTCCGCGGTGGTACGCGCCGATCCGTCTTGCTTTACGGCGGCAAGTTTGGTTCGCAAGCGCTGCACTTCAAGGGACAGGGAATCGATGTGTACGGGAATCCGCTTGACGAAGGCGCTGTTCAAACTCTGCGGCGCGGTATCTTCCGGAACCGTTAGCCTGACCTCCAGCCAATAATCGCCGGCCGCCGTTTCCGGCATGGCGAGTTGCGCCGTGAACGGAAGCTTCGACGGGTTCACTGGCAAATCGGCCGCCAGGCGATTTTCGGCGCGAACGTCTTTGATGGGCGCGAGCGAAACTGCCGCGGTCATTTTCTCAGCCGCGCAGCGTTCGCACGCATAGAGCGGCGTTAACGAAAGAGTAGCTTTGGCGCCCGGCTCCAACAGAGCATGATCCAGGCTGCCGCGCAATGAGGACGCGAGTTCGACAGCCGGCGTCCAGGCAGCATTTCGCATTACTGCCATGCCGTGCTGATAATCACGCATGGCGTCGCCATATTTGCCGGCTTGCGATGCCTGTTGGGCCTCCGCGCCCAGGCGGGCGGCCTGTTCCGACTGCTCCGGAGTCAGTTTGAGGGAAGCCCTTTGGGTGTTATAGTCTACCGAAGTCCGGAGAACGAGTCCGGCGTCCTGCGCGCACAATCGAAGTGCGGCAAGCATGAGAAGCGATGGGAAGAAACGAAATCGCGACATGGCCATGTGCTTGATGCTATCACCTTCAAATTAACGTCTTGATCTTAAACGTCGGCAAGCGCGCCAACCAAACAGTCTGTCTTCCTACGGCGCTTTGCAGGCGAAATTCGCGGCGTCGTCTGTGCTGCCCGTACCTTTATAAGTAGCGGTCTGCGGGTATGGACATAGCGGGCGCGTTCGGGAAGGTGCGTCAGCGTGCTTGGCAAGGATGGAATCGGGAGCTTTTCCTGTTTCTACCCACTTAGACAATACGCCGATAGTGTCGAACTTGTTCGGACCGTCGCCGCCGCCGCAGTGATTCATGCCGGGGGCCATGAACAGGCGATACGAATCGTCGATCTTAGTCGCGCCGCCGCTCTCGCTGACCACGCTGTTGTAATAGTTGATGCTATTGCGAGGCATCACCTGCTGATCTGTCCAGCCATGATACTGGAGCAGTTTGCCGCCGCGCGCAAAGAATGGCTTCAAGTTGGGATTGGTGGCGGAGAGCACTCCGCCGTCGCGCTTCTCGCCTTTTGCAAAATCGCCATCGAAATTGAGCGTCTTAAAATCCCATGCTGGGTTCTCGAAGACGACATACTTGAAATAATCGTCGGCAAGGGCGATCGGCTTCGGACCACCGGCAAGGGTTTTCCAAACCAGTTCACTGCCACGCTCCATGGCAGGGAAAATCTGTTTTCCGGTTCGGGGGTTCGCGGCCGGAGTATATATCTTCCGGGCCGCTTCCACTTGCGGTTTGGTCAGACAAGATGAGTCATCGCCGCTCTTACACTCGAGCGCGCCGGGGTCAAAATGACATCGCGTCGGATCTTCGAGTACGCCATCCTTCACTCCGTCGAGGGCATCGCAAGCTTCCAAGACGGCCTTGTGGATCACGGGATACTTGGATGGAGGAATGTAACTTGCGGAATCGGCGAGGGTCGCCTGTGCAACCCAGATACGGCCGAACATCAAATTGTTCCAATTATTGGTGGCGGCCCCGGCCGCGATGCCGTTGTAGTCTTCTGGATATCTTTGCGCTTCCATCAGCGCCTGGCGGCCTCCGGAAGAGCATCCTACAAAGTAAGAGAACTTCGGCTCTTTGCCGTAGAAGGCTTTGATAATCTCTTTGGCGGTGACCGCCGTCTCATGTATCGATCGATATCCGAAGTCGATCAGTTTTTCCGGATGTCCCAGCGCGAAAGCGGCGCCCGAACTGCTATGGCCCGTGTCGGTGGAACTGGTGGCGTAGCCGCGCCGCAGCGCTGCCGCCATCTCGCTCTCGTTCAGCGTGCCTGCCCATCCTCCATTGCCCACCGCCTGATAATTTCCATTCCAATTAGCAACCGGCAGTAGTATCTCGATCTTGATATCCGAATCGCCAGTTGGCCGTAGCGTCGCGCTCACCTTACATTGAGATGCTGTTGCAACGGCCGCGGAGACTGTGGCGTGCGGAAAGGAAAGCGACTGCAACTGCTCACAGGGTGTTTGCGCCAGGGCGGCGAGGGCTATGATCGGCAACAGGGCGACTCTGCAGAACATGGGAATGCCTCCTTCGGGACGGGTTCTCAGATCATTTATATACTATTCGGGAATCCCGCCGGACTATCGAGCGGAAGCCGCGATCCCAATGACAGGCCGTTCGCCGCTTAAGACCCGCTCAATCACCCGGACCGCTTGCTCGATCCCATTCGCTTTTCGAATCTCCTCTTGTAGCTGCCGGGCGCGCTGGCGATAACGATCTTGCTCGAATACCTGCTTCACCAGAGGACGCAGGCGCGCGACGGACAACTTCTTGATGGGCAAAACTTCGCCCGCTCCGAGCCACCTGACTCGCGCGGCCACGCCGGGCTGGTCACTGGCAACGGGAATGGCGACCATCGGGACGCCATAGGACAACGACTCCAAGGCGGTATTCAGCCCGGCGTGCGTGATGGTCAGACGCGCGCGGGAAAGCATTTCCAATTGCGGGGCAAAGCTTACGACCAAAGGACTGCCGGGCAGAGCGCCAATCTGTTCCGGATCGCTTCCGCCGCCCAAGGAAATGACCAATTGCGCGTCCAGTCCCGCACACGCGTGAGCGATAGAGTGAAATACGGTTTGAATTCGATTCTGCAGCGTGCCCATGGACGCGTAGATCAACGGCTGGCCGGTTAACCTCTCGTACGGGAACGATACAGGCGGGCGGCTTCGGCGGTCCTGCCAAGGTCCCGTGTAATGAAACTGGGCCGGCAGGCGGCGCCGGGGAAAATCGAAACAGGCAGGCTGTTGGCTCAGATGCGCCCATGGCGACGTAGAGTCCTCAAAGGTGCGGTACACGGGCAGATGCCATGCTTGACGCTTGCGATTGTGTAACTTGATCCAGTCTTTGGCGAGACTCTCTTGAAATCGGTAAGCAAGCCAATTGCGAAGCCGCCCGAAGACGCTCGTCGAATAGGGCCAGCCCATGAAGATGGGAGGAATCGCAGGTTCCCGGTTGGCGACCAGGGCGTTCGAAACAGTGATGTAGGGGAGACTTAACCGCTCCGCAACGCTGGCGCCGGCCATTTCGGCCTGATCGACAAGTAAAAGATCGGTTCCGGCGTGACGAACCGCGTCCGGCCCTTCGTCCAAAATCACCTCGCTTTTTCGGATCCAAAACGAAGCCAGGTAGCGGATGGCGGCAAAGCCCTGAAGTGCGCCAAGCTTGGCATAATGGGCGCTAAATGAACCCGGTGGAAAAGCGGCATCTCCGATGACCTGGAAATCGAGACCCGCGCGGCGCACAATAGGTTCCAGTTCGGACGGCTGAAAGGTAGTGACCCTGTGACCGCGCGTCTGCAGTTCCCGGGCGAGGCAGGACAGCGGGTTCAGGTGGCCAGGAACGCCAGGGCAAAACACGCCGATGTGCGCCATAACGGGAGGAGATCAGTATACAGCTTTCCGTTCCGATTCCAGCCGGAAAGCGATCCAGGATTATTCCAGCACGATCGGCTTAAAGTATTCCGGCACGATGACGCGGGTGTTGGGCGACGCCGATTTTACTTCTTCGATGAACGTCTGCAGCCGGCGCAAAGCGGGTTCCTGCGATACGCTATAAGAAACGTTGAAGCGGTCCCAGTGAGTTGGAATTACTGTCGGCGGGTTGCCCAGCACGCGCATCAGCCGTGGCGTGTAGTCCGCGATATTGTTGCGCTCAGGCATTGCCCCAATCACGGCGACGTCCGGCCGCAAACCGGTTAGTTCAGATTCCACATAATTCATCGAACCGAAAAAGATAATGCGATGGCCTCCGATAGCAATGAGGTAGGCCAGCGTACCGCCTTCCGCGAGTTGCCCGAATCGAACCGGCGCCTTTACGCTAGCGGGCACAAGCGGAGGCGGAAGGGGAACCTGGCCCGGCGCGGGTTTACGGAAAAGCCCGTGAACGCTGCGGATCACGCGCACGGAGAAGCCTTCGAATGTCAGCTGTTCGCCGCCTTTCACGATTTGGATCTGAGACTCCGGAACCCCGCCGGCCCGAGCGATGTTCGCGGTGCTCTCTGTGCCAATTACGCGCGCTCCCGTTTTGCGGGCTATATACGGCATATCGAGCGAGTGGTCGGGGTGCGTTTGTGTGAGAAAGATGAAATCGGCTTTCTTGATGTGGGCGTCAATTACAGCTGCATCCGGCTCTACCACCGAACTGGTTGTCACCAGGGGGCGCGGATCGTCGGGCGCGACGTCGTCGTTCGGAGATGGATACTTCGCTCGCGTCAGGTACGGATCGATGAGGATTACGCTGCTTCCACTGGTAATCTGCCAACCTGCCGTACCAAGGTAAGCAAGCGAAACCGGATCCGCGCGCAGAGTTACGGCAAGTAGACATATAATTGCAATCCGCATTGCCGTATTCTGGCACACGCCAGAAATGAACCGTTGAAAAAAAAGTGCGTTTGGGCTGCGCGTGGGCTACGCAATGGGTATAATTCTCGGTGAAAGGCAAACACCTATGCGTCTCGCTCATTGCGCCACACTCACTGCTGCTGTCAGTATGTTCCTCGCCTCCGGGCTCTATGCCCAGCCTCAAGCTGAAACCTCCCGCGTTGTTGCAGGCGGCGGCATTTCCGTTCCGGGCTGGACGGGAAAGATCGATGCCAGCGAGGAAAAAGCGGGACAAACGCTGAATAATGCGAAGTTTGCGTCGAGCGGCGGCGCCATGAACGTCACGACGGGTCCCGCAGTGAGCTATTGGAACCCGGCCAACAAAGCGTCGGGCGACTACACAGTCTCGGCGACCTTCACCGAGCCCAAATACATGAATCTGAACAGCCACCCGCACCCCTACGGAATCTTCATCGCAGGCAATGACTTGGGAGGGGGAGACCAGAGCTATCTCTACTGCGCGGCGTATGGCAATGGCAACTTCATTGTGCGCGGATTCGGGCCCGATGCGTTTCAAATGAATGGCCGGCGCGGCGAGGCGAACGAAGCGGTACATAAGGCGGCTGGCCCAGGGTCGCCGGTGACTCAGGAAATCGCTATGTCGGTGAAGGGCGGCAACGTGGAATGCTCGATCAACGGCAAAGTAGTCGCGACCTACGATAAGGCTGCGGCCGTGACAGCTGGCAAGCTGAAGTCCACCGATGGCGTTTACGGACTTCGCTTCGCTCACAACACCGAAGTAACTGTCACCGGTTTCTCGATGAAGAAGAACTAGCGGCTGCAAGCAGCCGCCAGCCCACCAACCGTAATTTTCATGTAAAGTAACGCCATGCGTTATTTGGCGTTTTCGGTTATTGCCTTTCTGGCCGCGCCTGCTCTTTTGGCGCAATCCCAACAGCAGCGTCCTAAACTGAGCGCGGCGGAGCAGGCCATCGTCGACCAGATCCACACCCTTCGCGCGGTTCCCGACGACAAGCGCGGAGGCGTCACGACGAAACTGGCGATGGACATTCGCAATCTGCCGGCCGCGTCGACGAACCGGTTGGGTTTGGCGAATAGCTTGGCGAACCTTTCCACCGAAGGCGATTTTGGACACGACACATTGCAGGCCGTAGCAGGTACGCTCGCCGCGGCAATCCGTGAAAACGTGGGCCGCGTTACGCCCGCAAACGCTTTTGAGGAACTCGCGTCGCTGGTTCGCTATGAACACGTGGATGCGTCTCTCGACGCGCCGGAATTCCATGCGGCTATATCCAAACTCGAGGCCGATGACCGCGCTCGCCAGGACGCCAACTTTACGCTGCAGGATCTTCACGGGAAACCGTGGACTCTCAAGGACCTCGGCGGTAAGGTGGTTCTGGTGAATTTCTGGGCTACCTGGTGCCCGCCCTGCCGGAAGGAGATGCCCGATCTGGACGCGCTCGGCAAGCGATTCAAAGATCAGGGTCTGATAATACTCGCCATCTCCGATGAGGACGCCGCGAAGGTCAATCCGTTCATAGCGGAGCACCAGTTCGCCTTTCCTATCTTGCTCGACCCCGGACGCATGGTAAACAAACTTTTTGCGGTGGAAGGCATTCCCAAGACTTTTATCTACAATCGCGAAGGGCGCCTGGCAGCGCAGGCGATCGACATGCGCACCGAACACCAGTTGCTGGAGATGCTCGAGCGCGCCGGAATCCGCACAAACGCCACGGCCCGATAAACGCTGCGCGGTGGATCCCCGTCTCGCTGCCGGCGCTTTCTATGCGAACATGTTCCAATGCTTCGCCGAACCACCTTCGCAGGCGCTTTGCTGGCCTGCTTTGTACTATCGGGCGCCGATACCTCTCTAGTTCCTGCGCGCGCGCTCAATGCGATTACGCCAGAGGGAATTCTCAAGCATATCCAGGTTCTTGCATCGGATGAATTCGAAGGCCGCGCACCTGCGACGCCGGGTGAACAGAAAAGCCTCGATTACATCATTGCCCAGTGCAAAGCAATGAAACTGGCGCCCGGCACTCCCAATGGTGAGTGGCTGCAGCCTGTTGCTCTCTGGGAAATCACGGCCGGCGGCGGGGAAATCAGTGTGAAATCGGGCGAAGCGGATTTTCCGCTTACCGCCCAGGATTACCGGGTCAGTTCGGCGCAGCCGCAGGCATCCATCGATGTGCCCGATTCGCCAATCGTCTTCGCCGGTTATGGCGTAGTGGCGCCTGAATACAAATGGGACGACTACAAGGGCATGGATGTGAAGGGTAAGGCGGTCGTGATTCTTTCTGGCGACCCGCCTGTTCCCGATCCCGCAGACCTTGAGAAGCTCGACCCGAAAATGTTTTTAGGCCCCGAGCTGTCGTTTTATGGACGCGCTGGTTCGAAGGCCGATATCGCATTCGCGCATGGCGCTTCTGCTGTGATCACGCTGCAAGGCGGGAGCGGGGCGCGAGGCGGACGGGGAGGCGCGGGCGCGGGCCGCGGCGCAGCAGCGCGCGGCGGCGCAAACGCCGGCCCTAACCGTTTCATTCTGCGCGAATCCATGATTGTTCGCGACGCCTCTTCCACCCAGCACATAGCAGCCACCGTCTCGCTGAACAATGACAAGGCGACCGAGTTGTTCGCCGCTTCCGGCCTGGACCTGGCGGCGCTTCGGGCATCCGCGCTTTCGCGCGATTTCAAGCCTGTCCCATTGAAAGCCTCCATAAAGATCACGGCCAAGAACCAAGTACGCGAAATTGAATCCAACAATGTGGTTGCCAAGATCGAAGGCAGCGACCCCGAGTTGCGCAACGAATATGTGATCTATTCCGGCCACTGGGATCACCTGGGACATCAGGGCGATAACATCTTTCATGGCGCGAGCGACAACGCGTCCGGCGTGGCCGGCGTGCTGGAACTGGCGCACGCGTTTACGGCGCTTCCCGCGCCGACGAAACGCACGGTGATTTTTCTCTTCACCACCGCCGAAGAACGTGGACTTCTGGGCGCCAGGTATTACGTGCAACATCCGTTGTATCCGCTCGCAAAGACGGTGGCGAACATCAATCTGGACTATTTCAGCAACTGGGGCTGGGGTAAGACGAAGGACTTCAGCGAACTCGGCATGGGTATGTCGTCGCTTGACGATCTGGTGAAAGATGCCGTTACCCGGCAGGGCCGCGTGGTTACCGGCGATACCGATCCAGCCGAGGGCTTTTACTGGCGATCGGATCACGTTGAATTTGCCATGGGGGGCGTTCCCTCCCTCGCGTCAAGCCCGGGCATCGACTTTGTGGGTAAGCCGGCGGATTATGGCGAGCAGAAACGGCGTGGATACATCAGCAACGACTATCACAAACCCACGGACCAGATAAAACCCGATTGGGATCTCACGGGCGCGGTGGAAGATCTGCAAGTCTTGCTGGAAGTGGGTTATGAAGTTGCGCAGACGCCCGCGCGCCCGGTATGGCGCGACCGCGCGCCATACATGCATAACCCGCACGCCGGAAAATAGACCTGCGCCAGCCGTGCGGATTGACTTCCGACGGGTTCGGGTTCACGCACGAGTGCAGTTTTCGTCTCGCTGAGCGAAGGGCATGGGTTCTGGCCATCGCTATATTGCCGTACGGAACAGCCCATTGACCCTTTTGAAGGCGGTGCTGAAAGCAGCTTCGTATTCATAGCCAAGCGCCAGTGCAAGGCGCAAAGAGTATATCGATACATGCCCACGCCGCTTCCGCGGAGCGGAGGGTTTATGGCGAATGGGTCTCGAACCTATCGGCAATCTGGCTGCGGAGCCGAGTAATAAGGGTGGTTCAATCGAATTCCCAGGTGCGAAATTGGTGCTGGTGCTCGGCCATGTCAATGCGTTTGCCGTGAAAGCGAACGCCTTCCATTTCCAGACGAGTTCTCTGCTCGAGCGCGGCTTCAAACTTCAGCTTGATTTGTCCACCTGCGCCAACGACTCGCTGCCAGGGCAGGGAACCGGTGGGAGACGTCCGTAACAAGCGCGCGACCTGCCGGTGGTAAAGCGGATATCCAGCCGCGGCGGCCACTTGCGCGTAAGTCGCCACTTTGCCGCGCGGAATCTGGCGGATGGCTTTCCGGAATGCGACGTCGCGCGGTTCGCTCTTGGGCGCGCGCAGCAACTTTCTTTGGAGACGGCGGTTATTTGGGACAAGGGGCGGCATTGAGCAGTTCTTGATCGACGGTGAGCAGGTAACATCCGGGCTTTGTCAGATCCTCGATAGCGAGGCCGTTCCAGTAAAGATCCGACGGAATCCATTGGGGAGGAATGTTCACCCGTAATTCCGTAACAGACCGGCTGAGAATCTGAACGGTCTTTAACTCGGGATCGTATTTCCCCTCCACGCGCGCGGTAACTACGGCATCGGGACGCGGCAGAAGGACGCGCGTTTCCAGGCGGAGATGATCCTTGCCGCGCTGAATGAGCGTGACCATCTGCTTTTCCGTGTAGATTTTGCTGAGGCGGGCTACGAAATCGCGAGCATCTTCCACGGGCTGTCCGTCCAACTCAACCAGGCGGTCGCCAGTTTTCAGGGGACCGCTGTAATCTTTCGGCAAAAAAGAAATCAGCACGCCGGGTCCGGGATCGGTCAGCTTGTAGCCGAAACCGCCAAGATCGAGCACGGCGCCGGAACCGTCGGTGACGCGAGTGTTGGGAAGGACGTCGTTGCGCTCGGCGGCGTCGAAATGTGTGGGCTCCATCCAATAACAGTGGGCGAATTTCGGCGTATTAGTCTCGCAATCGGCCACGGGCGGGAATTCGACGTGGATGCGCTTGGACAACGCTTCGAAAAAGTTAGCGATGGTTACGCCTTTGGCGTTTCGCCATTCCAGATTCATTCCGGCGGATTTCAGGCGCATCGCGAGTTCGGCGTCTCCCGGCGCCTCGCTGATCCATAACACCGGAGTGTTGGTGAAGTTCGCCGCGAACATGCGTCCCACATTGATGGCGGGCTTCGGCGATCCACCGAGCGCCAGACCGGCAGCCCACAAATCGGGAACACGCGAGACGATATAAAAGACCAGTGCGGCGTCGTCGCCGCGGCCGGCGAGATAGATGCGCGCGGGATCGACGGTGGAATTTTTAATCGCTTCGCGCACGGCATCGGCGACAAGGATTGTACGCGAGTCCGCATCGGTCTGCGGGTCGACCGCGGGCGCGATCAACTGCCATCCCAGTTCGGATGTCCACTTTTGCCACTGCGTGGCATCCCGCGGGTCGGGTAGCACGATGGCCGGTTTGGGCTGCGCTCGCAACGAGCCTGCCAGAAGCAGACTAGTTATGGCGCATACGGCCGCGGATCTTTTTGGCCAGCTTTTCAATGTCTTCGGTCTTCTTCACACTGGCGAGCGAAAATACAAAGGCGCCGTTTTTTTCGATGTCTTGTTGTAGCTGTTGTGCGAGTTCTACCAATTCGGCCGCGTCTTTCAGGTTCTTATCGGAATCCGCCTGAAGGATTGCGTCCCGCTGCGATTTGCCGTTGGGTAGCTTAACATCTTCGGTTGGACCGGTTTGAGCGGGCGAAAGATCCGTTCCAGAACGTAGCTGCGCCGCGCGGGAAATCTGCCAGGCAAGCGGGCTCGAAACACCGGCGAGCAGCGCGGCGAGAGTCGAGCGGCGGTGCGGAAGCTTCATTTTGGACCTATTTCTATGATAACCGTACAGATCTTGCCGGGAGCTACTTGGCTACAATGTGGACATGGTGTTCCGCAGATCGGCGGCGGCGCCGATGCGTGACGCAAACAGTGAAGTTTCGATGACGGAACCGACGCAACGTAGGATGGCCAGGCAAGCGAAAAGATACTCCGCTCCGAGATAAAAATTCAGCTTGCCAAGGGATTGGAAATTCGGCTATCAGTAGTATTCTGGGAGGAATTTGCGAATGGCGGTCGAGGATAAGATCAAGTGTCCGGTTTGTGACGGGGTAATCGACGTCGACGAGGACGATATCGACGAGGGCGATTCGATTAGTTGCGACGAGTGCGGCGCCGTTCTGAAGGTACTGAGTACGGATCCGCTCGAACTCGAATCGGCAGAGGAAGTCGAAAAAGAGGAAGATGAAGAGGACGAGGATTTCGTTGAGGAAGAAGAAGAGGAATCCGAGGAGGAGTGGCATTAGACCCGAATCCAAGAGCTACGCGCAGCGCGCTGGCATACGGCTGATTGCGTTATCGATAGTTTTATCGCTCGCAGGCGGCGCTGTCTTCGCCCAAAAAAAGAAGAAGGGCGAAGACCTGAACCGTACGGTTCAGGGCACTGTGACAACGGCGGCAGGGGAGCTTGCGTCGGGCGCCGAGGTGCAACTGAAGAACACGAAAAACCTTCAGATTCGCTCCTATGTAACTCAGAAAGAGGGGACCTATTTCTTTCACGGCCTTAGCCCAGATGTGGACTATGAGATCAAAGCCCAATACCAAGGCGTTTGGACCCCGTCGAAAACCGTGAGTTCTTTCGATTCCCAAAAAAACGTCACGCTTGACTTGAAAATCAAGAAGTAGGCCGGCGCAATCGGCGAATTTCCTCCAGACGTTCTGCGATTCGTTTTTCTACTCCGCGCCCGGTAGGAAAATAGTATTGCCGTCCGGCGAGCGAGGGAGGAAGGCAATCCATATCTACTACAGCGTCTTCGAAGTTGTGCGCGTGCTGGTAGCCTTGGCCGTAGCCCCATTGCTTCATGTATCCGGTTGAGGCCTTGCGTAGATTCATGGGAACGGGTTCGGCATTGGTCCGTTCGACATCGGCTTGCACCTGCGACATCGCGCGGTAGGCAGCATCCGATTTGGGGGCGGCGCAAAGATAGATTGCGGCTTGGGCTAGCGCAAGATCGCCCTCGGGAATACCAAGGAAATGGACGGCCTGCATGGCGGCGATGGATTGCTCCAGCGCTCGCGGGTCGGCCAAGCCGATGTCTTCGCTGGCCATGCGAATCAGACGGCGCGCAATGTAGAGGCGGTCTTCGCCGGCCTCCAGCATGCGCGTGAGCCAATAGAGGGCGGCATCGACGTCGCTTGACCGCACGGACTTGTGCAGGGCGGAAATCAGATTGAAGTGCTCTTCGCCGCTTTTGTCGTAGAGAAGCACCTTGCGTTGCATGGCGTCCTGCACGGCCGCTTCAGTAAGCATCCCGCCCGGAGAAGCCGCAGCGCTCGCTTCCAGCGTGTTGTAGGCCTGGCGCGCATCGCCATTGACATAGATGGCGATCTGCTCCAACAAATCGTCCGACGCCTGGAGACCGACTACGGGCAGCGCGCGCTTCAGGAGGGTGACCAATTCGGGCACGGTTAGACCGCGTAACGCGTATACGCGCGAGCGTGAGAGCAAGGCCGAGATTACTTCAAACGAAGGGTTTTCGGTGGTGGCCCCGATTAGGATGATATCCCCGCGCTCAACATAAGGCAGGAACGCATCCTGCTGCGCTTTGTTGAAGCGATGAATTTCGTCGATGAAGAGAATGGTGCGCTTGCCCATGCGACGCAAACGTTCGGCATCGGCCATCACGGCTTTGATTTCCTTGATGCCGCTGAGAACTGCGCTGAAGGGAATGAATTCGCAGCGCGTTACGCGGGCAATGAGCTTCGCAAGCGTTGTCTTGCCGACGCCGGGTGGTCCCCAAAGGATGACCGAGGTCAATTGATCGAGCTCAATTTGCCGCCGCAGCGGTTTGCCGGGGCCGAGAATGTGTTCCTGGCCGACGTAGTCTTCCAGACGATCGGGGCGCATGCGCTCGGCAAGAGGCCGTTTGGCGCCGGACGCGTCCTCGGGTTCGGAAAGCGGAGTGTTGTCGAACAGGCTCATGGCGAAAGCGTCCTCTGGCGTCGGGCTTCATAGAGCAGAATGCCGGCTGCCACCGCCGCGTTTAGCGATTCCACGCCCACCGTAGGGATGGATACTTCGGTGGCCTCTGAGCACCATTCCGAGCTTACGCCGCGGGCTTCATTGCCGACGATCAGGCAGCAGTTTACGGTAAGGTCGGCGGTTGTGACTTGCCGTGTGGCGCCGTTGCGACCCGCCGGTACCGCGGCGAACAACTCCACCTGGTTCTGCCGTAAGGCCGCGCGCGCCGATTGCGCATCGAGACCGTGCAGCATGGGGAGTCGAAAGAACGATCCGGCGGAAGCGCGCAAGGTTTTAGAATTATACGGGCTCACCGTACCCTTCAGAAAAATGGCGCCCGTAGCGCCAAAGGCTTCGGCTGCGCGGACGATTGTCCCCGCGTTGCCTGGGTCTTGCAGGCCATCGAGCAGGATAATCAACGAATTGCCGCGAAAGAGCTGTTCTGGCCGCCATAGTGGCGGTTCCACCAACGCCATCACGCCTTGTGCCGTTTCTGTGCCGGAAATGCTCTGAAAAAGCGCATCAGGCAGTACCGCAGTCCTGATTTCCGCGGCGAGCGCGCGAACGGAATCGCGAGCAGATTCGGCGGCGAGCACTACTCTGATGGGGCAATCGCTTCGCAGCGCCTCTTCCAGCAGATGGAAGGTTTCGGCTACGCACCAACCCTCGTCTGTGAGACCGCCGCGGGCGATCGCGCGCCGGACACTCTTCAGCAAAGGATTGGCGGCGCTGGTGATGGTTTCCAGCATAGGATTTACAATAAGTGTGGCATAGTGAAACGCACAGTCTGGAATGCGGCGGTGGCGGCTCTGGCGGCTGTAGCGTTCTATATCGCATACCTTTCGGTGCGCATCGAACGCCAATCGAGCATTGACGAGGCGCAGCCAGCGGGCGTAATTCTAGTATTGGGCGCAGCCGAATATCACGGAAGGCCCTCACCTGTACTTCGAGCGCGGCTTGACCATGCGCTGGAGCTTTACCAGAAAAAGCTGGCCCCCCGAATCTTAACCACCGGCGGCGCGGGGGGCGATGCCGTATTTACGGAGGGTGGGGTGGGGCGTTCTTATTTGATTGCCCGCGGGGTGCCCTCAGAAGCGATCTCGGTGGAAACGGAGGGAGAGACAACCGTGGAATCGATTGCCCTGGCAGGAGAAATTATGCGCCGCATGGGTTTGCGCTCGGTGATCGCGGTAAGCGATGGATATCACATCTTCCGCGTGAAAGAAATGTTGCAATCGTACGGATTGACGGTTTACGGATCGCCGCGGCGCGAAACTGTGCAGCACGCCCTGCGCGAGCGGTGGAACTTTGTGAAACAGGCGGTCGGATATTTGTTGTGGCGCGCGGGGGTGCCGGTTTAGAGATTCCATCCGCCGCGCGCATACCAAGATCTTCTATGCGGTATTATCCACAATAATGATCGGATCGAGCGTCCGGCCGCCGGCCGTGATGCTGTATTTATACATGACGCCCGATTCGGCATTTGCATCGACCGTTATGGTGACAGCGCCGGGAGCGCCCGTCAACTCTTTGATCACTGCCCAGGCGGCCGGATGAAACGGCACGGGTCCGGCCACCGGCTTCAGTGCGGCGAAATCGGCCAGTTTGAAATCATCGCGCGGCGGCCCCGGAACTCTTCCGTCAAACGCACCGGAATGTCCCTCGCCTTCCCATATTAGGGAGCCGCCGGGGCGCACCCGAGTAACAATCGGTACGCACTCCGGCGTGCCGTCCGCGTTCAAGCGAACGGTAATCTTCTTGGGCTTTATCGTTGAAAAGCTCATTTCTCTCCTTTAAATCTCGGGTCGGCCCTTAAAGATTTCAACTCGGGCCGTTGTTCGATTTCTTTCGTAAGGGTCCCGGTCGTCGCAAGCTCATGCCATGCGCGTAACGCATCGTCGCGCCGGCCTAGAGATTCGTAGGTCATCACCGCGCGGAACAGCACGGCGGCATCGTTCGGTGCGAACGCCAGCGCATCGTCGATTTCCTTCACCGCGCCCGCGTGATCGCCAGCTTCCGCTAGCAATAGGGCCAGCTCTGCGCGCGTAGCCGCATCTCGAGGATTCACGCCGAGCATGCTGTTGGCGAGCGCCAGCGCCCGCTTCACCACAGGGGCCGCTTTATATGCCAATTGGGGAACATGCCAATAGGCGCGCGCCAGATTGGAAAGCATCCCGAGATTGACGGGTCCCATTTCCACGGCCTTCTCCGCGTTGGGAACGGCTTCGGCGTAGCGCTCCTGGTCGAAATAGAGCGCGGCGAGATTGTTGTAAGAGAATCCGTTGGGCTTGAGGGAGATTGAGCGTTTGTATGCCGCCTCGGCCTCAGAGGCGCGTCCGGTTTGGGCATAGACCGCTCCCAGGCGGAACCAGGCGGTGTAGCTATCCGGCGCCAGCTCTCGCGCGCGTTCGTACCTTCGTTCCGCCTCGGCATAGCGGCCCAGTTTGTAGAAGAAAAGACCGAGATCCTGGTGGGCAGTGGGATCGCCCGGTTGAATCGCAATCGCGTTTTGGTACGCATCTTCGGCCCGCGCGGGGCTCTTGAGGGCTTCATATGTTTGCGCCAGCGCTTTCCAGACACCGGCGCTGCGCTGATCCGCCCGAAGCGCCTCTTGGAGCAATGAGGCCGATTCGGCAAAACGGCCTTTCGCGCGATCAATGGCGGCGAGGCTCATCAGCGTCTCTACAGTGCGGCCACCCAGGCGCAAAGCGTCCGCTGCATCGGTTTCGGCGCGCGTAATCCATTGGGTGTCTTTCGTGGCGGCAAACTGGGCCAGTTCGGCATCGGAAAGCCCGGCGCGCGCCGCGGCGAATTGCGGGTCGCGGCGCAGCGCCTCTTGAAATTCGGCGATGGCGCTGTCGGCCCGCGCTCCCGCGCTCAACTCGGCGGCTTGCAGATATCCGCGGCCCCGTAAATAATAATCCTGGGCTCCCGGCTCACCGCTGCCGGCCGACCGGATCGCCTTTCGATCGTTCACGGGAAGGACGACTTGCAGCAGTTCGGCCACGGTCGCCGCCAAATCGTCCTCGAGCTTCAACGAATCACCGGCCGACGTGGTGATCTGCCGGAATCCCTTTATGCGCTGCGTGCGCGCATCCGCGAGACTGACGGTCACGCGTACCAGATCGCCACTGACTTCGATGCTGCCCGTTATGGCCAGATCTACCCCAAATAACTGCCGTGCCTCGTGTGCGGATTTCGTGTGCGCCTGCAGCACCTCTCCCGGGGAAACGACCCAGAATGAGTTCTGAAAGGCCTCGGCAGACAGAATATTGTTGGAGATGGCCATCACCAAGCCAAGTCCGAATGCCTGGGTGCGGCTGTCCGCATTTACGTTCGTGAATGGCAGCACGGCCAAACCGCGCTGGCCGATCGCGGACGTTCGCCGCGAGTACAGGAAAAACGCGGCCGCCAGCGCGATGGCTATGGCCAGTGCGACGAGCGCCAATCGCAGCGTCTGCCGTCTGCCCGAATGCGCCTGCGCCGGCGGAGGAAGAGCCACGGTCTCCGCATTCGACATATCGGAGATGCGAGCCGCAGCCTCCTGCAGCGCCGATGAAACGGCTGCGCAATCCACATAGCGCCGCGCGGGATCCTTCTCTAAACAGGTCCGCGCCACAGCTTCAATTTCCGGCGGGACGCTGGGCGCGCGATCGGCGAGCGGCGGTGGGTCTTCGTAGAGGAGATTGCGCAATGCCAGAGCGCGGCTCTCGGCTTTAAAGGGGGAAACTCCCGCGAGCATTTCATAAAGGACGATGCCGAACGAAAAGACATCCGACCGGGCGTCCACTGGTTCGCCAAGCGCCTGCTCGGGTGACATGTAAGCAGGCGTGCCCATGGCGACGCCTGGCTGAGTCAGAGGCGTGGCGTCGTGATCCGGAGCCTCCCCGCCCGCTGGCGGTTCGGCCGAGAGCGGCGCAAAATGCCGCGCAAGCCCAAAATCGAGTACGCGCGCGCGGCCATCGTCCGCCAGTATGATATTGCCCGGCTTGATATCCCGATGAACAATGCCCCTCGCGTGCGCCGCCGCAATACCATCGGCGATCTGGATCGCGTAAGTCAGCGCCAGCTTCAGACGTATTCGTCCTGCCCGCAGCAGTTGGCGCAGAGTCACGCCACGGATGTATTCCATGGCGATAAAATCCGCCGGTTCACCGCTGTGGACGTCGTAGATGGTGACGGTATTGGGGTGGTTCAGTACTGATGCGAGGCGCGCCTCCTGCAGCAGTCTACGTCTGGGTTCGGAGTCGGCGACATGGTCGGAATCGATTAGCTTGATTGCGACCTCGCGATTCAGACGGGTATCGACCGCCTTCCAGACATCGCCCATTCCGCCGGAACCAATCCGCGCGATGAGGCGATATTGCAATAGCATGCCGCCAGGTTCTAACACCAGCGCAGTCATGCTGTGCCGGCGTGGAACCGATAGCGCTTATCCGCAATGGTCCCCATAATCATCCTATTGAATTTACCACCGCGAGGAGGAGGGATTGGCGGTTACTCTCGCCAGGCCGGTTAGCTTTGGAAGGCGATTTCAGGCAGGGGATGCCGCATCTCGCCGCGGAAAACCTCGTCAAACATTTGCAGGGCCTCGCCATGCAGAAGCCCGTTGTCGCTGAGGAAGCTCTCCGATTTTGTGACGCTATGCGTCGCGCCGTGCATATCCGAGACGCGGCCGCCCGCCTCTTCCACAATAAGGCTGCCCGCGGCGACATCCCACGGTTTGAGTCCGAACTCCCAAAAGAAGTCAAGACGGCCGCAAGCCACGTAAGCAATATCGATGGCCGCCGAGCCGGTGCGGCGCACCCCGTGCGAGGCCATTGCGAGCTGATAGTAGAAGTAAATGTTCGAGTTATGCTGCCGCTTACGGCTGGGGAAGCCGGTAGACGACAGGCTCTCGGCCATGCGCTTCGCGCCCGACACGTGGATACGGCGGTTATTCAAATATGCGCCCGCGCCGCGCTCGGCGGTGAAAAGCTCATTCTTTATGGGATCGAAGATGACCCCGGCGATCATCTCCTCGCCGCGCGCCAAGCCAAGCGTGACATTGAATATCGGAAAGCTATGCGAGAAATTCGTGGTGCCGTCAAGCGGATCGACAAACCACGTGTACTCCGAAGGCGAGGAATGTCCTCCGCCTTCCTCGGCCACGATGCCATGGGAGGGGAAATGGGCGCAAAGACGCTCGACGACAAGTTTTTCCGAGGCGCGGTCGGCCTCCGTCACCAGGTCGAACTCACCCTTGCTCTCGAAGGGGACTCGGCGTTCGTAATAGTTCGCTAGTAGCGCGCCTGCTTCGCGCGCGATTTCTACTGCCTTTTCGAGTACGGAGAATTCCAAAGAGCCTAGCTCGCTTCCTGAATGTACTTGATGTCGTGCTTAAAAATGAAGAGATTAGGTTCGCCGTCGCGCGTCAGTCGAATAAAGGACTGGTCGTAATATTCGATGGTGCCGGCGACTTCTTCGCCATCCATCATCTTCACGCGCACGGGCGTCGCACCTTCGATCAGGCTCTTGAGGTACTTCGCCTCTTCAAACGTATGTTCCGGCGCGCGCGCCGCCTTCCCGCCCTGTTGTGCCGTACGATTCTCCTATTGTTTGGACCTTTTACCAGCGTCCACCGCGACGCAAGGACCCGACGAAGGGGACCCCGCTGAAGCGTCCGCATCTCCATAATAGCCGTTGCGCGCGAACACCTGCAATTCCGGCTTGTTCACGCTCACCTGCAATTTATGGAAACGGTCTTTGGTGGGAGGAACGTTGTGTGGATAGTAGCCCAACAGATACTCGGTGCGGAGTTCGGAAATGATGTCACGGAATGTCTTGTCGAGCTGCGCGCCCAGCGTCGGAACGAACGTGCGTCCGCCCGTGCCCTGTGCCATGAAGGTGAGGACGTTCTCGCCCGCGATATTGCGACCGGCATCGTTGGTGATGGGCATTACTACGATGGGATAAATGATGGCGTCGGCTAACTGGGTGGCTTCAAGCGCCTGATGCGAATCGCGATAGCTGGTGGTGTTGCCGCCGTCGGTGACGATTACCATTGCCTTTCGGCCTTCGCGAGGTTCCAGTTCTTTGGCCGCGAACCAGATCGCGTCGAACAGCGACGTGCCGGCGTCTCCCTTAATGGTCTTTAGTTTGGATTCGATCAGATCCATCCGGTGGGTGAAGTTCGTGACCTGTTGGACATCGTAATCGAAGCCCCACAGAGAGACGGTGTCTTTTGGATTGCTTTCGGCGAGCAATGCGCGCACGAACTTGGCTGCGGAATCGGTCTCGAACCTGAGATCCTTGGCAGTTGACCCGCTGACATCGATCATCAGCGCTACCGAAAGGGGTTGGTCGGTCTGGCGTGCGAAGATTTTGACCTCTTGCGGGACGCAGTTATCGGTAATATTGAAATCGGATTTCTGCAAGTCGCCGACGAGTTGGCCGGAGCGATTCTTGACGGTGGCTACAACGTGGACGAGGCGGACGTCGGTGGAAAATTGGGCCCAGGCGGTAACACCGAGAGCGCCCGCAAGGAATGTGAAAGCGAGCTTAGCCGGCCACCGGTACATTGGCGTCCCACTCCCCTTCCACCCAAACTTCGCCATCGACGAAGTGTTCCTTTTTCCAGATGGGAACAAGCTTCTTGAGCCGATTGATTCCTTCGAGGGCGGCCTCAAAGGCCGGTCGTCGGTGCGGGGCGGTGACGATCACGGCCACGCTGGTTTCACCCACCAGCATCCGGCCCAAACGATGCACCATGGCCACGCGCCCGACCGCATGCGACTTTGCGATTTCACGTCCGATTTGAGCCATGGTCTTGAGGGCCATGGGTTCGTAACATTCGTAATCCAGGCAGAGCGTGGATCGCCCGTTGGTATTGTTGCGAACCGTACCTTCGAAAGTCACCACCGCTCCCTCCGCGCCAGAGAGTAGATGCGCGGCGACTGCGCGAGCGTCAATTACATGGCGGGTAAGGCAAAAATAGTGTCCGTCGGCGGATTCTGGCAGGACGGCCGACTCGGCTATGCCGCCGCTTACGGGCGGAAGGAAAGCAACCTCATCGCCATCGGCAAGTTTCGCGGAAAGGGGGGCGAATTCCTGATTTCTCGCCACGACGATACTGGCCGCCATGTTGCGGAAAGGCGGAAATTTCGCGGCGTAGCTATTGAAAACGGTTCCAAGATCCGCCCCTTCGGGAAATTCGGCATCCTCGGCCGATCGGCCGGCGATCTCCTTCAGGATGCCAAAAAACAGGATTCTTGCACGCATTGGGGGCGACAATGGTTCAGCATATCAGACGCTGGGAAACCCCCTTTCGTTGCATTGGATACGTCGATCTCGGGTCTTAGCGAGGGCTGGCCGCGCCCGCCGCTTGCGGCTGGTAAGAGCCGGGGACGGAACGGAACGCGATGGCCAGCCGGTTCCAGCTATTGATTGCCACCACGGCAAGAGAAAGGTCGATCAGCTCATCCTGGTTGAAGTGTTCGCACACTCTGGCGTAGAGCTCATCCGGCGCATGGTTGGCGGCGATATTCGTCAGCGCCTCCGTCCACTCTAGCGCCGCGCGTTCCCGGTCGGTGAAAAATGGCGTCTCGCGCCACGCGTTGAGGGCGTAAAGCCGTTGCTCCGTCTCCCCCGCCGCGCGCGCATCCTTCGAATGCATGTCCAGACAATAGGCGCACCCGTTCATCTGCGATGCGCGCATCCTTACCAATTCGATTAAGGGACGTTCCAATCCGCTTGCGCGTACTTGCCGTTCTAACCCAGCCATTGCCTGAAATGCGCCGGAGGAAACAATCTTGGCATAATCGATTCTAGGTTCCATATCTTCTCCTTGTTCGGATTTCTCTCTCTACTAACCCTGACGAGGAGGCAACGGAATTCGTGACAAGCACCCAAGCAATCGATCGATTCGAGCGCGAAAGAGCGCGTCTTTTCACGCTGGCATATGGATTTCTAGGCAGCCGGGCGGAAGCCGAAGACGCCGTGCAGGACGCATGGCTGCGATGGCAAAGCGTAGACGCCCAAACTGTTCGTGAGCCGGCCGCATGGCTCACCACCGTAACGGCGCGGATCGCGCTCGATCGCCTGCGCTCTGCCCGCGTCAAGCGCGAGACCTATCCCGGGGTATGGCTGCCGGAGCCGATTCTGGACGCGCCCTCGCCCGAATCCGCAGCGCTTGCCAAGAGCGGGCTCACCGTCGCGTTCCTATTTCTTTTGGAGCGGTTGAACCCCGAAGAGCGCGCCGCATTCGTGCTGCGGGAGGTTTTCGAGCAGCCGTTTCGCCGGATCGGGGAAGCGATCGGAAAAACAGAAGCCACGTGCCGCCAGTTGGTAAGGCGCGCGCGTGAGAAGGTGAGGAGCGATGGCGCGCCGCGCGCGGCCGTTAATCGTGCTGAATTCGAGCAGGCGCTCACCAATTTCCTGGATGCGCTCGAAGCAGGCGACGAGGCTGCGCTGCTGGCTTCGCTTATGCCCGATGCGGTTCTCTATGGGGATGGCGGCGGTAAAGCGCAGTCTGTGATTAATCCACTTGATGGGGCCGATCGCATCGTCCGCTTCCTCTTGGGCCTGCGCCACAAGTATCCCGGCTCATTTATTTACCGGCGCGCGGAAGTCAACGGCTTGCCGGGCGTGATTGCTTTCCGCGATGGCGCTGTCAATGCCGTTGCGAGTTACGAAGTAATCAACGGGCGGATCGCCCGCATCTTCCATGTGTTGAACCCCGACAAGATCGCCCCGCGAGACGGCGAACCGCGGACGCCGTGACATACAATCGGATTTCCCAATGCGACCCGTTACCGAAACCCGCCTGCGCGTGCGCTATGCCGAGACCGACCAAATGGGCGTGGTCTACTATGCCAATCATTTCGTGTGGATGGAGGTAGGCCGCGTCGATCTCTGCAAGGCGTGCGGATTCAATTATCGGGATATGGAGCGCGATGACGGAATTTTTCTGGCGGTGGCGGAGGCCAATTGCCGCTACAAGTCACCGGCGAAATTCGATGACGACGTAATTGTGAAGACGTGGATTGAGGACGCGAATACTCGTATTGTCATCTTTAATTACGAAATGCGTGTGGCGCAGGACGATCGACTGCTGGCTACTGGCATGACGCGCCACGTGTTCGTCAACAACCAAATGCAGCGGGCTAGAATGCCGGCGAAATACTACCCGATGTTCGGGCTTGAGAGCGCGGCGGAAAAGAGCTAAGTTTCGCGCCCTTTTATGACGCAGGCCGTTTGTGCCGGTCAGGAGTTCCGGCGTGGAAAGAAATTCAACGCAGCGGAATTCATGCAATAGCGAAGGTGAGTGGGCGGCGGACCATCGTCGAAAACGTGTCCGAGATGGGCGTCGCAACGGCTACAGCGGACTTCATCGCGTTCCATTCCAAGCGAATTGTCCTGTTGGGTGGAAACGTTCTCTTTGGCGATCGGCTGCCAGAAACTGGGCCAACCGGTTCCAGACTCAAACTTGGTTTTGGAATCGAATAGAACCGTGTCGCAACAGATGCAGTGGTAGAGTCCATCGGCGTGATTGTTCGCGTACTTGCCCGTGCCAGGCGTCTCAGTGCCTGCCTGCCGAGTGATGGCGAATTGTTCAGGCGTTAACTGTTTCTTCCATTCGGCAAGAGGCTTCTCTATCTTTTCCACTTCGGCGACGCCGGTTCGCACGCCGGATGCGTTGAATTCGACAATACGCACGGTCCGTTTTCCGGCGGCGGAGGCGAATGGCGTCCGCAGAATGAGCGCGGCAGGAACACAGCCGCCAAGAATTTTTAAGAACCGCCGTCGATGGGGTTGCGTGGGACGAATCGTGGTCATTGCAATACCTCCTTGCACTCGCGCTTGCACTCAGGCGCGCTATATAGTGACGCGTATACTCAACATAGTAACGTATAAACGACACCAATAAGATCGCGCCATGGCACTGGTTATTCTCGCACTTTTGGGCGGGATTATTATCATCGTCAGCGTTTACTCTTGGCGATGTGAAATGAAGTCTCCGATTACCCGGGCGGCTTCTTCCAGGAATTCGCGGTCGGCATCGGTGAAAGCCGCTGGCGTGTGGCTGTCTATATCGAGTTCGCCGATAACCTGGCCGTTCGCGAATATAGGTACGACAATCTCAGACCGTGTCTCAATGGAGCAGGAGAGATAGCGCGGGTCAGCGCTCACATCGTCCACGACGATAGTCGAACGGGCGGCAACGGCGGCTCCGCAGATGCCTTGATGAACAGGAATCCGGACGTGAGGCGTGGGTGCGCCTACAAATGGGCCGAGAACCAGGTTTCCGGGTCATTGGGGTCAAGCATGTAGAAGCCCACCCAATCGTAGCCGGGCAGGCGCGAAATGGCCTTCACCACCTCTTGCTGCAGGGACTCTGGCGACGTCGAGGTAGAGGCGGACTGCCGAATGATCTCGAGAATCGCCGCCAGAGGTTCCGGACGGATTGTCTTCATGGTGGAATAGTTTACCGAAAATGCTTCGCCTATCCGGCGCCGAAAAATCTGTTTCAGGCGTAATATTAACTGGAGGGTTACTCATGCCAATTCCAACCGCTCTGCGCCGTGCTGCTGTGGGGATATTGCTCGCGGCCACCACGATTTTCGCCGCGTCGAAGCCGCCTATACCGCCGCCATCGACGGACGTTCCACTCGCGAAACAACCCGGAAAAGAGACCGCGGTCTTCGCGGGGGGCTGTTTTTGGGGCGTGCAATCGGTGTTTCAACGCGTGCGGGGAGTGCTGGCTACAACGGCGGGATACTCCGGCGGGACTGCGAAAACGGCGACCTATCAACAGGTTGTGACGGAGACCACGGGACATGCGGAATCGGTGGAAGTGGTCTTCGACCCGTCGCGCATCACCTATGGGCAGTTGTTGCGAATCTATTTCTCCGTTGCGCATGACCCGACGGAGTTGAACCGGCAGGGTCCCGATGTGGGAACTTCCTATCGATCGGCAATTTTCTATGCGAACGAAGAGCAGAAGCGCCTCGCGACGGCGTACATCGCGCAGCTTGATCAGCAGAAGGTCTTTCCGAAGTCAATTGTGACCGAAGTGACGCCGCTCAAGGCATTCTATCGGGCTGAGGACTATCATCAGGACTACGCCTATCACAACCCCGATAATCCGTATATTCAGGTTTGCGACCTTCCGAAAATCGACGCTCTGAAGAAGCAATTTCCGGAGCTGTTTGTCGAATACAAACCCAAGAAATAGTTGTCGGCTTTGACGGGAGCGAACTGGCGGCCGAACTCTCCGTGCCGCCTGCCGTTTAAATGTTGATGTCCGAAAACCGCTAGTGCTCCTGCTCTTCCGCTGGGAAAATGTCTTTATGGAGCTACCCGAGCGGGAGACTTGTTATCGCGCTTTGCAGAGCCGCGATGCGCGTTTCGACGGCTTGTTATTCGTGGGTGTTACCTCGACCGGCATTTATTGCCGTCCCGTGTGTCCGGCCCGAACCGCAAAGCCGGAGAACTGCCGCTTTTTCGGATCGGCAGCGGCGGCCCAGGAGGCGGGTTTCCGTCCATGCTTGCGCTGCAGGCCCGAGACAGCGCCCGATCTGGCTTCCTGGCGGGGTACGTCGAACACCGTCTCTCGCGCGCTGGCGCTGATTGCGGATGGCGCCCTTGACGGTGACGACGCTGGAGTAGAAGCGCTGGCGGAGCGGCTCGGCGTGGGCGAACGCCACCTGCGGCGCCTGTTCGTTCAGCATCTGGGCGCCTCGCCCGTGGCGGTGGCTCAGACCCGGCGTGTGCTCTTTGCCAAACAGCTCATCCACGAGACGAAAATGCCGATCACCGAAGTTGCATTGGCGGCAGGCTTCGGCAGCATTCGGCGATTTAATGAGATATTTCGCAAGCTGTTTAACCGGCCTCCAAGCGCGCTGCGGCGAAAGACATCATCGAATTCGGTCGGTCCGGAAGCCGGCGTGACGCTTCGATTGCGCTATCGTCCGCCCTACGACTGGGATTCCATGCTCGGTTTCCTACGGGCGCGCGCGATTCCCGGCGTGGAGATTGTGGAGAACGGAAGATACCTGCGGACGATCGGGATGGATGGGTTTACCGGAAGCGTGGAAGTCACCCATCTGCCGCAACGGGAGAGCCTGTGCGTGACGATCCGTTTTCCGCGCGTTCAATCACTGCCGGCGATTATCAGCCGCATGCGCCGTTTGTTCGATCTGGGCGCTGACATCGAAACGATTGACGCTCACCTGTCTCTCGATCAATCGTTAGCGCCGTTGGTTGCGCAACGTCCCGGATTACGCGCTCCGGGCGGGTGGGATGGTTTTGAGCTGGCGGTGCGGGCAATATTGGGCCAGCAGATCAGCGTGGCTGCCGCCCGCCGCCTGGCGCAGGAACTGGTATCGCGCCATGGCGAAAGGGTATCGGATAGCTTTGTAAGCGACCCGCGGTTAACACACGTGTTTCCCGATGCGCGACAACTTGCTCTAACGAAATCGATCGACGTGGGCATGCCGGCGGCGCGGCGTGTGGCATTGAAAGAGCTCGCGGAAGCCGCGGCGGCGGATCCGAATCTCTTCCGCCCATGCGGAACTATCGAGGAGGCGATTGCGAAACTGCGGAAGATCCGCGGAGTGGGCGAATGGACGGCGCAGTACATCGCGCTCCGTGCTCTGAGCGAGACGGATGCGTTTCCCGCCGCTGACATCGGGTTGTTGCGTGGCGCGGAGGTAATGGACGGAGCAAGGCCGACGGCGCCGAATCTCTTAGCGCGGTCGGAGTGTTGGCGGCCTTGGCGGGCTTATGCCGCACAGCACTTATGGGCCGCGAGTGAAGTTAACTCGGAATTACGGAGCACATATGCCTAATCTTTTACGTTTGTTCATTGACCGTATAGAAACGCCAATCGGCGAATTACTGCTTGTAGTCGATGAGGCCGGAAAATTACGCGCCCTGGATTGGGCGGACTACGAAGAGCGCATGCTGCGCTTGCTGCGGCGGCATTATGGAAAAGATAGGTTCGAACTGGAACCGGCTCACAATCCCCATGGCCTGCGGGATGCGATCAACAGATACTTTGCGGGCGACCTTGAAGCGATAGCCGATATATCGGTTGAAACGGCGGGTACGCCTTTTCAGCGGAACGTCTGGAAGGAGTTGCGGAATATCCCGGGAGGCTCTCCGATTTCCTATGGAAAACTTGCGCAACAGATCGGGCGCCCGAACGCGGTAAGAGCCGTTGGCCTTGCGAATGGCTCGAATCCGATTGGCATCGTGGTGCCGTGTCATAGGGTCATCGGATCTGACGGCTCGCTCACGGGTTATGGCGGAGGTTTGGAGCGCAAGCGATGGCTGCTCGATCACGAGCGGAAACACGTCAAGAGCGCAAGCGACGTGGAATTCAGCCTACATGGGTGACCGTATTTGGGGTGAGGGGAATCCCTGACCCCCTCGGTTATCATAGATATATTGCATGATCGGCAAGACCGTTTCGAAATATCTGATTCTTGAAGAAATCGGCCGGGGCGCGATGGGGATCGTCTTCAAGGCACAAGACACGTTTCTGGGACGTCTCACCGCTCTCAAGATCCTCGTGGAAAAGCTAGCCAACGATCCAGAAATGTTGCGCCGTTTCGAGCGTGAGGGCGGGGCTGTTTCCGCGCTACATCATCCTAATATCTGCACTGTGTTCGAGAGTGGAAGCTGGCAGGGTCGCCCGTATCTCGCGATGGAGTTGCTTACCGGGCAAGCCCTCGATGAGCGATTGTTCACCGGTCCGGTCCAGGTGGAGCACTTGATCGGGATTGCGATTGGCGTGACGGCCGCGCTCGAAGCGGCGCACGGGATCGGGGTGATCCATCGCGATATCAAACCGGCCAATCTCTTTCTCACGGCGGCCGGTCAAGTGAAGGTGCTGGATTTCGGTTTGGCAAAGGTGAAACTGGCACAGCAGATTGGGGTCGATGCACCGACGGTCGCGATGTTCGCCACGCGGCAAGGCACGGTCCTCGGCACCTTGCCTTATATGTCGCCCGAGCAGGCGTGTTGCGAGCCATTGGATGGGCGCGCCGATCTTTTCTCGCTCGGCGTTTCGCTGTACGAATTGGCCACTGGTGAATTGCCGGTGCGCGGAGCGGAAGATATTAGCGCGTTGCCCGCGGCGATAGCTCCTGTTGTTCAGAAATTAATGGCAGCGGATGCCCGCCTGCGTTACCAGAGCGCTCGCGAGGCGCGGGAGGCGTTCGAAAGTTGCGCCGCGGTTCTCGCATCAGGGAACGAAGAAGACAGCGGCGGCCAAGCTGTGGCCCGCCATCAGTGCGCGTGACGAGCGTGGTGTAATCCCGCTTTCTCCAGGACCCGAAACATACCTGTAACGGACGCTTTTCTGCGCCGGGCGGGAATTAGGAGCACCGCTTCGCCAGTAGCCGTTCCGTTAGCGACTGATGCGCCGGTGAAAACTGACCCGCGGCCGCACGCAAATATGGGCGGAACTCATTTGTCCAGTATGTCAAATATCCCGTTCGTCGAATGTCATTCAGCGTATTCCGGTAATGATCCAATAGCCCTTCCGCGAAGAATTCACCGGTGCGGAGAGTTGCCGTCCGCGCGCAACGTGAGAGCCACAAGAGGTTTGCCGGGACAGCGCGCATCGCCGAAAGCGTCATCAGCGATGAAAGTTCCAAGACGGTGCGATGCTGGCTGGCGGCTTCGCGCTTCAAGGCGTCCCATTGTTCCCGTACGAACGCGGGCGAAGGCAGGCTGGGTGGTGGAATTGCCCGTGCTGACTCCTTTAGCGCGGCCCATTCTTTGCGAAGTCCAGCGATATCGAGAGGCGGAAATCGGATGGATGTAGCTAGTTGTCCAGCAGTAAGTTCCAGGCCATCGAGAAGCTGGTCGATATTTTCGAAATGCATATCTCGATCTAACAGGCCCTCGTCTTTCAAGCTCAATGAGATTTCATCTATCAATTGCCGCCCGGCGCCCGATATATCTGCAAGAGCGGCAAATACCCAGACCGGCGAGGCGTGGAAGGCAACTATTCCCGCAAGGTCGATGCCATCGCCCAGGGTCCGCTTAAGCAGGAAGTTTTCCGCCAGCTTACCCTCTGCCGGATAAACACCGTCTACTTCTCCGACCTGCTCCAGCAAAAAGCGCAACGTACTCTCGACCATCGTCTGATACAGTTTGGTCCGCCGTACCGCGCTGGGTAACGTCACATTGCCGATTTCCCGGATTAAGCCCGCGGAAAGTGCGGACGCCGAACGAAGCACACGCTCCGGCAAAGAGAGCAGATATGACCCGAGAGGGGCGATTCCTAACGATGGCAATCTTGGCACGGCTCTTTTAGATTTGCATAAGCGCATAGCCCAGGCGAAGCCGGCATCAACGCTCTGATTAGATTCGGAAAGTTCCTTGGATTTTCCTTGCGAAAGGCAGTTCGCCAGATGTGCTGAGACGACGCAATGCAATCGAGTGGCGGCTTATTTTGTAAAATGCAATCCTCATGTCTTGCATCCCGTCAGGGCGCCCGTCCCAAGGCAGGTTTCGCAATCGACCAGTATGCCGCTCAAATCGTACTCGAAAGGGTTGACTTATTATGGATCCGACACGTCGCCAATTCCTCATCGAAAGCACAATTACCGCGGCCCTTGCAGTGGCTCCCGTGGCCGCTCAGGATCAGGCGTTGCTGCGCCGCCAGTGGTCAGCGAAATGGATCTCCGTGCCCGGCGCACACCCCACCGAATACGGCGTCTATCGTTTCCGCCGCACAATCGAACTGCCCGCGAAACCCGAGCGATTCGTAGTGCACGTGAGCGGCGACAACCGCTACCAGTTGTTTGTCAACGGCCGCCGGGTTTCATGGGGACCGGCACGCGGCGATCTATTTCAATGGCGTTATGAAACCGTCGACGCGGCGCCCTTTCTCAACGCCGGCAAGAACATTCTTGCCGCGGTCGTGTGGAACTTTGGCGACTTGGCGCCGGAAGCCCAGATTACGCTCGAGACGGGATTTGTGCTTCAGGGCGATACCGCCGCGGAGCGCGTCGCAGATACCGGCACGCAGTGGAAATGCGTACGCGACGAATCGTATGCGCCGTTGCCGGCGAGCGATGTGCATGCCTACTATGTCGTGGGGCCGGGAGACGCGGTAAATGGAGCGACGCATCGCTGGGGCTGGGAGGGTTTGGATTACGACGACTCGAATTGGCCCGCAGCGGTGGTAGTAAGCCCCGCGGCCGGCCGTGAAGCTCGCGACGTCCATTCCCGCTGGATGCTGGTGGCGCGCAACATTCCACCCATGGAAGAGCGGCCTGAGCGATTGCAAAGCGTTCGGCGCATAACGGGCATCACCCAGCCCCCGAATTTCCCCGCACAGGCGCAACCGTTTCAGGTTCCCGCGCATACGCATGCAACCCTGCTTCTGGACCAGAGTTACCTTACCACCGCTTATCCTGAGCTGATTGTGAGCGGTGGGAAAAACGCGGTGGTTAAGCTCGGCTATGCCGAAGCGCTCTTTGAATCTCCTTCCGGCGGCCGAGGAGCCATGATAAAGGGCAATCGCAACGAAATCGACGGCAAGCGATTCATCGGCAGTCACGATCGATTCGTAAACGATGGCGGCCAACGCCGCACCTTCCGTCCACTGTGGTGGCGCGCCTACCGATACCTGGAACTTGACGTTGAAACCCAAGATGAGCCGCTAACCGTGGAAGATCTCCGCGCCATCTACATTGGCTTTCCCTTCGTTCGCCGCGCGCAGTTCGAGGCCGGCGCCCCGGAACTGAATCGCATTCTGGACGTGGGCTGGCGTACTGCGCGGCTTTGCGCCCACGAAACCTACATGGATTGCCCCTATTATGAACAACTACAGTATGTGGGCGATACGCGGGTGCAATGCCTGGTGTCGCTGTTCAACGCTGGAGACGCGCGGCTGATGCGCAATGCGATCGACCATATCAACGATTCTCGCCAAAGCAGCGATTGCACCATGAGCCGGTACCCCACGCGTACCGAACAGTTCATTCCAGGATTCTCGCTCTGGTGGATCGGCATGGTTCACGATTACTGGTGGTATGCCGATGATCCGGATTTCGTGCGCGCCATGACGCCCGGCGTCCGTGCCGTGATTAGCTTCTTCGAGAATTATCGTCAGAGCGATGGTTCGTTGCGGCCGTTGCCGTGGTGGCGCTATTTCGATTGGGTGCCGTCGTGGCCGAATGGCGAAGCGCCGCAAGAAGTGGATGCGCCTGCGCCCAATAACAGCTCCGCGATTTTCGATCTGCATCTATTACTGGCCTACCAGTGGGCTATCGACTTGGAAAGCGCGTTGGGTGTGCGCGCCATGTCCGATTACTATCGGGAGCGCGAGCGGCAGTTGCGCGAAACCGTGCAAACGCTTTACTGGGATGCTGCCAAGCAGCTTTACGCGGATACGCCGCGCAAGCAGCAGTTTTCACAACACGCAAATACCCTGGCGGTGCTGGCTGGCGCGATTGATGGAGATCCGGCGCGCAATCTGATGCTGCGCATGCTTACCGCGCCCGGCTTAGCCCAACCCGGATTGTTCTTCCAATTCTATGTTCACGCTGCGCTGGCCAAAGTGGGCGAAGGGAACCGCTACCTGGATCAACTCACTCCTTGGCGCGACATGCTGGCGCGTGGCTTGACCACATTCGCCGAAACGGTGGACGGGCCCGCTAGCTCGTCGCGCTCGGATTGCCACGCCTGGAGCGCCAGCCCCAATATTCATTTATTCCGCACTGTGCTTGGCATTGATTCGGGGGCGGCGGGGTTTCGGCGCGTATCCGTGCATCCGAATTTGGGCAAGCTGCAAAGTATCTCGGGAACGGTGCCGCACCCGCGCGGTAGCATCGAAATGCGGTTGGATCCGCGCAGTTCCGGCTTCGAAGCAAGCATTGCGCTGCCGCCGGGGGTGACGGGTCAATTCGAGTGGCGCGGCGTGCGGCGCGACTTACAGCCGGGAATGAATCGCTTTCCGGTCGCTTGAATCGTGTTGTGCTGTTTCGTAGGCAGCCGCTTAGTGCGCGAGCAGTTGCGATTGATCCGCCCACGCCCAACGGGGGCGTAGTTCGGTGTAAAGTAGAGCCGTTCCGGGTGGCGAAATGGAATCTTGGTGAAAACATGAAGACAGCTATTTCCTTCAGGCTGGGGGCCCTCAGTCTTGGCTCCCTCGTTCTTGGTTGTTCGTTGGCCGCGTTGGCAGCCGGTACTTTTGTGGTCGACAAAGCCGATCCGGAGGCCGCCGGTATGAATCCTGCTCGCCTGGCTCGAATTCCTGTCCGTATGAATGAGTTCGTCACCGCAGGCAAGACGGCCGGGATTGTGACTCTGATTGCCCGGCATGGGCGCCTCGCCAGCCTCGACGCGGTCGGGTATCAGGATATCGAAAGCAAAACACCGATGCGTACGAACACCATCTTCCGGCTAGCGTCAGTCACCAAGCCAGTTACATGCGCCGGCATCATGATTTTGGTTGACGAGGGCCGTGTCTCGCTGATCGATCCCGTCGAGAAATATCTGCCGGAATTCAAAGGGATGAAACTGAATCCCTGTGGAACGCGCGCGGGCTATAACTGCGCGCTCGTCACGCCCACCCGTCCGGTCAACATTCTCGATCTGATGACCCACACCTCCGGGCTGCCGGGCTCGGCTCCGGGACGCGAGCCGCCAGCCAGCACCTTAGCCGAGAGTGTGGCGGCAGTTTCCCGGGCAAGCCTGTTGTTCGAACCCGGAACCGCGTGGAATTATAGCAACATCGGCATCGCTGCTCTGGGCCGCATCATCGAAGTGGCGTCTGGACAGGCCTACGACCGATTTCTGGAGGAAAGAATCTTCCGGCCGCTTGAAATGAAAGACACGTTCTTCTTCGTACCCGCGGACAAAGCAAACCGGGTGGCGTCGGTTTACAGCTATGAAACCGATGGGCTAAAGCGCGTGCCGATGCCGCAGCCAAAGTTTCCCGCGCCTGAGGGAGGCCTTTTCAGCACGGCCGGCGACATGGCGAAGTTCCATCAGATGTTACTCGATAAAGGAATACTGAATGGGCAGCGCATTATTTCAGCAGCCGCCGTGGACGCCATGACCTCGTCGTATACCGGTTCCATGAAAGCGGGCTTTGCGCCCGGAGTGGGCCACGGATTCGGCTTCGAGGTGGTGCGGGAGGCGCTCGGTACCTTCCGGTATAACTCGATTGGCAGTTTCGTAAAAGGCGGCGCTTATCGAACGTACGGATGGGTAGACCCTGCCAAAGACCTGGTCGGCATTATTTTCATGCAGCGCACCAACGGCGGCGGCGATGTAGCTGATGAAATCAACAGCTTTATGGCGATGGCCGCGGCGGCTATCGAGCGCTGAACGCGACCTGACAGTCGGCGGCATTTGTCGCGTAGCCTTCTCTGAGCTCACTACCGTAGTGTGGCGCAGAAGCGACCGTTTCAGTCAGCGATACTCGTTATTCACTGTAGTTTTGGACATAGGTATCGTGTGGCAGTCCCAGGCTGCGCGCTTTGCGCTGCACGCGCGTCGCCTCATCCCGATTCATCCCATTACCCAGGGCGACGAGATAATATCCCCGACGTCCCTTCGGCGCGAAAACCGCGGCACGTAGACCGGGCCATCTGGCATCGATCTGTTTTGCCTTCTTCGCAGCCATCTCACGGGAACGGAAAGTAAATGCAATCACGCGCCACATCCCCCGTGATGACGGCGGCGTGATCTCGGCAGGTGGGGGAATGGGTCTAATGGCGATCCGGTCGGCAGAGGCAACCGGTGCGATCGCCGGCTTAATATCGGACGCGACATCTCGCTTGCGCCGCAGATTAAATATCAGGATGAAAAACAGCAGAATCGCCACCCCGGCTATGATCCATTTTGGGAAACCTCCTGGCGAGCGCGTATCCGCTTCGCGCCGAACGCGCGGGACGGAGGCCGGCATCACAGGTTCAACAGGAATCATGACGGGCGGGACCGACGCCCGCATAGCCGGCTCAATAGGAGTCGCGACCGACGGTACTGGCGTCAGCATCGCCGGCTCAACCGGCGTGCTGGTGGACAGAACCGGCTCGGGTATCGCCGGCGCAACCGGCGTGACCGCAGGAGAAACAGTGACCGGCATCGCGGACGCAACCGTCATGGGAGCGGGTGCGCTTTCGATCACTCTGGCGATCTCTGCCAGCGTCCAGCGCTGCCGTGGATCGGCCGCCGTCGCGTGCCGCGCGATGATTGCAAGCGGCTCGCTGAGCGGCTCCGGGGATCGCAGGCTGCGCACCAGTTCGCCCAGTTGCCGAACATCTTCCGGATGCCCTTCGAGATCGTCCGACTCGCGCAGGGCATCAGTCGCCAACTTGACATTGTCGCCGACTGCGACGATATGATCGGGGTCCACCGCGCCGTGCACCATCCCTTGGCCATGCAGGTAGCGTAGCGCCGCGAGTGCCGCCTCCAGCACGCCGCGTGTCTCTGGCTCGCTAAGCGGGCCCTGTTCGAGCGCTTGGGCGAGAATGTCGTCTGGATACTCGAAAACGGCGTAAATGTAACTATCGCCTGCTAATTCGCAGCGGGCCGCATCGCGCAAATGCAACAGATGTGGGTGGCGCAGTTGCCGAGATCGCTGCCATGTATCGAATTGCCGTTCGGCCCCGGGGTCCTGCGCGGATACCAGCTTGACGAGCAGTCGCTCGCCGTCCCCAGCCAAGACTGCGAAGAACGCCCCGTCCCGGTCCTGCCGGACAAAATGTTCAAGAGTGTAAGCATCGCCGAGAGAGATACCTTCCCCCAGCACGTTGAAATTGACCATAGATATTCCTCTGCGAAGTTCAGATTCTTCCGGCGGGCGTAATTTTGTATCATGGCGAACTATCTAACCCGCCGTAGCCGGTAAAACTTACCAACCCAAGGCGCACAAATGCGTGTTTCACCGCCAAAAATTCGGTTGGCCCCGAGAATGCAAGCTCGTCACGTTCCAAACTTCCGTAGTTCAGTCAAAAAATCAGGGAGAATCCCCAGTGTGGAATAAACAGAAAGATGATTTCGTGACCCGGCAACAACCCGAACCCACCGTCCGCGATAGCGCGCTACAGCCGGCAGCTCCGCCTAGTCCGGCGCCTGTGCAGGCAAGTGTGCGCGTACCTGCCCCTACGGCGGCGATTGGCCCCTCGATGCACATCAAAGGAGAAATACGCCTTCGCGAAGAGCTGCTGGTGGATGGCGACGTGGAGGGGCGGGTGGAATCGGAGAGCCTCCTCACCGTTGGTCCGAACGGCAAAGTTCGCGCCAACATCAAGGCGCGTGAGGTGGTAATTTTCGGCAGTGTTCGGGGTGACGTGGAAGTTACCGGCAAGATTGCAATCCGCGATCAGGGAAGCCTGATCGGCAACATCAAAAGCGCGGGCATCAGCATCGACGACGGCGCATACTTCAAAGGTAGCATCGATATTTCGCGGTCCGATGCAAAGATCACGAAGCAGATCGAGCCGAAGATCGTTGCTCAGGCCACTTAGATAGCCGCTGAATTAGGGCGGGGTTCGCGCACGCAGGAAGGCACGCTGGGGCGAGCGAGCACACCTGCGATGCAGAGGCGCGCGCTCCATCCCCTCGTTTCAGTAGAGTGCCCGCTTGGCCTAAACGCCATTCGCAACTTCACGTGGAGCAGATCGATGTGCTCCTTGCATGAGACGCGAGTAAACAAGGCCGGCGACACCAACGCTGGTGGGATAATAGAGCGTGAAGCGCTCCGGATTGGCCGACACGCCGCTCCACGCGGGCCATGTTCCCGCCTGGCTCGCCGAACGCATGACCCGGCTGGGTACGGCGATCGTCGAAAGTGTTCTGCTGCACTACGGATCGAGCGCCTTCCTCTCACGAATCAGCGATCCGTTCTGGTTTCAGGCTCTCGGCAGCGTCATGGGCATGGACTGGCACTCTTCCGGCATAACTACCTCCGTTATGGGCGCCTTGAAGCGCGGTCTTAACCCGCGAACCTCAGAGCTAGGCCTGTATGTCTGTGGCGGTCGCGGCAAGCAATCGCGGAAAACCCCCAGCGAGTTGCTTATGATTGCCGACCGACAAGGTCTCGATGGTGAGGCGCTCGTGCGCTCCAGCCGTCTGACGGCAAGGATCGACAACAACTGTATTGCCGACGGATTCCAAATTTATCTTCATTCCTTCGTCGTCGCGGCCAGCGGGGAATGGGCCGTTGTCCAACAGGGTATGAATACCACTAGCGGGCTCGCGCGGCGTTATCACTGGCATTCCGCTAAGGTGCGGGATTTCGTGGCGGAGCCCCACACAGGCATCACGGGTGAACCGATGGGGCCGATCGTCAACCTGGTCGACGAGCAGGCTGGGCCGGCGCAGAATGCATTACTTCTAATGGCGCGCGACCGTCCGGACCGCACCCTCGGCGAAATCCGCCATCTGCGAATGCCCCGCCATCATGATGTACGCGCGGAGGACATCAACCTTAACCGGCTGGGCGCTGTCCTGGCCATCGCCTACGAACGGGATCTGCACAGCTTCGCCGATTTTCTGCTCACCGAGAAACTGGGCCCGCGCACCCTGCAAAGCCTAGCCATGGTCGCCGAGGTCATTCACGGAACGCCGGTGCGGTTTTCGGACCCCGCGCGCTAATCATTCGCCCTCGGTGGAAAGGACGGACACCCATTTCCTGTCCCGCTGAAGACCTACGATGAGTCGATCGATGTGCTGCGGAAATCGCTCGATGTGGCAAAGATGGATGGCGGCGACAAACTTGAAGGATTTAGAAGGCTGAATGAATTCGTGAAGGCCATTGAGACGGATGTGCAACCCGAGGCCGACCTGCCCTCTCTTGTAGCGCATGAGTTGGCGCTTTCTCCCTTGCTCGGCGGACGCAGCGTCCAGTCGGGCGGCAAAAGGAAGGCGCGTCCGGCCATGACGCGCCAGATGAGCCTATTCTGACCCGTTGGTTAGGATCACCGGTTTGCCTCGCACGATGTCCTCATATGTCTCGCCAACGTGACTTTCGATCTTGAGTCTGTTGATATAGAAGAAGACGCGCGGCGGCCTAAGTATTGGACCCTCGATGCCGAAAGAGCCTCCTCTCACGCACAATCGCGGCCCCCGTTGCGAAGCGGTACCAACATCCCCATGCTAAAGAAGATTATCGGCTTTCATCAAGATGAGGCTCAAGACTGGGTGGCCGAACTCGCTTGCGGACACTCGCGGCACGTTCGCCACCAGCCGCCGTTCACAAGCCGTCCTTGGACGACGACCGCTGAGGGACGAGCGAGCTTCATTGGATTTGAATTGGATTGCCGCCGGTGCATTGATGAGGCATCGCCTTCGAAGACACCCGAGGACCCGGCTCCTGGATAATCTCCAGAGGCTTGGAATGCGGATAGGTCGCCCGTGCGCAGAGGGATGCGGCCTAGCCGCGCGAACTCAGCAGGTTGGTTTCGGGGACGCAGGCGAAAGCCGTCGCGCCCTACCAACGCTCCTGTTCGGCTGCGCCCAAGCCAAGGCTGAACCATCCAGGGAAGCGAACGGCTCGGGATAGATCTACCGGCGATTGCTCGTTTGTGGTTGCCGGGTTAATGAAGCCGGCGGCTGGACTTGCGGAACGCTAAAAGCGGCGATAGGTGTTTCTGCTGTCAGAAATGTCTCCTGAGCTTCACGGACGAACGATCCTCGGCCGGCAATTGACCGTTGAACGCATTCGCGTAGACATGGAAAGTGTGCGTCGGTGTAAGTTGACAGGAGGATACTTCTAAAACAACGACTGATTATAAGAAGATTCAAAGGGCCGAAGAACGCGGAGCGCAAGCAGCGTGTGTCCGCGGCACGGTTAGTAAGAACGACCCGCCTGCTTTCCCCAGCTGCACCGGAGAAGACAACCTACAGTAAATTGACTGGGACGAATGGTTCGAGCAGTTTGAAGAGTGCAAGCTCGCGCTGGTTAATCAGGAGAAGTCAACGGACGGAGAAGCAAGTAACTTCAACAAGCTCATCAGCCGCGAAGAATCTGAGCACATAGGCACAAAACGCAAACTCGTCAATTGTCCGTCGCACTCGACTTAAAATCGCGTAGCGCGATTTCATATCTTATGCGAGCATACTCCAGTTGATCTGGCAGAGCATCGTGGTAAGCGGTTGTGGCCCGGCCCAATTCACTCAAGGCGTCCCCGTGAGCGTCCTGAGAAATCGGGGCGGAATCGTCCGAAATCCTGGCTGCCCCAAATTGTTCCATGTTTTGATCGTAACGGGCCTAGCACGATTTTTCCAGCGCGGTGATTAAGGAATTGTCATTTCACGAACCTTACGCCGCTCAAAGTACGGTGGCCGATGAAATGCCTACCGTTTTCCCAAACGATGCGTGGATATCCGCGGCCCCAACTGCGTAGAAAAGACTGGGTCTGTTTGAACGGTTCTTGGGAATTTTCCATTGATGAGGAAGGCGCCTGGACCAAGCCCGGGCAGCCGCCATTCGAATCCTCGATCTCTGTCCCGTTCGCGCCGGAGACTCCGGCAAGCGGGATCGGGAATTGCGGGTTTTTCCGGGCCTGCTGGTACAGGCGCCGCTTCAAAGTTCCGAAGCTTCCGCCGGGTAATCGCCTGCTGCTTCATTTCGGCGCAATCGACTACGCTGCGTCGGTTTGGGTGAACGATACTCTGGCGGCGACTCATTATGGCGGCTACACGCCAATTACGTCGGATATTACGGAGTTATTGCGCCCTGATGACGAGCAGGTGGTAACTGTGCAGGCGGTTGACGATCCGGCGGACTTATCAAAGCCGCGAGGCAAGCAGGATTGGCAATTGAAGCCGCATTCCATCTGGTACATGCGCACCACTGGAATCTGGCAAACGGTTTGGCTGGAGCAGGCGCCGCCCACTTATTTCGAATCGCTTCGGTGGACCCCCAACCTGGAGCGGTGGGAGATTGGCTTTGAGGCATGGATCTGCGGAGTGCGTCGCAAAGATCTGCGATGCCGCGTGAAGCTGACGGGCGCGGGCAAGGTCTTGGCGGACGACGCTTACGCGGTGATTGCAGACGAAGTGCACCGGCGTCTGGCGCTTTCGGATCCTGGCATCGACGATTACCGGAACGAACTGCTCTGGAGTCCTTCGACGCCTACGATTATCGAGGCGCAAGTCCAGTTGGAGACGGAATCCGGCGAAATTCTGGAGACTGTAGAGAGCTACACCGCGTTACGGCAGGTGGGCGTGCAGGGAGAACGGTTCACTTTGAACAACCGGCCCTATCAACTGCGCATGGTGCTTGACCAAGGCTATTGGCCGGAGAGCGGTCTCACCGCGCCCGACGACAACGCCTTACGACGGGATGTGGAACTTGCCAAGGCGATGGGCTTCAACGGTGTTCGGAAACACCAGAAGATCGAAGATCCACGATATCTCTACTGGGCGGACCGCCTCGGCTTACTGGTGTGGGGCGAGATGCCAAGCGTTTATCGTTTCACCGAGAACTCGGTGCATCGACTCATTCAGGAATGGTCGGAGGCGCTGAAGCGCGACGTCAATCACCCCTGCATCGTCGCATGGGTACCGTTTAATGAATCGTGGGGCGTTCCGGATCTTCCGGGCAGTCCCACGCAACGGCATTACGTGCAAGCGCTTTATCACCTGACCAAGACGCTCGATCCGACACGTCCCGTGGTGGGCAACGATGGGTGGGAGAGCGTTGCCACGGATATCATAGGTATCCACGATTACGACGACCAGCCCGCCCGCATTCTGGCGCGTTACGGAGCGGGCGATGTTCCCACCCTGTTCAAGCGCGAGCGGCCCGCCGGCCGGCTTCTTTCGCTGGCAGAGTACTCCCAGGATCAGCCGATCATGATTACGGAGTTTGGAGGCATCGCGTTTTCGCAAGCGTCCGGGAGTTGGGGATATTCGCGCGCGAATCGGCCGGAGGAGTTGGAGGAGCGGTATCGCAACCTGTTACGGGCGATTCGCGCGATTCCCTTTCTGGCGGGTTTCTGCTACACGCAATTCACCGATACTTATCAGGAGACCAACGGATTGCTCTTCGCCAACCGAACACCGAAATTCCCGCTGGAGGCGATCGCGCACGCCACCAGCGCGCCGCAAACCTCGCAGGACTTCGAATATGAATGGGAATGGCGCGAACGTTTGATGAGCCGTCAGCGAGCCCGAGTATCAGTGCCACCTGCCGATGGCGGCGCGGGCCATGACCCTAAATAGCTCGCTCTTCCGTTCGTTCTGGATGGCGGGATTCGAGTGCTCGACGCACCGGAACTCACGCGGCGTCCGCCTGGACATGACAGCGGCTGTACAGCACGACCGCTTCTGCGCGGAAGACTATAGCCGGTTGAGAGAAGTGGGGATTCGTACGGCGCGAGACGGACTGCGCTGGCACCTCATCGAGCGTGACGGCAATTTCGACTGGTCATCGTGGATTCCAATGGTAGAGGCCGCGCAACGCGAAGGAATACAGGTGATCTGGGACTTGGTTCACTACGGCTGGCCGGATGATCTGGACATCTTTTCCGCGGAATTTCTCGAAAGATTCACCAGGTTCGCGCGCGAGGCAGCCCGGATTCACCGGGAACGTTCCGGCGAGATTCCGTTTTATACGCCGATCAACGAGATCTCCTTCTTCGCCTGGGCGGCGACGCGCAATCTGATCTATCCATACGCCCACGGGTGTGACGCGCAACTGAAGCGAGCGCTGGTGAAGGCGTCGATTGCGGCGATGGACGCCATCCGTGAAGTGGATCCACATGCGCGGTTCGTGCAGCCGGAGCCGCTGATTCATAACGTTCCGCCGCGCGAAGAGGCGTGGAATACGGGACCGGCGCGCACGCAACGCAACAGCCAGTTTGAAGCCTGGGACATGCTGGCCGGCCGGACGGCGCCGGAACTGGGCGGCGCGGAATGCTACCTCGATATCGTTGGTCTGAATTTCTATGCGGCCAACGAGTGGGAGGAGCCGGGCGGCCGTAAACTGCACTGGGATGCCGGGTCGGACGATCCGCGTTGGATGCCGCTGCGGCTTCTGCTGGCCGAAGTGTTCAACCGCTACAGGCGGCCCATCTTTCTGGCGGAGACGGGGCACTACGGAATTGGGCGCGCGCCATGGGTAGAGGAGATCGCGTGGGAAGTGTATGCCGCCGTTTCGGCCGGAACGCCCGTGGAAGGGGTTTGCCTTTATCCGATACTAGACCGCTTTGACTGGGAGAACAGCGCGCATTGGCATAATTGCGGCCTTTGGGATCTTGAGATGGATGACAAGGGAAATTATCTCCGCATCCTAAATAAACCCTATGCAGACGCGCTCGCTGCGGCGCAACGTCTTGGCAGTGAATCTAGTTAGCGCAAATCGGTCGCGAATTGTTTTTGAAATAACGCACACAGCAGCTTGGGATGCCCGCCGCCGCGTATGAACAAACGTGTACACTGGCGCTCCAACTGCATCACCGGGCTCAGTACAAATTCTCTATTCGCTTTAGAGGCAACAAATGAAAGATATAGCAATTATCGCCCTGTCACATCTGCGTTGGAACTTTGTTTTTCAGCGGCCACAGCACATTTTTGCGAGGCTCGCGAAAACTCATCGAGTATTTTTCGTCGAGGAGCCTGCCGCCGCTTCCCCGCGTCCGGAATGGCAATTCTCACCGGCAGATTTCAACGTGACGGTTTGCCGCCCGCAAACGCCTTCGAGCGCGGCAGGTTTTCATCAGAAGCAAATTCCGTTCTTAAAGGCGCTGATGCCCGCGCTCATTGAACAGCAAGGCATCGCCGATTACATTCTCTGGTTTTACACGCCAATGGCGTTGCCCGTGACAGACGAGTTGAATCCGCGCCTGACTATTTACGACTGTATGGACGAACTGTCGGCCTTCCAAGGCGCGGACCCGGAACTGCGCATTCGCGAACGGCAGTTGTTGCAAAAGGCCGACTTAGTCTTTACAGGAGGTCCCAGTCTCTATCGCGCAAAGCAGGACCTGCACAAGCGCGTGTATTGTTTCCCGAGTAGCGTGGATGCGGCGCATTTCGCGACAGCGGCGACCGCGAAGGAACCAGCGGACCAGGCGAACCTGCCGCGTCCGCGCCTAGGTTTTTTCGGCGTAATCGACGAGAGATTGGACACCGGCGTCCTGCGCTATGCCGCGCAAGCGCATCCCGAATGGCAGATCGCGATGGTGGGGCCGGTAGTCAAGATTGACCCCGCGACCCTACCGCAGGAACCGAACATTCACTATTTCGGTCAACGATCGTACGCGCAGCTTCCCGCATACCTGAGCGGTTGGGATGTCTGCCTGTTGCCGTTTGCACGCAACAAATCGACCGAATTCATCAGCCCAACGAAGACGTTGGAGTATATGGCGGCGGGTAAGTTAATCGTCAGCTCTCCCATCCGCGACGTAGCGGAGCCTTACGGCGACGTTGTCTATTTGGGCGACGGCGCAGCCGAATTCACTCAGGCTTGCGAGCAGGCGTTGAGCGCGAGTTCCCAGGAGAAGGCAGAGCGCCAGGAACTCATGAAGGATGTGCTGAGTCAAACTTCCTGGGCGTCCACGGTGGACCGGATGGAGTCTCTCATAGACTCGGCGCTGGCGGAAAAAAGAGGCGAAACAACGGAACGCACGCACGCCAAAACGGTTGTGGTAGGAGCGGGCCCAACGGGTTTGAGCGCGGCTTACCATGCGGGAGAAGACTGCATCCTCCTCGAGCGGAATTCGCGAGTCGGGGGCTGGTGCCGCTCGATTGAGGCGGGCGGTTTTACGTTCGACTATGCGGGCCATATCATGTTTTCGGCCGAACCCTACGTGCACCAGCTCTACCAGATGCTGTTAGGCGATAACGTGCACTGGCAGGACCGGGAGGCGTGGATTTACAGCAAGAACGTCTATACGCGTTATCCGTTTCAGGGCTCACTGTATGGATTGCCTTCGAAAGTAATCAAGGAATGTATCGTGGGCGCGATCGAGGCTCGTTACGGCTCTCTTCAGCCACCTTCCGAGACAAAGCATACGAACGGCCACGCAACCAATGGCAAAGTGAATGAGACGAACGGCTCATGCGAAAGAGTGAAAGATTGCTGCGCCGACGGAGTGCTGGAGGCGTCCGTTCCGCTGGTCAAAGCCAAAACGCAAAGCGCAGCCGCCGCTGCGCCGCGTAACTTCGAAGAATTCATTTACAAGGTTTGGGGAGCGGGAATCGCCAGGCATTTCGCCATTCCTTATAACCGCAAGTTATGGTCAGTGCCTCTCGACGAGATGGAGACCTCATGGTTGGGCGGGCGAGTCCCACTGCCGAATCTGGAGGAAATGATCGAAGGAGCGCTCTTGCCGTCCCCCAAGCCGATGGGTCCCAATGCCAGATTCGGATATCCGTTGCGAGGTGGTTTCCAGGCCTTAATGGACGGTTTTCTGCCGCTTCTGAAGGCCGAGTTACGAACCGGTGTGACTGTGGCGCGCGTCTCGCCTGCGCGGCGGTCCATCACTCTGTCTAACGGCTCGGAACTGACTTATGACCACCTGATCAGTACCATGCCGCTACCGGCCCTGATTGCGTGCATCGGCGAGGAAGCGCCGGCCAGCCTGCGAATGGCCGCGGCGCAACTGCGTCATGTCTCGGTACGCTGCGTCCACCTCGGAGTGGGACGCGAGAACCTGACGGATAAGCACTGGATCTATTATCCGGAGGACACCGTATTTCATCGCATATTCGTGCAGGGAAACGCAAGCCCGAACTGCAACGCGTCCGGCGGGTTTGGGTTGACATGCGAAATCACTTACTCGAGTTACAAACCCTTGCCTTGCGATGGCGACGATCTTGTCCAGCGCTGCGTGGACGATTGCCGAAGAGTAGGTCTGATCGCGGCCGACGATCCAATTCTGGTAGCTACGCAGTGCGATCTGCCGCACGCCTACGTTGTGTACGATCACCATCGGGCCGAGGCGGTGCGCGAGATTCGGCAGTGGCTGGAAGAGCGGGGCATTATTCTCGCTGGACGGTATAGCGAGTGGGAGTATTACAACTCCGATCACGCATTTCTCGCGGGCAAGCGCGCGGTGGAACAGATCTCTAAGGCTGAGAAAAAGTCGGTTGTTTCAGCCGAGAAGGCTATGGCGGGTAACCCGGCTCAGAGCGGCAGCGCGCGACCTGTATAACTTCACTGGCAAGACGCACGCGCGAGCCATCAGGCGCCGCCCATAAGTCAAGTGTCCTCCCATGCCAACGCTTCGTCGACCCGTTTCATGCCAGCCTCGTCGAAGTTAGGGTCAGCGCGGTGGATACACTATTGTTTCCAAGTGTGGCTGTGAGCGTCACTGTGACAGGCGGCGCATTAATCACCAGACCCGTAGTGGTGATTGGGAAATTGGCCGTGGTCTGATTTGCAGGAACAAGCACAGTAGGCGAGGCGAGTTTCGCCAGGGCGTTATTGCTCACGATGCCGACGGAGGCTCCGTTGGGCCCGGCCGGAGCGCTTATCGTAACAGTGCCAGTCACTGGGACACCGCCTAGAACCGAGCTCTGCGAAAGGCCTAGCTTGATTACCGTAAGCACGGGACTGATCGTGAGGCTCCCGCTCGCGCTGGAATTCTGGAAGGTCCCCGTGGCTTGCAGTGTGATAGCCCCAATGCCGGGGGGCAATTGCGTTTTGGTCACCTGGACATTCACACTGGTTTGGTTGGCAGGGACGGTCACTGTAGTGGGCAGAATCAGCAAACTGGGATTGCTGCCCGTGAGGGTGACCACCGCGCCCGCCGGCGCCGGACCGCTCAACGTAACGGTCAAGGTGGTTGCCTGGCCAGAGCTAATGGCATAGGGATTGAATGACACGCTCACGACAGTCACTGGCAGTCCCAGCCAGAACCACATCTGAAAATCGCCGCCGCGCCGGCCATCGCCGCTCTGAGGTAGGCGTAAGCCGATGTGGGTAGATCCGTCCGGATCTGTGCGGGTGACGCCAAAGGCGTCGCCATCCAGAAACATCGTTGGGTCGTCACGGCCCCAGATAGCATCGCCTTTCAATGTAAGCCGAACCTGAACGACGCGGCCCAGGTTTAACGCGGCCATGGCGGTGAGCAATCCATGAAGATAGAGAAGAGGCTGGCCGCTCACTGTCAGAAGAATCTCGCTGCCCCCGCTCGTGGTTGCCGCCACTTTCACCGTGGTCAAAAGGACCAGCGGTTGATAGCCCCAGATCAGCTCAGGCGTTGGATTGCCAACGGAGAACGGGTACGGTACGTCCAAAGTGAGGAAGCAGGTCGATGGCTGGGCTGAAACCGGATCTACCGCAGCATCGCAGATCACTCGGAGAGTGAAGGCCTCTCTAAGTTGCGCGAGATCGACCAGGAAAATACTGTCGTTCGGCAGTGATGCATCGGGAATTGCCGAACGCACGTCCGTAATGTGAATTCCCTTGTCCGTTCCCGTGCCGACCGCTGTCAGCGGTGGAAAGGTAGGAAGACAAGGCGCTGTCACCGACCAGGTGGCGCCGGTGAGTTGCACGATAGCTAGACGGCAGAAGTGGCGTCGAATTCCCCTGGGCGCTTGCGGAACGGGGTTGCCGGAACCATCGAGAGGCCATTCCACGTCCGCCGTTAGAGTGCGCGCTGGAATCAGCCAATAGTCCCCCGCGGCAAACGCTCCGCTGGAAAAATCCACCTGGACGCCGTCTTCCAGGTCGATCCAGGTTCCGCTCTGAATTGGTTGGGCGCCTGCCGAATCCCAGCGGCGAACACGCGGATGGATATCGGGATAAGTCGTGGTATCGGGACTGGATGGGTAAGTCACCGGACCTGGCGGAATGGCATGACTCGGGTCTGAGTCATAAGTCAGGATCGCTCCCGATACCCCCGTGAGCTGAACCAATGTGCCGGGCTGGAAATTCAGATCGTGGATATCATCGGTGAGTTCCACCCATTGCCCGGCTGCGAAGCCGAGCACGCTGTCCGGCCCGGCGCTCGAGACCCTAAGCGTATTAGCCGGCTGGCCGGATTGCGGGGCAAGCCAGACCGCGGCCAACGAGCCGTTGTCGCGAGACCATTTAAAGGTCGTCTTGCCGGCCGTGGGGTCGTGAATCTCTACTCGATAAAGCTGGTTCTCAAGGCGGCGGTACCCGGCCTTGGCTGGAATCAGGCAGGGATCGGCATTAGTCGCGTCAGGCTGTGCGCGAGCGGCGAGCGCACCCGTGCTGGCGGCTATCAGGCTGGTCCATTCCGGAATCACCGTGGAGCAATCGATGCCGGTCTCCTTCACAGGCAGCAGCCCAACCTGCCATACGGTTTTAGCGCGGGTGCAGGTGTCCGGTCCGCCTAACGCTACTTCGCGAATGCCAGCATCGTCGAGCGCAGTGATGTGGCGCAGCCACACTTCGAGATAAGCGATGTACGCGCCCGCGCCGCTGGGTAACTTGAAACCCGGCAGGTCCGGCTGAACCGTCATCAAGACCGGCTTTTCGTTCTCGCACAGAATGCCATCCACATAGGCGCGCCCGGCGCCTATGCTGAGATTGGCCCCGCCGGCCGACGGGGTGAGCGTGAAACCGGCGTTACCAGCCGGCGCCCCACTGGGTCCCACCACGTCGATCGTCTCGGTTTCGACGCGGTGATCGGTGAGCGCTCCCTGCTCATTCCAATCCGCATCCAGGTCCACCCTGCCTTGTTGCTTCAGAACGGAGTGGTAGTGTTTCTCGGGCGTAAACGTCCAACGAGTGAAATCGCCTTTCATGGGCTCTCCTATGTCTCCTCGATCATTCCGGCCTCGAGTCCAAAGCGCAGGTATTCATCGAGGGCTGCGAGCAGGTTGGCCCGGCGCTGCGGTTGCTGCAGGAAGCTGAAGGCTCCCATCTCAGAACCATCTTCAGCGCCGGTGGTGATTTCGCTGGCGCATCTCACGCTAACCTGCGCGTAAGCGGGCTGGCCAAAATCGGTTGAAGTAAACTGTGGCGTCACCCGCGCCTCAATTGCGGCTTGCGCTACGGGGCCGGTGACGCCCGCAATCGCAAGGTCGGGTTGGCAATGGTAGCGTTGCGCGGTTTGAGATCCTGGCGGGATATAACTGAATCGAACACATCCAGTCTGACGGCGCTGCGCTGTGACAATCCCGGTAAAAATGCTGTTGCCGGTCTCCACGATGCGGCCGCTGGTCGTCCCGAACACGGTGGTCGTTTGAATATTCAGGGTAGAGCCAGGGGCCGAGATCGCCGGCGCGCCGCTCGCGCTCACCGGTCCGCTGCCGATAATGCTGTCGACGGCGTTCAGAGCGATCACGCTTGCGTCCAGCGAAATAGGACCGCACAAGCTGCGGTAGAGATTTACGGTGAGTCCGTTGTTGCTTCTGTCAGGATCGCCGGCGGACACCGTCAAGCCTAGGCTCGGCACAAGCGTCGAATGCGAGAGGGAGAGCAGTCCGAGATTGCCGCCCGGCGCAACCTTGGAGCCGCCCAGAACCGTGACCGCGCATTCTAAAAGCAGGCCGTCAATGTATAACTCTCCTGGCGACAGGCTGGCGGGCGGCGCCGTTCCGTTCACTTCCACTTTTCCGTGTAGATGCGGACGCAATCCATTGGGATCTAGACTGCGTGAGTTTCCCAATGCGGGCTGCCGCAGTGTGGCCCAGTCCGCGGCGGTGATCAGGAGGCGGCTGCCCTCGGGAACCACAATCCCATTTGCGCCCACCAGATCTTCCTGGTATGTGCCGTTGTCGAGCATCACAATCACACCGTCCGTTCCCGCGGGCTGAGTGCTGTTCCAGGCTTGCACCGCCTGCGACAAAGAGGGAAACAGTGTTTTTGGAATCGGCGCCATTTTTTGACTGACGGCAACTTGCCAGCGGGTCGGATTAATGAAAGGGCTGGGACCGGTGGTAGGATCGGTGAGCCACTGGGAGCGGTCATAAGGGCCGGCCCCTACGTCCGCGCTGAAGCCATAGTTGTAAGCCGCTTCAACAACCTTCGGCAGTTTGCCGGCCGGGAACGCGATGCGGCCGCGCACCGGATCTACCGAGAGGGCGATGGTCAGATTGACCGCCGGACCCCCGCCGGTTGGCGTGTACGATTTAGTGGCCTTGGGCCGCCTCCAGTCGGTGGCGGAAACATCGCTGATATCGCATACCATCACTTGTTCGAGAGGCGCCTCCACTCCGTCGACGAAGATCTGGAAGATCGGATTGTCGCCGAAGTATACCGGGGCCGGCGCCGGCCGGTTATCGGCCTTGGCTTGGCGGCGCGCTTCCAACTCATCGTAGAGCGGACGCCGGCGCAGCATTCCTGGGACATTGATCTCGCCGGTCAAGAGCGTCTCATCGGTCTTCGTTTGCGGCATGTTGAAGAGCGGAGCTTCAATGCCGAGAGGGTCGAAGGTGAACCGTCCATCTACGGGCGTGGCTGCCGCGCGCGCACGGCTCTGCCGGTCGAGCGCCGCTGGATCGGTTGAGCCCGGGCCCACAAAATAGTTTTCGAGCTTCCATAGAAAGATACCCAGGCTGGGGATGTTATATCGGCCGCGTCCGTCATAGATGTGGCGGATATCCACGGTGTGAGCGGCGGTGTCAAATGGCCCGTTCAAAAGCTCTAGTTGGCTGGAATTGCGCAGATCGGGAGTGATGATGTTCCCGGCGCGGAGATGGTTCATGTACTGACTGGTAGCCAGAAGTTGAAAGAATTCCACCGCCCGGCTCGCCCATCCGGTAACATCCTGTGCGAGTTGCTCGAGCATAGCCGCCGTGCCTTTGCGGCGGCGGTAGTCCAACGTGTGGGCCACGTAGGCCCGTCCGCTGAACGTACCCGGGCTGGCGGGATACAACGGGCGTACGCCAAGAAGATCTCCGACGTAGGGGACCACCCACTCCTGGCAAGTCTCAATGAACCAGTTTTCGTAGAGGCCTTCGATATCCAGTTCCAGCGCATCGTATTCGCGCTGAACAAGGGTCAGCAAGGCGCGCAAGGGTTCGCCCTGCTCCAAATCGCGCGTGCGGTAGATTGCGGGCAACAGCTTGTAGAGACGGTCGGTTGGGTTAGCGCTCATGAGGAGATCTCCGTCAGGGTCACGCCCAAAGGATTAAGCAGCAGCAACTGGGCAGGCTGGATTGCGCCGCCTTGGAATCGCGCCGGCGTCGCCGGAAGAAATGCGGGCGCTTCCGGCTGGGAAGGCCCGGTGGAGTCGGTAGTGAAGTAGAGATTGGTCAGATTGGTGGCGATTACCCCCGGCACGGACTGGATCAGCGTGAGTATCTCAGCCGCTGTCACGGCCTGCGCGAAGGTGCGATTCTCAAAGGAAAAGGCTTCCGTCAACGCCGCTGCCACTTGGGCAATTACCGTCTCTGCCACATAGCGGGGCTGGTCTACGAGCACGCTTGCCGACAAGTTGAACGTCAGCGGTTGGAACGATGCGACCTCGAATGGCTGCACCGGATCGTGCGCCAATTCGATCCCCTGCACCAGCGTCTGATACAGCGGCGACACCTGGCTTACGGCGTCCCCGTTCGCCTGGGCCACGGTAATGTACGCCAATCGTGTCTGCCCACTCCACACCGCAATGGCCTGGGCTTTGCCTATACCGGCGAACGCCTGCGTAAAGTTTTCGTAGTCGTCAAGCGACACAATGCGGTCGAGCGTGAGCACCGCAAGCGGCGCATCCACTCGGGCGTGCGCCATGTCCTGCGGGTCTGCCCCGCCACTCGCAGGCAGTGGGTTGGTGACGCCTCGCAAGCCCGGAGGGCGCGACATCAGCATCGAAAGCGAGCCCGCGTCCACGTTGCCGTCCAATCCGATGCCGGTTCGGTAGGTTGCCCGAAGATTCTGCCTGCCGGTCGGGAGGCGCGACGCGGGATCGCCGAAGGTGATGGTCGGCATGCCATCGTCCGTCAGTCGCACTACGTATTGTTGATCGCTCGCGCTTAGCCCATAGAACGAAGGCGACTCCTGCCAGGCAAGATCATTCACGCGGATTTGCAGGCTGCTCGCCGACCCCGATGGCGTTGGAGCCGAAACATAGGTGAGCGGCGGCCGCTTCAGCGTAAAGCTCTGGTTCACCTGCGAACCATCGCCGTTCCCCAACACCTCCTGCACCGTGGCCCCATGCGTGGCCAGCGCAACGTTCGCGTTGACCACCACGCTCTGCCGCTGATAGCTGTTCTGCAGCGGGTACTTAAACTTGAGCACCGTGAAGCCGCCGGCATGAACAATGTCGGAGAGAATCAGGACTTCGGCGACGGCTACCGCCGTCGAATCCGCGCGCAGGCCGGAGAGCGCCACTGGCTGGCCAGGCGTCAGACCGATCACCAGGGCGTCCAACATAAGGTCGGCCGCGCCTGCTTGAATGTCGTCAACCACCGGGAAATCGGCTAGCGCCAGTTGTTCGCTCTGCACATAAGCGGTCGTCTTGCGAACGGGAAAATTCAACTTCCCCCAAGAAGTACCGTCCCAGGCTTTGTGGTACAGAGCCCGGTCGCTTCCAATGACAAAGACATCGAGACGGTCGCGGTCCCAGGAAACCGCGGCTGGTTTACTGGCAATCGATCCGCTTAGGTATTCGTAGCCGGTGACAGAGGGACTCCACTGCTTGCCATCCCAGCCTTTGTGCCACAGAGCCGAGTCGCTCCCGATCACAAATACGTCCAGGCGATCATGGCCCCAGGAGACTACGGCAGGATCGCGTGAAATGCCGCCGGCCATGAATTCATACCCGGTGAGTGACGGTCCCCAATTATTCCCGTCCCACCACTTGTGATAGAGCGCGCCGTCTGTCCCCACTATGAAGATGTCTAGCCGATCGTGGCCCCAGGAGTTGACAACCGGACTGCCGGTGAGGGTTACACCGTTGTCGGGTGTACCCAAGCTGTCATAGCCGGTTACGGAGGGCTGCCACTCGCTGCCATTCCAAGCCTTGTGGTAGAGCGCGCCATCGGTGCCGATGACAAAGACATCCAGCCTGTCATGGTCCCATGAAGCCACCGTGGGATTGCCCACGATCACGCCGCCCATGAACTCAAATTCCGTGTCCGAAGGTCCCCATGCCGAACCGCCCCACCACTTGTGATAGAGCGCGCCGTTCGTACCCACCACGAAGATATCCAGCCGGTCGTGGTCCCAGGAAACCGCAACCGGATTGCCGCGGATTTCGACGCCGGCCGCGGGTACCCCCAGCCGGTCATAACCCGTTAGCGAAGGCTGCCATTGCTGGCCATTCCAGGCCTTGTGATAGAGGGCGCCATCTGTGCCAATGACGAAGACATCGAGCCGGTCATGGTCCCACGAAACTACTACGGGGTCGGCCACGATGACGCCGCCCATATATTCGAAGCCGGTTGCCGATGGGCCCCATCCGCTGCCGTCCCACCACTTGTGATAGAGCGCGCGGTCTGCGCTGCCGACCACAAACACATCCAGGCGGTCGTGACCCCAGGAAACCGCCGCCGGATCATCGATACACGATCCGCCCAGGTTATCGTAGGGAGCCACATCCGGTGAAAAATTGACTGTCAGGCCAGTGGACTTGCCGCTCATGCCGTAATCGGACAACGATTTATCCACGACCCCTGTTACCTGATAGGCGGCCGGCGGAAGCGCCTTGCTTTCGAACAGCGCCCAGCTATTCGCCTGGACCTGCTGAAAACTCCGTTCCAGGAAAACGCTGGCATCCTGATAGAGATTCCCCTGTGAATCGGTCCAGATCGAAGTGCCGGCGCCGTTGTTAGCCCCGTCCCAGCTAATTGGGTAGGGGTCGGCGCGCTGCGATTTCGAGGGGTCGGGCAGGCTTTTCCAAACGGGCGCGTTGTGGCCGAAGAAACCGCCCGTTGCGCGAAAGGCGAATGCGCCATCCTGTCCCAGCGGTTCGGGCGGCGGACTGTTGACCATGGACATCAAGTCGGCGGCGTTCCAGCCGTTGATGTGCAGGAACGCCTGCAGATCGCTTTCACCGATCGTCTTTTCCACGATGTGGCCGCGCACGGCGCTCTGCGAGAACGCGATCTTCTCCTGCTGCAGGACCTCCGCCGGGAACGATTTCTGCGCAAACGCAGGATCGGCTGGATTATCGGCGAACTCCACACGCGTGCGGTTCCAGCTCGACTGCGCTTCGATCGCCCGGATGATGTACGAAAGGGTTTGTGTCGCCCCACTTTCAGGGTTGGCGCCCACAAGCAACAGCCGGTCTCCGCTTTTGAGATTTGTGCTGGTTCCCTGCAGATAGATTTCGTGCACCTCGACAGCCTGCACCAATGGAGATCGCGCGGCGCTGGGCTTGGATATGATCGGCTGCTGAACGATGCGCTTGGCCGCCCCCGCCATTGCTGACGCGCGCGTGGTGAGCATTGCGGCAGATTGGAGGGGCGACAAAGAGAGTTTACTGGTAGTAAGCCCCTTCACCAGTTCAAAGCCCAAGAGTTCCAGCATTGGCGAAGGCTCGGGCGACGGCGGATTCACCAGGTAAATAGCGTTTTCCGGCAGCGACACGAAAGAGCCCGCGGGAAAGCTGGTAGTTGTATCGATCAGGTAGAGCTTGCCGCCACTCAACGCCAGATCGGCGCGTCGCGACAGCCTGGGATTCATGGCGTTCCACTCCACCCGCGCCTGAAAATCCGCGGATGTTTCAAAAGGCTGCGGCAGTTTTCCCGGAGCCGGTACGCTCTGCACCTGCGATCCCTGAGGTATATCGACAACTCCCGAGTTGAAGGCTGAACTGCCCGGTCCCGGCGCCGCGGGAATGCGCATACCCGGCGTGGCTGCTGCCGCGCCAATAATCTCTTCTACCGAAAACTGGAGATAGGCGCTGGCGGCGACGCCGGGGTTTAATTCATAACCGATTGCCCGTGCCAGTTCCAGCACGGATCGCCGCTCGGTGGCAGTGCGCAAATAGCCTTCATTCGCGATGCGCTCTTGATAAAACGTGAGAACGTCAGCCACAATCGCCCAGGCGTCCAGCAGCGCGATCGAAGGATCATCCAGCGAACGGGTGGTCAGCCCCGCCAGCGGCTGTGCGCCTTGGTTGACGCCGTCGGGAATTCTGACGGATCTAATTTCGTCCAGCATCCGCTGCACGAACGTCCCGTAAACGCCCAACCGGTAAGAGAGGGCCGTGAGACCGGGCCGGTTTGCGATGGTGTTGAGTCCGGGCTCGCCTTCGCAGCAACCGCACGCCGTCAGCTTGGGCGAATTGGCTCCGTTGCTCATATGCCGCCTTCCATGAAGAAGTCGATCTTGCCGTTCTCCGGCTGGTTGGGGTCGTTATCCAGCCGCGCAATTTCCAGACGCGACAAAGCAATCTGTCCGGCTTGCGTCTCGCCGTGAGAGCTCTGTCCCCAGCGCTTGAAGTGGTTTGGCGATGGCGGAACGTCATCTGTATCCACCCAGAGAACGCCGGGCGCCTGCATGGCAGCGGCGACAACTCTGCTCAAATACACCGGCTGGCCAAACGTGAAATTGTCGGGATCGAAAAACCCCGGCGAGCCGTCGGCCCGCGTACGGCTGCTAAAAATGTCGAGCAACGCCGCCCTGACCGTGCTTGGTGCATATCCGGGCGCCACGCAAACCGTAAACGCGATATCCAGTGGCACAAATAGCGGCGCTTCAATTTCCAAGTCGTAGCCCGCCAGCCGGAACTGCTCCAGAAAGTTGCGCAGTTGGTTGATGAAAGAGGGGTTCACCGGCAGCCCGCCGGTGCGGTCCACGGTTAGAAACATGGTGTACCAGCTTCCGGTCCAACGTAGCGTGGCCTGTGCTTTTTGTATTCCGCCGAAGCGCTGTGCGACCTCCACGTAATCTGCCTCGGTCACCGCGCGCTCTTGCGTGCGGAACGCCCACGGAGCGAAGGAGCGGACCTCATCCAGCGTCTCGGGATCGATGCCGCCTTGGGCTGGCAAAGGATTGCGTACGTCTGTAATTCCGGTCAGTGGCGCGGCCGGGCTAGGGACCGCGTGAGCGATGGAATCGGCGCCCACATTGCCCTCTGCGCCGTTGCCTGTCCGGTAAACAGCTCCAAGCCCGCTAACCGGCTTGCCGCCCAGAATGCCATCGCCAAAACGCAGCGAGGGCGTATCCCCATCTTCCGTTTCCACGATGAAGTTGGGCGCGTTGTGCGCGCTGCTCAGCAGGTCGCGTACGGGAGTCCATGTCGTGCCGTTTTGCTGGAGCTTGATCGCGGGCAGCGCCTGCTTCGGGTCCTGTGCCAGGAGGCCGCTCGCCGGCAGTGAAAGCGCCGCCTGATCGTTGTAGGCGACGCAGAACGTGATATCGGAATTTTGCAGGTGCGGGCGATAGGGTCCCCAACTGTCCGCTACCCCGGGCAACATTTCCACCGGCTGGGTCATGCCGGTGTCCGCCAGAACCATGTTGCCCCGAGCCACGCTCACGCCGGTGACTGCCAGGTTATCGATCACCGTCGAGAGGCAGAGTGGAAACGGCAGCGCATCCGCCGGATCCCAGGTAATCTCCACCACTGGCTGGTTATTCAGCGGATCGACGGTCGTAACCGCCGACGTCAATCGCACCACATGCCGGTGCGCCGGGTTAGCGTCCCCTGAAAACCCAGTGGCGGGGCCCAGCACCTCTTCGAAGAGCAGCAGGTTTTGCTCCGGATGTGGCGTGAGCAGCGCGCCGGCGCCGTTGTCCACCAGCGTAGCCTGCGTTGCTCCCTTTGGCAGACAACATTGGCTGTCGCTCCAGGTATAGAAATCCATGGAGTTGAGTTCGGCATGCGCGCTGAGGTCGGCCCGCGTCTCGAAAGGCTGCGAGCCCTGCGTTAGAGCCGTCTGCACCTGGTCCGCGGCCAGCCGCCCGCGAGGCGCGTTGGCCCGCGTCAGCAGCAGGGAGCCTTTCGGGACGCTGACTGGCGCTCCTCCATCCACTTGGAAATACACAAAGGCGCGAGCGTTGCTTCCGTCATGCATCGGGTAATCGAGCAGACGGGCATGACGCCGCACCGAAATTCTGCGGCGCGCGGTTCCCAGATAAGCTTCGGTGGCTACCGCGTCCTGGTAGTAGCTCAGTTGGTCGCCGGCATAGGCCAGCAATTCCACCAGAGCAACCCCGATATCGGCCGGGCTGGTTTCCTGCCATCCGGGCATGGTCTTCGCCATTCGGTCGAAAATCAGTTGCCGGAAACTCTCGTAGTCCTTCGCCAGATAGTTGATGTCTGCCACCGGAAGATCCTGCGGCAGACAGGAAGCTGTGGTGCTGCAATCGAAGTTGCTGGGGCACGCCACCTTAAATGAAAAATCCACCGAAGCAAGCTGCGGATCGAATCCTTTGGGGGTTGAGAGATCGTCGGCTCCGCTCACCAGACGCAGCGTGTAGATGGAGAAATCGCCGGCCGTGTTGACCTGCACCGTCAAGACATTGCCGGAAGTGACAACGGAGGGTTGCACCACAATTCCCGTGATGCGCACGCCGCCTTCAATCGCAATGTTGGACGCGGTTAACGGCGGGCTCGCCGGAATACCTTGGGCAGTTCCCGGAAGATTGAACAGAAAATGAACGGTCAACGTTTTCTGGTCGACTGAAGTGACTTCCAGGAAATCAATGCCATTAAGAACTCCCGCAGCCAACACCTGCGCGCGGCGTTGTGGCTTGTTGCAGATGTATTGGGTGCTCATTTTCAAACCTCCCTTGAAAACTGCGCCGTCTGAATCTGCTGCTCACCGCGGATGGCATACTGCACCAATACCTGCAGGGTTGAGTCCTCGCTCTGCACGTCTACTCCCAGCAACTGAATGCGGTCGCCCAGAGTCTGCTGCAAGGCCGCTTGCAGAGTGAATTGCAGGGCCGCGGCCAACTCCACGCTGTTAGGCTGGAAGACCATCTGCATCAGTCCACTGCCGAATGACGGCCTGTTCACGCGTTCCCCCGGGTTGGTAAACAGCAGTTGTTCGATCATGTCGCGGATATGATCCCCGTCATCGGTCGAAGCGGTGCGCCCGCGGCCATCGATGTGAAATGGATAGTCGATGTTCATGCAACCTCACATGCCCGATACGCGGACTTGCGTCACGGCGATAATCAGCGGCGTGGCCGTGGGCGCGCATATCGCCTGACTATCCATCAGCAGCACCGGTACGCCTTCGGCAAAAACGCGCGTCGCTCCCATCAGGAATTGCGCCGTGACGCAGGGGCCATTGCCGGCCGGCGGCGGCGGAAAAGCGCACCCGGCGACCACATAGGGCGCAGATAGCGTGACTATGGGCTGGCCGCTGACCAGCACGCGCGGCGACGGCGCGGTGGGCTGCGCCTGTCCGCCGTGCGCGCACGTCACGGTTGCGCCCAAATGAAGTAAGAATCCCGGCATAAGCTATCTCCTCGTTGTTCAAATCACCGTCAGGGCGCCGGCGTTGATGACTACGCTCGGTCCGGTCATCTGGATCATGGCTCCCTGTCCGTTGGAAAGCGTGATTCCCACTTCGTTGATCAAAATCATGGCGCCCGTGGTGGTGGTTAGCATGATGCCGCCCGTGGGCCCAGGCACATCGCTGATGACGATTCCATTCTGTAGCGGGGTCTGCATGACCATGCCTGGGACCGCTGGCGGAATCAGATGCGAGAGCGCCGGGACCTCGGCGGCCGAGCCCCAAAACACTCCCACCCAGATTGGATAATCGATGTTTCCCTGCTCAAACTCCACCCACACGCCGGAGCCAATGATGGGCAGACCGAACATGCCCATCTGCAAACCGCCGATTGGAAACGACGGCATGGCCCACGTGGACGGAATGAATCCGGCAACGTCTGGCAACATCGCCTGAATTCGTCCCCGCTGTTCGGGATCGATGTTGTTGATCACCGTGCCCCGGTACTTGCCGAAAAACTTGTTGGTGTCACTCATGCCGGCACTCTCGATAACGTTGAGACCAGCCCGTTTCGGGCTAGCGTGAAATTCTGCTTATACGATCCGCGCTTGATGCTGTGCGTGACGCTCTTTACGTAATAGAGACCGTCGAACGCATCGCCCACGCCGCGCACGCCGACCAGGCCCCGCGATTTAAGAACGCGGCCATAGCGCAGTACGTCCAGAGATCCCGTGCCGGTGACCGCGTCCGCCTTCTTGGATGCCTTGGCCAAACCAATCAGCACGGCCTGAATCGGCGAGAGCTTGGCCGTGCCTTCGATAATCGGAAACTGCTTGGGTATCGGCGGAATCAGTCCCAGCGGTGGATTCAGCGGCGTGATATCGGGGATCGGAATCGGAATCGGCACTTTGCTGTATTGCTCCTGGATGAAAACGATTGGCAGTGTGCCTGCGTCGGAATTGAAACTGAAGCTCAGTGAATCTACGTTGGTCTGGGCATCCATATCGACATTCAGCGCCGGTTGGGGAACGCCAACTTTAATATCCGGTCCCCAATACGCAATGGTGGTTCCCGGCGTGGGTCCAGGCGTCACATAAAAGACGTAGCCGACGTCGTCCGCCAGCTTGCGTACATACGCCAGATCCTTGCCTTGCTGCACCGGAATGCGATCGATCGGGATAGGCACGTCGAGCATAATGCTGGGAATGATTAACGGGATGACGCCGAACACCGCGTACTTGGCCAGGATCAGCAGTACGCGCGCTTCGGGCGGCATGGCCGGAAAAGGCAGGCCCGTGAAATCGATGTAGTCCATTACGCGGGTCAAGTCTTCGCCCGTAATGTTCAGTGTCGGGCTTTGCCCCGCGCCGCCCGGCGACATTTGATGATCGGTCATCACGCCGTCGATCAACACTTCGGTGGAACCCCCGATAGTCACGTAGATCACTACCCGCACCAAGGGGATCGAGGCTCCTCCGCCTAGCAGGAATAAGGTCAGCAGCGGCGAGGTCTTGTTCATAGTGAACTTCAACTGGAAGACGCTGGGGCCTTCGGTATTGGAAGTCACTTCGATGCTGGTCAATGCATCCAACACGTCCTTCGATACCGCGATGGGCACTGCCGGACCGATCATCAGAGTGAGGTTGATGCCGCTAAGCAGCACTCGGTCCCCCTGGAATTCCGGCCGGCAGGCAGATGCGCAGTACCCGGCCCACCGGCGTCAGAAGGTCTTCTGGACGCAATGCGCCGTTGGCGTCGCAAATCCGCCAGAAGAGTTCCGGATCGCCCAGGTACTGCGCGGCGATCACATCCAGCCGGTCAACCTGCCCCACGGTATGCTGCTGCAGTTGCGCCAGCTGGCTGGGTTGTGGAACGAAGCGCCGCCGCACGTAGGCCAGGGTACGCCCGTCGGGCGTGGTCAGGGAGCCGGTGGCAATCCCAATGTAGCGGCTGTTGGGAGTGAACAAACTGGGATTCACTCCCGCGAACTGGAGAAGCGCGATCGCCGCGGCGGAACTCATCAGATGCCTCCTATGCCGAGGTCGGCAAATGTCCCGGCGGGGCTCATGCCCGCCAACTTTTCCTTCTGCTGCTGATAGACCATGAACAGGTTTCCGCCTTTGTCGTCAAAGCCCAGATCGTCCACGCTGAGTACTCGCATGCCAATGCTGACCTTGGCGCGAATGGGATTCAAGGCGGCGTCGAACGCTTCTTCGGTCACGCTGAAATCGGTGATGCGCACTGGCACCACACGGTTCTTGCTCCAGACAAACAGCGCCAACGGCGATTCCATGGGAGCGATCTCCAGCGTTCCCGATTGCGCCAGCGTGTTGGCGGTCAGCAGTTGCTGGCTTGTGGGGTACACGATGATTTCGAGCGCAGACAACTGCGGGTAAATGCCAAACTGCGCCGTTGCCGGGTTCTGATCCGGGAACTCCAACTGGTCGGTCGCGTCGATCTCGGCATCCAATTTGAAAGTTTCAATCGGCGGCCCTTTGAGTCGCAGAGCCTCCGAGCGGTCTTTGGTTGTGGGCTCCACGCTCTGCACTTGCAGCGAACGAGTCAGCGTGTCGGGGTTGTATTGCAGCTTGATGATGCGCTGCACCGTACCGCTCGAGGGATCGATCAGGACAATGCCGGCCTTCAACAGGCGGGGCGAATTGGGAAATGCACTCATCTGCTGAATCCTCGAGTCATATCTAATGGCCTTCCTTTTTCCGGTCGCCTTCCGGCTGTTCGGGAATCTGCTGGTCGATGTGATACTTCCCGTCCTTGTTTTCAGGAAGCTCGGAACGCAGATACTCACACTGCTGCATGAAAGTAAATTTGGTGTCTTCCCCCTCGGTGAAATGGACGGGTCCTTGCGGATCAGCGCGATCGCGCCAGAATGACTCGCCGCAATAGGGATCTCTGATGCGATACCCCCGCGACGGCAAATGGTGTTCCTGGCGAATCAGGTTTTCCCGCTGAATTGCGAATTCATCGCCGTGGGCGCCACGGCGCTCCCGCGCAGCGTATCCCGGTTGCTAACATCCAATTTGCCGGTTTGACTGTCACGTATGGCCCCCGGGCTTCTTTCTTCGGACGCTTCGGGAAGCTGGTTCTCTTGCAGCCATGCATGCCCACAGAGTTCATGTGAAAGTATCAGCCAGGTTGGATCGTTTTCCAATTGGCCGCCCACGGTGGCGGCTCCATACTGCTTCGGTGAATTGGGCGAAGTTACTCGCACGCGTCCGCCCGGCAAGTTGCGCATGTGTCTGGGGTCGCGTGGATCGCTTTCATTCATCGTGCGTGGGTGGTCGGAATCGTTAATCTCGATGGTCCACCAGTTCGAGCTATTCACTATCGTGCATAGGCATTTGGAGCCTGTCGGCGTGGAGGAAGCCCCCGCCGCCGAGATGGATTCGTTGCCAAAGAGCCCGGCAAGTGCGCCGCCGATGGCGCCGATAAGGCCGCCCACCAGCCCGACAATCGGCCCGAGCAGTGGCACATGGCCGCCAACGCTGCCAATGGTATTGCCGATGCGGAAGCCCGAGCGTGCGCCCTGTGCGAGCCCGCCCCAAAAGCCCGGACAATACGCTGTCGCGAGACTGACCTCTCCACTGGTGTTATCGACGGTAGCTTCACTGCCCTGGGCCATGGTGCGCAGCGCCTCCTGCGCCAATTGCCCATTCGTCTGCGTCGATCCCTGGCCATCTGTAGGCTTGGGAACCGGCAGCGCCGGCTTGTCCACGCGAAGCTTGCGCATCAGATGGGCGCCGGTCCGACTGTTCGGCTCAAGCGGCAGGCGTCCGCCGATTACCCGTTCCGCCATACGGTCGGCGGCGAATTCCGACGCATCGTTGGCCGCAGTGATCGATTGCGGCGCTTCCGACGGTGCAGTTCCTTGTTGCTGAACCACGTGCGCCAGTTCGTGGGCCAGCAGTTTCCGGCCGGAGGCAGCCCGCGGAGCGTACTGACCATCGGCAAATACGAGGCTGCTGCCAACGGTGTAGGCCAAAGCATTGACTGCTTGCGCCGATTCTGAAGCCTGGTAGCCGGTGTGGACCCTCACTCGGGAAAAATCGTGGCCGAACCGCGGTTCCATGAAATGTCGCGTCTCCGCGTCCAGCGACTGGCCCGGAGAACGTAGTACCTCATTCACAATGGGCGGCGCGACGCCCGCCTCGCCGGTTGCGCCCGTCTTCCGTTGCAGTTTTTTCTTCTTACACTCTTCGCAGTCGCCACTCGATTTGGTTTGGCTGCCGCAGCCGCACTTACGGCGTAAGACTCCCGTCATGGACGGCGCCTGGCCTGCCGGTGTCGAGCTCGTATGCCGAATGGGAAGCTCCCTAATCATCTGTCATCCATCGCGATTACAACGGACATCTGGTCAACGCCTTGGGCGCGCGTCCGCAAACGTTGTCCGCGCGGCCCTGAGAAACACGCCAGTAGCACATTAACTGCGGGCAGCATTGCTCCGGACTTGGCGCTGCCGCCCCGCCGTCCGGTTTGTCGGTTGGCGCCGGAGTCCCAACGCCGCTGTCGGGCTTATCTTCCGCCAGCCCATGCATCGCTTCCTGCCCATCCGGCCCGCCATAAGGCTGCGCCCGTTCCGGATGGCCGGCGGAAATGGGCGTCAGCGAAACTGGGGGATTCTTTTCCAGACCAGAAACGCCCTCCCCGGCGTTAGCCTCTTGCTTTTTCGCGCCACAGTTCTTCTTCACATATTCGTCGGCGCATTTCGCGCTCTCCGCATAACCACGGCACTCCAGCCAATCGACGTTGTCTTCTTTGATCCATTTCGCAAACTTATCCTCCACCGCCGATTTCGCATCGTCCGTCTTCGCGGCTTTATAAGCGGCATTGGCTCGGGTGCAGCAGGGCGCAATGTCGCGGGCATGAACGGCCTCGTGCCTTTCCACGCAATGGCGGTAACATGGCGGCGGCTCGTGGATGGTAGTCACGGTCTTGCCGGTGGAAACGTCACAGCCGGTTTCACCATTCACTCCGAATCGTCCGCTGGCGCAGGCCGATGATTCCGCCAGCGTAGCCCGGGGTGAAGGTGGATGAATGTTCAGCCGCGCGAAATCGTGCAGCAGGCCCGGCATCCGCTTTTCTCGGCTTGCGCGAGACGTCGATGGCGGCACAAATGCCCCGCCCGGCAGTCTTCGCTTGACGGTGTCCATCTGATATCCGATCATCGCCGTGCCAACTCTCTGCGCGGTTCTTCACGCACCAGGAGATGGAAAACGCCCTGCTTTCCGGGCAGCAACTCGGGCGAACCGATTGTGTGCCGAAGCTGCATCACCAGGCGCGCCAACGTATTGGCAATTTCGCGATCCATCCTGCCGCCGCGGCGCGAAAACGAGTATTGGCAGATCGTCATTTCCCTGGTCACGATTTCCCCAGTGGAGATCCCCAACCCTATCGAGGTGGAAGCCACAGCCACGCCTTTGTCTCCCGGGCGGCCGGCCGCGGTGCGCAGCGCCTTCGCGATTTCTCTCACGTGATCCGGATGCAACAGCTCGAACTTTTGCGCGCGATCCAGCTTGCGATGCACCGCGACCGAGAAACCAATAAGAATCACGCACGCGACCACCGCTGCGTGCCACGCTGTGAAGGCAATCAGGCCTTGGATCTCGGCCGCAATTAGGACCAGCATCAACCAGAGAGACAGCCACTGTGCTTGCGAAAACCCCAACGTGTACGGCCGGTCCGACCCACCGCGCGCAAACTCCAGACAGAATCTCCCGGTGCCATAGGTAACGGTGTACCAGGCAAGCACGGTCCCGGGCGGGCTCCTTTGGAAAACAAAGATGACGCCGGTGATCACCGCCAACGCCACCCAGAGCGATTCGACCGCTTGAATAGGAAAGAGGCGCACGCTCACCAGGTAGGGTGCAAATCCTTCGCGGGCATGTTCCTCGCGATAGCAGATGCCCCACGCAAAAGGACGGCCATGACAACAACCCACCATGAGGCAACCGATGCGCCCGCACGCCAGAAATGCGCCGATGCCAAGAATCGTGACATCCAGGTAAGGCAATGCCGGACGCTGAAACAGCCATGCCACACCACCCGCCACCAGCATGACTGCCATTTCATGGTGGTAGTAGATGATACGCTCTTCACCGGTGATCATTTTGGTGGCGAACACCAGCGCAAGGAAAGTGGCTACCGCTGAAACCGTGATCGCATCCATCACCCAGTAAGAGAGACCTGCCTTGCCAACCAAGGTCGTGACTAACGCAATCGCCACCAACACTCCGGCATATCCGCAGACCTGGAATGCGGGCCAGTCGCGGCGCAGGAAGAGAATCTTCGTTCGCGCCATGCGATCCACCATTTGGTTTAGGAGCATGACTCCCCCTTGCCGGCAAGGTCCGCGGCAAACCACGCATAACAATCGGCGTTCAAAATATTCTTGGCCGGGTCTTGCGGATATTTGTGTTTGCACTTATAGAATTCGCGCTCTGCGTGGATGCCGGCGACGTGCGCGTATTCATGAATCAGCACCCGGACCCAGTGGTCTTGTGGCTGCAGATATCCCGCGCCCCGTGGCGCTTGCATTTCCGGCACTGGCGATTTCTCGCCGGGATAGTGGGCACAGAGGGTGATGGAGGGCTGATCCAGTAAACCACCACTATCCAAATGAGTAACTGCATCGATCGTCGCGCAGAGCGGATCCTCAACGTGGCTTCGGCAGATATAGGTCACTGCATTGGCCCCCATCTTGTCCGAGATTGCGCGGAAGGTACCCAGAATCGCGTTCACGTTTCCGTCGTCGGGGCCGATAGCGAAGTTGTCTTGCAACGCCTTGACCACGCTGCCGTCCTGCGGCGAGGCCAATTTGGCGATCGCGGTTTCCACGTAGGCCTTTGCATAGCCCAAGTCGTCCCGGATTTCACCCAGCATCGACGCGGTACAACAGGGGCGAAGCGCATCCAGGGATTGGCGCTGATCCGCCGTACAGGCTGGTTCCTCGGGTTTCTGGCCCACGCTTATCGGAACGGGGCCGATCGCCGATTGCGCCGGCTTGCTTGGACCGCAACGTTGCAGCCGCAAGCCGGACCGAAGTCCCGGCATGGAACGCACGCCGGCAAGTTTCAGTTTGGGATCGGCGCCCCAGAGCGATACCATCGCACCCACCGCCGAAAGATCCGCGTCTTCTTCCAGGTTGTTGTACTCCGTTTCGTCCTTAGTCATAGGCGCGGCAGCTCCGCCGCCCTGCTGAATCACGTGCGCCAGTTCGTGGGCAATCAGCGCATCGCCGACCGGTGTTCCCGGACTGTATTCGCCCGCGGCAAACGCGACGTCGCGGCCTATCGTGAACGCCCGGGCATTCAGTTGCGAGGAGATCCCGGCGGCGTGGCTATCGGCGTGAATTCGTACCTGGGCGAAGCTATGTCCAAAAGCTCCCTCCATGCGGGACTGCACGCCGCTTTCGAGCGGGCGCGCCGAACTCCCCAAATTCAACTGTGCCTGCAGGGCCGCCGGATTTCCCGCGCTTGCGCGGCCGTCCACCCCCTTGGCGAAGAGGCGTCCAATTCCGGAAATCGCTCCGCCAATACTAGCCACGGCGGAACCAAGCGCCCCCAGAAAGCCGCCGCCCGCCACCTCACTCATTAACTCGGGTGGTACGCCACTGACATCTCCGGTGCTCGCCCATCGGGTCACGCCTTCGCGGACTCGCTCGCCAACCGCGGTGATGTATTCGTGCGCCCCAGCTTGAGGTCCCGGCGTTGCGTATTTACGAAGACCGCGCTCGATGTATTGGACATTCCGCTGGCGCAAATGGCCAATCCAACGCTCAATCATCGGACATCCCTGAGAGGTGCGTCCCACCGACGTCAGAACCGAGTCAGCCACCGAACAGACGTGGTTCCGCAGCGCCTCCAGGAATTCGGTCTTGCGCATCTGTCCCGCGCCAAGTTGCTGTGCCTCATCCTCTACTACCGGACCCGCCCCGGGCGGTACGGTGACTGTGGCGCTGACAGCATCGTCGGCAACGGCCCTCTGGAGCCGCACTTGGCCGTACCGCGGATCACGCGAGGGCGCCGAAGCTGCGTCGGAGACGCCCGCGATCTGTTCCGCGAACCGGTCCGCCTCTTGCTCCAGGCTGTCATTCGCGGGCCCGACCTCCAGTTTGGCCTGCGGAGCTGAATTTCTGGCCGCGCGCTGCTGTACTACATGCGTCAGCTCATGCGCCAGCAGCTTACGGCCCGACGTCTTGCCTGGCGCGTAGTTCCCCGCGCCGAACACCACGTTGCCGCCCACCGTGTAAGCCAGCGCGTTCACCGCTCGCGCCGACGCGGCGGCCTTTTCGTCGGTATGCACGCGCACTCTGCTGAAGTCATGGCCGAAGCGCGGCTCCATTAAACTCCGGGTACCCGCATCGAGCGGTTGTCCGGGCGACTCCAGCACCTCATCGACGATCGGCGGCGCCGAATTCACCTCACCAAAATCGACCGCTCGACGTTGCAGCTTTTTCTTCCTGCACTGTTGGCACTCGCCATCGGAGTTGCTTGCGGTCCCGCCACAGGCGCACTTGCGCTGCAGCGTTGCGGCAGGAAGCGAATTCGCCGCCGCCGCTGGCTTACGCCCGGGAATCGGTTTTTCCAATGTTGCCGTCAGCGTGCTCATCTAGCGCTCAATGTTTCAATTCATCTTCTGGCCGCGTGAGAGATCCACTTGCACCTTCACGCGTTCCTCGCCAACTGTGGTCACTGGCTCTTCGTGAAGATCCGGCGTATGTCTCGAAGAAAGCATTGCGGCCCTATCGCGCGAAACGTCCGCGTCCCCGTGGCTCGCCGCTTCCATCCCAAACCAGGACTCCGCGCTCTCATCGCCGATCATCAGCCCTTTGGCCATCACCACATCTAGCGACACCTTGTCGGGTGTCTCCCCCGCAACTGAGATCGAAAACTGCCGGATCTTCACCGTCGCCCCAGGCGCCAGGTATACCGCCTGAAAGCCTGCCGTCCCGTAAAACCTTCCCATCACAACTCGTCCCCGCCCGGATAAGTCGAAAACCTCGAAGCCGCTGACTCCGGCGCCGGCCTGTTCTGCAAGTACGTGCAGCGCGGCAGGCAACAGAAACCAGCGGGAGTCTGTGTTTTCGTTACGCAAAGTCAAATCGAAGAACAGGGTCGCCTCCGGTGGGCGTCGATAACGCCTACCGGTGAATTCGAATTCGACAGAAGGGCCGCTTTGTGGCGCAATCATAGTCTCGTCCTCGAGCTGCGTGATTCGCAGGCTATTGCCCATCCCCGCCGCGGTTTTGCGGATTTCGCGAAACACGGCGCTCATCCCTCTCTCACCTTTCGCACCCGCTCTTCATCCAGCCTCATTCCCGCCTTCCCGACGAAACCTCCTTTGCGTGTGGTTTTCTCGTGATTAAATGGATTTTCGAGAGTAAACGCCGGGGCAGAAAGAATCGCCGCTCCGTCGACTTGGTCGGGGTAAAATCCTGGCTGGTATTGCGCCGGCAGGGAGCCGCCGTTCCTTTCCTTAATGGACTTCAACACCTCAAGGTCATAGCTGTAGGGAGGGTAGTTGTAATACTTGATCATTTCGTCCAGCAGTTCCTGCTCGGTCCGTTTGCTCGCACCCAACCCGGTCCAGACCTGTACTCCGGCCTCGTTAAGCCCTCCGTATACCGCATTCTCGCCCTGCCAATCCTGGCCCGGGTGCTTCAGCAGGTACATGGGGTGGTTGGAGAAGTAATACCATTCGCCAATTTCCGCCGGCCGGTTGCCAAACGTGCCGAGTTCGCCTGTTTTAGCCGCTTCCGTGGGCTTCATGAAGGCGCCAATCGGCGTTCCGGCAGTTCCTGGCTTGATGCGCATTCTCTGCTCGGTGGGGAGGTCCTTGTCGGAGGCCCCGAACTGTTCGTCGAACTTAGCGTCCCCGGATGCGGCGCGGAACGAATCGTACTCGCAAGCCACCACCGTCGAGTTGCACTCGGCAATGGTCAGTCCTTTGAGCCACTTCTTAAGACCAGCCGATGCGCTAACGCCTTTCTTCAGCCGCCAGTCATAGCCGCCCAGCCGATCGAAGTAGGTGGGGTCGGCATACCCGCTGCGGTAATCTTCCTTCCAACGATTGGGCTGGCCGGCCTGGGAACACTCCTGTTTGTAGTTGCCCGCATAGTGAATACCGGTATCCAGGTCGTAGGCCCCCTCGTTCGCATTCCTCATGCACTCCGCGGCGTGCCCGCCAATGGCTTGCGCGGTACAAACTGTCTCCGGCGTTGCGCTCGGCTTTTCTTTTATCTGCGCGGCGCCACAACGCTGTAGCTTTAAGCCCGAGCGAAGGCTGGGCATCGCCTTGGCATGAATAGCTTCTCGCCCCGCCGCCGCTCCTCCCCACGACGAAATCATCGCGCTTACGGCGGATGTATCGGCGTCTTCTTCCAGACTGTTATATTCCGACGCTCCTTTGGCCATGGGGCCGGCCGACGGTGTCCCGCTTCCTTGCTGAATCACGTGCGCCAGTTCGTGCGCGATCAGCGCATCGCCGATAAGTGTGCCTGGTCTGTATTCGCCGGACGCGAACGCCACGTCGCGGCCAATCGTGAAGGCGCGGGCATTCAGCTCCGAAGAGAGTTTCCCTGCCTGCGGATCGGTGTGTACCCGCACCCGCGAGAAGCTGTACCCGAAAGCGCCCTCCATACGCGTCCGTACGCCGCCTTCCAGGGGACTGCCAGAGCTGAGCTGCGTCTGGATGGCCGCCGGGTTTCCTTCTCGAGCCCCGCCGCCCTTCCCTTTGGTAAACAGCTTCCCAATCCCCGAAATCGCGCCGCCAATTGCGCCGGTAATTCCGGACACCATAGATCCAATCGCCCCCGCGATGCCGCCTCCGGCCATCTCACTCATCAATTCGGGCGGCACGCCGCTGACTTCGCCAGTCTTGGCCCAGCGCGTCGCTCCTTCGCGGACTCGCAGGCCGACTGCGGTAATATACTCCTGCGCGCCCGCATGGGGGCCAGGCGAGGCGTACTTGCGAAGGCCGCGCTCGATGTACTGGACGTTCCGCTCGCGGAGATGGCCGATCCACCGCTCGATCACCGGACAGCCCTGCGTCGTTCGTCCCACCGATGCCAAAACCGGGTCCGCTACGGAGCACACATGGGACTGCAGCTTGTCCAGGAATTCGCTCTTACGCATCTGGCCCGGACCCACTTCGCGGACGTTATCTTCCGTAATCACTCCCGCGGGCGTGCTAGCGCCTTCCACGCCGTGCGCCGGCGCCGCGCTATCAACAGCCCGTTGGATTCGAGCGCCGCTTCCACGCATTCCTCCGACGGCAGGAACCGAGGGAGGCGGAGGTGGCGGCATGTTGTCTGTGCTTTTCCAGCCGCCGCCAACAATTCGCTCCGCAACGCGATCGGCTTCGTGTTCCTCCGCATCGTCCGCGCGGCCGATCTCCAGTTTCCGTTGCAGGCTGCCGCCGGCGTGACGCTGTTGGACCACATGTGTCAGCTCGTGCGCCAGCAGACGCTGTCCGGAAGGTCGGGCAGGCGCGTACTGTCCCGCCCCGAAGACCACATCCCGCCCGACCGTGAACGCCAGCGCGTTTACCGACCGCGCCGATTCCGCCGCCTGATCGTCGGCATGCACCCGCACATTACCGAAATCGTGACCGAAGCGCGGTTCCATGAAGGCCCGAGTCGCGCCTTCCATCGGAGAGCCGGGCGAGCGCAGCACATCCTGAACGATGCCGGGTACGCCTTCTGGCTCTTTGCCCTGCCCCTGGCGCCGGCGCAGCTTCTCCTTCTTGCACTCTTCGCACTCGCCTCCCGAAGCCGCGCTGTTTCCGCAGGCGCACTTACGCTGCAAGACCCCTGCCCGTTCCGGAGAGACGGACGCGTTCTTCGGGGAAGCCGGCTTCTTCGACTGTGGGATCAGCGTGTTCATCGTCCTGTCGGCTTGGCCTTTGCTTCACGGCGGACGGATGTCCGTTTTTGCTGCGGCGAGATCTGCCGATACAACGTTTCTGCGATCTGGCCGCCTACGGTTTGTGCCTTGGCGCCGGGGGCAACCTGAAACCTGCCGCCATCCACCCGTTCCACCGCGATCGATTCACTTCCGAAACTCCGCGTTCGATCCGCGCTGAGCAGCCTCGTCAGCTCGCGCTCCACCGCGTCGCGAATGTGGAATCGGTCCCCGGGCGCAAAGCCGGTCAGCACCAGTTCGTCAATATGTAACTCCACCGCGGCGGGCGATGACGTCCCGTGCGCGCGCAGCTTTTCTTCTCTCAGTCCATCGTTCATACCCACCCCGCAATCTCCGTATCGGTGAGCGGCTTTTCCAGTTTTGCGAACTCGCTGCGGGCTGCCGTTAGAAGGTGCGACATACGCACGGGATGACCGGCGTCGGCGGCCAGAAATGCCGCGCCCATGGCGATATTCCTGATGTGCCCGCCGGCGGCATTCAGACGCGCCAGACGGTCGATGCGGAGATCTTCCACCGGCATGGACGCCGGAAAGACGCGCCGCCATATTTCGGCGCGCTCATCCATCTCGGGGAAGGGAAATTCCACCACGAACCGTATGCGCCGCAAGAAAGCCTGGTCGAGTGCGCTCTTACGGTTGGTGGTCAGAATGGCAAGCCCGCGATATGCCTCCATCCTCTGCAGCAGATAGCTGACCTCGATATTGGCGTAACGGTCGTGGCTGTCCTTGACTTCGCTTCGCTTCCCGAATAGCGCGTCGGCTTCGTCGAACAGCAAGACCGACGCGCCATCCTCGGCGGCGTCGAACACCCGGCGTAGGTTCTTTTCCGTCTCGCCAATATATTTGTTAATGACCTGGCTTAGGTCGATGCGATAGAGATCGAGGCGCATCTCGTTAGCAAGAACCTCGGCCGCCATCGTTTTGCCCGTTCCGCTTGGCCCTGCAAATAGCGCGCTGATTCCCAGGCCGCGGGTGCCCTTGGAAGCCAGACCCCAAGTCTGGTAAACCTTGGCCCGCTGCCTCACGTGTACCGCTATGTGGCTGAGGACCTCTTTCTGCTTCGATGGCAACACCAGATCGTCCCAACTCGCGGCGGGCGCAATGCGCTGCGCCAGCCCTTCCAAACGCGGGCGCGCCTGAGTACGGCAAGCGTCCCACAAACGGTCGCCTAGATCCACCGCTCCATGAGAACTCTGCCCCGCGCCCACGCTCCCCATCACCTGCCCCGCGGCCGAGTGAATCGCCGCCGAGTTCAGGCTGAACTGCGCCACCAGCGTCTCTACCTCGCCATCGATGCTTGGAAACTCCGGCTGCAGAACCTTGCGCCATATCTCCGCCTGCTCGCCGGCAGTTGGGTTCGTGACGTCAAAGAGCGCCACAGCCCAATTGGCTGCCTGGCGCGCGGTGCGCGTGGACACGAAAAGCGGACAGCGGGCCGATTCCACCAGGTAAGCAAGTGCGCCGGCCGGCAACGATTCAGGAGTCTCGCCTTCGTCGCATTCGAGCAGCAGTGCGCTGGAATTGAGAATGGCTTCCCGTTCCCACAGGCGCATCAAACTGCTCAGGTCCGCCGCGCCCGTGTGCGGCAGGGTCCAGGCTGCCATGACGTACAATTGCAGCCCGAGCATTCCGCAGGCCGCCCCCGCAATCGCGCGCTTACCGGGTCTCTCGTCGCCGCACAATTCAATGACGGGTAGCCGCCCCTCTCGCCCCGCCCTCGACCAGATCGATGCAATCTCCGCGGCGATCGCCTGATGAGAGGACGCCAGTTGGTCCGGAGCGGCCACGGGTTTTGCCAGCGCCCGCAGGGGATCGTCCAAGTATTGAACCCCCGCCAGGTAATGCAGAATTCGTTCTTGTATGGACAACGGACTTCCAGTCAGCGAGCCGCCTCCCTCCACCTCCACGAGACGCCAGTAACGCAGAGGCCGGGACGGGGAAAGCGCGCTCCAATGGGCATCGTGGAAAGCCCCCAGCGCCAGTCCAAACGTTGGTTGCGTCCGCCGATCGTCTCGATTGATCTTGGCGTAAAGGGCCATCAGGCTGGAATCCATCTCAACGCCTGCGCACATCAGCAGCACCTTGCGTTCAAAGCTGGTAAGTTCCAATGCCGAACAAAGAGTGTCCAGTGCAGCGGGAGCTGGCATCGCCGGCGCGTCGCCGTTTTCCTTATGCGACAGTGGGTCTTTCTTATCGGCGCCGTTCCTGCCCAGCGATTCTTCGAGCTCTTGCCGTACTTGTGCAATGGCCCGCACCAGATAGCGTTGATTGGCCTCGTGCCACGAAATGTTGCTGTCTTGACTCATGGCATGTCTACGGTGGGGTCGCTAAACACATTCGCCGTTGTGGTCAACAGGCTCTCCGCTCCGTCAACTTGTATCCGCGCCAGATACTTTCCCGTGGGCACGCCTCGGATATTGATCGTGACCTGAGGGGAATCGGCGCCCGACGTCACCGGCAGCGAAGTGAAGGCCGCCGGCGGCGCGCTTGGAAGGCTGTTCAAGATCAGCACCGCCCGCTGTCCCACGCCGATGTTGGGCATCAGTTTGACTGTCACATCGGTCCCGCCGCCGGCTCCCGGGGCCGTAGTCGGCGGCGCGCTGATCGTAGGCCGCAAAATAAACGGCGCGACGTTGGATTCGAAGCCGCGGTGCGGCGTTGGCGGAGTCCCCATGTTCTTCTTCTGGACGATCTGTAGTCCCTGAACGCCTGCATGTACGTCCGGCGGCAGCGGCAACGTCAGTTGGCTATCTGTCACCGACGAAGGCGTCCGCTCCTGTCCTTCCAGCAGCACCAGCGTCACATCCCCGCGCAACTGCTGTCCCTGGATCAGAAGCGTAGCGCCGGTCACAATCGGCTGGTCCGGCCCGGTTTGCGAGATCACGCGATCGACGATCGGCGGCCGGAATGTCCCCACATACAAATTTCGCGCCAGCACCGGCGGAGCATCCTGCGGCGTGTCATCGCTTTCCATCAGCACCATGGAAGCCTGAAAGGCGGCGGACAGGCTGTATTCGATCTGAAAGAACACCGACCACAATTTCGAGAACTCTTCCAGGGTGAGAGATGTCGGTGTGAACCTGACCCGCTCAATCTGGTCCGCAAGGTTAGACGTCTTCAGGAAAGCGTAATTGTTAGTGGCGTTGATGATGTTTTGTTTGGAAAGCAGCGGCTGTGCGTTTAACGCGGTGCTGACCGCGCCCAACAGCCGTTGCGGTTCCAACTGATCGTCGTTGCCGTGGAAGGTAAAAAGATAGTGAAGATCGAGCGCCGTCCGCGGTCGCTGCACCAGGGTCCCATCCGCCCGCCGCGTCGGCGCGTCGATATTGCGGTGTGCCGCATTCGGGGTTACTTGATAGAGATAGATATTGACGAGCGGAGTTTGCTGGTTGCTCGAGTCCGGACGGCTGAAGCCCACCTTTGCCAAGCCTACGGCCTGACCTACAACCGGCTGCAACAGATCTTGCAGCGCGGCGGTCACAGTGGCTATGGCCAGGAAGTTACTCATCGCTTACCCTCATTGCGCTGTTTCGCGTATTCCTCGACGGAAAGCGTGGGGGGCTGTGCCTGTCTTGGAGCCGGTCGAGGCGCAGCAGCAGGAAACTCGGCCCGCACGTCCACCCGGCCGATGGTCACGCGGATCACTGGCGCCATCGCTCGGGAGTCGATGCCCGCGCCGGAGTCTCTGGATAAAGAGGATGGCGGCGTTTCCCTTCCGCTTCGGGTGAATGTTCCTGGTGTCACCAGGTTCGCCGAGGGCTGCAGTGGCCGCCGCCCATTCCCGGAAACCCGCGATCCCAGATGATCCGAGGCCGTCTCGCGTTCCGAGTGACCATGCGCAATAGTTGGCATCCGGTCGCTGGGGTTCGCCGCTTTGGACTTGATTTCGAGAGAATCATCTTGCGTAACGGAGTCTGGCATCTCTGCAAAAACGTTCGCCGCCCGAAATGCATTGGCGGGCTCCATTGGCGACACGGCCTGGGTCGCGTCCGCAAGGAGGGAAGAGCGCGTCGCTTCCGCCGGCGCACTCTCTGTCGTTGTTTCAAGCGTGACAGTTGGATTCTCAACGGCCTGGGTTCGCGCGGCAGTGAATTCCCGGCTGCTGTCCGGCGCCGGCTCGAATCGTTCCGCAAAGCCTCCCGGCGCGAACATCGGCGGAACCACGGGTTGCGCGACGGGAGACACGCCCAGAGACCGTGCCGCGAGCCGACTCAGAAAGTCACGCATCAGGTCACCATCTCCAGATAGAATTGCCGCCGCAGTGGGCTCAACGCCAGAATGTCGCCCTCAGACCAGCCATAGGCGGATGCCAAGGTATGCACTTCGCGCAGCAGACGCCGCGCCAACCCATTGATCTTCATCCAGAAGAAACGCTCCACCTCGAAGACGATCTGCCATTGGTGACCACAGCCCGTGCAGGTGAGATCGATCAAAACTTCCGCTTGCGGATCGGCCTCGGCGAGCTGTGACGAAATCCGATCGATCACAGATTCCGGAAGCGCTTGCGCGGGTATGCTTTCGCCGCCGCGCGCGGCCTCCACGACGCATCGCTCTGCCAGCAGCCTCCGCGCCGCGGTGACATCCGCACAGGCCGCCGCCGCGCTCAGATCCAGGCTGTTGAGAAGGCGCAGCCGCATGGTAATCCCTCCGGCTACGAAGGAGAGGCCCGCGGTCGGCACAGCAGTTGTGTTCGATGTCAACTCTCGGGCGGAAAGGCTGTATTCAAGCCGCTCGGCGCACCGCGGGCACTCGGCGAAGCCGTGGAGCGTGTCGCCAAAAATCTGGGTGTAAGCTTGCAACAGCATCCCGTCGCGCTGCCCCAGGCCCATCAGGGCAAGCTCCTCCCGCGGCTGGCCGCAACAAGCCTCCATGAGTGTGAGTGCGCGATCCGTCGCGTGCTGACCGGCGACGCGTTCCCACACTGCGATCCACTCTGAGGCTGAAAGTAGCCTCATGTCCGTTTAGCCCGCTGGAACGGTGAAAGTAGGCTCACTAGGCTCTTTCACCTCCACATCGCGTTCCCAGCCTTCGTTTTCCAGTTTGATGTGCTGAATGGCCACCGCATTGGCGTTGGCGTCGAGATCGGGTTGCGCCTGGAACTCCGAAACCCAGCAACGATAGACTTTGTAGGCGATCGCCAGTTGTCCGGCCTCGTTGTAGAACTCTATGATGATGTCCTTGCGGAAATTCTTCAGCGAAACCTCTGAGCCCAGCCCCGCGCCGAAGTTCCACACGCTGTTGGCCCACTGCTCGAACGCCACGTCGTGTGTGACTCCGCGCTCCAGCGTGACCGCGTCATACTCAGTCCGTCCCGGCGACTTGCGCGTGGAGCTGGGGTCGCCGCCCTCGCGGTGTTTCACCACTTCGGTGGTTCGTTTCAGCATGCTCACTTTGCTCACGCCGGCGACGTACCGGCCGTCCCACTTCACGCGGAATTTGAAATTCTTGTACGGATCGAAGCGCTGCGGATTAACACTAAACTGGGCCATGTTGTTGACCTCCTCTAAGCAGTCTGACCAGCCATCTGCTGGATCTGAATGATCACGAACTCCGCGGGTTTCAAGGGCGCGAAGCCCACCAGAATATTGACGATCCCGTTGTTCTGATCGGTTGGAGTAGTTGTCTCGCTATCGCACTTCACGAAATACGCTTGTTGCGGCGTACTGCCCTGGAAGGCGCCCTGACGGAAGAGCGTTTGCATAAACGAATTGAAATTGAGCCGGATCTGCGCCCACAACGGCGCATCGTTAGGTTCGAAGACGATCCACTTCGAACCACGATAGAGACTCTCTTCCAGGTACAACGCCAGCCGTCTCACAGGAATGTATTTCCATTCCGAGGCCTGCACATCGGCGCCGGTCAGCGTCCGGGCGCCCCACGACACATTTCCGTAGACCGGAAGATTTCTCAGACAGTTGATTCCCAGCGGATTGAGCACGCCATTCTCGCCATCCACTGGGTTATAGACCAGTTGCGACACATTCCGCAGGCTGGCGTCAATGCCCGCCGGCGCCTTCCACACGCCGCGTGAGGTATCGGTCGCGGCATACACCCCAGCCATGGTTCCGCTGGGGGCGACGTCACGCAACCGCCCGCCGTTCAGTGGGTCGGGAATCATTACGCGGGGGAAATAGACCGCCGCGTCCTTGTCGCGCAGGCTGTCGTTTTGCGTCATCCACGTCTGCATGCCCGCGATGTCCTGCACGCTTTGCGGAATATCCACAATCATGAACGCGCGTCGTTGATCGCAATAGATCGTGGCCGCGGCAACCACGCTCTGTAATTGGGTTGCGCCCAGTTTCGCCGCTGCCGGAATACACAAGATATTGAACAGGTCGGCATCTTCCAGTGCGTAGATTCCGGTCTTGCTCGCCTGCACGCCGCGCAGCGCGGCGTCGTCAATCGCTCCGCCGTCGTTGCCACTCCCAAAGCCTGTCGCAGTGACCTGCTTCTGGGCCCCAGTGGTTGCGCCGCCTAGTGAGTATTGCTGTACGTTGGCGGTGGCCGTGCCCGCCCCGCCAACCAGAAGCAACAATGCCGAAGCTAGCTTATCGGGCGCCGTGCCCGTCTCGGTGAAAGTAAGTATGTTACTCGGGTTGAAATTACTGCCGCGTCCTCCAAGGACTCGGAATGAATAGGGATTGGCCGCCGTGCCTCCGCCAACCAGTTGAACCGTTGCTCCAGATAGATTTGCGTCGTTTGGATCTGCCGCCCGAATGGCGGCCTCGAGGAACGGCCGCAACCCCGCATAATCCGTGACCGTCGCGCCCTGCAGGTTGAGAGTTACTTTCTTGGCTGATCCCCCGGTCACCGTGACCGAGCAGGTAGATTTGTCTGTTGGAATCACTGGAACTAACGGCAGACTGCCACTGACGGTGCCCGTGGCCGCCGGCCTGCTGGCGCCCGGACTGGAGAGTTGAATGCCCTTCGATGCATCGTTCACCACGTCGACGCTGAAGCTGGGATCGCCGGAAGTCATGTTCAAATTGCGGTAGGACTCGCTCGACAAAACGGCGCCCGTGTTAGGATCGACCTCACTCACGGAAAGATTAAACAGCGTCTGAGGGTTGGTTGTGTTGTAGTCGACGTCGATCCTCAGGTTGTTACCCCATCCGCCGGGATTGGGCACTGATGTACCTGATATCATCTGACCGGCGGACGCCGTCAGCATAGCGCCGCCTGCGGGTTTATCCATGAGTGTAATAGCTGCGGTGATGGCCCCCGTTCCGATGACTCTGACCACGTACGCCTGGCTTCCGCCGTTCAGAAAAAACTGCTGGATGCCGTAGCTGGCTTCGCTATTGGCTGATAGTCCACCGAACGTCTTCTGGAAGTCGCCAAGGCTGAGCACCTGCACCGCCTCGTTGAGAGGCCCGCGCGCAAAAGCGTCGACAAATGCCGCAGTGGAAGTGGACACGCCGGTAATGGTGTGGACTCCACTGGGAATCTCTTCAATGTAAACCCCCGGATAAGTGACATTAACTGGCATCGATCTTCTCCCTTTCCTTCTTACTTTTTCTAGGCGCTGTCACAAAACGTGGTGGCCCGGTTCTTAGGGTTCTCCCTCAGGCATCGGATGCCGTAGTTTCTCCACCGGAACGATGACTGTCTGCCGCAGAAACACGTCCACGACGGCAAACACCCTGGCCTTGGAACTGGAGTCGGAGAAATCCACCACGGTGCCTTCCACCTGCTCCTCGCCCGGCGCTGCGACCCACACGCCTTCGGGATTCGGTAAGAACACATCGGAGAGACTAAAGCGTACTTTGTCCCCGACCTCCGTGACCGCTCCTCTCATACTCAAAATTCGTGGCTGCAAGAGCGCAAGACTAGGGCCAAACACGGCGACGTCGCCGTGAAGTTCGCCACGAGACAGTGCCGCAAAGCCTGATTCGCAGCAAGGAAAAGAGTTGACTGCCCTCGACGCGAGCTCGGAATGCGGACTGAACCATTCGCCGCAGCGGCCGAGAGGCATACCAGACCGCAACAATTGGCAGTGATCGCTACAACGAGGAGTGCGGACATCCGGGGCTCCTTTATCGGAACGCCTGGGAAAACTCTAAATTCAGCAGTAATTGACGAGCCTGAGGAGGGACTGAAGACCTTTGCAGTCCGCCGCCTCTACTTGCCGAGACCGTGTTGCCGCATCTTGTGGTAAAGCGTACGTTCGCTTGTATGAAGACGTTGGGCGATCTCCCGACGGGTGGATCCCTGAGCTCTCAGGGCATTCTCCAGCAGTCTTTTTTCGATCTCCTGAAACGCCTGAGTACAGGGGATATCTAGATGCGCGATGACTTTTGAGACGGCCAGAGCCGCCTCGGCAAACGGATCGGTGCTGGTTGCGGCTTCGTCCGCCGTGTTCTGCGCCATCCAGTCGCGTACGCCGAGTGAGGTGCCGCTTGTCTTGAGGAACAGCATTCGCTGCAAGGTATTCTCCAGCTCGCGAATGTTTCCTGGAAACGGGCGGCAAGCCAGCAGAGCCAGAAGCGCTGGTTCAATCGCTTCGATCGGCCCGTAGATGCGCGCGTGCCGGTGAGCCAGCGCCATCATGACTTGAGCGAAGTCGCCGCCCCTCTCCCGCAGCGGCGGCAGCTTGAGCTTCACCACATTCAGCCGGTGAAAAAGGTCGCAGCGAAAGAGTCCTTCGCGAACCAGAGGCTCGAGCGGCTGATTGCAGGCCGCGATGATCCGCACATCCACCGGGGTCTCCCGGTCGGAACCTACCGGACGCACAACCCCTCGCTGCACCACATCTAACAGCTTGGGCTGAAGTTGCGCGGGAAGGTCGTTGATGTCGTCTAACAGTAAAGTGCCACGGTGGGCCGCTTGAAAGAGCCCTTTGCGTTCGCTGACAGCCCCCGAAAACGCTCCGCGCTGGTGGCCGAACAACTCGCTCTCCGCCAGCGCCTCGCTGATTGTGCTGCAATGGACGGTGATTAGCGGAAACCGGCAACGCTTCTGATCAAGCCGATGAATTGCGTGCGCCACCACCTGCTTGCCGGTGCCGGTCTCGCCTTCAATTAGGACAGTGATGTCGCTGACTTCCGCGGCTTTGCGCGCGCGTAACAGCACTGGCATCATTTCCGGCGAACAGGTGACGAATCCCAGCCGTCCAAATGTCTCCTGCAGCTCGCCTTCGGAAAGCCTGTCAGACATACTATCGCCTCAAACGAAGAGCCGGTCGACCTTTCGCTCATAATACTTTACTCGCCCCGGGTTTGGGGACCAGTATATCTTTATATATCTTGGAACATTACTATCCAAGACGATCCTGAATGATGGCAGCCGCGGTTGAAACTAAGCGGCGTATGGGACGGATTCGTCGACTTTCAAGGTGAGGTCTCCCGTAGGCAGTGAACCAGCCTCTCCAAATCAGACCATGATCAGTGTCAGCTGCTCGGCGACCGGCGCTCACTGGAGCGTCCAATTGCTGGATATCTCAAAGCCAATCGACTTACCTCGAGCCGCCTGGCGAGCAATCTATCACCTGGCGCCAGGACTGTAGAAGCTTGCGGGCGAGCTGTCTGACAAGTTAGTACTCCCCTCTTTGTTGTCAGAGATCACCGCGGTGGCGAGATTGAACAGTTTCTTATTACCCCAAAACGATATTAACCCTCGAGGCAGGTTCCTCTCCATTTGAGCCGGCCGAACACTGGTATTGCGCACAGGATAGCCATTGCCGACTGGAAAAATCTGAGCACCGAGAACGAAGAGAAGGCCGCGCTTCTTGAAGGACCATTTCCGCGCGAAGCCTTCATGGCGATGGAACTGACTAACGGAGATCTCCCAGACGTTCAAGGGCAAGTGATCTATCCGCCGGCATTCGGTATTTGAGGCTTGAGTTCGGACTCGCGAGAGCGGTGATTCCTGCGAGATGCCCGAAACCTATAAATCCGAAACCTGTTAAAAAACCCCCTGGGTCTTGACTTCGATCCCTTGCTTGATATATAGTCCCGACAATCACTAGTTAATGGTGCTACATCGGCCGGGGCAACACATAACGTCGAAAAACTAAGAAATGCGTCGGCTTTCATAACAAAAGGCTTTTTTCAACGAAAAAGGGTTAGTACATGGCCGGGGTGGGGACTCCGATCAATAAAGGGGGGTAAGAGTATGCGCAGCGTTTGCGTCGGCCTTGTGGCCGCTTTGTTCCTTATGCCGTTTTCGGCATTGGCGCAAATTACAACCGGTACCGTCACAGGACGGGTCACCGATTCAACCGGGAGCATTATTTCAGGAGCGCACGTGGTGCTGATTAGCGAGGCCCACGGCACCAGAAGCGCTCCGGAAATCACCAATGAGCGGGGCGACTATGTGTTTCCGAACGTCACCGCCGACACATACACAATTGAGATAACCGCGCCGTCGTTCAAGGTCATTCGGCGCCCGGGGATCGTCGTCGCCGGAGGCGATCGTATCGGCGTGCCAACGCTTACGCTCGAAGTGGGAGGAACCACCGAAACTGTCACCGTGACCGCCGAAGCGGCGCTGGTGCAATCGCAGAGCGGCGAACGATCCTACGCTATCGAAAACCACTCCATCGAAGCCCTGCCGATCACGCATGGCAACTTCGCCGCCGCCGTGGCCTTTACTCCCGGCGTGAACGGCGCATTAACCGGTGGCGGCAGCTCTGCGCGGCTCGGCGACCCGAACGGCAGCCAAGACAACATCATGATGGATGGCATCTCGGCGATGGATACAGGCAACAACGGCCAGATGTTGACTATGAACATCGAGTCGATTGGTGAAGTTAAAGTTCTTACGTCGGGTTATCAGGCGGAATACGGCAGGTCCAGTGGATTACAGATTACGGCGGTAACCAAAAGCGGCTCGAATCAACTACACGGGTCAGGCTATGGGATTTTCACCAATACGGCATGGAATTCCCGCGCGTGGAATACGCAAAAGAACGGCGATACACCTGTCTTTTCTCACCTGAACACCTACGGATATACCGTTGGAGGACCGGTCGTGATCCCGAAAATATACAACGGGCGCAATAAGTTCTTCTTCTTCTATGCGCATGAGTTCCGTCCCCAGTCGGTGCTCTCAAACGGCGGTAACGTGAATCGGCTGCGTTTGCCAACCGCGGCTGAGCGCGCGGGCGACTTTTCGCAAAGCCGCGACCAGAACGGTAACCTGATCGCGTCGATCGTTGACAACACAACTGGAAACCCGTTCCCTGGGAATATCATCCCGCAGAACCGGCTCTATGCTCCGGGCATTGCGGTGCTCAACCAGTACCCGATGCCGACTATCGCCCAAGCTCAGGGGACGAACTATAACTATCAACAACAGCCGGTTTCCTATAATCAACTCACGCAGCAGCCGGCTGTCCGCCTTGATTACCAGTTCACGCCGAGCGTCCGAATCTCGGGCAAATACTCCAGCCAGATTCAACGTCCGGTGGACCAGATCGCCGGCACGGGTGGCAACGGTATTCCCGGATTCAGCGATAGCTATGTCCCATATCCAATAATTACAAACTGGGGAGCTACGTTCGACTGGACGATTACGCCGACGACGGTTGTCGAAGTGACTTATGGAACCATCAAGAACCAACTGGCGGGCGGCAATAACGGCGGTCTCGATACGAATCCGGCGGCGAACCGGCTGAATACTCTCGGCTCTTTCCCTGAGCTATATCCAAACGCTGGACAGGTGAGCTCGAGTTATTACGATTATACGGTCTTGCAGACCGAAAAGCCGCCGTTCTGGGACGGCAAGTCCATAAACCTGCCGCCGCTCTTCGGCTGGGGTAGCCTGATTGGATCGGCGCCTCCGAACCTGCAGTTCCCCGGCTGGCTGAACATCAACCACACGCAAGATGTCGCGGGCAGCTTGACCAAGATCGTGGGACGGCACACGTTCAAAGCCGGTGCCTACCTCAACCACAGTTACAAGGCGCAGAACACGGGCGCGGGCGGAATCGCGAACCTCAGCTTCCAGGGCTACGTAAACTTCGGCAACAGCACGACCAACGCCCTCGACACGGGGTTTGGTTATTCAAACGCGGCGACCGGAGTGTTCACGGAGTACTTACAGGCTTCGAAGTTTATCGAAGGCGACATGGTTTACAACCAAGTCGAAGGCTTCCTCCAGGATAACTGGAAAGTGACCAACCGCCTGACGGTGGACTACGGGTTGCGCTTGGTTCATCAAGGTCCGCAGTACGACAAAAACGGGACGATGTCCAACTTCTTCACGGATAAGTGGTCTGCCTCGCAGGCTCCCGTTCTCTACATTGCTGGCTGCAGCAACGGCGCTGCGGCGTGTTCGGGCAACACACGCAATGCGCTCAACCCCCTTACCGGGCAGATTGTAACGGCGGCGGGTGCCGCGAACACGCAGGCGCTGATCGGTACGCCCATTCCGGGCACCGGCAACGCGCTGAACGGGATCGTGGCAGCGGGTCAGGGAATCTCAAAGTCGGATTACACTTGGCCCGGGCTGGTAGTGGGACCGCGGTTCGGCTTGGCGTATGATGTAACCGGGAAATCCACCTGGGTCATCCGCGGCGGCTTCGGGCTGTTCTACGACCGGCCCGACGGTAACACTGTATTTTCGATTCCAGGCAATCCACCGGCAGCGACGGATACCGACCTGTTCAACGGTAACCTGGGGACTCTCGGTTCTGGAGGGCTAAGCCCGCAGCCGGTACCGGCACTAGTTACATTCCAGTACAACGCGAAGGTTCCGTCGTCACTTCAGTGGAACGTCGGCGTCCAGAAATCTCTGCCTTTCCAGATGGTGGGAGACGTGTCTTATGTCGGCAACCACGGGTATAACCGGCTCGGCGTGTTACAGGGAGGCGATACCGTGAACCTGAATGCAGTTGACATCGGCAGCGCGTATCTGCCGAAGTATCAGGATCCGACGCTCGGCGCAGCGGCGTATCCGGGGGCATCAGCTTACACGACCAACCTGCTCCGTCCCTACGTAGGTCTCGGTACGATCGGGCAGAATACGACGAACTTCCATGACACGTTCCACTCGATCCAGATGAGCTTGAGCCGGCGATGGGCTCATGGCGTTTCGTTCGGAGCGTCCTACACGTACGAGATCTCGCTGAACGGCAACATTGGGCTACTCCAGCGATACGTGCATAATTCGGATGGGTCGCTTTCGCTGCGATCTGACCAGGCGCAGTATGAAGCGCTGAATTCGAACATTGGCCGCCTGCCGAACTACTTTAAGTTCAATGGGACATGGGAACCCACGGGCGTGAACGGCGCAGGCGCCGTTCTCCACCAACTTACGAAGGACTGGCAGCTTTCGGGCGTTTATACGTACGCTTCGGGCACGACCTTCACCCCTGGCTACAGCTATAACAGCCAAGGGTCGAGCGTGAACATTACGGGTTCTCCGGACTTTGGCGGCATGGTAAATCTCGGCCCCAATGTCGGTAGTGGATGTTCCGGCAATCCGTTAGCAGAGTTCAATGCCTCGGCTATTACCGGGCCGACTTACGGCAGCGTGGCCCTGGAGTCGGGCCGCAACGCCCTGCGCAACTGTCCGACCAACAATGTGGACACGTCCGTCGTGCGGCGCTTCCGCTTCTGGAAGTTCCAGGAATCCCGCCGGTTCGAGTTCCGCGCGGACATCTTCAACACGCTGAACAAGGTGCAAATCAACGCCATCAGCACCACGGGTACCTTCAACACCCCGGCTGGCATGGCGCTGCAGAACGCCGAATTCAGTTCGACGGGCGCCATCAACTCCGGCCGCCAGCAGCCGAAAAATGCAGGCTTCGGCGCCGCAACCGGCGCCGCGGCGATGCGCAGCATTCAGCTCGAGGTCCGCATCGGCTTCTGATATGGAGCGACCTGTCAAGCCCCCCGTGATTTGAGGGCTTGGTTTTTTAGGCCGGCTTTCCTCCGCAAGAGGGAAGCCGGCCTTTTTTGTTTGGACGGGAGTCGTGAAGTGTTCCCGCCGGTCACCTTCGCCTGTATTACCGTGTGTTCAACCAGAAAGCGGTGCCTTGGCCAGCCTGCCATGTCTTAGATTTGCACCGCGCAAGGTTGCGCCGTGGAGATTAGCCTCCATAAGGTCGGCGACCTCTCCCGCATTGCAGTCTCGCCATTCGTTCCACGCCTCAACGCTTCGCGCGAGAATATTTAGTTTCTGTTGATCTGCCGTCTCGCCAGCAATAATACACCGGTAACAAGATACGCCGGTAACAGACGAACGCGGCCTGTCGCTGCCAATTTGCCGTCCATGCGCCGCAGGTGATACTGGAACGATGAGTGTTCATCTCTTTCAGCCGCTAACGCAGCGCGGTATCCAGTTTCGCAATCGCATCGCCGTTTCGCCCATGTGCCAATATTCGAGTGAGGACGGATTCGCCGGCGATTGGCACCTTGTTCATCTCGGCAGTCGCGCGGTAGGGGGCGCGGCCCTGGTGATGATGGAAGCGACCGCGGTTGAGGCGCGTGGGCGGATTTCGCCATTCGATCAAGGGATTTGGAAGGATGAGCATGTCGCGTTTCTAAGGCGTATTGCCGCGTTCCTCAAAACATTCGGCGCCGTGGCAGGCATTCAACTGGCGCACGCAGGTCGAAAAGCGAGCGTGCGGCGTCCCTGGGAAGGCGGCGCCGCGATTCCCGTCGCCGATGGCGGATGGCAGACAGTCGCGCCAAGCGCGATTCCGTTTCGTCCTGGTGATTCCACGCCGGTCGAGCTTTCGAAGGGAGAAATCCACACTGTTATGGATGCATTTGTGGCGGCGGCGCGGCGCGCATTGCAAGCGGGATTTCAACTGGTGGAACTGCACGGTGCGCACGGTTACCTCATGCATCAATTCCTGTCGCCGCTCAGCAACCGGCGCACGGACGGATACGGTGGTTCATTTGCCAACCGCGTTCGCTTCGCGCTGGAGACGGTGGAAGCCGTGCGCGCTGCCTGGCCGCAGGACCTTCCCTTGTGGCTGCGTCTGTCGGCGACGGATTGGGTCGACGGCGGATGGAGTATCGATGACAGCGTGGCGCTGGCCCGGCTCGTCAAGCCGATGGGTGTGGATTTGATTGATTGCTCCTCCGGCGGAAGCTCGCTTGAACAGAAGATTCCCATGGGACCGGGATATCAGGTTCCATTCGCGGAGCGCATTCGCGCCGAAGTCGGCATTTCGACGGGAGCCGTGGGCTTGATTAGCACACCCGAGCAGGCGGAACGAATTGTATCCTCAGGGCAGGCCGATATGGTTCTCCTAGCGCGCGAATTCCTCCGGGACCCGTATTTCCCGCTGCACGCGGCGCGGGCCTTGGGCGCGGAATTGGACCCGCCGGCGCAATATCTCCGAGCATTTTCGCGTGGTTGAACGTTCCGCTTCTGGCTCGTCGGGCCGTAGAGTTAGCCCATCGCACGTCACGCCGCAGTATTCAGTTCATGCGCGACGAACCTTCCCAGTCGGTACTCTTCTAGGTGGCATACTGTTCCGTATGCGAATGTTGCTGACATGTCTTTTTGTGGCTGCGCGTCTTTCGGCCGTGGGCGGACAACATTACGTGGAGACATCTCCCCGCCCCGGGTCATTCGCCCTGGTGGAAAACGGCTCGGCCGCCGCCCTGCGGGTTGACGCCGCCGATTGGCCGGGCGTGCAGCGGGCGGCGCGCGATCTACAAGCCGACGTGAATCGCGTAACCGGAATCGCGCCCGCATGGAACACGGCCGCCCGCAAGATGATTCTCATCGGGACGGTCGGCAAGAGTCCGGTAATCGATCAATTGGCGCGCGCGGGCAAGATCGATGTGAGCGGTATTCGAGGCAAGTGGGAATCGTTCTTTTTGCAGACCGTCTCCAATCCACTGCCCGGCGTGGAGAGCGCCCTTGTGATCGTGGGAAGCGACAAGCGCGGTACGATTTTCGGGATCTACGGCCTTTCCGAACAAATCGGCGTTTCTCCCTGGTACTGGTGGGCGGATGTGACGCCCGAAAGGAAATCCTCTCTTTACGTCTCCCCCGGCAAATATCAGCAGGGCGAGCCGAGCGTCAAGTACCGCGGCATCTTTTTCAACGATGAAAAGCCGGACCTCGATTTCTGGGTGCGTGCGAAATTCGGCGAACACGCCGTCCCCGGGGGCACTGCCGCGAATTTCAACAGCGCCTTCTACACCAAAGTCTTCGAAGTAATCCTGCGCATGAAGGGCAACTATCTATGGCCTGCGATGTGGAACAATGCGTTCGCCGAAGACGATCCGGACAATGCCCGATTGGCCGATGAATACGGAATCGTAATGGGAACAAGCCATCAGGAGCCCATGATGCGCGCGCAGAAAGAGTGGGACTGGCATCTGCGCGCCGCCAACGGCAACTGGAACTATGCCACTCAAGCCGATATACTCAACGAGTTCTGGCGTCAGGGCGTCCGCCAGCGCAAGGATTTCGAGAACATCTACACCATCGGACTGCGAGGCGAAAACGACTCGGCAATGGTTCGGACAGCGGCCGAGGGCGTCGCGCTCACCGAGAAGATCGTCACCGCGCAACGCAAAATACTCGCCGAAGAGGTCAATCCGGACGTCACCAGGATTCCGCAGTTGTGGGCGCTGTATAAGGAGGTGCAGCAGTATTACGAGAGCGGATTGCGCGTGCCCGACGACGTAACGCTGCTTTGGGCAGAAGACAATTGGGGCAACGTGCGGCGGTTGCCGACGCCGGAGGAGCGTAAGCGGCCCGGAGGCGCGGGCATCTATTATCACTTCGACTATCACGGCGGCCCCCGGAGCTATCAGTGGCTGAACACCAGCCCGCTTCCGAAAATCTGGGAACAGATGTCGCTTGCCAAACAATATGGCGCGGATCGGATCTGGATAGTAAATGTAGGGCACTTCAAGGGCTACGAACTACCTACCGAATTCTTCCTGAGCCTGGGCTGGAATACCGGGCGGTGGCAGGGGGACAACGTCAACGAATACACGCGCCTCTGGGCGGAGCGCGAGTTCGGGGCGCAGTATGCCGCCGAGGCAGCGGATATCGTGTCTACTTATACTGACTACAACGCCCGCCGCAAGCCTGAATTGCTGGAACCCGGCACTTATAGCCTGGTTCACTATCGCGAAGCCGAGCGAGTGGTGGAGGATTTCAATGCCCTGGCCGCCCGTGCCGAAGCTCTTTACTCAAAACTGCCTCCAGCCAAGCGCGACGCCTTTTTCCAATTGGTGTTGTTCCCGACCAAGGCGTCCGCCAATCTGAACGAGATGTATGTGGCCGCCGGTAAGAACGCCCTGTACGCATCGCAAGGGCGAGCCAGCGCCAACGCGTGGGCCGCGAAGGTAAAGACTCTGTTCGATACCGATGCCGCTCTCACCAGGCACTATCATGAGCTCGGCGGCGGCAAGTGGGAGCACTTCATGGATCAGCCGCACATCGGCTATACCACCTGGCGGGACCCGCCCTCGAACACGCTGGCCGCGATCAAACTCGCCAACGTGCAGCCCGCGGCCGAAGCTTCCCTCGGCGTGTCCGTCGATGGTGGTGCAGTCGCTTTGCCGGCCTTCGATTCGCTGAATCAGCAGCGCAGCTACATCGATGTTTTCAACAAAGGCCGTGAGCCCTTCAACTTCACGGCGACTGCGGGTGCTCCCTGGATCACGCTGAGCCAGCCTGCGGGCCGCGTCGAGGACGAGGTGCGCGTTTGGGTGAGCGTCGATTGGGCGAAGGCGCCCGTCGGAGTAACGCGAGGCTCGGTCAAAATCGCAGGCGCCGGCCGTGAAGAGCCAATTGACGTGACCGCGCGCAAGCCTTCGGACCTGACGCGCGGCACGCTCAATGGATTCGTCGAAAGCGCAGGGTACGTGTCCATGATCGCCAGCCACTTCACGTCAAAAACGGATGTAGGTCCAGCGGGCTTCCGCCCGGTGGAACAGTACGGCATGCGCACGGATGCTCCCGTGGACGTGCAGGGGCTCACCGACCGGCCGCACATAGACTATCGGATGTATCTGTTTACGCCAGGCGAGGCAACGGCACAACTGAGGCTGGGCCCCGCGCTTAACTTCGCGCCGCAGCGCGCCGTGCGCATCGCAGTGTCGATGGATAATCAGGCGCCTCAGGCGCTAACCATCGTCCCCCAAGGGTACAACGCCGCCAATGGCAACCGGGACTGGGAGCAATCGGTTCGCGACAACGCCAGATTCGTCACCAGTAAGCACCAGATCGCGGCGCCGGGCTATCACACCTTCAAGGTATGGATGGTGGACCCGGGCGTAGTGCTGGAGCGGATTGTCATCGACACGCCGGCATCAGCGAAAGCGATGAGCTACCTGGGGCCGCCGGAGAGTTTCTTCGGAACGAAGCGATAAGTCTATTGTTTTCGGGCTCGCAAACGTGTGACGATCTCGGCCACGCGGGAGTTCGGCTTGAGCCGCTGAACGATTTCGAATTCGGCAAGCGCTTTCTGCTGCTGCCCTGGGAATTGGAGCAGCGCGGCGCCGAGATTGTAGTGAGCGTCGGCAAAATCCGGCGCAAGGCGGATGGCCTCGCGATACTCGGCGACAGCTTCGGACAACGATGCGGAGGCATGCGACAGAGCAAACCCCAAGTTGTTGTGTGCGGCAGGGAAATCCGGACGAATCCGGAGCGCTGCGCGGTATTCGTCAATGGCATCGTTCATGCGGCCGGGGACTAGAGAGAACGCGCTGCCGAGATTGCTATGCGCGCCGGCGTAAGCGGGCCTCAAACGGATTGCTGTTTGAAATTCGGCGATGGCCGCGGGCAGCTCCCCCTGGCATTTGCGCCAGTGCGCGGCCGAGCCCGTTATGAGCTTCAGCGAGGTCAGGATTGGCCGCGATGGCAAGGCGGTACTGCGCGATGGCCTCCCGCAACAGGCCGGGTATTTGAGAGAAGGCGTTGGCCAGGCCGTTGCGGGCCTCCGCGTTACCGGGGTCGAAGCCTAGGGCAGCTTGCAATTGGGCGATGGCTTCGCCCGTCCGGCCGGCCTGCAGCAGAGCATTGCCCAGGTTGGCATATGCGCGTTCCGATTCGGGCGCGAGGCGGATGGCCTGCTGGTACTCGGCGATCGCAGCGCCGAGTTGGCCGGTTTCCACCAGCGCATTTCCCATGCTCAGGTGGGCCTCTGAAAAATCGGGGTTGAGTTGCAGCGCCGCTTCCAGATGGCTCAACCCCTCCGGCCGACGGCCCGATGCCAGCAGAAGATTCCCGAGATTGTTGTGAGCCAGCCATGCACGGGGTTCCGCTCCAATGTTACGCGGTAGAGCGTCTCTTCATTGTGGTAGTCGCCCGCCTGCCGCCACGTCATGGCGCCCAAGACCACGGCGAGAATAGCGCCGGGTACAAAACGCGCCACAGGCGGAAGCAACTTCTCCGAAGCCAGCGTTACCACTACCGCAACCGGCGCTAGAATCGCGACGGTGGCGAGATATGCAAAGTGATCGGCGACATAAGAGTAGCGGAACGGATAAACGTTGAAGAAACCGAGGACCGGGAACAGGCTTCCGGCGAAGATCAGCAGCGCGGCAAGCGGGCCGCGATTGCGGCGCGCCACGAACCACAGGCATGCAGCCGCGACGGCGAATCCGGCCGGAAAAACGTACTGCCACCATACGGACGCATCGAGATTCCAGCGCGGATAGAAGAACGTCAGGTTCACTGGCCATAGCGCCTTTGCAGCGTAAAACCAGATCACGCGGCCCGCCAACAACATGCGCTGCACGGCTGTAAGAGCGAATTCCGCTCACGCGCCTGTTGGCAATGCTTACGGATTGATGGGCCTGTTGGCCCTGGCCAACGGGCCGAGCAGTTGGACCGTTCCCGACTCGTCGCATCCACGCATGCAGCGCTGGCGCCTCGGCATCCCGCGCGATGTCAGTAGTCTGCTATCCGGCTCGGCAGTTGCTACTCGTGACGAAGGGCTTGCAAAGGATCGATACGCAGAGCTCTTTGTGCCGGCAGGAGTGCGGCGATTGCGATGGTCACTACAAAGACTGCAATCGCAGCTAAGTACGCCGCTGGATCGAGATTGCTGATGCCGTAGAGTCTTCCCCGTAAGAACTGCGATAGTTCGGCCGCCCCTGCCACCCCCACCACCAATCCCATCAGAACCGAGATCGAAAGGTGGCGCAGCACGACAAACAGCACCTGCGCAGGATTCGCACCCAGCGCCATACGGATGCCGATCTCCTTCGTGCGTTGGGAGACCGCGAAAGACACTACTCCCACAATTCCCAAACAGGCCAGCAACTGCGCAATCGATCCCAATGCGCTTACGGCTAGCGCGCTATACTCCGCGCCCTGAAGGTTGGTCTGATACGCGCCACTCAATAGTTCCACAGTAGGGAACGTGACCGGGTCAAGCCCTCTCGCTGCCGTCATACAGGCTCTCGTGAGATCTTGCGGCAATCCCGCGGTCTTGACCAGTACCGATAGCGAAGGCCGGTCGCCGTCCTCAATCGGAAAATAGGCCTGCACACTGTCGGACTCCCCGAACTTCACTGCACGCACGTTGCCCGCAATTCCGACCACCATAAAGCTATCACCCAGCATCATGCTTTTTCCCAGTGGATCCTCTCCCGGCCACGCCAGGCGCGCCATAGATTGGCTGATCACGACGGCATGACGCTCATCGCGCTTGAGAGCCCGCCCGTGCAAAATCGGAATGCCCATCGTTTCAAAAAACTCGGAGCTCACGTGATTCATTTGAAAGTCGACGTGGTGTCCGTTGATGACATCCGCGCCGGCCGTGATATTGACGTGCCCCAAAGGCGGACTCAGCGCCAGCGACACCGACCGCACGCCCGGAAGCCCGCGAAGCCGGTCTTGCAGCGCATCCAGATACTTGTGCGCCCGTATCGGCGTATAACCGTTTCCGGACAGCCCCGGCGCGATCGAGATCACCTGTTTGTAATCGAACCCCGGGGAACTGGACGTGGCGCTGTCCAGCGCCCGCGTTAGCAGACCCGTCACAATTAGAAGCACGCAACTTGCCGCTACTTGCGCGCCGATCAAAATCTTGCGCGCCGCCTGAGCGCGCTGGCGCTGCCGGCCAATCTGCAGCGCGGGCGTGAGCCCAAAGAGGATCGCGGACGCAAACCCCGCGCCCACCGCGAATGCGATCACCCGCCAATCGGGCGCCGCATTCAACCATGCCGGCGCGCCGGACGCTGCCAGCAGCGTCCGCAGCACCACCGTGCCCAGCGCCAGTCCCCCAGCCGAACCCATCAACGCCAGCAGCAGGCTCTCCGTGAACAACTGGCGAATCAGCCTCGCGTTCCCCGCGCCGATCGAGACCCGAATCGCTATCTCGCGCTGCCGGGCCACGCCGCGCGCCAGAAGCATGCTCCCCAAATTCCCGCAAGCGACGGCGAGAATCAACAGCGTGAGCGTGCCCACCAACGCGAACACCGGATAGATCGGGTCTCGCTCCTCCGCTCCCGTCCCGCGCCGGTTGCCGGCGATCATGCTCATAACGTAGCCGCCCGGTTCGCTCAGCAGTCGCTCGTTTTCCCAAATCGCCGCTGGATACTGCCGGCGCAACTCGGCGGCCAGCGACCGCAATTCCTCTTCGGCGGCCTTACTGTTCTGCCCAGGCTCAAGCCGTCCCCAAAGGCTGACTCCCGGACTCTCAACTGAGAGGTCGGTAAGTAGCCGGCTGCCATTAATGAAATAGGGCTGTTGCGTAATCGGCGCCCAAAACGCCGGATCGCCCACCCCCGATCCCACGCCGCCGAAATCGTTCGCGGCTACGCCCACTACGGTCGCCGGTTTGCCGTTGATGCGAAGCATTTGGCCCACCACCGCAGCATCCGCGCCGAAATGCCGTTCCCAAAATCCGTGACTCAGCACCACCACGGGGTCCGCGCCCGAAGCCTCATCCCGCGCCGGATCGAGCACCCTTCCCAGACCGGACGCGCCCCCAAGCTCGCGGAAAAAGTTAGCGGTTACAAAACTCCCCTCAACCGGTTTCTCTTCACCTTCCATCGAGATGCTGGTCTTGTTTACGCCGATCACCGCCGAAAGAGTCCTCGAGTGCTCGCGAAAAAACGCCGCCTCCGGGTAAGGCACGGCGAATGCATACTGGTCCACGCCGCGGCGGTGAAAGTGAACCAGCGAGCCGGGTTCCCGCACGTGGATCGGCCGCAACACCACGAGATTGAAGAAGCCGAAGATCGCCACATTGCCGCCGATGCCGATTGCGAGCATCAGAATCGCCCCCATCGTGAACGCCGGCGACTTGCGCAACAAGCGCGCAGCATAGCGAAGATCTTGGCCAATCCGGTCGATCCACGTCCACCCCCACGCATCGCGGGCCTCTTCGCGCAAGCGTGGCCCGTTGCCCAGCGCCCGGGTCCCTTCGCGGGCCGACATCTCCGCGTGGAACTCCAGGTCATTGGCAAGTTCTTGATCGAACCGCCGGCGGTTCAACAAATAGCGTAAACGGCGGAGTAAGAGCGTCATAAGGAACTCACGCTGTCCGCAAGATCGCCTGGATGGCTTCGTGGACGCGGTGATAATCGGAGAGCTCGGATGCAAGCTCTTTGCGCCCTGCGCGGGTCAGCCGATAGAAGCGCACCTTGCGATTCGTTTCGGAGATGCCCCACTCCGCGGTCGCCCACCCCTTAAGGACCGTCTTTTGGAGCGCCGGATAGAGCGCGCCTTCCTCCACCTGAAGCACCTCGGAGGAGAGCGAATGGATCCGCTGCGCAATGGCGTAGCCATGAAGCGCCCCCGAGTCGAGCACCCGCAGGATCAAGAGCGTCAGCGCGCCGGAAGGCATATCTTTCTTAGGCATAAAATCTATATGGGTATTATATAGATGCCAGGCGCCCCGGTCAAGCATCGGGAACTCGCCAGCCGCGTGATGCGGCCTAGTCGGGCAGGCCATCATTCTTGCAACAACTTATCGTATTCGCCGTGGGAGCCGATCCAGAACCAAATGATATCCTCGCCATCTGGTTGTCCAACAGCGCGATACCCAAGGCCAACTCGAACGGAATAAATGTTGTTCAGATTGCCCAGTCGCGCAGAAACCCTCCTGGATTGTCTGTATTGACGAGCGGCGCCCTGGGCCAGCGTCTACGGCGCTTTCGTAACAGCTTCGCGATAAAGCATCTCCCCGACCGCGCGGTGAGCAGCCGTGGACGGGTGCCCCTCGTGGTAGTAGAAGTGCGCGTCGGGGTTGGTGCAGGTCGTAATCTTCTGTGGCCCAAACGGCCGGTCGGAGCACGGCGTTGCCGCGTCCGTCAGCCCATATTTCGCAGGATTCGTAATGACTTCGTCAAAGAACGGTCCCCACTGCGAATTGGCAATGCGGATATCCGGATGCTTTGCTCGCTCCTCGCCGGGAATCTTCTCAAGCTCCGGATTCACTCGCCTGCCCGCGCCGGCGAACGAAGGGATCTTAACGGGCAGAATTGCGACCATGAACCGGCGTGCGCCAAGCTCGTAGAGTGTGTCGATCTCCGCTTCGATGTTCGTGCGGACGAACCCCTCTGGTCGGCCGCCATCGTTGAGCCCGCCCGCGAAAAAGAACATCGTATTCGCCGCATCCATCTTCGGAATGGCTCCGTCCTTCAAGTACCGGACAAAGCTTTCGATCTGATTCTTCATGCCGAAGCCGAGCGTCCCGCCGGTTGCAAGCGCCCGCCCCGCGCCCTTACCGGATGAGGCTGCGCTGACGGCAAAGTTCAGCCCCTTGCCCGCACTCCCCGGATCGCCGTTATAGGTGAACGGAATCCCCAGTCGCTGGGCGAGATACACCACCGCAGTGGGCCCATCGGCGTCCACATAGCCCGCGCCGGAATCGGAATAGCTGTCGCCGAACACATAAAGCATCGTGTAAGGATGAGAGCTCGTCGCCGATTCAGGCGCCACCTGGCCAACCAGAATCCCAGCGCAAAGCAGGAGTAAGGATGGTTTAAAACGATGCATTCAGGTTAATCTCCTTGTCCCGTGCGATCGTGGGCGTAGGTATATCGTCGACCACCAGCGGCCCACAGTATTCCAACGAACGAATCGCTTTCATACGTGCTCTCCGTGAGTCTGCCCATTTGGTCGCCCGTGCCGGCGCGCCCACTCGGGGAGCTTCGTCAGCGCCCGGCCAAACTCGCGTTCCAGACCGGCGATGTCGACGCTGTAGCCGACCCGTTCGAACCATTCGAACATCAACGCCATATCGTTGCTGTACTGCCGGACCTGTTCGATTGGCGTCTGCGCGAACGCAATCGGGCAGCCCAGCGCCTCCGTCAGGACCTCCGCCGCTTCCGGCATCGTTCGTACGTCACCGGCAAGATCGATCTCGCGGCGGTTCAACGCAGCGGCATCGGTGAACGCGCGCGCGCCGAACCAGCCAATATCGTCCATCGCAATCATCTGTAGCCTCGTGCTTGGCTCGAGCGCCAAGGCCAGCGTGGAACCCTGGAGACTGAAAGGCGTTAACAGGTTCTCCATAAAGAACACCGGGCGCAGGATAACATGCGAGGGGAATCCGAGACCGCGCACGGTTTCCTCGATGCGCCACTTGTTGTCGAAGTGCGGGATGCCCGTCCGCTTGTCTGCCGATCCCACCGATGTGTAGACGTAGTGTTCGACGCCGGCCTCGCGCGCCAGTGTCGCAAGCCGCTTGCCCTGCGCCTCTTCCCGTTCGGTGCCTGCCTCTGCCGCGTTCTGCACGCCGAAGACGCCCCACGCGCCGGCCAACGCACGGCGCAGCGTCGCCTCGTCATCGAGATCGCCCTGGACGATTTCGATGCCATTGCGCGCCAGCGCCGTCGCCCGCTCGCTGTCCGGCTTGCGCGTCAGCCCGCGTAGATCGAACCCGCTGCCTTGCAGCGCCCGCGCGACCGCGCCGCCCTGATTGCCCGTAACTCCTGTAATGAGAATCGTTCGATTGTTTGTCATGGCTGGAACCTCATTTCCTGTGTGCTGTCTTCACTGAAATGCAACAATCTTTGGCGCCGCCCGTGCTCAGACCTGCGCCTGCGGGCGCGGCTGCAACAACCCGGCAAAAGCCGGCCGCACATCCACGAAGATTACTGTCCACAGTACCGCCACCACGAGGGCCAGCGGAAGCCCGCTCGGCGCCATCAAGGCGTGGAAGACAAGAATGTTGACAATCACCGGCGCCAGCATCGCCACCGCGAGTGGCACGTAACGGTTGGAGGGCTTCGCAACGTTCGGTGAGGATAGGACATTCGGTAGTGCTCAGGAAATACTCTCCGTAGCGGAGCCGATGCTTATTGATCTCGATGCGCGGATCGGAAAATGCGAGGCTAGTGTCAAATGATTGCCCTCGACATATTATCGGCGCTCGGCGCTTTAGGCCAACATGGATTCGAACCGGAAACGTCTGAAAACAAGGTGGTTCTAGCTGGCCACAATTGCTTGCCGCAAAGAAGGTCAATTGGTTACCAGCGTGGCGCCGCGGCGTGGATTCGAACTCTTTTGCGCGATGAAAACGGCTAGAGATTACCCAATCGGTAAAGTGACCGAACGACGTCGCAATAATAGATCCTTAGAGCCTCGAGTGCTAGAAACTCATCGCAATGCTAGAGTTTCATCCAACCCGTTGCAGCCCATCCCGCTGACCCACGATCTGAGCATACATAGCATCAGGCCCAGATCGATATCACCGGGCCAAGCAACCGCGCCGTAGTCAATGAACAACTGACTGAAGAATTGCTCATCCCGTAAAGGCGTCAGCGCACCGGTCAGTTCTTGCGGCCCGTCCTGCCACCCGTCCTTAAATCGCAAGAAAAGGCCGTGGTGAGGGTCCGGTTTGACTTCAATTACATCCCAGTACATCAAATCCCTCGTTCATGCCCAGCAGTTCAATTTTCGCCGGGACTGCATTCCGCGGCAGAACCGCCAATCCTCGAACAATTCCTCTTTATGAATCATCGCCCATTCCCGAACAAGATTCAAAGCCCGGCGCGGCAGCTCACCTTCCAGAATCTCCAAGGTGGCGATTTCAATCGTCGCTTCGAATTCACCCTATCGGGCGCGGAAATGGGATGGCGGGTGATCGTTAAAAACATTCGGATCAAGATCTCGTAGAACGCGCTGATTGTAGGCATCCCGTGAGCCCGCTTCGACCATCCGCCTACTGCTATAAGCTGCGCGTCTGGGGAACCGAAATCGTCCTCTCTTCCATAACCGTGATCGAACTGGAACACGGTCTGCATCGTGCCCAGAATGCAGAACAGGCGCTGAGCCAGCAATCCTGGCGATAATGGGTTAAATCCCGGGGGTTTGGGGGCAGCGCCCCCAATTCAGTAACGCTCCTTTCCTCATGATTTACGGCGCCCCGATCAGATTCGATCCAATGCCGGCATGCGCTCCGACCAGAGAATGCTGAATCGGTTCAGCGCTCCGCTCCAGTTTGGCACTGGCATCGTCCACTTCTTCGCGGCATTCCGCAAGGTCAAGTACAGCAGTTTCATGGCGGCGTCTTCGTTCGGGAATGACCCGCGCATCTTGATGATTTTGCGTAGTGACATGTTCAGCGACTCAATCGTCTTGGTGGTGTAGATGACTTTCCGGATCTCCCCCGGATAGGCAAAGAACGGGATAATTCGCTCCCAGTTCCGTCTCCAGATCTGGCTCACCATTGGGTAGGTCGCATCCCACTTGCACGCGAATGCTTCCCTCTGTATTTCCGCTTCACTTACGGTGCTGGCCGGGTAAATCAGCCGCAGATCGCCGGCCACATCTTTGTGCTGTTTCCAGTTCACGTAGTTCAGCGAGGCCCTCACCAGGTGCACGATATACAGCTGCACCTCCGTGCGCGGATACACTGATTCAATGGCTTCTGGAAACCCCTTCAGCCCGTCTACACAAGCGATGAAGAAATCCTTGGCGCCGCGGTTCTGGATATCGGTCAGAATCTGCAGCCAGAACTTTGCTCCCTCATTGTCCGCCGCCCACAGTCCTAACACTTCCTTGTTGCCCTGCATATTAACCGCGATGGCCACATAGATCGCTCGGTTTCTGCCCGTGCCCGCCTTCCCGGATCTTCACCCTACGCGCGTCCAGATACAGAATGGCGTAGGTCTCCTCCAGCGGCCGGCTCCGCCAGGTCTTCACTTCTTCCATCACCGCTTCGGTGACGCTGGAGATGAGCGCCGCCGACACATCGACACCGTACATTTCCTTCAGGTGTCCCTCGATTTCGCGCGTGGTCATGCCGCGCGAATACATCGAGATGATCTTGTCGTCGAACCCCGTAAAACAGGTCTGATTCTTGGCGATGATCTGCGGTTCGAAGCTCCCGCTCCGGTCCCGGGGAGTCTCCAAATCGATCTCGCCGAAATCGCCTTTCAGTTTCTTCTTGCTTGTGCCGTTGCGGGAATTGCCGCTGTTGTTCCAGGCTGGGTCGTGCTTCTCATAACCGACATGCTCAGTCAACTCCGCATGCATCGCCCGCTCTAAAAGGGCTTTGGTCAGTTGTTTAAGAAGTCAGTTCTTTCCAATAATGTCTCTTGTAGCCAGCCAAAAGACTATCAATCAATTTCGTGTCGATCGGGTCGATTGCCATCGGTTCTCCTAGTCTCCGCTACCGATAGCCATTTACACAGCCTAATTTACACCCTCTGCGCTACTCATAGCGTACTTCCCTCTGATGTCGACTGTCTTCTTCCGTAGCCTCTACAGCATCATCATCAGCAGCGCCTTCTGCGCATGCAGCCGATTCTCCGCTTGGTCGAACACCACCGACGCTCCACTCTCCATCACGCCGTCCGTCACTTCCTCGCCGCGCTTCGCCGGCAGGCAATGCATGAAAATCGCGTCGCTTTCCGCCTGCGCCATCAGCCTCTCATCCACCTGGAACGCCTGGAATGCAGCCCTGCGCCGCTCCGCCTGCTCTTCCTGTCCCATGCTGGCCCAGACGTCCGTGTACACCACGTGTGCGCCCTTCACTGCCCGCGCAGCGTCGTGTACCACCTCAATCGTTCCCCCCGCGATCGCCGCCAGTCCCTCGGCCTGTCCCACGATCTCGGAATCCGGAGTGAACCCCTTCGGGCACCCCAAGCTGAAATCCATCCCCAGCCTCGCCGCTGTCAGCATCAGCGATTGCGCCACGTTATTCCCATCGCCGATGAACGCCAGCTTGCGTCCGCGCAACTCGCCCAATCGCTCGCCCATCGTCTGCACGTCCGCCAGCGCCTGGCATGGATGATACGCGTCGCACAACGCATTAATTACCGGAACCGAAGACCATCGCGCCAACTCCTTCACCGTAACGTGCGAATACACGCGCGCCACAATGCCGTTCACCCATCGGTCCAGATTGCGCGCCACGTCCTTCAGTGGCTCACGCACCCCCAACCTGCCCTCGCACGTCACCGAATCCCCGCCTAATTGTTTGATGGCCAGTTCGAAGGTCAACCGCGTGCGCAGGGACGGTTTCTCGAATAGCAGCGCGATCGATTTCCCCGCCAGCGCTTGTGCAAAATCCCGCGGCGCCCGCTTCACCTCGCCGGCAAGATTTAGTAAATAGGCCAGCTCGTCGTCAATCACATCCAAGTCCGTCAGAAAATCGGCCGCATTGGCCTTCAAGATCTGCGCTGATTTCAGAAGATTCAACTGGGAGCCCTTTTTAGAATAATTATTCACTCTAATGAATAATCACACAATTCTGGACAGGGTGTCAAATTCCCCATGCGACAATAGCGTTTCTTCTTCATGGCGTCCCGTCCCCCAAAACGAAAAGAGGGCCGGCCCGCGGGTCTTCCGGAACCCGCGCCGTCGCAAATGTCGTTCAACGTACTCCCATTCCTCGAACGCCACAGTCTTTACCTCGTTATTGCCCTGCTGCTTCTTGGAACAGTTCGCATCGTCTCCACCTATTCCGTCTTTAGCTATACCTTTGACGAACCCGCGCACCTCGCCTGCGGCATGGAGTGGCTCGATAAAGGCGTCTACACCTGGGAACCGCAGCATCCTCCCCTGGCGCGCGTGGCCACCGCGCTGGGGCCTTACCTGGTCGGTATCCGCTCGCAGAACACCCCGCGAGTCGATATATTCTCCATGAGTTTCGAAGGTCTGGCCATTCTCTTCAATAACAATCGCAACGATGAAGTGATGTCCCTTGCGCGCCTCGGCATCCTTCCTTTCTATTGGATCGGTTGCCTGACCATTTATTGGTGGGCGCGTCGCTATGCCACGCGCGCCACCGCCGTAATCGCTCTCTTCCTGTTCAGCTTTCTTCCACCAATTCTGGCGCACGCCGGTCTTGCTACCACCGATATGGCGTGCACCGCGTTCCTCCCCGCGGCGTTCCTGGCAGCGGTGATCTGGGCGGAGCAGCCAAGCCCGCGCTCCGGCGCTATGTTCGGAATCGCCGGCGGATTGGCCGTCGTATCCAAATTCTCCGTGCTCCCCTACTTCGCCGCCGCCGCCGCGCTCTCTCTCCTCTGGTTCTGGTTCGCGCAGCGCCCGCGGCTCAATCTCCTCCGCGAACTGCGAAGCCGGATTCCATCCCTCGCCATCGCCGGCGCCATCGCGTTTCTGGTTATCTGGGCAACGTATCGCTTCTCTTTCGGCAAGGTCTATTTCGCTGACATCAGCCTCCCTGCGCCCGAGCTCTTCGCCGGAATCCGCGACGTTCTGCGCCACAACGCCGAAGGCCACCCCGGCTACCTTCTGGGCAAGGCTTCAAACAGCGGCTTCTGGTACTTTTACCTTGTCGATCTGGCCGTGAAGACGCCCCTCGCCTTCCTGGCGCTGTTCTTTCTCGGCGCCGCCATCACCCTGCGCCGGCTCTCGCCGGACCGGCCTGTTATTCTGCGCCGCGCCTGGCTGCCGCTTGCTTTCTCCCTTGGCGTGTTATGCGTGGCCATGTTCAGCCACATCAATATAGGTATTCGCCATGTCATGCCCATCTATGCCGGTATGTGCGTCACTGCCGCGCTGGGGCTGGTTTGGCTCCTCGAATCCCCGGCGCCGCGTCAATGGGCGGGTTGGGCGGCCTTGCTGTTGACTCTCTGGTACGGCGGCTCGTCTCTCGCCAGTCACCCCGATTATCTGCCTTACTTCAACGAACTCGCCGGTTCGCATCCTGAAAACATCTCCGTCGATTCCGATCTCGATTGGGGACAGGACATGAAACGCCTCGGCGCCAAGCTTCGCGAGGTCGGCGCGCCTCTCGTGTACATGCTTCCCATGAACATCGGCGATCTCCAAAAGGAATACGGCTTCCCGCCCATCACCGATCACATCGACGCCCTGCGCCCATCGCCCGGCTGGAATGCCGTCAGCCTCACAGTCCTTAAGCAGCGTCGTCTCGGCCTCCGCGACCGCTTCCCAGGCATAGTCCCGTGGCCCGACCGCCTCGAAGACTACCAAATGGTCGGCAAATCCACGCGCCTTTATTTCGCCCCGGGCAATTGACCTGTCACCATGTCCGCGTATTCGGGCGATACTGGTCGCTAGCTAAGACAGAGGTTCAATGAATTGGTGAAGACCGGCAGCCTGGGTTTCATTCCAAGCGAAATAACCCGCAACGCATGCCGCGTCCGGAGGAGTTCATGCAAGAAGAACAAATACGCGACACTCTGAATAGGCACTGGCAAGCGTCGGCAGCCGGCGATGTCAACGCGGAACACGACATTTACGCTGACGATGCCATTTGCGACTATCCTCAGTCGGGTGAGCGAATCCTCGGGCGAAACAATTTACAGGCCTTGCGGAGTCATCACCCCGGCAAGCCGTCGGGTTTCACTGTGAAGCGAATCCTCGGAAAAGGCGATCTCTGGGTCACGGAGTACACAATCACCTACCAGGGGCGGCCAGCCTACACAGTGAGTATTATGGAGTTCCGCAACGGCAAAGTCGTGCATGAGACACAGTATTTCGCCGACCCCTTCGAGGCCCCAGCTTGGCGCAGTCAGTGGGTTCAGCCGATGCCGTGACATCACCACTGTCGCGGGAGTTCCGTAGAACCCAGGGAATTGACGAATGAGGTTTCGGTCGCAAGAATGTCAGTCGAAACGCAAGATTGTTGCGATCTCAATCCTCAAGGCTCGCCGGATTGGCACCGCCGCGGCGGAAGCCAAAACCACGATCAACACCGTTATCGCACTCAGGTAACTGACCGGATCCAGACCACTAATGCCGTAAAGCATGCGCCGCAGAACCTGCGAAAGCGCAGCGGTAACACTCACTCCACCCAGCAAGCCCATCAGCACAGGTAATGCAAACCGCCGTAACACCGCCGAAAAGATCTCGACGCGGTCGGCGCCGAGCGCGAGGCGGATGGCGATTTCTTTCGTCCGCTGCGAGACTGCGTAGCTGATCAGACCAAGCAGCCCTACCACCGCGAGGAAGATAGCGATGCTGCCCAGCAGACTGATGATGGTCGCGATCTGTTCAGCTTGCGCGACGCTCTTGCGGAAGCCGGCCTTGAGAGGTGTAATCGTAGGAAAGAGCTTGCTGTCCAGGTTAGCCGTAATCGACTTAATGGCTGGTCTGAAACCATCGGGAACCCCTCCAGTCTTAACCAGCACGAACGTGCCAGGCAGATACTCCTCTGTCGGCGGGTAGTAAATTTCCGTTGCGTCGGTGTTGTTCAACTCCATGGCGCGGGTATTGCCGACCACGCCGGCCACGATATCTTTGCCGTTCTGCCATCGTTTGCCGATGGGCTCTTCGTTGGGCCATCGTTTGCGTGCGAGTGATTCGCTGAGGATGACTGCATTCTTGTCGCCCCGGCGCAGGTAACGGCCGCGCAGCAAGGGAATACTCATGGTTTGGAAAAACTCCGGACTAACCCAGTTGGGATAGATGATGATCGTATGTCCATCGACCTCGATAGTTGTGTAGCTAACTCCATCACTGACCAGCGGCGGCCTGAATGCCAGGGAGACAGATGTAACTCCGGGAATCGCCCGTAAGCGATCCTGCAACTGGTCGAGGTAAGCGCGGGCCGTAGCCGGTGTGTACCCGTGATCGCCCAGGCCAAGATTGATGGAGAGGACCTGCTCGTAACCAAAACCCGGATCGGTGTAGATCGTGTGCAGGGTTGCTCGTACCAGTAGCCCGGCGAGGATGAGTAGCACGCAACTCGCCGCCACCTGGACGCAAATCACGAACTGGTGGGCCACGGTTTTGCTGCGCGTACGCTTCACCATCTGCAGATTGGGCATCACGCCGAAGAAGAGCGCTGCGACGAAAGCAATCAGAGTAGTGAAGACCAGCACTCGCCAATCCGGCGCGGCGCTCATCCAGGTTGGAGCGTCCGCGTAGGTTAGGGCGAGTCGCAGCGCAAGGGAACTGATCGGTAGCGCGGCAATCGACCCCAACAACGCGAGCAGCAAACTCTCGGTGAAGAGTTGACGAAAGATTCGCGAGCGGCGCGCGCCGATCGAGAGGCGAATTTGAATCTCGTGTTGTCGGCTGACTCCCCGAGCCATAAGCAGCCCGCCAAGGTTGGCGCAGGCAACGGCAAGGATCAGCAGGACAAGTAGTCCGGCCAGCGCGAGAATTGGATAGGCATGGTTGTCGAACTGGAGAAAATGCGCGCCGGATGAGACGCGAATGTACTCCCGGTCCCAGATCGTCGCCGGGTACAGCTTGCGTAACTGGTTGGTAAGCGCAAGAAGTTCCTGCGTGGCTTGGGAAATCGTCGCCCCCGGGGCAAGCCGCCCCCTCGCGGTGATCATGCCTTCAAACTTCGGATCGTTCAGCGGCTTGCTGCCATCGACAAAATAAGTATGCTGCATCAAGGGCAGCCATACATCCGGAGCGTACGTACCGGGATTCGCGAAGGATCGTGACGTTATCCCTATCACCGTGGCGGGTTTGCCCGCAAGATGAATCGTTTTCCCAATGATCGAAGAGTCGGCCGCGTACCTTCTTAGCCAGAACGGATAGCTGAGAACCGCGACCGGGTCTGAGGCGGTCAAGTCCTCGCGTGACGGGTCGAAAAGGCGTCCCGCTGCCGTTGCGGCGCCAAGCTCGCTGAAGTAGTTGGCGCTCACGAAGCTGGGTTTGATCCGTTGTTCATCGTGGTCCAAGACCATCGGCGCGCCGCCCAGAGTCAGCATCATGGCGGACAGAGATTTTGTATGATCGCGGTAAAAAACGATTGAGTTCCAGGGAATGCCGGGTTGAATATTCCCCGGCGAGCGGCGCTCGAAATTTACCAAGGCTTGCGGGTCGCGCACCGGGATCGATTGCAGCGCGATAAGGTCATACAAGCTGAAGGCCAGAGTATTTACGCCGATTCCCAGGGCCAGCACGAGGATGGCGGTGGCCGAGAAGCCGGGCGATCTGGCAAGGATACGGGCGCCAAACCGCAGATCCTGCGCAATCGACGTGAGCCACAGCGTCCCGCGGCTTTCGCGGCACTCGTCCTTGAGTTGCTCGACGCCGCCGAGCTCAACGCGGGTCGCGCGTCGCGCGTCGGCTTCATTCATCCCAGCGGCCACCTTATCCGCCACCTGCGATTCGAAGTGAAACCTGAGCTCGCTATCGAGATCTCTCTCCATCCGGCCGACTCGTAAAAGCCGCTGAAACCAGTTCATGATCGTTCTCCCTGCGGACGTTGCAGAATTATTCCAACAACTTCAGGTAGACGCCCTCGTTGTTCCATCTCGGTTTGGGGTTTTCATACCTATTCCTTCTACATATACATGAGAAAGATGTAGAAGTGCAAGGTGTGTCGCTCAGGAACGGGGCCCTGGGCCGTACCAGGCAGTGAGTGCAAACGCAATCCGTGCGGCGCGTATGCTCAAAACTGCGCTAAGGCGTTTGCCCAATGATCGCCTTTACCGCCTCCGCTAGGCGCATCGCTGTGTATGGCTTTTGCAAAAAGCCGGCCAGCCCCTTTCCGGTAAACCTGCGGATTGCTTCAACCTCGTTGAAGCCCGATGACAAAACCACCTTGACGGAAGGTGTAATGATCTGCAATTCGCGCAGCACTTCCTCGCCGTTCATGTAGGGCATCGTCAGGTCCAGCAGAACCAACGAGATCTCGTGTGCGAATTTTCGAAAGACCTCCAGCGCTTCCCGGCCATCCCTGGCTTCTATGGTTCGATAGCCGCGGCGCTGCAGCGTGTTTCGCGCTACGCTGCGCACCGAGTCCTCGTCATCCACAATCAGAACGGTATTGCCACTGCCTTCCAGGTTGGCCGCGGTTGTTGGCGGCTGCGGGGAATTCAGGGCCGCCTCGGCGGCCGGAAACAAAACTTTAAATGACGTTCCCTTTCCCGGGGTGCTATAGACCCGCAGCGCGCCCCTGTGCCCATGAACAATGCCGGAAACCGCCGCAAGGCCGAGTCCCCGGCCTGTGAACTTTGTCGAAAAGAACGGCTCGAAGATGCGTAACAGGGTCGCTTCATCCATGCCGCAGCCGCTGTCTTGCACTTCCAGCATTACGTGCCGGCCCGGCGATATATACTGTCCCTCCGCGCCCAGCGATTTGATGTAAGCGTCATCTACCATTTGCACAGCCGTCGTGCACACCACGATCCCCACGTCTTCCGCAATCGCCTCAGCCCCGTTGATCACCAGGTTCATGATCACCTGCTGAAGCTGTCCCGCATCCGCCTCAATCGACGGAAGATCGTTGGCCAGTTCCATCCGAACCTGTACCTTCCGCGAAATCGAGGTCTGAATAAGGGCGCTGATTTGGCGCACCAGATGCGAAAGATTGATGGGCTCAGTGACGAAGCGGCCCTTGCCGGCGTACGCCAAAAGTTGTTTCGTCAGTAGCGCGGCGCGCTCAGCCGCCGCAATGCACTCTTGCAGGATCGGCCGATCGGGATTGGATTGCTGCAAACCTTCCGCGACCAGACTGGCATTACCCAAAATCCCCGTGAGCAGATTATTGAAATCATGCGCGATTCCGCCCGCAAGCACCCCCAGACTTTCCAGTTTCTGCGCATGCAGGCGCTTCGTTTCCAGGCTGCGTCGTTCCGTGATATCTCGCGCCACGTGGGAGGCGGCGATCACCCTGCCGTTCTTGTCGTACACGGGTGAAATCGAAAGCGAAACCTCTATCTGGTTCCCGTCCTTCCTCATCCGAGCTGTCTCAAAGTGCTCCACCCGCTCTCCCTTGGAAAGGCGTCTGAGAATGGTCGCTTCCTCATCAGGACGATCCGGCGGCAGCAACAACGACATCGGTCGTCCCTTCATCTCGGCCTCCGAATATCCGTAGAGCTGCTCGGCTCCCTTGTTCCACGTCTGGACCGTGCCAGTCAGGTCCTTGCTGACAATCGCGTCATCCGACGATTCAACAATGGCAGCCAGTCGGGCCCTGGCCATCTCCAGTTCCGTGCCTGCCGTGATATCGCGCGCCACATGCGAAGCGCCGATCACCATCCCGTTCTTAACAATCGGCGATATCGCCACCGATACGTTCACCAATCGGCCGCCCTTCTTCACCCGAACAGTATCGAAATGGTTGACCCGTTCACCGCGGCCGATTCGCTCCAGGATAAAGCTCTCTTCGTCCGCGCGATCGGGCGGCAGCAGAATCGTCATATCGCGACCGATCATCTCGCTAGCGGCGTACCCATAGAGACGCTCTGCGCCCGGGTTCCATGTTTGGACAACTCCCGCAGTCGTTTTGCCAATAATGGCGTCATCGGCCGAATGCACCAAGGCGTGCAGCCGGAGCGTGGCATCTTCGGACGTGAGCCAAAGGGCCTCTCGTGCCTCAAGCTCGGCATTGCGCTGTCGAAGTCGCTTCAGTTCGTCATCGGGAGTTTCCACGCGCGACTCCTTTCTGCAAGATTCCGTATCAGCATACGCGACCAGGCACTACAATTCGTAATCTTAACGTGACCGTCGTCGTCGTCGCTGAGAGGAGCATTACATTAACCTTGACACGCTGTGCAGACACGCCGCTCTCCGTGGCGATGTTGCGTGGTGTAGACGTGGGCCGAATGGCTCCTGGCGTGCGCCGTGTGTAGTTTGGGCAATTGCTCGCGATGTGCAGTATAGAAAGGCCTCGTAATCCTCTTACCCAATAATTGCTCTTACTCCCTCCGTCAAGCGCATAGCTGTATACGGCTTTTGCAAAAAACCGGACAATCCCATCCCGGAAAACCTGCGTGCCGCTTCAATCTCGTTGTAATCCGATGACAAAAGCACCTTGACCGAAGGCGAGATGCTCTGCAATTCGCGCAGGACTTCCTCGCCCTTCCTATCGGGCATCGTCAGGTCGATCAGAACGAGCGTGATCTCGTGAGCAAGTTTGCGAAAGACCTCCAGCGCTTCGCGGCCGCCACTGGCTTCCATTGTTCGATAGCCGCGACGCTCAAGAGTATTCCGCACTGCGCTGCGCACGAAATCCGCGGGATCCACGATCAGCACCGTCTTTGGGAGGCCGTCCATGCGTTCTGGCGGCGAGGTATCGAAGAAGCCTTGTAGGGCGGGAAACAAAACGGCGAATGAGGTTCCTTTCCCCTGGGTGCTGTCCCGCGCCCCGGGGACTTGGTCGAAAAGAATGGTTCGGGGATGTGCAACAGGGTCGCTTCATCCATGCCGCAGTCGCAATCTCGGACCTCAAGCATCACATACTTGCCAGGCGATAGATGTTCGCCCTCTGCGCCCAGTGCTGTGATGTATGCGTTGTCCATCGTTTGCACGGTCGTTTTGCACACCACCATCCCCGTGCCTTCCCCAGTCGCCTCAGCCCCATTAACCACCAGGTTCATGACGACCGCCTCAAGCTGTGGGGCATCCGCCTCGATTAACGGAAGATCATCGGCGAGTTCCAGCTGAATGTGCACTTTCCGTGAAATCGAGCTCTGAATCAGCGGGCTAATTTGGCGCAGGAGCACAGAGAGATTAATGGCGTGGGTTTCGACACGTCCTTCGCCGCCATACGCCAGCAGTTGTTTCGTCAGTCGTGCTGCGCATTCGGCTGCCGTGATGCACTCTCCCAGTACGCGGCGATCGGGATTGGATTCCCGTAAACCTTCGGCGACCAGGCTGGAATTGCTCAGAATACCCGTGAGTAGATTGTTGAAATCGCCCGCGACGCCGCACGCGAGAACTCTGAAGCTTTCAAGTTTAGGCACACCCAGTAGTCTCAATTCCAAGGCGCGTAGTATCTGGATGTCTCGCGCCACGTGGGACGAGGCAACCACCCTGCCGTTCCTGTCGCAGATGGGTGAAATCGAAAGCGAAATCTCTACCTGCTTCCCATCCTTCCGCATCCGAGCCGTCTTAAAGTGCTCCGCATGCCCTCCTACGGACAAGCGCTTGAGAATGGTCGATTCTTCGTCCGGACGATCTGCCGGCAACAGCAGTGAAATCGACCGTCCGATCATCTCGGCCGTGGAATACCCATAGAGCCGCTCAGCGCCCTTGTTCCACCTCTGGACAATGCTGCGGAGGTCAGTAACAACCATTGCGTCATCCGACGATTCAACAATCGCCGCCAGGTGGGCCCTGGCGAGCTCCAGTTCCGTATCGGCTGTTATAGACTCAAGCTCGGCGTTGCGCTGGCGAAGTCGCTTTAGCTCGTCATCGGGAGTTTCCATGCGCGACTACCCCTTCCAAACATTCCGTCGCAGCACATCCTTACGCCAAGGCTGCTGCAATTCGTAGTTTTATCGTGACCATCCTCCTCGCAATCAAGAGCACGTGTCCAGAGGGCGCCGATGCACGCAACCGGAAGGCCGGGCCTCCATTTCATCCCGCGAAACTGACCTGCGCCCGCCGCTCCCGTGCCACACTTGACGCCTACGCTAGACTCGAATCAGAGGTTCCCATGTCTCTTCGTCCCGTGAAGCGTCTCGTCAAATCCAAGCCCACCATGGAAGGCGCTGGCGTTCACTTGCGTCGCGCATTCGGCTTTGGCAATACCTCCGATTTCGATCCCTTCCTCCTGCTCGACGATTTCCGCAACGACCAGCCCGCCGACTATCTTGCCGGATTCCCCTGGCATCCTCACCGCGGCATCGAAACCATCACCTACGTCCTCGCAGGGACAGTCGAACACGGCGACAGCATGGGAAACCACGGCGCCATTGCCGCCGGGGATGTGCAGTGGATGACCGCCGGCAGCGGCATCATCCATCAGGAAATGCCCAAAGGCGACGCCACCGGCCGCATGCACGGCTTTCAACTCTGGGCGAACCTCCCCGCTTCCCTTAAAATGACCGCGCCGCGTTATCAGGAAGTGAAGGCGGCCGATATTCCCGATATCACCGACGACGATGGAACGCAGGTGCGCATCGTTTGCGGCAGCTTCTGGGGTTCCAAAGGCCCCGTCGATGGCATCGCCGCTGAGCCCGTATATCTTGACGTTTCCGTGCCGCCCGGCCGCCGCAAAAAATTACCGGTCGAAACCACGCGTCATGCTTTCGCTTATGTCTTTGGCGGTGGCGGAAAGTTTTGCAATGCCTCCGGCCCGCTAGCCGTGCCCACCGAATCGGTAGGATGGCTGGACACTCACCCGCCCACCGATGCCGATAATCGCTCGCTCGTCCTCTTCGATCGCGGCGATGAAGTAGAAATCGAAGCTGGCCAAGACGGCATCCGTTTTCTCTTGGTCTCCGGCAAGCCGCTCGAAGAGCCCGTCGCCTGGTACGGCCCCATCGTTATGAACACGCAGGAGCAGCTACGCGAAGCATTCCGCGAACTTGATCAGGGCACATTCCTGAATCCCGGTAAGACCTAAGCTCGTTACGTTTCGACGCCCGCAACGCCCAGGTGATCAAGCGCCTCGACAGTTGGCCCATGGAGCATCGGAAGCGGAACATTGCAGCCCTTCCGGCGCGGCGCCCCTCATCATGGGTGATAGAGTCGGTCGGGGATGGCCGGCAAGACGCAAGCGGCAACCAACTATGCGGGGAAAGCGAATCTTGTTCACCACGCTCGGGTCGCTGGGAGATCTCTATCCCTATCTTGCCTTAGCTTCGGAACTGCAACGCAGAGGCCATCGGGCGGAAATTTTGACCAGTTCCCAGCATCGGTCGCGAATCGAACGGGCCCGTGTGCGGTTTCAGCAGGTAGCGCCGGATCTGGATTTCACCGACAAGATCTTTCAGGCCCGCGCCATGGAGGAGAGGACGGGCGGACGCTATATGCTCCGCGACGTCATGCTTCCGCCGATTCGTGCCAATTACGACAATCTGCTCCACGCAGCTTCCGGGGCGGACCTGCTGGTAACTCACATGCTGACTTATGCCGGTCCGCTGGTGGCGGAAAAAACGGGAATTCCGTGGGTCTCCACAATCCTGGCGCCTCTTTCGTTCTTCTCTTATCGGGATTCGCCCGTTCTCGCGCCGCGTCTTCGAGCCGTACGGGAAAAGGCGCCGTGGCTGAACGCTCTAATCAATCGAGCGGCGCGTTCCACCACGCAATCATGGAACGCGCCCGTCTACCGGCTTCGGCGCGAACTGGGGCTCCCGCAAGGGCGCGAACCAATCTATGAAGGGCAGCACTCCCCCTCTCGCGTGCTCGCCATGTTTTCTCCCGTGTTAGCGCAGGCGCAGACCGATTGGCCTGCCCAGACACAGATCACCGGTTTTCCTTTCTGGAATGAACCTCCGGACGCCGCAACGCCGCCGGCGGAACTCGAGGAATTCCTGGCCGCTGGAGCCGCGCCTGTGGTGTTTACGCTTGGCTCCTCGGCGGTCCGGAATCCCGGCCGATTCTATGCGGAGAGTGCGAAGGCAGCCCGGCAACTGGGCGTTCGCGCGGTCATGCTGGATGGCGAAGAGGGATCCGGAATCCGAATCGAGCGCGACATTCTGCGCCTGCCGTACGCGCCACATTCGTATCTCTTCCCCAGAGCCTTCGCGATCGTACATTCAGGGGGCATCGGAACCTGCGCTCACGCCATGCGCGCAGGCCGGCCCATGCTGGTCGCGCCATTTGCCTACGACCAACCGGACAACGCGGCGCGCCTCGTTCGTCTCGGCATCGCCCGGACCATCGGCAGCCGCTCGTATACCGCCGCCCGTTCCGTGCGAGAGCTTAGAAAACTACTGACCAATCCGCTTTATCAAACCAACGCGGACCGCATCGCCTGGATTGTAAAAGCCGAGGACGGCGTCGGCGCCGCGTGCGACGCATTGGAGAATTGCCTTTCAGGCTAAGCCGATGCGCAGGGTTCAATTGTTTGAGTTTTTGGATCAATCGTGGCTTCCGGGTAGGCTGCGCGCGGCCGCAACCAGATATCTCACCGCGGCTTACGCCATCACTCCGTTTCCGGCGCTCTGGGCGGCGATAGTGGCCCGCACTCTTGAGCAATACGGAATCGATCGTATTGTCGATCTCGGTTCAGGGGCGGGCGGCCCAATCGAACTCGTATTAGTAGAACTGGCCAAACTCGGACACCGGCCGCCGCAGGTGATGCTGACGGATCTGTATCCCGTTCCAACGGCTTCAGCTTGTTCGATTCCTTCCATCGATTACTGGCCGGAGCCTGTGTCCGCCGCGCAGGTTCCCCCGCAGCTTCGCGGATTACGCACTCTTTTTTTGTCCTTTCATCACTTTGCTCCGCCCCTGGCTCGAGCGGTTCTGCAGGACGCGTTCCGGCAACGTCAGCCCATCTGTATCTTTGAGGCTACGTCGCGAACGGCGCCGGCCATTGCCGCATCGTTTCTCATCCCTGTTCTAGTGCTCCTGGTGACGCCATCCGTTCGACCGATTACGATGTATCAGATTATCTTCACGTATCTGATACCGGTGATCCCCCTCCTGGCATTCTGGGACGGGTTCGTGTCTCAGCTACGAACGTATTCGATTGCCGAACTGAAAGAACTCGTAGCCGATTGCAACGTGCCGGAGTATGAGTGGGAGTACGGTCTCATAGTGGCAAAGGGAGTTCCATTTAAGACATGCTACCTAATCGGCCGCGGGCGATTTGCCGCAAGGCAACAGCATTGATCGGCCCCCAATCACGTTCTGTCACGGTTTCCGGCCGCGTACGCAGATCCACCCCTTGGCGGCTTCCACAGAGACGGCAACATCGGAGTAGCCGGCCTTTGTGAGCAAATCCCGATGATCTTCCACGCCCAGAACGGCGCCCCCAATCGGCCGCATCACCGCTCGGTCCACCAACCCCAGCCCCGCAGCGCGATATACCTCGGCCCCGATCAATAATCAGGCGCCCGGTTTCAGAACCCGCCAAATCTTTCGCACATCGCTGGCGAGGTCAGGCCAGTAGTAGTGCGTTTCAAAAGCCGCAACAAGGTCGAACAAATCATTAGAGAAGGGCAAGCGTGATACGGCGGCGTTCTGGATGATAACCCCGCCCGCCTTGATTCCCTCTTTATTAAAAGCGCGCGAAGCCGCCACTGACGCTGCGGAGCAATCCACTCCGTGCAGCTTACCGAGGTCGGCCATTCTAGCGAGCCTCTGTACGGTCAGCCCCCGCCACAACCAACGTGCTGGTTCAGCGTGAAATGGAGAGCTGGCGTTCCCCGTTAGCGAATATACCCATCTTCGGGGGACAGTTGAAATCTCAAATCCACGACGTGCCAGGTATTTCAACAAGCGGGCGCGCCAGGGCATAAGGACGGTTCAGTAGGTCCTCCGGGCCGTGGCTGGCAAACTACTCTCGGTTCCGCCCTTCCGATGCGCTGTCACTCGTTCCCAAACCAACCAAATGCTAAACGGCACTCCGGGAAGTGGGCTTGGAAGAGCCCTTTCATCTGTGGCAAACGCGTCGTCCTTCGCCGCGCGGTTTCGAGTGCACTGAACCGACGGGGACCGGCCGCTACTTCCTCGTCAAAGCGGCCGCCAAAAACCGGAGTTCGGACTCCACCTCGCCTGGATTGGCCACGGTGTCGGCGATTTCCTGTCGAAAGAGTTCGCGGTACCTCTTGCGAAGCCTGTGAATGGCCACCTTGAGCGCTCCTTCTGACGTGTTCATTTCTCGAGCCAAGGCGGCATACGGCGCGTCGGACTGCCCGAGAAGGAACACTTTCAACCGTTCGAAATGCTCCGGGCGGCCGTGATGCACGAACTCGTTGCGCAATTTCTCCACGACTCGATCGAGCACGGAAAGCGCCCAGCGCCGTTCGAAGATCCACTCCGGTGTCTCATCGTGCGCAGGCTCACGTTGGTAGCGGTCTTCGCCGGACGAGAATTCGAGGGATAGGACGGTCCCCCCGCCGCGTTTCTGCGCCCGATTACGGTCTGCTTCATCGGCTAGAAAGAATTTCATTGAAGTCAGAAGAAACGCCCGAAAACGCCCCTTCTCCGGGTCGGCGCGATCGAGATATCGGCCTTCCAGCACCCGGATGAAAAACTCCTGCGTGAGATCCTGCGCCTGATCGGGCGGATAACCGCGGCGGCGAACATAGGCGTATAACGGATACCAGTAGCCCTCGCAAAGGGAAACTAAAGCGGAGCGAGCATCTTTCCCTTGGGGATCGGCGGCGGCGACCACCAGCGTCCACCGTGTGGTCGGAAATTGCGATGGTCCAGCCAGAGTGTGCATGGTGTGTTTGATCGTCATAGACCGATGTCCCCGGAGTCTCGCTACACAGGATAAGGAATCGGGAGCCAAAGGTTACATTGTGATCACTACAGCCTGGCGTACTCTGCTTTGGCGGTTTTCAGGACCGGGATATCGGGGTCGGCGTCTTTCCAAAGTGCGAGAAAAGCCTCGTAGGCAGCTTTGGCCCTGGTTTTATCTCCCGACAAAGCGAAAGCGTTACCGAGGCGCAGGCGCGCCAGTGCGCCGATGGGATCTGCGCCCACGAGACCGCGATGATCAAGAATCTTCTGAAACTCGGCCGCCGCTTCCGGATACCGGTGAGCAGTACGGAAAGCCTCTCCGCGCACGTAGGCCGAGTGCAAACCGCTAAGGTAAAAACTGAAGTTGAGGCCATTCACCGCTAGTTCATATCGAAGAGTGATTTGCAGCTGCTCAACGCTGTCTTCGGGCTTGCCCCGCCCCAGTGCGGCTAACGCGCGAAGAACCGGTGCGTAAGTAAATTTGACAAAGGTATCTTCCGGGAAGCGCTTTTCTAAATCAACGGCGAGCGCCTCCGATCGCGAAGAGCTTCCCGAAAGAGCCCGTGCCAGGCCGGCCGCGTATTGCACGTCCCGTCCCTTCGAAAGCTCGAGCGCCGCTACAGCGCCCCCACTTCCTTCAGCAGCATTCCCACAAATGGCCTCCCACACCGCCCGTGCGGCCCGGTAACTCGCCGCCCCCTCGCTGTCTCCCTCTTGCAGGGCCAGATCCACTGCCCGGCTCGATGACCGCCTGGCGGCCTCTAATCGACCGGAACGAGCCAGGGAAAGAGCCTCAGCGTGAGCCAACCGGTGTTCCGCTTCCCGCTTGCCCTTGGCCAGAGCCAATACGCGATCCATCTGGTCCTTATCACCTTTTAACACCGCGATGTTGTATCGCATCACCAGAAGATTAGGGTTCTCCAGCTTGCGTTCGGAAGCTCGCTGAAGAGTGCTCTCGGCTTCGGGGAAGCGGCCGAAGAAAAAATAGCTATGGGCAAGGGCGCCGTACCCAAAGACGTCGTCGGGATTGACGGTGACATCTTTCTGGCCTGCCTCGATGGCTCTTTCGAATCGGCCGGTCCCATTGGTGGAAATGCCCCCTAATAGAACCTGGGGACGAGGTGGTGCTGCCCCGCGAGGATAGGTCTGAAGCCACATCTCGAGGGTTTGGTACGCCTTTTCCAGATTTCCGGTCACATCCCGGTCGTAGGAAAAGTCGATAAAAAACTTCTCCCGTTCGCTTGCTCGATCTCGCAGTTGCCAGGCTTTTGTGGCGCTCTCAGCCGACAACACGGACTCTCCGATATTGCCGTAGGAGAGTCCCAAATTCGCGTACCCCAGTGCGAATTTCGGATCAATTTCGACAGCGCGGCGCCAGAAAGGTATAGCCGCGGCGCTCCCGGCGGATAGGTTCACCTTCATTCCGGTGCTGTAAACCTTCAGAGCTTCGAGCGAAGGCGTAGAAGCCTCCGCCAAGGGCGTAGAATACCTTTCTACCGTCGCCAGCGATTCGCCAACCCTGGTTCGGAATTTACGGGCGATCTGACTGAGAGAGTTGAGGATGTCCTCTCCCCTTGCCACCTGGATCTGCTCTTGATCCAGGATACTGCCTGTACTGCAGTTCCTTGCACGCAACCCCAGCACATATTGGCTTCCAACCTTTACGACGGAGCCTTCCAGAACCGCCGCACTAGCGGTTCGCTCACAGATCTGCTGCGCGAACTCAGGAGTCAGCCGCGCATCTTTCGGCTGACCCATCAGGACCAGTTCCTGCTGGACCTTCCTGTCCGAAATCAGGGCGAGGAACGGCGACTGTTGAAGCTCGATGGACAGTCCCTGGCGCAGCGTGTCGTCAAATACCGGATCGCCGGTCTTGTTATCGAAATCCGCCAGGACAATGGTATCCTTGCCGGTCAGCTTGGGATTCGGCGTGAAATCGCGATGCGAAAGCGACCATGCCGTCACTCCACTCAACACCAGGAATACGGCTCCCGCCGTTGTCGCCAGGGCGGCCAGCCTGTGCCTGCGCAGGAACTTTCTCGTCCTGTAAAGGCGGCTCGGCGGTGACGCCAGCACGGGCCGGTGCTCTAAGTGCCTCTGGAGATCGGCTGCGAGTTCTGACGCCGAGGTATACCGCCGCTCGCGCGCTTTCTCCAGCGCCTTCATCGTAATGGAGTTCAGGTCGCCGTCCACGAGGCGGCGCAGCGAAACCGGATCGGTCTGGCGGTGCGCCGCAATATCGCTCGCTGCCGCGCCCATCGAGGTAAGCTTTCTCAGTAACGACGGCGCTTCGTCTTCGCGGATGATCCGCAGCATTTCCGCTAAACCGGCGTTGCGCAGCGTGGCCGTGTCGAAGGGCACAGCTCCAATCAGCATTTCGTATAAGAGCACGCCGAGTGAATAAACATCGGAGGCCTCGTCGATGTCTCCCGTCATTGTGTCGGCCTGCTCAGGGCTAGCGTACTCCGGGGTTCCGACGATCTGGCCGAACTGCGTGAGCATCGTGTTCTCTACGGCCCACTTGTCCGTAGCCGTCGCGATGCCGAAATCGATTACCTTGGGAACCGGCGCGCCGTCCTGCTCTGACACGAGTACGTTCGACGGCTTCAGGTCACGGTGAATCACACCCTTCTGATGCGCATGTTGGACCGCGCGGCAGACCGCGAGAAATAGCGCGAGCCTCTCCTTGGTGATCATGCGCCTACGATCGCAGTATTGGGTAATCGGTGCGCCGTCGATGTATTCCATCACGAAGTACGGCCGGCCTCTGGTGGTCGCCCCCGCGTCGAAAATCTGGGCAATGTTCGGGTGGTCCATCAGCGCCAGTGCCTGGCGCTCGTTATGGAAGCGAGTAAGCACTTGGGCGGTGTCCATGCCAAGCTTCACAACTTTAAGAGCCACGCACCGGCGAATGGGCTCGAACTGCTCGGCCAGGTACACGGTGCCCATTCCCCCTTCGCCCAAAGGTCGGAGGAGATGATAGCGGCCGAAGTCGTCATCGCCGACTAGCGACTCCGCTATATCGATCGTTTGAGTTCCCAATTCTTCTGCGCCAAGGGAGGTATCGAAGGCGCCCTGGATAAGACATTTCGGGCACAGTCCTGCGGGATCGCCCGACTCCAATTCCTCTCGGCATTGAGGGCAGTTTGGCATCTGGACCAAAGTCGTAGGGCCTATTTTACGTCTTTCACTCCGTGCGCTGTAACCTCCAGCCCCGCGATTCCTTATTCGTGGCAGGTGAGGCGATTGGAACCGGCAAACCAGATCGACACGCCAAGAAGGAATTCTCAGTTAAAGGAGCGCAATATGAAAAACACCCCGAGACTTCACGCCCTGAGAAGTGGGCAAAATATGTTACTGCAGTGTTGGAAAACAGCGTTGGCCATCGCTCTATCCGCCACGGCTTTCTCTCAACTAGGTCTGGCCCAAGTCCCGCCAGCTTCGGTTTTGCGGATCGACACGGTCAACGCTGTCGTGTACTTCGAAGACACTGGCGACATTTCCAAATTTGGGACCAACCCCAACGTGACCCCGGGAATGGCGCCGGGCGTCAACTTCAACCGGCAGATCGGCATCGCCGACATTCAGGCCGTCAACGGCCAGCCGGTGATGGGCGTTCATACGCGCGTAGGGACGTTCATTGGTCTTAGTACGTCGCCCACTCCCGGCCACGCAGTCGCTGACGTTGTGCGGAATGCAGCAGACGAGATTAGCTTCGAAATCTTGAAGAGCGATGGTACCCCGATCGGGACGATCATGGCCAGCGGCTTTATCGGAGGCGCTTCGCCGCCAGGATCTCCTTCGAAAATCACGGCGTCCAATTTGGCGGTTACGGGTGGCACGGGAGCATTCCTCGGCGCTCGCGGGCAGGTGGGCACTGAGGATCCTCCGCAGGGCGTGGCGATACAACGCTCAGCTTCCATAACGGAGGATCCTGCGAACCGGCGCCAGCATGGAGGTGGAACGCAGCGGTGGGTAATCCATTTGATCCCGATGTCTGCGCCGCAAATCACGATCACTCCCGGCGGCCCCGCTGTGACCCATTCCAGCGACTTCTCTCTCGTCAGTGCGTCCAAGCCGGCAGCGGCAGGGGAGGTCCTGTCGCTCTTTGCAAGCGGTCTCGGCCCGGTCAACCTGGGAGTTGATCCGGGCCAGCCGTTCCCATCGAGTCCTCCCGCGATTGTCAACTCACCCGTCGAGGTGACTGTCAATGGAAAGCCTGCCGAGGTACTCGGCGCGGTAGGCTACCCCGGCGCTGTGGACGGATACCAAGTGAACTTTCGGATGCCTCAGAATGTGGCAAAGGGAGTGGCCACAATTCAGCTGAGCGCCGCCTGGATTTCCGGTACTGCGGTAGGGATCGCGGTTCAGTAAACGTCGGTCGTACGGGTGCGGAGCGCAGCTCCTGCCAGGGTGCAATTCACTGAGAACACTCGATACTACGCGGAGAAGCGATGCCGAGTGTCGCAGACTTGATTTCTCCAAGCACCTAGTCTAGATCTTCGACCGCTTGAAAGATTTCTTAGAATGTTTTCAGGCGGTCATGGACCTAAGCGGCACTGCGCCCCGGTCTCAGGACTGCGCCCTATGACATCTTCGAACATCCTGGGTAGTCGGCATAACCGGAAGTTATCCACTTCACTCGCGACTTAGAACGTGGGCTCTTCGTCTTTCACAAGGACCTGCTGCCGACGAATTTGCCGCTGTTTGCGCGCCTCCTTCAACTTCTGATCCCTCTCGGCGTGGATCTCTGCCTGACGCCCGGCGAGCATGTCCTTCGGCGTGATGTAGCCAACCGCGCTGTTCAAGCGCACGTTGTTGTAATGCTAAACGTAGCCTTCCACCAGACGCCGCGCATCTTCCAGCGACAGCGGCGTTCCCGGCGGGATGCACTCCCCTTTGAGCGATTTATGCCAACGCTGGATTTTTCCGTTCGATTGAGGATAGTAGGGCGAAGGTCTGTCGTGGGTCATGCTCGAGATCCGAATGAACTCCTTGAAGTCCTTGGCAATGAACTGCGGGCCGTTGTCGGAAATGATCCGGGGCCGCGCCTCCGGGTGCAGTTCCTTTGCCCACTCCAAGATGATCTCGATGTCTGCGTCGCGCGTCATGAATGTCAGCCGCCGGTAGCCTTCCAATGGTTCTCCAGATGAAAGCCGATGATGGCCTGCTTTTCCCAATCCTCCAGCTAGAAGTCGCGGGGAACCCAGCCGTTGTGCTCATTTACCTTGCCGTAGCGTTCCCTCCAGTCGTAGAACTTGCTGGCGGTGATGTTGAGCCACCCGATGAACCGCCCGGCGCCGATCTGGGTATTCTCCGACCAGCGCCGGACAAAATCCACGATCTGGTCCCGCGTATCCTGCGGAACCCAGACCCCGGTCAGAGTTCCCCAAGCGTTTTTTCGCGCGACGTCCTCCGCTATCAGTTCAGCCAGGACCTCATCTTTGGTCTGGATCTTTTTCTCCAGGTACTCGATACGTTCCTGCAGAACTCCTCTGCCAAGTGTAGAAGATCGTGGGCTGGAGTCCGTGCTTGTCACATAACTCTGAGATTGGGACCTGCTCCAATAGATGCCGCCGCAAGAGCCGCCAAAACAGAAGACCCAAAGTGCGCACCGTTCGTCATTTGCACTTTGTACAATAGCCGCTCGCGTCTCCTTAGCCCCGCCCCCCGGAGATCCCGCCATTCCTTGGACTCCCTCGACTCCCCCCCACAATCAAAGCCCTTTCGTACCGGAAGTCGCGCGCCGGTCGGCATCCAGTGAACCAGGCATCGCCAATTGGAAAATCTAAGGGCCGTCGGGCGGTTGGTCATACACAGGATTCACGGCGCTTTCCGGGACGCCCCAGTTCTTGGCCAGCACTTGCGGAAAATCCTGTACAGTGATTTGGCGCGACCAGCCGCCCGGCCGAATGCGCCGGTGAGCCGTTGAGAACGTATTCCAAAACGTCGGGACCTCGCCGTGATCGGTGGGCGGGCACCGCGATGTAGTAATTCAAGGCGCAGTGTCCGTCGGGCGACCGTGGCGTCTAATCTGCTGCCACTCGCGCCAAATTTCCGCTAACATTACCGTCAATGAGAATCGCAAAATGGGTCGCCACGGCGCTGGTATGTGGCGCCATCTTCTGTTGTCCGGCAGCGCACGCGCAGGACTTGCAGGAGCCGGGTAAGTCAATCGGTACAGTGACTACCCAGGAACAACTGATCGTGATGACGCTCGACGAAAACGTCCTGGGGAAGGCCAACCTTTTCGATCTCTCTCACCGAACGCTGAAGTTCACGCCCGACGGCGCCGGATATCGCATCGCGAACCTGCCGGAAGATTGGGACTCCGATTTCGGGCCGGAAATGAAGACTGCGCAAGCCACGCTGCACAATTTCCAGTTTCCTTTCTCCGATAAGAACTGGGATACGTTCTCCATAGGCGCCACCGGCTCCATCCGTTTCGGCCCAGCCACAGGCGGACGAGGCGGTATGGCTGGTGGAGTTTCCATCGCACGATTTGACCGTTTGCAGTATGCCGCGCGCAACTTGATCGACACCGTGCCTGCCATTTGCGTCTTCTTCAAGCCGCGCATGAGCGGCAAGCGCTATTTGAAAGAGTTGACCGACCGCGTCGTCATCACCTGGACCTTGAGCGAACCTGCCGGCAATATCCAGGACTTCACCTGGACGCCTACCGTGAACCGCTTCCAGGCCGTTCTGCGCAAAGATGGTTCGGTTGATCTTTCCTATGACGACGTAGCCGCCAAGGACGCCATCGTGGGCTTGTACCCCAAGGTGGACGGCAGGTCGCAACAGGAACTCGCCACGCTATCCGGTGAAGAACATCCCAATGTCCCAGCCCATCTGGATCTAAAAAGCGTAAAGTTGACCGTGACCGCGGGAGTGCTGCTGAAGGCGACGCTCGAAACCAGAGGCCCCGTTCTGCCGGAGGGCGGGACGGATTTGGTGGGCGTGAACTATCGTATCGTTTTTGGGCAACCCGACATCTCCTGGACGGTGCGCGGCGTGGCTCCTTCGGATGAGGCCGGGCCACGTTCGCGCTACATGGCGGCCGGGCCCGGAGTGGCCCAGGCCGTCAAGGTCGACAAGAACATAATCGTGGCGCAAGGAATCCTGCCGCCAGGCCTGAAGCCGGGGACGAAGATCTCCGTGTACGCCGAAACGGAAGCGCCCGGAAGGCCGGCCGGCCCGGCGGTACAGCTTCCAGCGAAATCGATTTCGCTTGCGGCCGTTCGCAATCCGGAGATCCATCTTTCTGCAGCCAAGCGCGAGGATGGACCCTATGAAATCGCCTTCGAGTCCTTCCACTACCTCACCACGCCCAAGATGCGCGATCTGGCCTGCACCGTGATTAAAGGTCTTGGCGACAAGTTCGATTTCCTCACATACTACTCGGATTTCCGGATCGACAACCAGGAAGCCGGAACCCCGAGCGATGGTCCCCTGGGGGGTAAGGTGACCGGCATCGGACAGGTGGAGTCGGGTCTCGATACTTACTGCACCGCGGGACGCTTTCAGTGGGAATTTATCCAACCCGTGTTTGCCGGCTCAATCCAGGCGCAACGGCAGCCCCCGGCGGATGTCACCGATACCAACACGCACAATATCACCGCTTACGCGAAGCAACTTGGCGAGCGGTCGACGGATGGCAAGATGTTGGATTACAACTACGCCATGTCGCAAGTCGGTCACGAGATGGGCCATCGCTGGTCCGCATTCATATCGGCTAAGGTGGGGAACGAAACCATCCGCCTCGGCGACGGGGCCCACTGGTTGCAAGGCCTGCAAGCTCCGGTGGCATTTCCGTACCAACGGCCCACCGAAGCGTCCGCTATGGGGGGTGGCGTTTGGCAAGACAATTTTGACGGCACATTCACGCAGTTAGACGATAACTACTACGTTCCGGCCACCGGCTGGTCCTACCTAGACCTGTATCTTATGGGCTTAATCAGCGCGCAGGAGGTCCCCGACTTCTTCATCCTGCGAAACCTGCTTCCAGCCGGCCGCGATCCGCAGGGACGCCTGATATATAAGGCGAACCGGACCAAAATAACCATCCAGGATGTGATCGCAGCCGAAGGCCCGCGCCGGCCCGATGTCTATCACTCCCAGCGTGCATTCAACACCGGCATGGTAGTGATGGTAGAACACGGGAAAAAGCCCAGTAAAGAACTAATCGAACGCGCCAACGGCATACGCCAGCAGTGGACGGACTATTGGTGGCGAACCACAGGCGGAAGGTCCACCATGACGACGAATCCACGGTAAACCACCAGATTCGATTGGTGTTTTGACAACTATTCCGCGCATATCTCCAAAGAGACGCACAGCTATCTTCAGACCTGCCCCAACCCATCGTTTTCGTGTTAAGAGAACGAAGATCTAGGCCTTCAAGGAAGGTCTTGAGGTCGCTTGCTTCAACGTCGCCAACCTGCAGTTGGGCCGGGTCGCGGGTCTGGGCGCGACGTTGTACAACTGGCCTACGACGCAGCTCTACAGGTGAGCGGCCCTTCAAATCGGCCAGTTTGTCTTCTGCGGCACTTTGAAAAAAATAAAATCCAGGGCGGAAAGAGAGCATCGGGCCTTGACATAACTGCAGCAGAGCCCAATTCACCAGGAGGAGTATGAAGCCGTTCTTTGTAGTGTTGATGGCTGTTTTGACTGTCTCGGGTATCGCGTCGGCACAAGCATGGAATCATGACCCCGCTTCGTCCATCGGTCCCCTGCATTGGGGCGCCGTGGCGCCGTCGTATGCCAACTGCGGCGACAGCATTACGGGTGAGGTCGGAATGAAGCAGTCACCGATCGACATCGTTCCCGATAACGCACCGGCAGTGAGGTTTGCCCCGCCGTTGTTTTTCAAGTACCAACCGACTCCGCTGAAGATCGAAAACACTGGCCACTATGTCGAAGTGCCATACGGTCCCGCCAGCTACATTTCCATTGGATCCGAGCCGACTGACATCTACCAACTGATGCAGTTTCATTTTCATGCGCCAAGCGAACACACGCTCAATGGCGTCCGATATGACGCGGAGCTTCACCTGGTGCACAGCAATTTAATTGGCGAAACCGCCGTCATCGGCGTCCTTCTCTCCAGTTCCACGGCGGGGTTGCCGATATTCGATACCATCATGGCCAACTCTCCCACATCGACTGGAGAAGTGGAATTGTCAGAGGAGGTCAACGTCGCGGATTTGCTGCCGGAGCGCACGGCGTTTTTTCGCTACGCCGGTTCACTCACAACGCCAGCGTGCACGGAAAGCGTTCAATGGTTCCTTCTGAGAAATCCGGTTCCCATCACGCGCGGCGCCTTGGCTAGATTGCATAGCGTGATCAGCTTATTCCCCAACTACGGCGGATACCCGAACAACAACCGGCCCGTAGCCAAACAGAACGGCAGGACCGTGTTGCAGAGTATCGACCCTGGCAGCCCGGGACACTGAGTCGACAATGGAGCCGGCGGCCGCGCTCACCGCGCCCTCATGGCCTCAGTCAACACCTCGGGCAGCGTTCGTTCGCGGATGCGCTCGGCTTGGGAGAGTCGGCCGCGGCGCGCTCCGGCGAGGTGGATCGCCTGCATCAGAACGGTTGCGAGCGAGGGTTCCGGGCGCTTGGTCTTACCGAAAGGCTTCGCCTGCCTCTCCGGTTCGCCGGCCTCCTGCGCCATTCGGCGTGCGGTGAAGTCGTCCCAGCTGTTGACGTGGTCGGGCGGCACAACCATTTTTACTCCTGCTCATTGCCTCTTCGTAAGCTCGCTCAATTTGACGATGCGCGTTGACCCGGCCGCCATGACAGCCTTCGACGGGTTCGACGAACACCATCTGAATATCGAACGGAGGCGGCCTAACCCATGGGTTGCGCGGCTGATTCCCGCGGCTTCCACGGTCTTGTGGGTCATCACGGCATCGACAAAAAAATACAGCTTTTGGCTCTTTTTCTCGCCGTGACCGCTCACCATTTATCACCTACTCTCATCTGGCCTCCAGCCGATTTTGGCAGATTTCATTTCAGACAGTCGTGTAGGGCGATGGATGCGGGTGCAAAGAGTAAGCCACGCGGAAGGCACTCGACACCGTTCCGCTTTGGCGCGCGGAGAACTGCTCCCCTACTTTTTGGGATGGTCTATAAGTAATTGGAATGTGGTACGCCCGAGTGGATTCGAACCACCGGCCTTTTGCTCCGGAGAGAAACCGTCAATCTGTAATCTGTTCATATTGTGTTGATCCTACACGGCCTACACCCTGCAAAAAGGCGGTTTGGGCGATAAACGCGTACCCAATTGCGTACCCTCTTTGCGATGCAAAGTCGCCTCACTGCACCATCGTTGAACCGAGACGGGCTGAAATATCCACAGGCATCTTAACGCGCCCCCGGGATGCGGGCGCGCTTGGCGGCCGGTCGCAAGCGCCAGTTGAGAAAGTTAGCCCGGTCGATGGGCTTTCCATCCCGGTTCGGGAAGACCAGATCATTCGGGCCGATACCCCCCTGTGTCATCCACTGGTGTAATTCATTGGCGGTCTCCGGCGGCAGATGGACATAACGCGAGTTCCCGGTCTTCGTCTCTTTAAACTCGCGGCGGCGGTTCAAAGCGCGTTCGACATGAACCCAGTCAGGACCCACGTCACCTCCCTTGACCGCGAACAATTCCCCTGGACGGGTAGCGCCCAGCATCGAAATCCAAACGATGAGCCGGTCGCGCTCGGTCAACTCCGCCAGCAGGGCGGGAAGATGTTGCGGTGGAAAAACGCTCTTGTCCGGCCGCCGCACCTGCTTCGGCATACTCAGCCTGATATTGATCGACCGCGCCGGATTCTTGGTAATCGCGTCTATGGGGTAATTCGACGCAATGGCTGCAAAGGTTCAGCAGTTCGACGGTTCGTGAGCCTCCGGCGTGCCTAGTCTTTTCAGAGGGGGCGTATCGAAGGCGGGTACAATGTTCTTCGTGGCAGAGCAAAAGAGCCCAGCCTATTTGATCAATACGACCTTTGTAGGGATCTCGCGGCGGGCGGAGTCCGTAGACCGCAAAACTCTAGTACAGACGTTCGTCGAACTGGGACCGGTGATTCCCGTGCTCTCTTCTCGGGATCATCAAATCGTTTATGGCCGGAGGGGAACTGGGAAAACACATGCCCTGCTCTACGTAACTGAACAGGCTCGAACCGAAGGGACAGTTCCGGTTTATGTTGATCTTCGCAATATGGGATCGTCTGGTGGCATTTATGCCGATCCGCAAATTCCTATCCCACAGCGAGCTACACGCCTACTGCTCGACGTGCTAGGCACTCTCCACGAGGATTTGACAGAGCACGCGGTCACGGCTGATCTGGATCTGGCCGCTCTGGGCCCCGTGTTGGATAAGCTCGGCGAATCCATAACGGAACTGGAAGTCGTGGGTGAGGTTCATCGCGAAACAAAGTTCGGAGCCCACGTAGATCGTGAGGACTCTTCCGCGCTCAAGCTCTCCCTACAGGCGAAGCCTGCCATGGAGGCAACTCTCACAAGCGGAAACAAGACTTCATCCCATGCGGAGAGCCGGTTGGAAGAGTCAGGTCCCGTACGGTACCGAGTTCATTTCGGAAGTGTTAGCAAAGCACTGGTTGAATTGACGAAGGCCTTGAGCCCGGCGCGGATTTTAGTTGTTTTAGACGAGTGGAGCACCATTCCACTGGAACTACAACCTTACCTGGCAGATCTTGTCAGGCGTGCTCTTTTCCCGGTCTCGGGCATCACCGTCAAAATCGCTGCAATCGAACAGCGTTCCAACTTCAAGACCGGATCACACGGGGACTATACCGGCATCGAAATTGGGGCCGACGCCTCTGCCGATGTGGACCTTGACGATTACATGGTATTTGACAATAACGCGGACCGCGCTCTTGAGTTCTTCCAGGAGCTTCTGTTCAAACATTACTCATCAGAGGCGGATGAGAAACCTGAATTCCCGAATTCGGGCGAGCTGATTCAGGCCGCGTTCACTCAGCGGAATGCATTTGAAGACTTTGTGCGTGCGGCCGAAGGAGTGCCGCGGGATGCATTCAATGTGCTGTCAATTGCGGCACAGCGCAGCCTCAATGACAAGATTTCCATTCCGACTATTCGGGTTGCTGCGCGCACATGGTTCCAGCGGGATAAAGAGGGAGCCGTCCGCTCCAACTCGGAGGCCGAAGAACTTCTGCATTGGATTATTGATGAAGTGATTGGCCACCGGAGAGCAAGGGCATTTCTTCTTCGATCAAACACACGTGATCCCTTGGTTGACGCGCTGTTTGACGCGAGGTTGCTCCACGTTATCAAGAGAAGCATTTCGGGACACGACGAACCCGGAGCCCGGTACGATGTTTACAAGCTGGATTACGGCTGCTATGTAGATCTGCTGGCCACCACAAAAGCACCCGACAAGTTGCTGGACATCGAGGATCCCGGTGGTTCGGTCAGCGTGCCGTCAGACGATTACAGGGCGATCCGCCGGGCAATTTTGGACCTCGGCAGATTCCAACAACGCTCCCGATCCCTGCCGCTTAAGCGACCCGCCGATCCGGGGCACCTGCCCGAATAGTGGCTTACATCCGAGTTCCCAGCACCGAGTGCGCCGCACGCGGGTCGGGAAGCGGTTAAGAGATCGTTAAGCGACAGGAGATCTTCCCCGCCCGCTAGCATGGGTTGCCGTTCAGGCGTACAAATTGCGCAGATGACTCCCCTACGCAGTCCAGCGAGGGTGCGCCGTTTTAGAATGCTGCCTTTCCGCAATGAATGGCGCATGAAAACGGGCCGAGAATGACTTCTACACCAACCGGAAGTGCGTACCCCATGCGTACCCCGATTTGTTGAAGTGGTACGCCCGAGTGGATTCGAACCACCGACCTTTTGCTCCGGAGGCAAACGCTCTATCCAGCTGAGCTACGGGCGCACGAAGGTGCCCTTCAATTGTATGCTTCTCGCCGGCAGGGGTCAAACTTGCAGTCGTCGATGGCGTTCCGTGGGATGTCGGTTCGCTTGACGAGCCCGCAATTAAGCTTGGCTTGTCGGCTGGCTTAGCTCAATTGGTAGAGCATCTACGAAACGGAACCAACCCGCGTCCTCCCGGAGCACCACGAAGATGCATGCCGGTTGCGTTCTGACGCACCAGGCCGGTGGTGAAAGCTGCATTCGAAACGGAATTTAACGGGTGCCGATTGGATTTCCTCCGGAACGCGGCTACTATAGAAAAAAGGGCCGGAATAGCTCAGTTGGTAGAGCACCGCACTTGTAATGCGGGGGTCGCGAGTTCAACTCTCGCTTCCGGCTCCAGATCTTCCCTTATCCAGGACATTCGTCCAACCTGCCGAGAAAATGGCCGATTGACATAGGCCGCTGAGGGTCAGCTCAAACTCCGATGTTGCTGCTGCGCAACCGCAGCAATCTGCAATATTAGACCCAATTCATCCACAGCTCATCACGCGGGAGATAGGCCAGTCTATCGAGCCATCGCGCACATCCCGTTGATATACGTGCCTGGTTCCTGTTTCTCTCGTTCCTAGCCGACCGAACACTTGCCATATTCTGCGCGAATCGGCGCGGCGGAAATTAGGCCATTGGGTTTCAGTTGCGGTGATGCTCGCTGACGGCGCAGTCGTCTAGCAGGCCAGACTCCGGCCGGCCCGGCCGCTATGTTGGCGGAGAAGCGCATGGGCCTGCTGGCGGCGCAGTCGGTGACGGTCACCCTGGCGCCGCAGAACGTCAACGGGATTTAGGCGAAGGGTTTGCGCGTGACTATAGTTATTCCAAAGGGAACGTTGCGCAACGACCGGGACATGCAGGTGGTCAATGAACGCTGGTACTCGAACGATTTGAAAGTTCTGGTGAAGAGCACGAATTCGGATCCGCATATGGCCTGACCACGTACCATCTAACGCAGGTGACCCAGGTCGCGCCGCATCCGCCGCTGTTCCAAGTGCCCGGCGATTTTAAGTTGCAGGGGGCGCGGTAGGGCTCGCCGGGAAGGAAGTGAAGCGGCTAAGGGCGTGTTCAGGGCGCAATCGCAATCACTCGCAGCGGGCTGCCTGAGCCATTCACAATCTTCAGCGGAGCCGCGATCACTACTGCGCCGGTTGCAGGCAATTGATCGAGATTGCAGAGTCCCGCCAGGCCGAACCGCCCGCTGCCATGCATCACGCAGTGATTGGGAAATGGCGGGTCGAACGTATGCGCGCGCCCTGCGTCGGTGCCGACGGTTTCCACGCCCACGCCCAGCACGTCGCGTTCATGCGCGAGGAACTCCGAACACTCCTTCGCGAACCCAGGCGTATGCGGCCCGTCGTCCTTCAGGTTGATGTATTCGCCCGGGTCCGAACGCATGGACCATCCGGTGCGCAGCAGGAACCACGCGCCCGGTGGAATGCGCCCGTGCTGCCTTTCCCATTGCTCGATGACAGGCACGGTAATCAGAAAATCGGGATCGGCCGCAACGCCGGCCGTTACGTCAATTACGCACGCGGGTCCCACAAATTTGCGCGGCGGAATCGCGTCCACGCTGTTCTCGGGCAAGTCCTTGCCCGTCACCCAGTGAACCGGAGCGTCAAAGTGGGTGCCGGTGTGCTCGCCGGTCTCAAAGCCATTCCAATACCAGGCCGGCCCTCGCTCGTCGTATCGCGAAATCTCCCAGATGCGAAATGCCGGCGTGTTCGGCCATTGGGGCGGCAGAGGCAGCAGGGGTGTTTGCGGACTGAGCGGCTGCGTGAGATCCACTACGCGCAGCGAACCGCTGTTGAGTTGAGCTACAAGTTCCGCCAGAACGTTGGCCATGATCACTTCCCCTTCAATCCTTGAATATGCCGCTGAAACTGAAACCGGTTTTCCAGCAGGGCAAGGTCGGTCACATATCCCTTGGGGCCCACCGCTTCCACCTTAGCCACCAGGCATGTTAAAACCCCCGCGTGCATTGCGGCGTGAAAGCCTCGCGTAAAAGCGCCCACCCCCGATGCTCTAAGCGTCGAAGGTATGCCGGCCGCGCGCGCCACGCCTTCCAGATCGGTTCCGGTCGAGGTTGCAGTGGGAAATCCGCCTACCGAAAGCAGGCTCTCGTTATCGAATATCACGTGCACCAGATTGGGCGGGCGATAGCGCGCGAGAGTTGTGAATCCGCCTAAGTTCATCAGCATCGAGCCATCGCCGTCGAAAACGACAACCTTGCGATCCGGCATACACAGCGCTAGCCCCAGTCCCACGGAAGATGCCAGCCCCATGGCATGCTGCAGATAGAAAAAGTTCGGCCGGTGTCCGAGAGATTGCAGTTCGCAAGCCACCGCCCCCATGATGGTTACTACCAGGCAATTTTCGAGGTCGTTGTAGATAGAGCGCAGGCACTCGAGGCGCTGCATCATGCCTCCTCCCACATCAACTCGCGCGTTAAAAGCAGCGCGGCAGGATGCAGGCTGGCATAGGCCCAGGTCTGCGCCTCGGCGATGCGTTTTTCCACTTTGCCCGGATCGTCCAAAAACGCGTAGGGGATGCCGAGCGTCCTCAGCAGCGGTTCGGTAACGCCGCCGCCCTGCGTTTGCCAGGGGTCGCGTTCGCCGAAGTGGCCCCGATAACTGATGACCATGAGCAGCGGAATTCGATAGAGCTGCGCCAGAGAGACGATTCCGTTGATGCTGGCCAGAAATCCGTGGTTCTGCATCAGCATGGCGGATTTGACGCCGGCAAAGTGGGCGCCCGCCGAAATACCGACGCCCTCTTCTTCTTTGGCGAGTCTCACCAAAGTCATTTCTGGATCGTCCTCCGCCATGCGAATCAGGTGCACCAGCCACGTCTCGGGCAGCGCCGAGACCAGACCGACGCCGCATTTTTTCAGCGCGTCATACACCACGCGCGAGTTCGTTTGCGAGACCGGCATCGAAGGATGTAGCTTAACGGGATTTGCGGCGCATGGCAAACTATCGGGCAATTGTCTGCGTCGTTCGAGGGATTTTCGGCCGGCGCCAGGCCCTGGCTAACGGTCGGCGCTCTATCGAGTCCAACGGACGAGAGGTTCGCATGCGATCCGCCCTGGTCACAGTTCTGCTGTTTTCGCCCGCGCTAACGGCCAGACGCAGGAACGGAAGCCGGTATTTGAGGAAGCTTCCGTCAAACTCGATCCGAAGGCAGACGGCTCGGATGCGGAAGCCAGTCCTGGTCAGTTCCGCGCGCAAATGACTCGCAAGCACTGCATAATGTATGCCTACGCCTTGCAGCCATATCAAGTATCCGGAGGCCCCGCTTGGCTTGATACTGAGCACTACTCGGTTTTGGCCAAACTTGAGAACACGGCGGACGGCAAAGGCGCCGGCAGGCAAGACGGCGCGCCAACGTTCCGATGCCCTCAGAGAACGAATGCGCACCGCGTTACAGCAACTGCTATCCGGTCGCTTCCAATTGCGATTCCATCACGAATCAAAGGACCTGCCTATGCTTTGACGGTCGCCAAGAGCGGTTTCAGACTACAGCCGGTCTTCGCCGAAGGGGGAAGATCGACGAACTCCATCGGTAACGGCGCCAGTCGGAAACTCACGGCCACGCGTACCGACCTCGCGGGAATAGTTGGCTTTCTCTCGCGCCAGGTCGATCGTCCGGTGGTAGACCACACGCACCTTCCGGGAGTCTACACGTTCACCCTCGAATGGACGCCGGATGACCTCAAGAGCGTTGCATCTTCAGATCAACCCCCGTTGCCCTCCATCTTCACCGCACTGCAGGAGCAACTCGGCCTCAAACTTGAGCCGCAAAAAGTGCCCGTGGATATAATTCTGGTAGATGCCGTAGAGCGGCCGTCGGCGAATTGACTGGCGCAAGTCACACACTTCACTAACCGGCCAACATATTGGGGCGTCCAATCGCCAGAGAGGGCCTATGCGATTCGCGTTTGTAACTCTTGTGTTAATGCCGCCCGCTCTGTGGGCACAGGTCCAAGAGCATAAACCGGTGTTTGAGGCGGCATCCATCAAGATGACTGCTCTCAAGGGCGGAGGCTCGCATTCGCATGAGAACGACACGCCCGGACTGCTTCGCGCGTCCATGACCCTCAAGGCTTATATCATGACCGCCTATTCGGTGAAGCCGTTTCAAGTGACGGGCGGCCCGAACTGGATCGACGAGTCAACTTACGATATCGTGGCCAAACTGGAGAGACCAGACGATGAGGACCTGCCTGCAAACCTTACCCCGCGCCAACGCGGCGCGGCCAGGGATGCGCGAACGCACGCGGCCCTGCAGACGCTGCTCGCCGAGCGCTTTCAACTGAAAATTCATCACGAGACAAAGGAAATGCCGTCCTACACTCTTACTGTGGTGAAGGGTGGGTTCAAGTTAAAGGAAACTCCCGATTCGACCGGCTGCGGTACAAGCTCAAGAGGCGACGGAACCACCCAAAAATTTACGGGCACTTGTATCGATATGACGACCTTCGCTTCTTTCCTCGCTCGCCACTCAGACCGGCCGGTGTCCGATATGACGCATATTGCCGGGCACTATACGTTCACGCTCGAATGGACGCCCAACGACTTGAAGAATGTCGCAGCTTCCGATCAACCGGCGCTTCCTTCACTCTTCACCGTCATTCAGGAACAATTGGGTCTTAGGCTCGAACCGCAAAAGGCTCCAGTCGATGTCATCGTTGTCGAAAGCGCAGAGCGGCCTTCGGAAAATTGACCGCAAACGAATCTTCCCGCACAGAACGGCATTGCTTCACGCTGGTTGCGGCGAGCCAACATGCGACACTGAGGGCATGAGCAATCGCGACGACGATCAAGCCCGCACCTATCCCGCCGGTTCGGCGCGCGACAAGGGCACTGGGCCGAATTCAGCTGGTCAGTCCGGCGACACGCAAGGGTTGTCGGGCGAGGAGGAATCCGGTTCCGAAAGCGTGGAGGAACTGGTCGAGGAAGGGCAATCTTTCGAGGCCGACGCCTTACAGGGAGTGGAAGACGCGGAGGAAGACGGCGCGGATGACAAGGGTGTGAAGGAACTCCACACCAGACAGGTTCCGGAGGACGACGTGCCGGACGAATATATTAATCAGGATAGACCCATCTAGGGCAGCGGAATTGGCCAGCGGCGCTCATAATCGGCCGTGCCGCTCCAGGCCCAACGGCGGTCGCGCGCGCCGTGCGTTTCCATTGACGTCAGCAGCAACTCGGCTTGCAGGCCGCGCTCGAGCAGGAATTCCGCAATGCGGGCGCGAGTTTCATCGGCGTCCCTTTTGGGATCAAGCACCACCAGCACCGAGGGCCCGCTGCCGCTGAGCGCAGCCCCAAGGACACCCTGTTCGCCGGAAAGAGAACGCAGCGGCGCCAGCAACGGACACAAGGGTCCGCGATAAGGCTCATGGATACGATCTTGCAGAGCGAGGCGAATCCAGTCGGCCTTGCCCTCGATGAAAGCGGCCGTTAAGAGCATGGAACACTGCAAGTTGGAAACGGCGTCGGCGCGCGTGTAAGTCTCCGGCAAAACCGAGCGTGCGTGTTCGGTAGAAAGAGGAGCCTCGGTAACGGCCACGAGCAGCGGCCACTCGGCGCGAACCCGTAATTTTACGGCGCCTTCGGCGTGAACCAGCGTCACGCCCCCGAGCCAGCAAGCAGCGGCGTTGTCGCCGTGGCGTTCGCGGGTGATGGCTTCATTCAGGATGCGATCGTCGTCCCAGGCGAGTTCGCCGAAATGCGCCGCCAATGCGATTCCTGCGAGGCGCGCCGCTGCGGATGATCCTAAACCCTTCCCAATCGGGATTTCGTTATCCACCTCGATCGCCAAGGGTACGCAGGTCTTGTTGCAATCCGCGAAGACCTCCGCGTAGGTTTCAAGCACGAGGTTTCGTTCCACCAGGCCGCAGATCGCGGCATCGCGTCCGCGCGCCTCAATGGTAAATTCCGCCGCTTCCTTGGCCCGTACGCGGTAATGCAGGCGCATGGCGATGGCTGCGGCGTCGAAGGCCGGTCCCAGGTTCGCCGATGTAGCGGGTAGAACGATCTCGATGGGGCTCGCCATCGCCTGGGCTTACGCCACATCCTCCTGCGTGCTGCTTTCCAACATGCGAATCACCGTCGCTGCATTCGCATCCATTGCAAGCGATGGCTTTCGTTGTTCCAGCGTAAATTCGGGATCCTTGAGGCAATGGCCGGTAAGAATGAGGACCACGGAATCGGCGCGCCGGACGAAGCCCGATCGGGTCAGCTTCTTCAATCCGGCAAGCGTCGCGGCGGATGCGGGCTCGCAGCCGATTCCCTCCAGGCCGATCTCAGCCTTCGCCTCGGCGATTTCTTGTTCGCTCACGTCGTCACAGACGCCGCCGGTTTCGCGAAGCACTGCCACGGCCTTTTTCCAGGAAGCCGGGTTCCCGATGCGGATCGCGGTCGCCCGCGTCTCGGCCTTGACGGACTCGATGCGATCACCGTTGAATTCGCGCATGCTGCGCGCCAGTGGATTCGCGCCCGCCGCCTGAATGATGGAGATGCGCGGCAGCTTGCCGATCAGGCCGGCGGCGCGCATTTCGAGAAAGCCTTTGCCAAGCGCGGACGAGTTCGCCAGGTTACCACCCGGGACAATGACGTGATCGGGCGTTTGCCAATCGAGCTGCTCCATCAACTCGAATGCCGCGGTTTTCTGCCCCTCCAGCCGGTACGGGTTCATCGAATTCAGCAGGTACAGAGGAAATGAGCGAATGATCTCGAGCAGTGCTTGCAGGCAGCCGTCAAAATCGGTCTTGAGTTGTACGGTGTGCGCGCCGTAGTCGAGTGATTGCGCCAACTTGCCCCACGAGATTTTCCCCTCCGGCAGCAGCACCAAAGCCCGCATGCCAGCACGGGCCGCATAGGCGGCCATGGATGCGGACGTATTGCCGGTGGAGGCGCATCCCACCCATTGAAATCCCTTTTGCTTTGCCACCGAGAGAGCGGCCGTCATGCCGGTATCTTTGAATGAGCCCGTGGGGTTCATCCCCTGATGCTTCGCGAGAAGTGCGTCCACGCCGGCGCCACGGGCGCAACGCGGCATGTTGTAGACCGGCGTATTTCCTTCGCGTAGCGTGACCGCCTCGGCGGCGGAGGCGAGAATCGGCAGCATCTCACGAAAGCGCCAGACGCCGCTCTGGTCGGGGGCGTCGAGCGAAGTCTTACGCAGTCGCCAAAGCTCTTTGAGCGCGCTTGCATCGAGCGCCTCGCGCGCCGCGTAAGAGACTTCCAGCAGATCGCCGCACGCGGTGCAGCGGAAATCGCGCGCGGCCTCGGCCGAGACCGCGCCGCATCCGATGCAGCGCAGTTCCGGCAAGCCCATGCCCGCTACCGGTCTAGCTTGCATCTCTCACCAGCTTTCTGCCACGGCGCGCGCCGCGTATCCACAGCCTTCTCAGACGGCTCGCGAGAGAAGCCGATGAGAGCCACGGGCTAGTCGTTTGTTCCACTCCGTATTGCTCCGTTCACAAACATTGGAGATTAAAAAGCAAAAAGCCCGCGCGCCGTTACCGTCCGGCGAGCGGGCCTTCAAACCCAAGCTTCGGGAGGCTATTCTACAGGGAGCCCCCGGACTCGCCGGAACGCACTCTGCATGTTCCTGTAAGCGCGCACGGGCGAGTAGCCGTAATCACAAAGTTAGGGTACAACTACGCCCAGGACAAGTCAAATCAAACGCACGCGCGGGAGACATCGGCATGGGTATTGGCCATGAATTGACGGACGGCTTCGACGACGAGTGTAGCAGCTAGTTGACAGCGAGGCGCCCCTATTGAGTCGGCGCCACTTTGGCGCCATACTACATTTATGGCGTTCTTTGTTTCAGAAGGGCGAATCCGGCAAAGTCTGAGGCTTGACCCGCAGTTGTGGGAAAAAATCGACCGCGAACGCGGCAGACGGGCTGGCAGCGTCTCGCGAAACACCTGGATCACCGAGGCGATCTTTGAAAAACTAAAGCGGGAGCAGGACAATCAAAAGCAGAGAAGAGAACTCAATGCCTGACTTTTACGAGTTCTTCGCGGGTGGGGGTATGGCGCGAGCCGGACTGGGGCCGCAGTGGCGCTGCCTGTTCGCCAACGACTTTGATCACAAGAAGAGTCGCCTCTACCGTGAAAACTGGGACGACGGAGCAGAGATGAAAACGGCGGACGTAGGTTCGCTCGCGACGAGGGATCTTCCTGGTTCCGCTCATCTCGCGTGGGCCTCATTTCCCTGCCAGGATCTCTCGCTCGCCGGCGGCGGCGCCGGGCTAAAGGGCGACCGCTCCGGCACGTTCTGGCCTTTCTGGTTGCTGATGAAGAGCTTAATTGAAGAAAAGCGTGCTCCCCGACTGATCGTGCTTGAGAACGTATGCGGGACTCTCACTTCGCACGACGGAACGGATTTTGCGACGATCTGCGGTGGTTTTCAGCAGGCGGGTTACGCCGTGGGCGCCGTTGTAGTGGACGCGGCGCTGTTCGTGCCTCAATCGCGGCCCAGGCTGTTCGTTGTAGGCGTTCACCCGGAAATGACGATACCGGAAGCGTTGGCTGCTGTTGGGCCTTTGACGCCTTGGCATACCCGAACGCTAAGAACCGCCTACGAGAAGCTTCCCGCCAGGACCAAAGAGATATGGAAATGGTGGAAGCTCCCGATGCCGCCGAAACGCAGGGCAAAGTTGGAGGATCTCATTGAGGAAAATCCAGCAAACACGCCGTGGTTTTCGGCTGAAGCTACGCGCGACTTGCTCGCCATGATGAGCGAGATTAATCGCGCTAAAGTGGCGCAGGCCGCGCTCCAGGGACGCCGAATTGTCGGCGGGGTATACAAGCGTACGAGGCCGGACTCGGCGGGCCGAAAAGTGCAGCGGGCTGAAATTCGCTTTGATGACGTATCGGGCTGTCTACGCACCCCCGCCGGCGGATCAAGCCGCCAGGTAATTCTAATAGTGGATGGACGATCCGTAAAGGCGCGTCTAATTTCAAGCCGGGAAACTGCGCGTCTGATGGGTCTGCCGGATGAATATAGGCTTCCGGAAAACTATAATGAGGCTTACCATCTCACAGGCGATGGTGTCGTGGTTCCAGTCGTGCGGCATCTAGCTGAGCATATTTTCGAACCAATACTGACGGCCTCCCAATTGCGCACGACGATAGCGGCATGAGCGTTGTTCCGTGCCAGCAGAACAAGGACCTTCGGAAACTCATCAAGGACTATGCAGAGGTCCTGAAGACGGAAAGCCATACGCTCGGTGCGCATGGCCTAAATGAGAAGGACTTCTACCAAAGCGGTCTCTTTCGTGGAGCGATTGAACGCGTGCGCGGTCAGTTTTCCTCGACTATGCGGGAAAAGCGGGAGTTCTGTAAACATGTCTTTAATTACATGCAGGACAAAGGATTCATCGCGGAATGGGAATCCGCCGGGGAAGCCAATAGGCACGATTATGTCGTCCGTTTCCGGGGCGGCCGTGTCGCCGTCATCGAGTTGAAAGGCTGCCTCGACGGCAATAACACCAATATCTTTGAACGACCGTCGCATGCGCAGGAATTTGTGGTCTGGAGCGTCTGTTCTAATCTGGGCGCCGACCCGCGCCGGAACGTATGGTCTGGTATTCACACGCGCTTAAGCGCTGAAATTATCGCGCGCCAACAACGCGTTGACGGGCTGATTGTCTGGGATATGGTGTGCGGAACAATTGGACGGCCCTGCCCAAAGATTGAAGGAGAGGGGAGTAACCGCGTGACCGCGGTTGCGCACTACACATTGCCTCCCGCGTGCATTTATGTCTTCCCTGGTACCATCCCGAGTCCCAGGAATAATCCAAAACCTGTCGCTCAGAGTCTTGACGAAGTTCATCTCCTGAAGGCCTTTCATGAATGTTTCCGCGGAAGACCCGACGAGGTGAACTACGTGGATTTCGAAATCGAACACGAAGGTGCTGAAACCATGCGCAAGACCCGCGTTCGGCGTGGCGGAAAAGTGGTGCAGGAATCGGCGCTAACGGCGATCAGAAGATCATGACGTCGAGTCGCGCAGTGTATTCGGCCATGCGGATTGCAATTCGATGGTCTATTCCAGTCCTCTCCCATCGTGTCCTAATTCAGCGCGAGCGCGCCACAAATGAACGCCACCCGGCCTGCGTTAACTCCACTTCCCTATCGTGCTTTGCCGCAGGTGGCTATGCCCCCGGCCGTAGCCAAAGTAAATCGCCTGGCCAATCAACAGCCACACAATCAAACGCAGCCAGTTCGACCAGCCCAGCGAGTACATGAGCGCAAAGTTCACCACGATTCCCAGAATGGGAACCACCGGCGACCATGGCGTTTTGAAGGGGCGCGCCTGATTCGGATTCTTCACGCGCATGATCCAGACCCCGGCGCACACGATCACGAATGCAAGCAGAGTCCCAATGCTGGTCATGCGGCCGACTATACGTAGCGGCAGTAGCGCCGAGAACGGCGCCACCAGAAAGAAGAAAAGCATGTTCGAGCGCCAGGGCGTCTGAAATCGCGGGTGAATATCGGAAAAGATTTTGGGAATCAGGCCATCCCGCGACATCGAATAAAATACGCGGGATTGCCCCAGCAGCATCACCAGAATCACCGACGTGTAGCCGCAGATTATCCCAAAGACTACAAGATTGTTCATCCAGACGTAAGGCGTCTTGTCGATCGCCAGCGCAACCGGCGCCGCCACGCCGAGTTGCGTGTAATTGACCAGCCCCGTTAGTACATGCCCGAATAACAGGTAAAGCACTGTACACACTGCCAGCGATCCGATGATGCCGATAGGCATGTCCCTCTGCGGGTTCTTGCACTCCTGCGCTGCTGTTGAAACCGCATCGAAACCGATATACGCGAAGAAAATCGTGCCTGCGCCCATCATCAACCCGCTAAGTCCGAAGGCGCCAAACTCCCCGGTGTTCGCTGGAAGAAATGGTTTGTAGTTTGCCGGATTGATATAGGACCAGCCAGCGCCGATAAAAGCCAACACCACTGCCAGCTTGATCACGACCACCACGGCATTCGTGCGCGCCGATTCCTTGATGCCGGTCATGAGCAGCGCCGAAACTAAGAAGACCACAACTACGGCTGGGAGGTTGGCGTAACCCTGGGCCATCGTTCCGTTCGGAAGCTCAACAGCCTCAAACGGTCCTGCGATCCATCGTGCAGGCAGATCGATGCCGAACGTATGCAGCAGCGAAACCACGTAGGCGGACCAACTGATCGATACCGTGGCCGAACCTATCCCGTATTCAATCACCAGGTCCCACCCGATAATCCACGCGATCCATTCGCCCATCGTGGCGTAGGCATAAGTGTATGCGCTGCCGGATACCGGAATCATGCATGAGAATTCGCTATAGCAGAGCCCGGCGAAGGCGCAGCCGATGGCGGCGACAATCATCGAAAGCGTCACCGCGGGCCCCGAATTTTGCGCCGCGGCAATGCCCGTCAGGGAAAACAGGCCCGCGCCAATGATGGCGCCAATCCCCAATGCGACTAACTGCACCGGTCCCAGAGTACGCTTGAGTTGATGCGCCCCTCCCTCTGCCTCCGATAGGATCCGGCTGACTGACTTGGTTGCGAACAGGCTCATATCCCTACATCGCTTTCGCGGGCGAAATCTCACACGTTCCTCAAAAATCTTTTTGTTAGGCGGAGTTAAAATAATCGCCTATGCTTCCGGTTCGCGAGGAAGACGTCGAAGCCAGGAAATATCGGGAGCATCTGGAGCTGGTTCGCGAACGCATTTTGGGCTTCGTAATCCGAAGGCTCGTACCCCATCTGGCCGACTTCGCGCACGCGGAAGACATCGCTCAGACATGCGTGGTCGCGCTATGGGAGCAATACCCACAGAAGCGCGAGTTAGCCGAAATGGTTCGCATTGCCATTGGCGTGGCGCGCCACAAGATCGCGCAGTTTCACCGCGACCGGGAAAGAATGCCGGACATTTCTGACGCAGCCGCGGATCGTCTGGAGGCGCGACGCCCCAGGAATCCGTTCGGCGGTGACAGAGTATTCGAGCGCCTGTCAGCCCGCGAAGACACCGACCGGTTCCTCCTTGGCATGCTCAAACTTCCCCACCGCTGCCGCGAACTTTTACGGCTTAAGCTCATCGAGCAGAAAAGCTACGTTGAGATCCGTGACATCACCGGCATCTCGGGAAATATCTATGAAACGGCAAGGCGCTGCTTTCAGGCGTTGCTCCGTAACATGGGAGGAACCTTATGAGACAGCCGGACGGGTTCGATCCCGCGACGCTTCTGCTCGGCTATTGCGCCGGAGAGCTCACTGCCGCCGAAGAGCGCGAGCTCTTCGAAGCCGCCGCCACCGATCAGGATCTCTTCGATCAACTCGCCGAGGCGGAACGTTTGCGGCACGGCCTTGATTTCCCGGAAGAGCGCCACCGGGCCCAAGCCGTCTTGCAGGCGTGGGAACAGCGGGCCGCCGGTCAGGGCGGGGAATTGCCGCACGCGGAAGAGCTTCCTTCTTCCATTCTTCATCCCACAGCGAGTGTTCCGGAAACGCCGTCGTATTCGCGTTTCGGAAGCGGGCCACGTCACCCGGCTCCCCCTCTGTGGATGGATGTGCTGCGCTCCGTGATCTCCACCATCGCCACGGCGTTATCGCTGCGGCTCTGCTATGCGGTCATCACGGCCATCGGTTCCTCGTTGGTACTACCGCAGGGGAGCCTTGGCGAAGCTGCGGGCGTAAATCCTCCACCCGTTCCCTCCATTCTTCATTTGGTTCATGCCGCCATCGCGGCCCTCCTGCTTGCAATCCAGTTCACTCCTTTTCTTAAGCCTCAGGCGATTCCACAGCGCGATCATCCCATCGCGCGAAAGTGTCTGGCCCAGTTCATCGGCGGTTGGCGCTGGGCCTGGGTCTGCTGGCTCGCGTTATACGCCTGGCTCTGGACCCACGCAAGTTCGGGCGCGGGGCCGGACGCGATTGCCGACATTCTCAACTGCCTGACTTCGTTCCCGCTCTTCTGGTGTTTTTTCGTGCTCGATAAGCCCAGCGTGGCTCTACCGAGAGAACCCGATCGCAATGCGTCCTTTCGCAAAGCCGTCGGGACTGTCTGGGGGATCGGGGCCGGGGTTGCCCTGCTGGCGGCCGCTGGGCGCTTGCATCTATGGGGCCTGAACGAGTTCGGACTAGTCTTCCTGGGTATCTACAACGGCCTCGCCATCGCCTTCCTGGTCGGCCGATTTGACAGCCATTGGATGAAGGTGCCGCGCTGGATGTTGGCCCCTCTCTACGGGTACGCTTTGATTCAGATGATCTATGTGTTCTTTTTTAAGCTTCCGCCTGCTTGGCAAATCTACACATATTTGGTCGCGCTTCTGTTCAAGGTCTGCCTTTTTCTGGTAGTCACTCACCTGTTGCACGCCGGCAATCTGCGCCGCTACCTGGAAGCCGCCGAGGATGGCAAGTTGGGCCCGCAATCCGCGGCCTAACAATCAATGTTTGTAAAACACGTGCGGTACAGCACGCCAAGCGCTGACACGCGGCTAGCCAAATGCACAGTGCCTTTCATGACGCGCCGGGTACTCTTTCTTCCCTTAGCCGCCAGTTTCCTTTTGGCGCAGCCTACGGCGACTTCCAACTGGACCCTCTCGCAAAAAGAGCATTTCCTGCTTACCGCGGATATTAGCGGCGAGGAGTACGCGGGGAAGGGAATCACCAAGTCAGAGAAGGCCATACTCTCCGACGGTCAAACTACCCACGCCGCGCATATCCAATCCATTGACATCTATACTCCGCTATTCAAAGGTAAGGACGGCTCTCAGGAGCAGGACTTTAAAGACAGCTGGAAGTTCAATGTTGCCGCTTATCGACTCGCCAAGCTGCTCAATCTCACCGATATGGTGCCCGCTTCCGTGGCCCGCACAGTGGATGGCAAGCCGTCCTCCATCGACTGGTGGGTCGACGACGTCTTGATGGACGAGCGCGCGCGAGTCGACAAGAATATCCAGCCGCCGGACGCCGCGCGTTGGCGCTCTCAAATGGACACCATTCGCATCTTCGATCAGTTGATCTACAACATGGACCGTAGCCAGGAGAACCTGCTCATCACCACCAAATGGGACGTCTGGATGATCGATCACACCCGCGCGTTCCGCAAGTGGACTTCGCTGCGCAGACCGGAAGCGGTGACGCATTGCAAGCCGGCGTTGCTAAGGGCATTAAAAAATCTGCGTCGTGACGATGTGACACGGGAACTCGGGCCATACCTTACTCAGGCCGAAATCGACGGTCTGATGGCGCGCCGCGATTTGATTGTGGCGAAGTTGGAAGGCCGCGGCGATGGAACCACTCTGCCCAGCACGCCGGCTTCTTCGGTTACTTCGAAGACGGTTTCGAAAACCACGAGGCATTGAGGCGGCCCATGGAACAGTTAGATACGTCCTGTTGTATCGTCGGCGGCGGCCCGGCAGGCATGATGCTTGGTTACTTGTTAGCGCGCCGCGGCGTAGATGTAATCGTCCTCGAAAAACATAAAGATTTCTTTCGCGATTTCCGTGGTGATACAGTTCATCCTTCCACACTTGAGGTGATGCGCGAGGTTGGATTGCTCGACCGGTTTCTCCGCATTCCCCATCAGAGAGTAACCTCGGCTGGGGCCATTATCGGCCACGATGCATTGCAGTTCGCTGACTTTACCCACGTACCTGCCTATTGCAAGTTCATCGCGCTAATGCCGCAGTGGGACCTTCTCGATTTTCTGGCGCAACAGGGAAGCGGCTATCCCGGGTTTCATGTCCTAATGGAACATGAGGCCATTGGCTTGACGCACGATGTCAATGGGGAAGTGACGGGCGTAGAAGTCCGCACGGGACGCGACGCCACGGAGCGCGTTATGCAAGTCCGCGCCCAACTCACCGTCGCATGCGATGGCCGCCATTCCACCGTTCGGCACACAGCGCAGTTTGTGCCCATCGAGCTGGGCGTACCGATCGATGTTCTGTGGTTTCGCATCAGCCGTCGTCCTGAAGATGCCGGGCAATTCTTCGGCATCGTGAATTATGGCGCGGCCGTAGTACTGATCAATCGCGATAAATATTTTCAGGCCGGTCTGATCGTTCGTAAGGGTTCGTTTGCGGAGATCAGGGCCAAGGGTCTGGATGAGTTTCGCGCGTCCATCGGTCGCCTCGCGCCTTTTCTGCGCGACCGTACTGGCGAAATCGAGAGTTGGGACGATGTCAAACTTCTCTCGGTTCAGATTGACCGTTTGCCGAAATGGCATAAACCGGGACTGCTTTGCATCGGCGATGCCGCCCATGCCATGTCGCCCGCCGGCGGCGTTGGAATCAATCTCGCGATTCAGGATGCGGTCGCGGCGTCAAACCTGCTTGTCGAACCGCTGCTTGCCGGCCAGGTCGCTGAAGTCCATCTCGCGAGGGTACAGCGCCGCCGCGAACTGCCTGTACGTGTGATTCAGTTCTTGCAAACCCAAGCGCATCGAGGTCTCGCGCGGACGTTCACCGCTCGTGATGAGGTTCAAGTGCCGTGGCCATTAAAGACGGTCGTGCAAGTCCCCGGCTTTCGCCGGCTCGTGGGATACATGGTCGGCATCGGCCCTCGTCCGGAGCATGTTAAGGTCCCAGGAAGGTCCCGGACACGCCGTCTTGCCGCTGTAGCTGTTGCCTGTTCGGCCGCCTTGCTGGTATTTCTCGCAGTGCGCCCCCGATTCCGCTAATGAAAGTTCCCAGGAATTCGCGCGGAGTAACAAAGTCTACCAGTCCACCAACCACGAGCCCGCCGACGTCACACGGGATCGCTCAGGAACCTCCACGTGGCCCAGGATCCGGCGATACACTCCGAGGTACGACTCAATCATCTTCGCCGCCGAGAAATGCCGGCTGGCTGCGTTTCTGCATTCTTCGGGGTCCAACCGGTCGACAGCTTGAATGGCCCTCGCCATCTCGCGAGAATTCGCCACCAGAAAACCGGTTCTGCCGTGTTCGATGATTTCGGGCAGAGCTCCTATTGGGAACGCGATTACAGGAGTTCCCGCAGCCAAAGCTTCCATAGCTACCAGTGAACTGGTTTCCTCAACCTCACTCGTCACTAACAAGCATTTGGCGCCGTGTAGTAAGCGCCGTTTGGTTTCGAAATCCAGGGGTCCGATAAACTTACGCCGGTTATTCAGGCGTGGAGCGATCTTGGTCCGGAAATATCGCTTGTGATCTTTATAGGGAGCAACTTCACCGGCAAGCAGGAAATCGATACCTGCTTGCTTCGCGGCGTCAAGGGCCAGATGAAACGCTTTTTCGGGGCAGATCCTCCCCAGCGCCAACGCATAGCTCCGCTTGCTCCGATGACCAATATGCAGCCTCTCGACATCCACGCCATTGCGGATAACCGGCAGCAGCAGCCTTTTCGAAGGGCACAACTTCTGCTGCGAGGACGAAACACAATTGAGGTAAAACTGTTTACGCCTCAGCCGGAATATCCGGTCCGGATACCAGTAGGGCGGTAGATGCAGTGTTGCCAGTGTCGGGATGCCGGCCGGCGGCAGGTATTGGTGGAAATCCAGGCTATGCATGTGGACCAGATCCACCGAGTATTTGGACAAGGTTTCACGAAGCAGGCGGCGATGAACCTCTTGACCCCGCTTTCGAACCCCTGCATCCAGCAAGCCGTCGGCGGCTGGCGACGGAATCAGCGTGCCCTTCACATGTGAGCCCTCCGCTGCGATTACAAGTGAGCGGTTGCCCTGTTCCGTGAGGGCGCGGTCCAGTAACGTAAGAACCTGCTCTGAGCCGCCTACTGCATTTTCGCTTACGTACGTGAATGGGTAGGCGATGCTAAGAACCGTACAATTCATTACTGTCGGCGAGCCCCTCCAGTGCATGCATCAACTGCAATCGAATTTCCAATGGTCGTTCGTTTGCACCACTCTAATTTCATGCCTCAAGTCCGCCCGGCCGTGATCGTGATCGGGGAATTCTTTGTCGATGAAATTCTCAGCGGATTTCAGACCCTTCCTAAGTTGGGCGAAGAGTCATTTGCGCGCCATTTCCGGCGAGAAGTGGGCGGGGGAGCGGCCATCACAGCCTGCGGCCTTGCCAAGCTCGGCATTCGCGTGGCTGTACTGGGAGCGGTCGGCAAAGAAGATGGAGCGTGGGTAATCAAACGGCTAACCTCATTTGGAGTCGATCCATCCGGTCTCGAACTCGATCCCAAGGAGCCAACTGCGATCACCGTCAGTGTTTCCACGAGGGAAGATCGCGCCTTCTTCAGCTATTACGGCGCTAATCGGCTTCTTCTGCGTAAACTGAGCAATCCGGAGACCCTGCAAACCATCAGGACCGCGCGGCATATCCATTTCGCCTGCGCGCCCGATAGTGAACTTCACGAGCCAATGTTTCTCGCGCTTCGCCGCTGGCGGCGCCGCATCTCTATCGACGTTCAATCTCATATGAGCTGGCTTACAAAGCCCGAAAACCTGAAAATTTTGCGCAATTGCGATATCTTCTTTCCGAACGAAAGAGAAGCCGAATGGATTTCAGGGGAAGAAGGCACGCACAAGGTTCTACACGCGCTTCGCGATAAGGGCCTACGTGGCGTAGGCATGAAACTTGGCGGAAGAGGCGCCAGCCTGCTTTGGCGCAAACGGGAGTTTCTCGCCGATCCAATTCCTGTGGAGACGGTAGATACAACCGGGGCCGGCGACTGCTTCAACGCCGGATTCATCTATGCCTGGCTGCGCGGTGAAAAACCCCAGCGCTGCCTCGAGATCGCGAACATCTGCGGCGCGCTTTCCACACGTGCCTTGGGCGGAATCGAAGGCTTTCCAACTCTCGAAGAACTCCGCGATTTTGAAGCGCGGCTGGAGCGGAAGAAATGAAAACTGCGGTCATCGGCTGCGGGTTGCGGACTCCCCTTCTGATCCACGGCCTTGCTCATTCCGGTTTGAGCCTGTCCCGGCTCGTCCTATACGACCTGAATCACGAACGCGCGCAGTTGATGGCAGCCTTGGGGAAGGCCATTGCCGCTGGCAGTCGTATAGACGTTTCTGACGCGGCTGATCTGGCCGATGCGGTACGCGATTGTTCGTTCGTGATCAGTAGTATCCGGGTCGGTGAAATGAGTGCGCGCGCCCGCGACGAGAGACTCTCGGTCGAATGCGGTTTTGCGGGACAGGAAACTACCGGACCTGCCGGCTTTGCCATGGCGCTCCGGACCGTCCCCGTCGCGATCGAGCATGCCCGCCTGGTTGAAAAGCTGGCGCCCAATGCGTGGATTGTTAATTTCACCAATCCTGCCGGACTGATCACGCAAGCCATTTCGACGCATACCGGCGCGCGGGTGGTCGGTATCTGCGATACGCCTGCGGAGCTGTTCTTCCGGATCTCGCTAGGTTTACGTGAACCGCTGGCCGATGTCGAATCTGAATACATGGGGCTGAATCACCTCGGGTGGGTCCGCGCCATTCGCGTGCGTGGTGAAGATGTGACGGACCGGGTGCTCAAAGACGACAGCCTCTTACAGAGTCTCTATCCGTCCCCGTTGTTTTCACCCGCGCTGATCCGTTCGTTGCGGCTCATTCCGACAGAGTATCTCTTTTTTTACTATAGACAACGAACCGCTATGGAAAATCAGCATGCGGTAGCCGCAACGCGCGGCGAAGAATTGCTCGAACTCAACACACAAGTCATGGCGAAACTCGAATCCCACCTGAAAAACGGAGATCCGGCCGGTGCTCTGCGCGCCTATCGGGCATATCTCAATCGGAGGAATGCCAGTTATATGCGGCTGGAAGGCGACGGAACATCCGCGTTTCAGCAGCCCGATTTCGATTGGGATCCCTTTGAAGGAGCAACAGGATACCATCGAATAGCCGTCGAAACCATGTCCGCATTAGACAGTTCGGAGCCGTCTTCGATGGTACTGAACGTCAGGAATCAAGGTGCGATCGATGACCTCGCACGCGCAGACGTGGTAGAGGTTCCATGCAAGGTGGATCGGTCGGGCCCGCATCCCGTGTGTATGGGGCCGCTTCCGGAAGCGGTACGTGGCCTCACGATTGCGGTGAAGACCTACGAACGTCTCACGATTGAAGCGGCCATCGGCAGGGCGCGCGAGCCGGCAGTGCTCGCATTATTTACCAACCCCATCGTGGGAGATTGGGATGCGGCGGAACGGTTCGTCTCCAAGATGCAAGCCTAATACCGCTACGCGGCTACTCCTCGGCGAACCACACCCCGCGGCAGGTCGTACTCTGCTCCTGCCCTGCAGCATTGTGGGTGCGGCGGCAAACACACCAGTAAATTGTTGACGAACTCGCTGCGGCGCAACAGTTGCTTACTGACAAACATGCCAATCGCCGTGGTATCGGCGCACCCCGACGATGAAATGCTCGGTTTGGGCGTTTTGCTCTCCACACTCAGGCCTTCCTGCGCCTTCATTCACGTGACCGATGGAGCGCCGCGCGCTGGTGATGACATCCGCAAAGCGGGATGCGCGACATGGCAAGAGTATGCCCTCTTACGTCGCCGCGAATTCGAAGGGGCTCTGGCCGCCGCCGGGTTGTCGGGCTGCTCCACCATCAGTCTGGAATGCCCGGACCAGCAAGCCATATTTCGCATCGCCGAGCATGCGGCGCGCTTGGCCGCACTTTTTGACGCGCTCCGCCCTTCGCTCGTCTTCACCCACGCCTACGAGGGAGGCCATCCTGACCACGATGCGACGGCCGCAGCCGTACACGCCGCGCTTCACTTGGCCCAAACGCGTTTCACCATCGCCGAATTCGCGGGCTACCACGCCGGCGACGCTGGCATGGAATGCGAGTGCTTCCTGGAAAATCGAGCCGATATGCTCTCCCGCCGCCTCACCGTGGATCAGAGCCTCCGCAAGCGCGATCTGCTGAACTGTTATGCCAGTCAATCGCACGTTCTCGGACAATTTCCCCTGGAGAAAGAACCCTTGCGGCCTGGGAAGCCATACGACTTCTCCCGCGCGCCGCATGACGGCCCACTCTACTATGACCGCTTTAACTGGGGCGTTGATTCCCACTCATGGCTGGAACAGGCCCGGCGTGCGTTTCGCGATCTGAGAATCCCATGCGTGTGTTGAGCGTGGCTTTCGTTACCATGCCTGTCGGCACTCGGTCGGGGGGTGGCGGATCAAATTCTATCCATCCTCGAAGGAGGCATCGTCCTTCCTGACCACGCGAAAGTCCCACTGGTGGTAACCCTGTTCGTGGGCGTAGCGGATCGCTTGTCCCACAGCTGGCGGCCGAATCCCAACTTTTCATGATCGGGATCGAAGCCCGTCAGATAGACATATGACCAGCCACTCTGGTCTCTGAAGTGGAGTTGGCGACGAAATCCTGCGCGCGAATTCTTTGCCATGCGGCCGAAAAGTCCCTAGCTGGGCAGAGTCATCGATGGCTTCGAGCGCTATCACACTCGCCAGAATACAATTTCCCAACGTGCTCTTCGGCCTTCTGCTAGACATGAAGTGTGACGATCAATCCGGGTCAAGTTGCCGATACCATGCTGGTCGTTTTCGGCAGCTCCAAAATACTGGCCGAATTATTCGAACGAATGCGGCAGCCCGGCCTTATCGGCGCTCTCGTTGCCGGCGCGCTCATCGGCCCCATCTTCGGCTGGGTTACGCCCAATCCCACGCTCACCATGCTGGCCGATCTCGGCGTCATGTTCCTGCTCTTTCGCGTCGGCCTGGAAACGCCTTCCCGCCAGCTCCTCGAGGTGGGCCGAACGGCCCTGCTAGTTGGCTCACTGGGCGTTATAGCGCCATTTCTCCTAGGCTGGGCTGTGATGGCGGTTTGGGGCCAGCCGCGCATTGAGTCGATCTTTGTCGCGGCGGCTCTGGTGGCCACTAGCGTCGGCGTTACCTCGCATATTCTTTCAGCCCGCGGCGTCCTCAACCATCCAGCCAGCCGCGTCATTCTCGCCGCGGCCGTTATCGACGATGTTCTGGGCTTTATGGTGCTTGCCGTCGTCAGCGCCGTTGCCCGTGAGCATGTGAGAATTCATGAACTGATTCTCAGCGGCGCGCTGGCTGTCGCCTTTACCGCGATCGTCGTTGGCTTCGGCAGCCGCGCCGTGACACATATGGTTCCGCGCCTCCAGCACAGACTACATGGCGGAGAAGTCCAGTTCAACCTGGCGATGATCACCATGTTCGGGCTCGCCGCCATTGCCACGCGGGCGGGGGTCGCCGCCCTCATTGGCGCATTCCTGGCCGGCATGGCGCTTTCCGAATCGGTGGATGAGCGGGTACACACATTGTCGTTAGGCGTGTCCGAATTGCTGACGCCATTTTTCCTGGTGGACATTGGCCTGCACCTCAATACGCACGCCCTCGCCGACACGTCGATACTCGTGCTGATCGCGATTCTCACCGTGATTGCCATCGTCTCCAAGCTCCTTGGGTGTGGACTCGGAGCGTTGGGTATGGGGAAGGCCGATGCCCTGCGTGTAGGCGTCGGAATGGTTCCTCGCGGGGAGGTTGGGATCGTGGTTGCACAAATCGGACTGCGCGCCAATGTGATCTCACCCGGGATTTATGGCGCCGTGGTCATGGTCGCGGTGGTAACCACCCTGATCGCTCCCGTGATGCTCCACAGGGCGTTTCGAGGCGTCGCGGGACAACGCCGCGATGATGTTGAGGAAATTGTCGCTCGCTGACGGGACTTAGCCACCGACGAGCATCGGCGAAAGCACCTAAGGCCCCAAAATTTCGATGAAACGCTGCGCATCTTTGCGGGAGCTGCCGCTTCGAAAATATTTGTGTTGCTGATCTGCTTGACGCAGCGAGCGCCCTCGTCCTGCCGCGCTAATTTTTCTAGCTTGCGACGTTCTTAGCCGCGCTCGGGTCTATCTCATCGGCGCTACCATGAAGCGTTGACGAACGGATCGCGCAAACGCTAGCCGTAGACTGGCCCGATCCCCAGGAGCGCTGTGAAAGACCGTATTGATTTCGAAATCGTTTGTCCCAACGACCACAACCAGACCGTTACATACAGCCAGGAGGAATTCGAAGCCGCCCTGAAGTCCGGCGCGCTGGTGTTCCACTGCAATACCTGCGACACAAATTGGCCTCCGTCTCATGAAGACATCGCCAAAATCCGGAAACAGTTTTCGAAGGAGTGAAGCCAGTTCGCACGCGCTACTCGCGCGGCAGTGCGTTCGACTACCAAATCCCCAGGATCTCTCCATCGGCTATCTGAGCCACTGGGATCGTGTTGTCGGGCTCGATCTGCAGGAGACCTGACCTTCCTGCTGCTCACGGCTGAGGCAGCGTATGCCTCGGCCAAGCAAAACAGTATATGGTGCAGGTTCGGCTGTTAGTCCCATGGCGGATTCCCGCGATCCTTGCGGCGGTTGTACGGCTTCAACTACTTCTTCGGATCGACCACAACTATTTCTCCCGGACCGTTCCAAGCTGGATGAAATGTGGACCTACCTTAGTGATTTGTGACGCTGTACGTCGTCGGTATCCGCACTGCGATTTCAAACGCAATCGCTCCTCTCCAAAACATCTTCGTTGAAGGCGCCGGCGGCCCGCCCGCGCACGCCGGAGGGCCCCCGCTCGCGGGCGTGCCATATACGCACCAAACCTGGTTCACTGTCTCGCCCTGCGTCAGGTAGCTGTCATGTCCCAGATGAGCCAGAGGTCCGAACATTATAAATCTCCACGAAAAGCTGATCCCGCCGACATACTCCACCTGCGTGTTGTACGGGTTTAGTCCCAGGCCGAGCGTCCCGTAGATCGCGCCCCGTCGCTTCCCCATCCAAGTGAATCCGACTGTGCCTTCAACTGCTGAATCTTTGTGTAGGTGGGCTGATCGGGACCTCCCTGAACGTAAGTGTGAATGTCCTGCGTGAGCCTCTGATACTTGCTGTCCCAGCTCGGGTCGATCGCGAACGGATGAATCGAGACTTGCATGCCGCCGTTGGTTCCCGGGCATGGACGCGGCGAGGGCAGCCACAACCCCACTGCCGGCGCCGGGTCGCCTGTTTTCTGAGAGGGCTGGGGTAGGCGATCCAGCACCGCCTTCGTGTTATCCCCCTGCTGCATGATCTCGTTCGTGATGTTAGTGCGCCAGTCTGCAAAATCCGTCCAGGGATTTGCATCGGTCGAGGAAACGCTCAATCCGCGCATCACCCTTCCATTCGCATCGTTCGGGCGAGGTTGCGCCGATTCGATTTCTCGAACCAGCGCATAAATCTCTCTGGTCTCCCGGAAATAATCTGGCAGCGGATCGATCGCCCTGTATCATCAGATTATCGAGATCCTTCAATTCACCGAGAATTCGGTGCGCCAGATCGGCGCCTGCCGCGGAGGCCACGCAGTTCCGGCCGCCAACCAAAGAATCGATGTCAAAACCGCCCTTTTGCGCGAGAAACGTACCATCATGAATGTCCTCTGCGGCGGTCCCAAAAGCCGGTCCCAGGCGTCCGGCCCAAAGCCCACGACGCAGGAGAGTTCCCCTCAAACAGCAAATTTCACTGCGCGCACCAATCCAGGAAAATCTCCAAAAGGATCCCAGGGTTGCTCGATTGTCACAACCCGGGTTTTACCACCTGGGCGACAGCCCGTATGCCTCGTACCCATTTGGGGCGCGCTCATCGAATCGGGCTCCATCTGGATTCATTCTAGAAACGGTCAGGGCTGATAACCCTCCGCCTTCCATTTGTCATACAGAGTGAGCTGCGCCTCGGTCCAGAATGGGCCGCCAGGCGGCATACTTTGATCCGCCAGGGTATCCTGCACAGCTTGCGCATTCGCGTAATTGTTCGTCGCGTCTGCCATGTATTGGTAGTCGTCCAGATTCACACCGTAAACCTTCATGTGGTCGATGTCGACTTCCCGAAACATTGGCTTAATGTCCTTTGAGAATGATACGGGCATGCCATTTCTCCTCTTCGATAGAGTACCTTGTAATCACCCGAACAGAGAGTTACAGGTCGATCTCAACATTTGTCCCATGGGTCGCGAACGGCAGCCTGAACCAGAGCCCTGCAAGCTGCTAAGCCAATGGAGCAATCGAATGTTGGGAGGAGCAAGGTAGCGAAGCGGTGACCGGCGGGACCGCCCGGCCCACCGCCAACTACCTGGAACTGACGAACCATCCGCGCCGCGCCATTAATGCAGCCAGTTTACGCGCGCTAATGTAACCTTTTCCCGATTCGCCGGTATCCACCCTGACGGCAGCGCATCTCCAATCCCATCGCCGGCCGCCAGGAGGATTCAATGAAGTCTCTGCTCACTGTCGCCGTTTCGGTCGCTCTCGCCGGTCCGGGCTTTCCCTTATTCGCCCAGTTGCAGAACAATACGGAACACCAACTCACCTGCGGCAATGCCGGCCGCGATGGCGATGCTGTTCGCCACTGCGAGATTCGCGAACAAACCTACCCGTCCATCGGCCGCCTGAACGTGGATGAAGGCCGTAACGGTGCCATCTCCGTCAAAGGCGCTCTTCGCGGCGACGTATTGGTTCGTGCGCGCATCGAAACTCGCGCAGATAGCGAAGCGTCTGCCGCCATCATGGCCACCCAGGTCTTGATTGACGGTTCTGGCGGCCAAGTGCACGCCAATGGACCCCAAACCGGCGAGAATTCCTCGTGGAGCGTCAGCTATGAAATCTTCGTCCCGCAAACCACCGATCTGACCCTAAAGACCAGCAACGGCGCAATCACCATCTCCGACGTTCGCGGCAACCTGCATTTCGATGTCAACAATGGCGCCGTGCGCCTCCAACGCGTAGCCGGCGATGTCAGCGGAACCACCGTCAACGGCGCAATCCAAGCCGAGCTCGCCGGCGGAACGTGGGAAGGCCGTCAATTCGAAGTCGGTACGCATAATGGCGCGGTCACCGTCACAACCCCTTCTTCCTATTCCGCCCACATCCGAGCCGAGACCGGCAACGGCCGCATCCAGTCCGATTTCCCCCTGCCGCTCGCCGGCAATCCGCGCTCGCAAAATCAGGATTTCAATCTCGGCGCCGGAGGGCCCCTGATTCACATCACCACCGGCAACGGCGCGATCCGGCTGAAGCGCGCGGAATAGCAATAGCGGACGCCCACCCGGAACTACGATATTTGGGCTTAACGGGCCGAACAAGGCAGCGGATCGATGATCGCGGCCAACCGCGTAATCACTCGGAGCAAGAGTTACAGATCAATCTCAACATCGCCCGATGGCCGTGAACAGCAAATCAATAGGCTTCCGCCGCCTGGAGGCTCCAGAGGCGCCGGATCATAGTCGACTGCGCCTCCAATCAATGCGCATTCGCAGGTGTGGCAGACACCGGTACGACAGGACCAACGTGCCGGAACGTCGCAGGCTTCCGCGAGTTCCAGCAAGCTTTGGTAACGCGCATTCCACGGGACTGCGAGCCCGCTTCGCGTAAACGAAATCTGAGGGCCAAAACCGGGAGTCCCCAATGGAGAATGCGGAGAAGGTCGAGGAGAACCAGCGATACCCGGCTTGAGTGGCTCCTTTGGTCCAAAAAGCTCCGCGTGAATTTGCCTTGAGTTAACGCCCCATGCTCGCAGGCCTGCATCAAAATCGCGCAGGAACAACGGCGGCCCGCAGAGATAGAAATCAGAATTTCGAACTACGCCGAGCTGATCGAGAAGCGGTACGGTCAGGTGTCCAACAGAATCGTAATCGATGCCGAGCTGATCCTCGGGCTCGCGCCTGCTATACACAATATGACTGTGGCCGCGCGCGAGTTTTTGCAGCAGGCCGCGCGATTCTTTCGCGAAAGAATGTTCCTTGCGGTTGCGTGCTACGTGTACCCACCAGACCTCGCGGGAAGACTCCGCCTCGGCGAGGGCGTGAAGCATCGCGAGTACCGGCGTGGCCCCGATGCCGGCGCTCACCAGCACCACTGGCGCGTCGCCTGACCGCAGCGTGAAAGCCCCGCGCGGCGCACTCACCTCCAGAAGGTCGCCCGCCCTTACATGATCGTGCACAAACGAGCTCGCGACGCCATTCACCTCGACTTTGATACTCACCCGATACGAATTTACGCCTGGCGGTCCCGACATCGAGTAGTTACGGAGGATCGCTGGAGTCCCAGGCTTGATGTGCAGCCGAAAGACTAGAAATTGGCCCGGCAGCGCCGCGGGCAGGGGAGACCCGTCCATTTCTTCCAGTGACAGCGAAATCACGTCGGCGCTCTCCCGGTCCACCCTGGCAACTCGCAGGGAACGAAAGCCGGGCCAAGCGGGCGATGGCTCCGTAGAGCCAGTCAGTCCGGGGTTTCCGGACTCCGCATCGCCTCGATCGAATAGCGCTTGCAAGGAGCTTTTCCAGCCAGGGCTGAGAGCCGGTATACGCAATGAGCGCTCCAGTTGTTCGCGTGGATGGCCAGGCAAATAAAGGAGGGCGTCGATATCGGCTACGGAGACGCGCTCGGGTCCGTCGGCAATCTTGGTAATTTCGTCACCGGCCCCTACTTCGCCTTCGGTAAGCACTCGGAAGTAAAAGCCGGGCCGGTGGTGAGACACCAGCAGAGCGGCCATCGCCGGCTCGTTCATTCTGATGCCCACGCGATAGCACGTAACGCGCGGCTGCGTCACTTCGAAAAGCGCGCCGCCAATACGGTAACGATCGCCGATACACACGTCGGCATCGGACAAACCGTCAACCGTAAGATTCTCACCGAATTGGCCGAACTTGAAATCATTTCGGCCGAGGTGAGTTTCCCAGTAGCGATAAGCATCCGTCTGATACACCATTACGGCCCGATGCTCTCCGCCATGGCCGGCAAGATCGCCCTGACCGTCGCCAACGACATTGAGTTGACGGACCATCCTCCTGCCTTGCACCGCCTTCTTCCAGATGCCCGTGTGAACGGTCTCTCCCCGCCATGCCACGTCCCGAGGCAGACCTACATTGACTGAGATGAGGCGTCCCATAAGCGCTTCCTATTCGCTAAACCCTAGTCCTCTGGCTGCTCTCCAGCCGAAAAGACTGCGAAGCCTGCGCGTGCAGCGTCGGATTGGCGGACGCGACCGGGCTCGGCTGCCAAACGATATCCCCGCCGCCCTCAAAGGAACTCTGCGCTCCTCCGCCTCGCGTACACACGGCGCCAACGCTGCGCCATGGTTGATGCAACCCCGACCAACGAAACCGCTTCGCGCGCTTGTACAACGGCGAGAGACGAACTGACGGCTTCGGATCGCGAGGGTCGAGGTCTGTCTGTTCGAGCCGAGGTTGAAACCACGAATGCTGTCTCCAGATCTGTCACCGCCGAGGTCCGCACTCGCCGCGGTGGCATCCGTCCCGTTGATTCCAGCAGCCTTGGCCTGCCGCCGCATATATGGTCTCACCGAGCGTGTGTGTCCCGATGACGCCTACGTAAGGGTCGCCGTCGCGTAGATATTCGATAAGCGTCCCGGACAGCGGCAATCCAATGGCGAACGGGGCCGTCCCGAGCAGCCACAGGTGCTTCGCGTCGCGCATCCTGCCCCGGGCCAAAGTCCTCGCCCAGAATCGCGTGATCGGGGAAACGCTCGGAGATACGGCCGCGAAACAATTGCTCTGCTCCCCTGCCCGCCTCTCTGGAGAGCGCCAATGCGGACGGAAGGATCTCGTTCAAAGACGGCTCGGCCATTCGGTTCTATTTTAAGGTCCATACCACAGGGCATGACGCAGTCGCAATGCACCCCCTCTCTATCCGAACGGTTTCAGGTCTATCCGAACAGATAGCCATCTTAGTCTAATCCGCCTTCGATTCCTATTGGAATCAAGCACTTACCGTTTGGCCAAGCCGTTGCAATTACGCAAGCGACCGTAAATAGGAGGTCAATATGAAGAGCCGGATCAATCGCAGTTTATATATCGGAATCGCCCTGGCGGCTGTCGCTGCCATTCATGCCCAAGCGCAAACCTTGACGGCGGATGTGCCGTTCAGTTTCCATATGGGCTCTAACGCGATGCCGCAGGGGGCTTACCGCATCGCTGCAACTTCTAGCCACACGATGGCGTGGATGACGCAGATGGACGGAAACGGCGCGGCAGCCATTTCTACCTTCACGGTCGCAGGCAAGAAGTCCGAGGCGTCCCCAAGGCTGGTATTCCGCCGCTACGGCGCAGATTATTTCCTGGCTGAAATTTGGGGTGGCGACGCGTCGTTTGGGCTGGCCATGCCACAGTCGACGCGTGAAAAGGAACTAGCGCGTAATGGTGCGGCGCCGACCCTGGCGGTGATCCAGCTTGCTTTGCGCAAGTGATCTCCATTCACCGTTTCTCGGGCTCGCGAATGGAAGAGACGCGCACGAACAACGCGGGGTCATGGACGAGAGCCAGTCACTCTTGTTCCATGGCTCCGCGCTTTTCGTGATCGGCCCGATGTGCCCTTCCGCCGGATCCAAGACACGGCAAAAGTCTCGCCACCTGCTTTTGCATACTACTGTTCGATGGTTGGCATGACACAAGAAGAAGGCAAGGTGATGTGACCCGCAGACAGATCCTGCGTTACAGCGCGGCCGGCCTGACTCCGGCCCTGATGCCGGCATTGCTACACGGCGCCGGCGAGAAGGATGCCGGCGCGAAAACTTCCTCCGGCATGGTCCGTGGCCGCGTCGAGAACGGCATCTTTGTTTATCGCGGCGTCCCCTATGGCATGGATACCGCCCAGACCAGGTTCGCCGCGCCCCAACCCCCGGCGCCGTTGGATGGCGTCAAGGTTTGCGTGACATGGGGACCACGAACCATCCAGCCATACGCCGCGCCTCCCGCCCCCAGAAAAACGCCCGCGCCCGGCTAACCGAAGGCTGCGCCCCGTCCGCGCAACACCTGCCGCATGCCCCCCGATGAAGGGCCCGAAAGCGAAGATTGTCTTCACCTGAACGTCTGGACGCCCGGCCTGCGCGATGGTGGAAAGCGCCCCGTGATGGTCTATTTCCACGGCGGCGGATATACCTACGGAACCGTGAACAGCGTGCTGTACGACGGAAACCGTTTAGCTCATCGTGGCGACGCCGTAGTAGTAACCGTAAATGGCCGGCTCAACGCCTTCGGATTCCTCTATCTCGCGGAGTTAGGTGGTCCCGGATTCGAAGACTCCGGCATGGCCGGACAGTTGGACCTCGTGCTCGCGCTCCGTTGGATTCACGACAACATCGCCGAGTTCGGCGGCGACGCCAGCCGCGTCATGATCTTCGGACAATCGGGCGGCGGAGGTAAGTGCTCCACCTTGATGGCAATGCCCCCGGCCAGGGGATTGGTGCACCGCGTGATTTGCATGAGCGGTCAATTGATCGCCAGCGCTCCCCGAGATCGCGCGACCGAACGGGCGCGCTCCGTGCTCCAGGAACTGGACCTGAAACCCGGAAATATCGATGCCATCCGCACCATGCCCGTAGCCCAGATCAAACAAGCCGCGCGCGTCGCCGGATCCTATGGTCCGGTAACCGACGGACGCTCCTTGCCGCAGAACCCATTTTGGCCCCAACCCGCGCCGGTTTCACTCGACGTGCCGCTGATTCTTGGCAACACGCACGATGAGACGCGGTTTCTCGGCGGAGTTCCGGGAGTCGATCTCTTCGCGCTCGAATGGGACGGCGTCGTGCCCGCGCTGAAGGCCAGCGGAGCGTCTCTGCGACTTCAATCCGGAAGAGATGGTGGCCAAATACCGCGCCTGGCATCCGGGGTACTCGCCGGCCGATGTCTACTTCCAGATCACAACCGATACCCGCGTCTGGCGCGCCGAGCAAGTTGCCGCCGAAAAACGCGCTGGCGATCCGGAAACTCAGAAGCGAACGTGGGTCTACCAAATGGACTGGATCTCTCCCGCCGCGGACGGTCGTTACAAAGCGCCCCATACGATGGATCTGCCGTTCGCCTTCGACAACGTCGCTCTTGCTCCCGGAATGGTGGGCGGACCCTCGAACAGCAGTCACGCGCGCAAGCCATGGCGGACGCCGTGAGCGAGAGCTATATCGCCTTTGCGAAAACCGGTAATCCAAATAACGGCCATGTGCCTAAGTGGCCGGTCTTCGATCTGACGCGCCGGCCGACCATGATCTTCGATGACAAGGTACGCACAGAAGACGATCCGCGTGGACCGGAGCGGAAGTATATCGAGCAAGTGCCTTATATGCCCAATGTCTAGCCGCGTCGAAGACGTGCCAGCATCGGAAGAGGAATCCCGGCCTTCTTTCGCCACACGAGCAGCAACCCCGTGAACAGAACAAGCGCGCTACCCGCCACCCATCCGCCGTACCCTGACAACAATGCCATTGACGGCGCGCCGGAAAGCGCCTCGCTCTCCACGTACTCCAATTGATAGACCGATTGCGAGTAATTGCGGACTTGCGCTGCGATACGGATATTCGGGTCTCGCGGAATCAGGCAATTCACCTGGTAAGCCGAGATCCGGCTTTGATGATGGTTTTCGAAAACAACCTTGCGCCTGTTGCCGCCGCGAGGCAGATCGGCGTTGAAGTCGAACTGGATCTCGCCTCGTCCCTCTTTCATTTCTTCCATCGTTGGAAATCGCAGCGAGAGCAACTGCGGCGTCAAACGATGACCGTAGATGGTGACCGACAGATCCTTAAGAACCCGCCCAATATAATCACGTTGCTCCTTCTCTGAGATCGCTCCATCCCCATCAGTATCTATAGCCGCGATTAGGACCGGAAATACCGAAACACCCGGCGTCAGCGTCATCTGTACCTGCAGCCGGTCTCTGTCTATCGAGACGATTGCGCCTTGCAGATACTCGTCGAGCCGGTGCGCCAACGCCGGCGTTCCGGCCAGAGCAAGCATTGCCACGGCAACCAGTCTGGTCCTCATTTCTCCCCAGGCTTTCTGCCGTAGTCGTTCGTGGGGTCGCGATACATCGTGTGCACATGCAATGAGGGATCGCCGCCCAATTGCTGTGGCGAGTATTCAATCACCAAATGCGGCCCCTGAATGCGGTAGTACGCGGTGATATTGCGCCCCGCCGCGGCGGTAGTGGCTCCGCTCCAGGCGAACCAGGTCTCGTTGAGATCGGCTTTCAGCTCCGCCATGCGCTCTGCCGCCGCGCTCTCGTGGATGATACCCGCCCATTCCGCTATGACATCGAGCAGAACGGCGCGTTGCTTATCGTTCATGTTCGAAGCCTTCAGACCTTCCGGTTGTATCGTTTTCCCGTCTTGCCCGGGGCCCAGCACAAGATCCGCCACGCGGTAATTCAGAATGGCCTGTTTCCGCTGGTTCTCGTCCAGTGAGTTGAGTAACTCAAGCGCTTTGTCACTTTCCCCGCCCAGCGGTCGCACGGTCTTCCCATTGAGTGTAAAGAGAGCGGGTTGTGCGCCGGTAAGCGTTGGCGTCAGAATGCCTCGCTCCCCCGCGATCGTGATATTCAGAGCCAAATGGTGCCCCCCAAATTGCAACATCCACGGGTTCTTTTCTGAGGGCGTGCCGAGGATGGAGACGTAGTAAAGATCTTTGCCAAACATTGCGCCTCCTCCTCCCCTGCCGCCGCGCGGACCGCCGCCCCCTCTTCCATCCGGAGGAGGGCGATTGCCGCCTCTGCCGTTTGGCGGACCATCCGGCCCCCTGCCGAATTGCGGCTGGTTTCCGCCGCCGCGAGGCGGCCCGTTACCCTCGCTCGTCTTGTTCGCCTCGTCACCCTCCATGATTTGCTGAACCTTCTCGAAGCCTCGCTTACTAAGTGCGGCCGAAACCAGATCCATCGCGGCCGAACGCTGGGCCGGAGTCATATCCTTCATCGCCATGCCGCCCCGCGGAACCATCGCAATCGGGAAGTTGGACCAGCGTTTGCGCTGTAGTTCGTCATCGAATGCGAACACTACGCTCTGCCGCTGCTTCTCATCCAGCGTCGAAAGAAAAGTGTTCGCGGCGGTCACGATTCGAGAGGTTGCTGTTTGCGCGACCGCGCCTGACAGCGAAACAAGCGTCAACACGCTTACCGATAAGACTCGAGCTGTTCTCATAAAGAAACTCCTCCTTCTAATAACAATGGCCAACAACGTCAGTCCGAGCGCGATCCAAATCGCGCGTTGCGCCAGCGCCGCCACCACCGCGTCCACCGGATTCGGCGCGCCCCAAAGCCGTTGCGCGATCCACCCCGTTGCGGCAACGCCCGCGAACAAAGCCCCGCCAATTCGAATCGGCGAATAGACGGGAGATCGGCTAAGCAAGATCAGCGACGGCAGCGCCGCCGCGACAACCATGAGTTGCATCGCCTCAATGCCAAGATTGAAACCGAAGATGCCGGCGGCTCGCTCCCACGGCCCCAATCCAAGTTCCGCCAGCGTAGTCGCGAATGCCAGACCGTGCACCAGTCCGAAGCATCCGGCGATCACCGCTTCCCGGCCCGGGAAGATTGGACGGAAGGCATGCACCGCCGAAACCAGTATCGAGACCGCGATCAGCGTCTCGATCAAGCGGCTCGGAACTCGGACAAGATCCATGGCGCCCGCGGCCAAAGTGACTGAATGCCCGAGCGTAAACGCCGTGACCACCCTGGCAATCTGCAAAAGGCAGCGCCTAACGCCCGCATAGCGCCACCATTCTCCGTGAACCGCCACCAGCGGCGCGGGAAGCAGTAGCGCCAGAAGGAACAGAAGATGGTCGGTCCCTTCCGCGATGTGCCGCATGCCCAGCCGGAACAGGCTCCCGAAGCCATGCCACCAGTTCCCATCCCTGCGGTCGATACGAACCGTCCGGTCTCCCTCGCGAAGTACGCCGATAAGCTGCGGGTCGTTAGCGAATGTGCTCGTCCGCCAATCCGTGCGCGTCGAGACCAGGGTTACCTGCGCCGGGATGCGATCCAGCAAAACGTCGCAATGCAGGTCGAACAGATCGGCGCCTGAGTCCCCTGGCGGCGTGAGACGAAAACGCGCCACCACATACGGCGCGCCATCAATGCTGAACAAGTGCGGAAAACCAATCTCATCGATGCGAAATGGCCGGCCATCTGCCAGGGTCGCCGAGAAATGACTGACGATGTACTCCGTAACGCGCGCACTCTCGCGATCGATGCTCTGCCTTGTCAGTGATATTCCCAATGCGGTTTGTAGTCGCTCCACCGGCAATTGGAGTTCAGCCTCTACCGTCCCCCCGTGGAAATCGAGCACAACCGCTGCCTGATACATGGAGTGCGCCTCGGCGCGCTCCGGCCGTATGTTCCACAACACAAAAAGCAGAACGAGCACACGCGGCATCATGCCAAGAGTCAGTTCCCTGAAATAGATTCGTTCCATGCCTCGTTCCATGTCTTACTACCTATTTACGCGCCCCGCGAAGTCTGGTGACGTTAAGGATTGTTATCCTCTCAGAGATAACTCAAGGCTCAAAACAGTAGCCCTCGCCTCGCACCGTTACAATGTGGCGCGGCGCCTGTGCATTTTCCTCAAGCTTCTGGCGTAACCACGCGACGTGAACATCCACTGTCCTAGGTCCGATATAAGGCTGGTCGTGCCACACGCGCGATAACAGCCGCTCCCTCGAAAGTACCTGCCCGCGATGATCGATCAATTGCCGCAACAGTTGCAGTTCCTTGGCGGCAAGATTGAGCGGCACTCCGTCGCGCGACACTTCACGCCGCTCGAAATCCACCTTCACGTCGCCGAACTGATACTGCAACACCGGCGTCAGAGGCGTCTTTCCCAAACGGCGAAGCAGCGCGCTCACCCGCGCCAGCAGCTCCTTCGAATCGAACGGCTTGATCAGGTAATCGTCCGCTCCCATGTTCAAGCCTTCTACCCGGTCATCCACTTGCGCCCGTGCAGTGAGCATCAGGACCGCCCCGTCAAACCCGCGTTCGCGAACCGCGCTGCACAATTCGAAGCCGCCCATCCCGGGCAGCATCACGTCCAGAATCATCAAGTCGAACCGCTGTTCGGCCGCCACGCGCAAACCTTCGCCGCCGTCCCCGGAGACAATCACTTCGTGGCCGTGCCCCCGCAGCAGATCCGCAACAATCATCTGGACGTCCGGCGCGTCTTCAACCAGCAAAATGCGGGAAGTCATACCGGTTCCGGCTGCGCTGGAAACCGCACCGTGAATTGCGCGCCCCCGCCCGGAGAGTTGTGCGCTTGTATCGTGCCGTGATATCGCTCAACCGTACTCTTCACCAGACTCAGCCCCAGGCCGGTGCCTGGCACCCTCTGCGCGCGTGTCTGCTCGCCGCGATAGAACGGTTCGAAAATCCTCTCCCGCTCCGCTTCCGCAATCCCCGGGCCATGGTCGCATACCCGAATTTCAACGCCATCATCATCGCATCGCGCTGCCGATACTCCAATCCAGTTGCCCCCGCCGCCATGGCGCATCGCATTCCCAATCAGGTTCCGAAAAACCAACTCGAGCTCGCTCGGATCGCCCGCAATGTGCGGCAGCCCGGGCGCCACCGTCACTTCGATATGACAGCCCGCCTGTTCAATCTCCTGCGTCATGCTCGCCACAGCGCGCTGCAGCAGATCGCCTACCGCAAACGCTTCGCCCCGTTTCTCCCTCTGCGCTTGCATCGACGCCGAAAACGCCAGAACATTTTCAATCATCGATGTCAGTTCTTCCGCATTCCGCAGGATCAGCTTCAAGTAGCGCCGAATCGCCGCCGGCTCACTAACCACGCCCTCCACAAGGTTGAACGCAGCCCCTCGAATCGCGGTCAGCGGAGTGCGCAGATCATGCGACACGCCGGCCGCGAATCGGAACTGCATTTCCGCCAAACGTCGCGATCGAGCCGTATACCGCACCAATGCCCACGCCGTGCCGCCCAAGAGCCCCACCAGAATCAATGACGCAATCAGATTTCGCCCCCGCGCGCGCGCCACCGCCGCATCGAGCGAACCCGCACGGTGCCGAACCGCAATCGTCCACCGCGCGAAACGTCTTTCATCGCGCTGCCGTCCGCGCCCACCCGGAGGCGCGACGCCCATGTCGGCCGAAAACATTCCCGCGGTTGCATCCGCTTCCGCCGCCACGCTCCCACCGTCCCTGCGAGTCGAATAGATCACGCCGCCCCTGTTGGCCCAGCTGATCGATGCGTCGTAGACCGACTCGCGGCCGGGGTTCAGGTATTCCCTGACTAAGTGCGGCAGTAAGTCGCGCCGCAGGTAATCTTCGCTCACATCCAAAATCATCCATTCGAGTTCCAACCCGCGCGAGGCTGCGTCCCCGAATACCGGAATTTCGATCACATTCGAATCCGGCGGCGCATTAGGAGGCCGGCCGATGCCGTTCATCCGAGCCGTCATGCCCGTTCGCAGCGTCTCCCATTGTTCCGGCCACTCAACGGGTGCGATTCGGCCCTCACCGTCAATGTCGTAAAGCTTCAGCGCTCCGTGCTCTGGAACCGCGATGCCGATCCGCGTGAAAACCGCCCGCTCATGCGCCGAGATCCACTGCGCGTACTGCGTCCGATGAGCTTCCATCGTGCCGCGCTCCCGAATCTCCTTCGCGTCAGGCAATAACGCCGTGCAGTCCTCCCGTATCTCCTGGTTGAAAAACTGCACCAGGCGGCCAACCTGCTCGTTGAGCCCGGCGCGTAAGAGCGCCGGCTCAGCCCGGCTCAATTCCCCTGTCCACCGGTATTGCAAAAACGAAAGCACGGCGCAAACCACGCCGATCATGGCCAACATGGCCCACTCGACCCGGGCTTGCTCGATATGCTTCACAGCGCTCCGATGATTTGATCATAGTCAGATTAAGCGCCATGCAAGCGGCGGCATCTGCTTCCATAACACTCCTTAACCTGCGCCGGACCTGCTTACTCATGATTCCGCCGACGCGCTTCGGCGTACGGAAACCGCCCGCGGCCAGCATCAGAAGCGCGCCGGGCAGCGCGACGCCAATAAACAGCTATCTCGCGATCGTCGGTCTCCAACGAATCGCGTTCATTCTCCGGTAATAAAACTGAGGTACGCTGTTTCCGACGATGTCCATTCCTCCAAACGCACCCCCGCCGGCCGCCGGCCCCACGCGCCGCAGGCTATTGATCGATACAGCCAAAGCCATTGCCGCGGCCGCCGCTTTGATGCCGCCCAACGTCCGCAAGGCGCTCGCGCAGGAACCGTCGCAGCGCGGATCCTTTCGCGACATCAAACACATCGTGATGCTCATGCAGGAGAACCGCTCCTTCGATCACTACTACGGAACCCTCTCCGGCGTGCGCGGGTTCGATGATCCGCACGCCATTACCCTCGATACGGGCAAGAGCGTGTTCTATCAGCCCGACGACCAGAATCCAAAAGGCTACACCCTGCCCTTCCACCTGAACACGCTATCCAGCAGCGCCCAAAAGATTCCCTCGACCAGTCACGCCTGGGCCGTGCAGCACGAAGCCTGGGCCGGCGGACGCATGGACCGTTGGCTGCCCGCGCATCGCAAGGCCGACGGCGTGAACGGACCCTATGTCATGGGTTACTACACGCGCGCCGATATTCCATTTCAGTTCGCCCTCGCCGAATCCTTCACCCTTTGCGATTCCTACTTTTGTTCGGTCATGGGACCCACGTGGCCCAACCGCATGTATTGGATGACCGGAATGATCGATCCGCAAGGGACCGGCGGCGGCCCGATCCTCCGCAACGTCGCGCCCCCCGGCGGATACACGTGGACCACCTATGCGGAGCGGTTGGAAAATGCCGGCGTGAGTTGGAAGGTCTATCAACAGGAAGACGGCCACGGCCACAGCATGCTGCAGAACTTCAAAGCTTTTCGCGACGCTCCGTCTACATCGCCGCTCTACCAGAAAGCGCTGGTGCACGCTCCCGAGGGACAATTCGAATACGACGCGCGAAACGACAAGCTGCCGGCCGTATCTTGGATCTGCCCTACCAGTTTTCAAAACGAGCATCCGGACCATATGCCGGCCGATGGCGCGCAGTTTGTAGCGTCCAAGATCGATGCCATCGCCTCCAATCCCGACGTTTGGGCGAAAACGGCCTTCATTCTGAATTATGACGAGAACGATGGCCTCTTCGACCATGTGCCGCCACCCTTCGCCCCCCAAGGAACGCCCGGCGAATATGTGGACGCGCTTCCCATTGGCGGAGGCTTCCGCGTGCCGTGTATCATCATCTCGCCATGGACCGCGGGCGGATGGGTCGCCAGCGAATCATTCGACCACACCTCAGTGCTGCAGTTGCTCGAGAAATTTACCGGCGTGCGCGAGCCGAACATCACCGACTGGCGCCGCAAGACATTTGGCGATTTGACCTCGGCATTCCGCTTTGGAGACGCGAAAGCGAAGCCGCCGGTAATGCCCAGCACCAGCGGCCTCGTGAGCTTTGCGCGATTCGGCGCAACTTCGCTACCCAAGCCGGAGCTTCCAGCCGCGGACCAGCAAATGCCGAAACAGGAGCCGGGAAAACGAAACCGGCTCAAAAGCGACAAAGCTTAACAAGTTGCTGAAAAACACCTGAAATCAGTCAACCGCGGATAAACGCTGATCAACGCAGATCGAAAACATGGGCTTATCCGCTTTGATTTGCGTTCATCCGCGGCCCATTTGTCTTTTTCACCAGCCTGTTAGCGGCGCACCGCCGAGCCTTTTATCGAAGCGGCTCCCTACTCGCACGGCAGCCGCCTCCCCTGTTCGCCGACTTTTCCGCGCCGCCCCGCCCAAACCGCCAGAGCCACTGCCAGCGCCAGATCGTCATGTTCCCCCGCGCCATCCGCGCCCACTCTCACCCGCCCGCTGGCCCGCCTTGCCGAGGTCACATTCAACAGCTCTCTCACCAGCGTCCCCGTCTCGCGCATCCGCCGCGCAATCCTGATCCGCTTCTGTTCCAGCAGCGCCTGCAATCGCGCCATCAGATCGAGCTTCGGCACATGCCAAACTTTCCCGTCGAACCGTTCCCCCTGCCCGCCCGTAATCCACACCGCCGCAATCCCGCACCCCGGACCCGCCGCCCGCAGCATATCCACCACCGGCATCCCCACCCCGGTCGCATCCACCACCAGTTGGCAATCCCCGCGCAGTTTCGGATCGCGCGCAATCTCCACCACCCGCGCGGTCACATCCGTGTACGGCGTCCCCAACGGCATCCGCTCCAAATGCCGCACCACCCACTCATCCGCCGCGTTCTCTTTCTGTCTCCAATGGACATAATCAAACGCGCCCGCCGCGCCCTGTACCCGTTCCACCACCGCCACCGCCGAATAATCCCGCCGCTGCCCCAAATCCACCCCAATCGCAAACATAGTCCGGCTCACAACCACAGCGGATCGTCCCCGCTCAAAGCCGCCTCCACCAGACTGCGCCCGAACCATCCCGACCCGTCATCCACGAACTCGCACAAATACTCCTGCGCAAACCACCGGCTCCCCAACTCGCGCCGCTCCTCTTCCAGAAATGACGCTGGAATCCGCCCGCACTCCGTCGCCGGCGCCATATGCCGCTCCCACCCATCGCCGCCGTGCTCCCACAGTTCGTAAAAGAATCCGCGCTTCCCCCACGGCGTGCTCATCACCCACAAATCGCCATCCCCCACCGCCAGCATCGGTCGCAGTGACTTGTAAGTCGCATCCTCCACCCGCGCCGCTTCGTCGATCAACAGCATCGAGACCGCCGAAAACCCGCGCACCGTCCCTTCCGTCCCCGGCAGTCCCACAATCCGGCTCCCATTCGGCAGCGCCAACGACGTTGCGTTGTCCCCGTCCCCTTTGCGCTTCACTCCCAACCGCCCCAAAAACCCCGCCGCCTTACGCACAAATTCCCCGCTCTGCCGCTCCGAAGGACTCGCCACCAGCACCAAACTCCCCGGCCGCGTCCAAGCCCGATGCACCGCCTTTACCGCCAGCACCGTCGATTTCCCCCACTGTCGCGTACAATTCAAAATCCCGCGCTTCGCCCGTGAGTCGAGCACCGCAGCCTGCCGCTCGTCCGCCACAAACCCGAGCCGCGTCCGCGCAAACTCGCTCTCCGCCATCGCACACGGATTCGCCTCCTCGGCCCGCGTCCCCCGTTTCCAAGCCATGAAAACGTCCCTTGCCAGTCCCAGTCGCCTTAACCTCCAGTCCAACTACTACCACGCGCCCCAGTCCAAGCCACTCCCAGAAACCAGCCCAAAATTCTCCGCCGCCAACGTATCCGGTTCGAATGCAACACTTTGCCCGCGCCCGCCGATTTAGCCGAATACGCGTGACCGGTTTGAGGGAAAATCTGGCAATGCGGTCGGAACACAAATACGCCCGGATAGAGCGCGAACGCCGATTCCTTCTCGCCGGCGTTCCAAAAGACGCAGAAATCGTCCGCACGCGCCGCATTACCGATCGCTACATCGACGGCACGTCCTTGCGTTTACGCCAGATGACCGAAGAACACAGCTCACCCGTTTTCAAGCTCACGCAGAAAATCCCATCGCCCGGCCCCGGCGCGCAACAAGGTCTCATCACAACCATGTACCTGCGCGAGGACGAACACCTGGTTTTTGCGCAGCTTCCTGCCAGGCAAATCACCAAGACCCGCCATAGCGTCCCACCTTTCGGCATCGACGTCTTCGAAGGCGAATTAGAAGGCTTGGTGCTGGCCGAAATCGAGTTCGATTCAGCCATGGACGCCGCAGCTATAGTCATTCCCCCCTTCGCCGTTCGGGAAGTATCCGCTGATGACCGTTTCACGGGAGGCCGCCTCGCCCACACATCGCGGCACGAAATCAAGCTTTGGCTGGAGGACTGCGGAATTCAGATCTAGTTCGCTCGGAGAACGCGTTTATCGACCGCCACCCTACGCCAAACTCATAAACGAGCAATTTCCAGGACTGAGCGAATGGCTTGTCGGCGTTTCGCCTCCCAGCGGAACCTGTGGCGAGTTCACACGTTACGGGATGTCTACCTCTGCAAACTCCCGGGAGTGGCGGCGTCTACAACGGCGGCGATTTTATCGAGATGCAGTTTCACAAACGGCCATTGTGGCGTGCTCAATACTACATGAGCGATCCGACGTCCCGTAAGGTTCTGCTGATAACGCATGTTCTTGTCGGCGGTCAAAAGCACGTCGAAACCGGCCCGTTCGGCCTGAGCGAGCAAATCGCCGTTGGTCAGCTTATCCCACCCCCGGTCTTTAGCCTTTGTAACGGTGTGGCCCTTAAGGATTCGGGCAACGCCTACGGGTGTTACGTGATCAAAGAGAATGAGCATCGGCCGTTTGCGGGGCGGGAGCGTACCCGGAAGGCGGCGCGTCGAGGCTTCGCGCTGCGAATTCCAACACCGCTACGATCTGCTCCCGCGTGATGTCGAACTGCTCGATAATATCCTCAATGCTGGCGCCTGCTTCAATGTTTTCGAACACCGCGGAAACGGGCATCCGGGTGTCGCGAAATACCCACGCGCCGCTTAACTGCCCCGGCACGCTCTCCACGGCGGGACACTGTGACCAATTAAGACTAGCCATGCTCTACGCTCTCTTTTCAGGGTACGCCAGACAGTGCGGGAAAATGGGCATGAGGGCAATTGGAAACGCTGCTCCAGACGACGAATCGACGTTCCAGTGAACCCTCTTTCCAGGACTCGCGAATCGTCCATGGAGCAAGTCTTTGTTACCGTTGAGGATAGAATCCCGGAGCCGGTCTCATGGATTACCGCAAGATCATCACAATCGAATCCGACAAGATGGGCGGCAAGCCGTGCGTCCGCGGTATGCGCATTACAGTCTACGACGTACTGGATCACTTGGCCTCCGGGATGTCTGAAGACGAGATCTTGCACGACTTTCCCGATCTCACCAACGAAGACATTCGGGCATGCCTCGCCTTTGCCGCCGATCGCGAACGGCGATTGGCAAGTATTCCGGCGTGAGACTGCTTTTCGATCAGAATCTTTCTCCCGTGTGCATGACTCTGGCAGCTTGTTTCCCCAGCGCGATCCATGTAAGGGACGTCGGACTTCGGGAGGCAACGACACCACGATTTGGACATACGCCGCGCGGCGCGATAATCACGAAGGACGCCGACTTCCGCCAGAGACGTTTCCTTGAAGGGCGCCCACCGAAGATTCTCTGGATCCGGCTCGGCAATTGCTCCACAAAGACCATAGAAAATCTCGTCCGGAGCCGGCTCGCCGAAATCGACGAATTTCTTGCCGATCCGCATCTCCTGATTCTCTAGCTTGGATCGTGCTGCGTTTGCAGATCTGCGCCGCGTGCCCGCGGCAGTCTCAGGCGAGGACGCTGTGAATGTTCTGAGGGCCGTCTTCGCACAGGCGCCAATTCGAAGAGCGTTCGCCTGGACCTCGCGGTTTACTATCGAAAAATGCTCTGCCTATCGGAGGCGCTCCCGCCAGTAGCCCCGGGCAGAGGTCGCCATGAGCAATCGCGATGACTTCCGCCTCATGCGCCGCCTCCCGAAGTACGATCACTAAAAGGAAATCGCCGCAAGACCATTCAGCGGTCCCTAATTCATGGGAAGGATACTACTCCGGATTTTCCCGATCTGGTCGATTGCAGGATCAAGCTCATCCAGAAATCCCTCTGGAGCCCGCCGGCCTCGTTGCGCATACCAGACAATTGCCCCCTTCGACCTCTATTAACGCAGCAGGGTGAATACGCGATGGCCCGATGCTCAAGGATCCAGTCGGCCGCGAAGACGCTTCCGTGCAACACCCAGGGGATCAGTTCCACGGCTCCGCCATCAACCTGCTCCAGTCGAAGTTCGACTTCTCGCTTCTACGCTTCTTCCGCCCCATCCTCGACGGTAGCCTCAAGGCTCTCAATCAGAGAATCGATCAGCGCGGAACGCGCCTCGGGCGGCAAGGCGAAGGCGTCACTAAGCAATACGGTAGCAGGACACTCCATGAATTCCATCCTAGGTCAACGGCGTTTGCGGCCTGGATCTGCCTGAGGGATTACCTCCGCCAAGGCACCGCCCTTATAAACGACCTTTGACACTTTCCCCCGCCCTGTGATCGGCCCCTGGCCGCTTTCGCCGAAACAACCACCATTCGACTAACTCCGCGGTGTAGCTCCTCCTCCTCTCAAACCATCGTGACGGCCTGTCCCAAAAGATTCAGCGGCCTATCGCACATCCTACCTTCCAAGTATCCAATCCATACAAATCCTCTCGACATCACGTTCCTCCATGCGAAGCGGATCGGACGCCTGAAGCTGAATGTCATTCATCAGGGCCAATACGCCCGCAGTTTTCGGCGGTCCGACCTGTTGCCACAACCGAACGGCGCTCTGTAAGAACGCATATGCCTTATTTAATTCGCCTCTTCCCGCAAGTAACTCGCCAATCCAGGTGCGACTATATGCTTTGTTGATAACATTCTCGGCCTCGGGCCCTCGTCCTAACAGCAGAGCAGCTTTTTGGTAGGCAACCAAGGCGGCATCAATTTGGCCCATGAAGTGTAAACACCGCCCTATATTTCCATAGTGGTCCGCAGCACGCTGTTCGTCGAGTTCCTCAGGATCAATGGCTTGAGAGAGCGCTCGTCCATCCAGAAATATCGGCAAAGCCAATTCAGGTCGTCCGGCATCTCGCTCCGCAAGGGCCAACGTATGCTTCATGAATGGGCCAAACTGCGAATCGACGCCAGATACGTCAAGTAGGGCCTGGCCAGTTCGGCCCCACTTTACGGCATCCGCAAACTCCGACCGAAACCAAAGCGAATAACATCGTAACTCGCAGTACTCGATATACCGAGCGTCACGGTTCGGAACCGTCCGTTCATACTCATCTAGCCGAGCATCTACCTCTTTCGCCTCGCCGAGGTGCGAGAGGACGCGAGTGTGCCACTTAAATATAGACTCGAACTGAGTGATCGTTGAATGCTTCTCAACCCAGTCCACACTGGAAAACAGAAGACGGCATACCCGAGCAAATTCACGTGGGTAAGCTCCATTTAGGAAAGCCGAAGCAACTTGCGCTAAGGTTGTAAATGCATCGTTAGTATTCCCGACAGCAATATCCAATTCAGCATTCTGCGTCCAACATTGCAATATTGACAACGGCGGGCGTTCCTTCAGGCGAGGAGTAAAACGGCCCATCCTTGTCTTGTAAACGCCGATAATTCTAGTTATATAGGAAATGCGGTCATGTTTCGGAAAGGTCTGACGGATAAAGTTTCTTACGAGTGGGTGCAACTCAAGCAAGTCTGCGCCTTGTGGACGCGGTTTTACCACAACAAGGTTTCGAGAACGCAATGCACGGAGTGCCTTGGCGACCTTATTGAAATTGAACCTATCGCGTAAATAGTCTGCTATCTCCCCCTCGGATTCGGGCTTGACAGTCTCGGCCATTAGACGTAGCACCGCTTGTTCCCGATCCTTTAATGTTGACCATATTGAATTTAATGTCGTTGACGGGAGTGGGCCACCGCCTGCGCGGATTTCCGAAAGTAAATCGCTTAGACTTCTACCTGGAGGGCCTTGTGCCGCTTGGACGGCCAATAGGTCGAGCCAAAAGGCGTGCCCGTCAGTTAGTTTATGAGCGGCTTCAATCTCATTTAAAGTCGATGACGAGTGTCTTGCAATAAATAAACTTCGAGCCGCCTCCAGATCGATACCTTCCAAACGAACGCTGAGCATAGTTGGGACTAAGTAGTCGATCGATGGTCGGCACGTGAAGACGACCTGTATATCCGCGGACGAATTCATTACCCTGTTTATGAACAAATCAGCGCTGCCTAGCATTCGCCTATTATCTATATCGACATAGTGATCCACATTGTCGAATACAAACAGAACGTTATGTCCCCGAATGTGGGCGAGGAGAAGTTCAAGGACGGACTCAACGCTTTGCAGTGCTAGGTCAATGCCGCTTATGCTTCCAGCGGCTAATTTTTCTATGACAGCGATAAGTTGAGTTTCGAATCGCTCGCTTTCTTCCTTGCAATCACGCCAGATCAATAATGAAAAACGCGCAGGGTCCTTTTGGGCCTCAGAGTAATACTTCGCGGCGAGCGTTGACTTCCCTTGTCCACCGAGACCGGTGATGAAGATGGTCTTCGCCTGAGACTCCAGTAGCATCTCTAAAGCACCGTCACGACCGACGCAGAAATCGATTAGTGGGGGTCTATCCTCGTCGTCTCCTTCGAGGATTGTTATGTGAGCTGGCTTCGTCAGTAACTGACGCGCGAGCTCCGGAGCCACATAAACGGGATTTGAGCGGACAGGGATAGCCGAGTGACCCCGCGCTTCCAATATGGTCCAGGTATCAAGAAGCTTGGGAAAAAACTTATTACAGTCGATGCCGGAATACAGGGTTATTCGGCCTCGTCCAACGCCATGCGCCAACCTCCCGGACAACTTCTCAACGATTACGGGAGTGGTGTCAAGAAAAGTCCAAATGACCTCCGGATACGCCGAATCATCGTGGACGACCTCCAGAAGCGCCTCAGTGAAAGCATCGTCCCACCCGCCGTAGCCGCACACGATGATGAGTGTATTTCGGAGCATCGCGCTTAGCGATGCCCGGAGGCGCGGACGTGGTTGGTTGAGTTGAACCGGCGTGTGGAGGGTATCGGATCCATACCAATATCCGTGCAGGTGAATTACATGGCACCCGTTGCCTTCCGTTTGAGCAAGATTTCCGTCGGCATGGAGCATTGTTCTGAAATAGACGCCGCCCGCTCGCCGAATGGCGATTTCCAATAACGGGTCGAAATTGGTAGTGAGGATCTTCCGCCCAAAGCCATCAGGGTATGCTGCGATTAGCTTCCCTAAAGCCTCGATGCCAGGAGCGAGCGTCCACGCCTGAACTTCGAGCTCCATAGCGCGCCAAGCGTCTTCAGAGTTTCCGTGATTGTCGACACGGGAAGTAGCTCCTGCCCACGCCTGACACACCGCATGACGAATAAGCTCGTTTGCCGTCTGCTGGCCTCGTCTACCTTGAAGAAAAAGAAAAGCCTCCTGATAGCGATTCGATCCTGCGCCATCTATCGCCTGAGTTAATTTACGTAGCTGATTGGGATCACCGGCAAATTCTTCTCGGATAAGATCGATAACACCGTCGATGCCCGGCACACCCGGCGATCCTGGTGGCCAGGGAGCGGAGAGTGGCGAGCCAACGAGAAATACTACTTCCTGGCTGCGTTTCTTGAGGCCTTCCGCAAGCCGGTCCAAAAGAGCATCATCATCATGAAAATAGAATTGCGTCTCAGGCATGCTATCCGTGCGATTAGGTAAGCCGTGAAAGGCCCGTTCAATTGTGCCATAACGTACGCGGCTCGGGCCATTCGGGTCATTTCTTCACGTCGACAAAGCCGACGCGCGTCGGGTAGCGGCCGCTCCAAGGGAGCGTATGCTCGGTCCGTCGCCTAATGCCGTGCCACTAAGCCCGATTCACAGCTGTCGGCGGTACCGGCCCTGGGCCATCCGCCCCAGCCCATTACGATATATTCGGCATTGGTAAACCTCGTGACGCAATACCTTATTCTTCTCCTAGCATCCGTCACGTCCGTCCCAGCGGCCGCTCCCATTACAGTCGCCAAAGACGGCTCCGGCGACTTCCGCACCGTCCAAGCCGCCATCGACGCCGCTTCCTCCGCCGGCGCCATAATCCGCATCCAGCCCGGAACCTACGAAGAGAAAATCACCATCGACAAGCCCAAAATCCAACTCCTCGGCGCCGGCGCCGACCCCACCCAGGTGGTCCTCAGCTTCAACCTCAGTTCCGGGACCGCCGGTGGCACCTCCAAGTCCGCCAGCACAACCGTCACCGGAGATGATTTCACCGCCGAGAACCTAACCTTTGAAAACACCTTCAGCCGTTCGCACGGCCTGACGCAGCAAGGTTCGCAGGCCGTAGCTTTGCGAGTAACCGGGGACCGCGCAGTCTTTCGGCGTGTCCGGTTCCTCGGCTACCAGGACACGCTCTACGCCGCGACCTCCGGCTGCATGAACGCCGGCGCCGTCTGCAAGCCCGCCCGTCAATATTTCAAGGATTGCTACATCGAAGGCAATGTCGATTATATTTTCGGCGATGCCATGGCCTATTTCGAAAACTGCGAGATCCACAGCCTCGCGCACGACACCGTGGCGATTACGGCGCAAAGTAAAGTCAGGCCGGACGAGAAGAGCGGTTATGTCTTCAACCACTGTCGCTTGACAGCCGAGCACGGCGCGAAGAAAGTTTACTTAGGACGCCCGTGGCGAAGTTACGCAACCGTCGTCTTTCTCAAAACTGAAATGGGCCCGGAAATCATGCCGGCAGGCTGGCTGGAGTGGGTACAGGGCGGCCAAGCCTCTCTGCCGACCGCTTACTACGCAGAGTACAATTCGCGCGGCCCCGGCGCCAATCCCGCCCAGCGCGAGTCTCACTCGGTGCAACTAACCGCGGAACAGGCGCGAAAGTACGACGCGCGAGCCTTCCTCGCCGGCGACGATGGTTGGGATCCGGTCGGCACGAAATAAACAGCGGAGATCCGCGCGGCCGGACGATGTCAAGCAGATCCGCATACCGCCGCCCAGCGGCCTCCAGCGCCCAAAAAGGTGCTATCAACAAAGGGGAGCTTCCATGATCGACATCACAAAGGATATTCATTCGGTGACCACCTTCCGCCGGAATCCAGGTCAGTTCATGAAGCAACTCAAGAAGAACAAGCGTCCCGTCCTGCTCACCGTAAAGGGTAAGGCAGAAGCGGTGCTGCAGGATGCTGAATCGTATCAGCGGTTGCTCGATATCGTAGCCCGCGCCGACGTGCATGAGGCCATTCGCCAGGGCCTTGACGACGTGGCGCATGGGCGTACACGCCCCGCGCGTGAGGTATTCGCCGAGCTTCGCCGTCAACATGGCATACCGCGTTGAGCTGACGGATCGCGCCAAACGCGATCTCAGACATCTTTTTGCATGGATTAAAGGGGGGGGGAATCGCTAGCGGCCGTCCGTTGGTTCAACGGTCTGGAGGAGGCGGTATATCACCTGGAGGCTTTCCCCGCCGCTGTCCGGTCGCGCCTGAAGGGAGACGGGCAAGGCGCCAATTGCGGCACTTGCTTTACGGAAACAAGCCCCACGTCTACCGGGTCAGTTTTGAGATCGTCGAATCGGACAAAACCGTTTATGTCCTGGCTGTTCGTCACGGCGCCATGGATGAGGCCCGTCCTGATGAACTATTCTGAGCGTTGAACTCAGTCCAGCCGCTTCGCGCTTCTGTTCAGCCAGCAATGCCGCCTGCTCTTTTCAGGCGATCTAACGTGGGCCTGTTCGGGGAAATTGCCAATCACTCTATCGCCGGAAATAGCTGAAGACGATCTTACCGGTGTGGTCGATATACGCAACATGCTTGTCGCTAAGCAAAACCGCAGCCAGTCCATGGACAAAAGGAGTTGCTTCACGAAACGCGCCAGCAATTTGAGTTCGGCCATTTTGATCGATGTAGAATGAGCGTCCGGCCACATAAGCGATGGCGAGCGAATCCGAGAACGCTTCGACTCCTTCAAATCGCGGAGCAATCGTTAAGACCCCTGCTCTATCGATGAATCCCCACTTCCCATCTACCTTGACGGCTGCCCGCCCTTCTCGAAAGGATTGAACTTGCTGAAACTGGGGAGGGATGACTAGCGCGCCGTTCGGATCGATGAAGCCCCAGACGCCTCCAATCCTTACCGCCGCCAGGTTTTCCTGGAAATCCTGCGCTGCCTCAAAGCGCGGTTCGATTACGAAAGCGCCGCCCGGATTGATGAAGCCGACCTTGCACGGAGATATTGCGTCAGCCGGCGCCCCACCACAGTCGCCTGGATAGCCAGTAGTCAGGGTGCCCTCCCTGCCGCCATCCGGCGTCGCCACGTGACAGTAGCCGTCCAACACCGCGCTCGCGAGACCATTGATGAACGGCCCCACTTCGGCAAACTCCGATGGAATAACTATATTGCCTGTCCGATCGACGAATCCTTTAAGTCCAGGATAGTCTCGATAAATGAACTTCCCAGGCTCAAATCTCCGAATCCCGGGTTTGCCCTCAGCTTCATAAGCGGCGAGCCCCTCCGAAAATTCGCGAGTGCGAAATGCAGGGAGTCTCGCTACGATTTTCCCTGTGGGGTCGATAACGAGACCACTGTGTTTGTAATTTTGGTTCTGATCATCCACCAGGACCTGGGCGAAGCCGTCCAAGAAATCGTCCGCCCACCAAAAATCCTTCTTGATGACGAACCGCCCAGTCTCATCGACGTATCCCTGGTGATCAACACGCGCCAGTCCGTTCGAATAATCGCCAACGTCCTCAAGATGCGCGGCAATCGCCGGATGGACGACGATCTTCCCCTTCGGGTCGATGAAGCCGACCTGGCCGTTCCGCTCGAACGCGAAAAGCTTGGATTCCGATCCTGGCTTCTTCGTCCAAAGCTTCCGAACCTGTGCCATCGAACAAGGTTTTGCAGCGAGCGCAAGTAGCAGGAGCATTCCGCTGAAATGCCAGATCCTCATGTTCACCGTTCAGAAATAGTCTACAGCTTAAAAAAATACACCGGAGAGCTGTTAGCAGTCTGTTGAAAAATGCGGAAAAACCACTTGGTCGCCCATGGACACAGGTCAACGCAAATCGAAAAATCGGCGTTCATCTGCGTTAATCGGCGGCCTAAGATCGTTTTTCAAACTACTTCTTAGAGTAATCTCCATATTCTTCTAACTCGACCCACTTCCAGTATCTCAACCCACCCCCAGTTCAAAACTTCCAACAATATTTTCCCCCCACTTACAACCACTTACCCGAAACCACCCCCAAAACCCGCCCCCCGCCCATGTACCCTATAACCGACATGAGCTCGCAACGCAAAGTACTCTCCGCCCGCGCCAACGGCGCCAAATCCCGCGGCCCCAAAACCACCGCCGGAAAACTCCGTTCCTCCCGCAACAATCTCCGGCATGGCCTCTTAGCCAAGGTCATCCTCCTCAAAGACGAAAACCTCCAGGTCGTCACCGACCTTTTCGCCGATTTTGACCGCGACCTCGCTCCCCGCAACGAAGTCGAACGCGCCCTGGTCGAGAACATGGCCATCGGCCGTTGGCGTCTCCTCCGCCTCTGGGCCATCGAGCGTGCCAACCTCCAGAACGAAATGGAAAAGCTCGATCCCGCCACCAATGACCCGGCCACTCGCGCCGCCCTCGCCTTCCGCGCCCTCGGAGATCAATCCCGCTCCCTCGATCTTCTCAATCGCTACGAAGCCCGCTTCGAACGCCAATTCGCCCGCTCGCTCTCACTCCTCTTGAAGCTAGGCGTCACCCCGTCCGACGCTCGCGGCGCCGAGATGTCCGATGAAAACGATTTTTGCCATTCGAACCCAATCCCAGATTCGGACACTTCGCCCCGGTGATCCTCATGTCTGCGGCCAACACAGCGCGAAGCGCATTCCTCCATTCCGGCTCCCTCGACTTCCTCGACTCCCCGCCCTAGCATTCCCCAGCACCTCCCAAAACGCGGCGCCCCCACCGCCAGAAATAGTTTGATACAACAACAAAGATGACTACCTCCGCCAAACTCGCCCTCCTTCTCGCGCCGGCCCTTGCCTTCGCCGCCCTCGCCCAGACGCCGCCCTACAAAAACCCCAATGCGCCGCTCGATTCGCGCGTCTCCGATCTCCTCTCCCGCATGACGCTCGAAGAGAAAATTTCGCAGCTCATGAACGATAGCGCCGCTATCCCGCGCCTCGGCGTCCCCGCCTACAATTGGTGGAACGAGTGCCTCCACGGCGTCGCCCGCGCCGGCCGCGCCACCGTCTTCCCCGAAACCATCGGCCTCGCCGCCACCTGGGATAAGGACCTCATCTTTCGCGCCGCCACCGCCATCTCCGATGAAGCCCGCGCCAAGAACAACGACTTCGTCCGCCGCGGCAAGCGCAACATCTATCAAGGCCTCACCTTCTGGACCCCCAACATCAATCTCTTCCGCGATCCGCGCTGGGGCCGCGGCATGGAAACCTACGGCGAAGATCCCTACCTCACCGGCCGCCTCGCCGTTCAGTTAATCAAAGGCCTCCAGGGCGATGATCCCAAGTACCTCAAAGTCGTCGCCACCGCCAAACACTATGCCGTCCACAGTGGACCCGAATCCGAACGCCACACCTTCGACGCCGTCATCGATACCCGCGATCTCCGCGACACGTACCTGCCCCAATTCGAGGCCGCCGTCCGCGAAGGCGGCGCCCAATCCGTCATGTGCGCCTACAACAGCGTCGATGGCGCCCCCGCCTGCTCCAACCCGCCTCTGCTCGAAAACATCCTGCGCAAGCAGTGGGGCTTCTCCGGCTACGTCGTCTCCGATTGCGGCGCCATCGGCGATATCTACCTGCATCACAAGTTCGCGCCCACCGCTGAACTCGGCGTCGCCAAAGCCGTACAGGCCGGAACCGATCTCAACTGCGGCGTCGAGTACGAAGCGCTCCTCCCCGCCGTCAAACAAGGCGCCCTCCGCCAATCCGATATCGATGGCGCCCTTCGCCGCTTGCTCACCGCGCGCTTCCGTCTCGGCATGTTCGACCCCCCGTCGATGGTGAAATACGCGCAGATCCCTCTCAGCGTCAACGACAGCCCCGCCCACCGCTCGCTTGCCCTCGAAGCCGCCGAAAAATCCATCGTCCTTCTTAAGAACGAAAATCACGCGCTCCCGCTTTCCAAATCCCTCAAGACCATCGCCGTCATCGGTCCCGATGCCGACGATCTCGACGCCCTCACCGGCAATTACAATGGCGATCCCACCGCGCCCATCACTCCGCTCGCCGGCATCCGCATCAAGCTTCCCAAAGCGCGAGTCATCTACGCCCGCGGCAGCGACCTCGCCGCCAACATGCCCAATTTCGAAACCGTCCCTTCCTCGGCGCTCTTCACCACCAACACCTCCGCCCGCCGCGCCGGACTCACCGGCGAGTATTACAACACCGCCAACTTCGATGGCAAAGCTCACCGCCCGCGCGAACTCACCTATCCCAACTCCGGCAAAATGGTCGGCGATATCCCGCGCGATCCCAAGCCGCTCTTCACCCGCGTCGATCCCCAAATCGACTTTCACTGGCTCGACGCCGCCCCGCGCCCCGACATGCACGATGACGATTTCGGCGTCCGCTGGACCGGCTATCTCGCGGCTCCCGTCACCGGAACCTATCAACTCGGCGCCATTGGCCTCAATGCCTTCGAGCTCTACATTGATGGCAAGCCCATCGTGAACTTCAACAACATCCACGAGCATTCCTACCGCTATGAAGAGGTCAAGCTGGAAGCCGGCAAACTCTACGCCGTCCGTCTCGACTATCATGAGTTCCTCAACGACGCCGATATCTCCCTCGTCTGGTCGCGCCCCGCCGATCCCGCCAAGCTCTGGAGCGAAGCGGAAGCCGCCGTCAAAGCCGCCGATTCCGTCGTGCTCGTTCTCGGCCTCTCGCCGCGCCTCGAAGGAGAAGAGATGAAGGTCCCCGTCGAAGGCTTCTCCGGCGGCGACCGTGTCTCACTCGACATTCCGCGCGCTCAGCAGGACCTCATGCAGCGCGTCGCCGCCCTCGGCAAACCAACCACACTCGTCTTGATGAACGGCAGCGCGGTGTCCGTGAATTGGGCGCGCGATCACATGCCCGCCATCGTCGAAGCGTGGTATCCCGGCCAGGCCGGCGGCATCGCGTTAGCCGATGTCCTGTTCGGCGATTACAACCCGGCCGGCCGCTTGCCCGTGACATTCTACAAATCCGCGTCGCAGCTTCCTGCCTTCACGGACTACAACATGAAGGGCCGCACCTATCGCTTCTTCACCGGCGAGCCCCTCTTTCCGTTCGGATACGGCCTGAGCTACACTACGTTCGCGTACCGCAATCTGCGCGTCCCTGCCCAAGCCAATGCGGGTGATCCCGTTACCGTAACCGTCGAAGTGGAAAACACCGGCAAACTCGCGGGCGAAGATGTGGTCCAGCTCTATCTCAAACCGCCGTCCGCGCCCGGCGCGCCCATCCGCTCGCTGGAAGGCTTCGAGCGCATCGCGCTCCGTCCGGCCGAGCGCAAAACCGTAACCTTCCGCCTGGATCCGCGCCAGTTCTCCGCCACCGCCGCCACTGGCAAACGGCTCGTGCAGCCCGGAACCTTCGGCCTCGCCGTAGGCGCCGCCACCGCAACCGTGCGTCTCACCGGTTCGCCCAAGGAACTAAATTGATCGAAGCGGCCCGCCGTCTCCTTTGGGCCGCCCTCATTCTCAGCGCCATATTTTTATCGATCCACACCATCGTTGGCCCCTTCCACCCGATGAACGCCGAAGGCGTCTTCGCATTAAGTGGGATAGCCCTGCTGGCCTGGCCGGTGCGCAAAGCGCACCATCCTTCACCCGCCAACGTTACGCTCCCCGCTTGGCTCGTGCCAGTAACCCTCGCCGCCGCAGCCGTGGCCGCCTACGCCCGCACCCTTCACTTTCCGTTCCTTGCCGACGACTACGACCACCTCCCGCACGCCTTCCACGCCACTTCCGCGACGCTCACCGCGCTCTTCACCCAACCCGCCGCCGATCGCTTCTTCCGCCCCGCCGTCTTCATCGCCTATGCCGCCGAAGCCCGCATCGCCGCCTTGGCCCGCGCCCCATGGCACGCCTTCTCGATAGCTCTTCACCTTGCCGTAAGCCTGTTGGTCTACCTCTTCGCGCGCCGCCGCAACTTCGCGATGCTCCCCGCCCTGGCCGCCGCCGCTCTCTTCCTCCTCCACGGATCCCGCCCCGAAGCCGTCACGTGGATCGCCGCCCAATTCGACCTCTGGGCCGCCTTCTTCTTTCTCCTGGCCCTGCTCGCCTTCGAAAAGAAACGCTACCTGCTCTCGCTAGCCCCGCTCTTGCTCGCCTTACTCTCCAAAGAATCCGCCTACGTCTATCCGCTGATTCTCCTGCTCCTCCTCCGCATCGATCGCATCCCTCTCGCCCGATGGCCGCGCCTGGCCGCCCCGTCCTTCCTCCTCACCGCCGCAGTCTTCCTCTACCGATGGCACATACTCGGCGGCATCGGCGGCTACCGCAACATCGGAACCAATCGCCCCTACATCCTGACCTTCGACTTCCTCCGCACCACCAAAGCCCTAACCGCCCGTCTCTCCGCTGCCCTAGAATTCCCCATCAACTGGACCCATCCCTTGGAATGGTGGCTAATAGCCACCCTGATAGCCGCCTTGGCCGCATGGGCCACCCTGGCTGCCACGAATCCCGACCGCCGCAAACTCTGGTTCAGCCTAGGCTTCATCCTCCTATCCGCTCTCCCCGTACACGAGTTCCTCTTAATTGGAGCCGACCTGGAAAAATCACGCGTGCTCTACCTCCCCTCAGTAGGCTACGCGCTCTTATTCGCCGCTGCCCTGGAAGCCGCGCGCCCCCGAGTAGCAATCGCCGCAGCTTGCGCGATCCTAGCCTTCCAAATCGCCGCCCTAGAGCACAACCTGAACATCTGGGATGAAGTCAGCCACCTGGCCGAGCGCACGTGCCAAACCGTCGCCGCCATCCAAGGTCCGGCTGCCGTATCGGACATCGCCAACACAGTAGCCGGAGTCTACTTCCTCCACACCGGCCTAAGAGGATGCATCGAGTCCGCAGGAAAGCCCGCAAAAGATCTCTACCTCCCCGCAGACCCCCCGCCAGCCACCGCAACGCACCTGCAATGGAAAGACACATCGCGTGCATACCAACTCCAATAACGCGCGAAGCGCCTCCTTCATTCTGTCTCCCTCGACTTCCTTGACTCCCTCGACTCCCGTCCTCTCCAACGCCGCGCCGCCACAAACCCGACTAAATCTTCACCTTTCCATACCTCTTCCGCATCCAGACCACAAAGGCCTCCGGCGCCCCCATCGTCGAAAGCCGTCCCTGCCTCACCAACGCCCAGTCATCGAACAGCTTCGACTGCTTGATCTCTGCCAGCGTCGTCGGCGGATCCAGCTTGCCGCCAAACTCCAACTCCACCACCGCCGACTTCGGATTCTTCGGATCGTCGCGCGGTTCCGAGCGGACATTGGCGATTCCCACAATGCTCGATATGCCGCCGCTGTGATAAATGAACACGCGGTCGCCCTTCTTCATGTCGCGGATCGCGCGCACCGCTTGCGGGTTCTTCACGCCGTCCCAGACGGTGTGTTTGTCCTTCTCCAGATCGTCAATCGAATAGACAGTCGGTTCGCTCTTCGCCAGGAAATAGTTCATCGGAGTAAGTATAAGCTGGAAACAATGCCCGAGCTTCCCGATGTCGTCGTCTATATTGAAGCCCTCAGCGAGCGAATCTTGGGCCGGAAGTTGCTCCACGCGCAGATCCGCGGCCCGTTCCTGCTGCGCTCCATCGCGCCGCTTGTTTCCGCTGCCGAAGGCCAACGGGTACGCGAGATCCGCCGCATCGGCAAACAGATCGCAATCGGCTTCGAAAACGACGTCTGGCTTGTGTTCCACCTGATGATTGCCGGCCGTCTGCATTGGAAGGCCGCGGCGAAGTTAGGCGGCCGCAACCTCGCGGCCTTGGAGTTTGAAAATGGGTTTCTCTTGCTAACCGAAGCCGGCACGCAGCACCGCGCCGCCATCCGCATGGCCGAAGGAGAAGAAGGTCTGCGGGAACTCATGGCCGGAGGAATCGAACCGCTCGATGCGAGCCTCGTCGAATTCTCGGCCGCGCTCCTATCGGCGAATCACACCTTGAAGCGCGCCCTTACCGACCCGCATCTCTTCAGCGGCATCGGCAACGCCTACTCCGATGAGATCCTGCACCGCGCTCAACTCTCGCCCATCGCGATGACATTCAAACTCACCCCGGAACAGGTCGAGCGCCTATATAAGGCTACTCGCGAATCGCTGATCGATTGGACCAATAACCTGCGCGCCGAAGCCGCTGGCAAATTCCCCGAGAAAGTCACTGCCTTTCGCGAGGGAATGGCCGTACACGGACGCTACGGCGAGCCGTGCCCGCGCTGCGGCTCTAAAGTACAGCGCATTCGTTATGCCTCCAATGAGACGAACTACTGTCCAACTTGCCAAACCGGCGGGAAACTCCTGGCCGACCGGGGCCTTTCGCGGCTGCTCCGCGAGGATTGGCCGCGAACTCTCGACGAAATGGAGGCGCTGAAGAAACGCTAATGGCGAACTTATTTCCTCGCCTCGGTCGCCGCTTCTGGATCCTTAGGCCAAACCGGCGATATCAATTGAATGCGCCAAACATCGCATCCTTCGCAGGAAGCGCCCTGCGACCTTATGAACGCCGGAGCCGCGCCGCCCATAATCCATACGTAGGTATCGGGCGGCTGCTTGCCCACCAGTGGCGCAATGGCTCCTTTAATGCCGCCGATCTCCACCTTGACCACATAGCGAGTCGCTTTTTGGCGCGCTCCGCCGGTGAAGAAGACATCCTCTCCCTCCCCGCTGATGGCCAGCTTAACCAGCATCGGTTTTGGCGCCGCGACTACCATCGATTCCGTCAGCGACGCGCCAGGTTTGACGTTTTTCAACAATACCGGCGCCATCCCGTTGGCAAGGTCGGCGGGCACCGTCAGATGCGCAGTCTCCACTTTTTCCTTACCTTTGTCATCGCTATACCGCGCCGTCGCCACGCCCGTGCTTCCGTTGACCGAAAGGTCCATCTGACGTTTAAACGTCGGACCCTTCTGAATCAAGTGATCGCTCACCAAATGGAAGTGACCGCTCTGCGTGAACACAGTGGTCTCGTCTTGCAAGGAGCCGTCTTTAAAATGGAAGGTCAACCGCGTGGTCACGCGGTTGCCATGGGCGGTCTGTTCCAACTCACCATTTGCGACCACAGCGCCATCCATTGCGCTCAAACTCAGGAAGCCATGAATGGCGCCCTCCGTCTGCCTGACGGCTACCGGCTGGGCTCTCAATGAAGGTCCTATGAGAGCCGCCGTGCAGAACAGACCCCACCTGAGATTTCGGCGCATTACCAGCTTCCGATTTCGTGGCGATCGTATGCTTCGCGCATCTTGCGAAGCTGATCCACATCCGCCGATAGGGCATCGCGCTCCGCGCCCGCTAGATGGTTGTTATCGAGAACGTGCTGAACAGTGGAGATGGAATCGTCCAAATCTCCCTTGTCGAACTTGCCGTGGCGCCAATCCGCGGCGAATGAACGCAGGCGCTTTTCCGCTTTGTCCAGCCGCTGCCGGTCGCCGCCCGCAAGCTTCCAATGGTCATAGCCTTGGTTCAGGTCGGTATGTACTTTGTCTACCATGCTGCTCACCGAATCTGGCTGATAAGGCCCGCCCGCGGGTCCATATTGCGCGAATGCCGGGACGCCAAAACTCATCAGGCCCCCGGCGATCATCAAGACATTCAGTGTATGTTTCATATTGCTCGCTCCCCGCTAACAGGGTGCAAGCAATCAACCAGAGTAGGAAAGCTTACCTATTTGCCAGGGAGCACGAGTACCTTGCCGCCGACGCCCGTTTCAAGAAGCCGGTACGCCGCAGCCACCTCGTCAAGCGGAAAGCGTCCGGCAACTTCGCTGATGACTCCTCGACATTTCACAGCTATCGTCAGCGCATTCGAAATGAGACCCCCGAACTCGCCCAAGCCTTTTACCCAGCGCATGCCGTTGTACTTGGTAACAAAGACCGACCCCGCAAAGAGTCTATGGAGGTCGATGGCGGGCGCTGGACCGGACAGCTCGCCATAGGTGATCAGGCAGCCGCGCGGTGCAAGCATTTGCAGGCTCGCGTCAAATGTCTGAGCGCCAATCGGATCGAAGACCGCGGCGGCGCCGCCTCCGGTGTACTCGCGAACAGCCTCCACGACGTCTTTCGCCGTCCGGTCTATCACGTGTTTGGCGCCGGCCGAGCGAACGGCCTCCGTGCGCGCGCCGCTGGCAATGCCAATGACATCCACTTCCTGGTCGGCAAGGATCGCCACCAGCATTCGGCCCACTGCGCCGGCCGCTCCCCACACCACTGCCGTTCGTCCCTGCAGCGGCCACACGCGAGCGAGCCCGCCGGCGGTCAGGCCGGCGACTGGCAGGCATGCGCCGTCCTCGAAGCTCAGGCTATCGGGAAGAGGAACCAACATCGAAGCGGGCGCTTTGAGAAACGTCGCGCACGATCCGGGAACCGCGCCCCAGCATACGCGGGCGCCCACCGAAATCGTTGTTCCGGGTCCCGCCGCGACCACTGTGCCCGATCCTTCTCCACCCACTTCGTATGGGAAAGGCACGCGGACCGCATAAGTTCCGGACCGAATCAAGGTCTCCGCATGGTTAAGGCCCGCGGCTTCGACGCGCACCAGCGCCTCGCCTTCGCCCGGAGCCGCCATCTCTTCGGCGCCGACTTCAATGACTTCCGGTCCACCCGCGCGAAGGGCGCGCGCGACCCGTCTCTTCTCCGTCATTTTTGCAGCATGAGGCGCAGCCGTTCGATCTCGCGCTTCAACTTGCGCTGGCGCCCGACCATCATGAGGACGTAGATCACCAGAATCACCCACGCGGCAACCAGGCCGTAACTGAGGAACTGGTAGTTACGCTGCAGCCGCTGCAATTCGAACGTGATGTCGTCTGGCGAAACCTGTGCGAGCAATAACATGAACATGAGATCTCCTAGTAAGCGTTCGCCAAACGGCGCAGTGATTCGATTTCGCGCTGCGATTCTTCATCCCGCAGCCGCAGCAGGGTTAGTGCCGCTCCCAGCAGTCCCATGGCGAGCAAGTTCATCAGGAAGTAAGGTAGCCAATCGGACGGAAAGCTGCCGCCGCTGCCGCCCCAAAAGACGGGCTGTGGATGCTGCGTGCGCCACCACTTGATGGAAAAGATAACGATCGGTACATCGATGAAACAGAAGATGGAGAACACCGCTGCAAACGTCGCCCGCTGGGTCGGGTCGTCGATCGACCGGCGCAGCATGAGATAGGATGCGTAGAGTACCCAACAGATCAGCGCCGACGTAAGCCGCGCGTCCCAGGCCCACCACACGCCCCAGATGACCCGGCCCCAGATCGACCCGGTGATCAGGTTGGCGGCGAGGAAGGCTAAACCGACCTCGGTTACCGCGACCGCCAGCGCGTCGAAGATGAAGTTGCGCGTGATGAGAAAGAGCACGCTCGCGATGAGCGCGACCGCGGAACCGGTGAGAGCCGTAATCGCGACCGGCACGTGGAAGAAGATGATCTTGAACGCCGCCCCTTGCGACCTCTCGTTCGGCAGTCCGGCGATATGCAGGATGTCGTTCACCAGCAGCACCGCCGCCAGAATCCCTAGCGCATAAATAACCTTGTCTCTCATAGCCTCACCCCACTAACACAAAGTCCACTAACACCAATGCCGCCGCCGTGTACACCGCATCGAACCCGAGTAGCAGCTTCAGCCAGATCAGGTTGTCCTTCTCCAGCGCCTGACCCTGGATCAGCGCGGCGGTCAGACGCATAGCGCCCATCAAGGCGGGCGATAGGATGGGATAGGTCATCATCGGCAGCATGACCTCGCGCAGCCGGATGTTCACGGTCAGCGCGCTGAACATGGTCCCGATCACCGTTAGAGCCCACGCTCCCAGCGCGAGGATCAGCAGCAGTTGCGGCAGGAACGGCATCAGGTTCAAGGAGTAGAAGATGCCGAACACCGGCAGCGAGATCAGCTCCACGCCCAGCACCAACGCGTAGTTCGCCAAGGCCTTGCCCAGAAAGAGCGCGGCCCCTGGGATGGGGGCGGACACCAGACCATCCAGGCAGTCGTTGGGCAACTCGCGCGCGAAGCTTCGATTGAGCACCAGCGCGGCGGCGAAGGCGAAGACGATCCACAGCAGGCCGCCGGCGATCTCCTTCATCACGTCGCTCTCCGGATCGAATGCGAAGCTGAAGAGCAGCAGCACCACCAGTGCGAAGGCGAACGAGGCGTTCACCGCCTCCTTTGTGCGTAACTCCGCGCGCACGTCCTTGTGGGCGATGACCAGAACCAGCCGGAAGAACTCCATCATGCCTCGCCATAGCGGGAATACACGTATCCGGGGTTCTCGATCATCTCGGCGGTCCGCTCGCCCTGAAATGCCACCTGGCCGCGTTCGAGCAAGGCCACGTGCGTTGCCAGTTCCAAAGCTTCGCGCAGTTGATGGGTAGACATGACGACGGTCCTCCCGGCCGCCAGAGCGTCGCGGAGCAAGCTCTGTAGAAGCGCTATCGCGCGATCGTCCAGCGCGGTGAAAGGTTCGTCCAGCAGCAGCACCTGCGGGTTGTGCAGGAATGCGCGGGCAACCGCCAGCCGCTGCCGCATCCCGCGCGAAAACTCCCGTACCAAGCCATCCCGCACTCGCTCCAGACCGGTGCGCTCCAGCCATTCGGCCGCCGAACGGCGGGCGTCGCTGATGCCGTACAGACGAGCGTAGAGCATCAGGTTCTCGATGGCCGAAAGCTCATCGTAGACCGAGATGCCGTGTCCGATGAAGCCGATGCGTCGCCGCGCCGCGGTGTCGCGGGGTTCGTCGCCGAAGATCCGCACCCTGCCTCGCATGGGACGCGAAAAGCCGGCCACAATGCGCAGCAGCGTTGTCTTCCCTGCGCCGTTGCGGCCAATCAGGGCGAGGCATGCGCCTGGCGCCGCATCCAGGCGGATGTCGCGCAAGGCAGGGAAATCGCCGTAGAACTTCCACACACCTTCCACGGCGACGGCGCTCATTGGCGTCCGTGCGCCTCTTTGCGATAAAGCAATGCAAAGCCCAGGGCAAGAATGCCGAGGGCGATGGCAAGAATCGGCAGGACTTGCGTATAAAGGCGTGGCAGGATCGGCTGGATTTGCGGACCATCCTGCTCTTGCTGACCTCCAGCGGAATCCGCGCCCGAATCGGGTGCGACGATTTCGGCGCCGGTAAGCTGGATGTTGTATGTGGTCCCGGTAAGCCCGAAGAGATGAGCCTTCGTTCGAGGCTCCACGCCAAGGTCGTTCAGATGCTCGGCGGTTAACGTCACCCCGTTGGGCACAATCAAATATGTATTGTCGTCTTTGGTGGCGATCTTGCCTTCCAGTTGATCGCCCATTGTGTAAGGAAAGCTGTAAGTCAAATCGAAGCGCGTTTCGCCCGGCTTAATCGCGAACGCGGTCTTATAGATATTGGGCTGGGGCGCTGGAGAGACCGCGGCCGCGATGGGCATTCCGCCCGGAGCGGTGGCATTGACTTGCAATTTGGAGGCAGCCCCGGGCGGCAGGTAGAAACGGAGGGTGCCGTTGGCCGGGTCGTCCCACGCAGTCTTACCGTTGTTTTGGTAAATGAACGTTTCGTTGACGACCAGCTGTCCCCCGCCCGGTTCGAAGAGAATCATGTGTTTCGAGACTTTGGAATCCCCTGGTGATTTCGAGGACTGATAGACGTCGAGCGTCAGATTCGTGGAGGGTGTGCCGGGAGGAAGCATCCGGCTGTAAGTCACGCCGTCCCAGGTTGCGCGAATCAAGGTGGGTCCTTCGAGCGATTGATCGAAGGAGAATTTGCCGTCGCTTCCAGTCTTCGTCTCACCCGCGGCCTGCAGGCCCCCTGCGCCACCCATCTTCATTAGGTTTACGGCGGCATTGGCCTGCGGCTGACCGGTCGTCCGGTTGACCACCACGCCGTTAATCGCCGCTATTGCCGGGAACGCCGTTAGTGCCATGAGTCCAGCGGCAATGAATTTACGCATGGGCCATCGCCTTTCCGCACTCGCCGCAGAATTTCAGTTTCTGATCGAACTTGGCGCCACAGTGCGGACATTCTAAAGCGGCGGTCTTGGCTACGGCGACGGGTTTCGCCACCGTTGCGTGCGCGCCATTCAGATCGGCTCTGATCCGGTCTACCTCCGCCAGCACGGCGGCCAGCTGTTTCTGCAAATCGATCTTGGTGTCTTGATAGTCGGAGTCGGAAAGTTTGCCTACCCGGTACTCGAACTGTAAGTCGCGAAGACCTTCATAAATTGCCGCCTTGCGCTCGTCCAGGTGGGCGAACGGCGACACCGACTCAACCGGCGGCAGGTCCTCGGGACGAACCCGCAGGACAAACACGATAACCGCGATCGCAAGTAGAGAGGTTAGAGCAATGACTATCCCGGAGTCACTCAAGGTTCGCTAGTTCCTTCTCGATCTGGTCTTTATACTTGGCGAGCGCGGGGTCGTCCACCTTCATCTCGCCGATTTCGGGCAGCGGTTCGGGCCGATAGCGCCGGATAAACCACCAGATTGCGAACAGACCGAACCCGGCGGCCAGATACGGAACCAGCATGCCAAACAGGTTAGGCGGCGCCAGGTAGATACCGGCGCCATACTCGTTGAGGAACGCATCGATAATCTGACGATCGCTCATGCCGACGGCCTGCATCTTCGCAATCTTCTCTTTGGCGGGCTTCGAGAAGCTGCATTCGAGCATGCTGCAACTGGCGACCGAATCCTTACAGCCGCATTGACATCCAAGACGCGAACCCACCCGGCGCGTATCCGTGCTGGGCTTCTCGGACGCGGTCTGGGCCCACGTCAGCATCGCTGCCAACGCGAACAGGACCAGGCGCCAACTAACTCTGTACCGGGACATGCTTCTTGGTCACTCCAATCACTTCGGTGCGAGCGTACTGCATCTTGACTTTGCTTGGGACCAGGCAGGTGAGCGTGCCGGCAATCAGCACCAGACCGCCGATCCAGATCCATGACACCAGCGGGAAGACATATGCCTGAATTACGGCGCGCTGATTGTCGTCCGACATGCCGCCAAAGTTAATGTAGAGATCTTCGTTCGGTCTTTGCCGCAATCCGACTTCGGAGGTACCCTGCCGGCTCGCTTTAAAGAAGCGCTTCTCGGGATCTAGCGTGTCGATTTGCCGGCCATTGCGATACACAGCGATGGACGCGCGATGCCAGGCGTAGTTATCGTTCTCGCCCTGCGTCATCTCGGTCATCTTCAAGTCATATCCGCCCAGGTGGATGGAATCGCCGACGTTCAACTCTTTTACGTCGCTCTGATTGAAAGCATGCCCCGTGAATCCGATGAACATGAGCACGATGCCCATATGAACCAAATAGCCGCCGTAGCGCCGGGTGTTGCGGTGCGTCAATTCCACCGTAGCGCGGAGCAGGTTCTGGCCGGTCTTGCCTGATATGGAGCGCGCGCCCTTGTAAAACTCCGAGAGCACCGTGAGCGCCACAAAGAGGCAAAGGCCGAACGAAGCCAAGGCGTAGAAATTGCGCATCCCCGCCGCGAACAGGACGCCCGCGAGCACCAGGCCGGCGATGCCAGGAATCTGGAAATTGCGGCGCAAGCTCTCAATCGATGTTCGACGCCATGCAAACAGCGGACCTACGCCCGTCAGGAAGAGTAGGAACAGCCCGATGGGTACCATCAGGCGGTTGTACCAATCGAAATCGAGCGAAATCTTGTTATTGGTGAAGTACTCGGAAATCTTCGGGAAGAGTGTTCCCCAGAGCACGGCAAAACAACTCGCCAGCAGGATCAGGTTATTAAACAGGAAGCTCGACTCTCGCGATACTACACTTTCGAGCTGCGATTCGCTCTTCAAATATTCCAGTCTGTCCAGGATTAGCCAAACCACGGCTACGATCGCGAGCACCAGGAACGAAACGAAATACTTGCCGATCTCGGAGCGCGCGAAGGCGTGTACCGAATCCACCAGGCCGCCACGCGTGATGGAGGTGCCGAAGATGCATAGCAGGAACGTCGCCGATATCAACACGATGTTCCACACCTTCATCATTCCCTTTTTTTCCTGCATCATCACCGAGTGCAAAAACGCGGTACCGCTGAGCCACGGGAGCAGGGAAGCGTTCTCCACCGGATCCCAAGCCCAATAGCCGCCCCAGCCGAGCACGTGATACGCCCACGCCGCGCCGAGCATAATGCCGCAGCTTTGAAACAGCCATGTGATTAGCGTCCATCGCCGGGTGGTGTGGATCCAGCCTTCGCCGGGCTGTTTCGTGAGTACGGATGCGAACGCGAAAGCGAAGGGCACCACGAAGCCTACATATCCCAGATAAAGCATCGGCGGATGAATCGCCATCGCCGGATATTGCAGCAGGGGACTCAGACCATTGCCGTCGGGCACCGTGTTGGCTTCAATGATATGGCGGCTCACTGCCAGCATCTGGAAGGCGTTGGCCACGAAATTGTTCATCAGCAGGAAGAAAGTCTGCACGGTGGCCAGCACGGCAACCACGTAGGGCATGAAATCCCGGTGTTTGCGGCGGTTGGTGAAGACCACGATTGCGGCGTAAAAGGAAAGCAGCCAACTCCAGAACAGCAGAGAGCCTTCCTGGCCGCCCCACCAGGCGGTGAACTTGTAGATGGTGGGCATGGCGCGGTTGGAATGCTCGGCTACATAAGCGAAACGGAAATCGCTCGTCAGCAGCGCATGCACCAGAATGCCGGCCGCCATGGTGATGAGCGCCCAGACGGCGTAAACCGCGCGCGAACCGCTTGCAATCAAGAACGGCTTACGTCGAGCGCGACCCACGGCGGATGCTATCGCTGCGTAGATCGCCAGACAAAACGCCATCAAGATGGCGAGAGCGCCTAGATTTTCCATTCGTTACCTTTCATTTCCGTGGGCAAAGCCTCTGGCCCGTCCACCCGCGCGCGTTGCGCCTGCTAAATCGTGCTCTTGCCCGCCGCCGGCTTTGCCTGAAATGGCTGGCCCGGTTTGGCTTCATACTTAGACGCGCATTTGGCCTGAATCTTCCCTGCGCGAAAAACGCCGTCGGGTCCCAGTTTTCCGTCGGCCAGCGCCTGGGCGCCGTCGCGGAAGGTGTCGGGGAGCGGGTCTGACCCTGTATATGCCACGTTCAGTTTGAGATTGTCTTGTAAGAGAACGAAATGAATCTCATGGCCTGCCTTGCGGATAGAGCCGCTGGCGATATCGCCGCCCACGCGCACCCGCTTGTTGTAGCCATCCGTCCCCATCTTGCCGAGTTCGGAGATCGACTTATAGTAGGTCTGGCTCCCGCTCATCCCGCTGGCTGCAAGCCACGCCAGGGTCCCGATCACCACCGCGATCAGCGCGGCGAATTTTCCATATTTTTTCATACTGACCTTATCCGTAGTATAACGCTCAGTCTATTGCTTCCCGGTGATTAGACGTCCGTAGATGGCATTTGCTTCCGGGTCGGGCGCAGGCGCGTGATTTAAATAAAATCCCATCCAGCTGCGAGCCCGGGCATTATCGCCAATCTGCTGATACAAGACAGCCAAGCCGCGCGCACAGCGGCAGTGATACGGATCGTGCGCGATGTAGCTTTGGCACTGCGCTTCCATACTGTTCATGGCGTAGGCGTTATCGATGGCCGCAACCCCGGGCGGGGGATGACGCATGAAAACGACCGCCGTCGCGTCCCAATAGACAAGCTGCCATTGTACGGGCTTTGAAAGCGCCAGCACCGGCACCAGCCGGAACGGCTCGCCTGAAGTGAACTCGAAACCATCGAGGACGATGGTGTCGATCCCATACTTGTCCAGCATTTGGCGCGGATCGGCGCCGGCCATGTTGTAAGCGATCTTGGTAAAATCTTCGAAAACCTTGTCGCTCAAGGCACGCCCATCGATAAAAACCCGTTCCTGAGGCCAAAGCCGCCAGATCAGAAAACCGCCGTGCACGTAGGAGTTCAACATGGGACTGGTGATGTGATGATCCTCCAGGAACTTGGCGGCGCCCCAAGGATATTTCCACTCCGCGGCGCGGAATTTTAAGCCCGAACCCTGCGCAACCGCGGTCCCGATGCCTAGAAGCAGCAGGCCAGCCGCGGCGAACTCACCGATGGCCGGTAGCGCACGCTTCCAGGGAAAATAAGTTGCGATCAAAAACGGCGCCACGATAGCAAACACCATCACATTGCGGACAGCCCAAATCGCCGCAAACGCGAAGCCGAAGAAAAAGATCCAATCCGTGAAACGCACGCGGAATGCTGAAATCAGCATCAGGATGGCACAGGCGAACAACATAGCCTGGAACGGTTCGAGCGGCCACAGGGCCGTATGCTGCCACTCCCACAAACGTGTTTGCAACACGCTCTGGCGATACAGCATGGTCATGCGCAGAGGTTCCACGAAGTTCGGATTCAGCAGGGAGACCGCCACCGAAATAGCGGTGACGAGAAACAGCTTGCGATCTTCCGCTGTTAATTTCGCGCCGCGGAAGATCACGGCATCCGCGCAGTACACCCCGAGGATGATCCATCCCAGAAAGAAGCCGCCATGCACGTTGGCCCAAAACAGGAAGAGAGGCGGGAGGGCCCAGAGATAACGGCGATATTCGACTATCGCGAAGGTTGCCGCGACGAGTATAAAGGAAAAGAGAAAAGGCCGATCGGAGACATAGCGATTCGCGACGGTGCCGGTCAAAATTGCGGCGCCGACGGCCCAATAGAAACTCCCGGTCCGCCTATGGGCAATCAGTCCGACCAACGCGCAAACGCCGATCAACAGCGCCGCGCGCAGCATAATCAAGCCTGTGAATCCGCCAGCGGCGTAAGCCAAATAAAAGATGATCTGCGACAGCCACTCATGGGTAAGGTTGAAGTGGCGGACGATTGGCTCATCGGGATAGGCCGCGCCGGCGTTCTTGGTGGTGAATGCGAAGGGATCGGGATCGGGCAGGTGATGGGTTTGCAGAATGTACTGGCCAGTTTTCAGATGCCACCAGGTGTCGCTGTCGGCCACCTCGGGCGAAAACCAGATGAAAAGCAGCACGACGCCCAACAATATGATGGCCGGTTTGAACCAGTCCGGAACGAGGAGCGGCGGCGCGGCCGGGGCTGCCGGTGCGGTAACGGTCTTGGCCGCGCGATTGGCGGAGCGCTGACGCATGGGAACTACCGATTCTAGCAGTGGCGCAGCGCTTACAGACCGTAGGCTTCGGTCGCGGTCCCGCCCAGGATGCGATCTTGTTCCGTTTGAGACAGCTTTGCAATCGCGGCTCGAACCGTGCGGTACCAGCGTTCGTAGTCGCTGGCCAGAAGCATCACCGGCCAATCCGACCCATACATCAGGCGGCGCGGTCCGAACGCCCCGAGCGCCACGTCGATATATGGCTGCAGGATTTCAGGCGTCCAATGGGGATCGGCTTCGGTTACCATGCCTGAAAGTTTGCAGTAGACGTTTTGCCGCTTCGCCAGTTCGCGCATATTGCGGTCCCACGGAGAGATAATCTTGTCCTTAATCCGTGGTTTGGCTACGTGATCGAGGATGAAGGTCTGGTTGGGGTGCCGGTCGACGAACTCGATCGCCGCCGGAAGATGGCGCTCGAAAATCAAGATGTCGTATCGCAGGCCGAATTCGCGGAGCGCTTTCACGCCGTCATTGAAATCCGGGCGCAAAATGTAGCGCGGGTCTGCTTCGTCTTGCACTACGTGGCGGACGCTGCGAAGCTTCGGGCGCTTGGCATATTGTTCCAGAGTCCGTTTCACACCGGCCCCTTCGGTTAGCGGAAACCAGCCCACCACGCCTCGAATCAGCGGGTGCTTTTCGGCAAGACCCAGCAGCCAATCGGTCTCTTCCACGGTGGAGCGCGCCTGCACGGCCACGGTTCCCTCAATGCCGAAGTGATGCATGAGCGGTTCCAGGTCCGCCGGCAGGAAATCGCGGCGAATCGCCTTATTCGCGGGCGTGATCCAGCCATACTCCGCCGCGCTGTATTTCCAAAGGTGATGGTGAGCGTCGATGGTCATGGAAGCTATGCGAAGATCCCATCGTGCACGTTGCCGGCGGTGTCAGTCAGCCGGAAATCGCGCCCTGAATAGCGATAGGTTAGCTTCAGATGATCCAACCCGAGGAGCGCCAGCAGGGTGGCGTGGAAATCGTGAATATGCATGCGGTTTTCCGCCGCGTGGTAGCCGAACTCGTCCGTCGCTCCATATGCGAAACCGGACTTCACGCCGCCGCCCGCCATGAAAAGCGAGTATCCATAAGGATTGTGGTCCCTGCCGTTGCCGCTTTCCGATACCGGTGTGCGTCCAAACTCCCCGGACCAGACGACTAAAGTATCTTTCAAGAGACCGCGCGCCTTCAGATCCTTCAATAACCCGGCGATGGGTTTGTCTACTTCCGCCGCATTTTCGTTGTGCTTTTGGAAAAGGTCGGAATGCTGGTCCCACTTATAACTGTGAGTGCACTGGATGAAGCGAACGTCCGCCTCCGCAAGGCGGCGCGCCAGCAGACATTGCCAGCCGAAATCGGCAGTCTTTGGTTCGTCGAGGCCGTAAAGCTTCTTGGTCTCGTCCGATTCTTTCGACACGTCGAAAACTTTGGCCGCTTCGGCTTGCATGCGAAAACCCATCTCGAACGATTGAATGCGGGTTTCGAGTTCTTCGTCCTGTTTCCAGAGCTCCTGGTGTTTCCGGTTGATGGCCTGGATCATATCGAGCTCATAGCGCTGTTGTTCGCGCGTGAGCCCCTGATTGACCAGGTATTCGATCGGCTCCTTCTGAATCTCGGTGACCTGCATGCCGGCGTTGCCGATTGCCGTTCCCTGCACGGCGCCGGGCAGAAAGCCGGAGGCCCAATTCTTCGAGCCGCCATGCGCCAGCGCGGGCTTTATGGTGATGTATCCGGGAAGGTTCCGATTCTGCGAACCCAGCCCATACAACACCCACGAGCCCATGCTTGGCCGCGTAAAGGTGAACGTGCCGGTAAAGGTCTGCAGCAGCGCGGCGCCATGGTCCACGCCCTCGCCGACCATAGAGCGCACCACACAGAGGTCGTCCGCACACTCACGGATATTGGGGAACAGATCGCTAATGGGCAATCCGCTCTGGCCGCAATTCTTGAATTTCCAGGGCGACTTCATCAGGCCGCCGGTCTTGCCCGCGGCAAAGGTCAGCGGCTGCTTGATCGGCAGGGGCTTACCGTCGTTGGCGTCGAGGTAGGGTTTGGGATCGAACGTATCGATGGACGATGGTCCGCCGTGCATGAAGAGGAAGATCACGCGCTTGGCGCGGGCCGGAAACATGGGCGACTTCGGCGCCAGTGGGTCGTCGGAAGGGTTGGCCAGCGCTAAGTCGGAAAGCAACGATTGCAGGCCCATATAGCCAAAGCCGCAGCCGGCAGCGCGCAGCATGCCGCGACGCGAAAGCTGCGAGTTTCTCGGAGCCTTGGTGAGATATGACCGGATATCCATGGGATGGGGCCCTCCTAATATATAAAGATAAATTCGTTCGAGACCATTAGCGCGTGCGTCAGACTGGTCCACGCCTGTTCTTCACCGATCTGATTCCACTTCCGCCGGAAATTTGCCATATAGCTCAGCCCCTGATCGATCTCGTTTGCATCGGGACGGCGGTCAAGCACTCGCAAATAGATCTCCTGCATGCGGCGCTTATCCTGTTTTTCCTGCTTCAAGGCGGCATCCGCCACATTTTTCGCTTCCCGATTCACCATGGGGCTGTTCATCGCGAACAGCGCCTGTGTGGCGACCGTAGTGGAACTGCGATGTCCTTCGGGCGTAGCGGCGTCGCCGAAATCAAACAGCGTGTAAAGCGTGGGCAGATTCGAGCGTCGCAAGGGCAGATAAATGCTGCGCCGGTTGGTCTTTTCCGGATTCATGCTGATGCGGCCGGCGCTGGTTTCGCCATCGGTGCCGACGCCCGGATCGAGCGTACCGCCCATCGTCAGATCGAGCTCACCGCCCATGGCGAGGTAAGCGTCGCGAATCTCCTCAATGCTGAGGCGTTGCCGAGGGAAATGCGAAAGCAGCCGATCTTCCGGATCTTTGGCTTTCGTCTCCTCGTCATATACGGCGCTCATCTGGTAGGTTTTGGACAACATAATTAACCGGTGCATCTTTTTGATGGACCAGCCGTCATCCATAAAACTCTTGGCCAAATAGTCGAGCAATTCGGGATTGCTGGGCCGGTCGCCCAGCCGACCATAGTTCTCAGGTGTGCGGACGATGCCATCGCCGAAGTGCCCCTGCCAGATGCGGTTCGCCATCACGCGTGAGGGAAGGGGATTGCGGCGGTCGACGATCCATTCCGCTAGTTCCAAACGGCCGCTCTTCGTCTTGACTTCGGGAGCGGGCGCGCTGATGCGAAGGATGGAAGGCACGGTGTGATCCACCGGGTCTCCCAGGTTGTGATAGTCGCCGCGCAGGAAGACCTTTTGAGCGACGGAGTCGCCCTCTTTCACGGCGCACGCCATGGGAATTTCCTGGGTGGGAAGCGTCTTTTCCATCGCCGCGGCTTGTTCCAGTAACGCGGCAAGATCCTTTGCCTTTTCCGCCGGGATCGAGGCTATCTGCTCCTCTTTGGAGCGAAAGAACGGACCGCTATCCTGCCATACGGCGACGAAGAACCCGTCTTTGTCGGCGCTCATGCGAGGATGTGGGCCTGCGATCTTCCCCGCGTTTGGAAAGCTACCCTGCGCCTGTTTCCACCAACTCAGATCCTGATCGTATTGATAGGCGCTGCGATGGAACTCCTCTTGATATTGCGCTGCAATCTCTTTGCGGTTGGCATCCGTTGCAGCCCGCCATTTAGCCAGTTCGGGCCGCTTGGCGTCTTTGAGATATTCCACCCAGCGGGCGAGCAGCTTTTCATCCAGATTTGCGGCGGTCGCGACGCCGGGCGCGGCTTCGCCCTTGCCGTAGACGCGATACGCCGCCAGCATGTCGGCCGCAATGCCCGGCTCCATTTTGGAGCGATACTTCTGCGCGTCCTTATCGAAGTCGATGATCGCCGCGACCTTTCTCTCAAGCGCGTTATAAGCGCTCCACTTTTTCTTGAAGGCTTCAAACTCTCCGGCGGCCGCGAGCGGCGTCTGGATCGGGTCTCCGGTTTCCCCTCCTGCGTAGCTAAGCGTGGAGGCGAAAATGCCGGCCAACTGGTAATAGTCTTTGGTGGCGATGGGGTCGAATTTATGGTCGTGGCAACGCGCGCAAGCCACCGTCAGACCGAGGAACGCCTTGGATGTAACGTCGATTTGATCGTCGACCACGTCATAGCGCTTGAGCGGAAGATCCTTCTGGGCTAGCGCCTTTTTACCCAGCGCCAGGAATCCGGTGGCGACGATGCCGCGGTAGCCTACGCCTGAGTTCGGATCGGCCGCCAGGATATCGCCGGCGAGTTGCTCGCGAACGAACTGGTCGTAGGGCAAATCGTCGTTGAATGCCTGCACGACGTAATCGCGATAGCGCCAGGCGTGAGGATAGCGATGGTCTTCATCGCTGCCGGTAGAATCGGCGTAGCGCATGACATCGAGCCAATGCCGTGCCCAGCGCTCGCCGTAGCGCGGAGAGGCGAGTAAACGATCGACCACCGTTTCAAATGCCTTGGGCGAATTATCCGCCAGGAAATCGCGCAGCTCTTTTTCGGTAGGCGGCAGGCCTGTGAGATCGAACGTCGCGCGGCGGAGAAGAGTGGTTTTGTCCGCGGGCCGCGCGGGCTTCATTCCATTCTTTTCGAGGTTGGCAAGGATGAACTGGTCGATTGGATTGGTAGCCCAATCCTTCTGTTTAGGAGCGGGTGGCGCGGCCTGAGAGAGCGGTTTATAGGACCAGAAGTTCTTGTCGAAGTCGGTGATTACGCCGCGTAGCGCGACGGGGCGAACGCCGGTTCCCGTGAGAGAATCGCCCGCCGTAGGGGTTGCCGCGGGCGCCGGCGCTCCGGCTGCGACCCATTCACGCACCGCGGCGATGGTCTCAGCCGGCAGTTTGCCCTGGGGCGGCATCTTGATTTGGCTCTCATAACTCAGAGCTTTCAGAATGGGACTCTTTTCCGGTTCGGCGGCGCTGCCAAAGATGCCCATGGATGCGGCTTCTTTAATGGCGTTGGGAGAACTGAGATCGAAGCCCCCGCTCTTCAGCTTGGCGTTATGGCAACCCTCACACTTTTCGGCGAACAGCGGACGGGCGTTCTTTTCGAAAAGCTCTAGTTGGGCCGGCGTCTGAGCTAGCCCGGTCTTGCCGGCAACGGCGCTCAACGCCCATACGGCAAGGCAAAATCGCAGTGCGGTTCCACAGGTCATCGATTTCCCGGTAGCGCGTCGGTCAAACAACGTATTAAGAGCATATCATCGTCGAAAAGCGGGTTGAATAGCCTCGCAATCCAGTAACGCTCGAATGGGCTTTAGCGTGCTATGCAGTCCTTATAGAAGTGCGAAAAGGGGCCGCTGTTTGTGCGCAATATTTAGCGCGCTAGTCGTATGCGCGTGAGCAGACCGTGGCGGCTACGGCGATATCGGGTTATAGACTGAGAGAGCGCATGAGCCCGAATACCCCACAAACCACGCTAGATGCGTTGATTTTACGGGCTGGAACATATACTTGCGCGATGGCATCGGACCGAATCGCCGAGCTGATTCTAATTCCGGCGCTGATTCGCGTTCCGGGGCAGCCATCCATACTGGACGGGTTCCTGAATCTGCGTGGGACGGCGATTCCGGTGGTTTCTTTGCAGCGCCTGTTTCATCACCAGGCGCCGGAGCCGGATTTGCACACCCCCTTGTTGGTAATAACGACATCTACCGGGCCGTTGGCGCTGCGCGTGGACCGATTGGAAGAAGTGGTGGCGATAGATGGCAACAGTCTGCTGCCCTACGCGTCCGTGGATTCGCTAAACGAGTGCGCGACGGCGCAGTTTGAGTGGAACGGGCAAGCGGTTGCGATGCTTTCACCGGAGCGTTTGCTGCTGACGAAAGAGCGCGAGTGCCTGGCCGATTTGCAGGCGCAGACGCAAGAGCGGCTAGAGAGTCTCGAGGCGACGGCCACATGAAAGCCGGCGATGTAAACCTCGCGACCATACTGGCAGATCCCTGGTTTCCTTCCCTCAAGCGTTACGTTCTTAGCCACACCGGGCTTTCGTATTACGCAGATAAGGACGAGGATCTGGCGGCGCGTGTGGCGCGGCGGATGAGCGTGCTACCCGCTTCGAATTGCAAACTCTATCTTGCGCTGCTTGAAGGTGGCGAGGCGGGCGCACGCGAGATGGCGTCGCTGGTAGAGGCGCTGACCATTGGGGAGACCTATTTCTTCCGGCAGGTTGAGCATTTCGATGTGTTGCGCAGCATGATCATTCCTTCGTTGATCGAGCGGAACGCGGAGAGCCGCCGCATCCGTATCTGGAGCGCGGGGTGCGCCACGGGAGAGGAGCCCTACTCCATTGCAATTTTGCTGGAACAGTTCTTTGGGGCCGAATTGAAGGACTGGGATGTTTCCATTCTGGCCAGCGACATCAATAGCAGTTTTCTGGCGCGCGCGAAAGATGCGCAATACACGGAATGGGCCTTCCGCGCGACGCCACATGAAATCCGCGAGCAGTGCTTCGATCGCCACGGCGCCCTATGGACGCTGCGGCCGGCATACCGGAAGCGGGTGATGTTTCAGCGGCTCAATCTGGCCGCTGCCCCGTCGATATTTTCCCTGGACGTCTTCGATCTGATTTTCTGCCGCAACGTGATGATCTATTTCTCGGCCGATTTGATTGAGGAAACAGTGAAGGGATTTTGGGAGGGGTTGAATCCAGGTGGTTGGCTGGTTGTTGGACATGCCGAGTTCAACCCCGCGGTGTTCACGAAATTCGCCCGGGTGTGCGTGCGCGATGTGAGCGTTTATCAGAAGCCTGCATCGAGCATTGCGCGGCTAAACAGGGTTTGTACAATTCCGTCCGTTCCCCCCGAAGCTGAACCAATCCCAACCGGAAAGCGGAAGGAGTTATTGCCAGCGGTTGAGGCGCCAACAACGGCGACTTCTCCCTCAGGGGCGGGAATTCTCCAAGAGGTTCGCGATCTGGCGGACCGTGGATCGTGGCAAGCGGCGGCGTCCTTAGGTAAGCACTTGAGCGAGCGTGAGCCCCTGAGCGCGGCGGCGCACTTCACTCTCGGACTGATCCTCGAGAGCATCGCATCGCCCGCGGAGGCGGAACGGTCGCTGCGGCGAGCGGTATATCTCGACCGGAACTTTGCGCTGGCGCACTATCACCTGGCGAGTTGCCTGCAGAACGGAGGCAAAGAGGCGCAGGCCCGGAAGTCCTTTCAAAACGTAATTCAGCTTTTGAAGGATCGACCTGCCGACGAACGAGTGGAACATGGCGACGGCATGACCGGGGCCGATTTGAGCGAGTTGGCGAAGCTTCACCTTGAGATTCTGGAGGCGCGTGAAAGATCGGCATAAGATCGATTGGGATGCCGCCCGGTCAGCCATTGAACGGACACGCGACCGTGTGGGACGGAAAGTGGCGTCGGCCGATTACCGGGAACAGATCTTTCGTCAGCGCGCGGAGATTCTGGCGCGTCCGCTGACGGCGCCCACCGACACGCGGCAACAGCACAGCCTGCTGGTGTTCTGGGTGGAGGCCGACCGTTTCGCGCTGCCACTTTCCATTGTGACGGAGGTGCTTGCGGGCCTGCCAATCGCAGCCGTGCCGGGAGCGCCGCCGAATGTGGCGGGCGTCATTCAGGTACGCGGCGAGATCCGGCCCGTGTTTCATCTGAACCGGCTATTGGAAACTGCAAGTGCGGAGCAACAGGATACGGTACTGTTAGTGCGACATCGAAACCGTGAAGTGGGACTGCGCATTGGACGCGTGGAAGACATTCGCTCGGTGAGCCAGGACGATCTGCGGGAGGGTCCGGAAGACAACCCCCGTGTGGCGCAAATGACTGCCGATTTCGTTCAGATTTTGGATTTGGACATCCTTCTCGATGAGAAGTGGGAAGCAGGGGAGCCGGGATGAGGTTTGGGGGGTGATACGCAGATGAAGATGAAGATTGGCACGCGAATTCTGGTGGGATACCTGATAGGCCTCTTGGTCTTCGGCGTAGTGGGGATGGTCGCCTATCGGAGCACGAACGCCTTGGTTGCCAGCGCCGATTCGGTAACGCACACACATCAGGTAAAAGAGGCCCTGAACGCGGTGCGGTCGAGCCTGATTAACGCAGAAACAGGCCAGCGGGGCTTCATACTTACCGGCGAGGATCGATATCTCGACGCCTATCGCACCGGCACGCGAGACGTAGATGGAAACATGACGCGGCTGCGCGAACTCACGTCCGATAACCCGTCGCAGCAGCAGCGGCTTGACCAACTGCAGCAGTTGGCGGCCGCGAAGTTAAGCGAACTGGCCGAGACGATCGACCTGCGGCGGCAGAAGGGCGAGGCCGCCGCGGTGGCGGTGGTTTTGACGGACCGCGGCAAGAACGCCATGGACGAAATCCGCAAGCTAATCACCGAGATGGACAGTGAGGAGAGCGCACTACTTCGCGAGCGTGACCGGGAAACGAAGGCGACGTCGCAGTTCACCAATGGCTCAATTGTTTTGGGGGGGCTGATTGCGGCGGTACTCGCAGTGATTGTTGGGGTGGTTGTACAGCGGTCCATTACAGTGCCGCTATCCTCATTCATGGAGTTTGCGCGCCGCGTAGGCGGGGGCGACCTGACGCAGAGAGCGAGCGTTGCGGCAGGCGATGAACTGGCCGACCTGGCATCCTATTTGAATCAGATGGTAGAAGGCTTGCGATCGGTGACGAAAGAAACAGGGCTGGTCACGGAGAACTTGAACGCGGCCATCACGGAGATTTCGGCGACGACGCAACAGCAAGCGGCGAGTACGGCGGAGCAAGCCGCGGCAGTGCAGCAGGCAAGCGCGACAATGTCCGAGATTCGTCAATCGGGCGCGCAAATTTCGGATCGCGCCAAGCAGGTGGCGGCGGCGGCCGAGGCGACCTCGACCACCAGCGCGGCGGGGCTGGCATCCGTGCAGAACACGGCGGCGACAATGGAAAGCATCCGCGAACAAGCGGAGGCGGTCGCCGAGAATGTAATCGCGCTGAGCGAGAAGACGCAGGCTGTAGGCGAAATCATTGCCAGCGTGAACGACATCGCGGAGCAATCCCACCTGCTGGCGCTGAACGCGGCGATTCAGGCGGCGGCGGCAGGCGAACACGGACGAAGCTTTTCCGTGGTGGCAAGCGAGATGAAAAATCTGGCAGGGCAATCGAAGCAGGCGACCGTGCAAGTGCGCTCGATTCTGGGAGATATTCAACGCTCGATTACGAGTTCGGTGATGCTTACGGAAGAAGCGGTTAAGCGCGTGGAATCGGGACGGCAGCAGGCGAATGTAGCGGACCGCACCATACGACAACTGACGGAAAACATCGAGGAGAGCGTGCGTGCGTTTCAGCAGATTGTGGGGGGCAGCAGCCAACAACAGATTGGCTTTGAGCAGGTGACGGAGGCGTTCCGCAACATCAGTATGGCGAGCCAGGAGACGGCGACGGGCACGAAACAGTCGGAAAAGGCCGCGGCGAATCTGGCGGTGCTTTCGCAGCAACTGCGGGGCGCTATGGAGAGATACCGTCTTTGAAGCCTTACGATCCGAGTCTGCTTGAGATCTTTTCGGCGGAGCAGGCGGAGCACATCCAACGCATCCGTGCGATCACGAATGGGCTGCCTGCCATGCCGCTGGAAGCGCGGGCGGGCGCGCTGGAGGAGATCCTGCGCCGTGCGCACACCCTGAAAGGCGCGGCGCGGGCGGTGGGCCTGGAAACGACGGAGCAACTGGCGCATCGGCTGGAGGCGCTTTTCGGGCGCACGCGAGAGGCGGGCAGTTCGCTGGGAGAGGCGTCGCTGCCGGCCGTGCATCGCGGCCTCGATGCGATGGAGGATGTGCTGGCGGCGGCGATTGCGGATCGCCCCGAACCGGATTGCTCGGCAGCGCTGTATGGCTTGGGGGAAGGTCCCATTGGGCCGGCGCCTGCCGCGCCTACCGCCAAGGAAGAGCCGGAAACGGCAGCCGCGCCTGCCGTTCCGGCCCCGGCCACATCGGAGTTCGTGCGGGTAAATGCGACGACCGTAGACGGACTGATACGGGCCTCGTCACAGCTTCTAGGATCGTTGAGCGCGCAAGCGGTGGGGCAACAACGGGCGGACGATTCGGCGCGGCGGATTGCGCATACGCTGACTGAGTTTGAAAGGCTGCGGCGGCCCTGCAATTCCTACCTGCGCGCGCATGAAGACGATGTGGCTACGGCGCCGCTCAAAGAGTGCCTTGAGTATGTAGAGCGCGAGTTGCGCGCGCTCTTGGGCGAGGCGCGATCTTCGGCGGCAGAGCAGCACCATCGCGGGTGGGAACTGCGGCAGCGGGTTACGGACTTGCACCAGAATGCCATTCAGGTGCGCATGATCCCCGCGGAATCGGTATTCGGCGCGTTTGGGGCGATGGCGCGACAGATCGCGCAAGATGAAGGAAAGGAGATTGAGTTTCGCGCGGAAGGGTTAGAGACGCAGGCAGACCGTCTGGTGCTGCAGGCTCTCAAGGACCCCGTGATGCATCTTCTGCGCAATGCGGTATCGCACGGTATCGAAGCGCCAGAGGGACGCGCGGCGGCGGGGAAGCCGCTAACGGGCAGCGTGCGGCTGCGGATCGATGGGCGGGGCAACCGATTGAATGTCATTGTAGAAGATGATGGGCGCGGGTTGAACCTGGCGGCGGTGAGGAATCGAGCGGTTGCGATCGGCGTGCTTGCAGAAAACGAGGCGATGGCGGCCGATCCGCAACAGTTGGCCGGTCTTATTTTCCGGCCGGGCTTTTCGACGTCGGAAAGCGTCACAAGCGTTTCCGGCCGCGGGTTCGGTCTGTCGGTGGTGCAAGAGTCGGTCGACCGATTGCAAGGCCAAGTCGACATTCACTCGCGTCACCCTAGCGGTTTAAGGGTAACGATTGCGGTGGGTCTCTCGATTTCTACGCATCAGTTGCTGCTTTTTGAGAGCGGCGGCTACGTATTTGGCATGCAGACCAGGTTCGTGGAACAGCTTGCGCGCGTGCGGCTTTCCGAGATCAAGACGATGAATGGCCGAGATGTTTTGGCGGTGGACGGAAAAACGATCACCTTGGCGCGCCTATCCGACCTTTTGGGCTTGCCCCCAAGCACGGGACCAGAGAAGGCGGAGGCCGTTATGGACCCTTGGGTTTCAATTGTCACGTTGGTCTTAGGCGAGCAAACGATCGGTGTGATAGTGGACCGGTTGATGGATGCGCGGGAGTCTGTAATCAAAGATCTGGGACTTCCCAGCCGAATGACAGGAATGACAGCCGGGGGGATTCCTTTGGAAGATGGACGCGTGGCGTTGCTCTTGAACCCGATAGCCATTTTCGACCGCTTCCGCGGCGCCGTAAGGCGGCCCGCATTGCGTAAGGCAGCCGAGCAAGAGCGCAAGCGGCGGATTCTTGTGGTGGACGATTCGCTGACGACGCGATCCCTGGAGAGAAGCATTCTGGAGGCGAACGGCTTCGAGGTCAGCGTGGCGGTGGATGGGATTGAGGCGTTGGAAAAACTGAGCGCGGAAGCGTTTGATCTGATAATTACCGATGTAATGATGCCACGTATGGATGGAATGCAACTGCTGGATCAAATTAAGCGACAGAAATCCACGGAGCACATCCCGGTAATTATGGTCACATCGATGGAGAGTAAGCAGGACCAGGAACGCGGAATGTCGCTGGGCGCGGATGCCTACATTGTGAAGCGAAAGTTCGATCAGCAGGAGTTATTGCGTACGGTGCGCCAGATTTTATGAGGCCGATCCGGGTATTAATCGTGGAAGACTCTCCCGTGGTACGGGAGCATCTGCGAAGGATTATTTCTGCGGATTCGCGGCTTCAGGTGGCTGCAATGGCGGCCAGCGGCGAAGAGGCGCTGGCCGTGATCGACCAGGTTTCCCCGGACATAATTACTATGGATATCCACCTTCCGGGTATTCAAGGTTTAGAAGCCACCCGACGCATCATGTCGTACCGTCCCACGCCGATCGTAGTGGTCTCCGGGGTGGGGTCGGAAGAGGTAAGCCTCACGATGCAGGCGTTGAAGGCCGGCGCGCTCTCGGTGGTAGAAAAACCGGCCGCCACGACTCACAAGGACTACGAAGGCATGGCAAGCCGCCTATGCATGCAGCTTGCGATCATGAGCGATGTTAAGGTAGTGCGGCAGCGGCCGACGCCCTTCCCACGGTTGGTGAACGAACGATTCGCCACAGGGCCGAGCGCATACCGTGTGTTGGGCGTGGCAACTTCGACCGGCGGACCGGGCGCCCTTCTGGAACTGTTTACCGGCTTCGGTGCGGGATTCCCGTTGCCGGTCGCGGTGGTGCAGCACATGACGCCAAGCTTCATGGAAGGATTTGCTTCCTGGCTGGCCAGCGTTACACCCATGCCAGTAGAAGTGATGCGTGAGCGGACCAGGCTGACGCCGGGACATGTTTATCTGGCGCCTTGCAACCGGCACTTGGTCGTTGAGGGAGGCTTCGCAGATCTGGACGATGGTCCGCCGGTTGGAAGCCATCGGCCCGCGGCGGACATGCTGTTCTCAAGTATGGCGAAAACCGTAGGCCCTTCGGGTATCGGCGTGTTGCTGACGGGCATGGGCGAAGATGGCGCGGCAGGTTTACGCGAGTTGCGCATTGCGGGCGGCTATACCGTGGCGGAGGACGCAACGACGGCGGTGGTGTATGGGATGCCGGCGGCGGCGGTGCGCCTGGGAGGCGCGAGCGAATCGCTGCCGCTCGGCGAGATCGCACCGCGCATCCGCGAGTTGATCGCCGCGCGAGTCGAGGCTTATTGAATGGCGCTGCATCGACGCGTAATGGTGGTGGAGGATTCGCCGACGCAAGCGTGGCGATTGCGGACGCTGTTGGAGGCGGCGGGCTTAGATGTGGTCACGGCTAGCAGCGCGGAGGCGGCGCTCGAGTCGCTGCACACGTCCAGGCCGGACGCGATTGTACTCGACTATCATCTGCCCGGCATGAACGGCGACGCGTTCTGTCGCGAGATTAAGCAGAACGTAAACAGCCGCGCCATCCCTGTTCTGATGTTGACGGTGGAAGGCAGCGACATAGCCCAATTGCGGGGCCTCGAAAGCGGCGCCGACGACTATCTACCCAAATCCGCCGACCCCGATATTCTGCTCATGCGCGTGCGCAATCTGTTGCGGCGAGCCGAGGGCGCCGAAGAGATAGCCGATCTCAACATGCGGTTCAGCCGGGCGCGCGTACTGGCGATCGACGATAGCCCGACCTATCTCCACTTCCTTAGACAGGAACTCGAGGCGGAACGTTATGAGGTGGAAGAAGCGTTAAGCGGCGAAGCGGGAATCGAGCGGCTCCGGACACACGCATTCGATTGTGTTCTGGTGGATTTCGAGATGCCGGGGATAGACGGCGCGGAAGTGTGCAGACGCATTCTGCAAATGCGCCGGGAACCCGACTCGGCGCTGGTGGTGGTGATGCTCACTGCCCATGAAGACAAGGAGCATCTGACGCTGGCGCTCGAAAGCGGCGCCGACGACTACATCACCAAATCGGCGGATATCGCGGTTATCAAGGCGCGCATCCGCGCCTTGCTGCGGCGCAAGTTCTTTATCGAAGAGAACCGGCGTATTCTCGACGAACTCCGCGAGAAGGACCTTCTGGCGGAGGTGGCGCGGTCGGAAAAAGAGGCGGCGGAACTGCGCGCGACTATGGCCGACAAGCTCTCGTCGGCGAATCGCGAGTTAGAGAATGCCAATCGCAAACTCAAGGAAGCGCTGGATGTGACGCGAGCGATCACGGCGAATGCGGCCGAAGCTCTGTTGATGGTCGATGAGCGCGGAATTGTGAGCTTCGTCAATCCGGCGGCGGAAGCGATGTTCGGATTCAGCAGCGAAGAGCTGCTGGGAAAGACTCTTGCGGGCAAGTTGATACAGCCGGAACTTGAAGGCAGGCCGGCGACGATCGACGAGGATCCGCTGGCGCGGTGTCTGCGAACCGCGGCCACTATCAGGGGCGTCGATGCTGTGTTTGTCGCGAGGAATGGCGCCCGCGTGGATGTGGCGTCTTCCTATGCGCCGATTTTGAACGACGGTCAAGTGACGGCCGCTGTGCTGGTGCTGCACGATGTTTCGGAGCGCAAGCGCGCCGAGGAACGGCTCCGCGAGGCCCAAAAGCTGGAAAGCATCGGAGTGCTGGCCGGCGGAATCGCGCACGATTTCAATAATCTACTGACCGGAATTCTGGGCAACGCGAGCTTGGCGAAGGAGCTTTTGGCGCCCGATAGCCGTGTCGGTCCGATTCTCGACGATGTGGTAACGGCCGGTGAGCGCGCGGCCGATCTGACGCGGCAGATGCTCGCCTATTCGGGTAAGGGACGGTTCGTGGTGGAGCCGGTCGATTTATCCAAGCTGTCGCGCGAGATGATCAAACTGCTGCAGGCATCGATTCCCAAGCGTGTGACGTTAAAGCTGGAACTGCCGGAAAAGTTGCCTCTGGTTGAGGCCGATGCGGGACAGATGCAGCAGGTGGTCATGAACCTAGTGCTCAACGCGGCCGAGGCGATTGGGGATCAACAGGGCACGGTATGGGTACAGACCAGCGCCCAATGGGTGGACGAGAAATTCCGTTCCGGGGAAGTGGACTGCGCAGACATGGTGATGGGCCAATATGTGCGGCTGCAGGTGCGCGATTCGGGGTGCGGGATGGATAAGGCCACAAGGGAGCGCATCTTCGACCCGTTCTTTTCGACAAAGTTTGCGGGCCGCGGTTTGGGTCTGGCGGCAGTGGCGGGTATTGTGCGTAGCCACTCGGGCATGATCAGTCTGACGACGGCCCCAGGTGAGGGCAGCACTTTCGTAGTGTTGTTCCCGGCAAAGCCAATGGCGAGGGCGGAGGCCGGTCCGGTTGCCGCGCGCATTGCAGAGAAGAATGAGGAAGGCTCAGAGCTCATCTTAATCATTGACGACGAAGACGTGGTGCGGCGCGTGGCCACTTCGGCGCTTACATCCCATGGATATCGCGTTCGGGTGGTCTCCAGTGGACGGGAAGGCATCGAGGTTCTGAGAGAAGAGAAGGGCGCCATTTCCATGGTGCTGCTCGATCTCAACATGCCCGGCTTAAATGGGCTGGAGACTCTTTATGAACTACGCAAGATCGCGCCGGATCTTGAAGTCGTGGTATCCAGCGGGTACGGCGAGGAGCAGGCCATGAACTTGTTCTCGGGCCAACAAGTTTCAGGCTTCATCCAGAAGCCGTACACTTCGGCGCGACTTTTGGAGAAAGTGGCGAGTGCGCTACGCGCCATGCGGCAACGGGCGACGATTACGGGTCTGTAACTGTACTGCGCGCGTGGCGACATTGAAAACCGGATCAAGGAACAGTCCAGTCTGTTCGCGGATCGGGCGAGTGCGGAGGCGATGCGGGCCAACCAACTGCGGATGTATCTCTCGGCAATGGCTTACGTGCTGATGAGCGGGTTGCGTCGGCTGGGCCTCCATGCGACCGAGTTGGCTACTGCACAAGCAGCCACGATTGGCACACGGCTTTGAAGATCGGCGCGTTGGTGCGAGTGAGCGTGAGACGATCGTGCTGTCGATGGCGGCAGGCCATCCATGGGCTGGAGCATTCGCGCAGGCGCACGCACGCTTGAGCGCCGCGGGTAGTTGAGAAACGCGCCTCAACCATACTTGAAAGTATCGATCTTGGCAAGGGGGTCGACGGTGAGTTTCCGGCCGCGATTCGAACGCAGTGACCCACAGATTCCCTGACGAGGCTTCCAAATAACCCCTTGGCTAAGAGTGACGGCCAATCTGCAGGTGCTCCGTCCGAACCGGCCGATAGCGCAGACCGCTATTGCTTCCCGGCGCGCGACCGGAACTGATTTTCGGAGAGCCGGTGGTCCTTTGAACGCGGCTGGATCACGTGCCACGCCGGATTTGGCTGCACGGGACGTTAAATTCTGGCCGCTTTTCATAAGAGTGCGATTCCGATTACGAGCCGGCGTCGACAGGGCGGCAAGGGGTGCGGAGGGGCCGATGGGGCGATGTCCCTGAGTACGCGAAACACATCGATGGTTTAAGCCGGTTGCGCCGATTACTCGGGAATCAGAAGTTCCTGGCCGGCGCGGATCGTATTCGGGTCCTGAAGAACGCTCCGGTTGGCGTTGAAGATCTTCATGTATTGATTGGCGTCGCCGTAATACTCGCGGCTGATTTTGGAAAGGGTATCGCCCGCCCGAACGGTGTAGCGCCGCTGGCCTTGGCCTGACCCGACGGATGCGCCGGCAACCATCGTGGGAGCCTGTTGGGATGCGCTGATATCGCAGATCAAGTCTGAATAAGAGCTGTCGATGAGCTTGATTTGATCCCATATCTTATTCTTGGCTTCCGCCGAAGGCGCCACGCCACGGATCAATAGCTGGCTGCCTTGCATGTTCAGATTCTGGAGTTGTACCTGGAGTTGCTGCATCAGGTTCAACACTGGTTGATATTTCTGCTTCAGTCGGTCGAAAGCCTGCGTCTCTTGCGCCATGTAGTGCTCTCCTTTAGATGGCCGCCGTCTTTCACGGCCTCTTCATCCGAAGACGCGTATTCCGGGCGCGGGATTCAAAAGTTCGCTGCGAAGATGGAACTCGGGGAGTCGCGGACGCGGCAACTCCCTGAGTTTGGCTGACGACTGTAGCGGTACCAGTTCGGGCGATTAGCGCTCGCCGAGCGCCACAGAGACCCTGCGGTTGGTTTTGCGACCTTCGGCCGTGTCATTGTCGGCTAACGGGTTCTCTTCGCCAAAACCCTTGGCGAAGAGCCGGTCGGCGGGGATGCCCATTCCAACGAGATCGGCCTTCACTGCACTGGCGCGTTTCTGAGAGAGCCGCAGATTGGCCGCGGCGCTTCCGGTGTTGTCGGTATAGCCGTTCACCAGCACACTTGCGGCAGGATCTGACGCGAAAGCCCTCGCCAACTCCTTCAGTTGTGCTTCCGAATCGGGCAGCAAGGTCGAAGAGCCAGTTTCGAAGTCGAGGTCGACACTCCTGGTGAGGCTTGGTTGCGGAATATCGACGGCGGGTTCGGGGATGGCGCGGTTCGCTGTTCCGACCCCCACCGAGGCCGTTGCGACGGATGGTTTATGCCCTTGACGGCCAAGCCACAAGAGAGCCGGAATGAGCGCGAGCAACAGCAGCGCTGGAAGCAGCCAGCTTCTTGATGGACTCGCAGCGGCCGCTTGCGCCACCGCGGGTGAGCCAACGGTCGCTCTCTCCCGGGGCCAGAGCAAATCGGTTACTCCCTGAGGCAGGGCGGACCGGATGGCGGGAACTTCGTGCTGGAGCTCATTTTCGAGACCTGTCATGCTCAGCCCTGCATCCCGTACGTGCCTACCCAGGAAGCTGATGACCAGGGGAGCGGCCATTGCCAACAACGATGTCATTTTGCCAATCGGCATGCCCGTACCGGCTCCCAGCGCGTTTGTCACCAGGCCCGCCGAGCCCCCAAAGAGGGTCGAGAGGATCCGCTTGCCTAGGGATATAGCAGGAGAATTGGGATCCGCAATCGCGCTGGCAGCGTTCGACCACGACACACCTTCAGTGACTGGAGGCGCCAATTGCAGTACCTGCCGGAGCAGGTTGGGGTTACTGGACTTGCTCGCCATCCCTCCCAGCAGAGTAGCGATGGCTGATCGCACACCCTCCGACACCGATTTGTCGGATTCTCCCAACGCGCTAGACATTTCACCCAGGCTGCGCGAGTCAAGTGTGCTAAACAGATCGGTAATTAAAGACATATATTCCCTCCCTTCTTATTCAGCTATTGACAGCGCTTACTGACCTTCATGATGAAATGGCCGGAGATAGGATAGAGTTTCACTCGTGCAGAGACGTTTTTGAGGCGCTTTCCGGTGGATCGTACCGGTAGGAGCGTGGCGAGTATCTTCCGTAGAGCCTGCCCGATACCCCGGCCAGCGCATTACAGAAGCAGCCAGTGAGTTTCTGAGAGGCAGTTATGACATTCAGAAGTGCCTTTGGTTTTGTGCAATCGTATTGGTGGCCATTCCGGTGCTACCTGCTTTGCAAGAACGGGCAGGCAGTGGGTAACACAGTAACGGCGGAGAAGAGTCACAGCGAAAGCGAAGAGGGCGGAACAAAGTGGCGACGCAGCCGATATTACGGCGAAACGCGGCGCCGCACGGGGTCCATGGACGACAGCATTTCACACCGACTATTGGGGCTTGGGGGCGTGTACGAATAAACGAACCCGTCACGTGCGCCGGAGTAATTACGGCCGAAATTGAGAAAAGCAGGGGAGCCAAAGCTCTGCGTCAAGCGGGAGCCCCAATGCCATTCGCGGGGGCGCAGTCATCCGACCGATGCGGTGGTACTGGAGCTGATGTGGCCCTCGATACCCGTTTTCGACGCCATTCTTTTGCTGTGTTCGCAAGATCGATTATCGGAAGCACTGCTGCGGAGCCGCAGACTTTACCCCGACTGTCCTCGGCTACAGTCTCACTACGGTCCTTTGTGCAACGTACGGACCGCCCAATGGAGATACTCTGAGGAGGGATGCCAACACTCAACTGGTCATTGGGTGCACTAGCTGCCGTTAAGAGCAAGAGCCAACGGGAGGCGGTGACACGCCTGTTTGAGGCGTACTTTCGGGTGGTCGGAAAAGAGAACTATGGGGCGCTCACCGGCGCAATGCTCCATCTCGACCTACCAACAGACAATAAAAGTCGGTATCACCTCCGCGCGAAGTTCACGAGGAATACCGGATGGATTGTGCAGGCGGAACTGAAACACGAGCACCGGAAAGTTCTTTTCAAACTATCGAGCTTCTCTCCTTAACGCTCCGTCTCTCAAAATAGCTAACCGCCCAGCCCTGTTTCCGATTGACACATCCGCATCTTGAAGCTCGGCGATAAAAGGGGTCCGTTGTACGTCTCAAAGGGTCCTTTGCGAAGCAAGCTGGCCGTCCGCGGAACTTTGCCGTATGCTTGCAAATAGGGTGCTGGCGCGCCATGGAGGACGTATGGCAAACACACAAGCATTAATGGCTCAGGCCTACTCGGCCTTCAACCGACGGGATATCGATGGAGTGCTTGCGCTGATGAGTGAAGACGTCGATTGGCCCAGAGCTTCGGAGGGAGGTCGAGCAATCGGGAAAGAAGAGATTCGTGCGTACTGGATTCGGCAATGGGCAGAGTTTAATCCGATCGTGGAACCGATTGAAGTGACAGACCGTGAGGCCGGCAGAACTGATGTCAAGGTTCACCAACTCGTCAAGAATCGGAACGGCGAGATCATTTCAGATCAAACGCTGTTACATGTTTTTACCATCGCAAACGGGCTTATTGAACGCATGGATATCGGCGATAGCAAATCTGCTTTTGGATATGATCCCGCAAGCTAACTTGGCCCTTCTGTCTCTTAAGGTTCCTTTGTGAAACTGCGCCTATCGGACACTAATCGAAGGAGGAGCATCTGATCATGAAGAACCTGTTCGATGCGACGCTGGCGAATCAGGTAAAGACCCGGCTAGGACAATTGGCGCCGCAGAGTGAGAGGCGCTGGGGCAAGATGACCGCGGCGCAGATGCTGGCGCATTGCTCGGTGAGTATGCAGTGGGCGGTGGGAGACGTGGCGCCCGAAAAGGAAGCGCTAGCCGCACGTCTGATGGGGCGACTGGTGAAACCGATGGTCTTTCGGAACGAAGACCCGCTACGCAAGAATTCGCCGACGGCAAGAAGCCTCATTGTGGCGGACCAACGAGATTTGGGCAAGGAACGGGAGCGGTTATCGGGACTGATTGACAGGTTTGCGGCGGGAGGGGCGGCGGGGTGTACCAGGAATCCACATACTTTCTTTGGGAGAATGACGCCGGAGGAGTGGGCGATCTTAATGTACAAACACCTTGACCATCATCTGCGGCAGTTCGGGGTGTGACGCCTCGAAACCGTAGGTTGTGAGACTAACGGTGCTCGCGCAAAGCGCCGCGCTGCAGCAGCAGGTTGACAGAACCGGACTCGGCGCGCGACACTGCGAATTGCTCCGTGCGGGTCGCCTGGGCGAGCCGTAATCATTCCAACCTACAGGCGCACCTGCAATTCGGGCGCTGAATCAACTGACGGCCATGCGAGGCCGTTGAGGATTTAGCCAGTGCGCGGCATTGAAACCAAAAAAGACGAAGCGGAAGAATTAGCGAGCATGTCCGTGCTGGGACACCTGGAAGAATTACGGTCTCGCCTGCTGAGATGCCTCGCGGGGATCGCGGTTGCGGTGGTGTTGAGTTTTACTTTCACGGACGCGTTTTGGGAGTTTGTGAAGCAACCGGCGAAGGCGGCGCTGATCGCCGCCGGACAGCCACCGCTACTGATGCAGACGCAATCCATGGAAGTGGTGACGGTGATCTGGTTCAAACTGCCGCTGGTTTGCGCAGTATTTCTGGCATCGCCATGGGTGCTGTATCAATTGTGGGCGTTTATTTCGCCGGGACTCTACCTTCATGAGAGGCGATGGGCGGCGCCGTTCATCGTGGGCTCGGCCGGGCTATTCATCGCTGGCGGCGTGTTCAGTTACTTCATGGTGTTCCGCTACGGGCTCACATTTCTTTTAAGCGTTGGGAGGGGGCGCGATGTGACTCCGGGCATCACGGTGACCGACTATTTCGATAAATTTGTCAATGTCATTTTGGGCGTAGGCGTGTCGTTTGAGTTGCCGGTGCTGGATCCTGCTGCTGGTAATGTTGGGGATTGCGACGCCTGGATTTCTGCTGCGCCACAGCAGGTATGCCATTCTTGCCATCGTGACCGTTGCGGCAGTAATTACTCCCACCACGGACCCGTTCAACCTGATGCTAGTGGCGGGGCCGTTGTGCGCACTCTTCTTCGTGGGCATCGGTGCGGGATATCTGGTGACGCTGCGGCGCGAAGGACGCGCGGTTTCGAAGAAGGCACCGATAGGAATCGGCGTTGGGTGTCTTGCGGCTGCGGTGTATTGGTGGTGCGCGCGGTCTGGCCGGCAATTGACCTGGCATTGGCCTTTCCTGGTCCGCGAAAGCCGGTAGCGTCGTCGCAGGCGGTTCGAATCGGTCCTTGCGCGTTCGCGCCCGGCCAACTCGCGCGGGCTAGCGGTATCATTTCGACAGATGATTTCCCCGGGTACGCAGCTTGGTCCTTATGAGGTGCAGACGCTTGTCGGCGCGGGTGGAATGGGTGAGGTGTATCGCGCGCGCGACGGGCGGCTGAATCGCACGGTTGCCCTGAAGATTTTGCCCGCGCAGGTGGCATTCGACCCGGGACGGAGGCAGCGTTTCGAACAAGAAGCGCGCGCGGCGAGCGCTCTTAATCATCCGAATATAGTTTCTGTTTACGATATCGGGGAGCAGGACGGGCTGGCTTACATCGTTTCCGAACTGATCGATGGCGAGTCCCTGCGCGATGCGATACGGCGCGGTCCAATGGCCCTGAGCCGGTTGCTGGACCTTGCCGGGCAGATTGCCGCGGCCCTTGCTGCGGCGCACGCAACAGGCATTGTTCATCGCGATCTGAAGCCGGAAAATATTATGGTCACGCGCGACGGGCGCGCGAAGATTCTCGATTTCGGACTGGCAAAACAGATCTCGGCAGCTGTCGGAAGCGAGGCGCGAACGGCAACCCAGACTTCGGCCGGCGCGGTGATCGGCACGGCGGCATACATGTCGCCCGAGCAGATCCGCGGCGAGCCTGTGGACCACCGGTCGGATATCTTCAGCTTCGGGCTGGTGCTCTATGAATGCATCACGGGCAAGATGCCTTTCGAGCGGTCGACTTCGGTTGAGATCATGACCGCGATTCTGCGCGAGGACCCGGCGGAACTACCGGAATCGGTCTCGCCCGCGCTGCGGCAGATTGTCTGGCATTGCCTTGAAAAGGAACCGGAACAGCGCTTCCATTCGGCCGGCGATTTGGGGTTCGCGTTGCGAACGGTTAGTGTAACTTCCACCCGGCCGACGGGAAGCGTCCCGGTAGTTCAGAAGGCGCGCACGCCTTCGTGGATATGGCGCGGGGGAGTCGCCGTCCTGGCGGCGCTATTGGTTGGTCTCGCGATCCCACGCATGCTGCAGCCGGCGCCGATTGACCTGGCAAACTACCGGCTAACGCCTTTCGCGACGGATCAAGAGCCGGAATTCGAAGCGACGTGGTCGCCGGACGGCAAAAGCATCGCTTACCTGAAGACGACCGCGGGCATTTCGCAATTGATGGTGCGCGCGCTGGACGCGCCGACGCCCGTTCAATTGACGCATTCGCAGGCGGACGTTACGCATGCCTTTTGGGCGCCCGATTCCAGTCTGCTCTATTTCACATCGCGCGCCGGGGAGAGGAACGAGGGTGGATCGGTCTGGGTGATCAGTCCCGCCGGCGGCCAGGCCAAACGAATCGTTACTGGCTTATATACGGCGGCCATTTCACCGGACGGCAAGACTCTCGCCATCTGGCAGGGCCACTCTGAGGACGGGCTACACTTGCGCGGATCAGTGATGATCGCTACGCCGCCCGACACCGCGCCCAAACCGTATCTTCCCGAGCCGTTTGCGAACGTGGAACTATCGGATGCCAATCGGCTCTTATTTTCGCCGGACGGAAAATCGATTCTGTTGCTGGCCGGGGACAACACCACCGAAGTTTGGCTGTTGCCGTTTCCGGGCGGAGACAGGACGCCTCGCCGGTTATTCGCCAAGACCGATTTAGGCATTGCGGGGCGTGCCAGTTGGATGCCGGACAGCCGCCACGGCGTGATTTCCTTCGGGGCTGGACTGGGCGCTACGCATTCTCTGTGGATGGCGGATTTTAAGGACGAAACGCTGCGCCGGATTACGGCTTCGACGCTGGGAAACGATGAGCCATCGCTCGCGCCCGAAGGGAATCGGCTGGCATTCACCACGGTGGCGGATGACTACGATCTGTTGACGCTACCATTGAATGGCGGCGCGCCGGGTACCCTGGCGGCGAACAGCCGCAACGAGCTATCGCCATCATGGTCGCCGGACGGAGAGCAGATCATCTATTCGACGGACCGTAGGGGAGCGCGCGAGATTTGGATGAGGAACCTGAAGGCGGGAATCGACCGCCCAGTGGTCACGGCGCACGATTTCCCACCCGGTACGACAACTGCGCTGGCCGACCCGGCATTTTCGCCAGACGGCAGCCGTTTCTCCTTCGTTCGTTACGCGACGGATGAGCCGGTAGGAGTGTGGTTCGAGCCTTCGGTGGGGGGAGCGCCCATCCGACTGGCGCCGGAGCAGATTCAAGGACAGGTCTGGGCGCCGGACGGAAATTCGATCGCGGGACTGGTGCGCCGCGACAGTCCGTGGCAACCTGCGATCGTAGGCGTGGGAGCGAATATGTCGGCGCATTTGATCCCAAACGCGCCCTTTTGCTGGACCCCGCTCGATTGGTCGCCCACCGGGGAGTGGCTGGCGTGCGAAACCGCAGACCGCATCGCGCTATTTAGTCCGGACGGAAGTAAGTCGAAGGCGCTGCCCAAGATAGGCGCCGTGACGTTAGCGTTTTCACGCGACGGCAAGACAGTGTACGCGGTGGGGAAGCAGAACGGCGGCTCTTTCCTGAAGGCGATCGACGTTGCCACGGGCGCGGTGCAAACGGTGGCGAATTATGGTTCGGCTCTGACCATCAGCGGGGGGCTGCAATTCCAGACGCGCTTGAGCCGGGCGGCAGATGGAAAGAGCCTGGCGACCTCGGGGGTGACCATCAAATCCGATCTATGGCTTTTAGAAGGGTTCCCGCTACCCCATGCTTGGTGGCGCATCTGGAATTAAGTGATGTAAAGACAATGTTTTCTTTGTTTCCGACCACAGTCATGTAACGCATTCGGAGCAGCACGCATCTTCATATCCGTAGCGCAAAGGATATGAACATCACAAGGCGAAGCCTGCTTTCCACTCTGCCCCTGCTCTCGGCGGCAAGCTTTTTGCGGGCCCAACCGCAAGGGGCGCAACAAACAACTGGATCGACCCAGACCACGGCCCCACCAGCTGACGGGAAGCCTCAGGCAGCTTTCTCTACCGACGTAAAGCTGGTGAACGTCTACGTAACGGTACGCGACAAGAAGGGCGCGATTGTCACCAATCTGAATCAGGCCGATTTCGCGCTTAGCGAAGACGAGCATCCGCAAGTAATCAAATATTTCTCGCGCGAGAGCAATCTGCCTCTCTCATTGGGCATGCTGGTGGATACCAGCGGCAGTCAGCGCAACGTGCTCGACAGCGAACGCACGGCCAGCATGCAATTTTTGCGGCAGGTGATGCGCCCAGACCGCGATCTGGCGTTCGTGATCCACTTCGATACCGAAATCGAGTTATTACAGGATTTAACTGCGGACAAGGTCAAATTGGCCAAAGCCATCGAGCTATGCGCACCCAGCGCCAGGCCGCAATTCCAGCAGCAGGGCGGGCAGCAGGGAGGCCAGTCTCCCAATGGCGGTGGCTACCCGAATGGTGGCGGCTACCCGAATGGTGGCGGTTACCCCAACGGCGGAGGCTATCCGAACGGGGGCCAGCGGCGTGGCGGCGGCGGACAAATGGGTACGGCGCTCTATGACTCCATCTATCTTGCCTGCGACGAAGTAATCAAAAAGCAGCAGGGACGGAAAGCGCTGATTTTGCTGACGGATGGCGTGGACCATGGGAGCAAATATACGCTCTCGATGGCGGTTGAGTCGGCGCAGCGCGCGGATACCATGGTCTATTCCGTGCTGTTCTCGGATCCTCACGGCAATGGGAATGGTCCGGTCGGTTTCGGCCCGCCGATGGGCCGGCGCCGCATGGGCTATCCCGGCGGTGGTTATCCCGGTGGAGGCGGGTACCCGGGGGGCGGCGGCAATGGCGGAGGAGCTAACGGCAAGAAGGTTTTGCAACAAATAGCCGACGAGACCGGCGGCCGCTTTTTCGAGGTTTCGAAGAAATTGCCGCTCGACAAGGTGTACGACGAGATCGAAGAGGAACTTCGCAGCCAGTACAGCATCGGATATACCTCGGATACTTCGCCTGAGACGGGAAGAATGTACCGCAAAATCGCCGTGACCGTGCCGAAGCAGAAGACCTATGTGGTGCGGGCTCGCGAAGGGTATTACGCCAGTTGAGAGAGCGTGCCGGCTACCCCATAATGGTGGTGTGCTGCATCTCTACCTCAAGCCAACTTGAACCACCTGCCGCAAAGCGAAGAGTTTGCTTCGCGAAAAAGGCGTTGCGTTCGAAGAGATCGACCTCAACAAGAAGCTCTCAGTTGCCCAACTCGACAGCTTGATCGGCCCGCGCGATTACAAAATGTTTCTAAATTCGCGCAATGAGCTATATCGAGAGCGCGCGATGAAAGATAATCCGCCACCGCGCGCGGAAGCTTTGCGTCTGATGGCGGAGCATCCGAATCTGATCAAGAGGCCGATTTTCGTGCGTGGGGACAAGATCGTTCTTGGCTTCGACGAGTCAGCAATCCACGGGTTGATTTGACGACAAAGCGCCCGCGCTCTACTACCGCAGCGTCCCCTCGGTTTCTCTTAGCCAATCGGGCCGCTTCAAAACATCGCGCGGCTTGCTGCCATCGGGCGGCCCGATGATTCCGTCGCGCTGCATCATGTCGAGAATGCGCGCGGCGCGGCCGTATCCCAGCCGCAGGTGGCGTTGTAACGTGGAGGTGGAAGCTTTCCCCATCTGCAGCACCAAACGCACCGCCTCTTCGTACATCGGGTCCTGATCTTCGTTGGCGGGTTCGTCGGCTGAACCTGACTCCTCGTCGCTGGGCGGCGCGATCAGATAGGATTGGTCGTACTCGGGCTTAGCCTGGTTCTTCCAGAAATCCACCACGCGGCCGATCTCGGTTTCGGTGACGAATGCGCCGTGCACGCGCGTGAGGCGCGAGGAGCCGGGTGGCAGAAACAACATGTCGCCCTTGCCCAACAGGTGTTCGGCGCCCATCACGTCGAGAATGGTGCGGGAATCGACGCGCGTTGCCACGCGGAAGCTGATACGGGCGGGGAAGTTCGCTTTGATCAGCCCGGTAATTACGTCGACGCTGGGGCGCTGCGTCGCCAACACCAGGTGCATGCCGACGGCGCGGGCCATCTGCGCCAGGCGCGTGACGCTCTCTTCCACGTTCTTGCCTTCGAGCATCATCAGGTCGGCCAATTCGTCGATCAGAATCAAAATATAAGGCAGGGGTTTGGGATCTTCCTGTGTCTCCTCGCCCTCCGGGAAGAGATTGCGGGGTTCCTCCTGCAATTTCTGAATCTTCTTGTTGAACTGCTCGATGTTCCGCACGCCGGCTTCGGCCAGCAGACGCAGACGCCGCTCCATCTCCAGCACGGCATTGCGCAGTGCGTTGGTGGCCTTCTTGGGATCGACAATCACGGGCGTGAGCAGGTGCGGAATGTTCTCGTACATGCCGAGCTCGACGCGCTTGGGGTCCACCATGATGAAGCGGACATCGTCGGGCGTCGCTTTATACAGAATCGACATAATCATCGAATTGATCATGACGCTCTTACCCGATCCGGTTGAGCCTGCGATCAACAAATGCGGCATGGCATCCAGCGCGGCCACGCGGATGCGGCCGTTGATATCTTTGCCTAGCGCGATGGTCAAATGGGAACGCGACTGGTTGAACTCGTCCGATTCGAGCATCTGCCGCAGCGAAATCAGTTCGCGCTTGGTGTTCGGAACCTCGATGCCCACAGTTGGCTTGCCCGGAATGCGCTCGATGAGAATCGATTCGGCCTGCAGCCCCAAACACAGATCTTCCATGAGATTCGTGATCCGGCTGTATTTGATGCCGGCTTCGGGTTTGAACTCGAATGTCGTGACCACCGGGCCAGGGTTGATCTGCGTCACGTTGCCGAGTACATTGAACTCTTCGAACTTAGATTTAATGCGCACGGCTACATCTTTGAGTTCCTGTTCGTCGTAGGCGCTCCGGCCCGGCGCCAGGTTGAGCAGTTCCGTGGGCGGCATCGCGAACATCAGGGGCTTACGCTCGGCAGGCACGGGCGCCAGGTGATGTTCGGGAACCAATGCCGGCAAAGGATCTGGCGGAAGATCTTCAATGGGACAGATTGGGATTTCGTGGATGGAAGCGTATTCAGACGCTTCTGGCGTATCCGCGGCGGTTGCTGTGCCGGTCTCATGCGCCGTCTCCCACGGAGGCGTGTCGGGGCCGGCTACCGTTTGATTCACCGCGGCTGCTTTACCGCGGACGCGGCGCGTCTCCGATTTGACTAAGCGAGCCTCCACCTTAGCGGCTGCTTTAGCTTCCAACTCCGCTGTTTTTGAGGCAGCGGCTTCGGCCTTGGCGTGACGCTTGGCCTCGCGCGCTTTCGCCTGCTCAAGCGATCTCAGTTGCAGGCGTTCGCGCCAGGCATAGAAGGCCTCCCGACGCCGCTCGATGAAGGCCAATGGACGCGCGAACCAAACTGCCAGCTTGGCAATGGTGAAGGTGGACACCAGGTAAACGGAAATGATCACCGCGGTGGCGGTGAACAGAATGGCGCCGGCAAGGTTGAGCGAATCCACCAGATAACCAGCCAGCGCATAACCGAGCGTGCCGCCGATGCGAATGTTGCCGCTGAAAAGGCGCAGGGGTACGAACGAAAACGCCGCGCAGGCGCTCAAGATCAGCGTCAACGTGCCACCGAGCTTAATCGCTCCGGCTTCGATCTCTTCCGAGCGGATCCATCGCCACGCCAGCAGGAATGTCAGTAGCGGGAATAGAAATGCCGCGGCGCCGAAGACCTGCAGAAACAAGTCGGAAAGATAGGCGCCGGGATAGCCTATCAGGTTGAGGGGTCGCGTGGAGGATGCGGTATCCCAGGACGGGTCCTGAGTATGGTACGAGATAAGGCTCAAGAGCAACACCAGGCCCCCTGCAAGCAGCAGGAACCCGGCGGCTTCATTTAGCCTTTTGTGAGGCGTCGGAGATAGTAGCTTCATCACGCTGGCCGGCGGATGAAAGCCAGAGCAAGAACTATTATGCCAAAAGCGATGCGGTAATAAACGAACGGTCGCAAAGTGCTGCGATGTAAGTAGTTAAGAAACCAAGCGATGACCGCGCATCCGGTGAGCGCGCTGACTGTTACTCCTACAATAAATGTCGAACTGAACAGATCATGAAGGCCGTGCTGTTTATGAATGTTATACAACGCCTTCGCGGCCGCCGCGGCGATGGCGGGCGTCGAGAGCAGAAAGGAGAACCGCGCGGCCGTTTCCCGGTCAAGATTGCGGAATAGCCCGGCGGTGATCGTGATTCCGCTACGGGACGTACCGGGAATTACGGCCAAGGCCTGAGCCAGTCCGATGCTCAGCGAATCCGTCAACGTTACCATGCCCAGATCGCGCACCAGCCTGCCGCTGTTTTCTCCCATCCACATCACGATTCCGACTAGGATCAGCATAATGCCCATTACAGTAGGGTTACGCAGCGTGGTATCCGCCTGCTTTTCAAACAGCAGCCCCGCGATGCCGACCGGAATCGAGCCCACCGCAAGCAGCCACAACAAGTTGGGGTTGTTACTTATCGCCTCATCCTGTCCGATGCGCATGCCGAAACCCTGCCCGATAATCTGCACCCAGTCTCGGGCGAAATAGACCACGACGGCTATTAAGGTGCCGAGATGCAGCATAATATCGAAATCGAGAGCCTCCGTGTTCCAGCCGAGTAGCCACGAAGTGAGGTAGAGATGGGCGCTGCTGCTGATGGGAAGGAATTCAGTTAGGCCCTGAACAATGCCCAAAACGACAACCTGGTAAATCGGCATAAAGGTTCAGAGTGAGGGATAGGACTGGTTATGTCAAGCACAGTTCTTCCGGCGGATGGGATTTGTCTGTTAACGGGTTAAGCCCTTTTTCCGTCTTGGTTTTGTCATTATCATGACTCCAGCCATGTTGGCGCCGGTGGAAATACGGGACGACGACAATCTGGTTCGCGCGGCGGCCGCAGGCGATCGGGCGGCATTCGGCGAAATCTATGTTCGCTATGCGCGCATGGTACACGCTATCCTGCTGTCTCGCGTGCCGCCCCGGGAGGCAGAGGATTTGGTGCAGGACGTCTTTCTTTCGGCCATGAAACAGCTCGGCGGATTGCGGACGGCAGCGGCTTTTCGGGGTTGGCTGGGCGCCATCGCGCGCAACCGGGCGAGCGATTACTTTCGCGGCGCGCGCGCGGAGATGCCGCTCGACGACGCCGATCTTGACCGGATAACGGCGGCCAACGGGCAGAATAACGGGACGTCCACGGGGGCGGAATCGCATGCGGCGCTGGCCGCTATACGCGGCTTACCCGAGGCCTATCGCGAAACACTATTTATGCGGCTGGTGGAAGGTATGACAGGTCCGGAAATCGCACGGCAGACAGGGTTGACGCCGGAATCGGTAAGGGTCAACCTGTGCCGCGGCATGAAACTGCTGCGGGAGGCATTGGAACACGGAAAAGCAAAATGAACGAAGACTACTTGTGGGATGGCAGCGGACCTCCCGACCCGGAAATCGCGCGACTGGAAGAGACGCTGGCGCCATTTCGTTATAGCGTCCGGCCCTTGGCGCCCCGGCGGCGTCCGCGCGCCTACTGGCGTTGGGCCGCGGCGGCCGCGGCTCTGCTAGCAGGATTGGTCGCAGTTCGCCTGCTCACGCCCCCGCCCCAGCCGACAGCCTGGCAGGTGGATCGCGCCGCGGGTCCGGCCCAGATCGGCCGCAAGAATGCCGCGGCTTCGATGCGTATCGATCGCGGCGACGTGCTGCGCACCGGCGCAGGGGCGCAAGTCGAGCTTCTGGCGGACGAAGTTGGCCGCGTCGAACTGGGGCCGCAATCGGAGCTGCGCGCCTCGTCCGGCAAAGGCCTTTCGCTTGCGCGAGGCGTTCTGCACGCCTTCATCTGGGCGCCCCGCGCGAATTCGTGGTGGAAACGCCATCCTCCCGCACCGTCGACCTGGGTTGCGAATATACGCTGAATGTCGATGCGTCCGGCAATGGAATCGTGCGTGTGCAAATGGGTTGGGTGGCGTTTCAATTCCACGACCGCGAGTCGTTTATCCCGGCCGGGGCGCAGTGCGCTACGCGTAAGGCTGCGGGTCCCGGTATTCCGTTTTACGAAGATGCGCCGCAAGCGTTGCGGACATCGCTTGCGCGATTGGAACGGGGCGATCCGAATGCATTGAGTGGAATTCTTGCGTCGGCGCGCGCGCAAGATGGCTTGACGCTCTGGCACCTGTTGACGCGAACCCGGCCTTCCGACCGCGCCGCGGTGTTTTCCCGATTCGCCGAGCTGGTCGCTCTGCCGCCGGAGGTAACGGCTTCTAATGTCGAGCGACTTGACCCTCACACGCTGGACCTCTGCTGGGACGCCCTGAAGCTCGAAGACACCGAATGGTGGCGCGGGTGGGAACGGCGCTGGAATTAAGACCGAAGCGCCATCCGAAGCTGGCATACTGAATGCCAATGGCCGCCGATCAAATCGTCCGCAGGGATTTTCTCAATCGCACGCTTTTGGGGGCTGGCGCAGCTTTGCTCAATATGCCCGCGCCGGCATTCGCGTCGGATACCTACACTGGGTTCGCCGGCACAGGCGATTACGCCCGGTCGAACGGCGATCCGTGGCCTGTTGTGGAGGCGGGGCACAAGATTCGCGACGGGCGCTATAAATCCGCGGATGGCCACGCATCCGACACCGGCGAACAGTTCGATCTGATTGTGATTGGCGGCGGATTGAGCGGACTCGGTGGCGCCTATTACTATCACAAGGCGACGGGCGGAAACCGCCGCTGCCTGATTCTCGAAAACCATGCCATGTTCGGCGGCCATTGCAAGCAGAATGAATTCCTCGTGAACGGCCAGCGTCTCATCGGTCCGCAAGCTTCGAACGATTTTGGCGTCCCGCGCCAAGGCTCGGGGGGACAGATGGACGAACTCTTCAGCGACCTGAAGATTCCGCGCCAATTTCAATGGGCCGAGTGGGACCCAGCGCTAGACCGCCTGCGCATTCCGCGCGACAACTATTCCCACATGGACGGCATCAACGACACGCAGGTAGACGTCGCGTATTACCTCGACGGCAAGTGGGCGAATAACATTTTTGCCAATGACCTGGCCGGGACGCCATTTTCAGAGAAGATCAAGCGCGACCTCTTGAAATGGAGAACCACGACCGGCGGTTCGGAACAGACGCAGCGCCATCTCGACTCGATCACCTACAAACAGTACATCGAAGAGGAGCTGGGATTGAGTCCCGAAGTGACCAAGTTCGCGACGCCGGTGGTCGGCTTGATCTGCGGAGCCAGTCCCGATGCGGTGTGTGCGCGAGCGGCGCATACTCTGGTTCGTCCGCCGAACTCGCAACCGGCATCTCTTTTCCTGGTGGAAACACCACCTTCGCGCGACGTCTGGTGAAGGCGTTGATTCCGGCGTCGATGCCCGGCAACTTGAGCTTCGACGACGTTCTTGACCACTCCGTCAATTTCAAGGCTCTCGACGTGAAGGGCCAGGCCACGCGCATCCGGCTCGGCGCCACGGTTGTCCGGGTGGAACATGCGGCCGGTGGGGTGACGGTAACTTATGAACATGCCGGAAAGTTGTATCGCACGCGCGGCGGCGCCGTGCTGGCGGCGTCGGCGGGATGGGCGAATCGACAGGTGATTGCGGATCTCCCCGAAGCAGTGCGCTCGGCATACGACGCGTTTTCGTACGCGCCCGCCTTGAGCGTGAACGTGGCGCTGCGCAACTGGCGATTCTTGTATAAACGCCGCGCGGGGGCAGTCCGCTATTTCGATGGCGATTTTGGGTGGTCGTGCAACATCCGGCAATCGATGAAGGCAGGCGCCTTCGACCCGCCCCTGCATCCCGACAAACCGGTAGTTCTAACGTTTTACACGGGACTTTACGATCCGGGGCGGTCCGCCAAAGAACAAGGCGACGAAGGCCGCAAGAAGTTACTCGCGACCAGCTATGCAGATTATGAGCGCGCGATCCGGAGGCAACTGACCACGCTGTTTGCAGCAACAGGCTTTGACCCTTCAGCCGATATCGCGGGTATTGTGCTCAACCGCTGGGGCCATGCGCGGGTAATCCAGCCACCGGGCTTCTATTACGGCGCGAATGGGAAACCATCGCCCCGCCAAGTTGTGGAGCGCGGATTCGGAAAAATCGTCATCGCTCATTCCGAGTTGAACGGTCACCAAAGCGCCACCGGGGCCCTTGCTCAGGCCAAACGCGGCGCCGAGCAAATCCCTTCGCTGAGGTGACTCAGCCTCTTACTTCGTAGCCAGCGAAACCGTTTGCGACCATTGATGGCCTGAAGCATCGACGCCGTTGAACACGAACACGAGCGTTGCAGGCAGCGGCGACCACTGGACATTCATGGTGGAAGTGAGCGTTGCGTGTGCGGCAATCTGTGATGCCCCGAAGAAGGGCGCGATGGCCGAGGTGAAGTTTGTGCCATTAATGGAGAATCCCGTCAATGTTGTAGCGACTCCCGCGGTTTCCTGAAGCTGCACTTTTACAGCGAATCCCGGCTGAGAATTCGTGGTCTTGATAGCGGTGATCACTATGTTCGATGCCACCGCGCTCACTACGACGCTTGCCGAACCGGTAGACGGCGCAAATGTGCTCGTGCCGGCATAGCTCGCCGTGATGGTGTTAGTCCCCGCCGCGAGACTGCTGCCTTTGACCGACAAGATTGCAGTACCTGTCGCTCCTACGGCGCTTAACGTGACCGATCCGAGCGACACACTGCCGCTCGTAAAGGACACGGTTCCGGATGGCGCGGCGCTGCCGCTTGCCGCCTTCACAGTGACGGTTAATTGCGTAGTCGCGCTTTGGGCGATGCTGGCGGCGCTAGCCGTCAGCGTTACGGTGGTTGCTACCTGAGGAGCAGTGGCTACGATAACTAACGTTCCCGATGACGCGGCAAAACCATTGGCGCCCGGGTAACTGGCCGTCACCGTGTTATTCCCGAGGTTTAATTTGCTTCCCGAAAGGCTCAGGACTGCTGCTGCCGAACCGGCCGAGGATGTTAGCGACGCACTGCCCAGTGAGACGCTGCCTAGCGTGAAATTTACGGCGCCCGTAGGAAGCGTAGAGCCGCTGGCGGCTTTCACCAAGGCGGTAATTGTCGTGGCCCCGTTTTGGGCTACGGTGGGTGGATTGGCGGCGGCTGTCGTCGTTGTTCCGATCGCCGGGACCGTTATCGTTACGGAGCCGGATGCCGTCGAACCGCTGAACTTACTGTCTCCGCCATAGCTGGCGGAAATCGAATTACTGCCTGATGCGAGGTTCGTACCTTTGACTGTGAGAGAGGCCGTAGCGGTCCCGCCCGAACCTGCGAGGGCTGCGGCGCCCAGTGTGACAGGTCCAGCCGTCAGGGTTATGGCTCCGGTTGGCGACGTGGTTCCGCTGGCGGCTTTTACGGTTACAGTGACAACAGCCGAAGCGCTCTGGGCGATGCTGGTGGGGCTCGCGGCGAGTGAAGCGGTGGTGGCAATCATCGGAGCAGTTACAGTCACTGGAATAATCGCCGAAACCGAACCCGTGAAGTTCGTCGTACCCGCGTAGCTCGCGGTGATGCTATTCGAGCCCACGGCTAATTTGCTCGCGCTCACGCTCAGCACGGCAGTCACCGTTGTTGCGCTGCCGGACGCGGCGCCTAGCGTGGTCGTTCCCAACGACGTAGTTCCCGCGAGGAATGTGACCGTGCCTGTAGGCGCGGCGGTTCCACTGGCCGGCGTTACCGTCGCCGTCAATTGTTCGGTTCCGTTGGATGCGATACTGGCCGAGCCGGCGGTGACTACGGTCTTCGTTCCCAATGGCGTGCCGATGACAGTAACGGTAGCGGTTGCCGTTGAGCCGCCGAAGCTTCCCGAAGGGACATAGGTTGCTGTAATCGTATTGGCGCCCGCGATCAGACTTGTACCTTTTACCGTCAGCACAGCACTGGAGGTGGCGCCCGATGGCGTCAGAGCGGCCGAGCCGAGCGATGTTCCGCCGACGGCAAAGGTGACGCTTCCGGTGGGTGGATTCGAGCCTGTAACCGCCGTAACCTTGGCCGTAAGCTGCGCGCTGGCGCTTTGCGCCATGCTCGCGGGGCTAGCCGTGAGAGCCATCGTCGTGCCTACGCCAGCGGGCAGACTGGACCACTTGGTAACCAGGTTGTAGGCATCTACCGATCCGAGGCCAGTTACCATGTCATAACCCACTCCGGCTTTATAACCGAAAGAGCCGGTGCTGCAACCGGCGCTCTTACTCACGCAGGGGACGATGTTATCGCCCACCGTAATATCGTGAATCACGCCTGTGCTGCTCTGCGCCAAACTGTAGAGATTCGGATTAATGTTACCCAGACCGGGCTTCGCCTGCAGACCCTTACTGGTTACGTATTGATTGATAAGCGCGATAAGACCCGCGAAGGCAGGCGAGGAGGCGGAGGTTCCGCCCACCGAGAAAAGCTGGCCCGAGGCGTAAACAATATAGCCATCGTGATCGCCCGATGCGGTAAGTGAAATATCCGGAACGTCACGCCCGTTATCGCTGGGCACGCCGGGTCCTGTCTGCCACCAAGGCTTGGGAAACAATGTGCTGACGCCGCCGCCCGAAGCCCAAATGCCTCCCCCGAGAGAGGTATCGTTCCAGCCCTTCTCAGGCATGTATCCTGTCGCCGATTGCCACGTGCCACTGTTCGTACCGGTCCACCCAGCGCTGCCCGATTCGTTCAATTCTGTTCCACCGACCGCGGTTATCTCTGGGATGTCCGCGGGAAAAGTAACCATCGGACCGTATTGAGCCGCCGCGGGGCCGCCCCAATCGCAACCGGCCGCTCCTGAATCGCCGGAAGAATTCATCCAGGTAATGCCTTCCGCGTTGGCCTGCTGGGCCACAGTGCGGCTCGCAGCTGAATTTCCCTGCTCGCATCCGCCGTAACTCATGCTGATTACCGGAGCCAGGTTTTGATCGATGGCATACTGCACGGATTCGAATACATCTTGCGAGTAGACGAAAAGGATTGTGGCGTTGCGCGCTACGGCGCCCGCCCATTCGAGATCGAGATCCGACTCAACCTGGTCGTTCGAACTTGCTCCGGGATCGCGGCCGTAAAGCACCAGTTGCGGATCTTTAGCGGCTAAACCGAACTGACTGCGAAAACCGCGGATATCAGCCAGGCTGATGTCGGTCTGCCCAACGATAACTAACTTCTGCCCAGTGCCGTCATAGCCGGCTTTATACAGCGGCGAAATGTCATAGATCGCGGCGAGGTCGTCGGGCGACAAATAGTGTACGCCGCCGCTGGTGGTGTAGTCCGGCCCGATCTTTTTTACCCGGGGAGGTTTCAGACGGAAGTCGTTCAGACCATGCAATTCACTGACGAGCCCCGCAAGAGCCCTCGGCAGCGCCGGTTCGGTGGCATTGGCGAAGTGCGTCTCACCATCGGAAGCATACCTCCGCATCTCCGTGCGAAAAGTCTTTGCCACCTGACCCGCAGTGCCGCTAAAAGCGATCCAATTCCGCGCGCGGGCCTTCTGCTCTACAGTGAACCCCTCCGATTCGAGCCAGGATGCGACTCTTTCCATATCTTCCTGGCTTACTCCAAAACGTTCACCATATTCCTCCGGCGTGAGCCAGCGATGGTAGTCGCTCGACGAAGGATCGCGCTGGGATTCCAGCAACTGTTCCAGCTCGGCCGTTTGCGCCTCGGTCGGTTTCAGCGACAGCCTCATAAAAGAGATAAGTGTCGATGGGGCGAGCGCCCCCCGATCATTCGCGGGCAACGCCTTGGGCTGGACATTGCCTCCCAGTACGAAGGTACGGTTGCCTTCTATAGGGCCGTTAATCCGGCTCTGTTGGGAGAATCCCGCGGCGGGGAGCAAAAACAAACAGACAGCACAACGCGACAAACCATTCTTACTGATGGCTCTCAAGAACATTCCTCCGGTCGAAGTTCACTTATCGGCCGGAGGAACGGATTTTTGATTAGAGCTATTCCCGCCGCAAAGCCGTCATAGGATCCACACGCGCGCCGCGCCGAGCGGGAATCAGCGCGGCGATCAGCGCGACGGCGGTCAATAGCGCTACCGCGGCGGCGTAAGCTCGCCAATCGGTCGTCTTCACCTGGAAGAGCAAGTCCTGCAGGAAGCTGGTAAGGACGAAGGACCCGGCGAGTCCTAACAGAATCCCGGTAGTAATCAGCAGGCCTGCCTGACGCAGAACGAGCCCCAGGATCACGCTTGGGGCGGCCCCCAGCGCCACGCGGATGCCGAATTCGGGGGTGCGCTGTGCAACCGAATAGGTCAGCACTCCATAGATTCCGATGATTGCCAGCGCCACAGCGACCAGGGCAAAGATTGTCAGCAGCAGCGTCTGAAAGCGGCGTTGGGCCACTGCGAGATCGATAATTTCATCCATGGTGCGCACACTGCCAATGGGCTGATTTTTGTCGAGGGCCCAAACTTCGCGGGAAATCGCGTTGACCAATGTCCCTGGATCGCCGGCCGTACGGACGGCGAAATCGGCGAGCGGCACCGGGTATAGCGAAGTCTGCGCGGCGCCGAGGTAGACTTGGGGCTTAATTTCTGCCTCTTTCCCCGCACGGCGTATGTCGTTGACAACGCCGACGATCGTGATTTTAGGCGCGCCTTGACCGCGCTGTATCGTATGACCGATGGGGTCGCGTCCATCGAGCAACTGACGCGCGAAGGCGTGGTTCACAACCGCGACGGGCGAGCCGGCCGCATCCTGTGCGTCGAGCCAACGCCCGCGCAGCAGCGGGATGCCGAGCGTCTGGAAATAACCGGGACTGACGGCTTGAAAATCCGGGACCGCGAATTTGGCCGCGTCGCCATCCACGAAGATGCCCGAAGACCAGCCGCCACGCAGTGGCATTCGATTGGCGTAGGCGGCATCCTGCACTCCGGGCACGGCGCGCACGCGTTCCTCCAACTGTTGAAAGAACCGCAGGCGCGCGGCGGCATCGGGATATTGCAGTTTCGGCAGGTTAATGTTCAAAGCAATGACGTGATCGGGCTGAAATCCGAGTTCTACGCCCATGAGGGTGCTGAAACTGCGCAGAAGCAGGCCGGCCCCCACAATCAAGATGAGCGAGAGCGCCACTTCGGCGACGGTCAGCGACATCCGCCAACGGGCCTGCGAGAAGCCCCCGCTACCGCGCGCAGCGCTCTTCATCGCCTCTACCGGCTTAGCTTGCGAAGCCTGCCAAGCTGGAGCCATGCCGAAGATCAGTCCGGTCAAGACTGCAATTACAGCCGCAACCAGGAATACCCGCCAATCCATGGCGGCGCTTTCGATGCGCGGAATGCCAGGTGGGGCGAGGGCTGTCAATCCCACCATCAAGAGCCTGCCCAAAGCGATTCCAAGCGCGCAGCCGGCCGCGGCGATCAATAGACTCTCGGTCATGAATTGCCGCATCATGCGCCAGCGGCCGGCGCCCAGCGCCATACGTACGCTCGACTCGCGGCGCCGGCCCGCGGCCCGCACCATCAGGAGATTGGCTACGTTCACGCACGCGATTAGGACAATGAGGCCGGATGCGCCGAGCAGCGACCATAGCGACTGTTTCGCGCTGCCCGCAAGGTCGTCGCGCAAGGGCGCAAGCTCTGCGTGAATATTTTGGTTCGAATTGGGAAATTGCCGGCCAAGGTTCGCGGAGACCGTGTTGAGCGCGGCCTGCGCCGCGGAGAACGTAATACCCGGTCTCAACCGCGCCACTACGTTTACTTCGTGATCGGACCGGCTGGTGAGAAGGTCTTTCGGATATGAGGCGGCCAGGTAAATTTCAATCGGCGTTTTTAAGCCGATCTGAAGCGGCGACCGGAAGCCCTCAGGCAAGATTCCCACGATGCGGTAGGGCTTGGCGTCCAGTAGAAGGGAGCGTCCGAGCGCGTCAGCCGCGCCGCCTAATCGCCGTTGCCAGAATCCGTAAGTGACGATTACGGCCGAGGCAGCATCCGGCCTGTCTTCTTCTGGCAAGAACGCGCGCCCTTGGACCGGCGAAATGCGGAGGACCGAGAAGAAATTCCACGTTACCGCTTCGCACGAGATTCGCTCCGGCACGCCGATTCCGCTGAGATTAATTACCCACAAATCGTATGATGCCGCGTCTTCGAATACTCCGGACCCAAGGTAATCCGCGATATTGGCGATGGAAACCGTCGTCCGCCGACTGCCGCCCGCCCCGCCAGCCTGAGCGCCTGTGCTGCTGAAATGCCGATCGTCCGGTTTGGTGTTAACCTCCCACAGCGAAGCCAATCGCTCCGCCGCCGGGTAGGGCAGCGCACGCAGCATCACGGCGTTTACGGCGCTGAAAATTGCGGTGTTTATACCCAAGCCGAGAGCCAGCGTCAAGACAGCTACCGCTGTGAACCCAGGCGATCTCGCGAGCGTGCGCGCTCCTTGCCGTACATCTTGAATGAAGCTTTCCCACATGGTCCATCCCCACAGATCTGAGATTTGATCCTGATAAATGGCCGCATTACCGAACGGCGAAGAAATCGTTTCATTGGATTTTCGATGTTAGACAGGTTGCAGGATGCAAGCGATGGCGTGGCTCACGCGCGCATAGCGTTCCAGTTCGAGCGCGAGTTGCCGTCTGCCTTCGGGCGTCAGGTTGTAATAGCGCGCCCGGCGGCCTTCTTCGGTCTTCCCCCATTCGCCGGCAACCCAGCCTTTAAGCAACAGGCGTTGCAGAGCGGGATAAAGCGACCCTTCTTCAACCTGTAAAATGCCGGATGAGGTCTCCTGAATAAAATCAGCGATTTCGAAGCCGTGCATCTTCCGGCCACGCGCGAGAGTACGCAGAATCAGCATCTCCAGGGTTCCGGGCGGGATCTCTTCACGCTGCAACGCGATTGACATAGATTATCTATGTCATAGACGACCGAACCTGCGAAAAGTTTGGTCATTGGTTTGCACTATTTCGCGGTGGGAGGGAAAAGCAATGCTGCACTGGTCGTTGATTTTTCTAGTGATTGCCATTATCGCGGCAATCTTGGGCTTTGGCGGAATCGCGGGAACCGCAGTAGGAGTCGCGAAGATTCTGTTCTTTGTCTTTTTGGTAATTTGGCTGATCGCATTTATCGCGGGTCGCCGGGCCGTCTGAGGCCTACGTCCATCGAAGTGAAAACAGGCTTTTTGTTAATTTCCGCGCAAAAAGCCTGTTAAGCGGTATAGAATCAGCGAATGCGTAAAGTGCTACCGGTGGTGCTTATGGCACTGCCACTTTTTTTACTAACCGGGGCGTCGCAGGACCCACCGCAGAAGAAGGGGCCGCCTGCTCCTAAGAACTTGAAGGTTCTCCCTCCGGATACGAACCTGTTTCAGACCATGGGGGCGTACCGGACAGCCCTTGGGCAACAGTGCACTTTCTGCCATGTGCAGGGGGACTTTGCCAGCGACGAGAACCCGAAAAAAATTACGGCGCGGCACATGATCCAAATGGTGAATGAAATTAATGCCAAGTTCCCTGACGGAAAGGCCCATGTTTCCTGCTACACCTGCCATCGTGGGGCTACCGTTCCGCTGACCGCGCCGCCGGCGCAGTAGGAAGGCGTTGGAATTTTGTATTTTAAGGGCGGGCGCTCTGAGCGCCTGCCCTTTTGCTTTGTGAAAGAGGACTATTGTTCCTCTTATCGCCCCATTTCCCCATTTCGCTAACCCATTACCGTTTTAAATCCCTCCGAGAACTCACGCTAAGGTTTTCCCCGAAATGTCCGATACGTTGCCATAGGCATAGGAGCGGCCGTATTTACATGATTCGCGTAACGCGACTCAATTCTTCTTCCCTGATTCTCAATTCCGATCTAATCGAACATATTGAGGTCATACCCGATACAGTGATCACGCTTACCACCGGGCAGAGCTTGCGGGTACGCGAATCGGCGGACGAATTGGTTCAGCGCATCGTGGAATTTCGCCGGAGCATCTATGCCCTGAACGGTCTCGATTCGTCGCTTCAGATCGGCCTGACTTAAACAAATGGCTCCTACCACAAAAATCAACAGTAAAGCCGGCAAGCCGCTGGGCAAGATGCGCCTGGATTTTTCTACGCTGGTCGGAATCCTTCTAGCCTTAGGGGGCGTGCTTGGCGGATTGTTGCTTGAAAATGGCGACATAGCGGATATCGCGCAAATGACAGCCGCCCTGATCGTTTTAGGCGGAACATGCGGCGCCGTGCTCGTCACCACCCCTCTGCCTGTGGCGCTGCGCGCGCTGCGCGCGCTGCGCGAAGTTCTCTTCGAGCGGACCGGAAGCGGCGCGGAAGTAGTGACGAAAGTGATTCAGTTCTCTACCGAGGCGCGCAAAAACGGAATCGTGAGCCTGGAACAGCAAGCCGCCGCAATCGGCGATCCGTTTCTGCGCAAGGCCATGATGCTCGCCATAGACGGCGCCGAATTGCACGACCTGCGCCGCATGATGGAAGTCGATATCGAAGTGATGGAATTGCATGCGGAAGCGGAAGCCAAGGTTTGGGAAGCGGCCGGCGGCTACGCGCCCACTGTGGGTATTATCGGCGCGGTGATGGGCCTGATTCAAGTAATGAAGCACCTTGAAGATATCCGTGTAGTAGGCCACGGAATCGCGGTGGCCTTCGTGGCGACGGTCTACGGGGTCGGCTCGGCGAACTTCTTCTTCCTGCCCGTTGCGGCAAAGTTGCGCGCGCGGCTGCGGGACGCGGTACTGATGAAGGAAATGGTTCTCGAGGGCGTCTCCGGCATCGCGCAAGGTCTGAATCCGACGCTGATCCGCGTCAAATTGGAGTCCTTCTGTCCGCCTTCCGGATCGAAGAAAGGCAAACAGGCGGAACTTTCCGAGGCGGCGCCGGTGAAAGGGCGCTCGAAAGAGGCTGCCTAAGTGCGGCGAAGCCGCGCGCATGCGCATGAGAACCACGAGCGATGGCTTGTCTCTTATGCGGATTTCATTACGTTGCTATTCGCATTTTTCGTGGTGATGTTCGCATCGTCCCAAGGGAATAAGGCGAGCCAGGTATCGGCATCGGTGCGGTCGGCGCTGGAAGAGGGAAAATTCTCTTCCGCCATTTCTACCGCCTTGGGGCGAGGCAAACACGAGGCCGACAAGACTCCGGTGCGGCCAGACCCAAACTTCACCCGTGAAGGTTCGCCTCCGCCCACACCCGCCGAATCGCCCGGGGCGAAGGCCGATCTGACCAAATCTTTGGCCAAACTAAAGATCAATCTTGCGGGCGAGCTAAAAAGCGGCAAAGTGCAATTGCGCCTGGATGACCGCGGGCTTACGATCAGCCTGCGCGAGGCCGGATTTTTCGCCTCAGGAGATTCCGCCGTTCAAGCCTCAAGCCTTCCGGCTCTAGAGAAGATCGCGGCCGTAGTCGCCGACTTGCCGAACTCAATACGCCTCGAGGGGCACACCGACGCGCGTCCAATTCACAATTCACGCTTCCGCAGCAATTGGGAGCTTTCCACCGCGCGCGCCATCGCGATGCTCGAGCTTCTGCAGAGCCGATTCCGCATACAGACAGCCAGAATGGCAGTGGCAGGCTATGCGGAAAACGCGCCCTCCGATACGAATGACACGGAGGAGGGGCGAGGACGCAACCGCCGTGTGGATATGGTTGTGCTTTCGGCGCAAGGCATGAAGTCGGAACCGCTTGCGGCGGCGGCAAGCAGCGCTCAGGCCTTGTCGAAATCAACGGCGTCCGTGTTGCCGCCGCAAACCACCACGCCGACCCGCTCTCCCGCCTCCGGAAAATAACGTTTCGAAAGTAGCGCACCAAAGGTGGCGGCGCCCCCCGGTTCCGTAGCTATGCGGAGCGACTGCCAGAGTGCGCGCTGCGAATCGACGATGGCTTCATCGGGAACCAATACGACGGAGTCTACGAAGCTTTGGGCCAGCGGAAACATAAGTTCGCCGACGCGTTTGGGCGCGAGGGAATCGGCGGCTATACCACCAGCCGCGGAATCCACGGGTTTGCCCGCGCGCAGCGCATTCCACAAAGTTGGCGCGGCTTCGGGTTCGACGCCGACGACCTTGACTTTGCCCGCATACCAGGCCGCGATGCCGCCAATTAATCCGCCGCCGCCGACGGCGACCAGAAGGGTGTCTAATTCCGGCGCTTGTTCGTCCATTTCTAAACCGACAGTTCCCTGGCCCAGCAGGGTTTCCGCCTGGTCGTAGGCGTGTACCGGTAGCGCGCCCGATTCGGCGATCCACTGTTCACTTGCGGCCAGGGCATCGGCATAACGCTCGCCGGCAATTACGAGATCCGCGCCGTATTCGCGGATGCGTGCAATTTTGGTTGCGGACGCGACTGCAGGTACGAAAATGCGCGCCGGTTTGCCAAGTTCCCGGGCGGCATATGCCGTGGCTACGCCATGGTTTCCACCTGACGCCGCGGCCACGCCGACCGCGGGGACATGGCGCATCAGCAGGTTGGTGAACGCACCCCGCGTCTTGAAGGAGCCGGTGTGTTGCAGCAATTCAAGCTTTAGCCAAAGCGACGCGCACTGGACGCCAAATTCGCTCCCCTTAACATCGATTACGGGCGTGCGGCGAATGTAGGGGCGGATCAGTTTTTCGGCGGCGCGAATAGCCGTGGCGTCGATTGTCATTTCTAGTCATTGTAGGGTAGCGTCTACCACTGCAAGCAGTTTTTGCGCAGGCCCCCGGACCTCTTGATAAGATGAGGCAAGAAAGAGAGTATCCTTGTCAATTACTCGCAGACGCGTGTTTGAGAGCATGGCGCTAGCAGGGATGGCCGTGAACGCGGCTGGAGCCGCGCAGGAACGCCAGGAAAAAGAGGATGGCGAGCACGCGGCTGGACGCCTGCCAAATTTTAAGTACGATTTGGAAGCGCAGACTCATTGGACCGGTGAAGGTGGGTCGGCCAAAGAAGTTACTGTCGCGGAATTTCCCATTTCGCAAAGCATCGCGGGCGTCTCTATGCGTCTTAAGCCCGGAGCCATGAGGGAACTGCATTGGCATTCTTTGGCGGCCGAATGGGCTTACATGTTGGCGGGCCGTTGCCGCGTTACCGTGATTACGCCGGAAGGCCAGGCCGAGGTAGCGGATTTCGAGGTGGGCGACACCTGGTATTTTCCTCGCGGTCACGGCCATTCGCTGCAATGTTTGGGTCCAGACGAGTGCCACTTCCTGCTGGGGTTCGACAACGGGCATTTCTCCGAGTTCGGCACCTTCAGCGTGACCGATTGGATCGCCAGCACGCCGCCCAATATCATCGCGCGCAACCTGAATCTTTCAGTCGAAGAAGTGGCGAAGTTTCCACGCAAGGAAGTGTATATCGGCACAGGCCGTATCCCGCCCGCGGTCTTGCCGACATTTCGAAACGGCGATTTGCAACCGGCGCAATTCTCACACAAGTACCGTCTGTTGGACCAGGCGCCCATAAAGTTCGATGGCGGAATGGAACGTGTTGTATCCTCGCACGAGTTTCCCATTCAGACCACGCTGACCGCGGCGCGCCTCGACCTGGAGCCAGGGGCCCTGCGCGAACTGCACTGGCATCCACATGCAGACGAATGGCAATACTACATTCGCGGCCGCGCGCGCGTCGGAGTCTTCGGCTCGCATGGGCGCGCGCGTACGGAGGAATTCGGTCCAGGGAATATCGCATTCATTCCGCAAGGCCAGGGGCACTACGTCGAGTCAGTGGGGCGCGAACCGGTAGAGGTGTTGATCCTATTCAATAGCGGCACATACCAGGAAATCTCGCTTGCGAGCTGGCTTGGCGGCAATCCAGCGCAATTGCTGGAAGACAATTTTTCGCAGAGTCCGGGGATTGTGAGCAAGTTGCCGACGAAAACGCGCGGGATTCAACGGTAACGCGAACAGCAACGGGTGCGCGACATTAAAATGCAGATCAGGCAGCGCGTCGGCCCTCCCAATAGTCCTCGAAGCGAACATTGAGGTGGGAGCATCGGAGGGCGAGGATGGAGTTGGCGCCGCGGACAGTCCAGAACATCCCGGATTGTTTGAGGCGGGAACCGATGACGGATTTGCAGCCAGCTTCGATAACGCCCGAGCCGACGAAGAGATGTTGTTCGCGGAAGCTGGGGTAACGCATACGGGCCGCGTGGGTTTCGAAGTAGTCGGCCTCGATGCGGAGCATTTCGGCAAGCTCCGGATTGGGAGGGTCGATGGCGCGCAGCGAGGACACAAGCTTTTCGATTTTGCCCTTGTCGAGCCAGCGTTTCTGGTGAAGGCCCAGCCATTTCTTCTGAGCAGGGGCATCGTTGGGATACAGCTTCCGGGCAATGTCCCATAAGTGCTGACGAGCGTGGTAGAGATCGACGATCTGAATGGCGCCGGGGAAGTGCTGGTCGGCCAGATTCCAGATCCATTCGGATCCGTCACCGATGACAACTTTCTTCACCGCGCGGCCCCATCCGCGATTCCAGGCCTCGAGATAGATCCGCTTGCCGAACTCCTCCGCCGTTTCGATGGCTCCCGTATAGGTGGTGGTATCGGGATCGCGAATGGCAAAGCCTTCTGCGTCCCACCTGGTCTGGGTGAATACGCAGCCCAGCTTCGCCTCGCGGGTATGCGCCGGCTGACCCTTGGTTTTGCCTTTGCGTCCCTCCGTCTCTTTCTTCACCACTGGCACGCCGGTCCCGTCCATTTGCACATACAGAATTGAAATCGGCTCGCTGGCGATGACGGGCAGGTCCAGTTGGATGGCCTTACCGATGGCGCGCTGTTCGCCCTCAGCGATGTCGGCGCCAATCGCCTCAGCCGTGCGCTCTACAGACTTGGCCGTCACCTCCAGACCGGCCAGAACTTTCATTTGCTCGCGTCCCTGCTCGAAAGGCGCCGACTGGCCCACCAGGGCGTGCATACGCCGCACGCCGGGCGAGAACTCGGTGTTCTCGATATCCAGTTGGGCGTCAGTGGGGAACTGCCCGGTATGGCAGTGCGGGCAGAGATAGTAAGGGCGGGTGACTTCGGCCCACCCCACGGCCGTCAGGATCGGTTTGGTGCGGAGTCCGCGGTAGCTGGCCCGTTGACCGCAACCACAAGCAATACGGCGCCGCTCGGGCAGCGGCTCGGCGAAGCATAATAATTGCTGGAGAGCCGAAGCTCCGGCCTGATGCATGGCTGCGCGCACCGCCATTTCGACGGCCTCCAGATCCAGGCATCCTTCCCGCCGGCGCTGGCAGAAGATCACGCGCAGCAATTGATCTACTTCCTGCTCGATTTCGTGCCGGATCGAGTCTGCCGTTTTTTTTCCTCCGCCGTCAGGCTCTCTTCCAGCGGCCGCAGACGACAGATCTTTTCATTGACTTCCACAAAGGCGCGGTTCAGTTCCTGATACTTGCGAAACTCAGCGATTTCCTTCTCTGCCTTTTTCACCGCCGCCGGCGTAGGCAGAGCCTCGCTGATGGTCTTGCCTTGCACTTTGTAAGTCAAGCGCAGGGTCGGGCCGTGACCCGGATCGTCCGGTTGAGAACAATGACAGGTTGGCTTGCCGCAGCGACGCACCATTTCCGTGACCGAGCCGGGCCGGAGGTCGCCGAGTCGTGAGATTTGCATTCCGAGTTGGGAACGTTGCTTTTCCAGATCGGCCAGAGATGTGGACATAAGGCTCTTTTCCTCTGTGCGTATTATATACGTTCAGAACATGACCACAAAAAAAGAAACCCCTCCAAACCTCACTTTCATGTCGCGCACCCAACAGCAACCGTTCAGCACACAAAATGCCTGGCGTGTTAAACTAGTTTTTCCCTCGGCCAGGTAGCTCAGCTGGTAGAGCGCAGCCCTGAAAAGGCTGGCGTCGGCGGTTCGATTCCGTCCCTGGCCACCACATTCCAAACGACTTTGCAGTAATCAAGAACGTGCGGTTAATGTCAAGGGGAACAATACGGGAACGTTTACGAACCCGTCTTTGTTTTGTTCCCCGCCTCTGGTTCCATCAATTTCCACATCTCACGAGCGCTGCCGCCGGTGGTGGCGATATGCTGCTTTTCCAATTTCGCGTACCTCTCGGTCATCTTGATGAGAAGGCCGGAATCGCAGCTTCAAACGCGACACGCCGGACAGCAGCCAAGCGGAGATTAATGGTTATGGCTGCGTACTGCTTCTGTTCGAGAAAGATCCTGTATCGCAGAACCACTGTACGGTTGAATGCGAGGCGGATTCTGAACAGGACCAATCGACGAAATCAGTTATGGCGCGATCATAGCTGAGCTGACCCCTCCTTGACGCGAGGTTTGAGTACCACCGCTTTGGACTGTCGAGGTCGGGAAGCGCTAGGACGCGCTTGGGTGGGCGCTCTTCTTGCGCGGTTTTGACATCCGAGACGGTCTCCTTTGGACCGTCTTCTGTCTGGATGTTCCCGCAACTCGCCCCTGCGCCGTTACTGCGGGTTAGGCGATTGCACCCGGCGATCGCAACGTATAGCTGGGGGTTCATGACCGGCCGATGCTGCCTTCCTTTCTTATAATCGCCACCGGATTCGCATTCTGGTCTCAGCCCAGCAGCCCTGCGTTCGACGTTGCAGATATCAAGCCACACGATCCGTCGACGCTTGTGAACGGCAAGGGACGCATCACGGGCGGTAGGTTGATCTGCCTGCTGCGACGCTGAACAAGCTCATTGCCTTTGCGTACGGAGTGCAGGAAAACATGATTGTGGGAGCGCCAAAATAGGCGACGACGGAACGGTACGACATCGTCGCCAAATCGCCCATCCCGGACCCATCGCCTGACGTAATCCGCCAGATGGCACAGGCTCTTCTGGCAGATCGATTCAAGTTGGTGATCCGCCGGGAGACCAGGGACGCACCGGCTTACGTCCTCGCGCGCGGCAAGGCCCCTTTGCAGATGCAAAAGGGCAACGGTGGACGGCAGCAGTGTAGTTGGAGTTCCACAGACGATGGACTGCAACGGCGCGACTGCCACAACATGACAATGGCCGAATTCGCACGTCAGATGCCCGGCTGGGCATTTGCAGGAATCGACCTGCCTGTCGTTGATGAAACGAATCTCGATGGGGTCTGGGATTTCCACTTTGAAGTCGGCGCGCCGCGAAAAGTTGGAGGCGAAGAGAAAAGCGGCGATTGGGCGCGGAATGTCGAGCCGGTCGACACCGCCGGTCTAGATGCGGGCCCAGCATCTTTGCCGCGCTCGATCTTTCGGGCTACAACTGGAAAAGAGAAAGATGCCTTTGCCGGTGCTCGTGATAGAACAAGTTGAACCGCCCAGCGGGAATTGAGGGCCTGCGCGGAAGCTCTCGGCCATGATATGGCGCGTCCCAAACGTATCAGTAATGATAGGGCCCGCATATATGCGACTCGGAAGCGCGCGCTAACATAATTGCTCGTCCCTTCGGGTTGCATAAAGGAACCCTTTTGCAACGTTCCCCCAAAGCCGAGCGCCCGTTGGGTTCGCGGGTGCGGCTCACGAGTCTGGAGCCGTTTATGGTTGAAGTTCGCCGCCACCCGCTTCCGCGCCATGGAACTGATCACGATTCTAACCGCTGCCATCGTTTCCGAGGTTTGTCTACCACCACGTCCAGTTCAGTGCCGACAAGAAGAGTATCGAAGTGGCCGTGCGACCGCGCAACGGTTCGGCTGCGCGCGCTGCCATTTGCCAACTCCCGGTTACGACCAGCTCGCCGAACGGCGCTTTGAGTTCATTCCCCTGTGGGGGTTTCTCGATTTTCTTCTGTACACCATGCGTCGCCTCAACCGTCGCCGCTGTGGCATTGTGGCTGTCGAAGAAGTTCCCTGGGGCGACGGCAAACGCACACTGACCAAAGCCTACATGCTCTTCTTAGCCCGTTGGGCGCAGCGACTGTCATGGAAAGGGACGGCTGAGGCCTTTCGCACGAACTTGCTCTATCACTCACTTGGCAAGTTGCCCGAGCCGTCTGCTTTCGGCAAGTCTGCGTACTTCGGTATCGGCCACAAGATTTGAGTTAAGCTTAAACGAGTCTGATGAAATCGCTGCTGATCGCGCTCGCAAGCGTGGGCATTGTTCTTGCAGCTCCCGTCACCAAGACGTGGGAGAACCTTGGCAAGCTTGATCCTGGCACCCCGATTGAGGTCGCCACCAGCGACCGCGCTGAAAAGGGAGAATTCGTCTCGAGTTCCACCGAGAGCCTGACCATCCACACGCGTAGCGGTGAACAGAGATTTCTCCGGAAGGAAGTCGTGCGAGTCGTTTCCCGCAGGCAATCCCGCCGAATGCGCAATGTTCTAATCGGAGTGGGTGTGGGCGCTGCTATTGGCCTGGTCACTGACCAGACCCTCGGGGCGTATCTGCGCAACGAGTCGAACCCGGCCAGCGCACGTCCTCTGATCTGGACCCTTCCGATGGCCCTCTGCGGCGGAATCGGCGCTGCGTTTCCGAGCCATCGCGTGATCTACCGGAAATAGGCGTTCAGAAGTAGTAGCCTTGAGGCCGACTCGGAACATTTCGGCTGCTTCGCTCAGCCTTGTTGGTATCTCATACTGCGCCCGTGCGTCCATCGTCGGCCGCCTCGCCGTCTCCGGCGTTCCCGACGTTATCAACTATGCGCAAGAGAAATCACACATCTCTACCGAAGGCTCACCTTACTGGCCTGCTCATAAGCGAATCCCGGAAAGCGGTTTAGCGTGATGAGCTGCAGCATGAAGGGGAAACCGGCAAAAGCACTGCACTATCGGTAGCAGATCGAGGGAAACGGGCGATTCGCATTTGGGAGTCAGTAGCTAGTTCTTCGCGATCGTAGAGACGGCGCGGATCGCATCGGCGACTACATCGGGCGCGTCGAATGGGATGGCGTGCCCGCTGTTCTCAAAGACGATCTGCTTGCCCCGAGTCGAGAGGCTCGCGAGTTCGGCCTGCATTCCATTCACCCATATGGCGCGCCACTTCGGGTCGGCGTCGCGGGCGCCGGTTAACACGATGAGGGGCTTGTCTCCGAAGTTACAGGCCCGCACCTGCGCAAAACTCTGATGCCAGGCTTCGCCCTCACGCAACATCGCCTTGAAAGAATTGACCGTGTCGCGAAGGAAAAGGTATTCGTCCCAATCCGCGACCGAGAAGGATGCAGGGCGCTTCTCTTGTTGGCGGAGGCGCGTGCGGGTAATGCCGAAGCGGTGCAGGATCGGCAGAAACGGCTCCCACTTCTCGATGTCGGCGTTGGGATTGTCGTTGACGTGAAGGCGCGCGGTGACGTCGGGATGCGAGGATTCGACGAGCACGACGGCCGCGACGTCTCCCGGGAACTTGCCGGCGAAGACACGAACGGGGAATCCGCCCGCCGACCATCCGACGAGTACATAGGGCGGCTTCACGTCCGCGATCCGCAGCGCTTCGTGCAACTCGAGAGCAAGCTGCTCGCTGGTCCGCGGCAACGGGCCGGGCTCGCTCCAACCGAAACCGGCGCGGTCATAGGAGCAAACGCGTGTGAAGTGGGATACGGCTTGCTGGACGGGCGTCCAGATTTTGAAGATACCGGCCAGTGGCGCTTCGAGGATGGCTGTGGGCGCGCTTGCGCCCGTGCAGTATAGGTGAATCTTGTGTCCGTTGACCGGAACGAGGGAGCCGCGGACGGGAAAGTTTGCGCCGGAAGCAGCCAGAGCGGCGGAGATGGAGAGAGCCGCGAGCGGGAAAGCGCGCCGGAATCTGACGTGTCGCATCTTATCGGCTAGTCTAACGAAATCGCGCGGGGGTGTAGCGCGGCTATTCGCTCCGCGCTGGGAACGGAAAGGTGCTGGATCAAGCCACGCGGCGATCCACCGAGGAGCAGCCCTTCGAACTACCTTTTCAGTGAATCACTCACAAATTTCCCCGGCGAGGCAAACAATTTTGCCTCGTCGGTAAATCTGTTTGTGCTTGTCACTATCTGGAGATGGTTATTAGGGGCGCGTTTCCGGCAATCCCACCGATTTTTACAACCACCGGCTGGTCTCCGGCGGCCACGTCCGGCACACGAATGGTGGCTTGGCCGAATCCAGCGAAACCGGGCGTCATGCCCAGGAAAAGAATTTCGGCGCTCTGCCCGCCGACCGTGACGGTGTAAGGTAAGGCCGGTCGGGATAGCGGCGTCGCGGGAGTCTGTGCGCCGCTTGCGATGGCATTGTCCAAGGCGCCTTCGCCGGTCAGGTAGATTGTCATTATGCTTCCCACTTTTGCCGCGTTCGCCGCCGTGTTGAGTGAGTTGTCCTCATTTTGCGCGACAGCTCGATTCGCGCCAAACGTGAAGACGCCGGGGCCAGCCGCCGCCACATTGAAATTGAGGGTGCTGGTTTGGCCGTGTCCGGTAATTGTCAGCGCCGCCGGTCCCTGCGCGGCCTCGAACGGGAGTTGGGCGTTGATCTGATTCGCATTGGCGAAGATTAGCGGCACAGGAACTCCATTTATAGTTCCCGCCAGGTCGCCGAACGCAACGGGGAGCGGGAATCCGGCGGCGTCGAACTCGGTTGCCGCGAAATTGACGCCGAAGATTGAGATCAGCGATCCTGGCGCCACGACCTTGCTAAATGTAGCCGCATTCACGAGCGCGGTCACTAACGATCCAGTTGGCGCCGACATCTTAAAAACACGCTGTCCGTCGGAAAACAAGAGATTTCCTTGTGCGTCTCGCGCTAGTCCAATCGGGAAATCGAGTAAGGTATTCGCCGCGGTTCCGCCCTCCGCGCCGGGCGCCGCAGCGCCGCCGCCGATGGTGTGCAGCATGCCGTCCGTCGAGATCTCCTGGATGAGTCCGGTAGCATCGTCCGCAAAAAACACATTGCCGGCCACGTCCACTGCGACCGAGTTAGGATCGCCCAAAGAAACGCCTGACGCCAATACCCCATCGCCGCTGTTTCCAGCCTTGCCGTTGCCCGCGATGGTGGTGATCACGCCGGCCGAAGTTACTTTGCGCACCGCGCTGTTGCCGCTGTCGGCGATGAATACGTTATTCTGAGCGTCCACCGCGAGCCCATAAGGGGCCGAAAGCATCGCGCTCTTTGCCGATCCGCCATCGCCGGTGTATCCGGCCTTCCGGTTGCCCGCGATGGTGGTGATTACTCCTTGAGCTACCCGGCGGACGAGATTGTTGCCCGTATCGGCGATTAGAAGATTGCCAGCGGAATCGATCGCCACGCCGGCCGGCGAATTCAGTTGAGCGGAAGTAGCAGCCCCGCCGTCGCCACTCGAGCCGGCTGTGCCAGTCCCCGCGACAGTACTGATGATTCCCGCCGCAGTCACTTTCCGCACACGATGATTCACCGTATCGGCGATATAGACGTTGCCCGCGGAATCCACGGCCGCGCCGCTGGGCTGATTGAGCGAGGCCGCCGTGGCGGCGCCGTTGTCGCCCGCGAAGCCCGCTACGCCGTTGCCGGCAATGGTCGAGACAATTCCGCTGGGCGTGATCTTCCGGACTCGGTAGTTTCCGAGGTCGCACACATAGGTGTTGCCCGCCGCATCGACCGCCACGCCGGACGGAAAGTAGAAAGTCGCGGCCAAGGCCTGCCCGCCGTCCCCGGAGAATCGCCGCACCCCGGCGAAGGTCGATATCACGCCGCTGGGGACAATTTTTCGAATTACGCCGGAATTAAACTCTACGACATAGAAGTTTCCCGAAGCGTCGAATGTGATGGCGGCGGGACTGTTCAGAGTAGCGGCCGAAGCCTGGCCGCCATCGCCGTCCGAGCCGGCTTGGCCGCTGCCCGCGAAGGCGTTTATCTTGCCGTCCGCCGTAACCTTGCGAATCCGGTTCGCAGTATTGTCGCTCAGATAAAGCGAGCCCGATTGGTCAAACGCGATGTCGATTGCGTTCACCGAAGCCGAGGTCGCCAAACCCCCATCGCCGGCGCTGCCCGAAACGCCGTTTCCCGCGAATGTCGAAATCTTGCCGTCGGTCCCGATTTTTCTCACGCCTTGGACTGTAGCGACATAGAGATTGCCCGCCGCGTCGAAGGCCAAACCCCGTGGAGCGTACAAGCGAGCGCTCGTCGCCGGTCCGCCATCTCCGGTCGTCCCCGCAACTCCCGTGCCTGCGATGGTAGATATGACGCCGCCGGCCGTAACTCTGCGAACCACGTGATTGACGAAATCGGAAAAGTAGAGATTGCCTTGCGAATCGAAGATCATGCCCCGGCTGCGGCCTAACTTGGCGGCGGTAGCGGGCCCGCCGTCTGCTGAGGTGGCGGAACCTCCGCCCGCGACCCGCGCGATGGAACCATCCTGATTGATGCGAAAGATGGTCGCAATCTGGGGCGCAACGGTCGTCTCCGATACAAAGTAGAGCAAGCCGGCGGGACTAACAGCGATCGCGCGTACCGCTCCAATGCCGGTTTCGAGCGCCGGTGAACCTTCCGCGGGCGGGCTGGGAGCGCCGTTTCCCGCGAACGTCGCAATCGTCCCGTCCGGCGAGATTTTTCTGATCCGAAAATTCGACAGATCCGAGACATACATATTTCCGGCGCTGTCAAATCGCGCGAACTCAGGTTGCACGAGACCGGCCGATGTGGCGGGCCCGCCATCGCCGAGCGTATAAGCTCCCACGAGGGCGTCAATACGATAGACCGGAATGGCATCTGCTCGAAGAAAGTAAGAAGGCGCCCCCAAAGCCAGGGCGTAGGTCAAAAGACGCAGGGGTTGCATTTCGATCTCGATCTCCTCTTTTGTCTCTTACTTAATTGCGATGGTGATGCCGGACTGACTCGACGCGCCGCCGATTAAAAGCGCCAGCGGCACCGCATCTCCTGTGGGTGCGTCACCGGGTATTTGAAAATTCACCTGCATCACACCGGCCACGAAACCGGGCGCGGCGCCCGCATAGGCAGGAGGAACGGTTGTTGCGCCCAGTTGGATTGACGCGGCCTGTACCGGGGCCGGAAAGGGAGCAGCGGCGATTCTTCCATCTATGCCCGCGGGGTTTGTCTGGCCTTCTCCGGTCGCGTAGAAGTAAACGAAGCTGCCGCGCGCCGCGGGATTCGCAGGCGTGTTTAATGTCGCGTCCTCATTCACCAGAACGGCCTGTCCTTTGCCGCTGGAGTTATAGCTGAAGATTCCGGGGACGGCGGACGCCACCGGCATGGTCACGCTGTTCGTCGTCTTTCCAAGATATTCAACCTGCACCTGAGTGCTGGTCTTGCCGGCGAGCGCATAAGGCGCGATGACGTTGACTTGATTGGCTATGGTGAAAGCGATCGGCCCCGGCTGGCCGTCAAACAGCACTCGCGTATCTCCAACGGCCGTATCGACCCTTCCATCCGCCGTCAGATGCGAGGAGACGCCGGCGGCCGGACCGAAATCTTTGCCGTAGATCGTGATTATTTCGCCCGGCGCTATGGCCCCGCTGAGATTGGTCGCGCTGTTGACGATGCCCGCGGCGGTGATTTGCGCGGGTGTCAGCACGCGAACCCGGTTGTTCAGGCTGTCGCCGACATAGATCAATCCCGACGAATCGACGGCGACGCCTTCGGGCTGATTGAGCTGCGCAGATGCAGCGGGTCCTCCGTCTCCCGCGAAACCAGCGACGCCTGTTCCCGCGATGGTGGCAATTGTGCCATCGACCGCAACCTTTCGAATGCGCCCCCCTCCGGTTTCCGCGATGAACATATTGCCGGACGAATCGAAGCAGACGGATTCGGGTTTGTTGAGTTGGGCTTTGGTGGCGGGTCCGCCGTCTCCGGAAAAGCCCCCGGAATTATTCGGCGTATCCGAGCCGGCGACTGTCGTTATGACTCCAGCGGAGTCCACCTTCCTAACACGATGATTGCCGGTGTCCGCGATATAGAGATTGCCTGATGTATCGAAAGCAATGCCGGAAGGCGTGTGTAGCTGGGCTTGGACAGCTGTGCCGCCATCCCCGGTGAACCCGCCGGCGTTATTCGTGGTAGATGCTCCGGCAATAGTCGTTATCACGCCGGCGGTGATTTTCCGAATGCGATGGTTATTGGAATCGGCGATATAGATGTTGCCGGCGGCGTCGAGTTGGACGCCGGTGGGGAAGCTGAGAGTCGCGGCCGTTGCCGGTCCGCCGTCTCCGGCCGCGCCGCTGACGCCGGTGCCCGCCACCGTCGTGATGATGCCGGTACCCGCGGAGACCTTCCGGATTCGATTGTTTGCTGGGTCGGCAATATAGAGGTTGCCGGCAGCGTCGAACGCGGCGGTTAGCGTGTATCGGCCAAGGCGCGCCTTGGCCGCGGGTCCCCCGTCCCCGCTGGCCCCGGCCGCGCCATTACCGGCAAAGGTCGAGATGACGCCCGAGTTCGGGTCCATCACCCGGAGACGCGTGTCTTCCGGAATGTAGACCCGATGGGAACTGTCGATCGTTACCTGGCCGGTAAAATTGAACTGCGCATCGCGGGCTTGCCCGCCGTCTCCGCCGGAACCTCCGCCCGCGACGGTAGTAATAACTCCTGCCGGAGTAATCTTGCGGATATCTCCGTTATTGAGATCGGCAACGTAAAGAGCGCCCGCACTGTCAAAGGCAAGTCCTACCGGGTCGCTCAGCGAGGCGGATGTCGCCAGACCGTTGTCACCGGAAAAATCGGCTGTGCCATTCCCAGCAAAGGTCGTAATGATCCCGGTCGATGCCGCCACTTTGCGGACGCGAGAATTGCCCGAATCAGCGATGTAGAGGTTACCCGCCTGGTCGAGCGCCACCGCAAATGGTGCGGCGAGTGCTGCGGCCGTAGCGGAGCCGTTATCCCCGGAATATCCGAATTGCCCGTTTCCGGCCACGGTGCTGATCACGCCGCTGGGCAGTATCTTGCGAATCCTGTTGTGACTCCGGTCGGTGACATAGAGGGCGTCAGCGGAATCGAAAACCATCGCCCCCGGATTCTGGAACTGGGCGCTGGCAGCCTGGCCGCCGTCGCCATTGGCGGCGGTGGGCGAGCCGGTGGCGCCGGTACCCGCGAAAGTCGTAATGACACCGGTCGCGGCGGCGATCTTGCGAATTCGATTATTGCTTTGGTCGGCGACGTAGAGATTGCTGGCGCTATCGACCGCGAGGCCGGATGGGCCGTTCAGCAGGGCGGCGCTGGCTGGACCGTTATCGCCGCTGAATCCGGACGCGTCGGAACCCGCAATGGTGCTGATGGCGCCGGTTGCCGCAGTAACCTTGCGGATCTGGTTCCCCTGCGCCATAAACAGGTTTCCGCCGGCGTCGAAGGCGAGGCCATTCGGGGAAACGATGGCAGCCGCGGTAGCGGCGCCGCCATCGCCGCTCGAAAGTTCGATACCAGACCCGGCCACTACGGCAAGAGTCCCGTTAGCGGAAATTTTGTAGATGCGGGTATAGTCCGGGAAATAAATCGAGCCGGATGCATCGCGGGCGACGGTGCGCGGAAAGACCGCGGCGCTGGTCGCCTGAATCCCGTCAGGCGCGGGCGCGCCCGCAAGGGTGCTGATGACATACTGTTGCGCGGATGCGGCCGCGCACAGACCGTACGCAAGGAACAGCAACCGTCCCAACATTCCGGCCTGGATTCGATTCCATGGAAAGAAGCCAAACACGTTATCCGTCAAATCTGTCTCCCGGGCCAATCGGCCGCGCGCCGGTTGCCGCTTCGTTCGCCGATCAGCCCTACAAAGCTAAAGCGAGATTGGAAAGCAAATACCCAAGGAATTTTTTTTGCGGCGGTGGAAAGAGTTTTGCGAGCGGAATGCGATACACTGACGCCCATGCCCGTGGCCTGCGCTCGATTTGAAAGTCTTCTCCGCGAGGTCTATCCCGAACTCCGCAGCATGGCTGGATCTCTGGTGCGCAGGGAGCGGCCGGGGTACTCGCTGCAGAGAACCGAACTGGTACACGAGGCATTTCTGCGGCTGTTCGATACCGTTGACTTGCTTTCCGAGATGCCGCGCGAGGCCTTTCTGGCTATGGCCGCGCGGAAAATGCGCCATATTCTGATTGATTATTCCCGCCGTCAGAATGCTGAGCGGCACGGAGGCCGATTGGTTCGTGTGCCGCTGTTTGAGAGCGACCACATGTGCGAAGGCGGCAGCGACGAACTCATCGCGCTCGATTGCGCGATCGAACGTCTGCTGGAATCCGACGAACGGGCGGCCGCGGTAGTCGAGCTGAAGTTTTTTGCCGGTTTTACGACCGAGGAAATCGCCGCGATTCTCGGAGTCAGTGATGGGACCGTGGAATCGGACTGGGCTCACGCCAGGGCATGGCTCTATCGCGAGTTGACCAAGAAACGTCCCCTTCACAATTTGTCCGGCTTATGACCCCTGAGGAGCTTGCGCGAGTAAAATCGGCTCACTCGGAAGCGCTGTCGCTCCCCGGCGCCGACCGCGCCGGATTTCTTCAAGCTCGATTCGCCGGTGAACCGCATCTGCTGGACGAGGTGTCGGAGTTAATCCGATGCTCGGAGGGCGCGGGCGCGTTTCTGCAGACTCCGCTGATCGCGCGGCTCATTGAGCCGGATTCGCGCGATCACAGGCCGTCGCGCATCGGGCCGTACGCGTTGATCCGGGATCTGGGACATGGGGGCGCATCGTCGGTATATCTGGCTCGCCGGGATGACGATCTTTTCGAGCGCCAGGTCGCGATCAAGATACTGAACCGCTTCTCACACTCGGAAGATGCTTTCGCGCGCTTCCGGCGGGAAATTCAAACGCTCGCGCGAGTGGAGCATCCGTACATCGTACGTTTACTGGATGCGGGGACCACGGAGGTGGGCGTCGCGTATATCGTGACTGAATTCATCGATGGGAAGGATGTAGACCAGTTCACGGCGCCTTTGCCGCTCGAAGAGATGCTTCGCGTATTCCTGAAGATTTGCGAGGGGGTTTCGGCGGCGCACCAGCGCCTGATTGTGCATCGCGATATTAAGCCGTCTAACATTCTCGTGACAGAGGAGGGCGTTCCGAAGCTGCTCGACTTTGGGATCGCGCTGCTGCTCGATTCCGATACCCGCCTCACCGATACCGGTCTAAGGCGCATGACCGCTCATTACGCAAGCCCCGAACAACTTCGCGGCGACAAAAATATCTCGACCCTGAGCGACGTGTTCTCGTTGGGAGTCCTCCTCGATCAGTTGGTTTTGACCCGCGCGCGCACATTGCCTTTCGATTTGCGGGCGATTATTCAGAAGGCCCGATCGGAAGAGCCGGACCGGCGTTATGCCTCCGTAGACCATCTGTGGGACGACGTGACCCGGTTCCTGGCGCGGGAGCCGGTAGTCGCTCAGGGGCACGATGTCCGCTATCGAGCTCGGAAATTTCTGCGGAAACATTGGATTGCCGTGACCGCGGTTGGCGCGGGACTTTGTCTTCTTGCGGGATTGGCAGTCTTCTCGACAGTCGCGGCACACATGGCGCGTAAGCAATCTCTTCGGGTGAAGGATCTGCTAACGAATGCGTTTGAGGTAACGGATGCACATAATCATCGGTGGACCGGTCTGCCGGTTCGGCGGTCGCTCGAGACGGTGAAGTTGTTCTATCTGGAACCGGTGAGTGCGGAATACCCGGATGACCGTGAACTACAGACACAGCGCTTCGACAGTTGGCGCGAGCTCGCTCACGTTCAGGGTCTGCCATTCGAATTGAACTTGGGGGAAACGGCCCAGGCCAGGACGAGCATGGCGAAGGCGGTAGCGATTGGCGAGAACCTGATCCGCCGCTGGCCGGGAGGCCCTAGAAGCCGGCGGGACGTGGCGCTCGCGCGTCTGGAGCTGGGTGCGATCCTGATCGAGATGAACCTTCAGCCGGAAGCGAATGCGGAGTTCCAGCGGGCCGATGAGCTGTCTGGGAGCGCGAGCGACCCGGATCTGCGGGTCCACCTGGAGTTCATGGCGCAGCGGTCGCGCATCCTGCGGCTGCGGGGACAGCCATCTGAGGCGCTGGAGTTGCGACGCCAGGTAGCGGAACAGAGAGAGGCCATCTTTCGTGGGGCGCCCAAATCGATTCTTTGGGAGTACGCGGGCTCGCTCTGCTCTTACGGCGAGCTGCTCCGGGAAATGGGCAAGTTTCGCGAAGCTGCGCAAGCGTATGCCAAAGCCCTGCCCTTGATCGAAGAGTGGGCTGCCGTAGGGCCGGAGGAACTGAACCGGGCGTGGCACCAGGCGCGCGAGAACGAAGAGTATGCGAAGGCGCTCGCCGGGATGGGTGAAACCGAACCGGCGATAGCCCGGCTGGATCGCGCGATTGCCTTTTATCGAAACATCCTATTGAGAGAACCGGACGCGATGTCGGATCAACGCGCGTTAGCGATGTGTCTGACCAATTGCGCGCAATTGGAAGCAAGGCGTGGCGGGTCGAGCCGCGCGCTCGGTTTGATCCGTGAAGCCGAGAGGCTGAGTGAGGAGGCGGTGAATCGTGATGCCGCCAGTTGGCGGGCGCAAACGGAATTCGCCGGGATTCGCAAGGCTGCGGCGGAAATCCGACGATAGCCTGCCGCTCACGTCGCAGTCGAGGATCTTGATTTCACCCATAGAGACCCAGGGCCAGCTATAGAAGCCGCCTCGTTCGCGAATACCGAAGATGATTGTCTCGGGTTTGCCTGTTGTGGCTTTGGTCGCCGGACAGCCGGCTGCGGGCGGCCTGTCGAATACCTGCATACTAGAACGACAATCGCGCGCTTAACTGAAACTCCCGCCCGGGCGTGGTGGCTTCCGTGATACTCCCGAACTGGGGGGTGTTCACGAAACGGTTCGGCGTACCCCAGTTGGAATGGTTGAGTGCGTTATAGGCTTCGGCGCGCATCTCCAGACGGGCTCGTTCCACCAGGACAAAGGATCGCGTTATGGCGATGTCCATGGTTTGCATTCCGGGTCCGTAGACGGTATTACGGCCAAGGTCGCCGAAGGTATATGCCGCGGGCGTTGCGAATGCGGCGGGGTTGAACCAGGCGTTGGTGTTGCCGGTGCCGGGCCCGAATACCGGCTGGCCAGTGTAGTTGGCGCGAATTGGATTTTCGCCCACCACGGTGCCGGCATTCGCGGTGTCACCGTATACCGAGATGGTGAAAGGAAAGCCGCTCTGCACTTGGTACAGAGTGGAAATTCTCCAGTTGCGCGTGAGCGCCTGAGCGGCGTGGCTTGCGCCCAACGCGGGAATATCATATACCGCACTCACAACAAAGCGATGCCGCACGTCGCATGCCGGGCCTTTTTCCGCGTCCAGATCGCGGCTGTTCTGCGGAACGGCCGATTCGAACATGGGCGAGCGGAAATCCGGCGCATTGCTCAGGTTCTTTGAATAGGTGTAATTCGCCAGCAAGGTCAGGCCCTTGGAATACCGCCGCCGGAGGTTGACGTATCCCGCGTCATACCAGCTCCTCGCGGTGTCTTCGAGCATGTTCACGGTGCTTACCGGAAAGGTGAGACCGGTTGACGCTACGCTGGCTGGTATCACGGTGCCTGGCAGAAAGGTGGCGGTTGGATACGGCCGCCGTGGCTGCAGGGTACCTGGGCCAGGCAAGTCGTTGTTGATCAGGTCCGACCGCTGCAGGTGGAAGCCGCGTTCGCCGTGGTATCCAATCTCGAGGGTGGTGTCGTGCCCCAAGCTCTTCTGGACGGATGCGCTCCACTGCTGGATATACTGCGGCGACGCATGGGGATCGAATGCGGTGAAGCTCACGACCGTGCTGCCCAATATTACTTCGTTAAGTAAATTGAGGTATTATTAGGGAGCCCGCACGACGCAACCGCAGTAGCAGCATGATCCGGTCCAGGTACATAACAGTCGCTGAATTTCACGACGCGTCCTCGGCAGGGTCCACCCAGAAGTTTTTTTTATTGCGGAGCGTCTCTAAAGTCAGAAAACTGTGGGCGAGCATGACCAGCGTCACATGGTGGTGCCATCCGCTCCAACTGCGCCCTTCATAGTGATCCAGCCCGAGTTCCTCCTTGAGTTGTTGATAGTCTTGCTCGATCTTCCAGCGTGCTTTGGCGACCTGCACTAATCGTCGAAGGCTGTAATCGGCAGACAGATCGCAGAAGAAATACCTGGTGGGTTCTGCGGCTTCCTCCGGCCATTCGACTAGCAGCCAGACCGCTTTACCTGGATTGCGGCCCTCGTGAAAGCCGTGGGACGGCTGCACGCGGGCCGCCCAGAAACGGGACTCTAATCGACCTTTGCTGCCTTCCCGCCAGCGAACTTTCTTCCAACCCTGGGCCTGTTGCGCAGCGTCTTTGACCGCAACGGGACGCTGCTTACCATAGTGGGACGCCGTGGGCGGCCGCCCGGTCTGCTTCGGTTTCAACTTGCGTGGCCGCGGCGGTTCCACCCAAACTCCGGTGTTGGATTGCACTCCCACCGCATAACTCAGTTGGCGCTTCTCCAACTCCTCACGGAACGCCGTCACGTCTCCATAGCCCGCATCCGCCACAACAATCCGATCGGCCAATTTCCACCCGCGCGCCTGATCGATCATCTCCAAAGCCAATTCCCACTTCTTCTGAAATTTCACATCTTCCGGGATGCCGGCCTCTGCGCGGCGATGTGCATCTTCGGCCCAACTCTCGGGTAGATAGAGCCGCCAGTTCAGCACCGCCGCTCCCTCCGTGCACACTTCATGCAAACTTACCGCGACCTGACAGTTCGCCGTCTTGCCCAGAGTCCCGGAGTACTGCCGCGCCACTCCCACCGAATGCTCACCCTGTTTGGGAAAACCCGTGTCGTCGATCACCCACACCGTGTCCGGTTCCAACTCCCGGACCATTCGTTGCGACAGTCGCTCCCATACCGGCTTCCAGTCCCAGGGACTCTGCCCTACAAACTGCTGCATCGCCTGCTCATTGCCGTCCGGTAACCGCTTGGCCATGGGTTCAACGGACTTGCGCTCGCCATCTAGCAGCAGGCCGCGCACGTAGACTGATCCCCAGTGCCGCCGCTCACTGCGTCCGACCGGTTCCAATAGATCGACCAAGAACTGCTCCAGGCGTTTTCGGCATCGCTCCAGTTGGGCGTCCGTCATGCCCAAACATTACGCCTATTTTATGTCTCTGTCAATACTTAACGAAGTAATACCAATACGGGCTGGGGAAAGTTGAAGCCGTTGATGGATGGCGTGAAGTTATCGCTCTGTTGGGTGATGGGAAAAACCAGGGGAACGTTGTGCAACTGGTTGCACCAGGTATTCAGATCGACCGGCGTATAGAAAATTCCGTAGGCTGCCCGCACCACCAGGCCCGCGCTCTCGACGTGGTGGGCAATGCCGAACCGCGGAGCGAAGCGCAGTTTGCTCGGGTACATCAGCCCGCGCGGCATACCGCTTTCGCCGCCGATGAACGCCACCAGGCCCGTGCCGGTCTGATACAAATTGCTCCAATGGCGCGAGGTGTCCACCAGCGGCGCCATGAATTCATAGCGGACGCCCATATCGATCGTGGTGTGCGGCGTGATGCGCCAGGTGTCCTGCACGAACGCGTCGGCCGACCACTGTCGCAGGTCCATGGTGGGCACTCCGTTCTGCACCTGCCGCGTTGCGGGAAGACCGAGCAAGAAGCTCGCCAGTGCATCGCCCGTTCCGTCATTGGTCGCGGTCTGCGTGGTAAATCCGTTGGTGAATGTGTAGTAACCGCGGCTCTGCACCAATGCCCACATGGGCCAGATGTACCAGCGATAACTTCCGCCGAACTTGAGGCTGTGCGCGCCACGTTGCCAACTCAGGGTTTCGCGACCTTCGATGGTGGTGTCCCACATATGCATGGGCGTGGCCAGCCAGGCGTCGCCTAGGGGCGAGTAGCCCTGCACGTTGAAGGACGGAGCGCCCCAAGCCCCCTGGCCGCCAAAGTTGACGCCGGTGATTCCCAGCGCGTCAACGATGTCGTTGGTCCCGTTATTTTCCGTGTAGTGAAACATGGCAAGGCGAGACAGGGTAACGGATGCTGTGTTTACCATTGTGGGCGACACGATGTGCGTCCACATGATGGAACCGTTCTGGCCCATGTTGTCGTGATTGAAGCCATAGCCCGGCAAGTTCTGAGGATAGAACCCGTATTCGCCGCTGACCGAGTAACGCCCATACAGAAAATCGCCTCCATTGAAAACCCGGTCGATACGGATGGTTCCCTGATTGGTAGTCAATCGCGAGTCACGCAGATCCAGAAGGTTATTCGAATCCTGTCCGCCACTGTTGCCAAGAACGGTTGGCGTACCCATCATAGTCATGGCGCCCATCATGCCGTTGTCCATATTGGGCAATGGGGTGTATTGCTGCAACATTTTTACAGACGCCGGATATAGCCGGTTGGCCGGAATCACATTGCCGGGAAATGCGCTGCGAAGCGACTGGGGATTCGAGGTGCTCACCGGGAGCGCCGGATTGTAGGCCGGGTTTGCGACGGAGCTCGAAGGATCGAAAATATTCGTTCCGCTTTGACTGAAATCGCCGCCGCCTTCCCCGGCGGTGGGAACCGTATCGATGGAGGTCTGCGCCTGTGTCTGGCGGTACCCCTCATAATTGGCGAAGAAAAACGTCTTCTTGCCGTAAACCGGACCGCCCAGCGAGGCGCCGAAATTGTGCTGCACAAGGAATGTGGTCCCGGGCATCTCATTCCATGTGCGCGCATCGAACGCGCTGTTGCGAAGGTATTCGTATGCCGTGCCATGGAACTGACTGGCGCCCGCTTTGGTGATGATGTTTATCTGCCCGCCGCCTGCGCCGCCCATCTCGGCGCGATAACTGCCGGTCTGCACCTGGAATTCCTGAACCGCATCGGGCGAGGGGCTGAAGTTCTGCGTGTTGAAGGTTGGATCGGTATTGATGGCCCCATCGAGCAGGAAGTAGTTGGCATTCGGACGATTGCCACCAATGGTGATCGCCGATGCCTGTCCCGGACGCCAGTACAGAGGGTTCATCGTACCGGTCTGCGCTCCATGTCCCTGATGCGCGCCGGGCACCGTGAGGGCGAGGTCGAGCAGCATGCGGCCGTTGAGCGGCAGGTCCTGAATCGACCGGGGTTCGACCACTTCGCCGAGGCTGGCGTCTTGCGTCTTGAGCGTTTCTGCTGCGGCTGTAACGGCTACAGACTCTTTCCGCTCGCCCAGTTCCATCGCGAAATCAATCCCCATCCGCTGGTTCACTTCGAGGATCACGTGGCGCGCAAGCGTCATGAAACCGGGAGCACTGACCTCAACGGAAAATTCTCCTGGAAGCAGGTTCACTGCCTCGAACAGCCCGTCACTGTTCGAGAGGAGCGCGCGAACCACGCCGGTATCCCTTGCTGTAATCGTCACTCGCGCATGGTCCAGGGGACGGTGAGAAGGGTCTTCAATCCTGCCGCTAATCGTGGCGAAGTTGCTCTGCGCCAAAGCGGCTACAGAGACAAAAAACAGAGCGAGTGCGGACCACATTGCCTTGAATTGTATGGCGTCTCCCAGACCCGGGCAATAATATGAAACCACTACACCGGGTCCGGCTGGACAGCAGGCGATTTGGCGTTGCGGCGGAATCCGAACCTTCTTTTATCGCGTCTTTGGTATTACTATTAGGTTTAAAGTGCGCAGGGCTTTCGCCAGTTCGGTTCTTTCCTTGCTTCTGCTCATCACGCTTCTGGGAGGCGGCTGCATCTCCTGCGAACAGTACTTTATGTTCGGCGGGGCGAAGAGCTGCTGCTCTTCTGACGGCCACTGCAAAACGAAGACCCCGCCGACAAAAAAGAATCCGGGACGCGCGTGCTCTCAGATTGCTTTCGACCATCACAAATCGATCGATCAGCACATCGATCTGCCGATCATTGCGGTGGCGAAAATGGATGCTCCTCCTTCCGCAATCGAGAGCGTGGAACGCTGGCACGGCCTCAGGACGGCTGAGCCATCTCCACCTGATCTGCAGGTACTCTACTCGATTTTCTTGATCTAGTTCCCTTTCATTCGCGAGTTTCCCACTGGTGCGTTGGCGCGTCTACGCGCGCTGGCACCGTTGATGAATTGACGAAAGGAGAACTGGAATGCATCATCCACGAATACGCCAGCGGGCTTTGGCATTCGCCTCTCTGCTCGCGATGGCGCAAGCTCTCCAAGCCGCCGATCATGGCCCGGTATTTGGATTGGCGACGCCGACCAATCCGCAAGGCGGATGGAGTTTCGATTTGGGAGTAAACGGGCGGAGCGGGGTGACCTCCACGATGGAAGCGGAATTGACTTACGGGCTGACCCAGAATGTTAAGTTGGCTGTCTCCGGCCCGGTGGTCTTTCAGCCTGACCCTTTGCCCCGCTCCTCGGTGACGGCCAACACGCCAATCAGCGGTGATTTCAGCGGGCTGGCCTGGTGGCGGTTCCACAAGAAGGATTTCGCAGGAAAACGTATCGAGAGCACCGTGGTCGCGGGCCCACTGATTCCTGGCGCGCAGCAGGAGGCTGGCCCCTATCTGGGCCTCCACAGCGGGCCGGGTTACCTGGTTGGCGCAGTAACAGGCGTGGCATCGCGGAGCCAATACGTGTGGGTGGGGACCAGCTATCAACGGTATGCCGAATCGAAAGGCGACCGCCGCCCCGACCTGCTGACCTACACCGCTGTTTACGGTTACCGGCCGCTTTCCTGGCGGACCGACTATCCGCGGTGGGATTGGCGCATTTTCGGAGAGTTCACCGGCGAGCGAACCGGCACGCTTCAGCGGCAGAATTTAGAATTGCAGGGCAGTGGAGCGAACCAGATGTTTCTGGGCCCCAGTCTACTCGGGGTATATCGCGCCATCGGAATTGAGGCCGGGATACAGTTTCCGGTCTATCGCGACGCCGGGCCGCTCTATCCGAAGGAACGGTACCGCTTTGCCGTCAACTTTGCTTATTTCTTTTGAAACGAAGGGAACGAACGATGCGAAAACGATTGTCGGTGTTGGGTTGCGCTGTCCTGATGGCGGTCTTGCCGGGACGCGCGGAGCTGCTGCAAGTCGATCTATCGATCTTCGGCATGGATTGAATGACCTGCGCCCACGTGGTCGACGTGGCACTGAGAAGAGTTGCGGGCGTGGAATCGGTCGAAGTGAGCTTGAACAAGGGGTTGGCGACTGTGAAGCTGAAGCCGGGGAATACGGTCACGATTTCGCAGTTGTGGGAGCTCATTCATAAGAACGGATACACGCCGAAGACGACCTCGGTTTTAGTTCGGGGCGAGTTGGCGAATGTGAACGGGGCGGTTCAATTGAAGGTTTCCGGGACAAAGGACGCGCTGCCGCTGGCGGCCAATTCGAAGAATGCCGGGGCCTTTGCCGAGGCTCGCGAGAAAATCGGCCAGACTGTAATTGTGCAGGGGGCGATGACGCCAGTCAAAGATCTGAAAGCTGCCGTTCCTTTGCAGGTGGATCAGGTGAAGTAAATCGGAAAGAGACTCATGCCACAAACGCCTTTGACTACTCTACCGCGGGCGCGCGGCCACGCACTCGGTTTTCTGTCGCTGTTTACATCTATCGGAACACTGCTCTGCTGCGCCTTGCCCTCGCTGTTCGTGCTGTTCGGATTAGGAGCGACGGTTGCGACGGTTCTCGCCGAAGTTCCGTGGTTGGTTTCGCTCTCCCATCATAAACACGGGGTGTTTATCGTGGCCGGACTGCTGATTGCCGGCAATTTCGTTTACGTCTATGGCGTGGCCCCGAAACTGAAGATGAGAAGCGGCGCTTGTGACCCGAATGATGCGGGCGCATGCCAGACGGCCGACCGTTTCAGCCAAATTGTTCTTTGGTGTTCAGCGGGATTGTACGTGGTGGGCTTCTTCACCGCTTATATTCTGGGTCCGTTGCTAATTCGGTTCGCGTAGCGACGTGCCGCGTCTTCTGGGCCTGATTATTTTGCCGATTCAATAACCCAAGCGCGGACGACTTCGTATCCTGCGCGGACGGAGTGATTCCATGAACCGTGTTCGGCGGCGAAGATGTCACCTTTGTATTCCGCGGGAAACTGCGTGCCTTGGTAAAACATCAACTGCAATGACGCCATATGTGGCTGGAGAAGCACATCGGGCACAGTGACCTTGCTCTTCAGTTCAGGATGCTTGCCGGCCTGACGAGGATCTTGATTTCCATCCGTATAGAACCACTCCAGCCGTAGAAGCCCCTCGTTCGATGTGGGTGATGTAATCGGGAACAAGATTGTCCCCGAGCATGTCGCGTTCGTTCACCGAGCACCAGAGTCGACAAGAAAGAATTCCTAAGTTATATGGGATGGAATTCGACAAAGCCGACGGCGACGGCGACCACGACGGTACCCTCGACGTCTCCGAATTAGGCCGGTTGCGGGTGAAACTGGCGGGGGGGCTCAAGCGCTAAGTCAATCCGTAGTCTCTTTCACGCCATTCGTGGGCGACGTAAGCAATGATTTAGTTCGCTACCGGCGTCTTTTCGGCCCGATCGACCACAAGCGCCTCGATCGGGCTTTTGTGCGCCTCCAGCCTCAGCCCCAGCTGATCCGGGATCGCGCTGAAAATCGATGGGCCCGGCGCCTCGGACGGGGCGCCGTTGGGTTCGTCAGGCGTTCAATCCAAGTCTATATCGTAAGGGCCAGTCAATCCGGTCTTGTCGATCACTGCCTGGCGGAGTTGGCGCGACAGTAGCATCGTGAAACGAAACATCGGCATCCATTGCGAGGAGAAATGCCCGCGCGAGTACTTAACGTCGGCTTGCGCCTCCGGCTTTGACGGATGGATCTTCAGCCCTCTCTTGGCGACCACCAGTTCGTAGTGCGCCACTACACGCGGCTCGCGGTGCATAGCCAGCTTGAATCGCTCGTCCAGCAACGTTTGCAGCATTTCGAGCAGTTGTTCTCGCGTGGCATTGGCGGGGCCCTTGGCTACGACGTCGTAGCGGAACTCGCGATCCTTGATCCAGGCGGGGCCGGCCACCTGGTCGTCGCTCACTAGGTCGTAGGCAAAGCGGAGGGATTCGCAAAGGGTCGTGTTGGTGAGCGTCAATACATTGTGCTCGACCGCTCCGAGATTGATCTTGATGTTCTGCCCGAAGGGCACCGCCGGACTCGGCTTAACGGATGCCACCTCGAACGCCGGCCGCTGCGCCAGCGCCGAACCTGCGATTGCAAGACTCCAAATCAGTCGTCGCATCTCGCCTCTTCTCACAAGGCCTCCTACTAAAGAAACAGTACTATACTTTGAATCTATACCGGCTGGGGAAACCAGTGTTTTCCGCGAGGCGAACTGTGCGCGGTCTTTATCAATCTCCGCGATTGAGAGATCTTTACTCATCTGTCGCGCCGAGCAGACCGCAAGCCCTTCCGGATTGACGAATCCAGATGATCCGCACGAGACCAGATCGCCCAAGTTGCCCGCAACCTCCGCGCGGATGACCCACATCCCGTTCTCTATCGCCGTTGTGATGTCGCACTTCCGCGCATGAGCGATCAACTCCGCTCCAGCATTCTTCGGATTCAGGGCGTTGTTTGTTGGCACAAGGACCGAAGTAGCGCCCTGCTTCGCTATGAGCGAAGCCAATTCGCGATCGTCGGAGTCATTACAACTGACAATCCCGAATTTCAAATCTGCAACCGTGAAGACGGGGGCTTAGCACCCCGCCGAATAGACGGACGGCAATCGCGGGTGCAGCTTGCGATACACGCCCACGATCTCGCCTCGATGGAAGATGGCTGCAGAGTTGTAGATTCGGCCGCCCGCTCAAGCTCAGTGAATCCCACGATGCTCGTAACCGAATCGCTGGCCAAGGCAAAAGGATCTCCTTCAGCGAGTCGGTGGATAGCGCGAGTTCCGACGGATTCGGGTGGTTGTCCGCCGGACCTCCCAAAATCCCTTCCGGGCAACAGAGGATGCTGCTGCCTTTCGTTTTAACAGCGCGCGATCTGCCAGCGTATCAATTCGATTCCATCCATGCAGCCGGGATGAAGCACTGGAGACTGACATGCGGCAACCCTCACTCAACGTTCCCCTTGGACAACAGCATCCTGCGAAGTGCGAAGATTGTACGGGAATAAACTTACGTGGCGCCGAATCCTTACCCCGGCCTTAGACCATTTGAGGCAGCCGATACCGCCTTCTTTTTCGGACGAGATGGATCGATTCACGACATTCTGGAAAAATTGCAAAGCCGGCGATTCGTTGCCGTCGTCGGTCCTTCGGGGTGTGGCAAGTCGTCGTTGATCAGAGCGGGGGTTGTGCCGGCGTTCATAAATATGCCTGGGTTGAACGGCCCTGCGCGCCCAGCCCAAGTGCTGATGCGCCCGGGCGCGGCGCCGTTGCGGAACCTCCATCGCGCCCTCAATGCTGCAACAGGCGCTGACATCGAAGACGTCCCGCAAGACGCCGAGTTCGACATTGCCGACGCCATCTGGAACAACGTCCAAAGCATGACATCGGCTTGTCTGATCGTTTTCGATCAGTTCGAAGAGGTATTTCGGTACGGCGTGCATTCCGGAGAGGGGGAGGCCGATCGTTTCGTACGGCTTTTGCTACGTCTGACCGGTCTGCATCACATCTCAGTTGTCATGACGATGCGCGCAGACTTTCTTGGAGAGTGCGTGCGCTTCAGTGACTTACCGGAGGCGCTCAATTCCGGACAATACCTCCTGCCTCGTCTCACACGAAGGGCGATCCAGGAGGTCATCGAATCCCCCGCAACTTGTTCGCAACTCGCCGTTGAACCCGCACTCGTTGAGCGAATTATGAATGACATGGGTTCGGAACCCGATCAACTGGCTCTGATGCAGCACGCGCTACGCCGGACTTGTGACCAAGCGCTGCGGAGAACGGAATCCGGATCGAATGGAGCCGTACTTTCACTTCAGGATTATTACGAAGTGGGCGGAATCGCCGGATCGCTTTCCCTGCAGGCGGAGGAGATTTTTGGGGAACTGGCGAGTGACGATGCGCGCGGGCTGTGCCGGTCGATGTTTCGCCAGTTGGCTGAAAAACAGTCCGGCGGGTATGCAGTGCGCCGGCCAACGCCAGTTTCAATCGTAGCGGCGGCCGGCGGAACGACGATCGCGACTGTGCTCGAGATTGCTGCTTCCTTTTCCCGCCAAGGGCGCAATCTGTTGATGCCTGACGTAACAGCCGGCTATGCCGGACCCGACACCATTCTGGATATATCCCACGAAGCGCTTTTCCGCAACTGGCCACGGCTTCAGGAGTGGATAGAGGAGGAAGACCAAAGCGCCAGGATGTACCAGCGGCTTGCGCGAGAGGCGAGTGAGTGGGAGGCGGGACGAGCTTCGTTGTCTGCAGGACCAACTCTAGAGATCGCGCTGGACTGGCATTCGAGGGAGCGTCCGACACCGGCATGGGCGTCCCGTTACATCACCAGCGAGCAGTTTGAATCTGTAGTAAGGTTTTTAGAGCTGAGCGGGAAGGCTGCTGAAGGCCGCGCCGGGGCCAGACATCAACCGCCCAGACCCAAGCAAGCGACCGTCCGTAAAGGCATTTTTCTCTCCTATCGGAGAGAAGACAGCAGCCATGCAGCCGACCGGATTTATGAAGGCCTCGTAAGAAGGTTTGGTAAGAAAGGGGTCTTCTATGACGTTGAAACGATCCCCAGCGGGATCGACTATAGCCAATTCATATCCGAGCGTATCGACACGTGCGCCGTGCTGCTCGCCGTAATTGGAGACCTTTGGACGGACATCCGTTTTCGGGAAGGCCCCCAAAAGGGTCAGCGACGTCTTGACGACCCTACTGATCTGGTAAGGCTAGAAATCGAAACGGCTTGGAGGCTCAAAGTGCCCGTCATTCCTGTGTTCGTTGGACGGGAACCTTTGCCTACCGGGGAAGATCTCCCGGCCGGCCTTAAACCATTGGCGAATTTAAGCTTCGCCACCTTGGGTTCAGGTCCCGATTTTCGCAATCACTTCGACAGGCTGCTGGAGACGGTTGACCGGATGACCGGGCGCAGTCACATAGGCTTGAGGTTGTTGGCGAGCTTGGCATCGAGAATTTCTTAAGGTCAGCCGATTTTGTTTTAGGGCCGCGCGTATCATCGCGGTGAACACGATGACCGGCGACGTGTACGAGCAGGAATTGCGCGGCGGCACACGCGTCAAGACCGGTCCGACAGTACCGCGACCGAATTCGTAAACTGCTCGACGCTTGAGTGCGCCCTCAATTTCATGATCTCCCGCACCTGTGAAATGGCGGCGGATTTTCTGGCGAACAGCGCTATCCACCCGCCCGGTTGTCGATGTTGTTCACCACCTGCATGGGTCTGTTTGCCAGGAATGGGATGCGCATAGGAACCGTGGGGGGCATCATGAAGGTGACGCGAGGTTGGAGGAGGAGTGAATGCAGAAACGAAAATTGGGAAGAAGCAATTTGGAGGTCTCAGCCCTCGGCTTCGGCTGCATGGGGATGACCGGCGTCTACAATTCAGCGGGCGACCGCCAGAACATGATCGCGCTGCTGCGCGCCGCGGTTGACCGCGGCGTCACCTTCTTCGACACAGCGGAAGCGTATGGGCCATTCGCGAACGAGGGGCTTGTCGGAGAAGCGCTCGGTCCGGTTCGCGACCAGGTGGTGATCGCGACGAAATTCGGGTTCGACATCGCTCCGGACGGAACGCGGCGGGGCGGCACGAACAGCCGCCCGGAGCACATTCGCGAGGTTGCCGACGCGTCACTGCGGCGGATGAACACTGATGCAGTCGATATCTTTTATCAGCACCGGGTGGACCCTGCCGTACCTATTGAGGATGTGGCCGGCACGGTGAAGGATCTTATTCAGCAGGGAAAAGTGAGGCACTTCGGAATGTCAGAGGCGTCGGCGGCGACAATTCGCCGCGCGCACGCGGTCCAACCCGTCGCGGCCGTTCAGAGCGAGTACTCGCTGTGGTGGCGGGAGCCCGAGAAGGAGGTGCTGCCGGCGTGCGAGGAACTGGGGATCGGCTTCGTCCCATTCAGTCCATTGGGCGCTGGATTTCTTACCGGAAAGATCGATGAGAACACCCGCTTCGAAGGCAACGACTTCCGCAAGTTAGTGCCGCGCTTCATGCCTGAAGCGCGCAAGGCGAATCTGGCGTTTGTCGATCTGCTGCGTACCGTTGCGACGCGAAAGAGCGCGACACCCGCGCAGGTAGCGCTGGCATGGCTGCTCACACAGAAACCGTGGATCGTACCGATTCCCGGCACCACGAAGCTGCACCGGCTCGAGGAGAACATTGGCGCCGCTTCGATCGAGCTGACGGCGGACGACCTTGGGGAAATCGAGCGTGCCGCCGGGATCAAGATGGAAGGGGCACGTTTACCCCAGGCGGCGTTAGACATGGTCGGCCTCTGAGGTCTGGCAGGCGCCGCGCGGTTCGACTCGGCTCGCTGGGTAGCCGTGCCGGCGAAGGCAGGCACGGCCGGTGTCCGATAGGTGGACCGCCGATTTGGTCTGATTACTTCTTCAGGATTTCAGCGAGCAACGTCATACGGTTTGCGTCCGCTGGCGTTGCGGCGGTCGCGACACCCTTCTCCAGGGTCACGGCGAAGGCTTTTAGATCCCTGGCGTTCTTCTTCTCCATGGCAGCCTTGATCGCCGTTGCCTTGTCTGCGGTGAGGGCATTGGTGCGGGCAAGCTGGTCGACGTAGGCCTGAGCGGTGACGAAGTTCGCCGGGTAGACGATTTTCCGGGGAGCCTGTGCGTTGAATTCCGCAAGATGCACCTGCTGCGCGGCGTCGATCTCGGCCTGAGTGACGAACTTGCTGGGCGTCAGTTTGAAAACATCGAGGCCGCGGGCGATCTCGGAGCCATAGATGTAGCCGTTGTACCAGTATGCCGACCATTCGCCGCCGTCGATGAACTTGTTGTCGTCGAGCGGTCCACGGTCGAAGTAGCCGATCTCGAAGGGATGCGTCGGATCGGTGAAGTCCATGATGGAAATGCCGCCCTGATACCAGGACTTCACTTCGATGTCGCGTCCGGGGATGGGAATGATCGATCCATTGTGAGCGGTGCAGTTTTCATTCTCGGTTTGCGGCGCGGGCATTTTGTAATAGCTGCCCAGGACAAGCTCGCGATTCTTCAGCGTGAAGATGGAATCGGCGCCCCATGTCATGGGGTCTTGGGCGCGGCAACGGGGCTGCGAACCGCCGCCCCATTCGTCATCGAAGATCACCTTGTCACCGGCGTTGTTGAACATTGCCGAGTGCCAGAAGGAGAAATTGGGATCGGAGACCGCGGTGATGCGCTTGGGATGCACGGGATCGCGAATATCGAGGAGGATGCCAACGCGCGTGCAGGCTCCGGCGGCGAGGCCGAGATCGGGATATGCGGTGATGTCATGGCAGCCGCTGACGTCAGTAGGGGCTGCGCCTTCGCCGTGCACATTGCCGACGTGCAGGCCGTTCATCGCTCCGGTAGTTTCGTCGGAGAAGATGCGCGGGCTGTTGACGACGTTGGCGAGTTCAGGGTGTGCGAGAGGCACTTGGATTACGACGATGGTATACAGCGCAGTGTTGAGATCGTCTACGCCACCGCCGGAGCAGCCGGCGAGTTCCTCGGCCGAACGGATTGCTGAGTAGCCGGAGACATACAGATAGATATTGTCCTTGTCTTTCGGATCGACCACCAAGGTGTGGGTATGCGAGCCGCGGCACGTCTGGACGCCGGGCAACTGCTTGGGATGAGACAGGTCGCTGATATCGAAAATGCGCACGCCGCGGAAACGGTCCGGGCTGGGCGGCGCAGCGGCACGTCCTCCGCGCCCGCCTCGACCGCCGCGGCCGCCTCGTCCTCCGCCGGCAGCAGCACCCGCAGCGTTCGCATCGCCCGCAGGGGCGGGTAGCGGCGCCGGTGGAACGTAACCGGGAGGCAGCGGAATGCCCTGCGTGCCGCAATCGACGCGCGCGCCGGTCGCCTCGACCGACATGAAGAGAAGATGGCCGTATACGGATACGTCTCCCTGGGCGCCGGGGCACATCACGGAGGTCGAAAGATGGGTCTTGGTGGGATCTGTGATGTCGTAGAAGTTCAGCCCGTTATAGTTGCCGACGAAGACATGGTTGCCGCTGAAGGCAAGGTCGGAGTTGGTGGAGCCGTAGGATCCGGCGCGCGGGGGACGGGCGGGGGCGCCGGGAGCCGGTGGTGGCGGCGGCGTGGGCGGAGGGGCGGCGTCCTGCGGAGTGGTGCCGGCGGCAAAGCCGGTGGGTTTGGGAAGGTTGACGACTAGCTCCATGCCTAAGGCAGCGACGCCGGCATCGGTGATGCCGCCCTTGAGTCCGACACGCGGATCGTTGGGAACCTGCGGGTTGTTATAGACGGTGGGCTTTGCAGGGCCCGCCACGATCTGTGCGAAAGAACTTGAAGCGGCGAGGACCGATAGCGCACATGCCAGCGCAGCGCGACGCCGAGAAGGTGAGTTGATGAGCATTCCTATTTTTCCTTAGCCAACATGTTTCGCATGGTATCGATCTCACCCTGCTGGGTGACGCCGATATCCGCGGTGAAATCGAATAACTGCATATCTTGAGCCGCGCCGGGCGTGTCGAAGAGGTCTTTGACCATGGTGAGCGCGCCACCGTGGTGTTGGATCATTCCGGTTAGAAAGAGTTGGTCAAACTTGGGGCCGGTGGCCTTGCGGAGGGCGGCCATCTGTTTGGCCGTCAACATTCCGGGCATCAGCGGCATATCCATGTGTTCCATGCCGGCCATGTCTCCCATCTCGGTGAGCGGTTTGTCGCGATAGGTGAGCCAACGTTTCATGAACTTCATTTCATCGGTCTGGGAGATGCTGATGCGTTGACCGAGCGCTATCACTTTGGCGTTTTTGGTTCGGCCTGGCATGAGGGCCACCATCTCGACAGCTTGATTGTGGTGCATGATCATGCCCTGCATGAACTTGACGTCAGCGTCGGTCGGCCGCTGCGGACCGGTGCCGGCCGTGGTGGCTTCGGTGAGGACTTTTTCGGGCTTGCCGGGGGCTCCCGGCTGGATGAGCGGCACGCTCTTCTCAGACTGTGCCAGTTGCTGCCCGAAAGCCGAAGCCGCGCCCACACACAGCAGTGCGGCACAAACCAACGAAGGGCGGACTGGCATGAGATTCTCCTCTAAGAAAGGGACGACTTGGCCCTGAGTGTAATGGTCGAGCGAGTTATTTTAGCACTGAAACGACGGTCTAGCTGTTTCAGAACTAAACGACCCGTTATAGTAGACGCTCGTCTGGGGGCCGGTGCGATGCGTGATATGGCTTGCCTCTCTGCCGAGTTTGTGCGAGTGCCGCATCGTCAAACGATGAATCTGGACGTCCAATATGTAAAAGCAACTTTGCGGCGCGAGCCGGAAAGGGAGTGTTTCGGCGTTCGAGTCGCGGCCCGGGACTCGGCGGGCAAACCGCTACCGGACGCTAGAGCCACTTCTATGAAGCGCGCGCCCTCGCGCTTCAACGAAATAGTAAAGCAAGTACGCCAAACCAAGGCACGTTAACAGCACTGCTACACCGCCCCAACCCGTGCTGAAATCCCCTGAGACGGACAACAGAAATGCCACCAGGCCCAGGCCTGGAATCAACAGTAACAGACCGCGTCGCAAATACAGCTCGAGAGGCCGCTCATTGAGCCTTGCGGGAACCATCCCCTTTTCGATGGCAGCCATCCGTTCAATGTGAATCAGCTTGCTCTTTCGATAATCGAACGCCGCACCGCAGAGCACTACGACGGCACAAAAGAGAAAAAAGAAGGCGAAATCCCAGTCCATTTCCAATCCTTACCAGGAAGACTTTCCTGAGGCTCACAAAGGTCATGATACTACCAAGAAAATGACTGAAAGCAGCCACTGCCACTGCCCTCACTCGTCGCGCAAAACACGCATTGGTTCCAGCCGGGCGGCGCGAATGGCCGGAAGCAAAGACGCCATCGCCGATACGATCAACACTAGCGCCACGACTACAGCTAGTGTAGGCGCGTCCCACGCGGAAACGCCAAAGAGCATGCCGGCTAGTAGCCGCGTGAATGCGGCTGCTAACGCGAGGCCCGCGATACATCCGACTAGCGCAACCAGCAATCCTTGCGTTAGGAACTGACGGACGATCTGCGTGCGCAAAGCGCCTAGGGCTAGACGCAAGCCTACTTCGCGCTGACGGAGGTTCACGAGGTAGCTCAGTGTTCCATAGAGTCCCACGCACGCGAGCGCAATGGCTGTGGCAGCGAAGAAAGCGAGCAGGATCGTGCGCATGCGATTCTCGGCATATGAGTCGGAGATGTGCGCAGTAAGCGGCGTCAAATTGTAGACGGAACGCTGCGGCTCGATCTCGTGAATCTTGCGGCGGACCGTCTCTGACATGGTCTCTGGGTCTCCGTGGGTCCGCGCCAGGAAATATGTGCCCGGTTGATTGGCGTTGACACACCGATAGACTGTGGGAACCGGCTCGCGGTCCAAGCCGGTTTCGCGCGCGTCTCCGACAATGCCGCTGATCTCGGCAGGCGTGGCATATGTGTTCCCGGGCTGCTCCAAGTGCCGTCCGAGAGCGGCAGGTCCATTCAGATAGCTATTGGCGAAGCTGCGATTCACCATCATCTGACTCGTATTGGAAAGTTCTCGGCATATTTCGCCCGCGAGCAGCGGAATGCGCATCGTCGCGAAGTAGCTGGCGGTGACGGCGCGGCCCTGCGCGAACATCTTGGGCTCGGTCTCGGCCCGGCCCTCCAGCGTTCGCAGTTCGATCTGGTAGGCATTGGCATTGCCGGGCAGCGCGATCGATGCGGCAGCGGCCTCGACGCCGGGAAGGGAGCGCAAGGCGTCGAGCAATCGCCGAAGACGCTGGGCAGATGCCTTGGAGTCATTGGTTTCCGCCCAGGAGGTGCTCACGTTAAAGGTGAGCACATGGGAGGGATCGAATCCGGGCGATACGCGTCCCAATGCCTGGAAGCTGCGCAGCAACAAGCCGGCCCCCGAGAGCAGCGTCACCGCCAGGGCCACTTGCACGCCCACCAGCACGAATTGGAGAGGATTGCGGCCTCCGACCTGAGAGCGTCCGGCGAGGGCAAGCGAACCGGACAGGTCGCGCCGCGTACCGCGAAGGGCCGGCAGAAATCCGCAGACTAACGCCGCACCAACGGAACAGAGCAGGGTGTAGAGTACGATTCTTCCATCGAGCCCAATCTCTTCGATGCGAGGAAGATCCTTGGCGAGAATGCGGAATAGGGAGGAGGCGCCCGCAGCCACGACGAGTCCCAATAGAGCGCCGGCAAAAGAGAGAATCAACGCCTCGATGAGCAATTGCCCCGCAACCGAGGCGCGCGAGGCGCCTAACGAAAAGCGCACGGCGATCTCATGACGCCGTCCGGCCGCGCGAGATAGCAGGAGCGCCGCCACGTTGGTACATGCGATGAGCAGCAGGAGCGACACGGACCCGAATAGGATCCAGAGCGACTTTTTCACGCCGCCCACGGTGGCCTCTTTGAACGGCTTGATGGATACGGCTATGTTCGCGTCCGGTTTCGGAAACCGCCGGCCGAGGCTGGCCTGAACCGCGGCTAGGTTGGCTTGCCCCTGTTCCAACGTGATGCCGGGTTTCAGGCGGCCGATTGCGTTGTACCACGTTAGATCCCGGCTTTGCGCGATGGGCGCGTCGTCGGGGCTGCTGGACCAGAGATCCACGTCACGTTCGGGGAAGAAAAACGATGGCGGCATAACGCCGATGATGGGGATGGAAAACCGGCCAATGCGCAACATCTTCCCGACGGCATTTGGATTGGCGCCGAAGCGGCGCCGCCAGTAGCGATCGCTGATCAACACCGCATTCGGTCCGCCGAAATGTTCCTCTTGCGGGCTGAAATCGCGACCCAGTGCGGGCGCGATGCCCCATACCTGCAGAAAACGCGGCGCGACGAAGGCGCGTCTCAGCTTCTCGGGGAGGTCGCCGGAAAGCTCAGAATCATCCTGCGAATAATAGCCCGAGATCGCTTGAAAGGTACTGTTCAGGCGGTTCCAATCCTCTAATCTGACAGGGGCTAGCAACGGCACCGGATCGCTGCGATCGAATTGCCCAAGCGTCACCAGCTGCTCGCTGTGCGGAAAGGGCATGGGGCGCAACAGCACCGCATAGACCGCAGAAAACACGGCGCTGTTGGCGCCGATGCCCAGGGCAAGGGTGGCGATGACCGCGAGGGAGAAGGCTGGCGTCTTGCGCAAGGCGCGCAAGGATTGCCGAACATTTCGTATTGCCGCTTCGATGGCGCCGTGAATATCCATGTCGCGCGTCCTTTCGACCTGGGAGCTGTAATTGCCGAACTGGCGGCGCGCCTGGCGCAACGCTTCGGCGGAGTTCAAACCGGCCGCAGTGAGATCGTCGACGCGCTCTGCCATATGGAAGGCGAGTTCGCGTTCGAGATCCCGTTGCAGGCGGCCGGAACGGGTGAGATTGCGTAATTTTCGATGCCAGGGCATGGCCGTTTCCTCGGGGGCGCTAGGCGTAGCGCATGACGCGCGCTACGCCCTCGGTGAGGCGCGTCCAGCTTTCCTCTTCCTGCTGAAGCTGTTTGCGGCCGAGCGCGGTAAGAGCGTAGAAGCGCGCTTCACGGTTCTTCTCGGTCATGCCCCACTCGGCGCGCACCCAGCCTTCTTGCTCCATGCGATGGAGTGCGGGATAGAGCGAACCCTCTTCCACGCGCAAGAGTTGGGCAGAAACGGTTTGAATGTGCGCGGTGATGGCATACCCGTGCATTCGTTTGCCGGAAGCCAGGGTTCGCAGAAGTAAGAGAGCTAACGTGCCCTGAAGAATGTCGTTTTTTCTAGCGCCCACGGAGAGAGCTCTCCTTCTGCCAAAGCGGCTCGTTAAATAAAGCTAAACCTGATGCCTAACTAGCTAGGCATCATACCGCTTGGACGCCGCGGACGCAAAAAGGATAGGGAGAGGGCGGCCGCCTCTTCAGGCTTTCCACTTGTAATAGTAGAAAAGCAGGGGCCGAGTGCCGGTGTTTTCAATGGCGTGCAGTGTACCGCCGTCGCAATACATCATGCTGCCTGGGCCGACTTTGGAGACTTTGTCCCCGACCAGAATTTCACCGGTTCCTTCGGTGACCAACATGAACTCTTCCTCGGGATGGCGATGCGGAGGGTGGGGGGTCGCTCCGGGATTGAGACGCAGACTCCCTGCGACCATGAGCGACACCTCATTGGTGGGTCCATCGAAATAGACGATGTGTTCGCCGGAGGGCTCCTGAACGACCTTGGCGGCGGCCGGATCCATCACGACATCGAATAGTTTGGGCATTTTCTCAATCATAGCCGTCCGGCTGCCCGTTCGGACCGACCGAACAGCGCGCCCCGGGGCGCCGCGTTGATGGCCGTGGTGTTCCCGGCATAGCCTCTCAACGCGGGCCCGGATCTCGGATTTTATTGCGTGAGAATAACGCGATCGATCACGTTGTTGTCAATGCCGCTTTGCGGGTCCGGTCCGAAGTCGCGATAGCCCACCTGTACGCTGAGTTTGCGGAAGTACGCGTCTTTCATCACGTCGTACAGCAGGTTTTCGGCGGTGACGGAAGTAATTGGGGCGCCCGTGTGCGGATTGGCGATGCGAACGAACACCGTGGCTCCGCTGGCTGGCTGAACCGAGAACAGATAGAATTGCTCGCCCGGCTGAACCAGAATTTCGTGAATCGTGCCCACCACCCAGGACAAAGCCGGGAGAGCGAGCATCTTCATATCAACAGCTAGTTTTGGACTCATGATAATAAACTCCTTCGATGTTGTAGTGTTTGGTTGGAGGTGGGCGTTTCACCGGGAGGTGCTGGTTTATGTCGAACGATGACAGGTCTAACGGCTACGAGGAGGTCGCCGAGTCGTTTATGCGCGCGAGAAACCAGCGAATCGGCGGGGGGACGGTGCGGGAATGGAGCAAGACGCTACCGGCAGGCTGCCCGATCCTCGACCTGGGATGCGGCCATGGCGCACCGATTTAACAAGTGTTAGCGGACGAGGGGTTTTCGCTTTATGGCGTGGATGCTTCGGCGACGCTGAGCGCCGCATTTCGCCAACGATTTCCCGAGGCGCACGTCCAATGTTCGCCGGTAGAGGCGTCGGACTTTTTCGGCCGGACGTTTGATGGCGCGATCGCATGGGGCTTGCTTTTCCTCTTACCGGCCGATCTGCAGACCATCGTCTTGGGTAGGGTGGCAAAGGCTCTGAATGCAGGGGGCCGGTTTTTGTTTACGGCCCCGCGTGAGGTGACGACATGGAACGATTCGCTGACGGGGCGCGAGTCGGTTTCGCTGGGCGCAGACGCATACGCGGATATACTGGCGGCGGAGGGTTTGGAAGTGGTTGGAAATGCGCTGGACGAAGGGCAAAACTATTACTACTTTGTCTTTAAACTCCCGAAACCGGCTACAATAGATTTAGTCCCCCACAAAACATGAAATTCGGCGTCATCGTCTTTCCCGGAAGCAATTGCGACCACGATGCGTTCTATGCCGTGGCGAATAATCTGCGACAGCCCGCGGAGTTGATCTGGCATGATTCCACGTCGCTGGGCGATGTGGATGCCGTGATCCTGCCCGGAGGGTTTTCTTACGGCGATTACCTGCGCTGTGGCGCGATCGCGAAGTTCTCGCCGGTTATGAGCGCGGTTAAGAAATTTGCGGCGGCGGGCGGACCCGTGCTGGGCGTCTGCAACGGGTTCCAGATTCTGGCGGAAGCGGGCTTGCTGCCGGGCGCGCTGCTACGCAACCGCGGGCTAAAATTCATCTGCCGCGATGTGACTCTGCGGGTGGAAACTACCGATTCTCCCTTCACCAACACGGCCGGCAAGAACCAGGAACTGCGTCTGCCGATTGCACATGGCGAGGGCTGTTACTACGCCGACGAACGCACGCTCGATGAACTGGACGCCGAGGATCGGGTGGCTTTTCGCTATGCCGATAACCCCAATGGCTCGCTGCGAGACATCGCCGGCGTCTTGAACCGCGAACGGAACGTGCTGGGGATGATGCCACATCCGGAACGAGCTACCGAGCCGCTGATGGGCTCTTCCGACGGCCTCACGGTCTTTTATTCGATTATGCAGGCGATGCCGCAGATGGCCCCCCAGCGATGACCCCCGAGACTATCGCGCAACATCAACTCACGTCCTCCGAGTACGAAAAAATCGTTGGCATTCTCGGACGCGAGCCCAACCTGACGGAACTGGGCATCTTCAGCGTGATGTGGAGCGAACACTGCTCCTACAAAAGCTCGCGCATTCATTTGAAGAAACTGCCCACGCGGGGCAAGCTGGTGGTGCAGGGGCCGGGGGAGAACGCGGGAATTATCGATATCGGCGGCGATTATGTGATCGCGTTTAAGATCGAATCGCATAACCACCCGAGTTTCATTGAGCCTTTCCAGGGCGCTGCCACCGGCGTAGGCGGGATCTTGCGCGACATCTTCACGATGGGCGCCCGCCCTATTGCCGTGCTGGATTCACTGCGGTTCGGACGGCTGGACGACCCTGAAACGGGCGCGCGCAACCGCCGCATCCTAAATGGCGTGGTGGGTGGCATCGCGCATTATGGGAACTGCTTCGGAGTGCCGACGGTGGGCGGGGAGTGCATCTTCGAGCCGTGCTATGACGGAAATCCTCTGGTAAACGCCTTCGCGCTTGGCGTGTGCCGGAAGGAAGATATTTTCTACGCGAAAGCGGCGGGCGTGGGAAACCCCGTGATCTATGTTGGCGCGCGCACCGGGCGCGATGGCATCCATGGAGCCTCGATGGCCAGCGCGGAGTTTACCGAAGAATCTAAGCAGAAACGGCCGAACGTGCAGGTGGGCGACCCGTTTATGGAGAAGCTGCTGCTGGAAGCTTGCATTGAGGCGATGAAGACCGGCGCGATTGTGGGCATTCAGGACATGGGCGCGGCGGGGCTCACCTGCTCCACCTGCGAGATGGGAAGCCGCGGCGGAGTGGGAATCGAGATTGAGCTTGACCGCGTGCCGCAACGCGAGACCGGCATGACGCCCTATGAGCTGATGCTTTCGGAGTCGCAGGAGCGCATGCTGCTGGTGGCGGAAAAAGGGCGCGAAGAAGAGGTTTATCGCGTATTCCGGAAGTGGGGGCTAGAGGCCGCCGAAGTGGGCGTCGTAACAGACGACGGCAAGCTGCGGGTGCGCCATCACGGCCAGGTGGTCGCTGAGATTCCTAACCGCGAACTGGCCGACGAAGCGCCCCTATACAACCGCCCCTACACGCGGCCGCCGCAACGTCCGGAAGCGCCGGTCAACCCGCGCTGGATGAATCCGCAAGACGCGTTGCCTGTCTTGATGGCTAGCCTGGACATTTGTTCCAAGCGATGGATCTGGCAGCAGTACGATCACCAGGTTCGAACCAATACCGTGGCCGGTCCGGGCGCCGAGGCGGCGATCGTGCGGATTAAGGAGACAGGAAATTCCGTTGCAATTTCGCTGGATGGCAATGGGCGCTACTCGTACTTGAATCCGCGCGAAGGGGCCAAGCTTGCCGTGGCCGAATGCTGCCGCAACCTGGCGACCGCCGGCGCGTTTCCGGTGGCCGCAACCGACAACTTGAACTTCGGAAACCCGGAACGGCCTGAGATTATGGCGCAATTGGTGGAAGCAATTGAGGGCATGTCCGAAGCATGCCGCTTCTTCGACACGCCCATTACAGGCGGCAACGTCAGCTTGTATAACGAGACCTTGGGCGAGGGGATTTATCCCACGCCGGTGATGGGCATTGTGGGTACGCTGCCCACCGCTGCGCCGGTCACGATTCCGTTCAAGAACAAAGATCGGGTCGTGATGCTGCTCGGCGGCATGGGCGCGTGCAACGATCTGGATTTCGGCGGCACGGAATACGCCAAGGAGATTCTGAAGCAGCTTTGGGGGCAACCGCCGGCGCTCGATATGGATTACGAAAAGCGCGTTCACGACGCGATTCGCGAGATTCTGGCGGAAGGTCTTGCGGAATCGGCGCACGATTTGAGCGATGGAGGGTTGGCGGTGGCGCTGGCCGAGTGCTCTTTCGGCGCGGGAGGCATTGGCGCGCAGCTTGATATCGATTCCGATCTGCGGCCCGAGTTTCTGGCTTTTCACGAAGCGCCTTCGCGCATCTTAATTTCAACAGCCAACGCGAAGCGCGTAGCTGCCATCGCGGAGAGTCATGGCGTGGCAGCGCCGGTGGTGGGCGTTACAATTGAGAAGGGAATTGAAATTCGCCAGCGATCCATTACGCTCGGTTCTTGGGAAATTACAGCATTAAAGCACGCTTACGATCAGGCCCTCGAAAACAATCTCCATGTTTGACAAATTTCACGACGAGTGCGGAGTAGTGGCTATCTACGGTCATCGGGAAGCCGCTAATATGGCATACCTGAGCCTTTATGCCCTGCAGCATCGGGGGCAGGAAAGCGCAGGCATCTGCACGTCCGATGGCAAACAGATTTTCTGCCACAAGGATATGGGCACCGTCGCCGAAATTTTCCCGCCGGTGCTTTCTACCTTGCCGGGCGAACTCGCCATCGGGCACACTCGCTACTCCACCGCGGGCGACACCGCGTTGCTCAACGCGCAGCCGTTTTCGGTTACTTGCAACCGCGGCGCCGTGGCTGTTGCACATAACGGAAACATCACCAACGCCGTCGAGTTGCGTAAGGAACTGGGCCGCCGCGGCGCCATTTTCCAGGCATCGAGCGACACGGAGGTTGTGCTGCACCTGGTGGCGCAATCCTCCGAGCGAACTTTTTCCGGGGCGCTGCGCGATGCGCTATTACAGCTCGAAGGCGCATTTTCACTAGTATTTTTGGCGCAGGACCGCATTATCGTGGCGCGAGACCCGCATGGATTTCGTCCGCTGGCGATGGGGGAAATGGAATCGCCGGGCGGGCGTAAGTGCTACGTCTTCGCATCGGAGACGTGTGCGTTCGATTTGATCAACGCCGTCTATCTGCACGATGTGGAACCGGGTGAAATGATTATCGTAGGCCCGGAGGGCGTTACGCGCGAGCGCTTTGCGCCGAAACAGCAGTTGGCGCAGTGCGCGTTTGAGCACGTCTATTTTTCGCGGCCCGATTCCATCGTCTTCGGCCGTCCGGTTGCGGAATCGCGCGAACAACTGGGCAGGTTGCTCGCCCGTGAATGTCCCGCCGATGCGGACCTGGTGGTGCCGGTACCCGACTCGGGCGTTTCGGCGGCAATCGGCTATTCTTCCGAATCCGGGCTGCCTTATCGGCAGGCGCTAATCCGCAACCATTACGTGGGCCGCACGTTTATTGAGCCCTCGCAGGCTATCCGCGATTTTGGCGTCAAGCTCAAACTGAACCCGGTTAAACATCTACTGGAAGGCAAACGCGTGATCCTAGTGGACGACTCTATCGTTCGCGGCACCACCAGCCGCAAGATCGTCCGGATGGTGCGCCATGCCGGCGCGCGCGAAGTGCATTTACGAATTTCCTGCCCACCGACCATCTCGCCCTGTTTTTACGGCGTAGATACGCCGACCCGTGGAGAACTGATCGCCGCCAATCAGGGCATCGAAGAGATCCGCAAATTTGTGGAAGCCGATTCGCTGGGATATCTGTCTCTCGATTCGCTACGCAAGGCAGTGGCAGACGAAAATCATGAATACTGCTATGCGTGCTACACGGGCGATTACCCAACCGAGCTCGTGAACATCGAACAGCTAAGTCGAAAAGTAGGATAGGCTTACGGCCTGTCCACGCGCCGCAGCCGCGCGTTGGGCTCACATGATCCACATAGACGGCAACACGCTCGCTCTTGCTCAAGTCTGCGCCGTAGCGCGCGCGAGGACCGCCGATGTTCAACTCGCTCCATCCGCGCGCGAGCGAATGGAACAATCGCGCGCCCTTATCGACCGTCTGGCCGCGGGCGATGCGCCCATCTACGCTGTGAATACGGGCGTTGGTCTGCTGGCGAATGTCCGCATCCCGCGGGAAGACCTGGATCAGTTACAACGCAATGTGATTCGCTCGCACTGCACGGGCGTGGGGGAACCCTTGGCGCGCGAAGTGGTACGCGCCATGATGCTGATCCGCGCCAACGTACTGGCCAAGGGATTCTCCGGAATTCGTCCGCTGGTGGCCGAGCGTTTGTGCGACCTTGTCAACCGCGGAGTGACGCCGGTTGTTCCCTCGCAGGGCAGCGTGGGCGCATCGGGCGATCTCGCGCCGCTGGCGCACATGGCCCTGGCAATGATCGGCGAAGGCGAGGCCGAATTCGAAGGCGCGATTCTTCCTGGCGCGGTGGCGCTGGAACGCGCGGGCATCGACGCCATCGAGTTGCATCCTAAGGAAGGCATCAGCCTCATCAATGGCACGCAGGCGATGCTGGCTATAGGATCTTTGGAACTCGAGGCGGCGGAAACGCTGATCGAAACGGGCGAAGTGGTGGGCGCGATGACGCTCGACGCGTTGCGGGGGACGCCGCGCGCTTTCGATGCGCGAATTCACGAAGCGCGGCCGCATCCTGGACAATTGGCGTCGGCTGCGCGCCAGCGCGCGCTGCTCGAAGGTAGCGAAATTCGCGAATCGCACATCGGCTGTCAGCGGGTGCAGGACGCTTACTCGCTGCGCTGCATTCCGCAAGTTCATGGGCCGGTGCGCGACACGCTGACGGAAGCGCGACGGGTGTTTGAGATCGAAATCAATTCGGCCACCGATAACCCGCTGGTTTTTGGCGACGAGATCGTCTCCGGCGGCAATTTTCACGGCGAGTCGCTGGCATTCCAATTGGATTTCCTGGCGGTGGCGCTCTCCGCACTGGCTGGAATCTCGGAGCGGCGTATTGATCGCCTGGTGAATCCGGCGCTCAACGAAGAACTTCCGGCCTTCCTGGCGGCCCATGCGGGTCTGGAATCGGGCTTGATGATGGCTCAGGTTACGGCGGCAAGTCTGGTGGCGGAGAACCGCGTGCTGGCGCATCCGGCATCGACCGGTTCCATCACCACCAGCGGGAACAAAGAGGATTTCGTCAGCATGGGTATGACAAGCGCCGTGAAGCTGCAGCGCGTGGTGCGAAACACACGCAACGTGTTGGCGATTGAGGCTCTGGCGGCGGCGCGCGCGCTCGACCTCCTGGCTCCGCTGCGATCGAGCGCGCTGCTGGAGAAGGCGCGCGCATGCGTTCGCGCTGTTTCGCCGCCGATTGAGGGCGACCGCGCGTTCTACATCGACATTGCCGCCCTGGCGACGATGATCGAAGCGGGACGGCTCGCCGAGTTATGATTGCGGGCACAATCCGGCGCGCCACAGCGTCGGATGCCGAAGCGCTGATTCGATTGATCAATCGCGCGTTTCAAGTCGAGAAGTTCTTTATTGAAACCGATCGGATCAGGTTGCCGCAGGTAAAAGAGTATCTTGCTAAGGGCGTTTTCCTGGTGGCGGAAGATGGAGGTGAGATGGCCGCGTGCATCTATGCAGATCTGCGCGGCGAGCGTGGATATTTCGGCCTTCTTTCGGTGCAGCCCTCACACCAGCGGTTTGGACTTGGCAGGCAGCTAGTCCGGGCGGCGGAAGAGTTCTGCCACGATTCCGGCTGCCGCTTCATGGATCTGAACATCGTCAACTTGCGCCAAGAACTGCTCGCCTACTACGCGAAACTCGGCTATGTGGAAACCGGCGTTTCCCCATTTCCACCAGAGGTCGAAACCAAGCTGCCATGCCATTTCATTGTCATGACAAAGGCTCTGTGATGCCGGCGCCGCGGGTGGAATTCCGCGAGGTTTCGAAGACCTACGCGAATGACGGGCAAGCGGCGGAAGTGCTGCACGATATTTCGCTGACCGCGCACGCCGGGACTATGACCGCGTTCCTGGGGCGCAGTGGCTGCGGCAAGACGACGCTGCTGAATCTGGCGGGCGCAATGGATTTTCCCACGTCCGGCGAAGTTTTGATTGGCGGACGCGCCACTAATTCTCTTAACGATTCGGAATTAACGGCGATCCGCCGCAACCGGGTGGGCTTTGTTTTTCAAGCGTTCCAATTGCTGCCCACGCTCACGGCGCTCGAAAACGTCGAGCTTCCCTTGCTGCTGGCACGCACGCCAAACTCGGCGGTGATCGCACGGGAGCGATTACGGTGGGTGGATCTCGAGGACAAGACGGCGAGCTTTCCTTACCAACTGTCTGGGGGACAGATGCAGCGCGTCGCGATTGCCCGGGCCCTCTCCAACTCGCCCGAAATTGTCATTGCCGACGAACCCACGGGAAATTTGGACACGGCCAGCGGCAGTCAAATTCTGGCGCTGTTGCGGCGCTCGGCGGACGAGTTCGGCGCAGCGGTATTGATGGCGACACATAGCGCGGAGGCTGCGGCCATCGCTGACGTCCGCGTCAAACTGCGCGACGGCCGCGTCGAATGAAGCTGCTGCGCACTTTGATTTTGCGCCCGTTGCTGCGCGATCCCTTGCGTACGGTGCTGACGGCGTTGGCAGTCGCACTGGGAATCGCTGTGGTGGTGGCTATCGACCTCGCCGGAGACGCGGCGACCGGCTCGTTCCGCTCGTCACTCGAAACTTTGGCAGGCAAAACCGATCTCGAGATTTCGGCCAATGGCGGCATCGAGGAGCAATGGATTGGCCGCCTTGTGTCTCTTCCCATCGACGCGCGATTCTCGCCGCTGGTGGAAGCGCAGATAGGGGTTCCAGGCGTGGGATCTGTTCCTATCTACGGCCTCGATTTTGTCGCCGCGGCGCGACCCAATGCAGCGAAGGACGGCGGGACGGCGGCTATCGGCGACGCGGTGATCTCGCGGCCGCTGGCAAAACGTCTCGGCGTTCATGCCGGCCAATCCTTAAGCGTGCAACTTGCCGGCCACAACCCTCAGCTTCACATCGGACAGGTGGTGGACGCGCCTACGGAATTCGTGGCGCTCGATATCGCGGATGCGCAAAAACTGCTTGGCATCCTTGGCCGGCTCGACCGAATCGACGTGACTGTAGCGCCCGCGGAGGATTTCGAGCACGCCGAAAACGCCATTCGCGCCGTACTGCCACGCGGCTATTTCATCCAGAAGCCGGGCGCGCGCGCCGAAGAGAACCAGCGCATGCTGCGCGCTTTCCGTTGGAACTTGCGCGTGCTCAGTTATATCTCGCTGGTAGTGGGCGCATTCCTGATTTACAACACGATCTCCATTAGCGTGGTGCGTCGCCGCGCCGAGATTGGCATTCTGCGCGCGTTGGGCACTACGCGCCGTGTGATCTTCGCTGTTTTTCTTACGGAGGCTTTATGCTTCGGCATCATCGGCGGAGCGGCGGGCGTGGCATTAGGACGGCTTCTGGCGGGCGCAATCATCAATCTCATAGCGTCCACCGTGAACGCGCTTTTCGCGACAAGCCGCCCGGGAACCATAGATCTCACGGCAGGCGAAGCGATTCTGGGAATCGCCGCGGGCGCGATAGCGGCATTTCTATCCGCGCTAGCGCCTGCGCGTGAAGCCACACGGGTGCAACCCACCGAAGCTATGAGCCGCGGTTCCCATGAGCATCATGGGCGCCTGCGCTGGCGGCGGGGATTGGTCTGGGCCGCAGCGCTTGCCGCGCTCGCCGCGGCCGCATCTCAGGCGCCGCCCTGGAATCAGTTTCCGGCCGGTGGATACGCCGCGGCATTCCTGGCGATTGGGGCCGTGGCATTAGCCACGCCGGCGCTGGTGCTAGCCGCCAACCACGTGACACGGGGGCTGTTTTCCAGAAACGTAGAGGCGCTACTGGCAGCACGCAGCCTCACGGGCTCGCTCTCGCGAACTTCGGTAGTGGTAGCCGCGCTCGCCACGGCCATTGCGATGATGGCGAGCGTGGGAATCATGGTGGGCAGTTTTCGTGAGACCGTTGCGCTGTGGCTCGATATCCAATTGCGCGCCGATATCTACGTGCGTCCCGACGCGCCGGGCTCCGCCGGAGTCTATCCGCCATTGCCACGCGAGGTCCCCTCGATTCTCAGTGCGACGCCCGGCGTCTCAGCGGTGGATATCTTTCGCGGGGTCGAGATTCGCTTTCGCGGCGAACGAACGACGCTGGGCGCGGGCAATGCCGGTATTGTGCGGCGCTACGGACGCCTGCGTTTCCTGCATGGGGAGGATCGTGACGCCATTCTGCGCTCGCTTCCGAATCGCGACCGCGCCATTGTCAGCGAGCCCTTCGCGAACAAGTTCGGCGTACGCGCGGGGGACCGCATCGAACTGCGCATCGGCGCCGCGAACGTGGTTCTTGCGGTGGCGGGAATCTATTACGACTACTCGAGCAGCCAGGGACTGGTGATTGTCGACTCCTCGACTTTGTTGAAATATCTGCCGGACCAAGCGGCCACCAACGCCGCAGTTTATCTTGCACCCGGCGCACGGGCGGAAGACGCGTTGCGCGAAATCCGTCTCCGCACAAGCGGCCTGGGCGTGTTGATCGCACCGAATGCCGCCCTGCGCCGCGCATCGCTCGAGGTCTTCGACCGCACGTTCGCCATCACCTGGGCGCTCGAAGCGATTGCGATTATCGTAGCCATGCTGGGAGCGGCGAATGCACTACTGGCGGTTGTGCTGGATCGCCGGCGGGAGCTAGGAATACTGCGGTACCTGGGCGCATCGGGGCCGCAGGTGAGGCGTATGATCTTGACGGAGGCGGCGTTTCTGGGGTTGCTGGCATCAGCCGCCGGGGCGCTGCTGGGTTTTGTGCTTTCGCTGCTGTTGATCTATGTGGTCAACAAACAGAGCTTCGGCTGGACAATCCAGTTCCACCCGCCGGGCGTGCTCTTAGGCGTGGCGCTGCTGCTGATCTGCTGCGTTACGGCGGTGGCAGGCCTGTATCCAGCCAGCATCGCCGCCCGCATCAACCCTTTGGAGGCGATCCGCGAAGAATAGCGGGGACGCCCGTATGCTAATTGTTATTATCAGCGCATGATTGGGGAGTCCGCCGCCATCGCAACTGCCGCCGCCGGCGCCGCATGGGCCGTACGCGGGCGATCTTCGGCCGTCTTCGCGCCGTCAATCTGGCGTGGTCCCAAAGATCGCGCCGCCATTGCACTCACTTTTGACGACGGCCCGAGCGAGGGCACCCCGGCGCTGCTTGACCTTCTGGCGCGTCACAACGTTCCGGCGACGTTCTTTCAGTGCGGCGCCAATGTGGAGCGGCTTCCCGGCATCGCCCGCGCGACGCGCGAGGCTGGGCACGAGATCGGCAATCACACCTACTCGCACCCATTGTTTTGCTTTCACTCGCCCTGGTTTTTGCGGCGCGAGATCGACCATGCGCAACAAATCATCGCCATTCAAACCGGCGCGTGCCCCAGTCTGTTCCGGGCGCCCTTTGGCGTCCGCTGGCCGGGACTCCGCTCGGCGCAAAGGCGATTGGGACTTACCGGCGTCATGTGGACGATAATCGGCTATGATTGGAATCTGGCGGCGGATAGGATCGTCCGCCGGATATCCGGTAGCGTTTCGAATGGAGCGATTATCTGTCTTCACGACGGCCGCGAGCTGCGCGCTAATCCGGATATCCGGAATACGATTCGCGCCGCGGAACAGTTGATTCCTATGATGCTCGACCGAGGGTATCGATTCGAAACGGTAAGCCGGCTATGTCAGACGACCTGATTCAACGCGTTCTAAAATCAATCGCAACATCCAAGCGTATCCCCCTCGAAACCGTCACCATCGACAGCGAGTTCGAACAACTGGGCATCGATTCCATGGATGCCGTGGAGATTCTCTTCGCACTCGAAAACGAGTTCGAAATCAATATCCCGGACGAGGCCGTGCGCGGCGTGCGCAATGTACGCCAGATGTGCGAAGGAGTGGAGAAACTGGTTGCGGCAAAAGCCGCGGGAACGGCTGGCCAGTAACGAATGCGCCGGGTCGCCATCACAGGCATGGGCGCGATCTGCGCGCTGGGCCGAACTGTCGCTGAAGTGGCGGAAGGACTTCATCAGGGCCGGAACGGCATTGCGCCAATCGAGTCGTCGGACATGTCGCAATTTCGATTTCAAAATGGCGCCGAGGTCCGTGGATACTCTCATCAACCGTACTTCGACGATCGCCGGGCCGATTTCATGGACCGTTTCGCGCAATTCGCCGTGATTGCCGCGCGCGAAGCCGTAGCGGATGCGGGCATCGAATGGACGCCGGAACTGCGCGAAACGGCGGCGATAATCACAGGTTCCTGCATTGGTGGACAAAGCACCGAGGACATCGGATTTCAGGAGATTTACAAGTTCGGACGCAACCGCGTGCATCCGCTGACCATTCCCAAGACCATGGCAAACGCGGGCGCGAGCCACATCTCGATGGAGTTTGGCATTGTGGGCCCAAGCTTTACGATTTCGACGGCGTGCGCGTCGGCCGGGCATGCAATTGGACAGGCGGCACAGATGGTGCGAACGGGCCAAACGGATCTCGCGCTTACGGGCGGGAGCGAAGCGCCATTCAGCTTCGGAATTCTTAAGGCTTGGGAAGCCATGCGGGTGGTTTCGCCCGAAACCTGCCGTCCGTTTTCGAAGGATCGCCGGGGCATGATTCTTGGGGAGGGCGCGGCTATGCTGGTGATTGAACCGCTGGAGGCGGCGTTGGCGCGGGGCGCGCGCGTGCATGCCGAGATCGTCGGCTTCGGAATGTCCGCCGATGCATGCCATATCACGCAGCCATCATCGGAAGGCGCGGCCCGCGCGATGCGGGCGGTTCTGCGCGATGCCAAATTGGCGCCCGAGCAAATCGGCTACATCAACGCGCACGGCACCGGGACCGCGGCCAACGACATCTCGGAAACGGCCGCCATTCACGCCGTATTCGGCTTGCACGCCGGCCGATTGCCGGTAAGTTCGACGAAATCGATGCACGGACACGCCTTGGGCGCCGCGGCGGCCATTGAATGCGTGGCTGCGGTGTTAGCCCTTCGGGACGGCGTGTTGCCGCCGACGGTGAATTTCACGGAGCGCGATCCGCAATGCGACCTGGATGTCATACCGAATGAGGCACGGCAAGCACAGGTAGAATATGCGCTTTCGAACTCTTTCGCATTCGGCGGGTTGAACGCTGTACTGGCATTACGCAAAGCGGAATAACGCGCAACTGTTCCGCAGAGTGAGAAACGCCCGGGGGTAATAGTCAGAGGCCTCTTCTACTGCCGATTTTGCGCCAACACCTGATCGAGCTTTTGTAATTCCGTGCGCACGGCGGCGGCATCACTCACCCCGGGAAATAGTCTCAGATAATCCCGCAGGCGCGTCGCGGCGCCGGCGTAATCCTGTTTTTGCGCCAGAATCAAGCCATACAAGTGCCCAATCTGCGGAAACTGATGCCGCGAATCCAGCCGTTCCGCCTCTTTCACGCTCTTTTCGGCTGATTCGGTTTCGCGCATATTGTAATGGGCGACGGCATTAAAGAGATAGGCCTGCGGATAATCAAAGGGATCGAGCTTCACGGCGGTCGCGGTCAGGTCCGAAACCTCTTGCCACTTTTTCTGCTCGAGCGCAATGATCGACAACTCCAGATACGGCGCGGGGAATTTCGGATCGGACTGAATGGCCATGCGGAACGACCCGCGCGCCATGTCGTAATCCTGCGCGCCTGTCTGCATCTTGCCCAGCTCGCACCAGGCAGCCGCGAAGGATTGATAGACTTGCACGGCCTTCTCAAATTGCGTGCGCGCTTCCGCATACTTATTTTTCTTGATATATTCCTGGCCCTTTTCGAACGCTTTGCGGGCGTCTTTCGGCGCATGTAGCGTGGTGACGCTAATGGTATTGCCTTCGCCTTCCACTTCGTGATGGAGCAAAATGGTTCCGACATCGGGATTGTCCATCGCCCGCCGCCCCGCCAGCACGAGGGATTGCGAGCGGTAACCACCCAGGCGCGCGCGCAGTTCGCAATTCATGAGCAATCGCTCCTGCGAACTTTGCCCTTGGCTCGAAGTCCCGCCTGACATTCCCGATTGGCCGCCACCCATACCCGGCATACCGTTCAGGTTGCCTCCGCCGCCGATCCCATCGGTTGCATCTTGAAACACGCCCTGTTCGTTGCCGAGCTGAATGCCGAAATTTCCCTTAGTGTCGGTGTATCCTTCGGCGTGCGTAACGCCAGCGCAGACGCGTTCAATTGTCACGGGGCCTGGCAGCGGAGAACCGTCGTCCATCGCCACTCTCCCGCTGAGGAAAATCGGCGCGGTGATGGCTGGAGACGGGTTGTTCGACGGCGTGCCGGTGGTTGGGGTTGTCGGCGTGGTCGTCCCAGGGCGCGTACCTGTGGTGCCGGCGGCGGTACCCGTAGTTGTCCCCGTCCCAGTCGAGCTCGACCCGGTCCCGACCTTCTGGCCGAAGGAAGGATAGAGTAAAAGCCCGGCTGCAGTCACCCCGGCTGCAAATCGGATTGGTATTCGAGGAGTCAATGCAACCCTCCGTTACTGATGGTCATTATGTCATACGGGGCGCGCGCGAATTGTTAAGCGCCTCACGCGTTGCACGCTACAATGGCGGTGCATGAAGGGATTGAGGTTCGCCTCCGCAGTGGCGTTGGCTGCAACGCTGGCTGCAATGCTAGCGGGATGCTCAGCCCCGCCTGTCGCAGAAAAGAAGCCCGAGCCGCCGCCCGAGCCCCTTACCGGTCAGACGGCGCTCTACAGGATGTACCAGGTAGCGCGCTCCGCGTGGTCGCGCGACGCGATGGTAGAAAAGATGTCGAGCATGCGCGTCAATGGCGTTCCCGATCCGCCGCCGGGAAAAGCAAACGCCTGGGAAGCCGTTTTCAATTCGCCCAGTCTCGCGAGCTCGCGTTCTTATACAGATTCGATTGTCGAGCAATTGCCGGATCTGCACAAGGACGTTTTCGGCGGGCCACAACAGAGTCCGAGTGGCGCGCCGTTCCTGATTGCCGCGGTGAAAATTGATAGTGACGCGGCGTATCACACTGCCGCCGCCAAGTTGGTTAAGGCCGAAGAGGCGCGCGTGGCGGGAAAGCCGATTTTGATTCTGCTGGAAATGGATCGCCGGTATCCCGACCCGGCCTGGCGCATCGTGTGGGGCGAATCGGTAAGCACCGCAGCGGTTTCCGTGTACGTCGATGCGAACACGGGTGAGTTCCTGAGCATTGTGCACTAAGGCGCATGTTACGCCGCCGCGGCTCGATTACCGCCCCGCGTTTCGAGCTTCCAATATCCAGTGACTCCGATTAGCGCCAGCACGGCTGCGCTGAGGAAGTACACATCGATCACCCCGAACCGGACGGCCATCGGGCCGGCGCCGAATAAGGCGATCACCTGAGCGATGGAGAGCAGAGACATGACCGTGCTGCTTACGCGCCCCAGTAACTCATGCGGCGTCACCTGTTGGATCAGAACTTGCGCGCACACGATCACGAATGCGGCGAAAAACCCCACCGCTAGCATGACCCCTATCGCCGGCGCCACTTGCGCCCACAGCGCGCTTACCAGAACGGCAACTCCCATGCCGCCCAATCCGTAAGCGACCAAGTGCTGATGACTCGTCCTGCGAACGAGGCGCGGCATCAGTTGGGCGCCTGCAATCATGCCCACGCCGATTAGCGAATTGAGATTCCCGTACATCCCCGTATCGCCGTGCAGAATGTCGCGAACGTAAATCGACAGCAGGGCGCCGAAGCAGCGGATGGCGAACATTCCCGCGGTCATCGAAAGAACGACGAAGGAGAGGGCCCGGTGCGTCAAGATGAATCGCAATCCTACCATCAGACTGTGCAGCACCGGACCCGCGGATGCGCCCTCAGCCGGCTTGCGGTAAATGGTGAGAGTCGCTACTAGCGAAGCGGAAACAAGAAAGCTCAAACAGTCGAAGCCGAAGCACACGTTGGCGCCCAGGCGTTCAATCACAATGCCCATCGCGGCCGGCGCAATAATTTGCGAGAGCTGCTGGGCTTGCGACATCAGCCCATTGGCCGCTACCAGCGCGTTGGGCGGCGTGATGGAGCGGATGGCGACGGTCTGGGCCGGCAGAAAGAAGCTCGAAATGCAGCTCATCAAAAACAGCGTGGTGTAAATGGCGAGCAGATTGTGCTCGAACAGCAAGGTGACCACCAGTGCCCCGCGCACCAGGTCGCTGGCAATCATCGTGGTTTTCACGCTCCACTTATCGACGAATACGCCCGCCAGCGGACTGACAATCGCGATCGGCATGAAGAACACTACCCAGATCATGCTCACATCGAATGCGTTGCCATGAAGCTGGAAGGTGACGATGCTGAGCACCGCGAAAAGCGCAACGTAATCGCCGAAAATACTTACCAGTTGCGCAATCCACAACCGCCGCACGGCGCGAATCCGTAACGTTTCGCGAACTCCGAGCTGATCGGGAGACGGCGTCATACCTCTCCAGCCGAGAATTTGAGGTCGCTAGTCAAGTTCTCGGCATCGACGGTAATGGTCTGGCCATCCCGCACCTCCCCTTTTACCAGCAGTCGTCCCAGCGGTGTCTCGATCTTCTTTTGAATCGCCCGCTTCAGCGGCCGCGCCCCGTAGTGCGGATCGTAGCCAGTACGGACCAGATTGGCGCGCGCCGCTGGTCTGAGCTGCAACTTGATATGCCGATCGGCCAGACGATGGCGCAGCCTGCCGAGCTGAATCTCGACAATCTGCATCAAATGCTCTTCCGAGAGCGCGTGGAAGACAATGATTTCATCCACGCGGTTGAGGAACTCCGGCCTGAAATGATGCCGCATCTCCTCGAGAACGGTCTCTTTCATCCGCTCGTAGCCTTCGCCTTCGAAGCCTCCACGGTAATCGAGAATACGCTGACTACCAATGTTCGAAGTCATGATGATGATAATGTTCTTGAAATCGACGGTGCGTCCCTGGCCATCGGTCAGGCGGCCATCGTCGAGGACTTGCAACATCACGTTGAAGACGTCGTGGTGCGCTTTCTCAATCTCATCGAACAGCACTACCGCATACGGCCGCCGGCGTACGGCTTCGGTTAACTGGCCGCCTTCTTCATAGCCAACGTACCCGGGAGGCGCGCCCACCAGACGCGCGACTGTGTGTTTTTCCTGGTACTCGGACATGTCGATGCGGATCATGGCGTGCTCATCGTCAAACAGGAACTCCGCCAGAGCTCGCGCCAATTCGGTTTTTCCTACGCCCGTGGGGCCCAGGAAAATAAAGCTGCCGATGGGGCGGTTCGGATCCTTCAACCCTGAACGAGCGCGGATGACGGCTTCGGCAACAGCCGTCACGGCTTCATCCTGTCCGATCACGCGTTGGTGCAACTCGCTCTCGAGGTTCAGTAACTTTTGCATTTCGCCTTCGAGAAGCTTGGTAACGGGAACGCCAGTCCAGCGGCTTACCACTTCGGCGATGTCTTCCTCGTCTACCTCTTCTTTGATGAGCTTCGCTTCCGCCTGCTGTTTGGCGAACTTATCCGACTCTTCCTGCAACTGCCGCTCGAGTCCGGCAAGCTTGCCATACTTCAACTCCGCGGCGCGGTTGAGATCGTATTGCCGCTCGGCCTGCTCGATCTCGCCTTTGGTCTCCTCCACTTCGCGCTTCACCTGCTGCAGGCGCTGCACCGTCTGCTTTTCGCGTTGCCAACGGGCGGTGAGCGCGTCGGATTCCGCGCGCAGGTTCGCGAGCTCTTTTTCCAGCTTAGAGAGCCGCTCTTTGGAGGCGGCGTCGCTCTCCTTTCTCAATGCTTCGCGTTCGATTTCGAGCTGCATAATCCTACGCCGCGCTTCATCCATTTCGGCAGGCATGGAATCGATTTCTGTGCGCAACCGGGCGGCCGACTCATCCACCAGATCGATCGCCTTATCGGGAAGAAACCGGTCGGTAATGTAGCGATCGGAAAAGACCGCGGCGGCCACCAACGCGGCGTCTTTAATTCGCACGCCGTGATGTACTTCGTAGCGCTCGCGCAGGCCGCGCAAAATGGAAATGGTATCCTCCACCGACGGAGGCTTCACCAATACGGGCTGGAACCGGCGTTCGAGCGCGGCATCTTTCTCGATGTGCTTGCGGTATTCATCCAGCGTGGTCGCCCCGATGCAGTGCAGTTCGCCACGCGCCAGCATAGGTTTGAGCAGGTTGCCGGCGTCCATCGCGCCTTCTGCTTTACCCGCGCCGACGACGGTGTGGAGCTCGTCGATGAACAAAATGATGTCGCCCGACGATTCCTGCACTTCCTTGAGGACCGCTTTCAGCCGCTCTTCAAATTCGCCGCGATACTTAGCGCCGGCGATGAGGGCGCCCATGTCGAGGGCGACAATCTTGCGGTCTTTCAGGCCTTCCGGGACGTCACCGCGGACGATGCGTAACGCGAGCCCTTCGACAATCGCGGTTTTTCCTACGCCCGGCTCTCCGATCAAGACCGGATTATTCTTAGTGCGCCGAGAGAGCACCTGAATGACGCGGCGGATCTCCTCATCGCGGCCGATCACCGGATCGAGCTTGCCCTGCGACGCTAATTTGGTGAGATCGCGTCCGTAGCGCTCAAGCGCCTCGTAGGTGGCCTCGGGATTTTGCGATGTCACTCTCTGATTGCCGCGTACATCGCGCAGAGCCTGCATGAGACGGTCACGGGTGAGCCCGAATTCTTTGGCAATTTTTCCCGCGGCGCCGCGATCGTCGACCATCGCGAGCAGCACGTGTTCCACCGAAATGTATTCGTCCTTGAGGGTCTTGGCTTCGTCCTCCGCATGCGCGAGCAGTTGATTCAGGCGATTGGTTACGTAGATTTGATCGGGCGCGCCCGCGGGTCCGGACACTTTGGGGAGCCGCGCCAATTCGCTTTCGATGCGCTGCTGAAAGGGTTCGACAGCCATTCCAGATTTCGCGAGGATAGAAGGCGCAAGGCCGCCAGGTTGCTCCAGCAACGCCGCCAACAGGTGCTCGACATCGATCTGCTGATTCCCGTAACGTACGGCCTTCGATTGCGCGGAACGGATCGCTTCCTGCAGTTTCTCGGTGAAACGATTGATGTCCATGCCTTTTATTGTGACTTAGAGAATGAGCCGGTTCGAGAGCCGCAGACGATCTATTGAACGCCGTCTTACAGATCTGTGCGACTGCCGTGTAAACGCACGGCTACAATGAAGGGTATGCGCATCCTTCTCTTCAGCGGCAAAGGAGGCGTGGGGAAAACCAGTCTCGCCGCAGCCACCGGCCTTCAACTTTCGCGCCTGGGCTATCGCACGCTTGTGATGAGCGTGGATCCGGCGCATAGCCTGGCCGACTCCTTCGATCTCGAAACCAGCCTCTTTCACAGCCAGACGGGCGACCCGTTTCCGATCGACGATAAACTGGCGATCCACGAAGTTAACATTCAAAAGGAGATCAAGCGTCATTGGCACGAGATTTCGTCCTACGTGATTTCCGTGCTTAGGACCACCGGCATCAGCGACGTGGAAGCCGCGGAACTGGCAATTCTTCCTGGCATGGAAGAACTGAGCGCGATGATGTATGTCAATCAGTTCCGCCGGGAAGAACGCTATGACGTGATTGTGCTGGATTGCGCGCCCACGGCCGAATCGATGCGCTTCGTGAGCATGCCGACGACGCTCGAATGGTATATGAAGCACATCTTTCCCTTTCAGCGCGGACTGTTGAAAGCTGTGCGGCCAATCGCCAATCGTGTTTCGCCGGTGGAACTTCCCCCGGATAATTACTTCGCCAACATTCAGAAGCTTTTTGGGCGTCTGGATGGCATCGGCGAGTTACTGGAAGACGCGCGGGTTACGAGCGTGCGGCTGGTGACGAATCCGGAACGCATGGTGCTTCGCGAAACACAGCGCGCGTTCGTGTATTTTTCCCTGCACGGGCTCACAGTGGATGGAGTGATTGTGAACCGCGTGTTGCCCGCGGAAGTGACCGACGCGTATTTTCAGGAATGGCGCGCTTCGCAGACCAAGATTCTGGAAGAGATCGAATCCTATTTCGCGCCAGTGCCGGTGAAACGCGTGCCGCTTTTTACGCATGAGGTTTTCGGACGTGAGCGACTGGAGAATCTCAGCCGCTCGCTTTATGCCGACCGGGAAGACCCGGCCGCCGTCACCCGGTCAGAGGCGCCGTACACATTTTCCAAGACCGACGGGCGGTACGAAGTGAAGTTGCATTTGCCATTTGCCGCCAAGGGCGACGTGGGACTGTTTAAGAAGGGCGACGAACTGGTGGTAGAAATTGGTACCCTTCGCCGCCATATAGGCTTACCTACCTCAATGGCTGGGCTTTCGCCGAGCCGCGCAAGGTTGGAAAATCGAGTCTTGACCGTTGAAATGAAGGAGAGCTGACATGGACGAAAAAAGTACGGCCCGCCCGGGATGTTTCCTCTGCGCTACAGCGATTCCAATGTTGGAACGCATTTGGTCCGATGCGACCAAGGATCACTTTCGCAACTCTCGCGTGGAGTTCCTGAAGGGCATTCGGAGTTTGCTGGATGAGCGCATTGCTCATCTTTCGCGCGACGAGCGGAAGGGCACGCACGTTACCGTAGAGTAAGTGCCAAAGCCCGACATCACCCGGCTCCTTATCGATTCGGCCTTACATCCGGAGTTACGCGCGCGTTTGCGTGAAACACCGGAGGAGGTCTTTGCGGAGTACGATCTGACGGCGGAAGAGCGCGAGATCTTACGCTGCCCAGATCATCGCCTGCTTCCCTTGTTGGGAGCCGCGCTTGGCCGCCACGAAGAAGCGGAGCGGTCCGTTGAGCCGGAGCGAGCCGAGGCGCCGGAGCGAGCCGAAGCGTCGGAAGGTTCGGGGGAGGCGCGGCTTCTACCCGACTCTTTGATGGCGTTAACTGTGGTTCCTTGTGTAGTTGAAGAACGAATCGTCTTCGCGACATGGCTCGCGCCTATGCAGGAGGGTGGCGATCCCTCCCGGTTGCCTCCTCCAGCGGGCGCATCGTTACCGGGTGTAGCTTTGACGCCGCTGCATGCAGTGCTTCAGATTTCGGCGGTCCAATCGACAGATGCTACAGGCAACCCGCAAGTGAGTATGTGGGCCTCATTCCGGCAATGTTCGAACGCTGTGGCGCTGGTTCCGCCAGAGACCGCGGGGAATCCTGAAGCTTCGCCATTTGGTTCGCCTCTGCATTCGCCCGATGTTCAGGCGGCGGCCGCAGCGGTACACGCCGCGGCGCCAAACGATCGCTATGAAAAGTTGGTGGCGCTCACGCACGCCTTGCATGGCGGAGATGTGCGGTGACCGATCTTTGGATTGCCGGTCTGGGCATCCAGACTGTCAGTCAGGTCACGCGCGAAGTGGAGCACGCGATTCGCAACTCGCGCGAGGTCTTCTATCTGGATACCGGAGCGGCTACGCGTGAGTATCTGGAGAGTCTCTGCTCGCGAGTGACAGCGCTGTTTGACGAAAGCTATGGTGAAGAGCGGCCGCGCGTGACGGCGTATGAACATATGGCGATCCGCGTGATTGAGGCGGCGCTCGATCACGCTCCGGTCACGTTCGCCATTCACGGGCATCCTCTGGTTGCGGCGCATCCACCGTTTCTGGTGTTGGAACTGGCGCGGGCGTTGGGGCTTCGCGTCGAGGTGCTGCCAGGCATCTCTTCCCTAGATACGCTCTTCGCCGATCTGCACCTGGATCCGGTTGTACACGGCATACAGATGTATGAAGCGACGGATCTATTGCTGCGCCGCCGTCCTTTGCAAAATGACGTTCCTGCGATTATCTGGCAAATCGGACCGCTTGAAACCGCCCTGCATTCCCAACGGGTATCGCGGCCAGAGCGGTTCGCGCGGTTTGTCGCCCATCTGCGACGTCATTATCCGGCCCGGCACCAGGTGGCGGCAATTTATTGCGCGCCGCATTCGATTATGCCGCCACACATTTTGCGGTTTGCAATTGAAGATATGGGCGAATATGCGGCTGAGATCCACACGGGGTTTACTCTGTATGTGCCGCCGTGCCGAGGGCGTCCAGTGATCGATCAAGAACTGGCTAAGCAGATCTATAGCATCGAGCACCTGCGGAAGATTACGAGATAGGCGTAATTTCTTAAAAGAAGGCTTAGAATAGGGCGTAATGTCTACCGTGGCCGCCATGCCCGACGACCCCGACCCAGAGATTACTCGCCTGCTTAACCAAATGGCGGGCGGGGACGCCCGAGCAGCCGAGGTCTTATTTCCCCTACTCTACCCGGAACTGCATAAGCTGGCGGGACGCTTTGTCCGCAACGAGCGCATTGGCCATACCTTGCAAAAGACGGCGTTGGTAAACGAAGCCTATCTCAGACTGGTCAGGCCAGAGGATAGAACATGGGAAAATCGTGCGCACTTCATGGCTGTCGCGGCAACGCGAATGCGACACCTTTTGATTGATTACGCTCGCCACCGCAACGCTCGCGCCGAAGGCCATGTGCAATTGGACGGAGACGAGATTCTGGCTCGGATGGGAACGGAGCGGGCGAAATACCTGGTGGCTCTGGACGATGCGCTGTCCCTGCTGGAGAAAAGAAACCCGACTCAGGCGCGCGTCGTCGAACTTAGATTCTTCATGGAGTTGTCCAACGAGGAGGTCGCCGAAGCATTGAACGTTTCGAGCCGAACCATCAAACGGGAGTGGGCCGCGGCCAAAGTATGGCTGAAGGATCAAATCACCGCGAAACAGCGTTGACGGCGGAGGTCTCAGCTTTCCTCTCCGGAGGCGCAGGCGGTTGCTTCGATGCAGAGCCAGAACCATTGCGCGCCAAGTTCAATGGCAATTCGCGCTTTCAGATCGTTCGGCAGCTTGGCTCGGGAGGATTCGGCGCGGTATTTGAAGCGCTCGATCTAACTCGGGACGAAACTGTCGCATTGAAGGCGCCGCACCGGCCGGAGGCGGCGGAATTGTTGGCGTTTAAGGACGAGTTTCGCGCGTTCGCGGATATCGAACATCCGAACGTGGTTCGCCTTTTCGAATTGTTCGAAGACGGTCGAAACTGGTTTTTCAGTATGGAGTTGATACAAGGAATCGACTTCATTTCCTATGTCAGGAACTCGCCTGAGCGATTGCGAGCGGCCGCCGGACAACTCGCTGGAACGCTTCATTATCTCCATCAGAAATGCAATACGCTTCATCGCGATATCAAGCCATCGAATATCCTTGTGAACCGGGAAGGAAAGATAAAGCTCCTCGATTTTGGCCTTGCCCGCGGCGTTCTCTCGGATTCCACGGCGAAGACGCAGACAGTAGCCGGAACGGCCGCTTACATGGCGCCGGAATTACTGACGGACAGGACACTGCGGCCGGCAAGCGACTGGTACTCGGTTGGCGCAGTCCTGTATGAAGCGCTAACCGGACAGCCTCCATTTCAAGGCCGGTTTCTTGATGTCCTTGTAGATAAGAATCGCGAACCTGTCCGGCCTCCCCGGGAGCTCAATCCGAATATTCCGGACGATCTCAATGACTTGTGCTTGAACCTCCTCGAGCGGAATCCCGACCTGCGCCTGAACGGCGTGGAAGTATCCCGGCGATTAGAAGCCGCGCCGGCAATAGGAGCGATCCAAGCGCCGCAACAGCACACTCCACGCGCTACACAATTCGTGGGACGGGAAGCGCACTTGGCCGCGTTACATGACGCTTTGCAGCAGGTGAGACGCGATCAGACGGTTTGCGTCCACATACAAGGCCAATCAGGAATGGGAAAGAGCGAACTGTGTAAGCAGTTCCTTTCGAAGATAGACGAAGAGAACGCGCTCATCCTAACAGGCCGCTGTTATCAAAACGAAACGGTACCATACAAAGCTTTAGACCGGGTCGTGGACGCGCTTGTCACGCATCTCAAGAGGCTCGCCGACGCCGAGGTAGCGGCGGTCTTGCCGCGGGAAAGACCTCTTCAAGCTTTATCGCAAGTATTTCCTACTCTACGGGCAGTCCACACCATCGAGCAAACGCGCTATGAACAGAGCATCGAGAACAGCCCGCGCGACCTTCAAAAGCTGGCTGTTTCCGCCTTGAAGGAGACCTTGGCGCGGATCGCGGAAAGGCGCCTGTGCATCATCTTCATCGATGATTTTCAGTGGGGCGATCTGGACAGCGTAGAATTCCTTACCAGCATTCTGGCGCCTCCCGACCCGCCGCGTGTGCTCTTCCTGTTTAGCTACCGCTCCGAAGATGTAGGCTCCTCCTACGCCCAGCATCTGAAGCATTTCCGGCAGCAGCAGCAGAACCGCGAACTCTATCACGGAATTTTCCGCAAACTGGACGTGGACCGCCTTCAACCGGAGGATTGCAGGCGATTGGTGGAACAATTACTGGGATCCGAAGAAGATGGGCTTCACCAACGGATTTACCGTGAGTCCGATGGCACGCCATTATTTATTCACGAACTTGCCCTGCATGCACAATCGGCGTCAGCCGTTTCGGCGGGTCTATCCTTTCCGGCGATGATCGGGAATCGTATGGCGCTCCTGTCTGACTCCGCCAGACGGGTGGTCGAGGTAGTAAGCCTGAGTGGGAGGCCGATTGGAATTGATGTCGTCCTAAGGGCCGCCGGCCTCGAAAAAACCGAACAACCATCAAAACGTGCGCTGGAACGGCTGGTGCGATTTAAGGGAACGAGTGGCGCCGGCATGGTGGTGGAACCTTATCACGATAAGATTCGCGAAGCTGTCGAATCAAGCTTACCGGACGATAGGAGGCGGATACATTTTCAGGGATTAGCAAACGCGCTGGAGAGTAGCGAAAATGCGGATCCCGAAATCGTCTATCGTTACTTCCGCGAAGCCGGTGACTTCTCGAAGGCGCGAGACTACTTGAAGATCGCGGCCGAAAGAGCCGAATCCACTCTGGCATTTGACCTGGCCGTCAAGCTTCGCCGCGAGTTGGCCGATAAGCGGAATCTCGATGAGTCTGAGCGCTCAATACTCTTCGAGCGTCTGGCTCAAGCGCTGGCTTTGGCGGGCCATGGGCCAGAATCGGCGGAGATCTACAAAGAAGCCGCGCAGGGCGCGGAGCCACGCCGGTATCAGCAATTAATCCGCAAGGCCGGTGAACAATATATCCGCAGCGGCAATTTCGAAGAAGGTCAGGCGCTATTGTGCGCGCTATTGCAGAAGGTGGGTTTCCGGCTCTTCTCTCGTCGGTGGCAGGTTGTGGCATCACTGTTGGCGCGGCGCGGCTTTTTATGGTTGAGAGGACTTCGATTCACTCCCAAGCCGGATACGGAAGCCCGTGCGGCCGAAGCGGAGAGGCTGGATATTTGCAGGGTGACGTCGCTTGCGCTGGCTCTACAAGACCCGATCCATGCCGCGGAATTGCAGGCCCGGCACCGGTTAAGATCGCTACGTCTGGGGGAACCTTATCGCATTGCAAACTCCCTGGCAATGGAGGCAGGCTATCGTGTGGCTAAGGGAGGGTACGCAGCCTACCCAGCAGCATTGAAATTGCTCGACAAAGTGGAGAAGTACGCCTCCCTCTCCGACCATCCGAATCGCACTACTCTCGCGCTCTCTGTGCGCTCGAAAGTTGCATGGCTGGCCGGGGAGTGGCGGGAATCCGCCAGGTTAGGCGAAGAAGTGAACCGGATAGCCACGGAGCAGTACACGCGAGTCGCATGGGAAGCGTATCCAAGCTCCATTTTCTGGATGTGTTCTCTCGCCTGCATGGGCCGGTGGCGTGAATTGATCGCGCGATTACCCGGACTTGAGGCGGACAGCAATGCTCGCGGCGATTTATTAGAGAAGACGAGTTTGCCTGTATTCACCTTCGCCTACATTCGTTGGCTGCTTGCCCATAACCCCACGGCCGCCGCGGAAGAGCTGGAGCGCGCGCAAGCCCAGCTCAGTAAGCCAGGCTTCATTCCTCACCGCTTTGGTATCTACTACGGCCTCGCCGAGGTCGCTTTGTATATGGGAGACGCGGAAAAGGCCGTGAGGACGGTGGATCAAGGCTGGTCCGAACTTCTAAGCGCAATGGTGCTGCGGCTACAGCCAGTCCGCATATACATGCTGCATCTGAGGGCGCGCGTGGCTTGCGCCAAAGCAGCCGGGTCTTCCGACGAGTTGACCCGCAAACGATGTCTAGAACAAGCGATGGCAGACGCGCGACGGATTCGCAAAGAGCGAACGGGGTGGGGCAGCGGCATCAGCGGCCTGATTCAAGCGAGCGTGGCAGCCGAAGAGCACCGCCTCGACGACGCCAGAATGCTGTTGGAAAAGGCGGAGCAGGCCTGTATTCTGACCGGAATGGATCACTTTGTTGCGATTGCACGCTATCGCAAGGCTCCTTTGCTGCAGGGAGGAGCGCGTCTGGAAGCGGAGCGGCAAGCTGCCGTTTGGTTTGCGGAACAGAACGTCGTCGAAAGAGAACGGATCGCTCAAATGCTCTGTCCCGGAACCTGGAGTTCCCGGGTTTAATCAAAATATTTGGCCCCCGCGTAACGGTTCGTGCGCTCTAGCAATGAGAAGAGCGTTTACGTGAGGGTATCGAAAGAGGTGATCTGCAGTCTGAAGCCCGTGCCTCTTACCATGATGGTTCCGCTATGGGCTCGAGCCAGCGAGACCAGGCGCGCATCTTCGATCCTCACGGATTGGAACGCGGTGACCACCGCCGGATCTCTGGATTTCGACTTCGGAGGCCTCCGCCTTTCCAGAACCACCATCACAGGCGCGTGCGCGCGAACGGATGTGATCGATGGCATGGTCCGGGCTTGCAGCCGCATTGACCCTCATCTGCTGTTGATTAATATTGGCGAGGGATTAGACAACCGCTTCGGCCGTGTAGACAACGGAGTTATGACGTGCGTGGATTTGGATCTGCCCGATGTCATTCGAATCCGATCCGAATTCATCCGGGAAACGGTCCGCCGCCGGCTGGTCGCCAAAAGCGTCTTAGATCCAAGTTGGATGGACGACGTTGGCTCCGGCTTCCGAAGCGTTCTGCTGGTGGCCGAAGGAGTGTTGATGTACCTTCAGGCGGATGAAGTCTGCTCGCTACTTGCTCGCGTAGCTGCGAGATTCCCCGGAGCACAGATCGTCTTTGACAGCTTTACCCCCGCGTTGGTTCAATTCGGCGCCCGTCTCGAGTTGGGGTGCGGCATGAAAGCCAGATACCAATGGGGTATCAGGCATGCGTGGGAGTTTGAAAACTGGGGAATAGGATACAGGCTGCTAGAAAGGCGATCGGTCTTCCAAACCCATCGCAAGCATTTCAATTTGTGGATGAGAGCGCTGACAGGCCTAGCCCCGGCCATCACCTGGGCGCATTCCATTAATCGTTTACGTCTGGGGATTTCAGAAGTTCAGCCGTAAGCCGAGCTGGATTTCCCGTTTGGGGAAGTCCGACGTAAAGCCCAAAGGCTGGCTGGGGGAGAGCGACGCGTTTCCCCGCACGTCGAATGGCGGACCGAAGGCTGCGCCGACTACGTTGTTGACGCTGGAATAGTTTGTCCGGTTCGCCAGATTGAAGCCTTCCGCCAGAAGCCGCAGGCTGGTCTTTTCCGTCAGCTTAAAATTGCGGCTGATGCGAAGGTCGAACTCCGCGAAATCCGGCCCTTCGCCGATATTGCGCGGGGCGCCGGGCGGCCGATCGTTGGTGAAATGATTGTCGCCATTGATGTCCGCACCTGCCAGGAGATTGAATGGATGACCGCTGTGGCAGGTGAATATTGGAGCCAGTACGAATCCGGAAAGGATACGTGAGTGGACCCAAGGACTGTCTATAACTCCGGCCATCACGACTTTATGGCGTTGATCGAAATCCGAGAGCGCCCGCTCGGCCGTAAGATCGACCTGGTTAAAGGCGGAATAGTCGCTGTTGAAATCGGTCGCATCGTCTTCCGCTTTGCTGTAGGTGTAGTTGCCGATCAGCGTCAGACGATTGGAGAGCTTCTTGTGGAACTCGAAGATAACTCCCCGATATGTAGCTGCCGCTTGCGAGGTATAAACGTTGTTTTGCAGAATGGTTCTGGTGGGGTCGGCAAAGCAAGGATTGTCAATTGGCGGCGTAACAGCGCATGGTGGCGCTCCCCAATCTTGAAACGACAGCCCGTTCGTGGGTAGGCCGTTTGCTCCTGTTCCAGTTACAACGGGCGCGCCTGGCAGCAGGTTCCGATCTACCGCCCAGGGCAGTCGGAGCGTGTGGACGTAAATCAGGTTTATGCCGATCGAAAGATCATTGCCGATCTGACGTTCCATACCCAATGACGCTTGTTGCGCATATGGATTTTGGTAGCCGGGTTGCGCAGAGAAGAGAACGGTTCCCGGCGGCAGAGGGTTGGTGTGACTGATGTTAAGACCAAACTGCTGCAAGTCGGCTGGCGTAATACACGCGCTAGCGCCGGATGGCGGCACGCCGCACATTATCTTTCCTTGAGCGAATAACGTCTGGTAGATCGCCGCGGAATTGAGCGCCGCGTTCCCCGGCACGCCGAGAATGCTTACCAAGGTGTTGGCGATCTGCCGATTTCCGTTAATATTCCCCAGAGTCTGAATTATGTCGTCTATCTGCGCATAAATTGGCGAAAAAAAGATGCCGTAGCCGCCACGAACCACCGTCTTGTGATCATGGAACGGGTCCCAAGCGAATGAAATCCGCGGCGCCACGTTGTGTTTATTGGTGTTCAGGACACGGGTTTGGCTATCCAGCTCATAGCGCAGCCCGGCGCTCAATGTCAGATTGGGGCGGATTTGCCATTGGTCCTGTATGTACAATGCAGTCAGCGGTCGCATGAACGCATATTGCGGGTTGCCAAAACCCTGCTGAAAGAAAGCCGGTTCGCCCAGGCTCCAGGCTTGGAGGCTACTGATGCTTGCCGCCGCGAACGAATCCGGGAGTCCGCAAAGCGCCGGAATCTGCAGGCAAGGGCTGACAAAGATTCCGGGCAAGCTCAAAAACTCGAAGCGTCCCGCAAAAAAGGTGTCGGAGGTCGTGTTGTCGCCGCGCAACAGTTCGTAGGCGCCTGCTTTTAACGTATGTTTGCCGCGAATTATCGTCCCGTTGTCGGCGAATTCGTAGCGGCGTAACGTACCCTGACTTGGAAGAAAAATGTTCCGGCCAAAGAAGCCGAAACCCGGCACATCCAGGCTTGGACCACCGGGATCGTTGGTAGCGACGTTCGCCTGATAGAGGTTCCATTGGACGCGCGCCTCGTTCTGCGTTCTGGAACTGATGAGGTGAAACCAAGAGGCCTGGATTGTGCTGTCCCAAATGTGTACCGAAGTCCCTCGAGAGAAAGCGGTCAAGGCCTGGAGATCCGGATCGCTCTGGGCGTTGTGCGAGAAGTTATACCTGAGAAACGCGAAATCATGAGGTCCCCAGGAATGATCCAGCCGTGTAGAAAATTGGTATTGGCGAATTGGAAACGGGAACAGTCCGCCATCTTTTTCGAACTGGTTCACGATAACTTGGTTTTGCGCGATCTGTGACGCACCCAGCACACCGGGGATGACGGAAGCATCTGGATTCACAGTCAAAAGCGAGGAAAGCGCGTTCGCGCAAGCGGCCGCCGGCAAAATTATGATCGGCGTCAAACCTCCGAGACACGGCACTGCCTGGGAGCCTTCCGCCGCGAGACCGCTGAAGATCTGACGCTGCGGAGCGGTAGGCGCAAAAATGCCACTGTCTGTAAACAGGGAAACGGCCTTCTGCGAATCGGAGCGCACGCCCTCAAATGCAAGAAAGATGAAGGTGCGATTTTTCTTGATTGGCATGCTGAGCGTTCCGCCGAACTGTTGGCGATTCAAAGAATCCTTGACCGGGGCGCCTGCCGCAGTCAAGGAAAAGGGCGCCCTCGGCTCTATGGCCTGACTGAAAGCAAAGTGGTCGCGCGCGTCCAAGACGTCGTTCCGGAAAAATCCGAAGACGCTTCCGTGAATCTGATTGGAACCCCGTTTGGTCACGATGTTGATTGAAGCTCCACTAGCAGCCCCTAAGTCCGCCTCATAATTGCTGCGCTTCACCTGAAACTCTTGGACCGCATCCTGACTGACTGTGGGCCGCACGCCGCCGGCATCGTCATTCGCTTCGGCCCCATCCACCGTGATGTTGTTCCCTCGTCCATTACTTCCGTAGAAAGAGAGGCCGCTTTGCGGCGCCTGAATCACGCGAAAATTCGTATCTTCCGTGAGGTGGTTGGAATCGCTCACACCCGGCGCTAGCAACACAAAAGTCAGATAGTCGCGCCGGTCGACGGGCAAATCAGCTATATATCTTTCTTCGAGACCGTTGGCCTGCGACCCTCGTATAGAGTCGAGCAGCACCGGCGGCGCGATTACTTCGACCCTTTGAGGATCCCCAGGGAATGCAAGCTGGAGATCCAGGATATTGGTAGATCCTACATTGACTACTATGCCTTTTCGGAACTCTGTAGAGAAGCCTGGCAAATGCACGGTCAATGTGTAAGATGCCGCCGGCAGATCCGTTAAGTAATACTGACCGGAATTGTCCGTCACCACGGCATGGCGCGTTCCTCGGTCCGCTTCCACAGCCGTAACATCGGCTCCGGGCGCCGGGCTCCCGGTCGCGTCTCGTATCGTTCCTCGAATCGCGCCCGACGAGCCCACGCCTTGGCCGGCGGCCAAGGCGTTCACAAATAACATTGATGCGCAGATACACGCGCGCGGAAGTAGTTTCCCAAAGCGTTTCATGCAGCGGGCCGGGCGGCTTACCCTAGGAGACCCATGAGCAGCATATCAGAGGCTTTCCGTGAGGCATCCCCTAAAATGGTGTTACGCGATTTCTATGCCGTCCGACACTCGCAAAGCGCGCCGCTGGTACATTTCGGGACACGTGCAAGGCGTTGGCTACCGATACTTTGCACAGAAGAGTGCGGCGGCGCTGGGGCTTCGCGGGTACGCCCGGAACCTCGACGACGGACGCGTCGAGGTGTATGCGGCGGGGACAGCCGACGCGCTCTCTCGATTTTCAGCCAGCCTGCGGGAAGGGCCGCGTTGGGCTGACGTACGCGGCGTGGAAGAACAGGAAGCCGCGGTAGAGCGTGGATCTTCGTTTGAGATCGGTTAACAAACTCAGTTCTTCGGAACGGAAACGGTGATGTTACGGAACTGGAGACCTCCCGTATGGTCCCCTTGAATGTAGAAGGGTCCGGGTTCGCCTTCGTTCGCATCTAAGGCGCCGCCGGTGATGCCTTCGATTTCCTTGTGATCGATGGTGACTACGCCACTGTGGACAATAGTGACGTTTCGTCCGACAAGGGTTATGTCGAAGGTTTCCCACGCCCCGGGCGTGCGTGGAACGGTGGGATCCGGCGCAATGCGGCCATAGATCGCGCCGATGCGGCGTTCGGGCGGGTTCTTGTCGAGCGGCTCGTATTCGAGTTGCATTTCGTACCGGCCGCGAAGGTAAAAGCCGCTATTGGCGTCGTCGGGACAGTTCACTTCGAAGTGCACCTTGAAATCGGTAAAGGTGCGCGTGGTGCGAAGATTTGCGCCACGAGCGGAATTGTAGAGAAGACCATCTTTTACCATCCAGTGGGTATTGGCGACGTTGCCGATGGGCTCCCATCCGGTGAGATCTTTCCCATTGAAGAGCGCTTCCGGGCCGGTCCACGCTTTGGGCGCACTGCGCTTCAATTCGGGTGAGCGGACGCCGTGCAGGGCTAGAGAATTCTCCCCACGTTTCTGTACGCCGTTTAGTTCGTTACCGGCGGCTGTGAGCTCCCAAGTGGTGGCCGGACCCTTGCCGCCCGCCGATAGGGCAAAGGACAAGTGGGCGCCATCCGCCTTGAAGTCTTTCACTTGATATACGTTGCCGCCCGTGGGCTGATACCAGACCTCCAGAGCGCCGCTTTTCTCGGTAATCCCCAGCCAAGTGGCTCCGCGCGATACGGTTTTACCAGTTGCATCGGTCGCCGTAAGATTAAAATCCCAATGGCCGACTAAAGGGCTAGGCTTGGTTTGCGCGAAAGATACGAGCGGCGCTAGTGTGGCGAGCGCAAGGGCAAGCCTGGTGGCGTTTCGGTTCATGCTGGCAGTTTACTACGCCAGCATGCGGCGCCGAAACTCCGCGAGCTAACGCGAGGTTCGGGCGACGCCGACAACCGCGCCGTTCATCAGGTTGATCGCGTCGAGATAATAGCGACCTCCGCGTTCGATGAATGATACGGATGCGTGACCGGTATAGGGCGCGAAAGTCGAGCTTCGCGTGAGCAGGATGGCCGTGGCGTGTCCGCCCTGAACGGGAGAAATTACGGCATGACCGCTTCCATCTTCCCTAATGGTATACGCACCGGCCGGCATGACTGCCGCGCCGGCGTTGAAGGCAAAGGACACGTGAAAGGTAACTTTGACATCGCTTTGAGCATAAGAAGGGGCCGCCGACAAGCAAACGAATGCCAGGATAAAAAGATAGTACGAACGTTTCATAGGTGAATCCTCCAGGTGATCTTAGTTGTAAGTGAATGAAAGACGGGAATTACTAAGTGGGAAGCGCAGCGGGGCTTCGAGGCGAAGCCGAACATTTACGGCTTCGTATGTTATGAGCTTACTGCGTACAGCGAGGTCTGTCCAATCGGAAGTTTTTATGCGCGCCATGGCTGCGCCAAAACGTCTGAACTCAGTTGCTTAACCGCGTACCGCGTGTGACAATACGGGTCTTTCATGGATAACCTGAAAACCCTCATTCGGGAGGTTCCCGATTTCCCCAAGGCGGGCATTCTCTTTTACGACATCACCACGCTGCTCAAAGATCCGGCGGGACTGCGCGGCGTAATCGATGGGCTTAAGGAACATTACCGCGAAGCCAAAGTCGATGCGGTGCTTGGCATCGAGGCGCGGGGATTCATCTTTGCGCCGGCTTTGGCGTATGCTCTCGGCGCCGGCTTTATTCCCGTACGCAAACCCAAGAAACTTCCGGCGGAACTGGCGCGTGTCACTTATGATCTGGAGTACGGAACGGATACGCTTGAAATGCATCGCGACGCGGTGTCCCCGGGCACGCGCGTGTTGATTGTCGACGATCTTTTAGCCACGGGCGGGACTGCTTCCGCGGCCGCGCGAATGGTACAGGAGTTAGGCGGCGAAGTAGTTGGGATGGGCTTTGTGGTGGAGCTGACGTTTTTGAATGGCCGCCGGAAGTTGGACGGGCAGGACGTGTTCTCTTTAATTCAGTACGACAAATGAGCGAAGTTCGCCGCGCGATGCTACCGGCGCTGGCCAAGATCAATCTCGACCTCCGCGTCATCGGTAAGCGGGCGGACGAATATCACGAGCTGCGCACTATTTTTCAGACAATCTCGCTGGCGGATTCGATTGACGTCAAATTTTCCCCATGGGGGCGGACGTCGATCGTCCTGGACGATCCGCTTCGGATTCCCGAGAACCTGGTAGAGCGCGCGGCGAGACTGGTTATGAAGGCCATGCGGGCGAGTGGACGCGTCGAAATTGGCCTGAAGAAGCGCATTCCCATGGGCGCGGGTTTGGGCGGCGGTTCGTCGGACGCGGCCGCCATTCTGCTTGGCCTGCCGGCCCTCGCCGGCCGTGAAATCCCGCTGCCGCGGCTCATCGACCTGGCTCAGCAACTGGGCAGCGACGTGCCATTCTTTCTTCTCGGCGGACGCGCGGCGGGCATCGGGCGTGGGACGGAGCTGTTTCCGTTGCCCGATTTGCCCTTGCAATACGGCGTTCTGGCCGACCCGGGAGTGCATGTTTCCACCGCCGAGACCTACCGCGTTTTGGGCGCGCGTTTGACAACTGCGTTACACCCAAATAAAATCGAAGGTTTCCAGTCTCAATTATGGGAGCAGGGGTCTGCCAAGGCGGGGGTTAACGATTTCGAATCGGTAGTTTTCGAAGCGCATCCCCAATTAAGGTCGATCAAGACCAAACTGCTGAGGGCGGGGGCATCCTCCGCCATGATGACCGGGAGCGGGTCTGCCCTGTTTGGTCTGTTCCCGACCCGCGCCGCGGCGGCGGGAGCCGTAAAGTCGCTGAATGGACCGGGAATTGCCCGTTGTTACGCGATTTCGCTGGTTAACCGCGTTCGCTACCAATCGCTTTGGCGGCGGGCGCTTCACGAACACATAGACGGAAGGACATGGCCGCCCCGAAGCCGATACTCTCGATGAGCCACGACCGCCTTAAGGTATTCACCGGCAACGCTCACCCATCCCTAGCGCGCGAGATCTGCCAGCACCTGGAAAAGCCGCTCGGGGAGTTGATGATCCACCATTTTTCGGATGGCGAAATCCATCTGCAAATTCAAGAAAACGTTCGCGGCGAAGACGTTTTTGTGGTGCAGCCCACGTCGACGCCGGTAGATCGCAACCTGATGGAACTACTGCTGATTCTGGACGCGCTCAAGAGGTCGTCTGCAAAGCGCATCACAGCAGTGTTACCCTATTATGGATATGCGCGGCAGGATCGGAAGGATAAGCCGCGTGTGCCTATCTCGGCGCGGCTGGTTGCGACGTTGCTAGAGACCGCCGGGGCGGATCGGGTTTTGACGCTCGATTTGCATGCGGCGCAGATTCAGGGATTTTTCGATATACCGGTGGACCATTTGTTTTCGGCCCCGGTGATGATCGAATACTTCCGGACGCTGCAGACTTCGAACGTAACGGTGGTATCGCCGGACGCGGGCGGCGTGGAGCGCGCGCGCGCCTTCGCCAAACGGTTGAATTGTCCGTTGGCGATCATCGATAAGCGGCGGGAAGAAGCCAACGTCGCCGAAGTAATGAACGTCGTGGGCGAAGTTGGGGACCGGCACTGCATGATTGTCGATGACATCATCGATACGGCAGGGACGCTGGTGAAGGGCGCGGAAGCTTTGATGGAAAAGGGCGCGGCCAGCGTGACGGCCTGCGCAACGCATGCAGTCCTCTCGGGTCCGGCGGTTGAGCGGATCGAGGGCTCGGTGCTGAAGGAAGTTGTAGTAACGAATTCGATTCCGCTGTCGGAAACGGCACAGGGGTCCAGCAAGATCAAGTCGTTGTCGATTGCGAAGTTATTGGCGGAAGCCATCCGGTCGATTCACGAGGAGACATCGGTAAGCGGGTTGTTTATTTAGCGGCGAAGCAGGCGCTCAACGCCTCTCGCCGTGAAGGTGTTTCGAAAGGCGAACCCACGGTAAGCCCATAAGGCCCAACGGACTTCGCCAAAGGAGATTAGCAGTGCGTAAAGATATAACCATAGCCGCCGAGGTGCGTACCTCGCGCGGGAAGAATGAAGCGCATCGTACACGCGCCGCGGGGAAGATTCCCGCGGTGATTTACGGGGCATTCCAAGATCCAGTGGCAGTTGCCGTTAACCCGCGGGAGATCGTCAAGATCATCCGTAGCGGCACTGGTTTCAACACCATCTTCACGTTGGCTGTGGAGGGCGGCGAGACCACGCCAGTCATGGTAGTGGATCAACAGGTGGATCCGATCCGCGGCACGATACTGCATGCGGATTTCAAGCGCATCGATTTAACGAAGCGCATTCGCGTTTCCGTTCCTGTGCTCACCGAAGGCGAGCCCAAGGGCGTCAAGGTGCAGGGCGGATTGCTCGAAGTCATCACGCGCGCGATTGAAATCGAAGTCCTACCGGACGATATTCCGGAGCACTTCGTGATCGACGTCGTGGAATTGATGGTGGGGCAGAGCAAACGTGCCAGCGACGTAGCCCTCACTGGCTCCATGAAGCTGACCAGCGCGCCCGATACCGTAATCGCGCACATCGTAACGCTCAAGGCCGAGGCCGAACCGGCGGCCGTTGAAGGCGCCGCGCCCGCCGCAGTCGCCGAGCCCGAGGTCGTCAAGAAGGGCAAGAAGGAAGAGGAAGCGCCAGCCGCGGAAAAGGGCAAGAAGAAGTAGCCCTTCATGTTCCTGGTGGCCGGTCTGGGGAACCCGGGCGAGGAGTACGCGCTCACGCCGCATAATCTGGGGTTTCTTACGGTGGACCGGCTGGCCGAGCGGCACAGCATCCGCATTACACGCAAAGATTCCAAGGCTCTGATCGGCGTGGGCGAAATCGACGGGCGCGAGGTGATGCTAGCTAAACCGCAAACGTTTATGAATTTGAGCGGAACATCGGTCGCTCCTCTAATGGAAAAGCACGCGATCGGGATTTCGGATCTGATCGTGGTTTATGACGAGCTTGATTTGCCCTGGCAAGGTTTGAAGATCAAGCCAAAGGGGTCGGCAGCGGGTCACAACGGCATGAAGTCGATGATCGGCAGCTTGAATACAAACGAGTTCGTGCGGGTAAGATTGGGTGTACATCCGGGCCGCCCGCTAGCGAGCGGCATGGAATATCTGCTATCGCCGTTCAAGCGATCGCAGAAGAAGGAATTGGATGACTTCACCGGCTTTGCGGCCGATGCGGTTCAATCCATAATTGCCGAAGGCGTCGAAAAGTCCATGACGAGATACAATCGTCGCGCCCCAGGCTTAAACATCGAGGAAGCATGAGGATTTACGAAGAGCTGTTCATCATTAAACCGGACGTTCCGGAAGAGGAGGCAGACCAGTTCGTCGAGCATTTGCAGACGCACCTGACCACCGCCGGCGCAACCGTTGACAAGGTTGAAAAATGGGGTAAGCGCCGCTTGGCTTACCGGGTGGAAAAATACCGCGAAGGCGCCTACGTGCTGATTCAGTTCACCGGCGGCCCAGAAGTGGTGAAAGAGCTAGAACGCCGACTGCGGGTTGCCGATTCGGTTCTGAAGTTCATCACGGTACGCATCGACGAGACGCTGAAGCGGCTCGAAAAACGGAAGAAGGTTCGCGACAAGCGCGCGGCGAAACGCGCTACGCAGACGCCGGTAAACCCCGCGCCGGCGCAGCCTTCATTAGAAAAGCAGATGACGGAATCCCCGGTGGCGATGCCGGGCTTGCCGAAGGTGGAGGCATAACCCATGGCTGAATCAAAAGGAAGACCGGGCAGCGCTGGACAGCGTCCCACGGGCGGCGATAAGGCGGTTGTCACTGGGCGGAAGCAGTATTTCCGCCGCAAGAAGGTGTGCCGTTTCTGCGTCGAGAAGATCGACGACATCAATTACAAAGACACCAAGATGCTGCACGCCTTTGTGGCGGAGCGCGGGAAGATTGTTCCGCGGCGCATCTCGGGTGTTTGCGCGCCGCACCAGCGGCGGTTGACGGATGCGATCAAGAAGGCGCGCAACATCGCCCTTCTGCCGTTCGCATCGTCGTTCTAAGAGACGGAGGAAACGGAAATGGAAGTTATTCTCAGAGAAGATGTTGAAAATCTGGGCAGCCGTGGCGAGGTAGTCAAGGTAGCCCCGGGATATGCCCGCAATTTCCTTCTGCCGAAGAAATTGGCAGTCACAGCGACCGACTCCAACAAGAAGATCGTCGAGCAGGAGCGCCAGGCGCACGTCCGTAAGGAAGCCAAGTTCAAGGGCGAAGCGGAAGACCTGGGCAAACTCCTAAATGGCGTGACAGTTACTATTTCGCAGAAGGCCGGCGAAAACGACCAGCTCTTCGGGTCGGTGACATCGAAAGATGTGGTCGATGCCCTGGCTGCGAAGAACTTCACTATCGACCGCCGAAAGGTACAGTTGGATGAGCCCATCAAGCAACTGGGCGAGTTTAAGGTGCCGGTGCGGCTGCACAAAGACGTTATGGCTGAAGTAACGGTGCAGGTGGTTAAAGAAGGCTAGTGGAAGGATGTGGCGCGGCCGAAAGGCTGCGCCACTATCTCGGTGATGTGATGCGCCATTTGGACGATTCCCTTTCCCCAGCGATCATCGATGCCGCTGGCTCCGCCCCCGATTTTCCCGATCTGGACGAAATCCGCAAGGGTTAAGGTCGGGACTCCGAGCGCGAGCACTTGCGGTGATTTTGCTCGATTCCAACACGATCATCCACTATCTGAAAGGCATTGAAAGCGTAGTTCGGCGAGTGCAGGCACTCCCCGGCGGGAGCTTGCGGTTCCCAGCGTGGTTGCGTACGAAATCGAATACGGCAATCGCAAGACAGGCTCCGACCGGCGACGCTCTATGGTTTCCGCCCTTAACGAATTCGATCAAGTGCCGTTCGACCACGCTGCGGCGCAAGAAGACGCGCGGGTCCGGTTGGATCTGGAACGCGATGGACTCTCGATCGGCCCGCTGGATATTCTGATTGCGGGCACGGCTCTCAGGCGCTCGGCCACCCTGGTAACCAACAAAACCGGGGAGTTCGGCCATATCGATGGTTTGCGGCTTGCGGACCGGACTCGCTAGCAATCTTTAGCCTTTCCCCGATCCAGGCGTCCATCGAAGGCGACTAACGCCTGCGCCTTCTGTTAAAATGAAACAGTTATGGGAATTCCGAATGTAAAGCGGTTCCGGCCTTATTGCCCGACCTGCAACGATAGTTACACACTGATGGCCGTCCTGCCCAAGGATGCGAGCGTGGATAAATACATCGCCGACGCCGTGGCACGCCATGATCATAAGGCGTTCCAGGATGCGAAGGTTCAACAGTTTAAGATTCGCGTCGGCCAGCAGAAGCAGAAGAAGGCGAAGTAGTCCTTCTTCACTTCGCCTGCAGATTGCGAATAGCAGTGTGGGCGGCTTGGGCAACATCCGGATCCGGATCGTTGGCAAGTTTTTGCAATTCAGGGACGCTGGAGGCATCGCCGCTCAACCCGAGCACGTATGCCAAGCCTAGTTTTTCATCCTTGGTTCCAGTGGTTAGCGCGCCGTAGAGGAGCTGCCTTACGGCCGGTTTGCGCGCAAGCTCCACCAAAAACGGCCGCGCAATGCCGTTGAAGGATGACGAGTTCAAGTTGTCAATTAGAAATCGAAGCGGGCTGAATTCACTCAGTTCCGTCTTGCCTAAGGCCACCTGCGCGAATGCCAACGAGAGGCGCGGCGAGGTCTTGGTTTCTTCGTCCCACGCCTTCTTCACCACAGGCAGGTCGGCTGGATCTCCGAGCCGGGCAAACCCTTCCGCGGCCGCGGCCCGCATCTTCTCGTCCTTGTCGGCGAGATACTGCTGGTAGATAGGCCGACTCGAAGGGTCCGGCAGCATCGCAATAGCTTCGAGCGCGGCGTGCCGGATGCGGGCGTCACGCGCGCGCTTAAGGGCATCGATTAAATCAGGCAAGGCCGCTTTGTTGCGCAGCATGCCGGACGCTTCAATAGCCGTAGACTGCACTTTCGCATCGGGATCGCGAAGCAGGAATTGAATGCGCGGCCCGGCGGATTCATCGCGGATCTTCTCAATGGCGACGAGCGATTCGTAAATCAGCTGCGAATTTTTGGAGTGAGCGGCGTCGATCAGATCGGGGATTGCCGCCTTGCCGCGAAGCACGCCAACAGCCCTCGCGGCGTTGGCCCGAGCGTCCATGCTGACTCCCCCGCGGACCAGGGCAGCGAGGGCGGATACGATCTCCGGACGGACGACAATATACGGCGGGATGACCTGGTCGTTCGTATCGGTGAAACGACCCTTGATATTGCTACCTACACGCTGCAGTGAGCCGCCGAGCCCCGTCTTCATGTACCCCGGTAGATAAAAATTCACTAAGCCATCGGTGGCGCGGATCTGAATTTCTGAATCGGCGTCGCGCGTAGCCGCAACCAACGGATCGAGCGACCGCGCAGTTCCAATCTCCGCGATCTGCTTGACAGCTTCGAGCCGCACATCGCGGTCCTGGTTGGCTATGTATCCGGCAAGCTGCGGTATGGCGGGAGGGCCCGCTTTAGCGATCTCACGGATATCCTTCGCACGCACCACAGGCTGTTGCTGCGCGACTGCGGCAAGGCTAAAAAGCAAAATCGAAGGGACGACGAAGTAGCGCATAGTTCTATGCTATCGCGCGATCCGCAGAGGACACCAATCGATTTACACTCTCGATTTATTGAAACGTAATAGTTCCCAGGTTCGAGATCTGGCCGTCTACGGTAATGGAAACGTTTACGGGACCAGTTCCAGCCAAATCGGCTGGAAGCGGCACGTTGATCTGATCGAGACCGGCATAGATGCCCTGCGAGCCGAAATACGACGGCGTAAAGACGCGGTTATTGATGGTGACGCTGACCGTCTTTGCGTTATCAAATCCCGTGCCGTAAAGCAGCAGATAGAAGCTGTATTGCGGCGGCATAAATGAGATTGGCGCATTGATGAAAGTCGCGCCGTTTAGAGACGCCGTGTTGGTGTATTGCTGCTGGAAGGTTGGCCTTACGCTGACCACTTGCGCCGCGAGCGGACCTTGACCATTCGCATTGGCGGTGAATATGCCCGCTGTCGAGGCCATGATTGGGAATGTCGTCTGGATAGGACCATTGCAGTATTCACGGCAACGGTGGCAGCGCCGGTGGCTGTGGCAGGCGGAATCAGGAACGATAGTTGATTCGGCGAAACACAGAACATCAACGCGTCTCTTGCAATACCGAGGCGATCAGTCACCGTAACCGTGTCTCCGCCAAGCGATGTGCCTAGGGGCAGAACACTATTTACCGTCTGGGGCGCCAATTGTGCGCCGAAAGCCGTGACGATCTCGCCTGGCGCGAAGGTGCTGGCATAAGCGAACAAAAAGAGAAATACTGAGGTGAGTATTTTAGCTAACTTCTATGATTCGTTATAGCTAGAGGGATTACTGCAAAAATATCGGATACGCGCAATGGACTAAGTACCATTGCGCGTATCGCTGCGATGGAATTCGAATCGATTTCTATTGGTCGTCGCGCCGTTCCCGTTGGTAAGGGGTCTTCAGAAGCTTTGTCGCCTCTTCCTGGGCGCCGGCAGTATCGTCTTTTGTGCGGATCGCCTGGTTGTATTGATCAACGGCACGGTCTCTCTGACCGCTCACGTCGTAGATTTTCCCTAGGTTGATGCGCGCCCAGACTTCGGTCCATTTGGGATTCAGATCGCCATCGAGCACCGCGCGGAACTTGTTGGCGGCTTCCTGAAAGGTGCCCTGGTTGAAGTAGACTTCGGCGATACGGAAATTCGCCAGTGAACTCATCTTGTTGGTTTCGAGCGCTTTTTGGTATTCGCGCAAGGCTCCCGTGAAATCCGCGAGTTGGAAGAACTGCTCTCCGCGGCGGATGGCAACGGCGACGCGAATCTCGGGATCGTAGCGTAACACCTTATTGTTAGGGTCGATGACGATCTTCTTGGGCTTGCCGAAAGTCTCAATCGTGAATTCCGACGACGTTCCCATCACTTCCACTTGTTGCTGCTCAGGATTACCTTCGGTCTCGATTTTCAATTGCACCGGCATGCGAAAGGTATCCATATCCTGAGCGATCTTTCCCATCACACGGAAGCCCTTCTGAGTACGAAAGACGGTATAGTCCAGGTGGAATTCCGGAGCGCCGCTCGATTCTATCCACTGGATGAAAAAGTAGCCGATATCCTGCCCGAATGCCCCTTCGGCGGCCTTTCGGAAGTCATCGGTGTTCACCGATTTCCAAGTGTTCTGTTGCAGGAAGTTCTTCAGCGCCGCAAAAAACTTGTCGTCCCCCATCACATAGCGGAGCATGTGGATTACGGACGCCCCTTTACTACCGGTGAGAGCCCACAGCTCGGGCGAGTAATCGTCGAGGCGCGCGGCTTGAATCACCGGCACCGTATCTTCGGTCAAAGCGCCAACCATTTCATTGTGGAGCTGTGTCTCCATGGCGCCTTCACCGACGGCATGTTCGGTCCATAGCAATTCGGAATAGGTCGCCATTCCGTTTTCAACCCAAAGGTGATTGCGCGTAGTTGGCGACACCAGTTCTTCCCACCATTGGCGGCCCACCGCATTGGCGATGGCTTTCGAATTGGCGCGGTTGCCGATTGTACCCGGAGCCAAGAAGATCATACCCGGAGCGGCATAGCCGGTGGGCGCGCCCGCCTCAGTTTCCATCATGGTCAAACTGGAGGAAGGGGGTAATCCATAAAGGCTGGTGAAATACGACATGACCTTGCCGGTCTCATCACCATAGGCCTGCGCCATTCCGGTTTCGTCACCGCGGAAATAGACGGCGGTTCGTACGCCTTCCGATTGAATATTGGCGGGCTGCGCCTTCACCACCGCGATGCTGCCGGGAAAGGAGTGCCGTTCAAACTTAAACTCGAACTGATTCTTGTCGGCTTGCGCGTGGTGACTATCAAGGCCGCTGCCTAATACGGTGTATCCCATGGGGACGCTAATCTGCATGTCCGCGCCGAATCGGTCGGTGGAATAGCCGCTTATCGGAAACCAGCGAGACGGATACAAGAAGTAGGCGTAATCCGGATGGATGGCTGCGAACTTCACGCCGGAAACGGGCGATTCCTCTTCACCGGTGAGCCGGCCGTCGTAAAAAAATGTCACAGAGCAGGGCTGGCCTTTGGGCAGCGGGGAGTCGAAGGTAAGATGCACTGTGAAATCCGACTGATTGCGCTGGGCCTGCACAGGCTTCCCCTGCGCGTCCACAACGCGCGATACATTCAGCGCGTTATTCAGCTCGAAAACCGCGCCGGTCACGCCGTCGTCAATCGGAATGAACCGCACTGTGGCTTCGGCCGTGATGGTTTGCGTATTGGGCGAGATATCCGCTTTGATGGTGTAATCCTGGACGTCAATGCGATTCCGGCGTTCGGCCTGTTGCGCCCCGGCGGCCGCGGTAAAGATGGCCAGGGTTGCGATCAGCGGCGCGACCCTCTCGATAAAGAAACAGCGATTACGAAACATGTGCAGCTTGTCCTTCCAGGATCTCTTGAATGATGGCCGCGGCGCGGCTTGGCGCATCGCCCTTGCCCGATAATTTTTGGCGGACCGCGGCGAGTCCGGCTTGCATCTCTGTGCGCGCACCATCGTCCGTTAGCAAGCGGCTTGCCTCGCGGGCGATAGAAGCGCCGGTCATTTGACCTTGCATTAATTCCGGCACAACCGCATAGCCGGCGATCAAATTCACCATGGAATAGTAAGGTACGTTTACCAGCATTTTTCCCAGCACCCAACTGGCAGGCGTCACTTTGTAGAACGTCACCATGGGCGTATCTAACAAAGCGGCCTCCACCGTAACGGTTCCGCTGGCCGCCAATGCCACCGAGGCGTGAGCCATGGCGTCCCAGCTTTCCCCTTCAATCACCGTAACAGGGCAACTTCCGATGCGATCACGAAAAAACGCCACCCCCGTCGTGGCCGAGGCCGGAAGCACGAAGTTCAGCGCTTGTTCCCGGCCAAGCCGTCTTACGGCATCCAATAATGCCGGCAGATGGCGGACGGATTCCCCGCGGCGGCTACCTGGCAACACTGCTATCAATGGACGGGCGAGATCGAAGCCGTGTTTCCGAAAAAATGCAGCCTTAGGCAGGGCCGCGCGCACACGTCCAACCATAGGGTGGCCTATATAGGTGGCCGCAACCCCATGACTTCGAAAGAATTCCTCTTCGAACGGAAAGATACAAAGCAGGTGGCGAACCAGCCGCCGGATGGAGGGGATACGTCCCTTACGCCAAGCCCATACCTGCGGCGCCACCAGGTACGCGACTGGAATATTACGCGCGTGCAGCTGCCGGGCAACGCGCAAGTGAAAATCGGGCGAATCGGCAAGAAGGGCCAGATCGGGCTGACACTGCGCCGCGGCGGCGAGCAATTTGCGATATTCGCGATGGATACGGGGCAAATGACCCACAACTTCAAGCAATCCAACTACCGCCAGACTAGCAGCGTCGACGATAGTTTCAACCCCTGCGGCACGCAGGCGGGGTCCCGTGCATCCGAAGAAATGAGAATCCGGCCAGACGCGGCGGAGTTCTTCGACCACCAGCGAAGCGTAGAGATCGCCAGACGCCTCTCCCGCCGACACCAGAATGTTTCGCCGCATCTTTCTCTTCTATTTTACAGTGGCGCAGGCAGGGTGTTCCGCTGCCTGTTACAATCGAACGACCGGAATGTCCCATGACACCGAACGGTCTAAAACGACCGTGGAAGAACTAGCCGCGCGATTTCGTGGCGAGATGATTCCGCTCACCAGTAAATTTTCATACTTCTCGACGCTGCCCATCGCGGAGGAAGATCTGCGCCACTACCTCAGCGACCCCATCGCTGCGGTTTCGCCGACTGTAATCGCCTTGTTGCCCCCGGTGGGCATCTTACTTGCCCCCTTTCTCGAGAAGGGGACAGGCAAAGAGAAGGATTCTGTGGTGTTTGAGCGGCCAGCCGACGGACGGCAGATTTTTTCCGCGCGATTGGACATTGATGGCATGGCATTGATAGCCCTCGGCGCCAAAGAAGTAGAGGTTGCCGACTATCACTATCATTTCTATGGTGCTTTGGCGGTCCTGGTCTCTGAACGCTGGCCGGTGGAAATACAGGAACGGTTCTATCGCACGATTCGGGAAGAACTAAGCGCGGAAATACACGGTGAAGTGGACGAGCGTAGCTGGCGTCTGAAGCAGGCTCTGCTCCGGCGGCAAACCAACGTCCGCAAAGAGACCAAACTATTCCGCGATTACGCGCGCCAGGCATTCGAAGACACGCTGACACTCTACTTACATGGGGCCTGTTGCGACATCGACGTAGAGACAGGTCCGCGACAGATGCCCAGTCGGTACTTGCGGCGGAGACTCGAATTGATGATCGCGATATTTCCTCCGCCTGAGGGATATGCCGTGCTGCCGGAACACCTAAAAGGCAGGTAGGCCGGAAGCCGATTAGTGGTCGCGAATAAACTCATAGCGTTCCAATGTGGCAGCCACCTGGTATGCCGCGCCAGGCGGTATAGATGGTTGGGAACGCACCACTTTTCCCATACAGCGGAGATTCACAGGCTGCGGGCCTTCATGATTCAGGGTTATTACGTATTCAATCGGTCCACCCAGATCAGGCTCGCGTTCTGACGTAAACAACACGCCACTCGAGCTTATATTCTGAGTCTGTCCATTCGTGGTAACACGTCCCGTGCCATTGCGAATGATCGAGAGGGGAAGTTGAAGTTTAAAGCGCCGGGTTCTTCGCTGTTCCATCAGATGTACGTGTTCATGCTATTCCCGCACGCTAGGTAAGGTCAATAGACCGCCCTAAAATAAACTGGGACATAAGTACTAGATTGTATGATTTACGGGTATGGGGGAATAGGAGGCGGATGATAGTCCGCCCCCGGGAATTACGAGGAGCTATCAGGCAACCTTGAGGAAAATAATTACCATCACGTAAAGTGCCAACGATTCGATAAACACCAAGCCCAGAATCATTGCCGCGCGGATTGCGGCAGCTACGCCAGGATTGCGCGCCATACCTTCGCAGGCGCCAGCTATAGCCTTACCCTGTCCCAGCGCACATAAACCGGAGCCAATCGCCATACCGATACCGGCGCCGATAGAAACCCACCAATTGCTTGCCGGAGCGGCCGTGCCGCCAGTTTGCGCAAAAATCGGGCTGGCGCACATCAAGAGCGCCAGAAGAAACAACATTTTCTTTGTCATCGTACTTCTCCTTGAATGAAATCGCTCCAGGAGGTGGTTCCACGCCAGCGTTGGGACGAGACGGGCTCACACTGAAAGCGGCATAAAGCCGGTATTAATGCTCGTGCGAGACTGCCGAGCCGACATATAACATGGCAAGAACCATAAATACATAAGCCTGAATTAAGGAAACAAATACGTGCAAACCCATAAATACCGCGGGGACCGCAAAGTAAGTGAGGCCCAGGAAAACAAGCGTAATTTGCTCACCCGCGTACATATTGGCGTAGAGACGAATGGTGAGTGACAATGGCCGGGCGAAGTGACTAATGATTTCGATAGGAATCATTAAAGGAGCCAACCACCAAAGCGGACCCACGAAGTGTTTCGCGTAATTAATGGGGCCGATTTCTTTTATGCCGATAAAATTATAGAAAAGGAAAGTTGCGGCAGCGCATCCGAGCGGCACGGAAGGATACATGGTGGGTGCTTCGAAGCCTGGAATCACCCCAATTAAATTGCTGAAGAGGATGAATACGAAGAGCGCGCCGAAGTATGCAATATAACGGTCAGAATGATGCTCAATCTGTTCTTCGCCCTGCGAATGGACGAAATCCTGAACCAGTTCAAACGTCTGTTGGAACTTACCCGGTTTCTCGACAGAGAGCCGCGAGCGTAAGAGCGCGAAGACGATCACCATGATCGCCGCTACGAGTAGCTCCATACATACGTAATTAGCCCACGGGCGCGGCACTGAGGGCCAGCCCACCAGATTTATCGCGGCATTGCCCAACCCGGCAAGGTTGTCGTTGAACAGTTTAGTGATCCAAATTTCTTCGTGCATATCCTAGTTGGATGAGGGCTTCGATAAGGACCGCCGCCAGCGGCGTAAACAACCCTGCAAAAGCAGCCGGCAGGCTCAATTTAGAATATTTCAATATAACATAGCCACCCGCAGCCAAAATCAGGTAGCGCAAGGCGAAAAAGATAGCAAAGAAACCTGGTTTCCCGTCGCCCCCGAGTCCCGCCACAAAGCCCTTCAACCACCGGAAATTGAACCATGCGGCGGCGGCGCCAAGTGCAAATCCCAACCCGGTTCGCCAACCGTGCCACGCAAACGCGGCGACCGCGCCCGCGAATGCCACTACGGTAAGAGTGCGTGTGACGCGCGCAACGGTGCGCTCAAAGATATCAACCCCCATCGCCCGGGTCTTTCATTAACTGTCGGACCACCTGGAACATGGCGCCGGCGGCGCCGGCAATGACTCCAATCACATAGAGGATATGAGTGCCGAAATAGCCGTCGAGCCAACGGCCGGCAAAGTATCCCACAACGACGCCTGCCGGAATGATGAAGGCCATCTCCGAATAGCGCGCCAGCGAGGCCATGAGAGAATCTTTATTAGCGGCCATCAAGTGTAGTGTAAGCCCACAGTGGGCGAAGGATTCACGCGCAACATCCAGAGTTGCTTATGCGTCAGATCGATATGAGGCGAATTCTCGCGCTGCCGCTATTGGTGTACTCGGCCGCGGCGCAAATGCCGCACGTCGGCGATGTCAATTATTATGGCCTGCATAAGTTAACGCCAGCCGCAATTGAAGCGGCGACCGGTATTCAGGCCGATGGCCCGTTGCCTCGGTCCAAAGGCGATCTGCAGGACAAACTCGAACAGATACCGGGAGTCACCCGAGCACGCGTGCAGGCGATTTGCTGCGAAAAAGACAGGGCAGCGCTGTTTATCGGCATCGAAGAGCAGGGCGCGCCGCATCCCGCGTTCCGAGCGGAACCATCGGGTGAAGCCTCGCTGCCGCAGGATCTGATGGACCGCTATCGGCAGTTTCTGACCGCTGTGCAGCGCGCAGCGGCCCATGGAATCGAAGGGGAAGACCTTACCGCCGGCCATTCCATAATGGAAGACCCGGCGGCGCGCGCTTTTCAGCCGCGGTTCGTGGAGTTTGCCGCGTCGCACTTCGATGTGCTTCGTAACACGCTACACAATGGCTCGGACGCGGAGACTCGCGCAGCAGCGGCGGCCGTCATCGGCTATTGCCCGAAGAAGCAGCAAGTAGTGGACGAGTTGCAATTCGCGCTCGGCGATCCGGATCCGGCAGTGCGGGCGAATGCGCTTCGCTCACTCCAAGCATTTATCGTTTATTCCCAAAAACAAGCGTCCGCGGGATTGAAGATCTCGCCCACATGGTTTGTCGACCTACTCTATTCGGTGGAACTGACCGACCGCGAAGAATCGGCTAAGGCTCTGGTTTTGATGACCGATCATGGGGGCCAAGCGACGCTCGACCTGCTTCGCGCGCGTGCCCGGCCCGACCTGGCGGAGATGGCTCGGTGGCCGACGCTGCGCTACGCGAAGCCGCCATTTCTGCTCTTGGCGCGTATTACCGGGGTTCCGGACGACGAAGCGCAGCAACGCTGGGCCACGGGCGAACGCGAAGTGGTAATCCAGAAGGCGCTTAGCGCGGATGCGGCCAAACCCCAACAGCCCGGGAAGTGACTACACTACAAGCATGAGGATCGCGCACGGCATTTCGCGGCGCCAGGCAATCGCATCGATCGGCGGCGCGCTGGCCGCAACACCACTGTACGGGCAAAAAAAGGCTGCCGGCCCCAGACCGCGCGCAACGCCAGCGCTCTGCCTGTTTTCGGATGTCCTCAAGATCGATTACAACGACCTTGGCGGATTTCTACAGATGATGGGATTCGACGGCGTCGAACTGACGGTTCAGCCGGGCGGACACATCCCACTCGAAGGCGACATCGATCTGCACCTGGAGCGCGCGGTTGAGGCCATGACGGGGTCGGGCCTCGATGTCCCGGTGTTGAGCACATCCATAACGTCGGCGCAAAGCAAAGAACTGCGCACGATCATGGGATGGGGCAGCGAAATGGGCATCCCTATCTTCTCGCCGGGTCAATGGCCCAACAATGGCAATGGTATGGCAAGCGCGGTGATGGCGCAGCGCGAAATCTCGATGCTGTCGCAGATCGGCAATGCAGCTAAGATGCAGATCGCTTTGCACAACGCGACGCCCAATTTCGTGGGCAGCTCAGTGGTTGAACTGAACGCGGCCATTCGCCCGTTCGATTCCATTGTGGGATTCAATTTCGATATTGGCTATGCAGCCGCTTATAGCGGACCATCGCCGGAAAGCGGGCCCCGAGACACGGCCGCCAGTAACGCCGCCTGCCTTTCCGCTTTGCGGCTTGCCCTGCCCCGCCTCAAGATGGCTACTGCCCGCGACTGTGCCTGGACCAAGGGCGCTGACGGCGGGTTCACACTGACCCAGTGTGCGTTGGGAGAGGGAATCGTCGACTGGCCGCAGTTCTTTGGCGCTCTTTCGCAGGCAAACTTCACTGGACCGATTACGCTGCAGGTCGATTACGCCCCCCGCGATGCTCTGGCCGCGGTGCGCAAGGATCTTGCGTTCCTTAAGAAGCAACGCGCGGCGGCTTATGGTGGATGATCGCATGGTGGTTCACAGAGCACTCGCCGAAGCGATGCCTTCCGATTGCAACGTGACGGCCATCTTTTTTAGAGCCAGTTTGTGAATCTGTGAGATGCGACTTTCGTTGACGCCGAGTACGTCGCCAATTTCTTTCATGGTCATCTGGTTGGTGTAGTAGAGGAAGACGACTTTCTGATATCGCTCGGGCAGTTGACATACAGCTCTGTCCAGCGTGGACTTCAGTTGGCGCTGTTCGCAGATGTGGTCGGGCTGCACACCGGAATCGGCGGGGAACTCGCGCTCGGCGGCGTGGTCCAGGTCTTCGCGCGGCGTGGTGGAGACCAGACCTACGTTCCGCAGTTCCATCGCCATGCGGCGCCAACGCTCGGTGCTGACTCCCAGTTCCGCGGCAATTTCATTCTCGGTGGGCGTACGTCCGAACTTGGCGGTGAAATCGCGCGACATCGCATCGACCTTCTTCTGGCGGCGGCGCATATCGCGCGACGCCCAATCCGCCTGACGGAGGCTATCCAGGATTGCGCCCTTGATGCGGTGCTTGGCATAACCCTGGAACTCAACATTTTTGGTGGCATCGTACTTTTCGACAGCGTCGAAGAGACCCAGCACGCCCGCATGGATCAGGTCGTCCAGCTCGACATGCACCGGTAGATTCTCATGAACTCGGATGGCGATTGCCTTCGCGAGGGGAAGATGATCGAGCACGATCTGGTCGCGAACATCGCGTGAAACCTCTTGCTTGCGTGTAGACACACTTCGAGCGGTCATGTTTTTAGTCCTCTTTTCGCTTTCTCTTTCGATTGCCGGCTAACCGGCTGTTGCGCTTAAGAATGCACGAGAGAAGCCAAAAGATTATAGGTCTAAGTGCTTTTATTTCAATAAGTAAAAGCCCTTAGGCGCGTTCCGAAATGGAACACGTTTCAGGATGAAACACGGACGGCATGTTGGACAGGAAATCGCGAAACGTTTTTCTACCTAAGCGGCCTTTTTAGAGGCAAGAGGCCGCTCCCACTAACGCAAACTAGGTAGGGTTTTTCTAGAAAGAGGAGCCGGTGGCTTTGCCTGGGAGGTGGCGGCTATCCAGGCTTTTGATAAGACGAAATAGACTGAGCACGCGGGGAACTACCTACTTCTCCACGCCAAGAGCCTTAAACTTTTCCGCAAACAGCGAATACGGCTGCGCTCCCACGACAAGCTCGCCATCCACGCCATCCGGGGTGCTCTTACCGACGACAAACGCGGGCGTTCCATCGGCGCCTATCTTCAACGCCTCCAGCAGATCGCCCTGTACGGCTTCCTTATACTTGCCGCTCTCCACGCATTTGCGAAACGTTTCCGGATTGATCTTCACCTGGGATGCATCCGCGACCAAACTTGGAAGATCGAGGTTCTCGGGGTGCGATGACATGATGTCGCGCAGCGCCCAGAATTGTCCCTGATCGCCGGCGCAACGGGCCGCCTGGGCCGCGCGCATGGCATTGGGATGAATCTGATCCAGGGGCAGGTCACGGCTATAAAAGCGCACCTTGCCTGTATCGATGAAATCCTTTTTGATTTCGTTGTAGACCTGCATGTGGAAGCGCTGGCAGAAGGGGCACTGATAATCGCTAAATTCCACCATGGTCACGGGCGCATCTTTCGAACCGAGCATCTGCGCGCCTTCCATGTGCAGCCGCGCGTGAGCCGGCCCAGGGGCCGCCTTGGCGTCACCGGCGGCCTGCTTCTCCAGCAATTGGCGGATCTGACGCAGTTCGCTCAGAATCTCGTCGGCCTGCTCGTGCGTGATGGTTTCGCCGGCATCCTTCTTCTTGTCTTTGGCGTCTTTATCAGCGGCGCCTAGCGGCGAAAGCAACGCGGCAAGACAGGCAATACTCAACCACTTCTTCATTTCGTTTTAACTCTTTTCCAGGACGAGCATGTACTGCACGTTCTTGGCGTACTCTTTTTCCTCAACCAGATGGAAGTGGTTGGCTTCGAGTTCCTTGATCATGTCGGCGAGATCGAGGCGAATACGGGTAAGCGCCTTTCCATTCGGCATGGCCGATTCGCGTTTGTAATACTCCACAATCACCAGTTTGCCTTCCGGACGCAAGGCTTTGTAAAACGCCGCCAGTATTTTTTCGGGATTGGTGAAGTGGTGGTAAACATCCAAGGCGAAGACGATATCCACCTGGCCTTCGGGAAGCTTGGGGTCGTCATCCGTTCCCTTAATGAACGTTATGTTCGCGAGATTCTGATTTTGCGCGGCGCTCTTCGCGGCTGAGAGAAATTCGTCTTCCGTGTCTTCGGCCAGCACACGGCCGGTCGAGCCGACGCTCCGGCTCAAGAAGGGAAGCATATTGCCAATGCCCGTACCGATATCGGCGACGGTCATTCCGGGCTTCAGCTTCATCTCGCGGATCAGCACGCCCGGGCGCTGTAGGGAATCGGGCGCGAGAACTGCCGCAGGCGTTTGGGCCGCCAGAGCGGGCGCGAAGCCGAGCAGGACCAGCGAAACGGTTTCGGCCAATCTCATACAGCAGAACTCAAAGAGACGTTTCCATGGGAAGCGCGAGCGGCGTTTCCTGCATAAATTCGAGCTGAGCCATCTCCTCGATCGCCTCCCGCATGGAGTGCTCATAGGTGGGTTCGGCGATGATTACGAAAGGCAGATCACGCCGTGTTTCACATGGCTCCTGCAGAACCGCTTCCACCCCTATATTCTTGCGCATCAGGATGCCGGCCAGATTCGCGATGATTCCCGGCCTGTCGTCCACCCGAAAACGCAGATAATAAGCGCGCTTCTGAAACATTACCGACACCGGCATGTTCTGACCCAGCCGTTCGTGCGCAAAGGGCGAAACGCGCTCCGGACTGCCGCTGCGAATTTCGCGCGCCACGCGCATCAGGTCGCTGGTGACGGCAACGCCAGTCGGCCGCGCGCCCGCACCCCACCCGTAGTAGAACGTGTCTTCCCCGTATTCGCCGCGTACCCATACCGCGTTGTAGGCGCCTTGCACGCCGGCCAGAATGGTGGATGTGGGGATTAACGCCGGACGCACATAGAGCACCAGGCCCTCCGGAATCTTGCGCGCTCCGCAGATAAGCCGAATGGTATGTTTCAACTGGCCGGAATATCGAAAGTCGACCGGCGTAATGCGGCGGATGCCCTCCACAAAGATATCGGAAGGTGTGATTTTCTCGCCGAAAGCAAGCGCGGCCAGCAGCACCAATTTCGAGCGGGCGTCGTAGCCATCGATATCGGCGCTGGGGTCGGCTTCGGCATAGCCAAGCTTCTGCGCCTCCTCGAGAGCCTGAGGCATGGTTACGCCGCGCTTTTCCATCTCGGTGAGAATGTAGTTGCAAGTGCCGTTGAGGATGCCGTAAAGCGCCTGCACGTTGTCGCCGGAGATTCCCTCGCGCAACACGGCGTGAATGGGGATCCCGCCGCAAACGCTAGCCTCCATGGCGAGGTTGATGCCCGCGCGAATGGCGCGGTCCCAAATCTCGGAACCGCAGGCGGCCATCAGTTCCTTGTTCGCGGTCACGACTGACTTTTTGTTCTGAATCGCGGCTTCCACAATTTCGGACGCCACGCCCGTACCACCCACTAGTTCGGCGACCACCTGAACCTCAGGGTGGGTCACGACCTCTCGCCAATCGGCCGTTTTGAAGATGCTATCGAACTGCGGTGGAAGCTGCTTAGAGTGCACCGAGCGGCTGCATACTGCGACAACCTTGAGGCGGAACCCAAGCTTGAGCGCGATTTGATCGGCATTTTCGGCCAGAATCGACAACGTGCCGGAGCCCACGTTGCCGAGCCCTATGATGCCGACGCGGACTTCGTCCATATGGGGTTATTCTAACGTAGTGACCTCTTAGGGCGGCGCAATCGCGCCTAACCGGCTAAGATTAAGTCCTTCCCCGCATGGATCTCCAGACGCCCCTTACATACATCAAAGGAGTGGGACCTGCACGCGCCGCCATGCTTGAGGCCAAAGGGTTGGTCACAGTGGAAGATCTGCTGGCCTATGTGCCATTCCGGTACGAAGACCGGAGCAACATGAAGACCATCGCCCAGCTTGCGCCGGGCGAGATGGCGACCGTGATCGCGGAGGTCCGCTCCGCCAAGCTTTCCGGATTCAAGCGGCGCAATCTGGGGATGTTCGAAGCGCGGTTCAGCGATTCGTCGCGTTCCGTTCTGGTTGGTAAATGGTTTCATGGCGCCTATCTTGCGAATGTGCTGGGAGAGGGCGTCAGGGTGGCGTTGTTTGGAAAAATCGAGTTCGACAGCTATTCCGGCGAACTGCAGATGCTGCATCCCGAGTTTGAAGTGCTGGCGGGCGAGGACGACGACGGTGAAGCCGCGCTGCACGTGGGACGCGTCGTACCGGTTTACGAGGCGGTGGCGAAACTTACGACGCGCGTGCTGCGCACCTTGACGCATCGCATCTTCGCCGAGCTTCCGCCGGTGGATGACCAACTTCCGGAATTTCTGCGGCGTCGACTGAAGATGCCGGACAGGTGGACGGCCCTACGCGAGACGCATTTCCCTTCCGCCGATTGCGACCTGCGGCTGCTGAACGCCTTTCGCTCGCCCGCGCAGTTCCGGTTAATTTTCGAGGAGTTTTTTTGGCTGGAATGCGGGGTGGCGCTGAAACGAAGCAAAGCGCGCACTCTACCGGGCATCGGTTTCGAAGTGAATGTGCGCGTCCGCGAGCAGATCAAAGCAATGCTGCCGTTCAAGCCCACGGACGCCCAAAAGCGGGTGATCCAGGAGATCGCGAACGACATGAAAGAGCCGCGGCCCATGAACCGTCTCTTACAAGGCGACGTGGGCAGCGGCAAAACCATCGTGGCGGCAGAAGCGGCGGTGATCGCGATCGAAAACGGATATCAGGTAGCCGTGCTTGCGCCCACCGAGATTTTGGCGTCACAGCATGGCATCTATTTCCGTCAGATCCTTTCTAAATTGGGATATGTCACGGTACTGCTTACCGGCTCCGCTACCAGCCGGGAGAAGACCCAGCTCAAGAGACTTCTGGCTGAAGGGCTGGTCCACGTGGCGGTTGGTACGCATGCGCTGCTCGAAAAGGATGTTGAGTTTCATAAGTTGGGCCTCGCGATTGTGGACGAGCAACACCGCTTCGGCGTGATGCAGCGGTTGGGTCTTGTGCAAAAAGGAGTGCATCCCGACGTGCTGGTGATGACGGCCACGCCCATTCCGCGTACGCTGGCCATGACCGTGTATGGGGATCTCGATGTATCGGTCATCGATCAGTTGCCGCCGGGGCGAAAGCCGATCCTGACAAAACACTCGACCATCGACCGCATCGAACAGATCTACAGCTTCGTGAAACAGCAAGTGGACGAAGGCAGGCAGGCGTATGTAGTGTATCCGGTGATTGAGGAATCGGAAACGCAGGCCATGAAAGCGGCGCAACAGAGTTACGAACACCTTTCGCGCGAAGTGTTCCCTACCCTGAACGTCGGATTGATGCACGGCCGTTTGGGCGCGGATGAAAAAGAGGCGGTGATGCAGCGCTTCAAAGAGGGTCATATCCAGATTTTGGTCTCCACCACGGTGATCGAAGTCGGGGTAGACGTACCCAACGCAAGCATTATGGTGGTGGAGCAGGCGGAACGCTTTGGGCTTGCACAGTTGCATCAATTAAGGGGGCGCGTCGGCCGGAGCGCGGCACAGAGTTATTGCGTGCTGGTTACGGAGAAGATGAACGACACGGCGCGCGAGCGGATCCGCACGCTGGTGGAATCGACCGACGGCTTTTATATATCGGAAATGGATTTGAAGCTGCGGGGACCCGGCGAATTCTTTGGCACGAAGCAATCGGGGATCCCGTCACTGCGGGTCGCAAATATTCTACGAGACTCGGAGATCCTAGAGGTTGCGCGACGAGAGGCGATGGACTTCATTGCCAAGCCGCCATCGGAGGAAGATTTGAGACGCGCAGTGGCGTATATCCGGGATCATTGGCAGCGCCAATATGGATTGGTGACGGTGGGCTAATGCGCGTGATCGCAGGAGAGTTCCGTTCCCGCCGCCTGAAGACCATTCCCGGAGTCTCCACCCGGCCCACGCCGGACCGCTTGCGTGAAACACTGTTCGACATCCTTGGGCCGCGAGTGGAAGGCGCAATATTCGTGGACGTGTATGCAGGATCCGGAGCGATCGGCATCGAGGCGCTTAGCCGGGGGGCGGCGCATGCATATTTCCTCGAGCGCAATCGCGCGGCTCTGGATTCGATTCGAGAAAACCTTGCACTGCTCGGTTTGGAATCGCGTGCTACGGTTGTCCCCGGAGGCGCCGTTGCAAGTTTAATGCGATTTGCATCTGGCGTTGTTTTTCTCGATCCGCCGTACGCTCTGGAACGAGAATACGCAGCTTCGCTCGAAGCGCTCGGCGCGGCGCCACCGCTCCTCACAATCGTGCAACACTCAGTCAGATTTTCGCTCGAAGAGTCTTATGGAAAACTGCGCCGGAGCCGCCTTGTGCGGCAGGGGGATAACGCGCTAAGTTTTTACGTGGAATAATCCGCGTGAGGTACGGTCGAGTGCTCTGTTGGGTTTTACCGCTTTTCGCGTTCGCGGTGTTCACCGCGCAGGCGCCGAAGTATGCGGGACCCTTGCCGCCGAAGGCCGATATCCCTTATTTGAAGCATGCCAATAATCTGGTCGAGACCGAGACGGTCGAATTTAAAGAAGAGAAGAGCAATAACGATATTCTCTACACCGCTCCGGGCGAGACCTCTACAGCAAAGACGCCTCTGGCGTTGCCCGTATTTCTGATCAAGACCGAAAAGCTGAATCCAGAGCGCCTACTGATGTATCGGCTCGAACCGAAGAACGGGCGCCGCGAAATCACGCTCTCAGAAAAGAAGAACGCTAAGGTGATCCATGTGCTGGTAACGCATCTAACGCCCGAAGGCCTTGTGCGCCTGGATGTCGCCGATGACCTCGATAGCGGGCAATACGTTTTAAGCATGGAAGGAACGGATCGAGGGTTCTGTTTCGAGATCGACTGACGACCATAAGGACGGAAGAAGGCCGAAACGCGCCTGAAATACACATCAAAGATGTGTGTTATCCTGACTACGTATCAAAAAGAGATAGAGAAGATAAGGAGTATTACCCTTAGAATGGCACTGGCGGTTGAAGCAAAGCGGCAGGTTCTTTCCACGAATCAGCGCCACAAGTCCGACACCGGGTCGCCGGAAGTACAGATCGCGTTGCTCAGTCAGCGGATCACGCTACTTACCGAGCACTTCAAGATACATCGTAAGGACCACGGTTCCCGCAAAGGTCTGCTCACGTTGGTCGCGAAGCGGCGCAGGCTGCTTACGTACCTGCGTAACACGGATCCTGAGCGCTACAAAGAAGTCCTGCAGCGGTTAGGCATTCGACGCTAGTTCATTCTTTCCAATTCCCACCGGTCCGAGCGCCACGAGGCGTTGTTGCCTTGTTGTGGTCGGACACCCTTCCTATTCAACTCTGCTCTCAATTACTCTTGGCCGGGACCGGTTCCCGGCTGAGCTGGAGGATTTAAACAAGAATGGTTCACAAAGTTGAAATTGATCTGGGCGGCCGGATTCTTACCCTGGAAACGGGCAAGATGGCCAAACAGGCGAATGGCGCTGTTGTCGTTCGCTCCGGAGACTCGGTCGTGATGGTCACGGCCTGCATGGCGGAAGAGCCCAAGCCCAATGCCGGCTTCTTCCCCCTCACGGTGGATTACCGTGAGTACACATATTCGGCCGGAAAGATTCCCGGCGGATTCATCAAACGGGAAGGACGTCCTTCCGAAAAAGAGATTCTTACAAGCCGGTTGATCGACCGCCCGGTGCGGCCGCTGTTCCCGGAAGGCTTTCTCAATGAAACGCAGATCATCGCCATGGTGATGTCTGCCGATCCAGAGCAGGACCCCAATTCGCTCGCCATTGCTGGCGCGGCGGCGGCTCTGGCGATTTCCGATATTCCATTTCCGTACGTGCTGGCCGGTGTGCGCGTCAGCATGAAGGACGGCAAGTACATCGCGAACGCGACGTATACCGAAGGCCGCGAATCGAAGCTCAACATCATTGTCGCCGGCACCGAAGAAGGTATCGTCATGGTGGAAGCCGGCGCGCAGCAGGTTTCCGAAGAGGAAGTTCTAGGAGCGATCGAATTCGGACACGACTGCTGCAAGAAGATTGCAGCGGGCATCCGCAAGCTGGTCGAACTAACAGGCAAGAAGAAGCGCGAATTCACGCCGCCAGTGCTCAATCCCGAAATTTATGCGGCCGTCGAAAAGTTGGCGCGCGTAGATTTGACCGATGCGTTGAACACGCAGAAGTACGAAAAGCTGGAAAGCTACTCGCGCGTGCATGCGGTCAAGAAAAAGGTTATCGAAGCAACCCCGGAAGAACAAAAGGTTGAGGCCGCCAAATGCCTGGACGCTCTCAAAGAGCGCATCTTCCGCGACGAGATGCTGAAGCAGCGGCGGCGTCCGGATGGGCGCGCATTCGATGAAATTCGTGAGATCACCATCGAAACCGACGTGTTGCCCCGGACCCACGGTTCGGCGCTGTTCACGCGCGGCGAAACGCAGGCCTTGGTTACGGTTACGCTAGGGACGAAAGACGATGAGCAGCGCATCGAGTTGCTGGAACCCGGCGAGGCAACCAAGCGTTTCATGTTGCACTATAATTTCCCGCCATTCAGCGTAGGCGAAGTCGGCTTCATGCGTGGACCGGGCCGTCGAGAGATCGGCCATGGCGCACTTGCCGAACGCGCGCTGACGGCGATGATTCCGGACGAAAGCAAATTCCCTTACACCATGCGCGTGGTGAGCGACATTCTGGAATCGAACGGTTCCAGCTCAATGGCGACAGTCTGCGGCGCATCGCTTGCGCTGATGAGCGCCGGCGCTCCTCTGGCATCGCATGTGGGCGGCGTGGCCATGGGCTTAGTGACCGAAGGCAAGGATTACGCAATCCTCACCGATATCGCGGGAGCGGAAGATCACTACGGCGATATGGATTTCAAGGTCGCCGGTACGCGTGAAGGCATCACCGGTCTTCAGATGGATATCAAGGTGCCGAACATCACCACCGCCATCATGAAGGAAGCGTTGGAGCAGGCGCGCCGTGGCCGCCTCTTCATTTTGGACAAGATGTACGCATCACAGGCAGCGGCTAGCGTCAACATTTCGCAATACGCGCCCCGTATCTACACACTCCACATTCCTACCGATAAGATTCGCGACGTGATTGGACCAGGCGGGAAAGTCATCCGCAGCATCATCGAACAGACTGGCGTCAAGATCGACGTCGAGGACGATGGGACCGTGCATGTGGCTTCGGCGGACGAGGCATCGGCCAAGAAGGCGCTCCAGATCATCACCGATCTTACGGCCAGCGCCGAAGTGGGTAAGACCTATCTCGGCACCGTGGTCCGTCTGGTCGATTTCGGCGCCTTCGTCGAGATCTTCCCGGGCACCGACGGCTTGTTGCACATCAGCGAAATTGCGGAGAACCGTATTAAGGAAGTCCGCGACGAACTGAAGGAAGGCGATCAGATCCTTGTGAAGGTTCTGGCGCTCGAAGGCAACAAAATCAAGCTAAGCCGCAAGGCCGTGCTGAAGGAACAACGCGAGAAGCTGAAGACGGCGAAAGAAGTCTAAGACAAGTAAGTGTTCAAGAAAACGGCGGCTGGCAGTCTCAAAGATTGCCTACCGCCGTTTTTCTTTGGCCTGGACTATTTGCACGCCGGCTGGCTGGCTTCGTTCAGCGCCCGTGAAAATTTGGCATCCATATAGGAACGCGTCGCGGCCGGGGCGTCGACCCTAATCATCTGAGTGAAGGGGAAGTAGAAGCGCCCGAAACGGTCGAGGGATTTTTTATCCGTTCCAGCAATTGCGGCGGTCAGGGTTTGCTTCAAGTATTCCGGCAACAGCTCGATGCGCCCGACGAAAACGCGTGCGACGGACTCCGGAGCGGGAGTAATGTGAAGGGGAAGGACGTCATCCACCACGCTTCGAGGAGTCAGGTAGAAGACTCGCATTCCCTCGTCGAACCAGGAATCGCGCCATGTTGCGATCATCGCGGCGGCTTCCTTCGGAAAGAGTCCGACGCTGGTCAGGGCTTGCGCCAGTTCGCGTTGAACGCCGGCTTCGTCATTCGATAGCTGTGGCATCTCGACGGTCTGCGCGGCCTGGAAATCCCGCACAATGCGATAGCCCACCTTCCCGCCGCGATTCTCAAATAGCATGGCAAAGCCGATGGGAGCGGACCTTGGCCGGAGTTCGAGCCGCCCATCGCTCGCGAACGCCGCCGAAAGCGGGCTGGGGAAGTTCGCCAGGCCGCGGTAGAACAGCATTTTTTCGCTCTCCCCGCCGGCGCGCAACGGGACAGCGTCGGTCGCTCGGGCCGCGAAATAATGGTCGGAGGGCGAAGTCATGGGAAGATCGGGCGTTGCTCCCGGAACTACTTCGAAATTCCATTCGATGGTCCCCCCGGAACGGCCGTGTTCGGCTTGGCAGCCGCTTGTGGATACCACTCCGTGATCAGGCCAGAAGGAAGGTCTGCGCGCAGAGATATGGCTCCCTTTTTCTGGGTATAGAAGTAGACTACGGGCGTTTCCATGCGCTCCAGCGCTGAAGAGGCCTTCAGGTTATAGCCTTGCCGGTGGACGAAGCAGGGCAGGTCGGTTGCTCCGGTAAGCGGCATCCAGCCTACGGCCTCCCCGTGGGCGCCTGCCACCGAGGTAAATGTGCCCCATTCGTGGGCCACCAAGCCTTGGTTGTGTGGATGCGTGTCCGCGCCAAAGATGGGGGCGGCCATTAAAAGGGTGGAAATGATACGGCATTGACTCATCATGCGATCCTCCTGACAGCAGACAAGACGCCGGGCGGGACGGGACGTTAACCGCGGAAGGAAGGCTAAACTGGGCGTGAATCCGCTACAATAGAGAAGTAAGGAGGCCGTATGGATCCAAATGGCATCGTGTATGCCGGTCCGCTGGGCCTGGGATTTCCCGAGTTAATCGTAATTGCCGGATTGGCGCTGCTGTTGTTCGGCGGCAAAAAGGTTGGCGACTTGGGTAAAGGCCTAGGCGAAGGGATCCGCAACTTCAAGACAGCCTTGAAGAGCGACGACGATGATAAGAGCGCTGGAGGAACGGTCGAAGGAAAGAAGCAGGCGTAGGCTTCGAGGCGCGGCCCGCAAGTTGGGCCTAGTCGTTCGGCTTCACCAAATCACGTAACAATAAAAACCCCGCGCACCCTTTAGGGGATGCGCGGGGTTTTTGTTTTAATCCCCGATTCGATTACTTCTTCTTGGGCGGAACGATCGAATCCTTCGCAGCCTTCGCCACGCGGAACTTCACGACCTTCTTAGCCGGGATCTTGATGGTTTCGCCGGTCGCAGGATTACGTCCCGTGCGAGCCTTGCGATCGACGCGAACCAGCCGCCCGATGCCGGGCAGCACGAATACGCCGTTCTTCTTTACTTCTGCAATCGCCATGCTAGACAATCCGTCCAGAAACGCGCGAGACACTTTGTTGTTAACTTCGCAGTGCTCGGCGAGCGATCTTACCAGTTGCGTCTGGGTCATTCTCGTAGTCGCCATATTTCTCCTTTAGGTCTGATTCCCCCACGCGCTTATTCGTTCGAATGCGCGCTTTGACGTTTCAATCATAAGGGAACGTTCCGATGAAGGCAACAGAAAAAGGCCGTTTTCCTTAGGTTTTTTTGAGACGAAGGCACTGAAAGCCCCATTTTACAGGCTTGTGGAAGCATCTCGAAGGTTTTCGAAGCGCAATTCCCCTTCGCGGACAGCCATAGGAAAGCGACTCTTCCGGATATAGAAACGTGTCCGCGAGGCCGATTCCAGGCCCTGCAGAGCAATGCGCAGCTCGGCATGGAGCTTGACTGCGGGCCCCCCCGCCGTGGTCTCGGCCGCCTCCGCTCCCGCGCCGCTACGTATTTGATTCAAAACAAGAACCACCGTTTCTGTTCTGGCGGCCGCGAAGGCCAAACGGCGAAATCCGGAGGCCAGAACGCGGGCCTGAAGACCCGGACCCGCTTCGCCTATTCCGATCTCCAGTTCAATCGCGGGCGTCAACGCCGCGGCGGAATCGATCACCAGAAGCTCAATTCCGCCCGATGCGGCGAGCTGCCTCGCGATATCGAGCAATTCCTCAGCGCTATCGGCTTGCGCCACAGGAAGCCGCTCCAAACTCACGCCCAACCGAGCCGCATATGCCGGATCGAATGAGTGTTCCGCATCGATCCAAGCGGCTTCCATGCCGTTTTGCTGGGTCATAGCCACCATGTGCAGGGCGAACGTCGTCTTGCGAGACACAGGAGGGCCGGAGAGCTCGGTTATGCGCCCACGCGGAAATCCGCCTTCGAGCACGCGGTCCAGTTCGGGAAAGCCGGTGAGAATGCGATTGACGCGTTTCGCTTCCGAGCGCGCCAGTCTGAGTCGAATGGCGTGTTGACGGTCGCGTTCGGTCATGAATCTTTCCTAAGGACCGCGCCTTTACATTCACCGCAACGGTGAAGGATCTACCTTCGCGCCCCAGCGGGCTTTGCTACAGGCGCCTCGGCTACCGCAGCCAACTCCGGCGCGGCCTCCAGCTTGATCAACCCCAGCGCCTTTCGCAGTTCCAAATCAATCGCTTGCTTGATATCGGTATTATCTTTTAGGAACTGGCGGGCGTTCTCACGGCCTTGCCCGATGCGATCGCCTTTATAGCTGTACCAGGAACCGCTCTTTTCAATGATATTCTGGGCCGCCCCCAGATCGAGCAAATCGCCCTCTTTCGAGACGCCTTCGCCGTAGATGATGTCGAACTCGGCTTCACGGAATGGCGAAGCAACCTTGTTCTTCACCACTTTCACCTTGGTACGGTTGCCGACAACCGCCTCGCCGTCTTTAATCGCAGCGATGCGGCGTATATCAAGCCGGATAGAAGCATAAAACTTGAGCGCACGTCCGCCAGTGGTGGTTTCGGGATTGCCGAACATGACGCCGATCTTTTCACGAATCTGGTTAATGAAAATCAGGCAGGTACGCGACTTGTTCACAGAGCCGGTAAGTTTGCGCAGCGCCTGCGACATCAAACGCGCATGTACTCCCATGTGGCTATCGCCCATCTCGCCCTCAAGCTCGGCCTTGGGAACCAACGCAGCGACTGAATCCAGAACCAGCACGTCGATCTGGCCGGACGCGATGAGATGCGCGGTGATCTCGAGCGCCTGCTCCCCGTAATCCGGCTGTGAAACCAGCAGGTTGTCGACATCCACACCCAGTTTGCGGGCGTAAACGGGATCGAGCGCATGTTCCACGTCAATGAATGCAGCAATGCCGCCGCGCTTCTGCGCCTCCGCGATCACCTGCAGTGCGATTGTGGTCTTGCCCGAAGATTCGGGCCCAAAGATCTCATTGATGCGGCCGCGAGGAAAACCGCCGACTCCGAGAGCGGCATCGAGGGAAATCGAACCGGTCGAAATGACCGAAACCGGCACGATGGCGTCCTTCGACCCCAGCCGCAGGATGGACCCTTTGCCAAATTGCTTCTCGATCTGTCCCAGCGCGAGATCTAAAGCGCGCGCGCGTTCCTTTTCGTCCATGTTTGCATCACTCCCTGGAACGCATGCTTCCCGCGTAAACCGCGCGCTGCGCCCTTATGTTGTGTGAAAAATCTATTGTAACAGCGGGTGGGACAAAGGCATCCCACAATGGGGAAGTATAATCGGGACAGGTAAATTCTCATGATTTTTCGCGTGGCAATCGCGATTGTTCTGACGGGGCTCTGGGTGTGGCCGGCCGGCAAGAAAGTCGGCGTGGCGCGTGGAGAAAACGAAGACCTGATCGTTACGGCAACTCTCTATACAACACCCGACGAAGTCAAGGAACTGCTTGGCAACGATCTGCAGGGCCATTTCGTAGTCGCGGAAGTTAAGGTGGAGCCTAAGTACGGCAAAGAGGTCTCCGTGGCGCGCGACGATTTCGTGCTGCAAGACCTCGATAGGGCCGAAAAATCTACACCGTTCGCGCCGAGCCAGATTGCCGCCCACGCGTCGTTGGTGGTCAAACGCGCAGGCGACGAAGATGGGGATAAGAAATCTACTTCGCACAAGCCGACATTTAGTGGAATTGGCATAGGGGGCGTCGGCTCGCCTGGCGAACCCGATGGCAAAGACCGGAACATCTCAGCGAAAATGCAGAACGCCGATGAACCGAAGGACGAAGCGCTCGAGAAGCTGCTAGCCGATAAACAACTACCTGAAAAGAGTTCCGACAAGGCGGTCACAGGCCTTCTTTATTTCGCCTTCGAGAAAGTCAAGCTGAAGGACATGCAACTCGATTACGGACCTAAACCCAATCGCCTGGTGATGCGGTTTAAGGAGAGCAAGTAAGTAGCTCACGCCGTCAGTTGCGCGAAGCGATCCAGATCGATATTACCGCCGGAAACGATCGCAACCACTTTTCCCGTTCCGGCGCGCCCGGACAGGGCCGCAGCAATGGCGCAGGCAGAGGCGCCTTCCACAATCACACGATTGCGCTCGGCCGCCAATTTCATGGCCCGCGCGGCTTCTTCCAAGGTTACAACCAGGGCGCCATCGAGCAACTTGCGGGCATGTTCAAACATCCCGGCGAAAACCATCTTGCTACCGATGCCATCCACAAACGATGGCGAGTAATCGACGGTCCGCGGTTCTCCGGCCGCGAGCGACGCCGCAAGAGGCGCGGCCGTTTCAACTTCGGCGGCATAGATCTTTACACGAGGCGCCAGAGCACGCAATACGGCTGCGATTCCACAGGAAAGCCCGCCACCGCCCCAAGGAATGACAACGGCATCCAAATCAGGTAAGTCCTCCAGCAGTTCGAGGGCGATGGTCCCGTTGCCCGCCATGACATCGAGGTCGTCGAAGGCATGGATAAACTTCGCATCCACGCCGTCGAACGCCCGGGTTTCGAAGGTACGCCACCACTCGGCAAATGGGACTTGGATCACGCGCCCGCCAAGCCGTTCCACCGCGCGAATCTTGGTAGCGGGCGCGGTATCGGGCGTCACGACGGTGGCCGGCACGCCGATTCGTCGCGCGCAGAACGCCACGCCCTGCGCCATATTTCCCGCAGAGGCGGTGAGTACGCCGCGTTCGAGTTGCTCGCGCGGAGTGCGCGCCATGACATTGGCGGCGCCACGAATCTTGAAGGATCCGATCGGTTGCAGGTTTTCTAATTTGAGATAAATTTCGGCTGGCTCATCGACGTAACTGCGCACCAGCGGAGTCCGCACGGCGATTCCCGCGATGTTGCGCCGGGCATCTTCCACACGGCTGAGTTCGATCGGCATTTCTCTATTGTGACCCTGCATCGGATGCGCGCGCAGCCCAGTTATAATCGGCTTCATGCAAGCTACATACGAAGACGCGAATCTGATTCTAAAACTTTATGAACTACGCCGCGAAGAGGAACTGCGCAAAGCGCGGTCCTGGTTTATGGCAAACTTCAATCCCACGAGCGCGGAAGAAATGATGCAGAAGTACGCTTTCGGAAGCCAGGAAAATACGAATGTCCGCATGGTGATGAGCTATTGGGATATGGCGTGTTCCTTCGTAACCGCGGGCGTTCTGAATCAAGACCTTTTCTTCCAATCGAATGGCGAGATGCTGATCGTGTGGGAGAAGGCTCGCCGCGTTATCGACGGATTCCGCAATGTCACGCGTAATCCGAAGGCCTGGAGCAACCTCGAAACGGTGGGCAATGCGTATATCGAATTCGTGAAATCGCGCGGCCCGGAAGCATATGAAGGCTTCCAGGGAATGCTCGCGGGTATCGCCGCCGCAGCCGGAAAATCGTAACGCGCAATGCCGTCTTCGGAAAATTCCGACAACTCGCAATCCCCCCGCCGCTATGTTCGTGTGCGGCGGGTGGATGAATGTTCGACCTTCGACGAGCTCTTCACGCACTGCTTACCCGCATTCGGCGGCGCTTATCTGCGCCGCATCTACCAGATTCTCGACCGCGCCATCGGGATGGGTTGCCCTCTCACCCTGGCGATCTCCGGACCCGTTACGGTTTCCGGTCAACATCAGACCTGGCTTTTACCGCTGCTCGAGACCGGCTGGGTGGCTTACCTCAGCACTACAGACGCCGTCTGCTATCACGACGGCCACCGCAGCCTGGACGCTTATAAATCCGGACCCATTCACGAAGTCCCTATTTTTACGGACGACGCGGCGCTACGCGACGAAGGCACAATCCGCGTCACCGACATGGCCTTTGACGAAGGCGTGCTGCTGGATCAAGACCGCTTCCTGACGGCCGTGCTCTCGCGGCCCGAGTTTCAGCGCAAGATGACGGGAACGGAACTCCGCTACCTGCTAGGCAAGTATTACGCCGCGCAGGAGGCGCACAATGGCGTGCAGACGGGACTGCTCACCACGTGCTGGCAGCGGGCCATCCCCGTGTTTGTGGGCGCGCCCGGCGACGGCAGCGTATTTCTCAATTCGATGAAGCTGTGGGCGATGCGTCAAGCCGGCTTGCTGCCGGAGTATTCGTTCGATCTCGACCTGCATGCAGAAATATTTGAGGCGTGCGCTTATCACCGTTGGGGTTTGTTCGAGAACCCGGTGCATGCGCTTGGGACCCTGATACTAGGCGGCGGGGTGCCGAAGAACTATAACCTGCAGCCCGAACCCGCGCTTGGACAAGTGCTCGGGTTGCCCAACGTGCGTGGTTATCAGTTCGACGTGCAAATTGTGACTGCGCCGGTGACGGATGGCTCGCTTTCCTCTTGCCCGCCGGCCGAGGCCGTCACGTGGGGCAAGGTGGATAAGGATACTTATCTGCAAACCACGGAGAGCATGCAGTCCGATTATTCGATCGTGATGCCGTTCCTTATCAAAGCGCTGCTGGAAAATCGCGCGCGCTATGCGGCTATGGTTAAGGAACGCGGCGAAGAAGCTGTTTATGCCGAGGAGCCGCGGGCTCGCGGATACCTACGTCCTACGGAAGGTTATCGCCTCTTCGAGCGCCGCCGCGCATTGTGCGAACTGCTGACAGCGGACGTACGCAGTAACCGTGAATGGCTGCTCGATAGTCTGGCGTATCCGCTGGCGCGTTAGACCTCACATGCGGACACATTTCCGGTTTCCCCAGGGCTGTCATCGGTGGGAATAGTGAGTTTTCCAAGGCTGACGCCCGCGACGGACAGGCGGGAGCCTATCCTACGCGGCCGCGAAGAGGATTTTTGCGTCCGCCAGGCGGTTCGCACGGGCGATGAGGCGCGCGATTTCGGGCGGCGAATAAACAAACTGCCCGACGACGGCGCTGCCTCCGGTTGGGGACGGGAAATCGGGCGCGGAGTTGTAAGTTTCACCATTTGCTTCCGCGAGTTGGGTGAGCAGGATGGCTTCCTCCTGCGCTAGGGCGTGAGCGGCATTACGCTCGTCCTGCAGAGCTTTGAGGCGCGCGGTGTTCTTTTCGACGGCGCGCTGGATACGGCTCGCGTAGAGTGCGATGCGTTGAAGGCCTACGGCTGGGTCGACCCATGCCTCGGCTAGGGCGGCGGCGGGATCGAGCGGGTTGGGCTGCTCCCGCGCGATTTTGGCAAAGACGGCGTTCTCCATGGCGCGGGCGCGCTTCAGCCGCCAACGATCCTCTGCGATGTCTACAGCGAGAGCTCGTTCGTTGGCGCCGACGGGCGCGAGGGCCTCGATTAATTCGCGGCAGTATTCGGCGAAGGGACCTTCCTCCCCGGGCAGGACCGCGTGAGTGCGGCCTGCCAACCCGTGAACCAGGGCATTCTTACTGACGGTTTCTTTCCCTGCGGCGCTGGTGGGGCCGCCGGATTTGTTGGTTTCGATTTGGCGTGGGGCCATCATGTTCGTTTCTCCTTGCGCGATCAAAATGTAAAAGGGCCGCTTCGCGGCACAATGCGGCGCGAGGCGGCCCTCTGATTGGAGGGTAGCAGGCGGGGTGGTAAGAAATGGGAGTGCTTGAGATGCGCGATTCCCGCTAAAGGGATGAATCCACTGTGGTTATGTGGCGAAAAAAATTTTGCATGTTCGTGTGAACCAAAAAGATCACGGAGCGGAAGGGGCGACGTGCTCGCGCTTTGACTGTGCGGGAGAAGGTCGTAGCGAGCTACTGCCGCCCCTCGATGACGGCGCTCATCGGCGAGGGTTATGTTGAGGCGGGGATGGCTCAGCATCCTTCCCGCGCGAGAATTCTTCGAACCTCACGTTTGCTTTAAAGAATTCGCAAGTTCGCGTAAGACTGGACGGTATTAAGGGGCCTCCACGAGGGAGGCCCACGAAGTTTCGGCTCAATTTCGCTTTCGAGGCGGAGGGGCGTCTCTCTATATATATACACGCCCCCCGTCACGGCTCCGCGCAGACGAGTATCGTCAATTTACGGTGAATGTCAGTATATTGCTGCTTCCTGCGCCGGTCACAACCCAGGTATTGTGCGGCCCGGTTGCGACGCTGGATGAGATATTGTACGTGGCGGTGATTTGCGTCGGACTCACCACGACTATGTTGGTTTGCGTGAGCCCGGCGCCTTGCAGTCTGACACCGGATGCCGAAGTGAAGTTCGTCCCCGTGAGCGTCACATTGACCGACGTGCCTCTGGCTCCGCTAGAAGGGGTCACCGAGGTCAGGGTAGGCAGACTGCTAGCGCCTGTTACCGTGAAGGCTGCTGTGTTGCTGGTACCTCCGGTGGTCGTGACGGAAACCGGGTAAGCACCCGGCGCGGCGTTGGCGGCAATATTCAGCGTGGCCGTGATCTGCGTACTGCTGGCGACGCTCACATTGCTCGCCGTAATCCCACTACCGGCGACACCTACGGTCGCTCCGGCGATGAAGTTTGTGCCCGCCAGGGTGACGTTCACTGCTGTCCCTTGCACGCCGCTATTCGGCGCAACAGAGGTCAAGGTGGGCTTGCTTCCCGCAGCCGTAACCGTAAAAGTCAGCATATTGCTGCTGCCGCCGCTGGTTACCACCCAGGTATTGTGCGCTCCGAGCGCCACGCTTGAGGAAATGTTATAGGTCGCGGTGATTTGGGTAGCGCTGACGACAACGATATTGGTCTGCGTAAGCCCGACCCCTTGCAACCTGACCTGCGACGCGGCGGTGAAATTTGTGCCGGTGAGAGTTACGTTGACCGACGTTCCAAGCGATCCACTTGAAGGGGCGACAGACGTCAGCGTCGGCAGGGTGCTAGCCGCGTTCACTGTGAACGGGGTCGTAGCGCTGGTCCCCGCAGTCGTGGTGACGGAAACGTTGCGCCCGCCTGTGGCGGCATTTGCCGTAATGTTGAACGTCGCATTGATCTGCGTGCTACTGACAATGGCCACGTTCGAGACCGTAACGCCGGTTCCGCCGACGTTGACGGTCACGGGCGCCACGAAGCCAGTTCCGATAAGAGTCACTGAAACGGACGAACCTTGAGATCCGGTTGACGGGCTGATGGAACTCAGAGTGGGACCCACACCGATGGATCCGGGCTGGAACAGATCCGACAAATCGTTTGCGCCGCAGGCGGCCCCAATGCACGGGCCGACACCGAAGATCTCCTCGGTTGTCAGAAGGTCTGAAGAATGCGTGTACAGGACGCCGTTGCTGTACGCGTTACCCTTGGCGAGGGGCGAGATAATGATTTCCGGAATGGTCCAGGCGGGCGTGTCGCCACCTTCTGTTTCATCGAACCAGATAATGATCACGCCATTGTTCTGGTAAGCTTGCGAGGCTTCGATCTGAGGAATAATAATCGACAGAAAGTTATCCCCCTGCGCGACCGCCGCCTGATCGCCCGTATAATGCGTTCCATGATAAGTGAATCCGTTGGGGAGAGAGCTGTGAGCGTCGTTGTACTGACTGGGCGTTATCCAGTTATAGCGCGCCACGGTGTTGTTGGCCAGATCCGTCTGGAGTTGCTGCAGGGGCGCGTAATTGTGCGCGAACGGGTTACTAGGAGTTGAGTTGTTGCCGCCGTTGGTGTCGACGAAATAGACCTGCGGATTGTGGTTCACGTCGTAACCGTACTGCTTGGTTCCGTTATAGGCGTTTGTCCCGCTGGAGAAGCTTCCCGACGAGCTAGTGAGAGGCACCGTCCACTGGTTATTCGGTAATACAGTGTTGTTAGTCAGATTAATATCTATGTCTTCCTGATAGGATTTCCAGGTGATGCCGGCTGTCTGGAGATAGTTACTCAGGTTATGAGAAGTGGTCTGCGCACTGCCACCGGCGCCAAATGGATCGTTGTCGTTGAGAACGCCGAAGTTTGAACCTCCTTGTGACCAGATGTAATTCGGCGCCGACGGATGGATGCCCGACGCTACATTCTGGTAATTTGTGGCAAAGGAAGTGTGCGTAGCGTTGGGGTTGCCCACGGTCATGAGGCTGTTAAGGAAGGGCGCAGCCGCATTCCCCCGAATTTGCTGTGGATTTGAAAGCGGGTTGGGCTGGGTCAAATTGTGGTTTTCCATCGCAATGACGAAAACTGTCTGGATCTGTTGAGCTTGAGCTGTTGTTGCAGTACTCCAAGCCGCAAACCCGCCAAGTGCGACTATGACTGCGCGATTAGTCAGACTGAGATGCATGTGATTGCGTGCTCCTCCGCACGATGAAAACTCTGGCGCATGCCGGACGCCTTCCGGGGAAGGCTGTTGTCGCCGATTTCCGCACCAAGGCTGCCGGTGCGGGGGCGCTCCATTTTTACTGAACTAGCGATGTCAAGATTTCCAGCTTGCCATTTATTTATCCTGGTTTGGTATTTGAGGCAGGCCGCTCGCTATCGCCTTTGTGAGGCGCAGTACTTTCGCGTTGCTTAAATATCTCTTTTGACATCGTTTCTCGCAAGCCTGATGCGGTCTCGACTTAATGGATTCTCCGCGATACGACAGAGACGTACGTTATGACACTCTTGCTCATGGCGCCGATTTTCCGGCAAGGACATACCGACTAGACGAGCGTAGCCGATGCTGGAAGCGATCTGGAATTCATCACCTTTGGCCGACTCTAGCAGGCTGCTGCAAAAGGCAAATGGGCCGCGGATGAACGCAAATCAACGCGGATAAGCCCATTGAATCTGCATTGATCAGCATTTATCCGCGGTTAACTGATTTCAGGTGTTCTTCAGCAACCTGCCGAGCCTAAGGGATGGAGCAGGACGCCGGAGCCGCGCGAAGTTAGCGCAGCCGCAGGCTGTTCGTCACTACTGTCACGCTCGACAGGGCCATCGCCGCGGCGGCGACCATCGGTGAAAGCAGACCCAGCGCCGCGACCGGTATCCCGATCGCGTTATAAGCGAACGCCCAAAATAGATTCTGCCGGATCACTCGCATGGCACGCCGCGAAAGTTCGATGGCTTCGGCGACTCCACGCGGATCACCGCGCATCAGAGTGATGTGGCCCGCTTCCATTGCGATATCCGTACCCGAACCCATGGCGATTCCTAAATCGGATTGCGCCAGGGCCGGCGCGTCGTTGATGCCATCGCCCACCATCGCGACGCGCTTGCCCGCTTTTTGCAACTTCTTCACCTCTTCTACTTTTCCTTCCGGGAGCACTTCGGCTAACACGCGCTCGATTCCGGTTTCTCGCGCGATATCTTCGGCCACCGCGTAACGGTCTCCCGTAATCATCCACACTTCGAGACCCATGGCACGCAATCGCCGGACCGCCTCTTGCGCCGTGGGCTTCGTCGCATCCGCCACCTCGATGGCGCCGGCGAAGATGCCATCGACGGTCAACTCGCGACCCACTTCTACGCGCCGTCCGCCGACAATCGCGCGTACACCACGCCCGGCCAGGGACATGAATTCATCCGCATTTTCCAGTTTGAGGCCCCGAGATTCCGCCGCTTGCACAATCGCCTTACCTACTGGATGTTCCGAGTGCCACTCCGCCGACGCGGCGAGGCTCAACAGCTCGCGCTCATCGAATCCTGCCGCCGGCGTAATGCGGGTGACCTGAGGGCGGCCTTCCGTAAGCGTTCCCGTCTTATCGAACAAAACCGTGTCAACGCGTTGGGCGGCCTGCAGCGCTTCACCGCCTTTGATCAAAATGCCGCGCGCGGCGCCGCGTCCGGTGGCCACCATGATGGCAGTCGGCGTCGCCAAACCCATCGCGCAGGGACACGCAATGATCAACACCGCAACCGCATTCTCCATTGCCACGCCAAATGAAGCGCGCAAGAACCATGCGCCAAACGTTATCGCGGCCGCAATCAGCACTCCGAGGGTAAACCAAGCGCTGACCGTATCCGCCAGCGTTGCGACCGGCGCCCGTGAGCCTTGCGCCTGCCTGACTAGTTCGACCATGCGATGCAACACCGTTCCCTGTCCCGCCTTGGTTGCGGAATAGCGGAATGCGCCGGAGCGATTGATGGTCCCGGCAAATACGCCGGCTCCGGGACGCTTCTCGACCGGCATGCTTTCGCCTGTGAGCATCGATTCATCCACCGCCGACCGGCCTTCGGTGACCGTTCCATCGACGGCGAGGCGCTCGCCTGGACGAACGGCTACAGTGTCGCCCGCGCGCACGTCATCGACTCCAACTTCGACATCGATTCCGTCGCGCAACACTCGAGCGGTGGCCGGCTGCAAGTCCATCAGCTTACGGATGGCTTCGGACGCCTTTCCGCGCGCCCGTGCTTCGAGCAGGCGCCCGGTAAGAATCAATACGATGATGGACGCGGCTGCTTCGAAGTACACTTCGCGGCCGCCGCGAACCGTTTCGAGGGTCGAGTAAACAAACGCCGCGCTTGTGCCCAAGGCGATTAACGAATTCATGTTCGCGGTGCGATGCAGAAGGGCGCGCCATGCGGCGAGGAAGAACGGGGCCGCGTAGAACATCACCGGAATCGTAAGCAGGAGCTGAAGCCAAGGCCAAATGTGCGCCATACCCAGCGCTACCACCGGCGCGCCGAAGATTAGCGCCATGAGCCAGCGCCGATGGTAATCGGGCTCGGGGGCCTCAGCGGCAGGAACACTGTAGCCCAGGTCTTCGATGGCGCGGACGAAATCCGGTTTGCCGGCTTCGGCCGAGTCGAACTCTACGGTGGCCGTGTTGGTGGCAAGATTCACCTGCGCCCGTTCTACACCCGGCGTCTTGGCAAGCACGCGTTGGATACTGCGGGCGCAGGCCGCGCAGGTCATACCAGAAACAGGTAAATCGATACGTTCGACCGCTGGCTTCACTACGCGGCCGTCGCTTCGTAGCCTATTTCGGAAACGGCGCTTGCGATGGCAGCTTCGGGCTTCACCAGGTCCGTGTCATACTCGACGGTAGCGCTAGCCGCCGTCAGGTCCACGCTGGATTTAGTCACGCCTGGCACGCTCGCCAGGGCTTTCTCCACGCCGCGAGCGCAGTTGGCGCAGGTCATCCCGCGTACCGATAGTTTCAGAGTTTCGACTGGCATATCTAATATGATTCTCGCCGATCATGCGCTGGCGCGGCGCATTGAAACCGCGGCGGCGCTCAATGCGCGGGATTGCGCCGCACAACGTCCGGACTCGGCAATGCTGGAAATGGGCGGTGGCAGCGCTGTCTTCCTGGGCGCCGAATCGCCTCTAACCCATGCAGTGGGAGTGGGGCTCAACGGCGCAGTGCGCGAAGCGGAATTGGCCGGCATCGAAAATTTTTTTCGCAGCCGCGGCGCGCCTGTTTCTTTGGAGCTTTCCCCTCTCGCCGACCCGGCGCTTTTTCAATCCCTCGCGGATCGAGGCTATCGGATCGCCGAATTCAACAACGTGATGGTGCGCCGTCTGGCCGGATTCGAAATCACGCTAACCCCGCGCGTCCGCCGCGCGCAACCGGGCGATGCCGATCTGTGGGCGCACACTCTGGGTCACGGCTTTTTTGAAAATCCGGAACTGACAGAAGCCGAGATGGATATCGGCCGCGATCTCTTCCGCGTGCCAGCCTCGATTTGCTATCTCGGCTCTGTCGAAGGGGAGGCGGCGGCCGGCGCCGCCCTGGCCATTCACAACAACCTGGCCACGCTTTGCGCCGACGGCACAATTCCCGGCTTTCGACGCCGAGGACTGCAAAGCGAGCTGATTGTGGCGCGGCTGAATGAAGCCGTTGCGCGAGGCTGCGATCTGGCAACTGCATCCACCTTGCCAGGCAGTGGATCGCAGCGCAATTACGAGCGCCTGGGTTTTCAGGTGGCCTACACAAAGGTGACCCTGATTGGCTGACACCAGACAAGCGCCGTTCGAGCGATAATCGTTCCACTATGACTCGACGCGCCTCGTTAGCCGCGCTCAGTGCGCTCGCTCTACCGCTTGCGCGCGCGGCGGCAAAACTTCCCGCCAACCGCAACGTCCGCTGGGCTCTTGGATCAAACTTATGGAATTACTTTCCGCGCGTGCCCTTCACGGATATTCTTGACGTGATGCGCGATACCGGATTCATCGGCATTCGCGTTACGCAGTTTCCGCAAATTTTAAATACCTACAAGATCACGCAGGCGGAAATGGAGCGCGAAGTAACCAAACGCGGACTGCACGTGATCACAATCTCCTTTAATGGCCAAGCCCAGGACCCGGTCCGGCGCGCCGAGGTGCTTGCCAACGCCAAGCAAGCAATGGAATTTCTCAAGGGTTTTGGCGCGAACATGCTGGTGGTGTTTTCTCCGTCCCGGGCTGCGGGGTCTGGGGACGCCGCATTTCGTACGATGTGCGAATGCTACAACGAACTCGGCGCCTTGGCAAAAGACATGGGGTTCCGGGCAGGGCTGCATAACCACATGGGACAGATGGTGCAAGACACGGCCGAACTCGACCGGTGCATGGCAATGACCGATCCCAAACTTTTCTGGTTATCGCCCGATACGGCGCATATGTACCTGGCGGGAATCGACGTGGTGAAGGCGTTAGACAAATACCGCGACCGGCTGATGATGGCCGACTACAAAGACGCCCGCCACGTCAGCGATAAATTGCAAGACAACATTTTCGATTTGGGCGATGGCGAGATCGATTTCCCGGGTTGCCATCGCGTGCTGAAATCGATCCATTTCAATGGCTGGCTGTGCGTCGATTTAGATACCGCGCGCAAAGGGCCGCGCGCCAGTTACGAGCACTGCGGCGAGTACATTGTCAACAAGCTGGAACCGATCTATGCCTGATGCTTTTGGGCGTAACATTTCGCGTCGGGTCTTTCTGGGAGCAGTAGCTATGAGCGCCACCACATTCGCCGCCGATTACCGGATCATCGACCCGCATGTGCATGTCTGGAAGCACGACCCACAATTTCCTTTTGCGAAAGAAGCGCATCCACCGGCGCGCGACGCCGCGCCGGAAACTTTGCTCGAACTGATGAAGGCGAATGGGGTAGCGAAAACGGTGATCATCCAGGTGATCCATTACCGCTACGACAACAGCTTTCTTGCGAGCGTACTGAAGCGCTACCCGGATACATTCCGAGGAGTGTGCCGGGTCGATCCATTGGATGCAGCCGCGCCCGATCATCTTTCACGCCTTACCGAGCAAGGCTTTCATGGCGTGCGGCTCAGCCCCGCCGCGGGGGAACCCGGTGACTGGATTCGGGGCCCGCTGATGCGACCTCTATGGAGCCGTTGCGAACAGTTGCGTGTGCCGATGACGATTCTTGCCCCCATTGGCCGCATGCCGGATATCGGCGCGCTGATTGAGCATTTTCCTAATTTGACGGTAGTTATCGATCACATGGCGGATTGTCCTGTCGATCAGCCCGCCGAACTGGACAAATTGATTGCGTTGAAGCGCTATCCGAAAGTCTTCGTGAAGGTCTCGCATACCTGGTCGCTGTCAAAGCAGCCGTATCCTTATCTCGACGCGCAGGAGCACGTACAGCGCCTGCACGCGGCGTTTGGGCCTGAACGGCTTATGTGGGCCACCGATTGGCCGATTATCGAGAGTGTCGCGCGCTACGATCAGGCGCTTACCGTGGTGCGCGACGACATGAAGTTTCTGAATGCGGATGATAAGGCGTGGATGCTGAGCAAGACGGTTGAGCGGGTGTGGAAGTTCGGCTGATAGAAGTTAACAGGGCGAGCTAGGAAGGCGCGGCGTACCTGATATCATTCGTTTTCATGCCTCGGCACTTCCTCTTCTTCTCGCTGCTCTTCGTTGCCAGCGCCGCGTTTTCGCAAGATCGCGTCACAGCGCGCTCGATGGTTATTTCCGATCGCGGAATTGTGGCCACCAGCCAGACGCTAGCGTCGCAGGCGGGGGCGCAAATTCTCGCCCGCGGCGGTTCGGCAATGGACGCGGCCATTGCAGCCAACGCAGTTTTGGGAGTGGTGGAGCCCGAAAGCTGCGGCATGGGCGGCGATCTATTTGCGATCTACTACGACGCCAAGACAGGCAAGCTCAGCGCGATTAATGCGAGCGGGTGGGCGGCGAAGGGGCAAACGATTGACTTCCTGAAATCGACGGGACTGACCGCGATGCCGCAAGAGGGTATTCAATCGGTGACGGTCCCGGGCGCCGTGAGCGGTTGGTCGAGCCTTCACAAACGCTTCGGCAAGCTGCCGTGGAGCACACTGTTTCAGCCGGCGATTTATTTCGCGGAGCACGGCTTCCCAGTTACGGAAATGATTGGCGGCGCCTGGAAGGAAGAGGAAGGGAAACTGGCCAAGGAACAGAATGCCAGGCGCGTGATGTTGCCGAACGGAAGGGCGCCGGCTGTGGGCGAAATATTCCGCAACCCAGAAATGGCGGCAGCCTACCGGTTACTCGCGGCGGAGGGCCCGTCCGCATTCTACAAAGGGGCCATCGCAAACGCCATCCTTAAGACCAGCGAACGCCTGGGGGGCAAGCTTGCCGCCGCCGATCTGGCGGAGTTCGAGCCGGAGTGGGTGCAGCCGCTTTCCACTGAATATCGCGGTTGGAAGGTGTATGAGCTGCCACCTAACGGACAGGGTATCGCCGCTCTGGAAATGCTGAACATGCTGTCGCTCTATCCGCTTTCGGATTACGAATCACGCGGCGTAGACGAACTGCATACGCAGATCGAGGCGCAGAAGCTGGCCTATGCCGATCTGCATCGTTATGTCGCCGATCCGCGATTCAGCAAAATTCCGGTCGAAGGACTACTCTCGATGGACTACGCGCGCGAGCGAGCGAAGTTAATCGACCCACGCAGGGCAAGCTGCAGCGTGGCGCCGGGCAGCCCGTCTGTCATACACGGCGACACTATTTATCTGGCGGCGATCGATCGCGAAGGAAACATCGTCTCGTTGATCCAGAGCGTTTACCAGCATTTCGGGTCAGGCGTGGTGGTGGATAACTACGGCTTTGCGCTGCAGAATCGCGGCGGCCTGTTCGATTTCGATCCGCAACATCCGAATGCCCTGGCTCCGCGCAAGCGCCCCTTCCACACCATCATCCCGGCGTTCATGGAAAAGGGCGATATCCATATCGGCTTCGGCATTATGGGCGGATTAAATCAGGCGCAAGCGCACGCTCAGTTCGTTTCCAACATGGTTGACCATGGCATGAACATTCAAGCGGCGCTCGAAGCGCCGCGATTTACCAAACTTACATTTGGCGGCTGCGATCTGATGATCGAGCACCGGATTACGCAGGATGTTCGCGATCGGCTGATGGGTCGAGGTCACGAATTTCAGGTGGTGGGCGATTTTTCGAGCCAGATGGGGGGCGGACAGGCAGTCGTTCGCGATGCGAAGACCGGCGTGAACTTCGGGGCTTCGTCGCCGCGCAAAGATGGGGCCGCGGTGCCGGAGCCGCATCCGTATTGGAAGTAGGGCGGGGCAGGGAGTCGAGGGAGTCGGGGAAGTCAAGGGAGTCTAGGAATGGTGAGGGAGCGCGCCAGGATCGCGGAACAAGCACGTCGCTGGCTTGAGATTGCGTAACGCGGCGCGGATTTGGTACAGCTCAAGTGTGCGAATGCTCTTGGGTTTGCTGGCGCTTGGCGCGGCATATGCGCAGGGCCCTCAGGATGTTACTCATTTCAGCCAGGTGATGGGGGCCGAGCGCGTTTATCGCGTGTATCTGCCGGCCACCTATGCTGCATCGCAGAACCGTTATCCGACCATTTATTGGTTTCACGGTTTCGAATCGTCCAACCTCCGCGACGTGCAAGGCAAGGCGTTTGCGGACTATGTCGCGGCGCACGGGGTGATTCTGATCGATTCCGGTCCGGTGGAAACCACGGGAGAATTTCCGCTCTACTTTCCCGAGCTGATGGAACGAGTCGATCAAACGCTGCGAACTATCCCGGATCGCCAGCATCGCGGCGTAAGCGGCTATTCGCTGGGCGGATTTATGGCGCATTGGATCGCCGCCAAGTTTCCGGACCTCATTTCCAGCGCGTCCGATGTGAACGGCGTGACGGAGGCTTCACTTGGTCCTGCCGGGTTCGAGGTGGAGTGTAATCTGGACGATCTGCATGCGGCTTCGGACGGCGTCGCTACCCTGGACCGCGCGACCAACGTGAGCACAGCTCTCGATTTCCACATGCCGCTCTTCGCCGCGCCGGCGCCGAAACCGGCCGCGTTTAGCCACATGGATCCATACCCGAACTATTCCATCTGGGGATGGGATGTTACTTCGAACCGGCGGCAACCGGGATTCGGCACGCTCGAACATGTTTCTCTGCGCGGCTTCCGGTCTTCGGTGCGGGAATGGCTCCCAGGCGGCGTGGCGTTGAAGGACGTCAAGCTTTCGATCGAGTCGCCGCCACGCGCGTACGCACCGAACAGCACGCATCCGGTGGCGTACATCCACTTGGCGGATGGCAAGATTCGCCGCGCGGTGCAGAAGGCCGATGCGCAAGGCCGCTTGAGTTTCGATCTGGATGGCGACGACTATGAAGTAGGCATCTCCGCGGAGCCGGCTATCGCGGCGTCTGGTTATGAATTCGACGGAATGTCGTGGGCAACGGCCGGGCAGCAAGTGAAATTACGCGTCAAGTTCTGGAACGTGGGCGCCGCGCGTTCGGGAACGCTGGCGATTCAGTGGGAGTCGCCGGACTCACGGGTGAAGCTCGAAAATACGTCGGGCCGCCTATTTGGATTGGGATCGGGGGAATCGGTAAATCTTCCGCTGGCGTTCACCTTCGAGGGCCCCGGACCAGCGACAGCCCACATCATTGCCGTGAACGGTACGGACCGCATACCGATTGACATTCCCTTATTTCCCGCCGCCGAGATGGCGAAGAACTTTCTCATCGCCGATGGCCGGCCGCTCGAAGCATTCCAACACGGTTCGCAAAAACTTGAGGTGACGCTCGGCGAAGGCAATGGGGACGGCTTCGCGGCGCCGGGTGAAAGTTTCGCAGTCCTGATTCCCGATGGCGGTTCCTTTCGTGTTGCGGAGCTGTTCACGAGCGACGCGTGCGTCGACAACACCGTGCGCGATTCGGATCAATGGGGAGGCAGCATCAGCGTAAACTACTCCGTTCCGCGTATTCGCCCGGAGTGCGAACCGGGGCGGCGCGTTCATCTGCTGGCGCGAATATTTGTACCGAGCGCGGATGGGCCGGTTGCGCGGTATGCGGCCATTGAGCTTCCCGTGTGGTACCGCAATAAGTGATTCGGCGTCCCCTATGGCGCGGCGCGATATAGTTAATCCTATGCGACCTGTGATTCTTGCTGTTTGTTTGTCCTTCCTGTCTGTGGGAGGGACGACGGCTGCTTGCGGTGGACATGGCAGCCGCGAGACGATGCTGGTCACGCCCGCGTGGCTCGCGGCGCATGCGAAGGACGCGAATCTGACGGTGCTGGCAGTGGGCGACCCGAAGCAATACGGCGAAGCCCACATCCCCGGATCAACGCTTATAGAGATGCAGGAGATCGCTGTTCGCAGCGATCTCACGCTGGAACTTCCACCCATGACTGACCTCGCCGGGGTATTTGCCAAGAAAGGCGTGAGCGACGAATCGCACATCATTCTCTACATGACGAAAGATCAGACGACACAGACCGCGCGCGTCTACTTGACCCTGGATGCGATGGGCTTTGGGGCTCACGCTTCCATTTTGGATGGCGGCTTGCCTGCGTGGCAGGCGGAGGGTCACGCGGTGACTACTGCTGTCCCTACCGTGAAGCCGGGGAACTTGACGCCGTGTCCCCAGAAGGATGTGATTGCTTCTTTCGATTACGTGAGCAAACACTTGAACCAGGCGAGCATGCATTTGCTTGACGCGCGCGACCCACAGTATTACAGCGGCGCCAGCGCCTCCCGCAATCGCGCAGGCCACATAGCGGGCGCGGCCAGCATTCCCTATAGCTCCCTTACCGACGAGCGTGGAAAACTGAAATCGGACGAAGCTCTGCGGGAGGAATTTACAGCGGCGGGGTTGAAAACCGGCGATCACGTTGTGACGTATTGTCATATCGGCCAGCAGGCAAGCCTGCTCTATTTTGTGGCGCGGTATCTGGGATACGACGCGCAACTCTACGACGGGTCGTGGGAAGAGTGGGCGCGCCATCCGGAACTGCCGGTGGAAATGGCGAAGCCGGTACGTTAGGCCGCCGCGACAACCGAATGACGAACCACGGCCGGGTATACGGCCCCATTCTCAAACGGGACTTTTACGACCGCCCCACAGTCGAAGTGGCGCGCGATCTTCTGGGTAAATTGCTTGTCCATGGCAATACGGCGGGGATTATTGTGGAAACCGAAGCTTATCTGGGCGGCGACGACCTAGCGGCGCATACGGCTCGCGGCATGACGCCCCGTACACGCGTTATCTTCGGACCACCCGGTCATGCCTACGTATACTTCATCTACGGTATGTATGAATGCCTGAACCTCGTGGTGGACGCCGAAGGCACGCCGGGCTGTGTTTTGATCCGCGCGCTTGAACCGACCATTGGCATCGAGATCATGCAACACCGGCGGCTCGCTGCGCGCAAACTCGAAGACCTCGCCTCAGGACCTGGAAAGCTCACGCTTGCACTCGCCATCTCACGCGCGCAGAATGAAGCCGACGTTACTCGCGGAGCGCTGGTGGTGCGGAGGCTGGCCGAACCACGAAAGCTGGAGATCGCCACTTCACCGCGCATTGGCATCAGTAAGTGCGCCGACTGGCCTTTGCGGTTTTTCCTCCGAGGCAATCGCTTCGTTAGCGGGTTACGCGGCCGCACCGCAGGGCCCAGTGGTTCAAGCTCCTAACTGTTCACTTTTGTCCTAGGGAAGGGCGATTGCATAGACCAACGAGGGGATAGCTATGCGATGGACGATACCCGTTTTGGCAGTACTGCTGGCAGTCACGCTATCGGCGGCCAAAAAGCCGGTTAAGAAGAGCGCGCCCCCAGTCGACCAGCAGACGCTTCGCGTGCAGGTCCTACTGGATCGCGCCCACTTCTCACCTGGCCAAATTGACGCGTCCATCGGGAATGTCACGAAGCTTATGCTCGCAACCTTTCAGACGCGACATGGCCTGCCACCGACAGGCACCCCGGACGATGCCACCGTTCAGGCGCTGCAGCAAGGTCAGGAATCGACTACAACGTTGGTGAATTATACGATTGTTTATGACGACGTCCGCGGGCCGTTTAACCCTCTCCCAGCCAACATCATGGCGCAGGCGCAACTGCCCTCGCTTAATTTTCAATCCGCATGGGATGGGTTGGGGGAGAAGTTCCATTGCAGCCCGCGCCTGCTTCATCGGCTAAATCCAAAACAGACCTCGCTGAAACCTGGGGATCAGATTTCTGTTCCGAATATTCATCATGATATTCCGCAGGGGGCGGCTAGCATCATGGTTTCGAAATCGGCGCGTACTGCCCAAGTCTTGGATGCGAGCGGGAATCCGGTGGCGGTCTATCCGGCGACCATCGGAAGCGAACACGACCCGCTGCCCATCGGCACTTGGAAAGTAACGAAGGTCGAATGGAATCCAACGTTCTATTTCGACCCCAGTCTGTTTTGGAACGCCAATCCTAAAGATGCGAAGGCGACAATTAAACCGGGGCCGAGAAGCCCTGTGGGCGTGGTATGGATTGGCCTTGATAAGGAACATTACGGTCTGCACGGCACGCCGGACCCTTCGGGCATTGGCCACAGCACTTCCCACGGCTGCGTACGGCTGACGAATTGGGACGCGGCCGAAATCGCCCAGATCGTAGGCCCCGGAACGCCGGTTGTATTTCAGGAGTGATCATGTTTCGCCTCTTCTTTGCAGGAGCCGCGCTTCTTGCATTTCTGCAGGGGCCGTGGGATCAGGATTACACCATTCTTTTTACGCATCATTTGGTTATGCCTGTCCAAGGCGCAAAGGCCTCAGCGATTCAGGACACCTTTCGGGACCCACGGTCGGGCGGGCGCACCCACGAGGCCACCGATATATTGGCGCCTCGCAATACGCCCGTTCTCGCAATGGACGATGGGGTAATTCGCAAACTGTTCACCAGCGTGCGTGGCGGTTTGACCATTTACCAATTCGACCCCAGCGAAACCTATTGCTACTATTACGCGCACCTGGACCATTACGCGACCGGAATCAAAGAAGATATGCCGGTACGGCGCGGTCAGTTGATCGGCTATGTGGGAACTACCGGCGACGCCCCACCCGACACGCCGCATTTGCACCTGGAAATTATGCGACTCGGAGCAGACAAACACTGGTGGCAGGGTACCGATATCAACCCTTATCCGGTGCTGAAGCAACTAGGGAATTAACCTGCCCTCGTTATTGCTTTTTAATGTGCTCTTGCGTTCAGTAGGAAACCGCACACCCTCGCCGTCGGTCTAAAATTGAGTAACGCGTCCGTGGGGCGGCTAAGCAAGCGAGTTACTGCCGCTCATTGCTGTTACGAACTCGCAGGAGTGTAAGTACCGGCATGGCGCAGACCGGATCTAAATTATCCAGCACACGTATCGGCGGACAAATCATCGTCGATGAGTTGATCCGCAACATGGAAGCCGGGCGACTGGAGATGGCCTACAGCATCTTGCTGCCTTGCCTTTTCAGCGTCTACCTTCATCCCGACGATTTTGCGCGCCTTTCGAGCGTGCAAGAACTCATCAAGGAAGACGCCAAGCGCGCCCTCAATGCGCGGGTGGCGGAGTGGAACGCGAACAAGGCGGGAAAGTCGCTCTTGCGACGCGAGGCGCCCCGCAAGGAGTTTCGCATCGCGCAAAACGATTGGTGGATTGAGTTTTTCCCCGATACCGAGGGCTCAGTGCCGCCAGGCGACGTAGAAATCCACTCCGAATTAAACGACGTCGCACAGCCCGGATATCGCGGGATGAAGACTACGCTTATTGAACGCGCTCCTTCCGTTCCGGCCGAAACCGTGGTGCGCGACCGGCGGAGCACACGGCTCAACGCGACCAAGGTTTTCGCGGAAATCCGCTATAAGGACGACTCGGGACCACAGACATTCTTCGTCACACAGAATGAGATCAGCATCGGCCGCGGGGGCGAAGACTTATGGGTTGACCTGCCGCTCTATTCCAGCGACGAGGTTTCGCGCGAGCATGCGAAACTGCGCCGCGATCCCGCGGGCGGCGGCTTTGTGCTTCTCGACAGCAGCCGCAACGGCACGTGGCTGAACGGAAAGCGTATAGCGCGCGGCGTTGAGGAACGGCTTCCGGATCGCGCCGAAATCGGGATTGCGGAGGTAATCAAGTTATCGTTCGAGGCGCGCAAATGACAGAGCTCTACAAGCTGCACACTTGGTTCGGCATCGCATTTATCGCTTTTGTGGCTATTTTTGTAGCATCCCATGTCCGCCGTTAGCGCAACTTTGAGCGAATTCCGTTCCGCGGCTGCAACCGACACCGGGTTGCTGCGCGAGCACAATGAAGATCGTTATTGGATCGATGCCGAACGCGGAGTTTTCCTGGTAGTAGACGGTGTTGGGGGACACGCGGCGGGGGAACTGGCCGCGCAGACCGCCGTTGAAGCGATCCGCGAATTGGCGGCCGCAGTGGAACCCGGCGCCGCGGCTCCAGAGAAGCGCGTGCGCGCCGCCATCGCGGCTGCCAACAATCGCATCTTTGAAATTGCATCGCGCGACGGTGAACGCAAGGGTATGGCATGCGTTCTCACGCTGGCCGTGGTGGAAGATGGCCAGATCACTATCGGTCACGTGGGCGATTCCCGTCTCTATCTGATCTGGCAAGGGGCGATCCGCAAACTCACGTCGGACCACTCGCCGGTGGGGCAGGACGAAGACGCCGGCGAACTCACCGAAGAGGAAGCCATGCGGCATCCGCGCCGGAATGAAGTCTTCCGTGACGTGGGAACCGCCATGCGCACGGCCGTCGATGATGGTTTCATCGAGATTCGCAGGTGCCGCTTCCATCGCGACGCCGCCATTCTGCTCTGTAGCGACGGCCTCACGGATCATCTAAGCGCGGCGCAAGTTCGCGAAGTGGTAGAGCGCTACGACGGGGATGCCGCACGCGTGGCGAACGAACTGGTGGAGGCCGCCAATCTAGCGGGCGGCCGGGATAACATCACTGCCGTCTTCGTGGCCGGACCGGAGTTCCGCGGTCGTTCGGGCGCTACACGCCCGCGCCTCGCAACCACGCGCATCCGCTTGCCGCAGGGCGCGCTCACAGGACGCGCGGCATTCCTGATCTACGGACTGCTACTCGGCATGCTGATCTGGATCGTGGTACGGGTGCGAGGATGACCGCGCCCACTCGTATTGGCCGCTACGAAATCGTTCGCCGCCTGGGGCATAGCATGACGGATGTCTATCTGGCGATCGACACAGTGGAGAATCGCAAGGCTGCCCTCAAACTGGTGAAATCGACGGGCGATTCCACCACCAAGTTGATTCTTGAAGCCGAGCGGCGCGGCGCCGCCATTCAGCGTGAGATGCAGGCGCTTGATCCGCGGGTGGTCGAGATTTACGATTTTGGCGATCTGGAGGGTTACTTCTTCGTCGCGATGCAATATGTCGAAGGACGCAATCTCGCGGAGGTGCTGCACGACGAGCAGGCGATCGACCCGAATCGCGCCGCCGTGATTGCGCTCGAAATCTGCGAGCAACTGGGGAAGTTTCATTCCTGGCAATCTACTGTCGTGCATGGCGACATCAAACCGTCGAACATTCACATTGGACCGAATGATACCGTGCGCCTGCTCGACTTCGGCATTGCGAAAACGCTGCGCGCCGATCGCGACGCCACGGCGCACAACTTCGGCAGCCCCGGCTACTGCTCACCGGAACGACTGGTGCGCAGCGAGGTGGATGAGCACTCCGATCTATGGGCCGTGGGCGCGACGCTTTATGAAATGCTGGCCGGCGCGCCACCTTATCAGGCTGACGACACGCGCAAGCTCGAAGCGTTGATTCGTTCCAGGCGCCCGCCGCGGGCATTGCCAGTAACCGTGCCAAAGCCGTTACGTTTGATTGTTTCGAAGGCGCTCGCACGGGAGGAATCCAGGCGCTATCGCTCAGCCCTCGATTTCATGGAGGACCTACAGGCGTTCCTCAGCCAGCGGCCCACACTAGCGGAAATGGAGCGGCGCCGATGGGGCGCGAACCACACTATCGAAGCTGCGCGGGAAGTTCTGCGGCGCGCCACGCGGACGGTGAACAGCGCGCGGCGGCGCTGGAAGTTTATCGGCGCATTCGGATGGTTCGCAGCCGGGATGGCATTGTGGATCGGCACGGCGTTTGCCTGGCAGACTTGGCAAAGCGTGCAAGTAGCGCGCGCTCGAGCTGTAGCGCACAAAGGGGACGAAGCGAGAAAGGCAGCATTGTCGAAGGCGACGCCCGCGCCCATCGACTGGCCGGCTAAATATGTCGCGGAGGCGGATGAGATTTTTACCGCCTATCGCGTTGGAACAGACCCGGCCTTGCACGATTTTGATTGGTATAAAGCCCAGATTCGATTGCAAACCGCGGTGGAGCAAGGTCGCGCAGACGATGAGACCTTAGGCAAGCTTGCGCTTGCAAAGGGCTATGTGACGCTTGAGCGGCTCAGCGTCGGCTTGTATATCGATCGAGACGCTGCACGGATGCGCGTCGAAGCACGCCGCGATTTCGAGGAAGCCGAGCGGCGTATGCCACAGAGCGCAGACCCGCATCTTGGCATGGCGCGCATCTTTGTCTACTCCATGCCCGATTTGATGAAAGCGCGCGTCGAATTTACGGCCGCGGAGAAATTGGGCGCCAAGTTTGGTCGGCGTGAAATCGAAGAACAAGCGGATGCGTGGCGGATACGCGCCCAACAACTGGATTCTTCCAATCCGCGCCAGGCATGGAACGCCGCGCAGCAGGCGCGAACGCTGTATAGCACTCTCGGCGATTTCGATAAGGCGAGCCAACACCTAAAGGAACTCGCGCGCATCCATTCGCCGTCCGCAAGAAAGACCTATGCCCACAGGAGCCGCCGGTGGCGGTAACCCGAAGCTGGTCCGACACCGCGCCGGCACTGGTATCCGTACGTGAGACTGCGTCAGCGCCAGGCGGGCACTGGATCTGGCTTCTTGGCGCGTCGTTATTTATAGCGTGCGGCCTGGCTTCCGTTTACGTTGCAAAATCGCTGCAAATGGTGGACGCAGGACGCCTGGTCAACCTGAACACGGTTCAGAGCGCCGAACAGTTGCTTCCACTGCTTGACCCGTTTCCCAACCGTGAAGAGCGCGAACTAGTCGCACAAAAGACATTCGATTATTTGCAGAATGTGCGTCCGGTTCGCAATGCCGGGGCCCTCGCTGGATTGCGCGTGAGCGCCGAGGAAATCGAAAGCGATTCGCGTTGGGACGCTATGCGCAAACGGCTAAGCGCGCAACCCAACGCCCGGCGTTTTTCCCTTCTTCCCTTAGCGAAACTGAAGCCTTTGATTTCCGTGCGCACCCCGGCCGAGTTCCGCCGCGAGTTCTTTCAGTGGTCGGCTCTCTATTTTGCCGGATTCTATCTGGCAGCGCTGGTGTGGAAGGCGGCCAGGTTCCGCGGAGACCGTTCCTTTCTTCCCGGCCTGCATCTATTAAGCGGCATCGGATTCATTCTGATGGCGAGCATGCGCGACCCCTTACGCGATACGCTCGAGTTTCACAAATTCGCCATCGGCGTATTCGCAGGATGCGTTCTGCTCGCGCTACCCGCCTTGCGGTTTTTCGATTACCGGCGCCTCTCCGATTGGTGTTATACGCCCCTGTTCGCCGCGCTAACCCTCTTCGCGCTTCTGGAGAAATTTGGCCGAGGACCTGCCGGCAACGACGCCAAAGTGAACCTCGGCCCATTCCAACCGGTGGAGGCGATCAAGATCCTGCTCGTGCTTTTCCTCGCCGGATATTTCACACGCAATTGGGAGCGCCTGCGCGATCTCCGCGAAAAGCGAATGCTGCCGAAGCTCTTCCAGCGCGTTGGGCTGCCGCGCCTGCAGCACGTGATTCCGGTGCTGTGCGCATTGGCGCTGGCGCTGGGAATGTTTTTTAAGTTGAAGGACCTGGGCCCGGCGTTGGTGATGTTCTTCGTCTTTCTCTCGATGTTCGCGGTGGCGCGCGGACGGCCGGGTTTGGCGCTTGCCGGACTTACTCTCATGGTGGCCTCCGTCGCAATCGGTTATCGTCTTGGGCAACCGCACACGGTGGTCGATCGAATCGATATGTGGCTCACTCCATGGGATAACGACGTCCATGGGGGCGATCAACTGGCGCACGGGCTGTGGGCGTTCTCGACAGGCGGCCCGCTCGGATCCGGCCCGGGCTGGGGCGACCCCGGCATGATTCCGGCCGGAAGCACAGACCTCGTCCTGCCTGCAATCGGAGAAGAATGGGGATTTCTCGGGGTTTGCTCCGTCTTCCTGCTCTTCGCCTTTTTGGTCTCACGAGCTTTGCGCGCAGCCGTACGAGCTGCGACACACTACGGATTTTTTCTCGGCCTGGGACTGACGTGCCTCATTACGTACGAGATGATGCTAATCAGCGCGGGCGTGCTTGGCGCGCTGCCGCTATCGGGCGTAGTATCGCCGTTCCTCAGCTCAGGCAATACCGGGATGCTCGCCAATTTCGCGATATTCGCGTTGCTTGCATCCATATCAGCCGACCCCCGGGAAGAAGGCCCGAATGAACTGCTCCGCAAGCCAACGCGGTATTTGAGGGCTGCCCTCGCATGCGCCGGTTTATTGCTGGTCGGGACGGCGGCGCGTTATCAAGTCATCCACGACGGCGACTATATTGCGCGCGAGGCCCATTCGTTCGAAGAGGACGGAGTCAAGCGCCCGCTGCGCAATCCGCGCCTTAATTCCATAGCTCGCGAAATTCCACGCGGAACTATTTACGACCGTAACGGCCTGCCCGTCGCTACCAGCAACTGGGCGGAACTGGAGCGACATCGCGCCGAATACGAGGCGCTCGGAATATCGCTCGACCAATGTTGCTCGCGCCTCGAGACCCGCTATTATCCCTTCGGGAGGGCCGCCACCCATGTAGTTGGCGATCTCCGCACGGGCGAAAACTTTCACGCCAGCAATGCGTCTCTGGTGGAACATGACTCCAACTCGAGACTTCAGGGCTACGATTTCGCCGAGCTCGCGTCTCTGGTGCGCTATCGCCATGAACCCGGCAACGCGGATATCGCTCGCGTTCTGGCGCGCGACCGAAGCGTCCATCTCACGCTGGATATCCGGCTGCAGATGCGGGCGCAGCAGATCCTCGAAGACCACTTGCGCGCCGGGGGCAACCGTAACGGATCGGTGGTCGTGATGGATGCCGACTCAGGCGACGTACTGGTAATGGCAAGCGCACCCGCTCCCGATCCTCCGGGATCGCGCACTACCGCGCCGACGCCGGATGAACTTCTCGACCGTGCGCGTTACGGACAATACCCGCCGGGTTCGACTTTCAAGCTGGTCACCGCCATCGCCGCGTTGAACCTCAATCCCGAATTGAAGCATCGCACCTTCCTCTGCCACTCGCTGCCGGATGGGCGAGCCGGCACGACGATCCCGGGCTGGAATCGCGCCATCAAGGACGACGTCGGCGACCATGCGCACGGCACACTCGATATGGGACGCGCCATTGCCGTTTCTTGCAACGCGTATTTCGCGCAGTTGGGTGTTCATGACGTCGGTTCGAAGGCTTTAGCCGATACGGCAGCGACGTTCGGCATCTCAACTGGGGACCCGGCAAACTTGCGCCGCGCGCTGCCTTTCGCCGCATACGGACAAGGCGAAGTACTGGTCTCGCCATTCAAAATGGCACGCGTCGCCGCCGCGATCGCAGCCGGCGGACGGATGCCGCAAGGGCGCTGGGTGACGGATGCGAGCAATACGCGCGCAGACGCACCCGTCAATGTGCTGCCGCCCGCGCAGGCCGCCTTTCTTGCCGGGGCGATGCGCCGTGTAGTAACCGAAGGCACGGGGCGTGGCGCGATGGCGGGCGAAGCGATTGCGATTGCCGGCAAAACCGGAACGGCGCAACTGGATGCGGGACTGCCGCATGCCTGGTTCACGGGTTTCGCGCCTTACGACGCCGGCACGCGGCGCCGGCTCGCTTTCGCGGTGCTGGTGGAACATGGCGGATACGGTGCGCGCGCCGCGGCGCCAGTGGCTCGCGAGGTGATGGAAGCGGCCGCGCAATATGGACTCATCGAAACCAAATCTGCAGGGGGAACGCACCAATGAACGTTGGCGATTTTCTGGAGAGATGGGGCAAGACGCTCTTCGAAGCGCCGTTGGCAATCGGATCGAAGACGGACGAGCCCCCCGAATTGGCTGAAATTCGGCTGGCCGTGCTCGACCGTATCCGCGAAAAGAGCTACCGTTCCGGCGGAAAGAAGGTCTTTCCGTACGATCTTTTGCGCGTTGAGATGCGCGGCGTGGAGGAGAGCCGCCGCGACGTTTTCGCGGGTAGCTTCTTCCGGAGGTACATAGAGGAGGAGGTGCGCAATGCGCTGCGCGATGGCGGATGCCATTTCCCTGAGAACCTGCGTGTGGATGTGGAGCCAATCGCGGATCTCCCCAAGCCGGGCGAAGCCTGGTTGCAGGTGGAAACCGCGTCGCAGGAGATCGTCGATACCGTGGCGAAACCTACGGGCAGGCTCATCGTGTGCGAGGGCAATACAAACACGCCGGAGGTCCATTTGAACAAGGCGCGCATCAATATCGGCCGGGTTGTGGATGTTTACCGTTCCGAAGGCCTTTTCCGCCGCAACGATCTGGCGTTTGAAGCCGATACGGAGATCAACCGCTCCGTCTCACGCGAACACGCGCATATCCAGTACAACCGCGCCTCGGGCGAGTACCGGTTATTTAACGACCGCTGGTACGAGCGCGGTCCGCATGGCGACTGCGCGACTTGGATTGTGCGCGACGGCATGAGCCAGGAGGTTCATCGAACGTCTCGCGGCACGAAACTCGAGCCGGGCGATGAGATCCGATTCGGTCGAGTGGTTGTGATGTTTCAAGTTGACTAGGTGCTAAGATGATTCGCCAGAATCGTCATGCGCCAACTCATCATCAGTGACAATATCGGGTGCTTCCTGCCGGACGGCAATTAGGGGTGGGAGCGCACGCGCACACTCCGCTAAATCGCGATCAGATTCGCGGTTTCTGGACGGCCTGGGCTGGCTGGACGCTCGACGGGATGGATTCTTTCATCTACGCGCTGGTCATGGTCCCCGCCTTGCGCGAATTGCTGCCTCGTTCGGGAATTGCGGCCACCAGCGGCGCTATCGGCTATTACGGCGGGTTGCTCTTCGCTGTGTTCCTCGCCGGGTGGGGACTTTCGTTCCTTTGGGGACCGGTTGGCGACCGCATCGGACGCCTGCGCGCGCTCATGCTCACTGTGGCCTGCTATTCCATATTCACTTTTTGCGGAGCCATGGCGCAGAATGTGTGGATGCTCGCGGCCTTCCGGTTGTTGGCGGGAATCGGCATCGGCGGCGAGTGGAGTTTGGGCGGCGTCTACGTAGCCGAGGCGTGGCCCGAGGACAGGCGTTCACGCGGCGCCGGATACATGCATACCGGCTACTACTTCGGATTCTTCCTCGCCGCGGCTGCCAATTACGTTATCGGCGCGCGCTTCGGCTGGAGAGCGATGTTCCTTCTGGGAGGCGTACCGGCGTTGTTGGTCGGCTGGCTCCGTCACGGGGTCGGGGAACCCGAGCGTTGGCGGTCCAAAGCGAAGTCCGTGCCTTTCCTCGCGCCGCTGCGCGCTATCTTTTCGCGTGAATATCGCCGCCGCACGGCGCTCAACTCAATCTATCTGTTCATCTCGATCGTCGGCTTGTGGGCGGGATCGGTATATGTGCCGGCCTCGGTGACGCAGCTTGCCGTGGCGTCGGGCCGGTCCTCGGCGCAAGCCGCGCAAATTGCGTCCTGGGGAGGCATGCTGCTGGCGGCGGGTACGATTCTCGGCTGCTTCGCCGCATCTCCACTAGCCGAGCGATTCGGACGACGCGTGACCCTGGGGCTTTACTTCGCGTTAATGGCCGCCTCGATCTTACTCGCATTCGGCTATGCGTTCTATTTGCGGCAGAATGCGCTCGCGTGGTTTGTCTCGTGTTTGTTTGCGCTGGGAATCGGTGGCGCGAATTTTGCCGTCTATACGCTGTGGCTTCCGGAACAATACCGGGCGAGCTGCCGCGCTACCGCTTTTGCATTCGCTACCTCGGCAGGACGATTCGCGGCCGCAGGGGTTACATTTCTGGTGGGCGCGGGCGTAGAACGCTTCCACACCATTGGCACGCCGATCGCGCTTACATCGGTTGCCTTTATTATCGGATTAGCGCTGCTTCCATTAGGCGCCGAAACTAAGGGGCAACCTCTGCCATGAACCTTCTCGACCTCTTCGACCTTTCGTTGGTGGGCCGCCGCGACCGTATCGCTCTCGAATTCGACGACCGCTCGTTCACCTTCGGCGAGATTGACGCCCGTTCTAATTTGATGGCCGAAGCGTTGCGGCGTCGCGGCATCGGCGCGGGCGATCGTCTATGCGTCTATCTCGCAAATTGCGTAGAGATGATCGATCTTTACCTGTCATGTCTGAAGCTTGGCGCTATCTTCGTGCCCATCAACATTCTCTATCGCGAGCGCGAAATCGGCCATATCGTTGCCGATGCGGAACCAAAGGCGGTGGTGGCGCGCGAATCGCTGGAAGTAGCCGCCAGTGTTTGGCCTCTGGATGAACTGCCTGGCGACGTTACCCCGCTCGCGGGCCGAGCGGTGGTGGATGGCAATGCGGCCGTCGCGCTGGTGTACACCTCGGGAACCACCGGCGCGTCAAAGGGCGCGGTCCTCACCCACAATAATTTCGCAGCCAATGCGATTAATCTGCTGACGTGCTGGCAGATTACAGACTCTGACCGGTTGCTGCTCGCCTTACCGTTATTTCACGTACATGCGCTCGCTAATGGTCTGCATTGCTGGCTCATCGGTGGATTTCATATGCGCCTGCTGGAACGTTTTGAGCGACACAGAGCCGCCGGCGAATTTCTTGATTTTCGGCCTACGCTGTTTTTCGGGGTACCGACGATGTATGTTCGCTTGCTCGAAACATCGGCCGATATTGCGCACCAGATCGGCCAGGCGATGCGGCTTTTTGTTTCAGGATCCTCGCCGTTGCCGCCAAGCGTGCTCGACGATTTCCGCGTTCTCTTCGGCCACGCCATTCTCGAGCGTTATGGCATGACCGAGACACTGATGAACATCAGTAACCCTTATATCGGCGAGCGGCGCCCAGGCAGCGTGGGGCTGCCGCTACCCGGCGTTCAAGCCAAATTGCACGATGGGGAGCTTTATCTCCGCGGACCCAACGTATTCGCCGGGTACTGGCGCCGCGAAGAGGCCACGCGCGAGGCATTTGTAGATGGCTGGTTCCGCACCGGTGATATCGCTGAGTGCGCCGCCGATGGCTACTACACGTTATGCGGGCGCAAGAGCGATTTGATTATTTCCGGCGGGTTCAATATCTATCCTCGCGAGATTGAGGAGTTTCTCATGGAGCAACCGGAGGTCGCCGAAGCGGCAGTCGCGGCGCGTAAAGACCCTGTCCGCGGCGAAGCGCCCGTGGCCTATGTGGTATTGCGCGTTCCAATCACCGCCGCAGAACTAGAGCAGCGATGCCGGGATTCGCTGGCGACGTTTAAAACACCGCGCGCGTTTCATGTATTGGAAAAACTGCCGCGCAACGCTTTGGGAAAGGTGCAAAAGCACCTGCTTCCGCCGCATTAAAACCAACGAGTTTTTGAACGTGGATTCGAAAACAACGGTAGAGCGTTTGCGAGAAGCAAGCCCAGAGGTTAAACAACGCTATGAAATCGATTCTTTTTTTAACTGGTCTGGGACTGGCGGCAATAGGCGCTGCGAGCGCTCAAGAAATGTCACATTTCGCTTTCAATGTCGGGGCTGGATTTACTACGCCGGTGGGCACCACTGGACGATATGTAGATACAGGCTGGAACGTCGGCGGCGGTTTTGGATGGAATTTTAATCCGTACGTGGGGGCACTTATCGATCTCAATTACAATTCCATGGGTATCAATAGTTCAACACTGCAGAACGTGGGCGTCCCGGGTGGCGGGGTGCATGTGTTTGCGGCTACGTTTGATCCTATCGTCCACTTGACGCCTAAAGCGCATGCCGATCTCTACATAACTGGCGGCGGTGGAATTTACCATCACACGCAGGATTTTACACAGCCGGGCGTCGCCAGTGTAACTGGATACAATCCTTTCTTTGGGTTCTACTCTTTCGGAGTTCCGACCACGCAGATTCTAGCTTCTTATACGGTTAACAAGCCGGGAATCGACGCGGGGATGGGAATCGCATTCGGTTCTAAATGGCACGGTAAATTCTTTGCCGAAGCCAAGTATAACCGGATCTTTATGGGAAATTTTCACATGGACTATGTTCCGGTGACGTTCGGCTTTCGCTGGTAGCGCCGGGCGATTATCGGTTGACAAGTAAAGCCGGCGGTGTGGACCGCCGGCCTTTTTATTGGGGCGAGAAATAGCCAGTGCGTGAATACACGTGGAGGCCCGCGCGATTGACTTGTACCTGAAGCTGATGATATTTGCCATCTCGTCTTATCGAAGAGGGCGAATAGCCGAGCACATACTCAGTCCGCAAATCTTTACTGATGCGCATACTGATTCCAGGCAACTCATCGGCGCTCGTTACAGAAAACAGGCGACCTCCGGTCTGTTGAGAAATTTGCGCTAGTAGTTTCGGCCCGGCGCGTTCCTCGGGCGTCAGTTTTCCGGCCTGAGTGGAACTGTACAAGCCCATGGCGTAGACTTGTACGTCCGATTCGACCAGCGCCGATTCGATCTGGCGCAGATTCCGCCGGCTCTGATTGTCCCCGCCATCGGAAAGAATTACAAGCGCCTTGCGCGGATTGACGGCCTTTTTCATCTGCTTCATCGCCATTTGTAATGCGTCTAACAAGGCTGTTCGACCGAACGGCTTCGTGCGCAAGATGCGCGTCAGGATATCGTCCACACGCGTAGTGAAAGGCTCAGCGAGTTTTGGCCAATCGCCGAACTCCACCAGAAAAAATTCGTCTCCGGGATTCGCCGTATGGAAGAACGCAGCCGCTGCTGCGGCGGCCTTGCCCATTTTGTCACGCATGCTGCCGCTGCAATCGTAAACCAGGCCGACTGATGCCGGGACATCGTCCATCGAAAAGTGTGTAATATCTTGCGGGATGCCATCTTCCCAAAGAGCAAAATCGTCTTTCGACAAGCCGGCGACGTTTGCGCCCAACTCATTGGTGACGTGAACGGGAATCTGGACGAGCGCCGAATCTACGCGTATCGCATTCGTATCGGGCGGCTCCGCTGCGATGCGCGGAATACCCGCCGGCGCAGGCTTCATCGGGCCGCCGGCCGATAGTGTTTGAAGCGCGAGCCCCAAGGAAGACAGAGAAAGTAAAACGGAAAGCGCCCTTGCCGCGGTCCGGATCATTGGCTGATTGTATATCAGACGCGCACGGCCCGGGCAGGTCGCACGCTACACTGAGATTTTCGTGCTCCTTGAGGGCGGACGGATTCTCATGAAAAAACGCATTCTGGTGGTTGAGGACGAAGAGAAGCTCCGCCGCGTCATCGAACTGCAACTCCTCTCCGCCGGTTTCGATGTGGATAAAGCCGCGGCCGCGGAAGAAGGCTTGCGGATAGTGGACCGCGCCGACTTAGTGCTTACCGACCTAAAGCTCCCCAATATGGACGGGCTGCAGTTTCTCTCACTGATCCGGCGCCAGAACACCCAGGTACCAGTGGTGATGATGACGGCCTTTGGCAGCGTCGAGACGGCAGTCGAAGCGATGAAGGCCGGTGCCACAGACTTTCTGTTGAAGCCATTTTCGCTCGATCACCTGATGCAGGTAGTCCATAAGGGACTGGAAATGCGGGCCCTGCGCGATGAGAATCGAAAGCTCAAGGAAGAATTGGGCCGGCGTTACGAGTTCGACAACATCATCGGTCGCAGCGGCGCGATGCAAGAGATTTTCGCCGCGATTGAGCGCGTTGCGCCTACACGCGCCACCGTACTGCTGGCTGGCGAAAGCGGCGTCGGGAAGGATCTCATCGCGCGGGCGATTCACTTCCACTCGCCGCGGCGCGACCGTCCGCTGGTGAAGATCAATTGCACTGCAATACCCGAAAACCTGATGGAGAGCGAGCTGTTCGGCTATGAGAAGGGCGCGTTTACGGGGGCCAATACTTCAAAACCAGGAAAGTTCGAGCAGGCCGACACGGGCACGGTGTTTCTAGACGAGATTGGCGACGTGCCCGGCCCCATCCAAGTGAAACTTCTTCGCGTGCTGCAAGAACGGGAGTTTGAGCGACTGGGCAGCAATGCTACACGCCACATCGATGTTCGCGTGATTGCAGCTACCAATCAGGATTTGCGCGCCGCGCTGGAGCAAGGCACCTTTCGTGAAGACCTGTATTATCGCCTCAATGTAGTGCCGCTGAACATTCCGGCGTTGCGTGAACGCAAGCAGGACATTCCATTTCTAGCGAACCATTTTCTCCACAAGCTGGCGCCCGACGCGGGATCGCAAGTGGAATCCATCTCCGATGGCGCGATGGAGAAGCTGATCTCATACCACTGGCCCGGTAACGTGCGCGAATTGGAGAACGTGATTGAACGCAGCCTGGTCATGGCGACCAGCGCGCAACTTGATGTATCTGACATCAAGCTCGAAAACGCTCCGCGTCCGCGCGCGCATGCAAGCGGGTCTGGCGACCCCCACTTTCTTCCAGATGGCTTGACGCTCGATCAATATGAACAGGAGATTATCAAGGAAGCGCTACGGCGGGCTGATGGCAACAAGAGCCAAGCTGCCCGCCTGCTTGGTTTAACTCGAAACGCGCTGCGCTATCGGTTAACCCAGATGGGCATGGAAGCCTGACTTACCAGATTAGTGTGAATTAGATACTTTCGCGCGCCGGCTTGTTCTAGAATAAAGAGCAATATTGGGGTTTTAAAACACTAATGATTGCCGACCTCCACCCGAAACCGGCCAGCCGCCTTGAGGCTCTGCGCAGCTATCGCATTCTCGACACCCCAAGGGAACGGCTTTACGACGATATCGCATTTCTGGCCGCGCAAATCTGCGACTCTCCGGTAGCCGCCATCAGCTTCGTCGATGAAGACCGCCAGTGGTTCAAGGCTGAGATTGGTCTGGGCGTGCGCCAAACCCCGCTTGATACTTCCTTCTGTGCACATGCAATTCTGGAAAATGAGTTCTTTTCCGTCCGGGATACCCTACTCGACAAACGCTTTCAGGATAATCCGCTGTGTGTATCCGGTCCGCGGATTCGATTTTACGCCAGCGCTCTTTTGAAGACCCCCGACGGGCTGCCTCTCGGTACGCTTTTCGTATTAGATACAAAGCCGCGGCGCGTCTCTGAGAGTCAGAAGGACGCGCTGCTTCGCCTTGCACGGCAGGTAATGAGTCTCTTGGAACTTCGGGTTGCCCTCAACGATGCGCGCACCAGCGAAGAGCTTGTTCGCAGCGCTATGGATAGCAGCCCGGATTGCATCAAAGTGCTGGACATGGAAGGGCGCGTACTCTCCATCAATCAAAGCGGGAGCCAGATGATGGAGCTGGATGATCTCTCGTCTGCCGTGAATCATTACTGGCCGGAATTTTGGCCGGAGGCTGAACGCGAAAAAGCGACCACTGCTTTGCAGGCAGCCCGAAACGGCAAACAGGCGCGGTTCAGCGGTTACTGCAAGACGAAGAAAGGGAAAGACCGATTCTGGGACGTAATGGTCAGCCCAATCGTAGACGGCGAGGGAAAACCGCACCGTATTCTTTCGATATCGCGCGACATCACCGTGAGCCGCGTGGAAGAGGCTCATTTACGGGAGACCGCGAAACTGGAGAGCCTGGGAGTGCTGGCCGGGGGTATCGCGCATGACTTTAATAATCTGCTGACCGGCGTACTTGGCAATGCTCATCTGCTCCAAAGGTCACTCAACCGGCGACACCGGCCACTGTTGAATGACATCGTTTCCGCCGCCGAACAGGCCGCGGACCTGACTCGTCAGATGCTTGCCTTTTCCGGCAAGGGGCGGTTTCTTATCCAGCGAGTCAATCTCACTTCGATGATAGTCAACATCCTCTGGCTGATCCAGACGACAATCGATAAGAACGTCGAGCTGGTTCTATCTCTTGATGAGACGATCCCTCCGGTCGAAGCAGATCCGGGACAGATGCAGCAGATCATCATGAACCTGGTGATCAATGCGTCTGAGGCCATGCAAGCGGAGCCGGGAAAACTGGTGATTTCGACAGCCGCCATCGATATCGATTCTACGTTCATCGGACAAACCTTCCGTTCCGATGAACCCGCCTTGAGCGTTGGCCGGTATGTCCGGCTGGAAGTACACGATACGGGGACTGGTATGAGCGAAGAGACCATGGAGAAAATCTTCGACCCGTTCTTCACCACGAAATTCACAGGACGAGGCCTCGGGCTGGCGGCCGTTTCCGGCATTTTACGAGGACACCGCGGCGCGGTGCGCGTTTACAGCCACTTAGGGCAAGGAACAACTTTTAAGATTTTTCTTCCCGCCGCCTGGCAAAGCGCGCATACCAATGTGGGCGCCGATCTCACCTCGAACGAAATGAATCGAAGGGGCTGGGGAACGATACTTATTGCAGACGACGAGGAATCTTTTCGCCGTATTGAAGAGGTGTCTCTACGGCGAGCGGGCTATGACGTTCTGCTAGCGACGGACGGAAAGCAGGCGGTCGACATCTTCAAAGAACATCGAAGAGATATCCGTCTGATTATTCTCGATCTGACGATGCCATCCATGAACGGTGAAGAGTCACTGAATCTACTTCGAGGCGTAGACCGGGATGTGCCGATACTTCTTTCCAGCGGATACAATCCGGTCGAAATCATTCGACGGTTTAAGCCGCAAAATATTGCCGGGTTTATCCAAAAGCCCTTCACCGTCAAGCAACTGAATGCGTCGGTGGAGAAAGCGTTGGAAAGCACGGCGCAGTCCGCGAAATCATAAACAACAGCTACCGAGTCCAGACGATTTTTCCGTTGACAATGGTTGCAACGGGTCCCCCGCGAAAGGTTCGCCCGTCGAAGGGTGAGTTGCGGCTGCGGGAGGGCGATCGGTTAACGTCGTAGGTCCAAGTGAGATTCTCACTGATTATTGTGACGTCGCCGGGCGCTCCACTAGTAAATGTTCCCCGCCCCAGGCGCATGACCGATTCGGGACCGGTGGTGAAGAGTTCCACCATACGGTTAATCGTGATCTTTCCCGGCTGAACCAGTTCTTCCAGTGTTAGAGCAATCGCCGTTTCCAATCCTATGATGCCGAACGGACAGCGTTCAAACTCCTGCATCTTTTCACTGCCCGGATGAGGCGCGTGGTCTGTAGCAATGGCGGAGATGGCGCCGCTTACGATGCCGTCGATCACCGCATCGCGATCGACGCAGGCACGTAGCGGCGGCTTCATTTTGTAGTTACTGTCATAGGGCGCCATATCCGCTTCGGTTAGCGCGAAATGGTGGGGCGTGGCCTCGCTACTCACCGCCAGACCATGATGGCGCGCGTAATCCACCATTGCGACCGAGTTACGCGTCGAAATGTGGGCAACGTGGTAACGCGCGCCGGTAAGTTGCGCCAACACTAAATCGCGCGCCACCATCACGTCTTCCGATGCTGAGGGTATTCCGTGAAGGCCCAGACGAACAGACTTAGCGCCCTCGTGCATATCGCCACCGGCGCTCAGATTGAGATCCTCGCAGTGGTCGATCACGGGGATATCGTACGACCGGGCGAACTCCATCGCGCGACGCATGACGCGCGAGTTCATTACCGGACGACCGTCGTCGGAAATGGCGACTGCCCCGGCCGCCTTCATCGCCCCAATGGCGGCCAATTCTACCCCTTCACTACCTTTGGTGATCGCGCCGATGGGAAATACATTCACGACGGCGTTGTTTCGCGCCCGCTCCACGATATAACTGGTGACGAGCGCGCTGTCGTTCACCGGTTTTGTGTTGGGCATACAGCAGACGGAGGTGAACCCCCCGGCCGCCGCAGAGCGGGATCCGCTCTCGATATTTTCAGCATGCTCAAAACCCGGCTCGCGCAAATGGACGTGTATGTCAATGAACCCCGGGGCGACGATCATACCGGTGGCGTCAAATACCTCAGCGCCGGACGCCGAAAGATCGGCGCCGATGCCGGCGACACGTCCATCGGTAATCATCAAATCCGCAATACGATCGGTTTGCGAGGCGGGATCGATTACACGACCGTTCTTGATAAGCAAACCCTTCACCCGATCACCTTTTCGAGCACCGCCATACGAACGGCAATGCCGTTTTCTACCTGATTCAGAATCACGGAACGCTGAAAGTCCGCGACTTCCGAGGATAGCTCGCGTCCGCGGTTAATCGGGCCCGGATGCATCACAATCGCGTCGGGCTTGGCGAGGTCGAGATGTTCCAGGCGCAGTCCGTAAAAGCGGAAGTACTCGCTCGCGGGAAAGGCCGCTTCGTGCTGGCGCTCGAGTTGTACGCGCAGCATCATAATCACATCCGCGGCACTAATGGCCTCGCGGATGTCGGTAGTGAGCGTTACGCCGGGCGCCAGTTGGGCCAATTCTACGGGAAGAAGCGAGGCCGGTCCGCAAAGTACAATATCAACCCCAAACTTGGCCAAAAGGTGCACGTTCGAGCGCGCCACGCGACTGTGCGCGATATCGCCGATGATGGCTACGCGCAGGCCTTCCAACGATTCGCGACGGTCCAAAATAGTACGCGCATCGAGCAGTGCCTGTGTGGGATGCTCATGTGTGCCATCGCCGGCGTTGATGATCGGCGTCGGCAAATGGCGCGCAAGAAAATATGGCGCTCCCGAGGCCGCGTGCCGCATTACGATCGCATCCGGGCGCATGGCGGCGAGCGTGTTCAGCGTATCCACCAAAGATTCGCCCTTGGAGACGCTAGATCCCGCCGCCGTGATGGAAACGGCGTCGGCCCCCAAGCGTTTGGCGGCAATCTCAAAGCTGGTGCGGGTTCGAGTCGAAGCCTCATAAAAGAGGTTTACGATCATTTTGCCGCGCAGCGTATCCAATTTCTTGAGCGACTGCGTCTGCAGAGGCTGAAACGATTTGGCGCGCGCCAGGATCGCTTCGATCCCTGCGCGGTCGAGTTCTTCGATTCCGAGCAATCCGGCGGGCATTCGCTTATGCCGGTTCGGCGGCGGCCCGTTCGCAGAGCAGGACCTTCTCCATGCCGTCAATCTCCTGAAACTTCACTTCGATAATTTCGATGTCTGTGGTCTGTACGATGCGGCCAATGAATGCGGCTTCGATGGGAAGTTCACGATGGCCACGATCGATCAAAACCAGCAGTCGCACCCGGGCGGGACGGCCGAGTTCGAAAAGCGCGTCCAACGCCGCGCGAATCGTGCGGCCCGTGTAGAGCACATCGTCCATCAGAATGATATCTTTTCCCGTCACATCAAAATCGATCTCGGTAGTGTTCACCACCGGCGTGACATCGACAGTGCTGAGATCGTCGCGGTAGAAAGTGATGTCGAGTATGCCTACTGGAACGGCGCGCTTCTCGAGCGACTCGATTTTTGTCTCGAGCCGTTTGGCCATGGGAACGCCGCGCCGCCGGATGCCGATGAAAGCGAGGCGATCGAGATCGGCTGTCTTTTCAAGTACCTCGTGGGCCAGGCGGACGAGCGTCCGGTCGATTTCCGACGCGCTCATCAATTGGGCTTTTTCGCGTGTGAGGGGCATGGCTCGAAAATTAGGGTAGCACGCTCGCAGCAAGGTTCGGCCTCGCATTGCACGACGTGGAAATTCCGCGTGGCGGTATACGCCTTACAATGGAACTTCGGAACCTCAAATGGAATTTCTCGCTACCAGCCTGCTTGAACTGATTACGCAAACTTCGACCAATCTGCCGCCTGACGTGCGCGCCGCAATGTCGTTGGCGACCGATATGGAGACCCCCGGCACGCAGTCTTCGCAGGCCTTCAACATCATTCTTGGCAACATCGACATGGCGCAAGAGGACGAAGGGCCGATCTGTCAGGATACCGGCATGCCAACCTTCTACGTACATACGCCGGTGGGCGCGAATCAGATTCGCATCAAGGGCGCGATCATTGCGGCCGTCGCCGAAGCCACGCGACTGGGCAAGCTGCGGCCGAATTCCGTCGACTCCATCACGGGCAAGAACAGTGGCAATAATCTTGGCGATGAAACCCCGGTAATTCACTTCGAGCAATGGGAGCAGGACGAGGTGGAGGTGAAACTGATTCTGAAGGGCGGGGGCTGCGAGAACAAGAACATCCAATACTCCGTACCCTGCACGCTCGATCATCTGGGCCGGGCCGATCGCAACCTGGAGGGGGTGCGCAAGTGCTTGCTGCATGCAGTCTGGCAAGCGCAGGGACAGGGATGCGCGCCGGGCGCGCTTGGCGTCTGCATCGGCAGCGATCGCGCGCACGGATACGATCTCGCCAAGCAGCAGTTGTTCCGTACGCTCGACGATGTCAACCCGCATCCGGAGTTGGCAAAGCTGGAAGCCGAGGTGATGGAGGAGGCGAACGGCCTTGGCATAGGAGCGATGGGTTTCGGCGGCAAGAGCTCGCTGATCGGCTGCAAGATTACCGCCGCGAACCGTTTGCCCGCGAGCTTCTTCGTCTCGGTGGCGTACGAGTGCTGGGCGTTTCGGCGGCTTGGCGTGCACCTCGATGCCTCGTCGGGCGCAATCACGAAGTGGCTTTATCGAGACCCGGCGCGTCCCGTCGAGCGGATGGCGCGCGGCGAAGGCTTCCCGTTAACCGGGCGCGAAGTGGTGTTAACTCCGCCATTGACCGAGGCGCAGATGCGCGCCCTCAAGGTCGGCGATGTCGTGCTGATCAGCGGTGAGATGTACACCGGACGCGACAACGTACACGCCTACTTAATGAAGAATCCGCCGCCGGTCGATCTACACGGCGCAGCCCTCTATCATTGCGGCCCGGTCATGCTGCAACAGGGCGACAAATGGACGGTGAAAGCCGCTGGTCCGACGACGAGCATTCGCGAGGAACCTTATCAGGCCGATGTGATTCGCAAGTACGGCGTACGCGCCGTGATCGGCAAAGGCGGCATGGGAGCGAAAACACTAGCCGCACTGAAAGAATGCGGCGCGGTGTACCTCAACGGCATTGGCGGTGCAGCGCAATATTACGCGCGAACAGTGGAAGAGGTGCTCGACGTCAACCTGCTGGAATTCGGCATCCCCGAGGCGATGTGGCACATTCGCGTAAAGGGTTTCGCGGCAATCGTAACTATGGATGCGCACGGCAACAGCCTGCACGCCGATGTGGAACGCGCCACGGGCGAGAAGCTAGAAGAGTTACAGCAGGTCTGACGAATCACCGCATCTTATGATTGTGGCTGCTTAAAACAGATCAACCTTTCGATCCACGCATCCATTCCCGCGCCTGTCTTAGAAGAGACATAGACAATCGGCATTTCCTGCGCCACCGAGCGAATGTTCCCTTCCGCGCCGGCCGCGTCAAATTCGACAACCTCGGCCAGGTCCGACTTAGTAATAACCGCAAGGTCCGCGCTGTTGAATATGGTTGGATACTTAAGCGGCTTGTCTTCGCCTTCCGTGACCGATAACAGCACGAGCCGCAAATTTTCGCCAAGATCGAAAGACGATGGGCAAACCAAGTTGCCGACGTTCTCCACAAAGAGAAAATCCAGTTCAGCAAGGTTCCAGTCGCCAATCGCGGATTCCACCATGGAAGCCTCCAAATGGCACAGCGTGCCGGTGGTAATTTGACGGACCGGCGCTCCGCTGCGCGCCAGGCGCATCGCGTCGTTGTCGGTTGCGAGGTCACCCACCAGGGCCGCGGAACGATGCGTGCGATTCAAAAGCGTGAGCGTCCGCTCCAGGAAGGCTGTCTTGCCCGATCCGGGGCTCGATACCAAGCTCACCACAAATACGCCCGCCTCGCGGAAGCGTTCCCGCAATGCTCTCGCGATTTCATCGTTACGTTTGAGGATGTTGCGGCGCACCTCGACGATGCGGGGAACGGACGCGGGAACGGAACTCATGGCATCAACTCCAGGGCCGTGACCAGCAAATCAGGCCCATCTACGTTCTCAATTACCAGGCGGCATTGCGCCATCGATGTATTTTCGCAAGCGAGTTCATACGCGGCCAACAGGGCGCCAGGCACGATTCCGGACTGCTTGCCAATCCGAACGTGGATAGCCGACGCAACGCCGCCTCCATTACGTTCCGCCTCTTCTTCCGCGGCGTCTAAAATACTCATCGCAATGGAGAGCTCATGCATCAGGTTGGCCTTTGGCCGCAAACGCAGCAATAGCCGCCTGGCCCAGACAAATCCCACCATCGTTGGGCGGAACGGCGGAGTTGGTCCAGATTGAGATGGGCGCGCCTTCGAACAAAGATTTAATCTGGTGCAGAAGTAGACTGTTTTGAAATACGCCGCCCGAAAGCACCACCGTGTCCGTGGCGTGCGCCGCGCAAAGTTCCATCGAGACTTCGTGTATTGCGCGTGCGATTGTCCGATGAAATGCGAGCGCAATCTCGCGCGGATCGCGTCCGCGCGCACACTCTACGATTACCGCCTCAAGCAATGGCCGATAATCCAGTTCCGAATTGGAACGAGGGAAAGTGTAAGCGGTATGGCCGATCCCGCCACGCGCCAGCTCTTCGAGCCAGATGGCGGCCTGACCCTCGAAGGTAATCTCACGGTTGAAACCAAGCAGCGCCGCCGCGGCATCGAACAATCGGCCCACCGAAGTCGTCGAAAAGATGCGTACGCCTTTGCGGATCATTTCACGGGAACGCTGAAAACGCTCTCCAAGATCGGGCGCGCACGGAAGGTCGTGCAGGAATCCGGCGGCGGACTGCGGGGGGTGACGCGCGGCCGCATCGCCACCGGGTAAGAGGGCCGTGCGCAGGTGCAGTACTCGATCGAATCCGCCGGCCACGCTGCCGTGGAAGAATTCTCCGCCCCAGATAGCGCCGTCGTCCCCGTAACCCGTGCCATCGAAGCTCACGCCGATTACGCGCTTGTCCCAAGCTTGTCTTTCCGCGAGCACGCTGGCAATATGCGCCCGATGATGCTGCACCGCCACACGGTTCGCGGCGCCCAGTTCCTGCGCGTGCCGCGTTGACAAATACTGTGGATGGAGATCGTGAGCGACAGTCAGCTTATCGACATCCAACCGATACATGCGCGTCAGATCGCGAATGGTCTCGTCGAACGCCTTGAAAGCTTCGTAATGATCCAGGTCGCCGATGTGCTGGCTAATAAATGCCTGCCCGCCTACTACCAGTGCAATGGCGCTCTTCAAATCCGCGCCGGCCGCAAGAATTGGATGCGCGGCAGGTAGTGCCGTTACCGCGCCCGGAGCGTACCCCCGTGACCGGCGCAGAATCATGGGCCCGAACGCGCCTACGCGCGCTACGGAATCGTCCACCCGCCGGGCGATAGGCCGTTCGCCCGTCAGCACCGCATCCGCAAGACCGGCCAGGCGTTCGCACGCTTCTTCGTCACGATAGGCAATTGGTTCGCTTGACCGATTACCGCTGGTGAGCACGAGAACTTCCGGCGCGCCTGCATCGAACAAAAGGTGATGGAGCGGAGCATAGGGCAACATGACGCCGAGTTCCTGGTGAGCCGGCGCCACATGAGGCAATGGCGCGATGGCGGGAGCAAGCACGATTGGCCGGGCGGAAGAGTTCAGCAACGCCTCGCTTTCCGCTGAGAGCCGCACGAGGAAACGCGCGACCTCAATGTTCGCCGCCATTACCGCAAACGGCTTTTCTTTGCGAAATTTCCTTTCGCGGAGCTCGCGGACCGCATTGTCATTTCGCGCATCACACGCCAGATGATAACCGCCAATGCCCTTGATAGCGACGATGCAACCCTCGCGCAACAGCGCGGCGGCACGCGCTATCGCATCTGGGCCGCGTACGCCATGCAAGTGATAGCTGGGACCACAGACAGGACACGCGATCGGTTGTGCGTGAAAGCGCCGGTCGGTAGGATCGCTATACTCCGCCTCGCAGAGCGCATCCATCGTCCAATGCCGCATCGTTGTGGCGCTGCGGTCGTAGGGGAGATTTTCGACCACCGTGTACCGCGGTCCGCAATTCACGCAGTTGATGTATGGATATCCGAAGCGCGGATTCTCACGATCGCGCATCTCTGCCAGACAATCCTCGCAGACCGGAAGATCGGGTGAGATGCGCGTTATAGGGCGCCGGGCGCCACGGGTTTCGCGAATCGTAAATTCTTGGAGTCCCGCGGCCTCACAAGCTCGAACTTGGACGTTTGCGATCCGGGCCGCCGCGGGCGGTTCCTCCACCAGATCCCGCAAGAATGTTTCGATAGCGTGGGTGGCGCCTTCCAGCCGGATATCGACGCCACTTTCCTCATTGAGTACCCATCCGGCAAGCGAGTGCGTATGCGCCAGTCGAAATACAAACGGACGAAAGCCTACGCCCTGCACGACTCCGCTCACATGGACGGATCGCGCCGTCATCTGGCGTACTCCAGCGCATCCCGCATTACGTGATACAGCGAAGCCTGCACTTCCTGGATGCGCGGAATGTAATCCGACGACACCACAATCGCGTGGTCCGCAGCCCTGCGGCGGACCACCTCGCCGCCGTCGTAACCGAGAAGCGCGACCGTAAGCAAGCCGCGGCGGCGGCCCTCTTCAAGCGCGGCTAAGATATTGCGCGATCCACCGCTGGTAGAGATTGCGAAAGCTATATCGTTCGGGCGCGCCTGCGCAATCAACTGGCGCAGGAACACTACTTCGACCCCGACGTCATTGGCAAGCGCGGTGATGTTAGCCGGCTCAAGCGAAAGCGAAATCGCTGGAACTGGCGAATAGCCTGCCGGCGGCAAAACGCAATCGAGAGCCAGATCATTCGCATCCGTGGCGGACCCACCGTTGCCGAACAGGATCAACTTTCCACCGCGATTCAGACGCTCGCGAATCGCGAGAACCGTGGCGCCGAGCGCTTCACTCTGCGTGCGGGCGGCTTCCGTGCGCAGTTTGGCGTCGTCAGCGACTTTCATCTCGATCGAAGCGGCAACTTCGCCAACGAGCGAGTCGTCCGTATTAGAATCCGTCCCCAAGAACGGGTACAGGAATTGCGCCTCGCCGGCGTCAAGGCCCAGTTGCTCATGTTCGAGAAACACATGTACGGTTTCCCAAAGCGTGTGGTAAAGAATTTCTACTAACTCCTGATGTTCGAAGGGATGCATTTCCGGCGCCCGAAACGAATAGCTCTCTTCATCGCCGGGGAGCGCAAATGTCATGGCGCCGCGTCCGCGCGCGATTGTAAGTGTTTCCGCGACGGAGGCATCCCCTTCGGGCGGACCGAAGCCCATCACAATGTCATCCGCCTGCACAATAGCTGGAACCCACGCCGGGAAGGCGATGGAGAGATCGAGCGCCGGCAGGGCGCGCTTACCCACAATCACCGGGTGAACGAACTCGACAGAGACATGCTGCGCATCCGTAGCGCAAGCTCCCCGGCCAAAAGCAAGCAGCCGCCCGCCGCGCTGGAAACGGGCCGCCATCTTTTGGCATGCTCCAGCCAGGCGATTCGCTTCGGATGCGAAGAAGGACTGAAACCGGCTGTTGCGACCGAGTAGTGACTCTTGGATGCGAGTGCAGAGTATCCCGGTAGCGGTGGTCATGGCCTTAGCATATGCGCGGCAAGGGATCGCCAACCAGCATGTCTACGACGCGCGTTCCACCATATCCATTGGCGCTCAACACGGTAGCGGCGGGCTGCTCGCGAACCTCGCCGATGACGCACGCCTTCTCTCCACCTGGCGTTGCGCGAATGGCCCGCAAGGCCTGCTCCGCTACATCGTGCGCGACAACAGCCAGGAACTGGCCCTCATTCGCGATGTGGAAAGGATCGAGGCCAAGTAATTCGCATGCCCCGCGGACTTCATCCCGCACCGGCACGGCGTCTTCTTGCAGCAGCACGCTTATTCCCGCGTCTTGCGCCAATTCGTTGAGAGATGTCGCCATACCGCCACGCGTCGGGTCTCGCATCCAGCGCACGCCGCGTCCCACGGCGCGCGCCAACGCATCTACCATAGGGAATACGGATCGCGTGTCGGAAACAAGGTCCGCATCGAGATCGAGTTCGCCGCGTGCCAGCAGGATGGTGATGCCATGGTCGCCAATCGGCCCGCTAATCAATACGCGATCGCCCGGCCGGACCGTGCGCGCTGAAAGACGAAGATCCGGATGCGGGCTGCCGACGCCGGCAGTGGTGATGTACAGCCGATCGGCTTTGCCATGCTCAACGACTTTCGTATCGCCGCCAGCAATGAAGACGCCGGCGCGCTCCGCGGCTAGTGCGATGGCGTGAACTTCCGCTGCGAGCTCTGCGGTAGGCAGTCCCGCCTCAATCACGAACGTAACTACAAGCGCCTGGGGACGCGCGCCACCCACCGCAAGGTCATTTACCGTCCCATTCACTGCAAGGTCGCCTATCGAGCCTCCAGGGAATCGCAGAGGCTTCACAACAAAGCTATCGGCTGTAATGGCCAGCCGGGCGCCTTCAAACGTTACGTGAGCCGCGTCTCCCGGTGGTTCCGAGCACCGGCCCAGAAGAACAGGGGCAATCAGTCCGTCCAGCAATCGGCGGCTGGCTTTGCCGCCAGCGCCGTGCGCCATTTCGATTTGGGGATCTCGGAAAGAAGTCGCAACTGCCACCGGAGCGCTCATGATTGTCATGCCGGAATCGCGATTCGCGTGAGCGCCTTCGCCTTCCGATACTCATAGTTGTAATAGGCGGCGCACGAGCCTTCGGATGAAACCATCAGGGCCCCGACCGGCTGCTCGGGAGTACATTCATGACCGAAAAGTTTGCACTGCGCCGGCCTGAGCACGCCTTTCAGCACTTCGCCGCATTGTGAAGCTTTCGGATCGGTTACGCGAATACCAGGCACAAAGAACCGGCGTTCGCTATCCCATTCGGCGAAGCCTTCTTTGAGCCGCAGCGCGGATTGCGAAATAAATCCCATGCCGCGCCATTCGAAGTACGAGCGCAGCTCGAATACTTCCGCCATCGCCTTCAGCGCCGCCCGATTGCCTTCCCATGGCACGACGCGCGCATATTGGTTCTCAACGCGTGATTCGCCGGCACGCAATTGACTCAGCAACATCGCGATCGATTGCAGAATATCCAGCGGCTCGAAGCCCGTAACGACAATTGGCTTTCGTTCCTTGCTGGCGATCCACTCATAGGGCCGGCAGCCGATTACCGTGGATACGTGGCCAGGTCCAAGAAACGCGTCAATCCTCATATCGGGCGAGTCGAGAATGGCGCGGATGGCCGGGATGATTGTCACATGATTACAGAAGACCGAAAAGTTATGGATGCCTTCGGCGCGCGCGCGCATCAGAGTCAAAGCCGTCGAAGGCGCTGTGGTCTCAAAGCCGATAGCGAAGAACATTACATGCCGGTCCGGGTTTTTGCGCGCCACCTGCAAAGCGTCCGCGGGTGAATAGACAACGCGAATATCCGCCCCTCGCGCCTTCCATGCCAGAGGACTGCCTTGCGCGCCCGGCACTCGCATCATGTCGCCGAATGCGGTGAAGATCATGTCTTTCTGCGTCGTCATGTTGAGCGCATCGTCAATGCGTCCCATCGGCAGGACACAAACCGGACAACCCGGGCCATGCACCAGCTCGATATTTTCCGGCAATAGATCTTTCAGGCCGAAACGATAGATGGCATGCGTGTGGCCGCCGCACACCTCCATGAGGCGATACTGTCGCGCAGGGTCGGCCAGCCGGCGAATTTCCGCCGCCGCGCGCGCAATCATTCCCGGGTCACGAAATTCATCCACGAATTTCATCGTCAAGTTCCGCCCTCAACGGCGCCATAGTTTTCCACTTCGCGCATGGCATCTTCGTCTTCCCCCAGAACGCGAAGCATCCGAATCTGGTCAAGCGCCTGCTCTTCGCTGATTTTAGTCATCGCAAAGCCGACATGCACCAGCACCCAGTCGCCGAGCCGGGGGGGATCTTCGGCCAGGAGCGCGATGTCGATATGCCGTCTTACTCCCGCCACTTCCACCAGGGCGCGGCTGTCCTCTTCAGGAATTAACTGGACGATCTTTGCCGGAATCGCAAGACACATGGCGAGCCTTACATGGTACTGATGCGTATGTAGCGTTTGATGTCCGGCAAGAGGGTTACCACCAGCACAGCCGCCGCCGTCATCGCTAGAACCTTCCAGATATGTCCGTTGTTCATCATGTTCTCCTATGCCGCTCCCACTGCACAAAGTTCCATTCGCACCGAATCGACCAACCGAATCGTTAGACTAACCGCTTCCTCTATGGCCGCCGCCACCGGCGCGCTCAAGCCCATGCGGCCCTCAAGCTGTTCCTCTTCCCCGAGGGTATCCGGTTCGCACGCCACCAGTAATATGCGCTTTGGGGCGCCGCCCATCGCCTTCACCATGCGCAGCACACGTAGCGGATCAAGAGCGTGGGCATCTATAGACGCTTCTTCGGTTCCGTGCTCTTCTATCGTGTCGAGCGCGATCTCCATCGTGTAAAGCGTCCCCGGCGCTTCGCCACGCGACGAAGCGTCTATCAAAATAAATACGTCGTACTCTTCCATAAGGGCGAAGGAGAGATCATAGCCGCGTATACCGAAATCCACGACCTGCACGCCTTCCGGCCATTGCAATTGCATCAGCCGCTGCGCCACCTCCACGCCGAACGCGTCGTCGCCCAGAAAGATATTGCCGATTCCCGCGACTAATACTCGTGGATTCACTGCGCCCCCTCCGCCCTCGTTTCGAGATCGAAGGCAAGCGGTTCCACTTCGTCGGGAGCAAAGAAAAACCGGTGGCCGGGTTGGCGCAGGGAGCCCAGATCCTTTCCTGGATCGCAATCCAGAACTACGGCCAGATGCACACATTCATCGAAATCTTGTTCAATCGCTTCGATCTCCGCCACTTGCCCTGCGAGAGCGATGTCCATGATATCCGACCTTTTCCGCGGATAAAGACGAACTTTGTCCCCTCGTTTCAAATCGACGCCGCGCACGCGGACGGTAGTCTCGGGCGGATGGCGCAGAACGCCGTGCAAGCGCATCATCTGCTCTGGCGACAAGGACTCGGTTCGTTCCAGAATCCGTCGCCCCAACGAATCCGCCGCGCGGATTTCACTTTTTTCCCGATCTGTAAGGGTGAGAATTCGCAGGCTTAGAATCTCGTCGATTTCGGCGCCATCGAACAGATCTCCGGCGCTCTCGGGCGCCACTTGCGGATAATCGCTCAAGATGATCGGCGTTACAAAGATGCAATCGTGAGAGCCGTTTTCGCCGGCGAGCACCGGCCAAACCCCAATGTTTACGCATTCCGAAACCGGCGCGCTGAAACACTCCGGCGGATCCGTGCTGGAGATGAACGCGCCATTGCTCACGCGCACAATGGCATGGGTGGAAGCGAGAACCGCCAGCGGATCCTGCGAATCCGTTCGGTTGGTCACGCACAACGTCACTCGGTGCAAGGCCGGCGCGATGCGCCGAACCTTGATGTCCACTTCGCCTTCGACGCGGCGCCGCCTCTCGCCTTCTTCCAGCTCGAATTTTCCCGGTCCAACTTCGCGTGGTTCACCTTCCTGCAAGCCGTCTTCGCGCTGCAACAGATGGAGGAAGCGCACTGTTAGTTCAAGCTCGGGCTCGCCGTCTCCCTCAACCAGGAACTGCGATTGCATGCTGGACGGACTGTCATTTTGAATTCCGTAAGCCGCCGGATAGAGGCCTCCGAACGTCCAGCGTTGCCTGTTCTTCACCGAAGAAGGCCGGTAGGGGTAGAGCATGTACCCCTCATACATAACTGCATCCGCGATTTGACGGACATTTCCCCAGTTCATGGCAGCAGACTCTCCAAGGCTTGCTCCCATGTGGGAATGCCGCGCTGGCGCTTAAACTCATGCAGGCGGTCGAAGACATCGCGCCGCAGACTCAACCATGCCGTATTGGGGTAATAATGATCCATTACCCGCTTCCAGGTTGCCACCGGCAGCCGGAATTGCGCTTCTTTTTCCCACGGAATCTGCGCGACGAGCATTCCTCCGTCCTCGCCCTCATAGAAAACCGTGCCGCTGAATAGCAGGCGAAGCGGAATGTCACCCTGCGCGATACCGTCGAAGTATTTCGTGGCGGCGATGTTGAAATCGAAGGTACACGGCAAGGGCAGGTCGGCCGTAGTTTCGCCAGAGAATGGGCGTACGGTAACGTTGGCGTGCGTCCACAGCATCGTTCCAAGCGTTTTGTTCCAGCGCTCGGGGGCGCCAAACAAATCCAGCAAACGCGCCTGTTCCTGGGGCGCATAATGCCGCCGGGCGGCTTCAATTTGCACCTGCGCCTGCAGAATCACATTTTGAATACGCTCATGCGCGCTCGCATTGCGGATTCGGAGCTTTACCGCAAGTAGCGGGGTCGCGGAATAAGCGACCGGCTGGGCGTCTTCAACGGCAAAAGTCAGATCAGGCACGGCCACGTTCCTCAAGCGCGCCAAAAAAGAGATCGACCTCGCGCCATACTGCCTCGCCGCCGGAAAACCCGCGCCACTCTTTGCGAATGACGCCGGTTAATTGATAACACTGGTCGATGGGCGCAATGAAGTAGCGCCGCTGACCGCGTGTACGGTCCACCAGCAGCGCTTCCACATCTGGCTGCATGCTTTCCATCGCAGGATTCCCTCGCGCTATTTCGGGCCACGCATCGAGCGGCAGTAAGGATTCGGTACACCCCGCGGGACTCGGATAGTAAGCCATCGTGCGCCCGTCTGCGGAATGCCGCACGAAGAACGCGAGATCAATTGGTAAGCGCAGAGTGTTCCACTGCGCATCGCCAATCGCGAACCCGGCTAGCTTTCGCGCATCGCGGGGAATGCGAACAAGTTGGCGGCCGTCATCGCGGTGCGTGAACAACACTGCGCAGGGATCGCACGAACAGAGGATCTGCCGGTTCGAGCGCTGAAGCACGTGGGCATGTGGTTCTACAATTCCGGCCCCGCACAATTCGCAACGCTCTTTTGGCGGGCGGCGTCGCGAGAAGCCCCGCAACGATTCGAATACATTCTTAACGGTTGTGGTTGACGGGCTCAATGGGCAGGCCTCGCAACCAACCGCTCCAGCGGCACGAATCCGCTCGAGAATGCCTGTTCCCCTTCGATGACGATTTCGACCGCGTCCGGAGCGCCCTCTCCAAGAGCCTCGCGCACCGCCGACCCAATAGCTTGGCCGCCCTCTACACGTACCCGCACGATGCCGTCACGGATTGTTATTAACTCGGCGCGCGCCGCGCCTTTCATGGAGAGGCTCTTGAGAGCGCGGCGGACGCGCGCCTCCAGGTCCAAAGGATGCGCGTCATGCAGCAACAGAACGCAACTTACAGCGGGATCGTCCGCAAAACGATCGAAGAGCGCATCCTTGTTTTCCGCGCTCGAAATCACTTCCATCATCCGCTCGATCCCGGCGGCGTGTAAGTCCATCACGGCTTGTACCAACTCGAGCGATGCATCCCTTTCCGCAGGGTCCGGGAACGACCGCACCTTCTCCACAAGCGCTTCTATCGCCGCCCCATTCACGCTGGCGCCTGCATTCCGAACATCGGCGAGTGGCGGGTTTCCAAGACCTTCCCATTGCCGAGGTACATGTGGACGCCACAAGGCAGACAGGGATCGAAGCTACGCACGGCGCGCATGATATCGATGCCCTTGAAGTTCTCGGGTCCGTTTTCCTCGAATATGGGCGTATTTTTCACTGCGTCTTCATATGGCCCCGGAGTGCCGAACGAATCGCGCGGACTCGCATTCCATGGCGTCGGCGGATAGGGATGATAATTGGCGATCTTACCGCCGCGAATCACGACATGATGAGAGAGTACGCCGCGCACGGCCTCGTGGAAGCCGCATCCAATTGCTTCGTCGGGTACGCGGAAATCGTTCCAGGTTTTGGTTCTTCCCGCGTGCAGCTCAGCCATTGCCTTCTCCGCGAAATGTAAGGCGGCCGCGGCCGCGTACGCCTGGAAGTACGTGCGTGCGCGATCCCGCTCAATCGCATTGCTCCACCGCGGAATCTTCCATTCGAACTCCACTTCGGGTTTGCTCGCCGTCTTTGGAAGATAGATTTTTACGCTATGTCCCGTTGCTTTGACGTATCCGAAATCGACCAGACCCGCGAGCGCCGTGGCCCAGAACCGCGCGAGGGGACCGCCACCGGTATCGAGAGCAAGATAGTCGCCCGTGCGCTTATCGTACCAGCGCGGCGACATAACCCATGTGTACTTACCCTTGAAGTCGCGCTTCTGAGGGCGCGGAGTGGTGGTCTGGTTCCAAGGATGACGCTGATCGACCGGATTGCCAAGAGGATCTTCTTTGACAAACGTCTGGCCGCCCTGCCAATCGTCGTAGAAAGAGCTGCCAAGCAGGATGCGAATACCAAGATTAATATCGACCAGGTCCGTAGTGACTAACTTACCGTCCACCACGATACCGGGTGTGACAAACATCTTCCGCCCCCAGTCGGACATATGCTCATATTTGTAATCGCAGTGGTCCGGATCGTTAAAAGATCCCCAACAGCCAGTCAGAATTCTGCGTTGGCCAACTTTCTCATATCCGGGCAGCGCATCATAGAAGAAGTCGAACAGGTCGTCATGCAACGGCACAACCTTCTTCATGAACTCCACATACTTCATCAGACGCGTCAGATAGTCAGTGAAAAGCTGAATCGTGGGTACGGTGCCGACGCCGCCAGGATAAAGCGTGGAAGGATGGACATGGCGGCCTTCCATCAGGCAGAACATCTCACGCGTCATCCGGCTCATTTGAAGCGCTTCCCGATAGAACTCGCCGGTGAACGGATTTAGCGCCTTCATAATATCGGCGATCGTCCGGAACCCGTGGTCGTTCGAGTGCGGCGCAGCGGTTTGCTGAGCTTTGGCATAGACGCTGGGGTTCGTCTCCTTCACCATCATTTCGCAAAAATCAACGCCCACGAGGTTGTCCTGGAAGATGTTGTGGTCGAACATGTACTCGGCCGCTTCGCCCAGATTGACGATCCACTCAGCCATTGGCGGAGGCTGAACGCCGAACGCCATATTCTGCGTATAATTCGCGCAGGTGGCGTGGTTATCTCCGCAGATTCCGCAAATGCGGCTGGTAATGAAGTGCGCATCACGCGGATCCTTTCCCTTCATGAATATGCTATAGCCCCGAAAGATAGACGAGGTACTGTGGCACTCCGCCACCTGTTTGTTGGCGAAATCGATCTTGGTATAAATGCCCAGGCTTCCGACTATGCGTGTAATCGGATCCCAGTTCATTTCAACCAGACGGGGGGTTTGTTGCTGAGATTGCGATGGGCTTTGCGTTAAGGTGGCCACGTTATCTCTCCCTTCTCTTTCTAGTAAGATCTGGGACGGTAGCCCGTGGTCAACTTATCGCCGGGATGCCGCCATTTAGGCTCTTTATTCACTGTGTGATTCGTAATGGAACGAAGCGCGCGAATTGCGCCTCCATATGCGCGGATTAAATTGGAGGAGACAGAGGCGCCGGGTGGTTCATCCATAAACGGCATGAACTTATCCGGGAACCCTGGCATGGTACAGCCAATACAGATGCCGCCCACATTGGGACACCCTCCGATACCCGCCATCCAACCGCGCTTCGTGACATTGCAATCGACCACTGGTCCCCAGCAACCGATCTTGACGAGACACTCCGGGGTACCGTATTCCTGTGTGAACACGCCCTCTTCGTAGTAACCGGCGCGGTCGCATCCATGATGAACTGTCTCGCCGAATAACCACTTAGGCCTTAAACGGTCGTCGAGCGGAATCATGGGAGCGAGTCCCGCCGCTTGATACAACAGATAGAGCAGCGTTTCGGTGAAGTTATCCGGCTGCACCGGGCACCCGGGCACGTTCACGATCGGTAAGCCGGCGCTCGAGGTCCAATTCCACCCCAGGTAATCGGCAAGTCCCATGCAACCCGTCGGATTGCCTTCCATGGCATGAATGCCGCCGTAAGTCGCGCAGGTTCCAGCCGCAACCACACCCCATGCCTTCGGCGCCAAGCGATCAATCCACTCGCAGGTGGTAATGGGCTGGCCGGTTCTGGGATTCGTCCCGAGAGCCGCCCAATACCCTTCGCGCTTAATTTTTTCGTTAGGAACAGAGCCTTCGATAACTAAGACGAATGGGTCTAGCTTGCCCTTCTCAGCCTCATACCAATACTTCATGAAGTCGTCACCAACCTCATAGGCTAAGACGGGGTTATGTAAGTGAACTTTTGGCAAGCCGGGAATTGCGCCAAGCAGGATATCTTCAATGCTTGGCTGCATCGCGGCTGTGACGGAGACCGAGTCTCCATCGCAGCTCAGCCCGGCTGTGATCCAGAGTACGTGAACTTCCTTGACGGCAGGCGGGCGCTGAGTCTTGCGCCCATACGGAACAAGGTCTTCCGGCATCTCGGGGCCTCCGCGGGGCATGTAGCAACGCCCAGGCATTCGTAAGTATAGGCCCGCCTGTAATAGTTTTTTTGCGGAAAAATCTACTTTGTGCAGCATGATCCGCATGCGCGGCGCGGAATCGCACATTTTGGGGACGGTGACTTCCGCGATGGCCGACGCCTCTATACCGATCCCGTATTCACGTCGCTGATTCGCACTGTTCGCCCGCCATCTAGCAATGAAAGGCGTCCAGCCTCGATTACCGCATCGTTAAACGCGCTGTTAGAAGCCGTGGCGAGCAGCGGAGAATCTACCTTCCCAGCCGCGGCCGCCTCCATCATCTGCTCGATGGATCGATACCCATAACCAACCGGCGCGAGGCCCGGGCCATTCCACTCGACGTACTGAAAATAATCCGGACTAGGCTCCGCATATGACGGCGGATTGGCGTACGAATACTTCAAGCCGCGGTACTGATCGGAATGTGCGATCAGTCCGCCGTCCGCGCCGCCCTGGCAGTACATTGTGAGGCCTTGCGTGTTCGATCCGGGCGCGGCATCGGGATAGCCGAGCGCGTTTTGCACGTTCAGGCACCCACCGTTTTCCCAAATCACTCTTGCGTCCGTCCATAGATAACCCTCCGCCGAATTAGGAAACCGGTCGCGAATTCCGTAAACGCTCACTGCCTCCGGCATAAGCCCCGTGATGAAGTGAACCAGGTCGACATAGTGGCATCCGATATAAGTGAATGCGTCTGAATAGTCCGCGGTTAGCCAGTTCTGAAAATTCGAGCGCCGGTAATGCCATTTTTCGAGCAGGCAGGCCGTTCCCAGCCGAAACTCCCCGAATCGACCTTCGCGATAGGCGCGGCGCGCCATCAGGCTGCGATCGTCGAAGCGCTTGTGATAGTCAATCGCGACCACCAACCCACGCCGTTCCGCTTCGGAGGCAATCTGGGCCCCATGTCGCGCCTCAAGCACCAATGGCTTCACGGTACAAACGTGCTGATCGCGAGACAGCGCCATCATGATGAATTCGTAATGCAACTGATCGGGGACGGCGATGAAGACGATCTGCCGCGACGATAGCTTTCTCAGTGCATCGGCGAATGGCTCTGGAGTCGCGTTGAAGCTCTGTCCCGGGAAGGCGCGGCGTAGCTGTTCGGACTCGGCCAGCGATTGCAAAGTCTCGGCGCGGCGAGCGCAAACTCGAATCGCGCCCAACCGTCCCAAGCGTTGCAAATGATAGAGCGAGGGCAGAATCTGGTCATGTACGATCATTCCACCGCCCACGACCAGCACTTCCGAAACGCTCACGCGACGGCCGCTCGTTCGCCCACAGCCTCTACGAACGCCTCTTCCAGCGCGTCGCAACTCTCTTCCAGGGCATCCTTGGTTATCACAAGCGGTGGACAGATCTTGACCGTTGCCATGCCAAACCCCACGGGCGCAAACATCAGAACGCCCTTTTCCATCGCCCTTCGCACCACGTCAAATGCGAGCGCGCTATCCGGTTCCGTAGTTCCTGGCAGCACGCATGCAAGACCGGCAACCAGACCTTTTCCGGCCACGCACCCGATTCGTGGCTGACGCGCGGCCAATGCGTGTAATCTTCGGAATAAGATCTCGCCCATTTCCGCGGCGCGCCCGGCCAGATTCTCTTTCAAGATCAAATCGATCGATGCCAACGCGGCCGCGCAACAGACCGGATTCCCCGCGTGGCTCGAGGTCATACTAAGGGGCGGATTCATATCCAGCACATCCGGACGCCCGGTTACCGCGGAAAGTGGCAGGGAGCCCGAGATGCCTTTTCCAAACACCGCCAGATCGGGCACAATTCCATACTGCTCAAATCCCCACAGCGTGCCCGTACGGCCAAAACCCGCCTGGATTTCGTCGCATACTAAGAGCGCCTTCTTTCCCGAACACCACTGCCTCAGAGATTGGACGTAGCCGGGCGGCGCCAGCGCGGAACTGCCGCCTTGATAGGTTTCCATCACCACGCCGGCCACGGTCTGCGGCTCTACGCCGCGTTCGCGCAATGCCTTTTCAAAACTCTCGAACGAGGTGTCTCGCGAGCGGAACCCGTCGGGAAACGGAACCTGCACAAAGCCGGGATCGGGGTTGACGATCCATTCCTTCAACTCAGGAATTCCCCCCGCTTGCTGCGCCCCCAGGGTTCGACCATGAAATGATTTCTCGAACGACACGATGGTGTGCTTCGACCGTCCTCCGGTCTTCACCCCAAATATGCGGCAAAGTTTCACAGCGCATTCGATCGCCTCAGAGCCCGTGGAAAAGAGGAACACCTTCTTCAGTGGTTCGGGAAGAATTTCCACCAGACGGGCAGTGAGCCTGGCGCGAGGTTGGTTGGCGAATGAAAACGTAGTGAGAAGCTGCGATTGCGCCTGGTGCACAATGGCGTCGACGATCTCTTTACGGCCATGACCCGCGTTCGCGATCAAAACACCCGAGGACCAATCGATCCAGCAGTTACCCCATGCATCATAGACCTGAAAGCCGTCGGCGCGATGCCAGATCACCGGCGGCTGTCCGCGCATGGCGCGCGGTTCTGTTCGATAAAGCTCTTCGAAAATTGGGATTGATTCGGGAACTGGAAGTGGCGTTACGATTTTGCGGTGACCAGTTTCGACCCGCGGCACAACGCGAGGTAATAAGTTCGTAAAAATTTCCGCCATAGAGCGCCTTCGCAGGAAGCGTCCGTTATCATCATTGAGTATGGCACGCGCCACCAGCCTATTCCTGCTCTTGCCTCAGCTTTTCGTCCTCGGCGCATGGGCGCAGACTCCCGCTCAAACAGCGGCTCCAGCGGGCTCGGCGGCCCCTTCGGGTTATGTGGGCAATGACGTTTGCAAGACGTGCCATGCCGAAATCTGGAGTAACTTCTATAAGAATCCCCACTTTAAGAGCATCGCCATGGGTAACACTCCGCCGGATCGGACCGGCTGCGAGGGCTGTCATGGCCCCGCTCAGGCGCATGTGGCGGCGGGCGGCGGAAAAACGACAATCCCGCATGCATTCTCATTGATGCAGCCCAGGGCTGTATTGGAAGATTGCCTTACATGCCACGCTAAGGATCTTAGTAAGTCTAATATTCAACGATCTCAACATACGTTGAATGGCGTAGCTTGCACCAGTTGCCATTCGATTCACCACTCGACCACCGCGAAGTTTCTTCTGGCGAAAAAGCAGAATGAAACCTGCTATGGGTGTCATGCCAACATCCGCGCGCAGTTCGAAATGCCCTCCCATCACCGCATTAATGAGGGCTTTATGCAATGTTCCGATTGCCACAACCCCCACGGCGCATTCACGGCAACGGACGGCATGGCCCTGCACCCGACCATGTTAGAGCGCGCTTCCGATTCCAATCCACCGTGTCTGAAGTGCCATGTAGATAAGCGCGGTCCCTTCGTCTTCGCGCATCCTAGCGTTAGCGTGGAGGGATGCCAGATTTGCCACAATCCGCACGGCTCGATGAACGCGAAGTTATTGAAGCGTCCGATAGTGTTCACTATCTGTCTGGAATGCCACAATGGCGGCGGAACCGGCACGCGTAACCAGGGCGTCGATATTCAATCGGCGCGCCATAACCTGCTCGATCCGAAATTTCAGAAGTGTACAACGTGTCACGTGCGGATACACGGTTCCAACGCCGATCAATACTTTCTGAGGTGACGCCATGAAGCGAATCTACTTACTCTTCGCAATCGTCGGCGCCGCGGCGGCGCAACAGGTGGTTGCGCCTACGCCGGAACAAGTTGGGCCACCGCGCGGCGAAGACGTGGGCGGCTATAACATCACCCAGTCTTATGAGACCGGCTACCGGTTCAATTCCGTTTCTGGCAATTCCGGAGAATACCGCAGCGTTGTGAACTACGGCAACGGGATTCGTCTTCTCGGAAGCAGCCTCTCGATCGAATCGAAAGATGGCCACGGAAAATGGTTTGACGGAATTCTGCTCAATACCATCGGCTTGGGCAACGATCCGTATCAATCGGCCATCTTGCGGGTGCAGAAGAACGGCCTCTATCAGTACAACCTCACGTGGAGGCTCGACGACTATTTCAATCCCGGCCTCACCGTTGCGGCCGGACAGCACTTGATGGATACGACGCGCACTTTGCAAGATCACGATCTGACCTTGCTGCCTCAGTCGAAGATCCGGTTTCACATCGGATATAGCCGAAATTCAGACGACGGGCCGGCTCTTTCCACCGCGCAGGAATTTAATACCAGCGGCGAAGCCTTTCCCGTTTTCAGCAACGTCAAGCAGCAATGGAACGAATATCGCTTCGGCGTGGATGGCGAACTTGCCGGCTTCCACCTGACCCTGCTGCATCGCTGGGAGTATTACAAGGACGATACGCCTTATACCTTATTGGGTCAGTTCGGCGCGCTCAATCCCAACGATTCGAGCGTGCTGCAGCAGTTCTCGCGGCCGCAACGGTTGCACGGGCGCAGTCCAGCCTGGCTGGGCAATTTGTTCACGCGGCGCAAACTCTGGGGACTCAACGCCCGCATCGTCTATACCAAAGGGGTCGGCAATTTCTCCCTCAACGAGTTCGCCGGCGGCATTGGGCAATTCGGCGCATCGGTCACGCGACAGATCGCGGTCGGCGGTCAAGCCGAGCGGCCAGACCTGATTGGCGATCTGAATCTCAGCCTGTTTCCCACAGACCGGCTAACGATTTCGAATAACACCTCCGTAAACAGTCAACGCATGAGCGGCGATTCCGTTTATTCGGAAGTTTACACAGGCCTGAACCTGGGCTCCACGCTCTCCTTCCAGTATCTTGGCGTACGCACCGTCGATAATGCGAGCGATATCGATTACCGGGTCTCTAAATGGCTTGGCGTCTACGCCGGCTATCATTATTCGGATCGCCTGGTTAGCACCATCCAAGGGGCCGGCGCCTTCGATTCCCCCAGCCCTCTAGGCACAAACAGCTACGGCGTCGTAAACATTCTGCAGGCCGGCGTGGCGGGCATACGCATCCGGCCGATTCAGGGCTTAATGATTAATCTGGAAGGCGAAGTAGATCGCTCAAGCCACCCGCTGACGCCACAGAGCCCTGCGCACTTTCAGACGCTCGGCGGACGGGTGGCTTACCGGCTAAAGAAACTTCAGCTTTCCGCGCAATATAAGGAAATCTACAACGCGAACCCACAGTTCGGGTTCCTGATTGCCAGTTCGCACTCTCGCAATTACAATGCCGGCGCCTCATGGGCCCCGAAAGGTTGGATCACGCTGGATGCCAGTTACTCGCAGCAGCACATAGACAGTAACTCATTCCTCGCGTTCTTTTCGGGTTTGACGCGCCCACAACTCACTACCGGCCAATCTATCTATCTGAGTAACATCCACGCCGGCAACTTAGGCGTGCAGATCGGCATAGGGCGGCGCGCGAATCTCTACCTGGGATACAGCATTGTGAAAGACACCGGCGACGGGCGCTCGACCCCCTCGCCCACGGTAAGCGGAATACCGCTGGGCTCGATTGGCGGTCCGGTGGTGATCGGCGGCCGCGAGTCTGGCTTGCCGATCGTATCAGACCCCACAATTCCCATACTGGCTTCCGTGCAAACCTTCCCGCTTACGTACCAATCGCCGCTCGCGCGATTATCGTTTAAGATCTCGCCTAAAGTTCGCTGGAACGTCGGCTGGCAGTTTTACGATTACAACGAACTGTTCCACGTCTTCGGATACAACCAGGACTTCCACGCGAACACCGGCTATTCCAGCGTTCTGTGGTCGTTCTAGCCTACTTCTCGCCACCACGCCGCCACAAGCACCAGGCCGATTAAGATCAACGCGGTCGTGAGGCCAACCCAAATTCCCGGCGCGCCCCAATGCAACGGAAAACAAATCACGTAACCCGCCGGCACGCCTATTGCCCAATATCCCAGCAGATGCGCGATCATCGGCGAACGCGTATCGCCGAGCCCCCGCAGGGCGCCCGTGGCAACGACCTGGAATCCATCAAATAGTTCGAAAAGCGCTGCCAGTCGCAGCAACACGGCCCCCATTGTGACCACCGCCGGGTCGGCTATGAATAGCCGCACAATTGCCTCGGGCGCTACGATCATTACAATCGCAGCCGACCCCATGAAGACTGTGGAGATGCCAAGAGCGGTCCATCCCGCGGTCGCCGCGCCAGGCCGGTCGCCTCGGCCAATCGCCTGCCCGACTCTCACCGCCGCGGCGGAACTGATTCCGAGCGGGATCATGAAGTTGGTCGCAATTACCTGCACCGCAATGCTATGTGCCGCCAGTGACGCTTCGTCCAGGCGCGCTGCCCACACCGTCACCAGTCCGAAGACTGAGCCTTCGAACAAAATCTGCAGCGCCGCGGGTAATCCGAGCCGGACCAATTCGACCATGCGCTTAACATCCGGCGCCCACGAAACCTTAAGCAATACCCGTCCCGTACGCCGCTCATACCAAACCACCGCGGCTACACCCACAGCCGCCATATAGACTCGCGAGATGGTCGTGGACCAGCCGGAACCCGTGAGTCCCATGGCCGGCGCGCCCGCGTGACCGAACATCAGCGCCCAGTTACCGACAAGGTTCAAAACGTTCGCCGAAATCATGGCAAACAGCATCGGCTTCACCAGATTCACTGCCTGTAGGTAACGGCGAAACACGGCGTAGAAAAGCAGCGGAGGAATGCCCCACATCAGCGCTATAAGGTAGGGCTCGAATTGCGCGAACACGTTGGCATTCACGCCGGAAGCTTTCAGCGCGGGAATAAGCAGCCATAGAATTGCACAAACCACCGGCGAAGCCGCGGCCGCCAGCCACATGCCGTTTACCAGACTGCGGCGGCAGTCGCGCTCGTCGCCGGCTCCGAATGCCTGGGCCACCAGCGTATCCATCCCCAACAGCAAGCCCGCGCCGCAAATCGCTATGGGGTAGAACAGCATGTTGGCAAGCGTTCCCGCGCCGACAGCGGTCGCGTTGAGACGGCCTGCCATAATCGTGTCCACGACGCCCATCACCATCCAGCCAAGCTCGGTCAGCGCAAGCGGGGCCGCGAGTTGTAGCATGGGCCCGATCTCCTTGCGTAAACTCACCGCGCTTTAGCCTTGGGGTGCGCCTTGTCGTAGACCGCCATGAGATCCGTAAGAGCAACCTGCGTGTACTTCTGCGTAGTGGAAAGGCGCGCATGGCCAAGTAGTTCCTGAATGGCGCGCAGATCGGCGCCATCAGCAAGCAGGTGCGTCGCGTAAGCGTGGCGGAAACTGTGCGGGTGAAGGGACGGATCGCCGCTCAACGCCGTGGCATAGAGCTTCACGATGCCGTGGATGCCGCGCACCGTAATGCGGCTTCCGCGATGGTTGAGAAAGACCGCACGCTCACCCGAGACAATGGCGCGTTCGTTGAGATACCGATCGAGGGCCTCCGCCGCTTTGCCTGGCAGCGGAACCTGCCGCTCTTTACGGCCCTTGCCGCGCACGCGAATCCAGCCTTCGGCGCGATCGAGATCGTCCAGGTCGAGACCGGCCAGTTCGCTCACACGCACGCCGCAGCCATAGAGCAGTTCAAAGAGCGCGCGGTCTCGCGCAGGATACGGCCGCGCCAGGTCATTAGCCGCCACGCCATCCAGCAGACGATTGGTCTGTTCCGCCGTCATCACTTCGGGCAGCCGCTTCGGCGCCTTGGGTGTGCGCACCAGCCGCGCTATGTTCACTGCAATCACGCCCTCCCGCAGCATGAATTTGAACAGGCTGCGAACCGCCGCCAGCTTCCGTTGAATGCTGGTCGCGCCCAGCCCTTGCTGATAGAGCGATGCCATCCACTCGCGCAGCAGCAGTTGATCGACCGCCCGCGGCGCTGGCGGCTCCAATTCGGGCGGTGAAAGGTATTCCAGAAATTGCGCCAGGTCGCCGGCGTACGCCAGTATCGTATGCTCCGAAGCGCCCTCGCGCTTCAAGTTATCGAGGAACGCTTCGATTTGCCGAGCCAGCTCAGACATTGGCGTAGAGGTAGCAATCGAGCGCCGCCTGCGCGCGCCGGCACACCTCAGCATGCCGCGCCTTCTTATCACGCCGTAACCGGTTGCGCGTAGCGTCGTCCAACTGGGGCAGGAGATCGAACGTGATGTTCGCCGGTTGGTAGTCGCGCGCATCGGCGCACGAAATGTAGTGGCACAGCGACCCCAGCGCCGTCTCCCGCGGTAAAGGGCGCGGCTCCTCGCCTCGCGCCAGCGCCGCCGCGTGCAACCCCGCTATTAAGCCGGTCGCGATAGATTCCACGTAGCCTTCCACGCCCGAAATCTGTCCCGCAAACAGCACCTCTGGCCGGGAGCGCAACTGCAGCGTAGGCGTCAACAGCGCGGGCGCATTGATGTATGTGTTGCGATGAATCTGGCCATAGCGCAGGAACTCGGCGCGTTCCAACCCCGGAATCAGCCGCAGCACGCGCTGTTGTTCGCCGAATCGCATGTGGTTTTGAAAGCCAACCAGATTGAAACTTTGCGCGCGCAGATTTTCCTGCCGTAGTTGCACGACCGCGTAGGGACGCCGGCCGGTGCGCGGGTCGTCCAGACCCATTGGCTTCATGGGTCCGAAGCGAAGCGTTTCCCGGCCGCGTCGCGCAATCTCTTCAATGGGCAGGCATGCCTCGAAATAGCACACGGCATCCTCGCCGATGTGCGCGGGTACGCTCTGGGCTGCGAGCAACTCGTCCACGAAGCGTTCATATTGTTCGCGATCGAGCGGGCAGTTCAGATAATCGTCCGTACCGTCTGTGGATTTTCCGTAGCGCGAGGCCCAGAATGCCACATTGGTATCCACCGTCTCGGCATCCACGATAGGGCTGATGCTGTCGTAGAAGAAGAGCCTTTCGCTTCCCGTAAGGCGCGCGATGGATGCCGCCAACGCATCGCTGGTTAGCGGCCCTGTGGCGATAATGGAGATGCCGTCCTCCGGAACAGAGGTCACCTCCTCGCGCCGTAGTTCGATCAGCGGCTCAGACGCAACAGCCGCCGTAACCTCCGCCGCGAAGATATCGCGATCGACGGTAAGCGCATGCCCGCCCGGCACGCGCGCTTTTTGCGCCACCGTAAGCAGCAGTGAATCGAGCCGCCGCAGTTCCTCTTTGAGCAGCCATGGCGCAGTCGATTCCTGCTCGGACTTCAGCGAATTACTGCACACCAGCTCCGCCAACTGGTCGCCGTGATGCGCCTGCGTCGGACGGACCGGACGCATCTCGTAGAGCGTGACTCGCAACCCGCGCCGGGCAAGCTGCCAGGCAGCTTCCGAACCAGCCAGACCGCCGCCCAGAATGTGAATCACCGCAGAACTCCGAAAATCGTTCGGGCGCCTGCATCGCTCCAATGACTCATCCACCGCCCAATGTCTGAGAATCCAACGGCCAGAATCAGCAGCATGAACCCGCCGCGAGCAATCTCACGATAAATCGACATCGGAATCCGCGCCGCCAGCAGAAACTTCGAGCCATCCAGCGGCGGAATCGGCAGCATGTTAAAAATCGCCAGATAGAGGCTCAGGCGCACGCCATTGGCGAGATACTGCGCAAGTTCCGGAAACCGGCCTACCGCGAACAAGGCTGCCGCCGCCAACACTACCGCCATGATTACATTGCTGAAGGGCCCCGCCAAGGCCACCAGCAGCAATCCGTTCCAACCGCCTTTGAGCTTCGAAACGTCTGAGCGAACCGGCTTGCCCCATCCGATAAAACCGCCGCCGAAGAGCGACGTCACGAAGGGCAGCAGCGCCGTGCCTATCCAATCAATGTGCGCCAGCGGATTGAGAGTCACCCGGCCATCCAGGCGCGGGGTATCGTCACCCAGCTTGGTTCCAACCCACGCATGCGCGAATTCGTGCGGCGCGGTGAGAATCCACAGCATGACTACGTTGAGTAAAGCTTCTAAAAGATGAAATTGCATGAATGATTTAAGCCGAACCTACTTCCGCCGGACGATCACAGACCACAAACCAAGCAGCGCCACGGCCGCGATAAGAGGACCCAGCGCGGCAAGCATCATGCAGCTATTGTAGCGAGTGTGCCTTCATTTCACGCCGTCTATCGGCGGTCACGCCGCTCACGGCGATATATTAGAAGTAACCAATGCGAGGCACGCGATGGCTCTTGCTGGTGGCAATTGCCGCGATCTTAAGCGGTGTCGTCGTCACCTACCTCGACCAAAAGAAGACGATCAAGGCCGCGTCACCGGCCCGGCCGCAGAGTCTGCCCGACGATCTCAATTTCATCGGCGAACGCGATACCTGGAGCGAAAAGCCCGCTAACCGCCCCTGCGATAAGTACTTCATTGAAGCCGGCAGCCATCGCCAGTTGAAGGATTCTTCGCGCGTCGATATGCGCGATGTCACCCTGAAGCTCTTTAACAAGGATTGCAAGTCGTACAACCTCGTCAAAACCGCCGAGGCTTCCTTCTTCGCTAACGAACACAGATTTCATTCCGAAGGACAGGTGCAGATCACGCTCAGCGTGCCTACTTCCGGGGAGTCGAAGCACGAGCTGGTGTCCATTAAGAGCGCGGGCGTTACTCTCGACACGGACAACGGCCACGCCGACACCGATCAGTGGGCCATCTTTACCTTCGAGAATGGCGATGGCCAGGCCACCGGCGCGACGTACGATCCCGACAGCCATGAGCTGCAACTCAAGAAGGACGTAATCGTTCACCGTCACCCGCCGGGCGTCAAGCCCATCACCATCGAGGCCGGCAGCTTGATCTATCACGAAGCCAGCGGGGAAGTCCTCCTCTCGCCTTGGGGGAAATTCACGCGCGAAAACACCGTCGTCGAAGGCGAGAACCCGCTCATCAAACTTCGCAATCGCGAATATATTCAGCAAGTCCATGCCACCCACGCGCATGGCACGGAAGACTACCCGGGGGCCGATGTCAGTCACGCGCGCAAGCTGCAATACTCCGCCGACGATCTGTTGATGGATTTCGACGAAAAGGGCGAAATCCAGAAAATAACCGGCGAAGGCAACGGACATCTGCTGGAAACCTCGGAAACGGCCGAAACCACCGTGAGCGGCAACCACGTGGAAATGAACTTCGACGTGGTGAGCTCTTCCGGCAAGAAGGAGAGTCAGCTTAACCGCGTCGCCGCTAGCGGTCAGGCTGTAGCGCAGGCCAAGCCGCTTCCCATCCCCGGTAAAGAGTTGAGCGAAACCCATATCTTACGGAGCGAAAATCTGGAAATGAAGATGCGCCCCGGCGGCAAGGACATCGATCGCGTCATCACGCATGCGCCCGGCGTCCTGGAGTTCCTGCCCAACCTACCCGCGCAGCACCATCGCGTTCTCTCAGGCAACGATATGCTGATTGCCTACGGCGCGCAGAACCGTATCGACGCCTTTCACGCAACCGACGTCAAGACGACCACCGATCCCAATGCGGAAGAGCGCAAACGCGGCCACACGGCGCCTTCTATTACCTCGAGCCACGAACTTTCCGCGCGCTTCGATCCCAAGACCAGCAAGCCCTCCGTCATGGAACAACAGGGCGGGTTCGTTTTCGACGAGGGCGATCGCCACGCTCGGGCTCAGCGCGCTTCGCTCGACTACACGGCCAATGTCATGCTGCTCGATTCCTCCGCGCGTATGTGGGACTCCACCGGCTCCACCACCGCCGATCGAATCCGCATCAATGAAAGTACCGGCGATTTCTCGGCCGATGGCAACGTGAAATCGAGCCGCATGCCGGAAAAAGATACGAAGAAGAATGCTCAACTCCTCAACGGCGACGAACCCCTTCAAGGCCAGGCGGCGCATATGCAGTCCACGGACCACAACCAGATCATCCACTATCAGGGATCCGCCATGATGTGGCAGGGCGCCAACCGCATCGAGGCCGACAAGATCGATCTCGACCGCAAGAAGAAAAATCTGGTCGCCGATGGCGCCGTTATCTCCAGCCTCTGGGAGGAACCCAAAGAGGATGAAAAAAAGAAGGGCGTCAAACCTGTGCTTACCGTCGTTCGCTCGCCGCATCTCGTCTATACAGACGCCGACCGCCTGGCGGTTTACACCGGCGGCACGCAGCTTACGCGGCCGAACATGTTAGTGAAGAGTCAGGACCTAAGAGCCTATCTGGCCGCCGAAGGCGCCGATGACCGCCTGGAGAAGGCATTCGCCGATGGCGACGTCAAAATCGTTCAAACCATCCCTGGCCGTACCCGCACCGGGACAGCCGAGCACAGCGAGTACTACACAGACGACGAACGTGTGATTCTGCGCGGCGGCCAACCTTTATTGGTCGACAGCGTGGCTGGCAAAATGCAAGGCCCGGAATTGATCTACCGCGCCGACGATGGTAGTCTTCAGGGAAACGGGGCCGACGGGAATCCAGTGCAGAGCCGCCTCATCCGGAATAAGAAGAAGAAATAGTCTCGGCATGAGCGAACTCAAAACACGTGAGATTTCCAAGTCGTATCGGGGACGGCGCGTCGTGCACGACGTTTCGATCAGCGTCAAGCAAGGCGAAGTCGTTGGCTTGCTTGGCCCGAACGGCGCAGGCAAGACCACCTCGTTCTATATCATCGTCGGCCTCATTTCAGCGGATTCGGGCAACGTTCTGCTCGACGATCAGGACATCACGCAGTTGCCCATGTATAAACGCGCGGGCCGCGGCATCAGCTATCTTCCCCAGGAGGCGTCGGTCTTCCGCAAGCTGACGGTGGAAGAGAACCTGATGGCGATTCTGGAAACCCTGCCCCTCCGTAACCGCGAGCGCCGCGAAAAAATGGAGCGGCTTATCGACCAACTGGGTCTCGATAAAGTCCGCCGCAGCCGCGGCTACATGCTCTCGGGCGGCGAACGGCGGCGCGTGGAAATCGCCCGATCCCTCGTGATCGATCCCCGCTTCCTGCTACTCGACGAGCCCTTTTCGGGGATCGATCCCATCCAGGTTCTCGAGTTGCAGCGCATTATCTTCGACTTGAAACGGAGCGGCATCGGCATTCTGATTACCGATCACAACGTGCGCGAAACGCTAATCGTCACCGATAGCGCCTACATCATCAATGAGGGCCGTATCTTCCGCGGCGGCACGCCCGAAGCGCTAGAGCGCGACCCGGAAGTGAAACGCGTTTATTTGGGCGAATCATTCAGTCTACGCGTGTGATTCCATACCGGGCGTTCAGCGCGCCGTTCCGTACAATGAAATCACAATGACGAAGCGCCTTGTCCTCATCCTTCTTCTTACTTCCAGCCCGGCATGGAGCCAATTATTTTCAGGCGGTATCAAGGCCGGCGTACCGCTCACCGATTTCTTCACTACGGTGCAGAGCCAGAGCTTTTCATTTAACCCAAACACCAGCCGCTATATCATTGGGCCCACGGCAGAGCTGCATTTCCCCTTTGGTATCGGCGTGGAGGTGGATGCTCTCTACCGGCACATGAGCTACACCTCTTCCGGAATCTTTCAAACTGGCGCGCAGGTTGCGAACTTCAATAGCGGCAACTGGGAATTTCCCGTGCTTCTGAAGTACCGTTTTCCAGCGAAGATCGTACGGCCCTATCTTGATGCCGGCATCGCGTGGGACACGCTCACGGGCGTCTCACAAAGCGTGTCGCAATCGGTTTCGAATGGAACGCCAACCCTTGTTCACAAAAATTCGACCGCTGGATTCGTCCTCGGCGGGGGCGTGGATCTTCACTTCGTAATCCACATCATGCCGGAGATACGCTATACACGCTGGGGATCGACGCAAATCATCGATTCCAGCGGATTCCTTAAGAGCAACCAAAACCAGGCGGAATTTCTTCTCGGTATCACGTTTTAACCCGGCGGGCGGTTCGCCTGTCATTCTGCGATATTGCATTTGCGCGATATGCCGCAAGCCAATCCTACGCATGGAACTGTCGGCTTGTGCGCGAGTTGCCTGCACACTCGCATAATCCGTTCCGATCGCGGGAGCGCCTTCTACCTCTGCCAGCGCGCGCTCACCGACCCAACCTTTCCCAAGTATCCCCGTCTGCCCGTTCTGCAATGCCGCGGTTACGAAATCAGGCCGCCCGCGCCGCCATCTCCTGGCGCTTCGCAATAACCACCATCACCGAATACTCCTCCGCCCGCAGGCCCTTGCCTTCGTAGGCCGCCTGCTGCTCCCGCCCTTGTTGCATCACTTCGAACAACGACCGGTCCGCGTACGCATCGAAGATCGCCGGGTGTATGTAATACTTACGGCACGTTGCCGGCCGGTTGCCCAACTGCCGCGCGACGGTCTTTACGGCCGCTACGATGCCGCGCTTGGCCGCCGTAGCGCTCGCGGGCGGTCCCGCCGCATCCAGCTCGCGCGCGGCAAGCAGCGTCCCCGCCCAGGTACGAAAATCCTTGGCCGTAAAATCGTGCCCCGTCAGGCGACGGACGTACTCATTCACGTCGCCCGAATCGATGCGGTGAGTCGCGCCATGCGCATCTACGTATTGAAACAGCTCGTAGCCTGGCAAGTCCCGGCACGCTTTGACAATGCGAGCCAGCCGGCGGTCGGTCAATGCGACGAGATGGTCTTGACCGCTCTTCCCGCGAAATTGGAATTGCAGCCGCGCGCCGGCGATTCGTACGTGGCGGTCTTTCATTGTGGTGAGCCCAAAGGAGTCGTTTTCCCGCGCGTACTCGTCATTGCCCACGCGAATGTAAGTGGTTTCCAGCAGCTTGACCACCGTCGCCAACACCTTCTCCCGCGGCAATCCCCGCCGCCTTAGATCGCGCTCGATGCGCCGCCGCATTAATGCCAACACAGTTCCGAAGGCGATCATGCGGCTGAACTTGGCCTCGTCGCGATGCGCCCGGTACCGCGGATGATAGCGATACTGCTTGCGCCCCTTAGCATCGCGGCCAACTGCTTGCAGATGGCCGTTGGCCGAGGGACAGATCCAAACATCCTCCCATGCCGGCGGAATCACCAGCGACTGAATGCGTTCCAGGCGCCGCTGGTCGTGCAAGGGCTTCCCAGTCGCATCCAGGTAGCGAAACGATCGGCCGCGCCGGATTCGGCGAATACATGGGCCTTCCCCAGTGACATACCGCAGCCCGGCTTCTTCGGCGTCTATCCGAGGTGCGGAGGAACCCATAACTCTGGCGTCTTGCAATTGGGGCGCCGCGTCTCTAGCCAGGCGCCGCGCCCAGCCTGCCCGCATCGAACAACCGCCGGTCCATTCGGTTCAACGCCCGAACCTGCGCCGCGTTTACCGCCGTCCGGTGCGGTATCCCGCACAGATACTCGGGAATTGCCCAAACGTCTTCTTCGGCGGTCATCCAGCCCGTACCATCGAAACGGCGCAAGTTCACCGCCGCGGAAAAGCCGCGCAGCGTCTTCTCTCCGCGTAAGTTGTAATAGTGTTCGAAGTACGACATCGCCAACTCGCGCAAATCGCGATAGACCGGCTCCCTAAATCGCAGGCCCGAGAAGTTGGATTTGCCCAGCGCGCCCCAGCATCCGCCCACGCGAAAGATAGCCAGCACGTGATCGTCGTCGCGCACCGCCTCGAGATCGAGTAACAGCGGAGGGTATCCCAACTGACGCAGCGCCGCGGCGCCGAATAGAGCTCCCTCCATGCAATGCGCCGTGCGGTCGCGCATCACCCGTCGCGGCGAACGGCAAGTGGCGCCCGCCGGCTCCTTGTTATAGGCAAGATCGTCCAGGAAGCGCTGTATGCGCGCGGGAGTGGTCAAGCGGCGGAAAACATTGCGCTCTGCGGGCGTAAAAGGGCTGGCTGGCATTGGCGGTGGCGTATCGCAATAGCGTAGCAAGCTGGGCGCGGCGCGCTAAAATGCCGGTAGTGCTGGTTTCTATTGCTCCTCGGCAGGAACGTCCTCAGTGGCTGCGCGCGCCCGCGCCGGTGGGCGCGAATTATCGCGAATTGAAGGCGCTTATCGAGCGCCTGCGGCTGCATACTGTCTGCGAAAGCGCCGCGTGCCCGAATGTTGGGGAATGCTGGAATCAGCGCACGGCTACGTTCATGATCCTGGGCAATGTGTGCACCCGCCGCTGCGGATTCTGCGCGGTACAAAAGGGAGCCCCGCAGCCTGTCGATTACGACGAGCCCCATCGCGTCGCGGAAGCCATAGCCGCAATGGGCCTGCGGTTTGCGGTTATCACCAGCGTAAACCGCGATGACCGCAAGGACGGCGGCGCCGAACTCTTCGCCATGGTAATCCGCGCCGTTCGCAACCGCGTCCCCGGGTGCGGAGTCGAGGTGCTCATTCCCGATTTCCAAGGCAATCTCGAAGCCGTGGAAACGGTGATGAATGCCGCGCCCGACGTACTCAATCACAACACCGAGACCGTACCACGCCTTTATCGCCAGGTGCGTTTAGGCGCCCGCTACGAACGCTCGCTTACCGTGCTGGCGCATGCCAAGAAACTCGCGCCTTCTACTCCGGTGAAGTCGGGCCTGATGCTGGGGCTTGGCGAGACAACCGATGAGGTATTGCAAACCATGCGCGATCTGCGCAGCCACGGCGTGGATATCCTCACGCTCGGCCAATATCTGCGGCCTTCGCCGAAGCATTTGCCGATCGTTCGTTACGTACCGCCGGCGGAGTTCGACGATTTCCGCCGCGAAGGAAATGCCATGGGCTTCGGTCACGTCGAGGCCGGTCCGCTGGTGCGCAGTTCCTATCACGCATCGGACGCCGCCGTAGGCGCGGCATCCCCGGGCAACCAACGTACGGAAGCGGCTACTCCCTCGAATATCCAATAATGAGGATGGCTTGAGACCAATCTCGCGGCTCATCTTGTTATGTGTAGTCGCTCAAGCCAACCCGGTATGCCATGCAGCCTTAATCGCCTTTCTGAAGGGCAACGCGGTCTTCCTGGCGGCGCCGGATGGCCACAATGTCAGAGAGTTGCAGGATAGCCCCGGCGAGAAGTGGGCATTGCAATGGCTTCCAGACGGTAAGCATCTTTCGTATCTCACTCCGAATAGCGACGCTTCGCGGACACTCCTTGTGGTGCTCGATCTGAACCGCGGCCCGGCGCGAGAGGTTTCCATCGGCGCCAAGGCGGAACCGCGCGCTGAAGGAATGCGCTCCGTAGAGGAACTGGCTTGGGTCTCGATGCGTCTCGTCCGCCTGGAAGGCAGAGTCAGCCCGAAAAATTGCGAGGTCTTCGAATTTGACATCGAGACCAAACGCGAATCGTACCGGCACGCGGGCCCGTGCGGAACGTTTGCATTCTCTCGCCAAGGCGGTCACATCGCGTACCACGGCATGGAAGCGGAAAATTCCAAAGACGATCCCCGCGACACAATCGAGATCGACGGCCGGTTGAGCTATGCAGGCCGAACCCGAGTCCTAACGGAACCCGTTTGGTCGCCGGACGGAAAGGAGGCGTGGTTCGTCGAGGCTCAAGCCGCTGGCCGCGGTTTTTTCATTACCCGTCTCGCGGTTACCGGAAAGTGGCAGCGCAAACCCATCCCAACGCAAAAAAAACTGGGGAACCCTACGCTGGTTTGGATCGGTTCCCATCTGGTTCTGCAGTCGGAAGAGCTCTCTTGCGTGGTGGACCGGGTAACTAATATCTGTTCCGAGATATCTCCGGACGTACAGCGCGATATCGACGGTAATCTCAAGGAGGCGCAGTTGAAGGCCAAGACCCGAGAGACCATCAAGAAGCAACTCGAACTCATAGGGGGTCGAGAGCCGGCGTTTTTTCCTTATTGAAGACGAACCCATCTCGCGATGCCGCGCAATAGGTCAGTTCCGGATTGAGGTGCTACAATAAGTTCTGAAGGTCGAGCCAACCCAGTGGGCGAAAGCCCACTTTTTTGTTGGCTCCAGCAAATTGGCAACGATGCAGTCCGCGGTAGCGTCAAAAATCGAAGAGATCGCGCAACGAGTGGCGCAGTCTGAAGGCATGGAAATCGTCGAGGTGGAAGTGAAGGGCGGTGGCATCCACCGCTTTGTGCGTATTTCCATCGATAAACCAGAGGGCGTCACGCACGGCGATTGTGAACTTATTTCTCAACAGGTTGGGACCATTCTCGATGTCGAGAATGTGGTTCCGGGCGGCCAATACACACTCGAGGTCAGCTCGCCCGGCGTCGAGCGCAAGCTCGTCAAGCTTCGGGATTACGAGCGGTTCCAGGGAAAGAAGGCCAAAATCGTTTTGAAAGAGCCTATTGGCGAGAAACGCACCTTCGAGGGCGCGCTGGCGGGCGTCGCCGGAGACGAAATATCCCTCGAAATCGCACCTGGCGAGACGATGCGCGTGCCTTTCGATCATGTCCACAAGGCCAATCTGAAGTTCGAGTGGTAGGCCAGCCAACATCAACCGTAAAAAGAGAATAAGAGGTCGCTTTGGAAACCATATTTCAGTCCATCGAGATACTGAGCAAAGAAAAGGGTATCGATCCGCAGATCGTCTTCGACGCGGTGAAGGATGCCATGCTCATCGCGGCGCGCAAGCATTACCGCACAAACGAAGACTATGTGGCCGATATGGATCCCAAAACGGGGGCAATCCAGCTTTTTGCGATTAAGAAAGCGGTGGAAGCCGTCGAAGACCCCGCGCATGAGATGACGCTCGCCGAAGCGCGCCGCATCGATCCTGCCGCCGAAGTTGGAGTTGAAATCCGCATCGCAAAAAAAACCGATGCCCTAGGCCGCATCTCCGCGCAAACCGCGAAACAGGTTATTTTTCAAAAAGTGCGTGAAGCCGAACGCGAGACCGTCTACAACGAGTATTCGGGCCGCGCCGGCGAATTGGTCAACTGCACCATCAAGCGCGTCGAAGGCCCGGATTATGTGCTGGACCTTGGCAAGACCGAAGCGCGCCTACCGAAAAAAGAACAGTCGCGTCTGGAAAGCTACAGCGTGGGCGATCGCGTGCGTTGCGTCATTAAACTAGTGGACAAGGCCTCGAAAGGCCCCGGGGTCCTGGTTTCACGCGCCGCTCCGGAACTTGTCATGCGCCTGTTCGAACAAGAAGTACCTGAGATTTACGACAGCACGGTTCAGATTCGTGGCTGCGCGCGCGAGGCCGGGGAACGAACCAAGATCGCAGTGCAGAGCCGCGACCGCGATGTGGATAGCGTCGGCGCCTGCGTCGGCATGAAGGGTATGCGCGTCCAATCGATTATCCGCGAGTTGCGCGGCGAGAAGATCGACATCATTGAGTACTCGGAAGATCCGGTGATCTTTGCCACGCATGCATTGAGCCCTGCCAAGGTCAGCCGCATTACGGTGCTCGATGCGCTCGAGCATCACATGGAAGTGATTGTGGATGATTCGCAACTCTCGCTTGCCATCGGTAAGAAGGGTCAGAATGTGCGCCTGGCGGCAAAGTTGCTGGGATGGAAGATCGATATCAAGAGCGAGGAAGAAAAGCGCCAGGAAGTGGAATCGCAAATGGCGGCGCTGGTCTCGCCCGGCGCGCCGGTTAGCGTGCTCATCGACTACGGTCTTGCGGAAAATATCGCTGAAGCATTAGTGGGCGCGGGCATCGGCGCTATCGATCAACTGGGTAATATGACGCCCGAGCAACTCGAGGAAATTCAAGGCATAGTGCCGGATTCGGTGGAGCGTATTCAGGACGCCATCAACGCCTACTATGCGCAATTCGATGAACCACAAGCCGAAACCGCGCCCTTGGAAGTTGCCGAGCCTGAGGCCTCCGATGGCGTTGAACTTGCGGAGACTACAGACGAGAGCACGCAGGAATCGGCGTTGGCGGAAGAGTCTGGTACGATAGAAAACGCTGGTTCCCCCAATCGCGACGCGTCTGAAGCCGCCAGTGAGGAAGAGAATCGCGGCGATTAGGAGCGGCTGCCTACGTCGAAAACGATAGTTTTGTCTATGGGAAAGATCCGAATTAACGAGCTGGCGCGGGAGCTGGAAGTGAAGGCCCACGAAATATTGGACCTCCTCCCCGAACTTGGCGTCACGGAAAAGAAAACGCACTCCAGCTCCATCGACGAGGACGTGGCTATTAAACTTAGGCGTCACTACGGCCAGGATGTGCCGGATTTACCGGCCTCTGCGCCACATCGCGAATACGCCTCCTCGCCGGCAGCGGTTGCTGAACCGGAAGAGCCTGTTGAGCGGGAGCACGTCGTGCGCCCGTCGGACCGCCGCGAAGAAGCGCCGGCGCCGGCTAGTCAGCCGCCCAACGGGTTTACCAAATCCACCCCGGCTGTAGAACCTCCCGCGTTGGCCGAACCGCCCTCGCGTCCTGAGGGCGAGACCAAGGGCGAGGATGCGCCCGTGGCGGAAGCGGAGAAGCCCGTAACTGCTCCCGTGGCGCCTCCCGTTGCTCCCGTTCGTCCGCCGCTCGCCGCTGGAAGGCCGGTTTTGCCTCCTATCGGCAGCCATAGCGGCCCTGCTACGCCATCCACGCGCCCACCATCCCCGCGTCCACCATCGCCGCAGCCTCCGGCGGCCGTGATCGCGCCGGGACGTCCCATTGCGCCCCCAAGGCCTGCCCAGCCGTCAGCGTCTGTTCCGCACGTTCCTTCGGCCCATCAGGGGCCACGCCCCGGCCAAGTGCTATCTGGACCGCGTGCGCCGTTGCCTTCCGTGCCTTCTGAAGGCCCGCGCAGCGCCACGCCTGCGATGCCGCGCCCCTTGGCGCCGCGTCCGGCCCCGCCTGCCAATCCCTCAACACGGCCTCTTGCCGGCCAGCCTATTGCGCGGCCGGTGGTGCCGCCGCGGCCCGATCTCGCCGCGAGACTCGGCTCTCCGCGTCCGGTCATGCCGCCCGCGCCCTCTTCGCCTCGGCCAGGCGCGCCGAAGCCGCTCAGTTCTCCAGTTCCAGGGCAACCGATTTATCGTGGACCTATTCGTCCCGGTCAGCCGATCGTAACCCGTCAAAGTCCCACCGGACCTCCGCGGCCGGGTGGACCGATGCGCCCGGGCGGGCCACGTCCGCAGCACCCCACTTCCCGTGGACGCCTCGAGCCGGGATTACCGCCACCTCCTGTGGAAGCTCCGCGCGGGCGTCCGGGCGAAAAGCCACGTGGACGCCAGCCCCGCGAGCGTACTGAAGAAGAGAGAACTCTACGGCCGCAGCGTCGGCATGTCGAGGCCGGTCCGCCGCCCATCAGCCGCGAGATCGTTATTTCCGAAGGCATCACCGTAAAAGAGCTTTCCGAGAAGCTGGACGTTAAAGCAGCGCTCGTGATGAAGAAGTTGATGGACCGCGGTATTTTTGTCGCCATCAACCAAACGCTCGATTCCAAACTGGCCACGGAAATTTCGCGCGATTTTGGCGCCTCCACCGCCACCGTCACTTACGAAGAGGAGTCGATGCAATCGGTCGAAGAGGCCGAAACCGTCACCGATCTCCAGAAACGCGCTCCGGTCGTGACAATCATGGGTCACGTCGATCACGGCAAGACTTCGCTGCTCGATGCAATCCGCGAGGCGAATGTCGCCGGCCGTGAAGCGGGTGGCATCACACAGCATATCGGCGCATATCAGGTGGAGATGAAGGGCCGCAAAATCGTCTTCATCGATACCCCCGGTCACGAAGCTTTCACACGCATGCGCTCCCGTGGCGCCAAGGTCACCGACATCGTCATTCTGGTGGTCGCGGCGGACGATGGGGTCATGCCGCAGACACTCGAAGCCATCGATCACGCCAAGGCCGCGAAGGTTCCCATTATCGTGGCCATTAATAAGATCGACAAACCCGACGCCCAACCCGATCGTATTAAGCAGCAGCTTTCCGATCGAGGCCTGCTGGCGGAAGATTGGGGCGGCGACACGGTAATGGTTCCCGTTTCCGCCAAGACGAAACAGAACCTCGAGCTATTGCTTGAGATGGTCTTGCTGGTTGCCGATCTGCAGGATCTCAAAGCTAATCCCACCCGTCCTGCGATGGGAACGGTCATAGAAGCGCAGCTTGATCGCGGACGCGGCCCCGTGGCAACCGTATTGGTTCGTAATGGCACACTCGCGGTGGGTGATTTCTTCATCTGCGGCGCTGTATTCGGCAAAGTCCGCGCCATGCTGAACGACCGCGGCGTACAGATTCGCAAAGCCGAGCCGTCAACGCCGGTTGAAGTTCTTGGGCTTGATTCATTGCCCGAAGCCGGAGACGATTTCCAGGTGGTCACCGATACCGCCAAGGCCAAACAGATTGTCGGCTTCCGCGATCTACGGTTGCGGGAAGCGTCGCTGGCCAAGAACAGCCGCCTTACCCTCGAGCAGCTTCACAAGAAGATGGAAGCGGGCGAAGTGAAGGAACTGCCTCTCATCATCAAGGCCGACGTGGGCGGTTCCGCCGAGGTACTCTCAGAGACGCTGCAGAAGCTCTCGAATGACAAGGTTAAGGTGCGGGTGCTCCATTCCGGAGTCGGCGCTATTACCGAATCGGACGTGCTGCTCGCCACCGCCTCGAACGCGATCGTAGTCGGGTTCAACGTACGGCCGGAGCGCAATGCCGCCGCCGTGGCGGAACAGGAAAAAGTAGATGTCCGGCTGCATACAATCATCTATAACCTCACCGATGAGATTAAGCGCGCGATGTCAGGCCTGCTCGACCCCGTCTTCAAAGAGGTTTATCAGGGCAAAGCCCAGGTGCGCGAAACCTTCCGCATCACCAAGGTGGGCGCAGTGGCCGGTTGTCAGGTATTGGATGGCACCATTACGGGCAAATCCGAAATACGCCTGGTGCGCGACAACATTGTAGTTCACACCGGCAAAATCGGTTCGTTGCGTCGCTTCAAAGACGACGTGAGCGAAGTGAGAAGCGGCCAGGAATGCGGCATCACGCTTGCCAACTACTCCGACGTCAAGCAGGGCGATATCATCGAAGCCTTCGTCACGGAGCGCGTAGCGACTGAGGTGTTCGCTTGAGATGGCTGTCGTCGGCGTGCTTACCCTCGAGCTGAGGCTCGAGAATTCGTTTTCGCTGAAAGACAAACGTCAGGTAGTGCGCAGTCTGAAGGACAGGCTACGGCATAAGTTCAACGTCGCCGTGGCCGAGATCGACTACCAGGAGTTGTGGCAGCGCGCGGCCCTGGCGGCCGTAACTGTATCCTCCGACCATGAATACGCCGAAAAACTGCTGCAATCGGTGGAGGATGAGGCGGCATCCATGCTTGGTTCCGAGCTCGCCGCAAGCAGCGTGGAGTGGCTGGCATGAAAACAGCTCCTTTTCCCGTATCCCTGTACCAGGTCCCCGACCCCCATCTATATGGATGAGCGCCGCACATTACGCGTCTCCGAAGCTGTCCGCGAGGAACTTGCAGAGATCATTGGTTTCGAAACGGACGATCCGCGCCTCTTAGCAGTCGATGTGGCGGAAGTCCATGTATCGGCAGACGGGCGTCACGCCAATGTGCGGGTCGCCATGCGCGGAACTGAGAAGGAACAGCGCGAATCCCTCGCCGCTCTCGATCACGCGAGCGCCTATTTGCGTCACGAACTGGCGATGCGGCTCAGCCTCCGGCACGTTCCCGAGCTGCATTTCGATCACGACCGCGATCCCGATGTCGAAAGCCGTATCGATTTTCTATTGAAACGGGCGAAGAGATCTCGTGGGAAAACCGAATAGCCTGTTTTTTGACGCATCAGCGCCAAGACGCAGAGAACCTCTTTTTCGGTTTTCTCTGTCCTTCTGCACCTCTGCCTCAAATAAATACTACAAGCGTAGGGAGAACCTGGGTACCCCCAAAAGTTGCGGACAAGTTAAACAAATTGTGCTAGTTTTGTTTCTGGCGGTGGCTGCAGTTGGCCTGGTTCCGGCAGCGAATGGGCCGGGTTTGCTGCGGGTGGCGAAGTCTGCCGACGCCATGGGTTCTTCGTATTCTGTAGAACTGTATGGCCGTGATCGGGCCCGATTAGAAGAGGCGGCCGATGCCGCCCTCGATGAAGCGAAGCGGCTGGACGACCTGCTTTCAAACTATAGACCGGAAAGCGAGTGGAGCCGGATCAATCAGCACGCCGCGCAAGGTCCGATGAAGATCTCGCCCGAGATGGTTCGATTGCTTTCGGCGTGCCTCGAATATAGCCGCCAAAGCCAGGGGGCGTTCGATATCACCGTCGGTCCCTTGATGAAGGTTTGGGGATTTTATAAAGGTACGGGTCATCTGCCTCATGCAGCCGAGGTCGCGGCGGCGATGACCAAGGTTGGATACAAACATGTCCACCTGGATATGCGGGCGCAGACGGTCGAGTTTGATCGTTCCGGCACTGAGTTAGACCCCGGCGGCATCGGCAAGGGCTACGCCGTCGACCGGATGGTGGACATTTTGAGGCAGAAAGGCATCGGAATAGCTCTGGTGGCTGGATCGGGCAGCAGTATCTACGGATTGGGCGCGCCGCCCTCCTCGCCGCAAGGCTGGCCGGTGGATATTCGCGATCCCTGGAACCACGAAAAGACGATCACCACCGCATACCTGAAAGATATGTCGATGTCTACCTCCGGAAGTTACGAGAAGTTCTTCCACGCCGACGGAAAAATCTACGCTCATATCATGGATCCGCGCACAGGATACCCGTCGCAGGGGAGCGTCGCTGTTTCAGTTGTAACGCCGCGTACCCTCGATAGCGAGGCGTGGGCGAAGCCTTATTTCATCAATGGCCGCCGTTGGGCGGAGCAACACAAACCGAACGATTTTCGCATCTACTTCTGCGAAGACAGGAGGGATCAGCCATGCGCGTGGCTCCAATGACCAGCCGGTTTCTCGATGCCTGCCGGCGGCGTCCAACGGACGTGCGGCCGGTGTGGTTCATGCGGCAGGCAGGCCGCTATATGAAACAGTACCGGCAGATTCGGGAACGCCATGGCATTCTCGAAATCTGTAAGCGGCCTGACCTTGCCGCCACGGTGACGCTCCAGCCTGTCGAGATGCTCGACGTGGACGCTGCCATAATCTTCGCCGATCTGCTTTTACCGGTAGAGCCCATGGGCTTGAAACTGCGCTATGAGAAGGGCGAAGGGCCGATTATCGGCAACCCTGTGCGCAATTCGAGCGACGTGGATTCGCTGGCAAGCGGCAACGTGGATGAACTCGGATATGTCGGCGAAGCAATCCAACAGGTGGTGCGGGCGTTAGCCGGAAGGGTACCCGTGATCGGTTTCGTGGGCGCGCCGTTCACGATGGCAAGCTACATGATCGAAGGCGGCGCGTCGCGCAACTTCATCCGTACCAAGCGGCTGATGTATAGCGACGAGACGCTCTGGCGTCGCCTGATGGGCAAGATTGTCGATATCCTGGCGCCTTTTGCGCACTTGCAGGTCAGCGCTGGAGCACGCGCGATTCAGGTATTCGATAGCTGGGTTGGCGCACTGGGTTCGGATGATTACGTTCGCTTCGCGGCGCCTTATTCGCGCGCGCTGATCGAACGCATTCGTTCCACGGGCGTACCTGTTATCCACTTCGGCACCGGCGCTTCCGGATTTTTCCGCGAACTGCATGCCGCCGGCGGCGATGTGATGGGCGTGGACTGGCGCATCAATATTGACCAGGCTTGGATGGATATCAGCTATCGATCGGCCATTCAGGGAAATCTCGATCCAGTGGCGCTGTTTGCGCCATTGCCCGAACTGCGTGCAAAGGTTCACGAACTGTTAAAGCGTACCGGCACGCGCCCGGGCCACATTTTCAATCTCGGACATGGAATTTTGCCCGAGACGCCCGTCGAGAATGTGCGCGCGGTGGTGGAGATGGTGCGCGAATTCCGGCCGTAGTATCAGTTGATCCTCGTTTTGGTGTACACTGATACTGATGATGATGGAGGCCAGTCATATTTCCAAGGTCCTGGGCGGCAGGCCGATGCATTCCATTCTTGAGCTGAGCATTGCGGTAGAGCGCGGGTTGCCGAAAGCAACATTGCGCAACGTCGCGCGCTGGCTCTTCGAGGATGCCTCGGAACAGCGCGCCATGATGCATCGCATCGTTCCCGAAGCCACTTACAAACGGCGCCGGGACCGTCTGAGCGCGGCCGAGAGTGAGCGCACGGAACGTTTGGCGCGCGTCATTGCCGGGGCCGAAGATGTCTGGCAGGACCGGAATGAGGCGCGGCGTTTTCTCACCACTCCCCACCCGGAAATCGGGGGCAAAACGCCCCTCGATGCAGCCTTAACCGAACTCGGCGCGCGGCAGGCTGAGGAAGTTATGGCCCGCATCGTCTATGGCCTCCCGGCATAGCGGTCCGCTGCGTGCGTTCCGCATTGCCGATATGCGCCACGCGATCTTCGATGGCAGTGGGGCGATGATCCATGGCGCCCGGTGGAACTCTCCCGGACGACGCGTCATCTATGCCGCAGAAACCTACGCGGGCGCTCTGCTCGAAATCCTGGTACACGCCTCTGGCAGCGTTCCTCGCAATCAGGGTTATATCGAGATCGAAATTCCCGCGGGCTTATCGATAGAAGAGGTCACGCCAGGGGACATTCCTCTCTGGGATGCGACCTCGTTCGAGTCGTGTCGCGCTTTCGGCGATCAATGGTATGACGAACGGCGTGCGCCCGTGCTCCTCGTGCCCTCGGTGGTCACGCATCGGGAGCGGAACATCCTGCTCAATCAGGACCACCCCGAGTTCACCGCCATCCACGCAAGCGAACCCGCGCCCGTTCGGTGGGACGCGCGATTGTGGAGCCCACGCTCATAACTCGCCGCCCACGCTCCGCAATACGCGAACAATCTCAGCGCGATAGCGCCCAAGGCTGAAATCCATCACCGGACCCGATGTCGCGACCGGCGCCATTGCCTTCCGCGCCATCTCTTCCACAGAATGCGCCAGGTTCTCTTCCGGTAGGACTTCCGGGATTCCACCCGCTGCGAACGCCACCACGGGCACGCCTGCCACGACAGCTTCCAGAATCACGCGCGTGGTTGCTTCGTGAGGCTCTGAGGGAACCAGCAAGACATCAATCTCAGCCAATGCATCGTAAACGTTCTCCACCCATCCGCGGAATTCAACTGGCAGCCCCGCTGCCGCGGCGCGTACCTCCTCCTCATAACTTTCCGAGGCGAACATTGTGGCGCCAAAAATCACAAAGCGCGCCTCCGGGCTTTGGCCATGGATGATGCGAGCCGCTTCGACAAATTCGTGCTGGCCCTTCTCCGGCGCGATCCGGCCGATACACCCCAGCGTCAATGGTCCCTTGCGTGGCGGCATTGCACGGGCTGGACCGGCGACGCCATTGTAGACCACCGCGATCTGCCTCGCGTAAGGTCTCCATGGCGCAGCGACATAGCGGCACGATGCGATGACACGGGCGCCGAGCGTACGTAACGCCCACCCGCAGAGGCCGCGCGACATGCCGGGCGGGAGCCAGCTATGCGAATGAAAGATGACAGGCGCGCGGACGCCGGCGAGCGCGGTGGCCGGCAAGAGGCGCGGTCCGTTGACGTAAACCAGATCGCAGCCGCCGGCCAAGCTCCGGATTTGGCGTACCAGGCCGGGCGTTTCCATGGCGAACCGCACCCGGCTCGAGCCCTTCCAGCCCGCCGCGTAAGGGCCGCAATCGATCTGCGTCGTTTCGTGTCCCAACGCGCGCACCCGTTCGAACATGGCGCCCGTTCCCGGCATTGCCACCAGGCAAGGCGGCATGGCCGGCAGCAGATCGAGAAGACATTGCTGCGCGCCGCCGGGCTCGCTGAATTGATCGAGCACCAGCAGCTTCATTCGCGAATCGCTAATGCCAGTACAAAGAAGTAGACCGGCAGAACTCGCCAATAAGTCAGCAAATCGCCCGACAGCATCTGCACCGTCTCGCCCGACCAGAAGCACAGCATCCACGCGCCGAAGAACGAGTGGCGTGGGTCGGCTGCGCGGGCGGCGCGCGCGCCGGCGCGAAGAATGGCCGCATTCAGCCAGGCCAGGCATGCTAGACCGACGATGCCCGTCTCGATCAGCAGGCTGAAATACATGTTGTCGGCGACCACCGGCTCGCCCAAATACGTGGTGTACGGCAAAGTCTTATAGCCAATGCCGAAAAGAAGTTGCCAGGGGTTGGCAAGCGTCCAATCAACCAGGGTCCGCCAACTCTCGACGCGGCCAGAAAGAAGCTGGTCGGTGGCGGAGAAGAGGTATTGCGCGGTCGCCGTGAGGCGCAGCCAGTACATCGCCGTAGCGCCTGGCAGCAGCATCCATAAAACCAGTGCTCCCGCTCCACCGCAGATCCCCAAAATGCAAGCAACGCGCAGCAGGCGAACGCGGCGGCGGTTGATCCACGCGAGCACCACGCCTGCCACCAAAACGTTGATCACCGAGCCGCGGGAAAACGAAAGCATTAGCGCGCCGAAAAAGAGAGCACCGCCGGCCAGCAGCAGTTTACGCGACACAGGCGAATCGGCGCGCGGACGGGACAAGGCAACGCCGATCATGACCAGGAAGAATGCGCAGAAGTTTCCTAGAGTGCTGGCTTCGTAGAAAAGACCCTGTGCCCGGCGGAAAACGCCGCTGTCCAGCCAGACAAACTGCTGTTCGAACCCGGCGGGCGCTGGAAATTGATAGTAAAAATCTACGCAGGCGAAAAGCGCGGAAATCGCCGCGAATATGTAAATTCGGCGAATGGTGCGGCGACCGTCCAGCGTTGGGATGGGTCCGTATGCGGTGTAAAAGAAAATGTAAACGGAGATGCCCAGCAACGCGACCCGCGCGAAGCTCGCGGCCGCCACGGCGCCTCCGGAATGAAGAACCGCCATCGCGATGCTGATGAAAAGCGCGCCAAATAACGCGGTGAAGGCGGCGTTGAGTCCGCACGGCCGGATCTTCCAGTACCTGAGCGACGCTACGCCCGCCAGCAACCCGGCCGCCGAAACCAGCAGACAGAGGTGCGGCCCAGAATCCCCCAGCGCGACCGGCAGCGGCGGCAGCAGAAGCGCAGCCGCGAAAAAAAGTGTGAGCCAGGCAGTCATTGCGACTTCCCCGCCGCTGCGAAAAAAGGCGTGAACCAGGCAGTCATGCGACTCCCCGTTATTCGTTCCGCACCAGGGAATGGAGGCTGCGGCGGGAACGAATGCGTGTTTCCTGAAAGTTGATCTCCACCGCGAAGAAGAATACCGGCAGCCCCACGCCGGCGATCAAGGCAGCCAGCAGGTAAAGCGGCATATTGGGCGACGATGGCCGCTCCGGAACCACGCCTGGGTCAATAATCCTCAGCCGCTCGCCTCGGTATCCGGCATCGCCCCGCGCCTGCGCAAGGCGGGTTTCTACCGTGGAAAATGCCGCCTGCGCCGCCTTGCGTTCCGCCTCGAGCCGGTCTCGGTGCGCCATGCGCGCCCCCAGTAACTTATCTCGCTCAGCGGCCTGCTTATCCAAACCCGCGATTTCGCGCGCCAGTTCTTCCTTGCGCACGCGGGTGTCGGTCTCATCGGCGCGGATCTGCGGCAATTCAGTCGCCGCCGCATCCTTCGCCCGCGCCGTCGCCCCTGCAAGTTCTGACTCCGCTCCCAGCAATTGCTCGTAGAGCTTCGCCCGAAGATCCGAAGAAGCCTCAACGGAAGCCTGCAAGTCCATCACCGGCTCGGCGGTTTGTAATTGGACCCAGCGTGCATCGACTTGTTCAAGTTGCGAGCGCGCTTGCGCCTCTTCAGTCTCGACGCCGCGAATGAGGTCAAGATCGCCCTCGCTAGCCAGGGAACGGTTGAGCGTTACGGTGGATTCCGCCACAAATTGCGCCAGCGCCTGCGCCGTGCGCGGATCGGGAAGCGTCGCAGATACTTCGAGGATGCGCGTATTGCGCACGATGCCCGCCTTCAGTATTCCCTTCTTGAGCGATTCGATGGACCGCCGGGCAAATTTGGCGCGAAGTCCGAAGCGCTCGATGGCCTTCTCAAAAAGGCTGTCGCTCGATGCGAACGCCTCATACGTCTTAAGCGATTCCAGGTAAATGGGGCTCAATGCGGTCAGAGTCGCGCGTGTATCGCCCCCAGCCGGCGGCTCGATCACAATACGCGCCGTGGCGGTGAACTCGCGCGGCAGGGCGGCGCCCAGAGCCAACGCGGCGCCGATCGCCAACGCACAACTTGCTGCAATCCAGCGCCAGCGCGATGCGATGTAACTGATGTAACGAAATCCGTCGATCGGCTCGCTCATGGGGTCCCTGAGTTAGTGTAGTCGATATGAGTTTGTTGCAGGCCGTCTTACTTGGCCTGATCGCGTTAATCCTGACTCCTGGTTACCTTTTTTACTTCGATGTTACACCCAAGGTGGTGCTGCTTCTGTTTGGAACCGCGGCCCTGCTGTTGGCTGGCCGGCGGCTTAGTTCCCCCCGGCTGTTTTCCTGCCTGATTCTTCTCAATCTCGCGTCCCTTGCCCTTTCCACAGCTCTCTCCACGCGGCCCGGACTCTCCATCGTGGGTACCAGCTGGCGCGAATTCGGGCTTGTTCCGCAGGCGGCCGCCTTGCTCTTGGCATGGACGATTAGCGGGACGCCGCAATCGAAGCCCACAATTTTGCGCGCCATAGCAATCACAGGAATACTTGCCGGCGCTTATGGCATCGCGCAATATTTCGGTTGGGATCCGCTGCTGCCCGCGGCCGCCTATCATATCGGCGAAGGAATCTGGAGCATCGTTCGTGCGCCGGGCACTATGGGCTATGTAAGCTACTTCGCCACATGGCTGGCTATGGCGGCGTTTCTTGGAATCGCGCTGGCCGAGAAGGAGCCCGATTCGCGTTGGCGACTGGCGGCGTGGTTCTCGGCGGGAGTCTGCGCGTTCGCGATGTTGCTGACCGGCACTCGCGCGGCGATGTTAGCTTTGGCCGTCGGATTCCTGGTTTGGTTGTCGTTCCGGCGCGGTTCACGAAGGCGTGCCACAGCGATCGCGATAGTGACGTTGCTTGTCTTCGTGGGATTCTACTTTTCGCCCGCCGGATGGAACCTGCGCAGCCGCGCTCGCTGGTTCGTCGAGGATGCCTCCGGCGGCAGTCGTCTTCTCCTGTGGCGCGATAGCCTCCGCATGGCCGCGGCGCGGCCGGTGGCAGGTTTCGGTCCGGAGACGTTCACGGCGCAATTCACCGCGTTCGAATCGCCCCAGTTGGCGCGGCAGCGGCCGGATTTTGAGTATGAATCGCCGCACAACATGTTTCTGGACGCTTTGACTGCGCAAGGCGCATTCGGCATCCTCGCCCTGGCGGCCCTCTGCGCTGCCGCCCTGATCCACGGGATCCGCTCGCGCAACGCCGGATTGACGGCGGCCCTTGTGGCGGGAATCGTGAGCCAGCAGTTCTCCGTGATGACAGCGCCAACGGCTTTACTTTTTTATGTGACCTGTGCGCTCTTAGCGCCGATCGACCGGCCGGCATTCGCGCACACGGCCGTAAGGATGGCGCTGGCAATCGCGTTCATCGCCTGCGCCGTCCCTCTGGCACTTGGCGATCGGCTTCTCGCCCGGGCTCAAACTGCTATCAAAGCGGGCGATTCCTCCTCTGCCGCCGCCCTCTATGCGCGCTACTGGCGTGTTCGGTTGCCGGGCGAGTTTGCGGCCGATATCTGGTGTTCCCGGGCTGCGCTCGATCTGGCGCAGCGAACGCAGAGCCCGGCCGTCCGCCTGCAAGCGCTCGCTCAGGCGCACGCCGCCGCGGCGCGCGCGCCGCAAACCGCGGACGATCCATTCAACGCCTGGTACAATCTGGCCGCATTCGATTCCCTGACCGGCGACAGCGCGGCGGCCGAGCACGACCTGCGTCAGGCGATTGCCGCGCGGCCCAATTGGTTCAAGCCGCATTGGACGCTAGCGCGACTGCTGCTCCTCGAATCCCGGCTGGGCGAGGCGGCAAACGAAGCGGCGCTCGCCGTCTCGCTGGACGCGGGGAAAGACCCCGACGTAACGCGCACATTAATGGAGGCACGGGACCGGTTGCACAGGTAAATTCTGCTGTTCAGGTCTTGGATCGACAGCGCACCCTCTTCTAAGATCAAGTAAGGAGAACCCATTTGAAACCCGTAACCTTGATTCTTGCAATCTTATCTCTGGGCGTGGCGGCATACGCCCAACCGGCAGTCGCCGCAGGCGGCGTGTTAAATGGGGCCAGCTTCGAAAAAGGCCAAGCCGTTGCCCCAGGATCGCTGGTCTCCATCTTTGGAACCAACCTCGCGGCCACCACAGCTTCCGCCAGCACCGTACCGCTTTCCACAACTCTCGGCGGCGTCAGCGTGACGTTTAACAACATTCCGGCGCCTCTGATTTTTGTATCGCACAGCGCTGCCAATGGCGACCAGATCAACGCCCAGGTTCCCTATGAGCTTGCTGGATCGTCCTCCGCACAGGTGGTGGTCACTAATGGAACCCCGTCTGCCCCGGCGGCTGTTTCGCTTGTCTCGGCTGCACCCGGTATTTTCCAACTCGGTGGCGGACAGGCGGTGGCGTACGGCAACTCCGATTACGCCTTTGCCGCACCCAGCGGATCGATTCCCGGCGCAAATGCCCACCCTGCCAAGATTCAAGATCCGCAAACCCTGGTAATACTCGCCACCGGATTAGGCGCCGTGACCCCGTCTATCGCCACAGGTGCGGGCGACCCCACCACGGTGCATAACACCACGACGATGCCCGTTGTAATGGTGGGAGGCGTGAACGCCCCGGTAGTTTTCTCTGGCATTCTCCCGGGCTTCCCTGGCGTGTATCAAATCAACATCACCGTTCCATCGGGCGCGCCCACCGGGAACGCAGTGCCCCTGCAAATTGTGATGGGTGGGATCACGACAAGCAATCAGGTAACAATCGCGGTGAGCAACTAACGCGTATTTCTCTGGGTCGGGTTGCGAGGCGCGCGAGAGGCTTTGGAGCCGGTTAGCGCGCCTCATCCCGTGCCACAGCACGATACCTGACGAGATGAGGGTTAGCGTTGGACTAGCCTCACCCAACGCCCCACACAGCTTGATTCGAAGGGAAAGCTAAAATTCAATTCTAACGGGCTTGGGTTTAGAAAAACAGACGCTCAACTAAGCAGGGACGGAGTTCCAACATTCAGCGGGGAAGAAATTCACAGGGGCATTAGCCGCCGCCATCGATCAGGCGGCGGCCCATTGGTTTAGAGCTTACTTTTTCCCCTTCTTAGCAGCCTTTTTTGCGGGCGCCTTCACGGCCTTCTTGGACGCGGCCTTCTTAGGTGCAGCCTTTTTCGGTGCGGCTTTCTTAGCGGCAGCCTTCTTCACGGGCGCCTTTTTGACAGCCTTCTTTGCCGGCGGCTTCTTGGCAGCCTTCTTTGTGGGAGCTGCTTTCTTTGCCGCCTTCTTAGCCGGGGCCTTCACTGCCGCCTTTTTTGCGGCTGGAGCCGCCTTTTTCGCAGGGGCCTTTTTTGCGGGGGCCTTTGCTGCAGAAGCCTTTTTCGCGGGAGCTTTCTTCGCCGCGGGCTTCTTGGCGGAGGATGCCTTTTTCAGAGGCTTCTTAGGAGGCTCGGTATCCGAGTCCGCCATCGCAGGCTCACCCTCACCGGGAGCCACGATAGGCGTAGAACTTACGATGAGAATCTCTTCGGTCTCCTCGTCTTCGTCCTCTTCTTCATCCTCGAAGTCGTCGAGCTTCGAGTGTTGCTCGGCATTCTCTTCGTCGTCGTAGTCGTGGAAGTCTTCCATCTCTTCTTCGTCGGTCATCAAGAACCTCGAGCTATCGAACATTCAGTAAGCCTCCTGCGTAAGGCGCAATCAAAGATAGAATACCCCTTTTTCGTGGGGGCGCAACAATGAAAAAATCGGAAAGCGTGAAAAATGGTATGTAGGCGCTTAGCGCGCCCCGGCCCGCGCCAGAATCACAGCAGTTTTTTTCACGGACTTTGCTTGTCCCGCGGTCTTAGCGGATGTTGTCTTTCCCGCGACCCTCGCCGTGCTTACGCGCGCGGTAGCCTTTCCCTGAGTCGCGTGGGCGCGCGAAACCGGGTGCTTCATAGCGGTCGCATGAAGGGCGGTCGAATGCTCCGCCTCAATGTGCATCGCCGCCGGAATCACCAGGCGATCCCCCTCCGCCGGAAGATTTTCCGCAAGATTGTTTGCGGCGGCTATTCCGCTCGCAGTCACGCCATAACGTTTGCCGATTGAGGCCAACGTCTCGTCCGGTCCCACCCGATGCATGCGCCATGAGGCCCTGCGCTCCGCTGGAACCATGGCCAGGGCGCCTTCTACCTGATCGCCCATACCTTTGGGCACGTGAAGCGGATATCCTTCGGGAAACATGCCTTTGAGGACCGCGGGATTCATTTCGGCAAGCTCGGCGGGGGACAAATCCGTAATGTCCGAGACCAAAGTCATGCTCGTTAGAGCGCTTGTTTTTACCGTGTCATATTCGCGCGGCGCATCGAACTGAACGCCATCCAGCCCGTAAGCGGCGCCGTTCTTTTCCATGATCGTCATGGCCAGGATAATGGGAACGTAATTGGTGGTTTCGGCAGGCAGGGCGCCGCGGCTGCGCAGTTCCCAGAAATCGGCGTACCCGGTGCGCTCCACCGCTTTTTCGATGTTTCCGGGTCCACAGTTGTATGCGGCAATGGCAAGGTACCAATCGCCGAACTCGTTGTAGAGATCGTGAAGGTGGTGCGCGGCGGCGCGCGTGGCCATTTCAGGATCCATGCGGTCGTCCGTGAAGCGGGTTTGCATCAAGCCGTATTGTTGGCCGCGAAACACCACAAACTGCCACATTCCACCGGCGGCCTTACGCGAAACAGCGCGCGGAATGAAACCCGATTCCGCCTGGGCAAGGTGAATCAGTTCCTGCGGGATGCCCTCTTCCTGCAATACGCGTTGGATCATGGGCCGGTAACGGCCCGACCGCTCATATCCAGCCAGCAGAGTGCGATGCCCGCGATTCGAGAAGTAGTTGATGTAGCCCAGAACGGCATCGTTCACGGAAAGCGGAAGCTGCGAAACGGTCGCCTTAACCTGTTCTCTGACCATGTCCTTCAGTTTGGGGTCCACCGGGAAGGTCATCTGCAAAATGTCTTCGAGAGGGGCTTTTTCAAATTTGCCTTGCTCAATGCTGGCCGACGCGCCAAAACCGGAAAGGTCGAAGCGGTGGATGGAGTCCACCATATCGTCAAGTTTGCGCTCGTAATCGGCGCGATCCACCGGCATCCCATCCGATGCCTGCAGCATCAAATCCACAGCGCCATCGAATTCCCGGCGTGCTGCGGAGAGATCTTTCAATTGATAGAAACGCTTACCAGCCTCGAAGCGGCGTTCCGCGCGATCCACCATGGCATCACCGGCCGTGGGGCGCGGCTGCGCTTTCGGCGCCTCAAGCAGGAATACCGGCAGGTCTTTCAAATAAATGTTGGGTTGGGGGGGCGGGACATCGGCAACATCGATATCGGGAAGGGCTAACGGCTTGGGGGCCGGCGGCAAAAGCGCCAGTTGGAACCTGGATTGCTGGCTAATTCCGCATCCTGCCAAAATGAAGCTTACAACCAGCAGGGAGCAGGAGAGGAACGTCCTCTTTCGATCGTTCATCCGCGACCTCAAACCAAGAAAATAAACTGCTTTTGCGGGACCTGCCCGAACGGCGAACTCCAAGGCTAACAGACTGGAAGTGTGTCATGCAACCGCAACTTTGCGGGTACCATGACACACGCCTCCGGTTATGTTTCTGCTATTGGACAGGCAGGACGCTTGGTTGAGGCTGAAGTACTAGGCTGTGCCTACCATTTCTCGCATTTCGTCCACCAACTCGCGAAGAGCGTTGGCGTGCGCGTTTAACTCTTCCCCTGCCGAAGCGCTTTGCTCCGCGGCAGCGGCATTTTTCTGTGTAACGTGTTGCATTTGAAGAACAGCGCGTGCGATGGAATCCATGCCGCGAGTCTGTTCCTGGCTGCCGAGGTTGACCTCGTCCACCAGCGACTTTACCCGCCCTGAGCCATCCGTCATACCGCGCACGGCCCCCGCCATCCGATCGAGCCGCACGTTGCCGTCACGCGACGTTTCGATGGATTCTTCAATTAAACCCGCCGTATCCCGTGCAGCCTGGGCGCAACGTTGGGCCAGATTGCGGACTTCGTCCGCCACCACCGCAAATCCCAGTCCGGCTTCACCCGCCCGTGCCGCCTCTACCGCTGCGTTCAACGCCAGAATGTTCGTCTGGAAGGCGATCTCATCGATCACCTTAATGATGCGCGCGATCTTATTACTGGATGCATCAATCTCCTTCATCTTGTCCACCATGCGATCGAGGGTTTGATTCACATCCGATGCGCTCCGTTCGGACTGTTGCATCAGACCCGCGACCTGCAGGGCATTATCTGCGTTTCGGCGCGTAATGGAGGCAATCTCTTCGGTCGATGCCGAAGTTTCCTCAAGCGATGCCGCCTGCTCGGAAGCGCCATGCGCCAACGATTGGCTTGCGCTCGAGACCTGCGATGCCGCACTTGCCACTTCCTCGGCATTTTCCGACATGCGCGAAGCCAGATGTTTCAACGACACGCTGGCCTGACGCACGAAGACGAAAACTCCGCAGCCAATTCCGAAGGCAATTAACATGAGACAGACCGCGATCCACTGGGCGTGCGCCGATTTTGCCGCGGACGCCGCGGACGCCGCCGCCAGATCGCTATTCTGCTGCGCTACTAAGGTAGACGACTGGCGGCCGATTTCTTCCAATTGTGGCTGCAACTTTTGGCCGAAGACGGCAAGCGCCGCATCCATCTGCTGGTTTGACAGAGCGCGCTGGAATTCTACGTGCGCGTCCATCATTGCCGCCGCCTGGGTGTCGATACGCCGTAGCAGCGCTTCGGTTTCCGGCGACTGCGCAATACGGTGCAGAGTTCCCAATCCTTTCGCCAGTTCGCCGGCTTGTGCGCCAACCCTGGTAAGGTAATCGTCGGAGTGCGCCTTGTCCCCCAGCATGGCCGAAAGGACGCTTCCACGCTCGAAACTGGCCATCGAGGTTGCGGCGGCATTAACTTGGCCGGCGAGATATTGCTTGCGCGCCGTCACGTTCGCCGCCCGATCGAGATCGATATTCAGGTCTCTCATTTCTACCAAGGCGCCGATGCTCATACAGAGCACCAGCGCCACCATCGCGCCGAACCCGGTCAGCAGTTTTCTGGTCAAGCTCATTTTTCGCGCTTCTCCCGGGTTATAGCTTGAATGTGATGCTAAGCGGCGCAAGCGCCTTGCAAGGCTTGCCGCCGTCAACGAATGGTGCGAACTTCCAATGCTTCACCGCTTCCGCCGCAGGCTTGGTAAGCACCGGATTACCGCTCATGATATTGACCTTTTCTACCGTTCCGTTTTCCGCCACCACAGCCTCCAACTCCACCCTGCCTTCGATCTTGAGTTGTCTGCCAAGCGCCGGATATTCGGGCGCTGTTTTGGACGTAAGGGCCGAATTGGCCTCTGCCAGCGTGACCTTCTTGACTCCGTCCTGCGCGGACAGAGCGAACGCCGCTAAAAGCGGCAGGAGAATAAGCCTCTTTGTAGACATCGTGACTCCGATTGGAAACCTCGATTAGATTTATCGGCTCGAAGGGAGGAAGCTTTAGCCGGCGCCTGGCGGTACTCCACCTATAATCGGAGTGAAGGCTTTTCACCTGTGAGAAAACGGCTGTTCTACGGATTTCTGCTACTGGCGCTGGTGGTCGGCGTTCTGGTCATCTTTTGGCCTTGGAACCCCGGCCCCGTAGTTCCTGCCACGCGCCTGGAAACCCTGATTTTTTGGGCCGTGCTCACCGCCATCTTTCTGTTGATCGTCACGCTCACCTGGATTCTTTTTCGCGAAGGCGTCCAACTCTATGAGGAGCGGCACCGCAACAGCATTGGCTCACACATCAAGACCAAATTCGTAGTTGGCGCGGTGGCATTAAGCGTCATGCCGGTATGTTTTCTGGTCATGTTCGGCTACGGGGTAATGAACCGGAACCTGGCAACCTGGTTTCGCGCGCCCGCCAATTACGACCTGAAAGCCTTTGAGCACGTTGCCGATCTTCTGGATAAAGAGATGAGCGACGAGACGCTGGCGCAGGCCGAGCTTTTGGCCGCCAAATCGGAAACCCGCGACGCGCTGCTGGGTGGTCTCTTACCGGCAGACTATTTGAAGAACTTCAGTCGGGAACAGGAATTGCGCTCCGCCGCCATCTTTCTACCCAATGCCAAAGTCCCATTCACCTCCTGGGGGCCGTGGGCCGAAACGGCAACACCAGGAGTGAGCGTATCGGCGCAATATCCGGTGATGAGCGGCGGCCATGAAATCGGACGAGTGGCAATCGCGGCGAGCATTCCAATCGACGTAGCGACCGAGAAGGCCAATATCTGGAATTCATGGACGGAATGGGGAAGGGTCTACGACGAGTGGAAGGACGTCCGCAGTTCCTATACCTTGCTCATGGCGCTGATCACGGTTTTCGTTCTATTTGTGGCGGTGTGGATCGCGCTGTTTGTCGCCAAACAGATCAGCGTACCGATTGGAGCGCTCTTGGGCGCGGCGAACGAGGTGAGCAAGGGCAACCTCAGACATCGCGTAGAGGCGCCGGCCAGCGACGAATTAGGCGATCTCGTCCGGGCGTTTAATCGCATGATTGAGGAATTGGATGCTACCAGCCGCGAACTGGACCGCAGACGGCGGTTTACGGAGGCCATTCTCGAGAGCATTCCCACAGGGGTAATTTCCATTGGCGGCGATGGTTCCATCAAACGCGTGAACCGCGCCCTTTCACAGATTTTCCCGCCCGAGCAGGCGGCGCGCGCTACGCGTCTGGAAGATCTGTTTTCGCGCGAGGATACAGCCGAAATCAAGTACCTGATGAAGCGCGCGCGGCGCACCGGCGCCGCCGCGCGACAGATCGAGCTCCGTTTGGGCAACCGCAATTTCCATCTCGCGGTAACCGTCTCGGCGCTCGAAGAATCCCTCACCTCGGGCTTCGTCGTAGTTTTGGAAGATACCAGTGAACTACTCCGCGCCCAAAAATCGGCCGCGTGGCATGAAGTCGCCCGGCGCGTGGCGCATGAAATTAAGAATCCGCTCACTCCCATCGCGCTTTCGGCGGAGCGCATCGCGCGGCATCTGGAACGCGTGGACTTGCCGCCCGCCACTGCGCGGGTGGTAAACGATTGCGCCGCGATAATCGCAAAGTCGGTCGAATCTGTGAAGACGCTGGTGGACGAATTTTCTCAATTCGCACGTTTTCCCGCGGCGCAGCCGGCCCCGTCCGACTGGAATCAGGTCGTGCGCGAGGCCCTCGGCGTATTCGACGGCCGGTTAGGCTCCATCACCATCCGCACCAGCTTCGAGGATGGCTTGCCGCCAGTGAATCTCGACCGTGAGCAGTTCCAGCGGGTGGTTGTCAACCTGGTAGATAATGCGGCCGAAGCGATGCAGGATTCGCTGGTGAAAGAGCTGTTCCTCGCCACCCAGCACGGCGGCGCGGAGACAGTGGAGTTGGTGGTTGCCGATTCCGGTCCAGGAGTTAGTCCGGACGACAAAGAAAAACTGTTCCTCCCCTACTTCTCCACCAAGAATCGGGGAACCGGACTAGGCCTCGCTATCGTAAACCATATTGTGGCCGAACATGGCGGACACATCCGCGTAGAAGACAATCAACCCGCCGGCGCGCGCTTCATTGTGGAAATGCCCGTGATTCCAGTCGAGGCGGAGCCCCTGGAAGCTCCGGCGACGGTCACGGTATGACCATGACGAACTTGTTTTTCAAGGCCCCTCTCCTTCCATGAAGCCTCGACGAATTCTCGTAGTCGATGACGAAACGGGCATCCGCCAGTCGCTCAGCGGCGTGCTGGAAGACGAGGGCTACGCCGTCGAATCCGTCGCCACCGGCGAGGAATGTCTCGAACGCCTGCCCGAAGGCGCGTTCGAACTGGTACTTCTGGATATTTGGCTGCCTGGGATGGATGGCCTTGACGTGCTTTCCCGCATCCAGGAGATGCCACTCTTCGAGCAACCGGTAGTCGTAGTGATTTCGGGTCATGGCAACATCGAAACCGCCGTCAAGGCCACGAAACTTGGCGCGTTCGATTTTCTCGAGAAGCCGCTCTCCATCGAAAAGGTCGCAGTGGCGGCCAAGAACGCGATCGCGCATCGCACTCTGACGCTCGAAAACAGCCGCCTCAAAGCCGATTCCAACTCCCGCTATCGCATCATTGGCGCAAGCGTCCCGATTAAGGCGCTGCGCCAGCAGTTGGCGCTGATGGCGGCGACCAACGGCCGCGTATTAATCTATGGCGAAAGCGGCGCGGGAAAGGAACTGGTGGCGCACGCGCTGCACGCCATGAGCCCGCGCGCGGCCGAGCCTTTCGTGGAGGTGAATTGCGCGGCCATTCCCGAGGAACTGATCGAAAGCGAACTCTTTGGCAGCGCGAAGGGCGGATTTCCCGGCGCGCACGAGGCCAAAGCCGGCAAATTTCAAAAGGCAGACGCGGGTACGTTGTTCCTGGACGAAGTGGCCGACATGAGTCTGCGCACCCAGGCCAAGGTGCTGCGCGCGCTCGAAGAACAACGCTTCGAGCCCCTGGGCGCCGCCGAATCGGTGAATGTAGACGTGCGCGTGGTGGCGTCCACCAATAAAAACTTAGAAGACGAAATCGAGCGCGGTAATTTCCGCGAAGATCTGTTTTATCGTCTGAACGTAATTCCGTTTTCTGTGCCGCCGCTGCGCGAACGGCGTGAAGACATCCCCCTGCTTGCCGACCATTTTTTGCGTGAGTTTACCACCGCCTACGGACGCAAACCGAAAGAGCTTACGCCGGAGGCCTATCAGGCGCTCTCGGAATACCACTGGCCCGGCAACGTGCGCGAACTGCGCAATCTGATCGAGCGAATCGTGATTTTGAATCCTCAGGTGCGCGTGGATGCGCGGCACATTCCCTTGGCCGCTCCGCGCCGGCAGCAGGACCGCGCCGGCCGGTTCGGCAGCTTGCAGGACGTGCGTGAAGCCGCGGAGCGGGACTATATTTTGAAGAAGCTCGAAGAGACCGGTGGAAACATAACCCGGACTGCGGAGTTGCTTGGGCTCGAGCGGAGCAATCTTTACCGGAAGATGAAGACGCTGGGAATCGGGCCGAAAGAATAGGCCTACGCGTCCTTGTCCTTTTCCGCCGCGCCCATGACATAGCCGTGCGCCGCAATGCGCTTGCCGCCTTGCCGGTGAGCTTCCTCGGAAAGCGCGTGTACGCCGCTGGCATCGATCCATCGGTTGTAAAAGTTGAAGAGAGCGCAAACCGTTATCGCGAAGTATAGAGCTTCGTCCGTCCACCCCAGTTCACGTAACGGGACCATATCCTGCTCCGTGATCCGCGGCGATTCGCTGTTGACTTTCACCACGAACCGGAACAGCGCCTTGTGTTTTTCGTCCAATGCCGAAGCTTCGAAGTCGCGCAGAACGTCCCACACCAACTGTTCATCGCCCAATAATTCCGCCGCACCTGCGGCGTGCGCCTTCAGTCAAAACGGGCAATCGTTGCGGTAGGACGTAAAGGCCGCAATCAGCTCGCGCATTCCCGGGCTCAGCGGCGCCGGCCCGCGCATGATCTCTTGCGTAAACCTTGCCAAGTGTTCCGTCGCCGCCGGCAGAAATGCAAACATGTGCCAGATCTGGGGATATTCCATCCCGGCTCCCCGCATCGTACCGATCGCGTTCCGATACGGACCCGGCTGCGGATTTTCTTCGACTTCCGGCAGGTACATCGGCTTCATCACGAAATTCTACATCCTCCCGGCTGCCGCTGACAGTACTGAACTGCTTGTGGCCTGAAACGCTTGTGGCCATCGCTTCACTACACAATATCCGGCGGTTGGCCGGGGAGGTTTCATTCATGAGCTTCACTCAAACGCATCATGTTTTCGCCGGGGTACAGGAACAGGCTGTCAATACACTCCTGCACGCCGTGTTCACCGCCCGGCCACACTACCTCAACTATGGCTCGACTCCGTTCGTTCCGGTCTCCACGGTAGACGCGACGAATATGTCGACCATCCCCTTCCCTGGGGTTCCGGGGGGCATTCCGTATGCCGTGCGCTTTGAGATCCCCCACGTCGATCTCTTTCCGCCCGACCCCGGCCCCGCGGCTCTTTCGCCCGGTCCGAACCAGCTTTCGATTCATACCAAGGTCTTACTCACTCTTGGGTGTATGCACTGGTCGCAGAGTCAGGCTGGAAGGGACACCCAGACGACGCTCGCTCCCGTCAGCGTGGTGCTCGACGTTTGGGCGCTGGGAGAGATCGACCCTCATTACTTCGGGCCCGGCACAGGCTTCATCTCGTTTATCGTCGATCAGGTCCTCTTGCCGGAGGTGCTGCCCACCGGCCTGAGGGAAGTGCTCGATTGCATGATTCGCATGATGCTGCAGGCAGCGCTTTCCAACGTTATGCTGCCGTTCCACGTGTTCAGCGCGGGGGCATTCCAGCTCATTCTGCAGCAGGGTCCCGTAATCAACGATAACCAGATCGAAGTCTGGGGCGACGTTTAAGAAACGAGGAAAATGAAATGCCGGACATTCTTGCAGCGGCCGATCAGAACGCCGCAACAACCTTACTTCACGATGCCGAGACCACGCTGGGAACCATCAGTCCACCGCCGGGAAGCGGTTCCCTAGGTCCGTTTACAGCAACCTATAGCGCCAGCGTCTCCTTTTCCGGAGGTTCGGTGAATTTGGCGCCGCCGAACATCATCGAGCTTGCTAACTGCAATATCAACTACGCGGTCAGCCTTAGCTTCTCGATCGATTTGGATGACTTTCTGCCGAAGCTGTGTCTTCCGCCGATCTGTTTCCTCTTCTGGTGCCTGCCACCCATCTGTATCGATTGGCCAACCGTCACCGTGCACTTCAACTTCTCCGACACGGCGACCATGACGGCTGATTTCCACTTAAATCCGCACCTTTCGGGCCCGACCTGGTTCATCGATGTCGTCATCGATGGCGTCCCGTCGCTCTCTTTCGGAGCAGCTACGGCTGCCATTCTTCTAGGATTGGAGGCGGCGCTCACGCCGGTCTTGCTGGCGGTGCCCTTCATCGGCCCGCTTCTTGCTCTGGCGGCGGACGCAATCATTGACGCAATCGCTATTGGAGGGTTAACCGGCTTCCTGGGCGACATGCTTACGCCGTTCGTCTCCGGCCTGACCTTCACCATCTACAAACAACCAAAACTGTTCCCGGTGATTCCCGCGGGCGGTCCGCTTGACCCCGAAGTGGATGTCACCATCACTGCGCTGGGCGCCACCGTGCAAGCCACCGACAAGAACGAACTGGTGATTACGGCGGACATCGCCGGTTAATAGGAGCGAGATCATGAACAAATTAGATAGCCGTTATCTTGCGCTCGGCGATTGCTTCGCGCAAATCTTTCCTGTGGCCGGCAACATCCGCTACCGGCTTTCCGTCGGCTTGGTCTGGTTTGACAATGCCGAAGCCACTGGGGCGAACGCGTTTGACCTGGAGGTCCGGCCGCGTTCCACAAAAAGCCCACAGCCTGCGCAAAAGACCGTCCTGGTGCTGAAGACGGACGATGGACTGGTTGCCGATCCCGCAACGGTCTCCATTGAGGCGGGAGATACCGTTCTGTGGTATACCACCGACAAGACGCTGCGGGGATTCTCCGTGCTCGGCGCGGGCGAGAAGTTCAGTTTCAACAGCGCCAGCATCACCGGTGAATCTGCTTATACGCACGCCTTTGCCGCACCGGGAACTTATGAGTGGGTAGATGCCATCCATAACAGCGTACGCGGCGTTGTCAATGTGAAGTCTCACGACGCAAGAGCCGCATCCGGCCGCCGCGAATGGCTGGAGGCGTTGAAGAAACCGGTCTCGGTCGAGATTACGGACGACAAAGTTTCCAACGCCAAGCTGGACATTATAGTGGGGCAGACCGTCTTCTGGCATATCAAGAAGAGCGCCGGTCTCAGCATTACCGACGCGCGGCTGATACGCAGCAAGTAAGTTGCTGATCTTGGGCAGCGCTGGATCTCTTCGCTTGCAGGCGTCATAATAGACCACGCGAAAGAGAGGCCGATATTGCGACGTCTTACGATTCTGTGCTGCCTGCTTGCCAACGTCTGCTTTGGCGCCCATCCGGTAATTTTCGATACCGACATGGGCAACGACATCGATGACGCCCTGGCGCTCGCGATGCTCCACGCTCTGACCAGCCGCGGCGAGTGCGACCTGATCGGCGTCACCCTTACGAACGCGCATCCAGCCGCCGTTCCCTACGTGCGGATGATCAATCGCTTCTATGGGCGTGGCGATTTGCCGGTAGGCGCCGCAATCAAATCCCTGAAAGGGGGCGCAGGCGACGGCTACATGGCAACTGCGCTGCGCTCCATGGCCGCGGAGAGCAACGGGCCTGCTGAGTCTGCGGTGGTTCTGTTGCGGCGGCTTCTCGCCAATGCGCGTGACAAAGTGATCATTGTGCAGACCGGCTTCAGCACCAACCTCGCTGCGCTGCTCGATTCGCCCGGCGGAGTGGAACTGGCCAAAGAGAAGGTCGAGCGTGTCGTGGCCATGGCTGGAAACTTTGCCGATGGTCAACCGGAGTATAACGTTCGCATCGATATTCCATCGGCGCGTTCCGTTTTTGAGACTTGGCCAACTCCAATTACGCTCAGTGGCTATGAGATTGGCCGCGACCTTTTGTTCCCCGCAGTCAGCATTGAACGGGATTTCGGGTACGCGCGTCCGCATCCCATCGCGGAATCCTACCGTGCCTATTCCAAGATGCCCTACAACCGGCCCACCTGGGATCTGACCGCTGCGCTCGAAGCTGTGCGGCCCGATCGAGGATATTTCACGCAATCCGAATCGGGCGCTGTTGTCGTCGAACCAAGCGGCGCGACGCGCTTTATTCCCGGCAACGGCGATCGGACATATCTCCGCCTCGATCAGACTAAGCGGGCAGCAGTCCTTGAGGTTCTAGCGCTCCTGGCCAGTGAGCCGAGAGCTAACCTGCAAAGCGATCCCGGCACTCCTTCGAGCAAAAGCAAAGCACCTGCCCGTTAACCGTGCGCGTGAATCCGTTTGCCGCCGAGACATATGTCCCGCAGATTGGATCCTTTCGTAGCTCCGTTGCTGTGCTGGTTGGCGCTACAGGCCGGGCCCGCGCAGGCGACTTCCGTACCTGGCCGAAAAAGCCACGCATAAGCGATCGAACCACCAGAAACAAGATGAGGGGAATTACGAATTCTTCAAGGAAGGTACGAATCATGAATTGGGGCGGGAAATTCAAAGCCCGCCCCGAATACTTCGAAACTGCTTACAGGCCGCCCTTTTTCTTCTTTGGAGCGTTGGGGTTTTTGTAAATGCTATCGACCGTCGAACCCAGCGTCGTCAACATATCCTTCGAAGATTGCGCATAGGGTCCGTCCGGCTTGAGCGAGAGATATTTCTGGAACGCTTCCACTGTACCCGGAGGAGGGATCATTTTCCCGTCCGCCGTTGTGGTGACCTTTGCCATCAGATTGACGCCTGTCTGGTAATAAGCGTCGGCGCAGTTCGGATCGGCGGTGATGCCTTTCTTGAAAGCATCAATCGCCGGGTCGACCTGGCCCGCGTTGGTATAGAGAGCGCCCAGATTGTAGTAGTACTTGCAGGCATTCGCCGGCTCCAATTGCGCGGCCTTTTCCAATTCACCGGTTGCATCGGGGAACTTGCCGGCCTTAGCTAGAAAGAGACCGTAGTTATTGTGCAGGGAAGCGTCATCGGGCTTCAGCGTGAGGGCTTTGTTGTAGGTTTCAATCGTCTTAGCGACGGCGGTATCGTGCTCAGTGCCCGTCTTCTTTCCCGCCTGCTCCTGATAAGCCTGTGCAAGGTGGCTCCATACCGCGATCTGATTAGGATCGAGCTCCGCGGCCTTGTTTAAATTCTCGACGGCCAAGTCGTAGTTTTTGGCCTCCAAAGCGTTAATTCCATCGTTGTAAGCCTGGTTCAGCGCACTGTTCTTCTTGCGCTGATTCACAGAGGAATCGATCTGCTTTTGCAGCTGGGCCTTTTGCTCCGGAGTCAACTGACGAGCCAGGTCGTCGGAAATCTTTCCTTCCTCCATAGCTTTCTGCGCCAGCGCCTGCTTGTTGGCATCACTGGCGGAGGGTGTCTTATCCGCCTTCAGATCAAAATTGATTTGTTGCAGATCGCCCGGACGGGTCTGTACGCCCGCCATATTGTCGACTTGTTTGTCGCCGACAAAAACCGTCAGATCGTATTTACCGTACGGCAGGCCGTTATAGATGTAATGCCCTTTTTTATCACTAGGCTTGGCGCTGTAATCGCCCTTGATATCGGTGCGGTGAATCTTGACGATGGCGCCTTGCAGGGGCTTGCCGTCCTCGGACTTGATGATTCCCTCAATGCCCGTGATTTGGGCGAAGGAAGCGAAGGCAAACAACGCCATCCCAGCTGGGATCGCCAGGTTTTGGATCTTCATAGAACCTCCAGAAACAGAAGTGAAATACCAGTATAGCGCGGCGTTTCACCCCGTGTCGCCTATGGGGCTATATCTATCTATCACCAGTGGGATTGTCGTCGAACAGTCCGATCTGATCCTTGGCGGCAGGCTTCGCTTTCCGCCGGTTCAACGGGCTGCCGATCACCCCCAGGACTTCCACGCCGATGAGGGCTGCCCGGGGAGCGAAAATCCGCTGTTGATTGCTGTTTGGATCGGGCGGAATGATCGTGAAGCCATAATGCTCCACTTGCAGGAGGTTATTCGGCATGATGCCCTGTAAAGCCTCGCCGTCCCGGAAGCGCAGGCTCACCCATAGGCCGGCCATTTTGGGTCGCGTCTGGAAGGTCCGGCGCTCCGGTTCTGAAGGGCCATCGAAGTCACGTACGAACGCAATAGTTTTGACTTCCAGATAGGCAAGGCGGGTTACAATGCCTTCCGCGGAGAGCAACTCCAGTCCATCGGGCTGCAGAAAAGAGGTGGGATGGATATAGCCTTGCAGCGATTCCCGGTCAAAACGCCGCACCAGGGCCTTCTTAGTGGTAGAAGCGGCCAAGCGCTACACCTTTTTCACAATCCTGTTTCAAACATTTCCGCGCTTATTGTATCATTGGCACGATGTCTGAAACGCTTACTGCGGAATCCGCTGGTATCCAAAGCCTGACAGTGGCGTTTCTGAACTTCTGTCGCGTGGAGAAAGGCCTCTCGGCTAACTCCATTGAGGCATATAACGCTGATTTATCAAGCTTTAGCCGGTTTTCTGGAGATGGGCCGCTTGCAGGAACCGAAGCCATCCGACATTATATCGATCATTTATACGAACGTAAGCTGGGCAACCGTTCTATCGCGCGGCATCTGACTACGCTACGCAATTTCTACGGATTTCTGTTGCGGGAAGGGATTGTGGACCGCGATCCGACCGAGTTTCTGAAGGCTCCGCGACAGTGGCAGACGATTCCTAAATACTTAAACGCCAAGGACATCGACAGTTTATTGGACGCACCGGACGCCTCTACCCCTAAAGGTCTGCGGGACCGGGCCATGCTTCAGTTGCTTTATGCCGCCGGGCTGCGGGTTTCCGAGCTTTGCCGCACCGGGATCGGCGATCTCAACCCCGAGATGGGCGTTTTGCGAACCATGGGTAAAGGCAACAAGCAGCGCTTGATTCCGGTGGGACGTGAGGCCATTCAGGCTGTGGAGGCCTATTTGGGGAGCGCACGCCCGACGCTGCTCAAGGGACGCGCGAGCCGGTATCTGTTTGTGACCGCGCGCGGCGGGTGCCTCACCCGCCAAGGATTTTGGAAGCTGCTGGCCGGACATGGCCGGTCGGCCGGTATTTTTCGCGGGCTGACGCCGCACGTGCTGCGTCACAGCTTCGCTACCCATTTGCTGGAGCATGGAGCCGATTTGCGAAGCGTGCAAATTATGCTGGGACACTCCGATATTTCGACGACGCAGATTTATACGCATGTAATGCGGTCGAGATTGCGGGATACGATCCGGGAGCATCACCCCCGGGCCTGAAGGTTTGAAAAAGTTGGGCCGAGGGCTGCGACGATGAGCGATTACATCTACATACTGGAAAATCACCTTAGCGCCGACCAGAGCAAGGTGGTGCGGGAGGTGCAGGACGCCTCCGGGCAGGCCGGCCTCACTCTGTTTCTGACCGGCGGCGCCATGCGCGACATGCTGGCGGGCTTCCGTATCCGCGATCTGGATTTCGTGGTCGAAGGGCCCGCGCTCAAACTTGCCAAAGCGGTAAGCGACAAGACGAACGCGAAAATCATCTCTTCCGACGAAAATCGCAAGAGCGCGGAGTTGCTCTTCGCGGGCGGCGTGACGGCGCAAATCTCAATGTCGAGACAAGAGAAGTATGCCCGTTCCGGCAGTAAAGCGCAGGTCTCTCCCGCTACCATCCAGGAAGATCTGCGAGGGCGGGATTTTGCCTGCAACGCCGTTGCGCTGTCGCTCAACAAAGCGTCGCGCGGATTGCTGCTCGACCCCATGAACGGGCTGGCGGATATCGAGCGCCGGGAATTGCGCGCCATCAGCGGTTACGGCTTCTATGACGACCCAACCCGCTTGCTGCGACTGATCCGCCTCAGGGTGCGCCTGGGCTTTACCGTCGAAGCCCGCACCGAATTGCAAGTGCAGAACGCACGCTTGGCGGAAGTGGAGAAATCGATTACTCCGCATGCCTTCGGCGAAGAACTGCGGAATATTGCGTACGAGGATAGCCCGTCGGAAATCTTAAAGGACCTGGACGATGCGGGTCTGATTTCGATGTTCGCACCCGCGCTGACCGGGCCGAAGCTAAATCTGCCAGGCATCTCGAAGCTCGAGAAGTTGGCGCGGCTCATGCCTGACGACCCGCGGACGCGCGCCGGCCGCCTGGGTCCCTTCTTCACGGTTCTCACCGAAAAGCTGAATCCTAAAGAGAAACAGGCTCTAATCAAAGGAGCTGAGTTGACTAAGGCCGACATCGACGCCTGGCAGAAACTGGAACCGCGGCTCAAAAAGCTGGATACCGGGCTGCGGTCGGCGCGCATTCGTAAACCGTCGCAAGTTTACCAACTGGTGGCAGCGGCCGAACCGGACGAGATTCTGCTATTGCTTTACCGCTCTGAATCAAAACCGGTTCAGGAGCGGCTGCGCACCTACTTTCAGAAGTACTTACCACTGGTTCAGGAGATCGCGCCCGAAGAATTTGCCACGATCGACGCCAAACCAGGCACTCCCAAATATCAAAAGGCGCGCGATGCGTTGGTCGCAAACCGATTGGACCGCCGTCCGCCGCGTGTGGCGCCTTCCGATGCCCCGGCCCCGCCGCCTCCGCCCGAAAGCGCGTTTGCCCGGGGCGGTCGGGGACAGAAGTAGTTTGTGCCAGGCATTGCCTGCTAGCGCAGTTTAGGCAATTCTGAAATTACAGGCGACATAATCGGCGTGTCCCGCATTCGGGTGATGCGCGAGGGAATCGCGTGGTGCGCCGCAGGCACGCCCACCGCCAGTGTCCGGAACTCATGCTGCGCGGTTCGAATGGCGGCCCAGCCTTCGCCCGAGCGTACAATTGGGCCTTGGATGGCGAGTTGCATCGGAGCTACATTGTCTAGCCGCGCTGGCCAACTTACCGCCAAATAGACACTCATGCCCGTTGGAAGGTCGCGACCCGCATGAAAGCGGATTCCCCTGCTGGAGAGGTCGAGAGTATGGCCTACCCCGCTATCTATTACGCGCCGCCGCCGCACCAGCTTCCAGCGCACCTCAAGGTTTATGGCATATCGACGGCTATTACGCCGTTCTTCTTCTATGGTGTTCATCCGTTCGTCTTTCATGCAGGTCGAAATCATTCGCATAGGGCGGCGCGCTCATGCGCAAGTACTTTAGTATGCGAGACATCGGACGAGGATAACAGTGTTACAGGTACCTGGACGCGTAATAGAACGGATCGGCCAAATTTACCCAGGCGCTCCGCTGATATGCTCAAAGAAGTACTAGGGAGCTAATAAAACCGTGACGGGAATTCGCTTCGCCGCAGCCGGAATCGCGCTTGCTTGCGCACTCTCGGCGCAGAATTTAAAAGAATTCGAGAAAAAGGTTTCGGAATTTACGTTGCCCAATGGCCTTCACTTCGTACTAGCGGAACGCCATGAAGAGCCGGTAGTTTCGTTCCATACTTATGTAAACGCCGGCGCTATTGACGATCCCGCCGGAGCCACGGGGCTCGCGCATATGTTCGAACATATGGCGTTTAAGGGCACCGAAAGCATTGGAACCACCAACTGGCCGCTCGAGAAGAAAGCGCTGGATGAGATCGAGCGAGCCTACGACCAAAGGGATGCCGAACGTGCTAAAGGACCGCGTGTCGACCGGGCCGTTTTGGCGAACCTTGACAAGGCGCTGAAGACCGCAATCGACCGTGCGCAGGATTACGTCACGCCCAACGAATATACGCGTATTGTGGAGGAAAACGGCGGTGCCGGCCTCAACGCCGGTACCGGAGTGGACTCCACCGAATATTTTTACAGCCTCCCCTCGAACCGCATCGAACTGTGGTTCCTGATGGAATCGCAGCGGATGCTGCATCCCGTATTTCGTGAGTTTTATAAGGAACGGGATGTGGTTATGGAAGAGTACCGCATGCGGGTGGAATCCAGTCCGCAAGGCCTATTGATTCAGGACTTTCGCGCCGCCGCATTCGAAGCGCATCCCTACCGCAACCCTCCGGGAGGATGGCCGAGCGATATCCAGAACCTGCGTGTGAGCGATGCGAAGGTGTTTTTCGAAAAGTACTATGTCCCCGCGAATATCAATATCGCCATTGTAGGCGATGTGAACCCGGCGGACGCGCGGCGCATGGCCGAGAAGTATTTCGGACGCCTTCCCGCGCGGCCCGCTCCTCCTCCGATCCATACCGAGGAGCCGCCGCAGCGGGGTCCGCGAACCGTATTGCTGGAGACGCAGAGCCAGCCGCTGGCTATGATCGGCTATAAACGTCCCGATCAATTCGATAAAGACGATCCGGTCTTCGACGTACTTTCGATCATCTTGTCGAGCGGAAGAACCAGCTTGTTATATAAGGACTTGGTGCAGGACAAGCGCCTCTCGCTGGCTGCTCAATGCGCCCCCACGTTTCCGGACGGTCGCTATCCCAATTTGTTCGTGTTTCTCCTGGCGCCGGCGCAGGGACATACCATTGAAGACAATCAGCAGGAACTCGATGCCGTTCTGGCGCGTCTCGCCTCTCAGAAGCTAGATGCGGGCACGATGGAGCGCGTAAAGACGAAGGTGCGGGCATCGGTGATCGCTCAGTTAGACAGCAATGCGGGTCTGGCATCGCTTCTGACGCGCTATTACGCCAACTACGGCGATTGGCGCAAGCTTTTCACCTCCATTGACGAGATTGGCAAAGTGACAGCGGAAGACGTTCAGAGCGTAGCCGCGACCTACTTCGTGAAGAAGAACCGGACGGTTGCCTACACGACCACGGCGCCGGCCGCCGGAGGCCGACGCCAATGATGCGCTTTACGTTCTTGCCATTTCTGGCGCTGGCCGCATTTGGCCAGACGGCTCCTTCGCGGACAGCGACCCGCCCGGCGCCGACCGAGCCTTCCTACAAGGATTTGAAGTATCCCGCGATGCGACCGATCGAGATTCCGAAGATCGAGCGGTCGACGCTTCCCAATGGCATGCGGCTTTATCTTCTGGAAGACCATGAGTTGCCCATGGTGCACGGCACGGCGCTGATCCGCACGGGCAACCTGTTTGATCCGCCGGACAAGATCGGACTGGCCCAGATGACGGGTTCTGTGATGCGCGTTGGAGGCACAACCTCGAAGACCGGCGAAGAACTCGACCTGCAACTGGAGGACGTCGCGGCTCATGTAGAGAGCGAAATCGGCGAGACCTCGGGTTCGGTGAACTTTTCGGCGCTTAAGGAAAACGCCGCGGATGTGATGCGCGTCTTTCACGACGTTCTGATTTCGCCGGAATTTCGCCAAGACAAGATCGATCTTGCCAAGTCGCAAGCCCGCAGCGCATTCGCGCGGCGCAACGATAGTCCGCAGTCCATTCTTGGGCGTGAGTTCGCCTCTGTGATTTATGGCCGCGACAATTCTTACGGCTGGGAGGAGAGCTACGCCACGATCGGTAATATCACGCGTCCCGATTTGCAGGGCTTCCACAAGCGCTATTTCTTCCCCAAGAACGTAATGCTGGCCGTATGGGGCGATTTCGACAGCGCGCAGATGAAATCGCAAGTGGAGAAGCTGTTCGCCGATTGGACGGTGGAACAGCCCCCGGTCCCACCATTTCCGAAAGTCACGGTTAAGGATTCAGCGGGTACATACCTTGCCGTTAAGACGGATGTAACGCAGACGTTCTTCGCGATGGGACATCTGGGCGGCGAGTTCCGCGACAAGGATTATCCTGCCCTGGAAACACTGGCGGATATTCTGGGAGGCGGATTCCACAGCCGGCTGATGGAGATTGTCCGCACCAAGATGGGGAACGCATACAACATCTCGGCAAGCTGGGGCGCGAGCTACGATCATCCGGGGTTATTCGAGATCTCCGGAAGTACGAAGTCGGTTTCCACGGTAGAGACTCTGGCGGTGGCGCTGAAAGAAGTGGAGCGGATTCGCACCACGGAAGTTAGCGAAGAGGAGTTGAAGACCGCCAAAGATACTGCGCTGAACAGCCTGGTTTTCGCGTTCGATACGCGGAGCAAGTCGCTGGGCCGCGCGCTCACATACGAGTATTACGGCTATCCGGCGGATTTCATCGATCAGTATCAAAAGGCCCTGGCGGCAGTGACCCGCGCGGATATCCTGCGAGTAGCCAAGGAACATTTGGACCCGGCGAAGATCGCGATTGTCGCGGTGGGAAACCCCAACGGATTCGACAAGCCGCTGGACCAACTGGGCCATAAGGTGACGCCGATCGATCTGACGATTCCGGCGCCGGTTGCCACCGTAAGCGCATCCGACGCGGCCAGTCTGGAGCGCGGCAGGTCGCTTTTAACGGCGGCGCAACAGGCCGTGGGCGGAGCGGCCAAACTGGCGGCGGTCAAGGATTACGTGGAAAAAACGGAGCTGGACGCGGTCAATCCGAACATTCACGTCAAGCAGACCTTACGATGGCTGGCGCCGAACTACTTTCGCGAAGAGAACGAATATCCAGGCGCCAAGGTCTCGGTGTTTACCGATGGCAAAACCGGCTGGATGGCCGCGGGAACGAACGTGCAACCGCTGGCCGGCCCTCAAGCGAAGCAGGCGGGGGGCGATTTATTCCGATCCTATATAGGACTGCTTAGCGGGCGGATGGACGATCGAACGGTGAACGCGATCGACGCCGGGGCGGTGGAAATCAGCGACAAGAGCGGCAATGTGGCGCGTCTGGTTTTCGACCCGGCTACGCACCTGCCCAAGACATTGAGCTATGACGCGATTAGCGTAACGGGCACAGCGCCGGTAGTGCAAGAGACGTATTCCGATTTTCGCGAGGTCAACGGCATTCAGATTCCATTCAAAATCGCGATGACGCAAGATGGCCAGCGATACGCAGACGTAACCGTGTCCGATTTCAAGATCAACACCGGCTTGAAAATGGAGGATTTACAGAAACGCCCATGACCTCTCGAATCTTTGCGCTAGTCGCGATTTGCGCCGTTGTAGGGACGGTTTCGCTTTCGGCCGCCGATACCGCCGAGCAGCGCGGCCGCAAGGTGGTGGATGACGCCATCGCCGCACTGGGCGGCGATGCATTCTTACACATGCAGGATCGCATCGAAACCGGCCGAGCGTATTCGTTCTACGAGAGCAAGATGTCCGGCACTTCGCCCCTTGCCAAGATCTATACGCGTTATCTGACTCCTGCCGGCGCGCCGGTCCCTGGCAAGCTCCAGGTACTGGAACGCGAGGGCTTCGGCATCGACGAGCGATATGGTTTTATCCTTTTTACCGAAGTTCCGGAGGCCTGGGAGGTCACGTACCGCGGCGCGCGGCCACTAGCGGACGACCAACTGGCGAAATACAAGGACACTACCCTACACAATTTTTTCTATATTGTGCGCGAGCGGCTGAAGGAGCCGGATGTTTCCTTTTATTCGACGGGATCGGATTTCATCGACAGCCGTCCGGTAAATATCGTTCAGGTCACCTGCGCGGACAACGTGCCGGTGACTGTCTATTTCGACCAGTTGACCAAGCTGCCGACGCGTCAGATGTATAAGCGCCGCAACGAGGAGTATCACGATTTAGACACGGAAGTCACCGCGTTCGCGAGATATCGCGACGTGGGAGGCGGCGTGCAGTGGCCTCACGATATCCGGCGCGACCGCAACGGAGAGAAGATCTACGAAATGTTTTCCGATTCGGTCGAGATTAACAAGGGCTTGCGGGACGAGCTGTTCCACCTGCCCGGCAACGTCAAAATACTGCCAAAGGGAAAGTAAATCCCCAAGCGGCGCCACCACCGGTTTCGGCGGCAAGCCGCTTGCCGTCGGTATGGATGGTGATCAGTCCGTCCTCATCGGTGCGATAAACCAGAGCGCGGCTTTGCTCGAACCGCTCGACCACATCGCGATTGGGATGGCCGTAGCTATTGGCATATCCGGCGGAAATCACAGCGTATTCAGGCGACGCGGCATCGATGAACTCCTGGGTGCTTGATGTATGGCTTCCGTGGTGGCCAACTTTCAAAACGTCGACGTGGGTTATCTCGTTTTCGTCCAGCATGCGCCGCTCGATGGGACGCTCGGCATCGCCGCAGAGCAGGAAGGTGCGCGCGCCGTAGCGGATGCGTATGACCAGCGAATCGTTGTTCTTGGGCACATCAATCGGAACGTAGTCGGCCATCGGCGCAAGAACTTCTATTTGTGCGCCACCGAAGGCGAACTGAGTCCCCGCGAGCATGGGAACGATCTTCACGCCTGATTTTTGCGCTTTGTCACGCAGGTTTCGCCACGAAGCGGTGGCCGGCATATCGCTTTCGGGCGTGGCTCCGGTCCAAAGTTCCTTCGGGTGGAAATCGTCAACGATGGCCGGCAATCCACCGATGTGATCTTCGTGGGCGTGCGAGAGCGCGACGACGTCGATGGAGCGGAACGATCGCTGCCAAAGATAGGGCGCCACCACATCCTCGCCGGTATCGATCTTGGGTCTTTCGTTGACGCCGAACCCAGCGATGCCACCGCCATCCATCAACATCGTTTTGCCGTCGGGAAATACGACCAGGATGCTGTCGCCCTGGCCAACATCGATGGCCGTCATTTCCAACTCACCGCGGCGGAATTCGGGAGGAAATGGATGCCAGAGCATCAGGGCAAGGCAAAGGCCGAGCGCCGCGCCTGTTGTGATACGCCACCGGCGGCCGCGCGCGACCGCGAACGCAATCAGCGCCATCCCAAAGGCGACGCCAAGCCAGACCGGAGGCGGAGGAATGTGCCAACGCGGCTCCATCGCGGCGTGCCAGGCGACGATGGTGCGCGAGATGCCCAAAAGCCATCCGGCGATTTTGGCCACCCAGACCGATCCGGTGAAGACGGCGACGAAGGCGATGGGCACGGCGACTCCCAAAATCGGCACGATGAACGCATTGGCGGAGAGGCCCGATAGGCCGATGCGATGGAAGTAAACGATCATGGGCAACGCCAGACCCACTTGAGCTACGGCCGAGACGGCCGCGACTTCGAAGAAAAAGAAGATGATGCGGGCGGGAACGGTGATTATCCACACGGCGATTCGCCGGGGCACACGGAAGACCATGCGCAATGTTTGCGCCAGTAGCCGCATTTCGACGCGGAAAGCCGCGACGCGTGGCGCCAGGTGAAGATCGCGGCCGGTATCGGAGAGATCGGAAAGTCCGCGGGACAGCGGCCCCGTGGTGGCATTGATCAACGGCATGGCGAAAGCGCCGAGAAATGCGACCGCGAGGAACGTGAGTTGAAAACTAGCGTCGAAGAGCTGATCCGGATCGAGCAGCAGAAACCCGATGGCCACCGCCGCGAGGAGATTGAGCGGCCGCCGCTCGCGATAGAAATAGCGCGCGATGCTGAACAGCGTCAACCCCGCCGCCGAGCGCACGCAAGGCGCGCCCCATCCGGCCACGAGCGCATAGAGCCACATCAAGCCGGAGGTGAGAAACAAGGCCGGCCCTTCGGGCACGAAGCAGATTCGCAGCAGAAAGAGAAAGAAGGCCGCCAGAATCGCAACGTGCGTTCCAGAGATTACCAGCGTGTGGAACGTGCCGGTGTTGCGGTAGTCATCGGTCCAGACGCGTTGCAGCTGATAGTTCTGGCCGATCAGGATCGCTTGCACGATGGCGGTCTGATAGGCGTTGCCTGCATACAGATGCGCGATACGCGTGAGCGCGGCGGCACGCAAGTCCATTACGAATTTTTGGAACGCCGAGCCGCAATGTCCCGGCAGAATTCGTACCGAGCCCGCGGAGGCGGAGGCGGTCCAATAGATGTCGCGCTGGCCGAGATAGTGGGCGTAATCGAATGCGCCGGGGTTGCCGTAATTGTGCGGTTTGCGGATCTTGGCATCGAGCTCGATGTTCTCTCCGTAGCGCAGATCGGGCAGGGATTCTCCCTGGCGGATGTAAAGGGTGACCTGTGCGCGGGTTTTGGGTTCCAGTTCGAGCACGAAGCGCTCGCGCGCTCCGGAGACCGCCGGCGGTTCGACCACGCAGCCGCCGATAATGACCACTTCGCGCGCTTCGGCATCTATCTCAGGCGGCGGGCCGGGCTGATGCGCGACGGCGGCCCAGACGCCGGTGGAAATGAGGCCGAGGCAGCAGCACGCGCCTGCCAGAATCTGGGCGTGGCGTAGCAGTGCGACGATGGCGAGAATAACGAAGGCGCCGGTGAGGAACGCCGTTTCCTGTGGCGTGAATGGAACGAAGCGGGCAATGAGAACGCCCAAGTCCAAAGCTGCGCAGGGTATCAGGAGCGGATTTGCTAACGAGGCGATTTTAGACGGACGTGTACTCACCGGCTAATGAGATGGTGCAATGGCGAGACGAAAAATCTCAGGAATGTGATGAGACGGCGGCAGGGCAGGCGCCGCGACGGCCTACCCAGGTACAGTTCGGGCTTCCTTGCTATTTGAGCGAGCAATATTCAGTTTTCAAGGACCGGCGGCGGCGTGGGTATGCGGCCAAAAGGGTGCGCTTCGAGCTCTTGAAGCGATTATGCGGCGATCCGCTGGGCCTTGCGGGGCGCGGCGGAGAGCTTTTTCGCTTCGATCAGGCGGCGCCAGCGCGAGACCATACGGGTGATTTCCACGGTTGAAAATTCAAAATTGCGGAGTTGGAAGGCTTCGGCCAGATTGTAGGATTCGCCTTTCCATTCCGCGGCATGGGAGAGCAGGGCGGCCTCTTCGATGGCTGCGGCGAGGACGGCTTTGCGCTCGGCCTGGAGTCTACGTAGCTCGGTCATGTTCTTTTCGAAGCGGCGCTGAATGCGGCTCTCGTAGAGGGTGAGCAAGTTGAGGTTGCGTGCTTCGGCGAGCCAGGTGCGGCCTTGAGCGAACGCTGCGTCGAGTTCGGGCTCGCCCATGGCTTCGGGCGACTGGGCGAATTTCTCGGCGCCTTCGGCGAAGATGGAGCTTTCAAACGTGGCGGCGCGATTCAAGCGCCAGCGGTCGTCAGCAATCGCCTGGGCGAGCTCCGTCTCCATGGCGCCTTCGGGCGCAAGGGATTCGCGGAGGCCGCTGGACAGGGCATCATAGGCCGACTGATCGGCTTGGGTGAGGAGGTAAATGCGGCCTGTGAGGCCATGCTTCAAATTACTGAAGGCGCGGCGGTCGCAGGGCTGTGCAGGGACGATCGGTTGTGGATGCATCGTGGTTCTCTTTTCCGGTTTGAATATAGCGGACGGGGTGGCAGGAATCGGATGGGGAGATTGGCCGAAATTGTTAGTTGAGGGCGGTGGGAGTAGGCGGGAAATTTATTTTGCCAATGTGTGACTGGGAATCTTCAAATTCGAGTTGAGATATTATTGGGCAGCGAGGAGGCGCCAGTGAGCAAGACCGCGGTTCTCTTACTCTGCGCGGCTTTTGACGCAATTGCGTGGCAGGAACGGCCAAAAGTGCAGCTTGAGCCCGGCGACACGGCGGTCGCTAGGAATTTAGAAGGCTTTCGTCCGCTCCATAAAGCGTGGCCTGACGTAACCACAAACTGGACGAACGGCAGACGCATCTCGATAAGCGCGCTGGTTTCCAACGGGAAACCGTACGAGTTTCGCGTGACCGGCGATCCGGATCAAACTGTGGCCGAACCCTTCCTTGACGCGCTGAAGCGATGGCGTTTTGCCATGCCAACGGATGGCACTTCGCCCGTGAGGTTTACTGCGACGTGGGAAGCATTGGATGGGAGATTTGTCGTCCAGGCAATCGATTTTGGGTTGAATCGTTAGGGCATCATGCGAACGCGACCGTCGTCGATGCGACATCAGTTCCCCGTGCGCGTGGATTGAATCTTGAGGCCGCGGCGTGGCCCAGCTTCCGATTGTACGAGTGTTATGTGAACTAACGGGTGCTGCTGCGCCACAGCAGGTATGCCGTTCTTGCCATCGTGACTGTTGCGGCAGCAATTACTCCCCCCACGGACCCGTTCAATCTGATGCTAGTGGCCGGGCCGTTGTGCGCACTGTTCTTCGTGGGAATCGGCGTTGGGTTTCTGGTGACGCTGCGGTGCGTAGGACGCACGGTTTCGAAGTCGGCGCCGATAGGAATCGGCATTGAGTGTCTTGCGGCTGCGGGTATTGGTGGCGCGCGCGTGTTGAAGCCGAACTCAGCCTCCACCTTGGCTGCACGAATCATTCGCCACTTACGTCATGATAGGGAGTAGGAGGCTGTGGCGATGCGAGTGGTTACGCTGTTACTTGCCGCGTCTTGTGTCGGATTTGCGCAGAGCCCGATCCGCGAGGTAGATACCGGAGCGGCGATTGTGAGCATGTCGCCGTTTCCGGGGCTGGCCAACAATCACCTGTACTTCATGGATGAGCCCGATCACGTCCGCGTTTTTTCGCCGAACGGGTATTCTTCCATTGCTATCGATCTGGATGGACGCGGGGATGAGCGGGCGTATGTACACAGCATCGCGATCGATTCCGACGAAACGATTGCGGTGTCATGGGGGACGCGCTGGGGACCATCGGGAATTGAGATTCGCGACGGTTCGGGAACGCTGCTGCGCACCGTCGACACAGGCCTGTTCATGCCGGGTAGTGTGGCTTTCGACGCGGATCATTCGTTATGGAGCTTCGGCTGGCAACGGGCTGCGAAGGGTTCCCAGGTCCATGCCAGGGATTTCGGTATGCTGCGGCACTATTCGGCGGCTGGCAAGGAGAGATAGCCGCTTTTCTGCCGCGGTCGCTGTTTCCGAAGGGATTGGAGCCGGGAGGGGCGCAGAGGCAGGAACAGCGCATCCACGTGATGCGGGACCACATTGGGCTTGTGGCCTTCTCCGGAGATAGAGGCGATAAACAGGAATGGGTCGAGGTGGACTTCAGCGGAAATATTCTCGGAAGGTGGCGGATCGATGGCAAGCAGTTTGCGTGCGTGACACCGACTTCCGATGGCAATGTATACGCCAGACAGAGCGATCTCAAGACGCAAAAGGACATCGTGGTGCGACTGGACCGCGCGGCGTCGACATGGCAGCCGGTGGCGACCGGGGCGATGGGGCAGTTGTATGGCGCGGATGGCGATCAACTGATCTTTGGCAGTTGGCGCAAGGGAGTAATGTTGCTGGACTGGTTCAAGCAGCCATCGTGACGGGGGCAGCCTGTGCACTCGAGAAGGGGAACGAGTCCTGACTAGCTGGTGCGTGATTCACTAGCATTCTGTGCTGGTTTCGTTTTGAAAAGAACGGACGCGTTCTGACGTTGAACAGGATCGGCTACCACTAGAAAACAATCGTTGCGTCTCTGAAGAACCCCACATCCCCGAGGGCGTTCCCAATTTCAACAGCTTGCCTGCGCCGCAACGCCTCCTCTGGCCGGAGTTGGCCCCTACGCCGGATAGCTTTACGCTTTACGACGGCACGGCGCTAGTGTCCTGAGCGAGAAATACGTTGAGTAAATAACGTTTCGGCCTCATACTTGGGCATGCGATCAGGCCGTCCCAAGAAACCACTGGAAATTGCCGATGCTGATCGGGCGAAATTGAGCCTGATGGCGCGACGGCCGAAGTCAGCGCAGGCCATGGCGATGCGCGCCCGGATCGTGCTCAATTGTGGGGAGGGCTTGAACAACTCGGAGGTCGCTCGGAAACTGCAGATTACCGGCGCGACAGTGGGAAAGTGGCGGCAACGGTTTATTGAGTTCGGGTTGGATGGCTTACTGGATGAGCCGCGTGTCGGCGCGCCCCGCAAGATCACCGATCAGCAGATTGAGGATGTCGTCACCAAGACGCTGGAATCAATGCCAGCCAACAGCACGCATTGGAGCACCCGTCTCATGGCGCAAGAGGTGGGCCTGACGCAGAATGCAATCGTGCGAATCTGGCGTGCTTTCGGATTGCAGCCGCACCGCGTAGAGAATTTCAAGTTCTCCAAAGATCCTCAATTTGTTGAGAAGGTGCGGGATATCGTAGGGTTGTACCTGAATCCGCCGGATCGTGCGATCGTGCTGTGTGTGGACGAAAAGAGTCAGGTTCAGGCGTTGAATCGGACGCAGCCGATTCTGCCGCTGGCGCCAGGGGTGCCAGCCCGGCAGTCCCACGACTACGAGCGGCACGGAGTCACATCGTTGTTCGCTGCCATGGATGTGGCTTCGGGAGTAACCATCAGCACGTGCTACCGCCGTCACCGGCATCAGGAGTTCATACGCTTCCTCGATGAGATCGAAGCTAATCTTCCCAGCGGCCACGATGTGCACCTGGTAATGGATAACTATGGCACTCACAAGGTAGCCAAGGTGCGCGGCTGGCTAAAGCGTCATCCGCGGTACGTGATTCATTTCACGCCGACCAGCGGTAGTTGGCTGAACCTGGTGGAGCGGCTGTTCGGGGAGGTGACGGAACGATGCGTCCGTCGCGGCAGTCACACTGCTGTGCGCGCGCTGGAGAAGGCCATGCTCGACTATTTGGACAAGCGCAACGAGAATCCCAAGCCCTTCGTTTGGACTGCCGACGCGGATCTAATTCTCGGGAAGGTCGCGCGACTTTCTAAACGCATCTCTCGCTCAGGACACTAGCTTTGCATCTGGGTCACCGGGTTTCGGTTGATTTCGATTTTTTCTCGAACACCGTTTTCGACCCTGAGCGCATTGCGAAACAGATACCGTACTTACGGGATGCCGAACAAATCCAACCTGCCCCGAATACACTCACGTGCCGCATCGACCGTGGCGGGCCGGTTCTGGTATCGTTCTTTGGCGGACTAGGATTGGGACAAGTCGCGGCACCCGAAAAGCCGTCCGACATTTCTTTGCGGATAGCGTCGCTACTCGACTTGGCAGGAACGAAAGCGCCGTGATACAGATACTGGCAGCGGGCGGTGTTATAGCCGGCCGCCGGTTCAATCCACTAATTACGCTCAAGTCTCTAAGCTATTTCGATGATGTTCCGTCGCTACCCGGAGAAGGACGGACGCTGCTCGTTCATGCCGTTGAAGGCACAGATGTAAGGAAGTTACCGGCGCTTGGCGCTTACGCCAACCACCCGAGTGACGATGGATCCAAACAATGAAACCTTTACTCGAAACCCCGGAGCTTTTGGCGGTCGCGGAACGTGTGGTGTGGTTCAAACCGCCTCGCGAAAGCCTGAGCGAGACGGAACATTTCCTCGCCCACCTGATGACCTATGGAACTGTGGAGGATCTGCGCGCGGTCAACGGCGTCATCGGGCTTAACGAATTTCGGGAAGCCTTGGAGAACGCGCCCGCCGGCGTGTTCGATGCACAGTCATGGGCCTACTGGAATCTTATGTGCGGCCGATTTCCCGCGCCTCCCTTACCGTCGCGTCACGGTGTGCAAATTCGACATTCCGACGGATAAGGCTGCGCTTACGGGCGGCGTGGGCGCGCGCGTTGCTTCTAATGCTGCGGACGCAACCGACGCCTACGCTACCCGGCCAACATGCGCTAGACGTTCGTTCAGAGCGCTCCAAAATGTTTTAACGGTTTTGGGTTGATTGTCGAAAAAGTCCTCGAAAAAGCCGGCGGCGTTCAGCGGCGGCGGATAAGCGTAACGCTCCCCAGCGTCGCCATACTCGGTAACCCAGTCCGCAGGCTCCCGAGCATCTATGATATCGAACGGACGCGCACCATACAGATACGGCCGGCCGGCGTCATTCAGAAGACGGAAGTCGTCGCCCTCAATTCCAATGACCACGTACGGCACCCCGGGCGTTAGATCTCGATATCTTGGATTTCGCCTTCGAAGTTTTACCGTCATGGCCTGTTAATCCGCTTCTCCTTGATCTCGACCTTGCCAATCCCAGGGTGTTCGTACCAATGATACTCAAAACGATTACCGTGCTTTTCGAACTCTGGACTGCTCTTCTTTACCCATTGTGACTCACGTCCGCCGTACTTGCTGACTAAGCGCTCGACGTCGCGGATCCTTTGCCTCTCGCGATCACGCGCGATTGGGCGAGAAACTCGCGGGTCAGCCTCGATGGTTTCATCTGTTCATCCGGGCGACACGCGATTTCTGCTTCTCAGCTATTCGTATCGAAGCGCTTCCACGGGGTCGAGGCGGGCCGCGCGGTTGGCGGGCCAGATGCCGAAGAAGAGGCCGACGCCTACAGAGACGCCGACGCCGGAGAAGGCAGCCCACAACGGGACAGCGGTGGGGAGGGATGGGAAGACTAGCGCGGCGATGCGGGAGATGATCCAGCCGATGGTCAGGCCCAGGATTCCACCGAGGCCGGTTAGAACCACGGCTTCGGTGAGGAACTGGACGACGATATCGCTTTTGCGCGCGCCGACGGCTTTGCGGATGCCGATCTCGCGGGTGCGCTCGGTGACGCTTACGAGCATGATATTCATGACGCCGATTCCGCCGACCAATAGACCGATGGAACTGAGAATCACCATCACCAGCGCGACCATGGCGGTGACGCTGTGAAACTGCTCGATCATCTGTTCGGCGGTGGTGATGGAGAACGTGTCGCCGGCGTTGAAGGGAACGTGGCGCGAGATGCGTAGGGCGGCCCGGACTTCATCCTGCGCGCGATCGACCAGCCCGGTGTAGGCGATCACGATCAGCATGTGCTCCCGCGCGGTGGGAAAGATTTTGCGCATGGTGAAGTACGGAAGCAGCACGCGGGTGTCGTCCTGGCCGGGTAGCGACGCGGCGGGACGGTCCATTACGCCGATGATCTGGAGCTGATGCTCATCGACATCGAGCCATTGGCCGATGGGATCCTGATTGGGAAGAAGCTGCTTCGCGGTGTCTTCGCCGATCACTACGACCGGCAGGTGGTGCTGATTCTCCTGATCGGTGAAGAAGCGGCCGTACTTCATGGTTGTGCCGCCGTAGGCGTACGCCTCTTCCGTGCCAGCCATCTGGATGTTATAGACGTCGTTGCCTTTGTAGCGGGCGCTGTGGATGCCGTTGGGAGGAAAGAGATACGCGCTGACATGCTCCACCGAGGGGCAGCGCTCTTCGACGGAACGCGCGTCGTCAAGCGTGAGGGGCTGGCGGCGGCGCTCATCGCGCGTGGCGCCGCCAAGGGCCGTGGTCTTGGTGACGATTACGGTGTTGGGTCCGAAGCTGCGTAGAAGGCCGGTGATGGCGCCATCGAGACCGGCGATGATAGAACCGACGCCGATCACGGCGCCGGTGCCGATAATGACGCCGAGCACGGTGAGAAACGACCGCATCTTGTGTTCGACGGTGGTGGTAAGAGCGAGCTTGATTCCGGAACCGAGGGACGAGATTCTCATTTTTCCACCCGAAGGGCGTCGATGGGATCGAGCCTGGCCGCGCGTTGCGCGGGATAAATGCCGAAGAACAATCCTACCGCCGCTGAGATAGTGACGCCCAGAATAACCGCAGAAATGGGTACCGACATGGGAACCGGCGTAAAACTGCGCACGGCGACGGCAACCAGCCAGGCCGCAATTACGCCGAGGAGGCCGCCAATTCCGGCGAGCATGGCGGACTCCACCAGAAATTGGTTCAGGATATCGCGGCCGCGCGCACCGACGGACTTACGTATGCCAATCTCATGCGTGCGTTCGGTGACTACGGCGAGCATGATGTTCATAATTACGACGCCGCCGACCACCATAAATACAGACACTACGCCGACTGCGGTGGCGGCGATGGCGCCGGTAAGTTGATTCCAGAAACTGACCAGAGCGTCCGAGGTGAGCATGGAGAATGTGTCGTCGTCTTTGGGGCCGAGATGGCGGTAAGAGCGCAGCAACACGCGGGCTTCGTCCTGCGCCTCGAGTAGATGATTGTGATCGATGGCAGTGGCGCAGTAATCCATGCCGTTGTGGGTTCCCCAGATTTTGCCCAGCGTCTCGACGGGGATGATGATGAAGTTGTCCTGCGAATTGCCGAATACGGAGCCCTTGGCCTTGGCGACGCCTACCACTTCAAACGGCAGGCCTTCGAGGGATAGAGTCTGGCCAATGGGATTTCCGGACGGGAAGAATTTGGTCTTGATGTCGTTGCCGATGAAGGCGACGTTCATGCGACGGCTGTCTTCGATCTCGGTCAGGAAGCGGCCCTCCACGGGCTCGAAATCGAGAATGATGCCGACGTTGGGAGTTGCGCCCATGAGCGTGACGCCTTCGGCAACCTCTTTGCCACTATGCACGTTGACCGAGCGGCTGGAAACCAGGCCGATGTCTTTGGTGAGAGTGGCGTTGGCGCGGAGAAAATCGTATTCTTCCGGTTTGAGCTGCGGATTGCGGCGCTGCATTTCGAGGTATTTCTTGGGGTCCCACTGCATCATGGCGATACGAGTGACGCGGTAGCCATCGGCGCCCATATTAGAGACATTTTGCGCAATGTAGACGTCCATGCCAGAAATTACGGACATTACCGCGATCAAAGTCGTGGTGGCGAGAATGATACCGAGCAGGGTAAGAAAACTGCGCAGCTTACTGCCACGCAGAGATTGCGTGGCTCCCGTGACGGCTTCCCAGAACGATGCGTGCTTGCCCATTTAACACCTTGACGGCGTAGCGGCCGGATTCATAGCAGCCGATTGCGTCAGAATCCACTGTATAACTGTTTCGTCGAGCCAAAAGCGGGGCGCGCGGCGGGCGAGGAAGCCGACATGGCCGCCGTGTTCTGTGGCGAGCACGTGGATGCAGGGATTACGCCGCACGACATCCGATTCGAGAGCGGCGTAGGGCACGAAGGTATCGTCCTTGGCGTGAATCAGGAGAGTAGGCACGCGAATAGCGCCGACGAACCGCAGCGCGGATTGGGTACTGTAATAATTTTCCGCGGTGCCGAAGCCAAATGACGGGGCGGTGAAGCGGTCATCAATTGCGAATACGGAGCGTAGTCCCGCGAGGTCCTTTTCCGGGTAGCGGCGGGTGGCGCGTAAACGCGTCAACATGGCGCGGACGAAACGGCGTTCGTAATACCGATTGTCGGGCTGGTGGATTCGGCGTGCGCAGGCCGCGAGGTCGATGGCAGCGGACACGGCACACACGCCATGGATCAACGGCGTAGCGGATTCGCCGAGCTCACCAGCAAGTTTCAATGCTACATTACCGCCGAGGGAGAACCCGATCAGGAATGCGGGGGCACCCAATTGGCGCAAGAACAGCAACAAGTCGCCGGTGAGCCCGGCGTGGTACAGAGTGTTGCAACGCAGCTCGGTGCCACCGCACCCGCGCATATTCAAGCGGTGTACGGAGTACCCCGCGCGGAGGGCGGCCACGCTAATGCTTCGTTGGTATCCGGAGTTGGAAGAGCCCTCGAGGCCATGAATCAAGACGATGTCCCCGCGGGGTGCGGCCGGCCGCTGCGATTCGACCAGTACTTCGACTCCAGGTTCGGTCGACAGGAAGCGGCGTTCGGTAGGAAACTGAGCCTCAAGATTGGGACGCGGCCAGAGGTGAGCGGCGATGGTTTCCAGATGAGGACTGCGAAATAAAGGTTCGAAAGGCCTAGGCTGGAATTTCATTCGGAACTTGTAGTATAGGTCGTGTGCGATGCCGGCCCGCAAAGTTCACAATAGTTTATATTCTGAACAATTGGGTGGTAAGTTGAGTAACTGAGATTGCCTGAGACGCCGCTGTTTAACCCCGCAAGATGATTTTGCAGGAGAAATGCGGATTTAAAATGTAACCGCTTACTCTAGCCTACAGAGTGGGCGGTAGCGGCATCAGCCACCTAATTTACTTGACGTTTCCGTGAATTCGTCATATAAATCTATAAACGGGTCTTTTGTTCGATAACCAAACTTTATGGCATGCCGGGTAGCATTTGCCATCCTTCGATGGTCCGCCCCAAGCGGACTGCAAATTGCGGTTCTCGCGTCAGCGTGTCCCCCCGTTGAACAGCATCCACACACATTTCCCAAGAACAAGGAGTTCTACGTATGCGGAAAACGATAATGATACCCGTGGGGTTGATATTTTTCAGCCTTGCCGGGTATGCACAAACGATTGACGGTTCTATCGCGGGACGAGTTGTCGACTCGCAGGGGGCGGCCATCACGAATGCGGCAGTAACTGTAGCGGAGCCAAATAGAAACATCAAGATTGCTTTGAAATCGACCGCCACGGGCGATTTCACGGCGCCTGGTTTGCTGCCGGGTAATTACTCGGTGACGGTTGAGGCCCCCGGATTCAAGAAACTGATGCGAACGGGCGTCGCTTTGGACGCCAATGAAAAGCTGTCGGTAGGGGCTCTCATGCTAGAAGTAGGCGCGGTGACGGAATCGGTGGAGGTTACGGCGCAAGCGGCGTTGCTGCAAACGGAGAGCGTGGAGCGATCGAACACGATCACCGGCAAACAGGTAGAAAATATCGAAGTCAACGGCCGTAATCCGCTGGATATGGCGAAACTGGTTCCCGGCGTGCAGTTCACCACCGGCACCAGCTATGCCATCGGAAGTTCATCGAACGGGGCGAACGATTTTACAGTGAATGGCGCGCGCCCTTCACAGAATCAGCTCTCGATTAACGGCATTGGCAATGTGGATACGGGGAATAACGGCGGCATGAACGTGGCCGTGAGCATCGATTCCATCGCCGAGTTTTCGATTCTGACCGGCAGCTACCAGGCGGAATACGGCCGTAGCGTGGGTGGGCAGATTAACATGGTGACCAAGAGCGGCAGCGATTCGTTTCATGGAAGCGGCTACTGGTATCACCGGAACGACGGCCTGAACGCCAACACATTCTTGAACAATGCGCGAGGCCTCGCGAAGCCGCTGTTCCGGTATAACGATCCGGGGTACACGATCGGCGGACCAGTTTATATCCCGCACCTGCTCGAGCGCTATAAGCACAAGATGTTTTTCTTCTTCAGCCAGGAGTGGCAGCGGCAGTTATCTCCCAACACGCCTAAGAACGTACTTGTTCCGACCGCTCTGGAGCGCAAGGGCGACTTCAGCCAGAGCCTTAACAACAATGGCCAGAAGCTTACTTTCATCAATGACCCGCTGACGCAAACTCCGTTTCCTGGAATGGTGGTTCCCGCGAACCGTATCTACGGGCCGGGGCAGGCACTGTTGAATATCTTCCCGCTGCCGAATACGACGCAGGTTTCCAACTTCAATTACACCTCGCAGTTTCCCGGAGAGGCGCCGCGGCGCGAGACCTTGCTTCGCATGGACTATAACCTGACCGACAAGATTCGCGTGTTCGGCCACTTCATTGATAACCAGCAACCAACGGTGGCGCCTTACGGTTCGTTCGTTCTTGGCTTAACGGTGCCGATCACACAGATCTCGAATCCGATTCCGGGCCGGAGCATCGCCGCGGGAATGACGGCTACGATCAGCCCCACCATGACTAACGAATTCAACTGGGGTTTTACGCATAACTCGATTCTGATCGACGAAAGCGGCAACGTGCTGAAGAGCAACAGCGACGGCATTAATTTGCCCGTGCTGTATCCCTCGGCGGTTCAGGAAAACTACATCCCGAACGTTACCTTCAACGGTACGCGCATCAGCGCGAGCCCTGGATTTGGCTCAGGCGATGCGCCGTTCATCAATTACAACACTACGATTGACACCAGCGACAATCTGACAAAGATCTGGGGAAGACACACCATCAAGGGCGGCGTTTATATGCAACGCAGCCGTAAAGACCAGACCTCTTTCGCGAATTTCAACGGCAGTTACAACTTCGGCGATAATCCGTCGAATCCGTACGACTCAGGGTATGGCTTCTCGAACGCGTTGCTGGGCGTTTATAATACCTTCAATCAGGCGGCGAACCACATTAACGGTTTGTACCGCTATTGGAATATCGAAGGTTTTCTCGAAGACACCTGGAAGGTTACGCCGCGCGTAACTCTCGACTACGGGATCCGCACCGCGTGGTATCAGCCGCAGTACGATGCAGGCCTGCAGTCATCCACGTTCGTGCCCAGTCTGTGGCAGGCATCACAGGCCCCACGCCTGTATACACCCGCCATCAATCCGGCGAACAATACGCGATCGGCTTATGATGCGACGACGAAGACCTACCTGCCGGCGTTTGATATCGGTCTCGAAGTTCCAAATAGCGGCAATCCTTTCAATGGGATTTGCCAATCGACCAACTGTCCCAACGGCAAATATCTAATGCAAGACCGCGGTCTGCAATGGGGCCCGCGATTTGGCGTGGCCTGGGACGTGACGGGAAAACAGAACATCGTGTTCCGCGCCGGAAGCGGCATCTACTACGACCGTATTCAAGGCAATCGAACGTTCGACATGGTGACCAATCCGCCTGAGGCTGTGTCACCCACCTTGAATCAGAATTTGGTATCGTCTATCAATCCAAACAACATTCTGTTGGGACCATCCAGTCTTGACGCGGTGGATCCAACGGGAAAGATCCCCACCACCTACCAATATCAGGCGGGGTTCCAATTCCGTTTACCGCAGAATACCTCACTCGACGTAGCTTACGTCGGTTCGGAAAGCCGTCACTTACAGGACAACCGCAACATCAACTACAATCCATTCGGACAATGTTTCCTGCCGCAGAGTCAGGATACAACCTTGGCGCCAACGAGCTTGCTAGGCAACAATTGCCTCAGCGCTAACTTCCTGAAGCCCTACCGTGGTTATGGCAATATCACTATCTACCAGAGTGAAGCCACTTCCAATTACAACGCGCTGCAGGTACAGGTTCAACGCCGCGCCACCAAGGGGCTGTTCTTTGGAGCAGCTTATACCTGGAGCAAGGCCCTTGGAACCGCACAGAGCGGAGGCACTAACGACAATGCTTCCGTCCGCCCGGATCAATACCAACGTGAAGCCTACTATGCCCCGGCCAGCTTCGATCGCCGCCAGGTGCTCGCGATCAATTACGTGTACAACACGCCGAGATTGCGCGAGGGGAATGCGCTTTTGCGCGCAGTCGTGGATGGATGGCAACTCTCGGGGGTGACCCAGGCGGTGACCGGCAGCCCGTTCACTCCCGGATTCGGTGTTTCCGGGGCAGGCAACCAGAACATCACCGGATCGAATACGGAAGGCGCGCGCATCGGCGTAGTGGCGGGATGCAATCCCTACACCGGGTCGAGCGATCCCTTCAATCGTCTAAATCCGGCGTGCTTCTTCGCGCCATCGCCCGGCAGCATGGGACTTGAGTCCGGTCTCAATTTCCTCTATGGCCCCTCGGTATGGAATTTCGACATGGCGCTGCAGAAGGAGTTCTCGGTGAAGGAACGAGTTCACTTCCAGTTCCGTATCGACGCGTTCAACGTATTCAACCACACGGAGTTCTCGGGTTATAACGCAACCTTGAACTTCAATTCGTATCCGACCACAGGTGGAGCGATCTCGGGTTCGCCTACGATCACCTCGACCGCTCTTGGCCGCAATGCCAACGGCGCCTTCAACGTGACGGGCTTCGGCACGGTTACGCAGACGGGTCCTGGAGCGTTGGGCTACTCCCGCGTACTTCAGACCCTGATTCGCGTTACGTTCTAAAGCTTCACTTCGTTTTGTTTTATTCTGGCTCATGCGCTGGGCGCGACATCTACGACCGCTTCTTCTAGCATCCGCAATTTCCATCGTCCATTCCCAGCCGCAAGTTAACTCCTACGTGGATTCCCACTTGTGCGCCGCCTGCCATACGAAGATTGCACAGACTTATGCGTTAACCGGCATGGGGCGCTCGTTTTATCGTCCCAACACGAAGACCACGCCTGAAGACTATTCCCGCGGCAATCCCTTTTATCACCAACTTTCGGGTACCTGGTATGCAATGGAAAAGCGCGAGAACGCTACCTATCAGCGCCGTTGGCGACTCGGTTACGACGGGAAGGAGATCGACGTACAGGAATCGCGGGTCGACTACGTCATGGGATCCGGGAACCATGCGCGCACCTATCTGCACCGTACGGAGCGCGGCACGTTGGTGGAACTTCCGCTAGCGTGGTATGCGGAAAACGGCGGCGGGTGGGCGATGGGACCGGGGCATGACCGGGGGTATGCGTTGCCGCCGCGCACGATCGCTTATGAATGCATGTTCTGCCACAACGCATATCCGCGGATTCCGGCAGGGCACGAAGAATCGGGCGCGGAACCGCTCTATGCCGGATCACTGCCCGAGGGGATCGATTGCCAGCGCTGCCACGGACCGGGCGGCAATCACGTTCGTGTTGCGCAAACGGCGGGCGCAAGCGCGGAGGCGGTACGGGGGGCAATCGTAAATCCTGCGCGCTTGAGCGGAGCGCGCCAGATGGAGGTGTGCATGCAATGCCACCTGCAGACGACCAGCCAACCGCTGCCACATTCGGTGGTGAAGTACGGCCGAGCGCCATTTTCATACCGGCCTGGGGAGCCGCTGGGGAACTTCGAAATCTTCTTCGACCGGGCGCAGGGCGGGAAGCCGCAAGATGGAATCGAGATTGTGAACTCGGCGTATCGACTGCGCCAATCGCAATGCTTTCTAAAAAGCGCCGGCAAGTTGACCTGCACTACCTGCCATAACCCGCACGACATTCCGCGAGGCGAAACGGCGAAGACGCACTATAACGGCGTATGCAGCGAGTGTCACGCATCAGCGCTGCGCCAACTGGTAGCCGCAGGGAGGCACACGCAGGCCGCGGATTGCACCGGCTGCCACATGCCGAAGCGGAGGACGCAGGACGTGGTTCATGCGGTGATGACGGACCATCTCATTCAACGGCGACTACCGCCAGGCGATTTGCTGGCGCCGGTTGCGGAAAAGAGCGACGTGGATGCGAATGCGTATCGCGGCGAGGTGGTTCCTTACTATCCGCCGCTTGAGCCGCGAACCGGGGACAACGCGCTTTACGCCGCTGTGGCGCAGGTGATGCAGAGGAGCAATCTTGAAAAAGGGCTGCCCCGACTGGAGGCGGAGATGGCCGCGCAAAAGCCCGCGAGAGCTGAGTTTTATGTCGAATTGGGCCAGGCGCTGTTGATGGCCGGCGAGCGACCTGGCGCGATTACAGCGTTCGAAGAAGCGGCGCGGCGAAGACCGGATTCGCCAGTGATTGCCCTGAACATGGCGGATGCACTTACCGAAAGCGGACAACCCGTCCGCGCGATTACAGTGCTGGGGCGGGCGTTGCGGATCACACCCGGCGACGCGCTGTTGTGGTATCAACTCGGGATCGCGCATTCGGCGGCGGAGCACGATACGGAGGCCATTGCGGCATTTGAGAAATCGATTGCGCTCGACGCCGAACTGACCGAGGCGCACAACCTGCTGGGGGCGGCGTTGGGCGGCGCGGGCGATTACGAACGCAGTGAACGCGAACTGCGCGGGGCGTTGCAGATCAATCCCGACTATCCCGACGCGCTGGGCAATTTGGGCCACTTACTAGCAGCACGCGGGAAGCTGCCGGAAGCGGCATTCTACTTTGCCAGAGCGGTACAACTTAAACCGAACGACGCAGAGATTCATACGAATTATGCGGTGACGCTAGCCGGCCTCGAGCGACGGGAGGAAGCGCGACAGCAGATCGACGCGGCGGTGAAGGCCGACCCAAAATCGAGCGAGGCGCATAATTTCAGAGGAGTGGTGTTGGAACGCGAGGGAAAGGGCGCGGAGGCGTTGGAGGAATTTCTAAATGCGATTCGGTTGCAGCCGGATTTCGGCCGTGCGCATCTGAATGCCGCGCGGCTTCTGGCGGCTAAGGGCGACCGGGCGGCTGCGATTCAGCACTTACGTCAAGCGGCCAAGAGCCCGGAAGCGAATATTCGACAGCAGGCTGCCGCAGCACTGAAGCAGTTGGGAAGTCAGTAAATTTTGGGGCGGCTTGCGGGGATCGAACCCGCGACATTCGGAACCACAATCCGACGCTCTACCGACTGAGCTAAAGCCGCCACAATTTCTTCCAGATTACCATACGGGCGACGGCGGTACACAGGCGCCAAAATGCGCATCATGATGCGTGAGTGGTAACATCGAGATGTGCGAACGACGATAACTCTCGACGACGATGTGATCGCGAAGGTGCGGGAGGATATGCGGCGAACGGGCAAATCGTTCAAGGAAACGGTGAACGAGAATTTGCGGATTGGCTTCGTTTTCAAGAATTCGGTAAAGCCGAAGAAGTTTGTGGTGCGGGCCAAAGATATGGGACAGATGCGGCCAGGTCTATCGCTCGATTGCACGTCGGCCCTGATTGAGGAGTTGGAAGGGCCCATGCATCGATGATTCTGGTCGATGCGAACCTGTTGCTCTACGCTTATAGCCGCGCATCGGAACAACATGAGCGCGCAAAAAGTTGGCTGGAAGACGCACTTGGCGCTAACCAGACGATGTTATTACCTTGGCCGGTAATCCTGGCATTCTTACGCATTTCCACAAATTCCCGCGTCTGGCCGAATCCGTTCACCGTCGCCGAGGCATCCGCTATAATTGGCGCTCTTCTGTCCTCGAACCACGTCGAAATTCCGGCGCCGGGGGATCGGCACTGGCGAATACTGAACGGCCTGCTAAGTTCAACCCAATGCAGGGGACCGTTAATTACAGATGCTCACCTGGCGGCGCTGGCGATTGAGTATGGCGCCACGCTTTGTACCAACGACCGAGATTTTTCGCGCTTTCCGGGACTGAAGGTTCACTACCCATTAGCGTGAAACGATGGTCTGCAGCTACAGACCGGCACGCTTCCATAACGCATCTACGGACTTCTTTACCTCATCCGGCATTTCGATCACGCCGGGCCAGGGACGGGTGAAGCCTTCGCCGGGCCACTTGCGCGTGGCGTCGATGCCCATTTTCGAGCCGTAATTGGGCAGGCGGCTGGAATGGTCGAGCGAATCGACCGGACCCATGACGAATTGGATGTCGCGCTCGGGATCGATGTTGTTAAGTGCTTTCCAGGCGACTTCGCGATAGTTTTGCACGTCGACATCTTCGTCCACTACGACGATGCATTTCGAAAACATGGCCTGCCCCGTGCCCCAGATGGAATGCATTACTTTGCGCGCGTGGCCCGGGTATGACTTGCGAATTTTCACCAGAATCAAATTGTGGAATACGCCCTCGGCGGGCATGGCGATGTCGCGTATCTCAGGCAGTTGCAAGCGCATGAGAGGAAGAAAAATGCGCTCGATCGCCTTGCCCATGTAGTAGTCTTCCATGGGAGGCGGCCCGACGATGGTGGTGGCGTAGATCGGCTCCTTGCGATGGGTTACGCACGTGACATGGAAGACCGGGTATTCGTCAGACAGGGAATAGAAACCGGTGTGATCGCCGAACGGACCTTCCGTGCGGAGTTCGCCTAACTCGACGTAGCCTTCGAGCACATACTCGGCGTTCGCGGGCACTTCGAGATCGCAGGTCTGGCACTTCACCATCTCGACCGGACTCTGGCGGACGAAACCGGCAATCATCATCTCATCGAGATCGGGCGGAAGGGGTAGGATGGCCGAATACATGGTGGCGGGGTCGGCGCCGATCGCAACGGCAACATCCATGCGCTTGCGGCCTTGCGTTTGCTGGCGGCGATAGTGTTCGGCGCCTTGCTTGTGCGTCTGCCAGTGCATGCCTGTGGTGCGCTCATCGTAAACCTGCATGCGGTACATGCCGCAATTGCGCTTGCCGGTATCGGGGTTGCGCGAGAATACCAGCGGCAAGGTGATGTAGCGGCCGCCATCTTCCGGCCAACACTTGAGAACCGGGATATCGAAGAGGGAAAAGCCATCGTGGCGGATGACTTCCTGGCAGTCGCCCTTGGAAACGATCTTCGGAAAAAACGCGCCCATTTCGGCCAATTTGGGCAGCATCTTAAGCTTGCCCATGATGCCTTCGGGCATGCGCATCTCAAGGAATTCAACGATGCGGGCGGCGACTTCTTCGACGGACTTCACCTCGAGCGCGATCTCCATCTTGCGCATGGAGGCAAAGGCATTGATGAGAACGGGGGCCGTGTACCCTTTGGGTTTTTCGAACAGCAGGGCGGGGCCTCCCTGCTTCACGGCACGGTCGGCGAACTCAGTGATTTGGAGTGTGGGATCAACTTCGAAGGGAATGCGCTTTAGCTCGCCGTGTTTCTCAAGGGCGCGAATGAACTCGCGCAGATCGCGATAGGCCATAGGCTATGATTGGTTCTTTAACAGTAGCAGGAAGCCCCTCAAATAGGAGATTGGATGGAGAAACGTATCGCGTTGGTTACTGGCGCGAGCCGCGGCATAGGGCACGCGATCGCCCTTACCTTCGCACAAGCCGGCTATAGCGTGATTGCCGCCGCGCGTTCGATGGAAGGCTCTGCAGCGCTCGAATCGTTGCGCACGGCAGGCACGGTAAGCGCGGTCAATCTCGATCTGGCGTCGGGCGATTCCATCAAGGAAGCGATTGGCCGCGCGGTCAAGGAGCACGGACGGGTGGACGTGCTGGTAAACAACGCCGGCGTGACGCGTGATGGCCTGGCGGTGCGGATGAAAGCAGCCGATTGGGATGCGGTGCTGCGCACGAACCTGGACGGGTCGTTTCTGTGCATACAGCAGGTGCTTTCCGGGATGATGCGCAATCGCTGGGGCCGCATCATCAATATCACGTCGGTAGTGGGACAGGCCGGGAGCCCGGGACAGGCGAATTACGCCGCATCGAAGGCCGGCTTGATCGGCATGACGAAATCGCTGGCGCAGGAAGTCGCGAGCCGCAATATCACGGTCAATGCGGTCGCGCCGGGCTATATCGCGACGGATATGACGAAGGACTTATCGGAGGAGCTTAAGCAGGCAATCATGGCTAAGATTCCGCTGGCTCGCATGGGAACGGCCGAGGATATCGCGGCTGCGGTCAAGTTTCTGGCGAGTGACGAAGCTTCGTATATTACCGGGCAAGTTATCGCGGTAAATGGCGGAATGTATATGTAGTCTCCCCGGCCCAGAAGGGCCATTTTTATACATTGACGGGCTTCCTCCCACCGATTACTCTGTTAGCGACAATCATGTTTGCTTTACGGCTGGGGATGTTACTCGTACTCTCTAACATCCTTTGGGGACAAGTAAGACTTGATCCGATTGTTGGCGGCCGGCCGCCGGCGACGCAACAGGTTTCTGGATTGAACTTCGATTTCGCTTATCTCTCCCAGGGCCTTCCCGTACTGTGGGGCTTCAATGCGGGAGCAGTCAGCGAATACGACGAGTTCATGGACCCTTCTTTTCCTTTTAGCGGCGCTCCTAGTCTGCGAATCCGGTCACTTGTAGCCCCTGCGAGTGACGGAGGCTTCGCCTATTTGAACCTTTTACCGAGCCCGCTGAGCGGACACACGGTGTATTTCACGGGCGCCATACGAACGGCCGGCGCTACGAACGGATTCGCCACGCTCCGCCTGGAAGTGGAGGATGCATCGGGAAACACGAACATTGTCAACCTGCAACCCAATGCGCCGACGGGAACGGCTGACTGGCAGACATACACCATTTCGGCGCCGATTCCGGCTGGAGCTATCGGAATCCAATTCGCGGTGGGACTCCGCGGAATTGGCGCTGCCTGGTTTGCCGGGCTCTCCGCCAGCATGGACGGATTTCCAGTGGCGCTGCCACACACCGTGCCGCTGCCGGAGCAAGTGGAATGGCTTGCGGCTAATGCGTTCCCTTTCACCACGCTGGACGCCGGCGCCAATGACGCAGAACTGGCGCCACTGCAAAAGCTCATCGGCAATGCGCGTATTGTTGGCTTGGGCGAGGGCACGCACGGCAGCTCTGAATTCTTTCGCATGAAATCGCGGATTATTTCTTATCTTGCGCGCAACATGGGGTTCACGGTTTTCGCGATTGAGGCCAGCCTTCCCGAGGCCTATGTGATGAACAACTACATCCTGAATGGAGTGGGGGACCCCAAGACGCTATTGGCGGGCTTGTACTTCTGGACCTGGAACACGCAGGAGGTACTGGACATAGTCCAGTGGATGCGAGAGTTCAATGCGGACAGGGGCGGATTGAGTTTCTTGGCTTCGATATGCAATACGCCGCCGTGGCGATGAACAACGTGGCAGCGTTCCTGGCGGCAGCGGACCCAGCATCGCTCAGTTTTCTCAGCGGGAACTATATGATTGCCGCGCAGACCGCGGAACTTAGCGCGCCGAGCGCCAGTCAATCGTCCGGAGCGATTGCGGCCGCGCAGGCGGTGTGGCAGCGGCTGACGGACAATCGCGCGACATATATACAGAGCCAGCCGGCGGAGGCAGTAGACTTTGCCATTGAGAACGCGTCGATTGTAGTTCAGGCGCTGACCTACCAATCACTGGGGCAAGGCCAAAACGCGACAGCATACCGCGATGCGCAGATGGCGGCGAATATCGAATGGATCGCTTCGCAACATCCTAATGAACGGATTATTCTGTGGGCGCACGATCAGCATATTAATAAGATCCCAGGCTTGATGGGAAGTTACCTCGCGGGAGATTTCGGCTCGGACTATTTAGCTTTGGGCTCGCTGTTTCACGCCGGCTTTTATAATGCGGAGGCGCCTAATATAGGACTGGTTCCAAACATAGCCGTGGCCTCGATTCCTGGCTGCGTGGAGTACTTCTTTCATCAGAGCGGCGTGCCGCAACAGATTCTTGACACTCGACTGGCCAGCGCCGATGCGCGCCTGTCCTCATGGCTTACGGCGCCGTTGTGGGTACGAACGATCGGCTCGCAGGCCGTGCCTGGATTTTATCTGGTTCCACCTTACGCGCAGGCATATGACGGAATCGTTTTCTTCGATGCAGTTACGCCGTCGCAGCTTCTTCCATTTCCTTTTTTGATTACCAGCACTACGCTTAGTTCCGGGACGAAGGGCACGCCGTATTATCAGAATCTGGTTTCGACTTACGGCTCCGTCCTGGTAACCTGGCAAGTTGCTTCCGGAACTCTTCCGCCAGGATTGACGCTTGCCGCTGACGGCGCATTGAGCGGAACGCCGCAGGCGGATGGAACTTATCGATTCAGCGTGACGGCTTCTTCCAATGGATATGCCGGACCAACCTCAACGATACAAGTGTCGATTGTCCAATAGCGCCCGTCTTTAGCGTTGCGTAGAACGCTTTCCGCCCTACATCCCGCCAAATGTTGCATCCACGACACTCATCGCCGCGCGGCGTCTCTTCACGGCAACCGCCAAGCCCAACATGAAAATCAATGAAGCGCCGTAGAAATTGGGTTCGGGCGTTGGAGTAGGCGCAACGCCAGTGTTGGGGTAAGTAGGCGGATTGCAAGTCCCGTCGTCACAAAACGAGAAGTCGGACACGGTTTGGGTGGAATCGCCGAGACCGAAAGCGCCTGAGAAGCCGACGTATGCGGTCGAAGATCCGAGAATTGACGGTAAATCGACCAGCCCGTAATTGACTGAGAACACATTCCCATTGATGGTATCGGTCAGTTGTTCAGAGAGCTGGCCGTTGTAGGAAACGTTGACCAGTATAGGATCCTGGCTATTCAATAGCACCGGGGCAGCTTGTAGGAGAGGATGACTAAATTGCGGGGTGGAACCGAAATACAAACCTGTTCCGGGGCCGCCCGGGTTAATGCCCGAGGAGTCAGGGCTCAATTCAATAGCTAAGCTGTTGGGGATTCCCAGGTAACCGAAATAGCCGCCTATGAGCTGGGAAAGGGGTTGAGCCAATACGCCAGCCGGCGCATTCTGAATGATAAACGCAGTGCCATCGCAGAAGCAGAGCCCTTGTGGGTCGGTGGCCTGATAGACGAAAGACGCGGTCCATGCGCTTGTCATTTGCGGGGTGTCATTAAAGAGAATTCCAAAAGCATCGAGGGGGCCGACGCAGTTCGTAACACATGGGATAGAAGGCCCGACAGTCAGCGTAACCTGGTTGCCGGCAAAGACTGGACTCGAGGGAGTATACGTTGGATTACCAGTGGCCGTATATCCGACTCCATTATTAAATCCGGAAATATCGGCGAAGGCAGAAGGCATCCAGCCGAGCGTAAATGTCGAAACTATGACTAAGATCGCCGACCGGGAACTTAACAGGTTCATAGACGGGCTCCTTTGTGTGTTGCAGACCGGTTTAGTGTACACCCGCTCGCCTCACTTTGCGCGGAATTAATCGCCGCGAGCCTAATTTACCGTATGTTAATGAATAATCTGGATACTTACTTAGGACTAAGACCGGATTAAGGTACTAGCAGGTCCATGAAACTCTGGTTCACACCGGTGACTCAAGCAATGATGTAAGTGCCTTGAACTTGGTCAGCAGGAAGAACGTGCGCGCAGTTCGTTCGTTGCGGGCCGGTTCGGCGATTCTAGTTCCGAGGCTGCAGGACACGACCCCGCGGTTCGGGCGAAAACTGCAGCAGATCGATTCCGCCGGAACGGAGCGGCGGGGATTGATCTGCGGTTTGTCTACTTCATTTGTAGCGGGAGCCCCGTCCGTCCTGCGTGGAAGATTGCGCTTCGGTATACTATCCCGCAAGATTATGAATCGCCGCAGATTCTTTCAATCCACGTCCGCCGCGGCCCTTGCCGCCGCGGCTCCTGCAACGACTTCGGCCGCATCGACGAAGCCGACGCTGATGCGTCTTGGCTGCCAGAGCGCGCCTACCAACGATGTTCACTTGAAGTATCTGGCCCGCTACGGGGTGCGCGATATTACGGGGTATCCGGAAATCGGCGGGGACCGCGTCTACGCAACGGTGGACGAACTGAAGGCCATTCTGGACCTGGCGCAAAAGAACGGCATCACTATCGAAGGCATTGCCGCGCCGATTCTGACGTCAAGCCATATCGACCATGAGAAGCACCCGGCGATTATGCTGGCGCAGAGTCCGGAGCGCGACCGCGAAATTGAAGAGCTGCAGTTGCTGATCAAGAACTGCGCCGCCGCGGGCATTCCGGCGATCAAGTACAACATGAGCATACTCGGCGTGGTGCGCCTTCCTACGCGCGATCGAGGACGCGGCGACGCGACTTATAGCGCCTGGCGTCTGCGCGATGCGCATCCGGCGACGCCGCTTACACGCGCCGGCAGAGTGGATGCGGACGCGTTTTGGGAACGCATCACGTACTTCCTTGACCGCATCATTCCCGTCGCGAACGAATACAAGATCCGCATGGCGTGCCATCCGCATGACCCAGGCATGCCGCCGGAAGGTTATCAGGGCGTAAACCGCGTGTTGGGCACAGTGGACGGGCTGAAGAAGTTCATCACCATCCGCGAAAGCCCTTACCATGGGCTCAACTTTTGCCAAGGCACGGTTTCAGAAATGCTCGCCGATCCCGGGAAGGAGATCTTCGACGTGATCCGCTACTTTGGCACGCGCGATAAGATCTTCAACGTGCATTTCCGCAACATTCGCGGGCATCGCGACGATTTTGTAGAGGTCTTCCCGGACGAGGGGGATATCAACTTCGTTAAGGCGATTCAGGTGTACAAAGAGGTCGGCTATAAATATCTGTTGATGCCCGACCACGTGCCGCAAGCGACGGCCGATCCGGGGGGATTGCAGTCGTTCGCTTTCGCCTACGGCTACATCCGCGCGCTGCTGCAAGCCGTCGATCAGATGGCGTGATTGATCCGCCGCAGCCGGACCGCCGCCATCTGCGCCGCGGGTGGCTTCGAAACGTGCGGCATCCGCGCGCGCCTATCTCGCTGCGCACGCGCTGCCCGCCTGTCCTTAGACGGGATAGTGATTTTCTTGAACCGTACTCTAGACAGGTCTGCCCGGCAAACTTGCTAGAATCAAAATGATTCCCATGCCGAAAACTCTGGAAGAGCTGCAAGTCATCGCCAAGCGTGTCCGCCGCGAGATTATCGAAATGATTGGAGCGGCAAAATCCGGGCATCCGGGCGGTTCTCTCTCGGCGGTCGAACTTGTGGTGGAACTGTACTTCAACACCATGCGGATCGACCCCAAGAATCCGAAGTGGCCGCTGCGCGACCGCTTTATTCTCTCCAAGGGGCACGCGGCGCCGGTGCTTTACGCGGTGATGGCGGAGGCCGGTTATCCCGACACTCCGCTCGACAAACTCAACACGCTGCGCAAGCTTGGCTCGGTATATCAGGGGCACCCCGACGTGCGCTTCATTCACTCGCTCGAAGCTTCCACAGGGTCTTTGGGGGAAGGTCTTTCGATGGCGCTGGGCATGGGCATCGCAGCGCGGCTCGATGGCAGCCCTTCACGCGCCTATTGCATGTTCGGGGATGGCGAAATCCAGGAAGGCCAGGTATGGGAAGCGGCTATGGCGGGCGCGTTCCATAAGCTGGACAACGTTTGCGCGATTGTGGACTACAACGGCATTCAGCTCGATGGATTTGTGAAGGACATCATGGAGGTTGCGCCGCTGGCCGATAAGTGGCGCGCATTCGGGTGGCACGTGGTTGAACTGAACGGACACGTTCCAGCGGCCGTAAGGGCGGCATTCGAAGAAGCCGCGGCGACCAAGGGCAAGCCCACCTGCCTGGTGGCGCACACGATCAAAGGCAAGGGCGTTTCGTTCATGGAGAACAACCCCAAGTTTCACGGGACGGCGCCGACGCCGGCCGAAGTTCAATTGGCGTTACAGGAGCTGCAATAATGCCGGCGAAGACAAAGTTCGAAATCAAAGAAGGCCCAGCGACGCGCGAGGCCTTCGGTCGTACTCTGGTGGAACTCGGCCACGAAAATAAAGACATCGTGGTGTGCGATGCGGACCTCGCGAAATCCACGATGACGGTCTATTTCCAAAAGGAATTTCCCGAACGCTTCGTCTCGTGCGGCATCGCCGAGGCCAATATGTGCGGCATCGGCGCGGGGTTGGCTTACTCAGGAAAGATTCCGTTCGTTTCGAGTTTCTCGGCCTTCGTCATGAACAAGGGATTCGAGCAGTTGCGGGCCTGCGTCGCGTATCCACACGCCAATGTAAAAGTAGTGGGAACGCACAGCGGCATCTCGATCGGCGAAGACGGGCCATCGCAGATGAGCATCGAAGAAACCTCGCTCGCCTGTTCGCTGGCGGGGTTTGTGGTAATCTCGCCGGCCGACGAAGCCGCCACCAAAGCTTTGGTACGTGCGGCGGCATCCTATGTTGGCCCCGTCTTCATCCGCACGGGACGGCTTAAGGCGCCCATCATTTACAGCGCCGATCACAAGTTTGAAATCGGCAAGTCGGTCGAAGTCGCGGAAGGCAAGGACGTGACGATTATTGCCAACGGTCTGCTGGTGGCGCAAGCGTTGCTGGCCGCGGATATCCTCGATGGGCAGGGCATTTCGGCGCGCGTGGTGGATATGCACACAGTGAAGCCGCTCGACCGCGACGCAATTCGAAAGGCGGCCGAGACAGGCGCGATTGTGGTAGCGGAAGAACATCTGGTGGATGGCGGATTGGGCGTGCGAGTGGCTCAAGTGGTGGCGGAAACGCATCCTTGCGCCATGGAGTTCATTGGCATTCAGAACACCTACGCTGAATCGGGCGAACCGGCGGAGTTACTGGAGAAATACGGCCTGATGGCGAACAATGTAGTGGACGCCGTGAAGAAGGCAGTTGCCAGGAAACGGTAACCGGTCGTCAATGCCGGACGCGGATCATCTTGCCGGATTACTGCTTCACCAGGCGCCATCGGTCTCCTGGCTGGTGAGCGCAGAGGGTATCTTTGAGCGGCTGTATGGCGATTGCCTGAGCATTTTTGGCAAGCCGATCGCGGAGTTGGCCGGCCGCCCGGTGACCGAGGTTCTTCCCCGAGTACGCGCCCGCGCGTGGATTTCGCGTTTTTCCCGCGCGCTGACCGGGGAGACCTTCTCTTTGCGGGAGCGCGCCGGAAATACGGTTTGGAATATTTCGATCTTTCCTGTGCGCGTGGATGGCGAAGTGCGTTTTGCCGGGGCAGTGGCCCGTGAAATCAGCGATTGGAACAAGACCGAGAACGATCTGCGCCAAACCGTGTTGGGCGCGCTGAAATCGCAGGAATTCGAACGTAAGATGGCGTCGAAGTTTCTGCACGACACGGTGGGACAGAACCTCACCGCGCTCGGGATGCAGCTCGATCTGGTGCGCATGGATTTCGAAGAGACGTCGCCCGAGGCGTGCGCGCGCATCGGTGAAATCCAGAAGGTCCTCGAGACGATTATGGAGGACGTCCGCGATTACAGCTATGAGCTGAACCCGGCCACGGTGGAGCGGGCAGGCTTGCGTCCCGCTCTCGACCGCCTTCTGACGCGCATGCGCGAACGTTTCAACGGATCGATGCGCTTGAACGTAGATCCATTCCTGAAGCTCGACCCGAATGTGGCGCCGGCGCTTTATCAGATCGCGCAGGAAGCCATCGAAAACGCTGTGCAGCACGCAGGATGCTCGTCCATCGAAATCGCGGTGAAGACTACGCGGAACGGGCCGGCGCTCGAAGTGCGCGACAATGGCCGTGGTTTCGACCCAGCCGAGATTGCGTCCGGCACGCGCGGACTGGGATTATTGAGCATGGAGCATTACGCCGCTCAAGCAGGCTTGAATTTAACGATCGAAAGCGATCGCGCCACGGGAACGGCCGTGCGGGCCTCGCTGACGGGAAATGCATAGCTACGCCGATGACCTTTAATATCGTTCTGGTTGACGACCACAAGCTGGTGCGGGATGGCGTACGGACCTTGCTCGAACGGGGGGCCGATTTCCACGTGGTGGGCGAAGCCGAAAGCGGCTCCGAGGCCGTACATCTGTGCAAGAAGACGAACCCGGATCTGGTGCTCATGGATATAGGGCTGCCGGGTATGAATGGCATCGAAGCGACCACCGAATTGCTGCGGCACTGTCCCGGCGTCAAGGTCGTGATTCTTTCGATGTACGACGACGAAAACTCGGTGGTGAGCGCTATTCGCAGCGGGGCGCGAGCGTTCGTACTGAAGAAGGCATCCTCGGCGGAACTGCTGGATGCGCTACGAACCGTGGCGCGCGGCGGCAGCTATTTGAGCTCACAGGTTTCGGATCGCCTGCTGCAGCGGATTCAACGCGGCGATCTAGAGACGCATGACAAGACGCCGCTCGATTCGCTCTCGCCGCGTGAATTACAGGTGCTGCGGATGGTGGCCGAAGGCAAGACAAGCAAGGATATCGCCGTCATGCTCGACCTGGGCCTGCAAACCGTGCGCAGCTATCGCAAGACAATGATGAAGAAACTCGGAGTCAACAACGTCGCGGGACTCACGCAGCTCGCACTGGCGGCGGGCATCACGAATTGGAACAAACCCGATGCAAACCCCGTGGGGTGACCTTGCGGTTTCAGACGCGCATATCCATTTCTTTTCGCACCGTTTTTTTTCGGCGCTAGGCTCGCAATGCGGCAAGAGCGGCGTGGGCGTGGCGGAATCTATCGGCTGGGAATTGCCGCCGGCGGACTGCGGCGAGTTGGCCGGGCGTTGGACGGCGGAGCTGGATCGTCACGGCATTTCCCGCGCGGCATTGATTGCCAGCATGCCTGGCGACGAACAATCGGTGGCGCAAGCGCTGGCGGCGCAACCGGCGCGTTTTTTCGGGTACTTCATGTTTAATCCGCTCGAGCCAAATGCGGCAGAGCGAGCGCAAACGGCGTTTGAATCCGGATTGCGCAGCATGTGCCTGTTCCCTGCGATGCACCGCTATTCGATGCACGACGAGCGTTTGCAGCCGGTACTCGAAATTGCGGCCAGCGCGCCGAAGCGCGCGATATTCGTTCATTGCGGCGTTTTGACGGTAGGAGTGCGCAAGAAGCTTGGCCTGGCTTCGCCCTTCGACATGCGGTATTCGAACCCGCTCGATCTGCATGGCCCGGCTTTACGCTTTCCCAATCTGCCGTTCCTTGTGCCCCATTTCGGCGCGGGGTATTTTCGCGAAACATTGATGCTGGCCGATCTTTGCCCGAACGTCTACCTGGATACCTCCAGCAGCAATTCCTGGATGCGATATGAGGGGCTCGATTTGCCGACGGTTTTCCGGCGCGCGCTGGCAGTAGTAGGGCCGGGGCGGCTCTTATTCGGCACGGATTCATCGTTTTTCCCGCGCGGCTGGAATCAAAACATCTTCGAACAGCAGGCGCATGTTCTGCACTCGCTCGACTTGACGCTGGCCGATGCGAGACTGATCTTCAGTGAAAATCTTGAGAATCTTTTCGGGTCCGCGGCACTATCCGAGTAGATGTCATTCTGGTTCAGGTCTCGGATCCGGCACCCTTTCTTTCCGGGATTGACGCTGACCCCCGCGACTGAGGCGCGGGGGTGCGTCGTCGCGTTATCGGGGAATTACGCCGATCTCGAGAGAGCGTCCGCACGCGGCGTTTCGGCGCAGAGCGTAGTATTTGTGCTTCTTGATTGGAAGGCTCCGTCATTTACGCTTGGACAGCGGGACCGGTTATGGGAGATCTTCCAAACTCCCGTCTACGGCATCCTGATCGATGGCGAAGGTCGCGTGGCCGGTTTTGAATGCGAGGCGCAGAGCGGGTTTCATAGTCCGGAAAAGACGGACGACGATACAAACGCCGTGTGCGAGTGTGGGCGGGGCGGGCATCTGCTGCAGTTGGATTCCGGACGCGTCGCGACGCGAAATCCAAGCTTGCAAACACCCGCCGGCGCCGAGACTGTGTAACAAGAGCAGCGCTCGCGCGGCTATTCCTTGGACTCGCAACTAGGCACAATAGCCTTGATATTCCAGCGATGAAGAGTAAATTCTCGAAAGGCCCTCTTGACGCCGGCTTTCAGGATGACCTCGTGAGCTATCCTGGACCCATGCAGCCAATCCAACCCGAACAGGCGAATTTTCTTCTCCATGCGGTTTATCTTCCTGGGCTCAAAAATGAGCACCGCATCACCAAGAACGTAATCGAGGCCATTCCATTGGAGAATGGCGACTACCGTCCCGACGCGGTTTCAAAGACTGCGATGGAACTTGCCTGGCATATCGCGGCCACGGAAATGACGTTCATGAAAGCGGTGGCTGCGGGCGCATTCAATCTCGGCCCCAACCCGCGGCCCGAGTCCATTAAGACTTCTGCCGACCTTGCGGCCTGGTACGCAACCAATTTCGACGCCGCCTTCGCAGCATTGACCAGTCTGTCGAACGAGCACCTCACGAAGATCGTCGATTTTCGCGGCATGTTCCAACTTCCGGCCGTGATGTATCTGGGATTCATTTTGCATCACACGATACATCACCGCGGACAATTGTCCACCTATCTGCGGCCGATGGGAGGCAAGGTGCCGGCGATGTACGGCGAAAGTTACGATTCCGCCGAAGCGCGCAAAGCGTCTCAAGGCGCTTAGTCACCGGGCAGGACTGTGCGCAGGCACCTTCGTTCCGGGCTGATTATCTTCGGGTACTTCACTGCGATCGGTCTGCTCTTTTTCGGCTACAGGTACCTGGAATATGTTTCGAATCGCGAGCCTGTCTCACCGTTCGACCCGCTGATCAACGAACTTTTCACGGGCGCATGGGTGGCCGCGCTACTGTTCCCGCTGGTGGCGCGATTTGCGCGCCGCTTCCCTCTGAACCGTTCCAACTGGACGAAGCGCGTACCTTTACACGTCTGTGCACTGATTGGGTATTCACTGGTTCACACCTCTCTGCTGTGGATTCTGCGGCCGCCGCTCCATCGGCTTTTCGGCGTGGGGCCTTATGATTACGGCAATATGATCGCGCGTTACCCGATGGAGTTCTTCCACGATTGCATCGCGTACCCGGCGATTGTGAGCATCCTCTATCTCTTCGACCGTCATGTGCGCGCCGCCCAGTTGGAAAGCAAACTTTCGCAGGCACGACTGGAAAATCTGCGCCTGCAACTGCAGCCGCACTTTCTCTTCAACGCTCTGAATTCGATCTCGTCGGCGGTGTATGAAGACCCGCGAAGAGCGGACGCGATGATTGCGCGCTTGAGCGATCTGCTGAGGCGCACAATCGCCGATTCGGGCGAGCAAACCGCGACGCTGACACGCGAGGTGGAAACGCTGGAACTCTATCTCGACGTGATGCGGCAGCGCTTCGAAGATAAGCTGCGCGTCGATATACAAATCGCGCCGGATGTCCGCGACGCGCTGACGCCGCATCTTCTCTTGCAGCCTCTGCTCGAAAACTGCATACGGCACGGCATCGATCCGCAATCGAACGCGGTAGATGTTACCGTTAGCGCGGCGCGTGAAAACGGATCGACTCTGCTGCGCGTCCGCGACCATGGCCGCGGTCTTCCTAAGAACGGCATGCGGCGCGGGACGGGCCTTTCCAACACCGCCGAACGGCTGGCTCAACTTTACGGCGAGCGCCATCGGCTGGATTTCGAAAACTGCGCGGACGGCGGCCTCTTGGTAACTGTGGCCTTCCCCTACCAAACATGATCCGGGTATTGATTGTCGACGACGAACCGCCCGCACGACGCAAGGTGCGGCGCTTTCTGGAACGCGACCCCGAGATCGGCGCCATTGGTGAAGCAGGGTCCGGCGCCGAAGCTATTGAAGCCATTCGCGAGTTCGCTCCCGATCTTATTTTTCTTGACGTCCAGATGCCCGATATGGATGGATTCGCGGTGCTGGCAGCGATTCCCGAACCGCATGAATTTCACGTGGTCTTTCTCACCGCGCATGATCATGCGTTGCGCGCATTTGCGGCCGAAGCGCTCGATTACCTGTTGAAACCCGCCGACCCGGAACGCTTCGAGCGCGCTCTGGAACGCGCCAAGGAGCAAGTCGGGTTACGCCGCGCGCCGAGACCGGAGCCGGCGCGATTCCTCAAGCGGATTCTGGTGGAGAAAAATGGACGAGAGATCTTTCTTCCGGTGGAGCGACTCGATTGGGCCGAATCGGAGCGCAACTATGTACGTCTGCACTCCGCGGGAGAGGAATTCGCTGTCCGCGAAACGCTGGAAAATCTTACGAAGCAACTGGACCCGGAGCAGTTCGCGCGCATCAGCCGGTCTGAGCTGGTGAATCTGGACCGGGTGAAAGAGATGCAGGCCTGGTTCCACGGCGAGCGCCGCATCGTGCTGCAAGACGGACGGGAGTTGACCTGGACCCGGCGCTTCCGGGCCTCCTCATCCCGCGCTTAGGCCCGTTGGTCCCCGAGCGCTTGGCTCCGGACGCGGCACAAGGCACAATGCGGACATGCGAAGGTTCTTTTTCAGCTTACTTCTCTTCTTCGGCACGAGCGCCGTTTCGGGCGTCGCCGCGGATAATGGATGGTCCTTCTACGGTGGCGATGCCGCCGGCACGCGCTACTCGACTCTGAAACAAATCACGAAAGCGAACGTTGGGGGGCTGAAGGTCGCGTGGGCTTACCACACGGGCGCCCTCTCGCCGCAGACCGACCGCAACCAGAAGGCGGCGTTCGAGGCTACTCCAATTCTGATCGATGGGACGCTCTATCTCAGCACGCCGTTCAACGCCGTCATCGCCCTGGACCCAGCAACGGGCGCGGAACGCTGGCAGTTTGACCCGAAAGTCGATCGATCACACGATTACTCTGAAGTGACTTCACGCGGCGTGGCTGCGTGGCGCGCGAATTCGGGCAGCGGGAACGCGCCTTGCGGCCTGCGCATCTTCGAGGGAACGATCGACGCGCGCCTCATCGTGCTGGATGGCAAGACCGGCAAGCTGTGCGCCGATTTTGGCAAGAACGGCCAAGTGGATCTCACGCGCGGCGTAGTTTATGGCCCGGAGTTTCGCGGCGCCTTTGAGGTAACTTCGGCGCCTACTGTGGTTGGCGATGTGGTGATTACCGGGTCTTCCATTTCCGATAACAATGCCGTCGATATGCCGCGCGGCGTGGTGCGGGCCTACGACGTCCGCACGGGCGCGCTGCGATGGACTTGGGATCCGATTCCATGGGCAGAGAAGCAGCAGGTACGAACCGGGGCGGCAAACGCGTGGTCTACCTTTGCGTCCGACCCACCACGCGACCTGGTGTTCATTCCGACTGGCAGCGCAAGCCCGGATTATTATGGCGGCGCGCGCCCGGGCGACGATAAGTGGGCCGACTCGGTGGTGGCGCTGAAGGCTTCGACCGGGGCGTTGGTATGGGGCTTTCAGGTGGCGCATCACGACCTTTGGGATTACGACATTGCCTCGCAGCCCACGTTAATCGAATTCAAGGGCAAGCCGGCCGTGGCGGTGACGACTAAGATCGGCAATGTGTTTGTGCTTGACCGCGTCACCGGCAAGCCGCTGATGACGGTGGAAGAACGCGCTGTTCCGAAGAGCGACATCCCCGGAGAAGGGGCCTCCGCGAGCCAGCCGATTCCGGCGTGGAGCCCGATGGTTCCGCAGAAACTTACCGCCGCCGATGCTTGGGGACCCACGCCAGAGATGCGTCAATGGTGCGCGGATAAGATCGCATCGCTGCGGAACGACGGGCTGTTCACGCCGCCGAGCTTCAAAGGATCTATTTCCTTTCCTGGCAACGTTGGCGGCGTGAACTGGGGAGGGGCGGCATGGGACCCGGTCCGCAATATCTTGTTTGCGAATACAAATCGAGTCGCGGCGGTAATGCAACTGATTCCGCGCGAGGACATGCAGGCGGCGCTTAACCATCCGAATGAGATGACCTTGGGAGGTGAATTTGCGCAGCAGCGCGGCACGCCCTACACGTTGCACCGCGATTGGCTGGCTTCGCCCTCGGGTCTGCCCTGCAACGCTCCGCCCTGGGGCGCGCTGGCGGCCTTCGATCTGAATACGGGAAAGCTGCGGTGGGAAGCCGCCGAAGGCAGGATGGCGCCCGGGGCTCCCGCAGGCTCGCCGGGCTTGGGCGGACCTATTGTGACTGCGGGCGGTTTGATTTTCACCGCCGCGACGATTGATGCACACCTGCGGGCTTTCGATGCGGACACAGGTAAAGAGATATGGACTGTTGAATTACCGGCCAGCGCGCAATCTACGCCGATGACTTATGAATGGGGCGGGAAGCAATATCTGGTGATTTGCGCGGGCGGACACGGAAAGCTGAAGAGTAAGATGGGGGATTCGGTAGTAGCTTTCGCGCTGGAGTAAGCGGCCGCCTTGGTTCATTCGGGGCGGAATGTGGGAGAATCAGACCACCCCGAATGACTCGCATCACCCTTCTTCTGCTGTTGTTGCTTCTACCGCTCTCTGCCGCAGATGCCGGATGGCCTGTCAACGGCGGACCGTATAACATTCGCTACTCTGAACTCACTCAGATTAACCGTGCGAACGTTGGCCGATTGCGGGTTGCATGGACTTGGGAGGCACATGAGGCTTTTAAGGATTCGGAGATGCAATCCAACCCCATTGTGGTGGATGGAGTGCTCTACGCAACCACGCCGAAGATGCGCGTCATCGCGCTCGATGCCAGCACGGGGCGTGAGGTTTGGAGCTTCGATCCGAGCCGCGGCGACACTGTCCAGCGACGGTTCCGGCATCGCGGAGTGACCGTATATAAAGACCGCGTATTTGTCACTTACCGCAATCTGCTTTGGGCCATCGATCGTAAGACTGGCCAAGCGATACAGAAGTTTGGCGACGATGGCCATATCGACTTGCGCAAGGGGTTGGACAGGCCATTCGAGACGCTAAGCGTCAGCGCATCCAGCCCGGGAGTGATTTTCGAGGACACGATCATTCTTGGCTCTTCCGTGCCCGAAACGCTGCCGGGCGCGCCAGGGGATATACGCGCCTACGATGTGAACACCGGTCAGATGCGTTGGACCTTCCACACTATTCCGCATCCGGGCGAAGCGGGGTACGAAACGTGGCCGCCGGACGCCTGGAAGGTGAGCGGCGGCGCGAATGCGTGGGCGGGCTTGAGCGTGGACCCGAAGCTGGGCATGGTGTTCGCGGCGACGGGCTCGGCGTCGTTCGATTTTTACGGCGCCAACCGCCACGGAGACAACCTGTTTGCCGATTGCGTGCTTGCGCTGGACGCCCGAACTGGAAAGCGTGTGTGGCATTTTCAGGGCGTCAAGCACGATCTATGGGATCTCGACTTTCCGGCTGCGCCCAGCCTGGTGACCGTGACGCGGAACGGAAAGAAAGTGGATGCGGTGGCGCAGATCGCCAAGACCGGCTTCGTCTTCGTGCTCGACCGCAAGACGGGCGAGCCGCTGTTTCCGATTGAGTACCGGAAGGTTCCGGCATCCACTCTTGACGGCGAGCAGGCAGCGGAGACGCAGCCTTATCCGCTGAAGCCGCCTCCTTTTACGCGACAGGCGTTTACCGCAGACATGGTCACGAACCGGACTCCCGCGGCCCACACGGCCGTGCTCAATTGGCTAGGCAAACTCGATTCGAAGGGCATGTTCACGCCTCCCAGCGCGCGCGGCACGGTGCTGATGCCGGGTACGGATGGCGGCGGCGAGTGGGGCGGCGCGGCCTTCGATCCGGATACCGCGTTGCTCTATGTGAACTCGAACGAGCAGCCCTGGATTATCCGCATGGTGACGCACGACACAACCTCTCTCTACGACAATAACTGCGCCACTTGCCACAAAGCGGACCGAACGGGAACGCCGCCGACCTTTCCCTCCCTGGTGGATATCGGCAAGCGGAGGTCGAGGCAGGAACTGATCACGTTTATTAACCAGGGGACAGGGCGAATGCCCGGGTTCAGCCATCTGGGGCGAGGCGTGGGCGAGATTGTCGACTTCTTGTTGACCGGCAAAGACTCAGGCGCGGCGAACCTCGCGTCCTCCGCCAAGGATCCAGGCTTTCAGAAGTACCGCAACGAGGGGTACATCCTGATGCGGGATCCGGATGGGTATCCGCCTTTGACGCCGCCTTGGGGAACGCTGAATGCGATCGATCTGAATCGCGGCGAGATTCGTTGGCGGATTCCCTTCGGCGAGTATCCGGAGCTGGCAGCAAAAGGGATCAAGGACACTGGGAGCGACAACTATGGCGGACCGGTGGTCACCAAGAGCGGCCTACTGTTCATCGGGGCGACGAACTTCGACAAGAAATTCCGCGCTTACGACAAGTTGACCGGAAAACTACTTTGGGAGACGGTGCTGCCGGCGGCGGGCAACGCGACACCTTCGATTTACGAGATAGGCGGCCGTGAGTATGTGGCGATCGTGTGCGGAGGTGGTAAGAACGACGCGCCGTCGGGCAGCAGCATTGTGGCTTTCGCTCTACCGGAAGCTAAATAGAACGCCGCGCCTTGGCCGTTCTTATCCACGGCGTCCGGCGATGCGCGAAAATTCGCCCTAACGTTCGCGATACTCAGACGTCTTACTATCAAAGCGATAGATCATGGCTTTGTGGTGGCGCATCACACGGGCGTTTCGCCGAAACCGGGTCGACCGGGAGATCGAGGAGGAACTCCAGTCGCACATCGCGGAGGCGATCGCGGGGGGACGCGAGCCCGCGGAGGCTCGCCGGGCCTTTGGTTCCGCGCTGCACCACCGCGAGAAGAGCCGTGACATTCGGCTCACGCCGTGGTTTGAATCACTCTATGCCGATGCGGTCTTCGGCTGGCGGCAACTCCTGAAGAGAAAGGTGACGTCGGCTGCCGCCATCCTTTCCTTGGCTCTCGCAATTGGCTCCTGCGCGGCGGCGTTCCGGCTCATCGATGCCACGCTTTGGCGGCCCCTTCCGGTGTCTGCGCCCGAGAGGTTGTACGTTCTGTCCCATATGTCGACCGGTCCGGATAGCAAGCTCTACATAAGTGACAATTGCGCCTATCCGATGTTCCGGCAGATGCGCGCCTTGGTAAAGGACCAAGCGGAGTTAATCGCGGTCTCTAATGGCGATCGCGTCGATCTGACTTATGGATCGGATCAGGAAACGGAGAAAGCGTATCAACAGTACGTCTCGGGCTGGATGTTTCCTGCGTTCGGAATCCGGCCTGCGTTGGGACGGGTATTTAACGAAAATGACGATCTGACGCCGGGCGCACATCCGTACGCGGTCATCTCTCACGACTATTGGAAACGGCGGTTCGGAGAAGACCCGAAGGTGATCGGGCGAACCTTTCGGACGGGTGATGGAATCTATCAGATCGTGGGCGTGGCCGAGGGCCCCTTTACCGGCACCGAACCCGGAATCGTCACCGACATCTTCATTCCCACAATGATGATGAAGTATCAGGCCATCGTCCGTTCGGACTATCGATGGTTTCGCACCTTCGTGAAACTGAAGCCGGGCGTGAGCATCCTGCCGGTTCGTGAGAAACTGCGCGCCTCATTTCGCGCATTCCTGGCAGAGAGCGCCAAGGCTTTCACCGGCGTCCCTAAACGCGAAATGGACGGGTACCTTAGCCAGACACTCTTGGTGAATGCCGCGTCCGCCGGGGTTTCCGGGATGCAGAAGGAGTACGGGACCGCGCTCTGGGTTCTGGGCGCGCTGGTGATGCTGGTGCTTGTTATCTCATGCGCTAACGTCGCCAACTTAATGATGGCGCAGGCGACGGCGCGACGGCGCGAGATGGCGCTTCGCGTTGCGATTGGCGCCGGAAGATGGCGACTGGCGCAATTGGTGATGGTGGAGTGCGGCTGGATTGCATTTCTTGCCGCGGGGATAGGGGCGCTCTTCGCGTGGTGGGCGGCGCCGTTCGTCGCCGGCATGATCGGCACGTCTGGCAATCCGATACGTTTGGTTCTTCCAGCCGATTGGAGAGTGTTGGGTTTCGGCTTGGCGATGGCGCTTGGCGTGACTATTCTGTTCGGCCTGGCGCCCGCGCTGCGCGTTTCTGGAGTGAAGCCTGCGAGCGCGTTGAAGGGGGGCGACAACCCGCACTCGCGGGCTCGAACGATGCGAGTGTTGATCGCGGTGCAGGTCGCCTTCTGCGTGGTTGTGCTGTTCGTAGCCGGGCTCTTCATGAAAACGGCGAGCCGCCTGTCGCAACAGAGTACCGGATTCTCCGCGGAACGGCTTCTTACGGTGGAGACAGTCACGGCGCAGCCGCAGACGGAGGCGTTGTGGGAGCAGGTTGCGGCACGTCTTGGAACTACGCCCGGCGTGGAGGAAGCCGCTATTTGTGAGTGGCCGCTGATGACTGGGGGAAGCTGGAATGGGTTTATCTCCATTAACGGAGCGCCTCCGGGACCGATCGCTTCTTATTTTTTGAGCGTCTCGCCAGGGTGGCGGGCAATGATGAAGATTCCTCTGCTACAAGGCAGGGATCTTCGGACCGGCGATTCGCGGCCGGGCGATGCAATCGTGAACGAGCGTTTTGCGAGACAGTATTTTGGGCCGGAGAATCCCGTCGGCAAGACGTTTGAAGTGGTTCCCAACGCAGGCCGCCGTGATCGTTACGAGATTGTAGGATTGGTTGGCGACGCACGCTATCGGGATATGCGCGAGGCCAAGCAGCCGACGGCGTACTTCCCGTTTAAAGGAAAGTACGGCCGTGCAACGTTCCTTATTCGTACATCCAATCGGAATCCGCTGGCGATGGCCTCTATTCTGCGCCAGGAGACCTCAAGGGCAGGGGCGGGATTCCACGTCAGCAATATCACGACACAGGCAGCTCTGATCGAACAACATACAATCCGCGAGCGGCTGCTAGCGATACTCGCGCTATTCTTCGCGGTAATTGCGATCTTGCTCGCCGGCGTCGGGTTATATGGCGTTCTTGATTATTCGGTGCTTCAACGGCGGCGCGAAATCGGCATCCGCATAGCCATCGGTGCGCAGGCCGGCGACATCGCGCGGCGCGTGACGGTGGAGATTTTCGCGATGGTGCTGACGGGCGTGTTATTGGGCGTCGTTTTGGGAGTTGGATCGGCGAGATATATCGAAAGCCTTCTCTTTGAAGTCAAGGCCACCGACCTGAACGTGCTAGCGCTGCCGACGGTCGCCATCCTGGCCGTGGCATTGCTGGCAGCGCTTCCGCCGGTGATACGGGCGGTCAGGATCGATCCGGTAAGCATGGTGCGGCCGGAATAGCTGCGGCATCGGAAAGACGCGCCGAAAGTCTGCGCATGGATTATCATCTCTCTATATGATCAGGCGAGAATTGTTTGCCGGGGCGGGCGCGGCGTTTGCAACCCGGCAACCGCGCGCGATCAGAGAGGTTTAGGATGTCGAAAAACATTCTGCTCGCGTCGCTTGCCGGCATTGTCGTAGTAGTGATCGCGGTGGCGATGATCTTTCACGCGCAATCAGGCGCGCATATCGAGCTAACCGGAAAGATTCTCAAAGTGCGAACCGCGCCGATTGACGAGAACTCATCGGTGGTGGCGGCCGATTTTCGGGTGACCGATCCGGCCGATTATCCGTTCATGGTGAAAAGCGTGAAGTTGATCGTGGTGGGTGCCACCGGCAAGCGGATTGAAGGCGACACGGTTTCCGAGCCCGACGCCAAACGAATTTTCGAGGCCATCCCGCTGCTGGGTCCGAAGTACAACGGGAGCATGATTATCGGAGAGCGGATCTCGCCGCATGCGACTGTCGACCGGATGACCTCGGCCCGCTTTGAAGTGCCGGATTCCACTTTGCAGGCGCGGAAGAATCTAATCCTGCGAATTGAAGAAGTGGACGGACGCGCTACGGCGGAATTTACGGAGAAGTAGGGACCAGCTCCCCGCGCGCAGGCCAGCCGATCTACATTACGTTCGAGGAAATCATCGCGCGCGGCCAGTTAGCAGATTGCGCGAAAAGAACGGAAGTGTCTTCGTCTCGAGCCGGTCGGCGACATGATTGATGTGGTTGCCCTCGTAAATTTCGAATTCATGCGGGATTTGGTAGGCCTTCAGAATTCCATCAAGCGTACGGCACGTAGCGGCGATGCCCGCGTCCTGGGCTCCGGCGTCGAAGGCCAGGGCGCGCAGTCGCTTGAGGTTGGGGATGTACTGGTCGATCATAGCGAGTGGCGCGTTGGCCGCCCACTTGGCGGCGATTTCCGGACGTAGTTCGCCGTTAGCGTACGGCAGATCGAGAAAGAGGGGCGGATTGTTCGGGTTAGGCGACCAAGCGGCGGCACTGGCCAGCGCCGCTTTGGTCCCGAAATCCAGCTTGGAGACCTCCTCGGGACTGCGAATCGCAGCGGCGCGAGAGGATTGCGCAGCGCTTGAACTACCGGCCGCCATGCAGCACGGGCTTAGCAGATAGACGCTGGAGAATACCTCGGGATACTTCATGCCGAGGCGAGCCGCCCCGTAACCACCCATCGAGTGCCCCGCCAATCCGCGGCTGCGCACATCTGCCAGAGTACGGTAATGGGCATCGATATAGGCCACCAGTTCGCGTGCCACGAAGCTCTCCCAATCGCCTGTCGTAATAGACGCCGAATACATGCTGCCTTCATAGCGCGTGAATGCATTCGGCATGACGACGATCATCTGGTTCAACGACCCCGATGCGAACGCCTTGTCGGCAACCGCGGGAACGCTAATGAAGTGCTCTTTCACGCCCCACCAGTGGTCGACGTCATCGGTGAACCCATGTAAGAGATAGATCACCGGGAAACGGCGCGCCTGTTCGGCGGCATAGCTGGGTGGGAGATAAACGGCAACGTCGCGATCGGGCGAATCGCCCTCGAGGTTGCCTTCGAGACTTCTGCCGTGGACAACGATCCGCTCGACTTTTCCATGCGGCTGAGCATTTACCGTTGCCGAGGCAACCAGCGCGATGGCGCAATAGGCGAAAAGGGAAGCCTTCATATCGAACTATTCCACCACGTTCAGCAGGTCCCGTTGGCGCTCGCCGATGGCGCGCCAGTCGAAATTCCGGCGCGCGTTCTCATACGCGGCGAGCGCGATGCTCGCGCGTTGCTCCGGATTCATAATCAACATGGCGATTCCGGCGGCGAAGGGCGCGGGCTCTTCGGCCTCCCACACGCTGTGTTGATGGATCAATCCTAACCCAGCGCAGCCTGAGGGCGTAGAGACTATCGCACGCCGCATGGCCATTGCTTCGAGCGCCTTTACATTGGTGCCGGCGGAGACAGTGGTCGGCACGAGCACGAGGTTCGTTTCCAGGTAGAGCGGCCGCACGTCCTCCACGAAGCCAAGCAGGCGCACGCGAGCCTCGACCGCGGGTTCGGGCGTATCGGCGAAGGCACGCCAGTAAGTGAGATGGTCGGGGCCCGCGACCACCGTCACCGTCATTTCGGGGAACCGTTCGCGCAGGAGAGGCCATACGCGTTCCATGAAGAAGCGATATGCCGCGATGTTAGGAAAGTGGCGGAACGATCCGATGAAGAGCAGTCGCTGGCCGGGTAGCTCCGGTTCTGGCTGGAAGCGATCGAGATCCACGCCATTCTCGATCACCACCGCGCGCGGGCCCACCTCCGCGGCGTCCTTCTTCGACATGGTCACGACGCGACGATAGTTGGGCCAGGCGCGCGTCTCAAAGCGGCGCCAACGGAACCAATCCCACCATGCGGAAAGGGTGCGATCGCGACGGCGAACCTGCGCGAACAGATCGTAAGTGATGTCGTGCTCCACCAACACGTCGCCGCCGTATTCGGCAAGTTGGGTATATTCCACTTGCAGCGCTTGGTAGCCAAACGCGCGCTTCTCTTCGGCGAGCGCCCTACGCATCGCACGCGAGCGGAATTCGTGAACTTCCGGCGGAAGCAGCGTCGACCATCGCGGCTCGCGGTAGCGCGGCTTTTCCACCAGCGCGACGCGCGCGCAGAACTTGAGTACGGGTGCGGTATCGACTGGCAAGGCGTCTATGGGCAAGACATCCGTGAAGGAAAACAGCTCGACGTCGAACTCCCGGGCCAGTTCGCGAAGCAGATGGAAAATCCGCACCGCGCCTCCATGCGCCAGTGGATATGGGAAGTAGGGCGCCAACACTGCCACGCGGCGCCGCTCGGGCGAGCACGCGCGGCCTTCCAGAACGCGGTATCCGGCCGGGACTACGGATCGCTCCCGTTTGCGCCACGGCCACCACCACGGACGCAGATAGATTCGATCCAGCGGCACGCCGCGCCAAAATAGGAACGATGCCAGATTCAGGTGTAAGTGATGCCGCTCCAGACGCGAGTTGTAAGCGAGGATCTTGCGTGGCGCAAGGCGGTACGCGGCTCGACGCAACGCGTTGGGTTCACGCGTAAGCATGACGGGCGCCAGGCCGATGCGGTAACCACGTAGTTCGCAGCGCAGCTCGGGCCAGTTTTCAGGGGTGGCGACGAAGTGGCGGCGATGTGGAACAAGGGCGCGCACTTCCTCGATCATGCGGTTGCACAGCGCCGGATCGCCCGTCACGAAACTCACCACCACGGCTTCGGGATCTTTGCCGAGCAACCGGAAGAACCAGCGCTTAAGCCTGTCTTTCACCGCACCGGTCTCACAGTCCAAAGCACTGCGCAGGCAAGCGCGGGGGTGGATGTCGCGGCCCACATCAGAGGCGTCCAGCGGTGCGCATCGATCATGCCGCCGATCAAAGGCGAAATTACAATTTGCATTGCTCCATAGGATGCCACCAGCGCGGCGATGCCGAAGGCCGCGTGCTCGCGGCCGAATGTGTCAAGAGGTAAAGAGTAGATGTTCACGCTCATCGCCGATACCGCAAAGAAGCTGAGCGAAATTCCAGCAGCGGCCCACGCCGGCGTATGCGCAACCGGAATCGCGGCGGTGACGAGCGAGAGCGCGGCGCCGGCAATACATACGCGAATGCGCGCCAATTGCGGAACAGTTCCGCGCGCGATTAGACGCGCGGAAAGCCATCCGCCGGCGAAACCGCCCGCCGCGGCAAACGTAAACGCGGACAGCACGTAGCGTGATGCCATCGCGAGCGGCAGGTGTTGGACATCGACAAAGTAGAAGGTGGTCCAGTTGGTCCAGAGCGAATAGCCGGACATGGTGAGCGCGTTCGCCGCGACGAAGGCCCAAAGGCGACGGTCGCGCCAGGGCCCGGGGCCTTTCCGGGCATGAGGCTTTTCAATCGGCGCAGGCGCGAGGCGCGCAACTACGTTCCATAAGGGGATCCACGCAAGGCCAAGTACGCCAGTGGCAGCGAATGCGTAACGCCATCCATAATGGACCGCGATCCACGTAGCAAGCGGCGGCGCGGCAATCAAGCCTAGGCTTACGCCGGCCTGGTTCATGGCATTGCCAAGGGCGCGGTCAGCAGGACGAAAGAAGGTATCGATAGCCTTTCCGGCGGCGGGAATGCCGGCCGATTCGGCGACTCCCAAGGTTGTACGGCAAGCCATCAAGCCTGCGAGCCCGCGAGTGAAGGCCGTGGCGATTCCAGCGCAGGACCAGGCGCCGACCGCGAGACTTGCGATTAACGTGAGACCCGCGCGGTCGATCAGCACGCCCGCCATGGGCGCGGAGATCGCGTACGCAATGGAGAACACGCCAATCACCCAACCGAACTGTTGAGTAGTCAAACGAAATTCGTCGCGAATTAGCGGGCCGAGCGTCGCCAAGGTTTGGCGGTCAAGATAATTAATGGCCGACGAAACAAGGAAGACGCTGAGCACCAACCAGCGGAGACGGCCGCTTTCCTGTTGGCTCACTGGAATTCGATTATGGCCGCTTCGCCGGTAGTCGCCAGGCGCGTGTTCACCTTCGGTGTATATCCCACCACAACGCGTCGCGGCTTCTGGGCGCCGCAACGAAACGTCAATTCGCCCTTGCCGGCGATGGTGAGTTTCGCCGGGTCGGCTACCAGCAGTTTCACGGTCTTATGATCGTCGGTGAGGATTGTGAGACGCGCTTGCGATCCGGTGAGGCAATCGACTCTCTGCAGCATTCCGGCAGCGTGGGCAGCCGTCTTCGGATCGTCCCACCAGGGTACCGGCTTCAAGTCATCCGAAGATTTGCCGTCGCTATATTTCTTCTCTAACGCATGTACTTCGGCGCGGGCCTCGCTTTTAAGGCGGGCCGTTTCACGCGCTTCCTCTTCGGCCTTGCGACGCTTTTCCGCCGCTTCGTAATCCAGACGCTCCTGCTCGATAGCCATGCGAGATTCGTGCATGCGGTTGCGGATGGCGGGATCGGTGGCGGCTTGTTCGCCTGATGTCCAGGCCTTCGCGGCGCCATCGTAGTTGTGGTCCACGAGGTAGGCTTCGGCCAGATGCTGCCAGTAGTCCGGATTGCGCGGATTGCGTTCGGCGGCGAGCTTCCAGTGCGCGAGGCGCTTCTGAGGATCGGTATCACGCGCGGCCAGCAAGGCGAATGGCTCATCCAGTTTCGGATTGATGCCGGCGGCTTTGAGCAGCGCGGTGGAAGCCTTAGCGTTATCGGTTTCGAGCTTGGCGTATTCGATGTAACAGCGCGCGCTCGAAGATCCGTCGCGCATTGCGTCGGCAAAATGGGTTTTGGCCTCGGCCGAACGATGTTCGCGCAGCGCGATCAACCCCAGGCCCTCTTCGGCTTCAGCAGTGTGAATGCCATCGCGGACTAAAGCTTCGTATTCGGCGGCGGATTTTTCTCCCGCCAGCAGATCGGCTCGCGCGAGTCGCGCATCGCCATCGGAGACTTCGCGCTCGGGGAAGTCGCGCTCCGCCATGGGCAGACTCGAAATGGTTCCGGTGCGGATATCGTGTTCCGCAAAGCGCTGCTTCACCTGTGCCTCCACCGCCGCGGCAGATTTGCCGAAGGCGTTGCGATAGGCGGGGTCTTCGGCCGCGCCCCTCCGCAGGTTGAAGAGCAGGACGCGCAATTTACCGAAATAGTCGGGATCGGTGACGAGCATGTGAATGCGCGCCCAATCTAGATCGGCGCCTGGTGGCGGGGCGCCCACCGTGATGTGGATGTCTTTCAAGGTATACGTTGAGAAAAACTCGATGAGGCCGTGCTCGAACGCCGGCGGCATCTGGGCGGTGTTGGATTTCAAAAAGAGGCGGGTGAGCGCGCTATAGATCGCGGGGGAGCCGGCGTCTTTGGCGGCATCTTTTTCATTGAGCACGATGTTGTAGCTGGCCCGGCCTTCGGAAACGGGCTCGGCGGCGCTCCACCCCTGCGCGTTTCTGAACAGAAGGATGCGCACGGGCATTTGCGTTTGGAGATTTGGCTCGCCCACCACCTCACCGACCGCATGGCGGAATTCCTCGAAGCGGAGCAAGGTGGCCCGGCCTGGGCCGCTTCCGGCATCGGTGAAGATCTGATAGGGACCTGCGATAAATTTAGTCCAATGGTCCGCCGCGGCAAGGGCTGCGGGGAGCAGACAGAGGACGAGAAGCCGGCGCATTCCTCTTTATTATCCCGCGCTTGCATAGGGCGCGGAGGGTTGCGGTAGAATGAAGGTCTCACCCGTGGCGCTATCGTCTAACGGTTAGGACGGAGCCCTCTCAAGGCTTAAATACGGGTTCGATTCCCGTTAGCGCTACCAAATCTCTTTTCGAATCAGTAGCTTAAGTATTGATGTACAAAGGCAGGATTCTAGATTCAATTCCTGTTGATTGATTTTCCGTCTTCGTTTCTGCGCCCTGCTGTTCGGCGACAATTAAACTCCTGCTCAACGACAACTAGTGTGACCATCGGAAATCGCGCTCACGGGCGCCCGGAAATGGTCACGGACGAGCAATCGAGGAGGCTCAGAAAGTTGTCGCTCACAGAAAAGAATCAAGAGATCGCGGCGTCAAAGGCGGGTATGGACCCGACCATGGCGCGGCGATATCTGGGCTTGGAACGGCTGCCCAGCGAACTGAAGAAGGAACGCGGACGCGGGAGATCCGTTTTGCGAGGTATGGGATGCCGTTCAGCGGCAGATCCAGGAGAGCCACGGACTGGAGGCCAAGACGCTGTTTGAGTGGCTGCAGCGGGAATATCCCGGGCGGTTTAGCGACCGCCAGATCCGGACGCTGCAACGTCGGATCAAACTGAGGCGGGTAACTGAAGGGCCGGGGCAGGAAGTCTACTTCCGCCAGAAGCACGTTCCGGGGCGGCTGTGCGCGTCGGACTTCACACACATGACGGAACTGGGGATCACGCTCGCGGGGCAGACTTTCGAACACTTCGTATATCACTTCGTGCTGACGTACTCGAACTGGGAGACGGGCACGATCTGTTATTCCGCAGCTCTTTCCGGGACGGCTGTCTAGGCTAGGAGGTGAATCCTCTCAACAAATATCAGACCGCGCGAACCGCGTAATCAGCCGTTCGCTCGGTTCCAGGTGATGTGCTGCTATTTTCGAGCGGACATTTCATCCGAGTCTTGGCCTCACGTTGGATCGGCGTCAAACCGACGGTCAATGCCCGATCGCTCATGTTGGGTACGGCCAGCTTGAGCGCCTTGGGTTATGAAAACGATCTCTTCCGGCCCGTGATCCGGCTATGGAATGACACTCAACACGTGGTGTCTTGATGAAAAAATAGACGCGGATTCCAAATCGGCAACATCATCTTGAGGTAGCCGCGACGGCTTCGCCTGATGTAAGCCCTCGGGTATTTAGGCTCGTGCGGCGGAAGGAGCGCGCGCATGGGTACGAAGATAATCTCGGAAGCGTTTTCACCAGCTTCACCATACCTCCGGTCTCCTCGATCGGTACGAATGCGGCCCGGTTCAGTTTGCCGGGACTGGCAACGCGCTCTATGAGCGTCATCTCCTTTTCGACAACGTAACCGATTTAGCCGCATCAAGCTCCCGTGACCGATTCGAAGCCGTCGCGCGCTCCGTTCGGGACGTGCTTGCACAACGTTGGGTACTCACCGAAAAGACGTACGAAAACCGCAATCCGAAACGCCTTTACTACCTCTCGATGGAGTTCCTCATCGGTCGATCACTGTCGAACAATATCACTAATCTTTTGCTTGACGTACTGGTAAAGAGAGCTGTCCAGCATGAGAATCTCGATTGGGCCGAGGTGTTGGAGCAGGAGCCGGACGCGGGGCTAGGCAACGGAGGCCTCGGCCGCCTGGCGGCCTGTTTCATGGAATCCGCAGCGACCATGCAACTCCCAGCAATGGGCTACGGTCTTCGATACGAGTATGGCATTTTCCAACAGCGCATCCACGACGGCTGGCAGCAGGAACGGCCGGACAATTGGCTGCTGCGTCAGGATCCGTGGGAGATTCCGCGGCCTAACGAAAAAGTCGAGATCGGGCTGAACTGCTCCTTCGAGTTGCGCGGCGGCAGCCTGCACGCTGTGTCGGCCCGGCCGTCCAATCTGATAGGCATCCCGTTTGATCGCCCTATAGTAGGGTACGGCGGCAGGACTATTAACCACGCTTCGGTTGTGGGCCGCGGCTGCCCCCGACTTCTTCAATTTCCAGGAATTCAGCGGCGGTGACTTCGTAGGCGCTTTAGCGGAAACTTTATCCGCAGAGTCGCTCACCCGAGTACTCTATCCCGACGACTCTACGAGCATGGGTCAGGGATTGCGCTTCGTGCAGGAGTATTTTCTCGTCGCCTGCTCCCTGGCGGATGCAGTGCGGCGCTTTCGGAAGACTAACGCTGATTGGGGTACATTTCCGCAGAAAGCTGCTATTCAGCTTAACGACACGCATCCGGCAATGGCAGTTCCCGAACTAATGCGCATTTTGCTGGACGAAGCACATCTTGGCTGGGACGCGGCTTGGGACATAACAAAGGGAACATTAGCATATACAAACCATACGCTGTTGCCCGAGGCGTTAGAGAAATGGCCACTCGCATGGTTTGAGATTATGCTCCCGCGTCACTTGGAGATCGTTTTGGAGATCAATCGCCGTCTTCTCGCCGAAGCTCGGACCCGTTTCCCTGGCGATGAGGAGCGCGTTCAGCGTATTAGCCTGGTGGAGGACGCCGGGCGAAAGATCCGCATGGCCAACCTCGCGATCGTCGGCTCGCACAGCACCAATGGCGTGGCGGCGATTCACTCCGACCTACTGCGCAAAACGACCGTCAAAGAGTTGGCCGAAATGTTTCCCGAACGGTTCAATAATAAAACCAATGGGATTACGCCCCGGCGGTGGCTTCTGCTGGCGAACCCGGCACTCTCCCGGGTAATTACGAGCGCAATAGGAGACAGTTGGATTACCGACCTGAGTCAGCTAAGCCGACTCAAGCCGCTGGCAGCGGACCGGAATTTTCGCGATGCCTTTCGCATGGCAAAACGCCATGCGAAGCAGCAGTTTGCCGATTGGCTGAGACGGTCGTCGGGACAAACCGTTTCCCCCGACACGATATTCGATTGCCACGTGAAACGCATCCACGAATACAAGCGGCAATTGCTCATGGCGCTGCGAATCGTAGTGCTCTACAACCGGCTTCGTGAGAACCCGGAACTGCAGATGATTCCCCGAACCTTTCTTTTTGCCGACAAGGCCGCCCCGGCCTATCGGTTCGCTAAACTCATCATCAAGTTCATCAACAATCTCGCCGGTACAATTGACGGCGACCCCGTCGTGCGCGGCCGTCTTAAGATCTTGTTCCTGCCCGACTACTGCGTTTCCCTCGCGGAGCGACTAATCCCCGCCAGCGACGTGTCGAATCAGATCTCTACCGCTGGATATGAAGCCAGGGCACGAGCAACATGAAATTCATGATGAATGGGGCATTGACCGTCGGCACGCGCAACGGCGCCACGATTGAGATGGCAGAGGAAGCAGGCGAGGAGAACCTCTTCTTGTTCGGTCTTACCGCCGAACAAGTAGCGCCAGCCGTGGTTGGTACAACCCCCGATGGCATTATGAGAAGGAACCGGAGGCTCGTGCGGCCCTGGATCTGATCTCCTCCGACCATTTCAGCCGGAACGAGCCGGGGGTCTTCACGCTTCTCTACGACACACTCCTGACTCATGGCGATTTCTATATGCACCTGGCAGACTTGACGTCCTACCTCCATGCACACGAACGGATCGGAACACTCTTTGCCGACCCCGACGCTTGGGCTCAGAAGGCCATCCTGAACGTGGCGGGCGCCGGAAAATTCTCAAGCGACCGGACTATCGCCGAGTATGCGGCGGACATCTGGAAGGTGGAACAATGCCCAGTGGGCTAGAACATAGGCACGAAATGTCCCTGACGGGCCCACCTTCCTGCGAATGGAATGCTCGTATGGCTCATAGATGCCCTTTGAAGCCGAGGTGAAGCATGAAAGCGACGCATTTGCTATTCCAACTTGGGTCAGTGTGCATTGTGACGCCCTCGAACTTTTCGTGGCCCCGCGAGGATGGTCTTTATACTGAGTACACCGCAGAGCGGAATTCACTCGAGGGCTCGCCGGCATGCCGTGGCGCTCGCGCGAATTTGTTGTGAAGGAGTGCGACGGACGGCTGCTCGTCTTTGCCGCGAAACTATAGTCTTCTCACTGCGGGTCGGAGGGCGAGGTCTAAATCGTTTCGCTTAAGTATATTGGCTCGTTCAGAACCTCGTCGAGTAGTGACGGCGATGATAGAGACACGCGCGTTACTCGTAAAGCTCGGCGGCGGCCCTGCCCTTGCCGTCCTTCGTAACATAGACCGGGCGCTTCTCATTCAGGAAATACTGATCAGGCGCGATGCCCAACGCGCGATAAATGGTGGCGTGAAGATCTTCCACTGGCAGTGGATTCTCGATGGTGGTGCAGGGCCGCTCGTTGGCGGTTTTGCCGTAGACGAACCCTCTTTTTATTCCGCCGCCGAACATGAGGACGGAACCGGCGGCGGTGAAATGGCGGTGCATGCCGTAGTGCGCGGGGATCGTCATGACGTCGGGCGTGTTCGCCTGATCCTTCACTTCTTTACCGACCTTGCCTTCTGTGACGGCATCGCGGCTGAATTCGCTGGCCAGAACCACTAGCGTGCGGTTGAGGAGGCCGCGTTCTTCGAGATCGAGAATCAACTGCGCGACCGGGCCATCGATGATCTTCTTCATCATCTCCGCGCGTGAGTGACCATCCTGATGGCTGTCCCACCAGCGGAAGGGAATGTATTCGCTGGTCACTTCCACATATCGGGCGCCGGACTCCACCAGCCGCCGCGCCAGCAGACAACCTTGTCCGAATCGACTGGTGTTATAGGCGTCAAATTTGTTCCTGGCTTCGAGAGAGAGGTCGAAGGCTTTGGCGGAAGGCGAAGTCAAGAGACGGTCCGCGGCATCGAGAGAGCGCAGCAGACTGCGCCGCTGGTAATCGCCGGCGAACTGATAGACGGGCTGATTGGCGAGTACCTTCTCATAAAGCTTGCGGCGGCTCACGAAGCGAGCGCTGCCGAGGTCGGAAGGAGGACGCACTGCCGAGGCCGCGTCCTGGGGATCGGCAAGCAGGACGGGGCCGTATTCGCTGCCCAGAAAACCGGCGGTATGGAACGATTTCAATGCCGCCGATTCCCCGCCGATCTCGAGGTTCTGGCCGATCGAAATGAACGGGGGCATGGTGTCGATGCGCGGGCCAAGGGTTTTGGCGATGACGGCGCCGATGTGAGGCACTGCCATCGGCTGCGGCGGAACATAACCGGTATGCCAGTGGAACTGATGGCGGGAGTGGAGAATGAATCCTAGATCGGCAGCTTGAAAGGTGCGGATGACCGCGCCGCGGTCGATCACTTTGCCTATGGATTCGAGGCCTTGGGAGAACTTGATGTGATCGACCGCGGTGTCGACTGCAGGGAAGGTGCTGAGAACTTCGCTGGTGCGAACGCCGGGGGCAAACGGGGTGTAGCGCTTGGGATCGAAGGTCTCGGTGGAGGCCATGCCCCCGGCCATCCAAAGAAGGATGAGGGAATCGGCCGTAGCTGGCGGCGAAGCGGCGCGGACTAATTCGGGCCCGGCGCCGATGAGCGAAGCCAGGGTGGCCGCGGCACTTGCGCTCCTGCCCATAAAGCCGCGGCGGCTAATCTTCGAGGCGATGAAGGACTCTTCGGCGGTGAGGTCGGTTTCGGAATCTCTGCGCATGGCGATACCTCTAACGAATGAACTGAAACTCGGGGCTCATGATCACGGACCAAAGCAGATCGGCCAGGCCCTCCGCGCTTGGGCGGCCGGGATGTGCATGGTCAGTCAGCGCGGCGATGCCGACGGCACGCTCCGCGGGTAAGGGGGCGCGGCCGAGCATATAACGGTACACGCGGTCCACCGCTTCGGCCGATGTCTCGAGAACGGGAAGCGCCGGCACGGGCGTTTCCGGCGTGGGTGGGGCGAGCCGATCGAGGCTCGGCTTCTGATCGAAGACGAAGAAACGGCCGGATACGCCTTCGCCCTGAATGAGCGGCTTGTTCTCGAAAAAGGGTATGCCCTCAAAGCCGGTGAATCCGCGGCCGGAGATATCGTAGACCAGCTCGGAGGGAAACTTCACGCGGAGTGCGTCCGCGACCGGCTCCTGCGTGTTGAGTGGCACTATGGGTGAACTGTCTTCGCGCAGGCCAGTGGGGGCGAGAGGCCGTAGCGCAGTCAGCGGCGTTCGGGAGCCATCGGCTGCGGTAAAAAAGGCGTGCATCCAGATGGGAGCGGCTTTGTCCGGGGCGGTGGAGAGATTGTCTTCGACGATCAAGTAGAGCTTCTGTGAGTGGGAGATATCGATATGGAACGGGACAGGTGGAGGTGGAGGCTGCGGTGGAGGCGCCACAGGCGGTATCGGCAAGCCTGCGGCGGTTGCAGCGGCGATTAGATTGGCGGGTGGGGGCGCAGGAGGGCGGAAGGGATCGCCGTTGACTTGGCGGCTAAACAGGCTCACGGGTTCGGCCGGCAACACGCCCAGCATTTTTTGGGCTCCGCGCCACAACCAGTGATTCAAGGTTTCACCGTTAACCAGTTCTACGGCTTGCATGCTGGTGGCCTGCGCATCGCGGCTGGTATAAACTTGATCGCGAATCGGGCGACCTAGAGCGCGCATGAGGTTGCTGGCGGCGATCCGCCATTCACGCGCGTAATTGCCGGGCGCGACCGGAGGCGGAGGTGGAACCGGTGGAGGCGCCGCGCCACGGTTGGCTGCGGCTGTCGCGGCTGCGGCGGCCCGAGTGGCTGCGGTTTGGGCCGCCGTAAGCGTGAGTACCTTGTTGATGGTGAGATTTTCTTCGGTATCGACCGGCGCGCCGGAGAAGACGCCGGGCAACCTCGTGCCGTTGGAAGACAGGACGACGCCCGCCACCTTGGCATTCGCAAGAGCAGTAGCCGTGTTGGCGGCTTCCGTCGCGGCCGCCGCTGCGGCGGCTGGGGCCGGCGGGGCAGGGCGCGGCCGGGCCACATGCCAATCGCCGGTTACGGTGGCGATGGCATCGGCAAACTGCTCGGCGGTGAGGCGGCGCAGTTCAGGTCCCCGGAACAAGTAGTGCGCCGGAGGGCCGTCTGGGCGTGCGACGGCGCGCATCTGATATGTCTTCGACGCGAGGATGGTGGTAATCAGGCGCTTGATGTCGTAGCCGTTTTTTACGAAGTCAGCAGCCAGATAATCAAGCAGTTCCGGGCTCCAAGGTTCACCATCCATATCGTCGGCGTCTGCGACGAAACCGCGTCCCATTAGTTTTTCCCAAATCCGGTTGACAAAAGTCCGCGGCAGCCGGCCATTGCGTGGGTCGGTGAAAATGGCAGCGATGGCGGCGCGGCGGTCCTGAATGCTGGTAGAAGGCAGCGGCCGGTTGAGTTCCGGATACATGTAGGCAGCGGTGGCGAACTGACCAGGCTGAGCTACGTCGCACCGGTAGAGTTGCAACTTCTCTTCCGCCGAGAAGTAAGCGGCCAGTGCATAGGCGTCCTTGAGCTTCCACTTGCTGATGAAGCTGTCATGGCACGAATTGCATTTGAAATTGATGCCGACAAACACCTGCGCCGCATTTTGAGCGGCTTGCAGGGGAGGAGTTTGCGAGGCGCTGACGACGCCGCGCCAGTTGACGCCGATGAGGAAGCCATCCGGGTCGCCGGCCGCGGTGGGATTTAACAACTTCCTGACTATCTGATTGTACGGCTCATTCTTTTCGAGAGCGTCGAGCAGCCACGGAGTGATGCTCTTGCGCCCCGCGACTTCGGAGATGTAGGCAACGCCCTCGTCGTTGCGAAGCAAATCGTTCCACCAGGTGATCCAATTTTCGGCGTAGCGTGAGGAATCGTTGCTGAGTCGCGCTACCAGTTTGGCCCGCTTGTTCGGATCGGTACTAGCCACGAACGCGCGGATCTCGTCAGGCGCGGGAAGCAGGCCCCAGAGATCGAGGTATGCGCGGCGCGCGAATACGGCCGAATCGACAGGAACCGGCCGGGCCACGCGTTGCTTCGTCAGATAGGCGGCGCTGAAACGGTCGAGCGGCTCGGTCCATCCGGCCCAAGTCAAGGGCGGAATGGCGGGTTCGGTCAAGCCGAGCGGCGGGTCCCAACGGGCCTTGGCCGCGGCCGAGGACGGTGTGGCGCGCGCTCCTTCGTCAATCCATGCGCGCAGGGTCGCGATTTCGGTCTCTGTCAAAGGATCGCCGCCGAGCGGCATGGCGGGAAGAATTTCTCCCAGGATTCGCCGCACAACCAGACTCTCACCGCTGCGCCCGGGCATAATGGCTGCGCCGGTTCGGCCACCGGTAATGATGTCGGTATACGTGCCAAGCGAGAGTCCGCCCGAGCGTTTTTCGGCATTGTGGCAAGTCAGACAGTGCGCCGCGAAAATGGCATGGATATCGAGCTGGTAATCAGTTTTCCTGTGCTTGCTGCCGGAGGCCGCGCTGACAGGGGTGTGCCGGGGGGAGCCCGCAGGTTTGGGCCCATCCTGCGAATAACCCTGCAAGCTCAGCAAAGTGGCGGCTAAGATGGCGGCGACTGAGGCGCCCCACCCGCGGTGATAGCGAAGAATAGAGCTGGGCATCGAGCGATGGCTTCTATTCATAGTATTCTGCACGACGTCCGGAAACGGAGCAACCCACGCCTGCACATGGACCGGAAGCTCCGCGGGAACATCTTCCGGAACGGATCGCAGGCCCGATAAGCCGGAGGGACGAGGCGGGTAATTCGCCGGTGGCGGCAAGCGAACAACATGTTGAGCATGGTGTCGATCAAGGTTTACGTTCCAAGCCTACATTCAGGGTTCCTACACTGAGTCGATTGTGTGCCGGTCTCATCGCGATTTCCGTATCAAGGAAAATTACACCGTCTCCTTCCGCGCCAATGTGACCAACTCGTTGAACCACATGCAATTCTCTCGAGCGCGTTCACCACGGGCCTGGGAGGCATCGAGACTACCGCCACTCCGTCGCAAGGTTTGCTCCCCTGTCAGGCACAATCGGCTTCCCACTACGGAACTCACAATCTCCTGACTTCTGACCCGCGACAGATGATCATGGAACTCCGAGTGCGTTTTTAGCGCCGGATGGCCGCCGGCCGCATGACCGATAATTGCGGTTCAACATTTTGCCAAACGCTCACGAACATCCGCACCCGAAAAAAACGCGCGGGCGCCAAGCCAAAAGTGGAGACGCGGAGTTCACGTGGTCAACGTTTAGCGCCAGAAGGACGGAGAGAAGTGTACGCGCTGCCCGTGGTGGTGTTGCTCATGAGCCCAAGATGTTAAGGCCTGCCGGGCCTGCCCGCAATTTGCGGGCCCCGTCCCTTCCGGGCGCGCAGGTTCAACACCTCGACGAACACGGAAAAAGCCATAGCAAAATACACGTACCCTTTCGAGATATGCTGGCCAAGGCCTTCCGCGATGAGGGTGACGCCGATCAGTAAGAGGAAGCTGAGAGCCAACATCTTCACTGTCGGATGCCGCTCCACGAACGTACTGATGGGTCCGGCCGCGAATTTCATAAACCCCACGGCGAGCACGATAGCGACGAACATGATTGCGACCTGATTCGCCATTCCAACAGCCGTGATCACCGAATCGAGCGAGAAGACGATATCGAGCAGGGCAATTTGCGCCAACACTCCTCTCATACTGACGGCTCCGCGGGCCGTCTGTTCGGCGGCCGATTCGCCTTCGAGGCGCTGGTGAATCTCGTGAGTGCTTTTCCAGATCAGAAACATACCGCCCACTATGAGAATCAGGTCACGGCCCGAGATCTCGCGCCCGAAGACCGCGAATATTGGCGCTGTGAGGCGCGTGATCCAGGTGAGCGACAGCAGAAGAAGAAGCCGCGTGATCATGGCCAGAATGAGGCCGAGGTTACGCGTGCGGGCTGCATGGGGGGCGGCAGTTTGCCCGCCAGAATACTGATGAAAACGATGTTGTCGATACCGAGGACGATCTCGAGAACGGTGAGGGTGCCAGCGCAATCCAACCCTCTGGAGAGGAAATCCAGCCCATTCATTCAGTTTAGGAGTTCCGCCGGAGATGAGCGAGATGACGGGGTGCATTGAAGAGTGGCGGAGATTATTGGAACAGGATTTGCCACTTGCGAGAGTTGCACGACCGCACCCTCCTCGCCCTGCTGACTCGTCAAAACGCGGGCGGTTCGAGATGCCAAACGGAATCAGGGCACTGACGATGCCAATTATAATCAGCGGACATAGGAGAGGACTTCCGCGAAGATCTCAAGCGCGGAACGGTCGATCTGATCGCGGAGACGCTTGAGGATGCGCAGAGAAACAGCAAGGACCGGAACGGTGCATCTAGTGCGCGCTTACTGCACACGGCTCAAAAAGAGAGAAAAAGCGGGCCGGGAAGGGTTCTAAGTGATTGGAAGAAATGACGGGACGACGGGGCGCCGCCGCCCCTAAACTATTGAGCTCCCATTCGACGTCAAGCCGTCGCCACGTATGAGCTCTGCAACATCACCGCGTGAAGCTCGAAAACATGATTCACCGTGTGTTCGATCCCGTGCAGTTAGCTAGCGTTCACACACAAACCGTCGCGAACACGCGGGATAATCTAGCCATGCCGAGCATCCGTCCCGATGAAAATCGCCACCTATAACGTAAATTCCATCCGGCGGCGCCTGCCGATCGTGCTCGACTGGATGGCCGAACATAAACCAGATGTGATGTGCCTGCAGGAAACCAAGGTCCAGGACACGGACTTTCCCGTCGATGCCATTCGCACAGCCGGATACCACGCCTCCTTCCGCGGCATGAAGGCTTACAATGGCGTCGCCACGTTGACCCGCACGCCCGCGGAAAAAGTCATTTACGGTCTGCATGAGGGACCGGACAATGAAGACTTCCGGATTATCCAGACTGTCGTTAACGGTATCCCGATTATCAATAGCTATGTTCCACAGGGCTATTCAATTTCTTCCGAGAAATATGCTTTGAAACTCGTTTGGTTCGGGCGCCTGCGCGCGTATTTCGAAACAGCCTTGAATCCTGACAGCCCGGCAATCTGGGTGGGCGATCTTAATGTCGCCCCCGAACCAATTGACGTCTATCATCCTGAAAAACGCGTCAACGATCCCGATTTCCACATCGACGCGCGAAACGCTTACAAGCATGCCGTCGCGTGGGGATTCGTCGATGTCTTCCGCAAATTGCACCCCGACATCGTTCAGTACACCTACTGGGATTTCTTCCGCAATGCCTTCGAGCGGAACTTTGGCTGGCGCATCGACCATATTTTGGCAACCGGCATAATGGCTGAGCGCTGCCGCGTCGCTGAAGTCGATATGTCGCCGCGCAAAGTCGTCGGAGCTTCCGACCATACCATCGTCTGGGCGGAATTCGATTGACGCCGTTCGTTATGGCGACTCTCCGATCTCGCAGCGTTTGGCCGAGATTCTTCGTCTTGGCCAGTGCATCTAAGCGCCGGTTTATACTGAATCCGAAGTTTAAAGGAGCACTGTTTTGCATCGACGCTCGTTTGTCAAAAATTTGGGGGCCGGTCTTATCGCTGGCCCCAGCAGCCTGGGTCATTCTCAAGATCTGCCTACGCCCACCATCACGGGCCGACCTGATTCTTCTGCTACTGCCATCGGCGCTTACGGTCGCCAAGCTGGCGGGGTTTGAGAGTTGATATCGCAGTAGTAGTGGTGGTATGAGCGGCGTCACGCATCACGCCAACGTCGAGTTGGTCTGCATTCTGTTTGTACACCGCCCCTGTGGCCACAAGGCCTAACTACAAGCCGATTAGCATGTGAGGTCGGTGATAAATACAGTTATACTCGGATGTCGAAATTTCCCATCCATCCAAGGAACCCGGAGCGCATCTGCTGGGGCTGTGAGAAGATGTGCCCTGCGGACGACCTAGCCTGCGGAGGCGGGATCCGCACGCCACACCCGGTCGAACTGGGCGGTGACGATTGGTATGAGGGGCTGATGGAACGTGAGACGCAATGCCGTGCGAAGCCGGTTTGAGCGCCAAGCGACGCCAAGCGGCTTGATCTCAAACATATCTATCTAACGCCTAACCTAGCGAATGGGACTGACGAAATACTGAACGGCGCAGTTATTGGAATCCGAATGCGGGGCTCAGAAAACCCTATTGCAACCCAGCGGTTGGTGGAGCCCTATGCGTTCGTTGTGGCTCGGGAATCGGGTATTGCCGGTGCGGCAAACGCATGGCATTGGGGAATACCCGGTCGTTCTCAAGTTGGAATTGGAGCAAGGGTTCCGTCTGAATCGCAGTGAGAACGTCGAGCAGCCCTATGTATGAGGCGCAGCCGCCGCGAGGCGGCAGGAAGCCTGGGGTGATTTCAGACATTTCGGCTAACACACTGATAAGCGCCGCCTGCCCGTGCCGGAGAAAGCGAATCGTTTCTGTCGCGTCGTTGGCGGTGTGTCGCTGCTCATCAAGCGCCCGCAGGATCGGAAGGAGCTCCTGCTCTTCCACGTTGATATACGCCTCCAACTCCTCTTGCAACTGTTGAAACAGCCTGCGAAGCGGCAGCAAGATGCTGCAAAAGGGGGGCTTTTGCTCCACCGTCATAGTGTCTCTGAGTTCAATCGCGCTTGCGATCCCGTTCCGCAGGAACGCATGACGCGCCGCGAGCATATCGCAATCCATTCCTGCAGGGGAACATTCCCGGCCGGCCATGGTTAGCTCGCCAGGCATGTAGCACCCTTTTCCGCTCCTGTTGGTTGATACGCGCAGCGTGGGTCGGACGCGAGATAATCGCCGGTCAATGCGTAGGCGCGGGCGCGTTAGCCGCCGCATAGTTTGCGGTACCGCCGGGGCATGCTGCCGCTTCACCTTAATGTTGCTTTCGTTTCTACGAACTATGGCGAGATCGTGGGCAAGCTGCAGCAGCGAAAGTTCTTGGCGTGACCCGGCAGGCACTGAGCAATGTCATCAACGGCAAACCCGGATGAGCTGGATTTTTCATTAGCATGCTCGGTGTTAGTCGATCACTTCATCGTCAAACGCGTCATCCCCTGCGAAACGGAAACAACCCGGCAGTTTCCCGCACCGTTACGGACCATAGTCCCTTCAAATCGCCTTTAAGCGGATGCAGCCGATAACGGGGATGTCGCGAGCTTCAGGCGATTTGTGTTGCATCGAGAACGGTCAAAATTCGTTCAAGGGTATCGACCAAATCCGCCCGTATGCCGGAGGCAAAGCGTAGCCCCGCCGAAAAGCCGGTGACAGCACTTCGAAATTTTCCAACTCCAAGCCCTTCAATAACTTCCAGCCATCCGCTGCTCAAAAGTTACCAGCCCCTCCGCTATTCTCTAACCAGGAGACCACTCATGACCGCTCCCCAACTCGCAGCCAATCGCGCCAACGCGCAGCTATCCACAGGTCCGCAAACCTCTGAAGGCAAGAGCAACTCCAGCCGAAATTCTTTTCGTCACGGATTAACCGGCAAGATCCACGCCGCTTCGCCAGAGGACCAGGAGGCATTCCAGCAGCACTGCGCCCTCATCCTCGAAGCCCTCGCGCCCGTGGGCACGTTGGAACAGGAACACGCCCAAGCCATCGCGGAAGACCGTTGGCGTTTGAAGCGCGCCCGCGCGCTTGAAAATGCGATCTTCGCCCAAGGCATCGAGTCCCAAGCCAGCGGAGACGAAAACGCCGGCCCTACCGAAGTAGACGCCGCCCTCGCTGCGGGAGAAACCTGGATCCAGCAGGCCAGGAATCTTCAACTGCTTACTCTTTACGAGCAGCGCATCAACCGTGCCCTCCTCCGCAATACGGCCGACCTCGAAACCATGCAGGCCAAGCGCAAAACCGCTCACGCGCAGGCCGTCGAAGAAGCCATGCTTCTCACCGAGCTCGCGCAATCGAAAGGCGAACCTTACGATCCCGCGCCCGATTTCCCCAACCCCGAATCCTGCGGTGGCTTCGTTTATGCGAGCTCCGAAATCATCCGCCTCATTCACCGCGCCAGCCGCTTGGAAGAAGCCATAATGCGCCGTTCCGCCGGTCCAATCCATCCCCATTCCGGTCTCCCGGCAGGAAAGCGCGCCGCCTGATGCAGCGTTCACGCCTCGCACATTGCCTTCGTACGGTCCGTTCCGTCCGAAGTGTATTCGCCGGTAACCGTCGTGCGTTCGCCGATTTCTGCAAGACTCCGCGGCCTCGCTGCCTTACGCTCGAAGCATGATACAAGATTCACAAAGCGATTCCGATTGGTTCACCGCGCAGCGCGTCGTGCCCGCAATCTTACTCATCGCTTTAGGAGGAATCTTCCTCCTTTCCAACCTCCATTTACTGCGGGTGCAGGATATTTGGCAATACTGGCCGGTAATCTTGATGGTCGCGGGCGTCTTCAAGATGGCCGATGCCCAGGACGCGCGCATGCGCACGGGGGGCGGCCTCCTTCTTGCATTCGGCTCCATCTTCCTGGCCAATAACATGGGCTTGATTCCCTTCAGCGTTTGGGACCTGTGGCCCTTGCTCCTGATCGGCGCCGGCGTCTACATGCTGATTGATCGAACCGCCGCTCCGCGGCTCTCATTCGATATCGGCCGCAACCAGGGATGGCGCGCGCAGCGCCGCAATTGGACCCGTCACGAAGCCGCCGTTTTCAGCGGTGGAAAGCGCAAAGTCGCAGTCGCCGATTTTCAACGCGCCAAATACGACGCTGTATTCGGCGGCTTCGAAATCGATCTGCGTGGTTCTCAAATTCAAGGCGATTCCGCCACCATCGAAGTCAATGCCGTCTTCGGCGGTGCTGAAGTCAGGATCCCTGCCAACTGGAGCGTCGTCATGCAAGGCGCCGGGGTATTCGGCGGGTTCGTCGATAGCGCCGAGCAGCCGAACCCGGCCGTCACGCCCAACATCAAGCACCTGATCGTGCGCGGCGCGGCTGTGTTCGGTGGCGTCGAGATCAAAAATTAAGGCAAAGGAAAGAACGTTTGCACCCGATCCTGGCATCCGCCCGCGCCGCCGCCTTCTACTTTGGCGCGTGGGCGGCCATCGCCGCCCTCCTGACCTATCTGATGTGGAATACCGCGGGAGTCGCCTGGCAGGATAGCGCCCGCGGCCTGACGCCCGCATGTCTCCTCGAAGCGTTCCTGTGTCTTACGCCTTGGTACATCTGTCGCCTGCGCCCCATGCGCCATGTGAACCGCGCTTTGCCGCCCGCCCTCGCCGCGGCGGCCGTTGCCGGTCTCGCTTTTGCGGTCACGGCGCAACTGGCTGCCCCCGTGCTTGCCCCACAGAAGTTAGTCCTCTTCGCGCTCGGCGCCCTGCTCTACCTGCTCTCCACCGGGCTCCACTACGCCGCGCTCGCCACCATGGAACAGCGCGAGGCCGAACGCAGTGCTGAGGAAGCACGGTCCCTCGCCCGCGATTCCCAGTTGCAAGCGCTGAAATTCCAACTCAATCCCCACTTCCTGTTCAATAGCCTGCATTCCATCGCCGCCCTGACAACCGTCGATGGCTTGCGCGCGCGCGAAATGTGCATTCGCCTCTCCGAATTTCTGCGCGCCGGTCTCGGCCTGGGTGACCGCGAGAGCATTCCCTTACATGAAGAATTGGCATTGGCCCGCAGTTACCTCGCAGTCGAGTTAGTGCGTTTTGGCGATCGCTTGAGAGTCGAGGAATTCATCGAGCCCGGCTGCGAAGATTGCCCGGTCCCTGCGCTGATCCTGCAGCCGCTCATCGAGAATTCCGTGAAGCATGGCATTGCTGGATTGCTGGAAGGCGGCGATATCCGTATCTCGGCAAGCCGCAGCGGCGCCGGCGTCTCGATCAAAATCGAGAACGGATATGACCAGGACGAAGACGCCCGCCCAAGCCATTCCGGTATCGGACTAGCCCACGTCAGGCGCCGCCTTGCGGTGCGTTATGGCGGCGAGGCGACGTTTGGCGTACGGGCTGAAAATTCCGTGTATCGGGTCTCGCTTCTGCTGCCCTGCGCGGTCCTAGCGGGAAGCATCCCACCCTAGCCGCGCTCGCCAATACCCCCCGAATCGCCCATCGCTTCCATAAGCCGTGCGTAACCCGCGCGGCTTATCGGAAGTCGTGAGCCATCCGTGAGGATCGCAATGCGGCTGTCTTTCGCAAACGGTTCGATGCGCGCGATCCGTTCCAGATTGACGATCGCAGAGCGGTGTATGCGCACAAAGCGGGTTCGGTCTAACGTTGCCTCCAACGCGCCGATCGGTTGTTGTTTCAGATAGCTCTTGCCCTCGCTATGCAGGGCCACATAATCGTCTTGCGCTTCGGCATAGTCCAGTTTATCGAGTGGGATCACGTGGACCTTGGGGCCGTCGCGTGCCACGATGCGAGTCACCTCGCGCGGCGGTGCATCCAGCGGTTTCGCGCCGGCGCCGGATTTGCGGCGCTCCAGCGCGCGTTCGAGCGCGCGTTCGAAGCGCTCCGCGGTGAAGGGTTTCAGAAGATAGTCGGCGGCCTGGGCGTCGAACGCTCGCATCGCATATTGATCGTACGCCGTGACGAAGATAACGGCTGGTTTCGTGTCGATCAGTTCCAGCACCTCGAAACCGTCTAGCTTCGGCATTTGCACGTCCAGGAAAACTAGATCGGGGGTCAGTTCATTGATGCTTTTGACGGCTTCGAAGCCGTTGCGGCACTCGGCCGCGATTTCAATTTCTGGGTGCGAAGAGAGCAGTTCGCGAAGATAACCGCGCGCCAGCTCTTCATCGTCCACCAGAATTGCCCGCCATGCCATTCGATCAATGTACCGCATGCGATCAAACACCCACGAACTAGTGGATACCCCGTTTTGAGGCGCGAAACGCGCTACTATAAGGCAAAGTAACAGTTTTGTAACAATCGCTTTGGAGCTTACATACAAATGAGAAGAACGCTATTCGTGTGCCTTTTTATGGCATTCGCCGGCGGCGCATTGCTTGCCCAGGATATTTCCGGAACCATTGAAGGTACGGTTCTGGATCCGAGCAATGCGCCCGTGCCGCGCGCTAAAGTCACTATCAAGAATACCGACCGCAACCTGGTGGTTCGGACAATCGTGACGGATACGGGAGGAAACTACTCGGCTCCGCTCATACCAATCGGCAATTATGCCATAACCGTGGAAGCCGCCGGCTTCAAAAAGCAGGATCACACGGGAATTGTGCTCAATGTAAACGACGATTTGAAGATTAATCTCGTGCTGCAAGTCGGCGCTATAACCGAAACCGTGGAGGTGAAAGCACAGGGTGCGCGAGTGGAACTCGGCAGCCCGGCAAGCGCCACCACCATCGAAGGTACGCAGGTTCGGGAACTAACCTTGAACACGCGTAACTATGAGCAACTGGTATCGCTGATGCCTGGCGTTTCGGCCAATACCACCGACGAGCTTTATATCGGCAACTCCGCGCCCAGCGGTTTCGCCGCCACCCTGCCTTACTCCATCAACGGCAATCGCAATTCAGACAATAACTGGACAGTAGATGGCGTTGATAACGTAGACCGCGGCAGCAACCAGACGCTGATGACCTTCCCCAGCGTGGATGCCATATCCGAGTTCAAAGTGGAGCGAAGCCAGTATACAGCCGATACCGGCCGGGCCGGCGGCGCTCAGATCAACGTGGTCACCAAGAGTGGAAACAGCTCCTTTCACGGCAGCCTTTATGAGTTTTTCCGCAACGACGCACTGGCTGCCAACAACTGGGAAAACAATGCCGCCAAGGTAAACGTGGTGAACGGCGTCGCCAAAGTCCCGGCGCTGCGCTGGAACGATTTCGGCGGCTCCATCGGCGGTCCTGTCTTCATTCCCGGTCACTACAACAAGGACAAGAACAAGACGTTCTTCTTCTTCTCGGAAGAGGCGCGGCGCATTCACACCTACACTACGCTGGCCCCTACCCTGCCTACCCAGGGAATGCTCGCGGGACAGTTCAGCCAACCGGTTTGCATCAGCTACACCACATCTTGTCAGCAGACCGCGACCAGTATTCCATCGAGCCTCATCAACGCGAACGCAGCCGCTTACATTAAGGACATCTTCAGCAAGCTGTCGCTTTCCAGCGTCAACACTGTCGCCGCTACCACATCCACTCTCTTCCCGGTGCAGAACATCTATAACAGCCGCCAGGAAATCGCTCGCGTGGACCAGGTCATCAACGAGAATTTCACCATTTGGGGAAAATTCGAGAACGATTCCATTCCCACCACCGAACCCGGAGGTCTGTTCACCGGCTCAGCCATTCCCTATGTGGCGACGACGAATACCAACTCACCGGGACGTAGCGCGGCCATTCATTTCCAAAACATCATCCACGGAACGCTGATCAACGACGCGGGGTTCAACTATTCGCAGAGCGCAATCAACTCGACGCCTGCGGGCCTCTTATCCAAATCGCAGAGCCCGGATATCAACCCGTCCGAGCCTTTCGTCAATACCCAGGGCGTTGTTCCCGAACTGACGTTTACTGGTGGATCGAGCCTGCTTGGTTTCGGCCCCTATAACGAATACAACAAGAACTTCGCCGGGTTCGACAACTTGAACTGGATCCATGGTCGTCACAACCTGCGGTTCGGATTTTCGATGAACCGTTATAACAAGACCGAGAACGCTGCAGGTGCCCAGTATGGCGTATTCGGCTTTTCAAACCTAGGCGGTCCCACCGGCACTACCAGCTTCCAGCAATCGTGGGCGAACTTCCTGCTGGGCAACGTGGCGACATTCTCCATGGCGTCGACGGACATCACCCCCGATCTCTGGGCATGGCAACACGAAGCCTACGCACAAGACGATTTTAAAGTGACTCCCCGACTGACCATCTTCATGGGAGTTCGCTGGTCCTTCTTCGGTCAGCCGAGCGACTCGCACGGCATTCTGGATAACTTCGATCCAGGCCTCTACGTCGCCGCCAACGCACCCAAGATCGATTCAACTACCGGCAACATTATTCCCGGAACCGGCACGAATCCCTCCACCAACGGCATCATCGTTGGAGGAAAGACCTCTCCCTTTGGCGATAAGATTGCGCCCAATAAGTACGATAACTTTGCGCCCCGTATCAGCCTTGCCTGGGATCCAACCGGCAGCGGCAAGACTGCGGTTCGCGCCGGCTACGGCGTATTCTACGACTCCACCTTATTCGGTGGCTATGAGCAAAACACCTTTGCCAACCCTCCATTTGTGCAGAGCGTGAGTATTTCGAATGCCAGCTTCAGCAACGTCGCAGGCGGCACAGTCGGGGTATCTGCGGCTCCGCTGGTACTGCACGCAACTCAGTTGCCCGCCAATGTTCCTTACTCGCAGCAGTGGAGCTTTGACATACAACGGAACCTCGCTTCCGATTTCATTATTGATCTCGCGTATGTCGGAACCAAAGGCACGCACCTGCTCGGCTACGTGGATATCAACCAGGCCCTTCCCGGAGCGGCGCTTGCGGCTGGGCTGCACGCAGCCAACGGCAACACCGTCTTCACCACGGCGGATGATCCTCGTATTAACGCCATCCGTCCTTATCTTGGCTTCAACGCCATCAACACCATTGAATCGGCGTTCGATTCCAATTACAACTCGCTGCAGTTCAGCGCGCGTAAGGTTATTCGCTCGGGCGGCGTAATCGCTCTGGCCTATACTTATTCGAAAACGCTTACCGATAACAGCTCAGACCGTTCCAACGCCCCTCAGAACAGTTACAACTGGCATGAGGGCGAATACGGACCGGCCTCCTTCGACCGTAAACAGATCATGACGCTCAACTACGTGTACCCGCTGCCTTTCCTGCGAGGTCACAGCATGATTGATCGCATTGCGGGCGGCTGGCAGTTCTCGGGCATCGTTTCGGCCTCCTCGGGACTGCCTTCGACGGTAACCACTTCGAGCGTCGATTCGGCCGGCTTAGGCTTGCTCGGGTCGAGCGCTGCCAGCGCACGGCCGGACATGGTCTGCGATCCCAACGCCAACGCGCCGCATCAGTTCAACGGCATCGCGGCGTCGGGAAATCCGATCTGGTTCAACACGGCGTGCTTCCAGCCTACCCCGCAAGGTGCGGTTCGTCCTGGCAACACAGGCCGCTACACCGTTCGCGGACCCGGCTACTTCAATTGGGACGCTGCTCTCATGAAGGAGTTCGGATTGTCGAAGGAAGGCCGCGTCCGCATGCAGATTCGCGGAGAGGGCTACAACTACCTGAACTGGGTGAACCCCAGCGGCTTCGCGAGCACCAACATCACCAGCACATCGTTCGGAGAGATCAACTCCTTCCGCGCAGCGCGGCGTGTGCAGTTAGCGGCCAAGATTACGTTCTAATCTCGCCATCGAAGCACTCGTAGTAGTTTCAGGCGGCGCCTCGGCGCCGCCTTTTTTTGTTACCGCTGGCTATAACGTTTCGCCCCGGCGGCGAACCTTTGAAACATCCGCCAGCGCGTTCCCCGTGGGCTCAGGCCGGTTGGGAATGACCCTAAAGCGTCCTGCCCGCCGGGCGCGGCGCTAACATAGGAATGTGAATCTGACTCGCATCCTCTGCCTTTTTCTTGGCGCGCTCAGCCTCTTTTCTCCGCCACGCATACTGGCGCAGGCGCCCGATCCATCTGGAACCGCAAAGAAGGCGCTCGACCTTTTTCTCGGCGGCAAGTATGCCGAGTTGAACCAGATGTTCGCGCCATCTACCAAGGACTCTTTTTCCGAAACGGCCCTTGCAAAGCTGGCCGCGCAGGCTAAAGGCTGGGGCGCCGTGCAAAACATCGGATCGCCTAGTGCGAACGACATGGGGCCGGTTTCGGTGGTCACCATTCCTGTTCAGTTCGCGACCCGAAATATCGATTTCACGTTTCCCGTAAATGCCGATGGGAAGATCGTGCAGTTGCAGATGCGGCCCGGCCAGACGCCGTGGCAGCATCCGGATTACGTAAAATCCGCGGCCTTCCAGACGCGCGAAGTCACAGTGGGAAACGACGAATGGAAGTTGCCGGGAACCTTGACTATTCCTGTGGACAAGCGGCCCTGCCCGGCGGTGGTGATGGTTCAGGATCGCGGTCCGGGCGACCGTGACGCCACCCTCTATGCAACCAAGATCTTTCGCGATCTGGCGGAGGGGCTTTCCTCGCGCGGGGTCGCAGTATTGCGTTACGAGACGCGCATCGCGAGATACGCCTCGAAAATGGGGGAAGCCTCTTTCACCATTGACGACGAGATGGTGCACGATGCGCATGCCGCAATCGCTCTGCTTCGAACCCAGCCTGAAATCGATGGCAAACGGATTTACCTGTTAGGCTTCGGCGTCGGCGGCTTCATTGCTCCGCGAATCGCGGCCGATGACGGCCATCTTGCCGGATTGATCATGATGGGCGCGCCCGCTCGTCCCCTTGAGGATTGGTACGTGGAAACCGTCGAAGCCTTGGGAGTCACAGGCGCTCAGCTCGATGCCCGCAAGCAGCAAGCTGCCAAGGTGAAGAAACTTGACCCGGGCGACGCCGATTCCCCGTCGCTTTTCGGCCTGTCCGCGCCTTACTGGCTGGATCTCAAAGGTTATGATCCGGTGGCTGAAGCGAAGAAACTGACAATCCCCTCGCTGATCTTACAAGGCGACCGCGATTTCCAGGTGATTCCGAAAGAGCTCACGGTGTGGAAAGCCGGACTCGCGTCGCGGCGGGATGAAGGCCTCAAAGACTATCCGGCTCTGAACCACTACTTCATCGCCGGCGAAGGTAAAAGCACGGAGCAGGAATATCACAAGCCCGGACACGTGGCCCCGGAAGTGATCGATGACATCGCAAAGTTCATCGGAACGTAGTCTGAGACAGAATCAACGGGGCAAGCTCCTTGGGCCGAGCCACTATTGCTAAAGTCATAGCCGGCACGGCGGTCGCTGCCGCACTTATAGCAACGCTCGAAATTAATTTTATTACCATAGCTGAAATCCTGCGCGCACCGACCCGTGTTCCCTGGGCGGACGAATGGGCGATGATGCAGGAGTTCATCCTCTGGAAGCACGGTAGCCCTTTATGGCCCATTCTGTGGTCGTCACACTGGGGCCATCGATTTGTCATTCCACGACTTGTGTTTTTCGCCAATCTGCAGCGGGGATCACGGGCATCCCTGGTGTGGCTAACGTGCGGTTTTCAGTTGATCCAGATCGTGTTTCTTTGCATTCTATCTTGGGTCTTAGTGGGAAGAAGGTCGCGCCTACTTTTCGGCGCGTCAATGGTTGTAATTCTAAGCCTGATGATTTCCCCACTCCAAATGGAGAATCTCATCTGGAGCATGCAATTCACATTTCCACTGGTCTACGTCGCCGCCGCTCTGTCTTTCCTTTGTTTGGCGCTATACCGCGAAAGGCCTCGATCTGTCTTCCTGGTTTTAGGAGCCGCTAGCGCCGTCGTCGCGTCGTACACAATGGCCAACGGAATCCTCGTCTGGCCCGTGCTGGTCGCACAGGCAGGGTACTTAAAGATGACGCACCGGTTAACGGCCGCGACCGCGCTCCTCGGCTCCAGCGTGATTGTCTCGTACTGCTGGCACTATCAGATGCCCCCCATGGGAATGGGTATCTTGGGTATGTTACGGCGTCCGGTCGATGGAACTCTGCTGATAGGCCTCCTCCTCGGGGCGGCCCTGAAGCTTCTTCCGTTGCACTTGGGAATTGCGGCTACGCTACTAGCGCTAGCAGGTGCGATTTACGCCGGAGTGCGGGCTCTCCGAGATCGAAATGCTCCCAGATCGTGGTTATCGACTCTAGTAGCGCTGGTCATTTTTCTCTTACTCACCACGGCTAGCGTCGTCGCAGGACGACTATCGCCGCAATGGTTGGTAGGCAATCTCGAAATACCGAACCGATATTTTACTCTTGTCTAGGAGTTCTGGGCCGGCACGGCGATCCTTATCTTGTACACAACTTGCCGCCTGCCGCGTTCACGGGTGCTCATCGGCCTCTACGCTACACTCTACCTTTGCATTATGTTCCCAGCACGGCAGGTTCTGACCAGTGCTGCGGAAGACTGGTCTGACTTCTTCCGAGGCATCGACGCCGTAGGCGCGGCGTTCATCGTAGATGCGCCCGATGAAAAGCTACTCTCGATTCTCTGGCCGATTAGAAGTCAACGAGAAGAGATTGTTGCGTTCATGCGGGAAAAACATCTGGGGGTTTTTGCCGAACCTCGTTCCGCATGGCCCGGAAGATACGTTCCGAAGCTGTTTCGAGTTCTGAGTTCCGACCAATGTATCGGCGGCATTGAGCGAATCCTGCCCCTAGAGGATTCCCATGCCGACGCCACGTGGCGTGTAGAAGGTTGGGCGTGGGATTCTACGACGAATCGCGAAATCGACTATCTTTTTGTCACCAATCCCGCGGGCCTGATTGTGGGAATTGCGCGCGGCGGCTTTCGTCACGGCTACTTCCCTGGCCTTTTCGTGGATTTCCGCCGGCGCCGCTGCCATTTCATACCCGCTTTGAAACCAGCGAATGGCTGGGCTACGTGGGCCAACCGGCGAGGAGCGCTTGGACGGTCTACGGCGTGGTACATCAGATGAACCAAGTTTGCGTGGTTGGCGACAGCAAACAGGACTGGAAGTGATCGATGAAATCGCAAAGTTCATCGGACGTAGCCTGCGTTACTCCTGCCGCAACGCCATAGCCGGGTCGACGCCCGCCGCACGGCGCGCCGGCAGAAAGCTTGCCAGAAGCGCCAAACCGATTAGGGCAACGGAGACAGTGGCGATGACCGCTGGATCCCCCGGCGAAACACCGTAAAGAAAATCGGTTGCTGCGCGCGTTGCGATGAGAGTGATGACAAATCCAATGGCCAAGCCAAACGCGGCAAGCAAGGCGGCCTCGCGCAGGATCATGCCGATCACAGCGCCCCGGCCCGCTCCGAGAGCCATACGAATGCCAATTTCATTTTTACGCCGCGCCACCAGGTACGATAGCGCGCCGTAAATACCGATGGCCGCAAGAATCGCTGCCAGCAGGCCATAAACGCCGGAAAGCGTCGCCATCAGACGCTCTCTCGTTAATGAATTGCGAATGTGTCCTTCCAGGGTTCGAAGATCCAAAATCGGTTGCGGCCGCATGGCGTTCACGGCGGCTTTGATCGCATCCGCCGCGCCGCCGGTTGCGCCATTCGCTCGCACCACGAATGCGGCTTCGGTATCGGCGTTACTGTCCTGGGCGGCAGCCAAATAGGCGGCGGGGTGAAACTCTTCGCGCAGCGTGACGTATTTCGCATCAGCCGCGACGCCGACGATTTCATAGCCCGCCGATCGCGGTTCGTCCTCCTTGATCAATCGCCCGCCCAGAGGACTCGCGCCCTTGAGGTATTTCCGCACGAATGCCTGATTCACAATCGCCACCTTTGGGGATGAGAAGGTATCATTCGCATCGAAGTTGCGGCCCGCCGTTAACGGCGTGCTCATAGCGGCGAAGTATCCCGGCGTGATTTCGTTCATGTAGGTCTCTGCCGCGGTCAAGCGCGCGCCTCCGGCCAGTTCGACATTCAGCGGCGTATTCCATGAACCGCCTCCAATGGGAGTTACGGCGACTTCGGAAGCAGCCGAAACGCCGCGGGAAGCCTCAATGCGATCGAGCAACTGCAGGTAATAACGCGCCCGTATCTCCTTCGGCATCGATGAGCCGCTAATGTCCACCATGGCGACCGTCACGCCCTCGGCCTTGAATCCAGGATTCTGAAAGAGCAGATTACGCAGGCTTCCGATGAAGAGCAGCGCGCCCGTGAGCAAGGCGAATGAGAGCGCCATTTGAACGATCGCCAGACCCCGCCGCGCCGCGATGCCCTCTCGCGCACCCGCGATGCCTCGGCCGCCGGCGGACTGCGCCAGGCTTCGGTCCAGGCGAAAGACGCGCAGTGCCGGGGCGAGGCCAAAGAGCACGCAGGCCACCACTGCAACCCCGCCCGTGAAGAGCGCGATATTCCAATCCAGGCTAAGATCGAGAAAAATTCCTTCGCCCAGAGACGCTGCAAGAGCCCCGCTTACCACGCGTCCCAACAACAGGCCCGCCGCCGCGCCAATTACTGCGAGCATCAGACTCTCCGCCAGCAGTTGACGCATCACCCTTCCGCGCGAGGCGCCGATGGCCAGGCGAACGGAGATCTCGCGTTCACGCGCCGAGGCGCGCGCGAGTGCGATGCTGGCGAGATTGGCGCATGCGATCGCAAGCACAAGTCCCGATGCCCCGAGCAACAGCCAAAGCGGAGATTCGTAAGATCTGCCGAGTTCCGATTGACCCTTGGCGGCCGGTTCCGCGGTGAGACGCAGCGCGAGATAGTCCTTCACAAACGAGGCGTTGTGTTTGGCGGGAAGCGTGGATTCGAAAATGCCAGGCGAGATGGCGCGCAGTTGTGCCCGTGCGCGCTCCATGCTCCAGCCGGGCTTGAGGCGCCCCATCGCGCCCAGTCAATAAGCGGCGCCGTCGTCGATCCGGCCGTTGCCGCCATCCGCTAGACGCTCCGCGCAGAGTGGCAGGGCGAGGTCGAACCGGCGGCCGGCATCCAGGCCGAAAAAGTTGGGCGGAGTCACGCCGATAATCGGGATTGGCGCTGTGTTGATGGAGAGCGTGCGCCCGATCGCTGCCGGATCGCCGCCGAATTGGCGCTGCCAGAACGCATAGCTGATCACAGCGCCCGCGTTGCACTGCTGTGTGTCATCGGCAGCGGTGAATGTGCGCCCGATGATGGGCTCAATCCCGAGCACGCGGAAGAAATCCCCGCTCGCCCAAAGACCCTGTGCAAAGCGCGCTTCGCCGGACGGCGCGAGGTTGACGCGGTCCATGCTCCACGCGAGCATGCCCGAGAATCCCTTTTGACGGATCCGAACCCGCTCCCAAATCGCATTCGTAATTTCGGAGGGCCAGCCGGTGAAACTTCCGGTGCGTTTGCGCGGTTTGGCGATGGATAAACTGGCCAACTGCTGTGGATCGCGCACCGGCAGGCTGCGCAGGCGGACGGCATCGAGCAACTGAAAAATTGCCGTGTTGGCGCCGGCGCCGAGCGCAATAGAGAGGATGACCACCGCCGCATAGGCGGGGCTGAGGCGAATCTGACGCGCCGCATATCGAAGATCAAGCCATGCGCCTTCAAGTGCCCTGAGCGAGTTGCGTTCGTGCTCGGACTCGCGCAACGTGGCGACGTTGCCGATTTTACGAAGCGCCGCTTGGCGGGCAGCGGCCGCCCCCATGCCGACGGCGCGGAATCCTTCCGTCTCATGCGCAAGATGGGCCTCAATCTCGCGATCGAAATCGACGTCGCGGCGCGCGCGCATGAGGTATTTCTTCCAGCTCACGACTCGCCCTCCGTGGCCGGACCGAGCACGCGGGAAACGGCCGAGACCAGTCGTTCCCATCGGCTGCGCTCCGCGACCAGTCGCCTCTTGCCGGCCGGCGTCAGGCGGTAATATTTAGCTCGCCGGTTATTCTCAGAGGTTCCCCAGAATGCTGCGATGAGGCCCTGCTCTTCCAAGCGGTGCAGGGCAGGGTAGAGCGAGCCATGCTCCACCTGGAGAATATCTTCCGATGTGCGTTCGATGGCGTGGGCGATGGTATGACCGTGCGCCGGGGCCGGAATCAAGGTGCGCAGGATAAGCATGTCGAGCGTGCCCTGCAGCATATCCCCGCGGTCCGAGGCGGATTTTCTGGCCATGCTCGGAGCGTACCAGAAGATTATCTAGTGGTCAAGCGGTCTAGACAGTGCCCCTACCACTTTACGGTCTTGCCTGGTTCGAGCGCCCAGACTTCGGTCTGTGAATGCCCCAATTGCTCGCGCAGCTTTTCCGGCGTGCCGGTTAACGGCGGAAAGGTGCCGAAATGCATGGGAATCACCTTCGCGGGCCGCAACAGCTTACACGCCGCCGCAGCTTCTAGCGGACTCATCGTGTATAGGTCGCCGATCGGAATAATGGCCAATTCCGGATGATAGAGTTGTTCGATCAGCGCCATATCGGAAAAGACGTTGGTGTCGCCGGCGAAATAGAGCGCGCGTCCATCGGGGAAGCGCATCACATAGCCCGCCGCCTCGCCTCCATAGATAATCTTCCCATCGTCCAAAATGCCGCAACTGTGTACAGCGTGCGTCATGGTAATCTTTACCCCGGCGACGTCCTGCGATCCGCCCTTGTTCATGGGGCGCGTATTCTTCACGCCCTTCGATTCCAACCAGTTGCAGCTTTCGAAGATAGCCACTACCTCAGGCGAAAACTTCTTAGCCAGCGGCACCACGTCGTGAATATGGTCGAAGTGGCCATGTGAAACGCAGATGGCATCCACGCGGTCAATGTCAAAGCCCTTCGGGTATTTCGGATTTTCAAGCCACGGATCCATCACAAAAACTTTTCCCGTGGACAGACGAAAGTGAAAGGAGCCGTGGCCTAACCAGGTGATTTCCATACCCGGATTATGCCACGGCCATGCGATAAGTCAGCGGCGCGATTTATTCTGGTAAATGCGCTTCTGTATTTTCATGAGCTGTTTTAACTTGCGTTTATTTTCCTGCGCGACTTGAACGTCGGTTAGCGCCTCGTGTCGCCGCGCTTCGGCGCGCAGCTTACGGTAGCTCTGCCAGCGTTCTTGTGAAATTACGCCGCCTGCGAGAGCCGCCGCCACTGCGCAACCGGGCTCCCCCGCGTGAGAGCAATCGCCGAAGCGGCATGCGGCGGCAAGCGCGGCGATCTCGTCAAAGACTTCATCCACGCTCTCGATCCCTGCCCAGAGCTGCAATTCACGCATACCGGGCGTATCGATCAAGGCCCCTCCGCCGGCTAGCGGAATAAGTTCACGATGCGTTGTCGTATGGCGGCCGCGGCTGTCCGATTCGCGCACGGCGCCGGTACGAAGAAGGTCTTCGCCCAATAATGCATTCGCGATGGTGGATTTCCCGGCCCCGGAAGAACCGAGCAATGCGACGGTAGGCGCTTCCGTCAGAAATGGCTGCAAGGGCGCGATGCCATTGGGTGCGACCGCGCTGAGGGTTACGAAAGGCGCTGTCGAGATATTAGCGACCTCCGCTGCGCGCGCGTCCGGATCGTCGCAAACGTCGGCTTTGTTCAGAACGATCACCGGCGCAACATTACTCTCCGCGGCGAGCGTGAGATACCGCTCCATGCGGCGCAAGTTGAAATCGCCATCCAACCCGCAGACCAGAAACACAAGATCGAGGTTGGCTGCGACGACCTGGCGTTCTTCGCGTTTCCCAACTGTACGGCGGTAAAAACCGGACTTACGCGGCAACACCCCTTCGACGATGGCTTGCTCCGAATTCACAAGGCGAGCCGCCACCCAATCGCCCACGGCGGGCATGGATGCGGCGTCGCTCGAGACGTACCAAAGCGCTCCAGACGATTCGGCGGAGTACTCGCCAACTTCGGTGTAAAGACGATAGAGATCGCGATGGGCAACGGCCACACGCGCCAGCGCAAGACCGCGCTGTCGAAAAGGCTCAAAAGCGCCGCGCACACGCGCGTCGGCGCCAATCGATTCAAGATTCACTGTTCGCTCCAGAAAGACACACTTCGGCTGCGGGGTTAAATGCGACGCGAGATGAGTCAGCGGACAGTCATAGGCTAATGGGGTCAGAATAGCATGGACTGCGTCGGCGAAAACGAAAGGGCGGCCTACTGGAATTCGGCGAGGTCGATCTCAATTGCGCCGGCTTTGAATTTGCCGTCGCGGACTCTCTCTATGCCGTCGCGCGTATATATCTCGCCCGTGAGCGCGACGGGATCGATTATCCAGACATACTGGACACCGAAGTCGAGATACTCATCGATCTTTGCGTTAAGTTCGATGACGGAATCGTCGGGCGAAAGGATTTCGATGCACAAAAAGGGAGGCGTGGTAAATACGTCCTCGCCGGGTTCGGTATAAGTGACGCAAACGTCAGGGATCCTATAGCGCGGTGGATCTGCCTTGGTCTGGATACGCTGCTCGGACCATGGCCTGAAGCCGAGCGTTCGCCCCATTCCGTAAAGTATCCATATGAGGAAGCTCTGCATTTTGCTATGCGGCTTCTTGGGCATGGAACGGTAAACAATCCTTCCCTCAACATATTCGGCGTCGTGTTCGAACGACGTATGCAGATATTCCTCGGCGCTGATCAAGTGAGCGGTAGCCATCAAAACACCTGTTATAAGTTTAGCCTCTCTAACCCGCCGCTGCGCCGTCGGCCAGCAGTTCGCCCTTCTCCAGATGATGGACCTTCGTCGCAAAGCGCGCCGCGTGCGGATCGTGCGTCACCATCACTACGGTCTTGCCATGCTCCTTATTCAGCCGGGAGAGGATGGTAAGAATCTCTTGCGCCGACGCCGCGTCCAGGTTGCCGGTGGGCTCGTCTGCCAGGATTAACGCCGGGTCGGTGACAATCGCGCGCGCGATGGCGACGCGCTGCTCCTGCCCGCCCGATAACTGTCGTGGAAAGTGTCCCAAACGATCGCCCAGACCCACCAACTGAAGAGCCGTCTTGGCGTGTTCGATGCGTTCGGCCTTTTTCAGGTTTGTCAGCTTAAGAGGTAACTCCACGTTCTCGAGCGCCGTGAGAACCGGAATCAGATTGAACTGTTGAAAAATAAAACCGACGTGTTCGTTACGCCAATGCGCAATTTCGCGGTCGCTCAGTTCGCGCAGATTGTGACCCAATACCTGGATATCGCCCGCCGTGGGCCGATCCATCGCTGCAATTAGATGCAGCAGCGTCGATTTGCCAGAGCCCGACGGCCCCATCAACGCCACAAACTCTCCCTTTTCGATCCCGACGCTTACGTCTTTGAGCGCCATGATGTGGAACTCCGCGCGGACGTATTCCTTGCTGAGATTACGTGTTTCGATAATTGTCTCGCTCATGCTCTATCTTTCTGGCGCACGCGGTCGCCGTCTTTCAGGGTCGGTGGCGGCGCGACAATCAAATCCTCACCGCCAATCAGGCCATCTTCAATGCGTACGCTCGCTCCATTGGCGGCTCCGGTCTTGACCGCGCGGCGCAGAGCCTTGCCATCGAACAGCACGAACACCGCGCCGTCTCGAACGGCGGAGGACGGTATCAAAACCACCGGCTTCGCGGAAGCACTCGATGCCGATTCCGGCCTGCGCTCGGCGACGAATGCCACGCTCGCATTCATTTCCGGACGAAGATATTCGTCCGGCTTGACTATCTTCACCTTGATCTGCACCGTCGCCTTCTGCCGGTTGGCCTCGGGGGAAATTTCCTTGATGAACCCCTCGTACTTACGATCGGGAAAGGCATCTGTGGTCACGATACCGTGCTGCCCCGAGTGCAATTTCGCGAAATCGTTCTGGCTGATATCGAGTTCCACCTCGAGGTCGTTGAGATCGGCCAGAGAGACCACGTAGCCCTTGGCGCCGCGGTCGCCAACGAAGCTGGTGGTTACGAATTCGCCCTTCTCCACGGCGCGCTCGAGTATGGTTCCCGTGACAGGCGCTCGAATGATGGTGTCAGATAGCTGGTTCTCCGCGTATGCCAGCGCGCCCTGAGCCTGCTGCACCTGCCCGCGAAGCGCATCGATCTCCTCCTGCCTTGGCCCCAGCTTCACCAGCTCAAAAGCCTTTTGCAGAGAATTGACCTTGTGAATAGCTCCGTCGTAACGTGACTGCGCATCGTCCAGCGATTGCTTGGGCGTGAGATTCTCGCGGATGAGTTCCTTCGTTCGGTCGAGCGTCACTTTCGCGTCGGCCAGATCGGCTTTGGCGGAATCGAGATTGGCCTGCGCCTGCGCGATCTCTTCGGGCCGCGACCCATGCAACGCCTCATCCAGCCTGGCTTGCAAATTTGCAAGCTGTCCTTTGGCCTGCATGAGCTGCGCCTGATATTCGTCGTCTTCGAGGCGCACCAGCACCTGTCCTTCGCGCACGTGGTCGCCCTTATCGACGCCGATCCAGTTCACTTTGCCAATCACTTTAGCCGCGACTTCGATCTTGTGCGCGGCCACGATATACCCCGTCGCGTTGAGCGCCACGCCCACGGGCGCGTTGGCGGCGCTGATTGCCCGCACGCGCTCGATCTCCACCACCGGCGCCGAATCCAGCTTTTTCGAGAACATCTGCCACGCGCCCGCCAGCAGGAACACCAGCACGCCGGCGATGATCCAGCGGGTCGCCCATTTCGATGGCTCGCTCGAGCGGCGCTTACCGCGGTCGATCCTCAGATTTTTGAGTTCGGCGTCCATATGCAAAACGTATCCGCGTCAAACTTGTCCGCTTCAAACCTCCCGAAGCGCCGTGAGAATCTCTTTGCGCGACGCCATGCGCGCCGGCAGCAATCCGCCCACCGCGCCCAGCACAATCGCGAAGATCACGCCGGCAATCATGATGTTCGGCGTCACGTGGAAACTGAACGCCGTTTCCGAGAAATTATCGTTACCCACCGAGGTGGTTGCGCCGTTCAACGGTATTACCAGCAGGCATCCCAGAATGCCGCCCAACCCTGCCAGCAGCACCGATTCCACAAAGAAGCTGAAGAGAATGCTGCCGCGAGAAAAGCCTAACACCCGCAATGTGCCGATCTCCCGCGAGCGCCGCGCCACAGCCGCATACATCGTATTCATCGCCGCGAAACTACTGCCCACGGCCATAATGATGGCGACCATGATGCCGGTGGTCTCAATCGGCGCCGCGCTGGAAGTCTGACGCTCGAAATATTCGCGTTCGGAAATCGCCGAAAGCTGCAGCCGCTGATCGTTCGAAATGTCATTGACCAGGGCTTTCGCCGCTACCTCGTCTTTCGCCTCGACCGTCGCTGAGCTGAGCACTTCCAGGCGCTGCAGATCGGCCGCGACCTGGTTCAAGTCGCCCCAAATTTGGCTGTTTTGCGCGGCGCCGTTGGCATCCATGATGCCGACCACCGTCCACGGCTCTCCGCTTCGCCCGATCCGGATTCCTTTGCCCATTTGCGCGTCGGGGTAGCGTTGCGCCACCGATTTCCCAACCACCACCTCGCGATGTCCCGCTTCGAACCAACGTCCGCTTACGATATGAACATTCCGCCGCATTTCGATGCCGGCCGGCTGGAGTCCGCGCAACGTCACGTTCATTCCGTCCGGGTTCTCCGCGCTCGCAAGATTGATCACGGTGATCACTTCGAGCGACGCCAGTGGCTGTCCGTCGCGCCCGGTCGCGATTCCGGGTTTGAACTTCAGGTCCTGGAACTGCGGTCGTTCGAAGAGGCTCGTCACCTCCGATTCAGCGCCCTTGCGCAGGACCATGACATGCCGTGGATCCCCCGAAACAGAGAGCGTGGTAGTTAAGCCGTTCACCATCGCGAGGATCGCCAGCAGCACCGCGACGGTGAGCGCGATGCCGAGAGCCGTCATGATGGTTGTCGTCTTACGAACTGTCAGATTGCGCAAGTTATAGGCGAATGGAATGGCCATGACGTTAGTCCGTACTCCGCAACGCGTCCACAACCGAAGCCCGCGAAGCGCCCAGCGCGGGAATCAGCGAGCTCAACACCCCAATAGTCGCGGCGATTGCGAGACAAGCCGCGGCCACCGGAGGTTCAAAAACGTGGAATGATGGCAGAAATCCACCGAAGGGGCTCTTGGCAATTCCTGTCATCAGAAACACCGAGATGGCGTAACCCAGCAGTCCGCCTGCCAGGGAGATGGCGCACGCTTCGCCCAAAATGATCCCCAGTACCGCACCTTTCGTAAAGCCCAGCGTCTTGAGCACGCCCACCTCACGGCGCCGCTCGCGAACGGACATGGCCATTGTATTCGCCGAAACCAGCAGAATGGTGAACATGACCGCGGCGCAGATCGCTGCCAGAAAGACCTTCACATTCCCCAGAAACGCCAGGAATCCCACCGTGAACGCCTGCTCCGATTCCGTCTTGGTCTGTACCGTGGCGTTATGGAATTCGTCATCGATCGCGTTGGCGATGTGTATCGAGTTCTTCGGATCGTCAATCAGAATGTAATACATCCCGACACTTCCCCGGCGCGCTTCGGGTATCGATTGATCGATGTATTCCTTATTCATATACATCAGGTCGCTGACGCGCGGGCTGTCGAAGATGCCGCGCACCGTGAAATCGTAATTACCCGGATAGATATCTCCGGTGAGTGTAATACGGTCGCCGATCTTGAAGTGGAAGGCATTCGCCAGATCGCGGCCCACCACGCATCCGGTACGGTCCTTTTCGAAGGCGCGCTTTTGATCGTCGGGCATGCGGAATTCCCGATACATGGTGAAAAGTCTCTCCGGTTCCACAGTGAACCGCGAAAACTGATTCTTCGGATCGCGCGCATCCTTATATGTACCGCCGAACCAATTGGCGATCATCACTTCCTTGACGCCGGGAATCCGCTGAATCTGCATTTGGTAGGAGAGCGGCATGACCTGCGTCAGCGAAATGCGGTTGCGCGTCACAACGCGCTGCGCCTCGCCCGGATCGGGATCGGCCAGATAGAAGCCGTGGTAGAGCCCGATCATTACGCCCAGCAGACACATGGAGACTCCGATGCTGGCGATCGTAAGAATAGTTCTGCGGCGGTTGCGCCAGCAGTTCTTGAGCATCAGCGGAAGGTAACGCATGATATCGACCTAATATACCAACGTAGGCTCAGAACGGTTTGTTCCCGGGCTGCCGGGCGAGTGGACTGCCCCACCAGCTATAATCAGGCTTTCTACCCTCCTATATATATGATTCCCAGAATCAGCATCGCCGAGGCTGGCAAGCACGTTGGTGAAACCGTCGAGATCGCCGGCTGGCTCTATAACATGCGACGCTCCGGCAAGATCGCATTTCCGATTCTGCGCGATGGCTACGGCGTCCTGCAGTGCGTGGCCGTGAAGGCCAACCTGCCTGAAGAGCTATTCGAAACCATCAAGAGCCTCACCCAGGAATCGTCCATCATCGTAACCGGCAAGATCCGCGAAGAGCAGCGGGCGGCGGGCGGCTATGAGATGGATGTCGAGAACCTGAACGTGATTCAGCGCGTGCCCGAGTCGGATCCCTATCCGATTACGCCCAAGGAACATGGCATCGATTTCCTGATGGACCACCGCCATCTGTGGCTGCGCAGCCAGCGCCAGCACGCGATTCTGCGCGTCCGGCACGAGGTGATCAAGGCGGTCCGCGATTACTTCGATTCACACGGATTCACCCTCGTAGATACGCCCATCTTCACGCCGGCTGCGTGCGAGGGCACCACCACGCTTTTTGAAGTCGATTATTTTGAGGATGAGAAGGCGTACCTCACGCAATCCGGACAGCTTTACAACGAAGCGACCGCGATGGCGCTCGGCAAGACGTATTGCTTCGGTCCAACTTTCCGCGCCGAGAAATCGAAGACGCGGCGTCATCTGACTGAGTTCTGGATGGTCGAGCCGGAAATGGCTTACGCCACGCTTGAGGATGTAAAGCGCGTGGCGGAGGAGTTGCTCGTTTTCATTGTCGGGCGCGTCCTGGAAAACAAGCGCGAGGAGTTGAAGCGGCTCGAGCGCGACGTAACGAAATTGGAAGCCGTCCAGGCGCCGTTCCCGCGCATGAGTTACGACGACGCCGTGAAGATTCTTCAAGCCAAGGGCAGCGAGATCCAATGGGGCGGTGATTTTGGCGGCACAGATGAAACGCTGCTGACCGAAGACCAGACGCGACCGATCATGGTCGAAAAATTCCCGGCCGCGTTTAAGGCATTCTACTTTCAGCCAGACGCGGAGCGTGAGGATTTAGTGTTAGGCGTCGACGTGCTCGCCCCGGAGGGGTACGGCGAAATCATCGGCGGAGGACAGCGTATCCACGATGCAGAACTGCTGCTGAAGCGAATCGAGGAACACCATCTGCCGCGTGAGGCGTTCCAGTGGTACATCGATTTGCGGAAGTATGGAAGCGTGCCGCATGGCGGATTCGGCATGGGCATCGAACGCTGCGTAGCGTGGGTCTGCGGCCTGGAACACATACGCGAAACCATCGCATTTCCCAGAATGCTATACCGGCTGCGGCCGTAAGACAGACGACTCTTTGAGACATGCCCCACTCTCATATCTCCATAATCGGCGCGCCGCTTGATCTTGGGCAGGGACGGCGGGGAGTCGACATGGGGCCTTCGGCGATGCGCGTCGCCAACCTCAATGCACGGCTTGCGGCGCTGGGTTACGACGTAGCCGATCTGGGCAATGTGCCCGTGGAGCAGGCCGAAGCGGCGCCGGAAGGCCATCCGCACGCGAAGTACCTGCCGCAAATCGCGGCCACTTGTACGCGGATTGGTCATCAGGTCGCCGAGGCCCTATCGAAAGGCAGTCTGCCGCTAGTGTTGGGCGGCGACCATTCGGTCGCGATCGGAACGGTAAGCGGCGTCTCGCGTTATTTCCGCGAACGCGGCGAAGCCGTGGGTCTGATCTGGCTCGATGCGCACGCCGATATGAACACGCCTGAGACCAGCCCCAGCGGCAACGTTCATGGCATGCCGCTCGCCTGCGTAGTGGGCATCGGTCCGCCGGAATTAACGGGAATGTTCGGATTTCAGCCCAAGGTGGCGCCGGGGAATGCCGTGATTGTCGGATTGCGCGACGTGGATGCGATGGAAAAGCCTTACGTGCGTGACTCCGGCGTGCGCGCGTTTACTATGCGCGATGTGGATGAGCGCGGGCTGCGCGCCGTCATGGAGGATGCGATTGCCGCGGCGTGCGCGGGCACTGTGGGATTCCACCTGTCGCTCGATATGGATTTCGTCGATCCGAAGGATGCGCCGGGCGTCGGAACGCCAGTACGCGGCGGCGCTACTTATCGCGAGGCGCATTTGGCAATGGAAATGATCTGCGATTCCCGGCGCATGCGCTCGATGGAGGTGGTGGAAGTGAATCCCGTAATCGACGAAGTCAATCGCACCGCCGATCTCGCCGTCGAGTTAGTCATGTCCGGATTAGGCAAACGCATCCTATGAAACTACGAGTGGCCGTAATCTACGGCGGACGCAGCGGCGAGCATGAGATTTCCATCCGCTCGGCCAGATCTGTCATGCAGGCGTTGGACCCCGAGCGGTACGAACAGATCGAATACTTTATCGACAAGAACGGCAAATGGAGCCCATCGGCGATACTGCCCGAGCCGAACGCGCATCCTCATATCGATGTCGCGTTTCCTATTCTTCACGGCACCTTCGGCGAGGATGGCACAGTGCAGGGTCTGCTTGAACTTGCCGAACTGCCTTATGTAGGCGCGGGCGTGATGGGTTCGGCGGTCTCTATGGATAAGGAGATGATGAAGCGTGTCTGCCGGGAACGCAATCTGCCGGTTGTGGAGTATTTGACACTGCCGCGCGAATGCAAAAATCCGGTTGAGCAGTGCGCCGCGCTGCCGTTTCCAGTCTTTGTGAAGCCCGCCAATTTGGGATCTTCCGTCGGCATTTCAAAGGCGCACGATGTGCGGGAACTGGCTGCCGCGTTTGAACTGGCGGCGCAGTACGATCGCAAAATTGTCATCGAGCGCGGCATCGAAGGGCGCGAGCTGGAATGTGCAGTATTAGGCAATGAAGCGCCGGTCGCCTCTTTGCCTTGCGAAATTCTGCCTTCGCGCGAATTCTACGACTACGAAGACAAGTATCTGCTGGATAAGGCAGGCGCCAAGATACCTGCCGATTTGACCCCGGAGAAGACGGATGAATTGCGGCGTTTGGCCGTCGCGTGTTATCGCGCGGTGGAGTGCGAAGGCATGGGACGCGTCGATTTTCTGCTCGAGGCGTCGACCGATAAGTTGTATATCAATGAGATCAACACCATCCCGGGCTTCACGACCATCAGCATGTTTCCCAAGATGTGGGAGCATAGCGGCGTCCCGCTTCCGGCCCTCCTCGATCAACTGATCGAGCTGGCCCTCGACCGCAGCCGGCGCAAAAAGGCCACGCGTTTCACGCGATAAAATAGTAGGCGAGCGGTATGGCAAGTCTACCCAATACGAAGCTGGTCACGTACGAAGAGTGGCTGGAGATGCCCGAAGTCAAGGACGAGGAGGTAGTAAATGGTGAGATTCGGGTAATGCCGGCGGCAAAACTGAACCACGCCCTCATTGTTGAAAATATTCACGGTACGCTTTTCCAGCAGTTAGACCGCACAAACACCGTTGTACTGACTGGAAGTTATGGACTAGTCGTGCATATTGCGCCGCTCACGTGCCGAACTCCGGATTTAGCTGTCTTTGACCGAAAGACCATCGTTCAGGTTGACGGCTACATCCGTTCCGCCCCCGAACTCGCAGTCGAAGTGCTCTCCCCTCGGAACACGCCAAGAGACATGCGCCAGAAGATTCTGGATTACGCGAGTCTTGGCGTTCCCGAACTTTGGATCGTCTCCCAGGATGAACGAACCGTCGAGATTCTGTTGCTGGAAGAGGGACGCCTGCGACGTCATGCTCTGCTCACGGAGGGTTCGCTGCGTCCTACGCGGTTCCCGCACGTCGCAATCGACATCGCTTCTATTTGGCCCGATTGATGCGGCGGTTCGCGCCGTGGGCCCTTCTCTTTCTCCTCAATTCCGCGCACGCGCAGCCGCCCAAAAGCTATACCTGTCTTCGTGCTATGAAGCCGATCGTTATCGACGGCCTATTAAGCGACCGTGCCTGGTCTAAAGCCCCTTGGACAGAATACTTCGTCGATATCGAGGGCGCCAACAAACCAGCGCCTCGCTTTCACACACGCGCCAAGATGCTTTGGGACGACGGCTATCTCTACATTGGCGCCGAGCTCCAGGAGCCCGATGTCTGGGCCACCCTCACCGAACATGACTCCGTAATCTTTCACGATAACGACTTCGAAGTCTTTCTCAATCCCTCAGGCGACGGCCGCAAATATTTCGAGTTCGAAATCAACGCTCTCAACACCGGCTGGGATCTCTTCCTCGATAAGCCGTACCGTGAGGGCGGCAAAGCCGATAACGGTTGGGAGATCCCGGGGCTGAAGACAGCCGTTCACGTTCAGGGAACCTTCAACCATCCTGGCGACAGCGACCGCATGTGGACGGTGGAGATCGCATTTCCCTGGAGCGGCTTCGCCTCCCGCGCGCCCGTTGTCCGTCCAAAAGCCGGCGAGGAATGGCGCGTAAATTTCTCGCGCGTCGAGTGGCATACCAAAGTCGAGAACGGGAAGTACGTCAAGATTCCAGGCTTACGCGAAGACAACTGGGTGTGGTCGCCGCAGGGCTTGATCGACATGCACGTCCCGGAACGCTGGGGCCGCGTTCGGTTTTCCGCTGCGCGATAAGATGAATAAGTGCTGGACCGCTCCCCATCGCTGAAAGGCGTTTGCGTGAAACCGTTACGCCTTTCGCACGTCCAAATCGATATCCTTTCTCTTTGGTTCTACTGATGCTTCGCTTCCTCGCAGCCCTCGTGTGCGTCGCTGCAACCCTTTCCGCGGCGGACGATCTCGAAACGCGCATGCGAAGCGTCATGGACGCGTATGCGCTGCTGGAGAAAAACGCAGCCGACCCCGTGTCCTCCGAACAGATCTTTTACCAAGGCGCTATTCCGGGTCTGCTGCGAACACTCGATCCGCATTCCATTTTCTTCGACCCGGGTCAGTTCGAGCAGGTCAAGCGCATGGAATCGTCGACGCAAAAGGGTTTCGGCAGCATCGTCTCCCTGCTGCCGGGCCGGGTGATCATTCTGCAGACCACGCCGGGAACACCCTCCCAGAAGGCCGGAATCGCGCCCGGTGACGATATCGTCGCGGTGAACGGCTACATTATCGGCCGGCTGGAAGTCGATCAGATCACGGAGTTGCTTTCGCAGTCGCGGCAGCAGCAGGTTCAACTCGATGTTCGCCGGCCCGGGACGGCGCGCATCCTGCATTTCACGCTGACGCCCGAGGAGTTGCAGGCGCCCAGCGTCGATCGCGCCTACATGCTACGGGATGGCGTCGGCCTTGTTAGAGTGGCAAGTTTTGACGAAAAGACTGGCGACCAGATCAAGGAAGCCATCGATAAACTTGGTGGCGACAAGCTGAAGGGCCTGGTGCTCGATCTGCGGAACAACCCTGGCGGCGTAGTGGCCGCCGCCCTGCAGACGGCTTCGCTGTTCTTGAAGCCGGGACAGAAGATCTTTTCCATTCGTGGCCGTGGCGTCCCGGAAAAGGGCGAATCCGTGCCGCCGAACGCGACGCCCTATCCGTTCAAGATGGCTGTACTGATCAACGAGAAATCGGCCAGTGCTTCGGAGATTGTCACCGGTGCGCTGCAGGATCACGACCGCGCCACCGTGCTAGGCGAACCCAGCTATGGAAAAGGCCTGGTACAAAACGTTTTCCCATTGAGCCAGGGCACCGGGCTTGCTCTCACCATCGCGCTCTATTACACGCCTAGCGGCCGGTCCATCCAGAAGCCGCTCGACGCGCAATATGAGCTGGGCGCGGCCACCACCCATCTCAATGCGCAATCGGAGTTTCATACCGATGCCGGCCGCGTCGTGAAGGGCGGCGGCGGAATCCAGCCCGATATCGTGGTCTACCCGCCACAGATGGACCGTCTGCGCATGGTGCTCGATGGCAGCGGCTCGTTTCCCAACTTCGCAACAGAGTTCTTGCAAACCAACAAGATTAGCGAGAGCTTCGAGGTAACGCCGCAGTTGCTCGATCAGTTCCACGCCTGGCTTGCAGGGCGCAACATTCAGCCGGGAATTAAGGATTGGATCGGCGCCCAGGAGTTCATCACCAACCGTTTGAAAACCGAAATTTTCAACCAGGCGTTTGGCGTTGAAAAGGGCGATGAGGTGGAAGCGCAGCGCGACCCGGTAATTCAGAAGGCGCTCGAAGTCGTCGGCCGGTAGGCCCGTTATTCCTCGCCCTCTGTCGCGCGCACGCGTGTATCCACGGGTTCGAGCGTCTCAATCTCTACCCCCAGCGGGGCCGTTTTCAAATCGGCGAACTTGCGGGCGCTCACCATAACGCGCGATTCGAGTGAGCCCACCGCGCTATTGTAAGCCTGTACCGCGCGGTCCAGGTTCCGGCCCACTTTGTTCCAATGCGCGCCCACATCCGAAAGGCGCTTGTATAATTCCTTGCCCAGGGCGCTGATTTCGGCTGCATTCTCGGCCAGCTTTTCCTGACGCCATCCATACGCCACAGCGCGCAAAAGGGCAATCAACGTGGTCGGCGTCGCCAGAATGATGTTCTGTCCCGCACCCAACTCGATCAGCGATGGATCGCTTTCGAGCGCCGCGCTAAAGAAGCATTCGCCGGGAAGAAAAAGCACCGCGAACTCCGGCGCGTGGTCGAACTGTTCCCAATACGATTTCCGTCCCAGCGCGGCCACTTGCGTTCGCACCTGCCGCGCGTGGTCGGCCATGGCTGTGCGGCGCTGTGGTTCATCGGGCGCTTCAATCGCGCGTAGGTATGCCTCAAGCGGGGTCTTGGCGTCCACCACGATTGTCTTACCAGCGGGCAACCTAACCAGCAGGTCCGGCCGGATCCGCGCGTCTTCGGTGGTCGTGGTGGTTTGCGAGGTGAAGTCGCAGTGCTCCAGCATTCCCGCCATCTCCACCACCCGGCGCAATTGGATCTCACCCCAGCGGCCGCGCACGTGCGGCGACCGTAGCGCAGTTACCAGGCGCCCGGTCTCCGTGCGAAGCTGCGATTGCGATTCAACCAGACTGCGCAACTGTTCATGCAGCGCCGAGTATGCCCCAACGCGCGACTTTTCCAGCTCGTGAATCTTGGCGTCCACTCGCTCGAGCGACGCTTGCACGGGCGCTACGACGGAAGCGAGGGCCTGTGTATTCTTTGCCGCCGCGTCGGAGGAGAGTTCGCGCATCGCGGCCTCCGTATCTCGCCGGCGGGCGCGCAGCACAAACCATGCCAGGGCGAATCCGGCAATAAAGCAGAGTACTGGGAGGATACCTTCCATTTACAGCAACATGTGCGCGGTTACAGAAGTACAGGGTCGATGCGGGAATCCTCTTCCGCGCCTGCGGCCACAGCGTTGGCCAACGTTTCGGGAGGAGCCAGAAAAGCCATCAATTCCCGCTCCGATCCATCGAAGAGCGTATCCACCAGTTCGCGGATGGCGGCCCGGCGCGTCTCTTCGCGAGAGGCCTCGGGGCGATAGATAAACGCCCGGCCCGTTTTGCAGCGCGAAAGCTTTCCTTTGCGAACCAGGCGGTCGAGCACCGTCATGATGGTGGTGTACGCCAATGGCCGCGCGCGCGCCACAATTTGTTGGACATCGCGGACGTTTCCTGCTTCCAGCGTCCAAAGGGCGTTGAGGCACAGCAACTCGAGTGGTGGCGGGACGTCGCGCGCTGTTCGGGGCATCAGATTTCCTGTTCCGCCACTTCTTGTGGCGCGTGGCCAGAGTCCGCGACAGGTTGCAATGCCTGCCTCAATTTGTCGGCGAACGGCGAATCCGATTTTGGGGTGAAGGCAGTGTGCTGCTTGGGCGGCGTCATGGCCTGCTGGGTAGCCAACGGTTGTGTGGCGGCCGGCGGTTGAGTGGCAGCCAACGGTTGCGCGCCGGGTAGTCCTTCGGAAACGGATGGCGCCACGGTTACGCTGTCCGCAGTCATATCCATCGTGGGCTGCGGCGCTGGTGCGCGAGGCGCCGGGACCGCTTCATCGGCCATGTAGCGCTCCATCTTCAGTACGCTGCGCTCGAGCGACGCGCTGTAAACAGTGAAACAGCCATCCACCTGCCGATCGTTCTGAATCAACGCGCGCATGCACTCCATTTTCGAATCCAGGTCGTCGAGGTGGTGCAGCATTAGCGCCTCGGGGAACTGCGGAACTTTGGGCGACCCGAATTCCAGGTGGCCATGATGGCTGAGAACCATGTGCTCCACCAGCACTCGAAGGCGGGGCGGAAAATCGGGCAGCTTGTGCAGCGTATCCGTCAGCATGCGTAGCGCGATGGCGATGTGTCCCACCAACTGGCCATGGTTCGAATACGAAAAGCCGCGTTCGTAGTTAAGCTCGTAGATCTTGCCGATATCGTGCAGCACCACGCCCGTCAACAGAAGGTCGCAGTCAACCGCCGGGTAGTGCGGCGCCACTAGCCTTGCCAGCGCGCACAGCGAAAGCACATGCTCGATCAAGCCTCCCAGGAATGCGTGGTGAATCTGCTTGGCCGCCGGAGCGCGGCGGTATCTGGTGGCAATGTCGGGGTCCGCCAGCATGGTTTCGACCAGCGCCTTCAAGTGCGGATTCGAAAACCCGGAGACGATGCCGCACAACTCCGTCCACATCTCCTGCGGATCGCGCTTTGACGACGGGAAATAGTCCCCGAACTCGATCTCGCTATCGTCCATCCGCCGCACCTTGTGGATCGTCAACTGGGGGCGGTTATGGAAGATTTGAACGAGTCCTTTGACCTTGACGAAATCATCACGCTCGAACTCATCGAGCGAGTCAGAGACGTTGTCCCACATCTTCGCGTCAAGCTCGCCGGTGCGGTCGGCCAGCAGTAAAGAAAGGTACAATTCGCCGCTTTTCTTCTGGCGAATTTCCTTGGAGTGCACCAAAAAACTAGTCGTAATGACGCGGTTCGGCTCTAGCTCGCTGACGAAGGGCGATTTCATTGTTTGATCGGCTGCGGAGGCTTGGCGGGTTTGGCGGGTTTTTCCACCTTGACCTTGATCGCCTTGCCGGAAGGAGCGGAAACGCCGGCGTCCGGCGCGGTAGCCGGAGCCGCACCCTCTGTCGAGGGTGCGACGGACGCCGTCTCTACCGGCGCCGACTGGCCCGAGGTCTCCCTGGTGCCAGGCGCTACGCTGCCGTGGGGAATCACGCCTAGGAATTTGGGACGCTTACGATGCGCGGCAACTTCTTCTTTGGTAGTGGTTTCCGGTTTCAATCCCACCACTTCGTGCCAACGCGTATCCTTGCCCGGCGCGGCAGATGTGTCGACATAGCCGTCTTTGATTTCGAGAAATGCCTGCTGGCGCAGTTTCCTGAGATATTCATCGACTTTCGGTTTCATCAGCGGGCCTGCAAGTTTCTGCTGAATCTCCTCTTTGGCTTCGTCGAAGCTTTCCTGGCCGGCTTCGAAGCGGTCGTCAACGCGCAAGATTAGGATGGCTCCGGGAATCGTAAATGGGTCAAGAACCGTGCCCTTCGAGGCTGTGAACGCCTTGGCTTCTATCTCGGGCCGCAGAATACCCCGGCCAGACGGCGGCAGCTGTCCGCCATCCCGCGCCGTTTCAGGGTCGTCCGAGTTCGTCCGCGCCAAATCGCTGAATTTCTCGCCTTTGCGTGCGCGCGCCACCAGATCCTGCGCCTTCTTCTCGGCAACAGCGATCTGGTCCGGCGTCTTGCCGGCCGTCGAAATTTCGATCTTGCTAAGAAATACCTCGTCTTTGCGCACGAATTCCGTTTTGTGCTCGTCGTAATACTTCTGCATATCGGGCACGGGCACATTCACATGCGATTGAATTTCGGCGCCGATCAGGCGCTGGGTGAGGTAGGTATCGGTCGTCTGCTGCTTGAAATCTTCAAACGTCATACCGGTTTGTTCGTGAATCCAGTCGTGGAACTTGTCCAGGTCTGAGAGTCCGCTCTTGACCTGCAGTTCCGATATGTAGCGGTTGACTTCGCCATCCACCTTGAGGTCAAGCTCCTTGGCCTTTTGTACCAGTAGGCGCTCGCTGATCATGGTCGCCAGCATATCTTTCGTTTGCGCCTCAACCGCCTGTTCCAGGGCGGGCCCAGTGAGGTGCTCCTGCTGCTGAATCTGTTGTGTTAACAGGCGCCGCTTATCCGCCAGGTCGCCCCGCGTGATAATGTCGCCGTTTACCTTGACCGCAATCTCTTCAACGATGCGCACGTCTGCCGCAAACGCCGCTGAGACGATAAGAAAAATTAACGTACTACGAAACATAATCTTTAGTCCCTTATTTTAGCAGTGAGGCGGGTGCTTTTGCCTGCCCATTGGGTGGTTTATTGCATGTGGCATGCCCTAGGGGCTATATCCCCTTTGCCTTAAGCGGGAGAGCCTTTCCTCGGAAAACGAACGCCTGCGCCCTGCGCCGATCCCGCCCTACCGTGGCCAAACCAGCACGCCGGCGCGCCTTGCCCCCAAATCAACCCGCCGCCGCGTCTTCCACGGGCTCTTCGATGGCAAGCCACGCCGGAACAGCGGCCGCAGCCTTGGCGGGCTCCAGCCTATATCGCACGGCGCCCCCTTCGCGCGTCTCCACCGTTTCGAATCCCAGCCGCGGGTACAGACCGGCTACCATGCCGTTCTTCGGCGTGGGTAAATACTCGGCTTCGATTGCCGATACCTTAACCGCGAGGGCGTCGCCCACCGCCAACGCCAACATGCACTCTTCGATGCCACGGCCCAGGATGCGGCAACTCATCAGCCAGTTGTGCACTCTCAGGGTTCCGTTTTCTATGAATCCAAAGAGAATACCGGTCAAACCGAAATCGCCAAATCGATCCGCAAGCCGAATGGTCTGGCCATAAAACCCCGTGCGCGCCATCCATCCCTTAACTTCGGCCTCATTGGTTCGGACTCCCGTCAGGTTGAATTGATTCGTCTTATTTATCAGTTGCACGATGCGTGGCAGATTCATCCCGTTGAACGGCTGAACCATCACACGCATTCCCAGGCCTTGCAGATAGGCCTCGGGCGTCGCGGCCCTCTCCGCCAGCTCCTCGCGCAGGACGTTTGCGTGAATCGACCGATTGCGCAGAAGGTCCTCTTCGGTGACGGAAACCGCCTCGAAGCGCAGGGCGTCATGCAACGCCTGCCGGAAACCGTTAGGGTCGGCGGGCAGTTCGATTACTTCCACCTCCGGCATGGTTTGGCGAATCCGCGCCCGTTCCGCGGGATTGTCGTCGACGAAGACCAAGCTGTCGGTTCCAATGTTGATCACCGCCGCAATCGCGCGCAGGTTGCTTTCCTTCGGCTCCCAGTTGACGCGAAAGACCGCGATATCCGATTCCTTCAGCGCCATCTCGGGATGCCGCCGGAACGGCAGCAGGGCGTTCTCCATGTCGTTCTTGGAGCACACCGCCAAAAGCACGCCGCGGCGGCTGAGGTCGCGCACGTATTCCTGAAAGAGGCGAAATCCGGCCCCAGAGCCTGTGCCGCCGAGTTGGATTCCTTCCAGGCCGTCATCGCCGATCACGCCGCCCCACATCGTATTATCCAAATCGAGAACCAGACACTTCGAGGAAACGCCGCGAATGCCCCGAATCATCGCCGCCATATGACGGGCCAGCAGCGGAGTCGCCGCGGCCGAAGGATACTGGCGCGAAATCTCCCACGCCGATCCGTCCTCCCATTTCGACTTTCCAAACTCAGAGGCAATGCCGTCGATATCCAGAATGAACGCGCCTTGGCCGCTTCGCTCGGCCTCCCACAATTCCTCGTTCATCGTATGCAGGCGATGATTACGGGCATCCGCGCGCAGTCTTCCCAGCCGGCCCATTGGATCTAACGCCGGGATTTCGTAATTCCATTGAATTACCGCCGATCCATAACGGTCCCGGCAAATCGACCAAAGCGCGGCCAGTTCCTTAACGTGGGAGGCTGGTGAAGCGGCCTGTGCGGCGCTTCGCCAATCCGTGGCCAGCACCACAAGATCGGGCCTGAATTCACGCAGCCCGGCATCGTCCGCCAGAATCACCTGTTGGTATTGACCGAACGGGGCGCTCCATATCTCAGGCAGAAAGCCGTCGGCAAACAGGCCGGCTCTCAGGGCGGGGAAGAGGAAATCGGCGGTCACCGTGCCCGCGAAGGCGATGCGCAGCGGCCTCAAACCATTGCCGCCGCCTCGCTTGACCCACCGCCGCCAGGCGCTATCCAGTTGCCGCAGCAGCCGGTAAGATTCCGCGGCTCTCGTCGCATGGTGCAGCAGATGGCGCGGCTCCGCGTCGCTTTGCATAGCCAGGTGCGCGCGGCTCAGCAGCCAGAGCGCCCGTGCATCGCCCCAATCCGGCTCCGGTAGCGATTCGAGCAGCCCCGCGGCCTCGGCGAATTGCCCCAGTCGCTCCAGAAGCGCCGCCTGAAACCAGCCCCGCGCCTGTGTGAACGGGCCTTGCCGCAGCGCTTCACCCGGGTTCGCCAGCGCTTCGGCAGTATCTCGCAGCCGCAACATTTCTGCGACGCCCAGGCGTTCTTCACGCGCCGCAAAAAGCTGTTCCAGGTCGCTCATGAAGCAACAAGTTCGCTGTCTAGCACCTGCACAATCGCCTTCCCCTTCACGCAGACCACGCTGTCAGCCGAGACGCGCGTGCGTAGAACAATAGTGCGCGTCGTATCCTGTTTGCTCGCCACCTCGCCGCTGACTTCCACCTCTTGCCCGGCATATACCGGCTGCACGAAGTCGAAGGATTGCGAGAGGCAGACGCTGCGGAATCCCGGCAGATGCATGCCTACCAGGCAGGAAACCAGCGATGCCAGATGCATTCCATGCACCAGGCGGCGGGGATACTGCGTCTGCGATGCCGCATAGACGTCGCTCGAATGCAACGGGCTCACGTCGCCCGACAAGCGTCCGAAATCGTCGATATCGCGTTCTGAAATCGTACGGCGAAAAGAGCGGCTAAGTCCAAGCGTCAGTTCATCGTAAGTGAGCGATGCGGAAGTCATGACGGTTAATGGCTGGTTAACCCTCCATCGACGTTAATGATCGCCCCCGTGATCCAGCGCGCCGCCGGGGAGAGCAAAAACGACACCGGGCCTGCGATATCCTCCGGCTTGCCGAAGCCCAGTGGATGTTGCGCGCGTAGCCGCTCTACCTGTTCCGCCGTCATACGCGAAAGGTATTGCGAGGACATGGGCGATTCCACCACCCCCGGCGCGATGGCGTTAACCCGAATGCCTTGGGACGCCAGTTCCAACGCCAGCGAGCGCGTGGCGGCCTCAAGTGCGCCCTTGCTCGCCGCATAGCCTGCCAGCCCCGCGCCCCCGGCCGAGGCCGCCGCCGAAGAAAACAGCACAATTCCCGCGCCCTTGGCGATCAATCGCGACTTCAACAAAACCGCCAGCAACCCCAGCGAGCCGAACACGTTGATGCTCCAGCTTGCATTCAGGCTTGCCTGCGATTCCATCATGAGCGGCTTCACCGTTTGGGCGCCCGCCGCCAATACCGTGCCATCTAAAGCGATGCCCTGCTGTTTCAGTTGCGCCGCCAAAGCCTTGCAATCCTCTTCGCGGCTCACATCGCAGCCAATGGCCAAATGTGGCGCGGGAAAATGCGCCGTCAATTCGTCCATTCTTCTGGCCGCCACCACAAGCTGGGCGCCATCCGATGCCAAAGCCGAGGCGCACGCCAAGCCCAGCCCGGAAGATGCGCCGGTTACCAAAATCCGCTTGCCAGAAAAATCACTCATATGGCAGGCTCCGGCGCGGCGGCGCGGCTTTCGGCCAACGCGGCCGGGGCCGTCATCACCGTCGCCGCCCAACTCAGACCAACGCCGAACACAATCATGAGGATTTTCATGCCGGCTTGCACTTTTCCCGCCCGAACGGCTTCAGCCAACACCAGTGGCATGGTACTGCCGCTGGTGTTTCCCACCTCGTCGATGTAGAAGAACGTCTTCTCCTGCGGAATGGCCAGCTTTTTCACCAGGTAATCGAGCATATAGCGGTTCGCCTGATGAAACAGAAACAGATCGATATCGTCCATCGCCAAATTGAGCTGAGCAAGCAGCCGTTTGACCGTCGCGGGCACCACCGTAATGGCAAAGTGGAATATGGCCGCGCCATTCATATAGAGATTTTCGGGGGATCGCACGTTCCCCTCGGCGTCCGTCGTCTCAACCGACGTCGCCGCCGAAATTGGCGTACGGAAGCCGCCCGCGGGCAGCATCAGGTGTTTCGCCCCTGAGCCATCTGTGCCCATCGAAAAGCCGAGAAACCCCGTACCATCTTCCGCTTTGCCCACCAGGCTGGCGCTGCCGGCATCGCCCAGAATTGGGGCCAGCGCTCGGTCTTTGGGGTGAATCGTCTGGCTCATGGTATCGCCGGTAGTCACCAGAGCCATGCGCCCGATTCCGGCCGACAGCATCGCATCCGCCACCGAAAGCGCATAAATATATTGCGAACAGCCGAGATTGATATCGAAGCTGGCGCACTCCTTTTTCAATCCCAACTTCTCGTGCAAAACGCAGGCAGTAGTGGGGAGAAAAAAATCGGGACTCTGCGTACAGTGAATATGAATATCGATCTTGCCGCGCGCTTCCGGTTGGGCCGCGAATAACTCTTCGGCCGCTCCCAGCGCCAGATCGGAGCCGCACACGCCCTTTGGCGCCACGTAACGGTTGCGAATGCCGGAGCCCTTGAGTACCTTCGCCGCCGCCTCGGCTCCAAAGCGTGCGGCGATGTCATCGTAGGTAATCCGCTCCGTACCCAGTCGGTAAGCGATGGCGAGAATGCTGTTGTGGGGCATCGCTCAGGCTTGCAGTGCGCGCGCGGTAGAGAGAATATCGGCCGTCGTGTTGACGTTGAGTAGCATTTCGGGCGTGAGAGTTACGCCCATGCTCTCCTCGACAAATACCATCGCGCCAAGGTATGCTACCGAGTCCCACCCTTCCAGGCTCGCAAGAGGAGTGTCCAGGGCAAGACTACCCTCATCGGCCGCTACTACCTCAGTAAATCCCTTCAGGAATTCCTCGTCAGTCATTGATCCTCGGGGCCTTGTTGTTCAGTATAACTACAGTCAAAAGCTATGAAAGTACGGTTGCTCGCTTTGTTGATAGAACCCGTCGCCGATAGTAAGATTTGCTTCGATCGGCAAGTCTGTGGGTAGGCTGCCGCGGGGATCGCCAAGGAAAATCCCGTACGAATCCCGCCGGATCATCCCGGCCTCGCCCATCGCCCGAATTGCCGGTGGGGCGCTACTGGCGGCGTCTAGTTCGCAAACATCGCCATCCGTTGCGGCCAGATCGATCGCCAGCGAGAAGGCTTCGGCCAACGGTGCCGCAGGCGTATTTACAATAAGATCGGCAATGCGGGCAACCTTCCGCAGGAACGCCAGCACCAGATAGCCCACGGCGGCTCCCCGATACTCGAGCCGCCATGCCTGCACACGCCCGGCCGGACATGCCAGCCAATAGTTCACCAGCGCGGGGGTCCGCCTTAGCGGCGTATAGACTCCATCGCTTACCGGAACAAGCAGCGGCGCCTCCTCCTCGCGCACCCGTTTCACTGGGATCGCCTTCCACGCGGAAAGCGACGGTCTCTTCCGCGCCAGGCGCCATTTCCAACTGCGCGCCCACTTCAAGGGTGATCTCCAGTTCCACGAACTCGTGGCCAGTTGTCCCCAAGGTCGCAGCGGATAGGCGAAATACTCCATATTGCCGGCAGGATGGACCGCAGGGATGCGCCGCATTACCTTTAGCGCATCATCGGATCCGCCCAAGCCGAGATACGTATCGGCTGTGGGCCAAAGCGCCCGGAACAGCATGAATCCGGAACCCGGTCGCCGTGGAGAACCGGCCCAATCGATCACCTGAAAGCTGGTCTTTATCCCGTCCGCCGTGCAGTACTCCAACGGGCTGACGCCGCCATGCGCAATCAGACCTTGTGCGTCGCGAAACACATAACAGCGCGTCCCCTTTGAGAATGGATGGGGCGCGTAGTATTTCCAATAGCGCAGCTTACGATCTTGAAATTGCGCATTACCCGATCCGGGAAACACGCTGCGAAGGAACGCCGCCACCTCCTCGTGACAATCTTCCGGCAGCAGTTCGGGCATCATCTTTTCGCCAGTATGGCAGATCGCCCCGGGCCAGCCGGATTGTTATTGTGAAGCATGCCGCAAACCGCAATCCTGTGCGCGATGCTGGCGGGCGTGTTCGCCTGGTTCGCGCCCGGTGTGCGGCTAACCATGCAAACGGCTTTCAAGAGCCGTCCCTGGCTGGTCTTCGTCGCGCCATTCGTGCTCACCGCGTTCTTCGCGGCCGCTTCGGCAGCGGTTTCCGCGTTCAGCCCTATGCTGGCGACCCTGGTCTTTATTTACTCCCTGGCGCCCACGCTGTCGCTATATCTCATCGGCTCGCGCGCAGATTTCCTGGCAATCCTGCTTCTCTGGCTGCCCATCGAGTTCAACATCGGCGCCACTCTGATTTCCCGCTCGCAGCAGGGCTTTCTGCATAGCGTTGGTTACGGCATCGCGATTTTGCTCGGTTTGACGCTGTTTCTCGGCTTCCGCCGCATAGAAGGCATGAAATACAACCTGCCGCGCCGGTGGTCCGATCTCTGGCTGCCGCTGGCCGGTTTTGTTCCTCTCGCTCCCGTTCTGATCATCATAGGCATCGCCATCGCCTTCATCCCGCCGCCCCACCTGCCCACGCAAACGGCCGGGAAAATGTCCGCGGCCGTCGCCATCATTTTCGCCGGAACGGCGCTGCCCGAGGAGATCCTGTTTCGTGGTCTGATTCAAAACCTGATGATGCAGCGTTTCGGTGACTCCACGCGCACCCTCATTGTGGCCAGCTTCATCTTTGGCTGCGCGCACCTGGATAACGGTCCACAGCCGGGGCCGAACTGGCGTTATATGATTGTCGCCACCATCGCGGGAGTCGCCTATGGCCAAGTCTTCGGGAAAGCGCGTACCCTTGTCTCATCTGCCACCCTCCACATGATGGTGGATTGGACGAAGCACTTTTTCTTCTAGTATGGCCCCGCAAGCCCCGGTTCGTTGCCGCTTTCCAATCCTCGAATCGCTCACTCTGTTTTTTCTCATCATGGCTTACATTTGGCGGTTCCGGGCGGCGCATCCGTGGTCGTGGATCTTGCTTCCACCGCTGGTTGTTCTCTCGCACTTCTTGCACGGCGAACGCCCCGCCAGCCTCAGCTGCCGCCCACAGGAGTTCCTCACCTGTCTGCGCCGCTACGGGCCCGCCGTGGGGCTGCTGATTGCCATCGTATGGGTCGGCGCTATGGAAATGGGGCCCCTGCGGCCTATGACCACGCTTGGATCGGCGCTTTCCCTCGGATTGTATCTGCCGTGGGGATTCTTCCAGCAATACCTGCTGAACGGCTATTTCCTCAATCGGCTGGATCGCTCCCTGTCGCCGGCCAAAGCAGCCACTCTAGCGACCACCCTCTTTTCCTTGGCTCACCTCCCCAACTGGTTCCTGATGATTACCACCCTCGCCTGCGGATACTGCGCCAATATCGTCTACCGCCGCCATAAGAACCTTTATTTCCTGGGTTTAGCTCATGCCCTCATTGGCTTCACCATCTTCGTCACAGCCCCGGATTGGGTCATTCACCATCTCCGCGTAGGACCAGGCTGGTTCAGGCGCTAGCCGGGAAATACCGGGCGCCCCCGCCTAAGCCGGGCCTTGTCCTACTTTCGCCCATCCGGTCCCACAAGCGGACACCGCCCGATTCCCGGCTAACGGATTTTCTCCATCTGCGTCATAGTGTTACGCCGACGCAACGATGGCAGGAGCCGTGCCCTTTCCATGGCCCGGAATCCCAAAATGGACATACAGCGCAAGAATGTCGGCAGAAGAAAGGCCATCCGGTGGACAATTGCCATCGTTATTATTTCAGGCGTAGTTATAGGAACCACGCTGACGCTGGGCAAACTCAAACCTGCGGCGCCCGGCGTTCCGATGTCGACGCTCTGGCCGGGAACCGTCCGGCGAGGCCCGATGGTGCTTGAGGTCAGTGGAATCGGTACGCTGGTTCCTGAGGATACGATGGTCATTCCGGCGCAAACCGCGGGCCGCATCGAGCGCATCATCATTCAACCCGGTAACCCCGTGCGGGCCGATTCCGTGGTGATGCTTCTTTCAAGCCCTGAGCTCGAATCGCAGACCCGTGACGCGGAGAGCACGGTGCGCGGGGCCGAAGCAGATTATCAAACGCTAAAGGCCACCTTGCAAAAGGCGCGGCTCGACCTGCAGGCCCAAGCCTCGCAAACCAAAGCTGATCTGGCTACCGCCCGTTTGCAGGCCGATCGCGACCAGCAGCTCTTGAAGAACGGCCTGATTTCGGATATCGACGCCAAGATCTCTACCGAAAAGGCCAATCAACTAGAGCAGCAGTACGAATTTCAACAACAGCGTTTGGAAGTGACCAAATCGGCCGACGAATCGCAGTTAGCGGCTCAGCAGACTCGCGTAGACCAATTTCGCGGGCAGTTCGATTTGAAGAAGAGCCAGGTCGACCAGCTCAAGATCCGCGCCGGTTTCGATGGCATGCTGGAAGCGCTGGCCACGCCGGTGGAAGCTGGACAGAACGTGACTGCAGGTACTCCCCTGGGTAAAGTGGCTCAGCCGACCCACCTCAAGGCGGAATTGAAGATCGCCGAAACACAAGTTAAAGATGTGGCGCCCGGTCAACTCGCGATCATCGATACGCGTCTTGCCGGAGGTGGATCGAACGGATTGGTCGAAGGTCGCGTATCTAGAATCGATACATCGATCATCAACGGAACGGTAACCGTCGACGTCGCTTTAAAAGGAGCGCTGCCGCACGGCGCCCGGCCCGATCTGAGCGTGGATGGAAAGATTGAATTGATGCGTCTCAGTGAGGTGGTCTTTGTCGATCGCCCGGTCTTCGGGCAGCAGGACAGCACGGTGCAGCTCTTTAAAGTGGAACCCGACGGAAAGTACGCCAGTAAGATTAAGGTGACGTTTGGCCGGGCGTCGGTCAACACGATCGAAGTCAAGGCGGGGTTAAACGTCGGCGATAAAGTGATTTTATCTGATATGTCGGCTTACGACGCTTACGACCGGATTAAATTAGAATAGATCCACAGATTCATTCGAGTACTTGGAAAGGGCAATTAAAATGGACAATGACTCGCAGCCGTTGATCAAACTCGATCAGGTGAGCAAGGTTTTCGTAACGGATGAGGTGGAGACGCACGCGCTCGCGGGTATCCATTTCGAAGTCAAGCGGGGGGAGTATCTGTCGATCTCCGGGCCTTCCGGCTGCGGCAAATCGACGCTGCTGGCGATTCTCGGGCTGCTCGATACCCCGTCGGACGGGGTGTACTCGTTAAACGGAAAGTCCGTGACGGGTTTGAAGCTTTCCGAGCGGGCGCGTATCCGCAACCGCGAGATCGGCTTTATTTTCCAGGCGTTCAACCTGATTGGCGATCTGACGGTATATGAGAACGTGGAACTGCCGCTGACCTATCGCGGCATGCCGTCTTCCGAGCGCAAGCGCCGCGTGCAAGAGGCCCTCGAACGGGTTGGGATGTCGCACCGCATGAAGCACTATCCCTCGCAGCTTTCGGGCGGTCAACAACAGCGCGTGGCCGTGGCTCGCGCTCTCAGCGGCGATCCTTTGATTCTCCTCGCGGACGAACCCACCGGAAACTTGGATTCGGCCAACGGCGAAGCCGTCATGAATCTCTTAAAAGAGCTTCACGCGGCCGGTTCCACCATTTGCATGGTCACGCATGATCCGCGGTATGCGGAATTCGCGGACCGCACCATTCGTTTATTCGACGGCAGAATCGTGGAAACCACGCAATCCGCCGCCAAACATTAACCGCACGTTTTTCTTTCACTCCCGGGGCGGCGCTCGAATCTAGAGCGCTGACACGGCGAGCGGAACTGTTCTCGAGGCAATCCGATGTCCGGACTACGGAACGGCTTTTGTATTGCGCTGCTGGGCGTGTGTTCCAGCGGTGTTGTGTCGGCCAATGTGGCGGTGGCTCCCAGGGTGGAATTCCGTCAATTCTTCACGCTCGGCCAAAACGGCCGAGTGACCATCGAGAATCAGTACGGCAACGTCAGCATTGTGGCGTGGGACCGCGATGACGTCCTGGTTGAAGCAGTGAAGCAGGCCTCCGACATGCGGCGCGCCAATGACGCTCATATCGTAGTCCTGCCCGCAGACGGGTCGCTTTCGATTCGCACGCAATACGCCGGCGAGGCCACGCAACATCCGGCCAAGGTGGAATATCGCATCAGCGTCCCGCGCTCGACCAACCTGGAAGACGTCAAACTGGGCAACGGCGGATTAACCATCAGCGGCATTTCCGGACCCGTAAAAGCCTCGTCGGTCAACGGCAGCATCACAGCCCGAAAGCTCGAAGGCCGGGCCGACCTATCGACGGTCAATGGCCAACTGGAAGCGGACTTCAATCGCGTATGTCCAGCGCAGCCAATCGTCCTTCGCTCAGTGAACGGCCCCATCCATCTTCTATTGCCCTACGGAGTAAAGGCCAACCTGAACGCGCGCAACGTAAGCGGAGGCATCGACACCGAATTCGGCCGCCCCTCCCGAGTTGACGGCGCCCAGCAGCTAGTAGTACACGGCGCCGGAGCCAAAATCCGCCTGGACAACGTAAACGGCGGAATCTCTATTCACTCGACCTGGAGCCGGCATCCTCGAACCGAGCTGTGAGTGGGGAGGAGTCAAGGAAGTCGAGGGAGTCGAGGAAGTCAGAATAGCGGGCCGTGCGTGAGTCGCAACAATCAGTAACCTCAGACTGTCCCTCGACGCCTGCGGGCGTCAGCCCGCGTAGCGTAACGTTCCGGCTCTCGCAGCGTCAGCCCATGTGCCCGCCCAGCGATTCCTCGACTTCCCTGACTCCCGCGGGCGTCAACCCACGCACCTCCTCACTCCTCCCTTCCAGTCCCGAACGATGTCCGGTGTAGACTCGGATCATGAAACCAACGCAACGCCTAACCGCGATTATCGAGCGTGAGGACGACGGATACGTTGCGTTGTGCCCAGAACTAGACATCGCAAGCCAGGGTGCTTCGATTGAAGAGTCGCGCGCTAACCTGATCGAGGCCTTGACGCTGTTTTTCGAGGCGGCATCACCATCGCAAATCGCCTGGCGGGTTCACCACGACGTCTTCATAACTCAGGTCGAGGTACCGGTTGGGTAAACTCCGCGTTCTTTCGGGCTCGGAAGTCTGCCGAATTCCCGAACAAAATGGCTTCGACGCCGTTCGCCAGCGCCGTAGCCATCGAATCATGCAGAAGCGGTCAGCGGCGACGATTCTTACGATTCCCCTGTGTGTTGCATGACCCGCTCCGGCGCGGCACGCTCGGAAGCATCATTCGCCAGTCGGAACTCGCCAGATCGCGATTCGAGGCTGAATAGACTCGTTCAAAGGGCTTCGGTTCTGTCAAGTTGAACGCGTTAACCCTGAACTACAAAACGCTGCGAACCGATTGATGTCCGGCGGCGAAGCCGGACAGAGGCGGCGCCAATGCTCCGCCCGGCCATTCTCTCCCTCCACATTGTCACCCGCGGCGGGACAGAGTATATGCTCGCAACCGGTGCAATCGGCCGGTCGCGCGCAGGCCGAAGAACAAATCTCGATTTCCTCGGCTCCCTAGACTTCCTCGATTCCCGCGGGCGCCAGCCCGTGCGCACAGCGCTACCATTCGGGCTACCACGACTCCTGCTCCCCGACGCCAACCGCGCCAGCTGCGCGCTAGCGCAACATTCCTAGACTTCCTAGACTCCCTCGGCTTCCTCGACTCCCGCGGGCGCCAGCCCGCGCGCGCTACTGCACCAGCAGCACCGGAGCCTGCCAGAACGCGGCCTTCTGCCCCGTCGGATCGAGCACCGTAACCTGGCAGTTATACCTTCCCGGCGTGAGCTGCGCTAGTGACAAGTTGAACTTCAACGGTACCGTCTTTAAGCTGTTATTGACGCCCTCCGTCACGGGCAGCGGCGTGGTCTCAAACGCCTTGGTCTGCCCGCGATAGAATGTCACAAACGCCACCAGCGGTTGAAAAGTCGTCGCGGTCCGTTCATAGGCCTGCAGATACACGTACATGTCGCGGTTCTTACTGAAGACGCGAGTCACGCTAGGTATCAGCTTCATTCCCTCTTGGACCAGCGGATTGACCAGTTGGTCCTTATCCTTGCCCGCAGTGTACAGCGCCGAGTGCATGTCTTGACGCTGGCTGCTCAATACCACCGAGCTGATTGGGATCCGCTTGTCTTCTTTGTTGAGATTCGGGATCACAAACTTGTGAATGTAAGTTCCAATGCGACCGGTCTCATCGTCGCGCGCAAGTATCTTAATGGTGTAGGCGCCGGGCAGCAGAGTGTAACCGGCATCGTACTGGATGGGCTTTTTCGCTAACTCGGCGGCTGTCTCTCCAGTAAGCTTCATGTCCACGTGGTCGCGAATGTTCTGGATCGTGCTGCCGAAATCGTCCTTGATTTCGCCGATAAACTCGATCACCGTATGCTCCGCGCCGCCGCGCCGGGCGAGCGCTAATTCGCTGCCGGGAATCTTGATCATCAACGGCACGTAATATTCGGCGCGGTTCAACTGAAAGTAATTGACCTCCATCTGGATGGTGAGGTCGGTCACCGGATCCTGCAGCATCAGCGCATCCTCGAGCTGCCGTTCCTTGTCGGCCGCATTGAATTTACCGAATACCTTGTCCGCATAGTATCCGTGCCGGAAGTCGAGCTTGCCCTGGATCTCCTTCAATGCCACGTCCACCTTGCGGAATTTGCCGTCGGGAGTCGTATTGGTGGTGTAATACCCGATCACATAGTAGCTGCCCAGCCCCTTCTGCGCCTCCACGATGCCTTTTCCAAGGTCATTGAAATCGAGCAGGGCTTTGCCGCCCGTATCGGCCGCGATCGCATAAAGCGTATCCTGCGATCTTTGGAAATTGCCCGCTCCGGCCAGCGCGGAGGCGCCCGAATACATGGCAACCCCTCCTGGCGAACCCTTCGTCGCATCGCCCAGCGGGGCCGAAGCCATCAGGCCGCGCGCATCAATGCTCCAGATGCTGACGTTGGCGCGAATCGCGGCGTTGGTCATGGCTTTCAATTGCGCCTGGTTATCGATCCCGTTGAGCCGCAGGCCGCTCGCGAAATAGATCAGCGCCTTCTTCTCGTTGAGCGACTTCAGCATACCGATCGCCGTCTGGATGGCGGCCAACTGCCGGTCGGTATTGAAGATGTTGAACTCGCCATCATCCTGCCCGAACGCGGCGCCCGTGTCGGCGGAACTGGCGTCCGCCGGGTCTTCGTCGAAGCCCTGGCCTTCGCCCGCGATAATCGTGCCGATTACCGTAAGCAATTTCTCTCGGTCATCGGTAAAATCCGTCATCACCTTCACCGCGCCGCCGGTGTATTCCATGATCGCCATCAAGTCGGGCGCCGCCATCTGCGACTTCACGAATTTCTGCGCCGCATCGAGCGCGCGCAGTTGGTCGGCCTGCGGCATGGCGCTCATATCTAAATAGATGGTCAGCAGGCGGCGGTCCTTATATCGAAGATCGCCCGGCGCTTCTGGCTGGATCTGCGTCGCCGTGACGGCGGCCACTTCCGTTTCGCGGCGCAAAAGCTGCGTGGTCGGCGCATCGGCCGGCGTGTCTGGGAGGTTTTGGAAGGTGCAGAAGCTGATCTTTTGCGGCTTGCCGTCTTCGGTGACCACGAAGTCTTCCGCTTTCAAGCCTTCGATAGTCTTGCCGCTTTTGTCCTTGACCGTGACGTCCTCGATCACCAGATGGGCAGAGGTAGAGAAAGTGACGTCGCCCCCTGTCGCCTGTTGCGAGGCCGCCTGGGCTCCGGTCTGTTGAGCTTGTTGAGGTTTCGGCTGTTGCTGAGCCAATGCGGCGGCGAGAGCGAACACCGCGATTCCAGAAAACGTCTTTTGCATGTTAGAACCTCAATCTCAAGGTGACCTTCACGGTGCGCATTCCGTTCGGGTTGATCGGGAAACCGAATTGGGTATTGCCGTATTGCGCGTTCCAGGCGCCAAACACGACGTGGTTCAGCGCGTTGGTCGAATCAAAACGCAGATCGGTATTGAAGCGGTCGTTGATGCGGAACGTGCGCGCCATCGATGCGTTCAAGCTGAATTGTCCGGGCCCCGTGATCGAATCGCGCCCGGCGTTGCCCCACTGTCCCGGAATCGGAGTCGTGTAAGCCAGCGGGTTCAGATACATCCCCGGAGACGCGGCGTAAAGATCCACCCCGGTATACTCCGGCCGGACCGGACCGTTGACCGCGGATCCCGTGAGAATGCACCGCGCGCACGAGGGCGTGATTGGCAGACCCGAGCCGATGTTGACATTGCTCGTGAACGTCCAATCCTTCACCAGCGTGCCCCGCCATCCGGCGAGCAGCGTTCCGCCGGCTACTCCCACGCCGCTGCTGTATTGCGCCACCAGGTTGAGCAGGTGCCGCTGGTCGAAGGCGGAGAGACCGCGCTCGGCCGATAGGTCCAGCCAGTTTTGCGCGATCAACCCCCCAATCCCGCCGCCCAGGCCGGCGTCGTCGATCGATTTCGAGTAAGTATAGGTTGCCGACGCCGTGAGGCCGCTGCGCAGCCGGCGGCGCATTTGAATCTGGCCGGATTCGCGCGACGAGTTGCCGTTCGAAGTCTCCACCAGAAAACCCGATGGGCACGACGGGCATGGATCCACCGCGCCCGGCGGGTAGGTGTTCGGGTAGAACGCCTGCTGCGCGCGCGTGCCCTTCACCCCCAGGTAAGTCACGTTCATAACCAGCGCCGCGGGCAAGTCGCGCTGCAGGACCACATTCCAACTCTGCGCGTAGCCGATGCGGAAGTGAGGGTCGACCGCGTAGGTATCTGTCGTAACATTCGGGTCTGCGTAAAATGCGTTCGCCAGTGTCAGCGGATTGGTTGGCGAATTCACCGCATTCAGGCTCCTCGAAAGCGGCGATTGCTGCGACATGCTTCCTGCGATGGCGTTGTAGTTCGAAGTATTAAAATTCAGACCGTAGCCCGCCCGGACCACGAATGAGGAGGCAGGGAAGGGCCGCCATGCAATTCCGACGCGCGGCGAAAAACCGGACTTGTCGGGATTTACCAGTGAAGAAGCATAATGCGTGCCCGTGACCGGTCCCACCGGATTCGTGGCGACCACAGGCGCCTCCGCCGTATAGCCGGGGGCGATATCGAGATTGACCAAGCGGTTATATTTCTCTACCAGCGGGGAGTTATAGTCCCAACGGAGACCGAAGTTCAACGTAAACCCGGGGCTTACGCGCCAATCGTCGTTGAGATATAAATCGTCGAACCATCCGCGCAGGTACTTATCCGCATTGCCAAAAGCCAGAGTGCTGGTATCCGGAACGCCCAACAGGAAATCGGCCACGTCTGAGCCGGTTCCGGGCACGATCACCCCGTTCAGGTTTTCTTGCGTAGCGGCGCCGTTAAAGGTGAGATTGCCGCGCGGGTTCGACTGGCTGTCTAGGTTGAACTGCTGCCGCCGCAGATCGCCGCCGAATTGGAAGTTGTGCGGCGAATGCGACCAGCTCAGGCTGGCGGATGCCGCTGTCGTCTGGTTGTGAGTCGCGGAGTATTTCGAATCGTAAAGACCGGTGAGTCCCTGGGTGAAGTTAAGACTCGGCGGTCCCCAGTTGATGGCTTCCTGATTGTTTCCGTTAATTCCCGCATTGCCGGACACGTTCGTTCGATTCGCAAAATAGGGAGTGACCACGCTGGAGCTTCTGCTGTATTCCGCTCCTAAGTTGAGAAACATGCGCGTGCCGATGCGGTGCGAGAGGTTCACGTTGGCTCGCTGCCCGAACGAATGCGTCTCATCCAGAAAATCGAATAAGTTCGGCGATTGCAGAGCAGCATGTTGGAAGGCATAGATGCCATTGATCTGCCACCGCGGACTCAGGCTCTTATTGACCCGCACTTGCATACTATTGGATGAGTTCACGCCCACCACGGCCGCCTGGTAGTTATAGATAGAACCGGCGAAGGTCGGCTGTGGATAGTAGCCGAGCAGCGCCGACGCCTGCGGACTGATGCGGCCCTGCGGAATGATGTTGCCCGGGAACGGATTGCCGGTCAGTGGATCGTAAATGATCGAGGGCAATGCCGAGAAGTCCCCCCCACGCTCCGCCGCGGTGGGCATGAGGCCGGATTGAATATTCGCATTGTGATTGTGCAGATACTGATAGTTCACGTTGAAGTAAGGCGCGGACTTAAACTTGATATGCGGAATCTTGATCGGGCCGCCGAAGTTGACTAAGCCCGTGAGCTGCGTGTAAGGCGGCTTGGGGGTGGGTTGTCCGGTAAGCGAGTAATTCTCGGCGTCGAGTACTGAACTATCTAGAACCACGCCAACGCTGCCGTTGTATAACGAACGGCCGCCGCGGCGCGCATTGCCGAAGGCGGCGCTTTGCGCAAATGGCGATGCCGCCCCGTTATTCACGCTGCCGTTGATAAGTAAGCCATCCGAAGGGGCCTTGCTGGCCTCGTCCGGGGTAATCGCTGCTTCTGCGGGAGCGCTGGTTGCAGTGCCGGGCGACGCGTTCACTTGCGCGCGTTGGAATCCGGTTTGTGCGGCGGTGGGGGGGCCGGCCGCCGCGCCCTTCTTACCTTTTCCCTTCGCCGGAGCCGCGGCCGCGCTCGCGGCAACGGACGGATTGGTCGTGTTTGCCACGCTGACCGTAGTATTAGCGGCGGCGCTCGTCGCCGCGGGCGCGGAGGGTGCGGGCGGCGGCGCGGACGCTTTGATCTGGTCGAACGATTCCAGTTTCAAATCCCATTCGGGGCTAGGCGCATCTGCTGCGACGGCAATCTCCCGTTTAATGGTTTCGAAACACAGCATCTCTACCTGGATATTCCACAAGCCGTCAGTCAGGTTCGGGAAGGAATAGATGCCTTGGTCGTCGCTCACGGCAGTGAATTTCTTATCGCCCTGCGAAGCCGTAACCGTGACTCCGGGAATGGGCAGGCCGGCGAACTTGACGACGCCGTGATGCTCGGTAGCTGCCAGCGGCAGCGCAAGGGCGAGCGCGATCGCCAGCGAAGCAAATAGCCCGGGGCGCCGCATCCGCGCGCGCCGTGCGCCGTGAATTGCACTAATTTTCGGTTGGTTTTTCTGCATGATCGACGACTATGATTTCTACTGGACCTTTAGTCGATTCCAACTTGAGTCCCAGTTGTTCTTGTAGAGCGGTGAAGATCGAGGGGCCGGCAGGTTCGTTCGCATCCGGCGCCTTGGCCCCAGGCTCCTGCTGCTGGGACCACTCGAGCTTAAAATCGAAAACTCCCGAAACGGTGGTTGTATCAAGCACGGGACGTTCCATGGTCCGCGAAAGAAAAACGGCCAAGGCAGGCATGTCGACGCCTTTGCAGGTCAATCTGCCGTTGCCGCTGCTCATCGACTGGCTGCCGTTTCCTTCCACCGGAGTCAGCTTGAATCCATTCTTCGCGGTCACTAAGTTATAGACAGGAAGAGTCTTGGTTTCGTGGTGAAACTGAAACCCAAACCGCTCGATCAGCAGCGATTGGAACATGGCGCGAAGCCGTTTTTGGCCTTCCTCGCCCTTCAGTTCCGGCTCTGCCTCGTCTACTTTCGCGTTGATATCGAAGTGATAGGAATCGAGCCAATTCGGCCCGCCTGTGATTTGATAGTCCTCTATCCCGAAAGCACGCTGGACCAGTCTCTTCACGGTCCAATTCTGGATAGTCACAAAACGGCGGTCGGTATGACTACTCGAACCGTGCGCATTCGGATCGGCTGGCTTGATGGACGCTACTTCAAAGGCTTGCTTAGCTAAGCCCTGCTTACCTAAGTCCTGGGCGACCGCGGCGCCTGTGGAGAGGGCGAAAGATGCAACGATAGTGACTATGGCAGCCGCGCGCATCATTAGTTCTCCACAGGCCTTTCGATGCGATCCACGATGAACATATCAGTCTCGGCCTTGGCGGCCTCGAGCTTTAGGCCAAGATCCTGAATCGACGTGAAGACCGAAGGCCCTGTCTCGGGGATCTGCGCAGGCTGAGACGATCCGCCCGCAACTGGCAAAGCCACTGCCAGACCGCCGCCATCCATCGACATTTCAAGCGAGAAGTTATATACCCCTTTGATATCGGTTAAGTCGATTACCTGCCGGTTTACCTGGCCGGTCAGGATGGCTGCAAGTTGCGTCATACCGTAGTTCCGGTAATTCCCCACAATTCTTCCGTTGTTGAACGTCACGCTCATGGAAGCGCCCGGACCGCGTGCGCCCACTGTCAGCATTCCCGGCGGCGGCGCAGGTGGCGCGGCATTCGGGTCTGCCGGCTTCAGCTTGAAACCGCCCTTGCTCACTACTAAATTAAATACCGGCTGCATCCTCTTCTCGCGGTGATACTTCAGTTGGAAGCGCTCTTCAAGCAGGCTCTGCAAGTGAGCCATCACGATCTTGCGCTGTTCGGCGGGCTTATCCCCGTGCTCTTCGGTGTCGTCTATTTTAGCAATTACGTCGTACCGTGTGTTTTTCGCCCAGGCGGGCAATCCTTCCAACTGATACGTCCTGATTTCGTAGGCGCTGACGACATAGTTGATTAGCGTCATATTCGTCGCATTGAGACGCCCGGGAGTGCTGCGAAGACCGCCTCCGCGTGCTGCGGAGTCGCTGAGTCTGACCGAGGCTACTTCAAAATTCAGCTTAGGCGGCGTGGCGGGCTGCGGCGCGCTATTCCGCAGCCCAGGTTGACCATAGACGCAGAGAAAGGCAAATAAGATAAGGCTCACCTGTGGAGGGACACGCATCGTGGTCAACCGTCAGACTATATGACGACGGTTGCCTCCGATTTGACACGAAATTTCATGGTTTTTTCTTTAATTTTCCGTGGGGACCTTCTCCACGTGGTCGACCACTACCATGTCAATGGTCAATTTCCGCGCTTCCAGACGCAGTCCGAGTTCATCCTGCAGCGCCCGTGTCACTAAGTAGCTATCGTCTGTTTGTTCGCGCGGTTGGCCCGGCGCCGGTTCGGGCGGCGCGTAGTTGGATGCATCGAGGGTGAAATCGAAAGCGCCTTTCAGGTCGGTCAGGTCGATCACCGGCTTGCGCATAGGCTCCGAAAGCAATGCTGCAAACTCATGCATCGACATGCGGCGCATATTAATCGCCATCTTTTTCTGCACCGGTTCGAAGACGCTTTCACCCTGTTCTTCCGACGCTTTCAACTTCGGTCCGCCCTTGCCCACCAGCAGAACCATGCCCGGCATTTCCTTGTTTTCGTGGTGAACGGTTAACGCGAAGCGGTTGGCCAGCAGCGTTTGCATCATGACGCGCATCTCATCGTCCGTCGCCGGCCCGCCGGCTTTGGCGACAATGTCGAAATGCTCGGCCGGCATCCAGCTTGGTCCGGATACTTGATACGCCTCCACGTTGTATGCCCACTGAACCGCTTCCGTCATCCCGATATTTCTCATGACGACATTTCCAGGCGTAGTGTTGACGTGATGTGGGCGCGCCTTTCCATTTTCTTGGACCGGTCCGGCTCGCCGTACCGATGCCACTTCAAATGCGGGCGCCGCGGTTTGCGCAAGAACAGGCAAACCTAAGCATGCGGCTAAGCCAAAGACCGCGACCTTCCTCTTCACTCCCCATTCCTCCTAATAACGATTCGCGGGCTGCAATTATGACGGAGTTCCGCTCTTATTCTTAGCGAATCCGCGATCTAGGAACTTGTTGAAAAACGATCTTGGGCCGCCGATTAACGCAGATGAACGCCGATAAGGCTATCTTTTTCATCTGCGTTGATCTGTGTCCATCGGCGGCCCGGTGGTTTTTCCGCATTTTCAAAAGGCTCCTAGGAACCAGTACGAACCGGAAGCCGGCGATGTTCGACGGATCTCGCTTCTTTGATGACGCCGACAGTAGACCGTTTGTTCCCGATCCGCGGATGCCTTTCGCGGTTACTTTGCAGGCGCCGGGGGCGCGGGCAGCATATTGCGAATGGCCGCAATCTTCCACCCGGCAGCGGTTTTGACAAGCACAATCGAGGTCCACATATGTCGGTCTTGGCCGCCCGCAAGGCCCGTCAGATCGTAGCGCCCGTCCGCCAGGGCAGTGTCGGCGCTAAGAAATCGCAGGGATTCGATCGTTACCGTCCGCTTGCCGCCAGTCGCTTGGGAACTCGCCATGGTTCCTTTCACAACGTCCGCGCGCCCTTTGCGCCATTCGCCGGAAGAGACCAACTGATCCGCGTCGGGCGTGAAGAGTGACTCGATCGCGCGCGGGTCCTGGCGGTCGCGCGCGTCCATATACTTTTGCACCATCTGGCGCGCCGCGGCTTCGTCCTGCTTCGAGTGTGACTGCGCCAACAGACAGACGCCCAGCGCGAAACAGCCCAAAAGCCGGAAAAGGTTCATGATCGATTATCGCGCCCCCAGATCTCTACGGAATCACGAGGATTTTGCCGAACTGTTCCTTGCCTTCGAGCCGCATGTGCGCCGCGCGAATTTCGGCAAGCGGGTAGACGCGATCGATCACGGGCCTTATCCGGCCTCGAAAAACAAAATGAAGCGCCCGATGCAGCTCGCCCATCGTTCCCATGTACGATCCAAGAATGCTGTATTGTTTCGTAAAGAGATAACGTAAGTCGATCTCCGCCGCGTAACCCGTAGTCGCGCCGCAAGTGACCAGGCGGCCTGTGGGAGCGAGTGACGCCAGGCTCTTCGACCAAGTCGCGGCGCCCACATGCTCCACCACTACATCCACGCCGCGGCGGCCCGTGATCTTCTTAACCTCGGCTGAAATGTCCTGTTGGTAATGGTCGATCACATGATCGGCCCCCAGTTCACGCGCCTTGGCAAGCTTTTCTTCCCCGCCGGCAGTGGCAATCACGCGGCATTGGAACAGCTTCGCGATCTGAATCGCGCATGAGCCCACGCCGCTTGAGGCGGCCAGCACCAGCACATCTTCCCCCGCCTGTAATTTGGCGCGCGCCATCAGCATATGCCACGCCGTAAGCGTGACCAGTGGCGCGGCGGCTGCCTCTTCGAAGCTCAATTGATCTGGGATTTGGATGACGCTATATTCAGGCGCGGCGATCAGTTCCGCGTTGCCGCCATCCCTCCCATAACCGAAAACCTCGTAACGCCGGCAAAGGTTATCGTTGCCCGCAATACAGTGCTCGCATTGACGGCAGCTCAAGCCCGGCGAGAGTAATACGCGCCAGCCCGGCTTGACGCGCTCGCAAGACTTCCCCACGGTAACCACTTCGCCCGCGATATCGCTGCCCAGCACCCGCGGCATAGCAATCCGCACCCCGGGAATTCCCGCGCGTACGAACAGATCGAGATGATTCAGGGCGCAGGCTCGAATGCGGACCAACACCTCCGTCGGACCCGCCACGGGTTCCAGGGCCTCCTCGCACGCCAGAGCCTCCGGTCCGCCGTGATGGTGGATGCGCGCGAGTTTCATGGCCGGGGCGACCTACCGCACAATGGTGATGGTCACATCAACCCGTTTTCCCGGAAGATCTTTGGCGACGATGGTGATCTCTTTGGCCTTCATCTTTTTCTTAATCATCATTTGCGCCAGCAGAGTGCGCGCCTGTTCGCCATCTTCCGCGGAGTAAACCCGGCCCACCGCCAGACGGGCATTCGCGAGTTCGAAGTACTTTCGTACTTCTTTGTCGGAAAGAGGTTTGATGTCCTTGAACTCGATAGACGCGACCAGCGGCTTGTCCAGGCCCTCCTTGGCAAGTTTGGAATAAGCGCTGGTGGGATATTTTTGGAGGATCTCCTGGAAGCTCTTCCGGGCATCCTCGCCCTTGCCAATTTCCAACTGCTTAACGCCCTTGTTATAGAGCTGCATCGCCTCTTCGGAGTCCTGTGCAAGCGCAGGACTAGCAAGCAATGCCAATACCAACAAAACTTTCATGTCGAAATCACCCTTATGCAATTATTATGCCGCGCGCCTGCAATTCGCGCATTAGCAGGCTGCCGATGGGCGGAACCGTGCTGCCGTCTCGCTGTTGCGCGCGTCGCCAATGCCTGCGCGGCGGCACTCTGTGGCCGCCGTTTCCCACTCTCTCGACGCGCATGCAGCCAGTAACTTCTTGAATTGCAACAGGCCACCCACACCGAGATTGTAGGCCATATCGAACCACGCCTGTTCCGCCGGCTCCGGTAGGAAGGCCCCACGCCGGCAGCCGTGGCCGCGGACACAGAGAACATTTCCACCCAGTTTTGTTTCGCCTCAATTCAGTGTATTCTGAGTCTTAATGATCGGAGCCCACCATCGTTAAATTCTGCGTATTAGCGAGCGGAAGCGCCGGAAATGCCGCCTTCATTGCAACCGGGCGGACGCGCATCCTGGTGGATGCCGGCCTCAGCATGCGTGAAATTGCGAAGCGGCTTGCCTCCATCGGCGAGAGCATCGATTCGCTCGACGCCATCCTGATCACGCACGAACATTCCGATCACGTCTCCGGTCTTCCCGTATTGGGACGCAGGAAAATCGGCAAGGCGATTTACCTGACGCGTTTGACCGCGCCCGCTATCGATTGGGGCGAAACCACGCCCGAGCGCTTGGAAGTGTATCAGGCCGGGGCAAGTTTCGAGATCGGCGATATTGAGGTCCAGAGTTTCAGCATTCCGCATGACGCGGTAGATCCGGTAGGTTTCTGCTTCGAAGCGGAAGGCGTGCGCATCGGCATCGCGACGGATTTGGGCTATATCCCGGAATCCATCAAGTTTCATCTCCGGCGCGCGCACCTGCTGCTGCTCGAAGCGAACCACGATCTGGACATGCTGAAAGTCGGGCCATATCCCTGGCAGGTCAAGCAGCGCGTGATGAGCCGCGTGGGGCATCTCTCGAACCTGGTCGTTTCGGATTATCTAACGCAGGATCTCGATTCCGCTACCAGGCACTTGATCCTGGGTCATTTGAGCGAGCACAACAATCACCCCGCGATCGTGGAAATGGTCGCCGCACAAGCCTTGCAGGCGCGCGGCTTTACGGCGCAGGTGGCAATTGCCGCCCAGAACACGTGCTCGGAAGTTTACCGGTTTTAGAAAGCAGCGCAGGCCTCCAGCCTGTGGATATTTGATCCCATGATTCCTCGATATACGCGGCCCGAAATGGGCCGGATCTGGAGCGATCAGAATCGCTTCCAACAATGGCTTGAGGTGGAGTTGGCGGCGTCCGAAGCGCTCGCGGAGCTCGGCGTAGTTCCGCCCGATGCGCCGCCCATGTTGCGCGCCCACGCCGGCTTCGACGTGGAACGCATCCACGAGATCGAAAAAGAGGTCAAGCACGACGTAATCGCATTCACCACGGCCGTCGCGGAAACCATGTCGCGTTCGGGGCACGCGGCGGAATCGCGTTGGCTGCATTACGGGCTCACCTCGAATGACGTAGTGGATACCGCCCAGGCTCTCATGCTGCAACAGGCCGCGGCGATTTTACTGCGCGATCTGGAAGCCCTGCGCGTCGTATTGAAACGGCGCGCCCTCGAGTTTCAGCACACCGTTCAGATTGGACGCACCCACGGCGTGCACGCCGAGCCGGTTACGTTTGGCTTAAAGCTCGCCATCTGGTACGAAGAGGCCGGCCGGAACCTGGCCCGGGTCGGCGCCGCGACCGAAGATCTGCGGGTGGGCAAGACCTCTGGCGCCGTGGGGACCTTCGCGCATATCGGGCCGGAAGCCGAAGAGCTGATTTGCCTGCGTCTCAACCTGAAACCCGCCAACGCGGCCACCCAGGTGATTCAGCGCGATCTGCATGCGGCATTTGTGGCCGCGCTTGCTCTCGCGGCCGCGCTGTGCGAGAAGATCGCCCTCGAAGTGCGCCATCTGCAGCGCACCGAAGTCCGCGAGGCCGAGGAGTATTTCGCCAAAGGACAAAAGGGCAGCTCGGCGATGCCCCATAAGCGAAATCCGGTGACGTCTGAGCAGATCTGCGGCTTGGCCCGCGTGGTTCGCGCCAACGTACAGGCCGCCTATGAAGACGTGGCTTTGTGGCACGAGCGCGACATTTCCCACTCCTCGGTGGAGCGCGTCATCCTGCCGGACTCGACCATTCTCACCGATTACCTTTTGGACAAGACCAAGGCGTTAGTAGACAAGATGATCGTCTATCCCGAGCGCATGCGGCGCAATCTCGATCTCACCCGCGGTCTGGTCTTCTCCGGTCAGCTTCTTCTCGATTTAGCCGCCTCCGGAATGCTGCGCGAGCAAGCCTACCGCCTGGTGCAGGGTCATGCCATGAAGGCGTGGGAGGAAGAGGGCGATTTCCGCGCCGCCGTAGAAGCGGATGCGGAGATTCGCGCCGCCCTGACGCCCGAAAAGATCGCCCAGGCCTTTTCCCTCGAGAGGCAGTTGCGCAATGTCGACCGGATTTTTGAGCGCGTGTTCGGTGCCGCCTCGTCCCGCTAGCAGGTTGCGGAAAAACCATATTGGGCCGCCGATGCATGGGGATGAACGCAGATAACTCGCTTGTTTTCAATCTGCGTTGATCGGCGTTCATCGGCGGCTAACCGCTTTGGGACCTTTTCCCGCACCTGCTAGGGCTAGGCCGCCAAATGCTGCGGAGCGGAACCGGCCAAATGCCGTGATATACTCACCTCCCAGGGGTTAGGGAACTATGGGTGGGGCCACGATTGCTCGATCTGAATCCTCTGCTGCTTTTCCTGCGCTGCAGCCGAACGCGGAAGAAGTTCGCAATCAACTGGCGCGGGTGTTGGCGAATCCGCTCTTCAGAAATAGCAGGCACTATCCGGCGCTCTTGCGGTATGTCGTCGAAGAGACGCTGGAGGGCCGGCAGGGCAGACTCAAAGAGCGCTCGCTCGGTGTTGGCGTCTTTGGCCGCGAACCGAACTACGATACCAATCTCGACCCCGTGGTCCGCACATCTGCATGTGAAGTGCGTAAGCGCCTCGCGCAGTATTATCACGAGCATGAAACCGACGCGACGGTGCAGATCGATTTGCCGCACGGGTCCTACGTGCCCGAGTTTCGCTATCGCGAAATTGCGGTTGCCGCTCAGGCGCCATCACCCCAGTTAGAGCCGCTTCCCGCGCCAGCGGCGCCTTCTGAACCGCCTCGTCCCTGGTTCCGGCGCTATGCTGCGGTAACGACAGTAGCTGCAATCCTCGTCGCTTCGGGCTTGGCGGCCGCCTGGAGCCTCAACCGCAGCATGATCGATCGATTTTGGTCTCCTGTCTGGGGCGCCTCCGACAGCATCATGATCTGCCTCGGCGGATTCTCGCCACCTGCGGCCGAACCCGCCCCTACCGTCTTCGATCTGATGCGGCAGGACCACGTCGCGTTTTCCGACGCCCTGACCCTGGGCCGGCTTACCGGGATCTTCCGCGAGAATCACAAACGGTTTGACATCCGGCGCGCTTCCGACTTTACTCTCAACGATTTCCGCCATGGCCCCGTAGTTCTCATCGGCGCCTTCGACAATCCCTGGACCCTTCGGCTGGAAAACCAGTTGCGATTCGTCTTGGAAAAGAACCCTGCGGAGCCCGGCACAAATGTAATTCGGGACCGCCGCAATCCATCGCGTACCAACTGGACCGAAGACGATTCGATTCCCTACACCAGGCTCACTGCCGACTATGCTATCGTTTCGCGTTTCCTCGATCCGCGAACCGAGAAGGTGGTAGTCGTGGTAGCCGGCCTCACCAAGTACGGAACCATTGCAGCCGGCGAGTTTGCGACCGAGGAGCGGTATCTCCAGTCCCTCGCCAGTCAGGCGCCCAGCGGTTGGGAGCGCAAGAACTTGCAAGTGGTAATTGCGACCGAAATCATCAACGGCATCGCAGGTCCACCTCGGGTTCTGGCCTCTTATTTCTGGTAGGGCCTTCCGTAGAAAACGTAGAAAAACAGCTTCGTACGTGTTTGTAAGTGACAGATAACAAATTATTTGTTGTGTTAACCCTTACGCTACCGTATAACACTTGCAAGTCATGGCTACTTCGGCCTTATCATCCAATGTCGCTTTAGAGGTCTGAACGCTCGTCAAGCGCCGTCAGTGCGTCAGCGAGCAGTGGGATAGCCAAACTTGCGGTTTTCAAGGGGATACTGATGACTCTGCAAAGACTGGCGCAATCACTCTGCGCTTTCACGTTTTTTACGGCCGGCCTCGTTGGCCAGACCGTTTCCAGTTCCGTGGTTGGAGCCGTGTTCGACCCAGCCCAAGCAGCCGTGCCGAATGCAACCGTGACCCTTCTGGATAAGGATACCGGCAGCATTCATACCGCTACCACAGATAACTCAGGGACTTTTCGGCTCCTGAATATCAACCCCGGCCACTATTCGCTCAACGTGAAGGCGATGGGCTTCAAGAGCTTTGCCCAATCCAGCGTCACCGTGGAAGTGAATCAAACCAAAGACTTGGGCCATCTCAGTCTGGAGCTGGGGAACACCTCAGAGACAGTAACGGTTACGGCCGAAGCTCAGACGGTACAAGTCTCCAGTTCCGAAAAATCGGCCGAAATAACCGGCGCCCAGTTATCTGATGTAACGCTGAGGGGCCGCGACATGTTCGGGTACCTCAAGCTGATTCCTGGCGTCGTAGACAACAGCTCCGGCACCACCAACGCGGGAAATCGTGACGTGACATCGCCCAACGCCATCCGGGGAATCACGATTAGCGGGAACACCTCCGCCCTGAATTTCACGGTCGACGGAATTACCGATATGGATACCGGCTCCAACAGCACCATTCATTATGAGCCGAATGTCGATTCCATCCAGGAAATGAAGGTGCTGACGTCGAACTATCAAGCGGAGTTTGGCAGAAACTCCGGGGGCACAATCACCGTCGTCACCCGGAGTGGAACCCAGCAGTTTCACGGTTCCATGGTGTGGAACCACCGTCATGAAGGCTTCAATGCCAACCTGTGGACCAATAATCGCAACGGTTTGAACGCCTCCGGCGCCCCGTCTCACCCATTTCCCCCTACCGCTTCAACGTCGAAACCTACACCTTCGGCGGCCCGGTCTTCATTCCGCACCACTTCAATACGGACAAACGGAAGCTCTTCTTTTTCTGGTCGCAAGAGTATACCGGGCAGTTTGTCACCGGAGGCGCTCAGAGCAAATACACGCCTACCGCGCTCGAACGCCAGGGCGATTTTTCCCAGAGCTTTCAGAACAATGGCTCGCTGATCGTGATTACCGACCCCGCCACCGGAGCGCCGTTCCCCGGGAACAAGATCCCGGCTAGCCAGATCAATCCCCTGGGGCAGGCCATGTTGAACTTCTTCCCTCTGCCCAACTTCACCGGCACAGGCTCGCAACTCAACGTCGTCAACTACTTTGAATCCGCCAGCGCTACCCACCCGCGGCGTAACGACGTCCTGCGCGTCGACACTTTCCTGACCTCTAAGCTATCCGGTTATTTCCGCTGGATCAACGATCACGACGATATGCTCGCCCTCTACCAGGGCGTCCAATTTTCCACCGATAAGGGGGGCGCCCTCGGGCAACAGGGCATCGCGCCCATCGATCATCCAAACCCCGGGCACGGTTACTCGGGCACCCTGACCTATACAGTCTCCCCGACTTTGGTCAACGAATTCACCGTCGGAAAGAGCTGGAACACGTGGTCTTACTATCCCACCGACGACTATAAATCCATGGACCGGTCTCTTCTGCCGAACGTCCCGACCCTCTTTCCCCTGCCGACGACGAACCCCACAGGCGCATCGGCCACCAATGGATACTTCAATATCCTGCCTCAATTCTCGTTTGGTTCGCCGCCCAGCAACTCCATGAGCTACACCCGCAGCGGTACCTCGGCGGGAAATTACGAAAATTTCAACACCATCTGGACCTTTACGGATAACGTCAGCAAAATTATCAACAAACACACCGTTAAGGCGGGCGTGTACTACGAACACAACGTCAAAATTCAGCCCTCAACGCCAGCGTACGCAGGCAATTTTAATTTCGGTCCGGATTCGCTGAACGGCGTGAACAACACCGGCGACGGATATGCCAACGCTCTGCTTGGCTATGTCGATTCTTATAGCCAGGCCACGGCGCGCGCGGTCTTCAATACCGTCTACACGAATCTCGAATTCTATCTGCAGGACAATTTCAGGGTGAATAAACGGCTCACTCTCGATTACGGTCTGCGTATTTACCACCAGAGCCCGCAAGAGGATACCAACAAAACGTTCTCCAATTTCGTGCCCTCGTTGTATACCAAAGCCTCGGCCCCGCGGCTCTACATCCCCGGAACCTCCGGCGGAAAACGCGTAGCCATCGACCCAGCCACAGGCGCGGTTGCGCCCGTTGCCTATATCGGACTTTACGTGCCGAGTTCAGGCAATCCCGCCGATGGATTCCAGTTATTAGGCGCGAACGGAGCGCCGCTCGCGCCTTACCATCAATCGCCGGTAGCCTTTGCGCCCCGCATTGGCTTTGCCTACGATCTCACGGGCGACGGGAAAACGGCCTTGCGCGGCGGTTTCGGAATCTTCTATAACCGCCTCGACGGCAATCAGATGTATAACCTCTCGGGCCAGCCGCCCTATTCGTATGCGCCGACCGTCAGCTATACCACCTTCTCGCAGATTGCGAGTGCGGGTAACAATCTGATCATCAATCCTGGAACCTATTACATGTGGCCGCAGACGCAGGTTCCGTGGGACCGTGCTCAGAATTTCAGCATCAACATTCAGCGCGAGTTAACCCGCAGCATGTTATTAGACGTGGGTTATACAGGAGACTGGGGATACAATCAACAGCTGTCGTACGACGTCAATCCAATTCCAATTGGCACCCGCGCGCCCTTCAATCCTGCCAATGCCGATCCCACCAACGGCGGCAAGTCGTTGAGCGACATTTTCCTCAGAACCGTGTTCCCCAGCTTCAGCACCATCAATAGCTACAACCATCTGGGCCACACCAACTACAACGCCCTGACGGCTTCGCTCCAGCGCCGCTTCTCGCATGGACTGCTGGTAAGTGCCGCCTATACGTGGTCCCATTCGCTCGGGACCACCTCCTACAATCCCGTTGTGCCCAACAACGAATCGTGGAACTATGGAAACCTGAGCTTCGACCGCCGCCAGAACCTGCAGATCAGTTATAGTTACGACATTCCCGACCTTGGCCGCCGCCTCAACTCGAAGGTTTTGGGAGCAGTTGTGGACCGGTGGACGCTGTCGGGCATCACGTCCATCCAGACCGGTTTCCCGTTCAACCCCGGATTCAATATCAACGGTTCGAGCGTCGACTACACCGGAACGCCGGACGTTTCCGCGCGGCCGCTGGTCGTCGGCAATCCCAAGGCAAACGTTCCCGCCGGCGATTTCTTCAACCCGGCAGCCTTTGCCCCGCCCGCTCTCGGCACAACGGTAGCTACGCCCGTACTCGGCAACATGGGCGGTGGCGCCGGAGTGTTGAACTTGCCGCGCGACACCAACTTCGATGCAACCATGAGCAAATTCATTCCGTTCGGATCGCGCGAAAGCCGTGGTTTGAGAATTCAGGTGCAAGCCTATAATCTCTTCAACCACACAGAGTTTAACGGCGTTAACAGCACCATCCAATTCAACACCACCGGCCAGATCACCAACGGGTCCACGGTGGGCGTCTTCAACAGCACGCTGCCGGCGCGCGTGCTGGCGTTCTCAGCTAGAGTCCAGTTCTAACGCGGCGCGTGCTGGGCAGGTCGTTTCTAGGCGATCTGTCCGCCCCGCGTTTCGCCAGATGGCTGAATGGGTTCAAGAGTTCAACGCCAAAGAGTTCCCGAAAATCCTGGAACGCTTAGAGTTACGGTGAACGCATAGATTTCAAGCTTCATGTGTTGTGTGAATGAGGGCGAAATCATCGCGCCCTGCTGGCTCTTTCCCGCTTTTATTGCCGGCGCCAGTCTCATGTCGTGCATCTGGCAATGCCGGGCGGCCCGAATGGAGTAAGGTAATCTGATGGCATTTCGTGGTCGCGACTTCCTTCTTTGTTTCGTCGGCGTCATATTGGCACGTCCAGCGCAGGCGAATATTCTCCAGACCTCCATCGCAATCGTGCAGCCCCCAGATGCCGCGTCTCTCGCGACGGTTGCTATGTTTGCAAACGCCTGGAGGAATTCATTTGTGCAGCTTAGTAGCTTCACGTTCGCAGGTTTCGGCAACGATTCGGTGGACGTGAACTACCCCTCGGGGTTATCCATCGACAGCGTCACATTCTCTGGGACGGCCGGATATCTCTACGTTCGACAGGAACCCGCTGCGGACTACTACGGAAGCAACTTTCTTTACGGGCCCCCGGAGTCCAATGGCCAAATCACCATTGCCCTTCCGCCTGGTGTGCATGCGGTTGGATGGAGTTGGGGGAACTTCTATGACATTCAGGGTACGACGATTACGTTTTCGGACGGTGAATCTTTCACCCAGTCGGGCATCTTCGGGTTTGTGGGCTTCACGTCGCCTCTCCCGATTACGTCATTCGAGATCTCGTCTCCAACGTTTCCCGTGGTGTATGGCGAGTTCTCAGTTGGCGAAACGCCTGAGCCTTCTTGCGCCTTGTTGCTGTTTGGTGGGATCTCGGCTCTAATTTCGATTCGGAGGATACGCGCTCTGCTCGCAGGCCCCGAATAGCAATGTTGTGCCGGTCAGACCCATGGACTCGGCGTCCGAGTCCGGACTTTCCGGGTACGAATCAACTTCTCACGGACGCGCTCCCCGTTTTCCAGCGCTGGGCATGGAAGGCTTTCCGGATCTTTCTGGCTAGGGAAACCTGCCTTGCGTTGGTTCCTGAGTCAATGCTGGCATGCGCCGTCGAATCGGCCTCGGACTCGGAGGGTGGCGCCGGGCTTACCGCGCTGGTTAGAGTAGGCGGCGGGCACGGGAAGCGTAGTTCGGCTCCGAAATGCTGCTCGACACGCACATTCCGCTTCTGAGCAGTACCCGAAAGCGCGTTGAAGAGGGTCGGGGTCGCCACTCTTCCATGCAGGCGCTGAAATCGTCGGGTAAGAAGGCGAGAATCTAACAATCGCGCTTGCACTCGAACTTTCCCCCAACCCTCACCTTTGCCCAGACAGGGCCGATCGTGAGAGACGGTGCTGTACGCACAGCTATCGCGAGACGGTCTTGGATGCGCTATTTGCCCAGCACCTTATTCGCTTTGGCGTCGATCTTCTTTTTATCTGCCGCGCTCAGCTTGCCTTGATGCTCCATTTGAGACGCGCGCGCCTTTGCGTTTCGGGCGTGACTGGCGTCCGGCATCGGATACTTGCGCTGTTTCGGCAATCCAAAATCTTTATTCGGCTCCGCCTTTTTCTTTGACGTCGTAAGCTTTGCCACGGTAATTCTCCTTAGCAAAAAGAGAGCACGTAAGATTCCATGGCAGAACCTTTTAGATGACCTCAAACATTACCGCGAGCACTTTGCGGGCTGCGGGCGTCGCCCCGCAACACCTGCAGAAATTCAGAAGCCCGTCGCCGTCTCGCTAATACGATTTCGCCGTTTCCTCCTCCGTTTGCACCGCGGCCAGATTTTTGGAGCACTTTTCGGGCACTATCGCAGCTTGCAACGCCGTAACGAGTTTGCTACAGTATTGAAAGTCCCAACTAAGCTCAATGGGAGGTCTGTCTGTTTGAGCAGACCGCTAGCACCAATGAGGAAACATGGCTCATAAACCAGGCAAAAAGTACGAATCCGCGCGGAAGCAGGTAGAGGCAAAGGAGTATCAACTCCAGGACGCCATTCCGCTTATCCAAAAAATCAAGTTTGCGAAGTTCGATGAGACCGTGGAAGTCCACATGCGTCTCGGCGTCGATCCCAAGCATGCCGATCAAATGGTGCGCGGCACCGTCGTCATGCCGAACGGGCTCGGCAAATCGAAGAAGGTTCTCGTCATCGCCAGCGGAGACAAGCAGCGTGAGGCCACCGAAGCCGGCGCCGATATCGTCGGCGGCGAGGACATGGTCAACAAAATTCAATCCGAAGGCTGGACCGATTTTGACGCCGTCATCGCCACGCCGGATATGATGCGCTCCGTCGGTAAACTCGGCAAGGTGCTCGGTCCGCGAGGTCTGATGCCCAATCCGAAGACCGGTACCGTCACCGTAGATGTCGCCAAGGCGATCCAGGAAATCAAGGCCGGTAAAGTGGAATTCCGCGTCGATAAAACCGGTATCATTCACGCACCGGTGGGCAAGATGAGCTTCGATGCGGCCAAATTGATCGAAAATGCCGCCAGCCTGATCACGGCCGTGATCAAGGCGAAACCGGCGGTAGCCAAAGGCAAGTACGTCCGAAGCGCTACCCTGTGCTCAACCATGGGTCCGGGCGTTGCCATCGATACGGCGCCATTCAGCGAGAAGGCAGCGGTTTAGGCCGCGGGTGATTCCATGAAAAAGAAGGAAGACAAGCAGAAAGATCTAGAGGCGTTGCGTCAGGATCTGGAGAAGACCGGCAACCTCTTTGTTACTGGCTACGAGAAACTGCGCGTCGATCAGGATTTCGAACTGCGCAAGGCCGTCCGCGGCGCTGGCGGCAAGTATCGCGTAGTTAAGAACAATATTGCGGAAAAGGCCTCCGAAGGCATTCCCGCTGAGCAGGTTCTCAAGGGATTGCGAGGAATGACATCTCTTGCTTACACCGAAGGCGACCCGGTGGCGTTGGCCAAGGCGTTGACGGTGTATGCGAAGGCAAATCCATCTTTCACGTTCAAAGCGGGAATGGTGGAAGGCCGTGCGATCGACATCAAGGCGATCAACGATCTGGCTACGATGCCTTCGAAAGAGGAGATCTTTGCCAAGTTGCTGTTCCTGATTCAAGCTCCGGCGCAACGGCTGGTTATGGCGCTGAATGCCGTCGGTCGCAATCTCGCCGTGGTGGTGGATCAAGGCGTAAAGGAAAACAAGTTTTCGGCGTAAGCCGATCGATTTTGAACGAAGGAGTTTAAGAATATGGCGGATATCAACGCAATTGCGGAACAGATTCAGGGCTTGACGCTGCTCGAAGCCTCGCAGCTTGTCAAAATGCTCGAAGAGAAATTGGGCGTATCGGCAGCGGCGGCGGCCCCGGCGGCGGCAGCGGCGGGCGGTGGCGCGGCAGCGGCTCCGGTGGTGGAAGAAAAGACCGAGTTCTCGGTGGTTCTCACAGCGGCTGGCGCCAACAAGATCAACGTGATCAAGGTTGTTCGCGAGGTCACGAGCCTGGGATTGAAGGAAGCCAAGGATTTAGTCGACGGCGCTCCCAAGGCAGTCAAAGAAGGCGTGAGCAAAGACGAAGCCGAGACCATCAAAAAGAAGTTCGTCGATGCCGGCGCATCTGTCGAAGTGAAGTAGCCCCTTTCCCTATCATTGCAGCGGCGCGGAGAGCGCAGAGAAATACGGTATTTTCTCTGTATTCTCCGCGCCTCTGTTGGTAAAAGATGCCTTGACGGCAGGGGATTCCCCTGCTAGAGTAGGTAGTTGGGCCTTGGATTTTAGGATTCGACTCCCAATTGGTGACTGTGATTTCCGAATTCTGGTATATTAATTGCAGTGTCGGCAAGACTGCAGAGAGGGGATCTCTGCGCGTTTACGCTCTCGCAATTCCAGAGGATTCGTGCGTCACCACCTCTTACGAATCGCTCTCCATCGCTGGCATTTCTCCGGAACCTGAAAGTTTCCTCGCCTTTCGTCATCAATCGGTGTTTCGTGGGTCATTCGCTCCCGAAACCCCGTTGGCTTTACCGAACTAGCGTCTTTTGCCCGGCTGCCCGGCCGTCAGGAGTACATAAGGAATGGATATTCAAAATATCGGCGCCGTCCCGGAAAGAGTTGATTTTTCAAAAATCAAGGCCTCTATCCCGATTCCCAATTTGATCGAGGTCCAGAAAAACTCGTACGAGCGCTTTCTGCAGATGAATTTGCTGCCTAACGAGCGCGAGGACATCGGCCTGCAGACCGTATTTAACTCGGTCTTCCCGATCTCCGATTTTCGCGGTGTTAGCGATCTCGAATTTGTCGATTATTCGATCGGCAACTGGGAATGCAAGTGTGGCAATCTCAAGGGATTGCATCATCTCCGCTCTACCTGCCGCAATTGCGGCTCGACCATCCGTACCGATCCGTTTCATGCTGGCGATATCCTCTGCCACCACTGCGGCACGTTCAACAAGAACGTAGTCACCTTCTGCAACAAGTGCGGCGACCCCGTCGGTCTGCAGCTCAAGTACGACATGCAGGAGTGCCAGGAGCGCGGCATGACTTACGCCGCCCCGCTCAAGGTGACCATCCGCCTTACGGTTTACTCTAAGGATCCCGAAACCCAGAAGAAGAGTGTCCGGGACATCAAAGAACAGGAAGTCTTCTTCGGCGAAATTCCGCTGATGACCGACAACGGTACGTTCATTATTAACGGCACCGAACGCGTCATCGTTTCGCAGTTGCATCGCTCCCCCGGCGTATTCTTCGAGAAGGTTCAGGCGCAAGGCTATTACCTTGGCAAAATCATTCCGTATCGCGGAAGCTGGGTCGAGTTCGAATACGACAATAAGAACATCCTCTATGTTCGTATCGACCGTAAGCGCAAATTCTACGGTTCGGTCTTTCTCCGCGCGTTAGGCTTAAAAACCGACGAACAGATTCTGCGCGCCTTCTATCGCGTCAGCAAAATCGAGATCAAAGACAGCAAGCTGTTCTGGAATGTGGACGAGGGCCTCACCGGGCTCAAGCTATCCTATGCGATCAATTCCAAGAGCGGCGACGTCATCGTAGGCCAAGGCAAGAAAATCACTGCCTCGGTGTTTAAGGAAATTCAAAAGGCGAAGATCGAACGCGCCGAAGTTGCGGCTAACGATCTCGAAGGCGCGCACGTCGTCGCCGACGTGGTCGACATGTCCACCGGCGAAGTCATGATCGACGCCAACAGCGAACTGACGCCGGTGATCCTTTCGAAGCTGATCGAAGCCGGTATCGAATCGTTCGAAATTTTCTTCCCCGAGCGGGACGAAGTCGGTTCGGTGATCTCGGCCACCATCCGTAAGGACAGCGTCAAGGCGCAGAACGAAGCGCTGATCGAAATCTACCGCAAGCTTCGTCCTGGCGATCCGCCCACGCTCGATACCGCCACTCAGCTCTTCCAGGGCATGTTCTTCGACCCGCGCAAGTACGATTTCTCGCGCGTCGGCCGCATGAAATTCAACATCAAGCTGCACGAACGGGCCGACGCCACGTCGCTCGATAAGCGCACCCTCGATGGCGAAGACTTCAAAGCCACCATCAAGTACCTTCTCAAGCTGCGCCGCGGTATTGGCGCCGTGGACGACATCGATCACCTCGGCAACCGCCGCGTGCGCGCCGTGGGCGAACTCCTCGAAAACCAGTTCCGCATCGGCCTGGTGCGTATGGAACGCGCCATTAAAGAAAAAATGTCGGTCTACCAGGAAATGTCAACGGCCATGCCGCACGACCTGGTGAACGCCAAGCCGGTCATGGCCGCGATCCGCGAATTCTTCGGATCGAGCCAGCTTTCGCAATTCATGGATCAGACCAATCCACTCTCCGAGATTACGCATAAACGGCGTCTCTCGGCGCTTGGACCGGGTGGTCTATCCCGTGAGCGCGCCGGATTTGAAGTGCGCGACGTGCACCCCACGCACTATGGCCGCATCTGCCCCATCGAAACGCCGGAAGGCCCGAACATCGGTCTCATTTCGTCCCTGAGCTGCTTTGCGCGCATTAACGAATACGGCTTCATTGAGAGCCCGTATCGCAAAGTGATCAAAGGCGTGGTCGCCGACGAGGTTCGCGTTCTCAATCCCGGCGAGACTGATTATAAAGTCGGCGACATTGTACAGCGCGCCGACGCGGACGTTTCCAACCGGAAGCTCGGCGGCAAGAAGCAGGCCGCCGAATTCGAAGCCCACTGCGAATATCTCTCGGCGTGGGAAGAAGACAAATACATCGTCGCGCAGGCCAATGTGGGACTCGATGAAAAGGGACGCATTATCCCCGAGCTCTGCAACGCGCGCCAGGCGGGCGATTTCGTGCTCAAGCCGCGTGAGGAAATCGAATACATCGACGTCAGCCCCAAGCAACTCGTCTCGGTGGCCGCCAGCCTCATTCCGTTCCTTGAAAACGACGACGCCAACCGCGCGTTGATGGGATCGAACATGCAACGCCAGGCCGTGCCGCTGCTGCGCGCCGACGCTCCCTTCGTGGGCACCGGTATGGAGCATGTAACGGCGCGCGATTCGGGCGCGGTAGTGCTCTGCAAGCGTCCGGGTATTGTGGATTCGGTCGACTCCGAGCGCATCATCGTTCGCGTCGAAGGCGCGGCGCACGAAGGCCAGCTTTCGCGCGAGGTGGGCGCGGATATCTACCAGCTCATCAAGTTCAAGCGCTCGAACCAAAACACCTGCATCAACCAGAAGCCCATCGTGAAGGTGGGCCAGCGCGTAGTAAAAACGCAAGTTCTAGCCGATGGACCCTGCACCGATATGGGCGAGTTGGCTCTGGGACGCAACGTTCTCGTCGCCTTCATGCCGTGGCGCGGTTACAACTTCGAAGACGCCATCCTGGTCAGCGAAAAGCTGGTTAAGGAAGACTACTACACCTCGATTCACATTGAGGAGTTCGAAATCGAAGCCCGCGACACCAAGCTCGGACCCGAAGAAATCACGCGCGACATTCCGAATATCGCCGATTCGTTCCTTCGCAACCTGGATGAGAGCGGCGTAATTCGCATCGGCGCCACCGTAAAGCCGGGCGATATTCTGGTCGGCAAAGTGACGCCCAAAGGCGAAACCCAGCTGACTCCCGAAGAGAAGCTGCTGCGCGCCATCTTCGGCGAAAAGGCCGGCGACGTGAAGGATGCGTCGCTCTACTGCCCGCCTGGAATCGAAGGCACCATCGTCGATTGCAAAATCTTCTCCCGCAAGGGGCAGGAGAAGGATGAGCGGTCGAAGAACATCGAAGAGACCCAGATCCAGCGCCTGCAGCGCAACCTCGAAGACGAGAAGCGCATTCTGCACGATGAGCGCTCGAAGCGTCTGGGCGTTTTGCTCGACGGCAAGAAGATCCTCGCCGACCTGCACGACGAAAAGACCAACAAGCGTCTCCTGTCGAAAGACACGGAGCTCACCCGCGACCTGATCGAAAAGATGAAGTCGCGCGACCTGAAGCGTATGCGTCTTTCGAACAAAGACCCGCGCCTCAACGAACAGATCGACGAAATCGAAGAGATGACGTCGCGTCAGATCGCGGTGCTCGAAAAGATCACCGACGAAAAGATCGCCAAACTCCGCAAGGGCGACGAACTGCCTCCTGGCGTCATCCGCTTGGTCAAGGTCTATATCGCCATGAAGCGCAAGCTTTCGGTAGGCGATAAGATGGCCGGGCGTCACGGTAATAAGGGCGTCATCGCGCGCATTCTTCCCGAGGAAGACATGCCTTACCTGCCGGACGGAACTCCGGTGGAAATTGTACTGAATCCGCTCGGCGTGCCTTCGCGTATGAACGTCGGACAGATTCTCGAAACCCACCTCGGATGGGCGGCGAAAGCGCTGGGCGTGGAATTCGCCACCCCGGTCTTCGATGGCGCTACCGAGAAGGAAATCAAGAAAGCGTTAGCCGAGGCAAATCTGCCTTCCTCAGGCAAGACCGCTCTTTTTGACGGTATGACAGGCACCCAGTTCGAACAGCCAGTGACGGTAGGCTATATCTACATGTTGAAGCTGTCGCACCTGGTCGACGACAAGATTCACGCGCGTTCCATCGGTCCGTATTCGCTGATTACGCAGCAGCCCCTGGGCGGCAAGGCGCAGTTCGGCGGCCAGCGCTTCGGGGAAATGGAAGTTTGGGCGCTCGAAGCCTATGGCGCCGCATACATCCTGCAGGAACTTTTGACGGCGAAGTCCGACGACGTTTATGGCCGCGCCAAGATTTACGAGGCCATCGTCAAGGGCGAAGCTGCCATCGAGCCAGGCGTACCGGAATCCTTCAACGTGCTCATCCGGGAATTGCAGTCGCTCTGTCTCGACGTGGAATTAATGAAGAAGCTGCAAGAAGCGCCGGATACGGCCTTGGCAGCGGACTAAATAATCAGCCGCCGATGAACGCAGATAAACGCAGATGAGACAATAGATTTTATCCGCGTTCATCTGCGTCCATCGGCGGCCCATACTTGTTTTACTTTCGGTTTAGCGAATTGGAGCAATAAATGAGATCATCCCCATACGATCGCGCAAATTTGATCGCAGATTTCGATTCCATCCGTATTTCGCTGGCGTCTCCGGAAAAGATCCGGAGCTGGTCGCACGGTGAAGTCACCAAGCCTGAGACCATTAATTACCGGACTTTTAAACCGGAGCGCGACGGACTGTTTTGCGCGCGCATTTTCGGCCCCACGCAGGATTGGGAGTGTTTGTGCGGCAAGTATAAGCGCATGAAGCACCGCGGCGTAATTTGCGATAAGTGCGGCGTTGAAGTAACGCTCGCGCGTGTGCGCCGGGAACGCTTGGGCCACATCGAGCTTGCCAGCCCCTGCTCGCACGTGTGGTTTTTTAAGGGTCTGCCGAGCCGCATCGGTCACCTGCTCGATATCACCCTGCGTGAGCTCGAGCGCGTCCTATATTTTGAAGCCTATGTGGTCGTCGAACCCGGCGAGGTCGAAGGTCTGTCGCGCGGCGACGTAATCACCGACGAGCGCAAGCGCCAGCTCGATCAGGAATTCCCTGGTAAGTTCGTCGCCATGATGGGCGCCGAAGGCATCAAAGAGCTTCTCAAGAAGATTGACGTTGAATCGCTCTCTGAAGAGATTCGCGCCAAGATGAAGACCGAGCAGTCGCAGCAGAAAAAGCTGAAGTTCGGCAAACGCCTGCGCGTAGTGGAATCGTTCCGTAAGTCGAGCAACAAGCCGGAATGGATGATTCTCGACGTGCTCCCGGTGATTCCACCTGAGCTGCGTCCCCTGGTGCCGCTCGATGGCGGCCGCTTCGCCACGTCCGATCTCAACGACCTGTATCGCCGCGTGATCAACCGCAACAACCGGTTGAAAAAGCTCATCGAACTGCACGCCCCCGACGTAATCGTGCGCAATGAAAAGCGCATGCTGCAGGAAGCCGTCGACGCCTTGTTCGATAACGGCCGCCGCGGCCGCGTGCTACGCGGCGCCAACAACCGCCCGCTGAAATCCCTGTCCGACACCCTGAAGGGCAAGCAAGGCCGCTTCCGCCAGAACCTTCTCGGTAAGCGCGTCGATTATTCCGGTCGTTCGGTAATCGTGGTCGGTCCCGACCTGCGCCTCAACCAGTGCGGTCTGCCTAAGAAGATGGCGCTTGAGCTGTTCAAGCCCTTCATCTATCACCGCCTCGAACAGCGTGGCCACTGCACCACCATCAAGCAGGCCAAGGAACTCGTGGAGCAGCAGGACCCCGTGGTATGGGACATCCTCGAAGAGGTGATCAAGGACCATCCCATCCTTCTCAACCGCGCTCCCACCCTGCACCGTTTGGGCATCCAGGCATTCGAACCCGTGCTGGTCGAAGGCAAGGCCATCAAGATTCACCCGCTGGTCTGCACCGCCTTCAACGCCGATTTCGACGGCGATCAGATGGCCGTTCATATTCCGCTCTCTCCCGAAGCTCAGATCGAAGCCTCGACGCTGATGCTTTCGTCCAACAACATTCTTTCGCCCGCGCACGGCGGTCCCATCGCCATTCCCACGCAGGACATGGTGCTTGGTTGCTACTACCTGACCAAGTCGCGTCCCGGCGCCAAGGGTGAAGGCCGCACCTTCGCCTCCACCGACGACGTTCTGATCGCGCTCGAAATGGGTGAAGTGGAAACCCTCACTCCCATCAAGTTGCGCTACACGGGCAAAGTGATCGATCTGGTGCATGCGTTCGATACGCAGAACATCATGCATACCGAGCCGATCGAGTTCGTGAAGCAGTACATGGAGACTACCGTCGGCCGCGTGATCATGAATGACGCCCTGCCGCAGGACATGCCGTATATTAACGGTCTCCTGAAGAAAAAGGGATTGGCCCAACTGGTGCACTACTGCTACCTCAAGCTTGGTTTGCAGGTGACTGTAGGCATGCTGGATGAAGTGAAGGCGCTCGGCTTCCTATATGCAACCCGCGCCGGCATCTCCATCGGCATCGACGACATGGTCGTTCCCAACGAGAAGGCCGGCCTGGTGCGCGAGGCCGAAAAAGAAGTGGTGGTGGTTGAAAGCCAGTATCAGGACGGCGCCATCACCCACGGTGAACGCTACAACAAAATCATCGAAATCTGGTCGAAGGTCACCGAGCGCGTTTCCGAAGAGATGTTCACGGCCATGGAAGAGGACGACCGCACCGGCCGCTATCTCAATCCGATTTACATCATGGCCGATTCCGGCGCGCGCGGATCGAAGCAGCAGATTCGTCAGCTCTCCGGGATGCGCGGTTTGATGGCCAAGCCCTCGGGCGAGATCATCGAAACGCCTATCACCGCGAACTTCCGCGAAGGCCTCAACGTGCTGCAGTACTTCATCTCGACGCACGGCGCCCGTAAGGGTCTGGCCGATACGGCTCTCAAAACGGCCGATTCGGGCTACCTCACCCGCCGTCTGGTCGACGTGGCGCAGGACGTGATCATCAGCGAAAACGATTGCGGCACCGTCGAAGGCATCTACGTCGAGCCCATCATCGAATCCGGCGAAATCATCGAACCGCTGCGCGACCGCATCGTGGGCCGCGTCGCTCTCGAAGATCAGAAGGATTATGAAGGCAACGTGATCGTTGGCGTCAATCAGGAGATCACAGAAGAGCTGGCAGCCGCCATTCAGGCCGCCGGCATCGAGCGCGTCAAGATTCGTTCGGTGTTGACCTGCGAGTCGAAGCGCGGTGTTTGCGTAGCGTGCTACGGCCGCAACCTGGCAACCGGACGCCTTGTGGAACGCGGCGAAGCGGTCGGCGTGATCGCGGCGCAATCCATCGGCGAGCCCGGAACCCAGCTCACCATGCGTACCTTCCACATCGGTGGAACGGCGAGCCGAATCAGCGAGCAGTCCACGCAGGACGCCAAGTCCGACGGCTTTGCGCGCTACATCGGCATTCAAACGGTCCGCAGTAAGACCAACGAAATTATCTCCATGAACCGCAACGGCATCATGGCCGTAGTGGACGATAAAGGCCGCGAAAAGGAACGCTACCCCGTGGTCTACGGCGCGCGCGTTTTGACCGAGGACGGCGCCCCCGTAAAGAGCAATCAGATCCTGCTCGAGTGGGATCCGTATACGTTCTCGATTCTCACCGAAGTTTCGGGCGTGGCTCACTTCAAAGACTTGATCGACGGCCTTACGCTGCAGGAGCGCGTCGACGAAGTAACCGGCATGTCGCAGCTCGTCGTTTCCGATTCACCGGACGAGAAGCGGCAGCCCACCATGGTGGTTCGTCCTGAGGGCGCGACGGGTTCGCGTTCCGAGGCGAAGAAGTACCTCATGCCGACCCACGCGCACTTGATGGTTCGCGACGGCGAAGAGGTCCACGCGGGCGACGTACTTGCTAAGATCCCGCGCGAAACCACCAAAACCAAAGACATCACCGGCGGTCTGCCGCGCGTGGTAGAGCTGTTCGAAGCGCGCAAGCCGCGTGAGACCGCCATCATCGCGGAGATCAACGGCGCCGTGAAATACGGCGAAGTCACCAAAGGCCAGCGCAAGATCTTCGTCATCGGCGACGACGGCGAACAGCGTGAATACTCGCTGCCCCGCGGCGTACACATCAACGTTCAGGAAGGCGAGCGCGTCAAAGCGGGCGAGCCTCTCATGGACGGTCCCCGCAACCCGCACGACATTCTGGACGTGCTCGGTGAAAAGGAACTGCAAAAGTACCTCGTCAACGAGATCCAGGAAGTCTACCGCCTGCAGGGCGTCAATATCAACGACAAGCACCTCGAAGTCATCTCTCGTCAGATGATGCGCTGGGTGAAGGTTGAGGATATCGGCGACACCGAATTCCTGCCCGAGGAAGTGCTCGATAAGTTCAAGTTCCGCGCCGAAAACCAGCGCGTGCTTGACGCGGGCGGCCGCCCGGCGCAGGGCAAAGCGGTCCTGCTCGGCATCACCAAGGCGTCGCTCTCGACCGATTCGTTCATCTCGGCCGCGAGCTTCCAGGAGACTACCCGCGTACTCACCGAAGCCGCCATCAACGGCAAGGTGGACAACCTGCGCGGCCTCAAGGAAAACGTCATCATGGGCCGTCTGGTCCCGGCCGGCACCGGCATGGCGCATTACCGCCAGGTAAAGATCGCGGGCGAAGACGTGGTCGAAGAGCCCGTGGCCGAACCGCTCGAAATCATCCCCGGTTACGACGAGGAGGCGCGCGTCCAGTACGTAGGCGGCCTCTCGGAAGACACCGGCGAAGAAACGCTGGCAGAATAAGCGTCAGCCTGAATTGAAAAGTAAAACCGCCGCCGGCGCGCAAGCGTCAACGGCGGTTTTTCATTTGGAGCGCTCCATCAGCGGCGGCGCAAATTTGGCGATATATTCCCGGGGGGAACCATTATTGGGCATAGTGGAATGGTAGACCGCATGAACGAAATCATCTTCTTCATCAGCGAGCCTCCGGAGGGCGGTTACGCCGCCGAAGCGCTAGGCCAGTCCATTTTTACTACCGCCGATACCCTTGAGGAACTGAACATAATGGTGCGCGATGCGGTCCTATGTCACTTTGACGAGGACACTAGGCCAAAGATTATCCGCCTCCACTTCGTGCATGAACACGTTATCGCGGTATGAAGCTCCCGCGTGACTTGTCCGTGAGGACCTTGCGAAGGCGCTAAGGTTGCTTGGCTACCACCAGACCCGTCAGCCGGCAGCCACCTCAGGCTCACCATCGATCGTCCACCCCAGCACCATGTAACCGTGCCATTAGAGAAAACAATTCCTCTCGGAACCCTGCGTTCGATCCTACGCGATGTTGGCCGTCATCACGATCTCAACATAGAAGAGGTTGCTGACCGCCTGTTTTCCTATCCCTATTTCGGCGCCGGCCCCCGCACCACCTGCACAAATACGTTCGGATGAATCCACTTCTCGAATGCCGCCCGAATCTCATCCGCCGTGGTCGCGTAATATTTCTGCGCTGCGCGCGCCGGTTCATCGAGTGGCAGCCCTATCAGCGCCCGCGACACAAATCCTCCCGCTACGCCGTCCTCGCTCGATTCGCTCAGCGTGATCTGCCGCAACAGTAGCGCCTTCGCCTGCTGTAACTCCGCCGCCGTGACGTTCGTTGTGCGCATCGCGGCCAAATCCTGGTCCACCAGCGCGCGCGCCTTAGAGACGTTTTCCGGGTCGCACCCATAAGTCACCGAATAGGTCGCGCGCGTTTCGCCCGCATGCAACGAGTTGTCCACGTTGTACACGTAGCCCGCCTTCTGCCGCAAATCGCGATACAAGCGTGTGGCGTAAAATCCGCCGCCCAATACGTGATCGCCCAGTTGCAGCGCGTAATAATCGGCATGGAACCGGTTGATCGGCAACTGCAGCGCGAGTTCGACGGAATCCTGTACCTGTTCGGGATCGGGCACGTTGGCAGCCGATGGCTGATTCGCCGGAACGGCGGGAAGCGTCACCACCGGTTTTGGACCCGCAACCTTCCACGCCCCGAACCACTTCTCAATCACCGCGCGCGCCTCTTCGGGAGTAATGTCCCCAATCACCGCAATCGTAGTCATGTCGGGCCGAAAAACCTTCGCGTAATAGTCTTTGATGTCCGCCAGCGCCAGCGCGGAAATCGTCTTCGGCGTCGCTTCGCGCAATTCCGGGTCGTCCTTAGGCAGCAGCGCTAGATCGAGCGCTCGCTCCATACGGTACCCGGGGCTCTTCAAATTGCCTTCCGCGAACTGTGCGGTTTGGTCGCGTACCGTTTGAAACGCCGGCGCCGGCAGCGCGGGATGCAGTTCGTTGTCCGCCAACAACTCCACGCCCTTGGGGAAATACTGCTTCAAAACCTTCAGGCTGAAATCGGCCCCACCGCTTTCCGACGCCGCAATATCGTCCAGCTCTTCCTGAAACTTCAAGCGATCGCGCGTGGTCGTGCCATACGAGAACAGCTCGGAAAGCACCTCGCTCGCTCCCTCCTTGCCCGCCGGAGTTTGCAGGTCGGATTCGTGCTTCACAGCGCCGATCAGCGTCACCGTGGCGCTCGCCTTTTCCGTGCGGACAATCAGCCGCAGTCCGTTAGGCAAAGTCACGTCGGAAGGTTTCGGCATCGCGTCTGGAATTTTCAATGCCTTCAGCGAAGCCTCCGCCCAATCGGGTAGCGCAACCGGTTTGGTGGGCGCCACCGTAGTGGTTTCAGCCCCGCCGAATCCCTTGCTCGAAACCGCTTCGCCCGAAGGCGAGGGTTTCAAAGTGGCCACAATCGCGTTCGACATCGTCAGGTACGTCTTTGCCACGCGGTTCACGTCGTCTACCGTGACCTTCTTCATCGCATCCACCAACACCGTGGGGGACGTCCGCCCCTCAGCCGCCAGAGCCTGCGACCAGATCGACGCCAGGTCTGTGATCGAATTCTGTTGAAAGTCGGCGCTGGCGATTTCGCCCTTGCGCGCCGCTTCCACCAGCGCCGGTGGCACGCCCTTCTCCGCATACCCGCTCAGGATGCGTTTGATCTCGGCCGTTATCGGCCCCGGATCTGATCCGGCCGGTATGGCCGCCGCTCCATATCCCAAACTGGCTTTAGTGTAAGTTTCTGCGAGCCCGAATTCCGTGCCGAGCGCCTTTCCCGCGGGCACCAGGCCATACAGATCGGCGCGCTGGCTCGAAACCACATCCGCCAGAATTCGCGCCGCCGCGAAATCCGGGCTTTCCGTGCCAGGCATCCGCACCGAAACGAAGACCAGTTCGTACGGTAGATTGCTATCGAGAGTAAAGCTTTCAGCCTTCACCGGCTGTAGTTTCACCTCCGGATGCGCGGGAACCGTCCGGCGCGGAATCGCTCCATAAAGCTGTTTGATCTTTGCTAATGTCGCCGTCGGATTCACGTCGCCCGCAATCACCAGAATTGCGTTGTTCGGCGCGTACCAGTCCTTGTAAAATTTCTTGAGCATGGCGCCGGTGGTTGCTTCGAAGGAGGGTCTCGTACCCAACGCGTCGTGCGAATACGGCGTACCGGCAAAGAGATCTTGATTGAGCCGCGTGATGAATTTGTAAGTAGGGTTCGAGAGATCCCGCGAAACTTCCTGTTCGATCGCGCCGCGCTCTTCGGCCCACTGCTCTTGCGAGTCCTGCACATCCTGCATGCAGGCCGCGTCCACGCGCAATGCTATGTCTAAATCCTGCGCGGGAACGGTAACGAAGTATTGCGTAATCGTTTGCTGCGTGTCGGCGTTTACCGTGCCGCCCAGTTCCGCGTAGATCGCCGCGATCTGGTCGGCGGATAGCCCCGCGCATCCACGGAACGCCATGTGCTCCTGGGCGTGGGCCGTGCCGGGAAAGCCGTCCGGCGTATCGTTGCCGCCCGCAAGGTAATTCTCCTCGACGGTCACCACCGGCGCCAAGGGATCGCGGACAATCACTACCCGCAAGCCGTTATCGAGCGTCGCCCTCGTTACCGAGTCGCGCGTATCGTCCGCCGCCAAACCGGCCAGCAGAGCCACAGTAAAAAAGAAAAAGATTCGGCGCACCAAGACACTCCCCTTCTTGTAGTTCAGCACGAATTTAACCGTACAGACAAGACCTGGGTCTGCCCGTACCCTGGAAGAAGGATGAAGACGGGCAAAAATGCGGAACAGCCTGACTCGCCAGCCCACTCGCCTGGCGAACTGATTCCGGCTCGGCCAACCTTGGCCGGATTACGCGCCGCCGTTCAGCAATGCCACGGTTGCGATTTGTATCGCCACGCCACCCAGGCGGTGTTCGGCGAGGGTCCCGCCAAGGTGCGCCTGATGCTCGTTGGCGAGCAGCCCGGCAATGACGAAGATATCCAAGGCCACCCCTTTGTCGGTCCCGCGGGCCGCGTCTTGGAGCGCGCGCTCGCCGACGCGGGAATTCCCCGCGAATCGGTCTATATCACCAACGCGGTGAAGCACTTCAAATTCGAGCAGCGCGGCAAGCGCCGCCTCCACGAGAAACCGAACGCCCGCGAGGTGCAAGCGTGCATGCCCTGGCTGGCGGCTGAGATTCTCACCGTAAAACCCGCGGTCATCGTCTGTATGGGCGCCACGGCCGCGCAGGCGCTCTTAGGGCGCGACTACCGGCTCACAAAAGAGCGCGGTACATTCCGTTCCAATGGCGACGGCCCCCGCATCACTTCGACCATTCATCCCTCGGCAGTCCTTCGCGCGCCCGATGCCGATCGTGAAGCGATGTATGAAGGCCTGGTGGCCGATTTGCGCAAAGTGCTGCAAGCAATTTCAGGCGCAGGCAGCAGCGCGTAACTAGCCGCCTCGGGTATTCTGTTTTTGACGCGTGAGGCGATACGCGCTACACTTGAGTGTTGATAATCGGGTTGCGGCACAAGGGCCTGAAAAAGCTTTTTGAGAAGGATGACGCGAGCGGGATTCGTGCCGACCTGCTGGACAAGGTGCGCACTATCCTCGCCCAGCTCGATGAAGCCCAGACCATTGAGGACATGCGCATGACCAGTTTTCACCTTCATCCGCTCAAGGGCGATAGGAAGGGCCGTTGGTCCGTAACGGTGCGCGCCAACTGGCGGATTTGTTTTTAGTTTCACCGATGGCAACGCTGCCGACGTGGAACTGATCGACTACCACTAATTTGAAAGAGTACAAAGGCAATGCTCATGAAGAATCCTCCGCACCCCGGCCTGTCCGTCCGACTCGACTGTCTGGAACCCTTTGGCCTATCTGTTACGGAAGGCGCGAAGGCGCTCGGCGTGAGCCGAACGACCCTGTCTCGTCTCATCAACGGCCAGGCGGGCGTATCCCCCGACATGGCCATTCGCCTTTCCAAGGCTTTTGGCGCAACGCCCGACATATGGATACGCATGCAGGCAGCCTACGATCTGGCGCAAGCGCGGAAACATGAGAACGAAATCAAGGTAAAGTTGTATCAGCCGCAACCGGCGACATAAGAGCTTCGAGCGAAGGAGCCAACATGGAAGTGCAGTTGGAACCCGCCCTACAAGCCAATCTTGACCAGATCGCCCATGAGAGCGGACGCGCCGCGGCCGACCTGGTGCACGACGCCGTCGCCGGCTACGTAGACGAGTTGGCCGAAACACGCCAGATTCTCGATTCCCGCTACGACGATATCAAGAGCGGCAAAGTGAAGCTGATCCCCGGCGAAGAAGCCTTCGCCCGTTTGCGCGCAAGAATCGAAGAGCGCCGTAACGGTTAGCGGATGGTCGATTATGCTCTTCACCCGGAAGCGTTCCTCGATATTGATGAAATAGCGTTCATTGGCCAGGACAGCGTGGAAGCCGCCTTCCGCGTAGTTGATGACATTTACCAGGCAATTCAGATCACGGTTCCTTTTCCTCACAGAGGACATCGCCGCGCCGATCTTACCAGCCGATCCTTGCGCTCCATTCCCGTGCTGGATTATCTCATCGCCTAGGCTCCCGATGAAAAACCTCTTTGGGTCATCGCCGTCTTTCACGGCCACCGTAGCCCGCGCGTAATGGCCGCAATCCTGCGCAGCAGGGAAGATCGCCCGCCAGCGGTTTAGCAGTTTGCCGAACCGACGAAATCATCGATGCCGGCGGGGCGACACGCGCGCGTCCAAATCCCTCAGCCCAGGCTCCTCGGTCCCGCTGCAATCGTCTCGCTCACTACCCGCGTTAATTGCTCAGGTGTAAAAGGCTTCTGCAGATAGCCGATTGCTCGATCGATGGCGTTCGCCGAAAGTAGCGCTTCCGAATAGCCGGACATCAGTAGTACCTTTGACTCCGGATGCAAGGAGCGAAGCGTATCGGCCAATTTGCGCCCGCTGATACCTGGCATAACCACGTCCGTAAGCAGAAGATGAATCGCCTCGCTCCGTTCCTCCGCGATCGCCATGGCATGTTGCGCATCGCTGGCTTCTAATACTTCGTAGCCGGCGCCCTTTAGAAGATCGGCAACCAGGCGGCGCACAGCCTCCTCGTCTTCCACCACTAGTATGGTGCTCGTACCGCGTATCAGGTTGCGCGGCGCCACGCCTGCCGTTCGCGATACCGCGGGCGCGGTGGCCCGCGGCAGGTAGATGTGAATCGTGGTCCCCATGCCCGGTTGGCTGGTCACCGCGATTCCGCCCCGGCTCTGCCGCACGATGCCGTAGACCGTAGAGAGTCCAAGCCCCGTACCCTTACCGGCGGGCTTCGTCGTGAAGAACGGCTCGAAGATGTGGCCGCGCACGAACTCGTCCATGCCCACCCCGGAGTCGCTGACGCTGAGCGCCACGTAAGCGCCGGGCGTCACCTCCAACTCCCCTGCCAGGTGCTCGCCAACATCCACCGCCGCGGTTGAAATTTCAAGCCTGCCGCCTTCCGGCATCGCATCGCGCGCATTGACCACCAGGTTCATCAGCATTTGGTGGATCTGCGCCGCGTCGGCCAGAACCGTGTCCCCCTCTACACACAAGTCTTCAATCACGTAAATGTTCTCGCCGATCAAACGCCGGCTCAGTTGCACAACCTCTCCCGTGATCGCACTTAGCCGCATCGCTTCCGTTCGCGTGACCTGCTTGCGGCTGAAAGCCAGAAGCTGTTGCGTTAGGCCCGCCGCCCGCTCCCCGGCGCGGCGAATCATTTCCAGGTTACGGCGGCGTGAGCCGGTTTCGCCGTCGCGCAGCATCAGGTCGCAATAGCCATTGATTACGGTGAGCAGGTTATTGAAGTCGTGCGCAACGCCACCGGCCAGTTGACCGATAGCTTGCATCTTTTCAGCCTGCGCCAGACGCGCCTCAAGCTCCTTGCGCTCGGTCACATTTTCGGCCAGCAGATCGAAATAAAAGGTTTCACCCGCTGGGCCGCGCACGCGCCGTCCCCCGATGCGCACCTGGATCTGGCGCCCGTCTCGGCGAAGCCACACGCCGTCAAGCCCCTGCACCGTGTCCTCATGCAGGCTTTGCCGGAATCTGTCGAAGCCGTCGTTAGCGACGAAAATAAGCGGCAGATCGCGCATCAGAAGGTCCGCTTCGGAATCCGTCGAGTAGCCCAGCATCTCGAGCATCGCCCGGTTAACTAGCAGAAGCTGTCCGGCTTCCGTCGCGCGGCAGATTGCATAGGGCGCCTCTTCGATCAACAACCGGTAACTGTGCTCGGAAATGCGTAGCACTTCCTCCGCAAACAGCGTTCCCGCCGGATCGGCATGCGCCACGCTCGCTTCCGTCTGGATTGTTCCGAGTTGCGGAGTACGCGAAGCAGCCGCGCTGCGATTGATTTTTGTCATCTTCAGCCCGTCAACCGCCTTTAGGTGTAAGGTCCTCCGCCTGTACGATCCGGGTGTACGGAAGGTGCGCAAGTTCGTTCGCTTCGCGGATCAGGTCGTAACTCGCCGTTTCGAATAAACACATGCACTTACTCTCGCCCGGCACGAACATCGAGCGGATGTAGCGTACCTCTCGTCCCTGAGCGGTAAGTTCCTTTCCCACTTGTATTGCCTTCTTTTGCATGTCGGCCAGTTGCTCCATTGAAATTCCGGGCAAAATCCGCTCGACCATATAGACAGGCATAAGGCGCCGCCTCCCCCAGTTGTGAATTATGTCACTTGGCGATAGCCCGGTCTAGTACGGGGATTCCCTGTGCCAGCCCCGTGCAGCCTTTCAAGGCTATTTCTTTTTGCTAGCCAGCCAGCGGTAATACCCGATGATAGTTTTGGCATCTTCAATTTCCCCGTCTTCTATCATGCTGGCGATGTGTTTATGCTTGAACCACTGCGTCTCGATGCGTTCGTCATCCATCGGCGTCGCTTCTCCAGCAGTCAATTCCTCGGCTAGAAAGATCGTCATCCGTTCCTGCACATAGCCGGGGCTGACGAAGAAAGAAGATAGCTTGCTCCACTTACGAGCTCGGTAGCCTGTCTCTTCAACTAACTCACGGCGCGCGGCCTGTAGGGGGTTTTCTCCCTCATCCACCTTGCCCGCCGGCAGCTCCCAAAGGGATTTATCGGCCGGCAGGCGATACTGGCGCACCAATAAGATGCGCTTCTTGTCGTCCACTGCCATCATTACAGCCGAGCCGCGGTGCCGAACCACCGAGCGTTTAATGTGAAAGTCGGTCTTCTTGTCAGCGGCTTCATCCTCGGTGACTGTGAAAAGCTTGCACGAATAGACTTCGCGAGAGTTGGTGATTTTCATGATTTTGCGTCGGTTTGTTTAGTCGGTATGTTTAGATCGAAGGGCTTCCGCAAACGAATCTGCGGGCAGAGTATTCATCACGTCTCGAGGCCCCAGCCAGCCGCGGCGAGCGGTCACAACGCCGTATCGCATGCTGCCCAAATGCTTGGGATGGTGCGCGTCGGTCGAAATCGTGAAGCGTGCGCCCTTCGCCTTCGCCGTGCGCACCATCGCGCCGCCCAGGTCGAGCCGTTCCGGGCTGGCGTTGATTTCAAGCCACACCCCGCGTCGCACCGCTTCCGCAACAATGCGCTCAAAGTCGAAGGGAAACGGATCGCGGTGCAGCAGCATGCGCCCCGTGGGGTGCCCCAGGGTTCGTAGATGCGGACACTCCAGCGCCCGCAGCAGCCGGTCCGTCATCTCCGCCGCTTCCAGATTCATGTGGCTATGCACGCTCCCGATGACCAGATCGAGCTCAGCCAGCGCGTCATTCGCAAGATCCATCGCCCCATCGCGTAGAATGTCGCATTCGATTCCCGAGAACACCCGGATTCCGAGGCCGCCGCGGTTGATCTCGCGCACTCGTTTGGCGAACGCCGTCACGCGCACTTCGTCCAGTCCGTTAGCCATCGCCAGCGCCTTCGAATGGTCGGTGATGGCGATATATTCGTAGCCGCGTTCGAGAGCCGCGGCGGCCATTTCCTCCAGCGTCGCGCGTCCATCGGTTTCCGTGGTATGCATGTGCAGATCGCCGCGAATCTGCGCCAGTGTGATCAGTTCCGGCAACCGCCGCTCTTCGGCAGCTTCAATCTCCCCGCAATTCTCGCGCAGTTCAGGCGGAATCCACGCCATCCCCAGCGCTTCGTAGATGCTCTCCTCGGTCTCTCCGGCGATGCGCGTTTCGTCTTCCACGCGGAACAGCCCATATTCGCTCAGCTTAAGACCCATCTTTACCGCCCGCGTCCGTATCGCGACGTTGTGATCCTTGCTGCCCGTGAAATATTGCATGGCGGCGCCGAACGTGTCCGGCGGCAGCGCGCGCACGTCCACTTGCAGTCCCTCGCGTCCCACTCTCGCGCTGGCCTTGTTTTCACCCCGGCCCAGCACCTCTTCCACGCGCGGGTAAGTCAGGAACGTTTCAAGCGCCGAGGCCGCGTTCGGCCCCGTCGCCAGCAGGTCCAGATCGCCCACTGTTTCGCGTCCGCGGCGCAGGCTCCCGGCCGGCGTGACCGCATCCACGCCCGGCGTTTCGCGCAGCGCTTCGATCAACTCACCCGCCATGTTCTCCGCATAACTAAGCAGATAACGCCCGCTCCGCTGCCGGTATTGCGCGATCGATCGCAGCACTTTCTCTTCAAGCTTGCCACCCATTCGCGGTAAACCCCGCAGCTTCTGCTCCACGCAAAGGCGCTCGAGCTCATCAATCGTCGTGATTCGGAAATGCTCAAAGATCAGCGCGATGCTCTTCGGTCCCAAGCCCTGAATCTTGAGGAATTCCAATGCGCTGGGCGGAAACTTCTGCAGCAGTTCGTCGCGCCGCTCGCAGGAGCCGCGCGCCGCAATCTCTTCCAGCACGAAAGCCAGGCCCTTCCCGATCCCGGGGATCTCCGTAACCTTGCGTTCAGGATTTCGCAGAATGTCGGCGATCCGCTCCGGATGGCCCTCCACTGCCGTAGCGCCGTTGCGGTAGCTGCGGATGCGGAAGGAGTCTTCGCCGGCGATCTCCATCAGATCGGCCGTCTCCCATAAGAGGCGCGCGATTTCGCGGTTTTCCAAACCTCAATTGTAGCCACCGCCCGCGGTCCCTCGCATTGCTCGCCAAGCTTTCGTCGCGAAGCGCGCAAGAAGCCCGTGATAGGCGGCGCGCGCCGGTCAGCGCGCCCCGGCGTTCTTGAACACTACATCAAGAACGGTGACCAGGCGCAATGAAGTAGACGCGGCCTGATCGCCCGCCCGCAGTTCTCCCCCGATCGCCGTCTTATAATGACGGCGTGGTCGACATTCACAGCCATATTCTGCCGGGAATCGACGATGGAGCGCACACGCTGGACGAAGCCGTCGCCATGGCTCAGATGGCTGCGGCGGCCGGCACCACGGACATTGTCGCCACCCCGCACGCTAACGATCGATATGTCTACGACGAATCCGTTGTCGAGGCCAAGCTGGCGGAATTGCGCGCCGCGGCCGGTGAAATAATCCGCATTCATCGCGGTTGCGATTTTCATCTGACGCCCGAAAATATTAGCGATGCGCTGTCGTCGCCCGCTAAATATTCCATCGCCGGCCATGGCTATCTGCTAGTGGAATTCTCCAATCGTTCCGTGCCTGAAACCGCGGGTGAGATCTTCCGGAATATGTTGGCCGCGGGGCTTCGTCCCATCGTCACCCATCCCGAACGGAATCCACTCCTCCGCGAGCGGCTCGAACTGGTCGAACTGTGGGTGGACCAGGGATGCTTCGTCCAGGTCACCGCCCTTTCGGTTCTCGGTGGCTTCGGCAAAGCGGCAAAGGAAGTCGCCGACCGTCTCCTGCGAAATTCCCTCGTCCACTTTCTGGCAAGCGATGCCCACGACTGCAATCACCGCGCTCCCATGCTCGACGCGGCCTGGAACTACGTGGCAAAGGAATTTGGAGAGCGCGCCGCGCGTGGCTTGTTGAAGATCAATCCCGGCGCCGCCATTACCGGTGCCAAAGTGGAACGTATCCGCATCGACGCGCGAAAAAAGTGGTTTGGATTGTGAAAGGCATCACCAGAGAAGGGTGATAAACGGTACACTAATGCAAAGGAGCTTTGGTGTCCCTCTTTTCTTTTTTGGCGCCAGCCGCGGAGTATCCGCTTCCCCGCGCCTTTTCCTATTCCCGATACATTGAGACTGAGCAGGAGATGTGGGCCTTGTTTCCGGAGACGGACGGCAAGCGCGTTAACTTCTGTCAGGTAGGGCTTACGGCCATGATCTTCGTCGAGTCCGGCGCGTTAGGCGAAATCGCAACCGATGAAACTTATTTCCTGATGCCGTGTCCCGATGCGAAGTTGCGTCCCATCCGCATGCGCGCCGTGCGGCGTCTTACCCGTGACGAATTCCGCTTGAGCGCCATTACCGCGGCGCGGCTGGCCGACCAGCTGAGCGACACCGGCAAGGTGCTCGAAGAAATCCACCTCGAGATACTTGGTCCCGAAGTCCTTAACGAATAAAGTCCGCCCGCTACCTCCAGTAGCCCTGATGGAATCGCCAATGGTTGCCGCCGCGCACCCATGTCGGCGCTACCCAAACCCGGCCCGGTCGCGGCGGACGCCGCCATGTGCCGGGAACCCAGACCCAGTTCGAGCCGCGCAAATCATAGAATCCTTCGGTCCAGATGTATCCCGGTCCTGGCGCATATCCCACGACGCCATATCGTGGGGCAGGCGGACCTGTCGCAATTACGAAAGAACCTCCAGCGCATCCTGTCAAAATTGTGCCTGCCAGAACCAACGCGGCGGTGAATAATTTCTGTTTCATCGTTCCCCCTCATTTTGAGGAACGCCTTGCATGCTTCGAGCGTTGCGCCTCCTGAATTGCCCTTAATATTAAAGAAATTTCTTGCCGCAGAACGGAAGCTGCCCGTACCCGCGCCTAACGTCCGCTCATCCGTCTCCGGTTCGTGGGCGCGCCAGTCCAGCTATCCAACGCCTTACGCACCATTTGCGAGAGGCCGGCGGGATTGAACGGCTTCGCCAGAAACATGTCATCGGCGTTGTCCGATCCCTCATCCGGGTATCCCGACATATACACCACCCGCACGCTTGGTTTGCGCCGGCGAAATTCATCCGCCAGTTGCGGTCCTGACATGTGCGGCATCATTACATCCGTGAGCACCAGTTGAATTTCACGCGCGTTCGCCTCAAACAGATCCAGCGCCTCCGTGGGAGTATGCGCTTCCAGTGCCCGATAGCCCCAGCTATTTAATAAGATGCGCGTGATCTGTGCGGTCGCGGCCGTATCTTCCACCACAAGTATCGTCTCGCCGCCGCTGCCCGAAGTAAGCTTCATGACAATCGCTTGTAGCTCCGCGAATATTTCGCAGTCCGGGTTTGGCTGGAAATGATGCGAGACCGAGCCCCGTTCTGCACGCACAATCCCGCTCTCTCGCAGACGTACAAGGTGCCCTTGAATGCTTCCAGGACGCACTCCGGCGCGGCCCGCAAGCTCTTCGACTGTCCACCATCGGTTCGGTTCGCTAAACAGCGCGGCCAAAACGGTGCGTCTGGCGCCGGGAAACAACACTTCGAAAGTTCGCGAGTCGCTTACCATGGCCTCGCCTTGAGGATATGCCATTCGCCCGATTTTGCGCCACAATGGTACCGTGACGCAGGTTACTGAAATTAACATTAACGGTATCCAGGAGCGTCTGAACGCGGATCCTTCGCGATCTTTGTTGAGTGTTCTGCGCGACGATTTGGATCTCACTGGTACCAAGTTTGGCTGCGGCGAAGGCCAATGCGCCGCCTGCACCGTTCTGGTGGATGGCCAGCCTGCGAAATCGTGTATCACCAAAGTGGGCGCCGTCGCGGGCAAGCGCATCGTCACCATAGAAGGGCTCGCCGTCGGCGGGAAGCTGCATCCTGTACAGCAGGCGTTCCTGGAAGCCGACGCTATGCAGTGCGGTTGGTGTACGCCGGGCATGATCCTCGGCGCCGTCGGCCTTCTGCAGCGCTTCCCTAATCCCACCGATGCCGATATCGTCAGCGGCATGGAGGGCCACATCTGCCGTTGTGGCACTTATCCCCGCGTCATCGCCGCCATTCACTCCGCGGCCCGCCGCCAGGTGCGCCCATGAGGCGCCGCGATTTTTTCGCGGTCTTAGGCGGCGGCATTGTCGTCCTGCTGATTGCCGATGACTCCGACGCTCAGGAATCGGGCGGTGGCGCGCGCCGCGGCATGCGCGAACCAGTTCCCGACCGCGTCAGCGCGTGGCTTCACATCGGAGAAACAGGCGCCGTAACGGCGTTCACCGGGAAGGTCGAGGTCGGACAAAATGCGCGAACCTCTCTGACGCTAGCCGTAGCGGAGGAGTTGCGGACTCCTATCTCGTCTGTCTCCATGGTGATGGGCGACACCGTGCTCACCCCCTACGATATGGGAACGTTCGGTAGCCGCACCACTCCCACCATGTGGCCGCAAATGCGCAAGGCCGCGGCCGCCGCGCGCGAAATGCTGATCGATCTCGCGGCCAGGAAGTGGAGCATCGACCGCGCCTCCATCGCTGTGGCCAACGGACGCCTCACCTCCGGCCAGCGTTCGGCCGGCTTCGGCGAATTAACCCGCGGCGAGAAATTGGAAAAGTCCATCCCGTCGAGCGTAACCCTGGAACCGCCTGCCGCTTGGACCGTCGCGGGAAAATCGGCGCTCAAAGTCAATGGGCGGGAAATCGTAACCGGCGCCCACCGGTATCCGTTCGATGTGCGCCGCCCGGGCATGCTGTACGGCAAGGTCTTGAGGCCGGAGTCGTTCGGCGCCTCACTCGCTTCCCTCGATAGCTCTGCCGCTAGTGCCCTTCCAGGCGTAAAGGTGGTACGCGACGGCAATTTCGTTGGCGTAACCGCGCGCGATCCTGAGACAGCCGCCAAGGCTCTATCCTCCTTACGCGCCCAATGGAATCCGGCCCCGGCACAGACCAACAGTCGCGATGTCTTCGAATACTTCCGCGGCCATGCCCAGAACGCCCCGGCGAATCGTGACGCTTTAACCGCCTACACCGTGGCTTATATCGCGCATGTTCCCCTGGAGCCGCGTGCCGCCGTTGCGGAATGGCCGTCCGATGGCAAGCTCACCGTGTGGACCGGAACGCAGCGCCCATTTGGCGTGCGTAGCGAACTGGCTTCGAAGTTCGCCCTCCCCGAAGAAAACGTGCGCGTGATCATGCCCGATACCGGCTCCGGCTACGGCGGTAAACACGAGGGCGACGCCGCGCTCGAAGCCGCCGCATTGGCCAAAGCAGCCGGCGCGCCGGTCAAATGCAACTGGACCCGCGAGGAAGAAATGACGTGGGCCTACTTCCGGCCCGGTGGCTTGATCGAGGTCTCAGGCAAGGTCTCGCCGGATGGAACGCTCACCGCATGGGAGTTTCACAACTATAACTCCGGCTCGTCCGGCCTGAACTCGCCCTACGAAATCGCCTCTAAACGAGAGCAATATCACGCTGTCGAATCGCCGCTGCGTCAGGGCTCCTATCGTGGTCTGGCGGCCACCGCCAATCACTTCGTGCGGGAATCCTACATGGACGAGCTGGCGCATTCCGTCGGCATGGACCCGCTCGATTTCCGTCTCAAGAACCTGCGCGACGAACGCCTTCGAAACGTGCTGCTCGCCGCCGCCGGCAAGTTCGCTTGGAAGACGCGCAAGAAGGTCGCCGGACGCGGCTATGGCATTGCGGCCGGGTTCGAAAAGGGCGGCTATGTGGCGACCTGCGCCGAGATCGCCGTCTCGCCCAAAGGTGCGGTTAAAGTGTTGCGCGCAACAGCTTCCTTTGAGTGCGGCGCCATCGTCAATCCCGACCATTTGCTTCATCAGGTTCAAGGCGCGATTGCCATGGGAATCGGCGGCGCCCTCTTCGAACGCATCGATTTCGAAAATGGCCGCATCCTCACCGATCGCCTCTCGAAGTACCGCGTACCCCGTTTTTCGGATATGCCGGTAATCGAGACCGTGCTCCTCGACCGCCAGGATATCCCGTCGGCTGGCGCCGGCGAGACGCCCATGGTCGGCATCGCTCCTGCCATCGCGAACGCAATCTTCGACGCAACCGGCAAGCGAAAACGCTCGCTGCCCCTGATGGCATAGGCCCCGCCCGCCAGCGGCGGAACGCGTGAACTAGTACCCTCCTGCATCCGTGGTATACTTGAATTAGCAGTTCGGTCTGTTTTGAATTCTTTTTGACCCTGGAGCCTTCGGGCCCCGGGGTTTTTTATTTCGCGTCCCACCCAGTACAAGATGATCGCAATAGTCCTTGCGCTGTGAGGGAATTGCGACATAATACATTACACGCCTCCCACGGTCATCTGCTTGGCAGGGAGGTTGCTAAACGCATGGCGATGTCACCCTCATCGTCCGAATATCACGTCTGCCCGATCAGCCTGCTCGTTTTCTGCGCAGGCCTCTTTCATTCCACGGTGTTGACGGCTCAAGACTTGATACCACCTGGCGAACCCGGAGGCATCGTCCGCATTTTCAGCTCGGACGGCGCCATTCTCGAATCTACGGATAACCGGAAAGATTTACCGTGCACGGTTTCCCCCGTCAAGCCCGCTCTCGGCTTCGATATGAAGTTTCACGCGGGATATGACGTGCAAACTCCTCTCAAAGAGTTGGCCGGCTCGGAAAATCAGCTCACCATGATCTTCCGCGTTATCCCTGAGGGCCACCCCGAGTCGCCCGTCTATTTCAAGCAGCACTACTCCGTTCCAGCCATCGAGGACAACGCCGGCGGTTCGGCGATGTTGCAAGGCGGGTTCGAATTGGGCGAGGGCAAATACCATATCGATTGGCTGATGCGCGACCGCCAGGAGCGCGACTGCTCGTTCCATTGGGATGCCGACGCCACGATTCCGCAAAGAGATCGCCCCATGACTGTCGATCTCCCGGCCGGCGCCGTCCGCCCGCTCGATTCCGAACTGTTCAAGGAGGAAGCGCCCGTGGAGCGCGCCAAGACCGCTTCACCCGTCAACGTAAAGGTAATGGTGAACTTCGCTCCGCAGGATTCCTACTCCTCCACCTTGCAGCCGTTCGATACGGTCGCGCTGGTTTCCATTCTGCGCAGCATCGCGCGCGACCCTCGCATCGACTCTTTTTCTGTGGTCGCCTACAACATGCAGGAACAAAGGGTTATCTATCGCCAGAACGAGGCCACCCAGATCGATTTCCCGGCTTTGGGGCATGCTTTGACCTCGCTGAACCTCGGTACCGTCGATCTCAAGCACCTGAGCCAGAAACACGGCGATTCAGAATTTCTTTCCAAGCTCATTACCTCGGAAGTGAAAGAAGACAAACAGGGTCCCGACGCTGTTATCTTCGCCGGCCCGAAAATAATGCTGGATGACGGTCTCCCCGCTGAAACCCTAAAGCAGTTGTCAGACGTCAAATTCCCTGTATTCTATATGAATTACAATCTGAACCCACAGGCGAATCCATGGAGAGATGCCATCGGTAGCGCGGTGAAGGCGCTCCGCGGCGCGGAATTCACCATTGCCCGTCCGCGTGATCTCTTTTTCTCCTGGAGCGACATTGTGGGCAGGATTGTAAAATCGAAATTTGGGAGATCGGGGATTTTGAACTCCTCGCAATAGTTCATGCGATTTTTTTCCGCCGCGCTGGTAGTAGCTTCCGCTGGCCTGTTTTCTTCATCTGCCGCTTTCGCCCAGCCGTTCGGCGCGATGGAGAACCTCGGGCCGCCCATTCCAACTCCGCAATTCGTTGTCGATAAGATGCTGGAAGCCGCCCGCGTAAAGCCCGGCGACACCGTCTACGATCTCGGCAGCGGTGATGGCCGTATCGTGATTACCGCCGTTCAGAAATACGGCGCCAAGGCGGTAGGCGTGGAACTGCGCCCCGATCTTTGCGACAAAGCCCGTGATCGCATCAAAGAACTGGGTCTTGAGGACAAAGCCTCCATCGTGCAAGGAAGCGCATTGCGCGTCAATCTAAGCGCCGCCGATGTCGTCACGCTCTACTTCCTGACCAGCTCCAACGAACGCCTCCGCCCCAACTTGGAACATTGGCTTAAGCCCACTTCCCGCGTAGTCTCCAACCAGTTCCCCATCAAAGGCTGGAAACCCTCCGAAGTAGTCCGCGTCAAGGCGGGCTCCATGGAGCACATCATCTACGTCTACGAGATGGGCCACACCAAGTAAGTAGCCGCCAGAAGAAATCGTGGGTCGATCCCGGCTCGGGCAATTTGCCAAATGACCGGACGATCTTCATAGGCGCGATGCGGAAGCCCATCACCTGTAGGCGCCAAGGTTACCTCGATTCTAGGCGTCACGCGCCCGCGTCGAAACCCTTTCCCATGAACTGCGGAACGCCTCGGCCGTCTCCTCCCATGACAGTTTGCGCGCCCAGCGTGCCGGAACAGCATGTACGCTGGATCGGTAAACGCTTCGCGACTCTAGCCGGCGGGTACGGCGTCGACCGCTGCGATGCGGCCCAAATTGAAAAAACGGTTGCAAAGTAGTAAAAACTCCGATAAAGTAGAACGTATGAGCTCGAAGTTTACTGGGCCCGAACTCCAGGTCATGGATGAACTCTGGAACCACGGTCGCCTGTCCATCCGTGAGATTCAGGAATCATTTCCCGAGACAGACCGGCCACCCTACACAAGCGTTCAGTCCATCGTGTACCGGTTGGAGGAACAAGGCGCTGTACGGCGTGTCAGAAAGATCGGAAACGCTCACATTTTTGAGGCGGTTACTTCGCGCCAGGAGGCGGGTGGCCGTGCCATCGAGGATCTCCTCAGTCTTTTCGGCGGACGAACGCAGACCGTCATGGCTCACCTGGTCGAGTCCGGGAAACTGACGCGCGACGACATCCGCGAAACAGAGAAGCTGATCGGCGATCTCGAGCGGCGGGAGAAGGGAAATAAACGGACATGAACGAAATCCTGAATCATCTCCTGCAATCGACCGTGTTTGCGGCCGCCGTCGGCGCGTTAAATATAATGCTGCGCCGGAATTCCCCACGCCTGCGTTACTGGCTTTGGCTGGGCGCGTCGCTCAAATTCCTGGTTCCCTTTTCGTGGCTGGTCGCAGTCGGCGCAACCATACAGATGCCTCCGGACACGCCTTCCTTCCACGCCGTGACTGTCCGGCAGATCTCGACGGCCTTTGCACCGGTATCCGTGTTTCCCGCCCCTGTGGCCCACACCTCATTTCGATGGCCTCTGGCGCTCGCCGCCGTCTGGGCTGCCGGCGGCCTGCTGCTGCTGTTTCGCTGGTTCCTGCGATGGGGCGCCATCCATCGGGCTGCCCGGCGGGCGGCGCTGCTGCCGCTGCAACTTCCCGTGGCTGCTTTCTCCACGCCTTCGGTTCTGGAACCCGGCGTATTCGGCGTCTTTCGCCCCGTGCTTCTGCTGCCGGAAGGCTTCGGCGATCATCTGACGCCGCGCCAATTCGACGCGGTCGTGACCCACGAACTTCGTCACGTTCGATTTCGAGATAACCTCACGGCGGCTTTGCACATGTGCGTCGAGACGCTGTTCTGGTTCCACCCGCTGGTCTGGTGGATCGGAGCGCAACTGATGGCAGAGCGCGAACGCGATTGCGACGAAGCCGTTCTCATGCAGGGCAGCCGGCCGGGAGACTATGCGCGCGGAATCGTGCAGGTGTGCCAGGCGTATTTGGGACCTCCGCTGGCGTGCGCCTCGGGAATCAGCGGATCCGATCTGAGGAAACGCATTCGCGAGATCATGACGTGGCGCGGATCGCTCCCTGTCACGCTCCGCGCCAGAGTGCTGCTCGCCGCCGCAATGTTCGCAGCCGTATCGTGCCCCTTTGCCATCGGAATTCTGCGCGCCCAGACTTTACCACCCGCGCCTGCCTACACCTACGACGCAGTGTCCATTCACAAGTCGGAGTCGCCGTGCCCGCCCTGCGGAATTAAGATAGGTCCACAGGGCGGTTTGCGTATCGAAAGTATGCCAGTAACACGTATGCTGGCGTTTGCTTACAGCGTTCACGAGTATCAGGTCTCAGGTGGCCCGGGATGGGTATCGTCAGACACCTATGACATCGTCTTCACACCCGGGAAGGCCGAGGCGCCAGTTGGTCCCGGCGCAACGCCGAACACTGCAGTGGCCCGCAATCGGCAGCGTCTTCAAGCCGTGCTGCGGGATCGCTTTGGGCTGATATTACGTACGGAAAACCATGAGCTGCCCATCTATCTGCTGACTCTGGCGAAGAAGGCAAAACTGACCGTTCATCCGGAGGACGACCCGCAACACTACCTCCGCATGACCGACGGACCTGGCGGACATCCTGCCGGACATATGGATGCAGTGGGCGTACTGATCACGTCACTGGCAGGCGCCATGGCCGGCATACTCGGCCGCCCCGTCAACGATGAGACCGGCCTCACGGGCCGATATGACTTCAAGCTCGATTGGACTCCGGATTTCGGCTCCTCGCCCGACCATCCGGACGACACGACCGGCCCTTCCATTTTCAGCGCGCTTACCGAACAGCTTGGCTTACGGCTCGAATCGGCGAAAGGTCCCGTACCGGTGTATGTAATCGAGAAGATCCAACATCCGAGCGAGAACTGAGTAACCCTTGAACTAGATTTTCAAGGATTTCTTGGTCACTCTGAATCTGTGTACCCCGGCGATCTCATCAGCGAAAGTGATCGACCAGCATCAGGTCTGAATTCTTATTCACGATGGTATATAGCAGCGAATGGCCATCTGGGCTCAGCGAGAATCCTCCATAACCATTGAGGACCGTAGGTTCCACTGTCCCTATCTGGTTGGATCTGCCGGACTTGAAGCTATAAAACTTCACCAGTTTGGGGGCGCTCGGCTCTTCCGGAAAATCGAAATAGTAAATACCTCCGGAACTGACCGTCCAGTTCCCGTCTAATACCGAATTCAAGACCTGCCGTTCCTCGCCTCCCTCGACCGGAGTGCTCCACAGGCCGTGCATGCCGTATTTTCCATAGTAGAGCGACTTACCATCCGGCGACTCCTCTGGTTGAAAGGCGCCGTGTCTGGTGATCTGCACGGCTTGGCCGCCGGTCGACGGTATCCTCCAGACTTCCACTTCTCTTTCTTGCGGGCCCGGGATAAAGTAGATCCAGCGTCCATCGCGGGAGAGTATAGGATATGCAATCGACCGCTGATCTGGAGCGCTGATACGTTCTGGCGCGCCGCCTTTCGCGTTGATGAAGTATCCCTCAAAGCTACTGTTCGGACCAGTGAGTGCGCTGAAGATGAGCCGCTTGCTATCCGCGGACCAGCTGGGGTTATACACCACCGGACCGCCGAATGCAGTCAGCGGTACAGGGTTCGATCCGTCCGCATCGCAGATCCACAGTTCGAAGTCGCCGGAGCGGTCGGAAAGAAAAGCGATCTTCGTGCCGTCGGCTGACCAGGCCGGCTCGGCGTCTAGCCTGGTCGAAGCGATCAAAGGTATGGACGGTTTGAGCCTGTGGGCCGGCGTATCCTCCGGCCCTACGATCTCCGCACGATGGATATCCAAGTTGCGCGTGAACTGCTGGTAGGCCAGTCTCGAAGTGCGGGAGATGGACGGGTTTCTGGCGTCTGGGCCCGCGCCTTCCACCACCTGGGGAGTCACGAACACGCCGGTCCGCCTGGAGTCTGCGCGCACCCGCCACAATCGAACCGGGTTCTGCCGGGTGGAAGCGAATACGATTTCCCGTCCGTCCGGCGTCCAGGCCATTCCATAGATCATCCGCTGATCGTTCGTCAATCTACGGGCCTCGCCTCCGCTCGCTGGCGCCAGAAACAGTTCGCATCCCGACGTTTGCAGCACCCGGCAAAACGCAAGGGTGCGGCCGTCGGGTGAGATCGCCATATCCAGGTCGCCAGGGGTCTGATCGCTTGGAAATGTCAGGCGCCGCTTCGCTCCGCTGGCGAGCGTGACTTTGAAGATGCTCTGCCCAAGGGCTGACGTCTTTTGCAGAACGAGCACAGCCGACCCGTCCGGCATCCACGCCACCCGCCCCGCCGATTCCGCCACTCTTCGCTCTCCTCCACCCAGTGGCGAGACGGCGAAGACTTCGCCGCGGCGCACGAACGCGATCTGGCTGGCATCCGGAGACCAGGCTGGCCACGAGTCCACGGCTGGATCTTTTGTAATCTGCAGGACCGCCTCGGTCCCCACCTCCTTCACGTAAATGTGGCCATCCCAGGCAAAGGCCACCTGCGATCCATCGGGAGACAAACTCGGCTGCCCCTCAAGTCCCGGATAGGAGGTCAGCGGAACCAGTCTGGGCGCCGGCAAAGGCGATGGCCTGGAGAGCCAGAACATGCCGGCGACCACGGCGATGGCCGAGGCCAACACTGCCGCTATCATCTTGACTCGAATCGGCCGCTTCGCGGGAGAACTGGTCGCTGCTCCGTCCCAGCGATTCTCGAAGGCCGGCAGGTAGCTCCCCTTGGGAATCGAGATCACCACGGCGTCTTGCAGACCGTCAGTTTCGTAGTAACGGCCGAGCCTGGTGCGAAGCTTGCTCGCCTCCGTACGGACGGTGGAGTCCGCCTGGGGATCATAGGTTTCGGGTTTCTCGAAAACCTCCAGCGCGATCACATACTCTTTGATCCGCCCGCCGTTGCCTTCGAGTGTCGTCTCCACCACGTATCTCAGAAATCGAGTCATCCGCGGAGAGTTTATAAATACCGGACTGGAGAGAATTTTAGTTAGCTGTGAGCGGATCGCGGCATTGTCTATAACCGCCATTGGAGCTTTTATTATCAAAGAAATCCCAAGGTTGTACAACCGTGGCGAACGTCTTTCCTACTTACGGTGCGCCCACGAGCCTGCGCACAATTCGTCTGGGAGCTTGTTGAAAAACCCGGGCAATCCACTTGGCCACAGATGAATGCAGATCAACACCGATGGAAAACAAGTGGCTTATCTGCGTTCACCGGCGTTTATCGGCGGCCCAGAATCGTTTTTCAACAAACTCCTAGCCGAGGCGCTTCACAGAGTTGAAGCGGGTGCAGTAATTCTGAGTTTCGTCGTTAAGCCGTCAGGGGGTTACGTTGCGAGTTTACAGTTGGAGATACATCGCGGTTTTGTTGTCGCTAGCCATCGGTCACGCTCAAGGTCCCAGTCCGGACTTTCGTCCCACTGTTCCCAAGACTTGGAATGATGAGCAAATCGCTTCCCTCGAAGTGCCGCTGGCCAATCCGGCAGGTTCACCCCAACACGTTTCCGCCGATTACTACTACAAGATTCCGGTGCGGCCCATTTACAGGCAATATCTCGTGTATCCTCCCGGACATCGCCCCTCGGGTTATATCGAGTGGTTGCGCCGTCAGGAACCGGAGATTATCTGGGGTGACGACAAGAACGGAAAAAAGCACGCCCCACCGCTGAAAACGGAGGCGGATTGGATCCATGCCGGCGAAATCGTGTTTGACGCTGTGCTTGGATCTTTCCCGCTCGCGGACAGGGATCTTGAGGGCGTGGGTGAATACGCCGCTCAACGAGGCATTCCGCTTACCCAGAATGGAGTGCTGCCCTTTTTCGAGTTTCGCATTGTGGAAAAGGGGAAGATTGAGATTGGCTCGGGATCCTGTGGAAGTTGCCACACGCGGCTGATGCCGGACGGGACCTTGTTAAAGGGTGCGCAAGGTAATATTCCGTTTGACCGGATCGTCGCCGAAGATTTACGCGCCGGGCTAAGAGGTCCGATTGAGGCTGTTCGAGTTTTCGAGCGCGGCGCCTTCGCCGCGCTCTGGCAGCGGCCCGAGCCCCTGGCGCGCCTGGACGAAATGTCCATCGCGGAGATAGCCGCGATTCATGAAGTAATCCCGGCTGGCGTGATCGCACGGCATCGCTCCAGTCCCTTCTCTCCCGTTCAGGTACCTGACCTGATCGGTGTGAAGGACCGGCAATATCTGGATCACACGGGATTGCAGCTTCACCGCTCGATCGCGGATTTGATGCGTTACGCGGCGTTGAACCAAGGGATCGACTCTCTCGCCAGTTTCAACGGATTCATCCCGTTCGGCGGGTCCAAGTTTGACAAGCTGCCGGATCCGGACAAGTCGCCGGTTGAGCGCTATAGCGATGAGCAGCTCTACGCGCTCGCGCTCTTCATCTATTCTCTGCAACCACCGCCCAACCCAAACCGCCTCGAGGGATCGGCCATTCGCGGACGGAGGGTCTTTCAGGACGCCGGGTGCGCCGGGTGCCACACTCCGCCGCTATACACGAATAACAAGCTGGCGCCGGCGCCGGGATTCCAAGTCCCCGAAGCTGACCGGGAGAAATATGCCATCCTGTCGGTCTCTATAGGTACCGATCCGAACCTGACGATGAACACGCGACGCGGAACCGGATATTACAAGGTACCGTCACTGAAAGGTGTGTGGTGCCGCAGCATGTTCGAGCATAGCGGCTCGGTGGCCACTCTCGAAGATTGGTTCGACCCAAGCCGGCTGCGGGACGATTACGTGCCGACCGGATTCAAAGGTTTCGGCGTCAAGACCCGTGCGGTCCCGGGTCACGAGTATGGTCTGAATCTTTCCACTGAAGACAGGAAAGCGTTGGTGGCATTTCTCAAGACGCTCTGAGCTGTGTCAGCATCGCTGCCGTAGCTCATTGTGCACACTAACCGGGCTTTAGGTGCAACAGAACTAGGAGAGCCCACTAAGAAAGCAGGCTCCAAGCCTCAACGGCGATCGAAACCCGCGAATGACGGCTTAGCGCTTACCACGGAGGCAAAGTGGTTCCCAGGGCCAACTTGCCACGAACACAAAAAGCCGAGCCGCGCTATCCGGCGCTCGGGCGAGCCAACTTCCGGCCGAACGCATCAGTGACCCACAGATTCCTCTGATCAGGCAAAATGCATCGACTGGGTATAGCGGGACAGCGCCCATCTGAGAAACACATTGCTGCGAATATTCGGGTTAACGCCCGGCCGCCTTCGACCCGGACTTGGCTATTTTCCGGGCGAGTCCTCACCGGCCGCTTATCGCGGCCTTGGGTGTGGGCTGCCAGGCCGGCGTGCCCTCCTCCCATTGGTTGTCTGTGAGTTGCTCGACAGCCGTGCCGTCGTAACGCATCACAAAAATCTCGCCGTACGGCTGTGGAGCATCGGTATAGACCACCTCATCTTTGAAGCCCATCCGGGAACTCGCGAACACAATAAACTCGCCGTCGGGTGACCACCCCTGGTGGGCGTCATTCCCATGCGTGTTCGTCAGGCGCTTCAGAGAGCTTCCGTCCGGCTTGATGGTAAAGATCTCATACGTGCCATCGATTAAGCGCGAAAACATAATAAGATCGCCGCGCGGCGACCAGAGCGGGAAATTGTCGTATCCGGCCGTGAGGGTGATCACGGCCTTCGTCTCCAAATTCATAATGCGTAGGCCGTTTCCATCCTTGCTAAACGTCCGGTACACAAAGCGTTTGCCATCCGGAGCAAAGGACGGGAACGCGCTGTTGTCCGAACCCGATGTAAGTTCCTCGAAGCCCGTTCCGTCCACGTTGACCATGGCCACTTGCGCGCCGCCCTCCACCCGGTCGCCGGGTTGCAGAAATTGGGAATGGAAGCCTTCGAAAAACGCCGCAAACCCGCCAATGGCGAAAATGATCCGGTCGCCGGAGGGTGACCATCCGCCTGGCAATATGTTTCGGCTCTTGTCCTGATACACCGCACGCCCTTGTCCGGTCTCCACGTTCGTCAGGTTGAGACTGGCGCCGCGCGCCGTGGCGGAAGGTGCGGTGGCTGTGACGAACTCCTTCCCCGACGAACTGAATGACGGCAGAAGTCCGGTGAGCATCAATTCGTAATGCGAATTGCGGCTGAATGCCGGCATCGCCCCCTTGTTCCGCCTGGGTATGTCTGCCCTCCTCGTAAACACCACGTGGCTTCCATCCGGCGACCAGGACGCGGACCGAATCCCTCCACGCGGGCCGCGCCGGCCGCCGGTGTAGTAGATGCCCGCCTCCGCCGTGTCCTTCCGGATATAGCCGATGTCATCGCCGGCAAGCGGAAAAGGGTTCATCTTTACTCCCGGACCGGCCGCAACATCGGTGGAGCGGCCACTGGCAATTTCGATCGAGACCAAGCGGGTATCCGTTCCGGGCGCGGGGCTTGCCACGCGATTCGCCAGCGTCATCTCGGCCGTCATGCAATAGCTGATGATGCGGCTGCTGTCGCGGGTCCATTTTGGACTGCCGCAGAAATTTCCCCCGCCAGTGAGCTTCCGCAACCCGGAGCCGTCGGGATGCATGATATAAATATCCGCCGGTTGCAGCCGCTCCCACCGTCCGTGAGCGAACGGCATGGGATTGCCGCGGCCGGAGGAGAAGGCGATCCATTTCCCGTCCGGAGCCCAGGACGGACGAAAGTCGCCGTCCTTTCCCGCTGTGAGTCGTTTGGAGCGCAGCGTCGAGAGATCCATCGTCCAAAGATTCGCCGTTCCCCCCGCTCGCGTGCTGACGAAGACGAGTTCCCTACTATCGGGAGAGACCGCCGCCTGGTCATCGTAAGCGGGATCGTTGGTGAGCTGTGTCAATCCCGAGCCATCGGATTTAACACGATAAAGATCCGCCGAACCGTTCCTTTCGGAAGTGAAGACGATGGACTTGTTGTCGGGCGCCCAAACCGGGTTGTAGTCCGTGTCCTTAGCGTCAAGCAGGGGATGCTCATCTCCTCCGTCGGCTGCTGCTACGAACAGAGCTAACTGACCCGGCTGCGGATTTACGCGGGTGATGGCAATTGTAGGACGTGCGGGCGTTTCGGCCAGCATGAGGCCGGCGGCAACGACCGCCATGAGGAATGGGCGCATTTCGAGCGATTGTAATTGACGCGCTCCCATGAACGCAAGTTCACGGGAGTAGCAGGAGCAGGGATTGTGGCCTGACGATTCACCACTCGGCTGTCTAAATCGCAACGAACGATGTAGCGCTTACCACGGAGGCAAGGTGGTTCCCCAGGGCCAACGGCCACGCGAACAAGAAAAGCCGAGCCGCGCTATGCGGCGTTCGGGCGAGCCAACTTCCGACCCCCATTCGAACGCATCAGTGACCCAAAGATTCATGTCGATCACAATCGCCCGGGCCAAAGTCGGCCACATTGGCGACTTTTGGGATTATCTAAGTTCACCCAGAAAACTGCGCAACTCGTCTCGGACGCGTCGAAACAGCTCAAGCCGTTCCTCTTCAGAGCCTGCCAGTGCTGCCGGGTCCACAAAATCGCGGTGCAGCTTTTCAGCCTTACCGAAGAACACGGGGCAGGATTCGCGGGCGTTGTCGCACACCGTAATAACGTAGTCGAACTGCTGTCCTTCGAATTCCTTGACGCTTTTGGAACGGTGCCCGGAGATATCAATACCCAATTCGCGCATCACGGCTATTGCCTCGGGGCGCACGAAGCTGGGCTCCGTGCCTGCGCTCTCCACATCGAATCGCTCGCCTGCATCATGCCGCAGTAGCCCTTCCGCCATCTGGCTACGCGCTGAATTTCCCGTACAGAGGATCAGAACCCGTTTCTTGTTGTTCATTACCTTTGCCCCTATCCCACAGGATGAGAAACCACTACGGCGGCGGCATCCTTGCGCAACGACGGCGCCAGCCAGCGAAACAAAACCGTTGCCGCGGCCGCGCCGGCCACTTGCGCCGCGATAAATCCCGGCGTATCCCCAGGGCGGATTCCAGCGAAAGTGTCGCTTGCCGACCGCGCGAGAGTCACCGCGGGATTAGCGAAAGACGTTGACGCCGTGAACCAATAAGCTCCGGTGATGTAAGCCCCAACTGCGAACGGTATAGCGGACGAGCGCATCCGGGAACAGCCCCAGATCACGCAAAGCAGCCCAAAGGTTGCCACAAACTCACTGAACACTTGCGCACCGCCAGCCCTCGCATGCCGGGATGCGCTGAATACGGCTACGCCAAACATCAGATGCGCCGCCGCGACGCCTGCGAAGGCCCCAATAAGCTGCGCAGCCAGGTATCCCGGAACCTCGCGCCACGGCAACCCGCCTTGCGATGCATCCGCCAGAGTCACGGCGGGGTTGAAATGCGCTCCGGAGATCGGCCCGAAGGTGAGGATGAGCGTCACCAGCATCGCCCCGGTTGCAAGCGTGTTGGCAAGCAGCGCGATAGCCACATTTCCACCGGCGAGCCGTTCACCCATGATGCCCGATCCAACGATAGTAGCCAGCAAAAACCCGGCGCCAATCGCTTCGGCGGCCATGCGCCGCGCCGGTGTCATGAACAGCAGCCGGGAGCGCAGCAGGCGGCAGGCTTCCTGGCGCGGATAAAAGCGCTCATGAATTTACCCTCCACCTGTGACGCGATTGCGTCCACATCGACGCCCTGCCCGGTCAGGAACGCCCGCGCGTCCTCAATATCGTAAACGCGGGTTGGTTCGATATCGATTCCCTCAAAACCGGCGTTGGCGAGCTTCGCCACGTAGTCGGAATCCCGCAGCGCCCCGGCTATGCAGCCCACCCAAAGCAGCAGGTTCTGCCGCACTTCCGCCGGCGTATCTCCGCGCGTCACCACGTCCGACACCGCGAAGCCGCCACCCGGTTTCAGAACGCGAAACGCCTCGCGCAGCACGCGGTCTTTGTCTCCCGAAAGATTGATGACGCAATTGCTGATAATCACATCCACCGAGTTGTCGGGCAGCGGAATGTTTTCAATTTCGCCCTTGAGAAACTCGACGTTCTCAACCCCGGACTTGCGTTGATTCTCCCGGGCCAGCGCCAGCATTTCGTCTGTCATATCCAGGCCGTAGGCTTTACCCGTGGGCCCGACCCGCCGCGCCGATAGCAGCACGTCAATCCCGCCCCCGGAGCCGAGATCGAGCACGGTGTCGCCCGCGTTTAACTGTGCCAGCGCCGTAGGATTTCCGCAGCCTAGCGAGGCCAGGACAGCCTCCTGCGGCAGTTCGCCGGTTTGCGCGGCGTCGTAGAGATTCGAGGTAATTGGATCGCAGCAGCTATCCACTGCCGCCGATGCGCCGCAGCACGAGCTTCCGCCCACATGAACCCGCAGCGCCGCCTGTCCGTACTTCTCTTTGACCACTTCCCTGAGTTCCATCGATCGTCCTTTCCTCTTAACGGCACAGACGCACAATCGCCTGCGGCTTTATCGCTTTGTTTCGGGTACAGCACTCGGCATAGAGAAAGCCAAGAAGTTCCTGCAGGATTTCTGCATTCGCCGAGTACCAGAGAAACGTGCCATCGCGTTTCACATTAACTAGATCCTCGTTTTTCAGCTTTTCGAGGTGGTGCGAAAGCGTGGACGCCGGAATTCCCAACTCGGAACCGATATCGCTCACGATCATTCCATTAGGATGGGCGGATAGCAGCAGGCGCATGATTCGCAAGCGCGGCCCGGTTCCCATCGCGGAGAACATATCGGCAAAGCGGGTGATCGCTTCTTCCGTGGGTTCCGTTTGCATTGTTCCATAATTCTATATCTATGGAATTATGGAAGTCAAGCCCGATGGGCGCTCCGGACGTGTTCGGCGTGTTCGCGTCAGCCTCGCCGCGCCGCCTCGATTGCGGCGACGTCGATCTTCTTCATCGTCATCATCGCCTCGAAGGCGCGTTTTGCCTCGCTGCCGCCAGCCGCCAGCGCATCCGTTAGCGTGCGCGGGGTGATCTGCCAGGAGAGGCCCCAGCGGTCCTTGCACCAACCGCACGCGCTTTCCGCGCCGCCATTGCCGACGATTGCGTTCCAGTAACGGTCCGTCTCTTCCTGATTTTCCGTCGCGATCTGGAACGAAAAGGCCTCGGTGTGCTGGAACACCGGGCCGCCGTTTAGACCGAGACACGGAATGCCCAGGACGGTGAACTCCACCGTCAGCACATCGCCCTTCTTACCGCCCGGATAGTCACTGGGAGCCTCGTGAACAGCGCTTACTTTACTATCCGGAAAGGTGGCGGCGTAGAAGCGCGCCGCCTCATGCGCTTCCTTGTCGAACCAGAGGCAGATCGTGTTTTTTGGCTTCATGTTCGTGTGTGCTCCTTGTGCTCATCCGGACAACGGCGCGCTCTTTGCGTTCGTATCGGCGCCCCGCTACTTCATCTGCCGATCGGCTGCGTGCAAATCGGCGTAGCCTTTTACCGATTATGCCAGGACACTTGCCGATCCGGCCGTTTGCGAAGCGATAGGCCCGGCCGTGCCAACTTCATTTTGTGCGTTACAGACCCGCCATCGCGTCGGCGTCACCACCGCATGCCAGTCAGACTGAAGGGATCGAGGAAACGCTTTGGGTCTCGCTACGCATGTTTGAGGAGCGGAAAATCTGCTGAACAATTTTGCGAAGAATGAGAAATATACCGCGATGAACCGGTCATACTCGGAACAGGCTAAAGCGACCCAGGTTCCTATCGAACGGATTAGAGCTATCTTGCTTGCCGAGGCGCCGGAACCCGAACAGAAATAAAGCGGGGTGGCCACGGCCGTCGCCTCGGACGGGAAATCCCCCGCGCGAAACTAAAGAGACGCACCACCGCGGAGAAAAGAAATGCGCACGGAACGAGACAAAATGGTTGCTGGCGAGCTTTACGATGCTCTGGATCCTGACTTGGTCCTGGACCGTGATCGGGCACGCGATCTTTGCCAGACGCTGAATGCAACCCGCGAGTCGGAGCTTGAAACCCGTAGGCAGATTCTCCTGCAGCTTTTTGGCAAGGGCGGTGATACCGTACGGCTGCAGCCCCCTTTTTTCTGTGACTACGGTTCCAATATCGAACTCGGGGAGTTTGTCTTTTTCAATTTCAACTGCATCGTGCTCGATGTCTGCCCCGTCAAGATCGGCGATTTCACTCTCTTTGGTCCCGGCGTCCAGATCCTGACGCCCATGCACCCTCTGAATGCCGAGCTTCGCCGTCTGCAGGAGTACGGCAAACCCATCTCCATCGGATCGGATGTTTGGGTCGGTGGCGGAGCGCTCATCCTTCCAGGCGTGCGCATTGGCTCGCGCACGGTGATCGGGGCCGGCAGTGTCGTGACCAGGGACATACCGGACGATGTGTTTGCGGCGGGAAATCCATGCCGTGTCATCCGCGACATCAGCCAGGAGAATCGCCCGGCCGCAACGCCGACACCTTCCGATCGATAGCAACTCCCCGATTCCGCCGTTGCACTGGTCCCACCGGCGAATAAGACCAGGGGTTACAATCCGGCTATGTTCGGTTCCTGCCGCGCCGCCGTTTGCATGCTGACAGCCTTTGCGATATACGGGGCTCCTGTCTCGGCGCCCGCGAAATTCGTCGTCTTCGATATCGTCGCCCAGGATGCTCACGGCGAACCGGTTCGCGATCTTCAACCGGGCGACATCCGGATCACCGACGATGAGCAGGCGCAGCAGGTAGTGTATTGCAGAGCGGACCGAGGGCGCCCGGAGACTCCGCGTCCCACCGTCGTGGTGCTCGATCTCTCTTACGCTCCCGTGAAGAGCGCCGCGTGGAACGAAGTAGTTCGTAGCCTGCGGCAGTTCGAAACCTCCGCGCCCTTGTATTTTGGTTCGTTAGAAGAAATCGTGGGTGCAATCGGGTTCGGGCAGCTTGCCAAGTGAGTGGTAGAGGGCGAGTTCGAGGACGCGATAGGTGCGAAAACCGTAAGATCTTCTCATGGTGACTTTGGCCTTGTTGTTCAGGCCCTCCACGACGCCGCTGGAAAGCAGCTTTTGAGCGCGGAAATAGTTCAAGATGAGTTCGCGATGATTGCGGAGCGAGCTGGCGATCTTCTTCATTGGTTCGATGCGGGATCGCATGGTCTGGCGGCACCACTCGTCGAGGAACTTGCCGGCCCAGACGGGTGAATTGTATTCCCAAAGTTGCTGAAAGGCTTCCTTGAGAAGGTAGGCCCGGACAGTCTTGAGGTTGTAGCGCAGGAGATCGCGCAGCCGGAAGTGCTGGTCGGTGCCGAGACTCTCGCTACGTCGGAGCAGCAGCCAACGGGATTTCCTGAGTACCGGAGCACGGCCCTCACGCTTCATGCGGCTGGTCTCCTCCGCACGGACGTTGTCCAGAGCCTTGTTCATGTTGGCGACGATGTGGAAGCGGTCAAGGATATGCAGCGCCTCGGAGCAGTGTTCGCGGATGAGTTTCAGATAGGGTTCCCACATGTCGGAGCAGACGAAGACGATTTTGGAAATGACGTCCTTGCCCATAGCGGTGAAGAATCCCTGGAAGGATTCGATGGTTCGTTCTTTGCCTATCCAGAGAAGGCGGGTCACGCCCAGATCGATCTGGTAGACGAGGGTGAGATATTTGTGACCTCTGGCGTATTGGATTTCGTCGACTCCAATGGCGTCAATCTGGCCGAGCACCCGGTGCTCCAGGCCCCAGGTGACCACGTGCTCCACCGCGTCGAAGACCTTGTCCCAGGAGGTGCGAAACGACTCGGCCGTTTCCTTCCAGGACAACCGGCGGGCCCAGCGAGCCAGGAATAGCATGTAGGCTTTGGTGAGAGTCCGTTTGCCATCGCCCCAGGGGACCTCCTCGACGACGACCGCCTGGCAGCGGCGGCAATCGACGCGCCGCATGGAGTAAAGCAGAAAGACCAGAAATCCCCAGAAAGGAATAAACTCGAAACGCCGTTCGGTGAGTTGATCGTAGCCGGGGGCGGGCTTATGGCAGCGCGAACAGACGGCCTTGGAGCCCTTGCGCGGACGCACGGCGATTTCAATGCTCTGGTGATCCGAACTGAAGCGGGCCTGCTGGTAAACGAATCCCGGAAAGCGATGGCACCGATTTAAAATTGTGATGAGCTGCAGCATGAAGTGGAAACAAGTGACGGCGAGAACACTAAAATAAACCGCACTGCCACCGCGCCGCTCCATGGAGTCGAACACTACTGCCGGGATCTGAACGGCTGGCCACGTTCCTGGATGGGCCTGGAGAAAGATCTGGCTCCCGGCGAACACCTTGTGACGTTGTTCCGTCCCTTCCTGGAGCATCTGGCAGCATCGAATTTGTCACCAAAGACGATCCAGAAACACGTTGACAACATGTGGGTACTCGGCGGCGAGTTCATCCGCGATCTCCACAACGACCCTCCTCTGAGAAAGCGGCCTGTGGACCTAGTCCTTTCCAAGATGATCGAATACGGCGGACCCCTCCTATACCACGGCGGGGAAGATCAGCAAAGATCGTTTGATTGTTAGCGGTCATTAGAGAACGTAGATTTTTGGACGTTCGCCGACAGGGTGGCAACTGCTTGGCGTAGTTTGAGGCGAAGGTAGTCGAGGTAATTTTCCGGTGCGGGGTGGGTGCGGAGCTCGTCGATGACGGGCCGAAAAAAGCCAATGAGCGGATCGCTGAGAGCCGCGGTGCATCGGCTGGACGAATCAGCGGCGCAGCGATCCCAGGAGCAAAGCGGTCTCCACTACGTGTAGCGGCACGCGATCGTCGTAGAGGCGGCGGGCCAGCCATTGATCCGATGCACTCGCTTGCAGAGGCGTATCCGGCAGATCGACGTAGATCGTCAACACCGAAGATGATCGCGCCTTCGCCGCAGATGATGTCGTCAATGCCCTCTATGCCGGCGGAAGACTCAGAAAACTACGTTTTCTGATGACCGACAACAGTTCAGGGAGGAAGCGTCATCTAATCCCGAACCCGGAGCTTCCCGATGAGCCCCACGAATCCAACCCCGAAGCACCCGCCGGAACCAATCAGGCCCAGCACCTCGGAACCGCGCAATGCGGCGACGCCCGGCTTATTCAGGCTGGAAAACAGCGCTAATACCCCGAGCAGCGCTACGAACAGGCCCACCAGTCTGCTGTGCTTCATGTCTTCGACCTCCGATGCACTATTACAGCAGAATTTCACATGACCGACATTCTCACCCGTCTCGCGGCGCTCACGGCCAAAGATGAACGTGGCATTCTGCCTTGCTGATTCCACCTGCAAAAAGCTCCGGAGGTTCCTCGTCGACAGCCATCCCTAACGCTCGCCTTCGCCCACAGATTCCTCCGACGAGGCTGTATTTTTATGTGGTCACTGCCCGGGGAGCGATGTTGCCGATCCATCGCCTTCCCGAGACGGACGTGGCGTCATCTGCGGCCGAACTCCCCTGGTTAGAGCGAGCCCTGCCGCCGCTGGAATCGACACTCGCCCTCGAACCCCTCCGCGGTAAGAGCGGAATGATCGGCGCAGCCGACTACACCGATCTCGCGCGGCATTTAGCAGCCTTTCCCGGCCGCCACAGTCTGATTTGTGTCGGGTGTCTCCTCGCGGCATTGAGTGATTGGGAGCCCAATCCCAATCCGGTAGCGACGGCGCGCGCCGGCGAGTTGCGCCGCCTGACCGACGCATTTCTCGAAGCGCACGTTGCGGTTTATCCGGTTGGCGGCAAGCCGGTCAGCGGTCTGATCGGTGGGCTCCAGTCGAGCCCGGTACTCTTGCCCGGCCGCATCGGCGCCATGGCCAACCTGACCGGCGGACGGACATATACCTTTGGTCAAATCGAAGAAGCCATCGCTCAAGCCCTGCGGGACGCTGATTCGACTTATCGCATCGCGTATCTTCCAGGCGCCGCAAACTGGGATGGAAAGCTCCACAAGATCACGGTCAAATCCGTCCGCGGCGGGGTTCATCTATTGGCTCCTGATTGCTACTTCGCCGGCCGCCTCGAAGATTCCATGCCGCATGGCGCGGCATTCCCGGATATTGCGGTTACCAGCCCGTATGAGCAAACCGATATCGGCGTTTCCATTAGCACCGCAAAGCTGCCCGATGTCGCAGCGTGGTTCGAGATCCGCCTCGACGCGGGCGATCTGCTGCTCCTGCACCATAACGGCCGCTATTCGGGCAGCGTGACCCTCGAACTCGTTTGCTATATGCGGGACGGACGCAAGCGAGCCAGCGGCGATCCTACATCCATCAAACTGGATCTCAGCGAGCAGGATTATCCGAAGGCCATGCATGGAGGTTTGCGCTTTCCTGTCGAAATCCCGCCCGGCGAAACTCCATTAAAGGTCCGCGCAGTGGCCCACGACGAGTATTCGGGTGCATGGGGAACAGCGACGTTTGTGGTCAGTGAGGATCATTAAATGCGTGTCGCATTGTTCTTTTGCGCAGCCGCTGTTTCGCTCGCGCAACAACCGTCGGATGTCTTGCAGCGGGCTCAAGCGCAGTTGGCTAATTCTGCGGCGGACGTCTCGAAGTACACGTGCACGCAAACCGTGAACCGCAGTTATCTTCGCGAGAAACGCCAGCCGGCGCAGAGCTGCGACGCAATCGTCGCCAATCGCGAAAAGGGACGTTCCGCGCTTTCGCTTGAGGCCACCGACCGGCTGCGCTTCGACGTGGAAGTCGCCGATGGCGGTTATGAGATTTATGCATGGCCGGGCGCGGCTCGCATCGCCAATGAGAAGGTGGAAGATATGGCCGGCGGCGGCCCGTTGGGTACCGGACCGTTCGGACCGTTTTTGGTGGATATCTTTGCGAATCCGGCAGTTCAGTTCCGATATCTCGGCCCAAAAGAAGGACTCTTCCAATATCGCTATATAGTGCCGCTGGCGAACAGTCACTACCGCGTGCAAACCGGCGCCGCCTATCGAATAACGGGCTACGATGGCACGTTCACCCTGGACCCGGTCTCCGCGCGCCTGAAGCAGCTCATCGTGCGGACCCTGGAGCTTCCGCATGACACGCCGGCCTGCGAAGCTACGACCACCATGGATTTCGCGCCGCTCAAAATTGGCGCGGGTGAATATCTCGTCCCCCGCGCGACGCGGCTTGTCGTCATCGGCAGGGATGCGAGCGTCACTGAAAATTCGACCGTCTATACGGAGTGCCGGGAATTCCGCGGCGAGTCGGCGCTGCGCTTCGAGGACGACGTTCCACAACCGCCTTCACCCCCTAAAATGCAGAGCGCCGTTTCAATGTCCGGCCTGCCTGCGGGGTTGCCTGTGCTGCTCGTGCTCGATACCGCAATCGATACCGATCTCGCGGCGGCTGGTGATCCCGTCGTGGCGAAGTTGGTAAAACCGCTGATCGAGCCCATCACCAAGCGCGTGCTCGCGCCGGCTGGTTCCGTGGTCCGGGGCCGCATCACTCACCTGGAACATCACATCGCAGGCGAAAACTACTTCCTCGTAGTTTTGAACTTTGAGTCACTCGAAACTCAAACCCGGACAATTCCGCTATCTCTCATTCTCGACAACCCAGGACAGAAGCAGGATTCCCGTACGCTGACCGACCGTCCCATGTCCTTAACGATCGAATCTCACTCCGGTTTCCGGGGAGGCGGAACACTCGTCTTTTCGACCCGTCAGCCCCGCTACCTCGTTCCGCCGGGCTACGCGTCAAACTGGATCACGCTGAGTGAGTAAGCCTTCGTGCAATAAAGCAAATTTGATCGCAGACTATACACTCAAGCTGGCGAGCTCGGGACGGCCGACTTGCGGTCTTTAATAACCCGTCAGCGTGCGCGGGGACTCTTGGTACTCATCGGTCGCATCTTCCGCCCCATGGTCCCGGGGGAAAAACTCGCGAGGGGTCGCTTCGGACGGAGCACCCCATTCAAACAAAGCCCTCCGTACATTGAATAACTCAGGATCTCTTGGAGCGAGCCGTTTCGCCAGGGCATCGGCGGTGGCGAATGCAAGCCCCGAGATTTTGGCATTTACAACTGATGTGATCACGGAATTATCCTGCACGGTTCCTCGCGCGGAGTGCGGAAACACAATAAAACTGAAGACATCGTCTTCGCCGCCCTTTTCGGGAGCCAGAGTAGTCTTCACACATCCAGAGCATTCCCCGACCTTATCCGATCCAGTCCCAGCCCGATCTCCAAAGAAAAACCCCATGCTCTCGCCCGTCTTATTCCGGATAATCAGGGCGAAGTCGTATAACGATACAACTAGAGCGAGGCCGTCGGATAATGCGCCAAATGGGACCGTGGACGCGTCCACATACCGCCGCTGGTCCCAGAATTTCTTGCTTCCATCGGCTGTGGCATTGACCTGGGAAACATAATATCCGCGAGCCGGAGCATCCGCCTGAATCTGAACAACTGGAAACCTTCCGTCTCCGGTCTTTTGTCGAGTGTCGAGAAACTGATCGATCAGCTTTAGCCTATCCGCTTTCGTGGCGCCGAAACTCGGATCGGTTGCCAGTATGTTCAGAGCCTCCGCTCGGGTCCTTGAGTATACGCCGCTCCAAGTTTTGCCGTCGCCCGCCCGAGCGTTGGCGAGGCCAGTTTCGAACGGTGTCAGTTTTTGTTGCAGCGGAAATTTTGCCGCGTCGGTCTGGTTGATTCCATACGCCCTGGGTGCTCCATCCCAATCCACATTCAAGGGGCACTGGTAGATTAAAGCCGAAAAGTCATCGGGCCCCGTCACCTTAGTCACCGCGACCGGTTTTTTATTGCGGTCACGGACATTTAACGACAGCGGTTGGAAGACGATTTTAGGTGTCGCCATAATTAGGTCTCAACTCTAAGCCTGCAGATATGAGCTCTTTCGCTTTACCTCTTCATTTCCCAAGTGCAGGTCACATTTACGTTTGGTAGTGCGCCATCAGTCGCGAACGTATCAGGAATATTTCGCTCAAAGTGGAAGCAGCCCAGCAGAATGCATCGATGGAATCCAGTGCGGAAATACAATGTGCACTTTTGAGATATTCAAGAACACGACTACCGACAATTACTTGTATGTTCCGCAGCCGAATTACAGGTGGCGCAAAGATCCATCCGGCCGATTTCCTTGATGAGGTTGATTGGCTGCGGGCGGCGGGCTTAGTCCGAGTCGCAGCCCAGGGAAAAACGCAGCGCGGCGCAAACCCTCTCCATTCGCAGGGGAGCGAGGTGCGCCACACGCCTGCCCAAGCGTTGTTGCGACACCGTCACCGTGTTATGAAGATTCACCGCGCAAGGGCTCTTCATACCATCTTCTTCGTCCAACCTCACTTCCGAGGGAACGCCTCGGATGCTGGACGTGATCGGTGCGACCGTCGCCGTAGACAAGTAACCAAGTGCACTGTCGCGCGTCAGCACGACGACTGGCCTTGCCTTGTCCGGCGAAGCAAAACGGTACAGCCGAACGTCGCCCCTCGCTATTCCTTTGGCCAAATCGCCTCCGCTTCCCATCCGGACAGTCCCCCAGATTCCGTTGGGCTGCCTTCATAGCCTTTGCGGTCGCGCAGTTCCCGTTCCCTGATGGCGAGGTTCTTCAAGTGCGCTCGGATGGCCTCGCGAATCAACGCAGAGCGATTCAATTTCGTTCGCCGCGCCGCTATTTCCGTAGCGCGCAATAATTTCAAATCGAGGACAACCTGGATAGTTTCCATATGTGGAGCCTACTCCTCAGTGTACTCCACACCGCATCATACGGCAGTTCTTCGCCCTCCAGTCTCGGTGCTGTATCGGGAGCGTACCGGCGCGATATTCTCGGGGCCGTCGTCGCCGCACAGCGCATCATAATCGTCGTGGGGCGCAGCCAGTAATGGATGCTCGTCGCCTGCCGTCGTAGTCTGAAATGAAAAGCTGCGGCGCGCCTGAGGATCCATCTCGCGCCGCTTGCGAAAGGCCGAGAGCGCGCCTATTACAGTAATCCGTTCATGGCGTGACCTGCGGTCTGATCGTCATGCATAATGGCGCCCTTCGGACTAAAAGCGATTCGCCCAGCTAGGCGCGCTCCGTACACACGAAGACGAAATCCTACAGCCTGATAGTTTTTCGACGGACCCCGACTCGCCCAGGTCCAAAACCGCACCCGCCTATGGAAGGTAAGGTCCGTTACCTAGCTGATCCTGGCACGCGCTGGTTCGGGCAACGTATCCCTCCTTTGACTCGTCAAGAATCTAAGACAGCAATCATTCAGCATGAAGTCCATACAGAAAGGAGACTCTCGTGAAAAACAAAACAAATCAAACCATGCGGGCAGTAGCGATTGACGAATTTGGGGGAATCGAGAAGATGAAGGCGCGGGAACTGCCGGTGCCGGAAGTGGCGACCGACGAGATCCTGGTCCGGGTGGATACCGCAGGCGTCGGCGCCTGGGATCCGTTTGAACGCGAGGGAGGGTTCGCTAAGGAGTTCGGCTTCCATGCTAACTTTCCTTACGTACTGGGGACGGATGGCGCGGGAACTGTCGAAAAGGTGGGCGAGCACGTTCATAATCTCAAACGTGGCGACAAGGTTTACGGAATTAACCTGATGAATCCCAAGGGCGGCTTTTACGCGGAATATACCGTGGTCAAGGCTAATAACGCCGCGATGATCCCGCAGGCGTTATCTACGCGAGATGCTGGTGTCTTGGCCGTCGATGGCGTCACCGCGATGGACGGTCTGGATAAAACGCTTAAGCTGAAAGCTGGTGAGTCGATTCTGATCCTCGGCGCCAGCGGCGGCATCGGCCATTTGGCAGTGCAGTTGGCCAAGCGCATGAAAGCACGGGTTCTGGCCGTGGCTTCAGGCCAAGATGGCGCGGAGTTTGTGAAACGTCTGGGAGCCGACAAGGTCATCGACGGGCATCGAGAGGATATTCTTAAAGCGGCGCATGAATTTGCGCCTAAGGGTCTGGATGCCGCTTTGTTGACGGCTGGCGGCAAAGGCGCGGAGCAGGCAATTGCAGCGCTGCGGGAGGGTGGTCGAGCCGCGTACCCGAACGGCGTAGAGGATGTTCCTGAGGCGCGTGACGGCGTGAAGGTCATGGCCTACAACGGCGAACCCGACCCGAAGACGTTTGCCAAACTGAACGAACTGATCGATGGCGGCCCGTTCGAAGTCCACATTGCGCGAACCTTTAAGCTGGAAGAAGCGGCCGACGCCCAGCGGGCGCTTAAAAATCACTACCTCGGCAAGCTCGCCCTGGTTTTGAGCTGATTGGAAGGAATACCGACTGCAGTGAATCCGGTACTCGATTTGCGGAAGCTCCTGCACGAAGTCGGGTAGACCCACAACGTCACGACCTTATCCCAACTCACGCCACTGAGTGGAAGTCTGGTGGTGGCGCCCGTGGCCTCAACGCCGTGCACGGCAACGATCCGCGTCACGACGTCATCGAGAAACAAGGCGGCCCTGGCAGTCGCGGCGGGGAAGGGATAGCCCGCAGCGAGGCGTGCGTCGAGGTAACGAGAGGGCGGCAGGTCGACGCCAAAGACGAGCACGTTCCCCTCATCAAAGCCGGAGCCGATCCTGCGCAGCAGGCAGAGGCTATCGATTATGAGCCCGGCGGCGGCGAGCGGAATGGCGCCGAAGGCGTGCGCAGTGACCAATGACACCGCAAGCGCGAGACCCAGGACGGCTCCATCGAGCTCAATATGGGGGGCGCGTAACGTCGGAACGGGAACACGGCACGTATCCTGCGTTTCGGTCGCATCACGCGCCAACCGGCAGGCTGTAGCCATTTCTGAGCTCTGCCGGACGGCGTGAGGAGAGCCGGTAGGCGCTACCGGGTCGGTGCGAGTGTTACATCCCTGGCGACATATAGGACCAACCCGATGCGGCCGGTGTCTTCCACCCAATGATAGTCCAGGACACCGGTGCCCGCTTTCTGCGGCGTGCTTCTCAGCGGAACTTCCGTGTCGCCGATCTTGAGGTGTACGTTCTCCAGCGAAAGGTGCATGGAATCGGCCGTGCCTGAGGCGGACGGCGCCGCTGTGGAAGTGACTTGGCCCTCGATTCTGGTCCCGACTTTGGCGGCAATGACGCCGCCTGCCTCTAGGTCTTCGGAAAGCATAAAGGTAACCGGCCTCGCAGTTCCCGTCGTGGCGGAACGCAGGTCCTCTACGGAAAATAGCGGCACCGGGGTGCCGCCGCGCAGAACGGGCTGCCGCCGTGCCACCGTTTTCGGCACATGGGTCGTCAGCCAGCGGTAGACGAATTCCTGTATCAGATGATCGGTTGCCCTTCCGCTGAAACCCATCAGAAAACCATGAAAAGCGCGCAATCCCGGGCGGGAGGTGTAGGAGTGGAGGGGAGATAAGATCTCCCGCGCGGCAAGTCCGCCGATCATATCGGAGTAGTCGGGCTGCCAATGGCCGTTATCGCCCTTGGCAACGAAAGCGGTCCCCACGGCGTAAAGAAATCGTGAGCGGAGACTGCCGGTTCCTTTATAGAAGTAGCGCGGATCCTGGTGAAACACCGACTGGGTGAGGGTATGGCCGATCAAGACGTGGGTGACGCTGGCGGCGTAGTCCACGCCAAAGCGCTTCCCGTACCCTTCCATTCCCTGGCCGAATTGCCGGTCGGTGGTGTCGCGCCATTGTTCGATTCCGGCGCCGGCCGCGTTGCCCAGAATGGTCTCCGGATCGATCAGGGTTCGCAACCCAAGGTGAAATTTCTGGGCGGCGGTCAAAGGCGCGGCATTCGGATCGTAGGTGACGTAGAAGTTCGGAATAATCCCGAGCAATCGCTGTTTCTCCTCGGCGTGCACCTGCTCGGCGGCCAGTTCGTGCGGCGGCAGAGTCACATCCACTTTGGTGATGGCGGGTGCGATCTGCAGAACGACCGCAGGGAGCGGTGGATTCTCCCCGGAAACCACGGAGACATTGGTCTTCTCGTCCATGAAACCACCAGCCGTGATGGTGAGGGTGTAGGCTCCGGGCTCGACCGCGGAGAAGTGGAACGAGCCGGTCTGGTCGGTAAGAGTAGTGCGCGGGGCAGTGGACCCGGGCGCCTGTAATCTGACAATGGCGGCCTCCACCAGCGATCCGGAGGAGTCCGCGACGGCGCCGCGGATGGTTCCAGGCGCAGGGCTAGTCTGTGCCGCGCATGACTGCGCAACCAGGAGGATGCAAATCGATGACGTCACAGCAGCGCCCCACCCGCCGCGCGATTGGCCGCGTTGTACCTGCGCTCGCATGAACTGATTCTCTCACCGCCCTAGTCGGAAGGGGAAATGAGCCGCCAGGCAATTGATTACGATATCGACGTATCACGCCCGATGCTCTCCTGTGGGCCGTGGACTAGCGGCGCTCAATCCACGGAATGGCGACGATATGTCAAATTGGGTTGTTAAACGCTTCTACGGCGTCGCGCGCTGGGTTCCAAAAACTTACTCCACCAACTCGGAATCGAACTTTTGATAGATCTTATGCTGGCGGGCTGGATCGCGATCAGCCTGGAGCGCGGCAATCAGAGCGCTCAACCGCGGCGTGAGGATGATCAGATAGCGAGTGGCAGCACCGGCGGAGAACGTGTGCGCAACGCCCGCGGGCACAAACACCGTTGTCCCGGGGCCAGCCGTTTCCGTTCGGCCAGTGTAGCGAAACGTCAGTTAACCCTCCAATACGTGCCAAGCTTCGTCATCGGAGTGATGGACATGAAGTGTTGCAGGACCGCTACCGCGCCACTCATGGATGCTAAACGAGTTGCCTGAGGCGGAGAAAAACGACGGTCGCATCCGGCCATCCTACTATGGAACAGTAGTTCGACAATCGGCACGCGTTGCGCGCGTGCTTTGCTGTTAAAAATAAAATCCACTTGGCTGCGAATGCGCGATACTTCTCCGTGATGCCGCGAGCGTGAATGACGCCTATTCCACGGAGAGGCCCGTTACGCCGGCGTCGCGAGTGGGCGACTCGCTAGGGATTATGAGAATGCTTTTTCGGGGCCGCGCGTCAACCGTAGGTGAGGTCGGTGCTCTGTCCGACCTCGATAAGATATCCGTCAGGATCGCGGATGTAGCAGCGCGTCTCGCCGTACTTGGGGATCGGCTCCGTGATGAACTCCGCTCCTCGACCTTTCCATAGTTCATAGCACGCTTGAATATCCGCGACGCGGAAATTCATAAAGCTGTTGATGTGATTCGGGTCGGGGACGCTGAGCGTTACCGTCGGCTTATCCGGAGTCGGCCCGCCTCCAACGTTCAGAATCATCCAGATGTTCGCAAGCTGAAGGTACGCGGGCGCGTTGCCGTCACCCAAACTCAGAATGCGGGCGCCGAAGACCTTTTCGTAGTAGCGAGCCGATCGCTCGATGTCGGCGACGGTGAGAAAATGCGCGATGCTGAGCCCCTCGCGCGGGGGCATCTCATAGCTCTTCTGCTCGATTTGTACGCTGCTCATTGACGACTCCATTCCGATAGACCGTGTTCATCCATCGATTCTAGCTCTTTCGTCTTTATGCGCGAGGAAACATTGGCTTGTACCGCGACTCGGTCGAATAACGCGCGTTGCTCACTTGTGGGGACGTCTGGAAGCGCAATCAGCGCCAATCAGCGGAACTCCGACAAACCGTCAAACTGACTTCCCAGAACCGCATCTACGGGATTAACCTAGACCGAGCTATGTTCGTATCAACCCGCGCCGGGATCAGTACCGGCAAATCATTAAGATTGCCCCGGCGTAATTCCGCGAGTGTGAATGACGCCTATTCCACGGGTCCCGGACTTCTCAGTCAGGTGAACTCGGCAAGTTGACGACGGAAAGCAAGCTCAGTTCTTGAGGCAGGATTTTGGGACTGGTTTCAACGGTCATTCGAAGGCAGATCGGTCGCTGTTGGAATGTCTTCGGCTTCCCGAGGAAGCTCAATTCTCAGTGGGTTCTTTCTCCAGATGATCGATGATCACGACGTCGCCTTGACCCTTGCGCGCGCGCATGGTGAGTCCGAGTTGGTCATGAACGGCGCGGGTCAAAGGGGGACCCGAACGTCCAAGGTCAGGTATGTCTTTGGCAAGGTCCGGGTAACCCGCTCTTTCTGTGGCCCAGGCGATATCAATCCACCATCGCAAATCCACGTCGTACTTCCCAGTGAGACCTGTATCGTCAATCACTGGCCCACCCACATAAAACGACAGGGTCTTGCAAATGTCCTTCGCTGTGAGATCGAAGCCGACCCATCGATAATGTCCCGCTATTCCGGCGACGCCGCCGTGCCCGGCTGAGAAGACGGGGTATCCGTCCTTGCCGGTCGTGAACGTGGGAGGCGCCCACGGGTCGTCCGTTTCGGGAGGCGCGTTGGCGGTCGACGCCTTCAGCTTGAGCCCGCTCTCCGCAATTGCGAGGTCATATATGGTCATCGCTTTCTTTTCGAAGTGGAGCTTGAGCCGGAAGCGATCCTCCAGCAGGTCCCTTATCATTTGATGGAACTGCTCCTTCGTGGCTCCCGGGGCCACTCTGCCGGAGATGTCGAATCTCCCGAGACAGCAGGGATCATTCGCACGAAACTGATAGCGATCGAGTTCGTAGCCCTGCGTGATGAGCAACCCGATCGGCACGCTCGTGCATCTCCACAGACCGGGATCGGATGTGCCGGGTCCGCCGTGGCACGAGATGGCGAAGTCCGATGGGGACGCGGGCTTCACGGACGCTACCAGGAATGACCGCGCAGGCGTCGACTGCGCGACCAAGCACATTCGGGCGGCGGTCAAGCAGGCGAGCGTAAGGAGTATCGGTCGCATTAGCTCCGATTCTTGCCGTTCCAATTTTAACGCAGGCGTGATTTGCGACGCCGAGTTGGCTGGCTTTGTAATGACGCCTGTAGAGCAGCAATTTGGTGTCCCGAAAGGGACCCGTTATGAGACAGTGAAGGCGGTTCGCGCCGGATGATCGAATCCAGACCGTCGATATTCGGAATGTTATGACCGACCCCCTCCACGCACCCTACTCGTTCCGTGGCGGCCTGCTTTGGTCCTTCCGTGAGTTGGGGAAATCCATCAGGCCAGCGAAGCCGAACCCCAAAATTATGCCTGAAGCGACGAGTTTTATGACATCGGAGACGTGCAGCGCCTCTACACGCGGATTGCCCAGAATCATCAGGAGAAACGTCGTTCCCATCAGCGCCGCCACTAAACCGGTAAACCGGCCGCTTTTCTTCATGTCGGCCCACTTTTCCTTCACAGTTCCCTTGAACATTCACGCTCCTCAGGCCCGCATCCCGGCCCCGAATCATTGTGACAGGAAAGCCGGGATCGTTTCACCCCAGCCTGCTAGACCGGACTAGGTGGAATGTGACCGGCGAGGAAAGCCCGACGGGGGTGAATGCGATCTGTTCCCCCATCATCAAACATAAAGATGGGCGACTAAATTTGAACTACAGGCAAGTCTGTTTCAAGAATTTTGTGTGGCGAAAGGGACCCTTTTGGGGGACGGTACGGGAGATCATGAATTACCCCCAAGGGCTATAGTTGGCCATGCCCAACAATACATGTGAACACTGCGGCGGTTCACAATTCATCAGCGGCCTCACTGTTTCTGCTTCTGGTGGTGGTGGTGACGTACGTCCCGGCCTCCTCTGCAAACAGAAAGAGAAAAGCTTTTTCAAACGATGGGAAAGGGGGAAAAGGGAGACCCTTTTTGCTGACCTGTGCACCTCTTTCGGCACTGTAAAACGTTTATACGTGAAAGACCCGAAACGTGATTGGGTCGTATAACTTTCACGGTTTCAACCGGGAGTGTCCCCGGCCCAATGGGCGCAAAGGACCCATTTCGGCATGGAGTCTTTTCGTTGCCCGGAGTATAACGCCCGATACTCCTCCGTGATACCGCGAGCATGAATGACGCCTATTCCACGCGTCGGCGACAAACCAGCCAGATGGACTCCGGTCGATTGGAAAATGATAATGTGGGTCGTTGTGGGAAAACGACTTCTATTCGCCCCGCTGTACGTTCTGCTCGTTTGCGAGATTGCGGGGCCTGTTCAGGCACAGCCGCCTTCCGCCGCGCCACGTTTTGAAGTCGTGTCGGTGAAGCCGTGTCCAGATCACGCGGAACCGCTCCCCGGAGATCGAAAGGGCGACGCGCGGGAATCGTCTCCTAATCGGATGCATCTGCCCTGTCAAACCTTGATGAGTATGATCCAGTGGGCATACGGCAACTTCGCGGAGGCCCGTTTTAATGCAGTGGCGTCGGTCCCAATATCAGGTGGTCCCAAGTGGATCAACACAGAGCGATTTCAGATTGACGCGAAATCCGAACTTGCGCAGAAGAGCGGGACGATGAACGGGCCAATGCTCAGAGCAGTGCTCGAAGAGAGATTTCACCTCGTAATTCGTCGAGAGGTTAAAGAGGTATCAGTCTACTCGCTCACGATAGCCAAGGGCAGCGTGCCAACGATGCCGCACTCCACTGCTAAGTGCATAACGCTTGACTCCGAACGCCCGCTCCCGGTCGAGCCGGGCAGGCCGCTCCCGGTTTTCTGTGGCATGTCGCACAACAGCGACAAGGGCTACGACGCATTTGGCGTGACTATGGCGCGCTTCGCAGCGCTCCTCTCGGACTACGCAGATCGCAGAGTCGTTGACAGAACCGGCCTGTCCGGCGAATTCGACATACATCTCAATCTGTCTTTATCGGACCTCGGGCATCCGGCGATGAATGCGTCCGATGACGACGCAAGGCTCGCTCGGGACCCTGCAGAGATATTCGCCAGGGTGCGCGCCGAGGTACGGAAGCTTGGACTTCAACTCGAGCCCACGAAAGGCTCGGCTGAATCTCTATTCGTCGAGAGCGCAGAGAGGCCGTCAGCCAGCTGAACGCCATGTGGTTGGTAACCTATGACGCCAACTGCAACGATTCGCCTGTCCCGAGACCTACCCTCTTTGAGACATTTCTCTGATCCACATGGCCGCATCACGCCCTAGCCGTCGATGTGCCATCCCGTTACCCCTGGATGCATCGTCGGCAAACACGAATCAACCCCACACGAGCGCGATGTCACCATTTCGGACCTTGGCCCGTCCGTAGCCCCGAAGCCAGCGTTCCGCAGCAGTGGATTCTCCATCGCCGCTCAGCCTTTACCACCACGGCTCCCGTGCCGGCAAAGCATCCTCTTAGAACCTCTTCGTCAACCATGAATGACTTTGCCTCACGGCCACAGACTCTACGGCGGAACTTATTCCATTCCGTCCAAGTGAGTGCCGATAGCACAGCCGGAAAGCCAATGTCGATCTTCGTCAGCCACATCCGACGCCGCATAATGGAGCGAATCCGGGGGCCGTCCATCCGTGGCCCAAATCTCATTCCCCGGAAAATCGACGACCGTATTCCCCAAGTGCCAGGTAACTTATTCTGTTCAGCACAGCCTGCTCGTCTCCCCCCACCTACACCCAATTTGTACCCAGTAAGTGGCCAAGCGCAGCACGCCAATTTTGCCAGTGAACTAAACCGCTTCGCGGTAAAGCTCTTCGCAGCGAATCGGCAAGCCCGCAGCCAGTAGCGTGGTGCGAGGCTCCCTGAAACACTGGATCAGGTTATTCCCATGACCAATCCAACAAATTCCAAGGAGCCATCGCATGACACCGCTACGTCAACGCATGATCGGCGATATGCGCATTCGCAATCTCGCCGCCACCACCCAACGCAGCTACGTCCATTATGTCGCGGAGTTCGCCAAGTACTTCCAGCGCAGCCCGGAGCATCTCGACCTGGAAGCCGTTCGCCAGTATCAACTCTACCTGGTTGAAGAACGCAAACTCTCGCCGCAAAGCATCAACAGTTTCGTGTCCGCCGTGCAGTTTCTGTTCCTCACCACGCTGGAAATGCCGTGGAGCAAGGAAGATTTCCCGCGCGCCCGCCTCGACCACAAGCTCCCCGTCGTCCTCGCTCCCGAGGAGGTTCAGACTTTCTTCGAGAATGTGACCGGAGTGAAAAATCGCGCCATCCTGTTCACCTGCTACGGCGCCGGACTCCGCATCTCCGAGGCCGTTGCGCTCAAGGTCTCCGACGTCGATAGCAAACGGAAGCTGCTCCGCGTCGAGCACGGCAAAGGCGGTAAAGACCGTTATGCCATGTTGTCGCCCTGCCTGCTCGAAGTGCTCCGCGCCTACTGGCGCATCGTACGTCCCACGGGACTATGGCTTTTTCCCGCCTGGCGTCCGCACAAGCATGCTGCCGCCGGGGCCGTGCAGAGCGCCTGCCGCGATGCCTGGAAGTCCAGCCGCCTGGGGAAGCGCGTCACGCCGCATCTGCTGCGCCACAGCTTCGCCACCCACCTGCTGGAAAGCGGCGTGGACACACGCGTCATTCAAGCCCTGCTGGGCCATAGCCGCATCGATACCACTGCCCGTTATATCGCCGTCTCGCCGGCTGCCATCGGCGCAACCGCCAGTCCGCTCGACCGGTTGCTGAAACCCGCTTCGCCCCCGGCCATCCGCGGCGCGCGCGCCAAACGCTGATGCCGCGGCCGGCTCTGGAGCTGGCCGACATTTTTCGACAACACGGTCCCGCCTACCGGCAGAGTCACTCGCTGCCCTTGCATCAGCACCGCTTGATGCAAGCCATCGAGACCTGCCGCACCCCGGCATTGGGCGGTTCGGTCGAATGGTGTGGCCGCTGTCAATACAGTCACGTCCGCTACCGCTCCTGCCGCAATCGCCATTGCCCCAAGTGCCAAGGCTTGGCGCGCGCCCAGTGGCTTCAGAAGCGCACCGCCGAGTTACTTCCGGTCGAATACTTTCACGTAGTCTTCACCGTGCCCCAGGAGATCGCCTCCGTCGCTTTCTATAACAAGGAAGCCGTTTACGATCTCCTCTTTCGCGCCGCCGCCGAAACTCTGCTCACCATTGCGCGCGACCCCAAACATCTGGGAGCAGCGATCGGGTTCTTCGCCGTGCTCCATACCTGGGGCCAAAATCTGCACCTGCATCCTCATCTGCACTGCGTGGTTCCCGGCGGCGGACTCTCTGCCGACCAGCGCTGGGTGGCATGCCGTCCTGGCTTTTTTCTTGCAGTACGCGTGCTCAGCCGCCTGTTTCGCCGCCTTCTGCTCCAGGCGTTGCAGCAGGCCCACACCGCCGGACAACTCCACTTCTTCGGCGATCTGGAACATTTAAGCGCGCCCGAGGCCTTTCGCCGCTATCTGGCTCCGCTCGGCAAAAAAGAATGGGTCGTTTATGCCAAGCCACCCTTCGGCGGGCCGCGCCAAGTGCTGGAGTATCTCGGCCGTTATACCCATCGCATCGCCATCTCCAATGAGCGGTTACTCGAGCTCGAACAGGGCCACGTTTGTTTCCGATGGAAAGACTATCGCCATCCGCAGCGGCCCAAAGTAACCACGTTATCGGCCGGGGAATTCATCCGTCACTTTCTTCTGCATACGCTGCCGCGGGGCTTCCAGCGCATCCGTTATTTCGGCTTTCTAGCCAACTGCCACCGCGCCGGCAAGTTGGAATTATGCCGCCAGTTACTGGCAAATCCCGTGATGGATCTGCTGCCGCGAGCCGCCGATCTGCGGGACTTCGATCGGACATTCCCTGCCGGTAATCCGCGGCTATGTCCGCGATGTGGCGGAATGCTGGCCATCATCGAGACATGGTTGCCATGCCATGGCCCGATTCCGTTGCGCGTAGATACATCATGATGACCACCCTTCCACAGCACCGGATCCGCCAGCGTTGTCGGACATGGCAGCGATTAGCAGAAGTGCGTCTGGCCGCCGTCGTTCGCTGCACGACAATAGACTCCGGCCCGGCCAGTCGCCTCACAGCGCGCCATAGCGGCGAGTGGCCGCCGCAAAAACGCGGCAAAGGGCTCTTCCACCACACCCAAAACTCAAATCGCATGTGCGCCGCCCGCGACATTGACGACCCCACGCGGAAGCAAAACCCATTAAAGACCCGGTCTCACACTGCGGTTTAGTTCACCGAGCGGTTTGCTCACTTTCGCGGCGGCCAGATTCATCCTCTTCCCCCATTTTCTGCGCCGCGCAACTGAGCAAACCTTTTTCAGTCACGCAACTTCAAAAAAATCCGACCTAACCCCGTCAATAACTTACAGCTAACCCCTCATTTCTCCCCACTTACCCCGTAGTAACTTATTGGCCAGAGGTAACTATGACCGATAAACAACTCAAAGCCAATAAGGCCAACGCGCAAAAGAGCACCGGACCCAAAACACCGGAAGGCAAACGCCGCTCGTCACTCAATGCTTCCAGGCATTACTTGACAGGCAAAATCCACATTGCCACCCCCGAAGAATCCGCGGCCTTCGACAAACACTGCAAGGCCTATCACGAAACCCTCGCCCCTCTCGGCATCATCGAATCCGATCTCGCTCAAGAGATCGCCGAAGATCGCTGGCGTCTCAAACGCGCCCGCTCCCTCGAAAACTCCGTCTTCGCTCTCGGCCACCATGCCCACGCCGACTCTATGAATTCCGGCAACCCGCAAGTCGACGCCGCCCTGGCCGAAGGCCAGACCTGGATCGACCAGGCCAAGAACCTCCAACTCCTCACTCTCTACGAAAACCGCATCCGCCGCGCCATCGAAAAGAACACCGTGCAGCTCAAAGCCATGCAGGCCAAGCGCAAGGAGGCCTTCCTCAACGCTCGCCTCGAAGCCATTAAGCTCTCGAAACTGGCGGAAGAAGAAGGCGAAGCCTACGACCCCACACCCGACTTCACGCCCGCCAGCGACCACGGCGGGTTCATTTTTTCAGCTCCCGAAATCGAACGCGTAATGGACCGCCGCGACCGTCTCGACCGCGCCTGGAGCGCCGGCATCGGCGAGTCCAACTACCCGCTCCCAGATGACGAAGATGTCTCTGATGACGAAGACTTCCCAGATGACGACGGCCGCCCACAGGAAGACGAACCCCAAGCCGCCTAGTCACCACCGATGACAAAAAATGCCCAGCGTCTCTGCGCCCGCGCGTCCAATGCAAAGCTTCCTCCACCAGCGCCGCGCCTTTCGTATCATGTTCCCATGCTGAAGTGGATTCTCGCCGTCACTCTCGCGGCCTGCGCCTTCGCCGTCGAACCCAAACCTTACTTCACCGAGCCCGCGCTTTCTCCCGATGGCTCTGAGATCGCATTCGTCTCCGGCGGCGACATCTGGACCGTGCCCGCCCGCGGCGGTGAGGCCCGCCTCCTTGTATCGAACCCCGCCAGTGAATCCGCGCCGCGCTATTCGCCGGACGGCCGCTATCTGGCCTTCACCTCGACGCGCACCGGCAGTGGCGACGTCTATCTGTTAACCCTCGCCAGCGGAGAGCTCAAGCGCCTCACCTTCGATGACAGCAACGAACAAACCGATGGCTGGTCGCCCGACAGCAAATGGGTTTATTTTTCCTCCTCGGCGCGCAACATTGCCGGCATGGAAGACATCTACCGCGTCTCCATCTCTGGCGGCACGCCCGCCGTCGTCTCCACCGATCGTTATCTCACGCAGTACTTCGCCGCCCCGGCGCCAGATGGTCACACCCTCGCCTTCACCGCGCGCGGCAACGCCGGTTCCCAATGGTGGCGCAAAGGCCACAGTCATCTCGATGAATCCGAAATCTGGCTTCGACGTGAGTCGAGTCAACAGGCATCTCCTGCCGCCTACCAGCGCATCACCGAAGGCGGAGCAAAAGAGGTTTGGCCCATGTGGGCGCGCGACGGGCGCAGTCTCTTCTATATGTCCGATCGCAGTGGCGCTCAGAACATCTGGCGCAAACCGCTCGACGGCGCGGCCAGGCAGATCACGCGCTTCTCCGACGGTCGCGTAATCTGGCCCTCCATCTCCAACGACGGACGCGCCATCGTTTTCGAACGTGATTTCCGCGTCTGGAAACTCGATACCGAATCCGGCAAAGCCGCGCCCGTAGAAATCGCCCGTCGCGGCGTTGCCGCCGGACCCGCCGTGCAGCACGTCTCCCTCAATGGACAATTTCAGGAACTCGCTCTCTCGCCGGATGGCAAAAAGGTCGCCTTCACCAGCCACGGCGAGGTGTTCGCCGCTTCGGCTAAAGAGGGCGGGGAAGCCGCGCGGATCACCCACACCCCTGCGCCCGAATCGGGCCTCGCCTGGGCCCCCGACAGTCTCCGCCTGGCCTATGTCTCCGACCGCGACGGCAATGCCCGCCTCTACCTTTATGATTTCGCCACCGGCGCCGAAACCCGGCTAACCACGGCCGGTCCTGACGCTGCCCCGCGCTTCTCGCCTGACGGCAAATCGATCGCGTTCCTGCGCGATGGGCACGAACTGCGCATCTTCGATCTCGCCTCCAAACAGGAACGAACCCTCGCCACCGGCTACTTCGATCACGCCCCCTTCATCGAGCAAGGCCCCTTCGCCTGGTCCCCCGATAGCCAGTGGGTGGCCTTCTTCAACGAAGCCGGCAAGGGCTTCACCAACGTATATCTGGCGCCCGCGGCCGGCGGCGCCGTTCAACCCGTCAGCTTCCTGGCCAACTCCAACGGCCGTGCCATGGCATGGGCCCCCGATGGGAAGTACTTGCTCTTCACCACCAATCAGCGCACCGAGAACAATCAACTGGCGCGCGTCGATCTCACTCTGCGTACGCCGCGCTTCCGCGAAGACCAGTTTCACGATCTGTTCAAAGAGGAAGCACCGCGCACCAGCGTTCTTTCTGGCGGCTCTTCGAAGACCGCGGCCGCAACCTCGCCCGCCCCCAAGCCCGCGCCGCAGCCGGTCAAAATTGTTTTCGAAGACATTCGCCGGCGCCTCTCTTTTATTGCTACGGGCGTCGATGCCGACGAAGCCGTCATCAGTCCCGATGGCAAGACGGCCGTCCTTGTCGCTTCCGCCGCTGGACAACAGAATCTCTACTCCTATTCGCTCGACGATCTGTCTCGCGAACCGGCCGTGGCGCGCCAGCTCACCTCCACCCCGGGCCGCAAGTCCTGGGTGCAGTTCACGCCCGATGGCAAAGAGGTCTTTTACCTTGATCGCGGCGGCATCTCTTCCGTAAGTCTTGACCAGCGCCAACCCAAACCACTCGCCGTCGCAGCCGAAATGGATGTCGATTTCTCCACCGAGAAACTTGCCGTCTTCGAGCAAGCCTGGACCTACATTCGTGACAATTTCTTCGACGCCAAATACAACGGCGTCGATTGGAACGCGGTTCACGCCCAATACCAGCCCCTCATCGCCGGCTCGGCGACCCCCGAGGAAATGCGCCGCCTCCTCGCCATGATGGTGGGAGAGTTGAACGCCTCCCACATGGGCGCAAGCAATCCGCCGGGAGGCCAGCAGAGTGTCACCGGTCGTCTGGGCTTGCGCTTCGATCGCGGTGTCTATGAATCCTCGGGCAAACTCCAAATCACCGAAGTCATCGCCCTCAGTCCTGCCGATGTGGCCGGTATCAAATCCGGCGAAACGCTCGAAGCAGTGGATGGCGTCGCTATGGGTCCAGCCGTAAATCTCGCTGTAAATCTAGATGAACAGCTCGATCACAAGATCGGCAAGCGCGTTTTACTCAAGGTGTCCGGCCGCGACGTTCCCGTGCAGCCCATCTCGCTAGCCGCCGAAAAGAATCTGCTGTACCGCGCATGGGTAGAGCAAAACCGCGCGTATGTTTCGAAGATCAGCAATGGCCGGCTGGGCTATGTTCATATGCAGGATATGTCGGCCCAGGCGCTCGACCGGTTGCATCTCGATCTCGATGCCGAAAACCAGTCGCGCGAAGGCGTGGTCATCGATCTCCGCAACAACACCGGCGGTTTCGTCAACGCCTATGCGCTCGACGTCTTCGCCCGTCGTCCCTACCTCAAGATGACCGGTCGCGGCCGTCAGGAAACTCCAGCGCGAACCGCGCTTGGCCAGCGCGCCCTGGAAGCCCCAACGGTGCTCGTGACCAACCAGCATTCGCTCTCCGACGCGGAGGATTTCACCGAGGGCTACCGCGCTCTCAAACTCGGCAAGGTGGTGGGAGAGCCCACCGCCGGATGGATTATTTACACCTCGAACGCGACGCTGATCGATGGAACCAGCTTCCGTTTGCCGTCCACTCGTATTCGCGATGCCAATGGCGCGGACATGGAGTTGCACCCCCGGCCCGTCGATATCGTAGTATCCCGTCCGGTGGGAGAAAGCGAGACCGGCAAAGATTCACAATTGGACGTCGCTGTGAAGACGCTTCTCAATCAATTGGTAAGATAATCGAAGTACCAGGAGACACAATGACCCGAATTCACGTTTACGCATGTTGCTTGGCCCTCGCCGCGGGAACGACAGCCGCGCTCACGGCCGCTCCCAAAGGGGATGCTGCCAAAGGCAAGGAAGTCTTCGCTCAATGCGCCGTTTGCCACAACGCCGACAGCACCGAGAAGAAGATGGGCCCCGGCCTGAAGGGACTCTTCACGCATGACAAGCTGGTAAACGGTAAGAAAGTGACCGACGCTACCGTGCGCGAGAAGATCGAAGAGGGCGGCAACGGCATGCCGTCTTATAAAGAGATGCTCAGCGATACGGAAAAAGACGACGTGATCGCGTACTTAAAGACGCTGTAAAGGCGAAGGCATTGGAGCGCCGGCGGTCGTTGCCGCCGGTGTTCCTTTATCCCAAAACTTCCAGAGCCTTCTTTACAACCGGATCGTCTTCGATCTTTACAGGCGCGGTCTTCTCGGGCGTGGAGGATGGAATCGCGTCCCCGTTCGCGTCGTATTCTGCCTGCGGCTCCGCATCTGCCACCAGGGTTCCTGGGGTCACGCCGCCGTCCTGAATGGCCTTGCCTTCCGGCGAATAATACTTCGCCACGGAGAGAATAATCGCGCTGCCGTCTGCCATCGTGAGCGCCTTGCGCTGGGCCGCGTCGCCGTAGGTGCGCTCGCCTACCAATTGCGCGCGCTTGTTATCCAGCAGCGCCGCCGCCGCCACTTCGGCGCCATCGGCGGTGCCGCGGTTTATCAGCAGCGCCACCGGTAGTTCCGTGATGTCCTTGGCCGGGTCCGCGTCGAAGTTCTGTTGGGCCACTTGCTGCCCTTTGAGATAGGTTATGCGTCCGCTCTTCAGGAAGAGATTGGCAAACGCGATTCCTTCCTGGGGTGTTCCGATGCCGCAGTATCGTAGGTCCACAACCAGTTTTTTGACGCCGTCGCGCTGTAACTGCTTGATCGCGTCAGTCGCTTCCTTCAGGTGAGCGGCGGAAAGGGAAGTGACATTGATGTATCCAACGCCATTGGCGAGCGCTTTGGTTTCCACCGGCGGCGTCGCGAAATTGACCCGTGTCAACTTTACGGTTTCAGGTTCCGGATGACGCACCCGTACCACGCTCAAATCGATCTCGCTCCCCGCGTCCCCTTCGAGCAGCATATTGGCATATGCCAGCGGCATATCGCGCGTGGCGACGCCTTTGATGCTTTCAATCATGTCGCCCGTAGTGAACCCGGCCTTCGCGGCCGGCGATCCCGGCGCGGCGTCGACGACTACGATCGTGCCATACCGCTTCGAAAGCACCAGCCCCACGTCGGGACGCTTCGCGTCCTTGGTCTTCTGGTAGTCGCGATATTGGTCGGCGTTGAGGTAGCTGGCGAACGGATCGATCGCCTCGAGCATGCCGTCGAGCGCGCCCATCGTGACGCTCTTCATGTCGGGCTCTTCCACGTACTGCTTCTGGATGTAGCCCACAACTTCGCTGAAAACGCCAATGTGTTTGAGCGTGTCGTCCTGCGACGCGCCTCGACCGACTCCCCAACCAAGGAGGAGCAAAAGTGTGAGACACGTGGACGAGCTCACGACGAAATACTTGATGCGGCTGCTCATAGCGATTTAGAAACTCCGAGCCTATTAGGCATTATAGCCTGTACCCTGTTGGACGCGCGCCGTCCCCGTTTGGTTGTATTACGTCGTCCAGCCCATTCGATCGCGCAGGCTCGTAATATGCGCCGCGTGATGCTGCGAGTGCCACGCATAGAGCGCCAGCATCAAATCGAGCCGCACCGGACCCAGCTCGGAGTGCTCAAGTGTCCGGCTAAACTGTTCATCCGACATGGATTGCAGCAAATCGCTCCAGCGTGCGTGCAGCCCTTCCAACAGCCTCAGCGATGCCTCCACCGGCAAAGTCCGCGAATCGTGCAGTTCCGACCACTTGCGTTGATCGTAGCCCCTTATGGGCGGATTCACCTCGGTCAGCGCCCAACGAAACCGCAGGAACGCATTCATATGGCTGTCGGCCGCGTGATGTATCACCTGCCTGACGGTCCAGCCGTCCGGACGATAACGCGTATCCAGCTGCGCGTCGTCAAGACCGGCGATAGCTTTCCGGAACCGGTCCGGAGACTTCACGATTTCCGCAATCAACGCCGCGCGCTGTTGCGGCGCGATCGTCTGTTTCCAGTCGAACTTCCCAATCGGATACGAGAGATTTATAGCGGCTTGCATAAGACCCAATCTACCAACTCCTCCATACGATCCACCAGCAGGTCCGGCTTCGGATCGGTCAGGGTCTCCGGTTGAAACCCGTAAGTCACGCCGCAGCTCATCACGCCCGCGTTGATCGCCGTATTCACGTCCACCGCGCTGTCGCCGATCATTACCGTGCGTTCCCGCGTCATGCCGGCCTCACGCATAAGCGTCTCCACCCCGATTGGATTTGGCTTTTTGAAATCGAAGCTGTTGCCGCCGTATACCTGGAAGAAATTGACGGCCAAGCCAAGCCCGTCGACAATCGCCTTACTCATCCGCACCGGCTTGTTGGTCAGCACCGCCATCTGTTTGCCCGCGTGCCGCAATCGGTCGAGCGATTCTTTCACGCCCGGATAGAGGTGCGTATAGTCGAGCGCGTGATCACGGTAATATTCCAGGAAAAATTCGAGGCCTTCTTCCACTTCCTCTTCCGTCGCCTGTTCACCCAATGCTCGCCGCATCAGGATGGGCGCGCCGTTGCCCACGTAGGAATAAACGCGCTCGAAGTCAAGCGCTTCCATTCCCATATGCGCGCGCGTTGCGTTCACCGCGTGCGCCAGATCGAGCTTGGAATCGATCAGCGTACCGTCAAGGTCGAAGATCAGAAGGTCCGGCGTCGCCACGTTATGCTGTGCGGCGCCGCCGCACTCCGCCCGCGCGTCCCGCAGTCTTTCGAGGCGGCTTGCCCAGCCCGAACTCCGTCATCTTGCGTTGCAGCGTGTTGCGGTGAATGCCGAGCGCCTTCGCCGCCGCGCACTGATTCCCGGCGGCGATCTTCAACGCCCCGGCGATCATGCCGCGTTCCAAAATCCCCACAGCCTGCGGAAGAAATATCCCGGCGCCCAACAGCCGGTCGACGGTGCCGTCAAATTCGTTTTTCATTCGGTTCCTTTTCCGCTTTGGGCCTCGTGGACCCGGCGCTCCATAGCCGAATTCCACGCCAATTTCGCCTCCGCGTAAGTCCTTCGGAAACCCTCTTTCAATTCGTGCGGCGCAATCGCCGCAAACACCCGCGAGCCTTCCGATACGTATGGAGCCAGACGCGAGTTCTCCACAGCCGCCGGAGGCCGCCCGTCGCTGGCAAACGCCATGATTCCCGTGAGCAGCGCGACGGCGATCAGCAGACCCCGCGCCGCCCCGAACGCCGCGCCCAACAAATGATCCACAATGGAAAGCTTCGTCACCCGCAGAAATTTTCCCACGATCATCCTGACCACCACGCCCGCCAAAAAGACGAGCGTGAACACCGTGAAAAAGCCTGCCAATTTTGCGGCCGTCGGCGAACTCACGTACGGTTGCAAGTAAATGGCCGCCGTGCCATAAAACCAGACGCCCAATACCAGCCCCGCAACCACGGACGCCAGCCCGATGATTTCGCGCGACAGGCCTTTACGGAAGCTCGTCATTACGGAGATAACGATAATCAGCAGCAGAATCACGTCCAACCAGTTCATAACGCGCGGCCGGTGAGCACCTCGTATGCCTGTCGGTATTTTTCTCCTGTCTTTGCGGCCACGTCTTCCGGAAGCGGCGGCGCCGGCGGTTGCTTATCCCAATGAATCGATTCCAGGTAGTCGCGCACGAACTGTTTGTCGAACGAAAACTGAGCGCCGCCCGGTTTGTAGGTCTCCGCCGGCCAAAAGCGGGAAGAATCCGGCGTAAGGACTTCGTCGCCGAGAGTCAATTCGCCGTCCACGAAGCCGAACTCGAACTTTGTATCGGCGATGATAATGCCCTTGGTCGCCGCGTAATCCGCGGCTCGCGTGTAGATGGCGAGTGTAAGATCGCGCAGCCGCTTCGCCAGGTCTTCACCAATAATCGAAGATGTCCGCTCGAACGAAATGTTCTCATCGTGGCCAGTTTGGGCCTTGGTCGCCGGCGTAAAGATCGGCTCCGGAAGCTTGTCGCTTTCCTTCAGGCCGGCCGGAAGTTGGATGCCGCACACTGTGCCGTGCTGCTTGTACTCCTTCCAGCCCGATCCCGAAATATACCCGCGCGCCACACATTCAATCTCGATCATCTTGGCGCGCTTCACCAGCATCGAGCGGCCTTCCAATTGATTGCGATATTTGCGCAGCCCCTCGGGGTATTCGTCGACATTGGCCGTCACAAAATGCGTCGGTGTCAGGTCGCGCAGAAAGTCGAACCAGAAAATCGAGAGCTGCGTCAGCACGCGCCCCTTATCGGGGATGCCGGTGGGCAGAATGTAGTCAAAGGCGGAAATGCGGTCGGTGGCGATGAATAGGATGCGTCCATCTACTGCATACACATCGCGTACTTTTCCACGCGCGTGCAAGTCCACTCCTGGCAATTCCGTTTCCAGAATAATGGGGGTTGAATTGGAGGTCACGTTTTTATTTTCAGGCTATCGATCGGGGGAGTATTTCCAAATATACTCCGCCTCTCGGGAATGTCAACCAGAATTTACCCGAGAACTGCTAGGAATTAGGGTACGTATAGTTAGTAATCTACTCCGAAGCAAAAACTCTGGTTCGAGTCTATGGGGCTCAACGAGTACTCCCCTGGATACAATGGCCGCGCCGGAGAAATTTCGTAAACTGAGTTCCCAACCTTCGCGATTGTTACTGGCAGGCCTAGCGGGCGGCCGCCTCCGGAAGGTTCCGTTTGGCGGAAATTCATTCGCGATTGTAACGGATATAGTTCGAATCGTCGGGGGTCCGCGTTTGAATTCAAACGTATTACGAATACTAGGCGGTCTCCCTGTCTTACTCGTACTGGGGAGCGGCCGCCCTGAATCCGGTAGACCGAAGAACCCATGCCGTACATCGTATTGTTGCGCACCATCATCCCGATCTCTCTTTCGAGCGGGATCAGTCCAGCCGCGCCGCGCAGGAATGGCGCTCCGGTCACCTGCGGTTCTGGCGCCACCGGCGGCAAGGGCTCCGTAATAGGTGCGAGTGCTCCAGGGGCTGAGCCAAGCGTGTTGAAAACCACCTCTACGACATCCGCCCGCGGATAGCGCTGCACCTGATCGTTCACCATGAAGCGCACTTCGTCGGCCGACCCGCCCAGCCAGTTCCCGCTGACGGTTGTTCCGTTTCGAAGCCGTAGCGTATCGGCTTGGCATGCGAAAAGCAAAAGCAGCGCGGATGCCAGTATCGTGAATCGCGCAATCATGCTAACTCCCTTAATTCGCCCGGTCGATTCCGAAACAGTACGCCTGGTTCGTGCCCGCGCGAATAAATGCGTATTCGCCCTCAACCAATTCTCCCACCGGCGCGAGGCCGTAGGAATCGCCTGCTTTCGTAACGCTGAGCGTCGCGGTCCTCCACGAATCGTGCGGCGGATACGGCTTGCGCACGCCGCTTCCGGTCAAACGGAAGAGTTGAAACTTGTCCGGAGCGACGCCCTCGGCCAGTCGCACCAGAAACAACATGGCGGGGGCTCGCTTGATGCGGATCGACGATCGTCCGCCCGCGATCTCCCAACTCGCCGGCACAGCGGGGCTCGCCGCTACCGGAACAATCGCCGCGCGCTCGAGGGGCATGATTGCGCCTGCATCGTTCCAGTAATGCACGACATCAAGCGGCGTGGGATTCGTGCTGGTATCCGCGCACAAGGAAAAGCCGAGAGCAAACAAAAATAGAAACTTACGCTGAAAGATAGGTAGCATCCGTGGCCCTGAGGGGGGTTGAGTGGCCTTCCAACCCACACCCACAATAACACTGACGCGCCCGCGGCCTCAGCGGTTTTCGCGTCCTGAATTTATAATCCAGTCGCGTACCATCGCCGCGAAGCTCCGCGCCTCCTCGTTATCGCGCAATTCTTCCACGGTGAATCGCATTTTGCGTCCCCAATTCGGGTATTGCCAGGTCGTGCCTGGAAGATTCTGCTGCGACGCCTCTTTGGTAATGTCTTCCTGATTCACCGCCAACAGTTGCGAAGGCGTTCCCGCCAGGAATCCGATGGCGGCATGATGCAATTCGCCCGTCCACTCGGGATAATCCGACGCCAATCGCGGCAGATCGGCCCGTAGCAACCCCTGCGCGAATAGCCGGTCGAGCATTTTCTGTTTTTCGGTGTTGCGTAGACTCCACTGGTCCCGCCACGCAGCTTCGTTCACCACGCCGGCCTCCCGCCGCGCTTCGATATCCGCCCCTGTCCAGAAGCCCGCCAGCGTAGGCAAATCGTGCGTCGTAGAGGAAACCAGCGCCTGCGCGGGGTATTCGTTCGCATCGCGAAACTCTCCACGCTCGTTCTTTTCGAAAAAGAACAGTCGATAACTCAAGATCCCGAAACGGGACAGCGTTTCGCGAATCGCGGGGTCCACGGTACCCAGGTCCTCGCCCACAATCGTCACCCGGTTGCGCATGCTCTCCAGAGCCAGCACACGAACGAAATCGGCCGACGTCTCCTGGACATAGGCGCCTTCGGTCGCGCTGCAGCCGTCGGGAATCCAGTAGAGCCGGAACAGCCGCATCACATGGTCGATGCGCAGCGCTCCGCCGTGCCGGCAGTTTTTGCGGATGGATTCCGCGAATAACCGATACCCATCTTCCCGATGCCGTTGCGCGTTGGGGGGAGGGAACCCCCAGTCCTGGCCCTGCGGCGCAAAGTCGTCCGGCGGCGCACCCACTCGGCAGCCTCCCACGAAGAAGGGACGGTGCGCCCATAAGTCGGATCCAAACCGGTCCGTCGCCAATGCCAGATCGTGATAGAGACCAATCGAAAGCTTACGTTCGAGCGCCTTCTGTTGGGCCGCTTGCAGTTGACGGTCGATCTGCCACTCGATCCACTGGAAGAACGTGACCTCGCTTTCGTGCTCCTTGGCAAACGCCTGCGTCTCTTCCGAATCGGGATTCTGTAACGCGGCGGGCCACTCGGTCCAGAGCCACAACTGGGGATCGCATTTGTGGAGATATCGGTCCAGTGCGCAATAGATCGCAAACCGCCGCAGCAGATCGCCTTCGCGTTGCCGGAAGCCGTCAAACTCCCGCGCGTATTCCGCGTTCTTCCCGCATTCGTGAAGGAACTGCGCAAAGAGGATCCATAGGAATCGCAGCTTGAGCGTTGCCACCCGCTCATACTCCACGAATTCAGCGGCGCGTAGTTCTTCAATCTCCCGGACGACCTCTTCCGACTGCCGCAGTCGCTTCGTCCGCCCGCAAAGCGCATACTCCTCGATGCCTTCAACATCCAGGTAGATGAAATTCTGATAGAAGATGCAATTGGGCAGATAGGGACTGGTGTTGAACGGCCGCCGGTTATGAATGGCGTGTAAGGGATTCAATCCCACGAAGCTCGCGCGCAGATCGTCCGCCGCCCAATCGATCACGCTCCAGAGATCCCGGAAATCGCCGCAGCCCCAGTTTCTTGCCGAGCGCAATCCGTAGAGGGCCACCGCGATTCCCGCCGCGCGTCCGCCGTTCGCCAGCGCGCGTTGGCTCCATGCCTTTTGCGGCGCCACGATGTAGCGTGTAGATGCCTCGGTATCCGCGCGTTTCACAAAGATCTCGTGATATCCAGCCGGCAATTGGATAGGTAAACGCGCGCGCAGCCGCACCCATTTCCGTCCATCGATTTCGACGGAATCCGCTTGCGGCAGTGTGCTGGCGTCGAAGGAGAATGAGTCCTTCGAGCCGTCTTCCCGCTGAGCGGTAATCGCGATCGAGTCTTTGAGCTCTTCAGCCGGCACATGCAGGGGCAAGTCGATCTCCTCGCCCTCCATCGCCACCACTGTTGGCGGCGCTACCCGGGTCCATTCACGCCGCGTATGTTCCGCGAACGATTGTTCGAGTTCCTCCACGCTGCCGGCCGCCCAGCCCATCGCGCGAAGGATGGCCCGCTTCCCTTCGGTCGTCGTCACATGGCGCCGCCCGAAGATATCCCAATATTCCGGTTCGACTCCGCAGAGCGCGGCTGCTCGATCGAGCAATGCTTCAAATGGAGGGGAACTCATGCTGGTGGGTGAACTACGATTCTACTGAACGCGCGCCGCCCATGCGAGAATAAACGTATGGAGAAACCCTTAGCCAGCGGCCCGGTCGAGCTATTTGCGCGCATCGACGATGAAACGGTCGCCAACGCCCAATTCGCGGCCTCGGAAGGCATTGTCTTCACCACCCTCGACACCGCCATCAATTGGGCGCGCAGGAACTCCATCTGGCCGATGGCCTTCGGCCTTGCGTGCTGCGCCATTGAGATGATGTCGATGTCGGCGTCGCGTTTCGACATCGCGCGCTTCGGCGCCGAGGTCTTCCGCGGCTCGCCGCGTCAATCGGACCTCATGATTATCGCCGGCCGCGTTTCGCAAAAAATGGCTCCCGTTATCCGCCACCTCTATCAACAGATGCCAGAGCCGAAATGGGCTATTTCGATGGGCGCCTGCGCGACCTCTACCGGAGTCTTCAATAACTATGCGCTGGTTCCGGTAAACCAAGTGATACCCATCGATGTGTACGTGCCCGGATGTCCTCCACGTCCGGAGCAGTTGATCTATGCGCTCATGATGCTGCAAAAGAAGATCGCGGCATCGAGCGGAACCACGAAGCAAGTTCTGAACCTCGCATAGCTTATCGCGCGGACCCTGCAGCGCGGTCCAACGCTACTCATAGCGCAGACACACGATGGGATCGAGATTCGCCGCCCGGTTGGCCGGGTAATAGCCGAAGAACAATCCGACGCCGACAGAGATCGCGACCCCCATCACCACCCAGAACGGTGACACGGTAGCCGGAATCGAAGCGAGCGCACGGGCGGTCATCGAAATCGCTCCTCCGGTGAGCACGCCAAGCGCGCCGCCGATGCCGGAAAGCATTACAGCTTCCAGAAGAAATTGGGCGCGGATATCGGATTTGCGTGCGCCAATGGCCTTGCGAATGCCGATCTCGCCCGTACGCTCGGTGACGGAGATCAGCATGATGTTCATCACGCCGATGCCGCCCACCAGCAGGCCGATCGATCCGATGGCGCCGGTCAGCAGGGCCATCGCACCGGTCAGTTGATTCCAGAGATCAATAAAGAAATTGGGGTCGGCTACGTCGAAATCATTGTCGGCGTTATGCGACACATGGCGACGGCGGCGCATCGCTTCCACTACGCGATCGCGCACCGTATCGAGATCGGCGTCGGTACGCACGGTAAAGATGAGAAATGTCTCACGCACGTCCGGGTGGTTCTTGCGGAAGTTCGACAGGGGAATGCAGACGAATTGATCCACGCCGAAGCCGCCGAATAGACCAGGGTCCTTGGCGAAGACGCCGATCACTTCATAGAGTTGCCCATTGAGGCGGACCTGCTTGCCGATGGGGTCGCTGTGTGGGAAGAGCGAATCGGCGATGGCGCTGCCAATCACCGCAGCGTTGCGCGCGTGCTCCTCGTCAAACGGCGAGATGAAACGGCCCTCGCCAACGGTAAAGAGCGGCAGCGCGGCGGCGTAGTCGGGCTCCGTGCCGCGCAGGATCAGGCTCTGTACCTGCTCGCTGCCGTAGCTGATGCTGTCTTTCTGGTTGCCCAGGTCGATGCGGTTCGCGAAAGCCGCTGCCACATCGAGTCCATCCACGTTCTCTTTTAAATAATGCGCGTCAGACTGTTCCAGATACTTACGCAAGCGGACTTTCTGCGGCAGCGGTGCGATGCCCGTGAAGCCGGGCGGAATGCGCGTGATGAAGAAGGAGCGCGATCCGAACGATTGAATACGTGACTGAATGTAGCCGTTCAAGCCATCGATGATGGCCGCAACGGAGATGACGCTGGTGACGCCGATCACGATTCCCAGAATCGTCAGCGCAGAGCGGATCTTACGCGCGCGCAACGTGTCGAGCGCTACCAGCAGGTTCTCGGTGAGTTCGTGACGCGTCATCGTTCGCCTCCTCGGTTCATTCCGTGCGCAACGCCGTGACCGGGTCAAGCTTCGAGGCTTTGACGGCTGGATAAATGCCAAAAAACATGCCAATCACAGAGCTGAGAATGACGCCCAGCGCCGCCACCCAGCTTTGCACCGCGGCCGGGAAGCTGGTAAATTCACGCAGCGCGAGCGCGCATCCAAAACCGATCAGAACGCCGATGCCCCCACCGAACATGCACTGCAGCACGCTTTCGATCAGGAACTGGCGCAGAATGTCCGAACGCGTCGCGCCAACCGCGCGCCGCACGCCAATCTCTTTGGTGCGCTCCGTGACCGCAACCAGCATCACATTCATAATCACGATTCCGCCAACCACCGCGGAGATGGAACTGATCATAACGAAGACAGCGAAGAACGCCGAGCTGATGCTTTGCCATAGCGAGATATAGCTATCGGCGGTGCCGAAGTAAAAATCGTCTTCGGCGCCGGGGGCGACGTGGCGGCGCGCGCGCAGAATGCGGCGAACGTCATCCTGTGCGCGTTCAAAGGTCTTCTGCGGCCCTTCCGCTTTTACGCTGATACTCAGGCTGTTGCGTTGCCCGCGCACTTTGAGAAAGGTGTGAAGAGGAATAATCAGGAAATTGTCCTGGTCTTGCCCCAGCACGCTGCCGATCTTCTCCAGCGTGCCGATGACGATGAACTCGGCGCCGCCCGCGCGGATGGCGTGCCCCAGCGGATTGACGCCCGCGAAGAATTCCTGCAACACGCGGTCGCCAATGAGGCAGACATTGGCGGCATGCCGATCTTCCACGTCGGTGAAGTAGCGGCCCAGATCGACCGTGCGCGTATCGATCTCCGCCATATCCGGCGTGTGGCCGTAGAGAGTGGCATCGTCCAGTTGGTGGTCGGCATAGCGCAGGGCGGCTGTGGCATTGAGCGCGGCGCCCACGGCTTGGCAATGCGCGCAGCCGGCGGCGATCGCTTCCATATCATCCGGGTAGAGAAACTTATGACGCTGGGCGCGCGTGAGAAGCGCGAAATCGGTCACGGCGAAAGGCAAACGCCCGACGCGAAAGACGTTCGTCCCCAGGTTGGCGATCTTCTGTTCGACGTAGAGATTCGCGCCCTGCACCAGCGTCATCACGGTGATGAGCGTGGCGACGCCCATGATGAGACCGAGGATGGTTAGCGCCGCGCGCAGTTTGTGGGCGCGGATTGAATCCACCGCGAGCGAAATGTTATCCCCGATGCGGATCAAACGCTAATGTAGCACTGGACGGCGTTCACAACCGTTGCGCGCCATCGAGCCTGGCGAGGCCGCGATCGAAGGTTCCGAGAGGCAGGTGGCCGGCTTTACGGGCGAGTGCTAAAACCAGACAATCCGCGAAACCGAGCGACGGGCGCCCCCGAAAGTGGTCGAGCGCAGCTGCGACCGCGTCGGAATCCTGCAAGAGCAGCCGATCGTGGTTCAAAAGCATGTCAACAGCGAACTCTATACCGGACGAATCTTGATGGTAAGTCGAGGCCAAAGTCCATAGTGTTTCGACCAGAACCACGGTTGAAACCCAGGCGCCCGTCTCAATAAACGCTTCGGCGGCTTCGACCTGCCGCGGATCGTCTCGAGTGAGTATGCGGACGAGGACGTTAGTGTCGACCGCTCGCATGCTTCTCACGGATGTAGCTGCGGATGCCTTCCTTCATCTCCTTAAGGCTCTTTCGCGCGGGCGGTCCATCTGGAAATAGGGCGCGATGAATATCCAAAGACGTATATTTCTTGGCCCGCCGGACCACGATCCGGTCGCCGTCTTCCTCCCATTCCAGAGTCGATCCGGGCCCTACCCCCAATTTGCGGCGGACTTCGGCTGGAACGGAGATCTGCCCTTGGGAAGTTATTTTGGATTCAGCCAGCGCCATGACTTTACATTACCACGGTAATGCAAACCGGGAGGTCTACTCGATCACCCCCGCTCTCCGCAGCGTCTCGTCAATTTCAGGCCGCACCAGCAGGCCCTCCTCGATCTCTGCAAGCCTCTTGCGCTCCTTGTGAAAAATCTCCATTGCCAGGCGCGCCACTTCGGCGGCGTCATCAAGGGGAACCACTGCCACGCCGTCCCGGTCGGCTACAATCACGTCGCCGGGACGGACGGCGACGCCGCCGCAGGCGATAATGGCCCCAACCTCGCCCGCGCCATCCTTATTACACCCGCTCACGGAGAGGCCGCGCGCCCAAACCGGCATGCGCATCATTTCTAGCGCGTCGATATCGCGTACCATGCCGTCGACAACCACACCGCGTACGCCGATCTTCATGGCGGCGGTGGCCAGTATTTCGCCCCACCCGGCGCTTCCCGATCCCTGCGTATTGATGACCAGAATGTCGCCTGATTGAGAGAGCGAGAGCGCCTTGTGGTACATCACGTTGTCGCCGGCGTGGCACCAGACTGTAACGGCCGTTCCGATTGTGCGCGGCATCGGCCACATCGCGCGAATGCCGTGATCCATGCCGCCTAAGCGCGACATGGCATCGGCAACTTGTGAACTGGCGGCCTCCCCGAAAGCGGCCAACAGATCGGCCGAAGGCCGGGGCCAGCCTGTGCAAACCCGAAATCCCGGTCTTCCCGCGCTCAATTTTCCCACTGGATACGCTCCTTTTTTAACGATTCGCAAGGCGCACGTCATGACCCATTCGCAAATTGTCAACTGTTCGCCTAAACCATTCTCTTTCATGCGCCTACGGGGTGTATACCCACAAATGCGCCGGAGGCGCTCCGTTCAACCCCGTCTCGCGCCGATTAACTAATAATTTCAACATTTTAATGCCAATCCATGGCCCGAGGGGCGGTGGAACCCTATACTGCGATTAAGCGCAAAGATCCGTCTTGAGCGGTGGATAGCGCTGAGATATCATTCATAATTCACCGGAGATTGGGCTCGAAAGGTCAAACAAAAATGCACAAGCCGATTAAATACGTCGAAAAGGCGGCAACTTACGCCGCAGGGGCCGCTTGGGTAGTATTCGACAAGCTCAATCAGATCAATCGAAATCCAGGTTTTGTGCCGAAGTGGTCGGATAAACCGCTGCTGAAATCGTGGGAAAAGATGAAGCCGCCACTGGGTTGGCCGCGCGAGACGGATTCGCTTTGCCCGCGCTGCGTGCCCGAGATCCGCCAGCGAATTCTGGACGGCAAAGAGTCCATCGATATTCTCTATACCCAACGTCCCGGTGAAATCAAGGCGCAGGTGATTGCCCGCGACGGCAAGATACTGATGGTAAAGGATTGCCCGGTGCATGGCCACTTCGAAGATGTCATGGCCATCGACCTGGCGTTCTTTAAGCACCTCGAAGACGTATTCCCCGGCCGCGACATTCGCGCGCACAACGATGCTCGCCTGCACAAGCATGGCTCGAGCACCATCACCCACGGGCGCGGCTCGGTGCTAACCGTCGATCTTACGAACCGCTGCAACATGATGTGCGATCCGTGCTTCATGGATGCGAACCAGGTTGGTTTTGTACATGAATTGACTTGGGAAGACGTTAAGACGCTGCTCGATAACGCCATTACCATCAAGCCGAAGCGCCAGATGTCGGTGCAGTTCTCGGGCGGCGAGCCCACGCTTTCGCCTTTCTTCCTCGAAGCAGTCTCTTACGCTCGTGAGGTCGGCTACACCTCCGTGCAGGCCGCGACCAACGGAATCGAGTTTGCAAAGAGCGCTGAATTCTGCAAAAAGGCGGCCGATGCCGGTTTACGCTACGCGTACTTGCAGTTCGATGGCGTCGGCAATGCCGCCAATTCGCACCGCAAAGTAGGCAATCTGTTCGACGTGAAACTACGGGCCATCGAAAACCTGCACTCGAATGGCGTGGATATCGTTCCGGTAATCACGATCATTAACGGCATCAATAACGAGCAGGTAGGCCGCGTGATTCAGTTCGCGCTGGATAATCCGAAGAAAATCCCGTTCCTCTCGTTCCAGCCCGTATCGTTTACCGGACGCGACGAAGCGATCACCGATGAGCGCCGGCAGGCGCAGCGCTACACGCTCTCACATCTGGCGCACGACGTAAAGAGCCAGACCGGTCTGGGCGAGCCGGCGCGCGATTGGTTCCCGATTTCCTTTATTTCGACCTTCTCCGATTGGAGCGATTTGTGCCACGGCCCCGAAGCGACATGGGGTCAGTTGAGCTGTGGTTGCCATCCGAATTGCGGCGTTGGCATGGCCGTAATGGTGGATAAGGAAACCAAGGAATCGGTTCCGTTCACGGCCTTCGTCAATGCCGATCGCCTTGCCCGGGATATCGCGCACGTCAACGATGCGGCGCGCGGCAAATGGCTTTCGGTTATCGGCATGGCGCTTTCCCTGGGCCGCAATTACGACCCGTTTCAAGCGCCCACGCATTTCAAACTGACTGACCTGCTGAAGAAGTTCGACAAGACCTTCGGCGCCACCGGCAAGAACTACGGCAAGGTAGGCAGCGACCGTACCCGCGACGATATCGAAAAGCGCCGCGCCGACCGTTGGAACTTCCTCTTTATCGCCGGCATGTGGTTCCAGGATCTGTTCAATTACGATTTCCGCCGCACCGAGCAGTGCATCATTCCGTATGCCACGCAGGAAGGTGAAATTTCGTTCTGCGCGTATAACACCGGCGTGGGCTGGCGCAACATTATTGAGAAGATGCACATGACGGCCACTCTCACCAAGTGGTACGAAGAGAAGGGCCGCCACGAGATCTTCGCCGGCAACAAGGCCGTGCCGCTTAAGGATGCTTCGCACTCGCTGTTGCTGCGTGAGGAGATTGTGACTAAGGAAGTGCAGCACGATCTCGACCGCCTGGGCATCGCTAAGAACGCGGGAGAAGAGAAGAAACGCGCGCGCGACGCCAAGATGAAGCAGCAGGCCGAAGACGCGCAGATGGCGAAGCTCTATCGCCAGCATGTGCTCAAGGAACAGGCGGGTCCTGACCTGGTGCAGATTGGCTCCATTGCGCCGGCTGCCCCAGTGGCCGCCAAGCCGCAAGTGGAAGAGCGCGAGGAAGTCGGCAGCTTCGGCGACTAAGCACTCCGCGCCCACGCTTGATTTGTGGAGAAGCGCTCGCGGCAGTCACGCGGGCGCTTCTTCAGTTCTGAAATACTCTACCGCTCTTTGGGGCTATCCGGCCAAACTCGTTGTAACCAACCGCACGCCCGCATCCATCTAATCCCTACGAGTCTCGTTACAGGTTAACCGATGAAAAGCATACATCTATCCTCCTACCTCGTACTTTGCCTTTTTCCTGCCGCAGGATTCGCACAGACCACTTCCTATACCATCTCCACTGCCGTGGGTACCGGCATCAACGGATTTTACGGGGAGGCGATCTCCGCCACCCTTGCCGAACTGAATACGCCCATCGCGGTGGCTACAGATTCTTCGGGCAATCTCTATATCGCCGACAGCGCCAACAATCGGATCCGCAAAGTTACGAAGAGCACCGGGAAAATTGCCACCCTTGCCGGGAACGGCACGGTGCAATATTCCGGCGATGGGGGCTCGGCCACAAGCGCCTCGCTCAATACGCCCTATGGCGTAGCAGTGGATTCCGCGGGCAACGTTTATATCGCCGATTTTCTGAATCAGGTGGTTCGCAAGGTGAATTCGAGCGGCATCATTTCGACCGTAGCCGGAACCAACGCGTTCGGTTTCTCGGGCGATGGCGGTCCCGGTACAAGCGCCCAGCTAAACAGGCCGTTCGGTCTGGCGGTGGATTCGTCCGGCAACCTTTATATTGCCGACAGCAACAATTACTGCATTCGCAAACTCGATACCAGCGGCAACATCTCCACCGTGGCCGGCTCTCCCACCAGCGTGGGCTTCTCTGGTGATGGCGGCCCTGCCACCAAGGCAAAAATGGGCGCTCCGTATGGCATTGCGGTCGATGGAGCGGGGAATCTTTATATTGCCGATGCCGGCAACAACCGCATCCGCAAAGTCTCGAACGGTATCATCACTACGGTCGCCGGATCCGGCACGAAGGGATTTTCGGGCGATGGCGGCCAGGCAACGAAGGCCGCGCTGAACAATCCGTATGGCGTTTCGGTGGATTCCTTCGGCAACCTTCTGATTTCCGATTACGGCAATGTTCGGATCCGGCTTGTTTCAGCTAACGGCATAATCACAACACTCGCGGGATTCGCGGCGGGTTACGGCGGCGACGGTGGGGCGGCTATTAACGCCACTCTTTCTTTTCCGACGGCGACGGTTTCGGATTCTTCGGGGAATGTGTTTATCGCAGATTCCGGGAATAACGTGATCCGGCAGATGACGCCGAGCGCGCCTTCCGTTGCCTCGAACGGCCTCGTGAGCGCTTCGGCCTTCGGCGCCTTCCCGGCGGTTGCGCCAGGATCCTGGATCGAGATTTATGGCTCCAATCTGGCCACGAATGTCCGGTCCTGGACCGGCAGCGATTTTACCAATAATGGGACCACCGCGCCTACTTCGCTGGACGGAAACGCCGTTACCATCGGCGGACAACCCGCATATATCGATTACATCAGCGGAGGGCAAATCAATGCTCAGGTTCCATCCAATGTGGGAACTGGACAGCAGGCCGTGGTGGTAACGAATTCCAATGGCGGTAAAGCCAATTACACCGTCACGGTAAACGCTACCGAGCCGGGCTTGTTTGCGCCTCCCACTTTTGTCGTGGGGGGCAAACAATATGCGGGCGCGGTCTTCAACGACGGCGTAACCTTTGTATTGCCTCCGGGAGCTGTCTCGGGAACCACCTCGCAGCGGGCCAATCCAGGAGACCGGATTACCTTTTATGGCATTGGATTTGGTCCGGTTACGCCCGTCTACAATGCAGGGCAGGTGGTTACGGCGGTAAACGCGCTCTCCGGCTTCCAGATGCAGATTGGCGGGGTATCCGCCACGGTGCAATATGCCGGCCTCGCTCCTGGGGCTGTCGGACTGTACCAATTCAACGTGTTCGTGCCGAGCGGCGCAACCGCCAACGATCTGACGCCAGTGACCTTTACGCTCAACGGAACCAGCGGCGCCCAAACGCTTTACATAGCCGTTCAATAGGGGTTTGGGCGGGGCCCTAAGTTTCCTTATGTATGCCCCCTTCCAATGGGGGCGCCTGGGGCGCCTCGGAAACCGCTAAACCCGTCCATTACAATTGGTTCCACTATTTTCAATAGCCCGCTAGAGTAACATTCGTGGCGCCCCAATCGCCTAGACAATATCATTCACATGGCTGCTCACCGCATTTTCAATTATTTCGGGCGCGTGCTCGCCGCTTGGCTAGCCGTGACGGGGCTCTTGGCTTCGGAACAACACGGATTCGTCAAGGCCAACGGAATGCCCATTCCCGGCGCAACTGTCACCGCCTCCCAGGCCGGCCAAAAGTCCGTCGTCACAACCACGGACGATAACGGCGCCTACTCGTTTGCCGACCTGCCCGATGGGCTATGGACGATTACCGTCGAATTTCTCGGCTTCGCTAAGATTAGTCGCGAAGTGGGCGTGATGGCGGATTCCCCCAGCCCTACCTGGGAATTGAAAGTGCAATCGTTGAGCGATCTGAATAAAGATGTAGCTGAGATCAAAAAGGCTGCACCAGCGACAGCCACCGCAGCGGCGCCCACTGCGCCCCCGGCAGCGGGTGCGGCGGCAGCAACACCTGCGGCAACGGCTAATAACAAACCGGCAGCTGCTCCCGCAACAACCCCTGCGCCGGCTGGCTCGACGGCAAGCAATGGCCGCGGCGGACGCGCCAACAACGGCCGCCCGTCTTTGACCCAGGCATTGAATCAGCAACGCAACGGCAGCACCGGCAACACTGGTTTTCAACGCGTAGATGTAAACGCGTCAGGCCAACAGGGCCAAGACAACAGTTTTGGAAACGATAATGCGGTGAACGGGGATCTGGCGCAAAGCTCCTCGGACGCCTTGGTTGTCGGCGGCAGCGTTTCGGATGCATTGGGAATGCCTCAGCAGAACGACTGGGGTTTCGGCGGCCGTGGCGGCGATATGGCAGGCTTCGGCGGTCCTGGCGGTCCCGGCGGTTTTGGGGATCCTAACGCTGGCCCGGGCGGTCCCGGTGGTCGCGGCGGCGAGGGTGGTCCTGGTGGACGCGGTGGCGGCGGCGCTCCGGGCGGCATGATGATGGGTGGCGGGCCTGGCGGCTTCGGTGGCGGTGGCGGTCGTGGCGGCGGTGGTGCGGGAGGCCGCGGCGGACGCGGCGGCCCTGGCGGACGCGGCGCGCGCGGTAGCACGAACTCCTTCGGCAATGGGCGGCGCAATCCACGCTCGCAATATAACGGCAACGTGGTCTTCACGCTGGATAATTCAGTGTGGGATGCGACCCCGGCTAACGTCACGGGCATCAATTCCGGCAAACTGGCATATGCGAAGTTCAAGGCCGGCTTTACCTTTGGCGGTCCGCTGAAGATTCCTCATCTCTTTGACGACAGTACGCATGGCGGGACCTTCACGATTTCCTACAACCTGAACCGGTCACGCAATGCCAGCAATGCCTTTGGCGAGGTTCCAACCGCCGCCGAACGCGCAGGCGATCTTTCCGGCGCCCTGACTGCGGCTGGTCAACCCGTGATCATTTACGATCCAACCAACGGGACGCCGTTTGCCGGAAACATTATTCCCACGACGCGGCTGAACTCAGCGGCTTTGGGGCTGTTGGCGTACTATCCACAGCCGAATATCGTGGGCAATGCCCGATACAACTATCAGACGGCATTGCGCAACACTACCAATACCGATAACATCACCACGCGCTTCAGCCACAGTTTTAACCAGAAAGACCAGATCAACGGCGGAGTGGGATGGCAGCGCTCGAATGGCGTTAATCCGAATCTGTTTAACTTCATCGATGACAGCAATTCATCGGGCATCAATGCCAACGTGGCCTATCAACACCGGTTTACGGTGCGTATCTTCAACCGGCTCAGCTATACGTTCAGCCGTTCCACCAATACTTCGTCGCCGTTTTTCGCAACCGAAGGGACCAACGTGGCGGGCGAACTTGGCATTCAGGGAACCGATCAGCAGCCGCTATATTGGGGGCCGCCTTCCATTAATCTTCAGAACTTCTACGACTTAAACGACGGCAATCCTTCACTGCAGCGCAACCAGACCAGTTCCATTGGCGAAGCTCTGACATGGATTCGTGGAACGCACAACCTCACCTTCGGCGCTGATACCCGTTTCCAACAATTCAACCCGGTTAGTCAATCGAACGCGCGAGGTTCCTTCACCTTCAATGGTGCCTCGACGGCGCTTGGGGGAAACGTGAACGGCGGTACTGGCTACGATCTAGCCAGTCTCCTGCTGGGTATTCCCGACACGTCCACAATCGCTTACGGCAACGCCGACAAATACTTCCGCACGCATTGGTGGGACGTGTACGCCAATGACGACTGGCGCATCACAACCAAGTTAAGCGTTCAATTCGGTTTGCGCTGGGATTACTCACAGCCCTTTACCGAAGAACAGGGTCGGTTGGTCAATTTGGCGATCGCGCCCGGTTTCGCTGCCGCAACCCCCGTGTGCGCAACATCCACTGAATCGAGTTGTCAGGCCGCTTCCACCCTCGGGCTGCCCGATTCGCTGCTGCGCCCCGACAAGCGCGGAGTGGCGCCTCGCTTCGGCATCGCTTACCGTCCCTGGGTGAAGCACTCCACCGTAATCCGCGGCGGCTATGGTCTCTACTGGAACACGTCGTTCTACCAGGGCATCGTGAATCAGATGGCGCAGGAAGCGCCGCTTTCCACCAGCTTCTCCATTGCGAACACCACGACTAACCCATATAGCATCCAGAATATTCTGGTAAACGGCGATCGCGTTGCTTCGGCTAACGGAACCACGCTCCAGACATTCGCCGTCGACCCTGGTTTCAAGAACGGCTATTCGCAGAACTGGCAACTCGCCGTTCAACAAAACCTGAAGGCGTCGATAGTAATGACTGTGACCTATGCCGGCGTTAAGGGAACTGGGCTGCCGCAGGAATTTGTGCCCAATACCTATCCCAGCGGCGCCGTCGGCGTTCCTGTGGGTCTGCCGACCGGCTTCAAGTACGAAACTTCGGGCGGCAACTCCAGCTATCAGGCGGGCACCGTCGGGTTGCAGCGCCGGTTACGCAACGGCCTCGGCGGCAACGTTTCGTATACGTTCTCCAAGTTGATGGATGATGGCATGCTTGGCGGACGCGGCCAGGGCGGAAGCGTTTTGGCGCAGAACTGGCTCGATCTGACGGCAGAACGCGCCATCTCCACCAGCAACCAAACGCATCGGCTCAGTACGGGCCTGCAGTTTTCGAGCGGCCAGGGTCTGCGCGCGGGTGCGCTGCTAAAGGGTTGGAAGGCGCATGTCTTAAAAGACTGGACGATCATGACCAATATAAACGTCGCCAGCGGATCGCCCGAAACGCCGTTACTGACCTCAATCACAAGGGGCACTGGTATCAGCGGGCAGTTGCGTCCGGAGGTCGTCGGTTCGCTTTATCCGGGATTCGGCAGCTATCCGTTTAACATTGACGCGTTCGCAAGCCCAGCCGCTGGGACTTACGGCAACGCCGGCCGCGATATCATCACCGGACCGAACCAGTTCAACATGAGCGGATCGGCCAGCCGGACGCTTCGTTTGGGCGAGCGCAAGAATCTCGATATTCGATTCGATGCGACCAACCTGCTCAACCACTTTGCTTATACCGGTTACAACATGACGGTCGGATCGGCGCAGTTCGGCTTGCCGACTGGGGCCACCGCAACACGTACCTTCAACATGACCGCGAGGTTCCATTTCTAATGAGCAAGCAAGCGATACTTTCCACGTTTCTCGCGTGGCTGATGGTTGCGTCTGCGCAGCAGACGGCGCCTCCGACGGTTGCGCCGCAGGCGCCCGACCAGAAGCTGAACGGCGTGCTCGTTCCCGATAGCGGACTGAACATCAAATCGACGACGCAACTTGTGGTCGAAACCGTAATCGTTAAGGACAAATCGGGTAATCCGGTCAAAGGCCTGAAGCAGACAGATTTTACGGTAGCGGAAGACGGCAAGCCGCAAGACATCAAGATCTTCGATTGGGAAGAGCTCAGCGAAGCGGCCACGACCGACACGAAGCTCGACACCGATATCACCCTCAACAAAAAGAAGGAAGAGAAGCCCGTCGAGCCGCAGGTGAAGCCTGTCACCGCCAACCAGATCGCGCCGGAAAAACCGGGCGATTTGAAATACAAGGATCGCCGTTTGCTGGTGCTCTTCTTTGATCTCACCTCGATGCCGATTCCCGATCAGGTGCGCGCGCAAAAAGAGGCTCTCAAGTTCCTCAAAGCGCAGATGACGCCCTCCGACCTGGTTGCGTTGATGACTTTTTCAAGCGAAGTCAAAGTGGTTCAGGATTTCACCGACGACCGCGATTTGCTCAACAAAGACATCAAGAACATGGTAGTTGGCGAAGGTCAGGGGTTTGACGTCTCGAGCAGCGACGACAGCACCGCCGATACCGGCGCGGCATTCAGCCAGGACGATTCCGAATTCAATATCTTCAACACGGACCGGCAATTGTCGGCGCTCGAAACCGCTGTGCGCATGCTGGGCTCGCTAAATGAAAAGAAGGCGCTAGTCTATTTTGCCAGCGGAATTCAGAAACAGGGTCTGGACAACGACGCCCAATTACGCGCCACGGTCAACGCCGCGATTCGTTCGAACACGGCTTTCTATACGGTTGACGCCCGCGGCCTGGTCGCCACCGCCCCCTTGGGCGATGCCACCAAGAGTTCGCCGGGCGGCAGCGGCATGTACACCGGCAGCTCGGGGCGCGCGGCGCAAAGCAACTTCGCCAGCCAGCAGGAAACTCTATATACGCTCGCTGCCGATACCGGCGGCAAGGCCCTGCTCGATAACAACGATCTCTCCATGGGTATTCAGCAGGCGCAGAAGGATATCTCGAGCTATTACATCATTGGCTACTACTCGCACAATGATAAGGAAGACGGGCAATTCCGCAAAGTGGATATCAAGCTTCGTCCCACCATTACCGCCAAATATGCGCCGCTCGATTACCGGCACGGCTACTATGCCAACAAGCAATTTCAGAAGTTCACCTCTTCCGATAAGGAGCGCCAGCTTACTGAGGCGCTGATGCTTTCGGATCCCGTGACCGATCTGAACATCGTGGCGGAAATCGACTACTTCCGCCTGGCGCGCGATCGCTATTTCGTACCGATTTCGGTCAAGATTCCCGGCAGTGAACTGGTGCTCGCGAAGAAGGGCGGCGCCGAGAAAACGTCGATCGATTTCGTAGGACAAATTACGGATGCCAAGACCGGTAAGATCGTGCAAAACGTCCGCGATATCGCCGATATCAAGCTAACCGGCCAGACGGCGGCGGATCTTTCCAAGCACCCCATTGCCTACGATCCTGGCTATGTTCTGGCGCCCGGCGCTTACAAACTGAAAATGCTGGCGCGCGAGAACGAGACCGGTAAGATGGGTACCTTTGAACATAACTTCATCGTTCCCGATCTGACCACCCTGCAGACCAGCCTGCCTATCAGTTCCGTAATTTTAAGCAGCCAGCGCACCGCCTTGAGCGATGCTGTTTTTAATGCCGAGAAAGATAAGAAGCTGCTGACGCTGAATCCGCTCTTCCAGGACGGCAAGAAACTTGTACCCAGCGTTACCCGCGTCTTCAAGACAAATCAGGACATGTATGTCTATCTGGAGGCATACGAACCGGCGGCGACCGCCACACAGCCTCTTATGGCAAGCGTTGCGTTCTACCACGGGAAGATGAAGGCGTTTCAAACGGACCCGCTGGAAGTGACCCAGGGACTGAACGACAAGTCGAAGGCTGTACCGTTACGCTTTGCCCTGCCGCTGTCCGGCATGAAGGCGGGCACTTATACCTGCCAGGTGAACGTATTCGATCCCACTAACCAGAAGTTCGCTATCTGGCGATCGTCCGTTATCTTGACCCAGTAACTTAAACCGGCGGCGCCGACTTCGCTCTCGCGAGCGTTGCCGGCCCGCCGGTCGCGCCACTTCAACTGCTTTTGCTTTATGCAAACTTAGCGCCAATGTAGATTTTGGCTCCAGCTGTATTCACCCTTACTAATTTGATCTGCAAACGTTACGGTTAACCCCAGATGTAGCCGCAATTTGAAGGCGCGAATATAGAACCTGCTTCTTTTCGAGCGCCGCGTACGCTGCTGACTGCCACGAATCGCCGGTTGTTATACTGGCATTTCCATGATTCGAGTTCGCTTTGCGCCCTCTCCCACGGGCTTTCTGCACATTGGGAGTGCGCGTACCTTTATTTTCAACTGGCTATTTGCGAGACGTCAGGGCGGAACGGTGATTCTGCGCATTGACGATACCGACGTCGAACGCAACACGCAGGCCTCGGTGGATTCGATTTTTGCCGGGTTGAAGTGGTTGGACCTGAACTGGGACGAGCAGTACAAGCAGTCGAATCGTATCGGTCTGCACCGTCAAATGGCCGACGCCATCGCCGAAAAGGGAATGGCTTATCGCGACTTCACCCCCGCCCATACCGGCGAGTCCGATAAATCCGGCGCCCACGGTCCGTGGCTCTTTTATCCCGAAATGCGAAATATGTCGCGCGAGGAGAGCGATCGCCGCGCCGCGGCTGGCGAGCCGTTCGCGCTTCGTTTTCGCGTGCCTCGCGATACAGAGCGTTCGGTACGTTTTGACGATCGCGTCTACGGCGAACAGGTGAAATCGACGGCCGATATCGAAGACTTCGCCCTCCTCCGCAGCGACGGTATGCCTACCTATCATTTAGGCTCGTGCGCCGACGATGCGGATTTGAAGATCAGCCACATCGTCCGTGGGCAAGACCACCTCACGAATTCCTTCAAGCACGTGTTGATCTTTGAAGCCGCGGGCGTTGACACTCCCGAATTCGCGCACCTGCCCTTGCTGGTTGCGCCGGATGGCGCAAAGTTATCCAAACGCAAGCACGGGCCCGTTGTCAGCGTGACCACGTATCGCGACGCCGGCTTTCTGCCAGAGGCGTTCATTAACTTTCTATGCCTGCTCGGCTGGTCGCCTAAAAACGATCGCGAAATTATGTCGCGGCAAGAGCTCATCGATACTTTTTCCTTCGAAGGCATTCACCGCAGCAACGCGGTAGTGAACTTCAAAGACGAAGATCCATTCGATCCGAAAGCTGCGTGGTTGAACGCGGAATACATCCGGACCATGCCCGCGGCGGAACTTGCCGAGCGGCTACGCCCCGTCATCGAAGGGGCGGGCTTCCGTGTTCCCGCCGACAAGCTTTCGAAAATGACCGTGCTGCTGCAGGAGCGTATCAAACTGCTGGGCGACGTGCTGACGGCGGGCGATTTCTTCCTGGTGCGCGACCTTCCGCCCTATGACACAGCCGAATTGATCCCGCAGAAGGGCGACGCTGCCATGGCATTGCGCGCCCTCGACCGCGGCCGCGTGGCATTAAGCGCCACGCCGTTCACGCATGACGACCTCGAAGCCGCATTGCGTGGCGCCGCCTCTGAATTGGGCATCAAGACCGGTCAGATGTTCCAACCTATCCGCGTAGCAGTCTGCGGACGGAAGAACGCACCGCCGCTATTCGGCACGCTCGAAGCGCTGGGCCGGGATATCGCAATCGAACGCATCGATCTCGCTTCGGAAAAACTCAAATCCCTATGACGCCTTCCAACTCCGAAACGGCAGGGGCGCCCAATACGCCCGCGGCCGGACCCTCCAATTTCATCCGCGACATCGTTCGTGAAGACCTCGCCACCAATAAATGGAACGGCCGCGTACAGACGCGTTTTCCTCCCGAGCCGAATGGGTATCTTCACCTCGGACACGCCAAATCGATCTGTCTCAATTTCGGCCTCGCGGCCGAGTTCGGCGGCAAGACCAACCTGCGCTTCGACGATACCAACCCCTCGAAGGAGGAAACCGAGTACGTCGATTCCATCATGGAGAACGTCCGCTGGCTGGGATTCGATTGGGAAGACCGCGTCTTCTATGCGTCCGACTATTTTGGCCAGTTGTACGAATGGGCGGTGCAGTTAATCAAATCGGGTAAGGCCTATGTCTGCGATCTCAGCGCCGAGGAAATACGCCGGTATCGCGGCACGCTGACCGAACCGGGCAAAGAGAGCCCCGACCGCAATCGCAGCGTGGAGGAGAACCTCGATCTCTTTGCGCGCATGAAGACCGGCGAGTTTCCCGATGGCGCCCGCACCCTGCGCGCCAAGATCGATATGGCGTCGCCCAACTTGAATATGCGCGACCCAGTGATGTATCGCATTCTGCACGAATCCCATCACCGCACCGGCGATGCGTGGTGCATCTACCCGATGTACGACTTCGCTCACGGGCAATCCGATTCCATCGAGCGCATCACGCATTCCATCTGTACGCTGGAATTCGAAGATCACCGTCCTCTCTACGACTGGTTTTGCAACAACCTCGGCATCTTCCATCCGCAACAGATTGAGTTTGACCGGCTGAACGTAACCTACACGCTGCTGAGCAAGCGGAAGCTACTTGCCCTGGTGCGGGATGGACATGTGCGCGGCTGGGACGATCCCCGTATGCCCACGCTCTCGGGCATTCGCCGCCGCGGCTACACGCCTGAGGCGCTGCGCAATTTCTGCGGCGCGATCGGCGTCTCGAAAACCAACGGCATCATCGAACTGGGCCTGCTGGAACACTACGTGCGCGAAGATCTCAACCGGCGCGCGCTGCGTGTGATGGCGGTGCTCAACCCTTTGCGCGTCGTGATCGACAACTACCCAGAAGGCCAGGTAGAAGAGATGGAAGCGGTGAACAATCCCGAGGACGAAAGCGCCGGCACGCGTAAAGTTCCGTTCTCGCGCGTGCTCTACATCGAGCATGACGATTTTCGCGAGGACCCTCCCAAGCAGTATTACCGCCTCTCGCCAGGTCGCGAAGTGCGGCTGCGGTACGGCTACTTCATCACTGCTAAGAGCGTAGTGAAAAACGACGCCGGCGAAGTGGTGGAAGTTCACTGCACCTACGACCCGGCTACGCGCGGCGGCAATGCGCCCGATGGCCGTAAGGTGAAATCGACCATTCATTGGGTCTCGGCCGAGCATGCCATCGATGCCGAAGTCCGGCTCTACGAGAACCTTTTTACGCGCGAAAATCCGAACGAAACCGAAGAGGGGCAGGACTTCACGGTCAATCTGAATCCGCACTCCCTGGAGGTTCTGACCGGCTGCAAAGTCGAGCCCGGCCTGCGCGAAGCCGATCCATTCGATCACTATCAGTTTGAGCGGTTGGGCTATTTTTGCGTCGATCCCGATACCGCGCCGGGTAAGCCGGTCTTCAATCGCACCGTGGCGCTGCGCGATACCTGGGCCAAAATCGAAAAGCGGCAACCGAAATGATCATTCTGGGAATCGGCGGCATTCTGGGGGACGCCGCCAGCGCCATTTTGCGGGATGGTGAATTGGTGGCGGCGGTCGAAGAATCGAAACTGGTCCGGCGCCGCATGAACTGGGGCGGAACGGACGATTTGCCGGAGCATTCCATCGCGACATGTCTGCAACTCGCGGGCGCAACCGCAGCGCAGGTGGATGCGGTTGCCGTGGCGCGGCCCATTCCGAATCCCGATTTTTATTCCAAGCTGCGGGCGCATTTTCCCAACAGCCGTCTATTGGTTGTGGAGCATCATCTGGCGCACGCGGCGTCGGCTTACTATCCCTCGCCCTTTGAAGCGGCGACGGTATTGACGCTCGATCGCGGCGCCGATTTCCGCTGCGGATCGCGTTGGCGCGCCGAAGGATCGCGCCTTACGCTTGAGTTCGAGCAGTACGATTCCTTAGGCGATCTCTACGGTCGAGTGACAGAGCTGCTGGGGTTTGAGGCCAACGCCGACGAGCACAAGGTGCAGTGGATGTCCATTGCGGGCGATGGACGCTTCCGGGAAGTCTTCGCCGATATTATCGGACGCGATGGCGAAGGCGCGCGCATCGACCGCTCCTATTTCACCGCCGAACGCTTTACAAAGGGGGGATTCAGCGCCAGATTTTATGAGCGCCTCGGGCTGACCGCCGACGCCCCAGTCCCCGATGCCTTACGGCCGCACATCGCAGCGGGCTTGCAGAGCGCAATCGAGGCCGTCGCGATCCGCATTGCCGGCAGCGGTGTCAATCTCTGTTTCGCAGGAGGCTTGGGTTTGAACGCGCTGCTGGTAGCGGCGCTCGAACGGCAGCGTAACGTATTTGTGCAGCCCGTTTCCGGCAACGCCGGAACGGCAATCGGCGCCGTCCTTGAAACGTGGCACGGCGCCTACGGACAAGCGCGCCGCGTCCCCTTGCAAACTCTTTGTTTGGGTCCATCGTTCGGGCCCGCCGAGATTAAACAGGCGCTCGAAAATTGTAAGCTTCGCTTCCGCTACCTGATTACGCATGAGGAGCTGGTTGAAACGGCCGTGGCGCAGTTGAGCGAAAACAAGATCGTCGCCTGGATGCAGGGACGCATGGAATTCGGCGCGCGCGCCCTGGGCAATCGCAGCATTCTCGCATCGCCGCTCGATCCCTATTCCACGGAAAATCTCAACATCTTTATCAAACACCGCGAGCAGGTGCGAAAATTCGCCGCCTCCGTTCCGGCCGAATTGGCGGGTGAATATTTCGAGACGGGATGGAACGCGCGGTATCTGGCCACGGTAGGCCGCGTGAAATCGGCGCATCGCGAGCAATTCTCGGCCGCAATTCTGGCCGATGATCTGGTCCGGGTACATACGGTTGATCGCGAAGAGAATCCACTGTACTGGCAGCTGCTTCATGCCGCGGGTAAAGCAACCGGCCTGCCGGTGCTCTACAACACTTCGTTCAATCTTTTTGGCGAGCCGCTGGTATGCACGCCGCGCGACGCCGTACGAAGCTTTTATTCCTCGGGTATCGATGCCATGTTCGTGGGCCAATTCTTTCTGCAAAAGTGAGACCCGTAGTTATTGAGATGGGTTCTATGCGCTTAGCAAGTGGACGCTGGTAGCCTTCACTACCGCGCAAATCTTTTCAGCCGGCCGCAAATCTAACTCGCCCGCGGATTGCGCAGTCACTAATGCCACTAGTGGAAAACCGCAATCGATCTCGATTCGCGCCAGCGGCCCCTCGAGCGACACGCCCCGCACCGTTCCTACAATGCAATTCCGTGCGCTCGATTCTCGCCGCATTTCGCGAGTCACGGCCACGTCTTCTGCGCGGATGCACGCCAGCACGGGTCCGCTCTCCCCGCCATCCACGCATTCGAGGCGTGCCTCTCCCACCGCCACCGCCAGCAACCCCGCCCCGCGTCCTACAATTTCCGCCGGCAGGATGTTCTCTACCCCCAACGCCTCGGCGACCAGCGGATCTGCCGGACGCCGGAAAACCTCGCGCACCGGCCCTATCTGTCGAATCGCGCCATTCACCATGACGGCGATCCAATCCCCCAGTGCGATGGCCTCAGCGCGGTCATGCGTGACCACGACGCTGGGAATTCCACTTTCGAGTAACATGCGCCGCAGTTCATGACGCGTGCGCGTTCGCGACGAGGCGTCGAGGGCCGAGAGCGGCTCGTCCAGCAACAGCAGCGCCGGCTCTGCGGCCAGCGCCCGCGCCAGGGCAACGCGCTGCTGCTGTCCACCGGAAAGCTGGCGCGGAAAATGGCAGCGCAATTTGTCTAGGCTGAAGGCATTAATAAGTTGCTCTGCCTTACCCGGTTGGCGCGTGCCAAATCCGATGTTTGCCTCCGCGGTCAGATGCGGGAATAAGGCGTAGTCCTGGAACAGAAAGCCCGCGCGCCGTTTCTGCGGCGGAAGCGATTGCGCGCCGAACCATTCCTCGCCGCAGAAAGAGATGCTGCCGCTGTCCGGCCGCTCCAATCCGGCGATCAACCGAAGCAGCGTGGTCTTTCCGGCGCCTGACGGACCGAACAACGTCGTGACCGGCGCTTCCTTAAGCGGAATCCGGCAATCGGCATCGATGAGGAACCCGGTGGAGAACCGCTTGCGGCACCGGCAGATCAGTTCGCCGGCCATATTCTCCAGCGCCTCTTATCCATTGCGCTTCGTTGCAGCGCATAGGTCAGCGCCAGAGCCGTGAAGGAAAAGGCTAGCAAGGCGAGAGAGGTGTGCCACGCAGCGGAATAGTCGAGCGCTTGTACCTGGTCGTAAATCGAAATCGAAACGGTTCGCGTGACGCCCGCGATGTTTCCGCCGACCATCAGTACCACGCCGAACTCGCCCATGGTGTGCGCGAAGGTCAACACGGCGCCCGCGCCAATTCCGGTTCGCGCCAGTGGTGCAATCACGCGGCGGAACGTGGCCGCGCGCGACACGCCAAGGCACCAGGAAGCTTCGATGAGTTTGTGATCCACCGCGCCGAACGACGCTGCGACGGGCTGCACGGTAAATGGCAGACTATAAATTACTGACGCAATGAGCAGGCCGGGGAACGAGAATGGCAATAGGCCGCCTGTCATCTTGGCGTATGCGACGCCCACCGGACTGTGAGGGCCAAGGGCCAGCAGTAAATAAAACCCGAGCACCGTCGGCGGCAAGATTAGCGGCATCGCCACCACGGCCTCCACCAATACCTTCCAGCGGCGATTGGAAAATGCGATCCAGTAAGCAATGGGCGCGCCCACTAGCAGCAGGATCGCCGTAGTGGCCGACGCGAGTTTGACGCTCAGCCAGATGGCCTGCCAATCCATGCTAGTAGAAACCGTAACGCTTAAGAGCGGCGCGACCCGCGGCGCTGGTCAGGAAGGTGCGGAACGCGCGCGCTCCGTCCGGATTCTGCGCGTGCGAAAGAACCACCCCGGCCTGCTCAATCTTCGGATACGCAGACTGCGGAATTTGCCAATATCGCCCCTGCTCGCGCGCTGCCGGCGCAAGGGCCAGCGCGAGCGCGACAATGCCGATGTCCGCCGCGCCGCTTTGCGCGAACTGAAACGTTTGAGCGATGTTTTCCCCGAGCACCAGCTTAGACGACACGCGATCGTACAGCCCGGAACTGCGCAGCGCCGCCTCCGCCGCACGCCCGTAGGGAGCGTGCTGCGGATTCGCCATCGCGATATGCTTCACCGCCGGCGATTCTAGAGCATGCATCCCGAGGTGCACAAGATCGAGCGTCGACGATTTCGTCATCCACAGTACGAGATGACCCGTGCCATAGACGAAGAGCGACTGGGACGCCGCGAGCTTCTCTTCGATCAGTTTGCGCGGGTATTCGCTATCGGCCGAAAGGAAGAGATCGAATGGCGCCTGATTGCGGATCTCAGCGTAGAAATTCCCGGAAGATCCGAAAACCGTTTGGAGATCGACATCCGGGTGCGCCTTGCGATATTCCGCGGCGAGGTCCGTCAATGCGAATTGCAGGTCGGCCGCCGCGGCGACTGTCAGCTTGCGCGGAGCGGCCGGAAGTAAACCGGCAAGGCACAAAGCGAGAATTGCGGAGAGGAGTCGCAAAGCACCATCATACAACCAGCCTTGCACACCCGCCTGGCTCGCCGTGTTTGTTGTCGCACGCCCCACGCGATCGCGCGTCAAGACGCCGCTACCCGCTAGCGCTACCAATAGATAGGAGCGGATGGCCGTTTCAGGAACCGGATCAAGCTTGCGTTGTCGCCAACACCCAACTGATCGAAGATCTGCAAAATGCTCTTGTCTTCGCGTGAAAGCTTATGTAGCGCGTCCCCGGTTGAAGCGTTATATCCAATGTCGGGGAATAGACGCATCAGGTTGTCCAGCAGGAATCTCCCGAGTTTTGAGTTGCCGTTAATCTGGGTCGCGTACGTGACGGCATCCTGCCGGAGCCTCGTGTGTTCAGCCGCCAGTCCAGCCAGGGTCTTGGCATCAGGCCGGAAGGTATTTGCAAAGCTAGACTCCCAACCCAGCGGATGCAACCGCCTGCCCGCGCCCTCTTGGGATGCCAGCAGGTGCTGGAAATCGTGACGGATCTTCGCTGCCTCTTTGATATCAATAACTATCATTTGGAGGTTCCAAAGATCCGCTGTCGTGGGAATAAGATCGGGCGGAACATCCTGGTATTCGTTATATGCCATAAAGCGCCCCGTATAGAATATCGAGAAACTGACGCGGCCAACAGGCCGCCGCCAATATAGTGTGGTGCAAGCTGCGGTCGTTACGCAAGAAATTACGGCCACCTGTCGCGCCGGCTTCGGGACAGAGCAACGATGACGTCGCAACGATCCGCACCAGGCGCCAAGCACTGAGGCGTGAGCTTGCAATTCTCGCGTCCGAATTGAAGTTTATAATAGCCGCGAGGGATGGATGCGAGGACTCATTTTTATAGGCGCCATGATTGCCGTAGGCTCGACGCTGGCTTCGGCCGCATCGAGCGGCAGGGTTTCAGGACTTCCGATTCTTTTTCAGCAAGCTGCGCCGGACAGCGCTGGCGGTTCGTCCTATCTGGCGCGAGGCAGGGGATACTCCCTTCGGCTTGGCGCGGTGGGTTTGCAATTGCGGAGCGCAAATGGCGCGAGTACCGTAATTCGCTTCGCCGGAAGGGTAGCCGGTGTTGCGCCCGAAGCCTCGGGCCCGCCCGCGGCACGAGTGAATGACTACACGGGATCCCGCACGCGTTGGGTGACTGATGCGCCCGCATGGAACGAGGTTCGGTATCGCGGCGTTTATCCTGGTATCGATCTGCGGTTTTATGGAAAAGACGGCGCGATGGAATACGACGCGCTGGTGGAACCCGGGGCCGATCCATCGCGCATCGGCTTCGATTTCGACGGCCCGGCGAAGATGCGCATGACGCCCGCAGGCGATTTGGCGATTGCCGTGGGTTCGGCGACGGTCACCTGGCGCAAGCCGATGGCCTATCAGGAAATTGATGGACGCCGGGTTGCGGTGGAAGCGTCTTTGGTTTTGAAGGGCCATCGCGCCGGTTTCCAGATCGGGAAGTGGGACCGGCGGTATTCGTTGACTATCGACCCCACGCTTACTTTCTCAACCCTTTTGGGTGGCTCTGGAAACGAAGTAGGCCGAGGGATCGCGGTGGATGCTTCAGGCAACGTATATATCGCCGGAGCGACTTCATCGGGCGATTTGCCCGTGACCGGATCTAGCAGTCAGCCTTCTTATAAGGGCGGGTCGGAATATGGCGCGCCGAGCGATGCATTCGTCGCCAAACTGAATGCAACGGGAACGGCCATCAGTTATGTAACTTACCTCGGCGGAACCAATATCGATTGGGCGACTGCGATTGCGGTAGATAGTTCCGGAAATGCATACGTCACGGGGTTCACCGATTCATCGGACTTCCCCGTGACTGCGGGCGTTTATCAAGCGCACTTCGGTGGCGATATGGGCGACGGTAACTCGCCCACCGGCGATGCCTTCGTCACCAAGTTCGATCCAACCGGAAAGTTGGTCTGGTCCACATATCTGGGCGGCGGCCAGGACGATACCGGAAGCGCGATTGCGTTCGATTCGGCAGGCGATGTGATTGTGGCGGGCGCTACTGTTTCGTCGAATTTCCCGACCAGCCCCAGCGGATATCAGACGCGTTATGGCGGCGGCAGCGGGCCTTTTACGGTCTCTCCGCAGGGATATGTAACCATCAACTCCGGAGACGCCTTCTTGGCAAAGCTCGATCCGACGGGCGCGAAGCTCCTGGCGGGCACCTACCTGGGCGGAAGCGGGGACGATGCAGCGGCATCGCTGGCAGTGGACGCGCAGGGGAACATCTGGGCTGCAGGGGCCACGGCGTCGTCAAATTTCTCAGTCACCAGCGGCGCGTTCCAGAGTAAGTTCGGGGGAGTGAGCGGCGACAATCTGCAGGCGATCTTCAAACTCGGCGACGGGTTTATCAGCGAGTTCAGCTCCGACCTATCCAAGTTGAGTTACTCCACTTACCTGGGCGGCTCGCTCGATGACGCGGTGCTGTCTATTGCAGTGGATTCTACTGGCGCGGTGTTCGCCTGTGGTTTGACGCATTCCGCGAACTTCCCAGTGAAAGGCGCCTCGGCGGGAATTTATCACGGGCCCGCGCAGCCGCCGAATCAGCGGCCTTACATGTTGGGCGATGGGTTTGTTGCCAAGCTTGTTCCCGCATCGGGATTGGTTTTTGCGCAGTATCTCGGCGGTAGAGACGACGATGCCGCGGCGGCTTTGGCGCTCGATAGCCAGGGTAACGTGTTTCTGACCGGAGTCACCAATTCGAGTGACTTCCCCGTGACCTCAGATGCGCTGCAGGCGAAGTTCGGCGGCTCGGGCGCGAGCCCATATGACGGGATTGGCGATGGATTCCTGACCCAGATCAACGGGTCGACGGGCGCCGTGATGTACTCGACGTTCTTGGGATCCACTACGTGGGATGCGATGGCGGCTGTAGCAGTGAGTTCCAGTGGCTCGGTATATCTTTTGGGATACACGGCTTCGCCCAATTTTGTAACGACGCCCGGCGTGGTGCAGGCATCGCTCAAAGCTCCGGCTTCGGGCAATGCCGATCTGGCGATTATGCGTTTCAGTTTCGCGAGCGCGACCGCGCCGTCGGTGGGCGGGGTTGCAAACTCGGCGAGTTACTCAACGGCCGTCTATTCCCCTGGCGAAATCGTCACCATTTTTGGGGCGAACATTGGGCCGGCGACAGTTACTACGGCGCAAATTGATTCGCGGACGGGCCGAATTGCCACCACGTTGGGCGGAGTTCAAGTGCTGTTTGACGGAACGCCAGCGCCGTTAGTATACGTGTCGGCGACGCAATCGAGCGCCATCATTCCGTATGAGGTCTTAGGCAAGAGCTCAACGGTAATGACGGTTAGCTATAACGGCGCAACCTCACCCGGCGTGTCTCTCAAGCTTGGCTCGGCCGCCCCGGGATTGTTTTCGCTGAACCAACAGGGCACTGGTCAAGGGGCAATCGTCAACCAGGACAACACGTTCAACTCGACATCGAACCCCGCCCCCGTGGGCACATATATTTCGATTTATGGGACGGGTGAAGGCCCATTAAGCCCCGCGGGCGCCACCGGTCAACTTGCGCCAAGCGCCCCGCCGTTTCCAACCTTTGCAGGTTCGCTCTCAGTTACAGTGGCCGGGATTTTTGCAAGCAATGTTGCCTATGCCGGTCCCGTTCCAGGATTTGTCGATGGCGAGTTTCAGATCAACCTGCAAATCCCGCCCGGCGTGCCTTCGGGAAACCAGCCGGTAGTCGTGATCATCGGAGGCGTATCTAGTCTGAGTAACTTCACGGTTGCGGTGAAGTAGCGCCAGTTAGCGAAACCGAACGCTGCGGCCCGAGATGGATGCAGCAAACTTGGTTGAGCGAGACAATCCGCGAATGCCGGCCGAGTCTGTTGAGAGTTGTGGAAACGCCAGAACGAACATCAGATTTAACGGAAAGCCGCGCGCGTGCGCGGGTGAGCGTGGAATGTTAGCCAGCGCGTAGGCAGGCACGTGGAAGGTGCCGGCCGCGGCGTTAGCCAGACAAATGCAGCCTCCCATGTTGCCGCTCAAGGAATCGGAATTCATCGCCAGGATAGCCACCAGCGCATCGCGCGGCGAGGCTTTCCATTCGACAGCGGCGCCTCGGGCGCGATCCACATCGGCAAGAGCGGCGCGATTGGTCCAAATCACGGGGTCCGCGGCGCGGATCGAGACTTGAAACGAGGGGACATCGACGCCCCCTCCGGTTTTAATCGCATATTCGTCACCGGGTACGAGAAACCTGGGGAGTTCCTTCGCAACAGGAGACAGGGGGTGTCCGCCGATCACAGCGAAGAAGTGGCGTGCGGCGGGAGATTCCATAGGAATGGTGCGAACGCCCGACGCGCCTTCGACGGTGATGACATGGCCGGCATCGAGCACCCCGCCGGGAAACATGTTGAGCACCGCCGCGGGAGAGGATAGCGTGCGAGTGGGGCCGTTGAACGAGGTGCAGGCGCCGGGCGGCGGCGACAGAAACACCGGATTCTCCGCTTCCCCAGCTTGCGCCGAAAGGAAACTGGCATAGACTGCATCCATGGGGTATTCGCCCGTGAACTTAGGCGAAAGCTCCAGCGCGATATCGGCGTGCGCCAGCAGCAGCAGCGCGGACCCCCCCGGCGTACGCGCGGCACTGGCGAGAGCATTGGGGCCGGTTCCGCACGGCCCGCCATTCGAGATGGCGAGGGTGACTGCATTGCTATACACTCCGGGCGCGCTCACTATCACAACGGGTACGTAACAGCCGGATGGAGCGCTCAGCGGTAACTCGATGACCAATTCGTCGACGCCTGGTTTCGCGCCCTCGTGCCGGGCGCTCACGTTTGCGACAGGCGTACCGGCGAGCAAGACTCGCGGTGTGCGGAGAGGTTCGGCGCCAAGGCCCGTACCCAGGAGTCGTATTGTTTCGCCTGGATGCGCCGGATGTTCCTCGGAATTCGCCGCGCCATCGGCGTTCGTGATCTGCCCCGGTCCCCAGCCGCTTCCATTGCGGCTGAAGGCGCCGAAACTGGCCTCCGTCACGGTGACGGGCCATTCGAGACTCGCTTGTCCGTTCCTGACGACATGCACGTTTGCGGAGCCTAAAGGAGCGTCGGCAGGCACTCGGGCTTCGATTTCGTTATCGCCGTTCGCGAGCGGCGTAAGACTCCAACGTTTTCCGGCGGTAACGGCGAGGACCTCGATACGCGATGACGGGCCAAGTCTCCAGCCACGGATTCGTACGAGAGAGCCGCGCGCGATCGAACCGCCCGCAAGGCCCGGCTGAATCCGGCTGGCGAAGTTAGTGATGCCCCACTGCGCAATTGCGGGAGGCGCTTCGTTGTTCTGCGAAGCAACCTGAGCGGCGGCCAGCGCCACTGCGGCAAAAATGCCGAAGACACGGCCGGTCACTCCGCGCGCACCTGTGTCAGCTTACCGCTGAGAGCGAAGGTATCGGGCACAATCAACCACGGCTGCAACGCTTCGACCAGTCGCGGCGGAGCGGATTTGGCGGCGCCGCCCCACTGCACGCGGTTGGGGCTGGCGAGATCGATATGGGCATCCGTGTTGTCCCGGTATGCGTGCCAGACGAGCGTGGCGCAATCGAAGGCGTTGGTGGCTTCAAGACGCGCGCGCATTGTGTGAATCAGTTGCTGGAAGGCTTCCTCATCGCGCGGCCGGTCCGACTTCTGATCCCACAGCAGCCAGGCGCGGTAGACGTCGCCGAAATCCTGATTGGTCCAGAACGGCAGACCTTGCGAGGCGACGCGGCGCGACCAGGCGACAATGCGGGTGCGGTCATCGGCGCTCAAGCCTGCTTTGCGAAATAGATCGATGCGCCCGCCGAAGCGGAAGGCGAGACTCTGTTCCACTGGGACTGCGGCGACTGGTCCGCGGGCAGTAGCGTCTTCTTCGGCGACGGCCTCCAGAATGCGCGCAGCGCCATTGGCTGCAGCCCCAATGTAGAGAGCGGAGTGCGTGTAAATGGGGTTGTAGATGGCGTCCTGCTGCGACTCACGGTTGTGCGCGAGGATGATATCGGCGGCGCGCATCTGTTCAAAGGGCGCGCTCGCGGGCGGCGCTGGATATGCTCCGACGGTCAGCCTGACGCGTTCCGGCGGGCACCCGGCGATTTCCGCTCGCAGCGTGTGTTCGCCGTTCGCAAGCCGCAGCACGCGTTCGAAGCGGCTCGAAGGATCGGTACGAAGAGCACCAAGGCGTACGTCGTTATCGAAGAACGCAATGTTCGAAGAAGGCGCCGCCAAGCCTTCCACCGCAATATAGGCGGAATCGGGACGGGCGCCATCGGGTGGCGACGAGAGATGTGGGCATTGCGCGCCGGCCGCCACGGCGGCAAAAATGGCAAGAGACGCGCTGACCCCGACGGACATGAAACCGCGATTCTAACAGGTCTGCGCACGACGTTGCCGTTGGGCGAACTTCCCAGATAGTGCCGGTCTGCGAGCCTTGGTACAATGGAGTCTCGCGCGAGACCGGTGAGGTGGCAGAGTGGTCGAATGCGGCGGTCTCGAAAACCGTTGAACCTTTACGGGTTCCGTGAGTTCGAATCTCACCCTCACCGCCATATTTCCAATAACTTGGCAGCAATACCACCACCCGTTCGCCTGTGGAAGAGGCCATTTTCCAAATGAATTTCCAAATGGCGTGTTGAAAACAGCCACCAAAGGAATGCATTAGAAGGGCCATCACCGGCCTGCGTATCGTCGAAGCTTGCTTGACGATGATTAGTCATGCGCCGGCTCTGCGAGGACATATAGAATACTGGCTGTGCCCCGGCTATCAATGCGCATCGAGCGTGTCTTGCAGTCCCCAGACCTGCGAATCGTGAGCGTGATGGTGGCCGGCATTGCAGTCTTCGGCGTTGTGGACGGGTCGCTTTGGAGAGGTCTGCTAACGCCGACTCTTGCATGCCGTCCTGCCATTCTGTGCGCACTCACCCTGGTGTTCGGCTGGAGGGGCTTCGCCTGGAGCCAATTCCTATTTCTTATATCATTCGCAGCTTTCCTTGGCTGGAGAGGCGCAGTTTTCGTCACACCTCTTTTTCTAATCTCTCAGGCCTGCGGACTGGTTGTTGCCCGACGACTCGCGAGGGGCGAACCTTGGCTTTCGCGGGAGAGGTCTACCCTGGCATTTCTGGCCGGCGCCGTTCTGGCGCCCGCCGTGCCGGCCTTACTGGGCAGCACGGTGCTGCCTTCTGTCGGAATCCGACCGCATGCCGGCGTTCCAGGCACAGTAGATGGTTGGCTGCGCGGCGCCGCAGGGATCTTGGCGCTGGGGCCGGCAGTGTTGGTATATCTTTCCAAGCCATTAAAGGAATGGATTGCTTTAGACGCAAAGCGTGAATGGCAGCCAACAATCGCCATCCGTGGTGTTCTGGAGTTGGCAGTCGAAGTAGTGGTGTGGACAGCTACTTTCTGGGCGAGCGTGCAATTCAAGGTGAAGTATGGTCTCAATATCAGCTACCTGACCTTCCTCCCGCCGCTGGCGTTCACGCTTCTCCGCGGCATGCGCCTGGCCGTCTTGGCACTCGCCGCAAACGCAGTGATCGCGACCACGCTGTGGAGCCAACTGCATTGGGCGCAAGCTCTTTCGGCGGTCGATCTTCGGCTGCTCATTGCCAGTTACTCACTGACAATTCTCGTATTAGCGGCAGTGGTGGATGAACGCCAAAGCGATAGGGGGCAAGTTGAAAAGCTGCGCGCCGCCGAGACCGCATTGCGCGAGAGCGAAGAACGTTTCCGTCGCGTGTTCGAAGAGGGCCCTCTGGGTCTCGCACTAGTGGGTAGCGACTATCGTTTTCTGAAGGTCAATAGCGCCCTTTGTGAAATGGTGGGCTACTCTGAGGCGGAACTCCTGCAGAAGACCTTTGCCGAAATCACGCACCCGGATGATGTGCGAGTGGATTTGGAACTCGCCGAACGGCTCTTCAAGCGCGAGACACCGTTCTACCGCATGCAGAAGCGATACCAGAAGAAAACCGGCGAAATTATCTGGATCAACCTGACTGCGTCCATGATACTCGGCCCCGACGGCCAGCCTCTCCATGCAATCGCCATGATCGAAGATATCACCGATATCAAACGCGCACAGGAGGAGGCCGTCTTGAGGCAGAAACTGGAGAGCTTGGGAACGCTGGCGGGCGGGATTGCTCACGATTTTAACAACCTATTGGGCGCCGTGCAGGCTCAAGCAGAGCTGGGGCTAACGGATTTGGCTGCTGGTTCGTCGTGCGAAGAAGCGCTGAAAGCGATCTGTGAAGTGGCGATGCGGGGCGCTGAAATCGTTCGTCAGCTGATGATCTATGCCGGAACAGAAAGTCCGGGTGTCGGGCCAGTCAATCTTTCGAACACGGTTGATGAGATGCTCTCTTTGCTTAAGGTTTCGGTGACCAAACGCGCCGTGATCGAGGCACATTTTGAGCAGGATCTTCCGGCCGTCCCTGCCAGCGCCGCACAACTACGGCAGATTGTGATGAACCTCGTTACAAATGCCTCGGATGCCATCGGAGATACAGATGGAGTAATCCGCGTGATCACAACGCGTGTGATCCTGAAACGGGAATCCGCTGTGATCTCATCCCAGGCGCTGCCCGATGGTGAATACGTGCAACTGGAGGTTTCCGACACAGGCCGCGGCATGTCGCCGCAAACTCGAGCCAAGGCATTCGACCCGTTCTTCACCACGAAATCCCCGGGCCGGGGACTTGGACTCGCCGTCGTGCAGGGAATTGTGCGCAGTATCGGCGGAGCAATCCACGTAGCGAGCGAACCGGGCAAAGGGACTACAGTTCAAGTCTTGTTGCCATGTGCGAACGCCACGGCTGCCGATAGCGGCGACGTGATATCCGGCGGGCAAATGGCGATTCCCTCTCAGCGTCGCACGGTTCTGGTTGTGGAAGACGAGGATCTCTTGCGCCACGCTATTGTGAAGATGCTTCGTAAGACCGGGTTCGAGGTATTCGAAGCTGCCGAGGGTTCTTCTGCGATCAAGCTTCTGCGTGGCGACGGGGGCAAAATCGATGTAATTCTGCTGGATATGACGATGCCAGGGGCTTCCTGCCATGAAATCGTCGCCGAGGCCGCGAACGTGAAGCCCGATATCAAGGTGATACTTACCAGTGCTTATAGCCAGGAGATGATTGCAAACGCGATGGGCGCGCCGCAGATCCACAGCTTTATTCGCAAGCCGTTTCGATTCGAGGATCTCTTGAAGACGCTTCGGAATTCATTGTCTTCCTAGCTCTGAATGGATCGACGGTTGTTTCCCAGCAGGCCTGGCAGCGAACACCATTATTGCAATGCGACTGATCGGACCGCGAAACAGAACGTAGGGAATGACTGCTAAGGACACTGCCGTAATCAACAATTCCAGGACGTAGACGCCCCGGTGAACGATCAGTTGGTAGATCAGATCCAGAAGTGTGGCAAGAAGCAAGACCTTTCCGACATCCTTCCACCCCTGTCTCAACAATTCGTGGCGATAGGCCGGATTCCAGAGAACCGCCCATAGGAAGGCCGGCCGATTCTGACGGGCATCCCTCAGCCCGGCACGAATCGCGAGAATCATTGCAACCGTGGGCTGTATGATCAACCGGAAATTCATCGGCCCCGTCAATCGGCCGGTCAGGTTCTCCCAGACTCTCGCAAAGATGTCGTTCATGCCGTACCTGTTCGATCGCGACTTCTCTAGGGATGCCGCCGGACAGGCGGTCTGGCGGAGAATATTTTCACGCCATGCCCCTTGTGGCGGCCGCCGAAAGTTTTAGACCGTCCGGACTCCACAAAACATCAGATTTCCAAAAGGAGTTCCGCAGTGTCCCTGTCAGATGGAAACGATTGGACCAAACCGAAGGCGATTGCGATCCCTAAAGAGGGCTATTTCAAACTCGAGCAAGGAAGAAGTGGGCCGGTCTATCCAAGAACGCCGGCATGCTACGGCTTTTCAGTCGTCGCTAAGGTCAAGCCGGGCCGGGAGCAGGCGATGCGCGATTACGGGAAAAGCATTGAAGAGGCGGTGAAAGGCGATCCCTCGGTTCTCGCGCCGCTAAAGCTCCATTACCTGCGCTGGATCCTATTAGATGTCGGCTCGGGGCTGCACTTCATGTATCAGGGCATCTTCGACACCGATTTCGACAAATACATCGAGGACGCGATCGCGCTTTTCAACAAGACCGGCATCACCACGGTCTTTGTAAACCTAGAAGGATGGCCGGATGACTGGAACACGAACGTGCCAGCCGTCGCCAAGTTCTTTCGCGAGCACCAATGCCCCAGTTTCCTGGAATACGGGGAGTATCCGTACGTCACGGCCGACGAGATCAAGAAAGCGCTGCGGATCAAGAAAGCCCTTTCCGAAATGCTCGACCAGATGCAGTGAGTCCTTGGGAAGGCTAGGAGCGCCACTATGACGGATGCATATGAATTCGTAGCCATAGGCTCCGGTCCCGCGGGAGAAAGTGCGGCCGAATTGGCTGCCTTCTTTGGGCGCCGTTCCGCTGTGATTGAGAAGGCCCGTCCAGGTGGAACCGTAACCACAACGGGTGGAGTGCCTACCAAAACACTGCGGGAGGCAGCGCTCTACTTCTCCGGGCTTTGTGAAGGGGGTATCTACGGGTTGCGCACCCCGGCGCCGGCGGAGATCGCTATCGACACCATCCGCAAGCGGACCTGGGAGGTTTGCGGCCTCCTGCAAAAGGCAACGGCCGAAAATATCGCCAGGAGTCATGTCGATTACATTGAAGGGCATGCGTCCCTTTTGCGGGGCGGCTCCGTCATGGTCGCCGGCAGCGATGGGCGGGAGCGCAAGCTCCGTGCGAAAACGATCCTGATCGCAACAGGGTCGCGGCCCAGCCGGCCGAAGAACATCTCGTTCGACATTCCGGGCGTCTGCGATACAGACACAATCCTGAATCGCGGGCACCCACCCCGCGACATCCTCATTGTGGGTGGCGGACCCGTTGGCGTGGAGTTCGCGACGATCTGCCACGCCCTTGGCGCAAAGGTGTCCATCGCCGACCTCGGAAGCCGGTTGATCCCGACAATGGACGCAGAACTCTCCGCTTGGATGGGAGACCTGTTCCGTAAGTGGGGCGCTGCTCTCCATTTTGGGGCCACTGCCGAGAGCATTGCAGCAAGGGACGATCGGCTGGAAGTGAAGCTGTCGACAAGGCAAACACTCTGCCCGGATACGGTTCTGTTCGCGGCCGGACGGATGGCCAATACGGAAGGCGTAGGTCTGGAAGCCGCCGGAATCAACTGCGACTCTCGCGGACGGATTAACGTCGACGCTCATTTTCGGACCACCGTGGAAGGCATTTACGCCGCGGGCGACGTCTTAGGACCCACTCTCGCTTCCATAGCCATGGAGCAGGGGCGCGCCGCAGTCTGTCATGCTTTCGGAATTCCGTTCGAAGGCACCATCGACCCGGCGCCGGTCTCAGCGGTCTATGGCATGCCGGAGGTCTCGGGAGCGGGTCTTACCGAAGAGCAGTGCCGGGAACAAGGTCTTGACTATGAAGTGGGGCGGGCGGATCTCGCATGCACGCCGCGCGGCGCCATTGCCGGCCGTGGCGGGCTGCTGAAGCTGATTTTTCAGAGAGAGAAGCGGATGCTGCTTGGGGTGCATTGCATCGGTGACATCGCCTCGGAAATTGTCGGGATCGGTCAGATGGTTATCCGGTGCGGCGGCACGCTGAACACGATTGCAAACATGTCGATGAACACGCCGACTTACGCGTACGCCTATAAGCACGCAGCGTTTGATGGGTTGCGCCGCATCGCGGCAGCCGGAAAGGAGTCGCTCGATGAGTCAGCCAAACGGCCTAGCCCGGTCCTATAACTATCTGCACACCGCCCGTAAGTACACCGCCGGCAAACGGCGTTTCAGCGTCTATTGGACCTGGAGCTACCCTTGGGAAGCCAACCGGGATACGACCGAGTTGGACAATCGATTCTCGACGATGACTGAGGTTCGCCGAGTAGCGTGGCCTGCTTATGAAACGGTGGAATTCTCGCAAAAAATGTTTCTGCAGGGTATCGCGGGAACGCTGGAGCTGTTCCATTTGTCCATCATGAGATTCCAGGAGGTGGTCGGAACTGTCACCGGCTCTCCGGTCGCAGTCTTTCAGCGGATCGATCAGGCCGGTCAGAGATTGCCTCTGGACGAGCGCATCCTGGGCGATACCGACACGCTGATGGTCTTCGGCTTGGATCACCTGCTCACCGAACAGGAGGCCTCGCCCGCGGAGATCGAGGCGCTCCGTCAGTTTCTGCGCCGCGAAGGAACCTGTCTCATAATTGGGCCCCACCATGATGTGGGCAGTTCCGCTGATCTGAAGGAGCGTGCCTTGGAGTACGCCCATCACGGCGATCCTCTGGTTCCGCGGCAACAGCGCTTCGGCAGGTACACGCGATCGCTCATCAAGGGGCTCGGAGTGCCGGTCGAAAACCGTTGGGGGCTGCGGCCGGCCACGGTTCAGGGCACAAACCGGCTGGTCCCGCTCACTACTGTCAGCGACCTGGACAGGCGAAGATGGCTCACCGGCGTTCCCACCTTCAACTTTCATATGCATTTGCCTCATTATGCGGTCACCACGGACGATCAAAATGCGATCCACGTGTTGGCGCGTCAACCGGTTGATGTCTCCAGGCCCCATCCGTTTGTGGAGGCAGGAAACAAAGAGTTCAATATGTTTCTTTGGATGCCGCCCGCCGGGGAAAGGGCTGGGGACATTCTCCTCGCCGATTCCACTATTTTCACCACCCTGTTCGGGGGCGACGAAAGCCTGGAGAACTTTTGGAAAAATATCGCCACCAAGTGATCGGCGGAACGATCAGGCGTGGCGGCGTGTTGCCGGTTCTTGCCGCCGCTTCTATGTGGATGGCGTTCCCGTCAGACGCTCAGAATCGGGGCGTCTATCCTCTCGGCATGAGCGCCATAAACTCCGGCGTCATGCCGGAATCCGCGTTCACGTATTCGAACCAATTCCTTCTTTACACACGCGATGAAGCCAAGGACAATGAAGGCCATACCCTGCCGGTCACGGGAAATCACGCCGTGATTCTAGACATGAATACGCTTACGTGGGTGAGCCAGGAGAGAATCCTGGGGACCCGATACGCCGCGTCAGCCAGCCTCCCTTTCTCGAAGAACGATCTGACTTCCGACCTTCAGGAAAACATCAGCGGAGGCAGTGGATTTGCGGACTCTTATTATCTGCCCGTGATCTTGGGTTGGTGCTGGACCAGGGTCGCGGTTCGCGCGATGTATGGTTTCCTGGCTCCCACTGGACGATTCAGTGTGGGCGCGAACGACAATGTCGGTTCGGGTTATTGGACGCATGCCCTGTCTACCGGGCAGACCTTTTACCTGACCAAGAGCAAGAGCCTCTCGCTGTCCGCATTTCAGATGTACGAATTCCACACCGTACAGGAGGGCACCCGAGTTCATCCGGGCGAGACGTTCGACCTGGACTATTCGCTCCTGTATTCCCTGGCCCGCACTCGGCGATTCCAACTCCAGGGAGGCCCAACTGGTTATGAACAGCGGCAGACAACCGCGAAGACCGGACCCGGCATCGGCACGGCGGCGTCCGCCGAGAGGTACGCCGTCAACGGCCTCGGCTTCGCGGTGTTGGGCGTGCTGCCGAAGCGGACAAGCGTGGGGCTCAAGTACTTCAGGGAATTCGCGGACCGGGCGACCTTTCAGGGGTACTCGCTTCAGATCGTCGCGTCGATCGGCTTCTAGGAATCAGATATTCGTCGTGGATAAGGAGACGGATTGATGCTCGAACTCGGTGACATTCAAAGCGGGGTGTTGCGACCGCGGCCCGCCCCCTATGCCGCGGCCTATGTACTGTTCCGCATCGACGACCGCAAGGCGGGGCGGATATTGATGCGCCGCATACGCCCGTTGGTGGCATCGGCTGCGCACCCGGAGAGCCCGGCGGGCGACACCTGGGTGAGCCTCGCACTCAGCTTTCAGGGCCTCAAAGCATTGGGTGTGCCGCAAGCATCTCTCGAAAGCTTCTCTCCGGAGTTTCAACAAGGCATGGCCGCCCGCGCACGCTTTTTGGGTGATACAGGTGAAAGCAGCCCGGAGAATTGGGAGAAGCCACTCGGGTCCGCCGACGTCCACGTCGTACTCACTGCACTCGCTCCGGATTCGGAACGGCTGGAAGCCGCTCTCGCCCGCGCCCGCGAGGAGTACCAGAAGATCTCCGGCATCACCGCGATCTGGAGCCAGAATTGTCACGCCCTGCCGAATGAAAGAGAGGCTTTTGGATTCAAGGACGGGATCAGCCATCCTGCGATTGAAGGGTCGGGTATTCCAGCCACTAATCCCCACGAACAGCCGCTGAAGCCGGGCGAGTTTGTCCTTGGCTACCCCGATGAGATGGGAGGAATGCCGGCCATACCGGCGCCGGACGTTTTGGGGCGTAACGGAAGTTACGTGGTTTTTCGTAAATTGCACCAGCGGGTCGCTTCGTTTCGTCAATACTTGAAAGCGAACTCCCCCGGCCCCGAAGGCGAGGAACTGCTGGCCGCGAAGATGATGGGACGTTGGCGCAGCGGCGCACCCCTAGCCTTGTGTCCGCTGCACGATGATCCGGAACTAGGCACAGACCCGCGGCGAAACAACGCCTTTCTCTTTAAGCAGGACGACGCGATTGGCTATCACACGCCCTGCGGCTCGCACATTCGCCGGATGAACCCGCGCGACGCGGAGGTGGCGGGTGTCGTTCGTATTCACCGGATGATCCGTCGTGGAACTTCCTATGGACCGCCGCTTCCGGCTGGAGTTCTTGAAGACGATGGCGTGGAGCGGGGATTAATGTTTGCTTTTGTCGGAGCCAATCTCGGGCGCCAGTTCGAGTTCATCCAATCGGAGTGGATGAACGATGGCAGTTTCTTCGGAGGAGGCGCCACGAAAGATCCGGTTTCGGGAGCGATCAGCGACGCAGATACCTATAATTTCCCGAAACGTCCAATTGCTGTACGCCTCAAAGGATTGTCTCGGTTTGTTGTTACAAGAGGAGGCGAGTATTGCTTTCTGCCCAGCCTCACTGCGTTGCAATGGCTCGGGGACCTCGATTCCTAAAAACATACCTGCCCATCGCACTAACGGAACCGCGGGGTACGCCCGGAACGTCAGCTTGTTCACCGCAGCCCCAGTTCCATCGGCCGCCAACCGGGCTTGAATGCGTGGGAAAAGCCGGACAGCTTTCGTCGATTGGCCCGATATCGATGCCGCTTTTTTAAAACTCCGCCTACACCGGAACAGGATTCTTAAGCATGTGCACCACATCGCTTAAATGAAACGGTTTCCGTATGAAATGCTGCACCCGCAAGCCGGCGAAAGAGGCATCGACCGTTTCCTTGCTATAGGCGCTTGTAACAACAACTCTCAGATCGGGGCGCATCTTCCGCGCCTCGCTAAAAATGTCCCGGCTTGATATCCCAGGCAGCGTGACATCCAACAGGACTGCATCCAGGTCGTCTATGTGCGCGCGAAGCAGGTCCATTGCATCGGATCCGTTGCTCGCCTCCAGTACCCCTGTGCCGGTCTTTTGAAGCGCCTTGGAGACGGCTTCCCGCAGTAAGTCCTCATCTTCCACCACAAGAATGGTCCCGGTTCGGGCATCGGCCGGATGCCGGCCGGCAACGGGCGCCGCGCTGCGGATATCGGCAGATTGCTCTTCAGCACACGGCAGATAGACTTGAAACGTTGTTCCCTGGCCGGGAAGGCTGCTCACGCGAATGAGGCCACCGTGTTCGCGTACGATCTCTTGAACAACGGCCAGTCCCATGCCTCGGCCCGCGAACTTCGTGCTGAAGAACGGATCGAAGATCTTGCATTTTGTTTCTTCCGTGATGCCGCCCCCGGTATCGGAGATCTCCAGCCGCACATATTTCCCGTGCGGGAAATTCGGCGCATCATCTAAATCCTGATCTCCGGCGTTTCTCACGTACGCTGTTTTTAGAGTGATCAGTCCGTCCTTTTCCCCAATTGCTTCCGATGCGTTGATGACCAGGTTCATCACCACCTGACGGATCTGCGGCTCACTGCCCGAGACGGCGGGAAGGTCCTTCGCAAGATCCGTCCTCAAAGCTGCGTGTTTCGAAATAGAAACCTTCAGCAGTTCGAGCATCTCTTCCACCAGGTGCGATACGCCCACTGGTTCCAGAACGCGTGGTTGATCCTGTCCCGCATAGATCATCAACTCACGCACGATCTCGGAACCGCGGATGGCGGACGCCTTGAGTTTTTCGATGTCTTCACTCGCCGCCGAACCTTCCGTTAGTTCCATCTCGACAAGTTCCGCCCGAGCGAGAATACAACCCAGTACATTGTTAAAATCGTGAGCGATTCCACCCGCGAGCACTCCCAGACTCTCCAGGTTCTGTTTCGCAAGCGCTTCTTCCTGCGTGCGCCTGAAGTCGGTGGTGTCAATGCAGGCGCCGGTAATGCGGGTTATGACGCCAGCGGCGCTTCGCCATGGGATGAGGTTCGAATGGAAATACCGGCGTCCCCCCGGGAAATTCAGTTCCGAGTCAAACTGGATCGTTCGTCCCGATTCCACGCAACGACGATAGTCGGCGGTGAGCTTCTCGGCAAGTTCGTCTCCAAAGACCTCTTCGACGAATTTGCCGGAGACGTCGGCGGTGGAAAGTCCCACGGCCTCTTCTTCGGCGGGGTTGAATCCCACGTATTTGAAACGGCCATCGGGAGTAACATCGATTACGAAGAGACAGACCGAGATATTGTCAAATAATTCTTTGTATTGTAAGTCCGTTTCAAGGCGGGTTGCTTCGGCTTGCTTTCGATCTGTCAAATCCTGCACCGCGCCAACCATCCGCATGGCATTGCCGTAGGGGTCGCGCGCAATGTAGGCCCGGTCATAGATGTGCGCCCATGTATCGTCCATCCTGCGAAAACGATACTCGCAGGTCCAACTCTCCGCATTGCCGCCGATGGCGGAACGAAGCCCGTCCTCGGCGCGCGCGCGGTCCTCCGGGTGAATGCGGTCGCTCCACCACCGCCAGAAATCCGATCTTTCGGGCGGACTGCCGAAAAGCGCCGTATATTGTTCGTTCCAGCTTACGAGCCCGGTCACCATGTCGACATCCCAAATCGCGTCGCCGGTCGCTTGCACGGCAAGGCGGAACCGTTCCTCGCTCTGTCGCAGCGCCTCGTTCATACGCTTGCGTTCGGTGATGTCGATATTAACGCCCATCCTCCGTACTGGCACGCCAGCCTCGTCCGTGATGTCCTGCCAGCGGCCCGTCAGCCAATGTACCGTCCCATCGGGCCAGACTACCCGCCACTCCCCCTCTCCCAGCGATCCGTTCTCGGCGGCATTTTCCACTAACCGCAAGACACTGGCGCGGTCATCGGGATGGATCAGGTCTTCCCAAGCCGACTGTGTTCCAGCAAAGCCGCCAACCGGCAAGCCATGCATTGCTGCCAATTCCGGCGTGCGCGTAATTACGCCGGTCGCCAGATCGCAATCGAAGGCGCCGATTCCGCCCACACGGTGAGCGAATCGCAAACGCTCTTCACTCTCACGCAGCGCCGCCTCGGAACGCGTGCGACCCGTTATGTCGCGGTATATGGCGACAACAGCGCACACGGTTCCGTCTGGTCCGCGCTCGGCCATATAACGGGTATTGAAGAATCGATGGCCGCTTGCCTGGGGAAGCGAATTCTCCACTTCGAGCGTTTCACCGGATTCAAATACGCTTCGCGCGTGTTCTTCCCAAAGGCGCGCCATCGGATCGGAGACGCCAAGTTCCTGAGTGGTTCTGCCGATTATCGCTTCCGCTGGTAAGGCTAGCATCTGCGCAAACACCGCATTCACGTAGGTATGCCGATAATGCCGGTCGAGCCTGTCGATACCGTCGGCGGAATTCTCGGCCAGCATTAAGAACGCATCCTGCGGCCGCCAACCCTCGTTTACGGGCGTCTGGTGGTTCGATTGGCGTTCGCCAGGGCAATCGCCGGTTCGCAGATTATGATCAGTGACAGCTGTTCGGCCCCGCCGATCTTCTTTGGGGAGCACGCGTTCATCCGGAGTGGCCATACGCGTCTTGGGTATTTAATTATAATTCATACTTTTGATGGCCGAGCCGGTTAGGATACGCTCACGCTCGTTCATTCCCCTATCCGGCGGGCAAGGCCAGGGGATCGTATTCGCGAAGAAGAAACTGCCCGGTGAACGCGATGAAGCGCAGGCGCGCCTGCAGTTGCATGACGGGGTCGTTCGAGCCGGTCACCTGGAACGCAGCTAGGAAGCCGGCCAAATTAGACACCGCGGCCAGATCTTCGAAGGTGCGGAATTTCAGGCGCCCCACGCCAAGTTCCTTACCAGCCCCATCGCCTGCCTGCTGGCTGACGTGCGCATAGAGCGTGGTAAAGTCGCCCAGGATATCGGTGATTGCGCCCGAGCCCGCGTCCTTCTGCAAATACTTGACGCCGTCGAAGGTAAACCTCTGACCGGATGCGTCGGCGAATTCAATGTGATAGCGCATCTCCGCCTCGCCGGTTTGCGGATTCACCCGCAGGAAATTGAACGTACTGACGGAGTCGTCGATTGCGAAGGTCGCGGATGCCTGCCCGGCGAATTGGCCAAAAGATATGGCGCCCTTAAGCTGCGCCTCGTGTTGGTAACCATCGATGAACTCGTTAATATCGCCGATGGTGATTCGCACGTCGAACTGGCAAGGAACCGCGCCAGTGGGGTCGCCCGTCGCGGGCACCCGCCCATCGATCGTCAGATCGCCGGCACGTCCTGGTGCAGGCGTAACTCCGCCGGGAAAATACCAGCCAACCATTTGTTCGTCGAGCGTCATTCCGATTCCGTCGGGCAGTTGCACCTCAAGGAACGGCTTGAGAAGCGTGTCGGTCGGCATTTCCGATTGCGTCACGCGCGTCAGCATGTAATAGCAGCCGAACTGGCCCCCGGCCACGGTATGAAACAGACCGAATGACGAGTTACTTACCAACGGGCTGATCACCGCCGGTAACTGGGTAATATACTTGCCCACCAGGAAGTCGCTTGTAACTTTGCGGATCTCGTCGTGGAAGGTGGTGAAATCTGTCAGTTGGAAGTGGTCCTGCAGAAATTTTGGAGTTACCAGCCCCTCCATCACTCCCATCAATTGATAGTTAGCCACGAAGCGTCCATCCGGCAGGTTTTGGAACTGCAGATACGCAACGCCGCCGGCGCTATTGGCATTCGAGATCACGTCCATGCGCCATGCGCCGTTCAGGTCCGCCGCGGTGGGCGCGGTCCCCGCGGCGTACATAGCGGCGTGGTCGTCTACGGTCATGTCGCTGAAGGCATAGCGGCGAGACATCGGGAACGTAACCAGCCGTGTTCCGTTCGGATATTCGCCCAGGTAAACGCGCCCGATAATCAAGTCGCTGTTGATCACCTTGAGGACATCGTAGAAGCCCTGCCACGGCGGATCGACATAGCGCAGAAGGATATAGTTTCCCGGCTCGAGCGTCCCAGTTCCGTGGCCCGCGGTCACCGCCTCCAGGCTGTTGCGTGCCTGAATCCGGCCATCGGTATCGCTGGTGACGCCGGTGTATGTCTTACCCTGCTTCTGAAACCGCTTTCGGAATCCGGTAAAGATGGCCGAAGACATCGCATTCAGCACATGCCCCTTCGGGAAGAATCCTTTCCACGCCGCATCGTTGCGAATTGTTTCGGTGGCCGTGTCGATCGCCGGCGCGCCGCCCGCATTGATGAGGGCATCTATTCCCATCGTGGGACAGCGGCGGAATAAAGCCTCCAACTGGTCTTCGTTATACGTGACTACGTCCAGCGGATCGATTCCTGCCATGCTGACTGCGCCGGCCGGTTGCGGATATGGGTTCCCGGTCAGCTCCTGAATCTTACGCTCCACGAAGCGTTCCGTCAGCGCGGAAATCGTCATCAGCGGGTTTACCCCGAGCGCGCTCGGCACTACAGACCCGTCGGTAACATAAAGCCCGCTGTGTACCCCGCCGTCTCCGGCGTAAAGCCGCCCGAACGGGTCCACCGCGCCCTGCAGATAATCGTCGCCCATGGGGCACCCGCCTAGTGGATGCGCCGTAATTAAGTGGCCGAGTTGGAATACGCTCCAGGTAGGGTTGGGAATGAAGTTCGCTTCGAGAGCCCGTGCGTGGCGCCGCAACTCGCCGTTCATCCGCGTGAAGATCTGTTGCTGACCGGCCTGGTCCCAGGAGACGCGGATTCGTCCGTCAGGCTCCGTCCAGGGCGCCTCGAAGAGAATGGTGCCACGCGCATTGTCCTGACCCATCACCAGGTAGAGCATCGAGTGGTTCATCGCGCCATTGGGATCGTGAAGTTGTCCCAGTGGATCCATATCGCGTCCCAGGCGGTCGCTCTGGGCCTTCTCGTTTCCGGTAACCGTGTCCATGCCGCGGATCATTCCAAAGACTGCCTTGCTTACCTCCACGTAAGCGCGCGGGAACGAAAAATCTTCAATCGCAATCCGCTGGTCCTCCGGCAGGCCGGCCGTGTAGCGCACCAGGCCCACGATATTCGGCCCAGGCTCCGGCGAATCGTTCGGGCCCGGCTTGTCGGCCACTCCATATCCCAGTACGTTTGTCTCCAAGCCGCCGTTGTAAGCCAGTCCGAAGAAATCGCCGTTGCTGCTGAACTTCGTGCCCAGCGCGGGTGAAACGCTGAGCCCGTGCATTTCCGAGCGCAGCAGGATTTCTGTGGAGTTCAAGGCGCCTGCAGAGAGAATCACTTCGCGCGCGTCCATGGTGAACTCGTCGCCGCTCATATCGTCGTTCACGTGCTTGCCGTGAATGCGCCATCCGCCCGCGGCGAGTTTTTCCAGCCACTCGACCTTGGTCTGCGTAAAGATGGTCGCGCCCGCCTTGGCAGCCATTGGCAGGTAATTCATGTAAAGCGTATTCTTCGCGCCCTCATTGCAACCGGATACGCAGTTGCCGCAATTGATGCACGGCTTCTGGTTCACGCCGAATGCGTTCGGCCCGTCAATCGTGAAGTTGACAACGATGTTGAGCGGCTCTACACGCGTGCCGAGTTCTTGCGCGCGTCGGTCGAGCGCCTGCACCTTTCCCAACTCCAGAGCGTGGGGGTGCGGATTCGCCGCCAGCACCTGTGACGCGCGCTGGTAATACGGCTGCAGCTCGTCATAAGTAATGGAGGCAGGCCAATGCAGCTCTTCGAAAACCTCACGGTCGGGTACAATCGCCACATTCGCATTGATCAGCGAGGTGCCCCCGAGCCCCGAGCCTTTGATCACGGAAATATCCGGATAATTCAGCAGCTCATACAGGCCGAGAGGATTCGGATCGCTCCGCAAAGCTCCCAATACCTCGACTCCCGTTTCAGGGAAGCTTCCCGGTTGCCATTCCTTGCCGCGTTCCAGGACGCAGATGGAAGGTTTCGGATTCAGATTGGCGGACGCCAGGCGCGCGGCGGAGATGGCGCCTCCGTAGCCGGTCCCGATGATCACGAAGTCGTAGGCGCTCTTGTGCTGTGCCCAGGGTGTTGCGAGCATGTTGCCTCCTTGTGCGCGGGCTACGCGCCTAGCATGTCCCGAAAGTACGCGTTTAGCAGGCGGCCGGAGGGATCATAGTTTTTCCGTGCCGCGGCGAACTGCGTGAGGCGGCTGCCCAGGGCGGCTTGCATTTGAGCTGGTGTAATGGCGTCGGTCTGGTTGAACAGCGGAATGCCGCCGTGGGCCGCGCAGAACTGGTTATACGCCACCAGGAAATCGGGCCACCCAGGATTGCCGGTCGAGACCGGGTCAATCGTCATCACCGGGCCGTCGTAGGAATAGGAAAGCAGCGAGCTCTGGTCCTGCGCAATCCAGTACCCTACGTTCAACATGTTGGTGCGGTATCCGTGCTGCTGGTAATACTGTTTGCAGAATGCGAAGTAGGCCGTTATCGCGTCCGCGTACGCGGCCTCGGGAATTGCCGACAGGCTGAATGTATAGCGGCTGGCATCGGCTACCGCCGGATAGCGGATGATCTGGTCGGTGGCGACCGTATTATCGCCGCTCACCAGATTTTCCAGTTTGAAACGCCACATCGCGCAGAAGCCGTTGATCACGCCATACCGGATGTCTTTGTCCGCGATCTGGCTTTCCACCTGCGAGCAGAACAACGGTCCCGCGGTTGCCCACATATAATTGCGCAGCGGCCACGAAACCCGGTTGGCAGGGCCCTTCGCCCCTGGATTGTAATGGCGGAATTCGACGGTAATCAGGTTGTCGAACGGGAAGATATAAAACATCATCGATTCCCCGCGCGCTTTCAACGCCGGAAGCTGGGCGGCGAAATCCTCAAGCTGGAACGTCTCGTGATGTACCGCCATCGGCACGATCGGACGCACCCGCAGCGTAGCTTCATAAACGATTCCGAATGTTCCGTAGCTCGATCGCACCTGCTGCATCAGTTCGGGTTGGGCATCGGTCACTTCCAGAAGATCCCCTGACGGAAGCACCAGCTTGATATTGGTGACGTACGAATTGACCTGGCCTAACTCTCCCGGCATCGACGCGTCCTTGGTGCCGCAGCAGGCCGCGCTGCCCACCGAGAGACTGCCGATCTCGGTATTCACGTAAAACTGGAGATTGTGCTTCTCCAGTTCCTGCGCGACGTCGATGTAAATTGCGCCAGCTTGCGCCGTCACCGTATCGCTGGTGATTTCGACAATGGCATTCATCGCCGACATCTTGATCAGCGTCCCACCGTCCGCGGTTCCGCACGGCGACGTGGAATGATTCGACCCCACCGCGCGAACCGGCGATGGATACTGTCCCGGGTTCTTCAGTATCGCCACAATCGAGTCCACGGACGTGGCTTCCACAACCACGGCGGGGTGGGAAACCACGTTACCGAACCAGTTGGTGACGGTCTCAGGCATGCTTGGATATTCTATTCCCCAACGGTGCTTCTACAAACGATGCGCCGCCGCTTCATGTGTTAGTAGACACAGAATCTCCCCCGAGCGTATCAATATAAAACTTTTTTTTTGAATCATCCTATACTCTATCGAGATCATATAGATTATTATGCGATCTCGTGTCCTCTTGGTTCTCGCTGCTGGACTGTCGATTCAAGCGCCGGCCATCCTCTTCGGGCAACCGTCCGCCGCAAATCCGAAAACTCCTCTTGACGGCGTTTGGGACGCGACCGTCACGGTCAACAACCGCGAGATCCCTTTCCGCATCGGCTTTTTCACCGGGGGGCAGGTGAGCGGTTGGTTCTTCAATGGCGATGAGAAGGTCCCCTCCACTTCGGGCGCTTTGGAAAATGGAGCCCTGCGGTTGCGTTTCGATCAATACGCCACTCGTTTGCAGGCCAAACTCGTCAACGGCGAATTGACTGGTCTATACGGCCGTGAGGGCCGCGACTATCCGTTTCGCGCTGTACCCTTTCACGCGTCCCCGTCCGGCGATCGGCAGGCGCCGAATATCGCGGGCCTTTGGGACATCGAAGTGGCCAGCCCCAAGGGAGAGAAGGCCTGGCATCTCATCGTGCATCAGAATGGCGCGGAAGTCTCCGCGGCAATTTTGCGTATCGATGGAGACACCGGCCTGCTGACCGGCGCATACCGCGATGGCCGGTTTACCTGAGCCATTTCTCAGGAGCGCGTCCGTCGCTCATGAGTCTTTCGCTGCAGCCCGATGGCTCGCTCGAAGTCGCCCAGAACGGCAAGAAGCTCACCGCCGTGCGCTCCGCCGAAGCCCGGGCCAAAGGCCTGCCCGCGCCAGACGATCCCATGCAACACACCACCATGAAAGACCCCGGCGCGCCGCTGCGCTTCAGTTTTCCCGACCTGAACGGCCGCATCGTTTCCAATACCGACGCTCGTTTCCGTGGCAAAGTGCTCCTGGTTGCAATCGGTGGAAGCTGGTGCCCGAACTGCCATGATGAAGCGCCCTATCTCGAAGAACTGTACCGCGCGTATCGGGCTGCTGGCCTCGAAGTGGTGGATCTCTCCTTCGAAGAGGGCGATCAATTGAAAGATCCCTCGCGGCTCCGCGCCTTTATCAAGCAGTACGGCATTGAGTACCCTGTGCTGCTGGCGGGCGAGCCCTCGGAGTTGAATGCGAAACTGCCGCAGACCGTGAATCTCAACGCCTGGCCAACCACATTTTTTGTTGGTCGCGACGGCGCGGTTCGCGCCATTCACACCGGCTTCGCCGGCAAAGCCAGCGGCGAGTTACATGACGCGATGGAGCGCGAAATCGAAGCCACGCTACGCCAGTTGCTAAGTGATGATACGCCGTCGACGCCATCGAACGGCCAGCTGCGCTAAGAACACGCTGCCGCAGGACTGGAAGGAAGTTTAATTCTCCGTGGGCACTTTATCGACGTGATCGATTACGAGCGTCTCCATCGGTCCCTTCTTCAGTTCCAGTTTCAAGCCAAGTTGGTCGCGCAGAGCCTGCTGAATGGTTGGGCCGCTCGGGCCGGGGTCGGGCGCAGTCCCCTGACCAGCGGGCGAAGCACCGGCGTTCGCGCGCGCCTGAGCCATCGCGATCCTCATTTGACCGCCCATTAGAGGTTCGCCCACCCAATGCACTTCGATCTCGTAACTACCCTTCAAACCGGTCGCATCGGCGACCGGTTTGTCCAGCGTCATCTCAAGCATCAGCATCAGGCTTCCAAATCCACCATCAGGCTGGTGGAAGCGCGCCCGCCCGTCGACCATTCTCACCGCCCGGCCAGTTACCAACGGGTATTTATCCTTATCGAGCTGCTTCTTCATCGTCGCCGCCTGCTGCATGATCGCCGCCTGATCCAGCGGCCGAGGCGGGGCGGGGGGCGCTTCGTCTGGCGGCGCGGTCACTTCCGGCGCGTCCTTTAGCTTAGGGCCGCCCTCCGCCACCAGCAGCTCGTATCTTGTCACCTCTCGCGGCTCCCGATGAAAGGTGAGATGGAAACGTTCCATCAGCAGGTTTTGCAGCATCGCTTCGAACTGCTCTTTCGTCGCGCCCGCCGGTATCGCGGCTCGAATTTCGAAGAGCTGGTTGTCCGTCCAGTCCGGCGCCGCCAATTGAAAAGGACGGACCCCGAACGCCCGCATAATGATTCGCTTCAAATTCGCTTGGCAAGTCAACAGAGCCGGATCGCTGAACCCCGGGCCGCCGAGGCAAACCCCGTTCGCACCCGGTCCGGGGACGATCGGCTTTACCGACGCCACCTCGAATTCCAGCTTCGCCCCAGACGTTTGCGCGCCTGCACAAAAAAGCGGCGCTAACACGAAGACCAGAATGCGCATGGCTGAATGCTCCTTCAAGTAAGTATATAGACGAAGGATCTGGCGTCTGATAACGGAGGAACTCAGAAACGGCGTCCTTCTTCAATAAGGTCGCGAATCGTGAGACTTGGTCCGAGAATGGTTCCCTTGCGAAGTTCGCGGATGCTCGCCCACGCTTGCCAGCGCCGCAGGCGGTCTTTCTTCAGCAACTCGTCGATGGTTTCGTCGCCGAGTGGCTTCGCTCTGTTCTTCGTCTTCATTGCCGTTCTTCAGCCTATCGCACCGCCAGCCAAGCTAAAAACAGCCCATCCGGCTCAACATCTTCCCAATAAGAGATTTGCCGGCTCGACACCTCCCGGCAATGCTTCCCAAGCATACGCTCCAGCTCGCGCCGGGTGAACCACCGTTCCCATTCCGGCGTCTCCAACTTCCCCCATTGCTCGGCGTTCTTGTCGATCACAACGATGCGTCCGCCGGGCTTCACCACGCGGCAAATCTCCGCTACCGCGCGCTCAATCTCCACCGCGTGCTCCAGCGATTCGGTAGCGTAAGCGCCGTCGAAGAAACCGTCCTCGAAGGGTAGCTCCGTCATCGACCCCGCGCGCGTCTGAATGCCTTCGGGCACAAACCGAAGCATCTCCGGCGAGATGTCCAGACCCCACAGTTCCGCGCCTGGCTCCTGTTCGTGAAATACACGCGCGAAGCGGCCTTTGCCGCAGCCCACATCCAGAACGCGCTTGCCTTGCAAATCGCCCAAGTGCTCGCGAATCAATTTGACGTGATAAATCCGCGGATCGATCGTCGCTGGAAAGTGCTCATCATTGCGCGACGACTCATCAAATGCGGCTTGAATGCGCGCCCGCAATTCAGGAGTAAGTACCGCGGGGGCGGCCACGGGCGATCTTCCCAACAGCCGTTTCCAATTCACAAAACGGCGCCTAAGAATGCGTCAGGAAAATAGGCAAGCCCAACTTATGATCGTAAGTCGGCCGGTATCGCACCGTGTTATACATACTTTCAATATCCACCCTGCGCGGGCCCAACTTAGGATCGGGAATCTCCGCCAGCGCATAGGAGCCGTGTTGTATCGCGGTCATCAACCCGTGCTTGCCTTCCTTGATCGCGTCGAGCGCCATCCCGGCGAAGGTGGAAGCCACCATACGGTCCACGAAGTCCGCGCTGCCCGATCGCAGATCGTACGTCAAATCGCTGACGATGGTTTCTTCACCGGTTACCCGTTTGATCTCGTTGCTTAAATCCTCGGCAACGCTCATCTTCTTCCGGTGTCCGAATGCATCCGCATCGCCGTACTCCTTCACCTCGTATCCTTCCCACTCGGCCCCTTCAGAGAGAATCACCAACGCGTAATTGCTGGGGTTGTTGCGCTTGTCCGTCATTACCAGATCGATCAGCTTTTCCAGATTGACCTTGAACTCCGGAATGCAGCACCGTACCGAAGTAACGTAAGCCGTATAGAGCGCCGTATATCCTGCGTCGCGCCCGAACACGCGGAAGATCCCGACTCGTTCGTGCGACCCCACCGTGGTCCGCTGCCGCTCGATCGCGTCCATCGCGCGCGTGATGGCCGTCGAAAACCCGATGCAATACTCCGTGTTGCGCACGTCGTTATCCATGGTCTTCGGCACCGCGATCACCTTTACGCCCTGCTTATCCAGGTGCGCCGCATAACTCAAAGTATCGTCGCCGCCTATCGCGATCAGGTAGTCCAGGCCGATGGTCTCGATGTTCTTCAGCACCGCGGGCGTAATATCGTATACCGTGCTGGTCACGCCCTTTTTTGTGCTTTCGTACTTGGGAAATGTCTGCCCTTCCAGAACCGGCGGAATCTTCGCCATCTTCGTCGGATTGGTTCGCGAGCTGTGAAGATAGGTGCCGCCCGTGCGGTCGATGGTGCGCGTGTTTTCCCGGTTCAGCGGTTGAATGTAGCGCGCACGGCTCGCCGGATCCTGCAGGTTGACGTGCGTAAGCCCTTCCCAGCCGCGCCGGATTCCAATGACCTCACATGCCATTTCACCACCGCGATAAACCACGGTCTTGATTACTGAGTTGAGACCGGGCACATCGCCGCCGCCCGTGAGTATGCCAATCCGTTTTGCCGCCATTATGATTGCTCCTTGAGAGTTTGCCTGCGTGGATGAGTGGAAAACCTCATTATAATGTGGCTGCACGATGAGGCGCAGTTTTTCGCGCCGCGTCCGCAATCAGACACGCTGCCGTTTGGGCGGGGATAACAGCCGCGAAGGCAGCTTCGAGAGATACGTCATCCGTTCTACCACCGGCATCAACCGGCGCACCGTGCGTCCATGCAGGATTAAGCTGCCGGTCACCAGCGCAGGGTGCGGAATTGTCGTGCAGCACTTCGAGCACATCGCAATCTCCCCCGCGCGGCCCGACGTATGCATTCGCCGAAGATGCTGCATCGCCGGCCCGTCCCAAATCTGCAGCAGAGGCTCCGCTGCTACATTTCCCACCGGCGCCCCATCCAGCATATAGCTCTGGCAGCACGGATAGACGTCGCCGTTGTGTTTCACATAAACCGGTCCCCGCCACAGGTAATGGCACGGATGCTTCCATTCCTCGCCCGTGTGTCCCGCGTCGGGACGCATGAGGTTCGTCTCGTCCTCTTTTATGCGGATCAGATCGACGCCTGGCGTACCCCGCCAGAAGCTGATGAAATCGTCTACCTCTCCCGCATTGCCTTCCATGCGAACCATCTGCGCCACAATTTGCAGTTTCGATCCGCGCTCTTTCTTCATGCGCGAGAACCGCACGAAGTTATCGCGCACTCTTTCGAACTTCGCGCCCTTGCGATAGAACTCGAACGTCTCTTTCTTCGCGCCGTCGAAGCTCAGCGTGATCTGTTCCAGCGGCGAATCGAGCAACCGCGCCGCATGCCGTTCGTCTAGCAGCGTGCCATTGGTGGAAAGCAGCGTCGAAATGCTATGCCGATGGCAAAACTCGATGCGCCGGTAGATCTGCGGATCCATCAACGGCTCGCCCAATCCAATCAGCATCATGTGTTCGGCTGAGGCGCCGGCCTGCTCAATCAGCCGGTCAAACACCGCGTCCGTCATGTCCTCTTTGGGCTGCTTATGGGTTTCGCGCGGGCACATGGGGCAGTAGAGGTTGCACTTCGCGGTGGTCTCAACGATATACTCCACCGGCAGCGCGCCCAGCTTGGACCGTCGCGCAAGGTACCCCCACAGCAGCTTTGCGCGGTTCCAGACCCTCATGCAATTCAATTGTAACTGGCGCGCGCGTGCGATCATCGAAATGCTGTGAACATTACCATCACCGGAGCCTCGGGCTTCATCGGGCGTCGTCTTCTCAAAACACTGGCGCAGCGCGGACATTCGCTCCATGTCCTCAGCCGTCACAGCGGCACCAACCTTCCTCCCGGCGTGCGCCTCTCGGTTTGGGATCCGACCAAAGGTCCGCCGCCGGACGATTCGCTACGCGATGCCGAGGCTGTCCTCAACCTCGCCGGCGAGCCTGTGGCCCAGCGATGGAACGCCGAAGTGAAGCGGCGCATCCGCGACAGCCGCGTCTCTGGAACTCGCCATTTGGTGGAGGGCATCGCACGCCAAACCCGCAAACCGGCCGTGCTGATTTCAGCATCCGCTACAGGCTTTTATGGTTCGCGCGGCGATGCGCCGCTCGATGAAACTTCCGCGCCTGGTTCCGATTTTCTTGCCGAGGTCTGCGTCGAATGGGAGCGGGAAGCCTTTGCCGCCCAAGTGTTGGGATTACGCGTGGCCGCTATTCGCACCGGCTTGGTGCTCGATCCTCGCGGCGGCGCTCTGAAAAAAATGCTGCCGCCGTTTCGCTTGGGCGTTGGCGGCCGCCTTGGCGACGGCAAACAATGGACCCCGTGGGTCCACCTCGACGATCTCGCCGCAATCTATCTCTTCGCGCTCGAAAACGCCGTAAGCGGTCCCTTAAACGGCACGGCCCCGAACCCCGTGACGAACACCGATTTCACGCGCGCCCTCGCTGCCGCCCTGCATCGGCCGGCGATCTTTCCCGTTCCCAAGCCCGCGTTGAAGATCCTGTTCGGCGAGATGTCCGAGATCCTTTTCAACAGCCAGCGCGTTTTGCCGCGCCAGACGGAAGCCGCCGGATTCCAGTTCCGTTTCCCGAAACTCGACGCCGCGCTGCATCACCTCCTGGGATCTTAGCTGCGGAATGGACCAACTATTTGCCGGCTCCTCACCGGCGCCGCCACGGAAGACTCGAACGCGCTGACCTGTTTGATAATCCAGACTCTCAATTCTGACTCGTCAGAAGAAATCACGGGTCGATTCCGGCTCAGGCAGCTTCCCGGTGCTGGCGCAGGGAGGGAGCGATCTTCTTCATGGGCCCGATGCGGGAACGCATGGTCTGGCGACACCATTCGTCCACGAACTTGCCGGCCCAGGCGGGCGAATTGTAATCCCAGAGTTGCTGGAAGGCCTCCTTGAGAGGTAAGCGCGGACGGTCTTCAGGTTGTAGCGGAGGAGATCGCGCAGCCGGAATCGCTGCCCAGCCTTCAGATTCTCTTCCCGTTTGAACAGGAGCCAGCGCGACCTCTTCAGTAGCGGTGTCCGACCCTCGCTTGCCATCCGGCGCAATTCTCCGGCGCGGACCTCGTCGAGGGCCTTGGCAGCCAGCGGCGGTGAGGAATCCGCCGCCGCAACACTCGGCTTAGCTGTTATCCGGAGGTTGTCCTTTCGCGATCTTGACGAGAGAAGCCGCAACACGTGGCGCGGAATCCGACGAGAGCCATGAGAGGGGCGAAGGCATCAGTGCACGCTCGCGACGAGTGAGGCCATCCCCTCCTCGTGGCATTAATTCTCAACCGGCATTTTGTCGATGGCTTCGACCACGACGACAACGAACGGTACCTTCTTAGGCACGAGCGTGAGCCCGAGGTGTTGTTCAATCGCATGAAACAGCTCTGGAACGCCGGTCGGGGTATCGACGGGCCCGGTCCCGAATTCGCTGGTGTAGTCGAAGGCAAAATCGTACTTTCCGGTGAGGCCGGTCCTGTCAACGATGGGGTCCTGGATTGGTGCGCGCGCAGCCGTCAGCGCCTCCGCAAACTTGGACATGGGTTGCTGCCTTACTTCCACGTGAACCACCTCCCCGCCCGGAATCATGCGCCTCGTGGAGGATAGGCCGGGGACCGTTCCCGGTGCCGAATCGGCAGCTTGCTTCAACTTCAGGCCACCCTTTGCGACTACGAGCTCGTAACCGGAGAATTCACGCGACTCGACGTGCGCCTGGAGATGGAAGCGCTGTACCAGAAAATTGCGCATCATGGCCTGGAATTGCTCCTTGGTCGTACCCGCAGGCAGTCTCGCGGCGAGATCGAAATGCTCTTTATCGAGGCGGATCTTACTGGAGATCTGGAAATTGTACTTCACTCCGTAAGCGATGCCTATAAGACTGAACGCAGTCACCTGGCCGTAGGTGTATTGCCCGGGATCGCGGGTTCCGGGGCCGCCCTCCCAACCGAATGGGCTGTGCGGCCCCGATTGTTTGATCGATGCCACTTCGAATTCCTGTCCCGCCAGCGTGCTGGTCGCGAGCAGGACGTAAATCAGTCGTCGCATAAAACCCTTTCATTGGACTTTGATCAAGTAGAGATTCGGGACGTCGGGCTGGCTCTCCAGCGCTTCTTTTTTCACCCAGAGGTAACAAGATTTGACACCCTCGATCACCGGGGCGGACAGAAAAACGTCAAACATGTCTTTACCCACAACCCACATCAGGCGGTAGCGCTCAGGAGTCCCCTCCACAGTCCCCTCCATTCCGATCGCCTCCATTCGAAAACCCGGTTCCGGCTGGGACGCGAAAACGAACCGTCCCCGTTCCGGGACAGAAAGAGCGACCTTGGCGCCGGAGACGGTCCCGCTCGCCTTGGCGAGAACGTTGACTCCCCCCCAGAAACGTGGATTTTGCAAATGAATGATGGTGCCGGGCGCAGGAATCCGGGGGACAGATCGGGGCATCGGCATGAGCTGCATCGGCGCCCCGATTCCTACCTGGAACGTGTCGAAAATCTTGCGACCCGTGCCTAGCTCCTCCAGCACGTCCAGTAGAATACGGTCGCCGTTTTCGATTTCGCGCGGGTCGGCCCTCTGACCGAAGAAGGCCGCCCCCCCCATTGGCTGCATGGATATCAGAAAACGGATCGGGCCGGATCCCGGCTTGCGATCGATGTGCAACTCGAACGCGAGCCAGGCATTCCCCTTGTCGTCCAGCATGCTGCGGCGGATGACGTTGCCGGACGCGGATGCCGATCCGAATACCTTCTGCTCGTTGGCCTTCCGACCCAGATCGATTTCGCTATAAACCTGATAGAGGACCTGCGCGCCGTTATCCAGCTTAAAGATGTAGTTGTTCTCTTCCTGCGCCGCCAGTGGAAGTGCCAACAAAAGCAGCAGAGACAGACGGCTCATGGGTGCTCTCCCTGGCTGATCACGATAAAACGCGGCTGCCTCACCGGCTGGTAATAGCCTTCCTCGGGTTTGCGGCGGCTGAAGTAAAATGCGAGCAAGATTGCCGCTATTGCTGCGGCCGCGGCGATAGGCCAAGGCACTGTCCATCGGCGCCAAATTGGGGCTCGTGGTGACTCGCGCACATATGTCCCTAGTACGCGATCGTGAAAGCCACGTGTTGGCGGCGGAGCGTCCCACTCAACGCGAACCCACTCGAGTTCCGGATCGCGCGATTCATCTAGCATCGCCCACTCCTTTCCTCAACGGTGCGAGCAGTCGCTTGAGCTGCTGGCGAGCGCGAAACAGCCGGGCCTTTACGGCGTTCGGTTCGATGCCGAGAGCCGCCGCCACCTCCGCCAGGCTAAGGCCTTCAAATTCGAACAGGTAGAGCGCCTCTCGCTGAGCCAACGGTAGCGCTGCCACGGCGCGGCGGACGGCGTCGGCGCACTCCACGCGAATCAGTTCCTCGTCAATCGGCGTCATCATATCGTCTTCATTCCCGCCGGCCAGTTCCTGCTCGCGGAGGCGATTCAGAAACTGACGGCGAGCGACGGCGATCAACCAGGTGCGCAACTGGGCCCGCGCCGGATCGAAAACCGCGGCACAGCGAATCAGCGCCAGGAAGCATTCCTGGGTAATATCCTCGGCATCAGCGACGGAGCCACTCAATAGCCAAGCGAAGCGGTAGACCGGTTTCCAATGGCGCTCGTACAGCTCTTGAAACGCCGTCGCATCCCCTCGCACGCTCCGGAATATCAATTCCGCGTCAGTCAACGACACTGCTGTACATTATTAGCGCGAGTCGTGAAAAGGTTACGCACCGGCATAAATTTGTTGCGGCGGCGGCGCTGGGCGTCGATTTTCGCGCCAACCACGCGCCAAATCAATCCCCATTGATGGGAGCGACATTTGGCAGGCGCCGAACGGCATCGAGGAACCAGTCCGGCAGATCAAGCTACCCAAAGACCTGGAAGACGTAGCCCCGACGCACTTACAAATTCCTCCGACGAGGCTTAATTTTCAATCGGCGTCGCTCGTCGTCGCGCCTGGGGCTTGAAAATGCGTCGGGTGGAAATGCCACGGACTAGAGGCCGTGTCGGGCCGGGGAGCATTATGAGGGATGCCGAATTGAATCAGATTGTGGCGTCGGCGAAAGGCCCCTGGGTAGGCCAGTGGGAGATAAGACGAGTCTTTCCGGATATTACAAGTTCAACCTAAAGCGGACGCCTGACGACGCCGCGCCCGCGGGCGCTGAGAACACGTCCACCGCTCCGGCCGACCGGCCGCCCTTCATCTTCACGGCTTTCCAGCAAGAGCTTGGGCTTAAACGGGAGCCACAAAAGGTCACCGTTCAGGCCGTGGTCGTGGATCACATAGAAAAGGTCCCGACGGGGAACTAATAGGGAGCGGCATCCTCAAGCTTTCAGGGACTGGTTTTGTTTTTCGTGTTTCTCGCAGGCGGCGGCCTTAACTCAGAATCGCCTCAATGGGCCCAAGTCCCTCTTCCACCAGATGGAACGGCCGCCCATTCAGCACGAAATCCATCTTCTTGTAGTTCAAACCCACCTGGCGCAAGATGGTCGATTGCAGATCGCTGATATAGTGCGGCTTCTCCACCGCGCGATAGCCAACCTCGTCCGTGGCGCCTTCCACTACACCGCCCTTCACGCCGCCGCCTGCCAACAGAGATGTGAAGCCCATCGCGTTGTGATCGCGCCCCGTCGTGTTCTGTGACCACGGCGTCCGCCCGAACTCGCTCGTGAATACCACCAGCGTGTTGTCCAGCATGCCGCGTTGTTTCAGGTCGCGGATCAATCCGGAGACAGGTTTATCCACCGCTCTGCAGAGCGGCCCGTGCGATTTCATGTCGTCGTGCGCGTCCCACGAACCGTTGCCGCCGCCGCCGTGGCAAATCTGGATGAAGCGAACGCCTTGCTCCGCCAGTCGCCGCGCCAACAGCAGCTGTTTCCCGAAATCGTCCGTTTCTTTCACGCCGATTCCGTATAGCTCTTTCACATGGTCGGGTTCCGTCGAGAAATCCACAATCGCCGGCGCCTTCAGCATCATGCTGCCCGCAAGCTCGAAGGCCCTCCTGCGCCCGGCAATCTCGCTTTCCGTGCTGTAATCCGCGCGGAACTGTTTGTCCAGTTCGGAAAGCGCCTGCATCTCGCGGTCGCGCTGCTGTGAGCTCGATCCCTTCTGCGGCAACAGATTGGGAATCGGCACGCTGCCCGATTGAAACGGCGTCGCCGAATAGCTCGCGCCCAGGTATCCGCCCGTCAACTGCACAGGCGACGAGGGACGCCCAAGTTCACGAACGTGGGCAATTCCTTGTTGGCCGTTCCCAACGCATAAGAAACCCAACTCCCCAGACACGGGTGTTCGAACTGACGCAGCGGCTTGCCCGTCGCCCCTTCCAACACCGCCGGGAAATGGTTCGTCTGATGGCAGTACATCGACCGCACCACAGCGATATCGTCAATCGTCTCGCCGATGTTCGGGAACCAGTCCGATACCGGAATTCCCGATTTTCCGTACGGTTTGAACGTCCGCAAGATTGGAATCACCGGCCGCTTCATCGGCGCGTTGTTGTCGCCGAAACCGATCGCGTCCATAATCTTGCCCGCGAACTTGTTGTCCTTCGGATCGAACGTATCGATGTGGCTGACTCCGCCGCACATGAACAGAAAGATGACGGATTTCGCGCGCGGTTCGCCCGGCAGTCGCGCGTCCTGCATCAACTTGCCGTCCTCCGCCCAAAGCGTGCTCAGCGCGGAACCTAGAAATCCCGCCGCGGCCTGGTGCAAAAAACGGCGCCGCGCGATTTTGCCGCAAGGATATAGTTCGTGAAGATCAGCCATGCGTCACCTGACGTAAATAAACTCGTCCAGATTGAAAAGCAGCCATGACAACTCCTTCATCCGCGCCGGGTCGTTGCCAATATAAGTAAGGGCGTAATCCAATTCGGACCCGGTTGGCTTCCGTCCCAGCGTTCGCTGGTAGGCGGCTGTCGCCGCGGCACGCAGATCCCCCGACTCGTCCTTCAAGCTCAGCGCGGCAAGCTTCTCTGATTCTTTCTCCACCAGGTCGCCATTCATCGTAAAGAGCGCTTGCGGAGCCGTTACGGTCTGCGTCCGGATCGGGCAGGGCGTGCGGCCGTCATCCACATCGAAAGAGGTCAGAAAATTGTTCATCACGTCCGTGCTTGGAATGTACCCGCGCGTCATGTACGCGGCTCTCCGGTTCGCGTTAGGCTCTACGTCCTCGGATTTCTTCGCATTCGCCTTCGTATTTCCCTGTGCCAGCTGAAACGATTTCCCGCCTACAGCAAGATCCAGGTCCCCGGCAGCGTAATGGATCGCGTCCCAGATCGGCTCCGCTTCCAGGCGTTGCAAACGGAAGTGCCACAAGTAGGTGTCGCGCGCATCAATCTGCTGGTTCTTCGCAGCTTGCGCCCCATCCGCTCTTGAAGAAAGCTGATAGGTATCCGAAGTGACGATCAGCCGGTGCAGCCACTTCATGTCATAGTTGTGCGCTACAAATTCCGATGCCAGATAATCCAGCAGCTTCTGGTTGGATGGCGTGCCGCCCAGCAGTCCGAAATCGCTCGTGACCCGCTGCAGTCCCTCGCCGAAATGCCATGCCCAGATCCGGTTCACCGCCACTCGCGCAAATAGCGGATTTTTCGGCGCCGTCAGCCAATCGACAAACCCTTCGCGGCGGCCATCGTAAAAATCCACATCCTTCGGCTGAAAAGGAAAGCCCGGCTCAACCGGATGGTCCTTCTCCGGCCGCTTCGGGTCGCCCGTGGTCAGAATGTAACTGGTCTCCTTTAAGCGTGCCTTATCTTCTTCCACCGTCCAATAAGAAGGCAGCGCCGGCACGTTGCCCAGGGCGCGCTGCTGCTTGATCAGCGCATCGTATTTCGCCACTTCCTCCGGCGGCATGATGGCCTTGAACTTCGCCGGGTCGATCCGCAGCACCGGGTAGTAGTCGTCCGCAATCTTCTGCTCGGCTGCAGTGCGCTGCCGCTCGGTCTTCCGAATGATCGCCTGCACGTCGGGCGTAAGCAGCGCCACGCGCTCTTCATACAGCTTCGTCTGGTAAGGCTTCACCAGCGTCTCGATGGCTTCCGCAATCGGTGCGTTCTTCCGCTTGTACTCGGCGGCCTTTTCCCCGTTGGCAAAAATCTCCGCGGGCGTCGCCAGCATCACGTTCTTTAGCGCCAGCGGATCGAAAATCGCTTTAAAAGAGTAGAAATCCTTCTGGGTAATCGGGTCGAACTTGTGGTCGTGGCACTTCGCGCATCCTACCGTCATGCCCATGAAAGCGGTGGAGATCGTTTCCACGGCCGATAAAGCGATGTCCTGATCGCGATCCTCGCGCGTCACGGCAGATCGCGCGAGAAAACCCAGCGCGAACGTATCCTCCACGTTGCCCGGCGCGCGCGTTCGCCTTCCCGAGGGGGCCGTCACCATCTCCGGCGCATAACGATTCCCCAGTATCTGCGCTCGCACAAACTCGTCGTATGGCAGGTTGTGATTCAACGATTGAATCACCCAATCGCGCCACAAATAGATGCCATTCGACGCTGGCATCACGGATCCGTCCAGCCCATCCAGGTCCGCGTAGCGAAGCACATCCAGCCAATGACGCGCCCACCGAACCCCGTGCTGTTCGTTTGCCAGCAGCCGGTCCACTACCTTTTCATATGCGTCCGCCGATGGATCGTTCAGGAACGCGTCCTGCTCCTCCACCGTCGGCGGAATTCCGATCAGATCGAAGTAGACGCGGCGCAGCAGAGTGAGCTTGTCCGCCTTGCCCGTGGGCGTAAGACCTTTCGTCTTGTAATCGGCCGCGATGAAGGCGTCAATCGGATTCACCGAGGCCGTTACCCCGGCCGGAACCGCGGGCTTCGTCACCGGCTGCAACGACCATAAGCGCGCCGCTCTCTTTGCGAACTGCTCCTCCACCGTCTCCTTCGCTCCGTGGTCTTGCGCGGCGGCCGCAAAGGAAAGCAGAAGAAACGCAGATAGCATCGATCGCATACGCTTTGTTTTCCAGTCTAACAAAGCCGATTAACGTACGACGGCAGCCACCACCATCTCGAGCAATCGCCGCACGCTGTCGTCGCCGCCCACCGCGCCATCGTGAAACTGATCGTGGGGCAGCGGCTTCCAGTCGTCCCGCGAATGATCGGGCTCATATCCCAGCGGAAGGCCGGTAAGTTCCGGGTTGAACTGCGCGTCGTTGCCCGCCATCTTATACAGCACCAGATCGAGCGACGGCACAATATAGATGCCCGACCCGCCTGCTCCTGATTTGAAAAAGGCATCGCGTGGCGCTCCGAATACATGACCGTCGGCATTCACTTCAAACATCAGGCTCATCGGAGCGTGCGGGTCGTATGGCGATGGCCTTCCGCACATCGCCACGTATTCGGCCGGCACAATCTGCTTCGCGCCCCACCTGCCTTTATGCAGTAGCAGGTAGGGCAATCGCACGGCGTCGGTCGCCCGCAGCGCGATGCTCCCGCCGCCCGGCGTGTGGGGCAGCGTGGTTCCGTTGCGATGCACCGCGTATCCCCACGGTCCGAATCCCATCGGCCCGGCCAGTTTTTCTTCGATGTACTGCTGCATCTCCATCCCCACGATGTGCCGCAGAACGATCGACGCCACATGCGGCGATGCCGACGCGTACGAGTACCCTCCGCCAGGCGAAGTCCACATCGCCGCCCGCAGCGCGCTCGTATCCTGATCCTGCGGCTCCGCAGGGCGGGGAACCGGGTCAAGCTTCTGGTCGATCCCGTTCACAATGCCCGGGTTCCCGCCTTCGCCGTGCATTCCCGAACTCATAGACAAAAGCTGGCCTAATTTAATATCCGCCTTGCGTGGATCGCTCAGCGGGAAAGCTTCCGGCAGATACTTTTCCGTAAAGACCTTGGTCTCGAGCCCCTCGGGAATCTGATCGTGCTTCTCATGCAGCATGATGCCGGAGGAAATGCTGGTGAACGCCTTCCCGATCGAGGCCATGTCCGGATGCGCCTCCCGGTTTCCCTTTCCGAAATACTTTTCGTAAACCAGGTAGCCGTGCCGCACCACCACCAGTCCGCCATGCTGGCTGGTTTCCTTCTCGAACTCGAACGCCTGATCCAGGCGGCTCAGGTCCATGCCCGCCAATGCCTTAATCTTCGCGGCGTCGCTCAGCGTTCGCCAGCCGCCGTCTTTATCCGCCGGAGGAAAGTAACCGTTATCTTGCGCAAACCCGGGCGACAAACCCCAAACACAAATCAGGCACGCCAGCAATCGTTTTGTCCAAACATCCATTCCTGCTTTTCCCCTTCTATGTGAAGGTACCTCAAACTGACGCGGGAACTGGAAGCCGCAGTGATTCGTCATGCCGTATATTGTTCGTCGCGCACCTGTTCCATCCATTCAACCCCGGCCCGCCCCAGCGCTGTGCGCGGCCACAGCCCGCCGTCACAATCAGAGTCTGGCCCAACGGGCGCGTGTGCCATGCTGTGCGTGCGCCGGGGTGGGCGGGCTGAACAGCGGATCAACCCGCACCGTGCCGGTGAAATACTCTGCCGGTCCTCTGCCGGAAGGCTGTACGCCGGTTCTCTTGATGTCCATTTCAAAATTCCTTCACGGATCGGTCACTCACCGGCCGGTCATCTGCTCCAGCCTTTCTGGGTATCGGGCGCCCTGCACCGTGATCTTTGAGGCAGCGACATCGATATCGCGAAGATCGCCCGGCGTGAGTTCGACCTCCACCGCGCCGAGATTTTCTTCCAGGCGATGCAGTTTCGTGGTGCCCGGGATCGGCGCCATCCACGGCTTCTGCGCCAGCAGCCAGGCCAGTGCAATCTGAGCCGGCGTCGCCTTCTTCTTTTCTCCTATGCCGGTGAGCAGATGAATCAGGGCCTGATTCGCTTCAAGAGCCTCCGGCGTGAAGCGAGGCAGTGTGCTGCGGAAGTCGGAGCTGTCGAACTTCACATTCTCGTCGATCTTGCCCGTCAGAAAGCCCTTGCCCAGCGGGCTGTACGGCACCATGCCGATTCCGAGTTCCTCAAGCGTAGGTATTACTTCCTTCTCCGGCGTCCTCGTCCAAAGCGAATATTCGCTCTGCAGCGCACTGAGCGGCTGGACGGCATGCGCACGCCGGATCGTTTGCACACCCGCTTCGGAGAGTCCGAAGTACTTGACCTTGCCCTGCCGAATCAGGTCCTTCACCGCGCCGGCTACGTCTTCTATAGGAACGTTCGGGTCCACCCGATGCTGATAGAGCAGATCGATCACATCCACCTTGAGGCGCTTGAGCGAGCCCTCGACGGCTTGCTTGATATGCTCCGGCCGGCTGTTCAGGCCCGGCAAGCCCTTCGCCGCGCGGGGGTCGAAATCGGGAGTGAGGTCGAAACCGAATTTGGTGGCGATCACCAACTCATCGCGGAAGGGCGCCAGAGCTTGGCCGACGAGTTCTTCGTTCGTAAATGGGCCATAGACCTCGGCAGTATCGAAGAATGTGATGCCGCGTTCCACGGCGGCCCGCAGAAGCGAGGTCATCTCCTGCTTGTCTTTCGGCGGCCCGTAGGAAAAGCTCATTCCCATGCATCCCAGCCCGAGAGCCGATACTTCCAGACCGCTATTTCCAAGTTTTCGCTTCTGCATTGTTTCTCCTGAGAAATCGTTTCGCTCATTTCAGGTTAGAGGCGAGCGCCTTGGAATGGATGTGCCGAGCCTTCCGCACCCCTCTTGCATTGTTGGTCCGCGCACAAACCCGGCGGTTATCTGGGAGGCAAAGAGCGGGCGCAAGCCTCGATTCACGTAACTCAGTTGCTAAATACGCGGCGCGAGCCATGTCTTTCCAGTTTGCCGTGCCGTCACGTCAGGCGTGGGCAATATGGGGATATGGCTTGTTATGTAATGTTAAGGTTTGATGTTCTTCTTGCAAACAATTGCAAGTCGCGCCGCGTTGTAGCTATCCTGATCCCGTGGAATTCAGGAAATTGCTCGAGATACTCTCTCTGCCTCTGATTCTGGCTGCCTTCGCTTCCGCTCAGACCGATCCGCCGCCCGTCTCGTACATCCGCATCAGCCCGATCCTCAACGCGATCGACACCAACCAGGACGGCGTCCTATCCGCAGCCGAGATTGCCGCCGCGCCCGCCGAGTTGAAGAAGCTCGACAAGAACGGCGACGGTAAACTGACGCGCGACGAAGCCGGTATCCATATGGATCAGTTGCCCGGACGCGGTGGCCGCGGTGGACGCGGCGGCGGCCGAGGCGAGGGCCGTGGCGAAGGTCGAGGCCGCGGCGAAGGTGGGGCCGAGCCGGAAATCCCTGCGGCGCCGCCCAGCGCAGACGACCTGACGACATCGCTCATGATGTTCGACGCCAATCAAAACGGCCAGTTAGAAAAGAGCGAAGTGCCGGAGCGCTTGCAGGGACTCTTTGAGCGCGGCGATACCAACAAGGACGGCATCCTCACCAAGGCCGAGATCATCGCGCTCGCCGAGGCAAGCCGCCAGATGAAGTTCCCCCCGCGCCCCAATCAGTTCGACGTGTCCCTGATTGCGCTTGACACCAATGGCGACGGCGAAATTTCCGCCGCCGAAATCGCCGCCGCCCCCAAGTCTCTCTTGACGCTGGACAAAAACGGCGATGGCCAGATCACCAACGACGAAGTAACTCCCCCCGCTGGACGAGGACCGGGCGGCCGCGGGCAGTAGTCCCTCAGATTCTCCGCGCGGATAAATCTCTATGCGAATCCTATCGTTTGCTTCGGCTGGCGTAGTAGCGCTGGCAGTAACCGGCGCCGCGGCGCTGGCATTCACTGGCCTCGGCGGCTCAACCGCCGGCGCGCGGGATCAGGTCTTCACTTCCCGCTATGAGAATGTACTCGGAACGTCCCTCGACCTGAAATTATCCGCGCCATCCCACGCCGCTGCCGAACGCGCCCAAGCCGCCGTTCTCGCTGAGATGGATCGTCAGTCGCGCATCCTCAGTTCCTGGTCGCCCGATAGTGAATTCAGCCGCTGGTCGCGGACCCACAATCAGCCCGTCGCCGTCTCCCCCGAACTGTTCGAAGTGCTCGGAATGTATGACCAGTGGCGTGTGCGTACCAACGGCGCGCTGAACGCGTCGGCCGGCCAGGTGATCGGCGTGTGGAAAGACGCCGAGCGCGCGCGGCGCCTTCCTTCAAAGGGGGTGCTGGATGCCGCCGTCGCCGTCGCTGCCGCGCGGCAGTGGACGCTCGACCCGGCGCGCCACACCGCAACCCATACCGGCAACGCCGCGCTCGTCCTCGCATCGTTCACCAAGAGCTACATCATGGACCACGCGGCCAGCGCCGCGTTGCGTCAAGGCATCCATTCCATAATGTTAAACGTGGGCGGCGACATCGTTGTCCGCGGCTCCGCCATCGAGCCGGTCGATGTAGCCGATCCGCGTGACGACGCCGAAAATGCCGAGCCCCTGTCCCAGGTTTTGTTGCATGACCGGGCGATCGCCACCAGCGGCGACTACCGCCGCGGCTTCGATATCGAAGGCCGCCACTATTCGCATATCGTCGACCCGCGCACTGGGATGCCTGCGGAAAACATCATCAGCTCAACCGTTATCGCAGCGCGTCCCTCCGATGCAGGCGCCCTCGCAACCGCGTTCTCCGTTCTAACGCCGCAGGAAAGCGCCAAGCTCGCCGCGTCCATTCCGGGCATAGCATATCTTCTCGTTCGCGCCAATGGAGAGCGTATCGTGAGCAGTGGATGGTCCGCGCTCGAAGCGCATAAGCCGGTGATGCAACTTGCCGCCTACCACCCCGTCGCTGCGCGCCGTCCCCTCGCAGCTCGTCTCGATTTGGCGCCCTCAGTAGCGCCCGGGACCCCCTGGGACCCTTCCATGGAACTTACCATCAACTTCGAGCTTGCGCCCATCGGCGGAGCTACTAAGCGGCCTTTCGTCGGCGCGTGGATTGAAGATGCTGACCACTTCCAGGTGAGAACCCTGGCGGTCTGGTATCACGAAGATCGCTGGGTCACGGAGATGAAGGCCTGGTTCCGCTCCGATCGTATGCGCGCTATGGCGGACGGGAAGGAAATCTTCCGCTCCGTCTCCTCCGCGACCCGTCCCCCCGGCAAATACTCGCTCAAATGGGATGGCAAGGATAACGACGGAAAACTGGTGAAGAACGGAAAATACACCGTCTGGCTGGAAGTCGTGCGCGAACACGGCACCTACCAGTTGATGAAGCAGGAAATGGATATGACCGGAACGCCCAAAGCAGTTACGTTCCCAGCCAATACGGAGGTGGTTTCGGCATCCTTTGACTACCACAAACTTGCAAAGTAAGCCGCCCGTGCCCGCCAGGGCGCACGTCCCGCTCTGGAAGCGCCGCACCGCGCATTGGTCGCGCTGGCTACATACCTATCTCTCGATGGTCAGCTTCACCATCCTGTTGTTTTTCGCGGTCACAGGATTCACGCTGAACCATCAGTCCGCGTTCACCAGCGTGGCGCCTCCCAAGCGCTTCACCGGCTCGCTCGATGCCGCATGGATGAAGGCCCCGGAAGCCCACAAGTCCGAAATCGTGGGCGCCTTGCGTTTGCGGCACGGCATCAAAGCCGATCTCAGCGATTTCCGTGTGGATGACGACCAGGCGCAGGTTTCATTCAAAGGCCCCGGCTATTCCGCCGACGGATTTGCCGATCGCCGCACTGGCAAGTATGAACTGAACGAAAATCGCCTGGGCCTGATCGCGATCATCAACGATCTCCACAAAGGCCGCGATACCGGCAAGGTCTGGGCGGCCATTATCGACGTCTCGGCCATCCTGATGGTCCTCGTCTCCCTCAGCGGCCTGGTGCTAATTTTCTTTCTCCACAAGAAACTCCGCTCCGGTCTGATGGCCCTCGCCATCGGAACCGTGTTGTGTTACGTGGTCTACCAGATCTGGGTCCCCTGAGTTCCCGCCGCCAGTGCTCCGAAGTCGTAAGTTCTACCGCTTCGAAACAACCCGCGGACTCGAGGTTTTCGTGCCGCCCTCGGCGATCTTGCCCGTACTCTTGATGTCCGCCGCGGCGCGCCACTGCCGCAGCATCGTTCGCAAATGGCGATAATCCATTGCTTTCACGTGGCCCTCGCGGTATTCATTCGTTTCGAAGTGTAGATGACCTCCGTGTCCGGGCTGCGACGCGCCTAACCCGGTGTGTCCAACGCTCCCCAAGATTTCGCCCGGTGTCACAATTTTCCCTGCGAATACCTGCACCGTGCTCAGGTGGCAGTAACGATAGAAGCGGTCATGATCGGGGTCGAATACGATTACCGCGTTGCCGCCCTTGCGCGAAGTGGTCGAGAAAAGGTTGTCCGCGCTCCAGTCCCGGTCGGCCAGAATCACCATCCCCCGCGCAACCGCATAGACTGCAGCCCCCTCCGGAGCGAACAGATCGATCGCATACTGGTGGGTCCGCCGCCCTCCGCCCCACGCCTTGTAGAATACCGGCTCCGCCCATCGCTCCGGACCCATCGGTTCGGACCGGGACCAGATCCCATGCAGCAATCCCACAAAACGCGCCTTGCGCTCCGGAGACAACATATTACTGATCTGCCCGATGATGCGCCGCTCGGGATCGGCGTTGTTCCGGTCCACTGAGAAATCGCTCAGGAAGTTGTCGTGGTAATAGATCGCCGAGACCAGGTACGGGCTCGCCAGGACGTTATCCGCGTTGAGGCCGTCCAGAATTCCCTTCGCCTTCGCGACCTCTACCGCCACGTGCGCCTCAATTTCCGGCGTAGGTTGAACGTCCAGATTTACCGGCTTCGAGACAGGATGCCGACCGGCCGTTCGATGCGCCGCAGCAAACGGAGTAGCGCAGGCTGCCAGCGCAAGGAGCGCCGCCAGCGTAGCAATCGGATCTGAGGCCTTCATGCCTCTCAGTTCCGTGCCCAAATGCGGAGCGGTTGCCTGAACCGGCGAATAATCCCGTCTGAAATGCGCCTGGAGAACGCTTCGAACATGCCCACCTACCCTTCTTAATATTAGCGTGCTCCCTTATATCCCATGGGAGAAGGAGCATCGGCCTTCTTTGGAAATGCGGACACGAATCGGCCAATCACTCACTATTGACGCTAATCTGCATCAACACTGTTCCTATCGGCAAACTTCGGCTCCAGAATAACCGCTGTCAGGCGCCTTCCGCTTTGCTCGTCCTAGCGGCGCGGGCCAGCGAAAGAATCACTGCGCCAAACAGGAGCGTATCCGCAAAGTAGTTGAGCCCCTCGACTTTCACCCCGAGACGCGGATCCGCCAACGCCCCGATCAGTACAGGCCCGTAAATCGCCACCACCAGAAACACAATCCAGGCCCCGACATACGCAGCCGCCATGCGTGTTTTCCAAGCCAGCAGAAAACAAACCCCGCCAACGATGAGAAATGCGCCTGTCAAATAGTCGACAAACGCGCGAGCGGGAACCCACGTGGGGATCTCTTTCTGGAGCGGAACTCCAGGAAGCCCCAGCGGGTGCAGCAGATGCTCAACGCCAAAGACAATCGCGGCGATCGCGATCAACACGCGGCCAACGGTGATCAGAATCTTACGCTGCCACTCGCCATTTCCACCCATCGCACTTCCCGCCAAAACCCAGGCCCCGCCGCCGAACGACATTTCCCGGATGACGATCGTCCATGGGATTCGGCCGCCCACGCGGATCGCTCCCGGAAGATGCAACATCGCCACAAAAAGAAACATCATGATTCCCACCAGCAGGCCGGACCAGCGCACCTGAATCTTCGTGGCGACACTCAGCGACGCCGCAATTAAAGCAACGCCGACGAAATAGACCCAGAACAAACGGAACGGCATATACGAAGGAATCATCGCCAGCGGGATTCCGCCGGCAAGGTGTTCCGCGCCGAAGGCCGCCAACGGAATCGCGAAGCATAGGTTAGTCAGGGCGACCACCTTCTCGATGCCCCGAGCTTGGCGGATGTCGCTCTTCGCGGCCAGCAGCCCAATCGCAAGCAACGCAAGGCCTGCGGCGGACATCCAGAAAGCGATACTCGAAAATTCGAGGAATACAGCGAGAGTAGTTGGCTGCATGAATCTCCCGAGCCGGCGCGGCGTCTCTCATTCTACGTCCAAGTCGGTATCGGCGCAGGTGGTGGGTGTAGCAAGTAACGCTTCCGAACGGTCGGCCGCGTTCCGGAGGTATGGGTTCAGCGTACGGGGTCGGTGACGGCCTGTGGATCGGCGACCGCTGTGAAGGATATTCCTTGCTGGATGCCGCGATGAATGGCGAGGCAGTGAAGCTTCCGGCAAGAGGCCTGTCGGGCTGACCGCTGGACGGCGCTTCCGCTCACTATGGATTCAAGATCTGGAGCGCACAGGTCCAGGGGCGGAACGTTCCTTGGCGCATCGACGCTGGAGGAACTGTTCGCCTCCGACGCACCTGCGGGAACGGTAACGCGCAGCCCGCAAAACCCTCATTCGGCGTCAGGGCGGGGCAGCCAGCTCCTGATCGCGAAGCTTTCGAACTATGACGTTGAGAGTGTCTGCTTCGCACGGGCCGCCATCTCTGAACTATGGAGCTCGATCGGAGAGAAGGCTGGACCTGCGGTGACACGCCGGTTCGGCACGTTTATCGTTTGTGTTAGATCGCAATGGTCTCGATTGGATGACCGTCAACACCTTCGCACCGCAAGAACTGCTCGATCAAACCTTTTCTTAGGCTTTCGAACTGAGATGAATGCCTAGTCACAACGAGCCGCAGTTCGGAGGGCATCATCTCCCCTCGCGGAGGGATGAGGGACTTCGAGTCCGTGTTGGATTGCGAGGTCGTGAGCCCCTCGTGAAAATTGGCCCATTGCACCCGATGGACATACATTTGAATTCCTAGGACGTGATGCCCAACTAAGGCAGCCCTAAAGCTAGAGTCATGACGATAGCGGCGAATTTCAACTCTCCCCCCAGAACACTCATACGAGTCATTTCTTATATCATCCCGAATTCTCCGAGCGAGGGATGTTACATCATAACGCTCGTCCGCCGGCAAAAGATCAGGATGATGAATATAGACTTTCACGAGCAGCCCCTTTCGAAGCGAGGGTATTATAAGCGGCTGTAACTTGGTCATAGTCCGACTGATCAGAGTAACCTCGCTAATGTCCTGATAGTTCTCGATGCAAGCTTCCAGTTGTGCGACCCAGAGCGCACGACTTGGTAGGACGACTCCATTGTGGCCCGGCCTCTTGTAAAGGGACAAATACCCTTTGAAGTCGCGTATTGCATTCTTGCCGCGCTCGTCAGCTGCGGTGTAGAAGAAATATTCGCGCTCGCCCACCTTAAGCTGAAATACGCCTCCTATTTCGCTGAACGAACATCGTCCGGCATATAGCTTGGGCCCACCATGTCCGTCAATCAAAATACCTACTCGCGGAGGAATGTAGTCAACAGTTGTCGTCTTCACGATAAGATTAATGCCAGCCGCTGCGCAGGCTGAATGCCAGCGCAGCTGAGTTCTGGGCCACTCCGCGTGAAAATTCTCTAAGACGTTCGTGATATCAGTCGTATCTTTGAGCGCATGCAGAATGTGTGATTGGTCATCCATATGGACCAAGTCTATTGTTAGATCCCTCTTGCTCGTCTTGCCTCGTTCTTTTTTGGGCAATACCTCTAACGCCTTTGTGATAAGTTTAAGCGAGAACTTGAGCGAAATTCCCACGAACACCAATTCCGCGCGCCCGACGCCCCCCAAAAGACTTCGGCCGATATTTTCGATGATGCTGAGTGGCGCAGGCGAATCACTCTCGAGCGAGGGCCAAACGCCAATATGGGCTTGCCTGGGTGGTTCTAGTCTGTATAAATCAACGATAGCTGCGAGGCTATCCTCAACCGCTTTCACCGCGACCTTATCGTCGCGTATCCCTCGTTGGCCGCCAAACTTATCTGAAAGGCGAGTTCTTAAAAGGCTGACAAAATCCCTTCGAGGATTCGCATCTTTTCTTGCATCCAAGATTTCTAGTCCTTCGAGAATAGGCGAGAGCTCTACAATCTCTCCTTTCGTCGCTGGCGGAATCATGACCAGAATATAGGGCGTTCCAAGGGCTGTCATGGCTCCTGCCTCGACTTGACAATAGCGCGAATCCTTGAACGAACGCGACAGCAGCAAGACGGCGAGGTCGGCCTTCTTAAGTTCATCCCTCAGATCATCCCTGTATGGCTTCGAAACCGCCTGCTCTCGGTGTTCCTGCCGGCAATAGAATGCATGAAAGCCCCAGTGTTCAAAGAGTTGCTCCAAAGCATCTGCCAGTTCGGCGTCGTGATTTGCATAGACAATAAAAATGCGCTTCTTTACACCGGTTCCGATTTCCGCATCACTCTCTGTGGGCATATTTTCTCCGCTTTGGATCTATGATCCAGATTTAGTCGCGCTTCGAGCAGGATCCAAAAAGACGCCTCGCGTGCAGCAACATGTGCGTCTCTCAGCGGGGCCGGGGATTGGGCGTCTCACCTATTATATTTTGGAACTATACCACGCAGCGTGCGTGACACAATCTCACAACTCGAAAGAATATCTGTCGACAAGGGACCAAGTTCAAGGACGTCCAAGTTCTCCTCAAGTTGCTCTATGTTCCACGCCCCAAGGATCACGCAATCCGCAGCTGTGTGATGCAATAACCAGTTAAGTGCCAGGTCGATCATTGATCTGCCGTGTTGGGTTACGGTGACTTCAAGACTGTTGATGGCGTCGTGAAATGCTGGATGCCGATATCGATCCACTACGGATTGATAGCTGTCACTTGAACTGACCGAGAGCGCCTCTTGAAGTTGCGGCTTTCCGGCTAACAGGCCCCGAGCCAGGGGATTGTACACGACCATCGAGATCCCGAACTCGCGACAAAAAGGAACGTACTCCTGTTCGATTCCCCGAGCGAGCAGATTGTACATAGGCTGTGAGACGACCGGCGGCCGGTAGCCACTTTTCTCGCATACCCACAGTATCTGACATATCTGCCACGCGGCGTAGTTGGAGACACCTGGATAACGGACCTTGCCAATTCGGACCAATTTGTCCATCGTCTCAAGAGTTTCCTCGATTGGTACTGAAGAGTCGGGCATGTGTAGGTAGTACAGATCCAGGTAGTCGGTTCGAAGCCGCCGAAGGCTCTCATCGACGTTTCTCAGCACAGCGTTACGCGAAAGTCCAGAATCGCCAGGCAAATCACCCATTTTCATACGTACTTTACTTGCCAGGATGAAGCGATCGCGCCTGCCTTTAAGGATGTTGCCCAAAATTGTCTCGGCCTCACCAAAGTTGTAAACATTGGATGTATCGAGAAAATTGAGGCCTCGATCGATGCAAACGTCGATCATGCGGGCTGCCATGGCCTCATTCGTTTGCGAGCCAAATGCCATGGTGCCCAAGCAGGCACGAGAAACGGTGAGGTCAGTATGTAAAAGATTGCGCGTTTCCATTGCATCGATAGTCTATCGTAAATGTTGAAGCGTCGTTTTCTCTAGGCATTCGCATCTGACCTTCGGTCGGTTTCTGGCGATCCACGGGTGACTGTCGCGCATCAGATTGGTCTAGCATCGGCACATTACAAGCAATGCCAGGTCATCTCACGGCGCGTCGCTCACGGACTCACCTGGAGGGGTAGCTACTGTTTTAGGGATCGATTTACAACTCCGCTTTGACCCGCAGGAAAAAGGCATTGGCTACCGCGCCGACGTCCCTGCCGCAACGAGAGTTGAACAGCGTAGACAAAACATTGGCATCAAACAGCGGAACGCTCTCGCCGTCAGCGGACAGCCAGCGTCTGGCCGCAAAGATCCCTGATTATGGCGTTGAAAGTGTCGAAGTGGCACACGGCTCGACGTCATCGTTTGGAGGAAATCCAAACTGTGGCGTGGGGCCGGGAGTAGCTACAGAGTTGTAGGCGACCAACATTGGGCTGTCTGAACCCGATCGTGTGAGTGCGGTGTACTGCAATGGCGCTAACGCTTGTGCAGGCCTTTATTAAAATATGCAAGCACCTGAAGTGCAAGGTCGGTGAGGACGTTCTCGACAATAGTCGCGTGCTCCCGCACCTGCCGCTCTAACATGTTGACACTTGCCAGGGGTAATACGCCGCGATGCGCGGCGCTATTACGAGCGTCCACTAAGTCGTCGATATGGTCGGCAGATCGCTCTATGTCCTTGGAGTCGAAACCGAATCCGCCGTATACAGCCTTGATGGCAGCCCAAGTCATCTGGTTGAGTTCGCCGCGGTGGTTGATAGGTCTGATCTGAGCCCGTCTCCCGAGAAGCAAAGCAAATGGATCTGGGCCGCCGATCATGTCAAAGTCAACAACCGCCCTGAAGCGCGCTAAGTCGTTCTGATTTCGCCATTTGAGTAGTCGGGGTGAGACGGTACCCCACTCAAGCTTCATTTTGTTGATGTGCTTGATGATGCAGGCAGATATATCCTTAACGCCGCCTTCGAGTTGGGCATAGGCGAGAACCGTCAGAGCCGCAAGGACAAGCTTATCCGCGTCAATACTCCTTGCCTTAATCGCGGCTAGAGTACTAATGCGAGCATCGTATTTGGCGTTAACGGCGCTTTCGAACGAGGTCATTATCTTTTAGGCTCAGTAGTTTCTGCTCGAAAACCCTTCGGACTTCTGCGATTCTCCTATGCAGCCGCGGAACTGCGGTGAACTAAACCGCTTCGCGGTAAGCTCTTCGCAGCGAATCGGCAAGCCCGCAGCCAGTAGCGTGGTGCGAGGCTCCCTGAAACACTGGATCAGGTTTATCTCACATAGACCAATCCAACAAATTCCAAGGAGCCATCGCATGACACCGCTACGTCAACGCATGATCGGCGATATGCGCATTCGCAATCTCGCCGCCACCACCCAACGCAGCTACGTCCATTATGTCGCGGAGTTCGCCAAGTACTTCCAGCGCAGCCCGGAGCATCTCGACCTGGAAGCCGTTCGCCAGTATCAACTCTACCTGGTTGAAGAACGCAAACTCTCGCCGCAAAGCATCAACAGTTTCGTGTCCGCCGTGCAGTTTCTGTTCCTCACCACGCTGGAAATGCCGTGGAGCAAGGAAGATTTCCCGCGCGCCCGCCTCGACCACAAGCTCCCCGTCGTCCTCGCTCCCGAGGAGGTTCAGACTTTCTTCGAGAATGTGACCGGAGTGAAAAATCGCGCCATCCTGTTCACCTGCTACGGCGCCGGACTCCGCATCTCCGAGGCCGTTGCGCTCAAGGTCTCCGACGTCGATAGCAAACGGAAGCTGCTCCGCGTCGAGCACGGCAAAGGCGGTAAAGACCGTTATGCCATGTTGTCGCCCTGCCTGCTCGAAGTGCTCCGCGCCTACTGGCGCATCGTACGTCCCACGGGACTATGGCTTTTTCCCGCCTGGCGTCCGCACAAGCATGCTGCCGCCGGGGCCGTGCAGAGCGCCTGCCGCGATGCCTGGAAGTCCAGCCGCCTGGGGAAGCGCGTCACGCCGCATCTGCTGCGCCACAGCTTCGCCACCCACCTGCTGGAAAGCGGCGTGGACACACGCGTCATTCAAGCCCTGCTGGGCCATAGCCGCATCGATACCACTGCCCGTTATATCGCCGTCTCGCCGGCTGCCATCGGCGCAACCGCCAGTCCGCTCGACCGGTTGCTGAAACCCGCTTCGCCCCCGGCCATCCGCGGCGCGCGCGCCAAACGCTGATGCCGCGGCCGGCTCTGGAGCTGGCCGACATTTTTCGACAACACGGTCCCGCCTACCGGCAGAGTCACTCGCTGCCCTTGCATCAGCACCGCTTGATGCAAGCCATCGAGACCTGCCGCACCCCGGCATTGGGCGGTTCGGTCGAATGGTGTGGCCGCTGTCAATACAGTCACGTCCGCTACCGCTCCTGCCGCAATCGCCATTGCCCCAAGTGCCAAGGCTTGGCGCGCGCCCAGTGGCTTCAGAAGCGCACCGCCGAGTTACTTCCGGTCGAATACTTTCACGTAGTCTTCACCGTGCCCCAGGAGATCGCCTCCGTCGCTTTCTATAACAAGGAAGCCGTTTACGATCTCCTCTTTCGCGCCGCCGCCGAAACTCTGCTCACCATTGCGCGCGACCCCAAACATCTGGGAGCAGCGATCGGGTTCTTCGCCGTGCTCCATACCTGGGGCCAAAATCTGCACCTGCATCCTCATCTGCACTGCGTGGTTCCCGGCGGCGGACTCTCTGCCGACCAGCGCTGGGTGGCATGCCGTCCTGGCTTTTTTCTTGCAGTACGCGTGCTCAGCCGCCTGTTTCGCCGCCTTCTGCTCCAGGCGTTGCAGCAGGCCCACACCGCCGGACAACTCCACTTCTTCGGCGATCTGGAACATTTAAGCGCGCCCGAGGCCTTTCGCCGCTATCTGGCTCCGCTCGGCAAAAAAGAATGGGTCGTTTATGCCAAGCCACCCTTCGGCGGGCCGCGCCAAGTGCTGGAGTATCTCGGCCGTTATACCCATCGCATCGCCATCTCCAATGAGCGGTTACTCGAGCTCGAACAGGGCCACGTTTGTTTCCGATGGAAAGACTATCGCCATCCGCAGCGGCCCAAAGTAACCACGTTATCGGCCGGGGAATTCATCCGTCACTTTCTTCTGCATACGCTGCCGCGGGGCTTCCAGCGCATCCGTTATTTCGGCTTTCTAGCCAACTGCCACCGCGCCGGCAAGTTGGAATTATGCCGCCAGTTACTGGCAAATCCCGTGATGGATCTGCTGCCGCGAGCCGCCGATCTGCGGGACTTCGATCGGACATTCCCTGCCGGTAATCCGCGGCTATGTCCGCGATGTGGCGGAATGCTGGCCATCATCGAGACATAGTTGCCATGCCATGGCCCGATTCCGTTGCGCGTAGATACATCATGATGACCACCCTTTCACAGCACCGGATCCGCCAGCGCTGTCGGACATGGCAGCGATTAGCAGAAGTGCGTCTGGCCGCCGTCGTTCGCTGCACGACAATAGACTCCGGCCCGGCCAGTCGCCTCACAGCGCGCCATAGCGGCGAGTGGCCGCCGCAAAAACGCGGCAAAGGGCTCTTCCACCACACCCAAAACTCAAATCGCATGTGCGCCGCCCGCGACATTGACGACCCCACGCGGAAGCAAACCCATTAAAGACCCGGTCTCACACTGCGGTTTAGTTCACCGAGCGGTTTGCTCACTTTCGCGGCGGCCAGATTCATCCTCTTCCCCCATTTTCTGCGCCGCGCAACTGAGCAAACCTTTTTCATTAGCGCCAGGTCCTACGTTTTCTCTAAAATCCTCGTTCTCGTGGCCTACTGCCTGGTTTAGAATCTTCTTTGCAACGGCTGATTCGGTCCTGTCTAACCGATCGACCAACGGCAAGAGCCCAATCGTCACCGCATCGTAGTAGGCCGGAGCAAGGCCCCCGAGTGCTCGGTTGGTTTTATGTTTCACGAAAGCTTCATCTCCAAACTTCTTCGCGAGGACGGTAAAGAGTCTGGTAAAGACTTGTTCTTCATCCTGATATTGAAAAGTGACCTTCTTTGTTACGACGGCTTCACTGAAATCATCCAGCCAATCGGAAATGCTGCCTTTATAGGTGTTCAGTGAGATTTTCAAAGCGAAGAAGCGAAGTACCAGTTCCTCCCGTCCTAGGCGCTGTTTTGCCTGATCCGAGAGGGTATCCGTCACCTCTTGAAATCCCTGGTGCTCCGCACACCTGTTGAGAAACGAGAGGAATGCCTCACCGGGTTCGCCAACGATTCGTAGAGATGCGTTCCTGATCTCGTGGGCCTCAGCCGGGGAACCTCCTGAGTTCAGACGCTTAAACATCTCGTAACGAAGGTTTGGGTCATTAGTCCGTCGTATAACGATTGCGCGCAGCGTTTTTCGTTTAAGTTCGAGCTGAAGTACTCCATCAAGGCTTGCAAAATCCAGTCCATTGAGCGACAGCAAAATGTCACAGCCAATCAGCTTCGTCGCGGTCCCCTGATTTTCATCGGGAGGGCCAGGCCTCTTGCCCGTTATGAACGTGATAAGCGAACTCACTCGTTGAAGGCCATCGATGAGTTCCAGCACGCCATCTTGCCTCTAGAAAAGGACTATTTGAGGCACGGGCAGCCCAAGGAACATGGATTCGATGAGGCGGCTCTGTTGTCCCTTACTCCAGCGAAACATACGCTGGAATGCCGGTTGGATAACAATCTCGTTGTTCTCATGTAGCCGAATTAACTCGCCCGCAGAAAAATCAATTACTTCGAAACGTATCTGGGACGAGCGTTCATCAAGTTCCTTCAAAAGGCTGGCCATGGCCAATTGTAACTAACGGTCCAGCTTCTCACTCGCGGAAAGATGACACCCCTTTTTTAGCTGAGAATGCGATTCATTCTGGACGGCAGCCGGTCGCATTCTGTCGGCTCAGGCCCGGATCGCAGGTAGCTCTCGTTTGCCAGCCCGGCCAGAACTCCGAGTCGCCGTCTGCCGTAGCGAATGTCAAACGAACGAGATACACACAAAAGTGGTTTCAAGCAGCAGAAAGATCATTTGGCGTCCGGAATGGAGTCGCCTCTTGATCGCGAAGTTCCTGAATCACGCTATCGGAAAGCGTCACCTCACACCGCACCCGGATCCTCCAGTAGCCGCGCCGGATAGCCTTTTCTCAGTCACCGCACTTCCAAAAAACCCGCAACCCCAATCCGCTCAATTCCATATAGCCGCTTTCTGTCCCCCGCCCACCCCGCCCCCCGCCAACCCATCTGCTACTCTCCAATCGAAAGGGCCGTCTAGCGCAATCATTGCGCCAGCCGGCCCTTTTAATTTCCACCACACCGGAGAAAACGATGACATCCCCAGTTCAAATGAATGCCCAAATGAACGTCCAACTGGACACGAAGCCCGACGCCAAGCTAGAGGCCAACCGCGCCAACGCCCAACTATCCACCGGCCCCACAACCGCCGCCGGTAAACACACCGTCAGCCAAAATTCCTTAAAACACGGCCTCACCGGCAAGGTCCACGCCGCCCTTCCCGGCGAGGACGAAGCCTTCGGGCAGCATTGCGAAGGCTACCTCAAATCTTACGCCCCGGTCGGCGTGCCGGAGCACGAACTCGTCCGCAATCTCGCCGAGAACTACTGGCGTCTCAAGCGCGCCCACGCCATGGAACGGGCTCTCTTCCTCCAAATCGAGCAGGAGCAAGCCGGCGAACTCCCTCCCGCCTCCGCCGGCGCCCAGGCGTGGATCGATCCAGTCAAGGGTCTCCAGCGCATCGCCCTCTACGCTGGCCGCATCCAACGCGCCATCGAAAAGAACACCGCCGAGTTGAAGGCCATGCAGGCGGAGCGCAAAATATTCTACGCTTTGGCGCAGCGGGAAGCCATCCTGCTCACCCAACTCGCTGAAGCTAAGGGTCAATCGGTCGATCCTGCGCAAGACTTTCCATCGCCCGAATCCTGTTGTGGCTTTGTCTATTCAGCGTCCGAAGTCGCGCGATTGATTTCCCGCGAACGCCGTCTCGAAGAGGCCAGAATGCGCTTCGTTTCGCAGGTCGGATAAGCATGAGCCAGCGCGGGAGCGACTCCGCGCCGTTAGCTTCAGCTGGCCAACTCAAATAAGCCGCGCCAGATCTTTGACAATTGAATAGGGCCTGCCACGAACGGCCGGCCTCCCCTCGGGGCGTGGTGCAGATCCATCGCCGAGCGCCAGCAATCCGCAGCCTCGTCAGTCCGAAACTCGCCTTGCGCCTGATTCCGCTACGATTTTGCAGAGGACAACGAAGTAGCCGTGTGGCGCGGCCACTGAACCGGCTCGATCCGCCCAATGCCAAACACGAAGATCGCCGCGCCCGCCAGCACCACCGCTGCCGCGGCCACGAAGGCCCAGTAAAACTGTCCGGTCTCGTTCACAATCCAGCCCGTCAGCCACGGCGCCGTCACGCCGGCGAAATTCGCGAAACCGTTTTGCAAACTCGTCCACTTGCCCGCCGCGCGCGGGCCAGCCAGCGTCTGCGTGATCGCGAAGACGTTCGCCGTATAGATGCCGAAGCAGAAGCATGCCGTCAATAGCAGCGCCACGGCTGTGTCCGTATTCTTCACCAGCGCCACTGGCAGAATAATCGTGGAAAGAACCAGGCCCACGCCGGCGAAACTCTTGCGCACGCGATTGGGCGTCGCGCCGCGCGCGATCATATGGTCGGATAGGGCGCCCGCCAGAACCGCCGAGACGGCAATCGCAAAATAGGCCAATGTAGCCACCGTCGTCATCTTCGCGGGGCTGAAATGCCGCTCGTTTTGTAGATAGAGTGGCAGCCACGTCAGCAGGAAATACCAGAAATAGTTGCTGCAAAACAGGCCTAGCGCGGTAAAGATCGCCGCGCGCTGCCGGAGGATGTCCCACGCGCTCGGCATCGCTTCCGGATGCTCGCGCGTATCGGCGCCCTTGCCACGCGGCATCAACAGAAGCCACGGAATCAGCCAGAGCAAGCTTCCCGCGCCCAGGCCCACAAAGAAGATGCGCCATCCGTAGGCAATCATCAGCCATCCGCCCAGCAGCGTGCCCAGCGCCGGACCCAACTTTGTCCCGGCATCGATCAGCGCATTGGCGATGCCGCGCCTCTGCTCCGGAAAATAGTTCGCCAACAGCCGTGAATAAGAAGGATACGCGATCGATTCGCCAATGCCCAGCACCAGCCGCAGCCCGAACATCACCGCAAATGCCCGCGCCGCCCCCGTCACCGCCGTCGCGCCCGACCAGAGACAGAATCCGCCGGCCAGGATCCAGCAGACGTTGAAGCGGTCCACCAGCCAACCCGCGATGAGCAGAACCTGCATCAGCGCGTATGTCCAAAAGAACGCCGAGAACAGCATGCCCAGTTGCAGGCTGTTAAGGTGCAATTCCTTTTGGATCTGCCCGGCGCCTACCGAAAGGTTCGAGCGGTCGAAGTAATTCAGGAAGCCCGACAACACCAGGAGGCCCAGAGCGGCCCATGACAGTTCCCGGCGTCGGTTCATCCGCGGCTCACTTCACTAATGCTTCGTCGGGCGTCTCTTCGGTTTGCCGCGGCGCATGCGCGGATGGCGGGGTGGATGAATCGGGTTGCCCCATCGGCTGCGCATCGGGCGCATCTTCTTTGTGTTTGCACTCCGCGTTGGGACACTGCAATACCGGTCCGGCTTTCAGCCATTTCTCGATCATATACGGGTTGCCGCATTCCGGGCACTTTTTGTCCACGGGTTTTCCCCATGCAACGAAATTGCATTCCGGCCAGCGGTTGCAGCCATAGAACGTCTTTCCACGCTTCGAACGGCGTTCCACTACTTCGCCCTCGGTGCATTCCGGGCACTTTACGCCAATCGTCTTCTGCTTGACGTACTTGCACGTAGGGTAATTGCTGCACGCCGTGAACTCGCCGAACCGTCCGTGCTTAACCACAAGATTGTTCGTGCACTGTGGGCACTTCTCATCCAGCGGCTGGTCGGCCTTTTTCTGCGCACCGCCAATTGGCTTCGTGGTCTTGCAATCCGGGTAGCCGGTACACGCGAAGAAATTGCCGAAGCGGCCCTTCTTCAGCACCATGGGGCGTCCGCAATTCTCGCAATACTCCTCTTCGCCCTGCTCGGAAAGATCCACCTTGTCCACATCCGGCAGATCTACGGTCAGCTCGCGCGTGTAAGTGCAATCGGGATATCCCGTGCACGCGATGAAACTGCCGTGCTTCCCCCACTTGATCACCAGCGGCTTGCCGCACTTTTCGCAATTCAAGCCGGTGGGTTTCTCCATCCGCTTGATATCGGTCATGTGCTGTTCGGCGTGTTTGATATCCGCGTCCAGACGCTGATAAAAATCCGCCATGGCCGCTCGCCAGTCGATCTTGCCCTCTTCGATCCCGTCGAGCTCTTCCTCCATCCGCGCGGTGTATTTCACCTCGAAGATGTTGTCGAACGATTCCAGCAGAAGGTCGGTGACCACCATCCCAAGCTCCGTCGGGCTAAAGCGGTTGCCTTCCTTCTTAACGTATTCGCGCTCCTGAATCGTCGAAAGAATCGAGGCATACGTCGAAGGACGTCCTACTCCATCCGCTTCCAGGCGCTTCACCAGCGTCGCTTCGTTATAACGCGGCGGTGGCTCCGTGAAATGCTGCTCCGGCCGCATCGCCTTGAAGCGCAGAACTTCGCCCTCGGTCACCAGCGGCAGACGATGCTTGAGTTCCTCGTCGTCTTCGTCGACTTGGTCTTTGCCTTCCTGATACACCTTAAGGAAGCCTTCGAATTTCAGTACCGATCCCGTCGCGCGGAAGATGTAGTCCACGCCGTTCTTGCCCTTGGCCGCCACGTCGATCGTGGTTTGATCGTAAAGCGCCGGCATCATCTGGCACGCCACGAAGCGGTTCCAGATCAGCCGGTAAAGCTTCATCTCGTCTTCCGCGAGATACTTCTCCACTACCTCCGGCGTATAGGCCATCGACGTAGGTCGGATGGCTTCGTGCGCATCCTGCGCGTCCTTCTTAGATTTGTAGACGTTGGCGCCGGCGGGCAGAAACTCCTTGCCGTAACGTTCCGTAATGAAATCGCGGGCGTCTTTGATCGCATCGTCCGAGATGCGCGTGGAGTCGGTACGCATGTAGGTGATGAAACCCACTGCGCCGTCTTTGCCCATCTCCACGCCTTCGTACAACCGCTGCGCCAGCATCATCGTGCGCTTTACGCTGAAGCGCAGCTTACGCGAGGCCTCCTGCTGCAGCGTCGACGTGATAAACGGCGCCACCGGGTTGCGCTTCTTCTCGCGCGTTCCAACCGATTTGACAATGTAATCTGTCCCATCGAGCGCCGTCACGATGGCGTCAGACGTTTCCCGATTACCAACCTCCGCCGGCCCGTCCGCGATCTTGAACAGCCGCGTCGTGAGTAGCGGCGGCTTCTTGGCGTTCAGGTCGACGTCGAGCGTCCAGTATTCCTTCGGGATGAATGCGCGGATCTCGCGTTCGCGCTCCACAATCAGCCGCAACGCGACGGTTTGCACACGCCCTGCCGAAAGCCCGCGCCGCACCTTGTCCCATAGCAGCGGAGAAATCTTGTAGCCCACCAGCCGGTCCAGCACGCGTCGCGCCTGCTGTGCCTCCACTAAGTGGATGCTCACCTGGCTGGGTTTCTCAAAGGCCTTTTCGATGGCCTTCTTCGTGATTTCGTTGAACATCACCCGGTAGAAACGCGGCCCGTTCTTGCTCTGCAGTTCCTCCTGCAGGTGATAGCAGATAGCCTCGCCTTCGCGGTCAGGGTCAGCCGCCAGGTACACGTCTTCTACCTTCTTAGCGGTCTGTTTCAACTCGCTAATCAGTTTTTTCTTGCCTTCAATCACTTCATAGCGGGGTTCGAAGCCGCGGTCCACGTCCACCGCGAGGTCCTTCTTGGGAAGATCCTTTATATGACCGAGGGAAGCTTTAACAATAAACTGCTTGCCCAGGTATTTATTAATGGTCTTCGCCTTCGCCGGCGATTCCACGATTACCAGAGCTTTTGCCATAGATACTCACTGGCGGCGCCGAACGCCGCCCGTCTTTGTTCGTCTTTCCGTCCTGACCTTACCATACTTTCCGATGAATCCTGCCCGATCGCGATGCGTCTATCGCGGGATCAATCCTAAGACACACCGCTCAAGCCATTGAATTTAAATTTTTTATCTGATCCGGATGGTTAGCCTGCTTGGCCTTGGCTACCACACCTTGACAAAGTTTTTCCCGGGCAACTGCTTCACCAACCCCAGCATTTCCAATTCGAAAAGCGCGGCGATCACTTCGCTGGTGGTTATATCCTCAATCTTTTCAAGCAGATCGTCGAGATGAATCGGCGCGTCCACCTTAAGGGCTTCGAGCGTCTTTCGCGTCACGTCGTTCAATTCCGGACCGCGGCTGTTAAATAAGGATGACTCTTCGGTTCCGGAAGTCGCACCGGCCGTTCCGCCGGCCTCGGCCAGCAGCTTCTGCCGCCCCACTTCAATTAGATGTCGCCGGGATTCAGCGGGAAGCTCGGACACCACGTCATTCCAGTCCTGAACCAGGCGCGCACCCTGTTTTATTAATAGGTTAGGAGCCCAGCTCAGCTTCGACGTGATGTTGCCAGGCACCGCAAACACCTCTCGCCCCTGGTCCATGGCAAGCTTGGCCGTTATCGCCGATCCGCTGTATTGCGCACCCTCCACCACCAGCACGCCCACGCTGATCCCCGCGATGATGCGGTTGCGGATCGGGAAATTCTGCGGAAAGGCCACCGACCCCATGGGAAACTCCGAGAGCAGAAGTCCGCGCGTCGCAATCTCGGATGCCAGCTTCTTGTTCTCGCTCGGATAGATTACGTCTACCCCGCAGCCGAAGACTGCGATCGTGTCGCCGCCCGCGGTCAGAGTTCCTCTGTGGGACGCCGTATCGATGCCCCGCGCCATGCCGCTCGCGATCGTCATGCCGGCATGCGCCAGGTCGGCCGAAAGCCGCTCCGCCACCGCAATCCCATACGCCGTAGGCCGCCGCGTGCCCACCACGCCGATCGCAATAGATTGCAACAACTCCACCCGGCCGCGCGCAAACAGCAGCACCGGCGGATCGAAAATATCGCGCAGCGTCTGCGGATAGCGCGGATCGCCGATCGTGAGAGCAACCGCGCCCGCTTCCGCCATCTTCTCCTGCTGCGTGGCGGCGTCGTCAAACGTGCATCCGCTAGCCACCGATTGCGCAACCGCGCCCGAAACCCCGGCGGCTTCGAGTTCGGTTCGCGAAGCCCGGAAGATCGCTTGCGGCGTACGGAACCGTTCGAGCAACTTATTGGCGGTGCGCGTTCCCAACCCCGGGATCAACTTCAACGCGAGCCAGTAAATCTCTTCCTCTTTAGTAAGAACAGCGGTAGAGCGCATCCCGTAAACGACCATGACTCTAACAGCAGGCGACGTGGGGCGCAAGCGGGAATCCGCTGTATTACTGAGGGTAGATTCGGTTATATACTCCGCGCCCGTACGTTGAATTACTCCCGACGGACCGCCTTTCGCGCTACCATGGCACGGCTGATTCACCGCGGGTCTTTCATCGCAACAGGCTTGTTCTCCACGGCCGAATCCGCTGTGAATAGTGGCCCTCGTCGCACCCGTTATTTACTTGCAATAGACAAGTAATCTCGCGTAATATCGATTGTGCGCGGCGCCCCAAAGTTGAGAAGGCGGTCCGGTTGCCCCGTCAGCATTTCTCTCGAGATATTTGGAGACCGGTGGTCGTTGCTCATAATCCGCGATCTCATGGTGCGCGGTCTCCGCACATTTCGGGAATTCCAGGAATCCGGTGAAGGCATCGCGACCAATGTCCTCTCCGACCGTCTATGGAAGCTGGAAGCGGCAGGCATCATAATCGGAGAGCCGGAAGTGACGGATGGAAGAAAGATAAATTACCGGTTGACAAAGAAGGGCATCGATCTGGCGCCCTTGCTGCTTGAGATATTTGTTTGGGCGGCGCGGCATGAGCGGACAGGGGTGTCCTGCGGTATCGTCGCCGAAATGGAAAAGCGCCGCGAAAAGGTCATCGCGGAAACGCGCCGCCGATGGCGGGAACACGACTTGACGCCGCTAATCCCCAAGCCGGATGCTGGAAAGCTACGAATCTCAAAGGGAGCTCTCCCCAGGAGGCAAGTGAAAAGATGAGCGGTGTAAGGTTACTGGTTGGCACACGCAAGGGCGCGTTCATTCTGACCGCGGACGGTAAGCGCGAAACGTGGGCGGTCAGCGGCCCGCACTTCGGCGGGTGGGAAATTTATCACGCCAAAGGTTCACCCGCGAATCCCGATCGGATCTATGCATCCCAGTCGAGCAGTTGGTTCGGTCAGATCGTCCAGCGATCGGACGATGGCGGTCAAACGTGGGAGCCGGTAGGCAATCAATTCTCGTATGAAGGCGTCCCAGGCACGCACCAGTGGTACGACGGCACGCCGCATCCGTGGGAGTTCAAGCGTGTATGGCATCTCGAACCCTCTCTCACGGATCCGGACGAGGTCTACGCCGGCGTCGAAGATGCGGCCATCTTCCGCTCCGTTGATGGGGGCAAGAGTTGGCGGGAGCTTCCCGGTTTGCGCGGTCATGGCTCAGGCCCTCATTGGCAACCTGGCGCGGGTGGCATGTGCCTGCACACCATCGTTCTCGACCCTGTCGATCCGGCGCGAATCTTCGTCGCAATCTCGGCCGCCGGAGCCTTCCGCAGCGACGACGCTGGCGCCACGTGGAAGCCCATCAACCGCGGACTGGTCTCGCAATACATTCCTGACCCGGCCGCGGAAGTAGGCCATTGCGTACACCGCATTGCCATGAATCCCTCGCGCCCGGACACGCTGTTCATGCAGAAGCACTGGGACGTCATGCGCAGTGACGATGCGGGCGAATCATGGCGCGAGATTAGCGGAAATCTGCCCACCGATTTCGGCTTCGCAATGGACGTTCACGCGCACGAGCCCGAAACCATTTATGTGGTACCCATCAAAAGCGATTCCGAGCATTATCCGCCTGAAGGAAAGCTGCGGGTTTATCGTAGCCGAAGCGGCGGAAACGAGTGGGAGCCGCTTACCCAGGGTCTTCCGCAAAGTAACTGCTACGTCAATGTACTGCGCGATGCGATGGCGGTAGATTCGCTCGATTCCTGTGGCGTCTATTTCGGAACCACCGGCGGCCAGGTATATGCGTCGTCAAATGCGGGTGATTCATGGGCGCCCATCGTGCGCGATCTTCCCCCGGTTCTCTCGGTGGAGGCTCAGACGCTTTCGTGATTCGAATTCAATTGCCGGCTCACCTGCGGATTCTGGCGCGCGCGGAGGCGGAGGTGCAGCTTGAGATCGAAGGTCCGGCGACGCAACGCTCGGTCTTGGATGCTCTCGAAGCCCGTTATCCCTCGCTGGCTGGTACGCTGCGCGATCGCGTTACGCAGCAGCGGCGGCCTTTTGTCCGGTTCTTTGCCTGTGAGCAGGATATCTCGCATGAATCTCCGGATGCCTTGCTGCCCGATCAGGTGGCGTCGGGTGCGGAACCGTTCCTGGTGGTGGGAGCGATTGCAGGCGGATAGTTAAAAAACTGGGTTAGTGAAAGGGAGCTATCGATGAAAGAAATCTTGACTTACTTAAACTTTGACGGCGATTGCGGGCCGGCGATGCAATTTTACGCGAAGTGTCTGGGGGGCGAACTGACCATGATGCCCTTCTCGCAAATTCCAGGCAATCCGCCGGAAGCGGTCATCAAGGCCGCGGATCGCATCATGCACGCGCGCATCACCAAAGGGCAGACCCTCTTAATGGCATCGGATACCATGCCTGGCATGCCTTTCACGCAAGGGACCAATTTCTCCGTAAGTATTGGATGCGAGAGTCTCGAAGAGATTCAGCGCCTCTTTGCGGCATTCAGCGAGGGCGGAACGGTAACCATGCCCTTACAGGATCAGTTTTGGGGCGCCCACTTCGGCATGCTCAAAGACGCATTTGGCGTCCACTGGATGTTCAATTTCGAATATCCGAAATAGCCCCGTACGGAAGCCGGGGAGGGGAAGTCCGCTACTTTCCCTCCCGCTGTTGATTGCTGCGGAAGGGGCTGGCCGGCAGGCCGGTTCCATTCACTAAGTTGCAGCCTGGATCGTCCGCCCATCCGTAGCGGACGGCCACCGGCGAATCCACTTGCGAACTCGACGCCACCACGGTGTCGCCTTCCACCCGGGCTTCCGCCGCCACAAATTTTCCATCGGAGCCGGCCACCTCGAATCCCTTTACGGTTTCGCCACCCGCGGCCTGCATCGCATCCGCATGCGTAAAGTACGCGCGCATGGCTCCCGCTTCCGGCGCGGCGCTCTGGAACAAGGGTCCTGAAAATTCGATCGGCTGATGGTACGCGATCGCGCGTGCGGCCAGAGCCAGTCGCAGCCCCACATCCTGTTTATTCTTCGGGTGAATGTCCTTCGATTCGCCGACATCAATCGCCACCGCCATTCCCGTATTCGAGAGCCGCAAGGTTTCCGACTGCGATTCACGCAGCACCGGCCACCATCCGTTGGTCTGGAAGTTCGCGAGTTGAACAAAGAGGAACGGAAAATCGCCTTCGCCCCAATGGTCGCGCCAATCTTCGATCATGCCCCCGAAAAGGCGGCGGTAGCGGTAGGCATGCGCTTCGCTGGCGTTGGCTTCGCCTTGATACCAGATGACGCCGCGAATGGCGTACGGAGTCAGGGGCGCGATCATCGCGTTATACAGTCCGGCGGGCGTGTTCGGATGGCCTGGTCCGGCGGGTGCGTTCGGCCGGTTCGGCGCGGTCTTACCCGCTGCCTTCGCATCGGCCACCGCCCGATTCCATTCCGCGAGTTGTCCGTCGTAGCGCTCCTTCGCTGCCGGATAGCGCGTCAGCACCGTGTCCCATTCGTCCAGCACGTATTTCAAAGCCGCGTCGTTTTGAAGCGTGGGATGCGAAAGCCACGATTGCGCCGGCGTGCCGCCCCAATCGCTTTCGATCAACCCCATCGGCACGTGCAGGTTCTGCTGCAGGTGGCGTCCGAAAAAGTATTCCACCGCCGAAAAGCCCTTGACGCTTTCAGGCGAACAGACCTGCCACGTTCCCGTCACATCGTCTTGAGGCTGTTCTGCCACCGCGTGCTTTACCTGGAAAAGATGAATCAGAGAATAGTTGGCCCTGGCGATTTCGTCATCGTGATTGACAGCCGTCGCCAGGCGGAACTCCATGTTGGATTGGCCCGAGCCCAGCCAAACCTCTCCGACGAGGACATCGTGAATCGTGATGTTGTTCACCGTCAGGTCGAGTGGTCCACCCGCGACCAGCGGACGCAGCCACGCGGTCCACTTGCCGTCCGCGCCGGCCTTGACGGAGACCGATTGACTCTGCAGGTCCACCCGGACGGTCTCGCCGGCATCGGCCGAGCCCCAGACGCGCACAGGCCGGCCTGATTGTAGAACCATGTGATCGGAAATGAGCGCCGGCAGTTTGACCGCGGCTTGAGACATGGCGGCGGTCAGGACGAGGGTGAATAAGGTACGCATAGCTTCTCGCACATTATAAATATTTTTCTGCAATCGCGGGTTGCGATGTCGAAAACGCGCCCCGTGCTTCGACTTGCCTGTGAGAACGCACAAGCGGTGCGAAAATCGAAGGAGAAAACGAAATGAAATACATTCTGATGATGAACTGCCCGAAGACCGCCTATGAGTCGCTCGCTGCGTGGCCGCAAAAGGACATCAAGGGGCACATTGGGTACATGATGGGGCTTAACAAGTCGCTTCGTGAATCGGGAGAGTTTGTATCTGCCGAAGGCCTGGCCGACCCGCGGCAGGCCAAGGTTGTGCGAGCGGGCAAGGATGGCGCGCCGGTTACGGACGGCGTATTTCCTGAATCCAAGGAGTTTCTGGCCGGCTATTGGATCATCGAGGTAGATAAACCGGAGCAAGCCTATGCGGTTGCCGCGCGCGCCTCGGCCGCTCCTGGGCCCGGCGGAACGGCGATGAATATGCCGATCGAAGTCCGTGAAGTGATGAGCGGACCTCCCGATGAATTCGTGTAACGTCAATGCCGCTCGATGACCGGTTCGAGAACCTGCTGCGCGAACTGACGCCGCAGGTTCTTGGCGCGATCATTCGCCGTTTCCGCGATTTTGCGGCCGCCGAGGATGCGGTGCAGGAAGCGTTGGTCGCGGCGGCGCTGCAATGGCCGCAGCAAGGCGTACCTGAGAATCCCCGTGCCTGGCTGGTTCAGGTTGCCTCGCGCCGCATGACCGACCAGGTGCGTAGCGAAATCGCCCGCCGCCGCCGCGAGACGGCCGCGGCCGCCGAAATCGACCTGGTGACGCCCGCCTGCGGCATCTTTGACGACGTAGAGCGGGATGACGCGCTGGTACTGATCTATATGTGCTGCCACCCCTCGCTGACGGCGTCTTCGGCCATCGCCCTGACGTTGCGCGCAGTAGGCGGCTTGACCACGGCGGAGATTGCCCATGCGTTCCTTACGCCGCAGGCAACCATGGCGCAGCGAATCAGCCGCGCCAAACAGACCATCAAGGCCTCCGGCGTTCCTTTTCGCTTGCCGGAGCCGCTCGACCGGGTGGAACGGCTGCGTACCGTTCTGCACGTGCTCTATTTGATCTTCAATGAAGGCTACGCGGCCAGCGTCGGCTCGCAACTGCAGCGGTCGGATTTGTCGCAGGAAGCGATTCGCTTGACCCGCGCAATTCACAAGTCACTGCCTGACGATTGCGAGGTCACCGGCTTGCTTGCCCTTATGTTATTGACGGATGCGCGCCGCGCAGCCCGGACAGGACCCAACGGGGAATTGATCTCGCTGACACGCCAGGATCGAACGCTTTGGGATCGCAACGATATTGCCGAGGGCATTGCGCTGCTCTCTAACGCGCTTCCGCGAGGTTCAATTGGTCCGTACCAGTTGCAGGCCGCCATCGCTGCTGTACATGATGAGGCGGCGCGAGCGGAAGACACCGATTGGCCGCAAATTCTGGCACTGTATGACCGGCTGCAAGACATTTCCGACAATCCGATGGTGAAGCTGAATCGCGCGATCGCTGTCGCGATGGTTCACGGAGCATCCGCCGGACTGACGCTGCTGAATTCGCTGGACGCGGATGGCCGACTAGCAGGCCACCATCGGCTCGAAGCGGTGCGTGGCCATTTGCTGGAGATGGCCGGAGACCATAACGCGGCCGTCGCGCATTATTTGACGGCCGCCTCACGTACGGCGAGCCTCCCAGAGCGGAATTACCTGATGACGCAGGCCGCCAGACTGCGGGATAACGAGACGCTTCAAAACTGAAAGAAGGTATCGGAAAAGGGATTCCGCAGAAGATGTTCCGGATCATGTTTCCGCTTGACATCTTCGAACGCAGTGATCTTTGGGAACATCTTACGGAATGTCGTGGGATTGACGTCCAGGTTTTTGGGAGTGTGTATGCGCCCACCCGCGCTGAAACAGTCTTCACTCAGTTCGCGTAATAGCTGAGGGATTTTAGCCGGAGACATCCCTCCGTGCTTAGGGGTTCGAATCCGATGGTGACCGCAAAGCCGTCCAGATGGTAACTCGCGGACATAAAGCACTCGTCTTGCGCGACATACAGCATGTCGCATTCCGTGGGGCGAAGAAAGTACTTCAGAGAGCGCATCTTCCGCATGCAGTTCAGCGCGAATGTTTCGGTTTGAGCCGTTGGAATCACGTATGTCTGCTGCACGATCGGAAACTGCCACCCTGGATTGATCGCTTCGAACGTCTTTTTGGCAATCGTATTTCCATCCATGAAAAACAGGAAATCCAACAAATCATTCTCAAAGCGCCCATTGGCAAGGCGGATGATGTTGAACAGAAATTCGTGTACAAGCAAGTTTGTCAGATCTTCGCGGGCAAGCAACACCTCCACCCAATAGCGCAGGCCGGAGTGAATGTCGTCGTAGAGCGGAAAGCCGGGAAGTTGCGGATCGCTCGGTTGGGCAAAGGAGGAGTCAAAGACGGCGCCTTTGATTGTGTCTGGGTTTAGAATATCGAGGTCTAAGGGGTTGGGAACGAGGCCGGTGGGTAAGATGCCAGGTATAAGTTCGGTAAACCAGGCGGACGAGATTGCGCGGGGCGAAACTCCCTGTGTGACAAGCTGAAGCTGTCTCTGAATCAGAGAATGAAATGTCTGATGCGTGGTAATGGTTGAGCGCGCGATGCTGGCATTCTCAATGGAAATTAGCCTGTAGGTTGCGTCCGTGACGAACCCGATATAACCCATGCCGCCAATTACCGAGTGAAACAGATCGGGGTCGCTCGCCTCAGTAACCTCAAAGGGCGTGCCGCTGGTGGGAGTTAGGATGCGAAAGGATTCGATCCACTTGCTTTCCTTGCCGCCCGTCCCAGAGAAGCGAGAGAGACAATCGCCGGAAAGGGTCCCTGCCACGGTCGACGCCCTGCCTGTTTGCATCGAGCCTGGAATTCGAATCGGGCCGTTCGAAGCCTTCGATTGCGCAATTGCGTTCGTGACAAAGTCCCCCCATTGAACACCGGCGCCAAGAGTGACTGTATCGGGTGAGGCAGGGTTGAAATCTATTCTCGTGGAATCGAATTTACGCGAGCTTAAAACGATCTCGGCCCCCGTGTCCTGGTCATGGAGCGCTTGGCCATCGAATGAGTGGCCGCCGCCGCGAATCGCGATACGGCCTTGGGGCTTGGCTTGCCGTGCGATATCGAATACCTGGTTCACTTCATCTACGTTTTTCGGTACGTAGATTCGGGACGTGCCGGCAGCGCAGCGTCCAAAGCTACGAATATGCTTTTGGAAATTCTCGACGCTCATGTTAATTCCTCCTAAGTAAACTCAAATCCCCGGGGCAACAACCGCGGCCAGCCGCGCCGGGTTGGCGATGCCCTCCGCTTTGAGATCGATCGCGGCGGCCGACGTCAGCTGACGCCCGGTATCGCCGCCCATCAGGAGACCTTGCGAATGGCGGGCGACCGCCGAATGCAAGAGCATGCCGGTAGACGAAGCCGCCTTCTGGGTGCGTGCGAGCGTCGCAATGGCGTCCTCGCGCCGTCCTAACAATGATTCCCTTCCTGCTTGTATGAAGCCGCTGAGTACGGCGCCCCAAGGCGCGCCCTGGCGCCGAATGGCGCGGCAATCGCGTTCTGCCAATCGTAGGAGCTCTCTTCGTTTGCGGCTAGATCTCTCCTCGAGAGCCGCACAGAGGGCGGATCGGGCGCGGATGGAACACATTTGAATATGCAGCGTTTGGACCCGCAGCAACAGCGAAGCGCGCAAAGCAGGCCATCGCTGCGAAACCAGCGACATCGCTTCTCCGCCGTCGCCCGTGTAAAGCGCAATCTCTACCCGATTGTGCATCTCTACCAGGTGTTCGACATGAAAACCCCGGTTGGACCACCGCTCCAGTATGGCGAGGCCGGCGTGCGCCTGCGCGGGATTGTCGTTCGCCAACTCGGAGCACGAGCCGGCATGCATTTGCAAAATGGCTTGGATGTACAAGTCGCCACGCAGCCGCGCGTCATCCAGAAGACCCGGAAGTATGGCTTTCATCTCCGCCCAACGTCCCATCCACCGTAATCCATCCACTTCGAAAATGGATGCCGTGTCCCGCTCCCACATGACGCGATCGTGAAGTTCGCGCAACGTTTCGCGGGCGGCTCGCGCGCGCTGATAACATTCGGTCCAGCGGCCGGCGTTCCAGGCGCAGCCCGCCGCCATCGCCGCCGTCAGCCCAATCGCCCGTTGATCTCCGGTGCGCCCCGATAGATCTCGTGCCAACGCCAGCAGTCGCTCGGCGCGCCCTTCCGCCTTGACTCCGGCGGTGGATGCGTAAGCGGCTTCCATTGCGAGAGCCCGCGCAATTCGGCATGGCTCTCCCGCCCGCAGAGCCAGCAACAAGCTGGTAGTTTGCAAAGCCGCGCCGCGGGCGACATCAACTAAAGACAGGCCCGTTGCCACCGAGGAGCAAGTGTCGATCTTCAGCAAAATGTTGCGGGGGACGCTGGCGGCCGTTGTCTCGCGCCAGCGCAGGCCACGAATTTTCAGGCGTGCGCGGCGCAGCAGCAGGTCCAAGGGTATATGCGAAAGCGCAGCCGGAAGCTTCATGCCGACCTGGCCTAACACCGTTGCAAAAATCGCAAGGCCGCGGTCGACGTGACCGCTATAGAGCAGTTGCTCAGCTGCCAGAAGATTGCAATCGAGCCGCTCATCCATGGTGGCGCCATCGCAGGCGGCCAGATAGTATTCGGAGGCGCCCAAGCCACGGCCCGCCTTTGCTAAGGCGTCGGCGCATTCCCGGCGCGCCAGCCGCAGTTCCTCCGGGGCTAGTGTTTGCGCGCAAATCGCCATCTCGAAGAAACTTGCTGCTTTGTTAAATGCCAGCACCCCGACCGCGCGTCTTGCGGCCAGCAGGGCATATCGCGCGCAAAGCTGAGCTTCGTGGGCCTGCTCGTAGTGCGCGGCGATGCGCTCGGGGTCGGAGCGGTTCAACGATGCCAGAGCTAAGGCAAGCTCACGATGGCGCTCGATGAGAGTCGCCGCATCCAATTCGGCCACGATGGTGGAGCGAATCCGGTCGTGATAAATCTCCGCCTCGTCGTTACGCAAACTACGCCAGCGAATAAATCGAGCGGCCAACAACTCATCGCGCGCAGCCAGTGAATCAGGGGCGCTCGCCGCCGTCTGAAGAATCGACCAAACGGTGGGTTGACCCGCCACGGCGACTAATTCCAAGATACGGCGGCTTTGCAGCCCAAGTCCGTTTATACGGGAACGCACCACCTCGGCCAGGCTGAAAGATTCGGTAGCAAGATTCGCGCCGCGCGCCCGGACCCACCGAACAATTTCGTGGACGAGAAAGGGATTCCCACCCGATTGCTCGACAACCTGATGCAGCGTCTCCGGGTCTGTGAGTGGGTAAAGAAGGGACGCGGCCAGTTTCGCCGCGTCATGGTGGGTCAGGCAATCGAGATCGATGAAAACGGTGCGGCGGCCTGCCGCCTGCGGCGCCGCGCCGCGAAGGGTCTCAAGCCACGGGCTGGCGCTTACGTCTTCGGATCGGTACGCCAGAACGACCAGAATGGGAGGAGAATCGACGGCGGAAAGCAGGTCGCTCAAGGCCATGCATCCGTCTGCATCTCCCCATTGCAAATCGTCGACGATGAGGACGACCCGATGGTGTTCCGCGAAGCGACCCAGCATTTCGCGCAGGGCGCCGAATGCGCGCGTTCTCAGATCGGTGGAATCGAGATTGGCAACCCGCGCCGGTTGGAGCGTTAGAAATCGCGCGAGCACGGGGAACATCTTGACGAGAACGGCGAAATTCCGCGGCAAAAAGTGGTCGATGCGATCCGGCGGCAGGTGGACGAGGTGTTGAGCGATGTGGTCGATGAGATCGTCGATGGCCTGAAAAGGGACGGACTCTCCCTCGTAGCATCGCCCCGAAAAAACCAGCGTGGCGGGATCGCCTTGCAAACGCCGGACAAACTCGCGAAGCAGTACGGTTTTGCCGATTCCCGACACGCCGCAAAGGTGGACGAGAACCGGGCGATCCTGAGTCATGTCGTACAAGTTTTCGAGCTGGTGTAGCGGCTCCTGGCGGCCTACGAAAAGCGTTTGCGTAAACTCACGAGCAACAACGGCCGCGCCGGGGCGTGTGAGGCGGACGACATCGGAATAGGACGCGCGAAGAAGCGGATCGGGTTCGAGCAGCTTCATGCAGAGCTCGTTCAAATCCGCCGGCGTGCGAGGGGCGATTTCGACAGGCGGCGCCGGCCGCTCAAACTGCTTCCGGCGGAGCGCCTCGAAAGAATCGAAGTGGAGAGGCAGCTTTCCGGTCAACGCCTGGTACAGCATGACGCCGACCGCGTACCAGTCGCTTGGCTCGCCGAGCGCGGCGCCGACCGTCTGCTCAGGAGACATATAGTCCGGCGTGCCGGCGAACGTCATGGTGTTCCGGGCGCCCTCGCCAAACTGGCGAACCAGGCCAAAATCCAGCAACACCAGTCGTCCGGCAGCGGTGACGAGGACATTCGAGGGTTTCAGATCGCGATGCAGCAGATTTCGCTCGTGCAGGGCGCGGAGACCGTCAGCGAGTTGCGCGAAACAGGAACGAAGCGACGCTTCGCGAGCCTGGCTGGTACGGGAACCGAGAAAGCTAAGCAAATCGATTCCATCGACGAACTCCATGCTGAACATCCAACTGCCGCGATGGGCGATGAGTTCGCGCAGGACGACGATGTTTGGGTGATATATATCCGCCAGACTGCGGAATTCGCGCTTGAAGTAATGCAGCGCCAAAGGACCGGAAGACCGGAGTATCTTGAGCGCGAGTTCCGCGCCGCCACTGCTTTCGTCGGTGACCCGGTATACATCTCCAAAGCTTCCCGAGCCCAACCGGGCAATCACGCGGAAGCGCTCCGCCAGGACGCCAGGAAGATCGGCGTTGCTTTCGCCGTCCGCGGCGCTTGCATCGCCGGCGGCCCACCGAAAGTGTTCATCGATCAGAGGCTGAAGTTCCCGAAGAAGCTCGGCATCGCCTTCACATTCGCTGAGCAAGGCAGCGGGAGCGCCCTCCGCGCCGCACGCGATCACGGAAGAAAACACTTCCTTGATACGCTTCCAGCGTTGGGCGTCCATGACTCACCGCGCGGCGCGGGCTTCCCGGTTATTCAACATGGCGGAGAGCCATGCATGCGCCATTGTCCAATCGCGTTTCACGGTACGCGTCGAAATGTCGAGCACTTCGGCGGTCTCTTCGAGAGAGAGACCGCCAAAAAACCGGAGCTCAACGACTTTGGCCTGCCGCTCGTCCCACTCTTTCAGCTTGCTCAGGGCCTCGTCGACGATCAGAACTTCCTCGGCGCGATCGTCGGAATAGATCACCACATCTTCCAGTTGAACCCGTTGATTGGGTTTGGGACGCCGCAGCGCATTTACCCGGCGCGCATGGTCTACGAGAATGCGCCGGATGGTCGCGGCCGCGACGGCGTAAAAGTGCGCCCGGCTTTGCCAGTCGATTGAGGTATTGCGGATGATCCGTAGATACAGCTCACTGATGAGCGCGGTTGGCTGAAGGGTGTGTCCGGCGCGCTCCGACTGGATCTGGCGCGCAGCGATGTGGTGCAGGCCATCATATACGATGGGCACGAGTTCCGCTTCCGCCTGGCGATCGCCTTGGCGGATCCGTTGTAGAAGGAGCGTGATTTGGTCCGGACCGGTCAATTTGTAAGTCGCCCCTGATGAAGGAAATTGTACAACTTTAAACGAGTCAGTTGTAACTTGTCGACGAAAGAAAAGAGGGTGTTAGTGGTAAAGCGCGCGGGTGAATGTCTCGAAGGCGGCCCAATAGAACGGCTTATGGTACACGGGGAGCGACGCCATCAGATCGAGCTTGGCGTGACGCAGCGCCGCGGCAGGCGGCTGTCCCGCCGCCAGATTATCGTAGAACCTCTCCATGAGCCGAGAAGTGGCGCGGTCATCCACCTGCCAGAGGCCCGCGACCACGTTGCGCGCTCCCGCGCTTAGAAACGCCCACGAGAAGCCCATCATTCCCTCGCCGTAGTAGGTTCGATTACCGGCCGTCTCGCAGGCGGATAGGGTGACTAATTCGGCCGTCAGGGGCTGGCCGATTAAATCGCGCGCATAGAGTTTCTGGTTATACTCCGGGCCCGCCAGAATGATCGCCGAGTCGAGAGGGCTATCACGATTGGCTATTGCATGCGAGGCGAAATGCATCGTCGAGAACTTCCCCGGTTGAGCGTTCCAGTAAGCCGCGGGCGTGGCCTCGGCTCTTGTAAACACTCGCTTATCGGAATAGTGTTTGGAAACGGCCGCTATCTCGGCCTCCAGGTTGGGCAGTTGCGGAAGGTTGTTGCCTGTGGAGAGGGGGTCGCCGAACAGGAGCAGACTACGCGACGAGACTTTGGCCGACTCGCGAAGCAAGGTAAGTGACGGCGCAATCGACACCGTCGCGTCCTCAACCCAGTAGCGGCTGCCATCGGCGACGGGCAGCGATTCGAAATTGAGCTGATGCAAGGCGCCGTCCGGCTGGATGATTATGTTTCCGCGCTTGCTTGTTCGAACGGCCGCCGGCAGCATAGTCGAGAAAAGCCATTGCCCGGCCGCATCCGCCGTCTGGATTGGATTCGCGCCACGCTGAATCGCGTTTGCGTATTGCCGGACGCGAGCCGATATTTCCGCCTCGGCAGGAAGCTGAAGCATATTGATTTCTGAGCCGTCTATGACCCAAACGAAGGATCGCGTTGGCGCCAGCCAATAGGAGAGTAGCGTCGATGCGGATGCGCGCAACTCCCGCTGCAACGCGGTAAGATCCAGGGCGGGCTCCGGGGCGCCATCCGGGTGCGCTTTCTCGGCCAATAGGCGCGCGCGGGAGGATTGCGCTACGCGGAATGCGGCGGCCCGGTCGCCCCGCTCGAACAGGAAATCCACGTAGCCGCCATAGAAGTGAATGAGGTTGGAGAGAAACGAGAGCTTGAAGTCGTCCTCCTGCAACTTCGCCCATTGCTCATCGATGATTTTAATTGCCGCCTGATACTCGCGGCCGCTATCGGCAACGCGCCCAAGTTCGCGGTAGACAGAAGCCAGTCCTGCGTGACAACTCCATAAGGCGAAGGGATCTCCCAGTTTCGAGGCGGCATCAAGGCCATCGGTAAAGAGCTTTACCGCGCCCTTATCGTCGTGGCTCGCGGCGGCAATTTCCGCTGCTTGAATTCCGCTCCCCAGTAGAAGACGCGCAGTCCCCAATCGTTCCGCCACTTCTCCGCCGCGGCGATTCAGGCTGGCGGCGGTCTCCAGTTCTCCTCTGGTTAGGGCAATGCTCGAGAGCTCATCCAGGCTTTCCGACACCCACTCGTCGTCTTTGCCAGGCGATGCCAGACGAATAGCCTCATTCAGATAACTCTCAGCTTTTGCGCCGTCTCCGAGTTGGAACTCGGTTTCCCCTTTCGTGGCCAACACACGCAGCAGATTGACGTGGTCGTCTAAGCCTCGAGCGAGCGATACTGCCTCGTCGAGATAACGCATGGCTTGGCCGAGATCGCCAAGTTGCTGATAGCTGTAGCCAAGATTGTGGTCCGCTATCATCACGCTACGCTTCATTCCATATCGCTCGGCCATGGAGCGGGCGCGCTGCAACCAAGCTACCGACCGATCGTTCCGATAAGAACGAAGATCGGCGACGCCGAAGGCGATAAGCGTATATGATTCCACCAGTGTGCCGCTGCCACCGACGAACTCCAGTCCGCGGCGGAAGCACCCCTCCGCTTGGGCGGAGTTGTTTTCTTGCAAATAGATAGTGCCCCTGATTAACTCAATTTTCCCGGCTACGTCTCGCGCATTCTTTGGATTAATCGCCTCCGCGGAATCGAGCGCGCGGCGTGCGGCAGGGCGGTCTTTGTGGCGAAAGTTGATGAACGCTATCCCTACCAGGCGTCTGGCTTCCCAAGCAGCGGTGGGGGCGTGGCCAGCCAGCAGTCGCGAAGCATCGTCCAATTGGTCGTCTTCGATCAGCGATTCAGCGAGGAGGAGTTGGAAGGGCCAACGCCATCGGGAGCCGGGTTCGTTTTTCCAGTATTGATAGGCTTGTCCTGCGGTGGCTTCCGCGGACTTGAAATTTCCGAGATTAAAATTTTCCAGGGCCTCGTCGTAGAGAAGTCCCCAGCGATTGGCCTGCAGGCCGCCGGCCTCAATCAGGCAAAAGACCAACAGAATCAGTTTGCAAGCGGGGGCCATCCGGAACCATCGTTGCCGCCAAGGCTGACGTCAACGTCGCCTCCCAAATCACTGCCTAAGGCAAGCCGTAACATGGTGATCTGCTGCCGGTGCCGCTCGTCGGGATGTACCCAGGTCCATTCGGCGTAATAGATCGTTCCGAAATTGGTAACGTACATCGGCTCCGGAATAAAGCCCGGTTCGTATATCGTATCTTGATCGCGACGGCCCTGCAGATACTCCGCGGCAGTTTGCCGGTCATGAAAAAATGCGTCAGGCAATTTCAATTCCTGAGTCTTGCCATCGATCTGAAGGTCCTTGATCACGCTGCCGGCCGGTGAAATTCGCGCCATCATCCGCTTTGGATAGTCGCGCGAGTCATAGACTGATTGCAAGCGGCATGTCACTTCCCCCACAGTCAGTCGTTTGCCCACTTGCAGATTCATCACCTGGGAGGTCACAGTGCATTCGAAAACGCCCGGGCTGATTTCTCCAGCGACAATTTCCGTAGTCGCGCTCTCGTAGCTGATGTCATTGGTTACCAGCGCGAACCCCCGATTGGCCGATAAGATACGCCCACCTGAACCCGCATATGTGGCGATATCGAGATGATTTCCGAGTTCCTGGTAATAGGGCTTCCGAATACTTCCTTTTAGTGCGGTGGCACGGCCCTTGAAGAGGTACTTCTGAAATCTGGGCGTAGCGTCGCTGGGTGTCGGCATCGTTGTCCTCATCTCACATCAACGGTTAGTAACTTGTAACAAACAGGATCCCATTTCTTCGCGCTGGTTTTCGCCGATACCAAAGGCGGCGGCTTTGTACTCGCCGGGCGCGAGGCCTGCTACGGGCACTTTTATGTTTAGGGAATCGGATCCAGTATCCTGAATCCTGCCCGACAATACCACGCGGCCGGATGCATCGGCAACGGAATAGGCGTACCGGGGGTACCGCTGTTGGATCTCGAATGACAGAACGATCTGTTTGTCAGATGCCTTCACCACGTGCGGTTCGGTCGTTGCGCCGCGCACGACGCCACGGACGGCGATCACATCGACAAAGCCGGGCCGATTGGCTTCGGCGATCTCCGCGCGCATATTTGGATAGACGCGCAGCATGGTATAACCCAACCCTGCCAGCAATAAGAGATTAAGCGCGGTGGAGAAAGCCAGCGCCGGAAGCGGACGTCCGAGCCACGCGAACCAGGGCATGCTCTCCCTATGGGGCTTGCCGGTGCGAAAGACTTCTTTGGCGTTAGCGGCGAATGCGGTCGTGGCCCAAACCTCTTCCATGCAGACCGAACAATCCGCCATATGATCTTCAAACTCGTCTCGATCCGTGGGCTCAAGATCTCTGAGCACATAGCGCGTCGCCATTTTCGTCTCGATTGCCTGAGTATGATTCATCGATAGCCTCTAATCAATTGTGAGGAATCTCACATTATCGTTACAGAGAAAAATGAAAGCCGTGCCGAACCCGGCCCCCGTTTCCGCATATAGGCCTGCTGAAATCTCGATTTGGCGCGATGCAGCAAGACACGCAGGTAATCTGCCTCAACCCCCAATTTTCTGCACACTTCGTGGCGATCGGTCTCTTCAAAAAAGATCAAGCGAAGAATCTCCCTGTCTTTGGAGGCGAGCCCCTCGAGTACTTCCGCCACTAGCGCCTTGCTTTGTTCGGAGATAAGCGTTCCATCTATATCGACGCTCTTATCAACCGGCTCCGGGGTATGTTCCGGAGCTGGAGGATGTTTTTCTTCTTTATGCAAGAACTCGAGCACAATGTTGTTACAGACCGCGTTAACGAAGGCTCCGAAGCGTTCGGGCTGAGTCACGCCCGAGCCTTGCCTAAGGGCTCTCAGAACGCGAAATAAGGTCTCCTGGCGAATGTCCTCCGCCATTTGGGGCGAAAGGCGCCGCGCGCGCAGCTTGAGCGTCAGGAATTTCTGAAAATATGCGCTGAAATGAGTCTCGGTGGCGGGATCTCCCTGCGCGAGGCGAGTCACGTACGGGGCGTCGAAGATACAGAATTCCACTGGGTGGGGACCGTCCAATCTATTATATAGACGGCGTTTCGGTTCTGCCGGTGGTTCCTCGATCGGAGTAACACGCGCCAACAGGCCTCCGGCCGGGGACGCGCTGGGTATGGGCATATCCCGCACGTTGTCCAATGAACTCACGGTAGTCCGTTTGTCGCCAAGCTGACGCCCCTGCCGCGCGAGTGCTTTTGGTCCGCGCGCAATCTTAAGGGGTTTGCTCCGCGTCGGCGGACGGCGAGGCGTTCGCCTTCGGCCAATCTCCGCTCGTCGTTCTTTTCCCAGCATTCAACTGATTGTTGCCGTTCGTGGACATTCGTATCACGCTAGTACGAAATTCTGCCGAAGAGTGTAACGTTGGGCCATTGGGGTTTACTACCGGCTGTTATGACGAACAAATCGACACGACTACTCAGACCTTGTGAACGCCGCGCCATGAGCCAGAGCTTTCCCTTACGGATGTCCTGTTCGTATCGGATCTTCCGAGACGAAGTCTTGATGCAAGGCGGAGCCGGCGAGACGCTGGAGATCAGCAGCTATGCTGTCAAGTTCAGGGCGACCACAGTTATAGAGGACACGGCGACGGAGATCCGCGTGTCGATTCCGTGGCCTGTCTCCCTGGATGACGGCGCGAAGTTGCAACTCGTGGTGACAGGTACGCCAATCTGGCAGGGGCCGGACTTCGAAGGGATCCGTATCGTGAAATACGAGTTTCGAACGCGTCATTGCGCCGCTTCGGTAGACACGATTCCGACATGGTCACTGCCGCAAAGCTCCTCGGAACCGCACGAAACAAGGTATTCGCCAATACCCGGCAATCCCGGCCACTCAACTCCTATTGCTCCCGTATCGGCGCGCTGACATTCGGAGGTACCACAACGCGTCGCGCCTAGTCCGCCATTTCGTGGGTCCAGCAACGCCCCCGGGCGCACGCGCGACAAGGCCAACCAGTACCGTCACCGCTGGCGGTCGATTTGGAGTCAAACGGGGTAGAGGTGGAAGGGGAAGCAGCGAAAGTCGAACGTCTACGGCCCCCTATTCCCTCTATGCTGCCGGCGAGCGGCGCAAAAACCCGATTAGAGACCGGCGGTTCGCAAGACCCGCCAGGCCGAGAAGTCAGGCTACGACCCGCCGAACTTGTTGGTCCGGTGAATCCCCAGGAAATGGGGGCCTATTTCTACCGCTTTGGGGAGGTTGGGGAGTCAGGCGCACCGCCGCTTTTCGCCGGAACGGATTGGTGGACCACGTGAGCAGTGAACTGCCCTCGACCGCGAATGCAATAGGCATGGGCACGGCAGTTATACCGTAATGATCAGCCGTCCGGCGTTCATACGATTTTCCAGCAAGTCACTTTATCGACGTCAGATTCGCACAGTTTTCATAAGTTACCAAGTGAAGTAACACTACCCAGACCCTACCGCACCATAATTCCTTCGTATCAGTAAGATGACTCGCTGTTGTTGGTTAAGTTACTAAACAGACGTAAATTGTTAATTGCGACAATTTATTAATAGGCCATATCGGTTATTCTTGGACCGCAGTACAACGGACCCCGGTTCGCTACACCCACACTAAGAATGTAAACAGGAGGAGGGAAAGATATGGCTACCAGGTTGAAAGATCCGACCAACCGAAGGTCGTTTATAAAAAAAGGATTTGCAGCCGGCGCCGCAAGCATGAGCGCTGGACTGATGGCAAACCGCATCGCCCTGGGAGAAACGCCGATGCCAAGCAGTGGGCAAGGCCTCAATCCAGGAGACATCGAAATCCTAAAATTCTTAGCCGCGGCGGAGATAATTGAAACCGATTTGTGGCAGCAGTATGCCGAACTCGGTGGAGTTACCGCCGGCCAACAGAACCCCTATCAGCTCGCGTTCCAAAATCTCGATTCAGATGGTTGTCAGTACATTACAAGCAACACCACCGATGAGCGAAGTCACGCAACGTTTCTGAACGCATACCTTGTTTCGAAGGGCCAGGCGCCGGTCGACCTGGATCCGTTTCGCACTCTGCCGAGCAGTAGCGCAACCGGAGCGAGGCAAATAGGCCGGCTAACCAACTTGATGCAGCTTTCGGTCGATACGAGTTGGTATGTGCGGTATCGTAGCGCGTCCAATCCCGATTTCGGGGCAACGTTTCCACAGGCGCTTCCGCAATTATTTGCCGGTAAGTTTCCAGGTATTCCACGAAGCAATGCCGATTTTGAGCCGGCGGATCACATCCAGGCGATCGCGAACACCGCCGCGTTTCACTTTGGTTTTATCGAAGGAGGCGGGTCGAGTCTATATTCGACTATTAGCCAACAGGTAACTAGTCCGGAGGTTCTGAAGATCACAATAAGTATTGGTGGCGATGAGGTGGCTCACTTCTTAGAATGGGTGGACTTTGCAGGCAACGGCGTTCAGCCTCCCGTCGCCCCCTTCACCGACCCTACCAATGGGTTGAAATTCCCGGATTTCAATACGCCCCCGAACCCGCTGCTTCAAACTAATCTCATTTTTCCAGTCCCATGCGAGTTTATCGCCCCGAATCTTCCGCACTGCGCCGTAATCCGTCCAACCTCGATCGGAGTGGTCAGCGCGGTAGGCGTAGTCAAGGCATTTACGGCGGATGGCCTTTTCATTGGCCAATCGCCGGAGTTCTTCACAATGCTCATGGGGCTGGCGGTAGCGGCCGACGCGGCTACCCGTTCGTAGGCTATAACCCGCAGATTAGTCGTAATCCGCACTTAGCTAACTAACAGGCTTAATTAAGAGGGATCAATGAGGAGGTTTAATCTTCTCCTCATTGATTCAACTTTCTGCAATTAGTGCGGTCGTCGCCAAACAACGCTCTTGATCGCATCGCCGCCCTCGGTTAATTCGATCGTTCGATTTGCAGCTACTCCGCTCCATGTCTGTGTGTCGCCGTTTGGCCACCGCACGTGAATGCCATCCACTCGCGCGGACTTCCCGAGCCCGAAATAGAGTGTAAAGGAATTCTGCGAGAAGTAACTCCCCCCGCTAACAACCTCCGCAATCTGTTTTCGTCCGCCGGCTTCAACAGTACAGCGCGCGCCGATAGCGCTTCGGTTTGAGCGGCCGCCGATTAACCGAATCGCAATCGCATTGGCGCGCGGCCCCGTATTCTTCAGTAGCGTGGGCTTGTCGTTCATGTTCACGATCACGATTTCCGGGCGGCCATCGCCATCCAGGTCGCCGATCGCCAGCCCCCGCGATGGGCGGCGCGGGGCAAAGCCAGGGCCTGCGGATTCGGTGATATCGGCGAACCTTCCGTTTCCGAGATTCCTATAAAGCAGCGTCTTCTGGCGGTAGGTTTCGCCGATGGGCGACCGGTCGATCTCGGGATAAACATGTCCGTTCGCCATCACCAGATCGGGCCATCCATCTTCGTCGACATCGAGAAACGCAATGCCCCAACCCAGAAGCTGATTACGGCCCAGCCCGGCCGTTTCGGAAACGTCTTCGAAGAACGCGCCGTCTTCGTTGAGGTAAAGGGAAGGCCGGTCTCCCGAGAAATTGGTCTTGGCGATATCGAGGAAGCCGTTGCCGTCGTAGTCGGCCACTGCGATACCCATACCGGCCTGCAACTGGCCGTCGGCGTTGTATGCGACGCCCGCGGCGTCGCCCCGTTCCTGAAAGGTTCCGTCGTGCCTGTTGATGTAGAGAAGGCTTGGCGTCTGGTCGCACGCGACATAGATGTCCGGCCAGCTGTCGCCGTTGAAATCCGCCGTGACGGCGCCCAAACCGTAACATCCACTCGGCATCAGGATGCCGGCTTTGGTGGAAACATCTGTAAATGTTCCGTCACCGTTGTTGTGATAGAGCGCGTTATGCCCGGCGGGTAGGCCGTGTGGCCCGCACCAGACAGCCATTCCTTTCCACTCGCAGCTTCCGGAACTCCCAGGCTTCGGCACATGGGCCAGGTCGAGATCCACATAGTTGGCCACGAAGATATCGAGACGGCCGTCACGATCGTAGTCGATCAGAGCGCAGCCAGAGCCCCAGCGCGTGCCGGTTGTGGGAAGGCCCGCGCGCTCTGTGATGTCCTGGAACTTGCCGTTTCCGAGGTTGCGATACAGGGTGTTGTGGCCGAAATAAGTGACAAAAAGATCGGGATGGCCGTCGTTATCGATGTCGCCGGCGCACGCCGCCTGCGCCCAACCGGTACGCGTCAACCCGGCCTGCTGTCCGACTTCGGTAAAGTGCCCGGTTCCGTCGTTTTTATATAGTTCCGAATGCGACGGCGGTCCATTCGCGATGAAAATATCATTGGCGCCATCGCCATCGAAATCGAAGATCGCGACCCCCGTTCCGGTGCTTTCGAGTATCGAATCTTTTTTGTCCTTTCCGCCAAATGTATTAGGAACGGTAAGGCCAGATTGCGCGGCGATGTCGATGAAGTGAATCGATGGGCCGTCCGCCGTTGCCGCCGCCATCGCGAGCAGAACGAGGAGTCGCATGTCTAGCGAATTCCCATCTCTCGCAGCGCCTGGGCTGCCTGCCGGGCAACCCCGGCGTCGCTTCCCTTGGCTGCCTCGCGGAACTCGCGTTCGGCCGATTCTCTGTCCCCTTCGGCTATCAACACAGTCCCAAGTTGCAAGTGGGCACGCCATAGGGAGGGGTTCAGCGCCAGCGCCGCCCGATATTCCCGCGCGGCTTCCGGTAATTCCCGCTTTCGCGTATGCAGGCCGCCCAGCAGTTCGTGCACCTCGGCGAGACTCGCGTCCGCGCGGACGGCTAGTTCGGCCCGATTCTCTGCGGCGTCGAATTGATTGGCGCGCACCAGGGCGAGCGCATAGTCATAAAGGTGGGCGGCGGACGGACGAAGCTTGATGGCGCGTTCGAAATAGAAAAAAGCGTCCGCGAAGGTTCCCTTCTCAGCCAGAATTCGACCGCCCAAAGCCCAAGCTTCGTCGTCGAAAGGGTCCGTGCGTAGCGCATCCTGTAGGGCGGTCTCCTCATGAGTGACTTCGGCCAACCTGCGGGATTGATCCGGAAGCCACGGATCGAGCGCAATCGCCTTCCGAATCCTTTCCGCCGAAGAAGTCAGAACCCCATAGCGAAACCACGACTCGGCGTCGTTGGGCGCGGTCTGAACCGCCTGTGCGAGAATCTGTTCGGCGTGTGGCTCATCGACCGCGGCAAGCGCGCGCATCGCGCGTGTGGAATCGGGCGCCATTTGCAAGGCGCGGCGGTAGGCGGCGGCCGCTTGCTCCGGCTTTGCCATGCTCTTCCACCCGTCGCCCAGGACCATATAGAACTCCGCCTCGCGAGGTTTTAGGCGATCGACGAGCTTCGCCAGTTCCGGCATTCCGGCTTCGACATTATTGCCCAACCCCACCTGCGCCACCTCGCGGTACAGTGCATTCTCCGGGGTCTGTGGCAATGGAGAAGGATAGTAAGGCACGACCTCGCCGCGATAATCTTCCGGCGGATGTTCAGGGAATTCGGCGAGGGCATTGGCCGGCGCGTGGCGTTGAATTAGATGATCGGTCATGATCACATGCGGGGCGTCATCCACGCGTCGCTTCGGCATGTGACACGTAATGCAGTCTGTAGACGTAACCGTGACGCCGGTTGGGTGCGGCGTGGTGTGGCATTGCAGGCAAACGCCGGAATATTGCCGAGTGGCATCCGCGCCTCGCGGAATGCGATGAGGATCGTGACAGGTGGCGCATTCCAGTTTACCCGCGCTCTCAAGAAAGCAGCGCGATTGTTTGAGCCGGTAGACTGAGCTTACGGCCTCAAACTTACCTTCGTGTCCAGTGCCGGCAGCATGGTCGAAGGAAATCGCAAAATCGGCCAACGGTTGTCCTGGAATATAAGAAAATGCGCCGCGATCGAATCGCTGCAGCAAAGCGGGGATCCGGCCGCTGGTGGTTTCGAGGTGACACTGCATGCACACCTCCATGCGGCGTTCAGCGCTTAACTTAGCAGGATTTACGATTGACGCACGGCCTGACGTCCTCACGTGATCGCCGCCCGGACCATGGCATCGCTGGCAGTCGATCCCCGCCGGAAGTTCCCCTAGAAAGACCGGATCGCTCCCCGGAGCCTGGTTGGCTGCCGGAATGTTCGGATAGCCGTTATGGCAGAACATGCACTTGTAGGAAACGAATCGCCGTGTCTGCGGATGTTGAGTGTCGGACCCAGGCGCCATCGCCCATTCCCCGCCATGATCGGGATACCAGCCAAGGGGAAGTTCGATCAGCATCCCCCGTTCGGTGCGGTGAAGATACGAGCGGGCATGGTTCCCCGACCCCAACACGTAATCGACTTTCAATTCTTCGATATCTATCTCCTTTCCTTTGCCATCCAGTAGCCAGCGGCGCTGGAAATATTGGCCATTTCGAATAGTCATGGCATAGTAGCTGTCGGAAAGGGCGTGATAGTATTCAGGGGTTTTGTAATCCTCAATAGTATTAGCTGTTGCCGGTCTGAAGAAGGAACGACCCATTCCGGTACGTGAATAACTCGCCGCGATCTCTTGATGACAGCCGGCGCAAACTTTGGAATCCACGTACACGTTTCCAGATCCCGGCGTGGAACTGGTTTGGCCTGACAATGCAAGCAGGCCCAGCAAAGTCAAAACCACGCATGAGGTAACACGGGCCATTAATCCACGATTTTACGCCGGATTAAGGGTAGCCGGTGAGGCTTCAGCCTTCCAGAATCCATAGTTTCCAGGTTAATCGTGCGAGATCGATACGCAAAACGAAAGCGCTTACTTTTAACCTCAAAAATCATTGACTCCGTATTGGGATGATGCTACTATCCAACCCAGTTTCCCCTGCCAGGTGGGCAGAAATTCAGGAGGACAAATGTACTGTTTCCTCAAGCCGCTTAGACTCGTTCTGTTAGTTCTCGCCTTCGCGAGCGCAATGCTTGCGCAACGCGATCTCTCTACCCTTGCCGGTACGATCACCGATTCTACGGGCGGCGTCGTTGCCAATGCCAAGGTGACTATTACCGAAATTTCAACTGGTCAGGTATATGAAATTACGACCAACAGTTTGGGCGAATTTGTTCGGCCCGCCCTCAAGCCGTCAGTCTATACAGTGAGCGTGAGCGCCACTGGATTTAAGACGGCCGAACAGAAAAACGTGCTGCTGGCTTCCGGTGAACGCACAGGTCTAAATATTACCTTGGCGATCGGTGATATGACTCAGACGGTGGAAGTTGCCGCTACGTCGCCTCTCCTGCAAACGGAAAGCACACAAGTCGGGGCCGCGCTGAATACCAAAACCGTTACTGATGTGCCGTTAGGCGGGACTCGTAACTTAGCTTATCTAGCTCGTCTAACCCCGGGCGTTGTTCCCGCGGAACCGGGCGCGCGCGATTCGGCGAATGGAGGCTTCTCTGCCAATGGCGTGCGTTCGAATGGCCAGAATAACTTCCTGCTAAACGGAGTCGACAACAACATCAACACCATCGACTTCCTGAATCAGACTTCGTATGCGATCGGGCCCGCAATTGACGCAGTCAGCGAGGTAAGCGTTCAGACCAACGGATACAACGCCGAATATGGCCGCGCGGCCGGCGGCGTGATCAACGTGACGCTGAAGTCTGGTTCCAATGCGCTTCACGGCAGCCTGTTTGAGTACCTGCAGAACCGGGACCTGGATTCGAATACCTGGACTAACAATCGCGCAGGCGCGCAGCGCGGACCGTTTCGGCAGAACCAGTTCGGCGCGACGGCCGGCGGCCCGATCAAGAAAAATAGGCTCTTTATCTTCGGCGACTATCAGGGGACGCGCATCGCCGATTCGGGCGGCTCTGTAAGCAACCTCGGTTACTCCGGATACACGACGGTTCCCACCGCGGCGATGAAAACCGGTAATTTCGCAAGTCTGCTAGGCCCGTCTTACACCGGTACCGACGTCAATGGCGCCCCGATATCGGTTCAGAAGGGCGCGGTATACGATCCGCTGTCCACCGTCTACCAGACGAATGCGGCAGGTTTCCAGATTCCCGTCTCGCGTACCCAATTCCCCGGGAATATCATCCCAACCAACAGAATGGATCCAGCTTGGGCCAAGATCATTCAGCTTTATCCCAATCCCAACCAAGCGGTAATTACCGGTAATGCTCCGACCAATGACTATTACTACAACACTGCTGGAGCGCTGACTACGGATCAAGGAGATGCGCGTGTCGACTATCGGCTTAGCGACAAGGACAGCCTATTTGGATCGTTGAGCTGGTCAAACACCTCCAAGTCCGATGGCGCGCCGCTTCCTGGCGCTCTGGACGATACGGGTTTCAACGGAGCCGGTGAAATCGATCTCAGCCGCAACGGGCAGATGAGTTATACCCACGTTTGGGGCCCAAGCCTGGTAACGGAATCCCGCGTTGGTTTTACCCGCTTAGTGACGTCGCGCATCGGCGCCAACCCCAGCACCGACCTGTTTTCTCAGTTCGGTATCGGCGGCTACAACCCTACGACCGCAACCGCCAATAATGGCGGGCTTCCGCAGACTGGCTTTGGCAACGGCTATCCCACAATCGGAGCCACCGATTGGGTTCCGACCAAGGAATACAACAACGTCTGGGACTTAGTTCAGAACGTCGCCCTCAGCAAGGGAGCGCACGCGTATAAGTTCGGCTTCGAATTCCGCTCCGTGAAGTTTCCATTCTTCCAGGTTCCTGATCCTCACGGCAACCTCGGTTTCAGCAACAACGAGACCGCATTCCCCTCGGGAAATACGGCGTCGAATGGATCGAGTATTAGCGGCTTGACGGGCGATTCCATGGCGTCCGCGCTGTTAGGCATTGTCGACAGCGGCGCTGTTTCCACCACCAACTTTGTCTCGTCACAGAAGATCGCCTTTGCCGGTTACGCGCAGGATGACTGGAAGGTAAGCGATCGACTGACGGTGAATCTGGGCATGCGCTATGAGTTGTGGTCGCCGATCGGCGAGCAATGGGGCCGCCAGGCAAACTTCGATTTGCAGAGTAACACACTGTATATCCCTCAAGGCGGTAATTGCAATGCCCCGCTGCCGCCGAACTTCTCGGCGCTGTTCCCAACCGTCTCTGTCGATCGGTGCCACGTTTCGAATTACATGGTCCCTTGGGATAAGGTGGATTTCGGACCACGCATCGGTATTGCCTACAGGCTCGGCGCGAAGACCGTTATCCGCATCGGATACGGCATCTTCTACGGCGGTGAAGAGAACCAGGGCGGCAGCCCGAACCGCGGCGAAGGCGTGCCCTTCAATGAGACGGTAAATCTCTCGCGCTACCAGGGCAACAGCAGCTATGTAGGCATCAGTCAGTCGCAATGCTTCAACTGCGATTTTATGCCGGGTGGTTTTGCCGGTGGCTACCCACTGAGTCCTTTTACGCTGAACGCGGGAGTATCTATGCGTGGCGTGCAGACGGATTTTGAAAATCCTCTGGTGCATAAGTGGAATTTCATCGTTCAGCGCGAAGTGGGTTTTGGTACCTCGATCGAACTCGGTTACGAGGGTAACCATCAGGCGCATCAGGTAATCCTTGCAAATACCGACACAAACCCGAACCTGGGCACTTTCAATACCTCGATCAATGGTGCGAGTTTACAGGAAATTCAACCTGCTTGCTCGACATGCCAGTCGGTTGGTAACGGACTTTCCATGACCACGTCTTTCGGTTATGGCAATTATGCCGCGGGCTCGGCGAAAGTCGAAAAGCGCTTTAGCCATGGCCTGCAATTCCTGGCAGCGTATGTTTGGAGCCACACGCTGGCAAATAGTGGAACCCCGCTGAGTGGATCGAGCAATCTAAATCCTATTTCGAATACGGATTGGTCGACCGCGTATTCCAGCGCATCGTGGGACATTCGCCACAGCATGACCACCAGCTTTAACTACGAATTGCCTGTCGGCAAGGGTAAGGCGTTTGGCGCCGGCATGGGTCGCGCCGCCGACGCAGTGGTGGGCGGGTGGCAGATTAACGGCATCCTGACGCTTAGGACCGGCGCTCCGATTACCATGTCCGGCATTTGTCACGGCGTCTGGAACCGTTGCTTGCCCGACTACGTCCCCGGCTATACCGGCAATGGCAACAGCGTTCCGGCCGGCGGACGCACCCCGAACGAGTATTTCGATACCAGCGTGTATACTCAGGCGTACTCGAATCAGGCTCTCGGAATCGCGACGGGTGGCGATGTAGGACTTCAGACCCTTACGGCGCCCCCAACCAAGACCTTGGACTTTTCAATCTTCAAAGAGTTCAAGTTTACCGAGCGATTTAGCATGCAGTTCCGCGGTGAGGCCATCAATCTCACCAACTTCACCGTGCTCAGCCAGCCGGACGTGAGTCTTGGAGATTCCAAGATTTACGGTGGGAACGGCAACTTCGGAGTAATTACCAGCAGCGTGGCGGGAACCGAGCGCCATCTGCAGTTCTCGCTCCGCTTGAAGTTCTAACTGGAATCAGCATTCCGGTGGTATACCAGACGGCCCGCTTCGGCGGGCCGTTTTTATTTGGCGCCTTGGTTTAGCGTTCGCGAATTGGGATGATTCGGTCGGCCGCCAGAGCTGTCTCGACTTGTGTTCCCCCGCCCGGCCAGACAATCTCGATCTTATCCACTTTCGACGCGCCGCCCAGTCCGAAGTGCAGGCGCAAATCGCTTTGTGAGAGATAACTGCCGCCGCTTCTTACTTCCGCCGTCTGCACCAAGCCGCCGGCTGTGACTCGAACCCGCGCGCCGATTGCGCTGCGGTTCGATTTCACGCCTTCGAGCTTCAATTCAATCCAGTGATTCGCCGGCGAGGGATTTGACGCCAGCCGCAGCAGCGTCGGCGCTTCGTTCTGATTGTTCACCAAAGCCTCTACCGAACCGTCATTGTCGTAGTCGGCAAAAGCCAGTCCACGCGAGGAGTGCTTTTCTATCAGGCCTGGGCCCGCCGATTCGGAGATATCCGCGAACTTGCCATGATCGTTGCGGTAGAGAATGGCGCGCTCCCGATAGTGGATATCGATCTTCAAACGATCTACCTCCGGGAACGCGTGACCATTGACCAGCAGGAGATCGGGCCATCCATCATTGTCGAAGTCGAAGAACCCGCATCCCCACCCAACGAAGCGAGAGTTCTGTCCCATGCCGGCGTCCACGGTGACGTCCTGAAACTCCCCCTTGCCCAGGTTGTGATACAGGGTCTCCAACTCGTCTGAGAAATTGGTTCGGAAAATAGAAAGAAGTCCCTCGTGTAGGTAATCCGCCGCCGTTACTCCCATGCCGGACATCGCCTTGCCGTTATCGTCGAATGCGACTCCTCGAATCAATGCCTCATCGAGGAACTTCCCATTTCCCTGGTTGATATAAAGGATCGAGGGCGTCTGATCGCTCGCGACATAGATATCGGTCAGCCCATCGCCGTTGAAGTCTCCTGTGAGGACGCCCAGAGAATAATTGCCGTCGGGCTTTGAAACGCCGCTTTCGGCGGAGACGTCGCGGAATACGCCTCCATCGTTGTGATACAGGATATTGCGATCGAAGGGAAGCCCGCGCGGGCCGCAATTTACTGCGATGCCGCGGTAGAAACAATAGGGATTGGCGCCCGGCTTCGGGGTGGTCTGGAAATCGAATTTGAGATAGTTCGCGACGAAGAGGTCGAGTTTGCCGTCGTTGTCATAATCGATGAACGCGCAGCCCGTGTTATACCGAACCCGATCTTGCGTAAGATGAACCTTCGCGGTGACGTCCTCGAAGCGCCGCCCGTCGATGTTGCGATAGAGCGAGTTCTGTCCCCAATAGGTGACGAACAGATCGGTAAAGCCATCGTTGTCGTAGTCGCCGGCGCAGACGCCCTGCGCCCAGCCTTCCCGAGTAAGTCCGAGCGATTCGGATACGTCGCGGAACTTGCCGCCGCCCTCGTTGTGGTACATCCGGCTGGGAGAGCCCGGTCCCGAGGCGACGAAGATATCGGCCAGACCGTCATTGTCATAGTCGATAAATGCGACGCCGCTTCCCGTCGTCTCGATGATGAACTGCTTCGAAGCGCTGCCGCCGTTTGGAATCGGCGTCGTCAATCCAGCTCGTTGCGCCACGTTCCGGAAGTCGGGGTTTTGCGCGGCGGCGATCCCCGCGGCCAACAGCGCGAGAGCCTTTTTCACTTCTTGTCGCCCAGCCGCTTCAGGAAATCCGTGAACTCTCCTTCCGGAGGCTTCTGCAGCTTGTCGAGTTCGGCCTTTTCCCGCTGCGCATCGCTTGCGCGTCCCGCGTTACGGTAGGCCATCATTAAGTTGTAGTGAGCCGTCTCGTTGCGCGGCTGAAGCTTGATGGCGCGCTCAAGCAGCGCAATGGCATCCGCATACCGCTTCGCATCCGACCGCAGCTTCGCCACGGCAATCAGAGCCTCGGGAAAATCGGGACGCAGTTCCGCTGCCCGCTCGAAGCGCATCGCCGCTTCCGGTTTCTTTTGCTGCGAGACAAGGATCTGCGCCACCTGATATTCGGCAACCGCATCCGAAGGGTTCAACGATAACTCCGCCTCAAATTCTTTGCGAGCCAGATCGAGATTCGCGGGGTCATGCGACTGCAGAAGTAGCGCGCGTCCCAGGCGATAGTGCAGGTCGATCGCTTTTGGGTTCTTTTCGATGGCCTTCCGATATTCGGCGATCGCTTCGCCGTATTTGCCTTGGGTTTCGAAGACTTCCGCCGAAAGCTGATCCACACGATAGGACGCGGGGGCTTTCTGATACATGCGGTAAATGGCGTCATTCCACGCCTTCATGTGGTAGTCGGCCGAAACATAGAGCACGTCGGGATCGTTGGGGAATGCCTTCTCGAGTTGCGCGATCACCGCGCCGGCTTCAGTAAAACGTTTAGCTGCGATATGACATTGGGCCAACGCGATGCCCGCCAATCGCGTTTCGGCGCCACCGGCGAATCCCTTGGCCAATTCGGGAATGGCCGCTTCGCATTCGCCGGTCGCGGCGCGCACCAGCGCCAGAAACAACCGGGCTTGTGGGTCGTTGGGGGCTCGTTGGAGATTTGCGCGCGCGGCTTTGTAATCTCCGTGATGAAACGCGGCGATTCCATCCGCTACCGGGTTGGCCTGAGCGCAGAGTAATGCGACGGCGAAGGACGCCAGCGCAAACAGGCGGAAGCTAGTGCCCGGCATCGTCAGTCATCAGTCCCAGGTTGCCGAAACGGCCCCGGTCGGTAGCATCGAAATAGCGGAAGCTTAGTACAGGGGCGCCGCCCGGCGCGATCAACGTGGGGGGCGCCAGCCTTTCCGAGGGCGGTTCGCTGATATTCACCACGCGTCCGGATAGCGCAATCGCCTCGATCAGCAAAACCAGTACTGCAATCATCGTGCCTCCAGTTGGGCAAGCGCCTTCGTCGCCGTCGCGTTTCCCGGCTTTCGCTCCATCAATTCATTCAGCGCGGCGCGAGCCTTCTCCCGTTCGCCCATCGTAACGTAGATTCGGGCCAGATTCAGATAGAGTTCGTCATCGTCCGGATTCGTGCGGATGCCATACTGGAACGCGGCAATGGCGTCGTTGGGTTGGCCCAGCTTGGCATAAAGCACGGCGAGATTGTTAATCGCGCCGGGATGATCGGGCTGCGCTTCCATTGCCTGCTGGAACCACTTCCGCGCCCCAGACAAATCGTTCGCGCCGGCGGATAACAGTCCAAGCTGATTCATGGCGTCCGCGCATTTTGCGTCGAGCGCCAAGGCCTGGTGGAACATCCGTTGTGCGTTTGCCCGGTCATCCAGTTTTGCATAAGCCTCGCCTGCCCCCACCTGCGCGGGTGGGTAATCGCTCTTCAGCGCCAGAACCTGGCGGAACGAGGACAGCGCATCCTTGTTCCGTTCCAGCTCCAACTGAATACGCGCCATGGCTTGCAGGGCCTTCCAATTGTCGGGGCGCGAGCGCAGCGTCTCGGCGAGATAAGGCAGCGCGCGATCCGGATATCCCGCCCAATAAAAAGCAGCCCCGAGCTTGAAATAGTTTCGCCGCGGGCTTAGATAATACTTGCCAGGGAAGGGAAGCGCAAGCGAATGGCTCTGCCCGATGCGTGCCAGATCGCGGCGAGCATCGGTCGCGGAAGGAACGTCCGCATAAATCTTGCGCGCCCGCCCGTCGCCATCTACCAGCAGAACCAGCGGCAGCGATAGATCGGCGCGGTATTCGAACAGGTAGCGCCGGAAGAGTGAATAGGCTGCGGCAACGTCATCCTTCTCCTTCGTGAGATCGATGGATTGGGCGGGGACGCCGGCGGGCATATTCGGACGACCGCCGGCGTAAAGTATCACGAACCCCGCTTCCCCCTTCGCCATTCGGGAATCCGGAGTAGGCGTAGGTTCGAGCAGCCAGGTATCGCCAAACACAGGATCGTTTTTTCCGTGTAGCGCGGATGAAGGCATGGCCTTTCGCGCCCGAAACACCGTGCGCGCACGGTCGCTCGAAGCCTCCACCATGGTGTACGTGTAGCCTGGCTCAAGCCCGTGTGCTTCCTCCACCAAACCTAAGGGCCAAGTTATCTTCACATGGGCCGTCGCTTGTCCGGCAAGCCCGAAATGAAGCGTTTTGGAGTGCTGCGACAGGAATCCACTGCCCGCGCTCAGGTATTGCGTCTGTCCGTTTACCTCAACTCTTGCGCCGATCGCATCGCGATTCGATTTCGTGCCACGCAATGAGATCGCGATAGCGCCGCGCGCACCCGAACAATCGTTCTGCATCGCGCGGATCTGCGGACCCAGACGGTTCTTGAGAATGAGATCCGGAATTCCATCCCCGTCGAAATCGGTGACTGCGAAGGTTCGCGTATCGTCCGCGAAATCAAGCCCGCTCACGCCGGAAGCGTCGCGATAGCCGCCTTCGCCTTTGACATAGTAGACATTCGGCTCGCGTCCATTCCAGCTATAATCCTCGCGAATCAGCTGGTTCAGCGCATTCCATCCGTTCTCGTAATCCGGTGCGGCGCGCGGTTTCTCGGGAGTCTTCGCCACCACCTGGCGCCAGAAAAAACCGTTCAGATCTGTTCTAGACGGATTGGTCACCATGCCTGTCCCGACCAGAATTTCAGGCACGCCATCCAGATCCCAATCGAATCCGCCGGAACTCCACGCCCAACGGCCCATCTCCACGCCTTCGAAGGCGCCCGTCTCTTCGAAAGTTCCGTCGCCCTTATTGCGATAGAGCGAATTGCCTTTGGTGTGCCGCCGGAAAGCCTCGGCATCGCGCGCTGCCGGCTGAAACGCCGGATCGCGGATAATGCGTTGTCCCGCCGCGGTCCACATGTCGGAAACGTAGAGGTCCGGTAATCCGTCGCCGGTGTAGTCGAACCACGCGGCGCTCATGCCGGGACCGGTGCCGTCCAGGCCCGCCTTGGCTGCCTCGTCGCGGAAATGGCCGCCGCGATTCCGATAGAGATTGCCGCGGCCGAAATCGTTTGCGACGTAAAGATCGGGCCAGCCATCGCCATCGAAATCACACCAGGCGGGCGCGAAGCTGAATCGGTCATTGTTTTCATCCATCCCGGTCGCAGCGGTGACGTCTTCGAATCGCATGGATTCTTGCGCCCCGCCGCGGTTGCGGAACAGAAAATTCGGGGGACCGTTGCGCGCGTCTTGATAGGGCGCGGGATATTGATATTGGTCCTCGCTCTGGAAGTAGATGTAGCAGCAAAGATAAAGATCCAGGCGTCCGTCGCGATCGAAATCGGCCGCTGCCATTCCCGTGAACGACCCTTGCGGCGTGGTTTTGAATGCGAAAGCGTTGGGTTGTTCGACGAAAGTCCCGTCCCCTCGATTCAGAAATAAGAGTGGTCCGGACGATCGCAGGACGACCGCGTCCTGCAGCCCCGAGTTGCGGAAGTCTGCGAAGAGAGCGCAGGTCGTTTCGTCCAGCACGCCTAACCCGGAGCGCTCCGTGATGTCTTCGGCCGTTCCATCGCCGCGGATCTTATACAAACGGTTCGGCAGACCGCCGGGCTGGCAAACGCAAATCTCATCTACACCATCGTTATCGATATCCGCGACGGCGATTCCCTGGTTCCCGTAAACGTCGATGCCGCACGCCGAATCGAGCCGCGCCCGCCAATATGGATTTCCCGGAATAAGTTGCTCACGGAACGACCCTACCGCTCCGAAAAGATGCTCCGTCACATCGCGGAAAAATGGTTTGGGTGAGCTTACGGAGCGCTCCGCCACCACCTTATAATCGGGTAGCTGCCATACGCCGGTGTGGTACGCCGTGTCCAGCTTGATTTCGTAGCGCACCTGGCGATCGGGCAGCGCATAGAAACGCGCGGCGCGAATTTCGGCGCGGCGCGATACCCAAGCGCCGAGCCCGGGCGGAGCCGTTTCCTTGCCCGCAAAAATTCGCTCCAGGCGCGCTTCCAACTCCACCGCATCCTTCTCGCCCGCGAATTCATCGTTACCCGGCTCGACAAATCGCAGGGCCGCAGCGTAAGGGTTTGGCTTGGCGTAATGTACAGGAAACGGCGTTGCGGCCGAGGCCTGCGAGGGCATCAACCCAGCAGCCCCGACGGCGGCAATGAACTCTCGCCGCGTCATCGAATGACTTCCTGCGCCCTCACCAGTTGCGCGTGCTTTTCCCGTTCGGCCTGCGCCGCTTGGTGCTTGCCCAGCCGATCGTAGTCACGCGCCAGGCGATAATGCGCGGCGGCGTCGGACGGCGCCAGTTCCACAGCCCGCGCGAATTCCTGCGCCGCGTCGGGAAAGCGTTGCAAGCGGTCCAGCACGTTGCCCATTTCAAAGTGCGCCGCGGCATCGTTCGCGTCGATTGCAATCGATTTTTCAAGCAGGCTGAGAGCCTTTTCCGGTTCACGCGATTGCGCATCGAGCGCCTTGGCATAGAGTAGATATCCATTGGCGCTCGAAGGATGCGCCGCTTGGTATTCGGCAAATCGGGGCGTTACTTCGGCCATGCGGTTCGGGATCTGATCCAGAATCTTGCCTAGAAAAGCATAAGGCTGTTCGGTCTCTGGCGCGATTGCAATGGTGCGCAAGAAGGCCTCTGCGGCTTCATCAAAACGCCGCAGCCCATAATCGCTGACCCCGAGCGCCAGTTGCAGTTGAGCATTGTTCGGCAGCCGCGCCACGCCTTCCTGCAGAATCGCGGCGGCGTCTGCAAACTTCTGTTGATCGAGCAACGGCTTCGCCGCCTCGAAATAAAGCTGGGCCGCGCGCTCGCGGGCGTCGCGATTTGCCGGAACCTTCGCGGAATACTTCGCCTGCGCCTGTGCCGCCTTCCACGTTTGATTGGTCTCCGAATAATAAATGGCGAGGCTTTGTAGAACGGCCGCGTCCTCCGGGCCCAAACTCGCCGCTTTGGCTGCCGCGTCTTCGGCTTTGGTCTCCTGGTGCAGCCTCAAATAGGTTTGGGAGAGCGCCACCCAGACGCGGCCGTCGCGCGGGGCGAGTTTACTCGCGGTCTCCAGGTTGGTTTGCGCCGCGGTCAGATCGCCGCTCTGTAGCGCCAGCAGGCCCGCGCGAAATGGATCGTCCGCGGGACTCGACGCCACTAGCAGCAATACCAATAGAGGAAGCACGGAACCGGTCATATCAAACCCTATGCAATCCGCGCAATCAATTCCGCCAGATCAATGGGGGCGTCGGAACGTTTTCCGCCTTCGAGCCCAGGCGCTATAGCGACGGCCTCGCCCTGATCTTCGAACCATGCAATAAACGTGGCCTTTTCGGCGCCCGGAAGACGCTGCTGATTGAGCCATGTGTAATAGGCGCCCATATCGCCATCAACCAGTGAGCCCTGCGCGTCCAAATCCGGCGCGCGTTGATGTTCGGCCAGCAGTTCGTTCATCTGTTTCTCGCGCTGGCGCGGGGCGAAGCGAACCAAAAGCGTCAGCGGCTGGGCCCGGCGCAGGGCTTCCCGCGCGGCCCATTGCACGAATGTCGTTGAGAAGACCTGCGTGCCAGAGCCTTCCGTCAGCAGGCTGAGTTGGAAACGATTAAGCGCTCCGTCGGTTGAATCGAAGCCGGCCTCTTCGGGCTTGATCTGCGCCAACATGGTTCGAAACGCTTCGGGATCGAAAACGGCGGCCTCATATGTTTTCTGCATGCGGCTTTGCAGCGCCGCGCGCGGCGCGGAGAGACCGTCGTAGGAGACCCGCGTAACGCCACTTGCAGAGCCAAGCGCCGCGCCTCCGTCGATATACCAATGTCCGTAGCGCGCCGGGTGCGCTTCGGCGCGACTTCGCACCGCATCGAGCAGCGCTCGCATGCCGCCCGCGGGTTTGACTTGCGTATAGTAGACGCCCTTGGGCCGAAGCTTGCGGAATAGGCGGTAATCGCTCTTGGTAACGCCCTGCCCGATTACCGCGATGCCTAACCGGTGCGTCGGCAGCGGCGGATCGGGGGCAGACGCCGTGGCTTCGCGAACGTACTCGACTGCTGCGATACGGAACGCATCGATCTGATGCGTGGCCCAAAGATGCGCCGAGAACTGTTCGGAAAATACCGCCGGGGAGTTTACCCAATCCACATTCTCCAGTTCGCGGGTGAGGCGGAGTTGCGCGAAGGGAGAGACAACCGTTTGAAAAGGACCGGCTGCCAAGCCGCCAAGGTACGCGAACTGCCGATCAAGATCGACGCGCTCGGCCGGAAATTTCCAGTCATAGACAATCAGCTCGCGCAACAGCAGCGGCAGAAAAGCCAGCGGCAGCCGCCGCAGAATCGCGATGTGTCGAATCGCCAATTCGCGCGCCTGCGGCGGATAAGCGGCGAAACTGGCGGGCGTCAATTGATCCGGAAGCATCGCTCAAACCACCTCCGCGATGCGCTTGCCGGTCGACATGCGGGCGTTGAACCCGAAATACGCCCCCAGCGTAGGAATGAGATCGGTGGATTCCACCGGCCGATCGACAACCACGTTCTGTTTTACGTTCGGCCCCAAAACCATCATCCACGTAGTGCGCGAAAGCGCGTCGCCCGTGCGGTGATGTTGAAAGCCGTTGCCGCCGGAATCGATATCGGAGTCGCGGCCGAAATCGGGCAGGATGAACATGGTCGTCTTGTTCGCGTACTCCGGGTCCTTCTGAATGGCTTGCCAGAGTTCGGCACACAGCCGGTCGGTGCGCTTAATGCCATTGATGTAGAGCGAAAAAGCGCCGGAATGGGCGATGTCGATATCGTGGAGCGTAATCCACAGCAGGCTAGGCGAGAGCTGCCGCATGAGTTGCTTCGCGATATACACAGATAGTTCATCAGGACTGACAAGGCTGCGGGCGTGGGCTGCGAAATCATCCACCGAGAGTTTGAGAAGATCGGCCATCTGGCTCAGCTCGATTTGCCTGCCGGCGAGCGATGGCGCATAAAGCGGTGTCTCGTAATTATCGCGAAGCAGATGTTGATAGCGGGCGCCGTCGGTGGAAGACGAGAGCGCGGCGGAGAGCAAGCGCTTGGGGAGAATTACGCCCGCGCCGAGGCCAGGACCATAGAGCTTATGCCCGCTTTCGCCGATACGCGCGAACCCGTTGCTCGGCGCGACCACCCAGGCGTCTGTCGCGGGACGCTTCAGATCTTTACGGAAGTATTCGAAAACAGTCGGATTGTTGGGCGAGACAGCGGCGAAGTTGTTGAAGGTCTCGTAAGCCCCGGTGACGATGCTGGCCGTCGCCACGTAATGGCCGAGGATTCCTTTGTTCACGACGTTCGAAAAGAACGTCGCCTGTGGCATGAGTTCATTCAGCAGGTGCGGGATATTCTCCCGGCCATCCGGCATGAACGTTTCGTCGTCGCGCGCACCGCCGCCGAAGGTGACCACGACGGCTTTGCGGTTCTTGGCCAGATCCAGGCCGCGCAAGGCGGTAGGCCCGAAGAAGGCGGCAGCAGAACCGGCGCCAGTTACGGTGCGAAGGAAGTTCCGGCGGTTCAGCGAGATTGCCCGCGAGATTTCGCGCGGAGAACGGTCTTTTAAGTCGGCGACGCGCATACACAGAGCGCTGCAGGCTTTATGATAGTACGAACCGGATGCCTCCGCGTTTGTTCGTAGGCTTCCGGAAGTCCTTCCCTGCCCCCCTTGCGCCAGGTGATCCGCCAAAGCCCCCGGATTCTGCCGGGCATCGCTTCCCTGTTGCCTCGTTCCCGGTTTTCGCGTACCTTGAAGGCATGGAAGTACGTTTTTCTCCCGAGGTTGAAACGCGGCTCCAGCAAGTGGCCCTTACCAATGGCAAGGACGCCGAGCAACTGGTTAAAGACACTGTTACTCGCATGCTCGAAAATCAAGGCCGCTTCATCGCAGGAGTGCAGAAAGGCATCGAGCAAGCTGACCGTGGCGAGTTTGTAGAGCACAGAGACGTGATTAGCCGCATCGACAGGCTCTTTCAATAGTGAGGCTCATTCGGTGGACCACCAAGGCTGCCGAACAATTTGAAGCCGCTGTTAAGCACATCCAGCAAGACAATCCCACCGCTGGCCGAAATCTGGCGCAGGGGGTTAGCGACCAAATTGAACAACTGGCGACCTTCCCCGGCATTGGCCGACCTGGTGAGGTAAAAGGAACCCGCGAACTCGTCAACCCGCCTTACGTTGTTGTGTACCGTTTCACCGAAGAAATTGTCGAAATTTTGCACATCTATCACGGCGCGCAAGACTGGCGCTAGCCGCTCGCCGGGCCGCTGAAGCAATGATATTTGGAGGGACGAAATTGTCGAAGAAGTACGTAAAGCCAGGGAAGGTTATGCCGCACAGTTCGATTATGATCTGGCGAGTATGTTCGCGGACTTAAAAAGAAGGAAGAGCAAAACCCCGGGCCGCGTGCAGGCCTTAAACCTTGAAACCCCACGAACAACGAGCGTAGCCCGCATCGTTTCAAGTCTTTCGGCGAGCGCCAGCCTGACCGAAAGGCGTTAGCATTGTTGAATGATCGCGAGCCCGGAGGACCCAAACGGAAGTCGGCTACCCCGTTTAACCCACCGCACTCTTAATGTTGGCCACGTTGCAAGGACGTATCTGGTTCTTTTCGTCGTCGCTCGCAGCCTATTCGCCCAGCAAGAACCCACGTTTCGGACCGACGTTCAACAGGTGATCGTGCCGGTGGTCGTCACCGACAAAAAAGGCCACCATGTCACAGGGCTTCACGCTTCCAGCTTCCGGATCTTCGAAGACGGCGTGCAGCAAACCATCGCCTCTTTTTCGAGCGACGCGGCCGGACCGGTCGACGATATCGCCGCGCTTTCGAAGCCGGTTTCCGGCGTACCGGCGCCGAAGTCCGCGGGACCGCGCCGAACCTATGTAGTCTGCCTCGATGAGCTTCATACCTCGGCCGCCAGTGCTGCCCGCGTCCGCGATGCCCTGGAAAAATTGTTCGATAAGGAAAAGCCCGGCGATGCGCAATACGTTCTGGTCGGCATCGGGGGGCAACTGCAGGTTCTACAGGCAGCCACGGCGAACCCGTTGGCGATTCTGTTGAAGATTCGCGGCCCCGCGTTTCAAAACGCGATGAGCGGGCTGGATGCTTCGGCCTTGTCTGCACAAGTGCAAAACATTCGAAGCCGTATGGACGAGTTCTGTAAGCGTTGCGCCTGCGGGCGCTCGACGCAAGGAAATTGCGATTCCGAAATAGATTCGTTGAAGCAAGGTATCGACGCAGAGGCGGAGCGCTGGGCCGCGCCTGCCAGCGCACTGGCGGAGCAATTCAAGAGCGTGACGGAAGAACTGGCAAAGCTGCCTACGGGGCGCACGCTCATTCTTGTTTCCGACGGATTCAATCTCAATCCGAAACGCGAACTATACGCGGCCGTGGCGGCCTATCTGCCGAACCGTCCTCAATTCAGAGTAGAAGATTCCGCCAATGCGAGCCCGGCTTTGCATGACGTTTTGCAGATAGCCGCCGATCGCAACGTAACCATCGATGCCATCGATTCGCGCGGTGGCGCGCTGGCGCCTCTCGACGGCGCCGAATCGATGGATGCCAGCCTTCCGGGCGGGAGTAGCGGTGGAACCAGTGTCTTAGGCACGAACCGAACCGCTAGAACGGCGCCTCTGCGGAGCACGCCGGCGCCGCAAGGGAATTTACCCGCGCCCACCCCAAGCAGCGAGATGGAACAACTTGCCCGAGCCACTGGCGGAGTTTACTTCCATAGTGGCGGCGACATGCTGAAACAACTGCATGGCGCGCTGGCCGATGGCCGTGAGTATTACTTGATTACGTACACTCCCAAGAATGCCGCCCATGACGGCAAGTTCCGAAGCATCATGGTAGAGACCAGCGACAAAACCCTAACTCTTCGCGCCAAGCCTGGCTACTGGGCGGCCCAGTAACCGCGCTTCGCATTCACCACTGCGTTGCGATCACGCACCTGAACCGTAATCGCGCGGAATTTGCCGTCGAAATTCGCGTTGCCCGAAACGTAAGCCAGAGTATAGTAGTCGCGGCCATCGGCAAAAGCGCGCTGCAGGCCGCTCACCAGATTGTTGTTGTTGTGAAACGCCGTTCCGCCCGTCGCCTCCGCGAATTCTGCGAGGGTGTTCCCCTGAGCGGAGGCCGCATCTCTCTCGGCGCGGCCTACCGCGCCATCCACATTGGGAGGGTTCCCCGGGTTAGACGCGTCGAATGCCTTCTGTCCGTAAAGTCCACGCGAATCGATGGTGTCGATCGTAACGTTGTTTCTCGCCGCCAGTTGTAGAATCGGCTCGAACTCATCCTGCAAGCGCACGGTTGCCGTTAGATCGCTCTGCAGGCAACTGATTGTGGGTGGCACAAAGCAGTGGGACGCGAATGGGAAATAGGCGTTCAACAGAGTTGCAGCTTCGCGGCCTGGCTCAATCTCGAAACCGTCCGATAGCAGAATCACCGTTCGCCGGTCATGGGCGCGCGCCAGTTGCGCAATTAATGCGCGCAATTCCCGCAGAAAACCTACGGTCAAAGTGCGATCCAGTTCAGCGATTTGCGATGCTCTTGCGTTGACTCGCGTCATGCCGGCTTCGCACTTCGACTGAAATATCTTGTCCATGGAAGCGAGATTGCAGGCTTCGCGCGTCTCCACCAGGTCGCGGCGGAATCGTTCCATTTCCGCTTTGAGACCTCCCATTTGACCATCGAGAAAGAGCTTTTGGTATTTCTTGCTTTGAAAGACGCTGAGCACCGCGGAGGGATCGGAAGTCACATTGAGCACCATCTCCGCCGAGGCGCCCAGAGCGACCACCACGTATTGGGACCCGGGGGAGTGTTCCTGCTGGAAGAGCTTCGCCAGCGCGTCCCTGGCAGCCGCGAAACTATTGAAGGAAGCGTGCAGCGTGTCGATGCAAATCATGTAGGTGCGGCGTACTGTGGCGCGCGCGGCAGCGGGGGCCGGCGTAGCTGGTGATGATGCTGTGGGGGCACTGAGCGACGACTCGCCCATCGCTTGGATACCGGTCAGTGGCAAGCCCGATTGTTCTACGCCGAAGCCCGTGATTTTCTGCTCTACGCCATCCTCGAAGACCTTGAAATCGGCCTGCGTGAGGCCCGTCACGTGATGCCCCTCCCGGTCCGTCACCACTACGGGAACCACCACCTGCCTTACGTCGACCCTGATCCGGTTCTCTGACGCTGCCAGCGCGGTTTCCACTGAATTGAGAAGGCGCGTAAGTCCGCTATCGTTTGGGGCAAGCTCCGTCGCCAGGCGAAGCTCTTCGACCGCCGTATTGCTATCTCCGGTTCGCGCCATTGCTTCGCCTAAATTGAAGTGCGCGTTCGGATCCTTGGGAGCGAGCTTCGCAGCGGCGCGGAACTCTTCGCGCGCGGCCTTCGCGTCTCCCATTTGAAACGAAACGATGCCCAGATAGTTGTGCGCAGCGGCGGATTCGGGAGTGTCGGTTACCGCCTCGCGCAGCTCGGCCGCCGCATCCGCCTCGTCGCCGATCGCATGATACGCAAGGCCCAACTCGTACCGTAGCGTGGGAAGCTGAGGATTCAGTCGCAGCGCCTGTTGCAGCAGTTTCACAGCCTCGGCGGGCTTCGATGGAATCAGCGCTACGCCTCGCGCCAGCAACTCACTGGCATCGACCGTACTATTCTGTGCGGACGTGTTCGTGGCGACAGTGAAAACCGCGGCGCCGATAATGGCAAAGAACTGGAGCCTATTTGGGCGCGGCAGCCAGCTTCTCGATCTGTCCAAGCTGATCCTTTACCTGCGCCAGATCTGGCGCATTGGGCGCAAGCTTCATATATATGGTCAGCTCCGCGGCGGCGCCCGCATAATCCTTCTTCTCGGCGAGTACCAGGCCCAGCAGATAGTCGGATCGTGGGTTGACATGATGCTGGTCCAGTTTCACAGCGGCGCGGGCGCTTTTCTCCGCCGCGTCATATTTCTTGAGGTTGTAATTCGCGACCGCATCGGTATACCAAGCCTGCGGAAAATCGATGGGATCCAGTTCTACGGCGCGATCCAGGTATCCACCGGATAGCTCCCATTTCGCATCCTTCGCGGCAAGAAGGCCAAGCTCAATATACGGCGCGACCAGTTTCGGATCCGCCTCTGTCGCCTTTACCAGGGCGTCGCGAGCCGGCTCTATCGATTGCTGTTCCAGACGCACTTTACCCAGGCTCACCCACGCATCGGCATACTTGGGGTAAGCTGCCACTGCCTTCTCGAAATCCTTGGCGGCATCGGTCAACTTGTTTTTCAATAGCGCCTGCAGCCCCTGCTCATAGTCCTTCTTGGCGTTTTTGGGCGCCAGCATCGAAGTGACGCTGATGGAGGACCCCTCTACGCCTGCGATCCGCCGGAGGACGATCGCGCCGATATCGGGATTATCGGTCGTCCTGCGATTGAACAGGTTGATGGTGTCGGACGTGAACCCCGCTAAATTCGCGCGCACCCCGCAGTTCATCATACGGTTTCCGAAAGGATCCGCGGCTAGGGCGTTTGCGCCACCGGCGGATTGGGAACTTCCATATCCTGAGGTAGAATGGCCGGCGCCGGCGTCGGAAGCATCCGCGACGATCATATTGGAGTCGCCCCACCGGAAGTTGAAGCGGCTGTGCGTATCCGTATACGCAACCGTCTTCGACATTCCACTGCAAACTCTTTCGATAGTGATATTTTGCGGCGCGACCGAGCCATCCTGCATGAGAACTTTGCCGGAGATATAGACCGGCCGCGAGATATCGTTTGCCCGGCCGCCGCCTCCCGAACCAAGATTCGGATTCGCCTGGACGCTGGTTTGACCGCCGCTACCGGTAGTTGGCGTCGTTCCACCCATCCCCCCGGAGCCGACCTGCGCCGCCAGCGGAACCATTGCGCCCATGCCGAGGAGAAAAAAAAGGGTCCAATTCGACATTTCTAATGCCCTTTCGGTAACCGAGGTCGACCTAATTATGTCATATATGTAGCGGCGCCAGCCCGACCCAATCTACCGCCCGTACTTTCGGAGGGGATTGATTTTGGCGCCCGGTTGAAAGACAATCTAAATCAATGTATCTGTGCAAGATGCGGAGAGTTTCGTCCCAGCGGACAGTCCTGCCTCTCCTTGCGGGTTTGCTATTGCCCTGCAGCGCCGCTTGGCCGCAGGCTCGGCCCTCGAGTGCTGCCAGTGCGTCTCCGGCTAGCAAGTTGGTCAACCAGTATTGTATTGGTTGCCACAACCAAAAGGCCTTAGTTGCCGGAGTGTCACTGGAAGGAATCGACTTTTCCAACGTCGGCCCACACGCCGCCATTCTGGAAAGAGTGCTTCGGAAAGTCCGTTCCGGCGAGATGCCTCCCGCCGGCTTGCCGCGTCCCACAGCGACGGATGCCGCCGCGTTTACCAAAACCATCGAGACCGCCATAGACCAGGATGCGGCCGCTCATCCTAATCCGGGCAGGCCGGCGGTTCACCGCCTCAACCGGGCGGAATACAGCAACGCCATTCGCGACATTCTGGCGCTCGACATTCAACCCGGCGCCTCGCTGCCCGTCGACGATTCGGGTTATGGGTTCGACAACATTGGAGATGTGCTGTCTCTTTCCACTGCGCTGCTCGAAAGATACATGTCGGTGGCTCGGATGGTGAGCCGGCTGGCGGTAGGCGACACAAATATTAAGCCCGCGATCGAGGAGTTTTCCGGTCGTCAGGATGCACCCGGAAGCACCGCGCCAGACCGCAACGAACGCGTCAGTGACGATCTACCCTTCGATTCGCGCGGCGGTTTCACGCTGCGTTACTACTTCCCAGTCGACGCCGAATACTCGATTCGAGTGAAGCTGAACACCGGTGGCGACGGAAGCGGTACGCCTCTAGAGATTCGCCAGGCCATTCCAGCAGGTTTGCGTACCATCGGCGTGACTTTCCTCAGAGAGTCTGCGAAAGCCGAAGTGATACCCGGCGGCGGCGGACGACGTGGCGGTGGCGGCGGCGCCGGTGCGGCCGCGCTGTCCGGTGGCAAGGGCCAGTCGCAAATGGCGCAATTGGACTTGCGCTTGGATGGCGCGAAGCTGCGGCGTTTCGAAGTTCCGGAAGCCTTCGCCCGCCCGCAAGTGACAAGTATTCTGCTCGGCGGACCTTACAATATTACCGGTCCCGGCAACACGCCCAGCCGCGCGCGGATTTTCGTGTGCCATCCGGCAACCAGTAAGGACGAGGAGCCCTGCGCCCGCACCATTCTTTCTACCGTGGAACGTCGCGCGTTCCGTAGGCCGGTCACTGATGCGGACCTCAAACCGTTGCTGGCCTTTTATCACAGCGGCCGCACGGAGCACGATTTTGATTTCGGTATCGAAAAAGCTCTTCGCGCTTTGCTTGTTTCTCCCGACTTCCTGTTCCGCGTGGAGATGGATCCGAAGGGCGTTGCGCCCGGCGGCATGTATCGGATTACCGATTTCGAACTGGCATCGAGGCTGTCATTCTTCCTGTGGAGCACTGTTCCCGACGACCAGTTGCTCGATTTGGCTGAAAAGGGAAAGCTCAAAGACCCGGTGGTTCTGAATGCCCAGATACGCCGGATGCTTGACGATCCGCGTTCGGATTCGCTGGTTTCGAACTTCGCCGGACAGTGGCTCTATATCCGAAATCTCTCGCAGCAGAAGCCCGATCCCGATGCGTTTCCCGAGTTCGACGAGAGTCTGCGCCGCGCCTTCCAGCAGGAGACGGAGCTATTCTTTCAGAACATCCTGCGCGAGGATCGAAGCGTAATAGATCTGCTCGACGCGAACTATACGTTTCTGAATCAGCGTTTGGCTGAACATTACGGCATTGCAAATATTTATGGTCCGCAGTTTCGCGAGGTGAAGCTCACTGACCCCAATCGCGGCGGCTTGCTTGGACAAGGCAGCATTCTCACTGTGACCTCCTACCCCAACCGGACCTCGGTAGTGCAGCGGGGCAAATGGGTTCTCGACAACCTGCTCGGCTCTCCTCCTCCGCCTCCACCGCAAAACGTTCCGGATTTGGTAGCGCACGCGAAGGACGGAAGGCAGCTCACGATGCGCGAGCAAATGGAAATGCATCGCGCCAACCCGGTTTGCGCGTCCTGCCATACCCGTATGGACCCGATCGGGTTTGCGCTGGAGAATTTCGATGGCGTCGGTAAGTACCGCACGAAGGATTCCGGCGCCCCCATCGACAGCTCGGGCAAACTGCCCGGGGGCGCGCAGTTTGACGGACCTGCGGGATTGAAAAAGCTTTTGCTCGCGAACTACCGCGACCAATTCGAAACTACCGTGACTGAAAAGTTGCTCACTTACGCCCTGGGTCGCGGTTTGGAATATTACGACATGCCTGCGGTACGTTCCATCATGCGGCAAGCGTCGCACGATGATTACCGCGTTTCGGCATTGATCGCCGACATTGTAAAAAGCACGCCATTTCAGATGAGGAGGACTTCGGAACCATGATCGTCACCAAGAAACATTTGCATCGCCGCACATTCCTGCGTGGTCTCGGTACAGCTTTGGCGTTGCCGCTGCTCGATTCCATGGTTCCGGCCTTGGCCAAAGCCGACGCCGCAAAGCCCGTTGTCCGGCTGGGATTTGTCTACCATCCGGTCGGCATGATTCTGAATCGATGGATGCCGGCGACCGAGGGAACAGGCTTCGAATTCACTCCCACCATGAAGGCTCTGGAGCCGTTCCGCGAGGAATTGGTGGTGCTCACCGGACTAGCCCAGGCGAACGGCCGCGCGTTGGGCGATGGCGCGGGCGACCACGCCCGCGAAGGAGCCACCTGGCTCACTGGCGTTCATCCTAAGAAGACCGAAGGCGTGGGCATCCGCGCGGGCATCTCGGCCGACCAGTTGGCCGCAAGAGAGCTTGGCAAGAACACGCAACTATCCTCTCTGGAACTTGGCCTTGAAGGTCCCTCGCTAGCCGGTGGGTGCGACTCGGGTTATAGCTGCGCATACACCAACACCGTCTCCTGGCGCAGCGAGACGACGCCTCTTCCGGTGGAAGTCAATCCGCGTACGGTATTTGAGCGCCTATTTGGCGATGGTGACAGCACCGATCCCGCCGCTCGCATGGCGATGCTCGAAGAAGAGCGCAGCATCCTGGATTACGTGTCCGGAAGCGTCGACCGCCTGGAGACGAGGATTGGCAAGAGCGACCGGAACAAGCTCAGTGAGTACCTGGAATCCATCCGCGATATCGAGCGTCGCATCCAGAAGGCGGAGCAGCAGAGCACGCAGCTCAGGTTACCCATTATGGAGCGTCCGAGCTCTATCCCGGCTGAGTTTGAAGATCATGCCAAGCTCATGATGGATATGCAGGTCGTGGCGTTCCAAACCGACATGACCCGCGTCATCACGCTCATGCTCGGCAAAGCCGGCAGCAACCGTCCTTACCGCTCCATTGGAATCTCCGACGGGCATCACTCCATTACGCACCACCAGAACGATCCCGTAAAAATCGAGAAGGTCGCCAAAATCGACGCGCACCTGGTCGAGACGTTCGCGTACCTTCTGGCAAAATTGAAGGCAACGCCGGATGGCGATGGCAACCTGCTCGATCACAGCCTGATCCTTTACGGCAGCGGTCTTGGCGATGCCAACGTGCATACGCATCACGAACTTCCTACTGCTATCCTGGGCAGCGGCGGCGGACAGATCAAAGGCGGACGGCACCTGAACTATCCGAAGGATACGCCGCTGAACAATCTCTTAGTAAGCATGCTCGACAAAGCCGGCGTGCACACCGAAAATTTCGGCGATGCCACAGGCGATCTTGAACACCTGACCGTCTAGAGGAGAGTTTATGAAATCCCGAGTTTGGCCCCGGTACGTTGCGGCGGGCCTATTCACCGCGACTTGCTGCGCGGCCGCCTCTGGCGATCTCCGCCTTGCCGATGCCGTAAAACGCCGCGACCCGAAAGCCGTCAGTTCGCTCCTCGCCCAACATGCCGATGTAAACGCGGCGCAACCTGATGGAGCCACTGCGTTGGCATGGGCCGCCTATCTGGATGATCGACCGTCCGCCGATTTGCTGTTAGCCGCCGGCGCCAATGCGAAGACTGCGGACGAATATGGCGAAACGCCGGTCACTCTAGCCGCGGCTAACGGCGACGCCACTCTGGTAGAGCATCTGCTGAAGGCCGGCGCCGACGCCAGCGTCGCGCGCTGGGATGGCGAAACCGCGCTCATGATTGCCGCCGGCGCGGGCAGCGTCGATACGGTGAAACTGTTGCTTGCCCATGGCGCGGATGTGAACCTGCCGGAAACTCGCAAAGGGCAAACCGCACTGATGTGGGCGGCCGCGGAAGGCCACCCAGACGTAGTGCAGGTTCTGATCGACAACAAGGCCGACGTCAACGCCGCGTCGAAGAGCGGCTTCACGGCAATCGTTTTCGCGGCAATCAAGAACGACCCTAAGTCCGTGCGTGAGCTTCTCACCGCCGGCGTTAGTCCCAATTTTGCGCTGCCCGACGGCACGAAGGTATTGCTTGTGGCAGCGGCCAGCAAGGGCACTTTGGCGGCTTCTGCTTTGGTGGATGGCGGAGCCGACCCGAACGTCGCCGACAAGGCCGGCAACACGCCGTTGCACACCGCGGCGCAGTCCGGCGATTTAGCGCTCGTTGAGAAACTGCTGGCGAAAAAGGCCGATCCGAATGCCCGTACGGCGAAGACTGCCGTTGGCGGGGGCCGCGGCGGCGGCGGTGGAGGTGGAGGTTTCCGAGCCCCGGCGGGTGAACAGACTCCCATGATGATGGCCGCCAAGGCGAATCACATGGAAGTGCTTCGCGCGTTGGCTGCGGCCGGCGGCGACCCCAAGCTCAAAGCGCAGGATGGGACCACGCTGCTGATGTCGGCTGTGGGAAGCGGCCACGTCGAAATCGTGAAGTACGCGTATGAGCTCGATCCAGATGTCAAGGTCGTGACCACTTCCGGTGCAACCCTCGTGCACGCATCCGTAAGCGGTACGATGGCCACCTCTACCCAACCCGAGATCTGTAAGGTCATCGAATTTATTGCCGAAAAGGCGCCCCGCTCGATGAGCGGGATGGGCGCGGCAAGACACCGATCGATCTGGCTGATATTCTACCCATCGACAAAGCCGTGGACCTGCTGGACGATTTGATCCGCAAGAGCGGCGCTACGCCCAAGACGCCATCCAAGCGCTAACGGCCTCGTCTCATTCCGCCGAGAAAAGCGGCCTGACATCGGCCACGCCTCAGTGGCGCTACATTCATCTCTCTCGAGTTGTAGACTATGCAGGTATTGCGGTGACATAGACGGGAGAGGGCTTCGGATGACATGCTATCAGGGTGAGGATAGATAAATGGCTGTGGGCGGGGCGATTTTTCAAGACGCGCACGCTTGCGGCGCGGTCCTGCGAGTTGGGCAGAATCGAATGCAATGAGCAGCAGGCTAAGCCCGCGCGCGAAGTGCACATGGGCGACCGGCTGCGGATAAGAAACGACAGCGGCGATTTTCAAATTGACGTGCTGGGGCTCAGTGAGATACGCGGGCCGGCGGCTGTCGCGCAGCGGTTGTACCGCGAGACCGAAGAAAGCCGCGAGTTGCGGTTGAAGCTGGCGGCGGAGCGCCGGGCGATGCAGAATGTCGAAGGAACCAGGGAAGGGAAACCTTCCAAGCGCGACCGGCGCGAGATTGCCAGATTGCGCGGCAGAAGGTGACGCCTCACTGCTGCACCGTGACAGACACGCCGGTTTGCGTCGTAACACCGCCAATAGTAGCGACTACCGCCGCGTCCCCGTTCGGCAGGCTGGGGACCGTAACATTCAGCTGATAGGTTCCCGATTCGACTAAGCCAGCGTAAGTGACCGTCGCGCTTATGCCGCCGATGGTAACTTGCACCGTATTCGCGAGCACGGCGGGCGTGGTCACCACCTGGGACGTGGGCAGAGCCGGATTGGTGGGCCCGAACCCGGCGCCGTAGATCTGAATGGTTTCACCGGGCTGCGCGGGGCGCGTCGTGACGCCCGGTAGCAGGTTTGCGCTCCCCACCAGCGTGTAGTCGGAATGCAGCGCGGCGGCGTAAGCGCCGTTATCGATGGTGAAGAAGGCGGGCGCGAACTGGGTCTTGGAAACGCCGAATGAGTTACTGGCCTGCCGCGCTGTGGTTACTTGTACCTGGACCATCCCTGTGGCCGTGTCGTCTGGCGCGAGGACGTTGATTTGGGTAGGGCTGATGTAGTCGACAAACGCGGGCTTGCCGTTGACGGTGACGGATACGCCTTCGAGAGAAGTAGGCAACAGGCCGTTGACGAAGTCGGAATTCTGCCAGCTATACGTGGCGCTGGAAAGGTTCGTTCCGAAGATGGAGAGCCAGGTGGCCGACGCGAAACCCGGCTGGTAACTGGCGGCATTCGCAACCGCGGTGATGTTGGGAGCGGCCTGCGTCCCTTCTACAACGAGCGTGACGGCAATCGACGAGGGACTACCGGTCGCGCCCGCCGCGGCGATCTGTACCTGGCTTGTATAGGTTCCGGGGGCCAGATTCGCAGGGTTGATCGAAATGGAAAGCGTCCCTGGCGCGCTGCCCGATGTAGCGGAGAGCGCGAGCCAATAATCGGTTGCCGTGGCCGTCCACGACAACGCGCCGCCGCCCGTGTTGGCGATCGATACGGTCTGGGCCGCAGGCGGCGCGGCGCCAGTCGAGTAAGTGAAGGACAGCGACTGCGGCGATACGGCGAGGACGGGCGGCGCCGCAGTAACCGTAAATGTCACGGGAACAGAAACCGGAGTATTCGAGGCGCCGGTAGCCGCGATCTGAATGTTGCCGGTGTATGTGCCGGCGTCGAGTCCGGAGGGGGACACGGAAACCGTGAGGGTGGATGCGTCCGTCCCGGATGCCGGGGTAACGCTTAACCAGGAGGCGCTCGCCGTAGCGGTCCAGGCGAGACTTCCCGCGCCGCTGTTGGCGATCTGGATGGATTGCGACGCGGGAACGGCGTCGCCCGCGGTATAGCTGAACTGCAAGCTGGCGGGGCTTGCGGCGATAATTGAGGGCGACGCGGTAGCCGCCATAATCGCCAGGTTGTCGGCGCCGGTGACGGCATACACGGTGATGGTCATGAACCCGGTCAGGCCGGCGGGTAGTACGGCGGTGATCGCGGTATTCGTCCACGAGTTTATCTGCAGGATTTGGGCGGTGGAACCGGCCGGAGTAGCCGTGACTTTGCAGTCGATGCACTGGCCGCTGAAAGCAGCGCCGCGGATGGTGATTGGGCCGCCGGACGTAACCACCAGCGGCGAAGTGGTCAATAGCGGACCAATGGAGAAAATAGAGGCGTTGACCTTGCAGCGCACCGCCGAGAAGTAGCCGAAGGTCTGCGCGTAGGAGCCACAGTTGAGCGTTCCCAGCGAAGCGCTGCTGACCTGGATATTTCCCGTCCCGGATACGAAATCGGTGTAAAAGATGGTATTGATATTGCCGCCGTTTGTCAGTTGCAGGTTTCCCCATGCGACCTGGCTGACATCGGCCGCATAGGCGCCCGAGCTATTCACCAGGGCAAAGAACATTCCTCCGTTTTTGGACAGGTAGGGGTCGGCGGCAGGGGAGGTTCCGATTGATGTCCAATCCGACGTGCCCGATAGAAAAGAGCGCACGATTTGGCCTGTCAGGTGAGAGCTGGAGGTGACGTTGGCGATGCCGCCGGAATTACACATGAAAGTTCCAAAGACCGGATTGGTAAATGCCGACGGGTCGACGTGACAATAAGGTACGATGCGCGTAATAGAGGGCTGCAGAGTAACAAAACCGCCGGAGGCGCTGGTTAGGGAGACCAATCCATCGCTGGCATTAGTCAGGAAAGTACTCGACCCCAGGACTGGAGTATAGGAGCCCGCGTTACCAATCACCGAAATGGCGCTCACCCCGCGCAGGTCGTCTGTGCGCTGATTCCAGTTGGCAAGATTCCAAAGGAATGCGCTGCCGGGCATCAACTCCGCACTCTGCGTGCCCGCGGCAATCGAGTTGACGTAACTGCCGGCGATAAATGATCCAAAGTTGGGCGTCGCAAGGAGGACCAGCTTGCCGACCAGCGTAGGGCTTGGAGGAGTGAGCGACTGATCGGGCTGTAACCCGGCGAGATAGGAACGGGCAATGAGTCCGCCCAGGCTAAAACCAACAAGATCGATCTGGGGAACCTGCGTGCCGTCGTCGAATTGAATGGTCTTCAGAAAAGCGCCGAGGTCGTTGCCCAATGTCTCGACGGCTTGATTGGCGTCTTCCAGGCAGTTGTCGAAAAAATAGACGACTGGGACGCCGTCGGCGACAAGGTATTGGGCCAGGTTGCCGAACGTATCCGATGAGTTGAGGGAAATGGGGCAGGAGTTGGTGAAGCCGGTTTCCCATCCATTTAGGAGGACCACAGGGTTGCGTGTAGAGCCGTTTGGCACGGTAACGCGGGGCTTCACCAAGACGGTTGCCGCGGCCTGGCGCTCTTCGCCGGTGGCGCTGGCGGCGGATATGGTGACGGCGTACTCGCCCGGTTTGGCGCGCAGGGATGCGGCAACTACCATCTTTCCCGCCCGATTGGGAGCTACCACGATTCCCTCGGCGGCTGCTCCGGCAACTTCGACGCGACGGGTTTTGGCGGCGGAGAGAAAGTCGAGCGTCTCCGAAGGGGCTGAGACTTCTGCGGGTTCACCGGCGCGGACCTCATAGCGGGTCTGCCGGAGTTCCATTGGCCTGGTTAGAGCCGAGGCCGCAAGTACACAGCAAAACAAGAGAAAAGCCCGGAACCCGGCGGCGCGATAGAAGAGTAGGGCCTGAACACAATCCTCCCAATGAACCATCTATACGGAAGACGCAGCGAACTCAAGAAACGCGCAGGCAAGTCAGCGGAAGGGAACGCCTTGAAGGCGAATCTGCTAAGCTGCCGGCTTTTCGGCAACGGCTAGGAGGGTTTCGAGATAAGGCGGGTCCTGTTCGCGATAGACGATGGCGGTCTCGGCGTTGCGAAAGCCGGCGGTTTTGAGCAGGCGTTCGATCTCGAGTTCGGTGAAGCCGAGCCAAAGATCGGCGTACATCTCGCGGGCTTCCTCAAAGTTGTGGCGGCTGAGGTCGAGTATGGCGATGCGGCCGCCCGGCTTCAAAATGCGCCAAGCTTCGCCGACAGCACGTTCGGGATGACGTGCGTGATGCAACGCCTGGCTGAGAAACGCGAGATCGACCGTGCCGGTGCGAATGGGCACATCCTCCAAGTCTCCGAGACGGTACTCGAGATTGCCGATGTCGTGCTTGCGCGCGAGATCGGAACCGAATTCCACCATTTTCTCGGAATTATCGATGGCTATGACGCGCTTGGCGGTCTGCGCCATGAGTTGCGAAAGGGTGCCCTCACCGGCCCCGAGATCGGCAATCACCAAGGGAGGCATGAGCTTGAGAAGCGCTTCGGCGATGCCTTTCCAGGAGCGGCCGGGGACGTATTGGCGGCCGAATTTGCCGGCAAGCTCATCAAAATAGCGCCGCATCTTGTCCTGCCGCTTGCGAAGGGCGAGACGCATGGCCTGCCGGTCCTGCTCTGCTTCAGGGATTTCGTGCGCGGCTTTACGCAGCAGTTCCATCAGTTCGGCGGGAGCGTTGAGGCGATAGAACGCGTTCTTGCCGGTGCGGCGGTCGTCCACGAGCCCAGCCTGTTTCAATTGTGCGAGATGCGTCGAAATCTGGCTCTGGCCTTTGGCGAGGATTTCCTGCAATTCAGCGACGGAAAGCTCCTCGTGTTCGAGGAGAAGCAGCAACCGGAGACGGTTGGGATCGGCCGCCAGACGAAGCGCTTTTAGGATTGACGCCATGTTGGGAAATATTATAATATCAACCTATCAAGATTTATTGATACGAGGTAAATATGGGTACAGCCACACTGAACCAAACCGATTTTAAAGTCGCCGATTTGGCGCTGGCCGACTGGGGCCGCAAAGAGATCTCAATTGCGGAAAGCGAAATGCCGGGGCTGATGTCGATCCGACGCAAGTATGCCAAAGAGAAGCCGCTGGCCGGCGTGCGCGTGACCGGATCACTGCACATGACCATTCAGACGGCGGTGCTGATTGAGACGCTGGCGGACCTGGGCGCATCGGTGCGTTGGGCAAGCTGCAACATCTTCTCCACGCAGGATCACGCCGCAGCGGGTATCGCGGCTTCGGGCGTTCCGGTATTCGCGTGGAAGGGTGAATCGCTCGAAGATTATTGGTGGTGTACCTATCAGGCGTTAAGCCACAGCGACGGCAAAGGGCCGGAGTTGATTGTGGACGACGGCGGCGACGCGACGCTGCTTATCCATAAAGGTTATGAGCTGGAAAACGGCAGCGACTGGGTGAACACGCCGTCGGAAAGCCATGAAGAGAAGGTCATCAAAGATCTGTTGAAGGAAGTTCACGCCAAGAACCCGCGCCGCTGGCACGACGTTGTGAAAGATTGGCGCGGGGTTTCCGAAGAGACCACCACCGGCGTACACCGCTTATATAAGATGCACGAAGCTGGCGCGTTGCTGGTTCCGGCGATCAACGTGAACGATTCGGTGACGAAATCGAAATTCGATAATCTCTACGGCTGCCGCGAATCGCTGGCGGACGGCATCAAGCGCGCGACGGACGTCATGGTAGCGGGCAAGGTGGCGGTGGTTTGCGGATACGGCGATGTGGGCAAGGGCTCGGCGCATTCGCTGCGCGGCATGGGCGCGCGCGTGATCGTGACCGAAATCGACCCGATCAATGCACTGCAGGCGGCAATGGAAGGTTTCGAAGTCACGACTATTGAAGATACCCTGGGCCGCGGCGATATCTACGTTACGTGCACCGGCAACTGCGACATCATTACGCTGGAGCACATGCAGAAGATGAAAGACCAGGCGATTGTCTGCAACATCGGCCACTTCGACAACGAGATTCAGGTGGACCGGTTGAACACCTCGGACGCGAAGAAGATCAACATCAAACCGCAGGTGGATATGTACACGTTCCCCAACGGCTCCGCGATCTTTATGCTGGCTGAGGGACGGCTGGTCAATCTCGGTTGCGCAACCGGGCACCCCAGTTTCGTGATGAGCAATAGCTTTTCAAACCAGACTCTGGCGCAGCTTGACTTATGGAAGAATCGCGATTCCTACAAGCCCGGGGTTTACACGCTGCCGAAGAAACTGGATGAGGAGGTGGCGCGTCTGCACCTGGAGAAGATTGGCGTGAAGTTGACCACGCTCTCACCGAAGCAGGCGGATTATTTGGGAGTGGCGGTGGAAGGGCCTTATAAGCCGGAGCATTACCGGTACTGAGGCGGTTTGAATCATCGAAGAGACGCAAAGGTTTAGAAGATTAGGTTTGTAAGGAGATCATCTTGGCTAGTAATCAAAGACATCTTTTCACCTCGGAATCGGTTACCGAAGGGCATCCCGATAAGATCGCGGACCAGATTTCAGACGCCGTCCTGGACGCGGTTCTGACGGACGACCCCACCGGACGCGTGGCTTGCGAAGTTTTGGTGACTACCGGCAGTTGCATTGTGGCCGGCGAAATCACGACTACCACCTATGTCGACGTTCCGCGCATCGCGCGCGGCACTATCGATCATGTTGGCTATAACGACGCTTCGTACGGTTTTGACGCGCATACGTGCGGCGTGCACAACCTGATTCAATCGCAATCGCCCGATATTTCGATGGGCGTGGATACGGGCGGCGCCGGGGACCAGGGTCTGATGTTCGGCTTTGCCTGCGACGAGACCAACGAACTGATGCCGCTGCCGATAATGATGGCGCACAAACTGGTGCAGCGCCTTTCGACCGCGCGGCGCGAAGGTGTTTTGAACTTCCTGCGTCCCGACGGCAAGAGCCAGGTAAGCGTGGAGTACGTTGGCAATAAGCCGGTGCGCATCGAAGCGGTGGTGATTTCGACGCAACACAGCCCCGATGTTTCCACCGAAGAGCTGCGGCGCGAAGTGAAGAAGCACATCATCGACAACGTGGTGCCGGGCAATATGGTGGATTCGCAGACCAAGTATCACATCAACCCCACCGGCCGTTTCGTGGTGGGCGGACCCCACGGCGACACGGGTCTCACCGGACGTAAGATCATCGTCGACACCTACGGCGGCATGGGCCGTCATGGCGGCGGGGCATTCTCGGGCAAGGACCCCACGAAGGTAGATCGCTCGGCCTGCTACATGGCGCGCTATATCGCGAAGAACATTGTGGCGTCGAAGCTGGCGTCACGTTGCGAAGTGCAATTGGCTTATGCGATCGGCGTGGCCGAGCCGGTTTCCGTGATGGTAGACACCTTCGGTACAGGCGTCATTCCAGACGAACGCTTTACGGAACTGGTGCGCCAGAACTTCATCCTGACGCCGCGCGGCATCATCGATGCGCTGAAATTGCGGCGGCCGATTTATCGCAAGACGGCGGCGTTTGGGCACTTTGGACGCTCAGAGGACACCTTCACCTGGGAAGCGATCGATAAGGCCGATGCGTTGAAGGACCAAGCCGGCGTGGCGCAAGCGGCGGCACGGTAGACCGATTCCAGTTCGCACTTTTTCAAGGACGCCGGAAAGCGCGCTTTCCGGCGTCTTTTTATTTTGGAGCGCACTTCGACCTGCGTGTGGCGGCAGGCGGATATTCGGATTTCAAAGAGCGGCGGCGGCGTCGGTACGCGGCCAAGAGAAGTGCGTTTCGAGCTCTTGACGCGGTTATGCGGCGATCCGCTGCGCCTTGCGGGGCGCGACGGAGAGCTTTTTCGCTTCGATCAAGCGGCGCCAGCGAGAGACCATGCGGGTGATTTCCACGGTTGAAAATTCAAAATTGCGGAGTTGGAAGGCTTCTGCCAGATTGTAGGATTCGCCTTTTGATTCCGCGGCATGGGAGAGCAGGGCTGCCTCTTCGATGGCTGCGGCGAGGGCGGCTTTGCGCTCGGCCTGGAGTCTGCGCAACTCGGCCATGTTCTTTTCGAAGCGGCGCTGGATGCGGCTCTCGTAGAGGGTGAGCAAGTTGAGGTTGCGGGCTTCGGCGAGCCAAGTGCGGCCTTGAGCGAACGCTGCGTCGAGTTCGGGCTCACCCGTGGCTTCGGCCGACTGGGCGAATTTTTCGGCGCCTTCGGCGAAGATGGAGCTTTCAAACGTGGCGGCGCGGTTCAAACGCCAGCGGTCATCGGCAATCGCCTGGGCGAGTTCGGTCTCCATGGCGCCTTCGGGAGCCAGAGATTCGCGGAGGCCGCGGGACAGGGCATCATAGGCCGACTGGTCGGCTTGGGTGAGGAGGTAAATGCGGCCTGTGAGGCCATGCTTCAGATTGCTGAAGGCGCGGCGGTCGCAGGGTTGTGCAGGGACGATCGGTTGTGGATGCATCGTGGTTCTCTTTTCCGGTTTGAATATAGCGGACGGGTGGCGGGAATCGGATGGGGATATTGCGGAAATTGCGGTTTAGAGGCGGTAGGAGTAGGCGGGAAATTTATTTTGCGGATCTGTGACTGGCTGTGTAGACGCGGAAGCGGTTGCCGGTGAGAAATGTGGATCTCCACATTTCTCGACTAAATGGACGCTAAACGCTACCCGCGGGTTGATTGCGGGTTGGCTTGTAAAAATCGAACCAGACTCCCGTTTTGAGCAATCCACGACATGGGCGTGATGCGTCAGAGTGGATTGCCTTCGGTTTGCTGCCAGTTGGCGGGCCCACTGATAAGATTTACATAGAAGTTGTTTTCGGAGCGCATAGGCCACAAGCGAGGGTGGATCGTGGATAACTGTCTGAGGTTGGAGAACCGCCATACTGGAGAGATCTTGCGGATGCGCCGCATGCACGACGCCCAGGGACAAATCGTTCTAACACTCGATGGCTCCCTGCCGCCACGAGCAAGCGGTCCGCCTCTCCACGTGCATTTCCATGAACACGAGGAGAGCTTCGTGAAAGCGGGAACGCTCGGCGCCCAAGTCGGGACGGAGAAGATCATCGTGCCAACTGGGGGAACCGCAGTCTTACCCGCGGGCCTTCCTCATCGCTGGTGGAACGCGGGCGACGATCTGTTGGAGCTTAGCGGTCGGGTAGTTCCGGCGGTGGACTTGGATCGCTACCTGCAGGCGGTATTTGCGGTTCTCAACGCCAGCTCTAAGGGTAGGCCATCGATCTTCCATCTCGCGCACGTGCTCTGGCGCCATCGCGACACACAGTTGCTTTCGGTTCCGCCACCAGCCATTCAGCGGATCGTTTTACCTGTCCTTCTGTTTATGGGGCGCATCTTGGGCAAATACCGCGGATCGAGCTGGCCCGGTTCGCCCGAGTCGTGCCCTGGTGCGCCGCTTGTGGACGCTAATGCCCAGGGCCGCACTGCTGTTACCGGCGCTACCTTTTAATAAAAGCTCAATAAAAGCCGTTTTTGAGGTGCGTTGCCGATATGCGGTCCGAGTGGCCGGATCAGAAGCAATCCACATTAACGAGGAGTTGCCGACGCTGATTCCGGGCACCGCGTCCGGAGTTGCTTCAGATAGTCGGGTCGGACGTAAAACGGCTCGATTGATCAGGCGGCCGGCCGGTTCCGGCTCACGAGTCGGCGGTAAGCTGTTGTATCAGTGCCAGACGGTCGATGTTCGCCCAGCGCTCCACAATCTTGTGGTCGCGGCACGCGCCAGAACACCATCCCGGTGAACGAGAACGGGCGATTGCCGACCGGAACCGGAACTATGGGCAGGGGCCCGCGGTGGGCGCCCGTCCACCTGGCGCGCACGGCAACCCGGTCGCCTTCCGCCACTATGTCTTCAATCGTGATTCGCAAGTCGGGAAAAGCCGCGTGCAGCATGGCCCGGAATTGGAGGGCGACCTCGGGACCGGCCGACGCGCCCGGAGGCATCTCATGGTCCCGAAAATCAGGCGCCAAGTGCCTCCTGACGGCCTCGGCGTCCTGCTGGTTGACGAAAGATTCGTAATGGTCTAGAACGAGTTTTTGTTCTCCTCAGGTAACCTCCTTGTCCCTCTACCTCCATGCTGCCACCGGGACGCGTGCACACGAAACAGTCGTAATCACGCCAGGGGGATCGCACAAGAGCGTGTAATCGCCTATGCTTCCCGATGCCACCTTCCCCCGCGCATGCGCGCTTATGCCGCAAGTTGGCGTTCATGGGACTTAGAGGGACGGCGGACCACCTAGAAGGCGCCTCGGCTTGCGTATAATCAGCTCGGAATGAGCCGTGTCTCGCTGCATATTAATCACCGATACAGGGGCCGCTCGTGGTGAACGCGTCTATTTTGACGTGGCTTGAATTTTGTGATGGCCGCGATCAGGAAGGAGAAGTCTCCTCCATTTGTGGCTGGGGTCCGGATAAATCGACGATCAACCCAAGGGCCACGCTAAACGCTACCGCGGCAGGATGTAGCCGCCGAGGCGGCAGATGTCAGCCTCGGGCGTGACACAACCAAGTACCAACCTCGATCAATCGTTACAGTCCGCCTTCTCGTTCCGAATCCCAAGGCTGTCGCGAAAGGTGTTTCGAGATAACTTCCGCGTACCCGTGAGGGACTCCAACGGAACAGAATTGCCACTACGGCCGAGCGCCAAAAGACGGTGCGCAACAGAAAAAAAACACCACAGACCTCAACTTTTAGAGGATCAGGATTTGACAACCTGTGATATTCTTCGACAACTGAATCCGATGCGCACTCTCGTCACCGCAGTACTCCTGGCCATTAGCTCCGTCATCGCGAACGCGGCTCCGGCCATTATGGCCATTCAGAATGCCGCCAGCAACATCCCGGGAGGGCAGCCCATCGCGATTGGGTCCATTTTCGTAATCAAGGGCGCCGGCCTTGGGCCGGCGAATATCTCGATCGCTGCCTCGCCCTTCCAGAACACCAGCTTAAGCGGCACATCGGTTGCGGTGACAGTCGGGTCCACTACCGTGGATGCGCTCATTTACTACACCTCCGAAAAACAAATCGCGGCGCTGCTGCCCTCTAATACACCCACGGGAAGCGGAACTTTCAAGGTGACTTATAACGGCCAATCCGGCAGCGGCGGCCATGGTATCGGAGTGAGCACTCTGGGCATTTTTACGATCGACTCCACCGGCACCGGGCCGGGCATCGTGACTTTCCCTGACTACAGCCTGGTTTCCGCCGCGAAAGCGAATCCTTGCGGCGGTCCCAACACCGCCTGCGGCGCGGCGAACCCTGGCGACACTCTGATTCTCTGGGCCACAGGTTTGGCGCCGGTTTCCGGAAACGAGTCGAAGGGCGACGGACTGGGCCAGAATATACCGAATCTTCCCTTGTCGTTGTTCGTCGGGGGATCCAAGGCAGAGGTACTCTATCAGGGCCGGTCAGGGTGCTGCATCGGTGAGGATCAGATTGTCTTCAAGGTACCGGACGGCACGCCAACGGGCTGTGCGGTTCCATTGCTGGTTCAGGTTAGCGGCTCACTTAGCAATTCGGTGTCGATTCCGGTGGCCAAGGGCAGCCGTGATTGCACACCGGTAAATACCGGCTTCGCCTCGGTGAACGTCGAGCAAGCGGTTATGTCCGGTGTTCCGATTGCCTCGGCTTTCATTACAGTCGGCCACCAGCTCACCGGAGCGCTTCCTCCGGTTTTTCAGGATCAGGTCAACTTCGAATTCCTTAATATCGCGGGCTACGCCCCCGGGAGCCAGCCTTTCTTCCTGTCCTGGATTGACTACCAGCCGGACGGCACGTGCTTTGTACTTCCGTTCAACACCGACATCGAGCCGCCCATCACAGACCTGGTGGGGCTGGACGGAGGTACAAGCTTCACCATCGCGGGGCCGAATGGAAGTACCCAGGTGACCGGCGGAAAAGCCGGGGGGGTCGCCGCGACGATCAGCGACAAGGGCGGGTTCCTGGTTCCGGGAAGCTACACCATCAAAGGCAACGGTGGCGCCAATGTCGGTCCGTTTACCGCCACTACGACCTTCCCCCAGGTTGCCAAACTGACCAGCCCGACCGATGGCACAACCGTTACGCGGTCTAACGGCATGACTGTGACGTGGACCGGCGGCGAGCCGAACGGCAGCGTACGGATCGTGGTGTCGAGCGCTTTCGATGGCTCATTTGCAACCGGACGACAGGCATTCTGCCAAGCGCCGGCCAAAGCCGGGACGTTCACCATCCCGTCATATATCTTGACAGCTCTCCCGGCTGGTAACTTCGGCGGAATTGTGTTGCAGCCGGCCGCGGCTTCGGTTCCATTCACAGCGTCCGGTATTGCCCTGGGAACGATTGAGACCACACATGATGGCACAGGCTACGGCTATGGTGCTGGCGTCGGCTCCTTCTTCTTGAAATAGGCAGCGGTCTCCCGAGACCCTGCAGGATAATTTGATCCGGTTTCACTTTTGCTCCGTTATGGACAATTAACGCCCTTTCTGCCATCGGGGTGTGTAGCCGCCATTCCGCCAACTGACAGCCGATTGGGTGCACGGATCAGTGTCGGGCCTTGCAACCGAGATACTGTTCGGTCGTCTGGACGGAGACGTGTCCGAGCAGGAATTGAATCTGGTCCAGTTAGCCGCCGGCAAGGTGGCATTGGCGGGCGCAGGTGGGCCTCAGGTCGTGCGGGGCAAGTTTTGGAATATCGGCTCGCGCGGCCGCGGCTTTCATAATTTCCCAAAGCACCTTCGGAGTCATACCATTGCCCCACGCCCGGCCCACCTGTTAATCGATCGGAAGAGGGCACCTAATGAACCAAACTCCGCACTACGCCCGTCGATCGTTCTCAATGGCGAGGTGGAACAAGCGTTGACTTGACAATTATATCGCTATATAGCAATATAGCTACATGGTGATTAATAAGCGCCCTGACCGCCTGAGCCTGACCTTTGGAGCGCTAGCCGACCCGACGCGTCGAGCGATACTATCTCGCTTGGCGCGGGGAGACGCGGACGTGTCAGAGCTCATGAAACCATTCAATCTGAGCCAGCCGACGATCTCCAAACACCTGACGGTTCTTGAGAAGGCAGGGCTTGTTATGCGCGGCCGCGATGCGCAACGCCGACCGCGCACGCTGGTTGCGGTTCCGTTCAAAGAGATTGCCGACTGGATGGATCCCTTTCGCCAATTCTGGGAGGAAAAATTCGCCGGGTTGGATGGGTACCTAAAAAAATGCAAAAGAAGGAGCCCCAAGAAAAGGTAAACCGCCGAGGACGCACGAAGCGATAGGGAGACGATCATGAAGAATACCGAAACGTTCCAAGTCACTACACCCAGCGACCGCGAGATTTTTCTGACACGAACCTTCGATGCGCCGCGGGCGGTGGTGTTCGAAGCCTGGACCAAAGCTGAGCACGTCAAGCATTGGTGGGACCCAACCGGCGTTCCGCTGGCCGTTTGCGAGATCGACCTTCGGCCGAACGGAATGTTTCGATGGGTGAACAGCGCCCACGATGGGCACGTATTCAGCGGTATCTACCGAGAAATCAAGGCTCCTGAACGGCTCGTGTTCTCGGTGAAAATATTCCCATCGCGTCCCGATCCACTCACTACTCTTCTCTTCAAAGAGGAGGGGGGTAAGACGAAGCTCGCCATGAGAATTGAATGCGGCTCGATGGAGGACCGCGACGCACTGCTGCAAATGCGAATTGATGTGGGCACGGGTCGAACGCTGGACAACCTTGCCGGATACCTTACCCGCGTCGATCTGGCAGGGCTTTGTTCGGCCAACAAGGAAGATTGATGCAGATCGCCGTGACAACACAACACAAATCGAAAGGAGAGTTATGAACTTATGAAGCTCTACACATACGTCAACTATGCCGGTAAGTGCCAGGAGGCCTTCCGGTTCTACGAACAGCATCTTGGTGGAAAGATCACCATGATGATGACTCACAGCCAAGAACCGAATGCGAACGATGGCCCACCGAATTGGAAAGACGCCATCCTTCACGCTCGAATGAACGTCGGCGAAACGGTACTCATGGGAGCCGACATTCCGAACGCTCAACCCATGCGTAGCGCGTATCTTTCCTTGTTGGTAGACAGCATAGCCGAGGCGGAACGAATTTACGCCGCACTGTCCGAGGGAGGCGAGATCTTCATGCCCATGCAGGAGACCTTTTTTGCGGTCCGCTTCGCCCAGCTCAGGGATCGGTTTGGCACGTCCTGGATGATCTTGCACGAACGTCCTACACTATGACGAACCCACATTGGATACGCACAGCATAGTGCGTCGAAGAACGCACGCGGGCGAGATGCCGAAACGCCGATTGGAATCCCTCGCTCGTCACGCGGTCTCGTTTTTGCCGCTCTAGTCGTTCTCCAGCCCTAACCCGGAATCCACCGCCTCAAGCAGGCGATTCACGTCAAAGGGCTTCTGCAAAAATCCGGCAAAGTCTTTGGTGGCCGTCCTCGCGACGGCGTCTGATTCGTCATAACCGCTGGTGAGAAGTATCGGGACGTCCGGTCTTACGGCTCGCAAGAGGTCGAACGCCTGTTCTCCGCCCATTACCGGCATTGTGAGATCGAGAATCACAAGAGAGATGCGGCCGCTATGTTCCTTGAAAAGATCCACTCCCACCCGGCCATTTTCCGCCAACATGACCTCAAAGCCACTCTTCGCAAGCGCCGCCCGCGCGGCTTGGCGAATCAGCTCGTCATCGTCGATTACCAGTATGGTCCTCGTCCCATGCCTCAGCTTTAACGTGGGCGCTGACGGCTTCGGACTCAGCTCCCGCGCGACGGCCGGGAACAAGACGTAGAATGTTGTCCCTTGACCGGGAGTGCTATACACACGAATCGCCCCGCGCAAGGCCCTCAAGATGCCGGACACCGCAGCCAGACCTAATCCCCGACCCGTGAACTTCGTGGTAAAGAACGGATCGAATATCCTCCCCTTAGTCACTTCGTCCATCCCTGAGCCCGTATCCTTGATTTCCAGCCAAACGAAACTGCCCGGCGCGAGGGACTCAGAAGTAAAGTTTGCGCTAATCTCCGCGGGGGTCAGTTCCCGAACCCCCGTTCGCACACTTACCATGCCTGTGTTACCGGCGCCAACAGCCTCGCCGGCGTTGATGATCAGGTTCATGACGAGCTGCTCTATTTGCCCGGAGTCTGCCAAAATGTCGGGCAAATCCGGCGCCAGATTGAGCCTCACATCCACCGTTTTCGGAATCGAGGTCTGGATCAGCGCCAGAATGTCGCCAATCAGCTCAGAGAGGTGGATGTGTTCCGATATGAACCGTCCCTTCCCGGCATAGGCCATCAACTGCTGGGTGAGTTTCGCAGCCTGCTCTGACGAGCGCCTGATCGCGCGGAGCTGCGTTCGCGAAGGGTCGTCAGCCGGCATCTCGTCGGAGATCAGATCGGCGTTGATGATGATTCCGGAGAGCAGATTGTTGAAATCGTGCGCGACGCCCCCGGCAAGCAGCCCGAGACTCTCGAGCTTCTGCGTCTGCTGTAGCTCGCGGTCGAATTCCCTTCGTTCCGTCAGGTCACGAATGTTCAACTGAATTGCCCGGCTGTTCCCCTCGTGGTAGACATTCCCGATGACCTCAGTCTGAATGGAGCGACCACCTTTCATCGTAAAGTTCATATCGGAGAAGCGGGCGGTGTGTCGATCGCGCATCTGTTCCACCGCCAAGCGCAATCCGGGCGTGGCTCGCGCGGCCTCAATTTCCCACACTTTCTGCCCCACGAGCTCGTCACGACTGTAGCCGAAGAGCTGTTCCGCATACGCGTTGACATCCACGATCTCTCCCGAACGCTCGTCAACGATCAGGATCCCATCGCGCGCGGACTCGAACAGCCGCTGGTAGCGGGCTTCGGCGCGCCTGGTTTTCTCGGCCCCGCGTTTCAAATCCGTGATGTCCGTTAACAGCAGAACGGCGCCAGCGATCCGGTTGTCCAGTGTACGATAAGGCCAGACGCGCATGAGATACCAGCAGCTCTCGAAGTGGTAGACTTCCTGCTCGTGTATTTTCAGCGTGCGAATTACCTCGTGCAGGATTTCATCCAGGTTGGGGATGTTAATCGGGGGCTGAAAGTCCGACATCGGACGGCCAATGTCGATTGACCTCAGGTGGAAGATGCTTTCCGCCGCTGGAGTGAATCTGCGGATGCGCAGATCATTGTCAACCATCACGATTGGAGTACTGATCGAGCGGAGCAGGTTTATTAGATCATCGTTCACCGAGGCTAGCTGAACATTGCGGCTTTGAGTCTCAGCGTTCATCGTGACGAGTTCTTCGTTAGAGGACTGGAGCTCCTCTTTGGTCGTCTGCAGTTCTTCGTTATTGCTCTGAAGCTCTTCGTTTACCGATTGCGCCTCCTCATTGGTGGAACGTAGCTCCTCAATGGTGGTTTGCAGGAAGTCGCGGGTAGATACCAGTTCGCGTTCGAGGTATTCGATGTGGCGTTCGGGCCTCTCCAATTCCGGCGCCTGAGTCTCCGCCTCGACAGACGAGGCGGCTTGCTGCCCGGCGCTTCCGGCTGAATCGGCAAGGTCTTCGAACAGGATGATGGAATAGCGATCAAGAGGCGGAATAGAAACCGGGATCACGGTAATCCTGACAAAATGGAAAGCTCTGTCACGGCGAACCTGGATGTCGCTCAGCCGGAGAGTCGCATTCCGCCGATGCGCTTCTGCAATGGCGCTGCTCAAATGAGCGGCCAAATCGTCCCTGAGGCTGTCGAGCAAATCGAGTTTAGCGTCGCCTTGCCGAATCTGTAAGTACGGGTTCATGTTGCCGCGAAACTCGACAATCCTGAGGCCCTCATCAACCACGATGCCGCTGGGGCCATAGTGTGAGAGCAGCATGTGATCGACAGAGGCGTGAATGCCTCCCGTGGTTGCATGAGCTTCCGGCGCCGGGTTTGGAGGAAGTGGCCCTGTGTGCTCCTGCCGGCCCGCAAGCTTTCCTATGAGGGTTGACGTCCGGACTTCGACGCTCGGCCGCTTGGTGTAGATGCGAAGCTCATCGTCCACGGGGTCAAAGAACTCAGAGAGCTTGCCCGTGTTCTCGGAACGTCCGACAAGCAGGTACCCGGCCGGCCGTATGGCATATGCCAAGGTGTCGATTACCCGCTGCTGAAGCGCGGCGGAGAAGTAGATCAGCAGATTGCGGCAACTGATCAGATCCATGCGCGAGAGCGGCGGATCCGCTCCTAGAACGTGACGGGAGAACACGCACATCGCGCGCACATTCCGATCGATCTGGTAGCCGGAATCGGAGCGCGTGAAGAACCGCCTCAGCCGCTCCGGGGAAATATCCGAGACGGCGCTTTGGTCAAAAATGCCAGTGCGGGCTCGCGCAATCACGCGCTCGCTGGCATCTGTGCCGAAAATGAGGACGGAGCGGGAAACGCCTGCTGCTTCGAGATACTCCACGAGGCAGATGGCAATGGAGTAAACCTCCTCGCCGGTGGAACATCCGGGAATCCAAACGCGCAACGGCTCATTTTCGGAGAGATCCCTGGTGAGGGAGGGAAAGGCTTCTGTCTTGAGCCCCTCAAACACAGGTCCGTCGCGAAAGAATTCGGTCACTTTGAGGAGCAGATCATCGAAGAGCGCATCGGTCTCGCCGGGGTCCTGGCGCAAGACGCCGAGATAATCCACCAGCGTCCCGGTTTTTTGCACCGCCATGCGACGCGCCAGCCGCCGTTGGATGGTCGCCCGTTTGTACAGTCTGAAATCGACTCCCGATCGCCGGCAGACCATTTCGAGGATTTCGTACATTGCGGCCGAATCCCCGAACAGCTGTTCGACGGCGGGATCGGGTGTTGGGTGGCGCGCCAGGGCCGCTAATTCACGGGCGATGCCCTGCGGAGGGAGGACGAAATCGACAACACCGGCTGCAATTGCGCTTCGGGGCATGCCATCGAACTTTGCCGAGTCATTCTGCGCAAACGTGATGCCGCCTTCTGCTTTGATCGCTTTCAAACCGAGCGTCCCGTCGGAGGCGGCTCCGGATAGAACGACGCCGATAGCCCGGTTATGCATGTTCTCAGCAAGGGAGACTAAGAATGCGTCGATGGGCCGGCGTTTGTAGGAAAGCTCTTGCACCGGCCGGCTCACTCGCAAAATGCTGTCCACGATTACCATTGTGGCGTTGGGCGGGATTACATACACGTGATCGGCCTTTATGGGCACGTCGCCGTGGACCTGCATGACTGGCATGGGAGTGTAGTTCCCGAGCAGGTCCGCAAGGATACTCTCATGATGCGGATCGAGATGCTGCACGAGAACAAAAGCGATCCCCGTGTTGGCCGGCAAATTCCGAAGCAACTCGGAGACGGCTTCCAATCCTCCGGCGGAGGCGCCGATACCGACGACCAGTCCCCGCGAGGACTCGGCGCCCGGTTGCAGGCGTTGTGGGGACTCAGCCGGTTCGGCGGAACTTGATTCGGCGCCTTCCTGGGTTCTCCGCGGATCTTCCTTCATTTTGCTTCCTTCATGTTGCCGTACGCCTACCTGATACTAGCGCCGCGGGTTGCAGCGATCAATATAGCTGTGGGCCCCGCGGAGTGCGCGGGGCTCGGCAGAGTCCATGTCGCGAATACGACAAGGGAGATCACATTGACCGGCAGCTAGCCTGCATTTCTCACCAGCTTTCTGCTGCGGCGCGCGATAAGGCCCCGTCTACTGCGCTGCGCTTGGTCACCGTGCTCCCCGTACTGTTCAAGTACGCCTCCGCGCGCTGACCGGCGCGCGCCTCGTATCCGCAGCCTTCTTACGCGCCTCGCGACGAAACCTTGTGATAAATGCGGGCTAGATCCTCGCTGATGCGCAGTGTTTACGGATTGAGGTCCACTCGGACGTGTCGTGGGGCGGACGCCGGCGCGATTCACGAACCCTTGAGGAGTAGTCTACCGAAGCGACGGCCGCTGTGCGCGGCGAAGTTGAGTGAGTGACTCTGCGCTCGTGTTCGCCTTAACAAGCGGCTGTGCCGTGGTGATCAATGATTGGAAGCGGTTGGCCCAATTGTCTTCGTCGTCGCGCACTTTGGTCACCTCCGCGTTGTAGACGGGCTTGCCGGATTCATTGAGAAATGTTGAGCTCAACATTTCTCGACTAATGGTGACCAGGCTGTTATGTGGACTCACTGTGAAGCGCGTGCGCCATTGTTGCCGTTGAGGCTCCAGGACTCCACATAAACGATCGGCCCGTTGAGGCCGAACACGACCGGCGAGCCACTCGCCGTCATGTCACGTTCGCCGCTTGCAGCAGTCCATCCGATCCGTCTTCCAATGTAGAAGAAGGGTTTGTGAATCGCGCCTGAACACCGCCCCGCGACAGGTCCGAATGAAACTAAACCCCTAAATATTGGCCTCATCAAACGAATCTGTGGGTTTGATGCATTCGGATGGCGGCCGGAGGGGCGGCTTCCGCGGCCAGCCCGTCTTCCGGCGGAGAACGTGGAAAGAATGCGTCAGTCCGACGCACACAGTACACAGCGAGTGACGACTGTTGATCGCTGAGTTAAGCGCCCCTGATCTTGACAGGCGGGGGGACCCACGATGGATTGCTGGGCGGCAGGATAGCCGGTGGGGTTGTCCTGGGCCAATATAGGCGCATACAAAGGATAAAATCGTCCTTCGGAGCCGGCAGCCAGTTCGTCTCCGCGACGCCGGTGGGCTGGACGTGTGAGAAGTAGAGATCGAGTGAACCGTCTGCGTTGTATTTCAAATGACTGCGTGGGCTCACCGTGAGTTTATCCAGCGAATTGGGGTAGAAGTAATACTCCTTGTCATACATCGTGATCGACCAGAAGCCTTGCACAGGCGGTGTTTCTCCCTTGTTGAAGTGGAGCACATACGTTTTTGCACCGGTGAGCGGATTGCCTGCGTTGTCCGCCTTGGTCAAGGGGTAGATCGCGTCTTCCGGAAGATTGCAGCCCCAGCCAAAAGCAGAGGCGGCTGCCCGAACGCGATAGTCGGTACCGAATTTGCCGCAGACATACGGTATTTGCCAGCCGTTGACTTCCTTGCCGAGCCCCTTGGCTTCCATGCTGGTGAACTGGGCCGTTACAGTCTGCGGGAGCGTCTCGAGCGCCTTTTGAATCTTCGGGCTGAGCTGACTCATCTCGAAGGGCTTGCCTGGCACAATCCCGATTCGTGCCATTCTGGCGACGATGGCCGCGTCCTGAGGCAGTACGGGTGGGTTTTCCTTCATAGCATCCGTCATGAAATTGAAATACTCGGAGGCGCTCATCTTGTCAATAACGTCGCGCACAATCTCTTTGGGCGTGTAAGGTCCGCCCGTTTGGCCAGGAGGCGCAGTATAAGACTTTCGGTACGAACTGAGCGGCGCCAGTTTGAATTGCCGCTGCAGCGCATGCACTTGTGCCAGATCTGCTGGTGTGCCGTTCGAATACACACGTCCGATAAGGAACGCCATGTTCGTCGGCGATTTCACAAGAGTCATTCCGGGAGGCGCGGAACCATGCCAGGATGGTCCGGCAATCAGGATAGTTTGCGCTGCCTCTCCCGTGGTACGTGAGCCAGGCGAGCGAATCACAGTCGTCCACGCGTCGTAGATGGGGAACAGAAAATATCGTTTCCCCATGCCGGGATAGGACAGAACTACAGGTTCCTTGCTAAGGTCTAGGAATCCGGCAGAATACAAGGTGTCGGCGTTCGGTGCGGTAACGCCGTGGTAGGTGGCAGCGGGATACTCGGGCTGATTCACGAGCTGATTTACCGGCGCCTGAAATGTTGCTGGATCAGGCTTCGTTGTATTGGTAAATGCCAGACCCGTGATTTTGGAGGTGACTAGAGAGTAGCCGTAGAGATACGCGTCAGTCGCAATGCTGGCGGCCTCCTGCTCCGTCATCGGCATAATTCGGTTCGCGGACTGAGCGTACATCCAGCCGATCGTCACAACCATCGGGATGCTCACGAGCGCCGCCCATTTTTTGTATTGGTCGTGTGGTGTCATGGGTTATGTCCTTGGGGCTATGTCCAAACTCCGTCCCACACACAAGTGTTCGGTCGTTTTACAGTAGTCTGATGTTATTGGAGGGGTTAAGGCTTTAATTTCACTTCGCTGCGATTGTCGCGGGGCGCGCACCAGTTGGGGGTAAGTACCGGCGACGACGCTAATCAGCGCTACGGTTCCGGCGCAACCACGATCACTTGCAACTGCACCGCCGGCGTATCGGTGGGCCTCACTTTAACGATGACCGCTTGCGATTCATACGGCTTGCGGAATTCGGGGTCCTGGGTCTCACCGGGCGGCGCGCCGAACCACGCGTACGCTTTGTACTCACCAGGGACTACGTCTTTGAAACGGAATGTGCCGTCCGATTTGGTGATCATTGATTGGAAGCGATTGGCCCAATTGTCCTCGCCATCGCGCACCATGGTCACCTCCGCGTTGTAGACGGGCTTGCCGGATTCATCGAGAACCGTGCCTTCGAGCGCGCCGAGATCGGCGCCGGCAACAATGGTGAGCGGGCTGGCGACGGAGTCCGCATCGAGCTTTCTATCGGGTAATGCCCGGCCCGCTGCCAGAACGGATTTCAGATAAATACCTGGCGGGCGGACGATATCTACTCGATAGGCGCCGGGCGCGAGTGAGACTTCGAGCGGCGAACCGTCTGGCTTCACGGTGACTTCGGCTTCTACACCGCCATCGAGGGGGGTGAAGCGAATGAACTCCAGTTCATCGCGTCGCGCTGGGGATCCGCCCTCGAGTTGGAGCGTGCCGGTTACTTTGCGGCCTTTGCGGAAGGCGAGTGGCGCATCCACATCGTGATTGACCACTTCCACGGGCTGCGTGGCGAAGACATGGTTCTCGGCGCTGTTTTGATCGGGTGCAAAATCCGCCACAAGCCGGTAAGAGCCCGGCGGCACGTCTTTGAACGCGAACTCATCGCCGGCAATATCGAAATCGTAAGTAGTCGCCTTGCCCTCGGAGTCCATGAGTAGGAGCGTGGTGGATTGTCTGGAGGCCGGGGCTCCAACGAATTTTCCGTGAATTGTGTAGAGGGCGCGCGGCCCAAGGCGCAGATCGATGCCGGCTAATTCGGCGCCAGCGCCGACCGTTACTTGTGTGGCGCGCGAGATCTCCGCAGCGGATGGGTAGAAGGCGGGGCCAAGGGTGACCAGACCATCACGGCATTGCGGAATCGCGAGAGGTGTCGCCATCGAGATAAAGCAATTCTGCAGACTGTGCTGCGCTCGCAGGTAATAGCGGCCGGGCGCCAGATTGAAGAGGCGGTACGTGCCGTGATCGTCCGACATTGCCTTGCGGACGGATTTCAATTCTCTCTTCCCGCTCGTAAAACTGTACTGCATAGCTTCCACTGTCGAGCTACGAATGGGATCGCCTTCCGCATCGAGGACGCGTCCCGTGATGGCGGCATCGGGAGTAAGCCGAAGCTCAATGGCGGCGGGTTGAGCTGGTTCTACGATGAGGAAGCGATTCAGAGGTCTCAACTCATAGCCAATCTTCTTGGGCCGTGGAGCGTAAACGCCCGGCGCGGCGCTGGGAATGGAGAAGCGGCCGTCGGAATTGGTCTCGACGATGTAGGTTTGCGGAGTTCCTCGCGCCGGGGCCTCCATACCGCTCAGCGTGACCTCAGCGCCGGCGATCGGCGTGCCATTCACCGAGTTGAGGACGCGGCCGGAAACGGTCACGCCGGGCTGCGCCAGAACGCGACTGGCGATGGCAAGCAGGTAAGCAAGCCGCCTCACGGCAGATTTTCCCGCGCCTTCTCCGCCTCAGACGCCGTAATGACTGTCACCTTAGCGGTCTCTTGCGCGCCGCCGCGAAGCTCAACAGCCGTGAAGCGGGCCTCCATCCGTTTTCGAAATTTGCTGTCTTGCAAGTTATCGGAGTCCCCAGATTCCATGGCGATGACTCTGTAGCGTCCGGGCGCCAATCCTATCCATGAGAACGTTCCGTCGGCCGCGGCGGGTTCGGATCGATGTAGGTCCGCACGCGCGGCGAGGGAGTCTTCGGGCAGCAACGTGACTCTTACGGGCGTGCCTGGCTCCAGCGTGCCATAGGAAACAGATACGGAGAGCGCCGCAGGATCGGTACCCAGTGTGATGCGCAACGGAACTCCCTCCTGCGCGACGGGAATCACGCCGTCCGGAATTTCTTGCGAGCCGTACCAAATCGACTTCATGTAGACACCGGGCGGCGGCCTGATCCAAATGCTGTACGAACCGGACATCAGGCCAGGCGTCTGAAACTCGCCGTTGGTGACCCTGGACTGCATCACGAGACTTCCATCGATCTGCTGGAATCCCAGGGTAAACGCCGGCAATTCCGGTAGGGGCGGACCTTCGACTGTAACGGTTCCGCGTAACGTGAACGACGGCGGCTCAACGAATTCGACGCCGGTCACATTTCCGTCTTTCACTGTCACGCGGGGGCCGTGCACCGTGCGGCTGCCATCACTCTCCGTCAGACAATATTCTCCAGCAACTAATCGAGGGATATCGAACGCGCCGCTGGCATCGACAGACGAGTAACCGCCAAAGAGCAAGGCGAGCGAGCGCGGGTTATCGCATAGTTGCGTCTGTACGGATCTGCCGTGCGTCGAATTGAGGGCGGTGATGACGCGGCCGCGAACATGGTACACGGGACGTTTGCGTAAGTGGAAATCGACGGCCAATTCGCCGCCGGCTTTCAAAAGCTGCGACGCTGCCTGCGAGGCATCTATGGTATCCGGATAAAAGGTCGCCGGGTAACTCTCATCGCGCACAAGCCGATGCACGTTGGGCGCGTTCCGATCCGATTCGGCGAAAAACCCGACGTTCGGCGCTTGGTTGGGCAGCACAATCGCTTCCAGGTGATAGCTCCCGGGCTGCAGGTCGATAAGACGATATGCGCCCAAATCGTTAGTGGTGGCGCTCTTCTCGGGGAAGGCGGCTGATCTGTACTCCGCGAACGCCGTTACAAGAATTCCCTGTAGCGGCTGCCCGGCGTCATCAGTGATGCGCCCTGCGATCGCTCCGGTGGGAACCACTTCCAAGGCAATGCCGTTGACTTGCTGCTCCGCTGCTATTGCGAACACCTTCTGCGTACGCGCGGTGTGGACATTTGAAGCATAGCCTTCAGCCTTCGCGACCGCAAAATAATGGTCGGGGACAACGTCATCGAAGTGGAAGTGGCCGGTGGCGTCGGTCGTGGCATTGTAGACCTTGCCGCCTGACGTTCCGCGCAGCGAGACGGAGGCCCGCTTCACCGGTAGGCCAGTGACTGAGTTAGTCACCGCGCCATCCACCGAACCGGGTTTCGGCGTTTGGCCGGAGAGCGCCACTACGGCGAGTAGGACTGAGACGATGCGGCGTGACATCGCAGATGTTTCAGGATACCTCGCCAGGGAGGTCTGTCCGGTACCGCTAACTAACACTATCGCGTGGTCAGGCGCTCGATCTGTTGGATGGCTTTGGCAAAGTCGACGGGCGATGTAATATCAAAGGTCTTGCCCTTCAGCTTCCTTACTGCCGCGCTGACGGTGTCGGATAGTCCGGCAGGAGAATCGGGAAACAGCGACACCGGCGCGCTTTCATAACCGCTGGAGTTTCTGGGGCCGGACGTCAGATCGGCCGGCGGCACAATCCTGACTTGTCCGTCGGTGTAGTCAACACCCGCACCGCGACGGCCACTCTCGGGAGTATTTCCGGCTGCTTTAGGCGACGATAGCGCCGAGGCAATTCCGTGAGCAAGAAAAAAGAATTTTGGCGTTAGCCCGCGAGCCTTTGCCAGAAGTGAAGAAGGCAACTTGTCGTGAAACCGTTCGCGCGGGCCCAAAAAGATAACGGCGTCTGCAGGCCGTGGGTCTTGGAGTTCTTGATTGATCAGATTCGCCAGCATATCAAGATGGCCTTTGGCGGATTGCAGCACCCGGTAATCCACCCTGGCAAGCTGCAGTTGATTCAAGACGTGCGTCAGTTGGCCGAGGGATTCGAGAGCGAAGCCATCACGGCGAAACAGTTGCCGTTGCTGCTCCAGGTTAAAAACCACGAGGCGCACGGATGAGGAAGGTAGATGCCCCAGGAGCGCGGAAAGCGCACCCAGCAAGAATACTTGATCGGCGGCCCCGAACTCACTTTCCGTGACGCCGCCCGCGGAGAGAGGCGCGGCATCGAGGAGCACGGTGAGGCGCAGCGGAGCAACCGGATCGGGATGCCGTCCGGCGCCTGCGGCGGTACGCAGCGAGAGTCCGGAGACGCTATTCGGCGGCATTTCCAGAGTCAGGTTCATGCCGCGGGGAAGCTCGGCATCGACGTCTGCCTCTTTCAGGCACGCGCGGCCGCTGTCATCCAAGAGGATCCAACTCAGGTGGTAGTGTCCTTGGCCCAAATAGAAGCCGCCGCGGAATTCGCCGGTGAAGCTGGTTGTGGGAATGGACGAGAGCCGCAGCGTATCGGCCAGAAATGTGGGTGATGCGCGCGAGTCTTGTGGCTGGATACGCGTAATCACCTTGACGGTGTGGTCCGAGCCGGAATACTTGCTCAATGGAATTTGGAAGATGTAGCCCGACGCAAAGCGGAAGTTAAAGCCGAGGGTTGGCCTGATGGGTTCGACGCTGCATTCGAGTTGGTGGCCGGAGGCGCCTGGCTGGAAGTCGCCAAGTAGCGTGACCACCTTGGTTGAGTCAATGAGAGTCTGCGCGGAGGCGACGGGCCAAAGAAGAGCGACGATCAGGCTCGTGCGCATGCAGCTTCATTATAGGCGTCGAGTGATGACGACGATGGAATGGCCGGGGTGCAAGCCAACAAATGCGCGTGAGCCTCGGGCTGCGTTTTAGAGCTGGGGACAGGACGGCAGTCCTACCGTGCTAAATAAACGCCATCGTCTTGACGCCGGAAATATCGAAAGGCCGGCGGCAACGTGGGTTCTTGCACGACGCTTTGTCGTCCAACAGAACCATATAACTTTGCGCTTTGGCGAATTTGGCGCGGTCCCGTTCATCGCCGCCGGGAGGGAGGCGATCTTTTTTCTTGCGCACCATCCAATTCAACTGGTAGGTGTCTTCGGTGCGGCAATAGGGACAGTTCAACTGCGCGGGCTTGGAGGCTTTTTGCTCCGTATAATAGGCGCGCTCGTCCATGCCTAGCGCTCAGCCATCGGGATCCACGTCTGCCCGTCGGGCTTGCCTTTGTAATCGGCGCGTGGACGGATCAGCCGGTTGTTGTGATATTGCTCGAGCACATGGGCGGTCCAGCCGGACATGCGGCTCACCGCAAAAATGGGCGTGAACAGGTCCACCGGAATGTTGAGCGAATAGTAAGTGGAGGCCGAGTAGAAATCCACGTTGGGGTTGAGGTGCTTTTCGGCCATCACGGTATTTTCCATGGTGCGCGAGAGACGATATAGTTTCTCGTGGCCGGTGCGCTTGCCCAATTCCTCCGACAGCACGCGCAGGTGCGTGGCGCGCGGATCTTCGGTGCGATAAACGCGATGTCCGAAGCCGGGGATTTTGATCTTGGCCGAGAGCTTTTCTTTGACGCGCTGCTCGGCTTCATGCTCATCGCCCAGATCGAGCAGCCACTTGATGACGTCCTGGTTCGCGCCGCCGTGGAGCGGCCCTTTGAGGGCGCCAATGCCGCTGGTGACGCAGGAATAGATGTCGGAAAGCGTCGCCGCCGTCACGCGCGCGGCGAAGGTGGAGGCGTTCAATTCGTGGTCTGCGTGCAGTATCAACGCCACGTCGAACGCGTGCTCCATTACGTCGTCAGGCTTGTTGCCGGTGAGGGTGTAGAGTAAGTTGGCGGCAAAACCGAGGCTCGGGTCTCCCGCGACCACGGGCTTTCCGTTGCGCAATCGCTCGAACGAGGTGACGATGGTCGCGGTCTTCGCCATAAGACGCGCGGCCTTGCGATGATTCGCATCAGACGACATGTCTTGCGCTTCGGCGTCGTACAGGCTCAACATCGATACAGCCGTACGCAGCATGTCCATGGCGTTCGACTTGGGAACGCCTTTCAAAAACTCCGTTACCTGCTCAGGCAGCTCGCGCGCCGTCACCAGATCTTTCTTTAGTTGATCCAGTTCGGCTTGCTTGGGAAGCCATCCGTTCCAGAGGAGAAAAACGACCTCTTCAAAGGTGGCGTGCTCCGCCAAGGTATGAATATTGAATCCGCGGTAGCTGAGGACACCCTGATATCCGTCGATATAGCAAATTTCGGACTCGCCCGCGATGACGCCTTCCAGCCCTGCTGTCGTAGTTCCCATAGATTATGATCGCCTTCCGAATCTGCAATTCTACCTTGGCGCAGGGCCTCCGAGCATCGCTTTCGGATTGGGACAGCCTGGAAATGGGGAAAAACTAATAGTTAGATCTTTCCGCTCCACCCAAAGGATCTGTTGATCCTTGCCAAAATCGACATTCAGAATGACGCCGGAACCGCAGGATCTACTCTTGGAGATCTTAAACTGGGCGGGATCGCCCTTTGACGGGCCCCAATCTTCCATAAAAGTGGAGTAGGAGTAGCCTTGGCACGGTTTGGAATCGGTGCATCCCCAAAGTGCGTAAGCTCCCTTATAATCGTGTGCCGCCAGGAGAGAGAAAAACTGGCTGACGCGATGTTCCTGACGGACGTTGTGGAATATGTAAAATAATGCCGCGGCCGCAACCAGCACAACCGCGAACACGATCAAGGCCTTCTTCACGATGTTTTCGCGGCGCTCTTCGCCCGCGCCGTAGTGATCGAGATATCCGGCCATAACCGTTTAGACGCCTATTTTCCCGGTTTTGCTCCAGCCGCCGGCGCCCCAGCTACGGGATAAGCCTTGTCATACGCGGCCGTGGCTTCCGCGGTGATATCCATGGGGGCCTTGCTGAAGTACGTGACGGTGCTTTCCACCACCAAATCGTAGCCTTTCTCCTCGGCAAGCTTCTTCAGCACGTCCACCATACGCTGCGTGCACTTGGGCAAAATATCCTGGCGTGCGCCATCCGCGCCCTCCTGCAGTTCGGTGGTCAGGCGCTGCAATTCGCGCTGTTTACGGGTCGCATCCGCATTAATGTCCTCCTGCTGCTGCTCAGTCAGCTTGGCGCCGCCGGTTTGCAACTGCTGTTGGAGCGCGACAAGATCGGTCTGCAATTTCTGCGCGCGATCCTGCTCCGGTTTCAGGCGAACCTGTAACTCGGCGTCGGCCTTCTTAACCTCGGCAGTCGCGAACACGGCCTGCTGCATGTTGATTACGGCGATCTTCATCTGCGCCGAGGCAACCTGCCCCAACGCCAGCAAGGCCGAGCAGACCAACATAGGCCTGAAGCCCATCCTTAAAAGCATGAAACAACTCCTGAAATGGTGTTTAGACCTTCAGGGTAGCACACCGTTTCCTGCTGTCATCCGTTGCGGGGCTTCACACTGGCGCCCGAAGAACCACAGGCTTCAGAATGAAAAAGAAGGATTAATCGAGGACGGCGAGGATCTCGTCTTCGCGCAAAATGAGATATTCCACGCCTTCGATGGTTACTTCCGAACCGGAGTATTTGCCGAACAGAATCCTGTCGCCGGCCTTCACTTCGGGAGCGGAGCGCTCACCGGTTTCGAGCAGTTTTCCGCTGCCTACCGCGGAGACGGTGGCCTGCTGGGGCTTTTCCTTGGCGCTATCTGGAATGATGATGCCGCCCTGACGCTGTTCACCCTCTTCGAGACGGTGAACCAGGACGCGGTCGTGTAACGGTCGCATGTGCATGATTGATTATAACGGCAAAGGACGGCGGCAATTGCGGATGGAGTAGTCTGAAATGGTGGACGCCAGCGATATTGTCGCGCGGGTGGCGCGTGCGATCGAGGACCAGAATCTGGAAGCCGTGCTTATCGGCAACGCAGCGGCGGCGATGCACGGCGCGCCTGTGACCACGGTTGACCTCGACTTTCTTATCCGCCGCTCATCTACTAACAAGAAAAAGCTGTCGGCGGTGGCCAAGGCGTTGGGTGCCACCCTCTACCAACCCTTCTACCCTGCGAGCCGCGTGGTGCGCATGATGAACGACGAGGAGACGCTTCAGGTAGACTTCATGGACGAAGCGAACGGGATCGCCTCTTTCCATGACGTTCATAAACGCGCGCTTTCCATGCCTGTGGGAAATGTGGCGGTTCGCGTCGCGACGCTCACCGACATTATCAAGAGCAAGCGCGCGGCGAACCGAGCGCGCGACCGGGCCGTGCTTGAAATTCTAGAGAAGACCCTTGAACCAGCAAGTCCCAAGTGCAAGGAGAGACTGGGGCAACTGAAGGTGCAAAGCGAGTGGCTGGAGAACGACATGATCCGCCGCCGCGTCGCCGCGCCGATTGAGCGGCGGATGAATTTTCTGCGCAGACGTATCGGGATTTGCCGGACTTGCCTGTAAGCTTCGTAGAACGGCTGCGTGAGTCATGGGTTCTGAGGCGCGCGCGGGGCCGCTTCGAGTTCAAAGATCTGTAGTTGGATCTGTTTGATCTCTTTCAGCAAGTCTATCCGGCAGGCATTGATGTGGTGTTTGACTATCTCCACGCCGCCCCAGGTAAAGAAGATACCAGCCAGAAAGGGGCCGCGCGGCCAACTCGCCGCGTCGGCGCTGAACCAAAGCCAGGCCGTTGCGCTGGCGGCGCAGAATATCCAAAACAGAGTGGCCAAAAGACGTTCCCGGCGAATTCTCTTTTGATCTCTTTCCACGGTGGATAAGATGAACTGGCGATAGTCTGCCAAATCCGACAAACCCGGTGTGTGATCGAGTAGCCGGTTGCGTAAGAAGTCACGATCGTTTTCCATAACCACCTCCAGTGAGCATTGCTCTCATTTCCGCTTTCGCATGGGAGATGCGAGACTTGACGGTCCCTTCGGGACAATTGACCACTCGGGCAATTTCCGCCAACGAGAAGTCCTCCAGAAAATACAGAACCAAGACTTCACGGTGCTTGGGAGAGAGCTGGTCCAAAGCATCGTGAATCGCGTTCGCATCGTCCGCGGTAAAGCCGGTCTCCGCCGCGTCTTCCCGCGTTACGAGCATGGCCTCTTCGATACGGCGGCCTGTTTGATCCCGCCTGATATGGTCTACGGCGACGCTGTGAACGATTGAGTACAGCCAAGATCGAACCGAGCCCGGCTCTTTGAGCTTCCGTATGCGAGGGAGAGCGCGAACCCAGGTCTCCTGCAGAATGTCTAAAGCGACGTCACGATTGCCGACTAATTTGCTGGCATAGTACAAGAGGGGCGGCGACAATTCGCCGCAGAGATCCTCAAACGCTCCCGGGTCGTTTGCTTGACACCGGAGCGCCAGCCATTCGTCGCGGACTCTCTTCGCCGACTGCATCCACCTATAAGTCGAATATGCGGCGTGAAAGGTTCATCGAGTTTTAGTGGATGCTCGAGAAGAGAGCTCTAAGTTCGAGGCCCAAGCTCATGTCCCAATAGCTCTAAAATACTACGACCACGGTATTGTAAAGCCGCTGTGCCCCGCATATACTCTTGTCAGAAAAGGCATTAGCAGATATTAACAATGTCTGTTTACCGCTAATTCCGGCTGTAATGATCTTGTTTTGCACGTAGCGGCAAGCCAGGAGCGACTTATGAGCAGTGCTCACGAATCCGACCTCGATCGTCGGCTTGAAATTTACTTTTCCACTGTTCGCTCATCCCATCTGCGAGCGACGCTCAAACGCAAAATAGAAAATTGGCAAGTGTACGCGGCTGTCGGCGGTTCGGCGATGGCGATGGCGACCGGGGCGTCGGCATCCATCATCGGCTCTGGCATCCAGGCCAACCCGCAGCGTCTTGCGAGTTCGAGGGCCGTTCGGCAAACGGGAAGTTCCAGGGTTCCGCTGCTGAAAGACGTTCGATTGGCGATGGCCATACAGGATGCTACGCACCGAGGCCAAAGCGGCATCTTCCGCCAGCATCAACTAGAACCGCCTTCCATCGGCGCCAATGGAGTGGTACCACTTTACGGCACGACGGGCATCATCCAACCCGGTGAATGGGTAACTATCTATGGGCAGAACCTCGCCAATGAAACCGCGTCGTGGAACGGCGATTTTCCCACCTCGCTTGGTGGTACGACAATAACGATCAACGGCAAGCGGGCATATCTTTGCTATGTCAGCCCCACCCAGATTAATTTGCAGGCGCCGGACGATACGGCGTCAGGTACGGTTTCCGTTGTGGTGACGACTGCCGGGGGATCGGCGAGTTCGTCCGTAACGTTGAGTCAGTTTGCACCGGCATTTAATCTGCTCAATCAGCATTTTGTGGCCGGCATCATTCTAAGACCGGATGGCTCAGGGGCGTACGGCGGCGGAAGTTACGACATTCTCGGACCGACCGGCTATTCCTTCGGCTACCTGACGATGGCTGCTGAACCGGGTGACTCAGTGGAACTCTACGGCGTTGGGTTTGGGCCAACCATTGAGACCGTGCCTGCCGGAAAGGCCTTTTCCGGCTCAGCGCCGCTTGCCAACCCGATCGGACTTGCGATCAACGGCGTACCGGTTCAACCCACTTTCGTCGGGCTTTCGAGCGCAGGGTTGGTGCAGATCGATCTGGTTGTGCCGGTGGGTTTGGGCGATGGAGAGGTTCCGATTCAGGCAACCGTGGGAGGGATGCAAACCCAAATGGGCGTGCTTTTTTCACTGCGGCTTCCGCCCATTGTGACGTCTCCCGGTTCTGGTGGATCGGGCGGCGGCGGCACCGGGGGTGGTTATGGGCCAGGCGGCACCGGCGGTACGGGCGGTGGTGGCACGGGAGGTTACGGTGGCGGCACTGGTGGAGGCTCGGGCGGCGGTGGCGGATCAGGCGGTGGTGGCGGCAGCGGCGGAGGATCGGGCGGCGGGTCTGCGGCGCTAAGGCCGGGGCATTACCTGCCGAAGCTCCGTTTCCCACCAAAAGTAGAGAACGGGTAACACGCGTTCCAGAGTTTGTGGAGAGGAGGAAGGAAATGGGCTCCAAAGCTGTGCTGTGGTTGGCGGCGGCGTGCTGCTTAACACCCCCGGGGTTTGGCCAGAAGTTGCCGGCCGCGGCGCCGATACCGAACGACCCGCTCGAAATTGTCACTGGCGGCATTGCGGCAGTCGACGTATCGGGGCGGGCAGAGATTGTGCAACTGCTGGAACGCGCGCGAAAGAACTATGATTTGCGCAGCGCGAGCCGGACTTATGATCTGAAAGTTGCGTTCAACGTAAACTCGGGCGGGCAGACCGAACATGACGGGGCCTGGCAAATGGAAGACATCTTTGAACCCGGACAAGGGCTGCGCTGGACTGCCAAAGACGCGGGCACGTATGCCATTACCCGCATTTCCAAGAACGGCATGCTTTTCGGAGAAGAGACGGCCAGCTATATTCCGCTCCGGCTGCAGGAAGCGCGCGCGACGATGTTCGATCCGATTCCATCGGCAGCATATTTGAACCGCGCGTCCATGCGGACCACCGCGGCGATCTATAACGGCGCGTCCGTCACCTGCGTGTTGCTCTCCGGGCCCGGAAACGTATCGCGTGCTAACGCGGCGCGCCGTTGGGATGAAAGCGAGGAGTGCGTCGATCCACAAAGCGGTTTGCTGCGGGTGCATTCCCAAGTCGCTGGGCGCTACGCCGCGTATGACTACACGGACGCTCCACAGCTCGCGGGCCATACGCTCGCTCGAAAGGTGATCGTGACCGAAGGCGGCAAAGCGGTCACGACGATTTCCGTTGAGAGCCTGACGGAGCCTGCGGCCTCAGACCCGAGCCTGTTTGCGCCCACGGAAGAGATGAGGGCCAGAGGACGGGCGATCGGCACGGGAGCGGCGCAAAAGATTTCACGCGTGTTTAGGGGAACCCGAAACTCGCGCGACCCAAAGAGTCAGACCGTTTGCGTGTTCGGAGTTGTTACGCCGTCCGGGCAACTGGCAGAAGTACACTCGCTGCAGCCCGCCAATCCGAACAGTGAAGCCGCAGTCGAAGCCGTCAAACACATGAATTTTGCCGGCGCGGCGCCGAGCAAGATCCAGCCTCAACAGCACTTTGTGTTTGTGGTCGGGACGTTTGTCTCGCGGCCATAAGGGGCGGATTTCGCTACTTTGGAAACGCGATATTCGACGATGCTTCGAAGTGCCTGTGATTCTTGTACTCCACCTCGATTCGCGCGCGAGCGCCGTTGGCATAGGTGATCACGAAGTTTGCCGCCACGGGAAGCAGATGGGATTCAGCTCCGATCTTTACGTAGTCCCACGAGACTTCTTCGCGTCTCTGCGCAAACTCGAAATCCCGCGGGAAGCGGGTGGCGTCCTCATCCAGTTGGATGACATTGCCACCGGGATCGTCGATGAAGACATCACCATTACGCGCGGGATTGAAGCGTTGATTCTCGAAAAAGAAGAACGCGAAGCAGCCATCGGCCGGCGAGCTGAACCGGTATTTCAGAAGCTTTTTGCCGCGCACTTCGGCAGGCCCCTCGTATTCAATCGTGGTGGGACACTGCGGGTCGAACAACGGTTTGATTTCGCTGCCGAATCCGCCATACCATTTAAAGCCCGGAAGGGCCTCGAACGGCTTTTCCCAGGGTTTGCCGTTTCGACGAATTTGCCGCCGGACGGGGCGGTTCCCCACGAAGGTGATTTCCGTTTGGATGGTGTCCAGACTTCGCCATTTCGTAGAGTTTGCATCGCCAACGTAGCGCTTCGCGGTTTCATCCGCCACGAAGCTTGGCATGTTCGCGACGTAAGCAAGGTTCACCTCGCGCGCGTGTTCCAGCTTGCTGTCGTCGGAGAATGCCCAGGCCGCCGCAGCGAGCAGCAACACCGGCAGCGTCACTCCACACGCGCCTCGCGGCCTCATAGAGTCAACATATCCGGAGTGGGTCGCCGAACACAAGGCCATAAATGGCCAGCGCAGCTTGCGATGAGGGTCGCGTGATGGCGTCGCGTAAAGTTTTACTGGTTGGCTGGGATGCCGCGGATTGGAAGGTCATTCAACCTCTGATGGGTGCCGGCAAGATGCCGAACGTTCAGCGGCTGGTGAGCGAAGGCGCCACCGGACCAATCGCTACGCTGCATCCGCCGCTCTCGCCCATGCTGTGGACTTCCATTGCCACCGGAAAGCGCCCGTTCAAACACGGCATCCACGGTTTTACGGAGCCTACGCCGGATGGACTCGGCGTTCGCCCCATCACCAATCTGTCGCGGAAATCGAAGGCGCTGTGGAACATTCTCACGCAGAGCGGTATGCGCAGCATTGTGATTGGATGGTGGCCCAGCCATCCGGCGGAGCCAATCAATGGCGTAATGGTGTCGGACCTTTATCACCGCGCCCGAGGGCCGATTGAGGATCCGTGGCACATGCCGGCGCAGACGGTTCATCCCGTCGAACTCACGGACACGCTTGCCGGACTTCGCGTGCATCCCGATCTCATCACGCCGGAAATGGTAGAGCCGTTTATTCCTCTGGCGAAGGAGATCGATCAGGACGACGACAAGCGGCCGGCGCTGTTTCTGCGGACGCTTGCCGAATGCATGAGCATACAGTCGGCCGCCGTGTGGTTCTTGGATAACCAAGCGTGGGATTTTTTTGCGGTCTATTTCGAAGCCATCGATCACTTCTGCCACGGATTCATGCGCTACCATCCGCCGCGACAGTCTTGGATCAGCAGCCGCGACTTTGAGCTGTATCGCAATGTAGTCTCGATGGCCTACCAGTTTCACGACGAGATGTTGGGCGAACTGATGAAGAAGGCCGGCGAGGAGGCGGTGGTGATCCTGCTGTCGGATCACGGCTTCCATCCGGATCATCTGCGGCCATCGGCGATTCCCGACATTCCCGCGGGGCCGGCCATCGAGCACCGCGATTACGGCGTGCTCGCGATCTACGGTCCGGGCGTGAAAAAACAGGAGCATCTGCACGGCGCGTCCGTTCTTGATATCACGCCGACCATACTGAGCATTTTCGGCCTGCCTGTGGGCGAAGATATGGACGGCAAGGTAATTTCGCAGGCCTTCGTAGACGCGCCTGGGGTGGCGGGGATTCCAAGCTGGGAGGAAATTGCGGGCGCTGACGGACGGCATCCCACTTATGCGCGCCTCGATCCGGTGGCGGCGCAAGAAGCGCTGGAACAGATGATCGCGCTCGGGTATATCGACCGGCCGGATAAAAATAGCGAAGTAGCAAGAAACGCCGCTGTCCGCGACTTGCAATACAACCTCGGCGAGGCTTATCAGGACGATGGCCGGCACGCGGAGGCGCTTGAGATTTTCTCATCGCTTTATAAGGATGATCCCGACGAGCAACGCTTCGCCGTGCGGCTTTTTGTATCCTGCCAGGCTTTGGGGCTTCACGACGAGATGCGGCGTATTATGGCCGATCTGGATGGCCGGCGGCGGGCGCTATTTGAAGAGGCGAAAAGGAAGATTCGCGAGCTTCGTCCAGACAGCGTCGAACTCGCACGCTGGCGAAGCCTGGCGCGCTTTTCGCCGCCAGTTGTCGATTATCTGAAAGCGCAACTATTGAGGGCGGAAAAACGATACGCTGAAGCTTTGGCGGCGCTCGAACGAGTGACGGATGTGCACCGCCTTCAACCGAGTCTGTTCCTGCAAACGGCAGAGTTGTATCTACACCTGGGACGAGCGCATGAAGCGGAAGAAGTTTATCTAGACGCGCTTGAAATCGATCCGGACAACGTGGCGGCGCACATCGGCTTGTGCCGAATCGCTCTACGGCGACGAGAGTACGGTGTTGCGGCACAGCGGGCTCTCGATGCGCTACAGAGAGTTCATCATGACCCGGTCGCACACTTTCTGCTGGGCCGCGCGCTCGAAGGAATGAAGGATTACGAACACGCGGCGGAAGCCTTCCGCGCTGCGATCTCCTTCAATCCGCACTTTCCGGAAGCGCATGCGCGGCTGGCCGGTTTGCTGGAACGGCGTCTGGACGATGTCGAATCCGCGCGCGAACACCGGCGATTGGCAGAAAGTATGAACGGCGCAGCATCGTCGTCCTCGTCACTTCGGCGAGTGGTCATGGAACAAAATGGCGCTGCCCTCATTACGGAACCGCACGCCGAGTTACGTGAGAATACGGCGGGCGATAGATCGCCGCTCTCGGAATGCCTGATCGTGGTAACCGGGTTGCCCAGGTCGGGCACATCGTTCCTGATGCAGATGTTGGCCGCTGGCGGACAGAACATTCTTTCGGATGAATTGCGGCCGGCCGATGAAGACAATCCCCGCGGCTATCTTGAATATGCGCCGGTGAAAAGTCTGCTAGGAGATTCCGCCTGGCTGTTGGAAGCGCGCGGAAAGGCCATCAAGATTGTCGTTCCGGTGCTGACGGCTTTACCGCCGTGTTTACCGTGCCGGGTGATCTTTTGCGAGCGCGACCTGGAGGAGGTGCTCGATTCGCAGGAGCGCATGCTGCAACGCGGCGAGGGACGGCTCGCGGCGACGGCAGAGCGGCGGCGCCTGCTGAAGGACGAATTCTTGCGGGCTTTGGCGCGTGCGAAGGCGATGTTAAATACGCGGGCCGATACACAAGTGCTGGAGGTACAGCACAGGGTCGCGATGTCTAATCCCCACCTAACGGCAGAGCGCGTGAATCGCTTTCTGGGTGGCGGACTGGACGTCGCGAAAATGGCGGCCGCCGTCGATGCGAGCCTCTATCGAAATCGGACGGCGTAAGTGTGTCCTGCCTGCGCGCCGAACGATATCGCGCCATCCTCGTCTTTCGAAATGGCGGCCGCCTTGCCGCCATCAGTGACGCTCGCGATCGTCTGGCCTTTGGGTGCGCGCAGCTTTTGAGCGCCGCCTACCGCTGCCCGCAGTTCCACGTTGACGGCTTTGCCACTGCGCCACTCGATAGATACTTCGTCGCCGCCGCGGGCTTTCAGGCCGGAAATGCGGCCATCGAGCCAAGCCGCGGGCAGCGCCGGTAGGATTTTGATTTCGCCCGATTGGCTCTGCAGTAACATCTCGGCGATGCCGTTCGTGCCGCCGAAATTCCCGTCAATCTGGAAGGGCGGGTGGTTGTCGAAGAGATTGGGCAGCGTGGAGCGCCGCAATAGAGCGACAAGATTCTCATGCGCCTGTTCGCCATCCTCCAGACGCGCCCAGTAATTCACGATCCAGGCGCGGCTCCAGCCTGTGCCCCCGCCGCCATTGGCAAGACGGCGCTCCAGCGATGCGCGCGCGGCCTTCGCCAGTTCCGGCGTGCCGCGAAGCGTAATCAGATCCGATGGAAAGAGCGCGAACAGATGCGAGATATGGCGATGGCCGGGCTCCTGCTCGGCATAATCCTCCTGCCATTCCTGCAATTGGCCGAAGCGGCCGATCTGGAACGGCGGTAATTTGGCGCGCGCGGCGGCAAGTTGCTTGCGGAGATCCGCATCCACGCCCAGAATCTCCGCCGCTTGAATCACGCGATTGAAGAGCGCGGTGGTAATCTCGACGTCCATGGTCGGCGACATAGCCAGCGAGTGCGATGAACCATCGGGAAGCTTATAGCGATTTTCAGGCGAAAGCGACGGGCCGCTCAGCAGGTGGCCTTTGCCATCGGGCGTCAACGAATCGAGCAGGAATTCGGCGGCCTCTTTCATGGCCGGATAGGCACGCTCGGCCAGGAAGCGCTTATTGCGCGTGAAATCGTAATGATCCCAATAGTGCAGCGAAAGCCACGCGCCGCCCATGGGCCAGATACCGCTGGGGATGCCGTCGATGGGTATAGCGTCGCCCCACAAATCGGTGTTGTGGTGAATCACAAATCCGCGGGCGTGGTAGTAAAACTTCGCAACCTCCCTGCCTGCTGGACGAGCGTTGTCGATCAGATCGAACAGCGGTTCGGTCAGTTCCGAAAGATTGGTCGGTTCGGCCGGCCAGTAGTTCATCTCGGTATTGATATTGATGGTGTACTTGCTTTCCCACGGCGGGTTGAGACTTTCGTTCCACTTGCCTTGTAAGTTGGCGGCCATACTGCCAGGGCGGCTGCTCGCGATGAGTAGGTAGCGGCCGAATTGAAAGTAAGTCTCGATCAGATGCCGGTCATCCGCGCCGCCGGCGAAACGTTTGAGACGCTCATCGGTAGGCATGGCGGCGAGATCGTCGGCCTTGGCGCCAAGTTCGAATTTCACGCGGTCGAAGAGCTTTCGATGATCCGCGATATGCTCCGCGCGAAGCTGCGGATAAGGCTTCTTTGCGCCTGCGTCGAGCGCCGTCTTACAGTCGCGCGGCAGATCTTGCGACCGAAAGTCGGTTGCCGCGGTGAGTATCAGCGTGACGGCGTCGGCATTTCGTATGGCCAGGACGCCGTTCTCGACGGTTTCATCGCCGCCCTGTAGGATGGCGCGCAGTTCGGCGCGAAACTTTACGCCGTTTTGGCCTTCGTCGGCTTTGCCATCCTGCCGCAGGGCCTGACCTTCCATGACGAGCGTCGCCCCGGCGGCAGTGGTCTTCGCGTTCGCGGTTCGATCGAGCGCGGTCGTGAAAGAGATTTGTCCCGGCCGATCGGCAGATAGGCGCACGACGATCAAGTGCTGCTCCGGAACTGAAGCGAAAACCTCCTCCGTGAAAGAAGCCCCGCCGGCTTTATAAGTGGTTCGGGCCACCCCGGTATCGAGATCGAGTTCGCGACGGTAATCCGTGACGGCACGGCCCGCAGCGAAGCGCAGATGCAGATCGCCTAGCGGCTGATAGGGAACCATTCGCGGCGGCACGCCCAGCATATCTTTGGCGCGTGTTTCCGCTTCGGCGACGCGACCTTCCATCAGGAGCCGCCGAACCTCGGGCACGGCGGCAGGGGCCGCGGGATTGTCGCGATTCTTGCGAGAACCCGGCCAGAGTGTATCTTCATTGAGCTGGATCCGCTCATCGTCCGTTTTGCCGAACACCATGGCGGCCAGGCGTCCATTGCCGATAGGTAGGGCCTCCGTCCACTGCGCCGCAGGCTGTTTGTACCAAAGAACGTGAGGCCGGTCGGCGGCCAGAAGGCCAATGGCGGAGAGCAAGAGGAAGGCGACGCGCGTAAGCTTTGCCATGATATTGGCCATCATAGCCCTAGACACGGAACTTGTTGAAAAGCGATCTTGGGCCGCCGATTAACATAGATGAACGCCGATAAGGCTATTGGTTACATCTGCGTTGATGTCGGCGTGCAAGTGCATTTCCCGCATTTTTCAACAGACTCTTAGACTTGTCGCACTTTGATGCCAGCTTCTTTAAACAGCGTTTCCACCATGCCGAAATGTTCGTCGTAATAGGCGCTCGAATATTGGCCCATACGCTCGGCTGAGATTACTACCTGGATAATGCCGGCCTGCACCACCGCGCGCGCGCAATCCATGCAACACATGATGTCGACATAGATGGTGCAGCCTTCCGTGGCCGTGCCCGCGCGGGCTGCATTACAGATAGCGTTGCGCTCGGCGTGCTCAATCCACAGATACTTGGCGGGGCGAACCAGCCGCTCCGGCACGTCGTCGCGGATGCCGCGTGGGAATGAGTTGTAGCCCGTAGAGCGGATTTCGTGGTTCGGCCCCACAATGACGCAGCCGATCTGTGTGTTCGGATCTTTGCTGCGCTGCGCGACCACCTTGCAGATCTCCAGGTAATACTGATCCCATCCGGGAATCGTTCGCATGATGGGTCAAATCTACCAGACTCGCGGAGCGCCCGCAGCACCTTTTAGTTTGTGCCGGTTGCTTTCACTGTTACATTCGCCGACGGACTGGCCACGCCGTTCACTGAGACCACGACCGGCTGCGAACCAGGCTGCGCGCTCGGCGGAATGTAGAAGTTCACCTGCGATGTGCCAAGCGTTCCGGGGCCGAGGCCTACAAACTGTACCAGCGCGGAAACGCCACCCACGGATACCGTCAAAGGCAGGGCGGGCGAAAACTGGGGAGAGTTGGGCGTTACGTTGCCTGTAAGCAGCAGCGGGCTAACTTCGCCCATGCCGTTCAAGTAGAGAGTTGCGATACCGCCGGCAGCGACGGACGGATTGCCTGCAAGGTTTCCACTGCCATCCGTGTAAATGGCGGGCGCGGAGGGCGCAATCTGGAATTGGAACCCGGCCGCCTGACCGTTGTTGTTGATGCCGAGAACGGCCGGCCCCGAGCCCGCTTCGTAAGGGATCTGCAGGTTGATCTGGGTCGGCGAAACGTACAGCAGCGGCGCGGCCAACCCATTTACTGTCGCTGTGACAGATCCGGCGGCAAAGGGATAAACGCCGCTGGCTGGAGTCGTGGGGAGCGTAGTTCCCGCTAGGTTTGTCCCGTAAACCGAGAGCAGCATGCCTGGCGCAGCTGTAATTTGGTTGGGCGCCGTACCCGCAACACCCGAGATCGTCATGGTCGAGCTAGCGCCCAGCACGAACATTATGGGAACCGTAATCGTCTGAGGCTGCGCATTCTGCGATTGAAACACGATCCACGCGCGGTATGCGCCTGGCTCAAAACCGAATCCCGAGGCGGTCAGCGTAATCTGCGCCGGGCCCGTTCCGGCCAATTGCGAGACGCTGAGCCAACCGCTGGTGCGGTTCGCGGGATAGACCGTTGCCGTCCACTGTTGCGTCTTGTCGGCGATTCCCACGTTGAGCGTGGCTTGCGACGGCTGACTCACAGAGGCCGAGCTCAGGCTGACTGAAGGAGGAGTTATAGCGAGAGTTGTAGGGTTTGCCGGTGGCGGCGCGAAATCCACCACGGTTTGCTGCACCGCGTTATCGCTGCGCAGTATGTAAACATATTCACGCGCCGGGGGCGTAATGCCATTGAGGCAAAGCGTGCCCTGCAGCGACGCCCAGGCCTGCAGACGTGAAGTGCCGAACACCGGAACCATTTGCTTAGTCATGTTCACGGTTCCGGCATAGAGTGAACCGTAAGAGGTCCAGAAGCCCCCTTCGTCGTTCAAGTTCAATTGCACCGGAAATTGACACAACGGGTTGGAGGTTTGCGTTACCGTCTGCGGAGTGGGCGTGAATGCAAAATTATTCTCGGGTGGGGCGGCGTTGTAGTTGACTGCCAGTTGGCGAGACCAATTCTGGCCCAGAGCATCCACGCCGGTCAAGACAAAAGTGTGCGTGAGCGGAGCGGCTACGCTACGCAGCACCACCGTCGCGGACAGAGAGCCATTTGGTTGAAGGTTGGGCGCCGGGAAATACTGCGAGAGGCTTAACGGTTGGCCATCCATTGTGAAGCCGGTGACGGCGGCCGCGACGCCCGCCAGTTCGTGCAAGGTAAGCACGGTTGTCCAAGCGGGACCTTGCGCGTCGAGGTCGATAGCGGGCCAAACTGTGTTCGGCCCAACTACCACGATGCCAGCGGCAGTGGTGGGCTTAGTCACCTTTACGCTTAGTAAGGCTCCTGTTCCGCTGAAGGTTGCGTCGCCCGAATATTCCGCCACCAACCCGTAGGTCCCGACGCCCCCGAATGACGACAGAGGGAGGCTCAAGGTCGCGGTCTGCTTACCGCCGGCGGCAGTGAGCGGCGCCGATCCAAATGGAACGCCCGTGGAAGAACTGAAATTCACCGATCCTGTCGGGATTGCGCCTGCGGCGGCAGTCACTGTGGCGGTGACTTGAATCGAATCATTAACCGTTCCTGAGGCGGGACTCGCCGATAACGACAAGGTGACGCTCTTGGCGGCGGAGTTCCACTGTGAGAAGAACGTGTTCACGTCGAGAGAGCCCAGTCCCGTGGCCTGATCGTAGCCTGGGCCAGCGGAGTAGCCGAATGAGCCGGTGGCGCAATCGGGCGAACCTTGTGCACAGAAGGTTGTGTTATCGCCTGCGGTGACATCGTGAAATGCGCTGGGTGCGCTTTGAGCAAGGCGGTAGAGTTGCGGATTGATATTTCCCAAGCCCGGTTTGACTTGAGACCCATTCATCACCTGGTATTCATTGAGCAACGCAACGATGCCGGCGAAGGTCGGCGTGCTGCAGGAAGTGCCGGCGATGGCGGCATTCCCGCCTTCGTAAACAATTGCATATGCGTCATGTCCCGCTGAGCTGAACGCAATATCGGGTACATCGCGCGCGCCATCGGAGGGCACGCCCGCTCCGGTTTGCCATGCAGGCTTAGGGAAGAGCCGGCTTGCGCCGCCACCCGAGGCGCCGAGGCCAGAACCAGCCGATTCGTTCCAGGCTGCCTCGGGGATGTAAGATAACGCGGAACCCAACGCAGTGGAGTTAGAGGCGGCCCAGTAAGTTCCTGTGCCCTCGGCGAACTGAGTTCCGCCGACGCCGGTCACTTCGGGAAGCGTAGCGGGAAACAGAACGGAACGCCCCAGCGTGGCCTGCGGCATGTAACCTTGCTCGTCGCATGCCGCGGCGCCGGAGTCACCCGAGGCCGCAACAATGGTGATGCCTTCCGCATTGGCCTGCTGTCCAATCGCCTCATACGCTGGGGCGGCGATGCCGGCTTCGCAGGTTCCGTAACTGACGCTTAAGATGGGAGCAATGTTGCCTTCGATGGCCGCCATCATCGCGGAAAACGCGTTCGCTCCGTAAACATAAACAAGAGACGCTTTGGGCGCGATGGCGCCGGCCCATTCCAGATCAAGCTCTCCCTCAACCAGGGCGCCCGTAAAGCCTGGATCTGAGCCGCCATACAGAACCTGTCGCACCGTGTTGGCCGGCAAGCCATAGCGCGTTCGGAATTGGGCCAGGTCGCTGGTCAGTATATCCGACTCGCCAACGATGGCGATGGTCTGTCCCGTGCCATCGAGGCCCGCCTGCTGCAGCGGCGAAAGATCATAAATGGTGGCGAAATCCGCAGGAGCCAGGTAATGCTGGCTGCCGGTGTTGTACTGCGGGGGTACTAAACGCGCCGCGGATTGCAGACGAAAATCGTTCATCCCGATAAATCCGCCCACGATTCCCGCCAGCGCTTCCGGAACCTGAGCCTCCGTCGCGTTCGCGAAGTGCGTCTCTCCGTTTACCCGATAGCGGTGAATACTGGTGTGAAAGGCGTGCGCCGTCTGCGCCGCCGAGCCGCTGAAGGCGATCCAGTTGCCGCCGCGCGCCTGGCGATCGATGGTGAAGCCTTCCGATTTCAGCCACGACGAAATTTTGGATAAATCGCCCTGACTCAACCCAAAGCGATCCCCGAACGCTTCGGGAGTAAGCCATTGATGATATTGCGGCGATGCGGGATTTTGCTGCTCAGCAAGGAATTGCACAAGCTCGGCCTGCTGCGCGGCAGACGGCTGCAGCAACATTGTCATGTATCTCATCGGCATGCGGGCGTCGGCTTCGCCCAGGTCGTTTTTCGGTTGGGCAAAACGATGAACACTGCCGGCAAGTGAGCGCGCGCGACTGGAGACGACGGCTCCGGAAATCCGGTCAGGAGTAGCGGCCTGGGCGAAACCGGTGGCAGAGGCTACAAGGCAGAACAGTCCAATATTGGCTGAGAGATGGCGTAGAAAACATTGCGCAGACGCGGCCTTGAAAGGCATAGGCCGATAGTCTATCAAATGTTAGCGGAAACACAAACCTAGGTACCTATTCGTACCAGAACTTTCCCCATTGGTCCCTCACTCAACCGCGCGAACGCCTTCTTCACATCCTCAAATGGAAACAGGCCGTCTACAACCGGCCGCTTCCCAATCGCTCCCAAGCGCGCCACAATGTCACTCCATGCGGAGTGCGCAGTCTCCGGCTTAAAATCCGCCACCGCAACGCCGCCGATCCGGTTTCGGCGGAAGAAAAGCGTGGCAGTGTTGAACTCGGGAACAACACCCGCGCTTCGGCCAACCAGGCTGATGCGCCCACCGTAGCCGAGCATAGCGATGATCTGATTGAAGAGCGGCCCGGCTACACTATCGACAACGATATCCACCTTTTGGGGCGCGATCGCGGTGAGAACGCGCTTGCGCAGGGCCGCATCGGTTGGGTCGAATACAAAGTCTGCGCCCAGCGCCTTGAGCCGTTCGCCTTTTTCCGCGCTGCGCGAAAGTGCAATCACCGTCAAGCCCATGGATTTCCCCAGGAGAACAGAGGCCACGCCAACCCCGCCCGAAGCTCCGGTTACCAAGAGGACTGAACCGGCCGCCGGCGGCGCCGCGGTCTCGCTCCATTGCGTCAGCGCCTGCCAGGCGGTAAGGAAAACCAGCGGCGCGCCGGCCATTTCTTCGGGCGACCAGCCATCCGGAATCTTGGCCAGGCTCGCCGAGCCGACCAGCGTTTTTTCCGCCAGCGTGCCCCAAGTCTCCACGCCGGCATCGCACCGCAGGATGCCGACCGCGTCTCCGACGGCGACGTTCGACACGCCGGATCCAATGGCCAATACCTGGCCGACGCCATCGCGTCCCAGGATGTGCGGCAGCGGCGGTTTGGCAGGATACTGACCCAGAGCCAGGAATGCGTCAGCGGGATTTAACGCGGCGATACGCATTCGCAGCAGCGCCTGACCGGGTCCGGGTTGGGGATCGGGCACTTCGGCCAGTCGGAGCTTCTCAACGCCTTCGTAGGAATCCATCAACCATGCGCGCATGCAGGTATTTTACGTGAAGCGTGCGCGCAACCGACTAAGAGACGAAATGCAATATCACGTGTATCAGATGCTGGGTGCACCCGAGCTTATTTTGGAGGTACAATTCGGCCAGGGAGATTCGTCTTCATGCGCCCTCTTACTTGTATTCCGCTCGCGCTGCTGGTGGCTGGGGGACTGTTCGGCCAATATCGCACGGGAGCGCCGATAGTTACCGGCGGCTTTGGCAACGCTGTCTTCCCGGCCGGTACGCCTGCGAACAGTCCCAACGTGCAGCGGTTTACTCCCAACGCGGTGTTTCCGGGCGGCGGCGGTCCGCATCTGGTGATTCCCGGGCAGCGTCCGCAGCGATACACGGGTACCGGTGGTATTGCGGTTCCCTATGCGTATCCCGTTTATGTAGGTGGCAGCGGTTACAGCGGTTACGATGATCCCTATGCGCAGCCGCCGGTGCAGCAGCAACAGCCGAACGTGACAGTGGTTTATCCTCCGCAGCCCGCCCCCGTGATTGTCAATCAATTCGGGCCTGGCGCCGCGCGTCCCGCAATGGCCGCGAGCGACAATACGGAACCGATGGGCGTGTACCAGCCGGCGGACCAGGCCGACAATCAGACGGAGACGACCGATCATTACCTGATTGCACTGAAGGACCACACTGTTTATTCAGTTGTGGCGTATTGGGTGGATGGCGACACGCTTCACTATTTCACAGCCGGCAACGTACACAACCAGGCTTCGCTTTCGCTGGTGGATCGCGATCTCACCTCGCGGTTGAATAAAGAAACCGGCGTTACCGTGAAGCTGCCCGCGGCGAAGTAGCGGCAGTTTCAACCGCCGCGTCTACTCCCACTCGATAGTCCCTGGCGGCTTGTGCGTAAGATCGTAGAATACGCCGCCGACTTCGGGAATCTCCATCAGCGCGGCCGACATTTTCTGCAGCAACGCGTGCGGCATCTTCACAGCCTGGGCCGTCATCCCATCCACCGAATGCACCGGGCGCAGCACAACCGAATCCGGCGCGCCGGGCGAACCTAGCGGGATCAAGATGACCGGAAACTGCCATACCTGCTGGTCGAAGCCCGTCTCGTGAGAAATGCGGCGGACCGCGGCGTCGGCGCGCCGCAAGGTTGCGATTCGTTCGGCGGTAAGGCTCGACGCCCGTACCTGCATTTCGCGAAATGGAACGCGGGTCTTCACCACAGCGACGACGCGATTCATGCCGGATAGGCGGTTCGTCAATTCCGTGGCGCGCTCCAGGTCAAGCTCTTCAATCGCCAGAACGGGCGCGTAGCTGCGCGCGTCGCCCAGAACGCCCACGGAGCTTACGGGGATCACGAATCCGTCTTCGGTGGCGCGCACCGGCGCATCGAAATCTGAGCAGAGACAGCGAATGGCGAGGCCCGGCCCGGGAAAGGGATGGCGATCCAGTAGTTCGGTAGGAAGTGCTAACTCCCGGCCCACTTCGCGAACCTCATCTTTGTAGAGGGATTTCAACGGCTCAACAATGCGCCCCGCTTCGATGAGCTTCTGTATGCCGGCTACGCGGTTGTGGTGCGTCTTGATCACGGCGGCGTGTTTGGCGCCACCCGATTCGATAGTGTCCGGATAAATGGTGCCTTGGCCCAGGATCCAATGCTCGTCTAGAAGGTGGCGCGATTCGACGATACGCTCCTGCACGCGTACAAACTCTTCGCCGATGATGTGGCGCTTGCGCTCGGGATCGGTGACGCCTTCGAGCGCGAGCAGAAATTGCTCTTCGGCATGCTCCACCGTGACGCCGGGCAGGCTCGCTACAAATTCGGTTTCGCCTTCGCGCATAAGTCCGGTATCGACGTAAACGCCGCGCACGCGTTCGGCGCCGAGCGCGCGCGTGCATAGGGCGAATGCCACGCTCGAATCCACGCCTCCGCTAACGAAGAAGAAAATGTTGCGATCGCCCGCTGCTTCGCGGATCTCTTGTTCGATGGCCGGGGCGCGATGGCGCGGATCCCAATCCTTCGCGCAGCCGCATACGCGGAAAACGAAGTTGGACAAATACTCGACGCCGCGCGTCGTGTGGACTACCTCTGGATGGAACTGCACGCCGTAAAATTGACGCTCCGGCGCTGCGATCGCGGCCACGGCGCACGATGCGGTTCGACCCGTAATGCGGAACCCGGCGGGTAACGCGGCCACGGCGTCGCGGTGATTCATCCACACCTGCTGTACGCCGGCCAGGCCTGCGAATAACGGGTCGGTGCTATCTTCCACTTCGAGCGCGGCCAAACCGTATTCGCCCTTCTCGCCTTTCCGCACAGTTCCACCGAGGGCGTGCGCCATGATCTGTTGGCCGTAGCAGATTCCCATCACGGGCCGCCCCAGGGTGAATATGGCGGCGTCTACCGTGGGGCTGGCCGGGTCGTAAACGCTGCTCGGGCCTCCGGAGATGATGATTCCCTTGATATGCGCCAGCTCGGCGGCCGGCGTTTCGCTGAGACGCACTTCGGCGTAAACGCCTAGCTCGCGGACCTTGCGCGCGATGAGGTGACAGTACTGTCCGCCGGCGTCCAGGACGGCTATTTGCGCTGTGGGGTTCAAATTTGATGTTAACAGTCTGAAACGCCACCATGGCGCCCCTCACTACAAGAGTGAAGAAGGTCAAAAACATGGCAGCAACTACGAAAAAGGCACTCCCCGGCAGCGAACGCCCCATAGTTCCGGGATCGACAATGCTGGGACCGGCCGACGCGGCGGAACGCGTTCGCTTCAGCGTCTTATTGCGGCAGCGGCCCGACGCCCCGCCGATGCACGATCTCGACCATTGGCAGAATACGTCTCCGGAAAAGAGGAAACACCTATCCGTCGATGAGTTTTTTCAGGCCCACGGAGGGACGGAAGAGGATTCGGAGGCGGTCGTCGACTACCTGAAGTCCGAAGGCCTCCACGTCATTTCGAGCGACAGTAACCGGCGGCGAATCGATGTCGAAGGCTCCGCCGCCGAGATCAATGCGGCTTTCGGGATTACGCTCAATCGGTATCAGGCGCCCCACCGGTTCGTGAAGCGACGCATCGAAAGACGTGGCGAGCGGCCGACCGAAGTCGTGGTTCCGGAACATACCCATCGCGGATTCGAGGGACCGGTTCACCTTCCGCCCAAGTTGGTTGGAATCGTGACGGCCGTCATTGGGCTGGACAATCGCCGTCTTGGCGGACCCGCCGGCACCGGGACCGGTGATCCTGCCGGCGCGCAGTATCTTTCTCCCGTAAAGATCGCTCAACTATATAACTTCCCCAAGGTCTCAGCCGCCGGTCAGACCGTAGCTCTCTATGAGGCTGCGGACGAAGGCGCCGCCTATCTACATTCGGATGTTACTCAGTATGTCGCAAGCTTGCCGGCTGGATACAATACGCAGCCTCACTTGACCGATATTGGGCTGCTGGGCCAAACGAACAACCCGGCGCTGGTAACGGGCGGCCCGCCCTACCCAGGTGGCGTAATTGAAACCATTCTGGACGTAGGGGTGGTCGCCGCGGTGGCCCAGGGCGTCAATATCAATGTCTATTTCACGGAAGATACGGAGAACGGCTGGGTCGCGTTTCTAGACCGCGCCATCTTTCCGCTTGCCGGCGACCATGCCCCTTCGGTGATCTCGGCAAGCTGGATCCTGACGGTGCGCGACGACCTTGGAACGATTGGCGATCCCACGGTTGGCGGCACCCTTTCCAACACGATTTCGGGTTACCTGCAGAGCGCCGCCGTGCGCGGGATCACCGTATTCATGGCAATCGGCGATTGGGGATCGGGAAATCAGATTGTTGACAAGCATTGCCACGTCAGTTATCCGAACTCCGATCCTTGGGTCACTTCTTGCGGCGGCACGATCATCGGCGCAGTCAGCGCAACTTCGCCTCCAACATTCCAGGAGTTCACGTGGAGTGACGGCAATACCGCCTCTCAATTCCAGAGCGGCGTCTATGAGGCGACCGGTGGAGGCGTTAGCGATACATTCCCGATACCCCCTTATCAAAGCGCCGCCGCGCTGCTGCCGATCTCGAAAAACGATGGCAATGTACGCCGCGGAGTGCCCGATGTAGCCGGCATGGTCGGCATGGACGGCTTCTTCCTGAATGGTTCGGGAGGTCCGGGCTCGAATCAGATGTTCGGCACCAGCGCCGTGTCGCCTCTTTATGCGGCCCTCGTCGGCATGATTAATGCCTTCTTGGGACACAACGTCGGCTTTCTCAATCCCACTCTCTACACCTACGGGTCTGAGATCTGCAACGACATTACCTTCGGCAACAACGACTCCAGTTACGTTCCGGACGCGCCGTTCTATACGGCGGACATCGGTTGGGATCCTGTCACCGGGTGGGGCAGCATCAACGGTCTTCGACTGCTCGCCGCGCTGGCGCCGGCGCCGGTGGTGGAGACTGCGATTCCGAACGGTGGGTTTGGCAATGTCTGCGTGGGCAGCTTTGCCGACGAAACGCTTACCATCAACAACAGCGGATTCGCCATGCTGTTGATCGCGAACATTGTGGTGTCGCCGGCCGATTTTCTGACGCCTTCCGTGACCTCATACCCGCTTGCGGTGGCGCCTGGTGATTCCATCGACGTCACGATTCGATTCAAGCCGGGCAGCGCCGGGGTCAAGAACGGAAGCGTGACCATCTTGAGCAACAGCCCATTCGGGCCGCACAAGATCACTATCACGGGAACCGGTCAAACGCCACGGCTGGTACTAGCTATCGCCGGCAAGGGCGAATTCGGTAATGTCTGCGTCGGCTCCTTTAAGGACGAGCCGCTGATTCTGAATAACAGTGGGAGGTGCGTTCTTTCGGTCACTGGACTGGCGTCATCCTCCAGCGAATTTGTGGTTCCCGAGGTGTTGAGCTATCCGCTGGCAATCGCGGCCGGCGATTCGCTCCCGCTCCCGATCCGATTTCAACCGGCGAGCTTCGGCGCCAAAGCAGCGACGATCACCGTGAGCAGTAACGATCCGGCAGGCGCGCATACTATCCGCGTTTCGGGCGATGCTCCATCCGGCAAACTGGTTGTAACCGGGTCTACGTGCTTCGGCGGCGTCAAGGCCTGCTGCTCCAGCGAGCGGACCATTTCCATTTGTAATGTGGGCGATTGCAAGCTCCACGTGACCAGCGTTGCGTTCAAGCGCAAGAGCCGCCATTGGAAGCTTGTAAACAATCCCTTCCCCGCGACCCTGCATCCCGGCTCGTGCCTGGGGTTGGTCATTCGATATTGCGCCACCGAGAAATGTCCGCGATCCTGTGAGCTGGTGATTACCAGTGACGACCCAGTCACTCCTGTGAAGACACTGGAGATGATGGCCTATACCATCTGGGACCAGTGCGGCTGCAAATCCTGCTGCGACGACTGCCGGAAGGGCGGCTGCAACAAACAGCATGCCGATTCCTGCTGCGGTGATGGTCATGCGGCCGATTGCTGTTGTTGCGACGAAGGCGACGGCGCCGACGACTAGAAGAAGCTTCGGTAAACGAAGGGGTGGGCGGGAAAGCCGGTGGAGGAGCCGGTTTACTCGCCCGCCGGTATTACGGTCCAACGGCCGCAGGAGAGCTCCGAGGCAACGCTGCGGTTGAACCGCCTCACGGGAACGGCATTGTCATCCAATCGTTAAGATTCTCACGCCCACCAGGGGATTTCCCTCAAATTTTATTCTCAAACGCCGATTTTTACCGTATTTTCATTTTGCGGGGATGTGCCAGGCGCCATCATAGCTAGCGAAGCCCGATTTCTCCGAATGCCCGGGTTCCGCAGCCGGCCGCGCAAGCCGAGTTGCGCTTACGAGCGATTTGAGTATGCCGTCCTCTAACCGATATCAAAAGCACGCCCCGCGTCTCGCGCCGCTGCTCGGCGCCATCGCCCTCTGTACGATTCTGCTGACCGGACAAACGGGAGGATCTCCCGAGTACCACGTCTATGCCGGGAGCACCCATGCCCACACGTCCTACACGTGGTCGCACGGGGATCAGTTCGTCAAAGGCGACTGTTCGGGGATTCAAGTCTATGCGCCGGTTGCCGGCACAGGCATTCATACCTGGACGGATGGCTACGTCAAAAGCGCTACCGGATGCGCCGGCATTTACGTCATTGACGGATCGCAATATCCCAGCCCGAATGTAAAGTTGAAAGCCGATTGGCAGGAGTATCAGGGTCCGCCCAGCGACCATTTTCGGCGCGCAAAAGCCGCTGGCTACGATTTTTATATAGCAACCGACCATTCGCAAGAGGCCGCCTTTCAGCCCCCCAGCGCCGACAACCCCCAGTGGGTTGAGGCCAAGAAGGACGCCGCCGCAGCTTCGGACAGCAGTTTCGTTGCGATTGCCGGCTTCGAGTATTCCGAGAATGATGGTCCGCGCGGCGAGGGTCACATCAACGTCATGAATACGGACGGCATGTTGAATGCGCTAGTCCCGGGCGTCGACCTTCCCTACTTCTACAAGTGGCTCGCCACGGCGAAACCCAACGGCGACGGCCCCGTGGTTGCGTCATTTAACCATCCAACGCCCGATCAATACAACAACTGGGATTATCGTGACCCGAACGTAACGGATGTCATCACCATGCTCGAGGTGATCAATTCCAATAACAAGATTCACTACCCGGCATTCGTAAATGCGCTCGATCACGGCTGGAAAGTTTCACCGGTCTGCGGCAACGACAATCATGGCACCACGGGCATTACCAAGAATACGTCCCGCACGTTCGTGTTGGCGCGCAATCGAACCAAGGCGGACATTCTGGACGCCATGAAGCATCGGCGCACGTATGCGTCCATGGACAAAAATATCCAGTGCAGCTACACCGTCAACGGCTCGATTATGGGCTCCACTCTGGAACATCCAGGACAGTTTCGTTTCGATATTTCGGTGAGCGACCCGGATTCATCCAATCCGAAGGACAAGATCACCAAGATCGATATTGTGAAAGACCGCGGCGAAATTGCGCAGGAATTCACCGGCGCGCCCGGTTACTCCATCCACTGGACGCCGACCATCCAAGATAGCGCCAGCAAATACTTCTTTGTCCGGGTATGGACTGCGGGCGGCGGCGACGCTCCCGGCGCCGATCCGGCGAACCCGGTGGCATGGCTGGCTCCGGTCTGGACCGGCAGATAACTCGAATAAAGGAACATTTCATGCGATTGGCCGTTCTTAAATCCACTACGCACTACGTCTGTTTATCCCGCTACATGCGTCTCGCTTTTCTCCTCTCGCTCACGGCTCTTGCGTGTTTCGCGCAGCTCGCCACTATCCAAGGCGAAGCGCGCGATTCGTCCAGCGCGGCTCTACCTGGCGCTCACGTCACGGTGAAGAACTCCAAAACCGGCGTGTCTGCGGCCTCGACCACCAACCAGACCGGCTTCTATTCCGTGCCCGATCTGATTCCCGGCGTCTATTCGGTCGAGATAAGAGCGCAGGGTTTCGAGTCCGCGGTGCGGCAGAACCTCACTTTGGACGTCGATCAAACGGCCCGCGTGGATTTCACTCTCAAACCGGGCGCTGTTACGGAGACCGTGGAAGTCTCTTCTACCGCCACGCCGCTGAACACCGATAATTCAACCGTCGGCCAGGTAATCAGCAACAAGACGGTCGTCGAGTTGCCTCTTAATGGACGCAACTATCTTCAGCTCGCGCAGTTGACCGCCGGGTCATCGCCATCCAACGGAAGCCGCAACGTTTCGGAAGGTTCATTTACTGCGTTGGGTCAACAGGTCTATCAAACCAACATCCTGGTCGATGGTCTGGACAATAGCACCCGCGCATCGGGCGGCGAGTTGGGATATCAGGCCCAGGTGGTGAAGCCGTCCATCGATGCGGTGGAACAGTTCGAAGTGGTGACCAACAATAACTCGGCCGAATATGGCGGCCGCATGGGCGCGACGGTGGTGGTAGAGACCAAATCGGGAACCAACCAGTTTCACGGATCGCTCTACGAATTCCTCCGCAATGCCGATCTGGACGCTACCAGTTTCTTTTCCGTCGGTCAGAAGAAGCCGGCGTATCATCAGAACGAGTTCGGTGGAACCGTCGGCGGCCCGGTGCTGAAGAACAAACTTTTCTTCTTTGGCAGCGTCGAGGCAACGCGGATCGACGCCGGAACCACAAGCCTCGCCACGGTGCCCACAGCGGCGGAGCGCGCCGGTAACTTCGCGGGGCGCGCCACCATCTTCGATCCTGCCACCACCGCATTGGTGAATGGCCTGGATGTTCGCACGGCGTTCCCGGGCAACCAGATTCCCGCCGGTCGATTCGATTCCGTGGCGACGAAAACCATCGCCCTGTATCCTCTTCCTAATCTCCCCGGCAACGTGAACAACTACTATTTTTCCGCGCCGCAGACCAACAACACCAACGAGTACGACGGCCGCGTGGATTACAACATCAGCCCGACGGAGCGCGTCTTTGGCCGTTACAGCCGCAGAGATTTCAACCAACTTCAACCCGGCTCTCTGCCGCTACCCGCCGATGGCGGCCTTTGGGAAACGGTGGGCCTGCAATCGAACTCCGCCATAGCCAACTGGAGTTCGATTCTTTCGCCATCCGCCACCAACCAGTTGCGGCTCGGCTATTCGCGCATGAACTCGCTGATCGGCGTTCCCAATGAGCAGAATTACAATCAGCAGCTAGGCATACAAGGCATTCCGGCCGGACTCGGCGTCGCCAACAACACAGGGCTTACGCTTTTCACCCCCACCAACTATGCGCAGGTTGGCACCCAGAACTTCTGGCCCAATACGAACAACCTCGGAGTAATCCAGGTCTCGGACAGCTTCACGAAAGTAAAGGGCACACACACTCTGAAGTTCGGCTTTGAGTTTCTGCGTGAATATAACTTCCGCGTGGCGGCCCGTTATTCGCGTGGCAACATGAGCTTCAACGGTTCCTTCTCGCAAGACCCGAACAACCGCGGCACGACCGGCGATGCCATGGCGGATTTTCTGCTGGGCGATGCCAGCGGCGGGACTATTGGCGACCAGAACGGCGAATCGATGTTGAGTCACAACTATTCCGGTTTCTTTCAGGACGATTGGCGCGTCACCTCTCGTCTCACGCTCAATCTCGGCATTCGCTGGGACCGTTTCGGACCGCCGAGCTTCCACAGTATCTATGCCGCCAATTACCTGTTTCAATACGGCTCCACCAATTACCAGGTAGTAGCGCCGAACGGAACCGGCGACTGCGGCTGCGTCCAAAACGATAAGAATTTCCAGCCGCGCATCGGCTTGGCTTTTCAAGCCACGCCCAAAACCGTGGTGCGGTCCGGCTTCGGCATTTATTACGGCGAGCCCAGTTATGAAAACGAGGATGGCGCGCGATTTTTTAACCAGCCGCCGAACTTTACTGAAATCAGCTTTCCCACAGATAAACTATTCTCGCCGGCGCTAGTCGTATCGCAAGGCTTTCCAGCCGGCCTCTTCCCCACCACGACGCTGCAGGCGAATTCGTCGGTGAGCACGGCGCAACCCAAAAAGCCCAACCAGTACACCATCGAGTGGTTTTTGGACGTGCAGCGGCAGCTCCCCGGTCAGATCGTTTTCACCGCGTCCTATCTCGGCGAAGGAATGCGAAATCTGGCGTTTCCGCAGAACATCAACGCGCCTCTGACGCCAGGCCCCGGCACGCTGCAGAATCGCCGTCCGTGGCCGTTCTTCAGCTCCATCACGCAGTATCCCGCCGGCGCTACGGCCAGTTATAACGCCCTGACGCTCAAGGGCACAAAGCGGTATTCGAATGGTCTGGAGTTCCTGGTCTCTTATACCTGGTCGCACGATCTCGACGACGGAAACGGTTTGCTTAACGATGACACCTCCTCGATCCGGAATCCCTACAACCTGAAGCTCGACTACGGCAACGCCGCCTACGATCTGCGGCAGAGTTTCGTGGCCAGCACGATCTACGATCTGCCATTCGGGACGGGACGCCGCTGGCTGCGCAGCGGTCCCACCGCCTGGGTTCTTGGAGGATGGCAGCTCGGCGGCATTCTGACTCTTCAAACGGGACACTACTTTACGCCCACGCTGTCTGTCGATCTGACGAATACGGGAACCACGAATTTCCCCAACGTCGTCGGCAATCCGAATCTTCCGCCCGGCCAGCGAAGTATTCAGGACTGGTTCAATCTCGCGGCATTTGCGCTTCCCCAGTCGTACGTCTATGGCAACGCCGGACGCGGCATCGTGGAGGGCCCGCCGCTCAACAACATGGATTTGATGATTGGCCGCAACGCCTATTTCCGCGAGCATTATCGCCTGGAGTTCCGAGCCGAAATGTTCAACTTCACCAACACCCCGCATTTCGCGCTGCCCAACGCCACGGTGAATTCGCCCCAGGAGGGGCATATTACGTCAACGGTAGGCAATCCCAGACAGATTCAGCTTGCGCTAAAGCTTGTCTTCTGATCTCCGCAAGGCTCGCGAATCTTAGGGAAGCGCTCGAGCTTTATTATCAGGTGCCCTCGAGCTACTCGCCCTCCGCTCGTCCCCCTCATCGAGGTTGAGGTTGGCGCGGCTTAAGCCGCAGAGTTTCCGCGAGATCAAACACCAACTTGAGACCGCCGGTTTCCTCGAAACGAGCCACATGGGTAACCAACCGCGCTAAGGCGCTTCATTTGAGTCAATCACGCCGATATAGAATGCCTTCATGGGCAGGACCTCCACATCTCCAACGCGCCTGACATTCTGGGTAGCCGCTTGTCTCGCATTGCAGACATCTTCCGCGTTGGCGCAGATGGACATGACCCACCATGTCATGGAAATGAAGGACCAACTCCCGCCAGAAGAGCTACCCGAGGCGCGGCGACTCACAGGCATCGGCAACGCCCAGATCGAGATCACCGCCAAGCCCGAAGCGCAAGAGTGGTTCAACCAAGGTCTCAACCTTTTGCACGATTTTTGGGATTACGAATCGGCGCGCGCGTTCGAACAGGGAATTCGCGTGGACCCGCAATGCGCCATGTGCTACTGGGGCCTCTACAAGGCCGAGTCTTTCTATCACAGCATCGCGCAAGGCTATGCCGCCCGCGCGTTATCCCAAGCGGTCACTCTCAAAGACCAGGTGAGTCCGCGAGAACGTCTTTACATTGAAGCTACTGAGGCTGCTCAGGAATCGAAGAGTAGCGGGAACCGGGCTACCGCTTCGCAGTTGTGGCGGCAGATCGTGAAGGAGTACCCGACCGACTTGCAAGCGCGCATCTTCCTGTCTCAGGCGGTGAACCACGAGGAGTCCGTGGCGATCCTCCAGGCGATACTGAAAACGAATCCCGACGATTCGGCAGCGAATCACTACTACATCCACGCGCTCGAGTCTTCGAACCACCCGGAGAGCGCGCTGCACAGCGCGGAGATACTTGCCCGTCTTGCGCCGGCGTCCGGGCACATGGTGCACATGCCGGGGCACATCTACTTCAGGATGGGCGATTACGCGCGCGCGGAACAGTCGTTCACCGCGGCCACGGAGGTTGACGAGCGCTATATGCGCGAGCAGCACGTGGCGCCTGACGACGATTGGAACTATGTTCACAACCTGATGTATGCCATTGCGAACCTTCTCGAGCAAGGCAAATTGAAAGCGGCCACCGCCATTTCTGCAAAGCTGGCCAACGCACGCGGCAAGTTCGATTCTACGCTTTACCCCACCTCAGCGCGCGATTCCATTTCGCGATTGAGCTACACGTTGCCGGTCGCTTTGCGCACCGCAAATTGGAAAGAGGCAGCAAGGTTATTGAAAGCCGGCAAGGCTCAGGACCGCCCCAATCTCGATTTTCTGGCGCGCCAGCTTACCGACTTCGCAGTGGGGATGCAGGCAATCGACAGTCGCAATCTGCAGGAAGCCGAAGCGGCGTTGGGCCGGTTCGAGGCCGGGCTGAAGCAAACGCCTCCGCAAGCAAGCTCTACGTCCAATGCGCGCACCGGCGCACATCCCCAACTGCAGGTAATGCCGGACGCGCTGTTGCGGCCACTGGTGAGCAGCCTTTCTGTGATGGCAATGGAGTTCCGGGCTTCGCTGCTGATCGCCCAAGGACAGAAAGACGCCGGCGCAGCGCTCTTCGCGAAAGCCGCGCAAGCCGAAAAGGATCTGGGTTATCGCGAGCCTCCGAATTACATTCGACCCGTTGGCGAGACCGAAGGCGCAGCGCTAATCGCCGCAGGCGATTGGAAAGGCGCCAAGGCCGCCTACCAGAAAGCGCTGGCCGAGCGGCCGCGTTCGGGCTTCGCACTCTATGGCATCGCGCTGGCCACCGAGAAGGCCGGAGATGCCGACTCGGCCCTCAAAGAATACGACGATTTCCTGAGCGCCTGGAAGAACGCCGATCCAGGAATCCCCGAAGTTGCGCACGCACAAGCTTATCTCGCCGGCGCGGGCCATTAGCCCCGCCTCATTCCGATTCACTTCTTCGGATAGCTCTTCTCGAACTTATTGCGGCTGTTATACACCTGGAACGATCCGTCCTTCTCCGCAGTCAATTTAAGCCATTTCCCCTCGCAGACCTCTTCCAGATTGGCGATGAAGGAATCGTTGGCGTTGTTTTCCTTGCCGGCTGCGATTGCGTAATGGATCTGCCAGAGCTCGATCGGCTGCGGCGCGGAATGCAGAATCTGAAATGTCGCCGCGCTGCCGCCTTTGGTCGCGCCATTATTCATGATGGCGACGCGTGGGGCAAGCGCGCGCACAAAAGGCGTCGAACTCGATTGGTCCAGGCCGTGATGCGAAACCAGGTACACGTCTACCGGGCCGATCTTATTCACGGGGCAGGCAAGCTGGTAATCTTTATCCTTCGTCAAATCTCCCAAATCGATCATGCGGAACGCGCCGAACGTGATCAGGATTCCCAGCGACCGGTCGTTCTCGGTCGTGTCCGCCGCAGGCTGCGCGTAACCCTCGCAGGCGGGGTTAGGCTGTCCCGCGCCAGGTAAAGGCGCCCCGATCAGATCGCCGTTCGAGGAGAGCACTTTCACGTCCAGACCTTTAATCGGAATCGTATCCCCGGGCTTCGCCAGGATGTGTTTGCCCTTGTCGCGGAATGCCGAGTATTCCGTGAAGCGAACGGTCGAGGCCTTGTCGGTTTCGCTATTGGGCCCATGGTCTACGAAGTTCACGATCGGCATCTTATTCGCCAGATTTTGCACTCCGCCCACGTGATCGGCATGGTAGTGCGTGATCACCAGATAATCGATCTTCTTCACGCCGGCCATCTTGGCGGCGGCTGCGATACGAATCGCGTCGCGCGAGTTAAATCCCGCCCAACCCGTATCGACGAGCATCGATTCGCCGCTGGGCGACACGAACAGCGTGGCCTGCCCGCCGTCTACGTCAATCGAGATTACTTCCAGGTTCTTGGCGGCCGGCAATGTGGAGGCGCACATAGCCAGCAACAGAGCGGAGAATAGCGGCTTCATACGTCGAAATCTTAGCACGCGAGGTTTGTGCCACAATTCTTGTCTTGAAGCTCGCCTTGATCGGATACGGGAATGTTGGGCGCGCATTGATGCCCCTGCTGCGGCGGAAGCGTCGCGATTTTCCTTTCCTCGTTACCGGCATCCATACCCTTCACCACGGCACGGCCATTAGCCCAGATGGGTTGCCCGAAGCGCCGGACTTTGGTCCGCGCGCAGCCTCCGTCGAAGAGTTTCTCGATGCCGCCTCGGCCGATGCCGCCGTGGAACTGACCACGCTCAATCCCTTCACCGGCGAACCGGCTATCGCCCACATCCGGGCAGCGTTCGCGCGTGGCATGCACGTTGTCACGGCGAATAAAGGCCCCATCGCTCACGCCTATGCCGCGTTGCGGAATGAGGCGGCGGGCACGGGCGTGGGTTTCCGTTTCGAATCGGCTGTGATGGATGGAGCGCCCGTTTTCAACCTCTGGAAGGAATGCATGCCCGCGGTGCTGGTGCACGGGTTCACCGGGGTCTTGAATTCCACTTCGAAAGTGGTCATCGAAACCATGGAGCGCGGCGGCAGCTTTGAGGATGGGCTGGCAACGGCCCGCGGCATGGGCGTCACGGAAGCAGACGGGTCTTACGATGTCGAAGGTTGGGATTCGGCCGCGAAAACGGCGGCGCTGGCAAATGTTTTGATGGATGCGCAGACGACGCCGCAGCAGGTATCACGCCGCGGCATCGCCCGCCTTACCCCGGAACGTGTACGCGCGATCGCGGCGCAAGGCAAAACGGTTCGTCTGATAAGCCGGGCCCACGTCGTCAAAGGCGCCATTTCGCTCCGCGTACGGGCGGAAGTGATGGACCGCTGCGATATTCTCGCAGCCACGCCCGGAACAACAAATCTCATCCTGTTCCACACCGATCTAATGGGAACATTCGGCACGGTCGCTATTGAGCCACAGGTGGAACAAACCGCCTACGGCGTCTTCAGCGACTTAGTGAACGTGCTCCGGGAACCGCGCGCCCACGCTTAGCACGTCAAAGTGAAAGCGGTGTGGCGGGAAGAGCGATGAGTCCGAAGGGGCGAGCTGCGACCACGCATCGTACGCGGCGCGCGACACGGCGGAATTCAGGTAAAAGAGAAACTGGCTCGACACGCAATCGACAGGCGGGGGTTGGCGAAACGCCAAACGCATTCCGACCGCGCGGTCGAGCGCCACGCCATGCGTGGCAACGCCCTTCTCCAGCAACAACGCCACGAAGCTAGCGCGGCTCGCATGCGGCCACACATCGGGATGCAGCAGCTTCCGCAATACGCTTTCCGATTCGAAAGTGATCTCGCACTGCCGAATCCATTCCAGAACGGAATCTCCCCACGACCAGTGCGTCACCAAGCCCCGATACTGTTCAGCCAACTGGAGCGCCAGTTCGAATTTGCGCTGCTCCACTTCAATCTCGTCGGCTGGTCCAGCAGCGAGCATATCTTCCGCCTCGGGCATGATCGATTGCAGATCGCAAGCTTTCTGCTCGGAAGAATGTTCCGCAGCCCAGTGCACTAACAAAGGGGGAAGCTCGTGAGTCTCGCTTCCCGGTATCTCTATGTACCTTTCGCCGCTCATCTCCGTGACCCCTTCCCTATACGTATCGACGGCAATCTATGCCGGTTTGTTTCATTTTGTAGCATGTAAGGGTCCTAGCCCACTACAAAACTTTCAATTGGACCCATATGCGGGGTGAATAGTGGCACTGGCACTCTACCATCGCTGCTGCCAGCGGCGCGTGTTATCCTGCGTTTGCCTATGACGGGATATTCCATCGGAGTGGATCTGGGCGGTACTAATTTGCGAGCGGCGGCAATTGACGCATCGGGTACTATTCTCGAAAAGATTGCCGGTAGTACTAATTTCTCGGAGGGGCGCGACGCGGTAATGGCAGACATCGTCGCGGCGATGTCTGCACTGCGCACTCGTCATGGAACAGGCGAGTTGGCAGGGATCGGCATCGGGGTCCCCGGCTTCATTCAGTTCAAGGAAGGGATTGTACGGAATGCTAATAATTTGCCCTTCCTCGAGAACTTCGCGATGCGCGACGCGCTCGAGCAGCAACTCCACTCGGCTGTGATCCTGGAAAACGACGCCAACGCCGCTGCGCTAGGTGAGAAATGGATGGGCGCCGGGCGCGATACCGACGATTTGGTTCTGCTGACGCTTGGCACCGGCATCGGGGGCGGCATCATTTGCGGCGGCCGAATCCTCCGCGGTTATCTGGGCATGGCGGGCGAACTCGGGCACATCACGGTGGTTCCAAACGGCAACCCGTGCGGCTGCGGCGGCCAGGGATGCGTAGAAAAATACAGCTCGGCAACTGCCGTCAGCTCTATGGCGCGCCTGCTGCAGATTGGGCACGATCTTACCGCCAAAGAGGTCTTCGATATTGCGCAAGGGGCCGATTCGCGCGGCGATAAAGCGCGCGAGATCTTTCGCGTGATGGGAGAATCGCTCGGCATCTTGCTCGCTACGCTGATCAACACCTTCAATTTTCCTTTGTATCTGTTGAGCGGCGGCATGCTTCCGGCCTGGAATCTATTTGCTCCCCACATGCTGCGCACGGTCAAGCAGCGCTCGTACAGCTACCGCACCACGGAAAGCACCACGCGCATCGCGCAGGCGACCTTGGGGAACGAGGCCGGGCTGTTCGGCGCCGCCTATCTATCATGGGCCGAACCGCGAGTTCAGTAGAATAACTCCCATGTGGCTTGGCATCGATATCGGAACCGGGGGCTCGCGCGCGCTGCTGGTGGATGGCGGTGGACGAGTGCGCGCGGGCTATACGGCCGCGCATGAAGAGATGCGCATGGAACGGCCTATGTGGGCCGAGCAGCGCCCCGAAAACTGGTGGGACGCCTCAGCCGAAGCCGTGCGCGGTGTTCTGGCGGCAGGGGGAATCTCTGGCCGTGACGTGAAATGCATCGGGCTTTCCGGCCAGATGCACGGCTTGGTGATGCTGGACGATGCCGGCCGTGTGATTCGCCCGTCCCTAATCTGGTGCGACCAGCGCTCGCAGGCGCAGGTGGATTTCGTTCACTCGAAGTTAGGCCGTGAAAAGGTGTTGAGTTACGTCGCTAATCCGGTGTTAACGGGCTTCACGTTGCCTAAGCTGCTTTGGGTGCGCGACCATGAGCCCCAGAACTTCGCGCGCGTGCGGCAGGTGCTCTTGCCAAAAGATTACGTGCGTTATCGCCTCACCGGTGAATTCGCCACGGAAGTCTCGGACGCCTCCGGCACTGCCATGTTCGATGTCGTGAACCGCCGCTGGTCGTTTGAAATGATGGACGCGCTCGGGCTAGACCGCGACATACTGCCTGCGTGCCACGAATCGAGTGAGATTTCCGCCAAAATTTCAGCCAGTGCCGCCCAGGCCACCGGCTTGGCCGAAGGCACGCCGGTGGTGGGCGGCGGCGGCGATCAGGCGGCAAGCGCCGTCGGCAACGGCATCGTGGAACCGGGCATCGTGTCCTGCACCATTGGCACGTCGGGCGTAGTCTTCGCGCATATGGAGAAGGTCGCTTACGATCCCGCCGGCCGCGTTCACACGTTTTGCCACGCGGTTCGCGACAAATGGCATGTGATGGGCGTGACGCAAGGCGCCGGGCTCAGCTTGCAATGGTTCCGCAACCGGCTCGCCCCAGGGGCCGAATACGACGCGTTGATGGATGAGGCGGCCCATTCGCCCGCCGGCGCGCAGGGCCTCTACTGGCTGCCCTATCTGATGGGCGAACGCACACCACATCTCGATGCCAGTGCACGCGGCGGATGGATTGGCCTTACCGCCACCCACACCCGCGCCGATCTGATTCGCGCGCTAATCGAAGGTGTTTCTTACAGCCAGCGCGATTGTCTCGACATTATCGAAGAGCTGGGCATCGCCGTGAGTTCCGTACGCGCGTCTGGAGGCGGCGCCAAGAGTCTGTTCTGGCGAAAGATTCTGGCTAACATGCTGCACAAGCGCGTTGCCACGCTGGAATCGCAGGAAGGCTCGGCCTACGGCGCCGCGTTATTGGCAATGGTCGGCAGCGGCGAATTCACCAGCGTGCCCGAAGCCTGCCGCGCCGCCATCCGCGAAACGGAATCGGTCTCGCCCGATGCAGACGCCGCGTTTTACGAAAAGGGACATCGAATTTACGCCTCACTTTATGAGGCATTGCGGCCGGCGTTCGGCGCAATCGCCGGATTATAATTTGCGCGTGCGATAATCGTCTCTTCCCATGAAAGCTCGCGTTTTTGTCTCTCCCAAGGCCACGGTACTCGATCCGCAAGGCCAGGCGATCCGCTCGGCCTTACACGGGCTGGGCTATTCGGCAATCACTGATATCCGCCAGGGCAAGTTCTTCGACGTCGTATTGGCCAACGGAACTGACCCCGCGCAGGCCCGGAAGGATGTCGAAGCGATTGCGCACGAAGTGTTGGCTAATCCTGTGATTGAGGATTACCGCGTCGAGTTCCTCGACTGAGCGGACGGACGACAACCGCGTGATATTCTTCGACTATGGTTAGCCGGCAGATCCAGATCGACGAAGATACCGACCGGATGCTTTTGGAGTTAGCGAAGGAATACGAGGGCGACCTGGGCTTGGCCCTAGCCGAGTTGGTCCACGCCCGCGAAGGGCTCGAGAGTTTTGTTGAGCAGGCTGAGGCCGTCGAGAACGCGTCTCTCACATCTCAACTCGAACGTGCCGAACGCGATTTCCGGGAAGGGCGTTCCACTCCCTGGGAAGAAGTCAAACGCCGAAACAGATTGTGACCGTTTTCTTTGCCGATGCAGCACTCGAAATATTCGAAACGCTTCCAGAAGAGACGAAACGGCGGGCTGCGTTCGCCATCGACTTGATCGCCATATTTCCCCAAATGTACCCGATTCGATACCGGGGCTCATGCGCGGATATCGCTACTTTATTGCCGGGCGATACCTGATTTACTACTCGGTCAGCTCTTCGGAGATTCGGGTCGCTGCGATTATTCCCGCCGCCATGCGCCGAGCGTGATTGCGATCGACTTTGATCGCAATCACTCGCGCTTAACCTGCAACTTGCGTCAAAGAAACGAATCATTGCACGGTAAACGCAAGAATCGGGCTGTTGCCCGAACTGTTAATGACATAAACGTTATGCGGTCCACTTGCAGTGGAAGGTTGTAAGACGAACGTAGCTGTGATTTGCGAGGAATTTACGACAACCAGATTTCTTATCGCGGCTCCAATTCCGGCAAGTCGGATCGTTGTATCCGGCGCAAAATTGGCGCCGGAAAGGGTGACATTGACGGAAGTTCCCGCGTGTCCCATGTTCGGCGCAATAGATGCCAGGGTGGGGGCCAGGGATGTAGCCGTCACGCGAAAGGGAACGGATGTCGAAGTTCCACTCGGCGTGGCTACGGTTACGTTGTACGTGCCCGGCGTTGCGTTCGCGGCCAGCGTGAAAACCGCCTTGACCGCCGTGGCGCTGGCTACCGAAACCGAAGTTGCCATCACCCCGGTCCCGCTCACTGTAACGGTTGCGCCCGAAACAAAATTGGTTCCCGTAAGGTTTACGTCCAAATTTGTTCCCGCAGTTCCTGAAGCGGGAGCGATCGAGGTTAATGTGGGCTTGGGGCTGGCAGCATTGATCGTGAATGTTGCGGCGTTGCTTGTACCAGCTGTGGTGGAAACCGAAAGGCTGCGCGCTCCTGTGGCGGCATTCGCCGCGATTGTCAAGGTAGCCGAGATCTGCGCTGCATTTACCACCGTCACGTTCGATGCCGTGACACCTGTTCCGCCCACGGCAACGGCGGCGCCCGAACCGAAATTACTTCCCGCTATCGTCACGTTGACCGTGCTGCCGGCCGTGGCGGAGTTAGGCGAGATAGTGGATATAACCGGCGCGGCCGAAGCGGCATTGACCGTGAACGTCGCAGGGCCGCTGGCGCCGGCCGCTGTGTTGACGGTGAGTGATCTTGGGCCGGTGGCCGCGCTGCTCGCGATTGCAAGCCCGATAGTCACCCGGGTGGCGCTGTTGACCGTCACGCTGCTCACCGTCACACCGCTCCCACTGACTGTTGCCGAAGCGGGCGAAGTGAAGTTTGTGCCCGACGCAATAACCTGCATCGTCGATCCCGCGGTTCCGCCTGAAGGGCTGAGATTTGTGATCGCCGGAGCCGGAGCGCGAGCCACCGTTACCTGAAACGGCGCCGTACCGCTGCTGCCGGCCGAACTCGAAACGGACACATCATATGTTCCGGCCGCGGCATTACCGGCGATAGTCAAGGTCGCGGTGGCGCTAGTCGTGCCGCTTACTACAACCTGCGATGCAGTTACGCCCGCTCCCTGCACGGAAACGGTCAGCGGAGTGACGAAGTTAGAGCCAAAGAGAGTTACTGAAACAGCCGATCCTTGCGCCGCCGAGTTAGGCGTGATGCTCTTCAATAGTGGGGGCGTCGGAGCCGGTACGCCGCCGCTGGTTTTCAGCGTGAAGGGAGCGGCTAAGGGATCCCCAACAAAATTAGCGTCCCATGGCAGCCGAACCGATTTCCAAAGCGCCTCAATCAACGTTTGGCCCTGAGTGTAAAAGGGGACGAACAACGCAGGGTCGGGGTTCTTATATACGTGCAGTTCGCAGGGCTCGATTGCATTTCCATACGCTCCAACCGCGCCTTGCGACAGCCACGAGGCCGCCGGGGTCTGACTGCCATCATAAGGAAGCGCACCTGACGAGGATGTCACCGAGTAGGCGACTCCCGCGCCGGGCAGGAAGGAGGGCGAGTTGTAATTCCAATGAGGCGCCCCTTGCGCATAGAGCAGGATGTTCTTATCGGAAACATCGGATGAATAAGGCTGACTGCGGCTTCCCAGAATCTGCGCGGTGGCGTCGTGCGAGATTCCGTTGCCTAATTCCAACGGCGAAACCATCACCGCGGTCTCGCTTCGGACCAGATCCGACGTTAGCGCCCAATCTATGTGCCCGGCGGAAGGATCGGTATCCGAAGCCAGAAGAGCGGCATCGATCACGGACTTCGCGGCGGGGACATCTGCAACCCACGGTCCAAGATAATTGATGGTCGCGGTGCATAAGGGGCAAGTTTCGCCCGCCAGCATCATGGTGGGCCGGATGGCGTAATCGGTAAATGGCGTTTGCGACGGCGTGTTGAAATACGGGTTGACTGGGCCTTGCGCAAGATAATTGAAGCCCTGGCCTACGTAACAGGAAGCGCCGGCGATCATGCCGCTATTTGCCACCGCGGCGCTGATCGACATCGGTTTGTCGTTTCCAATCACGAAGGTGATGTAGCTTGGCTGTACCCATGCCAGCGCGATCGCCTGTAGAGAAGGGGATAGGGCCTGCACTGTGGGAAGGAGAGACGAATTGAAGGTGGATTCTCGCATTGCCTGCGTTACCGCCAACGAAACTACTGAAATATTGGCGCAAGGGACGTTGCGCCGCCGGGCGTAATATCCCGCGACCCCGTCGTCTCTGATGGCGACCCCGTTTACCGTGCAGACCACAGTTCCCTGCGCTCCAACGCTATACGGATCCTCGCTGTTGGCGATGATGGCGAGTTGCGATGCTTTGAGGCGGCTGGGCGTTCCTTCGAGACTCGGCGCCCACATTGGCGCAACCGCACCGTTTTTATACGTAAATGGCCAGGGTGATCCGTTCACCGGTTTGTCTCCCGCGCCCGGATTTGCCTTGGATAGCGCCTTGATATACAGCATGTGAGGCTGGCCGTCGCGAGGATTGACCGCGCCCACAAAACCGGTTGGGACGACGTAATGGAATCCCGTGCACCCATTCCCGCTACACGTCGTCTGCGGATACTGTGTAGTATTTGCAGGCACTGGTTGATCGCAATTGGTCGTGTACGTAGGGTCGTCCCAACAAACTTGGGCGCGAAACGAATTGTCGTTTAAGTTGTTGACGTCGTGGAGACTTCCATAGAGAGTAAAATCGCCGGGGTAGAGAAACCAGATTGTTCCTCGAAGGTCTTCTGTGGTGGTTGCGGAGATTGATAATAGAAATATTGATAAAAAAGAAATCAATAGACGCATTTATTGTCCTGGTCGTTTGTTGGCGGCCCCGTACAGCCGAATAGGTATGGATTATTTTAATTCTGCTTTGGATTTATTATTATCCATTAAATTTGTAAACAATGAAAACTTTAGCTCTCATGGGTGCAAAAATCTGTAGATGTATTGAAATAGGCAGTTCGCTTTCCAAACTGCGTCTGTTACCCGATGGGATCCAAAGATATAGGGTTGGCTGCGGCGCTTTTGCCTAAGCCGCGCACCTAACCGTACGTCAAGGGATGGTTGTTCCAATGTGGAGATCCCGCACGATGGAGGTCTCCCGCTCCCGCCACCCCGACCGACCCTATAATTAAATTCATGTGCGGGATTGTAGGTTACATCGGGCGTCATCGGGCTGTTCCCATCATTTTGGAAGGCCTTAAGCGCCTCGAATACCGGGGCTACGATTCGGCTGGGCTGGCTGTCTTTTGCGATGACGGTCAACTCGCGGTGCGCCGCGCGCAAGGGAAGCTGCGCAATCTCGAAGAAGCGATGCAGATGAGCCCCGTCGATGGCTCTTTCGGCATCGGTCATACCCGGTGGGCTACGCACGGCAGGCCTACCGAAGAAAACGCCCATCCACATCGCGACTGCAAGGGCGATTTGGTAGTGGTGCACAACGGCATCGTTGAGAACTATTTGCCTTTGAAGCACCAACTGGAGTCGGAGGGCCATCAATTCAAGACCCAGACCGACACCGAGGTCATCGCGCACCTCGTCGAAAAATACTTTGACGGCAATCTGGAGCAGGCTGTCCGCACCGCCGTCCATCAACTCACGGGTGTCTTCGCCCTCGCCGTGATCTCTCGCGCCGACCCGCAAAAGATCGTCGCGGCGCGCAATGGCCCGCCTGTCGTAATCGGCATCGGCGACAACGAGTATTTCGTCGCTTCCGACGTGCCCGCCATTCTGAGTCACACGCGCGATATGTTCTTTCTGGCCGATGGCGATATGGCGATCCTCACGCCGGAAGGCGTGCGCCTTTGCGATTTCGAAGGCCGCCCGGTGAATCGCCAGGTGACCCATGTGCTCTGGGACCCCATAGCCGCCGAAAAGGGCGGCTACAAGCATTTCATGCTCAAGGAGATTTTCGAGCAGCCGCGCGCCGTGCGCGATACCACTCTGGGCCGCGTCGCCCAGGAAACCGGGCGAATCTATCTCGACCAGATGGAGATCGCGCCCGAAGAATTCGCGCGCTTCCGCCAGGTGAAGATCATCGCCTGCGGCACCAGCTGGCACGCCGCGCTGGCCGGCAAGTTTATGCTAGAGAAACTGGCGCGCATTTCCGTCGAGGTCGATTACGGTAGCGAGTTCCGTTATCGCGACCCAATCGTCGGCGAGGATACGCTCACCATCGTAATCTCGCAATCGGGCGAGACCGCCGACACCCTGGCGGCGCAACGCGAGGCTAAGCAGAAGGGTTCGAAAACCATCGCCATTTGCAATGTCGTGGGATCCATGATTACGCGCGAGGCTGCCGGAACCATCTATACCCATGCCGGCCCTGAGATTGGCGTGGCCTCTACCAAAGCGTTCACCTGCCAGTTAACGGCGTTGTTCATTCTGGGCATGTACCTAGGCCAAGCCAATGGACATCTCGACGAAAGCACGTCGCGCTGCCTGGTGCAAGAGTTGCTGCGCCTGCCGGGCAAACTTGAAACCGTCCTGGGCCGCGACGCGATTTATGAGGCGCTCGCCAAAGAACTGCACCGCGCCACGGATTTTCTCTATCTCGGCCGCGGCGTGCATTTTCCTATCGCGCTCGAAGGCGCGCTGAAATTGAAGGAGATCTCGTACATCCACGCAGAGGGATATCCCGCGGGCGAAATGAAGCACGGACCCAACGCGCTCATCGACGAAACCCTCCCTGTGGTTGTGCTTGCAACCCACGATCCTTCGGACGCGGAAAGCCGGCTGCTTTACGAGAAGACGCTTTCGAACATTCAGGAAGTAAAAGCGCGGGAAGGCATCGTGGTAGCGCTCGCGACCGAGGGAGACGAGCAGGTGCGCAAGGTGGCCGATCACGTCATCGAGATTCCGCAGACGTCGGACCTCCTCGGCCCCATTCTCGAGATCGCGCCTTTGCAGTTGCTCGCCTATCATATTGCTGTGCGCCGGGGCTGCGACGTCGATCAGCCGCGCAATCTGGCGAAGAGCGTAACGGTTGAGTAAGTTGTCCACCAGGAACCGCCGCGTCCACGCGCGCTCCCCAGAGCCGCCGCTAGCTGTGGCCGTGCCGCCGGAACCGCGCCCCCGTTGGCTCAGCTATTCCATTTTGGCGCTGACCGCGATTCTTATCCTTTACGGTTTCTGGCAAGGCATCGGCGATGGAGACTTCTGGTGGCACCTCAAGACCGGACAGTACATCGCACAAAACCATAAGCTGCCGGTTCCCGATCCATTCGCCTATACCACCTACTTGCACCCGGACACTTATCCCGGCGAAAGTGGCGTGCGGTACTTCAACCTGACGCACGAATGGCTGGCGCAGTTGACGTATTATGGCGCATACTCGCTCGCGGGCGCCGCGGGTGTGGCCTCCCTGCGTTCTTTGCTCATCCTCTTGCAGTGCCTCGGCATCAGTCTGGTGGTCTGGCGCCGCACCGGCGGATTCTACCGGGCGATCGCGGCCGCGCTCATCGCCATGTCGTCGAGTTCATTCAGCGCGGGCGAGCGCCCTTATCTTTTCACTTACTTTTTCCTGGTTGCCGTCATCGCGATCTTGGAATACCGGCGCTTCCTTTGGGCGTTGCCGTTCATTTTTGTTATCTGGTCAAACTGCCATGCAGGATATTTTCTGGGGTGGGTCGTGCTTGGCGCGTATGTCGCGGAAGCGTTGGTGAGGCGCTGGCGCGGCGTTCCCGATCCGGGCGAGCGCGCCCTATTTATCTTCGCGGTTATCTGCTTTCTCGCGTCGGGCATCAATCCCAACGGTTTTCATGTCATCGAGACGCTGGTGGCTTATCGCCGCAGTCCGCTGCAGACCAGCATCACCGAATGGCAGCGCCCCAAGTACTGGGAAGTCACCTCCTTTACCATCGTTCTGTACGCCTCCTTCGGCATGCTTCTGTGGGCCCGCCGGCGCGCCCGTATTTCGGACTGGATTCTCTACCTGCTTTTCGCAGCCGCGTCGCTCACCGCCGTTCGCAACATCGTGCTCTCGGGTATCATCGGGGCAATTATCCTCACCGCCTATGTTCCGGTTTTCGATCCGGTGCGATTTTTCCCGCGGGTCCGCTCGCTCCCGGCTATCCTAGGCGCCGCCGCCGCGCTCTTTCTCGCCTACCGGATTGTCAGCCAGCCGCCGCACCGCCTCACCTTCGAGGACGATTGGCGATTTTCCCAAGGCTCCGCCGATTTTCTGCTGAACCATCACGTCACCGCCCGCCTCTTCAACTCCTATGAAAGCGGCGGCTATCTCACCTGGCGCCTTTGGCCCCAAGAGCAAGTCTTCATTGATGGCCGCGCCTTGAGCGAAACGGCTTTCAACGATTACAAGCGCATCGCCTTTAACGCCGATGCCGCCAACGGCCCATCCGGCGAGCAACTGCTGCGCCAGTACAACATCGGCGTTATCTATATGCCGATGATCGATAACTCCGGCCAGGTTTACCTCCTACCCGCGTCCCTCTCCGATCCTTCCCTGACGGAATGGAAGCTGGTCTATGCCGACGCCAAGGGAGTCATATATATGAAGACGCCGCCGGCTGGAGTAACGCCGCTCGATCCGTCCGCCGCCCTCAGCTCCATGGAGGCACAATGCAACTTGATGCTTGAGCAATCTGGCGACGATTGCGCGCGCGGCGTAGCGCGGCTCTATTCCAGAATCGGCAACAAGGCGAGGTCCGATTATTGGAATGCCATGTTCCAATCGCGCGGCGGCGCGGCCAACGCCCGTTATGGCGGGCGCTAGCATGATCATCCGCTCGCATAAGCTGGCCGTTTCCACACGCGGCAAGGGACTATACGAAATCACTCGCGACATTGCCCAGTGGCTGAGCGGCCTTTCGGTGAAAGCAGGTCTCCTCACCGTCTTCGTACAGCACACCTCCGCCTCGCTGCTGATTCAGGAAAACGCCGATCCCGACGTCAAAACCGATCTCAATGCGTTTTTCAGCCGCATCGCACCTGAAGACAATCGCCTGTACGAGCACACCATCGAAGGACCGGACGATATGCCCGCTCACATCCGCGCGGCGTTGACCGCTACGCAGCTTTCCATTCCGGTAGAGGCGGGCCGTATGGCGCTGGGAACCTGGCAGGGTGTTTACCTCTTTGAACACCGCTCCGCGCCGCATCGCCGCAGCGTGCTTTTGCATCTTATGGGTGAGTCGACGTAATCCGCCCGGCGTTTCCGTATAATGTACCGGAGAGGCAACATGAGCTTAAAAGCAGAAGTAAGACATAAGGGTGACGTAGCGATCGTCGATTTGGCGGGACGGATCACATTGGGTGAAGGCTCCGGCCTGCTCCGTACGACCATCAAAGATCTCGTAACCGACGGGAACCGGAGCATTCTTCTGAATCTCGCGGGCGTGAGCTACATCGACAGCGCTGGATTAGGCGAAATCATCGGTTCGTACGCGACCATTACCAATCAGGGCGGACAGATCAAGCTCCTTAACGTCCAGTCCAAGGTTCGCGATTTGCTGCAACTGACCAAACTCTACACGGTGTTTGCGACCTTCGATAACGAGGATGAGGCTGTAAAGAGTTTCGCCGTGGCCGCCGGGGCTTAGGCGCCGCTTCAAGTTCGCCAGAGCGGAGCCAAGGGCGCAACCACTACAAGTGTATAATTGTAAGTTGCACCTTTCTAAAGTTCTTTTTGCACTCAGCTTATGCGCATTTGCCCCATTATATAAGTTAAACGCCCAGCAGGATCCGGTTCCCGTCGCGAAGCCGGACGCGGTGGAGATTGCTGTGCCGCCTCCGCCTGTTTCCGCCTATCGCGGCTTCGGCAGCGATTTATTTAGTTTCAAAGCGTTTTTGGCCACGGCGCCAGGGACCGCGCTCGATCAAATCCATCCCTTTCCCAAGGAATGGGGTGTAGGCACCAGGGCGCTGGAGAAGCGCGCTGGCTCTCTGTATGCCCAATTCGTAATCGGCGATTTTCTGGAGCGCAGCGTCTGCGCTGTCGATCACGAAAGCACTCTTTTCAAGCGCCGCGGAACGGGCGGCTTTTTCCCCCGTATGGCACATGTCGTCGTCGATACCGTAGTGGCGCGCAAGCCCGACGGCAGTCGCCTGCCGGCCTACTCCATGTTGGCGAACGATTATGGAAGCTGGGCCATTGCCACGCTATGGAGTCCTCCGAGCCTGCGCACCGCCGGTTCGATCTTCGGATGGGGAACCGGTAACGTAGGCGTGCGCGCCGGCGGCAACTTGATCCGCGAATTCTGGCCGGACGTAAGATCCGTCTTTCACAAGTAAGCGGCTGCATTCGTGTGAGACAGCCGCCGATTTTCCTAATAGAGAGACACGCTCGATCCGCTGGCTGTTGCCAGTTAACTAGCGTCGCGATCATCGGCTCGTTTGAAGTGGAACGATCATTTACCCCTTGCAGAGTCTGAGGCGTTCGCAACTATAAAGCCGCTTCGATTTCTGGTATCGCCCCCTCCATTGCCTGCGCCCCAGGGAATATATACAGTGTTCGGGATGGTCTTGTGGAGGTTCGTATTTCGAATCCTGAACCTACAATCTCGTATGCAACGTTGTTGGCTGTGACGTGACGTCCCCGCGGCGGCGCGTTCCCGAAGAATCCACGGGCGAAGGATTGGTTTACGAATCGCAACGAGATTCGAATCTGCGCCATCTCTCTCGCTGAAATCGCCTATTGCTCGTGAATGTCTTCCAGGTACGTATACCCGTGGAGGCCTTCTTCGTAGAATCTCAGCAGCGAGCCGCTTTCTTCGTACGTAAGACGCCCATCGCGCAAGGCCGCTTCCACGTCTCGGCGCATAATGGCGACCAGGGAGTCATGGGAAAATTGCACGTAGTTCAGAACCTCGCGCACAGTATCGCCTTTAATCACCGAATCGAGAATGGTTTCGCCCGACAGTCCCAGTCGCACGTGAACCGCATTCGTATCGCCAAAAAGGTTATGCAGGTCGCCGAGGATTTCCTGATAAGCGCCCAAGAGAAACGCGCCCAGATAGTACGCGTCACCCCCGAAGGGATGTAGCTGCAGAGTGCGCTTCACATCGCGTCGATCGATGAATGCATCCACCTTACCGTCGGAATCGCATGTGATATCGCCCAACACAGCCGGTCTGGTGGGTTCCTCTTCTAACCGGTGGATAGGCATGATGGGAAAAAGCTGCTTGATGGCCCAGCTATCCGGCATGCTCTGGAAGAGCGAGAAGTTACAGAAATAGGTATCGGAGAGCATCGCATCGATGCCTTCCAGCTCTTCTGGAAAGTAATCCAGCTCGCGCGCCTGCCGCTGAATCTTGCGTGAAATCGCCCAGTAGAGATTCTCTGCGATGCAGCGCTGTTCGAGCGAAAGGTAGCCGAGGCTGAAAAGATTGAGCGCCTGATCAAGCGCCTGCTGTGCATCGTGATAGCTCTCGAGCAAGTTTTTCGCGGTCAGTCCGCGGAAGGTTTCCTGCAGATCGATCAGTGGCTGCTCGGCGTCCGCCGGCGGCTCAGGCGGCACGTCCGCTTCGCCCATGCCGGAAACTCCCAGAACATTGAACACCAGAACGCTGTGGTAGGCGACGATTGCCCGTCCGCTTTCCGTAACAATGGTCGGGTGCGCAACGCCAACTTCATCGCAAATATTTTGCACGTGGTAGATGATGTCGTTGGCGTACTCTTGCAGGGTGTAGTTGACGCTCGATTCGAAGTCGGTCTGCGAGCCGTCGTAATCGATGCCGAGGCCTCCGCCCACATCGAGGAACTTCAGCCCGGCTCCGGCTCGCGCCAGGTCGACATATACGCGCACGGCCTCGTTTACCGCGCCTTTGATCTGGCGGATATTGGTGATTTGGCTGCCCAGGTGAAAATGCAGCAGGTTCAGGCAATCGGTCATGCCGAGGTCCTTCAGTTCCTGCAATGCGCGCATAGCCTCGGTTGCGGAAAGGCCGAACTTGGAGCGATAACCTCCGGAGGATTTCCACCGTCCCGATCCGCGGCTGGCAAGCTTAACGCGAAGCCCGATTGAGGGCCGCACGCCCACCTTCTGGCTGTATTTCAGAATTAGCTGGAGCTCGGTATATTTCTCGACGACAGGGATGATGTGGCGCCCGGCTTTTTGCGCCAGCATCGCCATCTCGATATATTCATCGTCTTTGAAGCCGTTGCAGATGATGGGCGTATCGTTGCCGGCGAGCGCCATGACGGCCATCAGTTCAGGTTTAGATCCCGCTTCCAATCCGAAGTTGTAAGGCCTGCCGAATTCCAACACCTCTTCCACAACCTGTCGCTGCTGATTCACTTTGATGGGATACACGCAGCAGTAGGAGCCCTGATAGTGATGTTCCGCGATGGCAGTTTGGAATGCGCCATGGATCTCACCCAAGCGGTGCTTCAAAATGTCGGCGAAACGGATAAGGATCGGCAAATTGATGCCGCGTAGAACAAGCGTATCGACGAGCTCCTTGAGATCGATGGAGCGGGCCGGATCTTTCTCCGGGTGAACGCGCACGTGTCCGTTGTCGCCAACGGAGAAATATCCCTTGCCCCAGCTCACTACGTCATAAAGGTCGCTCGCCAGTTGCGGCGTCCATCGTTCGGTAGGCTCTATGACCATTGAGCCTTTGCGGCCGTTTCTTTCCAATAGATTCTCCTTATGGGGCGCGAGAAGATCCCAGGACAGCTGGGAGACCGCTACAAACCTTCAGTTTCCTTCGAAAAGCCGGGGGTGGCAAGTGGAAATTAAGAGCTGAACAGGTTACGGAATAATGACGGCGAAGAGGCCCGGTTTGACCGCGCGCGTCTTGATTTCCTATACTAGAGGGACCGGCAATGTTTATTTTGGTGTTGATCGTTCATATTATTGTCTGTTTCTTCCTGATTATTGTTGTGCTTTTGCAGAGCGGGAAGGCGGCGGATCTAGCGGGTGCTTTCGGCGGCATGGGTTCGCAGACGGCATTTGGCCCGCGTGGGTCGGCAACGTTACTTTCGAAGGCGACGACGATTTCGGCGGCGCTCTTCATGGTGACGTCGCTCTCGCTTTCGATTCTGGCGACCCGCAATGCAGGCGTGGCTACTACGGTGTTGGAGGGCGAACCGGCGAAATCGATTCCGGTGAAGACCCCGGCGCTTCCGGCTCAGCCACAACCCCAGGAGCGCACGATTCAAGTGCCGCTGCCGAAGCAGGATAAGACGAATACCGGCAAGCCGGTACCGCTGACTATCCCGACTCAGCAGGCTCCAGCACAACCGGTCCCGGTAAAGAAGTAAACTCGCCCGAAATGCGGAGGTGGCGGAATTGGCAGACGCACTAGCTTGAGGTGCTAGCGGGAGCAATCTCGTGGGGGTTCAAGTCCCCCTCTCCGCACCACATTTTATCCTTAGCTTGCAATAACTTGCAGGCTTTTTCTTTTTGCGTGCCCGTTTTGTGCCCAAACTTGATCCATCAAGGTGTCGATTCGGGCTTGGCGCGCGGTGGACCACTTGGCGTAATGCTTCCGCACGATATCGGGGCTGTTGCCTAGAATGTCGGCCACTTCCTCAAAGCTGGCGCCCGCTTCCAACAGTTTGGTAGCGAGTGTGTGGCGGAAGCGGTGCGCATGCGCCTTGATTACCCCCGATTTCTTGAACACTGCCGCCAGCGTGCGCTCAGATATGCCCTTGATGGCCCGCTCGGACGTCGTGCCGTTCCAGAAATAGAAACGGCAGTCTGGAGCGGCGCCGCGTGGGGCTGGCAGTGAATTCAAGGCGAGCCGTAGCTCGTCGGGAATTGGCAGAAACACCGGTTTGCCATTCTTTTCCGTTCGGAGGAAAATTCGCCACCGATCGCCATCGCGGGAAATGCGCTCACGTGCGAGCATCGCTACATCGCCGATCCGCAGCGCCGTATACCGCATCGCAAGAATCATGGCGCGGGCCCGCTTGCGCTCGTAGTCCGTTCGGCCAAAGGCGAAACACGCCGCGGCGATCTTCTCGACTTCCGCCGGCGTGTATGGTTCGACTTCGTTGGGCTGGACGTTCCTCGGCCCCCGAATTCCCGCCGCTGGGTTTTCGCGTATCCAGTGGCGAACGAGACAGAACTTGAAGAACTGCCGCAGCAATTCCAACTCCTTCGCGCCCGCGATCAGCGATAGTCCGCGGCTGGCGCGGTAGGCGTCGAGCACGTCCGTGGAGACTTCGGCCGCGTCGATCACGTTTCGGCCTTCGCAGAATTCACGGAGCTTCTTAAGAGTGTTTCGGTACTTCCGGAGCGTCGATTCCTTTAGCCCATCACTCACACAGTGCGCATCGAACGCCTCAACCGCTTCTTTCAGCGTCCGTGGCTTGATGTCCGGGTCTTCCAGCTCGGCTGGCGTCGCCAGATAGTCAGCATTCCTTGGGATTCTATCACTGCCGCTCCATCCTCGCCCTGTAGAATCGGGCCGCGGTCGATTCGGGAATGCGCAGCGTGACGTAATCGCGCCGGCTGCGGCGTCCGATCTGACCGATCTTGAACACGCCGGGCTGATCCTGAAACAGCTTGCGAATCGTGCTTTCGTCAAGCTGCCATAGCGCCGCCAGTTCCTTCGGTGTGTAATGCCGCTCGAAAGGGCTCACATCAGGCGGCCGTATTGGTACTGCCATGTGTCTCCTCCCGCTTCACAGCGGTAGTTCGTTCTGACTATGTTTCTGCCTCAAGCGCGCCATCGCCGGAACGGATGGCGTGTTAATCATGCGAATCCGTACGAAATCTCAGCATCTAGCTCAATCAGCGTCACCACGTCACCGCCCGTCACCGTCAGCTGCGGGATGGCAGAATACTCAAAGCTGCCCTGCGGGGCCATCCACGAGAGAAGGGAACCGCTGGCGTTCGAAAGATCCGCGGCGGCCGGCGTCGAGAACGTTACGCCGTCGTCCTCGCTGAATGCGAGCTCAATCGTCGGGCCGGCAGTTCCGTTCCCGTTCTGGGTCAGAACAACGCGGCCAACAAAGACGCGGCGTCCCTCGCTGAACAGATAGGGCAGCGCGCGCGTCCGCTTGATATCGACGCCCTCAGATTGACCATAGGTCAAGTCCATAACGAAGACCTTGGCCGATGTCGAATCGCAGACGATATGATTTCCCGGAGGTAGACTCATATCGGCCTGCCAGGCCTCCAGATAAGCGTGTAGCCACGGGCGGTACGGAGCCCATGCCGTGCCCGTCCAGTCGCGGCGCTCGGCCCATTGCTTCTCTGTGGCGTCGTAAACCCATGCTGAGCCCGCGGGGAACCAGATCACCCAGAAGTAATGTCCTTCGTCGAGATACCACCATCCAACTGCATCCGCTATGCTAACGCCGTTCTCTTTCCATTGATCTTCTACCGCGTGGGTTGAAATTCGCGTTGGAGTGAAGCCGTCGACGCGATACGCCACGGGGCTACCGGCCTGCGATCCTCCTATGAAATAGATGCTCTCTTGGATCGACACCGGAGCGAACCTGCACGCGCTAGTGTAATGTCTTCGAAATAACTAGACAGTTGATTTCTTCCGCTTTCTGGATTTGGGGCTGGTGCAGCCGGGCTTGATCTGCTCCAAGGTCTGGCGACAGCGGGTGAGTTTTTCCTGGATGGACTCGACGGTCGCGGTCCAAACGAAGGGTTTGGGATCCTGATTCCAAGCCGCGAGAAACGCTTCGATAGACGCTTTCAGGTCGGCCACACTGAGGAAGACGCCACGGCGGATAGTCTTGTTGTCGAGGTGACCGAACCATCTCTCGACGAGATTCATCCAACTGGAACTGGTTGGGACGAAGTGAGACACGAACCGAGGATTACGTTTCAACCACGCCTTTACTTTTGCGTGTTTGTGCGTTCCGTAGTTGTCCATGATCAGATGCAACGGGACATCGCCGGGAAACTCGGAGTTGATTCGGTGTAAGAATTTCAGAAACTCCTGATGCCTGTGCCTCTCATGGCATTCGCCGACGACCTTGCCCTCTAAAGTCTCCAAGGCGGCGAACAGGGTGGTCGTGCCGTTGCGCTTGTAATCGTGGGTCATCGTGCCGCATCGCCCCTTCTTGATCGGCAATCCCGGCTGGGTACGATCCAATGCCTGAATCTGGCTCTTTTCGTCTACGCACAGGACGATCGCCTGTTGCGGGGGATTCAGGTACAGACCCACCACATCGGTCATCTTTTCCAGGAACTTAGGGTCGCGCGAGAGCTTAAAAGTTTTCGTACGATGTGGCTGCAGATTGTGGGCGCGCCAAATATTGTTGACGGTGGACTTGCTGACGCCCTGGCTCTCGGCCATGGTCCGGCAACTCCAATGCGTCATCCCCGCAGGTTTGGTTTGCAGGGTCGCATCCACGATAGCGGCGATCTTAGCGATTTGGTACGTCGGCTTTCGACCGCGTCCGGAAGCGATGTCCCACAGACCGTCCAGCCCCTTATCGCCGAAGCGCTTTCGCCACAGAATCACCGTGTTTCGATTCACCGAAAGCCGTTTCGCAATGGTGACATCGGACTCGCCTGCAGCGGCGGCCAAAACGATTCGGCAACGCAAAGCGACCTGCTGTGGGGTGCCGTGGGCTGCAGTCCACTGCTGGAGCTTCTCCTGTTCGACTTCCGAAAGCTGACGCGAATTCCCCACGACCCACGATAACGCGGCCAGACCAGTCTGTCTAGTTATTTGTTGGACATAACACTAGGCTCCTGAGCTACCGCGCCCTGTAAGCGCACTGGCCGCCCAGAAGTTGGGTCGTTCTGCCAAACCTCGGATCCCTGCTCCTGGCCGAACACGAACAGCATTTCTCTATCCGCGAAGATGCTCTGAATGTGATCCGAGTATGCCTCTTTAGTGAAGAAGTCTAGGGCGTTCCAGCGCGTGCCGTCGAAGACCGCTGAGAAGTTGACCTGGCGCCCCAGATCGTCGCCAATGGAGGCAGTGAATGCGGCCAAAAGGTTACCTGCGGTCGAAGTAAGGGTAATCTGCCCCGAATTGACGACCGTTGCAATGGTAAGCGGCAGGCCATTGAAGGTTATGGAATCGCCCGCCGCAAGCCCCGCGAAGTTCTGGCCCGATGCCCAGGTCAGTGTGAATGTGGGAGATGTAGTAGAAAGCGCTGTGCCGGCGATCTGGATTGAACCGATCGGCCTTTGGATGTAGAACGAGCCGTCCAGAAAGGCACCCGTAACCGCAGTGACGATACCGCTCGGGGTCTGGTCAATCTCCAGCGCGTCCCCTGTTGCATCAGGAGTGAATTCATAGCAGTCACCGCCTGTGCTTCCAACAATGCCCAGGACCATGTCACACGTCGCGTTTCCGAGGGAATCGACCACGGTTATCGTCGTAGTGATGTTATTGAAGCCAAATCCGGAAAAGATCTGCATTCCATTCCCAACGTCCGCTCCGGTAAATGGATTGGACGCATCGCTGCAAACCATGCTGTTCGTCGCGTCGATTACGACCGTGGTTCTATGGATCGTGCTTGGAACCGTGCCCAGGGCGGCGCTACATACCGCAGTCGGCTTGCCGTACCAGTTAGATACGGCGCTTATTGTAACGGTCTGGAGAATCCAGTTATCCCCGCCAATCACCATCAGAGTGTTGCCGATGTCGTTAGTGTTGAACGGGTTCAGATCATCCCAGCAATGCGTGGTGTCCGTAGGCGAAATCTGGAGGTCTAAGCGTTCAATAGAGAACCGCGCCGCCACGTATCCGACTCCATTGTTAATGAAGAACTGCCCATCGGCTACGAGAGCTATCTGGTTCCCGTTAGGGATGAGTTGCACGGGGCCGCCATTCGGGGTGGTGGTTACGGTATTGGTGGAGACCACTGATCCGGCCTGGTTGATCTCATAAACGCTCAAGGTGCTTGAGCCGCCGGTCAGTTTGCCCGCCGCGATGAAGCAGCGATTGCCGCCGGATGCGATACCTCGGCAAACGACGCCGGCTGTAGCGTCCAGGTTAACCAGCAGATTCAACCCCGGCGTGCCGTTCAGGATGCGTGACGGTTGCGGCGCCGCTGCCTGCCCAGGGCTGGCCAGCGGGAGCAGTACACCTTTGCCGCTGCCCGCGCCGTCCTCGATCGTCTCCGGGTAGAAATTGACAGATTCCTGCGCCGCCGCGGCGAGGCTGCGGTTTTCGTAACTACTTCCCGCAAGTGCTAACCTCATGCGCCCACCCCGCCTCTGAGGACCTCGGCGACGCAGCGCTGCCGGCCCCGATCATCGGTGAGGCACCCGCACGACGGCATATCGATTTGATCGAGTTCTTTTCTGGCCCTCGCCCGCTCGTCTGCCGGTAAACTCTCATTCTCGGCAGTGGCCGTTGCAAGCCGCCGAATCCGCGCACGCAGCACGTCCGCGGGCGTCTCGCCCGCCTCGTTCAATTGAGCTCTGGACGCATCCTCGAGTATCTGAATTCTTTTTTGGATGTGACTGTTTGTCATTTCCTGTATTCCTTTCCGTTCTTTGCCGTTTCTAAAGCTGAAACTCTACTTTCTAGGTCTTCCAATTCAAGGGCCCGGGCGGAATGGCTTAAGACCACTTCTGCGGCCCGGACGCGCACAGATGGCGGCGCATCCACATCAACGATGATTTCGAGAAGCGCGGTTGCAGCTGTGGACGTCCCCTGCTGGAGTCGCGCGACTGTTTGCTGAAACACGCCTCGGCGGGCCTCTCGATAAGCGTCCTGGAATTCCGGGACTTTGAGCCAACGCAAGAGAGTGGCAGGCCCGATGCCAGTAGCGCGCGCCGCCTCTTCTACGTTTCGTTGAGTGAGGAGGGCGCCAATGGCTTCCTCCATCTTGCGGGTGAATTTTGAGCCAGGACCGATCATTCGCTATCACCTGCAATCGTTTCTTGCTCTTTTGCGTTTCCATGTTGCTGATCTCGCCATGTGACCGCCACGGCCAGCGCGGCCCACACGTCGCCGCTGATACCGTAGGTAACGCCTGGCCGCTGCTTCGTACCGGGCGCGCCCAAACGATCAATCAACGCTTGACGGATATTTCCATCCTTCGCCTTCGCTGAATGGCAGAGATGGCTTTTCACGCCGATTCGGGTGATGCGTTCGCAGCGGTCAGCTCCGAAAATCTCCATAAAGCGGCCGATCCAAACGCAGGTCTCAAAAACCTCGCAGCCCACAGGCATACCGTACGATGCAATCATCTCGATAACGCACCGGTCGGTATCCTGAGCCTGCTGCAAGAGCTCCACTAGCGCGCCGTTGGATACCTTCCCGAAACTGATTGGCTTCTCTCCGGCCGTCACGATGTACGCCGATTGATCTGGGCCGGGGTCGATGGCGATTATCCGCTTTCCGTCTGCCGTCATTCTTCGATCCCCAGTCTCTCGAATCTTTGGAATTTGCCGACAAATGCAACGTCGGTGAAGCCCACCGGTCCCGTGCGCTGTTTGGCTAGAATTAGCCGACGTGCGCCGCTACCAAGATTCCCATCCATCGCATGGAGGAGTAAAATTACATCCCCGTCCTGCTCGAGGGAGCCACTATCACGCAAGGCAGCCAGGTTAGGCTCTGGGTTGGTGCCCTTGGGAGGTCGCGATAGTTGCGAAAGCGCCACTACTGGAATTTCGAACTCTTCCGCCATGAGCTTCAGTCCGCGCGAGATCTCGGATACTTTAGCGTTTTGGTTTTCGCTTCGCTCTTCAGTGGACATGAGCTGGATGTAATCCACAAATACGGCGTCTACACCCGCTTTTGTCCTCTCACGTCTAACCTTTGCGTGTATCGCGCCGGCCGTTCGGCAAGATTTGTCAATCCACAATGGCAAATGCTTAAGGTCTTCAATCGCCGCCATCAGCCGCTTTCGCTCATCGCGCGTCAGAATGCCATTCCTGAGTAGCTGAGAATCGACGTTGGCGGCGCTACATGCAATCCGAAGCGACAGGGCCAGCTTTTCCCACCTCCAAAGAGAAGAAAATGCACCTGTGGCCATCCACGGCCGCCTTATGGGCCATCTGCATAGCCAAGGCCGTCTTACCGACCGAGGGACGCGCGCCGATAATGATCAGATCTCCATTTTGAAGCCCCAGTATGGTTTCGTTGAGCCACGATACTGGCGTTTCTATCCCCTTGGTGCCCCCGCTGAAGAATGTATCTATTCCGGTGCGCTCTATCTCCGCGCGAAGAATCTCATGCGGGTTTTCCATCTCCCCCGAGGGCTGGGACGCGGCCAGGGAAAGAAACTGCGTGCTGGCGGATTTCAGTAGCGTAGCCGAGTCGGCGCCTGGCTTCATCGCGGCGTTGGAGAGATTCTGGCCGGCGAACGCGATTTGGCGAAGTGTGGCCGCCTCGCGGATAAGGCGCGTGTACCCATTAAGGCTTGGTATCTGCGGTAAGCCGTCAGTGAGTGAAGCAAGATAACTGAGTCCATCACACGATTCCAGCTCACCGTGGCTCCTGAGTTCATGCGCCAGCCCAACGCTGTCAACTGTCTCGCCACGGGCTACTATCTCCCCCATCCGGCGATAGATGAGACGGTGCTTCTCTAGGCTAAAGTCCTCGGCCTTAAGCATTGCTTGGGCGAAATGGCTATCATCGAGCAGAATCGAGCCAAGGAAGAAGCGTTCCGCGTCGATGTTGCTGTGCATGGACAGAATCGCGCTCATCTCCGCGCCTCGCATGCTTCGCGTGCTTCGCGTATCCGGCGGGCCGTCTCCGGATCCGTTGTGTCAACGATTGATGCAACGGTCGCTCCTACTGCGACCTGGCACCCTGTAGGTTCATGGGGCGCCGCCTCATATCGTTCCATCGTTGGCGCGAGCCAGTTTTCTAGACTCTTGGCATACTCTCCACCGTCTTTTGTCCACCCCTCAGTTGCGCACAGGCGCGTGTGGGTTTCATTGATCGCCTGCACGAAGCCCGGGCGGTCAACGGCCGGCACTGCCTTGTATTTCAGGATGGCGGTAAGCTTTTTCCGAACCGCCGAGACGCCGCAATCACGGCGGATGCCGGGATGTCGCGCGTGAATCTCTTGCGCGACTCGCCCGAGCGTGTCTTCAAATTCTGACGGTTGGCTTTCGAAGAGAAGCCCCGCTCCCCTCCCGCGTCCAGCGGGTGTTGGTGTGGGTCTTAAGTCTAAGTCTGGGTCTATGACCGGGGTGTTGAACACATGCTCAACAGGTGTTGCATCATGTGTTGAGTCTCCGGCCTTTGTTTTCTTTCGCTCTTCGGCGCTGGCCTTCCCCGCAACTGATTTGGCATCCCAGTACTCTCCGACTGCTTTTCGCTCAGTTTCTTGTCGGGGATTGACCAAAATGTTCGGGTCATCTGCCAGCGTCCAGCAGGACTTCACGCCTCGCCAGAGCTTTTCGAGCTTGGCCGGGGAGAGGTCGCGAAGCATCGAATAGCGTCCTAGCTCCTGAAGAGATGCGGGAATTCCTCCATCGATCCAGCCGCGCATCAGAAGGTAGGCGTAAAGACCAAATTCAGATATATCCATACGCTCAACGTTTCGGTCTGCGAGGAACTCGGCGGGGCACATCTTGAACCACGTTGGCTTTCTCTTCATGACCAGGCCGCGGCGATATCTGCTGGCGATGCGTTGAATGACTCTTCCCCCAGAGCGGGGAATGAATACGGGTGGTCGTCCTGTTTGCCGCGCCGTTGAACCATCTCCTGCAAGGCGCGGAAAGCCGATTTAACCTCGTTGTCATCGCCGCGCGTTGCAGCGTGTTGGCAAACGCCGGCAATGGCTTGGAGGTAGATTCTGTCTGCCGTGGGGTTGGCGGCCACTGGCGGGGCCGCAGCAGAGGTTGCTTTGTCGGAATTGAGGTTATCGGACATTGGAGCCTTTCGCGTCTCACGACGCTAGTTTTGGGTTGCCCCGTTAATGGTTTAGCTGGCGCCGATGGCGTTCACTGTGTCATTACCCTATAGATTGACCGCCGCCTGTGGGGCGACTCGCTACGAATTCGCGGATCGACTCCGGCGTGTAGCGGACTGATTTTCCGATCTTGATGTATTCCGGACCCTGCCGGTGAAGGCGGCGGCGCCGAACCGTGGCTACGGAAACCCTCAGAATGCGCGCAACATCGTGGTCAGTGAGAAAGGTTTCGCTCGCGATAAGTGATCCCATCTAGTCTCCTCCCTGCTAGATTGCTCTAGCCGGATATTGTGAGTCTATATGGGTTCTGGCTGAAGAAGTCCTACCGAATAAATCGGCCTTCGGTACCGAATAAATAGCAATTTTTCAACCACTGTTCTTAATGCGTTTCGGAGATGGGATGACGGCGGTTTTGCGCTGATGGTTCCTGAGAATTGACGGGACATTCTTTACTTGCTGTGCATCCGGGTATCTGCTGCCGTAGATCTCCATGGCGGCTTCCCGGTTTGTGCCGCCATTCGCCTTCAATTTTGCCGCCGCCGTCTTTCTTTCTTCAGGTATGGTTGGCGGCCTGCCGCGCTTCGCCTTCGCGGCTTCTACCTGAAGGGCTGGGACGGCAATGTCGCTCATAGGGGCCATCTCATGCGCGAATGCTTCATTTCCCCGGCGCGCGCAGTAATTGGCCGACAATGGCCCAAGGTTTCTAGTGCGTAGTTTCCGCCCTGCGCCTATCAGATCAAGCCACCGATCGGCTGCGCTTGCCAGGTCGGGCTCGCCGACCGCAAGCCCTGCCTTCTCTGCTAAACGGCGAAATCCATCCGCCCGTTCTTCCTTTGCTGCGAGGTCATCCGTGATCTTGTAGTGGCCGTCATCATCCAACCAGAGAGCAAACACATCCCTCCACGGATCGGGCGTGGCATCGACGTCTTTCGGGAGGGGCTGAAAAGCGTCTCTAAGTTCGAACCAAAAGGCGGAATCCGTGTGCATCGCTTTCCCTTTCGCGATTTCCCTACGGTGGTGTGGCCGCCCCTGGGTAGGGTTCCCAGCCTTCGTGCCAGTTAATTAGGCTGGCGCTAGTGTCCTGAGCGAGAGATGCGTTTAGAAAGTCGCGCGACCTTCCCGAGAATTAGATCCGCGTCGGCAGTCCAAACGAAGGGCTTGGGATTCTCGTTGCGCTTGTCCAAATAGTCGAGCATGGCCTTCTCCAGCGCGCGCACAGCAGTGTGACTGCCGCGACGGACGCATCGTTCCGTCACCTCCCCGAACAGCCGCTCCACCAGGTTCAGCCAACTACCGCTGGTCGGCGTGAAATGAATCACGTACCGCGGATGACGCTTTAGCCAGCCGCGCACCTTGGCTACCTTGTGAGTGCCATAGTTATCCATTACCAGGTGCACATCGTGGCCGCTGGGAAGATTAGCTTCGATCTCATCGAGGAAGCGTATGAACTCCTGATGCCGGTGACGGCGGTAGCACGTGCTGATGGTTACTCCCGAAGCCACATCCATGGCAGCGAACAACGATGTGACTCCGTGCCGCTCGTAGTCGTGGGACTGCCGGGCTGGCACGCCTGGCGCCAGCGGCAGAATCGGCTGCGTCCGATTCAACGCCTGAACCTGACTCTTTTCGTCCACACACAGCACGATCGCACGATCCGGCGGATTCAGGTACAACCCTACGATATCCCGCACCTTCTCAACAAATTGAGGATCTTTGGAGAACTTGAAATTCTCTACGCGGTGCGGCTGCAATCCGAAAGCACGCCAGATTCGCACGATTGCATTCTGCGTCAGGCCCACCTCTTGCGCCATGAGACGGGTGCTCCAATGCGTGCTGTTGGCTGGCATTGATTCCAGCGTCTTGGTGACGACATCCTCAATCTGCTGATCGGTGATCTTGCGGGGCGCGCCGACACGCGGCTCATCCAGTAAGCCATCCAACCCGAACTCAATAAACCGTTGCCGCCACTTTCCCACTGTCGCGCCGGTAATCTGCAGTTTCCGAGCGACCTCCGAGTTGTTCAAGCCCTCCCCACAATTGAGCACGATCCGGGCGCGCATCGCCATGGCCTGCGCTGACTTCGGCCGTCGCGCCATCAGGCTCAATTTCGCCCGATCAGCATCGGCATTTCCAGTGGTTTCTTGGGACGGCCTGATCGCATGCCCAAGTATGAGGCCGAAACGTTATTTACTCAACGTATTTCTCGCTCAGGACACTAGGGCGGCTATTCAGTTTAAAACATTCTCGCGCGATTTTGTTTCGGGCCCAGCGCCGCGGGATCCGGCGCGCGGCGCGTGAAGATCCGAAGAAAAGCCCCGTTAAGGTATAAAGCTAGACCATAGCGGACTTCTGAATCTCTCCGGAGGCATCGCGCTCAATGCGGTACTTTACCTTCTTGCCCTGTGCCGTCTCGCGGACCTCAATAACGACTCCAGGAATTGAAGACCCGATCCGTTCATCGGCGAACCGTTTTGCTTCCGCGAGACCTGCAAATTTCTTCTTGGATGGAGACGTTAGCGGCCACGGCAACATCTTGCCTTCCGGGAACTGATCGCAAGCTTTTGCGCGGTAGAACTCCAAAACCACGTACATTTTCAAACCCCAATATACGCCAAAATGCTGCGTCGGATTTTGCAGCCGGTGCGCCTGGAGGGCGGCCGTCATCACCGGCCCGGCGCGCTGGGCTTCGCCGCCTCCTCAGCCGCTTTCCGGAGCATATTCATCAGCTTTTTGCCCTTGTAAATCGGGTTGTCTTCCGGCCGCTGCTTCATTTCCATCTTTCGCTTCCCCCTGACCCGTTACCGACCTAACCGGCGGATTTCTTCGCAAGAGCTTCCGCCGCGCGACGATCCTTCGGCGCCACCTGTTCGAAGTAACAGTTAATGCTGGCTTCAATGACCTTCCATGCCGGCCGGGCTTCGATCTTCGCGAGCGCGAAAAGGCGAGCTTTCGTCACGGGCCTGATTGTCACTCTCAGTGTTGGGTAGTCCCTTATGCGGTTTGGCTCTCCGCTTTTGCCCAAACCCGAAGGGGGGCGCCCGAGCGATTTTTTTGGCATTTTATGCTTTTAGGTAAATTATATGCCTAAAAGCATAATTGTTGAACAACAAAAACGGGCGAGAATCCTTGCTTTTGTTAGCCAACAAATGATACTGTCTACTCATGAAGGCAATTGGCTGCCCACTTAAGCAGGCATTCGGTTATTTACGCGTCTCAGGTCGCTCGCAGATTAATGGGGATGGGCCAGAGCGCCAAGAGGCTGCAATCAGAAGCTATGCCGCGATCCATGGTATTGAGATTGTCAAAATCTACTTTGAAAGAGGCGTTTGCGGCGAGGTCGAGACCATGGAGCGCCCTGAATTCATCGAGATGATTGCAGGGCTTGGCGACGTTCGAACCGTGATAGTAGAGCGCCTTGATAGACTCAGCCGGCACCTCATCACGCAAGAAACTTGCATACAGGACTTCATGCGCCAAGGTATCGCCTTGGTGTCGTGTGACCCGGCTGAATTCGACCTGATGGCCAATGATCCGTCAAGGGTGTTGGTTAGGCAGGTATTCGGAGCGATAGCGCAGTACGACAAGGCAATGTTGGTAGCCAAGCTACGGGCGGCCCGCAAGCGCTGCAAGATCGCAGGTAAACGCATGGAAGGGCAGAGGCCGTTTGGTACCAGGAACGGCGAGGCGTTAACGGTGGGGCTTGTCAGGCGCTATAGGGCCGATGGCTACAGTTACGAAGCAATCGCGAACATCCTGAACGCCGATGGGGTTTCAACGAGGAAGCAGGGCGGAAAATGGTTTGCGACATCTGTAAGGCGAATCTTGACCAACACAGTTTCTACGGAATCAGACAAACCGCTTCAATCGCCCGCAATGGCAGCCTAAATGCCCAGCGGCGGAAGCGCTGCGGACGGGGTGCTTCGAAAGATTTGTAGTCACCGAAACGAAGCGCGGCGGTCGCTCAATCCCGCTAATGAAAGGAAACGACATGAATACAACGACAAGACCCGGCGCCATAAAGCTTTTTGGCACGCTTGGAGCATTGGCTACAGCGCTGAACGCCGGCATGGCAAAGGCAAAGCCGGCTATGGTCACCCAGCGCGAATTGCAAGAACTGACCGACCTGTGGAGCCGTGGCGAGGTTTTGGCCGCAAATATCCGGCGCCGGTTGGAAATGGGAGCGGATTTAGAACGAGGCACCCTTGGCGTGAGCACGTACGGCTCTGAGTCGATCGCATATTACGGAACCGGCGAGGCCACAAACGTGCCATGGGCTGGTCTGAATGTAGCCGAGACCCAACGTATCGCTGAGGGCGATGCCATGCTATCGCGCGAATATCCAGACCCGCAGGCCCTTGTGCTTTGTTGATCGCCAAAGCCACATCGGCTAGACAGGGAGAATGCGGTGTTTAGCGGCGCCGTCCCTGGTTTGGACGCGGGAGCAATTCACGACAGGGAAACAGCTTGAGATTGGAAAATCCGCTTATGAATAAAAATCGAGAAACAGAAATTTTGAGTGCAGGCAGTCTCGCACGCCGCGGCATAGCCTCCATAGCCCATATCTTGGGCATGGAGGATACCGTGCGCGTGCAAGATCCCGACATCTTCGCCACCCAAGGCAAAAATCCAAGGTGGTTTATACGCCCATTTGTCGATAGCTTCGATCGCGATGGCAACCCATGCAAGCGCCAGGAACGCATCTACCTGGGGCGCGTCTCGGAAGTCGGCAAGCGCCAGGCGATCACGAAGAAAAATGAGATCCTGGCGCGGATCAACAAAAGTCAGGTGGTCTTGCAGGCCCAGCTTAAGTTTGGCGTGTTGCTCGATTACTACCTAGACAATCACGTGCGGCGCCCGGGGAAGCTGTCGATCGCCACGCAGACCAATTATGAGCGCCTCATCGAATCGTGGATTAGGCCGGCGTGGGGCGAAAAACAGCTCTGCGACATGACGAACACGCTGGATATCGAGCGATGGCTTGTAAACCTTGGCAATCCGCGCGTGGTTTCAGTTGTTAAGTATTCCTTAACAACTGAAAAGGTCAAGGCTGGTATGGCGCAGCACACCCGAGCCGACCTTCGCAATCTGATGAGCGGAGTGTTTACGCAAGCTCGTCGGTGGAAGTTGTGGAATGCTGAAAACCCAATGCAGTTCGTCGACGCCGGCAAAAAGGAAATTGTGCGGCCGCGGCAGAAGCTAACAATAGAGGAATCTCGCAAGCTGCTGGAGTCCCTTCCCGCGGATGTTCGCCAGCTCTGCGAGATGGCCTTGCACTGCGGCTTGCGGATCTCTGAGGTTCTGGGCCTTCAGTGGAAGCATATTGATTTCGTCACGGGCTGGGCGGAGATTAGGCAGCGCTTCTATCGCGGTAATCTCGATTGCCCGAAGACGCGCGGATCAGTCCGAGAGGTTGCCCTCGGAGAGATCGCTATGAAGTTAGCCAATCGATATCCCGGCGCCGGGCATGAAGACGAGTTTGTGTTCAGCGTGCGCACCCACGAGGGCCATTACGTCAAGGCGAAGTACACTCGTGACGACCGGGACATAAATCAGCATTTCTTGCGGCCCGCCGCCAAGAAACTGGGCGTCTACTACATCGGATTTGGCTTCCACGCTTTCCGTGCGGAGGCGGCCACGGCGCACGCGCAATCAATGGGCGGAATGCAGACTCAGCGGATGCTAGGCCACGCGCACGTGGATATGACGCTGCATTAACACGCAGGCTGACATGCAGGCTCAGGAGCGGGCCGTTAGGGAGCTGCAAGCGCGGCTGCGCGGGGAGGTTATCGAGATCACACCTCGGGCGGCATTCTAGGATGCCAGCTACTCCCGCTTGCCGATCCAGTGGTACTCCTCATGTTCTCCCGTGTCAAGGGACAGCACGTATAGTTCGAAGCCTTCATCGACATCCCCGCCATCGGCGAAGGGGTCAAAATTCCTGAGAGCCTTCACCTGCCATTCCCACTATTTAGGTAGAGAATGTCCAGCCTCCGAAAGCAATACGGAGGATGCTATCCAGCGTGGGCAATTGTACACATGGTACTAAGTGGTTGTCCGGCAGTGCGGCGAAACCCTATCAAGCAAGCAAGGGTACAGATGTACATTAAGTCTATTCATATCAAGCGCATGGCGGAAGATTTCCACACTCATTTGAACAGCGGATGCTGCTGAAAACAGGGCATTTAGCCCATTGACTTAGTGATTCGCAAGGCTTACAATCAAAAATGCCGAAGAGCCTACACTGCTACGCTCTTAACGCCTTTGGCAAGTCGCACGTCTATCAAAATGACGAGAGATTTTGAGGCAGAAAGCGATTCATGGCGTCCCGGAACTTGACCCTAGAGCTACGCAGTGATTTCAACTGTTTACGCAAAGAATTGGTAAAGGCCTCGAAGGTTTAGGCCGATTGGGAGAATAAGCCATCCGGTTCAGAGAAAAAGGATAGCCGGAGCAAACGGAAGTAAAAGAGGGCCACAATATGTCCACACTAGCAGTAGCTTCGCCTAACCCGTGGGTCATCGATTTCGATGTCGATTACCACAAAACGATGGCGGCCGTCATAACTACATGCAAGGCTGTCAAGAATAAAGCGTGGACGCTTTCTATAGCGAAGGACTTTTGGGTCATAAGCCGAGACTTCAAAGCAATCTTGTTGCAGCTTGATCAGCTAGAGAATGTGCCTGTCGCCGACATTGAGCACCTTTTATGCAAACTGGAGAGCCTGCACAAGACTTCCAATAAAACTATCGATGTCGCAACCAAGGCTGGTCTTAGAAACAGAACACTGACCGGCGGCGCGCTGCAAATATTTGTGGGCTGCAATGATCGTCTTTCTGATGTAATTGAGCGATTTAAGTTGAGTCTCAATCCCGCTATCGCCGATGCCGTAAGAGAGGCTATCAGAGAATACGAAATGGGAGAGACGGTGAGCCTAGAGTCGCTTGTCTAGCCCGTATCGTATTGCAGTCAGCAGTAACGCAGCCAAGTACATTAAAAAACTAGACAGGCCTACTAGAGAGAGGATACAGGAAATGTGCCGGACTCTAGCGGGTGATCCGGTGAGCAATTCTGGTCCAATTATAAATTCTGATCCGCCATCGCGTAGCTGTAGGGTCGGTGGTTATCGCATAGTCCTGCGCATCCATGAGGCCGATAGGGCCGTACTGATTGTTCTTGTGAATCCGAGAGGCCAAGTATATAGCCGCGTTTGAACTTACACGGCGCTTGCCTCTTCCTTGGCGGGGCGGCCCACAGTCGCACTGCGTGAGGCACGGGACGTAGCGAAGCGAGAAGGCGTTAGTGGACGCGTACGGATAAAGCTAGGGTGAAGGCACCCAACAAGGCGTCACAGGCCAGCCCGGGCCCGTGTGCCCAAATTGTGCCCCGGGGTTGCCTTTCTGCCCGTTTTGCCACGTCTGGCCAAACGAAGAATCAGTAACTTACAGATTCCGCATGTGCTGTCGAAGACCAAGTCCCCCTCTCCGCACCATATTTTAAAAAGTTATTGGAATTCCACAGGACCCTATTTAGCTGGTAAGACTTGGTTTTGGACCTTATGTTGCTCCGGACCGTTCAATCGTACAGCCAAGCGGGAGCGAAAATAGAGGCCTTCGCTCGCAGACCCGCTTTTCCGAATTCCAAGAGCACTCGAACTAGGTTTGCCGGGCTGCTGCACCGCATCCGGTTCTGAAGGACCGTCGGACGCCATTCCTACCTTTGGCCTTTTTCGAGCTTGTCCGCTTCCTTCGTATGCAGAGCGGCGCGGGCCGGGTCTCCCTTCTGTAGATAGAGTTCTGCCAGGCGCCGGTGGATGGCGGCGCGGCGCGGATCGAAATCGAGCGCGCGAGCATACTCGTCAATCGCCTGAGCGTACATTTTCTTGTCTGTGTACGCGACGCCGCGCTCCACTGCGAGATCCGCCTGCAGGTTCTGGTAGTATTCGGACACGGGGAACTCCTTGCCCTCCGGCAGCGCGGCGTGCAGAGCCTCCAGCGCCTTGTCACTCGCGTGCTTGGCGTTATAGACTCGCGCCAGGTTCAGGTATGCGTCGGGCCGCGCGGGGTCCCGCGCGATGGCTTTCCGGCAGAGATCTTCCGCTTCGGCAAACTGCTGTTTCTTGATGTACAGCGACGCCAGCGCGTTGTACATCTCCGGCGTGACGTCGGGCGAGTGAACGGCTTTTTCGAGCTCGGTCATTGCGGCCCGGTCCTGTTTCAGGTCCAGATAAGCAAGCGCCAGGAAATAATGCGCCGGGGTCATTGTGGCTTCTGCCTCGAGAGCCTTGCGGTTCAACTCCAGAGAGGCGGCAGGATCTCCGAGTTTGCGCCGGACTTCACCCAGCAGGGAAAGAAGAGGAGGTAAACCGGGCTGTTGCTTCAGACCGCGCTCCAGTTGTTCCTGGGCCTTTTCGTTCAAGCCCTGGTCGAGATAGAGCCGAGCCAGGTAGAAGCGCGCCCACAGAAGTTCCGGATCGATATCGAGCGCCTCCTGCAATTCTGCTTTGGCCTCGGCGACCATGGCATTCGACCCCTGCGCGACATACGCTAGTCCCAGAAGCATGTGTGCGGGCGCTGAACGCGGATCGGCCGCCAGCACGGCCTTGCACTCGCCGATCGCCTGTCCGGCTTTCCCCTGTTGCAGGTGTTGCGCGGCGATGCCAAGTTGCGCGCCTTGTAGATCGGCACGAGGAGCCTGCGCCTGAGCCGTGGCCGAAGCGAGGAGGACAACAGCAATCGGGAGCCACGGCACGGTCAGATTATACCGGAGGCCCTCAGCGCTTTGCATTGCCCTCGTCGAGCAGCAAAATCTGGCCGGCGTGAACGCTGTCGAGCGCCTGCTTCTTCCCGCTGGGCCACTCGATCTCGATGCGAGCAAGGGTTGCGTTGCCCAGTCCGAAATACAAACGCGCCTCGCTGGTGCTGAGGTAACTTCCATAGGGATTGACTTCCCGCAACTGGGTCCGGCCGCCGCTGGTCACCCGCACCTTCGCGCCGATCCCGAAACGATTGCTCTCGCGGCCGCGGGCGCGGAGCGCGATCCAATGATTGCGATTGCCCCCGTCATTGCGCAGCAGCAGCGGGCTGCCGCCGGCATCGCTCACCACGATGTCCAGGTCGCCGTCGTTGTCGAAATCCGCCACTGCCAGACCGCGGCCCACGTGCTGGATGCGAAACGCCGGACCGCTTTCCGCCGAGACTTCGCGAAAATGGCCGCCGCCAAGGTTCCGGTAAAGCAGGTCGGTCTGACGGTAAGAAAGCTGCGGGTCGTAGAGCGCCACATTATCGGTGACGTGCCCGTTGGTGACATAGATGTCCGGATAACCGTCGTTGTCGAAGTCGAAGACCTTGGCGCCGAAGCCCAGTGTCTTAACGCTGGATGGTAATCCGGCTTTGACCGTGCCGTCTTCAAAAAGCAGCTTTCCGAGGTTGCGGTAGAGCGGGTTGTATTGGCGCGAAAAGGCTGTAAAGAAGATGTCCGGTAAGCCATCGCCATCGAGATCCACGATCTCGGCGCCCATGCCCGCCAGAGCTTTGCCGTTCATGTCGAAACCTACGCCGGCGCTGTAGGTAATGTCGTCAAAGGCGCCGTTGCCTTTGTTGTGGTAGAGATAATTGCGGACACCATCGTTGGCTACGAAAATGTCGGGCCATCCGTCGCCATCGATATCGCCGATGGCCACCCCCAAAGTCTTTCCGGCCGGATTCGCCACGCCGGCTTTGCGGGAGACATCGGTGAACGTGCCATCCCGATTGTTGTGGTACAGCAATGCCGGCGTCCCGTCGAACGACTGCGGATCGCAATACATGCGGTAGCCCGGCTTTTGATATCCGCAGTAGGGCGCCTTGCGCATGTCGTAATCGAGGTAACGTCCCACAAACAGATCCAGGTAGCCGTCGCGATCATAGTCCACCCAGGCGGCGCTACTGCTCCACCCATTGGCGCCCACTCCGGCCTTGGCCGTCACCTCACTGAAGGTCCCGTCGCCATTGTTGCGAAAGAGCTGATTACCGCCGTAGCCCGTGACGTAGATATCCAGGTAGCCGTCGTTATCATAGTCGCCCACCGTCACACCGGTAGCGAACATCCCATTGCCTGCGACGCCTGCTTTGGCAGTTACATCCTCGAACTTGCCGTTGCCCAGATTGCGATAGAGCGCATTGCCGGGCGATGGCTTGCCGTGGGCCAGGTCGGCCCCGTTGGCGAAAAACAGGTCGGGCAGGCCGTCGTTGTCGAAATCGATCACGCCCACCCCGGAGCCGAAGGTCTCGACCATGTGCTTCTCGGCCGAAGCCCCGTTTTCGTGGCGAAAGGTGATGCCCGATTCCGCCGCAACTTCGTTGAACTGCACCAGTCCCGCTTCGCGGGGCTGCGGTTTGGCGGCCTGCTCGCTGTTGAGAGGCAAGAACGCGGAAAGTAGCAGCAAATTGGCGCCGAAGATCAGGAAAGCTTTGCGCGGGAGCAGCACGGCCCAGGGTCGCATATCTGTGGTTGAATTGCCTCGGCGCTACTTGCCCGCCGTTTCAAGGTCAGGATGGGCCTCGATCCACGCCTGTTCGCGGGCAGCGTTAGCCGCCTCACCCAGCGCAGTAAATGACCGCGCAAGAATCCCGTGAGCTGCGCGCTGAACATCCAAGTCGTTTCCTGCACTTTGCAACACCAACTGCGCTGCCTCAGCCGCCTTATCCGGCTGGCCCTCCCGATCGAAGTATTTCGCGCGCTCAAGGCGAGCCAGCCCAAAATTGGGAACGCGTTCGAGAATCTCCCCAACAATCGACTGAACCTCGGCATCCTCACCGAAGCGCCTCAGGAATTCCACGAATTCCCATGCCGTCGCCGGGTCGTAGGTCTTCTGGCGTAAATTGATTGCGTTGGCTCGTCGAAACGCAGCCCGTGCTCCCGCGGCATCCTCGACACGGCCGGAACAGATCCCCAACAGGGTGTTCATCTTCATCAGCGTAACGTCATCGAGACCGGGCAGGAGTAAGGCGGCTTTTTCCTGCGCCACGCAGATGCGTTCGCGCAAATTCGTATGGGCCCAACGTGCGTAAGAATGTCTGGCTTCCGGATCGCGCGGCGCGGTACGAACCGAATGTTCGAGTAACTGCCCCGCCTCCAGGCTGTAGGACTGTGCATCCATCAGTAACTCACCCAGAAACAACTCCAGGACAGGATCGGCGGGATGGGCCGAAAGTCCCTTGCGGAGAATCTGCTCGGCATCCGCCGGTCGCTTCATCTGCACATAGCAATCGGAAAGCAACAAATAAGGAGCGGCAGTTGGTGCGGGGGAAGATGCCAAAGCCGAAGTCAGCGTCTGCACAGCGGCCGCGTAATTACCTTCCTCAGCCAGTTGCGCGCCGCGGTCCCAGGGGGACGGAGACTGGGCGAATGCCTGCAAACCCAGCAGACTGACAAGGATCGCAAATCTGAGACCTGCCGCGCGCACTACTTTGGTTCCGTCACGCGCAGGATCTCGTTCGCGCGCAGACCTTGTGTAATAACCTGGTCGCGGCCGGAAGGCCAATGAATCTCGACGCGTGAAATCGCATTTTCGTCACCAAGCCCGAAGTAGAGCGGCAGAGAACTTTGCGAAAGATATCCGGACTTGCCATCGTTGTACTTGAAATATTTTGCGCCGGCTGCGGTGATCACACGTACCGCGGCTCCCAAACCGTCGCGGTTCGAGGCGGTTCCGGTCAGCAGCAATTTCAGCCAATGGATCGGTCTGCGCGCCGCAAGATCGCTCACCAGAATCTGAGGCTCCGAATTGAAATCGTTGGTCACAATATCCAAATCCCCGTCGTTATCCAGATCGAACAAAACGGAGGAGCGGCTCCCGAGCGTGGCCATAACCGTGACCATACCCTTACGGTTCCCGCAAATCTTGTGCATAATCTCCTGTGGATCCGGAGGCATGGCGGAGCAGTTCAACTGGAACCACGGCGTGTGAGTTCGCCCCCCGCGGCGCGGCTCAATGCCCAACTGGAACTCGGCGTTCAGAAATTTTTTCCCGTGGTCGTTGAGCAGCATGGAATTGATCCCATATCGAAAAGGGAAGTTCATAGAGGACGCAATGAAGATATCTTCCCATCCATCCGCATTAATGTCTCCGACGCTCGGTCCCCATGGCCAGTAGTTCTCGACCCCCATGGCGTCGGAAACTTCTTCAAACGGACCCTTTCCCGTGTTGTGATACATCGAATTGCCAAACACGAAGCTGGAGGCCGGACCCATGAGGAAGCTGTCGGGCGCATGCGACGGAGCCTTCTTTTTTTCCAGCTCCGGCCCTACACTTTCCTGCATGTCGGAATGCATATCGGTCACAAACAAGTCCAGGCGGCCATCATTATCGTAATCGAAGAACTTAACGCCCATGGCGCCCCAGGAGGTTTTCGGAAAATAGGTTTTAGTCTTCTCGACAAAACCCTTCCCGCCCTGGTTCTCGTAGTAATGATTCGCGCCCATCATATTTAAAAAGTAGACGTCGGGCCAGCCATCGCCATTGACATCCGCGACGGCGGCATCTCCGCACCATCCATGCGGCGTGAGCCCCACCGCCGCGGTCACATCCTTAAATCGATTGTTGCCCAGATTGCGATAGAGGATTGGGTGCTCGAATCGCTCCGGATACATATGGCCGGAAAATGCGTCCGGCAATCCTACAAATTGGCCCTGAGCCCCCTTTTTCTCCGACGTGTACTGCCCCACGTCGCATACCAGAAGATCGAGCCTGCCATCGTGGTCGTAGTCGAAAAACACGCTGCCGGAGGAATGCGCTGAATGCAAAAGGCCGGCTTCGCGCGTGATATCGCGGAAGTTCCCATGACCGTCGTTCTCGAATAACAGGTTGCCGCCCCCCACTGTGGTGACATAGAGGTCTTCATCGCCATCGTTATCGATATCGGCAAACGAAGCGGCCACTGCGATGCGCCCTGAGATGGCAAGTGCGGGGTTATCGATTTTGCGGAATTTGCCGCCGCCGAGGTTTTTCCATAGCTCGCTCGGCCCCGCCTGGTTCACGAAGTAGATGTCGTAAAGACCGTCGCCATCCACATCCGCCACGGCTATTCCGTTGCCGTGATCGTAATGAACCGGCTTGTAATTCAGCCCGGAGTCATCGACAATTCGCTGCCGGAATGTGATGCCACTTTCAGGAAGTTTGTCTTCGAAATGGAAATCGTGAACAACGGAGTACTGGGTTGCGGCCTGTTTCTGTTCCTGAGCGCGGCGTACCAGCGAATCGACTCCCACGTCATTCGCAGGGTAGCGGATTTCAGGTGGTGATGCAGTACCCGATGGGGCCTGAAAGGCACGCAATGACGGGATATGTGAGCACCAGTGCGGCGACGATGAATCGAACATGGAACTGATTACTACGGAGCCTTTGGAGGAGCGTAGTCGTCATAGGTGTACTTCCACGTACTCGTCCATGCCGGGAACCACTGCAAAGAAACGAGTTGCGAGTTCGCCCATGGACCGTCCTGGCAAGGGATAGTAGCAGAAGATACATAACCTGTCAAACCTGATCGGACGACGGAGGACGACGGATAAAAGGCGGGCTGCAAAGCGGAAAGTAGTCACGATCGGCTAGCGGCTGGCGCGGCGCGATGCCGCGGCCGCCGGACGGTAGCCCACCGCCCCGTACTCAGGCGCGTGCGGCACGAACTGCGCGTCGAAGCGCGGATCCGGCGGATCGAAGGTGTTCACGGTTCGATCGATCGTCCCCCGCAGGTCGTCCGTCTCACCGTGGATGAACGACTCCCGTACGCCGCCGCCATTGGTGATATCGATCTCGTAGCGCGCCCCGGTTGAGATCCCGCCCTTCAATGTGTTGTTCCAGAAGATCGACTTCACGTAAGTGCTGCGGGCGCCGTTGTCGTCGACGCCTGCCCAATTCCCGGTGAAGGTGCAGCGACTGACCTCCGCGCGCGACCTCTCGAACACCGTCATGGCGCCCGAGCCGTTCTCCGGGTGATACTCGCCGCCGGTCAGCAGGCCGATGTAGTCCACACCGAGATTCCCGATGTTGCCGACGAACAGGCAGTTGTCGAGCGTGGCGCGGCTGCCGTGCAGAAGGTCGAACGCCGCACCGGTGATCTGCGTGCGGTTGTCGCGGAAGATGCAGTCACGGAACACCGCGGCGTCGAGCATCTGGCCGAGGTGCTCGACGGATACACCGCCGCCGCATGGGCTGGTGCAATTGCCGACCACCTCGACGCGCTCGATGGTCGGATAGGCGCGCGCATAGATCTTGATTCCGCCGCCATCGAGATAGAAGAACGGTGTCTTGGGCACGTCATCCGATTCGATTGGCGAGTGCTTGCCGGTGCCGGTGGTGTAGTTGTTCGCGCCGGTGACGCGAAACCCGCGAAGCACGGTCTTCGTCGATACGCCGTCGCCGAAATAGACGACGTGATTGACGACCGCCGGGAAGCTTGGGCCCTTTTTATCGGCGATTGCCGGATTGGCGGCGGTCAGCACCACCTCGCCGACCGCTTCGAGCGTGATGCCGTCGTGCCGACTGTTGAACCAGATCAGGGCCTGCCCGTGCGCTGCCGGGCAATAGATCCCGGCATGGACGTAGACGATCTTATTAGCCGGATCCTCCGCGGCCGCCTCGAGCGCCGCCTGGATGCTGCCTCCGGGCTGGACGCGGTAGGCATGCGCCGCAGCGTCGAGCGTCACGGCATTGGTTGTATCGCGGCGCTGGGCGAGACCGCGCACCTGCGGCACCGCGGCCGCAGCCGCCATCCCGAGGAACGCACGTCTGCGCATAATCAAGGCAGTCTAGCACGAGGGCGTGGAGGGTCGCACGCCTGGCGGCATGCGTGGCGGCATGCGTGTCGGCATGCGGACGCTATACTGCGGCGATTGGGATGTCGAGCCGCGCGTGGCGGAGGTGAGCCGATTGTGTGCTGCGGTCGGCAAACGCGCCGTCCCGTTTGTTGTGGAAGAAATGAATGGCCGCGCAAAAGTCCAGTTGGAGATCACAATATCGAACAGACCATTGTTATCGAAATCATCGACGATCACGCCTCCCCCCCGAGAAGATTGTGTCGAGTTCCACACGCGGTGCTACGTCGGTAATCCGGCAATTGTCTTCGGCGGATGCAAATCGCGAGGGCGCCAACAGGTGCTCTTTGCGTGCACCTGCCGGATATTTGCCCAGCGTCATATAGGCAAGGTTCACCAGCCATCCGGTCTCGAGATCGTTAAGCCGCAACGTGAGCAATGCGGGGAAGTGCTGGATGGCTTTTTGCGCCGCCGCCCCTTTGGGGTAACTGAATTCGGGAGGAATCGGAAAGAGGCAGCACTCCGCGGGAGTTCCGCCGGTGAGATGCGCCACGCCTAGCTTAGCTAGCGAGCTAGCATCTTTTCCACTCGGGTAGTAATTGCGGCGCTGCGGCGGAAGCGATGCGGAAAGCCGCTTCGAACTGGGCGATAGCCGGATCCATTCTCCCTGATAGGCGTATGCCTGCGGCACTCCGAGGCTTCCATACCGCTCAGCCCGCCGAAGCCCCGGTGATCATCGAAGCCAGCGCTGGAAACGACCTCCTGTACGGCTTCGCCGACTCGCGCCACTTCTTTCTTCATCGTCCTCGTCCCCGCATCAAGCCGAATACGACGCCCGCGAGAGCCGCCGCGCTAAGGACCACGCCGCTCCTGTGCAGATCGATCCACGTCATCGGACTGAACGTGCTTGCCCTGTCGTCAAAGATCCCATGCGCCGCGTATTGTTCAGCCGCAGGTTCGAACAGATTGTCCGGTCTGTCCGCCGATACAGGCTGGTCTGTCTCTTGACCGCTGTACGCAAACTCTGCAAGATATTTGTCGGCATAACCCGGCGCCAACTTTTGCCCGTAAATCGCTTTGACCGTTGACCAACCGACGTAGATTTCTCGCCTCTTATGGCTGGAAGCCCAAACGATGGCGCGCGCCGCCACTTCCGGCTGGAAGATTGGAGGCACCGGTTGCGGATGTCGAGGCAATCGTGTCCGGCACCAGCTGAATTGCGGTGTATTCATCGCCGGCAACTGCACCATCGTGATGTGGATGTCGCTCTTCCGGTGAATCAGCTCGGAGCGAATCGAATCAGTAAATCCGGCGATCGCGTGCTTTGCCCCGCAGTAAGGTGACTGCAACGGGATGGACCGGTACGCGAGTGCCGATCCTACCTGTACGATGGCTCCGCGATTCCGCGTGTGCATTCGTTTCATGGCTGACATGGTGCCGTACACAGTCCCGAGATAGGTCACCTCGGTGGCACGTTTGAACTCGGCCGCCGTAATTTTATGGAATGGCGCAAAGATCGTCGTCATCGCATCGTTTACCCAGACGTCGATCGGTCCCAACTCCCGCTCCACCTTATCGGCGGCAGATTCAACCTCTTCGGCGTTGGCGACATCCGCTGGCAGGATTATTGCTTGACCGCCTGCATTCTCGATATCTTCCTTCGCCGCTTCCAGGCGCTCGCGTCCTCGTGCCAGCAACCCGACACGGCAGCCTCTCGCCCCGAATTCGCGAGCCACAGCTCGCCCCACGCCGGCTGACGCACCAGTTACCACAACGACCCGGGAATCGACTTCCTTATTCATTCCTCACCTCGACTCGATGATTGCGGCCTTCCCACGCAGAGCGCGAAGTCCAGAAAAATGTAAATTCCACGCCGGCCGCGATTGCAGATTCAGGTAAGTCGCAGAATTCCACACCGATTCCGCTTGCGCTCGAGTCGGTGTCGTGCCAACTCGCCCAGGAATCCGCTGACCAGCGAAGGCGAAAACTTTCCGGCGCGCACACCCGTAAGGCGCAGTTCTTGCGGGCAAAGTTTATCGGATGCTTAGGCATCCAGAATTCGAACTTGCTCCCCGGTTTTTCCTTGAGGTATCTTTCCTCGACTTCGGGAATGAGGTCGAACACCGCTTTGTCCTGGGAGGAGCGCAGCAGCCGAATGTACTCAGAATGCGCCCAGACAAGAGGCGTGGCGGAACCAGTGGCGCGACCTCGATACATATGGGCGTTGGGCAGGTCGTCTGCGTCCCACAACTGTTCGGGAAGCAGACCGTTCGCGGCGCCGAACGCTTCCATCGCGTGAATCAGAGAACGGTAGTCGCCGCCGGCTGCGAGTTCGTAATGGGCGCGCTCGCCTGTCAGGAGCGGCCAACAGCGGCCTTCGCCCCATTTCTTGTAAGGCCCTCCATCCGGCCGCTGACCGTAGCCGTCGTGGTTATATCGTCGCCATGAGAACCCGCCCGGCAATTCCACCCGGAGTTTTTCATCGACGGCCCGAACGCTCTTCCGCACGACAGGGTCATCGGCTGCCAGGACGCCATATCTCACCAATTGCAGGAATCCGGCATCCACGATCTCAACGGCTGAATAGGAGTCGGGCGAGCCAGGCGGCTGGCAGGTCAGTCTGAGCCTAGCCTTATCAACATCGCCCGGCTCCGCCACCTCCCCCGGTTTGGCCGGATTTACCCTAACAAAATATCCTTTGGAACAGACCGTCCACTCCTTGAGGTGCGCCATAACAAAATCCGCATAGCTCTCAAGGAAGGCCGCGATCTCGCCTTTTCCGTGCTCATGCTCAAAGGCAGCTGCGCAAATGAAGGCTGAGATAATCACGGCCAACGTGGATGGCGAATAGCCACTTGCTTCCTCCCAGCGCTCCTCTCCGGTGACGGGTCCGTTGATGAGCAGGAAGTTCACGGCACGGCGGACGAGAGTGCGAGCGTCGAATTGAGACGCGGACTTCTCCCGGTGCAAACGCCACGCGAGTAATACGGGAAAAGCAACTTCATCCAACTGTTCGCCTTTCCAAAAGGCATTGCCATTCACCCAGAAATTCTGTGGAAAGCTCCCGTCTTCTTCCTGCCTCGCCGCGAGGTAGACTAGCACCCGGGCCGGCGCATCTACGTTCCCCGCGGCCAACAGGCCCATGGCGCTCTGGACCATGTCCCGCGTCCAGACGAGATGATATCCGCCCTTGCCCTCATCGTCGTCCCGCGCCTCGCCCCATGGATTCGCGACGGAAGCAATGAAAGCTCCCTGGTACGTTTTGTCTTCATGGGCAAGAACAATGTTGTAGCTGGAGTGGAAGAGACGACCGTTGTCGCCGCTGGCCCCGTCAAGAGACTTTCGCGCCCGCCCCGCATCTTCCCAGCTCGTCACGAAAGTGCCCCGTTGGCTCTCAAAATTTCTGCTGAGGCTCTGAAGAAGACAGGCGGTCGCGCTGCTCAATGTTTGACCGAACGAAATCGATACTGTGAACTCGCGATCTTTTTTTAGATTCAGCTCTCCGGTGAGGGCGACGTTGCCATCCGGAGCCTGATCGAATTCCCATGTCATCGAATGGTTCGCCTGCAGATCCGTGTACCCATCGCTCCTGCCCACATAGCCGCACGATAGCTTCGAGAACCCGCAGGTTGCGCCGGCCACCAGCCAGCGATCTTCTTTCTCCGCTACCAGAATCTCCGTGCCCGACACCTCAGCCACACGCGCATTATTGTGTCGACCGGCTACATCCATATGCGGATTGCACAGCAGATAGATCTTAAGACCGTTCAGATATTCTTCTTGCCCCTTGATTTCCGCGTGAATGAGAACTGAAGCGCGTCGAGGGTCAGTGATGATCTCCTTCACGAGTGAGAATTTACTATTCTTTTCTCGTGAAGTGATTCTGTAACCTTGCGAGGGCGTGAGCCTCTCAGTCTCATGGTGCATGTCGCGTTTTTCGTCGATGAACTGTCCCGTTCCGTCCACAAAAAGAAACTGCACATCGCGCACCTGCGGACGATCGATTGTAGGGTAATGGATCTCGGTCAGAATTCCATTCCAGATCGTGAACCATATGCGGCTTTCGAGATTGTAAGCAGTCCCTACACCGTCCTTGTTGGCATGGCTCCAGCGCGGTTCAGTTCCGGGAGCGCCGAAGGCAATTGTCTTACTCTTGAGTTGTGGCATAAAACCGGGCTTCTTTCAAAGGCTTCTTTGTTGCATTGGAAAGGCGTCAAAAGGCCGTACCCTCGGCCGGTAACGGCGACCACATCGCAGTGCCGCACGCCCCCGTAGCCCTCCGGATATGCCGCGGGTTCAACGTTGAAAATCATTCCGGGCTCCAAAAGATCCGGCGACGTCGGATGCAGGCGGGGCGCGCCTCCGAGTGTTTGAACGCGGCCTCGAGTCCGTGTTCCTGCGTCTTTTGCCTTGCCGCCCAATCCACAGATGCGTCACACGCGGCGGGTCGAATTGCTGCGAGGGGCGCCTCGCAGGCGGTGAAGACGGCAGCGAAAACATCTTTCGCGCACGCGTCTGGTTCGCCTGCGCACCATTTCCTTGTTATGTCGGTCCAGTGGCCGTCCGAATAGGAGTTGCAGTGAACCGGCGCGAGCTCGCCGCTCTTGATTTTGCGCAAGCGAGATCGCGTATAAGCAGCGCCGGCCAGCGCCGAATTCGGTCCTGTGAACATAGCCACTTTCTTCCCGCTGTTGATAAGATCAACCGCTCGGCGCAGCGCACGCTCCTGCAGCACAAGATACGTAGCGACAAACAAATCGCTACTATGCTCGGGAATGGTGGCCGAAGACTGGGCATCCTTCGCTTCGGTCTCGTCCTGGACGTCCTTTGGAGTCAGGATGTGTGAAACCGTTCGTCTGGCAAGAGAAGTCGTTATCGTTTCATCGGCCACGTTTACAACGTGAGCCGGGCCCATCACCCTATGATTGTAGGCGGCTATATGCATGAAAACTTGTCGAGATCCACATCCTGCTGGTAATCTGTCCGATCAGATCATGGAACTTCGACGTTCCGCGCGATCGATCTCACCACTAGGAGTTCAGCAACTGTCAGCGACATATTGGAACTGGATCGTCTTCACGAAGAGACGAGCATTTCAGTGTCCCTTCCGCGGCCGCAGGAATACATCGTGAGACGATATGTTGCGAAACGAACCGCGCCTGTAGTCATCGCGACTAAAGGCGTTTTACAGCTGACATTGAAATGGAGGAAAGGTGCGTCCGCGTTCAGATCCACATACCCATGCGGCGGTTCACTCAGTTCCTAACCAGCCTGTCGAGTGCCGAAGGCACACGCTCCAGCGCGCGACAACACAACGCTGAGTTTCCGGCAGACGTCCCGTTGTATCTCATCGCGTTGCCGACCTCCAGGGATCCATCGAAGCTTTTTTCGCGGTTGAATCAGGGATTCCAAACCCTTCGCGTGGGCTGCGATCGTCGACTCGATCCGGGAGATACTCTCCGGTTGCAGCCAAACTTTGGAGCAGATCAAGCTCGGCTGCCCCAGCCCAAGTCCGGAAAGCGAAGAAACGAGAAATCTTTCAAGATTTGGAAGCTTGGAGGTATGGAGATTTCACGGTATCGAACCCGCCAGGCCATGATCGTCGCATTGCCCGGTCTGGCGCCGATCACGAGATTGCGAAGGCTTTAGCTTGCGAATGGGCGAGACGTTCGACAATTTGGATGGTATTTCCGCCCACCTGCAAGGCGAAGTTGCCGCCGGTTCCGACGAATTTGATGCGATGTGCATCGACCATTTGCCAGCCGTTGGCTCCCGTAATCTCCTTATTCGGTTCGTCCACGATCAGCCTTCGAAGAAGACAAATTGGGCTTGATTTGTCGGATCGGTGAACGTGTACATCCCGTACTCCTGTGTAACGGTTTTGGGCGTGGAACCCATCTGAGCGGCTTGGTACGTTGAGCGCGCGGTTGCGACGGAGAATTGCTGCGGCGCCTTGATGACGCATAGCATGGAGTCCGCCACCCGCTTCTGCGAGAGCGCCCATCCATTGGGAATGGTCAATGTGTAGGTTGCCTTGTCGAAGGGAAAATTGCTGGGGATTCTGATGCCGCGGAAGGCCTGCGGGCCCTGAATGGCTTAGCCTTGCAGTTGCTCCCGAACCATCGTTGCGGGTTGTTCGGCGCCGACGTTTTCATTGCTGCCGGTGACGGTGACCCCCTTGATGCCATAGTCGCCCAGTGCTTTGGCGAGGATAGACACAGCCGAACCTTGCGCGGGAGTATATTGCCCGTTGACGATGACCCACGTATCAATGAAATCTAAAACAATCAGTGCCTTTTTTCCGGCGACGCACCTTTTATGGTTCTCGATCTGATACTGGCAATACGCGACAATCTCCCCAGGAAAGTCATAGCAGTGGCTTTCGTGATGTGGAGGTCGCAATAGCGTTCGTAGGCTGACATGGGACTAATTTATCTGCAATCTGCGACGATTGAGATCCTCGCCGAGCGAAAGGTACGGCGAATTCCACAGAACGTCCACGGTTCAGATTCTGATACTGCTCGGCCTGAGACATCTTGCATCCATTTCGATACCGAATTGGAATTCGGAATGGTTCCGCTCGCCGCCGTTTCGTCGTGCAGTTCTGTCGGTATCTCGTACTGCCCCCTCTGAGCGGGACGGTCGAGAGGAAAGCGCAATACCGGCAACAAGCACAAAAAACGTGGATGCATCGACCTTCTCCTGTCCTCAATACGGCTTAGTAGCGTAGACCGAAGTGGAGCCGACTATGACTGGCGCAGCATCAGGAGACAAGAAGCCGGGCCGCGAATGCTGCAGTAAGTTCGCCAAGTTGTTGGCGCAAACTGGCTGGCGCCGAGTTTTACAAGCAGTTCGCCAAGCTCGCGCGGGGGTGTAGTTGATTAGCTCACCATTCGCGTCGCGCTCCAACTCTCTTCCTCGGGTGATGCCGTGGACAGGCGGCGCAGCGTTGTTCCGCTGCGCGCCAGCACACCCTCCATGTGTCCGTTCGGCAGAGCTCAAAAGCCCTAACAGGGCTTAACGGCTCGCTTCCGTCCCCAACTCAGCGGTGCAATACGAAAATACTACGTGGCGCAGTCGCACAATCCGCAGGGCGCAATAGGAAATAGTGCGGCGGAGGCAAATACTAGCGTCCTCGAACGGCTCCAGGGCACCGCATGGCCCGCATTTTCGGTCAAGCGTAAGCCTACACGCTTAGGTGAGCCACGTGCCATTACCGGGTCTGAAACGTTTCTGGAGCCCACCATGTACCATCACATTAAACAATTGATGTATACCGTCCGGGTCGGCACGCCCGACCCGAAATTTGGAAATATGCTGCTTGAGCAGTTCGGGGGCGCCAACGGCGAACTCGCGGCCGCCATGCAGTATTCCGTACAAGGTCTGAACTGCGACGATCCCGAACGCAAAGACCTTCTTATGGATATTGGCACTGAGGAACTGAGCCACCTAGAGGTGGTTGGTTCCCTCGCGCGCCTCCATTTGCGACCGCTTAAAACCAATCGCACCGCCGCGCAGGCCGACCCGCTGATTGCCATCGCGGGGGGCGGCGGCGTCAACCTCTATAACTCCATGGGCGACGCATGGACTGCCGACTACCTCAAAATTACCGGCGAACTCGACGTCGACCTCCGCAGCAACATTGCCGCTGAGGCGCGCGCCAAAATCGTCTACGAGCGCCTCATTGATTTCTGCGAAGATCCCGAATCGATCGACGCGCTCAAGTTCCTCATGACCCGTGAAATTACGCACATGAAGGCCTTTACCGCCGCCCTCGTCAGCATGGGCAAGCCCGAGTTTTCCATCGGCAGGATTCCGCCTTCCCCCGACCTCGTTAACCAATACTTCAACGATTCGACCGGCGTCGGCGACCGTGGCGAAACCGACTCGCGCGGCCCCTGGAATTCCGGTGGACAGTGGGAAGTAGTCGATGCTCCGGCCTTCCAGGAACTCCGCGATCAACTCACCGGTGCGCGCGAATCCTCAAATGGAAGCGAGGACGGTTCAGTCGCCTTGAGCGACGGGGGTCCAGTCGGCCGCACTTCCCAGCGGCGGACGGCCGCGAGTACGGGTACGCGGAAATCCTCTCCGCGCAAAAAGACTGCGTGAAAATTCCAGTCAATTTACATACAAAGGAGAACACGACATGTCGGAATTAAAAGAACTCTTGATCGATCAAATGCAGGACCTATTGCACGCCGAGAATCAACTCGTAGTAGCGCTTCCCAAGATGGCCTCCGCCGCCAAAAACCCCAAGCTGCGCGAAGCCTTCGAGAAGCACCTGGCGCAGACCAATCGCCACGTCGAGCGCCTGGAGCAGGCGTTTGAAATGTTGGGCGAAGAGGCGAAGCCGAAAACCTGCCGCGCCATGGTGGGCCTCATCGAAGAAGGCCAGGAAACCATTCAGAAGGGTGGGCAGAAGGAGGACTTCGCCGCTGACCTGGCGCTCGTTGCCGCCGCACAGAAGGTCGAGCACTATGAGATCTCAGGCTACGGTACCGCCAAAACGCTCGCCATGCAGATTGAAGAACGTGACGTGGCCCGCCTGCTGACCCACACGCTGGGAGAAGAGGAGGCTGCCGATTTTCTCCTCACCGAACTCAGCAAACCCATCCTGCAGGAAGCTCGCGAATCCAATCTCGTGACCCAGTAGCAGAATTGAACAGGGAATCCAATGGGGCAGGCGCTCTCCGCCTGCCCCATTACCAACTGAATCCTTAGTGCGAGCCAGAGTTCTCCGTCGAGAGTCGAAGCCCAATCAGAGCGCGCCAGATGCTCTGGCCGTCGCACGGCAGCGCGTATGGCAGCAATGCCTTGAGCAGATCCGCCCAAGCTAGACCTATAGTGGTCGCGCTGATTAAGTCAACTCCAGGCGCGGGGATTCAAACTCAGTTCGCCCAATTCAGGCCAATGTCGCTTAGGCTGATATTCTTAACCCGGTTATATGCGCTCATTTCGATTTGCATATGGCCGTTCATACCGCCTCCACTGACCGTCGCAAATACCAAGCGATTGGAACGCCGATCCACCCTGCCGTTGAACTGCAGCTCACCGCGCTCGGTTTGGAAGATAACCGTAATCTGTCCAGAGTTTGCAATGAATACCTTGGCCGCGTCGAGGCGTCGTCTTCGTCCGTTTCGATCGAGGTAGCTTCCACTGCCGGGTCGGCCACCTTCGAAGTTGAAGTTTCCACCGGTAACCCAGCCGGCGCCCGAGCCCCAACCGTCGTTCCAGCCAGGCCCGCGGCCATCACCGCCATCGGGAGGCCTATCGTAACCGCGACCAGGTCTATCATAAGCGCCGCCGGGTCCACCGCCATTGCCCCTCCAGAAGATGTCGAATGTGTAGCCCTCACTGCCACCCTGAGAGTCCTGAATGCGGATTACGGCCGGTCTGCCATCGGCGGCAGGACGTACCAGCTCCTGGCGGCCTCGTCCGTCGACGCCTTGAAAGCGGAAGTCATAGGGCCTATCGGGCATTGGCTGATTGCACTGGAACCGGCGGAAAGTCGCTGGGGAGCCCCTGAGCGTGCGTATCGTAGCGCTGGGACCAGAAATCTCCACCTCGGCGGTGTCATCGACGACGACTTCAAGTGTGCACTTACCCTCGCCGCCGCCGCCGCGTATTTCGGCGTTTCGCCGGTCGGTCACGCGGTCTTGCGCCTGCACGCTCACTGCGGCGAGCGCAAATAATATTCCGTATGCTGCTTTCATTGCTATTCTCCTCATGAACAAAAAAGGGCCTGCATGAAAGACAGCAGATTCAGTACCACGCCAGTTCAAGACCGAGGTTACGGCGACCGCGGGTTAGCTCAAAACATCGTTATACATTGCAATGATTGGGTAATTGAAGGATCTTCTCTATCGAAAGATTATGAGTTCACGGGATGCGAGACTCGCGATAAATTGCTTGCCGGCGTTCATTCTCGACATCAAGTGACGATCTTTGTTGCCTAGCGGATTGCCATGCCGTCGAGCCCTTGCCCGCCAGCCGGCAGCGGACTGCTAGCGGCTTTGTAGCCGTTGAATTCGAGGATATAGGCAACAATATTGGCGTAGGTCTCATCGGTGAGCGAGCCGGGAGAAGAGGGCGGCATAGTCTTGGCGCGGTCGTATAATGTCCGGACCGTCTTACCGGTCCATTGCGTTTTGAAATACTCGCCGGCCAGTGGTGGCGCGAACGTGCCGTTCGTCATGGTATTGCCATGGCATACCGCGCAGTTGGAGTTAAAAGCAGCCTTGCCTGACGTAGCTTGAGCGGCCGTGAAACTTGGAGGCGCACCGGCTACGGCGGCTCCACGGGCTGCCCCTGACGGCGCGCCATCAGTCTTGCCGGCTGCGCTTGCGGGCGGAGCCTGGCTGGTCTCAGCCGCGCCACCTTCGCCTTCATATGTAAAGGCGAGGATTGCCCCGGGATTTTGCATCCTTCCAGTAGAGCCGCCGGCAAGCGCTTCGGCCAGACCTCCCGGATCGGTAGCAATGTAAATGGTCTTTCCGTCGGGACTGACGGCAGTATCGCGATACCGATTCTCAGACTGGAAATACCGCGACATGTGACCGGCCGCGGCCTGTCCGTTCGCCGTGAGAGGCAACACGTAAAGCGAGCCGCGCTTCAAGGTTGTGATCAGCAAAACCCGGTCCCAACCGGGAACACCCTTCCCTTTTGAGGCGTAATACTCGATGCTCGATGCGCCAACCGTTGGCCAGCAAATGAAATCGACGCCTCTGCAAGCCGGGTCATGGAAATTGTAGCCGGTCGGCACCGTGAACATGGTGGCGATGGGTTCGACGAAAGGTTGCGTGAACGCCGATTCGGGTTCACGGGGCACGGACGGAGCAATGGCGAGATCGCTAAAAGTCAGTTGCGAACAGGGCACGCTCGAACTTGCCCAGCGCGCGTATTCATATGCCTTGCCATCCTGCTTGCCGGCTACGTGTGGCCAGCCATAATTCGAGCCCGCCTTCAGAATGTTGATCTCGTCATCCGTCTTCGGCCCCTGCTCTGAAGCATAGAGAGTGCCATCGGGGCCGAAGTCGATTCCCTGCATGTTGCGGTGCCCGTAGGTGTAAACGTGGCTCACCACCCCAGCTAGTTTCGGATTGTCCTGCGGGATGGAACCATCGAGGTTGAGACGGATCGACTTGCCCACATACGCAACATAGTTTTTGGCGTCGACTTCCGAGCTTGTCGGCAGGCGCTGGGCTTCAATGGGAAGACAGAAATTGCCGAGCTGGTTGTGTCCCTCATCGCCAATCGTATAGTAGAGTTTCTTGTCGGGACCTATCTTCAGACGCCCGGACACGTGGTCATTGCCAACTGGCAACCCCGTGATCAGCTCGAGCGGGTCCGAAAGCGTGCCGGCCGCTTTGTTGTAGCTCAGCCGCACGATCTTGCCATAGAGATAGCGGTACGGGCTTCTGGCATCGGCGACTATCGGATTCGCGCCTTTGGCTTGGTCGACATACGTGTATCCAACATAGACATAGTCATTACCGGAGCCCTTCAGCAGTTCGGGATGCAGCGCCAAACCCAGCAGCCCGTCCTGACCGCCGGGCGCGGAAACTTCGGGAATGGTGATCGCCGTGGTCCGTTGCCCGTTGGCAGGATCGATGCGGGTTACCCGCTTGCCGGTGCGCTCAGTCACCCAAAGCATGTTATCGGGACCCCAGGTAACTTCCCACGGTCCGGCCAGTCCGGAAACCAGCACGGACTTGTGGAATTGCTTGGCGCCCCGAATGACGGACTCGGGTCCGTCCTGCGCCAGGATCAACCCGGGCAAGATAGCGGATGTCAAAAAGAGTCGTGCGAAGATACGGCAATTCATAAAATACCTTCCAAGCATAGAGGGTTTATTGTATTCCGAAAGGCCCGGTCACATTTGGTAGGAACGGGCCAATTCGCTTCCGTCTAGGCATCTGCTAACATAATTGACATTCAACATTTAGGAGTTTTCTCAATGAAGCGAAGCTTTTCCGCTTTTCTTTTGGCCTTATTCGCCGCATCCGTAATGTTTGCGCAAGACGAACCGCCGGCGGCCGGCGCGGGTGGTGGCGGCGGCCGCGGCGGCGGTGGCGGCGGAGCGCTGGCTGTTCCGAATCCCCAACCCTTCGATCGCGTGATCACGAAGGATGCAAAGTCCAAGAAGGGGTTATTCACCGTTTATCAGGTGGGCGAACGGTTCTTCTACGAAATCCCCAAGAAGGAGTTGGGTAAGGAACTATTGTGGAATACGCAGATTGCGAAGACCACATTAGGGGCCGGCTATGGCGGCGGAGAGATCACCGATAAAGTGGTCGCGTGGGACTTACACAACAATCGGGTCTATTTGCGCGATGTGAATTTCTCCATCAACGCGGACCCTGATTCGCCTATATCGGCAGCGGTCAAGGACGCCAATAACGACACGATCGTGATGGCGTTCAACGTGGCGGCGTATCACGACGGCGATCCGGTGATTGATGTGAGCCGTCTTTACAACACGGACGTGCCGGAGTTCAGCGCGCGGCAACACATTGGCGCCACGGGCTTCGACGCATCGCGATCTTTCATCGACCACATCTCGCCGTATCCCGATAACATCGAGGCTGAGACGACGGCTACTTATACCAGTGCCGCGGCCGGACGAGGCGTAGCAGGCGGAGGCCGCGGGGGCGGAATTGGCGGCGGGACGATGCGCGGAACCAGCGCCACCATCGTGCTGCATCACAGCATGGTTCGCCTGCCGGAAAAGCCCATGAAGCCGCGTCTGTTTGATGAGCGCGTAGGCTATTTCACCACGCAGCAGCAGGATTATTCGGCGGACGAGTACCGGGTGCGCAACGTGCGTTATATCGCGCGGTGGCGGTTGGAAAAGAAAGACCCCAACGCGGCGATGTCAGACCCGGTGAAGCCGATTGTCTACTACATCGACGCCAACACGCCGAAGCAGTGGGTCAAGTGGCTGGAGAAGGGCGTGGAGGATTGGAACGAAGCGTTCGCGGCGGCGGGATTCAGCCACGCGATTGTCGCGAAGCTGGCGCCAACTGCGGCGCAGGATCCCGATTTCAGTCCGGAAGACGTGCGCTACTCGGTGATTCGCTGGCTTCCCTCAACCACCGAGAACGCGAGCGGGCCCCATATTTCGGATCCTCGCACGGGCGAGATTTTGAATGCGGACATTCAGTTCTATCACAACGTGATGAACCTGGCGCGCGATTGGTATTTCGTGCAGGTGGGACCGCTTGACCCGCGCGCCCAGAAACTGCCGCTGCCCGAAGACTTGATGGGACGCCTGCTCGAATACGTGGTGTGCCATGAAGTGGGCCACACGCTCGGCTTCCAGCACAACATGAAGGCCAGCGCGATGTACCCGGCGGACAAGATCCGCGACAAGGACTGGGTGCATAAAATGGGCCACACCCCTTCAATCATGGATTATTCGCGCTTCAACTACGTCGCGCAGCCGGAGGATGGAATCGCGGTGGAAGACCTGGTGCCGCGCATTGGGCCGTATGATACATGGGCCACGAAGTGGGGTTACACGCCGATCGCTACGGCCACTCCGAAAGAGGAGAAGCCCACGCTCGATAAGTGGGCGCGCGAGCAGGACAACACGCCGTGGTACCGGTTCTCAACCGCGAATTCGGCCGGTTCCGACCCTGGAGAAGAGACGGAAGCGGTGGGCGATGCAGACGCGGTGAAATCGACCGCCATGGGCATGAAGAACCTGCAGCGCGTTTCCAAGATGCTGATGAAGGCGACAGCATGGGACGACGGCGAAACCTATGAAGACCTTTCGGAAGTTTATGGCCGCGTGCTGAGCCAATGGCAAACGGAGATGAGTCACGTGGCGCAGGTGGTAGGCGGATTGAACAGCCAGGAAAAAGTGGTGGGCCAGGAGGGCCGCGTGTTTACGCTGGTTCCCAAGACCCGGCAGGAAGAGGCGGTGAAGTTCCTGGTGGACAATGCCTTCTCGACGCCGGTATGGCTGATCGATCCCGAGATTCTGCGCCGCATCGAGGCCAACGGCGCGCTGAGCCGCATTCGCAATGCGCAGAACGCCGTTTTGAACCAGTTACTGAACGATCAGCGTTTCGCGCGCTTGATTGAGCAGCAGACCATCGACGGCACCGCGGCGTACACCGCGGCGGAGTTGCTCGCCACGGTCCGCAAGGGCGTTTGGAAGGAATTGGACGGCCCGACCGTGAGAATCGACGCCTACCGGCGCAACCTGCAGAATGCGTATCTGGAGATGATCAACGCGAAGTTGAACGGGGCTGCGGGCGGCGGGGCAGCCGCGGCGGCAGCTGGCGGACGTGGCGGGCGTGGCGGCGCGCCGGCCCGTAGCGACGACGAGAAGCCGTTCTATCGCGCGGAGCTGCGCGTATTAAACGCTTCCCTGACGACGGCGCTCGCCAAGGCGACCGATCACGATACGAAGGCGCACCTGGAAGGAGCGAAGGATCAGATTGCAAAGATACTCGATCCGAAGTTCCTGCCTCCGGCGCCAGCGGCCGCGGCAGCGGGAGGGCGCGGCGGACTTCGCTAGGAACTTGTTGGTTTGGCGGACCGGGGCAGACTAAACCTGCCCTGGATTGCCAAGGCTCGCGTCGATCTGACAGGCAATCCCATTAGCTTGTCGTTTGGGCGCGCCTTCTCTGGATGTACTCTCCCTCCTCTGTATCAACCCGCCTTTGGCGGCCGCTAAGACGGCCGGTCTTCAGCAATCTACTCACAGCGAACTCCAAGAACGCTGAGGATTCGGCAGATTGAGACGCGCCTGGATTTTTCTATTGGAATCTGTTAGAAACCCCTGTTTCCAGCGACTACCTTAAGTGTGGAAGGAGCGGAGTCCATTTCTACCAGGGCGGCAAGCCATGAGGACCTGTACCGCGATGCGGCGGAAAAATACGGTACTTCTCTCGAGAGGCTTGCAGGCGCTTACGAGGCCGATCCGGAAAAGCGCCGCGACCTGAGCCAGGACATCCATTTTCAGTTGTGGCGAAGTTTCCAGCGGTACGATGCCCGCTGTTCTCTACGGACCTGGGTCTATCGCGTCGCCCATCACGTGGCCGCATCGCATGTACTTCGGGAGCGCAAGATCTTTTCAAAACTCGTGAGTCTGGAAGAGGTCGAGATTCTCCCGGACTTGGACCAGAGCAAGTTCCCAACGGGACAGAATGAAGTGGAGCAGCGCAGAAATCTGGCGCGCTTGTCCGCGTTAATTCAGCAACTCAGACCGCTCGACCGCCAGGTCATCGTTTCGTATCTCGAGGATTTGGATGCGGCGTCGATCGGGGAAATCACGGGGCTATCCCCCGGGAACGTAGCCATGAGAATACATCGGATCAAGAACATTCTCGCGCGACGGTTTCACGAAAAAGGCAACCATGCAGAATGATTACCCCGGCGACGATCCCAGAATAATTTGGCAAAACCAGCCAACGGAGCCACCCACAATGACAATGTTACTGATTCGAAAAATGACGCGAGAACTTCACGCAAAAACGCGTGGGGAACTGCTGCGGAGCATCTTCGCCCCGCTGATTGTCGTCGCTCTCGGCAGCCTCGGTCTATGGTTCGCCGATCGGGCGTCGCGAGCAGTGTTCGCATTCGCCATTGTCTGGAGTATGGCTGGGACGTATTTCCTTAATCGGGGACTGTGGTCCGCGGCGGCGCCCGAAGACGCCGGTTTGAACGCTAGCCTAGCGTCTTACCGCGGGGAGGTGGAGCGACGACGCTTCCTTTTCAGCCGCGTCCTGCAATGGAATCTCGGGCCGGCGCTGCTGGTAATCGGCACATGGATCCTCATGTCTGTAAGGATTGGGATTCTCAATCGAACGACGCTTCCGAAAGCCGCGCCGTTCCTGACTCTCATGGCCGTGTGGCTCGCGGCTATCGTCGTGATCAGAATTCGCCAGCAGCGAGATCTTCAGCGGGAGATTGATAACTTAAACGAAATTGAGAAGGCCAATCGATGAGAAAGGGGCGCAGCGCAATCGTGCGATCGAGCCGCCCGTCCCGCGTGCGATACGCCGCACCCATTTCCCTCGCGCCGAAGGACTGATTGGGTACCGCCCGCGCCTTTACTGCTTCGGAAATAAAATCGGCAGGGCCTCTTCCGACGTGAACATGCACCGCGCGTTATGTCCGCATTCGGAAATAATCTGGACTTTGTGCTGCGCCTTGTACTTCTCGTTCACAAACTTGGCGAAGGCTTCGCCCCGCGCGCGCCGCGTCGCCCCTTGCGCCATGGCGGGGCAAGAGCTGTCGAATCCGCCTAACGGTAGAATATCGATTTCGCCCAAAATGTATGTCGTCGGCCGCGAGGCCAATTGCTTTTGCAACTGCTCATCGCTCTCCTTCCCCGCATAACCGGTACGGCCTTCTAAGCCATATGGCCAATGGTCATAAGTGGTGCAGTTGCGCCCATCGCCAAACGGCCGAAAACTGTCGCCTTTCTCACCCGAGGGGCGCGTGGCATCGAGATATGCATAGCTGGACGGGTTCGCCACAACGTACGTCAGCGGCAGTCCTAGCGTTTCATGTATACGATTCGCCATTTCGTAGCGCGTGACAAACTGCCCGCCGGCTGAATGTCCCGCCAACACGATTTCTTTGAGATTGGGAAACGCTTGCCGCCGCGCCAGCTTGCGCAGAATTTCGTCCACAAAATCGAACGATGTGAGCTTAGGGTCGCTCACCGACGTACCTCCGGAGCGCCAGCTATCGCCGTTACAGCTATAGCTCACCTCATTCGGCGCGAGCTTATCGCTACAGCTGCGGCCGTTGTTCGAACTGATGTGCGGGGCAATTACTACCGTATCCTCCAGCGCATCCGCCAGGAACGCCGCGGCCAATGCATTGCGGAAGTAATTGTCCGCATCCCGGTTCGTTCCATGAATCACGACCAAAGCGCGCGTGATCTTCTCATTCTTTTCATCCAGCGAAAATGTGCGATAGACCATCGATCGCGAGTGGCCCCCGGGAAACGAGATCCATTCTGTACAGCTTTGGTTGGCGGTAATGCACGGCCCGGCGTAGGCGGCGCCGGCAACCAGCAGATAAGCAAGAAAACGCATGAGGGGCATTTTATCAAGTAAATTACGCGGCGCGACTCCGGTATGTTACGTCCGGCGTGTTACTCCAACCAGGCCTCCGCCGCGCGGTGTTAGAATCTGGAGCGCTATGTTGCATCGCTACCGCCTCCCGATTCTTGCCGGATGTTCTCTCGCTGCCCTTTTCGCGCAGCCCGCCAAACACCCGCTGACCCTTGACGACATCGCCAAGATCCGTGAAGTGCGCGACCCGCAATGTTCGCCCGATGGTAAGTGGGTCGCCTATTCCGTCGGAACGATCGACGTGAAAGAGGACAAACACGATAGTGACATCTGGATGGTCTCCTATGATGGCAAGACCGATCTTCGCGTCACTTCGAGTACTGAAAGCGAAGGCACGCCGCGCTGGAGTCCCGACGGCCAATACCTCTCGTTTCTTTCCAGCCGCCCCGGCAAAGCGCGCGGCAACCAGGTGTGGATTCTCGACCGCCGCGGCGGCGAGGCCGTCCAATTAACCGACGTCAAAGGCCGCCTGCAGAGTTATGAATGGTCGCCCGATGCAAAGCGGCTGGCGCTGGTAATCGGCGACCCCGATCCGGATGCGGATCCCGCCGCGGAATCGGGCGGTGGCGCAGGCGCGGGGCGCGGCGGTAAGGCGCCCAAGCCGATCGTCATCGATCGCTACAAGTACAAATCGGACGGCGCCGGTTACCTTCTTTCCGGGCGTCACAGCACCATCTATCTGTTCGACGTTGCCACCAAGAAGCTCGAGCGCTTAACAACCGGCAAAGACTACGACGAATCCTCGCCCTCATGGTCGCCCGATGGTTCGCGCATCGCCTTCATCAGCAATCACGCCAAGGAACCCGACCGCGATCCGGAAGGCCAGTTGTATATTGCCGATGCGCGGACTGCTTCGACTGAAAAGGCGCTTTCGCCTCTCGATATGCCTGCCGGACGGGGACGACCCGAATGGAGTCCCGACGGAAAGTCGATCGCCTTCCTCATCGGCGAGGAGAAGAAGTACAGCGCGTATGGAATGGAGCGCCTGGCGGTGGTCGCTTCGGACGGCAGTGGCAAGCCCACGCTGGTTAAGGCTGCAAACGATCTCGATCGTGGCGTTTCCGCACCCCAATTCACCGCCGACGGCCGCGCCATCGATGTGATTGTGGCTGACGACCGGTCTGCTTATCCGGCCCGCATCCCGCTCGCCGGCGGCGCGGCGGAGAAGCTGATGAAGCCTCCCCTCGTGATGAGCGCTCGGCACGAATCGCACGGCTGCTCGGCCGCAATCGCAGGCAGCGACACGCGTCCCAATGAAATCTTCGCCGTCGAAAATGGATCCCTGCGACCGTTGACGCACCAGAACAGCGAGCTTTTCTCGCAGATCGATATTCCGTCTACAGAGGACGTAAGTTTTAAGAGCAAGGACGGCACGGAGGTCCATGGCCTGCTCACCAAGCCCATCGGGTATGCCGCGGGAGCCAAAGTTCCGCTGTTGCTGCGCATCCACGGCGGTCCCAACGGCCAGGATGCGCACTCCTTCAGCGCTGAAAGGCAATGGTTCACTGCTAATGGCTATGCCGTGTTGAGCGTGAATTACCGCGGCAGTTCGGGCCGCGGCCAAAAGTTCTCGCGCGCCATCTTCGCCGATTGGGGTCACTACGAAGTGGAAGACCTCGAAGCCGGCGTCGATCAGGTGATTCGCATGGGGGTTGCCGACGCAGCCCGTTTGGGCGTCGGCGGATGGAGTTATGGCGCGATCCTCACCGACTACATGATCGCGACCGACACCCGCTTCAAAGCCGCTACCAGCGGCGCCGGCACAGCGTTCACGGTCGCATTCTACGGAACGGACCAGTACATCATTCAATACGATAACGAAATTGGCCCGCCCTGGAAGAACTTTGACACTTACGTGAAGATCTCTTACCCGTTCCTGCACGCCGACCGTATCAAGACGCCGACCATGTTTCTAGGCGGCGAGCGCGATTTCAACGTCCCCGTGCAAGGCGGCCAGCAGATGTACCAAGCGCTGCGCAGCCTCGGCATCGACACGCAACTCATTATCTACCCCAACGAAACTCATGGCATTCAGCGGCCGAGTTACCAGAGGGATCGGCTGGAGCGTTATCTGGGTTGGTATGACAAGTATCTGAAGAAGGGCGCGAGTGCGACGGTGGCTGAACGCGAGAAGTAGCCGTCGGCCCGCAACACTGTCCGCCTTCCAACTATTATTTTTTTAATTGACAGCTCCCGGCCAACGGGCGTACGCTACTATTAATTCCTTAATTGCAGGAGGGAATTAATGCCAAGAAAGCGTTCTCTGCACCTCACCGATGCCGAACTACGGCTGATGGAGGTGCTCTGGAAAAAGGGCAAGGCGACAGTCTCTGAGGTGCTCGAAGGACTGCAGGGCGAGATCCCGCTGGCATACTCTACGGTGCTAACGACACTACGCATCCTGGAGAACAAAGGCTACCTGCGGCATGCCAAAGACGGCCGTGCCTTCGTTTACCAGCCGCTAGTGGAACGGGAGCAAGCGCGAGAAAGCGCGGTAACGCACCTGCTGCGCCGCTTCTTTGAAGGCTCGCCGGAGTTGCTCATGTTGAGCCTGATGGATAGGCGGAAGATCAGCGCCAAAGAACTGGCGCTTCTGCGGAAGCGCATCGAAGGTGGCAAATCATGAATCTCCTATTGGCCGCTTTGGTGAACGGAGCAGTTCTCAGCGTCTTGAACGCGCTGGCGGTCTGGTTGGGTTTGCGCCTTGCGTCGCGTCGCGGCTGGAATGCGGCAACACGCTACGTTGTTTGGTGGGCGGCTCTCTTGACTGTCGTTGTCCTGCCGCTTTGGTATCTGTCATCGACCCTATGGCGCCAGCCTCGCGCGACGGCAGGAAAGGCCGCGACCGACGTTCGGTTTGTCAGGAACCCGTCGGGCGCCCTTGTGAGTAACGCGCCGTTCCGAGCGGACGCAAGGCTTTCAGCCGAAGCTTTATCCCGATCCGCCGGGTGGTTCCCTCTCAAGGTCGCCGACAGCCAATGGCCGCGGTGGGTGCTGGGACTCTGGGCGCTGCTATCAGCCTTCATGTTGGTGCGGTTGCTGGCGAGCTACGTATTGCTAAGAGGCCGTAAGATGCGCGCAGCCGGCGTGCCGCCGCATTTGGCCGCACTGGTGGACGGTTGGAAGGAGCGCTGTGGATGCTCGCGGCGCACGGTCCGATTGGCAGCCTCTTCTGAGGTTACGACTCCAATGGTTGCGGGATTCGGGCGGCCATCCATCCTGATCCCCAAACGCCTATTGGAAGCGCTCGATGCGGACGAAATCGGCCAGATCGGCTTGCACGAGGTCGCGCACCTTGCCCGAGGCGACGATTATGCCTTAATCGTGCAGCGCGTACTCGAGGCGGTTTTCGTGCTTCACCCCGTAGTGCATTGCATCGGGCGGGCGCTCGACCTCGAACGCGAGATCGCATGCGATGATTTCGTGCTCAAGGCTACGGGGCGAGCGCGTCCTTATGCCGCATGCTTGGCGAAGGTGGTCGAGTTGACCGGTGGCGTTCGCGGATCCTTGACGGCGGCCGCGGCTGTAGCCGAGGGTCGCTCTCACCTCAGCAGAAGAATAAATATGCTTTTGGATAGCGCGCGCCATAGCGGGACGCGCCTATTGAAAGTCCGAATGACAGCGGCGATCGCAGCGATAGCCGTGCTGGCGGGCTTAGCGGCGCAAGCGCCGGGTATGTTGGCATTTGCCCCGCCAACCGTTGCCGCGATCCAGCAGGCGTCTGTTATCCCACAGCCGCCGCCCCCCGCGCCCCCGGAAACTGCGGTGCAAGCACCTGCGCCGGCGCCCCAGGAGTTGGCGGTACAACCGGCCGCCCCGCCAATAAAGATCTCGGTGACCGTTCAAGACGAGCAGCACCGGAACGTGCCTGGCTTAACCGCCGAAAACTTTCGCGTGCTGGAGGACGGCGTGCCGCAGAAGATAGTGGCGATCTCGAGCCAGGAAATGCCTGCCTCGCTCGGGATTTTGCTAGACTCCAGCGGCAGCATGAAAGACCGCTTGGCGGAAGCTCAGAAAGCCGTCGGGGTATTTCTGGCTCTGACGCAGCCGGCCACCCAAAGCTTTCTCATCACTTACAACAGCGATGCAGTTGTAGCGCAAGGTTTCATTCCGGATGCCGGCCAGATTCAAAGCAAGGTCGTCCAGGTGCAGCCGCGCGGCGGAACGTCTTTACGCGAAGCCATTTTGCTGGCGTTGCAACAGATGCAAGCCGCGCCCAACCCGCGCAAGGGCTTGTTGATCGTCTCCGATGGCAGTCCCGATAACAGCAGCGGTCATAGCGCTAACGATGTGACCGCTGCTGTGAGCGCGGCAAACATTCCCATCGATGCCATCAGTTTCTCCGCGTCCGGCTCCCACGACGAGCCCCGCGGTCTGGCGTTCCTCACTCAGCTCGCCAGACTGAGCGGAGGCCAACATTTCATCGTAGCGGGAGAAGGTCCGCTACCCGCCGCTCAGGCCGCCGCAGCCGGCATAGCGAGACAAAATTCGTACACGATCGAATACCATTCCACGAATCCAGGGCGCGACGGACGATTCCGAAGACTGCAGGTGGAAGTCTTGCCGCCGCCCGGGATGTCGCGGCTCAAAGCCACTTACGACGCCGGATACTATCCGACTCCCAGGGACCATTAACGAGCCGTGCTGCCTTGGCGCTCTTGCATCCGATCGCACCCGATTTTGCCCTCCGGATGTACACGCGGACTCCAGGCGTCACGCGCCGAATTCGTGCGACGCCGTCTAGGTGCAGAATTCGGTGGCGAGGCGACCGCGGCTATTCGCGGGGCGTCTCGCTCTTGCTGCGTACGAACTCGGATGCGGCGTCGATGCCCTGTGTTTTCTTAATCCGTTGGAACTCTTTGAGCGTGTCGCTTACCGCTTTCGACCGGCCGCGGACTTCAGCCGGCGCGGTAGCGGCGCTCTTGGTTTCTTGTATGCGCCGTTCCATTTCACGATTCTTTGCGATACGATCGGCCAGTCTCTCATCGGCAGTCATTTCACTATATGTTTTAGCCATATTGATTAAGGAAGCAGCGTCCTTCGCGCTTGCTGGTGTGCGGCGGTTCTGATGGAAGCCAGCGGGTTCGGAGAAATTTTCCATTTCTGCAGGCGGATGGCCGCTGCGACGCTTGGAGCCATTTCCTCGGACACGCTTACTATGTCGCGGACAAATGCGCGGAATTCTGGAGAGTCCTCCGGCAAATTGCTCACGGCCTCAATTTCAGCGTAAAACGGCGGCTTTTGTTTCGCCCGGGCCGGCGCGTAGTCCTTCGCAGCTGCTACTGTCGGTCCACGGCCCGAAAAAAACTGCTTTCTTGGCTGGTTGCCCTTGCCTAATCTCAACACCGCACCCCTGTTCGTAGCTTAGCAGGATATTGACACCGGTCCGTTGCCAGGGAAAGGCATGTGGCGCCGCGCTGTTGGGCCGCCTCATCGCGCCGCGGCAGCGACGTAGCGCTGGAATGCGATAGAGTCTTCGTTTGGAGGATTTCCGATGACCCGAATCTCTTCGCGCCTTATCGCGCTGTTTTTCCTGAGCATTGCCTCAGCCCAGCGCGGCGCGCCGATTCCGCAGCAGCTCACTTTCGCGCCCTATCACGCCAGCGGCATTTACGATGTCGGCGAGACGGTCGGCTGGACGGTAACGCCGGGGCCGGTTGCGCCGGCATACCGCTACAAATGGACGATTCGCAGAAACAACGCCGTTGTTTTAAAAGAGGGGACGCTCGACCTCTCATCGGGAAAGGACAAAATTGAGATCGCAGGCGACTCGCCCGAGATGATCTATGTGGCGATCGAACCGGTGGCCAAGCTTGCCGCGCCTGACGGCGGCACCGCGGCCGAGACTGTGGCGGCAACGACCGCGGCGACAACATCCGCAACTCCCGGCGGCCGCGGCAACCCTAATGGTTTCGTGGGGGGTAATACCGGCCGCAATAATGGACTTTACGCGGTGGGCGCGGCGGTGGCGCCGACGAAGATTGGGCTCGCAACGCCGCGTCCGGCTGATTTCGACGCCTTCTGGGATGGGAAGCTTGCGGCGCAGGCGGAGGTTCCCATCAATCCTGTGCTGACGCCTGTCGAAACCGACGTTCCGGGCGTCGAGATGAAGACGTTCGTGCTGGCCGCGCTTGGATCGAATGCACAGGGATATATTGCCAAGCCGGCCAAGGAGGGCAAGTTTCCGGCGCTTATCCTTCTGCAGTACGCGGGGGTCTATGCTTTGAACGCGCATTCGGTAGCAACGCGCGCCGGCGAGGGCTGGCTCGTGATAGATGTGGATTCGCATGACAAGCTGCCGTCCGATCCGGCGGGAAATATCCCACGGAACTATGCGGCGGTGGGCAACACAGACCGAGAAACATCGTACTTCCTGAATATGTATTTGCGCGACTCACGCGCGCTGGATTACCTGATGACGCGTCCCGATTGGGATGGCAAGACTATCGTGTTGATGGGAACCAGCATGGGTGGGCAGCAAAGCTTAATGCTTGCCGGGTTGCGACCGGAGAAGATCACGGCGGTGCTGGTGTGCGTGCCGTCGGGCGCGGATGCGAACGGAGATCTGCACGGCCGCAAAGCGGGGTATCCGAACTGGCCATCGAATGATGCGAAGGTGATGAGCGCGGCAATTTACTTCGATATCATCAATTTCGCCTCCCGGATCCAGGCGCCGGTGCTGGCTGCGATGGGTTTCATCGATACAACTTCACCGCCTGCAGGCATTTGGACGGCGCTGAATCAAATACCGGTGGCGAAAGAGCCGCTGCCCATGATCGAATCGGAGCATAACAATCTTACGCCACAGAAGGAGCAGAACTGGGATCTAAGATCGAAGGAACTGCTGGCGATTTTGTTGAAGGGCGGGGAATTCAAGCCGACCGAATTACACTAGGGCTTCATAAGTTGCGCCCGGAGTTGCGCGCCGGCGCCTGGTTCCCCGTTCCGGCAATTACGACAGTTCCCGCACCAGACCGTTGAAGCTAACATGGGCTGCGGCGACCGAGTCGCCCCAGAGAGCCGCATTGTCCTGTTCGATGCAGAAATGCTTCATGCCTGCAAGTGAGGCCGCGGCGAATATGGATTTGTAATCCACCTCGCCCTGTCCTACGGGCACCAGATCCGCGGTTTGCTGCCGCTGTCCTTGCGTCAGGGAAGGCGACATCGCTTTAATGCCTTTGGCGTCCTTGACGTGCCAGCATTCAAAACGGCCAGGATACTTCTTGAACATTCCCAGAATGTCCTGCCCTGCCACGGAGGCCCATCCGATATCCAACTGCATGACGACGAGGGTGGGATCGGTTTCTGCCAGCAGAATATCGTACGGGCGCATCTCCGGCTTATCGGCCAGGGGCGCGAACTCCTGCGTATGGTTGTGGACGATGATTTTGATGCCGAACTTTTGAGTGACCTTGCCGTTCTCGTTGAGAGTTTGGGCCTGCCGTTTCACGGCCTCCTCGGTCTGGCCTGCGCCGCGCCCTGGATTGCCCGGCCCACGTCCGGCTCGTGCGCCGCCTTGTGCAGCGGGAGGCCTGCCGGCCGGGGGAGCGACCGCGGCTCCGCGTCCGGCTGCGCCGCGGCCACCACCATCGCCGCCTAGATTTTCAACGTATTTTAGGCCCATAACCCGGCCGCCTTCGAGGCGCGATTCAATCGTATCGCCAGCGGGCAATCCGGAGTGCGTGCTGGGCATGCTGAGGCCATAGCGGTCCAGCATCGCGCGGAATTCCTTGGGCTGCATGTCGTTGTAGCCGCTGGCGGGCTCAACCTCTTTGTAGCCGAAGGAGGCTACTTTTGCCAGCACGCCTTCAAAATCCGTCTGCATGGCGTCGCGCACGGTGAACAATTCGAGACCGATCTGTTTCGTCCACTCGGGCGCCTGCGCAAGCGCTTCGCTGCACGAGCCGGCTACCAGCGTTGCGCCGCCGCAGACCATCATGTTCTTTAGGAAATCACGCCGGCGCTGCCGGCTATCGCTATGCAACATCATAATTCCCCCCTTGAGGTGAGGGCCTAAGCCAGCGCGGCCCTTACATATGCCAAACATTTGCGAACTTCGTCCTGCGGCGTGCCGAGACCGACATATTGATAATCGACATACGCCCGGATTGGGTATTGCTTGTCCTTCAGAAGCGCGAGCACCGGTTTGATGGGCGTGTCGCCCGATCCGAATGCCTCATTGCCACCGTCGTTGCGCGTCCGATCTTTTACGATCAGATGCGTAATCCGCTGGTGGTTCTCCTGGATGTAGGCAACGGATTCCTGGTTGGCGGCGGTGAAGTTTCCAATATCGAGATTGACGCGGAATCGCGGCGAGAGCGCGGCCATGGCTGCAATCTGGGCCGCAGTTTCGCGTCCGTTGCGGAACGAGACCGTGACCGCGTGGTTTTCGGCGAACGCGACCAGTCGTTTTGCCATGGGCGGCGCGGCCCGCGACGATATCACTTCCACGCCCAGCGCCTGCGCGTGGGTAAACGTCGCTTCGAGCTCATCGTCCGTGAAGGCTTCGTCGTGTTGGAACGACATGGCATACACGCCGATGCCGGCGGCCAGGAACCGGGTCTTCAATTGGGCGTAGTGGGAGGCGGGCGTCGCCAGGCGCCACTTGCGCAGATTATCGCGCAGCGCGCGCTCACGGGCCGCCAATTCGGCTGGAGTGAATCCCGCCGGAGGACCGCCATACGGCCCCGGGGGCGGGGGAGGCGGCAGGCCGGTGTCGGGACTGGGCGCCTCGGTATTCACGGATGCCAAGTCGATTTCGGTCACGCCAGCGGCCCGCAGCGCTGCGATGATGTCTTCTACGTTATCGCGCCCCGGCTTCCGGGGAAAATCGTGAAAACTATCGGTGGACGCGCCAACGCGCACCGAACCGCCGGATGCGCCGCGCAATACGGCAGGCAAGCCTGCCAGGGCGATTTTTCCCAGATCCCGTCTAGAGAGCATCTTTCAACCGCAGACGTATTATATTCTGATTTGAGAATGTCTGGGAGGTCTATATTTCCAAGGGCGCTGGCTGGGTTGCTGGTGTGCGCCGCATGTGTCTCCGCGCCGGGACCGTCCGGCGGTTGTCCTCGCGAACCGGTTGCCAAGGTCTCGTCGAGCGAGATGCCGGGAGACGTGTGCATCCCGACGAACTTCACCGACGTCGCCACCGACTATTTTGACGACTATTCGTGGCGCGCCTTTGTGGCGCTGGTGTGGCCTGCCGCGGAAGGGCGCCGCGGGGCGCCGGCGCCCGCCAAGAAACTGGCCGATCCGGGTCCGCGAACCTTCGAGACCTACAAATCGCTTTGGGAGGTCTTTCACGCGGATGGGTCGGCTCCGGATGCGAGTTTTGACGCGTACGACTCGGCAGACCACAATGCGTGCACAGCAAGGACGGGTTGGGGCGATGTGGTGGTTGCTTCGTCGTCGGGGCTGGATGAGGTGGCGCAGTTCGGTCCCGGAGAATTGTTGCCGCCGGTGGCGGCGCGGAACGGTAAGTATATTCGTACCCAGACGCTTTACAACCAGGCGGCTTACGAATACATTGTGTCGAAGAAGCTATATCTGCGCACTTCACTGCCGGCCATTCCGAGTCCGCGGCCGGCGGAGCCTGTGCTGCACTTTCCGGATGGCGCGGTTGTGCTTAAGGCGGCGTGGCTAGACCTGAGCGGCTTTACGGAGGCGGAGAAGAGCCGTTACTATTCCCGCCCCGTGACTCTGCGCGAGGCTGGGTCGGGGAAATGTTCGGTTGTGGTTATGGGACTGGTGGGGATCCATATCGTGCAGAAGACGCCAAGCCGGCCGCAATGGATCTGGTCGACTTTCGAACAAGTCGATTTGGTTCCTCCCGCGCGCGCCGGCGCGCCTGGGGGATTCGCCTTGAACGATGGAGCCCCGGATCCCGCACCGCCGGAAAACCCGCTGCTGCTGGCGCCGCTTGCCAAAGAACCGGTGAAGGCATTCAACGTGACTCGTTCCGCGGCGTCCCCGATCAATTCCAAGACGGCCTACACGAACCTGATGTATGAGCGCCAGTTGAAGGGAACGATTTGGGAGAACTATCAACTGGTGATGACCCAGTGGCCGCGCGTAACGGGGGAGCAATCGATTCCGGTTCCCGCCAGCCTTAATGGCGATGCCTCGCATACATTTCCCGGCCTGGGTTCGGCGTCGGGTTCGGCTTTTGCCAATCTTACGATGGAGACCTTCGACCAGGAACGGCCGCAACTTGGCTGCATGAACTGCCACAACCAGGCCCGATTGGGCGCCGATTTCATGTGGTCTGTTTTGGATCATGCCTATCCGCCGAACCTGGCGCCGAAGGCGGCCGACGCGCCCGTGATTCACTAATGGGCTCTGCTGGGAGGGGTCGTCGACTGGAATACTGTACTCTTCGAGCGTCGACCGGCGTTTGCCGCCAATGTAAATGTTCTTCCGGGTTTCGTGGTACCGTAACATCCGGCAGATTTGATCGAGTTCGCATCAGCCAAGGTGATCATCCTATGAGAAGACTGACAGTAGCGTTCCTTTTCCTATCCGCGCTTGCGAGCGCGGCCGATTTTCCGGAAGCCGCGATCGCGAACGGGCCGATCCACGCGAAACTGTATCTGCCGGACGCGCACACGGGATATTACCAGGGCACGCGATTCGATTGGTCGGGACAGATTCCTTCGCTCGAATACAAGGGCCATACCTATTTCGGTAACTGGAACCCGGCGCCGTATAGTCCGAAGCTGCACGATGCCATTATGGGACCTGTGGAGGAGTTCCTCACCGACGGCGCGGGCCTGGGTTATGGGGAGGCTAAGGCCGGCGGAACTTTCGTGAAGATTGGCGTGGGCGTGATTCGCAAGCCGGAAGAGCGAGGCTTCCAGCAGTTTAAGACCTATGAGATAGTCGACCCGGGAAAATGGGAAGTAAAGAAGAAGGCCGATTCAGTGGAATTTACGCAGACCGTGGCTGACACGTCCTCCGGGTATGCCTACCATTACACGAAGGTGGTGCAGCTTATCAAAGGAAAGCCCGAAATGGCGCTGGTGCATCGCCTCAAAAACACAGGGAAAAAGGCGATTGAATCGGATGTGTACGAGCACAACTTTTACATGATCGACGCGCAGCCAACAGGACCGGATGTAGTGGTTCGATTTCCTTTCGATGTCAAAGCCACGCAAAACCTGAACGGTCTGGCGGAAACAAAGGGCAAGGAGTTCATCTACCTCAAGGAATTGACCGGCAGGCAAAGCGCGGCGAGCAACCTTATCGGGTTCAGCTCAGACGTCAAGGATTACGACATCACGGAAGAAAACACCAAAACCGGGGCCTCTGTACGGCAGACATGCGACCGGCCGCTGGTGCGTATCAATTACTGGTCGATTCGCTCCACGGCGTGCCCGGAGGCGTACATTCACATGAAAATCGCTCCCGGCGAGACTTTCACATGGAGAATTCTGTATGAGTTCTCCGCAAAAGAGGCGCGTTGAGTTATCCGGGCGGAAGCCTGCGATACATGGCGATGAACTGCTCGATGCCGATCTGCTCGGCGCGCAGACCAGCTTCCGGCCACGCGTCGACCACCTCTCTGCCGTAAGCGGGCGCGAGGTTATTGCGGATGGTTTTCCGTTTTTGGTGAAAGCAGTGCCCTACGAAGCGCAGAAATGAGCGGACGTCATGCACAGGCGGCGCTTCTGCGCGCGGTTCGAGCCGGACTACGGCGGAATCCACTTTCGGCGGCGGGTGGAACGCAGCGGGCTTCACTTCGAACAGAAGCTGAACCTCTGCGAATAGTTGCGTCGCCACGCTGAGGTAGCCGTATTCGCGATTGGCCGGATGCGCCGCCAATCGCTCCGCGACTTCCTTCTGAACCAGGAAAACGGCGCGCGACAGGCGTCTCCGCACCGTCTGCTCGATAATGGGCGTGGCCGCATAGTAGGGGAGGTTGCCCGCAATCGGAGCGGAGTTCCACTGCGCCAAATCGGTCTGGAGCGCATCGGCATGAATCACTTCGAGCCGCGTATTGCCAGCGAATCTGGTTCGGAGATGATCGACCAGGGCGAGATCCAGCTCAATCGCAACCACGCGCTCGGCGCGCTTCAGGAGCTTTTCTGTCAGCGCGCCGCGGCCGGGCCCAATCTCGACCACCAGCGGCGCAGGTTGCGGACATGCCGCGACGGCGATGCGCTCCAGGATAGATCCCTTGATCAGGAAATGTTGGCCGAGCTTTTGACGGGACAAGTAATTTGCGGAAGACGCCGCGGTTAGCTTTTGCGGTCGCCATTCTCCGCGCCGAATACGGCTTGCACTTCGCCCCAGGTGGGCTTGCCGAACATGGTGGCCGGGGTAAAGATGGAAAACAGAATAAAGTTCTGCACCTCGGGAGTCATCGCGCCCTGTGTCACGTGATAATCGCGGACGCGGCCGCGATCGTCGATAACCAGCAGCACCACCACTCTGCCGTTGGAACTAGGCTGATTCGCCGATTCCAGCCTCGGGAATTCACCTTCGCCGACGACCTGTCCATCGGGCTCAGTGAAAACGGGCGAGGGGGGTTCAATGGTTCTGATACGCGCATAGCTCACGCTAGGGATCAAAACGCCAAACATGAGCAATGCCGAAATTAGTCCGCCGGCTATAGGTAACGCCACGGGCTTCATCATGTTTTCGAAGTGCAAGCTGGCTCGATCACAAAAAGCGTCCCAACGGGCGCGCCAGGTGATGCGAGTTAACTGGCGGGCACGCTCATGCGACGCGATTACACGAATATTCGCAGCAAGTTTGTCCGGCACGGATGGCGCCGCAAGGCTGCGCAGCACAGCCCTCTGGCCGCTGGCAGCTTTAAACGTCGCGCCACAGGAGTGACACGCCGCTACATGCGCCATTGCCTCATCCCGCTGACTGCCCGCAACTCTTCCCTGGAGCCGACGGTCAATCAACAAATCGATCAAATCTCGAACATGGTCACAGCTCATAACGTCACTCGGCCGTTCCCGGCGCCAATCGCAGGCTTAACTTCGTTTCCAACGTGCCCGCGAGTTCTTCCCGAAGGGCTTCACGGCCCCGCAGGATTCGCGATTTCACGGTGCCCAGCGAAACGCCGAGCACCGCCGCGATTTCGTCATAGCTGAGGTCGGCGATGTCCCGCAACGCCACGGCCTCGCGAAAAATGGGATTAATTCGTTTCAATGCGGCTTCTACGAGAACCTGTTGCTCCCGGTCGACGGCCATTTCGAAGGGCGAACGACCGCCATCCGGAATAATCTCTTTCCAATTAATCGAGTCGTCCGGGTGGTTGTCCAACTCGACTTCGCGCCGCCGATGGCGGAAAAACCAACGGCGCGCGTTGTGCGCTTCATTTACGGTGATGCGATAAATCCACGTCTTCAGGGAGCTTTGGCCGCGGAAACTGGAAACGTTCCGAAAGACCTTTAAAAAGACTTCTTGAGCTACGTCGCAGGCTTCGGTCTCGCCGGTAAGAAGGCGTAGCGCCAGCGCGTAGACAGGCTGCTGAAAGCGGGCGATTAACTCTTCGTAAGCCCAATTCGCACCTTCACGGAGTCCTTCGACGAGGCGAAGGTCTTCCAGATCCGCAGAACCTTCCGCTGCGCGATCCGGACTCAACTCTAGAATCGAAGTGGCCAACGTGCCTCGCCTTTCCCCTGATTCCACCCTATCAGGAAAATTCTATGCCCGCAAAGGATGAGACACCATGTTCTCTGAAAAAGTTCCGGGCAAGGAAAAGCGATAGAATTCGGAGCACCTATGAAATCCGATGGATGGATCCGCCTTCTAGCCTTGATTGGTTCAGCCGTTTTGGGGCAAGCCGTTATCGGTGAGGCGAATGCCGGATCTATCCGCGCGCTTATCATCGACGGCCAGAACAACCATCAGTGGCAGACTACCACGCCTGTGCTGCGCAAGATTCTGGAAGATACGGGTCTTTTTCAAGTGGACTTGATCACCACGCCGCCAGCGGGTGGCGATTTCAGCGTATTCCATCCTGGATTCGCAAAATATCGAGTGGTGATTTCCAACTACAACGATTTCCCCCAGAGGAACGGTGTGGCCGCCCGCAGTCCAGACCGCTTTTGAGGAATACATGAATGGCGGCGGGGGGTTCGTCTCGTATCACGCCGCCGATAACGCATTTCCGAACTGGACCGCCTACAACCTGATGATAGGACTAGGCGGCTGGATGGCGCGCGATGAAAAATCGGGGCCGTTCTGGTATTTTCGCGATGGCAAGCTGGTGTCCGATCCGGCGCCTGGTTCAGCCGGCAACCATGGCGCACGCCTGCCGTTCCAGGTAACGATCCGCGACGCGGCGCATCCTGTTGCGAAAGGTCTGCCGCGCGTATGGATGCATGCGGCCGATGAATTGTATTCACGCATGCGTGGTCCGGGTAAGAATATGACGGTGCTGGGCACGGCTTTTTCCGATCCGGCGAATCAAGGCACAGGACGTGATGAACCGGTACTGCTGGTTTTGACTTACGGCAAGGGCCGCATTTTTCACACGATGCTGGGCCACGACGTGGCGGCGATGTCGTGCGTAGGCTTCATCACGACCTTCGCGCGCGGAGCAGAATGGGCGGCGACGGGAAAGGTGACGCAGAAGGTTCCGGCGGATTTTCCTGGTCCCGATACGCCGAGCACGCGCACGGTCGCTACCGGTACGCCACAATAAAGATCCGGCGGAACGGAAACAGCACCGCGCCGTCTTTCTGCGGGGGAAAGGCGGGTTGGAGAATTTCCAGGTACTCCGCCAGGAAACGCTCGCGCTCGGCCGCGCCAAGGGCATCGAGATAGGGCCGCAGCCCTGTTCCCTTATAGAATTCTACGATCGCCGGCACGCCGGGCATAGCATGCCAATATTCAGTGGCCCAAAGGTCGAGCCTGGACACGTGAGGAGCGAGCGCATCGTAGTAGAAATCGGCGTCGTGAGTGTGCCATGCTTTGGCGCGACCTTCCGGGAACCAACGCCGCCAGCCTGGGGACGCCGCCAGTTCGCGCATCAGGCGGTTCGACGTTCCGTCGTAGTTGCCCGGGATTTGCACCGCCAGGGCGCCGCCGAGTTCGACACGTTCGAATAGCCGCGGAAAGAGCGAGGCATGGTGGCCTACCCATTGCAGGGCGGCGTTGGAGAAGACCACGTCAAAACACTCACGGGACGAGACTGCCCAATCGGCGATATCGCCAGTGCGCCACTCGCATTCCGGACGCGCTGCGCGGGCGCTTTCAATCATGGCGGGCGAGCTATCGATGCCGGTGATCGCCGCGTCGGGCCATCTCTGGGCGATTGCCTCAGCGCTATTGCCGGGACCACAACCGAGATCGACAATTCGTAAGGGCCGCGAGACTTCCACGCGCGCGAGGAGATCACGACAGGGACGCGTACGCTCATCGGCGAACTTCAGATATTGTTCCGGGTTCCAGGTGGGCATGCTGAAGCGGGCCTCCGCGCAAGGCCAGCGCGCGGCTAGCGGTCCGTATCGCCGAGCACGAAATCCATGCTGCCGATGGCGGCGATTACGTCCGCGATTAGCGTACCTTCCACCATTCTTGGGGTTGCTTGCAGGGTACCGAAGCTTGGGGTCCGCATGTGTACGCGATAAGGGTTCTTGGAGCCGTCGCTGACGACGTAATAGCCCAACTCGCCACGCGGCGACTCGATTATCTGGTAGATTTCGCCTTCCGGAACACGGAAGCCCTCGGTAACAATCTTGAAATGGTAGATGAGCGCTTCCATCTGCGTCTTCATCTTCTCGCGGTCAGGCAGTGAAACGTGTGGTGAATCCGATTTCCAGAGGCCCGAGGGCATGCCATCCATGGCTTGGCGAATGATTCGCGTGCTTTGCCGCATTTCCTCGATTCTCACCTGATATCGTGCGTAGACATCGTTCTCGGTACGGGTGGGAATCTCGAAATCGAATTTCTCGTAGCTGGTATACGGCTCAGTTTTTCGCGCGTCGAGCTTTAAGCCTGCGGCGCGCAGCATGGGACCGGTGACGCCCAGATCGAGCATGTCCTCAAGCGAAATAACGCCCACGCCTTGTGTGCGGCCAATCCAGATGGGGTTGTTCGTGAGCAGGTTTTCGTACTCATCCACCCGGCTGGGAAACATGTCAACGAACTTCTTAACGCGGTTATGCCATCCTCGAGGCGGCTCAAGCGCCAATCCTCCAATGCGGAAGTAGCTGGTCATCATGCGCTGTCCCGAAAACATTTCGAAGATGCGCAGGATCTCTTCCCGCTCGCGGAAACAGTATAAGAAGACGGACATCGCGCCGATATCGATCGCGTGGGTTCCGAGCCATACCAAGTGGCTGTTCAGGCGGGTGAGCTCCGTCAGCATCACGCGCATCCACTGCGCCTGCGGCGGAATTTCGAGACCGAGCAACTTCTCGACGGCGAGGCAGTAGCCCAGATTATTCGAAAGGGGCGCCAGGTAATCCACGCGGTCGGTGAGGGTGACCGCCTGCTGGTAGTTCTTGACCTCGAACTCCTTCTCGATGCCGGTGTGCAGATAACCGATATCGGGCTTGCAGGAGACGATATTTTCGCCGTCCAGCTCCATCAGCAACCGCAGCACGCCGTGCGTGGAGGGGTGCTGCGGCCCCATGTTGAGGATCATGTTGCGCCGCTTGGCCTGACGCGGCGCCTCATTTTCCAATTCGATGGTGGCTACTCCAGGAATGTCCGCTTCGCCCATGCTTAAACCCTCGACCCGGTGACCGGATAATCCTTACGCAGCGGATGGCCTTTCCAGTCTTCGGGCATCATGATACGGCGTAAATCCGGATGGTTGATGAACTGGATTCCGAACAGGTCGAACGTTTCGCGCTCGTACCAGTTCGCGGATCGCCATACCGAAGTCACGGATTCAATCACGGGATCGACACTGGGCAGGCGGCACTTAAGACGCAGGCGATCGTTGCGGTCGATCGAATGCAAATGATAGACGACCTCGAAGCGTGGTTCCACCGGGTAGCGATCGACGCCGGTAACCGAACTCAACCGGACGAAGCCTTGATCGTATTTCAGAAATCCACAGACGCTTACGATTTTCGGCGAGGCAATCTCGATGGTGAGTTCGTTACGATCGACGCGGCCGCCGGTGATCGCGTCAGCGTCGAAGGCGTCAATCGCAGCCGCTACGGCTCGTTCCTGTAAATTGTCCGGTAGCATTTTCGCCTTTTAACGTTTGCGGCCCAGATCGGATGCCGACCAATCCAAGGCGCCCTTCTTCCAGATGTAGAAAAAGCCGGAGAGAATCAGAACCACGAAGATCAGCATCTCCACGAACGCGAACATCTTCAATTCTCTGTAAACCACCACCCACGGATAAAGGAAGATGGCCTCGATATCGAAGAGGATGAACAGCATCCCCACGAGATAGAACTTGACGCTAAACCGCTGCCGGGCGTCGCCTGTGGGAACGATGCCCGACTCATAGGGCATGTCCTTCACGCGATTACGCACCTTTTTCCCGAAAATATAGGAGATAGCGATGAGCGCCGCAGCTAATACGGCGGCAATGACCGCCTGCACCAAGACGGGGAAATAGATCTCTGGATAGGAATCAGGCATGCGTTCCGGGGCTCTTGTGGCTCAACCTTGACTATAATGGGTTAAAAACCAGGGTGTCAACACAGTCATGGCAATCTCCATCACGCTAAACGGCGAACCGCATTCCGCACCAGAAGGGCAGACGATTCTCGAGTTGCTGCGCGCCTTGCAAATTGAGCCCGAACGGGTGGCCGTGGAACTCGACCGGCGGATCGTTAAGCAGCCGCGCTGGGGCGAAACGGAACTGCGCACGGGCGCAGAGGTTGAGATTGTGCAGTTCGTGGGCGGCGGGTAACCGGACTCACCGCACTTGGGCAAAGCGGGATTTGGCCTCTTCGAGGCGGCCTGCGCGGGATATTATGCGCGCGATTTCGGACCCTGAATAGACAAAGCCACCAGTGGCGATATTGGCTTCGGGGAGCAACGAGAAATCGGGCGCGGGGTCGTAAGTTTCACCTTTTGATTGGGCGAGTTGCGTGAGCAGGATAGCCTCTTGCAACGCTTCGGTGTATGCCGCTTTGCGTTCGGACTGCAAGGCCTGGAGCCGCGCCGTATTCTTTTCGATGGCGCGCTGAATGCGGCTGGCGTAGAGGGCGATGCGCTGGAGACCTTTGAGGGGATCGATCCAAGCTTGAGCGTGCGCGGACGCAGGCGCCAGTTCGCCCGCTTGCTCAACCTCGATTTGGGCGAAAAGGGCGCGTTCCATTGCATGAGCGCGCTTGAGACGCCAGTAATTTTCCGCGATATTGAGGACGAGTTCTTGCTCGGGCACGCCGACAGGAGTGTACGCCTGACGGTAGCCTTCGCAGTGACGCTCGAAGGCAGCTTCTTCGCCGGGGAGCGCCGTGTGGACTTTTCCGGCGAGTCCGTGCTTTACGGCATTCGCGCTAACGGTTTGCTTTCCGGCATCGGTGATGGGGCCGGTGGAATGTTGGGAATTGGCGCGGTTGGCGTCTAGTTGCGCGGGGGATGTCATTTCGGATTCTCCTTGGCGTATCAAAGTAAAGGGCTGCCTGGCGTGGGAATCGCACCGGGCAGCCCTTTTGATTGGAGAGTAGCAGACAGGCTCCAAAATTCTAGCGAAGCGAGGAGTGTTAAATCGTTCGAAAGTTGTTGGAGGAATTAGGTTTGCGATTTATTTTGAAAGCGCGTGACTGAAAAAGATCGCATAGTTGCGGGGCGCCGTGGCGCGTGATAAGGCGCCTATTTTTTTGTGGTCAGAATTCTTCGCTCATGTCTCGGATTTCGATCCTGAATTGCCATCCTTCAAAGGTCATCAACATGCGGCCGAACGCCTGCCATGTGATCGAACGGCCGTCGATGCTCAGGAGCGGGACAGAGCCGCCCTGGGACTCGTCCCACTCGACTACGCCGCGCACCGAGCGATGATCCGCGATCTGGAGGCCCATCTCGTCATGCTCCACATGCTTGAGAGACAGGCCGCGTCGAATCTTTTCGATTAACCGGCCGAGCAAGAGCAGTTGATCCTCTTCGGGTCGGCCGATTATTTGGAAGTGATAGCCGGCCCGCTGACCATCGCGAAGTTCAAATGCGTCCAGAGCGATTCCTATGCCGAAGAGACGAGTTTGAAAATGAAACTCATGAGCTTCCCCAGCGCAGTCGGCTAGCCGGACAGGTTCGAAGGTGACGTGTTCAAATGCGTCCAGACCATCGAGTTTGGCCATCTCCAGGTTGAAGCATTTGCTGCAAAGAGTTCGGTATCCCCGTTCAAACGAGCCGGCCCTGACGACATCGTAATCTGGCACGATTTGGCGGCAAGCAACACAATGAGTTTGGAGCTTCGACCTCGTCTTGATTCTTGGCATTGTCAGCGAGCATAGCAGGCGGGAGGAGACTACGGGTAACCTCCTCGTCGTACGGCGACCGTGGCCGGCGGGCCGAGTGTGCCGGCGTCTAGCCCGCACCGTGCTAGACGAAAGATGGCGAGAAATGCAGGCTAGTCTGGGCCTAGGCTGAAGGCCGCTTGAGGCGGACCTTGGGCCGGACCGGTGACACCGGGCGGAGGCGTGCGCCCTACGCTAAACTGTGAGTTGACTCAACCTGCAACCGGGAGGCCGCGTGTGTGCGCGGTCAGTTATCTCAATACGACGCCCCTCGTCTGGGGAATGCTGCATGGGGCGGAGCGCGATCTCTTTAACCTGGAATTCGCGATTCCGGCGATCTGCGCCGATCGGCTGGCTTCGGGCGCCGCGGATATCGGCATTGTGCCCTCTTTTGAGCTAACGCGCCAGAGGCTCGAAATCATTCCTGGGGCGGGCATCGCATGTCACGGGCCAGTGCGGAGCATCCTGTTGATTTCCTCGCGGCCGGCGGCGGAGATTCGGACGCTTGCCGCGGACTCCAGTTCGCGCACTTCGGTGGAATTGGCGCGCGTAATTCTGGCGCGAAAGTACGGGGCGGAACCGGAGATAATTCGCCAGCCGCCGAATCTCGATGCCATGATGCAGGCTGCGGATGCGGCGCTGATCATTGGCGATCCGGCTCTGCGCATCGATCCGGCGCGACTGCCGTATCATTCCTACGATTTGGGTACAGAGTGGGTGGAGATGACCGGGCTGCCGATGGTTTTTGCGGTGTGGGCCGCGCGCCCGGGCAAGGGAAGCCCGGCTCTCGCCGAGGCCTTCCGGCAATCTTGCCGATATGGGCGCGAGCGAATTGAAGCGATTGTTGCGGCGGAAGCGCCACGCCGTGAATTCGCGCCCGAATTGGTGCGGGAATATTTAACGCGCCACATTGTCCATGAGCTTGGCCCACGGGACTACGAGGGCATGGACCTATTTCTGAGTTACGCGCAAAATCTGGCGACTGTCGAGTAGCGCATGCGGGCGATGGGCGTAATTCTGCGCGCCGTCGCCCGCGTCATGCGGCGCGATCTGGAATCGTTTTTTGCGCTCAACAATTTTTTCCTCTTCGTGCTGTTGCTGATCTACAGCAACGCCGTTTCGGGCTTGCCGCCACGTAGCGCTTACCCGTTCCTGCTTCTGGCGGGTCTGGTTTTGTTGTTCCCGCTATCGTCCGATCCGCTGGCCAAGATTCCGGCGGTTCGTCTCGCGATGTGGCCGCTTACGGCGCCGGGGCGCGCAGGACTGCGTTTGGCCAGCCTGGTATTGAGCCCGGTCTGCTGGCTCGCGGCGATCTTGCTTGCCCGCGCTTCGTTGCTTCTCGCGCTCAGCTTCCTTGGACTGGCGGCAGCTATACAAATCACGCAGGCGCTGGTTCGGATTTCGACGTGGGGGCGATCCACGCCGTGGCTCGCATTCCCGGGCAAGTTAGGTCTTTTGATCACGGCCGCGGTGCGCCAAATGTTCTGCATGTTGGATACCTATGTCGCGGTGGCGATCGCAATCGGCGGTTACTTATATCGTTGGTTGTATCCCTCGCCCGATTTGGCGGCTTATCCGGTTTTCTCGGTATTAATCACGCTCGTCCTAAGCACTTATACCCAGTCTCTTTTCGGTCTCGATTCGGAATCAGCGCGGACTCGATACTACCTGCTGCCACTTACATCGAGGGAAATTCTTGTATCCAAGGACGCTGCTTTCCTTGGTCTGCTGTTCCTAATGACCGCTCCATTGAGCCCGGTGGCGGGCCTGACATCAGGTCTTATTTCTCTCGCAATAGGTCATCTTTGGTCGCTTGACCGCAGCAAGAAACAATATCGCTGGCGATTTACGAGGGGTTATCTATTACCTTGCGCTATGCAAATAATACTCGGAACGGCTTTTGGCCTGGCGGCGGCAAATAGTAGTCGCTCAGTGGGTTTTATCGCACTAAGCATATATACAGCAGGAATTTATCTTAGGCCCGTACGCGGGGGAACAGTTGATTAAATAGGGGTATATTTTACACTCCTAATTTCTTGCTTTTTTTTTAGCGCGAAGCGGTATACAATCGCACATAATCGATCCGAACGAACGGTTTGCCTCCGCTGCAAAGGCAATTGCTCTAGCACCCGTTCGGGTCGACCTTGCCAGTGCGTAGACGCCACGCCTACGGGTTTGAACTACGACTCGGATCGGCCAAAGCACGGCAAGTTAGTTTGCGCCTTTTTTACGAAAGTTAGTTTGCGACTTTTACGAAACGACCCAGCGGAGTTAACTCTATGCGATTGTCTAACGCACGCCGTCGCCAATTTCGCCGGGCACTAACCTCAACGTATCGAAGCGACTAAGAGGGCTAATGTCTCATTTTCATTCGCGCACACGTAACCAGTATGTGGTATTGCCGCCGGCGGGATTGGCGGTGCCCCGCTCCTTCCGGAGGGTGGTGTTCGATAATCAGCGCCACAGCGCGCTTCTGGCGGGTATGCAGCGCCTGCGCGGCAAAATCTATCTTGACGATGGCGCGATTCGTCCCATCGATCTCACTCCAGATGGACGTCACCAGCCGCCGTCGGACGCACGGGCCTGGCATGTCCTCTCCTTGGACGAAGGAGGTAGGGTAGTCGCCTGCATTCGCTATCTGGATGAGCGCGACACCAGCGGATTTCGCGAGCTATGGGTGAGCCACGCATCCCTAGCTCACTGCCCTCGCCAGGGGTGGAAGCTTCGCGGAGCGGTCGCATCGACCCTGCAGTACGCCCGGGAGGCGCAGTTAGGCTTCGGGAGCGTAGGCGGGTGGGCGACGGCGCCCGAGGAGCGGCGCACCGCGGCGCCGGTCGCCATTCTGCTTGCCACATACGGACTGCTAGAGTTGTTGGGTGGCTGCCTGGGAGTTGCAACGGCTACGTTCCGCCACCGTTCCGCTTCTATTCTGCGGAAGATCGGGCTCACTCCGTTATCGTGGAGCGGTTCGGAACTGCCTCCCTATTTCGACCCGCAATACGGTTGCGAAATGGAGGTTTTGGGGTTCGATTCCGGCTACCCAAATCCAAGGTATCGCGATGCCGTGGATGAGTTCACCGCACTCATCTCGCTGGCCCCGGTGATTTGCCGGGAAGTCGTCAGCGCCAGGGAAAGTATGCCCGCGGCGGTGTTCGCGCCGGGGATGGCCGCAGTGGCATAAGCGACAAATGGCACGGGGCGTGCTAGGCTCTTCCCTTCTCAACCTAACGAAACCTATGCGACCCGATATCGACAGATTCGCAGTTCGCGATTGGATTGCCGCCGTTGGTCCCGATTATGTGATAACCGGAGACGTCCCGGCGCTAGACGAGGCGGAGACGGCAACTTTCGCCACGACCGGACGCGTTCCAGCAATAGTGAGTCCCGGCAACCGCGAAGAGGTGCAGCAGTGCGTCCGGATCGCGAACAGAAGGGGCGTTCCGCTCTATCCGATCAGCAGCGGCCGTAATTGGGGTTATGGTTCGCGCGTTCCGGCGAGCGATGTGTGCGTGCTGCTCGATCTAAGCCGCATGAACCGCATTGTCGATTTCAACGAGGAGTTGGGTTACGTTACGGTGGAACCGGGCGTTACCCAGGCCCAACTCTACAATTTTCTGCAAGAGCGCAAATCTAAACTCTGGATGGATTGCACCGGCGCCAGCCCCCACTGCAGTCTAATCGGGAACACGATGGAACGGGGTTTTGGCCATACCCCGTACGGCGATCACTTCGCGCATTCCTGTGGCCTCGAGGTAGTGCTTCCGGAAGGCCAGATCATTGAAACCGGCTTCGCGCGCTATGACGGGGCGGCGGCGGCGGCGCTCTACCGGTGGGGCGTTGGGCCGTCGCTCGACGGTCTTTTCTCGCAATCCAATCTCGGCATTGTTACGCGGATGACCATTTGGCTTATGCCGGCGCCCGAGTATTTCCAGGCTTACTACTTCCGTTGCGAGACGGGGGAAGCGTTGGGGCCGGTGGTGGACGCTCTGCGGCCGCTGCGGATGAATGGAACGATTCGCAGCGCATCGCACATCGGAAACGATTACAAGGTTCTCTCGGCGCTGCAGCAATACCCATGGGTGGAGAGCGCAGGCCAGACGCCGCTGCGCGAGCCATTGATGGCGCAATTCCGACGCGATCTGAAGATCGGCGCATGGAACGGGTCAGGGGCGCTCTATGGAACCAAGGCGCAGGTGGCGGAATCGCGCCGGCTGTTGCGCGCCGCGCTGAAGGGAAAGGCCGCTAAGTTGGAGTTTCTGGACGACCGTAAACTGCGCATCGCCTCGCGGTTTGCCGGCGTGTACGAAAAGATCAGCGGATGGAATCTGAAACGGACCTTAGCCGTATTGGCGCCTGTATATGGCCTCATGAAGGGCATTCCCACGGCGCATCCTCTATTCAGTACGTACTGGCGCAAGCGGGCGTCTCCGCCGACAGAGATGAATCCCGATCGCGATGGATGCGGTCTGATTTGGTGCAGCCCTATCGCGCCCAATACCGGCGCGCACGCGGTGCGGGTGGCCGCGCTGGTGAAAGAAACCGTTCTTGCAAACGGGTTTGAGCCGGCCATTTCCATAACAGCGCTCACGGACCGGACCCTCTCCTGTATTGCGTCCATCACGTACGATCGCACGCAAGACGGCGAAGACGCGAAGGCGGCAGAGTGTTCCAGGCGGCTGTTGGAGGCGCTGCAGGCGGGCGGCTATTATTCCTACCGCTTGGGCATTAACTCAATGGCTGCTATGGAAGAGGGCAACGCTTACAGTGAGACGTTGCGCCGTTTGAAGCAATCGCTCGATCCAAATGGCATTCTGTCCCCGGGGCGGTACTCGTCGGAACGGAAGCTTGTAGCTATGGAAGATGCACGCTTCGCGGAGTAGTTGCAATATTTTTCACTTCGGTAGGCCCGAGTAAGTAGAATGTGTGATTTGACGTACGTTTCCCAACAACTACCGTCAAAAACATAACGTACGCCCGTTCTAGGCGTACCGTCATTTGTTATGTAACCCACAGACATTACCCCGCCCATCCTCTAGCATCACAACATGTGGGCCGGTTCCGCCCGGAACAGGCACGCTAAAAGTCACTTAGAGGAGAGAGGCAACCAAACATGAAGTGGAGAGGAATGCTTTTGGCGGCTGCGTTCGTCGGGCTAACAGGCGCAAGCCTGAGCGCTAGTACGATCAGCGGCACGTTCAACATCGCGGGTACGATAACAGTTACCCAAAACGCCATCGACTGGACGGAAAACAATCCGCCCTTTCCCGCAATGAAGGCTATAATCGGTCCCGGCGCAACCGGCTCGTTTGCAGCCCTTTCGGGAACGACGATAACCATAGAGGATTTGGACAGGACGACGGCTCCCGTGGGCACGGCGTTCGGACCGCAAATGTTCATCACCTTCGATGCGGATCCGACGCTGCCGGCGCTGGACATCGATATGATTTTTCAAGGCATCTATGGAACGGCGCAATGCATCGCGCCGCCGGCGGTAGGGCAGCAATGCACGCCTAACCCGCCGATAACCAGCAGCCCTTCACCGTTCAACTTTGTGAATAATCCGCCGCCGGTGGGACAGGCTACTGCCACCTTTGCCTTCGCGGGCTCAGAGGGAACGAATACGCTCTGGACGGGCAACTTTACGTCGCAGTTTACCGATCCGTTCCAAACCGTTCTCAGTAATTTCGCCAAGAACGGAAGTATCACCAATACCTACTCGGCCAGCTTCAATGTGGTGTCGAGTGGGGTGTTCAGCAATACCCCGGAGATGAGCTCACTTGCACTATTGGGCTTAGGTTTGGGTCTGATGGCGCTTGGGCGGTCCAGTGGTCTTATTGCGCGTGTACGGCGCAGGAGTTAAGTAGGGGTTTTGCGCGGGTTCCGAGCCGCCTCCCGGAACCCGTTTTTTCCAAGCTTATTTAGAGAGAGGCGGAACAGCTGATCTAAAGGAAGTCTGTACCTTTGGTTGAACCGAGATGAAGAGATTTTTCGCAATAGCATCGCTGTTATCGCTGGCTGGCGTCTCATACGCCGATAACATAACGCTGGGCGTTCTTGGCAGTTTCGCAGGAGACCAAAATACGGCGCCCGGAATGGGAATTGGGCAATGTGCGTTTAGCACGTGCAATAACGGCCCAGCGAGTTATGGAGTAGCGGCACAGCCGTTAACCTTGACCGCCGCTGAAGATGCGAGCTATTACTGGTATGGGGCGAACGGGCAACTGGTCACTTCAATAAACACGCCGACCTCCCCAACCAACTATTCTCTAAGCGATCTAAAGAATTTTGCACCATACGGGGGCCTTCCGAGCAGCGTAGTTATACCACCCCCGCCATTGAACGATCAACCGCCCAGCATTTACAGCGGCCTCCCTCTCCAACGGCCGAGCGGAGATTTTGGCATGACTCCCGACGATCCGGTTCCGGAACCAAGTACGATTTGGCTGGCGCTTTCGGGCTTGACTGCGTTCGGTTTCCTGCGGCGTCGTTGGGCGCGTGAACGCAACGAAGCGGGAGACACGGTCGGTAACACTTCGTCGTAAATCCACTACGCCCAAGACTGCGCTCAAACCTTTCGCCTTCCATTGAACCTTCCCGCAGCGAACCGCGTATGAGACACTGTTCTCTTCCGTGGATCATCCTATACAAGTCGAGCGGCTGGAAAAATCGTACGGCGCCTTTCCCGCCGTCAAGGGCATCGATTTTGAGGTGCGCGCGGGCGAAGTTTTTGGCCTGCTTGGACCCAATGGCGCCGGCAAGACAAGCACGGTAGAAATTCTCGAGGGTCTGCGCTCACGCACCGGCGGGCGCGTTTCCGTGCTGGGCTGCGATCCCGAAGTGCAGACGAAACAGCTGAAGGACCGCATCGGCGTTTGTCTGCAGGCGACTAATCTCCAGGAAAAGATCCGCGTCCGCGAAGCTATCGAACTCTTCTCCAGCTTTTATACACGCACGGTGGACGGCAACTCGCTGCTAAAACGATTGCAGCTTTGGGAAAAGCGCGAGGCGTTTTATTCGACGCTTTCGGGCGGCCAGAAGCAGCGCCTTGCCCTTGCGCTGGCGATGCTGAACGACCCACAGGTCTTGTTTCTGGACGAACCATCCGCCGGGCTTGATCCGCAGGCACGGCTGGAGATTCATGAACTGGTGATCGACCTGCGCCGGGAGCAACGCACGATACTGCTGACCACGCACTACATCGAAGAGGCGGAAAAACTGTGCGACCGCGTGGCCATTGTGGACGAAGGCCGCATCGTGGCGTTGGGAACGCCGCGCGAGATTCAGGAGCGGACGCTGGAGAATTCGACCATTGAGATGGAGTTGGAGGCGCCGCTCTCCGAGGGCGATCTGCCGCAATGGAGGGAAGCTCAGAAGACGACGATCGACGACTCCCGCCGGCGTATCTCGGTGATCTGTCGACGGCCGGCGCGCACCATTGTGGAGATGGTGAAGTGGCTTGACGAGGGAGGGGCGGAATTGGCGGACATCCGTATTAAGCGCCCATCACTTGAAGAGGCATTTATCGAGCTGACGGGGAAGAGCTTGCGCGAATGAAAACCTATTGGGCGCTGTTCCGTAATAACATGCGGCTGACGATGCGCGACCGCGGCGTGTTGTTCTTCAATTATTTGTTTCCGTTCCTCTTTTTCTTCGCGTTTGCCGAGTTGTTTCACGCGGGCACGGGCGAAACCATTGCTTACTTCGTGGCCACCGTGCTTGTCATCGGCATTATGGGCAATGGATTTTTTGGGGCCGGGCTGCGCTCGGTGAATGAACGCGAGACAAACGTTTTGCGCCGATTCAAGGTAACGCCAATTTCGCCACTGCCGATTCTGGTGGCGTCGATGGCTAGCGGATGGCTGCTGTACATTCCCGTGCTTGTGATCCTGGTGTTGCTGGCACACTTTTTATACATGATGCCCATGCCGCAAAATTGGGTCTCGTTATTCGTGCTTTGCTCGCTTGGCGTGTGCTCCTTCCGGGCTATCGGGCTGATTCTGGCAGCGGTGACCAATAGCGCGCAGGAAACGACGATCCTGGTTCAGATTCTGTACATGCCGATGCTGTTTCTTAGCGGCGCCACTATCCCCGCCGCCAATCTGCCGATTTGGGCGCAAACGCTGGGGCAATTCCTTCCGGCGTCCTATCTGGTGCAGGGATTTCAGGGCATTTTCTTTCACAACTTAACGTTGGCGGACAAAGACACCGCCATCGCCGCGGGCGCGCTGTTGATCACGCTGGCGCTCGGTCTCTTTCTGGCGCTGCAGTTATTCCGCTGGGAAAAGGAGCAAAAGATTTCGCCGCGGAACAAGCTCTGGGTGTTTGCGGTTCTTGCGCCATTTATCGCGCTGGGATGTTTCCAGGCTTACAGCAAAGAGAATATCGGGAAAAACGTGGCGCTTCTTCGTTCTTTGCAGCGCGCCGGGTTTATTCTAATTCGCGACGTCCGCATTTTTACCGGCGATGGCAAGGTTATCGAAAACGGCGCGGTTCTGGTGCGCGACGGCAAGATTGACGAAGTGTACGAGCAAGGCGCGGCGCCAGATCCGGCGAAGATTCGCGCCGACGTGGTTGAGGGTGCGGGAAAAACTCTGCTGCCGGGACTGATTGACGTTCACGTGCACCTCACCAGCTCAGGTGGAACGTTCGGCTCGGGCGATTCCTACGATGAAGAAAAGGCCATGCTACATTCGGCCGCCGCGCTGCTTTACAGCGGCGTCACGGCGGCGCGGAGCACTGGGGACGGCCTGGATGCTTCTCTTAAAGCGCGGGCGGAGATTGCGAGCGGCGCCAAACTCGGCGCGCAGCTTTTTATTTGCGGCCCGATGTTCACCACCGAAGGGGGCCATGGCACGGAATTCACGCGCTATGTGCCGGAAAGTATCCGTCCGAGAATTGCCGCCCAGATCGTACGCACGCCTAAAACGCCGGATGAGGCGCGCAAGATGGTGGACGAGTTGAAGCAAGCCGGCGTGGATGGGATCAAGGCCATCCTGGAAGCGGGATGGGGCGACGGTATGCTCTATGACAGGCTTGATTTGCTGCTGGCGCGCGCGGTGGGTGAGGAAGCTCGCGCCAAGAACCTGCCCCTGGCCGTGCATACCGGGGACGCGCGCGACGTGACAGACGCGATTGATATTGGGGCCAGTTCCATTGAGCATGGCTCACTGCGCGACCTAATTCCAGATTCCGTGCTGGCGCGTATGGCTGAACGAGGAATTTATTACGACCCTACCCTCGACGTGGCGGAAGCCTACTCGAATTACTATGGCGGGCGCACCGATTTGCTGAATACGTCGCTGGTGCAGCAGACGGTATCCGGCAAGGTGTTGAAGGAAACGCGCGATTTTTTGAGCTCAGGAAAATCGCTCGATCCGGCCAAGGAGACGCTCTTCGCGCACGGTTTCGATCAGGGAAAGGCGAACCTGCTGCGCGCCTGGAAGGCCGGCGTGCCGCTGGCAATGGGGACGGATTCGGGTAATCCGGCAGTCTTCCCGGGGCCCTCCATCCACCATGAACTGCAGCTTTGGGTGCAGGCCGGAATTCCAGCCGAAGTGGCCCTACAGGCGGCGACTTCGAATGCGGCCAAACTGCTGCGCGCGGGCAACCGCATGGGCAGCATCCGCAAGGGTCTGGACGCCAATCTTGTTTTAGTGGATGGCAACCCGCTGGCGGAGATTTCCGCGACGGAGCGTATTTCGCTGGTGATCTTCGAAGGCGAGCGCGTCGGCCGCAGTACGCTATTCGACCAGAAGTAGCGCGATCTCCTGAGCCACCCGCGCCGGCTGCTCTTGCGGAATGTAGTGGGTGCAGTCTTCGAAGACCTTATCGCTGCCATTTTGGAAATAGGACGCCAAATTCTCGGCCGTCGGCGACGTGCTGAGATCGAACACGCCCGGTGTTCGCGTCTTGCCCGCGCGGATAACCGCGATGGGGTGTGCGATGCCCGCGATCTCCGGGTAGATATTCGATTCCGGGACTTTCGATTGGTGGTAGATGGAGGCTTCGATATCGGGCGGGCACGCCAGGACGAATTGTTCGCCATGCGACAGGATGCCGAACTCGCAATAATCGCTCAGCACTTGGGGATGCCAGCGGGAAAATGGGAGACGGCCTCGGTAACGCTCGATCATCTCGTCAGCCGATTGAAATACGTTCTTGCGCTTGCGAATGAAGGACGCGTCCGGGGCCGCTGTGCCGTAGGCTTCGGCCGGAAAAATCGTAGGATCGATCAGCAAGAGACGGGCGTAGGTTTCGGGGCGGAAGGCCGCGGCGCATACGGTGGAGTGGCCGCCCATGGAATGTCCCACGCCTAAGGCGCCGTTTATTTCGAGCGACTCGGCAACGGCCGCAATGTCGCGACCGAAATCGCGCCATGCATAGGGAGGATCGGGTTTGGAGCTTCGGCCGTGCCCACGGATTTCGACCGCAATTCTCCGTCTATCGGGGAATTGGCGCGCGATTTCATCCCAGGCTCTGCCGTGGAAACCCGTGGCGTGGGCGAACAGGATGGCCGGGCCGTTGCTTGCCGACCCGCCTGGCCACTCCCATGCGGCGATTTCGACACCGCCGGAATTGGCGAAGTGCAGTTCTGGTTTTTTTGTCAGAACGAAAGCCCTTCCACCAGCTTGTCCAGATCGGCGGCGAGCGCGGTCTTCTTCTTTTGCAGGTCCGCTTGCCGATCACGGAGCGAAGCGAGTTGCTGCTCGTGCGCATCGAGTTGACGGGCGTAGGTCTGTACCTGCTGTTGCTGGCCGCTGACGTTGTTGAGACTCTCGATGTTGCGGCGGATGCGGTCTTCATCCGAGCTTAAGTCGGAGAGCTGAGAGGCGGTATCGCGCAAGCCACGATCGTTTTCGGCGATTTGATTCTTCTGGTCGGCAATGCGCTGCAATTGACGTCGGCCGGCGTCGCTCAAGGTTGCGTTGCGAACGTAAATCGCGATTTGATCGGGCGTTAGATTTGAAATCTGATAGGTTTGCACGAAGACCCGTTTCTCAGCGACGGGAAACTGCTGCGAGCTATCGGCCGCAAGCGCAACTTCGAAACGGGAATTGGTGGAGGTCTTCTCGATAGGCTTCTGGTTGAGAACGGTATAGCCGTAGCGCAGCGGATGCTCGAGGATCAGCGTTTTTGCTTTGTGATCGACGTTGCGAATGGTATACGCGCGCGTCTCTTCGGCTGCCATTTGCGTGGTGAGAATGCCGTGCTCGGCGTGGATTTCGGTCACCAATGCGGCTTGGGAATCGAATGCTTCGGTGATGCGCGTGCCGAGATCGACGGCGTAACTGATGAGCCGCTTGTCATCCTGCTTCAGCGTTTCCATTAACGCTTCGCCTGCGTAGGCGCCGCCGTCGTAGACCGTGATGGGTCCGCCGTCGAGCGTCTTACCGGTGGAGTTGGTCAGCTCGGCTGCATTGGTGGGATGCTCGGAGCCGGTATGCGAATAAATCAGCAGCTTGCGTGCGCTGATCTCCTGCTGCAGGAAGGGGAGCATGGCGGATTCATTTTTGCGGATGGTGACGGGCTGGGAAATGCGGTATTCGAAGAGTTCACCGAGCTCGCCGGAGGCGGTGGCGACTGCGACGGAACTCGCCGTGCCCATCTGCTGCATCATGGTAAGGCCAGCGCTTGGCGCATACATGCGTCCGGCAACATCCGGCGCGGATGGGGCCGCCTTCGGCATCGCCCCTCCCAGGCCAGCGCGGCCGCCACGACCGCCGCCTCCACTGCCAGAAACGGCAGATGTTTCGTATGCGGCCGCATTCAGCACCGGCGCCGCCGCGGCGTCGTCCGGAAGGTCTGCAGTTGGCCGTTGAACGTACTTGGGAGCGTACAACTGACTGATGAACGAGATCGGCCGTCCCGATACTAACGAGAGCTGTACTTTGTTCCAATCTTCGCCGGTGGTGTTGTCCACGATGGCCCAACCTTCGAGCGTCGGCTTGCCGGTTGCGGTCAGAATCAGACGGTAGCTCGATTTCCAGACCGGCGCGGGGATCATGTAACTCGCCTGCACCTCGCGCTGTTTGGCGTCGGTGGAATCGATGTACACGCTGCGCTTTTCTTTGGAGCGCGCGGCGGCCAGCGCCTCGAAGTACTCCTTGAATTCATTTTGTAGTTCCGGATCGGCGAAGCGGATGCCTGTGGCGGCGCTCAAATCGACGGTGCGCATTTCGCCGTTCTCCAGCAGGAGGGTGAGTTGTTCCCGCTCGGGCTGTTTATCGCTCGCAGCCTGCAGGCGTCCGCTTACGATTACGCCTGCTACTGTTTCGTTTCCGAATTTCAACTCGACACGTGAGCCCTTCAACTGATCGAGCGTGCCGCTCAGGGGCTGCCCCTGGCCGATTTGAAACGGGAACTCGGCCAGCTTGTGGCTTAAGGGATCCATGGAATCGTAGCGCAAGCCGCTGATCTTGCCGCCGCCGCGCTCCTGAACGGTGAGCGATTTCAGCACATCGTTCATTTCGCTGGCATTGAAATCGAGACGCGCGGATTCACCTGGCGCGAGCGATCCGCCGCGCTCAAAGAAGCCCACGCCGTGTTTGTAGAGGATTACGGTACGGACAGGTAATTCGGCGGCAAATCCGCATGCGGCAGTCAAAAGCAATAAAAGATTACAGCCTCGCATCAAGCTCTCCTTATTCGCCCATCGCTTTAATGATGACGCGTTTAGGACGCTTTCCGTCGAACTCTGCGTAGTAGACTTGCTGCCACGGACCGAAATCGAGTTTGCCATTGGTTACGGGGACAATCACCTCGTGATGGACGATGAGGCTTTTCAGGTGCGAATCGCCATTAGTTTCGCCAGTGCGGTGGTGACGGTAGTCTTCGCGGAACGGAGCGAGCTTTTCCAGCCATTCGTCAATATCGGCGATGAGTCCGTCTTCGGCGTCGTTCACCCATACGCCGGCGGTGATGTGCATGGCCGAAACCAGAATCATGCCTTCCTGGATGCCGCTCTTGCGCAAAACGCCTTCTACGCGGTCTGTGATGTTTATATATTCCCGGTGCTTGACGGTTTTGAAGGTCAGATATTCCGTAAAGAAGCGCATACGGCGATGATAGCGCCGCGTGTTCTCTGAACCGCTTTACGGATGGGCGTCTTTGGCGCAGCGAAAGCCAATATTCGGGGCCTTCCAGCGAGCCGGTACCGTGGTGAAATCCCAAATCACGTTCTGAGCCAACCTTTCCTCGGGCGCGAACGATTCGCCACGGATTTGGTACCAGGGTTCATCGGAACGCGGGGCGGGGTTGAGCCGGATGCGAAAATTCTCGATCGCCTGGGCACTCGGCACGGATAGCTGCTCGACGTATTCCCACACGTTGCCAATCATATTGAGGGCTCCGTAGGGGCTCGCGCCTTCCGGCCGGGAGGTAACGGGTTCGCTCTGGCGCGTACCAACGTTTGCGAGCGAGGCGTCTTTTTCGTTGCCCCATGGGAAAGCGCGGCCATCCTCGCCGCGCGCAGCTTTCTCCCACTCTTTGGCGGAGGGCAAGCGCTTACCGGCCCAAATGGCGAACTGATGCGCGTCCAGGAACGTGACGTTGATGACGGGATAGGCGGGTTTGTCCTGCGGGAAATCTTTTGGAAGCGCGCGGCCGGTTGCACTACAAAAATCGGCGTAGGCCGCGTTTGAGACCTCGGTCTTATCGATGTAAAAGGCAGGGAGAGGAACCTTGATTCTCTTCTCACCGAATTCGAAGTCGCCGGCTGGAACGAGAAGCATCTCGCCGGTGGAAGTGGAAAGCGTCTTGGGCAGAGATGCGGTAACGGCTGGAGGAGCGGTCGGGATGGGAGCAGCGCCGCTATGAGGGCGAGTAGCAAAATAGGCGGCTAAGGCGACTAACGCAACGGCTCCAATGGCGGCGGGGAGGATCCAAGCGGGGCGAGGAGGTTTGGGCGAGACAACGGCTACCGGTGCGGCTGCGGGGGCCGCGGCCGCTACGGTTGGCGATGCGGCGGGCGCGACTCCGATGCCCGATGGCGGAGGGGTAGCGATGGTAGGGGCGTCTTGCACATCGACGTTGGAGATGAGGCGCTCCAACTCAGCACATACGGGGCCGAAGCCTTGAGGCCGATCGGCGGGACTTTTGGCGGTACACCGCGCCACCAGATCACAGAGAGCCTGAGGCGCGCCCGCTTTATATAAGGGCTCGAGCTTAAGCGGTTCGTTGAGAATGCTGTAGAAAATGCGTTCGATGGTGTCGCCCGAAATCGGTTTAATGCCGGTCACCAACTCGAAGAGCATGACGCCGAAGGAGTAGACATCGACCTGCTCGGTTACGTTCTGTCCCGTCACCTGCTCGGGCGCCATGTAATACGGGGTGCCGAGCACATAGCCCGTACGCGTCATGGTCAGGCTTTCGGTCTTGGCGATGCCGAAATCCATTAGCTTGACGACGCCAGCGGGGTTGACGTGGACGTTTTCCGGTTTGATATCGCGGTGTACGATTTTCTGCGAATGGATGTACTCAAGCGCGCGCGCCACCTGCAGGGCGAGGCGGAACCTGTTGCGGAGATCGCCAGTGCGGCCGTTCTTGATGGCGTGGCGCAGATCTTCGCCGCGGAGAAACTCCATCACCATGAAGGGATGTTGTTTTTCGTCCTCGCCGAAATCGTAAATGCTGATGATGTTGTCGTGCGAGATGTTGCCGGCCATGCGGGCTTCGGCGAGGAAACGCGCTTTAGCCTCGTTATCCTGACAGCCGGCTTCGGTAAGAATCTTGACGGCCACGGTACGGCCGATGACGGTATCGCGCGCCCGGTAGACGTGCGACATGCCGCCGCCGAGGAACTCTTCGAGTTCATATTTGCCGATTCGCGCCGGGAGTTCCATGAAGGAACATTGTACGCCGGGGCGGACGCCGCCGCGAGTGGCAGTCTACCTTACTTCACGACGTCGGCGACGCAGGCCATTCCCGCGAAATATCCCTTATCGAAAATCGGAGGGTTGGCCGAGATTTCAAACTTAAGATTTACGGGCTGGCCGGTGGCCTGATCGACAATGGGTTTTCCGGACTTGCCGCTCTTGAGCGTCATCTCGACCAGGGGGCCGGTGCGGGTATCCGCATCCTGTACGAACAGGAAGATACTCCAGAGCCCATCGTAAAAGCCGTACTCGTGAGTGGTTCCCTTATAGGAAACCGAAGCTTGAGTGCCGCTGGTTTGACCGGGCCAGACAAAGGGCTTCGCCGCCTGGCTCGATTGTGTGAACGTCACGGACTGGCCGTCAATGTTCATCTTGATGGTGTCCTCGTCGGGGCTCATTACAGGCTTCACGCTGTAGGTGAAGCGGGGGTCGGCGGCGCCATCCGCGTAGGCTGCGGCGGTGAAGGCGGCGGCGCGGTTCATCATGATAATGAAGGCCGGGTTTACCGTCATGCCGGAATTGGAAAGCGGAACGAACTGATTACCCTGGCGCTGGAGAATCTTTTGTAGGCTGGCGTCATATAACGCCCAGAGCGCGCCCTTCTTGGGCTCGAAAATGGAATCGATGTCGGCGAGCGTTGCCTGTACGGGGCCCTTTGGATTGAATGGATATTTTGCCATCAGGGGCTTCATCTGGCCGCAGAGATCTTTGCCTTTGGCGTTGAGTTCGTTGGGGGCAACCTTACGAATAAAATCGAGCACATAAACGATCGGCTCTTCGAGCAGTCTTTGGGAGCCCGCATCCACATGTCCTTGAGGATCCGGGCGGAAGGCCTGGCCCATCTGACGCGCCGTGCCGGTGGCCTGCTGCGCGCTGGTGTTGACGGGCGCGGAGGCCTGATCGCTCGGCGGGCCGGGTTGATCGGCAATCGCCTCGACCGAGGTTTGCAGAGCGACGAGGGCATTCATGTAGTTCTGATTCTGCGCAACGATGAACTTATCGCTGGCCGGCGGGACTACGGTTTGCACCGGCTGAAAGGATCCTTTCACAGTGGCATCATCGACATCCGTATTATTGGAGGCCAGGGAGAATAGTTCAAGAAGGGGAGATTGATTCCCGGAAAGCTGGTTCAGCTTAGTGGCCGCATCTTTCCAGCTGGCATACTTCACCACGGAGCCTGACTTAATGTAAGTGCGCCATTCGTTGACGAAATCGGCATAGTAGAGCGTTTTCAGGTCCTGCGTTAGTTGCGCGGGATCAATGGTCACCGCCGCGTAATCACCGAGCACCCAGCGTTCGCCACTAAAGTAACGGTCGGCATGAGCGATGGCATCTTTCATAAAAGCCCAACCGCTTTTGCTGAAGGCGCCGGGAACGATGTGAGTCTCGCTTACAGCTTGGGACGCGCCAGGGAACTGGCGGTTGTAATCGACAGGCGGGTTACCTTTCGAAGCCTCAGACAGCATGTAGGCATAGACACGTTTCGCACCGGCGAACTGGGAGAGATAGCGCCGTGACTTTTCTATGGCTGCGCTATCGTTTTCGTTCGAGAACGGATTCTCGTCTTTCAATTCGTCGGAATAAAACTCAAACTGCTTCTGGGCGAGCTGCTGGCGATCCGGATCGGCAGTGCGGACATTCTGCCAGAGTTTCATCATTTCGGGCGCGAGAAAAAGCCTGGTGCTCTTGTCGTGATTGGACGTGGTGATGAGGTACGCCTTGAGCGCATCGTAAGTGGGCTGATAATCGGGACCGGGCGTGGCCGGCAGGCCATTGAGGAAAGCCACATCGTTGGCCTGGGTCTGCGTGAAGAGCAATTGCTTGAAGCGGGCGAAATAGAGGCGGCGCGCTTCCGGGTAGAGCGCATCGCCGATGTACAAGCCCCAGCGGTACATCGTAGGCGGACCTTGGCGGTGATAGGTTGAGAGGGTCTCAACCGACTGCCGAAGCACATCCAGCTTGCGGAGCGAGTCTACCGAGGCGAAATCGGCCCCAACGGCCTCACCAGGGCCAATGGCGCGGGCGGCGTCATTCACCCGATTTTCCAGGCCGCGGTTCTTGAAGAAGGAAATTGTAAAAAATATTGTGAAGAACACGAAGAGCCCGGCGGCGCAGGCGAAGAGGATGCGGCGGGCTCCGCTAGTCTTTACGCTAGATCCGCTGGCTCCCATGGCGCTACGATCGGCCAGGAGTACATCGGTGAAGAAATGGCCGAGGAAGAGCCACTGGGGAACCTTGCGGGTTCCGGCAACAATCGGCTGCTGCGCGGCTGGAGCGGCTTGCCGACCGCCGACGCTAAAGATGCCAGTAGCGCCTGACGCTGAGCCGAAGTTGGCCTGCGGCTGCGCCGCCGCAGCCTGAACTGGCGCCATTTCATTGACGATAATGGGGCGCACTCCGGTGAAGTAGAAGCCGCGCAAGAATGGGCCGGTGGTTAACTGACTGGGACGGCAGAGATCCACCAGAAATTGCACGATGGTCTGACGGGTTTTGCGGAATTCGCGAGGAAACTCATACTCCGCGGGCAGTTTCGAGGAATCGGTCTCGCGGGGGAGGAACTCGATGCGCGCATCGGCGAGCGAACGAAAGAGATTTTCGAAGCTGCCAGTCAGGCGGGCGGTTTCCTCTTCGGCGTAAACGCCTTCGGGGCGCGCGGGGAGAATGGGAAGGGTGACGCCGAGCACCTGCGTCGCTTCGTCGTTACTCAAATTGCGCACGTATTCGGTGAAGAAGGGAACACGGTCCATCTTGGTGAAGAAGGCATATACCGGAAGCCTGATGCCGAACGCCTGGCATACTTCGCCGAGACGGCTACGCAAGGCTCGCGCCGAGGAGGCGGCGGCTTCGAGCGCGCCCGGCCGGGTGAAGGTCTCACTATCGAAGCAGACGAGCGCAGCGCGGGGGGCCTGCTCACCCTTTCCGACTACGGAGGTTTTGGGTTGGAGCTTATGGATGAGTTTCTTCCACTTTGTGGTTTCGCCGAGCAGCTTACCGCCTGCTTCGACGAAAAGGGAACGGCGCGAATACCAGATATTGGCGCTTCGCGTGGAACTTACATTTCCTTGTTGATTGACCTGGCCGGCCACTAACTCGGCATCGAGACCGGAATGGATCATCACGCTGGTTTTCGCGCAGCCGACTTCGCCGAGAATGAGGTAGACGGGGAGGTGCGCAGCTTTCGCGCCTTCCAATTTGGCGGCGGCAAGTTTGCTTTCCGCCTCGCGGACCAGGATGGCGACCTCATCGTCGCTTGGCTCTTGCGACTCCGCCGCTTCAGCCGCAAGGGCCGCCTTCTTTTTCTTGCGCTGGATGATGAAATAGACAATCGTGAGAACAATGATGGCGAAGACTACTATGGCGATAACTATGTATAAAGGGTTCATGCGACATGCACCCCGCCATTAAGTACGATCTTATAAATTACGAATAGAAGGATCATGGCGCCGGCGCAAACCGCGGCGATGATGCCGAGCTTGCGCACCCAGGGATCGGCTATGACGTTCGCCTTTTCAGGCGGCGGCGCCCAACTCGGCGAAAGAGGGCCGAGGGGTCCGCGGATGCGGCGTATTTTCTCACCGGTCATACTCATGATCTGGCCTAGCTCACCGCGGTTTCCGGCGCTATATCGGCCACAGAAGCCGAGGAGCATGCAGAGATGGTGGACCTCCAAGACATCCGCAAGATCGGCGGAATCGTTGCGGCCGAGTAACTGCTGGAGATGTTGAAAAAATGTTTCGCCGGCGATATGTACGTTGAACAGCTCTTCCTGCAAGGGCTTCCGCAGCCAGTCGGCGAAGATAGGGTTCTGCGAATTGAGAACGGATTCGTCGAGAAAAGCGACCGCGGCGAAGGTTGCGAGGCGAACATCATCTGCGTTGTAACCGGCGGCGAGGCCGGCGCTAGCGGCGTTCTTCAGGGCTTCGCGGGTGTGGTGGCGGAAGGCTTCAGCGTCGTTGACGCCCTGACGGTTGCCGCGCAGGCGTTCAATGGCGGTGAGGACCTCCTGAAAAAGAAGAGGAAGATTGTCCGGGCGGCGAACAGTTGCGGATGGTGTCATACTTTCGTGGCGTCCTATTGGCTATCGAGTACGACCAATACTTCAATTTCAGCCTCAGAAAAATCGCCGGGGACGTACACGCCGATCTGGCGAGTTTTTATCATATGGTCCCAACAAGGGCCGCTGCGACTGATACCGAAGTACTGGGTTTCAACGCGAGCAGAGATCGCGGGCGGTGGAACGGGTAAATGCGTGAGAGCGAGGCCGGGAAGGGCGCGCTTAACCAATTCCCGAACAAAGGGAGGGGTGCAAACCTTGATGAGGCGCGGCGCGGAGGCCATCAATTCCGCCTCACCGATGGAGGCCCGGACGCCCAGCACCCAACGCGAGCGGTTGAACACCCTGCCGTCGGTAATTTCGCCTTCAAAATAATAAGGCTCCGTACAGGTGAGCGGAATCGAGATGCAGTTGGTGGGGACGATGGTCTCTAAGTGCTCACGGATATGACGATCCAGCTTTTCAAAGCACTCACTCAGATTTTCATGATTATAAAGAGGAAGATCCCGCGGATGAGAATCGAGCGCGAAGGTGCAGAGCGCTCCGCCGAGCCGGGAAAGCTCGGAGAATAATTCCTCGGGATGTCCACGCTTGGAGTTGAGCAGATGGCGCAACGGCGCAAGCGCCGAATTGACGCAATGAAGCAGCCAGAAGTTGGCGATTTCGCGGGTGGAAAACTCCCCGCGCGCGCCCGCGCCGCGGCTGATGGTGGAGCTTTTTTCGCTCAGAATATCGATGAGGCGCTGGGTAATGGACATCAGACGCGGGCTGGCGCCGGTCTGAAGCAGCGGCGGGACGAATTCGGGATCGTAGGCGTAGTGCCCGGTGCGGTCGCGGACGACGCGCGCGACTGGAAGAGTCAATAGGTCGCCAGCAGGTTCGGTATCGATCAGCAGGCGAACGTTTTTGCGGCCCAAGCGGACGGGCCGTTCATCGACGCCGGTGTTTTCATCGTGGAGGACACGAGCTTCCGCCAGATAGCGGGCATCACGAGCGCCATTGGCGGCGGCAGCATCGAGCGCGCAATTGTAGCCGTTCGGTTTGCGCGGGGGGATGGCGAGCGAAACGACGATGCCGTCACAGGTGGGAGGGAACAAATCGGCGATGGGCCGCGCGACGGGCAATTCGTCGCTCTCAGGCATGTTGAAAGGCAGGCCGTCGGGAAAGACACCACGGGCGTGGACAAGCGAGACTACGCCATTTTGCGCCGCTTCAGCATCCAGCTCGATTCCGGCGAGCCCATAAGCGGCGAACCAGAGAGACGAAGTGGCGAACTGAATGGAGTCTTCGAAATAGCGGCTCTGTACCTGAAAATGGTGCGGTCCCAGGTACATACCTTCCGACCAGACCACGCGCGAGAGCAGCTTCATAAGCCCGTGCGGATACTGTAGCATAGGCCAGTTTCCGCTGACTCAAAGGAAGGGGCGTGGCGCCGTAAAGAGGCGCATTTGCGAGGGTGGTACGGGACCAGAATGTCCATGGCTGCAGTCACGGCTGTTTACGCTAACATGTTGATGGCGGGACGGCGCAATGGATTTTTACGAAAAATACGAATTGATCGATCCGCTGCCGGGGGAGGGAACCAAGAGTTTTCGTGCCCGGCAGATCGCGAGCGGGCGCGATGTGGTGGTGCATGTGCTCGTGGGAGGCAAGACTGCGGAGAACGAGGCGCTGCTGGGGCGTCTGCGTAATTTGCCTCCTGAGGCGCTTCGGAAATTGTTGGAAGTGGGAGATAACGAAGGCGTCACGTATGTGGTTACGGAAGCGCCGCCATATCGGCATTTGGGCGAATGGCTGGGCGATCAGGAGCACGGCTCGGGAGCGTCGGACGCCGCGAAGTTTACGCGGGCCGGCGCGTGGAAAATCCCCACGGCGCCTCCGGCCGCACCGGCGCCCGTGGCACATGCGCCGCAGCTAAGTGAACCGGGCGAGTTTACGCTAATGTTTCAAAAGGCGGCGGCAAAAGCCGAGCAAAGCGAAAGGGCCGAGCCGCTGCCGCCTGTCGTACCGCCGCCAGCTCCGTCTTTACCACCCATGCCTCCGCCGACGCCGGTAGCGAGCGCGAGCGCGCCCGGAGAGTTCACACGCATGTTTCAGGCCGTGCCGTTGGACGAGGCGCCAGCGCCCTTCGCGGAAGCGCGAAAACCCGCAGCGGAAGCGCCCCTTTCCGCGCCCGGGGAACTGCCGCCCGGTTCCGTAACGCAGACGATGGAAATGCCCGCACCGATTCGAAAGCCGGCGCCCGGGTCAGGAACGCCTGTGACTTCGAAGGTGTTTTCTCCTTCGCTTCCGCTTGAGCCTGCCACGCCGGGCGGTACGTTCGCGATGCAGTCACCGTCTTCGGTTTCGACGAAGCCCGGAGAGTTCACGGCAATGTTTCAGGCTGCGACGGTGGTTCCGTCTGCGCCCATGGCGACGCCGGACCCGCCCAAGGCGCCGCCAGTCCCGCCACCCGCCGCCGCGCCGCAAGAGTCTGGTCCGGGCGAGTTTACCAGTATGTTTCGCACGGCGCCACCTGCACCTGCGCCAGAACCGGCTCTACCTCAGGCGCCAGCAGTGCCGCCGGCCCAGCAGTCCTCTAAGTCATCCAGAGTCTCCGGCCCTGGCGAATTCACCAGCATGTTTCGTAACACCATGGCCGCAGGTCCGGCGAAAACGGATTCGCCTAAGCCGGCTACCACGCCCCCAGCGGCCGGCGCTTCTAGCCCGAGCGAGTTCACAGAGATGTTCCAACCGGCGGCGCCCGTGGCTTCGGGTAAGCCGGAGGGGCCATCCGTCGCGCCGAGTTCTTCAACTCCAAGCGCGGATCCGGGTCTGGGGGCAACCGGCAACTTCCATGCGGGGCCGCCGAAGGGGATGACTGATCCGAATCCAGCGCAGACGCCTATTGCGTCTGCCGCCGCGCCGCCTCCTCGAGCGGCCAGCGAGTTCACGCAAATGTTCCGCCCGGCGCCGCCCGTGGCTTCGGTTAAGCCGGAGGCGCCAATTCCACCGATTCCGCCAAGTCCTGGGGCATCATCCGGGGCTTCCGGGGCTCCCGGCGCCAGCGAGTTCACCGGCATGTTTAACGCGGGACCAACCGCTGCGCCGGCAGAACCAGCGCTATCTCAGACTCCAGCCGCGCCGCCTGTCGTAGCACCGCCATCTACGAAACCAGCCGGCCCGGGCGAGTTCACGCAGATGTTCCGGTCGGGTCCCCCCGCGGCTTCGTTTAAGCCGGAACTGCATAATCCGACGGTCCCGCCAAGTTCATCTGCTCCATCCAGCTCTTCAGGTCCGAGTACCTTCACGGCCATGTTTCGGGCGACTCCGCCCACGCCGATGGCCGAGCCCGATTTGCCGCGAGCGCCAGTGGCGCCGCCCGTCACGCAACAGCCGCCGAGGGGGTCTGGCCCGGGCGAATTTACCAAGATGTTCAATTCGCCGCTGCCGAACAAGCCGATCGCGGGGGATTGGCCGGAGCCGCCAAAGCAGGCGGAACAAGGCGAATTCACGCGCATGCTCAGCTCTGGCGCCTTCCGCGCGGAACCGACGCCCGCACCTGCGCCGCGGGAATCGACAGAGGGCGAGTTCACCCGCATGTTTAACGCGGGACGTCCGGTTTCGACGCCGGGTTCTCAGTTTCCGAACAGTCCCTTTCCGTCTTTCCCGGCAGAGGCGCCATCGACGCCGGCTGCTGAGCCGAAAAAGGCCGGTGAGTTCACGCAAATGTTCGGACGTCCGGAAGTGGGCGCCCCGCCCCCTCAGGCGGGAACGCCGGCGCCTCCGTTTTCGATGGGAGGCGGCGCAACGGGTGCGTTTCGGCCCGCGTCCTTTCCCGGTGCCCCCGGTGCCCCCGGTGCCCCCGCCGCTCCATCCGGGCCAACGGGACCGAGCGAATACACTCAGATGATGCGCGCGCCCAATGCGTCGCCTGAAAGCGCGGGTTCGGCTCCGGCCGCGGGCGCCGCAGGGGCCGGCGGCGGTATGGCGATGCCCAAATTCCAAGTGGCGGCGCCGAAGTTCGAGGCTCCTAAGGTGCAGGCTCCGAAAGCGCCTCAGATGCAAATGCCGGCAATAAAAATGGAAGCGCCGAAAATTCCTCCGCCGCAGGTAAAGCCGCCCACGAACATTTTGTTGATTGTGATCTGGTGTTTAGTGGCGTTTTTGCTGGGCGCCGTAGTGATGGTGCTGGTGATGAAACCGAAGTAAGCAGCGCCCTTATTCGTAGCGGAGGGCGTCGATGGGGTTAATCTTAGAGGCTTTCATGGCCGGATAAATTCCGAACACGACGCCGACTAATACCGAGACACCGAACGCGATGACCACCGACGCCGTGGTGACGATGGTCTTCCATTCGGCGGTGCGGGCGATCAGCCAAGCCAGGAAGAAACCGAAAGCGATTCCGAGGAGCCCTCCGCCGACCGAGATCAAGACGGACTCGGTGAGGAATTGACGAACGATATCGAAGCGGCGAGCGCCGATGGACCGGCGGATGCCGATTTCGCGCGTACGCTCAAGGACCGTGGCGAGCACGATGTTCATGATACCGATGCCACCGACTAATAGCGATATTGCGGCGATGGCGACCATCACGTAGGTAAAGATAGTCTGCGTGCGTTTCTGCTGCGCAAGCAGGGCCGCGGGGATGGTGACGGTGAAATCCTGGATGTTGTGGTGGGTTGAGTTGAGAACCGCCGTGACTACTTTCGCGACCTCAATGCTATCGGCATCCGATTTCAGGCGAATTTCGACGCCATCGAGATCGTCCTTGAGGTTATTCGATTGATCCCAATAGCGATATTGAAAGGTGTTGAGCGGGATATAGACGATGTTATTGATATCCTGCATTCCTCCGCCGGAGCTTTGTGAGCCGGCCATAATCTGTTCCTGAAGTACGCCCACTACTTCGAGCCACGTGTCATTTACCTTGACGAATTTGCCAAGCGCGGAATCGTAACCGAGGAGATTGACTTTGGCGCCTTCGCCGAGGACGCATACGGCGGCGCTTCCGGCGTCGTCGGATTCATCGAAGAAGCGGCCTTCGGCGAGACGGAGACTGTGGATGATGGAATAGGCGGGACGTACGCCGTACAGCTCAGGAACTTCGCGCGACGGCTTGGGGAGAACGCGAGCCGGGTGCAGGGAGCGACGGGCGGACATGGTTTCCAGATCCTCGATATTGGCTTTGAGGATACGCACATCGCGATCGTTGAGGCCTTGCGAAGAGCGGCGCCGCTGCTGCATCTCTTCGTCGCTAGCGGCGGGGCGGGAATCGATGAGGACGTTCCGAACGCCGAGTTGTTCGATGAAACGAAGCGATTCCTCGCGAGCGCCAGCGCCGATGGCGAGCATGCCGATCACAGAGCCAACGCCGAAGACGATGCCCAGAGCCGTCAGCAGCGTCCGCGTTTTCTGGGCCCGAAGATTGGAGAAGGCTTGTCCGAAATCCGAAATGAGAATCATTGCCCAAGAGCCTTAAGAGCGCCTTGCTGCTTGGCAGCCGGAGTGTTCTGTTGCGTGGGGTTGGACATGGCGACGGAGACTCCTTCGTTGAGCCCGGTGAGAACGGCCTGGCTCTCGCTGCGGCGGACGAGTTTGACGTCGTGCGGAGTGAATCCCGAGGGCGTCTGAAGGTAGACGAAGGAACGGCCATCGCTTTCGAAAAGGGCTTGGGACGGAATCCAGATCACGTCGTCCAGAACTTCGGACGTGATCACGATATTTGAGCTCATACCGGGGCGAAGATCGGGGCCGGTTTCATCGAGCGCGATGCGGGTTTCAAAGTGACGATCCCAAGATGGGCCGGTGGTGCCGCCCATGGTCTTGACGTGGCCGGCATACGATTTGCCGGCGAGCGCGACGATGGCCACGGATACTTTTTGGCCTGGCGAAAGGTGGCCCTGATCGAGTTCACCTATGTTGGCGCTCACTTCCCAATTCTTCATATCGGGGATCTGAACGACGGCCATGCCGGCGCGCACGGTGTCCCCAAGCTGAAGCGCGGGTAAAGGCGCGCCCCAGAAAATATTGCCCGACGTATTCGGTTGCAGATTGCAGTAGCCGGTGGTCTTGGCCTTGAGGGTCATGCTGTCGATCATGCGCTGCGCGGTTTGGGAGGCGACTTTGGCCTTGTTCTGAGCGGCCTCTTGAATGGCGATGCCGGCTTCCGCATTGGCCTTCTTATTAACCATGTCTTGTTCGGCCTGGTGCAGGCGATTTTGGGCGGCTTCGACAGCAAGATCGTTCTGGCGAGCGACGATGGAGGGCAGCAACGGATTGCGGCGAACTTCGAGTTGCGCCAGCTTAAGATCGGACTTAGTGGATTCGAACTGATATTGGGATTCTTCCTGAACGGCCTGGCTTGTAGCCTTGGCCTGGATGACCAGTTGCTCCGCTTCGAGAAGATCGGCTTCAGCTTCGCGTAGATTGTATTCCTGCTGGGTAGTGTCGAATTGAACGACGACATCGCCAGCATTCACTAACTCGCCCGGTTCGCGGAGTGAGGTGATTGCCATGGTGTCGACGCCAGCCATAGGCGCCACGAGCATCTCGGAATTTCCACCTTGCAATTCCCCACGAGCGGAAACGGTGATGGTGACGCGGCCGCGCTTCACCCGCGTAGTGGGAACGTCGGAGGTTGAAGCAGAAACGACGGCTTTGGATGCGCGCAGGGCTCCCCATGCGAAGACTCCGGCGGCGCCGATGGCTACAAGCGTGACGAACAAGGCGATGAGACGCTTTTTCATTTCTTGACTTCCAATCTGGCAACGTCGACGAGCGCTACCGAGGAGCCTGGCGGAATACCTTTGATCGCAATTTCATCCGGGTTGCGCGCCAAGATTTCGACATCCGTCGGGGTGTAGCGGCCATGATTGGCCAGATAAACGATGGGTTTGCCGTTGCGGGTAAAGAGGGCTTTTGCGGGGATGCTAATGGCATTCGGGATGCGATCGATGACGACATCCATGCCGCCATTCATATCGGGCCGCAAACGGGGATCCGGCTTCTCCAGGGCGGCATAAGCGTGGAAGCTGCGGGTAGGCGGCCATTCGAAGCCCTGCTCGGCGAGAGGAGAGATTTGGGCAAGCTTGGCATTAATCGCGAGTTCGGGGAGGGCATCGATGCGGATACGCGAATCCAAGCCTGTGGTGATGCGGCCGCGATCGGTCTCTTCGACTTTGGCATCCATTTCGAGCGTGGTGAGATCGGGAATTTCTGCGACCTGCTGCCCGGCGCCGGCGTTGTCGCCCGCCTTGAATGGTTTGGCGTTGATCCAGCCTTGCGAGTAATTGGGAAGAAAAACAACGATGCCGGAGATGGGGGATTTGACTTCCATTTCCGCGATGCGCGATTTGGTGATCTTCACTTCGTTTTGAGCCTGATCGCGCAGGCGCGTAAGAGACGCAAGTTTGGATTTTTCGGAGGTGTCGTGCAGGGCCACAGTGGCTTCCTGGACCTTCAGCTTTTCCTGCGCCATGCCAAGATCGATTTTGTTTTCCTCGCCCTGAATCTGACTGACGATTTCGGTTTTTGAGGCTTCGAGGCGGGCTTTTTCGACGTTGAAGCTGGTGTCGGCGAGATCGCTCTTATCCTGTTCGATGATGACCTTGGCTTGAGCAAGTTCCTGATCGAGCGTAGCCTGAGCCTGGCGCAAAGCGGATTCCTTTTGGTCCAGCTGTTGCTGCGAGGCGCTCGAGTCGAATTTTATGATGGTTTCGCCCTGTTTGATGGGTTGTCCCGCCGGCGCCAGCCAGGCGATCCGCAACTGAGGAACGATTGGGGCATAGACTGGTACAGAACGGCGGGCGCGCAGGCTGCCGCGGCAGCGAACAATGACGGAGAAATCGTCTTTGCGGGCTGGGGCGGTGGGATATTCGACGCCTGCTTGCGCCTGGCGAAGGCGATAGACGGCAGCCGATGCGCCGCCCAGGGCGCCGAGAACAACGAGCAGAATAACCGCGGAGCGCATCTTTTTCCAGCCCTGCCGCCAGCGGATCTTCATTTGGAACCTCCCGCCGGAGGTTGTTCGATTACGAGGGCGGCAGACAAATCGGGCAGGAGGTGGGGGTCGGTTTTATCCAGTTTGAATCTGGCGGAAAAACTCTTCAGGGGACTGCCGATGGGCGCGGAGGCTACCGGGCTGGCGTTTTCGAAATGCGCCGGCAAAACCACGTTCGGATAAGCGTCGAGATAGACCATTGCGTGCGTCCCGGGTTTCAAAACGGCGCCATCAGGTTCGCCTACGAGACAAAAGACGGACATTTCGGATGGATCGAAGATGCTGACGAGAGGCGCGCCGCGCCAGAGCTGGTCGCCTTCCTGAGGATGCCCCATGGAATTGTTGCGCCACGTGTTTTGCTGGGCTACCATGCCGCCGAGGGATGCCTTGATTTCAAGTTTATCCATGTTGCTTTGAGCGCGCTCGAGGGCGACCTTTTGGCGATCGCGCTGAAGTTCCAGGATTCGCAGAGCGGCCCCATCGGCCTGATCGTGAAGCGCATTCGATTTCTGAAGACTTTGGACGTGGAGTTGGGCGATCGCCGCTTTTTGTTCATTCTTGAGGCGGTCGATTTCGCTAAGTAGAGGGCCTTTCCGAAGCTCGATTTTGGCTTTGGCCAGATCGGCTTCGGCCTGCTGGAGATCGGAGGCGCGCTTTTCCGCGTCGGCGTGGTTCTGAGCGCGTTTTTGGTCGGCCTGATGAGTCAGATCGTCAAACTTGGCGCGAGCATCACGAGCTTTGTCAATCTGGTCGGTGGCATCGAAGGACGCAATCGAATCGCCCGTCTTGACTATGGCGCCGTTGTCTACGAGGAACGTCAAGGTCAGAGGGCCATTTTGACCGTAGATCTGCGGAACCAGGATCTTGGAAGAGTGAACCGCCTGAATTGTGCCTGTGAGGCGAATTTCGCGCTTAACGGGCAAGGTTTCGGTCGGTTTAGGGGCCGCGGCGTGGGTTACGGGCGGCGAGGTTCGATTACAAGCACCCAATACAAAAGCACAGATCACCGGCACGAACGACCGCACTCGTTTCCTCCGCGAAGTAGATATCGTAAGTTAGACGTCGGATCACCGCAAAAGGTTGAGGCAAAAACGTTCCTTGACGATACCAACACCCGTGGGTGGGAAGCCCCGCAAAGTTGGCTTAATGCTGAGGTTAGCCGCGTGGTATATTCTACGCATTCCGATTGATTTTGCAAATCGAGGAGGAATTCAGGTCTATCCATGTGCGGTATAGCGGGATTTACCCGCCTTCACAGCGCGCCTCGGCGAGGAATCGCGGCGCGCATCAATGAAGCGCTTTCTCACCGGGGACCCGATCAGCAAGGCATTTACGAAGGCAGCGTCGCGACATTATGCGCGGTCCGGCTAGCAATTATCGATTTAGAGGGCGGCGACCAGCCCATTACCACCGAGGACGGCAATACAACTATTGCGTTCAACGGGGAAATCTATAATCACGGGGAGATTCGCGCCGAACTGGAAGGCCTGGGGCATCGATTCCGGTCGAAGTGCGACACTGAAACGGTCCTACGGGCTTTTTTGCAGTGGGACACTGCCTGCTTCGCCAGGATGCGCGGGATGTTCGCAGCCGCCCTGTGGATGGATTCGCGGCGGCGGCTTGTGTTGGCGCGCGACCGGATGGGGATCAAGCCGCTGTATTACTACCGGCATGGAGACGAGATCTATTTCGGGTCGGAACTAAAGGCGATTTTGGAGCATCCGGAAGTCCCGCGTGTTTTGGACACGGAGGCGCTTGACTCCTATCTGGCGGTGAATTACGTTCCCGGGCCGGATACATTGATCGAGGGAATCAAGAAAGTTCGACCGGGGCATTTTTTAGAATGGCGGAACGGCAAGACCTGGATTGAGCCGTGGTGGACTCTTCCGCGCGGTCAACGCGCCGGGACATTCGAGGAGGCAAAGGAAGAACTGGATGGCCTCATGCGCGCCTCGGTGCGAGAGCACCTGGCGGCAGACGTTCCGGTGGGGGTATGGGCTTCAGGCGGGCTCGATTCCTCGACGATTCTGCACTACGCCGCGGAGGAATCGGCAACTCCGTTGAAAACATTTTCGGTCTCTTTCGCAGGGCGAAGCTTTGACGAAAGCCGCTATTTTCGCGATGTGGCGCGGATTTACGGCACCGACCATCACGAGTTTGATCTGAATCCGGCGGAGGATCTGGAAAGCGCGATCCTGGATTTTTCGTACTATTCGGATGAGCCGAGCGCGGATGCGGGCGCTTTGCCTGTATGGTTCCTCTCGCGTATGAGCCGCCGGCATGTTACGGTTGCCCTTTCGGGCGAAGGCGCCGACGAGCTATTCGGGGGATACCTGACCCATATGGCCGGACGTTTGGCGCGGCCTTTCAGAAAGACGCCGATTGCGTTGCGCCGATTTGTGCGCGCGGCGATCACGCGGTACATGCCTGTTTCGAACGAGAAGATTGGCCTTGAATATAAGTTGAAGCGTTGGATGCAGGGAAGCGAGATGCATCCCGACGAGGCGCATTTCTTCTGGAATGGAACCTTTTCGGCGGACGAGCGGCGACGGATGTTAGTGGGCGCCGGCGGCCGGGGGCTGCGGATATTAGTGGAGCAATTAGGGGTAGATCGCGCCGGACCAATTGAACGATATCTTCTGGCGGATCAGAATTACTATCTGCCGGACGATATTCTTTATAAGACCGATCGCATGAGCATGGCGCATTCACTTGAAGTGCGGCCGCCTTTTTTAGATCATCGGATCGTGGAGTTCGCGGCATCACTGCCGGAAAACTATAAGGTTCGAGGGCTTCGGCAGAAGTATATCTTGAAGGAAATGATGCGTGGTAAGTTGCCACAAACGGTAATCGACCGCAAGAAGACAGGGTTCGATATTCCCACACACGACTGGTTTCGCGGTCCGCTGCGGCAATTGCTGACGAATACGTTAACTTCAAGGGCGATCGAGGAGACGGGAGTGTTCCACGCTCAACCGATCGAGTCGCTGATTCGGGATCACATGGGCCGCCGGGTCAATGCCGGATATCACTTATGGGGATTGATGACGCTGTTCCTGTGGATGAAACGCTGGAAGGTGGCGGGCGTTTCCCGCGAGGCGTCACGAGCGGCGAGGGTTCCCGCCACTATTCACTAATCGTCGCGCTGATTGCGGCGCTGGTTTTCCTTGGATGCATTGTAAGTCCGCCTTCGTTGATGGACGATGTGGACGCGGTGCAGGCGCAGATTGCGCGCAACATGCTGCAATCGGGCGATTGGGTTACGGCGCGCCTCGACGGGGTGGCGTATCTAGAAAAGTCTCCATTGAAATACTGGGTGATCGCGACGTCGTTTGCGATCTTCGGGGTGCATGACTGGGCTGCGCGGATTCCGATTGCGCTTTCAGCGATGATGTTGTGTTGGGTGACTGCACGATTTGGGGCCTGGGCATTCGGGCGACAGGCCGGAATGTACGCGGGGATCGCGCTAGCCACCTGCGTGGGGCTGTTTCTCTTTACGCGCATCCTTCTGCCGGATGTGATCTTAACTCTGTGTGTGACTGTAGCGCTCTGGGGCCTCCTGCGGGCAACAGATCACACGGAGGCGCATTCTATGCGCTGGGCATTGACGATGTGGGCAGCGATTGGAACGGGGTTGCTGCTGAAGGGATTGATTGCCGCCGTCTTTCCGGCTGCGGCCGCAGTGTTGTATCTCGCGCTGACCAGGCAGTTACTGGCGCGTCGGACATGGGCGCGCTTGCTGCCGGGACGCGGAATCCTGTTACTGCTGGTGATCGCGGCGCCATGGCATGTACTTGCTACTTTGCGGAATCCGCCATATCTGGATTTCACCATGCACAGCGAACGCGGCTCGTATCATGGCTTCTTCTGGTTTTACTTCATCAACGAGCATGTACTTCGCTTTTTAAATCTACGCTATCCCAGGGATTACAACACAGTGCCGCGGTGGCTGTTCTGGGCATTCCATCTCCTGTGGCTATTTCCTTGGAGTGTGTACTTCCCAGCGACGCTTCGCCTGAGTTACAGGCGCCAGGATCGGGCTTCGCGAACGCGTTTGATGGCGCTCTGTTGGTGCGGCTTCATCCTGGTGTTCTTTACGCTTTCGACAACTCAGGAGTATTACTCGATGCCCTGCTATCCGGCCTTGGCGCTCCTATTGGGCTGTGCGATTGCCACGGAAGACCCGTGGCTTAGATTGGGAACGAAGGCGCTGGCGCTGATATGCTCACTCGCGGCGGCAATCATCGCAGTGATCTTGTGGATGGTGCACGGTGCTGCAACGCCGGGAGACATTTCCGTAGCGCTGAATCAGCAAAGCCCGGAAGCTTATACTTTGTCCCTGGCGCACATGGCCGATTTGACCTTGAACGCGTTCGCGTACCTGCGCCTACCACTGGCGCTCGCTTGCATTGCATTTCTGATTGGCGCGAGCGGCGCATGGCGGAGCTGGAACCGAGTGCCTACGGCTGCACTAGCGGCGATGATGGTCCTGTTTTTTCATGCCGCGAGACTGGCGTTAGTGAGATTTGATCCGTATTTATCCTCTCGTCCACTGGCGACGGCATTAGTTCGCTCTCCGGCGGGACAGTTAGTCGTGGACGATCAGTACTATACATTTTCCTCCATATTTTTTTATGCTGACCGCCGTGCGCTGCTGTTGAATGGACGGGTTAATAACCTGGAATACGGATCGTACGCCCCGGATGCCCCGAAGGACGTGTTTATCAACGACCAAGACTTTCAGCGCAGGTGGAGGTCAGGCGATCGCTACTATCTTGTGGTGGAAGGCCCGAAACTACCGCGATTCGAGCAATTAGTGGGCAAGGAAACGTTGCACATTGCCGCGGGAAGCGGCGGCAAATTCCTGGTCACCAATCAATAAGATTTATATTTAGTTTAGTTTCAAGAGTTTCCATATAAGGCAGCGGATAAACCGATAGGCGCTGCTGTTACTCTCTAGTCGGGAAGAGAACTTATGCGGCTCCGTGATTTCACGGAGCCGTTTTTTATTTCCCACCACTATGGAACAACAAATACTCAGATGGAAACCGAGGTCCAAAGATGGCAAGAGGCCGAAGCGGAGGATGGCAAAAGTTAAAGAGGATCCGCCGCGAAGTCTGCCTGAGTTGGTCACCAAGGCACTAAAAGCCTTTGAGGAGTGCCTGGCAAACGGAACGCTCAAGCCGACGCTGGCTGAGTACTTAAAGCTGTTGCAGGTCGAGAAGGAGTGCGGGCAGGAGGTGGAAGTGCCAAGGGAGATCACTGTTACATGGATCGAACCGGAAGGGAACTTTTTAGAGGAATAAATTATGACCCGTTGCCCTCCCAAAAAACATTTCACTCATCGAGAGCGCGATTTAAAGGATTTTCAGGGCCAATAGGCAGCGGAAAGAGCCAGGCCCTTTGCCACGAAGCGATCCGGATGAGTTACCTCAATCCGGGAAGGATGGGTTTGGTTGGCGCGCCGACATTTCCTATGTTGCGCGACGCGACGCAGGCGGCGTTGTTCGAACTGCTGGACGTCAATAAGATTCCCTTTGAACACAACAAAGCGGAAAACGTGACGACGATGTTGGATACGAAGTCGCGCGTGATTTTCCGCTCGGTGGAAGAGTTCGAGCGTCTGCGAGGTACGAACCTTGCGTGGTTCGGGCTGGACGAATTGACCTACTCTCCGGAGGGCGCGTGGTTGCGGCTTGAAGGAAGATTGCGGGACCCGAAGGCAAAGAAGTTGTGCGGCTTCGCGGTGTGGACGCCAAAGGGTTTCGATTGGGTCTACAGGAAATTCTTTTCGGACAAGGTTGCCGGATACAGTGCGACCGTAGCGAAGCCGTTTGAGAACCGGCATTTGCTTGCGCAGGTCCCAGATTTCTACGAACGGCTGAAGGACAGCTACGACGAGAAATTCTTCGAACAAGAAGTGCTCGGATCTTACCTGGCTCTAACAGGAGGCAAGGTCTACTGGAATTTCTCGAGACAGGACCATGTGACGGATTTGAAGCCAGACCGCAACAGGACGCTGTTCTGGGCGCTGGACTTCAATGTGGACCCAATGTGCTCGATTATTGCGCAGCGGATTGGAAGCAATATACGAGTGCTTGACGAGATATTTCTGCGAGGCGCGACGACCCGCGACGCATGCCGCGAGTTCCTGGAGAAATTTCCGGAGCATAACGCGGAAGTGGTGGTTTACGGGGACGCCTCGGGCTATCAGCATCAGACCACGGGAAGTACGGACTACGAAATGATCCGCGAATATTTCGTAGCGAATGCGAAGGGTCCTGTACGGTACGGGGCGCCACGGAGCAATCCGCTGGTTCGCGACCGTGTGAACTTGACCAACGCGATGCTGCGATCGGCGGCGGGCGATATCGGACTGTTAGTAGACCGAAAGTGCAAAGAACTGATAAAGGACCTTGAACAAGTGTCTTACAAAGAAGATAGCAATCAAATCGACAAAGAGCGGGATCGTATGCGGTCGCATCTTTCCGATGCGTTGGGTTACTTGCTCTGGCAGGAAGGCAAGCCGCTTCCCGTCATTGGACCACGCGAGGGGAGGCTGATTTGAACCAGACCATTAACCGGGAACACCCCGAATATGCATCGCGGAAGGCGATGTGGCGACGATACCGCGATCTTTACGCGGGAGGCGAGCAACTCCGCGAGCACGCGTCGGAATATCTTGCCAGGCGCCACAAAGAGCCGAACGAGATCTACTCCGAGAGGCTGCAGCGGGTGTTTTACGAAAACTACATTGGGTCGATTGTCGATTGGTATGCGGCGACTCTGATGCGGCGCTCCCCCGTGCTGACGTTCGATGCAATGGCGGCCGGAGCCAAGCGCTTTTATGGCGAATTCTCTGCCGACTGCGACTTCAAGGGTACGACACTCGCGGAATTTTGCCGGCATAGCCTAATCGAGACGCTGGTATGCGGCAGCAGTTATGTGGTGGTGGACTTTCCACGCGCGAATGGACCGGCGTCGACGCGCGCCGAGGAAGATGCTTCCGGACGTTCGCGGGCTTATCTGCTGAACTATGGGCCAGACGAAGTCATCAACTGGAGTTACGACGAGACGGGCCGGTTGGAATGGGTGGTAATCCGGACTGAGTGCCTACAGCAATCGAAGGTTACGGACGCGAAGTGGGAGCGGGAAACGCGGTGGATATATTACGACCGTGAAGACTTCAAGATCTTCCGGCAAGCCGGCGAATCGAAATCCGTGGAGCTGATTGACCAGGGTAAACACGGCTTCGCCGCCTTAAAACGGGTGCCCGTCTTCCGAATGAAAGTGAGCGAGGGCTTGTGGCTTACGAATAAGGCAGCCCTGCTCCAACTGGAACATTTCAATAAGTCGAATGCGCTTTCCTGGGCCTTGGCAATGGGCCTGTTTGCAACGCCGGTTATTTACTCGGATCGGGAATGGAGTCAGATTGTCGGCGAATCCTATTACATCCAAATGGGCCCCCAAGACCGGTTTGGATGGACGGAGCCGGAGGGCAAAGTTTATCAGATTGCGGCTGACAACCTGGACAAGCTCAAGGACGAGATTTACCGCGTGTGTTACCTGATGACGCAGGCCGGCTCGAGTTCGGGCTCGGCGCATCAATCCGCCTTGGGCAAGCAGTTGGATTTCTCGACTACGGAGGAAGTACTCCGGGCTTACGGCGACATGGTGAAGGATGTTGTGCGACAGATCTTGAGCGCTATCGCAGCGGCGCGCCAGGACGAGAACATGATCGGCGTTGCGGGCCTGGATGACTTTGACATTGACGATTTCAGCAACGATTTGCAGGACGCAAAAAATCTGCTGGCGTTGGGGATTCAGTCGCCTACGCTTACCAAGCAGGTATTCAAAACCATCGCTCTGAAGTATCTGACGGATGCGCGACCCGAGATTAAGAACAAGGTCGCCGACGAGATTGAACAGGGCGTGGTTTAGCGCGGCCTTGCGACCCGGCGCGTGCTCATTATGGCAGTTACAGCACTGCCGGGCTTATAACGAAGACCGATTGGAGGGATATGGAAGAACTAGACATACAGGGAATTGTGCGGCAAGCAATTCAGGAGTTCACTGTCGCGGAGCAAGCCAAGAGCGAGCCCGCTTACAAAGTGGAGTTGCAGGAAGAGCGCAAACGGCGCGAGCAACTGGAGCGGCGGCTGAATGAAGTCGTCGAGGAGAACAAGCGCAGCCGGCAGGCGGCCGACGAAGCGGAACGGAATTCGGCGGTGCGCGCGGAACTGCAGCGTTTGGGCGTATCCAAGATCGACCTTGCGTTCAAGGCGGTGCAAGACGGAATTCAGCGTGGTCCCGATGGAAGATTTGTGGCTCGCGGCGAGAGCGGAGAGGTTTCCATGAAGGAATATCTCACGTCGTTCGTAAACGAGAATCCCGAATTTCTGCCGGCGAGGATTGCGGGGGGCAGCGGGATTTCCGCCACCTTCAAGGCTCCGGCTTCGGGTAACGAAGCCATCACGCTGGAGCGCATCCGGCCGGGTATGAGCGCAGAAGAGATGCAGCGAGTGCGAGATGAAATCGTGCGCGTAGCGTCACAGACCTTACGCGGTCTGTAGAGAAGTACCGGCTTGAGGCCGGCAAAAACGAAAGGGAGAACGAATGGGAGCAATTACCTCATTAAACGTCGCAAACGCGATTGTGAAACTGGTGGCGGCGGACGCTTTGCCGGTGCTGGTCGGGAATCTCGTAATGGGAAACCTGGTCAATCGCGATTATGAACCTGTGTTGGCGAATGCCGGCAACACGATTAACGTACCGATTCCACCAACCATGGTGGCAAACAACATCCTAGAAGGCGCCGCTGTGGTGCCTCAGACACCGAACATGGGCAATGCCCAGATCGTCCTGAATACACATGTGGAATCGACGTTCCAGATTCCCGACGTCGTTAAAGTGCTAGCGGTGCCGGACCTGCTGAAGGTCTACCTGCAGCCGGCGGTGGCTGCGATCGCGCAGCGCATCGAAACCGATCTGCTGAACCTATATGGCGGATTCACGCTGAACGCGCCGGTGGGCGTGGCGGGTACAACTATTACCGAAGCCGTGGTGGATTCCGCGGAAACGGCGCTTTTCCTGGCGAAAGCTCCGCCGCTGGAGCAGAAGTACATGGTGGTCGACGCTAACACGTATTCGGCTTGGCGTCAGATCCCTCGTTTCAGCGAATTTTCTAACGCAGGCGAGGCAGGGCTACGCGCGATCGTGGATGGGGCCATCGGTAAAGTGAAGGACTTCTTCGTGTTTCGGTCGCAATTTGTGGCGAAGACGGGAAGCAGCCCGATCAATACTCACAATCTGGCCTTCACGAAGAACGCGATTGGTCTGGTAATGCGGCGCCTACCGCAACCACTGCCGGGAACCGGCGCGATCGCCGAATATGCCGAAATGGGCAACTTCGGAATGCGCGTGGTGATGAGCTACCAGCCGAACACGCTGGCACAGCAATTCACGGTTGACGTTCTGTACGGCTGCGGCGTTCTGCGGAACGAACTGGGCGTACAGGTAAACACGTAGTAAGAGCCGTTACTCATCAGGGGGCCAGGCGCGCCTGGCCCCAACAGGAGATTCGAATGAACCTAAAGCTCTATTTCGAGAAACTTCGCGAAACCGAAGCGGAGATTACCGACCCGTTTCCGATCCTCGTCAGCAAGGAGACAGAAGATGGCGGCAAGGCCGGCAGGTACACGGAAGTGACGAGACCGGTGGCGGCGAAGATGATTACGGAGAATCGCGCTCGCCTTGCCACTGCGGATGAGGCCAAAGCTTACGTTGAAGCGCAAGCCGACGCCAGGCGTATCGCCGAGCAGGCGGCCGACGCAGCCAAAGTGCAGTTTACCGTCGTATCTACCAGCGATATGGCTAAGCTAACTGGCGGCAAGCGGGAGAAGGCCTAACTTTATGGCTCTCTTCACGGATGGTCCGATCTCGTGTATCGAGGACCTGACAGCGCAGGATTCCCAATTACTCAATGTGGCCAGCGTGGAGGGAATCGACACGACTCAGAAGATGGCAATCGCGCAAGACGAATTGGCGATGGATCTGACGGGCGCGATGCGACGGGCTGGATACGCGGACCAATTATTCTGGCTGACGCCACAACCTAAGTTGGACACAGTTGTAGTGACTCCACCGCTTAAGTTGTGGCACACAGCGCGCACGCTGGAATTGATTTATATGGACGCCTACAACAGTCAACTGAATGACCGGTATGCGGGCAAGCGCGATCAATTTCACGATCTGGCGAAATGGGCATATAGCAAGTTAATTGAGATCGGCGTGGGGATTGCGGGGATGCCGGTGCCGCGGGCGGAAACCCCGATGTTGACGCAGTTCCCAGGCGCTCTTCCGGATGGTCTGTACTACGTCACCGTGACCTGGGTGAACCAAAACGGCGAAGAGGGCGCGCCCGCGACGGTGAGTACCATAGCTACAACATCGAGTACGTTCCTGGCGGGGCCAGGGTCTGCGCCGGCGAATACTACCGGATGGAATGTCTACGCCGGAATTTCGCCAGATGCAATGTACCGGCAAAACAGCGCGCTGCTTTTGGCAGGCCAGACATGGGAACAGCCAGCACCGCTGGTTCAAGTCGGATCGCTTCCCGGCAAAGGACAGAAACCAGCCTACTTGCAGTCCCTGCCACGCTTATTACAGAGAGGATAAATGATTCCCCAACTTGGAAGCACAGCGTCGGCATCAGTAATTCAGCGGTTGACAGGGACCAGCGGCGTAAACGCGAGCCTGGCTACCCTCACCTTAAGCGCTCTGCCGCCATTACTCGATCCGGCACAGATCCGGACCGGCAATATTGCGCCGGAGCTCGCCGAACGAAGTAATACGGTGCGATATCCGGCTGCAAATATCTATTGCGAAAAGATCGTAAATAGCCAGGTGGAGAAATTCCGGACATTCTCCGGAACCATGCAAATGGCGATCGATCTACGACACTCGGAAGATCGTGTGGACAACGTGCAGGCAGCCCTCGAAACCTATGCAGATGCGGTAATGGGCGTGCTGAACGGCAGCTCCGGGGATTGGGGCGGCGGGATGTTTTATGGCGGCGGATACCAAGTGGCGTTCGGGCCAGTGAAGCACGGCGGTAAAAATTTCATTCAGACAGCGAAGATCACTTTTGAGATCGGAGTAAGCATAAGTTAGTATGTCCTTCATTCTTTCTAACTCAAACCGCTTCTATACGGCGGTCGAATCAACCTATGGCGCGGTGTCGGCAATCTCGGCGGCAAGCCGGATTCCGGCGGTAAAGCTGGCCATTCAGCAGCAGTCGGATCTCCCAACGCGGCGCGATAAGACGGGAAGCCGTACCTTTCCCGGCGTGCCGAACGGCGGGCGGCTTCGTACGAGCTTTGCGCTGCAGACTTACTTGACGAGCTGGCAGAAGAGCAGCGCTGGACCCTCGTACGGTCCGCTCTTCCAATCGGCGCTGGGCGGCGTTCCCGGTCAGTTTCTGGGCGGAGCCGTGGCTTCGGCGACAGATGGCGCGAATATCGGGTTCAGCGCACCGCACGGCCTGACTGTGGGACAGGCGGTTTCGTCTTCAAACGAAATCCGCTTTGTGGCGGCTATCAGCGATCCCTCGCACGTTGTGCTGAATGCACCGTTCACAACCGTGCCCGCGGCCGGCGCCCCGATTGAAGCTACGGTGACTTATTCGCCAGCCACCTTTCTGCCTTCTGTCTCGATCTTCGATTACTGGTCGCCCTCGACGGCTGTGCAGCGAGTGTTGCATGGCGCCACGGTAAATGAAATGGAGATCAAGGTCAACGGAGATTATCACGAGGTCCAGTTCAGTGGATTGGCGCAGGACGTGATCGATAGCAGCAGCTTTGCGGCGGGCGTCGCATCCCTGCAGAGCTTTCCGGACGAACCGGCCTCGGCGGCCTTCGATTATTCGATTGTGCCGGGAAATCTCGGGCAAGCATGGCTCGGAAGTTCGGCCTCGCAATTCTTCTCTGTTATCAGCGCCTCAATCGGCGTGAAGAATAATCTGGAGACGCGAGCGCGCGAGTTTGGTTCGACGCTGCCACTGGCGATTACCCCTGGCCGCCGCGATGTAGCCGTTTCCTTGGAACTCTATAGCCAGGATGATTCGGCGACGCAAAGCCTGTATCAGGCGGCGCGCCAGCAATCTCCCATGAGCGTGATGTTCCAGTTGGGGAACTCGTCCGGACAAATGACGGCGGTATTCCTGCAAAGCGTGATACCCACGGTGCCGGAATTCAACGACACCCAAAATCGCCTGTTATGGCAGTTTCGGCCGTCGCGGGCACAGGGCACGGTAGACAACGAAATCCAAGTGGCATTCGGATAACTATGACTTACGAGAGCGTTGAGCGCGTGGAGTCGAAAGTGGCGGAGGGCGTCGTTTACTCGGTGGCGAAAATGTCACTCGCGCGCCGCATGGAACTGATGAAACGGGTGCGAGAATTAGCCCGCCGCGCGGAGTTTCTGGCGGCCGGTGAAGACATGGGCGAAAAAATGGACGCCGCCCTGCTCGAGGTGGAGATCGAGCGGATGTATGTGATGTGGGGATTGCGCGAAGTCACCGGCCTGGAAGTAGACGGCTCCCTCGCGACGCCCGAATCCCTCACGGAGTCCGGGCCGGAAAATTTGTTCCGGGAGGCCCTCGCAGCAGTGCGGGCGGCCGCCGGGTTCTCTGACGTCGAACGAAAAAACTAATCGTCGCCTTCCATTTTCACTTCTCAAACCAAGCCGGTTGGAGGTGCGACGTGTGCCGTAAGTCCGGTTTGGAGAAGACGCGGCGGTGCGGTTGGCTGGGTAATACCGACGAGCCGAAAGGGCCGCCTGTGTGGGCGCGGAAGAATGTTGCGCTGCATACTTGTCCGAAATCATTCGTAACTTCTGACAGCCAGGCGCTGGTCGAGGAGTTTCTAGTACGGCGCCGCCTAGGCGTAATCGATATTAGCGATTTGAGTGCGAAGCAGGTAGAAGCGTTTGCGCTGTTGGAAAAGGCGCTAACCGCCGAGATAAAAGATGGTCAACAAAACAGAAGAACGGCTCCTTAGTCTATTTAGTGAAGCATCCGGCGAGGTGCGTGGAAACCAAGCGGAAGCATCTCCCGCGGACGTAACTCGCGGCCATGCCGACGCCACATCGGAAATTGCCAATGGTCCCGCGGAGTCATCGTCGTTTGATGCCTCGCTCGACACTGGAGTAGCGCAAAACTTTCACGGAACGTCAACGTCGTCCAGTTCCAGCGGCAGCAGCGGCGGCGGTGTCGGGAGCACGCTGGAATCCGTGGCGGGAAGCGTGTTTGGCGGCGCGCTCGGATTGGTTCCACTAGTCGGCAGTCTATTCGGCCTCTTTGACGGCAATTCGACGCAGCAGCCGAGTTTCCAAAAATACGAAATGCCGTCCTCAATTTCCTTCGAGGCCGCCGATACCGGCAGCGCCAGCGGATTGTCCAATTCGGACTACGGCCAGATGGGCTTGCCGCGCCTTTATGGCGCCTCGGAGACGGATGCCGCTCCCTACGAAAGCAGCAGTAGGTCGACGCCAGGCGCATCCAGTGGTCCGGCAGGGGGTGCCACGGCCAGCGGCGGTTCCTCGAGCAATCCGCAAATTAGTGTGAACGTGCAGGCGATCGACGCACAATCCTTCATGAGTTATAGCGGTGAAATTGCGAAGGCGGTACGTGACGCGATGTTGAATATGAGCTCCATCAACGACGTAGTATCGGAACTCTAATGGCGACATTTCCCGTACTAAAAACGGGCGCCGTCGCCCAATATCCGGCCTCTCGCGCGTTCCAGTACCAGAACCAGATTCTCAGGTTTGTGGATGGAAACGAGCAGCGTTATCGTGATTCGGCAGGAGCCTTACATCGGTGGGTGATTCGCCTCGATTACCTGGACGCGACGGAGTTAGCCGAGATCGAGGACTTCTTTCGTAATAATCAGGGCAGCTTTGCCACCTTCGCATTTGTCGATCCATGGGATAACACGTCCTATCCTAACTGCAGCATCGCCGGAGATACCCTCGTAACAGTGGCGAAGGACGAATCTCGCAACGCCACCTCTCTTACGATTGTCGAGAATCGGGGATAAAGTGAACGTCTATCCACAACTTACTTCGGGAGCGCTCGGTCAATTCCCAATAGCCAAGGTGCTGGAGACGCGAACCGTCGTCAATCAGTTGGCCGACGGCAGCAAAGTGAAACTGGCGGATTCGACCGGCGGTTTGACTGGATGGCGCCTCCAGTATGCTGCCATCAGCGATGCGGAGTTAGCCGCCATACAGCAACTGTTCCAGGCGTGCGAGGGTTCACTCGGTGCATTCACCTTCGTGGATCCGGTGGGTAACCTGCTGGCATGGAGCGAAGATCTTGCTAACGCGGTTTGGCAGCCGGACCCTTTACTGGCGATCACGGCAGGCGTAGCGGACCCGTTTGGCGATAGGCAGGGATTCCATCTAGTTAACTCGGGTGGCGCGGTGCAAGGGCTGAACCAGACACTGAATGCTCCGGGAGAGTATCTATATTCTCTGAGCGTCTATGCGAAGGCCGCGCAGCCGACGGGTGGACTCTTGTCGATCGGCGCCCAAAACAAGAACATCGCGATTGGCGTAGAGTGGAACAGGTTTACCTTTACTGGATGCGGCGATGCAACGGCCTCTTCGGTGGTATTTGCCATCCAATGCGGACAAGGCGCTATCGATATCTTTGGGCCGCAGGTGGATGCGCAACCTGCCGTGTCCGCTTACAAGAGAAGCAGCGCCGGCGGCGTTTACCAGAACGCGCGCTTTCAGGAGGACACGTTAACGTGCACAGCCACCGCGCCTAATCAAAACAGCGTCACAGTGAACATTCTCTATGCTAACCATCTCTAGCCTCAAAGAGCAGCCCATAACCGACACGCCGCTGATCCTGTTCGATTGCGTGCTGTCTAATGGAGATACTGAGCATTGGTGCACGCATGCGGTAAGCGTCAATAACAACTCTTACGCAGCGCGCGTGCTGTTGCACAGTTCATTTGACCTTCAAACGGCTTCCGATCAGGGCGTGGACGGCAGCCCCAAGATTTCGGTCACTCTGGCCAACGCCGATTCGCATTTTTCTGAGATCGAGCGGGGAACCGGATGGAAGGGCGCGCAGCTTACCGTTTCATTCCTTTTCTACGATCTGCGAAACGATGTTCCGCTTACGGATGTCGCCGTGGTTTTCCGGGGCATTTGCAATCCACCGGATCAGATCAAGGAGGCTACATTCCGGTTAACGGCATCGAACCGCATGAATCTGCAGCGTCTGATTCTGCCGGAAGTGCGAGTGCAAAAGCAGTGTCCCTGGCAGTTTCCCTCGACGCCGCCGCAGCAAGCCGAGGCTGTAAGCGGCGGAGTGAACGGACAGTATTCTCTGTACTATCGCTGTGGATATTCGGCGGGGCAACCAGGCGGCATAGGCAACCTCAACAATGGGGTGCCATTCACCTCATGCGCCTATACCCGCACCGATTGCCAGGCGCGCGGCATGTTCACGCGTTTCGGCGGAATAGAGTACGTTCCCCCCGTTATTTCGGTCCGTGGGTATGGAAAGGCATGGACAAGCTCCAATTTGTCTGTAAATCAGGCGCAATATAACGATTTTGTGCCCATGGTTTATGGAACAGTCTGGTACGCGCCGCTGGTAGTCTTTGCGCGTAACGACGGCAATCTCACACGCATGGAAGTGCTGTTGGGAATTGGTCAGATGCAAGGCGTTGTTACTGTGCTGGTGAACGACATACAGATTCCACTGGGCGTATCGGGGCAAAATATGACTGCCACCGGATGGTACAACATCGTGACCCTCGGGACGCGCGACGGCGCGTTCGACATGAACTTCATCGATTCCAGCGGCCAGCCGGCCGGCGATGCATTCGGCAGTATGGCGTACTTGTCCGTGGTTGTGCCGAACGCGATCAATGACGGAAACTCCCTTCCCAGCGTGCAGGTGCTGGCTCAGGGGCTGATTGTCCCCACTTACAACTCAGATGGAACAACAGCCGGCAGCGTGTTCTCCAGCAATCCCGCGTGGATTCTGCTCGATGTTCTGCGACGAAGCGGCTGGGCGGCATCCGAAATCGATATCAGCAGCTTCGCAGCGACGGCGGAGTACTGCGATCAACAGATTAACTCCACCGATTTGAACGGAAATCCGATCACAATCCCAAGATTCCAATGTAATCTGGTGCTTCAAAAAAAGCGAAGCGCGGGCGATCTGGTGCGAGGAATTCGCAACGCGGCGCGTTTATATCTTACTTACGGCCCCGGTGGTATCTTACAACTCGAAGTAGAAAATACGATCGCGCTGCAACAGCCGGCGCAAATGCCGTGGTCGAACAGTACCGCGCAGCTAAATGGCGGATGGCCCAGCTACGAGTTCGGAGACGGCACAAACGGAATTTCAGGTATACTCCGGCAGGCTAATGGCGAACCAAGCATGACGCTTAGTACGCGGGCGATTGCCGATACGCCGAACAACTTTACGGTTGAGTTTCAGGATAGTCTCAACGGATATCAACAAGATAGCTTCGCGGTGGTAAATCCCAATGACGTGGTTCTCGCCGGGCAGGAGGTTACGGCCTCGCTGATGGCCATTGGCATCCCGAACTACGATCAGGCCGGCCGTATTTTGCAGTTCAATCTCGACAAATCCGTCGAAGGCAATACTTATATCGAGTTCAACACCAGCATCAAGACGTTCGGCGTTCGTCCAGGCGACATTATTACGGTCACCTACTTAAAGGAAGGGTTCAACCGTCAGCCCTTTCGAGTTTTGAAAATCTCGCCGGCGACTAACTATCGCACGTCATCCATTCTTGCCCAGATTCATGACGACGCCTGGTATGCCGATACCAACGGCCAATCAACGTCTCCGAATGGGCCTGGCCAGGGCGGCGGCGCCGGCATCGGGACGCCCCGCCCATTGATGGGAAGCATCATCGATGCGGCTGGCAACCCCCAGTTCGGCGTAGTGGAGTCCGATACTACGGCGAGCGACGGGTCGGTGGAAGTTGACGTTTCGATGAGCTTTGTGGCCCCCGCGATCTCGGCGCCCACCGGTCCAGGGACGCCGCTGGTGGACATTGCACCCCAGCTTTCCACCGGTGGAACGCTGACGGCCGGCGCGAACCTCTACTACGCTGTGACAGGAATGGATGGCGCGGGAGGAGAAGGGGCGTTGTCGTTCATCGTGCGCGCTAGCGTGCTCGCCGATGGCAGCAGCGTGGCGCTTTCGGGCTTGAGTTTTGCGCCGGGGACCGCAACATTCAACGTCTACCGGGGCGTAACGCCATCTGAGCTGTTCTTAATTGCGGCGGCCCAGCCGTTGGCGTCGCAGTTCACCGATACGGGTTTTAGCGCGCAGGCGATCGCTCCGCCCGATCCGAACTTCGACCACGGGAATTTCTACTGGCGCATGGAGCAACTGCCGGAGGAAGCCGCGACGATCAATTCCAGCACTACCGTTGGGAACTCGAGCTTGCAAATGCAGTTGAATGAGTTCCGAGGCATGACGCTGCGTATCACGCGAGGCACGGGCGCCGGACAAGAAGCCGCGATTCTATCAAATACCGCGACTGTGCTGACGGTTTCGCCCGCGTGGGTGTTTCCGCCGGATGCTACGAGCTTCTTCACGGTGGCTGAGTCCGCGTGGCATTTTGGCGCCGTAGCGAGCAGCAGCCCAGTACAATTCGAAATTCCTAATATGGCCGGCGAAGTGGTGCAACTTACAGGGCGCTCAGCCAATGCCAACGATGTGGAGTCGCCGCCGGGCCTGGCAATCATAACCCGCTGGCAGATTGGCGGGTCGGGGAGCTCCGATACCGACGTGCCCATTGCGCCGGGGTTCGCACTGAATCCAGGAAAGACCGGCGGCACAGTAGAGCTGAGCTCGATCTTCTTCATCGACACGTCTAACACAAGCTCAATCTCAGCCGGAACCCTGTCGATCTACTATTGGGACGAACTGCAAGGAACTCCTGCCACCGCTCTTGCCGCGGCAATGGATATTGCGGATCTGACTCTCACGCTGAATTCTGCCGGCGCTGCAACGACTGGGACGTTGATACAAATCGATGGTGAAGTAATGCAAGTGACCGCGGTGGCAAGCGGCGGGACACAATACACTGTGTCCCGCGCGGCGTCCGGTACAACGGCGGCTATGCACAGCGCCGCCGCGCCTGTCTATCAACTCGCGGCGACTACTGTAATCGCGCCGTTCCCGGCGGAGTTTTTCGGCAGCAGTTATAGCGGGAGCTGGAGCTTCCCGGTTTCACTGCCGGACGTGCGTATCGCGTGCGCGCAGTTGTTTGTGACTAACACGAAAGGAAACAGCCCGCTCGCCGCCATCTCTTTCACCCACAATGTGAGTAATGGATTACGGACGCTTTCGGTCGGCCAGTATTCCATTCAAGTCGAAGGCTTCCTAGCAATCGATCAGATGGCGGCGCCGCCTGTGGTTACAGATGCGGCGCATTCCGTGCGCGACATATACGCGGTTCTCGGAACGCCGGGGGACCAATCGGTAATCGTCCAGCTCTATGTGAATAACGCCATGTATGGCGCGCCCTTGACCATCTTGACCGGTCAACTAGTTTCGGTGAACACAATTGATGGTTCTACGGTTCCTCCTCTTGCTTCGGGCGCGAAGATCACACTCGCGGTGACGCAGGTTGGGGTTACCCTGCCGGGCGCCGATCTTACCGTCCTCATTCGACTCTAATGCCGGAAACTATAACCAAGCTGCGGCCCGATCGGGACCTGCAATGTTACTATTTGAATCCCTCGGCAATCGCAGCGCTCAGCCAAACGAGCGCCAGTGGATTTACGGTTTCGGGCTCCTGGCGGCAGCAATTCGATTGGGCCGTGCTCGAGTGGAACCGGGACAACGTCTTCGAACATCCCGCATTGCGTAACCTGCCCGACGGCGACCTGAGCGGTATTCATCTCTCTTATCAAGAGACCCGCACGAATTGTATCCAGCTCGATTCGACGTGGTTTCCCACGGTGGACTGGCCTAATCTGCGTATTTGGGACGACTCTGTAAGTCCGGAGGTTGTGTACCAGATTCCTCTGAAGAACTACGCCACTGCTGTTGGATCGTATGTTGCGCCAACCGTCACGCTCGCCTTACAAGGGACGATCACAAGCGGCGACGTTATCCAACTTGCGTGGTTAGAACAGCACTTTTTCTATCAGGTATCCTCCAGCGATACTCTAAGCAGCGCAATTAATAGCCTGGCCTTTGCGATTAATCAAGGCCCTGCTTCTCCCACGCCGATGCTGGTCACCGCGGTGGCGAATGGCAGCCAGATCACGCTCACATATATAGGTTCGCCTGGAACCAACGGAAACCGGGTTGGCGTGTACGGTTCTGTTCAAGGAGGGGGGACAGAGTCGTGGTCCCCGGCGTCGGGATTGTTCAGTGGAGGCAAATCCCCAGCCGCTTGGCAGATCGATCTTGACTTCAGCAATCTGAAGGATGTGACGGGAGCCGTTGTGGCGACTACAAGTGTCCGGAAACTGCGCTGGACTTGGGCTGCAGATATCCAGCCAGTCGCCTACCAGCGCAGTGAATTTGCCGTCAACGTAACGAATTGGACAGTAACCGGAACGAATCTGACCTATAGCGTCGCAGGATCCGGCAGCCGGCGAATTGAAGACTCTGCTCTCGATAGTCTTGCGTATCACGGAAGTTGGAATGTATCGCCGCAAACCGCCGATCCCGTCGAACCTATCTCGTATTCCGGCGGGACAATCCACTGGACATCCACGCCGGGCGATTCGGTCAACGCATCATATTCATCGCCCGTAGCTCATTCGCTCTATCTGGGTACCCGCTGCGCGGCGAATGGCGGGCTGGTATCGGTGCAGGTGGATGGCGGCGCGGTTATGCAGTTCAATCTGAGCCTCGCGGGCGAGGATGTGCTTTCGCGAAAATTCGTGGGACCGCTGGCCGCCGGCACGCATCAGGTGACGATAACTCACGCAGGCGCACCCGGAACTTACATCTATTTCGACTTTCTCGAAATCGCAATTCCCACCCAGAGCCTGCCTGATTTTGCACCGCTGCCTTCTACCACGTTGGCTACCGATTGGGACACACTGCATTCGCAGGCGCTGGCGCCCGAGCGAACCGCATGGCTGATCCAAAAGCTGGGCTTTCAGGGACGCGCCAATCATTACGCGGGCGCTCTTTGGTTCTATGAGCTGGATGCATCGGGTCAGCAGTATGCATCCGCAACGGTGACGTTTAGCGGTTCGCCTGTATTCGGAAGCACGACGCAGATTTCTCTCGGCCCCACCTCGATTCCGCATATCAATTTGCTCGGAGAGACACCGGCCAATGTCGCCACAGCCTTTGCGCTGCTTATCAATGCCGGCTCGACCGGTGTATGGGCGCAGGCGAACGGCGCCGTTTTGACGATCACAGCGCGCGCGATGGGACTTGCCGGTGAAATAGCCTTCAGCGCAAGCCCGAACACTGGGGCCTTTACCGCTCTGTGCAGCGACACCGCCCTCGCCGGCGCGCAGGATGTGAAGTGGCTGACCGACCTCGTCGCTGTTCCCCGCATTAACCGTGCCGCGCGGGATTGGAACTCGAGCTTCTTTAAGGCTCTACAAGGGTATGGACTTACGGCCGCCACCGCATTCAGTACGGAATTAGGGAATGGGGACGGTTCGCTGGCGGCGGGCATCGCGCAACGCTATCCACCGCCGAATCTGGACCCGGTCCTTGTGAATACGCCTGCACTCCAAACCAACTTCAGTCCAACCAGCCTGGCGTATTGGCAGGAAGTTTACGCCGAAATGGCCGGGCTGATGGCGAATGCCGGTCTCCCTCCTTATCTGCAGTTTGGCGAGGTGCAGTGGTGGTATTTTGCAAACGGAGCGGGAATGCCGTTCTACGATGCTTATACCACCGGGACATTCCAAGCCCAATTCGGGCGACCACTGCCGACCGTTACAAGTGAAAACACAGACCCGTCGGGGTTGACCCAGGAGTGCGCATTCCTGGCAGGCCTGATCGGACAGTTCACCAGCGCCATTCGCCAATTCGTACGCCAACGGTACCCAACCGCAAAATTCGAAGTTTTGTATCCCCACGATACGAACAATACGCCGCTCGATCGGATTGTGAATTTTCCAACCGGAGACTGGACGCCTGCGAACCTGGTCTGTTTAAAAACAGAGAACTTTACCTATACCGGCGACCGAAATCTGGACCAGTCGAGACAATCCATCAATTTTCCGGCACTCATGGGTTTTCCTCCGTCACAGACCAGCCATCTCATTGGAATCAGCGATTACACTACCCCGTGGGCTCGAGAGCGGTCGCTTGCGATTGCCTCCGGTTGCGAATCGATTGTACTGTTTGCGCTAGACCAGTTTTGTCTGGTCGGTTATGAACTCCCTTTGAACCCAGGATCCAGACAGGCAAGATTCATGGGTGCATAATTGTTGCGTAATGTACCCCCAAAATTAAAAGAGTCAAATAGTATTCGGCCTAACTCCACCAGTACTGGGCGTTTTGTTCCCGCCCGTATCCGTTTTTACATCACCACCGTTGCGGACGGGGTTTTATTTGGACTAGAATCACTGCACTAGTGTGTAACGGAGCGATTTAGCTGTAATGGGGGGAGAAGCATGCGAGCCAGTCCTATATTCGCCGCAATCGTAATATTCGGGGGACAATTCGCCCTCCATGCCGATCAAAGTCCTAATGCGTCAGTACAGCGAAATGCTTTAGCTCATTCGGCTTCGGCGGAGCCGAATAGCGTAGCAGCGCAGATGGCTTACGCCGATTTCTTGGATCGCTATGGCGATCCCAGCGCCCGTGAAATCTATGGGCGCGCTTTGACCGTGGCGCAGCGCACGGGCGACAAGACTCAAACCGCTGAAGCCGCGCGTCACCTTGCGATTCTCGATCTCCTCGCCGGCGACCGCGATGCCGCGGCGCAACATGCCGACGCCTACCACAGTGTCACGGGAAAAACGCTCACGATTGGCAAACCAATCGCTTCCGAGGCGTGGCCGACTGCGCCAATTCCAGGACCCTTGCGATCTTTTGCCCGTATGGCCGCCATTGCGGCAGATTCCCGCCCCGCGGACGTACTACCTGCCCTCGCTCACAACGTAATCACCAATGGATACGAAGCGTCTCATGGTAACGAAGCTTTGGAGCAAACCGAATACCTCAAGTTGGTGCATCGCTACATCTCGCAAGCCCGGGAGCTAGACAAGCTGGCCAACGAGAAGCACATCATTGAGGTTAAGACCTGCGATGCGCCGAACGTGGCCGATCTTCTGCGGACGCTTGGTTTCCGGATGCGAGGAGGTTGTGGGTCGGAAGTCGTACTCGAAACCGTCAATGCCGCGCGCGCGTTCCTCACCACCGATTCCGGGTTTCCCATCAACCAGCTTGAACAGGCGTTACGCACCAATCGCCCATTTGTCTATGATTACCATTCGGCCCAAGTTCCTGTGCTGTTCGGCCCCGAATATTGGATGCCCAACGTCAAGGACGCGGAACCCGTGGGTTTCCTGGAATCCTTCATAGGCGACCCTTCCACTTGCCGTCTCTACCTCGGCTTTTCCAAGCTCGACGCCGAAACCGCCGACGCCATCAAGAAGGCGGACACTTATGCCCACTTGAAGGCCTACTCTCACGTACTCGACTTTTTCGGTGGCATGTTTGAAGTCCGTGATGGAAAAGCGGTGGTCCCAGGGGGCGCGCGGTCGGCCGGGGTCTGGGCGGAATTGGTTGGAGCGCAGCCGTCAAATGGCGGCGATTTCCTCATGAAGTTGGTCGCTAAGGACGATGGATGGCTTTGTAGCCTCTATGACGCTCTTGCCCGCATCCGCGGTCCCGTGCGCGATTACCTCACTGACCCTTCGCGCATGAAGCGCTTCTATACCGCGGTGCGCGGCCGCATTACCAGCCCCGGCCCCGCGCGCCCCGTGTTTCGCTCAAACACCGACATGATGCTGCTGACTACCCGGCTGCAGATCGATGCCAACGGCAAACCGCACATTCCGGGCAACCTGGAAATCTGGAAGGCGCTCTTCACCAACAATCCACAGGGTAAATACGATGGGAAGCTGACTCGCCTCGCGGCCACATGGAAAGAACCGGACGACCTGCTCGAAGCGCTCTTCGCGCTATGCCGCAAATCCGTGGAAAACGAGCCGCTCAAGATCTTCATGACGCTGAGCGATCTCGATCGCGACCGCGCAACGCCGCTTGCCGCCGCCACCGTCGAACGCTTGGCCCGCGATTTTCGCCGCTACAACAGCCAGTATCCCGTGTTTGCCGAATCGCGACGATTGAGCGATCAGTCCATTAATCAATTCCTCGATACCGTCGAAGCCATCCAACGCGTTCGCGACCCTCTTCTTCGCTCAGACCTGGCGGGATCGTTCCAGGCCGAAATTGGCTTGTGGCAGATCTTCGTTCGCCAGCACACTATACCAATCGACCATGCGGATGCAGCGTTCTCCGCCATCGTCAGTGGCTTCGCTCCCATCAAAAGTGATCGCGAGCTGTTTGATGCCTGCCGCAACGGCCTGAAAACACTTTTTGGGGGCGCCATACCAGCTGAGTCGAACCAGCGGATGCTCGATCTGCTTGCGGGCGCCGAGCGTTCTGAAGATGTCGAAACGCGTGACGCTATCGAACAGGATTTTGTGCGCATCCTCGATGCCCAGCGCATTCTTTCACTGGACACGCTGCTACAACTCGGGGATCAACTGGAGAGCGGCAAGCCCGTCGCCGCGCAGACCAATAAGTTGGCCGCCCGTATTGCTGAGATCCCCATCCCGCGGCCGCCGCTGACCACTAACGAACGCAACTCGCTTGGCTTTGGTTACTACAGCGAACGGCATCTCGACGCGGAACGGAAGACAAACCTCCGAGCTTCGATCGAGCGCGCCGGCGGCGATCCAGTAAAAATCAAGGAGTTGGCAGGTGATCTCGCACCCATGATGCGCGACTCCCTACTGGCCTTCAATTACGCTTATTATGCGCCTCCGGGAGCGCAGATTCTCTATACGAACCCAGTCTTTGTTCGGAGCCACGACTTCATCGGAGGGGAAGGCCAATCCCGCACGTGGCTGCCAACCGAAACTTACGGTACGGGTTGGCCTTCGAATGGCGGCGGCCGCTTGGTAGGCTCGCTTTCCGGTTTGCCATACACCCTGGCAGAGGCCGAGCAGAACTTCCTGATTCCAACGCAAACGCAAGCCCTCATATGGGGTGACCTGGTCCCGCAGATGATACTCAGCGCCAAGTTGCCGCGCTGGTGGAATGCCACAACCGCCGAACTGCATTGGGTTGGATTGCACCTTCGATATGGCCGCGAACTAATCGCTGAAGCCGCGTTGGATCCTTCTCTGCGTGGGCAGGTCATAGCTGCGCTAGGCCTGCTGGCCGCGCCCGCGCGCACCGATGAGGTCAACCGCTTCATCGCACAGGGAGAGGTGAAAGAAGCCATTGATCGGGTCACCCCTTCAGAGCTGATCTCAATCGCCCGCGAAGTCGGTCCCCGACGCGATCCCAAGAGTTCCAGCCTGTTGGCCGAAATTCGCCAGGTTGGAGAACACGTCACCTATGCTTCGATCTCGGAAGAATTCGGCACGCCCAAGCCCACGCTGTCGAATTCGTATGAGCCGGAACTGCTTAATCTTCGTACCTTCCCCACGCTGATGGGCTATTCCAGCCGAATCATGGCGGAAAGCTGGGAATCGAATACGCTCTTTTGGGCCGGGCTGGCAGACGAAATAAACCTTCGTCCTTCGCAGCTCAACACGCAGATTCCGCAATGGACTCAAAAATTAGTCGAACGGATCTTCGCGTCGCATCTGGAAGATTGGCCGGCTGTCTTGAAATCGTTGCGTCTGGTGGGAGATGATGTACGAAACAGCGCGCGGGCTGCGGCGGCAGCCGATTCTAAAGGACTGATGCAGTGAACAGAAGCGAGTTTGCGCGGTAGACGAGATCCTAAACCGGAAATACACAATGAACATAACTCGACGCGGTTTTATCGGAGCAGGGGCAGGCGGAGCGATAGCGCTCGCACAGGATACGCCGCATACCATCTTCCGCGTGAAGGTCGACATGGTGGTTCTCAGCTTCCAGGTGACGGATAGCAAGAACCACTACATTAACGGCCTCAAGCCGGCCGATTTCAAGATTTACGAGGACGGTATCCTGCAACGGATCTCGACCTTCGCCGAAGGGGCCAATACGCCGATGATGGTCAACCCCGATGGCACGACGCACACCATGGTCGACGCCAAGAAGGAAGACCTTCCCGGGATGGACCGGCCGGACGCTTTCGTCGGTACCAATGTCTTCCTGCTGTTCGATACCAGCAATTTCATGTATCGCGGCTTCGTTTACGCCGAAGACGCAATCGCCGATTTCGTACGCGGGCTTGATCGCGCCGATTCCGTTGCGGTTTATACCTTCAGCCGCAATCTTTCGCGCGCCGCTACTTTGACGCGGGATCACGGGAACGCAATTCAAGGTCTTCGCACGTCCGTCGCGGGTGACGATACCGCCCTGTACAATGCCCTGCTGCTCACGCTTCGTGACGCGGCAAAAGTACCTGGCCGGAAAGTGGTTATTGTATTTTCCAATGGGCCGGACAACGCCAGCATGGTCGCTCCCGACGACGTTCGCGCGGTGGCCGAAGATGAGGGCATCCCCCTCTACGTGATCTCCACCGCCGAAGTAAATAAAGATCCGATATCAAGCGCTGTCTTCCGCCGCATCGCCCAACGAACCGGCGGCAAGGCCTATTTTGCCAGGACCTGGCAAAAGCAGGTGGAGGCGTTCGAAGATATCCGCGAGGACATGAGTAACTCCTACGCCATCACTTACTACCCGGTGTCTAATCCCAATGAGGGTTTCCGCAAGATAGGCGTGGAAATCGTCAGTGATCCCGGCAAGAAATACCGGGTGCATTCTCGTCCCGGATACCGTCCCAGCAAATCGTTTTGACCGCGCTTGGCGTACTGGTTTGCGCAACCTGGTTATACCTGCTGCTCTTCCGCGGCCACTTCTGGTGGATGCGTGACGGCGCTTTCATGCCCTCCCCAGGCGGGAGCAGCGCAACCGTTGCGGCTGTAATTCCCGCGCGCAACGAATTTCCTTCTGTCGCTTGGGCGCTGACCACGCTAAGCGCGCAAAGATATCCAAACTCCCTTGCGATCATATTAGTAGATGACCACAGTACGGACAATACCGCCGCTATCGCCTCCCGCTACGCTACCGTGATTCAATCGGCGCCACTGCCCCCAGGTTGGACCGGCAAACTCTGGGCGGTTTCGCAAGGCATCGCGCAAGCCGGCATTCCCGACTACTACCTTCTGACCGATGCGGACATTGTGCACACGCCCGATAACTTGGCCAGTCTCGTGGCCCGTGCCGAAGCCGGAAATTACGATCTGGTCTCTTATATGGCCACGCTACGCTGCGAGTCGCTGGCCGAACGCGCTCTTATCCCTGCCTTCGTATTCTTCTTTTTTCTGCTCTATCCGCCAGCATGGATCGCCAACCCTAAGCGCCGCACAGCCGGAGCCGCCGGAGGTTGTATGCTCATCCGCCGCGCTATTCTCGAGAGGATCGGTGGGATAGCCTCCATTCGCGGGGAACTCATCGACGATTGCGCCTTGGCGCGCGCCGTCAAACGAGTGGGCGGGCGCATCTGGCTGGGCCCGAGTCGCTCCGTCGAAAGCATCCGCCCCTACAACAGCTTTGCCGAAGTCGGCAGCATGATTTTGCGCACGGCCTTCACGCAATTGCGCTACTCCACTGCGCTCCTCGTAGCGACGGTTGTGGGGCTGGCAATCGTCTACTTACTGCCTCCAGTGATGGCACTCGCGGGCAATCCATGGGGCGCCGCTGCGTGGCTCATGATGTCGATCGCCTACTTTCCCGCGGTGCATTTCTACCGGAGGAACGCACTGTGGGCGCTGCTACTGCCCGTCATCGCGGCGTTTTACATGGGGTGCACCGTAGCCTCCGCCGTTCAATACTGGCGCGGCGCCGGCGGGAGTTGGAAGGGAAGAATCCAAGCCCATGAGGGCTAGCTTCCCCAAAGCTCGTGGACCGGAAAATACTGCACCGGGTCCGTAGTGGGTACGTACTGGAAACCGCGTCCCAGGGGATCGTCGTGGCGCGTAGTTGTCCAATTGATGCCGAGCGCGGAGTAGATAGTCGCTTCAATATCCTCGGGGTATACGAAGCGATTCTGCGACCAGCCGTAGACCGAGGTAGCTCCGCCGGACGCATTGGTCTGTCCGACGATAGTTCCACCCTTCACGCCGCCGCCGGCGAAGAAGGCGAACTGCTGCGCCAAGTGGTCGCGTCCGGCGGCAGCTGTCAGCGGACCCACGGTGCGGCCAAACTCGCCCACCATCACCACCAGCGTACTGTCCAAGAGTCCCGCCGATTGCAGGTCGCCAAGCATCGCGGAAACCGCTGCATCGAGCAGCTTGCCTTTGGCGGGAAGCGCGTTGGCGGCATAAATATTCTGATGCATGTCCCAGCCGTCATTGGAGGTAACCTGAACGAAGCGCGCGCCCTGGTTGGCTTTGAGCGCCTGCACCGCAACCAACATCGCGTTACCTGTGGATGAGCTTCCGTAGCGAACGCTGTCGGCGCTGCTGAAAGCAAACGCCGAATTCACCACCGGGTTGTACATCATCTGCTGGGCGGCTTGATAAAAATCTTCGTAATCGTCCATCGGCTGTCCGTTGGGCGAGTTGGTGCGCAGCGTGCCATCGAGTGAGTGAACCAGGTTCCATCGGCTGTTGAAATTCGTTTGGCCTTCGGGATTGGTTGTGTAGGAAATGCCATTTGTGGTGGGATTGACTTTAAAGGGCGCGTAAATCGCCGGGAAGTAGCCTTGGCCAATAGCCCCATCCGAGTTGAGCGCAAGAAAAGTGGGGAATACCTGTCCCGGCTTACGCTCGGAATCCTTTTCGATAGAGACAACGCTGCCGATGTTGGGCGCGATGTTCCCAAGCGCGGCCGCGGGGTTGCGGCCAATCTGCGTCCACGTCTGCGCGAGCGAGTGCACCAGAGCGTGCGCCTGCATGGAACGAACGATCGCAAATTTATCGAGCATGCCGCCCAGATTGGGCAGCAGACCGGTTGGCCACAGTACGCCGTTCACTGTCTCCGGATTGAAGTTGGAAGGGGTGGTCCCCGGTAGCACTTTCAGATCGAAGGTATCCGTGTGGCTGGGCGCTCCGGCAAGCAGAATGAAAATGCAATTCTGAGCGGTATTCTTGGTCTGCACGGACGTGCTGGTTGGCGCATTGGTTTGCGCTTTGGCATAGCGTTCGGTCAGATACGATGCGGTTATGCCGGTTCCAAAGAGCTGAAAGAAGCGGCGCCGGGTCCAGTGCGGCCGGTTAAAGAACGACTTGTGTCCCCAGCCGTATTTCTCAAAAAACTTGTTGAACGTTTGCTGTTCCTTCGACATTGGCTTGTTCATGGCCTCCTCCTTTTCTTAGTAGTTGAAGATAAAATCCACTTTGTTGTAGAGCGACCAAACCAGGTTTTGAATTGCCTGGTTTTTCGTGCCGGTGCTTAGCTCGGCAGTCGCCGTGGTCACTTCAGCCGTCGAAGGATACCGAGACAAGATAGTAAGATAGAGCGTATTGATCAAATTGGTCGGAGTCTGATTAATATTCTGCGAAATCAGCGGCGCGACCGGGTTTCCGCTGTAGGCCGCGACCGTGGTGCGCATTTCGACCATGGGATTGTTCATCAGAGCCAGCGCCTGCAGAATCGACCCATCCTGCTTCCGCGCCTGGTCGTCTCGATTGCCGCGCAGGAAGTAATTCAGCAGGTTGTTGAGATCGCCCGTGTTTCTTGGGCCGCCTGTCACGCTGGCAACGTTGGTCGTCGTGTCCGGGAACTGCATTGCGTACGTAGGCATGGCGAATCCCTGATCGGTGAAACCGGTCATGGAATATGTCGGCTGGTAGCCGCTCGATTGCGCCACGGCGTCGTAAACTTCCTCGGACCACAGCCGGCGCACGTATTTACGCGCAAAGTAAGGCTCGTAGGTTGCCTGCCATGTGCCGTTATACCGGCTGGAAAGCTGGTATGCCTGGGAATTCGTAATTTCGCGCATCAGCGCTTTCACGTCGTATCCGCTCTGCACGAAATGCGTGGCAAGCGCATTCAGCAGGTTTGCGTTGGTGGGCTGCAGGGTCCACGGCGCGGGCGGCGGATTGTTCGGATCGAGCCGCGCGAGGTCGAACGTGTCCGGCGGATCGACAATTCCAATACCGAAGAATTGCGCCCAAATATAGTTCACGGCTGCGCGCGCGAATTGGAAGTCTTTGGTGACCTCATCCGCCATGGACGCGCGATAGACCTGTCCCGATTGCGGCCCGTCGCCGTTGAAGATGTACTGCGGGGGAACATAGTAACAGGGCTGGCCGCTCTTGCATCCCGCTGGCGCAACGCGCGGCGGACGATTGCCGCTGGTTGTATTGAGCGTGTAGTCGTTGGTATAGCCCTTGGTGTTGTCCTGCAGCGACCACCAGTAGACGTTATTATTGACCGGCGTCGCGGGAACCACCGTCCGCGTGGGAGGCGCCGTGTGCGACATAAACGAAGCCAACTGCCATCCCTGATAGCGCGTAATCTGACTGCCCCAAAGATTGACTTGGGTAAGATGGCCGGCGCCGTTGTGGCAAAGCAGACAGTTTACGTAGGTAATACCAAGGAAGGAGTCGGCGACAGCGGCGGTTTCGGAGTCAAATGTATCTTGCGCCGGACCGTTCGGTACGTAATACCCTACGAGCCAGTTGATGGGCCCATTTGTATAGCTATTGTCGTTCGCCGTACTGATCAGATCGGATGCCATCTGATTATATGGCGTTGCGTTGGCTAACGAATCGTGGATGTATTGGTAAAAAGCATTCCGGCCTTGCGCAAAGCGGTTTACCCCGGTGCTTTGTTTGCTGACTACGTTCTGAAACAGGTCGCCGTAAAACATGGTCCACTTATCCACCCACTGGGGCGAAACGAGCAAGGAATTAATGTAATCGGCGCGCTTGGTGGCGCTGGTGCTGTTCACGAAGTTCAATGTTGCAGTGGGGGTCGGGATGCGACCTGTAAGATCAAGCGTCACGCGGCGGACGAATTCCCAATCGGTTGTGGGTGGGGCGGGGGTAATGCCGTTCTTTTGAAAGTCGGCCCAAATGTAAGAATCGATAGACCCCGCCTGGTGCGATTCTCCATAGCCATACGTCGGACCGCCGGGTGGTACGAAGGACATTGCCTTCATTACTTGAATAGTTAGGTCGCTGCGAGGGTGGCTGAGAACGATGCCTCTCCCCTTCAGCGCGGCCGTGCTGATCTTTTCGTGCTCAGACCCAAAATAGCTGCAGATCGAATCCGAAACCGGAAGCTGGTCATCGCCTTGGCCGGCGGCGCGGTTGGCGATAAAGCCGGACAGGAACAGGAACGAGGCACTCCCCAAAATCACCCGATGGGCCTTGCGCATTCACCCTCCGTTTGAACGACGCGGTTAGCGCCATTATGACACTCTAAACCCACTCTATCGACCGAAGTTCCAAGATTTTTATAACAGTCGTACTTATGCCGGGATAAACTACGGGGAACGGGGTTAGAAACCACATGAGAAGATCGGCGGGATGGGTTTGTCTATGCGGGGCATGGCTGGCGGCGGGCGGTGGGATTTCAGCGCAAACCCTTGGTAATCCATCTCTAAAAGGTAATTTCTTCTTCCGCTACGTCTCGATGGGTTCGAGTGCATCCGGTGCTTTGATCGATCCACGCAGTTTGCAAGGAGCCATGGTCTTTGATGGTTCCGGCGGCTACACGTTCACTGGACAGGAGATTATTGCCGCGGGATCGGCTGCCAACGCGAGCGGATCGGGAACATATTCCGTGGACACGGCGGGGTTCGTGAGCATGACGAGCCCAATTCGGGCCAACGATCAAGTCAACGCGCGCCTAAGTGCTGAGGCGCTGATTGGCTCCGGCACCGAGAACCCCGACAACACTTTCGATTTACTGGTAGCGATTCCCGCCCCTAACAGTGCAGTTGCGCTCGGCGGACCTTATTCCGTGGTGACGCTCGAATTCCCGGGTGGCTCCGCCTCCAACGTTATCAATACCATCTTCACGTTGAGCAGCGCAGGCATCGGCCAGCTTTCTCCCATTAGCGTCTATGGACATACGCCCTCGATCGTGGAAGGCTCGGCGACCACCCAGCAGGTAACCGGTGCTACGTACAGCGTTCCGAGCAGTGGGGCCGGAAGCATTGCGTTTGGCAGCAGTTCCGCGCTGCTGTCAGGTACTAAGAATGTCTATATCTCCGCGGATGGCAACGTAATACTCGGCGGTTCGGTTGCGGCGGGATCGCATGACTTTCTTATCGGCGTCAAGGCGATCGCGAATCCGTCGCTCTCAAGCTGGAACGGAAACGCGTGGACGACGGGCCTTCGATACGAATCGGCGGCGTCGCAGCCGGCTTGGATTTCACATACCGGCTCGCTTGCCGCGCGGGGGGCGGGATCGGCCACGTTATACCGGCGGCTCAACGCTCTAGGCGCCGGCGCTTCGGATTTCACCGCGGCCGATCCTTACGCAATAGGTCCGGGCGGTTTTCTGACCGTGGAACTAACGCAGGTGGGATTGGGGGCTGGCGGTACGTTTGTTGGGTCGGCGATCGACCCCAGCGATCCAGGCGGCTTCGAGATCTACTTTGGCGCGCCGATGACGCCTCTTTCAGGGAGCGGCGTATTTCTAAATCCACAGGGGGTGCTAAGCGCGGCGAGCTTCGCGCCCGCAGGCAATCCGATTGCGCCGGGCGAATTCATCGCGCTTTTCGGAACTGGGCTGGCGCCGAGCACGCAAACGGCGAAGCCGCCATATCCAACAACCGTCAACAACGTCTCTGTGACCATCAACGGAACCAAGGCGCCGATCTACTTTGTAAGCACGGGACAAATCAACTGCCTGGTCCCTTATGGCATTACCGGCTCAACCGCACCCATCGTGGTGCAGAATGGATCTGCCTCGTCGAATACGGTGACGGTTCCGGTAGCCGCGACGTCGCCTGGCATCTACGCGCTCGACCAATCGGGAACGGGCGCGGGGGCGATCGAGCACGCCAACGGCAGCCTAGTAAATGCCAACAATCCGGCTAACCCGGGTGAGACGGTGGTCGTTTTCCTCACCGGGATGGGCACGGTAACACCAGCGCTGGCTGATGGAACGGCAAGCACGGGTACCCCGCTCAACCGTTCCTTAACACCCATGGTCTACATAGCGGATCAACTAGCGAACGTGACCTTCAGCGGGCTCGCGCCCGGTTTTCCAGGTCTCTACCAGGTGAACGTCGTGATTCCCGCTACCATCTCAGGACTTGGAAGCTACCCGCTGGCGATTCTAACCAACAATGCCTTCCACGATCAGGTATTTATCTCGGCCCAGTAGGTTCCACGAGGAAGTTACAGTAGGTTCGAGCAAGTGCGAAGTTGCCTCCGCACCGCTCGAAATACAGATAAGACTCGGATTAACTACTCTTGGAACTAACTGCCCTTCTGCGTGTGGACGACTAACGACGCCAATGTATTCGACTTGCCGTTGGTCACGTCGATAAGATAGAACGTCATGCCGTCCGTTACCCACGCGCCGGTCTGCATAGATCCGCTATTTCCGTCATACGTAAAGAGCGTGCCCGTCGGACTATTCACGCGGATCTGAATAAATTGCGCGCCGGGCGCGCTCCAGGTAAGGGTGGTGACGCCATCCGGGCTGGAACCCGTGAGCGGAATCGGATTCGGACTGGCTGTCAGCGAAGCTCCGTCGGTCGTCGCTGCGGCGGATGAAGACGTGTTCAGGGTCCCGTTAACGCCGTTCGGAAAGAAGCCTCCGGATGTCGCATTGGCGGCCCCTCCGAACGCGAGGTACAACACCTGCCCCGGGGTTCGGGTCTCCGTGAGGGCCATGCTATCCGTACTGAAATAAAGGGAGCCCGAAGGAGGCGGAATATGATCGGCGCCATCGAGCGCCGTGGTCGAGATTGCGTTGCGCGCGACTTGAAAACGGATGTTGCCGGCGTGCATTGCTTCCACGGCTAAGATTCGTGCCGCGTAACCGAGAACCGTTTTGTTAGAGATCAACGGCGCCGCACCGCCATAAGCGGTTACGCCGATGTCTTCGAACACCCGAGCTAGCGTAAGAAACTGGGTTTGATTAGCAAATCCAACTCCCAGGGCGTTCAGATTGATAGCTGGCTTGGCGATAGGCGTTCCACCAAAAGACGCCAAAGCGCCCTGAATCAGGGCCACATGCTCTTGCTCGTCACTTGCCAGTTCCATCGCGACGGCTTGTGCCATCGAATCGGTGAAAGTAACTTGGCTGCCGCCGGTAGTTGCGCCGGAGCTGCCGGTTCCGCTGACTGTTATACCAATCTGGGAAATGGTCTTTCCCGTAGTTGCCATAGTATAGAACTCGGCTTCCAGATACTCCAGATTTAGGGCAAAGTTTAAGATATCAAGATCGGCCGGGGCGGATGACTGGGCGCGTACATCTAACGCGCCAACTGTTCCCGCGACCGCGCCAGCAATGCCAAGCGTCCGCACAAATCGGCGCCGGTTTGGAGATTTGCTGGCAAGGGATTCAAAATCTACTTTATTGTTCATAATTACGCTCCTTTGCATCCGCTATCGTCGCGCCGAGGAAGTTCATTGTTTTCGAGAAGGGCCCGGGTCGGTGGAAAGCTTCGATGCCTTTTCTTATCAGGTGTAGTGCTTGTCGTTATCTATCTGATTAATTACTTCGCATATCGGTCTACGGAGTGGAGGCATGTGAAGGATTTAGATCCACCGACCTTCGAGTATTATTGAGTACAGACTCTTACTTATACGTGGGACAAGGACGGCTATAAGTTCTGGTCTTGAGGTTGGGAACTACTTGCTGGCGATTCTAGCCAAGTTTTTCGTGATCAGGTGTTTGTCGCGGCGCTGTAGACTGTGGCAGAGCTGTTGCAAATTGCCCTGTTTCGATTCCGCCAATTTCTGTCTAATTCCGTAGCGCGACCATCGGATCGATTCGGCTCGCGCGGGTTGCAGGTATAAAGCAGGCAACAATCGCTATCGCGATAAGCAATCCCGCCGCGGCGGCAAACGTCAACGGATCGGTAGAGCTTACATCGTAGACTACGTTGTCATCGTCCGTGTTAGCGCGAGCGCCGCGACGGCGCCGAGCAGAATCCCGAAAGTGACTAGCAACATTCCACGCCCGACGACCATGCGAACCACTTCGTGACGGCCGGCCCCAAGGGCCATGCGAAGGCCGATCTCCCGCGTTCGTCTGGCAACACTATATTAGATGACGCCGTAAATTCCAATCATGGCCAATGCCAACGCAATGCCCGCGAAGATAGCCATCAACCACCCGGTGAAACGCGGCTGTGCGGTCTCCTGGCCGACCAAATCTTCCAAAGCGCCCGCGTTGTATATCAGTATGGATGGCTCCGTCTGTCTTATGGTCGTCCGAATGGCTGCGAGTATAGTCGCCGGTTCGAGCGACGTTCGGACCAGCACCGAAAAGTCGCGTGTACGTTCGTTGAATACCAGGAAGAGATCCGGGTCGGCCCCGGGTTCCGCGGTAGCCCGCGATACTTCAGCTCCTCAACCACGCCGACGATGGTTAGCCACGGTCGCGGAGAGTCCGCTCGCCCGGGCTTGATTCGTTTTCCGATCGGATCTTGTCCCGGCCAAAAGCGCCTGACCATATTCTCGGTCACAATCGCGACATTCGCGTTTTGATGAATTTCCTGTTCCGAGAAGCCTCGTCCGAAGAGAATCCGTGTATGCAGAGTGTGGAAGAAGTCTGGAGATACACGATGGACGTATGCGCGAGGCATGGCTTGGGCATTCATCGACGGCTGCCCTTCAGCAATATAAAAGATGGCGCTACTTCCCTCCAGGGGCGCGTCCGTCGCGATGCTCGACGACTCGACCGAAGGTAATGCGGAGATGTTGCGAAGAATATCGGCAGCCGCCACAGCCACTTTGGCGTCGGGCTTGTTTTCCGAATTCTCGCTGCCGGAGGGCCGAAGTTGCGGCATGCTGACCCGCAAGTCAACTACGTGACTGGGGTCGTACCTCGGATTAATCGCCATGAGACGATGCAAACTGCGGATCATGAGACCGGCTCCGATCAGCAACAACAGCGAAATCGATACTTCGGCCACCACACGCGCATCCCGAAAACGAGAACCCCGCCCTCCACCGGTCGATCGTCCAGCGCCTTGCTTCAGCGCCGAATCCAATTCAGAGGCGCCTGCTTGAACAGCGGGTGCAAGCCGAGCGCCAGGGCCACCAGGCAGCAGACAACAATCGTGAACAGGGCGACCGACGAATCAATGCTGGGATGCACGAAGCTCGGAAATCTCATGGGGCTGGCGGCCATTAAGGCGCGAACGCCGTAGTGCGCTAGCGCAAGTCCAGCGAGGCAACCGGACGTCACAAGGACGGCGCTCTCGGCGACAAGTTGGCGCACCAAGCGGCTGCGACTAGCGCCCAAGGCGGTTCTCAGCGCCACCTCATGCTGGCGCGCTTCCGAGCGGGCAAGCAAAAGGTTCGAGACGTTTGTAGCGGCGAGTAACAGAACGAACCCCACGGCCGCCAACAGAATCAGAAGCGGCTTCTGGATATCGCCGAAAATCTCCTGCCCCAGCGGGCTGACCTCCACGCCGCGTGCCTCGTTCGTGGCGGGATAAGCCTGAGCCAGACGATTCGACAGGACATCCATCTCGGTCTGTGCCTGCGCCACCGATACCGCGGCCTTCAGCCTGGACAGAACTCGAAAGCCGCGGCTGCCACGATCGTTCAAGTCATCCGCGCTTCCCGCCATCGCGAAGGGAGCCCAGATTTCGGCCTCGTCGGTCAAACCGCGGAAACCGGCCGACGCGATCCCAATCACCTGATAGGCGCGGCCGTCCAGTTGAATTACACGGCCGACGATGCCAGGGTCGCCTCCGAACCGCCGTTTCCAGGCGCCGTCACTCAAAACGACAACCGCGTCACGCAGCGGCGCAATGTCCTCCTCGGGACGGAAGGTCCTGCCCAACGCCGCATGGATTCCGAGAAGGGAAAAATATGCTTGCGAAACGTATTCGCCGGGAACGCGGTCGGGGGAGTCAGCGCCAGTGAGGGTAAACCTGTGGTCGTCAAAAGCAGCCATCGAGTCAAACGAACGGCTCTGATCCCGCCAATCCCGATAATCGGGATAGGAGGCTCCGCGCCTCTCGACACGGCCGCGCTTTACGCTGCCCCACAAAATCGTGAGACGCCCCGGGTCGGGGTATGGCAATGGGCGCAATAGAGCGGCATTCACTACGCTAAAAATTGCGGTGTCGGCGCCAATGCCTAGGGCGAGAGTGAGAATCGCAACGAAAGCAAATCCCTTATTCCGGCCCAGAATACGGAAGCTATAGCGGATATCTTCCAGAGAGTTCCAAACCAAACAAACGTGCGCATTTCGTTTCGAGTTTCTTTCATAAAGCCTCTCTGCGCATCGTCCATTGGTATCGGAAGCTTTCTGAATTCACCCTGAGATGCCATCCGGTCGAGCGTGCCTGCGGGACGTCGCTTTCTTCCGGCCCTTTAGGTGTACTTTGGACATTTCAAGGAAAGTCTAGCCCATCTTCCTCAGGAATATCCACAGGACGACGACCAAGGGGCTTCACGCCAAGCTGTGCGCGGCGGTACAATTAGATATGGCCAGAGGATGGGAAAGTAAATCGGTCGAAGAACAGATCGATATGTCCGAACGCCGCGTTCGGCGCCAGGGAACGGGCGTCGCGCCTGCAAAATCCGTCGACTCCTCAGTCGCGGATTCGATGCGTAAGCGAGAAACGCTGCAACTTTCGGTAACTCGGGTAACCACGGAGCTACACTCCGCACAGAATCCGCGATATCGATCCTTGCTGGAGAAATCGCTGGCGGATCTGCAGGTCCAGTTGGCGAAGCTCTAGCGGCTACTCGCCGCTCGAATGCACGTGGGGATGTGAATGCGCAGCTCCGGCGCCATGGGTGTGCCGGTGTGCATGGGTCAGGTTCGCGCGCTCCAGCAAGGCGCGATCCGCTAAGATCTCTTCAGGTGATCCATCGGCCGCAAGCCGGCCCGCTTCCAGGACACAGCACCGTTCCGCGATGTGCGCGAGATGCTGCAGATCGTGCGTGGCGGTAATTACCGTTTTCACTCCGCCGCCCCACTCCACCAGTTGATCGATCAGTTCGCTCTGGCTCTTCGGGTCGAGCGCCGCGGTTGGTTCGTCGAGCAGCAGCACCTCCGGATCGAGCACCAGCACGCTGGCGAGCGCGACGCGCTTCTTTTCGCCACCGGAGAGCCGATGAGGCGCGCGGTCCTTCAAATGAGCGATATGGAATCGCTCGAGTGCGGCGCCCACGCGGTCTCGCACCTCGGCTTTCGGCCAACGTAATTGCAACGGGCCGAAGGCAACCTCGTCATATACGGTAGGGTTAAAGATCTGAACGTCTGGATTTTGAAACACCAGGCCCACCTGCCGCCGGAACCAAAACGCGAAGTCGTCATGGGCAAAAGCCTCTTCGCTCAATTCGTCGCCGCGAAATCGCACGACGCCCTGTTGGCCGAAGTAGAGTCCGTCGAGAATACGGAGCAACGTGGATTTTCCCGACCCGTTCGCACCCACAAGCGCAATCCGGCTGCCCTCCGGAATCGTCAGGCTGAAATCGTCCAGCGCGGCGATGCTTTCATAGCGGTAGGTCAGGCGCTGAATTTCAAACATGAAGCCCTTCGAAGACTATTGCCATCCTGCCCAAATCGCCGCCACGGTCAGCGAGGCGAACCCGGCCAGGGCGACCCAATCGCGCTGCCGCATTTGAAAATCGTCCAACAGGTAGACTTCGCCACGAAAGCCGCGTGATTGCATGGCGAGGTATACATCCCCGCTGAGCTGGAATGTGCGGTTGAGCAGCACTCCGGCCGCGGAAACGGCCATCCGGCGCCGTTCACCGCGGGCTAACGTTCCTACGGTGCGGCTCTTGCGCGCTTCGAACATCTCATGCGCCGTTTCCAGCAGCAGCAGGATATAACGGCATGTCATTCCCAAAATCACGACCAACAATACCGGCGCGCGGAAGATGCGCAGCGCTTTCAGCACGTGCATCCAGGGCGTAGTGAAGATGAGCAGAAGAGCCAATGTGGTGGACGCTTCCACGCGAAGTACGAGGAAGCTTGCCGTACGTAAGCCCGGCCAGGTAATTGCCATGCCGAGATTTGGAAAGGGCAAGAGAACGGCGCCCGGCGTGAGGAAGAGCGCCGGAATCGAGATCGCGCCGCTGAAAGCGAAGGCGCCAAGCCACACGCGCGAAGCAAGCGTGCGCAAAGAGATCAGCGACAGCGCGGCTAATACCGTGGCCACTGCCAGAATTGCGGCGATGGTCCACAGGCGCGAAGCTAACGCCGAGGCTGCGATCAACGCGAACAATCCGGCGACCTTCACTCGCGGATCGATACCCTGCAGTAGTCCGCCCGCCGCTGCCGAGGTTTCCGCGTAAAGCGCGCGATCCATCGCCGCATATAGACCCTTAATGTTTCGCGCGAAAAAGTCGCCTCTGTGGTAGCCGCTCACCAGCGCGCCGCCATGCAGATCAGCACGATCAGCCCGGCGCCGAACATTGACGAAAGCATGTATCCGAAGCTTGCGTTACGCACATAGGGCGGCGCATAACGGGCAAATGGCGCGGTCCATACGGTGGAAAGCCGAGCCAAACCCACGGGTGGGTGCGATGGCGGCGCCTGCTGAAACGAGGATGTCGCAATCTGCCTGCGCACCGCGGCGTTCGAATAATCGGACGCCATCCATTCGCCCCATGCGGATCCCGCCGCCAAAATCCCCAAGGGCGTGAGCACCAGCATGACCGCGAGCGCTCCCCAAAGCGGACGAAGCGCGCGCGTCCCTAAGCGGGTTGCCTTTCTGGCGCCAGGCGTCATGGAAACAAGCCCTGCGGACGATTGCAAGATCGACGCATCCGACCGTTGCAGAAAGGCCACCACACCTGCCGAGACGAACGCTTCCGCCATGCCCGCAATGGTCAGATGTCCCAGCATCATAGCCGGTATCGCCACGCCCAACGGATAGGGGCAGTACAGTGGAGCGCCTGACGCGTCGTGATAGAGCAGCGGCTGAATTCCGAACTCCACCGCCGCTAGCAGGGCCGACACGTTGACGGCGCAGTACCCCGCTATGCCCGCCGCCGCCGTTCGCCGAGTGGAGGTCAGAGGCGACTTCCATGCCACAAGCCGGTAGACGGCATAAGCGACCAAAGCTCCCACAATCGCCATATTGAAGCAGTTGGCGCCAATCGCCGTGATGCCGCCATCGCCGAAAAAGAGCGCCTGCACCACGATCGCGACCGACACCGCCAGCATAGCGGCCCACGGCCCAAGCACAACGGCTGCTAATCCGATTCCCACGGCGTGGCCCGTAGTCCCGCCCGGCAGGGGCAGGTTGAACATCATGATCACAAACGAAAATGCCGCGAATAGGGAGAGCCTAGGCACAAGGCGCGTGTGTAGCGCCTTTTTCACGCGCTCCAGCGCCACATACCAGAACGGGGCAGAGGCCGCGTAGAGCGTAGCGCAGGTGGCCGGGCTGAGGTATCCATCCGGTATATGCATGGCGGCTCGAACGCTTTCTTAGTGTATTACGATTTTTGAATTCGTAGCACGCTCGGCTACGGCCTTGGTTTCCAACAAGCGCCCCCGCGCGTCCTCCGCTTGCGGAAATGCGAATGCTGGATTGAGCGCCAAAGCCTTCCGTAGGAACTCTTTGCCGCTTGTGGCATCGCCCCCCGCCAGCGCGATCAGCCCCGCATGGTAGAGGAACATGGGTTCCGGCGTATGCAAGGAGAGCGCCCGCGCGCTTGCCTCGGCGGCGTCTTTCTGCCTGCCTGCCCGGAACAAGGCCCAACTCAACGCGTCATAGGCGTAAACATCCTTGCGCGTCTCCAGTTCGGTCGCTGCCAGCGCCACTGCGCGGTCCAGATTGCGATTTTCATCGGCATATGCCACTGCCAGCGCGCGGTTGCCTTTCTCGCCGTTCGCCTGTCCCAGCCGGTCTATTGTGTCGATCAGCGCGCGCTGCTTCCCCGCCTCGGACGTTCGCCCCAACTTCGTATAAAGCGCTTCGAGCGCCGCCGCATACTCCGGCAGCGGAATTACGGCCTGCGCCTTCTTGAAACTGGCGATGGCTTTTTCGAATTCGCCGTCGGCCGCATATTCGCGACCCAGCGCCGCCACCGCGCGATGGTAGCCTGGCAGTGTTTCGATGGCCTGCTGATAAGCCGCTAGCGCATCTTCCACGTGGCCCGTCTTCGTCAGCATGTCGCCGAACTCCACCAGGCACCAGGCCAGATTCTCCGGTGTCCGGCTGCCCGCGCGGACCGCAGTCATCATCCACGATAGTGCTTCGTTGGTGTTGCCGGTAACAAAGCGTTGGTAGGCCACGCGGTTGTAGCTTGCCAGATTTGCGCCGAGCGAGAGCATTTGCTGGTAAGCCTCGCCCGCCTCGTTGTATTGTCCGAGTTCCATCAGCGAATCGCCCAGCATGCCATACGCCCCCGCGTCGCTGGGGTTACGCTCCACAAGGGCGCTCGCGATCTTCGCCGCGGCGGGGAAATTGTGGCGGTGCGTCTCGATCTCGGCCTTCAGCCGCAACCCGTCGTAGCTCTTTGGGTCCGCAGCGAGCATCCGGTCCACTAAGGTTGAGGCGCGATTGAGATAGGCGAAATCGGTGGTCTCGCGAAGTTTCTGAATGAAGGCCGAGGCGAGCGCGGCTTGCACCTTCGATTCGTTGGGCGTCGCCTTCAGCGCCTTTTCGAAGCTTGCGATGCGCTCGTCAGAGCTCATCGCCTGGTTCTGCGTTTGTGCGAAGAGGGCTAAACCGAGTAGGGGAAGCAGCAGGAATTTCATGGATTCTCCAATCATGCGAGGAAGCGTAACGGTTGCACCCATCCCGCGGATACCGCGGTCATGGCGAGGCCGAGACAGATCACAACTACCGCTGAGAAAACCGGAATCAGCCGGAAGAGAGGCCGCTGCATCGCCGATTCGCTCGACGGCAACAAGTGCTTGGCATAAACGGCGACGACGCCTATACCCATCAAGACTGTTGCCAGACCGGCGCTAAAGCCGATCAGAAGCATCAAGCCCACCCCTGGATGCCCCAGCGCGATGGCGCTCAGCATCAGGATGAGCGCCGAAGGGCAGGGAACCAGGCCGCCGCTGACGCCAAGCGCGATCAAGCTCCCAAGAGTCACTTTTTCCGGGACGTCATGGTTGTGGGTGTGGCCGCCGTGTGTGTGAGTATGGACGCCGTGACTGTGGACGCCGTGAGTATGGCCGTGTTCATGGGGAGCATGACCATGGTCGTGATGATGATGGTGGTGGTGGACGTGGCTTGCTTGGCCGGCGAGCGCCGCCGCGCGCCGATACAAAAGCAGCATCCCAACCCCGACAATCGAAAGCCCTGAAATCGCGCCTAAGATCGGCACAATCTTTTCCGGGACCACGTATTGCTGAAAAAACAGCACGCCCAGCCCTAACAAAAATACGGTGAAGGTGTGCGTGAAAGTCACGACGAAGCCCAACAGTCCGGCGTGGCGAAGCGTTCCGCGAGATCCCACCAGGTAAGCGGCAACGATGGTCTTGCCATGTCCGGGCGACATTGCGTGCAGCGAACCTAACCCAAACGCCGCCAGCAGACCGGCCAGTATCAAGTTCCATCCAAGGTTTTTCTGTTGCAGCAGACGCGAGAGATAATCTCCTGCGACTACCGTTCCGGGCGCTTTTGTCTGCTGTGCGGTGAATGTGGCAGGCTCAACAGCGGTTACAGATTCGCGCGTCGGCTCGACTGCGGTGAAGCGGGTGAGGGGCGCGCTTTGCGTCTGGGGTTCCCAAACGATTCGCGCGGTTATATCCTGCGGCGGCTGGATGGCCGGGTCTGTTGGATAGTGTGTCAGGGCTCCGCTGAGGTCCTTCGCTTCCTGGGAAGAGCTCGAAATGCGAGCTTGCGCGTTATGGGTAGTAACAATTTCTTTCCAGCCGGCGCGTCCCACGAAGTTCCGGTCTTCATAGTGGACCTCGCCGCCCTGCAAGGCAGCATCGGCCAAGACCACGATCCGCAACACGGGCATCCCTGCCGCGCCCTCGGTTGCTTTGGGCGTTACGGAACGTATCTGTAAGTGCACGGGCCGGCCCGCTTGCGTCGCGGGCCGGCCCGCTTGCGTCAGAGATACGCCCGCCATCCATTCATCGGCCTGTTGCCGGGACTTCGTCGCCAAGGCCTCTTGCACTCTCCAATCGATACCCCATTGCTGCATCAGCTCGAAGGTTGGGATTTCCGCCAGGTCCAGCACATACGTCAATTGCACGCCTCGCCCGTCGAAATTTAGACGAGCATAGTGGTTTATGCTGAAATTTCCCATCGGGTGCGCCCCGAGAGAGGTGCAAAACGCCAGGACCGGCAGCAGCGTCCGTCTCATGTCTGCTTGTACGAGGCCGCCAGCCGTCCGGATTGTTTGCCGCTAAATTTATTCGCACGACGCCGCGTTAAGTTCTTACGGCGACGGTCTTGGCGCCCTTCTTGCGCAATACAGTGACTACCGCAGCCAATCGCCAATGGTGCGTGCGTGTCGAACCGCAATATTGCTATATTCCATATGCTCGATGCTTTTGAGATTCGGTTTTGAGCGCAAATATCGCTGATTGCGTCAGCCTATTTATGGACACCGCCGCTATGCGCGTGCTGTTGGTAGACGATGAACCCGCGTTGTTGAAGTTCGTGGGTACTTATTTGAGCCGATTGGGTTATTCCGTGACTACGGCCAATACAACCGAGAAGGCTTGGGCCGAGATGGAGTCGGCCCTTGGGGATGCCGGCCGCCCGTACTCCGTGGCCGTGCTCGACGCAACCATGCCCGGGCTGCCGGTGTCCGAATTGGCCGCCCGCATGTTAAAGGCTTGCGATTCCCTACGCATCCTGGCAGCGAGCGGATATCCGATGGATATCAGTGCGCTGGAAAAGGCCGCGCCGGGCCGCGTGGCCTTTCTGCATAAGCCGTTCACGCCCGAAATGCTCGCCGCGACGGTGCGGAGGATGCTTGCCCCGCAAGAAGAAAATATTTGACGCGGCGAAGGAAGTAAAGGCGATCGCACGCGAGCGCGTGGGTCCCGTCCCGGCTGGGAAGACGATCGAGCCAAAGAGTGCGCGCAAGAAGCCGAAACATAAGAAGCCGCCGGAAGAAGAGGCTATTTGACCGGCTCTGCGGCCGATTGCAACCTCCAGGACACGGAAAACCGGCAAGGGATGAGATTGATTCTACGGAGGTCTACTCGTGACCACCGGGAAACTGCGGAAATAAACGAGGCCCGTGCCTCGCTCTACATGAAGTAGTCTTTGACTTTCTCGAACAGGCCTTTTTCGGCGGGCGCGTTATCCACCGGCAGCGTGTCGCGCAGCTGCTCTAGCAATTTCCGTTGCTCGCGGGAAAGCTTAGCCGGAATCTTGACATCCACGTGCACGTAGAGATCGCCCCGCGAACTGCTGTTGACCACTGCTACGCCCTTGTTGCGGAAGCGAAACTTCGCGCCGGTCTGCGTACCCTCGGGGATCTTTAATTTGCTCGATTCGCCTAACGTCGGCACTTCGATTTCGCATCCCAGCGCGGCCTGCGCGATATTGATCGGGATGGTGCAGTGCAGATCGTTTTCCTGGCGTTCAAAGAACGGGTGTTCCCTCACCTTCAGAAATACGTACAAATCGCCGGTCGGTCCGCCATGGAAGCCGGGATGGCCTTCGCCCGAGAGGCGAACGCGCGTGCCTGTATCCACGCCCGCTGGAATATTGATCTTGAGTTTGCGCTGCGTCTGCCGGAACCCATTTCCACGGCATTCGCTGCAAGGGTTGCGGATCACCTTTCCCGTGCCATTGCAGGTACCGCAGGTCCGCCGAATGGAAAGAAAACTCTGCTGGTATATAACCTCGCCGCGTCCGTGACAGGTGGGGCAGGTGGTGGGGCCGCTACCCGGCTCCGAGCCCGAGCCCGTGCAGCGCGCGCACGGGTCCATGCGCGGAACCTGGATCTCGGCCGTCATGCCGAAGAGCGCTTCCTCGAAATCGATCTCCAGGTCGTAGCGGAGGTCTTCTCCCCGTTGCGCCCGCGTGCGGCGCTGGCCACCGAAGGCCTCGCGGAAACCGAACAGGTCGCCCAGAATGTCGCTGAAGTCTCCAAAGGTTTCGGGATTGAAACCGCCGTTACCGCCCGATCCCTGTACGCCGGCGTGGCCGAAACGGTCGTAGGCGGCCCGCTTCTGGCCGTCGCTCAAGATGCTATAAGCTTCCGAGCATTCCTTGAAATTCTCCTCGGCGGCCGGGTCGTCCGGGTTGCGGTCGGGATGAAACCGCATCGCAAGCTTCCGGTATGCCTGCTTAATCTCTTGATCGCCGGCCTCCCGGCCTATGCCGAGAATCTCGTAGTAATCTCTCTTTGTCACAGATGCCACAGGTTGTTACGATCTCACCGCGACTCGCACCATGGCGGGTCGCAGGAGTTTTCCTTTGAAATTATAACCACGCTGAAATTCGCCCAGAATTGTCTGATCTTCGGCTTCTTCGGTTTGGACCCGCTCCACCGCCTGGTGTACATTCGGATCGAACTTATGCCCCGCCGTCTCTATCGGCTCCAGGCCGAGTTTTTTGAGACTATCGGACATGCGCTGGTAGATCAGTTCGAAACCCTTCGCATAATTGCGATCGGCCGTTTCTACTTTCAGCGCGCGTTCGAAATCGTCCACGATGGGGAGTATGTCCTTCACCAGATCCATCGCGGCGAACTGCAGATAGTCGCTGCGCTCCCGCTCGCTACGGCGCCTTGCGTTGTCGAATTCGGCGCGCGCGCGGAGCAGACGATCGTGCAGATCGGCCTTTTCGGCGGCTAGCTGATCGCGCTCCGCGGTGACGGCGGCGAGTTGGTCGATCGCCAGATCCACCGCCCCGTTTTCGGCGGCCGGCCGGTTATTAGCCTCGGGATTGTTCTGAGTATCCACTTCTTCTAGATTAACAAAATGCGTCAAGCGCACCCGCCAGTTGTGGGCCAGAGTTGTGCGCCTGGGTTGTGCACATAGTTGCGTGCTATAGTTGCGCGCTTTCCAGTGCGCGACTGGTTTCAAACACTGCCGCCATCGCGCGCTCATAGTGCATGCGGGCCGGCCCCAGCACCGCTACCTTGGCCGGCAGGCCGCTGGCCAATTGCACCGACATGCCAATCAGGGCGAGACCCTTCATGGCGGGATGCGCCTCTTCCAAACCAACATGTACCGCGAGTTCGCCCGGCGGCGACTCCAGGAAACGGTCTAAAATTTCGATCAGCCGATGTTTCTCTTCCAGTGCGCGCAGCAAATCGCGCAGGCTTTCCCGCGTCAGGTGCAGATCAAGACCGAGAAGATTTGAGGCGCCCTCCATGTGAACCTCGGGCGAGGTGTCGCACTCCAGCAAACCTTTGCGGCAAAGAGTTTGCAACTTGCGCAGGGCGGCATCGTAAAGCTCGCGATCTTCCAACATGCGCCGCAGCAGTTCTCGCCGCGCCGCGCCCAGTTGCCAGCCTGAAAAGTTTCGATTGACGTAATTGCGGATGGAGGCTAACTCATCCGGGGATGCGCGTTCGTCGAGCGTCACCACGCGATTGCGAACCATGCGGTCGCGGGTAGCAAGAATCATCAGTATGCGGTTATCCGACAGCGGCACCAATTCGATTTGATCGAGCTCCTGCGCCAATGCCGGAATTGCTGCGGCGATTCCCACGTTACGGCTCAACTCCATCAGCATGTGGCTGGAACGTTCCACGCGAGCCCCTATCGTGTCCAGCGCGCCAATCTCATTACGCATCCGTTCCGAGTCGGTCGAAACCATTCGCCGCGATTGCAGCGTGGCTACATAAATGCGAAATGCCTTTTCGGTGGGCACACGGCCCGCCGAAGTGTGCGGCTGAGAAAGATAGCCCGCATCCGCCAGATCGGCCATCACGTTGCGAATAGAAGCCGGGCTCAGCAAATCGTCCCGCAACTTCGAAATCGTGCGTGAGCCTACCGGCTCGCCTGTTTCGATGTAGGCGCGGACAATAGCGTACAGAATTTCACGGTGTCTCGATTGGAGCGGCGCATCCGTTCTCATCGTTTTCCGGTTACAACTCCCTTGTATATATTGTAACGGGTTGAAAGTAAAGGGTCAATGTACAGATTTTAATGAAGTGCTAGAATACGGGTTTCCAATTAAAAGGAGGGTTCTGCTTTTGGCGGCGTTGAAGACGCTGGTGAGCTGGCTCGCTGTCCTGTTTCATGCCCTGTTTTCATTGCTGTTGGTCGTTTTGGGAACCCTTGCGATGATTATCGGACCGCACGCGCTGCATCTGGAAATGCTGCCGTGGGTTGGTACTAAGCTGGCGTATATTCTGCTCTTTGGTGGCCTTTTCGGTCTGCTTTCCGTCACGTTGGCGATCCTACATAGGTTACGCTTCCTGTTTTTTCTGTGGGCTCTGACCGTTGCGGCGCTACTTTCCAAAAATCTAATATTCAGTAGTTATCGATTTCCGCCGGGAGACTGGCGGCAGGGTCTCTATTTGGTATTGGCTGCCTGGTTCGCTCTCGTAGGAGCCGTTTTTCTGTTGCGCCCAAAGCCTGCCCGCGGACCTCGCAAGTATCTGGTGAAATAATGTCCGACCCCTCAAGACCCTACAAAGCTCTAATTTTCGATTTGGGACGCGTGCTGGTTTACTTCGATTTCGTGCACGCATACAACACCTTGGCCGGTTTGTGTTCCTACCCGGCGGCGGAAATGCCGAAGCGCCTCTTTACGACGGATCTGGTTCAGCGCCTGGAAACCGGACATCTCGATCCACGCGAATTCCATGCCGAATTTTCAAATCTGCTCGGGTTTAAAGTCGATTACGCGCGTTTTTGCGAAATCTGGACCTCAATCTTTACGCATGAGTTACTGCCGGAATCGTTGTTGGAAAGCCTCTCCAAGCGATACCGCCTGGTATTGCTTTCGAATACCAACCCAATTCACTTCGAGATGGTTCGCGGCGCCTATCCGCATTTGCGTCATTTTCACGACTTGACGCTCTCCTACGAAGTAGGCGCACTGAAACCGGACGAAGCCATCTATCGCGCCGCCCTGAAACGAGCGAGCTGCAAACCGGAGGAGTGCTTCTACACCGACGATATCCCCGCCTTCGTAGAAGGCGGACGTCGAATCGGCTTCGATTCGGTGCAATTCGAATCGCGCGAGCAGTTGGAGCGGGAGCTTCGGTCGCGCCGCATTATCGAATAAACGCGGCCTGAAAAAAAGATCGGCGTCTTCCACCCCTGGAAGACGCCGCCCAGAACACCGCGCCCCGTAGCGCGGACACGGATATTGCCGTTACGCCAGCAGACCGCCGTGGCCCAGACCACCGATTTCCCACCCGGATAACCGGTATCTGGCCAGCAGCGCAGGTAGTACCATATCGACCACATTCGGCTTTGCCGAACGGAAACATCCCGGCGCGGAAAGGATCGGTGTTTCGTCCTTGTACGCCAGCAGAAGCAGATTGCCGGGTTCCACCGGCGCGAGGAATCGCTCGACCTGCGCACCCACTCGCAGCATCGCCTGGCCCACAATATCTTCGGGCCCCGCGGGCGCCGTCGTGGAGGCTGCGAGAATTGCCGAGGGCTTCGAGCGTAATAGATGCTGCAAGCAGCGCGCTACGGAATTCTCATCTTCCGTGCACGAGAGTATAAAATTGGCCTGCACGCCAAAACGCTCTAGCCGCTGGCGCATAATGTTCTCAAACAACTGGCGGCCGCGTTCACCGCTCAGTGGGTCGCTATAGAGCACGCCCACGCTCGCCCCGCGAATAGGCCGCGCTTGCAGAATTGGTCCGCGCTCCTTCACGATGCCGATGATTGCCTCTAACTGTTCCTTAGCCACGGCGAACGGCGCGCTCTTTACGGTAGCGATGCGCTGGCCGGCTACGGCATAGCTGAGATTGGGTACGGTCGCGATGACGATGCTCGACGTGCAGTTGATCTGTCGCAGCAGTTCGTCGTCTACCAGCACGCAGCAGGATTCGGTCGCAATAAGGTTGGCGCGTCCGCCGGCCGCAGCACGGATCTCAAAGCTGCCGCAGCCCATGTCATTAGCCACCGCCCCGACAGCGTCGTCTTCGCCTACCTCGCCGTCTTCTAATTCAGTAACCCAGATCTGCTCCATGCCCTCGGATTCCAGCACGCGCACGTCTTCGTCGCTGATGACATGTCCCTTGGCCAATAACTTCTTACCGCCTGGCCGGAACACTGTGCAGCAGAGAATGCGACCTGTAGCCGCTTTGACGTCAACCGTTAGCGCTCTCATAGGAACCTCGGTAAGTAATCGGTGGAAGTAACAGAAACCTACAGCGATTCTACACGCGCTAAGTGCGAATGAAGCCCCGAATTATTGGGTCTTTTGCGGGCGTTGCGCGGCCACCCTACTTTGAGGGTGCCGGCGGCATTTTCAGGGGCACTGGTAATTGAATAAGTTCATCGAATACGCTCTGCGTCTGCCCCCAAATGGGGGAGTGTGACTCGTTCCAGCGTCCGGGACGCAGCACGCGAAGCACCGCAATCTCGTCGCAGGCCTGAAACTTTGGGCATCGCAGACAATCCTTCCACGCTTTGAGAGGCAGTGCGCCGCGCTCCACTACGTGAAAACCTACCTTAGAGAAAAACGCATCGACGTAAGTGAAAGCGAACACCGCGTCTAATTCGAATTCCTGAGCTTCGGTGATCAAAGCCCCCACCAGTTTCTTGCCTACGCCCTGCGTCTTGGCGGTTTCAGCAACTGCCAGCGAACGGATCTCAGCCACCGTGGGACTGTAAAAATGCAGCGCGCCGCACCCCAGCAGGGAATCGCCCTGCACGACCACTGTGAAATCGCGAATGGCCTCGGACATTTCGAATTCCGTGCGCGCCAACATAATGCCTTTGGCGGCATAGCTGTTGATGAGATCGAGGATGGCTGGGATATCGCGCATCACTGCCTTGCGGATTACCAGTCGCGCGTTCCAACCGCGCGCTTCCACAAAGGCATCCGATTGAACTCCGCTGATCATACCGCCTGCGCCTCCTGCAACATCATGCGCGTACCGATCTCGTCCCCTTCGAGGATTCTTTCGAGCGCGTTGTCCGCGGCGCCTGGCGCAATGCGCACCTGTTCCACGCCGCCTTCGAGCGCGGCCAGTGCCGCGTTCAATTTCGCCTGCATTCCCCCTGCCGCTATGCCGGAAGCGATCAGATACTCGCTTGCGGAAGCGGTGAGCGAGGGCAAAAGTTGTTTTGCGCCATCCAGTACGCCCTCCACATCCGTCAGGAAGATGAGCTGTGTAGCCTGGAATGCCATGGCGCACGCCGAAGCCATCTGGTCCGCGTTGACATTGTAAATATTGCCTGCCCGGTCGCCGGCTACGCATGCCACCACCGGCACGTAACCATTAGCGGTCAGCAGGTGCAGCAACGCCCCGTTAGCTTTCGTGATCCGGCCCACCGCGCCTAGCGCGGGGTCCATCGGCTCCGCTTCGGTGAGGAACGCATCAATGCCGGAAAGGCCCACGGCCAGCGCGCCGGCCCCATTCAAGCTCGCCACCAGTTCATGATTCACCGCGCCTGCAAACACTTTTAATAGCGCATCCACCGTCTCCGGCGTTGTCACCCGCAGGCCATTCACGAAACGGCTTTCCACGCCGTGCTCGGCCAGATACCGCGTCATCTGTTTGCCACCGCCGTGCACCACCGCGATTTCGATTCCGCGCGCTCGCGCCGCCGCGACCTGCACCGCGACTTTCGCGCGTGATTCGGGTGCATCGAGCAGCGTGCCGCCCAACTTGACCAGAATCTTCACAACAGGCCTTCGGTTTCGTTGAACCCCAGCATGAGATTCATGTTCTGCACGGCCTGTCCCGCCGCGCCTTTGACCAGATTGTCAATCGCGCTGATCACTACCGCGCGCCCGTTTCTGTGGTCGAACGTAACGCCGATATCGCAGAAATTGGTTCGCGCTACCGCATGCAAATCGGGCGCGCGGCCGGCATTGTAGAGGCGCACAAATGGCTCGCCCGCATAGCGCTTTTCATAAATCGCCAGCAGTTCGTCCGCGCTGCCGATGCCGCTGGCGCGAAAATAGATGGTTTCTAAAATTCCGCGGTCGAGCGGCAGAAGCTGGGCGGTGAAACTGAATTCGCGCTCCTCCAGACCGGAAACGCGCAAGACCTCAGGCACGTGACGGTGATGCAGAATCGAATAGGCGGAGAAGTTCTCCGTCACTTCACAGAAAGCCGTAGTGAGATTCGCTTTGCGGCCCGCCCCGCTCACGCCGGATTTCGCATCGCACACAATGCCCGCCGCGCGATCGATCGCCCCCGCCTCGACCAGAGGCCGCAACGCCAGATTGGCCGCTGTCGGATAGCACCCAGGATTCGCTACCAGCCGTGCCCCAGGGATACCCGCGCGGCAGAATTCAGGTAATCCATAAACCGCCTCGGCCAGCAATTCCGGCTGGGTGTGTGCGGCCTTGTACCATCTCTTATAGTTGTCGGACGTTCCCAAACGAAATGCACCACTGAGATCGATTAGGCGCGCGCCGCTGTCGAGTATCCATGGCGCAAGCTCCATCGAAACTTCAGGGGGAGTGGCTAAAAAGACCAGTGCCAGCGCTTCGCTACGAACCCCTTCCGCGGTACATGGGATGCACCCTGGTCCGCGTGAACCGCGGATAGCGAAATCAGCGCTATCCTCCCGGTGTTGCAACAAAAGGGGTTCTACGTGAGCATGTCGGGTCAACAGGCTGACGAGCTCCGCTCCGCTATAACCAGTGAATCCGACGACACCGACACGAGTACTCATGTTTGATTATTCGTAAATATGAATAATTATACTACACGCCAAAGAAAATACCGCACCCCGGGATGGGATGCGGTTTGTATTTTAAGGGATGGTTACTTCGTCAGGCCGTCGACAAAGATGGTATGAATTCCGCTAACCGTGGCTGCTTCGGTACCGTTCACTTCGACGATGTGGCCCATGTTTTCCACCGCAACCGCCTTCGCATCCACTCCGCCGTCGCGGCGAGGGTGGTGCTCTTCCGGCATCAGAATATAGACCGTTCCGTCCTTGGCAAGCAAGCCGATAGGTTGGCCGCTCTGCGCGCATTTCTGTCCGCAGGAGCGGTGCGCTTCCCCGTGTTTGCCGAGTTGGGTATAGCACGAGAAATCGATAATCTCGCCCACTATGCTCACGGCCTTGCCGGATTGGGGCATCTTGTTTACCGAGGCTTCCAGCGTTGTCGAAGTCCATGGCTCACTGGGCTTCGTGCCGATTACCGCGGCCGGCTTGTCATAGGTTCCGGTCTGCACTGCCATTTCGGGATGAAGAATGCCGCCCTTCTGCGCGAACAGAGCGATGGTGGCCACACCGGCCAAAACAAGAATTCGGCTATTCATTCGCATGCACGTCGTCTCCTGTCCTGCCAGCGTACCACAGGCGCCGCCGGCCGGCCTTACGAGAGTGTGCCCTCGCGCTCGATTCGCCGTTGCAGCGACTCCGGCACTTCCGCGATGACTTCACAACCCTCTTCCGTATATCGCGTCTCGAGGACGCGCCCGCATGCGTGCAGCAACGCCAGCCTCGCGCCGCCGCCCGGCGGAAGATGAAATTCCGCGCGCACAATCGGGTCGAGCGGTAAAACTTCATCGATCGCCTTCAGCAGATTGGCAATCCCCTGGCCTGTGAGCGCTGAGATTTCAACAATCCGGGCCGCCGGCTGACCGGCCAGCAGACGCTGGCGCGCCGACTCTACGTCGCCTTCCTGCGCCAGCAGGCGGTCGATCTTGTTCAGCACCAGAATCTGCGGAATTTCCGCCGCGCCGATCTCGGCCAGCACCTCCACCACATGCGCGCAATGTTCCCGGGCCACAGGAGAAGAGGCGTCCACCACATGCAGCACCAGCGCCGCTTCCGTCACTTCTTCCAGAGTGGCTCGAAAAGCCTCCACCACCGTGGTGGGCAAATTGCGGATAAACCCTACCGTGTCGCTTAGTAGTACGCGCCGGCGCGAAGGCAATATCAGCGGGCGCACAGTAGGGTCAAGCGTGGCAAACATGCGCGCGTCTACCTGAACTCCTGCCTGGGTGAGGCGGTTGAAAAGCGTAGATTTCCCGGCGTTTGTATATCCCGCGAGAGCGAGCGTCGCCAACGGAATCGCGCTACGCCGCCGCCGATGCAGCGCCCGGCCCGCCCGGACGCCCTCCAGCTCGACTTCGATTTTCTTGATGCGCTTTGCGATGCGCCGGCGATCGGTTTCGAGTTGCGTCTCGCCCGGTCCCCGCGTGCCGATGCCGCCGCCCAGTCGCGACATCTCGATGCCGCGTCCCGTGAGGCGCGGCAAAAGATAATTTAGCTGCGCCAGTTCCACCTGCAGGCGTCCCTCACGCGTTCGCGCTCGCGAGGCGAAGATGTCGAGGATCAGCTGCGTACGCCCAATTACGCGCGTTCCAATTGCCTTTTCGAGATTGCGTTGCTGGGTAGGCGTAAGCTCGTGATCGAAAATGACAAGCTCGGCGCCGGTGGATGCCGCCTGCGCCGCCAGTTCCTGAACTTTTCCTTGACCGATCAGCGTCGCCGCTTCGGGGGCTGGACGCGCTTGAATCTCGCGGCCCACCACCACCCCGCCGGCTGAGGTCGCTAATTCCGCGAGCTCATCCAGCGAATCTTCGGCATCGATGGCGGCGTGAAGACCTGCGGCCCCAGAGGAGGCGGAACGTCGCTTCCATACCACCCCAACCAGGATGGCGCGTTCCCGGACGGGAATCCGTTCTGGCGTGTCTATGCCTCCGGCGAATCTTGATGGATGGGCGCGCCGGGTATGGAACCCACGGTCGCTGACGCAAGGGTCGCCGCTGACCCTGCGCCATAAGAGTGGGCGCTTTTTTGCGTCACCACGGTCGAAATGGCATGCTTGAAGATCAATTGCTCCTGATTGTTAGTCTCCAGAACGAGAGAGTACTTGTCAAAGCACTTGATGCGACCCGAAAGTTTGACCCCGCTCATTAGATAAATTGTGAGGACGATCTTATCTTTGCGTGCATTGTTTAAAAAGCTGTCTTGAATATTTTGCGCCTGCTTTTCCATGGTGCCCCCAAGCCCTTTCGGGTAAGCGTTACAATCAGCGTCCAGTATTTTACCCCGATTGCACTAGGACTTGCGGACTACTCTTCGTCGTGTTCGGCGGGCGCGACGGTAGCGGTATTTGTCATGGCATCGAGTTCGTTGCGCGAAAGCGTCTGACGTTTGGGCATTCCCTTTTTGTCGAGATCCTTGCGCCATTCGAGCGTGAACTCCATAACCCGCGGCAGTTCCTGCTCCAGGTTGAAATCGGGAACCTGATGCAGAGCGGGAATACGCGCCAGGCCATGCTCGTCGATCGCGCACTCCATGCCGTTGGGCAGCACGAAACGTATGTTAAGGCTTTTCTTGACGGAAATCTTGCGGAGATCCGCGAGCGTCACCGGCCAGCTTCCTCGAGCTCTTCTTCGCGATCGCCGGAAGCTACGCCGGCCGCGATCTTCTCCTGGCAGACAACGCAGTAGCGCGCCCACGGCACGGCGTCCAGCCGTTTGGCTGAAATGGGCTCTTCACATTCGAGACAGGTTGCGTACTGCCCGCTTTCGATGCGATGCAGCGCGCCCGAAATCTCGCGCAGCAGTTTCATGTCGATCGTGTTGCGGTTCAGAAAAATCCACTCTTCGTGCGATTGCTGACTCAGATCGCCTTCGTCGGATGGGCAATCCAGACGTGCAACCACCTGCGCCGCTTTTTGCGCGGACATGCTGCCGCGGACTTCTTCCGATTTGCGCTCCAGTATTTTTTTGTAAGAGGCAAACTTAGCCTTCGGTCCAGTTTTGATAGTCGTATTCATTTTTTTAAATTGCGGTCCCGAATATCGATTGGGATACCGTTAAGACGCAGACTCCCCGCCGAAAGTTGCATAGCTACTTTTTAGTGGGAGGCGATGCGCGGATTGGTAATGATAGCGCAGGCGAAAAGTACAAGTCAAATCCGGTGGGTGTTCTGCATCGTATCACCGGTGTTTGCGATCAATCGGCCGCGGGCCGCGGCGGATTCGCCCAATGCGCCCCGGCGTCATGGCCAGAAACAATTACGCCCTTTGCGTTCCAGCCCAAACCTGCCCGTACGTCCGCCGCGCAGTAGCGCAGCGTAAGCCCGCAACGCCGCCTGCTGGACTGATTTGCTTCGGAGCCGTGCAGCAGCAGATCGCTATGCAAGGACATCTCCCCCGCTTTCAGTTCGACATCCACCGGCTTGCCGAATTGTTCGGCCCCGGTCACGGTCTGGTTAAGAACATTCTCGTCGTCATCTTCTTTCAGGGTGTAGGTGAGGTGACCCAGAAGGTGAGTGCCGGGTATGAATCGCATGCAGGCATTCTCCACCGAGGCATCATCGATGGCGAGCCACGCCGTTACCGCCTTCGACGGCGTTAACGGCCAGTAGCTGGCGTCCTGATGCCAGGAGACTCGCTTGCCATCGCCGGGCATCTTGCAGAAAAAGTGAGAACCCCACGCGACCACATCCTCCCCCAGAAGATCCCTTACGGAAGCCACGATGCGCGGATGGGTGAGCAAGTCGTACACGCGGCCGTGGCTGAGATGCGCAGTGCTGATCGAGTAGCTGCTGCCCCCCGCGGCAAGCGTCGCCGCCAGCAAATCGTCGAAGTACGCGCGAATCGCCGCCATTGCCTGGCTGTCGAGGATTCGCAGCGGTTTCAGATAGCCGTCACGATTAAAGGCAGCGATCTGTTCGCGCGTCAGCGTTTGCGGCGCGGCCACCTCGGACGGATGGAATCGCAGGTCGCGCTCGATCTGGCTCAACTCGCCGGCCTTTGGAATGAATGCGGGCATAACCTGAAATCCACTCTACCGCTTAAGCCGCGCGTCTGTCCGCCCGCCAACGCGTTAGACCCTTAAAAGAAATGTGTCTGTGCTATTGCTTCAACAAGTCTGTGATCTGCTCTTTCAGTCCGGGCAAATCGTCCTTGACGGTGCTCCAGACTACACCGAGCTCAACGTCAAAATAATCGTGGATTACCTGTTACGCATGGCCCGCATCAGTAGCCACGGTGTTTCGGGATGAGCTTTGACAAATTCTGGCGATTGCTGCTGAATCTTGCTCGCGGGCCTCGCCGATGATCTCGATGCAGCGGATAACGGGGGCTTGGGTCTTATAATCGCGTTCGAGCGACGCAACGCCATCGACGCTTTCAATGAAAACGATTGCGTGTTCGATCGCCTCCGCGATGTGCTCAAGATAGTCTCCAACGCGCTCCGGGTGCTTCATAGGGGTTGGGCTTGATCTAGAACCCGATCGCGGAATTTCCGGGACAGAAACCCCGGCGTCAATACGGAGACGCGAACGCCAAGTAATTGTTCGGCCTCGTGCTCCAAACCTACAAGAGTGAAAAGCGTGGTCGAGGTGGTCGCATCGACCAGAAGATCGCTTTCCTCATCGTCTGCGCCCGTGAGCACCGAGCCATACACGCGGGGCCGGGTCACACTGTAGCGGCTGACAAGCTGCCGCAATTCGTCGCGGTGCGCCGTAAGGGCTTCCGAGGGTTTCATGGCCGGTTTTCTGTCGTCGCTTTCATCGTAGCCTTTTGCGAGGAATACCGGCATCCCCGGTGCGGCACGCTAGAATAATCCCCATCGAAAGGGTATTGATGCTGCAAGCGATTCGACCGTTGTTAGCCTTGGCCGTGGCCAGCGCATTCGCTTTCCAGACGCCGCAATCCGCGACCCCGGCGCGTGTTGCCGATCCATTTGCCATCGGCTGGATGCTCGAAGACACCAACGGTGATGGCATCGCCGATTACATCGCGGGCCGAATCGTCGTGCCCGCCCATCCCACCTCCGCCGAGAATGCCGCCGCCGCGAATTTCGCCGCGCGCCTGGGCTACGGAACCACCGGCCTCACGCCACCCGTCGTTGTCCCCGTCAATGAAGACTCGGGCGCCGGCCCCCGAATCTACGTTGGAAAAGATGCCCTGCCGCCCGCCCTTATTCCAAAGATCGTGTTGCAAGCGGACGAAGGTGGCGTCTTCGCAGCCGGCGCAAACCTCGCAGTAATCGGCGCGAACGAGGCCGGGCTCATGGCCGTAGCCGATGCCTATGCGGCCCGCGCGCCCTATCAATGGCGCGTTCCCGGCAAGAAACTGGGCGACATCGCCTCGGGCCTGACCGGCGTGACTTATCTTCGTGGGAAATCCGGGGTACACCGCGCATTCATTGGCGACGTCGCGGCTCCCGCCGCCGCCATAGAGCCCGCGCCGCAGCCTGCAGGAGCAGCGGGCGCTGGAGGAGCCGCCGCCGGCCCGGCGCCAGGCGGTGGAACAGCGGGCGACGCAGCGGGCACGGCCCCCGCGCGGCTCGATCTCGCAACTCTTTACACCAGTCGCGGCCTCTTCGGGGCCTCCGGACGCATCCCTCTACCCGGCTCTTCGAACGCCCACCTCTTCGTTCCCGCCGGCGCCGCAGGCATTGCCATGGCCAATTTGGCCGCGCGCATGGGCCTCGAAACCACCGGCATTACACTCCCGATCGCATCGCCAGCAGCTTCCGCCACAACGCGCGATATTCGCGCCAACGCCCTCATCGCAGGCGACTCCACAATCACGCAAGAGGCCGAGAAAAAGCTGCGCGCTGACGATACCGCGTTCGCTGAAGCGGAAACCTCACTTGCGCCTGGTGAAGGAGAACTGCGCATCGCCGATAACGCCTTCGGGCGCCGTTCCGCCATCCTGGCGCGGGGCGACGATCGCGGCCAAGCCGCCGCCATTTCGGCGCTGGCCGGTCATTTTCCCAACCTATGGGAGCAGGGCAAGCAGTATCTATCTATCGAAGAGATCCGCTACGATCTGCACAAATTCTTCTCCGCACGCTCGAGCGTTGGGCAAGCGGCCGCCGCGCTCTATCATCTGGACCATTGGATGGCCCAGGCCGGCGCCGGCGCACGGGACGTCAAAGCCGAAATCTACACCGACCTGACCGACCCCAAGCTCGCCGATTTCGCACGCCAGCGAATTCAAGACCAGCTACACGTCGCCGCCGACGTCAAAGTCGCCAGTCTCCGCGCCGGCACGGCCTGCTGTGCGCAGAATCCGGCGCTCCACTACGACGCGCCCGGTTATCCCTTCCACGCCGCCGCACCCACTTTCAGCGAAGACATCACCATCCCCTGGGAAGGCAAACGCCTGCTTGAGGCCGTGCGCCGCGGGTCGGCGAAGATTGCGTCCGGTGACGAAGTGAAGCTCGTCGCGCGCGTAAGCGAAGGTCCGGAAGAACGCCGCAAGCTGCAAGCGGACGTGCGCGATCTGTTGCTCAAGGCGGGCGCAGACGCCCACAAGTTAACCGTGGAAGTGCTGTGCTCTTACAAGCAGGGTTATAGCTGGCTCATGGATGAGATCGCGCCCGCCCTTGCCGGTAAAGGCGCGGCCTCCATCAAAATCGATTTCGCAAAAGACATCGATTCCACCGGTATGCGCGCCATGCACACCGAAGCGCGTTGGGTGCAGGAGCTTTACCCCGTGGACGAAATGCTCGCCCGCAAATTGAGCCTGCCCCTCGACAAGATCACGCTTAATCAGATTGACCCGCCTCCCAGCGGCGCCACGTACCGCGTACACGCATTCGATTCAACCGGCAAAGAGATTCTCGCCCGCGAGTTCAAAGTCGCCACCGTGATGCAGCCCTATAACGGCGTAGTGACGCGCTACGAAGACGTACAGGTCGAGACCGGCTGGGTGCGCCTGGATGCGGCCGGCAAGACTACCCTCAATGAACGCCTCAAGACCGATATCGAAGAGTTTTGGGAGCATTACCAGAACAAAACCCTGCCCCGCGTCTTCCAATTTGTCATGGCGCAATCCAAGGGCGAAATTCGCGCCGAATATCTTCCGCCGTTTGATTCGCTCACGCTCGATATCCATATGAGCGAGCCCGATTACAGCCTCGATCTCGATAAGGAACGAATCTCCACCCTCGAGGCTCTCCAGGAAGATACGTTCTACTCCACGGCCAACTTCGTCAGTATGATCGGCGATCTCGAATCCGGCCGCCCCATCGGCTATACCGGCCGCATCATCCCCATCGTTCACCCTTCGGAAGACGGCAAAGATGGCCACGTGCACATCGAGTTCTATGGAAAAGCCGCCGCCAACCCTCTGGTGCGTTTCTCCTGGACGGATGCCGCCGGCGTTCATCACAGCGAAGAACGCAACCTCCCTCCCATGACCGGCGAGTTCCAGCCGCGCCTCATCCAGGCCCGCGTGAAAGCCGGCGAAGAGGGAATCGAGCGCCTTACGTGGCTGCTGCCTGCCGATTTCCCCGGCGAGAAGTACGACGACTGGTTAAAGGTCGAGGGCCAGGATCAGGTCGACCGCACCATCTTCTCCGCCGAACGCGCGCGCGGCATGCTCCACTGGCTCGACGAAATGCATCGCGCCGGCGTCTACCGCGACGACGTAGCGTACCCGCATCTGCACCAGATGGCGATTGAGTTCGAACTGCCGCTCGATCTCGGCATGAAGCTCGATGCGCCGTCGCCGCGTATATTCGCAAGCTGGAATATCGCGCCGCCAGCCACGCCGCGCCCTATGATCCGCGATTTCAAGGCCATCGCGACCAATCCCATCGTGCAATGGAACGACCCCATCTCACCTGCGGAAAACACCGCCATCCTGGCGCGTCTCGCGCAGTACCCCGGCGTCAACGTGTATTGGATGGGCCGCAGCTATCTGGGCCAGAACCTGTGGGCCGCCGATATTACGCTGCCCTCGCCTGCAATATTGCGGTCGTGGCCCAAGGAGAGCACGCTGAAGGCGGCCATCGTCTATTCCGGCCGTCAGCACGCCAACGAAGTGTCTAGCACCAGCCACATCGATAAGCTGGCGGAAGAGCTGGTCACACAGCCCGACAAGCGCGAGCTATTGAAGAAGGTAAACGTGGTGGTGCATCCTATCTACAATCCCGACGGCGCGCAGCTTTCGGTCGATCTCTACAAGATCACGCCCGACAACATGCTGCATCCCGGCTATCACGGTTCGCTCAGCGCCGACGTTTCCACCGGGCAAACCGAAGTCGATCCCATCTATCCCGAATCGCGGACGCGAAAGCAACTGGCCGACGCGTGGCAGCCGGATGCATTCCTGAACCCGCACGGCTATCCGTCGCACGAATGGGTGCAGCCTTTCTCGGAATACACCGGCTGGGTGCAAAACCGGCAAGGCGCAAACACCGGACGCGCCTGGTGGATTCCGCGCGGCTGGTTCACCAGCATGGGCTACCTGCGCGATGAGCAGCATCCCTACAGCAAAGTCGTCGCCTACGCCATTCAGGACAAAATCGTAGAGGCCGAGCGCAATGTGCCCGGCATGATTCCGCTTGAAGACCGCATGAACGCGCGCTATGAACGCTTCGGCCAGCGCTGGCAGCCGAAGGATATGTTCCAGCCCATCGTGAACGGAATCCGGATCTACATGGGCTTGAAAGGCACAGGCGGCGGCCGCGGCGGCGCGGCCGGCGGCGCAGGTGGGGAAGCCGGCGCGGGCGCTTCGCCCGGAAGCGGCGGCGTCGGCGGACTCTCGGCCGACGTCACCTGGGATGCCGCTTACACCGAAGCTCCCGACGAAACGGCTCACGGCGAGTACATGAAGCTAATGGCCGGGGCCGGCCTGGCCTTCGACTATGTGCACCTGAACTATCTGGCCCAGGGTGATCTGCGCATCACGCGCACCGAACGCGACGCTGCGGCCGGAGTTACTTTGCGTGTCGAGCGCGCCCGGCCAATTCTTCCCGTGGGCATGAAGCCAATTGCGGCGGCAGCCGCGGATGGCCAATAAGGACCGACCGCTTCAATCCGCAAACGGGTGAGTCTCCGTTAAGAACGAGTCCAGTTGGGCCGCAGTGACGGCCACCGTGCCCATGATGCCGATCGCTACCGATGCAGCCGCCACCGCCAATTGCATGGCATCGCGATACTCCGCCCCACAGGCCACCGCCAGAGCCATCGTGGCCAGTACCGTATCGCCGGCGCCCGTAACGTCGTACACTTGGCGAGGCCGCGCCTCTACTCGCTCGCGCACCTCTCCACCGTCGAAGAGCGTCATTCCCGCGGCGCCTTCCGTTACTAGAATCTTGGCGCCGGCCATTCTCGCAGAGAGGTGTTTTCCAGCCGTCACCGTATCCTCGCGCGTGTGAATCTCCATACCGGCCAGCAAACCCAGTTCCTGGCGGTTCGGCTTAAGCAACGTGCACCCTTGGTAGCGCGCAGCATCGCGGCCCTTGGGGTCAATGAAGATCGGCGTGTTGGCGGCGCGGGCCGATGCGATGCAAGCTCGCAGCAGCGTCGGCGTTAGAAAGCCCTTGTCGTAATCGGAAAATACGATCGCCGCGGCGCCTGCCAGACGCTCCGCAATTTGCGCCGCCGCTTCCGCTGCAAGTTCGGCGGGAATAGGCAGAACCGATTCGTCGTCCACGCGCACCACCTGCTGGTTCAGCGCCATCACGCGCGTCTTGGTCGTGGTCGGCCGTCCCCGCTCGACGCTGAGCCAGACGTTTCGGCTCATTCCGCCATCCGCCAGCGCCGCCGTGAGCTCCGCCGCATCGCGATCCTCACCCGCCACGCCGAACAACTCGGTCGAGGCCCCCAGCGCCACCAAGTTCACCGCGGTGTTGGCCGCGCCCCCGGGCCGTACCGTCGTCTTCTCTCGCTTCACCACCGGAACCGGCGCTTCCGGCGAAAGCCGCGTCGCGCTGCCCCACCAATACCGATCGAGAATCAGATCGCCAGCCACCAGAATGCGCTGCTCACTAAAGCGCCGTAAGATACCTCGCAGGCGTTCCTCGGTCCCCATGAGGCTTCAATGTAGCATCCGATTGTCATTCCTATTACAATGCTTTGTCGTCGCGAGCCGCTCAGACCGCGAATCTGGACGGCCGGGGACAAAATCCCCACGCGCCTTGGCCCTAATCTCGCCCACGGGCCTTCCCTGCGATGACGACGGGCATCCTCCACGCAGTCCCGCTCGAAGGTTTCGCTATCGGCAGAGGGGGCCATACAAAAGTACTCTTACGTTTGGGGGAGTCAATTCACCTATCCGCTCACTGGGTTTTAGCCTGAAAGAGTACCTCGCTTTTCCCGGCTCAGCAGAAAGAATGCTGGCCTCTCCTCGGTTCGGCGAGAACCAAATCCACTTAAGAAGGACTAATTAAATATGCTTACGAAAATCGCAGCCACTATACTCATGCTCGGATTGAGCGGTGGTCGCTTTCGCCCAAAACGCGACGAATGATACTGCTCCCCGTCTCGATCGGGGTCAATGTTCCGGCGTGCGCTGGACCGAATAACGGACCTTTCACCGGCATTGGTGGCAATAAAGGCGTTGTCGTTGTCCATTACAACCCGCAGAAGTTTCGGTTCAGCGTCAACGTCTCCGTGCACGATGCCGCGCCGAATACGACCTATGATGTGGACGTCCGTTGCACGGTATTCGGGCCGCAAAAGGCTATTGGTCAACTGAAAACAAACAAAGAGGGAACAGAACTTTCCAGATCGACCTGTCTTTGGACAAGGATCCGGCAATGGGTAACTTCTACATCGATATTGCGGTTCCTCCGGGATCTAACGGGCTCGGCGCCGGCACCGGTGCGTATGGCTATGGCGATACTTACATCGCTGGGCCGTTGAACGTACTGAACTAGAATCAGGAAGCGCCCGTAATCACTAGGTGCATTGCGGGTGGTGTTCCCGCCACATGAAGCGTGTGGTGTAGACACGTTTCATCTATGTATGTTGACCCGCTGGCGCCCGCGAGGGGCGGCGGGTCTTTTACTTTAGCGGCTTACCACTGATCACGCCCTGCGTTGCCTGTGGTCGTACCGGCAGGGGTGAGAAAGCTCTTGGCGTAATCCGAAAGCACCACTGCGCCGCAGAACGCACGCAGACGGTCCTCAACGCGTATGAGGCTTCAATGTAGCATTCGATTGTTACTCGTATCGCAATGCTTTTATCGGGTCGATTGTGCTTGCCCGCCGCGCAGGCAGGAAACCGGCGGCCCCGGCCACCAGCGACAGAATTGCCAAGGCCAATGCGGGCGCTCCCAAATCTGTCGGCTTCACGCTGTAAAGTTGCGATGCCACGAGTTGACTCAACGCGTACGCTGCCGGCATGCCGATGGCCAGGCCAATCGCCACTAGTGTCAGCGCTTCGCGCATCACCATCCACACCACCGCGCCACGTTGCGCGCCCAAGGCCATCCGCAACCCGATCTCGCGCGTCCGTCGCGCCACTGCGAAGGCCATCACTCCATAGAGTCCCAACGCCGCGAGCAATGTCGCCAGTATGCCGAACGCGGCCGATAGCGTCGCAATCAACCGCTCTGTACCCAGCGTTTCGTCAAGCTGGCTTTCCAGTGTGCGCATCTGGTAGACCGGCATCGCCGGATCTAGGGCCGCGATCTTGCGGCGCAGTTGGGCGGACATCGCGCTCGAATCCATCGTCGTGCGCACGTAGAAAGACGCCGACGCGGGGAAATCCCCTTGCAAAAACGGAATGAACACTTGCCGGTGCACGCCGTCGCGCGGGCCTTCGTAGAGCGTATCTTGCGCCACGCCCACAATCTCGATATCCAGCTTCGTCTTCGGATTATTGCCGTAACCGATATGCCGGCCGATCGGCGAAGCGTCGCCGAAGAAGTGCGTGGCAAATTTGCGGTTGACTATGGCCACCGTGGTCTTCTTACCTGCATCGCGGTTATCGAAATCACGCCCCGTCAGCAGCGGAATTCCCATCGTCTTCCAATATCCCGGAGACACTGCATTCATGAACGCCTGCAGGTCCTCGCCATCCCTTGCCTGGTGCCCTTCCACGCTCATCGTGGAGTCCCATTCGCCGCCGCCAAGCAGCGGCACAGCCGAAAAACAGGCCGATTGCACGCCCGGAATCGCGCGGATCTCATCCAGTGCCCGCATGTAGAACGCTTCCAGTCGCGCCAGGCTATAGCCGCTCAGGGCGGGGTCGGTTTGGAAGCTGACCAGGTTATTCAGCCCGTGGAATCCGGTGTCGGTGTTCTTCAAGTTTGCCAGCGTCCTGACGAACAGGCCCGCGCCCACCAGTAACAGGAAGGAAAACGCCACCTGTGCCGCCACCAGCGTCTTGCGTAGACGCGCTGTTCCGCCCGCGCCCCCGGCCGACGTGGCGACATTCTTGAGGGTGCTCCACAAATCCAAGCGCATCGATTGCAGCGCCGGAACAAGGCCAAACAGCAATCCGGCCACCAGCGCCACCGCGGCGTTGAACGCCAGAATGCGCAGATCGGGGTTGGCGCTTAACATCAGCGGCGATGAGCCGCCACTGGGAAGGAAGCTGAGCAGCGCGCGCACGATCGCCTCGGCCAGGAAGAGGCCGATCAACGAACCGGCGGCTGCCAGTATCAGACTCTCCACCAGTAATTGACCCAGCAGTTGGCTCCGCGAGGCGCCAATCGCCAGTCGCACCGCAACCTCCCGCTGCCGCGCCACGCCGCGCGCAATCAGCAGATTAGCCACGTTGAAACACGCAATCACCAATACCAGGCCCACCATGCACATCAGCGCAATCAGCGCCGTGGAATAGTTGCGCCGCAATTGCGAATAACCGCCCGCGGCCGATTCCACCTGCACTTTTCGCCTCAGAAATTCAGCGCGATTATATGCGCTGACGTCCTTCATCTCCGGTCTGGTCAGTTCGTCGCGTAAGATCCGCAAGAAGAGGGGTTGCAGAGATGCTTGGACCGATGCTACCGAATAGCCCGGCTTCATCCGCGCGAACGTTTGGATCCACTGCGAACGCCGATCGCCGATGTCGTCCCAACCCGGCGTCATCAGCGGCTTCATTTGGATCGGCACGCGGATCTGCGGACTGGTCGCCGGATCGAGCCCCTGGAACCCGGCAGCCGAAACGCCGACGATGGTCATCGGGTAGTCGTCAACCGTGATCTTTTGCCCAATCACACCGGGGTCGGACGCGAAGCGCGAAACCCAATACGCATAGCCAAGGACCACCGAGGGGTGCCCCTTGTAGGTACGGTCGTCCCATTCCGGAGTGAACACCCGGCCCAGTGCCGCCTTGACGCCAAGCGCCTGAAAGTAATTACCCGAAACCAGTTCGCCGTTAACCCGCTCCGTCCGGCCGTTGAAGCTGATCGAAACCGGCGTTTCAAACCGGCAGAATACGCTCGAGAAGGCTTGCGCCTCCCTCTGAAAATCCTGATACATCGGGTATGACGATGCCTTCGGCCCGCGGTTGCTTCCCATGTGCGGTCCGGTGGAAGAAATCATCACCAGTTGCTGCGGATCCCGCACCGGCAACAACCGCAACAGCAACTGGTCCACAAGGGTAAAAATCGCCGTATTTGCGCCAATGCCCAGCGCCAGCGATCCAACCGCGACGGCTGTGAACATGGGAGTCCGTCGCAGATTGCGGAATGCGAAGCGGATGTCCGAGAAAATTTGTGGCATACAAGTTATACTCGCATCCCAGAAAAAAGTTCCCTTCCGCCGGCAGCGCTTATCGCAGCGCTACAACTCTAAGGATTCGTTCTACTTCCAAATCCTGATCTCCCGTCAGTCGGATGACATCGGACTCGTCGATCGTCAAATCCAACTGCTCTGAGATGATGGCCACAACTCCAAGCCGGTAGAGGGAAAGCGCGGTGCCCTGAACAGAGGCTTCCGGGCTCTCCTTGCGGACCCAAATCGCTTGCAATCCGCTATCGAACAGCTTTCGCTCGAGTCGCATCGCGCTTGTATCGCTTTGGACGATCACGACTGCCGCGCGGTGGCCATTGCGGCTCTCCCGTTCCTGTTCCTTGACCATGCCGGTTTCCGCCGCGGCCGCCGACGCCTTCGAAATCATTCCGGCCGCTACGGTTTCATTGGTAATGGTGTCGATCAGGATAAAACTGCCGGTAGCGCGGTTCTCGCTGTACGCGTCGAAAGAAAGCGGCCGTTCCGTCATCACCGTAACGCGTCCAATCTCATTGAGCGCCAAACTGGACGCAGGCGCCTGCTCGAGCGTCTTGATATCCACTCTTTCGATAGTGGCCTCCACTCGTGCGCGAACGCTTTGCGCGGCGTGCTTGAGCAAATAGGTTCTGCCCGCATGTAAATGCCGTTCGCTCATCCACACCAATGTGGCCTCGAAGGCGCCGCTGGTTTGTGGAGGATGTTCCGGGGAAACCAGCATGTCCCCCCGGCTGATATCGATCTCGTCTTCGAGACACACCGTGACGGACAACGGCGCGGCCGCTTGCGCAAGTTCGCCCTCCCAGGTCACGATGGAACGCACCCGGCTGGACCGTCCCGAAGGCAGCGCCACCACCAGATCGCCCGTATGTAGCGCTCCGGCAGCCACGCGGCCTGCAAATCCGCGAAAATCTCCGGCGCGGATCACATATTGCACTGGAAAGCGCAGCCCCCGCGATTCCGCAGCCGACGAAATGGGAATGCTCTCCAGCCGTTCCAATAAGCTTGGACCCTGGTACCACGGCATACGCGTACTGCGCGAAACTACGTTGTCGCCCTCGAGCGCGCTAAGCGGAATAAATTCCAAGCCTTCGCGCACCCCCAGCCGTTGGCAGTACTCTGTGAACTCGTCACGAATCGCGTTGAAAATCTCTTCGCTGAACTCCACCTGATCCATCTTGTTGATGGCTGCAATCGTGCGCGGTATGCCTAGCAATGACGCAATATACGCATGCCGGCGCGATTGCGGCAGCACGCCCCGCCGCGCATCGATCAGAATCACGGCCAGATCCGCGGTGGACGCGGCCGTTGCCATATTTCGCGTGTACTGCTCGTGGCCCGGGGCATCGGCAATGATGAATTTTCGGCGCGGCGTGGCGAAATATCGATACGCCACGTCAATCGTGATGCCCTGTTCGCGTTCGGCGCGCAGGCCATCCGTCAGTAGCGAGAGGTCGAGCGGCCCGGCAACGCCCGCGCGGGTCGCCCGCCGGGCGGATGCTAACTGGTCCTCATAGACGGATTGCGAATCGTAAAGCAATCGGCCTATTAGTGTGGATTTACCATCGTCGACGCTGCCGGCAGTGGTGAAGCGGAGAAGTTCAGGTTGGTCGGTGTGTGTCATCTAATTTCAATCGATTTCCGGTTCGGCGAAGTACCGCCGGCCAGCGTGGCGCAGGTGCTAGACTCGCGGCGGTTATTGTTGTAGCTTCAGTTCCTTAATAAGTTCGGCCACGCGCGAATTCGGACCAACCGGCTCTACAATAACGATCTGCTTCGGGTTGATATACATTTTATCGGGTTGATGCCATTCCTTGCCGCGCTTGGCAAGAACGTTTTTTTGTTGCTTGGTCTGCGGGTCTACCACCGTTTCCACGTAATACACTTCTTTGAGCACTGGGTTGTCTGTTCCGTAGCCTTCCAGCTTCCCGAAGAAGATGTTGTTATTGCTCAGTTGCACTGCCTGATAAGTCTGGTCGAATGAGACCGCCCGCGGGTGGGTCACCCACCACGCATTGATGAGGATCGCGACGGCAATAATGAGCGCGGCGTAAATTAGCTTGCCGGATCGCCTCGGCCTCTTTCCTGGTTCCGCGTCGCGACCTTCTTCAAGGGACGACCGCTTTACATTGATCTCCCTCGAGTCGGCATCCATACGCGGTTTCCTAAATTGTATCGCGCGGCGTAAAAATCGCTGAGACCGCCCAAGGTGAGCGGCCGATATCCGCAAAGGAGCCACCCCATTCTCTCCTGAAAATCTCGGCTCACCGTAAAGGCCCGTCAGCAGGCCGGCCCCGGCCCAGATTGGGGATCAGACTGCGGGCACCAGCGTGACGTCGTGACCCAGCTGCCTGAGCCGTTTGAGCAATCGCTTGGTAAGTCGTTCTCGATCGATGCGATCGAAGTAGTCCGCCCCCAGATCTTCATATTGGCGGTCGGTCGCCACCAGAATTTAGTCCGTCACCAAGGCAATAACCCCTTGATAATTGTATGCAAACATACCGAACGCGAGATTCAGGCATTAATTGTATGAAAACGCGCATTATAGCCCGTGTGGCGGGTCCCGGAGAGCCTGCCATACTGCGGGATCTAGCAGGTTGCAGAAGAACACCTGAAATCATCTAAGCGCGGATAAACGCTGATCAACGCAGATTTGAAAACAATGGGCTTATCAGCGTTGATTTGTTCATCCGCGGCCCATTTGCCTTTTTCAGCAGCCTGCTAGAAATATCCTTCGCGTTTCTTGATCTCCATGGATCCTTCCCGGTCATGGTCAATCACGCGGTTCTCCCGTTCCGATTTCCTGAACGACGCCATTTCTTCGATGATCTTGGGAAGCGTGTCCGCTTCCGAACGAATGGCGCCAGTACATGGAGTACAACCCAGCGAACGCATACGGCACATCACCATTTCCGCCTTCTCGCCAGGCAGCAATGGAATATCATGCTCCACTGGAATCAGCGATCCGCCCCGCACCACCATGCGTCGCTCTTTAGCGAAGTAGAGCGGCACAATCGGAATCTCTTCCTGTTCGATATAGTTCCAAACATCCAATTCAGTCCAATTGGAAAGCGGGAAAACGCGGATGCTCTCGCCTTTATCGACGCGGGCGTTATAGATATTCCAAAGCTCGGGCCGCTGATTTTTGGGGTCCCATTGTCCAAAAACGTCGCGAAAAGAATAAACGCGCTCCTTTGCCCTGGATTTCTCCTCGTCGCGCCGGGCTCCTCCAAAGGCGGCATCGAATCCACCTTCAGCCAGTGCGTCCAGTAGAGCTCGCGTTTTTAAGAAGCCGCAACATTTTTGAGTGCCCAGCTTAAACGGACTCGCTCCATCGGCCACAGCTTCGCGATTGGTATGGACAATCAACCGGACCCCAATTTCAGCGCAGAAACGGTCGCGAAACTCCACCATTTCTCGAAATTTGTAGGTCGTATCGATGTGTAGCAGGGGGAAGGGAATCGGAGCCGGGTGGAACGCCTTCTGTGCCAGACGCACCATTACCGAGGAATCCTTGCCGATGGAGTAAAGCATCACCGGCCGCTCGAATTCGGCTGCGACCTCCCGCAGGATAAAAATGCTCTCAGCCTCCAACGCGCGCAGATGAGAAAGTGATGACATGAATCACCTATAGTGATAACACCCTGACGCGCGTCGATTCATCCTTCTATCCACAGATCTGTGGAAAAAATTGTGGGAATCTGCCTTGTCATATGGTTAAACTTCCGTGAAAACAGATACTTAGCACTCTTTGAACCAAGGGGGGTGCATCTGCACTTAACAGGCTAGAAATAAAATCTTTAGCGCGCAAGCACCACGTGACGGAAGGGGACGCCGAATCGTTCTCTAAAATTTGAGAATGGAAAGCATCTTTTCCACAGAATGTTTAGGATAAGGCGGATGTGGCCCGCTGATTAGATAGCGGCCGTGCGCTATACTTGAAATTCCTTTTGGCGGCGTAGCTCAGCTGGCTAGAGCGAGGGTCTCATAATCCCTAGGTCGGGCGTTCGAGTCGCCCCGCCGCCACCATCCAGAATTTCAACTATTCCTGAACCGGGACTTGCTGTTCAATTTCCCGCCAAGCGCTGATTTTTAACCGGCGGCACACCCAGCAAAGCGGTTCTTCGCCTGCGCTAAGTGTTTCAGCGTTGCAAACAGAACAGTTTACAGGTTTCTTCAAACGGTCTGCGGAAATCGACCGTTTGGCGTGTTCCAAAAACTCAGCGGTTACGGGCACTGCTGGTTCTCCTGTCTTCACGCTTTGTCCTTTCTTTGGAACTGGCGCGGACTTCGCTGTCTGAACGGTCTTTCGCTTCATCTGGAACGTAATCCGATCCCACTATCGCAGAAACCGCGTCACTCCACAACTCACGTTTAACCTTAAGCGGCTTGGGGTAGTTGCACCACCACTGCGACGTCTAGGGAGGAATTGCACCGCGGGCATCGCTGCCCCGCTGTCACGCGTGCCGCCCTCAATTTGCTTTTCCATTCGACGCTTGCAGGCACAGTGTGCGTGCAAATCGGACACAGCACATAACCTTCAGAGTGATTTACGATCGGCGTTTTCATCTTCTTGGCCTCTCCATTACATCCGACGCTCCAACCTAAGCAAGAGTTGTTCCAGAATCGTAAAGAATTGTAGAGATTGAAGATCCAGACATCTATGTACCTCCAATGTTAACCTGTGGTTCTATGACGCAACCGCAGGCCCCGAAAATCCAACTGCTCAACACGGCCGATTACCGCGAAAATTATGCTAACAGCGTGCAAATTCGCGTTAACTTATGGGATTTTTTTCTGCTCTTCGGCCGCGTTAACCAGACGTCTCCAGATGCCGTCTCGATTCATAATTTCCAGGGAGTCTATGTCAGCCCGCAGCAGGCCAAGGCGCTTCTCCATGTTCTGCAGCAGAATGTTACCCAATATGAGACGGCTTTTGGCGAAATCGCGCTCGAACCGTCCTCCGGAAGCGCAATCGTGCAATAAGCTTCATGGATCGGGATAAGGTACGGCCCATCAGGCCCGAAACCTACGGCATCCTGTTCCTGTTATTCGCTAGTTTCATTCTGCTCACGCACTCGCCTTGGCTGTCCCTCCCCTATTTTTGGGATGAGGTGGGTTATTTCATCCCAGCGGCGCTCGATCTCCTCCATGGTTGGCTAATTCCCCACTCGGTTCCCCCGGCGATTCATCCACCCGCCGTCTCCGCATACCTCGCAATTGTGTGGAGCGTCGCCGGATTCCATACCGAATCCACTCGCTTTGCCATGATTTTGTTGGCGTCCGGCGCCGCACTGTTTTCGATGCTGCTCGCAATTGAGCTGTTGCGCGACGCGCGCGGCATGCCCGGGTTTCTTGCCGCCGCCCTGGTTTGCCTCTCGCCTGTATTTTTCGCGCAGTGTTTATTGGCTCAGTTGGATATGCCGGCAATGCTCCTCACCACCATTGCGCTTTGGCTCTTTTTGCGCGGCCGCGTCGCGTCCGCGGCCGCAGCCTGCTGCCTGCTGGTCCTGGTGAAGGAAACGGGATGCGTGGCGCCTGTGGTCTTAGGCGCGTGGCTCGCTTATGAGCGCAGGTTCCGGGACGCCGCATGGTTTCTTTGGCCTCTTGCCGTGCTTGGCGCGTGGGTCTTTATTCTCTTCTACGTTACGGGGCACTGGGCCGGAAACGCCGCATTTCTCGACTACAACTTGCTCTATCCTCTCCACCCCCTGCGTGTCGCGGCCAACGGGCTACGCCGTTTCTACTATCTGTTCATCGCTAATTTTCATTGGATCGGCTCCTTTGCGATACTGTTCGCGTGGCGAACCACCCGCGTATTCCGCAACCGAAGTTGGCGGATTATGACCACGTTCGCACTCGTCCACGTGGCGGCCGTCACGTTTTTAGGTGGCGCCGCGCTCGAACGCTACCTTCTTCCCGTTCTGCCGATTCTCTACGCCGCCATGGCGGCCGGCCTTGCATCTTTTCCGCGTACGCCGCGGATACTTTGCTCCGGTATCCTGCTTGCCGGCCTGGTCGCGGGAAATTTCATCAATCCGCCCTATCCGTTTCCCTATGAGAACAATCTGGCTTTCGCCGATTTCGTCCACTTGCAAAGTGACGCTGCGGGCTTTCTAAACCATTGGTATCCGCAAGCGCGCGTGACTACCGTCTGGCCTCTAACCGTCGAGCTTTCTCGTCCAGATCTGGGATATGTCTCTCGCCGGATCGCAGTGGAGTCGGCGCCCGATTTAACGGCGCAAACTCTGCGCCGCGTAGATTGGGGGAATGTGCAGATCCTCGCTGCGTTTTCGCGCAATTGGGACCCGGCATCCAGTCCCTTGCGCTGGGAACCGATGCGCGGTATCTGGCAGGCGCTTTTCGGGTATGCACCCTTCGTCTCCGAAGACGGCCTGCAACATATCGCGCCTTTTCCCCCTGCGGCGCAGTGGCGTCGGAACGGCCAGTGGATGGATATCTACGTAAATCCTCGCCTTAGATTGACCGCCCGTTAAACCGCTACGCGCGGTGCGCTAGTCCCTTTAAGACGGTAAAGCGCGCATGGCGTCGTTCATCCCGCGCCGGCACAGGAACTCCAGCAGCAGGATCATCTTATGCTCCTCGTCCGCCGAGAGCGCATGGGCTCGAACGGCCTGAAACTGTGCGACGCGCAAAGCCAGTTCCGATCGGGCGCAGCAATCGGTTTCCGAAGATTCTAGGATGCACGACCCCAGATATTCCGCAATAAACTGCAGTTCGTCCGACGATAGTCCCTGCAAAAAGCGTCGGGAACGCGCCTTCACGGGCCCATATGTACACCCAACCAGCGCGCTGATCAAGACGCTTCGCAAGGCTGCTCCTGTCCGTGCAACTCCAGACCTGAAGCCGTGGTAACACGAATTGCGGACCTTCTGCAACTTGGCGCCGCATTCCACTTCCCATATCAATGCTCTTCGAATTCATATCGGATGCCTCTTTTGCCCCCCGTAGCTTAATGATTGTGAGGCACTTGGTCTTTTGCATACGTTGGCGTTTGTCTTGCCAGTTGTCCACCAACAAGGAGTTCCGATGAATTCAACCAGCCATCGAAGTGTGTTTTCGGGAGCGTTTATTGCGTTCCTCTTATTAGTTGGATCGGCGATAGCCCAGACGATAAGTGGGGATTTAACGGGCACGGTCTACGATCCTAGTGGAGCTGTAGTTTCAGCCGCTCATATTGTTGCCACGAATCAAGGTACCGGAGTCAACGCCTCTACGGTGTCAACTTCAACCGGGCAATATCGTCTGAGTAACTTACCCGCGGGTGCTTATACAGTTACCGTGACAGCGTCGGGTTTCAGACAGACTCAAACCAAGGATGTTCAAGTATCCCTGAATCAGGCATCTACCGTTAACATTACCCTTCAAGTCAGCGGCGCGTCGCAAACCGTGGAAGTGACGGAAGCGGCGGCGAACATCGACACCACCACTGCGCAGGTACAGAGTACTTTCGGATCGGGACCCGCGATGGATCTTCCCATGACGTCCATGGGCGCCGGTGTAATCAATCTTTCCCTGCTTAGCGCCGGCGTAGCCACGTCGGGCGCTGTCGGCGCGGGGACCGGCCCGTCGGTGGGCGGTCAGCGCCCGCGCAACAACAACTACACCATTGAAGGCATCGACAACAATAACGGCGGCGTCACCGGACCGGTCGTCATGGTGCCGAACGACGCGGTCTCGGAATTCACCGTCTTACAGAACCAGTTTTCACCGGAATTCGGACACTCCTCGGGTGGCCAGTTCAATCAGGTCGTAAAGAGCGGAACGAATTCAGTGCACGGCTCCGCCTATGAATATTTCCAGAATCGCAATCTGGACGCCGCGGACAATCTTTCCGCCATAGATGGAACGCCGCTGCATCCCCGCTTTGACAATAACCGCTTCGGCGGAACCGTCGGCGGTCCTATCAGAAAAAACAAACTCTTCTTTTTCGTGAATTACGAGTACAATCCCATCGGCAGCAGCAGCAGCGCCGGCCTTGTCTATGCTCCGACCTCGGCCGGTTATGCCGCACTTGCCGGCATACCAGGCATCAATCAGACCAACCTCGGCATTATGAAACAGTATCTGGGAACGGCGTCGTCTGCCGTTTCGCCGTCAGTGTTGGGAGGAAGTTATCCCTTGGTCGGACCGGGTAACGCGAGTTTGGGAAACCAATTAGCGGGCGCTACCACAATTCCCGTTGGACAGCTTTCCATCTCCGCACCGAATTTTTCCAACAACGAGAACGCCGTCGCTTCTATCGACGACAATGTCTCCGATACCGATCAGCTCCGCTTTCGCTTTATCCTCAACCGCAGCGGCGCGATCGATACTGCGGCCAGCCTGCCCCAGTTTTTCGGCACAGTTCCTACCGATAGCTACGTGATGACCTTCTCCGAATTTCACACCTTCTCGCCCACGGTCACCAATGAATTCCGGTTAGGCTATAACCGGTTGTCGCAAAATTTCCCCGTCGGCAACCAGGTCTTTCCCGGGCTCGACCAGTTCCCCAATATCACCCTCTACGAACTGGGCGGCGTGAATATCGGTCCCGATCCTAACGCGCCGCAGTTCACCTTTCAAAATACTTATCAGATGACCGATAATATTGCCGTGCAGAAGGGCAATCATAGTCTCAAGTTCGGCTTCGATGGTTGGCGTATGATTGCCCCGCAAAGCTTCACCCAACGCTCGCGTGGCGATTACGAATATACGTACCTCTCGGACTACCTGTTTGACTACAATCCCGATTACCTCGCCCAGCGCTCCTTGGGGAACGTCGTATATTACGGCAATCGCTTCCTGCTTGCCGGTTATGCCAACGATAGCTGGAAAATCAAGCCGAATTTCACCATAAACCTCGGATTGCGTTACGAATTCGAAACCCTCCCCTTAAGCGAGAACCTGCAGTCTCTGAACTCCGCGGCTAGCGTTGCCGGCTTGATCAATTTCCGTTCCCCCAAAACGCAAAACGACGCCTTCATGCCGCGTATCGGCATCGCCTGGTCACCCGGAAAGTCGGGTACGACCACCATCCGAGCCGGTTTCGGCCGCACCTACGACGTACTCTATGATAATCAGGGCCTGCTTTCCCTGCCGCCCCAACTTAGCACCACTATCGATGTGACCGGCTTAGATCAAGGTGGCTTCCTGGCAGGTGGAGGCATCGCCCCTGGCGCTTCCGGAGAAATTTGCCCTGGCCAGCCCATCCAAGCCTGCACGGGCGCTTACATTCCCGACCAGAAAAGACCCGAGGCACTAACCTGGAACCTTGGAATTCAGCATGTCTTCGCGCGCAATTACGTTGTGGAGAGCCGCTATCTCGGCACCCGCGGCATCGATCTATCGACGCAGATCCAGATCAACCGCCAACCGATAGTCAATGCTTCCAACGCCTTGCCGGTCTATTTTTCCGCGCCCAGCCAGGCAACGTTAAACGGTTTGACCAGTTCGCTCACCAACCTGACTAACCAGGCCAATAACAATGGCTTCATCGTCCCCGGCTATCTTGCAGCGGGCTTTACGGGTATCATCACCGCCTATGAGCCCTGGGGCAATTCCACCTACCACGGCTGGGCCAACCAGGTGACCAGGAGATTTCAAAACGGCTTCCAGTTGATGGCCGCTTATACTCTTAGCCACGCTATTGACGATTCTACGGCCGACGTGTTCAGTACCTACGTCACCCCGCGCCGAGCCCAGAATGGTCTTAATCTAGGCCCCGAAAAGTCTAGCTCCGCGCTGGATCACCGCAACCGCCTCTCGGTCGAAGCCCTCTACGATTGGAACCCCTTCAAAAAGGGAAATTGGCTCATGAAGAACATCGTTGGCAATTGGGAAATCGCACCCGTGTACACTTATCAGACCGGAACGTTGGCAACTGTGCAGAGCGGCCTCGATTCCAATCTGAACGGAGATACTGCGGGGGATCGCGCCATCGTGAACCCCTCCGGAACCATAGCCACGGGTTCGGGAACTACGCCCCTGATGAACAGCAACGGCAATACGGTTGCGTACCTCGTAACCAATCCCAACGCTCAATACGTACAGACGCCCAAAGGTGCCCTCGCAACCGGCGGCCGCAACACGGAACACCTGAATCCGATTAACGATATAGACCTTTCGTTCGCCAAGAACTTCGCTTTCGGTGAAAATCGCAAGCTGCAGTTCTCCGCGCGGTTCGTCAATATCTTCAACCACCCGCAATATACCGGCGGCTACCTGACTGACGTGACGCCTGCTGGCGTAGCGGCCTCAGGTCTTCCCGCAACCAGCGTTACCAGCGGCGATGTGCATAATTTCCTTATCCCCTCATCGTCCATCTTCATGAATCCTTCGGCGGTCTTCTCCAGCAACCCACGCAGCGCCGTGATTGCGGCGAAGTTCGTCTTCTAAATCCCTGGTGGACTCCGGCCTGCTTCTTGCAGGCCGGAGTCCCACGACCATTAACCGTCAGGTATAGGACTTCGGCGGGTACCAAGAGCGCTATCATGCCCGTTCCATCAGGTGTATCCTGGACCAGTAGCGATAGTTCGTGACGCTATCTCTCCCGGCGCCACCTGTGAGGCATCTTTCCAATCCGCTGACGATTGTTATTTTCGCCGTCTGTTGCCTCCCGGTAGCAGCGCAGGTTTTGGTTTCCGGCAGAATTACCGATGAGACTGGCGCTGCTATTTCCGGCGCGCGTGTCATACTCCACTCCACGCAACCTGGCGCCGCCGAAGTCGCGGCCTCTTCCGATCTTGCAGGAAATTTCTCCCTCAAGGCGCCCGCTCCTGGCGAATACGATCTGCGGGTAGAACGCGAGGGCTACTATGTTTTCACCAGCCATGCACAGCGTCTCGAGGAATCGGGTAAGCAGCTTGTCGTCACGCTGAATCACCAGCAGGACTATCCCGAAAAAATCGAAGTGAAAGACTCTCCCCCGGGCATCGATCCACAACAGCCCGCCGACAAGCGCTCTTTGACCAGTACCGAGATCCAGGCCATTCCTTATTCCGCGCCTCAGGATTACCGCAACGCTCTACAACTGATGAACGGCGTGTACGCCGACAATGCCGGCCAGTTCCATTTCAACGGCGCCGCCGTCAACCAGACCAATTACGTGCTCGATGGATTCAATATCTCGAACCCGGTAACCGGTCAGTTGGATACTCGCATGAACATCGATACCGTCCAGACGGTCGAGTTGATCAGCGGACGTTTCACTGCCGATAGCGGCCGCGGCTCGGGAGGCGTACTGGAATTGACCACGAAAATCGGCGACGATCACTGGCGCTTTATCGGAACCAATTTCATCCCCAGTATCGCCACCAATGGGGGCTTTCATATCGATAAGATTACGCCGCGCCTGGACCTTTCCGGGCCACTCAAGAAGAAACGGGTTTGGATCAATAACGGCTTCGACGCCTTCTATAGCGTTGACGTGATCCACGGCCTGCCGAATGGACAAAATCGCCAACGTGCGTTGACCGCCGACGACATCACTCGTTTCCGAGCCGACCTCAAGCCCTCCAATATTCTCACCGCCAGCTTTCTGTGGAATCTGATCGACAACGCGCATAACGGTCTCAGTTTTAACAATCCGGTCGAGACCACTACCGACTCGCGGCAGCTCACCTTTATGAGTACCTTGCGCGATCAGCAGTATTTCCATGGCGGCGCGCTGCTTGATGTGGGGTTCGCCGATACGCGCGGTTACCTTCGCAGCTCGCCGCAAGGCAATAGCCTCTACGAAATCACTCCCTTCGGCGAGTCGGGCAATTATTACGTTGGATTGAACCGCCATTTTTACCGCCAGCAGGGCACGGCCAATCTTTTTCTGCCGATCGTTCATCTGCGCGGCGCCCATTTGGTGAAATTTGGCGGCGATTTTGAACGTGAGTCGTTTCACGAACACATGATCTTGCACGACTATGAGGTGCTTAATGCCGCCCGTTTCGTGAACCGGTATGTCACCTTCGCGGGCAATCCATTCGAGGCGCGCGCAAACTTTGAGGGCGCTCAGTATGTGCAGGATCATTGGACTCCGCGCGATAACCTCACCGTGGAAGTAGGTCTCCGCGCGGAATGGAATGAGATTGTGCGCGATCTGGAATTGGCGCCGAGACTTTCCGTCGCCTGGGCGCCGCACTCGTTAAAGGACACGAAGTTTTCCGCCGGTGTTGGCGTCTATCACGATGCGATCGATTTGGAGCTCACCGCGCGCCAGCCTAATCTGACCAGCCTCTCCACTTTCTTTCTTCCCAGCGGCGTCATTCAAGGTCCCGCGCCCGAATCGTTTCAGGTGAACGAGCGCATGCTTTCTACGCCGCGTTATCGTATCGCCAGCGTGAGCATGGAACGCAAGCTGCCTTTCGACTTTTTGGTCAAGACCAGCTACATGCGCCGTCAAACCAACAACGGCTTCGAGTTTGTAGCCCCGGCGGCGTCCTTTAGTCCCGATCTTTTTAACGGCGCACAATTCGGCTTAACCAACTGGCGGCACGATCGCTACAATGCATTTGATGTTACGGCGCGCCGGACCTTCGCCGGCAAGTACGAGTGGTTCTTCGGCTATACCCGGTCGAGTTCGCGGACGAATGCGGCTTTGGACTACAGCCTCATCAATCCGATTTTCGGTCCGCAAATGCCTGGACCGTTCCCCTGGGATGCTCCGAACCGCATCCACATGTGGGGCTGGCTGCCTGTTCCGAACGCGTCGCTGCCTTCGTTTCTGCGGTTTGCCACGCGCCATACCACGCTCGCGTATATGGCGGAATTTCGCACGGGCTTTCCCTTCAATGTCGTCGATGAGAACGGATTTCTCTACGGGTCGCCTGGGTCTCATCGTTTACCCGATTACTTTAATCTCAACGTACATGTGGAACGGCAGTTCCACGCGCTCCGTTATTTGTGGGCTTGGCGTGTTGGCGTCAACAATCTCACCAACAGTGGAAATCCGAATTACGTAAATAATGTCGCAGGTACCCCGGCCTTTCTTACTTACGGCCGGGGACAGACGCGGGCCTTCACCATGCGGTTGCGAATGCTGGGCCGCAAGTAGTCTGTAACGTCACAGTTCAATTCCAGGGCTGGCCATCCCCGTGCACATTTAAGCGTGGAGGTCACGACACACATGAGAGGCTTAGTAATTGCGACGTCATTAATCCTAGCGACGTCCGCCTACGCGGCGGGAAAGGCACAGGAGCGTCTTGGCGATGCTGCCAGAGATTTTTCTGAAATCATGGGCACGCCCGATAAAGCAATACCCCAGGACTTGCTTGCGAAGGCGGAATGCGTAGTAATAATCCCGGGTTTGAAAAAGGCCGCATTTGTAGTTGGTGCGGAGTATGGCCGTGGTTTTGCCGAATGCCGAAAGGCAAGTGGAACCGGTTGGGGAGCGCCAGCCGCTGTGCGTATGGAAGGCGGCAGCCTTGGCTTCCAACTTGGCGGGTCGGATACTGACATGTTCTTTCTCGTCATGAATCGTCACGGAATGACTAAACTAACCGAAGATAAGTTCACTCTTGGGGCGGATGCCTCGGCCGCTGCCGGACCAGTAGGACGTACTGCCAACGCCTCAACCGATGCCGAGATGAGTGCCGAGATATTGGCGTATTCGCGCGCTAAGGGTTTGTTCGCGGGTATCTCGGTAAAGGGCGCTACGTTGCGTCCGTCTAACGATTGGAATGAAGAACTGTATGGCCGCAAGCTCAGCAACAAGGAAATCCTGTTGGACGGGACAGTGGCTGCCCCCGCGAGCGCCATGCCTTTGATTCATGAATTGGACCGGTATTCTTCGCTTTCGAGCGCCGACCGGGTTGGGAAATAACCCTCACTTTCCGGATGAGCGGGTGCTTCTGCGCCCGCCCATCTTTGGAAGTCTGGGCGATAATATTCTTTTGTCCTATGGCATCGCCTCCCATAGTTCCGTCGCTTTTTCATCTGGCGGCTCGCCCGTTCTCCTTCTATCCAGCTATTGCTGGAATTGTGCACAATGAGTGGAGATTACACAAAACTACTTGGCAGGATTGGGTGGTGATAAACAGCCGGTCGCACGAGGAACTCTCCATTCCGCGCCGTTTCGTTGGGGAGGTTTCAAGTACAGACCATCCTGTTTTGATCGTCGGTCTGCTCCGCGAATTGCAATGCGTCAATGGCATGGCGCTTCCCTTTGAGCGACGCGTGATTGAAATGCCCCTCGCCGTGGGTGCGGATAATAACCCGCAGCCCCTCGTGCGTAGCCGGCCTCCAGCGCCCGTGGTAACCATCCGCCTTGAGCATCCCCGCCGCAACCGGATTTTTCAGATGGTTGGCGGAGCCCTCGCCCTGCTGATTTTCCTCTATGTGGCGACCGCAAACTTGATTCGCACCGCCGTTGGATGGCGCACAGGAACGGCACAGATTCGGGTTCGGTCGCATTATATACCGGCTGTTCACAGCAAAGACCGATAGAGTCCAACCGTTGGGACCCCGCTCAATCCCCCACGCGACCATCAAATCGTCATGGTAGATCCATACTGTATGGTAATTTTTCCATGGAATGGTACTATTAGATCCATCTGTGATTTCGGAAATCGAGGTGTTGTGGTTGACTGCTGGGCTGGGTTGCGATGGCGACTCGGTTTCCATAACCGCTGCAACTCAACCCAGCATCGAGGATTTAATTCTCGGGGCCATTCCCTCCATACCCAAGGTGGTCCTGCGCAGTCCCCTGTTGGCAATGGAAAACGGGAACGAGTTCCTGGAATATTTTCATCGTGCGGCTGACGGACGTGCAAAGACTCCATTCATTCTGGTCGTCGAAGGCTCCATTCCCAACGAAAAGAACAAAGCGGAAGGATATTGGGCCGCCTTTGGCAGCAACCAGGAGACCGGACAGCCAATCCTTACCTGCGATTGGATAGACCGCCTTGCGCCACGTGCATGGGCAGTCGTCGCCATGGGGACCTGCGCAACTTATGGCGGCATACACGCAATGGAAGGCAATCCGACAGGTTGCATGGGTCTGCCGGATTACCTCGGCTGGCAATGGAAATCGGCAGGCGGCGTTCCCATCGTGTGTGTTCCGGGATGTCCCGCGCAGCCCGATAACATGACTCAGACCCTGCTCTACCTCCTGTACGAGGCCGCGGGTCTCGCGCCGGCGATTCCTTTGGACGAATGCCTGCGGCCGAAGTGGCTCTTCGGAGCGACCGTGCATGAGGGATGCGACCGCGGCGGTTACTACGAACAAGGCGATTTTGCCGCGGGATACGGCGATGTGCAGTGCATCGTCAAGTTAGGGTGCTGGGGGCCCGTAGTGCAGTGCAATGTGGGCAAGCGCGGATGGATGAATGGAATCGGAGGTTGCCCCAACGTGGGCGGCGTTTGCATCGGTTGCACCATGCCCGGCTTTCCCGATAAGTTCATGCCGTTTTTGAACCAGCCTCCGGGATCGTTGTTGTCCGCCCACGCTATTACTGGATACGGACGCGCCATCCGGGCCCTTCGCAAGTTCACGCAGGGGTCGCTCAACAAGGAACCAAAGTGGCGTCGGCCCTCGCCAACGAATTCGGATTCGCATGCTATTCCAGGCGCGGGCGGGGCGCAAACGCCGTAGGAACTCATGCCCATGATAGGATCCGGTCTTCCCGACGAACTTCCTGGGCTAAGCTCCACCGACGCTGAAAAACTTCTCGAACAGCTTGCCCGAGCGGCCTTTCCTCCCGCGCCCGACGGCGCCAGGCTGGAGGAAGAAGAGCCCAGTATCGAGCTCCAATACCGGACCCTTGTGCAGTTAATGCCTGCCGTGGTCTTCCTCGGCCGCCTCGATTCAGGAAGCGGCGAAGCCTTTGTCAGCGAATATGTAGAATCCGTCCTCGGTTACTCCCAGGAAGACTGGTTGGGCGATCCGTTGCGTTGGTATCAGCGGATTCACCCGGATGACCGGGATCGCTGGAGCGTGGAGGCCGCCGAGTTCTTCCTGAGCGGACAGCCCCTGAGTTCCACCTACCGCGTGATTGCGCGCGATGGAAGCGTGGTCTGGTTCCAGTGCGAGGCGAAGATCGTGTGCCGGAAAGATGGCCGGCCCTGGTTCGTTCATGGCGTGGGCTATGACATCACGGAGTTAAAGCGGAAGCAGATCGAACTTCGCGAAGCAAAAGAGCGGGCCGAGGCCGCCAGCCGTGCCAAGAGTGAATTCCTGGCCAACATGAGCCACGAAATCCGAACGCCGATGAATGGCGTCCTCGGCATGACCGAGTTGGTTCTCTCCACCAGCCTGACAGAAGAACAGCGCGAGTACCTCCAAACCATAAAAACTTCGGCCGACGCCATGCTGCGGGTAATCGGCGACATCCTCAATTTTTCCAAAATCGAGGCGGGCAAGCTGGACCTGGAATGTCTGCAGTTCAAGCCCATTGAATGCCTGGGCGACGCTCTCAAAACAATTGCTCCGCAAGCCCACGCCAAGTGTTTGGAACTGCTTTTCGATCCTGATATCGACGACGAATTCCTTTTGGGCGACCCGGACCGGCTGCGCCAAATTGTCTTGAATCTTGCCGGAAACGCCGTGAAGTTCACGGCCGCCGGCGAAATCCACGTCGGAGTAGACGTCGAAAGCCGCACCGAAACGGATGTCACGCTCCATTTTCAATGCCGTGATACGGGCATGGGAATTCCCCCGGAGAAGCAACAGCTGATCTTCGATCCCTTCGCACAGTCCGATACCTCGTCCACCCGCAGATTTGGCGGCACGGGTCTCGGACTCACCATCGCCGCCCGCCTGGCGGGTATGATGGGCGGTCGAATCTGGATGGAGAGCGAGCTAGGGAAGGGAAGTACCTTCCACTTCACCGCTCGGTTTCGCGTGGCGGGTCCGGCTCTGCCTGCGGAGAGAGCGACCGATATTGCAATCCTCCGCGACCTTCCGGTGCTGATTGTCGACGACAATCCGACCAACCTTCGCATTCTGGAGCGTGCGCTGCTCGGCTGGGGAATGAAGCCCGAGTTGGCCCTTTCCGCTCGCGAAGCATTGGAGAAGATCGCCTCGCGCCAGGCATCCGGCCAAAATTTCCCACTTATTCTGATGGACCAGCAGATGCCGGAAACAGATGGCTTCATGGCCATCGAAACCCTCCGCAAAATGTACGGAGGACAGAACTCGACCATTATGATGTTGACCTCTGGCGGCTCTCGAGGGGATGCCGCGCGATGTGAGGAACTGGGTTTGGCCGCCTATCTGTTCAAGCCCATCAAGCAGTCCGATTTGTTGCGCGCCTTCGTGGCCGCATTAGATTTGGGCGCAAAAGCTCGGCCGCTGATCACCGGCCGTTCTCTGGTTCTCGATCCGGCTGCGACTCGGCCGTTGCGAATTCTGTTGGTCGAGGATAACCCGGTAAACCAAAAAGTGGCGGCGCGCCTCCTGGAAAAGATCGGTCACAAGGTAACTATCGCCGGCAACGGGCAGGAGGCGTTGGACGTGCTCGAGCAGTGCGGCTTCCAGTCCTTCGACTTGGCGCTGATGGATATTCAGATGCCTGTTATGGATGGCTTCGAGGCGGTCGCCTCCATTCGCGAACGCGAGCGGGCGCAAGGCGGCCACCTGCCCGTCATCGCCCTAACCGCTCACACCATCGACGGCGATGCCCGGCGGTGCCTGGCCGCTGGGATGGATGGCTATGCTTCGAAGCCGATCATCGTACCGGATCTGCATGCGGTCATGCACTCTGTCCTACGGCCGAAACCAGTTTGATAGAACTCCGGCGCGCCTTTCCTGACTTCCGCGCGTACCTTTAGTAGACTCAAGAGTCGTGAGGGTCTGGAACTCCATTCTTTGGCTTGCGATTGCCGGCGTCGCCGCCTTTTGTCTTGGCGGCATCGCGTTGAATCGAGGCGAACACATTAGCAGTCTGTGGCTTGTGCTGGCGGCAGCATGTAGTTACGCCGTCGGCTACCGCTTCTATGCCAAGTTCATCGCCGCGCGTGTGATGGCGCTCAACGATAAGCGCGCGACGCCCGCTGAGCGGCTGCGCAACGGCCACGATTTCGAGCCCACCAATAAATGGATTCTCTTTGGCCACCACTTCGCCGCCATCGCCGGACCTGGCCCCTTGGTCGGCCCGGTACTCGCCGCGCAATTCGGCTATTTACCCGGAACCTTGTGGATCATCATCGGCGCCGTCCTGGGCGGCGCGGTGCAAGACTTCGTCATCCTCTTCGCTTCCATGCGCCGAGATGGCAAATCCCTTGGCCAGATGGCGCGTGAAGAGATCGGCAAGGTAGGCGGTTTTGCGGCGCTCTTCACCGTGCTGGTCATCATGGTTATTTTGCTTGCGGTGGTGGGTCTGGTAGTCGTGAATGCCCTCAAAGGCAGCCCGTGGGGTACCTTCACCATTGCCGCAACCATGCCGGTGGCTCTCCTGATGGGCTTTTACCTGCGCTACTGGCGTCCAGGCAAAGTCCTCGAATGCTCCGCCATCGGCTTCATCCTGGTGATGGCGAGCCTCTTCGGCGGACAATGGGTCTCTCAATCGGCGACCTTCGCGCCCCTGTTTACCTGGAGCGCAATGGCGCTTGCCGTCGGCATAATCATCTACGGATTCACAGCGAGCGCTCTTCCCGTTTGGATGTTGCTCGCGCCGCGCGACTATCTGAGCACCTTCGTGAAGCTGGGAGTAGTGCTGCTGCTTGGCATCGGCGTAATCTTTGTACGCCCCGAACTGCAACTTCCGGCCCTCACAAGGTTTGTAGACGGAACCGGGCCTGTGTTTGCCGGCAAAATATTCCCATTCTGCTTCATCACCATCGCGTGCGGCGCCATCTCCGGCTTCCACGCGCTGATTTCGTCCGGCACCACGCCCAAAATGATCGCCAGGGAATCACACGCGCTGCCGGTGGGATATGGGTCGATGCTGCTCGAAAGCTTCGTGGCCATTATGGCGATGGTCGCCGCGTGTGTCTTGCAGCCTGGCGTCTACTTCGCCGTGAACTCGCCGGCAGGCGTGGTGGGCGCCACGCCCGCCGCGGCCGTCGCGAAGATCTCCGCATGGGGCTACGCCGTCACGGCCCCGCAAATGGCCGCACTCGCGAAAGACGTTGGCGAGCAGACGCTCTTCTATCGAACCGGCGGAGCGCCCTCACTCGCCCTCGGCATGGCGCACATCTTCGCGGAGACCGGCGGCGGCCGGGCGGTGATCGGCTTCTGGTACCACTTCGCCATCATGTTCGAGGCGCTGTTCATTCTCACCATCATCGACGCCGGAACGCGGGTTGGCCGATTCATGCTGCAGGATTTGCTGCGCCATTTTTCCGAACCGCTGGGGCGCACCAGTTGGATGCCCGGAGTCATTCTTACCAGCGCCGCCGTGGTCGGCGGATGGGGCTATTTCCTAATCCAGGGCGTCCGCGATCCGCTGGGTGGCATCAATTCCTTGTGGCCGCTTTTCGGCATCGCCAATCAGTTATTGGCGGCGATCGCGTTATGCGTGGGCACCACCATTCTGCTCAAAATGTGTGGCGCGAAATATATGTGGATCACCTGCGCGCCGTTAGCCTGGTTGGTCACGGTGACGTTCACGGCGGCATGGGAGAAAATCTTCTCGCCCGTTCCGGCCATCGGGTTTCTGGCCCAGGCAGCGCGGCTGATGGCAGGTCCTCAAACCGCCGCTACCCCCGTGCTGATCTTCAATGCGCGTTTGGACGCCGGCATCTGCGGACTTCTGCTGGTGATGGTCGCCATAATCCTGGCCGATTCCCTGCGCGTTTGGTTCGGGATTCTGCGCGGCACGCAGGAAGCGCGCGTAGCGGAGGCGCCATTTGTCATTTCGCGGCTTCGCGCGGAGGAGCTATGACGCTGTTGCCACGATTGGGCCGGTTCATTCTCGCGCTTCTCCGCGAAATTGGCGACCAGAACGCCTACAACAGGCACCTGGCGCAGCACGGCTGTCAACCTTCCGGCGCGGAGTGGCGGCGTTTTTCCGATGAGCGCATGCGGGCCAAATACGCGCGCGCCAAGTGCTGCTGAAAAGATTTCTGAGAATCCCGCGGGCTGTGGCGCACTAAGTAGACGCCACAGTTATGAAACAGGTCTTTGCTCTCCTTGTCCTAGGGTCTGCCCTCCTGGCGGCCGATTCCGGATACCATGCCCAATTTGTCGGCGGTACGCTTGCCGGCGTGCCCCCGAAATCCCACGCGCAGCTTAAGCTCACCGGTCCCGATGCGCTGATCTTCGAATGCCGGGGGCAAACCCTGAACATCGCCTACCCGAAAATCAACGCGCTCGAATACGGCCAGACCGTCAGCCGCCGCTATGCCGCCGCGCTCCTGATTTCGCCCATCTTCCTTTTTACGAAGTCGCGGCAGCACTACGTCACCATCGGCTATATGGATGGGGACGGCAAGCAGCAAGCCCTCGTCTTCAAAGTGGGCAAGGGCGACATCCGCAGCGTCCTCACATCGCTCGAAGCGCGCAGCGGCCGACGCGTCGAATATCAGGACGACGAAGCAAGGAAGACCGGCAAATGAAACAGCTTCCCCTGCTAATTCTAGGCGTGCTTTCCTGCGCACTCGGCCAGAACATCGAGGAGAACGAATTGCGCCAGTTGGTCACCCTCAAGCGAGTCTATGTAGATCGCCTGACAGGCGGCGAAACCGCCGCTCAGATGCGTGACATCATCATCGCGAGCCTCGAAAGCTCCAAGCTTTTTGTCGTCACGGAAAATCAGGAAAAGGCCGACGGAATTCTCCGCGGCGCCGCCGAGGATCTGGTGTACAACGAAGTGCACTCTTCCTCCGATGGCGTCAATACCCACATGAACGTAGCCATCCCACGCAGCGGCTACGGCTCCAAAGCAGGCGGCGCCGGCGTTGGATTTGGCGAAAACGAGTCCGATCATTCCACCGAACGCCGCCATGAAGCCATCGCCTCCGTCCGCTTGGTGAACAAAGACGGCGACGTAATCTGGTCCACCACCCAGGAAAGTATCGGAGCAAAGTACCACGGAGCCAGCGCCGACGTGGCCGACAAGATTACGGCAAAACTAAAAGACGACTTCGACAAAGCGCGGAAGTTGAAGTAGATTCACCCGGAAACGAATTTGGCGGAGAGCCTCGTTGAAACGCTCGGGTCACTCCCGTATGCGATCATCAAATTAGCGAACGAGACTCGTTGCGCAGGACATTTGAGACCTTCGGGTCTGGAGGCAACCCTCGATGATGACCGACACTCGCGAACTCGCCCATCAGTTGATCGACCGCTTGCCCGAGACGCAGCTTTCCGGCCTTGTGCAGTTTCTGGAAACGATTGTCGACCCTGTGGCCGCGGCGCTACGCAACGCGCCGGTTGATGATGAGCCCGAGACTAACGACGAAAAGGCCGCCGTCGCCGAGGCTAAAATCTGGCTCCAGAAGAATGGCGGTAAAGGCATTCCTCACGCGGAAGCGATGCGGCGGCTCGGACTGGAGTAATGGAGATTGAATGGACTGAGACGGCTTTGGCTGACATCACCGGTCTTGATAAAGGTATCGCCCGCCGCGTCAAGCAGTCCATCGAGCGCTTCGCAGAAACCGGTGCTGGCAACGTCAAACGCCTCCAGAATATCCATCCGCCTGAGTTCCGGCTCCGCGTCGGCGACTACCGGGTCCGTTTTCACCAGGATGAGGACGTTATGCGCATCCTTCGCATCCGCAACCGCCGCGAAGCCTACCGCTAAACGCCGCCAACTAAAAGTGCAGCCCGCCGCCGCAAATCAGCACTTCCCCCGTAACGTAATCCGATAGCGGCGAAGCAAAGAACAGCACCGCGCTAGCGGCCTCTTCCGGCGTGCCGGTCCGGCCAAGCGGACATGCCGTCTTCGCCCATTCCAGCATCTTGGGCTGCACGCCAATCTTGATCTTGCGTCCCTGCATATCGATTGACGTATCCTGGCCCTCGGCCATCGGTTGTATCAGACGCGTTTCAATCAGGCCGAAACCCACTGCGTTCACGTTGACGTTATACCGCCCCCACTCCTTGGCCAGCGTCTTGGTTAATCCGATGACGCCCGCTTTTCCCGAGGAGTACCCGGCTTGCCCCGCGCCCCCATCGGTCCCCGCCACCGACGTAATGTTCACCACTTTGCGCATCACTCGGCGTCCCTCCGTGGATTCGCGTTTGGCGGTTTCGCGAATCCAATCGGACGCCGCGCGCAGAATACGGAACGGGGCCATCAAGTGAATTTTCAACATCGCCTGGAACTGCTCGTCTGTGGTCTTTTGGATGACGTTGTCCCACGTATACCCCGCATTATTAATCACGATATCGAGTGATCCGAAACGCTCGATAGTCGCCTTTACCAGCGCGGCGGGAAATGCAGGGTCGGTGACGTCGCCTGCCAGCGTGGCGGCATTGGTCAGCATAGACGCCGTTTCCGCAGCCGGTGCGTTCTCCAGGTCATTCACCATGACGGCGGCGCCGTATTCGGAGAGCTTTTGCGCGATAGCGCGGCCGATGCCGCGGCCCGCGCCGGTGACCAACGCGGTCTTGTTTTCCAGGCTAAAAGGCATGCAGCAATAGTGTATCCTGCGCGGCCGTTAGCGCAGGAGGTCTTCCAGTTGGATGCGCGAATCCGTGCGCGAGTCGCGATACTTCACCACCACAGGCGTATAGATGGAAATTCCCCAGTCTTTGCCCGGACCATGCGTGACTGCCCGCGAACCGGCAACCACCACGGCATTCTCGGGAATGATGAGCGGCCTATCGTCTGTGGCGCGATAAATCTCGTTGCGCGCCAGATCGTAAACCGGCGTGGAACGATTGAGAATCGTACCTGTTCCCAGCACCGCGCCGCGTTTCACGATGCTCCCTTCGTAAACGCCGCAGTTGCCGCCAATCAGCACGTCGTCTTCGATAATCACAGGCATCGCCCCCACCGGTTCCAATACGCCGCCGATCTGGCTCGCCGCTGAGATGTGGCAGCGTTGCCCAATCTGCGCGCAGCTTCCCACCAGCGCGTGCGAATCGATCATCGTTCCATCCCCGACATACGCGCCCACATTTACGTACATCGGCGGCATGCAAGTGACGCCTCTGCCCAGGTAAACGCCGTCGCGAATGCTAGACCCACCTGGGACGATGCGAACTCCGCTTTCGGCCGTAAGCGCCTTCACCGGATAAGTGGACTTATCGAAAAACGGAAGTCCGGCCGACATATCCACGATGCCGCCCATGCGAAATCCCAGCAGAATGCCCTGCTTGACCCAGGCGTTGACGCGCCAACCGGTCTCGGCAGCCGCGTCCGGTTCGGCCGCGCGGATCTCCCCACGGTTAAGAGCGATCTTGAAATTCTCGAAGAGACGAAAATCGTCGGCGCCGTAAGCCGAGGGCTTGGCGCTGTAAAGCGACTCGATAGCGGATTGCATTAGGGTTAATTTAGCTAAGCCGCGACAGCGATCCCGCATGCTTCCAGAACCTTTTCGATCTTGCTGAGATTCGCGGCGCTTGGCGGTACCAGCGGCAGCCGGAACACCGGTTCGAGCAGTCCCATCAAAGCCATTGCCGCTTTCACCGGAATCGGGTTCGACTCCACAAAGTTAGCGTTCAAGAGCGGCAGGAAGCGCCGCTGGATCTGGCGCGCGGTCGCGAAATCGTTGCGTAAGCAGGCTTGCGCAATAGCCGTCATCTCGGCGGGAATTTCGTTAGACGCCACCGAAACCACGCCTCGGCCTCCCAGCGCGATCAGTGGAATAGTGATCGCATCATCGCCCGAGAGCACAATGAAATCCTCAGGCACTTCCTGAATCACATTCGCCATCTGGGAAATATTACCCGACGCCTCTTTCACGCCGACAATATTTTTGATCTGCGCCAGTCTTCCCAGCGTAGCGGGCTCTACATTTACTCCCGTTCGGCCCTGCACGCTATAAACAACCATGGGCAGCGGCACCGCCTCGGCGATGGCCTTATAGTGCTGGTAGAGGCCCTCTTGCGTGGGTTTGTTGTAGTACGGCGTGACCGAGAGAATGCCGTCCACGCCGATGCGCTTCAGTTCGCGCCCCAGTTCGATGACCTCGTGAGTGTTATATCCGCCGGCGCCGCCCAGAACGGACGTCTTGCCGGCCGCTTCCTCCACGGCCACTTGCACTACGCGCAGATGCTCTTCGCGCGTAAGAGTCGGGCTCTCGCCCGTAGTGCCGCAAGGCACCAGGAAATTTATGCCCGCATCGATCTGGCGACGGATAAGGTCGCGCAATTTGGGCTCATCCAGCGAGAGATCGCGACGAAATGGCGTAACTAGCGCTGTGCCGCATCCTGTAAACATGTTCCACCTCCTGCCTCAAGAGAAACGCTTCTCATATCACTGACTCTGAAAACTCGAACACGCCCTTTTTTCCGATAATCCACTTCGCCGCGTGCAGCGCGCCTCTGGCAAAGCCTTCCCGGTTTCGTGCCGAATGGCGCAGTGTGATGGTGTCCGCCGCGGAATCGAATCCGATTTCGTGCGTGCCCGGATGCGCCCCCGCGCGGCTGCCGACGGCGTCGATCGAACGCGCGTAACCCGCCCGCCGCATCGTCTCCACCAGTTTGAGCAACGTTCCGGATGGCGAATCTTTCTTGGTCGAGTGATGAATCTCCCACGCCCACGCCCCATACTCGGGTTGATCTGCCATAAGGCGCGCGGCCTCCGCGACCAGGCGTTTAAAGATATTCACGCCGATAGAGAAATTCGGGCCCCAGACCAGACCAATGTTATGCCTCTCCACCGTGGACTTGACCTCTTGCAATTGATCGAGCCACCCCGTCGTACCGACGACAACGTTTACGCCCATCGCCGCGAATTTTTCGACATTGGAGGCCACCGCCGAAGGAACCGAAAAATCGATTGCGGCATCCAGGCCATCGAAATCGCCGCTCGACTCATTTTCATCGACGACGCACGTTACCGTGAAACCAAACTCGGGAGCCAGCTTTTCAATCAGCTTGCCCATCTTCCCGTATCCGGAAATGGCCAAACGATGTTCAGGCATACGCCGCCTCATTACGTTCGAAAACCGCATCGTCCAACTCGGAGAAAAATTCCTTGTGCAGTGCGGCGACGCTCACTCGCAAATCGTCTTCCGCAATCACAAAGCCGAGATTGAGAAGCGATGCGCCTTGCGAAATCATACGGATATTGATGCCGTCGAGCGCATTGAAAATGCGGCGCGCCACTCCGGGCGTGTACCGGATATTATCGCCGACCAGGCAGACGATGGATTGGTTCTTTTCGATCTCCACATCCGCGAACTGTCGCAATTCGGACTGAATCTCATCCAGCCGGTCAAAGACATCGACCGTCAATGAAACGCTCACTTCGGAAGTAGCCACCATATCGACGGATGTTTCAAGCCTGTCGAAGACTTCAAAAATACGGCGCAAAAATCCATGCGCCATGAACATCCGCGTTGAGTGAATGTTGAACACCGCGATTTTGCGTTTACACGCGATCGATTTCACCACGTTGCCGCAGTGCACCGCCTCCGAGACAATGCGCGTCCCCGGAACCTCCGGCCGCCGCGAATTGAGAATCAGCACCGGAATGTTCTTCTCCACCGCGGGAACCACGGTCGCCGGATGCAGAACCTTCGCGCCAAAATAGGCCAACTCGGCGGCTTCGGCAAAAGAGATCGTCTTGACGCGATGTCCCCCGGGAAGAATGGTCGGGTCGGCGGTGAGCATGCCGTCCACATCCGTCCAGATCTGTATCTCTTCGGCCTCGATGCCCGCCCCCACAATCGACGCAGTGAAATCGGAACCCCCGCGCCCCAGTGTTGTTGTAACGCCGTCCTCTGTTGATCCGATGAAGCCGCCCATCACCACCACGGCTCTCTCGCTCAGCGGTGGAATCGTCTTCGCAAGGCGCGCGTACGTCTCGAGAAAAAGCGGCGCGGCGTGCGTATGACGCCGGTCGGTGACAATCACGTCGCGCGCATCCAGATGCTCGGCTTGCATGCCGAAGTGCCGGAATGCCAGCGTCACGATGAAGCTAGACAAGCGCTCGCCATAGCTTGAGATAGCGTCAATTGAACGCGGAGTAAGCTCGCCCAACACCGCCAGGCCCTTTACTAACTCGGTGAGTTCCTGAAAATGTTCGTCCAGGAAACGATCCAGAGGCGCGCGTTCGGAAAGCGGCACGATCAGCCGCGCTTCCCGGGAATGCATATCGCGAAGATCGTGAAGTTGGCGGATGTATTCCTGCCGCGTGCCGTCAATCGCAGCGTTCGCAATGGCAAGCAGCTTATTGGTAGTCTTTCCCATGGCGGAGACAACCACCACAGGACGGCGTCCCTCGCGAGCTTTGACGATCCCGGCCACCCGTTCAATCGCGGCGGCCGATTCGACCGAGGTGCCGCCGAATTTCATGACGATCATCAGTCGAGCATCCCTTCCGAGTGCATCAGCTCCGCGTTAAGCACCGCCGCTCCAGCCGCGCCGCGGATCGTATTGTGGCCCAACGCCACAAATTTATAATCGAGCACCGGACACGGCCGCAGCCGTCCCACAAAGGCCGCCATGCCGCGCTCCCGCTCCGCATCTTTGCGCGGCTGCGGGCGGTTATTCTCGGACATGTAAATCACCGGGTTTTTCGGCGCGCTGGGAAGATTCCGCTCCTGTGGCAGCGCGCGGAAGCTCTCGATGGCGTGGCGTAGATCCGCCTCAGCCGGCTTGGCGGCAAGTTCCACCGAGATCGTGACCGTGTGGCCGTCCACCACTGGCACGCGGTTGCAGTGGGCGCTCATTTTGGCGGGAAGCGGCTCGATATGGTCGCCGGAGAAGGAGCCCAGAATCTTCTGCGTCTCCTGCTCCATCTTCTCTTCTTCCATGCCGATGTAAGGGATCACGTTGCCCATAATGTCCATGGACGCTACGCCCGGGTATCCCGCGCCGGAGATGGCCTGCAGCGTGGTCGCGACAATCTTCGAGATGCCGAACTGCTTCAGCGGCGCGAGCCCCATCGTGAGGACAATCGTGGAGCAGTTGGGATTAGTGACAATCTGACCCTTCCACCCGCGGGCGCGCTGCTGTCCCGGAACCAGTTTCAGATGGTCCGCGTTAATCTCGGGCACCAGCAGCGGCACATCGCGCTCCATCCGGTGATTGCGTGAATTCGAGACCACCACGTGTCCCGCCTGAGCGAACGCGCGCTCAATTTCGGTGGCGACCGAAGCATCCATGGCGGAGAACAATAGCCGCGGAGCATTGCCCGGCTTGGAATCCTCCACCGTGAGATCGGCGACGGACTCCGGCACTACGCCCAAATGCCATGTCATTGCGTCACGATATTTCTTGCCTGCCGAGCGGTCGCTCGCGCCAAGCCAGATCAGGTCGAACCAGGGGTGTCCCTGCAGAAACTTGATAAAGTGTTGGCCCACCATTCCGGTGGCGCCCAGAATTCCTACTTCGATGCGCGGTTGCATAATTCCTTAACTATGTGTTGATAGATTTCGATAGCTTCGATTAACTGCCGTTTGGGGACGCGCTCTTCCAGCGTATGCGCGACATGTATCGTTCCCGGGCCGATGAGGAACGGCTCGCCCCATGCCCCGTTGAACGCGGGAATATCCGTCGTGTAAGCCACAACCGTCGTCGGGAGGCCGGGAAGCGAGCCGAGATGAAGCGCCGGAATCTCCAGCATGAATTCCAATTCAGCGCGTCCTGCAACGGCCCGTTCCAGCGCCGCCCTTGTCGACGCGGAATCGCCCACAATGCGAATCATGAGTTCGGCATGCGCTTCATCCGCAATAACATTAGGCGCGCGTCCGCCGGAAAGGACCCCAATGTTAATCGTGCTAGGTCCAAGCAGAGAATCGGAAGGCAATTCGATCGCCCGAATCGATTGCAGAGCGTCGAGCAGCTTATCGATAGCCGAATCTCCCAGCTCGGGGTATGCCGAGTGCGCCATCTTCCCGGTCGCGGTCACGTTGTAGCGCAGCGCGCCTTTGGAGCCGAGCGCCAGACAGTTTTCCGTAGGCTCTCCGTTGACAATATAGCGGGAGCCGCGCGGATGTTTCGCCGCGTGGTAAGCGCCTATGCTCGAACGCTCCTCGCCCGCCACAAAAAGTAATCCAAAGTCGCATTGCCCCGCTTCCAGCAGCGCTTCGGTTGCCTTGACCATACAGGCAATAATGCCCTTCACATCGCAAGCCCCGCGGCCATGAATAAACTCCGCGTCTTCCGATGAGGGAAAGAACGGTGGCACCGTATCCAGGTGCGTAGAGAGCGTGACATTCAGCCGATCTCCCCAGCGCGCGAAAAGGTTGTACCGCCGCGGTTCGACCTCGATCAACTCAATGGCGCCATCGTACCGGGCGACCAGTGGCGAAAGGTAATCGTAAAGATACCGCCCGATCCGCTCTTCGTTGCCGCTGATCGATTCGATCTCGATTAGGCTGCGAGTTAGCTCAAAAACATTCATGGCGGCTCATTACGTATACGCGCAAGGTGGGAGGCGAAAGAGGAAGGAACGGCCCGCATTTGGGCTGTCGACCCCGATAGCGCTCCACCCGATTAGACGAGTGACAGTGAGCCGGATTTGACCGGACTCCCCAACCGCGAGGGCCTACGCCACCCCGCACGATTTCGGCGGATAAAACTCTCGGCCCTTTTTTAATCCGGACATCCGAAGCGTAATCGGAACCCTGCCCGGCTACTCATGGCCGCCGCACCTCTACCGTGAAATTACAGCATAGCGGATAGCAGGCGATTGAGTCAAAGTCTCTGCATCGGAAAACTCTCATGAAGCGAGCCGCCCCTTAAACATGTACAATGCCGCAATGGAGATTCATTGAGTAAATGAAGCCACGTCACGCACTCCTCGCTGCCGTAGTTCTATTCCTTACTTCACAGGCGTTACTGGATGCCCAGTCGCAAACGGCCACCATCAAGATCGATCTCGACCGCGTCATCGGCGAAGTTGACCCTCACGTTTTTGGTAACTTCACCGAACATCTCGGGCGCTGTATCTATGGCGGCATCTTCGACGAAAACAGTCCGTTGTCCGACGAGAATGGCTTCCGCAAAGATGTCCTCGCAGCCGTTCAGGGATTGGGCGTCACGGTTCTCCGCTGGCCCGGCGGCAACTTCGCATCCGGATACAACTGGATGGATGGCATCGGCCCGCGCGATCAGCGGCCGGCGCGCCGCGACGACGCCTGGGGTCTGCTCGAATCGAACCGTTTCGGCACCGATGAATTCCTCAAGTACTGTGAGCGCGTCGGCGCCGAACCGTATCTTTGTATCAATGCCGGATTGGGCTCGGTGGACGAAGCCCGTAAATGGGTCGAATATGTCAATGAACCCGGGAAGACGTATCTGGCCGATCAGCGCCGCAAAAACGGCCGCGAGAAACCATGGGGCGTCAAATACTGGGGTCTGGGAAACGAGATCGATGGCCCATGGCAGCTCGGCCACAAGAACGCGGAGGACTATGCCAAGTTCGCGCTTGAAGCCGCGAAAGCCATGCGGCGCGCCGACGATTCAATCCAGCTCATCGCCTCCGGCTCTTCCAATTTCGGCCCCGACTCCGACTGGGTCGGTTGGAATCGCACCGTCCTCGACCGCCTCAAGTCTGAGATCGATTACATCTCCCTCCACACCTACATTGGGAATCGCGACAATAACTTCGAGAAATTCCTGGCGGCCTCGCGCGATATAGAAGATCGTATCGCCGTAGTGGAAGGCCAGATCAAAGCCGCGCGCGTAGGAAATCCAAGTGCGCGTCCCATCCACATTGCCTTCGACGAATGGAACGTCTGGTATCGCGCGCGCCCTTCGGGAGAGTTCGCCATCGGACGCACCGGCTTAGAGGAAAACTACAATTTCGAGGATGCGCTGGCCATGGGAATGTTTCTCAACGCCTTCATTCGGCATGCCGATGTCGTTAAGATGGCCAACCTCGCTCAATTGGTAAATGTGATTGCGCCCATCTTCACTAATAAGCAAGGCCTGTTCCTGCAAACCATCTACTTTCCCCTTGCCGAGTACGCCAAACAGCGTGGGAATCAATCGCTCGACGTTTTGGTGAAAGCGCCCGAGTATAAGCCGGACGCCGGCCGCGCCCTGAGTTATCTCGATGTCTCTTCCACTTACGATCCCAAGACGCGGCGTGTATTTCTAAATGTCTTAAATCGCAGTGAGAAACAGGATATCGCCGCGCAGATCGCCAGCGTATCAGGCGGGGTGAACAACGCGGCCAACCTATGGGAACTGAACTACCCGGATCTGAAAGCCACTCACACCTTCGGGAGCGACAAAGTAGTTCGGCCGGTCGCCAAGGCATTTCATCCCGCCGCGCGGGACAAAGGCTTTGACTACACATTTCCCAAACATTCGCTGACCATCCTTTCGCTCGAACTCAATTAGCCATCACTCCCCGTGGCCGGAGTATATAGATGTATCGGCGTGGTAGTGCCGCCAGTCGAACCAGTAATCTTTGATCGCATCTACCCGTTCCAGACAGACGCCCTTCGATCGGCCGGATACCGCGCATCCCTGGAAATTCCATCCGCTCCCCGTGGCGTCATCCATGAACATCGCGGCCGCCGCCGCTTCTCCGGGCGCCACCGCCGCGTGGACTGCCCGATAGAATTGCGGCGCCTCGTTCACACCTGGGATCCTGCGCCGGAAGACACGCAACGACTCATCGTCTGGTCCCACCGCTATCATTACCGGTTCTGTCCCCACGTGTTCCATGACAAGTTTATTCCGCAACAACACGTCGTATCGGAAGGCGCGGCTGGCGCCAAACGCGCTAATACCCAACACCAGATCGCGCGGCTCCATGCCGCGCTCCCGATAAGAGAGTACGGTAGGGGTTTTGCGCATCTTGCTATCCCAGTCTTCGGATGCGTATTCCGGAACAAACGCGGCCACATCGTTTGCCACAAGGCCTCCCGGTTCCTCCGCTTTCCATTGCGCGAAACTAAGTTCATCGCTCGCCACCAGCGTCAAAGAACGTCCGGATAGCGGCCCATATATGGCGCGCCCGCTGATCTGCTGCCAGTAGGTGCCCGTCTCTTCATCCCGCATCAGAAAGTTCTGGTTATTGATGCCGGCCAGCCGGAATCGCAGCCGCAGACCATTCACTTCAGATCTCCACACCAGACCGGTGTGACAGAGCGTTCAATAAGTAGCTACAATCGGCACGCCGTCCAACATGTCATTCAGCACGTGGTGGTAGGAGAGGCTGCGGATCGGGTACGCCCGCGCAGACCTCGCTCCTTTTACGGCGATCACCATTTCTCGCCCATCTAACTTCGCTTGTCCGGCCGCTGAGAAGGTTGGCTGTTGGAAAGGATGAAACATCTGCTCAAAGATATTGACGCGTGAAAGCAGCGCGATCCCAGACACGATAAGTACGCCAAGGCCCGCGAGCAAGCGCCGCATGGTTCGGGGCTCCCGGCGCCAATACCAACTGCCGGCCGTCAACACAGCCCCCACGCAGATAGCCATTCCTATCCAGCGGAATCGGATCACCATCAGCGCCGCCAGCAATTCCCGCGCGCCTTGCGCCCGGAAGGGATAAATCACATAAAGGGGATAGATCAGCAGCGCCAAAGACACCGCCATTGCCATGAGCCAGCAGAATAGAAAAGCCCGGCCCGGTCGCGTAGACTTCATCTGCAAATTCTACGTCGGGCGTCGCGGCCGCGCAATCCTCGATAGGCGGTGCCTCTTACTCGCCTTCATCGCCAACATGTTACCAACGCGCAAGCGCTTACAGCCGCTCTTTGAGTTGGCCTGCATGACCGCCCTCAGGGATAAACCGGATCTCACCACCGTCTAACTCAAGAAAGTAGACCGCACGTTAATTCCCGTCCGTCCAAGTTATCGCTGACTTCAATTGATCGCCTTGGCGTCCAACTCCGTACGAATCATTCATGCTTGGAGAATTTGTTTGACTCCCCAGCAGTCCTACCGTATACTTCCTCTCAGCGTTCATGTAAACGCTGTCATCAGATCGGACTAAAGAGGTTTGCGACCGCTGGTTCGAATGCGCTGTTCAGCTTCATGGTCTTCCCGCGAGCAGTCTTTGCTAACTGCCTTAGCGCAAAGTGAGTTAACACTTGTCGCGTCGAATAGCGCTCTGGAAGCCTTTCCTGGGCCAATCGGACGCCACCTATTCGGCGGTCCTATCTCTGCCGCGTCGATCCACCGGACATCCCGCAACCTTGCAACGCGTTGTTTCCGGTTCTTGAGTACGGAATGCCGAATGCGGATGCGAAGCCCAGACGCATGACGCTCAATGTGATGGGGAAGGGGTAACTATGACAGTTCCAAAAAAGGTCAGATTGATCTGCTTAGCCCTGCTGGTAAGCGCCTGTGCAATCGCTCAAACAGTGACCGGTTCTCTGGTCGGTACAGTCGTCGATCCGGCAGGCTCGGTGATACCCGGCGCGCAGATCCAACTCACCAATCAAGGAACTTCGGCGGTCATGTCCGCCACCAGCGATAGCTCCGGTCTATTTCGCTTCCCTAACCTCAATCCCGCCGTTTATTCGATAAGCGCGCAGGCCAAGGGCTTCAAGACGCGCCTCGAGAAGGATATCACCATTGGCCTTAGCGAGAACCGCGATCTCGGGCGTCTGGCGCTTGAAGTCGGCAACGTCAACGAGCAGATTACCATCACCGCCGAAGCCACGCCGGTTCAGACCTCCAGCTCCGAGCGCTCCTCCGTCATCGAAGGTAGCCAGCTCAATAGCGAAGCCATCCGCGGCCGCGAAATGATGAGTTACATGCGCATGCTTCCCGGCGTCGTGGACACTACTGTCGCGCGCGATGCCACGGGTGGAAGCGTGCTCGGCGGCCTCACCTTTAACGGAAGTACCGGCATCACCGGCTTCATGGTCGATGGCATCGCCGATATGGATACCGGCTGCAGTAATTGCTTCACGCACTTTGAGCCCAACATCGACGCCATCGGCGAAGTCAAAGTCTTGACGTCCAATTATCAGGCCGAGTTCGGCCGCAATGCGGGCGGCGCCATTCAGGTTGTTACCAAAAGCGGAACGCAGTCATTCCACGGCAGCGGTTGGTGGACGCACCGCCATGAAGACTTAAACGCCAACGATTTCTTTAACAACATCACGGGCTTGCCCCGCAGCCGCTACCGGTTCAACATCGCCGGCTGGAGCTTCGGGGGCCCGGTCTTCATCCCCAAGCACTTCAATACGGCTAAGACCAAAATCTTCTTCTTCGCGTCGCAGGAATATACGCAGCAGCTGGTGAACTTCGCCAACCAGTTCCGCAGCATGCCAACCGCTCTTGAGCGTACGGGGAACTTTTCACAAAGCGTTAACGGCGCGGGCGCTCTTATTGTCGTTACCGATCCCAGCACCGGCAGTCCCTTTCCCGGCAACATCATCCCCCAAAACCGGATCAACGGGTGGGGTCAGGCGATGCTCAATTTCTTCCCGCTTCCCAATACATTTTTCCCGCAGGGCACCGCTCAGTATCTGCAGGATAACTACCAGGCCGCCGGCAGCGCCTCGCATCCACGCCGCAACGACATCGTCCGTTTAGACTTGAACCTCACCCCAAAGCTGAGCGCCTATCTCCGCTACGGTCACGACGCCGATGATTGGATCGAGCTTTTTCAGAGTTCGCAGTTTCTAACCGGTCCCACAGGCAGCCTAACTCAGGATCATCCCGCCCCCGGCCACGGAATCCTAGGCTCAGCCACTTATGTTTTCAGTCCTACCCTCATCAATCAGTTCACATACAGCAAGACGCTGAATCACTGGTCGTGGTTTGAGACGGATCCCGCCGCCGTAGATCGCTCCGTTCTCACCGGAACCACCGGCACGCCCCAGGCGGGACAGGCGCTACCCAGTCTCTTCCCGCTCCATACCGTCGGTCCCGGCGTTGGCGGCAGCCAACTCGTCGAAGGTCCACGGAACGCCTCGAATGGCTACGCGAACTATATCCCCAATTTAACCTTCGGTGGCGCAACCCCTAACCAGCCCACCTACTCCAACGGCAACCCGGAATACTCGAACAACAACATCATCGATACCGTCACCGACAACCTCAGCAAGGTGGTCGGTCAGCATAGCTTAAAAGTCGGCGCCTACATCGAGTTCAACCGCAAGGTTCAGCCCTGCGGCTCGGCGGGATGCAATGGCTACACCGGCGCTTATAACTTCACTACGGACGCCAACAATCCCCTCAACACCAATGACGGATTTGCAAATGCCCTGCTCGGCTATTACGACACCTACAACGAGTGGACGGCCAAGATCGTCGTCAACGATACCTTTTGGAATGTTGAGTTCTTTGCCGAGGACAACTGGCGCGTCACAAAAAGACTAACTCTTGACTTAGGCGTCCGCTTCTATCACCAGACGCCCGAAATCGATAAGCAACCCGGAAACCAGTTCGCCTACTTCAGCCCTGCAGCTTACAGCCCAGCCGCCGCTCCTCGCTTTTATGTTCCGGCGATCGTCGGCGGCAAGCGCGTCGCGCTCGATACCGTCACGGGCGCTGCCGCGGGCGTCGGGGCCATCGGACTATTCGTTCCCAACAGTGGCAACCCTGCCGATGGATTCCTCGTCGCGGGTTCGAATGGCGTGCCGTGGAATACCTACAACACGGCGTCCGTAGTTCCCGCTCCCCGCGTCGGCTTTGCCTATGACCTCTTCGGTAATGGAAAGACGGCCATTCGTGGTGGCTTCGGCGTCTTCTTCGACCGCCTGGATGGCAACGAGGTATATAGCATGGCAAGTAATCCTCCGGTAGTCTACGCCCCCACAGCCTATTACGGCCAGCTTACTGCGTTGGCCAGCACGGCCGGACTTCTGGGACCGCAGACCATTACGCAATGGGTCGGACACACCCGTTTGCCCCAGGTGCGCAGCGCCAGTTTCGGCGTCCAGCAAAACGTCGGATTCGGCACGGTATTAGACGTTGCCTATCAAGGTAACTGGGGCCTCAATCGCAACGTAAACGAAAACCTGAACGCAATTCCCATCGGCGCCGATTTCGCTCCGCAGAACATCGATCCCACAGTCACTGGTAACAAGGCGGTAACAGCCAACTTAGAGCGAACCATCTATCCCACTCTCGGGACCTTGAATCAGTTCGTATTTAACGGTCTGTCGAGCTATAACGGCCTCCAGGCGACTCTGCGCAAACGTCTGTCACGCGGTCTTCTCTTTGGCGTGGCGTATTCCTGGTCCCGCGCCATGCAACTCTTGGCGTTCGATCCTCTGGTCGCCAACAACTACTCGCGCAACTATGGTCCGCAAGGCGCCGATCGCCGGCAAACGCTCGGCATTAACTACTCCTACGACTTTCCAAAACCGGGAGCCGCGTTACACAGCAAAGTAATGACGGTCTTCACCGATGGGTGGCAGATCTCGGGTATTACAACCGCGAACACCGGCGCCCCGTTTACCCCGGGCTTTAGCACGACCAACAGCGAAGACATCACCGGATCTCCCAACGAAGGCGCCCGCATCAATGTTATTGGCAATCCTTACGCGAACATTCCGACCAATCCTTCGCTTCCTGGTGGAAAGCTCGCATTCAATCCCGCCGCCTTCGCAGTACCGGCCGTAGGAACCATCGGCAACGCCGGCGGCGGCGCCGGTATCTTGTACGGTCCCGGATGGATCAACTTCGATGCTTCGCTGTCCCGTGCGATTCCCATCGGCAGTGAGCGACGCCAACTCAAACTCCGGTTAGAGGCATTCAACGTCTTCAACCACACGGAATTCAGCGGCGTCGCATCGTCATTCGCCTTCAATCCCACAGCCGCGGGAAGCCCGAACACCACGGCCAATACGGGGCAGTACACTAGCGATCGAGGCCCGCGCGTTCTGTCCCTCGAATTGAGGTTCCAATTCTGACGTCCCAATAGACCCATTAACGACCTCCTCAGCGCCGGTATCGATTCGGGGGATACCGGCCTTTTTTCAGAATTAGAAAATGCTCGCTTCGGTATTTCTCTCGGTCCTTGCGGTTGGCCTGTCGTTTCAGTCCGCGGAAAAAGCGGAACCCGTCGTCACTGGTTCGCAATTAATCCGCGAAGGCAAGCTGCAGCAAGCGCTGGAAGGATACAGTCGCAGCGTCGAGCAATCACCCAAATCGCTGCCCGCGAATAGCGGGATGGGCGTAGTCCTTGATCTCCTGGGCCGCTATCCGGAAGCCCGTCGATATTTCACCCAAGCCATCAAAGTGGCTCCTACTCCTTCAGAAAAGGTCCAGGCGCAGCGAGCGCTCGCGATCTCGTTTGGTTTCTCCCAAGACTGTAAAGGCGCCGAAAAGGCCGACCGCCCTGCCTATGATTACTTCCACGATGCCCCGGATTTCTACAGCGCCGGCGAAGTAGCCGACGAAATAGGCCGCTTGTGCCTCGATGCGGGCGACTTGGATACGGCCTACGACTGGTATCGGAAGGGCCACGACGCAGGCTTGCAAGAGCAGAATATCCCGCCCCAACGCGCAAACCTTTGGGACTTTCGTTGGGCGCATGCCCGCGCGCGCATCGCCGCGCGCCGCGGCAAGTTCGATGACGCTCGCAAGTTCGTCGCTGCAGCCAAAGCCATTTTGGACAAAGGCGCCATTTCGGATCAGCAGGAATATTTTCCTTACCTGACCGGTTACGTCGCGTTCTATGCGGGCGATTACTCCGCCGCGCTCACCCATCTGCAGAGCGCCTCTCAGGCCGATCCCTTCATTCAATGCCTCATCGCCCAAACTTACGAAAAACTGGGTAACTCCGTAAAGGCTCTGGAGTATTACCGAATGGCCGCCGCCAATACCGCTCACAGCGTGCCGGCCGCCTATGCGCGCCCCTTCGCCAGCGCGAGGATCAAGTAGCGTTACACTGGATTTCCATGGGCCGCTCAGTCCCGCGCCGCACCTCGATATTTGCGATCGCGCTGATGCTAGCCTCAGTTGCTCTGGCCGCTCAGCAGGATCCCGCCAGTCAATCCGCCGCCGCGGCCATGAAACGCGGCGATTTTCAGGCGGCCGAAAAAACCCTGCGCGCCGAGGTCGCTGCGCACTCCTCCAACGCCTGGGCATTGAGTCTTCTCGGCGTTGCGCTCGATAACCAAAAGAAACTCGCGGAAGCGGAAGAGTTCCACAGCCAGGCGGTTTCGTTATCCCCCAACTCCGCCGAGATTTTGAATAACTACGGAACGCACCAATGGATCGTCGGCCAGTTAGATAAAGCCGAAGTTACTTTCTCCCGCGCCTTAGCCGCCGCCCCAGCCTACTTCAACGTTCTTTTCAACCTCGGCGTAATGGCCACCTTCACGCACCACTACGAACGTGCCCATGAGGCCCTGGATGCGGCGCTGCGCCAGCAACCGCAAAATGCCGATGTACTCTACTGCCTCGCTTCCGTCGAAGAAGCCACCGCCCAGTTGGAACCGGCGCTTATGCACTTGGCCCAGGCCGCCAAACTCAATCCGCGGCGGCCCGACGTGCAAAAGTTGATGGCCGTCGCCGCAACCGAGCTGGGAGCATTAGACGACGCCGCGGCCGCCTGGGACCGTTACCTCAAACTGGAACCGAACGATCAGGCGGCTCGCCGCGAGCGCGGCCTTACCGCGGCCCGCATGGGTAAACTCGAACAGGGCATGGCCGACCTGGAATGGTATGTCGGGCAGCGCCCCGATGACCCGGTTGGACATTATGAGTTGGCCGAAGCCCAGCGCAGCACGGATATTGCGCAATCCCTGAAGCACCTCAATCAAGCGCTTACGCTCAAGCCCGATTACACCCAGGCGCGAGCGGCTCGTGGCAGCCTGTACTATCAGGAAGGAAAGCCGGAATCCGCACTGCCTGATCTGGAACAAGTCGAGTCTCAGCGCCCAGACGATGCCGCCAATCTCGATCGGTTGGGACAAACCTATCAGGCCTTGGATCGCCCCGCCGATGCCGTCCGCGTTCTACGCCGCGCGGCTGAACTGGCCCCCCGGGATTCCGCCACCTCACTCCACTTCGCCCGCGCGTTGGCCGATGCCGGCCAGTCCGACGAATCCAAAGCCGAGATGGACCGTTTCAAGCGCCTCGGTCCCGCTCAAAAAAAGGGCGTTCCCGCGGGCCTGGTAGACTACCTGAGCCTCACGCCCGGACAACGCCGCGCCGATTTCCGCGCGCGTGTCGAAGCCGCCGTCAAAAGCCATCCTGACGATTCATCCGCGCAGCTCGAACACTTGAAATTAATGATTGAGGACCGCAACGCCGCCCAGGTCGCGAACGCGTCCAAGCGGTTGGAAGCCCTGAAACCCGCCTCGGCGTTGTTAGCCGAAGCGGGCCGCGCGCTTCTGGCCGCCAACTACAACGCGCCCGCGAAGGACCTGTTGCAGGCCGCCGTCTCCACCTCGCATGCCGACGATGTGGAATTACCTCTAGCGGTTGCCACCTTCCGTCTCGATGGCGCAAAGCCCGCCCTCGCATTCATGGATCGGTTGCCGCCGTCCGCCCGAGGCGCTGACTACTACATGGCGCGTGCTGAAATGGTCGACGCATCGGGAAACGTTGACGAAGCAATATCCGCCCTCGACCTGGCGCTGCGCGCGGCGCCCGAACAGGCCGATCTTTACCGGCAGGCTGTGATGCTCCTGGTCAAGCGCGGCCGCGCGCCCGAAGCCATGCGAATCGCGGAGCAGGGCGCTCGCAATCTACCGCAGAACCGGCAAGTCCTGCTACTGGACGCCACCACGCTCGAATTCGCGGGTCGCGTTGAAGAAAGCGATCGGCTGTTAATCGAGATCCAGAATCGTTGGCCCGAGTGGCCGAACGTCTGGCTGGTGCATGGCGTCATCTTGGCTAGCCATCGGCATTATGATGAGGCGCGCCAGGCATTAGATACTGCGGCCGCTCTCGGCAGCAAGCCCGAAGCCGCCGCCGAATTAGAGCAACTCGCTGCTCTGCGAAAAGGCGCCAAAGCCGATCCCGCACTTCTCAACCAAATTTTCCAGGGAAAATTCTCGCAAGACAAGCCCGGTGAACCATGACGCGCCGCCAGGCATTGGCGCTTTCCGCCAAGGCAGTTGCTTTTGCGGGCGTTCGGGCTCGCGCGCAGCAACTCGGTGGAATGGCATCGCGGCGCGTCAACGCCGTTCCGCGCGACAAATTCTCCGGCCTTCCTTTCCACGCTCATTTCGTCAACGTTGCCGAACGCGCCGGCTTACGCGCGCCTGTCATCTATGGCGACGTTTCGCATAACGATTACATTCTCGATTCCATGGGATGCGGCGTGGCCTTCCTCGACTACGACAACGACGGTTGGCAGGACATCCTCGTGCTCGCCGGGCGCCGTAGCCTAGCCACTCCGCCCGGCGCTACCATCCGCCTCTACCGCAACAATCACGATGGAACGTTTTCTGACGTCAGCCAGAAAGCCGGCCTCAATCGCAGCGTCTGGGCAATGGGAATAACCGTCGGCGACTATGATAACGATGGCTTCGACGATCTCTTTATCACCTGCTGGGGCCAGAACATCCTGTTTCACAACAACGGCGATGGAACCTTCACCGATGTCACCGCGAAAGCCGCTCTGCTTCATCCCGGCCCGCGCTATGGCAGCGGCTGCACCTGGATCGATTACGATCGCGATGGCAAGTTAGATCTCTTCGTCTCGCACTATGCTGTTTTCGATCCCGCGAAAGTCGCGCCCCGCGGAAAAGATCCCGGGTGCAACTATACCGGCATTCCGGTTTACTGTGGCCCCGCCGGCCTTCCCCAAGAAAGTTGCCGGCTGTATCACAACAACGGCGACGGTACCTTCACCGATGTCAGCCGGCAGTCCGGTATCTCGGCGGTCAAGCCCGGCTATCCTCTGACCGCAGCCGCAGCGGACTTCGATGGCGATGGCTGGCCCGACATCTACGTCGCCTGCGACACCTCGCCCAGTCTGCTCTTCCGCAACAACCACGACGGCACATTCACCGAATGCGGCCTCGAGCGCGGCGTCTCTTTAAGCGAGGACGGCCAAGAGCAGGCCGGCATGGGCCTCGGCATCGGCGATATCGATCTCGACGGCTCTCTCGATATTTTCAAGACCCACTTCCGCGGCGACACCAGCGTTCTTTACCGCAACAACGGCAAGGGCAATTTTCGCGATGTCACTCTTCGCGCGGGCCTGGGCGTAGAAACGCGCTACGTCGGTTGGGGCGCCGGAATTGTCGACCTCGATAACGATGGTCTGCCGGACCTGTTCTGCGCCACTGGCATGGTGTACCCCGAGGTCGAAGCAAAGTTACCCGACGCGCCCTACAAAACCCCCAACGTCTTGTTTCGCAATCTGGGCGGCGGTAAATTCGAAGAGCTTCTCGATGAGGCCGGCCCTGCCATTGCGGAAGTCCATTCGAGCCGTGGCGTTGCATTCGGCGATTTCGATAACGATGGCGACATCGACATCCTCATCATGAACAGGAACGAGCCGCCCTCGCTCCTCCGCAATGACGTGAGCGGCGCCAATCACTGGCTCAAGGTGCTTCTCGTCGGAGTCGTTTCGAATCGCAGCGCCATTGGCGCGCAAGTTGTCGCCATCTATGGGGAACGCCATCAGGCGCAGGCCGTTCTCGCCCAATCGTCGTACCTGTCGGTGAATGATCGAAGGCTGCATTTCGGGCTCGGCGCTGAAACTGCAGCCACCCTCGAAATCCACTGGCCCAACGGAGGCCGTGAGACCATTGCCAACGTAGCCGCCGACCGCTTGGTCGTGATTCGCGAAGGGTCGGGCATCGTTCGGACCGAGCGTTTCGGCAAGTAGCTCACCCGCTTATGGATGCAGCTTGTAGTCCGCGCCCAGCGGACCCGCGCCTGCCAGAAACCGGCGTGCGCGAACCAATTCCGCCACCTGCCGGATGTGCCCCAGATCGTGCATCGCCCACTCATGCAGCATCTGGGCCAATGTGATCTCCCCGGCGGTGCTGTGCATGGCGCGGCGGTTTCCCGCGGCGGCGGGCAAACCACGCAGGAATTCAATGTTGTTCTCGCGCTGCTCCTCGAAATGGTCGAACGCATCCTCGGCGTCCGCGCCGCGGTAGAGATGCAGGTGCATCTGCGCATCGTCGGCCTCGAGCGTTGGCATCTCCTCGTTAAGAAAGCGATCCACGCGCGTGCGATAGCAATGGCCTTCACTGTGCGAGAGGTGCGTCAACACTTCGGCCACAGAGAAGCGTTCCGGCCCCGGTTTCCACTCCGTGTCCTCCGCCGAAATCTCGCACATTAATCCGCGCAGAATCTCAGGCGTCGCCTCAAGCTGATCGAGACAAGGCAGCTCATCGTCCTTCATGCGTTTCCTCCGCTCACATCGAACTCGCGAACGTCATCGCCTATCGAGCGGATGCGAATCTCGGTGCGTTCCGCTGGCATCAGTTCCGGAAAGCGTTCGCCCCACTCGATCAGCGTCATCGCGTCGCGCTCAAACAATTCTCCCAGGCCCAGCGATTCCACCGCCCGCGCCTCGTCGATCCGGTATAGGTCGATGTGGTACGCGCGCCCGTCGCCATATTCGTGAATCAGCGTGAACGTGGGGCTTGAAACCTCGTCGCGATGCGCCGCGCCCAGGCCCTCTACAATTCCTTTTGCCAGGGTCGTCTTGCCCGCGCCCAGATTGCCGATCAACAGCACCACTCCTCGTTGCGGCAGTTCGTGCGCCAGGCGGCGGCCCAGTTCAATCGTCTCCGCGTCAGAGGCCGTGCGAAACGTGGGCACACTCCTCCATCGCATCGGGAAGGTAATCGAAGAGATCGGTCGCCATCAGACACTTCTCGCCCAATGCCCGCGCGCCTATCTGGCCGGCCAGACCGTGCAGATACACGGCCGCTGCCACCGCCTCATCGGGCGTGCTGGGGAACTGCGCAAGAAATCCGGCCAGCATGCCCGTAAGGACGTCTCCTGTCCCGCCGGTTCCCATCGCGGGTGACCCTGTCGGGTTGATCCAAACACGCCCGTCCGCGAATGCGATCGCCGTGCGCTGTCCCTTCAGCACCAGTGTTACGCCGTGTTCCGTGGCGAATGCCCGCGCCACGCCCACGCGATCTTTTGCGATTTCCGCCGCGCTCTTTCCGCTGATCCGCGCCATCTCGCCCGGATGCGGCGTCAGCACGCGCACATGTCCCTGCCCGCGAATCTCGTCCGTCAGCGCATCGGCATCGATCACCATGGGTTGCGCGAACTCCGCCAGCGTGCGCCGCACCATCGCCTCCGTCTCCGGCGTGCGGCCCAGCCCCGGACCCATCGCAATCACCGTTTTTCCTTTCACCGCTCGCGGCAAGTCCGCGATCGATTCCGTCATCAACTCCGGCGCATGCGACGAGATCTGCCCCAACACGGCCGCGTCGGATGCCACCGTCACCAGACCCGCGCCCGCCCGCAGCGCACCGATGCCGCTCATGGCCGCCGCGCCCGTCTTACCGATGGACCCCGCCACAATCAACGCGTGTCCGAACGTGCCCTTGTGCCCGCTAGGCGGACGCGGCCGAAGCAGTTCGCGAAACATCGCCGGTTCCAGCAATTCCAGCTTCGCGTCGCCATAGAACGATTCCGGCGTGCCAATCGGCGCCACCACCAGTTCGCCTATGTCATCGCAATTCGGAGGAAACGCATGGCATGGCTTCGGCGCCGTGAAGGTCACCGTGTAATCGGCGCGCACGAACTCGCCCACCGGCTCGCCCGAATCGCTTGGCATGCCGGAGGGAATGTCGATCGCAACCACCTTCCCGTCGCCATCCCCCGCCAGCGCCTTCACTCGCAGAATGCCTTCACGCGCGCGCCCCGTGGCGGCCCCTGTGATGCCGGTTCCCAGCAGCGCGTCGATGATGAGCGTCGGGCGCTGCGCTCGTTCGTCGCGCCGCAGCGCCTCTGCCGCCTCCATCATTTTGTAGTTCGCCGCCGCGTCCCCCGCTAGTTCGCTGGGCTCGCAGAATAGTTCCACTCGCAGCGCGGCCCCGGGAAAACGCACGTGAATCTGACGAGCCACCGCCATTCCATCCCCGCCGTTATTCCCTTTCCCGCACACGATCGCGATGCGCTGCTCGCCAAGCGGCGCGAACTTCTCCGCCAGAAACTCCACCACCCGGCAGGCTGCATTTTCCATCAACACAACGCCCGGGACGCCGGCCTCAATCGTACGCCGGTCCGCCGCGCGCATCTCAGCCGCGGTGAGTATCTTCATATGCGTCTGGCCACCACCATGGTCATATCGTCCTGCTGCTCGGGGGAGTGGGTCCACTGCTTGACCGCCTCCATGGTGCGCGCAATCATCTCGTCGGAAGCCGTATTTTCGAACTTCACCAGCAGATCCTGCAGCCGTTCCTCGCCAAACATTTCGTCGTATTCGTTTTCCGGCTCCACAATACCGTCGGTGTAGGCCACTAGCACGTCGCCGCGATCCATATGCAGCGTGCGCTCTTCGTATATCGCGTGCGCGAACGCGCCTACAATGGTCCCGGTCGGGTCCAGCAGTTCCACGTTCGCCCCGCGCAACAGCAGCGGCGGCAAATGGCCGGCGTTCGTATAGGTAAGCGTGCTCGTCTCTTCGTTGAAAAGCCCGAAGAAAAACGTGGCGTATTTTTCAGCCGAGGTCGTCGCGAAAAGCTGGCGGTTTAGGGCCCCCACCAGCGCCGCCGTCGAAAGCTGGTGCGGCCCTGCCCCGTTCACCGGGGTAAGCTGCGTCCGCATGGTGGATTGGATCGACGCCATCAGCAGCGCTGCCGAAATTCCCTTGCCCGCCACATCGCCAATCGCGAAACCGAGCGAGGGTGGAATGGGCATGAAATCGTAGTAGTCGCCCGAGACCACGCGCGCCGGCTGGCACAAACCCCGTAGCTCCAGGTTTTTCGCCCACGGCGCGTTCTTCGGAAATAGGTTCGATTGCACCTCGCGCGCAATCTCCAGTTCCGATTCCAGCCGCTCCTTTTCCTTGGTGACGATCAGCAGCTGGCTCAGGTTTTCCGTCATGGTGTTGAAAGAGGATGTTAGTTCCGCCAATTGATCGCTGCCTTTTACAGGCACGCGATAATCGAAATCGCCCTCCTTCACATGCTGCGTGCCTTCATACAGTTCATGCACCGCGCCCGTGATGCTGCGGCTCAGTTGCACTCCGGCTACCAGCGAAGCCAATTCGACAAGGAAAAAGAGCACCGCGAATCCGATCAATCCGTCCAGAACGGCTTCGCCCCATTCCAACTTCTGTCCGAAGACAATGCTCATCACCGAAGAGAGGCGCGTGTCCACCCACAGGTAAAGCTGATCTTCATCCTTGGGCGATTCCCAATGCGGCCCTCTCACCGGGTAGAGCCCCTCAACCCGGAAATCGAGCGCGTTCATGGGCGGCGGCACATGCGAGTGATGTGCGTGACCCATGATCGGTCTAAATGTCACGTCGCCCAGACCTGGGACGAATTCGCCCAGCAACTCGGGTGTGAGCGGCGCGAGCAGCGTCACCTCGTTGCCGGCTGCAATCACGTGCGCCCACACATATAACTTGTGATTCTTAATGACAAGGCCGGAGGCGCGTTCCAGCTTGGCCCACTCGGGCGGAGGATGGGCCAGCTCCGAATCCGCCGGATATCGCAACTCCTCGCGCCCGGTAATCAGAATATGGGCATCCGGAAAGACGTTCCGCATATTCAGCTTGAATCGATTGATGGCGTTTTCCGGGTCGTGCATCGGAAAGCGCGCGCTGATCTCCGCTTGCCGCAGCAGCGTCGTCTCGCGATGGTCCAACTCGCGATTAACCAGATAGATGGAAGTCTGCTCAATCACCGCGTAGCCGGCCAGCCCAAGCAGTACCGTAATCAGCACCACTGGCACTACCGCGATAAAAAGGTATGCCGTAATCAGCCGGTTGCGCAGCCGCCAGATCGCCTTCCGCATGGCTCGCCGCATCACGCGGAAAAGGCAGATCAATCCTAGAACAATCGCCACCAGCCCCAAAAGGGAATCCGCCAGCCGGGAAGCCCCCCCGAAATAGGCAATCAAAAAGGCCAGTGCGAAAAGCAGAAAGACCGCTTCGAAGCGGGCCACGCGCAGCCAGTTACGGTAGCGTTTCTGCATAGTCCCAGACTAGTATACGCGCGTATGTCTGCGCTCAAAGGCGCGAACGTGTGTTCAGCGGGTAGAACTAGACAGCCCGCGCGCCGGCGCTGGCGTCGTCCTCGCCTGCCTTCTCCAGGGAAATCTCGTTGCGTAGCAGCTTGCCCTGCTGAACGCGAAACTCCAGCAGATCGTCCGGATTCTCGTCTTCCATCCAAAAACGGTCGATCGGTCCGTAGACGCTCTTGAGTTCTTCAGGCCAGCAGGTCGGCAGATACACCCGGAGCACGCGGGGATCATAATAGCGAAAAAGCAGCAACTTCCCTTTTTGGTCGCGCACCGTGAGCAGCGTTCGCAGGTGACGGCGCAGCGTTTCCATACTCGAGTCGCACTTTAGGAAGAGTCCCCAACTCGCGCCCCAGGCGCGCTCGATCAACTTGATGCTGTAGGAATCGTCATGCTCGAGCTGCACCAGATACGGAGCGGCCAACTCCAGCTCCGGCGCAATTTCTCCGTGATATAAACACGAATAGTTCAGGTAAGAATCAAGCAGAAAACCATAAATCTTACGGTCGCGAGCGCCGTCCACGATCATCCACACGTCGCGCCCACTGGCCTTGGGCCAGAACACTCGCTTAATGGCCGTTATTTTGGACTCTGTCATTCCATTCCCGTGACGGCGACCGCCGCCTTATTCGTCCTGTCAATGCGAGCAGAAGGGCGCCCCGCTAGCCGCCGCCGCCGCCAAAGTTGAGGCTTGGCCGGCGCCGTTCGTGTTCGGCGGAAAAGTGGAAGACTCCGGTCCCTGGGAATTCGACGAGCGGGGCGCCGCCGCTGGCTCCGGCTCATCGGCGGAATCGGCAACCTCAGGTTGCGTGGCGCTGCCGCCGTGTATCGGCCACTCCCTTGCCACAATCAGCTCGCCTGCCGCCATCAGATGCGCGATTTGAATCAGCACCTGATCGTCGTTAAGGAGTGTATTCGTAAGGCCACGGGACGTCTCCATCAGCAGCGACCGCAAATCCCGCATCGCGCTCGGGTCGCCCCTGAATTGCGCCAGAAACCGGGTGCTGATGTTTTCATCGTCGGCTGTCTGTATCTGACGCCGCCAGAAAAGGTGATAATTCGAGATTCCGAGGCGTCGCAAAGACATAGGACCCAGTCACAAAAATCATACACCATCGGCCGAGCCCCGACGCAGTAGCGGGTACCAGGGACCTCGTGGCCGGCCGGTTCTGCGGCCCTACCGAATCATCGGAGAATCGTGAATGCCTGGCGGCGATTGGGGCCAAAGCGAAAGATTGCGAAGTGGTCGTCTAGCGAGGCGGCGCGCTCAATTCCAAGACGACGCATAACGGCGAAGCTCGTCCTGTCGACGATGGAGAAATCCTGATCCGGATAGGAGATTCCAATCTGCCACGCCGCTTCCAAATCCGCGGGGCCGACCGGTTCGATAGTGGCGGCGCCCGTGCGCAGCCCATCCCAGAACCGCTCTGCCGCCGCCCGGCTAAGGCGGTGACGGAGCAGCGTCCAAGTCTCAATCAACACGTGGTCGCTTGTGAGTAAGGCTTCGCCGGCGCCCAGGATAGATTTCGCGCGCGCATTGCTGGCGTCGCTCCGGTCCGCCGCGGCATACCAGATGGATGTATCTACGAACAGACTCATGACTGCGAAGAGGATCGCAGCGGTTTCCCGGAATTCTGCGCGAACGCCTCGCCGAGCATCGCGCTCTTATTCTTTGAAATGTCCGATCCATTGGAACTGCCGAGATCGAATACGCACGCAGGATCAGACCGAATCGGCCCCCCGCTTAAGTCGCTGGCCACAAGCCGTCGCACATATTCCGCCAAGGAAATCCCGAGATCATTCGCCCGTAACCGTGCGCGACGCTGTATTTCAGGCGCAAGCGTGATTTGGGTTCTTGCCATCATGATGGTACCATCATAACATGACAACGTCGGGCCGTCGCCATGTTCTGGTGCAAGCTTCGGGATATTAGATTACGGGCCGCGTCATCGCTCATCGTAGCCTGACCGGCGCCAGCCCAACGCGCGACAAATGCTAAAATGTGTACATTGAGTACTCAATATGGAGACTGTTAAAGTCGGCGTACGTGAATTCCGTGAGAACCTCGCGAGCTACCTCGAATCCGGCACGCCGCTGGCAATCGTGCGGCACGGCGAGACGCTCGGCTACTACCTCCCGGCGCAGAAACGAAATCGGAAGGCGGAACTTGAAGCTCTGCGCGCCGCGGCAAAGGATCTGGATCAGATGATCGCTTCGTGGGGCGCCACCGAAGACGATCTGATGGAGGAGTATAAGGGAATTCGCCGGGCTGCCCGCGAGAAGAAGAGGAATGGGAAGTAAAGCGCTGGTCCTTGATGCCAATATTTTGGTGCGGGCCGTCCTCGGGAAGCGTGTCCGTGAAGTGATCGAAGCATATGCCGAAGTCGTCTCGTTCTTCGTGCCGGAAGCCGCCTTCGCCGAAGTCGAGGAACATCTGCCGGCGCTTGTAATCAAGCGCGGTAACGATCCGGGAAAGGCGCTCGCTTTTTTAAATACTTTGGAACGTCTGCTGGAAGTGATCGGACGCGACGTTTACGGTGAGTTTGAGGCGGAAGCCCGGGAACGACTCAGCCAACGGGATCCGGATGACTGGCCGGTTCTTGCCGCGGCATTGGCGCTTGGATGCCCCATCTGGACAGAGGATACCGATTTTTTCGGATGCGGAGTCGCCACGTGGACTTCCAGCAGCGTGCAGATGTTTCTGCGCGGCAGTCAAAAGTAAAGCGACGATGCAGGGTAAGGCCGCCTGAGAGAGGTTGAAGCAGTCGAGAAATCCTTGAATGACCACAAGGCTCTTGGCCGCGCGCCTCGCCGAGCATTAAGCTTTTATTATTTGCGATGTACGATCCATTCGAGCTGCCGAGATCGAAATACACATGCGGGCGAGGAGCGAACCGCGCCGCTACCGAGATCGCTGGCCACAAGGCGCTTCACCTACTCGGCCAACAAGACACCCACATCGTTCGCCCCCGAACGCGCGCGCCGCAGTATTTCGGGCTCAAGCATGATCTGGATCCGTGCCATTATGATGGTGCCAACATAAACTTGGCAGACGCTCCGATCTCGCCTGATGGTCTACAACATCACCGATTGACCGAAGGCCAAGTCGTGGAACGAGAACGGCCAGATCGGAAACGGACGTGCCGGCGGCAATCCTTTCTATTGCACCTTCGCTCCCGCCAGCGAAGCCGTAGCGATCGTCCCGCCCAGTCCCATCGTCTCTACCGCCGACGAGGGCACAATTACCATCGATCCGCGCTCCTTGATCGCTTCGTACAGCATGTTCATCGCGCGCAGATGCAGCGCCACCGGGTTGTCCTGATAAATCAGCGCGGCCTGTCCGAACTTGTCCGCAACCTCAATCTCTGCCTGGCCCAGAATGTTGCGCGCCTGCCGTTCCCGCTCCGCCTGCGCCTGCCGCGACATGGCATCCTGCAACTCCGCCGGAATCTGCACGTCGCGAATCTCCACCGATTGCACCGTGATACCCCACGGATTGGTCTTCTCATCCAGAATGCGCTGCAACTCGCGTCCCAGCATCTCGCGCTCCGCCACCATCTGATGCAAGTCGTGCCGCCCGATCGATTCCCGTAGCGCAGTCTGCGCGCTCAGCATAATGGCCTGCGAGAAATCCTGCACCTCGAGAATCGATTTCTCCGCATTCCATACCAGCCAGAACACAATCGCGTCGACATTCACCGGTACCGTATCGCGTGTCAAAGTCGATTCCGCCGAGACGCTCGCCACACGCACCCGCTGGTCGACATACTTACTAACCGAATCTACGATCGGAATGATGTGATAGAGACCCGGACCCCGCAGTCCGATGTAACGCCCAAGCCGCAGCACCGCAACTTTCTCCCATTGATCCGCAATCCGAAGCGCGAAAAGGAAGTAGAGCCCCGCCAGGAATCCGATCACTGCCAGCATAGGCTTGCCGGCCGCCGCTGCCGCGCCCCCGCCCGCGAGCGTAAAGATTATGAACAGCGCAAGACCAACCCGGCTGATCCGGGGTCCGGACATCGGGGATGTCACAAGGTTAGCTCCGATTCCTAGTGGCGTCGTTGTGATTGGCATAGAGTTCCTCCATCAGTTCTTCTTTGGTAAAGCCCGCGGCGCCCGCGCGGGCGACGCAGTCGGCGGCCAGTTGACTCAATCGCCGCTGTCGTTCGGCGCCGCCCCTGTTCGGCGTCTGCCGGCTGATGAACGTTCCCGTACCCTGCTGCGTTTCCAGGATGCCGCGGATTTCCAGTTCCCGGTATGCCCGCATCACGGTATTCGGATTAATCGCGAGATCGACCGAAACCTGGCGGACCGTGGGCAATTGATCGCCCGCCGCTAGAATTCCGGAGGCCACGCCGCCGGTAACTTGGTCGATAATTTGGCGATAAACGGGAACGCCGCTCGCCGCATCCAATCGAAATTCAATGCCCCGCCGGGCGTTCCGCGGTACATTCATCCCCCTTATAATGTACTAGTTTACTAATACAATCAATAGGGAGATTACCTGATTAGCCAGTGCCTGCTATCGGGAGAAACTATCATCAAGCCACATGAAACAGGAAGCCGCCTTTTTCGAAGGCAAAGAAGCGGTCTTGATCTATATCGCCAAAAAATTAAAGGATGCTTTACAGCTGGAAGAAACGCTCACCGCCGCCGGGATCGACTACGGGGTAGAAGCCGACGAATACCGTGGCGGCGTGGTTTTTCGTTCCGCGCGCGTCGGAGCGTTTTTCTATGTTTTGCAGGATAGTTTAGAAGCTGCGCGGGGGATTTTGCACAGCCATGGGTACACGCCTCTTATCGAGGCCGGCGAATGAAACAAGCCGCCAGCGCAAATTTGCGATGGCGGCCTGCCCCGTTACGTTATACGAGGTTAAACCTGGAAAGAGCTGCCGCAGCCGCAGGTCGACTTCACCTGAGGGTTGTTGAACTTAAACCCCGAGCCTTCCAGAGTCTCTACATAATCCACTTCGGCGCCGTCTAAATACAGAAGGCTCGCCTGATCGACAAAAATCTTGAGACCATCATAGGTATAGGTCTTATCCAACATGTTAGGTTGGTTTTCAAAAGCCATGGAATAGCTGAATCCAGAACAGCCTCCCCCAACTACGGCGATCCGGAGGCCGGCCGGCGAAGGTTCTTGCGCCCCCATGATTTCCTTCACTTTCCCAACCGCTTTTTCCGTTATCTGAATCATGCGCTTTCTCACTCCTGAGGTGCTTTGTTAAAAGCCATTATACCTAATTGATTGGATGCGCTTGCATATCATTCGTTGCAACTTTCCCAAAGGCCGCTATGCTATCGTGCAATTGAAACCCGAAGCCGGAGGGGCGCGTCCGAGAGGGTGTATGGGAACGATGACCGGCGCACTCCCTCTTACCGGGTTCGGCAGCAAGCTTGCCGCTAAAACCAAGGTGGATTACCAAAACACTCCGGAGGGGTCGCTGGTACAACGCGCGCAGGCGGGCGATGAAACCGCTTTCCGCGAAATCGTGGAGCGTTACCAATCCAAAGTATTTTCTATTATCCACGGTATTGTTCGCCAGCGGAATGACGTCGAAGACATTGCGCAACAAGTATTTGCGAAGATTTATGTCTCCGTCAGGAATTTCGATTTTCGCAGTTCGTTAATCACTTGGATTTATAAAATAACTGTTAATGAGTGCTTCGATTACCTTCGCAAGCGGAAGGTTCGGAAGCTGGTGTACGAAAGCGACATGAGCGAGGATGAAGTGCGCCGGGTGGAAAATACCGAACCTGGCATTGATCGCACCGCCCCGGCTGATTCCTCCCTGGCCCAGCGCGATTATGTTTTGAAGCTCCTCTCCCGCGTTTCCGAAGAAGAGCGCATGTTACTGATGTTGAAAGAGGTGGAGGGCTATTCGGTAGAAGAGTTGGCTGCTAAGACTGGCATGAACGAGAACACGATAAAGGTGAAACTCTTCCGCGCACGCCAAAAACTGGTTAAGGCGGCGGCTCGCTTGGAACGTACGCCCGGCTTGGTACCTGGGTAGCCCGGTATGGTTGGCCGGTTTTGGTCGCGAGTCGGTCTTTACGCGGCTCGCGAAATTGATCCCGAAGGTGGGCGAAAGACCCGCTAAGGGTGGTTTAACGTGGTAATTTACAAGGGAAGAAATCTATGCACGCAGTGGTGATGGATAGCCTTGAAGAGTTCCTCGCCGGCACGCTGGAGCCGGTGGAACGCCACTCCATTCAAGCGCATCTCGGTAGTTGTGCAGCATGTCGCGAAGAGCTTCAGGGAATGGAAGAACTGAATTTGCTCTTCGGTTCTCTACGCCCCGCGCAGGCCTTTGAACCTGCGCCCGGATTCTCCGCGCGAATCATCAGCCAGATTGCGGAGCGCAACGCGGCTCCCTCTTGGAGGAGTTTCTTCACGCTCGATCCAACTCTTGGCCGCCGCTTGGTCTTTTCGTGTCTGCTCGTGCTCGTAGCTATGGGAACTTATCTCGTCTCTAGCGAACGGGCATACACGTCTGAGCCCATGCCCGATGCGGTAATGGCAGAGCAGACGCAGCCCTTATTCGACTCCGCGCCGGCTCCGGAAAACATGTTGGTCACGCTCGCAAATTATGAACACTAGCGTAATCGACCGTGCCCGCGTCGCGCGCGGATGGGATCCCCGTGTTGCCTGCGCCATCATGCTTGTCATGGTGTTTCTCTGCGGCGCCGGCGCGGGCGCTCTGGTGATGAACCTTGGCGTCCATCGCGCCTTACACCAGCCCGATTTCGATACGCCGGCCGGCAAGATCCGTTTTTTTGAGCGCATGCAGAAAGAGCTCAATCTGACGCCCGCCCAATCTGAGCAGATGCAGTCCATTTTGAACGATTTCTGGCAGTACTACCACAGCGTCCTCAGCGACTCCAAGTCGCGTGTGGAGCAAATCCTCAATCCCGAACAGCGCGCCAAGTTCGAGCACATGCTGCAAGACGCGCAGCGTTAGTTCCCGTTATACGCCTGAGTCGAATCATGCGATCTTGAGATCAACCTCCCGCAAGAGCGCATCCCATGCCTTTGGCCCCCTCCTCTTCGGAAGAAGTCAGCCGACCCCCTTCGCGTACACCGTCGCCATTCTGGCTTCCTCGACTCCCTCGGCTCCCTCGGCTCCCATCCCGCAGCGACATACAATAGAATAATGCGGATCGCGCTGGCCGTACTGTTCCTCATCCAATCCACCGGACCCGCCGCCGACGGGCTCAAAGCGCTTGAGGAACATCGCTACGACGTCGCCGTCGAATCGTTTCGCAAAGCCATCGAAGCGGATCCCGCCGATTATGCGGCCCACTTTAATCTCGCCATCGCGTACGGGTTTCTAAATAAGGACGTGGAAGGAATTGCCGAATATCGCAAGACGCTCGAATTGAAGCCCGGCCTCTTCGAGGCGCAGACGAATGAGGGCACGCTGCTCTTGCGCCAAAAGCGTCCCGCCGAAGCCTTGCCGCTGTTTGAAGAGGCCGCACGCCAGAAGCCCGCTGATTTCGGCGCCCGCCTTCATCTGGCCCAGTGCCAGCTCGATACTGGAGCGCTCGCGCCGGCGGAAGAAAATTTCCGTGCCGCGCTCGTCGCCAATCCAAAATCGGCGGCTGCGGAACTAGGTCTTGCGCACGCCCTTGCTCGCCAGCGGAAACTGGCCGATGCCGCACCCCACTTCCGGCAAGCTGCGCAAATCGACGCGTCCTATCGCGATGGGTTGCTCGAGCTGGCGGATCTCTACGAAAAAAATAACCAGGTCCCCGAAGCGTTGGCCATCCTGCATGAATTTCCCGGCAACCCCGCCGCGCAGGAGCATGCGGGCGAATTGATGCTCCGCGGCGGCCAATTCGCAGACGCCATCCCCAGCCTGGAAGAGGCCTATGCAAAGGACCCAACGCCTGCCAATCGCGTCGCCCTCGCTTTCGCTTATCAGGGCAACGGAAATTCCGATAAGGCGCTTCCCCTTTTTGAAAAGGCCGCCGCTGCCGATCCCTCCAATTTCGACCTCCACTTCACCTACGGCCAGGCGCTCCTCGAAACCAAAAACTATCCCGCCGCCGTCGCTCAGTTCAACCAGGCTGCAAAGTGCAAACCCCAGGACGTGCGCGCCTGGAGCAACCTCGGCGCGGCGCTCTACCTCGCGGGGGATCTGGAGCAATCGCTCGCCGCCATCGACCGCGCGCGCGAATTAGGCGAAAACACCGCCGGAAACTGGTTCCTGCGCGCCATCACCTTGGATAAATTGCATCAGTCGAAGCCTGTGCTTGCAAAGCCCGCGCTCGAAGCCTACCGGCAATTTCTTTCCATGAGCCACGGGGAACACGAAAATCAGGAAATTCAGGCCCGCCTTCGCTCGAAGATGATCCAGAACGAATTGGAGAAACGCTGATGAACCGCCGATTCGTCTTTGCCGTGTTGCTAGGATTTTCCTGCGCCGGTTGCCTGTGCGCCGATCTGAAGCGGGCATTGGCTGAGCCGAATCTCGAGAAGCGCTCCAAGCTCGCCATGGATAACGCCAAAGCCGCCTATCAGTCCGCGCGCGAGGCCTACCAAAAGGGCGATCTCGACCAAGTTAAGGCCCTTGCGAGCGAGATCGAAGAATCGGTCCAGCTCGTACTTCAGTCGCTCGAGCAAACCGGCAAAAATCCGCGTAGCAGTCCGCGATATTTCAAAAGCGCCGAACAGGAGACCAGCCAATTGGCGCGCCGCATTCAAGGCTTCCAGGAGGAGATGAGTTATACCGAGCGCCCCATGCTCGATGAAACCAAGGCGCGCGTGCAAGAGGTCCACGACAAACTCCTGTTGGGGTTGATGGAGGGCAAAAAGAAATGAAGTCTCTGATCTGGTTTGCGGTCGCGGCGCTAACGCTGACCGGAACGCTGGTCGCGCAGGACCGCGACTTCCTCTCGAATGACGAAGCCGCGCAAATCAAGGAATCTCAAGATCCCAATGTGCGCATCGAGCTGTACTCTAAATTCGCCCGCCGGCGCATCGACTTGGTAAAGTCGCTGCTCTCGAGGGATAAGCAGGGACGCTCGATTATCATTCACGACGCGCTCGACGATTACGCCCAGATTCTCGACGCCATCGACGCCGTAATCGACGACGCCCTCGAGCGCAAGATCGATATCAAGCCTTCGATGAACGGCCTTTCCAACTACGAGCGGGACGCGTTACCCCTGTTGAAAAAGATCCGCGACAGTCAGCCGAAAGATCTTGACCGCTACGCCTTCGTCCTGAAGACCGCGATCGATGCCACCACCGACGGCATCGAAGCAACCTCCGCCGATCTGGACGAACGCGCCAAGGATGTTCAGCACCGCGCCGCCGAAGAGAAGAAAGCCGTCGAGCAGATGGAAAACCCCACCGGCAAAAAGGCTCAAGAGAAAAAAGACGGCGAGCAGCCCGCTCAGCAGCAGGAGCAAAGAAAGCCGCCGACTCTGTTAAGACCCGGCGAGAAAATGGGCCCCACCGGCGTAACGGGAAACACCGGTCCAGTCGGCTAGCGCCGGCGGACCGTCCCCCGTTTTCTCACCGGGTTTCAACCCGAGACGCAATTAGCGAGATCCACCCAAACATCTTCGCCGCCTTGGTGCGCGCGGCGCCTTGCGCACAATGCGCCGCATCGCCAGTCACGCCGGTAAAGATTAACGCGCTAGTAATTCATTATTTACCCGGATCTCATCAAAGATTCATAGGTTCCGCGCGATTCTGTGGGATCTATATTATGCAAATTCTATCGCTCAACGGTTTCCGCCGGTGTGTTATCGCACTTGCGATGCTGAGGGTATCGCCGCCAGTCTTCGCCCAGTCAAATGCGGTCGACGCGGCCCTCGAAGGCTATGTGCGAGACCCTCAGGGCGCGGTTATGCTTGGCGCCAAAGTCAAGGTCCGCAACGTCGATACCAACATCGCGTCTGAGACAACCTCGAACGAAGAAGGATATTACCGCTTCGCGATCCTGAAGGTAGGCGGCTATGACGTCTCGGTGACTGCCGCGGGCTTCAAAGAGATCAAGCAAACCGCCGTCACCCTTACCGTAGGTCAAAAGGCCAGGTTGGATTTCGCTATGGAGATCGGCGCCGTGTCCGACGCGGTCGTGGTAACCGCCAACATCTCTATGGCGGATACCGGCGCCGCATCCATCAGCGCCGTCCTTAGTCAGAAAGAAGTGGAGGACCTGCCTATTGTTTCGCGCAATATCTATAACTACCACTTACTGTCGCCGGGTGTGCAGGGCCTGACCAGCGCCACTTTTGGGACCACGCAGTTTACCTTCGGCGGCACGGAGCGATCCTCCTGGAACCTCGATGGTCTTGACAACACGCAGCGTGGCGGGAACAAGCAGATCCGCATGGTGATCACAACGCCGGAGGCGGTCGAAGAGATGCAGGTTCTCGCCAATGGCTACTCCGCGGAATTCGGTCGCGCAGCCGGCGGCCAGGTCAATGTCATTCTAAAGTCCGGCACGAACGATTTCCACGGCTCCGCGCTCTTTCTCTATCGTGTGAAAGACATGCAGGCGCGGCCCTCTCTTGCGGCGGTGAATCCAGACCGCACCTGGAGTGACGAGGCCTTCACGCTGGGCGGCCCAATTGTAAAAGACCGGCTCTTTTTCTTCGGTCAATTCGAAAACAACCCTTACACGCTCCCCAACGCCATTACCATCACGCCGGCCAATGCCGCGGCGCTGAATCTTCCGGCCAAAGAGCTGGGCACTTCGCCGTTCGGTGAAACCTATCGGACCATCGTCGCCAAAGGGAACTTTAAACTAAACGATAAGAACTCCGGCTACATTCGCTACAACCGATTCACCAACCACCAACCTGGCGCTGGCAGCGGCTTGAACATTGCCGATCGCGCCACTGACTTTCACGATCATATGAACGGCGGCGGCATTCAACTCGCTACTATCTTCACCCCAAACCTGGTCAATGAGATTCGTGGCGGCGGGATACAGCGCACCCAATTGCGCGATCCAACCGGACCAGCCAATCCGAATGGAGCCTATATCACCGTCACTGGCGTGGCCGGCTTCGGCTATGACCCGCTAGCCGTGACCGTCAATACGGAGCTCAGCAGCCAGGTTGTCGACAACCTGACATGGACCCACGGCCGCAATACGTGGAAAGCGGGCGTCGATTACCAACACACGAACTTCGATATCCAGACGCCGGAAAACCGCAATTTCACATTTGGGGGGCTCGCCGCCGCGGCTGGGCGGCCGGCAGTCACCGCTCTCAATCAGTACTTATATACGGTGCAAGGGCTCATCGACCCGTCCACCAGCAAGCCGTACACCTACACGCAGTTCGCGCAGGATGGCGGCGACCCTAAACTGAACATCAGTTTTAATTTCATCAATTTCTTTGTGCAGGATGAATTCCGCATCACACCCCGTTTCACGTTAAACTTCGGCGTCCGCTACGAATCGATTCTCTTCCCGTCGCTGGATCCGAACGCGCCTTACCCTCTTTCCCGCAAGATCGACGATGACAAGAAGGATTTCGCGCCGCGCCTCGCCTTCAATTGGACCCCCTTCTCCGACCTGAAGACCGTGGTCCGCGGCTCCTGGGGCATATTCTACGACGTGCCGAGCTTGTCGATCTTCTATACCGCCGCGCAGGTAAACGGCGACAAATTCTTGAGCTATCAGATAGCAGGCTCAAACCCCGCGGCTCCCATCTTCCCCAACGTGCCCACCCTAAACAACGTCAACCTCATCGTTCCACCCAGCATCAACGCCTTCGCGCCGGGCTTCCGCGATACCTATCAGATGCAGGGAAATCTGCAAATCCAACGGGAAGTGTTACGCAACCTCAGCCTGACTCTCGGTTACAACTACGATGCGCAGCGTGAGGGGCTCTATTCGCAAAACGTCAATCTTGGCGCGCCTCTTAGTTACCTGGCTGACGGGCGCCCCGTGTTCGGTCCGGTTAGTTCCCATATCAACCAGCAGTTCAATCAGATCAACCTGATTCAATCCGGCGCTAATACTAACTACAACGGAATGTTCGTGAATGTCACGAAGCGTCTCACTTCCGGACTTCAGTTCGCCATGACTTACACTTGGTCGCATGCCCTCGCGAATAACATTGGCGAAGGCGGCGCGTTCGAAGATCCAACCAACCTCCATCGCGACTATGGCAACGCCGATTCGGATGTGCGTCAAAACCTGGTGGTTCAGGGCCTCTATGAGCCCCGCTTCACCCAACCGGCGCTGCACTGGATCAATGGCCTCGAGATTTCTTCGATGACTTTCTACAACAGCGGATACCCCATCAACATAGTCTCGGGCGTCGACCTGAACAATGATGGCAATCTGAACGACCGGCCCCTGTTTGTCGGACGTAACAGCATTTACGGCCCGTCGATGCTTCAGATGGATGCCCGGCTGGCGCGCTCGTTCACATTGAAAGAACGTTACCGTCTCCAGGCGCTTCTTGAAGCCGAAAATCTGCTGAACTCGACCAATGCCAATTGCAGCACGACAACCGGCTGTACCGGAGCGGTGGTCAATACCGCGACGGCTGTCGATTTCGGACGTATCACCTCCGCGCGAACGGCGCGGAATGTTCAGTTTGGGCTAAAGTTTACTTTCTGAATCTATGAAAAGTACATACATCCCTTTCCGAGCGGCGTGCGTCTCGCTGCTGGTCCTATCGCTCACCCTTCCGCCCCTCGGCGCCTGGGGTGCGCGCGGTCACATCACGGCCAATAGGGTTGCCGTCTCCAGCATCCCAGACGATGGACCCGTCTTCCTGAGAACTTACTCGGCTTGGATCGGGCAAACCGGCCCCTTGCCTGACTCCTGGCGCGGCGCCAGTGAGCCTTATTCGAAATTGTTCGAAGATCCCAATCATGGCTGGTTCAAAGAACAATTCTCGTTTCTGAAGGTGATTCCGCGCTCGCGTTACGAGTTTGTCCTGGCCGTGTACGATGAGTACCTCCGGATCAAAACCTCAGATCCCGAGCGCGCCAAACTCACCAACGTACGGTGGACCGGCACGCTGCCCTATGCCGCCATGGAAAACTACGACCGGATGAAGGCTGCCATGCGAAGCTATCGCCAGTTAACGGCGCAAAAGCAGGATACCAAGTTCATCGAGCAGGACATCGCCTTCTACATGGGCTGGCTCGGCCACTACACTGCCGACGGTGCGCAGCCATTGCACGACACCATCCATCACGATGGATGGCAAGGTCCCAATCCGAAAAACTACACTACCGATCCCCGCATCCACGGCCGTTTCGAGTCGTCCTTCGTCGAGTTGATTGAGCTTGGCGATCGGGATCTTCAGCCGCTTGTGACTAAGCCGCAAGTGCTGGCGGACCCGTTCGCCGCGATGATCGCACATCTCGACGATGCATCCACTCACGTGGAGCAGATCTACCAGCTCGACAAGGCCGGCGCTTTCGCGGACGCCAAGAATACCGAGGCGGCGCAGTTAGTAAAAACGCAACTCGCGAAGGCCGCGTCGTTGCTGCGTGACCTCACCTACACTGCATGGGTGGAAAGCGGGAAACCGCTGGAGACGGCGCGCGACCAGAATCCTATTCTGTCAACCAATCCTCGTTACAATCCGGCCACCGGTACCGCTCCACCTCCGGGCCGGAACTGATTTCGGGCGCCGAACCGCATCATGCCCGCGATCTTGAGACCAACCCCCCGCAAGAGCGCATCCGGTCGAAGTCAGCCGACTGCTCTGCGCGTACACCGCCGCATTCTGGCTTCCTCGACTTCCTCGGCTTCCTAGACTCCCACCCGCCGCGGGTCAGCGCGCAGCGCTGGGCTAGTCCGCGCCCGCCGCTTCGTGCCCCGCCGTCTCGCGCCCCCAGAAATTCCAAATATCGATGCAAGGCTTCCCCCGCAGGTCGAGCGAATGGTACGCATCGTGCGGAGCGCACAGCACCAGCACGTCGCTTTGCTCAATCACGCTTTCCACCGGTTGAATATCCGCATCGTTCTGTACAAACGGGTCCGTCGTCAGAATGCGCCCCGCGCGTAGCTCCAATAACTTCTTCAGCTTGTAACTGAGCGAAGAACGGGGGTCGTCGATATTCGCCTTGAATGCCATGCCAAGCAGGCCTACCGTAGCCTTGGTAAGATCGCACTGCGATGCAATGCGGTCGGCGATGAATTGCGGCATGCTCTCGTTTACCAGCATCGCCGCATACCCCAGGCTGAACTGGTTGCGGTAGAAGGCCGCCAGTTGCATCGTGTCTTTGAAAAGGCAAGGTCCGGCGGCAAATCCCGCTCCCGGAATCGCGCCTCTCGAGTAATTGCGCTTCATGCCATCCATTACCCGGTAATAATCCACGCCCGCCGATTCGGCAATTAGATAAAACTGGTTAGCCACAGCGAATTGGATGTAGCGGAACGCATTGTTGAATAACTTGACTAACTCGGCCTCGCGCGGAGAAAGCCGGATTACCTCCGGCGCGATCAATCCAAATAACTCGGCCGCCTCATCTTCCGCTTCGGGTGTCGTCCCACTCACAATCTGCGGAAGATTCTGCAGTTCTTCCACCGCGAAGCCTTGCACAATCCGCTCCGGGCAAAATGCCACGCGGGTCTTCTTCCCGCGGCTGGCGAGATAAGCGGCCATCGATTCGGTAACGCCGGGATACACCGTGGAGCGCATCACGATCAATTGGTCGTCCGAAAGAATCGGCAGCAATTCGTCGAAACAACGGTGGATGGCCTTCAACGATGGATTAAGAAATTCGTCTACCGGCGTCCCGATCGTAATAATAACCACCGAAGCCCCGCGAATGCACTCGGGCGTCGTATCGGCCTCCAGCAGTCCTTTGGCCAGCGCATCCTGCAAAAGCGGCTCTGCGCCCTTTTCCATGAAGGGCATCTGGCCCGACAAAATGGTCTGTATTGTCTTGGTATTGATGTCGAAGATGCGAACCTTCTTGCCCTTTGACGCGAACACCAGCGAGAGCGGAAGGCCTACGTGGCCGCCGCCTCCTACCACGCAGATATCAGCAAAGCTCATAGGTAATCTTTATTCTTGTCTCACGATAGGCATCCGCCAGCCCGTGCCAAACGCACGTGATGTGACTTTCAATACTGGCGCCGCCTGTTTTCGTTTGAATTCAGCCATCCGCACCAGCTTCAGAACTTTGCGGACGGTAGCTTCGTCAAAGCCCTGGGCGATAATCTCCTCTGCCGATTGCGATTGCTCCACGTGCAGTTCGAGAATCTGGTCCAGTAAATCGTACGGCGGAAGACTGTCCTGGTCGGTCTGGTCCGGCCGCAGTTCCGCCGAAGGCGGTTTGTGAAGAGTCGCTTCGGGGATATCTGGCTTACGCAGATTCCGCCAGAGCGCAACGCGATAGACCATCATTTTCGGAAGGTCCGCAATCACCGCAAGTCCCCCATTCATGTCGCCGTAGAGCGTGCAGTAACCCACCGCCAGTTCCGACTTATTACCGGTGGTCAACAGCAGTGAACCAAATTTATTGGAAAGCGCCATCAACAGATTGCCGCGAATGCGCGATTGAATATTCTCTTCCGTAACGTCCGCCGCCCGGCCCTCAAAAGCGTCCTTCAATGTGGCGTCGTATGTCCCCATAATTTCGCCGATAGGCAGGGTCAAGGTGCGTATGCCAAGGTTGCGCGCCAGCGCCGCCGCATCGTCCACGCTTCCCTGGCTCGAGTAAACCGATGGCATCATCACGCCCAGCACATTTTCCGGACCCATCGCATCGGCCGCAATCGCGGCGGTCAAAGCGGAATCGATTCCGCCGGAAAGCCCCAGCAGCACCTGCCGAAAACGCGTCTTGCGCGCATAATCGCGTACGCCCAATACCAGAGCGCGCCAGATTTCCGATTCGGCCCCGAAATCGTCCGGCGCAATCGTGCCCTTGCAGGTGGGGAGGTCCACCACCAGTACATCTTCCTCGAATCCCTTGGCCCGTGCGAATAGACGTCCGTCCGCGCCAAACGCGCAGCTTCGTCCATCGAAGATCAAATCGTCGTCTCCGCCTACTTGATTGACATATAAAACCGGTAGTCCGTACCGCTGGGCCATATGGCCCAGCATCCGCTCCCGAAGTTCCTGCTTGCCTGCGGTAAACGGCGAGGCGGAGAGATTTAGGACCGCGTCGACGCCCTGGTGGGCTAACTCCTCGATGGGGTCCTCATGATAGCGGCGCCGTTTCCAGAAATCACGATCATTCCAAATGTCTTCGCAGATACTGATGCCCAGACGGCGCCCGTCCACTTCCAACGCCTGCGAGCCTTGCCCCGGCTCGAAATATCGATCTTCATCGAAAACATCGTAAGTGGGTAATAGCGTCTTATGGAACATGGCCCCGGCAGTCCCATTACGTAACAGGACGGCGCTATTATAAAGCGGCCGGCCCATTTCAGCGGTGTTTGCTGTGGCTACGCCCACAAGTACCGGTGGTCCATCCTTCAATTCGGCCGCTATGCGCGTCAATGCCTGCCGGCTCCGCTCCACAAACCCCTTGCTCATCAGCAGATCCCGTGGTAGGTAACCCATAAGCGCAAGCTCCGGCGTGATAGCCAAACGTACGCCTTCATCCCGAGCGACCCTTGACGCGCGAATAATAAGTGACGAATTGCCGTCAAGATCGCCCGCTGTGGGATTAATTTGGAGTAATGCGACGCGCAAGAGGGAGTCCGCTAAGTGATAATTATAGTACGTCTGCCTCGCCGCGTATCCGATCAGTGAAACCTATGAAGCTGTTGTGGGTGAAGACCGATTTTCTGCACCCCACCACCCGCGGCGGTCAAATCCGAACGCTCGAGACTCTACGCCGCCTTCATCGGAAGCACGAAGTGCACTACGTGGCCTTCGAGGATGCCGGACAGCCCGAGGGCTTGGCCCGCAGTTCCGAGTATTGCACCAAGGCGTATCCCATAGCGCACCGGGTTCCCGCCAAGACATCTCCTGCTTTCGGTCTGCAGCTTCTCGCCGGCGTGTTCTCGCCGCTGCCCGTCGCGGTAAGTCGCTACCGCTCCGCGGCCATGCGCCGGCAAGTAGAAGATCTCGTACGTCAATATCCATTTGATTGCGTTGTCTGCGATTTTCTTTTTCCGGCGCCGAATATGCCGCGTCTAGAGCACTGCGTGCTGTTCCAACACAACGTCGAAGCTGCCATCTGGAGACGTTACGTGGAACATGCTCGTGGGCTCAAACGAATCTATTTTCACTTACAAGCGAAACGTATGCGGACCTACGAAGGTCGGATATGCCGCGCTGTGCGCAAGGTGGTAGCCGTTTCCCAGGGCGACGCCGAAACCATGGGTCGCGAATACGGCGTGAAGCAGGCATATGCCGCCCCTACCGGCGTCGATCTGGAGTACTTCGCCCGACCCGAGACAAACCAGAAATTAGCCGATCTGACATTCATGGGGTCCATGGACTGGATGCCGAACATTGACGGCGCCGCTTGGTTTGTGCGCGAGGTGCTGCCACTGATCCACCAGCGCCGCCCGGAATGTACGTTTGCCATCGTTGGGAGACGTCCCTCGGCGGAGGTAAAACGTCTGGCGGAATCCGATACCCGGATCCAAGTTACCGGCACGGTGCCGGATGTCCGTCCCTGGCTGTTTGGATCGCTCGTCTCCATTGTGCCCTTACGCATCGGCGGTGGCACCCGCTTGAAAATCTATGAAGCCATGGCCGCAAAAGTTCCCGTAGTTTCAACTGCGATTGGCGCCGAGGGTTTGGATGTTACCGCCGGCGATAACATCCAGATCGCCGATTCTCCGCCCGATTTCGCCGCGCATTGCCTGACCCTCCTCGATAGCGCCGCCGAGAGGGAGCGCATGGCCCAGGCCGCTTGGAATCTGGTCGCGTCGAAATATTCCTGGGATGTTGTAGCCCGCGGAATGGAACAGTTACTTTTCGAGTAGCTCATGCTAGCCATCTTCCTATTTTGCGGAGCCGCGGCCTTAGGCGCTTACATCCTTCTTGGCTATCCTTTGATGCTCGGTCTTGTCGCTCGCCTGCGGCGGAAGCCCGTGGCGAAACGTCACCAGCGGAAGACCGTATCGGTGTTGATCGCCGCGCATAATGCGGAAGCGTTCATTGCCGCCAAACTCGATTCTGTCTTGGCCCTCGACTATCCTCGCGAACTGATGGAGGTTCTGGTGGTCTCTGATGGCTCCGTCGATGGGACGGACGACATCGTGCGCGAATACGCCTCGCGCGGCGTTCGCCTGTTGCGCGTGAGCCGCGGCGGCAAGTGCGCCGCCCTCAACACCGGCATTCCCCAAACCAAAAACGAGATTCTTCTGCTCACCGACATCCGCCAGGAGTTGGCGCCGGAGAGCCTGCGGGCCATGATCGAGTGCTTCAGCGATCCAACCGTAGGCGCGGTTAGTGGCGACTTGGTAATCCGCCCAGGCGCGAGTCATGACGAAGCCGATGTCGGACTATATTGGCGCTATGAAACCTGGATCCGGAACCGTCTGAGCGATATCGATTCCTGCTTCGGCGCCACCGGCCCCTTTTACGCGCTTCGCCGTGAGCTGGCCGTGCGCATTCCGCCCGATCAGTTACTCGACGACATGTATCTTCCGCTGGCGGCGTTCTTCCGTGGCTATCGGCTGATTGTCGAACCGCGCGCTCGCGCCTTCGATTATCCAACCTCTCGCGAAGTCGAGTTCTCACGCAAGAGACGCACGCTCGCGGGAAACTATCAGATCATGCGCGCTTATCCCGCATTGCTCGGTCCCGGGAATCGCATGTGGTTCCACTATGTATCCTACAAGCTTGGCCGGTTGGTACTTCCCTGGATCCTCGTTGTCTTACTGATCACTAGTAACTTCCTCCCGTCGCCGTGGCGCTGGTCGATGTTAGGGGCGCAGATCCTGTTCTATGGCTTGGCCGCCGCTGACCCGTTTCTTCCTCTCGGCTTTCCCGGCAAGCGCGTCGCGTCCTTTGTTCGGACATTCGTCACGTTGATGTTCGCGGTGGTGTTCGGGCTGTCGGTATTCTTCGTTCCCCCGCGTAGTCTCTGGAAGGAATCGAAGGTATCCGTTCGTCGTTCTTAAGGCAAGGCGGCGTTTACCAAACTCGCAAGGGTATATCGCCCGGAGCCCAACCGATGCCGACGCGCACTGCGTAGATCGGCCGGTTGTACTGCGAGAACGTGTCGCTTACATATCGCGTGCCCGTAAAGCCGAAGACCAGGTGAAGATTCCGCGCAATCTGCCTTGAGGCGCTGAGCCAGCCGCTTTCGCCGCCGTATGTGCCGGCAATCGTCCCGAGCGAGGTCGAGTGGTTGTAATTTCCGTAAAGGCTGAAACTCCAGTTACGCAAGCCCGTGTAAGTGTAGCCTCCTCCAGCCGTAGTGGTATCTGACGTGAGGAAGAGTCCGTTGCCGGGGGTAATCTCGCGGCCCGCGGTCACATAAAAGATGCCATTGTGAACCGTGCGCGAAAATCGTGCGCTAAGGTTCGGTATATATCGAATGCCGTAGACAACCTGTTGCGCCGATTGGATGCCCAATAGAGCTGCGATAGCCGGGTCGATAGGCACGGTTTGCACAAACTTGGTTTCCGCGCGGGTAGCGCCCGCGTAACCGGTGATCTCCAGTGTCCTATTGATCCGCCAGCCAAAGGTTCCAAGAACGCTGTGCAGGTCCGTGCTGCTGAAGATCTTCGTAAAGCTATAGTGCTCATACCGATACGCCCCGCCAATCGTAATCCGCCGGCTTATCCTGTAAGCCACATCTCCGCGCGCCGTGGCTCCCGTAAGTCCGTAGAGCGCGGCGGAACGCCGTCGCGTAATGTATCCGTCACCGCCAAAATCGAAAGAGAGCCGCGCCGTGCGCTGGTACAGCAAGTCCACCTGCGTATCCATATACAACGTCCGGTTATCGAAAAAGTCCGTCGTAGGCAGTATGGTTTGCGAGGGATCGAACGGGACCGATTGCTCGATTGAGCCCACGCCGTAGTTGCGGTCGAACAGTCCCGCGGATTCGCGGAGATTCAACGAAACATGGCGTGTGATCTGGTGCTTCACGCTCAACATCAGGTTCTGATCGGAGCCGTCATAAAAAGTCGTCTTATCGTAATGATTGAAATCGCCGCGATAGTCCAGTCCAATCGTCGTGTGGCGCCACGAATGGCTCCCGCTTATGCCGCCCGCTATCTGAATGCCCGCGGCCGACGTCGTGCCAAGCTGGCCTTGACTGTTCACCGAGACGCCGGCAAGGCCCGTATCGTAAATGGAATTGACTTCGAAGAACGGCCGAAAGCTGATTTGCGAAGTCGATATCGCCGAGGGCGCGTCGCCGCGGCTAAGAATTGCCGGACCCGCGTATTGGGCATACGCAGGCAGCGCTAGCGCGCAAAGCGCGAATAATTGTAGGCGCATCAATCCGCGTCCACCCGTTCGATGAAAAGGAAGTTCACTATCTGCCGGCCTCTGTAAAGTCTGACGCGATCTTCGCAGTCGTGTCAAGCTTGTGACACCCCTAAGCCGCCTGAGCTTGGGATATTAGAGAACCCTCCGCGGCCCTCAAAGCCGGTGTTCATACACGGACACCCCGTTGCGAAATAGGACAGCCAGCCTCCGGCGCCGTGCTCACCATCCCCCCTTAGCCCCTCAGCTCGTTGCACTTAGATCGGCCCTCCGATTGCACCTCCTCGACCTTCAATACTTGAGGATCTCGATGAGAATTCGTTTCTTGATCGGTTTTACGATCTTTTGCGCGGTCTTGGCGCAGTCGCCCGCTGCCGCGCAAGCGTTGCTTCCCTCGGAAGTCTCCATTCTGACCCCTCAACCCTCGCCGGTAATGGGTAAGCTGCTTCGCCCGTTCCATTTGGAGCACCGCATGGTGGCGCCCGCTCGCCTCTCGAATTCCTCGCGCTTGGAAACCCTCATCCGCGGCGGCAACTTGTATCTCTCTCTGCAGGACGCCATCGCTTTGGCCCTGGAAAACAATCTCGATATCGCGATTCAGCGCTACGGGCCTTTCCTCGCCACCGAAGATTTACGGCGCACCATGGCGGGACAAATCCTGCGGCAAGACATCGCCCTTCCCATCTCGCCCGGTCCCGTGAGCGTCAGCCCCATCGGCGTCAGCGGTAATGCCAGCGGCGTGGCCGCGGGCGGCGGAATCGTCGGCAGCGCCGTCCTGGTAGGCTTCGGACCGAATCCGCCCAGCCTCGACCCCAGCATTTATGCGAACGTGCAGTTCTCGCATAACTCCACCCCGCAAACCAATCTCAGCGTGAATCAGACTACCTCCCTCGTGCAGGCCTCCCGTTTTTATCAAGTGGGTTATCAGCAGCAGTTTCTTAGCGGGACCTCAATCAACGCGAGCTATTCCAGCCAACGCATTTCGTCCAACAGCCCCTCCCTCACGCTCAATCCCTATATCAACTCGGATATCGATTTCACCATTAGCCAGAGCCTGCTGCAAGGGTTCAGCCGCGCCGTGAATGATCGTCAGATCCGCATCGCCAGGAACAACATAAAGGTCACCAATCTAACCGTCAAGTTACAGGTAATTACCACCGTTTCCGCCATCCTGAATCTGTATTGGGATTTAGTAAGTTTCAACGAAGATGTCCGCATTAAAGAACAGACGCTCGCCACCGCCCAGCGCCTGTATGAAGACAACAAGAAGCGCGTCGAGGCAGGTTCGCTGCCGCCCGTTGAGGTGACGCGCGCCGCGGCCCAGGTATCCGCCTCGCAGGAAGCGTTGTTGATTTCGCGCACCAACCTCGCGCAGCAGGAAACCGTCTTGAAGAACGCCCTCAGCCGTACAGGCGTGCAGGATGCGCGCTACGACGCGGTGCATATCGTCCCCCTCGACCACATTGAGGTGCCGAAAACCGACGAGATTCAGCCCATGCAGGATCTGCTGCAAACCGCCATCGTGAACCGCGCCGAGATTGAACAAAGCCGTATCAATCTGGAAAACAGCAAGATCAATCTGCAAGGCACCAAGGCTGAGCTCCTTCCAAGTTTGAACGCCTTCGCCGAGGTGACCAACAACGGCCTGGCCGGCGCGGTGAATGCGATCTATAACAACTGCTGCGGCGCTCCTTCGCCCTACTTCGTAGGCAGTTCGGGAGACGTCCTGGCGCAGTTGCTCCGCCGCAACTTTCCTAATTACTCCGCCGGATTCTCCTTCAACATTCCGTTGCGTAACCGCGGCGCTCAGGCCGATTACGCCATGGATCAATTAAAGCTGCGCACCGAAGAGTTGCAATTGCAGCGCTCGCTCAATCAGATTCGCGTCGACGTCAAGAACGCCGTCATCGGCCTGCAGCAGGCGCGCGTGCGTTATGAAACCGCGGTAAACACGCGCGTTCTGGCGGAACAGAGCCTGCAATCGGAGCAGCAGCGCTTCCAATACGGCGCCGTCGGGTCGGACGTCACCACCGTCATTCAGGCTCAACAGGATCTTGCGGCCGATCAAGATCTGGAAGTGCAGGCCATGGCATCCTACATTCACGCGCGCATCGATTTCGATCAGGCCCTCGGTCAAACTCTCGATCAAAATCACATCAAGATGGAGGAAGCCATGAGCGGACATGTCGCGCGGCCCTCCTTCATTCCCGAGAACGTTCCGGGGGAAAGAAAGTGAGGCGCGTCATGGCCCTGATTCGCCCTTCCCTGGTTTGGCTGGCAATCGCCGCTGTGGCCGTCGCGCCGTGCGAGGCGCAGTTGCCGGTGGTGCAGCGCCCGCAAGGCCAAATCGGCGTGCGATCTTACGAAGGCGCCTATGTCGGACCCGCCCGCCTGAACAACACCAATCGGATCTATTCCCTGATTCGCGCCGGTACGTTGTATCTCACCGTGCAGGATGCGTTGGCGCTGGCCATCGAGAATAATCTCAATCTCGAGATTTCGCGCTATTCCTTGCCGAGCGCAGACTGGGCCGTAGAGCGCGCCTTGGCCGGCGGACCCATCCGCGGCGTCTCAGGCGGAGCCCCGCAGGTAGGCTCGTCCGACGCCGGCATCGGCGTGCTGGGCGCTCTCGCTGCGGGTGGTCAGGGCGGCGGCGGGGGCGGTGTAGGGGGCGGCGGCGGCAGTGGCGGCGTCAGCGTGCAGCAGATTGGTCCCGTCGTGATCAATTACGATCCCTCCTTTACCGGAAGCAACACGTTTTCGCACATCACCACGCCATTTGCCAATCTGGCTGCCGCGGGCGTCAACCCGGTTGTCGATTCCGAGGCCATCTCCTCCACTCAGTTGCAACAGAGTATCTCCTCCGGCGGCACGTTCACGGCCCGCAACTACTACTTCCGCACGCGCGAGAATTCGCCCTTCGATTCCATCAATCCCGCCTTGGGACCCAACATCCGGCTCCAGTTCCAGCAGCCCTTGCTGCAAGGTTATGGCTCCGCCTTGAACAGCCGCGGCATTCGCGTCGCCCGCAATGGAATTTCCATCGCGCGTGAGAATTTCCGCGGTCAGTTGATCGCGCTCGCCGCCAACACCCTGGGCCTCTACTGGAACCTGGTGAGCGCCAATGAGGAACTGCGCCTTCGTCAGCGCGCCCTTGAAGCCACGCAAAAATTTGCCGAGCAAACCAAGTACGAAATCAGCTTGGGAACCCTCGCGCGATATCAATTGCCGCGCGCCGAAGCGGAGGCGGAAAGCCGCAAGCAGGATCTCATCCTCGCCCAAGCCACCGTGCGTCAACGCGAAGATCAGTTAAAGCTCGAACTCGTGCGGCGGGAAGACCCGGTCGTCGAAAACGCCCGCATCGTCTGTCTCGACTCCATCGAAATTCCGCCCGATGATAATCTGCCGGTCGTTCGCGACATGGTATCCGCCGCGCTGGCTAAGCGGCCCGACGTCACAGCCGCCAAGATTAGCGACCAGAATGCAATAATTAACGCCATCGGCACGGAAAACGGTTTGTTGCCCACTCTGATTGCGTACACCTGGACATTCAACCGCGGCGCCGCCGGTGAAGCCCAAACAGCCGAAGGCGCCAACGATTATTTCGCCGGCGGATACGGCTCCGCTTTGGGTCAGATTTTCCGCCGCAACTTCCCCAACGAAACCGTAGGCGCTTCGCTCGGCGGACTTCCCCTTCACAATCGAACCGCCCAGGCGGATTACGGAATCGAGCAGCTGCAATTACAAGCCTCCCAGCTCTCTTCCCGCCGCGACTCGAATAACATCAGCGTCGCCATCTCGAACCAGGCCGTCGCCTTGCGCCAGGCGCGTGCCCGCTATTCCACCGCCGTCAACACCCGCAAGCTGCAGCAGCAGATTCTCGATGACGACCAAAAGAAGTTCGCGTTCGGCACCGCCACCTTCAACACGCTCATCACCGACGAACGCACGCTCGTCGCTGCCCAGATTGCCGAAGTGACCGCGATTTCGGCCTATGCCCGCGCCCGCGTCTCCCTCGATCAGGTGCTGGGCCAGACCCTCGAAGCCAACCAGATTTCGCTCGATGAAGGAATCAATGGACAGGTAGAGCGCCCGTCGAAAGCTCCCGAAAGGCCTGTGCCGCCCCCGCCCGCGACGACAGCCGGAGCCGCCCCCGCGCCCGCCAAGTAGCGTTGCGCCCGGCCCTCAATACACCGTCCGCTGCTTAAATTCCGCTTTGCTCGCCAGCGAAAAGCGTGGCTCCGCCGCGCCCCTGCCCAGAAGCTGCGCCGCCGCGTACTCCCCCACCGCCGGCCCATGCTTGAATCCGTGTCCCGATCCGCCTCCAATCAACCACACGTCCCGTTCCCCGGGATGCCGGTCGATCAGAAAATCTCCGTTCGAGGTGTTCGCGTATTGGCACACTCGCGATTCCGCCAGCGGGGCATCAACCAGGGCGGGGAATCGCTCGCCGATGAAACGGCGCGCTTGTTCCAGACCTTCCGCGGAAACCGTGCGCGAGTCCGTGTCCGGATCGAAAGTTTCCCCATGCCGGTCGAAAGCCAGCTTCACTCCACGCCCTTCAATATCGGGAAATCCGTAAGGCCCGTGCGGATCCGTGAAGTCCGTCCACACCGGCAGCCTTTCCGGCGAGAAACTCGCGTCCCCCGCCGGCGGAGCGAAGAAAAAAACCTCCTGCCGTGTGGGATAGATTCGCCTCCCCAGAACCTCCGGAAAAAGCTTCGGCAGCCAGGGCCCGCAGGCAAAAACATAAGCATCCGCGTCCACGCCCGTCTCCGGCCAACCCACCGATTGAATCGCGAACTCCGCCCCCTTTGCCACGGAGTCTTCCACCACCGCGGCTACCGCACGTCGCGCCATCAAAGCGCCGCTCTCCGGCTCGAAAAGGCCGTAAGTTCCCGGCACGGGCAGCCGCATCTGCGGCCAGCGGCGCGCCAGTTCCGCCGGCGCCACAATTTCATGCGGAGCTCCCACCCGCGCCAGCGTCTCCCGCGAAGCCACGCTGTAAGCGTCATCGTCGTGCGAGAGCCGCAGCACCCCAGTGCGATGAAAAAGTGGCTGCCCCGTGCGGTTAAAGAGTTCGAGCCACATCGCCAGCGAACGCATCGACATGCGTGTATAGATTTCGTCCGCGCCGTAGCCCAACCGGATAATGCGCGTCTCTCCGCCCGAGCTCGACCGGCTATGGCCCGCGCCCCACGCATCCACCAACATCACCGTTTTTCCCGCCCGCGTCAGGTGCCACGCAGTCCACGCGCCGAATACCCCGGCCCCAATTACGGCCACGTCGTAGCGTTTCACAGCAGCCGCTCCAAAACCTCCGCGGAAAGGTTGCGCCCGCACAGCACAATCGCCACCCTTCGCCCCCGGTAGCGCTCCGCGTCTTGCAGGTACGCAGCCACCGCAACCGCCGCGGCGCCTTCGATCAGCCAATGTTCGGTTCGCGCCATGCGCCGCATGGCCCCCAGAATCTCCTCTTCCGAAACCAGCGCGTGCCGGTCAATCGCATCCTGGCAAACGTCCAGCGTCACAGATCCGGGCTCCAGATTGCCGGCCGTGCTCTCAGCCAACGTGGGCTCTTCCGCCACTTCGATAATTCGCCCCGCGCACAAGCACTCATGCAGCACTGGCGAATTCGCAGCCCAACACCCCACAATCTCGGTTTCCGGCGCCACCGCCCTCAAGTAAGCGCCCACCCCGCCGATCAGTCCCCCTCCGCCCACAGCCACGAAAACGGCGTCGAGTTGTGGAATCTGCCGATGCATTTCCACCGCGAGCGTACCTTGCCCCGCAATCACGTCCAGATCGTTATATGGCGAAATAAAAACGCGCCCCGATTCCTCAGCCGCGCGTCGCGCCGCCAGTTCCGCCGTCAGTGGATCGTCACCCGCCGTTCGTATCCGCGCGCCCAGCGCTTCGATTCGCTTCGCCTTGGCCGGTGAAACATGCGCCGAAACATATACCTCCGCCGCAATGCCCCGCGTCCGCGCCGCCGCCGCCACGCCCAGCCCATGGTTCCCGTTCGACGCTGCCACTACGCCCCGCGCCGCTTCATCCGCCGTCAGTAGCGCGATCTTATTCGAAGCCCCGCGCAGCTTGAACGACCCGGTATGCTGCAAATGCTCCAGCTTGAGAAAAACGTCGCTGCCGACATCGGCCCAAGGCTCCACCGGCGTCTCGCGAATGTAGGGCTTGATGCGCTCGTGCGCGGCTTCGATAGCGGTCTTCATCACGCCGCTAGTCCAACGTGTAGACTCGAACTTCCGCCTGCGGATTGGCGCCCTTGTGTGGAATCGCCACATAGATACGATTGAAATCGGGTACGAACAGCGCGGTCCGCGCGCCTTCCCCGGTCTTAATCTTGCCCAGCGATTGATACTCGTCCCCGCTCTTTTGCGCGAACGCCTCCAGATATCCTTCTCCGCCGGCCACGTAAATGCGTTTGCGCGCCGCGTCGTAGAACATATCGTCGCTGTCGCCCGGGCAATCGATCTGCGAAATCACCTTGCCGCTGTCCATATCGATCACCACCAGTTTGGCCGGCTTGCGGCACACCACAATCACGCGGTGATTCACCTCGTCCAGCGCCATCGGAAAATTCTTCGTAAGCTCCGTCATCGGCCACTTCGCCAGAATCTTGCCGTTCAACCGATCCACAATCTCAATCTCTCGCGCATCCGGCACATTGGCAAAAATGCGCCGGCCGTTCTTCTCTATCTGGAACGATTCAGGATGTCCATCGATATAGATATCCTTCACGCGTTTGCCCGTAGCGATGTCCACCGCTGAAAGGCCGCCATCCGCGTATCCCACCCAGACCCACTTGTGCTCCGCGTCGTAGCGGACATTATCGGCGTCGTCGCCAAACTCCACCTCGCCCGCCGCTTTGTAAGAAACCCCGTCGTAGATCCGCAGCTTGCCGTCCTTCCCGTTCGCTACATAGATTCTGTTCGCCGCTGGAACGTAGTTGGTTCCCTGCGGCTCGTGCATGCCTGGAAGGCGGTGGATAATCTTGTCGGATTGCACATCGATCACCTCCACCTCATCGGTACCCAACGCCGAGAGCAGCAGCCGATGCCCTTTGACGTCCATCGCCAGGTGATCGATTCGCCCCTCCACGCCCGGCAGCGGAATCGTTTTTTCCAGATGAAACTGCGCGCACAACGGCGCGGCGGCGCAAAGCAGAAGAATAGGAACACGCATAGGAGTTCCCATTATATTTTGCGGCGGGTCGGTTTTTTCAGGGGATCGTCTTCGCCCGCAAACGTCAGCGTCACATCCACCGCGTTCGTCTTCGGGTCAATCTTCGTTTCGGCCTTCGTCTTGCCAAGATGGTCGAACATCCCATCCTCGCGCACCGTCTGCAGAAAGTGGTCCGGATAATCGGGTTTAAACGCATCCCCCGGTTTCAAACTCCACATTCGCTTCACCGCCGCCTCGCCGTCCAGATCCAGACCTTTAATAGTCAGCTTCCCCATCGAATACAGCGGGCCTGACTCAATGCGAAAAATGACATCGGCCGTCTTCTTCGCATCGTCGAACTGCCGGTCCATCGATACCTTAACGTCCAAATATCCCGCCCGGTGCACGGCGTCTTTGATCCGCTCCGCTCCCGCCGAAACCAGATCGAAATTGGCCACATCCCCCGTCTTGATGTCCGCCTCGTGCAGCAGTTGCCCCTGCGGCAGCGGGCTCGGCTTCGCAATCTCCACCTTGCTCAGCGTGTAGACTTCCCCCTCGTCTACCGTGACAATCACGTGTATTCCCTTAGCGTTCGAATCCTCTTCCGTGCGGATCTTCGGAAACGAAACGCGCATCCGCCCCCGCGCCTCATAAACCGGCCGAATCGACGCATCGAGGATCTCGCGGAAATGCCGTTCCGTATACAGCGCCCCAATCCCCACTCCCGCGATCGCCGTCCGCAATACGATTCCCGCCACAATCTGGTTGCCCTCGAAAGTGATTTGCGACACCGCCGGCTGCGCCTTCAGCGGGCGAAACAGAGCGGCCATCTCTCCCTTTCCGACGTCCTCAATGGATGCGTCCACATCGAACGGCTTCCCTTTTTCGCGAATCCCCCGCGCCGCCAGAAATTCCTCCACCCAGTCCGCGTATCGGTTCAGCGTGGCATGGTTCCCAGGCAAGTTCGCCATCGAAAACAGCGGATCGTGCGCCAAAAGCATTGCAATGAGATCGGCATCCGGAACCGGCAGATCTTCGAACTTCACCGGATAAAGCGACGTCGTCTCCGCCACCTGGAAACTGGCATGGAATCCCTTGCCATTAGCCGAAGGCAAAAACTGGTAACCCACCGTTTCAAAAGCCCCGCTAGCCGTCAGCCGGTCGCGCGCCGCCTCAAACTCCGCCCGGCCCGCAATCTGGCCAATCCTCACTCCCGCCACCGCCAGAATCGCCGCCGTCGGAAAAACATGATTCCCTTCCACCGTCAGCGTCTGAATCGGCCACTGATCCGCCGTAGTCGCAGCCACCGCCGGCGCCGCGGCCTTAGACGCACGCCCCCCGCGCGATTGCGCAAATGCGCACATAGCTAACATCCAAACGACGAAAAGACGGTTCATCGAGCTAATTGAGTATGACGCGCGCGCGGTCCACCAGGTTTAAAGAAAGGAGCCGAGGAAGTCGAGGTCGAGGAATTCAGAACCGCGACGGCGGCCGAGGACCGGACGTTTTATTCTGACTCCCTTGACTCCCTTGACTCCCTCGACTCCCTTTAACCGCTTACAGCAGTGGCCCGATAACCCGATCCAGTTCCTCATCCCCAAACCCCGCCAGCCGCACCCCCCGATGCAGGCTCCAGTGCTCCACATGTTCCGCCACTCCCTCCGGCGCCACCTTCGTCATCGGACTCAGCGTTTCAATCTCCAGAAACTCATTATTCGTAAACGTTTCGAACGTGCAGCCAAAATCCGGATACGTCTTCGCCGCATCTGCCGGCGTCTGTTTCACGAACGCCTCGCCGTTCAGCACATACGCCACCCAGGTCTTCGGATTGAACAACCCGATCTTCTCCGCCTCCGCATTATTCGGGTCCTGATGCAGCGCCAGATACTTCTTCGTAAACTGCAACCGTTTGTCCGATAGATCGGTGTAAGCCCACATAACCAGCGGATTCGTGGCCGCCAGATCGATCGGGTGTTTGCCGCGCGGCGGAAATCCGCTGATCGCCACCCCGCCTTGCGCCATCATGCTCATCGCCCACACCGAATACTCCAGCGGGAACAACGAATGGTTCACAATCCGGTGCGCCACCGTCACTTGCGTGCCTGAAGCCGCCAGATGGATCGTGATCTCCTTCTGTAGCTTGGTCAGCGGTTCCACCGGTTCCCGCGCCGTCAGACCGTCGGACGCCACTTCGATCTGCACCGGAACATTGTCCGGCGCCCACGTCGCCACTGGATCTTCCGGCGCCTTCCACACACGATGTCCGCCGCGCAACTGAAACTGCGCCTCGCCGGTCTTCCCAAGTTGATCCGTGAACTCCTTGAAGACATTCTGCCCACCCACAAATCCGAAGCGGATAATGCGCGGACCCACATCCGCCGTCACCACCAGTTCCACCTCGCCGTTCGTTATGCGATAGCAATTCGCCCAACCTTTATAGGCGGTCTTTTCCACCTTAACCGCCGCCGGCGCCGCCATCGAACAGGCGAAAAGAACTGCGAGAAGTTTCATAAATTTCAAGGCCTTCCGCTGGATTATCGCAAAGCCGAGGCCTTCTCGCCCAGTTCCTTTGTGCATGCTAGTTTGAACTATGCAATCCCCATGAGGAGCCTTATGATCCCGCAAGACAAGAGCGCGGCCGTGACTCTCGGCCTGAGTCAGACTTTCGGCGTCACCGAATTCGAAGACATCCGCGATATGACAGAGCGGCCTGGCTCGAACCGGGCCTTTCGCATAATCGTGCGAGGCTCTCCATACCTGCTGCGGATCAACACGCGCGCCGGCGATATGACACGTCACATCACCTGCATGCGGGCCGCTGCCGATGCGGGCTTGGCCCCCCGTGTCTGGTATGCCAGCGCCGAGGATCGAATCTCCATCACCGATTTTGTAAACGCTGTATTTTTACCGGCCCCGGACGCGCTGGTTCGGATCCCCGCCGTGCTGCGGAGACTGCACGCGCTGCCGCCATTTCCCACATCCCCCTTCAACACCACCTGCACCTTCCTGCTGAACCCCGGACCTGCCCTGGACGGATTCCTCCAGAAGTTCCAAACGTCGAGAATTCTGCCTGAAAACGACACCGCGGAATTTCTCGCTCGCTATCGCCAACTGGCCGCCGTGTACTCGCGTCTCGACGCCGATCTGGCGCCGAGTCATAACGATCTGTTCAAGCCCGACAACATGCTCTTCGACGGCAACCGTCTGTGGCTGGTGGACTGGGAGGCTGCTTTCCAGAACGATCGCTATGCCGACTTGGCCGTGGTTGCCAACATGCTCGTCGCCAATGAATCAGAGGAAAAGATCTATCTTCAGGAGTATTTCGGCCAGGCGCCGGATGAGTACCAACGAGCTCGCTTCTATTTGATGAGACAGCTCGCACATGTGTTCTACGCCATGGCGTTCTTGACGCTGCGGTCGTCGGGTAACCCTATCGATCCGAGTGAGCCCGGCGTTCCATACAGTGACTTTCAACGGTGCTTCTGGACGCGCGAGGTCGGACTGGCGGACGACCAGGCGAAATCCCTCTACGGGAGAGTTCATTGGGAACAGCTCTCGCAAAACATGCGGCAGGCGCGTTTCGAGGAAGCCTTAAGAATCGTCTCGGACCGAAACACAACTTAGGATGGCCCCGCTTCCCCTTACCTGCGCCCGTAATCCGTGAAAACGTAATCTCTCGTCTTCACCGTCGTGTGACACGCGAACCCGCACTTGGCATCGTTCGCCTGCGGTGGCTTGTCAGCCAAAGTGCCGGGCTTGAACGTATCGGATGCAGCGTCATAGTCGAACACAGCCCATCCCCACCCGCCGCTGTCCGAAAACCGCTTGCTGTCCTTCACCATGAAGTCGACGTCGTGCTGGGTACCCGGAACCGTCGCTGTCGGGAACGTCCCCATCTTTTTCGGGTTCCAATGGATCTTCGCCATCTTCGCGCCGTCGGGGAACGGCTTGCCGTTACCGGGAACGCCGGCCAGGTAGGCCTTAATCATCGCCGGATTACCCACAATCGCAGCCATATGATCTCCGCCCTGACTGACCGAGACAACCTGCCAGCCCTCGTATCCTCTGAACTCAGAGAATGAGAGCCCATTCGGCACTTTCAAGGTGTACTTGTCCTGCGCGGCAATGGCCCAGCTGCCCACCAAGGCGATTGCTCCCGTAACAGTCAGTATCGTCAGAGTCTTTTTGCCCGTCATCGCCATTACCTCGTTATGAAGTTTACCTGATTCTTGTTCGCCGCCACTTAGTCGATGGACACTGCGCAACCCAGTCGCGCGCCCACAAGTCCGTTGCGCCAAAATAAACGCATGCTTGGTCCTGCGACTATCATCGACCCTACCGAGGCATTCCAGCAATTTGCGACGGCCATCAATCGTCACGTCGCAAACGACATTGCCATGCAGGTGACCATGAAATCCTGGCCAGGCGGCAAACCAAATCAGTCGCGTAAATCACTATGCAACCGGGACACCTAAAATCACTCCGTAGTCGAGCCGCTCTGTGCAGAGCGTTCCTTGCTCTATTTGTAACAACCTCAGCCGCGTTCGGTCAGTCAAGTCATCCTGCGGCACAATCGGCCGTTCTCCCCGCCTTTGAGGAGGCATCCATCAAGCCCTGTCAGAAGGGATCGAGTGCCGTTCACTCCTCCGCCGGTCGGTTAACGGAATCGTGCGTCACTTTAGAACTGCTGATTCGGGATGCATACTGCCGGTTTGTAAATGGAGAGTGGCAGCGAAACCCGGTGACTGGAGCTGTGATTCCTCCTATGCCGCCGTGGCAGATGACGCTGCCGGTCGCAGGAACTATTGGTTGGATGAAGTCTCAGCTATTCACGATCAATGCCAAATCGGACAGCCCAGCCAGTAGGGAAATGATGCAGGGCCCGATGATGCGAGCGCTCCTCGAAGATCGCTTTCGCTTGAAGATTCATCACGAGAAGCGGGAGATGAAAATATCTTTGCTGACGGTCGCCGCCGGAGGTCCGAAGTTGCAACTACACAGGCAAGGAACTTGCATCGCCTTGGACCCCAAAGGACCCCCACCGCCCCGCAAGCCTGGGGATCTGACTCCTGTGCATATCTGTGGGAGCGTCAGCCGAGCTCCCCGCGGCGGCGTCGATATCAGCGGCGCCACGACAGGCGACCTTTGCACGCTTCTATCCGCAGGCGATCGACGCGTTGTCGATGGCAGCGGACTTACAGCGACCTACGACATTCACTTGGATGTCTCCATAGAGGAGTACATGGCTGTTGCGCGCCCGCTAGGTCCAGGAATAAATGAGGAAGCAAGCGATCCTGGCGGCACGTTGATCGGTTCACTGAAGAGAGTGGGGCTCAAGCTGCAGTCCACCAAAACTATGGTCGATACCCTTGTGATCGACCGCGCGCAGAGGCCGACCGACTAACGAGGGAGTAGAAAGATGTGTCTTGCCGTCTCCCCAGGGAATTTCGTCGACAGCCAGAACGCCGCGGCGGCGGCAAGCAACACGGCGCATGGCATACAGCCAGAAAGACGAAAAATCCCCCAGGGAATGGCCGCAGAAAGTATCGTCGAACACCATACTGCTCCGCATACGTTTTTTCCCGTTGTGGTACGTTTTTTTTCGTAGTATGGTTTATTTAGATGAGCTCCTCCCGTCCCAATCACCCGCCGATGGCGCTTCCAACCAACGCCGAACTCGATATTCTTGCCGTCATTTGGATGTTGGGAATGGCGACTGTGCGGGAAGTCCACGATGAACTCGGCAAGGACAACCGTTACACGACCACGCTGAAGACAATTCAATTGATGACCGAAAAGGGCCTGCTCATCCGCGGCGAGCGGTTCGGATCGCACGTTTACCAGGCGGGCGTGCCGAAAGAGCAAACGCAGCGGCAGATCGCGGCCGACCTCCTGAAGAGGGCCTTCGGCGGTTCCGCCCAAAGCCTGGTAATGGGTGCTCTCGCGGCATCGCCGGCCTCGCGCCAGGAACTCGACGAAATCCGTAGCATGCTGGACGCATACGCCAAAAAGAAAGAAGGTTCGTAATGAATGCCATGCAAATGCTCTCCTCAGAGGCATGGGTGGAACGCCTCGGCTGGACGCTCGTCCACTTCCTCTGGCAGGGCGTGGCCATTGCGCTCTTGTTTGCGGCCGCAGACAGAGTTATGGCGCGCAGGTCCAGCGCGAACGGCCGTTACCTGTTGGCCTGCGTGGCTCTGGTCGCGATGATGGCCGCTCCCCTAATCACTTGGCAGTTGATGCGGCCGCCAGACGCAAGTCCTGGCGCCGCCTATCAGATCCGCAGCGTTCCCCCGGCGCCTTCCACAAGCAGTGTCGCCGGCGCCGCTACACTGCCCGATTCCGTCCGCGCCACAGTGCCCGAGGTACAGCCGGCACAGTTCCTCGCGTGGATAGTGATGGTGTGGTTCGTCGGCGCCGCTGCGCTTTGGGTGCGGCTGGCGGGAGGCTGGGTGGTTGCCGCGCGCATGCGGTCGATGTTGGTGCGGCGTGCGCCGCCGGAATGGCAGCAGACTCTACAAAAGCTGGGAGCACAAATTGGTCTGTCTCGTCCCGTGCGCTTGCTCGTCTCCGCGCTGGTGCAGGTTCCGACAGTGGTCGGCTGGCTGCGGCCGGTGGTCCTGGTCCCGGTGGGGTCGCTCGGGGGACTGCCTGATGAGTATGTGGAGGCCCTGCTGCTGCATGAGCTGGCGCACATTCGGCGGCACGATTATCTGGTCAACATGTTGCAGAGCGTCGCCGAAGCTCTGTTGTTCTACCACCCCGCGGTCTGGTGGGTATCAGGACAAATTCGCGCCGGGCGCGAGCTGTGCTGCGACGATGTTGCAGTTTCGGTCTCTGGAGATGCGCTCACCTACGCCCGCGCGCTGGCGCATTTGGAATCGTACCGTCCGGCGTATCTCAGTGCCGCACTTGCGGCTACCGGTGGATCGCTGGCCGACCGCATCGCCCGGTTGCTCGGCCAGTCGCGGCCGGCGGTCCGCACCGGACTGGGACCGGGTGTCGTCACCATCGCCGTTCTACTGGTGACCGCGGGATACGGATTGTTCGGCCAGTCCGACGCACACCCTGCCTTCGAAGTGGCGTCGATCAAACGCGGTGCTTCTGCCGTCGGACCCATGGACGGCCCCATGGGCGTGAGTTACAAACCCGGCGGCCGGATGATTGCAATGAACGCTCCCCTGAGGCTTCTCATCCAATTTGCCTACGCGGTCCACGACTCTCCTTACCAGGGTCACTCGCTCCCCCTGCGGGCTTCTCAGGTCGTGGGAGGTCCGGCCTGGATCGATTCCGAAGGCTACGATATCGAGGCCAAGCCCGAGGCCAACACCGATCAGAAGCACGCGTGGCTGATGCTGCAAACGCTCCTGGCCGACAGATTCAGGCTTAAGCTCCACCGGGAGACGAGAGAACTCCCTGTATACGATTTGACGGCGAGAAATAGTGGCATCAAACTGCCGGCGGCCAGGGAGGCAAACTGCGTTTCCTTTCCGCCCGGCACGACGCCGCACCATATCCCCGGGTCGGTCGACTGTGGCTATGCGCCCTTGTTGCTATCGCCCACAGGACTGCGGATGAACGGAAGGAAGCTGCACATGGCGGACCTCGTAAGAGAGCTGGCACTGACACTGGGCCGGCCCGTCATGGATAAGACGGGCTTCACCGGCGAATTCGATCTCAATCTGAATTACACGGACGACGCTCTTACGAAACCGCCGGTCTCCGCGGCCCCGGAGGATCCGGGCGGTAACCGCTTCCCGGCCGAGCCCAACGTCTCAATCGTTTTCGCCGCCATGCAGCAGCTCGGTCTGAAGCTCGAGCCAGCCAAGGGCCCCGTCGAAGTGCTCGTCGTCGATCATGCGGAGAGACCCACCGCGAATTGAAAGCACGCACCGATAAAAGCTGCGCCGCCCCCTGCGACCTATGGAACCTTGGTCGTCAGATGAAGCTGAAGTTTCGTCCAGCCTCCGCACGGCCTTCAAGAACAATCAATTCTCCGTTGGTTCCCGACGCACGCGGTCTATCATCAGGACGGGCACGCGCAAGCTTTTCTCTTGAAACCGCAGACCGATTTGCCGCGATGCGGCCTCTTGCCACGCGGCGGCAATCGCGTGCGTACTTGAATCGTTGGGATCAACGTATGGTTTATAGTCTAGAGAAATATGGAACTGACCCTTGACGCCAGTGTTATCGAACACGTGAGTGCCATCGGCGCCGAGGAAATGAGCCAAATCCGAAAACGTTGCGTTGCGAAGAGACACGCGGTCGCCATCCCTTATCATTTCGAACCCGCCTGATGCCATAGTCTCTAAGTGAACCTTTAATCCCTTCTTCGCGACGGCCATTGCGACGACGAGAATGGGTCTAGTCCCAAGGTGACCCGCGAGATCCAACCTCTGAGCTAGCAACGTTTTCAGCATCGCCTTAATTTCCCGCTCCGGCGTTGGGCCGTCCGCCTTCGCGTTAATGTCGTAGAACGTAGAACGGATCCAATCAGGCCCGATGATCCTAAAGGAATCGATACCGTATGACCACGCTACAAGATTCAACAGAGATTCGCAGCGGATGACGACGGAACCATTTGTGACAGTACGCAGGCGCCTGCCCGGATCCGAGCGTCTCAGCGAAGCGACCGTAAACTCCGGAGTCGTGGCGTCTGAGTCGCTCGCGCCGCGAGGAACCGCGGAACTCACGGCCAATATTGGTGTGAGTAATAAGATACGAACAAGCCGACGCCCCACCAGATGAATCACACTATTGAAACTCCTCGAGTAATCCTCAGTGCTGAAATACTTCGCGGAAAGAAGCGAACACTCGAGTTTCCGGGATAGCATACGCCATTACCATCATTTGGCGGCGGCGCTTGCGTGCATTCAAGATTAGAGCAGTATACGCTGAAACCAATCTTAAGTCGCAAAGAGCGACTCCTGCGGTCGCGAGGATGCTTCGAAGACCCAATTCTCTAAGCAAGGCACGTTGGTAGACCTTATCGAGAAATCCCGCACCGAGCGTATTGGAAACTTCCAATACTGCAGCCAGTACCTTCTCGGTTAAGGAGTCCAGGCATGTATGATCGGCGTTCATCGGTGTGCATCGGCGGCCCACAGAATAGATCGGCAGAAATCCCCAGAACTGTGTGGCCGCTGATTCACACCGATGAACGCCGATCTCGGGACTCCCTTTTCGATCTGTCCAGCGATTTCATGGGCACGACCCTGGATACGACCCTGGATACATAAGGCGACTCCTTATTTAGCATGGGCTGATATTGTCACGGCACTTCAATATTGTCAATCGGGACACCCCGCGATATTGCTGCCTTGGAAGATAGTGTAAAAATGAGAATAGTTCGATTAAGGTGATCGCTCGGTGGCTTCAATTCCTATGCGTAAAGAGCTTGTTTGTCGGCGCTTGTTTACGCTCATCGCTCTGACGGTTGCAGCTCTTCTCAATACGCCGCGAAGTCAAGCGCAACCGAGCCCGACACGGCCTGCATTCGAAGTCGCATCGATCAAGCTCAATGACGCTTGTGCCGGGCGGCGCGGCAGGGGTGGCGGCTTTTCGCCCAATGGGTACAGTACGTCGTGTATTCCTCTGCGCGTTCTAATCCGGATCGCCTATGGAAAGCCCGCATATGGTCTAGCGAACCCACGGCAGCTGGAAGTTCTCGGCGGACCTGCATGGCTGGATTCAGAGGTATATGACGTCATTGCAAAAGGCCCTGACGGTGCATCGCTTGACCGGACATTCGACATGATACAAACGCTTCTTGAAGACAGATGTAAATTAAAGGTTCACAAGGAGAGGCGTGAGGCGCCGGTCTATTCGCTGACGGTGGCGAAAGGTGGTCCTAAGATCCGGGAAACGAAGGCAGGGACCTGTAGACCTCACTCCCTTGGAAACCTTCAACCGGTTGAACCTGGAGCAACTGAGTCTGCGCTGCTGCCTTGCGGATGGACTTCCTCGACGCCGAATGGCGGGGACGTTACCAAGATCGGGCTTGGCGTAACCATGGATCAGCTTGCCGATGGGATGCTCGCAAGCCTTGACCGTCCCGTCATAAATAGGACTGGGCTTGTTGGAATATTCGATATTCACTTGGTGTACGCTCTCGACATGGCAACGCCAGGCCAGCCGAGACTAGACGGCGCCAGCAGCCCGACTCCGATACCGTTGGCTCCTGACCCAACGGCTCCGTCGATCTTCTCTGCCATTCAGCAACAACTCGGCCTCAAGCTCGTGTCCGATAAGGGTCTAGTCGAGGTCCTCGTCATCGATCACGTGGAGAAACCCTCCGCGAACTAACTGGACCATTCATCGGTAGCCTCCAGTCCCACCCCGCTGGCGGCTAGTCGTCCAACCTACGGCAATAACGTTCCAGTGAAACAGGCGGCGCTTCTGGGGCGGCGCGGTTTATCCTTGTCACTCCACCCCGTAGATCGCCGCGCGGTCCATGACAGGCTTTAAGACCAAGGCAGTAAATCCGATAAAAACCGCCAGTACCGCAAGCAACACAGCTAGGATCGTATGGGACTCGGCGACCAATGCCGCCATGAGAAAGCCCATCAACCCATTTGCCAGCCCAAGCAAGCGGAGCCACGGGGCTACTCTCCGCGCGTAAGTGAGGAGGCTTCGACGGTCCACCGCACCCGCAATCACCAGCAGGGAGGAAAGTAGGCTTTGAATCGCGCAGCACAACACTGCCGAGAAGAATAGTCCCAGGCTCCACCCCCCGCTTCGGTCGGCCTTGAACCGCCAGGCCAGCAACACAAGCAGCGCGCACCGCAGACAAGCCTTTAGGTGTAGGATTTCCCAGAGCCGATACGTGTTCGGGCCTCCCGATCCGAAGAACTTCCGCAACAGGCTAGGCGATTCGTTCCGCGCTGGAATGGCCGCTGCGGGATTGGCGCGAAAGCTTCTGAGATCCGCAAGCAACTCCCTTGCGAATTGATAGCGTTCCGCCGGACGTTTATGCAGGCATTTTTGGATGATGCGGTCGATTTCCGCCGGCGTACCATCCTCGGGCCTTATCGGCGGCGCCGTCTGCGCCAGGATATTCGCAATGGTCGAGTGCGCATCTTTGCCATGGAACGGATGGCGGCCTGTGGCCAGTTCATAAAGGATCAGGCCCAAAGCATAGATATCGCCGCGGGCGTCAACCTGCCCGCCCTCCAGTTGTTCCGGCGGCATGTATGCGACAGTTCCGGCGGCAAAACCCGGAACCGTGAGTGCGGTGACAGTCTCTGCGGCGCTCGGGCGCTCGCCCCCAAGCGGCGGCCCCCCAAAGCGTCTGGCCAGGCCAAAATCGAGAATCTTCATTCTTCCGCGGCCATGATCGTCAGGCAAGACCATGATGTTCTCGGGCTTGAGATCGCGGTGCAGCACACCCCCGTGGTGCGCTGCGGCCAGCGCATCTGCTAGTTGGACGCCCGCGTCAGCCAGTGCTGCCGTGCTGAAGCGGCCAGCTGCCAACTCGCGGCGGAGCGTCCGGCCGAGCACCAACTCGTAGACGATGAAGCTTGCGTCCGCAGCCTCCACGAAATCGAATACGGTCGCGATGCCTGGATGATTCAGGCCCGACGCAGTTCGCGCCTCTGATGCCAATCTTCGCCGCATGCCCGCATCGTGTCTCGCTCCGGGCAACAGCATCTTGAGCGCCACCGAACGGTTGAGCTGCGTGTCAACGGCGCGAAACACGATGCCCATTCCGCCGTGTCCGATCTCTTCTCCCACACGGTATCGGCCGGCGACGAGTTCGTCCTGTATCAATTGGCCCTGGTCACTCAAACGGCCTCGCGATCAGTATGATTCTACGCCTTCCCGATGCCCGGTAAGCGACAAAGCAGTACCGCTACCCCGCCGCCGCGCGCTCGCCATCCGCGGCAGATCCGCCAAAACCGCCAATACCCAAAAACATGAATCACGCGAGTTGCATCTCAATCCCCTCAACAACTTACCCCCGTTTTCGCCCTTTCCCTCTTGCCCCCGTGTAGTAACGTATTACCGGGGCCGGCCAACGCCGGCCCTTTTTGCATTCCAAAGACTTCGACACAGGACACACTCATGGATCCCAAACAATACGCAAAGAACCGGCTCAACTCTCTCCTATCCACCGGCCCGCGCACCGAAGAGGGCAAGCGCCGTTCCAGCTTAAATTCTTCCCGTCACTCGCTCACAGGCCAGATCGTCATCTTCACCCCCGAAGACGCCGTCGCCTTCGAATCCCACTGCACTGCCCTCCGCGAATCCATGGCTCCCGTCGGCGTCCAGGAACTCGAACTCGCGCAAGCCATTGCTGAGGACCGTTGGCGCCTCAAGCGCGCCCGCGCCCTGGAGAACTCGATCTTCGCCCAGGGCTATCGCGACCACATGGATAAAGTCGATTTCGGCCACGAAGAAACCAACGTCGCGCTCGCCCAAGGCAACACCTGGAAAGAGCAGGCCAGGAGTCTTCACCTGCTCACCATCTACGAGCAGCGCATCAACCGCGCCATCGAAAAGAACACCATCCAGCTCAACGCACTCCAAGCGGCCCGCAAAGAGGCCTTCGAGCAAGCCCAAGCCGAAGCCCTCCTGCTCACCGAACTCGCACAATCCAAAGGCGAAACCTACGATCCCGCGCAAGATTTCCCAGCCTCCCGGTACGTAGGTGGCTTCGTTTATGCGAGCGCCGAAATCGCCCGCCTTCTCTCGCGCCAGGCGCGCCTTGAAGAGGCCATAACCCGAAAAAAACCGTTGCTCCAGGTAGTCCCGCGGCTCCGTTCCGTCTCCTAATGCCCAAAAACCCCGGTCTTCCTCGGCGCCTTGGCGGTGATTTCCTGCTATTGAGAGGTAATTACGTCTGATCCTAGCTCCAAAGAGCTACTCTCGGTCGGCCATGCAGCGTCATCCAATCGGCAGGGCCATTCGAATATCATGAGAGTAAGCCCTAAGTCCCTCTAAACCTATATATGTGGATTGTCCGACTTGCCCTAAGGCGCCCCTACACCTTCGTTGTGATGGCCTTGCTCATTGCAATCCTGGGTGTCTCGGCTATCATCTCGATGCCGGTCGATATCTTTCCTTATATTGATATCCCGGTCGTCAGCGTTGTATGGAACTACGCGGGGCTCGCGCCCGACGAGATGGAAAAGCGCATGGTTACCATCTTCGAGCGCGCCATGACCACCACGGTCAACGATATTGAGCACATCGAATCGCAATCCTATAGCGGCGTCTCCGTAACCCGCGTCTACTTTCAGCCTGACGCCAAGATCGAAATGGCGCTCTCCCAGATCACCGCTATTTCGCAAACGCTGCTTAAGATCTTCCCGCCCGGAACCACGCCCCCCAGCATTATTAAGTACGACGCCTCCAGCGTTCCTATCATCCAGCTCGGCCTCGAAAGTAAGACCCTCAGTGAGCAGGAGCTTTTCGACCTCGGCCAGAACTTCATCCGCACCCAGCTCGCCACCATTCAGGGCGCCGCCGTTCCCTTGCCCTACGGCGGTAAGTTCCGCCAGGTCATGGTAGATATCAATCCCGAGCAGTTATATGCCAAGCAGTTATCGCCCGTCGATATCTCGAACGCCCTCGCCACCCAGAACCTGATCCTCCCTGCGGGCGATGCCAAAATCGGCGACATCGATTATCAGGTCAAGCTCAATAGCAGTCCGCGTATACTCGCCGAGATGAATCGCCTGCCCATCAAGGTCGTCAACGGCGCCACTGTCTATCTCGGCGACGTCGCGCAGGCTCGTGACGGCTATTCCGTGCAGACCAGTATCGTGCGCACCAACGGCAGCCGCGGCGCCTTGCTTACCATTCTGCGCAGCGGTAAGGCCTCCACCCTCGCCGTCGTTAACAACGTGAAGGCCGCGATGCCTAAGATCCTCGCCGGTATCACGCCGGAACTGCACGTTCGCGAACTCTTCGATCAATCCCTCTTTGTTCGCGCAGCCATCAACGGCGTTGTGCGCGAAGCCGTCACCGCCGCTATCCTTACCGGCTTGATGATTCTGCTCTTCCTCGGAAGCTGGCGCAGCACCGTCATCGTCTGCATCTCCATTCCCCTATCCATCCTCGTGTCGCTGATCGTCCTGCATATGATGGGTCAAACCATTAATGTGATGACGCTCGGCGGCCTTGCGCTGGCCGTCGGAATCCTCGTCGACGACGCCACCGTCGAAATCGAAAACACCCACCGCAACATGGCGATGAAAAAGCCGCTCGTCCGCGCCGTGCTCGATGGCGCTCAACAAATCGCCGCTCCCGCCTTCGTTTCCACGCTTTGCATCTGCATCGTGTTTGTGCCCGTCCTGCTGCTTACCGGGGCCGCCAAGTTCCTCTTCACGCCGCTTGCTGGCGCTGTAGTCTTCGCCATGTTGGCGTCTTATTTTCTATCGCGCACCATCATCCCCACCATGGTGCATTACATGTTGAAGCCGGAATTAGCGCTCTATGCCGCCGGTGAGAACGGCGAAACCTCCGGTGGCAAGGGATTGATCTGGAAATCCCACTACTTGTTCAACCATCGCTTCGAACGGATGCGCACCGCCTACGCCTCGCTCCTCCACTGGTGCCTGGACCGTCGCGGCTTGGTGCTCACCGGCTTCGCCGTCTTTGTCGTCTTATCGCTTTGCCTTGCTACCTTCATCGGCAGCGACTTCTTCCCCATCGTCGATTCCGGTCAGATGCGCCTCCACGCCCGCGCCCCCTCGGGCACGCGTATCGAAGAGACCGAGGTCATGTTCGCCAATGTCGAAAACGAAATTCGGCAAGTGATTCCAGCGCGCGAAATCGATACCATCATCGACAATATCGGCATCCCCAACGGCGGCTTCAATCTCGCCTTCGGAGATAGCCCCACCATCGGGACAGCCGATGGCGACATCCTTATCTCTCTAAGTCCCGAAGAACACGGGCCCACGGCCGCCTATACCGATCAGCTCCGCAAACGCCTACACGAACGCTTTCCGAATGTTGTATTCTTCTTCGAGGCTGCCAATATCACCAATCAGATTTTGAATTTCGGTCTGCCCGCGCCCATCGATGTGCAAGTAGTCGGCCGCAATGCCGCCGTCAACTACCAGATCGCGCAGCAGCTCAAGTCCAAAATCGATCGAATTCCCGGCGCCGCCGACGTTCACATTCACCAGGTCGTCGATTGGCCTGAAATCGATGTCAACGTCGATCGCGATAAAGCCGGTCAGGTCGGCCTTACGCAGCGCGACGTCAGTAATAGCCTTCTCGTCTCGCTTGCGTCAAGCGGTCAGGTCGCGCCCACCCAGTGGCTCGATTGGAAGACCGGCGTCAGCTATTTCGTCGCCGTCCAAACGCCGCAATATAAAATGGATTCTGTATCGGCTATTCTCCACACTCCGGTTACGCCGCCCTATGGCCCGATCGGGTCCGGCGTTCTGCAGCTTCCCGGCGCTGCCGCTCCCAGTCAGTCGTCCACCAGTTACGGCAATCCCGGGACTGGCTCCGGCGCTACCCAGTTGCTGTCCAATTTGGCCTTCGTATCGCGCGGCGTGGCGCCTGAGATCGTCAATCACTACAACGTGCAGCCGGTCTTCGATGTCTATGCCAATGTCGACCGGCGCGACTTAGGTTCGGTCGGAGCCGGCGTCGAAAAAATCGTCCATGAAGCCCAGGCCCATCTACCGAAGGGAACCACCCTCGAGCTGCGCGGCCAAATCATCACCATGCAAAACTCATTCTTCCGCCTCGGGCTCGGCATGGCATTCGCCGTCGTCCTTGTCTACCTTCTGATGGCGGTGAATTTCCAGTCCTGGCTTGACCCCTTCATCATCTTGATGGCCCTTCCCGGAGCGCTCGCCGGCATCGTGTGGATGCTCTTCCTCACCCAAACCACCTTCTCCGTTCCCTCGCTCATGGGCGCCATCATGTGTATTGGCGTGGCCACTGCAAATAGCATCCTGATGGTAGTATTCGCCAACGACCAGCGCCTCGAAGGCATGGACTCGCGGGCCGCAGCGCAATCGGCCGGACATGTTCGCATCCGTCCCGTCATTATGACGGCCACTGCAATGATCATCGGTATGTTGCCCATGGCCCTTGGTTTGGGCGAAGGCGGCGAACAGAATGCCCCGCTCGGCCGCGCCGTGATTGGTGGATTGTTGCTCGCTACCGTAACTACCCTGTTTGTAGTTCCAATGGTGTACAGCCTGCTGCGCACCAAGCCCCCCGTAAATCACGAGCACGAATTGGAAAAAGAAGAGCAGGATTTCTTACAGGAACAGATGTTACTCCACGGGGACTTACAATGAACCAGACTTACTCCACGGAAGAACAACTGCGCGCTGAGGTGAATAGCCTGCGCCGGCAGTTAGAAGAACAGAAGAAAGCGCATCACAAGTCGCCCTCCGGCTGGACCGGCGTCACCGTATTCCTGCTGCTTGCGGCATTGGCCCTCGCCGGTTACTTTTTCGGCTTCCTGCCGCGTCAGAAACGTGAGAGGGTGCTGGCCGCCGAATCGCAGAACCAATCGGAAGCCGTCCCCGTCGTGAACGTCACTCCTGTTTTGCGTTCGCCGGGAAATGCCAGCCTGGTTCTGCCCGGCAACATTCAAGCCGTCACGGAAGCGCCCATTCTCGCTCGCGCAACCGGGTATATCAAAAAACGCTACGTCGATATCGGCGATCGCGTTACCGCCGGACAGGTCCTCGCCGAAATCGAAGCTCCTGAGCTCGATCAGCAGATTCAACAAGCCAAAGCCTCGGTCGAGCAGGCCGAAGCCGCCGTGCAACAGGCGCAGGCCAGTCTCGAACAGGGCCGCAGCAATGAAAGTCTCGCGCGCGTTACCAAAGACCGCTTCCAGAAACTCGCCGACAAAGGCGTCATCTCCAAGCAGGATATCGATACTTACAATTCTCAGTGGCAGGCCCAGACTTCGAATGTGCAAGCTCTCGAAAAGGCCGTCAACGCCGCCAAAAGCAATACCAATGCCGTCGAGGCGAACGTCGCGCGCTTGAACGATTTGAAAAACTACCTTACGGTGCGCGCTCCGTTTGCTGGCGTCGTTACCGTGCGCAATATCGATGACGGGGTCTTGGTAAACGAAGGCAACACCTTGCTTTATCGCATCGCCCAAACGGGCCGTATGCGAACCTATTTGAGCCTTCCGCAAGTCGATGCCGATTCTGTACGCGTCGGGCAGAAAGCCACCCTCACCATTCCCGATCTGCCTGGCCACAAGTTCGCCGGTACTGTGACGCGTACCGCCAATGCATTGGATTCGAGCACCCGCACCCTGCTCACGGAAGTGCAAGTGGCCAATGACGGCAATCTCCTGATGCCCGGCATGTACGCGCAAGTCGATCTTTCCGTGCCTCGTAAAGAACCGCCGCTCGCCATTCCCGGCGATACGCTCGTTGTTCGCGGGGATGGGCCCCAGGTCGCTGTAGTGAATCCCGCCGGCACAGTCCACTTCCAGAGGGTACAACTCGGTCGCGATTTCGGCGACAAGCTGGAAGTCCTCTCAGGGCTCAAAGAAGGCGATCAACTCGTAGTGAATCCCGGCGATAGCATCCGCGAAGGCGCCAAAGTAAAACCTGCCGCCAAAGAAGAAAAGGGATCGCGTTCGTGACCGTGTTCAACTCCATCTCTTCCGCCCGTCTCCGTGCCACTCTGGCCTTGCTCTTGGCCGCGACTGTGGCTTGGTCGCAGCAGTTGCCGCCGCTTCCGCCGATGTCGCGGCCGGTAAGCCTGGATAACTCCGCGCGCATTCATGACCTCATGCGTGCCGGTAGCATCTACATTTCGCTGCAGGATGCTCTCGCGTTAGCCATCGAAAACAACCTCGATGTCGAACTCCAGCGCTTCACCATTCCGCAAGGCGACGCCGAATTCCTCCGCGCCCAGGGCGGCGGCGTCGTGCGTGGCCTGAACTTTACCCTATCTGAGGTCCCCACCGGCGTCGGCGGCCCGTTGAGTCCGCTCGTCACCAATCCCGCGGCTACCGGGTCCGCCACCAACGGAACCTCCGTGCCCAGCAACGCGCTTGAGCTCGGCACGCTCGGCGAGCCTCAAACCAACTACTCCATGCAAGGCACAATTCTCCAGTCGAACGGAACCCCCGTGCCGGTTCTCGATCCTGCCATCGTCGGCCAGCTCAGTTGGAACCATCAGAGCACTCCCCAAACCAACATTCTGTCGTACGGCACGCCGGCCCTGGTCACTCAGGGCTTCACCGCCAACGCCGGCGTTCAGCAAGGCTTCATCACCGGCGGTCAGGCCAGCATCAATTTCGATAACAACCATCAATCCGTAAACTCTCTAGCCTCCAATTACAATCCCTATACTGGTTCCAGCCTCGGCTTCACCTTTACCCAGCCGCTGTTGCGTGGTTTCGGTGCCACTCTCAATCGCCGCTTCATCCGCATCGCCGCTAACGAACGCCGCATCACTAGCCTGCTCTTCCAGCAGCAGCTCATCGCCACCGTCTATGGCGTCGAGCGTCTTTACACCGATTTCGTTGCGCTCTACGAAGATGAAAAAGTAAAAGAAGAGACCGTCCGCGCCGCCGAAAAGCTTCTCTCCGATACCAAGGCTCAGGTCGAAGAAGGCACCCTCGCGCCCGTCGAAGCCACCCGCGCCAATGCGCAGGTATTCTCCACGCAGCAGGATCTCATCAACGCCCGTGGGCTTCTCGAAGAGGAAGAAGCCATTCTCAAGAATGTGCTGACGCGTAGCGTAGACGAATCCATCCGCTCCGCCCGTCTCATGCCTACCTCCACCCTGGAGATTCCTGCTACCGATGAAATCCGGCCCATTCAGGAACTCATCACGGAAGCCGTCGGCAACCGTCCCGATCTCGGCCAGGCGCGCCTCCAAGTCGAAAATTCCATCATCGGATTGCAAGGCTCGAAGAATGCCGTCCTGCCCGAAGTCGATCTCGTCGGCATCGCGCAGAACAACGGCCTCGCCGGACCCGCCAGCAACGCCTTCGCCTCCACCCCCAACCAGCCATTCGCAGGCGGTTACGCCAGCGCGCTCGGACAGGTCTTCGCCCGCGACTACCCCACCTACGGCATCGGCGTGCAAGTCACCATTCCCATCCACAACCGCATCGCCGAAGCCGATCTCGCCCGCGATGAGTTACAAACCAAGCAGTCGCAGATCCGCGTCGCGCAGCTGCAAAATCAGGCCAGACTGGAAGTCGAAGACGCTCTCATCGCCATTCGCCGTGCGCGCGCTTCTTACGATGCCGCCGTACAGGCTCGCAAATTCCAGCAGGAGTCGCTCGAAGCCGAGCAGGCAAAGTTCGAAGTCGGCGCCTCCACCGCCTTCTTTGTCATCCAGTACGAAAGCCTCCTGGCCCAGGCAAAGTCCACCGAAGTCGCCGCCAAAAGTTCCTACGTCAAAGCGCGCGCCGCCTTGCAGCGCGCCACCGGCTCCATCATAAGCGACAACAACATCTCCATCGATAACGCCATCAAGGGAAAGATGTAACCCGCCTAGCAGGCTTCTGAAAGCAAATAGGCCGCAGATGAACGCGGATCAACGCGGATAAGCCCATTGTTTTCAATCGGCGTTTATCTGCGGCCCGTTTGCCTTTTCAGCAGCCTGCTAAGTGAGCCGGATTGTCGAGTGACAGAGTAACGCGTCCCGCCGGGTGACAGCATTTCAAGAATATTTTTCTCTTTGATTTCAGGCGCTTAGATCGCCTTACCGTCTAAGCGCAGAGATCGGTAGCGTAAAGTGGGATCGTGAAATGTCACTTCGCGGCTTACACCGCTCGCAATAGATTCTCTGCGAACGGCCACTCCCGGTCCACCCAGCGCGTGTCCACCCGAAAGCCGGCGAGGCGCGCCATTTCATCGATTTGCTCGATCCGGAACTTGTGACATGCCTCCGAACAGATCGTTTCGTTTGGCACGAAATCCACAATCAAGTCCGCTTTCGGAATGCTCACAATCTGATACACGCGTGATTTCAAATGCATTTCGATACGCTGCGCCTCTTCGTCGTAGCGCACCACATGCTCGAACTGTCGTAAGTCGAAATCGGCCGATAACTCGCGATTGATGCGCGCCAACAGGTTCAAATTGAACGCGGCTGTAACTCCTGTCGGGTCGTCGTAAGCAAGCAGCAACCGCTCGACGGATTTAACCAGGTCTGTCCCGAGCAACAACGAATCGCCCGGCGCCAGGCACTGCCGGATGGCATATAGGAAATCGATTGCCGCCTCGGGAGTGAAGTTGCCGATGGTGCTTCCCAGGAAGAGAACCAGCAGGGGTTGGCCCGGCGCGCGCCGGTTCGTTACCTCGCGCAGTCCGTCCAGGTAACTCATCTCGAGCGGAAACACGGCCCCAAGTTGGCCCAGATCCTGGTTGCATTTGGCCAGCGCCGAGCCCGAGACGTCGATCGGATAATAGACTACGATCTGGCGCTGCCGCAGTTTCTCCAGAATCGGCCGCGTCTTGCTTCCCGATCCGCTGCCCAATTCCGTCACCACCAGGTTGCGCGGCAGCCGGTCGATCAGCGCCTGGGAGTGCGCTTGTACAATGCGCTCCTCGGCGCGCGTCAGGCCGTACTCTTGCAGTTCGGTGATCGCGTCAAACAGCGCCGAACCGACCCGGTCGTAGAAATAACGGCAGGGCAGCGTCTTCTGTTCCGGACGCGTCAATCCGGCGCGTACATCGCGCGCAAAGAGGTCGGCTAAGACTTGGGGACTGGTCACCGTTGCACCAGTCGGAGGGTAGCGTAGACGTAGGGGTAGCCCGGGCGAAACCAGTTGCGGAAGGAAGGCCGGGTCAGTCGCGCCGCCGTAAGCGGCGAGGCGCCTTTGAGAACGTAATGCTGTCCATCGAAGAAAGGTTCGGAATAGTTTTGATAAAACGGAAACGGCTTAAATCCTGGGAACGGCGCGAACGCAGTAGATGTCCACTCCCATCCGTTTCCGACAAGTTGCGCCGGCGCGCTCGCGTCCAGATCGCCGGACTGCACCGGAATTGGGTCCCAGCGGCGGAAATCGAAGTTGCCGGTATTTTCCGGCGCGTCGGCCGAGGGTGTCGGGGAAAGGGTCGCCGCGCGATGAAACTCCGGCTCGGTCGGCAGGGACGCTCCGCGCCACTTCGCGTACGCCTCCGCCTGTTCGTAAGTGACGTATACCGGCCAGTCCAGCGGCAGCGCAAACTCGGCGAACATGCCGCGTTGCAGCCATTCGCCGCCGCGTTGCGCCCAGAAGAAAGGCGCGGCCGCTCCCGCGCGAACGAACTTCAGGTACTCGCCGTTGGTAACTTTATGTTTTGCTATCGAAAAGGCCGGCACGTTTACCTGATGCGCTTCAAACTCGTTGTCCCAGCCAAAAGCGCCATCGCTCAAGCCAAGTTCGGCCATGCCTTGCGGGATGTCAACCATCCTATGTTTAGTTGCTCCACCCGGTTCCAGGGGCTCATCCGGCGGAGCTATCTTTCGTTCATATGCCAGTTGGTGCAGAATGTAGGCGAACGTTTCGACGTGCATCAGCCTGTGTTCCAGCGCCACATTCAGCAGTTGCTCCGGAACTTCGTCGATCAAATCGTCTATAGCGTCCCGCGTCCGGCGGTTGTACCGCTCCACTTCATCAACCGAGGGCCAATCGGAAACTCGGTCGTTTGGCAACTGCCCCGGCGGCGGGTCGATCCCGAATGCGAACAGCTTGTCGAATTCGGGCTGGAATGGCCGGCGGTCAAGCGCATAGCGCCCAATCAGGTTCCAGTCGAAGGCTTCCAGATGACCTAAATAGAAGATGATGCGATGCCGCTCCGGAATAGGCCGTTCATAGAGCGAATCGGGGTTCACAATTCGGAAGAGGGCGTCGGTGCGTTCGCGAGCCAGCTCTAAAGAGCGGCCCAGCTCCGTTTGCGTTCGCATAGGCCTCTCCAGTCTAGCGAAAGAAATGCTTTTCGCACTGTGCGCGATAAAACAGTTATCGCGCCGTCGCTTATTACTATTAAGTAGGATAAAGGGCTCCACGAGTGGTAGCGGCAAACCACTCCTTTGCGGGCCGTTTCGAGTTGGGTGCGCGCATAAAGGACGAAGGGTCAAATTCTTGAATCCGTTAGCTGTTTTGGAAACTCCGTTAAATTATGACGGTGGATAATTTGCTGTCCGATACCGCGGGTGACGTGTATCAGCTGGCGTGTCTCGAGATCCGCGGCGGCAACCGGCAGGCCGTGTACACCGCGGAATTACCGGGGTTCGATGTGTGGGTCTCGTGCCGCCCGTTGGAGCCGGCGACGCGCGGCGGCGATCTCTATTATCTGTCCGTGTGCAGCAAAGGCTCCATCTCGCGCGTCGCAATCGCGGACGTGGCGGGGCATGGAGAAAGCGTCAGCGCCGTCGCCGAGCGCTTGCGTGACGCTCTGCGCGAGCACGCCGACCATTGGGATCAATCGGCCCTCATTCAGCGGCTGAACGATGGTTTCCTTGGGGGCTCACGCGAGGGGAGGTATGCAACAGCCTTCCTGCTGAGCTACTATGCGGCAACCGGTGAACTGCTGTTCACCAACGCGGGACACCCGCCGCCGCTCTGGCGGCGCGCCGCATTGGGGTCGTGGACCCTTTTGCAGGATCTCACGCCGTACTCAAAAGAGATCGCGGACCTGCCGCTCGGCATGATTCCCGGCACGGCATACAGGCAGACGGCCGTGCAGCTCGAACCGGATGATCTACTCGTCCTCTATACGGACGGCATCAGCGAAGCGTGCGATCCTCATAAAGAGCAACTTGGAATGGACCGTCTGCTAGAGATTGCCGAAGCCCTGCCGGACGGCTCGGCCGCCGGCGTGGGCGAGGCGCTGTTGGAATCGGTAGCGCGGTTTCGTGGCTCGGCGCGGTCGGCCGATGACGAAACGGTAGTGGCACTGCGGCGCCGCGCGTCCACGGCGGAGGCCGCTTAATGCGCGTGACGTTCACCATGGATAGCCACCCCCGCTATCTTCCCGTGGTGCGCGCCACGGTCAGTCAGTTGGCGGCGATGGTTGGCTGGGATGAAACTGGCTGCAGAGCGGTTACGCTGGCGATTGATGAGGCCCTCGCCAATATAATCCGGCACGCCTACCATGGGCGCCCCGATGGAAAAATTGAACTACAGTGTCAGGCCGCCGAAAACGAATTACAGTTTCAGATTCACGACCACGGAGACCCGCCCGATCCCGCCCGCATTTGTGCTCGCGAACCGGGATGTGACAAAATCGGCGGCCTGGGCACCCACATTATCCGGGATGTCATGGATACAGTCTCTTATCAGACCTCGAAAGAGGGAAATTGTTTCACCGCCGCCAAGAGGCTCCAAAGGCGAACATGACCATCTCATTTCGTGAATGCCCCGCGGCCCGGATCGCCGATGTCGAAGGCGACGTCGATCTTGGCGCTTCTCCCGACCTTCGGCGCGCTCTCTTCGCCGCCTTGGAGGAGACGTCAAAGCTGGCGCTGAACATGCAGGCCCTGCGGTACATCGACAGTTCGGGCATCGCCACCTTGGTCGAGGTGCTCTGGGATGCGCAGCGCCGGCAGAAGGAGTTCGTTCTGTTTGGTCTCAGTCCCGCTGTGCAGGATGTTTTCCGCCTCACTCATGTCCATCGCATCTTCCGCATCTTCGATAGCGAAGCGGAGGCGGTGATGCCGGCGTGACAGGCCTCGCACATCAAAGGAAGATCGGAGCAGTCGCCACCCTGAGCGCGATCGGCGCGCGAACCGAATTGAGCCTGGCATATCTCGGCGGTCTTGCCGTATTGGTTGGCGCCGCGTTCGTGCCGCTGGTCGCTTCGCCTCTGAAGCGGGGACGCAGCTTGCAGCGCATGGTGCACCAGGCGATGGCCACGGGAGTTAACGCCATCCCGATCATCACGTTAATTACGTTTTTCGTCGGAGTGATTATCGCCCTGCAAGGCGCTTATGGATTGCAGCGCTTGGGGGCCATTCAACTTGTGGCGGGTTTGGTGGCGATTTCCATCACTCGCGAACTGGGTCCCCTGGTGGCGGCGATTGTAGTCATTGGCCGCTCCGGCTCCTCGTTCGCCGCCGAGATCGGCGCCATGCGAGTCACCGAAGAACTGGACGCGCTCAAGACGATGGCCTTGGATCCAGTCGCCTTTTTGGTAACGCCCAAGCTGATCGCCATGATGATCATGATGCCCTGCCTCGCAATCTGGTCGGACTTGATGGGCGTAACCGGAGGAGCATTATTCGGAGTCACTGGCGCTGGATTTACCTTTGGAAGTTACTTCATCGCCACGCGTGAAGCGCTTGCGCTGCGCGATATTACAACCGGGTTAGTGAAGAGTCTGGTCTTTGGAATTGTAATCACCGCCGTCGGATGTTATGAAGGATTCAACACAGGCGCGGGCGCGGAGGAAGTAGGACGGTCCACCACCTCCGCCGTCGTAATCTCAATTCTGCTCGTCATATTGATCGACCTCGCCTTTACTTACCTTTTCTATTTTGCGAGGCCTGGCGCATGAGCCTGGTAGAAACCGCCGTCGAAGCGCCGGTCATTTCCACGCACGGCTTACGGGTCAGCTATGGCGATCGCGAAGTCTTGCATGGCATCGATTTCGAAGCGCGCCGCGCAGAGACGGTGGTCATCCTGGGCGGCTCGGGCTCAGGCAAGAGTACGCTGCTGCGAACTTTGGTGGGTCTCGAGAGACCCTCCGGCGGCGAAGTGCTCGTCAAGGGCGTCGATCTGGCCCGCGCCACCACGCGCCAAATCGATGACATTCGCAAGCGGATTGGCCTCTCGTTTCAAGGCGGAGCTCTGATCGGTTCCATGACGGTGGGTCAGAACATCGCGTTGCCGCTTCTCGAACACACCAATCTTGCGCCATCCACCATCGAGGTGATGGTCCGAATCAAGCTGGAGCAAGTGGGGCTCAGCGGCTTTGAAGACTTCAACCCCTCGCAACTCAGCGGCGGCATGAAGAAGCGCGCCGCCATCGCGCGCGCGCTGGCCATGGATCCCGAAATCTTGTTCTTCGACGAGCCATCGGCCGGCCTCGACCCCATCATGGCCGCCGGCATCGATGATCTCATCCTGAATCTGAAGAAGGCGTACTCCATGACCATCATCGTGGTGACGCACGAATTGGCCAGCGCCTTTCTGATTGCGGACCGCATCATTCTGATCGATCGCGGCGTCATCCTGGCCGCGGGTGCGGCGAAGGACGTTCAGCAGAGTACGCAACCCCGCGTGCGCCAGTTTCTCGATCGCATCGCCGATTCAACCGCGGACGACGAAGTAGACCACCTTCGGATGTACACGGAGGGAATCTAGGCGCATGATGGAAGCAACGCGCGAACGCACTCTGGTGGGCCTGTTTGTGGTGCTTGGCGCAGCTCTGCTCCTGGGTTCCGTGCTCGCGATCTCGGGCGGATTGGGCAGCGCTGGCGTTCCGCATCGCGCTTATTTCAAGTATGCCGGCGGGGTGCAGCCCGGCGCCGCCGTACGCTATGGCGGCCTCATGGTAGGCAAAGTGGATCGCGTTCGTGTCGACCCGGCAAACTCTACTCGCATCGAAATCGACTTCATGATCGATCGCGCCACCCCCGTAAAGACGGATAGCATCGCCAAGATCACCACCCTTGGGCCGCTCACCGACAATTACGTCGAGATCACAACCGGCAGCCAGCAAGCCGCCGTTTTGCCCCCTGGGAGCGAGATTGCCTCCGCCGAGATGTTTGGCCTGCCCCAACTCGGCGATGCCGTGCAGGCCATGCTTCCCGACGTGCAGCGAACTCTGGCCAAGGTCGGCGTAAGTCTCGACGGCCTGCAAATCACCCTGGCCAGAGCCAATGATTTGCTGAACGACCGTAATCGCGCCACTATCGCGCATTCCCTGGCCAACGCCGATCAACTGCTCGCTGAGACGCGTCCCAAGGTCAACCAGTCGCTCGATGGGGTAAATAAGCTGCTGAACGACGCTCAGCCCAAGGTCGCGGCCACTCTCAGCAACATTCAGGATTTGACGGCCAAACTCACTCCGCTACTCGACGACGTTAAGAAAGTTTCTACGCAAGCGGACGATACGCTCGCCCATGTCGATGCGGCCCTCATGGAGAACCGGGCGGATGTACGCGCCTCCGTAACCAGTTTGCGCGACGCGCTGGCGAAATCGACTGCGTTGCTGGATCATCTTAACCAGTCGCTAGATCAGAATTCCGACAACATCGATGAACTACTAGATAATATTCGCGTCTCGACGGAGAATCTGAAGAGCCTCACCGAGACGCTCCGCAGTTCGCCCTCCAGTCTGATTCGGGGTATTCACGTGGAAGACCGAAAGCCAGGAGGAGTCCACAAATGAGCGCGATGCGCCTGGTGGTTCTCATGACTTCTGTTGGCATCGCCGCATTATTGTGCACCGCGTGCGTTAGCGAACGGCCGATTCACTATTACACCCTCAGCTATCCAGCGACAACCGCGCCGGCCTCGGCAAAACCAGATGGTCTGGTTCTGCTGGTCGGACACATTACTACTCCTGAGGCGCTCGACGACGGTAGAATCCGCTATCGTTCGGGACCCAATGAAGTCGGCGCCTACGAATATCACAGGTGGGTAGATCGGCCCGGCGCCATGGTTCGGGACTTGCTCGTCGAGATACTTCGTGATTCGGGCAAGTACCGGCAGGTTCAGGCCGCGACCAGCGCCGTAGCGGGCGACTATCTCATTCGCGGCACACTCTTCGAGTTTTCCGAAGTGGACGATCCGGGAATACAAAGCAGAGTGTCGCTCCAATTGGAATTAGTAGACAAGAAGACCAGCGTCGTCGTTTGGGAGCATCATTACAAGCATGACCAGCCGGTAAACGGGAAAACCATGAAAGACGTGGTGGGTTCTCTCGACCACAACCTGCGGCAGGTTGTTACCGATGCCGCGGCGGCGATCAATATGTTTCTCTCGAATCGAAGGTAGCTTACTTCCCGGAGAGCTTTTTTTGACTTTCCGAATACGCCAGATTGTTCTTCGCTAGCTGAAAATCGGGCTTGATTCGGACGGCCGCCTGGGCGGCGGCGATTGCGGCGTCCCACTCGCCGAGATCCTCATGCGCCGCGGCGATGTTGTTGTAGGCTTCGGCGAAATCCGGACGCAGCCGAAGCGCTTCCTCCGCGGCGTGGATGCACTCGCGGAAGCGTTTGGCGTGGTGATAGGCCAATGATAGATTCAGGTAGTTCTCGGCGGTGGGCGCCTGTTTGACGGCGGTTTCCGCGGCTGCTATCGGATCGGGCAGCGGTTGCGAGGAGCCCTGTCCTCGAAAATAGCGCATGGCGAGGGCGTCGCCTGGGGCCATCTGTAACGTGTCGGCCGCCAGGCTTTTCGCCACGGGCTGCATGCCCATCTCTGTATAGATTTGCATGAGGGCGTATCGCGGATCCAGGTAGTCGCGGTTGTGAACGATAGAGGTTTGGAACTGCCCGATTGCCTCGGCGATACGTCCGCGGGTCATAAGCCAACGGCCGTAGAAGTACGCCGGCTGTTCATCGTTCGGCGCCAGTTGGATAGCGCGGCGAAAGTGCTGTTCGGCTTCGGCATCCTGGTGAAGCTCGCCGTGGACGATCGCGAGGTTGATCTCGAGAATATGGTAGTTGGGAGTGAATTCTTGGGCGCGTTCGAAGTAGTTCAGCGCCTCCGCGTTGTGACCTTTGGCCATCAGGGTAAGGCCGTAGTTCATCAGGCCGCGGCCATTGCGCGGGCTCTTGTTGGCCACGTCGCGCCAGAGAGATTCTTCGTCCCGCCATACGCGGTTGCGCTGGTGCGTGCCCCAGGCGCATGCGGTGAGCGCCAATAAGGCTGCCGCGGCGAGGCGCAGCCGGAAGCTCGGGCGCTTCTTTAGCAACAGCAAGCCCACGCAGCCGGAGGCAAGTGCAAGACCGACGAAGGGGAGAAACATGCGGTGATCGTTCTCGAGTTCCGAGAGCCGGTAGACGGAGGTGGGAATTAGCGAAAGCAGAAACCACGCCAGACCGAACGAGATGGGTCGCCACTCCGACTTTCGTGCCGTTCGCCAGATGGCCCAGACGAGCGCCGCAAGGAAGAAGAGGCCGGCGATTCCTTCGGGCCGGAAGATGGTGGTGAAGGCCGTCTGATCGGTATCCGCGGTAAGCGCGACCGGCGCGAAGAACATCAGGAAGTAGTGAAGCGAGACCCAGGGCTGGGTAACGATGTAATCGTGGGTGGAAATGATGCCAGGCAGGAACGTGGCCGGCATCATTCGGGTTTGCAGCCAGAGCATCGCGGCGACGACGCCGAGCGATGGCAGGCACGCGATGAGCGCCGCGCGTGGGCGGCGCGGCTGTTCAAATAGCAGGACGTAAGCGAATAGGAGGGCGGGGAAGATTGCGGCCGGCTGTTTGGTGATTAACGCAATCGCAAGAGGAATCAGGTAGAAGCCGAAGCGGCGGCTGCCGGGATGGAGCACGTACAGCGCGAGCGACGCAATCATCAGCATCGTGGAATAGAGATCGCCGCGCTGGATGATGTAATTTACGGTTTCAGCCATCGCCGGATGCAAGCCGTAAAGGGCGACGGCAAATAGCGCCGCGATGTCCGCGGCCTGGCTCGCGCGGACGTCCGCCCAGTGCAAGATTCGCCGGAAGAGGAAGAACATCAATGCGAGCTGAGCCAGAAACCAGAGGAATGTGTCCAGGTGGAAATACAGCGGCTTTAGGCCGCCGCCAAGCCAATAGTCGAACGCGAGGGAAAGCGTCACCAGTGGCCGGTAGGTGCGGTTGGCAGGGAGAACGCTGAATGTAGTGGGGTCGGTGAAGAACAACTTTGCGTTATGCAGACTGCGGATATACGGATTGTTGTTGACGGTGTGAAAGTCGTCAAAGTGAAATCCGTTCTCGAAGTGGTTGGAATAGGCCAGCAGGACAGCCGCGAACAGCAACAACACGGCTAGTGCCAACCTCTTAGGCGCCATATCACCAATTTGGCACAACAGCGGATTCTGTGACAAAGTAATGGTCATGAAGCACACCAGCCGCGTTGCCCTGGCCGCTCTGGCCGGCGCTCTGACTCTTGCCGCCCAAGTCAAGATCACGCCCGGCGCCAACAAGATTTCGATTGAAATCCACGGGCAGCCGTATAGCGACTTTTATATCGCCGGACCGGACCCCAGCTTCCCGGGCGCGGACAAAAATCTCACCGATGCCGATCTGATGAAGCCGTTTCTCTGGCCGGTCCGCGCTGCGACTGGAACGGCTATCACGCGGTCGTGGCCGTTGGTCCAAGTGGACGAGGAAAAGGATCTGAAGGGCGACCATCCCCATCAGCGCGGCATTTGGTTCGGACACGAAAACGTCAACGGCAGCGACTTCTGGAACAGCTACACGGTGAAGAATCGGGGCAAGATCACGCTGCTCAAAACCGGCGAGATCAAGAGCGGTAAGAACAACGGCTCTCTCGCCGCGACCTTCCAATGGACAGGCAACGATGGTAAGCCGGTGCTGACTGAATCGCGCGTGATGACGTTCTACGATCAGCCCAACATGCGTACCATCGATTTCGATATTACGCTGACCGCGATCGACAAGGTCAAGTTCGGCGATGCGAAGGACGGTACGTTTGGTATGCGCCTGCGGCCCGTTTTGCAAGAGGACAAGGGGACAGGCCACATCGTCAACGCCGATGGTTTAGCGGGTGAGAAAGCGGCGTGGGGCAAGCCCTCCAACTGGTGCGACTATTCGGGCGAAATCGGCAGTGAGAAAGTTGGCGTAGCGATTCTCGATCATCCGGCCAATCCGGGACATCCGGTGCGCTGGCATGTGCGCGCGTACGGACTCTTTGCCGCGAACCCGTTTGCGCTGGGGCTGGCCGGGTTTAGCGACGACAAATCGCAGGATGGCTCGAAGACGCTGGAACCGGGGCAGAGTTTCCGCTTCCGGTATCGCGTAATCGTGCATCCCGGCGATGTGAAGAGCGCGGATATTGCGGGCGAATGGACGAAATACACTCAGACGCAGGCGGCGAGCAAGCTTAAGCCGTAGGGCCCTTAGCCGGTGAAAGGGCTAACGTTTCGAGCAGCTTTTCGATGTGTTTGGCCAGAACGTCGCATTCAAGGTTGAGGCGCGCACCAGGACGGTAGTTGGCGAGCGTAGTATTTCGGTACGTGTGCGGAATGATGGTGACGGCGAGTTCGTCGCGGTCGATGGAGGCGATAGTCAAACTGATGCCATCGATGGAAATCGATCCCTTGAACACGAAGTAGCGTTCCAATTCGTGTGGAACGCGGATGCGCAGCCACCAGTTTTCGTCGCCTAGCGGATCGAATGAAATTAGTTCGCCGGCGCCGTCCACGTGGCCTTGGACGATGTGGCCGCTGAGACGGGTGGTGGGCGTGACTGGCCGTTCGAGGTTCACGCGCGAGCCCGGCTGCAAGTCACCCAGGTTGCTGCGCCGCAGGGTTTCCGGCGCGAGATCGGCTGAGAAGGAATCGGGCTCGATGCCGACAGCCGTGAGGCAGACGCCATTTACGGCGACGCTCGCGCCCTCGGTGAGATCGTCGAGGATTTTCGAGCACTGGACAGTAAGACGCGCGCCGCAATGCTGTACAACGCCCAGCTCTTCTATGATTCCGGTGAACATAAACTGAGCTTCGCATAGATGTCTTCCATGTTCCGGGCGAAGGTTTCCACGTCACAGACGGGAGATTGGCGCAACTTCGCGCGCATGGAACGACACAGCGTGGCGAGTTTGCTGGGAGTCTCGGGCGAGTTTGCGAGACCGACGGCTTGCGCGATGTAGCTATCGAGATCCGGATTGACGAACTCGCCGAGGTTGGCGGCGCGGAGGATCGAGGCGCTGGTGCGCGACACCCAGCGATCGCCCCAGAAGGCGATTACGGGAACGCCCTGCCAAATGGCTTCCGTGGTCGTGGTGCCGCCGTTGTAAGGAAAGGTATCGAGCGCTATGTCGATGGAATTGTAGGTTTCGAGAAATTGGTAATGGCCGGCCGGTCCCAGGAGCCGGATTCGATCATGGCCAATTTCGTGCTGCGCGAAGGCGTCGATGACGTAACGGCGCGCGCTCGCCGCCTGAAATGCGGAACCTCGCAGCACGAGGGAGGTTTTAGGCGCATCGCGCAGAATCTGCGACCATACGGCGATCGCCTGCGGGGTAATTTTATAAAGCGGAGCGAGACAGCCGAATGTTATGACGCCGTTCGAGAGACACGGCGGATCGACTTCGTCCGGGACGGGGTAAGTGACATCGAAGGTCAAGTAACTACCCGGCACGCGAATGATCTTCTCGCAATAGAATGTCTCCTCGGCAGGCGGAATCACCGCGTCGTCGCCAATCAGACAATCGTACGCGGCCATGCCGGTGGTGGCGAAGATGTTGAACCAACCGACAATAACGGGGGCCGGCCGCAGATTGAATACTGGCAGGCGGCGAAGCTTGCTGTATCCGTTGAGATCGACCAGTACATCGATCTCATTCTGCTCGATCAGTCGCGCCGCCGCTTCGTTAGCGAGCGGAGAGATGTCATGGAAGCGGTCCAGGGGGTTGGCAGAGTAGCCCGCGGCGATTGCGGAGTCAGGCGCGTCCGAGAATAGATGGATCTCGAATTGGGCCCGGTCATGGTGGGCGATGAGAGCCCAAACGGGCTTCATCCAATTCTGGCGATGGAAAAAAGAGGAGATGTAGCCGATGCGCAAGGGGCCGGCGCGCCGGGGTGAAAAGGGCGCCTGAGAACGAGGGGCGGCAGATCTTCTTCTGCCAGTTCGCGCCGGGCAGCGAGAATATCCTGGTTGGAGGCCGACGGTGCGCCTGGAATCATCACGGCGATCATGGCGCGCGGCAATTCAGGATGCGGGCCCTGGCTGGCTTTGCGGAAAAGCTCAAGCGCTTGATCTGCCTGGCCTAGTTCGAACAGGGAGCGGCCGAGGTTGTGTATGGTCTCGAGGCGGCCGGGGTCGAGCTGGAGCGCGGCGCGATAGGACGCGGCGGCGTGGCCAAATTCCTTCAAGCCTTCGAAGGCGATGGCGAGATCGCAATGCAATTGCGCGTCGCCCGGCCGGAGCTCCACCGCTCGCCGGAAGGCAGTGACGGCGTCCTCAAGGCGTCCCTGTTTGGTGCGCAGCACGCCGAGATTGTTGAACGATTGGGGCGATCCCGATTCGGTCGCGCGGACGAGGGCGGGCTCGGCTTCGTCGTAGCGCGCGAGAGTCATCAGCGCAAGTCCCAGGATCTCGGAGAGACGTGCTTGTTCGCCCGAGACTTGGATGGCGCGGCGGGCGAGTTCGATGGCGCTTTCGGATTTTTGGTTTTCGTGCGCCAGCACGGCTAGGAGATAAAGGGCGTCGGGATGCGAGGGATTGGCGCGCAGAACCTGCTGATAGCGCTCGGCCGCGTCCGCCGCGCGGCCGGCGCGATGAAAGGCGAGACCTTGCTGAAGGAGTTCCAGTTCCGTCATTGCGGCTGCGCTGCGAGCGCGTGGGCGAAGGCGGCGATGACACGCTGGACGTCGCGTTCCGTGGTCATCCAGTTACATACGCTGATGCGCATGGCACGCATGTCTCTCCAGGTGACGCCGCCAAGGAACGCCTCGCCCGACGCCAGCACGGCGGCGATGATTTCATCGGTGCGGCGATCGTGATCGTGGCCGCGGGGATCGAGAAAACGCACCAGGCCCTGGTTGATCACAGGCCGCCAGAGGACCTCCGCCCCGGGCAGTCCGCCAATGCCAAGAGTGAGAGCGCGGGCATGATCGCAACAGCGGTCAACGATCTCCGCGATGCCGCGGCGGCCGAGTTGGCGGATGGCGGCATAGGTGGAAAACCCGCGTGCGCGCCGGGACCATTCCGGGTTCCAATCGATCTGGTCGCGAGCGGCGGCATCGAAAACCAGGTAGGACGCGTGGTACGACATCGCCGCCCTTTGCGTAGCCGGATCGGCCACGAAGGCGTAGCCGCAATCGTAAGGCACGTTCAACCACTTGTGGCCATCGGTGGCCCAGGAATCCGCCGCCGCGGCGCCGGCGGTCAGATGGCGGAATCGCGGGGTGGCGGCGGCCCACAAGCCGAAGGCGCCATCCACGTGCACCCACGCGCCGTGGCGGCGAGCGATCGGGATCAGAGTTTCGAACGGATCGAAGGCGCCGGTGTTCAGCTCGCCGGCTTGCAGGACGACGATCGAGGGTCCACCCGGGGCGGCGGCGAGCGCCAGTTCGAGGGCTGCCGGATCGAGACGGCCTTCGGCATCGGTGTCGAGTCCGATGAGGTTGTCCGATCCGAGACCTAGACAGTCGCACAGCGCGTTTCACGCTGCCGTGGCGGTCGCGGCTGGCGAAGATACGAATCGGCGGCGCGCCTGCGAGGCCGCGATCTTCCACATTCCAGCCGGCCTGCTGAAGTACGCCGTGACGCGCGGCGGCGAGGCAGGTGAAATGGGCCATCTGGCAGCCCGTGACGAAGGCGAAACTGGCAGTCTGGGGGATCCCGAGCAGGTCTTTGAGCCACGTGGCGGCGATCTCTTCCGCCAGGGCGGCGGCGGGCGCGCTGGCGTAAATGCCGGCGTTCTGATCCCAGGTGGAAGTCAGCCAGTCCGCGGCGAGGGCGGCAGGCACGGCGCCGCCCATCACCCAGGCGTAGAAACGGCCGCCGGCGTTGCCCATAATTCCACCGGCGGAATCGGCTACCAGATCCGCGATTACCTGACGCGGCTCGATGGGGCCGTCTGTCAAGGGACGCGCCATGCGCGCGCGCAAATCCGCAAGCGGCGCAGTAGGCGCGACTGGGGTGGCATTGAGGTTCTCGATGTGCGCGAGCGCATGCCGGAGCGCGTCTTCGAGGGGACCCCGAAACATCGAAGTTGAATTAGAGGGAGCCACTACTCTACTGTAAAAGGTCAATGGTGTTTTGCGACAGCGGTTTTCCAACATGAAGCTTCCGCGTTACTTTTTTGCATTCTTCTTTGTTTCAGGCTTCTGCAGCCTGGTCTACGAAGTGATCTGGCTGCGGCTGAGCATGGCGAGATTCGGCGTCACCACGCCGATGGTTTCGATTGTCCTTTCCGTCTTCATGGCGGGACTTGGATTGGGATCCTGGCTAGGCGGGAAATGGATGCGCGGGGCCGGCTCTTCCGCGCGCGGTCCGCTGCGGCTCTATGGATTGCTGGAGTTGCTGATTGGGGTCTCTGCGATTGCCGCGCCGGCGACGATCGATTGGGGCTACCGGCTGCTTCGCGATACAGGCGGCGGGTTGGCCTGGGGATCGGGCTATTACTACCTGGTTTCGGGCGGATGGGTAACGCTGGCGCTGCTGCCGTGGTGCACGTGCATGGGCGCGACGTTTCCGTTTGCGATGGCCGCTATCCGGCGCATGAGCGCGGGGGAATCGCAACACTCGTTCAGCTTTTTATATCTGGCGAATGTGCTGGGGGCGATTGCGGGAACGCTGATTCCGGCCTTCGTGCTGATCGAACTATTCGGATTTTACGGCACGCTGCATATCGCCTGCGCCATGAACGTACTGTTGGCGGCGGCGGTGCTGGTAGTGAGCTCTGGCGCTTCCGCGAGTTTGGGGGCCGATAGACCGACTGCCGAGGCGCGGAGGACGCAGACGGGGTCTTCCGCCGGGTCGATTTTATGGCTCTTGTTCGCCACGGGGCTGTGCAGCATGGCGATGGAGGTGATTTGGATTCGCGAATTCACCGTGTATCTGGGGAATGTAGTTTATGCATTCGCGGCCATTCTTGCGATGTATCTGGCGGCGACGTTTACCGGATCGTTAATCTACCGGCGAAGAATGAAAGGCGGCGATGCGGCGTGGATCGTATTGGGGCTCGCGTCATTGCTGCCGCTATTGTTCGCCGATCCGCGGCTGCCGCTGCCGGAGGCGCAGTACACGGTTGAGGGATTCCTGTTCGGCGCGGTGCGCGCAGGGTTGGGTGTGATTCTATTCAGCGGTCTGGCCGGATTTCTTACGCCGATGCTGGTGGATCAATGGTCGGGAGGCGATCCCGATCGCGCTGGCCATGCCTATGCGGTGAACGTGCTGGGGTCGATCTTGGGGCCGTTGGTTTCGGGATTTCTGGTGCTGCCGTTTACGGGGGAGCATTGGGGCCTGACCATTGTGGCGCTGCCGTTGTTTGCCATTGGAATCGCCAAGGCTTTCGGCTCGGCGGGAAATCGCCGCGGCCTATTCGCAGGCTGCGCGGCGGCGTCGCTGCTGTTGCTGATTTTCACGAAGGATTACGGGACGAAGTTTCCCCATCGGGTGGAGCTGCGCGACTATGCGGCCACCGTAATTGCGACCGGCGAGGATATGGGGAAACGGCTGTTGGTGAACGGCACGGGGATGACGATTCTCACGCCGATTACGAAAGTGATGGCGCATTTACCCCTTACGCTTTTGGGTCGGCCGGCGGACAAGGCGCTGGTGATCTGCTTTGGGATGGGCACGACGTTCCGCTCGATGATGTCGTGGGATTTGCACACAACCGCGGTGGAATTGATTCCGAGCGTGCCAAAGCTTTTCGGCTACTATCACGCCGACGGGCCGGCGCTGCTGGAATCGCCGCACGCACGGTTGGTGATCGATGATGGCCGGCGATTTCTGGAGCGCTCGGGGGAACGGTACGACGTGATTGCGGTGGATCCACCGCCGCCGGTGAGCGCCCCGACATCGGGGCTGCTGTATTCGACGCAGTTTTACGCCATCATGAAACCGCATCTGCAACCGGGCGGGATTGTGCAGGTATGGTTCCCTGGCGGAGATGACGCCACGCTGGCGTCGATTGCACGCGCGTTTCGCCAAGCGTTTCCGTATGTACGTACCTTTGAATCGATCGAAGGGTGGGGCATTCACTTCCTGGGGCGGATGGAGCCGTTTCCGTTTCCCACAGGAGCGGAGTTGGCATCGCGACTGCCGGCGCGCGCGGCGTCCGATCTGGTGGAGTGGCAGGACGAGGAGACGCCGGCGGCGATGCTGGATCGCGTGCTGGCAGGCGAGAAGAAGGTGGATGACCTGATCGCGAAGGATTCGGCGGAGCCGGCGATTTCGGATGAGCACCCGATTAACGAGTATTTTCTGTTGAGGGCGATTAGAGGGAAATAAGGCCGGGAAATTCTCGGCTTCAATTTGCCGTTGGTGTTCTGTCTACGTGATCGATTACCAGCACTCCAATTAGCGCTCGCTGGCTTTCGAGCTTGAGGCCTAGATCATCGCGTAGTACGCGTTGCCAACGGGAGAAGCTGTCGCCACCGAGATCTGGGCGGAGGTCGACGCTGATGTCGTAGTTTCCGGCGAGCTCGGTTTTGTCCAATACCGGGGCAGGCGGGCCGCTTGCAATGGCTGGACGGGTTGGGTCGTCGACGGTTGGGATGCTGAGCTGGATCGAGATGAGATTCGCAAGCTGCCGCATGCTGCCGTGAAAATCGTGGGGGCTGGTGGTCGGACGAAGCTCGCCTTCGGTGGGATGCAGCTTGGGGCCGCCTTTGTCGATCAGGAGCGCGTAGACGCGCATGTCCTTGAAGTCGCGATGCAGAGCGAGGTGGAAACGCTCTTTGAGCAGTTGCTGCAACATGGAGCGTAACTCCGATTGGCTCGCTGGACTGCCGGCGCGCGCGTTGAGATCGAATTCGTCCAGGTCGAGCCAGCCCGGGCCGTCGGCGACCTGGAATGGTTGCAGATCGTAGGCCGCGACTATGATGCCCTTGAGGCTTATATTTCTGGCGGTCGCGCGGTCGGCGCCAATCACTACTACAGTGCCGCGCGCGTCCTTGCCCACGGCGTGCGCGCTCGGCTTGACGGAAGCGACCTCGAATGTTTGAGTATCGGCGGCGAGTACAAGCACCAGGGCCGGCATCACTCGCCGCAGCATGTCAGTGATCGTCATGCCTAAATAATGTACTAGTTTACTAATACAGTAAATCGGGTAAATACCTGGTTAGCGCTTTCGGAATGGCGGCGGAGGGCCAAAACCGGGTCCTCGTCCGGGACCACCCGGACCGCCCGGGCCACCGCCTTCGGATTTACCGATGCCGCCGGCGAGTTTGCCGTCGTCGCCTTCCTGAACAGTGCGGTTGAAAATCACATCGAAATTCGCAGACAGTTCGCCTAGTTTCGAACCGGGAATCGGTTTGAAATCCGTCAGCACGGTCTCGCGCGCGCTGGGGTCGCGGAGTTCCTGGAAAACGCCGTCGCGCGCGTTGGCTTCGTGTCCCCGGATCAGAATCTGCGTAGTGAGCAGGCGATGGCCGTTTTTGCTGATGGCGACGTGGATGTGCGGCGCCCGGCCCATTCCGCCGAGTACGTAGGGGACGGGCTTGATGGTGCGGAAATAGTATTGGCCGCGCACGTCGGTGAGGAACCTGCCGTAGCCCTGAAAATTGGAATCGTACCCGCCGGGGTTGCGGCCGCGCGAGTGAATGTATGAAGCGCGGTTATCGACCTGCCAGATTTCGACGAAGGCGTTGCGCACAGGCTCGCCCGCCGCGCTCAACACGCGGCCGGATAGATGTGTGATCTCGCCTACGGCGGGCGTGATGGCATCGTTGACGATCAGCAGATCGTTGTCGGTATCGAGCGGCATTTTGTCGGGGTAGTAGGGTCCCTCGGTGAGCCGCGCGGTGGGCGTGAGAGCTTCCGCAAAGGCGCCTTTGGCCGAGAACGCGGCGGCGCTTATGGTCAAGCCACGGATCAATCCCCGGCGACTGTAAGGCTGGCGGATCAGGTTCGTCATGCCCATTAAGACGGATACGAAACGCTCTGGGGCACTCCAAGGGACGTAAAGAAGTGTTAAGCCGGGACGGACTTGATTACACCTCTGCGAGGTGGTTATGTAATCCAATGTAAAAGATACCTTTAAATTGCCATCATGAAGCGTTAGGTGTATAATCGAACCATGATTATTTCCATGCGTCCCCATGCTTCGCGCGCTGAGATCGACCACGTTCGCGATCGCATCCGCGAGTTTGGCTACCGGGTGCATTCCATTGAGGGCGAGGAGCGCGTCGTGATTGGGGTTGTCGGAGTGGGCGATGTTACGGCATGTCTTGAATCGCTCGAAGCCACGCCGGGAGTAGAGAGCGCGGTCCGGATTTCAGTCCCCTATAAGTTCGTAAGCCGCGAGTTCAAGAAAGAACGCTCGGCCATCCGCGTGAACGGAGTGGAGATCGGCGGCGATGAGTTCGTGGTGATGGCAGGGCCATGCTCGGTAGAAAGCGAACGGCAGATTATGGAGACCGCCGAAGGTGTAGCGGCGGCGGGCGCGAAGGTGCTGCGCGGCGGGGCGTTCAAGCCGCGTACGTCGCCATATGATTTCCAGGGCATGGAAGAGGAGGGCCTCAAGCTTTTACGCAAAGCGCGCGAAGCGACAGGTCTGGGGATTGTGACGGAGGTGATGAGCGACCGCGACGTGGGTCTGATCGCCGAGTACGCGGACTGTATGCAGGTGGGCGCGCGCAACATGCAGAATTTCGCGCTGCTCAAGTCGCTTGGCGGGTGCGGGAGGCCGGTGCTATTGAAGCGCGGGATGAGCTCGACCATCAAAGAACTGCTGATGTCGGCGGAATATATCGTGGCGCACGGAAATCCGAACGTGATTCTTTGCGAACGGGGAATTCGCACGTTCGAAACCGCGACGCGCAACACGTGCGATATCGCGGCGGTGCCGGTGCTGAACGAACTGACGCACTTGCCGGTGATTCTCGACCCGAGTCACGCTACCGGGAAACGCAGCTTAGTGCCGGCGCTGGCGCGGGCCGGCGTGGCGATAGGGGCTGACGGGCTGATCGTCGAAGTGCACCCGTGTCCGGAAAAGGCGGTGAGTGATGGGGCGCAATCCCTGACCCTCGCGGGCTTTCGTGACATGATGGGCCAGCTGCAGCCTTATATCAAGCTGTGGCAGGGTGCGCACATGGCCGCGGCCGCCATGGCGTGAACCGTGTGATACTCGATTGGTGACGGGAAAATCCAGGGCTTGGCTGCTGATCGTCGCGATTGTCGCGATCTGCGGCGGTGCGCTTTTCGGCATCATTGCATACCGGGCGCGCACGTTGACGCCGGCACAGTTGATGCGGCGGCTGCCGACTAAGAATGCTCTGGTCTTTGCAGTCGATTTCCAGGCGCTACGCCGGAGCGGCGTGCTGCAGATGCTGGATGGAACAAAAATGGGCCAGGAGGCGGATTATCAAAAATTCGTCGCCGACACCCAATTTAACTACGCCAAGGATCTGGATTATGCGCTGGCTTCTTTTGGCCCCACCGGAAAATACATCCTGGCCAAGGGCCGCTTCGACTGGAACGCCCTGCGCGCCTACGCGTATAAGCAAGGCGGGCAGTGCTATAACGCGGTATGCCGGATGCCGGGTAGCGCGCCGGAACGCCGGATTTCTTTCTTTCCCGTCCAGGCGGGCCTGATGGCGCTGGCGGTGGCGCCCGAAGACGATGCAGCCGCGCGAATGGAGGGACTCAACAAAGAACCCAGCCTGCCTACGCCGGACGCCGCGGTGTGGCTCTATTTGCCTCCGGCCGTTTTGAAATCGCCGGACGGGCTGCCGGAAGGAACGGTGCTCTTCGCGCGTAGCGTAAGCGATGCCAAGAGCGTAACCTTGGGGTTTACGCCGCAAGCTGAGAATATTCTGGCGCGGCTCAACGTGCTTTGCAAGAACGATCAGGACGCACTGGTCACCACGACGGAACTGACCAAAGTGACGGAAGTGCTTCGCAGCGTGATTGCGCACGCCGGCCAGCATGCAAACCCGGGCGATTTGAGCGGCGTCCTGACTTCGGGAAAGTTCGAAGCCGCCGGGCCGCGCGTGTTCGGCTCCTGGCCCATCGACCGATCGTTCTTTGAAAATTTGCTGGGCGCCCAGTAGGCTAATTCATTCCGCACATGCCGGGATTGGAGCAGCGTCCGCTGGGGCAGACCGGCACGTCCGCCGATTTTGAGTTTCCGCCGGCATGCGCCGCGAAGGTGGAAAGCACTTGCGCCAGATTATCGTGACCGCAGGAAGGGCATTCCGGCTGAGCGGCATCGCGACGAACCAATTTCTCGAACTGATTCCCGCAATCCTGACAGCGATATTCGTAGATCGGCATGTTGCTATTTTAGCCTGACTCAGCGGCGCAGATGGTTGATCTCTTGTTGGACGGCGGGGTCGGGCTGCAGGCGGTTCGCGGTCTCGAGTTCGTTGATCGCTTCCGCGACATGACCGGCGTTGGCGAGCGTGATGCCCAGATTCAGGTGCGCATCGGCATAGTTCGGCTTGAGCCGAATGGCTTCGCGAAAGTGGCGTTCCGCGTCCCGCGGGTTGCCGCTTTGAGCGAGCGCGATGGCAAGATTATTATGCGCCTCCGCATTATCGGTATGCAGGCTGAGAGCGGCCTCGAACTGCGGGATTGCATCGCGCGGCTGACCCTGTTTCATCATCGACATCGCGAGATCGAAGTGCGCCTGGGCGAGGTTGTCCCGAATGATGGGGGAATCGGGCAGAATGCGCGCCGCCGATTCATAGAGCGAGACGGCTTGCGGCAGGCCGCCGCGTGATTGCGCGAGCGCGCTGGCGAGATCGCTGAGAGCTTCCGGGTAGTCCGGGCGCAATTGTAACGCCGCGCGAAGGTGGGTGATGGAATCGTCGAGGCGGCCGGGCTTATCGAGAAGATAACTACCTAAGTTGTGCTGGGCGAGGTAATTCGACGCGGTTACTTCCAAGGCATGTTGGAACAGGGTCTCGCTATTTTGCCAGAACGTGACCTGGACCCAACTAACGGCGGCGCAGGCTGTAAGCGATGCGGCGGCGAGCACAGCCAGGACCGGTTTGGCGCGCGCTAAGAGATCCGCCGCACCCCACGCCAGCATGATGCCGAGGCCAATCATCGGGATGTACATGTAACGGTCGGCGCGAGCCTGCGCTCCCACCTGCACAATGCCGATGACGGGGAGCAAGGTGACCACGTACCAGAGCCATCCAATTGCGAGATAGGGACGGGCGATTCGCTCGCGCCAGACCCACACGGTGATGGCGATGAGGGCAAGTAATGCGAGCACCGCGTGCCAGGCTGGAATGCCGGCCGGATAGGGATAGAATACGGCGAGGCCGGAGGGCCAGAACGTTCGCGCGATATAGATTACATAAGAAATGAGTGAGTTCTCTACGCGCAGTCCGAGGGGGAAGGATTCGACCGTGCGAACGGCTCCGCTCGATAGCTGTGCGAACCATGTCACAGCCGCGCTTGCGAGGGCGAGGGCAAAGTAGGCGGTTTTATCGCGGAGGGATTGGCGCCATCCGCTGGACCGCCGCAGCGGCCAATAGTCGAGCAGGAGCAGGAGCAGCGGCAGGGTGACGAGGATTGGTTTGGACATCAAGCCCAGCGCGAAGGCCGCGACGGAGAGCGCGCGACGGCCGCTGACATAGGCCCACAAGGCCAGAAAGCCGAAGACGGCGCTGAGGACGTCCTTGCGCTCCGAAATCCAGGCCACCGACTCCACGTGCAGGGGATGCAATGCAAATAGAAATGCTACGAACGCGCTGAGACGCCAGGCGTTCGAGGCGCGCCGCAGGAACGCAAAGAGCAACATTGCGGCGGCGGCGTGCAGCAGCACGTTGATCAGATGAGGCGGGCCGCTTTGGGCGCCAAACAGCGTCCGGTCAATCAAATGCGAAATGCGAGTTACGGGAAACCAGTTGGCCGCGTCGTGCGAGGTCAGCGCCCACCACAGATTCGCAGGCGAGAGACTGCGGCTGGTGTAATCGGGGTCGTCGAAATTAACAAAATCAAAACCGATGACCTGAAGGTAGACGGCCAAAATGGACGCAAGCAGGGCAGGGTAGACCCAGAGCGCGTGATCGGAATTAGTTGCTGCAGATTGGGCTGACGGAAGTTCGCGTTTAGAGCGCGCCAACTGTCAGTGTACTGCGCTCGAAGGTACCAGTGCCTAAGGTTCTAATACTTTTTCGCTTGCCATCTGGCATGCTTCCCGTTATACTCTCCCGACAGTGGGTACAAATCGGGCCCGGGGGCCCGAGGTTTTTTCAGGGAGGGGTATTAGTGCGCAGTCTACGTTCGATCTGCATGCTTTTTCTGCTGGGTGCGGCTTGCGCCGGCCTAGCTTTTTCTCAGGCTGTGAATGGAACCATCGTTGGAACCGTCACCGATAGCTCCGGTGGAGCCATTGTCAATGCCAAGGTAACGATAACCGAAGTAAACACCAAGGTCGCTCACTTCAAGCAGACGAATGAGGCGGGGGTTTATGAGTTTCCCGAAATGCCACCGGGAACCTATCAAGTGACTGTAGAGATGGCGGGTTTTAAGAAGCAGGTCCGCAATGACCTTGTTCTCGAAGCCAACACCAGCCCTCGCGCCGATATCAAACTCGAACCGGGAGCCGTAACGGAAACGGTTGAGGTGCGGGCGAATTCCGCCGTCTTACAGACGGAGCGCGCCGATACCGGCCGATCGATTGATTCTCAAGTGGTGGAGGAACTACCGCTGGGCGTCAATCGTAACTTCCAGAGCCTTCTGGATCTGGTACCCGGCACTTCGACAGAGACATTCCAACACTCGCAGTTCTTCAATGCGTCGAGCTCAACGCAAACCAATGTGAATGGGCAGCCGCGCATGGGCAATAACTATCAGATTGAAGGTATCGATAACAACGAACGTACGGGGCTTCTGCAAATTCTGATTACGCCCGCGGAAGCGATCCAAAGCGTCAGCATTTCGACCACGAATCACGACCCGGAATTGGGACGCGCCACTGGCGCCGTAACCAACGTGATGATCAAATCGGGAACCAATAGCTTGCATGGCGCCGCGTACGAATTTTTGCAGAACAGCGCTTTTGATTCGCGATCTTTCTTCAATCCTACGGTAGGGCATCTGGCGTACAACTACGTCGGCGGCAATCTTGGCGGGCCTATCCGCAAAAACAAGATTTTCTTCTTCGTCAATTACCTGCGAACGATGGATCATGAGGCGAATACGAACCAGGAAAACGTTCCCGACAATCCGTTCCGAACGGGCGATTTGAGCGGCGACCCGACGCATATCGTCTACGATCCGATGACCGGTACGCAGGATGGTTCGGGCCAGAATCGTGACCCATTCCCCGGGAATATTATTCCCACGAATCGCATTAATCCGATATCGGCGAAGATCCTGGGTTATCTTCCGTTCACCAACGAGAACGTAGTTCCTACCTCTCAAACCAACGATTATTTCGCCCTGCTGCCTGCACAGAAGACGAATGACCAAATCGATTCGAAGGTGGATTGGACCGTGACGGACAAAGATCGCGTCAGCGGCCGTTTCAGCTTCGGGAAGCCGGTGACGTTCCAGGCTCCAATCTTTGGCATCGCGGGCGGACCGGCGCAGGGCGCCTTTGAAGGAACCGGCAGTCAAAAGACCTACAGCGCCGGCATCAACTACAACCGCATTGTACAGCCGACTTTGCTGACCGAACTTCGCATTGGCGTGGCGCATTATCACAACGAAGCGGTTCAATCGGATTACGGACAGAACGACGCCACCGCGCTGGGTATTCCGGGAGTGAACCTGGGACCATTTACCAGCGGTTTTCCAGGAATCACGATTAACGGCTATTCCAGCCCGCTCTTCGGCTATTCAGCCAGCTTGCCTTGGGTTCGCGCCGAGGAGAATCTGGATGCCGTCAATTCCTGGACCAAGCTGTTTCATAACCACACCATCAAATGGGGCGTAGATGTGCGCCGCATTCATGACGATTTGCTGCAAGACCAGACTTACGGTCCTCGCGGCGTGTTCACGTTCGGAAGTCTACAGACGGCAAAGCAAACTTGTACGACCGTGCCCGCCAGCGGACCCCCTTCGGGCTGCACGGGATCGACCACTGGTCTCGCCAACGAAATGGCGAGCTTCCTTTTGGATCTTCCGACCACCGAGCAACGCGACGTCAACACATATTTCCCGGCTTTGCGTCAATGGCAGGTGTTCAGCTATCTGGCGGATAACTGGCAGGTATCTCCGAAACTGACGGTGAACCTTGGCGTACGGTGGGAATTCTACAAGCCGCCGACGCCGGCATTCCCCGGCGGATTCTCGGATTACAACCCCTCTAATAACACGCTAGTCATCGCAGGTGTTGGCGGGAACCCGCTGAACATGGGAATGCAGGCGCGTTATAAGTACCTTGCACCCCGCCTGGGTCTCGCCTACCGTTTGTCGGAGAAGACCGTGGTGCGCGCGGGACTCGGAATCAGCTACACGCCTTTTCCGGACAACACCTATGGGTATAACTTCCCGGTTCGCTCGAACAACTCCTATCAGGCGCTTACCGGGACGGACAATTACTCTACGGCGCAGCTTCCTAACGGACTCCAGGCAACCTGGGCTAACGGACTGCCCGCCCCCGATCCGGTGGTGGTGCCGTCCAATGGCATCATAACCAACGTCAATCCGACCACGGCGCAGTTCTATATTCCGCAGAACTATAAGAACGGATATATCGAATCGTGGAACTTCGCGATTCAGAGGCAATTGCCCTTTAACCTGAGCCTGGACGTGGCGTACGTGGGAAGCCATGGCGTGGATACGCCCGCCTCCCCGAATCTGAACGCGGGGCAGATAATCGGCGCAGGCAGCGCGGGTCAGCCCTTCTTCGCGAAATACGGAACTACCGCGGCGGTCACTCAATTCTTCGCGGGTTTTTCCTCGAGTTACAACTCCCTGCAGGTCAAGTTTGACCGGCGCTTCAGCAGGGGATTCCGGATGACGACTTCATTCACCTGGCAGAAGGCGATGGATTTCCAAAGCGGCGACGACGGCGGCCTGGATTTCTATGCTGGCCAGGGCTTGGGGCGGAATTATGCACGCGCCGATTTCGACCGGACGCTCAACTATATTCAAAGCTACATCTATGAGTTGCCGTTCGGGCAGGGGCGGCAGTTCCTGTCCCACAGCGTCGCAGGCAAGATCCTGGGCGGATGGCAGGTGTCGGGCATTATGTCGCTCCGCACCGGTACGCCGCTTACGTTTACCGGCAGCAACACGCTGACTCTGGGCAGCAACGGCACGACGACGCTCAACCAAGTGGCGCCGGTGCAGATTCTAGGCGGAATTAACACGGGCAATCCCTGGTTCAATACGGCGAGCTTTGCACAAACGGGGGTTTCGAACGTCCAAGGTTCTACCGGCCGCAACATCTGGAGCGGACCCGGCCTTTTCTCCTTGAACGCCTCACTCTCGCGTGTGATTGTGTTCCACGAACGAATGCAGTTGCAGCTTCGCCTAGAGACGATTAACTGCACGAACACCGCGCAGTTCTCGAATCCGAACACGGGCTTCGGCAGCAACTTCGGATTCATTACCGGGACCATCAGTTCCGGCACCGGAGTCAACGGTACAGGCGGCGGGCGCGTGGTTCAGTTGGGGGCTAAGTTCAGCTTCTAATCGATCGTGACGCGCGTTGCTTTACAAAAGGCCAGTCTTCGGACTGGCCTTTTCATTTGGGATTAACTGCCGGAAACGATGGCTTCGGCGGCCTGTTTCCCCATGCGTATGCAATCGGGAATGCCGATGCCGGTGTATGCGTTGCCGATGAGATGCAGGCCGGGCATCTTTTGCGCGAGCGCCTGGATCTGGGTGATGCGCGCGGCGTGGCCGACTTCATATTGCGCCATGGAACGCGGCCAGCGGAAGACGCGGTGGAAAAGCGGCTCGGCGCGGAGGCCGGAGAGATCGCGTAATTCGCGATGGATAGCAAGCGGGTCGGATTCGTCTTGGCCGCTAAGGAAACAGCGCGCGATGGTCTTGCCGGCGGGGGCGCGGTGATTAAACTTCGCGCCCAGCCAGGTGCAGGCGACGATGCGGCGGCGCTCCTTCAGGGGAATCAGGAAACCAAAGCCAGGCATGGGGGGCGGCCCTTCGTAGGCGAGAGCGACCACCATGGACGAGCTGTAGCCGATTCCAGATAGGAGATGCGCCAGAGGGCCATCCAGCAGGCCAGCCGCATGATGGGCTTCGCAGGCGACGATCACGTTGGCGGCTTCCATCCATGCTCCGCCGGCGCGGACGCGGAAGCCATTGGGGCCAGGTTCAATTTTTTCGGCTGCGACGGGGCGGAATTCCGCCATCCCCTGAACCGATGAGAGGATTGCGTCCACCAGGCCGCCGAGCCCGCCCTTGAGGGTTCGAAAGAGCGTGCCGGTCTTCTTCTTGGGCAGGGTGGCAATGACGCCGCGGGTCAGGCTGCCGTAGCGGTCGGCGAGATCGGCGAAGCGGGGGAGCACGCTTTGCACGCTGAGGCGGCGCGGGTCGCCGCCGTAGACGCCGGAGAGCATGGGCTCGGCCAGGTAGTCGACGGTCTCCTGGCCGTAATGGTCGCGAATGAATTCGGCGATGGAGCGATCAGTCTGCCTGGGACCGGGGCGGCGGAAGAATTCGAGACCCATGCGCAGCTTGGTAGACCAGCCGAGCAGAGGCGAAAGCGCGACCGGCAGGATGCGGGTGGGGACCATCATCACGACGCCATCGGGCATTTCGACCATGCGTCCGCGCTTGCGGATGTAGGTCTTGCGAAGGTGGTCGTTGGAGCCGATAACGTCGCCTTCGAGACCAAGATCGCGGATTAGAGCGAGGGCTTCGGGTTTGGCTGCGAGGAAGCTATCGGGTCCGCCTTCAATGGTGAAGCCGTCTATGCGGACGGTTTCGATGACGCCGCCGGGGCGCTGGCGCGGATCGAGGATGATCGACGGAACGCCGTTTTTTGCCAGGTAATAGGCCGCGGAGAGGCCGGAGATGCCGGCCCCGATGATTACGGTTGGCGTTATTGCTTTCCCGTCTTGCTCAATTTCCGGAAATACTCGGCAACAGCGCTGCCGTACCCCTGCGGGGTGGGCTCGCTGCCGGGGCTGCGAATGCTGCCATCGCCGCCGTTTTGCTCAACCTTGCGGCGCAGTTCCATTTCCGCCTGTTCGACATTGCCGAGCGCGGCGTTGATGCGCTCGCTGAGTAACGGGTCGTTATTGAGCGCGTAGGGATCGAACTGGCGCAGATCGCGAATGGTGTTGTTTAGATCGCGAATGGCATTCGGATCGCCGCGATATTGCTGCTGGAGCTGTTGCAGGCTTTGCATCGCATTGCGGTAGGCCTGCTGGATATCCTGGTCACGCACGTTGCCGCCACGATATCCGCCGCCGTTATAGTTCGGTCCGCCCTGGGCGTTCCATTGGCCGCCGCCGTAGTCTCCGCCGGCGTTCTGTTGGCCGCCGCGTTGTCCACCCTGCTGGCCTTGCCCTTGTTGGCCGCCTTGCTGACCCTGCTGCCCTTGCTGGCCCTGTTGGCCGCCTTGTTGACCCTGCTGCCCTTGTTGTCCCTGTTGACCGGCCTGTTGGCCCTGTTGGCCGGATTGCTGGCCGTTCTGTTGTTGCTGGCCTTGCCCATTGCGGGAGAGCTGCTGGCCCTGGCGCTGCTGATTTTGGCCGCCTTGCTGCTGGCCTTGACCATTTTGGCCACGCGCCTGGTTGGCGCGCGCCTCCATCAACTGGCGCAACTGTTGCATGTTGTTGAGAGCGTCCTGCTCCGCCTTGCCGCCTCCCTGCGCGCCCTTCTGCTGGTCGCTGCCCGGGCCCATCTCCTTGCGGAGTTTGTCCATGCGGTCGCGCAGCTCGTTCAGCCCGGCGGTGATCTGCGATTCGGACATAGCGGCATATTCGGCCATGCCGCGGCGAATCCAATCGGAATCGCGCTGCATGTCACGGGAGATTTCGGCCTGTTCCAGATCGCCCAGAGTCTGGCGTAACTTGTTCGAGGTTTGCGCTTGCGTGGCGCGTAGATCGCGCACGGCATTTTGCATGCCCGACTGGAGCTGCTTCACTTCGTCGGCCTGTTTTTGGTGCTGGTCGGCCAGTTGGTTGGCTTGCTCACGCGTCATGTTGCCCTGCGACTGCGTGTAGGCGCGCCGCAGATCGCCTTCAAATTGCTGCTGCTGGCGAGCTAATTGGTCCGCCTGTTGGGCAAGCTGTTCCACCTGATTCGAGGATTGCTGATTGCGAAGGCCGGAAAGCATCTGGGTAGCTTCATTCAAACGATCGGCCGCGCGTTTGGCTTCCGCATCGCTCTGCGAGTTGCCTTGCTGCTGCGCGTTGCGCATATCCTGCTCGGCTTGAGCAAGCGTATCGAGCGCTTTCTTAAGCTGTTCCGCGCTGGCGCCGCGGAGGCGTTGGTCTTGACCCTGCTGTTGTTGCTGGCCCGGCTTGTTTTGCTGTTGCTGCTGACCTTGCTGACCCTGTTGTTGGCCGCGTTGCGCCATCTGGCTTAGCTGCTGCATCTGGTCGCCAGATTGACCCTGCTGCCCTTGCTGGCCGCTCTGCTGTCCGGACTGACCCTGCTGCCCTTGGCCGCTCTGCTGACCGGATTGGCCTTGCTGCCCTTGTTGACCCTGTTGACCTTGCTGACCCTGTTGTCCCTGCTGGCCATCACGGCTCAGCTGGCTCTGTTGCTGCTGCTTGTTCAACTGGTCGAGCTGCTGGCGGAGTTGCTCGGCGTCGCGACGCAACAATTCCTGTTGGTAACGCTGTTGGGAGGCCGTCTGCGGATTGCGCTTTTGCTGCTCCGCCAATTCCTGCTGGCGTTTGGCCAATTCGGCCAACTTCTGCAGCGCGTCGTCTACCTGCTGCTGTTGCTTATCCGCGGATTGGCCCGATTGCTGATTCTCGTACTGATTTTTCTGCGTATCGAGCTCGAGATCGAACAGGCCTTCGAGATCGCGTGTGGCGCTGTTCATGCCGCCCCCGCCACCCCCTCCACCGCCGCCTCCCTGGCGGCCCATGGCCACCTGGATATCGCGGAAAGTCGCCTCGGCGCGCAGGAGGAATTGCAGGGCCTTGTTTTCAGGCGCGAGAGCATCCTGCCACTTCGCTACCTTCAATTTATCCGCCGCGGGCTGCATGGCCGCCACGGCCTGTTCCATATCGGCGACGAAGGTTTTGAAGGAATCGCCGGCCTCGTCTAATTCGCGGCTCTTCATGCGTTGGGCGAGGGAAGCAGCCTGCTCTTTCAGCTTGGATTGCACGCCGGAGAGGAATGCGGCATTTTCCGCATCCGTGCCGCGCGCACCGGTTCCCTTTTGCTGATTCCAGGTTGCGGTGATGATCTCCTTTTGGCGCTGCGAAATCTGGTTCTGATCGTTGCCGTCTTGGCCGCCACCACCACCGCCGCCCCCGCCTTCCTGCTGGGACTGCGTGTAGTTGCGTTCGAAGGGCTGCGCTTCAATAAAGAAAATGTCGGTCTTTGATGTGGTGCGCGCATCGTTCGCACTGGCGTAGAAACTGACCACGTCGCCGGGCTCAGCCTTGAAATCCTCAAGCGAAATAATGGTAGTTCCGTTCGACTGTTTGGCGCCCTTGGCCTGGAGCAGCGATACGGTCTTTTCGGCGCCGCCATTGACGGAATAGTGGAGATCGACGTTCTTGAGGCCGAAATCGTCCTTGGCCTGGACGGCGATGGTAACTTCTTCGATGGGGCTGGCGCGGAAATCGCGGCCGGGTTTGGTGATGGTTACTTCGGGCGCATTGTCCTTCATGGCCTCGATGAAGTAATCTTCGCTCAGGCGCACGTCCTCGCCCGCTTCAAGCGCGGCGACGTGATACATGCCGTCCTTCTGAATAGGAACTTTGGCGGTGAGCGTGTTGTTAGGGCCTTGTGTAAGATCGATCTTCGAGCCATCATCGAGTACGATCTGACCCTTGGCTAGCGGCTTATCGAATGTTACGGAGACCTCGCCAACCGTGCCCTGGACCGCGCGCAAATCTCCGCCCGGGTCTTCCGTGGAGTCTTTCAAGCCAAGGTAAGCCGGATAGTGGAAGGTCACGGCGACCTTCTTTACGCTGGGGAGATCCACTACGTTGAGCTTGAAATTGGGTGAGCGCACGCCACCGGCTTCCACGTAGTATTCGAGGCTTTCCGGCACGCCCGCGATCACGAATTGATAATCCGCGCCGCCCGGTTCGGTACGCATTTCCGCGCCTTCCCACTGCGAGGCGCTGGCGTATTTGGCAAACAACTGTACCTTGGGAGAGCTGAAACCGAGAAGCTGGGCGCTGATTACCTGGTCGGAACGTTTACGAACGGTCTTATTTCCAGGGTTCACAGAAATTGCGTAATAGGGCTTCGTCATGCCCTTCGGCACGCTGCCCCACAGCAAGCCGGTGCCATAGCCGAGGAATCCGGGACCGGAGGTAGCTAGCCATAATAAGACAAGCGTCGAAACCACCGCGGCCGAGGAGAAGCTAAAGATGTGTCCCGTTTTAGCAACCTGCGCGGGCTGCGCGTTCTCAGCGACCGAGAGCGCGTCCGCCGCCAGCAGATGCAGGAATGGATCGTTGGGGTGGGTTTCGGACCGCTCGGTGAACGTCAGGAGGCGCTCTTGAAATTGCGGATGCGTCGATTCGGCGGCGCGGGCGGCGCGGCGGCGGTTGAGGCGGATTACGGGTATGATTAGCGCCGCGGCAATGGCGAACGCCAAGCCGAGGAACAAGAATACGCGCGCGCCCACTATGCTGCGATGTGAGAAGGCGAACTGATTGGCTGCAAGCACAGCCAGCACCGTGAGGGCCAGCGCGGCGGCTGCGCTTGCAGCGGCCCCGCGCGTGAGCGCCAGCCAACGCATACGGCGCTCAAGCGCGCTCAGATAGCCGGTCAAACGATCGAAAGGTTTCATGCGGCCTCTTTGTCCACCGAAAGATGTCTATTCCCTAAAAGCGACTCGGCAACCGCCAGGGCCAACGCGGCCAGCATTACGTACCACCAGAGCGAAATCGGCTTCCGCTGTTCGCTCGTCTGCGCCGTATCTCCGTTCGCAGTCTCGCTGGCTGTATTCTGCCATAATTTCAAAGTGTCCGGGGGAGCGGGGGTGAGATCGCTCTCATGCCGGTCGGAATTCACCGCTACCACTTCGTTGCGGCCGTTGGGACGGCGGATATCGTAAAAACCGGCCATTGTGAACTGCACGTTTTGCACGGTGGTGGCTTCGCGCAGGTCGAAGACGCGCGCGCCCTTGGGGTCAACCACGTCTACCGCGGCGCCGGTCTGGCGCGCGGTGCGCAATTCTTCGAAAGAACCTACTTGCACCGCCGGAGGCCCCGAGTCGAGACGGCCCAGATATCGGGCAGTCTGATCGATAAAGGGAACGAAGGAGGCGTGCAGCGGGAAATCGTTATCGATGTTGTCGAAGGTGGAAGCGAACACTTCGACGTGTCCCTCGCCTAACTGCTGATCGATGAGGAGCGGCGTTTCATCGGAGAGGCGCGCGGCCACCCTGGCCTTTCCGGGATCGATCTTGATGGCGCGATAGAACTTTACGCCGGCCCAATTGTTGTCTTTTTGAATCGAGGGATAAGACGGGTCAAGCCAGGCAGCGGTCTGGAAGCGCTCGCCTTCCCGGCCGGAATAGCGCGACTCGGCAATGGCGCCATCGGAAACCGGCACCTTCATTTTGACCATGGAGTTGTGGCCGAGGGCGATGAGCGCAGATCCGCCGCCGCGCACGTAATCGCGCAGTTCGTTTTCAAAGCCGCCGGGCAGCACGGTCACGTCGGAGAGCACGACGAAGGCGTATTTCGATGGGTTTACGTTTGAGGCCTGCTCGGCCAGCACGGGCTGAACATCGAAAGCGGATTGACCGCTGGCTTCGAGCGCGGACTTGAAATAAAGCAGCGATTTTTGATTGCCGGCTTCGTAAACAAAGAGCGCGGGTTTGGGGTCGGAGCGCTCGACGGAGAAATTATAGCTATCGTCGGCCGGCAGCTGATCGGCGGAATCGATCTTCACCACGCCTTTGTTGCCGATGCCGAAGGGAACTTCGAGCGAATGAAATTCCACTGTGGCGCGGCCGGATTCGGGTACGTCGACGGATTTGGTCTCCACCACGCGGCCGTTCAATAGGAGCGAGACCTGGCGGGTGGCTTTGGGCGCGCCATAGCTGGCGACGGTTACCAGCACGCGCTGTTTGCTGCCATCGTAGACGCGCCGCGGCGCGATGATGTTTTCGACGGCGAAGTTAGGCGTTTCCTTGGCGGCAAGGGCGTGCGGCTCAATCTTCACGGCCGCATTCAGGCGAAGGTCGTTGAAGTTGCCGGGCATTCCGCTTTGCTGCATATCGGAGTAGAGCTCCACGCGTAGGGGCAACTTGAGGGCTTGCGCGATCGAGCGGAGGGAACGAGCCAGCTCGGCGAAGGAAGTGCGGTCGTCCGAGGGCTGTGCGGCGTCGATGGCGGCGTTGAGCTGATGAGTATCGTCAGTGACTTCGCTCAGCGGATGGACGCGCGCGCCGAATTCGAGCACTTGAGCGCGTTCGCCGGTACGCAAGCCCGAAAGCGCCGATTTCGCCATCTGCTTGGCCTGATCGAAGCGGCCGGCGGCGCGCATGCTCAGCGAATTGTCGATGGCCAGCACGGTGATTTCACCGTTGTGCTGGAAGGGGAGCGAGTTCTGTTCGATGTAGGGATGCGCAAAAGCAAGCGCGAGCAAGAGGAACAGCAGCGTGCGAAGCGAGAAGAGAACCAGATAGCGCAGGCGGCGGTGTTTGATGGAGCTTTGCGTACGCTGCTCGAAGAACATGAGCGAGCTGAAAGGCAGGGGCTGCGAGCGGTGCTTGCGCAGGAGGTGAAGCCACACGGGCAGACCTACCGCGAGCGCGCCGGCGGCAAGGAACCAGGGAGCGAACAGTCCCATCTATAACATCCTCCGGCGAATGGCGAGATACTCGCGCAGACCTTCGTCGAGGGGGCGTCCCGTATCCATAAGAAAATAGTCCAATCCAGATCCACGGGCTTTCGACTCGAGAGCGGAGATATGCGCGTCGATGCGCTTTTTGTACTCGTGGCGCGCGTACTCGGGCGAGACTTCGAGCGAAGAGGTTTCGTCTTCGAGATCGACCAAGAGCACCGGATCGCGGAATTTAGCCTTGATCTCCTGCGGATCGAGCATGTGGAAGAGGATCACTTCGTTGCCGTGATAGCGTAGCGGCTCGATGGTCTTGACGATGGTTTCGGGCTGCTCGTAAAAATCGGACAACACCACCACAATGCCGCGGCGATGCTGAAAATTCTGGAAATGAATGAACGGCTTGACGAAATCGGTGCGCACGCCCGTGCCGGCTTCGGCGCTCTCGATGGCGTGCAGAAGCCGGAATAGCTGGCCCTGCCGCGTGGAGGGCGGCACGTAGTTAATTACATCGTCGCCGAAGACGAGAAGTCCCGCGGCGTCGCGCTGCTGGTTACTCATGTAGCAAAGAGACGCGGCGACAAAACGGGCGTAATCGAGCTTGGTGACGCCGCTCGAGGAATAGGACATCGACGACGAGGTGTCGAGCAGGATGAGAAGCTGCGTGTTGGTTTCGCCGCGGTAGCGCTTGAGGTAGCAACGGTCGGTGCGGGCGAAAACGTTCCAATCGACGTGGCGAAGGTCGTCGCCCTGGGCGTAGGCGCGGTACTCGGCGAATTCCTGGGAGAATCCGAAATCCGGGGAACGGTGCAGGCCGGCGACGAAGCCATCGACTACGGTCTTGGCGACGAGATCGAGGCCGTCGATGGAGGCCAAGGTGGCGGGGTCTAGGAAGCGCTGTAGCATTAGACGAGTTTCCCGGGGTTTCTGTTTGACGCAGAGATGGCCGTCGCTTCCAATTGATGTCGGAAATGCAATTCGATGACTTTCGGACTGATCTTTGTTTCCACTCTGCGCCTCGGTCTTGCGTCGAAAAGAAGCTCTCTTAATCCCTCGGCGCCTGCTTGAGATCTAATACTTTCTTCAAGATGTCGTCCTGGCGTAGCTTGTCCGACTCGGCATGGAAGTTGAGTAGGATCCGGTGGCGCAATACGGGTGCGTATAGGGCGCGGATGTCGTCATAGGTTACGTGGTAGCGGCCCTTCATTAGGGAACGGGCTTTGGCGGCTAGAACCAGGAATTGGGCGGCTCTGACGCTGGCGCCGTAGTTTACATATTTTTGGATGAAGTCCGGAGCGCTTTCGTCACGGGGGCGCGTGGCGCGGACCAAGTCGATGGCGTAACGCGAGATACTTTCGCCGATGGGGACCATGCGGACCAGGTGCTGGAATTCCACGATTTCTTCGGCAGTGGTCACCGGGTCGGCATGGGCCAGGTGAACGACCGTTGTCAAATCGACGACCTTCAATTCTTCGGCGGCAGTGAGATAGTCGAGAATCGTGTTGAAGAGGAAACGGTCGAGCTGGGCTTCGGGAAGCGGGTACGTGCCTTCGAGTTCGATTGGGTTCTGGGTGGCAAGCACGAAGAACGGCGAGGGAAGGGTGTAGATGTTGCCGCGCACGGTACAGGAGCGCTCCTGCATGGCTTCGAGCAAAGCGCTCTGGGTCTTAGGCGGAGTACGGTTGATTTCGTCGGCGAGAAGGATATTGCCGAAGATGGGGCCTTGCACAAAGGTCCAGGTGCGGCGGCCGGTGGTGGGATCTTCTTCAATGATGTCGGTGCCGGTGATATCGCTGGGCATCAGGTCGGGGGTGAATTGGATGCGCTTGAAGATCAGACCCAGCGTTTGCGCGAGGGTGCGGACAAGAAGGGTTTTGGCGGTTCCAGGCAGTCCCGTAATCAAGCAATGTCCGCCCACAAACAGCGCGATCATCACCTGTTCGAGAACCTCCTCCTGGCCCACGATCACGCGGCGCACCTGCGTCACGATCTCGGACTGAACCTGGCGGAAGCGCTCGATGCGCGACCTCAAAACATCTGGATCCATTTGCGTGGTTGCCGTAGTTGACATAGTTTGGTCTGTTCTCACTTACTCACTTTGCTCAGTTCCAGAAAAAGTTTTTGCGCCGGGCGATAATCGGGGGCGATTTCAAGGGCCATCAATAATTCATCCTTAGCCTTCTCCGTGTTATGTTCCGCATTCAGGGCGCGCGCCAGGTCGAAGTGCGCCTGCGCCGGATCGATGGGCTTATAAGCTAACTCGGCCGCGAATTCACGCGCGGCGCCGCTGGAGTTTCCGGCGTCGAGCCACAAATCTCCCAGCTTGCGATGCAGGTCGCCATCCACAGGATAGATATAGTTCAATCGGTCTAGTATATCCGCTGCCTCCTTCTTGCGTCCGGCGTCGGTCAGATCCTTGGCAAGCAATTTGAGCGTGGCTGGGTTGCGCCCACCCGCGTGCGCATAGCGTTGCAATTCATCGATCGCGTTGGCCGTGTCCTTTTTGTCCGCGTAGGCCGCGGCGAGGAGTTCGTAGACGCTGCCTTGCTCGACATAATCCTTATACATGTCGCGAATGGCGAGGCCCTCTTTGATTACGCCATCGTCGTCTTTCTTCGCGGCCAGATCGATCACCTTTTTCATGCCGTCTTTCCATTCGGAAAAATGTCCGACGGTTTGTTCGGTTTTATTTCCGATATAGGTGGCGAGTTGCTTGTCGAACTCTTCCGGCGCGATTTTCAGTTCTTTGCGAATGACGCTGGGCGTGTCCTCGGCGTTAGCGTAGTCGTGAAGCATGGCTAGGATGGTGTCCCAGCCCCATTTTTCAGTAATGAAATCGCATACCATGCCGCCCTGGAAGTAACTGACGACGATCTGGCGCGGGTAGGAAGGATGAATGAAGCCACGGTCGAGATCGACAATCGGCAGCAGCTTATGGTCTTTAATGGCGTTAATCTCATCGACGCCGAGGCGGTCGCCCCACTCAGGGTTGACGGCGGTCTCTTCATGCACCGCGATGCCTTCCGTGAACCACCGCGGAACCTTGGAATTGGTCATCGAGAGCGTAAAGACATGGCTCATTTCGTGCCAGAGCGTAGATGCCCAATGGAACTCTCCCGGCGGTCGTCCGGAGGGGCTGTCCATGGCGATGGAATAGCCAAAAGTAACGCCTAAAGCTCCCAGGCCAGGCAGGCCCATCGTACGGACCGCGAAATCGTCATGATCGGGGTAGACTTCCACCTGAACGGGATGTTCCAGCTTGAACTTATATTTCGTTTCGTAGGCAGCGATGATCTTCTTCGTCTCGGTCTCAAAGTAGGGGCGAAGCAACTCCGCTTCCTTCTGGTGCAGCTTCAGGATTGTGTTATCGGTCTTGAAGGTGACAAAATTCTTGTAGCTATCAAGCAGGGTCAGGCTGTTCTTAGTGGCCGTGTCCTGGAAGCCGTGGTCCCAGCAATCCTTGAGCTCGCGTTTGGCTTCCTCGTCATGGCCCAGACGCATTAGATTGAGCGCCATCTGGCTGCGCGCGGAGTAGAGATCGGGGTCGAGCGCGAGGGCTTTGCGGTAAAACTCGATGGATTCGGTATACCGCCGGTTGAGCATGAAGAAGTGGGCGGCGGTTTCATAGCCGCGCGCATCGTGCGGATCCCAAGAGCTGTCCTTCTTGTCCGCAAGCCAATCCATGGAGGCGAGAACGGCTTTGGCCTGGACGGAGTTCGGGTCCATGTCCAGGGCTTTATGGGCTTCGTCGCGGGCGCGGGTATCGTTGTTGTCTTCGAGAGCGAGGCGCGCCAGAAGTTCTTGCGCCTCGACCAGATGCGGGTCGGATTTCAGCGCTTCCGCCGCGATTTGAGCGGCTCTTCCACCGAAGTTCTCGGCTTCAATCAGCGCCATGCCCAGAAGTGCGCCGGCGTGATCCGGCTTAATCTTGAGAGCTTCTTCGAACAGGTCGTGCGCAATGTCGGGCTGCCAGTGATCGAGATAGAGCCGACCCCAGGCGACGCGGAGGTCGGGGTTATCCGGATAATCTTTGATCAGTTGCCTGAAGATATTATTCGCGTCGTCGTAGCGGCGCGCCTTCTGGAAGGACTTCGCCAGCTCGAGGGACTTTACCGGATCGAGACGCTGCGCCGGAAGAATACCTGGGATCGAGACCACTGCGAGCAGCGCCCATGCGGCTCGGGGAAGATACTTCACTTGTCGATCGCCTCCTGCACTTGCACAAGCTGGAGCAGGAGCTGCGTCAGTTGTTGTTTGTATTGGGCCTCGGGGATGGCGGCCTTGTTGTACTTCAGTTTGTCGATCTCCTGTTCGAGCTGTTCCTTTTGATCGAGCAGCGCGCGTTTGGCGGGATCTTTTGCCGCGGCGGCGTTCGAGCCGAGGCGGACGATAGTAAACGACGCCGCCAGACGGCCTTCGCCATTTTCGGCCGAGGGACTCTTCTCGCCCTCGCCCTTGCCGGTATCTTCCAGAACCGAATGCTCGGTGGCGAGCCGCTTCTGGGTTTCGAAGAAGTTCGTGGTCTTCTGCTGGGCAAATCGGAAGGCTTCGAGAGCCGAGACGTTTTCGTTTTTGTCGGTGTCCACGGCGGGGTCGCGCAGCGCTTCGGCCCAGTAGCGGGCGAACACGGTAGCGTTCTTTTCGCTGCCGGTCTTAGTGGCGGCGATTACCACGCGGTTGGCTTTGCGGAGGAATTCGATCGATCCCCCGCTCGAGCTGGTCATATTGACCACAAGCTGACGCGAGGCCGGCATGTGATCGAGCAAGCTGGCGAGCTCGGCGCCCGTAATATCCGGGCCGGGAATGTTGAACTTGTACTCGGCGCCGTCGTACGCGCCGTGGCCAATCAGCATGAGCACTAAGGAGTCGGCGGGCTTGGCCTGGCGGTCGAGTTCGGTGAAGCGGGCGCGGATCTGATCGCGGGTGGGCGCTACCAGAGTGACGATATCGGCATCGCCCCCGGCTTTCTTAAGGCTGGAATCGATATCTTCGGCCAGCATTTTAAAGCGCTGCACGTAGTCCGGTTCGCCGCCGAGGCCGGAGAGAGTGACATAGAACGTGGTGGCGTGAGCCGTCGCCAGCGTGAGTGCAGACAGAGCCAGAAGGCGCGCCAGCCTCATACTACGCCCCATTTGCGGCGGAGCAGCCATTCGCTGGCGCGAATGCCCAAAGCCAGTAGAAATACAATCGGCATGTCCCATAAGTCGCGGGTTTCCCGGGCAGTGATTCCAGCTTCGGAATACGAAATATCGCTTGCCAGTTTAGACGCATCGTCCGGTTTGTAGTAACGACCCCCGGTTTCGTCGGAGAGTTTTTGCAGCAGTTCACGGTTCTGGCCGGTGTGGAAGTTTTCGGCAACGCCATCCTCGCGGCGGAACGAAAGCACTTCGCGTCCAAGCTCTTCGGTATCGCGGCCGGCAATCACTTCGGCGACGTAAGACCCGGGCGCTTCAGCGGTCCAATCGCCGGTGTAGACGCCTTCTTCCAGAGGTTGCGGCGCTAACTCGATGGTGGCCGAAGTGCCATCGGGACTCATGAAGCGGGCCTGCACGCGGGCGTTGGCCACCGGTTTGTATTCCTTGTCGCGGACTTCCACGCGGATGGGGAGATGAGTGTCGTCGGACAAAACAGTCTTCGGGGTTGTGGCGGCAAGCTGACCGGGCGTATCCGTAACCAGGTAGCGAAACATCTGTTGCCAGAAGGTAAAGAGCGTCGTGTCTTCGTGGGGAAGCCACATACGCCAGCGCCAGACGCCTTCGCTTGCCAGCACGGCGGTGCGGCCGCGTCCATAATTTTCGGTGACCAGTAACGGCATGGCGCGCTTCCCTGGTGGTATGACGTTCAAAAGCGTCGACGCGCCAGGTTTTTTCTCGCCCACTTCCTGATAATTCGCCACCATTGGCATCTTTTTCCACCGTTCGGCATTGCGTGCAGGGTCGTCATCGAGACGACAGATCATGCTTTGCGAGCCTTCGGGGGTGAGCTCGACGGGGGAAAAATCGCGATGGAAAGTTCCGCGGGTGGTGGGCATCCTGGTCGGCACCAGATCTTCAAGCGGCGAGCCGGGATATCCGCCGTCGGATAGGGTGGCACGGCCGGCTGTAAACAGCAGACCGCCGCCGCGGCGATCGACAAAATCGCGAATTAACTGCTGCTGCGTGGGAGTAAAGTAATTGGCTTCAACGCTGCCGATGATGAGGCCCTGGTAGCCGAACAGGTCTTCGGCCTTCGAAGGAAAGCCTTGTTCCAGGCTCTTTTCGACGGTGTTGCCCGTGGACTGGGTAAGAATCTTGTTTTGGGTGGTGCGCAGGATGGTGAAGAGTTCAATGTTGTTGTAATCGTCAAGCGAGCGGCGGATGAATTTGAAATCCCAGCGCGGTTCGCCCTCCATATATAGGATGCGCGGTTTGCGGTCATCCACGGTGACCAGGCGAGTCACGCGATTATTCAAAGGATTCTCGTCGCCGTTAATGGCTTCGAGTCCAATATCCAAAGTCTTGGGACCCTTTTCGCCGCAGTTGAAGACAACAGATTCACTCTGCAGGATGCCGTCGCTCTTGAGTGTGACGTCTTGCGTCGCGAGGACTTTACCATCCTGCCGAACGCTCAATTTCGACTTCGTGCCCGAGAGGCCGTAGCTTTGAAAGGTGACCTGCGCGGTGAGGCGCGATTTAGGAAGGGCGCGCGACGGAACCACGGCATCTTCCACCTCGACATCGCGATTTGCGTGCTCATGACCGAAGCCAACGGTGTGCACGGGAATGCGCTGCCGGCGGATGGCGGCGATGGTATCGAGATTGATGCCGCCGGAATTATCGGCGCCATCGCTCAATAGGACGATTGCGCCAAGGGGCAGGGAAGACGATTCGGCGAGAATGCGCTCCAAAGTGTCGCCGATACGCGTTGCCTGGCGGCCGGCGTTAAGCGGCGCTGTGCTGGGGATGCGTTCCGGTTCCTTGCCAAACTCATAAAGCCGGACTTGAAACTTTTCTGCCAAGCCTTTGAGCAGGCCATCGTCAAGCGCTTTCTTGGCGGCAGCCTCGCGAGTTCCGCCGGAATCGGCGATTCCCATGCTCTTCGAGTTGTCGACCAGAACCGCCACCACGTTTTGTTGGGGGCGAAGAGTGGCGACGCTGAGCGCGGGATGCCACAGCAGGAAGAGCAACAGCGCTACCATGCCGGTTTCGAGCAGCCAGATGGCGAGAGGGCGCGCGCCCGAGAGCAAGCCATGGTTACGGCGCACGTGGAAGAAGAGCGCCGCAGCCGCGGCGGCGATCGCGAGGGCGAGCATCCACAAAGGCCAAGGAGTCAGCAGGACAAACTGTCCCTTGTGAAACAGGCTGGCCGGATATTTAAAGAGAAATTCGAACATTGGTTGCGCTCAGGAGCCGGCGGCGATGAATGTGTAGACGCGCCCGGAGGGTACTGGAGTTACAAGCATTCCCATTGGCGCGGAATGGCGGAATGGCTGCCGCATTCGGCATTTGGCCTCGTATGCCGTCAGGATAGCATGGGCGATTTGAAGGGCCGTTCGCGCCCGAGTAAAGAGCGTGGTTGAAGCTAAGCGCAAGACAGCATAGTATGGCAAGTGACGGAGAGCCCCTATGCAACTGCCACGACGCAACCTTTTACGATCGATCGGAACTGCCGCATTGCTCGGCGCCACCAGCGTGCGCGAACAGAAGGCCCAGGAGCGGGCCGCGACCGCTTCCAAGGGAATGCCGGAGCCGAAGATCAAAGATATCAGCGTCATCGAATGCGAGCCTGGCGGCGTGCGGCTCACCGTAGTCAAGATTACAACCGACCAAGACGGGCTCTACGGCTATGGCTGCGCCACGTTCACGCAGCGCGCGGATCTGGTTCGGCCGGCGGTGGAGAAATACCTCAAGCCGTTTCTGATGAACAAAGGAACGAGCAGGATTGAGGATATCTGGCAATCGTGTTACGACAGCTCCTATTGGAAAAATGGGCCGGTGCTGAACAATGCGCTGAGCGGAATCGACCAGGCGCTTTGGGATATCAAGGGGCGACAAGCGGGAATGCCGGTCTATCAACTGGCGGGCGGGAAGTGCCGCGAAGCCGCCAATTGTTATGCGCACGCGGACGGCGCGGAGTTTCAAAACGTGGTGGACAGCGCTAAACGTTATATGGAGGAAGGTTTCCGGAACGTACGCGTGCAAGTGGGCATTCCCGGCATGGCGGGCTATGGCAGCGGGCGCGGCGGCGCGCAGATCAAGGCGCTGCACGATAAGCCGGTCTTCGAACCCGCGGCCTACGTCCGGCGGGCATTGAAACTATTCGAGGTGTGTCGGAAAGAACTGGGTGACGAGGTGGAACTGCTTCATGACGTCCACGAACGGGTTACGCCCAATCAAGCGGTGCAGTTCTGTAAGGACGCCGAGAAATTCAAGCTGTTCTTCATGGAAGATCCGCTCTCGCCCGAGGACATCGCCTATTTTCGCCAGATCAGGCAGAATTGCGCGACGCCGATTGCCATGGGCGAGCTGTTTAATTCGCCACATGAGTGGCAGCCGCTAATTTCGGAACGCCTCATCGATTACATTCGCGTTCACGTCTCTCAAACCGGCGGCTTCACTCCAGCGCGCAAGATAGCGATTCTGGCGGAAAATTTTGGAGTGCGCACGGCTTGGCATGGGCCCGGAGACGTTTCGCCGATTGGCCACATGGCGAACGTAACGCTCGATTTGGTCAGCTACAATTTCGGCATTCAGGAGTATTCGCCATTCAACGCGCGCACCACGGAGATATTCCACGGCTGCCCGGAAATGAAGGACGGCTATCTGTGGGTGAGCGAGAAGCCGGGTTGGGGCATTGAAGTGGACGAGAAGGCCGCCGCGAAGGCCCCGTTTACCGCGGGCCGAAACAATCTGAACGGCGGATGGGGCGAAATCCGGCGCGCGGACGGAACCGTAATCAAGCAGTAAAGAAGAATTGGGCCAGCGCGCGACGCCGAAGGCCCCTTATGTATCGCTGTTTCTAAGCGCTGACGGCTCGAAAATCAATCTCGCGCGTCTCTTGGATGGAAAGATAGCCTGAGCAACTACGAAGCGGCGGTGGAAGACTCATTCATCTCACAGGCAGCATGATGGCAATTGCAGGCGATCTCGATTTTGTTGCCGGAATCGTGGCAATAATCGCTGCAATATTTAGTGTGTTCGTCCACCGCGCAGTTACACGCCGGGTGGGCACACTTCTTCTTTTGAGCAGACATAGAGCTCTCCTTCCAATTGGCGACGAAGGGTAGACTGCGACGGTTACCTCAGAATATGAACAATCATCAGCGACAGTGGGTTTGCATACGCTCACACAAAACCTAGGTTTGGAATACGCGTATAGCGAATGGCTTTAGGGCCAGCGATAACGTGCCGGAGAGGGGACTGTACGAAATAGATCCAGTCGTTATGTCCCCCACCTCGGTTAAGGAAAGCGCACCCCAGCGCCAGCCTGGGATATCGTAGCTGGGGAAATTGTCCGGCCCAATATTGGCAAGTACAATGACTTGGCCGGTATTCCCGAGTGGTTGTCCGGCGGTGCGGCAATAGGCGAACACGCGCGGGGCGATGTTGTCGTCGAACTCGGGGTGGAAATAGAAGAACGCCACCTCGTTGCGTTGCAGCGCGGGGTGCGAGGTTCGGAGGGCAAGCAGCTTGCTCACGTTCCTTAGCAAGGCGGAATTTCCAGAGAAGGCCGCTCGTCCCCATTGCACCGGGTCTTGCTGCTTGGGGTTGACCCCGCTGAAATCCATGTCATGGACGTCGCCGAATTCTTCGCCGGCGAGGAACATGGGGATGCCTACCGAAGTCATCAGCAGAGCAAAGCCGCCGAACACGCGTGTAAATGCTCCTTGAACGGCGTTCTTGAGCGCGGCGTTCTGCGATTTGTCGGCGCCATCGACTGCGGCGCTAACGCTTTGTATGCCCCCATCGCCAAGTTGCGCGGCGACCAGCATCGGTCCCAGAATGACGTTCATGAGACGAACTCCGTCGGCGACGTCGTGGGAGGTGATGTAGTCGACCGAGCAACTGAGGTCCCCATAGCCAGGGTCGAAGCTGCCCGGCGGCCAGGAATTCCATACGCCGTCTTTCGAGATCAGATGTTGCACGCGAACGGAGCGCGACGGCTGCCCGAAGCTGGTGTTGATCTGGTTGGTCAGCAGCAGCCGGATCTCATCGCGGTAACCGAAATTCCAGATCGCATCCACCACCTTACGTCCGTTCAAAGCGCCGTCTGCGGTAACGCTGAAGCGGCGGTTGGAATCTTCCGCAACTACCAGGAACGGCTTTGCGGGGAATAGCGACTGACTGCGCGCTGTTGCGCGATCGTGAAAGTCCTGTACGAACTCCCAGTTATTGATGTCCTTAAAATCGTCTACGCGATATCCGTCAATGTGATACTCGGAGACCCAGTATTCGGCCATCTCGCAATGGAATTCGCGAGCGGCGAAGTAATTGTCGTAGGAAGGATGGTCGTACAGGAAAAGGTCCTGGCTGTAATCCTCGCGATCATTGGTGGACGCGGTGAAGAACCACGGCGTGGCGAGCGCGGCTAGCGGGCATTGCGGCGCGAACATGTTCATTACCACATCGAGGATCACGCGCACGCCGCGTTGGTGGCAGCGCTTGACGAAAAACTTGAGATCCACCGGGGCACCGATGTCGTAGTCCGGCGCGAAGAAGAATCGCGTACCATAGCCCCAATTCAGGGTTTGTGGCGTGTCCTGGATGGGCAGAAGCTCGATGCAATTGACGCCGCTCGCGATCAGGTTGTCCAGGTGCTCGAAGATCACTTTGTCGATGGTGCCGAGTTCGACGAGCGGATTTTCCGAGGGATCGGAGGACATCCACTTGACGGGCATCTCGTAGATGACGATCTGATTGTTTTGCGGCAGGGCGATGCCCGCCGGGAACTCGTCGCTCCAATCGAACGCTTTGCGAACGCGCTTACCGCCGTTCATGGTGAAGACGCCGCGATATCCGCCGAAACGGGTAATCGCTTCCGCGTAGGGGTCTGACACGGCCATTTCGCCCGAGATCAGGAACTCATATTCGTAATCACCATCGGCCAGCGAAAGCAGGTCGAGGTCGATTTCCCACCATCCGGCGAAGGCCGCGCTTTGCGTAAGCGCAATTTGCGGCCACAAGGCCGGATTGAAATCATCGCGCGCGGTGAGCGGCGCGAAATGAATCGCCACGCCCGGGAGCCCGGGGCCCGGAATGCGAAGGAACCCCAGGTGATCGGTTGGATGCGGCGTCATACGATACCCCCGGCTTACCGCGCGGCCACGGGCGCCGGCATGGTTTCTTTGGTGAACCGCGGCATCATCTGATCGCGATTGGCTACGAACCAGACTGCCGCCGCCACTTCCGCCGAAGCCTGTTTGACATCTTCGGGGATGATTCGTTCGTAAGTATCGAGGTTGGTGTGATGCGTCATGCTGTTGTACTCGATAGGGTCTTGCTGAAAGCCGATCCCGGGCAGGCCGGCGTTGTTGAACGACGTGCTGTCGGTGCCGCCGGTGGCGCGGCTCATGGTGGCGTTGACGTTGCGGAAGCCCCAGTCCTTGAAGCCCGCGAAGACCGGCTGCAAAATCTGCGCGGAATCGGCCGGCCCGAAAACACCCGCTCCAATAGGACGGCCGGTGCCGGTATCGACGTTGAAGTAGCAATCGAGCTTGGCGAATTCGGGTTTCGGATCTTCGAACGTGCCGAAGTGAGCCTTCACATAAGCCAGCGATCCGAGCAACCCTTCCTCTTCACCGGACCATAGCGCCACGCGAATGGTGCGGCGCGGCTTGAGGCCCAGGCTTTGAATCAAACGAGCGGCTTCGAGCATGATCGAGGATCCGATGCCGTTGTCGGTTGCGCCCGTGGCAGAGTGCCACGAATCGAGGTGTCCGCCGAGCATGACGATTTCGTCCGCCTTGTCCGTCCCAGGAATTTCGGCAACCACGTTGTAGCTGGTGGCGCCGGAGGGGAAGACTTTGTTCTCAATGTTGAACTCGACCTTTATGTCTTCCTTGTCGGCAAGGAGACGTTCGATGCGTCCGAAATCATCGTTGCGAAGAATGATGGTTGGGACGGTTTTGGTGGGATCGTAAGCGGCGTGCTGTTGGGCGACAATGATGCCCTCCCCGCGCGCAGCGTCGTTCATGCGCATCAGGGCGCCGTTCTCCAGCAGCATCTTGTCGATGGCGTCGGCTACCTGGCGCGCGGTAGGGCGTCCATCATTCTCCTGCGCTCCGCGTCCGCGCGCGCCGCCCTCGAAATTTCCGCGGCCACGTCCGCCGCCGGTATCCTCGGGCCGCCGTTTCTGAGGAGGCGTGAAGTCCACGGGGATCACTGCCGCCTTGCCCATCAGGACCGCCTTGCCGCGAACGGAGTTCTTTACGGATGCGATCCATTGATCGAGCTCCGCCTGCGTCGGCTGGGCGAATTGCGGGCCGCCACGTCCACCTCTACCTCCGCGCCCGCCGCCTGCTGCCGCGGCATCCGCCGGCGGCTGAATCTCTGGGCCGCGTGGCGGAATTAATTGGACGACGGAGCCGGTTACGGTTCCTTTGGTGGATGGAGTCCACGCCAGAACTTCGAACTTCAGGTTTTCCTTTACCGGAGAGGTGATGAATCCGTATGCGTGCTCATTGAGCCATCCAGGATGGCCGAAGTTCCACGCTTCCTTGTGGGCGTTTTTCATGCCCCAAGATGTGGTCTCCTTGATCACCCAGTCGACAGCTTGTTCGTGATTGGGGGTGCCGGTCACGCGCGGGCCGAAGCGGTCGGTCAGCATGTGCTCGGTGTGCATAATCAGGGAGTGCTCCAACTCTTCGCTGCGAAAACGGGCGGTAGTGGCTTCATCCACTTTGTCTTGCGCGAGAAGGATGCAGGCCAAAGCGAGGGCCAGGGACAGTTTCTTCATAGCCATACAGTATAGCCGTGTCGCAGGGAGCAGCGCCGGCGAATCCCGAGCGGATCAGCTAGGCGTGCTCAGCGGCTGAATTGGCGGCGGACGCGGTGGCGATCGGTACATATCTCCGCCGGTCCCAGAACTGAATCCGGCAGAACTTGCAGTGGTAAAGCGTTCCGCCTGCCCACTTTTCCACAGTGTTCAAGAACCCTCGCTCCATGGGGTCGATCTTGTCTGGGGTCTTCAGCCTGGTGATGCGAAATGTGCCGCAGCGGTGGCACTGGCAGCGGGCGCCGAGATGGAAACGAAAACGACGCGGAACGCTTTCCATGCTCTGGCAATCTCCGCAACGGTACTTCGCCATGCAGCCCAACCGCTCGAAAAATGTTCGATGCACTCGGCGAAGTTTTCCGCCGCAGCGCCCACATTTTTTCACGTCTTTCGTTATAACCCATTTGCGCAGGAGGCACAATCGGTCCGACAATGGTAGGTATCTCTCTAGAAGAAGAGTCGCCGTCCTTTTAACACGCCCTCATTTCTATGCTTGACCGCATTACTGTGCATGGCGCGCGCCAGCACAATTTGAAAAATATCGACGTCGAGATTCCTCGTAACAGTCTCACGGTGATCACCGGACTGAGCGGGTCGGGCAAGTCATCCCTTGCCTTCGACACTATTTATGCCGAAGGCCAGCGCCGCTACGTGGAGACTCTTTCCACCTATGCGCGCCAGTTTCTGGACCAGATGGAGCGTCCTGACGTGGATTCCATCGACGGTCTAAGCCCGGCTATTTCGATTGAGCAAAAGACCACCAGTCGGAGTCCGCGCTCCACCGTCGGTACGATCACGGAGATCTACGATTACCTTCGTCTGCTCTATTCTTCGATCGGCGCGCCACACTGTCCGCTCTGCGGCAATGAGATTTCGCGGCAGACCACGGAGCAGATTCTGCAGCACGTGATGAGTCTGCGGCCCGACGACCGCATCCTGGTGATGGCGCCGGTTGTCCGGGGCCGCAAAGGCGAATACAAGAAGGAGCTCGAAAAGTTCGGCCGCCTCGGCTTTGAACGCGTCCGCATTGACGGCGTGCTGCGCACGCTTACACCGGATGGCGACTCGGATCGAATTCCGCCGCTGGATAAGCGCAAGAATCACACGATCGAAGTCGTGGTGGACCGTCTTTTGGTAAAGCCTGGAATTCAGGATCGTCTACAAAAATCAATCGACGTGGCGACGAAACTGGCCGATGGATTGGTGCTGATCTCTATCGTCAACGGCGAGGAGCGTTTGTATTCGCAAAAGCTCGCGTGCACCGAATGCGGCACTAGCATTCCGGCGCTCGAGCCGCGCTCCTTTTCCTTTAACAGCCCCTACGGCGCGTGCGAGGAATGCCATGGCCTGGGAAGCATCTGGACCTTCGATCCGGTCAAAGTGATTGTCGATCCCAGCAAGCGGCTGTTCGATGGCGGCCTTGGTCCAGGTGGTAGTTCCTGGGCTGTCGAGCAGCGCGTGGAGGCGGTCGCCAAACAGGCGCGCATCAACCTCAAGAAACCGTTCGAGGATCTCTCAGCCAAAGCGCAGGATACGTTAATGAAGGAGATCCTGGGCGCGCTGCAAGAGAATTTCGATAACAATTCCGATACATACCGCGAGTGGCTCACCGAGTACATGTCGCCGCAGGAATGCCCCATTTGCCATGGAAAGCGGCTGCGCGCGGCGAGTCTTTCGGTGCGGGTCAAGAATTTTTCCATTGCCGAATTCACCGGCCTCTCCATCACGCGCGCGCTGATGGCCGTGCGCAATTGGGAATTCAACGACCGCGAAACGCAAATCGCGGGCCGTGTGGTGGACGAGATCCGCCGGCGGCTGGAGTTTCTTTCGGCCGTCGGTTTAGACTACCTGAGCCTTGATCGTTCGGCCACCACGCTTTCAGGCGGAGAGGCGCAGCGCATCCGCCTGGCGACGCAGATCGGATCGAAACTACGCGGCGTGCTGTACGTGCTGGACGAGCCATCCATCGGCCTGCATCCGCGCGACAACGGGCGGCTGCTCGAAACCCTCACTCACCTGCGCGACATGGGTAATACGGTGCTGGTGGTGGAGCACGATGCCGAGACCATCGAACGCGCCGATTACGTGATCGATCTCGGGCCCGGGGCTGGACGCTTGGGCGGAGAACTGGTCGCGCAGGGGCCGCCGCTTGCAATCGCCAATAACGAAAAATCGCTCACCGGCCGTTATCTTCGGGGCGCCCTTCAGATTCCAGTCCCCTCTACGCGCCGCAAGTCGAACGGAAAGAAAATCGTCATTCGCGGCGCGAGCGAGCACAATCTCAAGCAAGTCGATGTTGAGATTCCGCTTGGGGTTCTTACCCTGGTCACGGGTGTTTCGGGAAGCGGCAAATCGACGTTGGTGAATGAAATTCTCTACCGCGCATTGGCCAAAGAGATCTACGGATCGCACGACGAACCGGGCAAGCACGATTCCATCGAAGGCATCGAGCATCTGGATAAGGTGATTCGCATCGATCAGGCCGCCATTGGCCGCACGCCGCGCTCGAACCCCGCAACTTACACTGGCCTGTTCACGCTGATTCGCGATCTATACGCCATGCTGCCGGAATCGCGCGAGCGGGGATACAAGCCCGGGCGCTTCAGCTTTAACGTCAAGGGCGGCCGGTGTGAAGCCTGCCAGGGGGATGGGCTCAAGCGCATCGAAATGAATTTTCTGCCCGACGTCTATGTCACCTGTGACGTCTGCCGCGGCCGGCGCTACAATCGCGAGACGCTGCAGGTGAAGTTCAAGGGCTATTCCATCGCCGATATGTTGGACGCCACTGTGGAACAGGCGCTGCCGCTGATGGAGAACTTTCCGCAGATCCGCGCCAAGCTGCAAACGCTGAACGATGTCGGTCTGGGCTACGTGCATCTGGGCCAGTCTTCGACGACGCTTTCCGGCGGGGAGGCGCAGAGAATCAAACTCGCCAAGGAACTGAGCAAGCGCCAAACGGGGCGAACGTTCTATCTGTTGGATGAACCCACAACCGGCCTGCATTTCGAAGACGTGCGTAAGCTGCTGGACGTGTTACAGCGACTGGTCGAATTGGGTAACACCGTGGTTGTCATTGAGCACAATTTGGATGTGATCAAGACCGCCGATTGGATCATCGACCTGGGGCCGGATGGCGGCGAATATGGCGGAAAGATCGTGGCGTGCGGAACTCCCGAGCAAGTGAGCCGTTCGAAGAAGAGTTATACGGCCGAGGCGCTACGCCGGGCGCTTGGCCAAGGCCAGGCGGCATGAGCAAGTACGACCAACGGCCGCTCGATTTCAGCGCGCTGAAGACCTTGTCGCTGAAAGAACGCGGCGGCAAAGTCAAGACGGCCGATTTCGCAATCCCGTATGAGAAGGGCGGCGGCCTCAAGGGCTGGCTCGATTCTCTGCCGCGCATTCTGGCCGGAAATTCTTTCCGCGCCGTAGTGGATGCACTCGCCGCCGCGCGCGGAGGCCCCAAGGCGATTCTGTGGGGACTGGGCGGTCATGTGATCAAGTGCGGTCTGGCGCCGGTGCTGATCGATTTGATGCGGCGCGGCTACGTCACCGGCTTCGCGATGAACGGCTCAGCCTCCATTCATGATTTTGAAATTGCGCTTGCCGGATACACCAGCGAAGACGTGGAGGCGGTGCTTCCCGACGGCCGTTTCGGCGCGGCGGAAGAGACCGGCCGCGAAATGAACCGGGCCATTGCCGGGGGGGCAGCGGAAGGCCTGGGTATGGGGGAGGCGCTTGGCCGGTGGCTCGACGTGATTGCGCCGCCCAAACATGCGGCTTCCAGCCTTCTGCTGGAGGCTTATCGCCAAGGCGTGCCGGTTACAGTCCACGTGGCCATCGGCACGGATACGCCGCATATGCACCCTGCCGCCGACGCTCGAGCCATCGGCGAATCTACGCACCGTGATTTTCGGCTCTTCGCATCCCAGGTCGCCGATCTGGATGAAGGCGGTGTTTATTTGAACGTCGGTTCGGCGGTGGTCATGCCTGAAGTTTTTCTGAAGGCGGTCTCGGCGGTGCGCAATCTGGGGCATCCGCTGGGAGGCTTTACCACGGCCAATTTCGATTTCCTGCAGCACTACCGCCCGCGGGTGAATGTGGTCGAAAGGCCGCACGCCCAATCGCGCGGGAAGGGCTACGCGATTACAGGCCATCACGAGTTGACGATTCCACTGCTAGCGGCTGCCCTCATCGAGCGTGCCGGGTGAGCGATGTTTCACCTGGCGATATGGGGCCGTTCCTGCCGGATTCGCTTCCGGATTCGCCTCCTGAGCCTCCGCCTCCGCCGCGCGAACCCTTTTGGGGCTACAACGACCTGTTACTTTTTCTCGGAACGGCGCCTATCGCCCTGCTGTTGGGCGCGTTCCTGGTCAAGATTGCGTTCACCATTCTGCGCATTACGCCCTCGGTGTCGGTGGTGGAATTGCTGCCGCAACAACTGCTCGGTTACCTGTTCCTGTTCGGCGCGTTAGCGGTTGTATTCCGAGTCTGGTATTCCCGCCCGTTCTGGCAGTCACTCGGATGGCGTCCCATGCGCTTGCCTTTCGCCGTTATCATTGTCGCGGGCATGGCGACCGGCATCCTGGTCGCGTTGGGTAGCGGTCTGATTCATATGACCGATGAGCCCAACCCGCTGACCGACCTGATGAAGGGCCAGACCGCGCTTATCCTAATGGCCGTCTTTGGCATCGCAATCGCCCCCGTGGCCGAGGAGCTGGCTTTCCGCGGGTTTCTTCAACCGCTACTGGTGGGTACCTTCGGGCCTGTGCCAGGAATCCTGATGACTGCCCTGCCTTTCGGCTTGCTGCACTTTCAGGAATATGGCAACTCGTGGCGGCATGTGCTTCTGATCTGCTTTGCCGGCGCGGCCTTCGGCGTGATGCGGCAACTCACCGGTTCCACCAAGGCCTCCGCGCTTATGCACGCGTCTTACAATGCGCTTTTCTTCATCGCCGCATTTTCCACCGGAAAGGATCTGCATCGCTGATGGTTGAGACTATTCAATGGATCGACGGCGCCGCCGTCATGATCGATCAAACGCGTCTGCCGCTCGAAGAGACGTTCGTTACCTGTCGCACGTACCAGGAGATGGCCACCGCCATCCGGGACATGATCATTCGTGGCGCCCCGGCTATTGGGGTAGCTGCTGCGATGGGCGTCGCGCTCGGGGTTCTGCAAGACGCACCGTTCGATGCGGTTTGTGAGACTCTTGCCAAGACCCGTCCCACCGCCATCAATCTCTTCTGGGCCATCGATCGCATGAAGAGGCTTTACGCGTCTTTGGCCGGCCAGTCGCGGGAAGAGATTTGCCGCCGCATGGTGGACGAGGCGAAGCGCGTACGCGAAGAGGATATCGCCATCTGCCGCGCGATTGGACAGAACGGCGCCACGCTCGTTCCCGATGGGAAGACCGTACTCACGCACTGTAATGCCGGGGCCCTGGCCACCGCCGGTTACGGGACCGCGTTGGGGGTGATTCGCGCGGCGGTGGAAGCTGGTAAGCGCATCGACGTTTTCGCCGATGAGACGCGGCCCTTTCTACAGGGTGCGCGCCTAACGGTGTGGGAGTTGCAGCAGGATTCGATTTCCACAACGCTCATTACCGACAATATGGCCGGCCATTTTTTGAAATCGGGCCGGATCGGCTGCGTGGTGGTGGGTGCAGACCGCATCGCGGCTAATGGCGATGTCGCCAATAAGGTGGGGACGTACTCGGTGGCAGTGCTGGCGAAGGAAAACGGCGTGCCCTTTTATGTTGCCGCTCCTATTTCGACGCTCGATCTTACGCTCGCGTCGGGTGATGCCATTCCCATTGAGCAGCGCGCGGCCTCCGAAGTCACTCACGTGTTCGGGACGCAGGTGGCGCCTTCCGGAACCCAGGTGCAGAACCCCGCATTCGACATCACGCCCGCCCGCTATGTGAGCGCGATCATTACGGAAAAAGGCGTAGCCCGCGCCCCCTATGAAGCTTCTTTGAGCGACTTGATAAAATAGGCTTACACAAATGAAACGTGCTTTCGCAGTATTGTTGTGCGGCGCTATCGCCGCGATCTGGTCCGGGGAGCCGTCCGCCAATGCGCAACAAGCGCTCCGCCGCGCCCCGAGCTGGGATTTGGCCGACTATAACGGCCAGTGGCATGACTTGCTCGATTATCGAGGCAAAGTGCTGATCATCGAAATGATGAAAACCACTTGCCCGCACTGCGCCACTTTCGCCGATATTCTTGCCGAGGTTCCGCGCAAGTATGAGGGGAAGGTTGCAATAGTCGCTATCGTAAGTCCCGCGGCTGACAATCCGGAGATGGTGAAACAGTATGTGTCCGGCCACAAAGTGACTTATCCAGTTGTGTTCGACGTGGGCCAAATGCAAATGTCGTATATTTTGAAGCCGAGCGTCGACCTGCCGCACGTTTACATTGTCGATGCCAACGGATATATACGAGCCGACTACGGTTATAGCCTCACAACGCGCGATATCTTCGAAGGCAAGGGCCTATATACGGAGCTTGACCGTCTACTCGGCGCCGGCAAGAAGTAATCTGCTCGCAAGCGTTTCCTCGCGCTTTACTTTGCCGATTTCTTGGTTGCCGCACGCTTGCGCGCCGCGGACTTGGCTTGCCTCGATAGCGCCTGATGCGACGCCGCGCTGGTTCCCTCGCGCTTAAGCGCCGCGCTTACCGCGCGGGAGCGCTTTGCGGATACTTTCTTCGCGCCGCCCGCTCGACCCTTGGCGGAATCACGGGCAGCCTGCCGGCGCGTCTCCTCTGAGGTTGTTCCCTTTTTTGGCGGAGGCAGCTTTACCCCCGCTCGACGCGCCTTGGAGAGCCCGATTGCAATGGCCTGCTTGGCCGATCGCGCGCCGTGCTTTCCTTCACGGATATGGTCCATTTCCTCGCGCACGAATTCGCCTGCTTGCGTACTCGGCGCTTTACCTTCGCGCGCATCTTTCTGGGCGCGATCGATTGTGCGTTTTTCGGGCATAACAATTTCCGAAGCAGCAATTCATATGCCAAGGCAGATAAATGCAACCTGGGCCCCTATCCACTTCGTATAGACCGGTATGAACTTCGCCGCCGACGTTCGCTACGGGCTGCGCATGATGAGGAGCAATCCCGGCTTCACAGCGGTTGCGGTGGCCGCGCTTGCTCTTGGCATTGGGGCCAATACGGCAATTTTCACGGTCGTGAACGCGGTGGTGCTCAAGCCGCTCCCCTATCCGCACCCCGAGCGCATTGTCCGCCTGGGCCGAAAATATCCCGATGGATTCGGAGACTCCAATTCGATTCCGAAGTACATGGTATGGCGCCATAACGACGTCTTCGAAGCGATGACCATCTATCCGGATAGCGGACCGGCTGTCAATCTGGGCGCGGGCGACCGCCCGAACGAGGTCAAGGCAGGCAGCGCTTCCAAGGACTATTTTCAAGTCTTCGGCGTTACCCCTTTACTGGGCCGCACGTTTACGGAGGCGGAAGATCTGCCCGGCGGCCCGCCGGCTGTTGTGCTGACTTATGCGATCTGGCAGTCGCGCCTCGGGGGCGATCCCTCGATTATCGGCCGATCCATTCTGCTCAATAAACGACCTTATACTGTTGTGGGCGTGCTGCCAAAGGGCTTCGAATCGGAGCCAGAAGGCCTCGACCTCTGGACGCCGTTGCAAGCCGATCCACAAAGCACCAACCAAGGCCACTACCTTTCCGTGGCCGCGCGCCTCAAGCCGGACGTCTCTCTCGAAAAGGCCCGGGGAGAAATGAAGGTAGTCGGCGAGCAGTTTCGCCGCGCCTACCCGCAGTGGATGGATAAGACCGAAAGCGTTGGCGTACGCCCCCTGCGCGAAGCGGTGCTCGGCAACGCCAAACTGGAATTGTTAGTGCTTGAGGGCGCTGTCGGTTTCGTTCTGCTAATCGCCTGCGCCAACGTGGCGAATCTTCTGCTGGCGCGCGCGGCCGTGAGGCAGCGCGAGTTTGCCATTCGCTCGGCAATCGGGGCGAGCCGTGGTCGGGTATTAAGCCAATTGCTGACGGAAAGCGTGATGCTGGCCGCTCTTGGCGGCGTGGCCGGCTTGATACTCGGATCATGGGGGGTTCGTGCGCTGCTTACCCTTGTTCCCGGACGGATTCCCCGCATTACCGATGCCAACGGGATTGTGCAGACCCCGCCTTTCGATTGGAAGGTGGCCGCCTTTACGGCAGGAATCGCGTTGTTGACCGGAATTTTATTCGGCCTATTCCCTGCGCTACATACATCAAACCCGGATCTCGCCTCCGCTTTGAAAGAGGGCGGCCGCAGCGGTACGGGCCGGCGCCGCAATCTGGTCCGATCGTCGCTGGTTGTGCTGGAGATGGCGCTGTCGCTCGTGTTACTGATCGGCGCCGCACTGTTGATTCGTACGTTCATCGGATTGCGCGCAGTTAGCCCGGGCTTCGATTCGCACGGCGTGCTCACGCTCCAAACCTCTCTGGCCGGCGGTTCGTATCCGACAACCGCTCGGATCGACGCGTTCTCGGTGCAGGTGCTGCACCGTTTGCAAACGACGCCGGGCGTGCTGGCGGCTGGCGCATCGATCGTATTGCCGGCGGAAAATGAAATCGATCTGCCGTTCAATATTCCCGGACATACTCCCGCCAAAGGCACATTTGAAGGCGATGTGCAATGGCGCTCGGTAAGCGGCGATTATTTCAAGGTATTCCGCATTCCCTTGCTTCGCGGCCGGGTCTTTACGGAACGCGACAAGAGTAGTTCTACGCCCGCAGTAATGATCGACGAGCTCATGGCAAAGAAATACTGGCCGAATGCCGATCCCATCGGGCAGACCATCGTGATCGGCCAGGGCTTGGGCCCGCAATTTGCCGACTTGCCGCGCCAGATCGTGGGGATTACCGGCAGCGTTTGTGAGACGGGGTTGAGCGACGGCAAGGTTCCCGTGATGTACATTCCGCAAAGCCAGACGCCGCAGGGCATCACCGATCTTGCCAATAGCATCATTCCCCTTTCGTGGGCGGTCCGCACGGCTGGCGACCCCATGACCATGCGCACAGCCGTCGAACGTGAGTTCCGCACCGTTGATAGTTTGCTGCCGATTTCGCACGTGCGTACGATGGACCAGGTGATAGCGTCTTCGATTGGCCGGCAAAATTTCAACATGACGCTGCTCAGTGTCTTCGGAGCGATTGCCCTGTTGCTCGCCTCCATTGGCATCTATGGTCTGATGGCCTACTCCGTGGAGCAGCGCTCGCAGGAGATGGGCCTCCGCATGGCGTTGGGAGCAAGTCAGAGCGATATGTTGCAGCTTGTTGTCTTTCAGGGCATCAAACTGGCGGGAGTCGGTGTTGTTATTGGGCTGGCGGCTGCATTTGGTCTCACGCGCCTGCTGGGCCATCTGCTCTTTGGCGTGAATTCGAGCGATCCGTTGACGTTTGGTGGCGTCGCCGCCGTGCTCACCGTCATCGCGGGATTAGCCGCGTATTTTCCCGCAAGGCATGCGGCGGCGGTCAACCCTACCGATGCGCTGAGGCAATAAGTTAGGTCGGCAACTTACGCGGCAGGCAGAATCTTCTGCAAATCTACCTGCACGCCGATCAGCGGGCAGTCGTAGACATCGGTGACGCGAACATAAGAGCCGTCCTTGCGAAAGACCTTCATGATGTGCCGGCTGGGGTATACAATCCAAACCTCGGCGGCGCCCTCTTCCAGGTAAGCCTCAGTCTTACGGTCAATCTCATCCGCGGAGTTTCCGCGCGAGATAATTTCAATTGCGATCATGGGCGAGCCTTCGAACCAGTCGCCCTCTTTTTGAGAAGGCCAAGTCACGCTGACATCTGGTATTAACCAGCCGCGACGAAGCCGGTAGCCCTCCACTATGCGTACCCGGGGGCGCGCTAGGGCGGTTCTTAGCAATTCCCAGAATGCCCAGCCGATTTCATTATGGAATTTCTTCGCAACAGGCAAAGAGATCAGTTCCCCATCCAGCAGTTCCTGTTTCCCCGGAGTGTCGGGCAAATTCAGGTATTCTTCCGCGGTGAGCAAAGTAACGGCGCCCATGGCTTAATTATATCCTCTACAAAACCGGCGAATCGTTCCCCAGCATCGCTTGCCGCACGATTTTGATAGGCGGGAAGCCCTGCTTCAAAAACGAATTGTGAAACTCCTCGAGCGAGAATTGCGCACCCTTCATTTTCTTGTAATCCTCGCGTAGTTTCAGGATTTCCAGCTTGCCTAGCGTGTAATACAGATAAGTCGGGTCGCCGGTTCCGCGCTTGGTCTCGCGCTCTCCATTCGCGCGCGTCTGATATCCCTCTTTGACGAAGAAATCGATGGCCTGATCGTAGGTCATCTTGCCCGTGTGCATCTGTATCCCCACGATGTACCGCGCGTTACGCAGCAGCGCATCCTGCAGTTGTCCCAGGCGCAGCTTCAGGTCGCCGTTGCCGTAGCCCTCATCGAGCATCATCTGTTCACTGTAGTGCGCCCAACCCTCGGCGTTGCTGCTGCACCCCAGCAGCTTGCGTACCTTGCTGGGCGCCTCTTTCAGCCATAGGAACTGCACATAGTGCCCAGGATAGACCTCATGGACGGCGGTGCTGATGATGGTGCCGCGATTAAAGCCGGCCATGTGCTCTTCCATCTGCTGTTTGCTCCAGTTCGATTCTGGAAGAGTCACATTGAAAAACGCTTCTTTCGCCACATTCTCAAAAGGCCCGGGAGTATCCATGGATGCGAATGTGGTTGCGCGCATGAATGGAGGGGTCTCCTCCACGATGGGCAGCGTCTGCGAAGGAACGGTTACGATATGATGGGCCGTGAGATAGTCGCGTAAACCGCCTAAGACGCCGCGAAAAGTCTCCAAGAGCTTATCGGGCGCCGGATGATCGCGCTCCAGTTCCTCCAGGATCTGCTGCGGAGTCCGCTTCGGATCGATCTTCGCCGCCACCGCTTTGAACTGCGCCTGGTTTTGCCGTAGATTGCGATAGCCAATCTCGAGCAACTTCTCAAGAGGCGTATCTACCATCTCGTCGTACAGAAGCTTCTTGCTGTAGTTATCGGCTCCGATTCGAAAATCACCGCCGGCGTGCGGCAGAACAATGCTCTGCAGGTATGTCTGGTAAGAACGGAGCGCCGCGATCACCGCATCGTTCGCGTTCTTGAAGTCGGCCAATAGACGCTTATCCGTGACCGCGTGGAATGCCAATGGCACGTCGTTCTGGAAGAAACTCACGTCGCCCGGGATTTGCTCAATCGCAATATCCACATAGATCTTGGGTGGGTTGTTGAGATTCAGGCGCGCCGATTGCAAAATTCGCGGAATCAGTTTTTCGCGTGCAATTGCCGACTTCAGCCGCTCAGCCGGTGGGGCGAAGGTGCGCGCCATGATTACGAAAATGGCGTTAGTCGCATAGGACGAATAGATGTCGGGGTTCTTTTCCCATCCGCGAATATTCTCCAAAGTGAGAAGTTGCCCGCGGATTTGTGAGAGCACAAGCTGACGGTCCGCCGCGGCGGTTTGCGAAAGACCCGCGGTCCCGAAGTTTTGAACGGAGGTCTCAAACCGCTTCAGGTCCGCAATGGCGGCCTGAATTTCGGCGTGCGAAAAGGCGGGCATTAATGTGTCGTATTGGTGAAAGCCGGCGGACGTGCCCTGTGCGGGATCGTACTTGAATAGAACCTCGTCAAAGAATCGATCGGCAAGTTTGGCGAAATCGCCATCGCGGGTTTGGGCGAAAGACATGGTGGCAAATGCGAAGATGAAAAAGCGCCAGAGTTTCATAGGCTTGTCTCCATTATAAGAACGTGTGGATTGCGCTTTGCATCTTCGCCTTGACTTACATCGCCTTGGCGATTGGGAGAGTTCCCGGCGTGCGCGTGGACCGCACCGGCGCCGCCATCATCGGGGCCAGCCTGATGGTCGCGTGCGGCGCGGTCACGCTTGGTGAGGCGTACGCCGCAATCGATTACGAAACCGTCGCATTGCTTTTCGGGATGATGATCGTAGTCGCCAACCTACGTTTTTCCGGATTTTTTGCGCTGACGGCCGAGTGGGTGGTGGAACACGCGCACCGGCCTTTGACCCTCTTATGCGGCGTCGTGCTTGTGTCGGGAGTTCTCTCCGCCTTCTTCGTCAACGATACGGTATGCCTCGCGTTGACGCCGCTCGTGCTAGGGGTTACCCGGCAACTGCGGCGCAATCCCCTCCCTTATCTACTCGCGGTAGCCATGGCCTCGAACGCCGGAAGCGTAGCCACCATTACTGGTAATCCGCAGAACATGATGATCGCCAGTTTCTCGCATATTGGTTATGCCGAATTCGCCGCCGCCCTCGCGCCGGTTGCGGCGGTGAGCCTGGTGATCACCGCCGCCGTTATCGCTATTGTTTATCGCGCTGAATTCCTCGCGCCTTCCAATCTCGTGGTAAAACACGAGCCGGCGCGCGTCAACCGGGCCCTTATGCTGAAATCGCTCGCGATCTCGGCCGGAATGATCGGCGCTTTTTTCGCCGGTTGGCCGGCGCCCAAGGCCGCGCTCCTCGCGGGGGCCGTGCTTCTGGTGACACGCCGCATTAAGCCGGAGCGCGTCTATCGCGAGATCGATTGGAGCTTGCTGGCGCTATTCGTGGGTCTTTTTGTGGTTGTCGGCGGGATAGAGCAGACGCCGTTCCCGAACGCCCTATTCGCCGCCGCGACGCGCTTTCATCTCGACCGCGCCATCCCCATGAGTGTTTTTTCCGCCGCGCTTTCGAACCTGGTCAGTAACGTTCCGGCCGTTCTCGTCTTCCATTCGTTTGTCTCGCGCCTGCCTCATCCCACTCATGCGTGGCTCGTGCTTGCGATGTCCTCCACGCTGGCCGGTAATCTGACGATTTTGGGATCGGTGGCCAATCTCATCGTGGTGCAGCGCGCACGACCGTACGTGCATATCGGCTTCTGGGAATATGCGAAGACGGGCGTGCCCATCACAGTGCTCTCCATTATCGCGGGAGTCTGGATGCTTGGGTTACACTAGCGGTTTGTCATCGCAACTTCGGTCCGCCGGGCGCTGGCTGGCGCGGTCTGGCATCCAGCTTCCCTCGGGCGGCGTGGCGCGCTATCATCGCGCCGACGTGGGACTCAACAAGGACATTTCGACGGAGATTACCGGCTACGCGGTGAGCGCGCTGGTGTATGCGTATCAAGCGACCGCGGACGCGGAGTTCCTGGATGCCGCAAGCCGCGCCGCGCACTTTCTGACGCGTGTGGCCTGGGATGCAAGCGCAGCCGCCATGCCCTTTGAAGTGGAGCCTTCCTCGCTCGCGTATTTTTTCGATAACGGCATCATCATTCGCGGCCTGCTCGCTCTTTGGCGCATTACGGGGGAGTGCGAGTTGATCGAAGTTGCCCAAGCCATCGGGCTATCCATGGCGCGCGATTTCGCGCGCGAAGACGGCTCTTACTGGCCCGTGCTTTCACTTCCGGACAAGGCTCCCCTCCTTCTCGATCCCGCGCGCTGGTCGAGAGTCCCCGGCTGCTATCACTTAAAATCGGCCGTTGCTTGGCGGGAACTGGCCGCTATTACGGGAGATCCTACATGGACCGGCTTTTACACGGACGCCCTTGAGATCGCCCTGGCGTCGCACGATTCCTATCTATCTGCCGATGGGGATCCGCACCTGGCAGTTGACCGCATGCATCCCTATCTCTACTTTCTCGAGGCCTTGCTGCCGCATTCGGAATACGCGGGTATTGTCGCCGCGGGCGCAGCCCGTGTGCATGATCGCCTGCAGGAACTTGCGCAGGTATTTGAGCGCGCCGATGTTGCCGCGCAGTTGTTGCGCGTGCAATGCGCCGTCGGCGCAGCCGAGCTGGATTGCGCCGCGACCGCCGCCCGCGTACGCGCATTTCAGCGCCCCGGCGGCGGCTATTACTTCGGCCGCAAAGGCGGCCAGTGGGTTCCACACGTCAGCCCCGTGCCCACCGTCTTCGCCATGCAGGCGCTGGAATGGTTTGAGCGCCGTGAATCGATAGATTGTGCCGCCGTCATTTGATTACTGGCTCGCACGGCTGGCGGGAATCCTGCGTCCGCGCCGTCCGGAGCGCGCGGAATCTCCTCTACGATCGAGCGATCCGGGCATTTCGGTAGTGATCCCCTCGCGCAATGGACGTGAATTGCTGGCCGCGCAATTCCCCGGCATCGTGCGCGATCTCGAAGGCGCGCCCGCCGAAATCATCGTCGCCGATAACGGCTCGCAGGATGGGACGGCTGAATGGCTTCGCGGGCAGCCGCGGCCGCAAGGGCTTTCCATAGAAATCGATGTCTCGGCTCAGCCTCTTTCGTTCGCCCGAGCGGTTAACCGCGGCATCGCACGCGCGCGTTTTTCCCATATTTGCCTGCTCAATAACGACATGTCGCTCGATCCGCCGCAGGAAGCGGGTGGTTTCTTCCAAGCTCTTCGCCACGCCTTTGAGCAGATCCCCAATCTGTTTTGCGCCACGGCGCAAATCCGGTTTCCGCAGGGAATGCGCCGCGAAGAGACCGGCAAAGCCGTGATGGCGCAACACCATCCAGCCGATTTTCCGCTGCGCTGCGACGAACCGCTGCCCGGTGAGGACGGAACCCCGGTGCTCTATGGCAGTGGCGGTTGCTCGCTCTACGATGCCGCCAAACTGCGCGCCCTCGGCGGGGCCGACGAGGCTTACGAGCCCGCCTACGTGGAAGATCTCGATCTGGGTTATCGCGCGTGGCAGCGGGCGTGGCCTTCGGTCTACGTGGCGAGCGCCGTGGTGGAGCATCGCCATCGCGCCACCACCAGCCGTTATTACACCGAAGAGCAGCTCGAAGCCGTGCTCGAATTTAACTACCTGAAGTTTCTCGCGCGCGCGGTGGCCGATCGCGCCGTATTCGCGCGGCTCTGGAAACAGGCCTTGGATCGTTTGCTTTACGTTGGTGAAAAAACCTCCGCCACCGGTGCTCTGCGGCGTGCCCGTTCGCTCGCGCGAAGCGGCGGCCCGCGTATTCGCCCGGAGTGGGCTGAAGAATCGTTTCTTGCGCTAACCAACGGATGCACGGCTGTTTTTCCGGGAAGCGGCGCGGGCGCAATTGTGCGGTCGGTGGCGCGTCTTGAGCCGCCACCCGCGGAGATGCTGCGTACTCATCGAGAAGTAATTCTGGTGGCTGGGGATCCCGACTCCACCGCTTTTCGCGCCGCGCATCGTTTCGCGAGGCAAAAGTGGGCCAATGAATTAGCTCTATCGAGCTAACCTCGGTTCCTATTCACGGGGTGTAACCTGAAAATAGGTTGAGGTCCGCAATGAAATTGACGCTTCCAGTCTTAACAGCCATATTAGCGGCATTGCCGGCGCTGGCCGTTGACACCGTGTATCTTCGAGGCGAGGTGAAACTGGCCGATGGCACGGTGCCGGGCAAGTCCGTCGATGTCCAGCTGGTCTGCCGAGGCGCCGATCCGGTCCGCATGCTTACCACGGGCAAGAACGGCGTGTTCAATCTGAAGGCCGAACGGGACGACTTCAATCACATCGCTCGTGCTCTGCCTACGACGGCGATGGCTCTGAGCGATAGCACGACCATGAGCGGGCCGTGCGTATTGAAAGGCGTGCTCAAGGGATACGATTCATCGGCGATTGATCTGACTAATTTCACGATTGGCAAGGATATGAAATTGCCTGATCTAACGCTGACTCCGCAGGCGGCAAAGAAAAAGTAGTTTACAGATCGACGTCGCCCGTGGTCCAATTCGCCCGCCCGTGTTTCACGCCCTTCGTGCTGATGAGCGTATTCGCCAGTTCCTGAACCTCGGCCAGTTTACCCGCTACGACAATCACTTCGAGGCAATTGTCATGATCCAGGTGGATATGCAGGGTCGAAAGAATGGAATGGTGGTATTTATGTTGCAGATCGGTTAGCCGCTCTTGCAACAGGCGAACGTGATGGTCATACACGAGGGTAATGGTTCCCATCACCTTGCTTTGCGGGCTCTCCATTTTCTGCTGCACGAGCTCTGCACGAATTAAATCCCGGAAGGCCTCGGACCGGTTTGTATAACCGCGTTGGGCAAGAAGGGCGTCGAATTTGGCCAACAGGTCGCTGTCTAGCGCGACACCGATCCGGCTGAGTTCTCGCATTCTTTTCACGGTAATCGTTCGAATCGGAGCCGCGCAAGCGAAATCAATCCGAACTGGCGCTCCAGTCGTATTACGAACTTGACATGCGTGCTACTTCATGGCCTGATGAAGTGGCACGACTATAAATTTCGTGCTACGTGAAGAGATAATGCGTTCCGCCCTGTTATGCATGCTTTGCTGGGCTGCCGCGGCCGCTGGAATCACGGGTGCAGTGACCGATCCACAGGGGAAACCCGCCGCCGGCGCCAAGATCAGCTTGCTCGCGAAGAACGAATCAAAGGAACGCGGCGTCACTGCAGGGCCCGACGGTCGATTCGTTTTCAACGAGGTTGCGGCAGGCGTTTATCGGGTCATGGCGTCCTCGCCGGGGTTCGCGGCGGCTACCAAGACGGTTACCGTATTCGACGCCCAGGATCTCATTGTGAATCTGCAGTTCGATCGCCTGGAGTCGCTCGCTGAGACCGTCACTGTCACTACGGATATAACCCAACAGAGCGTGACCCAGCCTGATCCGGCGCAGCGCGTGATGGTACGCGAGGAGATCCTCGATGCCAATCCCGGACGCCCCGGCGCGCCCGTTTCCATCCCGGGATTGCCCATCGAGACCGCATCCGGTGGCATCAAAGCGCCGCAGTACTTCGCCCCGGGAGTTGCAGGAGATCATGGCGAGCCCATCGCAACCTTCTTTCAGGTGGGGAGTTACTTATTGCCCAACAACCTAAGTTCGAATGCCCACGGCAACGGGTACTCCGATCCTAACGTCCTGGTTCCGGCTTTGATCGAGGCTGTGCAGACCGATGGAGGCGCATTCAACGTGCGCGAAGGCAATCACTCGGTGGATCTCTCGGAGACTTATCTGCTGCGGTCGACTTTACAGCCGTTTGCCACGGTTACCGCCGACCCTCGCGATCTCGATCTTAGTGCGGGCTGGAAATGGCTGGCGATCCAGGCGTCTTTCGGGAACGGCTTCCTGGACAGGCTGGAGCACCGTCAGCAATACAAGGCGAACGTTGTGAAGAGTTGGACGCTCCGCAATCACGATTTATCTTTGCTCTTCCTCGGGTATTATGGCGAATCCCGAATCCCTGGCCTGGTTCCTATCGACGTTCCGAATTTGCACGACACCATCGATCGCCGCCAGCGCGATCAGACGCATACCGGAGAGCTCGCGGCGAATGACACCTGGCATTCGGAGAACAGCGAGTTACAGTTATCGACCTTCTTTCGGACTTACAACTTGTCCCTTTCTTCAAACTTTGGCGACGGCCTCATTCGCCAAAGCGAATTCCGCACGGAATCGGGAGACAACGTCTCCTACATACGCCATCTGGGAGGGCGGATCTTCTTGCTGGCTGGCTTCGATTATCTGCGCGAAGCTCCGCGCCGTGAAGATCTGGACCATTACGCGTCTACGGACCAATCGATCTATGGCCCTTTTGAAAAAGTAACCGCCAATAACATCACCCTCAATCTTCTAACCCCATTCGTAGCTCTGCAGGGAAATATCAGGTCGTGGCTGCGTTTCAACGCCGGCTGGCGGCGGGATCAGATCTCGTTCGACAATGCCGATTTGTTGATTCCGGCGAACTCGTTTCATCATTGGGTAGGCGTGAACTCGCCCAAGGCCACGTTGAGCGCCTTCGCTCCCGGCCATTTACCATTGCCCAATGTCGCTATCAGCTTCGGGGAATCGTTCTTTACTAATGACCCGCGAATCGGGATGGGCTCAATGCAAGGCAGTCTGGTAAGTCGTGCCCGCGCGTATCAACTGGTTGTGAGCAAAACCGTGGCGAAGACGGATTTCCGCGTGACACTCGGCCACGTTACGCAAGAGGCTTCGCTGGCCAAGATCGATGCGGATACGGGGTTGCAGACCGATGAAGGCCCCGGCAGGAACCGCTACGTTACCGTATCCGCACGGCGCCTGTTCCGGTGGGGATTAATCCAGGGTTCCGCCTCCAAGGCCGATGCGCGCGACCTTTCCGACGGTACGCCCGTTCCCGAAGCGCCCCGTTTGATTCTCGATTTTCTGGCCACGTTTGACCACCTTCCCTTTGGTATCCGCGCGCGAGCCGAAGTGGAGGAAGTCGGCCGCAAACCGCTGGGCGACGGATTCGTCGGCGCTCCGGTGCGGGAATTCCGCGGCGCATTAGTACGCAGCTTTTATAAGGACCGCCTGGAAGCGGGAGTTCATTTTCAGATCGCCGGCGGCTACACGGGACAAACTACGGAAGTGCTAGCCCTGCCTGGTGAAACCGAAGCCTTCGAGCGCGTGACGGGTATTTATATACCGTCTTACGCCACAGTGTCTTTGACGTGGCGCCTGGGCCGGTAAATCGTTATTCCTTGAGGTGCGTGCTCATGTGCTGCCGGTAGGCGGACACGGCGCGTGCTCGCGTGATGGCAGCGGCATCCTGCGCTGCCCGCAATGCCGCAATTTTCTCCGGCACGTCGCGGCGTAAGGAAGCTATCTGCCAGTTACCTTGAGCCCGGATATGCGCTTGAATCGCATCGCGCGCCGAATCGAAGAGCCGCTTGCATTCGGGGCAGTCGATCGGTTCCATGCGCGCTGTTCAGCGTATCAGAAGCCGCGCTCGTTCCAGCTAGCCACCCCAGCCAATCTAACGATACTTGGTATCATCGTACACGTTTTCGCGCTTCTAACCAGGCCGGAAAGACCTCGGGATTCTCCAGCCACACCATCATCCACTGCACCATCTCCTCTTTTTCCGCGCGCTTTTCATCTAAGGTTCGTGGATTTGACTCCACGAACCTGGCGCGATCTTTACCGGCGATCACCTGACGCCGACAGTAACGGGCCCGTTCGCGGTTGCCAGCCGACTGCGCCGCGCAGTACGCAGAAAGCAGTTCCAACAGAGACTGCTCCAGTTCCTCAAACGTATGCTGCCGGACGCCGGCGAACGGCTGTTCGAACGGCAGCCCGGTTTCACGTAGCAGCGTGCGCAGGTAACTTTCCGATACCGGCGCTAATCGCATTAATAAGTCTCCCCACACAGCCTCTGTGATTGCGGGAGGCTGTTCCGCAGCCAGGTACTCACGTAACGTTTGTTTGATGGAACTCGACACTTGCAATCCCTACTGCTGGCCGCGGCGGTAGCGTTCAACGAATGCATTGTGTTCATCGAGCGTATGCGAGAACTGGTGAGCGCCGGATCCACCGGGCTTTGCCACGAAATAGAGTACGTCCGATTGCGCGGGATGCAACGCCGCGCGCAGTGAATCGCCCCCCGGATTCGCAATGGGTCCAGGTGGGAGACCGGAGTGGCGATAGGTATTGTAAGGGTTGTCGCTATCCAGATCCGAGCGGTAGATCGTGCCGCGGTAGCGACCGTCAAGGAGCGCCGCGTAAATCGTGGTCGGATCGCAATCAAGCTTCATGCCGGCGCGCAATCGATTGGTAAAGACCGCCGCGATCAGCGGACGTTCGGGCGGCAACTTTGCCTCCCGTTCAATGAGGGAGGCCAATGTGACCACATCGTGCGGATTGACGTTCGAGGAGGAATCTGGGGTCAGTCCGCGCCATATCTCGCGGAATTTTGTGGTCATCATGCGGCAAAGCGATTCGGGCGTAGCATGACGGGTGAGCCGGTAGGTATTCGGAAACAGATAACCTTCAAGCGAGGGCGCTCCGGGATCCAGGTCCCGAATCATTGCGGGATTGCGCGCGGCGGCAAGGAAGGAAGCCGGCGAAAATAGCCCCAACGCTCCCGCCGACTGTGCGATGTCGAATATATTGTGCCCTTCGGGTACGACTAGCGTGTAATAGAAAGTATCTCCGCGCGCGATCCGGTCAAATACCTCCATCGGCGAAGCCGCTCGATTGAATCGATATTCACCCGCCTTAAGCACGCGTCCATGCTGCACAATGCGAGCAAGCAGAAAATCCCAGCGGCTCCGGACTATACCCGCCTTCGCGAGTTGGTCCGCGATCGCATCGGTGGAAGTGCCAAGCGGGAATTCCACGAAGGTCTCCGCGCCGAAGCCCTGATAGGGCGTCATAAGCCGGAACGCTGCAAAGCCCGCCGCCAATGCGATCAGCAAAACCAGGCAGCCAAGTCGCCGGAAGAATTTCATAACGAATCGAGGTAGCTTTGTAGCAAAATGACCGCCGATAGTCTGTCCACCGCGGCCGCGCGCTTTGCGATGCTGACCCCGCTCGCGCGCAATACACGCCCCGCCTCAACCGAAGTCAGCCGCTCATCCCAAAACTGGACCGGCACTTTGGTATAAGCCTCTAAAGCCGCCGCAAACTCGCGGACCCACCCCGATTGCCGCCCTTCCTTACCGCCCATGTTGATCGGGTTTCCCATCAGAAAGAGCCCGATTTCGCGGTCTTTGACAAGGGCTTCGAGGGCATCCAGATCGGTGCGTTTGTTTTTTCGCTCGATGTTGGGGAGTCCCTGGGCCGTGATTCTCAATGGGTCGCTGACTGCCAGTCCAATGCGTCGCTTGCCGAGATCGAGGGCTAAAATGCGGGGTTTGGAGGGCGTCAAGTCAATTTTATTATAGACGGCTGCATGTTAGAGTCGAAGCGAGGATTCGCTTACCCGTGGCGCTTATCACACGATCCGTGGCAGACACGTCGAAAGCGGTCCAGGAGGCGAGACACTTGGCGCTTCCGACGCTGGCGTTGGCCGCCATTATCGCCATACTGTACTTTGGTCGCGTCTTCTTCATCACCGCAATCGTTGCTACGATTATCGCCTTCATCCTTGAGCCGTTCGTCGGATTGCTCATCCGCATCCGTCTTCCGCGAGCTCTGGCAAGTTTCGTTGTATGCGCTATTGCGCTTCTCTTCTTATATGTCATTGGTATGGCAGCTTTTACGCAGATGGCTGCAATTTACTCCGAGTTGCCTAAGTACGGTCAGCGGATCGGCGATCTGGTCGACGGGGTTCGCGACAGGGTCGCGGGGTTGGAGGATCAGACTTACCGCATGGTGGTTCCGGCCAAGCAGCGGGAAGCCGAGGCGCAGGCGCAGGCTGAGTTGCAGAGGCAACAGGCCGCCAAGACCAGCAAGCGCAGGCAGGTCCAATCGCCGGCCCCGGCCGTGGTGATCGCCCCTGCCCCGGGCGTAATTCCCGAAGTGCGCATTCATGAAGAGACTACGCCGGTGGGTGAATACCTTAAGGCACGGTTAAATGATTTCTATCACGTTTTCCTGATGGTCTCGTTCATTCCGTTTCTCGTCTATTTTATGCTCAGCTGGCGCGAGCACCTGAACCGGACTTTCCTCCAATTTTTTCAGGGAGAAGACCGCCTGGTAGCGGCCCGTAGTCTGGCAGGAATAGCGGATATGGTACGGGCATTCGTGGTCGGAAATTTTATCCTTGGATTATTGATGGCGCTGGTCAGTTCGCTGATGTTCTGGCAGATAGGCATTTCCTATCCGCTGTTGGTCGGTCCTTTGAGCGGATTCTTGAGCCTGGCCCCTTATGTAGGGCTGCCGTTGGCCGTGATTCCGCCGTTGTTCGCCGCCCTGGTTTTGAACAAGGTTTCCGTTTATTTATTGGTTCTTCTCAGCGTAGCGCTGTTGCACTTGATCGCGATGAATCTGCTCTATCCAAAGCTGGTGGGGTCGCGTGTGCATCTCAACCCGCTCGTAGTAACGTTCTCACTGATGCTTTGGGGATTCCTGTGGGATGCGCCGGGATTGCTGGTTGCGATTCCCATCACGGCGGCTCTCAAAGCAGTATGCGACAACGTAAAGGGCTTGCGGCCGATGGGTAAGTTTTTAGGAGACTGAGCTCAGCGCTTTGTCGATCGCCGCTTTGAGCAAATCTTCGGTCAGGCCGCCCGTGAAGCGTTTGACCAGTTTTCCGGTCTTATCAAACACCATCGTAACCGGCAGTACATCCAGGTCATATTGGTCACCCAGCGCCGGCGTGCCCAAGCCTACGGCATAGTCGATCGGGTGTTTCTTGAGGAAAGGGGGGACGATGGCTGAGTCTTCATCCATCGAAACGCCTATCATCAATACGCCCTTCGAGTTGTACTCACGGTTTACGGCGTTGAAGCTAGGGATTTCGCCGATGCAGGGCACGCACCAGGTCGCCCAGAAATTCACCACGGTCACCTTGCCGGCGGGGTCGATCGACCCGCCGCCGAGCTTGGAAAATTGAGACAACGCGGGGGCTGCCGCCGCCGGCGGTGGCGCCGGCGTATCGCCCTTGCGGAGGAACGCTGCGAACTGTTCGGGGTCGCGCGTCAGGCTCGGGAAAGTCGCAACCACCGTCTCGTCGGGCCTCATGATGACATAAAACGGCTCCGCGACGGTGTTGAATTTCGTGAGCTCCAGCTTTTGGTTGGCGTCCGAAGTGGCGTCGCCCGCGTCGGCGAACAACTCAACCAGCACGAATTTCTGCATCGCCGCTTCGATCTCGGGCCGTGTAAACATGTTGGCCTTCATCCAGTGGCAATTGGTGCAGGCATAACCGGTAAAGTTGACGAAGACGAGTTTGCCCTCGCGCCGCGCGCGGTCGAGCGCTTCGCGATATTGGTTCTGCATCCACTGCAGGTTGCCGCCGTTCAGAGGCACGTAGGCGTCTAGTTCGCCGAGCTTGGCGCCGCCCATGCCCGGCGCAAGACTGAGTGCGAACGCTACGAAAGCCATGCCGCACAGAAGACGCCCAAGGCCCATGCGGTCGTCCTGCTTTATGCCTTCGAGGCGCAGGAAGCCCAATAAATACAGGCCCGCCGAGGCAAACAGGACAATCCACAAAGCGAGGAACCTTTCGCGTGTCAGGATGTTCCACCGCAGCACTTGGTCTACGCTGGCGAGATATTTCAAGCTCCACGCAAGAATGACAAAACCCATCACCACCTTCACGCGCGCCAGCCAGCCGCCGCTTTTCGGCATACGCTTCAGGTAAGAGGGAAACAGGGCGAGTAGAAAAAAGGGAAGCGCGAGGCCGGTAGCAAAAGCGATCATGCCGATCGGCGGCCGCCATGGACCGCCGGCGATGGAGCCCGCCAGTAAGGCGCCCATGAACGGCCCAACGCACGCGAACGAAGCCAACGCGAACGTCAGACCCATTAAGAGAGTGCCGACCAGCCCGCCCTTTTCCGATGATTGGTTCAGGCGTGTGAGCAGCGAAGAGGGAATCGTAATCTCGAAGGCGCCAAGCAAACTCAGTCCGAAGACCACAAACAGAAGGGCAATGAATCCGTTCACCCATGGGCTTTGCCCCAATGCGACCACCCCCACCGGGCCAAGCACCGCCGTGACTATCAAGCCGATTCCCGAAAACAGCACGATGATTCCCAGGCAGAATGTAATGGCCTGCGTCAGGCTGCCCTGCTTGTTAATGAAGTAGGACATCGTAATCGGAATCATTGGGAACACGCAGGGCGTGAAGATGGATGCCAGCCCGAATCCAAATGCCAGGGCTATGAAGCCGGGCCATCCTTCAGCCGATGCCGCGTCGTTTGGGCTCACGGCTCTCGGTTTCACCTCCGAATATCCGGTGGGAATCGCCGGCGCGGCAGCAGCTCCCGCCGCACTAATATTCAACGTGAAGGGTCCAGTCCAATGGCCGGGATCGCATTCCGTAGCGTTGCAGGTCTGATATTTGGCGGTAAGCGAGTATTGCGCTTCGCCCAAAGCGGCATCCTTCTTAAGCTGGACATCCAAAAGGAAGACTGCTTCCCCTTCGTAGGTTTCGGTTTCCGCGCCGAAATTGGCGTCGTAAGCCTTCTTAGGCGGCGCTTCGAAAGTACGGAATTTTTCTATAACCGGATTGGGAGCGATTTGAAAGGATGTCGGAATTCCAGTTCCGGCGGGGGAGGATGCGGCGTAGATGTGCCAGCCGGGGTCAAGCTTGACGGAGATACGAACTAGCGCTTTGCCGCCCGGCGCGGCCGGGTTAGGTTGAACATCGAGCGACCAGGCGGCATGCTGCGTTTGCGCGGATGCCAACGTAGCGGCGAACAGTATCGCGGCGATAGCGCGCATAGCTCAGCCTCCCGCTTCGCGAGTCTTGCCCCGAAGCTCCTCTTCAATCCGCTGATTGACGTCGCCTTCGCAGAACTCCTTGGCCACCCGGATTGCGTTTTTCATCGCGTTGGCGTTGGAGCGTCCATGGCAAATAATACAAACGCCGCGCACGCCTAAAAGCGGAGCGCCGCCATACTCCGAATAATCCATTCGTTTCTTGAAGGCGCTGAAGGCGGTCTTCGAAATGACGTAGCCTATCTTACCCGCGATGGTGGCTTCTAGCGACTCGCGTAGTAGGTGTCTCACCATGTCCGCTACACCTTCGCTGACTTTGAGCACCACGTTGCCAATGAAGCCATCGCATACAATTACGTCTACGTCGCCCGAATAGATATCGCGCCCTTCGACATTTCCGATGAAATTCAGATTGAGGCCCTTCAGTATCTGAGACGTGGAACGAGTCATATCGTTCCCTTTGTGGGCCTCTTCGCCAATGGAAAGCACTCCGACGCGCGGCTTGGGCCGGCCGAGAATAACGCGGGAATAGATTTCAGCCATCACGGCGAATTGCGCCAGCATGTCGGGCGTGCAATCGACGTTAGCGCCTACATCCACCACGACTACGGGTGAACCCTTGATGACCGTAGGCAGCGGCATCGCGAGCGCCGGCCGATCGACGCCGGGAACCACGCCCTGCACCATTTTGGCGGTCGCCATCACGGCGCCGGTGTTGCCGGCGGATACGAAACCCTGCGCGATTCCATCGCGAACCAGGCGAGCTGCGACACGCATAGAGCTGTCGCGCTTCGAGCGCACCGCGCGCGCCGCGTGATCATCCATGGTGATGCGCTCGCGCGCATCTAAAATTTCAATGGGAAGCTGCCCTCTATCCGGATATTGAGCCAATTCCTTACGGACCAGTTCTTCCTGGCCCACCAGAACGACTTTGATGCCAAGAGTCCTGGCGGCGGTAACAGCCCCTTCCACTTCCGCTTTGGGGGCGTGATCGCCGCCCATTGCATCTACCGCAATGGTCAGCATCGATTGACCGGGCTACTCCTGCGCGACTTCTACAACTTCACGGCCTTTGTACTGGCCGCAGTGTTGGCAGACGCGATGCGGCTGCTTGGGCTCATGGCAATTGGGGCACTCCGAAAGCCCCGGCGTTTTCAGCGCGTCGTGCGCGCGGCGGCTACTGGTGCGCCGTTGGGAATGGCGACGTTTGGGATTTGGCATGGTTCTACCTCTTAAGGGAAGCTTCTAGTCTAACATGTTGCAAACAGTGACACGGGGAGTTCCGAACCCGCCGCGCCACGCGCGAGCCGCCTAAGCGGGTTTGTTCTCCGACGTGGATTTCGTATCCGATTTAGACTCGGATTTGGATGGAGAGCTGGATTCAGTTTTCGATTCGCTCTTTGACTCGCCTTTCGACTCGCCCTTGTTATCCGACTTCCCCTCCGCCTTCCCTTCTGAATTGCCATTAGCCGGGGATTTCCCTCCGTCGGATTTGGCGTAATCGGTGACGTACCATCCCGTGCCCTTGAACTGAAAGGCTGGCGTCGAGAGCAGACGTTCGGCATCGCCGCCGCATTCTTCATGCGTTTTGACCGGCTCATCGGCAAACTTCTGGCGGACTTCAAAGCGCTTTCCACAGCGCTTGCAAGCGTATTCGTAAAGCGGCATAGCTCCTGAGTTCGATACTTTCCGTCTTATTATCGCAGATGACAAAACTAACCGTCACCCGTTGTGTTCGTCTGAGTGAGTGTAGAGAGCGCGATGCGACGAATCTATACCATCGGAATCATGGCGGCGGGGCTGATCTTTGCGGTTCTGCACACGCCGCCAACCCGAATCGTCAATTCGGCCCGCAACGTCGATTTCTATTTTCACGATCTCAAGCGCGCCGGTATTTCGCGGAATCCAGTGGAGCGGCTTGTCTACAGCCTCATGCTGGCCAAGAGCGCGCCGCCCCAAGCCCGTTAGGCTACTTCTTTCTGTGCACGACAGCCGGTGTAGTGCAGGGGGATAATTTGAGATCCTGTACTTTGTCCTTCTCCGCGGTCATGGTTATCGTGAATGGCGCTGCGGCGTAAGCGTCGGCCACTGCCTGGAACTTAATGTTCGTTCCGATTTCCGGCTTGCCCGCCAAGGCGGTTTCAAACTTCAACGTGATCTCGTTGACCCGGGCGGCGTTTTCGGGTGAGGGCACGTAAAGGATGAGTTCCTTGGGACGGCACGCGGGTTTGGCGTCCGCGATTGTGGCCAGCAACATCGGAAGTTGGGCGCCCTTCATGCTCTCGAAGAATCCCGCGCCTTGCGTGGTGAGATTAGTCTTGATGCCGAGCCACGTGGCGATTTCCGGATTGGTCTTGGCGAACGCGTCGGCCTTCTCCTGGTCCAATTCCTCTTTCGTTTTGATCTTAAAATCAGGCGCAGGAATGGGCGTTGCTTTCGCCTGCTCCATCAATTGATCCAGCCCATCTTCGCTGCCGTGAAGCGTCACGTACATCTTTTTCACGGAAACGATGAATTTGGGACCATCCTGCGTCTTTCCCTGCGTCGGGTCAACAGCGGCGGTGCGGGCGAATTCGTAAATCGCGAGGAACGGCTTCTCTTCGCAGTTGTAGGCGCTCGCAAGGTGTCGCGAAATCCACGAGTTTTGCGGGTAGGTCATCAGAGCTTTCGAGAAAGCCGCATCGGCCGCCGGGCAATCTTTCTTCGCCTCCGCCTTGAGCCCGGGCGTCACCGCTTCCGTCAGAATATAGCCATTCGCCATAGCTTCCATCTGCGTTTGCGTCTGGGCGAACGTCTGCGCCGTCTGTCCCGCCGGGAGATTCACCGGCACGAAATACGTGGGAGCGTAAGCGAGCAACTTGTGGGCGGCCTTATCGCCAATCGCAATCTGCTCGGGCGTGGCGTCCTTCTTAAGCAGTTCGCCTGCCGCGCTCGTGACGATAAAGTATGTTGCTACGACATTGCCCAACGTGCCCTTGAACAGAGTGGGCAGGTCACGGTCCATGAATTCATTGCCGAACGTAAGCACCTTGTCGAACTGGTTGGTGAGAAGGTAGCCCTGGAGAATATAAAAATCGCGGTCGTCTTTGAACTCGGAGTTGGGGAATTTTTGCTTCCACGCGTCCAGGTCCGTAAGGGCCTTTGCCCAGTTCTGCGAGGACACCGATTTGGTGGCCGCCTGGTACAAAGGATCCTCATCGTTTTGGAGTTTCTTTTGCTGAGCGACCGCCGAGGTTGCCCCAGCCATTATCAACAGTACTGCCAACAAAGAACTGCCGATCCATCGAGAGCTTGTTCGCACCTTATGTCTCCACTCGCTTCAATTTATAGAACGGACGAAATAGAGCCCGGCCGGGATCGAAGCCTTCCGAAGGGCATTTGCGGAGTATACCCAAAGGGCCAAAACCGTGCAAGCGTACGAAGTTTAAAAAAAAGCCCGGAGTACCATGACGGCACACCGGGCTTGTCCAGAGGTTAGGAAAGAGGATGGTCGGGTTTACTACTTCTTCTTTACGGTTTTCCGGACCGGGGCAGCCGCGCACGGAGTAACCTTCAAGTCCTTGATGTCCTTCTTATCGATGTTCATCGTCAGCATGAAGGGTTCCTTCGAGAATGCCTCGGCAACGCCCACGAACGTGATGCGTCCGGTTTCGGCCTTGCCGGTGAGGGCTGACGGAGCGCCCGCATCATTCACCAACTTGAGTGTGATCTCCGCCGTCGGCGCGCCAGTGGCATCGGGTAATGGAACTGCGACCTGTAATTCCTTGGCGCGGCATTTACTTTCGAGCACCGTGCCCGTAAGTTCCGGAACCTGAGCGCCCTTCATGCCGCTATCGAAATAGGACTGGCCCTGATCTGAGGTGAGCGTCGCCTTGAGTTTCATCCAGAGAGCAATATCGGGATGACTCGTTTCGAATTCCTTCTGCTTTTCCTCAGCGATTTCTGTCGCGGTCTTTATGTGGAAACCGGCGGGTGGCGCGGGACTGTCCTTAGCCTGCTGTTTAAGCTGATCGAGGCCTTCGTCGCTGCCATGCAGATTCCTGTAGTAGGTATTCAGATAGTTCGTGATCTGCGTAGCATTCGCCGCGCCCCCAAGGGTCGGATCCATGGCAACCGCGCGCGCGATCTCCCAAATTGCCTGGTCGTCCTTATGTTGACTATGCAAGTCAACGCCTAGGTGATATGGAATTGTGGACTTGCCTGGATAATCGCCCATCGCTTTGGTCCACGCGGCAATGCCGGCATCCAAATCGTGTTTCTGATCTGCTGTGGTGGCCGGAAGGACAGCCGCGGTGTAAAGCATGGCATTCGCAGCGTCGTCCAACTGTTTTTTCGCTGTCGCCCAAGCATCGGGCGCTACGCCCGCCGGCACGCGCTTGTAGTCCAAAAGCTTGTGTGCCGCGTCAACTCCAATGGCCAATTGATCCGGCGTCGCGTTCGGCATGCTCAATGCACCCTTCACCGCTCCAAAGTAAATTTGGATCACCGTCTTCGGTCCCTGGGCGGGGTCGGGGAACATGGCATCCAGGTCGTGCCCCATCAATTCCTTGGCTTTCTCCAGCACCTTATCCGGCTGCTTGGCCAATTCATAGGCCTGAATGTACATTGCCTCGCGGTCGTCCTTGAATTCGGAATCGGGGTTGTGCTGCTTCCAGGCATTGAGGTCTTCAACTGCCTTGGCCCCATTGTTGGAAAGCATATCCTTCTTTACCGCGTCATAGAGATCGTATTCCGCCTGATCTTTGACCTTCTTCTCGGGCGCGGCAGCCGTCTGCGCCCAACTAGCCGTGGCGGCCATCGTCATTACTGCCAATGCGGCCGTGCCGCCTATCCATCGAGAAAACTTCTGCACCTGCGCCTCCTGCCTCTTCCTAGATTAATGGGACGATGATCGACCGGGCAATGCCCGTCCGCCAGCCGTCTGGGGCATGCACGACCCCTCAGATTCGACACCGAACCGGCACGCCGGGTTCCGGCTACGAATATATCAGAAGATGATATCGTAAAGTCACCCCGCGCCGCGATGCACCTGATCGATCTCGCCGTTATTCTCGCGTACCTCGCCGGCATTACGTGGTTTGGCGCTCGATTCCGCTCTGGACAACGCTCGTTGCGCGATTACTTCCTGGGCGGCCGGACAGCCCCATGGTGGGCAATCGCACTTTCCATCGTATCCGCCGAAACGAGCACACTCACTATTGTCGGAACTCCCGCGCTTGCCTTCGGTGGCAACCTTGCCTTCCTCCAGATTGTACTGGGATACCTGTTGGCCCGCATTGCGATCTCATTTTTGTTTTTGCCGCAGTATTTTCGCGGCGAGATGTTTACCGCCTATGAGTTGATGCGGCGGAGGTTCGGTGAGCGTATCCGGAAACTCACGGCTTTTATATTTCTTGTGACGCGAGCCCTCGCTGAAGGGGTACGCGTCTTCGCCATCTCGTTAGTGATCTCGATCGTCCTCGGTACAGGGCAGAACTTGTCGATTGCGCTTATCGTGCTGCTTACGCTTTTTTACACATTTGAAGGCGGAATGACGGCGGTTATCTGGACCGACGTGGTTCAGATGAGCCTCTACGTTCTCGGCGCCATTTTGAGTTTCATCGTTATCCTGCACAAGATTCCCGGCGGTTGGGCTCACGTGACCGACGTCGCCGGCGCCGCGCATAAGTTTTCGGTTTTCGATTTCCGCTTCGCCTTCAGCATGGATTTCTTCTCGCGCACCTACAGTTTCTGGGCGGGCGTGGCGGGGGGGTGCTTTCTCACCACCGCGACTCACGGAACCGACCAGTTAATGGTGCAGCGTCTTCTGAGTGCGCGCGACGAACGGCAGAGCCGCGCGGCCCTATTCGCGAGTTGGGTGGTGATTCTTCTGCAGTTCACGCTGTTCCTTCTAATTGGCGTGTTGCTGTTCGTCTACTATGGCGATGCTCATCTCGTCGCGCCGAAACAGACCGATCGACTGTATCCCGAATTCATCTGGAACAATTTGCCGCCCGGGCTCGCCGGTCTTTTAATCGCCGCAATTCTCGCCGCGGCCATGGCGAACTTAAGCGCGGCGTTAAATGCTCTTTCTTCGACAGTCGTGGTGGATTTTTTTCACGCGACGTCGCTGCCCCTCGCGCGCCGCGCCACGGTCGTATGGGGCGCGATACTGTTATTCATTGCCATTGGAGCGAGCGGGTCGAAATCGGTATTGGAAGCCGGGTTGACCATCGGGTCGATTCCCGCGGGCGCGCTACTGGGAGTATTTCTGCTCGGTGTCCTGACGAAGAAGCCGGGCGAGTGGGCGGCGATGTCAGGCGTCGTTGCGGGGCTGGCGGCGATTTTGTACGTTCGATTTGCCACGCCTATCGCGTGGACGTGGTACGTTCTCATCGGGACGCTGGTTACGTTTGGAGTAGGAGTGGCGGCGAGCGCTTTTGAGGGAATAGGGAATTCACGGCAAAAACCCTGAGGGCGCAGAGGCCCGTTATCGTTGGTTTTGTCAGTGTTTTTTGCGCGTCTGTGACGAAGGATTTGGTCGGGAGACGAATGGAACTAAAACGCGATTTAGGAACCGGCGCGGCCATGTCGCTTGTGATCGGCACGGTTATTGGAAGCGGGATTTTCCTGGTGCCGCACGATATGATCGCGCGCGTTCACACGGCGGGCATGGTCTTCTTCATCTTTGTCTTCGGTGGATTGCTCTCGCTCGCCGGCGCGCTCAGCTATGCCGAACTTGCAGCCGCGCTTCCCGAAGCCGGCGGCGAATACGTCTATCTGCGGGAAGCCTATGGCCCTATGTGGGGCTTCCTCTATAGTTGGACGCAGATGTGGGTTGCGAAAAGCGGTTCCATCGCCACGCTTGCCACTGGGTTTTTCCTTTACCTGGCGAATTTCTTTCCTCCCTTGGAGCAGGTCTTCTGCAGGATTCCGATTCCTCTGGGACCTTCCGGAAGTCCGCTCGAAATCAAGAACGGCCAGATCTTCGCCGTCTTCCTCATTTTGGGATTGGGCGCTCTGAATTACTTTGGAGTCAAAATTGGCGGTAATGTACAAATCGCGGTAACCGTGGTGAAGGTTACGCTCTTTTGCGCAATCATTGTGGCGGGATTTGCCTTGGGCCATCCCCACGCCCCGGCGCCGGCATCGACCGAAGGCTTGACCACGGCCGGCTTTTTCGCCGCTCTGGTAGCTGCGCTTTGGGCTTATGACGGCTGGAATAATGTGAGTATGGTGGCATCGGAGGTGCGCGAACCGCAGCGCAATCTTCCCTTGGCATTGATTGGTGGAACGCTCGCCGTAATGGCAATTTATTTGTTTGCCAACTGGGCCTATTTTCACGTGCTCACGGCGGAGCAGGTGGGCGCTAATCCGCGCGTGGCGTCGGAAATGATGAGGCAAATTTCAGGCGATTGGGGCGCGAATGCCGTTTCTGTTGCTGCAATGATCAGTATCTTTGCCGCACTTAACGGATCCATTCTTACTGGATCGCGAGTGCCGTACGCCGCGGCGCGGGACGGACTGTTTTTTAAATCGATTGCCTGGGTTCACCCCCAATTTCGTACACCCGCGATATCGATTCTCGCCCTAAGCGTGTGGTCGGCCATACTGATCGTACTTTCTGGCGGCTATAAGGAGCTATTTACTTACGTTATCTTCGCCAGTTGGATTCTCTATGGGATGGCGACCGCCGCGGTTATCGTATTGCGTAGGAAACGTCCTGATTTGCCGAGGCCGTACCGTACTCTGGGATATCCCCTTGTACCTGTAATATTTGTTTTGGTGGCGATTCTATTGGTTGCCTCTACCTTGGTGGATTCCCCTTGGGAGTCACTGAAGGGGTTAGTTATCGTATTGATTGGAGTACCGTTTTATCTCTATTGGAGTAAACGCGCGACGCCCGCCAGCGAAGCAGCGCGGCAGCCTAAAAAGCACCTTTAGCGTGCGAGGAGAGCGTTTTCATACTTGCTAAGGTACGTACTGTTTCGTACTGCAACTTACTCGAAATAGTAGGTACTTTCGGAAATTCCGAATAATTAGTTGAAATGAATTGCTATTCGCGCGAAAATCTGAAATATAGAGAGAGGAATCTTCAAATGATTCCCCAGATTCCCGAGACTGGAATTCCGAGGAACTCTAGGAGGACTGTGATCGTGGATGTAACAAAGATTTTGGCTGACTTGCGAGCCGAGCGCGCTCAGATCCAAGAAGCGATTCTTAGCCTGGAACGTTTAGCGCGTGGGCGCGGGAATCGCCGAGGCCGGCCCCCTTCCTGGCTATCTGCGGATATGCCTCAAGTTGAACCTCCCAAACGCCGTGGACGACCGCCCGGCAGCAAAAATAAGACCGCGCCAGCGGCTCTTAGCGCTGGTTCAAGTACCGTATAGGCGCAACCGGATTTCATTGCTTCGCGGCTGTCATCCCGAAAATACTACTCAAGAGATGTTCGTCTAGGTCCTAGTATTATTAGAACTCTTTGAAAAAATGATGTTTGTAATAACACAGCATGTGAAGCAAATTTACATAGCTAAGAATCTCAGGGTTTCGGTTAAGATGAAGTCATGGCGCGTGTCCCGCATTTACCTCCAGTTAAGGCGCGCGCCACGTTAAATCTGGCGCGCGTCTTATTAGTGCATGGCGATTTGGCGTCACGGCTTGCGCTTCAAACCATTTTACAGGCTGGCGGTTATCGAGTCGACGTTGCCGCTACGCCGGCCGAGGCTCTTACCAAACTCGATCAACACCAATACGAGTTGGTATTGAGCGGTGGACGGTTCGGCTCGAGTGAAGAGGGTCGCAACGTTTTGGCCTATGCGCGCGTGAAGGCTTATCAACCTGCCACGGCCCTAGTGACCTCTCCGGACTCTGAAAATTTGCGGCGCAATCCCCCGGGTCGTCACCACGTCTCGGTATATACCGAAAATCTTCCCGCACTGTTGGCGAAGGTCGCAGAATTGATTGGGCTCCGCGCCATCCGCCGCTACCGTCCCCTCCGCCAGGCCGTTTAAGGCCACTTCCTAGAATCTTTTAGTTTTATCCAGAATTGCTAACTTCAAGCCGTAGCCTTGGTTATTTGCCAGCAACGTCATCGCTTCACTTGACAAGACCGCCCAATCTGTATAATCTCGATAGAGAATGGTACGAATGAAGCAATCGTCCTCTCAAACCCTCCTCTTTCCGCTGAGTCTCTCGGTATTTCGTTGTTGTGGCTGTTAAGTTTGGCTTCCTTTTTTCGGAACTGCCGGGGCGGTTCTGGTTTTTTGAAATCAATATCTTAACTGAGTCAGGGAGGAATCCTTTGCCGACTGTAATTCATCCTTTTGAAAAGCCTTTCGTGCAGCGTGCCAGCCCTCTAGGGGTGAGCCGCGCCATAGTTTTGCTGCTGGAAGTAGGCCTCGCCGAGACCGATGCGCAGGGCGCCTACTTATATCGAATGGAAACCGAGCGCGATCCGGGAGGTCTGAGCGCGTGGGCGGGTCTCTCGCCTGATACGAATACGGACACCGTCCCTAGCGGCGCGGCGGGCGCGGCTGCAATCGTCTTGGAAGACAAGGCGTGGCTCGATCCGCGCTTCGCCGGCCTGGCCGAATTCCGGAGGCATCGCTTTGCGGGAGTGGTATCGATTCCGATTCAGGCGGCGGCTGCGGTATTACACATTTGCCGTTTGCGCCCCTTCCCGCTCAAGGCGTTAGACTTTGCGTTTCTACAGACGCTCGCGCCTCCGATCGCGGCGATGTTGCAACAGGAGACCGAAGCCGATGCGCTGCGGCGCGATGTAGAAAGGTTGTCAGACCAATTGGCTGCCCGTAAGGCGGTAGAACGGGCCAAAGGCATCTTGCAGGAGCAGTTTCAGTTTAGCGAAGAGCAGGCATACCTTTCGATCCGGCGCATGAGCCGGCAGCGGCGCCTTCCCATGCGGGATGTCGCCAATGCACTGATTGAGGATTACTTGTCTGCGGAAGCTCGCAATGCCGGATGAGAGTGGCGCTACGAAGAAGTTTCCTATGCAAAGTCGAAGCGTTGCAACGCCAAAGCACTGAAGCGCCGGAACGTAAGCTATTGATCGTAGGCACCCATAAGGAGGATGACTACGCCTGGCAGGTGCCCGCGAAGGGGTCCGCAGCGCCGAGTCACTGTCCGCGGCCGGCGGCGCTTCTTTTCCAATTAGTGTTGAGCTCAACATTGGTAGGATGACTGCAATAAATTAGGTGCCAGAGCGGGGGTTTTGTCCGTTGTGCCCCGCGAACCGGATGGAGGCAGGAAAGGCCCTACAACCACCGGATGGTTGATGCAGATGACGATGGCGGCCGGCACGGCAGTCCAGTGCATTGTGTAGCGGGGTTTTTGCCTTTTCCCCCGCTTACGGATCCCATGAGGGCGCTAAACCGCTCGTCAAAACGGGTTCATGGGACCGGCACGCAAAATGCCAGTACTGTCGGCATGGCCGCCAGAACACTTTGGCGCTCGCTAAGATCGATCCCACCTCGCCGTCCCATTAACAGGGTAAAATAACAATTGGGATCGTAGGCCCGTCCCGAGACCACATTTCATGATTGATGCCCTTCTTGCCAAAGTATTTGGCACCCAGAACGAACGCGATATAAAGGCGCTGCTGCCCACTGTGACGGCGATCAGTGAACTGGAGCCTGCGATGCAGGCGCTGTCGGATATCGACTTGGCCGCGAAGACCATCGAGTTCAAGGAGCGCGTCGCAAAAGGCGCTACGCTGGACGACCTGCTTGTGGAAGCGTTCGCCGTGGTGCGGGAAGCTGGGCGTCGCGTATTGAACATGCGGCACTTCGACGTACAGTTGATCGGCGGGATGGTGCTCCACAAGGGCAAGATCGCGGAAATGAAGACCGGCGAAGGAAAAACGCTGGTGGCGACGCTACCCACTTACCTCAACGCGCTCGACGGCAAGGGCGTGCACGTCGTTACTGTCAACGATTACCTGGCCAAACGCGACTCGGAATGGATGGGGCGGCTTTACAAATCGCTCGGGCTGCGCGTAGGAGTGATTGTTCACGATCTCAGCGACGAAGAGCGCAAGGATGCATATAACGCCGACATTACTTACGGCACCAATAACGAGTTTGGCTTTGATTATTTGCGCGACAACATGAAGTTTCGCATCGAGGACTGCGTACAGAGGCCGCATAGCTACGCGATCGTCGACGAAGTCGATTCCATCCTCATTGATGAAGCTCGAACCCCGCTGATTATTTCGGGCCCCAGCGAAGAGTCCACGGACAAGTATTACAAAATCAATCGGATCATTCCCAAGTTGGTCCGCGGCGAGGTTATCGAAGGGCGTGAACCGGGCGAAAAATACACCACCGGCGATTACACCATCGACGAAAAACACAAGTCCGCGGGGCTTACCGAAGAGGGCGTACTTAAGGTAGAGAAGTTGCTCGGTCTCGCAAACCTGTACGACCCCACGAATATCGAATATAACCACCATGTACAGCAGGCCTTGCGGGCCCACGTGCTCTATCAGCGCGACCGTGAGTACGTGGTTCGCGAAGGCGACGAAGGCCCGGAAGTAGTGATCGTCGACGAGTTCACTGGACGTCTGATGCCCGGACGCCGCTGGAGCGACGGATTGCACCAGGCGGTCGAGGCGAAAGAGGGAGTGCGCATCCAGCGGGAGAACCAGACGCTGGCCACCATCACTTTCCAGAACTATTTCCGCATGTACAAGAAGTTAGCCGGCATGACCGGTACGGCGGAAACGGAAGCGGCCGAATTCGAAAAGATTTACAAGCTGGAAGTGACTGTAATTCCCACCAATCGGCCGATGATCCGGAAAGAGAACACGGACGTCGTTTACCGTACCGAGGAAGAGAAGTTTCGCAACGCCGCCAAAGAGATCGAGGTGATGCATGCCACCGGCCAGCCCATTCTGGTGGGCACGATTTCGGTGGAGAAATCCGAGCGGCTTGCCGCCATTCTCAAGCGCATGGGTGTGCGGCATGAGGTCCTGAACGCCAAGAATCACGAGCGGGAAGCATCCATCGTTGCGCAGGCGGGGCGGCGCGGCATGGTGACGGTTTCTACTAATATGGCGGGTCGCGGTACCGACATTTTATTGGGCGGCAACGCCGAGTTTATGACGAAGGACGCATGCCTGAAGGAGCGAGTCGCCGAAAGACTGCCGGAAAACCAGGAACAGTATATCGCCGACGAGCACTTCTACTACTTCACGCATCACGACCAGTTCTACCGTGTGCAGCGCGATAAGTGGGACGAACTCTTCGCCGGCTTCAAGCAGGAGACCGACAAAGAGCATGATGAAGTGGTGGCGCTGGGCGGCCTGCACATATTAGGCACGGAACGGCACGACTCGCGGCGCATCGATAATCAGCTCCGCGGCCGCGCGGGACGGCAAGGCGACCCAGGCAGCTCGAAGTTCTACCTTTCGTTGCAGGACGATCTCATGCGGATCTTCGGCGGCGAGCGCATGCAGAACCTGATGCTGCGGCTCGGCATGGAAGAAGATGTGCCGATCGAGTCGAAGCTGATCACCAAGCGCATCGCGAAGGCGCAGGAGGCTGTCGAGGCGCAGAACTTCGAAGCGCGCAAACACCTTCTGGAATACGACGACGTCAACAACAAGCAGCGGCAGGCGGTATATGGCCTACGCCGCCAGTTGTTGGAGGGCGCCGATCAAAAAGAACGCGTCATGGACATGGTGCGCGGCATTGTCGACCAGTTCGTCGAGATGCGCTGTCCGGAGGACAAGCACCCGGACACCTGGGATCTTCCCAATCTCCGCAACGATATCCTCAGCTCGTTCGGCGCCAAGATCGACCATGCGGATATTGCCGGCTTGACGCGAGCCGAGATCATCGATCGCATCTTCGACCGGCTGCAGGAGAAGTATCAGGAAAAAGAAGACCTGGTGGGGCCGGACGTAATGCGGCAGACTGAGCGCATTGTCATGCTGCAGGTAATCGACAACCAATGGAAAGACCATTTGCTGTCGATGGACGAGCTGAAGCAGGGAATCGGCAACCGCGCCTATGGCCAGAAAGACCCGCTGGTCGAATATAAGAAAGAATCATACGAGCTGTTTACCGCGATGATGGACCGGATCGAAGATGAAACGGTCCGATACCTTTACTTTCTTCAGGTCAACATGGGCGCAGCGCCCGTGCTTCCTTATCCAGAGGACGAAGAGGAGGAAGAAGAAGCCATTGAACCTGCCAAGCCTGAGCCGAGCGAACAGCAACGCCTGGCGGCGAAGGCGACGATGGAGGATTTCACCAAAACCACCTTGCGCAGGAAAGACAAGGAACTGGCGGATCTTCAAATCGGAGGCGATGGCACAACCGGCGCTACAACGGTAAACGGCGGCGCGAAGACCGGCCGCAACGATCCCTGCCCTTGCGGCAGCGGCAAGAAGTACAAGAAATGCCACGGGGCTTAGGCCCGGACAAGCCCGATCAAGCCGACTTCAAGCTTAGTTCCGCGCGATGCGGATCGGCCCATTGGAACTCGATAGATCGAGTAGCGGTCCTCCCGAACCAATCGATCCATTGAACTCGTTACGGCGCACTTCGCCGTGTGAGCGGGCATCGAAATCGGAACTAATCGAAGAATTACTGGTGTGCGCTAAAAGGCGCACATTCACCGGATCGGACAAGCGAATGGTGATTCCGCTATTGCTGGTATGAGCGCGGACGCCGCTGGACAAGCCGCCGGGTAGATTTAGTTCGATCGCTCCGTTTCGGGTTTCCGCGCGCACCTCGCGATCGGCATGCAGAACCGTGGCTTTGATGCCGCTGTTACTGGTCTCCGCATCGAGCGACCCACGAATCGCATCCACGCGAATGTGACCGTTCGAAGTGTGGGCGGTTACGTCGCCATCCACTTCGTCGAGTTCGATGGGTCCGTTGCTGGTCTGCGCATCGAGCGCGCCATGAAATTTTTCGGCGCGGATGGCGCCATTCGAACTCTTGAAACGTGCGGGTCCTTTGCCTTCGACCGCATGGATGGCTCCATTTGAGGTCACGATCCGGTCGAGCACCGTTCCGCGCGGAACCTTGATCGTGAAACGGACGCCGTAGTTGCCGTGCCAATCATACTGGCGGGCCGCATGGATGGAAACAGAGTCTGGCGTATGGTCGACATCCACTTTGAACGCGTCCACTTGCGACTCGCTGGGCGCGTGTTTCGTGCCGCTAATATCCACCGAAGCCTGGTCCCACGGCGTGATTTCGATGCTGCCGTTGAAACCCTCCACACTCAGACGGCCACCAGCCTGCATCGGAAAATTGTAATGAAAGTCGCGGCTATAGCGCGCGAATTCACCCATGTCGACGTAGAGACAAGAGTTCATCAGGAGTGTCGCGGGCGCGAGTAGGGCAGCGCAGAGTAGACGCATCTTGTCCTCGATGCAAGGCATACGCAACCTCGCGGCAATTTGTTCCCGCCGCGTTTCTACGAGAGACGTTTCTCACTTTAAGTTTCTTACTACGCGTTTCCTATTACACTGGAGAATTAGGCTTTGCACCAATGCAGCGTTGGCTTTGGAGATGCGTCGTAGTTTTCGGATTGGCAGTTGCGAGTCTGCTGGTGCAGCGCTTGTTTGGCCAACAGGACCATCAGGGCCACGGGTTTCCCGTAATCCCCCTGCCCGAGAAGACTGGACCGTTGCGCAAGGCAATGCTGCTATTGCGCGAGGGCAATACCGCCGAAGCCCGCAAGGAACTGGAGGAACAGCGACGATTACGTCCAAACGACGCTGAGGTACTCTACCAGATTGCCCGTTCTTACCTCATGGATTTCTACCAGATCGAGGACCCCGGAAAGCGCCGCGTGTGCCTTGCGCTCGCGATGGAAATGCTGGACGGCGCTCTGCAACGCGACCCGAACCACATTCCCGCCTTGCGCGCCAAGGCCGTACTGCATGCTCGCGCCGAGTTGCTCTATTACAATCCGAACCTTGCCTATGAGTTGGCGGCGCGCGTCGCGAAGCTGGAGCCGCACGACAACGGATTTCTGCTCGATCTCAGCTCTTGGATGAGCGGCGAGGTCCGCTTCACCAAAGAGAGCGGCAACCGGGTTCCGCACGACCCTATGCTTGGCCTGGACCGCTCTATCGACATGCTGGAACAGGTGCTGGACGATTCCATGCCGTTCAGCGCCGACGAATGCAGCGCGCTTCTGCTCATGGCGAACGCGCACTCGCGCCGCGGCAATTTTCCGGAAGCCATAACGCTCTACAAGCAGGCCCTCACGCGCAATCTTTCACCCGCCCAAAAAATGGAAGTGCTGCGCGAACTGGGCGCTTGCTACTATCGAACCGGCCAATTCGTTGCGGCCGGGCGCAACTTCTACGAAGCCCTCCAGGTGCACATGAATTCCACGGACGAATGGCTGCTTCACGTGGCGCTTGACCAGTTGCAAGGGCCGCCGCCGGCCATGCCCGCGGCAGTTGCCTTTCCGGTAGATGAGCCCGCGATTGACCCGGCCAATCCGCCGCTGCTGGCATTCGAAGATATCGCCCCCAAACTTGGGATTCACTCGCTGCACGGAAATGGCACGGAGGCCTGGGGCGATATCAATGGCGATGGCAAACTCGACGTGATCGTCAGCGGAAGCGGCGGCTTCATCACCGTTTACCGCAATGATGGCGACAAGTTCACCGACGTCAGCGATCAGGTAGGATTGGGGAAAGTTCCTTCCGGCTATTCGCTGAATCTGGTGGACTACGACAACGACGGCTGGCTCGATCTGTTCATTGCGCTGAATGGATGGAACGGTCCTATGCCGGACAAGTTATTTCACAATGATCATGGCCACTTTGTCGACGTATCCGCCAAGAGCGGCCTTGCCGATCCTGGATCGGGCTTTGTCTCTCTATGGGGCGATCTGGATAATGACGGATGGCTGGACGTGGTAATCGCGAATGGAGTGCTTAAGGAAGGCTCCGTTCCGCAAATCTACCGCAACAATCGCGATGGCACGTTCACCAATATGACCAAGTCGGCGGGAATCGATGAGCCGGCGGCATTCGGCGCGATCGGCGCGGCGCTCGGCGATTACGACAAAGACGGACGCCTCGATATCCTGTTCAACGGCCTCGATCCTGCGCCTAACCGGCTGTATCATAACGACGGCAACTGGCACTTCACGGAGGTCGCAAAAAAGGCTGGCGTCTACCAGGGCCCTCACAACGGCTTCGTCTGCTTCTTCGTGGACTATAACAACGATGGCTGGCCCGACATTCTGACCACCAGTTTGGCCCCTTGGGATGCCACCGTGGAAGGGCTAAGGAAGGGCTATGCGCCGCCCAATGCCGGGAAGATCAACAAAGACAGCAATCGTCTCTTCCGCAACAACCACGATGGCACTTTTACGGACGTCACGTTCGAGGCGAAGCTTTTTTATCCAATGGGAACCATGGGCGCGGGAGTCGCCGATGTGGATAATGACGGTTACGTGGATTTTTACTTCGGAGTCGGCGATCCGCAGATGAGCCGTCTCGAGCCGAACCGTTTCTTCCGTAACAACGGCAATGGTTCTTTTTCCGACCTGACCCGCTATGTGGGCTTCGCCCGCCCCGGCAACAAGGGTCACGGCGTCGCGTTCGTCGACCTTTACAATACTGGTGCGCTAGATATCTTCGCGCAACTCGGCGGTCATTATCCGGGCGACTATGCCTATGACGCCTTCTATCACAACTTGAAAGCCAGCCAGAACAACTGGCTGGAAGTCGATCTGCGCGGAGTAAAGAGCAATCGCTTTGCGGTGGGCGCGCAACTCACTGCCAAGGCCGGCGATCTCCTGGTATACCGTGAAGTGAAAGGCAGCGAGGGTTTCGGGTCCACTAACCCTTACCGCCAGCATTTCGGACTTGGCAAGAAGGCCAAAATCGATTCGCTGGAAATCCGCTGGCCAAGTGGAGTCAAACAAGTCTTCAACAATCTGGATGTGAATCAGATTCTCTCCATTCGCGAAGATTCGGCCGATTGGAAAAAGCTCAACTGACGTGTTGCGCTCCGCTCTTATCTGTGTACTGGCGTCCGCCATTCTCCTGTCGCTCGAATCGGCGCCGCCGGCCGGCACGGTTGCCTTCGAAGATGTGGCGGCGCGCTCCGGCATCGCATTCGTATTGAACAATGGAGCGCTGCCCGGCGAGAAGCGCCAGCTTGAAACCATGCTGGGCGGCGTGGCGCTACTCGATTACGATGGCGACGGCTTGCTCGATATCTTCCTGACCAACGGCGCGCTTCAACCCACACTCGACAAGCGCGACCCGCGCTACTGGAATCGTCTTTACCGCAATCGCGGCAACGGCGTCTTTGAGGATGTCACCGCTCACGCAGGAGTCTCCGGAGCAGGCTACAGCATGGGAGTCGCCGCCGCCGACTTCGATAACGACGGCCACCCCGATCTTTTCGTCGCCGGGGTAGGGCGCAATATGCTGTATCGCAATCGCGGTGATGGAACGTTCGAAGACGTCACAGCCAAGGCGGGTATACACGTCGAGCCTTGGTCCGTGGCCGCCGGCTGGTTCGACTACGATGGCGACGGACGGCTCGATCTGTTTGTAGTGAACTACGTCGCGTGGGATCCGAAGACGGAGCCATCGTGTCGCGACCCACGCTCCGGCGCCGCGCTTCACTGCCATCCCGATCTCTATACCGGCTTGCCCAATACCCTTTATCACAACAATGGAGACGGAACCTTCACTGACGTCTCCGAATCGGCCGGCATTCGCCGCCACATTGGCAAGGGAATGGGCGTGGCCTTCGCCGATTACGATGGCGATGGCCGCACCGATATCCTGGTGGCCAATGACACACGGCCCAATTTCCTGTTTCACAACGAGGGCAATGGACGATTCCAGGAAGTGGGACTCGCCGCCGGAATTGCGCTCAACGACGACGGACGCACGCTCTCCTCCATGGGCGTGGATTTCCGCGACGTGGATAACGACGGCCGTCCGGACCTGTTCCTGACGGCCATCGCACACGAAACCTACCCGCTCTATCGCAATCTGGGCAAGGGGCTGTTCGGGGATTTCACTTACCGGTCGCGCGTGGGCGCCGCAACAGTTGCCACCACTGGATGGAGCAACGGTATTTTCGACTTCGACAACGACGGCCGCAAAGATCTGTTCGCGGCTAATGGAGACCTGAATGAAAACTCCGATGCCGTCTCAGGCACGCCCGCGCGGCAGCGCAGCGTGGCCCTCATGCAGCAGCCCGACGGCGCCTTCAACCCCGTGCCGGTTGGTCCCGCGGCGCTCAACCGAGGCGCGGCTTTCGGCGACCTGGATAACGATGGCCGAATCGACGTGGTGGTCTCGCGTTTGGGCGAGGGCCCTCTCGTTCTCCGCAACGTGACCGGCGGCGGGCGTCACTGGTTAGGGCTCAAGCTCGTCGGCCACGCCAGCAATCGCGATGGAATCGGCGCCGTGGTCCACATCCGCACCGCGGCCGGCGAACAGTGGAATCACGTCACCACGTCGGTGGGCTACGCCAGTTCCAGCGATGTGCGGGTTCATTTTGGACTGGGTGCTGAAACCCGCGCAGCAATCGAAATCCGTTGGCCAAGCGGAACCGTCTCGCGTGTGGAAGGCGTGCAGGCCGACCGCTATTTGACGATTCGCGAGCCTTGATCGAGCTCCTTCCGCGCCAGTTCGCTCTTTCCCATCCTTTGGTAAGCCTTGCCTAGCAAGAGATGTCCCCGCGCGCCGGAGGGATTAAGCGCGGTGGCGCGCTCCAAATGAGTGGCGGCCTGCGGCACGCGATCGAGCGAGAGCAGGACACACCCGAGTTCCAACTGAGCACGCGCCGAATCTGGATGGCGTTCGATCGCAGCCTGCAGCGGATCGAGAGCCGCTTCGGCGCGCCCCAAACGGTAAAGGAAGACGCCGTAGTCGATGGCCGGGTTTTCGTCGGGGGGCGAGTTCTTGTCCAGGCTGATGGCTTGGCGGAAGGCCGCCTCGGCTTCGACCGTCTTTCCGGATGCCTCCAGAGCCATGGCCTCGATGCGATAAATCTGCCCGTTCCCCGGATCGTTAGCAAGCGCGGCGCGAAGCACGTTCAGAGCATCATCAAAGCGATCCAGCAGATAGAGGGTACGCCCGAAATACAGACATGCGTCGGGCAATTTGGGGTCGAGCAGACAGGCGCGGTGGAAGGGTTCCACCGCATGGGCATAATCGCCGCGCGCCGCAAAATTCACGCCTTGCGCCTTCCACTTTGCGGCGTCGGCGGAACCATCCGCGACAAACAGAGCCAGCGCAACCAGAGTGGCGACCATAAAAAAGGGGCGGACCGAAGCCCGCCCCGATTCTAACAACGATTTGCGGATTCTACCAGATCACCTTGAATCCGAGCTGGATAGAGCGCGGATTGACGCTGGCCTGGGTAGATTGCGTATGCGGAATAATGCTGCCGAAGTTCGGATCGGTGGCCGAATTATTCACGTTCGCCAGCATGTAGTTCCAGTGGTTGAACGCGTTGAAGGCCTCCGCGCGGAATTGGGTTCGGACGCGTTCGTTAATGCGCGTGTCCTTAATGATGGAAATATCCGCGGTGTAGGTGCCCTGGACGCGCACGTTGGGGCTGCGCGAGGAATTGACCTGGTTCGGCCGGTAGTTAGGCGGCAGTTGGAGCCAGGCGTATTGCGAGAAATCCGTCGCGCTGCATCCATTGGCGATGCTCTGCGGCAACGGCGCGATGGCGCCGGTGTCATCTTCGTTGAGAATGCAGTTGTTGAAGATCTGCACCTTGTTGGCGCCCCAGTGTACGGTGGATTGACCAGGGTTCTTGAGGGCTTCGATGCTGCCGGATTGGTTGGCGGGCTCGCCCAAGGGCGAATCCGTGACGAATGAGTTAATCTGCCATCCACTGACCAGCCTGTCCGTCACTCCATGCACTCCGGGAAGGAATTGCTTACCCTTGCCGAACGGAAGATCGTACACGATGGTCGCCTTGATGAAGTGCGGCCGATCGGCGTAATAGAGACCTTCCTGGTATTGGATGGGCTGTTGGTAAATGTTCAAATAACCCCAGCGCTCATTCTGCTTGGACAACGTGTAATTGAGCAAGAGATTGAGGCCGTTCCGCATGCGGTGGTTGTAGTTAACCTGCAGTGAGTTGTACCAGACGTGCCCGTCATTTAGCCCGTATTCCGTGCCGCCGGTAAATTGCGGAAACTGGCGCTGTAATTGGTTGAGCGAGATCGTCGAATTGGTATACATGCTGGTGCCGAGGAACGGCGCCAGCCCCTGGAACGGGTTCGGCAGAGTCTGATTGCAATATGCCGCGGGCGAAGCAAATCCGGCCGGAGCCTTGGCGCCGTATAGCACGCTGCACTGCTCGTAGCTCGGGTTGATGTCGAACGGAATGTTCGATTGGGTGTGGGCAGCGCGGCTTCCCACGTAAGACGCTTCCAGCGTGCTCGTTTGGCTTACACGGTATTCGAAGCCGGCCGAGAACTGGTGCGACCGTGGAAGGATGAAGTTAGGATTGAACCAATTGATGCTCTTGCCGGCGTAGGTCACGGGGCCCAGGCTCGAGCCTGTCGGCAAATTGATCCCGCTGGGGAACGGATTGTTCATAACGCCTTGGATCGGCGTACGGCCCCCATCATTGCTATTCACCAACGACGTGTTGTTGCTGAAACCGGCGGTTTGCAGCCAGTCGTTGTTCGGGTTGACAATGTAAATGCCATATCCGGCGCGTGCCACCAGCTTATCGCTGATACGGTAGGCGCCGCCGATCCGGGGCTGGATTCCGGTCCAATCGATCTTGGCAGGCATTGGCGAGTTGCCGTTTGCCCCGGCGAACGTCATGCCCCCTTTTAGATTTGACAGGCCTGCATAGAGGGATGCATATTGCGCCGGAATCTGCAGCTTGAGCGACGCGATGTTATTCGCAACCATCGACCCGATGGGGCTGGCGATATTTGGGTCAAACGCGGCATCGAGACGGTTATATTTCTCCGTGACCGGCTCGTTGATGTCATACCGCAGCCCCATGTTGAGCGTGAGGCGGCTGTTGACCTTCCAGTCATCTTGTATGTAAGGCGCGATGTACCACTGGCGATAAAACGGATATGCGGCGTAGTTGGATTGTCCGCCGCTGGGATAACCCAGAAGGAAGCTGGCATAGCCGTCTCCGCCCAGGCCGTTACCGGCATTGTTGTACACCTGCTGCGTCCATGTGGAACTGAAATCCTCTTCCAAAATGCTGCCTGTGTCCAGCACCAGATACTGAATCCGGCGAAGGTCAAGGCCCATCTTGATGGAATGTTTTCCCCAAATCTTGGTGAGGCTTCCTTCAAGGCCGTAGCTGTTGGTGATATTGTCACTGCTCGTGCGACCTAGGGTTTGATAGCCGCCGATGCTCCAGACGCCCATCAAGTAGCCGCCAGGCAACTGCGACACGAGCGATTTGGGAATGCCCAGCGAAGTCAAATCGAAACCGGCGTTATCGAAACCCGAGCCCTTTTCCACAAACCTGGTGTTAGAAGCGCGCAGATCGAGCACCGTGGTCGGGCTCAGGGTCGAGGTCCAATCCAGCACGTAAGTGTCGTTGATCCGCTGGAATGGCAACTGGCCATCCTCGCCCAATCCCACAATTCCGTTGACCGGCCGGTGCTCGGTACGGTCGTTGGAACCTTCGCGCATGAAGAAGCGGTTCTTGTCACCGATCGTCCAGTCGAACTTGATGGTCATGTTGTAGTACGCATCGTGATCCGTAACACCGGGAAGGCTGAGGTCCTGCGTACCATACCGCTGGCCCAGCGTGGCAGTGTTCGGCAGAGGCATTAGTTTGGTCAGCTCGACTGCGGCTGGGTTGATTCGGTTGGCGGGGATTATGTTCCCGGGGAACGGCTGGCGGTTGCTTACGACATTACCACTGCCATCATAGACCGCGGTCAAAGGGTCATAAATGGTTATGGGCAACCCCGCGCCGTTGACCAGCTTGCTGAAATCGCCGGTACGCATCTCTGACGTCGGCCAGCTCACCAGCAACGGGTTGACCGTGGCTTCACGATAGTTCTGAAACGCGCCCATGTAAAACAGCTTCACGTAGCCATTCCGCGGAAGCAGTTTCGGAATGATCACCTGTCCTGAAACCTGCCCGCCGTAATCGTCAAGGTAATGGCTCGGTTTGGGCGCAAACACGGAAGCCGCGTTGTTCTGGAAGTTGTTCGCATCGAGCGCCGATCGGCGCAGGAACTCCCAGCCGGTGCCGTGAAACTGCGACCCGCCGCTCTTCATTACCGTATTCAGGATGCCGCCCATGGTGTGTCCGTATTGGGCATCGTAGGTGTTCTGCATCATGGTAAATTCCTGAACGGTCTCTACCATGGGGACATAAGCGATATTGTTGGTGCCCATCTGCGCGTTGTTTGGCGCGCCGTCCAGTAGGAATTCATTGCTGGATTGCCAGCCGCCGTTGACCACCCAATCCGCGATCGCGCCGTTGTCGAACGGACGCTGCCAAATGGATGCTCCACGGTAGGTTACGCCGGAGGCGGTGAGCCCCAACATGAACGGATTACGGCCGGAATTCAACGGCAGATCCGAAACCTCTTTGGTGTCGATCAGACCGCTGCGGCTGCCGCTCTGTGTGTCCAGCATCGCGGCCTCGCCGTTGACTTCCACGGTTTCGGTTAAGGCGCCTACCTCGAGCTTGACATCTATACCAGCCGCTTGGCTGATTTGCAGACTAATATTTTCTCGGACGTATTGTTTAAAGCCGGTAGCTGAATACGTCAGCTTATAAATTCCGGGCTGCAGTAAAGGAATTGTATATCCCCCGGAACTATCGGTTGTAGCGCTGGTGACTTCTTTGGTTGCGATGTTTGTAGCCTGGACTTTTGCCTGCGGAACACTTGCTCCAGATGAATCCGTTACATGGCCGGCAATGCTGGCGCGGAATTCCTGAGCATACGCGAAAGACCCAAACGACAGAAGACAAATCACTGAATAGGCGACGGTGACTTTCAAGCGAATCTCCTCCCACTTTCTTAAACCCTATCTTTAAGCTTCACCCAAGGCAAACTGAAGCGCCATCCCGTACCAAGTTTCCACCTCAGAGGTCAGGGACAGCTAAAGACGCTTATATGCTGTTTATCACCTAATGTGATCGCTGTCAATGCTTTCACACGTTTTCGCGGGATACAAAGCATTCCGGCGGGGATAATTTACCTCTTTCCTGGCGGCCTTTTCTTTCAAGGCTACGCCGGTCAATTTCCGCGCTCGCGCTTTCCGCATCAAAAAGTGAAGAGTGCGGGCAGCGTGATTACAGGTAATTCTCGGGACGCACGTTGGAGACGCAATCCCGCAACGCCTAAGGGACGCTCATGACGCCGTCAGACGAATCACCTGAGCAACACCATATCCGAAGCGCCTCGAGGATGAGCGCTCGATCAGGCGTCTTTCGGCGTCCGGGCGTCACAGAATGCCAAGTTGGAAAGTAGCCGGTCGCGAGAGCGAGTAGATATGACGTCCGTAGGCAAAGATGATCGTGTGGAAACTGGCGATCAATCCGGTGCTTGGCCGTCAAGGCACGTACCCGAGGGTGAGAACGGCGATCGCAACCAGAGTGACCAATCGATACCGTGCCGCGCGGCTTTCCTCAGCGGTCAGGCAAAAGCGTGGGCCGGGAAATATGGCGCAACCCACCGCGCCAGGTCGAAGTCTGGCGCGGCGCCGATCCGGCCAATACGCCCATAGCCCGCAAGTGGAGCGCGCCGGAGTAGCGGCGCAGTCCGCGCCTGCTCACGTAGCTGGCGTCGGCCGGAGCGTATCTGGGTTTCAAGCTTCGATGCTACCGCGAGCCTACCGCGCCTGTAGAATTGGCGGTCGCGGTCCGCAGCGTGGCAACGGCATCGAGGGTATGTTGCCACTGTTTAGGGTCTTTCTTTGTGGCAAAGGGCAATGCTTCGTCGCGGAAGTACAGCAGAATATCGGCTCTCATTTTTGGATCGGCCGAAGAGGTGGTCTGGTTGGCCAGTTTGATCGCCAGTTTGGCATAGGCCTCATCGGCCAGCGAATACTTCGCCGGCTTAGTGGGCTCGCCTGTATCGAAGTTACTGTTGGTAAGTTGCAGTTGGTGTTGTTCGGCCTTAGCCAGCAACGTCCGATAGGCGGTCAGAGTTTGGTCAAAGCTGTCTTCGAACCACTTGGTGGTCTGCGGCGTGGGCGGCTTAAAGGAGGCGGCTTTCAGCGGTCCCACCTTGGGCAGAATGCGAATGAAAAACGCCAGCACACGCGCGCCTATTCCCACCTTCTGATACTTGTGGTCCCATTCCTTTTCGTAACTTGCACGGGAGAGATTGTAAATGAACTTAGCGCGATCGCGGCGCGGAACCCCCTTTTTCAGGTCTTTTTTCTCCAGGTTCCATGCCACTCTGGTCATTTCCGGAATAAAGCTACTTACCGCGCGGCGGTAAGTGCCCAACGCCAAATCTAAGTCGGTAAAAACATCCTTCAGTTCTAGCCCGTAAGTTGCCAGAAAGGCTCGATTCAGTAGTTCCTTTGAAACATGGAAGCCAATGAAATCGTGATAAGACTGTGGCGCATAGTTGCCGCGCGCAACCTGCATTACGTCGAAGCCAAACTCCACCCGCAGATGCGCGGTCGGGTCGTCGGCATAGGTCACGGAACGTCCGAACTCCCTTGCGAGTTTGGGATATTCCGCGCTCACCGACGGATTCACGGCGATGGAATGGCCTTCGTTGTCCGCCGCATAATGCGCTAATGAGCCCAGGGCAAAAGCATATTCGTTGATGTCCTGCGAGGCGGTGATTTGGTTGATAACGAAATCGCCGCTGCGGACATAATGCAGCAAATCGCTAAAGAACTTGCTGCCGAAGGGATAATAGCCCATGTCCTGGATGATGCAGCCGCCATAGGCATAAGAATGCGCGGTAAGCAGATCTTCCCGGCTAGCATTCGGGAAGCGCTTTAATAAAAGAGGTGATATATCCTTGTCCCAAGCGCTATCAATGATCGCTTCATGGGTGAGAACGGAGTAACCTTGGAGTGGCACGACGGTCGCCAAAGCGACGGCCAAAAGAAGACGCACTCGTATTTTGTAGCACTTCATGGTCCGAAATATTGGGCGATAAGTACGTAATCATACGTAAGCGAATTTAGCTCGTGGCAAACATAACGTAGGGGAACACTTCCGGAATGTGGGAATCGTAGTGGCCGTGGCGATTCCAAGTCCAGCCCGCACAGGGATCTAGAGTCTCACCGTTCCGTCCAATCTTTTCGAAGCGCGAACAATCGATGCGCCAGACGTCGCCGTCACGCGGCGGCAACGAACGCCCGTCGGCTACTAGTTCCAGGCCTCGCCACGGGATGGCGATTTCGGCAGTCCAGCCTCGATCTGTTTTGGTCCGGCTGTTTACCACGCCATCGACGTTTACGGCGGTACGCAATCCCGGCAGATCCCAATCGAGAAATCCCCAACGCTCGCCGCGTGGATGGACATGGCCTCCCACGCCGTCGAGCGTCATCGTGCGCTGCGTAGTCGGGTCGAATTCGGGCTTGCCGCAGAAAAGCGGGTTGCCCGGAAAGATATCTTTCCAGATCCAGAAGACCTCATAAACCGTATTGAACGCATTGATTTCAAACTCATAATAAGCGTCTCGTCCGGCAATGAAAAGCTCCAGGTCGTTCTCCTCGTAGATTTTCGAATCGCGTTCCGTGAGGGTTCCCCAAACGTCATTCTCTTCCGCCCAGAAGCCAAAATAAAGGTTCTCGTCATCCCACAGCATCGCAACGCGAGTGTCCCACCATGCCGCCTCCCCGGTCACGATGTCAACGAACGCATTCGACTTCGGCGCGTTTCGCCACGATGGTTCGTCCAGCTTGCCATCGATGACGATTGGTCCCGCCGCCCGGTGGCAGGTATATCTGGCCGGCGTCATATCGCCTCGCCTCGAATCAAGTCGGAGTACGTTTCCCGGGTTCGAATCACGCGAAATTGCGCGCCGTCTACCAGCACCTCCGCAACGCGCGGGCGCGAGTTGTAGTTGGAAGAGAGCGCGAACCCATAAGCGCCTGCCGTCATCACCGCCAGATAGTCTCCGGGCATCGCGTTTGGCATTTCGCGGTCGCGCGCCAGAAAATCCCCGGTCTCGCACACCGGCCCCACGACATCCGCAATCACCGCCGGCATCGAACTCCGGCGTACCGGAAGAATGTCGTGGTGCGCCCGGTAGAGAGAAGGCCGCAGCAGGTCATTCATGGCGGCATCCACGATGATGAATTCTTTGGCGCCGTTACGCTTGCGATAAAGTACGCGCGTCAGCAGAACGCCCGCGGGTCCTACGATAGAGCGTCCCGGTTCCACTTCGATGCGCAATCCGCTTGCGCGCAATTTCTCCTCCATCGCCTGAACGAAGCCAACGATATCGGGCGCGCGCTCCCCCACTTTATATGCGATCCCCAACCCGCCGCCCAGATCGAGGCGTCGCATGGGATGGCCCGCCGTCTTCAGCGCGGAAGCGAGCCTAAGCACCTTGTCGAGCGCTTCATAGATGGGCTTCGGGTCGAGGATCTGCGAGCCGATGTGGCAGCTTACGCCCTCCGCCTTGAGATTGCGGAATTGGCGCGCGCGTTCATAGACCCCAGGCGCTTCGGCCAACGCGATGCCGAACTTGTGTTCGTTGAGTCCCGTCGATATATAGGGATGAGTCACGGCGTCCACGTCGGGATTGACGCGAATGGCAAACCCGGCCTCCACTCCATGCCGCGCGGCAATGGCGTCGATCAGCGCCAGTTCGCCCTCGGACTCGCAGTTGAAAGCATGAATGCCTTTGCCGAGGGCGTAATCAACTTCGTCCGCTGTCTTGCCGACTCCGGAGAAGACTACTTTCGAAGGGTCGCCCCCGGCTTCCAGAATGCGGAAAAGTTCGCCGCCGGACACGATGTCGAAGCCCGCGCCGGTCTGGGCCAACAGGCGAAGCAGAGCCAACGAGGAGTTGGCTTTTACGGCATAGCAGACCAGATGTGGGATTTCGCCGAAGGCAGTATCGTAGGCGCGATAATTCTCGAGTATCGTGCCGGTGGAGTAGACATAAGCGGGCGTGCCTACGCGAGCCGCAACATCGGCTAAAGGCGTGACTTCGCAATAGAGGTCGTTGTTGGAGTAGGTGAACAAATCATGAGTATGGCACGCAAGGGCCGTTTCAGAGGAATTCTACGTCCGCTCCATCACCCCCGAGAACAATATAGGGCTCGCCGAAATCCCCCGATTCCGATGAGAGTTTGAGCCCCCAAGCCCCGCCGCTAATCAGGTAGCAGCTTCCATCTCCCGAATCGTCAATTAAGGATGCAACAGCCGGGCAAGCGACGCCGCCTTGCTCCAGACCAACGATTTCGCGCCAGCCGGTCACGCCGTCGCGCGAAACCCGCACGCGTTTGACTGCGCGAGACGGCGCTTTGGGCTGAAACACCAGCCCGTCCATTTCGGCGCAGTTCGGATTTTCATCGATTTGGATAAAGATTGGGGGCTCCATGGGTAATTTCATCGTAACCAAGTCGAGTTCTCTTCGCGGCGTGATCGCATAGCCGTCGCCCAGCGAATATTGGCCCTTCCAATAGCCCGATTGGACTATCCAAGAGATTTGAAAGGCGAAGCGCGAAAACCCTTCGCAACCTCTCGCGCGCGCTTAAAATAGGACATTCGGTTCGGTCGTTAGATGAATGCTGAACAAGAGCAAACGGTTGGAACCGGCGGACAGGGATCAGGAGTCTTACTATAGATGAGTGTTTCGAGGCGAACGTTCTTGGGAGTTGCGGCGTCTGCCCTCGCCGCGCCTGCGCAAACCTTCAAGCCGCAGCTGGTAATCTTTTCCAAGCACATGGCCGACCTCGATTATGAAGAGCTGGGGAAAACCGCAAAAGCGTTCGGCTTCGATGGCGTAGATCTCACCGTGCGCCCCAATGGCCACGTACTTCCCGAACGCGTCGTGGAGGACCTGCCGCGCGCCGTCGAAACCCTGCGGAAGCATGGCCTAACCGTCCCTATGATCACGACCGGAATTACCTCCGCTTCCGACCCGGCGGCCAATCCCACCCTTCGTACCGCTGCAAGCTTGGGGATACCGTTCTTCAAACCCGGATATTGGCGTTATATGGCTGGCCCGGTAGAATCGCAAGTCAAATCCACCGGCGCCGAGGTGCACCGTCTGGCCATGCTCGCCGCAGAACATAAGATTGCGATGGGCCTGCACAACCACTCCGGCGATTACATCGGAGAAGCCGTTTGGGACACCTGGCTAATGATCAACGATCTCGACCCGCAATGGACGGGTTTCTATTACGACCCGGGCCATGCCGCCATTGAAGGCGGTCTCGGCGGCCATACCGTAAGCATGCGTCTGGCGTTGCCGCGTTTGAAGATGGTTGCGGTGAAGGATTTTTATTGGCGCAAGGAGCCAACCGGTTGGCGAGAGGCGTGGTGCCCCATGGGCGACGGCGCCGTCGATTGGAAAGCCACTATGGCTGCTCTGCGCACGATAGGATATAACGGTCCCATTTCGCTGCATCAGGAGTACACGGCGCCGGACATGCTCGGCGCGCTCCGTAAAGATCTCGCCTTTCTCCATTCCGTAGTGGAGTCCGCGTGAAGCTCGGCTCTTTGATCTTACTGGTATTCGCAGCGTGCGCGGCGTTAGCAGAGGATGACTTGCCCGGCAGAGGACTCGCCCAACATCCTTTCTTATACTGCGGCACGGCCATGGCTGGAGCCCTGCCTACGATCTCGATCCTGCAGGACGGCAAGGTGCAGTGGACCTATACTCTCACAGCGCGGGATCAACTGGGCGACTGTACGATGCTCTCAAACGGAACCATCGTCTTCGCGCGCGGAACCGGGGCCAGTATCGTTCGCCAGGACAAAAAGGTCATTTGGAACTATAACGCCCCCGCCGGCACAAAGATACATACGGCGTTTCCCATCGACCGCGACCGCGTTCTGGTGATGCAGAACGGAGACCCCGCGGTTGTGATGGTGATCAATACGCTCTCGGGCAGCGTTGAACAGCAGGTGTCGCTCGATACCGCAAACCCCAAGAGTCCCGCGGGCCAGTTTGGCCATGTCAGGCTAACGCCCGCCGGAAACTATCTCGTGCCGCATATGGATCTCAATAAAGTCGTGGAATACACCCCGGATGGCCGGACGTTGTGGCAGGTTAAAGCCGAATCCCCGTGGGGAGCCGTCCGCCTGCGCAATGGCGACACCCTGATCAGCGGCGGCGTGAGCGGCTACGTGCGCGAAGTAGACCGTTCCGGCAAGATCGTCTGGGAAATCAATAAGAACGATCTGCCCGGCCTTCCGCTGGAAGATGTCCAGGAAGTAACTCGCCTGGCAAACGGCAACACGCTGATTAATAACCACGCGCCCGATGGCGAGAAGACCAATGCCGTGCAATTGATCGAAGTTACCCCAGATAAAAAGGTTGTGTGGGCGTTGCGCGATTATCAGACGCTCGGCGCCGCCACTTCGACGCAGTTGCTCGATGACCCGGGGATAGCGGAAAAGCGCGAATTACAACGGTAACCGTCGATCAAGCGCGCGGAGCCCGATGGAATAATCCACCAGCGGGCAGGCAGGCAGTAGCAGCGCGTAATACACTCCAAACCGCGCGCCACACGTAGTTAGCCAGCACCAGCACGCCCAGGCGGGCGGGCGCGACAGAGCCGAGATCCAATAGAAAAAAAGACGAGTGCGGCGAAGAGATAATGGCCGCCGCTAGCCGCCTGCATCCGCATATTGAAACGGCAGGACAAATTGCAATTCAAGCTGCCCATTTGGGAAGTATTATCGGCAGGCCGTCGCGCAACGTTATGATGGAGTTTCCCCCGATGCTTATCGACCGCGGCGTCTTTACCTTCGACTCAATTTCGCTCGACAACGGCTCGAAACTCACTCCGGTTGAGGTCGCCTACGAGACGTACGGGGAGTTAAATACCGCGAAATCGAACGCCATCCTGGTCGAACACGCCTTCTCGGGCGACGCCCATGCCGCCGGCATCAGTCCCGAGACCGGTAAGCCTGGCTGGTGGGACAACATGATCGGCCCGGGAAAGGCGTTCGACACCAACCGGTACTTCGTGATCTGCACCAACATACTCGGCGGATGCCGCGGATCGACCGGGCCTTCGTCAATTGATCCGGCCACCGGTTGCCCCTATGCGCTTCGATTTCCCATGGTCACTGTTGCCGATATGATCCGCCTGCAGAAGATGGCCATCGACCAGTTTGAAATCCCGCGACTGCTGACCGTTACCGGCGGCTCGATGGGCGGTATGCAGGCGCTCGAATGGGCCGTCGCTCATCCTGAGCGAATCGTTTCGGCGATTCCCATCGCCTCCACCGCGCGCCACAGCGCGCAACAGATCGCCTTCAACGAGGTCGGCAGGCAGGCGATCATGAGCGATCCGAACTGGAACAACGGAGATTACTACAGCGCCCACCCGCCCGCCGCCGGCCTTTCTGTGGCGCGCATGGTGGGTCACATCACGTATATGAGCGACGAATCGATGCGCCATAAATTTGGCCGCCGGTTACGCGCCAAAGAGAATGTGGGCTTCAGCTTCGATGTCGATTTCGAAGTAGAGAGCTACCTTCGTTATCGCGGGTCGCAGTTCGTCAACCGGTTCGACGCGAACTCCTACCTGTACATCACCAAGGCGATGGATTATTTCGATCTCACCGGCGGCTCGGGCGAGTTAGAGGACGCGCTCGCGCCGGCGCGATGCGCTTTTCAGGTGATTAGCTTCAGCTCCGATTGGCTCTATCCCAGCTACCAATCCCAGGAAATGGTGCGCGCCTTGCAAGCGCTCGGCCGGGACGTCTCGTACACCGAAATTCAATCGAACTACGGCCACGATTCGTTTCTATTGGATGTCGCGGAACAGACCGAAATCATTCGTGGGTTCCTGGCGCGCATGGAAAGCCAATCCCTTCAATCCTGACGCAGCGCCACCAGAGGATCCACCCGCGTCGCCCGCCGCGCCGGAAGATAACACGCTACCGCGGCAAAACCTAACAGCGTAACCATCGCGCCCGCAAACGAAAGCGGGTCGAGCGGCTTTACTTCAAAGAGTAAATTCCTGAGGAACTGAGTAAGGACGGCGGCCGCCGCAATTCCAATGGCCGACCCCAGCAGCGCCAATCGCATCCCGTCGCGAAACACCATCGCCACTGCCTCCCCTGCCGAAGAGCCCAGCGCCATGCGCAAACCGATCTCTCGCGTCCGTTGCGCCACCGACTGCGATACCGCGCCAAAGACACCCACCGCAGCGAGTAAGAGAGCGGCGCCGGCAAACCCCGAAAGAAGCGACATCACGAAGCGACGTTGCGCGGTGGAACGTTCGATCAACGTCTCCATCGAATAGACGTTGTAGGCCGGTACAGCCGCATCGGCGGCACGTATGCGGGCGGCGAGCGTCGCGATAATCGTATCGGCGGCAATATGCGTTCGAATCACCAGAATCGGCGCATACAGCGGGCTCTGCGCATAAGGCACGTAGACGGTTGCGGGCGCTTCCGCGTCCAGCGCATAATGGCGCACGTCGCCCACCACGCCGATCACCGTGATCCAGGGCAGCCGCTCCGGGTCCGGACCCAGCTTAATGCGATGGCCAATTGCACTCTGCCCTGGCCAGAACTTGCGTTGCATCGTCTCGCTGATCACGGCCACTTGCGCAGCGCCGTCGTGATCGTCAAATGCACGGCCGCTGCGCAGCGGGATCCGCATCGTCCCGAAATACCCCGGCGTCGCGCGCCGAAATTCGACGTTCGGTCCCTGGCCGCGTCCGGGCGCGCGGCCCTCGATGAAAACCGACGACCCTAACGTCGAGCCCTCCAATGGCAGCCGGCTGACGGCATCCACTGCATCCACCCCGGGCACGGAAAGAAGGTCCTGCCGGATCCGCACGTAAAGCGCGGCGCGCTGCTCCGGCCTGGTCATGCTTGGCGGGGTTTGCGTACTGATAGAGATGAGGTTGTGGGCCTCAAAGCCCGGGTTGACCTCCAGCAGACGAGTGAAACTGCGGATAAGCAATCCCGCTCCCGCCAGCAGAGTGAGCGCGGCCGCAATTTCGAAAACTACCAGCGAAGAGCGCAGGCGATGGCTGCCCCGCGTGAGACCGCGTCCCGCCTGTCGCAGCGCATCCTGCAGATTGCTATTCAAGGCGCTCCACGCTGGCGGCAGGCCGGCCACAAGACTACAAGCCAGCACAGCGCCCGCGGTGAAAAATAGCGCCCTTCGATCGAGATGCAGTACGCCGGAAATCAAACCCGCCGGTGCTAATGCGCTCAGAACCCCGATACCCCAATAGGCGGCCAACCATCCGGCTGCGCCGCCGGCCATCGCCAAGACAAGCCCTTCGGCGAGCAACTGCCGCAACAAACGATAGCGCGACGCTCCCAGCGCGGCTCGCACGGCGACATCCTTGCGACGCGCCGCCGCCCGCGCCAAAAGCAAACTGGCCACATTCGCGCAGGCCATCAGTAGAACGAAACCCACCGCTCCCAGCAGTAGCAGCGCCGTGAGACGGTGCGAACCCGAAATGCGCCTTTCCAGCGGCAAAGCGTCTGTGGCGACATCCGCGTTCGAGGCTGGATACTCGCGCGCAAGGGACTGGCTCAAGCCCCGAATTTCCGCCGTGGCGGACTGCGCGGAGGCGCCGGGTTTCAGCCGTCCGATCACCTTGAGAAAACGGACACCACGCGGCGTACCGATGAGTTGGTTGTCAGCCAATGGCATCCAGGCCCCGATGTCCGAAGCCTTGCCGGCAAGTGGTTCGCCCAGATATCGAAAGCTGCGCGGCAAGACGCCGATCACGGTGAATGCGGTTCCATCCAAGGTTATGTCGCTGCCTAAAATATCGCGCCGCGCGCTGAAGCGCTGCTCCCAAATCGCGTGCGAGAGCACAACCACGGGTTTGCCTTTTACGCCGAAATCCTCCTGCGCGGTGAATGTTCGTCCAAGCTCCGCACGCACGCCCAGCATCGGGAACAAATTCGCGGAAACGTAGAGCGTCTCCAGTCGTTCGGCCGGACCGCTGCCGGTCAGTATGTCGTTCCAGATAGGACTGATTGCGGCCATCTCCGAGAAAGAATGCACACGCGCGCGCAGATCGAAGAAATCGAGCGCTGAGGTCCACGGCTCCAGTTCGCTCTGCCGCGGCCAACTTGTCTCGATCGCCATGAGCCGCTCCGGCTGGATATACGGAAGTCCCCGCAGCGCCAAAGCATCGGCCATTGTAAAAATGGCCGTATTCCCGCCGATGCCGAACGCAAGCGTCAGTATCGCGATCGCCGTGAGCCCAGGACTGGTGCGGAACAACCGCAATGCCTGTCGCAGATCCTGCATGCTTCCCGTTAACGCGCCCCGGCGGCGCTTCGATTCCGCAATTTCGCGCGCCAGGCCCCGCCAATCGCTAAAACGCGATTCGGCCCAAGCGACGGCCTCTTCTTCCGTTTTCCCGCATGCAAGCGCTTCGGCGTACGCCTGTTCGAGATGCTCAGTCAATTCCGCTTGAACGTTTGCATCTGTGGCGGGTACCCGTTCCGCCACAAACCGATGCCAATCGTGCGGCTTCGAATCAGGCATGCTCAAACCCCGCAATGCGATTCAGCGCCTCCACAAACTCACGCCAATTCTGGCGATGTCCCGCCAGCGTTTTCCGCCCGGCAGCTGTGAGGCGATAGAAACGCCGCCGCCGCTCACCCGCCTTTTCGACCCACTTGCCCTCGACCAAACGCTTCCGTTCCAGGCGGTAGAGCATCGGGTAAAGCGACGCCACGTGAAATTGCATCTTGCCAGTGGATTCGCTCTCCACCAGCTTCGCCAACTCATAACCGTGGCGTGCCCGGCTTTCGAGCAGCGCGAGCAAAATCATTTCGGTGGTATCCGGGTTCGCCATATGTATCGAGTATACATATGGACGATGCGCATACCGAACGGTTAGGCGGTGTCATGCCAAAATGAGACTTCCGATGCCGCCGCTCGATCCGCTCCGCTCCTTCCTGCCGATCGCCAACCCCCTCGGCTTTGGCGCGGCCGATTTTCTGGAGCTCGCGTTGGCGGCGATCCTGGTCGTCTTCGCTCTTGTCTCGCGGCGCAGTGTGGAACCGCTGGCGCGCCGATTGGCGCAGTGGCCTGTATGGTGCATGGCATTACTCGCGGCCGCTTCAATCATTCTGCGTCTCTTGCTGCTGGCCAATCACCCGGTTCCCACGCCCGACATCTACGACGAATTCGGCCACTTGTTAGTGGCCGACACGCTGCGGCATTTCCGCCTGGCGAATCCGCCCCACGTTCTGCCGCAGTTCTTCGAAACGTTTTTCGTTTTGCAGCGGCCCACCTACAGCTCGATTTATCCCATCGGCCAGGGTCTGGCCCTCGCTATTGGCTGGACCTTGTTCGGAACGCCGTGGGCCGGCGTGCTTCTCGCCACCGGCGCATTTTGCGCGCTTTGCTACTGGATGCTGCGCGGTTGGGTATCATCCCCCTGGGCGCTGATCGGCGCGGCGCTCGCCGTGATCGAGTTCGGACCACTGTGCCAATGGACCAACGGCTATTGGGGAGGCGACGTAACGGCGTGCGCCGGCTGCCTGGTGTTTGGCGCGTTGCCGCGATTGAAAGCAAGCCCTACCAGGCGCGACGCGGCGTTATTGGGCCTCGGCATCGCGATTCACCTGCTGACGCGGCCTTACGAATCGATATTCCTGTTTGCAGCCGCGGTTCTCTATCTCGCGCCTGTCGCGCGCTCCCCCAAAGAACTGCGCGCCATCGCGCGTGTGATGCCGCTGGCAGCAGCCTTTGTCACGGCGGCCGTCTTCATCACCCTTGCGCAAAACAAGGCGGTAACGGGAAGCTGGACCACCCTGCCCTACCAACTGAGCCAGTACCAATATGGCGTACCTGCCGCCCTCACGTTCCAGACGAATCCGCGGCCGCACATCCCTCTCACTCGAGAGCAGCAGATGGATTACCGCATGCAGAGCTCGTTCCGCGGCCCATCTGCCGAGACGCTCTCGTCCTTTCTTCTGCGCCTTGAATTCCGCGTGCGCTACTACCGTTTCTTTTTTCTGCCCGCGTTGTATCTGGTGCTTCCGTTATTTCTCATCTCGATGCGGCAGTGGAGATGGCTCTGGGCGGCCATCACGCTCGCGCTTTTCGCCTTTGGCATCAATTTCTTTCCGGCCTACCAGCTCCATTACGCCGCGGCATGCACGTGCCTCATGATTCTGGCCGCAGTCGTCGGCCTCCAGAGGCTTGCCTCGGCAAGACCAAACGCGGCGCGAATTGTGCTGTTTCTCTGCGCGATCCACTTCCTGTTCTGGTACGGGGCGCACCTGTTCGAAAAAACAGATATCGCGGGCGCCATCTTACCGTTTGAAACCTGGAATGGAATCAATCATCGCAACCCCCAGCGCCGAATCTATGTCCAGCGCGAGTTGGAAAAGACGCCGGGCCAACTGCTCGTGTTTGTCCACTATCAATACCCGCAACACCCGTTTCAAGACGAATGGGTCTACAATGCCGCTGATATCGATAGTGCGCGCATCGTGTGGGCGCGCGACTTGGGCGAGGAGGAGAATGCGAAATTGAAGCAGTATTATCCGCGGCGGAAGGTGATCGTTCTCTCGCCGGATGAGAGTCCGCCGGCTCTAGAGAGCGAAGTGGCTAGCGGCCAATGAAGACGCCCACCGCCGCCGGTTCCACCGCCAGCCGTTCGATGTGGTGCCCTAACTCGAAAGGTCTGCCCACCGCCGCATCGGGATACATCGGCAGCAACAGATTTTGAATCAGGAAATCGAGAGTCTTTCCGTCGATTTCCACACCCGATACTTCCACCCGCTGTACCTCTACCGTGGCCCGTCCGTTTGACGAAACAATCCGAGCGGTAACGCTCACCGGGTGTTCGCCGGATAGAAGTTTAGACATCAGCCACCCCGGCGGATGTCCTTGGGCGCGGCGTACCTGTGCGAAATCGATCAAAGCCGAGCCGGTCGCCACTCCCGGGCTGACAATCATCAGCTTCGTATTGCGAACGCCTGTGGGCGCCTCGTGTGCCACGTAGGCATTCAACTCACTGGCCGAAAGCGTCACTTTCGCGCCCGGATGCAAGCGCTCGCTATCGATTAGATCGAACTTTCGTTTCGCGGACGTGTAATCCGTCGCCGAGCCGAATGCCAGGGCCGCGAGTGCGGTAGCAATAAGACAGAGCCTCACATTCCTCTAGACGCTACAGCGGGGGCCGTCGTTGCCTTATAATCCGGTTTGGCAAAGCAGCCCGTATTCATACGCGTAAACCCCGGCGACAACGTCGGCATCATTGTCGATCCGGAGGGCTTCATAGCGCGCGAACGCATCCCGCAGAGCCACAAAATGGCGCTGCGCGCGATTGACCAAGGCCAGCCGGTCATTCGCTATGGTCAGAACATTGGCTTGGCTAACCGGCGCATTGAGGAAGGCGCCTGGGTGCGCGAAGAACTGGTCGACATGCCCGCGGCGCCCTCGCTCGACGATCTTCCGCTCGCCACCGCAATCCCCGCGTCCCTTCCGCCGCTCGACGGCTTCACTTTCGATGGCTACCGCAACCCGGATGGCAGCGTGGGCACGCGCAATGTGCTCGGCCTTGCCACCACCGTGCAATGCGTGGCGCCCACTGTGGAATACGCCGCGCGCCGTATTCGCTCAGAACTGCTGCCGCGGTTCCCCAACGTCGATGATGTGGTCGCCATCACGCATTCCTATGGCTGCGGCGTCGCCATCGATGCGCCCGGCGCCGCCATTCCCATCCGCACGCTGAAGCACATCTCGCTGCACGCCAATCTGGCCGCTCAACCGTTGGTCGTCAGCTTGGGTTGCGAAAAGCTCCAGCCCATGCGTCTCTTAGGCAGCGATCTGCCCATCCTCGGCGAGTCCAATGTGATCCGTCTGCAGGACGAGCGCGGTTTCGCGGAAAGCGTGGCCGCTATTGTCCGCGCCGCGGAGAAACGCCTGATGGAACTCGATCGCCGCCGCCGCGCGCCTTGCCCTGCATCCCATCTCGTCGTCGGCTTGCAATGTGGCGGCAGTGACGCATTTTCTGGAGTAACCTGCAACCCCGCGGTCGGCTTCGCTGCGGATCTTTTGGTACGCGCCGGCGCGACCGTGATGTTCTCCGAAGTAACCGAAGTGCGCGATGCCATTCACTTGCTGACGCCGCGCGCCGCCACGCCTGAGATTGCCCGCGACTTGATCCGCGAGATGCGCTGGTATGACGAATACCTGGCGCGCGGATCGGCCGACCGCGCCGCCAACACAACCCCGGGCAACAAACGCGGCGGCCTGGTCAACATTGTCGAAAAGGCTCTCGGTAGCGTGGCGAAAGCTGGAAGCACTGCTTTACGCGCTGTCGCCACCCATGGTGAGCGGGTCACTGCGAAAGGTCTGGTATTTGCCGCGACGCCGGCAAGCGATTTCATCTGTGGAACGCAGCAACTCGCATCCATGAACCTTCACGTCTTCACCACCGGCGAGGGCAGCCCCTATGGCCTCGCGCTGGTTCCTGTGGTTAAGGTCTCTTCGCGTACCGCGTTAGCGGAAAAATGGAGTGATTTGATCGATATCGATGCAGGAAGAATCGCCACAGGCGACGCGACCATTGAAGATGTCGGTTGGGAAATCTTCCGCTATTTGCTGGATGTTGCGAGCGGCCGCAAGCGTCCGTGGGCCGAGCACTGGGGGCTTGGAAACGCGATGGCCCCGTTTAACCCGGGGCCCGTTACCTAGCGCGTAGCTTCGACCTTCGGCGTCGAAAGATATCCGACAATCTGGTCTTTGCCGACGCTATTAATCACGATTTCGTACGGGATATGGCCGCCCTTTGCCGTATAGAACTGGACGGGCTCGTTGACGCTCTTATCTTTCTTTTCCGTCAGCTTATCGTCCGCCATCACCAGCACGGTGTATTTGTTGCGCTTGGCATCCAGCTTTTCCAGCTTTAACGTGATATCGCCAAAGCGTACCGGCTGCTTGGTCTTGCCGAGTTTGATATCGATATAGTTTCGCTCGCCGCGCAGTTTCAGCGCCTGCAGTTCGTTCGCGTTGGTCGCGATGAGACCGCTTTGAACGCCCATGTCGCCGCGTGCGGATTTCAGATCGTTGATCGTCTTCTGCAAATCCGATTGCGTGGTGGCGACCTGCGTCTTTACCGATCCAACATCCGTCGCCACATCGGCCACACGGGCAGCGACTTGTTGGTTGGCCTGGCTCGCAGTCTCCTTTACATTGCTGATTTCGGAGCTAACCTGCTGCTGCACCTTGGCCTCTTCATCCTTGATCTGGCGTGCCAACTGATCGGCGTGGGCCTGCGCCTCTACCTTGGCTTGGCTCGACTGTCGCTGCGCTTGCGAACGCGTGGACGCCAACTCTTCCTTCAAGGCTTCCAAGTGCCGCAGTTGAGACGCGGAAGTGACCGTTGTAGCGTCGCGCATGTTGCTGATTTCCGTCATCAGTTTGTCATGCATGGCGCTCATATCGGTGCGCATATGGTCGATCTGCGAGTACAGATAGATGTTGGCGCCGATCAACACGACAATCGCGCCGGCAGTCAAAGCCGTCAACAGGCCTGAACGCTTCGGCGATTCGACGTAAGCGGGGGTGGGGGTCACTAGTTTAAAACTCCTTCTTAGGCGATCTCTTTATTATAGATGGATGTGCTGGGATTTCTGGTTACATTTAAAAGGGTGGGGACGGCCAAACTGACTTCCAGCAAAACGGTGCGATGTTACGGGCTAGACTCCAAAAGACTCGCCCGGAACGGCCGGAACAGCGTCCAAACCTTCTGTTTCCCGTAACTTCAGCGCCAAGGCTGCCGATTGTTGCGCTTCCCCATGTACCAGAAAGACTTTGCGCAGACCCTGCGTCAACGGGTGGATCCATTCCAGCAGATTGGCCTGGTCGGCGTGCCCGCTCAAAGAATCGAGCGACTGGATCTCGGCTCTCACGCGCAAAGGTTCTCCGAAAATCTTGACCTCCGGCAGCTTCCGAATCAGTTTCCGCCCAAGCGTATGCTCCGCCTGAAAGCCTGTAATCAGTACGCAATTGCGCGGGTCTTCAATATTGTTGCGCAAATGGTGCAAAATTCGGCCCTGTTCACACATGCCCGAAGCCGAGATCACCACGAACGGGCCATGCAGGCCATTTAGTTTCTTGGACTCCTCCGCATCGCGAACATACTGCAGGCGTCGGAATCCGAACGGATCCTCATTGTTCGAAAGATACGCCCGCGTCTCCTCGTCGAAGCACTCCGGGTGCGCCCGATGTACCGCGGTCACGTTCAACGCCAGCGGACTATCCACGAAAATCGGAATGTTGGGAATTCGCTTCTCATTCGCGAGCTGGTGCAACAAGAGGACAAGTTGCTGTGTACGCCCCACGGCAAAGGCGGGCACGATGATCCGGCCGCCGCGCCGGGCCGTGCGGTTGACTACCTCGGCAAGTTTGTCGGCAACGTGCCCGATCTGCTTGTGAAGCTTTCCGCCGTAAGTGCTTTCAAGGATCAACACGTCACAGGATGGCAGCGGTTCCGGATCGCGCACAATGGGAAGCCCTGGACGCCCGATATCTCCGGAGTACCCGAGACGAACCGGAGTTGCTCCGGACGAATCCGTTACGACGATGCTCGAAGACCCCAGAATATGTCCGGCGTCAACCGACTCGAAGCTCAAGCCGGGCGCCAACTCGAACGGCTGATGATAATTCACTGGCCGAAATAAGGGCAGCGTACGCTCCGCATCGGCCATTGTATAGAGTGGTTCCACGATGCCGTCGTCGAGGTTCAGGGCCTTGCGGCGATCACGCCGCCGGTTTAGAAAGTCGGCGTCGCTTTCCTGAATGTGAGCCGTGTCGCGCAGCATCCAGTTGCAAAGATCGATGGTGGCCGGCGTGGCGTAAATCGGGCCTGAGAATCCATCTTTCACCAGCGTGGGCAGGTTACCGCTGTGATCGATGTGAGCGTGCGAAAGAATCACGGCATCGATGGACGCCCCGTCGACGTGCAGATTCCGGTTCTTCGCGTTCGCTTCCGCGCGGCGTCCCTGAAACATACCGCAATCGAGCAGGATGCGTTTGCCGGCTGCCTCCACCAGATGCATAGACCCGGTGACAGTACCGGCGGCGCCCCAGAAAGTGATTTTCATTGAATCTCGGTTACTTCTTTACCATCGGGGCCACAATGTCACTCAATAGATCCTTCGTTCCGTCGATGCGGACTAGATGCGGATAGCGTTCGCCGCCGCCATATGGAACCGAATAGGTCTGGTAGAAATCGCCGGCTTTGACCATGAGTTCGATCGGCTTGCCGTCTTTCGCCGCGGTCTGCAGCGACTCGCGCAGTAGGGTGGAATTGTATTGCCGCTTATTGACGGCGATCAATTTTACGGCGGGCGTGACGCCCGCTTTAAACGCAGGGCTATCGATAGCCACATCCGAGATTGTGCCGTCATCGTCGTGCACCCGCATGCCAAGCGAATAGCTGAAATCGGCCAACTTAGCCGCTTCTTCAAACTTCGTCCAGTAGTCGCTTCGCGTAGCGTCGTAAACCAGTTTCCAGCCTGAGCCCTCCACCCCGCCAAGCGGCGCGTGCGGCTCAGTGGAATGGATCCGCTGATTGAAGAACCCCGCCCAGTCGTAGGGCTGCACCGCGTTCATCGCCGCCACCACGTCTTCGAAGCGGTAGGTCTTCATTTCCGGCTTGCCGCCTGCGCCGCCGTAAAAAGAACGGCAGAAATCATTCAACGACTTCGCCCCCTTGCTGAGCTTTCGAATGGTCACGTCCGCTTCCAGCCAAATCAGTGTACCTTCCGGATAATAATCCACGTTACGCCGGTAGGCATTGTAATCTTCCGGCGCACTATAAAGCAGTTGCGCCGCTACGGCAGTGTCTTCCAGGGAACGCCAGCGGCGGCCGTATTCGTTGTCGAGCGAAGCCGCCGTGATGGCCAGGTAATCGCGATATTGCTCGGGCGTCCAAAGCCCGCTACGCGGCGTCAGGACCTCGCCTAAGTACTCGGTTAAGCCTTCATAGACCCACAACAACTCACCCTTCATCGGCGTGTCATACCCACCGTCGCGGCCATCCTTACCGGCAAGGCCGGCTGGACGCCGGAACTTGCCATTCCAGGAGTGCGTGAACTCGTGCGGCAGCAGGAATCCTTCGGTAACGCGTTGCGCGTCATCGATCAGCGTGCGCTCGCCCACCCGATCGTCACTCGACTCGTGATGCTCCAGGCCAAAGTGCGCCACATGATCGCTCAGCGTCAACAAAAAGTGGTAATCGCGATAGTGCCGCGCCTGAAAGAGAGCGCCTTCCTCCTGCACCAGATTTTTAAAGCCCTGTATGGTTTCGGGAGCGGCCTCCAGCGCCCGGTCGCTATCCGCGGCAATGTGCAAGTAATGCATCAGCCCGTTGTCGGAGCCTAGCTCCACGGTGCGGTAATGCGAGCCCGCCGAAAGGGGCGAATCGATGAGCGTAGTAAGCGGAGCCGGTTGAAACTCAATCTCGGCCCCGGTTTCCCGCCGGATCGGCAGCGCTGTGCCGAACTTCCAGGCAGCCGGCAGTTTCAGATTCGCCTGATATTGCAGCGCGTCCGCATCTACGCCTTCCGGATACAGCAGAAGCTGATTCCAACTCACCACAGCAAGTTCCGTAGTTGCCGACGCGCCCGACGAAAAGCCCGAGGATTCCGACGGCGAAATGAAGTCAAATGCGATATCGAGCGAGCTTATCCCTGCTGGCACATCCACGTGATACGCGAACATATTGACATCGTCGCGCCGCCACGGGATGGTCTTGCCTCCGCCCGTGATCACAAGCCCCACCATATTGAGGATGGGCCCGGTCGGCCCGTGCTCGCCCGGAATCCACTCCGGGTAGAGCAGCGTCGTAGGCCCGCTCTTGACCGGCATCGTCATCTTGACGTGAAATAGCCGGCGCGCCGCGTCCGTAGCATCAATGCGGATCGGAATGGGCCCCTGCGCAGAAAGGGGCACACAGACCAGCATGGCCGCCAACGCGGTAAGAATTCGCATGTATCCAGATTGCCTGAAACCAGTTCGGGATTCAATACGATCAAAATCGTTCTGGTATCCCCGCCATTCCGGCTTCCTTGACTCCCTCGACTCCCTCCTGCCGCTGGCCTGGGGCGGCGCCCAAGCCGCGCTCTCAACCCGCCAGCAACTTCTCCAGTGATGCGATCACCGGTGGCAGACCACGACGGTGGCTGAATTCCATCAGTCCCTCGGTTTTCCAAACACAGCGCTGCGCTGCGTTTTGCAGGTCTTGTAAAAGGGGCAGCGCCGGATGCCCTTCCTCGAGGTATTCAAGTACTCCCTCCAGGCTGTTCAGGATTACCGTGAGCTCATCGTTGTAGTCCCGGGCCGCCGCGGCGGCCACCATATAGGCGCGATCAATTCGTACGACTCTTTCCACGTCCCTATACTAACTGTCAGTCCAAAATTCTAATGACAGCTGGACCTGTTATCTCTTGCCGAATCTGTAACATATAAAAACTCAAACGTTTGTGACTGAAAAAGGTTTGCTCAGTTGCGCGGCGCAGAAAATGGGGGAAGAGGATGAATCTGGCCGCCGCGAAAGTGAGCAAACCGCTCGGTGAACTAAACCGCAGTGTGAGACCGGGTCTTTAATGGGTTTGCTTCCGCGTGGGGTCGTCAATGTCGCGGGCGGCGCACATGCGATTTGAGTTTTGGGTGTGGTGGAAGAGCCCTTTGCCGCGTTTTTGCGGCGGCCACTCGCCGCTATGGCGCGCTGTGAGGCGACTGGCCGGGCCGGAGTCTATTGTCGTGCAGCGAACGACGGCGGCCAGACGCACTTCTGCTAATCGCTGCCATGTCCGACAGCGCTGGCGGATCCGGTGCTGTGAAAGGGTGGTCATCATGATGTATCTACGCGCAACGGAATCGGGCCATGGCATGGCAACCATGTCTCGATGATGGCCAGCATTCCGCCACATCGCGGACATAGCCGCGGATTACCGGCAGGGAATGTCCGATCGAAGTCCCGCAGATCGGCGGCTCGCGGCAGCAGATCCATCACGGGATTTGCCAGTAACTGGCGGCATAATTCCAACTTGCCGGCGCGGTGGCAGTTGGCTAGAAAACCGAAATAACGGATGCGCTGGAAGCCCCGCGGCAGCGTATGCAGAAGAAAGTGACGGATGAATTCCCCGGCCGATAACGTGGTTACTTTGGGCCGCTGCGGATGGCGATAGTCTTTCCATCGGAAACAAACGTGGCCCTGTTCGAGCTCGACTAACCGCTCATTGGAGATGGCGACGCGATGGGTATAACGGCCGAGATACTCCAGCACTTGGCGCGGCCCGCCGAAGGGTGGCTTGGTATAAACGACCCATTCTTTTTTGCCGAGCGGAGCCAGATAGCGGCGAAAGGCCTCGGGCGCGCTTAAATGTTCCAGATCGCCGAAGAAGTGGAGTTGTCCGGCGGTGTGGGCCTGCTGCAACGCCTGGAGCAGAAGGCGGCGAAACAGGCGGCTGAGCACGCGTACTGCAAGAAAAAAGCCAGGACGGCATGCCACCCAGCGCTGGTCGGCAGAGAGTCCGCCGCCGGGAACCACGCAGTGCAGATGAGGATGCAGGTGCAGATTTTGGCCCCAGGTATGGAGCACGGCGAAGAACCCGATCGCTGCTCCCAGATGTTTGGGGTCGCGCGCAATGGTGAGCAGAGTTTCGGCGGCGGCGCGAAAGAGGAGATCGTAAACGGCTTCCTTGTTATAGAAAGCGACGGAGGCGATCTCCTGGGGCACGGTGAAGACTACGTGAAAGTATTCGACCGGAAGTAACTCGGCGGTGCGCTTCTGAAGCCACTGGGCGCGCGCCAAGCCTTGGCACTTGGGGCAATGGCGATTGCGGCAGGAGCGGTAGCGGACGTGACTGTATTGACAGCGGCCACACCATTCGACCGAACCGCCCAATGCCGGGGTGCGGCAGGTCTCGATGGCTTGCATCAAGCGGTGCTGATGCAAGGGCAGCGAGTGACTCTGCCGGTAGGCGGGACCGTGTTGTCGAAAAATGTCGGCCAGCTCCAGAGCCGGCCGCGGCATCAGCGTTTGGCGCGCGCGCCGCGGATGGCCGGGGGCGAAGCGGGTTTCAGCAACCGGTCGAGCGGACTGGCGGTTGCGCCGATGGCAGCCGGCGAGACGGCGATATAACGGGCAGTGGTATCGATGCGGCTATGGCCCAGCAGGGCTTGAATGACGCGTGTGTCCACGCCGCTTTCCAGCAGGTGGGTGGCGAAGCTGTGGCGCAGCAGATGCGGCGTGACGCGCTTCCCCAGGCGGCTGGACTTCCAGGCATCGCGGCAGGCGCTCTGCACGGCCCCGGCGGCAGCATGCTTGTGCGGACGCCAGGCGGGAAAAAGCCATAGTCCCGTGGGACGTACGATGCGCCAGTAGGCGCGGAGCACTTCGAGCAGGCAGGGCGACAACATGGCATAACGGTCTTTACCGCCTTTGCCGTGCTCGACGCGGAGCAGCTTCCGTTTGCTATCGACGTCGGAGACCTTGAGCGCAACGGCCTCGGAGATGCGGAGTCCGGCGCCGTAGCAGGTGAACAGGATGGCGCGATTTTTCACTCCGGTCACATTCTCGAAGAAAGTCTGAACCTCCTCGGGAGCGAGGACGACGGGGAGCTTGTGGTCGAGGCGGGCGCGCGGGAAATCTTCCTTGCTCCACGGCATTTCCAGCGTGGTGAGGAACAGAAACTGCACGGCGGACACGAAACTGTTGATGCTTTGCGGCGAGAGTTTGCGTTCTTCAACCAGGTAGAGTTGATACTGGCGAACGGCTTCCAGGTCGAGATGCTCCGGGCTGCGCTGGAAGTACTTGGCGAACTCCGCGACATAATGGACGTAGCTGCGTTGGGTGGTGGCGGCGAGATTGCGAATGCGCATATCGCCGATCATGCGTTGACGTAGCGGTGTCATGCGATGGCTCCTTGGAATTTGTTGGATTGGTCATGGGAATAACCTGATCCAGTGTTTCAGGGAGCCTCGCGCCACGCTACTGGCCTGCGGGGTTGCCGATTCGCTGCGAAGAGCTTACCGCGAAGCGGTTTAGTTCATTGAATTGAATGCCATAGCACTGATTCTTAGCGGTGCGGCTGCCTCTAATGCCGCCTACGCGGGTAGCCGCCCGGTCTGCGCGTGTGGAACTTGCGCAGCTAATTATGAAAAGCTGGAAACTTTTGGGAGCTGAGCGACCGTAACCCAGAAGTGCTCAATGGCCTCGACGATCGACGCCAGTCTCTCCGGACTGCCGGGCTTCACAATATAGCCGTTGGCATAGTCTCCGTAGGCGGAGTGAATATCCTCATCGGCTTCTGAGGCGGAAAAGACCAGAATAGGAATTTGGCGAAGCTTCTTGTGTTGCTTGGCAATTTGCAAAACCTTGCTGCCACTGACCTTTGGCAGGTTCCAGTCCAGAAGAATTAAATCCGGGAGAGCGTCATTTTCTTGTTCTTCTCGAAACAAGACGTGGAGCGCCTGTTCGCCGTCATCAGCCATAGAAAGTTGCCACCTGAGTTCCGGCCGGCTACGAAATGCGCGTTCAATCAGGTATCGATATGCTGCGTTGTCCTCGACAATCAGCAAGCGAAGGTTTCGATGGGTGCTCATCCGTTTACAGGCAACAACTGTATGCCCACTGGTCGATTGAGCGCAATGGTAGCAAACCCGGCGCGGCTCTCCCGGCAAATTCTACGCGTCCCTATTTTCCGTCGATCCTTAATTCCGCTGCAGCCGGTTCGGGTGGGGCTGAGCCAGAGGCATCCAGTTCCAGTTTGCCGGTGCAGGGAGCTGTGTAGTTGCTCGCGACAATCATCCCTTCGGCGTGGCGCCCCGGCTGTGAGCCATAATAATTCCCAAACACTTTGGTAAATTCGGCGCCCAGGAAAAAGATCTGCGCCGAGTAATAGACCCAGACTATGAGAATGATCATCGACGCCGCGGCGCCATAGGCGGATGCGAAAGAAGCCTTGCCAAGATAGAGTCCCAGCCCTAACTTGCCCGCGGAAAACAAGGCGGAAGTTACCGTACTGCCCAAGAGTACATCGCGCCATTCAATCCGGATGTCCGGCAGAAATTTATAAATGGCCGCGAATAGCGCGCTGGTAACAACGAAGGAAGCAAGAAAAGTCGCGGCGTGCAGCACGATCTCATTTGCCGCCAGAAACGAGGCGGAGTAGACGCCTAAGGCTGCAATCCAGGCGCTGGTTGCCAAAGAAACTACCAGCAGAAAACCGACGGCTAGTATGAGGGCGAAGGAAAATAGTCGGTCTTTCACGAAGGCGACGATTCTTCCGGCCCCGGTAAGTTTCGGCGTGGGCACGTCCCATATGAAGTTCAGCGCATCGCGCAACTCAACCATTACTCCCGAGGCTCCGAATAATAGGGTGAGCACGCCGAAAAGCGTAGCGAATATCCCGTGGGTGGTGCTCCGCGGGCTTGCAAGCAAGGCTTGCGCCGCGTGCGCCGCCTCAACCCCCACCAGGCCTTCTATTTGTTGAATTACGCTTGAGACGGCTTCCTGCGGTCCCACCGCCAGACCCACCACAGACACCAGGATCAAGAGCAGCGGCGCCAGGGATAGCAGCGTATAAAAGCTCAACGCCGCGCCCAGGCGTGGCGCATTGTGTTTGCTCCATTCCGACACGCTTTGCCCCAGAATAGCCTTGATATCGCACCAGCGAAAGCTTTTCAGCGGCTTTCGGTATCGTCGCGCGCCGCCGGCCGCAGTATTAAATTCCGTTCCTGCCGGTTCCACGATGGTCTTTAGTTCTTCCGCCATAGATTATTGCGACATAGAAGACCGGGCGTTCAACCTTCCCTAGAGACCAGGAACTTGTTGAAAAACGATCTTGGGCCGCCGATTAACGCAGATGAACGCCGATAAGGCTATTGGTTTCATTTGCGTTGATCTGTATCTATCGGCGGCCAAGTGCATTTCCCGCATTTTTCAACAGACTCCTTGCATTGCAGTGACCGTGGTGCGAATGATCATAGTTCGCCGCCATGGCCCGTGCGATGATGCCGTTCATGGGACGCTAACTTATGGCCAAGCTTGTTGCATTGCTTTCCACCGCGTGCTTGATCTGTCTGCTTCTTGGGATCATTATTGCCCCACATATGTTCCTCCCGGGAGTAATCCGGGAAACGCTGGACGCACGCGCGGTTGTGAAAGAGGTCCGTCAGTTGAACGAGCTGGTCACCGTGCGATACAGCATCGAGAAGGTGATCGGCATGACGGAAGACAGGCCGCCGCTAGGAACGGAATCGATTCTCCTCCTGGTCCAAGGCAAAGTATTGGCGGGAATTGACCTTGCGGGATTGACGCCAAATAACGTGACCATGCGCGGCCGGGGAAAAGAGTTGGTCGCCGTCATTCGGCTGCCCCCGCCTCACCTTGCGGACGCTTTTCTCGACGAGCGATATACGAAAGTCTGGGACCGGCGCATTACCTGGTGGACGCCTTGGATCTCACCCGATGTCGATCTAGAGCACAAGGCGAGGTTGCAGGCCCTGGATGAGATTAAGAAAGCGGCCTTGGATATGGGAATTTTTGCGGAAGCGCAACGCAACGCGGAGACCTCAATTCGAACGCTGCTTCAGGCGTTCGGAATTCCAAACTCGATTTTCGACTACAGTTCTTAAGAGGGTGCACAAAGCTCTGGCCCACCTCATCGAGACGGGCCTTTGACGCTCGCGCTTACCGCTCTCAACCCTCGGCCAAATGAATCATCGCAGCGGGAAACACTCCAGCACGTGGAAGTTCCACGCAAAAAGTTCAACATACAAACCTTGGTCCCGCACGTCGCCGCCATCGCGAACAAATACTGCCTCGGAGAGGATATCGGACATACCCCAGTTAGAGCCGCCCAGATTATCCCAGGGAAGATGCACGCGCGCGCGCGCCGTCGCATCGCTGAGATTAATAATGACGCAGTAGCGATCTTCGCCCGCAGTCCAACTCCACGCCGTCAGGTTTTGGAAGCTCGTATCTGTCGGCCATCCGGAGCATTCGCACGCGCGCCACTGGCCGCTCTGGAACCCTGGGCGATTGGCGGCTTTCAGCAGCTTCGCGTAAAACGCCTGCAATGTCCTATCTACAGGTTCGTCGGGCATACGACGCAGGAAGACCGGTAATCTGACCTTTCGGCCCTCAAACTGACCTTGGTGAAACAGTCGCGCGCCGGGAAGCGTGGAAACGGCTACGGCGGCGGCCCGCTCACGGTCTGGCGGGAACACAGCCGCCGCGCGAGGTTCATCGTGATTTTCGAGAAAGCGCACTAGCTTTTCCTGATACGCCAGGCTGGCCGTCAGATGCAGACGCACGCTTTCGGCGCTCTCGTGTTGCAGCCGGTCATAGAGCCGTTTGTCGTAGCAGAAGTCGAAGCCCAGTTGTTGTAGCTCAGACTCCAGGTCCCAGTAGGCTTCTGCAATGAACAGAAAATCCGCATGCGACTTGCGAACGCCGGATATCAGGTCCGCCCAGTATTCGGTCGCCGGAGCCGTGCCGGTTCGCTCCCCGTGGGTTCGCTCCACAATGGCGTTGAGCATCAGCATTGCCATATCGCAGCGGATGCCGTCGCATTGGTTCGCGATCTCCAGAACCGTGTCGCGCGCCGCCTGCCGAAGCGCCGGCTGAAAGGCGTTCAATTGCAGCACGTCGGGCCAGGCGGGAAAGTAGGGATCCCGGCCGCAGGCATAGATGCACCCGCCGGTTTCAAGAAACGATGTCGGGTCTTTGCGAGCGTCCTCTTCAGTCCCGCGGATGAAGTATTCCGGATGCGTGCTCACCCACGGATGATCGGGCGCAACGTGATTCGGTACGAAGTCAAGCAGCAGGCGCATCCCGCGTTTTGCAAGCTCCTTGCGGGCTATCGCCAGATCAGCCGGCCCGCCGAGTTGGGCATCCACCACATAACGCCGTACGGAGTAAGGCGAACCGACATTATCGTCCGGCGTAAAGTCCGGTAGAGCGCGCCGGAAGGCCTCGAGCAGTCCCGGGTTCTGATTCGCAATCGCGATCCCCGCCGGACTGCGTTCCCATACGCCCATCAGCCACACGGCGCCAAATCCGCCATCTGCGATGGCATCCCATTCTGGCGGTGGCACGCGGTCTAGTGTGAGCGGCGTTTCATACTTGCGGCCCAAACCCCAGAGCCACGCCCAGGTGTTGATCTCAAGGATGGCGAGATGTTGCGACCATGCCGGCATACTTTTCCTCGCACGCCTCAGCGCAATTGAAGGCGTTCTTCCTGCCGCCTACAAGGAACGTTGCGGCATCCAGTGGTCCGAATAGCCGAATCAACGCGCCAATGCCGCCGCCACGGTTGACTCCCTCGACTCCAGTCTGTTCACCTCTCGACCAGCTCCAGATTAGACGAGTAATTGCCCTTACTGACCACATGAATCTTAGACGCTCGGTTGGCGAAATTCCTTCGAAACTCGGGATCTCGGTACTCGTCATCATCGTTTCTATCAAACGCAAATAGCTGATAGTCCCCGGGCGCAATACCGGAAATGCGAAAAGAACCATCCGGCGACGCCTCCGTCGTCCGATACCAGTACGAGGCATCTGAGTGGTCCGGCGCTAACACGAGGAACGCTCTTGAGACCGGCCGACTGTTGCTGCTAACCGTACCCGTAACAGTGCCGCCATCATCCTTCAAAGTGACTTGAATCGGTCCAGCGACATCCACAGCGCTTATAGTCAGTGACTGACCTGCAATATCCCGGCCCTGTTGTAACACGCGAGATATATAGAGGCCCTCCGGAATCGGCGTGAGCGTGAGAACATACGGTTCGGAGCCGAACGCGATCGGCATTACAAAGTGACCGTCCTGCTTGCTTGAGCCTAACCAATCGCACCAAAGAGGAAATTTCTCAGTTGTAAGTCTGAAACGCAGCCCGGCGGCAGGCTTCGTGATTGCGGCGCGGGTCACGGTGGATTCGATTTCGATGGCTCCTTCGATATGGGAGCTAGGTGTTAGTAAAAGCTTCAGGTCGGTGATTGGAGAATCCTTTACAATCAACTCTTGGCGGAATCGCGCCGATTCTTTCGGCGAGCCGGGAGGCGCGGTAACGAAGGCCATCAATTCGTATGTCCGTGGCGGTACTTGGTTAAAAACGAATTCACGCCCTGTGGCCGTGCTGTAGTCAATGAACGGAAGAGCGGCGATATAAGGAACCGCGATCGCGACATGAACCTGCGTCCCTTTCGGGAAGTCTGCCGAAGGTTCAATATGCCCGGAAACCGTTACGCCTTTGGTCTCCTCCAGTGTGAACGTTAGCGGTGACACGGCCCCGCCAGACGTGAGATCGATTACCGCGGCCCCTTTTCTGTCCGTGGCGCCTGGATAAAAGACTGGTCGCGCAACCTGCGGAATTCTACTCGTAGTAGAGGGTGCCTCTTTATACGCATAGACGACAAATTTCCCGGGTCGCAGGCCACCAACTCGAAATTCCCCATGATCGTCGCTGTGACCTTCTCCGCGAGATGCTTCGCGCAAATCCGCACTTCCCGCGTTCGCCTGCTCAACCTCGACAATTGCGCTGACTACCGGTTCGTTGTCCGTCCATCGCACAACCCCAGCGATCTCACGCTTTGGAGTGATAAACACCTTCCCCAGTTCCAGGTCCGCCCCGGTCGTGGTGATTTCTGCGCCATACTGCCATAGAAAGTATCCCGCCTTCTCGGCGCGCAAAAGGTAGCGCCCCGCCAGGACCTGCGTGAAGCTGAATTGGCCGTTAGGTCCAGACCGCGCAACAATCGGCAGTGGGTTTGGCCTGCCCAGTGGGCCCTCAAGCTGAACGCGAGCTTGAGGGATACCTACATTGGAAGACTCATCTAGCAGAATACCCCTTAGGCTTCCGTCCGACTGCGCCAAAAGCAGAGGAGGAATAAGCAGGGCCGCCGCAAGTCCAACACGCGCAGAAAGTGATCCGAACCTGTAAGCGCTTCTAACCCAACATCGCTTCATTGCCGGCATCGCCCTCCTATTTTTCGAATTGGCGCGCCCTCACATCATAGGCGGATCTTATAGCACGTCGCAAGAACCTTGTTCAGTAAGTTCTCGCCATTGAGCGTGATCAACTTCCCGATGACGTCGGGGGACGCGCCGGGTTCGCGGCTCCAAAAGCCTGAGCCGAGGATCACTAGCGGGCCTGCGCCCAGTCGATCGTCATCGGATCGGAATGTCCGTCCAAGAATAGGGTTCACGCCGAGGGTGGAATAGAAGCCCACGGAAATCATGTAGCCGCTCAGGCTATTCTGCCAGCCATTGGCGCGCCAGTGCTGCCGGATCGTCGGTTTCCAGATTCACTTTGGCACGGCTCAACTCGGCCCCGTTCAGGAATGACGCAGCAGTGATTCCTTCTTCAGTGGGCGTCAACTCCAGGCGCCTGGCCGCGGCGTCCAATCTCAAGCTTTCGCCTATCCAGACAAACTGCACCAGCACTCGCTGCCCGCGCCCAATCGTTCGGCACTGCGTCAGGAACTGCGTAGTGAATGGCGATGTCTTCAACGCTGCGGCATGCGGCGCCCGCAACAACGCCGTGGTTCGTTCGGCGTCGCGCCGTTCCTTCTCGCGCCGGATCTTGTCGGGATCCTTCTGCTCTTGATTTTCAAGGGCTTTGAGGTTGTTTTCAAGATTATCGAGGAAACTCATTGTCGATTCCTACTCCATATTACCTTTGGAATTCTAGCCGGCCGTGCGCGCCCGCAGCCCGGGCGCCTGGTGGATGGCATTCAGCGCATTCCAAAGGGGTTGCCGGAAGCTGCGCGCTATAATGCGAATGTCGACGGCGAGCCCGTCGGCGCCGCGATTCACTCGTAGCGTGAGATGGTCTAGCTCGCGCCGGGTCCGGAGACATAGCCTATGAAAACCGAAGATCAACCAGCCACTACCCAGGCCTTCACCAATTCCAAAGAAGTAGAAGCGCACATGAAGGCGCGCATGGACAAGGCGATCACCGATTTGCAGCATGAAATGGCGTCGATTCGCACGGGCCGCGCGAGCATCAGCCTACTCGACAACATTCGCGTAGATTTCTATGGCACGCCAACGCCGCTGAATCAGGTCGGGAACCTGCACGTTCCGGAACCTGGGATGATTACGATCCAGCCCTGGGACGTTTCGCAGATCGGCTCCATTGAGAAGGCGATCCGGGTGTCGGACTTGGGCCTGAACCCGTCGAATGACGGAAAGATCGTACGCCTGCCGATTCCACCGTTGACCGAAGAGCGCCGCAAGGATCTGGTGAAGAAGCTGCATGCCGCGGCCGAGCATCATCGCGTATCGGTGCGCAACATCCGGCGCGACGCCAATGACGCCGTAAAGAAACTACTAAAAGACAAGAAGATCGCCGAGGACGATGAAAAGCGGGCGCATGACGAGATTCAGAAACTGACCGACGCCTTTATGGGCAAGATCGATCTGGCTTCGAAGACTAAAGAAAAAGAGATCATGGAGATCCGGTAGCTGTGAAAGCGATGTTGGTGCGGATGCTTGTTTGGGCCTCCTTCTGTGCGGTGACGGCCGGGGGCCTGGGCGCGCAGCCGAGCGCCAACGACATACTGGCCGTGTCGCGCGCGGCATTGGGCGGACCAAAGCTTGCGGCGATTCAATCATTTGCGGTTTGGGGTCCGGATCGCCGCGGAAGCTCGACCACGGAGATGGCGCTAAGCGCTGAAACCGTTGGCAGGTTTCTCAAAGAACATACGGTACTTTCCTCGGGCGGCGAGGTACAGCGCACAATGGTTGGCGAAGACGGCGCGATAGCCGTTGGCGGGGGGATGCCGGGCGACGAAGGCGGGCCCGCGTTCGCGGCGGTCACAGCGGAAGGTCTCAGCGGCGACACGTATTGGGCCAAGCTATCGTCGGGCGCGGTGCAGGGCGGCGCGGAGACGGTGGCAGCAACCCGCAAGCAAGCGTTCGTGCGCAGCTATGCGCTGTACATGCTGGCCTTGACCCTTTCCACACCCGCAAATTTTCCGATGACGTACGCGTATGCCGGCCAGGTGGAATCGCCTGGAGGCATGGCCGACGGGATTGAGGGCAAGGGTCCTAACGGCTTCGTCGTGCATCTTTTCATCGACGCCAAGACGCACTTGCCGGTCATGTTGAATTACTTAAACGGCGCGCAGAACGTGCAGATGTGGTTGAAGGACTATAGGCCCGAAGGCGGCGTACTGTTCCCGCACACCATGACGTGGATCTCGAACGGGAGTCTTACGGAAGAGTTTCAGGCGCAACGGTTCAAGGTGAATCCGAAGTTCAGCGTGGCGAAGTTTCAGCGGTAGTCTGCGCGACTGAGGTCCACGCGCGACGTCGCGTTGAATCTGCTGTTCCGCGACTCGACGAAGTTTACCGTGCTGGAACTGCCATCGGGACGTGATCGCGAAGTGACTCGACAGCGACCTCCGAAAGTGCAGAATCTGCGCGCGGACCTCTCCTTTTTTTATATCTAAGATTTTTATCGTTGACGTAAGATTTTTGTAGTGGTAGTCTTCTCTCAGATGCCTTCGCACTCCGAGAGTTCCAACCCCGTTCCCCCCATGCCCACCGCTGCCGAGGCCGACATCCTGGCGGTCCTCTGGCGTCTCGGCCCAGCTACCGTACGCGAGGTCCATGACGCCCTGGAGAAAGAGTGCGGCTACAATACCACCCTTACCCAGATGCGATTGATGACCGAGAAGGGCCTGTTAGTCCGCAGCGAACGTTTTCGATCGCATGTCTATGAGCCCGCGGCGCCAAAGAACCAGATGCAGGCGCGCATCGCTGGCGATCTTCTGCAGCGAATCTTTGCAGGCTCGCCCAAAGGATTGATCATGAGCGCACTTGGCGCTCAACCAACCACTTCAGAGGAGCGGGCGGAGATTCGCCGGATGCTCGACGAGTTGGACGGAAAGAAAAGCAGGGCCAAATGAACGCAATTCAAATCCTCGCGTCTCATCCGTGGGTGGAACGTCTGGGGATGATGCTGCTCCACTTTCTCTGGCAAGGCGCGATAGTAGCCGCCGTTTATGCGGCCTCGCGAAAGTGGGGCGCACGCGCCTTAGACGCGAACGGCCGTTATTCTCTCGCTTGCGCTGCCCTTATGGCCATGGCCATCGCGCCAATCGTGACCTGGATTCTGCTGCGAGGGCCGTCGCCGGAATCCGTTGCCGTCACCTTTGCGGCGCCCATGTCCGCCGCCCAAATCGAGTCCACGCGATTCATCGCTCTATCGCTTCCGGCCGATGCGGATCAAGCCGTTCCAGCGCCATTCTTGTCCTGGGTGGTCGCGCTCTGGCTTACCGGCGCCACCGCGTTCTCCCTGCGTCTGCTTGGCGGCTGGATATTCGCCGAACGTCTTCGATCCAGAATGGTGCGCCCCGCTTCCGCTGAATGGCAGCAGGCTCTCGATCGATTGCAAGCCCGGATTTCTGTCTCCCGGCCGGTCCGCCTGCTGGTGTCGGCACGAGTGCAGGCGCCGGCCGCCATGGGTTGGTTGCGGCCGGTTGTGCTGGTTCCGCTCGGCGCCCTCGCCGGATTGCCGGCCGCGCAAATGGAGGCGCTTCTGCTTCACGAACTGGCGCATATCCGCCGCTATGACTATCTGGTACACATCTTGCAGAGCGCCGTGGAGGCCGTGTTCTTTTACCATCCGGCCGTCTGGTGGATCTCGGGCCATATGCGCGCGGAGCGCGAACTTTGTTGCGACGATATTGCAGTCTCCATCACGGGTGACGCCGTCGTTTACGCTCGTGCTCTGGCCGAGTTCGACTCGGCACGCTGGGTTCAGCCAACCGTCCTGGCGGCCAATGGCGGTTCGCTGGCCGACCGCATTGCCAGGTTATTGGGCCAACCTTCCACGTCCAGCCGCCCCTCATGCGGACCGGGAAGCGCCGCGACACTGATCCTGTTGGCAATCGGCGCGTGCGCCGTTTTCGCCCAAACCAACCTTCGGCCGCAGTTTGAGGTGGCCTCAGTTAAGCCGTCTTTCGCCAGAAGTATATCGAACGTACGCCTGCTTCCGGGCCGTCTGACTGCCTACGCCTCGTTGCAGGTTCTTATCCAGTATGCGTACGGGGTTCAGTCCTTCCAGGCAGTGGATGCAGCGGGATGGCTGCAACCCGGGCGCTACGAAATCGAGGCGAAAGCCGATGGCAACGCTACCCGGAACCAAATGTTTCTCATGCTGCAATCCCTGCTGGAGGACCGCTTTCACTTGAAGATCCACCGCGAGACGAGGGACCTGCCGGTTTATGCGCTGGTGGCCGCCAAAGGCGGACTCAAACTGCCTCCGCCTAAGGAGAGCGGCTGCATCGACTCTCCTGCGGACGCCGCCCCGGAATGGGCTGGAGGACGAATGGCTCCGCCCGGCCAATCTCCGCCCGCTCCTATGCTATGTGGCTCCGCCGGCCTCACGTTGGTTCCCACTGCGCCGCGTCTGCCAGGCGGCGGCGCGCGAATGCAGGGTGGGAAGATCGCCATGCCTGAGTTGGTCCGTAGACTCTCGCTGATTCTCGACCGGAGCGTGATCGACAAGACTGGATTCACCGGGCTCTTCGACCTGCAATTGGACTTTGTGGCGGATGAGACCACCCCGGCCATGCCTCCTCCGCCGCCCGGTGCCGATATGCCGGGCCCATCCCTCGCGCAGGCCCTCCGTCAGCAACTCGGGCTACAACTCGAATCCACCAAGGGCCCAGTCGAGGTCATCGTCGTCGACCACGCCGAACGGCCGTCCGGTAATTGATACGAGTCAGAAATCCCGCGAGTTTTCCCGCGCGAGAGCGAACCCTGCTCACTTGGAGAGGGCGCAACACGGAGCCGGTTGGTCCTATCATGCCCGGCGCCGACGTTGGCAGGTGAATCAGTGCATCCTCTGACGCCGTAGGGTAGACCCACGATCCCGCTCGCCTCAGGAATCGGACGCAACCCCAGGATTACTCGCCCCTTGACGACTAATCCGGAACATCTGTTCGGCGTCGCCGTCCGTCAAAGTCCGACATCGCGACGATTCAACCAAATGAGTATTTCCGCATGGCCGACCAGAGCGGCTTGGAGACGGGTGGGGCGATAGCCAATGGCTCTGAAGAACTCCAGGCTTCCTCAACCGGCTATGAGGCGCTACTTACCATCCACTGAAAAGGCCAGGAGCACGTTGCCGGGCATGCCGCCCCACGGATTGTATCCGGAGTTCGCGAAGACCACCCCGTTCACCACCGCCACTCCGGCAACATCCATCGAACCGCCGTGTGCGACTCCTCCGTTCACGGTCTTAAACTCGCCGGCGGTGTCGGTATCCCAAAGGACATCGCCGGATGCGGTCGAGTAAGCGCGCAGGTGGCCATCGACGGAACCCGAAAAAACAACCCCTGGAATCGCTGTCACGGCCGCGGACTGCGCCGGCGAACAGTTCGTCTTTGAAATGGGACAGGGATCTGCTCTTACGTTCCACACCGGCTTCCCGGTCTTCAGATCGAAGGCATTCAGGCCTCCGCCTTTTTGAGGATCCAGCACAAAGCGAAAGCCGCGAGGCGATCCTGGGTCTGCCACGGCTTTCACTGCTTGGCCGGAGATTGCCACGTACACGCTCTGCCCATCCGATGCCGAACCCCACTGGCTCCCCCCGAATGAACCTCCTTCACCGGCTCGGGCCTGCCAAATGAGCTTTCCCTGCTGATCGGGATCCATGGCATAAACCATTCCCGACTTTTGGGCGGCCACGAGAGCCCGCTTCGCCCCGCTCAGGCTCACCAGAATCGGAGACTGGCCAAAATCATAATCCGGTCCGGGGGGATGCTGACAGTTTGTTCGTTGAGGTGTTGAGCAACTGTCGTTGAAGACATCGTCGCTGGTCAGTTGCTTGGACCACAGTAATTTTCCGCCCTTGAGATCAATCGCGAGGACGGCGTCGCTTGTGTTGGTGGCGGGTTCGGAATAGTTGTCTCCCGTGGCCACATACAGGACCCCGAGCTGCTCGTCGATCGTCGGACTCGACCAGACTCCAGCGCCGGAGGGGCCGTACTCCACGGTTCCTGCCTGATTCTTGCCAATCGCTTTTGACTCTTGAGGAATCGTGAACACCTGCCAGATTGACTTGCCGGTGGCGGCGTCCAACGCGACGACGCTGCCGCGAAATGTGCAGCAGGGATATTTGGGGTTGAGCGCAGGCCCCTCCTCCGAGGACGCGAACGGCTGATAAAGAACTCCTTTATAGAATCGGGGGGTTGCCGTCACGATGGCCGATATATGGTCCACGGGGTGTACTTTCCAAATCATCGCTCCGGTTTGGGCGTTCACGGCGTACACGTTCGCGCCGGCATCACCAAAGAAGATTGCGGGAGCGCGGTTGGCCTCTCCGAAGGCGGCGCCCGTTCGGATGGCGGCGGCCGCTTGAAAGCCCCAATACGTGCATCCCGTGTCCGCGTCGAGCGAGTACTCTGCGCCGGTTTGCGTACCGATGAACAGCCGGCCGGCGACAACCGAGGGCTGTGACCGCACGGCGGTGACATTGCCCAGGTTAAATGCCCACTTCAATTGGAGCCGCTGAACCGCCGACGCCGCAATCCCCGCCGGCCGCGCGTCTTGAAATCGACGGTTCATTAAATCCGGGCTCCAGCCATTCCATTGGGGCAGGTCCGCGCTGAATCGAAGATTCGGGTTGGCCTTACAGGTCGGCGGGAACAAAGGCGCGACGACCGCCTTTGCACCCGTTGGAGCAATGTACTTTATCAGGGCAACGATTTGGGCCATTGAGAGGCCATCCGCCTGAGCTTTCATTGTGCCTTTTGTCAGTGCGGCGTAAATGGCTTGGGGGCTCATCGCTTTGATGGTGGAGAGCGGGGGCACACGCGCTGCCGGCGTGTTGTGACAGGATGCGCAACGGTCGTTGAAGATGGTTGCTCCTTTTTGAGCACACATCAACGGCGCGAGTACCAGAACCAACAGAAGAGCTGCTCTCATACTTTAATGGATAGCGCCTGCTTGACATCGAAATCCACTTCCGTTCAAGGCCAAATGTAATTCAAAGAACGGGAGGACACGTTGCCGGATTCAGTCCGGGATACGGAGGAGCTGAGTTTGAAATCGTGATAATGGCTGCGACCGCATTCGAGGAGATTGCGAGAGCAAGCCCGTCGCAGTTATTCGCACGTGTCCCGCATTCCTCCGCTGCGCTCGAGGCGAGCTTTTCTTGATGGACCCTATCAGTTCCTCCAAGCCCAGCGTCTGGACTAGGTTCACCTCGTGCCAAAGGCACCAGAATGGCATCGGCCTCCTATCACGCTCCCGGCCTGCGAGCATAGCCCGTCTAACGCCCTGTTTCATCCCCCAGTTGTGGTTACCGCAAGTGCCGCGGGACGTCGAAGAATGGCAGCAGCGCAAAAGCCAAGGTAAGCCAAAATCAGAGGAGAAGCCGAGTCAACGTCATCACTAGCCGCATCCAAACCGGCAAGGCAGAAAAGGACGCTAAGCGCCGCCGGCAGGAAGGCGATCAGCGAAGCCACCAAAAGGCGTTGGGCGGCGAAACGGGCCGAAGCATACTCGAAAGCGACCGTCGCAAAGAAGGCGGCGTCGAAGAAGTCGGCCAGCAAGAAGTCCGGGAAGAAGCCCCATAAGACTTCGGAAGCGACCGTGACGGCCGCCGCGCAATAAGCTGCCATCTAGCCCACTGCACGACCGCCGGCGGAGAAGGCTTGGAGCCGGCTGCTGGTGCTTTACGGAAAAGCTCTCGCTTAAGCGGCGAGTTCGCGTATCTGCGATACTAGAAACATCCGCGTCAGTCCGGGTTCCCGGGCGCCGATTTCTTCTTAGTTCACATTCTTCACGCTCTGAATCCGCGTCCAATTCATTTGGAGATTCTACCTTTGCAAAAGCTATTATTTGCGACTGCGATTCTTGCGGTCTCGCGGGCCGGGGTTTCGGCGGATTTCGCGCCCGCTTTACAGTGGGTCAAGACGACGGGTGGCTCGGGGAACGACTCTGTGACTGCGGTGGCGGCGGACGCTCGGGGGAACCTTTATATCAGCGGCGCGACGACGTCGCTTGATTTTCCGGTTACCTCGGCATCGCAGGCCGCAGCCGGCGGCTCCACGCTGGTGCGCATCAATCTGGCTACCGCGAGCGCGATCAAATTGTTTCCGGCTAATCTCCCGCCGGTAAACTTTGTGGCCGCGGCGGTGGCGAATCCGGGCACGCTGTTCAGTGCTTCGGGCAATCAGATTTGGAAGAGCGCGGATGCGGGTTCGACCTGGACGATGGTTTCGCAGTTTGCGGCGGGTGTCAGTGTAGCTGGACTGGCAGTGGAGCCGACGAACTCAAGTATTGTTTACGCGGGGACTACTACCGGGGGCATATACAAGAGCGTCGATGGGGCGCTGACGTGGACGGCGATCAATAACGGCATCCCTCCCCAATCGAATGGCAGCCTCATCGTGGGGCGAATTTGGATCGAGCCGGCGGCGCCGCATGTGATTCTGGCGTCGAGCGGCTTGGGGTTGGTGCGCAGCACTAACGGCGGCAACACGTGGACCGTGGTTGCTGTAGGCAATGCCTATAGTGCGGTGGCGTTCGATGGGGTTACGGCTGGAACTCTGTATTTTGCCGATGGCAATAATATTTCCCGGAGCACCGATAGCGGGCAGACGTTTGTGTTCTTGCCGGCGCTTCCCAATAATGCGGCGCTGTTTACGCTGGCGACCGATCCTCATCAGGCGGGGCTGTTGTATGCGGGGTCCTCGGCGGGAATTTATCAGAGCAGCGACGGGGGCGGCTCGTGGAGCCTGCGAGTTGCGGGATCCACGACGGTGATTGGGGCCGATCCGAATAGCACGGCGCTTTATGCCAACGTGTCCGGCTATGGAGTTGTGAAATCGACGGACGGGTTTGCTACGGCGACGGAGGTGGGTCCGAACGGGCCATCGGTGACGCAGTTGATTGTGTCCGGGCCGAACCTGTTCGAGATATCGGCGCCGACTACGGACGCGTTTGTGGTGAAGCTGGACAACAACGGCAATGTGGTTTACTCGACTTACTTCGGCGGGAGCGGCAACGATGCGGCGGTGGCTTTGGCGGTGGGGTCGGACGGCAGCGTTTATGTAACGGGGACGACGAACTCGAGAGACCTGCCGGTGACGGCGGCCGCGTATCTTTCCCAACTACCGTCGAATAGCGCGGGGAGTTTTGTTTTTAAGTTGAATCCAGACGGGGCACTCGGGTGGGCGTCTTACTTCACTGCGGGTAGCGTTGCGTCGATCGCTGTCGATTCCGCGGGCAGTGCTTACATTGGCGGCTCGACCTCAGGCGGCCTGCCGACTACTCCCGGCGCATACCAGACGATGTTTCAGCAGACGGTGGGTTCCAACGGATTTTTCGGTGTGTTTGGTCCGCTTTCGGCGTTTGTGACCAAGTTCAACGCGACGGGTACGGGTTTGACTTACTCTACATACATCCCCTTCGATAATCAAAAGAATACGGTGTCGGGGGCGACGGCGCTGGCGGTGGATGCGGCGGGCAATGCGTGGATCGGCGTACCGCTCAATTCGGGTATCTCTCCGGGGAACGGCACCAGCCCGAGCGTGGTGGAGTTGAATTCGACGGGGTCGGCGGTGCTGGGCTCGGCGGTTCAGGCGGGGCTCGGCGGCGTTACGGCGTTGACGCTCGATGCGAATTCGAATGTGTATGTGGCGGGCTCTTACGGTTCGCAGTCGACGAGTTTTCCGGCTACGGCGGGAGCGTTCCAATCCGCTCCGCAACCGGTTGTTCCCTTGCTGCAATACCAGGCGCCATCGGGCGGCGGGCAGGATGCTTTTGTGGCGAAGTGGGATAGCAGCCTTACGCATTTGCTGGCGGCGACACTGTTGGGCGGCGAGTTGCCGGATGCGGCGACGAGCGTGGCGGTGGATGCTACGGGAACGGTGATTGTGGGCGGCTACACGGATTCGAAGGCTTTTCCGACGCATGCGCCGTTTCAGGAATCGTTCTCGTCACGATCGGGATTCGTCGCGGCCTTCGATTCGAATCTCTCGAACCTTCTGTTCTCTACTTACCTGGGCGATGGGCGGCCGTTCGCAGCGTACGGGGCATTCCCAGACTGGAACGGGAATATTCTGGTGGCCGGTTCCTTTCTGACCGCGGGAGGCACATTCATTGGTGGAGATAGCGGCGCATCGTTTTCGGTGGGCGATCTGGTGATCGCCAATAAGATTTCGTTGACGCCCGCGCCGGCGCTGCGCCTCGATTCGGTGCAGAACTACGCTAGCCACATCGCGGCGGCTTTGGCTTGGGGCGAGCCAATTGTGGCATTGGGATCGGGATTCGGAAACGGCGCGCAGATTGTGCTCGACGGATTGCCGCTCCAGACGATTTCCGGGACGGCGACATCGATTGTGGCTGTGATGCCGGCGACTGCTTTTACTGTGTACACGCTTCAGGTCTCGAGCAATGGAGCCCTTTCGAACGCGGTGGTCGCGCCCCCCGCCGCCGCGTCACCGGCGATTTATTCGGTGGATGGGACTGGTGCGGGGCAGGGGTACATTCTCAATAGCGACGGTACGTTGAACTCGCCTTCGAATCCGGCGGCGATGGGGTCGGCGATCACGATTTTCGTGGCGGGGGCGGGGCAGTATAGCGAGTCCAACGGGTATGCGGTGGCGGCGCTAATGCCGTCGGTGTACATCGATGGATTCTATTGCAACGGAATCGCGGCGGTTGCCGGGCCGGTTATGGGGCTGCCTGGAACTGTCTATCAACTCAGCGTATTCGTGCCGGATCCGGCGACGCTGGTGAATATCAATCCGGACTTGAAGAACTTCAAGTTTCCGGCGCAATCGAGCATTCAACTGGTGATGGGGCCGACGAATTCGTTGAATTTCGCGAACTCGGTAATGGCCAGCCAGAGCGGGATTTTTTTAAACATCAAGTAGGCGCGCGTGTCAACGCCAAATTGAGATGTCCTAATGTCTGCCAAGTAGAAATGTCCGGTTTGCGGCGCAAAGTGAAGAGGCTGAGTGTACATTGAAAGCATCCGGAAGGGGTCGCGCCCAAGCGGATGCCCAAGGCCGAGGCGACGACGGGGCTGGCTCCGAAGAAAGCAGCGGCAACCAACAGCCCTCCGGCGGCGAAGCCGCTGCCAGATGTCGTTCCTTCCTTCGAAACTCCACGAAGCATAGATGATCTCGAATCAATGAGATGACGCTTGGGAGGATGTAGGAATTCGCGGCCTTAGGTGGATACATGCATCCCCATCGGTTGCACTTAGCGCAGGTCTGGCCGGCCGGCGGAGGTGGCGAGGGGACTGGTTCGGCCCTCTGAAAAGTGACCTCGTAACCGATTCTCTGAAGCCGCCGCACCAGCCGGCGGGCGGCCCGCTCGGGATTGCGCCGGTCATAGACGTCGGCGCCTGCTTCGCGGTAACAGCCGCCATCGCGAATGATGTAGAACGCGAGTATCAACAGCCGATGGGCTACGGCAACGGCGGCCTTTTTTAGACCGGCCCGGGCGGCAATGCGACGGAACAGAGCAGCCAACGCGCAGTCCTTGCGGTGCGCTACCGCCCAGGCGTTCTGCACCAGGATGCGGCGCAGATAACGGTCTCCCTGCGGGTGCGTGCGCTGAAGCGCTTGCCGGTGCTTTCCGAGTTGCCCGGGCACAGTCCCGCCCAACTGGCCAGATGCCGCACATCTGGAAACTGACTCATATCGGCGCCGACTCCGGCGAGAATGGTGTGCGCCGTAATCAGATCGACGCCCGGCAGCGTGCAGAGGCGCGCGATCAGATCGGTGTGCTCTGCCGTCAGGCCGCCGATTCGCAGGTCCACGGCGACTACCTGCCGGTCGAGGTTGTCCAGTTCCTCCAGCAACTGCCGCAACAGCCAGCGCAGATGACTGGTATAGCGGCCTTCCAGAGCGAGCACGAACTCTTCCCGCGTATGCTTCACGCGCGCCGAGGCATAGCTGGCCAGATCTTCGGCCGCTGTCTCGGCGCGAGCATGGCATTCAGGATCGTCCGGCCACTTTCGCCCACGATGTTGCTCAGCACGGCGCCTAGCTTCACGTTGGCTGTCTCAAGCAGACGGCCGATACGGTTGATAACACGATTGCGATCACCCTGTAGATGCGTACGTCGTCTGGTCAGTTCTCTCAACTCGCGGACGGGAGATGGCGGGACAAAGCGGAGGAACCCTTCCTGCAGATAAGATGCGATGCCCTCGGCATCCTGATGGTCGGTCTTTCTACCGGGCAGGGCACGAATGTGCTGCGGGTTTACCAGCAGGATCTGGAACTTCCCTTTACAGGACTCCAGAACATTCCATACCGGCTTCCAGTAAACGCCGGTTGACTCCATGGCGACATGCTGAATTCGGCGCTCTCGAAGCCATGCGGCCATCTTCTCCAGATCACGCGTGAAGGTCCGGAATACAGCGGACTCCGTCTGGAACTGATCGCGCCCGGCACGGATGCGGGCGCAAACCGAGATGGATTTTTGGTGTACATCGATCCCGGCGCAGCGGCGGTATTTTAGCGTCATGTAGAACTCCTTTCGCCGCGAGCGAAGGACGCCTGGAAAACAAATGACTTTCCTTCTCGTGCTCTTCCGCCTCGCGGCGAAAGGCGACAATCCGTTGTGCCAACGCACAATGCTCGGCGTCCGAACCAGGTTCACGTTCGGGCCATAGGCTCCAGAATGGCATCGGCCTCAGTCACGCTCCCGGCGCCCCCAGCATATCTCCTCTAACAACCCGTTTCATCCCCCGTTGTGGCTAGACGCAATGTCGGTCACGCCACTTCAAAATATCGCCATCCATCTAATTCCAAGCCACTTACTCCACGTCACCAACCCGGAAATTACCACCACCCCCGCTATCCTGTTAATGGAGGTGGACTCATGTCCCCACAGAAGCACGCAGCGCAAATCGGCAACGCCCAGCGATCGTCCGGTCCACGCACGGAACAGGGCAAGCTCCGTTCCGCCGGAAATTCCACACGCCACGGGTTGGCCAGCCGTAAACTCCATCTGATCTGTCCAAGAGACCGCGCCGATTTCGATCGGCACTGCGCCGAGATGCTAGCGGCGCTCGCGCCCGAAGGTCCTGTCGAGCGGCAACTCGCCGACTCCGTCGTTTTGGATCAATGGCGCCTCACTCGCGCCCGCGCCCTCGAAAACGAGATTTTCGCTCAGGGCTATATGCGCGCCAAAGACGAAGTTTTCCCCGCTGCCGATACCTGGACCGTACAAGCCAAGAACCTCTCCTTGCTCACCCTTTACGAACAACGCATCAATCGCGTTCTGGGCGGGAACATGGCCGAGCTGGAAGCCAGGCAAGCCGCTCGCAAGGCAGCCCTTCCTGCTCAATCCGAACCCCAAGCGCCGCGCGCCGCGTTGCCATTGGCGTGTTCTGCCACGAAAATCGAGGAGGCGGAAAGCAACTCCACCGCAACCGGCAGTGGGTTCGTTCATTCGAGCGCCGCAACCGCCGTGCCCCGGCGACCCGCGAGTCTCGTGGAACCATTTCTCGCCGCGCAGGGAGCCGTCCCAAATGACCCGGGAGCCCTCCGCAGCGCCGCCTGACATGCCTGAATTCCGCTCCATCGGTCTGGCATTTTCATCGAACACCCGAAGTGTGCCGGTGACGCAACTCTCCAGTCCAACGTGTTATCGGAGACAAAAAAGTAATGGTGAAAGCTGCTCGTGCTTGAGAAAACAGGACAAGCTCGCTTACAATCTCTTACCCGGTGATTTGACAACACTTGCCGAGCGTCCGTATGATGAAATTTCATAGTCTTTTTTGAGCTGGCGGCCTCCAGGCCTTCCGGTTGTTTTTACATGCACCAACCAGTCAGTCGATTCACGTCTGGGATCTCAATATGATTAAAGTAGAAGGTCTCACCAAGCGATACGCGCGCACGGTCGCAGTAGACAACATCTCGTTTGAGGTGGAAAAGGGCCAGATCGTTGGCTTCCTCGGACCCAATGGCGCCGGGAAGACGACGACCATGCGTATTCTCACCTGCTTCCTGCCCCCCTCCGAAGGCAAGGCGAACGTGGCCGGCTTCGATGTGCAGGAGCATCCTATGGAGGTTAAGCGCCGCATCGGCTATCTGCCGGAAACTCCGCCCGTTTATCCCGAAATGGACGTGACCGAGTATCTCGATTTCTGCGGCCGCCTCAAAGGCATCTCCTCCGCCGATATCAAGCGGCGCGTCGACGATTCCATTGCCAAATGCGCCCTGGGCGACGTCCGTGCGAAGATCATCGGCAAACTGTCCAAAGGCTATCGCCAGCGTGTCGGTCTCGCACAGGCCATCATCCACAATCCCGATGTTCTGATCCTCGACGAACCTACCTCGGGCCTCGATCCCAAACAGATCATCGAAATTCGCGACCTGTTGAAATCGCTCGCTGGTGACCACACCATCATTCTCAGCACGCACATCTTGCCTGAAGTCGAGCAATCCTGCGAGCGCGTCATCATTATTAGCCGCGGCCGCGTCGTGGCCATGGATACGGTCGCCAACCTCACGAATCGCATGCGCGGCTCCGAAGCGATCGCCATCGAAATCGAAGCGTCTTCCGGAACCCCCACGGTTTCGAGCGCGCAGCAGCGTTTGGAGCAAGTCTCCGGCGTCAGCCGCGTCGTCGCCAAAGAACCGAGAGACGGCCGCCTGCGCTATGAAGTAGAGAGTCTGCAAGGCCGCCAGATTCGCGCCGACCTTGCCCGCAGCGTAGTCAATGCCGGCTGGAACCTGAGCGAGCTCGCCGGCATCGGCTCCAGCCTCGAAGACATCTTCCTGCAACTTACCGGAACCGACTCCAAAACGGCGGAAGACGCGCCGCCCGCCGAACCCGAAATGCCCGCAGAGGTGCAGCAATGAAAAACGTAATCCTCATCGCCAGCAAGGAACTCAAGAGTTACTTTTCCTCGCCCGTCGCTTATCTGTTGATGGCCGCTTTCGGGCTGATCTTCGGATTCACTTTCTATGTCGCCACCCGCGACATGATCCGCCTCAGCCTGCAATCCCAAATGATGGGACAGCAGCAGCCCATGAATGTGAACGATGCCATCATCCGCCCGCTGCTCGGCTTCGCCGGGACGATCACTCTCTTTCTTGTTCCTATGATTACGATGCGTCTCATCGCCGAAGAGAAGCGCACCGGTACCATCGAACTGCTGCTTACCTCGCCTATCAAAGACAACGAAATCATCCTCGGCAAATGGCTGGGGGCTATGCTGCTCTTCCTCTGCATCATCGGCATGTCTGTCATTAACGTCGCCATGCTGTTCATCTGGGGCAAACCCGATCTGCAGCCTGTTCTCGTCGCCTACCTCGGCCTGATCCTGCAGGGCGGCTGCCTGCTAGCCATCGGTGAGTTCATCTCCACCACCACCAAAAATCAGATCATCGCCGGCGGCGTTACGTTCTTTGTCTGCCTGCTGCTCTATTTATTGAACTGGTTCACGGCGTTCGATAGCGGCGTGGTTTCGCAGGTCGTCGGTTATCTGTCGATTGTCACTCACCTCGATAACTTCTCGAAGGGGCTGCTTAGCGTGAAAGATATTGTCTTCTACTTTTCCATGATCTTCTTCGCGTTGTTTCTGACATCGCGATCCATGGAATCCCTGCGGTGGAGGTCCTAATATGGCGGCAACCTGGGTCAAATCGCGTCAAACCAAATACGCCGGCTATGCGGCTGTCTATATCGTCGTGATCGTTGCCGTGCTTGGCGCCATCAACTTCCTCGCCAACCGCTACGACAAGTCTTACGATTCCACCCACAACAAACAGTTCAGCCTCTCCGATCAGACCATCAAAGTCGCCAAGAATCTGAATACCGATCTCACCCTTCTCTACTTCGGTGACACCGGCAGCTTCCCCACTGCGCACGATACGCTCGATCGCTACTCCGCCCTTTCGCCCAAGATTCACGTGCAATATATCGATCCCGTGCGCAAGCCGCAGCAAGCGCGCGCCGCTGGATTCCGCAGTGATTCTCCGGTCATTGTTGAGAACGGCGCCAAGAAAGAATCCGCCAAAAGCCTCACCGAAGAGGAGATCACCGGCGCCTTGATCCGCGCCGTAAAAACCGGCGAGCGCAACATCTGCTTCCTCAGCGCCGCCGGCGAGCACACCCTGGAAGAGAGCGATTCAGGCGGTCTGTCGATTCTAAAGCAGGTTCTCGAGCGCGATAACTATAAGGTCCGCACCGAAACTCTGAAACCCGAAAACAAGCCCGAAGTCGGGAAACAACTTACCGTCGGCCAGGCGCCCGCTCCGGCTGGCGCGGTAGAGATCCCTAAAGATTGCACCGTGCTGGTGATCGCTGGTCCGCAGCTCACCTATCCTCCCGCCACGGTTGCAGCCATTAAGACCTACGTCGAAAACGGCGGCCACGCGCTCATCATGCTCGATGAAACCCTGCGCATTGGCCGCAGTGAGCCTGCCGCGCCAAATCCCGATCTGGAGAAAGCTCTGGAAGATTGGGGCGTCACCGTAAACAAAGATCTCGTGCTTGATCTCAGCGGCGTCGGCCAGATCTTCAGTCTCGGCCCGGAAGTACCCATGATTCTGCAGTACGAATCGCACCCCATCGTTCAACCTCTCACACGCGTTCCCACGGCGTTTCCCATCTCACGCTCGCTCGACGTGAAGAGCGGCGCCAAAGGCACGGCTACCAAGCTTTTCGGAACCACCGATGACAGCATCGCCGTAACCGAAATTGGCGCCGGCGGCCAGATCGATCCCAAGAAAGGCAAGAAAGGCCCGCTCACCTTGGCCGCTGCGGGCACCCTTACCGGCGCTACGCCGGGCCGCTTTGTCGTGATCGGTTCTTCCACTTGGGCAACCAATAGCTTCACCGGTTCGCGCCAGCTTGGCAACCGCGATCTATTCTCCAACATGGTCAACTGGCTTGCTTCGGACGAAGACCTCATCTCCATCCGTCCCAAGGAGACCGAAGATCGCCCGCTGAATGTAAGCACCCAGAAGCTCAACATGATCTTCTGGCTGAGTATCCTGATTTTCCCCGGCGCGGTCGTGGCGTTCGGACTGGCTACGTGGTGGAAGAGAAGATAGGCAATGAAACCCAAGGGACTGCTCATAGCCGTTGCTGTTCTGGCTGTGCTCGGCGGCGCAATCTGGTATTCGAATAAGAAACAGGCTGCGTCCGCCGCTAAGAGCCCCGCCACCACCGAAAGCAAAATTCTCTCCATACCGGAAGACCAGGTTCAAGACATCAAGATCCAGCACGCCAACGGCGATGTCGTCGAACTGAGTCGCGCCAGCGGCAAATGGCGGCTGGTACAACCGAAAGAGCTCGGGGCCGATCCCGATGCCTCCAGTTCTCTGGTCTCAGCCCTTACCTCGGTCACCGCCGATAAAACCATCGAAGACAAAGCCACCGACGTTGCGGCGTACGGTCTGACGCATCCCACCCTGGATGTAACCGTGGGCAGGAAAGACGGCAAGACGAACGAGATCCTCATCGGCGATGATACCCCCAACAACTCCGGCGCCTACGCCAAGCTGCCCAACGACTCGCATGTCTACACGGTCTTCAGCTTCGTTAAGACCAGCCTGGATAAGAACCTCAACGATCTACGCGATAAGCGCCTGCTCACCTTCGATTCCGACAAGCTGACCCGCGTTGATCTCACCGCCAAAGGTCAGTCCGTGGAGTTTGGCAAGAACGGACAAAACGAGTGGGAGATCCTCAAGCCACGCCCGCTGCGCGCCGATAGCAGCGTGGTGGATGGCATGGTCAGCAAGCTCAAAGATGCCAAGATGGATGCCTCCATCTCGCCCGACGATGCCAAGAAGGCCGCCGCCGGCTTCACATCGGGAACCAAAATCGCAACCGCCTCCGTAAGCGATTCGAGCGGCACGCAGACCATCGAAGTCCGCAAGGATAAAGATAAGACCTACTACGCCAAAAGCTCGGCCCTAGAAGGCGTGTATAAGATTGCCAATGATGTCGGCGACGCCCTGGACAAAGGCCTCGACGATTTCCGCAACAAGAAACTCTTCGACTTCGGTTTCAGCGATCCCACCAAGCTCGATGTAAACGGCGCGGTCTATACCAAGGCCGGCGATAAATGGATGTCCGGGTCAAAGACCATGGACAACACTACCGTTCAGAGCTTAATCGACAAACTGCGCGACTTGAGCGCAACCAAATTTGCCGAAAAAGGCGGCGGGGATCAGGTTTTCGAAGCCACCGTCACCTCCAATAGCGGCAAGCGGGTCGAAAAAGTCACTATATCGAAGCAAGGCGACCAATATTTGGCGAAGCGTGAGAACGAACCCAGCATCTATGTACTAGATGCCAAAGCGGTGGATGACCTCAAGTCCGCGGCCTCCGGCGTAAAGGAACAGACAGCTCCGGCGCCTGGAAAGAAATAGGGGCGAGGGCGGCCGCGACTATGAACGCCCTGCTAACCGATCTTTACGAACTCACCATGGCGGCCGGCTACTTCCAGGCCGCCAAAACCAGTCAGATCGCCACCTTCGAATTTACCGTTCGCCACCTGCCCGCCAACCGCAACTTTGTTATCGCCGCGGGCCTTCCTCAGGCCGTCGATTATCTTCTCAACCTGCAATTTACCGAAGAAGAAATCTCCTACCTGCGCGATCTTCCGCAATTTCGTCACGCGCCGCCCGAATTCTTCGACTATCTCCGATCCTTCCGATTCACCGGTGACCTCTTTGCCGTCCCCGAAGGCACTCCGATCTTCGCCGGGGAGCCCTTGCTTTGTCTCCGTGCGCCCATCATCGAGGCGCAGATCCCCGAAACCTATCTGCTGTCGGCCATTACGTTTCCCACCCTGATCGCATCGAAAGCCGCCCGCTGCGTAGAATCCGCGCAAGGCCGCCCCGTCGTCGAATTTGGAACGCGTCGCGCCCATACGCCGGAAGCGGGGTTGCTCGGCGCGCGCGCCGCTTACATCGGAGGCTGCTCGGGCACCAGTAACACCTTGGCCGGAATGCGATTCGGCATCCCCGTTTCCGGCACCTCCGCGCATTCATGGATCATGTCGTTCGCCTGCGAAATGAAGGCCTTCCGCTGCTTGCAAAATACACTCGGCGAGGCCACGGTTCAACTTCTCGACACCTACGACACCCTCGAAGGCGCGCGCCACGCCGCCAAACTGGGCGGCCCCATGTGGGGTGTGCGCATCGATAGCGGAGACCTGGGCTCCCTCTCGCGCCAGGTGCGCGGCATTCTGGATGAAGCTGGCCTGCGCGACGCCAAAATCATGGCCAGTGGCGATCTGGACGAATACAAGATTCGCAACTTGGTGCAAGCCGGAGCCCCCATCGACGCTTTCGGCGTGGGCACGCAACTCGCCACCTCCGCCGACGCGCCTGTCATGGGCGCGATATACAAGATGGTCGAGCTCGATATCGGCGGCATCAAGCGCTTCACCGCCAAATTCAGCGATGACAAACCCTCGGTCCCCGGAGCCAAGCAGGTATTTCGCGATGAGGCCCGCGACGTCATCGCGCGCTCCGGTGAATGTGGCCGCGGCGAGGCCTTGCTGCGGCCCGTCATTCTTGGCGGACATCTTATCGAGCCTCTGCCAACTCTCGAACAATCCCGTGCGCGCGCCGCTGAATCCATCGCCAAATTGCCGGCTTCCTTGCGTGCTCTCGAGCCGTCCGACCCGTGGCCCGTTATCTACAGCCGCGAGTTGCGCGAACTCATCGAGCGCACACGCCAGAACCTTAAGCCATGAAGACAGTTTTTATTGACGTCGATTCGCAGCTCGATTTTCTCTATCCCGCCGGCGCTCTCTATGTACCGCGCGCCGAGCGCATCGTCCCCGCCATCGCGCACTTGAATCGCTATGCCGCCCAACACGGCATCCCCGTCCTCTCTACGGTCGACGCGCACTTCGAAGACGATCCGGAGTTCCGCGCATGGCCGCGCCACTGCGTAGCGGGAACCCTGGGACAACGCAAACCCGAAGCGACCCTGCTCGAGAAGCGCGTGATCGTCCCCAATCGGAAATGCGATCTGGCGATTGATGGCGCGCAGCAAATCGTCCTCGAAAAACAGACCGTCAACGCTTTCACCGCTCCCAACCTCGCGCGCATCCTCTACCGCCTTGATGCCGACCGCTACGTCGTCTATGGCGTCGTGACCGAGATCTGCGTTTTGCATGCCGCGCGCGGTTTACTCAAAACCGGAAAACCCGTTAGCGTCGTCACCGACGCTATCGAATGTCTGAACGCGCGTGATTCCGAAACAGCCCTTACTGAGATCCGCGCATCCGGCGGCGCTTGCGTTTCGGTGAGCAAGATTGTAACTCCTCAAACGAAACACGCCAGCTAGGCATTGGGACCCGGATCCTAATTCACCAAATCGTCTTCGTTGGCTTGCGGCGTGCCGTCGTTTATCTTTCCCTCGGCCGCGCCTAATGCCTGGCGTACTTTTTCTGCCAGCGCCGCCGCGGCAAACGGTTTCTGCAGAAAGGGCGTGTCGGCGTTGAGCACCCAGCCATGGTTGACGCGGTTGTCCGTATAGCCGGACATATAGAGAACCTTGATCCAGGGCCGCGTCTCCCGAATCGCCTTCGCCAGGTCAAATCCGCTCATCTCGGGCATCACAATGTCGGTGACCAGCAAATCGATATTTGTTTCGTATGCGCGCGACATCATGATCGCTGCGGCCGGCGAGTGGGCCTCTATTACTTTGTAGCCTCTGCGGGTCAGCATGGAATTGACCAGCTTGCGGATGTGCTCTTCATCTTCACAGATCAAAACCGTCTCGTCGCCTCGCAGGTCTGCGGCCCGCTCATGCCCATCGCGTATCGCTTTGTGCGAATCAGCCAGCGGAAAGTAGAGCTGGAAAGACGTACCCCTCGCCGGTTCGCTGTACACGACGATATCGCCCAGGGACTGCTTCACCACGCCATAAACGATCGAAAGGCCCAGGCCCGTGCCTTTGCCGATCTCTTTGGTGGTGAAGAAGGGCTCGAAAATTCGCTGGCGCACCTCCTCCGTCATGCCGATTCCGGTATCGCTCAGCGCCAGCATTGCGTAAGGCCCTGGTTTCACCCCCAGGTGGCGGCCGGCGTAGTTGTCGTTGAGCATCACGTTGGCCGTCTCAATCGTCAAAGTCCCGCCGTTGGGCATCGCATCGCGAGCGTTCACTACCAGGTTCATCAAGGCCTGATCGATATGTATCGGGTCGGCATTGATCCTTCCTAACCCTTCATCCAGTTGCGTGCGAATCGTGATGTCCTCGCCGATTACGCGGCGCAGCAACTTCATTGAGTGCGTCACCGATTCGTTTAAGTCGACTGCGCGCGGTTGCGTAATCTGCCGGCGGCTAAACGCCAGAAGCTGGCCCGTTAAAGCGCTGGCTCTTTCCGCCGCCGATTGAATTTGCCGTGCGTGTCCCAACAGCGATCGCGGCGCCCGGGTTTCCGCCATTACCATCTCCACATAGCCCATGATTACAGTCAGCAGATTATTAAAGTCATGCGCCACTCCTCCCGCCAACCGGCCCACAGCCTCCAGTTTTTGTGACTGGCGGAACTGCGCCTCGAGCTGTTTGCGTTCGGAAATATCGGCCAGGAAGCTGAGAAAGGCGGTAATTCGCCCCGCGGCGTCGCGAAGCGGAACGGCCCAAATTGCGGATTCGATCGCTTTGCCATCCTTTCGCAGCAGCGTGTATTCGGCGCCCTCAATAGACTCGCCGGCTCGCAGGCGAGTCAGCATCGCATCAAATTCCGCGCGCCCCGCCGCCGGCACAATCGGCAGAATTCTGCCGTTCGCCTCCCCCTCCAGCCACCCGAACATTCGCTCTGCGCCCGGGCTCCAGAAAACCACTCTTTCTTCGTTATCCTGGGAAAAGATCGCCAGCGGTGAACAACGAATCAGGGTTTGGCGCAGCTCGTTAGATGCGCGTAACTCGTCGTTGGCTCGGCTCAACTCGGCTGTGCGCTCCACAACCCGCCGTTCCAATTCGTCTTGCGCGGCGCGTAAGTGCGCGGCATGTTCCGCCAGCGTCCGCTTGAGCCGCGCGCTCCTCCGCGCAAAGAGGTATAGAGCGGCGAGGGCGGCGAAAGCAGCAGAGAACGCAACAACCGAGTTCACGGGCAACTCCGGCCGGACATCAGGTAAACCCTCCTGCGTGCGTCAGGTTGTTAACTTACTGCAAGTTCACCGAGCCCGCCTGCGGTCACACGGTCGATCCGCAAGTCCACAATAGCATTCGGCGCGTATGGACGACTAAGTTCCACTTTCAGGTAGTTACTCGTAAGAGCTTCGCCGTCCCGCAATGTAACTGCCGAGAGCGTACGTCCCCTCATGGTCTCGCGAAACGCACGGTTCTTGCTGTCGGCCAATTCTCGCAGCGCGCGGTTACGCTCCTTGCGCACGGGGATTGCAACCGCGCCTTCTTCCTGCGCCGCCGGCGTGCCGGGCCGTTCCGAATAAGTGAAGACGTGAAGATACGTAAAAGGCAGGCTCTCGATAAAGCTCTTGCTTTCTTCGAAATCAATCTCGGTTTCGCCCGGGTATCCAACCATGACGTCCGCCCCGATAGCGGCATCCGGCATCAAGGCCCGCGCCTTGAGAATACGGTCGGCGTAGTGCCGCGGCCTATACTTGCGGCGCATGCGCCGAAGCGTTTTGTCGCATCCGCTTTGTAGCGGCGCGTGTACGTGCTTGGCGATGCGGTCCGAGGTTGCCATCAATTCAAGCAACTCATCGGAGAAATCCATCGGTTCCACCGAACTCAGCCGCAGCCGGGCGATGTCGGTTTCGGCCAAGAGCATCCGAATTAAACCCGCCAATCGCATCGCGCCGCCCGGTTCGCGGCCCCAGCGCCCGAGATTGATTCCGCTCAGCACCACCTCGCGGTAGCGCGCGGCAAGATTGCGCACCTGTTCGACAACCTGCGCCACCGGCGCACTTCGGCTGCGTCCGCGCACGTAGGGAATAATGCAAAACGAGCAGCGGTTGTTGCAGCCATCCTGAATTTTGAGATTGGGCCGCGTGCGGTCTCCCGCCGCGTCTTCCACCGGCGCCGAAAGAAAATCGTGTTGCGCGAAGATATCGCCCACATGGACGTTGCCATGATACGGCTCATTTACGCGGTCGATGCTCACCAGGTCCGCAAGTCGCGTCTTATGCGAATTGCCCACCACCCACGCGACGCCCGGCATGGCAGCCAACTCCTGTGGAGCGCGCTGCGCATAACATCCGGTGACAACGATTCGCGCCGACGGATTCTCCCGATGCACACGGCGGATGGCGTGCCGCGCATCCTCATCGGCCGCTGCCGTGACGGTGCACGTGTTGAGAACGATCAAGTCCGCCGATTCGCGATCTTCCGCGGCCGTAAAGCCTCGTGTAGAAAGCAGGGATTCAATTGCGGCCCCATCTGCCTGCGTGGCGCGGCAACCGAAGTTCTGGACGAAAAAGCGGCTCAAGTATCAGTATAAGGCGTACGTTTCCATATCGCGCGAGCTTGTAGGTCACCCCGCCCGGGCGGGGCAATCGACCACATCTTCATGTCGCCGCTATAACGGAGAACTCACGGCCCATCACCTGTGCCTCACATCAGCAGCCGCGGGAACTGCTCGGCGGTCCCCGGTCTGCAGGGAACTCTTGGTGCGGCCGATTGCAGGACCGCAGACGTAGCTATTTCGGCGGGGGCAAAACTGAGAGCCCCTCCGATCCGCTGGCCCGGCGGCCATAGACCAGATGGTCAAGACGTAATCCCAAGCGTCACTCGCATGTTCGCTCCTGCAGTGTAATGTATTGTATCTGCAGGCCTATAAAACCGACGCGTAACGGCAGCGAGCCGCTACTGGCCGGTGACGTTTGGGAGGCTCCGGTGATGGTGTTCCCGTAGCCTCCGCAAGCTTCGCGGGCTACCGCCAGTGGCCATCTACAAATACATATCCGTCATGCCGGTGCGTATATCGGGGCGCAACCCAAACCGCATGCTCGCGTGGTGGAACTTCCCAGCGGCCCGGTTCCCATACATAGGCCCGTCCATCCCAGCGATGATATCCGCTGACCCATACGTGGCGCGCGCTGGGGCGTGCAGCCCGATGCTCTCTAATGGCAACTGGCGGCCTCAGCTTGATCACTATATCTGCCGCGCTAATGCTTCCAATGCCAATCGCCAAACCGCATACTGCCGTTAGAAATATTTTACGCACTGCATTATCTCCTGCGTCCCTTGTTGCAGATTTGTGGCCATTCTCTCGTTGGCGCAAGTGCGGTGATCTTCGCAAATCAAATCGACGAGGCGTCCTAGTTCGCTTCAATGAGGCTGCGATCATTCGATCGCGGAATGGCCTGGAGCCAATAGTGATAGCTGCTCACGTATCGAAGAAGTCTTCCAGTCGGAACGCGTACGTATTGGGGAAGGTGCTAATTTCAAGGTCAGCTTCCGGCCGGCGAGCCCGGTCACTTTCAGCACGCGCGGAAACACCTCACTGGGAAGTCCTGCATGAGCGCGCCGAACCTTGACTTCAAACCGTTTCCCTCCTAGTATTCACCGTCAACGATCGCGCCGTTTGCCCGCACGATCGCCACCATGATATGAGAGAGTGGTGGATGCGCCGCTGTTCCAGTTCGATTGGAGTGATGCGAAGGCGGCTGCCAATGAGCGTAAGCACGGTGTCACGTTTGAATTGGCGTCCCCCGTTTTCAACGATCCACGCCTGCTAACAGTTGCCGATCTGGAGCACGCCGAAACCGAGGAACGATGGTTTTCTATCGGCATCGCTCGAAACGGGATGGTGCTATCGATGGTCTATCTCTGGTCCAATGCAGACATCCCAGTGATCAAGGTCCGGCTTATATCCGCCCGTCGAGCGACACCGGATGAGCGCCGCCAATACAATGAAGGATACGAGGAAACTTCATGACCAAGCGATCCATTGATGATGCCGATATACCGGCCGAAATCGACTTCGGAAAAGCGACCCGGGGGCTTCACCATATACCTCCAGGCGCCGAGGTTCTGATGCCTGTCTCCATCGAGAGGAGCGTGTGGGAATATCTCTCCGGGAAAGCCGAGCAACGAGGCATTCGGTTGTCCGAACTTGTGACCGAAGTGCTGAGACGTGATATCGAGATCAATGAGGCGCTGAAATAGAAGGACAACGCCATCCCGAGCCTCGATCAGTGGCAAACATATCGCCTAATCCGCGAGGCATCTAACTACAATCGATTCATAGACTAATCCGAATAATCTTCTCAACCGCGGCTCACCCCGTCTCTGGCCCTAAAACTCAGTTCAAGCGACTTCACCCAATAGAATCAATAACTTGATCCATCTAGCCGAACACCCGTGTAGTATCCTGATATCGGCTTATGTCACTGCCCGCTCGCGCGCCGCGCCCGATCCAATCCGAATCCCGTAGCAAAACCGACGGGAATGTTGCTAGTCGCAGCTCCCGCGCGACAGCCGCGTTACCTCAACCAGCCAAACTCTTGATTCACCAGTCCGCGATCCTCGCAATTCGATTTTTGCCATTCGAACGGTAAAAACATACTTGACTCAGGTACAAAGTACTTGTAGAATTAAAGTATGGAGGGCTTTCCCGAAACTCTTCAACAAGTTATCCTCTACTTCTCGGACCCCGACAGGGCCTTGGATTTCGCGGCTAACATGCGTTGGCCAGAAGGCGTCTCCTGCCCGCGTTGCGGATGCGATAAGGTCTACTTCATCGCTTCGCGGCGCAACTGGGAATGCAAGGGCTGCAAGAAGCACTTCTCCGTCAAGGTCGGCACCATCATGGAGGATTCCCCAATCGGCCTAGACAAGTGGCTGTCTGCCATGTGGCTCCTGGGCAACTGCAAGAACGGAATCAGCAGCTATGAGATCGCACGCGATCTGAACGTTACCCAGAAGACCGCTTGGTTCCTGCTCCATCGGATTCGCCTGATCATGCAGAACGGTTCAATGGAAAAGTTCTCCGGCACGGTCGAAGCGGACGAAACCTATGTAGGCGGCAAGGCGATCAATATGCACGCCTACAAATTGGAAAAGCTCAAGATGCGCGGGCAGGTCCGCGCTGGCACGGATGGCAAAGCTATCGTCATGGGGATTCTTGACCGCAAGAAGGGTGAGGCTAAGGTCAAGGTGCTGCCGAATGAAGTGAACCCCAATCGTGAGACACGAAGTTAAGGGGTAATCGCCGTACGATAAGAAATCATTGCACGGTGGGGTTGAGGTCGTCCACTCTGGAAGCACCTGAGCGGAGGATAGGGCAACGCAGGGATGCGACCCGAGCGTCGACTCAGCGGCCGGAACGGTCGGGGCGGCGTCAGCCGCCCCGTAAGGCCATTCTGGCGCAACTGCGTTAAATCCCGGGGTCGCAGGGGCGGAGCCCCCGTTTCGTAGCTGGCACGCGAATTTCATGTCGTAGCGCCGTCCTCGAACTCGGCAGGCGGAACGTACCCGAGAGCTGAGTGCAAGCGTTTCTGATTATAAATGCGTTCCAGAAACTCGCCGATGCCGGCGCGCGCTTCGTGAAAATCGCGGTATTCGTTTCGGTAAACCTCCTCGTATTTCAGCGTTTTCATAAAGGATTCACAGGCCGCATTGTCGTAAGGATTTCCTTTGCGGCTCATGCTGATGGTGACGGAATGCTGCTTCAGCGTTTCCGTGTAATCGTACGACGCGTACTGCACGCCGCGATCGGAGTGATGCACCAGGCCGGGCGCCGGTTGCCGTTCGATCAATGCCATGCGCAACGCGCTCACCGCCAGCGCGGCTTCCAACGTGCGGCCGAGAGCCCAGCCAATCACGCGTCGCGAGTATGCATCCAGCACCACCGCAAGGAACACGAACTCGGTTCGCAGACGGATGTAAGTAATGTCGGCGATCCACAGTTCGTTGATCGCTGTCGGGTTCATCTCGCGCGCCAAGTTCGGATAGACACGCAGGTTGTGACGCGAGTCCGTTGTGGCCACAAAGGCGCGGCCGCGGACGCAGAGCAGGTTGTCTTCACGCATCATCCGCAGCACGCGCTTGTGATTGACTGCGAAGCCGCGTTGTTGCAGTTCGGCCGTGATTCTGCGGTAGCCGTAAGCCGGCGATTCCAGCGCGATCTTCTGCAACTGATCGCGCAGTTCCATTTCGACTGGCGTCGCCTGGCGCGGCACTCGCCAGCGATAGAATCCGGCCCGGCTCAGACCGGTCATCTGACATAGCGCGCTCACCGCTTGGCCTTTCCCCGAGGCTTGGCGGACTTCTTCAAACAAACATCCGCGCCACTGACGACGGCCGGAGGGTGATGATCCCTGAAATGCTGTAAGGCCTTTTTTAAAAAATCATTTTCCATGGTGAGCTGGCCAATCTTTCGTTCCAGCTCAGCGACGCGGCGGGCGTCATCCACCGCCGGCAAATCGTGGCTGCGGCGGCCGACGCCAGGAAATGCCGACTCCCCTTTGGCACGCCATTCTCCGCGCCAGCGCTCCAGCAGTTTCGGGCTCAGTTGATATTTGTGCGCGACCTCACCGGTGGCAGAACCAGCGTCCAGGGCGCGCATGGCGGCAATCTTCAGATCGCGACTGTAAACAGCTCGGGACAAATCCATTCCTCACTCCATTCAATGTATTTGTTCCCTTAACTCGCTGTCTCATTTTTGGGGTTCACTCCAGAACGTCCGCGCCTATCATGTCCGCACGAACGTAATCGACAATGTTGAGAAGGGATCGACGGTCTATACCGATTCGCTTCGCTCCTACCGCAACCTTCCGGTAGACGGCTTTGTCCATGACTTCGTGGATCACACGAAGCAATATGTCAACGGGCAGGTTCACACGAACGGCATGGAGAACTTCTGGAGCTTGTTCAAGCGTTCGCTAAAGGGGACTTACGTTTCGGTCGAACCGTTCCACTTACAAGCCTATGCCGATGAGCAGGCATTTCGCTTCAATAACCGCAAGTGCGATGACGTAGACCGCTTCCGTGCGATGTGCTCGATGATGAGCGGGAAGCGCCTCACGTACAAAGAACTGACCGGCAAGACGCCAGAGGCGATTGCTGCTAGTCAAGACGACGTGGAGGGATTCTAGAAGACAAGACCGAGGGAAGAAGAAACGCTAGGCCCGCTTCGCCTTGCGAGGGCGAAGCGGAGTATGCGTCTCAACTTTTCCAGACTTCATAACCTTCGAAGCGATAGCCTCAAACCTCTGCCAAGGCGTGCGAGGATCGTCCTTATCGAAGATTGGCGGGAACATTTTCGGATGCCCTTTATGCGGCGCGGCGCTGTCGGATTCACTAGCCATTCAGCGTGATGCCTTTCCCTAGCCGTAGTGTATCACGACGGCGGAAAGGCACTAAATTGCTGCAAAAACTGCTGAAATATGGTGGCGGGACACTTTGGGCGATGCGTTACTTGCGTGTGGCCCGTGGCCGGAGAATACCCAACGGGTCCTGGCCAATTAGCGGATTAGGCTTCTTGCCGATAATGATACTGATCGGTGCATATCTCCCTCTCCAGGGGCTTGGCGCACCCAAAGATGACAGTAGCCCACAATTGGGGCGATCAATTGGACTAGCAAAAGGATACATAGATATAGCCTCATCCCTGAGCGCTCTTAGTACTTCACCCAGCGATAGACAGTTGGAGCAATTGTCTGGTGCGCCAACAGCTAGCCCGACTACTGGCCACGGTGGGCAGGCAGGCGCCCCTCCCATAGAGACCCAGCCTTGGGCATCCATAGATTGTTCCAGCGCGGACAATACGGACTCACCAAAGGCTATCGCTTCTCTGTGCGACCAAGGGTCCTCGTCTGCATATACAAACACGTCTATCGGAACACCATGGAACTGCTTAAGCTTACCCGCTATGCGATCTTGCTGCTCCTTGGTCAGAGTGCGGGCTTCAAATAATCTAGCCGTCTCGGCGGCGCTTTTTCGCGCTCCGCTGGCTAGGGATAAAGCGTCAGCGGCGATGGTGCTAGCTCGCCCAGATTTATCTATAGCTGCGGATGAAGCCGTCTCGGCCTTTCCGGACCTTAGTATTGCTCCGTCAGCAGTGACGATAGCTCCGGCGGCTTTGCGTCCGGCTTCCGTTGCTTTTGAGTCGAGTGCCCTTAACGTCGCTCCTTCAATTATCTGGAGCCTAGACGAGCAAACGTACACCCCGGCATCCCCAACGAACTCGCCTACCAGACCCAAGACCACCATCATAATGAATGCTATCTTTGGCCAGCGCAATAATCGGGGGAGTCTGGAAATCCGTCCGTGGTCTTCGAGGTATTCTCCGATGCATCCCCACGCGAGCACCAAGCCGCAAATGACTATTAGGCTTTCTGCCCAATCCAATCCACTCCCGAACAACGAAGCTTCGCTGGTTAGCGACATTGAGATTGCCAGAGAAAGCACTATCGACTCAATCCATGTGGGCATACCAATCTACGATATTGTATTTATGGCCGGAGTCTTAATTGGTAGCATATTCATTGGCTGGCTGTACTGCGTGGCCAAGATGAAATGACCTGAATCCCCGCACGGCTACCAAGTCTTGCCACACTCCACAGGCGAACGGTTTACGCCAGCAGCGGGCATAGCTGGCGGCATGCGCAAGGTCCAGACTCGGCACACAAAGCTCTTTTCGCCTGAGTCAAGTATGTTTTTGCCATTCGAACCCAATCCCAATTCCGGACACTTACTCGACGCCCGTCCAGTCTCACTCCTCCTCCGTCGCTATACTAAAGGTGCACCGCTCTCCCATGGCTGAATCAAGTGTTTTTTGGCTCCGCACCGCCGCCGCATTGTATTCCATAGGCCTGTTGCACGCCATTCTCACGCTCGTCCGGCGTAAAGAACAGATCTATCGAGTGGCTCTTGGAGCCTTTGCCTTGGCCGCGGTATTTCACTTTGTTTCCATCGTGGAAGACGGTATAGCTACGCAGCATTGCCCTATCACCAATTTCTACGAAACGCTCTCCATGTGCGCGTTTCTCATCGTGCTGCTCTTTCTTTTCGTCGAATGGCGCTACAAGCTGCAGAGTATGAGCGTGTTCGTGTTTCCGCTCGTCTTCGTCATGTCGCTCGTCGCCACGTTTGGCAATCCGGTCGGCGGGTGGCCCAATCCGCTGCTGGGCAACGCCTGGTTAACCGCGCACATTGCGCTCGCGTTGCTTGGCTACGCTGCCCTGGCTCTGATGGCCTTGGCCTCCGTACTCTACCTTTTTCAGGAGCGTGCGCTCAAAAGCAAGAAGCCACGCAAGTCTTACTACTGGCTACCCGCGCTCGGCGTGTTGGACGATTTCATCGCCAAGGCCATGGGCGCCGGTTTTGCGCTGATCACTCTCGCTGTCATTACCGCCAGCACCTGGGCCTTCATCGAACACAAGACGGCATGGATCGCCCAACCGGGCATCGGCCTCTCATTCTTCACCTGGGGCTCTTATCTTGTGCTCATCTGTCTGCGGACCACCGCCGGATGGCGCGGACGCAAAGCGGCGTTGATGACCGTGATCGTGCTCGGATGCTCAGCCGCCACATGGGTGGCGCACGCGCGCTTGGGGGCGTTACTGGCCGGCCAATGACGACAATGAGACGCTCGTCGATGAGGAAGCCCCGCGCATGAGACTCGCCGTGGTGGGAGTCAGTCACAAGACCGCGCCCGTCGCTGTGCGCGAATCGCTCGCCTTCCGCGAAGAGATCATACCGGATGCGCTTGCCGGGCTGAAAGCGGGCGGCGGCGTGCAAGAGGCGATGATTCTCTCCACCTGCAACCGCGTCGAAATCACCGTCACTTCGGAAGATAGCGCCGATCCCTCCGCGCTGGTAGATGGTTTTCTGGCGTCCCACAAGAACATCGACGCTGCCGCGCTCGGTCCGCAGATATACCGCTACGAGGGCCGCGAGGCCATCCACCATCTGTTTCGCGTCGCCTCCAGTCTCGATTCCATGGTCATCGGCGAGCCCCAGATTCTGGGACAGCTCAAGACCGCTTATAACGCCGCCAAGGACTGTGGCGCCGTCGCCGGATGGCTGGATGGCGTCGTCTCGCGCGCCTTCAGCGTGGCCAAGCGCGTGCGCTCCGAGACCGGCATTGGCCAGATGGCGGTCTCTGTAAGCTATGCCGCCGTGGAGCTCGCCCGCAAGATCTTCGGATCGCTCGACGGCCGCACAGTGATGATCGTCGGCGCCGGAAAGATGTCTGAGCTTGCGGCGCGCCATCTCCGCCGTTCCGGATCGGCGCATGTCTTTGTCGCCAACCGCACTCATGAGCGCTCGGTCGAAATGGCCAAGCTGTTTCAGGGCACGCCCGTCGAGTACACGCGCTTCGTGAGCATGCTGCCGGAAATGGATATCGTGATCGCTTCGTCCGCCGCGCCGCATTTTATTCTCACGCGCGACGATATGCAGCGGGTCATTTCGGCGCGCCGCAACAAGCCCATGTTCCTCATCGATATCGCCGTTCCCCGCAATATCGATCCCACGGTGAACGGAATCGACAACGTCTTCCTCTATGACATTGACGATCTGAAGCAGGTTGTCGACGCTAATCTGAAGGAACGCCGCAAAGAGGCCGAGCGCGCCGAGACATTGGTCGCCGAAGAGGTGGAGCGCATGATGGCGCGCCTCAATGTTGTCGATGTCGCGCCCGACATCGTGCGTATCCAGGCGCAGCTCGAACAAATCCGCGCCGCCGAAATGGAAAAGGTGCGCCGCAAATTTGGTCCTTTCACGCCGCGCCAGGAAGAAGCCATGGAGTCTCTCACGCGCGCCATCCTGAACAAGGTCGCGCACGGCCCCATCTCCGAATTGCGGCAGCACGCCGGCAAACCCGAAGGCGCGCACGTGGTAGCGGCTATTCGAAAGGCGTTTCACCTACAGGATCGATGAGGGCGAGACAAATAGAGCAGGTCCGATGAAACTTACAATCGCCTCCCGTGGTTCGCAGCTCGCTCTCTGGCAGGCTCATTGGGTAGAAGGCCGTCTCACAGACCTGGGGCACGAGTGCCGAGTCGAGATTATCAAGACGACCGGAGACAAATTCGCCGCCGCGCCGCTGGCAGAGCTCGGAGCCGTTACCGGCGGCAAGGGTCTCTTCACTAAAGAGATTGAGGAAGCGTTGCTCGATGGCCGCGCCGATCTTGCGGTGCACAGCCTTAAGGATCTGCCCACCATGCTGCCCGAAGGCTTGACGCTTGCGGCCATACCGGAGCGCGAAGATCCGCGCGATGCTGTCGTGGGGCGTAGACTCGCCGATCTTCGGGCGGGCGACGTGATTGGTACAAGCTCGCTACGCCGCGCCGCGCAATTGCGCCGCCTGCATCCCCATCTGCGCATCGAAGCCATTCGCGGCAATCTGGACACGCGTCTGCGCAAGCTGGACGAAGGCCAATTCGCCGCCATCGTCCTTGCCGCCGCGGGATTGCACCGGCTTGGCTGGGCCGATCGTATTGCCGAGATTCTGCCGCCCGAAACCATGTGTCCCGCCGTGGGGCAAGGCGCGCTAGCCATCGAAACGCGGGCGGCTGGCGATGCTCGCAACGCCTGTGCCGCGCTCGATCACGCAGCCACCCATGCCGCCGTTGCGGCCGAGCGCGCGTTCCTCCGTTCCTTGGGCGGGGGCTGCCAGGTTCCCATCGGCGCGTTTGCGCGGTTCAATGAAGACGGCTTGCAACTCAGCGGCCTTGTAATCGCGCCGGATGGCTCCGCGCTCGTCGCCGGTGACGCGGAAGGCCGCGCCCAAGACGCGGAGGAGATCGGCGCTACGCTGGGCGCGGAGTTGTTAGCTCGCGGCGCGCGTTCGCTCCTGGAACACGCATGACGAAGGTCTATCTCGTCGGCGCTGGCCCCGGCGATCCGGAGTTGATCACCGTAAAAGGGCGCCGTCTGCTGCAGCAAGCCGATTCCATTCTCTATGACCACCTGGCGAACGACGCCCTGCTCGATCTCGCGCCGCCTCAGGCTGAGCGCGTTTACGTCGGGAAGAAAAAATCCGCGCACGCCTTCACGCAGGAAGAGATCTGCGCCATGCTCATCGAGCGCGCCGACCGGGGCTGGAACGTCGTCCGTTTGAAGGGCGGCGACCCGTTCATTTTTGGCCGGGGCGGGGAAGAGGCAGAAGCTCTGGCGGACGCCGGAATTCCCTTCGAAGTCGTACCCGGCGTCACTACGCCGCTGGGCATCGCCGCCTACACCGGCGTGCCACTCACGCATCGCGAGCACACCTCGGCGGTCACTTTTGTCACGGGCCACGCCGTCAACGACATCGATTGGGACAAAGTCGGCATGGCCGAAACGCTGGTCATCTTCATGGGCCTCACCACGTTTCCGGAAATCGCACGCGAATTAATCACGCGCGGCCGGCCTGCCGGAACCCCCGCAATGGCGGTCCGCTGGGCCACGCGCGCCGACCAGGAAACGCTCGTCGGCACCCTCGAAACGCTGCCGCGCCTGATCGAGGACGGGCACATGAAACCGCCGGCCACCATCATTGTTGGCGAAGTGGTCCGCCTGCGCCGCAAGCTGGATTGGTTCGAACGTCTGCCGCTCTTCGGCCAGCGGATCATAGTGACGCGCGCCACCGGACAGGCCGAGGCTCTCACTTCGAAGTTAGCCGCGCTGGGTGCGGGCGTCATTGAGTTGCCCGCCATCGAAATCCGGCCGATGGAAGGCGCGGACGCGGTGCCACTCGATTCGGCGATGAGCCGCATAGACGCCTTCGATTGGATCGTCTTCACCAGCGCCAACGGCGTCAAGTTTTTCATGGAACGTCTCGACCGCTCGCCCTTTGATCTGCGTAAAGTGCGTGCCCGCCTCTGCGCCATAGGCCCCGCTACGCGTGCGGCAATCGAGGCGCTTCACCTGAAAGTAGATCTCATGGGCAAGGAGTATGTGGCCGAAGGCTTAATCGCCGCCTTCGCCCGCTACAATCTTCTGGGCTCGAGCATCCTGCTTCCGCGTGCCGCTGTCGCGCGAGATGTAATTCCCGCCGAGTTTATCCGCCGCGGCGCTCGAGTGGACGTTGTAGAAGCCTACCGTAACGTCGTCCCCGCGGGACTCGCGGAGCGCGCGCGCGAAATCTTCACCGGCGCACAAAAACCCGACTGGGTCACATTCACTAGTTCGTCTACCGTACAGAACTTAGTTGGCGCTATCGGAGCCGATGCGCTGCGCGGAATCAAAGTGGCATCTATCGGCCCCATTACAACCCGCACCGCTCGTGAATTAGGCGTCGAAGTAACCAAAGAGGCCGCAGAATACACGATCACGGGCCTGGTGGACGCCATACTCACTTAGCTCGTTCACCGCGCGAACACGTCGTGCAATCGCAGCAGCCCTAACGCCTTGCCCGACGCGTCCACCACCGGCAGCGCCGAAATCTGCGACGTTCGCCGCTCCATTAGCTCCAGGGCCTCGCCCAGCGTTGCATCTGGCCGAATGGTTACCGGCCGACTCGTCATCGCCTGCGTGGCACGTAGTTCGCGAATGTCGTCATGATTGGTCAACGCGCGTCGCACGTCGCCATCGGTGATCAATCCCGCCAGCGCCCCGTCGGCTGAAACCACGCACGCCGCGCCCAGCGGACAACGCGTCATCGCAATAATTACGTCTCGCAGCGGCGTGTCCGGGCCTACGCGCGCCACTTCGTTTCCGGCATGCATCGCGGTCCGCACCGAGAGTCTCAGGTTGCGTCCCAGTTGGCCGCCGGGATGGAGACGTCCGAAGTCTTCCGGGGTGAAGTTGCGGGCCCGCATCAACCCCACCGCCAGCGCGTGCCCAACGGCCAGAGCCGTCACTGCGCTGGCCGTTGGCGCCAAATTGTGCGCATCGGCTTCGCGCTCTACCGACGCGTCCAGCAACACGTCCATCTCTGCCGCCAGCGGTGACGTCGCATTCCCTAAAATACCGATCAATGGCGAATGGAAGTGATGCAGGGTGGGGCAAAGATCGAGTAACTCGGCGGACCCCCCGTTCTTAGAAAGTAAGATCGTCGGATCGCCGGGTGTATAAATGCCCAGGTCGCCATGTACCGCCTCCGCGGGGTGAAGGAACACAGCCGAAGTTCCCGTGCTGCATAGCGTAGCCGCTATCTTTCGCGCGATGTGTCCCGACTTACCGATACCGGTTACAACCACTTTGCCGGTATGCGCCAGAATCAACTCCGCCGCGCGAATCAGCGCGCCGTCGAGCCGCGCTGCGGCGCGCGCAATCGAGGCCGCCTCAATCTCCATCGCCGCGCGCGCCGCGGCGAGCCACTCCTGTTTGTCTGATTCCGGCGGCATTGGGAAGCTTCATCATCGCATGCTGAAGATCCGCCGCCACCAGGTTGCCGGCGTCTGTATGCCGTTCAGAATCCAGATCTCCGTGCGTGGGCGATTAACGGTATAGATGATGCTCTTTTTGTCCGCCGTGAGCGAAGCCATCACGCCGGGGTTCATACTTGCGAATGGGGCTAAACCTTCCAGGTCGCGCAGTTTAGTCTCTTTGCCCGTCGCGATATTCACGGCCACCAGTGCCGGATGTTCGCTGCGTACTTCGTAAAGCGTCTTGCCGTCGCGCGACCAGGTGAACGGTCCGGAGTCGCCCGGAAGTTCATGCTGCTGTTTTCCATCGGGGCTCAGGAGCATCACCTTGTTCTGGGGCTGGTGAACGGCGATCCACTCGCCGGTTGGCGACCACACGGGAACGCCCGCCATCTTGCCGAGATCGACCGGCGCTTCGCCACTGCCCGGCTGCACTTTGGCCAAGGTGAAATCGTGACCCACCACGTGCCCAAAAGCGATCCAATTACCGTCAGGGGACCACGTGATCGCGTCTTCCAGACCCTCGGCATTGGTGGCGCGAACGGGCGTGCCGCCAGAAGTAAACATCGTGTAGACGTGCACGTGGGAGCCGCCCTTCGCCGAAAATGCGATGCGGCGGCCATCGGGAGAAAACACGGGGTCAAGGAAAAGTTCAGCGGGCGCTCCGTCCACCTGGAACGTCCCGGCGGAGAGCAGCGGCCTGTCCCACCCTTCGGCAGTGCTAGCCATCCAGATATCCTGCGTGCCGCGGCGGTCCGTGATGTAGACCAGTTGCGGCGCAACTGGCGAAGCATCGGCCATCTGTTCGGTGCGCGAGCTCCCCAGAATGGTCCGCACCGGGCCATCGCCCAAAGGCACGGCAATCACGTCGGCGTGGGAGAGGTTCGATTGGTAAGCCACACGCTTGCCGTGGGGCGAGACAGACGGCGATGAGGCTGGGCGATCCTGCGTGAAGATTGGCCAGTAGTCCCCGCGGTTGACATCGGCCATGTATAGCTCAGAGTGCTGAGTCGAGCTCGAATCGGCAAAGACTAAGTGCCGCGAATCGGGCATCCATGAGATCTGCGCGGTAAAGCTGAAAGGCAGACCCTTTGGAAAGAGCCGGCGCGCTTTACCGGCCGGCCAGGGCAGCAGCCATGTCGTCTCTCCGCTCCCTTCGAATGCGATGCTGATGACGAGGCTCTTGCCGTCTGGAGCGAACGCGATGGCCGGGTTGTTGAAGAACACGCCGGCGGGAAACGGCTCCGGCAGATAGGGAACCGGCGCCGCGCCTGGCGGAGTCGAAGTCATCACCCGCAAGCGCAGATCGTGCTCAGAACGGAAGACGAGCATGGCCAGCGTGCGCCCGTCCGGTGAGATAGAAGCATTGAGTTCGAGCGGTTGAACCAGTGTGGATTCGCCGCCGCCGGCCGGCAGCCGGCAAAGGCCGAACACATCTCCCTTTCCGCAGCGGAAGAAAATGGAACGGGAATCCGGACTCCAGAACGGAGGGTAGAAGGCATAGACTTCGTAGGGTCCGCGGGAGATTTGTACGGCAGTGGCCGCGTCCGCGCCCTGCACATACAGTTCTTGTTCTTGCGATGCGCCGAGGCCGAAGAACGCGATGTTCTTGCCGTCCGGCGACCATGCCGGCATGCGCTGCTCCGTCAGTTCCGTTGCAAAAGGAGTCACGCGGTAGCGAGTGAGATCGATCGTGTGCGTGTCGCGCAGCAGCGCGGCCGCGCACCATGCGGCGGCGGCCGCGAAGAGACAAACCACAGAAATCCGCCACGGGATGGAACGCCGCCGTCCTGCCGCCCGTTGTGTTCCGGTGGCGCTTGTTGTCAGCTCGCCGTAGTGATCGCGCAGCGTCGCCAGTTCGCGCGCCAAGTCGCGCGTCGATTCGTAGCGGCCAGCCGGTTCCTTGGCCAGGCAGCGTTGCAATATCCAGCGCAACTGTGTGGGAATAGCGCGTTCGAGCGGCGGAGGATCTTCCTCGATGAGCGCGGACATTGTCTGCACCGCGCTCTCCCGCGCGAAAGCAGGCTTCCCGGCCAGCATCTCATAGATCACCAGGCCGAGGCTGAATTGGTCCGAGCGCGGGTCGGTTTCCTGTCCCCGCGCCTGCTCCGGGCTCATATAGCCGGCGGTGCCTACGACGGCTCCGAGCGCGGTGTTGGCCATCGTCATGGTGCCGTCGCTGGCGGCGGCGCGCTTCGATTCCGCGCGCGCAATCCCGAAATCGAGTATCTTGGCCGCGCCTTCGTGGGTTACGATGACGTTCTCCGGCTTGAGATCGCGATGCACAATCCCGGTGGCGTGCGCGGCCGCCAATCCAGCCGCAATCTGCGCCGTGATGTCGACGGTCTTACGCACCGGCACAGGTCCCACGTCGATCAGCGCGCGCAGCGATTCGCCTTCCACCAGTTCGCCCACGATATAGGGCGGGTGTTGGTCGAGCCCCACATCATAAATTGCCATCACGTTCGGATGATTCAGCGACGCCGCAAGACGCGCCTCCTGTTCGAAACGGCGGCGTCGATCGGGATCGCCTGCCAGCGATTCCGGCAGCAGTTTCAGCGCAACCTGCCGTCCGATGCGCGGATCGAGGGCGCGATATACCTCGCCCATTCCTCCCGCGCCCAAAGGGCCGATGATTTGATAAGGACCGATGAATCCTTCAGGCATAGTCGGGTCGCTGCCGCAAGATACAATGATGCCGATGTCCGGCTCATGGCGCAAGTGTTGCGTTCTCTTGTTAACCGTCTGCGGACTCGCGGCCGGTGAAATTCGGACGCTGACGATCCTGCACACCAACGATCTGCACGCTCGCCTCTCTCCGCTCGAAAACGGGCACGGCGGCTTCGCCTACGTTTTGGCCGCGGTGAAGCAGCAGCGGAAAGGCTGCACCGACTGCATCTTCCTGAATGCCGGGGACCTGGTGCAGGGTACGCCCGTCTCCACCATCTTTCATGGCGAGCCGGTATATGAGCTTTCGAAGCTATTCGGTTTCGACGCGGCGACCTTGGGCAACCACGAGTTCGACTACGGGTGGGCGCAAGCGCGCAAGTTTCTGGATATTGCGAACTACCCCATCGTGTCCGCAAATATAGTCGACAACCGCGGACAAACCTTAACTCCGAAATCGTACGTCATTCTCAAAGTCAACGGCCTGCGCGTGGCGGTCATTGGAGGTATGACGGATTCGCTTGCGACGCTCAGTACGCCGAAATTGCTTGGAGACTGGCGCGCCACGCCGGTTATACCGGCCGTCAGGAAACTGGCTGGGCAACTGCGAGGTCAGTCGGACCTCATCGTCCTGCTGGCGCACATCGACGGGCAGGAAGAACAGGCGTTCCTGCATGATGCGCCCGAAATTCCCGTGCTGGTCACCGGCCACATACACACCGGCCTTCCGGCTGCGATGTCTTACGATGGCCGCGTGGCCGTGCGCGTGAAGAGCTACGGCGAAGAGTTAGGGCGTCTCGAACTTCGCGTCGACACCGCGAAGAAAGCGCCCATTGACTGGACCTGGAAACACATCGCCGTCGATTCGCACGCGCTTGAACCCGACCCCGAGATGGAGCGCGGAGTCAAGAAATGGGAGGACGCGGTCGCGTCGCAAGTGGACCGTCCGCTTGCCACATCCACTCACGCTCTGGATAAGAAGCACGTGAAGACGCTGATCGAAAAGGCCCTCTGCGAGGAAACCCATTCCGATTTTGCCTGGATGAATTCGGGCGGAGTCCGCGATACCTTGCCCAAAGGGCAACTGCTCGAACGCCACATTTGGGACATCATGCCTTTCGATAACGATGTCGTGATGGGCTCGTTCAAAGGTAAAGACCTACCCGCAAAGGTCGTAGGCAGCCGAAAGGTCGACCTCGAGCGCGAGTACACCCTGGCCGTCAGCGACTATACGGCGGCCAATCAGCAGACAGAGGAGAACCTTGGCACAACCGGCCTGCAATTCCCGCGCGATGTGGGACGCATGCGGGATCTGCTGATCGATTGGTTCCGCAAGAAGAAGATTATTGAGTAACGTTATCCGCTTCGGGCCAATCCACCAGCGAGAAGGCAGGCAGAAACACCGCGTCGTATCCGCGCTGCGCCGCGCCCGACCAGGCGAACGGCTGATCGCCGTAAAGCACAAGCGGCCAACTTTCCTGCGCCGCATCCGGTTGCAGCCAGAAAGTCACGCCATTGGTCGCCCTTCCAGCCGCAATGACGCACAGCCGCCTCATGGGACCTACGGACGCGGTAATCAACAGATCGCGGGTCGGGGCATCCGTCGGACGGTGAAAAGATAGGTAAAGCTGCGCACCCTCGGGAAGCGCCCGCAGAGACGCAATGCTCGCCACCGGCGTCGCGCGCCGAGAGGGGACTGGCGATTGTCCCAGCACGAGCGAATCTTCGAACTTACGGTCGCGATCTGTCGCAGGATTCGCGCAAACCGTTTCGATGGAAGTGTCGCCGTTGATCTCTTCCAACGCGATGTCCTCCGTCTTTTCCCCCTCGGCCCATGTCTCAATCGAAAGAATGAGGGGCGCCGAAGAAGTGACGTTGAGCACGAAAACATCTTCCTCGCTCAAATTCAGCGGTAGCCTGAGATTCGTCATGTAGCTGCTCAACTGTGGCAGTAAGTGGATCTGTCGGCGCGACCCGCACCAGTTAAATACCACCATGGCGCCCATGCCAGAGCTTTCGATCCCGAATCCAATGGAGTATTTTCCGCTGAGAGCGCGACGCGGACGGAATGTCAGCGACTTTGATTTCAACTGAGCCGGCTTGCGTATCCGCATAGTCTTCCATTCGCAGAATAGCGCATGTAGCCGAACCGCCGCTTGCCGCGACTGTTGCAATTCATACGGTTAGTGAGGCTTAGTCCGCGGTGATATGGATGGCTCCCACGCCACCCGAGACCTGTAAGTGGATCTTAACTCCCGGCTGATGGAAGGCGTCATTGACCCAACGTCCTCCCTCTTTCGTGAGGCCGCGAACACTGATGTCGCCGATGCCCCCGGATGCCGTGGCTTCCAAGCCCACATTGCCAGGCAGTTTCACATCGGCCTCTCCCACGCCGCCGTGAACGTTCACGCTGTAGTCATGCTTGGGAACGCCGCGCAGATCCAACTGCAACTGGCCGACACCCATTTCCACGTTCACCTGACGCAAGGCGAGGCTGCCCAAGTCAAGCTGCGCTTGGCCGGCGCCCGTGTTGACTTGAAGTTCAAGGGGAATATCGTTGTTCAGTCGAACATCCCATTCGTACTTGTTGTGTCCGATGTGCGTTCGCCCTTCCGGCTGACGAATCGATATATCGGCCACTCCGCCGGACGTGGAGTTATGCACCTCCGGCTTCAATTGAGCCACGTTATAGGTGAAGTAAGCGCGCATCAGTTTTTCCGTGCCGCTGCCCACCTTCATCTCGCCCGCGCCCATATTGAGGGTAACGCGCGCGCTTTCCACGCCATCGCGTTCAAGCACGCTCGAATCGTATTGCACGGGGCCGCTTGGCAGGGATGAGACAACGCAGCCGGAAAATACCGCGGCTAAGGCTATAGTCGGTAGAATTTTTGCGCTCACGATATCCTCAAAAGCATACTACGTTTGCTCCGATAGCCAGGTTCAATGGACTTTTACTGGTCTCTTAGAACTGGAAATAGATGAAAGGAATGCCGGAATCGATCGCGCCGAAAACCTCCAGGCAAAATAGCATTGCCGCCAGAGCTGCCGCGTAAGCCCAGGCCGGCGCCGTCATCAAACGCTCTACCGCCTCCCACTGCTCTTCTGCCAGAGCAATCACCAGCGCAACTGCCGCCAGACCAATTTGCCAGGGTAGCAGCAAATTCTTTCCAGGCGCACCCCCGAGCATCTGCCCAATCACGTGAACACTCTGCTGCAAATCGGCGGCGCGGAAGAATACCCACCCCACCGTTACCAGCCCAAACGTTACTAAGATTCGCACCGGATCGAGCAAGTCGAATCCGCACTGCGGCTTGCGGGAGCCGCGGAGGGCGCGTTCGACGCTCAGCAAAGCCCCGTGATAGCCGCCCCAGATGAGAAAATTCCAACTGGCGCCGTGCCACAACCCGCCCAGCAGCATCGTGAGCATCAGGTTTCGGTAGGTCATCCAGCGGCCGCGTCGGTTCCCGCCTAACGGAATATATAAGTAGTCGCGCAGCCAGGTAGAAAGCGAAATGTGCCAGCGCCGCCAGAAATCGGCGATGCCGCGCGCCAGGTAGGGGCGACGGAAATTGATCGGGAAATGGAAGCCCAGCAGCTTAGCCATGCCTATCGCCATATCCGTGTAACCCGAAAAATCGAAGTAAATCTGCATCGCGAAGGCAAACGCGCCGCTCCAGGCAGTGATTCTGCCCGGATGTGCGGACACGTCGTTGAAGTAACTGTTTGCGACCACGGCGAATTGGTCGGCGAAGGCCATCTTTTTCGTCAGACCAAGCGCCATCAGAAAGATGCCGCGCGAAACATCATCCGCCGAGGGCGGCTTCCAATGGTAGAGATCGCCGAAGAAATTGCGGGCGCGCACAATGGGTCCCGCCACTAACTGTGGAAAGAAAGCGATAAATAACGCGTAGTCAACCGGATTGCGGATAGCCTTCTGTTCGCGCCGATAGACGTCCACCACGTACGAAATGCTCTGGAAGGTATGGAAGCTGATGCCAAGCGGCAGGACGATATCGAGCCAGTAGGAACGTGGCGGCCCGCCCAGCGCTAAAGCGAGATTCGATGCCAGGAAATTGTAGTATTTGAAGAATCCGAGAAAACCGAGATTGCAGGCGAGACTTCCGATCAGGATCGCGCGGCGTCGACTGGGCGCATTCGTACGTTCCAGCCATATTCCTGCCGTGAAATCGATGGCCGTGAGGCTAAGCAAAAGGGGAATAAATTTCGGGTTCCAACTGCCGTAGAAAAAATAACTCGCCGCCAGCAGCAAATACTTTCGAAAACGGCGTGGCAACGCGTAGAACAATGCCACCACCAAAACCAGGAAGACGAAGAAGCGCGTGGTGTTGAAGAGCATCGTCTACCTTGGCGGGGCTTCCTTCGGCCAACCCAGCATGCGGCCTATTTCCTGCGCCAGCATGGCGGAAAACTGCGCCACCCCAGCCTTGTTCAAGTGCATACCATCGGCGAATAATTCGGGATGTTCCAGGCTCTCAAAGAAATGCTCGTCCATCAGCAGCACATTGGGATGTGAGGCGAGTTCGCGGATCACGCTTCCTGTCGACCGCTCCAGATGTGCGGGGCGGGGGATTGGACCGCGCGGTAGCCGAAGAAAGACAATTTTCGTGCGTGAATCGCGATATCGGTCGAGAATGCGTCCGAACCATTCACGCCGGAAGGCCGCCATTCGGCCGGTCAGCGGCTCGGGCCTTCGCAACAAAAAGCCCTCCACGGTTTCACGCTGATTTGCATCTACGCCGTCCGGGAAGTGTGCGGTGAAGGTGGGCCAATCGATCGCAAGACCCGCCATGCTCCGATCGGTTCCGAGGAAATTATAGGTCCACTCTTCGAATCCAGATCGTTCGAATCGTTGGGCGCGAATGCGCGCGCGCGGGTTAACCAGGAATTCGTGGAAATCGGCCTGATAGACCAAGCCTTTGAGCAGGGACCCGCGCAGCGATTGCCATTTGGCGTCGAGACTGTGAAACGACCGTGAAAAGTCGAGGGCGTCGGTTACGCGCAAGCGGGCGATGCAATAATGCAGGGCGCGAAGGTCGTCGTCGGATTGGTTGGGCAGGTCCTCATCGTTGAAATCGTCTACGCCAAGCACGACGGCGCGGTAGCGGCTCGCCGCCGGATCGAGATCCCGCAGCATGTAATACCAGGCCCGCGCATCCGTTCCCGCCACGCCCGCGCTGCGGAAGACATAGCCTGTTTCGGGCGCAAGAGCATTGGAAAGTTTCGGGACAATCCCGAAGCGCGAATCGCCGAGCGTGACCACTAAATTATCGCCAAGCCTTTTCTGCGCCTGTTGTTCCCGCCAAAGGATGAGCTCGAAGAGGCCGGTGGTCGAATCCGGTTTGAGGTTCGAAGGATAAAATCGCGTGCGAAACGCAAGCGCATCCAGCCCGAAGACGCCGAGACAGGCGAGCGCAAGCGCGAAGATGCGGCGTACGGCGGACGGCATACGAAACTACATCGTACGACGCGGCGCCGAAAATACCATCAAGCCGGCGGCGGAAATCGCTGCCGCCAGCTTGAGTCTTAAACGCTTAGTAAATCCACCAATTCTGCCCGTTGGAGGTAAAGCACGTGCTAGTCGCGTTCGCGACGGTAACCGAACTGGCGCCAACGGAGCCGTTTCCATTGATGGTCTGCGACGTTCCCGAATAGCTCTGGGTGGTTACCGTCAGAGTATTCGTTCCCGTCTGTTGTTGATTGTAGACGCAGTACCGCGCCGTCGTCGCCGCCAGTGCCTGCGGCAGTGTGATCGTTTGCGAATTCGCGGCCGGATTCGCCCACGTGTTGATCTGATAATCCGGGATGGTATAGGTAGCCGCGGTTACTACAGGTTGGAATTGCTTCTCGCCGGCAAACCAGTGCCCCAGCGCGCGGTTGATCCCCGATGCGATGAATGGCGCAATGGTCTGCTGTCCGGCAACTGTCAGGTGTAGGTTATCGGCGTTGTAGCAGTTCACCCCGAGGCACGCCGGCGTCGGGTTCAGGTTCCCGCCCGCATTCATTCCGGGAATCTGAAAGGGATCGACGATCGCATCCGCAAATGTATACCGAAGCGGCAAGAGCTGACTGTATAGCGCCGCCGCGGAATCGAAGCCGCAGTAACCGACACTGCCGCTCGTGAACGTACTCTGGTAAGGCACCACCGATCCGGCGCCGGCGGAGCAGGCCTTGTTCCCCACGGTCGCGACGACCGGAGTCAACGTAGCGACGCAACTGCCGCCGCCAGCCGAGATTGTCGGAACTGTTGTATAGCCGCTTCCGATCGCGGTTACATTGACTTGCTTCAAAAGACCGCCGGAAATGATCCCAGCGCAAGTACCGCCCGACCCTCCCGTCACGGTGCATGCGGTCGTGCAGGCCCCACTCACCCCGCTTACCCCAACCGATTGTAGATAGGCGAAGCCACCGGCTGCTGTGGCGCCGCCACGCGAAATCATGCCTACTTCGACGATTCTTCCCCCCGCCGCATGCACAATTCGCCCCAGGGCCTCATGCTGCGCCACCACCGTGTATGGACTCGAGGCAGGTTGACCATTGGTGCCGGCTATGTCGTTCGTGCCGCCCCAATCCACAAAAATGCACCGCCCTACGCTTCCAGTTCCGCATTCCTGCGCCATGATGCCCGGAAGCGCCGCTGTCCATCCCTGCACGGTAGTACCACTTCGTCCTCGATTGACTATCGTCCAGGGTCCATTGGTGGAGTCCAGGTTAAGAAACAAACCAGTGACATTCCCTTGCTGATAGGCGGCGCCGGTGGCCAGGAATAGATAGGCGTTGCTGGTTACACAGCTCGTGCAGGCCCAGTGCGCATTCACCGTTGGGGTGGCAAACGTAAGAGACGCGCTTCCCGCTGTGTAGGTACTCGCGAGTTGGATCTGCTCCGCGTTGCTGTAGCCATAATCCAGCGTCACGAATTCATTTGGTACGAAGTTCGTCGCCGAGAGAACCGTCGCCGTCGTCGCGCCGGCCGCCACATTAGCCGTTAGATAGGTGCTCTGATTGGGTTGGCAATAGGAATTATGCGTCAACGCTCCAAAGCCCACCGTAAGTGAATCAACGCCGCAAATCACCTTGTTGGTTACTGTGTTAGTTGCGGGAGCCGTAAGCTGGCCAATCGGTATAAGACCCGTTCCCTTCGAAGCCAGCAGCGCGGTCATATAGGCCATCACATCGTTGATCTGGGCTTGCGTAAGCGAGATGTTGAAGGCCATTGCCGCAAGGATCTTTCCCTGCAGCGCGCCGCCCGGACCGCCCGCGGTCGAGCCATTCGCGCCGTATTGCATCGTCACGCCCGACAGGTTTACGCTGCCGCTGTTTCCAGTCGCATAATATTGCGTTTCAGGAGCGCCGTTGTACCAGAATAGGTCGCCGCCCGAGGTTTGCGGTTCCCACACATAAACTTCCGGGCTTGTCAGTGGGTAAGTGTAGCCCGCGCTGGATTGCGCGCTCGCCGGTCCCATACCCATGCCGAAATAAGTCTGTGGCATCGAGAGCGTACTTGCGCCATTGCTCGCATCGTGAAAATAGAATTCAAGCCCAATAGTGCCGGACGCCGGCGAGAATATCGGGTCCCAGGATCCGACCGACGCGGATATGGAAGCGGCGATATTCGTGATAAGTCCCGCGTCCGTTACCGCCACGAACGTCTTGAGGCCAGTTGCCACGCCGGAAGGAAGCGCAATCGTCTGCTTGTTAGCCGCGACGAAGCCGCACCCAAGCACATCGCAAGTCGGAGTCCCCGTTGTTCCGCCCAGCGTGCCGGTAGCTAGGCCGCCGGTGAATATTCCACCGCTTGCAAGAACCGGACAGTCGGGCATTACGGTGTTGGTAATCGGGCTGCCATCGCAGTTGGTGAAGAAGTGATTCCAAAGAATCGCGCTGGCTGGAATGGTGCTCAGAGAGGGCAGAAATTGCATGGACGCGGGATTGCCCAATACAAACGTATTCCCGTTATATGTCGCACAGGCCTGCTGCGTGGTGACGAGATCGTTCGCGACCAATGGGGAATTGCCCCATTTTGTGATCGCGGCCGCGGCAAGTCCGTTCACCGATAAGGTCGGCGCCGGCCCGGAATTGGCCGCGCTGGGGGTCCAACAGACAGTCAGTCCCGCCGTCAGTGATGCGATAGCTGGTGACAGCGTCACCGTCTGCGCCTGCGCCGTGCCGCCGCCAGTTCCGGACGCCGCGCTCGAAATCGTGCTCGCGCTCAGCGTGGCGCCACCGCTCGATCCACCGCCTAGTTCGGCTGTGTAGTTAACGCCATCCGAAACAATGCGGGTGCTCTGTTTTTGCGTCAGAGTGAGTGAGGCTGCGCCGTTAATCGTGCTCACCGCTGGGGTGATGGTACAACCACCGGCGCCGAGGCAGGTGTAATCCATATACCAGGCTGCGGGAAATCCCGCAGAGCCCGCCTGCGAGATGGTGTCGCTCACGGCGGACGCGTTATTACGCGTTACGAGGCCGCCGCAATCTCCGGTTGGAATAGCGAAGGCGGCTGCGCCGGTCTGTGAGTCGATCGCAATGGCCCGCTTGATAGTACCGGATGTTGTAATCGGGCCGCCGGTCAAGCCGCAACCGCTTGCCACGTTCGTGACGCTGGCGCCTGCACCCGGAACATCCGCCGCAATCAGGGTGAAGTTCACCAACTGGAACTCCGTACCGTCATAGCAGGCCATGTAAGTCTGCCCTCGAATCTTATTTCCGGCCGCCAGGGCGGTCGCGCCCATCTTAGTAAGATTGACGACGCCCTTTCCGCTGACAGCGATGGTACTCGCGCCGGTATTCGTGGCGGCTGCCACAAAGGAAACGCACTGCCCCGTAGTATACGCGGAGGGAAAAGTTGTGGACGTGGAACCGCTGACCGCGTTCGCCGTGCCGGTATCCGTCAGAAAGGTTGCATTCTTGATTGTGCTGTCGTCCACCGACGCGGCGCCAACTGCCTGCCAGCTACATCTGCCGCCGCCGGTTGAGGTGAGAACATATCCCGTGGTGGCTGTTCCCGTAAGCGTGCAGGGTCCCGACTTGCCTCTGGCGCTCGATCCAATCTGCGCATACATAGAGGCGCAGCCAAAAACCGCAAGCAGCAATATCTTAATTTTGATCGGATGAGCCATATACTCCGTCTCCCGCGTTATCCGCGTCAATCAGAATGCTTTCTAGCGAGTAAATGTTGGCTCCGCCGTCGTTCGTGATAGAGAAGTCCGACCCGCCCGGTGGAATGGTCACCAGCAAATTGAATCCGGTTGTTTTGTTCATGCCGGCGAAACCGACATACACGTTGCCGGTATTGCCGGCGCCGGAATGATTCATGGTCAACGGAGTTATGTTGACTCGATTAACTGGAACGTGATCCGTGGTCAGGCAGATGCCAGAGGCAGCCATCTGCGAAATCAGCGACACCGGCATTCCGGGAGAAGTAACGACCACAGGGCCGAAAGGCTGCGGTCTCGAAGTTGGATTATACATAGGTCCTTTCTTGCGAGGTTCAACGAATAAGATCTTGTTTTACGAGGTCCGGGTTTATTGCGCTCTCGGATTACATGCCGGAATCTCGTCGAATATCTAGCCCGCGGGGAAACTTTGCTGGCAGGTTACTGAAAAAATCAAAAGTATTGGCTGCGAATGAAAACCGATCAAACTCGGATTAAACTGCTTATCCGTGCATCCGTCTGCATCCGTAGCCAATAATTGGCCTTTCAACAACCTGCCGGAGAAGATGTCTCACGTCCGCTTTCATGAGAGAAGGGCCGGCGTCTCAGGCCTGGCGTTGAATCTCGCCCACTTTGTTTTGGCCATTGCCTTCCCTTCTGCCGCCAATATATCAATGGCGCTCCAAAATCAATGATGTGTAACTATCTGCCCGCGGCCCCGTTCATTAATACTTTCAGGCAGTTACAATTATTTTGACTACGTGTGACTGATCCGGGCGGAGTCTGCGAAATCGCCGCGCCGCATGTTACGCTGGAAACTCCCCACCCAAATGAAAAGCTCCGCATCGGCAGGCCCAAAATTTCAGCGACTGGTCGAAATTATGGCCCGTTTACGGGCGCCGGATGGCTGTCCCTGGGACCGGGAACAGAACTTCGACACCATCAAGCCCTACACCCTGGAAGAGACATATGAAGTGCTCGATGCCATTGACCGGCGCGATTGGCGCGACCTTTCCGAGGAACTGGGCGACTTTGTCTTGCAAGCCGTATTCTATGCGCAGATGGCTGCCGAGGAAGACAAGTTCGGCATTGAGGACGCGCTCGATGCCATTAACGAGAAGCTGGTGCGCCGGCACCCGCACGTCTTCGCCGATGCCTCCGCCGAGACTGCGGGCGACGTAAAGCGGAAGTGGGACGAAATCAAATCCCAGGAAGTGAAGTCCAAGGGCAAAAGCGCCGATAGTATGTTGTCCGGCGTGCCGCGCTCCCTCCCGGCCTTGGTCGAGGCGCAGCAGATCTCGTCGCGCGCCGCCGGCGTTGGGTTTGATTGGGAGAATCCCGAGCAGGTAATCGAAAAGTTGCATGAGGAACTGGCTGAGCTTGCGGACGCGCGCCGTGGCGCTAAGCCCGAGGAATTGGAAGGCGAATTGGGAGATCTGCTATTTGTGTTGGTCAATCTTGCGCGTTTCGTGAAGGTAGATCCCGAGCAGGCTCTCCGCAAAACCAATGCCAAGTTTCGCGATCGCTTTGGATACATTGAGCGCAAGCTGGCGGAATCGGGCAAGTCGCCTCGCGAATCGAACATTCAGGAAATGGAGGCCTTGTGGCAGGAAGCGAAGTCCCGGTAATCGAAATCCGGCAGCTCTCCACTCTGGAAGAGTTTCAGGCCGCGGTCGATTTGCAGGAGACCATCTGGGGGTTTGACAAGATCGATCTACTGCCCTTGCGGTTTTTCGTTGTGGCGAGCCGCGTGGGTGGCGAGGTGCTTGGCGCCTACCACGGCCACCGCATGGTCGGCTTTTGCCTTGGCATTCCGGGCATCAAACCGGGCAACCGGCCCTATCTCCACAGTCATATGATGGGCGTGCTTTCCGAATACCGAAACACGGGCGTGGGCCGGCGCCTGAAACTCCGCCAGCGCGAAGACGCCTTGGCGCGCGGCATCCCGCTTATCGAATGGACATTCGACCCGCTGGAGTTGAAAAATGCATTCTTCAACATCGAGCGCCTGGGCGCCATCGTGCGCCGCTACGCGGTGAATCAATACGGCATCACGGGCAGCCCGTTGCACGGGGGCCTGCCCACGGATCGCTGCTACGCCGAGTGGTGGGTCGATTCGCCGCGCGTACGCTCGATTTTGGCAGGCGAAACGCGCGAACCGAGGCCCGCCGAACGCATTGCCTTCCCCGCCGATATCGCGCGCATTCGCAGTGAAGACACCCAGGCCGCGCGCCGCATTCAGGAGGTGAACACATTCAAGTTTCAGGCCGCCTTCGCGCGCGGGCTCGCTGTCACCGGCTTCTCCCGCACCGCGGCCGAAGGCATCTACTTACTGGAGCCATGGAATGAAAATTGATCGCGTGATTTTGCGGCAGATCTCGATGCCGTTGGTCCATTTCTTTGAAACCAGTTTTGGCCGCACCACTGCCCGCCACATGGTTCTGGTCGAAGTACAGGGCGAGGGCATTTCGGGTTGGGGTGAGGTGACCGCCGGCGAAAATCCCTTCTACAACGAAGAGTGGACGGAATCGGCATGGCTGATTCTTCGCGATTACGTCGCACCGCGCGTAATAGGCCGCGAGATCGGCGGTCCGGATGATGTCGCCCCGCTCACCGCACACATTCGCGGCCACAACATGGCTCGCGGTGGCTTAGAGGCCGCCGTATGGGATCTGGCGGCACGCCTCGAAGGCATTCCACTATGGCAAAAGATCGGCGGCGCGCGGAATGAAATTCCCTGCGGCGTCTCGCTCGGCATCCATGACACCGTGGAAGCTCTGCTGGCCCGCATCGAGCGCGAGCTCGCCGACGGCTACCAACGCATCAAGCTCAAGATCAAGCCGGGTTGGGATGTGGATGTGGTACGCCAGGTGCGCGAGCGCTTCCCCTCCATCAAGCTTTCGGTAGATGCGAATTCGGCGTATACCTTGGCCGATGCCGAGCATCTGCGGCGGCTCGACGAGTTTTACCTGATGATGATCGAGCAGCCTCTGAGCCATGACGAAATCGTCGATCATGCCGAGTTGCAGGCCAAATTAGCCACGCCCATCTGTCTCGATGAATGCATTCGCACCGCGCATCACGCCGAACAGGCCATCCGCCTGCGGGCATGCGGCATCCTCAATATCAAGCTAGGCCGCGTAGGCGGATTTCGCGAAGCCAAGCGCGTTCACGATGCCGCTCAGGCCGCGGGCATTCCCGTCTGGTGTGGGGGCATGTTGGAAGCGGGCATCGGCCGCGCTCACAACATCGCGCTTTCCACCTTGCCCAACTTTACGTTGCCCGGCGACGTCTCGGCCAGCAAGCGATATTGGAAGCGCGACATCATTGAGCCCGCGGTGGAAGTCTCCGCGCGTGGGACCATCGCCACCCGCGCCGAGCCTGGTTTCGGCTACGCGCTGGATCTCGATTTCATCCGATCCCTCACGGTTCGCGAGGAGCAGGTCGGTTGAACGCATTCTTCTCGCTGCTCGGCGAGAATCGTAACTACCGATACACCTGGATCGGGCAGGTGGTGAGCGAAGTCGGCGATCATTTCAATAACATTGCCGTCTTCAGCCTCGCCGTAGCCACCACCAGATCTCCGCTGGTGGTAAGCGGGGTCTTGCTGGCGCGCGCCATCCCCGCCATGTTTGCCGGTCCCTTGGCGGGCGTAGTTCTCGACCGGTTCGATCGCAAGCGCGTTATGGTGGCAAGCGATCTCATACGCATGGTTGTAGCCGCCGGTTTCATCTTCACCGTGCATCACCCGGCGCCATGGCTGCTCTACACTCTAAGTGCGTTTTTGATGTTTGCTTCGCCGTTCTTCACCAGCGGACGCGCCGCAATTCTGCCCAACATCGCTACCAGGGAAGAACTGCACACCGCAAATTCTCTGACGCAGACCACAGGCTGGACGACGCTCGCCTTAGGCGCCTTCCTCGGCGGCGCCAGCGTGGGCGGCTTCGGATATCAATGGGCCTTCGCGGCCAATGCCCTCTCGTTCCTGATATCCGCGCTGTGCATCGCGCAATTGCATATCCCCGGCGGATTCCGCGTCAAGCGGCAGGCGCTGACGGAAGCCGAGGTAGTGCGCCCGTGGCATGAATATGTGGAAGGCCTGCGCTACATCCGCTCCGTGCCGCTGGTCTTCGGCCTGTTAATGGTGGGCGTCGGTTGGGCTACGGGGGGCGGCGCCGCGCAGATCCTGTTCACCGTGTTCGGCGAGATTGTTTTCAACCGCGGCCCAATGGGTTTGGGAGCGATCTGGGGATGCGCGGGCATAGGTCTGGTTATCGGCGGAACGCTGTCTTACAATTTCGGCAAGCGCCTGAGCTTTCGGAATTACAAGCGGGTAATTACTCTCTGCTACATCGTGCATGGCGGGTCATATATTCTGTTTAGCCAGATGCGAAGCTTTACCTGGGCGCTCCTGTTCATTGGTTTGTCGCGCGCGGGGGTAGGCGTAAGCTCGGTATTGAACATGTGGCAACTGCTGCGCACGGTGCCCGACGAATTTCGCGGCCGCGTGTTTTCCACCAACGAATCGTTGCAGTGGTCGGTGATGATGCTTTCCATGTGCGCCGCCGGCATCGCCTCTTCCTATTGGAATCCGCGTATCATCGGAGCGGTAGCCGGCGTACTGAGCTCAATGACTGCAATCTACTGGACTTGGGCGAACGTCTCCGGCCGCCTGCCGGAACCCGAGCAGTCCGGCATCGAACCGGAAGAAATCGAAGTCCATGGCGAACCCGCTGCTTAATGGCGCAGCCCTCTATGAATGAAATCGTCCTCGTTACCGGCGCCGCCAAGCGCATAGGCCGCGGCATTGCGCTGCGCCTTGCCCGTGAGGGTGCGCGCGTTGCTATCCACTACCACACATCCGAAGCCGAAGCGCGCCGTACCGCCGAAGAGTGCGGCGGCGCGGAACTTTTCCGCGCCAATCTCGAAAGCGTAGACGAAATCACCCGCCTCTTCGCCGATGTGGAACAGCGCATGGGGCGTCTCGATTGGCTGGTAAACAACGCCGCCCGGTTCACCCGCTTCGACCCCCTCGAAATCACCGAGCGCGATTGGGATTTCATCCACTCGGTGAATCTGAAGGCGACCTTTTTTTGCTGCCAGCAGGGCGCCCGCCTCATGAAAAAAGGTGGTGGCGGCCGCATCGTCAATATCAGTTCGCTGGGCGCAATCCGCCCGTGGGCCGAGCACGCGCACTATTGCTCGTCCAAAGCCGGCGTCACCATGCTAACCCGCGCCTTGGCAAAGGCCTGGGGCCCCGCGATCACGGTAAATTCCGTAGCCCCCGGCGTCATCCCCTTCGACGATTTCGATGCCCGCGGCCAGTCCATGATCGACGCCACGCCCGCGCGCCGCGGCGGAACCCCGGATGAGATTGCCGGCGCCGTTCTTTATTTCCTGCGCGCCTCGAATTTCGTGACGGGGCAGATCCTCGCCGTAGATGGCGGTCTAAGCCAGCGATAGGGTAGAATTTTCTACGGCGGACGCGGGCGCAATGACGATCGCGCGTTTGCCTCGGAGGAGATCACGGAATGACCGGAATCATGAAAGCTTGCGCCATGGCGCTGTTTGGATGCGCCCTCGCCGGCGCTGCAACCACCAGTACCGTTATGACAGTGAACGCGAGTGGACCTTTTAATGGCACCACGCTCACGCTCACTGGAACGGCCTCTTTCACGAATAACGTCGGGAGCGGCTCCTTTTCGGCCAGTCTCGCAGTCGACTTTACCGGCATCAGCGCGCCTTACACTATTAAGCTTTCTTCCGCCGATTCTGTTTCGGGCGTAATTACCTTGCCCGCTTCCGCCCTTACCGCGATCCTGGGAGGGTCGACCTTCGCCTCCGGTTCGGCCACCGTGACCAGCGGCACAGGCGCATACTCCGGCGCAACTGGATCCTTTACGCTTTCCGGCTCGGGCTCCATCTCGGGAACCAATGTCACTGTAACCTTCACCGGACCTGGAACGATTACCACCGGGGGCGCTACCGGTAGCACCGGAGCCACGGGCACAACCGGCTCTACCGGCAGTACAGGCAGCACCGGATCCACAGGCGCAACCGGCGCCACGGGTGCGACCGGCACGGGCCCAACCATCACGGCCGTGCTGGACGCCGGCAGCTACACCCCCACCATCGCCGAAGGCAGCATCTTTGTCGTCAAGGGGACGAACCTGAGTCCATCGGGCCTGGGTAGCGGCGGCCTTCTCTCCTTTGGCTTTCCATTGCCCGCCAATTCGAATGGCGTCAGCATCAACTTCACGCCTGCATCTGGCGGCTCTGCCACCAGCGCTTACCTCGTGTATCTTTACAACGTAAGCGGTACGAGCCAACTGGCGGCGATTTTGCCGTCGAGTTTAACCCCTGGAAATTACAACGTTACCGTCACCAGCGGCGGCGTCAGCAGCACTCCGTTTGTTGTCAGCGTCGTTAAATCCAAGCCGGCGATGTTCACTCTGGACCAGGCGGGCGACGGCCTCGCGATCGTTCAGAATTACGTTTCAGCGTCAGAAACCGATGAGAATCTCTACGTTACGGGCGTCCTTAATCAGTCAACCGTTTCCCCAGCTTATCCGGGCCAGACCTTGATCGCATGGGCCACTGGGCTCGGGCCAATCACCACCGGCGATAATACGGCTGCGCCCGTGCTTAACGTAGCAAGCCCTTCCAATGTCCAGGTCATCGTTGGAGGCGTGACCATCACGCCAACCTTTGCCGGCCGTGCGCCGGGACTCGCCGGCGAAGACCAGATCGATTTCGTCCTTCCCGCGAATGTTCCAACGGGATGCGCCGTCTCATTCCAGATCTCGGCGAACGGTGTGCTGAGCGCCCCCACTTATATCGCCATCGCGGTCAATTCCACTGCCGGCGCGTGCGTGCAGGCCGGGTTTAGCACGTCGCAGTTGCAGGGTCTGCAGAACGGCGGCAGCGCTTCCACCCTCACTGGCGGCGCGTTTTTTATCGAGAATTTCTCCACCACGGAATCCATTCCGGGCGTCGGCGCAACTAGCGCGACCATCGGGATTGCCGGCGGCGATTTCCTCAAGTACTCCGGCCTTCAATTAGATGGATATACCTCGTACGCGAGCGCCGTTGCGGCAACCAACTCGTGTCAGGTTATTCCGTTAGTTGCGACGACAAGCACTTCGTCGACATCGTCTTCGCCATTCCTGACCGGAAGCGCGACCCTCCTCGATGCGGGCAAGATTACCCTCACTGGTCCAACTGGCTCGGGTATCAGCGGCCTTCCTTTTACCGAAACCGCCAATGCCTACAGCCTTAACATCTCGACGCAGATTACCGGCGTTCCGACGCTTCCAGGCATGCAGAACAACGGTACAATCATCGGCGGACAGTATATGCTGACTGGCGCCGGCGGAAAAGACGTCGGCCCATTTACCGGCTTGGTAAACCTCGGCTCGCCCCTGACGATTACCGGCGGCCTTCCCACAACCGTGAACCGCAGTGCAGGGTTGACGCTGAACTGGACGGGTGGCAATTCGTCGGACCTGGTGATTATCGAAGGCCTCGCGGCGAACTCCAGCAGCACGGTAACCGCATCTGGGGCCACGTTTTCCGAGACCGGAATGGAATTCGTCTGCACCACCACCGCGGGAAGCGGCGGCTTCACTATTCCTGCGTCCATTACGTCGCAGTTCCCGGCGTTGAATCCCGGTTCTTCCACCACCGGCGCCGCGCTATCGTCCCTAGCCGTTTTCGCTGCCACGAACCCGTCAAACGGCAACGGGATCTTTACGGCCCCGCTGACTTCCGGCGGAAACATCTCCTCGTACTTTCTTGGCTACGTTGGCGCACTTAACACGCCGGTTTGGCAGTAAGACGCGTTCGGCCCACGCAGGGCGGATTACAATCGGGTAAATGACGCGCCCCGGTTTGTGTTTCCTGGCGATCGCCGCCCTGCCTTGTCTCGCCGCCGTAACCGATCAGCAGTGCACGGATCTTCTGCAGCACGCTCTGAGCTCGGGCAATCCCGATACCCGCAAGACTGCCGTTATCTCCTTAAGCCTTGCCGCGGAAAAGGGCCCGCTCTTTGAACAGTTGCTGCGCATGCTCCACGACAAAGATCTGGAAGTGCGTCTCGCCGTAGTGACCGGCTTGCAGGAGTTAAAAACTAAACCTAGCATCGCCGGCTTGCGCACCGCCCTGCAGGATACCGCGCCGGAAGTGAGTTTCGCCGCCGCGAAGGCGCTGTGGGCGCTAAACGATCCGGCAGGCGAACAGGCCTTGCTCTCCGTGCTGGCGGGCGAAAGCAAATCATCGTCCGGTTTCTTCACGAAAGAAATGCGTGAGGCGATGCGCATGATGCACACGCCGCGAACCACGTTCCTTTACGCCGTCCGGCAAGGTGTTGGCTTTGCGCCTGTGCCCGGCCTGGGCATGGGTATCGCGTCCATGCAACAGATCCTCACCGATCCAGGGACTTCCGGGCGGGCTGCCGCCGCCCTCCTGGTCGGCCGCGACAAAGACGCCGCCACCACTGCCGCGCTTAAGGAAGCGCTTTCCGACAAAGACTGGCGCGTTCGCGCGGCGGCTGTGCATTCCCTGGCATTGCGCAACGATTCGCGGTTCCGTCCCGACTTAGAGCCTCTTATGCAAGATGATAAGGAAGAAGTTCGCCTGCGCGCGGCGGCGGGGCTGCTGCGGCTATCGGCCATCCCGATGAAAGCCGGGCGCAAAAAGTAACCCTTACGCGTACCCGTGCTTTCAAACGGCGTCGGGAGTATCATGGGCTCATGATTACGCGCAGGACCTTCGGCCGCGTGGCCATCGCCTCATCCATCGGCGCAGGATTCGTGAACGCGCAAACCCCGCCTGGCGCCGCCAGTCTCCTCCAGACCGCTGCGACGGAAGCATCCGCCGGTCAGCGGCGCATCTTCGTCAACTTCCACGCCTCGTGGTGAGGCTGGTGTCATAAACTCGATAGTTTCATCGAGTCCGCGCCCATCAAGCCGATCATCGATAAGTATTTCGTCATTGTCCGTTTACGCGTGCAGGAACAAGCCGGATCGAAAGAGCCCAATACGCCTGGCGCCACGGAGTTGCTTGCTAGCTTGGGTGGATCCTCGCTTATACCGTTTTTCGCCTTCCTGGATAGCAAGCAAAAGCTGATCGTGAACAGCAATCGTCCTGCCGATCCGGATGGTAAGCACGGCGGGAGCATCGGCCACCCATTCGAGCCGTGGGAGGTCGATTGGTTTATGAAGATGCTTCGCGAGGCCGTTCCGGAAATGACCGCCGACGAACTCGCGACAATCGAAAAGCCTCTGCGCGCTCAAAAACGCTAGCCTTCCGGGCGCGATGTAGACTGATGGAAAAGCGTTGGCGAAATCGCACGGAACGGAGCTGAGTCTCCGCGTGACACACTGGAAGCATGCTGGTTCTGGCATCCCAATCCCCCCGTCGCGCCGAGATCCTCAGGCAAGCGGGCATCCCATTCTCGGTGCGTCCCGCCGCCGTTGACGAAACGCCGCGCGCGGGCGAGAATCCGCTGGAGTATGTCGAACGGCTCGCCGAAGAGAAGGCCGCGGCCGTTCCATACGCGCCTGGCGAGATCATCCTTGCCGCCGATACCACGGTCGTAATCGATGGTGAAATGTTGGGCAAGCCTGCCGATGAGGCCGATGCGCGCCGCATGCTGGCCTGTCTTTCCGGCCGCCGTCATGAAGTAATGACAGGCATCTGTTTGAAGCGCGGCGAAGACTTAGTGCGCGATTCGGCGGTTACGGAAGTCTGGTTCGGCGAGATGACCGAACAGGAGATTGCCGACTACGCCGCCAGCGGCGAATCCCTCGATAAGGCCGGCGCCTATGCCATCCAAGGATTAGCATCGAAGTATGTCGACAAGATCCACGGATGTTACTTCAATGTCGTAGGTCTACCTATCGCCATGGTCTACTATCACTTGAGATACTTCACGAATAATACCGAGTTACCCGGCTCGTTATAGAGCAGCTCATCCACCATATTGCGTGTCATCAGAATGCCGAATCCACCCGGCCGCTGGCCGTGCTCCGCGCGGAATTCCACGTGTCGCACCGGCGAATCGTCGGGATTTGAGATGGCGGCATTCGGCAATAGATTGAGTGAGAAACCTTTGCCGGGGTCGTGAATGTGAACAATCAGCGAACGCTCGGTCCGCAGAATCGAAGCGCGCACCCGCTTCTTCGGGTCCGATTTCGCGCCGTGCTCGATTCCATTGAGCAGCAGTTCGCGAAAGGCGGCAACGATATCCTCCCGCGTGTGCGCCGGAAGATCCGATTCCACCTCGCGCATGAATTGCGTTGCGCGTTCGGCGGCGGAAAGCTTGCACCGTACGTCCAGAGCCAGCCACTCGGGGCGGGACGAGACCATGCGCAGATCGTTCTGCCAGCAGTCGTTCTCGAGAGCCTGTTGCACCATGTCGGCCACAGGTTGCTCTGTGAGCGGTTTATGTAGATAACTGTAGGCGCGCTCGCGCAATGCGCGTATCGCGGCGGCGGGATCGCTTTCACCCGCCAGAATTACCTTGGCCTCGGGCCGTATGGCGCGCACGCGCCGTAGTAACTGAAAGTTATCGATGCCGTTGCGCCCCTGTCCCGCCAGAATAAGGTCGCAGGGTTTGTCGCGAAGGTAGGTAAGCGCCTCGCTCCCCTCGTCCACCGATTCGATGCGGCGGTCTTCGCGCTGCAGCAGGCCGGTAAGGAAATCCTGAACCGCGGGGTCGGCATCGATCAGCAGCAGAGAGCTTGATCTCACTGTATCCATCATAATGGCCCGGTGCGCACGTGGATGTTAAAGGCTAAGGGATCTCGACATCCAACGTGGTCGCCGATATGGCGCCGTTTCCCAGGTCCACCACTCCGCGCAACCGGTACTTACCCGGGGGCGCCGCCAAGACGGCCGCCGCATTGAAGCCGCCGGCAGCGTACTTTTCGTAGGTGGCGTCTCGGAGGGCGAAGTCAATCGTGTATTCCCTCCCGGTGACAAAGTTGCCCTGTACGTCCGTCAGTGTGGCAATGAAGGACACCCGCTGGTTGCGCATGCCGAACGCCTCGCGGAAAGCCATTCGCTTCAGATCGAGGTGCAGCACGGCCGCGAACGCTTTCGATCCATCGGCCACCGTTTGGATTGTGGACCCAATGGCGACCGCCGCATCCGGACGCGCGTCCGACCCCAGCGCCGCTTCGTCGATCTTCCGCGGCGCCGCCTCGCTAACGGGCGCCGTCGTGACCGCCACATACCCTGGCCGCGCCTGCACATCGTAATGTCCCGCAGCGGAAACGCGTACCTTTAGCCGGTGGTATTTATTGTCCGGCGAGCCGACCGGTACAAATCCCAGAAGATACGTAACCTCCGGAGCCATCATCTCGCGCAGACCGGCCGTCAGATCGTTATTGTTGTGGAAAAAGATGCCGCCCGTTCCGTAAGCCAATCCCGCCAGCGCGTCGTTGGTCGTTTCCTGCGGCCGCGTGCCCATGCTCTGCTGCATGATCACGGAGCGCGCGTTTCCGCCCATGCCGAGTTGCGGAGCCTCCTGAACGTACAAACCCTTGGCGTCCAGCGAATCGATCACCACGCCCGCATGCAGTGCGCGATTGATTAGCTCATCCTGTTCCGTTTCGAGCGTGCCGGAATAAAATCCCCCGGAGGCGCACACCAACAGCCGATCGCCCTTATACTGCGCCATATAATCGACGATGTCGCTTACCGCGCCCAACGTATTCCGTGACGTCGCGCGCGTCTGTTCCCAAACGGTGTGCGCCAGTTGGATCACTTGCTCGACCAGCGGATCGCTGCTCGATTCCATATCGCCGCTTGGCTGCCCCCGCTTCGATCGCGTCGGCGGCGGACTTCCACTGCACCGCCGCGCCTCTTCAACCTTTACCGGCAGAATTCCCGGATCAGTGCGGCTGGTAATCAGGTAAGCCTCATAGGGCCTCATGCTTGGGCAAAAATTGTAGTCTGCTTTCACCGGATGCGGCGCCAGTTTGTTGAGCGCGCCTGCAATTTGCGCTACGTCCGTTGTGAACGCCACCATCTGCCTTCCGTACGTCGTAAACACGGAGAGATGGTCGCCCGGTTCCAGGCCCTCCCTCAGAAATCGCAGCGCCGCGATGCGCGCCGAGATCAACTCTGCCGCATTGGAATTCAAGTCGTCGAAAAGCAGCCCGATCCATCGCGTGCGCGCCTTCGCGCCCGGAACAGTTGGTTGGCTCGCGGCCGGCGCCGCGCCGTTCGCCGCATGCGTGACGGAGCGCTCCGTGGTCTCCGCTACAAAGGAAGTAATGTCGCGCTTCCTTCCTTCGTCGCGGATCTCGAAATCTTCGCGCCGTAATCCCGGAATCGCTTCGCCCTTGCCGTTCCGCACCACCACCGTAACTTCCACTAATCGCGCATCCACTTTGATAGCCGTAGATAGACGGGGTGTATATAGCGTGCTCGTACCTCTAATTTCGCGATCATCAAGCAGCCCTTGTGCGTCAAGGGCGGCGGAGCAAAGCGCGAGAGCGCACATCCAGCGAACAATCACCTCACCAGCCTATCTCATCGGCGTGGTTCGTCAAACGTTACTATGAAGCTATGGCTACCCAAGAAATCGCCACGCTCGGCGGTGGATGCTTCTGGTGTCTCGAGGCCGTCTATCAGGAAGTGAAAGGCGTCGAATCCGTCGTCTCCGGCTACATGGGCGGCCGCGTTCTCAATCCGACTTACCACCAGGTCTGCGATGGCAATACAGGCCACATCGAAGTGGTGCAGGTGACGTTCGACCCCGCGGTCCTATCCTTCCGTGACGTCCTAGAGGTCTTCTTTACCATCCACGACCCCACCACGCTCGACCGCCAGGGTAATGATGCCGGCGAACAATACCGCTCGGTTATCTTCTATCATTCCGAAGCGCAGAAACAGGCCGCCGAAGAGATTATTAGCCAATTGGACGCCGAAAAAGTCTGGAGCAATCCGGTCGTCACCCAGGTGCGCCCCGCCGAGGTCTTCTACCGCGCCGAAGATTACCACCAGAACTACTTCCGCGACAACCCCAAGCAGACGTATTGCTCGTACGTCGTTGCGCCCAAGCTACGGAAGTTCCGCGAAAAGCTCGCGCACTATCGCTCCCAGCCGGCGTAACATCGCCCGGCCCGCGCTTGCTTGTAAGCGCTAACAATCGGTCTTGCAGCCGCCGGCGACAAGACGCTCTTTTCCTCCGAATACGCTAAAATAGGGCCAATATCATGAATCTGGAACAGGTGGCCCGGCGCGCCAAGGTCTCCACCGCCACGGTGTCGCGCGTGCTGAATAATGCAAGCGTCGTCAAGACTTCAACGCGCACCCGCGTGATCAAGGCGATCGAGGAATTGAAGTACCATCCCAACCTCCATGCTCGCAGTCTTGCCGGAGGAAAGAGCCGGACTATCGGCGTCATCGTCTCCAATCTCGAGAATCCGTTCTTTTTCGATATCTACAAAGCGATTGAGACCGATGCCCATGCGCAAGGCTATGAAGTGGTCATGGCCAACACCGATTACCGCGCCGAGCAGCTTGTGGCGAGCGTGCGCCTCATGATCGGCCGCCGCGTGGCGGGCTTGGCGGCCATCGTCTCCGAAGTCGATCCGAAGCTAATTGAAGAGCTGACCGAGAGCCGCATCCCTGTTGTCTTTTACGATGTCGGCGCCCCGCGCAAAAACATCACAAACATTCGCGTGAACTATAGCCGCGGAATCGAAAAGGTGGTCAGCTATCTGCACAGTCTGGGTCACCGTAAGCTCGGTTTTGTCGGGCACCACGCCATGCTCGGGCCCATCAACGAACGAATGAAAACTGTGCTCGACGCCGTGAGCCGAATCCCGGCTCTCGAAGTCCGCAGTGCGGCCGATGCCGATACGCTCGAGGGCGGTCGCCAGGCTACCCGCGCCCTTTTGTCGACTGGCTACAAGCCGACGGCCGTTATTTGCGTCAACGACATCACCGCCGTTGGCGCGCTACACGAGCTGCGCAGCCGTGGGTTGCGCGTCCCCGAGGACGTCTCTGTAACCGGGTTCGATAATGTGAAGCTCTCTGAATTCTGCTATCCCACGCTCACAACAGTCCATATTCCGCGCGATCGCATTGGCCGTATCATCTGCGAGACGCTCATCCCTGGACCCGGCAAGATCGCGATTGCCGATCCCGAGATCGTAATTGAGCCGGAATTCATGCTGCGCGATTCCACCGGTCCGGCTCCAACCTCGCAGTAATGAAACTCTGGCGCGATGCAGTAACATGAACCGGAACCAACCTCTGCTAACGCTACGGACTTTGCTAGCCGATCGGTTTCAACTCGCCTCCACCGCTAGACCAAGGATTTGAATGTCTATGCTGGTCCTAGCAAAAACGGCCGAAAGCTCCACGCGCTAACGCTGCCCCGCCTGCTGGCCGGCCGGGTTGCAAGGCCTCGCCGGGAAGCGTTCGCAAATGCCTTTCAGGAGCGGCGTGGGTTCTCGCGAGCGTGCGTAAATCGGTTTTCGGCGGACGGAGAGGCTATTTGTTATCGCTATCCGGCGGTTTGACTCGGATATACAACTTGTCCCATTTCTGGTGTTTGCCCGATTTGGTGGGACGGCCGCCAGGAAAGGTCCGGTCTAGCAGTTGCAGATCCGAGATCAGATCTTGCTCTGCCCATCGCCAGTTGGGCAGTTTCTTGCTGCTCGATCCGGCCACTTGGTATCCAAAGAGCTTGATCAGACCTTTGTGAATCCCGTAATCGTGAGGTTCCACGATACGCTCGCGGTTCTTGTAGCGGAACCGAAGCAGGCGTTTTTGCTCAATGGCGGTCCAGATAAGTGGATTGATGTTCGGATCAATTTCCGGCGCCATGGATCTTCCCCTCTACGCCTATCTCTCAGCACGTTTATTTCCTACGCGGAGATCAAGCGCGAGGTTCCACGAGGAAGACTGGCAGCTCGGATGTCTCGCTGACCTTGCCGGCAGCGGGTATTTGAGTTTTCAGCGTGGCGCGCCTCGCCAGGAAATCGGCGGTGTGCCTGAACTATGTCTGACAGACTGGCGAATCCCCCCACGTGATTGAGGCTGCCGCCGACCTGCTAAATGTCGATTTATTGATTACCGTAGACACGATGCGCGCCCATCTCGCGGGAGCATTGGGACGCCTCGTATGGGTCCTGCTGCCGTACCAAGCCGACTGGTGCTGGATGCTCGATCGCGCCGATTCGCCACGATGGGGCTATCCCAGCAGCGCAAACCCGGAGACTGGCGCGCGCCCGTCTCGGCAATCGTAAAGGAACTCAAGGCTTGGATCGCAAATTTCACGCGTGCCGACGCTCAAACGAGCATTCCTTCTTGAATCGGCGTCATTTCCCGTTATCCGTGCACCCAAGAGAATTTTGTACCCTTTGCCTCGAATCATGCCGCGATCTTGAGCCCCCCTCTGCACGTACACCGCGGTCATTCTTACTCCCTTGACTCCCTCGACTTCCTCGACTCCCACCCGCCGCAGGTCAAGGGCGCAGCCTTGCCGTAAGATACCCGTATGGCAGCTTCACCGGCAAAGGACCCGATTCCCGCGACGCAACGCCTGGTCTCACTGGACGCGTTCCGCGGCGTCGTGATGGCGTTCATGATCATGGTGAACAACAACGGCAGCGAGCGCGACGCATACGCGCAACTCCGCCACTCGGCATGGCACGGCTGGACTCTGACAGACACAGTGTTCCCGTCTTTCGTCTGGATTGTCGGCGTGGCGATCACGCTCTCGCTCGGCAAACGTCTCGCTGCGGGAGTTCCTCGCTCGCGCTTGCTGCTGACTGCCTTGCGCCGCGCCGCCATCCTGTTCGTCCTCGGGATGGCGGTATACGCGTTCCCGCACTTCAACCTCTCCACCCAGCGCATCCTCGGCGTCCTGCAGCGGATCGCAATCTGTTATCTGGCAGCGTCCGCCATCTATCTCTGGTGCGGAGTGCGCGGACAGATCGCGTGGCTGGCGGGCCTGCTTGCCGCCTACTGGCTGGTCATGACACTCGCGCCCGTACCGGGTTTCGGCAGCGGCCGGCTGGATGTCGAAGGCAACTTCGCACACTACGTCGATCGGCTACTGCTGGGAACGCACAACTACGCCCACACTCACGACTGGGACCCCGAGGGCATCGTCAGCACGCTTCCGGCAATCGCGACCGCGCTCTTCGGATTGCTCGCCGGCCGGGTCCTCCAGTTACGCCAAAGTTTGGCGGAACGAACCACGTGGATGTTTATGATCGGCGCCCTGCTAGTCGCTGCCGGATGGGCGCTCAGCTTCGCGATGCCCATCAACAAGAAGTTGTGGACCGACACGTTTTGCCTCTTCATGGCCGGCCTCGATTTCACGGCCTGCGCCCTGTTCGTCTGGGTGATCGACGGGCTCGGGTGGAAGCGCCCATTCCAACCGGCCGTAATCATGGGTATGAACGCGATCGCCATCTATCTGGCCTCGGAGTTCGGCGCCGAGTTGATCGAAGGCGTCCAGCATCAGATCTATCGGACCGCGTTCGCTCCGCTCGCCTCACCGGCAAATGCGTCGCTTCTCTACTCACTGGCATTCACTGGGGTCATGTATCTGATCGCGTACGCCCTGTACCGCCAACGCTGGTTCATTCGCGTCTGACGCCAGAACGTGCGTCGTGCGCCGGCGCTGGCGGGCGTTTCCAAACCAGATAAATCGGACCTGAGGCCTCGTCGATCTCCGTCTGCGCTTCACCGGAGCCATCCGCATTCTGTTCCACTGTACTGCCCGTCAAGCTAGTCACAGAGAACAGATTGTCTCTTGTGTACCGTACGGTTTGCCGTTTCCCGGCCCTGTCACTCCACACGATGAACAGCACATCCGCCGCCCCATCGAATCGCATGGCGTGCATCCCGGACGGCGTGCGCTGAAGCATCCCGGCATAGCGGCGCCCCCGGACCGCGGTCATCACCGTACGCACTGCCTGCATGGCCGGCTTCGCGGCGCCGCTCGCGTCAAGCAGTCCGTAATTCTGCTCGGGATTCGCAGCGTCCGTTCCGTCGTCCTGCAGGTCGTACCAAACGGCAAGCGGGAACCCGACGCTCCACACCGTTAGCATCTCGCGAACAGCGAGGCCCGCCTGTCGCAGCCGTCCTTCCTCGCTATGCCCATTTCCCCGCGCCCTCTCGCTAGAATTCGTCGACGAATATCCCCATTCCGTGTCCCAAATCTCAAGCCGTCCACCAAAAGACTGACGCGCCCATTCCCGTAGCTTCTCGAGTTCCGGCCCCATTTTTTCCGGGCTTGCCTTTGGATAAGGATGCACGCCGATCGCGGTCAACCCCGCAGCCACACCCGGATCGACCGCCTTCCGCAGAAACTTCAGATCGAGTCTCGACACTCCCCCGCTCACCACCTTCGCCGCCGGATCGGCCCTGTGGATCGCCGACACCGCCTCGCGCAACAGCGCCGCGTACTCTTGGGCATTGGGTTTAGGGGGCCAAAACTGCACGATATCCGGTTCGTTCCAGATCTCAAACATCACATCTCGGCCTTTGAAGCGCCTCGCCGCAGCCTCCGCGAAACGGCCATAAGCGGCGATGTCCTCCGCTGTTCGCGGAACCTTGCCCCCGTGATCCGGATGCCCGTAGTCGAGAATTAGCAGCGCGCCCATGCTACGCGCTTCCAATGCGTTCATCAGGGCATCGTAAGTGGCAAAGCGGTACGCGCCGCCGCGTTCCACCCGCTCCCAAAGCAAATCCACCCGCGCAAACCGGAATCCCGCCTCTCGCGCCAAATCCAACGCGGCATTGCCCCGGAATCGATGCACATTCACGCCGATCAACCCCAATTCCGCGCGCGCCGGTTGCGAGAGCGCCGTCTGCGCCTCTGGATCGATATGCAGAATCTCAGCGCATGTGCTCGGCTGTCCTGTCGCCAAAGCGATCGCGACTATGATCCCGAATTGCCGCACCTTTCCATCTTGAGACTCTTCACTCCACCGGAAAGTAAACTTCTAAGCGATACAAACGTCACGCCCAAGTCGAGGCCGCTTACCTGTCGACAGCGCGTTCGTGTTCTAGCGCGGGTGTCGGCCATTCCGCCCGCGTTTGTGAACCGATGCCGGTATCGCGCGGCGGACTCAGCGCGCCTCGGAATGCGTGGCGCCGCCGTTATACTGAATACGGGAGATGGAAATGCAACTCAGCGAGCGAGAAGCGTCATTGGTAGATACCTTCCGCCGCCTGCCTCCGGCAACGGCGACAGAACTGTCCGCACTCGCCGAGCGATTAGCGGAACTCGCGCCGAACCAAAGGATCGACTGGTCCGATTCCTGGTCCGATGAAGACCTGAATGAATTCAGGGCCGCATCGCTGCGACGCCTGGATGCTGAGGAATCAGAGGACCGGGATTGACGCCCGGGGACGTGGTCGTCGGCGTCCTTGTGGGTGCTCAAGAAACCAAAGTCCGGCCCGCCGTCGTGATCGCAAGTGCCACATATTTGGCTGAACGCCCAGATGTACTGGTTGGGATCCTAACCACGAAGTTGCCAAAGGCGCCAGGCTCAACGGATCACATCCTCCTGGACTGGCGACTGGCAGGACTCCGCGCGGCGTCTTGCTTCCGAGCATTCATACTGACAACCCATCGCTCCGAATTGACGGTAATAGGCCATCTCAGCCCACGCGATTGGGATTCCGTCAAGGCACGAGTCCGCGCCGCATTTGCCATTTGAAAGGCATTGCAAACGTAGCTTTGAGACAAGCCCGAGTGCATGTCCCATTCATCTGGTTTCACATCAAATTCGAATTCTGCCTGTTCGAATACCTCATTCAGCGTGGCGTGCCAAGTGTCTGTGCCTCCATCTTCTGAATAGAGGTAGAGCAAATAGAAACCGGCTTCCTCGCCGTACGTCGCGATTTCCAGTCGGGTAAACGGGGGGACGGTTATTCTGAGTGTTCCGCGCTTCAAGCCGTCATCAATCTTCTTACGGGTCGCCCGACCACGGAGGTGGACTGGAGCCTGGTGAAGTTACTTCTTTGCCTTCTTGGCTGGTTAAGGCACAAAGCTGCAGGCCGAAACGCTGAGCTTGGCGGGGCCAACCTTCATCTCCTGCAGGCTGTTTTTGACCAGCATCGCGTTGAAGTCGGTGATCTGTTTCCGGGCGTCGTCCCAGGCAGTTTTGGTTCGGTTCAGGTCGGTGCAGTCTTTCTGCCAGGTTGTGATCTGCGCGGGGGTGGGCGCCATATCGAGGCCGACCTGCATCATGCTGACCATGGTGTTGAACGCGTTGTTCAGTTCGAAGAACGATTGCAGCGCCTTGGGATCGGCAGACTGACGCCGACCAGGCCCCCCGCCTCCGAAACCGCCCGCCATGCCGCCGCCAATTTTGGTCAGACTGGCCTCAAGTGTTTTGGCCTGCGCGGCCACGTCGGCGGGCAAGTTGCCCTTCATCAGGGTTGCAAGCTGGTCCTTCACCGCATTCACTTCCTCATGGCCCTCGAAGCTATGCTCCATCCCTTGCACGGAAAGAAGAGTGAGCTTGTTCTGGGCGCTCAGGGCGGCCATAAGCGTGGGACTCTGGCCGACGCGCGGATCGTTCATGACGGTGACGTCGCGCGTAAAGACCTTGCCGTCGACGGTCAGCTTGAGCGTATAAACGCCGGGAATCACCTGCGGCCCATGCGGACCAGGGGTGGTGGAGCCCTCCACCATGTTCATCTGATTCTCGAGGTCGTGCCGCAGAGCGGGCGGGTCGTCATACTGCAGGTTCCAGTTGACGCGGTTGAGACCAACATGCGTCGAGAGGATGCGAGTCTCGGGAGCGGCCAACCAGTAGTGGGGATATGCCGCGTCCTCGATGGGCGGCGGCAGGGTGCTGGACATGGAGCGGACCAGATTGCCCTTCGAATCGAAGACCTGGAGTTGGATGGGCCCGCTCGGCTGGTGGCTGAGGTAGTAATCCACGATCGCGCCGTAAGCCACATTGGGCGCATGGGGCACTTCGATGGAGAAGGGCTGATCCCAGTTGCTGTTGATGCGTGCGCGAATGGCCTCCTCGGGCTTGAAGAGATACACGGACGATGCGCTGATAGCTTGGGCGTTGGCCGCGATCTCGCGCAGCGGCGTGATGTCGTCGAGAACCCAGAAGCCGCGGCCGTAGGTGCAGATCACCAGGTCGTTCTCGTGGTGATCGGTGTGGACCTCGAGGCTGCGGATGGAGGTGCTGGGCAGGTTCTGGCGCAGCGACTGCCAGTGATCGCCATTATCGAAGCTGACATACACCGTGGTCTCGGATCCGGCGAAGAGCAAGCCCGGCTGCTCGGGATCGGCCCGCAGACTGTTGATCCAGCTTCCGGTGCGCTCGTCGCGGGGCAGGCCGTTAACGATGCTGGTCCACGTCTTGCCCGCGTCGGTGGTGCGCCAGATGAGCGGGACGTCGGCGTTCACATCGGGGGGCAACGTTTGGCCGCGCCCGCCGGCAATGCGGCCGGTGACGAAGGCGGTATTGACGTCGCCGCCTGCCTCGATGGTGTTGACGTTGGTGTGGGGCGGAAGGTCCGCGATGCTGGCGTTCGTCCAGGTTTTGCCGTGATTCATGGTGTTGTAGATCTGTCCGTTGCTGCTGACCGTCCAGATGACGCCGCGTTTGGCCCTTGATATGGAGAAGTCGCTGATCGAGGGTTGGGGCGCGGGCGGTCCACCACCCGCCCCCGGAGCTTGCGCCTCAGGCTGTCCCGCTGCCGGCGGCGCGGGGGTCGGTTGCGGAGGCTGTGGGGGCGGTGGCGGCTCCGGCGGCGCAGTGCCGCAGGCCACCTGGGGTTTGCCCTTGGGCGTGGTCAGATCGGGGCTTGCGGCAGTGAAGGAATGGGCGCCGTCGTGCGTGACCATAAGGCACTGGTAGGCAACGTAGAGAGCGCTGGGATCGAACGCGAGGTCGAATTTTTTCTCGAAATCGCGCCCGGCGCGGTATTTGTCTGCATCGGCTCCGAAGTTGGGCGCGACGTTCTCCCACTGGCCGGTGGTCATATCGATCTTGATGAGGCCGCTGCCGCCGCCTCCCGGACCATATCCAACGCCATAGATGATGCCCGGATTTTTAGGATCGGGCGTATCGACGCCGAATTCAGACGACGGCAGCGGGCTCCAGTCCGTGAAATTCACCTGTCCCCAGCTGCCGCGGCTCGAGATCATGACGGAGCCTGTGTCCTGCTGCGCGCCCATGATGTGGTAGGGATATGCGCTGTCGGTGGCTACGTGGTAGAGCTGCGAAATGACCTCGGTGTACCAGAGGCTCCAGGTGCGGCCGTCGTCCAGGGTGACGCTGGCGCCCTGGTCGGAGCCCACCAGCATGCGGTGGCCGTTCGTGGGGTCAATCCAGAGCTTGTGGTAGTCCTCACCGCCGGGCGCGCCCTTGAACGGCTGAAAGGTGGCGCCGCCATCGGTCGAGCGGTACATCGCGGTGCTCATGGTGTACACGATGTCCGGATTCTGCGAGTCCACGAACACGCCGCTGCTGTAAGCGCCCTGCCCGTTGCTGATCCGCGTGTCCTTTCCGGCCATGTGCTGCCAGGCGCCGCCGCCATCGTCGGAGCGGTAGAGTCCCGAGCCCTGTTCAATGCTATTGCCGACGATGTACATGCGCTGGCCCTTCGTGTGCATCGCGATGGCGACCGCAACGCGGCCCGGGAAGGGCGGAATCTTAATCCCGGTCCAAGTCTTACCCGCATCCGTGGACTTGAATACCAGGGGCGGCTTGGTTTTCGCCCCGCGCCCGGCGCCGGCGCCGCCCCCGCCGGTTCCCTGCGTGGCGGCCAGCATCACACTGGGGTCGTCGTATGCATACTGGAGATCGCGCGCGCCGTCGTAGTCGGCGGGCTTGAGGACGTTGTTCCAGGTCTGCCCTCCGTCGGTGGAGCGGTAGACCCCGCCGCCGTGACGGGTGGAGTCGCCGAGCGCGGAGACGAGCACCAGGCCAGGATCGGCGGGATCGACAACGATGCTGGTGATCTTTACCGTGTCTTCGAGGCCAATGTGCTGCCATGTCTTGCCGGCATCGGTCGACTTCCACATGCCGTTGCCGAGGCTGCCCTGAATGGGGTCGCCGGCGCCTGCATATACGATATCGGGATTGGAGGGAGCCACCTCGATGGCTCCGACGCTATCGACGCTCTTCTCTTGATCGAAGATGGGGAACCAGGTGACGCCGGCGCTGGTGGTTTTCCAGATACCGCCCAGCGGCGTGCCTGCATAGAACGTGCCCGGTTGGCCTATAGCGCCGGTGACGGAGGAGATTCGTCCGCCATGGAAAGGCCCAACGTTTCGCCAGTTGAGGCCCGCATAAAGTTCGGGATTGATCTGCGCCGTTGCAGTGAAAACTGATGCCAGTATGCTCGAGACAAGGATCGCCCAATATGCCGTCCGCGACACGCGCGTCATGATGCAGGAACCGCTCGTGAGAACCCTCACAGTCATGGGGGCAGTATACAACGGCTTGGAAAGGGTACGCGTTCAGCGGCATCTACACTTTGGTCTAGGAAACAGGAGTTGCATCAGCGAAACGGGAAGCTACCCAATTGCGACCGGGCGACAGGGCGATGGTTGCAACCGGAACCTGTGACGTTGAAGGCCATAGGCGCGTCCCCAAATCAGTCCTGCGACTGCCCGATCTCGAGGTAGCCAAGTCCACCGTTCTCAACAGTCTTTCCTGCCCGGATGCACAGCGCGGCTAGCGTCATGCCATAGATGAGTTCGTGAACTGTACTGCTCGGAGCCGCGATTGTCGTTCAGCAGGACGGTTGTCGTCCGTTACCGATCAACCTCAGGCCCGGGACAGTTCGCCGACTGGCATACGAGGCCTCAGATTGTGGTCTCCCAAACGCCGACTTGGCTATGGGAATACGGCGCGTCAAGGATGTCAAGAAACTGGGCGGTAACTGGTTGACCGCCGAACAGGTGCAAGCACTCTGGCAGCGCGATGGGCATTGGGCAATTGTGGACCCGAGCGGAAAAGCTGGCCGCGTCAGAACCATTCCCGTCCCGGATTGGATGTATAGCCTGGTGGACGAATGGACAAAGTCAGCCGGGATTGAATCTGGGTGTCTTTTCCGGCGTGTAAGTAGCGCGGGTAGGGCTTGGAGCGATGGCGTAACGGAGAAAGCCGTCTGGCACGTCGTCAAGGAATTCGCAGCCACGATTGGCGTTATGAAACTCGCATCGCACGATCTTCGTCGCAGTTGCGCTCGTCTCTGCCGGGCCGCCGGCGGCGACTGGAGCAGATTCAATTCCTTCTTGGCCAGGTCTCGATCCAGACCGCAGAGCGCTATCTCGGCTGTACTCAGCGGATTTCATCAACGGTGGACGATAGGATCGGCATCGAGCCAACGCTGCGCCATGAAGTTGATCTTCCGAAGGGTTGCCGACAATCCGCCCGCTGGTCCCCGTAAACGCTACGGCGTTACTCGGGAGCGATGGTCTGATTCTTCCCCTATTAAGAAGTGTCGTTCGGGTGTCGTCGTGGTCGGGTACACCTGCGTGCGGCCGCTCAGTGAGTGACAGGCAGCCCTACGACGATCAGAACCGTGTAGTCCTGCTTGTGGCAGCCGTTCACGGCAGGCATAGCCGCCCCCGGATTCACAGGAAAACCCTTGGTGGGAGCGTTTGCAGGCGAGCACGCGTTGGCAGCCGTCTTGTTGGCCTTCGACGGCGTGTACCGCGCGGAGCGGCATCCGAGATGGGTGACATCGTAGAGGGTCGCGCCGTCGGCGAGTTCCCACCGTTGATTGCCGTCTTTGTCCTTGGGGTGAACTGTCAGCACGGTTACCACCTCGCGGTCACCCGTGACGAGATATTTCCCAGCCGACAGTGGAAAGGTCGGCTTCTCCATGATCAAGCCGTGTTCTTCCAGCCACCAATCCGAAGCGTCGAACTTCCACTGCGCCGGCGCCACGCCGGTCTCCTTCAATTGAGGGTAGTGGTCCAGCTTGCAAGCGCGCGGGCCCGGGTCCTGGTCCCAGAAGCCCCATGTTTGCGCGCCGTTCCCGGAGGTGGCCGCCGGGTCTCCCAGCGCCGCGATGAACTGCGGCTCGATGCGCTTGAACTTCGAGAGGTCTGCGGCTGACGCGTGGCCCGCGATCGACATAAGGCATCCCATGGACAGGAGCCAGCGGCTTACGGACGGCACGAGGTGATGGATATTCATGCGATTGCTCCAGTTGGACTACGTGATGACATCCTACACCAACGCGCGCCCCGAAGCCGCCCTCTTCGTGCGTTTACCGAGGTCTTCGCGGTGGCTGAGACGCCGTGGGCGGTTGACGCGCCATTCGGAGACTGGCTGAAGTCAGACGCGTACCCGGCCGTGCTTCGGCAAGGGCAACGGAGATCCTATCAACATGCGGCCTGCTCAATAAGCGTCAGCAACGCGCCGTTTTTGATTCCGCCCCATTGAATACTGACCACGGTATAAATTTCATGCAGGGGCAGGGACCGCGCGAGCTTGCCGGGCACGTCCTCATCGAACGGCACCTTCAAAGATGCGCCTGCAATTGATGTGCATCGCGGTATTTGAGAATCGCCTTGATAGCGTCAAGGCCGGCTTCCGGGTAGCAATCGAGCGTTTCGGCGATGGCCGCGTCCGGCGATAATCCCTCATCGCGGAAAGCGTCATAATTCCCGGTGATGGCGTCCACAAGCAGACGTGTGTTCTTTAGTAATGGCACACCACTGACCTTGCCAGGGATAACTTCCACAATCGGACAATCGGACCAGTCAAAACTCGCCATTTTGTGCTCTCTTTTGATCGATCATCGTAGTCTTTTATCACCTTCAGTAACGGCGCCGCCCGTCTCCCTCCTCAGATTCATCGCGCGGCCATTGAGCAAACCTTTTTCAGTTCACGATTTCAGAAATTAATTGCCCCCGCCCCTCAATCACTTACAGCCCTTACCCCCTAAAACCGTCACCCCCGTCAGCTACCCTCGAATCGAGGTAAGTAACGCATGACCGATAAACAACTCGCAGCCAACCGCGCCAACGCGCAAAAGAGCACCGGACCCAAAACACCCGAGGGCAAACGCCGCTCGTCACTCAATGCTTCTAGGCATTACTTGACAGGCAAAATCCACGTTGCCACCCTCGAAGATTCCGCGGCCTTCGAGGCGCACTGCGGCGCCTATCTCGAAGCGCTGGCGCCCGTCGGCATCATCGAATCTGATCTCGCCCGGGAAATCGCCGAAGATCGCTGGCGTCTCAAACGCGCCCGTTCTCTCGAGCACTCCGTCTTCGCCCTCGGCCACCAGACCCACGCCGAAGCCGCCGATTCGGGCGACCCGCATCTCGACGCCGCGCTAGCCGAGGGCCAGACCTGGATCGAGCAGGCCAAAAGCCTCCAACTCCTCACCCTCTACGAAAACCGCATCCGCCGCGCCATCGAAAAGAACACCGTGCAGTTAGAAGCCATGCAGGCCAAGCGCAAGGCCGCCTTCGTCAACGCCCGCACCGACGCCATCCGGCTCGCGCAACTGGCTGAAGCGGAAGGTGAACCCTACGACCCAGCGGCCGATTTCGAGCCTGCCAGCGACCACGGCGGGTTCATTTTTTCAATTCCCGAAATCGAACGCACCATAGACCGCCGCAACCGCCTCCACCGCGCCTGGAAATTGGGCGCCGGCAGCCCCGGTTTCGAACTGGAACCCGAGGAAGACTCCGAGGAAGACGAGTTTTCCGAGGAAGACGGCCCCTTAGCCGCCTAATTCCTCCTGGTCCAACCACCGGAATCTCTCCGCAACCGGTGAGGTTTCCAGCTCTGCCAAAACCATGATATTGTTGCAAAGCAAAACAAATTCGCGCTTGACACAATAGTTCAAGCGCCATAGGATAGGTCACTTGCAAGCGTTTACAACAATCCCCGCCTTTTTGCAGACCGGCGCCGGGTCGCGCCTGATCTCGCTTTCAACCGTCGATGGCATCATCATCGCGCTTTACTTCGTCGCGGTGATCGGCATCGGCTTCTATCTGAAGAACTACACCAAGACCGGGGAAGACTTCTTCCTCGCCGGCCGGGAAATGACCGCTTGGATCGCTGGTCTCAGCTTCCTCGCCGCCAATCTGGGTTCGCTTGAACTCATGGGTTGGGCCGCATCGTCCTATCAATACGGCATCCTCGCCGCGCATTGGTATTGGATCGGCGCCATCCCCGCCATGATCTTTCTCGCGCTGGTGATGATCCCGTTCTATTACATCTCGAAGACCCACTCCGTCCCCGGCTATCTCAAGCTGCGCTACGGCGAGCCCGCCCGCGCCCTTTCCGCCATCTCCTTCGGCTTCATGACCGTGCTCATGAGCGGCATCAATATGTTCTCCATGGCGAAGGTGATGAATGTCATCCTCGGCTGGGATATGGATCTCAGCATCTGGGTCTCCGCCGCCACCGTCGCGGCTTACGTCTTCTTGGGCGGCCTCCTCTCGGCCATCTTCAATGAGGTCCTGCAATTCGTTCTGATCTGGCTCGGCGCGCTCCTCATTGCCATCATCGGCATGATTGAAACCGGCGGCTGGTCCGGCATGGTCGCTCGCATCCACACCCGTTTCCCCACTCAGGATTTCACCCACATGTGGCGCACTCTCGGCCACTTCCAGGACAACCCCATGGGCATCAACTGGGTCGGCGTCGTGTTCGGATTAGGCGCCGTCATCTCGATGGGTTACTGGACCACCGATTTCCTCGTCGTGCAGCGCGTCATCTCGGCCAAAGATCTGCGCTCCGCCAAACTCGCGCCTATCATCGGCGCGGGCTTCAAAATGATGGTGCCGCTCATCGTCATCCTCCCCGGCTTGCTGGGCTTGGCCGTGCTCCCCTTCCACCTCGTCGGCGAAGATCAACTCGCCGCCAATCCCGGCGCACACAGCTATAACGACGTTCTGCCTCTCATGCTCGCGCGCTATTGCGGACCTGGCCTGCTCGGCCTCGGCATCACCGCTCTCATCGCCGGCTTCATGTCCGGTATGGCCGGCAACGTCAGCGCCTTCGCCACCGTTTGGACCTACGATATCTACCGCGCCATGATCCGCAAGCGCGCCCCCGATGCGCACTATCTCGCCATGGGCCGCTGGTGTACCGTCGTCGGCGTCCTCGTCAGCGTCGGCACCGCATATCTCGTCATGCACGCCAGCAGCATCATGGATTACGTGCAAGAGCTCTTCAGCTTCTTCATCGCCCCGCTCTTCGGAACCGTCGTGCTCGGCATGTTGTGGAAGCGAGCCACCTCCGCCGGCGGCTTCTGGGGACTTACGGCTGGTACCGGCACGGCAATTGCCCTCTGGTTGTGGGTCAGGACCGATCCTTCCGCCGTGCAATACGTCGCGCTCTCGCCTGACGCGAAGCCCATGGCGGAAAATATGTTCCGCGCTCTCTGGGCGGGCATCGCGTGCGCGAGCGTAACCGTGCTCGTCAGCTTTGCCACCAAGCCTAAGCCCGATTCCGAACTCGTGGGCCTGGTCTATTCCTGTACCGAGATCCCGTCGGAAGGCCACCTTCCGCTGCTCCAGCGTCCTGTCTTCTGGGCTGGCGTAGTCGGCGTTGTATTCGTCGTCTTGAACATCATCTTCTGGTAAACCTATGCATCGTGAAGGAATGATTTCGATTTGGTTTTTTATCGGCCTTCTGCTGCTGGCCTATGGCATCCTGATTCTTGGGACCGGAGTAATGGAATGGTCCTCGCCGCCCCCCGTGATACATGCGGAGCTACACGCCGCTGTATGGTGGGGTGCGCTCCTGACCGGTTTGGGCGTCTTCTATAGCCTCCGGTTCGCTCCAGGGAAAGGGAATTAGATCGATGACTAACGGCACCCCTCGGCGCATGACGTTCGGCGTCATCGTCGGGAACCGCGGCTTCTTTCCCGGTCATCTCGCGCAAAGCGGACGATCGGAAATGCTGGCCGCATTGGAAAAGGCAGGCTATGGCGCCATCGCCCTCGGCCCGGACGATTCGAAATGGGGCGCTGTCGAAACGCGTGCCGAGGCCACTCGCTGCGCGGACCTCTTCAAGAAGCATCGCGACGAGATCGATGGCATCGTCGTCACCCTGCCGAATTTCGGCGATGAACGCGCCATCGCCGATACCTTGCGTATGGCCGGTCTCAACGTGCCCGTCCTGGTTCAGGCCACGCCGGATACGCCCGGTAAGATGACCATCAGCGACCGGCGTGACAGTTTCTGCGGCAAGATGTCCGCCTGCAATAATCTCACGCAATACGGAATCCGCTACTCGCTCACCTCGCTCCATACCGTTTCGCCCGATTCCGATAAATTCCGTAAAGATCTCTCTTGGTTCGCCGCCACCTGCCGCGTCGTTCGCGGTTTGCGCGGCCTCCGCATCGGCGCTATCGGCGCTCGTCCCGCCGCTTTCAACACGGTGCGTTACAGCGAGAAACTGCTCGAAGCCAATGGCATCTCGGTCGAAACCATCGATCTCTCTGAAATCCTGGGACGCATCGAGCGCATGCCCGATGCCGATGAAGCCGCGCAAGCCAAGCTCTCCGCCATCCGGAAATACGTTTCCACGAACGACGTTCCCGCTCCTGCTTTGATGAAAATGGCCAAGCTGGGCGCCGTCATCGATGGCTGGATGCATCAGACCGATTGCGCCATCAGCGCCATTCAATGCTGGACGTCGCTCGAAGAGTATTTCGGCGTAGTGCCCTGCACCGTGATGAGCATGATGAGTGAAAATCTCATGTCGAGCGCCTGCGAGGTCGATATCGCCGGCGTGGTCGGCATGCACGCTCTGCAGCTTGCCTCCGAAACCCCCAGCGCCCTGCTCGATTGGAACAACAACTACGGCGAAGATCCCGATAAGGCCGTCTGCTTCCATTGCAGCAACCTGCCCAAGCACTTCTTCAAATCCGTCAAGATGGAATTCCAGCAAATCATCGCCGGAACCGTAGGCCGCGAGAATACCTACGGAACCTGTGAGGGCCTCGTCAAAGCCGGCCCCATGAGCTTCGCGCGCTTCTCCACTAACGATCGCGAAGGCAAAATCTGGGGCTACGTAGGCGAAGGCGAATTCACGGACGATCCGTTAACTACTTTCGGCGGCGCGGGTGTGGTCCGCATTTCCAATCTGCAAGGACTCTTGCGCTACATCTGCGAAAACGGCTTCGAGCATCACGTCGCGGCGAACCTTGCCCCCGTCGCCGGTGCGGTCCAGGAAGCCACCAGCCGCTATCTGGGCTGGAGCATTCACCACCATGTCTAGCCTCGTCGCGGGCGCCGATTTCGGCACCCTCAGCGTCCGCGTCTCCATCTTCGACAGCGTCCGGGGTCGCATCGGTCAAGGTGTAGCCGAATATCCTTTGCATCGCAAAAAGGAAGACCCGGACTACGCCACACAATCGCACGCAGATCACATGCGGGCGTTGGCGGAAGCTACCCAAGCCGCCATCAAATCAGCCGGCATCAAGGGCGATGCAATCCAAGCCTTGGCGCTCGACACCACCGGCTCGAGCGTCATCCCGGTAGATTCCCAACTCAATCCCATTGACGACTACTACCTCTGGTGCGACCATCGCGCCTGGAGCGAAGCTGCCGAAATCACAGCCGCTGCGCGCGCGCAAAAGCTCCCAGCCATCGATTGGTGCGGTGGCATCTACTCGTCTGAGTGGGGATGGGCCAAGCTGCTCCATTGGCTCCGCCACAACCCCGAAAAGCGCGCCCGCTTCGCCACCGCGCTCGAACATTGCGACATGGTTGCCGCCGTCCTCTGCGGCATCACCGACCCCGCCCAAATCCCGCGCAGCGTCTGCGCCATGGGACACAAGTGGATGTGGAGCGCCCAGCTCGGCGGCCTGCCGTCCGAAGAGTTCCTCACGAGTATCGACCCGGTACTCGCCGGCGTCCGCGCCAAAATTGCAGGCGTCTATGCGACATCCGATCGCATCGCCGGACGCCTTTCACCCGAATGGGCCCAGAAGCTTGGTCTTCGCGCCGGCATCCCCATCCCCACCGGCGCCTTCGATGCCCACTGGGACGCCGTCGGCGCGGGCGTTCGTCTGGGCGATGTAGTGAACGTGGTCGGCACCTCCACCTGCATCGTCGCCATCGGTGAGAACCCGAACCTGGTCCCCGGAGTCTGCGGCGTGGTTCCCGGCTCTGTTGACCCTGCCCGCACCGGAATCGAAGCCGGACTCTCCGCCACTGGTGACATCTTCGAATCCATCGCGCGCCGCTCCCAAACCACCGTCGCCGCTCTTTCGGAGGGGATCGAGGCCAACCGCGCCGGTCAAACCGGCCTCCTGCGCATGTCCTGGGACAACGGCGACCGCACGGTCCTCGTCAACCCTGAGCTAAGCGGCGTCACCCTCGGCTGGCGTCTCACCACCACCGCCCAAGACGAACTCTTCGCCGCCATCGAAGGCACCGCCCTCCATACCCGCGTCATCCTCGAACGCATGGAGCAGCACGGCGTCCCCGTCCACCGCATCATCAACGGCGGCGGCATTCCGCAAAAGAACGAAGTCCTTAACCGCGTCTACGCCAACGCGCTCGGCAAGCCGATCCTCGTCCCCAAAGGCGATGTAACCAGCCTCGGCTCCGCAATCTTTGCGTTCCTGGCGGCTGGCGCTTTCCCCAGCATCGAAGCCGCGCAGGTCGCGCTCTGTCCCGGCCACCGCGTCGTAGAGCCGGACCTCGCCGAAGCCGCGACATACGAACAGCTATACGCGCTCTATCGCAAACTCTATTTCGGATTCGGCGACCGACAGTCCACCCCGACATCCATCGGCGACGTACTCCCCGAGCTACGCCGCATCGCCGCCCAAGCGCGCGCAGGAGGCCAGGTTGCTGGAACAACTGCGAGCTGAAGTCCTGGAAGCCAATCTCGAGTTGGTGCGCCGTGGTCTGGTGCTCTATACCTTCGGCAACGCCAGCGCCGTGTCACGCCAAGACGGCCTGATCGCCATCAAACCCAGCGGCGTCCCCTATGAGAAGATGACTCCCGCCGACATGGTAATTACCGATCTCAACGGCCGCATCGTTGAGGGCAATCTGCGCCCCTCATCGGATCTGCCGACCCACGCCGCCCTCTACCGTGCATTCCCCGAAATCGGCGGCGTTGTCCATACCCATTCGCGCCACGCCACTGCCTGGGCGCAGGCCGCCCGTGAGATCCCGTGTTTCGGCACCACGCACGCCGATTATTTCGAAGGGCCGGTTCCTGTCACCGCCCTCCTTACTCGGGAAGAGATCGAAACCGAATACGAGCTCAACACCGGCGTCGCCATCATCCGCCGTATGGAAGGTCTCCACCCGCTGGCCTATCCCGGTATCCTCGTAGCCGGTCACGCCCCGTTCTGTTGGGGAGAAACCGTGACAAAGGCTGCCCACAACGCCGTGGTCGTGGAAGAACTCGCCGCCATGGCCTGGCAAACGCTGACCATTAACCCGCAAGCCCAGCCCATCTCGACGTTTTTGCATCACAAGCATCACTCCCGCAAGCACGGCCCCCAAGCCTATTACGGCCAAAAATAGGGCCGCATGTTTCTGTTCGATTTCTTCCGGTCGTTCCTTCCCCTGCATAACCCGATCGGATTCGGCGCCAGTGACTTTATCGAGCTGGCGTTGGCGCTGTTGCTGGTATTGCTGATCTTCGTGCGCGCGGAGGCGCAGCCCTTCGTGCAGCGCGTCGCCGCGCGGACGGGCGTGTGCATGCTCGCCCTTGGCGCGCTGCCCGTGGTCCTTCGTCTCGTGCTGCTGGCGCACGCGCCGGTGCCGGCCCCCGCGGGTTCGGACGATTTCAGCTATTGGCTGCTGGCCGATACGCTGCGGCATTTCCGCTTGGCGAATCCCGCGCATCCCATGCGCGAGTTTTTCGAAGCCGTCTTCGTCCTGCAGGAGCCGGCCTATGGATCGATCTTTCCTCTGGGGCAGGGGATCGTAATGGCGGCCGGATGGCTTCTGTTCGGCTATCCCTGGGCGGGCGTGCTCCTCTCGGTGGGAGCACTCTGCGCGCTGACATATTGGATGCTACGTGCTTGGACAACGCCCGGATGGGCAGTAATCGGCGGCTTGCTCGCCGTGATGCAATTCGGGGTATTGAGCTATTGGGTGAATACATATTGGGGCGGAGCAGTCTCAGCGTGCGCCGGATGCCTGGTGTTCGGGGCTCTGCCGCGTTTGCGCAACCGTCCGAATCCGCGAGCCGGGATTGCGCTCGGAGCCGGTCTCGCGTTGCAACTGCTCACGCGGCCCTTCGAGTTCGGAGTCATGCTGCTCTGCGTCGCGGCGTATCTCGCGCTCCAGCGCCAATGGAAGATGCCGTGGCGGGCGATCGCGCTTTCCTTCGCGCCGGCCGTATTGCTGATGCTGGCGCAGAATCACGCAGCAACCGGAAGTTGGACTACTTTGCCTTATCAACTGAGTCGCGATCAATACGGCGTGCCGGCCACGTTTACCTTCCAGGCCAATCCCACGCCGCACCGCACGCTGACGCAGGAGCAAAACCTCGGTTACCGCGCGCAATCGGCAGTTCACGATGGGCCCGGTTTCTGGCAGCGCATCATCGAACGCGCGGGTTTCTACCGGTTCTTCCTGTTGCCGCCGCTCTACCTGGCGTTGCTGCTCTTCGCGCTGCGCGTGCGCGAGCGGCGTTTCGCGTGGCTGGCGGGAACGCTGGTTCTGTTTGCGGTGTCCGACAATTTCTACCCGTACTTCTATCCGCACTACATAGCCGCCCTCGTAGGACTGTTCCTCGCAGCCGCAATCGCGGGGCTGGAGCGGCTAACGGTTTGGTCGCCCTTCGCCGCGCGGCTCATCGTCCTGTTATGCGCCGCGCACTTTATCTTCTGGTATGGAATCCACGCCATGGGCAACGAGAACATTCGCCTCGCTATGGCCAAATACGAGAGCTGGACGTTCTTAAACGAGGGCGATCCCGAAGGCCGCAACGCGATCGACAAGCAACTGGCCGCGATTCCCGGGAAGCTCTTGGTCTTCGTCCACTACTCGCCCATCCACGGCTTTCACGAATGGATTCACAACGGCGCCGACATCGATTCGCAGCGCATCGTCCGAGCGCTCGATCGGGGCGGGGAAGAGGACGAGAAGCTGCACGAGTATTATCCGGACCGCAAGATTTTATTCTTGGAAGCGGACGCGCGGCCGCCCCGATTATTGGCGGCGCCTTAGCTGCCTAATCCAACAAAGACAACGCCGGCTAACACCAATGCCAATCCAAGGAATTTCTGCTTCGAGAAGGATTCATGGAAAAACAGCTTGCCCCAGACGATCGCCCAAATGTAGCCCACCGCAACCATGGGATACAACACCGAGAGCTGTCCGTGACTGATGCCTTTCAAATAGAACACCGAGGAAAGCAGGAAAAGGCCGACCCCCAATGCGGAACTCCAATTCACGATATGCAGAATGCCTTTGTGCAAATGCGCCGATGCCTTCTTCAAAAACACCATGCCGATGGAGCCGATCAGCGATCCGAACAGCACCAAAAGTATGGACGAAAGAGGAGTCGAGGTCATGTCTTCGCTCCGCGGCCGATCACGGCGACGCCGCCGATAATCAACGCGAGACCCGCCAGCCTGTACGGGTTCAAGCTGTCGTGAAAAATCAGATAAGAAAGCGCCGTGACCCAGACGTAGCTCAACGAAATAATCGGATAAAGAACGGAGAGCTCTCCGTCTTTGAACGCGATCACAATCATTACGGTCATGAAGGCGTAGAGTCCGTAGCCGGCGATGAGCGGGACATTCGTGAGAAGCCCTATAAGTCCTGGGCTTTGCACCGCGTGGTCGGCGCCGAGCTTCATCAGAATCTGCGCCACCGCGCCGAGAAGAGTCGCGAAAGCGACCAGAATGACGGCCCGGCGTTGCGCCTTAAGATCGGGTGGGGATGTAGAAGTAGCTGCGGGAGCGCTCAAAATCGGAACCTCTGCGGCCCTTTTAGGATAACAGGATAAAATAAAATTCAGTGGAAGAAAACAAGAGTGTTGCGCTGGAGGAAACCCCTTTCACGGCGCCTGTTGTCAGGCACGCTTCTCATCGCGGATTCATCGCTGAGTGGACCGTAACCATCATCCTGCTGCTATTCGGCACCACCAATCTGCTGCAAGCCTTCGTGATTCCCACCGGGTCGATGGAAGATACGCTGCTGGTGGGCGACCATCTGTTCGTGGATAAGCTGGCCTACGCGCCCGGTGATGGGCTTTCCAGTCATCTGCTGCCTTATCGCGACGTCAAGCGCGGCGATATTATTGTCTTCCGCTATCCGGTCGATATTACGCAGACATTCGTAAAACGATGCATTGGTGTGCCGGGTGACCGGATCCACCTCGTCGACAAGCAGCTGTTTCTTAACGGACACAAGGCTGAAGAGCCGTATGTGTACCACAAGAGCGCGTACATTGAGGCGTATCGCGATAACTTTCCCAGCGCGGCGAGCGCGGGTCTGCCGCCTTCGGCTGACAATATGCTCACGAATCACGTGGTAGATGGCGATGTGGTCGTGCCGTCCGGATACTATTTCGCAATGGGCGACAATCGCGATAACTCGCTCGACAGCCGCTTTTGGGGCTTCGTCCCGCGCGGCAACATCATTGGCAAGCCGCTCATCATTTACTGGTCGTACGACGCATCCACTTCGGCGTTGACCGACCCGGGCTTGAACGTCTCGCACTTAGTGGACATAGTCTTGCACTTCCCGGTAAAGACGCGCTGGGCGCGCTCGTTGCAGCTAATTCACGGCTATCCTCTGAACTGAAATGAATAGTCACTATTACGGATTGATTCTGGCCGGTGGCCGCGGCACCCGCTTCTGGCCGCGTAGCCGCAAGCGCACGTCCAAGCAGGTTCTGAACGTGGTTGGCGAGACTTCCCTCATCCAGGCAACCGTGGAGCGGCTTGCCCCCGTGATTCCTCCGGAGCGGATTTGGGTGCTCACCAATGAGCATCTACGCGAGACCATCGCTAAGCAACTTCCTGGCGTTCCCAAGCGGCAGATTATGGCCGAGCCGGCGCAGCGCAATACCGCGCCTGCGATCGGTCTTGCGGCGCACGTCATGCGCGCTAGCGATCCGGACGCCGTAATGGGAGTATTCCCATCGGATCACGTGGTGGGGAAACCCGCGGCCTACCGCACGTTGTTGAAGCAAGCGCTCAAGAGCGCTGCGGAAGGCCATCTGATGGTGGCCGGTGTTCAACCCCGCTGGCCCGAAACCGGCTATGGGTATGTGGAGTTTCCGCGCGGCGCCAAGCCCGGCGAGCGCGCGGCGGTCAAGCGATTTCACGAGAAACCCGATCTGAAAAAAGCCAAGCGCTATGTGGCGGCGGGCAACTTCTGCTGGAACTCGGGTATGTTCTTCTGGCGCTGCGACGCGTTGCTGGAACAGTTGCGCCAGCATCTCCCGAAGACGGCTACCATCCTGGCGGCGCTGCCTCCTTTCGGATCGAAGACGTTCGCCGAGAAGCTGGCGCAGGCGTTTCCGTTGTGCGAGAACATTTCCATCGATTTTGCGGTGCTCGAACGAGCGAAGAATGTCAGCGGAATTCCGGCGCCCGACTTCGGTTGGAACGACGTCGGAAGTTGGAACGCCGTCTACGAGCTTCTACCTCGCGACTCATGCGGCAACGTGACGGCTCGTGATTCCATTTGCCTCGATGCGCACAACAATTTCGTGGACGCGCGCGGCAAGATGGTTGCGCTGCTGGGTGTGGAGGATCTGATCGTCGTAGACACGCCCGACGCGCTGCTGGTCACGACTCGCGATCGCGCCCAGCAGGTGGGCGATGTGGTCAAGGCGCTCGAAAAGGCGAAGCGCGACGACTTGCTATAGAGAAGACCTGCTGTAGCGGTGCTAACGGGCTCCCGCGGTCTGCAGGGCGCTGCTCTTTTCCGCGATCACACCCATCAGTTCCGTCCAGGAAGTAACGAACGATTTCGCTCCTTCATCCTGAAGTTGGCTGGCCAGCGCATCGACGTCGATCCCGGCAGCGGCAAACTTAGCCAGCACGGCTTCGCAGTCGCCGCCATCGGCAGCCATGACGTTCCCCACTTCGCCGTGATCCGCCATGGCTGTTAGGGTGCCCTCTGGCATGGTGTTAACGGTCAGCGGGGCCGCCAGCGCTTTGATGTACAAGATGGCCGAAGCTTTGGGATCTTTGGTCCCGGTGCTGGCCCACAACAACCGTTGCGGACGCGCGCCGAGATTGAAGGCACGCTGCCAGCGGGGAGAGTTCAACAACTCGCGATAGGCCTTATAAGTACGCTGGGCGATCGCGATGCCGAGTTGGGCGCGCAATGCCTCCGGCGCCGTTTTTGCCACGGCGACGTCCCACCGGCTAATGAACAGTGATGCCACCGAACCCACGTTCGGATCGAGGCCGGCGTCGATGCGGCGTTCCACACCGCGCATGTAGGCGTCGGCTGCGGCGAGGTATTGCTCGCGAGAGAACAGGAGCGTGACATTGATCGGGACGCCGGCAAAGATGGCTTCCTCGATGGCCGGCAGACCTTCGTTGGTGCCCGGGATCTTGATGAATAAGTTGGCAGCCCCCGCGCGCGAGTGAAGATCCTTAGCTGCTGCGAGGGTGCTGGCTGTATCGTGGGCGAGTAGCGGCGACACTTCGAGCGATACCCATCCGTCTACGCCGGCGGTGCGCTCGTGAACGGGCCGGAACAGTTGGGCGGCCTGGGTCAGGTCTTCGATCGCAAGACCAAAGAAAAGAGCTTCGGCTGACTGGCCGTCATTGGCCTGTTTGCGAATGGTGGCGTCGTAGGCTGCGCTTTTCTTAATCGCCTGGTTGAAGATGGTGGGGTTTGACGTCAAACCGGTCACGGACAGGTCATCGATATATCGCTTGAGCGTGCCGCTTTTCAGCAGGTCGCGAGTAATGTTGTCGAGCCAGATGCTCTGGCCGAGATTGTGGAGCGTTTGCGTCGGTTTCATACTCTACTAATATGATGGCATGTTGACGCCATCATGGGGTATGGTTGGCGTCGAAAGCCCGGAGATTTACGGAGCCATTACTCAGCACGCCGGCGAGCAAAACGGTGACTCCGGCGTACGTTATCGGGTCAAACTGCGAGATTCCGTACAGCATCGAAGTGATGGCCCGGCTCGCCGCGATCGTTCCGCCCAGTCCGATCGCGATGGCGATACCGGTAAGCGTCATTCCCTGCAGCAGAATTAACGTAACGATGCTCCGGCGAGACGCGCCTGGCGCGCCGTAACTTCTATGTCGCGCACCCTGGTCATAGTGAGAGACATCGCATTCGTGCGCGCTATGATCGAGAGCGGAAGTGCTTTGTGCAGGAGCCTCGTAGAGGAACGAATTTGGAGCGAGACGAGGATTGCCCAAATGGATCAAAATGCGCCGAATCGAAAGCTGCAGATACTAATCCGTCCTAACGTCGAAGCCACGGTCTCCAACTGCGAGGGATGGATCCGACAGGTCTCCGACAGATCGCAGCCGACGTCCATTCGAATTGAGGCTGTCGAGAATATTGGGAAGGAGTGCAACGATCACCAGATATTCCAAAGACTCGGATGGATTTTGGACACCGAGGGAGACGACGCCGCGGTTCGCCGCGCAATCGTCCGGATTTTGCCGAAATGGGGACACCCTTTCGTACCACATGCGATCGTGCGGGCGCTCTCGCTTCCCGCCGTCCGCGCAGCGGCAGTGGAGACCCTTGACCGGATGGGGCCGGTCGCTGCCGAAACGGAATCCCGTCTGGTGTCCGAGTTGGCCGCGCTCCGCAGCGGGCGCGTCGATCCAATTCGATTATCGGCGCTGCCTGCCTTGTACGGACGGGACCATCGACTTCTTGATTATCTAAGTGTCTTGCTGCGGACCGGGAGTCGTTGGGAGCGAGCCCTGGCGGCCTCCGAGTTGTTTGGTCTTGGCGAAGTAGAAACGGCCCTCGGCGTTGCACGGGATTCGGAACCACGAGTCCGCAGGAGTCTCGCAGTGGCAATCGGCCGATACGGGGAGCAGCGCGGCGCGGAGATTCTCGAGCAGTTACTCGAAGACCCCGATGACGGGGTAGCGAACGAGGCAAGAAGAAGCTTGCTGCTGCTCGGAAGGGGCACCTCACATGCGCCCCAACGTTCGACCGTATTTACGTGGCGTCCGTGGCTCAAGGAACTGAGCGAGTTTCGCCTGGCCGATCCCAAACTATCAGCCGGCTTGCCGGAGCAGAAAGTAAAAATGCAATGGCTCGGTGCACCGGGCGCGTCCGAACAGGAATTGGAAGAGCTTGAGCGCCGCCTCGGCCGACGCCTGCCGCCGTCGTATCGCTCCTTTTTGGTCGAATCGAACGGGTTCGAACCGTGGACATCGTTGCTCCAACGGCTGTACGCCGCCAACGAGGTCGACTGGTTCCGCGTGCGCAATTCATCTTGGGCTGACGCGTATCGCGATACCTATCCGAATCTCGGATCGTGTTTACAGGTTAGTGACGCAGGAGATAGCGCAGTGATCCTTCTGAACCCGGATGTAACCGCGCCGGACGGCGAGTGGCAGACCTACTTCTTTGCAAACTGGATACCTGGGGCCAGGACCTATAGCAGCTTCCGCGAATTCATGGAGGACGAACTGAACAGCCGCTGCGAATGGAGAAACCGGTAATTTGCGAAGGGTTGTGGGGAACTTCCCCGACCCTCCGGCCCAGAGAGTGGTTGGTACCGAGCGGAACTTCTTGCACATGCCTGGTGTCAAATGCGCAAGAGGATTAGAGGTATGAAATCCGTAATTGAGGCGTGTCTAGCGGGATCAATCTTAATCGCCGGTGGGTGTGCTCTGTATTCGCAACAGCCCGTTCTAAAGCAAGGTATCGCCGTTGAGATGCCGGTTGCCGGTCACGCAGTGGAGATGCGGGCTGCAGACGAACAGGGTGCTACCGTCGTTGCCATGACGGCAGAAGGGAGAGTCTTCGTCGGTGTCGAGCCCACCGAGCCCGCTGCGCTGAGCAGACTAAGCGAAGGGACCGTATATGTAAAGGCAGACGTTCGAGCACCGTATCAGAAGGTACTCGCGGTATTGGACGCCCTGCGCGGCAAATCGGTTGTGCTGCTTAGCGCACCTCCGGAAAATTTGGTGAGGCGGGGATATCTACCACCTTACGGGACGAAGCTAATCGTATCTCGGTGAGGATGTAGCACAGGGCAGGCGGCCATTCGATGCCAGGCCGGGATTGTTTTTCTCGCCGGTCCGCTGTGTTTTCGTTCTGCGGATCTACTTTGCTGGGGGAGTCTCGCGATCAGTTCCTCGCCTTCTTGCGGCGCAGCAGCCAGCCGCCGATCAGGAACGCAAGCAACGCCCAAAGGAAGACTGCCGGTCCGTACGCCATCAATGCCGTCGCGACGGCTATCAATCCTTCAACCATATTCCTATAGCCTTCCACGGCGGCGTTGCGAAGACGCGTGCCGGTCGAGACAGGGGAGAGGCGAATTTCCGCGTGGTAGGCTTCGCTAGCGGTGAGGTCGATAATGGCGAAGGCTACATGGTCGGCGGTGGTACGGCGTTCGGCCTCCATCTGCTCGATCTCGCCGCGAACCCGATCGATTTCACGTTCGACCTCGAGAACGTCCGACAGCCGGCCGGTTCGTTGGGCGAGGATTTGAGTCAACCGCTGCTCGGTGTTACGGGCATTCGTTAAGCGCGCGACGAGATCGGCGAAATGGCGGGTAATGTCCTCGCCTTTTTGCGATTCGGATTCGACGCGGCCAAGCTGGCGCAATTCGGCAAGGGTGGCGTCTAATACCGCGGCGGGTACGCGCAGAGTGGCATTTAGCGAACGGCCTGACCCCTGGGGCGCGCCGAGGGTAAGGTCGGCAAGGTAGCCGTGAGAATGCGCGAGAATGGCGTCGATGCGCGCGCGAAGCTGGTCGAAATCACGGGTCGTCACGGTTAGCGAAGCCGTGCGCTCGATCATGGGGGCGGCGGGCGCGGCGTTTTCTACTGGCGGTGCGGCGATGGGCGACGCCTGGGGAAGCGGTGGTCGCAGAGGTTCTTGACTTACGGCGATCGCGCTATTTTCGGATGCCAGGCGCGCGATGCCCATCGCCTGATGGGTCGGTCTGGTGGTCCGCAAAACGATGAGTCCGAGGCCGATGCAGGAAACCGCTAACGCAATTGCATACCGAGGCTCTCGAAACAAGCTTGGAAACGTCCACTGCGGCCGCTCGACCGCTGGCTGTGGCGGCGCCATCACCCGCGGCGGTTCGATTTGCCATGCCGCCATCTCCTGCGAGACGCGCCGCAAATCGGCGGCGAGTTTTTGGCAATCGGGGCAGCGCTCCAGATGATTCATGGCTTCGGCCGCGCGGGTGGCGGGCAGTTCGCCATCGAGATACGCCATCATCTCCTCGGGCTCGACCGCATGGCGGTTTTCAGGCATGACGGACCTCCGGTTCGAGTTGGCTGCGTAACGCCATGCGTGAGCGGAACAGACGCGTGCGTACGGTGTTTACGGGGATTCGCAGCAATTCGGCGATCTCCGCGTAACTTAACTGCTCGTATTCGCGCAACATCAAAATCTCCCGATCGTTTGGCTCCAAGCGCGCTAACGCCTGACGAACCCACAGCGAATCTTCGTCCTTCGAAGGTGCTGCAATCTCGTCCGCCAGCGGCGCCGTCTCGCGTTTCCTTCGCGCGGCGTACAGCAACTTCAGCGCGATCCCAAACAAGTAGCTGCGCACCAATGCACGCGGCTCGTAACGCGCCACGCCGCGCAGCACCGCGAGGAAGGTCTCCTGCGTGAGGTCGTCGGCTTGCGATGGGCTATCCAAACGGCGGCGGAAGAATCCGTGGAGTATGTCGCGATAGCGGGCGAAGAGCTCATCGAAGGCTTCACGCGACCCGCGCTGGAACTCGAGCATGAGGGATTCGTCGCTGATCATCGCCTGCCCGTCGCCATCTATGCATGTAATGCCGGAAACAGATGAAAAGTTCCCGCGGCAACCAAAATGTTTTCAGATTCAAACACAGAATTTATATACTAATGAGTCCAGGAGAGGCGAAATGTCACAAGCCGAAGTCGATCGAATCGTTGAAGTTGGGAAGCTCTACAGCAACCTCTGCCCTAATGCCAGTTTCTATTCGTGGGGAGGAGACCGTCACGAAATGCTTGCGCTCAATGGGCGGGACGAAGCTCGCTTCCGCGCCTCGTATAATAATCCGGTCGGCGGCGGCGCAAATGCGGGCCCAGGGCTATATATCACGCCGTCCCTCTATGATTCCGCCGAATATTGTCCGGGGCCTGACGGATTCCTGTTGCAGGTGGATCTGCCGGACGGCATCCCGTATATCCGGATCACACACGCTCCCACGATGCAAGCCCTGCGCACGGGAAATCCAGCGATTCAACCACAAATGCTTTACCGCCAGTTGCCCGATATCCCTCCCGTTTGCGTCAATCACGCCGGTACCTGGCACTGCTTGAAGACAAACAAGGGCGTTGGTTTCCGCAAGTTCGATGGTAGAGGCAGCACCTCTGTGATCATTCAGCATGCGTTGGACGAGCTCCGAAGAGTGAATCGCCTGGCAGCCGCGGGTGTTCTGCTCGGGCAGTTGCGTCCCGACATGGCGGCGTTGGTCCATTGACGGAAATCTGTCCTACTATGGATGCATGTCTGGCGAACCTGACGGCGACCCGCCGTTTCTGGGCACGTGGAAACGCGTGTATACAGCGATTCTTATCTACCTCGCGGCGGTGATCTCCGTCTTTTACCTTTTCACTCAGGCATATCGATGAGAACGGCCGATTGGATCGTCCTCATCGCGTCGCTAGTCTCGATCGTCGCCTACGGGCTCTATCGCAGCCGCGGCAGCAACACGGTAGACCGCTACCTTCTGGCGGGCCGGACGATGCCGTGGTACGCGATGGCGCTCTCTATCATGGCGACCCAGGCGAGCGCAATCACGTTCATCTCTACCACCGGCCAATCCTATGTCGATGGGATGCGGTTTGTGCAGTTCTACTTCGGACTGCCGATTGCGATGGTGATTATTTGCGCCACCGCCGTGCCGGTATTTCACCGCGCCAAGGTTTACACGGCATATGAGTTTCTGGAAAAGCGCTTCGATGGCAAGACGCGCGCACTTGCCAGCCTGATCTTTCTCGCGCAGCGCGGCGTCTCGGCCGGATTGACCATTTACGCGCCTGCCATTGTGCTTTCCGTGATCCTGGGATGGCCGGAGCGGGTGACGACTCTGCTCATGGGCGTGACCGTGGTGACCTATACAGTGCTCGGCGGGATCAAGGCGGTGACCTGGTCGGACGTGCAGCAAATGTGCGTCATCTTCCTTGGGCTGCTGGTTTCGCTGGTTACGGTGATCGTGCTGCTGCCGGATTCCATTTCTTTCCGCGACGCGGTTTATCTTGCCGGGGCGGCGGGGCGGCTGAATGCGGTGACCACCCATTTCGATTGGAAAGACAACTACAACGTGTGGAGCGGCCTGCTGGGCGGAACGTTCCTGTTTCTTTCGTATTTCGGTTGCGATCAATCGCAGGTGCAGCGCTATCTCACCGGGAAATCGATAACGGCAAGCCGGCTGAGCCTGCTATTCAACGCGGTGGCGAAGATTCCGATGCAGTTTTTCATTCTCTTCATCGGCGCCATGGTTTTTGTCTTTTATCTTTTCGTGCAACCGCCGCTGTTGTTCGAGCGAGCGCAATTGGCGCGCATCCAGGCGAGCGGCGAATATTCTCAGGTATCGCAACAGTTCGAGCAGGGCGTAACGGTGCGGCGGGCGGCGGCGCTAGCCTTGGCGGCCGCGCACCGGGCGGGCGATACTGGCGCGGAACGGCGTGAAATCACCGCCTATCGCGCGGCGCAGAGCGATGTAACGGCCGCCCATGCGCGCGCTGAAAAATTGGTGGAGCTTGCGGGCGGTGAGAAGGGCTTTAAGGATACTAATTATATTTTCCTGACCTTTGTCACCCACTATCTGCCCGTAGGACTGGTTGGACTGGTTATTGCGGTGATCTTCGCGGCCACCATGTCGGCGAGTTCGGGCGAGATCAACTCGCTCGCCACCGTGACGCTGGTGGATATCTACCGCCGCCATATACACAAGCACGCGAGCGACCACCACTACGTGATCGCGTCGCGGGTGGCGACGCTTTTCTGGGGCGCTTATGCGGTGATGTTTGCCGGGTGGGGGAAAAAGCTGGGGTCGCTGATTGTAGCGGTGAATGTGGTGGGATCGCTGTTCTACGGATCGCTGCTCGGTTGCTTCGTGCTGGCGTTTGGATTCCCGCGTGTGCGCGGCACGGCTACGTTCATTGGAATGCTGGCGGGCGAAGTAGCCATCTTCTCGGCATTCTTCTTCAGCAGCATTTCCTGGCTTTGGTATAACGTGATCGGCTGCGGCGTAGTGGTCTTGACGGCGCTGGCTATCACGTACCTGGGTCCGCCGGAGACGGCGGCGACGGTTACGGAGAGGGCTTGAATCCTCTGTTAGGCTGGGCTTGATAGAATCGCGGACATGATATACAGTCGCGGCGTTTATCTCACTCAGACAAACCGTTTGCTTTCGTCCGGGAGAGATCTGCTGCTGGGCCTCGAGGGCCCGGGAGCAAAAGAAGGAATCGCCGATCTGGAGGAAGCGGCCAAACCGGCGCCGGCCGCTGAGTTCGGCTTCCAGAGCGCACCCGGGGCTGGCGGCGGGGTGAACCCGGACGACGCGTTGCGGGCAATTCTTTTCGAGGTGCAATCGGCAAATGTTTTGATCGGCGCGGGGCTTGCCACCGAGATCCCTCAGCCGACCAGCGAGCCGCTTTCACTGGCGCTCGATCAGATCGAAGAGACGCAGTCCACGGCAACCGCGGCGCCATCCAGTTTTCGGTTCGCCGCCGGCAGTTCGGTAAAATCGGCGGATCTGGCGAGCGCCAAAAAGACCTTTCGCGCCGACGCTCAATTCGCTTTGGATCAGGTGGTGAGCGGAGCGGCAGGCGTGATCGACTCGGTTTTCGAGCAGCTCAAGAAGCTAGACGCCGCCAAGGTCATCGAAGCGATTGAGAATCTCGGCAAGCCCTTCCAGCAACTCGTTGAGGCCGGAAGGTTGGTGAAGCAAGGCTTTGAACGGTTGAAGAAGGCGATTCAATCTTTACTGGATCTCATTGGGTCCGGCTCGCTCGATGATGTGAAAGATCGCGTCTCTGAAATTTGGGACAAGCTGCTGAAGGGCGAGTATGCGAACGAGATTCTCGGGTGGACTTTCGGAGTGAAAAAGACCGCGACACAGATCGATGGGATTCTGCAAAGCAATCGTCTCGAGACCGGCGATCTAGACAGCGCCAGCAACTCCCTACGGCCATTCACGGAGAGCTATGGCGGCAAAGTGGCTCTCATCAAAGCTCTGCTGGGCGCCGTGACATTGATTTCGGCCGGTCTGGCGTGGCTGCACGTGGTCGCTCCGTGGCTCCCGTTGGCGCTGGGTGGCGCATATGCGGCGCTGATCGGCGCCACGGTTGTTATCGGCATGAACTACGCGGGTGGCGGCGGGGTCATTCAATGGACCAGGGGCGTGCGGGAAATTGCCGACGGACTCGCGTCTACATCCGGAGCGTAGATGGATGGAAGTGAAGTGAACGCGAGACGGATACTTCTCGATCGCATCGAGGTCTTGGATGCCGATCTGCGGGAGGCCAAAGCCCGGATGCAATCCGTAACCCTTCCCAAGTCTATCCAGAAGCGTCTGGGCTCGGAGCTTTTCGACGCCGTGGACGATCTGCGCGGGAAGGTCGGGAAGGCCCGCGACAAGGTGGAAGCGCTTCCCGAAAACGCCGCCGCCGATGATGCCATGGCGCAACTTCGTATGAAGAATGCGTGGGCGGGTTTCGATGGTCTGGAGGTTGCGGTGGGGCGGCAATTGACGGAGGTACTCGCGCTGGTTTCCGGAGCGCGCAGTCGCAGCCTGTCGGCGCAACACGCATCGCTCGCCGAGATCGCCGACAAGTTAATGGACGAACTTTCCTCGAAGCTGCAAGCCATTGCATGGAAGAGGTTCACGTTCGAGGCGGAGGGCGAGGCTTTCGCGGGCAACACGCAGATCATTCGCCTGCGGTTCCCGATGAAGGATATCTGGAACCTGCCGGTGGCGGTACACGAGTTCGGGCATTTTCTGGCCTCGCAGATTCGCGTGCCGAAGGAAGCCACGCGCCTGGCGAACGTGCTGGGGCCCGGAGACGATGTCGAAAAGGACAAGAGCTGGTATTATCCCAACGAGTTCTTCGCGGATGCCGTGGCGGCTTATGCGATCGGTCCAGCGTACGGTTTCACTTGCCTTTTGACGCGCTTCAACCCGGTGAATGCGTGGGTGGAGATGGATTCGTTCCATCCGCCGGATGGCGAGCGCGCGGAATTAGTGCTGCGGATTTTGGATCGCATGGACCAGGAAGCCGACAGCAAGGGCACGTTTGCGGCCTCAATAAAAAGGCTTAGGGAGTTCTGGACAGCGTCGCTAGCGGCGGCCGGGAAGCCGCTTACGGCGCGTGACGACCGGTCGAAGGAGATCGACGCCCTGGTCGATGAAAGCTACGATCTGATTCTCAAACCGGGCGCGCGCCACTTGCGGTATAACACCAGCGTGAAGCAGGTGGGGGGATTACAGAATCTGCTGAGTGAGGGGAGCGCTGCAATTCCGCAATCCGTGGAGCTTACGGGGCTGCTGAATGCGGCCTGGCGCGAGCGTTTGCGTCCGGATTTAGAGGGGGCCGGGGACGTGGTAAACCAGCAGTTTCTCGCGCTTTGGGGAAGGATGTCCGGCGCTCAAGTAGAGTAGAACGATGGCGGAAATTGCATGAGCGACAACGGCAACAAAGGCGCGGGTGACGCTTCCCTGATGCTGCGGATTCGCGCCGAGGCCCTGAAAGGCAATCTGGACAGGGTGAAGGACTTTCTGCAGACAGCCCCCAGCCGCCGAAGGGAGATTGAGAAGCTCGAAACGGACCTAAAGGCGCTGCAGAAAGTAGCGACAAGTATAGATACTTCCCTGTATCGCGTGAAGGCCGTGCTCAACGACGAGATTCGTGGGGAGGAAGCAGCGGTCTATTCCGATTCCGAACTGCAGCGCCACATGGAGGAGTTGCGAGAGAACTCCCACGCCAGAAAAGTTGAGCTTGAGTCGATTCTGGAAATGACGCAGGATGCGAAAGACAGAGTGGCAACCGTGATTGAGACCATTGGTGAGATGAAGCGGAATTGCTTTCAGATTCCGCCTCAGGAACCTGTTGGCGTGCGCCTGAAAGACGATTTGACGGGCAGAATCAAGAACCCGACCAAGGTGTTGGCCGAGGTGCGAGATACGCTCACCAAAGGTTTGCCGGACGCCAGCGCGTGGCAGAAATACGGGGTAGCGAATCTTACCAGCCAGGATATCTTTGCGGAGTACGTGGATTTCCTGGGAGGGATGGCGCTGCGCGACATCGGGTTCGATGAAGGAATCAGCCGGCTGGCCGAGGACTTGATTCGAACTTACGCGACCAACCGGCCGCCGAAATATCCGTGGCTGGCTCTGCCTGCGGCACGGCGGGAAGCGGTGGCTAAGACCCTCGCGAGCATCGTAAGGGTGGGATTTCCGGAATGGACCATTTGGGCGCTTCCTTTCACGGCATATGCATTCTGGCATGTGATTGCGAGGGACGATTTTGAGGAGGTGTTGACGGAAGATCTCGGCGGCATACCGGAACGTTACCAAAGCTGCCTGGGGGATGCCTTCGCGACTTTCACCATGGGCCCTGCGTATGCTTACGCCGCTTTCTATCTGCTCTTGAGCCCGCTTGAGGCCGACGCCGCTCAGGAAGCGGACGGGTGTGTGGGAGATGACACTCGCGCTCGTGCGATTCTTGCCATGTTGAACTCGATGAGCGCGAGCGACACGTTGGCGGATATCGGGTACGGCGCGCTGGTTGAAAATCTGAATAACATGTGGACGGCGGCGCTAGAGCAGGCTGGGGCGGGCAATCGCACGCCGCGGACTACGAGCGATAATGCTGCAATCGTGAAGATGGTCGAGTCGTTGCGAAAGGTGCTCCGCGACTGCGATTGCGCCAGCTTCGCACGCTCTCAATGGGATCAGGTGGAGACTCTGGATGAGCTTCAGGTGGATCGGCCCCTGCAGATTGGCGAGTTGCGTAGCGTACTCAACGCCATGTGGAAGGCGCGGATCGACCCGGCGACAAAGAACATCAATGCTGTGGCCGAAAAGGTGCGCAGAAGGATCATGAAGAAAAAGATCGGGCAGGGCGCCGCGCCCAGTCCGAACGTTCCATCGAAGGTGACGGCGCAATGAGTGATATTCGGATCCCCGCCGGGGCGCTCCCAAGAGCGTTCGTCGGCGCCGACGCCGGGTCTTTGACGCTCGGATCCCAGACTGTAGGTAAGGCCGGCGTGCTGACCAATCTGCAGCCCGATATCAATCGTGCGCGCATTGAACACGCATTGCGGCATCCGGATGCCGTTGCCGCTATTTTGGACAAGGTGATTGGGGAAGCTCGGGCATGCGCCAGCGCGCTTGCTCTCGATCCAAAGTTGCAGGCCTGCTTTAATTTGCTGTTAGGGACTTCGTATTGCTTGTTGGGCCGATCCGCGACGGTGAAGGGCGACGAACGGAAAGCCGCGGAGTTTTTCTCCGAGTCAGTGAGTCTCTTCGAGGGAAGCGCGGAGGAAATTCCGGAACAGCGCAACGCGAGCCAGCTTTGTACGGACTATGGCATCGCCGTGTTTCGAACAGGTTCGCCTCAGCGCGCCATTGAAATTCTTCTGGCCGCCGAAAAGACAGGCGCTTCGCTTCCGGAGACGTTTCACTATCTGGCCAGGGCATACCGGGCGATTGCGCCACCCACCGGTGGCGAAGAGATTTTGAACAAGGCGGCAGATGCCGCCCGTAAGGGGCTGCAAGTAGCGCCTGGGGACCCAGGACTGTATGCCACGCTCGCCGAGGTGCAAGCCGCTTTGCACGATATGGATGGAGCGGTGTCCATGTACGTGGAGGCAGCCCAAGCGGCGGCAAAGAGCAGTCTTTCCGCGGCCAGTGAACTGCTTGCAAAGGCGCTGCAATTGATGCCGCGGCACCACGCGGCAGTCACTATGGCGATTGTCGTGAAGCGCGCAGAAAAGGACTTCTCCGGAGCTTTGGATCTGGTCAACTCTGTTCTTCGCGATCCGCCGGAGCTGCCTTGGGCGGTCGCTTGGAAGGGCAGGCTGATGCGGGATCTGGGCCGGCCGCATGAGGCCGTTGAGCTCTATCGCAGGGTCCCGGCAGAAGGGGATACCGCATGGGTTGCGGCTGAGTTGGCAGGCGCGCTGGCGGATGCGGGCGAGTTGGATGCCGCGCTGCAGGCCGTCGAAAAAATTCTGGAGCATGAGCCTGCGGATTGGTCGACGTTGTTGCTCAAAGGACGGCTGCTGATTGCCGAGCAGAAGCCGCAAGAAGCCGTTGTTCTGCTGCAGAAGATGCTCCAAACGTATCCGGGATCGCCGGAGGTGCGTTATGAACTGGGGCACGCGTATTTTTCGAGCGGAAATTATCCCGGGGCCGTGCAAATGTTCGATCAGGCGCTGGAGGCTGCGCCCACCTTGAGTCAGGCCGCGGGCGCCAAGGCCATGGCGCTGTTTCAGCTAGATGATTTCGCAGGTGCTTTGAGCCAGGCTCGCAGGGCGCTGAAACTGAAGCCGGGCGACTCTCAGATGCTGGGGTTGATTGTGGATGCGGCGCGCAAGCTCGAGCGCGAAGACGACGCCCTACGCGAAATGGAGATCGAGTTGGCGCGCGACCCCCAGTCGCCGCGCGCGTGGTACCTGAAGGGATCGATTCTACTCGACCGCGGCGATCTGGATGGGGCGGTGGATTCGCTGGGGCGGGCGGCGCAGTTCGACCCCGGGAATGCCGATGTTCGCATGTCGCATTCCAACGCGCTTCGCCTGAGCGGACGCTACGAGGAGGCCGGGCGCGAATGCGAGAGCGCGTTGCAGTGCGAGCCTTTGACCGGATTCGCATTGGGATGGGCGGGCATCTATCTCGGCGAAGTCGGCGAATTTGCACGCGCGTGCGAGACCCTTGCCCGGGCCACGGCGGCTTCGCCCCGCGTGGCGTGGTTCTGGGGATGTCTGGGCTGGGCATTGCAGTATCGCGATGACTCATCGGCCGAAGAATCTCGCATCGCCTATTTGAGAGCGGTCGAAGAGGACGGGAAACACCTCAATATTTGGAACGTCAAGGGATTGGCAGATGCCCTTCTACTTTGCGGACGAAACGAGGAAGCGGCTGAGCGGCTGCAAACTCTCATCAAAGAATTTGGGAACACTAAGGACCCAGCGGTGTTATACGTTCACGGCTGGTCGTACTATCGGCTGGGCGAATTTGCTAAGGCCGCCGAGTTGCTGAAGCAAGCGGCGGATCTGTCTACCGAATACATCTACGCGCGCTTCGACTATGCGCTCGCACTTTTGGCGGATGGCAGGATGGAACATGCCCGCGCCGCGTATTCAACAGCCCTTGATGAGAACGCGTGGGTGCATCCATTGCGGCAACGCGGTCTGCTTTACGTGGCCATGTTCGATATTGCGGAAGGGGCGAGGAACAAGCGGATCCAATCCGATCCGGCGGAACTGCTTACGTTCCTGGGCAAACGTCTCGCTCGCGTGTGGCCTGACGCTCCCAAGCTGCCGTGGGCGCCCGCGGCTGACGCGACCAGCATGGGACGGGAACGCTAAGCGACGTGTCATAATTGGCTCCAGGTCGAGCTCTGAGACAGGTGACAGTGTCGCAATCGGTTGTAGAAATCCCTATTCGCCGCGTTGAAGGGAATGCCACAGCGCAAGTCGAAGATTTTTTGGCGGTGGAAGAGCCGTTAGAGATCCGGCTGGGCGCGCGCAGCTTCTCGATGACGATGCGCACGCCTGGCAACGATACGGAACTTGCCGCGGGCTTTCTACTGGCGGAGGGCGTGATTACATGCAAGGCGAACATCCGGTCGTTGCGTACGGCTGCGGACGACCCGAATATTTGCGAGGTGGAATTGGCGCCCGAGGTGACGCCGCGGCCCGCGCCGGCCGAGCGAAATTTTCTGATTACATCGGCTTGTGGCGTCTGCGGTAAAACATCCCTTGCCGACCTGGCATCGAACAAATGTCCGGCGCTTCCCGCGGATGAGATGCAACTCGATCGATGGGTGGTTTACCGGCTAAGCGCGCAGCTTCGCGAGGCGCAATCTGTGTTTGAAGCAACCGGAGGTCTTCACGCGGCGGCGCTATTCGATCGGGACGGCAATCTGGCGTCGGTGCGGGAAGATGTGGGGCGGCACAATGCCGTAGACAAGCTGATTGGCGCGGCGCTTTTGAAGGGCCTCACGCCTCTCGTCCAATCGATCATGCTGGTAAGCGGGCGCGCCAGTTTTGAATTGGTGCAGAAGGCGCTGGTGGCGGGAATTCCGGTGCTGGCGGCCGTGGGCGCCCCTTCTAGTCTGGCGGTGGCGACGGCGGAACGGTGTGGGATGACTCTGATCGGCTTCCTGCGCAACGGGCGGTTTAATGTCTACACGCATGGCCGCCGCATCGCCTAGATAAAATACATGAAACTTCGCATCCAAGGGAATTCCCTGCGTCTTAGAGTTACCCAGTCGGAGGTCGGCCGGTTAGCTGAGCAAGGGCGCGTCGAATCGTCGATCGAGTTCGGCGGAACCGGTTTGTTGAATTACTCCCTGGTCTCATCCGGCAGCGCGGACCGAATTACGGCGACCTTCGATGGCGCCGACATCCGTGTCACAGTTCCATCAGGCGTTATGAAGGCGTGGGCGGAAAGCGACGAGGTGGGAATTGAAAGCCCATCGCATGCGCGGCCGCAGGTCCTGATCGAGAAGGATTTTCAGTGTCTTCACAACGCCGCGGAAAACGCCCCGGATGCGTATCCGAATCCGCTACAGCTTAAGCCTTAGCGTGCTGTGGAAGTTGGCTGTCCTGCTTGGCGGGGCGGCGGGCCAAAAGTGGCAGGGCGACTGAAAGTAACATCACCACGGCGATGACCTGAATGGCCCCGGTATACGTCCCCGAGCTCTGCCGCACCTGTGCAATGAGCAGCGGCGAAGGGATCGCGCCCGCGCCCCAAGCCAGCAGGATCCAGCCGTAAATGCCCCCCATATTTTTTGCGCCGAAGAAGTCCGCGGTAAACGAGGGCATCACGCCGAAGCCGCCTCCATAGCAAAGGCCGATTACCGCGGCCGCGAACATAAATAGCGCTGGGGAATCCGCGCGCGGCAGCAGGAAGAAGACAACCGCCTGAATTGCGAACAGCATCATGTAGACGCGCGCGCGGCCAAGATAATCGGAGGTCCACGCCCAGAACACGCGTCCGACCGCGTTGAAAATCGAAATCATCAGCACCACGCCGGCCGCATCGACAGCGCTCAAATGCACCAGTTGCTGCGCCATGGGAGAGGCCTGGCTGATGATCATGATGCCGGCGGACACGTTGAGGAACAGAATGATCCACAGCAGCCAGAACTGCCACGTGCCCATGGCTTCGCCGACGCCGAACTGATAGGTTCCGGCGGCTTTGGATACGGCCGTTTTCGGAACCCAGCCTTCCGGCTTCCAGCCTTGCGGGGGCGTAACGAAGAACTGAGCGGACAGCGTCACCAGAATCAGATACGCGGCGCCAAAGGTGTAGAACGTCGTCGCGACGCCGGACGCGATGATCTCACGCGGCGCTATCAAGCTCATGATTACCGCTCCGGCGCCAAACCCCATGACCGCGACGCCGGTCATGAGACCGCGCCGGTCGGGAAACCATTTCGTCATTAGCGCGACCGGGCAAATGTATCCCATGCCCATGCCCAGTCCCCCAAGGACGCCGTAGCCCGCGTATAACAACATGAGCGAGTGTTGGCTGGATGCCCAGCCGGCCAGGATGTAACCGATGCCATACAAAACGCCTGCAACGGTCGCCACCTTCCGCGGCCCTACGCGATCCTGCCACAAACCGCCGATAACCGTGCCTATGCCCAGCGCGGCGATGGCCAACTGAAACGTAAGCGTGATCTCCTTGAGAGACCAGTGTTCGGCGGTCTGCAGCGGCTTCACGAAGACGCTCCATCCGTAAACCGCTCCAAGACAAACCTGCATCACGATCGCCGCAGCCGCAATTGCCCATCGATTTCGCGTAGTCATGCTAGCTCCTCGCTACTTGCGTTTCAGAATGGTAATGAAGTACCGTGGTCGTCCCAAGGTTGCTGCGGCTCTCACGCACGCGAAACATATCGGTGTAATGGATGGGGCGCGGCTCGTTGCATGCGCGGGGAATCGAGCATACCAATTCCCAACAGCGGGGTTCGGAAGGGGCGGGCACTCTCGGAGAGTATACCCTAGCGAGCGCCCGCAAAAAGTGAATTAGTGGTTACGATGTGACTTGCCAGTAAACTACGTAACGCTTGTCGAAAATGCTGTTCACTGGCACGAGCGTGATGTTTTTCGGCTGGCCGCTAGTCTGAAACGTCAGCGGCTTGCCGGCGGGCTTGATCCACGAAGTTGGTTCGGCGCCACCCGCTTTCAGCGAAAAATCGACCGGCGGCAGAGGTTGGAACCGCGCGGCGTTCGGATTCCGACTGGCGTTCTGCGCGGCCGCCGCGCCCGGACGCGGCCAGCGGACTCGCGGAGCGTTGTTGCCGATCATCATCTCCTTGGTCAAGCCTTCGGAGCCGAGATCGCCGGCGAGTACGAGGGGCCCGTAAAGGAATGCCTGTAGCGTGGGATCGTCTGGCGTGGCTTCCACCGTGAGATGCATCGGCAGGTCCATCTCCACGCGGTCGCCGGTTTTCCAGGTGCGGTTAATGGAGAGGTAGCTTCCTGGCGTGGCGGTGGCTTCGAGCGCGTGTCCGTTGATCTTTACGGTGGGCCCGGTCTTCATCCAGGCAGGAATGCGCAAGCGGACCGCCATCTGCACCGGCTTGTCCGCGGTTACCAGCAGCGTGGTACTTTCCTGCTCGGGGAATTTCGTGTCCTGGCGCAGGCGGAAGCCCTTCTCCGCCCAATGCAGCTCGGAAGGGATGAACAGGTTGACATAGACGCCGTCGGCATCGCGCCAATAGATGCTGTTGTTGAGCTTGGAATACTCTTCCACGCCGGTGCCCGTGCAACACCAAAAGGAATTGTCTTCGCTGTTGAAGGTCTTGTACGCGCCGGGAACTAATGAAAGATAGTACTGCGTGTAGCCGGTTTCGGGGCGAATGGTTCCGATGCGCATGTTGAGCAAGGAACGCTCGTAATAATCGAAGTAGCGAGGGTCCGCGCTCCAGCTATAAAGATGCCGCGTGAGCTTGAGCATGTTGTAGGAGCAGCAGCATTCCTCGGTCGCGGAGGTGTTGGTTTCTTTCAGATCCGCGGCGATGCGGCCGGGTTCCTTATTCCAGCTCTCGCCATTGCTGGTTCCGGTGGTGACGAAGGAGCGGTCTCCGGTTACGGAAGTCCAAAAGAATCCGGCGACATCCTCAAAGCGCCTATCACCGGAGATTTCGTACCGCCGGGCGGCGCCGATAACCTGCGGGATGTGCGTATTGACGTGCATCGGCTGGCCGTGCGGATTGCGGTGAAGGCTGTCGTTGTGCATGCCCATCATGTTGAAGAACCACTTCTTCGTGAAGCGGTCTCCGGCGACCCCGTATTTCGGGTTGTTGGTAAGGCCCGCCAGATTGTAGAGCGATTCCGCCATGCCGCCGTATTCATCTTCCAGAATCTGCTGCATGTGCTCGGGGGTTTTGGATGCGGTCCAGTTATCCGCCCAATTCCCCATGCCTTCGGCGACCTTGAGAGCTTGCGCGTTGCCGGCGAGCTGGTATTGATCGATCATGCCGGCGAAGATCTTGTGGATGGTGTAAAACGGAGCCCAGGGCAGACCGCGGCCAGTGGTATCGCGCGGGGCATTGGCGTCGCGTGGTTTGCCGGAGAGTTCATCCAGCCGGTCGAAAAGCTCCATGGGGAACGCGCTAAGGTAGCCACCGCCGAGTTTTTCCTGCACCTTGGCAAGTTCGGCAACCATGTAATCGCCCTTAGCCTTCGCATCGGCGTCGCCGCTGGCGGCCAGTTGCGCGAGGGCGGAAAGAGCATGGCCGGTGAAGTGCCCGCGCAACTCAGTGGCGCGCGTTCCGTCGTTAGGGTGCTCCCAACTCGAAACGCGCGGCGCGCCCATATCGGCCAAGGGCTTGGCGCCCTTAGTATCGAAGCCGGCGTTTTCACGGAAGTTGTAGAGTAGCCGGTCGGCAGCGAGGCGGTTCAGGTAGCCGCGATTCCACTCTGCGGCCTCCTTGTAGATGCCACCTGTTACTTGGATCTGCTTCATGGGAAATGGCTCGACCCGGGGCGCGACATCGGCGCGGTGAAACTCGACGGGTAAGTCAAAGGGTTCAACATCCGGTGGCCGCTGCGGGCGCTGGCGCTGCTGCTCCTGCTGGATGGCGGTGTTCGGATTGGGCGCGTTGCCCGGATTTGCGGTCTGTTGTTGCGCAAACGCCGCGGCCGGCGCCGCAGCGGCAAGGGCGCTGAAGGCGCGCCGGGAGAAACGCTGGGGGGTACTCAATGTAAGCTCCTCAAAAATAACTGAGAACGCTTACATTATTGCACGGCAGCCCCTCAGCCGATGTTGCCTTTCTTCATTTCTCCGGCCAGATAATCGCTCGCGCGCATGGAAAGCGCCGAAATGGTCATGGTGGGGTTCTGCCATCCGCAGGTAACGAACGCCGCGCCATCCACCACAAACAGATTCTTGATATCGTGGCTCTGATTCCACTTGTTGAGCACGCTGGTTTTGGGATCGTTCCCCATGCGGCACGTGCCGACTTCGTGAATGCTATACCCCGGCGGATAGAATTTGTCGGTTTTCGAGACAATGTCCCAGCCCGCGGTATGGAAAACATCTTCGATGGTATCGGCGGCATCCTTCGCCATGTTCCATTCGTTGGAGGCGTCTTTCACCTCGATGTGCAGCGCGGGAATGCCCCATGCATCGTTGACGTTCTTGTTGATGCGGACATGGTTCTCGAAGCGCGCCGGACGTTCGCCGAAAATGCTTCCCGAAACGCAGGAGCCGGCGTAGTGGTCCACCTTTTTCTGCAGTTCGGCGCCGTATTCGGGAAAGAACTCGGGGTTGGCGCCCCCGCCGCTGTTGAGAAGCACGCAATAGCCTTTGATGAAATTGCGCTTGTCGGCTTTGGTGAGATTGCGGAAGCGGGGTACGAAGGCATTGCCGCCCATCAGCCCAGCCGGACGCTTTCCATCGCGCGCCTCCGGCACTGAGGCAACCACCTGCACGCCATAAATCTGGTCGTGTAAATAGTGGCCCATCACGCCGCTCGAATTGCAGATGTTGGAATTCAGCAGCAGGCGGGTGCTTTCGAGAGTCCCGGCGGCTACCACTACGACGCGCGCCCGAGCATGCATCTCGCGGTGCGAGTGCCGGTCGAGGAAGTACGCGCCGTTGGCGAGGCCGGTGTTCTTGTCGGTGGTAATCTCGCGCACGATAGCGTTCGATACCATTTGCAGCTTGCCCGTCGCCATGGCATCCGGAAGCAGCAGATTGACCGAGCTGGCGAGTCCGTTCTGCCCCAACGACGACCGCATCTTCGAGAACTTCATCCCATGCCGCTGCTTGCCCAGTTCCGCCATCTTCGTGATGGTCTCACTATCGGGGGCGGATTGCGGCTCGACGAAATTGCCGTCAGGGAATTCGGGCCAGCCTTCTTTGCGGCCGGTGACGCGGAAGATCCCCTCTACGCGCGAGTAATAAGGGTCCATCTCGGCGAGGTCGACGGGCCAGTTCTGACCGGTTCCCTCCAGGTCGCCCGCCTTAAATTCGTAATCGCTCAGACGAAACGATTGCCGCGCCCAGAAAAGGGACCGGCCGCCGACTAATCGAACGCGCACCCAGTTGTAGGGATTCGCCGCATCGTGGGTGTACGGCTGTTCCTTTTCGTCAACCCATTGATTGGCGTTAAATTCGTTGGCCTGATAAACGTGCGGCAAGCGGCCTGGCTGTCCGAAGCCGTGGAACGGCAGATCGTGCACGGCCTTGTTTACACGATTGTGCTCGAAATCTGACTCCGGTCCGGCATTGAGCATGAGGCATTCCACGCCCTGTTTGGTGAGGATATTGGCGGCCATACCGCCGGCGTGGCCGGAGCCAACAATCAAAACGTCGTATACTTTTGCGGGCATTTTGTTAGCTCTTATAGATAGGGTCGATAGGATTTATGTAATTGCCGCCGCCGCCAAACCGCGGTCTGCCGGATGATGCGCCGCCGGTCGCCCATGTGCGTGAATTCTGGGTTGCGGTGCGAATATCACGGCGCGCTTCGGCAATGAAGTGAAGGGAGGGATCCTTCGGCAGGTCGTATGCCCAGGCTATCGGCGTGAGAAGCGGCCGGACCACCGCGTCGGCGTCCGCATCATTGAGTTCGCTGAAGCTTTTCTTAAACTTCTTTTTAGCGTTGGCGTTGAGCGTATCCAAGCCATCGCGATAGAGCTTTTGGCGATCGGGTAGCGAGGCTCCAACCAGAAAATCGAGAAACTCCGGCGCTTCGCACTCAATGGCGCCTGGACTACCGCCCAGAGGCGGCTGCAGCAGGGCGCAAAGCCTATGCAGAGCGGAATACTGCGTGGGTGTAAAGAAGCTGGGTTCGGCGACCGCCACAAGCTCCTGAGTGGTTTCTTCAAAAAGGGGAATGTTCGCTCCGCCTGCGCGGCCACCACGGCCGCCGCGGCCGGCCGCCGGGGCTGGCGTCACGGGATTTTGTGCTGCAGGGGGCTGGGGAACTGGCGTCTGCGCAATCAGCGCTTGGGCCGCCGGAAGAGCGGCCACAGTCTTAAAGAAACGGCGGCGTTTCATATTTTCTGTCATCATATCATCTCGACTGCGGAACGCCCTCGCGAACCACGGTTGCTAACTACGGTAGTCACTGCCGGGCGTTGAAACTTGGTTGCGTCGGGAGTCCATCGGCGCTCGTGAATGGACTACGATATCCCCATGGACCCGCGACCCCCATTGGGCTACAACACTTACTCCGTACGCGCGACGCGTTGGCATGATTTGCAGCTGTTGGAATACGCGGCCAGCCTGAAACTGGACGCGGTGTACTTGCAGGATTCCATTGATCCAGCCAACAACGATCCGACGCATTGGAAAGAACTCAAGGACGCCGCCGCGCGGCTTGGATTGCGATTGGATGGCGGGGACGCGGGCGCGTTGCCGCGCACGGCCGACGGCATGCCTGCGACTTTGCAGCGGATGCGCGAAGGCATTCGGCATGCGGTGGGCATCGGCTCGAAGTTAGTGCGCTTTCGGGTTGCAGGCGATAGGGCCAGTCTTCCGCCGGGTCCGGTCGAGAAAAATATCGAGACCATGATTAGCACGCTGCGCGCAGTCCGTTCCGAAGCGATGGACGCGGGCGTCAAATTCGCCATCGAGAATCACAAAGACTTGTATTGTTGGCAGACGCGGCAGGTAATCGACGGGGCGGGTAAGGAATTTGTCGGCTCTTATCTGGATACGGGTAACCCGGTGTTCGTCATGGAAGATCCGCTCTCCACGGTTGAAACACTGGGGCCGGTGGCCGTGATGCTGCACCTGCGCGATTCAGTAGTCTATGAAACGCCCGATGGCGTCGCGGTGCAATGGGTGCCACTGGGCGAAGGCGTAGGCGACTTCAAGAAGATCATTGCCAAGGCGCGTGAAGTTTGCCCGGCGATTGCGGTCTACAACAAACCAATAACGGGACGGCCGCCGACGCATCTGGCGATTTTCGACCCCGCGTTTATGAAGACGTGGAGCGATATGCGCGCCGTGGACCTGGCGCGATTCTTTGCGCTAGCCAAGCAGGGGCATCCTTACGAAGGTCACATGGTGATCGAGGATGTTCCCGGTAAAGCGCCCGAACCGATCGCGGCCGCGCTGCTATTCCAGCAGAAGGACCACATGGTGCGCGGCATCGAATATGCGCGCAAAACGCTCGATCTGGGCATAAAGTGGCGCGCGTAAGAATTGGATCTGACGCTTAGCGGGCGGTTTGCGAAGCCTGCGCCACCGGCAGCCAGACGGCGCTCGGCTGATTGTTCGATCGGGATACCGATATTGTCGCCTTGATGTAATCCGCCGGCTTGGCGAAGAAAATATTGGCGACGTAACTCTGCGGGTTTCGATCGTACAGCGGGAACCAGCTCGATTGGATCTGCACCATGATGCGGTGACCCGGCAGGAATACGTGATTCACGGTGGGCAGCGCGAAGCGGTAGCGCTGCTGCTGGCCGGCGGGGATGGCGGAGGGACGCTCGAAGCTTTCGCGATAGCGGCCGCGAAAGATATCCATCGAGATGGGAAGTTGGTAGCCCCCCATTTCGGGTTGATCGGGTGCTTCGTCCGGGAAGACGTCGATCAGCTTGACCACCCAATCGGTGTCGGTTCCTGTGGTTGCGGCGTATAAGTCCGCGATTGGCGCGCCCCCCAGTCGAACCGGTGCGGTGAGTACGCCCGATTGATAGGTGAGCACATCGGTGCGGTCGGCAACGGCGCGTTGATCGGAAACCAGCCAGGTTCTCCAGCGGTCGGAATCGGCGAAACGCACCGGGCGCGTGAGATAGGGGACGGGCTTGGCGGGGTCGGAGACATAGGAATCGGCCGCGGCCGTTCTCGCGGCGACCGGTTTATCGAATCCCAAACCGAAATCGGCCTGTAAGTACAGCGGCTTAAGCGGGGCGGCGCAGTCCTTCTCGCAGGCCAGGGGCCAGTTGCGCAGGCGGTCCCAATGATTCTCGCCCGTGTTGTAAATCAGAACCGGCGGCGTGTCGGCTTTGGGCGCGTCGGTCTTCAGGTATTGATCGAAGAAGGGCTTCAGCACGTCGCGGCGAAACTGCGCAGTGGTATCGCCTTCCCAGCGCAGTGGTCCCAGGTTGTAGCCTTCACGATTGACCTGGCTGTGAAACCAGGGTCCCATCACCAGATAGTTGTGATCGGCCTGATTCTTCGCTTTGAGCGCCAGGTAGCAATGGATCGCGCCCCACATGTCTTCCTGATCCCATAAACCTTGCAGCCACATGGTGGGGACTTGCGGCGGATGTTCTGCGATCAACTTATCGAGAGCCTGACCCTGCCAGAAGCCGTCATAGTTGGGATGCTCCATCATTTTCACGGCCCAGGGCAGCTTGTCCAGCCCATACAGGCGCGCATAGGCGCCGGCCGAACCGGCGCGGCGGAATGCTTCGTAATCGTCATAAGCGTCGCGTTGGACGGAATCGCCGGCGCCTTGTTGCGCCGTCTGGCTGGCGGTGTAATCGAAGTTCGGTTGGCGGAATGCGCCGTAGTGGAACCAATCGTCGCCCATCCAACCATCCACCATGGGGCTCTCCGGCGCCGCGACTTTGAGGGCGGGGTGAGGATTGAGCAGCGCCATCACCACGGTGAAGCCTTCATAGGACGAGCCAATCATGCCGACGCGGCCGTTCGATTCCGGCGTGTTCTTTACCAGCCAGTCGATGGTGTCGTAGGCGTCGGTAACGTGATCGACCTTGGTCGGATTGAGAGCGCCCTGCACGGGGCGCGTCATGATGTAATCGCCCTCGGACTTGTACTTGCCGCGCACATCCTGGAATACGCGGATATAGCCGTCGGCGCCGAAGACGCCATCGGCGAGAGGTAGCACGGCCAGCAGGTGCGGGCTATCGTTGCGCGCCAGGCGCTTCGAGGCGTTATAAGGCGTGCGCGTCAGAACGATGGGCGCGTTGCGCGCGCCTTTCGGAATAATCATAACGGTGTAGAGCTTGACGCCATCGCGCATGGGAATCATGACTTCGCGCCGGACGTAATCGTAACCCGCGGTCGGCGTTGCGAAGGTCTTTGGGATGTCGCTCGATTGCTGGGGCGCCGCTAGAACCGCACACGCGGCGACGGAGCATAAGGACGCAAGAAGACGTGCCGGAAAGCGAAACTGCATTTTTCAATTCTAGCTTGCAGTCCGGCCGCGTTTCCCCGGTCTAGCTCAGTACAAGACGAAAGAGTAAAGCGTATCGCCGGCGGCTACCAGCACATACTGGTGTCCATCCAGTAGATAAGTCTCGGGCGCATTGGAAACCGAGCCGAGACGCGAATGCCAGAGGATCTTTCCATTGGCCGGATCGTAGGCCACTAGGTTCCCGGAGGTATCGCCCGCGAACAGGAGCTTACCCGCAGTAGTCAGCATACCGTTCATTCCGCCGCCGTTGCCCGGATATTTGTGCGCGCCATGCGACCTTACCTGTCTTATAGTCGATGGCGGTGAGATAGTTACCGAGCGATCCCAGACCTATCTCGTCCTTACCGCCCAGGCCCATTGCGCCGCGCGGATCGGTCTCGGTGAGATAGTACATCGCGTAACTGTCGGTTTGCGGAACATAGAATAAACCTGTATCCGGGCTGTAAGCGGGAGGAGGCCAATTGGTTACTCCGCCATTGGCCGGGGAGACCAGCGCGCCCGCAACGTCGAAATCTTTGGCGGGATCGCGTACCGGTTCGCCTCGCTTATCGACGCCTGTTGCCCAATTAATCGTGTCGGAGAATTTGCTGGTCACGATGTGTTCACCGGTCAGGCGGTCCAGCGTGAAATAGTAGCCGTTGCGGCTGGCATGCAGTACCAGTTTGCGCGGCTTGCCGTTGATCTCGCCATCCACAATGATGGGCGTTTCGGTGGAATCCCAATCGTGCGTGTCGTGCGGCGAGGTTTGGAAATACCATTGCATCTTGCCCGTATCCACGTTGATTGCGACGATGGAGCACGTATACAAGTTGTCGCCGGGGCCACGCATCTGCGAGGTGTAAGCCGGCGTCGGATTTCCGGTGCCGGTTATGTAGAGGTGTGTTTCCGGATCGTACGCGCCCGGTACCCAAATCTGACCGCCGCCGTGCCGCGCCGCGTCCAGGCTTGCCCAGGTATCAAGGCCGGCATCGCCCTTGTTTTGCGGCGTGGTGAACCACTTCCACTGCAAGGCGCCGGTTTCGGGGTCGCGCGATTGCAGAAAGCCGGGCGCGTCCAGATCGTCACCGGTGCCGACCAGAATATGGTTGCCGATTACGATGGGCGCCATGGTCGAGAAATACTGCTGGTTGAAATCGGCGATCTCGACATGCCAGCGTTCCTTACCGGTGGTCGCATCGAGGCACACCAGATAATCGTCGGGCGTCTCCATGTAGAGCCAGTTGTGCCACATGCCCAAACCACGGTTGCCAATATGCGTGCCGCCCTTGGTTTTCCAGAAGTAATGCCACAAGGTCCGGCCGTCGCGTGCATCCATTGCCCACGCATTGTCGGGCGTAGCCACATAAAGCTTGCCGCCCACTTTCAAAATCGACGCGCGAATATTCGCGTTGCCCGCCCCGCCAGTATCGGTTCCTTCTCCACCTACGATCGTAGCTGCGCCACCGCCGCCGCGTCCCCCAAAGCCGCCGCCAGACCCGGCCGTTACGCGCGAAACCCAAGCGAGGGTCAGGTCTTTGACGTTCGATTGATTGACTAACGTGAGCGCGCTATATCGCTTGCCGGAGTAATCGCCGTTATAAGTTGGCCAATCGTCCTTAAGTGGCTTATTGATTAAGGAAGGGTCGAGACCTTGCGCCGCGAGCAGCGCGGGCAACAATCCAATCCATGCGCGGAACAGCAACTTAGTCGGGGTCATTTCAGTGTCACCAGGTAAGCGGTCAGATCGTGAATATTTTTGTCTGTGTAGACGCGCAGCAACTCGCGGTGCGGTTCCAGAGGATCATGAATTTCCACCTTAGGAACCGCGCCATCGCGCCGTATGGACTGCTCGTTGCCATTGGCGTCGCTGAGCGTCACCAGAAAGTCGTCGATGCGCAAGAGGCGGCCTTCGATCTTCTGGCCGTTGGCGAGCGTTACGGTAACGGTTTCGGGCGGAATCGCGGCTCCGCCGCCGCCGCGCCCTCCGCGTCCCCCGCCGGGCATTAGCCACGCCTGTTGCAGCGCGCGCGGATCTGCGAACTTCCCGGCCAGACCGTTGAGATCGCCCGTGGCAGAGTGGCACGAGGCGCACCTGGCTTGGAAGAATGCCTGCCCGGCTTTAGCATCGCCTACCAGAATACTGGTCGGGCGGTCGCGCGAGGTATCGTAACCCGATGTACGAAAGCTATGGAGAAAAGCCGCGATGTCGGCGATTTGCGACATGTTCAAATCGAACTTCGGCATGCCCGCGTTGGGGCGGCCGTTCTGCACGATGGGCGCAATCGATTCGCCGTGTTGATCGTTAAGCACCACCTGTGCGCGGATCAGGTTCGGGCCGCCTTCGCCGCCGCGCGCATCCGAGCCGTGGCAAAAGGTGCAGTGCACTCCATAAAGCGCCTTGCCACGCTCAATGGTCGCTGCGTCCGCCTGCGCGTGCTGCGGGAAGGCGTTGGCGAATCCGCCGCCTCCGCCACCTCCCGCGGCGCCTCGTCCACGGCCCGCCGGGGGCGGGGTCTGGGTCTGGGCCGGAGGTGTCTGGGCCGGTGGCTGGGCCGCCAGGGAAAGTGTAAACGCGGCCAGCATGCCGGCCAAAACAAATCTGGTTTCCAATCTAATTCTCCGTTTGTGCGGGCCTTCTGCCTGCCCAGGCACCGAAAAAGCGCCCGATCAACATTTTACGCGAGCGTTTCCTTGCAGTACGCCACGCACTTCTTCATCTCAGCAATTAGTGTAGAGTCGTCCGGAACCCGGTATTCCATTTCTATATTCCCCGGGAAGCCGTACTTTTCCTTCTTGAGCAACAAAAGCACTTCCTTAATTGGCGTGTCGCCCTGGCCCCACGGAACATTCCCGCCGTGATCCTTCTTGCGGTCTTTCAAATGAAGATTGGTGATCTTGTCGTGATGCTGCTTAATGAACGCCACAGCGTCGTAATTGGCTGCTGTGAAATGGCCAATATCCAGATTGATGCCGTTGTACTTCCCGTATGCCATGAGTGTGTCATAGCTCTCGAGCGTCGCCGTCTGGTTAGGATCGTTGGTTTGATCGTGTCCGTGATAACCCACCATCAGCTTATGCTCATCGGCAATCGGCGCGATGCGTTTCGCCATCGTGAGCGTCGTGCTGGTGGTCATCCCTTTGACGCCCAGTCCCTTCGCCATTGCAAAGCCGTACTGGATCTCCTCGTCCTTCATGTTGTCGTTCATGTTGTAGCACAGCAGATGGACATCGATGCCGGCGGAGTTGAACTTCTGGCGAACGCCCTTCCAGGTATCGGCGGTTGCCGCCCCGCGCCATTTGACGAGACTCTCCTGTGCCTGTTTTATCTGTTCTTGCTGTTCCGGCGTCAACGGGGCGCGACCTCCGCCCCCGCGGCGAGCGCCGGCCGCCGTGCCATCGGAGGATTGCAGGGTTGTCTGTACGGTTACGCCGGGTGGCAGGGGCGGTGGCGGAGCGCCGGCGCCGCGCCCTGGTCCGCCTCCGCCACGCCGTCCAAACGAAGGCATCGCGGGGGCCCCCGCGAGCGCCTCGCAGTGATTAGACATTAACTCCGTCTCGCCCAAGCCAATATCCACCAGCGCCTGAATAATGGCTTGCGGATCGCTTGCGATGGAATTGAAGCTGTAAGTGATTGCGCCGATCTGCACGCCGCCAAACTTCGAATTGATGGCGGCATTCGCGCGCGCCACCGCCGCTGCGGCTAACGCCGCCCCGCCAAAATCGCGTCTAGTAAGCACCACGGTCCTCTTTCTTCAGGGCTGGCGGATTCGCCCGGAAATTGCATGTATCGCCAGAGAAAGAACGCACTCAGAGCGAAACTTCCGGCGGCTTCCGTGCTCCGCGTCGCCGCAACAAAACATTGTACGCCGAATCCGGGAACCGGGATCTCCTATCCGAATTTGTCAGAGGCCCAGCTCGTCATTCACCGATCTAAAGTTGGGCGGTTTCAGCGAACGGCGCAATTTTGGCGCGGCATAGAGACGGCGATTCGTTCGAATCGCAAATCTTGTGATATCCTTTCGCCGCAGGGATCTGCAAGTCTAGCAATCGGGATATCTTAATGAAGCGGTCTTCATACATTCTCCTTTTCGGGTCCGCCCTCGTGGTTTTGGCAGGCGCTCTGGCGCAGTCCAACCGAGACCAGGCCGGCGAGTCATCAACGGAATGGCCAACCTATGGCCACGACTCCGGCGGCATGCGGTTCTCGCCGCTGAAGCAGATTACGCCGGCGAATGTCGACCGTCTCAAGGTAGCGTGGGTGTATCACATGAAGCCGGCCGGCGCCCCTGTGCCGGAAACCCGCCCTAGCCCCCCTGCGGCCGGTGTTGGCGACACGCCCGAAGGCCCTCCGTTCGGCGGTGGCCGCGGGCGCGGTGGTTCGGGCTTCAGCCCCAGTGAAAGTACGCCGCTCGTTATCAATGGCACGATGTATATGTCCACGCCCTACGCGCGTGTAGTGGCTCTCGATCCGACCACCGGAAAAGAAATCTGGGCCTTCCGGCTGCCCTCGGGCTCGCCGGCGACTCGCGGCATCGAATATTGGTCCGGCGAGTCGCAGACCCCGCCGCAGATAGTGTTCGGTTCGGGCGATGGCAAGCTGTATTCCCTCGATGCGAAAACTGGAAAGCCCAACAATGCCTTCGGCGACAACGGCGTAGTCAATCTGAATACGCCTGAGATCATGCGGGGATTGCCTGGCCGAAACGGATTGAGCTCGCCGCCAATCGTTTACAAAAACCTGGTTATCACGGGCGGCACAACACAGGAAAATCCGCCTCACGGACCGGCCGGCGACGTGCGGGCCTGGTACATGAACACCGGAAAGCTGGCCTGGACTTTTCATTCGATTCCGCAGGCCGGCGAGAAGTATAACGACACCTGGGCCGACGATAGTTGGAAGAACCGATCCGGCGTCAACGTATGGGGGTTCATCACGGTAGATGCCGCGCGCGGCATCGTCTACATGCCGTTCGGCGCGCCGTCGGTCGACCAATACGGCGGCGACCGGGCCGGAGACAATCTTTTCGCCAATAGCATTGTGGCGGCCGACGCCAATACGGGAAAGTATCTGTGGCACTTCCAGTTAGTGCATCATGACCTCTGGGACGCCGATTTGACGAGTCCGCCGGCGCTGATCGATGTGAAGCAGGGCGGCAAGACTATTCCCGCGGTTGCAGCCACCACCAAGGTGGGACTTTTATTTCTGCTGGATCGTGTCACCGGTAAGCCGATCTTTGGCGCCGAAGAGCGGCCTGTGCCGCAAAGCCAGGTTCCTCTGGAACATTCGTCAAAGACCCAGCCGTTCCCCCTCAAACCTCCACCGCTCGCGCGCACAACAATGAGCGAAGCTGATATCGCCACCGTTACGCCTGAATTGGAAAGCGCCTGCAAGAAGCTTCTTGAAGGAGTGCAACTCGGCGGCCCCTTTCTTCCGCCTGCGTACAACCGCCTTCGCGTGCAGTTCCCGGGTAATCACGGCGGCGTGAACTGGGGCGGAATGTCTTTCAATCCCCAACTGGGATACCTCTTTGTCAACACGAATGAACTCGGCCAACTCTCCGGCCAGAAAGATCATGATGCGAAAAGCGGCCGCGCGTTCGCCAAAGGGACCGGCAACCGCGTGGATCCGGAGGGCCCTTACGAGGGCGTTCCCGGGGGCGGACGTCTCAGTATTCCGGGCAGCGGTTCATCGCAGCAGTTGCCGTGCCAGCAGCCACCCTGGGGAGAGCTGACCGCCGTGAACGTGAACACCGGTGAATTCGCATGGCGCGTGCCGCTTGGCGTTACCGACAGCCTGCCGGCCGGCAAACAGAACACGGGAAGGCCTGGAAATGGCGGAACCATCGCCACCGCCGGAGGACTTGTATTCGTTGCCGCAACAGACGATGGCCGGTTCCGCGCCTTCGATGCCAAGACGGGTAAGGAAATGTGGACCTTCAAGTTGGATGCCGCGGCGGAAGCGACGCCGATGACCTATCGGGGCCACGACGGCAAGCAGTACGTCGTGATTACCTCTACCGGAGGCGGCTTCTTTAATAACCCCGTTACCAGCGACGCCGTCACGGCTTTCGCGCTGGAAGCTAATAAGTAGGTGGTGAGACTGATGATAACCAAAGCAAATTGCGTATTATCCCTTCTGGCATTTGGAATGGCAGTGCAGGCGCCCGTCTTCGCGCAACCGGGACGCGGCGCCCCTCAGCCTCAGGGGCAAAATCCCAATGGGATGCATGTCTATCTCTGGACTGGCCTCAAATCGCATGGCGTGGGTCAACACGACTATCCGCAGTTTCTGGCGGACTGGAGCAAGCTGTTGACAGAGCACGGCGCCGTTGTAGACGGTGCTTTGCACGCGCCCAGCGCCGCCAATCTCGAACATACCGACGTCATCGTGATCTACAAAGGCGATGCCGCATACCTAACCGACGAGGAAAAGGGAATCCTCGAAGCTTACGTCAAACGTGGCGGCGGCTTGGTGAGTTTCCATGACTCGTTGTGCGGTCCCGATCCCGCCTATTTCGCAACCCTGGTGGGCGGCGCTAAGAAGCATGGCGAAGTGAACTACACTTTGGACGCGCCTATTCCTTACACCGTGGTGGACAAAGCCAATCCGATCATGAAGGACATGTCTGATTTCACCATCTTTGACGAAGCTTTCTTCCTGATGACATGGGCGAAAGATCCGGCGGTCCACGTACTGGCTACGGCGACCATTGCGCCCACGCGCAGCGCCGGCGACCACAAGGGAGAAGTTGCGCCGCAGATCTGGACCTACGAACATTCGCTCCCCGGCGGCCAGCCCGCACGGGCGTTCGTCTGGATGCAGGGCCACACCTACGCCGATTTCGCCAATTATCAAATTCAGCGGATGTTGCTCCGCGGCATCGCCTGGGCCGGAAAGAAACCGGTGGATGAACTCGTGGACTACGTACCGCCAGCCCGTCCCGCGGGGCGGGGAGGGGCAGGTGGGAGAGGGCAGTGAGGCGTTTGGCCAAGGCCAAAAACTAGCAGGGTCAAAAATTCGGAGCTGACCGTGATGGAGCGGCGCAGCGTGGTGGTCACGCGCGCGGTATCTTTTCACGCGGCATACCAGGCAGGATTTCAACTCTGATGGCGTGTTCAGCTTGGAATAAGTCGTTTGGAAAGTGGAGTGCTGTGAAAACGTTTCTCTGAGCCATCGGCGAGGCGGTGCTAATGGCAAGACTCTGAAACGAGTCTCATTCCGTGGGCTTTCATTGCACAACATTCGGGCGACGCGCTGCGGATCTCCCCAACGAAGGCGGCGCGGAATGAATAAATATTGCGCGCTACTGGTAGTTGTCTCCATTCCTTTGAGCGCGAGAGATTTCGTCCTTGCCGGTAGGCTCGAAGCCGTAACACACACCTCGATCTCGATCCGAATGGCCGACGGCCGGGCGGTAGCCGCCGTTCTTCCGCCCGGGATCGCAGTTCCCTACAGTGCCGCTGACCAGGTGGAGATCACCTGCACGCCGGTCAAGACCGTTTATAATGCGCAGGCAGCGCTGCACTTTCACTTGCTGATGAAGAGCCTCCGGCTGGTGCGGACAGCCACGCCTCAGGAGCGCGCCGAGGTGATGGCGTTGCTCTCTTGGCAGCCAGGGGAGAATCTCCTGTATCGGCCGGCGCCGATCGCGCCCCGTTCACGATCCGAGTTGGAGCGCGTGCGCCAGGTCAATCTGGAATACCTCTCGACAATGCCGAATTTTGTGGCCGACGAAACGGCGCGACGCTATGAGAGCGATGACGCCGGGAAGCCCTGGCGGCTCTACGACACCATCGAGGACGAGATAACTTTCAGAGGAGTTCAACTCGAGCGCCGGAACATTCGCCAGAACGGCAAACGTTTTCCCAGCCCTTTTATTCAGCTCGGCCACTTTCGCTGGGGCGGCGGTTTCGGAGTGGAACTCCACGCCCTGTTTGACCCCAAGTGTCCCACCAAAATCGACTTCGCCGGGACCGAAGCGAGCCGTGGAAGCGAACTGTTAGTTTACCTGTTTAGCTCCCCTCCGGAAGGATGCTTCTGGCCGCACGCTTGGGGCGGCCTGCAAAAAACGTACAATCCCGCCAGGACCGGCCGCATTCTGGTCGACGCCGTTCGTGGAAACGTGGTTCGATACCAGGAAGAATCCGCCGGTTTTCCCGAGAAATTCGGGAAGGACCGCGGTACTGTGACGCAATCGTGGGATTACGTGAAAGTTGGGGATGCGACCTACCTGCTTCCGATTTCAGCCGAGTTCGTGGCCCGGCATTCGGATGGCAGCGCCGAAAGGGTGCTCGTCGAGTATAAGAATCATCGCCACTTCGAGGCTGCGACCAGTGTCACATTTGGGAAAGACCGGTAGAGGCCGACAGGGCGCGCGTCGTCTTCGAAATTGAGCGGCTAGAGATCGGCGACTCACCAGAAAGTAAGCGGCCCACGGCCATTATTCGGCGCTAGTTCTTTTTCCCGTTTTCGAGATTGACCGGAACAAATTTCTGCACGCGCTTTCCTTCGTACGTTTCCGTGATGAAGAGGTCGCCCTTTGAGTTCACGGCAAGGTTGTGCGCGCCGTAGAACTGCCCGGCCCAACGGCCGGCGCCGCCGAACGTGTTGAGCACCTTGAGTGACTTGCGGTCGAGAACATATACCTGCTGATTCGTTCCGTCGTTCACGAACGCAAACTGCTGCTGCGGATCGGTGGAGAAGCCGATGTCCCAAACCGATCCGCTGCCGAAAGTCTCTTTCGCAATGAAAGCTTCCTGCACAAATGCGCCGTCTTTTCGAAAGACCTGCAAACGATTATTCGTCCGGTCACAGACGTATACCAGGCCATCGTGCGAGATCCGCACCGCGTGGACAATTCGGAATTGCGGCGGGGGAGGGCCGGCTGGATCGTATTGGCTCGGTTTGTTCTCATGCTGCACCAGGCCGCTGAATGGCGATGGCAGTTTTTCGCCCGCCAGCGTGAAGTAACTGTCGTCTGGGCGTTTGCCGTACGCGCCCCAGTGGCGCTTGTAGGCGCCGGTGGTGGCATCGAACACGATGATGCGATGGTTGACGTAACCGTCCGCGACGTAAAGTTCATTGGCCGCCTCATCGACAACCATGCTTGCCGGGGCGCCCAGATTCACCGTATCGTTGCTGCCGCCGCCCTGCCCTCGATGCCCGATCTGCAGCAGGAACTTGCCTTCCCGTGTGAACTTGAGGATCTGCGCGTCTTTGTCTCCTCCCGCGCCCAGCCAAACATGATCCTGCTGATCGACGTAGATGCCGTGTTCGAGTTGCGGCCATTCGTAACCCGGTCCAGGGCCGCCCCACGAGGAGACTAGCGTGCCTTCGGGATCGAATTCGAGAACCGGCGGCGCGGCGCGCCAGATCGATCGTGTTTCGTTCGGTTGCAGCGTCGACGGCCGGTGCGTAATCCATACGTGATCGCGCCCATCCACTGCCACGCCCACGACTGCGCCGACAATCCAATGGTTCGGCAGCGGCTTTGGCCATGCTGGGTCCACACGAAACATCGGCGCCCGTTCTGGCATATTCCTCCTGGGGGTTGTCTGGGAGACGGCGTAGTTGGCCACGCATACGGCGAAGGCGAGAGCAGTCAGGCAAACACCGCCAAGCATGCGTAACACTCCCCGAGTATACTGTGCCGTATACGGCTAAGAGCGATTTCGGGGTCGTGAAAATGAAGAAACAGCTTTGCGTTTGGCTCTGTTGCGCGGTTGCGGCTGCCGCCGATGGGCCCGGGATTTCAGCGGCCGATATCCTCAGCGCCGCCGGATTGTTCGGCGGCAAAGTAGCCCCTGGCGAAGTCATCGTCCTGTTCCCCTCTAACGCCGGCCCCTCCGTGCTCGCCGGTCAGCAGTTCGACCCCGATGGAAGAGTTTCCACCGAGATCGGCGGAATGCGCGTGCTTTTCGATGGCGTCCCCGCCCCGATGGCATATACCGTGACCGGGCACGCATGCGCCGTTGTTCCCTATGAGGTCGCCGGCAAGACGAGCACGCGGGTCGTCGTCGAGTATCGCGGCGCGCGGTCCGAACCAGTAACGCTGAGCGTTGTGGAAAGCGCGCCGGCGCTCTTCACGCTGGATGCCACAGGCAAAGGCCAGGCCGCCATGTTAAACGAAACCGGCTGCTGCAACTCGCGCCGCAATCCCGCGGCGCAGGGCGAGGCCGCGGTGCTGTATGCTACTGGCGCGGGCCAGACATTTCCCTCGAGCCTCACCGGAGCCGTGGAGGCGCACAATCGCGATAGCGACTATCCCAAGCCCCGCGCCGCAGTGCGCGTCCTGGTTGGCGGCCAACCGGCGGAGATCACTTTTCTGGGTTCCGCGCCGCACATGGTTTCCGGCATGGTCCAGATCAACATCCGCCTTCCCAAGAATGCCCCGGTGGGCGACGCGGTACCGCTCAAAGTCATTGCCGGCGAGGGGATCAGTCCGGATGGCGTCACCATGGCAGTACGCCCCGCCGCGCGCCAGATTCTTGTGGTCGATGCCGAGACGGCCAGCCGCGCATGGTTGCGCAAGATACTGACCGATGCGCGCTACAGCGTGTTCACTGCTCAAAATGCGGAAGAGGCAATCGCCACCGCTAAAGCCCATCTGCTCGATATGGCAGTGGTCAGTATGGCCCTACCCGAAGAGGAGCGAGCGCAGACCGTCCAAAGCCTCCAGGCGGCGTATCCCTTGATCAAGATTGTCGCCTCAACCGCGGTAGCCGGTGCGAAGACCCTCCGTGCCGCGGATTTGATGGGCGCCCAGTCGCTGTTGGCGCGCCCGTTCACCGCGGGCACGGTCCTTCCGCGCCTGCGCGAGCTGCTGCGCCTTCACCCTACGCCGTACGTCGCCAACTCCCTGACCGCGCGCTAGGACCTTGTTTGAAAAATGATCTTGGGCCGCCGATTAGCACAGATGAACGCCGATAAGTGGCCATTGTTTTTGATCTGCGTTGATCTGTGTTCATCGGCGGCCAAGTGTTTTCCTCATTTTTCAACAAGCTCCTCATCTAAATCGCAATTGTTCCGTTGCTGTCGCCAACGGACTCGATATCGACATCTAGCTTCTTCAAGATCGTCAGCAACGTATTTCCGTGCGGCGTCCCGTCTGCGCAGATGCGATGCAAATTCCCCTTGACCGAGCCGCAAGCATGCCCGGCGATCAGCATTGGCAGCCGCCTATGATTGTGCGTGTTGGAATCGCCCATCGGGCTGCCGTAGAGAATCAAGGAGTGGTCGAGCAGATTGCCGTCGCCGTCCGGCGTCGCACGCAGCTTTTCAAGGAAATAGGGCAGCATCCCAACGTGATAGCGATTGAGCTTCGCGAATTCGGCGATGAGCGCCGGGTCCTCGATATGGTGAGACAGCGTGTGGAACGGTATCTTGACGCCGCTTGCGTCGAAGACGCGGTTGCTGGTATCGCGGCTCATCTTCAGCGCGGAGACCCGCGTAATCTCGGCCGCAAACGCAATCACCTGCATATCGAACATCAGTCTCACGTGTTCTTCCCAGGATTCCGGTACGCCCAAGGGAGCGCCGGGGCGCGCGCGCTTCACCAGCTTCGCATTGGTTTTTTCCGTTGCTTGTATGCGCCGTTCAACAGCTCGAATCTCCGTCAAATGCGCGTCCAGCCGCGCGCGGTCGGAAGGGCCGATGCTGCCGCTAAGCCGCGCGGCATCCGGCGCGGCGCCGTCCAGCACGCTGTTTTTCGCCGTACCGAAGAGCGTTTCAAAAACGGTGCGCGGATTCACCGCCATCGCGATCGGCTCGCTGGGCGAAGCCCAAGAGATTGTGTCGGAATAAACGCAACTGTAATTGAAACCGCACGATCCGTTCAGTCCAATGTTTTCGATGCAAAGCGGCAGGGAAGGCAGCCGCGTATCGCCGCCGCGGCGTTGCGCGTAGATCTGATCGATGGATGTCCCGTTCCCGATCTCCGGCCCTTGACGCGCGTGCGCCGCTGTGAGAAAGGCGGCGCTGGAGCGGAAATGGTCCGCGCCCGCTTCGGCCGGCGCCTGCGTCTCGGCCGAGCGAGCGTCCGTATTGGTGATGATCGTAAGGTATTCGCGGAATGGCGAGAGGGGCTCGAGCGTATACGAGAATTCGAAGTTCGCGCCCTGCTGCTGCGGACTCCAATAATGCTCGCGCGCCCCCACTTGAGTGCTGCCGGCCGCGCCATGCACCATCTCGATACACGAGAGGCGCGGTGCCGGAGTCCCTGCAGTTTTGCGCAGAGGCGTCTGCGCCGGAATCATCGCATCCAGAAGTGGCAGAGCAATGCCGACGCCCGCGCCGCGCAACAGCGCCCGGTGGGAAATAGACTTCTTCGTGAGATACACGTGGAACCTCCCGAGGACTCAGGTAGGACGCGGAGGACTTTCACATTATAGATCGCCGTGATCTATTGAATCCGCCCACGAGTTTTTCTGACGAACCAAAACTAGAGGCTGAGGCTGGAACTGGAGCTGGATCTACCTCGGCTGCCTAGCAACGGGAAATCCACGCCGACAATTTGGCCGTGCGCCTCAACGAACAGCGCTCGAAGTTCCCGTTCGCCCGTCATCAGGTCAGTCGTGCATTTTTCGGAATACTCAGCCGCTTTCTCCAGATATTCGGTGGCCTTATCGATCCTGTCCGCGAGCGTCACGTTGTAGTGATCCACTCGGTAGTAGGCATAGGCGGCGTTCCAGAATGCCTGCGTCCAGGCCTGCGCGCTCGTGTTGGCGGAAATGCTGTTCAAGGCGACGCCGGCGGTCTTCAAGTCGGCGCAGGCGGCTTTCTGTTTCGTGATGGTGCCGTCAATTTTTGTGGCGAGTTCGGAGATGGATTTCGCTAGAATTTTGGACGCTTCCGCCGTGCTTTCCATCCTTGCCTTGAAAAGTTTCGCATTGATTCTCTTGCCGCGAATCTTAGTGCCGATTTTGCCGATCCCAAAACTCAGTGCCGGGCCGGCGAACGGGACGTGACCTGCAAAGAACTTAAGTGCCTGAAGTGGGGATGTCCGAATCGCTTTACGCGCCGTGAAGTATGCGCTCGTCGCAAACTTCCCAGTGAAGGAGTTGCTTTTCCTCCAGGCGGCGGCCTCCGCCTGCTCCATCAACTCTTCGAAATCCTGCTCAGCCGGTGATGCTGGCCCAGCCATTACCATTGGTGTCATTAGTACGTCTCCACGGAAACATTATCATTTCCATGGCAATTTCATATCGTTCAATTCAACGGTATTCTTACCTATTTTCGGACGTCTAACTCACGTAGTGCCTGCCTGCCAAGAGCACTACCCGGCTTGCGGCCTAACAAACGCTCGATCGTCGAACGCGCGTGCTCGCGATCGTCAAGACGGAGGTAGAGGCTAGCGAGATTGAGATAGAGCGATTCGTCGTCGGGTGCGACGTCTATCCCGTAGCTGAGAGCGGCGATCGCGTCCTTCGGTTGTCCGGCGCGTCCATAGCTCGATGCGAGGTTATTAATAGCGGGTGCATAATCGCGGCGCGCGTCGATGGCGTGTTGAAACCATTCGCGCGCTCCGCGATCGTCGCCCTGCGCCGCGAGTGATTCGCCGAGCAGGTTGGCGGCGGTGGCATCCTTCGGATCTAATTCTAAAGCGCGGTGGTACAGCTTCTCGCCGGCGGTGCGGTCCCCCAGGGCCACGTGCGCCTGGCCTGCATTCAGCAGCGCCGAAGACATATCTGGGCGCAACGTAAGAGCCTTATCGAAGTCGGCGAGCGCTTCCTGCAGCTTTCCCGCGCCTACGTTGGCAGCGCCCAGACTGTTCCACCCGTCGGCGGAATCGGGCACAAATTGCAAACCTTTTTCGAAGGACTCGCGCGCGAGTTCCCAGCGCGCCGCCTGCAGGTGGATCTTGCCGATGGCGAAGAGCACGGGCCCATTGTCCGCGGGAGATTCCTGCAAGTATCGCAGCGCCTGATCGGGGTAGCCCGCGGCGAAGAATGCCGCGCCCAGCGCCGCGTAGTTGCGTTCAGGCTGGCTGTAGTATCTGCCGGGCGTGGGAAGGGCGAGGGCGAGACGCGCGGCGTCTTTGAGACGCTCGAGATCGGCCGGATCGGGCGGCGAGAAATAGATCTTGTGCGCGCGGTTTTGGCCATCCACCAGGAACCAAACAGGTAGCGTCAGGTCCGCGCGCAGGTCGAACAGGTATCGGCAGAACAAGGCATACCAGGTGGCTCGTTCGCCGGAGAGGTTCGACAATCGCAGAAATGCGGGCTCTTGCGGGGCTTGTGGCGAGGGTTCGGGCAACGCCACAGGCTGAATCAGCCAGGTGTCTGCGAATTGTGGTTCGCTGTCCGTGGCGACCGTGCCCGCGGGGAGTTCCGTACGCGCCGCGAAGGCGGTGCGGCGAAGGGCCTGCGAGTCTTCCTCAATATCGTAGCGGAAGCCTGCGGCAAGATCGTGAAATTCCTGCGTTTCGCCGGATGGCCACACGATATAAATTCGGCGTGCGGTCTCACTCTGGCCGAGGCCAAAATGCAGCGTCTTCGTGTGCTGAGAAAGATAGCCCGAGCCCGCGGCTACGAATTTCACGCGGCCGTCCACGTCTACACGTGCGCCGATTGCGTCGCGATTCGATTTGACGCCGCGCAGCCGGAACGCGATCGATTGGCGCGCTCTGCCGCAGTTGTTCTGGAAGACGCGAACCTGCGGGCCCAGCCGGCTCTTGAGTATGAGATCCAGATTGCCGTCGCCATCGAGATCGGTCACGGCGAATGCGCGGCTATCATCCGCGAAGTCGAGGCCGCTTACGCCGGAGAAGTCATAGTAGCGGCCGCCGCGCCGGATGTAGAAGACATTAGGCTGGCGTCCCGCCTCGCTGTACTGTTCGTGAACGGCGTAGCTGAGCGCATTCCACCCGTCCTCGTAGGCGCGGCCCTCTTGCGCCGCCGCGACTTTACGCCAAAAGAAACTCTCTAGATCGGTGGTGGATGAATTAGTCAGCATCCCCGTCGCGATAAAGATTTCCGGAATGCCGTCGTTGTCGAAATCGATTCCGTCCGCCGACCAGGCCCAGCGTCCCATCTCGACGCCCTCGGCCGCGCCGGTTTCTTCAAATGTGCCGTCGCCCTTATTGCGGTAGAGGGAGTTGCCCTTGGCGTGTCGCTTCCAAGCCGCGGCGGGCTGCAGTTGCTTCTGCGAGACGATGCGTTGGCCGGCGTCGCTCCACATGTTAGACACATAGAGGTCGGGACGGCCGTCCCCATCGTAATCGAACCAGGCGGCGCTCATGCCGTCGCCGATGTCTTCAACGCCCGCCTCCGTGGCCACGTCGCGAAAGCGGCCGCCTACGTTCTTGTACAGATTCTTGCGGCCGAAGTCATTCGCGACAAAGAGATCGGGCCAGCCGTCGTTGTTGTAATCGCACCAGGCAGGGGCGAAGCTGAAGCGATTGTTGTTGTGGTCGAGTCCTACGGAATCCGTGACGTCCAGAAACATGCCGCTGCCGTCGCTTGCGAGTTGGTTATGAAAGAGGAAATTGGCCGGCCCGTTTTGCGCGTCGTAATACGGGCTCGGATAGCGGTACTGGTTGCCGTCGCGAAAAAAGGAATAAGTGCAGAGATAGAGATCGATCCGCCCGTCTCGGTCGTAGTCCGCGGCGGCCATGCCGGTGAAACTTCCTTGCGGCGGAGTGCGAAAACGGAAAGCTCCGGGCTGGTGCGTGAACCGGCCGCCTCCCTGATTGAGAAACAGCAACGGTCCATCGGGGCGCAGGACGACCAAGTCTTGCAGGCCAGAGTTGCGGAAATCGACGAAGAGTGCTGAGGAGGTCGCATCCAGCACGCCCACCCCGGCGCGCTCGGTGATGTCTTCCAAAATGCCGCCGCCGCGATTCCGATAGAGGCGGTTGGAGAGACCGCCCGGCTGGCAGACATAAATTTCATCGCGGCCGTCGCCGTCGATATCCCCTACGGCGATGCCGTTGTGGCCGTGTACGTCGATTCCGCTCGCCGCGTCGAGCCGCGCGCGCCAATACGGCACGCCATGTCGAAGCTGGCGCTCGAAGGAATCCACGTTTTGAAAGGCATACGGCGTGATCTCGCGAAAAAGGGGCGCGGTGGCTGTGGCCACCGTTTCCTCGATGGGCGAGAATCCCGTGATCTTCCCATCCCGCCACTGCTGGTTCCATAAACCGGTGCGGTAGGTCTTGCCCGCCGCAATCTCAAATCGCACGATGTTGTCCGGCAGGACATAGAAGCGCGCCGCGTGAATCGGTCCGAGGGAATCGAGCCATCGCGTAAAGCCTTCCGCGATGGCAGCGCCGGGACTGCCGTACTCCGCCGTTGAGACGCCATCGCCGGTCGGCTTGTAGCGGACCGGCATGGGCGATATGCCTTGCAATCCGGGTGTGAACGGAAGGGCCCTGGTTTCAGGGATGCGCTTCAGATGCGCGGCGATTTCGAAGGCCTGCTTTTCTTGCGGGAACTCTTCGGCCCCTGGGTCAATCTCGCGAAGAAGAACCTCCCAGGGACTGTGTGAGTGAATCGCCGGCCCGTCCGGTGAAGGCGAGGCGCGCGCCAGCCACGCGGCTGCCGCGGCCGTCCCGATAAAACGGCGCCGGTTCATGCTCCTCCAGACATTTTATCCGTGTCTGATGCCCGGAGGAGCGAGCGCGTTCGCGAATCAGAACGAGAATCGCGCGACAAGCTGGCCGTTGCGTGGCTGTTGCGACAGCGACGTATAGCTGATGGCTCCGAATCCCGAAGGCGATGTGCCACCCGCGACGCATGAGTTGGTGCCCGCGGCGATGGTCCCATTGGTGCAACTTCGGGTGCCCTGCGGGCCGGTGGTCGTTGGATTATTCAGATACGTGCGGTTGAAAACGTTGAAGAATTCCGCCCGAATCTGCAGCGACATTCGCTCATGAACGCGGAATGTGCGGCCGAAATTGACCGACTCGTTGGGCCGGCGTTCATACCGGTAGTCACTATAGTAGGGCGCCGAAGTGCCCCACTGACCAGGAGCAGGGTTAGCCCATGCCGCCGGATTCAATATGAACTGCGTGGTTGGATTGATGCAGTGGCAGTTCGGGTCCTGCAGGAAAAGAGGCTGCCCGGGAACGCGGTTTTCGAGCGTATTCTGCCCATACCAATTGCTCTGCGTATTGGACGAGGTCGGCACCGGGATCGGCGCGCCCGACGAATATAGGAAAACGCCGCCAATGTTCCATCCGCTGATGACACGCCTCAAATACTTGTTGGTCAGTCCGTATTTCTGTGTTTCGTAACTGAAGCCCGTGTTGAAGATAAACGGAATGTCATTGGGACTCAAACCCTTCTGGATGGAACGGTTGAAGATATTGTTGATCGTCCCGGCCGGATTCGCTTCTGTTTTGGACCACGTGAACGCGGAACTAATCGAGAGTCCGCGCCCATACCGTTTGGTGACCTTCGCCTGCAGCGAGTTATACCAACTATCGCCGAGCGGCGCTCCGTAAACCGTCACGCTGCCATTCACCTGCGGGAAGGGCCGCAGCGCCTGCAGCACAGTGGACGTCGTTGGGAATGTGGGATACGGCAGAGGAACCCCCGAAGCCTTGCCCAGCGCACTGCCGAGCGTTGCGCTTAACGTGGCTTGGCCGGCGGCCGTAGTTGGGTCGATGCCATACCTTGCGAAACTAGCGGGATTGGGCGTATTCAGACCGCCGAGAAGGCCGTTCGATGAGCCCGATCCTGCCGCCGAGTTAGTGGCCGTTTCCCAGGCGCCGCGGTTAGCCACATAGTTGGCTTCCACGACGAGACTCCGCACGACTTCGCGTTGCAGCCCGATACTAACGCTGAGGATACGCGAGGGCCGGGCGGCGTTGGGATCGATATAGAAGTTCGGGTTGCCAAGCACGGTGGGTGACGCGGGAAAGAGCCCGGGATTGAGAGACGCCGTGGTGAGAAGAGACGGGTCGTAATGTAACCCGCCGCTTAACGTTGCGGCCGGCACGCCGAAGGCGCCGCCGGGATTATTGAACGTCAATTGGTTGAAGCCAACGCCCAGGATCGCCGCGTTCGTAATGTAGTAGAAGGATTGAATCGGACCGTAACTGATTCCCGCGCCGCCGCGGAGCACGGTCTTCGAATCCAATTGGTACGCAGCGCCGAAGCGGGGACCAATCGCATACGGGTAGGTATTGGTGAATGAGCAGTTACAGCGGCCCGTCCCGTTTCCTTCATAGACCAGTGCGCCGGGTACATTGTTGACGGTCGGATTCGGCGTGTTCGGCCCAAACTCTACCCAGCGGTTATGGATCTCATGTCCATAATTTTCCAGGTCCCAGCGCAGTCCGTAATCCAGAGTCAGCCTGCGCGTCACCTTCCAGGTGTCCTGAAGATATAATCCCCAGGCCGTCCTGCGAAGCTGCGGATCCTGGACCGTATTCACGGAAGCGGTGTCGATCTGGCCCAGAAGAAAGCTGGCGTAGGCGTTGCCGGCCGAGCCTGACACGCCGTTCGCGCTGAAGCTGTTGGTGTTGTTGAAAGGGTCGCTGGTTTCATTCGCGCTGAAATTCAGAATGCCTTGCGCGCCGCGCGAATTGCGATCGGTCCAGCTGTTCAAGCGGAATTCGCCGCCTAGCTTCCAGGTATGGTTACCGTGAACCCACGTCGCCGAAGAAACTGCAGTGAGTGTGCCGTCGTAGTAGCTGTTGGCATTGCTCGGGCCGAAGGAGGCGCTCAAGCCATTGATGCGCGGAAAGCCGGCGGGCGAGGTCGAACTGCCGACGAATCCCAACTGACCAACGGTGTCATATTGAAGAACGGGCGGCGGTGAACTGTCGGGGTTGTGGAACCGCTGATAGCCGATGCCGCTATGGATCAAGAGCGTCGGCGTGATCGATTTATCGTAATTCAGGCGCGGTACCGTGCCATAGATCGCCTGAACGCGGATCGCCGAAATTGGGTAAGGCAGACCATCCGGCGAGGTCAACTGACTGGTGGTCAGTTTATTGAAGTAGAAGGATAGCTTGGAATTGTCGGGAAGAATCTGGTCGATCTTGATCGTCGGAACCGATTGATCGAAGTAATTGACATACTGTTGGGCGAAGTTAGCAGTCGGATTCCCATTGGTCGGCGCCGGGATCAGGTTCTGAATCTTGACTGCGACGGGGTCGAAACGGTTTACCGGAATAATATTGCCCGGAAAAGGCGTGGCAACGATCTGCCCGCTTGGCAGCGCGACCCGAGAAGCCGGGTCGTAGATTGCGCCGTTCAAAATCGCTGCGCCCGTGGGATCGGTACCGATGTTCTGCCCGGGAAAGATCGTCTTGTCGCTGAAGTTGCCGGCCCGCATCGCGGCGGTGGGTAGCGAGAGGAAGGACGATCCGCTCGCAAATGCCTTGTTCCTGTAAACCTCTTCGCTAAAGAAGAAGAACGTTTTGTTCTTGCCGTTATAGACTTTCGGAATTCTTACCGGGCCGCCGATGGTGCCGCCGAAATCGTTCTTCCGGCTTCGCGGGTTGGTGGAGGGAACCGCAGTGGTGAAGTATGGCCGGAAGGCGTCCAGATCTTCATTCGTCCAGTATTCGTAGGCGCTGCCGTGAAACTGATTGGTTCCCGATTTGGTCGTGAAGTTATAAAAACCGCTGCCCGCCTGGCTGAACTCCGCGGCGAAATTGCTGGTCTGCAGAGAGAATTCCTCGATGGAATCGACCGAGGCATGCGAGACCGTCGACGTCCAGTTGGCATCGTTCTGGCTGGTCGAATCCTGACCTTCCACCTGTACGCGGAAGGTTGCCTGTGGCAAGCCGTTGATGGTCGCCGAGTCCGAGCCGCTGCCAGTTACGCCGGGCGAGAGCATGTTGAACGCAAACGGGCTGCGCATGGTGCCTGTACTGCCGCCGCCGCCGCCGAAGTTCAACGGCAATTCGTTGATCCGGTCGGTCTGAATGATCGTGCTCTGTTCGGCGGACTCGGTCTTCAGCTGCGCCGCTTCCGCGGTAACCGTGACGGTATCGGTTGTTGCACCGACTTCCAGAGAGACGTCGATCCGGTTCGTGACTGCAACCTGAACCTCAATATTCTGTTGCCTGAATCTTTTGAAGCCGGGAGCTTCGACGGTAAGCGTGTACATGCCTGCCGTTAGTGATGGAATCGTATAATTGCCGGTCGATGTGGTAGTGGACTTCGATTCCGCCCCCGTACCCATATTGGCCGCGACCACCGTCGCGTTTGGAACCACCGATCCCGCCGGATCTTTCACCTCACCCGTGATAGTTCCCCGATCGTTCTGGGCGAACAACGACGCCGCCAAGACAACGAAACAACCTGCTGCGGAAACGAGCCGCATATAAACCTCCTGGTTTTGTGCTCAGTTTAGAGAGCGTTCCCTTAAAGCGTGTTTCGACTTTGGATGGATGCTATCATGCCCGGCAAGTGCAGGCACCCATCTATAGTTGGGGGCCATGTTAATGACCCGTGGGCATTGTCGCCCGGACGGTTGTGGCGTATAAGTGATAAAGACTGCTTCGCTGCAGTCACGCTGAGTCATGAAAAATCGGCTCGCATTTCCATCCCGCAATCTGCTGCTGCTCGCGGCGCTTGCGGCCGGGCTTCATGCCGGTAGAGCTTCGCCGCCGCCCTCCGGTTTCAGCAGCGGCTACAGCCAGCGTGTCTGGAGAATTGAGGACGGGCTTCCTCAAAATCGGATTGAGGCTCTTTCGCAAACGCCCGATGGCTACCTCTGGATCGGAACGTCCGGGGGGCTCGCGCGTTTCGATGGCGTCCGGTTCGCCATTTTCGATCGAACCAACACGCCCGCCCTGACGGACGACAGCATCCTTGCCCTGCGCCTTGGGCATGATGGCGCCCTTTGGATCGGCACCGAGGGCGGCGGCCTGGTTCGCTACCAAAGCGGCCGTTTTCAGAACTACTCCGCGGCGGACGGGTTGACCAACGGCTTCGTGCGTTCCATTCATCAGGATCGCGCCGGCACAATCTGGGTCGGAACGTATCGCGGTTTTTTCCGCATGGAAGGAAATCGCTTCCGCCGTCTCGATGGCACCCCGGAGATTCCTTTGGCGACGGTGGGTTCGATTGCGGAAGACGAATCGGGGCGGATCTGGATCATGAGTTCGGCTGGGCTTCTAACCATGCAGGGCGGCCAACTCGTCCGAGCCGGTGCCGGGTGTGCGGGCGCCTCCATTAGCGGGCCGCTTGCATCACTGCAGGGATCGGTGTGGGCGCTTAATCCTGCCGGCGCGAGCCGCCTGCGGAATGGATGCGCGGTCGCCGATCGCACGCTTCCTCAGGTTGCCATGCAGTTGTTGACCGAGGACAGCGACAGGAATCTCTGGATCGCTCCCACCGGCCGCGGGCTGATCCGCATTCGGGACGGACAAGAGATGTCCTTTACCGCCGCTTCTGGGCTACCCAGTAACGCTGTCAACGTCATCTTCGAAGATCTGGAGCGGAATCTGTGGGTGGGCTGTGAGGACGGCTTACTACGGCTGAGCAGGAGCTTGGTCGCCAACATCGGCGCCGCCGAGGGAATGAAAGACGATAACGTAGCAACCGTTTACCCCGACCCCGCGGGAGCCGTATGGATTGCAACCAAGAACGGGCAACTCTATCGTTTGGTCGATGGGCGGATGAAATTGTATCCCCTTCCGCCGCCCGCGGCGGGCCTGAGCGTGCGTACCGTCTTCCGCGATACCACGGGCGTCCTTTGGTTCGGAACGCTCGGCGAGGGTCTGATCCGTGTGGAGAACGATAAGGCGACGGTCTTCACCAAAGCAAACGGGATGCGGAGTAACACGGTGCGGCAGATTCTTCAGGACCGCGCCGGCGTGATCTGGCTCGCGCTTGATAGCGGAATCAGCCGTTGGGACGGCAAGGTATTCACGAACTACTATTTGGAGGATGGTCTTTCCTACCCAAGCACGCGCTGCATGCTCGCCTCCGCGAGCGGAGATATTTTGGTGGGCACCGACGCTGGGCTAAATCGGATTCACGACGGCAAGATCGTGCATAGCTCCGAATTCTCGGCGCTCGCGGGAGAAAAGATCTGGGCCATTTATGAGGATGCCAGGCGCGTTCTTTGGCTGGGTACGCGCGGCGGCGGTCTGCTCCGTTTTGACTCGCAGAAAATCAGCCGCTTTACCACCGCCGACGGTCTGTCCGCTAACTCGATCTTTCAGATTGTCGAGAGCGGCAGTGGCCGGTTCTGGATTAGCACGTCTTCAGGAGTTGACTCGGTGGACCGCAAGGAACTCGACCTGGCTACGGACGCGCGCCGCTCGCCGCTGGGTATTGTCCCTTATGGCACCGCGGATGGAATGTTGACTAGCCAGATGAATGGTGGATTCCAGCCCGCCGGCGGAAAGACGGCTGACGGCAACCTATGGTTCCCCACCGTGAAAGGCGTCGTCCGAATCGATCCGCTGAAGATTCCCGCCCGCCGTACCATGCCCGTCCTCATCGAGAGAGTTGTCGCCGGCGACGGGCCTGTTCCTCTGTCCAGCGCGGTCACGGTGCCGCCGGGGCGGGGCAAAATCGAAATCGATTTCACCCTGTGCGATCTGGCAGCCCCGCAGCGCGTCAATTTCCGCTACAAGCTGGTCGGCTTCGACGATAATTGGACCTTCGCGCGGCATACGCGTTCCGCGGTCTATACCAACCTTCCGCCGGGCAAATATCATTTCCTGGTCGCAGCCGCCGATCCGGCGGCGACGCCATCCACCACTTCCCAAGCGTCGCTCGATTTCACGCTGCGCCCGTCTTTTTACCAGACAAGCTGGTTCTACGGCTTGCTCGGACTGGCGCTTGGCGCTTCCATCTGGGGTGTCCTGGCAATGTATGCGCGGCAGACGCGCACACGCTACGAACTGCTTTTGAGCGAGCGCACGCGTCTCGCTCGCGAAATGCACGACACCGTGATTCAGGGCTGCGTTGGCGTTTCTACTCTGCTCGAAGCAGCCGCGGGTTACCGGGAAATTGACGCGGGCGAGGCGGGTAAGCTGCTCGATCAAGCCAGAACGCAGGTATCGAAGACTCTCGAAGAGGCGCGGCAGGCCGTGTGGGACCTGCGGCATAGTCCCGCGGCTGAGTCGTCGATCCGCGTTCTTTTCGACCTGGCCCGCGAATTGGGCCATGAACATCGTATCCAGATCGAGACGGAAATGGTGGGCGAAGGGTCGCTCGACCCGTCGACCGGCCAGGCTATTCTGCTGGTTGGACGCGAAGCTCTTCGCAACGCCGTCGCGCACGCCAATCCCGCACGCATTGCAGTGCGCGTGATCTTCGGACCCGCCGAAGTCGAGCTCGATGTAACGGACGACGGCGCAGGCTTCTCTCCGGCGGAAAACGGAGAGCCAAAGGAGATGCACTTTGGTCTTGCAGGCATGCGCGAAAGAGTGGAGGAATCGGGCGGGACATTCCGCCTGGACACGGGACTAGGCCAAGGTACGCGGGTAACTGCCAAGATGCCCCTGGCCTGAGATTGCGGGACCTAACGGCGTAGAACGAGTGGGATGAGGAGGCGAAATGAAGGTGACGCGAATTGGAATTACGCTGGCGGCCGCCGCGGGTCTTGCGGTATCGCAAACCACGCGCACCGATTCGCCGGCATTTGAAATCGTTTCCGTGAAGCGGCACGAAATGCCGGCTGGACAGGTTGTCTTCCGCTTCGCAACGGCTCCGGGGGGCAGGCGGCTCGAGGTGAAGGGTAATCGATTTACCGAAGGCATCGCGACCGTACAGGATTTGCTCATAGACGCATACGGCGTAAAGGATTATCAGATTTTCGGGCTGCCGGATTGGGCAAAATCGCCTGCCGGGGAACATTTTGACATCGATGCCAGGGTGGCAGACGACAGCGCGCCTGCGTCGGCTCAATTGCAACTCATGCTGCAAGCCCTTCTGGCGGATCGGTTCCAACTCAAACTGCACCGGGAAACCAGGCAACTTCCGGTGTACGCGCTGGTGATTGGCGAGAAGGGGTCGAAGCTTCGGGAAGTCAGCGAGGAGGAAGTGAAGGCTCAGCCCCGCTATACGACTATGCCGACCACGAGGCCGCCGCGCATAATGAGCACGATTACCAGTTTTATGAACCTGCTCACGCTTTATGTAGATCGGCCGGTGGTGGATCGGACTGGTCTCACGGGGAGTTACGAATTCGCAAATCTGGATTGGCCGCAGTTCGCTCAAGAGAAGAGAACTGATCCATTGTCCGCGCAGGCATCGGTCTTGGAAGCCGTTCAGGACCAGCTTGGGTTGAAACTGGAGCCACGGAAAGACTCAACCGAAGTCCTTGTCTTGGACCATGTTGAGAGACCTTCGGCGAACTAGACGACGTGGCCGCGACTTTTCGACCGCAAACAGCATCTAACCGTTTCGGTAACCTGCTCGTCAAGGTATCTCACTATTGCCTACCCATTTGGATCTTTAGTCTTTACTCCGGTCGTCAAATCACTGCAGGAGCGGTACGGCAGCCGGCGTCAATACGCCAGGCGTGAAGCTTCAGGTTTTGCCCAGGATGGCCTTGGCCCGTCGGAAATCCAGTTCCTGGCTGAAATGGACAGCTTCTACATGGCTAGCATCGGCGCCACTGGCTGGCCGTATGTCCAACATCGCGGTGGTCCAGCCGGTTTCCTGAATGTTATCGATGAGCATACGGTCGCGTTTGCAGATTTCCGTGGCAACAAGCAGTACGTCAGCGCCGGAAATCTGATGACAGACGACCGGGTCGCGCTTATCAGCGTCGATTATCCCAGGCAGGCGCGCCTCAAAATCCTCGGGCGAGTCAAAATACTGGAAGGAATCGACGCGAAGGAGTGGCAGAGAAAACTGGCCGATCCGGAGTATGACGCCGTAGTCGAACGCGTATTCGTGATTCACGTTGAAGCCTTCGACTGGAACTGTCAGCAGCACATTACTCCACGCTTTACCGAAGAACAGATCCGCACGGCGCTGTCACCCGTCGAAAAGCAGATGCAGACTCTGAAGGAAGAAAACGAACGGCTGGCGTCCGAATTAAAGCGATGGAAAGCCGCCTGACCCTCTGGCGTAGAGCTTAATAGTTTGACCACCGTGACCGTTGATTTAGACTGATGCCCCAGCAAATCCGCTTTGTCCTGATCGCGTTGAGCCTCGCCTTCCTGGCCGTGGGCGGCTATCATCGAGTGCGTTCCCAGGCGTCCGGAGAGCAGCTGGACCGCACCAAGGAAGGCTGGGCGATTCTGATCGCAATTCGCCTTCTTGGATTATTGACTTTTGGATCCACGGCTTTGTGGTTGGCGAAGCCCGCATGGTTTGAATGGGCCTCGCGGCCCATGCCGTTGGGGGTGCGCTGGCTTGGCGTGGCAGATTTCGCCGGCGCAGTCGCCAGGTTGATCTGGATGTTTCGCACGCTCGGGAAGAACCTTACCGACACGGTAGTGGTGCGCCGGGATGCGTATTTCGTAGACGGCGGCCCTTACCGCTTCGTAAGGAATCCGATGTACACAGGAATCCTGATGATCGGGTTGTCCCTGGGCCTTGCGCTGGGAACCTGGCTGATTCCTGTTGCGGCAAGCCTAATGTTTACCTTGTTAGCAGTCCGAACGCGAACCGAAGAGATGTACCTGATCGAGCGCTTCGGCGACCGGTACCGCCGCTATATGAAACGCGTGGGCCGTTTCTTCCCCAAGATGACGGCCTCAAGATGACGTAGTTTGTCCCGGCAATGGACCATTGGATGGCGGCCAATCCCGCGCTCCTCGGTTCTGACTTCCTCGACTCCCTCGACTTCCCACCACTCTACTCGATCCACCCGCCGCCCAACACCACATCCCGGTCATAAAACACCGCCCCCTGCCCCGGCGTGATCGCGCGCTGCGCCGAATCGAAAGTCACTTCCACTCGTCCCGCATCCCCCGCCGGCAGCAGGGTAGCATCTGCGGCGGCATGCTTGTTGCGAATCTTGACCTGGGCGCGTACCGGCCCATCAGCCCCCGCGATCGAAATCCAGTTCACGTCCTTGACGAAGCATCGCTCGCGTAGCAGGCCGTCATTCGATCCCACTACCACCCGCTGGCTTTTTGGATCTGTGGCAATCACGTAGAGGGGTGCGGCCGCGGCGATGCCCAGGCCCTTGCGCTGTCCCACCGTGAAATGATGGACCCCTTCGTGGCGTCCCAACACCTGCCCGTTTTCGTTGACGATGTCGCCCGCCGAGCGTGCGGGTTCCACGCCGCTCTCCTTAAGATATGCGCTCATGAAAGCTGCGTAATCGCCGTTTGGAACGAAGCAGATCTCCTGGCTATCCGCTTTCACCGCCACGCCCAGTCCCATCGAACTCGCCAGTTCGCGAACCTCGGGCTTGGTCAGATGGCCCAGCGGGAACAGAGTTCGCGCGAGCTGTGCCTGCGTCAGTCCGAAAAGAAAATAGGTCTGGTCTTTGGCGCTATCCACCCCGCGAAGCAACTCATAACGTCCCGTATCCGCGTTGTGCCGGATGCGAGCATAGTGGCCCGTGGCCACCTGCTGCGCGCCGGCGGCATCCGCCATTTCAAGGAATCGGTCGAACTTGATGTAGTTATTGCATAACGTGCACGGCACCGGCGTGCGTCCGGCAAGGTACTCCGCCACGAACGGTTTCACCACCTGGTCTTCGAACTGGCGCTCGAAGTTAACCACGTAATAAGGAACCCCAAGCTGCTCGGCGACGTGCCTCGCATCGTAGACGTCGTCGAGTGAACAACAGCGGCCGGATCCGGATTCCGCTCCGTCCTCGCTCGCCAGTTCCGGCAATCGCCGCTGATTCCAGAGCTGCATCGTCATTCCCACTACGCGATGCCCCTGGCGCACCAGCAGCGCGGCGACGGTGGAGCTATCCACTCCGCCCGACATGGCTACCGCAATCGGCAAGTTTTCAGTCATTTCAGGCATGCACCGAGATTCGGCGCAGATGCGCCACCGAGCCTTCTATCGCGTCAGTAAGCGCGCTCACCTGTTCCTGCGTGTTCGATGCGCCTAGCGAAAAGCGAATACTCGATCGCGCCTGCTCACTCGAAAGCCCGATCGCCGTCAACACATGCGAAGGCGTGATCGCGCCGCTCGAACATGCCGAACCGGTCGATACCGCGAAGCCCCGCAGGTCGAGTGCGATCACCATCGCTTCGCCGTCGATTCCTTCGAACTGAATGTTGGTCGTGTTCGGCGTCCGACGCTCGCGCGATCCGTTAACACGAGTATTCGGAACGTCCTCTAGAATCGCCGCCTCCAGTTGATCGCGCAGGCCGGCGATACGCGCGTTCTCAGTTTCCAGATTGACACTCGCCAGTTCTGCCGCCGCTCCAAAGCCCGCAATGGCAGGCACGTTTTCCGTCCCGGGCCTGCGTCCGCGTTCGTGTTGACCGCCGAACGTGACGCCCGCAAGCCTCACTCCCTTGCGCACGTAGAGCGCGCCCACGCCCTTAGGCGCATAAATTTTATGCGCGCTCACGCTGTAGAGATCCACGCCCAGTTCGCGAACATTGACCGGAACTTTGCCCAGCGCCTGCACGCCGTCTACATGCAGCGGAACCCCCGCCTCGCGCGCGATCGCGGCAATCTCGGCGATGGGCTGCAGCGTTCCCAATTCGTTGTTGGCATGCATGATGGAAATCAAAGTTGTCTCGGGACGAAGCGCGCGCCGGATGTCGCCGGGGTCGATCACACCGTCCGCGCCCACTCGCACGCGCGTCACTTCCACGCCCTCGCGTTCCACCTGCGCGCAGGGTCCAAGCACGGCCGGATGCTCAATCGCGCTGGTGATCACGTGCCGCCTCCCGCCCGTGGCGCGCACAACCCCCAGAATCGCCAGGTTGTCGGACTCCGTGCCGCCCGACGTAAAAGCCAGCTCCTTCGCGTCACAGCCCAGAAGCGCGGCAACCTGACGTCGCGCCGCCTCCAGTCGCTGCTTGGCAAGCTGACCGAAGTAGTGAATGCTGGACGCGTTACCATACACTTGACCAAGGCACGCCGACATCGCGTCCAAGGGTTCCTGGGCGATCGGAGTGGTGGCGTTGTGGTCGAAGTAAAAGTGCTGCAAGTACTTCTATTTTAGCGAATGGCTCCAAGAATCCTTACCCTCACCACGGATTTCGGCCTCTCCGACCACTATGTGGGCGCAATGAAAGGGATAATTCTCGGCATCTGCCCGCGCGCGCACATCGTCGATATCAGTCATGAAGTGACGCCCTTTGAGATCGCGGAAGGCGCCTATCTGCTTGCTCAGGCCTACGCCTGTTTTCCCAAGGGCACAGTCCACATCGCGGTAGTCGACCCGGGCGTGGGCTCCGACAGGCGAGCCATTCTAGTTGAGGCGGCCGGGCAATATTTCGTTGGGCCGGATAACGGCCTCTTCGCGATGGTCATGGCGCATGAGAAACACAAGGTTCGCGTCATTTCGAATACGCGCTACTTCCGCCACCCCGTCAGCCGTACATTTCACGGACGCGACATCTTCGCACCCGTAGCCGCGCATCTGGCTGCCGGGACGCCCCCCGCGGGCATGGGTAAAATGATTCAAGATTTCGTAACACTGGAATTCCCGGATGCGAAGCAATCATTCCAAGTGCTGCACATCGACCGCTTCGGCAATATAGTCACTAGTCTGCGCGCGAGCGAGATTGCCGGAAAACGGTTCACCCTCGCCATCGGCAAGGTTAAGATCTCCACGGTTGCGCAGAATTATGCCGAATGCGCGCCCGGACAGTTGTTCCTGATTGAAGGCAGCTCAGGCTTCATCGAAGTCTCGGTGAACCAGGGATCCGCCGCGGAGATGATCAGTTGCCGCGCGGGAACACAAGTAATGTTGAATTCCCCCACCCGGCATTCAACCTGAGGGCGACTTTTCACGGTCTCCTTCAGCGACCGCGCCCGCATCGCGGTCGGCTTCACCACCCAGGCTGAGGATATCCGGGCAGCGTTTGTTGTCTTTACAGAATCGAAGGGCGCCGCTGCTCTACGGGCGATGCTTCTCCTCCCGCGCCTTATTTCGGCGACGTAAGATACTTCTCTGGCAGCGGATTGCCTTCGCGTTCGGAATCCCAAAGGATAGTCATCACCTTCCATCCTTGGGCAGTCTTCACCAGTTGAAAGCTGTTGATTCCACGCGCAAACGGTTTCTCACCCGGCGCGCGGCGCGATTCGTAAGTACTGAAGACATGTGCGATCGCCCCGAAACCCTCCACGCGCCGCGCCACTTCCATCTCGTAAAATGGATTCTTCTCGAAGTTCGCCCCTGCTCTCTGGCCGTACTCGTCGGGCGTCATCACAGACGGCGTCGAAACGCCATTCACCGTGCGCATGGAAATCAGGCGGCCGCCGTCGGCAAATAACAGACGGAAGCGCGCCCAATCCCGTGGACCTGCCGGCCCGGAAATCGAATCGTAGACGGCGCGTATAACGCTCTCCACCGAATCGAAATTGTCCGCTGGCGCGCCGGTGGCTATTGCGGCTAGCGCCACGAGAACCGCTACGCACTTTTTCATACCGCCTCCTTACGCCGCCGGAAGTTCTTTGACAATCTCCGCCACGAAAGCCTTCGGGTCGCCAAACAACATCAGCGTCTTGTCCATATGGAACAGCTCGTCTAGACAACGACAAAGCCTGGGTTTAGTGTTACACACGGACCAAAACTCTCCTCTTGTGTGCCTGGCACGAGCCCGCAAATGCGAAAAGCGTCGGAGAGCGCCGCCATTAACAAACTACTGCTAATCTTCTTTGGGCTTCTCTGCGTGATCTACCCGGCCTCATGGGAGGGTTGCGGCGGGAAAAAGCGATCTTCCTGAGGGCACATCACAGTGGCAGAGGCTTACTGAACTGTGATCGTGACGGCATTGCTCGCCACCCCGCCTGATATCAGGAATACCGGGGTCCGTCCGGATAGCCCGTTGGGAACACTGGCGTTGATCTGCCACAGACCGGGGCCGGCCAAGCCGCTGTAAAGCACCGGGGCGGGGATATCGCCGAAGAAGACCTGAACGGGCGGAGTACCTTTGCTGAAGCCGGTTGCATAGATTTCAACCGCAGTACCAGGAGCAGCTGGATTCGACGCATCGTTTACGCTGGAGTCCTGGTTCTCAATAGCGCCGGGTTGCTGTGGATCGCCAGGCTGCAGAACAAAAATTCCGGAGCCGGCGGCAGATACCGTAAACGTTCCGGAAGCGATCTCAATGCCAGATGCTCTTATGGAAATGACTGTCACGCCAGGGGAGAGCATCACCGGCACGATGAAGTTCACCTGGGTCGTGCTGGCGGCGAGTACTTGAGATGCGATACCGGAGACAAGCACTCCATCGGGAGTTTTCGAGAAGGCGCCGAACGAAATGGCAATCGATCCCGGTGCGATTCCTTTATCGGTTCGATAACTCGCGCCGCTGACAGTAATCACATCCCCGGTTGGAGGCGGGGGCGCCGCCTGTGACCTTGCGAGAATCGCCGCCATGACCGGGTCGAAGCGCGCGAAATAGTCCGTGGACCGAATGGCAATTGCGATATCGGGTTCGAGGGATAGGTCCCCAGCCGGGATGTAGGAAGGCGCGGCATTGAACTGCCGCGAGTATTGGCCGGGGATTTGAGAACCCGGCAGGATGAATGAGGCCACGTTGCCGAAATGCGCAGGCTTGCCTCCCGTGGGTTCGCCGATCAGACGCATGGGAGCGCCCAGGCCCGGCCCCTTAAACACTTCCGCGTCGTCCATGGCGGAGGAAAACGTGCCTTTGTCAATCGCCACGTAGACCGCGAAATCGGGATTGTCGGCGAGCTGCGGAAGGCGCTGTGCGAGGCCGTTGAATAGCGGATTGATCAGACTATCGTCACCTCCGGTATTGCCGCGAAAGTCGAACACAAAAGTGTCGATCGGATTCGAATCGACCATCCTCAAGAGGCCAGCGGTAAATGTTGAAAAGGGGTTGGATGGATCGTTCGCGCAGACATTATATTTGAAATAAAGCATGCGATTCGCGGCTGAGTATGCAAACCAGTAGTTTGCGGACGTGTTCAGGAGGTAGTCCGGTATGGTCCCTGTAGAGACGGACAGGAGCGAGGTCCGCGGCTCGTTGGAGGCGGTCACAGCCAAATTGAACTCGGCGCCGTCAAGGCGCTGGAACGTCATCTGCGCCCCAGACCCTTCCGGGATGATACCCAAACCCTCCAGGGTCTGTTGTTGGACCAGGTAGGTCTGAGCCGCATAGTGCAGCCATTGATCGTTTTCATGGGGGATGACCGTCCCGAGCCTTTGTACCACCTCGCCAACGGGCAAACCGCCGACCGCGATGAGCCTGGTTCCCAATGCAGATGTGTATTCCGGACCGGCGGAGGTGACGAACACGCCATCGTCAAGCCATCTCAGATGGAGTGGGAGCGTCTGAAAGCCAGGCGCGTTACTGAGATAAAGGTAAGTATGCGCGTCACCCGGCAGTGCTACCAATTGTGCCAAGCCCACGTAGAACTGCGAATCCGTCAACGTACCGAGGCCGGCCTGAAGGTCGTTGACCGCCTGCTGAAACTCCACTCGGGAGAGGTTAGAAAAGAAGTTCGGATCCAAGTTCGGCAACTGCGTGGCGACAAAACTCAGGTCCTTTGTCCGGCTGTCGATAGAGGAAGACTGTGCGTTCAGCAAGAGCGCCGTGAAAGCCCAGAGAAGAAGGCAACACCGCATTCCATCAATGGTATTACTAACCTATCGAGACCGCACCGCCTGAAAGACTCTAGATGAGAATGGCAGACTTACGCCGCCGGAAGTTCTTTGACAATCTCCGCCACGAAAGCCTTGGCATCGCCAAACAACATCAGCGTCTTGTCCATATAGAACAACTCGTTGTCGATGCCCGCGAAGCCCGGGCTCATCGACCGCTTGATCACCATCACCGTCCGTGCTCGGTCCACGTCCAGAATCGGCATGCCGTAAATCGGGCTGTCTTTATCCTTGCGCGCGCCGGGGTTTGCCACGTCGTTCGCGCCAATCACCAGGGCGACGTCGCATTGCGCGAAATCCGAGTTGATGTCGTCCATTTCGTAAAGCTTGTCGTACGGGATGTCAGCCTCCGCCAGAAGCACGTTCATATGCCCCGGCATGCGGCCGGCCACCGGGTGGATCGCGAACCTCACGTCCACTCCGCGGCGCGTCAAAATATCGTAGAGTTCGCGTAGCTTATGCTGCGCTTGCGCCACAGCCAGGCCATAGCCCGACACAATAATCACGCTCGACGCCGATTCCAGAATGAGCGCAGCCTCTTCCGGACTTGCGCTGTGCACGGTACGTTGAGGGCCGCCGGCCTTTACCGTTTGCGCCTGCCCGAATGCGCCAAAGAGCACGTCAATGAACGACCGGTTCATCGCCTTGCACATAATAATCGAAAGAATCAACCCTGACGATCCATCGAGCGCCCCGGCAATCACCAGCAGTTTGTTGTTCAGCGCGAAGCCCATCGCGCAGGCGGAAAGGCCCGCAAAGGAGTTGAGCAGCGCAATCACGGTCGGCATATCGGCCCCGCCAATGGGGATAATCAGCAGCACGCCGAAAAGCAATGAGAGTCCGGCGAAGACCGGGAACAGGTAGGTATCCGTAGGAACGAAGATCAGTCGTATGCCGATCACGAGCGCGATCGTGAATAGCGTCAGATTGATCAGGTTCTGATTGCGATACGTGATCGGCCGCGTGGGCAGCACTTCCTGCAATTTGCCGGCGGCCATCAGGCTGCCTGTAAAAGTGAGAAACCCCAGCAGCGTTTCCGCGACCAGCGCCACCATCGTGAAGCCATGCAGGTTCGGCGTGTCGCGGTAATATTCCGCGGTTCCCACCATGGCTGCGGCAAGTGCGCCGCAAGCGTGTGAGAGCGCCGTCTGCTGCGGCACGGCGGTGATCGGCATCTTGTATGCCAGGGGCACGCCGATTGCGGTTCCAATGAAAAATGCCGCCAGAATCCATTCCCAGTTGACAATGTTGTGCAGCAGCAGCGTGCCTACAATCGCCAGCAGCATGCCCACCTCGCCGGCGAAAACGCCGCGCCGCGCGGTGGTGGGAGAGTTCATCCACTTCAGAGACAGAACGAACAGCGCGGCCGCGATAATGTAAGCGTATTGAACCAGGTGAGCGATCACGGCTTACCCGGCCCCTTCTGATCGTCGCGCTTTCTGAACATCTTCAGCATCCGGTCGGTGATCAGGAACCCGCTAACAATATTAATCACCGAAGTCATCACGGCGATGAAGCCCAACACGCGGCCAAAAGTCGAATCGCCCGCCGATTCCGTAACCAGGATCGCCCCCACCACGCAAATGCCTGAGATCGCGTTCGTGATCGACATCAAGGGCGTGTGCAGTAGCGGCGAAACCTTCCGAATGATTTCCAGGCCGACAAAGGTCGCCAGCATGAACACGTAGAGACTAAGTTCCAGTTCCGATGCCATATTTTCCTATGAGACGGTTGCCAGCGCCGGCAGACCCATCGATTCGCGCACCCGCATGTGAACCACTTCCCCCGCATGCGTGACCAGCGTTTCGCGCACAATCTCGTCGGTCTGATCGAGCGTAAGCTTGCCGTCTTTGATCAGGTATTTGAGAAACGTCGCGATGTTGCGCGAGTACATCTGGCTTGCGTGGTACGGAATCGACGCAGGCAGATTCACGGGCCCGTGAATCGCCACCCCGTTCTCTTCCACAATCTCTCCGGGCCTCGTCAATTCGCAGTTGCCGCCACGCTCGGCCGCAATGTCCACAATCACCGATCCCGGAGGCATACGGTGAACCATCTCGCGCGAAATCAGAATGGGCGCCTTCTTCCCCGGCACCGCCGCGGTCGTAATCACCACGTTCTGCTCGGCGAGTACATTGCCCATCGCCTCGCGCTGCCGCCGGTAAAACTCTTCTCCCATCGCCTTCGCGTAGCCGCCCTTATCTTCCGCCGCTGCCTCGCCCATATCCAGCACCACGAATCGCGCGCCCAGGCTTTCGATCTGTTCCCGCACGGCGGCGCGTATATCGTATCCGCTGACCACCGCGCCCAGGCGGCGGCAGGTGGCAATCGCTTGCAATCCCGCTACGCCCGCGCCCAGCACCAGTACGCGCGCCGGCGCAATTGTTCCCGCCGCCGTCATCAGCATAGGAAACATACGCGGCAGCGAATTGGCGGCGATCAGCGCGGCCTTGTAGCCCGCAATCGTTGCCATGGAAGAGAGTGCGTCCATGCTTTGGGCGCGCGTAATGCGCGGCATCAATTCCATGGAAAGGAAGCTCACGCCGCGTTCCGCCAGATCGCGCGCGGCATCAATGGAGGTAAGCGGCTCACCAAAGCCGATCACAGTCTGCCCGGCGCGCATCAATGGCAAATCGCGGCGCCCCGCGTCCAGGTTGGCGCCCAACCCGCGCACTTGTAGAATGACGTCGGCCGCGGCGAAGACCTCTTCGCGAGTGCCGATGCGCACGCCTTTTTCCACATACTCGGAATCGCGGACGCCGGCCGGCAAACCAGCGCCGGATTCAAGTAAATATTCGGCGTTGCTTTTACTCAGAACGGAAAGCGCGCCAGGCGTCATCGCTACACGACGCTCGCCCGGCGCCGACTCAGCGGCAATCCCGACCGTCAATCCCAAAGTTGATCCCCCAAAAGTCGCAACGCATCTCGAGCGCGGAACCGGCGTGCGCGGGAAGCGTTGGCATGAAAGTACTAGTGTAGCGTGATGGGGGCGCGGTTGCGGCGGCGGCCTTGCGTTGTTGGCCCTCGGAATTGAGCGATACTAAATGCGTGGATGTCACGATCGAGCTCGATCGAGAAGAAGACGGACGCTGGATTGCCGAAGCACTCGAGTTGCCCGGCGTCATGACCTATGGCGAGTCGCTTGAGGAAGCTGTCTCCACTGCGGAAAGGCTTGCGATTGAGGCGATCGCTGATCGCATTCAGCATGGCGAGTTGCCGTCTACGGCGTTGAATGTTAATTTTCGGGTGCCGAGTGAGCAATTCGCAGCCGATCTCTAACTACTCCGGCACGAACGTCCGCAAAAATCGCCCGTCGCACTCCATATTCACCGTCTCATCCGGCAACAGCCACGTTTCCCCCGCGCGAACCTCTTCGCCTCCTATAACCCCGCGCCCTTCGATGCAGACCGCCAATTGGCACTCCTGCGGTTCGGCGACGAATCGCGACGCTTCGATCAATTCTGTTACGAAGTGTTTCGTCCGCACCAATTCCACGCGGCCCGCTCCAAGTTGCAGTGGCTGCGAAGCTCCTGGATGCAGTCCAAGATCCGCAATTGCTACAGCCTTTTCCACGTGAATTTCGCGCGGCCGGCCGTAATCCCAAAGACGATACGTCACATCCGAGTTCTGTTGAATCTCAAAGAGAACGATTCCCGCGCCGATCGCGTGAACAGTATGCGCAGGCGTGAAATACGTCTCGCCAGCGCGCACCGGAACCCAGTTCAGCAATCCCTCAATTTCGCCGCTCTTGGTCGCGTCCAGCAGTCGTTCGCGCGTGATTTCTTCGCGAAATCCGAGCGCAATCGTCGCCCCCGGCGCCGCGTCCAGAATATGCCACATCTCCGTCTTCCCGCGTGCGCCGTCTTCGCCATCGTCCGGATGCACCTGCACCGAAAGCCGCTCCGAAGTGAAAATCATCTTCACTAGCAGCGGCAGGTCGCGGTCCGAAAGATACCACGCCTCGCCCACCGGCTTTGCCTGGTCGCCGAACCAGGGCGCCAGATGCGTCCGTCCCCAGACGCGCTCACGCAAGGAGGTAGTCAGGCGTTGCGGCCGCGCCATGTCTACGAGTTCTTCACGACGAATTGATGGATCCGGTCAAGCCCTCGCTCCAGTTCGTGCATCGACGTCGCGTAGGAAATACGAACGTGGTGCTCCGTGCCAAATGCCTCCCCGGGCACTACGGCGACGTGGGCCTCCGCTAGCAATCGCTCCGAGAGTTGCAGCGAATCACGGATACCGTTCTTGCCGATGACCACCTTCAGGTTCGGATAGGCGTAAAATGCGCCCCGCGGCTCCTGGCACTCCACGCCGGGAATCTCGCGTAACCGCCGCACCACGAAATCGCGCCGCTTGTGATATTCGGCAAGCATGGCTACCACCGATTCCTGCGGCCCTCGCAATGCTTCCACCGCCGCCTTTTGCGCAATCGAGGTCGGGTTCGATGTCGAATGGCTCTGCAGCTTCGCCATGGCGTTGATAATGGGCGCCGGCGCCAGGCCGAACCCGATCCGCCATCCCGTCATCGCGTAAGTCTTCGAAAGCGAGCCTGCCACTAACACCGTGTCCTTCGCGCCCGGCATCGACGCAATGGAGAACGGTTCGCTGTCATAAAGAAACTTGCAATAGCACTCGTCGGTCATCAGATAGATGCCGCGGTCCGCGCACAGCTTGAAGATCTTCTCGAACTCGCCGCGGTCCATCACCGCGCCGCTCGGGTTCGAGGGCGAGTTCATCAAGACCAGCTTCGTCCGCGCGTTCAGATAGGGCTCCATCATCGCCGCCGTCAGCGTGAAGCCTTCGCTCTCGTCGGTGTCCACGAAAACGCACTTGCCGCCCGCGAAATTGACGACGTCTTTGTACGTCACCCAATACGGCACAGGGATCACCACCTCGTCGCCGGGGTTAATTAGCGCCTGCGTCAGATTGAAAATGAGGTGCTTGCCGCCTACCGTAATCAGGCACTCGTTGGGCTTGTAATCGGTGCCGAAATCCTGCGTGTGCCGCTCGCAGACCGCCTTTTTCAGCTCGAGGATGCCGCCCGCCGCCGTGTATTTCGTGAAGTTCTGGTCCAGCGCGCGGATAGCAGCCTGCTTGATATTATCCGGGGTAGGGAAGTCGGGCTCGCCGGCGCCGAAATCCACCACGTCCACGCCTTCGGCGCGCAGTTTGCCCGCGTCGGCCGCCACTTTCATAGTGGAGGATTCGCTGATATTCGATATTCGTTCCGCGATTGCGTTCGCTACTGCTGGCATCGTTTTAATTACGCCCCTTCTTTTTTAAATCGGTGCTGCTTGCGTTAACCTGCCGCGAAGCCGCGCCTCAACCGAGGGCGGCACCAGCCCGGCGACATTCCCGCCCAAACTGAAGACCTCCTTCACCAGCCGGGAACTGATAAAGGAGTGCGCCTCGCTCGCCATCATAAACACGGTCTCGAGTCCCGGCTGAAGCCGCCGGTTCATCAGCGCCATCTGCCATTCGTTTTCGTAATCCGAAATGGCCCGAATCCCCCGCATCAGGACGGTAGCCCCGCGCGTCGCGGCGTGTTCCACCAGCAATCCGCCGAATGAATCCACCTCCACGTTCGGGTACCCGTGGAGCACCTCGCGCAGCATCTCCATGCGCTCTTCGACGGAGAAGAGCGGCGCCTTCGTCTCATTCCGCAGAATCGAAACGATCAGCCGGTCGAACAGCCGCGCCCCCCGCTGAATCATATCGAGGTGCCCATTGGTAATGGGATCGAACGAGCCCGGATAAATCGCGACGACGCTCGGCGGTTTGGTCTGCAAAATTCCATCTTAGCGCAGTAGCCGCCCGTTCCTGTTACGGCGCCGGATGGGTTATGGACTATAGATGTTAGGGGCCATTCGTGAGTCCAAACTGCTTGGCGGGAAGGTTTCAAATCCCGCTAGGCCAGCGTCCTGGCCGCCGCTCTGCGCCTCAATCAGTTTGAGCGAACCGTTCCCGTCTGCCTTTGCCGCAGTGGCTGTGAAGCTCCCGCTCGTGTTGGGGTCGTCATTTTCCAGTTGAATCGTGCCGCTGAAGTCTATAAACCACGTCGTGAATGCATGAACCACGATTGTATTCTTTGCATCGTCGCTTCTGGACGCAATGGCTGTCTTGAATTGAAACCCGCCGGAAACCTTTCGAAGCACCGTTTTCGTGTGCTCATGTTTATTGAAAAGCAGTGCGTTGGGCGGATCCTGAATAATCAAGTTGAATACTTCCTTATCGGGCGACGTGGCGCTGTCGTCCGGGTCGATATGCCCAGGAGAATCCATGAATGGCGTATCGATGCCGGAAGTATTCGAGTCAACCGCGGGTGTCCCGCCAACCGACATTTCTTTCGATGTTCCTTTCACATAATGCCCGGTGAGAGTGTTCCCCGTCTGATTCTGCAGACCGTGAATGTGCACTTTGGCGCTCGGCTTTACCCCGTTTGCTCGAAATCCAATCATTTCGACCGTCGCGCTGCACGTGAATGGATAAACGGTATGATCTGCGAACTTGTGCTCAGATTCGATCAGCGTAATTCCGGTGATGTCCCCGGCCGGCCCCGTGGCGCTAGTGCCGATCTCACCGCTCTTAAATTCAATCGCCGCCGGCCCAACCTTGATCCATACAAAAATGACATTCCAAATCACCTTGCACGGACCAAGCGTCGCAATCACGGAAAATGAGCCCTCGCGATTTGTCTTGAGTGTTGCCTTCACGCCCTTTCCCGTGATCGCCGGAACCGTCCCATTGGTCCCGTTGTTCTCCACCTTCCACGTCACCGCGGTATTCGGCGGATCGGTAGTGGCCTCGAGTAAGATGTCCTTGCATCCGCGAATCAGATAAATGGGCGTATTCGATTCGACGCTCTTGTCGCTTGCGCTCGTCGTGAATACGTCGTCCAGACGCACCGGGTCTCCCGATGCCGGTTTTTTCGACGCGGCCAGGTTCTTCCAGCCTTGATCAAATACCTTCCCGTGCCGAATCCTCTGCGTCGCCGGCGCGGTCGCCTTGATCTCCTTCACGCAAGGCGTCGGGCACCCCTGCACTGCGCCAGCGGGGCAGTTCGGGAATGCGCTCTGCGCGTTTTGAATGGGCGCGGCATCTTCGGCAGGCCCGCCATTAGCCATGCGCCAGACCCCAGGCGTGCACATCGTACCTCTCGCGAATGGCCCGCCAATGCTCTGAACTCAACTGGTTCACCACGGAGTACATCCGATGGTCCGGCTTCACGCGCTCATCACTCAAGAGTTCATGCACCAGCGGATCTTCGTCAAAGTTTGGCGCAACAACGAACATGGCCGTCACGAAGGATGCCTGCGTGGATTTCCATCGGATCCCATATCCCGCGGCTCGGTCGATTCCCGTCCGCACCATTGTCCTTATTGCAACCTCAGGAATCGTGCTGATCAGAAGGTCTCCCTGGGGAAGATGAACCGCCAAGCTGCCGTGGTGTTCGCCGATATAAAGGGCCACTTCGCGTCGAAAAACGGCCCGCGCGTTGCGTTCAAGCTGATCAATCTGCTGATCGCGAATTACCAACATGCAAGATCCCGAACGGCAAACCCGACGCCCAGAATTCTATCACCGCAGCTTCCACAGGATCTGCCTTAGCATTCCTAGTAGTACCGGCGCATCGCGCTGCGCAATATCCAGGCGCCGCACCAGCCGCCGCACTTTTTCCTCTGTCGAAACCGCGGTTGTCGGATTAATATAACCGCTTGCGCGCAGCGCATCGATCAGCATGCTGGTGATCTTCTCGTTCTCCGCCGCGCCCGCCGAGCGGATCTTCTCCGGCCGCGCTTCCACCGCCTTGGGATCGCGCGCCAATTCGTAAAGGCATAGCGCCACCGCCTGGCCCAGATTCATCGAGAGTTCGGCATCCATTGTTGGGATGCGCATCAGCCAATGACAATGGCTCAGGTCGTCGTTCGACAGTCCGAATTTCTCCGAGCCGAAAAGCAACCCGACCGGGGCAGCCGGTACAGCGGCCAATCGCCGAAGGATCAACCGCGCGCCGTATTCCAGCCGCCGTAAAGGGTGCTGCAGCTCGCGATGGCCCACCGATGTCGTTCCCACCACCAGCGAGCAATCTTCCACCGCTGCCCCGACCGTCGGAAACTCTTCCGCCGCCTGCAGCAGCGGCGCGGCCCCCATAGCCGAGCGGGCTTCCCTGAAGGCGACGTCGTATGGATTCACTACGCGCAGTCGCGAGAAGCCGAAGTTCGCCATCGCGCGCGCCGACGCGCCAATATTGAGCGGGTTGCGCGTCGAAATCAGAATAACGCGTAGGTTTTGCTTCCAGGGGGTGATGGCTTCATAGTACCCGACGCGCGCCCCCGAGTATAATGCCATCTGGAGCCAAAAAATGAATCGCCGTTCCTTCCTTGCGACCACGTTCGCCGCCACCGTTGCCGCCCGCGCCACCGGCAAGCCGCTCGACCGCTCGCGCGTAAGCGCCATCACCGATGAAGTCTCCCGCTCGCCCGCAGAGTCTATCGAGTTCGCCCACACCTTCGGTTTGCAATGGCTCTCCCTGCGTGATATTCCCGCACCCTTAGGCACAAAAACAAGCCCGTACTACTCGCTTGAGCCCGCCGAACTCAAAAAAGTAGCCGGCGATTTCAAGGCCGCTGGCATCGGCATCAGTTTTCTCGACACGCCGTTTTTGAAATTCGGCCTCCCCGGCACGGAGCCCCTGCGCAAGACGCCCGAAGACCCCGCCGCTCGTGAGAAGCGCATTGCCCGCGAAAAAATTCAGTTCGATCGCCGCCTTGACGATCTCCGCCTCGGCTTCCGCGCCGGCCAGGCGTTCAACTGCAAAGACCTCCGTATCTTCACTTTCACGCGCGTCGAAAACCCCGAGTCCGTCTTCCCCCGCATCGCCGACGTGATTGGCGAAATGGCCGCCCTCTCCCAAAAGGAGGGCTTCCGTCTCTTGATCGAAAACGAGTATTCGCAAAATGCCGGTACCTCTGCCGAGACCGCCAAGCTGATGCCGTCGCTGCCGAAGAACGTAGGCATCAATTGGGATTCGCTCAACGGCCTCGCTCTCGGAGAGAAGCCCTATCCCGATGGCTACGAGACCCTGCCCAAGGACCGCATCTGGAATGTGCACGTCAAGGGCAAGAGCCTGCTGGATTATCCCGAGCATCAGGACTGGGCGGCAATATTTAACGCGCTCGAGCGTGACGGCTTCGCTGGCCGCATGGAGTTAGAGACTCACATTTCGGGCCAGGGACAGATAGCCGCCTCCCACGCTTCGATGAAAGAAATCGAGCGCCTTCTCAGCGCCCGTCACAACGGGTAATCTGGCTTTTCGGTCGTGCGAGCCGTAACCCATATTCGAAGGGTCCGCATAATTCGCCAAACCTAACAGGTGGCTGAAAAAAACAACCTCAAATCGGTTACCGCGGATAAACGCTGATCAACGCAGATTGAAAAAAATGGGCTTATCCGCTTTGATTTGCGTTCATCGGCGGCCCATTTGCCTTTTTCAGGCGCCTGCTAATTCATAAGAGTCAAGATTGCCTACGACTCCATAAGAAGCAATCGCGCATTTTGCGGACCTTAATAACTACGTAGCTTGCATCAAGAAACGTTGGTCCGCCCAACAGTCCGTGCCTCTTATCAGGCGAGCCGCATTCCGCGTTAAGCAGCGCTTTAGCGCCACGGAATGATCGCCCTTACCCCGCTCACCCCGCCTGCGGCAATAAAATAATCAGTTCCAACTGCGGATTAGGAAGATCGCTCGGCACATACGCCGCCAGGTTCCGCGCGCGGATCACCGCTTCCCATGCCACGCCCGACTGGCCAATGCTGAAATACTGGTAATTCAGCTTGATCGGTATCGCGCTCGGCGGCGAAGCCACGTAAGTCAGGGCGCCCCCGGCAGCGCGTTCTTTACTAAGTGGTCGATGTGGCTGGCCGAGCAGATCTTCACTAGCTGCGGAGCGCGCGCCGCAATCTCCGCTTGGCTGCTCTCCGCGCCAATCGCCAGATACATCCGCGTGTTCTGCAGATACTTGTCGTTATCAATCGATGCCGCGTAAATAAAGGGTTGCGATAACTTCAGCGGCAGCGCTACGAAGTTACTCGGCACCACGGTTTCTAGTAACTCGCGCAGCTTGGTGTCGAGATCGGTGAAGCATGCGCCCAATTCGTCGTGGTCGTAAAGCGGCAGATCGCGCGGATGAATCGTCGTCGAAAAAGTGGTAAGTGCGCCCGCGAGCGACAGCATTGCCGAATAGAGCGCCTCCGGATGGCCCCCGCGCGTTTCAAACAGGTGGCGAAAGATGGGAAACGTCGTGTTGATCGTGTAAAGCAGCCAGAAGCTGGCAATGTCGGCCGCCGTGAAATCGGCCAGGGTCTGGTTTTTTTGCCGCCGCATTCCGGAGATGCCGGTCGAGCGCGCGCTCAGAATCTCCACCAGCCGCCGCGCAATCGCCGTCAGATAGTCGTTGGCGCTGAAATCGAGCAGCGGCGGAACAAAATGCGGATCGAGCGAGAAAATCTCGGCCTGATTCCTTACCACCCGCGCCACGCGCAGCGAGGAATATCCGTCTAGCGATTCACCCTCCGTCAGGAATCGAAAGTTTTTCCGCGCCACCTGCACCGGCTTTTCCGAAAGCCCCGTGTTCTCGTCCCGAAATGTCTCGTACTCCGCCGTATAGCGCGCGCCGCCGCTCTGCCGCGGCGAATTAGCCACATTCAGCCCGCGGTCGCGGTAATGCGGCACCGCGAAATGAATGTCCAGCGTGCGTTGATCCGGGTCGAAGCAGTCCTTCAGCTCCTTCGGGGCCGGCGCCCCGTCCGAATTCGGCATCTCGAATAGCAGCCCGTCCGGCAGGATGCCCGACGCCGCCGAAACATGAAAGAGGCCTTCCGACAGCGCCTTGGCGTCGATCTGCAACGACCGGAACCCCCACGGGCGAAAAGAGAGGTTTTCCAGCTGAAAATGCAGCACGTTTTCCAGGAAGCGATCCTGAATCTGCAGGTGCTGCGGACTGAGGAACGTTCCCTTCGTCCAGACGACGGGTTGGAGTCGCTTCATTTGGAATCAAATTAACAGATTTACGGAGTTTGGGTAAGTAGCCCGTCACACTGGGACCTATCTGTTTGCCGGTAGTACCCAAATTTTGCGTGCGGCGCCCAAAAGTTTTTTGCTCGGTGATATCCTTCAGGCGATGAGCACTTTGGCGCAAGTGATCAATCATTCTTACAGCCTGCCGTCTAGCCAGCGAAGTGACGCCGAATTCGCCGCCGCCCGCTCCGTTTTCCAGCAGGCCGGTTACAATTACGCCAATCTTTGCGCTCGCCTCGGCATTCAGCGGCTTTACGAATACAAGATGCCGCCCATCGCCGAAATCCTGGCGCAACCGGTCAATGACGCGCTTGACGCCATGCACCGGTTGTTTGGCAATGGTCTGCATCTCGAGCGAACCGTGGTGGAACGGTTGCTCACCCCGGAAGGACGTGCCGCGCTGTGTACGCTCGGGTTGCTCGCGCCAGATCCTTCTGATCCCGAAAAGGATTTCGCGCCCGTCAATGTGATCCCGTTTCTCGATGTGCTGACGCTCGTCGACCGCTTCTGCGCGCCTTCGGGCGAAGCCATCGAACTACCGCCGGATGTGGTGTATCCCGCCCTTTTCGACAATACCTACAATTTTGTGACGCGGCTGCCCGAAACGCCTTGCGACGCCCTGCTCGATCTCGGCACCGGCACCGGCGCCGCGGCCATTTGCCAGGCCCCTTTCGCGCGCCGGGTCTGGGCCACGGATATTACTTCGCGTTCCGTCCGTTTCGCCGAATTCAACTGCCGCCTGAACGGTTGCCCTAACGTCGACACGCTCAAGGGCGATCTCTATGCGCCCGTACAGGGGCTGACCTTCGACCGCATTGTCTCTCAACCTCCCTATGTCGCCGTGGAGACGGATAAAATCACCTTCCGTGACGGCGGCAAAGACGGCGAGCAGATTTTCCGTCGTATTGTCGAGGGGCTGCCTCAATTCCTCCGCCCGGGCGGAACCTCCTACTCGCTTTTAATGGCTACCGATCGGGAAGGCGAGACCTTCGAACAACGAATTCGTAAATGGCTGGGGAGGCACTCGGAAGAGTTCGACGTCTTGATTGGCTGCGATATGGCCCAAGAACCCATGGAGTTCTTGCGGACTGTCCGTTCGATACCCGTCGCTGAGAAGGAGTATCGGCGCGTTCTCTACCAGAACAACGGAACCCGCGCGGTTCTCTACTGCTCGGTCCTTATCCACCGGCACTTGGGGCCTCGGCCCGCGGCTACCCTCCGTACGTTTCTTGGGAAGAACGTGCGCGGAGCCGACCTCAATTTCTTGCTCGATTGGAACGTCGCCGCGACCTCGCCCAATGGGCCTGAGACGCTCTGGAATGCGCGTCCCAGCTTAGGCGTCCATTGCGAGCTGGTGGTCACCCATCGCGTCCAGGAGCGGCGTCTGGTGGCCGCCGAGTTTGAGTTACACACCAACGGTCCGTTCGCTTCCAAGGGGAAAACGCCGGCTTGGATTGCGCAGTTAGTCGCCGAATGCGACGGCTCGCAAACCTGGGGCGAGCGGTTCCAAGGCCTCAAGTCCGCGGGGCGCATCCCGCCCGAGGTCGCGCGCGAAGACTTCGCTCGAATTTTAACGGTATTAGTTTCTACAGGAGTTCTGGAGATCCGGGAATTTGCAAATCGTGGGTAGTTTTTCCGCGTCCCTGGTGGTACCTTAATTTTGGTTGTAATCCGACATTAACCGCCGATAGGCGTATAATCCATCGAGGGAAACAAAACTTCGCGTCGGTCAGCGATGGGAGAAACGTTTTCACGAGCTGGGAAAGAGGCATTTTATGGCGAAACAAAGCACGCAACACAAACTGGATCGCGTACGGGCGCCACGAGTACAGATAACCTACGACGTGGAGGTTGGCGGCGCTATCGAAATCAAGGAACTGCCCTTCGTGATGGGGGTCATGGGCGATTTTACGGGAATGCCGACGGAGCCCTTGGCAAAATTGAAGGAGCGCAAATTCGTCGAAGTGAATCCTGACAACTTCGATCAGGTTTTGGAAAATATGAAGCCGCATCTGGCGTTTGCGGTGGAGAACAAGCTGAGCGAAGATCCGGAAGCGCCCAAGCTCAAAGTAGACCTCAATTTCAAGAGCCTGGACGATTTCTCGCCGGAGGCGGTCGCCCGTCAAGTGGGTCCGTTGCGTCAGCTTTTGGAACTGCGGGATCGTCTTTCCGATCTGCGCGGTTCGATGCAGGGCAACGACAAGCTGGAAGAAATGCTGCGCGAGTCGGTGAGCGATAAAGATAAGCTCGAAAAGCTGCGCGCTGAATTAGGCAAGGGAGGTTCCAATGAGTGATGCCCAGAAGTCCGCTGCGGCGCCGCAGACGGCAACAGAGGAGGTAGTCGAGTCGGGTCTTCTCGACCAGATTGTAGAGCAAGGGCGTCTCGCCCGCGACCCCGCGTCGCGTGAGCGCGGCAAGAACTTGGTGAAGGAATTCGTCAGCCAGGTGCTCGAAGGCGCCATGACGGTGTCGAAAGACGCCGAGGCGATGATCAACGCCCGCATCGCGCAGATCGATCACCTCGTTTCCCTGCAGTTGAACGAAGTGATGCACAACCCCATCTTCCAGAAGCTGGAAGGTAGCTGGCGCGGCCTGAAGTACCTGCTTGACCATTCCGAAACCAGCGACAAACTGAAGATCAAGGTACTCAACGTCAACAAGAAGGAGCTGTTGCGGGACCTGCAGCGCGCTCCCGAGTTCGATCAAAGCGCGCTCTTCAAGAAGGTGTACGAAGAGGAGTTCGGCGTATTCGGCGGCGCGCCTTTCTCGGCGCTGATCGGCGATTACGAGTTCGGCCGCGGGCCGGAAGATATCGAGCTCTTGGAGAAGGTGGCTCAAGTGGCTTCGGCTGCCCACGCACCCTTCCTGACGGCTGCCGGACCTGAGATGCTCAACCTCGAAAGCTTCACTTCGATTGATGCGCCTCGCGACATGGCGAAAATCTTCGACAGCAGCGAGTACGCCAAGTGGAAGAGCTTCCGCCAGAATGAGGATTCGCGCTATGTCGGCCTCACCCTGCCGCACATTCTCATGCGCCTTCCCTACGGACGTGGCGGCGCCTCGGTAGATGGCTTTAACTACGAGGAAGGCGTCGACGGCACCGATCACGGCAAGTATCTTTGGGGCAACGCTGCCTACGCGCTAGGCACCCGCCTCACCGCGGCCCATGCCGAGTATGGCTGGTGTGCGGCCATTCGCGGCGTGGAAGGCGGCGGTCTGGTCGAAGGCCTCCCCACCCACAACTTTACGACCGATGCCGGCGACGTGGCCTTGAAGTGCCCCACCGAGTCGCCCATCACAGACCGGCGCGAAAAGGAACTCGCCGATCTGGGCTTCGTGCCGCTGGTCCATTGCAAAGATACCGACTATGCGGCGTTCTTTAGCGTGCAGTCTTCTCAGAAGGCGAAGCTCTACGACAAAGAAAGTGCCAACGCAAATGCGCGACTGTCCACACAGTTGCCGTACATATTGGCGATGAGCCGCTTCGCTCACTACCTCAAAGCCATCATGCGCGACAAAATTGGCAGCTTCATGTCACGCGACGATTGCCAGAAATTCCTGCATAAGTGGATCATGCAGTATACGATAGGCGACGATTCGGCAACCCAGGCGATGAAAGCTAAGTTCCCGCTGCGCGAAGCCAAGGTAGAGGTCGTTGACGTGCCTGGTAAACCGGGAGCGTATCGTGCGGTATGTTTCTTACGGCCGCACTTTCAACTCGATGAACTTTCCGTTTCGCTGCGCTTGGTCGCTGACCTACCGGAGAGTAAATAGCTTTTTGCGAATGGCGTCCGTGCGCTCTCTTCCGGGGACCGCACGGGCTGGTTTTCAACGGTAGCTAACTAACATCAGGAGGAAGTAAAATGGGTATCGAAATCTTTTTAACACTAGACGGCATCACCGGCGAATCGATCAAATCGGGCGCTGAGGGCTGGATTGAAATTTTCAGCTTTAGCAACGGAGCTTCGAATCCGTCGTCCGTTTCGTTCGGAACTGGGTCGGGCGCGGGCAAAGTGGATCTTTCGAGCGTCAGCCTTCAAAAGCAGTTGGATGTCTCTTCGCCGTTTTTGTTCGCGGCCTGCTGCGCTGGAACCCACACCGATAAAGGCAACATGATCGTGCGCGAGGCCACCGGCGGCACTACGACGCAGGTATACTTCCAGTACGACTTTACCGAAGTGTTCGTGGATAGCATCAGCTGGGGCGGAGCAGCCGGCGGTGGCAAGCCGTCCGAATCCGTTTCCCTCAGCGCCAAGAGCCTCATGGTCACCTATTGGCCGCAGAATTCCGACGGTACGCTCGGAACGCAGATCCCCAAGGGCTGGAACCAGAACACCAACTCAGCCATGTAATAGCTTTGAATGACCGGCTGGCGCTTTCCACGCCAGCCGGAAAATTCAGGCTTGAAGATAATTACTATGACAGCAAGAGAACTTTACCAGGCGGGGAAGCTCAATGACGCCATCCAGAAGTTGGGGGCGGAATTGCGCGATAATCCAACGGATGCGGCGCGCCGCACGTTTCTGTTCGAGCTCCTGTGTTTTGCGGGCGAGTACGATCGCGCCGAGAAGCATCTGGATGTTCTGTCGGATACGAGCGTTGACGCAGCTACGGGTTCTCTTGTTTACCGCGCCGCGGTCGCCGCGGAGCGGAGTCGCAATGCCCTTTTTGAAAAGGGCGACTACCCAGGGACGCCCGCGGATTCTCCTCCGATCCGCGGGTCCCTGAATGGACAGCCGTTTGAATCGATCGAAGACGCGGACCCCCGCATCGGGCCGCGTCTTGAGATTTTTGGAGCCGGGGAGCTGATGTGGCTCCCCTTGGCGCATGTCGCCTCCATCGAAATGGAAGCGCCCAAACGCTTACGCGATTTGCTCTGGATACCTGCCTTGGTAAAGACAGGCCCGGCCTTTAAGGGAACGGACTTGGGCCAGGTGTTGATCCCAGCCCTGTCGCCTTTCAGCTTCCGGAATTCCGACGACGCCGTCCGGCTCGGCCGCTCCACCGTTTGGGAGGCGTCGGAGTCCGGCAGCCCCGTCCCGTTCGGACAAAAGATGTTATTGGTGGATGGCGAAGATTTCCCGCTTCTCGAAGTACGAAGCCTGGAAATCGCCGTCGCCGAACCTTCCCCAGATCTCCATGCCGCTGCGCAATGACCTGCTGAATCCGGTTTCACCAGATAAGCCATCGGGGGAAAACCTCCGTTTTGCTCCCGTATTCGACAAGATTAAGGAAGCGCGGCGCCAGGATGACGATTTGGCGCAGGGCGAGTGGGTTCGTGAGCGCAAGGTCGCCGATTGGCCGCTCACCATCAAGCTCATCTCTGAAACCCTGGTTACCAAATCCAAGGATTTGCAGCTTGTTGCATGGCTTGCGGAAGCCATGCTGCGCAGAGAAGGCATTACGGGTTTTCGGGAGGTCCTTGACCTGGGCCGTTCCATGGTCGAAACGTTCTGGGATAGCCTCTATCCCGAACTCGAAGATGGAGACGCCGAGCTGCGCGCCATGCCGCTGCAGTGGATCGGCGATCGGCTTGAATTTCCCATCAAACAGGTCGCCCTCACCAAGAAGGGGCTGAACTGGTATCAGTACAAGGAATCGCGCGCCATCGGCGACGAAAAGTCCGTCGCCGGCAATAACGATAAGAAGAAGGAACGCGAAGCCGCCATCAAGGCGGGTAAGACACCGCAGGAAGTCTTCGATAAGGATTTCGACGAAACGCCCAAAAAGTTTTACGTCGATCTCCTGGCCTCTTTCGACTCGACGCTCGATTCTCTGACCGAGCTGCAGGATCTCGGCGACTCCAAGTTTGGCGGCAACAGCCCGACTTACGGCACCCTCCGCAAGGCGCTCGAAGAAGTCCGCCAGACCGTCTACATCCTGCTGCAGAAGAAGCGCGAAAAAGAGCCGGATGCGCCGGCCGCTCCCGCCCCGCCTTCACCGGAAGAGATCGCCGCCGCACAGGCTGCGGCCGCGGCGGCAACTCCTCCTCCTCCTCCTCCCGCGGCAGCGCCCGCGCCGGCGGCCGCTCCAGTTCCAGCGGGGGCGCCCGCGGCTGCTGCGGCAGCGGCTGCTGCTCCCGCCCTCGCCAAGACAGGCATTTCCGCTGAGCCTGCCAACCGTGACGACGCCATTGAACGTGTTCTCGCAGTCGCCAAATATCTTCGCAATGCCGAGAAAGCCAGCCCCGCCGCATATCTCATGACGGCCGGTCTCCGATGGGGCGAACTGCGCGCCAAGGGCGGGAATGTCGATCCCGCGCTCCTCGTCGCGCCTTCCGGCGAGAGCCGTCAGAATCTCAAGAAGCTCACTATGGAGAGCAAATGGGCCGATGTCGTTGAGGCCGCCCAAGCTGCCGCTGGCGGCGAATGCGGACGCGGCTGGCTCGATGTCCATCGCTACATCGCGCGCGCCTGCGAAAAGATCGGCGCCTCCCATCTGCCGCTGAAACAGGCCGTCGTCTCGGGCGTCCGCGCTCTGCTAAACGATTATCCCAAGCTGTCCGCCATGACCCTGATGGATGACACCCCCACGGCCAACGCGGAAACTATGGACTGGTTGCACGAACAAGTAATTCCGCCGCCACCGCCGCCGCCCGCGCCGCCCGAACCGGTATTTGCGCCGCCCGTTCACGCCGCGGCTTCCAATGGCGCGCCCGCCTCCCCCGACATTTTCGAGATCGCGCAACAGGCCGCGCGAAAGGGACGCCCGCAGGACGGCATTGAGATGCTCATGCGGGAAATGACCCAGGAACGCTCCGGCAGGGGACGTTTTCAGCGTAAAGCGCAATTGGCGCAGATCTGCGTGACCGCCGGACATCAGACCATCGCCTTTCCGATTTTGCAGGATCTTGCCGGTGAGATAGAGCGTCGCCGGCTGGAGGATTGGGAAGCGCCCGAAATGGTGGCGCACCCCTTGGCCTTGTTATACAAATGCCTGGCCGCCGATGCGTCGCCCGAAGAACGCCAGAAGATCTATTCCTGGATCTGCCGCCTGGATCCGCTGCAGGCGATGAACGTAACGAAATAGCGTATGCCTCGCTGGGAGCCGGAACAAACCGTAACGCTGTCGTTTCTCGACCGCCTGATCGACCTCGAACCCAAGGTCCCGGCCGATCCTCCGCCTTCCCGCGCCCGGTCCATCCGTCAGTTGAAATCCTCCATCCGCCGCGATCTCGAATGGCTGCTCAACACCCGCTGCCGCCCCGATCCCGCCGGCAGCGAGTATAAGGAGCTTGAGCAGTCCCTCTATAACTATGGGCTGCTGGATGTGACTTCCATGTCTTGGGCTTCGCATCGCGACCGCCTCGGGCTCACCAAAATAATCGAGCAGGCGGTGGCTACGTTTGAGCCCCGCATCAATCGCATCCGGGTCGTTTCGCTCGACTCTACGCCCGGCGCTAAGCACGTGCTGCGGTTCCAAATCGAAGGTCTCCTCGATATGGATCCCGCTCCCGAACTGATCACCTTCGATACCGTCCTTCAGCTCTCGAGCGGCGAGTATCAGGTGGGTGGAGAGCCCGGTGCGTGACGATCTGCTGCTTTACTATGAACGCGAGCTGACCTTCCTGCGTCAGATGGGCTCGGAGTTTGCCGCCAAGTATCCCAAAGTCGCCTCGCGCCTTTTGATTGAGCCCGAAAAATGCGAAGATCCCCACGTCGAGCGCATGCTCGAAGCCTTTGCATTTCTCGCCGCGCGCGTCCATCTGAAAATCGATGACGAATTCCCGGAAATCACCAGCGCCATACTGAGCATTCTTTATCCTCATTACTTGCGCCCCATCCCGTCCATGTCCGTGGTGGAGTTTCAGGTCGACCCTGCCCACGTTAAGCCGGAAAGCGGCCTCAAGGTGGACCGCGGCGCCATTCTCCGCTCTCGCCCCCTCAACGGCATTCCTTGTAAGTTCCGCACCTGCTACGACGTCACTTTTTGGCCGCTCTCGGTGACCGAAGCGGAGTGGACCACGCCCGATCGCCTGAAGCCGCCCATGAAATCGTCCGAAGCCGTTGCCGCTGTGCGCATCCGGCTGCAATGCGCCGAGGACATCGTTTTCCCCAAGCTCTCGCTCAATTCGCTGCGTTTTTATCTCAGCGGCGAAAGCAGCCTCATTCATTCGCTCTACGAGCTCCTGTCGAATAACTGCACGCAGATCGTAATCCGCGACCCCACTCCCAAATCGAAAGTGCCGCCGGTCATTCTTTCTCCGGAGGAACTGATCCCGGTGGGCTTCGCCGAAGACGAGGGCATGCTCCCCTATCCGCGCCGCTCGTTTATCGGCTATGGATTATTGCAGGAATATTTCTGCTTCCCCCAGAAATTCTTCTTCCTCGATCTGGCGGGGCTCGATCGCGTCTGTGCGGCCGGCTTTGGAGATTCCGCGGAGATCGTATTCCTGATCTCGCCCTTTGAGCGTAACGATCGCCGCCAAACGCTTGAGCTCGGCGTCAACGCCAAAACGTTTCGCTTGGGCTGCGCGCCCGTTATTAATCTCTTTCCGCAGACGGCCGAGCCTATTCTGCTGAGCCATCGCAAGTACGAATATCCGGTCATACCCGACGTCAGCCGCCGCAACGCCATGGAGGTCTTCGAGATTAACGAGGTCGTCAGCGCCAGCTCACAGTCGAGCGATGTCATCCGCTATGAGCCGTTTTTCTCCTTCCGCCACGGTCAGAGCCGCGCCAAGATCCGGTCTTTCTGGCACGCCACCCGCCGCCAGTCGAGTCAGCGCGACGATGACGGCACCGAGGTCTTTCTCTCATTGGTCGATCTCACCGGCCGGCCGGTTGAGCCCGATGTCGACGCCCTCACCGTACGTGGCGTCTGCACCAATCGCGATCTCCCGTCGCGCCTGCCGTTCGGCAACGAGAATGGCGATTTTGAGCTGGAAAGCGCGGTCCCCGTCAAGCGCATCGTGGCTCTCATCAAACCCACCGATACCCTGCGGCCGCCCGTGGGGAAAGATTCTCTTTGGCGTCTTGTCTCCCAACTCTCGCTCAACTATCTGTCCCTGGTAGGGGAAGGCCGGGAGGCGTTTCAAGAGCTGTTGCGTCTCTACAACTTCACCGGTTCCACATATTCGGAAAAGCAGATCGAAGGCATCTCCACGCTTTCCAGCAGCCGTCATTTCGCGCGCGTCGTTTCCGAGGACGGCGTAGCCTTTGCGCGCGGCACCCAGGTAGAAATGGAGTTCGACGAAGAGCAGTTCACTGGCGCCGGCGTATACCTGTTCGCCGCCGTCATCGAGCAGTTTCTCGGCATGTATGTCTCGATGAACAGCTTTAGTCAGTTGCGTGTCCGCACGCGTCAGCGAAAGGAGGTTCTCCGCCAATGGCCACCGCGAGCGGGCAGGAAAATTTTGATGTAACGCGCTGGCCCATCGCGGAGATGCTCGATCGCGAGCCCTATCGCTTCGAGTTCTTCCAGGCCATGAGCCTCTTGCAGCGGATGTACCCGCACCGCGGCGTGCCTGGCCGCTTCAATAATCCGCAGGATGAAGTGGCCCGCTTTACATCGCAAACCTCGGTCGCTTTCCCCGCGAGCGAGATTCAGGATATCGACCGTTCCGCCGGTCCCGTTCGCATGTCCGTCAACTTCATGGGGTTGACGGGTCCGCAAGGCATGCTCCCCAGGCCGTACAGCGCCCTGGTCCTTGAGCGCCTGCGTGAGCGCGACTCCACCATGCGGGATTTCTTCGATATTTTCAATCACCGCGCCGTCTCGCTCTTCTATCAGGCGTTTGAGAAATATCGTTTCACCATCCCCTATGAGCGCGGCGAGCGCAACCGGTTTTCAAAGCATATCCTGGCATTGATAGGCCTCGCCACCCCCGGCCTGCAAGAGCGCCTTAAGTCGGAGGGCATACCCGACGATTCGCTATTGTTCTATAGCGGCCTGCTTTCGATACACTCCCGCTCCGCCGTCGCGCTGCGCCAGGTGCTCATCGACTATTTCCGCGTGCCGGTGGAGATTGAACAGTTCGTGGGCGTGTGGCGCCCCGTCGAAGAAGAGGCGCAATGTTCGCTGGGCGAAGGCGCCAGTTACTCAGAGCGCCTCGGCTTCGGCGCCGTAGTAGGCGACGAAGTTTGGGATCAGCAGTCGCGTGTGCGCATCCGCCTTGGTCCCATGACGCTCGATCAGTATGAGGATTTCCTTCCGGGCGGGGAAGCCTTTCTTCGCATTCGTACCCTCGCCGGGTTCTTCGCCGGAAACGAGTACGATATCGAATTGCAATTGATCCTAAAGCGAAACGAAGTTCCCCGTTGCGAACTGACCGCCAAAGGTCCCCAACTAGGCTGGACGAGTTGGGTAAAATCGGCAGAGTTCGAACGGGATCCAGGCGACACCATTCTAGAATTATGAGAAAAAATTATTTCACTACAGGGCCGCGCAGGCGTACAGAAAGAGCGTTGCACTGCGTTCCTGCGCGTCTCAACGCCTCTGTGGTGAATTGGGAGGCTCTATTATTATGCCGGTAAGTTTAAAAGCAATCGTATCCAAGCTGAACGACGCCACGCGCAAGACGCTGGAAGACGCCGCGGGCCTTTGTCTCGCCCGCACCCACTACGATGTGGAAATCGAGCACTTTCTCATGAAGCTGCTCGACACTCCCGATACCGATTTCGTCCTCATCCTGAAGCAGTTCGGGGTGGATAAGTCGCGCCTCTCGACCGAGCTTTCTCGCAGCCTCGACAAGCTCAAGACCGGCAACGCGCGCACCCCGTCCTTCAGCCCGTCGCTTTATCGCATGCTCACCGAAAGCTGGACCATTGGCTCGCTCGAATTCGGCGCGGGACAAGTGCGTACCGGCTTCGTTACCCTGGCGCTGGTCGCCGACGAAGAGCTTTCGCGCATCGTGCGGGATATCAGCAAAGAGCTCCAGAAAATCGAGCCCGAAGCGCTGCGTAAACAACTGGCCGCGCTCATGGAAGATTCCTTCGAGCGAGTCGCCGCCACTGCTTCGGCCGCTTCCGGCGGCGGGCCCGGCGGCGCCGGAGCGCCCAAATTGGGCGGCAAGACGCCCAACCTCGATCAGTTCACCGTCAATCTCACGGAGAACGCCAAGAATGGCAAGATCGATGCCGTCCTCGGCCGCGATTTCGAAATCCGCCAGATCATCGATATCCTCACCCGCCGCCGCCAGAACAACCCCATCCTCACCGGTGAGGCGGGCGTAGGCAAAACCGCCGTAGTCGAAGGCTTCGCTACGCGCATCGTCAACGGCGACGTGCCACCCCCTCTGCGCAACGTCACCCTGCGCACTCTCGATCTCGCCCTGCTGCAGGCCGGCGCGGGCATCAAGGGCGAATTTGAAAATCGTCTGAAGGGCCTAATCGAAGAGGTCAAGTCTTCGCCCACTCCCATCATTCTCTTCATCGACGAAGCCCACACCATGATCGGCGCCGGCGGCGCGGCCGGACAAGGCGATGCCGCCAATCTGCTCAAGCCCGCTCTCGCGCGCGGCGAACTGCGCACCATCGCCGCCACCACCTGGTCGGAATACAAGAAGTACTTCGAAAAGGATCCGGCTCTCGCCCGCCGCTTCCAGGTAATCAAGGTGGAAGAGCCCACCGAGGGCAAATGCGAAATCATGTTGCGCGGCGTCGTTCCCATGCTCGAGAAGCACCACAACGTGCGCATCCTCGATGAAGGTCTGGCCGCCGCCGTCAAGTTCTCCAACCGCTATCTGCCCGATCGCCAGCTTCCCGATAAGGCCGTCAGCGTTCTCGATACCGCCTGCGCGCGCCTCTCGCTGGGACAGAACACCATCCCCGCCGCGCTTGAAGACGCCACCCGCGAGATTGACGATTGCACCGTGCAGTTGCGCGTTCTCGAGCGTGAGTCGTCCTTCGGCGCCGAGCACAACGAGCGCATCGAAAACATCACCAAGCGCAAGGTCGCCGCCGAAGCCCACCTCGCCGATCTGCAAGCCCGCTGGGAAAAAGAGCGCGATCTCGTCGCCCGCATCCGCGAAGTTCGCGCCAGGATCGAAGGCGTCGCCCAACCGATGCAGGCGCAAGCCCAGGCCGCAACCGCCGCCGCGCCTACTTCTGAAACGCAAGCCGCACCGCTTCCGGCCGATCCCGCCGCTTTGCGCGCCGAACTCGCCACTCTCAACGCCGAGCTCGATAAGCACCAGGGCGAAACGCCCCTCATGCGCATCTGCGTCGACGCCCACATCGTCGGCGATGTCGTCTCCGGCTGGACCGGCATTCCCATCGGCAAGATGGTTAAGGACGAGGTTGAAACCGTACTCGCCCTCGAAACCTACCTCGGCCGCCGCGTCATCGGGCAGGATCACGCCCTGCACATGATCAGCGAACGCATCCGCACCTCGAAAGCCAGCCTCGAAGATCCGTCCAAACCCATCGGCGTCTTCATGCTGGTAGGCCCCAGCGGCGTCGGTAAGACCGAAACCGCGCTCACCCTCGCCGATCAGCTCTACGGCGGAGAGCGCAATCTCATTACCATTAACATGTCGGAGTTTCAGGAAGCGCATACCGTTTCCACTCTCAAGGGCTCGCCTCCCGGATACGTCGGCTACGGCGAAGGCGGCGTGCTCACCGAAGCCGTGCGCCGCAAACCCTACTCCGTCGTGCTGCTGGATGAAGTCGAGAAGGCCCATCCCGACGTCCTTGAGCTCTTCTTCCAGGTGTTCGATAAGGGCATGATGGAAGACGGCGAAGGCCGCGAGATCAACTTCAAAAACACCATCATCATTCTCACCTCGAACGCCGGCACCGAAACGCTGATGAAGCTCACGGCCGATCCCGAGACCATGCCCAGCGACGCCGCGCTCGTCAAAGCCCTCAAGCCCGAGCTCGATAAAATCTTCAAGCCCGCCTTCCTGGGCCGGATGGTCATCATTCCTTACTTCCCCATCCGCGACGAAGCGCTCAAGAGCATCGTCCGCCTCAAGGTCGCCAAGATCCAGCGCCGCTTGATGGATACCCACAAGATCGCGCTCACCCACGACGAAGCGCTCATCGAGGAAGTGGCCCGCCGCTGTACCGAAGTCGAAAGCGGCGCGCGCAACGTGGATAACATTCTGACCAACACCATGCTCCCCGAGATTTCACGGCAAATCCTGGGCCGCATGGCGGAACGCCAATTGCTCGCGCCCATGCACGTGGCCGTGGGCGAAGACGGCGCTTTCATTTACAGCTAGAATCCGCCCCAGAGGCGAATAATCGGAGGATTGCATGCCATATCAAGACGACCAAAGGCCCATTCAATTCACCACGCCGCTGGGGCAATACGCCCTTCTGGTGTCGAACCTTCGGGGGCGCGAAGCGGTTTCCGAACTGTTCAGCTTCCAGGTGGACGCCCTTAGCCAGCAGGCCGACCCCGTCGCCTTCGACAGCATCTTGGGCCAGACAGTAACCATCTCCATCGAGGGCAAACAGGGCGGTACGCGTTACATCAACGGCTTGGTAATCGGTTTCACCCAAGGCGTACGCGAGCAGTTGTTTACCCACTATCGCCTCGATATCGCGCCCAATCTGTGGAAGCTCACGCGCAACGCCAAGAGCTGCATTTTCCAGCAACAGAGCGTCTCCGATATTTTGAAGACGCTCTTCACTGGTCTCGATGTCGACTATAGCGGCCTCACGGGAACCTACTTACCCCGGGAGTATTGCGTGCAGTACCGCGAGACCGATTTCAACTTCGCCAGCCGCCTCATGGAAGAAGAAGGCATCTTCTACTTCTTCAAGCACACCTCAAGCGGCCACACCCTGGCGCTGGGCGACAATCCCCAGACATTCACCGCCATCGGCTTCCAGCCCGACGTCATCTACGAAACCGCGCGCGGCGGCGGCTACAATGACGACCGCATCCTCGCTTGGGAGAAAGCGCAGAATCTTCGTTCCGGCAAAACCACCCTCTGGGACTATACATTCCAGATGCCCACCAAGAACTGCCAAGCCACCCAACAGGTTCAGTCAACCGTTACGGCCGGAACCGTTAGCCACAATCTCGCGGTAGCCAACTCCGCCTTTGAACTTTACGATTACCCCGGCGGTTACGCCAAACGCTTCGACGGCATCGATAAGTCCGGCGGCGATCAGACCTCCCAACTGAACAACATCTTTACCGACGACACCCGCACCGTTGGCATCCGCATGCAAGCCGAAACCGCCGCGGCCATGTCCATCTACGGCCAGGGACTCCATCCCGGCTTCACGCCCGGCTACACCTTCAATCTGCAACAGCATTTCTCCGACAACGGCGAGTTCACCATCCTCTCGGTCGATCACGATGTCCATCAGCCCATCGGAACCGATACCGAGCCCTATCGTTACATGAATGGCTTCCGTGCCATCCCCAAAGCTCTGCCGTACCGTCCCCCGCGCACTACCCCGCAGCCGATCGTGCAAGGTCCGCAAACCGCCATGGTGGTGGGAACCTCGGGTGAGGAGATCTTCACCGACAAATATGGCCGCGTCAAAGTTCAGTTCAAGTGGGACCGCGTAGGAGCCAACGATGGCAACAGCTCCTGTTGGCTTCGCGTCGCCACCCACTGGGCCGGCAAACAGTGGGGCGCCATTCATATCCCGCGTATCGGGCAGGAGGTCATTGTCGCCTTCATCGAGGGCGATCCCGACCAGCCCATCATCGTCGGCAGCGTCTATAACGCCGACAACATGCCGCCTTATACGCTGCCCGACAACAAGACGCAAAGCGGGATCCAAACCCGCAGTACGAAGAGCGGCGGCAGCGCCAACTTCAACCAGATTCTCTTCGAGGATAAAAAAGACAGCGAATTCCTCACCATCCACGCCGAGAAAGATCAGAACCACCAGGTCGAAAACGACGACACCCAGTGGGTGGGGCACGATCGCACGACCACCATCGATCACGACGAAACCCGCGAGGTGAAGAACAACCGCACCACCACCATCGACGTGGATGAAACCAAGACGGTAAAAGGCAAGGAAACCATTACCATCACCGGCAATCAAACGCTCGAGATCAGCCAAGGCAATCAGACCAATACCATCGACATGGGTAACCAGTCGACTACGCTTAAAATGGGAAACCAGTCGAACGAACTGCAGATGGGCGACCAATCCACCAAAGCGGATTTGGGAAACATCACCATGGAAGCGATGCAAACCATCACGCTCAAAGTGGGCTCCAGTAAAATCACCATCGATCAGATGGGCGTCACCATCGAAGGAATGATGATCAAGGTTAACGCCACGATTCAATTACAGGAACAGGCCCTGATGATTCAAAGCAGCGCCGATGCCCTCATGCAGATCAAGGGCGGCATCACGATGATTAACTAGTATGGCTGAAGCCGCGCAAACTCTCACAGTCACGCAGTCCATCTTCGCCGTGGCGGAGCTCAGCGACAAAGCCGCCGCGCTCTTGAAGCCCGACTATCACCCGCGCGAGTACATCTCCCTGCTCGCCGACAACCAGCTTTTCCCCGACGCCGTGCGCTTCCTCGCCCACGGGCTTCCCAAGCGCGAAGGCGTCTGGTGGGGCTGGATGTGCGCGCGCCGTTCCGCCGGCGCCAACCCGCCGCCCAAAATCAAAGCCGCGCTCGACGCCACCGAACAGTGGATCGCCCAGCCCAGCGAAGAAAACCGCCGCGCCGCGCACGAAGCCGCCAAGGCCGCCGACGTCGGCACCCCGGCCGGCTGCGCCGCCCTAGCCGCATTTTTCAGCGGAGGCAGCCTCGCCCCGCCGCATGCCCCCGCCGTGCCCCCCGGCGAGCACCTCACGGCAAAAGCAGTCGCCGGCGCCGTCATCTTCGCCGCCATCGTCACCGAACCAGAAAAAGCCCCCGAAAAGTTTAAAAACTTTCTCGCGCAGGGCTCCGAAGTCACCGTCAAAATCAAATTGTGGGAGCAAAAATAAAATGGGAATGCCCGCGGCCCGCTTAACCGACATGCACGTCTGCCCCATGGTGACCGTTCTCGTCCCTCACGTTGGCGGTCCCATCATCGGCCCTGGCGCGCCCACGGTATTGATCGGCGGCCTACCCGCCGCCCGCATCAGCGATATGGCGACCTGCGTAGGCCCGCCGGACGTTATCGTGCTCGGGTCCTTCACCGTCCTCACCATGTCGATGCCGCAAGCCCGCATCGGCGATCTCACCGCGCACGGCGGCGCCATCGTGCTGGGATGTTTCACAGTCCTCGTCGGCGGTTAACCGCCGCACGATACGCCGCTCTCTCCGCGTCCGTTTTACGTTACCCTGATGCTTCATGCCCAAGGCTAAAATCACAGCGCTAGGCTGCTATGTCCCGCCGCGCGTCCTCACCAATCAAGACCTCGAAAAGCTCGTCGAAACCAACGACAAGTGGATCGTCGAGCGCACCGGCATCCGCGAGCGCCACATCGCCGATCCCAACGTCGCCACGTCCGATATGGCCATCGCCGCCGCCAAATGCGCCCTCGCCCAGCGTGGCGTCGACGCCTCCACCATAGACGCCATCATCGTCTGCACCGTCACGCCCGACATGTTCTTCCCCTCCACCGCATGCCTGGTGCAAAATGCGCTCGGCGCCCGCGGCGCCTGGGGATTCGACCTGATCGCCGCCTGCTCCGGCTTCGTCTACGGAACCACCACCGGCGCCCATTTAGTCGCCGCCGGCACGCATCGCAGGGTCTTGGTAATCGGGGCCGACACCATGAGCCGCATTCTCGATTACACCGACCGTTCCACCTGCATCCTATTCGGGGATGGCGCCGGCGCCGTTCTCATTGAGCCCGCCGCGGAAGGCGAAGACGCCGGTTTTATCGATTTCCTGGGCGAAATAGACGGCTCCGGCGGCGATTTCCTCAAGATGCCCGCCGGCGGCAGCCGCCGTCCCGCATCCCACGAAACCGTCGACCAGCGCATGCACTACGTCCATCAGGAAGGCGCGCAAGTCTTCAAGTATGCCGTGCGCAAAATGTACGAAGCCGGCCGCGACCTCTTAGCCCGCAACGGCCTAACCGGCGCCGACGTCGCACTCCTGGTTCCCCACCAGGCCAATCTCCGCATCATCGACGCCGCCGCCGAACGCCTGGGCCTGGCCCCAGAAAAAGTAATCGTAAACATCGATCGCTACGGCAACACCACAGCCGGAACCATCCCCCTGGCGCTACGCGACGCAATCGAGCAAGGCAAGCTAAAAAAAGGCGATCTAGCCCTCCTGGCCGCCGTAGGCGCCGGCTACACAGTAGGCGCAAGCCTCTGGCGCTGGGCCTATTAATGCGGTCGAAAACCGAACCCCCCCATGCCCGATCGCAGCCCGCCCGCCAAGACTTTTCGAGAACTCCTAGTTTGGCGCAAAGCACACGCCTTAGTCCTGGCAGTCTACAAACTAACAAGCGCCTTCCCCAAACCCGAAACCTACGGCCTATCCCTACAACTCCGCCGTGCGGTAGTATCGGTCCCCGCCAACATAGCCGAAGGCTTCCGCCGCCGCAGTCGCCCCGACAAAGCCAGATTCCTAAACATCGCCGAAAGTTCCCTAGCAGGGTGATGAAATTCTATCCTGAACAGGTGACCCGGGAAATGTTTTGAGCGTCTTATTGAGTATGCGTGGAGAAGACCAAAACCAGGAAGAGTTATTCAGCTACGGATCTCTGGAAGAGCGCGTGCCGAGCGATCATCCACTCCGCGCTATCCGCACGATGATGGACGCGGCGCTGAAGGACATGAGCGCCCGGTTTGACGAGATCTATGGCGAGGATGGGCGCAAGTCGATTCCGCCCGAGCGCCTGTTGCGGGCGCTTTTGCTGCAACTTCTGTACACGGTTCGCAGCGAGCGCATGCTGATGGAGCAACTGGCCTACAACCTGTTGTTCCGTTGGTTTGTGGGACTCTCGGCCAATGAACCGGTCTGGCATCACACGGTATTCAGCAAGAACCGGGATCGCTTACTGGATGGCGCTGTGGCTGAGGAGTTCTTTACGCTCATCGTGCAGCAGGCTCGCGCGAAGAAACTGCTTTCGGATGAACACTTCACCGTGGACGGCACGCTGATCGAGGCTTGGGCGGGGCATAAGAGTTTCCAACGGAAGAAGAGCGAAGACGACCTTTTGAAGCCACCGCCGGCGAAGGATCACAGCAACAACCCGACCGTGAACTGGCGGAAGGAACAGCGCCGCAACGATACCCATGAGTCGCTAACGGACCCTTTTGCCCGGCTGTTCAAGAAGGCCAAGGGAGCCGAAGCCAAGCTCGCTTATCTGGGGCACATTCTGACGGAAAACCGCCACGGGCTGGTGGTGGATGCACGTCTGACGCTGGCGACCGGCACGGCCGAACGTGAGGCGGCAGTTGATATGTTGAGCGGCAAGCCGTGCCGGAAGCGTGTAACGTTGGGCGGGGACAAAGGCTACGACACTACTGGGTTCGTTCGACAGCTGCGCGATATGCAAGTCACCCCGCATGTGGCGCAGAACGACGCCAATCGCCGGAGCGCTATTGACGCCCGAACCACGCGGCATGAAGGTTATCCCGTCAGCCAGCGTAAGCGCAAACGGGTGGAAGAAGTATTCGGCTGGATGAAGACGGTGGCATTGCAACGCAAAACGCGATTCCGCGGGCCGGAGCGAACGGGCTGGATGTTTACGCTTGCAGCGGCGGCATACAACCTGGTGAGGATGCGCAATCTTCAGCCCGCCGCCGCATAGGGAGAAGTGTGTCCGGAGGGCGGAAAACAGCCCTTCGAACGCGCCGAAACGCTGAGAAAGTACCGCTTAAGAGCGGAGAACAATCGATAAGAGCGCTTTACTTAGCACTTTGCAGCGCAAAGCGAATCAAAAAGGCCGCTTTTCATCACCCTGCTAGAAGAAACCCGCTACTTCCTAATCCTCACCCAAGACCTAGCCTACGGCGACGCGTCCCCTCTCCTAACCGCACTCGAAGAAGTCAGCCGCCTCCTAAACGCCTACACCGCCGCCATCCTATCGTCCCAATCCCAAGACCCATTCCGCTAAGAGCGCGAAGCGCCAACCGCGAAGCGAGTTAGCGCGAAGCGCCAAACCGCGAAGCGGAACCAATTCTGACTCCCTAGACTCCCTCGACTTCCTAGACTTCCACCCGCAACGCGGGTCAAGGGCAGAGCCCTTGCCCAGCCATCGCCCGCCGCGGCTCAAACGTATACCCAAACCCCCGCACCGAATGAATCAATATCGGAATCGCCGGATCCGTCTCAATCTTCTGGCGCAGCCGCAGCACATAGACATCCACCGCGCGGTCGGTAATCGCCCGGTCCTGTCCCCACACCGAATTCAGCAGCTGCTCGCGGCTGAAGACCACGCCTGGCCGGCTCATCATGAACTCGAGCAGCCGGAACTCAGTCGCCGTTAACGCCAGCGGAGTTCCGTGTAGGCGCACCTGCCGGCTCGTGGTATCCAGTTCCAGGCCTCCCACTTCCAGTATCCGCGCCGGCGCGGTCTGATTGCGGAACTGCAGTTTAATGCGCGCAATCAGTTCGCGCACAAAAAACGGCTTCACTACGTAATCGTTGGCGCCCAGTTCCAAACCCACAATGCGGTCCGTTTCCGAAGCGCGCGCCGTCAGGAAAATGATCGGAATCGCCGCCAGATCCGGGTCCTTGCGGATGCTCTTGCAGATATCCAGACCATCGGAATCCGGCAGCATAATGTCGAGTAGGATAAGGTCGGGACGCACCTGTCGGCAGAGATCCACCGCGCCTTTGCCGGTCTGCAATCCGGTCAGCCCGAAGCCCTCTTTTTCCAGGTTGTATTTAAGTAGTGAGAAGAGATCCGCATCGTCTTCGATCACCAGAATCTTCTTCATGACAGCCACGGTAACAGTGGCTCAGTTACGATGATGTTAATAACTGGTGAATTTGGGTTTAAGCGGCGGCTTCTTCGAAGCGGTATCCGAAGCCCCGTACGGTCGTCAGATATTTCGGGTTTTCGGCCTGTTCTTCAATTTGTTCCCGCAGCCTGCGTACGTGCACATCCACTGTCCGTGGCGTTACATAGCGCTGTTCGCCCCACACCGCTTCGAGTAATTGCTCGCGGCTGTAAGCGCGCCCCGGATGCATCAGGAAGAACTCCAGCAGGTTAAACTCGGTCGAAGTAAGCGCTACCTCGCGTCCGCTCAGAAACACCCGCCGCGCCGCGCGATCCAGCTCAAATGGCCCCAGTCGCAGCGACCCCGGCTCCGCGTCCATCTCCTCGCGTCGCAGATGCGCCTTGATTCGCGCAATCAACTCCCGTGGACTGAACGGCTTCGTCATGTAATCGTCGCCGCCGATTTCCAGGCCCAGTACGCGATCCACTTCCTCCGCCCGCGCCGTCAGGAACAACACCGGAATCCGCGCCAGCACCGCCGATTGGCGGATGTGGCGGCATACCTCAAATCCATCCACCTCGGGCAACATCACATCCAGCAGCACCAGGTCCGGCTTCAACTGCTCCAGCGCTTTCACCAGACCTTTCGATCCGTTGAATACGTGCGGCTCATATCCGTGACGCCGCAAGTTGTAATCGATCAGCGCGGCGAGTTCCGTCTCGTCTTCCACAACTGCGATTCGCTTTGGCATGAGGGATTCTGCTAATACCCGGCGCGATGTGGTTCACCCGCGCGTGTTTAAAGTATTGTAGCGTCCCGCCGCCGGTCGCTGAACTTGATGGCGGCCACCAGCGCGATCGCCAGGCCCAATGCCGCTGCGACGATGGTGAACGCGTTGTGCTCGAAGAAATATTGCGCATTCTCGCCGAGCCGAATTCCTAGATACGCCTCCCCGAAGTACCGGATCATGCGGGCCAGCAGGATCACCGCAAGGAAGCTGCTGAACCGCGTGTGCAGCACGCCCGCCGAAATCACGAAGACTTTCAGTGGCAGCGGAATAATCGGAAACATCGCGGGAATGAAAACCGTGATCAATCCATAGCGCTGAAACCACCGCCGAAACCGCTGCGGCTGTTCGGGCTCCGGCACAGCCTTCACCCATCGGCGTCCACCCTGGCGCGCGGCCGTGAATAGCGCGATATTTCCGATCAACGAACCGGCCACCGCCAGGGCCGCCGTCAGATACGCCCGTTCCGGCGTCTTCCACGCCACCGCCAACAGCAGCACATCGATCGCCGCCGGCAGCGGAACGCCGATCGAATCGAGCAGGGCCAGCAAAAACACCCCCGGCGGTCCGTAGGCGATCAAAGCGTCGGCGATCTTATGAAGCAACCCTCATCCTAACAGCAAGAATCCAGCCCCAGAAATGCGCGCATGCGATCCAGTTCCGCCTCCAGTTCGTCCCGGAATGCGCGATCGCGCGGCGCGCGGCCTTCCACATAGCCGAGTTCGCATTCGAGCTTGCCGTCTTTCACCGATACATTTCCCCAGCCAATCACCCTGTCACGCCAAAGCAGCGGCATCGCGTAATAACCCAGCTTGCGTTTCGGCGCCGGCGTATAGGCCTCGAAGCGGTATTCCCAGCCCCAGAAAAGTTCGAAGCGGTCGCGGTCCCACACCACCGGGTCAAATGGCGTCAACAGGCGTACCGCCCCCGCGCCGCCCACTGCCCCGCCGATATGTCTCGCCTTCTCGCCCGCTGGCCAATACCAATCCACGCCTTCCACGCGCGCCTGCGAAAGCCGTTCTTTCGCGCGCGCGAAAGCATTCTTCAACTCACCGCGCCACTGCGGCGCCGCATACCGCAAGCGGGCAATCACATAGCGCAGGCTTCCCATGGGCAGAGGCGCGTAAACTCCCACCGCCGCGTCCACTAGCGCGTCAATGCGCGCTTCGCGCTCGGCGTCATCCTGAGCCTCTGGTCCGTGCTCGTGCGCCGCGTAAAGTCGAATGCCTCGCTCGCGCCGCGCCACCCGCAATAAGCCCCGGTAGTGCATCGCGGTCAATAGGTGGGTTGTCGCATTCGACGTACCGCCCCAATAGTTCGTCACCGTGCCATGCGCGAACCGCTCGTTGACCTCGCGCGGGTGCGCCGTGCCGCGCGCCCGCACAAACTCCAGCAGCCGTTGCGCCTGTATCCTTCGCGCCGCGGACCACGGCTCCCGCGCCTCCGCATGCACCCCGGCCTCCGATCGCGGATGCATCAGGGCTTCCAGGGATCTCGTCACGAACCCATAAACGATGAAAAAGTCCTCCTCAACCCCAAGCTTCACGTACAGCCGTTCCAGGTCGCCGGCGCGATAGTCCTTGGCGCGATGCCGCAGCGTTAGATCCTGCGCCCGCGCCGGAGCGCAGATCGGATCAGCCTGCACAAACTTCATCTTGTCCAGCGCCCGCCGCAGCGTAGTCGGCCGGAAAAGGCTGCGCGCTACGGCATACCTTCGCAGATCGTCAAGAGAGATCGACATGATCGAATTTTGCCCCGTGCGCATCTTATCCCGCGCCTGCTGGGAAGCACCATATTAAATCACGCCAGCGGTGAGTCTAATTTCACGCCGGAACAAGAAGCGCAGATAGCTGAGATAGCCGCCCGCACGGGGACCAATCCAGAAGCCATTGTGAAGGACGCGACCATGCGCCTGCTCAACGAAGACACGCACTTTCGCGCCGCCGTGCTCGAAGCCAAAGTCTACGCGGATCGCGGCGAGTTCATCGAGGAAGAAGCGATGGATGCCCGCCTCGAAGAGATGCTCCGCTCCTAAGGGCTTCCGGTAGGCGCCGCCGCAATACCGGCCGCCGACCGCCTGAAAGCTGCATCAGCGAATCCGCCGCTTTGATCGCGCCATATCTTGGCAGCCGGGAGGGGGACCCGCGAAAGCTTGTTCACGCGCGGCCTATAAGCTAGTTATTCCTGGGTCGATGGCGCCGGAATCTGGTCGGGAAAACCAAGAACGATTCGCCTCCACTCGACTCTGGGTTCTGGAAATTGACGAGTAGGCACACGGTCCGGCCCGAGGCCCGGAGATAGTTAAGACATTGGGCAGTGTGTTCGTTGGCAAGGCGTTCGGCACATTTCAACTCGAGCAGCAGCACGTCCTCGACCAACAAGTCCGCAAAGTATTCTCCCACGGAATACCCCTTGTAAACCACGGCAAACGAGGCCTCTGCGATCGCGCGGATGCCTCGAAGACCCAATTCTCTAAGCAAGGCACGTTGGTAGACCTTCTCGAGAAATCCCGCACCCAGCGTATTGGAAACTTCGAACACTGCAGCCAGTACCTTCTCGGTTAAGGAGTCCAGGCATGTTTGATCGGCGTTCATCGGTGTGCATCGGCGGCCCACAGAATGGATCGGCGGAAATCCCCAGAACTGTATGGCCGCTGATTCGCACCGATGAACGCCGATCTCTGGGCTCGTTTTCGATCTGTCCAGCTATTTCATGGACACTACACCGCCGAACCCGGCCTATCTCGCCCTCACGACCACACTAAGATCTCTCCCCCGGCTCCCGTTTCATTCCCGTAAGTGGCCAAGCGCAGCACGCCAATTTTGCCAGTCACGCAACTTCAAAAAAATCCGACCTAACCCCGTCAATAACTTACAGCTAACCCCTCATTTCTCCCCACTTACTCCGTAGTAACTTATTGGCCAGAGGTAACTATGACCGATAAACAACTCAAAGCCAATAAGGCCAACGCGCAAAAGAGCACCGGACCCAAAACACCGGAAGGCAAACGCCGCTCGTCACTCAATGCCTCCAGGCATTACTTGACAGGCAAAATACACATTGCCACCCCCGAAGAATCCGCGGCCTTCGACAAACACTGCAAGGCCTATCACGAAACCCTCGCCCCCCTCGGCATGATTGAATCCGATCTCGCTCAGGAAATCGCCGAGGATCGCTGGCGTCTCAAACGCGCCCGCTCCCTCGAAAACTCCGTCTTCGCTCTGGGCCATAATGCCCACGCCGACTCGATGAATTCCGGCAACCCGCAAGTCGACGCCGCCCTGGCCGAAGGCCAGACCTGGATCGACCAGGCCAAAAACCTCCAACTCCTCACCCTCTACGAAAACCGCATCCGCCGCGCCATCGAAAAGAACACGGTGCAGCTCGAAGCCATGCAGGCCAAGCGCAAGGAGGCCTTCCTCAACGCCCGCCTCGAAGCCATCAAGCTCTCGCAACTGGCTGAAGAAGAAGGAGAAGCCTACGATCCCACAGCCGACTTCACGCCTGCCAGCGACCACGGTGGCTTCATTTTTTCAGCTCCCGAAATCGAACGAGTAATGGACCGCCGAGACCGTCTCGACCGCGCCTGGAGCGCCGGCATCGGCGACACGCACTACCCTCTTCCCGATGAAGATCCCGACGGAGACGAGTTCCAGGAGGAAGACGAACTCCCGCATGAGGACGAACCCCAAGCCGCTTAGGTCCGGTTTGAAACTCACTATGGAGAGCGCCATGCTCACGTATAGGCGGAGGCCGAAATGTCTAAAATTTGCATCGCTCTTACAACCGCCACGCTCTTTCTTGCCCCGCTAACCTTTGCCCAAGATGCCTCTCAACGTGATGGTTCGAAAATGCGCGCCTCAGATGCCGACATGCAACGCGCCATTCAATTTCAGCGCAATAAAGACCGCGCAGATGCCCGTCAGGCTCGCCGCGAGCGCACGCACCCTAGCGTCGTGTACGGCAATGCCGATCGCCAGGCCGAACCACCAAATAGCGTGCGCGATCCCGGCGAACAGCAGGTGCAAAAGCACAAAAAATAACCGCACATTGATGTGTAAGGAGAATCACGGATCCAGGGCCTTAACTGGTACTAATTTTAACTTTAATTTAGCGTTTGTCCCCAAGCCGCGCGGCATAATCTAGGGTAGCAATGCATAAAATCCATTGTGCCGCGAGGCCTGTATGAGTTCTAGAACGGTCGTACCATCCACCCCTGAAAGTCTGGATAAGCGCGAGCTGCTAAAGGTTTTATCGGCCTTCCGGCGAGGCGACTTTACCGCGCGGATGGCCCTCAATTCGGCTGGCGTTGATGGCAAAATTGCCGAAACATTAAACGAGATCATTGAGCTTAATCAGAAAATGGTCCGCGAATTCGGCAAGATTTCAAATGCCGTCGGCAAAGAGGGACGTATTAATCAACGCGCTCGTCTCGGCGAGCACGGCGGCGGGTGGGCAGATTGCGTGGAGTCTATCAACACGCTGATCGTGGACGTCGTTCAGCCTTCTACCGAAGTAGCGCGCGTCATCGGCGCCGTGGCCAAGGGCGATCTCTCCCAGAACATGCCCCTGGAAGTCGAAGGGCGTGCGCTTAAAGGGGAATTCCTTCGTACCGCCCGCGTCGTAAATACAATGGTCGTTCGGCTCAACGCGTTCGCCAGTGAAGTAACCCGCGTCGCGCGTGAAGTAGGTTCCGAAGGCAAACTGGGCGGGCAGGCGGTCGTGCAGGGCGTTGCCGGCACGTGGAAAGATCTCACCGAATCGGTGAACTCTATGGCCAGCAATCTTACGAACCAGGTTCGTAACATCGCTGGCGTCACCACTGCTGTCGCCAAGGGCGATCTGTCTACGCGCATCACTGTCGATGCGCGCGGCGAAATCCTTGAACTGAAGAACACCATCAATACGATGGTCGATCAGCTCAGCTCCTTCGCCTCCGAAGTGACGCGCGTCGCGCGCGAAGTCGGAACCGAGGGTGAACTCGGCGGCCAGGCCGAAGTGAAAGGCGTTGCCGGCACCTGGCGCGACTTGACGGAATCCGTCAACTCCATGGCCAGCAACCTGACGAATCAGGTCCGTAACATCGCTGCCGTCACCACCGCCGTCGCCAACGGCGATTTGTCCCGCAAAATCACGGTCGATGCGCGGGGTGAAATCCTTGAGCTCAAGAACACCATTAACACGATGGTCGATCAGCTCAGCTCCTTTGCGTCTGAAGTCACGCGCGTCGCGCGCGAAGTGGGAACCGAAGGTAAACTCGGCGGCCAGGCCCAGGTGAAAGAAGTCGGCGGCGTCTGGAAAGATCTCACCGATAACGTCAACTCCATGGCCGGTAACTTGACCAATCAGGTGCGTAACATCGCCGGCGTTACCACCGCCGTCGCGAAAGGCGACTTATCGACCAAAATCACGGTCGATGCGCGCGGCGAAATCCTTGAGCTAAAGAACACCGTCAACACCATGGTGGATCAGCTCAATGCCTTTGCCGCCGAAGTGACCCGTGTCGCCCGCGAAGTCGGAACCGAAGGAAAGCTGGGAGGCCAGGCCGTCGTAAAAGAGGTAGCCGGTGTTTGGAAAGATCTTACCGATTCCGTCAATTCCATGGCCGGTAACTTGACCAATCAGGTGCGTAACATCGCCGGCGTCACCACCGCCGTCGCCCGCGGCGACCTTTCCACGCGCATCACGGTCGATGCGCGCGGCGAAATTCTTGAGCTGAAGAACACCATCAACACCATGGTCGATCAGCTCAATGGTTTCGCTTCGGAAGTTACCCGCGTGGCGCGCGAAGTCGGCACCGAAGGCAAGCTGGGCGGTCAGGCCGAAGTCAAAGGCGTGGCCGGCACCTGGCGCGATTTGACCGAATCGGTCAATTACATGGCCAGTAACCTGACCAACCAGGTGCGTAACATCGCCGGCGTTACCACCGCCGTTGCCAAAGGCGACCTTTCGACCAAAATCACCGTCGATGCCCAGGGCGAAATTCTTGAGCTGAAGAACACCATCAACATCATGGTCGATCAGCTCAACGCCTTCGCCAGCGAAGTAACCCGCGTGGCGCGTGAAGTCGGCACCGAAGGTAAACTCGGGGGTCAGGCCCTCGTGAAGGATGTCGCCGGCGTTTGGAAAGATCTTACCGATAACGTCAACTCGATGGCCGGCAACTTAACTAACCAGGTGCGTAACATCGCCGGCGTTACCACCGCCGTCGCCAAAGGCGATCTCTCCACTAAGATCACCGTCGATGCGCAGGGCGAAATTCTTGAGCTAAAGAACACCGTCAACATCATGGTCGATCAGCTCAACGGTTTCGCTGCTGAAGTTACGCGCGTCGCCCGCGAAGTCGGCACAGAGGGCAAACTCGGCGGCCAGGCTGAAGTGAAGGGCGTCGCTGGCGTCTGGAAAGATCTCACCGAATCGGTGAACTCTATGGCCAGCAACCTGACCAACCAGGTCCGTAATATCGCCGAAGTAACCACCGCCGTGGCCACCGGCGATCTTTCGCGCAAAATCACGGTCGATGTGCGCGGCGAAATTCTTGAGCTGAAGAACACCATCAACACCATGGTCGATCAGCTCAACGGCTTCGCTTCGGAAGTAACCCGTGTGGCGCGCGAAGTCGGCACCGAAGGCAAACTCGGCGGTCAGGCCCAAGTCCGGGGCGTCGCCGGCACCTGGAAAGATCTCACCGAATCGGTGAACTCCATGGCGAGTAACCTGACCAACCAGGTGCGTAACATCGCCGCCGTCACCACCGCGGTCGCCACTGGCGACCTATCGCGGAAAATTACCGTAGACGTCCGCGGCGAGATTCTTGAGCTGAAGAACACCATCAACACCATGGTCGATCAGCTCAATGGCTTCGCTTCGGAAGTCACCCGCGTGGCGCGCGAAGTCGGCACCGAAGGCAAGCTCGGCGGTCAGGCGCAAGTAAAAGGCGTTGCCGGTACCTGGAAAGATCTCACCGAGTCGGTGAATTCCATGGCCAACAACTTAACCAACCAGGTTCGTAACATCGCTGAGGTGACCACCGCCGTCGCCAACGGCGACTTATCTCGCAAAATCACGGTCGATGTGCGCGGCGAAATTCTTGAGCTGAAGAACACCATCAACACCATGGTCGATCAGCTCAACGGCTTCGCTTCGGAAGTCACCCGTGTGGCGCGCGAAGTCGGAACCGAAGGAATCCTTGGCGGCCAGGCGCAGGTACGAGGCGTCGCCGGCGTCTGGAAAGATCTCACCGAGTCGGTGAACTCCATGGCGAGTAACCTCACCAACCAGGTCCGTAACATTGCCGCCGTTACCACCGCCGTCGCCAACGGTGACTTATCCCGCAAAATCACGGTCGATGTGCGCGGTGAAATTCTTGAGCTGAAGAACACCATCAACACCATGGTCGATCAGCTCAATTCGTTCGCATCCGAAGTCACGCGCGTGGCGCGTGAGGTCGGAACGGAAGGAATTCTGGGCGGCCAGGCACAGGTGCGAGGCGTCGCCGGCGTCTGGAAAGACCTTACCGACAACGTAAACTCGATGGCCGCAAACCTCACAACCCAGGTCCGCGGCATTGCCAAAGTCGTCACCGCCGTCGCCAATGGCGATCTGAAACGAAAACTCGCCCTCGAAACCAAAGGCGAAATCGCCGAGTTGGCAGACACCATCAACGGCATGATCGATACCTTGGCCGTCTTCGCCGATCAGGTGACCAGCGTCGCGCGCGAGGTCGGCATCGAAGGACGCCTTGGCGGCCAGGCCCGCGTGCCCGGCGCCGCCGGTATCTGGCGCGATCTCACCAACAACGTGAACCAGTTGGCCGCCAACCTCACCACGCAGGTCCGCGCCATCGCCGAAGTGGCCACCGCCGTTACCAAGGGAGATTTGACGAGATCCATCGCGCTCGATGCTCAGGGCGAAATGGCGGCCTTGAAGGACACGATCAATGAAATGATCACCAACCTCAAGGAGACCACCAGCAAGAACACCGATCAGGATTGGCTCAAGACCAACGTCGCGCGCTTCACCAGCATGGTGCAGGGCCAGCGCGACCTCTTGACAGTCTGCAAACTGGTGCTCTCGGAGTTGGCGCCGCTGGTAAATGCGCAGCAGGGCATCTTCTATATCAATGACGCTCCCCAGGGCGACGAACCCATCATGAAGCTCTTTGCGAGCTATGCGTATCGGGAGCGGAAGACTGTCGCCAATCTCTTCCACGCCGGCGAAGGTCTGGTGGGGCAGTGCGCGCTCGAAAAAGAACGCTTCGTCCTCACCAACGTTCCCAACGACTACATCAAGATCTCGAGTGGCCTGGGTGAAGCCACGCCCCTCAGCATCGTCGTGCTGCCCGTGCTCTTTGAAGGGCAAGTCAAAGCGGTCATTGAACTCGCCTCGTTCCACCAGTTCGGCGATATCCACCTCGCCTTCCTCGATCAGCTCACCGAATCGATGGGCATCGTGCTCAACACCATCGCGGCAACCATGCGGACCGAGGAACTGCTGAAGCAATCCCAGGCTCTAGCCGAAGAGTTGCAAAGCCAGCAGTCGGAATTGACCAATACCAACAAACGCCTGGAACAGCAGGCCAACACCTTGCAAGCCTCCGAGGAGTTGCTCAGGAACCAACAGATTCAGTTGCAAGGCGCCAACTCCGAACTACAGGAAAAGGCTCGCTTGCTCGCCGAGCAGAAAACCGAAGTCGAGCAGAAGAATCGCGAAGTCGAACAGGCCAAGCAGGCGCTCGAAGAAAAGGCCGAGCAGCTCTCGCTCACTTCGAAGTACAAATCCGAATTCCTCGCCAACATGTCGCATGAGCTGCGGACGCCGCTCAACAACCTGCTCATCCTCGCCAAAATGCTGGCGGAAAACGCCGAAACCAATCTCAACACGAAACAGGTAAAATTCGCCGAAACCATCCACTCTTCCGGAACCGACCTGCTGTCCCTGATCAACGATATTCTCGATCTCTCCAAGATCGAATCCGGCACCATGGCCGTCGAACCGAATGACCTGAGACTGGACGATGTGCGCGATTACGTCACGCGCAACTTCCGCCACGTGGCGGATGGCAAAGGCCTCGAATTCAACGTCGAGCTAAATGCCGATCTGCCCCGCTCGTTCACCACTGACGTGAAACGCCTGCAGCAGGTTCTTAAGAACCTGCTGTCTAACGCCCTCAAGTTCACCGAGCGCGGCAAGGTGTCGCTCCGCATTGAGCGCGCGTCGCAAGGCTGGCGGCCGGACAACCCCGCGCTTTCCAGTGCCGATGGCGTAATCGCGTTTTCAGTGGAGGATACTGGTATCGGTATCCCCACCAATAAGCAGCGCATAATTTTTGAAGCCTTCCAGCAGGCCGATGGAACTACCAGCCGCAAGTACGGCGGCACGGGCTTGGGGCTTTCCATCAGCCGGGAAATCGCCCGCCTCTTGGGCGGCGAAATCCGCTTGCATAGCGTACCCGGCGTAGGCAGCACCTTTACGCTCTATCTTCCTGAGACCTATGCCGCCTCCCATCGCACCGATGGCCGCGGACCAACTGTGCGCTCCGCTGCGGGAACCGAACCAATCGTAGCCGGCGCGCGGCTCAAGCCGTCTCTGCTGGCGCGCGTCGATCAGGATGACGATCGTGAGAACATCCAGCCTGGCGATAACGTGCTCCTGGTAATTGAAGACGATCCCACGTACTCGCGCATTGTTCTTGACGCCGCGCATGAACGGTCTTATAAAGTCGTGATCTCGACGCGCGGAGATTTGGGGATCGCCATGGCGCGTAAGTTCCTCCCCATGGCGATCCTGCTCGATATCGGCCTCCCCGATACTACCGGATGGGCCGTGCTCGATCAGGTCCAGCACGATGCCGACTTGCGCCATATTCCAGTGCACATGCTCTCCATCTTCGAAGATCGCCGGCGCGGCCTCTCGCTCGGCGCCGCGTCTTACTTCCGTAAGGTGGAAGGCCGCGAAGTTCTCGATAACCTCTTCGCCCGTGTCAAGCAGACCGCCGAAAAGGGCGTGTGCGAAATTCTTGTAGTAAACGCGGGTGAGGAACTCCACCGTAATATGGAGGGCGTCGCCGATTTGAAAGGCGTCGAAGTTACCTATGCCGCTTCCGCGGTGGAGGCGCTCGACAGCTTTAAATCCAAGGAGTACGATTGCGTAGTCCTCGGCGCGGCAAAAAGCGAAGCCTCGGCGGCCGAACTGCTCGTAGAACTGCAAAAGGCTTCATCGAGCGATCTGGAGTTGATCGCCTACGCCCCGGAATGGGGGGCCGCGCAGGACCTGAGTCTTGCGCCGTTCCGTGAAGGCACCATCGTGCGCACGGTAGATTCCGCCGACCGCCTGCTGCGTGAAGTCACCCGCATGTTGCACTTCCCCGAAAGCGCGCTGCCCGAATACCAGCGGATCAAGCTCGAAAAACTCCGCCAGAGCGATCATGAACTGGTCGGCAGCAAGGTCCTCATTGTGGATGACGACGTACGCAACATTTTCGCCTTGACCAGCATCTTGGAGCGCCATCAACTGCAGGTGGTTCATGCTGAAAATGGACGCGCCGGGATTGAGCTGTTGGCCCAATCCCCGGAGATCGATATCGTGCTGATGGATATCATGATGCCCGGCATGGATGGATACGAAACCATCCGCTCCATCCGCGAGATCGACGCACTGCGCGATCTGCCCATCATCGCCGTTACCGCCAAGGCCATGAAAGGCGACCGCGAGAAATGTATCGAATCCGGCGCTTCCGATTACATTGCCAAACCCGTGGACCTCGATCAACTCTTCTCGCTTATGCGCGTCTGGACCCATGACCGGCGGCATAAAAGGGCGTCGCACGCCGGAATGGTAGTATGACCGCAGTGGCTGCCAGAGATTCATCAGCCGTAACGTTAGCCGCCGCCGAGCCGGTGAAGATCCTTTTGGTGGATGACCAGCCGGACAATCTCCTCTCGGCGGGAGCGGTTCTAGAATCTCTCGGGGAAGACATCGTCACTGCGGAATCCGGAAGAGAGGCTCTGCGCCAGTTGCTCGAACACGATTTCGCCGTAATCGTGCTCGATGTCATGATGCCCGATATGGATGGCTTCGAAACGGCCGCGCTCATTCGTCAGCGCGAACGGTCGCGTCATACCCCCATCATCTTTCTTACCGCGCTCGGGCGGGGCGAAGAGCATGTTCGCCGCGGGTACAATTTAGGTGCGGTGGACTACCTCACTAAACCGTTCGTTCCGGATATTCTCCGCGCCAAGGTGAGCGTGTTCGTGGAGTTGCACCGCAAGTCGGCGCTGCTCCGGCTGCAATCGCAACAACTGGAACGCCAGAATTCGGAATTGCATGAAGCCATTCAGCGAAGCTCGCGCGCCGAAGAGGAGATCAAGGCCCTGAACCGCCATCTGGAGCGGCGTATCGGCGAGTTGAACGATCTCAACCGTGAGTTGGAAACATTCAGTTACACCGTGTCGCACGATTTGCGAGGGCCCCTCAGCCGCATCCAGGGTTTCAGCAAGGCCTTGCTGGAATCTCACTACCAGCAGGTCGACGATCAGGGTCGCCTCTACCTGAATCGCATTGAGCATTCCTCGCGCCGCATGAACGATTTGGTGGAGGACTTGCTTTCCCTCGCCCGCGTCACTCGCATAGAAATGAGCCGCCAGATAGTCGATTTAAGCGGCATTGTGCGCTCGATTGCCGCCGAGTTGGCCGCCCGCGAGCCCGAGCGTACCGTGGAATTCGTAATCGAGGATGGCGTGCATGCCTGGGGCGACCCGGATCTTCTGCGCGCCGCCATGCTCAACCTGATGGAAAATTCATGGAAGTTCACGCGGAAGCACCTCACCGCGCGCATCGAATTCGGCGTGGCGGAATTGGCGGGGGTCCGCACATATTTTCTGCGGGACGACGGTGCCGGGTTCGAGAACGCTCAGGTCGCGCGTCTCTTCCATCCCTTCCAGCGCCTGCATAAGGATTCCGAGTTCGAAGGAACCGGCATCGGCCTTGCGACCGTGGAACGTATCATCCGCCGCCACGAAGGCCGCATCTGGGCTCAAAGCGAGATCGAGCAGGGAGCCGAATTTCACTTTACGTTGAGCCAGGAGGTAATCCAATGACCCAGGCAGCCGTTCAAATGGAAACCACCCCCTTAAACGTACTGATCGTTGAGGATTCCGAGGAAGACGCCGATTTGATCGTGCTCGAACTGAAACGCGGCGGCTTCAATCCCCAATTCCGGCGCGTGGATAATGGCGAAGCTATGCGGCGCGCGCTCGAAGAACGAACCTGGGACCTCGTGCTTTCGGATTTCTCCATGCCTCAGTTCACCATGACCGAGGCCTTGGCGATCGCCCAGGCTTGTAATGCCGACCTGCCGTTTATGATCGTCTCCGCCACCATCGGCGAAGAGACCGCCGTGGAAGCCATGAAGGCCGGCGCTCACGATTACATTCTTAAGCACCGTCTTGGCCGGCTTGCGCCCGCCGTGCGGCGCGAATTGCGGGAATCCGAAATCCGGCGGGAACGCCGCCAATTGGAAGAACAGTTGCGCCGCGCGCAAAAACTGGAAAGCCTCGGATTATTGGCCGGCGGCGTCGCACACGACTTCAATAATCTGTTGACGGGTATTCTTGGCAATGCCAGCTTGGTCCTCGAACTCACCCCTGAGTCGGCTGAGACGCGTGACATGATCGGCGATATTATCCGCGCCAGTGAACGGGCAGCCGATCTGACGCGCCAGTTGCTCGCCTACGCTGGCAAAGGCAATTTCATCGTCGAGCCGATAAATCTCTCCACGCAAGTGCGCGAGATTAGCGATCTGATCCGCTCCTCCGTACCCCGCAATGTTGCTTTGGATCTCTATCTCCGGCCCGATGTACCGCCCATCGAGGCCGATGCCACGCAGATACAGCAGTTGGTCATGAATCTCATTCTGAATGCCGCCGAAGCCGCCGGCGAGCGCGCTGGCGAGGTACGGATTTCTACCGGCGTGTTTCAAATTGCGCCCGAAGATCCGGTCGCCCAATATCGGCCCGATCCCCCGGCCCCGGGAACATATGTCACCGTGCAGGTTTCGGACGATGGTTGCGGCATGAGCGAGTCGGTCCAGGCCCAGATCTTCGATCCTTTTTTCACAACCAAATTCACCGGCCGGGGACTGGGCCTCGCGGCGGCGCTGGGTATTGTGCGGAGTCACCGCGGCGCCATCTGCGTGGAAAGCGAGGAAGCTTCGGGCAGCACCTTTACGGTGCTGTTTCCGGCGATTGATTCCGGGCAGGCGCGGCCCGAACCGCCTCCCGTAAAGCATCCCGATGAGTCCGCTCCGACTGGCGCGGTGTTAATCGTGGACGATGAAGACCTGGTACGCCGCGCCGCCCGCGCGACGCTCGAACATTTCGGCTATACCGTGTTCGAGGCTTCGAGCGGACGCGACGGCGCCGACCTTTTTAGTCGGCTGCGCGACCGTATCGCTGTCGTGCTACTCGATCTGACCATGCCCCGTATGGGCGGCCAGGAGGTATGGAGGTATATTCGCCGTATCTGCCCCGATATGGGGATCGTGATTACCAGCGGTTTTGAGGAAGCTGACGCGATGAAGCAATTCTCGGAGGATGCCGGATTGCAGTTTTTGAAGAAGCCGTTTACCGCCGCGGGACTCGCGGAGAAGATCCGCAAGGCATTGCTTCAAAAGTGATCGGCCGCCGCTAACTCACCTCGCCGTGACGGAAACAACTTACTAAGTGGTCGTTCACCATTCCGGTAGCTTGCATAAATGCGTAACAGATGGTTGTACCAACGAAGGTGAATCCGCGCTTGATGAGGTCTTTGCTCATGGCGTCCGATTGTTCCGTACGGGTCGGAAGGTCGGCCATTTGCCGGCGGCGGTTGTTCAGCGGACTCCCTCCGACGAACTCCCAGACGTAGGCATCGAAGCTTCCGAACTCCTTCTGCACCGCGAGGAATGCCTTGGCGTTGCGTATCGCGGCGTTGACCTTGAGCCGGTTGCGCACGATGCCTTCATTGGCCAGCAACGCCGCGATCTTGGTCTCGTCGTAGCGCGCCACTTTCCGCGCGTCGAAGCGGTCGAAGGCCGCGCGGTAGGCGGCGCGCTTTTTTAGGATGGTGATCCAGCTCAGGCCGGCTTGCGCGCCCTCCAGAATGAGAAATTCGAAAAGGCCCTTATCTTCATGCAGCGGTACGCCCCACTCGGAGTCGTGATAGGCAATGGATAACTCGTCCCGCGCCCAATCGCACCGCGAATCGCTAGCTGGCACCCAATCCGCCCATGCAGATGTACTTCACGTTTTGATACTCCTCCATGCCTTCCCGCGCGCCTTCCCGGCCCATGCCGGATTCCTTCACGCCGCCGAAGGGCGCCACCTCAGTGGCAATGATGCCTTCATTGACTCCCACCATTCCGTATTCAAGCGCCTCGCTCATGCGCCAGATACGCCCCGTGTCACGGGCATAGAGATAAGCCGCCAGACCATACGGCGTTGCATTCGCCAACCGGATCGCCTCCGCTTCATCATGGAAGCGAAAGAGCGGCGCCACTGGACCAAACGTCTCTTCGTTGGCGATTTTCATATCCGGCGTGACGCCAGTGAGCACCGTCGGCTGGAAGAATGTCGCGCCCAGGGAATGGCGCTTGCCGCCAGTCACGACGCGCGCGCCTTTAGATACCGCGTCCTTGATATGCTCCTCGACCTTCGTCGTAGCGCGATGATTGATGAGCGGACCTTGTTCGGAATCCCCGGTTTCCGCCGGCCCGACGCGCAGGCGCGCCGCCGCCGCCGCCAGTTTTTCGGCGAAGGCGTCGTACACGCCGTCTTGCACGAAAATGCGGTTGGCGCACACGCAGGTCTGTCCCGAGTTGCGAAACTTCGACTGCATCGCGCCCTTCACCGCGGCGTCGAGATCGGCGTCGTCGAAGACCAGAAAAGGCGCATTGCCGCCCAGTTCCAGCGACACCCGCTTGAGCGTTGTGGCCGATTGCTTCATCAGAAGCTTGCCTACAGCCGTCGAGCCGGTGAAGGAGATCTTACGAACTCGCTGATCGCCCATCCATACATCGGCTATTTCCTGCGCGCGTTCGCGCGACGTGGGGACGATATTGATCAAGCCAGCCGGAATACCGGCCTCTTCCGCCAGCACGGCAACCGCCAACGCGCTCAACGGCGTATCCTCGGCGGGCTTCGCCACGATGGCGCACCCCGCGGCCAACGCGGGCGCGATCTTGCGCGTCAGCATCGCCATAGGAAAATTCCACGGCGTGATCGCGGCGGCGATGCCTACGGGCTCTTTGACCACGATCAACTTGCGGCCGCGCACGTTTTCCGGAATTACCGTGCCATACGATCGTTTGCATTCTTCCGCAAACCATTCCACAAAGGACGCGCCATACGCCGCCTCGCCGCGGCTTTCCGAGAGCGGCTTGCCTTGCTCGAGCGAGATCAATCGCGCGAGATCCTCCTGATTCGCCATCAGCGCGGCGTACCAGGCTTTGAGCGCGATGGAGCGCTCCTTAGCCGTACGCAGTTTCCATTCGGCGAACGCGAGTTCCGCCGCATCCACGGCAGCCCGCGCCTCGGCCGCGCCGCAATCGGGGACGCAGGTCAGCTGCGATCCGTCGGCGGGGTTTGTGACTGCAAAGCAGCGTCCATCGGTTGCAGCGACGCGCTTGCCCCCGATGATCGCGCGGTTGACGATCAAGTCTTCACGTTGGAGTCTCATGTTCACGCCTTTGCTAATGTAACGATCGCTTGCGCTTCGGCGGAACGTCCTTCGCCGACCGGGCCGACGCGTTCCGCCGTCTTAAATTTTACCGAGACGCAGTCGAGCGCGATACCCAGGGCTCGCGCCAGTTGTTCGCGAATAGCCAGACGGTAATCCTTGAGTTTAGGTTTCTCCAAAATTACAGTGGAATCGACGTTAACAATCGAGTACCCTTGCGCCACGGCCAGTTCCTTGGCGTGGCGAAGGAACACGAGGCTATCGCAGCCTTTCCAACGGGCATCGGTATCGGGAAAGTGCATGCCGATATCGCCCAGGGCCGACGCGCCGAGGATGGCGTCGGTAATGGCATGAGAGAGCACGTCCGCGTCAGAGTGGCCTTCCAGGCCGAATTCGCACGCAATGGCAACGCCGCCCAAAATCAATGGACGGCCGGGGGCGGTGCGGTGATTGTCCCAGCCGAGGCCAGTCCGGATCATGATTCCTGCGGTACTGGCTTGACGCCGCGGGAAAAGAACAGATGGGCGAGATCCATATCGCCGGGCTTGGTGATTTTGATGTTGTGGTCGCTGCCCAACACGACGCTTACCTCCACGTCGAGCCGCTCGACGAGACTCGATTCATCTGTGCCGGTGAAACCATCCCGCTGCGCCGCGGCGAAGGCGCGCAGCAGCAATTCGTAGTGGAAGACCTGCGGCGTCTGCGCCAATACCAGTTTTTCCCGCTGCAGCGTGCCGCGGATCTTCACGTGGCCGGTGCCCTGCGTCACCTGTTTCACGGTATCGACGACGGGGACGCCTACGATAGCGGCGCCGGTCGCCGCCGCTTCGTCGAACACTTTATGGATGGTTTCAATATCGATGAAGGGCCGCACCGCGTCGTGGACGGCTACTAACTGGGAATTTGGGCTGAGTGCTGCCAGCGCGTTGGCTACGGATTGCTGGCGGCTGTTGCCGCCTTCCACCACGCTCACGCGTTCAGGAGCTACGCCCGCAACCATCTCGGCCACCCATTCCATATCTTCGCCGCGCACCGCGATAACGATCTGGTTGACGCGTTCGATGGAAGCGAATTTTCGCACGGTATGCACGAGAATCGGCGAGCCTTCGAGCAGCATGAACTGCTTGCGGCTGGTGCCGGTCTTCTCCGCGGCGGCGCGACCCATGCGCGTACCCATCCCGGCGGCGGGCAATATGATGGCAGCTTGCATGCGAACCTACGATTCTATCGTGGTTTTTTCCGCGCCGAGGGCGCCCATTGGCTGCGGGTCGCTCTTACGCATCGTACGGTCGTGCCGTTCGGCCCCCGCGGCGGCGTGCATGCGCTCATCAAATTTCCCAAAGATCATCTTGCCGGCGGTGGTTTGTAGCACGCTGGTCACGGAAATATCGACGGTCTTCGAGATCATTTTCTTGGCGTTGTCGACTACCACCATCGTGCCGTCGTCGAGGTATGCGACGCCCTGATTGAACTCTTTGCCTTCCTTCAAAATGAAGACGCGCATGGTTTCGCCCGGCAGGACGATGGGTTTGAGGGAATTCGCCAGCTCATTGATATTGAGCACTTCCACTCCATGAAGCTGGGCCACTTTATTGAGGTTGAAATCGTTGGTGACGACTTTGCAATCGTAGACTTTGGCAAGCTCGATCAACTTCATGTCCACCTCGCGCACGTTCGGAAAGTCCTCTTCCACGATCTGCACGGCAAGGTGCGCCATTTTCTGAACGCGCTGCAGGATATCGAGCCCACGCCGGCCGCGGTTTCGTTTCATGGAATCGGCGGAATCTGCGACAAGCTGGAGCTCACGCAGGACGAACTGAGGGACGATCAGGACGCCATCGAGAAAGCCCGTTTCGGCGATGTCGGCGATGCGCCCATCAATAATCACGCTGGTGTCGAGAATCTTGAAGGACTTCTTAGACGTTTTTTCCACGCCGAAAATACCGCCTAACGCGGCAAGGTTCAGCATCTCGCCCTTGGTGGCGCCCACGATGAGGCCGACATATCCCATGAACAGTAAGAGAACAACCTGTATGAAAGGCTCGGGTGTGGCCTTGCTGACCACCAGCGACATCAGAAACGCGCCCAAGATCCCGAGCACCGAACCGAAAGCCGCTCCGATGAGCCGCTTGAGACTAACTTTTTCCAGGCGGACTTCGAAGAAAATAATTGCGCAACCGATTACGAATCCACCGCCCGCGGAAATTGCTGGAGAAAGCCCGAAAGGATGCAGGGCGAAGGCGGAGGCAGAGAGAACGAGAATAAAGATAGCGCGAACAATTGCCAGATCGAACAAGCAGGCACCCCCCTTTTTGAATGGGAAAACTCGATAATTGCTGTTAATTACGTGGGCAATACACGCCGCGCCAAGAGTATACCATTGATGCCAAAAGCGGAATGCTGAAGCGGTGAGGCTTATCCGGCGGCATGGATTTCCTGGAGGCTCCAGACGCGAATGGGATCGCGCAGCCTGGCTGCGACAGCGTCAGCGGCGGCGTGCGCGCCGCTCATGGTAGTGATGCAGGGCACGCGATAGGTTACCGCGCTACGGCGGATGGCCTTTTCGTCGTGGAAGGCCGGGGCGCCGGAAGTGGTGTAGACGGCCAGCTGAATCTGTCCCGCTTTGAGTAAATCGACGGCGTTGGGACGGCCTTCGTTCACTTTGAACACCGTCTTACAGGGCAGCTTGGCAGCACGCAAGAGGGCGGCGGTTCCGCGTGTGGCAACCAGCGAAAAGCCGAGGTCGGCGAATCGCTTGGCTACCTTCACGGCTTCGGCCTTGTGCTGGTCGTTGACGCTGATAAAGACCGTTCCTTTGGCGGGAAGTCCGCTGCCGGCGCTGATCTGGGCTTTGAGAAAGGCTTCGCCGAAGTTCTCGCCGACGCCCATCACCTCTCCGGTAGAACGCATCTCCGGACCGAGGGCGGGGTCGACGCCGGGGAATTTATTGAAGGGAAACACCGGCGATTTCACAAAGGTTCGCGAAACGGCGAGCTTGCCGGTGGCGTAACCGTAATCCGCAAGCTTCTTGCCCCACATCAGGCCCACCGCGATTTTCGGCAGCGGCACGCCGGTGGCTTTGCTCACGTAAGGAACCGTGCGCGAGGCGCGGGGGTTCACTTCAAGGACGAAGACGACGCCGTTCTGGATGGCGTACTGCACATTCATCAAGCCAATTACGTGCAGGGCCTTGGCGAGGCGCACGGTGTAGTCTTCTATAGTCTTCAGCGTAGCTTCGGGAATAGATTGCGGCGGCAGCACGCAGGAGCTATCGCCCGAGTGCACGCCCGCTTCTTCGATGTGCTCCATGATGCCGGCGATGAGAACGTCGTCGCCATCGGCGAGAGCGTCGACATCGACCTCGGTGGCGTCTTCAAGGAAGCGATCGACAAGAACGGGCCTCTCCTGCGAAAACGTCACGGCCTCGCGCATGTATTGGCGCACCATCCCTTCGTCGTAAGCAATCACCATGGCGCGTCCGCCGAGCACGTAGCTGGGGCGCACCAGAACCGGGTAGCCGATACGGCGGGCCACGGCGCAGGCCTCTTCCACGCTGGTGGCCGTGCCATTGGCAGGGCAGGGGATGTTGAGTTCCTCAAGCAATTTGCCGAACAGCTTGCGGTCTTCGGCGAGATCGATATTGGAAGGGTCGGTTCCGATGATGGGCACGCCCAGGCGCTTCAGGGGCAGCGCGAGGTTCAACGGCGTCTGACCGCCGAACTGGACGATGACGCCATCGGGCTTTTCGATGTCGCAGATGTTGAGGACATGCTCCAGGGTAAGGGGCTCGAAGTACAGGCGGTTGCTGGTGTCGTAATCGGTGGACACGGTCTCAGGGTTGCAATTGACCATGATCGATTCGACGCCCAGGTCCTGCAGCGAGAACGAGGCGTGGCAGCAGCAGTAATCGAACTCGATTCCCTGTCCGATGCGGTTGGGTCCGCTGCCGAGGATGACGACCTTCTTCCGATCGCTCGGGTCCGCTTCGCTCGAGCTTTCGTAGCACGAGTAGAGGTATGGGGTGAAGCTCTCGAATTCGGCGGCGCAGGTATCGACGCGGCTGAAGACTGCGGCCACGCCCAGCTCTTTGCGGCGTGTGCGCACGGCGATTTCATCGGCGGCCCAGGTGATGGCAAGTTGCGTGTCGGAGATGCCGTAACGTTTGGCGCGGCGGAGCGTCTCGCGCGGCGCCTCGGCTAATGTGGTGTGGGACAGCTCGGCTTCGAAATCGACCACTTCCTTCATTTGCTCCAGGAACCAGCGATCGATGGAGGTCATCTCGTGAATTTCTTCCACGGTAGAGCCCGCGGCGAGAGCGAAGCGGATGTAGCTGAGGCGATCGGGCGTGGGCGTGACCAGCTTGTTGACCAGCAGGCTTTTGTCGAATTTTTCCGACCCGAACGCTTTGCCGGTTTCGAGGCTACGGATGCCCTTCCAGAGCGCCTCTTTAAACGTGCGGCCGATGGCCATCACTTCGCCTACGGATTTCATTTGGGTGCCGAGCGTGGGGTCGGCGCCGGGAAACTTCTCGAAGGCCCATTTGGGGATTTTCGCCACCACGTAATCGATGGTGGGCTCGAAGCAGGCGGGGGTTTTCTGGGTGATGTCGTTACGGATCTCGTCAAGCCGGTAGCCTACAGCCAGCTTGGCTGCGATCTTAGCGATAGGGAAGCCGGTGGCCTTGGAGGCGAGGGCAGAACTGCGCGAGACGCGGGGGTTCATCTCGATGATTACCATGCGGCCGTCAGCCGGGTTGATGGCGAACTGCACGTTGGAGCCGCCGGTATCGACGCCGATTTCGCGCAGACAACGAAGGGCGGCATCGCGCATCATCTGATATTCGCGATCGGTGAGGGTTTGCGCCGGCGCGACGGTTATGGAGTCGCCGGTGTGGACGCCCATGGGATCGAAGTTTTCGATGGAGCAGACGATGATGCAGTTATCGGCGAGATCGCGCATCACTTCGAGCTCGTACTCTTTCCAGCCGAGCGCACTCTCTTCCATGAGCACTTCGTGAACCGGTGAAAGAGCGAGGCCGCGCTCGAGAATCTCTTCCAGATCTTCCTGGTTGTAAGCGATGCCGCCGCCGGTACCGCCCATGGTGAAACTCGGGCGCAGGATGTTGGGGTAGCCGATGCGGGCGGCAAAATCGAGGCCGCCCTGGATGGTGGTGATGAGCTGAGACTGCGGTGTGGCGAGGCCGATTTTGCGCATCGCGTCTTTGAAGAGCAGACGGTCCTCCGCCTTCTTTATGGCATCGATCTTGGCGCCGATCAATTCCACGCCGTAGCGATCGAGCACGCCTTTCTCGGCGAGTTCGACGGAGAGGTTGAGCCCGGTTTGGCCGCCGACGGTTGAAAGCAGAGCGTCGGGACGCTCACGGCGGATGATCTCCTCAAGATAGACGGCAGTGAGAGGCTCGACGTAGGTTTTGTCGGCGAGATCGGGGTCCGTCATGATGGTGGCTGGGTTGGAATTGACCAGGACCACCTCGAAGCCGTCGGCGCGCAGCGCTTTCGCCGCCTGCGTGCCGGAATAATCGAACTCGCAGGCCTGACCGATGATGATGGGGCCGGAGCCGACGATCAGGATGCGGTGAAGATCGTTGCGTCTTGGCATCCGTTATTGTTTCCCGCTCATAAGTTGGACGAAGTCGTTGAAGAGATAATGCGAATCGTGCGGCCCGGGCGCGGCCTCGGGATGATATTGTACGCAGAACGCGGGATGGCTGCGATGGCGGAAACCCTCGAGCGTCTGATCGTTCAGATTCCAGTGCGTGGCTTCGAGCTCATTGAGATTGAGCGAATCGGGATCGACTGCGAAGCCATGATTGTGGGACGTGATCTCGATGCGCTGGGTGAGCTCGTTGCGCACTGGATGATTGGCGCCGCGATGGCCGAATTTCAACTTGTAGGTCTTGCCGCCGCAAGCGAGACCAAGCAGTTGGTGGCCAAGACAGATGCCGAAGACCGGCTTCTTGCCGATGAGTTTGCGGATGTTCGCCACCTGCGTTTCGAGGGGTTCGGGGTCCCCGGGGCCGTTAGAGAGGAATACGCCGTCAGGCTTGAGCGCGAGAACGTCTTCGGCGGAAGTGAGGGCGGGGACGACCGTGACGCGGCATCCGACATGCACCAGGCGGCGCAAAATGTTTCGCTTGATGCCGTAATCGTAGGCGACCACGTGGTATTTCGCTTCGGCGGCGCCGCCGACGAGGTCGGAAGGCGAACAGGGCTCCACTGGGGAGTTCCATTCATATTGTTTTGGCGTGGTGACGCGGCTGGCGAGATCGAGACCCGTCATGGAGGGGATTTGGCGCGCGGTCTCGACAAGCTCCGCGGCTGGTTTACCGGATGAAGAAAGTACGCCGCGCATGACCCCGCGCGTTCGGAGATGGCGAACCAGGGCGCGCGTATCGAGATCCGAGATTACAGGGATGTCGCTCTGCGCGAGGAAGCCATTTGCCTCTTCATCGGAGCGCCAATTGCTTGCGATGTGGGAAAATTCGCGGACGGCGAGTCCTTCGATATAGGGCTTGGCGGCTTCGTTATCGCCGCGACTGGTGCCGTAGTTGCCAATTTGCGGGTTCGTCAGGACGACGATCTGCCCGGAATAGGAAGGGTCGGTAAAGACTTCCTGGTAACCGGTGAGCGCGGTGTTGAAGACAACCTCGCCCGAGCGCTCCGTGGGCGCACCAAATGCGCGGCCCTCGAAGACAGTTCCGTCTTCCAGGGCGAGAATCGCAGAGTTCAATCTGGCTTGTTCCTCCGTGGGGTGGGGTAATCATTATTCTAGCAGGGGACGGCACTGATGTTACGAGCGCCCCGTTGGGCAGCGAATCGATATAGAATATCGCGGTACGCCATTTCGAGAGGGGAGCAACTATGTGCGATCAAGATCATTTCGATAAGGACCGGCAGGAGTACGAGGCTCGCGGTATGGTGACGCGAAAGCAATTCGGCGTTATGTTGGGAGCGGGTTTAGCCATGATGCTGCCGCAAGTTGCGAATGCAGTTACCGTAACCGAAACGGATGTGAATGTGACGACGCCGGACGGCTCGGCCGACTGCTATTTCGTGCATCCGGCGAGCGGCGCCGCCCCAGGAGTTCTCATCTGGCCGGACATCTTCGGATTACGACCGGCATTCCGCCAGATGGGCAAGCGTCTGGCCGAATCCGGATATTCGGTGCTTGTGGTAAATCCGTTCTACCGCGCCAAGAAAGCCCCGACCGCATCTGCCGGTGGCGCAACCCCATTCCAAGAGGTGATGCCGCTGGCGCGAGGTCTTAACGAGACCACGCACATGACGGACGCGAAGGCGTTCATCGGTTGGCTGGACGGCCAATCGCCTGTCGCCAAGAACCGCAAGATGGGCACGCAGGGGTATTGCATGGGCGGGCCGATCGCGTTTCGGACCGCGGCCGCCGTGCCTGATCGGGTCGGAGCAGTCGCCTCATTTCATGGCGCCGGACTGGTGGCGGACACGCCGAACAGCCCGCATCTGCAAGCCGCGAAGAGTAAGGCGCAATTCCTCATCGCAATTGCGGCCAACGACGATGCGCGGTCGCCCAATGACAAGACTGTCCTGAAGGAGACGTTCGCTAAGGCGAACCTGCCCGCGGAAATTGAAGTGTACGCCGGCTCGATGCACGGGTGGTGCCCGCCGGATTCCACGGTCTATAACGAACCGCTGGCTGAGAAGGCGTGGGGTCGTCTGCTGGCGTTATATGGAAAAGCGCTGGCCTAAAGGGTTGGTGAATGGGACGAGTCTATCTATGTGACTGGCCGCGAGCCTGCGATGAGGATGTGCGCGAGTCTTCTCGCACATTGCGGCCAGTCCGGCGCCGACGCCACGTTGGAGACGCGACGTCCGTGTGAACCCGCTTATTCGTACCGAAGAGCCGTTACCGGGCTTATCGATGTTGCGCGTCTCGCCGGCAGCCAACTGGCAAAAAGCGAAACGGCGATCAGGACCGACGCCATCGTTAAAAACGTGACTCCATCGAAACGGCCGACCTGGAATAGCAACCCTTCCAACACCCGAGTCATGCCCGCAGCGCCCACGCACCCGGCAATGGCCCCCATTACAGCAAGGATGCCGCCCTCTCGGAGAACCTGACCGAGGATGTCACGGCGCTGTGCGCCAAGCGCCATCCGAACGCCAAACTCCGACGTTCGTTGCGCGACGGAATAGGAAATCACTCCATAGATTCCGAAGCCTGCCAAGACAAGCGCGAAGCTCGAGAAAATCGTCAGCATCAATGCAAGGAATCTTGGCTGCGACTCCGTTGATGCCATTACATCTTCCATCGTGCGGATTTGGGAAACGGGCACTGTGGGATCAACTGCCACAATCGCATCCCGAATGGCGTTTGCGGCAAGCTCCGGATCGCCGCTCGTGCGAATGATCGCGTAGGTTTCCTGCGTTGCGTTATTCGCCTGCCTAGCCGGAAGAAATAACTCCGTCGCGGCCGCCCGCGACATGCCCCCGTTCTTAATGTCGCCGACTACCCCGATTACCGTGGCGTTCTCCATAATCCCGCCATATCGCAAATGCCTGCCGATTGCGCTTTGCCGCGGCCAGAAAGTCTTCGCCATCGCTTGATTCACGATCACTACGGGTGCGGCCCCAAAGCCGTCTCTGTGGTCGAAAAATCGGCCCTCCAGCAGGCGTGCGCCCACCGTTTCAAAGAAGTTGTCGCCTACGTTTTGGTAGTATGCGACGATCTGGCCAAGGCCCGTACTATCCTGCGCGTATCCTTCGATCAAAGTAGTGTTGTCATTTTCCCGGCGCTCCGGAGGCAAGCCCCCAACTAGAGTTGCCGACACCACGCCGGGTGCGTTTCTGAGCTTTTCGTTTGCCTCAATCCAGAACTGACGACGGTGGTTCGGATCGTTGAACGCTTTGCTTGTGAGCGATACGCGGGCGGTCAACAGGTGATCGGGCCGGAGGCCAGAGTCAACTGCCTGCAGCTTCCAGAATGCGCGCACCAGCAAGCCTGATCCAATCAAGAGCACCAAAGCAAGAGAAATCTGAGACACAACCAAAGCGGCGCGAAAGCGATTCGACCTTTGCGAACCTACGAACCGCCCGCCGGCTGCTTTGAGCGCGTCGTTGACCGGTTGCCTCAAGGATTGGAGCATCGGCGCCATGCAAAAGACCAGTCCCGTCACAAGTGCCACCGCAACGGCAAACAGCAGGACGCGCATATCAAGACCTGCCTCCCGCACCCGTGGGACGGTATTCGCGTTCGTCGCGACAATAAAGTGCACTCCCGCCCACGCGATCGCGACGCCGAGCAGAGCGCCGGTTCCGGAGAGCATCAATCCCTCGACCGCGAACTGCCGCATAAGCTGCGCGCCGCCGGCGCCGATTGCCTTGCGGACACCAATTTCGCGCCGGCGGGAATCCGACCGCGCCAACAGAAGGTTAGCGACATTGACACAGGCAATCAGAAGGAAGAACGCCACAGCCCCGAGCAACATCAGCATCGCGGGCTTGACCTTACCGATCACTTCTTCCTGAAAGCCGTAAATGGTCAGGGGATGATTTTTCGGACTGATGGCGTGATAGCTGGGGGAATCCGCCTGCCCGAGCTCGCGTTCGATTCCACGGAGATCCTGCGTCGCGCTCAGAGCAGTTACGCCCGGTTGCAGATGCGCCAGCAGCGAAAGATAATGCCCCCCCGTCTGCTTCAATTGCTGAGCAGTAATTTGCAGCGGCGACCACGCGTCCACCGGCTCGGTAAGCCCCGGTGGGAATTCGAAGCTATCAGCCATCACACCGATGACCTGCGCCTTACCTCTGTCGAGCAGTATCTGGCGCCCGACAACGTTCGGGTCGCCGCCGAAGGCGCTCATCCAAAGAGCCTGACTGAGCACAAGGGTCGGCTCGGCTCCCGGATCGTCGTTGGCGGGCAGAATTGGCCGGCCTATTTGAGGAGCCACTCCAAGCATGGGCATCATACCGCCGCTCAAATAGCAGATATTCACTCGCAAGGGCCGGTCGCCTCCCTGAAGGCTAGCTCCTCCCGTTGCCCATGCTTCGATCTGATCCCATGAGCGGTTGAAGCGCTGCATGTTGCGGAATTCCGGAGGTGAAAACCAAAACCTACTTAACTTCGCCGACGGGAATTCGGTATACACGCGCGCATAATTTTTCGCGTCGCGGTAGGGGAGCGGCTTCAGCAGGACTGCATTGACGATGCTAAAGATGGAGGTACTGGCGCCGATGCCGAGAGCGAGGCAGAGGACAGCAGCTGCCGTGAATCCCGACGATTTTCTGAGCGAACGAAAGGCGTACCGAATGTCCTGAACCAACATAAAATAATGCTCCTGAGGCGCGGTAATTGCGATGTCGAATAAAACTTGAAGCCAAAGCAGAAACAGTCCTGGAAATCCAGACGCGTACATCTCATCAACGCAACGGGTGCGGAACAGGCTCGACATTTGCCCCGCGTATTCGTTCCGAAACGGCGCCGGATACGCAAGCACCAGAAAGCGATAGAGACGGGTGGAGAACGGGATCATTGGGCGTCCTCGGGCACGAGACCGTTCGCCCGCGCCTGCCGGAGCATCCGATCCAGCCGCGCCGCCTCTTCGGCTGCCGCAATGTAACCGGCCGCTGTCAGTCTGTAATAGCGGCGGCGCTCGTCATCATACTGGGGATCGGGCCGCTCATCGAGTTCCTGGATCAGTCCTAGTTCGAGGAGCCTTCGAATTGCCCCGTAAAGGGTACCAGGACTTAGTTTCAGCCGCCCGTCTGTTCGCGCCGCAACATCCTGCATAACGGAGTAGCCGTGTCGATCTTGTCCCGCCAGTGCGACAAGAATGTGGAAAACCGTAGTACTGATCTCTGTCCGGGCCACCTATGACGTTCAACGTTATATACGCATACGGAAGAGATTCGTTAGTGAAAGATTGAGGTCTATCGCCATAAATTACCGCGCACCGATAATGGCGTCCACCGATAACGTTGAATTCCGTGCCAAGGGTCAATCGATCGCCATTCGTGGACAGGGTGGCGGAGCGCTGCCTCGAGCCGCGTTCGCTGCCTGCGATCTTGCTTCGATATTGTCGTTGGTTTTACTGATCGGAACAGCTTGCCAGCTCAGAATCTTACCACTCGGGGCTGAATGTTCCCGCGATGTTTTCGCGCACGGTGTCACAGGGAAGTGAGTCGACCAGATATCTGTCAAAGCGCCGGCCGGCCAATTCGGCCGGGATATCCCTATCCGTCTCATCCTGCAACAGGCGCTCCACATAGTTGTAGATTAAATCCACATCATTGGCGTGGTTGATGGAGTGAAACCACAGCGAGCGGCCAGCAAATTGGAGGAGGACTACATTCGCCAGCGGGCAGGGACCGAGGCATCCGGATATGGTGAGATGAAACCGCCGCCGGAAGCCACGCTTTTTCCATTGCTGTTTGAATTCGTCCAGGGGCAGCGCTGGAAAGCCTTTCTCGGTGCGCCCGCAACAACAGCCGTTGCACACGAACAGTTGGCCATCGTGAACCCGGACTTGTTTCGCGACCCCATCCGCCCGCGTGACGCTAATCAACGGACTTTGACGGTAGTTATAACTGACGCGAAAGCCCGACAGTAGCTCCACCGGCTTGCCGTGTGGGGTGTGGCGGTAAGCATACGCCCAAGCCTCCTTGCGCTCGTAAAGCTCCGGTTCGCCGGCGAGCCTTTTGGCGGCGACAAGCTTTTCGAGCGCGGCTACCCAGTGATGATAGTATTCACTGCCATCGTCGGCTTCGTCGCGCTCCGCGGCGGCGGCGAGCTCGGCAGCCAGCGCGTCAGCCCACTCTTTCCAGGTGAAATGGCCTTGCGCGGAGAGACGGACGGCAAGTGCGAATGCCTGCGCCTGCCACGGTTCTGCGAACACGGGGCCGCCTTCGTCGCGCGGTAGGTTCGGCAACTCCGGGTAGGAGGAGGCGTCGTCAGGCGGGATCAAGATAGTCGTCCCACAAATCGAGATGAACGAAGTCGCGGGGCGAAGCCTGCTCTCCCCAAAGCTCGCGCGCGGCGAATCGCACGGAATATACGTGCTGACGTTTGGGGCCGCGTCCATCGGCATTGGTGTCTGGAAAATTGTAGACGCCGTGGTCGCGGAAAATGACGCCGCTTTTGCCGCGCGCGTAACGCGGCAGGCGGGTGTGGCCGGTAGGATTCGGATTGCGCGCGCGCACGCTTTCTCCCGTTTTGAATCGTGGCCGAATCGAGGGATCGCGACTCGGCTCAATAAAGCGGTCGAGCGCTGTTGCCGGAACCTGGCCGGGAGACAACTGCGGCGTTAATCTTGGGGATCCGGGTGCGGGCGCACCGCTTTCGACCTCCTGGCGCGTGACCATCCCGGTTTGGATGAGTAACTCCACCGTGCGCGTGAACCATTTCTCGTAATAACTCATGCGCAGATAATCGGCTGGAGCGATCCGTTCGATGTAATAGCGCCCCCTATCGATGTTCCACTTACCCCACGCGCCGATGGCGCGCGTCAGCGCATGAACGCGGCCTTCCCAGACCTCATGAAAGACGGGCTCATTGGGTTCGGCATGGACAGGTCCCATGCCGTGCATGCCGCCCATGTCGTGGATGCCGTTCATCGATCACCCACCGGCCGAGACAGCTTGATCTTTTCCACGCCGACCATGGAATTGCGCGTGACCAGGCCCGCCAGCGTTTCCTCGTCCATCTCTTCCGTGCCGGCAGGACGCTCCGGAAGAACCAGATAGCGCAGTTCGGCGGTGCTGTCCCACACGCGAAGCTCGACATCTTCCGGCAGATCGAGCCCGAATTCTTTCAGGACGCCGCGTGGGTCTATGACTGCTCGCGAACGATACGCGGAGGATTTGTACCAGACGGGAGGAAGGCCCAACAAGGGCCAGGGATAGCAGGAACACAGCGTGCAAACCACCATGTTATGTATGGTTGGCGTGTTCTCCACGGCGAGCATGTGCTCTCCCTGCACGCTTAGGAAGCCGAGTTCCGCAACGGCGGATGCGGCGTCCGAAAGAAGTCGCTGCTTATAGGCGGCGTCGGCCCATGCGCGGGCAACGACCTGGGCGCCATTACGCGGCCCCACTTTGTTTTCGTAGGTGTCGACCAGGGCGTCGAGAGCGGCAGGGTCTACCAAGCCTTTCTCTACCAGAAGCGACTCAAGCGACTTGACGCGCAAGCTGATGTCGGAAGGAACTAACTGGTGTTGATGGTCCGGCGGCTGGTCGCCCTCTTTCATTTCTGAGCTGCCCGCATCCATTCTACTGTCTTACGGATTCCTTCGTCATATGGCGTTTTGCGCACGCCTTCCAATTTTGCCGCGAGCTTGCTGTCGTCGAGAATTACGGGGGTCTCTTGCAGGTACATCATCTCGGGAATCTCGCGCAGGTTGGCATCGAACCAGCCGAGCATCGTCAGCATGGGTCGGCCTACGGAGCGGTATTTGGGCTCGCGGCCGAAAGCGCGGTAAACGCGGGTGATCAAGTCTACGGGCGCGATTTCGCCTGGACCGCCATAATTCCACGCTTCGCCGAAGCACTCGTCGCGACTAGCGAGTTCAGCGATGACGGGCCCTGCGTCGGGAACGAAGACGAACTCGTGTTTGGCGCCGACGGGTCCGATCCAGTTGGCCTTTTTGCCAGCCAATGCCGCCTGAAAGACAAGCGGTGCGTAGCCGAGTTCGGCGTGCGGGCCGTAGAAATCGGGCAGGCGGACGATCAACCCCGCGATCTTTCCCTTCTTGTGCGCATCGAGCACCAGGTCTTCCTGCTCGCGGCGGTAGGCGCCTTTGCGCGACTCGGGAAATCGCGGATGGTCTTCGGCGACGCGTTGCGTACGCGGCACGCCATAAGGATAGACGCTCGAGATAAGCACGATGCGCGCGACGCCCATCGCGGCGGCGGCTTCGAGCGTGGTCCGCATCAGCACGGGATGCAGGTTGTGCGAGGGATAGGGCAGGCCGACGCAGTAAACGATGGTATCCACGCCGCGCGCGGCCGCGCCGGCGTCGCGGAGCTGAGTAAGATCGGCCGTGAAGATTTCGGCGTGCGGGTTTGCGCCGAACGCGGCTTCGAGTTTCTGGCGGGAACGGCCCACGACGCGGTAGTCGATGCCGCGGCGCTCGAGTTCCGGGGCGAGTGAGTGGCCGATGGCGCCGGCGGCTCCAAAGATGGCGACTTTTTGAATGGATTACTCCAGGGGCGCTGAGGCGGACGCACTCAAGCGCGGGAGGCGGGGCTTCTTCGGCGCGCCCACGTAGGCGTACGGATCTTCCGGCGGCCCGGGCTCTTTCGGCATCCGGCGCTTTAATTGCGCGATGAGCTTATGAAGTAGTGAATTGGCTTTCATACGACTGCGCTCCTGAGCAAATCATAGCGCGCGGAGGTGGCGGTTCGGGCGGGGCGTGGATAAGATTGATCTCATGTTCAGCCGCCGTTGGTTTGCCCTTCTCTTTTGCGCGATGGATACGTATGCCGCTTCGTACCACTTCGGCTCGATCTGGGACGGCTCGAAAGTCTGGAAGGACGCTTGTATTTCCGTAAACGCGGGCAAGGTGGAAACCGTCGGTCCATGCACGGGCGGGGATGCGATCGATCTTACGCGTTTCTATGCGATACCGGGCATGATCGATGTACATACGCACATGACGTACAACCTTTCCGAGCCGGTGGCGCAGGCCGCGCGCGGGGCGGCGACGGTTTACCTCTCGCAAGGCAACGCGCGCAAGACGCTTGAAACGGGCGTGACCACGGTGCGGAATCTGGGCGCGTCCGATTACGCGGATATCGCGATGCGCGATCTGATCAACAACGGTTTAATGGCAGGGCCTCGCATGTTGGTTTCCGGATATGGACTCACGATCTCCCGTGGCGGCCGTGGCGGCCCGGGGACGGCGGATGGCGTGACCGAGGTCTTGAAGGTGGTGCGGGCGCAGGTGGGCGCGGGGGCCGACGTGATCAAGATGTACGGATCCACCGGAACGGGCCGCGATCTGACGGGCTTCCAGACGTTCACTTATGACGAAATCAAGGCGGCGGTAGACGCGGCGCACGCGCTGGGAAAAAAGATCGCGATTCATACGTATGGACCGGATTGCGCGCGCGACGCGGTACGCGCGGGCGTCGATTCGATTGAGCATTCGACAGACATGGATGACGCGACGATGGCCGAGATGGCTCGCCGCAAGATTTTTTATGTGCCGACGATCGACCACAATCGGTATTACGCGGATAACTACCGCCGGCTGAACTATCCTGAGCGTTCGGTGGGCGAGCTGAATGCGTTCGTGCAGCGCAATCTGGAAACCGCGCGCAAGGCGTTTCACGCGGGCGTTCATTTTGCGATGGGGTCGGATGCGGTGTATACGATGTTTGGTGAAAATACGCGCGAGCTGGGATGGTTCGTGAAGGCGGGGATGACGCCGCAGCAGGCGCTGGGAACGGCGACGACCGATGCCGCGGATCTGCTGGGCATGGCGGACCGGCTAGGCGCGTTGCGTGCGGGTTATTATGCCGACATCGCCGCGGTTGAGGGCGATCCGCTGGTGGATATTAATGTGGCGATTCAGAAGGTGCGCTGGGTAATGAAGGGCGGGGAAGTGGTGGTGGATAAGACGAAGTAGAGTTCTCGCGGTGGATTCGCGGCGGCAAGCTAAACTAGATGCTGAATGATTCAAACCCTCTTCGGCTCAGTGGAGCAGGAGCCGTCTCTCCTCGATAAGCTCAAGAGCGGCGTTCAGAAAACGCGCGCCGGACTGGTGTCGGCGCTGGAAGATGCGATCCAGGGCAAGCGCGAGATCGATGCGGACTTGCTCGATGAGATTGAATACACGCTGATCTCGGCCGACATTGGGGTGCGCACGACCGAAGAGATTCTCGATCGCATCCGCGAGCGCGCGGGACGGCATCAACTTGCGGATGCGGTGGAGCTAAAGGGGCTGATTCGAGAGCATCTGCTGGAGATTTTGCAGGCCAGCGAACGGGCGCCGGCGCGTGTGGCCGAACCGCCCGCGGTGGTGCTGGTGATTGGCGTTAATGGCGCGGGCAAGACGACGACCATAGGGAAATTGGCGCAGCGGTTCAAGAACGAAGAGCGATCGGTGCTGCTGTGCGCCGCCGATACATTCCGCGCGGCGGCCATCGATCAGCTCGAGATCTGGGGCGAGCGGACGGGTACTCCGGTTATCCGCCAGTCGCCGGGCAGCGACCCGAGCGCTGTACTCTTTGACGCCCTGAATGCGGCGCGCGCGCGCAAATCGGATTACGTGATTGTCGATACCGCGGGGCGGCTTCAGACCAAAGAAAATCTGATGCTGGAACTGCAAAAGATGAGCCGCACGGCGAAGAAGGTGATTCCCGATGCGCCGCACGAAGTGCTGCTGGTGCTGGACGCGACCACGGGGCAGAATGGGCTCGAGCAGGCGCGCAAGTTTACGGAAACTTCGAGCGTGACGGCGATCGCGCTTACCAAGCTCGACGGCACGGCAAAGGGTGGAATTGTGATCGCGATCGCGCGCGAATTAAACTTGCCGATCCGCTACATTGGCGTGGGCGAAAAGGTAGACGATCTGCTGCCCTTCGACGCCGAAGCGTTCATCGATTCGCTTTTTGAAAAGTAACGGTTCACTCTCATGACGCAAGCTTTGATGCGCGAAGCCCTATCTCTAGCCCGCCAGGGACGCGCGCAGGCTAGTCCGAACCCTATGGTGGGCGCGGTGCTCGCGCAAGGGGATGAAGTTGTGGGCCGCGGATTTCACACCTACGCGGGACGGGATCATGCGGAGATTCTGGCGCTATCCGAAGCCGGCACCCGCGCGCGGGGCGCGACACTCTACGTCAATCTTGAACCCTGCTCTCATCATGGACGAACGCCGCCGTGCGTCGATGCCCTGATTCAAGCGGGCGTGGCGAAGGTAGTGGCGGCAGTCGAAGACCCTAACCCCAAGGTTGGCGGCGCCGGATTCAGACGATTGCGCGATGCCGGAATTGAAGTGGAGATTGCGCGTGAATTTTCGGAGGAGGCCGCTAAACTCAACGAGCCGTTCTTCCATTTCATGCATACCGGGCGACCGCTGGTCACGCTTAAGACCGCGATCACGCTGGATGGAAAGATCTCGGCGCCGGATGACAACCGCGGCTGGATCACCAGCGAGAGGGCGCGCGCGCACGTGCAGCAGTTGCGGCACGATCACGATGCCATCCTCACCGGTATCGGCACCGCGCTGGCCGACGACCCGCTTCTTACGGACCGCACGGATTTGCCGCGCAGCCGGCCCTTGCTGCGCATTGTGATGGATTCGCAACTGCGCCTCTCGCCGGATTCTCAGCTGGTACGCTCGGCGAAGGACGACGTGCTGGTAGTCACGACGTCCGCGTACTCGGCGGAGCGGCGCCGCATTCTGGAATCGCACGGCGTAGAGATCCTGGTGGCGGATAGTTTAGGAGGGCGCGCCGATCTTCCCAGCATCGTTACCTGGCTGGGTCAACGCCAATATCTTTCGCTCATGATCGAAGCTGGAAGCAAGGTGAATTGGACCGCGCTCGAATCGGGCGTGGTCGATCGCATCTTCTTTTACTACGGGCCAAAAATCCTGGGTGGATTGGAGGCGCTGCCGCTGGCGGGCGGAATCGGACGGCGGCGACGTTCGGATGCAATTCGAATCCACAACGTAACCATTCACCAGATTCCGCCGGATGAGTTTGTCGTCGAGGGCTACGTACTCAGGGCATAGCCCCCCGGCGCATTTGCTAGCGCGCCGAAAAGCGGTAAATCGTAGTTGTCCTGTACGTGTGTCCCGGCTTCAGTTCGGTGGACGGGAAATTCGACTTGTTGGGCGAATCGGGATAGTGCTGCGTCTCCATACAGAAGGCGCTGCGCTTTCCGTAGACTTTGCCGCCCTTGCCGTGAATAGTTCCGTCGAGGAAATTGCCGGTATAAAATTGCAGGCCGGGCTCGGTAGTGAGAACGTCCATGACGCGCCCGCTGTTGGGCTCGTAGACCTCCGCCGCCTGGGTAAGGCCGCCGATGTTCTTGTTCAAGACCCAATTGTGATCGTAGCCGCCGCCGAATTTAAGCTGCTGGTCGTTTTGATTGATCCGCGCGCCGATGGCCGTAGGCTTAGTGAAATCGAACGGGGTGCCGGCGACAACCTTATACTCGCCCGTTGGAATGAGATCGGCGCCGACCGGCGTGAAGCGCTCCGCGTCGATCATTACCTGGTGCTGCAGAATGTCTCCCTCGCCCGCGCCTGCCAGATTGAAGTAGGAATGATTGGTCAGATTGATTACCGTGTTCTTATCGGTGGTGGCGGTGTAAGCAATCTTCAACTGATTCTTCCCTAATGTATAGACCACGTGCGCAGTTAGAGTACCCGGGAAGCCCTCTTCGCCATCCTTACTTACGTAAGTCAGGCCGATGCTGGGGCCTTCGGAGCTTGCGACCTCAGCCGCCTTCCAGACCTTCTTGTCGAAGCCCTCGATGCCGCCGTGGAGCGTGCAGACGGGTTTCGCGGCCGGATCGTTCTTGGGCAGAGTGAAAAGCTTGCCATCCAAATGGAAGCTACCCCCGCCGATGCGGTTTCCGTAACGGCCGATCAAGGCGCCGAAATACGGCGGCTTGGCCAGATAGCCCTTGAGGTCGTCCAAGCCGAGCACAATATCGACGTACTTGCCGTTCTTATCAGGTGCGGTGAGGGAAACCACGGCGCCGCCATAATTGGTGATGCGGGCCTCCATACCGCCGTTTGTCAGCGTGAAGATATCGACCGGCGTGCCATCGGGCATTTGGCCGAAGGACTGTTTTTTGACCAAGGAGCTTCCTTTCTTTGCAGGTATTGCTTTTGCGGCGGGCTTCTTGGCCGGGGTCTGCGCAAGGCAGACAAGGGTTAGTGCTGACGCGGCGAGGCCGGCCAACAGGGCGCGGTAATTCATCACGCCTATCTTACCAACGGCTGCGTCTGCTCCATCCGCCGCCCAGACCGCCAAGGTCGATGATGACGGCAATTGCTAGCAGAATTAGGTTCACTCCCTGTATCGCCATGTGGGAGTTTACCTCCCAGGCGTAAACGAGAGTGGTGAGAGGAAGGAAGATGAATCCGAGAACCGGAAGCAACAGTCCGTGGTAAGCGCGGCTCAGATAGTTCGAAAACAGGAACATGAGCACGAGGATGACCCGCGGAAAGGCGAGCACGAGAAGTAGGAGGATACAGGGCATGTCGTCGATCTCTGCTGAATTGTCGCAGAATTCGCGTGTGGGTTGCTGTGTGCAGACGCACGGCGCATGCGGAACCGACGGGGAGCGCCGTTCTATTCGCGGCTCTCAAATACACCCAGGGTGCGATTCTTGGTTACCGAATCCCAGGGAAAGTAACGGCCGTTCATCGCAACGTAGACCCCTGGTGGCAGGGTTTGCACAAAGGCGAGAGCGGCGCCGAGGTTGAACATGCCGTCGGAACTCCCGAAGGCATAGGGCACCATCGCGCCGGTCAAGACGATGGTCTTGCCCTCGATTTCGGATTGGGAGCGTTTCTGGCCAAGGACGGCGGCGGTCTGCTGCATGGTATCGGTGCCGTGCGTAATTACAATGCGCCGCTCGGGCGCGGCCAGGCATCGCTCGAGGATGCGTTCGCGGTCGGCCGTCGTCATTTGGAGGCTGTCGATCATCATCAGGGTTTCAATTTCGGCGTCCAGTTCGCAGCGGCCTAGCTTCAGCATATCGGGCGTGTGGGTGTGCTGGAAGAAGAGCTCACCGGTGATCTCGTTGTACTCTTTATCGAAGGTGCCGCCGGTGACGAGAATGCGGATGGGTTCGGGATGCATGGCGCGCCGTTAATTTATTATGATGCGCGCGCGGATGCTGCGCGAATGTAATCCGGTTAACCGTACCCGTTCGAGGTAGGCGAGAAATCCTCCATATTGAGACGAACGGCGGCGTTTAATCCCGCATATTGGAAGGGGAGTAAATAATGAAAGTCCTGCGTCTTGTCGAAGCCAGCCAGCCACCAACGTTGGTCCGCGATCTGGCTGATATGCCGTCGCCAGGGCGAGGCGAGCTGTTGATCCGCGTCTGCGCGGCGGGCGTCATCTTGACGGAGCTGTCGTGGTCTCCGACTACCCACACTAAGACGGGTGAGCCGCGGGTCGGGGCAATCCCCGGTCATGAGTTTTCGGGTCTGGTGGCGGGGGCCGGAGCGGATGCCGGCTCTTTCGAGATCGCTCAGGAAGTATATGGAATGAACGACTGGTATTCGGATGGAGCGATGGCGGAGTATTGCGTTGCACCTGTGTGCGGCGTGGCTCCCAAGCCGCAGCACTTGAGCCATGTCGAAGCCGCTTCAATTCCCATCAGCGCATTGACGGCGTGGCAAGGGCTTTTCGACCGCGCGAAGCTGCAGGGGGGCGAGCGGGTTCTGGTGCATGGCGGGGCGGGCGCGGTGGGTACGATGGTTATCCAGCTTGCCAAACTGCATGGGGCGGAAGTGATCGCCACCGCGTCGGCGCGGAATCGGGAGTTCGTAGCGCACCTGGGCGCTACGCAGGTAATCGACTACCGGGAAGCCAGATTCGAAGAACAGGTGAAGGACGTGGACGTCGTCTTCGATACTGTTGGAGGCGACACTCTTGAGCGGTCCTGGGGAGTCCTGAAACCGGGCGGACGGCTGGTGACGGTGGTCTCGACGGCGGCGAATTCTACCGATGACCGAGTCAAGAAGGCGTTCTTCATCGTGGAACCGAACCAGAAACAGCTGGTCGAAGTGGGCGCGCTGCTAGATAGCGGGCGGCTTCACCCGGCTGTGGACGCGGTGATCCGGTTCTCGCACGCGGCCGAAGCCTATGCCGGGGAGACGGCACGACAAGGCCGCGGAAAACTTGTGATCGCGCTCGGAGACGCGGACCGAATCCGGGAAGAATTACAAGCGTCAAGACAGGGCAAGTAACCGCCGCGCGAAGTTCCCCGGCGCTAGCGCGCGCCAGCGGGACGGCTGGCGTACGTGGCTACATCTTTAGCGGCCTGGGTTTCGATTCCGGGTTTCTGCAGGAAGCCCAGGTCGCGGAACCAATCGATAAAGCGGAATTGCCAGGTGCCGTACGGCTTGTCGTTGCGGTCGGTGAGGCCGCCGCTCATGTGGCTTCCATCGGGCAGGGCATCGCCGGGGTGCCTGCCAAAGCCGTAAATGTGCATCTCGATATTGGGCACGCTGGCCGCCAGCATGGCGGAAAACCACTCCATAGCCCAGGTGGCATGACCCTTATCCCCGGAACCGCCGCAGACAACGAACGACGGCGGTACGTTGCGCGGAATGGGAGGCGCGGTGCGATTGCGTGCGAAGGGCGACGGGCCCGGGTAAATGATGCCCGCGAAATCGGGACGAGAGGTGATTCCCGCCAGAGGGTCGCTGGGATCGTTATTCTTTTTGTCGAAGTCGCTGAAGAGGACGGCCGCCGGGGCCGCCAGTTCCGCGCCGGCGGAAAAGCCCATGATGCCGATCTTGTTGGGATCGATGCCCCATTCCTTGGAGTAAGCGCGAACCATGCGGACGGCCTGTAGGGCGTCATAGACTTCGTCTGTTTGCGGATTGTAGCCGTCGCGGCGCAGACGATTCCGCAGGATTACGGTGTTGACGCCGTAATTGTAGAAGAACGGTACGAAATCGGCCGCCTCGCCGCCCACGTTGAGCGTGTTGTGTCCACCGCCGGCTGCCAGAATGACGACAGCGCCGGTGTTGAGACCGCGATCCACCATGTGGACCTCAATGGAGGGATTGTGAATGTTTACAATGCTTTGGATTCGCCCCGGCACGGTGGTGCTCATGTTGTACTGTTCGGGTTCGCGGATGCGATCCATCTTGAGGTAGGGTGACCCGGGAGGAAAGAGAGGCACCACAATACCGCCCGCAACAATTGGCTGGGGAGCATATGGCGCATCGGTGGCCGGGCCGGGCTTTGGAATCCCGAGGGGCGCGGGGAGGGGAGGCAGCTTCGAGGCGCCTGCAGCCGGCGGGGTGGTTTGTGCGTGGGCGGCGGTTATGGTCAGCATGGCCGACAGCAGCGGGGTGCATGCCAAGCGGATGGTGTTTCTCTTCATATAAGGTATTCTGTCCGAGTTTATGGGTCTAAGGCCGATTTTCCCACCGGCCAGCGGGCATCACACGGAGAAATTCTCCGACAAATCACCGGGTTTCCACCTTTGTACGGTGACAGGAACGCTTCCGGGCAACGATACTTATATTACGCCATGCGTCTGGTCCTTATTTCAATATTTACGTGCGGCGCCCTAGCCGCGGCAACCGGCGGCATCGGGGCGTTCGATAAGGACGTACGGCCGATCCTTTCGGGAACCTGCTCCGGGTGCCATAACGACAAGCTTTCCTCCGGCGGCCTGAACGTTTCTTTGTTCCTAGAGCCGGGGACGATCGAATCGAAGCGCGATGGCTGGGAACGGATTCTGGCTAAACTTCGCGCGGGCGAAATGCCGCCGCCGGGTATTCCCAAACCCCCAGCTGAACAGATGGACGCTTTGATCAAGTTTGTGCAAAGCGAGTTCGACCGGGATGACAAGATCGCGAAGATCGACCCTGGAAGGCTGACGGCGCATCGGCTCAATCGCAGCGAATACGAGCATACAATTAAGGACCTCCTGGGGCTAGACTTCCAAGCCAGTGCCGAATTTCCGGCAGACGATTCGGGGTATGGTTTCGACAATATTGGAGACGTACTCACCGTTTCGCCGACGTTGATGGCGAAATATCTATCCGTTGCCGAGCACCTCGCGGCTCGGGCTGTGGGTGGCGATCCCTTACCTAAGCCGGGCTTCTTCAGTAAACGCGACCGGATGCACCGGCTCGCGCCGGGGACCCTTCAACTGACCGATATCCTGGAGTACGACGCCGACTACGTGATTCGGGTCAACCTCACGGGACATCGCGGCGCTCAGGACAAGCCAGTAACGCTGACGATTTCGGTGGATGGCAAGCCGGTCAAGACGGTGAGCGTGCCGGTCCAGATCAGCGCGGTAAATCAACAAGGCGGCGCCACACAGCGAAGCTCGCAAGAGGTACGGGTTTTTCTTCCGAGCAACGAGCATACCTTCCGCGCCGAGTTCGTCGACGATGTGGCTCTCAAGGATATCCCGGAGAGCGCGCGCCTGAACACCAACCGCAATATTTTCCCGGACACTATCGAGCTGGGCGGACCTTATCCGCCTGCGGAACCGCATACGGTAGCGCGCAAGATCATGACCTGCGATCCGGCGTCGGGCACGGCGTGCGTGGACCGGATTCTCTCGGACTTGGCGCACCACGCTTACCGCCGGCCGGTTAGCAAGGCGGAACTGGCGGAGTTGATGTCCGTGTTCAACCGTGCGAAGGCGGCGGGATACGCGCCCGCCCAAAGTCTGCAATTCGCCGTGACGGCGGCGCTGGTTTCGCCTCACTTCCTTTTCCGGATTGAGCATGACCCTAAACCGGGAGCGGTTGCGCCGGTGAGCGACGTGGAACTCGCTACGCGCCTGAGCTATTTTCTTTGGAGCTCGATGCCCGACGACGAACTGCTGCATTTGGCCGAGACGAATCGTCTGCGCCAGCCCGGAGTGCTGGACGCCCAGGTGAAGCGGATGATCGCCAGCCCGAAATCGAGTGCGTTCGCCGAGAATTTTGCCGGACAGTGGTTGGAGACGCGGAGCCTCGATGCGCTGCAGCGCGATGCCAAGAAGTTCCCGGAGTGGAATGCGGATTTAAAGGAAGAGATGCGCACCGAGACGCGCATGTTCTTTGAAGCGATGTTGCGCGAAGACCATTCGCTTTCCGATTTCATCGACGGCAAGTTCACGTTTCTCAATGAAGGCCTCGCCAAACATTATGGAATCGAAGGCGTCACGGGACCGGAGTTTCGGCGCGTGGAATTGACCACCGATCAACGCAGCGGCGTTTTCACGCAAGGCAGCGTACTGGCGGTGTCGGCTTACCCGACGCGGACGTCGGTTGTGCTGCGCGGCAAATATATATTGGAAAACGTACTGAACGCGCCGCCGCCGCCCAAGCCCGACGATGTACCGGCTTTGAATGAAGAGGCGGTGGGTGTGGCGCATTCTTTGCGAACCCAGATGGAGCAGCATCGGGCCGATCCGCTGTGCGCGTCGTGCCACTCGAAAATGGATCCGCTGGGGTTCTCGCTCGAGAATTACGATGCCACCGGAAAGTGGCGCACGCAGGACGGCAAGTTCCCCATCGATGCGAGTGGCACATTTCCCAACGGCAAAACCTTCAAGACTCCGGCGGAGATGAAGGAGTTGCTGAAGGAGAACATGCCGGTTTTCGCGCGCGCGGTGGCCGATAAGATGTTGACCTACGCTCTGGGAAGAGGCGTGGAATCTTACGACCGGCTCGCGCTACAGCAACTGGTTCGTGAAAATGCGGTTGATGGCTACAAGATGCAGTCGCTCATCCTTGGAATTGTACACAGCGCGCCGTTCCGTGAACGGCGCGGCGAAATCAAGCAAAAGGCCCAGGAGGTCGCAAGCAAATGATCATTACCGGGAAGGCGCTGAACCGCCGTACCATTCTTAGAGGCATTGGCGCATCCATCGCGCTGCCGTTTCTCGATGCCATGACTCCGGCGCTTCGCGCCAGCACTCTGCCGGGCGAAACGCCCGTGCGCCTGGCATGGTTCTATGTGCCGAACGGCATCGATATGCGCAACTGGACGCCTGCCCAGGAAGGGCCGCTGACTAAGCTGCCGAGCATCCTGGCGCCGCTCGAAGGCGTTAAAGACGATCTGTTGGTACTTTCGAATTTGACTGCCAATTGGGGCCGGCCGTTGTTAGTTGGGGCAGGGGACCACGGGCGCGCGCTGGCGGCATACATGACTGGCGTGGAAGTTTATCGCACCGCGGGCGCGGATTTGAAACTGGGCGTTTCGGCGGACCAGATTGCGGCCAATGCGGTGGGGAAAAAGACGGCGCTGCCTTCGCTCGAAGTCGGCTTAGAGGAAGTACGCATGGCCGGCAATTGCGATAACGGATACTCTTGCGCCTACGCCTATAACGTTTCGTGGAAGACCGAGACGCAGCCGCTGCCGCCCATCTCAGACCCACGGAATCTATTTGAGCGCCTGTTCGGTTCGGACATTGTGGAGCCGCCCGCGGCGCACGCCAAGCGCCTGGCCATGCGTCAAAGCATTCTCGATCAGGTGATGGGCGATACGCAAAAGTTGGAATCTAACTTGGGCGCGATGGACCGTCGCAAGCTGGACGAGTATCTGACCTCGGTTCGCGAGATTGAGCAGCAGGTGCAGCGCGCGGAAAAGGACGGCACGGTCATCGACCCGGGGATGGAAAAGCCGTTCGGCGTGCCGGCCGAATTCGCCGATTATTTCCGGCTGATGACCGACATGATGGTAGTCGCCTTCAAGGCCGATATCACGCGCATTTCTACCGTAATGATGGGACGCGAAGGCTCGACGCGCGCTTACCCGGAGATCGGCGTGGCGGACGGGCATCATCCGTTGACCCATCATATGGGCAACATGCAAATGCTGGACAAAGTGCGGCAGATCAATTCGCTGCACCTTCAGCTTTTCGCGGAGTTCCTGACGAAGCTAAAAAACACCAAGGAAGGCAACTCGAACCTGCTCGATCAGTCGTTGATCGTCTATGGCAGCGGGCTTTCCGACGGCAACGTACACACCCACGATCAACTGCCGACGCTGCTTTGCGGCAAGGGCGGCAATTTCGTCACGCCGGGACGGCACATCATCTATCAACGCGAGACGCCGGTAGCCAATCTGTTCGCGACTATGATTGAGCGCGTGGGCGTGCGGCCGGAACATCTGGGCGATTCGACCGGCCGTCTGGCCGGTCTTTCGCTGAGCTAAGAGCCGACAATGCCACAGAATCCCTTCGGCGGCAAGCCGCCGATCGGCGTCATCTACAACACGTCGATGAATCGCCCGGATGCGGCGCTCGCTTTGGCGGAGCTGTACGGGTTTGAAGGAAAGCGCGAATCGCGCATGGGATCGGTGTGCGTGGTTGGCGCTGGTCTCAAAGCAGCCATTTTCTGCGATATGGTCTGCCGGTTCTACCAGCTCGGTCCTCTACGCAATGCTAATCAGACTTTGCCGGTTGGGCTGGCGGCGGTCGATCCGCTGCCTGCCGATCCGCCGATGGTGAAGCCCGCCGTGGAACGTAAAGATGAGAAGGGCGCTCCGCGCTACGCGCACAGCATTAACAAGCTAAGCGATACGTCGCTGGCGGAGGCGGTGCTTCGCAACGGCGTGATCTTCAACGCGGAGGCGGTAGTGGTGCTGAGCGCGCCGGCCACCTACCTGGCGAAGTCGCTCGATCTGCTGGGCGTTAAAGAGATCTACAAGGCGCGCGTGAAGCGCCTGGTCATTGTGGATACTGGCGCGGCGCAGCAGGATGTGCCGGCGATTCGCCGAATTATCGCAGAGTGGCCAACGCCGGTGCTTTTCTGCGGCAAGGAAGTAGGGGAGTCGCTGCCATTTCCGGGCGCGGCTATCGAGAAGGATTTTGCGTGGGCTCCGGCTCACCCCGTGGTGGATGCCTACCGCGCGTTCAAGCCGATGCCCTACGACACGCCATCGTATGATGTCGCGGCAATGCATTACGCCGTGCACCCCGATTCGGGATTCTTCGGGCTTTCCGAGCCGGGCACGCTGGCGGTCTCCGACGACGGTGCAATGAAGTTCACGCCGGGGGGCGGCAAGATCCGCTCGCTGGTGGTGGAAGAGGCCAAGAAGGCGGAGACCATTGCCGCATTTGTGGCGATTGCGAGCGCAGAGCCTGCGAAGCCGCAACAACGCTTCCGCCCCACCAATGGCAAGGCCGGCGCGGCTGCCGCGGATGGGAAGGCTAAGCCGCCTGCCACGCCGCCCACGGCGATCAAGAAGCAGCAATAGGCGGGAACGGAAGTTCCCTAATGTACAGCGAGTGCGTCACCGCGCGCCGTGTATATGATAAACTCGCGCCATCGACCAATGCGCGGACCCAGTCCGATCTGCGTTCTACGAATCATGCCCGCCGGCGGCCCAATCTCCTGGGATGTGCGTCGACTCGCTCTGCGGGCGCTACGAGAAAAGGCAAACTTCCATGAGACAACCGAAAACTAGAGCTGGGCTTGCAGGACCGCGTGTACAGAGACGGGCATTCTTAGCCACCGCGCTCGGCGCCGGCGCCCTAAGCGCCCTGGCGCAAAAGCGCGAATGGCTGATGTACATCGGGACTTACACCGGACACGGCAGCAAAGGCATCTATTTCTGCCGCTATGACGCCGCGGGTAAAGCCGGTCCCGCGACTCTTGCAGGCGAGACTTCCAACCCATCGTTCCTGACCATCGATGCAAACCGCCGTTGCCTGTATGCGGTAAACGAAGACAAGCAAGGGATGGTTACCGCTTTCTCCATCGAGCACACGTCGGGAATGTTGAAGCAACTGAATAGCGTGTCGTCGAAGGGCGCAAGCCCTTGCCACCTCGTGCTCGATCACACCGGCAAATGGCTCTTCGTCGCGAATTACGACAGCGGCAACGTGGCGGTGTTCCCGGTCACAGGGAACGGAGCGCTAGGCGAAGCGTCGGAAGTGAAACAGCATAGCGGTTCGAGCGTAAATAAGGCACGGCAGGCGGGCCCTCACGCTCACATGGTGGCCGTCTCTCCGGACAATCGGTTTCTGCTGGTCCCCGACTTGGGCCTCGACCAGGTGATGGTCTATCGCCTCGACGCGGCGAAGGGCACGCTTGCGCCTAACGATCCGCCGTTTCTGAAGACGGCCACCGGATTTGGGCCGCGCCATCTGGCGTTTGGAAAGGGCGCGCACTTCGTTTACGTGCTGGGTGAAATGGCGGCTTCGGTTGCGGTGTTCCGCTATGACGCCGCACGCGGCGCGGGCGAACCGGTGCAGGTTATTTCCATGCTGCCGAGCGATTTCGCGGGCACGAAGAGCGGAGCGGAGATCGCCATCGACGCGGCCGGCAAGTTTCTGTATGCATCGAATCGCGGGCACGACAGCATCGCCATTTTCCGCATTGATGACACGAAGGGCACGCTGACGGCGGTAGATCGCACGCAGGTGCAGGTCAAGACGCCGCGTAGTTTCGCCATCGATCCGGCGGGCAATATGCTGCTGGCGGCCGGCCAGGATTCAAGCAAGATCACGCGGTTCCATGTCGACAAGACCGGCGGCGGCCTGACACCGGCAGGCGATCCGATCGACGCGCCTTCGCCTGTTTGTCTGCTCTTCGCGCAAATGTCTTAACGAGAGTTGGAAGGAGGTTCCTATGAGAATAAACGTGCGACTAATTGCCGTCTCGGCTGTGGCCACGCCGTTTCTGATATTCGGTTCCCTGGCGCTGGCGCAGGAGGCTCCGGCCGGACGCGGCGCGGGGGCGGGTCGCGGCGGCAGAGGGATGGCGGCGCCGCAGCCGCCTTCCTATGAAGTGCAGCCTGATCGAACGGTGGTCTTCAAGCTGCGCGCTCCGCAGGCGACCAGCGTGCGGCTCAATGGAGATTTTGTGCAGACGGCGCCGGCCGCTCCGGGCGCGCCGCCGCCGCCCGGCGGAAAAGAGATGACCAAAGGCGAGGATGGCGTGTGGAGCGTTACGGTAGGGCCGCTCAATCCCGCGGCGTACAACTATACGTTCAACGTGGATGGCGTCAGCAATATCGACCCCCACAATCCGATGGTGAAGCGGGGCGACCGTTCGTCCGAGAGCATGTTCGAAGTGCCTGGCGACAAGCCGGCGGCGTATGACCTGCAAGATGTACCGCACGGCAGCGTGCACATTAACTGGTATCACTCGTCTTCACTCAACACGACGCGCAGCATCTATGTATATACGCCGCCGGGATATGAGGAAGGAAAGTCGAAGCTGCCGGTGCTGTATCTGTTGCATGGATCGGGGGACACGGAATCGGGGTGGGTGGATGTAGGACGCGCCAACTTGATTCTGGACAATCTGATTGCGGCGGGCAGCGCCAAACCAATGATCATTGTGATGCCTTACGGACGCCCGCTGCCGGAGGTAATGTTGATTCCATCCGCAGGGCGCGGACCGGGGAATGCCGACGATCTGTTTGGGACCGACCTGTTGAAGGATGTGATTCCTTACGTCGAGAAACTCTACCACGCATCGCCCAAGGCCGAGGAACGCGCCATCGCCGGGCTCTCGATGGGCGGAGGACAAGCGTTGAAGACCGGCATGGCGAATCTCGATACCTTCCACTACATCGGCGCCTTCAGCGCGGCGGCGCGTGGCAACCCGGAGGATGCATTCAAGGATTTCTTCGCGGACCCGGCAGCGGCAAACAAGAAGCTGAAGCTCTTCTACATTGCCTGCGGGAAGACCGACGGCCTATTCCCGGCGTCGCAGGCACTCAGCGACGCGTTGGAGAAGCACCAGATCAAACACAAGTTCGCTCCTTCCGAAGAAGGTCATGTGTGGCGTAACTGGCGAAACTACCTGACGGATTTCGCCCCGCAGCTTTTCCGGTAATAGCTTTTCCGGTCGTAACGACCGCGCTCGGCGCGGAAGGAGATGGCATGAAACGTAAGGCGTATTTTGCGGCCGCGACGATTCTCGCCGCGGCCGTGTGGCTATTTGCGCAACCTGCCGGCGAGCCCTCGGCCGCGGGCTTCGACACAGTGGAAGTCTCGTCCATATCGGACGCCATGGAGCAACTCTACGGGAAGCGCGCCTACATGTCTCACGAGATGCGGCCGCTCGCGCCCGCGAAGTTCGCCGGGCCGGCGATTACGGTGATGTTGAAGAAAGAGGAACACAAGGACGGATCGGCGGCGTCGCAGGGAATGTTGGATGCAATCGATGCCGGCAAGCCTGGCTCTGTGTACGTGATGGTGCTCGAGAACGGAGCGGACTACGCAGGCATCGGCGGATTAATGGCAACGGCGATGAAGTATCGTGGTTTTGCCGGCGCAGTGATCGATGGAGCGGTGCGCGATCTGCCGCAGATTCACAAGCTGCAGTTCCCGGTATTCAGCCGCGGCGTGGCGCCCTCCACCACCATTAATCACTTTCGCGTTGTGGGGACGAACATTCCGGTGACCTGCGCCGGAGTGCTGGTGAACCCCGGCGACATCGTAACGGCGGACGAAGACGGCATCGCGGTAGTGCCACGCGCGCGCGCCGCGGAAGTGCTGAAGAAGTCGCAAGCCCTGGATAATACGGAGCACAGCATGATCCCGTTCATCGAGAAGTATCGGTCGATTAAAGAGGCGGTGGCGAAGTTCGGGCGGATCTGAGGGGGGAGTCGAGGAAGTCGTGGGAGTCAAGGAAGTCAGAATGGCATCGGGTTACGTGCAGGAATTCGCCATTTGACTTCCTCGACTTCCTTGTCTCCCTCGACTCCTTTCCCCTACTGCTTGCGAATTTCAGCCAGTCGCTTCTTCAGATATTCGTCGTATTCCTTTTTGAGCGCGGGATCGCGGGGGGTACTGTAGATTTCGGTCGATTTGTACTTGCCGGTCTCGAACATTTTGCGCGTCCACTCGTCATGGATGTGCACGACATCCGCATTGTCCACCGCCTGCTGAACCAACTGCGGAGGCACGAAATAGACGCCCTCGGGATCGCCCACCACCAGATCACCCGGCAGCACTGTGGCGCCGCCGATGTGGATCGGAACATTGATTCCGGTGATGGTTACGTTGGTGAGGAAACTCGGGTGGGTCTTGCGAAAGTAGGCAGGCATATCCATTTCGGAGATGCCTTCCAGATCGCGAACGCTGCCATCCACTACCAGGCCTGCGCATTTGGCCGACTTCATCATGTAGTAGAAGAGATTATCGCCAACGATGGTGCCGCCATCGATCTTGCCGAACAGATCGACCACTAATACGTCGCCGGGCTGCAGCATATCCAGAACGGCCTGGTTGTAAAGGCGCGGAATGCCGGCGTCCTTCGCCTTGGCGTTCATGGCGGCGTCGAGATCGGGGCGCGAGGGCATAAATTGTACGGTTACGGCGCGGCCCACCAGTTTCTTGGAGGGATGCAGGGCGATTAAGCCGTCCTCATACTGATTGCGAAAGCCCTTGCCGGGAAGGACGGCGAAGATCTCTTCGGAGGACATGCCCTTAGCGCGCTCGATCAACGAATCCGGAACCTTGGGCCGGCCGTCGGGAAAGCGCTCGAACGGGTTCTGCGCGGTGAGCGCGGTCATCTCTTCTTTCGACAGCTTCAAGGCCTGCGCTCTGCCGGGGGTTGTCGCAATAGTAGCGGCCAGGCAGGCGCAGGCGGTAATTATCCAATGTCGGGTCATGGTCAGCTCCACAAACGGTCGTTTGAACGGTTATTGTTCCACTGCGTAGTTGGTTGCAGAAAATCGGGTTCGAGCGTCACGCCGAGACCGGGCTTGTCCGGGACGGTGATGAAGCCCTTGTTCACGATCGGCTTCTCAATGCCGTTCACCAGGTTACCCCACCAGGGCACGCCCACGGAATGGTTTTCCATGACGTTTTGCGGATGCGCGTCAAGCAGGTCATCCGCCCGGAACGATGCGCTGAGCGCGCCGGCGGCGCGCCGCAGAAAGGAACGCCGGTACAAGCCCATGCAAACTCCCATGAACTCCTATGACTCTCTATGTGCTTAACGCCGCTTGCATCATAGCGCGCGCGTAACCCACGTTGAAGGCATACGCCGCGTAACCGCCACCGCCCGGGTATTGCGAACGGAAGTTGGGCTGCGTACGATCATAATCGATGCCGCGCGGATGCTCCGGGTAAACCAGGCGCGGGTATTTCGCCTTCACCAGCTCTTTCATGATGAAGAACATGTTGTTCTGGCCTTCATCGATAAACACTTCGCTGTAGCGCTCATATGGCTTTTGCACCTTGACGTTGCGAAAATGCACGTGGTTGATGCGGTCGCGGGAGGCGAAATAGCGGCACACTTCCACCGGATCGCCGCCCATTTCACGCGTGACGCCGCAATCGAAGGTGATGCCGTTGGAAGGGCTCTTGACGATTTCGATGAGCTTCTTCCAGCCCTCGACGCTGCCCATGATCTGCTGCGAGCCGCGACTGATGGGGGCGGGCGGGTCGTTCGGATGGAGCGCCATACGCACGCCGGCCTTCTCGGCCTCCGGGATCACGGCTTTCAGGAAGTAGGTGATGTTGGTCCACATTTCATCCAGCGTGTGCGCGCCTTCGTTCGGGAGCGGCGGCAGATCGCGGAACTTAGTCTTGGTTCCGTTGTTATCCACTTCGCGGTCGTAGTCGAAACCTGTCCAACCGGCATTAGCGCGGCCGGTCTCTTCGAAGTAACCTTCCATAGCGCGGTGCGCATACCAGTTGTATTCGACTACGGGTAGCCCCGCTTTGCCGGCGGCCTGCACGGATTTGATGACCTTCGCGATATCCTCGTCGCGGTTGGGACGCGCATAGATCGCGTTGTTGAAGCCGCTGATCATCATATTGCCCACTTCCAGGCCATAGCTCTTGTAGCGGGTCAGCGTCTCACGAAGACGGGTTTCGTCCCATGGAATGGGGCCGCCGCCCGCGATGACGTGGTCTACGCCAAGCTGCTTGATACGGCGCGCGGCTTCTTCTTCGCCGCCATTGGGAGCGCCGCCGCGGCCGAAGCCCGCCGCGCCTGCTTCGAGGCAGATCTTGGGCGTGTCCTTACCTTCGAATCGCGGTTCCGGCATGGTTGCCGCTGGGGCGCTCGGCACGGCGAACGCGGCTGCCGCGGTGGTTTGCATCAGGGTTCTGCGGGATAGCTTCATGATTCGTTTCTCCTATTGTTAAGCTTTGGCTTCGGCGTTGGCGCGGTTCATGAGCGCCTTCATATAGGCAAACCCGTACGCGGTCTGCGCATTGGCGCCGCCCAATAAGGATGGCGTGTGATCGAGAATCACTATGCCGTCAAAGTTGACGTCGCGCAGAGCCCGCATAATTTTGTACATATCGTAATAGCCGTTATCCATGAACGTCTCGACGAAATGCGGTAACGGCGCGCTCACGTTGCGAAAGTGGATCTTCCAGATTTTATTCGCCCCGAAATAACGGATCATCTCTTCGGGATCCTTTCCGGTGAGCTGCTTGCCGCCTTCGAGCCAGGTGCCGCAACAGAGACAGATGCCCACGTTGGGGCTATTGGCGATCTCCATAGCGCGGCGGTAGCCGTCGAAGTTCCCGAAGACGCAGCGAGGAACGCCGGCCAGGACTGGAACCGGCGGATCGTCGGGATGAATGCCGATGCGGACGCCCACCTCTTCCGCTACGGGCGCCACTTGTTTGATGAAGTGCGTGTAGTTTTCCCAGATCTCCTCAGTAGAGAACACGCGGCCGTGCGAAAGCGGCTCTTTGAAAACGACGCCGTCCCACACGCCCTGTTTGGCGGGGCTGGCAAGATCGAACTCCCGGCCTTCCGCGCCCCGGATTGTGCCACGTCCGCTGCTCCAGATGCCGTTGCCCATGTGGGCGTAGGTGGTGTAGTAGATTCCGGCCGCGCCCAGTTTGCGAAGGTACTGTTTGTATTCTTCGATCTTCTTATCGCGGCCGGGCAGGTTCAGCGTCACTTCGGGCATGTTGTGCACGCTGGTATTGCCGATGTTCCACACCGTGATTCCGGCATCGGCGTAACGCTTCTTGATCTGCAGAAAGCCTTCGGCGGTTCGCAAAGCCGGCGTAGAGCCGACGCTCACATAGCCGGCGCCGATCTGCCGCAGAAAGAGCAGATCGGCGTCGGATGGCGTGGCCGGCGCTTGGGCGCAGAGCTTAATGCCCGGCTGGGATGGGTGCACCAGCGGAGCGGCGAAGGCGGCCGCTCCTGCCGTTTGCAACAAACCTCTGCGGGAAAGAGTAGTATCCATGGGCCCAGGTTCTCCTCACCATACGATCTTAATGGTCGCGTTCATCATCGGCACGCCGCCATCGGCTACAGTGGTCGCTTCGTTGGCGGACGGCACCTTGCCGAAAAGGTTGGCAGAAGTCTCCGTAGAGGTTCCCGGAACCACGTTCTTCAAATCGACCGTGGTGTTCATGTTGCCCCAGTTGTACCACTTGAAGGGATTCTGGAAGTCGAAGCGCAATTGCAGCTTCAGGCGTTCTTTAAGAGTGAATTCCTTGCGTGCGGAGAAGCTGGAGCCGATGCCGCGTTGCGTGATGAAGGTGTTCTTGCCGGCGTTGCCGAAGGTGTAGCTGGTGGGATAGGCGAAATCAGCGAGTGTGGTGATGGTGGGGTTCTGATTGCCCTGGTTGAAGCGGTCGCCGCCGAGATCCTGCCAGTTGTCGCGTAACTCGGGCGTGCCGATCAGGTTCGGACGTCCTTGAATGCCGATGAAGCTTGGCAGATACGTGTACGGGCTGTTGGTAAAGCCCCAGGTGATGGGATTACCCGAGTAGATATCGTAGGTCCAAGTAAGCGTGTAGCCGCCGAAGATGGCGTCGAGCACGCCGCCGCGGTTGAGCAGCATACGGCCTTTGCCGAACGGAAGATCGTAGCTGAAGTTTCCGACGAAGCGTTGGCGGCGGTCGAAGGACGAAAGGCCCTTATAGAGGTTGCTGGCCACATCGACGTTGCCCACGCCGCTGCCGTCGATGCTCTTCGCGAAGGTGTAGAAGGCATCGAGCGTAAGCGACTTGGCATACCTTTTGCTGATGCGAACCGTGCCGCCATGATAGGTCGAATGGCTGATGTTTCCGCGATACGTGATGGTGCCGTAATTGGGGAATGGCCGGTATACCTGCGAATTGCCGACAAAGGCGGCCAGCGCGGTGGGGTTGTTGGCATCGTAATTTTCCGGCAACGCGTTGTATTGCGGAGTCTCGATATTACCGATGCCGGCGGTTCCGTCGTAGCTTACCTGCAGTAGATAGTCCTGCGCCAATTGGTATTGCACGTTCATGTTCCACGTCATCACATAGGGCGGACGCAGGTTGGGATCTGTGATGGTGGTGTTGCGGCTGGAGCAGGTTGTCACGGGTGCGCTGAACCCGGCGACTGACGACGAGGTACAGCCTTGATAGGGCTGCACGCCATTCTGTAGTCCGGGATAGACGATGGGCGAGGGACCCTTGCTAATCTGATAGATCGGTTTCGGATTGCCCGACACCTGCGATTGGGTGGTCGAGATGCTGTACTCATCGAGTTGACTCGGCGCCAACCCCAGATCGACGTGCATCAGGGCGAAGCCGGAGCGGACAACCAGTCTATCCGTGGGATGCCACGCCAGCCCGACGCGCGGATCAAACTCCGTGTTGTAGCGCTTGTTGATGTCGCCGCCGGGATGCGTGATGCGGCCCATGTCGCCGGGCACGACGGTATCGGCCAGGGTGGGGTTAAATTGCGAGAACTGGCCGTACTTGGTGTGCCAGGGGCTCTCGTTGACGTAGCGGATGCCCAGATTCAGAGTGAGTCTCGAGTTGACCTTCCAATCGTCCTGGAAGTAAACGCTGTTGACGTTATCGCGTGGAAGCCAACTCGCCGTGGGAATGGAGAAGGTAGCGGAGGTGACCGAGCCGAGCAGGAATGACGCTAGGCTGATGCCGCCCGTGTTGGCGATGGTCGTCGTACCGTTGCCGGTCAACCCCGCGGCGGAATCGAAACTGAAATTGCCGCTGGGCGTTCCCAGGTTGTAGCTGTCCTGCCGGGAGTGCAGCAGATCGTAGCCGAATTTAAAAGTATGGACGCCCTTGACCCACGTGGTATCGTCCTTCACGGTAAAGTTCTCGATGATGTTGGTGCTGGGGCCGCCAACGCTTAGCGGCAGACCACTTGGCAGCAGAGTGGCGGCGACGTTCGGGATGCCGAGCAGGCCAGCAAGATCCTGATTGGTATCGGGCGAGTTGATGCGCGGCTCGAAGCGGTAATAACCCACCTTGAACTCATTGATCAGGTTCGGGCGAAGGATCTTAGTAACGCCGAGCGTGGCCGTGGTCTGATAGTCGTTCTCCGTCACCAGGCTTGAATCGAATAGAGGCTGCGATAGTTGGGGATTCGGGCTGCGCTGATAGCGCGAATTGTATTGCCAGTTGGCGAAAATCTTGAGGCTCGGGTCGAACTGATGATCGATGCGGCCGGTGTAGTTTTCCCAGAAGACCTTCTTCAGGTAAGTTCCCTGGAAGTTGTTTTGGGGGCCTGTATTCGAATAAGTCCCCGGGGCGTTGGGAAGCGCGTAGGGCATCAAGGCCAAAAACTTGGCCGCCACAGGATCGATACGGTTCGCGGGAATGATATTACCCGGAATTGGATTTCTTGCGTACGTTCCGTTCGCGAGTTGTGTGGTGGTAAGCGGGTCGTAGAGTTGGTTGGCGGTCGCGCCGGTTCCGGCGAGGGAGAAGTTGCCGGCCAGTTCGTTGGCGTCCGGCACGGTGTAGGCTTGCTGCTTGGCCTGCTTCTCAATCAGGCGCTCGACAGCGAATACAAAGAAGGTGCGGTTTTTGCCATTGTAAATCTTGGGAAGATAAACGGGGCCGTGCAGGGTGAAGTTGGGCTCCTGAAAGAGTTCGGAGGGCGTGGCGACTTGGCCGGGTTGAACCTGGCCAAAGTGGTAAAGGTCGAAATACTTGCGGTGCTGCATGGCGCTTACGCGGCCGAATTCGGAAACTTCTCCGTGCAGAGTGTTGGTGCCGGTCCTTTGCACGGACGTCATTGCGCCGCCGGCCGAGTGGCCGTATTCGGCGGGTAGAGTCGTCGCCAGGATTTTGACCTCTTCCACGGTGCTCTGTATGGGGTCGGTGGTGTAGACGGTGCCATTATTGTTGGCGACGGCGAAGGTCCCATCCTGAAAATACCCAATCTTCGTATCTTGCAGTCCGTTGATGTGGAAGCCTTGCAGGTTACCCGAGTAGCCGAAGCCCGCGATGTCGACATTTGGCGTCAGATAGAGCGTAGCCTTGACGTTGCGTTGATAAATAGGCAAGCCCTGCAGGTACGCGCCTTCGAGTACGCCGCCGCCGACAGAGGTCTCGGTCTGCAACTGCTGCGCCTCGGCAGTTACGTGGATGGTCTCGCCAACGCCTCCAACCTCAAGCTTGGCGTCAACCGCTACATTGTCGCCAACGCGAAGTTCCAGGCCTTCGCGTATGTACTGCTTAAACCCCGCCGCGATCACCGTAACCCGATATGGGCCGGGCCGCAAGGACGGTACGTGAAACAGACCCTCGGCGTTGGTAGTCGACAGACTTTCAAAGTTGGTTTCGGTCTCCACGACCTTCACTTGAGCGTTGGGCACAACGGCGCCAGTGCTATCGGTGACGTGTCCGGAAAGAGTAGCTGTATCCAATTGGCAGAAGGCGGGAGTTGCCAATAATAGTGCTGTTAGAAAGAGAATCCACACGGTTCTCGCGGGCATAAATAGTCCTCTCAAATCGTCGGCCAAGCCGGTCTCGTGCGCTACGCAGCGTCTTTGCGGCTATACCTTTACTTTCTTCCAAGTATCGATACACCGCTGCGCAGTCTCGAGAGAGGGAAAGCGGCTGCCTTCCTGTTCGATGAGATAGTATTCTACCCCCCCTACGGACTCGGCGGCGGCAAATATGGGCTTCCAGTCAAAACTGCCTTCGCCGAAGAGGACGCGATAACCCTTGTCAGGTCCCGGCGCCCAATCTTTGCAGTGCAGAGAGCGGATGCGGCCAGGGTTGGCTTTAATCCAGGCAACTGGGTCGGATCCGGCTTCGACGCAGGTTCCGACGTCAAACTGCAGCATAACTTCGGGAGGCGTGTTGTCCGCGATAACCTCCATGGGGCGCTTGCCATCGATGGGTACAAATTCGGTCTTGTGGTTGTGATACCCGGTGCGCAAGCCCGCAGCTTTCAGGCGCGTGGAGAAATCGGTAAGCTGCTCGCCGACCTTCTTCCAGCCGTCGAGTCCCTGTACCCGCGCGGCCGAGGCCAGCACCAGGTAGGTAGAGCCCAGAATCTGGTTCAGCTCGATTGCCTTTGGCAGCGACTCCACGTTGTAGTTCTGCGCGTTGTTATGGGTAGAGTGGCAGCGGATGCCAAGATCGTCCATGAGCTTCCGCATTTCCTTGGCGTGATCGGTGGTCCAGTTATAGTAGGGCGCGAAAAATTCTACTACCTGATATCCCATCTTGGCGACGGCGCGGACGGTTCCCATATCGTCCTTGGCGAGTTCGTCGCGAACGGAATAGAGCTCAAGGCCAATTGGAATATTCTTGCCCGCGGGCGCGGCCAAACCTAAAGCCACGGCCCCGGAGGCGCCGAGGAAAGTTCTGCGGGAGATGGGAAGGTGCATCTTCGAGACTATAGCAAGTCCTGGCGGAAGGCTGGCCGTGTATTACGGTGTGTTACCTTGCCTGTTCGACGCATTCTTACCATACATACGACGCTACTACCTCTGGCATTGCCGGCGTATTCGCGATCACGCGAGCATGCAGGACAACTTGCAGGTTTTTATTCTCCCAGCCCGGGGGAAACTTCCGGAGTATCGTACCCAACTGATCTGGATCGGCCAGCAGGCGTCCGGCGGCCTCCGTGCCGAACTGTTTCAATCCCGCGCCCGCCAAGATGAGACCACCGGTATAGGCGCTATGAATCCGGCATACCAACAGGTAATCGTCCGGCGTAGATCCGTCATCTTTTGCGCTCACCGTCCATTGGCTTGCGCCCTGGCCCGGCTTGGCCTGCGTATCTACAATGATGGTACTTGTCCCCGGTTTCCAGCTGAGGCGGAATCGCCATGCCTGCTGCATCTCCAACGTCCACCGGTTGGTCACGGCGCCTATCAGGAGCGTCTGCGCTTTGCGGAGATCCGCAAATTCTATGCCGCTGGCCAAACGCACGCGCACGGATCGAGACTTGCGCGCGAGCATAGCCGTTACTTCGTTCGCTGCGATCATGTCGCCGAAGCCGACATATTGATTGAAGACCGGAACTAAATCGGAGCCATTCAATTCATTCGGCGGTACATTGATAGGCCGCTGAAATGGGATTTCCTGAGGTGATTGATTCTGCTCGCTCAGCCGCAGAGCGTGTCCCGATGGATGATAGACAATCGGATGCGCCATGGCGATCAATAAAGGATCATGCGAGTGAAAGACAGGATCCCAAAATCGATTGAAGGCGTCGGCTGCGGGAGTGGGCACGGTCAGCCGCCACACGAGCGCGGCCACGGCTATCCCCGCCAAAGCGCAAATCAGAATCAGCCTTCGATTTACACGCGGCGGCGGAGGTTCCACCACGGGAATGAGTACAGGTTTTTCCGGAGCTGCCACAACGAAGTGGAACTCAGGCGCATAGGATCCTGAAGGCAAATCGATACGAATTTCGGCGGCGGCGCCTTCCGGCGTTACGTAATACTGCGCCAGCCTTTTTCGCACCTCGCGGGCGCCCACCCGGACAATGGTGTCTTCGCCAAGATCGATTTGCGGTTGGCGGCCGAAGACTTCGACGGCAATGGTGCGCTCTTTGAGCGCACCCATATCTCCCGCCAGCGAACGCTCGCAAACGTACTCAAGAAACTGCTGGCAGCGCTTGCTGCCGTGAAAAACCGAACTCGCCAAAACACAAGCAAGCTGGCGCCGGATCTCATCCGGCTGCGGCTGACGGTCGCGGTGTATTGCAGATTCCTGCAAACCCGAGACAGCTTTCGACATGGAACCCCCTCGGTTCTCCCGTTTTTCTTTCTCCGATTCTGCTACTTCTGGGCGCCAAAAGCAAGCTTGCGGAATCCCCTCCCTTTTCAAGATGATGGCTACCTCAGGACCTTGTAGAGGCTGAGGTAAGTACACCCGTGCAAATACCGTGTATTCCTTGAGGGGTCCCGGCACAAAGCATATATTGGCGAGACACGGGTCAAAAAGATGCCGTCCTTGCGCCTTGCTTAAGCGCCGAGGGGACGGAAATCCAAGGAGAAACCATGTGTAGAGGTTTGACGCTACTCGCAGTGACAGTGCTAATGAGCATGCCAGGCGCCTCCCAGACGGCCACGGGCGTGCTTCAAGGCCGCATTACAGACGCCTCCGACGCGGCAGTGCCGCAGGCAAAGGTCACCATCACGAACGAAGCAACAAGTGTTGCTCAAACGGTGGTGAGCAATGCAGAGGGGAACTTCCAGCAGTCTTATCTGCTTCCCGGCAATTATCAAGTGACAGCCGAGAAGCCGGGTTTCGCGAAATGGAATACCAGCCACATCCGCATCGATGTCGATCAGAGCGCAAACTTAGACATTCAGCTTAAAGTGGGCGAAGTCAGCAGCACGGTAGAGGTTTCCGCGCAGGGTACTCTCTTATCCACGTCCAGCGCCACAGTCAATACCGTGATCGACAGCAAGGCGGTGCTCGATCTGCCGATGAACGGTAGAAACCCGATAAGCTTCGTGGGTCTGACTCCTGGCGTCGCCAACACTACCAACAGCTACACCCCGTGGATTAGCGGCGGACGCAACGCGACGAATGAAATTTCCGTCGATGGAACCTCGATTATTCTTCCCGAGAATAATGTGAGTATCAATACAACCGGTTACATGCCGGTCCTCGACAGCGTAGAAGAGATCGCGGTAGTAACCAATTCCCTGGCTGCCGAATATGGACGCACCGGCGGCGGGACAATCAACATCGCCACTAAAGGCGGAACCAACAGTTTCCACGGCTCGGCATACGATTACTTGCAGAACAGCGCGTTGAACGCAAACTCCTGGAGCTCGAATAAGAACGGCGCGAAGAAAACAGCTTCCCAGAACAATACGTTCGGGGGCACCATTGGCGGACCGATTCGGATTCCTCATGTCTACGATGGCAAGAACAAGACATTCTTCTTCTTCAGCGAACAGAGTAACCGCAGCCGCAGCACTTACACCGCCTCGGGCACGGAACCGATTTCCTCCTGGCTCAATGGAAATTTCGCGGGACTTCAGAACGGCGCTGGCCAGGCGATCACTATCTACGACCCTTCAACGACGGTAGATAACGGGCAGAACACTGGAACGGGGACACGCGCCCCTTTCCCGGGTAATATCATCCCGACGAACCGATTCGACCCGATCGCCAAGAACATGCTGCAGTATTTCGTTTCCCCGAACAACCTGGCCAACGTGACCAATCCATATACGTTTGCCAGCGATTACTTCTCAACAGCGAAGACGCCCAGCAACGACGATAAGTTCGATAGCCGGATCGATCATAATTTTTCCTCCAGCCTTCGAACCTTCGCCCGCGGGTCGTATGAATATTTGAATCAGGGAATTTACAACGCGTGCGGCGCCGCGAATCCCGGCTGCCCCTTCATCGGCGGCGGCGGAGGAGGCGGTCCAAATAACCAGGCCAGCTTTAACATCACCAATAACTGGATCTACACCGTAAACCCGACGATGATCGTGAACTTCAATGCCAGCTGGAACCACTTCAATGAAGCTCGCGTTCCGGCGTCGGAAGGCACTTGCCCCTCGACGTTGGGCTTTAGCGCAGCTTACAACGCGGTTGCTGCAATACAGAATTGCGAGTTCCCGAATATCAGCATCAGCGGCATTTCGGGATTGGGACAGCCTACCTTTACTACACTCTTCTTCAAACCGGCCGCCTGGGATTTTAAGGCCGACGTCACGAAGATTCACGGAAACCACACGCTTAAAGCTGGCGTCGAGTTCCGCAAGCTCTATCAGGACTTCACTCAGCTTGGCCAACCGGATGGACAGTTCAGCTTCAACTCTGGCTACACGCAACAGGTAACCACGGCCGGGACTTCTACCACGCAGGGATTCGGGCCGGCGTCGTTCCTGCTGGGGGCTGCTGCCAGCGGATCGATCTCGCATAGCTTTGCCGCCGCTGAATCCAGCGTCTATTGGGGTCTGTACGCGCAGGACGATTGGAAAGTGAATTCGCGGTTGACCATTAACATCGGCGTGCGTTACGAGACAGATATCCCCCGTACGGAGCGCTATAACCGGTTGAGCGATTTTGACATTAATGCCCCATCGCCGATACCCGCCTTGCCCGCGAGCGCTCTAGCCAACTGTCCCGCTTGCGGCAGCCTGCACGGCGCCATGGAGTTTGTTACTTCGTCGGATCGCCATCAGGTTCCGGCGGATGTGAATAATATTGGACCGCGCATTGGATTGGCCTATCGCCTCGACTCGAAAACGGTATTGCGCGCCGCCTACGCCATGATGTACGCGGGATCGGTGCTGCAAGCGGCTGGAACTTCCGGAAGTTCCGGTACGGAGGGTTTTCAGAGCACCACGAATATGATCCCATCGTTCAACAGCGGGGAGACTCTAGCCGCCACGCTAAGCAATCCGTTTCCCAACGGTTTCAATTTGCCTCTCGGCGCCGCGGCGGGCCCTACCAGCGGAGCTCTGACGGATGTCGGTTTGGGCGTGGGTGAAAGCTTCTTCGCCGACAATTCGAATCCGGTCATTCAACAGTGGAACGCCACTCTGCAGCGCGAGATGAAGGGAATCCTTTTCGAGGGCGGATATGTAGGCAGTAAGGGCAACCACTTGATCGATGGCGAGAACAACTATTACAACGCCATTCCGCCGCAATATCAATCGTTGGGCACCGGCCTGAACGCGGCGGTTCCGAATCCGTTCAACGGCGTTATCCTATCGCCGACTTCCGCATACTACAACAAGGCAACTGTGCCGTTGAGTATGCTGTTAACGCCTTACCCGCAATATACCGGCATCAACGATTACCGGAAACCGCGCGCCAACTCCACTTACCACGCCTTTATTGGAAAGGCGCAAAAGCGCTTTTCGCACGGGTTGACGTTCCTTGTCAGCTACACCGGAGGCAAGATCATTGACGACGCGTCCACTACGGTGAGCTTTATCGGCGCCGCCAGCAGTTCTTCGAAACAGGACCCCTGGAACAATCATCTGGAGAAGTCCGTCTCCACGCAGGATGAATCGCGAATTCTGGAAATCAGCTCGGTTTACGAGCTTCCGGTTGGGAGAAACAAGCACTTTCTGAGTTCCTCGCCAAAAGCCGTGGACTTTATCTTAGGCGGTTGGCAGACCAGCGGGATCTATGGCTACCACACCGGCTTCCCGCTGCAAATCGGCAACGGCGGCAACACCACCGGATTGAACGGCGGTACGATCCGCCCCAACAATAACGGGCAAGACGCGAAAATCAGCAGTCCCGTAGGTAACCGGATTAACGGCTACTTCAACACCGCTGATTTTTCGCAGGCGCTCAACTATACGTTTGGCACCACCTCGCGCACCTCGCCCGACCTTCGTGGGCCTTCTGGGCACTCTTGGGATCAATCGTTTTTCAAGAGTTTCCGCGTTCATGAAAAGGCCACGGTCCGCTTCCAGGCGGATATGTTCAACTGGCTGAATCACCCAACCTGGGGCGGACCCAACACTACCGTCAATGCGGTCGGCGCCGCCGGGTTTGGAACCGTCACAACCAAGAGCGGAAACCGTACCATGCAGTTAGTGTTGAGGGTTAGCTTTTAGTAAAGGGCACTGCCGAATCGTTGCGCCCGCAGCTATTGTGTTGCGGGCGCAATGGCGTTGGCTCATTCGACGTGGGGTGAACCCGGTTAGGTAGCATTTTCCAATCCAGAAATGAGCCTGAAACCGGCAAATGATTCCAACGCGGAGTGAGCCTGAAAGTGGGGTTCGATTCCAATGCGGGATGAGCCTGAAGGAATCGGATCTGAAGTCTGCTGAGTAAGTCCTCCTATGGAGAGATTTCGTAAAGCCAGGGATGGGTCTAGAGGGAAGGGGATGGCGGTTGAGCCCCCTTCCCCGGCCAGCACTGGAGAGGCTTGGGCGCGAAGCGGGAAACATCGGCTCAAACGGGAGTCCGAACTCGCTGGAATAAATCGAGTTTGGCTTTCTGCATTTGCCTGGCCGCATCGGTGTCGCTGCGCAGGCCAGCCTGCTTGCGCAGATGGGCCTCGCTCAATCCGGGTTTCAGGTATTGCTGCCACTGGTCTAACGAAGTCAGTTTCTCGAAGGGCGTGCGGTAGTCGTCGGCCGGATAGCGCCGCTTGACGCGTCCCCGCGAGCCTGTGTCGAGCACGGCGAAACCGCATGGGCGATGAAAATTCAAATACGGGTTGAAGTGCGCAGTAAAGAAACGATGCATCGCCTCGGCGTGCTCGCACCCGATAAAACCGTAGCCGACGTGCTTGCGAACCACTGCGCCATTCTTTCCTTCCACCAGCGCATTGTCGGTCGTACGATAGGCGCGGGACTTGGTAAATTCCACCAGCAATTTCTCCAGCATCGCCGCCACTCGGTGGTTGAGGAACTCCGAGCCGTTGTCGCAATGAAATCCCAGAATGCGGAACGGGAACTGATGCAGCATCGCTTCCAGTACCGGCAGCATATGCCGCTCGCCGATCGTCTCCACGCATCCGATGGTCTGCCATTGCGTCACCGTGTCGACGGCATTGATGTGGAAGACGCCCGCCTTGCCGTCCTTTTGTCCCTGATGCACGGTGTCCACGCGCAGGTAGCCCGGCCGGCCGAGCGGATCGGGTTTGCGCCTCTCGCCGATGGCGATCTGCCGGCTTCGCGTGGACTGCACTCGGACGCGCTGGCTCTTGTAGGCCGGGCTGCGCCGGAGATTGTAAAGATGCGAGACCGAAATATCCGACAACCGTTCGTACTCCTGTCTGCCGAAGAGCGTGAATTCGCGCCTCAGGATCCGGCGCAGCGCCGGTCCGGAAAGATCCTCGTGCGCCGCATCGGTGGCGGCCAGGAGCACAATGTCCTCCCGCAGATAGCGCGCCCTGAACCGGGGGCGTTGGGCGGGCCTGCGGACGATCTTCCGCTCCTCCATCCAGCGGCCGATCAGCCGGGTCAATTGCGCGCGACTGGTCGCCGTTACCCTCGCCAGAAAGCGGCGCACGATGCCGCGCTCCCGCTTGCTTAACTTGCGGTAGCTTTGCGCTTTCAGCACGGCAGCAATAATGGCATACTTCGCTGCGACATCTTTGGCTTCCCACGTCACCTTCCGGCTGCTCGAAAGCAGCTCCTCCATCTCGCCCAAACTGAGTTGTTCCAGGTTCGTCATGCGGATTTGCATTCATCAGCAGCTTCTCCTTTTCAGGCTCATTCCGCATTGGAATCAAACTCCGCTCTTGGGCTCCCTCCGTATTGGAATCAAACCCTCTCTTCAGGCTCATTACGCGTTGGACAATTCTTAGGTTGGTAGGGAGGGCGAATTTACAATATAATATGATGTTGACCAAAACGGATGAACCTTACCAAACCAGCTTACTTCGCGGTGCTACTGTGGTTGCCCGCCGCCTTTTCTCAGTCTTCGGCCCCGCGTGTTCAACCGTTGCGTAACCTGGAAGATTGCGAGTCCCACAAACTTACGTGTGATGTTTCTCAGCTCACGCCAGTAGAGCGCGCGAAAATCGCGGCCGTCGTGGCGCGGACGAACTATGAACACTGCATGTCCTTCATTACCTCTTGCGACCCGGTGATGTTAACCCCGGAGCAGGCGAAAACGGTGACCGTAATGCGAGCGGAGAAGAATCTCGATCATTGTATGACCGGAATGGGCGATTGCAATCCTCTCGTTCTGAACGACAAACAAATAGCGGCTGTCCGCGTTTCGGCGCTGCGGCGCAATCTAGAACAATGTCTGGACGGTTCCAATCATTGCAATCCTCTTGAACTTACTGAACCGGAAATGAAGCGGGTGGCCGACGCGATGCGCCTGCGGAACCTGGATAGTTGCCGGCAAGGGCTGAATTCCTGCGATCCCACTAAACTGGATCGCCGGCAGCAGGAAGTCATGATACGCGCCTCGGCCGAACGCAATGTGGAATATTGCATGTCCGGCAGTAACCGGTGCGATCCGCTTCGCTTGTCGCCAAGCGAAGCCGAACATGCTCACGAAGAGAGCCGGAAACGTAACTTCGAGCGATGCAAAGAAGGCATTGCGCCATGCGATCCGCTTCAGCTGACGGCTCCCCAATCGGCGGTGGTAGCCACTGCCTACGCGCAGCGCGCCGCACTCCGCAAGCGCTAAAAGACGGGCGTGTGTCAAGCTTGGGGTGGAGGGAATTTGCGACTCCGGACTTCCGGTCGATTGGGCTGGTGGGCCTTACTTGCGCTCATCGCAGGCAGGCTGAGCGCAGCTACGCCGCCATTGCCCGAAATGGCTGTCCCCAAGACAAGCCATCCTCCCATCATTGACGGCAAGATGAGTCCCGGCGAATGGGATCGCGCCGCCGCGTGTTCGGGGTTCGTCAAAGCGTTCGATGGCGGCTTGGCTAAGATCCAAAGTACCGCCTGGATCACGTTCGACAGTCAGTATATATATGTAGCGTTCAGGAATTATCGAGGCGCGGAGTTGGGTTTCCTTTCGGCATCCGGCCGGCGCCTCGATGACGAGAAAATCGTCTCAGACCCCTCCAACGAGATTTGGCTCTCGCCCCCAACAGTTCCCGCGACAACCTATCAGACTGTGGTTAATGTGTTTCCGGCCGTACTCGATGTCAAGATGATCCCCTCGCTCGGGAATTCGTCCAAATCCTGGTCGGGGAAATGGGAGACCGCTTCCAGTCAGGATCGGGACTCATGGACGATTGAGGCGCGCGCTCCGATCCAATCGTTTGGCGGCGAGCGCATCACCGATGGAGTTACATGGAGGGCTCTCTTCGCGACCGATATTCTGGGAGACGCCGACAAATTTCGAGCTTGGGCCCCGGGCGGCGCATTTGCCGATATTCCTCGCCATGGCTTTCTACACTTCACCAATGCAGGGCCGGCATTCCAATTGCTTGAAATGGATACGATTTTCACCGGCAAGCCGTCTCTTTCCACGGCGGTCGTAGGTGCGTCCAACTCCCGCAGTCCGGTACAGGTTACGGTTCGCTATGGCGCCGGAATCGAGGCTGAGGCCAACGACGTTGTGATTAGTAAGACGGTTGTCCCGGCTCCCGGTGCGACCGAGCCTCTTGCGCTGTCTGTCGATCTGGCGGGCAGGTCATCGGGTTTTTGCGAAATCACTGCCAAGTCAGGCCAAACGACCCTATACCATCAGGTGTTTCCGTTTACTGTGACTGGATTTGTCCGTCATCCGCCCGCGGCTACGAAGACCTCTCCTTACGATCAGGCATTTGGCCTCGAGGCCTCATACGCACCGCTTTCGAAGAAATTGTTGGTAAAAATCGATCGCCACTATATGCCGGAACATGCATCGATTACCGGCGGACGAGTGCGTCTTATCGACGCGGGTTCGAACCGCGTAGTTGCGGAGCGGCCGATCGCCGGGTTTTTCGAAGATTTTTCGGAGTTTGCGCTCGATCTCAAAGACCTCCAAGTTCCCGTCGAGACGCAGCAGGATTGGGAGATCGCACGACAACAAAGGGCGGGGGCCAAGTCGTTGATCTACCAGCTGAAGGCCGTTCTGACTGGTTCGGCCGGTAAGGAGGCCGGTTCCGCGTCGATTCCCGTAAAGCTTTTAGGCTATCAATTTCCCTGGCTGCCCAATGAGATTGGATTTTCAGATCAGGCGATCGCACCGTGGACCCCCGTCGAGCGATCGGGCAACACAGTTTCACTCTGGAATAAGAAGTATTTCTTAAATGGCGCCGGGACGGCCGACAAAGTCGCGAACGGAAATGCTCCGCAGCTTGCCGGCCCAATGAAACTGGAAGCCACCGTGGATGGGCGCAGGGTCGATCTTGCAGGCCAGGGACTCAGCGTTGTCCACCAAACCGCGGCTGCGATCGAGTTCGCCGGCGCCGCGGCAGGCGGACCGCTACAGATCAAAGTTCAGACGCAAATGGAGTTCGACGGATTCGTCTGGAACACAATGACGGTGCAGGCGACAAAGGCAAATGTGGGCCGTCTCTCCTTGATTGTCGATATGCCCGACCAGGAAGCGCCGTACTTTGTCACAACGAGTGGTGGCTGGTCGTCCTACTACGGGAAAACGCCAGACCGTTGGGATTCGCGCGAAAATTCGCTGACCAGCATGCGTGGCAATTTCGTTCCGTACATTCTATTCACCGATTCCGACCGGGGATTCTGCTGGTTTGCCGACAATGAAAAAGGCTGGCGCCTGGATCCCGCGCTTCCGACGCAGGAGGTGCTGCGCCACGACGGACTTGTGACGCTTCGGGTCAATTTTATTAACAAAGCAGGCCCCATCGATCAGCCGATGACTATTCATTACGGCTGGATGGTTACGCCGCAAAAACCTCAACCCAAGAACTGGCGGGGGTACCTGATCGGTAATGAAAAATATTTCCCCGAATCTACGCCTGTCTTTTGGAACGAAGCCGATTGGGCGGTGAGCTGGCCATACTTTTCCAGTCCGTTTCCTAAGGATTACGAAAAATCCAAACGCCTGCTTGCCGGCTCCAGCGCCAGGGGCGTCGTCGGTTGCGTAGGTAATATCGCCCACGCGATCGCGCGTTACGTCGATTTTCAAGGGCGCCCATTCCCGGCTTTAGCCAGTGAATGGGGCACGAAACCCGGAGACACAGGAGACGGCAATGTCGCCCGTAGCAGGGGGCCGAACGATTTTCAACTTTTCTACTTTGATCGTTGGTCGAAATTGTCTGGTTTGGGCTGCTTATATTTCGACGAGAACTATCTGACTGAGGATCAGAACTATCTTTCGGGGGGCGCCTACCTTTTGCCCGATGAGCGCGTGCAGCCCGGGTACAACTATCTGGGGCTTCGCGAGTACAACAAACGGCTGCGATACATGTTTCACGATAACGGCAAGGCGGCCCCTAACCTCTGGGAACATACGACCGGCGGTCAAGCGGTCTATTCGTGGATGCCGGACGTTTCGATGGAAGGGGAGAACGTTGAACCAACGGACCTGACCGACGATTATCTGGAGGCGCTGCCCGCGTCGCGGCTGCGCAGCATCGGCATGGGAAGAAATCTGGGGTCGGCGCCGTTCATCATGGATCAGGCCTCGCGGCATTTGAAGGGGGATGTCTCAAAAACCCTTGCGCATCAGCTGGTTGGTTGGGTATTGGCGCATGATGTCTTACCGGAACAAACGGCTTTTTGGCCGGTGCTTTCGGCTGAGCTTGAATTATGGCGCGAGGACGTCCGATTTCTGCCTTACTGGAAACGGGGTCTCGGCATTGAATCGATGACGCCTGGCGTCGATGTTTCGGCCCATGTCCGGGAGGGGAGCGCCGTTCTCTGGATAGTCAACGAGAATCGGCAGGATCTTCAGGCGGTCGTCAAACTCGATTTGGGGAAGATCGGGCTGGACCCGGCCCGTCCAACGCAGGCCTATGATGCCGAAACGGGAGCGCGTTATCCGGTCGAAAATGGCGAACTCCATATATTAATTCCCAAAAGAATGTGGCGCGCGGCGCGATTATTTCAGCCCAAATATCTGGCGGGCGACCTTAGATTTATTGCCAATTTTGATAATGACGCCGGGGCCATTGAAGCTTACGGCAGCCGCTACCCCGTGGGAGCGGCTTTACCCGAGCTCGTACCGGGAAAAAACGGGAAGGGCGCAATGCTCGACCGTCCAATTGCGTTTCTTACGCGTCAACATGTGACCCCCGAGAGTGGCGCTATAAGCCTCTCGTTCCGTGCTCCCGAACACAGTACCGGTACCCTAATTCATATTGGGACGTTGGATCTGGGGCTTGTCAATGGGAAAATAACTTTAACATCCGATAGGAAGGCTATAGGCCTCCTAATGCCGGCATTTGCGGATCTCGGTTGGAATGAAGTAATGCTGAGCTGGCAAGGGTCTTTGGTTCGGGTGAGGTATAACGGCGGCGACATTTTCAAAACGGAATTGGCCGGGCCGATGCATATAGTTGGATGTGGGCGCGGCTTTGAAATTCGTGACGCTAGCCATCGCATCGAGCCTTCGAAAATCATTTTTGGTCCCGTCGCCGGCGCCGTGCTTGACGACTTGCGTATGGCCTTGAAGCCATAACAGCCAGTTACAATTAACGCGCCATTTCCTGTGTACCGCGTCCAATATTCATATCTAGTACTATCAGAACTGTCCTGAGTACCGTAAACTGTTGACGAATGTCAGCGCTCTATCTACCATGAAATGGTAGGGGAATTTCTTCGTGAAAACGCGCACCAAAGCAAATCCATTACCCGGAGAAAGATGTTGAAAAACATCAAGTTAATGGATTGGTATGCGCTCACGGTCCGATCCAATTCGGAACAAATGGTAGCTACATCGCTCGAGCGAAAAGGAATTGAAAATTTTTGGCCTAGCTTTAGCTCCTTGCGGCGTTGGTCCGACCGAACCAAAGAAATTCGGCGCCCTTTATTTCCCGGATATGTATTTGCCAAATTCGATTGTCAGGAGCGTTTACCGGTCCTGACGACGCCCGCAGTAATCGACATCGTCGGCTTCGGCCAAAAGTACGTTCCTGTATCGGAAGCGGAACTTGAGGTCGTTCGACGGGTTCTGGAATCACGGGCCAAATGTGAGCCTGCTCCGTTTTTGCAGGTCGGCCAGCGTGTCACGATCGAGAACGGTCCCCTGACGGGTGTTGACGGTCTGTTAATCGAGATCAAGCGGACAAGGCGCTTAGTAGTTTCGATTTCCCTATTACAGCGTTCGATGAATGTAGAACTGAAATCGGAATGGGTCACCAGCGTCCCGCTCTGCGAAGTTGGCGTTGGAACGAGATTGCTGGCGTAGTTATTTAATGGGCAATTTTAAATCCAAACGAAGATCTCGGCCCGCTCTCTGGGGCTGAAATGGCGGAGCTTGGGTGAAATTCGATTCTAGGTTTTTGAATATGCAACTTATTTTTACGAGGGGAATATATTGAGTATGGCGCCCCGAAACCGAAGTCTTCCGACGATTAAACCCCGGACCCGACTTGTCTACTTCCGAATTTCGGAGGATGAATTCAATAAATTTTGCGGCTTGTGCGAGGCGCAGGGCATACGGAGTCTGTCCGAACTTGCTCGGCTCGCTGTCCGTTCCATGTTGGAATCGGGAAGGACGACCGATCTTTCCGAACGTCTTAGCGAATTGGAACGATGCATATTAGAATTGAACAGTCATCTGAGGGCTTTACCGCAAGTGCAAGAAAACAAACCCGACGCCGATGCCAGGGGGATTCTGTGATTACGCGAATAACACGATCGATTAGCTTTATTCTGGTTGCAACGCTGTTGCCCTTGGCGTGGCAATTAAATGCGCAGCAGGCCAACTCTGGAGTCACGGCGCCCCAGACTGAAGTGCAGCAAAAGGGCACTGAAGAAGCCCTGCGGCCTAACTATGTACTCGGTCCTGGCGACCAGATCATGATCCATGCCTTTGAAATGGATGAGATCGGACAGCGGCCCGTTCAGATCGATGGCGACGGCAACATTAATATCCCTACGCTCGGCGTCGTAAAAGCCGGAGGCTTAACCATTCCGCAATTGGAAGCTTCGCTGGTCGGGTTACTGCGAAAGTATGTGCAACATCCGCAGGTTACCGTGAACGTGACACAATTTCGCGCCGAGCCCGTATTTTTTGAAGGCGCCTTCGTGCATCCGGGTATCGTTTTGCTGCAAGGCCGGCGGACGTTGATTGAAATGATCGCGACTGTTGGAGGGACGACGGCTAACGCGAGCCGTTATATCACGATTACTCGCAGGAAGGAAGTCGGAAGCATTCCGTTGCCGAATGTAGTTACCTCCGCGGACGGCACGGTGAGCTCAGTTACTATCAGCCTCTCGAGTCTGAGGAGCGACATCAGTCCCGCCGAAAACATTATTCTCGAAGCCTATGATCGAGTTACCGCTGAAAGGGCCGAGTTCATCTACGTCAACGGCGCCATCGTTCGCGTCGGTGGCCTTGATTTAAACGAAAAGGATTCCATGTCGGTGAGTCAGGTAATCGTTCTCGCCGGTGGCTTGAGACCTGAGGCGGACGGCGCCAAAGCGGTGGTCCTACGGCCTGTACTGAATACTTCCAAGCGTTCGGAGATTCCGTTGAATATCACCCGAATCATGAAGGGCAAGGATACGGATTTCCCGCTTCTTCCCAATGACCTGTTATACATTCCAGAGAAACCCTTTATTAAGCAGGGTGTAGGCAAGACCCTCTTGCTCGTGATCCCCGTGGCGCTAACCGTGGCAATTTTATTGACGCGGGTGCTTTAACCTGCAATTCGGGAATATTTCGTTTCCCGTCCCCTTTTACGCATCCCCGCCACAAAGACGGAACTATTGAGTGACTAGTATGGAAGAACATCCTAAGACAGAGACTTCGGTTGAGCGCTGGCGCGCAGTGACGGCAGATGTTTTGCGTCCGGTGCCGTATACCCCGGGCGCGGGTCCGGCTGCCGCGCCTCCGCCAGTGGCAAAGGAGAACCCTAACTTTGCAGCGGCATTATTGCGTGGCAAGTGGTTGCTTGTTGCAATGGCGCTGTTGGGAAGCATATACGGGGCGTATCGGGTTATTGCGCAAGTCCCCATGTATGCGGCGAGCACGACGCTCGAGTTGATGACCCCCAACGCCACCTTCATGGGCCAGGGCCGCTTCGATACGCAGGGGGCGGATTTCTACGCCGTCAATCAGGCGAATCTTCAAACTCAGTTGCGTATCATTCAGGGCCCGGCGCTTTTGCGTCGCGCGAGAGACCGCGTCACGTTGGAATCGCCGCCGATCAACCCTCCGGCCGGAGGGATATTGAGCGATCTTCGCAACCGCCTGAAGTTGGTGCCGCAGGAGAACATGGATTTTCTGCATGCCGCGATTAATGTTGCGGCGCATACCGTCGCGCCACGGCAGGTAGGAACCACCAAGCTGATCGAAGTGAGCTGCCAGTCTTACAGCGCGGAAACGGCGGCCGCATACATCAATGCGCTGGCGTCGGAATATATCAACCAGAGCCAACAGTCGCGCAGCAGCAACACCACGCGCACGATGCAGTGGCTCAGCACCCAATTGGAAGACGCCAAGTCGCGGATGGATGAAGCGGATCAAAAGCTGCAGGATTTTCTGAAAACTGGCGGCCGCGCGTTTGTCCTGGAACGAAGCACCCTTGACGATTCTAAGCTGAGCGAACTGCAAGCCCAGCTTGCCGTGAGTCAAAACGACCGTATTACCAAACAGTCGCGTTACGAACTGGCGAAATCGAGCCCCATCGACTCCCTACCCGAAATCCTCGATGACGGAACACTCAAAACGCTGAGCGCTAAGCAATCCAGCCTTCGCGAGACTCGCGCCGAGTTGATAGCGACTATTACCCCCGAAAATGTGAAAGTGCAGCGTATCGATGCTCAGATCGCCGGCATTCAACAAGAGATGCTCACAGAAAAGGCGAATCTTGTAAAGCGGATCGAGAATGAGTACCAGGAGGCGCTGCGTCGCGAGAAATTGTTAAACGATGCCTATAACAAACAATCGAATGCAGTCGCCGGCCAGACTGACAAGGCTTATCAATTTAATAACCTGAAGCGAACCGCCGATACCGAGAGATCGCTCTATAACAGCCTCCAAACGCAATACAACGAAATGAATGTGATTGCCGCCGTGCCGAGCAGCAGCGCGCGCGTCATTGACGCGGCTACGCCCATCTACCGGCCGGTAAAGCCTCAACCGGTGAGAGATATGCTGACAGGCATCTTCGGAGGCATAGCGTTCGGCGCGATTTTCCTCGCGCTGAGAGAAATGATTCTCGCGAAGAAGAGGAGTCGAGTTTTCGCGGCTCCAGGAGCTTCGCACCTGGTCTTAAATGTTCCGGAGCTTGGAATTCTTCCGGCATTTGAGCATAACGGCGCGACGCCGAATGAGCCTCGTTTCAGTCTTCGCATTGGGCGCGATCGTCCCGAAGAAGAGGCGAGTCAAGGACCTACCTCTTGGTCAAAGGAGCCCTTTCTTGCCGAATCGATCCGGCATGCGTTTGCCTCCATACGGGCTAGAAACAATGATGGGGGCCATCGTCTTTTCGTTGTTACAAGCGCGAGCCCGAGCGAAGGCAAGACTACCCTTATCGGAAACCTGGCAGTCGCGATGGCAGAAGCGGGCCAACGGGTGTTAATGGTCGACGCCGACTTACGCGCTCCGCGGCTGGCGAGTTTATTTCGGCTTAACGGCAAGGAAGGTCTGAGCGAGATCTACCGGTCCAGTACCCCGATCGAAGACGTCGTTCTGGATCAGTATGTTAGGTCTGCGGACATCCCCAATCTCCACCTGCTGGCAAGTGGGGAAGGAGATGCGAAGACTGCCGGAGAATTGCCCTTTTCACGGCGGATCCGGGAGTTGTTCGCCCGTTTGCGGAAGAATTATGACTATGTCCTCATTGACACGCCACCCTCGATTCAATTCTCGGATGCGCGGTTGCTGGGGCAGATCTCAGATGGCGTAATCCTGGTAATTCGCTCCGGCGTGAGTTCTCGTGAAGCGGTATCGCTGACGGTAAAGCGTTTCGCCGACGACGGGGTACCAATTATCGGCACGATCCTAAATCACTGGCAACCGGTGCGAGGCGCCGCCGATTACGGCGGGTATTATGCCAACGGATATAAGTCGCCTTACAACTACTCTCCAAAGGCTTAAGAAACCCAGTGAATCCCTTTCAAGGTACCGCTCCATCGCTGGTCGGCTATACCGGCCCTTTGCAAAGGCCGCGTTGATTCATGGCTGACGTTGTAATTAGCATTGAAGAAATAGGTAAACGGTATCTGTTGGGGGCCCACGCTCGACAATATAGGACTATTCGTGAAACCCTATCGTCTTTGGTGCACGCGCCTATTCGGGCGATCCAGGCCCGCCGTAGGGGAGAAGCGCGGCACAAGGAAGAAAGCTTCTGGGCCTTAAATAACCTGTCGTTTAATATCAAACGCGGGGATGTGGTCGGTTTGATTGGGAGCAACGGCTCGGGCAAGAGCACGCTGCTTAAGATTCTCTCTCGTATTACCGAGCCCACCTGCGGGGCTGTGGAAGTTCACGGCAGGGTAGGCGCGTTGCTCGAAGTAGGCGCCGGCTTTCATCCCGAGTTGACAGGTAGGGAAAACATTTTTCTCAACGCGGCTATTTTGGGTATGACGCACGGCGAGACGCAGCAACGGTTTGACGAAATCGTCTCCTTCGCCGAGGTGGAGCAGTTTTTGGACGTGCCGGTCAAGCGATATTCGTCAGGAATGTATATGCGCTTAGCTTTTTCAGTGGCCGCGCATTTCGAACCCGACATCCTTTTGGTAGACGAGGTCTTGGCCGTAGGCGATGCGGCATTTCAGAAAAAATGTCTGACCAAATTAAAGGCCCTGACCCGCGACTCCGAACGGACCGTGGTTTTCGTCAGCCACGATATGCAAGCCGTGCAAACGCTTTGCAATAAGGCGGTCCATCTGGAGCAAGGCCGCCTGGTGGACACTGGGGACGTACATTTCGTAATCGCGCGCTATCTGGCGAAGGTAAGCGCAAAAGAAAATACGCGGGTGTGGGATGAGGACGCGCCGGGCGATGCCGAAGTCCGGCTTCGGTCGGTGGATGTTTGGCCGCGCTCCGGATATGGTATCTGCATCGCATCAGAGGAGATTGTTGTCACGATTGGGTTCGAAGCGAGCATCATCCGCCGCGGGCTGTGCGTGGGCTTTGATGTTGTCACCGAAGCAGGGGTCACCGTGTTCCGGAGTTATCAAACCGACTTAGCCGAAGAACAATCGCCCACTTTACTCACGGGTTCCAATTTCTTGCAATGCACCATTCCTGGAGGCTTGCTCAATACTGGGACCTATTACATCAGCCCTAAGTTGAGCATTCATAATTCCTACTGGATTGTGAACAGCGATGCGGTGGTGCGGTTCGAAGTTGCGGCGAAGAAGGGAAGAGCTTCGGACCGGTTTGGAATCATTGCGCCGGATCTCTTCTGGACGCCGGTGAATTGACCCCATGATTATCTCTCAGCATCGAAACGTAATAAGTTATTTGAGCGCGATCTGACTACCCGTTATTTATGTCTCAGGAAACTAGTCCGGCTGCAACGCGCGGTCGATTGTCCATCATGAAAAATACCGTTCAAGAGGGGTCGAGCATCGTCACGATTCTGAAGCCTTCTTCAGGATTGCGCGGGCTCGATCTACGGGAAATCTGGAGCCGGAGAGAACTGCTTTTTTTTCTAGCCTGGCGAGAAATTAAAGTTCGTTATAAGCAAACGTTGCTGGGGGCCTCATGGGCGATTCTGCAGCCGCTGTTTACGATGATCATCTTTACGTTGTTTTTCGGCCGGCTGGCTAAAATGCCGTCGGATGGAATTCCATACCCTGTATTCGTTTTTGCCGCTCTCGTCCCGTGGATGTTTTTCAGCAATGGTCTGACACAGGCATCAAACAGTCTGATTAATAATGCCCAATTAGTTACCAAGATTTATTTCCCCCGGATGCTGGTGCCCATGGCCTCCGTTCTTGGCGGGATTATCGATTTTGTTCTTGCCTTTTGTCTTTTGGTGGGAATGGCTCTTTGGTACGGCGCTCCGATCCACGCAACGGTCGTATGGGTTCCGTTATTGCTCGTGCTGGCGTTCGTAGCCTCTCTCGCCGCGGGACTCTGGCTTTCGGCGCTGAACGTGGAATACCGTGACATTCGCCACGCCATACCCTTTTTGGTTCAGATGTGGATGTTTGCGACGCCTATCGCTTACCCCAGTAGCCTGCTAAAGGAGCCTTGGCGTACGGTGTTCGCAATTAATCCCATGGTCGGCGTGATTGAAGGCTTTCGATGGGCGATTCTTGGCGACAATACCCTGCCGACAATGCATCTTCTGGTGTCTTCCGGTATTGCATTGGTCGGACTGATCACGGGCGCTTTTTTCTTCCGCCGCGTCGAGAAACGTTTTGCCGACTTGATTTGAGAACGTTGTGGAAACCCTGAGCCCTTATTTATGAGCGAAGTTGTCATTCGCGCCGATCGCCTGAGCAAACGCTACATTCTCGGGCCGAAGGCCATTGAGAAGAACCAATTCTGGGCCATCAAGGACCTGTCATTTGATATTGCGAGCGACCATGTGGTTGGGGTTATCGGTAACAACGGAGCCGGGAAGAGCACGCTCTTAAAGATTCTGTCGAGGATTACGGAGCCGACTTCGGGCTCGGTAGAGATCCGCGGACGGGTTGGCTCGCTCTTGGAGGTTGGCACCGGCTTCCACCCGGAATTGTCCGGCCGTGAGAATATCTTTCTGAACGGCGCCATCATCGGCATGAAGCGCGAAGATATCCGCAAGAAGTTCGATGAAATTGTGGCGTTCGCCGGGGTTGACGAATTTCTAGATACTCCCATCAAACGATATTCTTCCGGCATGCATATGCGGTTAGCGTTCTCGGTAGCGGCCCATTTGGATCCCGATATTCTGATCGTGGATGAAGTGTTGGCCGTGGGTGACGCCGAGTTTCAGAAGAAGTGCCTGGGCAAACTGGAAGATGTCGCTACCCGATCGCATCGCACAGTATTGTTCGTTAGCCACAATCTGCAAGCGGTTCAATCGCTTTGTAACCGGGCGATGCATCTCGATCACGGACGCCTGGTGGCCTTTGGCGACACGCGATCGGTAGTCGGGCAGTATCTGACGCGGGTATCGTCGAATGAGAGCGTTCGAAACTGGGATGGCGATGCGCCGGGAAACGATTACCTTCGGCTGAAACGGATTACCGTAAGCTCCGACAACAATCGAAGCGGTATTTATTCCAGCTCGCAGGCGATCTTGATTGAGATGCATGTCGAAGCGATGCGGGAGCCTCGAGCGGCTAGCATTGGATTCGAACTGACCAGCGCTGAAGGCGTAGTCATCCTGCGTACTTCTCAGACCGATTCGCGGCCTGATTGCGTCGGTCTCTCCCAAATAGGGCTGAACCGATGGCGATGTGTTCTTCCGCCGGGACTCTTGAATGCGGGCGTGTATCAGGTGGCTCCCAGGATCTCCGACGAGAATCATCGCGTGATCGTGGATTTCGAAGCCGCGGTGAGTTTCGAGATGGTACTCGATCACGGCGTGTCGCCCTATTGGAACTCCCTCAGCGCGAATTCACGTCCTGGCGTGATCGCGCCGATATTAGCTTGGAAGGCCGTTGACGTCCCAAGCGGCGTTTGCGGTCCGGCGACTTCCAACCGGTAGCAGGTAGCTAGGAAGGCAAAAAAGAAATTACCCAATGGAGCCGGTGCTCACGCTTGCCGTACCAAACCGTAACTGCGCTAGATTCCTCGAGCGTACGCTGGTCTCTCTCGAAAGAAATCGGCCCTACGTGCGCTGGTGGTTTCAGGATTCGTGCTCGACCGACAACTCCGTCGAGATCGCGCGCCGGTATGCGAGCGCTTGCGATCACATCGAGGTTGAAAAGGACAGCTCGCAGACCGATGGTCTCAACCGCGCGATCGGCCGCATGGGCGGTGACATTATCGGATTTCTCAATTCGGACGATTGCCTGGCGGACGGTGCGGCGGAAACGGTGCTCCAGACGTTTCGCGACAATCCCGATGTAGAACTAGTGTACGGCGAAGTCGAATGGATCGATGCGGAGGATCGCGGTACCGGATTTCACTCGGGGAAAATAGAGAGTTTAACCGACATCCTCGACATTTACAGGGTTTGGTGGCGGCAAAAGCACTGGGTGCAGCCGGAGGTATTCTGGCGCCGGTCGCTATGGGAACGCGTAGGCGCCTTGAATGAGTCCTATAACTACGCCTTTGACTACGAGTATTGGGTGCGATGTTTCCAACACGACGTGAAGGTCAAGAAGATCCCACAAGTGCTCGCCAAGTTTCGGCGGCACGAAGCGCAAAAATCCGCTCATGCGGGCAAGGCCGCCGCGGAGATTAGAGATATCGTCACGCGGGCGCTGGCCGCCTCGCCTCAAATCGGATGGCGCAAAAAGTTAAGTGTCCGCCGCTGTCTGGACTATGACGCGTACCAAGCGGGTCAAAATGCAACGAACGGGGGCGAGCGGCCGCCTTTGTGGCGCATGCTAACTACTCATCCGTCGTGGCTGGCAATTCCGGGCGTCCGATCTCGCCTCCGGCAGGCGGCGGCCGGCCGTCTGGCAGGGGCATCCAAATGAGCGCCGAAGCGGAGAGCGCGGAGTGACAAAGATGCTGGGTTCGGCGAGCCCGGGAGCGATCGTCTACAAAATTCAACGCAAGTTTCAGCACGGCTTGCGGACTGCCTACTATCGCGACATAATTCGGGCGCGCATTCGCGAAACTCCTCCGATCACGGGGACCTCGCCAGACGTATGCGAGATCCACGTTCTAACTTCGGCGGACGATTGGCTGAATCTGCTGTGGGCGTTAAAAACCTTCTACCGTTATTCGGGGCGAAATTATGCGCTCTGTATTCATGACGATGGAACGTTGACGCCGCAAGCCCTGGCCGCCTTACGCCACCACTTTCCTGAGGTCCGGTTGATTTCACGCGAAACCGCGGATCGCGAAGTCCTGGCGTCTCTGGCGGCTTATCCACGGTGTCTTGCCCTGAGAAAAAGTAATAAGTTGTCCTTGAAGCTGTTCGACTTTCGTCACTATCTAAAAAGCCCTCGGATCCTTCTGGTGGATAGCGACGTGCTTTTTTTCTCGGAGCCAACGGAGTTGCTGCGCCGTATTGAGACGCCCGGGTATCGGATGAATTCAGTGAATGCCGATGTTGCAAGCGCCTATACCGTCCAGCCGGCCGATGTGAGAGAGCGATTCGGTTTTGAGCTTGGTCCGGATTTCAATTCGGGATTGGGGTTGATTCACGGCGACTCGCTTCGGTTGGAATGGATCGAGGCGTTTCTCTCGCTTCCGGGCATCATCGGGCATTTCTGGCGGATCGAGCAGACGCTGTTTGCGCTTTGCAGCTTTCGTTACGGCGCGGAGTTGCTGCCGGAAGAATACCGGGTTCAATTCAATGGAGAGACTGCGGGCAGTTGTAAGCACTATGTGGGGCCGATCCGTCATCACATGTACCGCAGCGGAATTCGAAAGCTTGTGCAGGCCGGATTTCTGAGATCGATGGCGGCGTAATCGCATGAAGATAAGAGAAGCTGTAGTAGACGTCATCGCGTCGCATCGCGTGGGCCGAAACTGGCTCGAAGCCAAACGGCGAGAGCGGCGTCAACGCGATTGGAGCACCGTTCATCGGGAAACCTTCGCCACCACGACTCTGTCGATTCATACCAACGTCGGGATGGGCGATGTGATGGTGGCAAGACAGGTCTGCCAGGAGTTTGCGAGTTACTGCGAAGCGCACGGCGACCCCAAGCTGGGCCATATCGTTGTGATTGGCGGGGCCTGGCCGCTCGAGTTTACGCTTCCTAAAGGCGACCACAACATCTACTGGTGGTGGTCGATGAATGGCCGCGATAACTGGTTAGACCAATATCTCGACCGCGCCTGCGTCAAGCCCGACGTGATCGCGTGCTTATCCCGGTGGTGCTGTGAGCAAGCGAAACGTAGCGGGCGCCGCGTCCTCTATTTGCCGCTTGCGGCGGGCGAGCATTTCAGGCCTCTCGGCCTATCCCGAATGGGTATCGGTTACGCCGGATCGAAAGGGCACAAAGATGTCGAGCAGGTTGCGACGATTGTAGGCCCGTTCACGGACGGCTCGAATTTCGAATGGGCCTCCGGTTTTACGACTCCGCAGGAAATTAACGAGTTTTACGGCCGCAAGCAGGTCGTGCTGGGAATGACGGAAAGATACCAGGAAAGAGCCGGCATGGTGAACAACCGGGTGTTCGAAGTCCTGGCGTCCGGAACGCCTTTCCTCATTCACTCTCATCGGGCGCTCGAAGAGGTATTAGGTCAGCCGTACCCTTATCAATCCGGCACGCCTGCGCAATCGCGCGAGCGGGTTAACGAAATCCTGGCGGATTACCCGAGGCATCTCGCAGTCTTCGATCGGTATCGGCAAACGGTGGAAGCAAAGCATCGCTACCGGCATCGCCTGAAGACCCTCATCGATTTTCTTGGAGATAGACAATAACGTGCATTATCTGATTACTGGAGTTGCGGGTTTTATCGGTTCGAATCTGGCTGAGCACCTCTTACGCGATGGCCATTCTGTCGCAGGTCTGGATAATCTAGGCCGGAAAGGGGCCCGCGAGAATCTTGCGCGGCTGGAGGCGGCCGGCGGGGACTTCGTGTTCCAGCAGGGAGATATACGGAACGACGCGTTCCTGCGGGACTTTTTCGCGCAACATAAAGATGTAACCGCGGTGTTTCACCTTGCCGGGCAGGTTGCGGTGACCACGTCGGTAACCGATCCGCGCGACGATTTCGGTTCCAATGCCCTAGGCACCTTCAATGTTCTGGAGGCGGTGCGCGTCAACAATATGGACCCGGTGTTGCTCTACTCTTCCACCAACAAGGTCTATGGCAAGATGGACGACCTGGCGGTGACCGATGCCTCTGGCCGCTACATGTACGCCGATTTCCCGTGTGGCGTCAGCGAAGCGCGCGCCCTGGATTTTCATTCGCCGTACGGATGCTCCAAGGGAGCCGGAGATCAATACGTAATCGATTACGCACGTATCTACGGATTGCGCACGGTCTGTTTTCGCCAGTCCTGCATTTACGGTATTAACCAATTTGGCATCGAAGACCAGGGGTGGGTCGCCTGGTTCACCATTGCCGCGCTTCTAGGAAAGAAGATCTCGGTGTACGGCGACGGCAAGCAAGTGCGCGACGTACTGTTCATCGACGATCTGATCCAGGCCTACCTGGGCGCTGTCCAACATGCCTCGAAGACCGCCGGGCAAGCTTTCAACATTGGCGGAGGCCCTACGCGGACTTTGAGCATCCTCGAACTGCTGGCGCATCTGGAATCGCGCATCGGGAAGAAAATCGATTACGTCTTCGACGATTGGCGTCCCGGTGATCAAAAAGTCTTCGTTGCCGATATCAGCAAAGCGCACGCCACCTTCGGCTGGGAGCCGAAGGTCACTGTCGCGCAGGGCATCGACAAGCTGAGTTCCTGGACCGCGGAGAATATCGATCTGCTGCGCCGCCTGCTCGGATAGGCGTAGCATCCGGAGCGTTGATGACTCTCGAATCGCTGGCTTTCCGCGGATATTACGGTCTGCTGAGCCGATGTAGGATCGCCTTCTACAAACTGTTCGGCATGAAAATTGGTTCGGGGTGCCGTCTGGAACGGATTCGCGCGCGACGTCCGGCCCAAATCGAGCTCGGGCCGGGAAACTCCCTTACCGAGGGCTGCTGGCTCTGGCCGATCGATGCTCCTTATCAGGGCTTCCGCATTCGAGTCGGTCAAGGCAATTACTTCAATCGCGACTGCATGATCGACGCATGCGGCCATATACAAATTGGAGACCGTAATATGTTCGGGCCCGGCGTTTATATTACGGATTCGAACCATCTCATGTCGGAGACCGGATCGGTGGTCGATGGGGGCATGGATATCGGGCAGGTGCGCGTTGGGAACGATTGCTGGGTGGGGGCCAAGGCGATTCTTTTGAAGGATGTCATCTTGGGGGATGGATGCGTGGTGGCAGCGGGAGCGGTGGTCACCAAGAGCTTTCCCGCAAATTCCGTAATCGCCGGAGTGCCGGCAAAATTGATGCGAAGCGGGAGACCGGACACCGCGCGAGTGGGCCAGTAATGAGCACGGACCGTGCGACTGGGGTTCTACTGCTTGCCAGCGCACCGCCGTCGTTAGGGGCGCGTTCGGGGTACACGCGCGTGGCCGAGTACGTCGAAGGCGCGCAGTTGATTGAGACGCCTCGTTTACCCGATCGGAACGTTTTCCAGAAGGGAATCCGAACGCTTCTGAAACGCAAAGCAATCACCAGTTGGTATCAATTCAGTTCCGCCCAACTGGAGCTTCGCGCCTGGAAGCGTATGAGAAGCGGCTTTCGAGGGGTTGTTCACGTGCTCTGGGCGGACAGCGACCTCGGATATATGGACCTTCTCTGCCGCCGGGAAGGTGTTCCCCTCTGCTGCACATTTCATGGATGCGTCGAGGACTTGCCGGAAGTAATCCAATACCCCGCGCGATTACGAAAGCTGGGAGCGGTTATCGTGGTCAGCAAGACGCAGGTCGACTACTTCTTAGCGCAAGGAGTTCCCGCTGAAAAGGTCATCTTCATTCCTCACGGGATCGACACGGAATACTATTCGCCGGCGGACGCGGACGCCGCAGCCAGTGTCTTCACCGTCTTGTCGGTTGGCTCCTATCGCCGGAATTTCGATTTGCTGCGGCAGGTTTGCGATCGATTTAAGGACGACAGACGGTTTCAATTCGAAATTATCTCGTCCCCACGGTTCAAAAGCACCTTTGACGGACTGCCCAACGTCCGTTTTCGTTCGGGCGTCCCCGATGAGGAGTTGGTGGCGGCTTATCGCCGGGCTTCCTGCCTGCTAATGACTGTGCAGGCCTCCACGGCCAACAATGCGGTGTTGGAAGCGCTCGCTTGCGGAGTGCCCATTGTGGCCGAACGCGTAGGGGGAATCTCCGAATACCTGAGCGCCGATTGCGCGCTCGAAACCGCCCCTCACGATGTGGAAGGCCTGCTGCATGCTCTAGAATTGATACAGGGCAATCCGGATCTGCGACGAAAAATGGCAACCGCCGCACGCCGCCGCGCAGGGTGTTTTTCCTGGGAGGCTGTAGCCAAGCGCACCGATGACGTTTATCACAGCCTGAAGGACGCGATCCCTGCTTAATATGAGTAATCTTGGCAGCCCTGTCTCTACAATGGATCGATTGCCCTTGGTCTCGATTTTGATCGCGACCAAGGATCGTCCGGACGATCTTCGGCGCACGCTGCAGGAACTTCGACGGCAGGATTATCCTTTCCTCGAGCTAATTATCATCGATGACGGGTCCGAGACGCCGTTGGAACCGATCGTTCGTCAATCCTGGCGGGAAGCGCTTTTTATCCGGCACTCGGAAAGCGCCGGTCAATGCAAACGCAGGAGCGAAGGGTTTGAGATTGCGGCAGGGAAATACATCCTACAGTTGGACGATGATTCCCATCCGGTTGAGAGCAGCGCCATTTCCAAAGCGGTGAGCGCGATGCAGGCCCACCCGGATCGCGCCTGCCTGAGCTTTTATATTTTCAATGGCCAGCTTCTTCCGGAAGTTCTGCCCGCGCTCGAGCCGAAATACAATAACGCCTTTGTCGGTTGCGGCGTAATGTTCCGCACCAGCGCCCTCCGGCAGGTTGGGGGATATCGGGACTTCTTTGGAAACGAGTGGGAAGAAGAGGAGCTTGGTCTTCGTCTGCTGGCCGCGGGGTGGGTGATTTATTTTTTCCCGGCTGTCGTGATTCATCACCATGTCTCAGCCCGTAACCGCAACCAGGAGCGCACGTGGACGCGCCAGATCCGGAACAAGCTGTGGGCTATCGCGATGCATATGCCGGCGCGGCGCATTCCTCTGGAAGCGACCTGGGTGCTTGGCGTTGGTATGCTCGATGCGGTCCGAATGCTTCGCTTCCGCGCCTTCTATCAGTCGATCGCTCAATTTCTTGGCGGCGTGCGGAGCGTCCTTCGCCTTCGCCGCCCGATGCCCGCGATCGCCCTTCGGCGCTATGACGCCGTTCGATTCGGTCAAGTTATTAGCGAGCGGGAATACCAGTCGCCTACCAGTTGGAATCTGCGGGTTGTCTGGTATTGGTTTACGCACTTATGGATGAAGAGAGCTCGCCAGAGGAGCGTATGGGATACGCGGCCGGGAGATACGGGCAGCAGTCCGACTGTTGGCTTCGCGCACGAATATACCAGCGAAACCACGGGCGATAGGAAACCGTAATGCGCGCGATTGTTCTCTCCAATATCCCGCATTATCATCATTTGGCCGAAGCCCTGTATGACGGCGGAATGCTGGAGCGCTATATTACCTCTCCGGCATTGCTCGCGGGAGAAGAGCCGCCGCGCTGGCTGCCGGGAAAGCTCCGCCGAAAGTTAGAAGGGCGGCGGCTAAAAGCGCTTCCAGGTTCGATGGTGCGGCAAATCCGATGGCCTGAAATATTACAGCGAGCCCTTCCGGCCACTCGCGTGATAAGTCATGAACGCGCCAACTGGTTGAACAACGAATTGTTCGATCGAAGAGCCATCCGATTCATCACGGATTGCGACGTATTTCATTTTGTCAGCAGCGTAGGCCTGCATTGCGCTCGGAAGGCAAAGGCGTCCGGCGCCGTTGTCATTTGTGACGTCCGTCAGGAGCATCCCGCTTTTCAGCGCCAAATACTCGAGGAAGAGTCGGCGATTTTCGGCATGGCGCCTCACATAACCGGCTTTACTTACGAGCGCCGGGTTCTGGAGGAATTTGAGCTAGCCGATTATATTGTGGTTCCCTCGCGCCATGCCAGAAAGACCTTTTTGGATCGGGGCTTCGCGCCCGAGAGATTGCTTCTCCTACCTTATGGCGTCGATCTCGAGAGCTTTCGGGACGAAGGAAAGCCGGATCAAACCTTCCGCGTAATCTACGCCGGTTCGCTTACGATTCGCAAAGGCCCGCAGTATCTCTTAGAGGCGTTTTCCCGGATGCAGCCAAAAGGCGCGGAATTAGTGCTGGTTGGCCCTCTTGATCCAGACTTCAAGAAGGTGCTTTCCCGCTTTGAAGGATCCTTCCGCTACGTGGGGGCTGTTCCGAAGATTGCTCTCAAGGAACTGTACAGCAGCAGTTCGGTGTTTGTACTTCCCTCATTAGCGGACTCCTATTCGCTGGCTACTCTGGAAGCTATGGCATGCGGTTTGCCGGTCATCGTAAGCGAGAACACCGGAGCGGCGGATGCTCTGGAGCACGGCAAGGAAGGCTTTGTCGTTCCTATCCGCGATGCCGGTGCGATTCAAGGGTATTTGGAACTCTTACGTAACAATGAGGACCTGCGTAAGGAAATGGGCTCTCGAGCTTCCGTTCGAGCTCGGGAAATGAACTGGAATCAATATGGCAGGGAGGCGGTTCGCTATTATCGCGAGATGGAAGCGAAGTCCTCCAGGCGGGCCCAACAGGTCTTTAATTGAGTATTTAAATGCTGAATATATTAGTTGCACTTACAGCAATAATTTGCATAATGGCCATGCTAATGGCCTATCGAAGTTATAAGGATGTATTTCACCCGGCCATTCTGATAGCGCCGATGTGCCTGTTCCTTTATGTATACATGCCATCTAAGCTGATTAACAGCAGCGAGCTTCTCAACTTCGTCAGCGAGGAACAGGCGATATTCTATCAATTCCTCATCGTCGTTACCCTTGCCTTGCTTTTCGCCGGAATGATATCAGGCAGTCAATACCGCTCATCGGACAAGACGCGCCCGCGGTTGCAGGTAAACAAGAAAAAGCTGCAACTTGGCGGATATATATTCGGCTACATTGGCTTTCTCGCATTCGCTTACACGATTCATAACGCCGGCGGCTTTTCGGAAGCGTTTGGAGTAAAGTACGGCGGGGGCTGGAGCGACATTGGATATATTCGCGACGCGGCCTACCTGACGATTGTTGGAATGGTCCTTCTTCTTTCGCGGGAGGCATTCGATCCAAAGAACAAGTTGTGGCTGATTTCAATCGGGCTTTTTTCTTTCCCCTGGTTGGCGTATGGTTTACTGGGCGCGCGCCGCGGGCCGACATTCATGGTCGCGGTGTGTGTTGGCATGTCGTGGTTTTTGGCGCGCGGCAAGAGGCCGTCGATATTTTCTCTCGCGGTCGCGGGTTCGACGTTGGGCTTTCTCATGCTGTTTCTGGTGACAAACCGCGACCATATCTGTCTGAAATGCGATTTAAAGCTGACGACAGATATGTCGACAGTTACGTCCTCGGTGGACGAAGGTAATGAGTACATCTTCGGAACGGGCTGCGTCGCCGCAAGCCGCGCGACTAATAAGTGCTATTGGGGCAGGCGATATCTCGCCCAGATTACGGTGCGTCCTATTCCACGCCAAATTTGGCCGACGAAATATGAAGATACCGGTCTTGGGGATTTGTTGCAGAACGCGGGCGTCGCCGGGCGAGGTCTGATGGCCGTAATGGGTTGGGGCGAGGTGCCCGGCGCGGCGGCATCCATGGTGGCGGATTTATGGGTGGAATTCTCATGGCTGGAATTGCCGGTCGCCTTTTTGCTCGGCTGGGGATTCGGCCGTGTCTGGCGGCTCGGGGTTACGGAAATGGGCTTCTGGATGACCGAATTCGTAATCTTATGTATTTTGTCGGTCTACTTTGTTTCTCAAAGTGGAGAGGCGGTGATCTCGCGGTCGGTGATTTTGACAGTCCCAGCGATACTGACGTGGCGTTTGTCGCGGATACCCGGGGCGTACCTCTCTCCTCTTGAAGTCGAAGCCATGGATCTTGCCGGATCAAACCGGGTTTTGCATGCCTGACCGGCTTCGCGTATTGATGTTGGCCAGTTTTTTCCCGAAACCGGGAAATCCAATCATGGGGCCGTGGGCGCTTTCTCAAGCCCAAGCTCTTCAGCGGCGGATGGACGTGCAAGTAGTTTCGGTGACGAGTTGGGTCCCACGCTTCTTGGGCTCGTTCGGATACGCTGCGGCTTACGCGAAGTGCCCAGCCATGTACCGGTGGGATTCTCTGGACGTATTCTATCCTCGCGCCTTGTGGTATCCGGTGAGCCCTCTTAAGCAGCGCGCATTTCGAGATCCAGCCTTCCAAATGAATGTTGCGTGGCGGACCGTTCGTAGCTCTTTAGAGAAGGCCGTGACGACGTTTAAGCCGGATTTGATTTACGCGCATCATACAGCGGCGAATGGCTATTTTGCGTACCGCCTGAAACAGAGCATGGGCGTCCCCTTTGTCGTCACGGATCATGATTTCGGCGAGATCGCCGACTGCCAGCGGTGGCCCGCGCGCAAGCAGTTTTTTGACCAGATTGTTTCGCAATCGTCCGCCATGGTCGCTGTCGCCTCGCGCATGGAACAATGCATGCGGCGGTTGTTTCCCGGCGCCCGCGCCTATAGCGTTCCGAACGGAACCGATGAGATTCCTGAATCCGTAAAGCGTACGCCGCGGCCGGCCGAGGTGCAAGGGAAGACCGTTCTCTTTGCCTGCGGGGCGTTTTACGAGCGGAAGGGTTTCCCGTTATTGATTGAGGCCTTCGCGCAAGTCGCAGCGCAATTTCCCGACGCGCTTTTGAGAATCGCGGGCGACGGGGAGCAACGGGCCGAAGTTGAGGAGCGAATCCGGCGTTTTAACTTGCAGGATCGCATTCAATTATTGGGCTTTCTGCCCCACGCCGCGGTGATACAGGAGATGTGCTGGTGCGACCTGTTTACGCTGATCGGATGGGATGAACCGTTCGCCACGGTTTTCTCGGAGGCCATGTCGGCTGGAAAGCCGGTCCTTTGCTGCGATGACGGGGGAATCACCGACGTACTGAAGAACGAAGTTCACGGGTTGACGATTCCACCCCGCAACCTGCCGGCCGCAGTCGATGCTCTGCGCCGCTTGTTGGGCGACCGGGCGCTGCGCGAGCGCATGGGCCAGGCCGGCGCGGAATTGTTCGGCAGGGTGTTGCGCTGGGACGATAATGCGGCGCGAATGGAAGAGCTCTTTCTGGCAGCCGCAAAGAACACCCGAAAAACGGCTCTTGCATCATGAACGGTTCGACGCCTCGAATCGCGATTATCAGTAACTCGCAGACGCCATACCGCATGCATGTACAGAGGAGGATCGCGCGGGAGCTGCGGGAAGTAGAACTTTGGAGCTTATTCACCCATGAAGCCAGCAATTCGCCTTGGAGCATACAGCCACCTCCGGAACTCCGGCCGGTGTATTGGGGCCATGGGGAGCAAAGTTCGCAGCAGGATCGCCTGCTCAAGCAAGGCCATGAATGGAAAAAGGGCGGCGCGATCTTGCGTTGGATTGCAAAGAACGACGTGCGCTTTGTCGTATTGGAAGGTTATAACGACATGGGCCGGCTTCGCATCTTGTGGGGCTGCCGGCGTCTGGGCATCCCATGTTTTATTTTTGGGGACAATAACATCCACGGCGATCGTCCCGCTGGGTGGAAGGCCGCGGTGAAACGCCCTTTAGTCAGCATGGTGATGCATTGCGCAACGGGCACGCTTTATTGCGGCAGTCTTGGGCGGGCTTACTTCCAGCGGTACGGGGCCAGGGAAGAGCAGATGTTTCCGTTCCCCTACGAACCCGATTACTCGGCATTTGAAAGCGTACCTGACGCTAAAGTAAATGCCGTTCGTGAGCAGTATCGATTACAATCTGGGCGCAAGTATTTGATCTACAGCGGACGTCTCGCAGCCGAGAAGCGAGTGGATTTGCTGCTTACCGCCTTTCAGGAAATTGCTGCCCTGCGACCCGATTGGGATCTCCTTCTGATTGGCGACGGTCCCTTGCGCGATTCGCTGCTTGAGGGCATTCCTGACGCCGTCCAGCGGCGCGTGGTTTGCACCGGGTTCATTTCCGACGCCGCGGATATCGCAGCCCTGTATCATCTTGGGCAAGTATTGATTCTTCCAAGCGACTACGAGCCTTGGGGAGTAGTGGTTACTGAAGCCGCCATGGCGTCCCTTGCGTTGGTCTGCAGTTCGGTTACTGGGGCAGGCGTAGAGTTAGTGAAGAATGGAATCAATGGCCGCCTGTTTGCGGCGGGAGACGCCGGGGCGCTGCGCAACGCGATGCTCGAAGTTACGAGCGAGGAAAATACTGGCAAGATGCGATCTGCGTCGCCGAAGGTTTTGTCTGAATGGCGAAGATTGTCGGACCCGGTTAATGGACTGCGGGCTTCCTTGCGTTTTGCGGGCACAATCCAATGAACACCGAAGCCAGCGGCGCGCGTTACGTCGAAGAGCGGGCGTCCGCTCGATACACCTGTCTCAACATCACCGCGCATCTGGACCATCGTTTTGGAGGACTAACCACCTCGCTGCCTCCTTTTTGCGAAGCGCTCGAAGCTACCGGAAAGTACAAGGCGGAATTAGCCGCTTTCTGCGCTGACGATGAGGTCTACTCGGGGTCCGGCTGCCCCGCGGTATTGCCGTTCGGACGTCTTCGGTGGATGGTTGATTCCGGGCTGCGTTCGAAGCTGGCAGATTTAATTCGCAAGTCCGATGCTGTGCATATTCACGGCATCTGGCAGGAACATTCCGCGTGGGCGAGCCGTTTTGCGCGCGATGCCGGAAAGCCATACCTGATCGCTGCCCACGGCATGCTGGAACCCTGGGCGTTTCAAAGCAAAGGCTGGAAGAAAAAGCTGTACTGGCAGCTACTTGAAAAACCGCGCTTCGCGCAGGCGCAATGTTTACGCGCGTTGACGAAGGCGGAGGGTGAGCAGTTCCGCGCCCTGGGATTACGGGTTCCCGTAGCCGTGATTCCAAATGGCGTCACCATACCCCAGGCGATGACGCCAGAGCCGTTCTTCGAACGCTTTCCGACGCTCCGAGGCCAGAGGATCCTTCTCTTCCTGGGTCGCATTCACCCCAAGAAGGGCGTTCACATGCTGTGCCAGACCTGGGCGAAAATGCGCCGCGAATTTCCGGACGCGCATCTGGTGATGGCCGGTCCGGATCTCGATGGCATCCAAGCCGAACTCGAAGTGCAGGTGAATCGGGATGGCGCCGCATCGCAGGTGACCTTTACTGGAATGCTTCGCGGCGAGGAGAAATGGGGAGCGTTGAGCGCTGCCACGGTCTTCCTGCTGCCCTCTTACTCGGAAGGTTTTAGCATGGCGGTATTGGAGGCGCTCGGGGCTGGACTGCCTGCGATTCTCAGTAAGCAATGCTATTTTCCCGAGGTGGAACAATACCGCTGCGGATGGGTGATTGAGGCGAACGCCGCCTCCGTCGAAACGGCCATTCGGGAATGCATGGGCCTCTCTGCGGCCGAACGGCACGGCATGTCGGATCGGGCTCGGCGCCTGATCGCGGAACGTTTCAGTTGGCCCGTCATTGGAGAACGCACCGCGGCGGTGCTCGACTGGTTGCTGGGCGGCGGACCTGTTCCTGGTTCGGTGGAGATTCTCGCGTGAGTGGCTCCGGTGCATTTCCAATCGACTTAGGCCGGTTCGAAAACTCCTGGTACCGTTCCGGCAGGTCGAAGGGAATCGAAGCCCTTTGGTTTTTTGTTGGCCTACCGCTTTTGCGATGGACCGTGATCCCGTTCTCTTCCTTCCGAACCCGCCTGCTTCGCCTGTTTGGCGCCACTATTGGCCGAGGGGTTACGATTAAGCCCGGCGTGCGAGTCAAGTATCCCTGGCGCCTGCGTATCGGCGATCAGAGTTGGATTGGTGAAGATGTCTGGATCGATAATCTGGCTCAGGTAGATATCGCGGACAATGTGTGCATTTCGCAAGGGGTGTATCTTTGTACCGGCAATCACGATTGGTCCGATCCCGCCTTCGGGTTAGTCGTTAAACCCATTGCGCTACAAGCGGGTAGTTGGGCAGGCGCGCGTAGTGTTGTTTGCCCCGGAGTCGAATTCGGCGAGGGGTCGATTGCGGCAGTCGGAAGCGTGGTTGTGAAGTCGTTAAAGCCGTGGACCATTTATGCTGGAAATCCAGCCGCCGCCGTTCGGGTCCGCGTAGTAGGCGAAAGTCGCGGGGCGGCAGAGTGACGCATACGGTCACATCTCTAAATTTCTAGGAATAGTTAGATCAAGCTTGGTAGCAAATTGAATGTGGATCATATTTGACGTTGGTTGCGTCGCGTTTTTGTTGTCCGTCTTGCTGACGCCGCTGGTCAGAGACTTCAGCCTCCGGTTAAGGCTAGTGGACCGGCCGGACGGGGGTCGTAAGATTCATCTGGAGCCGATTCCACGCCTGGGAGGCGTGGCCGTTGCATTTGCCTACACGCTTGCTCTCGCCTTTATTCTGATCGCCCCATACAGAAACCTGAATCTCAATATCTCGCGCTCCTTGGCAGGCGCTTTCGCATTAGCTCCGGCTGCGCTCCTCATCTTTCTGACAGGCCTGCTGGATGACTTGAAAGGCCTGAGGCCCTGGTGGAAGTTACTGTGCGAAATCGGAGCCGCGGTGTGGGCCTATCACGGCGGATTCGGTATACATGTCCTGCGGGGTCATCCGCTGGAACACCTGCTTAGCGTTCCCCTCTCTATCATCTGGTTGGTGGGCTGCACAAATGCGGTGAATCTGATCGATGGTATGGATGGTTTGGCTTCGGGTATCGGTTTTTGCGCGGCGCTGACCACCCTGACCGCCGCGGTGATTAACCACAACGTTGAGTTAGCGCTAGTTACCGCTCCTCTCGCCGGGAGTCTCCTTGGTTTTCTCCGGTATAACTTCAATCCGGCATCCATATTCCTCGGCGATTGCGGCAGTTTACTGGTAGGATTCCTGCTTGGGTGCTACGGCGCTCTCTGGAGTCAAAAGTCCGCTACCGTTTTGGGGATGACCGCTCCCTTAATGGCGCTGGCTATACCTCTGTTGGACGTCCTGATCTCGATTGTGCGCCGGTTTCTACGCGGTCAGCCGGTATTCAGCCCCGACCGGCGCCATATTCACCACCGCTTATTGGACCACGGACTGACGCCCAGGCGAGCGGCGCTTCTGCTTTATGGAGTGTCCAGCGTGGCGGCGGTATTGTCGCTATTTCAGGACTTCGTCTACACCCCCCTCCGCGCGGTAATCATCGTCCTGTTTTGTCTCGCGGTATGGGTGGGCATTCAACGCTTAAACTACGCCGAATTCGGCCTGGCGGGTAATTTTCTTTTTGGTGGATCCTTAAGGCGGCATATCGACGTTCAACTTCGCCTTCGCAATTTTGATTCTTCCCTGGCGCAGGCAAAAACCACCCCATTACTCTGGAGTACGATTGTCGAGCAAGCGGATGATTTTGGCTTTCCAGGAATCCGATTGGAATTCGGAGGCCGAACCTATCAATATGTCCGAAAGGGAATCGACATATCTACCTTTTGGCAACTTCGAGTGCCGCTGTTCGGAACACAGTACATCAACCTTTACTACGAACCCACTTCCGATATTCATCCGCTGGTCTTGAAAGAGTTTCCCAAATCGATCCAAAGCGGGTTGACGGCGACGATAGAAGCGAGGGAGGCGTTAGGGGTGAATGCCGGACAATAGGCGAACCGCGTACCGCGCAGGTCTCTTGATTTGGATCGCATTTCCGGCGTGGACGCAAATTCATTTACCGATTCGCGGCCCTGCCCAGGGACCTCCGATCATAAATAATCTGAGTGCGTCGAATGTAATCTCCGAATACTTCGACACGCCCTCGTCTTCGGCGGCGTGGACGATCTCGAGCGACTCTCAAGGTCCGGCGCTAAGTTGGTACACCAACGCGCAAGCTTTGGGATTTCATTGGGAGAATTACGGACACGGCATGGCTTGGCAGCCGTGGTTAGTTGGCGCCGGTTCTTTCGATCTGAAGTTCGACCACACTTTCCTGGCGGGGTCCCTCAAACAGCTCGGATACCAATCCGCCATCCCGCAGACCATAGGGGCCTATGTCGCTATTAGCACCGACCCTCCTGGCGCTCAATCGCAAGACACGTTTTCGATTGTAGCCGCGGTGTCCCAAGCCGGTCCAATATTCAGCGTTCGGCGGGGCGTTCTGTTTTACCTGCAGAGCACCGTGACGTGCAGCGGGGCAAACGGTGTAAACGTTACCGTGAATAACGGCGATCGTATGCCTCCGTCGGCTGCGGGAACCTATGTTTTCATTAATGGCCTTGGTCCATTTCAAATTCAGAGCGTAACTAGCCCAACCTCGCTGGTCCTCGCATCCGGATCTCCCTCGCTGACGTCTCTCAATCACGTCACTTTGGGCGCGGATGTCGAGTTGTCGAACTTGAGTGGCAACGGTCAGAGCATTCAATGGCCGTTGGGCGCGCCTCTGAAGACGAATCCGCCATTTACCTTCGAGGTTAGCCGGAACCAGAACGTAATTACTTTCGCTCTCTTCACGCCGGCATTCATGAATGGGACTGTGCCTTGGGGTGTGACTCCGGGCGCCAGTCAACTGGTGAACGGCAACGCCTATACCTTGGTGGGGGGCGCTGCGGCCGCGAACTTCAAATATCTCATTGTCTCTAACTTGAATAGCGATCACCTGACCAGTGGCAGTACGGGCTGGACGGGAGGCGCAACCAGCGCCAGCGCCCCGCCTCCGGCGGCGCTTTACCAGGGCGTCATCAGCAATATCCGCGGCTACGGGGCTATGTCTTCCGGTTTTATTCCCACCGTCTCTTCGGTATTACCTTCGGTAGGAACTACATTCCGCACCGGATCAACCGCAACGATTTCCGGAACTGGATTTCAACCCGGCGGATCGATACGCATCGGGGTCGGCTCTACCTCAAGGAGCATCGTTCCCGTTTTCCTCAGTCCGTCCACACTGCTTGCGGTATTGCCGGACGAGGCGGACGGAACGTATCCCCTCAAATACATCGCGCCGAATGGAATCGAAGCGCCCTCCGTAAGCGGAATCGTCTACAGTGCTCCGACGGTTACGCGAATCGATCCACACGAAGCATCCCCATCCGGCAATGAAACCGTTGTGTTTACGGGCTCTGGATTCGACCCGAATACGACGGTGAGCATCTGCGGCGTCACTGCGGCGGCGACGGTAATAGATGCGTTTCATCTACAAGTAACGACGCCGCCGTGCGCCGCCGGAATTCCGACGATCGTGCTAAGCGGGAGCGGCGGCTTGTTTTTTACATCCAATAGTTCCTCGCCGAAGATTTCTTTTGGCTATGCGGACCATCCTTACATGAATTTTGACGCCGCCGGCCTCCAGGCCCTGAACAGTAAGTGGGCGGATCCTCACTTCGCCGACTACACCGCACAGCTCGAGCGCAACGTGTCGATCAGCGCTGCGCTAAGCGGCGTCACGGGAACCTTTCAGGTGGGAGATGCCGTCACCCAGCCTGGCGGCGTCACGGGAACTGCGTTCGGCTATCAGTATGGAATGCTGGTTATCTTCCCCGTAAGTGGCGTTTTCGGGCCAGGAGCGATTAGCGGACCCAATGGCGCAGGAACGATCACCATGGTCTTTTCCATACCCAGAATGCTGCAATCGCTCACTGCCCCCCTAGCTGGGGTCAATGGAAGTTTCAACATCGGAGACTCTGTGACCCAAGGCGCCGCAAGCGGACAGGTTTATACCTATGACGGTAAGACCATAGGCATCGTACCCAGTTACGGATCTTCCTTTGTAAAGGGATCTCTCATTAGCGGGCCCACCGGAGCAGGAACGCCATCCGCGATCGCCATGAATTCTCCCAACGATGTGGGAACGGATGCCCTGAGCGGATGGGCCATCAACACATGGGAAGACTACGGTTGGTACGACGTTCTAAGCGGAACATCGACTTATTCCAATCAGTTTTATAACGGAACTCCAGACCTGAACGGCAGCAACGGAATTCTGTCCGAACTGAATCGAATCGACTTCACGGATCACTTCAATCAATCGTTCGATCTCGAGCGCTCCGCACATGTCGCGATGCTCTACGATGCCATGTGGCCTTCGCTCTCGCAGAGTCAGAAGACTACCTTCCTGAATTATTTGGACGCGGTCCATAGCTACTGCAATACCCTTGAAACCAATGCCGACGTTTTCATAGTGCCGACAACAGCTACTTTCAATAATTGGATTTCCATCGGCAACACGGGATGTATTCAGGTCGGTCTTGCTCTCATGAACAGCGTCTATACGGTCGCGCATGGGTCGACTTCTGAGCTTGCAAAATATGCCACCAATCTCAAGAATGCTTCCACCGGATATATTTCGCGAGAGATGGCGCCGGATGGCGTGATCCTGGAAGGCTCGCTCTATACGGCCTTTGGCTTGGACGCCTACATCTGGGCAGGGAGAACTTGTTTGCGGGCGCTGGGCAACGACAATTGCGGCGCCGGGGGAACCGGTCTCCTGAGCATGCCCAACTTCCTGCAGCATTATCAGCAAACCAATCTCACATTTGCGGGTGACGGGCAGTGGTTTACGTTCGACGACACGCAACCGTCGCTGTTTGGGGAGGCGTTTCTGGCCGACGAAGGCGACAGGTTCAATCAACCGAACCTGCTCTACGTGGCCGACGATTTTGCCCATCGAATCGCGACTGGCAACGCATTTACCGGACAGCTAAATTCACAGGCGAGCGGTTGGGATGTCGCTACGCCGGCCTTCCTTTGGCGGACCGCAACGCCCGCGGCGTTTTCAGGTTGGCCCACTACGGATGTCGGGACCAGTTCCAACCTGGCTGTAATTCGCAGCGATACCAGCTATACGCCTAATTTTGTGATCGGGTTTAAAGGCCAGGCGGGGGATGCGGCATTCCAGGGCCACAGCCACTTCGACCCAGGGTCTTTTGTAATGCAAGACCGCGGCCAGGCGATGTTTATCGACCCGGGATATAACCAGCCGAACGCGCCGCAGCACAGTACGCCCGCGGTCGACGGGGTGGCTCCAAGTAAGGGTAGCAGTTCACTTATCGCCAAGATAGACGCAGCTACTGTGATAGATACTGCCACCGAGAAGAGCATGACAATGATCGTGACTCCCACTTATCCAAACGGGGTCAGCCGCGCGCGCCGGACGTTGACCACCTATCAAGATAAGGCATTTGTCATCTTAGACGACCTAGTTTCTACAGGTCCTGGGGTAACGGCCGGGAATTTCCAGACGGGCTTCCCCACCACAGCAGGCAATGGCAGCTTTACCATCAGCGGCCCTTCGACGTCCCTAATTTGTACGCCATACGGGCCGCCTGTTTCGATTGGAGTATCCGGTCCGTTGCCATTCGGCCTATCGTGGGTGTTCGCAAACCTTGGCGTTCAGTGGTACGCCGTCAATGTGAACTATATTTCATCGGCCGCTAATCCCCTGACCACCGTCTGCATCGATTCGTCCTCCGGCCTCACCGCTAAATTCAATAATACGGGCGTCAATATTACTGTGTCCTTTTCGGATTCGACGACCCTAACTTACGCTCTTGGCGCCTCCGGCTGGCAGCTTCAGTAATCCGGTTACTCTAACTCGGCAGCTTTACGGTTGCGCGGTACAATTGCGGAAACCCGCTGTGGTTTCCGAGTCTCCGATACGATCCAGCTCACGATCGTGTTTCAGTCCCCAAGCTCATAGTTGCAGCCGACGCAATCCGATGCGTTTTAGGCAAGCAGCCTCATTAGCCTGCAACGTTCTTAAGGCTACTCATTTCAGACGATTGTGAAGGTCCGCCCTGTCCTTTTAGTAGTACTGAATTTAAAGTTTTAGTACTGACATTGTTTTTATTCAACATTGCGGCCCCAATCTAAAGCCTGATTTTCCGACTATGGTAAAGAAATTCAATAAAATCAGTAGGTTAAAATCCGTCACGAAGATTTTGCCAATGGGGCGGTTCAATAAACCTTGCCCTGTCAAGCCCCTTTTTTGCCAAATCTCCAAACTGCCGTCATGGTATTTCATATGGACCGTAGCTGATGACATCGAATGAAACAGAGGCTACACTTGAACCATTCCTCGTCGATTGTTCGACATTTGGTCTTTATTCCTTGAATCGGTAAAACGAAGCTGGACAGAATTTTAGATCAAAAAGGGGAAAGGCTGAATAAATTGATTCCCGATTATATTTCCGTTTTATTCCGAGGCAGGAAACGCCTGCTTGTGCGATATGGCGTCACGTCCGTGGCGAGAGCTCTATCCGCCATGATGCTGGTTCTCATGATCCAGCAGTTTCTCGCTGTTGTACACCACAAGCAAGGGGCATTTGCGACGTTTCTGAGCTCGCATTTCGGGCATGACGGCCTGATGATCTCCATGGCGGTTCTGTTGGCCGGAGTCATTTTGTTTAGCGCTCTCTTAGGCTATGACAACCGGGTAACTCAGCAGACGATATCGGAAATCTTGGAAATCGGCGTGATGGAGCAAATTATCCGTCACCTCCTACGGCTTTCGGTTCAATTCTTCAAGACGCACACCGATGCCGATCTCGTGCAGGCCGTGCGTGTAGACGTGACGAATTTGCGTATCATGGCTACCGCATACGCGGGTATCGCGCGGAACATGCTGCTTGCGCTCTCACTTGCGACGGTTGTGATCTATCTCAGTCCGTTACTCGCATTGGTTTCACTTATCGTTCTACCTTTTGTTTTTCTGCCCCTGTTGGCGTATTCGGCCAAGCGTCTGCGCGTTGCTTCCAGACAATTGCGTGCCACAGCTTCATATCTTTTCAGTACGATCTTCCAGATCATTTCCGGTATCCGCATCATCAAGGCATATGGCGCCGAAGAGACCGAAGCCCGTCTTAGCGTCGAAAGAGCCGAGCGCTACTTCAAAATTCACATGGGCGTAGTTCGTATGAAGGCCTTGATTCAGGTTGTTCTGGAATCCGTAGGCGGCCTTAGCCTGGTTACCGTGATCACCGTCGGCGGGTACCAAGTTAGTAAGGGTAGGATGACTTGGGAAGGCTTGGTGGCCTTCGTGTTCGCCTCCCGATCTCTGTTCGGCCCGCTCTATGAGATTCATGGAGCCATCACCGACCTTCAATCGCACCACGCATCGAAGGAGCGCATTAAGGAATTGCTGGCAGCGCAGCCCGATGTCTGCGATCGTCCCGACGCACGACCCCTCAAAGAGCCGCCCCAGCGGCTCACGTTTGAGCACGTAAGCTTCGGTTACCCCAACGGCCCCCTCGTCTTGCACGACATGAACTTCGAAGTGAAAGCCGGTGAGACCGTAGGCATCGTGGGCCCGTCCGGCGCGGGAAAATCGACCCTGCTCAACCTCATCGTTCGCTTTTACGATCCCACCTCTGGGCAGGTTAAATTCGACGGATCCGACTTGCGCGACTTCAAGGTCGCAGACGTATATGGCTCGATGGCGATTGTCGCCCAGGACCCGTTTCTCTTCGCCACGTCCGTCCGCGACAATATCCGTTGCGCGAGGCCGGGAGCCTCGGACGAAGAGGTAGAGCATGCCGCGCGGTCGGCCTCTATCCATGACGACATCATGGAGTTGCCTCAAGGTTATGAGACGGCGCTTGGAATGGGTGGCCGCGAATTATCCCGTGGTCAGGCGCAAAGAGTTAACGTGGCGCGAGCTCTTTTGCGAAATCCACGCCTTTTACTGCTCGATGAGGCGACGGCTAGTCTCGACTCGGTGGCCGAAGCGCAGGTGCAGCGTTCCATTGACCGCTTGATGGTGGGACGAACGTGTTTCATCGTGGCCCACCGCCTTTCCACGCTGCGTAACGCAGATCGCCTGATCGTGCTCGATCATGGCCGGTGCATTGGATTTGGAACGCACGAAGACTTGATTCGCGACTGCGGATTATATCGCCAGTTTTGGGAACTGCAACGCCTGGGGCACGACCGCCTTGACGAGATTTCGCTTATGTTATCGCCGTCGGAACCCGCGTTGGAACTATACGGTGAGAGCGAATCCGCCGATGCTGAGCCCTATGGGGCGGAAGAACACCAGCCCGAAGCGGAATCGTATACCACCGTCGAAAAGGGATAATCTTCGCCGCTGGCGTGCGCAGCATCATGGCTACGTCACCAGTTATGATGAGTGAATGACCAGCGTCATTCCTCCCACGCAGGAGAACTCCGCACCCTCCACCGCCGAACTCGAGCGCGACTATCTACTGCAGAACTATACTCGCTATCCCATCACGCTGGCTCGCGGGAAGGGCTGCTATGTGTTCGATACGGACGGCCGCCGCTACCTGGATTTCATCACGGGTATTGGCGTCAATGCCTTAGGTTATGCTCATCCGCGCATGACGAAGGTCATACGTGAGCAAGCCGGCCTGCTGATCCATTGCTCTAACCTCTACTACAACCAATACCAGGGAGCGCTCGCCAAGCGCCTCGTGGAGATGAGCGGGCTGCAGCGCGTCTTCTTTTCCAACACCGGGACTGAATCGGTGGAAGCCGCCCTGAAGATGATTCACTCGCATGGGCGGGCGATTCATCCCGATAAATTCGAGATCGTTGCCCTCAATAATTCCTTCCATGGCAGGACGCTAGGCGCGCTTTCCGTCACGGGCCAAGCCAAGTATCGAGCCGATTTCGAGCCTCTGATTCCCGGCGTCAAGTTTATCGACGCCAATGACGTCGAAGCGCTGGAAGGCGTATTTAACGAACGCACCGCCGGCATCATTCTCGAGCTGATTCAGGGAGAAGGCGGCATCCATCCCCTGACCGAGGAGTTCGCCGTCAAGGCGCGCGAACTGGCGGACCGGCATAATGCGCTAATGGTCGCCGACGAAACCCAATGCGGGGTTGGGCGGCCGGGAACCTACTTCGCCTACCAGCGCGCCACCCCCGTAATTCTTCCCGACATCATGGTCGCGGCAAAGCCCTTGGCCTGCGGCATTCCGCTCGGCATCGTGGTCGCCAACGAAAAAGCCGCTTCCGCTATTAGGCCTGGCATGCACGGCAGCACCTTTGGAGGCGGCCCGCTCGCATGCCGCGCCGCGCTCGAGTTTATCAACATACTCGATGAGTTGCTGCCTTCCATCCAGCGCGTGGGCGTTTACTTCCACGAACGCTTACAAACCCTCGCGACGAAATTTAAGTTCATCCGCGAGGTTCGTGGGTTCGGGCTAATGCTCGGTATGGATCTATCCATTCCAGGCAAACAGATCGTTCTCGACGCCATGGCCGGCGGCCTGTTAATTAACTGTACGCACGATACGGTTCTGCGCTTCCTGCCGCCGTATATTACGACGGAAAAGGAAGTGGACCGCGCCATTTTAATTCTGCGCCGCGCTCTGACCAAGGCCGATCGCACACCGCAGGCGCCAATCCTTTAGCGCTAAGATCGGAGGATCGAAAGATGAGGAATGTTCTTGCACTCGCCGTGCTGGCCTCTGTAGCTGCGGCGGCGCCTCAAACTGCCCCGCCGGCCTACCCCGCGGCGGTACTGAGCGCCGGTAAGTCGCTCTTTCTGGAGAAGTGCGCATTTTGCCATGGCCCTGATACCGCGGGTGGCGAGAGCGGGCCCGATCTGACCCGCTCGACGGTAGTTGCGGGGGACGTTGCCGGCAACAAAATTGGGCCGGTGGTTCGCGAAGGCCGTGCGCAAGCCGGCATGCCTGCCTTTCCGGTTTCGGATCAGGACCTCGCTGCGCTCGTCGCATTCATCCACAATCAGAAAACGATTATGGAAAAGAATGGCGGCCGCCGCGGTGTAGACGAGGCCGACCTGCAAAGCGGAAATGCCGAGGCCGGCAAGAAGTATTTCAACGGCGCGGGAAAATGCGCATCCTGCCACTCGCCCACGGGCGATCTTGCTGGTATCGCGACGCGCCTGAAGGGACTACGGCTGGAAGAGCGTATGCTCAACCCCGGTACGGCGTCCACCAAGATTTCCGTGACTCTCCCTTCCGGGAAGACGATTACCGGGCGGTTGGCTTATCGCGATGAGTTCACGGTTGGCTTGAAAGACTCCGATGGCTGGTATCATTCCTGGCCAGTCGACCAGATCAAATTCACCATCGATGCGCCGGTAGAGGCGCATGTAGACTTGCTGAGCAAGTATACCGATGATGACATCCATAACTTGATGGCGTATCTACAGACACTGCGATAGCATCATGCGTAAGATCATCTGTAAGTTCACTTCGCTTGGCTTCTTCGGAGCCCTGTCGCTCTCCGCCGCATTCGCGCAAGGCCTCGACCCGGCCGCGCTGCTCCATCCCCCAGCCGACACCTGGCCCGGCTATCACGGCGATTATTCCGGCCGCCGCCACAGCGCGCTTACTCAGATCACGCCCTCTAACGTCGAGAACCTGAGCTTGGCGTGGATCTTCCAGACCCGCCAGACTGCGACGATCAAAGCCTCTCCGATTCTGGCCAACGGCATCGTCTACTTCACTGTGCCCGACAACGTATGGGCCGTCGATGCGCGAACGGGCCACGAGATCTGGCGATACACGTATCCGCAGAATAAAGGCCTGCATATCGGCTCCCGTGGCGTATCGATGTGGAAGGAGTCGATCTTCTTTATGACTCCCGACGCGCATGTGGTCTGTCTGAACGCCAAAGACGGCAAAGTCAAATGGAACGTCGCGGTAGCCGATGTTACGAAGGGCTACTGGAGCAGTATGTCGCCCCTAGTCGTGCGCAATCACGTAATCGCGGGCGTTTCGGGAGATTTTGACAACCTTAACGGTATTCTCAAGTCGCTCGATCCGGAGACGGGCAAGGTGCAGTGGGAATGGAATAGCACTCCTCCCGCGGGTACTCCAAACGCCCCGACCGGCGGCCAGTCGTGGATGACCGGAACCTATGATCCAGATCTGAATCTGGTTTATTTCGGTACGGGAAATCCAACGCCGGTGCTTACCGCGACCACGCGCCCTGGGGTCGATCTTTACACTTGCAGCATCGTGGCGCTCAACCCTGACGAGGGCAAACTGGTCTGGGCATTCCAGCCTTCGCCTCACGATACCCACGATTGGGATGCCGTCGAAACCCCGGTGCTGGTGGATCGGGATTTCAATGGGACGACCCGCAAGATGCTCTTGCAGACCTCGCGCAACGGCTACTTCTTCGTGCTCGACCGGACTAACGGCAAGAGCCTTCTTACCGTACCCTATGGCCCCGTAAACTGGGCAGGCGGGATCGACCAGAAGGGCCAGCCGATACCGAATCCGGAGAAGGAACCCGCGCCCGATGGCCGCCTGGTCGCGCCCGACGAAGGTGGCATGACCAACTACCGTTCGCCGAGCTTCGATCCGAAAACCGGACTCTTCATCGTCAGCGCACGCGTGAGTTATGGCATCTATTTCGCCAAACCCAAGGACGGTAGTTACGGTTGGGCCGGCGCCGATTATGGCGTTTATGGCAGCGCGCATTTACAGGCAATCGACTACCACACCGGTAAGTCCGCCTGGACGCACGAGCTTGGTCCCGGAGGCGCTGGGGCAGGCGTATTGACCACTGACTCCGGCCTCATCTTTACCGGCGACGTCGCGGGCAATGTGCTGGCGCTGGAGACTGCGACCGGCAAGGTGCTCTGGCACGCCAACGCGGGATCGCAGATGCAGAGTTCGCCGATTACCTATGAGCTCGATGGACGTCAATACTTGCTGACCAGCAGCGGGGAAATTATGACGGCCTGGGCATTGCCGAAGCCCGGTACGGGGCGGTAGCAGTGCGGCAAGAAATGGAACAAGACATTTTCGTAATCTTTCGCCATTCGTAATAAGATCGAAACTCAAATAAGAGACAATTTGGGGAATGTTGAAGTTACTCAGCGGTATCGCTCTGCTTGCTCCGGTCGCTTTCCTCCTTGCCCAGACCGCGCCCCCGGATGGTCCCTTCTTGGAGAAGCCTTATCTGCAACTGGGCAACGCGCCCCAGCTATCCCCATCCGAAAGCTTGGACCTGATCTGGCACACATCGTCGACGCCGGGCACATGGGCCGTTGAGATCAAGACTTCGAAGGACGGCGCATGGCGAACCATGGATCGTCCCGCCACCACCGCCATAAATGCCCCGGGAATTCCCGCACACGTTGTCTATCGCACCTTGCTGAAGGGCTTGGTTCCCGGCGAAGACTTTCAATATCGCGTACTGAAATCTGGGGACGCCGTTTTCTTAGCCTCCGGACGCGCTCGCAAGTCCGCGGTTCAGCCCTACCGCCTTGCAGTTTTTGGCGATTGCGCGCAAGGTACTCCCGCATCCAGGGCGATTGCTTATCAGGCGTCCCTCGCGAAGCCGGATTTCGTTCTTATTCCCGGCGACATCGTTTATAGCTCAGGCCGCATCTCGGAATATCGGGAAAAATTCTACCCCGTGTATAACGCGGAAACCCCGTCTCCGTCGGTTGGCGCCCCGTTGCTGCGGTCCATCCCATTCCTGGCGGCGCCGGGGAACCATGATACTGCTCTCACGAACTTTCAGCGCTATCCCGATGCGCTGGCCTATTTTCTGTATTGGGACCAGCCGTTAAACGGTTTTGTGCCCTCGGCAAATTCGCACGCCGCCGCGCACCGCCTGGCGGGCAATGAAGAAGCGCAGCCGCCGTTTCTCGCGTCCGCCGGATCGCGCTATCCGCTGATGGCGAATTTTTCCTTCGATTACGGCAACGCCCACTGGACCGTTCTCGATTCCAACCCCTACATGGATTGGAATAATCAGGAGTTGCGCGACTGGGTAGCGAAAGATCTGGCCTCTGCGCGCACCTCTACCTGGCGTTTTGTCGCCTTTCATCACCCGGGATTCAACTCTGCCAAGGAGCACTTCACCGATCAGTGGATGCGTACGCTCGCGCCTGTTTTCGAAGCCGGCAAAGTGGATATCGTCTTCCAGGGACACGTACACAATTACCAGCGATCGTACCCGTTCACGTTCGTGCCGAAGCCGCAAAGCGATGGCGCGGCGGTCGGTCCCAAGGGCGAAGTCGCCGGCAACTGGACTTTCGATAAGAACTTTAAAGACGGTGCAGGCGCCACGCCGCAAGGCGTGATCTACATCGTCACTGGCGGAGGAGGCGCCGAATTGTATAGCGTGCCGATGCAGAAGGATCCATCCTTATGGCAGCCCTTCACGTATAAGTTCATTTCGGAAGAGCACTCGCTCAGCGTGATCGATATCAACGGCAAGACCTTCCATCTGAAACAGGTTTCAGATACGGGAACGGAAGTCGACTCCTTCCAGATCGTCAAGCAATAAACCACGCGCGCGGAACGAAGTATAGTGGGAGTTCCCATGAAACTTCTCTTCCGCGCGCTATTTTTTGCCCTTTGCGCTGCCGCTCTTTTCGCCGATACGTACCCCCGCCAACCCTCCATTGACGTGCAGCATTACGTCTTCCGTGTAGAGTTGAGCGATGCTAACGATGAGATTGCGGGTGAGACCGCGGTCACCGTCCGTTTCAAAAAGGAGGACGTCGCATCCTTCTGGCTCGATTTCGCCACGGCCGCCGAGGGCAAGGGTATGACGGTTTCGGAAGTGACCGCCAGTGGCGCTCCCATCGCATTCACGCATCGCGACGATCGCTTGACGCTCACGCTTTCGCCCGCCGCGAGCGCCGGTGAACTGCGTTCTTTTACCGTGAAGTATCGCGGCATCCCGGCCAAGGGCCTGCTATTTCCCAAGAACAAATTCGGAGACCGCACAATTTTCAGTGTGAATTGGCCCGATCTGGCGCACCAATGGCTGCCCACGGTGGACCATCCTTCGGATAAGGCCACCAGCGAATTCATTGTCACCGCGCCCGCCAAGTACCAGGTGGTTGCGAATGGGCTTCTTCAGGAGGAGCTGGATCTCGGAGATGGCCGCCGCCGCACCCACTGGAAACAATCCGTGCCCATCGCCACGTGGTTGAACAACATTGGCGTGGCCGAATTCGCGTCGCGCCATTTCGCCACGGCGGCTGGGGTTCCCTTGCAATCGTGGAGCTTTCCTAAGGACCGCGAAAACGGCATCGTCACCCTTGAGGAGCCGTTGCGGCAATCCATCGAATTCTTCAACGATCATATCGGTCCCTATCCGTACGAGAAACTCGCCGGTGTGGAGGCCGCCGGGATGGGCGGCGGAATGGAGCATGCGAGTGAAATCTTCTTTGGCGAACGCAGTGTCAGCGGCCGTCCAGGTTTAGGTTTGGTGTCGCATGAGACCGCCCACCAATGGTTCGGCGACTCGGTGACGGAAAGCGATTGGGACGACGTCTGGCTCAGCGAGGGCTTTGCCACCTACTTCTCGTCTCTTACGATCGAGCACTACCAGGGACGGGATGCGCTCTTGCAGCAGATGAAGCGCACGCGCGCGGGAATTTTCCAGACCGAGAAGCGAATGCCCGATACCGCAGTGGTGCAGGCCAAGCCGTGGAAAGGCATTCCAAACGGAATTGTCTATCAAAAGGGCGGATGGTCGCTCCACATGCTCCGCGGCGAAATCGGCGATGAGAAGTTTTGGGCCGCAATTCGCGAATACTATCGCCGTTACCGCGATTCGAACGCCAGTACTGCCGATTTCGAAAAGGTTGTCGAAGAGATCTCTGGCCGCGACTTGCATTGGTTCTTTCAGCAGTGGCTCTATCGCGCCGGGTCGCCAGTGGTTCAAGGCGCGTGGCATTACGACGCCGGCGCCAGGAAGGTGCTGCTCGATCTGACGCAAACGGAGCCGGGCGCTCCCTATCGGCTGCCCGTCGAAGTTGGCATGACGTTACCCGGCAGTACCGCGCCCAAAACGGAAAAGCTGCAATTTACGCAAAAGCAGCAGCATTTCGAACTCACCGCGGATCAGGAACCGGCGGCCGTGGAACTCGATCCGAGCGTCTGGCTGTTAATGGATGTCAGTCTGACGAAGAAGTAGGTTTAAAGGAAGTAGCTAAAGAGGGGACAAGCCTCGCGGCCTGTCCCCATCCCGTCAGAACGAAATGCGGCCCGTGAACTGAATCTGCCGCGGTGTCCAGTAGGACGTCTGCAGCGACTCCGTACCGTCCGTGGTATTCGGGTTGACGCGGCCCTGAAGATTGAACGCGTTGAACGCATCCACGTTTACCCTGAGCTTGATCCTCTCGCTGAGCGAAAAGACCTTGTAGATAGAAACGTCTGCGTCGTAGTTGTAGGGTCCAAGCACCACCGTCTGCGAGAATGGATTGGCGCCGGAAGGTCCTGGCGAATAGCCGGTCGAGACTTGCGTTCCGTTCTTCAGGTTGACCGGTACGTTGTTGTTGCCGAAATTCGCCGTGCCGGGCACGTTGTTGATCGGCGCGAGATAAGGCGTGTAGTTGGCGGGAAGACCGGAGATACCGTTCTTTGCGGCGTTGATCACGGTCGGCGAGATGTATCCGTTGAACCACTGGTATTCCTGATGGCATACGCCGCTGCGGCAATCGTTGATCGGAACCGAACTTCCGTAAACCTGAAGTGGACCCGTGGCGCCCCAGTTGGCTGCGGCGACCTGGAACGATTGCGATAGCACCTGTCCTACGAATGCCACTTGATAACCGCCTAACAGCGCATCCACCAATTTATTGGAATTTTGCAGGAAGTGCTTACCTTTGCCAACCGGCAGATCCACGATTCCGTTGAACGTGATGTGATGCTCGGGAATGGCGGTGTCCACGTGGTAGTTTTCGTATCGATTCAGCGCCTGACTCGGGTTGAGAATTGTGCCGGTATCGAGGCCGGCCGGAAGCACACCTGGCGCGAAGTCCGCTGCGGGATAAAGCGTGCCGTCGCGGAAGGTATTTCCTCCCACGCGAAACGCTCGCGAATAGACATAGAAGATCTGGTACGCAAATCCATTCTTGAAGGGCCTCTGATAATTGACTTGCAGTGCGCTGTCGTTCGACCAGCCGGTCTTCAAGGAGATCACGTTGCCGCCCCACACGGTTTGATCGTAAGGGCGCGTCGCGGTGGAGGCATAAGTCCCGGTCGGCGGCGTGGTGCCTGTAGCTACCTCCCAAACGTAAGTCGAGGGGGCGTTGTTGTATTGATAGTTCTGGTCTAGGTTTGAGCCATGCGTGAAGACATAAGTCACGCGAAACGCCGAACCGTCCTTAAAGGGTTGCTCGATGGTTGCGTTGACATCCCGCACATGCGCCGGAGGGTATTTCGAATTGAGCGTTTCCTGCATCGAGATCCCAGGCAGCAGCGCGTTGGTGGAGTTGCTATTTACCACGTTAGCGCTGTTGAGCCCGGCCACTACCGTCTGCGGCGCCCGCAGCAGATAGTTGGGTAAGCCGTCGGGCGCCTGCGCGGCGCTGACATAACTGGTCGAGTAACTCGCGGTAAACGGATAATCTGAGGTGAGGTACCGGATAGAATTCCGAATCGGCACGGGATAAATGTATTCGCCGTACCCGCCCCGGATTACGGTGCCGTTCTTGCCGAATGGAGGCGTGTAGGCGAAACCCAGGCGCGGATTGAAATTCGCCATGCTGTTATAAATGCCTGACGCCGGAAGCCCTGCCTGCTGCGGGTTTTCGAACTTCGCCCCCAGATTCTGCAAATTGGTGATGATTGCCTGGGTGGTGAATCCGTTTTGAACGTAGTAAGAAGGCGCCTCCGGTAGCACAATTGCGTCATTCTTGAGATCGAACGTAACGAAATTTTCGTTGTCCGCATGAGGCGCGGGATGCATCTCCCAACGGAGGCCTGCATTGACCGTAAGATGTTGGGTCACGCGATAGTTGTCCTGTACGTAAAAATCGACCTCTTGTTCGCGGTAGTGACCGAACGGTGCATTTTTAACCTGGCTGTATGAGTCGGCGGCGCCAAGGAAGAAGTCCGCATCGGCGTAGCCGGTATTGGGCTTTGCGCCATAATTGGCCCCGGTAGTCGGGTCATAGTCCGCGGTCGCCTGATTGGAAAAGGCAATCGTATCCGCCGACCGGTCGGATAAATAACCAAATCGTTCGTGGCGGTAGCGTCCTCCGAACTGCAACTGATGCTTGCCCAGCGTCTTCGTCATGTTCTCATCGAGAGTCGTCAGGATTTGGCTCGCTCCATAATTGAACTGAGAACCGCCATAGGGCATGATCAGGTTGCTGCCGATGGTCGGAAAGCCCGTCTGCCCGAAGTTATTCGGCAACCCCAACTGAGCTTCGAAATTTTGATTCGAAATGTCCGCGCCCTGGACATACATGCGCTGCCACTGCTGGCTCAGGATCGTTTCGGAAAAGAAGGTCGGAGAGAACACGTGGGAGAAGCCAATCGCGCCGCTAATGGTCTGAATCGGCTGCGTCTGGTAACCGGTTGCGCCCGCCGGCAGACCGCCGCCCGCAATATTGGCCGGCGAATTGGCCGGGTAATTTCGCAGAGCCTGCTGGGATTGATCGATATCGGTGAACCGGAAATACATCCGGTTATTTTCATTGAAGACATGGTCCAACCGCACCGTGGCGTTGGGAACGGTCTGTTGCGTGTTATTGATCGCGTTGAAGTTCGAGTTGACCAGCGGGTTATCCGCCGTATTCGGAAGCGGCGTAGCCGCATAGATCGCCTTCGCCAAAGGGCTTTCCCGGTTGATCGGGATCTGGTTGTTCGGAAACGGCGAGCGCTGCAACGTGCCCGGCTGCGTGGTGTTGGGGTCGTATAGAATCTGCTGAATTCCCGCGCTGTTGACCAATCCGCTGAAGTCGCCGTTCCTCATAGCGACGGTTGGCACGGTCACTAATTCATTCGACGCCTGCCGCAGAGAAAATCGCTCGTAAGCGAAAAAGAAAAAGGTCTTGTTCTTGCCGTTGTAGAGTTTGGGAATGCTGATCGGACCACCTACTGACGCGCCGAATTCGTTCCGCACCAGGTGCGGCGCGGCAAAGTTGGCCGGATTCTGCCTCGCTTTGGCAACGCCGAAATAGTTATTGCGCGCCGTTTCAAAAGCCGAACCGTGGATCTCATTGGAGCCTGACTTAGTGGTCAGAATGACGGTAGCCGGCGTGGAGAACTGCGCGCTGGAGTTGAGCGTCTCGAATTTGGCTTCCTGAACCGAATCCGGATCTGGCAGAGTCGCTTGCGCCGAGTTAGCCTCGCCTCCGAAATTGCGATTGGTCATGGGCGCGCCATCCTGCGAATACTCCATGCCTTCCTGCATAATTCCGTTGGCCCTGGTGCCGTTCGCTTCTACGCCAGGAACAGTTGCCTGCGCGAGCCCCAGTACGTTCCGTCCGTTCTGCGGAAGCTGGTCGATTCTGTTCGAATCGAGTTGTGTGCTGACGGTGCCGCTATCGTAAGTCGCTAACTGCACAGCGTCTCCGGAGACCGTCACCTGCTCTGCGACATCGCCCACCGTCAGCTTGGGATTGAGCACCGCAACCTGCGCGTCTTGCAGCGCAAGCGAAGTCTGAAACTTCTTCATCCCCGGGGCGCTGAAGGTCAGTGTGTAATTACCGGCGAATAAACCTGGCACGGAGAAGAAGCCGGAACTATTGGAGGTCGTATCGTTAGCTACCCCGGTGCTTTGGTTCACGACATGCACGGTAGCGCCGGCGATCACCGAGGCGCTCGCGTCCTGCACGGTTCCTTGAATCGATCCCGCGCCGCTCTGCGCCAATAACGTGGCGGGAAGGCACAGCAATGTCGCCAACATGGCGAAGCCCAACTGTTTCGTTTTACGAGAAACGTTGCTCATAATGTATCCCTCCGTCTGAAGCGATTCCTAAAACTACAACCCGGCCGTCGTTTCCGAGCCCTCTAAAAAAACGCTTTCCTGAAAGACCCTCTATATATTACGCTTACGTTTTCCGTTGTTATATCAGAAAAATAGGCCCATTTGCAGAAAATCTTCGGTTAGTGAGGATTCATCCCGCGTAACGATAGAATCTTAGCTGTGCGGCGATCTGGCCGGTTCACGATAAGTATCCTGGGAGCCCTGGCGGTAGCGGCATACATCGCGGGCGCCCAAAACGCCCCTGTTTCAGCCCCTCAGGAACCCGGCTATGTCAGCCAGGAAGTATGCGCCGGCTGTCATCGAAACGTGTGGGAAACTTACCGCCTGACGGGCATGGCGCGATCTTTCTACCGGCCGTCCCCCGCCAACACAGTAGAAGACTACAGCGACAAAAACACCTTTTATCATCAGGTATCGGATAGCTACTTCAGCATGCTCCAGCGCGATGGGAAGTATTATCAGCGCCGCTATCAGATCGATTTCGCGGGCAAGCAGGTCAACGTGATGGAGAAGCAAATCGACTTCATCATGGGCTCTGGCAATCACGCGCGCACTTACTTGCATCGAACCGAACGCAACACGCTAGTCGAACTCCCGCTTGGTTGGTATGCCGAAAAGGGGGGCTATTGGGGAATGAACCCCGGCTACGACCGCCCCGACCACGATGGCTTTCGGCGGCCAATCACCTACGATTGCATGTTCTGCCACAACGGATATCCGGCAATCCCGGCGGGACATGACCGGCTATTTGTCGAACCGGTCTATGCCGGTTCCTTACCGCAAGGTATCGATTGCCAGCGCTGCCACGGGCCCGGCCTCAAACACGTGCAACTTGCCAAAACAGCCGGCGCTACGCCCTTGGATGTGCGCAACGCAATCGTCAACCCGTCCCGGCTCAGCGCGCAACGGCAGATGGAGGTGTGCATGGTCTGTCACCTCGAAACCACCAGCTTCCCTTTGCCGAATGCAATCGAGCGCTATGACCGCGGTCCATTCTCCTACAAGCCCGGCGAACCGATGGACGCATTCATCCTGAACTTCGACCACGCTCCCGGCACAGGCCATGACAACAAATTCGAGATCGTGAGCGCGGCTTACCGCTTGCGGCGATCCGCCTGCTTTTTGAAAAGCAACGGCAAGCTTCTCTGCACCACCTGCCACAATCCACATGACGTACCCCGCGGCGAAGAAGCGGTTCGCCATTACGCCGCCGTCTGCCGCGAGTGTCACGCCGCTGCGCTAGCCAAACAAGTTGCCCTGGGAAAGCATCCCGCCGCCACCGATTGCGCCGCCTGCCACATGCCGAAGCGGCGCACCGAAGATGTGGTGCATGCGGTCGTCACCGATCATTACATCCAGCGCCGCAAGCCTGCTGGCGATCTGCTGGCCGAAAGAGCGGAAAGGCGCGAAACCGGCAGCAATGCCTACCGCGGTCCCGTGGTTCCGTACTATCCCGCGACGCTGCCTCACACGGCGGAAAACGATCTCTACCTCGCCATCGCCCAAGTCAATCAGCAAAGCAACTTGACCCAGGGAATCGCGCAACTGACTGCGGCGATTGCGCGCCATCCTCCCGCGCGGCCCGAATATTACTTCGAGCTTGCCGAAGCCTGGCGCGAGAGCGGGCAGTTGGCAAGATCCATTCCGCTCTATCAGGAGGCAGTGCGTAAAGATCCGAAATTCGTGATTGGGCTACAGAAGCTTGGCGTAGTTCTACGGCGTTCCGGCCGCCCCGGGGAAGCGGAGGAATACTTGAAGCGGGCGGTGTCAGTCGCGCCCGATAATGCCTCCGCCTGGCAGGAACTCGGTCTGACTTATCAGGCGCTTGGCAAGCCGCCTGACGCCGTCGCCGCGTTCGAGAAGGCGATCGCGCTCGATCCCGATATGCCGGAAGCGCGCAGTAACCTGGGCATAATCTGGTTCGCGGCTGGCGAGCGTGCGCGCGCCGAATCAGCATTTCGAGAAGCCATCCGAATTCAGCCCGATTACGCCGACGCGCGCGGCAACCTGGGAAATCTCGTGGCTCAGGCGGGCAATTTCGCGGAAGCCCGTTATCAATTCGAAATTGCCCTGCGCCTGCGGCCGGACGACGCCACAACCCGATACAACTATGCGATGGCCCTCGGCCGCGCTCGGCTCTTTGACGAAGCGCGGCGCGAATTAGAGGCCTCCTTACGGACCGATCCGGCGTTCGCGGACGCCCAGCAGTTGTTGGGCGATCTCTTGCTGGCGGAAGGGCAACCACAGACCGCGCTGCCGCATTTCCGCGAAGCGGTTCGGCTCCGCCCCGAGTCTGGCCGCGCCCTCCTGGGGCTCGGCTCGGCGCTGGTAGCAGTTGGCGATGGGCCCGGCGCCGTTCCGTACTTGCAAAAAGCAGCCGCTGGCAGCGACGCCGCGGTGCGGGAGGAAGCCGTGCAGGCGCTCCGTCAACTCGGCAAGAAACAATAAATCTGCTACCGGCTTAGGCCCAATCCTTGAATCGCAGGCGAGCCTTGGTCTTCAAACTGCACGCCCATATCATCGGTCTCGGCCTGTGAAGCCGTTCGCCACCGCGCTAAATATAATGCGCCGCCGAACACTACGATGACGCTCAGGTAGCGCATGGGACGATTGAGCGTACTAAATTCCAGCCCCGCGCAATACGCCAGCAGTTGCAGCAGCACCATGAGACTGAAGATGAACGTTAGCTGGACATTGGTCTTACCCGGCAGATACGAGCACGTAAAGGGAATTCTCTGAAACCCCTGCAAGCAGACTTCGGTGAGCAACAAGCCCAGCAGGCCGAGAATAAGGAGATGCTCTGCCGCCGGGCGCCATGGCCAGATGGAGAACAGCATTCCCGCGATGCCTAGCCAAACCGGCAGAACACCCATGGCAAGCATGGCGCGCCGGCGGGCCTCAAGGCAAAGAGCGCCGCCGCGCACCGGCGCGATGCGAAAGATCCAGTTCGCCTTCAGATCGAGCGGCATAGCAAAAACGATGCGCATGCCAACCACCGCCAGCAGCATCAGCAGCGTCGTCGACGCCAGCAGGGGCACGCTCACCCCACTCACTCCCTGGACCACTGCTCCTCCTCTGGGCCTGGCCGCTGGCATCTTGAGGATCAGGAGGTTGAGCGCAAAGCCGACGCCGAAGTAGAACGCGAAAATAATGCGATGCTGCCGGCTGCGCAACAGGCTGCGCACGCTGAATTGACCAATCGCCGTTTCGAGCGCATCGCCGAAGCGTGGCAACCAGCGCGCGCCGCGAGCGCTAGGCACGATGTCCGGTTCTTCGATGATCTTCCGGAGCGTCCGGAAGTAAGACATCACGTAAGCAACGCCAGTAATGCAAAGCACGATGCCCAGGCCTATCCATGCGCGATGCGCCAGCTCAGTCAATGCGGGCGACCCTTTCAGTTGCTGAAACAGACCCAAGAACCAGAACGAGAATTGCCATGCCGCTAGGCCGTTACCCTGCGCCGCCGCGAGCGCTTGCGGCGTCGCCTCCATCGGCAGCAGCAGGAAGCCGCAGATGAAAACGCAGAATGCCACCAATTGCAATAACGACGAGGCACGCAAGTAAAGGCGGCGCGGCAACACTTGCGCCGCGGTCCCTTGCACCCCCAACACGCAACAGAAAATGAACACGCTCGCCGAGAACATCGTGATCCAGTAAGCGGTGAAGGTTCGCAGAAAGCTCACGAACCCCCCGCTTGCGGGAATCGCTTGCCCCGCGAACGTGAAAGCCGGTTGCGCGGAAACCCCCGGCAACGTCCATGTTAGTTGCGCCACGCAGTGCAGCGAGACCACGGTTATGCTCAGCGCCGCCGCCACCCCTGTCACTTTGGCCAGAAACAGCGTCTTTGCCCGGATCGGCAACGGCGCCAGCACCATCACGTCCCGCTTATCGGGAAAGGTCGAATCCCAACTCAGCACCGCGAATAGTCCCACCACCAGCATCGTGAGGGAGATCAGAAAATGTTCGCCGCTCCAGGCGGTGAGCACGCGTTGCAACGGCAGTCCGCGGGCGCCGCTTACCCCCAATCCCATTATGGCGAGGCCGACGCTGCTCCAGATCAACAGCGAAGCGATCTGCCCAAGAAGCTTGCTCATATCTCCCCGCGCCTGGGCCGAGAGCAGTTCCAGATCGACCATGCGGAACAGAAACTGGCGATAGAGCACGCGGAATTGAAGTCTGTTCATGGCGAATTCTCAGTTCGAAATCAGGTCCGCAATCTCACGCGAAATCGCCGTCGTATCTTGCTCCACCGCGAGCTGCGAAAAAATATCTTCGAGCGTCGGCAGCGCCATCAACGTTCGCAGGTGTTCAATGGAATCGTCCGCCACAAGCTTGCCGCGGTGCAGAATCACCACGCGCGAGGAAACGCGCTCCACCGTCTCGAGCTCGTGTGAGCTGAAAAGCACCACCTTGCCGCGCGTCGCCAGTTCTTGAATCAAGCTGCGCAGCACGAGTCCCGTGCCCACGTCGAGCCCCGAAAACGGCTCGTCCAGCAGCACCAGATCGGGGTTGTGCAGCAGCGCCGAAGAGAGCAGCACCTTCTGCCGCATTCCCTTTGAGTAAGAAGAAATGGGCGTGTAACGGTCGCCCCACAGAGAGAACAGTCGCAGCAAGCCGTTGATGCGCTCCGCCGCGCGTTTGCCCGGCAGGTTGCGCAACTGAGCCACCATCACCAGGTATTCAAGGCCGCTCAGATGCCCGTAGAGATGCGGCTCTTCGGGCACATAGCCCATCCGCTGCTTGTAGCCGATCAGATCCTGCTGGATTCGCCGCCCGTCGAACAGGATCTCACCCGCGCTCATTTCCATCAGGCCCGTGATCATCTTCATCGTGGTCGATTTGCCCGATCCGTTCGGGCCCAGGTAGCCGGTGATCTCGCCGGGCCGCGCGATGAAGCTTACGTTGTCGACTGCCAACGCGCCGGGGAATCGTTTGGAAACGCCGCGAAGTTCCAGCATCTACCCTATGTAGCATACTACTTTAATAAGGTCAAGTAGCATGCTACATAGGGTACAATATGTCCAATGATGGAAGCGGCAAAGCTCTCACATACGGCAGCCCTGATCTTGCAGGCGATCGGCGCGGGCGAAGGCTACGGATTCAGCGTGATGGAGATGACTGGGCTGCCTAGCGGTACTGTCTACCCCGCCATGCGCCGCCTCGAACGCGACGGTCTGATTCGCTCGCAATGGGAGCGGCAATCCATCGCCGATGCCGAGCAGCGCCCGGTACGCAAATATTACAAACTGACCCGCTCCGGCCGGGATGCGCAGGAAGCCGCGCAGAAGCGTTACCCTCTCTTGGCCAAACTCACTTCTCCCCGTGAAGTGGAGACGACATGAAGATCTCTCCGATTCTGCGATGCGCCTCATGGCTTGCACCCGCCGAAGAGCGCGAAGAATGGCTGGCGGAGTGGGGCGGGGAATTGGCCTTCGTCCGCCATACGTGCAGCCGCACGCGTGCCCTGGCTTTCTGTTTGGGTGCAATCCCGGACGCGCTCTGGTTACGGCGGAACCATCCGCCGGCCGCCGGCTGGTTTCATATCGAATCGCCAGCCCGATGCCTGCTGCTACTGGCATCTCTTGCGGCGGCCGGGACATACTTCATCCTTCGATCGCCGGAACTTCGCGGCCCAAAGCCGCAGCCGTATCTCGATGCCGACAGGCTGACCATGGTCAGCCACTACGGGCGCGTCGGTTCGCGTTTTGCCGATATACCGCTGGCGGAATATCAGGCGCGCGCCGAAGCGACCAACGGTCCCTTTGAAGCCGTCGCTTTCTACGTACCGTGCGCCCCCTGGGTACGCACGAGACGCTTCGCGCTCGCGATTGCCAGCCCAAATCTGTTTCGCATGCTGGGCGTTCCCGTTCCCGGCTCTGGTTTGATCTTGACGCGCTCAGCGTGGCGAAGATATTTCGATCGCGACCCGAACATCGTTGGCCAGACCGTCGACCTCTACGGCCAACCGGCCACAGTTACCGCGATCATTCCCGATTCCTCCTGGCGCTTGCTCGGTTACATCGATGGATGGCTGCTCGATCCGGAGCGTCTGGCGCAACTGCCGGCCCAAACCAACGGCTTCATGGTTGCTCGCCTTCATACAACGGCGCAATCGAACATTCGTGTGCCGATGGCAACACCCAACGAACACGGAACCTATAGCTTGCTTACCTTCTCGCCCCTGCCAGAAGATAACGCCATCCTGACCGTGATTCTACTGGTTGGCATCGCGTTGATCTTGTTGCCGGCCACGACATCGCTCAGCCTTGGCGAATTCCCCGCCAGTTGCCATTCTCCGCGCTGGACCGCGCGCATTCGATGGTGGCTATTTTTCGGAGTGAAGGTCTTGCTATTGCCGCCCATCGTCTTCGGCGCCTTCGTCGCAATTGGCGTGTTGCCCGTAGCGCCACAAGGGGCTATCGTTTCGCTGGTGCTTGCGCTGCGTTGGGTGTTGCAAGACCAGCGCCGACGCTGTCCGGTCTGCCTGCGTGCGCTGAGCCATCCCGTACGGATCGGCGAGGCATCGCATATGTTCCTCGCCTGGTATGGCACAGAGTTGCTCTGCACGCGCGGTCACGGATGGCTGCACGTTCCTGAAATCCCAACCAGTAGTTACGCCGAGCCGCGTTGGTTATATCTGGAAGCGGGCTAAGCCTAAGGCGGTCGCAGCTCGGAGTCACTGCCCCAGCATCTGCCGATACGCCGCATCCGCATCCGGATCCTCCGCATGCGGCACGGAGAGATAATAGCCCAGCCACTTTCGCGCGCGGGCGAAATCGCGTGTCGCGCCGAATACTTGTCCTAAAGCGCGGGCGCAGAGCGTCAGTTTCGGATCGCGTTCCAGATGCAGCCCACATTCTGCTTCGAGATGATTGAAGACCACCGAACCCGGAAACGCTCCGATGCCCGCTGGAGGCTCTCGCATAAACACCACCGCCTGTGGATCGTTATAGACTAGCTTCCATTTGGTCTGATCCCCCGAAAGCGATAGCATCAGGTTATAAGTGATTCCCTCTGAGTACTCGAATCCGTTCATCACAATCGTCTGAATGCCGTAGCGGTCCAGTAACTCTTGCGCAGTCGGCTTTCCATCGGCGTTCGAATGGTTGTATAGAATGCGTGCATAGTCGTTGAATACCGATTCACTCAGTGCGCGGCCATCGATGAATACGCGCTCCTGTGACCAAAGGCGCCACATCAGATAGCCGCCCAATTCGTACGTGTTGAACATCGGTCCAGACACATCATGCGCCAACAAAAAATCAGCCGCGCCCGCCGGGAAGCGCCACTCCGCCGCGCGAAATTGAAACGCGGAACCACGCATGAGGCAAACGCCCAATACGCCCAGCCCCACAGCGACCGCGGCGTAATGCGCCATTGCAGGAATAGCCCGCTTCCACGGAATGTAGCTGACCAGAATCACCGGCGCCCAATACGCAACCAGAAAGATATTGCGCTGAGCTGTGAGTCCGGCCGCGGCGAATGCCGCGAAGAGCAGCCAATCCACCGGTCGCGCTCGTCTGCGCGCCCAAAGCAGCGCGGCTGCCCCCGCAAAAAGCAAAGCACTGAACGCCGTCAGAGGCCACAAGATTGGCGCCTGCCATTCGAGCAGCTTCGATTGCAAAAAGCTGCCGCGAAAATACCCCAACACCTGCAGCACGCGATACCCATTCGGATTCGCCGCGCTCGCGAGTAGACATCCGCCTAGCGTCAGCCACAGCGTGCGCTCACCCGCTTGCGGACGCCCGCGGTAGCGCAGCCATGCCGCCTCTGCGCAATACGCACCCACCGCGATCCATTGCAGAAAGAAGCCGCCGTGCGCGTTGGCCCAGACCAACGCGATACAGGGAAGCAGCCACAGCCGTTTGCGAGATTCCAGAATCGCCAGCGTTGCCGCCAGAAATAAAAATGTAAATAGATACGAGCGGTCGTTCGTGAAATAAATCGCAAGCACGGTGGCGGCAGCGAACGAAGCCGCCAGAGCCCGGTAGAAACCGCCGCAGCGCAGCCATGCCACCCAACCTAGGAACGCGCAACATGCGCTAAGTAGCAGCGCCCGAAACGCGACGATTCCCGCGAAGCCCCCAATCCGATAAACCCCAAAGAAAATCAACTGCGCCAGCCATTCAAATGTCAGATTGAATCGCCGCACAATCGACTCACCCGCATAGGCGTCATGCGCCATCGGCGTCGTAAAAGCAAATGGATCGGGCACGGGCAGTTGGCGCGTTTCGGCAATGTACTGTCCGCTCTTGAGCGTCCACCAGAAATCGAAATCGGAGATCTCACGCGAGAAGAGCGCGATCAATAAAACAGCCGCAAGCGCGAGTAGCGCGGGGCGAAGCCAAGCCGGGGCAGCCTTTACCATGCCAGTTCGTATTCTCCCAGCATCCGCGCCCCATGGCCCGACGGCAGGTCGCAATAAAGCACAGACCCGGCGTGACGTGACCCGAACGCCGACTGCACAATGCGATAAAAGTCCGTTTGCGGGTTGAGCAGCCATACGACCCGGGCACCCGCCGGCGCATCCACCCTTGTGTCTGTGGTTGAGATCCGCCGCGCGCCCCGCCAGATTGCAACCACTGCCGGCGAGCCGCCACGGATGTGGCGATGCTCCAGCACCGCAATTGGAATCCCTGGCGCGTAATAGGCCAGCTTGCGCCAGGTCGCTAATCCCTGTTCCCACACAACGAAGATGCCGCCCGGCCGTTCGGCGGATAGCCGCTTGACGTCGCCGATTGCATGATCGTCAATCGCCAGCGTGTTCTTAATGTGCTCAAGCGATGTCAGGGCAAGCCCGCTGTTCAGGTCTTCCAAAATCTCACCGGCCCAACCCGGGGCGCGATAGTACCACCCCGCATGGTTGAACATGGTCAGATTCAGAACCACAACCGGCGCGAGCAGGAAAAGCGTTACGGCGAAGCGGGGAGGATTCGAATGCGTCTTCGTGCCGTCGAATTGCAACAGCGCTCCCAGCGCCAGCCCGAGCACGGGGGTCCAGATCATGACGAATGCGGCATCGTGCCGGTCGATAATCCACGCTTCCATCAGCGCGGCGCTAACGAAAAACAGCGCCTGCCAGCGCGAGATACGCTCCGCGCTTCGATTCACCGCCCGCTCCACCAGATATCCGCCGAACAGCGCGACTGCCGCCGTCATTCCCAAGGCCTGTCCGGGATCCTCCAAATGCACGAAGCACGCGAAGACGAAAGGCGGCCCAAACCACAGCGCGAAGAACGCCAGACGGCTTCGGCCGATTCTCCAGCCTTCGCCCCGGCCCCACGCGAGCGTTCCGGCTAACACGCATCCCGGCAAAATCGCCAGCGTCCACACCATTAAATGCCAGAACGTGGCGTGTCCGTGTTGTGAGCCGAAGAGTCCGGAGGTAACCGATGCCTGATCGTTCAGGTATTCGAGACACGCCCTTACGTATCCAATCGGTCCGCCCGAAGCCCACATCGCCGGCGCCAGCCAGAGCAATACAGCAAAGGTCATCGCGCCCAGCGCGAAGCGAAGATCTTCCCATTTTGCGCGCGCCCGCCAGACCGAAACCACCCACAAAGGAAACAGCAACGGCCCAATCTCAGGACGAATCCCCGCCGCCAGTCCGAGAACAATCGCGCTGCGTGGGACCCAGAAACGGTCGCCCTGCCATGCGCGCCAACAAGAGACGGCTACTGCCAGCGAGGCGATAGCCAATTGGATTCTCAACGCGGAGACGATCCCCGAATGCCAAAACACCGGGTTCAACGCCAACACCAGCGCACCGTAAATTCCGGACCTGCCGCCCATCATCCGGTTCCCCGCAAACACCAGTAGCAGCAATGCCGCAATGCTTCCGGCCATCGCAAGCGTCAGCAGAATGCTTTCCGGCCGCCGGAATCGTAGCCAGCGCAGCACGCGCATTTCCATCACGAACAGCGGATATCCCGGCGGCTGTGGTTGGCTGATGCGAATGTCGAAATGGCCAATCGAGTACGCTAGGTTCACGTCGTCGAATGTGAAAAGCTGCTGCGGCGCGACAGGAAGCCGCGTAACCAAGATCAATGCGGCGAACAACAGCACGGTCAGCCAACGGCCGCGCGCCCCGCCCATGTCTACTTGCCCGCCTTTCGCAGTATGGCCACCATAATAAGGGCCAGCAGCGGGTCGGTAATTTCAGGTGTTCGGCCTGGTAGATAAGTCTGGATCGCCTCGGCCCCGGCGAGCCCCGCCACGATCACCAGTCCGGCGCGAACATAGCTCCACCCCGCAATGCGCAGGGCGAACGCGATGGCGCCATAGTCGAACGCCTTGCGGACAATGATGAGCAGGCTGTCCGTGCGCGCCGAGTCCAGCGTCGCGGCGAAAGGAACCCAGGAAAACGCCCGCGGAACTGCCAGAAAATAAAACGGCTGCAACTCGCGCAGCACAACGGCGGAAGCGAGCAGCCACGCGCACCACTTTCCTTGCGAGCGATCGCGCGATAGTTGCCAAAGCGTCAGCGCCAAACCCGCTGACAAGATTTGGCCGACGGTCAGGTAGTGGTCGGCGGTAATCAGTTGAGCGGCCGCCGAAAATGCCATCAGCCCTGCCAGCCAACTGGTTCGCATGCCTGCAAAGAGAGCTGTCAGCGCCAGTCCCACCGCGAACCATTCCGCGGCGCCGAGCCACGTCTCAACCACCGCCGGCCGCAGGACATATAGGAAATAGTGGAGACGTTCATAGATGTGCCCCCGGCCGATAGCTGGAAAAAATGGATAGAACTCTTGCACCACCCACACGGACAGCAGGACCGCCGCCGCCCCGCGCAGGCTTCGCGACGGAGCTTTCAGCAGGTCGCGAATGCGCCGCTCGGCCGCTAAAGCGATAACCGCGCCGAGCGCGCCGCCCGTCACATTGCTCACCACATCCAGCGAACTGGGGTCGCGTGTCGGCTCAAATACCTGCAGCGTCTCCATGGTCAGCGAGAGCGCGAAAGCCAGCAGAATCGCGCCCGCCGCGGATACGGCGCGGGAACGCCGCGCCAGCAACAGTATCGTCGCCGCCAGGCCTACCGGCACATAAACAATTACGTTCGATAGAACGTCGCGCACAATGTAGCGGTCCCATTCGGCCGGCCAGCCGCGTACCACCGTAAGCAGAGGATTCGTATCGCGTGCGGCGGCTTGGAAATGGAAGGGAAAGAGCGATCCGTAGACGATGATGGCGATCGTCAGCAGCAGGAATGGAAGCACTAGCGTCTGGCGAACCGGCGCAACCGGTAGAGCTCGAGGACGGCGATATAGACATTCACGACGCCCAGCCCGCTGACGGCGCCGCGGAAATAGAGGTTATCCCAGAACGCGTGCCACTGCGGAACCATGCCGCTGAAATAATTCGTATCCCAAAACGGAGTCCATGGAAAGATCACCAGAAAGAGCCCGATTTCAAAACAGAAGGCGACCAGCAAAACCGCGGAAAGTTTGTGATACCAGCGATAGGACCGGCTCCTGAACGACACGGGTTCATGCTCGGTGTATGCCGTCGGACCCGATTCCTCGCCCGACCGCGGCGGTCCCGATGGCATCATGCCGCCCCTGCCGCTGCAAACAAATCCATTTGCAAATTGTAGTCGATCGGAAAGAGCGATCGTGCGCGTACCGGTTCGAAACTCAGGCGGTGCAGCGGGGTTGGCCCCAGTTCTTCAATGGCTTTGCAATGTTCGGGCGTCGAATAACCCTTGTGAGAAGCCAGGCCATATGCCGGAAAGACTTTGTCCCATTCGCGCATGCAAGCGTCCCGATAAACCTTAGCTACGATGGAGGCCGCCGCGATGGCGTGGCAGCGTTCGTCGCCCTTGATAAGCGGCCGTTGCGGCAAGGCGAGATCGATAGGTACGGCGTCAATGAGCAGAAAATCGGGAGCCTGTTTCAACCGCATCACCGCCAGGCGCATCGCCAGGCGAGAGGCTTGGTAAATGTTGATGGAGTCAATCGTGGCGGCATCCACTGCACCCACGGCCCATGCCACAGCCCGCTCGCGGATGCGCTCCGCCAGCGTCTCGCGCATCTCTGGCTCAATCTGTTTGCTGTCGTTGAGTCCGCGCATGGGACGGTCGGGTGAAAGAATCACCGCCGCGGCGACTACAGGTCCGAACAATGCGCCTCGGCCCACTTCATCCACGCCTGCGACGGCGCGGAAGCCGCGCGCCTGCAACTCCCGTTCGAGAGTGGCCTCGCAGCGGAATGAGGCGGCAGATTGCGCAGGCCGCATGGGGAAGCCCGAAGACTAAGTCCGCTCGCGCAGGCGCGCGGCTTTGCCTTTCAAACCCCGGAGGTAGTACAGCTTGGCGCGGCGCACACGCCCGGTTCGGACGACGTCGATATGATCGATGACGCGCGCGTGAATCGGGAAAATACGCTCCACGCCTTGCCCGAAGCTGATCTTGCGCACCGTGATAGTCTCGCCCAGCCCGGTATTGTTGCGGGCGATCAGCGTGCCTTCAAATGCCTGAAGCCGTTCCTTGTCGCCTTCTTTGATCTTGACGTGTACGCGGATCGTATCGCCAGGGCGAAATTCCGGCGTATCCGTACGCAGGTTCTTTTGGATAAACTTACTCAACAACGCATTCTGCATGAGATGTCCTTGAATCAGTTATTTTAGCAGGATGGCCGAGGTTTTGCAGAGAGTTAGAATCAGGCAGGGATTTTGACTACCGCCACGCTCTGGGCCGTGGCGATCGAGTGGCGCGTGGTGAACTCCGTCACCGGGGCCGGAATACCCGAACTCACCGCAGATATCTTCACAACTTCGCCAAACTGTTCTCGGCAGCGACCGTTCGCGAACCTCCATCTGAACTTGTGAAAGTACCGCACGCCCAATTGATATTGCCCGGCAAATGGCGATCTCCACCGCCTGAGTCGGGGCCCCGGCTGAGGCGTCTGCGGCTCGAGTCGGTAGAGATAGCCACGGGACGATGAGCTTCCGCGGCGTTTTCCGGTAGAATTGCAGCGCCCCGGGGCATTGCGACGTTGCCACGCGGCTTAAGGATGAACCTTATAGATAAGGCATAGACAAGGCATGGGCCGGTTCCGGGCGGAGGTGGAGACACCAGAGCGGGTGGCGTCCCGGTTGCCCGGTCAGTAGAACTCGAATTGCGATAAGGTTTCGGTAGCGCACACAACACGCGCCCACTTTACCAACGCGCTTAGCGCTGCCGAGCGGGCGCGCTGCCCGTTGGCCAGGAAACTGGAGCCGCCTGAGCCGGCGCCGCCGCGGTGCAGGGGTTGGGACGTTCGGGCGCTGTTACGCCGGCCGGAAGAGCGAAGGGCGCTACCGGCGTCACCGGTGCGTTGCCGCGGCCCCGGCCCCCGCCGCCACGCCCTGCAGGAGGAGGCGGCATGGTGGCGACCGAGCAGCGCGGAACCATCTGGTCGGCATTGGCGAGGGAGTAAAGGGTTAGCGCCTCTTCCACCGCTGCTTCGCGCATGTCCGGCTCATAAATCCGCTCGTAGGTGTCGAAGCTGGTGTGGTGCGTGTAGGTATTGTAGTCAAATGGATCCTGACTGTATCCCACACCAGGTAGTCCAGCATTGTTGAAGGAGGTGCTGTCGGTGCCGCCCGTTTGCCGGCCGACGGTGGGGTTGACGTGATAGAAGCCCCAATCCTTGAAGCGGTCCATCGGAGTCTGCACCATAGCGGCGGCCTCGGGAGGTCCGAATACGCTCGCGCCCCGCGGCTTTCCCGTGCCGTCGTCCAGGTTTAGGTAGGCATCCAGCTTGAACCATTCCGGCTTTGGGTTCTCGGCGCTGCCGAAGTGCTGCGCCACATAAGCGATCGAACCATAGAGCCCTTCCTCCTCGCCGCTCCACAGCGCGACGCGGAGGGTACGGCGATGGGGCAGGTTGAGCGTATGAATCAGCCGCAAGGCTTCCACTGCTACCGCGCTGCCAGCCGCGTTGTCGGTCGCGCCAGTGGCTGGGTTCCAGGAGTCGAAGTGGCCGCCGTTCATCACCACTTCATCGGCCTTATCGCTGCCGGGCAACTCACCTACCACGTTGTATACGGTACGGCCGGTGGGATAGAACTCGTTGTGGATGTTGATCCGCAAAACAACCGGGATGTGGTCGATGGTCGCGGTACGGTATATGCGCCCGTAATCCTCGTTACCCATGAGCAGCGAGGGCAGGTTGGGATTGTCGGGGTTCTCGTTGTAACCCGCGGAGGATTGCTGGACGATTACGCCGTACGCGCGGCCGGCATCGGTCACCTTGACCAGGGCGCCGTTCTCGATCAGGAACTTATTCACCCGCTGAGCAATCTCGGCTGCGGTGAGACCCTCGGGAGCCGGGCCGCCCGCTGCGGCCGCTCCGCCGCGAGCGCCTCGGGCCGCGGCTGCCGCCGGACCGCCACGGCCGCCCCCGCGACCGCCGGGCTGCGACCAGGAATCTTCGGCGCGTCGCAACGGCGCCGGCACAAAGTTCTCTGCCACCTGCACGTGCGGGCCGTAGAAGATAACGGCGCCGTGAACCTTGTCTTTGATGGAGGCCAAATAGGCATCGAGGTCGGCCTGGGTCACTGGCTTCCTTTCGATCGGCGTCGCCACCGGCATGGGCGGCGCCGCGGAGCCGGGGTTCTCAATCGCCGCCAACTGCTCGGCCGTCATGCCGCCGCCGCGTCCGCCACGCCCGCCGGCTCCGCCGCCACCGCCCCGCGCGCCGCGCCCCGCCCCAGGCGGGGGTTGGGGCGGTTCGACCACCAGCACCGGACCCTGCACCGGGCCGTTGGTCCCGGGCGTCCAGGAGACCGCCCGCACGTTCAGCGGTTGCTGAAACGGCGAAACCGCATTGGCTTCCAGATCCCAATTCTGCCACCCGGGATGGTTGAAATTCCACTCTTCGAGGTGGACATTGGAAAAGCCCCATTTCACCATCTGACCCACCGCGAAGTCCTGCGCGGTGCGCAGGCCGGGCGAGCCGGTGAGGCGCGGACCATAAACATCGGTCACCTCGTGCAGCCACCACATGAGCTGCGAATCCTTGGTTTCCTGCGCTCGTAACTGGGTATCGATATTTGCCAGGCCGGGCGCTTGGGACAGCGCCGGGAGAATAGCTATGCAGAAGGCTGCAAGCGTATAGGGTAAACGTGAGGTCATGTGTGTTTCGTCGATCTGAGATTTGCGCAAAGCACTTCCGTTTATACGGAATCGCTCTTTGATAACGGGTTCGCCGACATTGTACACCCGAGCGGGCGTAGATGACGGTTCTACTAAGCATCAACGGGGTGGAACGGATCACACGGAACGGCATCTTCAGGCCGTTTCATTTCCAACACCCTGCGCACGCTATCATAGTATAGAAAGCGTTCCCTCCCTCCATGGCAGCCAAATCCGGCCCCGATCTGGGCATCAATAGCTGGCTCGAAGACGAGCTCTATCAACAATATCTTCACGACCGCTCCACCGTCGACGAAAGCTGGAAGCACGTATTTGAAGCCTCTAACGGCAACGGCGCCAACGGAACTCATCCAGGCGCCTCTGCCGCGACCGTGGCATTACCCGCCGCCCCAGCCATCGAGCCGGCCGCTGGCGAGCAGCTTCAGGCACTGCGCGGGGCCGCCGGACGTATTGCCGAGAATATGGGCGCCAGCGTGTTTATTCCGCTCGCTACCTCCCAGCGCACTATCGCCGTCAAGGTGATGGAAGAGAACCGCCGCGTCATCAATCAGCACCGCTCCATCGCCGGCAAAAGCAAGGTCTCGTTCACCCATATCGTGGGATGGGCGATCGTCAAAGCCCTCGCCGAAATCCCCGCACTGAATCACGCTTACTCTGAGCGCGACGGGCAGCCTTTCCGCCTCATCCGTCCCCAGGTCAATCTCGGCATCGCGGTGGACGTTGCCGGTAAAGACGGCGCGCGCAGTCTGATGGTCCCCAACATCAAGAACGCCGGCGCGCTCTCCTTCCACGAGTACCTCAACGCGTTTGACGATCTGGTCTCCCGTGCCCGCTCCGCCAAAATTACGCCCGCCGATTTCCAGGGCACCACCATCTCCCTCACGAATCCTGGGACCGTGGGAACCATGTCGTCGAATCCACGGTTAATGATGGGCCAAGGCTGCATCGTCGCCACGGGCGCCATCGATTTTCCCGCCGAATATCGTGGCGCGGCCGAAGAGACACGCTCTGCGCTCGGCATCAGTAAGGTGATGAACATCACCTCCACTTACGATCACCGCATCATTCAGGGCGCGGAATCGGGCGCGTTCCTCGGTAAATTGCAATCCCTGCTCGATGGCGAAAACGGATTCTACGACGCCATGTTCGCCGATCTTCACATGCCGCACGTTCCCGTGCGCTGGGAGATCGACCGCACCTCGATGCTGCCCGGGCGCGGCGCCGCTCACCTGGAAGCCATAGCCAAGGAAGCGGGCGTGATCCAGATGATCAACGCCTATCGCGTGCGCGGTCACTTGATCGCCGACCTCGACCCGCTTGGCGCCGAACCCTCCCGCCATGCCGAGCTCGACCCCGAAGCCTATGGCCTCACGATTTGGGATCTCGACCGCGAATTTTTCGCCGGTACGCTGGGCGAAGCTACCGGTAAAGGCCAATCCACGCTACGCGAGATTCTCGAAACCCTCCGCAACACCTATTGCGGCAAGATCGGCGCCGAGTACATGCACATCCAGTTGCCAGAGCGGAAACGCTGGCTGCAACAGCGCATGGAACCCCGGGCGAATAACTGGCAGCTTACCAAGGAAGTGCGTCTGCGCATCCTGCGCGATCTCGTCGGCTCAGAGGAGTTCGAGCACTTTCTGCATTCCCGTTTCATCGGTCAGAAGCGATTCGCGCTGGAGGGCGGGGAAGCCGCCATTGCCATCCTCGAAGCCGTCCTGCGCCGCGCCGCCAACAACAACGTGCAGGAGGCCGTCATCGGAATGTCCCACCGCGGCCGGTTGAATCTGCTGGCCAACGCCCTGGGCATCGATGTGAAGTGGATCTTCTCCGAATTCGAAGGCGTCGACCCGGCCAGCGTGCAGGGGTCCGGCGACGTGAAATATCACCTGGGCGGGCTGGGCGTGCGCACTTTCGAGAACGGAACGCAACTCAAAATTTCAGTCGCGCCAAATCCCAGTCATCTCGAAGCGGTCGATCCCGTGGTGGAAGGCATCACGCGGCCCAAGCAGGATCAGGCCGGGGACATTAACCGGGAACGTATCATCCCGCTGCTGCTGCACGGCGACGCTGCCTTTGCCGGACAAGGCGTGGTGGCCGAAACGCTGAATCTTTCGCAGCTCGATGGCTACTCCACCGGCGGCACCATCCACCTCATCATCAACAACCAGATCGGCTTCACCACCCTGCCCGATGAGTCGCGCTCCACGCAATACTGCACCGATATCTCGCGCGGCCTGCAAGCGCCCATTTTTCACATCAATGCGGACGACCCCGAAGCTGGCGTTCGCGTAGCTCAAATCGCCTACGATTACCGCCAGCAATTCAAAGGCGATGTTGTCATCGATTTGATCTGTTACCGCCGTCACGGTCATAATGAGGCCGACGATCCCAGCTACACCCAACCCATCCTTTATCGCAAGATCAAAGAGCACCCTTCCGTCGCAGCCATCTATGCGCAGCGCCTGATCCGCGAAGGCCTCATCACCGCCGAGGAAGTGAAGGCGATGCACAAGGCCGCTATCGATCGTCTGGCCGCCGCACACGCCGAAGTGCAGAAACAGGCGGCGCCATACGAACTGGAAGAACTGGTCACGCCTTCAGCCGAAGAGCTTGCCAAGCCCGTGCCGCCGGTCGCTATCGATCGCCCCATGATCGAACGCATCGTTCGCGGTATCACCACCTTCCCCGAAGATTTCCATCTGCATCCCAAGTTGCGCGGATTCGTCGACCGCCGCCGCGAGGCTATCGAAAAGAATCAGCCCGTCGATTGGGCCTTCGGCGAAGCGCTTGCCTTCGGTTCGATTGCTCTTCAGGGTACCCGCGTACGGCTCAGTGGAGAAGACTCCGGCCGCGGCACGTTCACGCAGCGCCACCTTGCATTCTACGATTCCGAAAATAGCGCGCGCTATATTCCAATGCAACACCTCGCGCCCGATCAGGCGCGTTTCGATGTTTTCGACAGCTCGCTGAGTGAATTCGCCATCCTCGGTTTCGAGTTCGGATACACCGTTGGCGATCCCCTGGCGCTCGTATTGTGGGAAGCGCAATTCGGCGATTTCGTGAACGGCGGACAGATCATCATCGATCAATTCATCGCCAGCGCGGAATCCAAGTGGGGACAGCCGAGCGGTCTGGTTCTATTGCTGCCGCACGGCTACGAAGGCCAGGGACCGGAACATTCCAGCGCGCGTATCGAGCGCTTCCTCTCGCTATGCGCCGAGGACAATATGCAGGTAGTGAACTGCAGCACGCCGGCGCAATATTTCTACGTGCTGCGCCGCCAGATGTACGGCGGCAAAGACTTGCGCGGCGTGCGCAAACCCCTGGTCATCTTTACGCCCAAGAGTCTGTTGCGTCACTCAAAAGCCGTTTCCAGCCTGGACGAGTTTACCAACGGCAAGTTCATGGAAATCCTGGACGATGCCGCTGTAGACCCGGCGCAGGTTTCACGCGTGGTCTTCTGCTCGGGCAAGATCTACTACGATTTGCTCGCGGGACGCGATGAACTGAAAGCCCCGGGCGCCGCAATCGTCCGCGTGGAGCAAATGTATCCGTTTGCGGCCGAACAGGCATCGCGGATTCTCGCGCGCTATCCCGCCGAGGCGCAGGTAATCTGGGCTCAGGAAGAGCCCGCGAATATGGGGCCCTGGCGGTTTCTACGCGAATCAATGGAGCCTTTATTGGCTTCTACGCGACGCGAACTCCGTTACGCCGGACGTGCTGCTTCAGCCAGCCCGGCCACCGGCTCTGGCAAGCGGCATCAGCGCGAACAAGCTGACGTTGTGCAAACCGCTCTGGTCGGCTAAGAGCGCCTTACGTGGGTGTGCTCTCGAGAGCCGGTACGTTGGCACTTTCGTCTTCCGTCCGCGGCGTAACTAGAGCTGGAAAGATCCCGCCTGGTTGATTTGTCATTTCCTGCCTTTCTTCGCCATCGAGTCTTTACCTTCGGTGAGCCACTCCAAATTAAACCGAGCAAGCACCAGCCGCGGCGTTGCTTCATAGAAGCAAAGAATCGTACCGTCCGGAAGCACCGCCAAATCGGAATATGCCGATGGGCCCGGTTCCAGGGAGCGTTTCAGCGGCCAACTTGCGCCCTCATCGTAACTCACCCGCACCGCGACGTTCTTGCGATCGCGGCTCACGATGTCGCGCCCATCGGCGCGATCTAAGTTGTCAGGATTAGAGAACAGCAGGCGATTCTTGCCGCCATGTCTCAACGTGGAAAGCCGAACCAGGCCCGCCATGCAGATGGGATCCGCCAGATCGGATTGATAGTGTGGCGCGCTCCAGTTGCTCTCGCCGTCATCGCTGGTCGCGATGACGCGGCGGTGTTCCGCCGAAGGAACGCGCGCGTTCAGCATTACCTTGCCGTCGGCGAGTTCGACCGCCGCGGTCTCGTTGGGACTTGGAAACTCACCAGTTGCCGGGATGGCTATTGTTTTCACGCGCCACGTCTTGCCGTGATCGTCGCTAAAGACGGTGGTGTCGCAAGCCGGACCGTGCGCCGCTGTTGTGCTGGTCGAAACCCAGGCGGGCACAACCAATCGTCCGTTCGAAAGCTGAATTCCATGCCCCGGCCCAGTCGCCACGACGCGCCATGGGTACGCAGGCCGCAATGTCTCAAACGCCTTCGTGATCTCGACCGGCTTCGACCAGGTCTGTCCATCGTCCTTGCTCGACATATAGAACACGCGCATGTAGTCGAGACAGAAGAGGAAATGAACCAGACCATTCCTGTCCGCGATTGCCACGGGATTGTTGTACGTAACATCGTCGGGCTGCCCTTGCTTGCGCTCGATCGCCACCGGATTGCGGTGAATTTCCCCGCTCACCTGCGGCATGGTGATGGGCGGTGCGAACGTTTTTCCGCCATCCGTGCTGCGCCGCAATACGATGTCGATAGTGTCCCAATCGCCCCCGGTTTTCCGCCGCGCCTCGCAGTACGTCAGTACCGTGCCCTTCTTTGTTACGACAATGCCGGGGATCCGATACAACTTGTGGTTGCCTTGGCCGCCCATGAATAGATCGGTCTTTTCAAGCCAAGCTTCGGCGCAGAATGCGGCTTGCGTCGCGAGTACGAGCGCCGCGAACACGAGCGCGGCGAGTCTGGAAAACATACCTCAAAGGTATCTGATGGGCATGGCGATTGGTGATGAAACTGTAGCGTGGTTGTTATCTTGCCGCGTCCTGTCTGACGTATGCTGATAGCCGATGCTCAGATTTTCCAATGCGCCGATTCTCCTATGTCTAATCGCATTTGCCGGTCCGGCGCAACAGCCAACGCCGGTTCGCATGAACGCGATCCAGATCGTCGGCAGCCATAATAGTTACCACTCGGGCATCGGCGCCCATGAAATGGATTACCTCCGCAAGACCAACCCGCGCGCGGCGGATGCGCTCGATTACAAGCATCCGGCTTTGGAAGTACAGTTGGATGCCGGTGTCCGCCAACTGGAAATCGATGTGTACGGCGATGCCAAGGGTGGGCTCTTCGCCAACCCCACCGCGCCTGGCCTCATCGCTAAGGCGGGATTCCCGGCCGACGCGCCATTCGATCCCGCGGGAATCATGAAGAAGCCCGGTTTCAAGGTGCTCCACGTGCAAGACATTGATTTTCGCAGCAACTGCCAGCCGTTCGTCGCCTGCCTGAGCATCATTCGCGGCTGGTCGAAGCGCCATGCCGGTCACCTTCCCATCTTCGTGTTGGTGGAAAACAAAGATGGCGCCGCGCGAGCGGAGGGCATGACCACACCGGAGCCTCTCAACACCCAGACCTTCGACATGCTCGATGCTGAAATTCGCTCCGTGTTCCAACCGTCGGAAATCATTACGCCCGATGACGTACGCGGCAGCCACAAGACTTTGGAAGAGGCTGTTCTCACGTCTGGCTGGCCCAGTCTCGAAAGCGCCCGCGGCAAGGTCGTCTTCCTTCTCGATCAGCGGCGTGTCTGCCCGCTGTATACCGCCGGTCATCCCTCGCTCGAAGGCCGCGTGTTGTTTACCAACGCGACGCCGGGTACGCCGGATGCCGCATTTACGGAGGTAAATAATTCGGAGGCAAATCCCGAACTGATTCCGAGCCTGGTGCGGAAGGGATACATTGTCCGCACGATGACCGATCCCACCCCCGAAGGGCTACGCGCCAACGATACTAAGAAGCGGGACACCGCGATGCGCAGCGGAGCTCAAATTTTGAGCACTGACTATCCGTACGATGAGGCTGCGGCTTCGGGTTACGCTGTCCACTTCGACCGCGGCAATGTCCGCTGCAACCCCGTCCTGAAGCCCGCGAGTTGCAGCGCCTCAGCCATCACCGAGACGTGGACCGCCGCCCACTGATATCCCATCTATTCAGTTTCCGCGGGGATTTCAAGCGTCACGACCGTTCCGCCGCTTTCACCGCTTTCCACGCGCAATCTTCCCCGTACCAGACGCGCGCGCTCTTTCATGCTCACCAAGCCCAACCCGGCGTTGCCCGAGACCGCGGGATGCAACCCGACGCCATCATCCGAGACTGTCAGGCGCAAGACGCCATTCATCAACGTCAGTTTGATCGCGGCCTCCTTGGTCTTCGCGTGCTTAGCCACGTTCTGCAGGGACTCCTGCGTTATCCGGTAAACGGTGAGGGCCTTTTCCGCGGAGACTTCATCGACTGCGCCCTCGATGCGCAATGCCACGTTGATCCCGGTCAATACCTGGAACTCGCCGCAGTACTCGCGAAGCGCGGCAGCCAGCCCCGAATATTGCAGCGCGGCCGGATGAAGCTGGTGCGATAGCCGCCGGACGCCTTCAGAAAGACGCACCAGGTTATCGTAGATACGCGCGCCTTGGGCTTTCAGCGCCTCGCTATCATGAAGCCCTCGCTTGAGGTTGCCCATCGCGATTGTTACCGCGGCGATGCGCTGGTTTAAGTCATCGTGCAGTTCCCGCGCCAGACGTTTGCGCTCATCCTCCTGTGCGCCGATCAGGCGAGCGGTGAGCTGATGAATTTCCTCTTCCGCGCGCGTTCGCTCCGCCAGTTCCTCGGCCAGGGCCACGTTCGCATCGCGCGATTGTTGCTCGGCCTTACGCCATCCAGTTATATCCTCCAAAGCGCCGGCATATCCCAGGAACTCTCCGCCGGATGAGAAGCGGGGCGTGGCACGGTCGCGAACCAAGCGGTATTCGCCATCCCACCGGCGGAGGCGATATTCGGCGTTGAATTCGCCGCGTGCGCTGAACGTTTCGTGGAAAGCGTCGCGTGCCTGTTGCCTGTCTTCCGGATGGATTTGCGCGGACCAATATCCTCGTCGAGGCGGATCCGGAGCGCCCAAAAAGCGAGCCAGAGGCTGGTTGAGAAAGGAGGTTTCCTCGTCGAGTGAAGCCATCCAGAGATACGCCGGCGTATCATTGGTCACGGCGCGGAACCATGCCTCCCGCTGCCTTAGAAGGCCCGTGCGCCGATTGCGCCAGATGATCGCGGCCGCCCCGCCGGCCGCGATCACGATCAATCCCAACAGCAGCGTCATCTCCAATTCCAAACGCTGAACCGGTCTGAGAGCTTCGGCTGTATCGATTTTGCAGATCAAATACCATGGCGAGTCTGGAATGTGCCGCACGGTTCCGAATGCGGGGACGCCGCGGTAATCAGGCCGGCTGGATGCCCATCCCGCATCTTGTACGGATGCCGGCCGCTGGGCCATGTGGTCGACCGTCCGATGGGCGAAGAGCGGAGCGCCGGGAAGATTCCGGCGGCGGCTGAGATAAACAAGATCATCGCCTTCGCGGCGAACCAGAATCGATTCCGCGGTGGAGCTGTTGCCCGGCCACGCATTGAGGTACGGATACAGAAAACGCTCCGGATCGATATCCAGAATCAGCGCGCCGCGGCCCCGTATCGGAATTGCGAGATGCATCATGGGATGCGCCACATCCGGTTCCGGCGTCAGATCCGACAAGGTCACATCATGCCGATCGACGGCTTGATGAACCAACTCGCGCGCCTCGCCGGCGTTCATTCGGATGGGCCCCATCAGGTGAACATTGCCTTCGAGATCGACCAAGGCGGCTGCGGAGTACAGAAACTCACGGGCCATACGGGCGGAGATCTCGGTCAGATCGGCGCGGTCGTTTTCCTTTGGAGCCCCTTCGAGCACTCGCTCAGCAGCATTCATCACCGGGTTGGCCATCAGGACGCGCCCGTCGCCCACGCGCTCGCGCCGCCAGTTGGCGATCTGTTTAACCTGCACGTCCGATACTGCAGTCAATTCCTGCGCGACATTGGCAGCCGCCTGGTTGCGCTCCACCGTGTAATACCAGCAAGCCGCACCCGTAATGGCGAGCGACCCAACTGCGAGCAGCGCAATAACTCCGCGATCGGCTTGCGATACGTAGGCGGGCTCTGGGGACACGCTCTTAGCTCGACGCCATTTTCGACCGGATTGCATACTGAATCAGGCCGGCTGTGGTTTTTACGCCAAGCGTCTGCATGATTTCGTATTTATGCGATTCGGCCGTGCGCGGTGAGATGTGCAATATAGCGGCCGCTTCCTTCATGGTGCGGCCTTCGGCGATGAGTTGCAGCACTTCGCGTTGCCGCGGAGTAAGCGGTTCGCCATCGCGGGGTGGAACGTTACCGGCTTCGATCAATAAGGTGATCAGATCTTTGGCTAAAAGGGATGTTACGTAGGCTCGTCCCTCCGCGGCGTGCCGAATCGCCGCCATCAGTTCTTCGCCTGGTGAAACTTTTAAAAGGTATCCCGATGCTCCCGCGCGAAAAGCATCCGCCGCCAATTCCGTTTCGCGATGCATGGTCAATACGACCACCTTCGCATCCGGCCGTCGCGAGCGAATCTGCCGGATCGCATCCAGGCCGTTCAAGAGAGGCATCGAAATATCGGTGACAATGACGTCCGGATGTAAACTCTCGACCGCATCCAGGAGCGCGCGCCCATCATGCACAATTCCGACCAGGTCGAATTCATCGCGAAGCAGAGCTTCTAAGCCTTCCGCGACCACCGTGTGGTCTTCGGCGATCAACACTTTGACCTTCGGCATGATACTACTCGCGATACCCGATGATATAACCGGGGACAAGCGAAAGATAGTTTATTTCCGGCGTCAATAAGATTCAGTACCAGTACTAAGTCCAGTCTATAAGATTTGAGGACTTAAGACATTGCGCGAGCGGTACCTATTCCCGCCGATTGCGGCAATTACAGCTGGAATCAGGTCTTCTCCTGCATCAATCTTTAATACATAGGCATGTATGCCTGCGCGGAAAGCGCGGTCCACTAATACCGACTCACCATGCATAGTTAGTAGCACCAAGGCTCCGGGATATCCCCGCTCAAGGAGATGCCGACAAGCGCAAATGCCGTCCATGCCTGGCATGTGGATATCGGAGACGATGCCGTCGGGCTTTAATTCTTCAGTTGCATCCACCAATTCCTGCCCATGGCGGACGGTTCGAACCACGTCAAACTCGGTTGAGAGCAGGCTAAAGATCTCTTCGAGCACACCCTCATGATCGTCCGCGATAATCAGCCGGCGGCGAGCCGGAAGGGCATTCACGGCATTTACCTCCCGGTTGTGCGGCAAATCACAATCCACCATCTACCCATTAACCATCTACCCATTAGAGGATGAGTCCATCGCCGCCGGTATCGGGAAAACTACGGTCCTGCGTCCAATTTTCTACCGCATTCCGTAAGTCCCGGTTTTTATACCCGAAGAATTTCGGATTGGATTCCCCCCGCATTAGGCTCACACTAAGAATCATTTGACGGCCATTCGTTACTTGAAATGAGTCTCTATTTGAGCAGTAGAAACGACGAACCATTGTTTAACTCATCAGAGCTTCGGTTTGAAGGCGACGGGAATTCCATGCAGCCGATTCACGCCGGCGGAGAGGTTCCGGCTCTTGCGCGTTGGATGGTAGCGTTCAGCCGGCGCCCGGCGCAACAATCGCGGTACATCGATCTAAATGTTCTAATCCACGGCCTGAGGCGCCACTTGCACGCGATTTTGCCGGGAAACATAGAACTCAATATTGCGCTGGAGCCTGACTTAAAGCTGTTAATAGCCGATGAGAGCGCCCTGCAGGAGGCGGTAATTCATCTGGTGCTGCGCGCGCGCGACGCCATGCCCGAGGGAGGAAAACTGACACTGGAAACCGTTCCCATTGAACGGCGGCGCGAGCGGGATGGGGAGAGATCCTTCGATTCCTATCTTCTGTTGCGCGTGACTGAGAGAGGCATCACGAGTGGTCGAGCGCATCGTCCGATGGTCGATCCGCTCGAGGCCAATAACCCGGACTTGCCGGCCAGCGAATCGGGACTGGCCGCGGTTTATGGCATCGTCAAGCAGGCCGGTGGCTGGATGTCTGTGTACGCCGGGGAACACATGAGCTCAAGCGCGGAAATTTTTCTGCCCTGCGCAAACGAGTGCGATCCTACAACAGTCTGAAGTTCACCTCGACAGTCGCCATCACAGATACTGCAACACCGTTCTTAGTCCCAGGTTTGAATTGCCACTTTTGCACGGCTTCGATCGCCTTTTGATCCAAACCAAGGCCGAGTGACTTTACTACACGAATATTGCCGGCGAAACCATCGGGTTCTATGATGACGCTAACTACCACTACGCCTTGAAATTTGGCTGCGCGGGCTTCCTCGGTGTATTCGGGCTCAACCTTGTGAATCAGCTCGGGTCTGGTTACGTCTCCTCCCACGCGCATGGCAAACTTGCTCAGGATGTCGCTTTCGGCGCGATCGTTCTTTTCCAGGCTTTGGACAATTCTGGAAGCTTGCGTCCGCAGGGGTTCGGCTTCGCCATCGCGGTGTTGTTTCACCAGGAATCGTCCAAAAAGATCGAGAGCGGTAGCCAACTCGGATGTGTTCGGTTCAAGGGAGCCAATTGCCTTCTGGAAATCCGCTTCCGCCTCCGTCGCGTGGTCCGGATTCGATTGTTCGATCATTGCCATCCACATGTAAGCGCGCCCGGTGGCGTCTGGCGAATCCGAAACAGCGACTGCCCGTTGCAGGTAGCTCATCGCGCCGGGAAAATCCTTGGCTTCGATCGCGTTGATGCCCAGATAGATCAGGGCAGGCGCAACCTCGGCGCGATCGCCTAGACTGACGGCCTTGCTATAGAACGCAGTAGCTTCGCTTTTGTGCGATCGCTTCGCCTCCAGATTGCCTAGTTTTACCAAGCCGACGGCATATTCCGGGCTGCGCTCGCCCGATACCGCCGCGCGGATTTCCAGGCTGCTATCGAGCAACTTTTGAGCCGTATCGTAATTGCGTATCTTTTCAAAAGCCGCTGCCGCATTGTCCAGAATTTCGTGGTTCTTCTGCGAGGCGGCGGCGCGAATGGTGGCTTCCACGTCGGCCGGCAGCGGAGTTTGGGCACTTTGCGCCCGTACCGCCGCGAAGGGTGCGCACAGCGCGATTCCTACCGCCGCGGCGGCAAAGGCGGAAGCACGCCGCACGCCCTTCCGGCTCACGCCGCCATCAAGGATTGAGAGCAGACGCCCTTCGAGTTGCGACCGCCGCGCCATGGCGACCGCGGCCCAAGCGGTCGCGGGCTCAGATTGCATGGACCGCGCGATTTCGAGGAGGTGCCCGGCGTAATCGGAAGCGCGCGCCCCGCCTGAGAGTACGAGGTCATCCGCCGCCTTCTCGCGTTCTTTGAGAAACTCGCGCCATGCTTTCCAAGCCAGGGGATTCCACCAGAGCAGGCTGACCGCCGCGCGGGCTGCCAGATGCGTGGCCGCGTCCCCGCGCTCGATATGCGCAAGCTCGTGACGCAATACCATTTCGCGCCGTTCCACGCTCCACTCTTTGGCGTCGGCCGGCAGAAATACGACGGGATGCAGCAGGCCAAACGTCATTGGCATGGAACCTTCGATCGTCTGAAGCACGGCGACTCCTTTCGGCAGGTCGCGCGCGACATCGAACGTTACGGACTTGGTCCGTACGCGTGCCATGCGAAGATAAGCGACGGTCATCTGGCCGAGCAAGGTCACGGAGCCGGCGCACCAGATCGCCATAATCCACAGCGGCCAATCGACGCCCGTTCCTCCGGGGGCGCTGCGCCCGGAACTCGCAACGGTGGCTGCCTTTGCGGGCGCCGTATTCGTGGAAGTTGCAGCCGCATTGGCGCGGAAAACGAGAGTTGAGCTATCCGGCAGCCAGCGCGCAATCCAGGACGGGCTCAGCGTGGGGAGCGCAACCGAGAGTACAGGAAGCGCCAAAGCCGCCGCGAAGGCCGCCATCCAAACCAGATGTCTTGCGGCAGCGGACCGTTTGCGCATCATCCATGCGCTGGCCCACGCCGCCGCCAGCAGCGCGGTGCTCTTGAGCGCCAAGTTCGTGAAGAACACCAGCCCGGCCGCTTCATTCCAGTGCGACATCTATTTGCCCTCCTGTTTCGCCTTCTCGATCATTTCCGCCATACGGTTCAACTCTTCCTGTGTAAGGCGGCTCGACGATACGTCGAGCAGAGCCGCCACAGCCTGTTCCGCCGATCCATGAAAAAACGTATCCAGCACGTGCTTCACGGCCGAGCGTTTCGCCTTGCCGGCCGCCACCACCGGCGCGAAGACGTATTTCATGCCTTCTTCCTGGTGCTTGATATGGCCTTTCTCTTCGAGGACGCGCAGCATGGCGCGCACCGCCGAATAGCTGGGCGCATCGGGCATTCCATCGCGCACTTCGCTGGCCGACGCCTTACCGCTGCGATAGAGAATGTCCATAATCTGCCGCTCGCGGCGGCTTAGCCCCGGAAGACTCACCGGCGTGACCCCTGCTGGATAATTAACATGCTGCTAAAAAACTAGCAGACTAAGGGAGCGGCGTCAAGGGGGTTCCGGCTTTGTGTTCGCTTGACGCTGGACGCCATAGGCGATGGCGGAGTCTTACATCAGCGCTTCGAGGGCGGCGATGGGGTTGGGATTGAGAAGCTGACGGGCCTCTTCCAGGCGCCGCGTGTGGAGCATGATGCGCGCGATTTCGGTTGAGGAATAAACGAAGCCACCGTGGTTTTGACCGGCAGGGTTTTGACCGACCGGGAAGTGCGGCGCGGGGTCGAAGGTCTGGCCTTTGGATTGGGCGAGGCGTGTGAGCAGGATGGCCTCCTCCTGGGCCTGCGCGAAGGCGGCTTTGCGTTCGGCCTGCAGCGACTTCAATTCGGCGGAGTCCTTATCGATGGCGCGCTGGATGCGAATGGCGTAGAGGGCGAGGCGCTGCAGGCCTTTGGTGGCGTCGACCCAAGCTTGGGCCTGGGCGGAGGCGGGATGGGCGTCTTTCTCTTCTTCGAGCTTTTCGAGAACGACCTGCTCAAAGAGGGCGCTTTCCATGGCGTGGGCGCGACGCAAGCGCCAGTAGTTTTCGGCGAGACCGACGACGAGGTCGCGTTCCTGGGGGCCGGCGGGAGCGAGGTGATCGAGATAGGACTGGACGTGTTTCTCGAAGGCTTCGTGTTCGCCGGGCAGGCAGGCATGGGATTTTCCCGAGAGCCCGTGTTTGACGGCGTTGCCGGAGGAGGTTTGTTTTCCGGCGGGAGTGACCGGGCCGGTGGAGTGAGCGGCGTTGGCGCGGTTCTGTTCCGCGCGGACGGATTCGAAGTTGCGAGGGAGCATCATGGTTTGGGCCTTTCTTGGGAGCGAAATGGAAAAGGCTGCCTGGCGAAAGCGCGCAGGCAGCCTTTTCTGGTTGGAGAGTAGCAGATGAGTGTGCTGAGACTGGGGCGTCGCGCGAGGGGGTGCTGGCGCTAAGTGGATTATTTTGAGTTGGCTATAGGAAAGAAAGATTTATGGAAACTCGTGTGAACGCGATTTCGGACTTGGAACTACGGCATTTGGGCAGACGGAATGGCGCGGCTTAGAGGCTCGTGGCGCGACCGGCATCGTGGATGATTACTTTCCGATAACGCCACATATCGGGAGCTTATCGGAAGCTGGCGGAGCAGGGAGGCACCTCTATGCCTCACTGCGCAAAGGACCACTGTTGCGACAATAGCCCGCTGCTCATCCGGCGAACGGCACGCATTTCTTATTTTGTGAGATTGTTTGCGGGGCGTGCACATCGGCCACACGAGCAGTCATTACGTTGTCAGCACCATTCGATAGCGAGCCTTATTGCTGCGCACTTTAGCCATCGCGCCATTGGCTTGATCCATTGGAACGATCTCGACGGCTGTTCGAATATCGTGCAATGCGGCGAAGCGGAACATTTCCTCGATCTCGGAGGGCGGGCCGATCATGCTCGCCGCGAAGGTGTATTGTCCAAAGATCATCTGCAGGACAGGCAATACGACTGGTCCTTGCGGCCCTCCCACGATGCAGAACACGCCGTTCTGGCGTAGCGTTGCCAGGTAAGCGCTCCAATCCAGATTTGCAGTGGCAGTGTCGATGAGCAGGTCCAGGCTGCCAGCGAGCTTCTTCATCTGTTCGGGATCGGTAGAAGTCACAAAATGGTGCGCGCCGAATCGCCTAGCTTCAGCGGCCTTATCCTGGGTGGTCGAAATCGCGGTCACCTCAGCGCCCATCGCGCGCGCGAACTGGATTGCCAAGTGGCCCAGACCTCCAATGCCGACGATCCCCACACGGCTCGCGGGACGAAGATATCTGCGTAAAGGGCTGTAGACGGTTATACCGGCGCATAGCATTGGCGCGGCGCTTGCAGAATCGAGTCCATCCGGAATGGGAATGCCGAAATAGCTATCCGCGCGTAGTGACCTCGCGAAGCCACCATAACCGGCAAGACACGTGGGATGAGATTTCGCGCACAGATTCTGTAAGCCCCTACCGCACCACTCACATTCTCCGCAACTGCCGCGCTGCCATCCGACGCCGACGCGTTGGCCCAGCGTCAGATGCGTCACGTCGCTTCCGGTCGCTTTGACCAAGCCAACGGCCTCGTGCCCGGGAACAAACGGATATGCCGTGATCCCAAAATCATTATCCAATAAATGAAGATCCGTGTGGCACACACCGCAATGCGTTACATCAATATCGACTTCCTGCGGACCCAAGGCGCCACGTTCAAAGCTCCAAGGCTCGAGTGGTCCTCCTGCGATGATCGCTGCAAACGCATTTACGAAACACTCAGCCACAGTTCGACAGATTATCATTCTTTCAGCCTGACCCGGGCGGACTCCAGGCATGCACGAAAGGAGATTCGTATTTCGAACCCGCAAGCTGCGCTTCCGCTCCCGGCGCGACCCGCTCTCGAACAATAAAAGAAAGTCGCCAAAGTTGGATGCCACCAACGCCGTACTCGACCGTGTCGATGTCGAGCGTCGCACGCCAATCGGCATACCAGCCTGAAGTTTTCTGCACATCCATATGATAGCGGCTAAAGAAGGCGCATACTGCCCACGCGAACATTGTGGACGACGGCGTTACCGGGAACTGGACTGGCGATGTCGCCAGTTTCCGATAACCCTACATAACGTCCACAACTCGCATCCAACAGCGATCAATTCTCGGCCAGATCGACTTTCGCACGTGTGATGGCGTCAAATAGACTGGGAGTGTGGAGTGTCCAGGTGGAGCGTCGGTTCTGTTTTGGGTGTAGTGGCTCTGGCAGTGATCGTCTTGAACTGGCAATACCCAGTGCGATACGGGATCACCGGAAAAGGGGGATCAGCCGTGCCTCTAGTCGGCGGACTCCTGGGCGCCGCCGCCTGCTGGATACTGCCCGCAACATCCGGCATGCGGGGATACTGGTGGTTGCCGTTGGTCATCGACGTTGGATGTGCGGGGGCACTGCTTCTCACCGTGTTGGCCTCGATTGTGCGACGGTTGCGTTGCCGATTCTGAAGCCTTCTTGGACGAAAGACGGGAATATCGGAAACTGGCCTGCCGGGTCCGCCACGGCCGACTAATGGACGATAACCCCAAATATCGGGAGCTTTCGAGGAACTTGCCGTGGGCGCGTCTCAACTGGGTTCGTAAACGCTACGCCGTCAGAACGAAGCCGCCCGCGCGGCGGACGCTACGCGTGTGCGTAGGTTGAGGGTTTCCGGTAGCGTGGCGTAGTCTGTGGGTCACAAGGAGGTCCCTGTGACCCAACTTCGAAAAATGATGCTGGAAGAGCTCCAGCGTCGTAATTACTCTCAGACTACCGTAAACACCTACCTGAGGGTCGTGGAGGATTTTGCGCGACACTTCCATCGTCCGCCGGATCAATTAGGCAAAGAACACATCCGCACGTATCAGGTGTACCTGTTCCAGGAGCGGAAACTGGGCGTCCGCACTGTCGCCCTGCACACGGCGGCTCTGCGTTTCTTCTTCTGCAAGACGCTGAAGAGAATGTACCCGGTCGAGGAGGTCCCGTATCCCAGGGCGCCGCGGCGACTGCCGATCATTCTGACGCGGGAAGAAGCGATCCGGCTGATCGACTCCGCCAGCAACCTGTTCCATCGCGCCATGCTGATCACGATGTACTCAACGGGCATGCGGCGGGCTGAACTGTGCCGCCTCAAGGTCGAGGATATCGACAGCACTCGCATGCTGATCCACATCCGGCAGGGCAAAGGCGGCAAGGACCGCGACGTGCCTCTGAGCCCAAAGGCGCTTGAGACACTGCGTGAGTACTGGCGCTGGATGAAGCCGAAAACCTACATGTTCCCCGGGACGATCAACGGCTCCCGCGCCGACAAGCCCATCACGCCCAAAGTTCTGTGGGAGGCGTGCCGGGAAGCGGCGCAGCGAGCCGGTATCACGAAAGCTGTACGCCCGCATCTGCTGCGCCACAGCTATGCAACCCACTTGGTGGAAGGCGGAGCGGATCTGCCGACCGTTCAAGCGCTACTCGGGCATACCGACCTCAAGCCCACCTCTATTTATCTGCATCTGTCGGAACGCCACATCAAAGCGGCGGGCACGCCACTCGACAACATGGAACTGTCCAGTCCCGACCTGGTGAAGCGGTCGCGAAAGCTGCACAAAAAGTGAACAAGCCGCCTTTCGAGGTGGCAGACATCATTCGCGCGCACGGCAACAGCTTCGTCGACAGGAACCGGTCCTGGCTGACATGGCTGCATCTCCGCGTCCTGTTTGCCATCGAGCACTGCCGCACGGCTGCGCTCGGCGGACATCTGGATCGCTGTCGTCAGTGCGGCCATGAGGCCACCTCGTTCAACTCCTGCCGGTCGAGACATTGTCCGAAGTGCCAGACCAACGCCCGCAATCAGTGGCTCGCCGATCGCGATAAAGAGTTGCTGCCCGTTAAGTACGTTCATGTGGTTTTTACGATCCCGCACGAACTGGCGTGGCTGGTTCTGCAGAACAAGAAGATCCTCTATGACCTTCTCTTCCGCGCCAGCGCCGCGACGCTGCTGGAGATCGCCGCCGACCCCAAACATCTGGGCGCAGAGATCGGATTCCTCAGCGTTCTTCACACCTGGGGACAGAATCTGCAGATCCATCCACACATTCACTGCGTGATTCCATGCGGCGGTCTCTCCTCCGATCACCAACGCTGGATTCACCCGCGCTATCCATTCTTCCTGCCGGTGAAAGTGCTCAGCCGCGTCTTTCGCGGTAAGTTCATGGACGGCCTGAAACGCGCTTTTGGCGCGGGAGAACTGCTGTTTCCGGGCCGGATGAAAATGCTCGCCGAGCGTAAGGCTTTCCACGCCTTCCTCCGGCCGCTGTTTCGTAAGGATTGGGTGGTCTATGCCAAACGGCCATTCGGCGGTCCCGAACATGTCCTCCACTATCTGGCGCGCTACACTCACCGCGTCGCCATTTCCAATCACCGGATCGTGAACTTTGCCGACGGCAAAGTCACTTTCCGCTGGAAGGATTATGCGCATAAGAGCAAACAACGTCTGATGACCGTAACCGCCGAGGAGTTCCTTCGGCGGTTCCTGCTTCACACTCTGCCGCGCCGCTTTGTGCGTATCCGCTTCTGCGGCTTCCTCGCCAACCGGCGCCGCCGGAACCTGCTGCCGGTCTGCAGGCAACTTCTCGCAGCCGCTCCGCCACAGCAAAATGCCACGGAGCCGGAAGCTAAGGCTTCCGGCTCCTGGCTCTGTCCCTGTTGCGGAGGAGCCATGGCGTTCGTCGAAAAGCTCACTCCCCAACAGATGTTGCGAAGATCTGTCGGCCGGGAGAGCTCTGCTGACACGTCTTAGCTGGCCATCATCGCCGAAATACGCGCTTGCTCCGGCACGCGCAGCCGACGTGTGTCTCAGCCGCGGCAGCGGAGACAAAAGACCCCGAAAATCACCGCCGGCGACGGCAAGCAACCTCGCTGAACGGCGGCCGCAGCCACCGTGCTCTGCTCTCAGCGCCTCTCGGCTCCTCAACTCGTCAGCCCGGAAGGCCCTCGGACGGATTGAACACCCATAGCCCTGCCGCGTCCGCCGCAAACGCGGGCGGCTTCCTTCAAACGTCTCTATCCGAAGTGACCCGGCGACCACCATCCCGGCGCTCCCGGATCTCGCGCGCCGGGTCACTCCAGATAGAGTCATAGCGTTTTTGGCGGGTAATCCGGTCAACTTCCCACGTTGGGGCCGCGTGGGACCACTGTACGAGAACGCGGTTTTCACGGCCAGTGGCGCAGCTTCCGAGTGGCTTGCTCGCCGCTAGCTAAGCTAAGCCTACGCTACGGCTTGCGCAGCATTTTCCAATCGAAGAATGATACTGAAATGAGGATTCGTTTCCAATACAAGATGATCCTGAAAACGGAGTGTCGTTAGGGGCTGGGGAAGAGCTCCTTTTTGAATGGATTTGGGATACGTCCGGGGCCGACCGACGGGAGGCCGTAATAGGCTCCGACCAGGGAGATTTTGTTTTCCCTTATGAGTACGGTTTTGTTTTTCGTCTTGGTTTTTGCCACGCGTCATCAGAGGAAGCGCGGCGGAAACGGCGCTTCGATTTTGCAGGCTCGCAGGAGTTTGCTCTTGGCCGCGCCCATGCGCCTGGCGCTCTCGGTGTCGCTGACGCGGCCGGCCTGCCGGTCCAGCTGGGTGAACGTAAGATCTGCTTTCAGGTACTGTTCCGCTGTGCTCAGCGATTTGAGTTTTTCGTACGGCGTTGCATAATCGCTCGGCCGGTAACGTCGCTGGCGCTTGCCTCGCCCATCCACGCTCACGGTGGCGAAGCCGCAAGGCCGGTGATAGTTCAAGTATGGATTCAGATGCGCCGTATAAAACTTCTGCACCGCTTCGGCGTGCTGGCTGGGTATGTGGCCGTAGCCGATCAGCTTGCGGATCACGGCGCCATTCTTGCCTTCCACCAGCGCGTTGTCCTGACTTCGATTGGGGCGTGATTTGGTGAACTCCACCAGCAGTTTTTCCAGCAGCTTGGCCACGGTGTGATTGATGAACTCCGAACCATTGTCGGCATGGAAACCCCGGATCCGGAAGGGGAATTGATGCAGCATTGCCTCCAGTACCGGAATCAGGAACTGTTCGCTGATCTTGGCAGCGCATCCGATCACCTGCCACTGCGTTACTGTGTCCACGGCGTTGATGTGATACACGCCTTTCTCGCCACCCCAGTCCCCCTGGTGCACCGTATCCACTCGCAGGTAGCCCGGCTCGCCCCGCGGATCGGGCCGCCGCCGCTCGGCGATTGAGACCGGGCTCGGCCGCGTCGGCTGGAACACCGCAGCCACTTTCCGGTACGCAGCGCTGTTCCGTAAGTTGTACAGATGCGCCACGGAGATCTCTGCCAGGCGGGCGAACTTCTGATTGCCGAACTCGGAATACTCGCGTTTCAAGATGCATCGCGTGGCCGGCCCGCTCAAGCGCTCGTGCGCGCCGTCCACTTGCGCCAGCAGCGCAATGTCGGCGGCCCTGTACTTGGCAGCGAAGCGCTGCCGTCGATACACCTTCGCTTCCACTTTCCCGGTGTGGGCATGCGCCCGAATCAGCCGCGCGATCTGCGGCAGGCTCAGCCCGGCGACCTTGCTCAGGTAAGCCCGGATCGCGCCGCGCTGCTTCTTTGGTTGCCCATGATACTCTTGATTCACCAGCATCTTCTCGACCAAGCCGTACACCTCCGCGCGGCTTTGCCCATGGAACTCGATCCCCGCACTGCCCTTCAAGAATTCGTTGATTTGTGAATGTGTCAGACTCTCGGCATTCCGCATTCTGATTTGCATTCCCCTGCGGATTGCCTACCCGATTCCTCCTATTTTCAGGATCATCTTGCATTGGAATCAACTTCCGTTTCAGGATCATCTTGTATTGGATAACTCTGCGCGGGCGCCCGTTGGACAGGAAGTGATACGATGCCAGGAAGTCCGGCACACATGACCCTGCCTTCCACCATCGCCCACTACCGAATCACGTCCAAGCTCGGCGAAGGCGGCATGGGAGCCGTCTATCGCGCCACCGACACCAAGCTCAATCGCGACGTGGCCATCAAGGTCCTGTCCGACTCCTTCGCTGCCGACCCCGACCGCATGGCTCGCTTCGAGCGCGAGGCGCGAGTGCTGGCGTCGCTGAACCATCCGAACATCGCGGCGATTTACGGGATCGAGCAGGGCGCGATCGTGATGGAACTGGTGGAGGGCGCGGATCTGGCGGGGCCGGTGGCGATCGAGACGGCGATCGCATACGCACTCCAGATTGCCACCGCGCTGGAAGCCGCGCACGAAAAGGGGATTGTGCACCGCGATCTGAAGCCGGCCAACGTGAAGGTCACAGCCGACGGCACGGTCAAGGTTCTGGATTTCGGACTGGCCAAGACCGGCGAAGCCGCGGCCACAGTCGGCGCCACCGCGGAAGATTCTCCGACCGTCACGTTCCGCGCCACGCAGGCCGGGGTGATCATGGGCACGGCGGCATACATGAGTCCGGAACAGGCGGCAGGCAAGCCGGTGGATAAGCGCGCAGACATCTGGAGCTTCGGCGTGGTGCTCTGTGAACTGCTCACCGGACGACGCCTCTTCGAGGGCGAGACGATCTCGCACACACTGGCGGCGGTGTTGCGCGACCCGATCGATGTGAGCAACGTGGCGGCGCCACCGGCCATCCGCGCGCTGCTGGCACGTTGCCTGGAACGCGACGTGCGGCGCAGACTGCGCGACATCGGGGAGGCGCGGGTCGCGATGGAAGTGTATCTCGCCAATCCCGCGCCGGCTGAGGCAGAGCCGGCGTTCGTGAGGCAATCGCCGGTTTGGAAGATCGCCGCGGGTGTGCTGGCGCTGGGAATGGCGGGCGCACTGTGGATTCTCTCCCGGGCGCCGTCGCCCGACGCGGGTCGTCCGCTGGTGCAACTCGATCTCGATACCGGCCTGCCGGTTCAGGCTCCGGCGATCTCTCCCGATGGCAGCCGCGTGGTCTTCGTCGCCACCGACGCCAAGGGCCCACGTCTTGCGATGCGGCGGCTCGACCAGACAGCCATCACCAACGTCCCCGGCACCGAGGGCGCCCTTGATCCGTTCTTCTCACCGGACGGCCGCTCGGTCGGGTTCTTCACCCCCGACCGCTTGAAGCGCCTGTCACTGGATGGCGGCGTACCCAGCGATCTTGCCGCGGTCGATGAATCCGGCGGTGGGTCGTGGGGAGATGCGGGCGTCATCGCCGCCGTCCCGCGGCAACTTGCCGATAACACCATCGTTCGCATTCCCGAAATGGGCGGCGCGGTACAGGCTTGGGTGCCTTCCAACCCGGCGGGCTATCAACTGAGGCCGCTGTTATTGCCGCTTGGCAAGGGTCTGCTATTTACTGTGCGCGCTTCCTGGCCCGTGTACTCCTTCAGCTTGCGGCTGGCCATGCCCGGCCACCCCGAGTCACGGGAATTCCTCAAAGACGCCACCGCCGGGCGATTTATCAGCGGCGGTTACCTGGTGTTCCATCGCCAGGGAAAACTCTTCGCCGTACGATGCGATCTAGACAGTCTCCGGCTGGCCGGCGAGCCCATACCGATGATCGACAACGTAGCCAGTCCGGAAGGCTGGGCGCAATACGATGTCTCCGCCAACGGCACTCTGGTGTATCGGCGCGGACGCGACGCCGGCAGAGTCGTGGTCCGCTGGGATGCCTCTGGGAAACAGGAGCCACTGCTCAACACTCCCGCCGGATACATCACGCCGCGAGTGTCTCCCGATGGCAAGCGCCTTGCAGTGGTCGATGTGGCCGATCCCAAAGGCCGCATCCTCATTCACGACCTTGCCCGCGGCGTCACCAACCCGCTCACCTTGGACAGCCGTGGGCAAACCAACCCGGTCTGGACACCGGACGGGCGATCGCTGATTTACCGGTCGGGCAATGCCACGCTCATGGTTCGTGCCGATGGCGGCGGACAACCCGAGACGCTGCCACTCGATCCCAAGTACTGGGTGCATCGCTTCTCGCACGATGGAAAGTTCGTGGTCGGCAACTTCCAGTTGAGCGACAACGATTGGGACGTTTGGGTGGCGCCGGTGGAACAGAACGGCGGCCGGGCGCGCATCGGTACTCCCTTCACAGTCGCGAGCGGACCGGCTCATCAGGATAATCCCGCGTTCTCTCCCGATGGCCGCTTCATCGTATATATGTCCAATGAGTCCGGGCCGTACAAGGTTTACGTGGCATCCCTCACTCTGGATGGGCACGCCGGCGGCGGAAAATGGCTGATCTCCTCCGGCACGGCGTATGACCCATTCTGGCCTGACGGCGGACCGATCTTCTTCCACGACAAGGCCAGAAATACGGTCACTGTGCGCTACACCATTCAAGGCGGGTCTTTTGTCTACGAACCGCCGCACCCGTGGGGCCAGGGCCGTTTGTCGGATTACTCGGCTCCGAAGGCCGATGCCATGCCGGATGGCAAGCAGGTGATCGCCGTGGTAGATGCTGATGCGGGTGCGCCGGAGACCCACCTGCGCGTGGTCCTCAATTTTGGCGACGAGATCCGTAGGCGGCTGGCAGGGGCCAACAAATGACACCTCCTTCGCAGATCGCTCACTACAGGATCACGTCCAAGTTCGGCGAGGGGGACATGGGCGTGGTCTACCGTGCCATCGCCAAACTCAATCGCGACGTTGCTATCAAGGTTCTGCCGCCTGAGTTTGCAGAGAAGCCTTCGCGTCTCGTCCGCTGCACCCGCTGAGGCCGCCCCTAGCTAGCTTGGATGGCCTGGCAATTCTCGGAAAAGTTGACCGGGCAAGTGGCAGTGGCCGGCAAGCGGGCTTCTCGTAGAGTGGCCCGAAACGGCGATATCAGAAACTGGCCTGCCGGGTCCATCACGGCGCGCCTATGGACGATAACCCCACTTCACGACCGCTTATGGTTGCGCCACAACGGCTGCCGAACAGCATGTGAAATGGGCTATTAAAGGGCGCGCACGATGGGACAGAAGGGTCACAATGAATGTAGGTAGTGGCTTCGACGGACGCATGCCAAGGGTAGTGCGGATCGGAACGCAGGGGACTGAAGTCAGGGTATATGAGACATTCAGCCGTCGTAATGGCACTCTCGGTAATAACGGTGATGGCGCCTCAATCGTCAGCCCAAACGCCCGCAAATATGCGGACACCACCGCTGGCGACGCAAGCCTCGCCAACTGGCCATGGTCTCAAGTTGGTCGTGGAAGGCGTCAGGAACACAAGAGGTTTGATTGGAGTGCTGGTGTTCAATTCGCCAGCCGGCTGGCCGGAGGACGTTTCATCAGCGCTCACGTCGGAGGCCGTGCCGGCGCAGTCGCCTGAAACCGTACTGGAAGTTCACAACCTGCCTACTGGCGAGTATGCCGTAGTCGTCCTCCACGATGAGAATTTGAATAAGAGGATGGACCGGAATTGGCTCGGCAAGCCGAAAGAACAATGGGGCATGTCGAACAACCCTCATTTCGCCCACTCCGCACCTTCATTCGAGAGCGCGCGCTTTCCGTTCGCCGGAGATGAACAACTGCATATTGCGTTGCGTTGATTCGGAGACGGGCCAATTCTGAGGAACGCAGGTTGCGCCGCCGAGTGGTCAGACTAGAGGCGCGGAGCACACCCGTGCCCATCAACCGGCAATCTACCTCCACCGATTCAGGCTGATTTCGCCCGTAAGTTCGAGAATTGTTGCCGTTCTTCGCCCAATCGGAAGTGGGCCACTGACGCGGGTTGGGCGAAAGACGATATCGGAAAGTACACTGGGCGGTCCAGTTCGGGCGTATCCGATAATGCCACTTAGCGGGCTACTTGCTTGTTACGATCAGCAGGTGTCGCGTAGGAGAATTGCCCTTGAACGCTCTGATATTGCGGTATTGGCCTTCTCGTTTGTCGCCTGCACTGACCCATGCGGAAACTCTGTGTCGAAAGAGGCGCCCTCACCGGATGGCCGCAAGAAGGCCCTTGTGTTTGAGCGGTCATGCGGCTCCACAACCGGATTTAGTCTGAATGTGTCGGTGCAACACGCCTGAAAACCGATTCCCCAGTCCGCCGGAAACGTGTTCATCGCCGACAGTGATCACGGAGCGGTCAAACAAATGGAACTCAGGGCGCGCTGGTCAGGACCAGACCGACTGGTGGTCGTTTATCCGGCGAGGGCACGTCTCTTTAAGCAGGTGTCCCGAAAAGACGGCGTGACGGTTGCGTACGAGCAGGGCCGCTGAGCGGGCGGATGGACGCTAAGGTCATATCGTTCTGAAATGCCGCCGTGCGTCGCGTTCTTAGCTAAACTGCGGCGAGGGAATGAGAATTTGATATTCCCCTGAAACGTTAGCGGTTAACCACGTATGGAACGGATGTCAGAGCCTTGAAACTGTGCGCAGATATTGTGGCCTGGGGACCGTATAGCCCCGATATCGTCGAATACCTGGAGTACCCACGCGACTTCTACCGATCGACGAAAACCGGCGCATTGGTGATCACACAATTGTTTGGAATTGTCGAAGGTACCAGCGCCAGCAAACGCTTTGCTTCATTGTTGGGTATCTCAGATGCGTGGGACTTCAATCAGCACAGGTTCGACGCGGAGAGAATCGACGCGGCGGGTTTGCGGTTGCTGTTTCAAGAACTAGATAACCGAGAAGCATACGTCAAGGACCTCGATTCGCTACTCACACTGCGCGCACACGGGCTTCAGTTCATTTTCCGGCCGAATGGTTGACGGTGGTCACCAAGGACTTCCGAAAACCCCACTTCAATTCAGTAGCTCAGGAGCCGATCCGATAGAGGGTTACCATTCCCTCGCCTCCCTCGGCCACGTATTTGCCGTCGGGCGAGATGGCATATTGATAGCCGAATTCATGGGAGGCGCCATAAGGAACCTTTGGAAATTTTGCGCGCAACGTCGCTAGCACCTGCCCGGTCCCGAAGTCCCAAATAATCCGCTTCCGCAAGGAACCACCCTCACGCCAGACCAGGTCACTCCAATCGAATTTCCTATTGAAGTCGGACAAAATGGCCCTTCTCGCGGAACGTGCAGTGTCTATGTACGGGTTCCGCCAACCCTTGGTTATGGCCAGTTCTGTGCCGTTATCAGCATCGACGCATTCGACCGCGCGATGCCATTCCTCGCCAGCAACTCCGCATACAATTTTGCCGCTATCAGCGAACTTTGCTCGTTCGAGCAGCGGAAATTTCCGGAGCACTGTTCCAGTAACGACATCCAACAAGGAAAGCGCCCATTCAATAGAACTCTTGGCGCGCTGTTGCTGCCAGTATAAAAGGAGGATGCCGCGTTCCGAGGAAGCATCGTAGATGCTCCATGCGTCGCTGCTGAGGTCCACCTCACCAGTGAGTCGGCAATCCAGATCAAATTCTGAAAGACGCATGGGTTTGTACTGGCCATCCAAGAGCGTCCCTGATTCGGAGAAAACCAAGGGGGACTGTCTCGCAGCGATTAGCGCCCCTTTCGCGAACACAAAAGGCGGCAGCAGTGCTTTTTCTGGAAAGGTGCACGTGCTTTGGTTCGATAGCTGAATCTTCTTACGGCCAAGTAGGATCTGCTGCCCTGACGCAGACCAGGAAAGCTCCGTTGAAACAACATGTTCCGAGCCTTTGGAATTGAAATCCACCATATGGCTGTCCTCTCGGGGCTTGTTGGTATCAATGATAAGGAGCGATTCGTCGCTGAGTGAGCGACCAACCGCCGCTGCGAGGCGGTGAGCGTCCGGTGAGAAACTCAGGGCAAAAATGCCGAGTCGTTCGTTAGAACCGCCCGCACTGTTGTTCCGAAGGGCACTAGCAACTTTGAATTCCCAGACCTTATTCAAATTCTCCGAGGCATCGATCCTAACAACAAGTATTAGAGCCGCCGCAACGGTCGCGAATTGTCTACCGGCCTTCAACTGAGCCTCCAGATACCTACACTCCTGCTAATCCACGGCCAACTCTCGGCCGGACGAGTCGCAATGCCTCTTTGTTGAGGCAAGGACCTCCTCTTTGCCGGTTCTGCGAGACTACTATGTTACGGCAATCAGACGGTGGTTCTGATCGAAATAATGGGCTTTCAGGGAACTGGCCCGACAATCCGCGATTGGTCGAAGATAACTTGCTCTAACGTCTGCTTATCGGAACCTACGCAATTGTCGAGCCATCAAGTACGCGCAGAATTGTAGCGCTCTGCGTACTTCTTGAAAAAGGCGTCACGGATAGGGACGCAGGCTTTGGCGCTGGGATTGGGATCTTGAAAGTCGGGGCCTAACCTCAATTCGCTGCCGGAGTTCTCTCCGCGTGAACCACCGTCAGCATCTCCATCGGAGCTTTCCGCGCTTCCAGTTTCAAACCGTACGGCTGCACTGCGTCGAATAGGGACGGCCCCGGTTCGAAAAACAGCCGCACCCCGTCCGGTCCGATGGCCTTGCTGGCGGGCGTTACGCGGAAGATCTCCGGCGTAAACAGTAACTTCAGATCGCACATCCCGACCAGGCCCGTCATATCCACTACCGGCCGCTCCATAAACCGCGACAGCAATTCCACAACGGTGGCAAGGGTCGCTGCGGGCACCCGCAGTTGCACACCGGAAGGCAACATCTGGTACGTCATCGCCGGCCGCGGCCTTCCATCGGGCCCAGGGCTGTGATCAATTGGTCGGCTGCTCCTGCCTCTGCGACTTTGAGCGTTGGCCCACCTTTGCCCGGCAACAGGGCGTAAACGAGTTGATCCTTTCTGTCACGGCGGAGCCTCAGCTTAAACCTCGCTTCAAGCAGCGATTGCATCATCTCAGGAATCTAATTTTGCACCCCCGAACCCAGCTTCGCAGCGATTTCGTAGCGAGCATCGTGGATCCACTGCGGCCCCTGAATCTGAAAGTCCCGTGTACGATAGGCCGCCCGAATGCAATCTTGCAAAGTGATGTTGGTGAACCGCACCATCCCTGCGTTGGCATCCATCCCCACCCACATCGTGTTCGAAGGGCTTGGGTCGGAAGGCTTGATCGAGGCCACCTCAAAGGTTGGTTTTTCGGCCTGTCTCTGGCCTGAGGCGATGCCTGCTAGAAGCGCCAACAACGCGGTGACGGCCCGCGATTTCATATCCTCATGTTACGCAAGCGCGCAGGTGTCATGCGTTCGGCACTCGTTTTGTCGTTGGTGTTTTGCCGACAGCTCAGTTGGAACGCAAGCGTTCGTTGCCGATACCCCCGCTTCACAACCAGAATACGCCTGAGATACTCTGAACTCGTGCAACGACCGAGCGTTCTGACGACGATTATCGCGCTGCTACTACCAACGACTGGCACGGCGTACATGAAGAACTACCTCCCGCTAACGGTGAGCGAGACTTCCCATCGGTTCCCACAGCGAGTTCTCCGCAGCAAGTTTGTGCAGGGTATGAGCGCCGCTCGAATTGGCTCTGCAACAGTTCGTTTCGTGGAAGAGAGCAACGAGATTAGGTTTGCTGGTGTGGACGCAGCAGGTAAGCCGTGGACTGTAACCGCAGATGCGATGCGTGGCGGGGCCCTCTACTCCGCGGATCTTGACAACAGCGGAACCATGGATCTGATTTACGCCGCCTACACGGGCGGCAACGGCCTCGCACCGCCAATGCACGTCTTGACTCTGTTGTTCGACAAGACTGGACGTCCCGTTCCCTCGGAGATGGACGGGTACTTCGAAATTGATGAACATGGGCTACTGGACCTGATCGACTTGGACGCCGACGGGAGAGCTGAACTTATTCGTCAGGCCTACGACGACGGCTACTGGATCACGTCCGCTTACGAAGCTAGAGACGCCCATTGGCACCGTATCAGCGGTCAGCATGCTGCGCGCCTGTTTCCGATCTATACGCGGTTCACGAATCGGGCAAATCGGGTGGCGACGACTCCCGCTCCAGGCAGACACCCTGCAGAAGACGATCTCTCCAACGACACTATGGCGTATTCAGGCAGACTTACAGCCGTTCATTGGGCGAATGTTTCGCAATCCGAGAACCCCGAACTCGACCTATCCGACGGAACCGTTTGTACCCCGGCCGCGTGGTATTCAAGCATGGTCGTTGTCAGGGACACTGTGGACGGGAGGAAGGCAGCAACTCCGGGCGCACCCCAAGAGGCACACAGGCTTCTCAGCGAGATCATGCGGGCCAACGTTGGAGTAGAGGTCAAGGGGCATCGTCGCAATTCCGTAACAGGAGACCAGAAATCGAAGCCGACTCGGTGTGTACCCGAAACAGTCTGGGCCGCGGCGCCGTAGACTGTTCTTCGGCCTTTGCCGCCTCTCACATGGTCGAATGACTGTATGACGCGAGCAGAGTTTCTCCAGCGGCTGCTTTTAAACGAGATTTGTGATGACTTCGAGAACCTCGACCAGATCATCCTTCCACATTTGGCGGAAGATGGCCGCAAATGCGGATTGACGATTGAGCGCGCCGAAATCGTGGAGGCGCTGAGCGCGCTGGTCGAGAACGGTTTGGCAAAGGCATATGACTTGGGTTGCACAGATCCATTCTCCAAAGAACTGCCTGGTATGCCGTCGCTGGATATCATCGAGGAGAATTTTAGGACCTACTTCTACGCCACGGAGAATGGGCTCGATGTCCAAACCTCGTACTGTTCCGACGCCAGTTGGCCGTTCGACGAGGAGGGGGAACTCCGATGCGGTTGGAGGCTGCCGGATAGTTGAGCGTAACCGGTCAGCGCCACGGCATAAAGATCGTTGACCTACGGATGCGAGCTTGAATCTTACCCAGCCGCCGCTCTATTGTTAGGGTCTTTCAGCCGGCCCGCGGCGCACCATGGGATTCTTCTCCGCCGCGCCTTTCACATACGTGCAGGTCAGGTCGTAAAGCAAGTCGTCGAACTCGGCTCCGAATAACCTCCCGTAACGATTCTTGAGATTCCGTTCCAACTACGTCTTGTGCGGCAGAATGTGGTCCAGACAGCGGTACAAACGTCTGTCGTTGATTTTGCCTTCGTCGATCGGCAGCAGATCGTCAAGCGAAGTCGATAGATACCAACGTTGCTCGATGGCCAGTTCACACCCGGCGCGCAAGAGACGATGGATCGCCAGCAAGGCCGCCACAAGCGGCCGGGCACGTCGGCCGATTCGCCATCGGCGGCAGACTCTCAAGCCGCATAGAGGAGCCGCGCCTCATCAAGCACCGACGATCGGATGCGGGGCTTGAGGCCGTTCTACGACACAAGGTCCAGGTTTGGACCGAGCAAAGCAAAACATCGATATCAGCGCAGCATAATCGAACAGATCGATCCCGGGTTTGGCAAGAACTCGACGAACAAATCGACATCACTGTCGGGCTACTCTCGCCGCGTACCGCCGACCCGAAAAGCGAAAACTCGTGAATGCGATGGCGCCGGCAGATATCGGTCAGCGTGGCAGTATCAATGGGAGCGCCGACAAGATTGAGCGCCAGTTCTACTAAGATACGTCCGGATGCAAGCTCTTACGGCGCCGTCTGCGCCAATCGCCGTTCGATTGCGTCCACGTCGAATACGCAGCCGCCCCACGTGCCGCCGCTTGCGTCTTGTAGCGCCGCCCATAGCCGGGTCTGCGCCGGCAGTTCAGGATCTACCGCCGTTTCGGCGTGGCGTTCCAACAATGCGCGCGCGCCCTCTTCGACGCTGCCGTTGACCAGTAGATTAACCGAACCTTCGAGACGCACGCGATCGATCACAATCTCAATCGTGTCGCCTTCCTGCACTTTGCCTAACGGCCCACCTGCCAAAGCTTCGGGAGTCACGTGTCCGATGCACGCTCCCGTCGAGACGCCGCTGAAGCGGGCATCGGTGATGACGGCGATCTCCTTGCCGAAGTCGAGGTAGCGCAGCGCGGAAGTGATTTCGAAAATCTCCTCCATTCCCGAGCCCATTGGCCCGCGGCACATCAATACGACCACGTCGCCGGGACGTATGTCTCCGCGCTTGATCGCCTTGATCGCCGACTTCTCGGTACGAAATACCCGTGCCGGCCCGGTCTTTCGATAGATGCCATCTTCGCCCACAACGCTCGGGTCAATCGAGGTGCTCTTGATCACCGACCCTCCCGGCGCAAGGTTGCCCTTGGGGAATGTGACGGTCGAGGTCAAACCGCGCCGTCCCGCCACGTCGGGCGACATGATGACGTCTTCGGGATCGATTCCATCGCGCTCTTTCAGCACCCGCCGCAGCGTTGCGCGGCGCTCGGACTGTTCCCACCAGTCGAGAGTCGCATCTAAGGTGACGCCCGCAACGGTTTCGACGCGGGTGTCGAGCAACCCGGCGCGCCGCAGATGAAGCATCACTTCGGGAACGGCGCCGGCGAGAAAAACCTGTACCGTGGGAAACATCTTGGGGCCGTTCGGCAGCGCGTCCACCAGACGCGGCGTTTCGCGATTCACGCTTGTCCAATCGTCCACCGTCGGCCTGCGCAGGCCGGCGGCGTGTGCGACGGCGGGCAGGTGCAGGATGAGATTCGTCGAACCGCCGAAGGCCGCGTGGACTACCATGGCGTTGCGTACGGCGGCGTCCGTCAGAACGCCGCGCAGTGTCGCACCGCGCGCCTCCATAGCGACTACCGCACGTGCAGAACGGCGCGCCATGTCAGTCCAGATTGGGTGGCCCGAAGGCGACAGCGCCGAATGGGGCAAAGCCATTCCAAGCGCCTCGCCAACCACTTGCGAAGTTGCCGCCGTCCCCAAAAACTGGCAGCCTCCACCGGGTGTGGCGCAGGCGCGGCACAAGGCGTCGGCGGCCGCCTGCAGGGTCAATTGGCCATGCGCGAATCGCGCTCCAACGGATTGGACCTTGCCCGCATCCTCGCTCGCTTCCGCCATCAGCGTGACGCCGCCTGGCACCAGCACGCCCGCAAGATTGTGCGCGCCCGCCAATGCCATCATCATCGCGGGCAATCCTTTGTCGCACGTCGCTACTCCAATGACGCCGCGACGGGTAGGCAGGGAGCGAATCAACCTGCCGAACACAGATGCCGCATCGTTACGGTACGCCAGCGAATCGAACATGCCGGTGGTACCCTGCGTGCGCCCGTCGCAGGGATCGGTGCAATACGCCGCGAAGGGAACAGCCCCTAGAGACTTCAGTTCGCGGGCAGCCGCCTCCATGAGCAGGCCGACTTCCCAGTGGCCGGTGTGATAACCGAGCGCGATCGGCGTACCGTCGGCTGCCCGGATTCCACCGTGCGTGCTGAGAATGAGAAATTCCTTGCGCCCAAGGGCGCCTGGTTCCCAACCCATGCCGGCGTTCTGACTCCAACCGAACAGTTCGCCCGAGGGCCGCTCGAGCAGCATCTCGGGAGTAATGGGCAGCGATCCGGCGGGGCCAGCCGCCTTTGAGGCTACGTCGTAGAGTGATTGGTCTCCGGAATCGAGGAGACTTGCGAGAGAATCCGTCATCGGTTCTCAGGGTACCGCACGTCTGTAGGGTCTTTGCGCCTTGACTGGCACTTGACGCGCGACGCGCCCGGGCAGACACTGATTGGCATGGCAGTTTTCCACTCCACCCTCATTCGCCGGCGTATGTTGGCGGCGGCCCTAGCCGCGTTCGGTACGCTTTGCGCCGCGGAGAACGATCATCCCAACGCCGATAAGGGCGGGGGCGTGAAGACCGGCGGCAAACCGTCGGCCAATTACAACATCCCGTTGTGGCCGGAGGGCCAGGTTCCGCTTGCCAAGAGCGATGGGCCTCTCGACAAGCCGTTCCTCACCGTCTTCCAGCCGGCCGAAGGCAAGCGGAATGGCGGTTCGGTGATTATCGCTCCGGGCGGTTCGAACATCATGCTGATGTACGGCGTGGAAGGCATGGATGTCGCGGAACGCTACAACAGTTGGGGAGTGACGGCCTTTGTCCTGACCTATCGGCTGTCGCCGCGCTACGGCGAAAACGTGCGCGTGATGGAAGGCAAGCGGGCAATTCAACTGATTCGCTCACGCGCCGCCGAGTTCAAGCTCGACCCGAATCGAATTGGCTACATCGGCTTTTCCGCGGGTTCGAACACGGCGCGCAGCGTGGTGGGAACATCCGGGCCGGGCGATCCCAATGCGGCCGATCTGGTTGACAGAATCAGCTCGCGGCCGGACTATCTGGTGTTGGTATACGGCGTCGGTCGCGCTTCTCAGGGCGAATCGCTGAAGAGTTTTCCGCCGACTTTCCTGGTCTCCGCAGCCGCCGATACGGGACCGTCGCTGGGGAATGCGCAATTGTTTATGGACCTGCTTCGCGCTGGAGTGACGACCGAGATTCATGTCTACCAGAAAGGGCGGCATGGCTTCGGCAGCGGCTTCGGCAGCCCGGAATTTTCCGATTGGATGGGACGGCTCGAACTATTCCTGAAACTCGATGGATTTCTGCCGGGAGGTAAGTAGATGCACCGTTTTTTGGCGATTGGCGTAACGCTTGGCGCGCTGGTATTCTTAGCCGCATTGGCGGCTTCCCCAGGCCCTGGCGCAGGATCTTCCAAGGTGGTCAATGATGGCCATGGCGATTACGTCTATGTGCCGGCCGGCGCGTTCCGCATGGGGGACAATTTCGGCGACGGCGATCCGCGCGAACGGCCCGTACACACGGTGGAGTTGGATGCGTACTACATTGCCAAATTCGAGATGACCAATGGCGAGTGGAAGAAATTTCGCGACGATCCAGGCTATGACGATGTCAAGTTTTGGCCGGAGGGAAAAGTAACTCCGAAGGATCAAGTCCCTTATTGGAGCGATGCGCGTAATCATGGCGGCGGAACGCCGAATAGCGATGATTACCCCTTGCTCGGCGTAAATTGGGATTCGGCAACGGCTTATTGCAACTGGTTGAGCGCAAAGACGGGCAAGAAGTATCGGCTGCCGACCGAAGCGGAATGGGAAAAAGCCGCGCGCGGAACGGATCAGAGGCGGTATCCGTGGGGCAATTCCATCGATTCCACCTATGCCAATTCCGTTGGCTCTCAGGCTTTCGACACCGGACGTCCGGTGGGATTCTACGACGGCAGCGCTCACGCCGGGGTGGAGACTCACAACGGAGCGTCTCCCTATGGCGCTATGGACATGGCCGGCAACGTAATGGAATGGTGTTCGGATTGGTATAGCCGCGATTATTACTCGGTGTCCGCTCACAAGAACCCGAAAGGGCCGGCAGAGGGCGCGTATCGCGTAATGCGCGGCGGAACGTTCTTTATGGAAGGGTTCGAGCTGCGTTCATACGCGCGAACGGCAGCGTGGCCATCGTTTCAGGGCCACCGGATGGTGGGGTTTCGGGCAGTGCGGGAACCTTGAAGATTGGGATAATACGGTTATGGCTACCACCGAAAAGGCGGATCTATCCCGAATTACCGTGGCGCTTGGTCAGCGATCAGGGCAGCCATGCATCCGTGAGCTTCGCGTAACCGTATGGGACGTATTGGATATGCTTGCCTCTGGTATGAGCGAAGCTGAAATCCTGGACGATTATCCTTATCTTGAAAAGGCCGATTTTCCTGCGGTTTACGCCTATGCTTCGCAGGCCGGGCGCGAGCGCAAGACCCTTTGAAGCTTTTATTCGACGCGAATCTTTCTCCTAAGCTCGTCAACCGTCTGGAAGAGCTCTTCCCGGGCTCGGCTCACGTCTTTGGGACGGGGCTGGCGCGCTCCACCACAGACGAGAAAATCTGGGGTATGCAGCCGCCGAAGGATTTACCATCGTTACTGCCGATTCCGATTTTCTCGACCTGTCGAGGTCACGCGGCGCACCGCCCAAGGTGGTGCACCTTGAGAACTGCGACTATCGAACCTCGCAAGTAGAGAACCTGCTTCGGAGATATGCTATTTGGATTACGGAGTTGGAGCAGTCTTCACGGATCACGCTGGCTATTAGGAACACGACTTAAAGAAACCACCAAGACTCAAGCCATCAGCCCCGGTTGCACAAAGCAGCCAATTCCTCGACCCCGAGCCTGCCTGTGTACATTGCCATGCCTACGGCGACATTTACATTCATGGATAGCAGCGAACGTACGTCGTCCATCGTGGTCACGCCGCCGGCGGCGGTGATTTCGAGGGTTGTGGCGGCGCGCAGGCGGCGGAACCAATCGAGATCGGTGCCTTGCATCATGCCTTCTTTGTCGACATAGGTGCATAGAAAACCGGAACAGTAGGGCTCGAGCGCGTCTAATACCCCTTCGGCGGATAGCGCCAGCGATTCGCGCCAGCCTTTGACTACGATGCGGCCTTCTTTGGAATCGAGCGCTACTACAATGCGGTCGCGGCCTATGGCGGCGTTTAAGGCGGCCAGGAACGCCCCGTCGATTCCGTCAGCGGTGAATGCGGCGGTGCCGACGATCACTTTGCGCGCGCCCTGTTCTACGAGCGCGCTTGCGCGCGCCGTAGTGCGCACGCCGCCGCCGGCGCGGATTGCGGCTTGGGATGCGAGAAGACGCACCAAGGCGTCGTTCGATCCACGGCCCATGGCGGCGTCGAGGTCGATTACTTGAATTTCGGGGAAGGCGGCGAACTTGTGCAGCATCGCCTCGGGCGAATCCTCTTCAAGCGCTTTTTCGCGGCCTTGCACCAACTGCACTGCCTTGCCATCCATTAAATCGATACAGGGGAAAATCATAGGGGACGCATCGGAATGCCGCACCGGGCTAATTCTTCTTTCAGTTGGGTCACGGTGTAAGTGCCGTAGTGGAAAATCGAAGCCGCCAGCGCGGCGTCGGCACAGCCGTCGGTCAAAACGCGCACGAAATGTTCTGGAGTTCCCGCGCCGCCGCTGGCGATCACCGGGACGTGCGTGGCGCGCGACACGGCGGCCGTCAGGGCGCAGTCAAAACCTTCCTGGACGCCATCGGTATCCATCGATGTAAGCAGAATCTCGCCCGCGCCGAGCTCTTCGCCGCGCGCTGCCCAGGCGACGGCGTCGATGCCTTCATCGTCGCGGCCGCCGCGTGTGTAAACGTGCCATTCACCGGGCGCATGGCGTCGCGCATCGATGGCGAGAACCACGGCTTGCGCGCCGAACTCGCGGCTGAGCTCGGCTATGAGCTCGGGACGGCGGACGGCGGCGGTATTTACAGAGACCTTGTCGGCGCCGGCGAGCAGAATACGCCGCGCATCGGCCACGGATCGGATTCCGCCGCCAACAGCCAGCGGAATGAAAACCTTGCGCGCCGTGCGGGCAACCACGCCGGCCATGATTTCGCGCGCGTCGCTGGAGGCGGTGATGTCGAGAAAGACCACTTCATCGGCGCCTTCGCGGTTGTAGCGGGTAGCCAGTTCGACAGGGTCGCCGGCGTCGCGCAGATTGACGAAGTTCACGCCCTTGACTACGCGGCCGTTGGTGACGTCGAGACAGGGGATGATTCGCTTGGCTAACATCGCACGAACTCTTCGACGATGCGCAGGCCGGCAGGGCCGGATTTTTCGGGGTGGAACTGAACCCCGAACACGTTGCCAGATGCCAGCGCGGCCGTGTATTCAATTTCGTAGAAACACGTGGCGCTCGCGTAGTCGCCAACCGGGGCGTAATAGCTATGGGCGAAATAAAAGTATGAGCCCTCGCCGCGAGCGCGCCATTGCACTTCATCCCAACCCATATGGGGCACGCGAGCGTGAGCCGGAAAGCGGCGGACTATGCCGGGGAACATCGCCAATCCACGCTCCTCTGGCGCTTCCTCGCTGGTTTCGAACAGCGCTTGCAAGCCAAGGCAGATGCCGAAATAGGGAGTGCCCCCCGCAATTCGCTCGCTCAGCGTTTCGCGCACTTGGAGAGCATCGAGTGCACGCATCATCTGGCCAAAATGGCCCACGCCTGGCAGCAGGATTTTATCGGCCTTGCGCAATGCCGCCGCGTCGCGCGCCAGTTGGTATTCGCAACCTATTTCTTCAAGAGCGTTCTGCACCGATCGCAAATTGCCGGCGCCGTAATCGAGAACGGCGATCACAGCAGCCCTTTCGTCGAGGGAAGCAGGTCTTTCAAGCGCGCGTCTTTCGAACACGCGTATTTCATGGCACGCGCGAAGCACTTGAAGATCGCTTCAATCTTGTGATGACTCGACCGGCCGTATAATACCTTGGCGTGCAAATTGGCGCCGGCGTGATTGACGAAGCCGCCGAAGAAATCTTCCAGCAGTTCCACTTGCAGATCGCCCACGAGCACGACTTTCACGCGGTCTTTGTAGACTAAGGCTGGGCGTCCGCCAAGATCCACCGCCACCACGGCCAACGTTTCATCCATCGGCTGTACGAAGTAGCCTGCGCGATTGATGCCTTTGCGATCGCCCAGGGCTTGCGCGAATAATTGACCCAGCACAATGCCGGCATCTTCCACCGTGTGGTGCTGATCCACATCCAGGTCGCCTTCGGCGTGGAGCTTCAGATCGAAACCGCCATGCTTGGCGAAGAGCTCAAGCATATGGTCGAGAAAACGTACGCCGGTGGCGATCTCGTAGAGGCCACGTCCTTCGATTTTCAACGCGCCCGAGATGCGCGTCTCCTTGGTGTTGCGTTCGATCGCGGCCGATCTCATGCGGCGCCCTCGGCGGGGAAGACTTCGTCCAAGTAGTTGATGTCGTCAACGATGGCGTACGCGTTCTCCGCCTGGAAAAGAAATACCAGATCCAGATACAACGGATTCGACGGGGCGGTGATGCCGATGAACGGTACGCGAGCGGCTTTGGCGGAACGCGCATCGTCGACTGAATCGCCCACATAGAAGACTTCGCAATCGCAGTTTGCCTGGAGAATTTTCTGCAATCCCTCCGGGGAGGGTTTGTGCTCGGTTACCTCCTCCATTCCAATGATCGGGTCGAAATTCAGGGCGGGGGCGAACCGGCGCAAGGTCATTTCCGCTTCGGCTTTGGGCCGGCCGGTGAAGAGCGCGAGGCGGAATCTTTGATTCAGACTTTCCAGCACGCCCGGCTTGGCAATCCATCGCTCCTGCCGCATTAATCCGTTTTCACCGTCGCCCAGAAAAAGGTCCTGGAAGTGAGCTTTCACATCGTCGAATGGGGTCTCGAGCCCGGCTTGGCGCACCATGTGGTGAGACAGCTTCCAATCGTCATTCCAGCCGCCCGAATTCTTGAGTTCTTGAATGCGCTGGTTGGAGGGCCGTGTCCCGGTGAAGCGCTCGACGGTGCGAGCGATGGTCTCGCGGTACGATTCGGTCACATCGACCAGGACGCCATCCATATCGAAAACCAACAAGGGTTTGTTCATGTGCAGTTTCACCAGATCTCTTCCAGGACGGCGAGCATGCGCCGCGTTTGGTCGCGAGTGCCGACGGTGATGCGGACGCAGCCGGGCGCTTCGTAGCTGCGGTCGCGCACCAGGATGCCGCGGGTGCGCAGCGCATCGCGTACTTCGATGGCGCGCTCGCCGAAACGGCCCAATACGAAATTCGCCGAACTGGGGATATAGGCAATTCCCAATTTTTCCAGACCCAGGCAGAGCAGTTCACGCGCGGCCAGCGCTTCCGCTACATAAGAGCGTACGTAATCGACGTCTTCCACTGCCGCTTGCGCCGCTAGAATCGCCAGCATGTTCACGCTGTAAGGCGATTGCGCCTTATGCAGAAATCGCACGTTGGCTTCGTTAGAAAACAGGCAGCCCAGGCGCATTGCCGCCATGCCGAAGACCTTCGAAAATGTACGGCACACGAAGAGATTCGGCTGGGCTGCGATTTCCGGCAAGGCCGTGATGCCGGAAAATTCGTAGTAGGCCTCATCAATGAGCACGGCGGCGTGACGAGCTTTGCGCAAAATGCGCGCAATGCCTTCGAGCGAGACCGCGGTTCCGGTGGGGTTGTTGGGATTGGCCAGCAGGATGGCGCGGGTATCTTTGGTGATGGCTCCCAACAGCGCATCGAGGGGGAATTCCATGTCTAGCCCATACGGAATTTCGATGACACTGGCGCCCGCCACTTCGGCATAAAAGCGGTACATCGCGTAAGCAGGCTTGAGCACGATCGCCTCCTGCCCCGCGTCCACGTAAGTGTTGATGAAGACTTGAATGGCTTCGTCGGTGCCGTTGGTGAATACGAACTGGGTGGGCGAGACCTGGAAGTACCGCGCGATGGCTTCTTTTGCTTCGCCGTATTCGGGATACACGGCGAGGCTCTCCGCCTCCACGCCGCGGCGCAGGGCTTCAATGACGCGCGGCGAACAGCCTACGGTATTTTCATTAAAATCGAGGCGCAACTTGCCGGCGCGTCCAGCCGTGGGCGGCGAATACGGCGCCATTTTCTGAACCGCGAGCCGGGGCTTCAGCGTTTTCATTGGAACCGCACCTTCAACGCCTTCATTTGGAGCCGCAGCTTCCGTGCTTTCATTTGAGCCGCACCTCGATGGAACGGGCATGCGCTTCGAGACCTTCAGAGCGAGCGAGCGTAGTTATGGCCGGCGCCAGACGGCGAAGGGCGGCTTCGTTCAATTGCTGCACCGAAATCGTCTTCAGATAGTCGGCTACGGATAAGCCGCCCCGCTGCCGCGCGGCGCCACCGGTGGGCAGCACATGGTTGGGCCCGGAGGCATAATCGCCGGCGGCCTCGGGACTCCAAGGTCCTACGAAGACGCTGCCTGCATGCTTAATGTTCTTGAGTAGCGAATCGTCGGGAATATTCAGATGCTCGGGCGCGAAGCGATTGGAAATGTCCACCGCCTCGTTTAGCGACTTCACCAGCACGACCGCGGAATTCCTGGCAATAGCTTGGCGCGCCACGGCAGCTGTGGAGAGCGTCTCCAATTGGCGGCCGATCTCTTTCGATACGGCCGAGGCGAGCCGTTTCGAGGTGGTGAGCAACACGGCCGACGCGTCAGTATCGTGTTCGGCCTGGGCCAGCATGTCGGCCGCGATGTGGCTTGGGTCGCCATCCGCCGCGATGATTAAAATTTCGGTGGGACCCGCGACGAAGTCGATCCCCGTTTCGCCGGCCAGTAGCTTCTTGGCGGCAGCGACATAGATATTTCCCGGGCCCACGATGCGGTCCGCGCGCGGCACCGTGCGGGTTCCAAAGGCAAACGCCGCGATGGCCTGCGCGCCTCCCATTTCGAAGACATTCTTGACGCCCAACAAGGAGGCCACGCCGAAAACCTCTCGCACCGGCTTGGGCGATGCAATGCACACATTCGCCACGCCAGCCACCTGCGCGGGGATCACCGTCATCATCACGGTGGAAGGCAGCGGATATCTTCCCGCCGGTACATACGCCGCCACGGTATCGAGCGGGCGCACAATCTGCCCGGCCCGGAGGCCTGGCCGCATCTCGCTCGACCATTCACGCGGCATCTGGCGCTGGGCATAAGCGCGAATGTTGGCGGAGGCGGTCTCGATGGCCGCGCGGAACGCCGGTTCCAGACGCTTCTCCGCGGCGCGCAGTTCAGCCGCCGCGACGCGTACGGTGGCGCGCGTGAAGCCATCGAACTGGCGCGCGTATTCCAGCAGCGCTTTGTCGCCCCTTCGGCGCACCGCGTCGAGGATAGGGCGCACCGTCTCTTCCGCCGCGCTGAGACGCGCCGCCTTGCGCCGCAAGAGCGCCCCTACGTCTTTGCTTTGAACGATGCGGATCACAGTACGATCTTATTCAACGGATACTCGACGATTCCCTCTCCGCCTGCCTGCTTCAAGCGAGGGATAATGTCGCGCACCGTGGTTTCGTCGAGAATGGTATTCACGGCCAGCCATTCCTCATCGCTCAGATGCGAAATGGTGGGGCGCTTGAGCGCCGGCAGCACGTCAAGAACCTTCTTTAAGTCATTCTTGTGGACATTCAACATCAGGCCCACTTTGCCCAGCGCGTTAATGGCGCCTTCCAGCAGCAGCTTGATGTCTTCCAACTTGCGGCGTTTGGCCGGATCGCTCCACGATGCGGTATTGGCGATCAATTGGGTATTCGATTCGAGCACGGTATCGATAATCTTGAGCTTGTTGGCGCGAAGCGAAGACCCGGTCTCGGTGACTTCGACGATCGCATCGGCCAGCACCGGCGGCTTCACTTCGGTGGCGCCCCAACTGAATTCCACTTTTGCGGTCACGCCATGCGCGGCAAGATAGCGCTTGGTGGTTTGCACCAATTCGGTCGCGATGATTTTGCCTTCGAGATCTTTAACGGATTGAAAGCTGGAGGACTCCGGCGCCGCCAACACCCATCGCACTTTGCCGAAGCTCTGCTTGGCATAAATCAGATCGGCTACCGCGATGACCTTCGATTCGTTCTCTTCGATCCAATCGCGACCGGTGAGGCCGGCGTCGAGAATGCCGTCTTCGACGTATCGCGCCATTTCCTGGGCGCGGATGAGCATGCATTCGATCTCCGGATCGTCAATGCCCGGGAAGTAAGAGCGGCTGCTGGTGCTGATGGTGAATCCGGCACGGCGAAAGAGATCGATGGTGGCGTTTTCGAGGCTGCCTTTGGGGATGCCGAGCTTGAGCTTCACTGCTTGCTCCCATAAACCACGGCCGGATCGTAGCGCCGCTCTTCGGCGACCGTCCATTCACCCGACTCGAGCTTTCGAAAAAAGCAGCTTTCATAGCCCTCATGGCAAACGCCGGGACCAATTGCTTCCACCTGCACAAGCAGCGCGTCGAGGTCGCAATCGGTGGCGATGGATTTCACTACCAACTGATGGCCTGAGCTCTCCCCCTTGCGCCAAAGCTTGCGGCGGGAGCGGCTATAGAACGTAACAAAGCCCGTTTCCGCCGTGAGGTGGAAGGCCTCTTCGTTCATGTAGCCGACCATCAGAACGCGGCCAGTAGCGTGATCTTGAATGACGGCGGTTACAAGGCCGTCGGATTTTGCGAAGTCGAGTGTCATACCTGAAAGTTGAGAAATGCAGGCTTCCTAAAAACAAAAAGCCCACCGTTTCCGGCGGGCGTCCTTTTTTCAATCTTGTTGAAAAATTCGATTAGGACAGCGCGCGCCGCGTTTGGGCATGATGGTGATGATGATGCCTGGGCGCAGTAAAAGCTGCCATAAACCGAAAGTGTAGCACATACTGGTTGAGATGCGCGTCGCAATTGATGCCACTCCGCTGCTGGTGCGCAGCGCAGGCGTCAAGAACTATCTCTATTATTGGATCGAACATTTGCGGCGCATCGCCGGCGTGGATGCCATCCGTACGTTTCCGTCCTTGGGCGCTTCGCCAACGCTGAATCACGATGGTTCCACGGTGGGCTCGGCGCGAACATTTTTCGGACTCGGCGCGCTTGCACTATCCAACTACACGCCGCTGCCGGTGCTCGATTTCGCCGCGCGGGGCTGCGATGTTTTCCACGCCACCAACCTGGTGCGCCATCCGCCGCGCCGTCCCCGGCTGACTTCCACCATTCACGATATGACTTCGTGGCTGATGCCTGAACTGCATTCCGCGGCCACGCGCCGCGCCGACGCCGCCGCGGCCGATCTCTTGCGCCGTTCGCATCGGCTCATCGCCGTTTCAGAATCGAGCAAACGAGACGCCGTGCGCATCCTGCATTTGGATCCGGAGCGCATCTCTGTGATTTATTCCGGCGTGCCGCGCGTTTACTTCGAGGCGCAATCTGCCGCCATGGAAGCAGTTCGCGCTCGCTACGGTCTCAAGCGGCCTTTTGTATTCGGCCTGGGGACGATTGAGCCACGGAAAAACATCCGGACGTTGATTGCGGCGTTCGAGGCGCTTGCGCCTTCACTGCGCGAGAACTTCGATCTGGTGATTGCCGGGCCGATGGGTTGGGCAGACAGCGATACTTCGGCACGAGTCCGCGGCGCTTCCCGTGCGCGCTACCTGGGCTATGTGCCGGAAAGCGACCTTCCGTCGATCACTGCCGCCGCCACAATCTTTGCGTACCCCTCGCTGTATGAGGGCTTCGGCTTTCCACTGGCGCAGGCCATGGCCGCCGGCGTGGCTTCGATTACTTCCAACGTGTCTTCGCTACCGGAGATTGCAGGCGATGCCGCGGTGCTCATCGATCCCCGCAGCATCGCGGAACTCCGCGATGCCATGGAGCGCCTGTTACTCTCGCCCGATCTCCGCGCCGAACTCGCTTGTAAAGGGCGGCGCCAAGCCGCGCAGTTTACATGGGAAAGGGCAGCGGAGCAATCGCTCCAATTTTTTGAGGCCGCTGCCGGGTAATCCTATTGAAGTCTCACGGGCGACTGTAAAGGAGTACCCGGTCCTGGAGGAGCCATCAGCACGAGAAGAACGAGAAGGAGGAAACTAACGATCGTCATGATGTCGGTATCTGACATGTTTTGGCTTTCCGCCGACGAAACAAACGTTCTAGCCACCGTGTGCTGCAAATCGAAGAGCTGGAGAAGGGTGCCTGAAGATACGTCGAATCTGTAGGAACCATTACAGTTTAACATGCCTCGCTGGGAAGGTTGGGAAAGAAGTCGAGGAAGTCGAGGGAGTCAGGAGTCGAGGAAGTCAGAATAAAAACCTGGTTTATTCTGTTCTTCTGGCTTCCTCGATTTCTGATCCCCTTCTTTCTTCTTTCTCATCTGACTTTTGTGATGTTCGCGTCGCCTAATGGGACATGGAGTAAATAATGTAATTTACTCCGATGCGAATGCCTAGCGCGGCCGATTCCGCGGGGTAGGTGGGCGCGTCCGCCCATTCCCAAGAATCGCCCACATCGGATTGATACGTAATCGCCACCATCACGCGGCCCTTGTCATCATAGATGCCGCGCCATTTGTCGGGACACGGGCTGCACTTGTAGGTTACGCCGCGGTTTACCGATCCCTGGCTCGCTATCTGGTACCGGTCATCCAAGTCGTAAACGGAATGGAAAATACCGGTGTCATTGGGCAGATCGACCACGTCGCGGTCGGGAAAGACGCGCTTCATGCTTGCCAGGAAGATCTCCCATTCGTTTTCGCCCCAGAAGTCGTCGGCCATGAAGAAACCGCCGCGAAGTAGATATTCGCGCATGGCTTTGGCCTGGGAATCGGACAGATTCCAGTGGCCCACTTGCACGGCGTAAAGCCAGGGCCAATCCCCCACATCGCCATCATCCAGATTCACGGGCTGTTCCACGGAGCGGACGCTAAGGCGCGTCAGGCGGCGCACGGCTTGCGCGAAGTGGCGGTCGGCGCGCGGGAAATCCTGTGTCCAGATGGAGCTGCCATGAGTCCAATCATAGCCGCCCATGCGGCCAAACCGGCCAAAGCCTCCCCGTCCGCCGGGAGCCGGCGGGTACATCAGACGTGCGAAAGTCCACTCAGTCTTTTCCTGATAATCCGCTGGTAGGGGTATGTCGCCGATGCGGTATTCGACTCCGTTGAACTCACGGAAAGGATGCTGAAATGCCCAAGCCGTTCCAATCAGGGCCGCGCAGCCTGCCAGGCGCCAGAGTTTCATGCTGCTAGGGTGAGGATAGCATTCCGGCACGGCACGAATGTTTAATGAAAGTCGTGCGACTTTGCCGCCGCTCCGGCGCGCAACCCTTCCACGTATCCCGCCTTGATGGAGATCGCTCCATCCTGCTTTTGCAACACGCCTTTGATCAGCAGATATGGCTCGCTCAATATAGGCAATTTATTTCGCTGGAAAAAAGGCGGCGTGAGAATGATGTTGGCGATGCCGGTTTCATCTTCCACGCAGAGGAATACAAACCCTTTGGCGGTTCCGGGGCGCTGCCGGACGATGACGGCTCCGGCGATAGATACGATACGGCCGTGGGGGACCTGCGCCAGATTGCTGGCGCGGGTTACACCGAGCGCATCCATTTCCCGTCGGCGGCGAGCCATGGGATGTTTGCCGATTGTCAGGCCCGTACCGTCGTAATCGGCCGACAAGCGCTCTTCCGAATCCATGACGGCGAGCGGGGAAGGATCTCCCGATTCTTCAAGCGGCGCGAGCAGTGGACCGGCCGGAAGAACCGCGCGTTGCGCCTGCCATAAAGCGTCGCGGCGATGGATATGGCCCAGCGAGTTTAATGCTCCAATCTCCGCCAGGCGAGTAATCATGTCTTTGCGTAAGCGGGCGCGAAGCGCCAGATCGTCAATGCTGGTGAACGAACGTTCGGCGCGCGCGTTCAGCAACGCGCTCGCGGCTTCCTGGCTGAATCCCCGGGCATAGAGCAAGCCGAGCCGCACGCAGCCTTCTTCGATGGCGCATTCCCATTCGGACTTAGTCACATCCACGGGAAGCACGCGCAGGCCATGGCGCTGCGCGTCTTTGACGAGAACCGCGGGCGCGTAAAATCCCATGGGCTGATGGTTCAAAATCGCCGCCGTGAACGCGGCCAGATAGTGGCACTTCAGGTAGGCGCTGGCATAAGCAATCAGCGCGAAACTTACCGCGTGCGATTCCGGGAAGCCATATGCGGCGAAAGATGTGATCGATTGAATGATGCGGTTTTGCTGATCGCCGGTAATTCCCTTTTTTGTCATTCCCGCCGACAGCTTCACTTCAACCTCGCGCATTTTCTGCGCGGAACGTTTATAGCCGAACGCGCGCCGCAACTCCTCAGCCTCGCCTCCGGAAAAGCCGGCGGCCACCATTGCCATGCGGATCAGTTGCTCCTGAAATAAAGGGACGCCCAACGTTCGTTCCAGAATGGGCTCCAGTGAAGGGTGCGGCGCGGTGGGCGCTTCGATTCCATTCCTGCGGCGTAAATAGGGATGATACATCTCGCCAACAATGGGGCCGGGGCGGATGATGGCCACTTCCACCACGATGTCATAGAACTCTTTGGGTTTCAGCCGCGGCAGACAAGACATCTGCGCGCGGCTTTCCACCTGAAACAGGCCAATCGTGTCCGCCGCCTGCAGAGTTCGATACACGTCGGGATCGTCCTGGGGGAGATTCGCCAGGTCGAGCTCTTCGTTGTGATGTTTGCGGATCAATTGCAGCGATTGTTCGAGCACCGCCATCATGCCCAGGCCGAGCAGATCGACCTTGATGATCTTCATGTCCGCGCAATCGTCCTTATCCCACTGCACAACGACGCGGCCCGGCATGGTGGAAGGCTGCAAGGGAACGATGGAATCCAACCTTCCCGCGCAAATCACCATACCTCCAGAGTGCTGGCTCAGATGCCTGGGCAGATTCTGAATGGCCTGAAAGAGCGTGAAAAACTTCCTCTCCCGCGGCTGCTGAATGTCGATGCCCGCCTGTTGAAAATGCACCTCCGCGTTGTCGTTGTGATCCAGATATCCCCAATTGGGCGCGAGTTTGGCGAGGGTGGAGATTTTCTCCACATCAAATCCCAACGCCTTGCCCACTTCGCGCGCCGCCGAACGTCCGCGATATGTATTGACGTTGGCCGTCATGGCCGCGCCGATGCGGCCGTACTTCGCATATAGATATTGAATGACCTTTTCGCGCTGATCGCCACTCGGAAGATCGAGATCGATATCGGGCCATTCGTCGCGATTTTCGGAGAGAAAGCGTTCGAACAGCAAGTTGAATTTTTGCGGATCGACGGCGGTGATTCCAAGCACGTAGCAAAGCGCGCTGTTAGCGGCCGATCCGCGCCCCTGCACCAGAATGTTCTGCCTCCGGCAAAAATCTACAAGATCCCAAACGATCAGAAAATATCCGGCCAGTTTCAAATGTTTGATCAGACCCAGCTCTCTTTCAATCTGCGCGCGCACCTTTTCCGGATGGCTCGCATATCGTTTGAGCATGCCCTCATAGGCGAGTTGGCGCAGATAGGAATCCATATCGGAGCCTTCGGGCGTGGGATAGGGCGGAAACTCATAGCCCAGATCCGCCAGCGTATAAGCGATCCGGCTGGCAAGAACGCTGGTGTTGGCGATTGCCTCGGGCAGATCGGCAAACAGGCGCATCATTTCGCCGGAATGCTTGAGGCGTCGTTCCGCGTTGCGCGCCAGCAGCTTGCCGGCTTTGTGAATGGTGGTCTTGTTGCGGATGCAAGTGAGCACATCCATCAACTCACGGTCTTGCGCGTCCGCATAAGAAACTCCATTTGTGGCGAGCAGCGGTAGCCGGAAGCGGCGGGCCATTTCCACCGCCGCCTGATTGCGGCGCTCCTCTTCGCGCAGGTGATGCCGCTGCAGTTCGACAAATACATTCCGCTCGCCGAAGATTTCCACCAGTTGCCGCAATTGCCGGTTGGCGCCTTCCTGGCCGCTGCGCAGCCCAAACTCAAGAGGACCTTCATCGCCGCCGGTCAGGCAGATCAGGCCCGCAGCGAATTCGCCGACATCCTCGAATCTGGCCGCTGCTTTGTGCTGATTTCCGTTCGATTCGCGCAGTTTGATTTTCGAAAGCAGCCGGCAAAGGTTCTGATAGCCTTCCCGGGTTTCCGCCAATACGGGATAGCGGAATCCTTCTTTAGCAGTAATCTCCGCTCCTATTAACGCCTTGATCTTTTTCTTGCGAGCTTCCATGTGAAACCGGACCGCGCCCGAGACGCTATCGCGATCCAGGATCGCCATTGCGGGCATGTTCCACTCGAAAGCTTTTGCGACCAGCAATTCGGGATTGGAAGCGCCTTCGAGGAAGCTGAAGGCCGAGCGCGCGTGCAGTTCCACATATTGCTCAGTCATAGCTGCCGCCTACAAACCAGCCGCGCGGTTCCTGGAAGATGCGATACAGGGCGCCATCGGAGAGCGCAACATCCCATTCGCTACGCGACCATGGGTTGGTGGTCCACCAATCGCCCGACGTGACCCACGGACCGGCATGCTCGAAAACTTTACCGTGCAATCCATGGGCGGAGACATAGGCAGGAGCGCCGGCCTGCATAGATACGGTAGCGGGACGCGGGGGGCGGAAAACGCAATAGGCGAGCTGTATGCGGGAAGAAGATGAGATAGGCTTAGCCTGTCCGAACTCCACCATACGGAAGGCATCCGGCCGGTGGGAGTCGATTAGTTCCGGCGACCCCACGCAGCCTTCTCCTACAATGGCGCGAATCCGCGCCACCGTGATTTGCAATTTTACCGGCTCAGGCACAGCGGGCGTGTACAGACCTTCCTGCACGGCGCGCGGTTTGGCGGGGTTTGCTTCCAGGCGAATGTGCACGATGGGCGATGGGGGCGGATGCGCTTCCAGATCGAGCTGCATCAACTTCAGGAACGCTTTCGGATTGAGCGCCGGAACCGGAAGGCGCAGCGTGCGCTGATGCACCGTGCGGTTCTCAAGCCTCAGATGCAAGCGAAGTTCATCGGTGGCCAGGGCGCGCGTCGCCAACTTCATTACGAGGCCGTTCAACAGGCGCGAGAGCAGGAACAGCACGGATTCCAGCAAGTCCACTGGATCTTCCAATTCCATCTCGTCGTCGAAACGCAATGGATCTTCGATGGGCGTGAGTTTGCGGCATACCTCCCCACGCGCCAATTCGCGCAAGCGCAACCCCTCTTTGCCGAGCCGTTCGGCTATGCCGAGGGGTGGCAGCGCGGCCAATTCCCGAAAGCTCCGGATGCCCCACCGCTCCAGGGTTTGTTGCAATTCCGAAGAGGGCGTTAGCACAGAGAGAGGCAACTCTGCGAGAAACTTTGCTTCGTCTCCTTGCGGAATGACATGGATGCCGGCAAATCCGCGCGCCGCACAGATCGCGGCATCGGGATTCCCGGCCAGCGCGATCCGGATTTGCGCGCTCGTCATTCCGGCGCCAATCTCCGGCGCCCGGCGCGCGATGGCGGCTGCTATATCCTGGGGCAATCCGATCAGACGATCCAAGCCGGAAGCGTCCAACACCACGGTCTGAGGACCGGTGCGCTCTACCAGCGGCGAGAATTCGAGAGCCAGCGCGGTCAGATTGCTGGCGCCGTGTAGACAAGCGAACATACTCTACTTTTCTGGGTTGCGCTTACCCGTACGTGAATGCCGCGGAGCAAGCGGGAGACATTGCGCATTCCGCTCCATTCCACCCGTTCGGGCGCGCATTCCAGTTGCAGCGACGCACAGGTTTTGGCGTTGGATTGCTGGGCCAGCGACACCAACACCGCTGGAGTATGTTCGACCGCGCGGCGCAGGCGGAACCAGGAAGCAAGCGGAATGCGGCGCGCGGTATGGACGGGAGTATCCCCCAAATCCATGACCACCAGCCCAAATCCGCCGCCTTGAATCAGCAAGTCGACGGCTTTGAGCGCGTGCTCCGCATTATGATTGCAGCGGACCCATAACAGGCGATGGAGTTTCACGCCGGCGGCAGCGGCTGAAACAGGATCAAAAACATCTTCGGCGTCCACCAGGGCGCAGGATTCGTCGCGAGCGGCGGCTTCAGTCAGAATGGAGACAAGCAAACTGGTGCGTCCGGACGAGGCGCGGCCAAATATTTCTGTTAGACATCCTCTGGGTAAACCGCCGGTTGCCTGATCGATTTCAAGGACACCGCTTCCCACCATATCCGGCGGCCGCCTGAACTGCCAATCCGGCCGCGTAGCCAAAATCGAGTCGAACCGGGGTTGAGAGTTGGAAGCCATCTTGTTCGCCTTTTCTTCGCCTGCAACCCGAATTTACCCGAGGACGCCCGGCTTGTCAAGATGAATCGGCTACCGTGTCTGTGTTAGCCCGGTGGAAGCGTGCCAGAACCCCTGCTTTTGCTGATAATCTCAAAGAGTGTCGACCACTGTTCCCGCGCTTCGTCCGCGCTTTCGCAGCGCGCGCATCGCTAATTTCACCGAATCCGTCATCCGCGAGATGACGCGGCTGGCGGGCCGCCACGGGGCTACCAACCTGGCCCAAGGCTTCCCGGATTTTCCCGCGCCTAAAGCTCTGAAGGACGCCGCCGCGGCGGCTATCGACGCTGATATTAACCAGTACGCCATCACTTGGGGCGCAAAGCCTTTCCGGGACGCTATCGCGGCCAAGTACGCGCGCCACTATGCCATGGAGTTCGACCCGGAACGCGAAATTACGGTCTGCTGCGGCGCTACCGAAGGAATGATTGCCGCCATGCTGGCCGTTATCGATCCGGGCGATGAAGTGGTCCTCTTCGAGCCCTTCTATGAAAACTACAATCCCGATACACAGCTCTCCGGGGCTGTCGCCCGTTACGTAAAGCTTCACGCGCCTGATTGGAGCTTCGACCGCGACGAACTGCGCCGCGCCTTCAACCCCCGCACCAAGGCCATCGTTCTCAATTCGCCCAACAATCCAACAGGAAAAGTATTCACGCGCGGCGAGTTAGAATTCATCGCCGGTCTTTGTCAGGAGTTCGACGCGCTTGCTATTACCGACGAAATCTATGAACACATCGTCTACGATGGCGCCGTCCACACGCCGATCATTTCGCTGCCGGGCATGCGGGAGCGCTCGATTCTGATCAACAGCATGAGCAAGACCTATTCCGTCACCGGATGGCGCGTCGGCTGGGTTCTGGCGCGTCCGGATCTCACCGATTCTATTCGCAAAGTCCACGACTTTCTTACAGTGGGGGCGGCCTCTCCCTTACAGCAGGCCGGCGTTATGGCGCTCGGCATGGAGGATTCATACTATGCGAATCTCGCCGCCGAATATGTGGGCAAACGCGATCACCTGGTGGCGTCGCTAGAGGCCGCCGGGCTGCGCTGTTCGATTCCGCGCGGCGCATATTATGTGATGGCCGATATTTCGGGCTTGGGGTTCGATAACGATGTTGCTTTTGTCCGTCATCTGATTGAAAACATCGGCATCGCCGCTGTCCCCGGATCGAGTTTCTTTTCACATGCCGGCGACGGGGATAATTGGGTCCGCTTTTGTTTTTGTAAGAAATATGAGACGCTAGAACAGGCTCGGCTACAGCTCCTTCGTCTCAAGAGTTGAATTGCGTCCCGCCGGGCAGGAGGGCAGAATGGAATTCTTACTGCCAGAGACCACCGTCCGAACGGCGGGCTCCGGGTCTGCAATCGAACTGGGCGAAGATCGAGGCGGAACATTGATTCTGACCCTCGGCATCACCCGCATACTCGAAAAAGAAAGCATCGAAGTCGCCATCTGGGGTTCGCAGGACGGTTCCAACTGGGGCTCGGCGCCGCTAGCCAGCTATCCACAAAAGTGTTATTGCGGCACATACCAGATGTATCTCGATCTTTCAACGCGCCCGGACGTGCGTTACTTGCGCTGCCAATGGGATGCGGGACGCTGGAGTATGGGCAAGGGCAAGCCGCTGTTTACGCTCTACGTTTTCATGCAGACGCCCGATCGCCAATACGCCCTGGCTGGCGCATAGGCGCCGGGATAGCCCCGCTTTTCGAATTCAGGAAGCGCAAAGCGCATGTTTGCGCGGGATTCTTGTTTAAAATAGAAAAGTGATTTCTCGCGATGAAGCGCTCGACCTCTTCCGTTCGGACGATTTGATCGGCATCGGTATGGCGGCAGACGCCGCACGCCGCAAGTGGCATCCCGAAGGGATCGTGTCCTATATCATCGACCGCAACATCAACTACACCAACTTCTGCACCGAATACTGCACGTTCTGCGCGTTCTATCGTCCGCTGGGCCACGCCGAAGGCTATATTCTGCCGAAGGAAACGATCTTCGCAAAAATTCAGGAGACCATCGATCTGGGCGGAACCGGCGTATTGATGCAGGGCGGCCTGCATCCCGACCTGAAGATCGAGTGGTATGAGGACCTCTTTCGAAGCATCAAAGAACGCTTTCCCATTCACCTGCACTGCCTGTCGGCGCCTGAGGTGACCAACATCCGCGACGTTAGCGGAATCAGTCTGCGCGATACGATTGCGCGCCTGCGCGATGCAGGTCTCGATTCGATTCCCGGCGGGGGAGCCGAAATTCTGGACAACGATGTGCGCCACCGTATCAGCCGATTGAAGTGTTCGGTGGATGAATGGATGGACGTGCATCGCACCGCGCATCAACTGGGCATGCGTACCACGGCTACGATGATGTTCGGCACTGGCGAAACTATCGAGCAGCGCATGAATCACCTGGACCTGATCCGCGACCTGCAAGCCGAGACCGGTGGATTCACGGCGTTTATTCCGTGGACCTTTCAGCGTGAAAACACCTCGCTGGGCCGTTTCGTGAAAGAGGAAGCGACGGCGGTTGAATACCTGCAAACCCTGGCGATTTCGCGGATTTATCTCGAGAATTTTGAAAACGTGCAGTCTTCCTGGGTGACGCAGGGCCTCAAGACGTGCCAGTTGGGCCTGCGCTTCGGCGGCAATGACGTGGGCAGCATCATGATTGAAGAGAACGTGGTTTCCGCGGCCGGCGCGCATCATCGCGCGAGCGAAGAGGAACTACGGCGCATTATCCGCGATGCGGGCTTTGTGCCGAAGCAGCGGGATACGCTGTATCGGACTTATTTTCTGAACTAGCGGGATGCTGAAAAAGGGCAAATGGGCCGCGGATAAACGCAAATCAACGCGGATAAACCCATTGTTTTCAATCTGTATTGATCAGCGGTTAACTGATTTCAGGTGTTTTTCAACAACCTGTTAAGTAAGTCTAGAGCGCCCCTATTCCTGAAAATCTGCTCTTAGTGGGCGCCCACAAAATCATGCGACGCGGAGTCTGGCCGCGGATCTCGATTTGGCCCTTGCCTTAACCGTGATTTCGATGTCGCGCCCGAGCATCAGCAGGAGTCGCATAAGGCGTTCGATCGAAAAGCCGGACAGCTTGCCCTGGTTGAGCGCCGAGATCTTCGGCTGATCAATACCAAGAATCTCGGCCGCCTGTCTCTGTGTGAGCCGCCGGCGCTGGATCTCCGCGATAATTTTCGCAGCCAGTTCGGCCTTCGCCAGGAGATCATCTGCATTCGGGAGGTTCAAATCCGCAAAGACGTTCCCGGAACTTGGCGTAAACTCACGACTAGGCATTTTCACTCTCCTCAAATTCCGGCGAGCTTGCGCGCAAGCTGAAGCCGTTGCCGGATCAAATCCAATTCCCGTTTCGGGGTCGCGATTCCGGATGTTGCCTTCTTCTGAAAAACATGAAGAACATAAACTGCTTCCCCGAGTTGTACTACGTACACCGCTCAATACCGTCCCGCCGGAATCGTCTGCGCGCACCTGCCATACCGTTTCCGCAAAGCCGTGCAACATCTTTGCGCTCTCATGTTTCTGACCGACCTGCGCTTGGTACAAGGCGAAACCGAGTTTCTTACGAACGATCGGTGGGAAACCAGTCAGCCGAACGAGCGAATCGACGAGCCAAATCAGCTTCCGCGTTTGTTCTGGCTTCTCCGGCACTGCGCCTCCATTGTATGCCAGAACTGGCATCAAGAGTCGCCTCTATTCCTGAAAACATCTGCTCCAGCGGAATTTCGATGTCAGGATTTTCCGTTCGCAAGACGCCATCCCGCACTTCGCGCATGCCCTCGGTGCGGTAAATCCAAGCCCGGCGCGTTTGCGGATCGATGCAGAGAAATGGGGGCTGCGTGAAGATCTGTTCATCGGGCTCGGGTCCAACGAATACACAAATGTCCGGCACACGATAGCGTGTTCGCGAAACCTGCACGCGAGTTTCCTGTATCGCGAAGATGTTCCGCTGAGTGCGTCGATGGTGCAAATAGAAGAGGATCTCCAATTGAAGATTGGAGTGACTTTTCTTCGACTGAAATGAACCGCATCGTTGCATCTCCGCGACGCTCACCGCTTCAACTCCACTCTTACTACTTGCGCCGCGGTAACCTCGATTGCATCCACGTCCATAGACCGCTGCCTCAGATACTCCGGGTCGCCCTCGCCTGCCCGATCGGCTTTCGTCAGAAGCAATAGCCGATACTTTCCCGGCGCCAGATTCCGGAAGGCAAAGCTTCCGTCCTGGCCCGATTCCTGGGTCTGAATTACCTCGGGCGCAACCTTGTCCGGCAGCGGATCCGGCAATAGCACGACTTCCGCGCCGCGCACCACGCCTTGGCTATCGTCATGCACCACGCCGGTGATCGCGCCCGGCCGCGAGGTCACTACGAACGTGAGCGAAGTATCCGGCGCGCTGAGCGTCATCGTGCTGTTACGCGGGCTTGCGCCATCAAAGAGAATTTGCGCAATCGCGTAGCCGTCCGGCAGACGGCTCAATTGCGGCCAATACTCGCTGGGATGCAGCCATTCCTGTTGGAAGCGGCCCGTCTGTGACACCGCACTACCGCGGATAGTCATGGGGCCTCCGCCGATCGCCCCGCCAGTCTTCAAATTGACCAGATAATCCGCGGTTGGCATCAGGACTACTCCCAACTTGGGAGGTAACGGGGCATCTTTTTCCAGCATGCGAACCTCGCCGCGCACGCCCGCATAGGGCAGCAGCGCAATGTTGAAATTGTCCACGTCGTGATTTCCGATTTCGAATACGTAATCGCCGACTGCATTCACGGCAGGTTTGTCTGCGTTGCTGCCGGTATCCAGGGCGAAGAGCATGTAATCTCTGAAGGTTTTGGTGTCGGTCAGAGGCTTTCCACCGGTCAGGCCCAGCCGGTAGTTGCCGGGGGCCAGATTGTCAATGCGAAATGTTCCCGGCGCGGGCATCATCGCGACCCAGCCGTTCAAAGCTGTGGTTTGCAGCGCCAATGTGAGCGGCTTTCCGTCGAGCTCGCGCGGCGCTTTGAGCATGCCGAAAATAGAATGCGTTTCGCGGCTGCGCAAGGAGATATCGAGATGTCTGCTTTCCCCTTCCGCAATATGGAGCGATACTGCCGTATCGATGCTCATCGCATCCGGGTACCAGCTTTGGCCGTAGCACTTCTTGGGAGCGGGTTTTGGCGACGCGTCGGCCGGGAAAACGAAGGCCGCCTCTTCATTCGAGTCGATCTGCAGCAAATAATCGCCGGGCTCAAGGTTCGTGATATCGAACTCGTTGCCTTTCTGCTGGCCCGCCCTTGAAATAAAGAACGTGTGACCGGGAACGTATTCTTTGCGCACAGCGGAGACGGTATGCCCGATAATTTCCTCGCCGGTATCTCGGTCGAGAAGGGCGCCGTAAATTCGCGCCTGCGGATGCATGGTGAAGTCGCGATGCACGGTTTCGCCCGCCGCCAAGGGAAATATGGCGCGCGGCTCGGAATGCTCGGTAATTAATTTGTATCCGTCAAGATTGACCGTCATGTAAACGGCTCCGGCGGGTACATCATCGAGGGTGTAGACGCCATCGGGGCCGGTCAGAGATCCCACGAACTGCCCCGACCGGTCCCCCGTATTGCTGGAGACGTGTACTCTGGGGATGGGTTGACCAGTGACGGCGTCGATGACTTTACCGGTGATTTTCCCAGTACTTTGGGCCTGAAGGACACTGGACGCGCATAAAAGGAAAGCTGCCGTCAGGCGGAACATGCAATCCTTTGGCGCAGCATTGCCGAAGCTGGTTACGTGGGTGGAGGCGTCACAAAGCGTGCCAAATCTTCCCGTCCCATTCCGGTTGCATCCTCAGCGCCGGTCCTGTAATCTCAATATAAGCACTATAGATCAATCTCTATAGGGAAGTAGGTGTTTATGCCAGCCGCCATTCAGGAAGACCTCGTTCAGCGCGAAGCCTTTGAGAATCAACACGATCAGACTGTTCGTAAGGAAATCGAAATCTTCCGCCAAAAGGCTGCGGCATTCCTCGCGGGCGACATCTCCGACGACGCTTTCCGTCCATTTCGCCTGAAACATGGTATTTACGGTCAACGGCAGCCCGGCGTGCAGATGGTGCGCGTGAAGATTCCCGGTGGTTTGGCCACCGCTGTCCAGTTCGAGCAGTTCGCCCGAATCGCGGATGAATTCGCCGGCGGCAAAGGCCACATCACTACACGCCAGAACGTGCAATATCACTTCGTGCCGCTCACACGCGCGGCAGATTTGATGCATGTATTGCAAGATGCCGGCCTCACTGTGCGGGAAGCCTGCTTCAATACTGTGCGCAACATTACCACTTGCGTTTGGAGCGGCATTGCGCGCGATGAAGTCTTCGACGTACGCCCGTATGCGCAGAAGTTGGCGTACTCCATGCTGCGTCAAGACCTTACACAGAATCTGCCGCGCAAATTCAAAATCGCGTTTGATGGATGCAGCCACAAGGATTGCATCGCCGGATCTATTAACGATGTCGGCATCCGCGCCGTGGTGCGCGAGGGCAAACGCGGCTTTCGCATAGTAGTCGGCGGCGGGTTAGGTCCGCTTCCGGTGGAGGCTCAGCTTCTGGACGAATTCCTGCCCGAAGAGCGTCTGGTGAATCGCGTGGAAGCGGTGATTCGCGTTTTCAACAAACACGGCAACCGGCAGAACCGCAACACCGCCCGTCTTAAGTTCGTGATGCGTTCCCGCGGTATCGCCTGGGTAAAGGAACAGGTCGAAAAAGAATATGCCGAGATTCTTGCTAACGGGGGCATTGCTTGGCCGGAATTGATTCCGGAAGGCTTCGGCGGTTTTCAATCGAAACCGCAGCCGTTAGGCAATGGTGCGCAATTGCCTGTCGTCAACCCCGCCAGTTCGGGGAACGCTGCCTTCGATGCGTGGCTTGCGACCAATGTGATTGAGCAACGCCAGACCGGCTACGCTGCCGCAATCGTGAAGGTGGATCAGGGAAACCTGGTCAGCGATCAATTCCGCGGCATCGCGCGTTTGGCGCGGACCGCGGGCGATGGAACGGTGCGCGTTACCATCGATCAAAACCTGTTGCTTACCTTTATTCCGCTGGCGCTGCTGCCGCAGGTTTTTGCTGCGCTGCAAGAGCTGAATCTGGCGGAATCGGGCGCGGGACAGATCGATGACATTGTCACTTGCCCCGGCGCATACTCGTGCAATCTGGCCCTCACCAAGACCATGAATCTTGGCGCCGCGCTGCAAGAGACGGTGCGCGCTTACACGGATCCGCGCGTAAAGGAACTGGCAATCAAGGCCAGCGGCTGCCCGAATTCGTGCGGCCAACATTGGATCGGCGATGTCGGCTTCTACGGCAACGCGCGCAAGATCGACGGCAAAGAGGTTCCGTATTACCAGATGTTACTGGGCGGAGGATTCGATGACGAAGGCGTGGTTCGCTTCGGCCTGGCCATCCAATCGGTGCCCGCGCGGCTTGCGCCGGCGGCGCTGCAACGCGTGCTCGATCATTTCATCCAGAATCGGGAAGAAGGCGAATCGTTCCGTCAATACGTGCTGCGTAACAAAGTGGAGACTTTTCGCGCACTGACGGCGGAGTTTGCCAAGCCTGCGGAGCTGTTCCCTGAAATCTACCAGGATTGGGGCGATAACGACGCCTTCTCACTGCAGCTTGGCCGCGGCGAATGCGCCGGGTAGCACGCGCCACGCGGTTGCAATAGATCTTTCGGCTAATAGTATAAACTTCAAGATATTCGCCTTTATTATCATTGACGCACTATCCGATTAGTGCCATAATTTCCTGTCGTCAATCAACGAAGTAAGCATTCATAATTTGCGCTATTAGCTTACTAAGTCGTGTTGCGCTTGTGCCGCGACTGCCGTAGCGTTCAATGCTTCTATCTCGTTAGGCCCCTAATAATATTGGTAAGTCCGGATTGGGGTAAGTCCCGGATTGGGAGCGAGGAGTTCGCTATGAGTCAATTCAGAGTTGTAACCAAGTTGTGGTCGAGCGGTGCGAGTTTAGATCTTGGTACCGATGACAATACGGTCACGGTTCCGCCGAGCGCTTCCTTCGACCGCCATGCCGCGGATTTCGTGGTTTCACCTGACGGAAAAACCAATTACCAGTTTCTTTTCTGGAATACCGGCCGACATGTGACCAACAAGCGTCACGTGCATTGGGATTTCAGCGTGGGCGGCTGGGGAATTTGGACCGCCACGAAATGGTATGGCATTCCGGGCGGCAACGGTGGTCAACCCGTGGTGGATGTGGAACCGTTCAGCATCGGTGGTGACGCATTGATTACCGGTAGCGGCACAGCCATCGACCAGGCGGCAAGCACGATTCCACCGGGAGCCTTTCCGTTCATGGGAAATGACCACGAGATTGGCACGTCGGGCGGGGCTGTGACTGTAGCGGCAAAAGACCCCTTTGCATTTCTACAGTTTGCCGGTTGGGATCAACTGATATTCGGCGGAGACGACTCCGGCGAATTCGATGAGACCGATGCCGGCGGCGCGCAGGGCTCTCCAACCTTCTTCCCGGTTGGCAGCGGAACGTTTCATGTCAATCAGAACAACAGCGCCGACCTGCTGGCGCTTTACGGAAATGGCCGCAGCCTGACCCTTGGCAGCATCCTGGGGAATTTAGGAAGCATCGTAACCAAGCCCGGCGTGGTAAGCCCTGTCGACCCCTCGCCGGAGGACCGCCTGCGAGTCGCGATTCTGGAAGGGCTGTTGCAACTTACGCGACCCGGGGCCGGGGAAGCCGCGGATTTGACAGCGCTTACCGAGGCCGCGCCGCAGATGAGCGTGGATGAGTTGAAGGCCGCTCTGAAATCGGTACAAACGACTGTCGCTCTGGGCTCCTCGGCGGTCGCCGCTATTCAGGCGCAAATTAAAGCCAAGTCGGTGAAGTGATGTCCGGCGCCGCGCGCGTTTTGCTGGTCGGCTTTCAAGACCAGGACAATCTGGGTCTCGGGTATCTCGCCAGCAGCCTGAGGGCTGCTGGCCACGATGTCCGCATCGAGACTTTCGCGGCTGATTACCTACCCTTGCTGCGGCTGGCCCGACAGTGGAATCCGCACATTGTCGGGTTTTCGCTGATCTTCCAGTTCATGGCTCCCGAATTCGCGCAAACCATTCGCGAACTTCGTCAGGGCGGTGTGGCCGCGCACTTCACCATGGGTGGCCATTATGCTTCGTTCGCGCCTGAAACCCTTCTGCAACTCATTCCCGAACTGGACAGCGTAGTGCGCTTTGAAGGGGAGCGCACCTTGGTTGACCTGGCGCAGGCGCTGGTCGCAGGTCAGCCATGGCACAGTACCCGTGGAATCGCCTGGCGCGACGGCGCGTCGGTGCATAGGACGCCGCCGCGAGAGGACGCAGTCGATCTCGATGCTTTACCCTGGCCGGAGCGCACCGATACCGGGTATCACTGCAGCTCGGTACCGACGGCTTCGGTATTGGGATCGCGCGGCTGTCCTTACAAGTGCTCCTTCTGCTCAATCATCACGTTCTACGAGGGCAATAACACGCGCGGACGCCGCAGGCGGAACCCCATTCTGGTAGTAAATGAAATTGAGCATCTGGTCCGCCAACGGGCGCCCGATTGATCTTATTTCAGGATGACGACTTCCTGGCCGGCGGCCGTGACGCGCGTGAATGGGCGCTGACCATCGCGCGAGAACTGATCGCGCGAGATCTGCATCGGCAAATCCGCTTCAAACTTTCGTGCCGCTCCGATGAAGTGCGAGAGGAAGTGTTTGCGCCTCTGATCGAGGCCGGGCTGGCCCATGTGTACATGGGTGTGGAAGCAGGCGATCCCGACTCGCTGAAGACGCTGAACAAGCACATTACGCCGGACGTGCACATTCGCGCGGGCCGCATTTTGCGCGCGCTTAATGTGAGTTTCGATTTCGGCTTCATGCTGCTCGAACCATGGAGCACCGTCTCGACGGTACGCAACAATCTACATTTCCTGCGGGATTTTTGCGCCGGTGGTTACGTAGCGGCGGGCTTCTGCCGGACGCTGCCGTATGTCGGCACGCCGATGGAACAGCGAATGCGGGCCGAAGGGCGGCTTGTTGGGCCGGCGCTTGAGGCCGACTACAATTTCCTCGATCCGCGGTTGGACGTGATGTGGGATTTTTCGCTGGCAGCCTTTGCCGGACGAAACTATGGCAAGAACGCCGTTTGGGATCGTATACGCGGACTCTTGTTCGAAGCGCGGCTGGATTTTCCGGATCGACCTCATGACCCAGACTTCCTTGCGGGCGCGCGGACTCTCGCCGACGCATCGAACTCACTGATGATCGATGTCGCCGAGGAGGCTCTTGATCGCATCGAGTCGATGGAAAATCCGGATGTCCGTGACCCGGCGCTGATCCGGCTGGCGCGCCTCTCGCGGGAAGAAAATGAACGAATTCGCGGCATGCTATCGGCGATGTGGACCGCACGACCCCGGTTAATCGCGCAAGAGCTCTTCCGCTAATCCGCTCTGCAATCTGGCCGACCTTCCCGACCCCTCCGCGCGGTCTGTTATCGTGGCCTTTAATGCCCCAAATCCACCGCGTACTCCTCAGCGTAACTGACAAAACCGGCCTGGCCGACTTCGCCCGCGGCCTTTCCGCACTCGGCGCACAACTGATCTCGACCGGCGGCACCGCGCGCTTGCTGCGCGACGCGGGCATTGCCGTCACTGACGTTTCCGAAGTCACCCGCTTCCCGGAAATGATGGATGGCCGCGTCAAAACGATGCACCCGAACATCGCTGCCGGCATTCTAGCCATGCGTGAAAAGCCCGATCACATGCGCTCGCTTGCCGAACACGGCATCGCGCCCATCGATATGGTTGTGGTTAACCTCTATCGCTTTGAAGAAGCTGCGGCGAAGCCGGGCGCCACGCTGGAAGAGCTGATCGAAAACATCGATATCGGCGGCCCCACCATGATCCGCGCCGCCGCGAAGAACTATCAGGACGTCGCCGTGGTCACTTCACCCGCGGACTATTCGCCCATCCTGGAAGAGCTGAACGCCACCGGCGCCCTTTCGCGTGACACTTGCTGGAGCCTGGCTCGTAAAGCCTTCGCCACTACCGCCGCTTACGACGCCGCCATCAGCTCGCGTTTGGACTTGGTCGGCGCCCCCGCCGGCGCGCTGCCTCGCGAGCTTTACATCCGCGAGCCCAAACGCATGGATCTTCGCTATGGCGAGAACCCGCACCAGCAGGCCGCGCTGTACGCTCGCGCAGGCCAGGGCGTCGCCGGCGCCGAGCAACTCCACGGGAAGGAGCTCTCTTACAACAACCTGGTGGACCTGGATGCCGCCTGGCAGCTGGCGCAGGAATTCGCCCATGCGGCGGTTGCAATCATCAAACACACCAATCCGGCCGGATGCGCCGAACAGTCTACGCTTGTTGAGGCCTACCGCCAGGCGCTCGCTTGCGATCCGGTATCGGCCTACGGCGGGGTTATTGGCGTTAACAGAGAAGTGGACGCCGAAACCGCTACTGAAATCGCCCGCCTGTTTGTCGAAGCGATTGCGGCGCCTGGCTATTCGTCCGACGCCCTGGCTATTCTCACCACGAAAAAGAACCTGCGTCTCACACGGGTCGAGCCCGGAGCTGAAGGCTTGGTGGTGAAATCGATCTCGGGTGGTTTTTTGGCGCAAACGCCGGACAATGCGAAATTGGATAGGGCATCGGCGGTAGTGAAAACCAAGCGGCCACCCACCGAAGACGAATGGGAAGCCCTCGAATTTGCCTGGAAGGTGGCGAAGCACGTGAAATCGAACGCCATCGTTTATGCGCGCACAGGCCAGACTCTGGCGGTGGGCGCAGGACAAATGAGCCGCGTCGATTCCGTGAAGTTAGGCGCAATGAAGGCGGTACTCCCTCTGAGCAGCAGCGTGGTAGCCTCGGACGCTTTTTTTCCATTTGCCGATGGCCTGGAAGAAGCTGTCAAGAACGGCGCCACAGCATTTATTCAGCCCGGCGGCTCCGTCCGCGACGACGACGTCATTGCGGCCGCCGATCGTCTGCGCGTTGCCATGGTCTTCACCGGCGTTCGTCACTTCCGCCACTGAAACGCCCAAGCGCTCATTCCAATCGAATGTCGCGTAACGAACATTGAGCGCAGAAGGCATCTCTTTCGAGACGCCGTCTGCGCTCAATCTTGTTTGAACCACGTGTGAACTGACTTCTTCGACTACTGACCTCTCAGGTCCATTCGCCGCAGTCAAGGGCGAAACCCCCCTGCCAGCTACCAGCGCCTGCCCCAGCCTCGGCCGACCACTACGCCAAAGCCTCGTCCGTAGTACGGATAATAACCAGAGTAGTAGCCCGGATAATAACCAGGCCCGTAAAAGTACGCAGGAGGATACACGTAACCCGGCGCGTAGGCCGCGCCCGGGCCCGGATACGGCCGAGGCGCCGCTCCGCGCATTACAGGCGCCGCCTGCTGTTGAAAGTCTTCCGGCCCCGCGTATCGGAACGCTTGCGGCGCGTTGGTCGTTGAAACCGTAATCGGCGCCGTAGTCTGGAACGTCAATGCGGTCTCGGGATATACCACCGCAGGGTGATTGTGAGTCGCAATTACTGCGGCAAGCCCGGCGATCGCTCCCACTCCCGCGCCAATTGCTGCGCCTGTCCCCCAAGCTGCCGCACCGCCTATCGCCGCGCCCACGGCCGTTGTGCCTACTACCGTACCGGCTTCAACGCCGCCTGGCGTTGTCCGGCCCTGCATGAAAGATAAGTGCGATTGCACCGGAACCTGCGATCCATCGGCTGTGGTAATGCTGTTCAGTTGCAGTCGGATAAAGCGTTTGCCGTCCTTATCCTTACCAACGTCGGCGACCGTGCCGGCGACGGTCTGACCGCGTTGGGCAACCACCACGCCGTTAGAAACTAGCGGCTGGACCAATGTAGCGGTGAACACATCGCCAATTCTGTTCTTATCCGATGCCAGCATCTCGTTCGTGCGCACCGTAAAGAAGGTTCCTGGCTTCAGCGTCAGTTGCGGCGGAACGCCATAGGCTGGCCGATTCGAAGCCTGCGGCTGGCTCTGCGGCGGAAGGTATTGCGGCTGCGGCCTTTGCTGCGGTAGATCCTGCGGCGCCTGTCCGTAGGCGTCGCTGCGATCCACCGGTTCCGTGGGGTCTATCTGCGGCATCGTGGCAGGGGGCGCGTCAGTCGCGCGCCGCCAACCACCATTCGCAGGCGGTTGAGCTGGGACCGGCGGTTGGTCCTGCGCCATCGCCAGTCCGGAAGTGAGAATTAAGGCAGCGATACTGGAACCGAAAAGAGATTTTGAATTTCTGGTCATACGTGGCGTCCTCGTTACTTTCGACGTATAACCCTCTTGCATCTGTTTCGCCATTCTCCTTTTGGTTGCTAAGTAATTGAAAAATTGTGCCTAAGAGACGCTAACATTTGGCCGCAAAGCACCGGCGTGGTGGTTTTCAACCAACGTCGGGCGTAGGTGCGGCGAAACGGTAGCCAACCCAGGGCTCTGTCAGGATGTGTTTGGGTTTGGCTGGATTGGCTTCAATTTTCTTCCGGACCTGATTCACGAATACGCGTAAGTATTCCGGCTCATCGCCGTAATCGGGACCCCAGACAACCTGCAGCAGTTCGCGATGCGGCACGGGCTTTCCGGCATTCAATACCAGATAGCGCAGTAACTCGAACTCCTTCGGAGTAAGCCGCACGTCCTTGCCGTTAGCGTGAACGCGCCGGGTTTCGAAATCGATATCGAGTCCCTGCGAACTGAATGTACGCGGACCCCCTTCGGGAGAATTCGGCGATCGGCGCAAGGCGGCGCGGATGCGGGCCAGCAACTCCTCCATCGAGAAGGGTTTAGTGACGTAGTCGTCGGCCCCCGCATCGAGCGCGGCGACCTTATCCCGGTCGCTGTTGCGCACCGAGAGAATGATTACCGGGATGTCCGAACCTGCGCGGATCGTGCGGCAGGTCTCCAGGCCGCCGATGCCCGGCATATTCATGTCGAGAAGGATTAGATTCGGCATGACATCGGCCAGGCTCGCGATTGCTTCCTCACCCGTGCGAGCGTCGACGGTTTCGTAGCCGTGGCTCACCAGAGTCGCCTTCATCACGCGGCGAATCTGCGGATCATCATCGACTACCAGAATCTTGCCCGCGCTCATGACTCAAGACCTTTCACCGGCGGCGGAGATATCGGAAGGCTGAAATAAAATACCGAACCTTGGCCGGGCTCGCTTTCCACCCATGCCCGTCCGCCATGGGCTTCCGCAATTCCTTTGGCGATAGCCAGACCCATGCCGGTTCCCCGGGTGTTGAAACGGTGGCGGCGGCCGCGGAAAGAGCGGTCGAAGATCCGCGCCCGCTCGTTCTCTTCGATACCAGGGCCGTGATCGCCCACGCCGATCGCAATCTTGCCGTCGCGCCGTTCCGCGAAAATCGCAATGGGTGAGCCCGCCGGTGAATATTTGACGGCGTTTTCGGCGAACTGTTTGATCACCTGGGCGGCGAATTCGGGGTCTGCTTCCACCACGGGAAGATCGGCGGGCACGTCGAGGCGCCATGGATGACTATCGTCCACCATGGTTTCAAGCGCGGCAGCCACCAGTTCGGCTACGGCGATCGGCTGTTTTTCCAAATGCATCTTGCCGGCATCGATGCTGGCCATCGCCACTACTTCCGCCGCCAGGCGATTGAGCCGCGTGGCCTCTTCATCGATAATGTCGAGCAGTTCGCGCTGCGAGGGGTCGGCTGTGGCAAGCAGGCTGGTTGCAGCCGCCTTGATCGAAGTGAGGGGCGTATTGATATCGTGCGCCAGCGAATCGAGCAGCGCCGATCGCAGGGCCTCGCTCTGCCGCGCCGATTCGGCGCGGCTCGCTTCATCCAGTGCGCGCGCTTTCTCAAGCGCGATCGCGGCCAGGTTCGCGATGGCGCCGAGGGTCTCCGAACTCGGCGGCGAGCCAATGAGGGCGAGGCGTCCGAGACGATGGCCGCCCAGTTGCACCGGGGCCAGCGCGAACTGCCGTTCGACGTTGACCGCAACTCCATCGGTTTCCAAGTCGCCGCGCAGTTCGTCGTCGGATACCGCGGCGCTCTTGGGACCGGAACGGAAGACCTCATCTTTAGCCCGATCGTAGAAAGCGGCCGCCTCGCATCCGAAAATCCGCACCACGTTGTGGACGAACTCGCTTGACGTTTTGCGCGCGCTGTCGCTGAGCAGCATAGCTTGCACCAGCGCATAAAGCCGTTCCATCTCCGCGCGGCGGGCGTTGGCCTCCGCGGCGCGGCGGCGTGCGTGCGCGGAAAGCTGGCTGGCGATAACGGCCGTGACCAGAAATGCGAAGAAGGCCGCGAAATCCTGCGGATCGTGAATTGTCAGCGCTCCTACCGGCGGCAGATAGTAGTAATTGAGACCGACAGCCGCCAACAGCGAAGCGGCGAGCGCTTCGGCCAATCCCCAAGCGGCGGAAATGAATAGCACCGCCAATAGAAGCGCCAGCGCCACGGTGGTGTCGTTGACGTGTAGGGTGAAGTGGCAGAAGGCCAGCACGGCGGCGGCGATCGCAAGGGAGGCAGCGACTCGCAGCGTGCGCTTCATGCGCGTCCGAACGTGCGTTCGAAGAATTGTCGGGTGCGCTGGCGGATTTCGTGCAGGGCGACGTCAATACGGCGGTCGCGGAGCGTTTCCGGCGTCCAGCGCTTGACCAGATTGGTAAGAGACTCGAGCTGCGCCTGCGAGGCCGGCAGGCTGCCTTCGGCATGGCCGGTGAGGATACGCTGACCGTGATCGATCGCCCGGTAGAAGGTTGCCGCTTCGCGCAGGAAAATAGCGTCCTCGCGCTCCAGGTGCCCCATCTTTTCGATCACATCGATGCGCTCTGGCGTATTCAACACCTTGTAGAAAATCCCCGCGCCTTTCAAGCGCAGATACATGAGTGCGAAATCGATATCGTAGTAGCCGCCCATTCCGGCCTTGAGCGGGTTGCGCGGGCCCTGCTCGCGTTCCAGGCGCGCGCGCATCTCGGACAGTTCGCGGCGCGATCGCATGCTTTGCCCATAGCGCCGCCAGTCGATATCCTGAAGCTCATTGAGAAATATGGTGGCGCGCGCGGCATCCCCAGCCACGGCGCGCGCCTTCATATAGCTGATGCCTTCCCAGGCTTCCGCGTGACCTTCGAAATATTCCTTATATGCGGCTTCCGGAAGCACCAGATCGCCTTCGCGCCCGTTGGGCCGCAGGCGCGTATCGATTGCGAACATCAAACCTTCACCCGTGTAAGAACTCAGGGTCTGGATCATGCGCTCGGCCACGCCGCCCCAATAGCGAAGTTCGGGCGCATCGGCATCCGGAATCACGAAAATGAGATCGGCGTCGGAGCCCAGGTCGAACTCGCTCATACCAAGGCGTCCCAGGGCGATCACCATCATCTGATTGCTCGGCAAATAGCCGAACGAGGGCGACGGCGCGTCGGATACGGCGATGCGGTATGCGGCGCCGATCACGCTATCGGCCAGCACGGAGGTCTGCTTGAGCGTGGCGAAGATGGGCGTCGAATTGAGAATGCTCGCGCTCTGTATGCGCAGCATCTGGCGGCGGTAAAAACGCCGCAGCGCCGATGGCTCGCCGATCAGCGATTCGAGATGAAAGGGCTCGCCGATTTCATCCAGTAACTCCGGATAGCGCAGTAGATCGTCGGCGAAGTAAGGGCTGTTCTCGAAAATATCCAGGGCGTTCGCGGCCAGCTCCGGCGAAGCGTTTAAGCGCTCCAGCAGTTCGGGATTGGCGAACGCCTTTTCGAGAAAGTGCTCAAAGCGCTCCCTTCCGCGATATAGCGTGGAAGAGGCCAGAATCTGCGCCAGCAGGGGCGCCCGTTGGTCTAGGAACCGCGTGATGTTGCTGGGCGGCGCCAGCGCGTCCGGCGCCTCTTCCAGTTCGGTCGCGGGGGGCGCCAGAGTGTAATAGATAGGGCGGTGCGCGTGGACCACGCGCTCATAGATCTCGCGAACGGCCGCCAGGTATTCGTGCAGGCGCGCGCGCATGGTCTCCGCCGTAAAGCGATCGCCCGTGGAATCGGCGGGCATCTTGCGCGCCAGAATCTCGAGGCGTTTCGGATCGGAGGGCAGCGTGTGCGTCTGCCGGTCCTCTTCCATCTGCAAGCGGTGTTCCAGGTAGCGCAGGAACTGGTAAGCCGCGGCCAGGCGCGCATATTCGGCGCCCGAGAGCAGGCCCTTGTCGCGCAACCGCAACAGCGAGATCATGGTGCCGCCATGGCGCACCCATTGGTCGCGCCCGCCGTGCAAACGCTGCAGGCACTGTGTCAGAAATTCGATATCGCGGATTCCGCCGGGCGTCAACTTGATATCGAGGCCGGATGACGCGCCCCGTTTCGCAGCCATCTTTTCACTGATGCGCTGGCGCGTTTCCGATACCGCCTCGACGGAGCGGAAATCGAGCGACGTCTGGTAGATCAGCGGCTCCACAAAATCGAGCAGCGCCGCGCCCGGTTGCGGGTCGCCCGCCGAGACGCGCGCTTTGATAAGCATCTGCTTCTCCCAGTCGCGCGCCCGCTGTCCGTAATAGGCAATCGCGCCCTCTACCGAGATGCAGATTTCACCCAGCGTGCCGTCGGGCCGAAGACGAAGGTCGACGCGGTAGCACTGTCCTTCGCCGGTATATGCGGAGAGCAGATCGGTGTACCGATTGGCTACCTTCTTATAAAACTCCTTGTTTGTAATAGAAGCCTGACCGTCGGTGTCTCCGGGTCCGCTGTAGAGAAACATCAGGTCGATATCGGAGCTGTAATTAAGCTCCTGGCCGCCCAGTTTGCCGAGCGAGAGAACGGAGAATCCGCAAGCGCGCCCGTCGATGAGGCGCGGCTCGCCGTGTATTCCCGCGTACTCCTCGCGGATCCGCCGGTATGTGATGTCAAGGATGGCGTCCGCAAGATTCGAGAGCTCGACTGTCGTCTCCGAAAGAACCGCAAGACCCAGGACATCGCGGAGGGCGATGCGCAGCAACTGCCGCCGTCGAAACGTCGCCAGATCGAGCGCCGCGGGCACGCCGGCCGGAATCGCGCGGTGCAGTTGGCCCGTGTAATCGTCTACCGTAAACGCGCGTTCTAAACTCCCTTGCCGTGAGGCTTCCCAGAGGGCTTCGGGATCTTTCAGGCACGCCTCGGACAAAAAGTTGCTGTAGGAGAAGAGGTGGAGCCCACAACGTATCGCCGACACGGAAGCCGCGATACGATCGAAGCCGTCGGGAGTCTGCTGCTGCAGGCGTTTTAAAAAGCGTTCGGCCGATCGAGGATCGGGAAGGGAAGCAAGTAAAGATTGAATGCGCTCTGCTTCCTGGGCGTCGTGGCCCGCGGTTCCGGATATAGACTGCATGAACGCGGCCACACGAGGCCGCAAGCTAAGTATATCGTTTGTTCGGTAGTCTAACTGGTAACGCGGGTCCGCCGCCGGAATTGCAAGGCAGCAAGCAGAAGGCAGCCCGCGAGAATAGTGGCAGAGGCGGAGACACGCGGTTCCGGCGTCTCGGTCACCGTAAGATCGCCCATATTATAGTTGGGGCTGATCGGAGTCTCATACACGCCCGGTGCGAAGAAAGCGCCGGTAGGGAAGGAAAAAGTGTAGCCGATGCTGTAGGTACGATTAGCAATATCCAAAAAGATGGTGACGCCCACGAGAGAGGTTAACGAGCTTTGAGGATTTGCCCAAGTGCTGAACCCTGCGTAGACCGGGCAATTGGAGCTGGAGTCTAACTGGTTGCAGCCAAAAATAAGGTAGTCGGGATTCAATGGTGGAACAAGGAAAGTTGGAACCGTGAGCTGAAAGGCCACGGGTTCCACCGGAAAAATATCGAAGGCCTGACCTGAGCCGCTAAACTTATACGTTACATCGGCCCGCGCGGAGCCAAATATCAAAACCGAAAAAATTGCCGCTCCAGCCAACGGGTGAATTCGAATCATAGCCTTTTCTTGTGCCCAACAAGCCTCTATAGCCTAGCCTCAAATTGTATCCATTGCCAAACCTCTTGCGCGGAAATCCTTTAGGAGAAAGTACTGTGGTTCCTATATGGACTCGGTTTTTACTTTCTGACTGTTCTGACTTTTGACCTGCTTCAATTCTTGGGCCACCCGCTCCATCACGCTCTCCCAATCCCCAATCTCGCTCTGGCGGAATAGCCGCGCCGTTGGATACCACGGGCTATCGGTCCGCTCGCGCAGCCAAACCCAATACCCGCTGAACGGCAAAAGAATCCAGACCGGCTTTCCCAGAGCGCCCGCGAGATGACAAATCGCGGTGTCGACCGTAATCACCAGATCAAGCCGGGAAATGAGCGCCGCCGTATCCTCCAGTGTTCCTCCCTTATACACGGACGTGAGATCGATGTTTTCCCGCCGTGCGAGAAGGGCTTCATCGCCCGGGCGGAAATTCTGCTGCAAAGAAATGAAACGAACGCCGGCAACTTCGAACAACCGCTCAAAGACCGAAAGGGGAATCGATCGGTTGTGATCGTTCGAATAGGAAGGATTGCCCGCCCAACAGACGCCCACCAGCGGACTTTCGTCATCCGGCTTCTCTACGTCAACAATCGCGTCCGATTCGCCCGGGGCCGTCAGATAGGGCGTGCGCGCGGGAATGCTCTCCACGGTCGTCTTAAAAAGCATCGGCAAACTGGCAAAAGGCGCGTGCAGTTCGAACGCGGGAAGCGTGTCGCCATAGACAACAACCTGCGCCACGCGCGGAATCGCGCGCATCAATCCTACGAGCGGTGCCTGTACCTCCAGCAAAACGCGCGCCCCGCGTTCGATTACCAGCGGCACGAAGCGGGATAAGAGAATCATGTCGCCAAGCCCCTGCTCGGCATGAAGCAATATTGTTTTACCCGCGATATCGGATTGGCCGTCCCATAGGGGCTGCGCAAAGTTGCGTGGCGTCACCTTTAACTCCGCAATCCGCCAGCGTGCTTCGTAATCCGGCCAACCGCGTTCAAAGTCGCCCATCGCCAGGTGCACCACCGCTTCATTGAACGCCAGTTGCGCCGATTCCGGGTCCCGTTGACGCGCGCCTTGAAAGCAGCGTAGGGCGTCCTCATGCTGGTTCAGCGAGGTAAGCGCCGCGCCCAGGTTGCTGTAAACCATATTGCCCGCGGGATTCAACTGGAGCGCGGTTTGGAAGCAGGCAATGGCGTCTTCGAACCGGTTCAGGCGCGCCAGCACGATTCCCAGATTGCTATGCGCCTCCGCAAACCGGGGTTGCAACGCGATTGAAGCCTGGTATGCTTCGATGGCGTCTTCAAAACGGTTGAGCGCTTTCAACGTATTCCCCAAATGCAGGTGCGCTTCCGGAAAATTCTCGCGCAGCGTGATCGCGCGTCTGTAATGTTCAATCGCCTCTTCCCGCCGTCCCAAAGAATTCAGCGTGTTGCCCAAGGTGTTATGCACATCCGCCGACCCGGGGTTCGCGGCCAATGCCCGCTCGAGTAGGGCCAGCGAATCCTCCAGCCGGTTTTGATAACGGCGGATGGCAGCCAAGCGATGCAGGGAAGGGAAGTGGCCGGGGTTGTGCTCAATGATGGCGCCGAAGAGCGACCCCGCCTCGGCTAGATTACCGCTTTCATGCCAGCGGACGGCTTGCTGGAAGATCGGCTCCCATGGATTATCCTGGCGGTTCAACTCGTCAACCATGGCGATGGCTGCGGCAAGAAGCTCCCGGCATCGAGGCGTTTGCTTCTCCGCGGAATCCGGCAAAGAAACCAGCCGGTCGATTTCGGTGAGGAGATTTTTAAGGGAATGTAACGGACTTTGACCGGACGACACCATCCAACAGTACCGCTTATTCGCGTGAATCGGCAAAAACACTACTCATTCGATGCTGTTTCGGCTATTGTGATTGACAGGTCTCCAAGGCGCTCGTCTCGCGCCCCATTTTCTGTTACGAATTTGTCGAATTTGTAACTTGCGGTTCGGTTCGCCGGCCCGCGTTGAAAGGATAAAATGGCCTTTGTAACTGACAGCAAGAATTCCTTCTCGGTGAAGGCTTACCAGGGCGATGCCAAGACCCTGCTGGCATTCAATCTGAGTAAGACCGCAACCAAAAACCTGGCTGGCTTTACCATTCAGTGCGAGCCCGATGGGCTGACGGCGTATTACATCCAGAACGAACTACAGTTCAAGACCCCCGGCGACCATACGCAAGATCCCAAGGAACCGCCCAACTCCAGCATCAATGCGCCCATCCATAAGTTTCGCTGGCTGCATGTGCCCGGATCGGTCCATCAAGGTCTGAAGCCCTTCCTCGGCAAATATACGTACACGGTTACGCCCAGATACTTCGACGCCAAGGCATCCCTTCAGCCGATGGATCCCGGCGCGAGCGTGGCGGTGTCCATCGACGTTGTCCCGTTCGAGAAGGGCGGATTGCAAGCCGGTTTTACGCGCGGCTTCGTGCAATCACAGGCCTACGTTCACCACTTCGGGAACAAGCCGCCGGTTCCGCCCAAGGGAACGCTGTTATTCGATACGTCGCAGCAGGCCGGCGCCAATGCGCAGGGTGAGACGTTCACTTACGAGGACGAGTACGAGTGGCTGGGATATACGGCGCGCGAAAAGATCTTCGGAATCCTGAACGAAGTCGCTGCGGACAAGTCGCTGCGGCTGGACATGTTCGCCTACGATCTGAACGAACCCGATGTTCTAAAGCTCCTCTTGAAACTGGCGGCGCAGGGACAAGTACGGCTGATTCTGGACAACGCCACGCTGCATCACAGCGCGGCATCTCCCAAGCCCGAAGATCAGTTCGAAGCGCTTTTTACCAAGGCGGCCAAGGGCGCTTCGGCCATCAAGCGCGGTAAGTTCGGCCGGTACGCCCACGACAAGGTCTTTATTGTTTCAAGCGGCGGCGTCGCTGCGAAGGTGCTTACCGGCTCGACCAACTTCTCCGTAACCGGCATGTATGTCAACTCGAATCATGCGCTGGTCTTTAACGACCCGACGGTAGCCGGCACTTACGCCCAGGTGTTCGAGGAGGCTTGGAAGGATAATGTCAGCAGCGCATTCAAAAACACGCCGCTGGCCGCGCAAAGCTTCTCGTTCTCCTCGAAGGCCACTCCGCAGACCGAAATCACCTTTGCGCCTCACCAGACGGATTTCGCCGGCTCCATCTTGGACGGCATCGCGGCTCGTATTACGCAGGAGGGAACCAAGGGCAAGACGACAGGCAGCGTGCTTTTCGCCGTCATGGCCGTGGACACCGGCGGCGGCTCCGTTCTGCCCGCGCTGACCAAACTACATGCCAACCAGGCGATCTTCAGCTTTGGAATTTCCGACAGTCCCGGTGGCATTTTCCTATACACGCCGGGAACCAAAAACGGCGTGCTGGTGACTGGCAAACCTGCCAGTTCGCAGCTTCCACCGCCATTCGACCAAGTGCCGGGCGTGGGGTTGGGACATCAGATTCACCATAAGTTTATCGTCTGTGGATTCGACCGGCCTGACGCCGTAGTGTACTGCGGCTCGTCCAACCTTTCCGCCGGTGGAGAGGCCGCCAATGGCGACAACCTGCTCGCCATTCACGATACCGATGTGGCCACTGCCTTCGCGATCGAAGCCCTGGCGTTGGTGGATCATTTCAATTTTCTCGACAAGTTTTCCAAGGCCCCGGCCGCCAAGAAGGGAAAACAGCCTCCCGCTTCCAAGCAGCAGGCGGCCGTAACGGCGGGCTGGTTCCTGAGTACCAGTGACAAATGGACTGCGCCTTATTTCGACCCCAAGGATCTTCACAGCATGGATCGGCAGCTATTCGCATAGAGGAGACAATCGCCATGGCGCTTAATTACGGTTTTGTGAAATGCAAGGTCATCTCGGACCCGGTGTTGAAATCGACTCGTAAAGGCAATGAGATTCAGTATCATCTCCACTCCACACTCAGCGTTCCAACCAATGGCGCTTCGGAAAAGTGGGATTCCGCGATCAACGTCGGCACCAATGACGCGGACGATTTGCTCCGCTACCGGCTGGTCTATGACTATCACAATCCGCTGATCGACACGCTCAAAGCGGCGGATGCGGGCTTCTCGGATCTCACGGGCGCCGGCACTCTGCCGGCTCTCGACTTTCTACGCAGCCATGTTCTTGACGAAACTGGACCTTGGCGCGAGAGTGGCGTGATGAACGGCACTGACTCGCCTGAGCCGGTCGCTTCCTTGAAGACGCTGCTTTCCAAAGCGCACTCCACCAATGCTGATGTCTATATCTTCGGCCGCACCTACACCAGCGGCTCGCCAGGTTTGCACGACGTCCACATGAACCAGGGCTCGTCCGGCAGTTATATAAATAACGGCAAGGATGACCATAACGATCACAATGACATCTGGCAGGACGGCGCCGTAATTGTGGATTTCGGCGATCCCGAATGGGTGGGCTATTTCACTGCCTTCACAGACCAAACCGTACCGACAAATGATCTTGGAAATCCGGATACGCCCAGTCATCCCATCGACGATTCGGATCCCGGTAGTCTAGCCGGAAGTTAGCGCGATTGTTCCAGTAGTTTCCCATCCTCATATTCCAGAAGGAGACTTTCGTGGCAAAAAAGACGACCAAGAAATCCGCTCCCGCCTCTACTCCAAAGGGGCGCCCACTGGCGATCCGCTATTCGCCCAACCAACGTTAACGCCTGATCCGAGTAAGTTTCGGACCGCGCATGATACAAAGTCGGATGATGCGGCCTACAAGATTCTAGACAAAGAGGCATCCACTCTCAAGCCTCTGCCCTTCCTGCCCTCCCGCGGCGGGGTAGAGCCGATTCTGCAATTGCAAGACGTCTTGGGAAGCCAGGGAACCACCATTACCAAGGCCATCACTCAGTCGAAACAGATCGTCTTTCACGCCCTGGGAGATACCGGCAACCCGCGCAGCGTTATTTCCCAAAATGAAGTGACTGATAAGTTAGTCGCCGATTTTTCCGAGACCGACCCGGCGCAGGTTCCATCTTTTCTCTTCCATCTGGGCGATGTGGTTTACAACTTTGGCGAGGCCGAATATTACTATGACCAATTCTACGAGCCGTACCGGGATTATCCGCGGCCCATTTTCGCCATCGCAGGTAACCATGATGGCATGCTGGCTCCCGGCAGCACAGCGTCCACACTGCAAGCGTTTCAGGATAACTTTTGCGCCGTGACGCCCATTCATACACCGGAGTCGGGCGGTCTTGATCGCACGGCAATGATCCAGCCCGGAGTCTATTACACCTTTGAGGCGCCTTTCGTCCGCATACTCGCGCTCTATAGCAATCGCCTGGAAGACCCGGGTGTAATTTCGAGTCAGGGCGGGACTGTTTCGGGTATGACCGATGTGCAACTCGATTTTCTGAAGGCCGCCCTGCAGCGAATCGCGAAAGAAAAATTTACCGGCGCCGTCATCTTTGCCGTGCATCATCCGCCCTACACCACCGGCAATCACGGTGGCAGCCCTCTCATGCTGAAGGATATGGACACTGCGTGCAAAGCTGCCGGCGTATGGCCACACGCCGTGCTTTCGGGACACGCGCACAGCTACCAGCGCTACACCCGCGCCACTAGCAATATGGAGATTCCCTATCTCATTGCCGGCAATGGCGGACACGGCCTGCAATCGCTGGTAAGGGCCGGGTCGCCTCCCCTGCGCGCGCCCGTCGCGCTTACCAGCGTTCCCGGGGTCACGTTCGAAAATTATGACGACAAGGACTACGGTTACCTGCGAATCATTGTGAATGCCCAGCAACTGCGGATCGAATATCACCCGGCCTCCGATGGCGGCAGCGCCAAAGCGCCCGACGACGCCGTAACCGTCGATCTGAAGACACGCAAGCTGGTGCACTTCAAGGCCGCCACCGCGTAAGGCGAGGCTGGCCGCAACTTCTTCTTCGTCGCGGGTTTTTCTAAGCAATGTTTGCGGCGCGATGGTCTGATTGGGTAGGCCCGTCTTCTTGCTGCCCAGCCCCGCGCAGCTATAATACGGACGCGCCATGTCCACTCCCGAAACTGCGCCATACCTCGTCATCGGCACGCCCTGCTACGGCAGGCAAGTCACTGATCTCTACGCCAGTTCGCTTCTCAAGCTGTTGCTCGCGTGCCAGCAGCGCAACGTCCGCCTGCAGGTCCAGATGACCGGCAGCGATGCTCTCATCACGCGCGCCCGGCAAAACGTGGTCGCGCAGTTTCTGGGAATCGAGGCTGCCACCCACCTGCTTTTCATCGACGCCGATATCGGCTTCGAACCCGACCAAGTCTTCCGCCTGATGGATTTCGGCGCCCCGATGTCGGCCGCTGTCTACCCCATCAAGCGCATCGATTGGGAAAAGGTTGCCGCCTCGGTTCACGCCGGACGCGCGCCCCTTCACTCCACCGCGCTCTCCTACATGATCGAGTTCGCCGACCCCGGCCCGATCGCCGCCCGCGACGGCTTCGCCAAAGTCAGCTATGCCGGCACTGGTTTCCTGATGATCCAGCGGGATGCGCTGGTGTCGATGATCCAGCACTATCCCGAGCTTCGCTATCAGCGCGACCACAAACCCAACGATAAGTTAGCCGGCAGCCCCTGGCGCTCCGCGCTCTTCAATTGCATGATCGACGAAGAATCCGGCGCCTACCTCAGCGAAGATTTCAGCTTCTGCCGCCGCTGGACCGCCATGGGCGGCGAAATCTGGGCCGACCTGCACAGCCGCCTCACGCACGTCGGCACAGTTGATTTCACCGGCGACATGAGCACCCAGTTCTCTTCTGCTGCCGCGGCCGAAGGAGAGTAAAATCCCGATTGGACCTAAAGCCGGCCGGCTTGAAAATGAATACGCAGTTTTATTCGAATAGACCAGACTCGCTGTAGCGTGTGTGTACCAGACCTGCCCGGGTGCATATCTACCGGCTCGATGTGTACAGCCACGTTTCAATCGTACATTCTGCATTCGCGAATAGCGAATGACATCGGATCTGGCAAATGCCCTCACTTCTGTGCTCGTGCCGCCATCTGCGCCAACTCATCGCATCGGTTATTATCCGAGTGGGAGGCGTGCCCCTTTGTCCAACTCCACTCCGTCTTGTGGCGGGAAACCTGCTCGTCGAGCGCCTTCCATAAATCCTGATTCACCACCGGCTTCTTCGATGCCGTCACCCATCCCTTGCGCTTCCACCCGTGGATCCATGTCGTGATGCCGTTCTTCAGATACTCCGAATCCGTCACCACCTCCACCTCGCAGCCTTCTTTGAGCGCGCTCAAGCCCTCAATCGCCGCGCGTAGTTCCATGCGGTTGTTCGTCGTGTGAGGCTCGCTGCCGAAGATCTCTTTCTCCTGACCCCCGTAGCGTAAAATTGCCGCCCAACCGCCAGGACCCGGGTTGCCGAGGCACGACCCGTCCGTAATGATTTGAACTTTTTTCATGGATTGGTATTAGGATGCCAACGCCGGCTCTGGCCGTTCCGCGTCAGCCTGAAAGAACTCATCCACTAAGTCGAGAATCGCCGCCGGTTCCTGCACCTTATAGATGTTGGCGCGCAGTTGCGCTCCGCCGCGCACGCCGTGCGTGAAGTAAGTCGCGAACTGCTTCATCTTGCCAGTCGTATCTCGCTCGCCGCGCGCAATCAGCATCGCATAATACTTGCGCATCATTACGTAGCGATCCTGCTGCGTCGCCTCGTCATAGCGGCCGCACGCCAGATATTGCTCAATCTGCCGGAAGATCCATGGATTCGATGACGCCGCGCGGCCAATCATCACCGCATCGCATCCCGTCTCGCGCACCATCCGCATCGCGTCTTCCGGCGTCAGGATATCACCGTTGCCAATCACCGGAATCTTCACCGCGGCCTTCACTTCCGCGATGCGCGTCCAATCCGCCTGCCCGCTATAGCCTTGCTCGCGCGTACGCGGATGCAGCGCCACCGCCTGCAGGCCGCAATCCTCGGCAAGCTTCGCCATCTTCACCGCGACCAGGTCTTCATCGCTCCACCCCGCGCGAAACTTCATCGTGAACGGAATCGAGATGGCCTGGCGCACAGTCTGCAAAATCTGCCCGACCAGCGGCAGATCGCGCAGCAGCCCGGACCCACCATTGCACTTCACCACTTTGTTCACGGGGCAGCCGAAGTTGATGTCCAGAATATCGAATCCCAGGTCCTGGCACACCCGTGCCGCATCCGCCATGACCGCTGGATCCGCGCCAAAAAGCTGCGCCGAAATCGGGTGCTCCTCAGGATCGAACGTCAGGTATTTCAGCAGGGTCTTGGTCGGTTTGCGGGCCCCCATGGAGGCGCTCACGCCGTGTGAGCTCGTGAACTCCGTCATGATGAGTCCGCATCCGCCCAGATTGCGGATGAAGCGGCGGAAAACGGTATCCGTCACGCCTGCCATTGGCGCAAGAATCGTGGCCGGGGCGATCCGGATGGGACCAATGTCAAAATGGGCGGGGAATTGTTGCATCGCGTTGCGGTAATTTAATTTTAACGGGTTTGCACTCGGAAACGGAATTGTATGCCGCAGCGTCCGTTGTGTAAGAAGGAAGCGACGGGAATGAGGGTGATCAATGTAGTCCTGCTCGTGCTGGCTGGGGCCCTGGCAGGCGCCGTAATCATGAAGGTAGCGCAACGCCCGCTCCAGCTTGCGATGAGACCCGCACCACCTACGGCTGCGTCAGTCGAAGTGCAACCCACTTCTTCGGAACCACCGTCGCCGGTGGCCGTTCCTACGGGCAATGACGCGTTCCAAGCGGTATCGAGCAAGCCCGTCACACCCGAGACTGCCCGCCCCGCTGCAAGTGGAGAGGCCGCGCGCCCTGTCGAGCATCAGCGTCAAGAGCCCGCTCCGTCGCATCGCATTTCGCCGAAGCCAACAGTGGCTGCCGTTCCTCGCGCACCGCGCGCCGTGCCTGAACATATCCAATTCCAGGCCGCGCGTTCAGCAGCCGCGCCACCCCCTGCGTCTTCTCAATTGCCTTCGATCTTGCCATCTCCGCCGGTGTCGCCCGAGCAGCCGAAGGAGACTCCACCCGCACGTGTGGAGCCGGAGAACGTCACTCCGCCTCCAGCGCCAATCCCTCCCGCTCCGGAGCCCAACCAGGCAACGCTGAACGCCGGTATGTTAATCCCGGTGCGCCTGTTGGATAGCCTTTCCGCGGAGCGGAATCATGCAGGCGACGCCTTTGCGGCCACGCTCGACCATGAGCTGGTAGCGAACGGTTTCGTCGTCGCCGAGCGCGGCGCGCGGGTGGAGGGAAGAGTGACTGCCGTCGATCGTGGCGCCCGAACTATGAGCATCGCGCTGACCTCTGTCCACACGTCCGACAATCAGGATGTCCCTCTTCAAACCGAACGCTTCGAGAAACAAAGTGAACCCGATCACAGCCAGGCCGTTACGAAGATCGGGACTGGGGCCGTAATCGGCGCGGTAGTGGGAGGCATCGCGGGCGGAGGTAAAGGCGCCGCCATCGGCGCGGGCGCCGGTGGCGGAATTGGCGCGGGCGATGTTCTGCTTAGCCGTAGGGCCGCCGCGCTTCCCGCTGAAACGCGTTTGAGCTTTCGCTTACGGTCCCCCGTTACGATTACCGAGCGCGCCCAGGAATAGGGTTATTTCGGGTTGAGTTTGGGGTTCAGGATCGTAGCCTTCGTTTCCGCCTGCATCTTGTCCATCCACTGTTTCATGCGGGCATCCTTATAGGCGCGGTCCACCTGGTCGCGGACCTCCGCAAACGGCTTAAACGTTACCGTATCGGCCCGAAATAGATAGAATCCATTTGGTTGCGCGATGATATCTGTTGTCTCGCCTGCCTTGAGCTTGAAAACCGCGGCGCGAATGCTATCCGGCACGCCCGAGTCGGTTGGCTTCAGGTCGCCAAAGAACCCATCCTTCGCACGCGACAAATCGTCGTCGGAGTTTTCCCTGGCGAGCTTCTTGAAATCCGCTCCTTTGCGAATCCGTTCCAGCAGATCGGCGGTCTTGGCTTTGGCTTGAGCTTCGGAAAGAATCTTCTTTCCGTCCGGACCTGTTTGGGAAGCGGCGTCGTTGCTGAAGGCGATATAGATGTCGTAGACCTTTACCTGCTCATAATCGGACTTGTGCGCCTCGTAATATCGATCCTCGTCGTCGTTCGCCACAATGGGGTTGCTCTGGCGGTTTACCTCGGCTTGAAACAGGACAGAATTGCGCACGTAAAGAAGTTCTTCTTTAACCGGGCTATCCTGATCCAGCTTTTCATCCAAGGCCATTTTTGCCATCTTGCGGAATATCGCCCACTGATCGAGAAATGCCGGGATATTCGTTGCCGCCTGGGGGTTATTGATCGCGACCAGCAGTCCCCGCAGTTCCCCCATGGTCATGATGTAGCCGTCGTCGAAGGAGGCGACTGGCGTCTTGTCCGGCAAATCGGGAAGCGCCGGGGGTTGCGGCCGCGGCGGGGCCGTTTGAGCATACAGGGTGGCAAGGCAGAAAAAGGATAATGCGAAGAATTTCATGATGATGTCGGCGGAACCTCCAGTCTACCAGACGCAAAACTAGCGGTTTTGGCCGGAACCGGCGGTTGTTTTCTTATCCGCCGCGGTGGGAGCTTTCGGCGCGGCGGTCGTCCGGGTAGTGTTGCGCGGCGTAATCGTCGCGCTCGTGGCGCTGCGTGCGTCGCCGCGTTTGATCTGCGCTCGTCGGCGTCCCTTCTCCAGATTTGCGGACGCCCGTTCTCTCGCGGCCTCGCTGATCTGAATGTGGTTAGACACCGCAATCGCGCCCGCCGTCTTCGCCATGCGAGTCGCCGCGCCCTTGTGCTGAATCACGTCGGTATGGCCTTCGATGGTGGCAACGCCGCCTTGCACGTGGAATTGAAATTTGTCCGCGCCAATCTTTGACTTGGCTAATTTCAGCCGAATCGCCGCCTCAATTTGCGCGTCGGTTAGGCGCGGCGCCGGAGCCGCCGTTCGCTGATGGGAGGGTGGTGGCGGGGCCGGCCGTTGTTGCGCTGAGGCAAGGGCGCACCCAAGCGCGACCACCAGAAAATACATCTTCATATTGAAGAAGTGGATGCCCTGCGAGTTTCCTCTCACGGAAAGAATAGGAATTTATCCGACTGTCACCCCATTTCCCTATTCCGTGCTAGAGTGAGGATTCTCAAAGGCTTTCTGCTTTCCGATGCCCGAACAAATTCTGCTGCAAGGCAAAATCCTGGGCACAGAGGAGTTCCTTCTGGCCGGGTCAGCCGGGGGGCGTTCTGCGCGCTCGGCCGGTGAAGAACTTCTTGCTGGCCGGTCTCAATGGATCACCCTGATAGGTGAGGTGCTGCCGCGCGCCCTGCTGTCCGAATTGGGCCTTGCCCGCATCCTGCTTGGGTCGAGCGGGGGCGGCCAATTCCTCATTGTGCTTCCTGGAGAAGCGCGCGATTCCGCTGAAAATCTCCTTCTGGCGGCAGCTCGCCAAATGCAGGAAATGAGCGGCGGATGCGTTCGACTCATCTGGGCATTTACAGATAATCTGGGCGATTGGGCGGTGATCCGCAAACGTCTCAACGATGTCCTGGAGCGACGGCAGAACGCGCCGCTGAGCGTGGGAACGGAATCCGAATCCGCCGCCTTGCCGTTTGCGCCCTACCTGCCCGCCAATCTCACGGAATACGATGCCTACTTCTCGAAGGAGTTGGGCGCCAAGGTGCGCGAGGCGGCATCCATCGGATGGTCGCCCGAATCTCCGGCTAAAGTAACGCCGGGCGAGGGAAAGTACACCTGGCCGCTCACTTCCAACCTGTCTCCCGATGGCATCATGGTTTCGCGTCACGCCGCCCCCAGCGACGATGGGAAGACCATCGCTCCTGTGCAGACGCTCGCGCGCCGTGCGCAGGGAAGGTCTATTTGGGGCGTGCTTCGCGGCGATGTGGATAGCTTCGGATTGCGCTTGCGCCGGGTCCATTCCATCGAAGAGCACGTGCCGCTTTCCGTTCTTTACAAGCAGTTTTTTGCAGGCGAACTCGAAGTCATCTGTTCCATGCCCGAATACTGGAAAAAGGTCACTGTGATCTATTCGGGTGGTGACGATTTCGCGGTTTACGGCGCGTGGGACGCGCTCATCGGGCTGGCTCGCGAGGTGCAGCGGCTCTTCCACCGCTTCACCGAGGAAAACCTGAAAGATTACCCTGGCGCCGAAGGCAAGACCATCTCGATGGCCATCGCCCTCGCTCCGGAAAAGTATACGCCGCTCGCGGCAGTATATGAGGAAGCCGGCCGCAATCTCGATTTTGCGAAGGCCGCAGATCGCGATTGCATTTTTCTCCTCGGCCGCATCCTGGAATGGAAGCGTCTGGGCGACGCGGCGGATTTGAAAGAGATGGTCACGCGGCTAATTCACGATTTCCGCATGCCGCGACATTTTCTCGATCAGCTTCGCAGCTTCTACCGGCACGAAGACGCCGCCGATCAACGGCAGCGCACGTGGCGTTTTCAGCGGCGCTTCAACCGCGTATTGAGCGGCACCCGCGATCGTGAGTTTCAGAAGTTACGCACGCATTTAATTGGTGAAATCATGGGCCGCAAGACGGCGGAAGTGAAACTCCGCCCTGCGGGATTAGTGGCCCTGGAATGGGCCAGATTGGCGACAGAGGTTTAGCGCATGGCAGACGAGCAGCAACAGCAGCCCCAGCAACAACCGCCCCAGCAACAGCAGCGCCGCGAAGGCCGGCCGCCGCGCCCCAGTGGGCCGGGCGGAGGTGGCGGCGGTGGAGATCGCGGCGACCGTGGTGGTGATCGTGGCGATCGCCGCGGCGGACCCCACAGCGGTGGCGACCGCGGGTACGGCGCCCCCCGTTTCGAAGGACCGCCCGAGATCGAGCTGGAAAAGCTCATCACCGACAGCCTCTACCTGGATAACCAGGCGCATGGCATCGTGAGCCGTATGCGCGACATGGATTCCGGCACCAAGAGCCAGTTGCGCCGTCTCTATTCGGCCGTGCGGCGCGCCATCCGCGCGCCTGAAGGCGAACGCCAGCACGAATTTGTGATGCTGCGCGCGCGCTTAGCTTATACCATCGCGCGTCATGGATTGCGCAGCCTCGATCAACTCGAGAAACTGCTTCTGCAAGTCACGCGCAAGAACGATATTCGCGGATACGAACGGTTTAAGGATCTTTTCGAGGCCATTGTGGCCTACAACGAGTAGAAGAATGAGCGCACACACCGCACAAACCGAGTTAAAACTCATTGGGAAACTGATTCTCGAAGGCGAATTGCATTGCGAAACGGGCCTGCACGTTGGCGCCGGCAAAGGCTCGCTCGAAATCGGCGGGTCCGATAATCCCGTCGCCAAAGACGCCTTCGGCCGCCCTTACATCCCCGGCAGTTCGCTGCGCGGCAAGATTCGCTCGCTGCTCGAACAGAGCTCCGGCCTTGCCATTCCCGCCGAGCTGGTCTATCTTTCGCGGCGCAAAGGTCAGGAGGTACGCATCCACCAGAGCGACCGTCCGGATGATGAAGTCTGTATTCTCTTCGGCCGCAGTCCCGGCCGCATGGAGCGTGTGCAGGGCGACGCCCTCGAGACTTCGCAGGCTACCCCCGCGCGTCTTGCGGTGTTCGACGCCGCGCTCGATCCCGAGAGCATCACCGCGCAGATGCGCGAAAATCTCGACGACGAGTTGACCGAAGTCAAAAGCGAGAATGCCATTGACCGCATCACCTCGCAAGCCAACCCGCGCACGCTTGAACGCGTGCCCGCCGGAGCCCGCTTCAAAACGCGCTTCGTGATGGACGTATTATGCGAGGAAGACGCGCCGCTGTTTTCGCGCGTGCTCGAAGGCCTGCGTCTGCTCGAAGACGACGCTCTGGGCGGCGGCGGCTCGCGCGGCAGCGGCCGGGTCAGCTTCGCCAATCTAAAATTGGTGTGGCGCGGCAAGAATTATTACGCGTCGGGCGGGGCCGAAAAAGAAGTCTCGTCGAGCCCCACCTTGGCCGGTATTCAGCAGGCCGTGAACGAAGCCGCATTCGCGTTCATCCGCGAGGAGTAATGAATCCCGGACTCATTGTGAAACTGCGCCCCAGCGGGCCCTGGCGTATTGGGCCCGATTCCGGCGCGCGCAATCGCGTGGACGCCATCTACCATAGCGATTCGCTCTATTCGGCGGTGGCGCAGGCCATGTCGCGTCTGGGCTCGCTCGACGAGTGGCTAGACGCCACCGCGCGCGCCGCAGCGCCGGCGGTCTGTTTCAGTTCGTGCTTTCCCCTGGTGAACGATATGCAATTTGTCACCCCGCCCCGCACTGTCTGGCCCCCGAGCGCCGCCTCGCTGACCTCCGGGCGCGTACGCTGGAAGAGCGCGCAATTTGTGCCGTTGCACATTGTGCGCGACATTTTATCGGGCAAGACGCTCGATGAAAATCGTTGGTCGCTCGATGGCCCCAGCGGCTGTCTCATGCCCGCCGGTAAGCCGGGACCCTTCCGCACCAGCTTGCGCTGGAGCGCCGCGGTCGATCGCTTGAGTGGAGCGGCCGAACGTCATGCCGCCGCGTGCCTCGAATTCCGACCCGGCGCGGGTTTCTGGACGGTCGTCTCTTTCACCAGCGGCGCCGCACGCGACCAATGGCAAGATCGTGTCAAAGCCGCCTTCCGCTGGTTGGCGGATAGCGGTTTCGGTGGCGAACGTTCCCGCGGCTGGGGCCGCGCCGATGCCCCGCAATTCGTAGAAGGCATGCTCCCCGAGATGATATTAGGAGCCGGAAATCAGACCTCGAGGCCTAAGGAAGTACAAGCCCAAGGTCCCGACGTTACCCCTCCCATCAGCGAGCCCCCGCAGGAAGAACCGCCCACCGTCGAACCGCCGGCCGAAAACCCCGACGTGAATCCGCCGGAGCCGACGCCCGACCCCGAGCTTCCACCGCCCGATCCCGATCCCGCGCTAGCCAGCGCAAGGACCGAAGAAATTACCGCACCTGCCGAAGTCCAGTCGCTGGAGCGGTCCGTAGCCCCGGCCCTTGTTCCGCAACCCACAGTCCCTGGCGCGCACTCCGCTCCGCAGTGGCTTCTCTCCCTGTTCTCGCCCGCATCAGCCGATTCCGTCGAATGGTCGCGTGGCAATTACAGTTTGGTGGAACGCGGCGGCCGCGTAGAAAGCTCCGCCGGTTCGGGCGCCTTGAAGAAACAGGTACAGATGGTCGTTGAAGGATCGGTGTTATACGCCGGATCCGCGCTGTCTGGCGCCGCCCCGGATGTAGCGCCCGACGGCTTCACGCATCCGGTTTTCCGCGCAGGCTTCGCGCTCGCGATCCCCCTGCCCGAGGTGAGCTGATGCGGTACCGCCTCACCTGCCTTACGCCCACTCTGGTCGGCGATGGCCGCAAACTGAGCCCCATCGATTACATGGTCTGGAAAGACCACGTCAACGTGCTCGACCAATGGCGCATCTTCCGCTTGCTCGCCAGAGGTCCGCGCCTGGAAGGCTACCTCGCGCAATTGAAAAAGGCCGAGAAGCTCGATTTTGCTTCGTGGGGCGGCTTCGCGCAGAACTTCGCCGGCCGCCGGATTCCCTTCGAAAGCGCCGCGTATTCTAACTATTGGAATCGCGCCATGGGCGAAAGCCTGCATATTCCCACCTTCTCCGCTGGAGCATCGGGCGCCTATCTGCCGGGCACGGCTATTAAAGGCGCGTTGCGCACCGGCATGGTCTTCTCGAATTGGCGCGATGGCATGCTCCAGACCGTCCGCAGCCGTGTGCAGGGCGATCGGCCCGTCCGCCATCCGGCGTTGATGGTGGAAGAGCAGGCACTCGGCTCAGCCGGCGTAAGCCGCATGCGTTTCGTGAGCGCCGGCGATTCCGGCGTAGTTACGTCCTCGCAGTTCAAGATCTATCTATTGCGCACCTCAACCCTCCTGCCGCGCGGAGGCAACTTCGCGCTCGGCTGGAAAACCAGCCCTCGCGGCGCGGTAGACGGCGCGCGTCCCGACGACGCCACCCCATCCTTCGCCGAGATGGCCGCTCCCGGTACAACCTTCGAAGGCGCGTGGGACGAGAAAAACTTTTTTCTGCAACCGGAGGTTCGCCGTTCCATCCGCTGGCCCGAACAGTTCGACCGCGCCAAAATCTTCGAAGCCGCCAACGTCTATTCCGGCGGTCTGCTCATGTTGCAGCGGCAATACGCATCGTGGGCCGGCATGGGCCTACTCGATCAGAGTCTCGCCGACCTGGAAGCGCGGCTGGAAAATGCCCGCGCCAACGGTTCGTGTCTGCTACCCCTTGGCTGGGGCGGCGGCCTCACCACCAAGAGCGCTTGGCTCGATTCTTCCAACGCCGAGTACCGCGAAATCCTTCAGCAATTCGCTATCTACAATCGCGCGCTGGCAACCAATCTGCCTTTTCCAAAGACCCGCAAGATTGTCTTCCTCAATAACAAACCGGCTACGCTTCCCGGCTGGGTGGAACTTACGGTTAGCGAATAGTAACGCTCAGTTAGACTCACACGGGAGTTACTCAGGGGTTGTCCCCGAGAATTGACTAAATCCTTCGACGATAAACAGGCGCGGCATCGGCGCTATGAGGAGTACGCATCTGGCATAATCTGATTCCCAGTGCAGGCCCGATGACATTCCGGCAGTGTGTCAGAGTCGATGCTTACTGAGGAGCCCAAAGAGGTTCATTAGCGCGAATCCACTGAATGGGGACTTCGGTAACGAACGTGCGCAGCCAGTTGGCGCAATCTTCCATTCCGGGCTCTTCCGAGACCTGGTGGCCGAGGATGATCTGCCCTTTGTTCCCGCCCAGCGCCGCGGAATCGAGTACATATTCGGTATCGTCGAAGGCGCTATCGGCCTCGGTGTTTTCGCCGCCCATCACCACATCAATTGCAGGCGAGATGCGCGGAATGTTGTAGCCCACTCCCAGCGCGATGGTGCTGACTTTTGCTTCAGGATTTCCCACGACGCGTAGCGTGCGGTCATTCAGATGCTTCTTCACGTCGGCAGCCAAAGCTCCGAGGGTGGTGGGCGGCAGGGTGTAGATGTGCCGATTGGCGTCGCTTTCGCGGTTCTGCCAGCCGAGCGCTCGCGCCAGACCGATCCACATCACATCCGGCTTGCGCGCGTGCAGGTGATCGTGGAATCGCCAGACCACGATGTTGTTCTTGTTGCAGAAATCCACTTTGAATCGGAAGATGGGATCGTCTTCGAGACCTTTGACGGCATCGGTGTCGCTCCAGAAGGTGGGTTCGTGGGTGACGATGAAATTCATGCCGGCGGCGTGGGCGCGCTGGATGACGTCGAGCGTCGCCATGAAGGTGGTGGCGATGCCTTTGACTTCGGTATCCGGTTCGCCGGCCTTAAAGGTGTCGCGGTAACTCCGCTCGTTCCAGGGCACGCCGAGATTTTTCTTGATGCGCTCGACCACGTCCTTGGCGGTCATCTAGGCTGGCCTCCAGTAAGGGTCGCCGGCGGGCAGCCATTGAACCGGAACTTCCGGCGCCAACGTCTTCAGCCATTCGGCGCAAATCTTCATGCCGGGGTCCTCCGACAGGATGCGGCCCAACATGACCATACCCTTCTTTTGACCCGACGCAACGGTGTCGGCGGCGTATTCTACCGATTCCCATTCGCGGGTTTCGCCGGCTACAATCACGTCGGCATCGGGCAGGTTCTTCATGGTCGCGGCGAGTGGAGAGACGCCGGGGAGAAGAGCGACGCGGCGGATGCGGGTTTGCGGATCGCCCAGGACGCGGATGCCGGCGCGCGCCTTAAGGCGCTGCTGCAAGCTCTTTGCGAGGGCGGCCAACGTGCCGACGGGAAGATCGTAATGCAGAACATCATCGGCCACCTGATATTGACGCCAACCGAGTGTGTTGGCGAGACCGGTGGCGAACGGGTCGGGCTTGCGTGCGCGCCAGGGATCGGTGAATCGCCAGACTACGAGCCCATTCTTTTCGATGAAGGCTTTCTTGGCGAGATACACGGGATCGTTTGGATTAAAGATCGGCTGCGCATCCGAATGACCGAAGAAGGTCGGTTCCAGGGTCACTATTAAGTTAATGTTCGCCTTGGCCGCCCGTGTAAGGACCTCCATTGTGGCCATGGCGGTGGTGGCGATTCCTTTGATCGCGGTCGCGGGATCTCCAGGCGGCTGCCATGCTGCGCCAACGCTCTTTTGAATCCGTTCGGCAACCTGTTGGGCGGTGAGCGAGGCGTGCTGGGTGGAGGCATGTGGCGCGGCAAGCGCCGCGGCGCCGGCGAACTGGGCGAAGCGTCTTCGGGAAAGATGTCTCATTGTTCGAAGCTGTAAAAAGGCTCGACTCTACGCAATTCGCGGCTGGATTATTGGCCCCGCGCCGCTCCACTAATGGCGTGATGCCATTATCTTAGATTCTACGCCACCTGATCTTATCGTCGTCTGCGGCGCGTGTTGTCCGTGCAGCGCAGGGCCTGCTCGTTGGCCCGTTCCCTCATCCGCCGGTGACGAGCCTGGATTCAGGCCGAGCCGATAGGTGTGTGGCGTGTTTAGCGATCCCCAGGTTCGGATCATGGTCCTGGAGCAAGAGCAAAAAAACTGCTTGCGGTCAGGGTATAGAGAGGGGTATTCCGGGGTCAAAATCCGGATTATTCGCCCACACGATTCCAGGATGACCCCTAGAATTAGACCGACCCCAGACCCTCCGCTTGTAAGTTGACTACATTATGTAGTAGCATTGACTAGTAAATGTAGTTTAATTGCCATATGGTCCATCCAAAATTATCCAAGCTCGAACTTCAAATTATGGAGACACTCTGGAACCGCGGCATGTGCTCCGTTCGCGAGATTCAGGAAGCATTTCCCGAATCGAAGAGGCCAGCCTACACCACGGTGCAGACCATGGTGTACCGGCTGCTGGAAGGAAAGCGCGCGGTCAAGATCGTCAAACGCATCGGCAATGCCAATATCTTCGCCGCGGCGATCTCGCGCGACGACGCGGGACGGAAACTCATCGACGACTTGCTGGCCTTGTTCGGTGGGCGGACCAAACCCGTGATGGCGCAGCTGGTTGAATCCGGCAAGCTTACCCTCGAGGATGTCAAGGAAGCCGAGCAGGCGATCCTGAAGCTTGCCCGATCGAAGACCTCGGGAAAGGAGAGACGGAAATGATCTCGGAGCTGGCGAATCACCTCTGGCAATCCACTCTATTTGCGTGTGTCATGGGACTGCTGACTCTGATGCTGCGAAGCAACCGTGCGGCGGTGCGGCATGCGTTATGGCTCGCCGCATCGGTAAAATTTCTCGTACCGTTTTCGCTTCTGATCGGTCTCGGCAGTCAGGTTGAATGGAGGAAGGCCCCGGTGATCCCTCAGCCGCGGTTGAATGTGGGGGAGCAAATCAGTAAACCGTTGGCCATATTGGCATCGCCGGCCGGGTTGTTGGCGCGGCAGGCGCCGAGCCGATTCCCGCCAGTCTTGGTCAGCTTGTGGCTGTGCGGATTCGCGGCCAACTGCCTGGCGTGGTGGCGGCGTTGGCGGCAGGTGCGTGCGGCCTGGCGCGCCGCATCGCCCCTGCCTTTGAACCTGCCGATACCAGTGCTCTCCAGCTCCGCGCGCGTAGAGCCGGGCGTGTTCCGGGTCTTCCAACCCTTCCTCTTGCTGCCGGACGGTCTGAGCGAACATCTGACTCCGCAGCAGTTTGAGGCGATCGTCGCGCATGAGTTGTGCCACGTCCGGAGACGCGACAATTTGTCATCTGCGATCCACATGGTGGTTGAAACTCTGTTCTGGTTCCATCCCGTGGTGTGGTGGATTCAGGCCCGGTTAGTGGAAGAACGCGAACGCGCGTGCGATGAAGCGGTGTTGCAGATGGGTAACGATCCCCAGGATTATGCCGAGGGAATTGTCACCGTCTGCAAATTCTATCTGAAGTCGCCATTGGTTTGCGTGTCCGGAGTGACCGGCTCAGATCTCAAACGGAGGGTCGAGACGATCATGCTGAATCGCGCCGCGGACCCCATGAACATAGTAAGGAAGCTGTTATTGGTAGTCGGGGGATCCCTGGCAGTGCCAGTGCCCCTGATCGTTGGCGTCATGAATCCGCCGTCGATTCGGGCGCAGGAGCGCGCAAAGCCCGTGGCCCAACCGATCGCGACATCCGCGCTACCCGCGTTCGAAGTTGCGTCGATCAAGCCGAGCGCTCCAGATAGTAATCTGAAGGTCGATTTTGCGCCCGGCGGGAAGCTATTCATTACGAATGCCACGCTGCGTTTTCTGATTAAGATCGCTTACGACATAGGCGACGATCAGCTCGCGGGCGGACCCGGATGGATCGGATCAAAGAGGTTCGATCTGACGGCGACCCCGGAGAAACCCCTGGGCGGCGATCCCAAGAATATGGCGCCTGATCAGATCCTGGTGTTTCACAAGCCGGTTCGCCTGCGTCTGCAGCGCCTGCTGGCCGAGCGCTTTCAACTGGAGCTTCGAAGAGAGTCGGCTCGGATGCCGATCTTTGACCTGGTCGTCGGGAAGGGGGGGCCCAAGAAGCTGACGGTGACAAAGAGCACCGGCGATCCGCAACTGAACGCGAATTATGGCAATGGAGTGCTCAACGCTGTCGGCGTGGATATGGCCACGTTGGCGAAATTTCTTTCCGAAGGAAAGACGGGCAGGCCTGTAGGGGACAGGACAGGTCTGAAGGACAAGTACGATTTCCATTTGGAGTGGGCGCCGGACACGAGCCGGAATTCTCTGCCGGCAGACAGCGGTGCAAGCCAGTCGGCGGCGGATGCGGGCGGTATTTCGATCTTTACGGCACTGCAGCAACAACTCGGGCTGAGGCTGGATGCACGTACCGACGCGGCCGACCGGCTTGTTGTAGTGCGCGCCGCACTGCCTTCGGCGAATTGACGCGATCAACGACAAGGCCAACGTTACGATGACAAACTCCTACGGATTCCGGACCCTCCGTATTTTCGAGCTCGCTCTCTATCGCTCGCTGCTAGAACCGGGATCCACCCGCAATTACTTCTGACGAGCCATTGATAAAGGAGCGTATTCAAGCGTCATGCCATTCTCGCGGGGGTCTTCAATTGCGGTCAGGACCCTTGCCAGGGGGCATCGGGGCGGGGCATTCGGCGGTCAAATCCGCATTTTCCCCCACACGATTCCACGATGATCGGTTTATTAGCGCTCCCGCACCACTTGTGGCGCCTCCTGGGTCAATCCCGGAGACCCATAGAGTGAAAGTTTGACAGGTCGGTAGATCTCAGTTCTCGGAGGGCTTTCTTGCCTCGTCGATTATGAGAACGTCAACCGGGCCAGTGGTTCGATTTAGTTTGATGCCGAATTCGTGAAGAGCTGTAGGGAGGGCGGGGAGCGTCATTCCTTGCTCATCCGGGGACCACTTCAGATCAAAATCATAAGTTCCCGTGAGACCGGTGTGATCCAGAACTATCGCATTCTGATATCGAGTCAGAGAGTCAGCTAGCCATGCGACAGTTCTGTTTCGGGCAGCGATTTCGCCAGGTCCATATCGCCACCATGCATCCTTTGCCGCGGTTGCTTGGAGTTTGGCGCCGCCATTGGCCACTGTTAATTCATAGATCGGCAGTTGCCGGGTTTCGTGATGAAGTCTGAGTTGAAAGCGTTCCGACAGTAGAGACTGCAGCATTTCACGCATTAATGTCGATAGCGCCGGCGGGATAGAAGCTGTTTTGGGATCGGCTGCCGTTCCGCCCTTCGCTTCGATGTCATAAGCCTGTGACGCCATCCAAGTATTCGCGTTCAGGACCTGAAAATCTTGCACCTGGTATGCAAGCATTACCAATGCCTTTAAAGAGTGGCGAATCAAAGTCACTCGACCGCCGGGCGCCAAGATTCTACGGGAAATATTTACGTCTGGAGCACTGGGCTTTACGGAAGCGACTTCGAATACCGGAGGCTCCTCCTTCGTCTGCGGGTGCAGCAGGCCGGTCGAAGCTGCAACGATGAGTAGAAGCCGGCGTAAGTACGGCACGCTAATGTGACGAGTAACCGGTTGCCGGCGTGCAATTTCTTTGTGGTTTAGAGACTTCGTTCCGTTTGAAGCGGAACCGGCGCATGCGAGGTCAGACGCAATCTAATTGCGCAGTAGTTATGGTTTCCGCTTCCATCGGCTGAATGTCCGGCCGCTGCCTTGATCGCAGGTGAAATCGGAAGGACGTGGGGCGCCGGGCGCGGCGATGCAAAAGATCGCTTCTTCGCCGTCCCATCGAAAGAGGCCACGCGAGACCGATCCCTTACTTTTGCCAGCCAGATTAAGGTAGTCCACCTCGATGGGCGCAGCTGCTTCGTTACAGCGGACCTTGGCGTGAACCATCGTCTGGCCGCCGAAAACGACCTTCGTCTCGATCCCGATGTGACTTCGCGAACCGAATGGAAGATAGGACTCCTGTAAAGGTTTCCCGGAGGTGATCAGTTCCAGCGGCAGCCACTCACCCTGAAGCCTCTGAAGCGTGGGCGTAATTGCGGCGTCGAATTGTCTCTCCGTAGTCACAGGGGCCGGAGCGGGCGCAACGGTTGCGGTGTTCCGCCGTCCACTCCCGATGGACGGGCTGGATTGACGCGAACCAACTCCTCTAAAGCGTGGCCGCTGCCGTGGCCGGTTACGAAACGGTCGGGCCGCTTAGCGCCGGCCAGACCCAAGCAGAACGTGAGGCGATCGTGTTCGAGTTGAAAGATGCCGAAGCAACGGTTTCCGGCTTCAGGACCCTCAACAAAGTCGATGTCGATGTGATGGGGCGCCTGTTCCACATCGATAGTGAAGATCCCCTCATAACCGGCCTCGGGCGATTCCATGCGGAAGCGGTCGCCATCGATCAAGAGATGGGAGTTGGTGAACATCGAAGCCGGCAGCGCGTTTCCATCCACCTGTAGCGAGCGGAAACCCCATGTTCCTTCCATACCGCGAAGCCTGTCGACATGGTGAGCCAATCCTGGCCAAGCCGCAAATCCGCTCTTGCATGCAATAGCGGCCTGAGCGTCCGCCAGGCGGAAGCCATGCGCGCGAACTTGCATAGGAGAAAGAGCTGAGGCTGCGGGCAGATATCGTATAAGGGTTTGAGCTGCATCGGCATCGCCTTCACGGAGTTTCGCGAGCAGCGTTTTCGCCTGGGTTCGAAGATGTTCGAGATTGGGGCGTGCGGGCAGACGTTTCATAGTTCCTCCAGATAGCTGGAGGTGAGTTGAACTCTTCCCACGAACGGCGGCTGCCTGATCAGCCAACTCATAATACCGCAGTAGTTTGATGCGGCGGCAGCCATTTCGAGGGCAAAACGTCCGACACAAAACGTCCGGCGATTTGACAATGGCCCGTCCACCCCGCTAATCTTAATGTTTGTAATAGAGACGTGGAGAACGTGTGTCGATGAGTACGGAATTCCCCTCCAAGAACGCTGTAGCACGTCACTGGCATGTATTAGATGCCCAGGACGCGGTGGTTGGAAAGCTTGCGAGCAAGGCGGCTATGCTGCTGATGGGCAAGCACAAAGCGGTTTACACGCCGTTTCTGGATACCGGCGATCACGTAATTGTGATTAATGCCTCAAAGGCGCGGTTAAGCCGCGGCAAAGAAGAGAAAAAAGTATACCGCCATTTCACGGGATATCCCGGCGGACTGGTGGAGAAGAGCTTCAAGCGCGTGCGCGCCGAGCGTCCTGCTCGCATTATCGAGGACGCCATCTTTGGCATGCTGCCGAAGACGAAGCTGGGCAAACAAATGTACCGGAAACTCAAGGTCTATGCGGGTGACAAGCACCCGCACGCGGCGCAGAAACCGTCCGCGCTGACCTTAAAATAGCGAAGGCGGGATTTTTAGTGGCAGCGACAATGGTTCAGCATTTGGGTACAGGCCGCCGCAAGCGTTCGGTGGCTCGGGTGATTTTACGCCCCGGACAGGGCGAGATCAAGATTAACAGGCGCGCGTTTGAAAACTATTTCCCGACTGAGAGCGCGCGTGCCATAGTGCGGCAGCCGCTGGCTGCAGCGGAGATGGTGGACAAATTCGACATCATCATCCTCACCAACGGTGGCGGGATCGCGGGACAGGCCGGCGCGATCCGCCTGGGCATTTCGCGAGCGTTGGTCGAATTTAATGCGGAACTGCGGCCGCGGTTGAAGAGCCTGGGGCTACTCACCCGCGATCCACGTAAGCACGAGCGCAAGAAGTATGGCCAAAAGGGCGCTCGTAAGCGGTTCCAATTCTCCAAGCGCTAAAGTTCTTTTCCCGCAAAGGCCGGAGGAAGGGTTTCTCCGGCCTTTGCACGTACATGAGGCCGCTTTTCGTTCCGTTGCCATAGCGCAAATCTCGCTTTGGAACGCGCCGGACGGAACATTATGGAAAGCGAAAACCGGGGATATTCCCCATTCACTAACCAAGAGGAGGTAGTTTGCCCGCAATTTCGATGAAGGAATTGCTCGAAGCTGGCGTTCACTTCGGGCACCAGACCAAGCGCTGGAATCCAAAGATGAAGGAATATATCTTTGGGGAACGCAACGGCATTTACATAATCGACCTGCAGAAGACCTTGAAAATGTTCAAGGACGCCGCGCGCTACGTTGTGGAAGCAGCCGCGCAAGGCAAGAACGTGCTCTTTGTAGGAACCAAGCGCCAGGCCCAGGAGGCCATCGCCGAAGAAGCCACCCGCTGCCAGATGTACTACGTCAACCAGCGTTGGCTGGGCGGATTGCTCACCAACATGGCCACGGTGCAGAAGTCGATTAAACGGTTAAAAGAATTGGAAGGCATGGCTTCGGTGGAAGGCGGATACGCCGGCCGCCCGAAGAAGGAAGTCATTCGCCTGGAACGCGAGCGTAAGCATCTCGACCAAAACTTGGCCGGCATCAAGGATATGCCGGGCCTGCCGGATATTCTCTTCGTGATCGACTCCAACAAAGAGGCGATTGCGGTGAAAGAAGCCCGGCGGTTGGGAATTCCGGTGGTGGCGATTGTCGATACCAATTGCGACCCCGATGAAGTGGACCACGTGATTCCGGGCAACGACGACGCGTTGCGCGCCATCCGCCTGTTCGCGAGCAAGATCGCCGACGCCGTAGTGGAAGGCCGGTCGCTTGCCACGGAGCAAGATTTCAGCGCCGAAAAGCTAGACACGGTGACGGACGAAACGCCCGTCGGCGAAAGCATGATGGAGTACGCGGAATACGTCGATCCCAAGTATGCGGAGAAAGTCATGGCGGAAAGTATGAGTCTGGCGGACGAGCCGGCTCCCACTTCCCGCAAAGGACCTGCCTCCGAAACCGCCGCCGAACCGGCTGCCGAGCCGGCCGTGACGGAAAGCGGAATGTAGATCACCTGGCAGGCGCGGCCGCTAATGGCCCGCCTGCCATCACCTCTCTGAACGGAACAAATTTATGGCGGAAATCAGCGCAGCACTTGTGAAACAGCTCCGCGAGCGCACCGGCGCGGGCATGATGGAATGCAAAAAGGCTTTGCAGGCAACGAGTGGAAGTCTCGAAGAGGGCGAAACCTGGCTTCGCAAACAAGGCATTGCGTCGGCGGGCAAGAAGGCCGGCCGCGCGACTAAGCAGGGTTTGGTCAGCACTTACATTCACACCGGCGGGCAGCTGGGCGTGATGATCGAAATCAACTGCGAATCGGATTTCGTGGCGCGCACGGACGATTTCCAGGAATTGGCGCATGACATCGCGATGCACATTGCCGCCACGGATCCGCGGTTCCTGCGCAAGGAAGATGTCACGCAGGAAGTGATGGACAAGGAGCGCGACATCCAGCGGGCGCGCGCTTTGAACGAAGGCAAGCCGCCAGCCGTCGTCGATAAGATGATCGAGGGGCGCATGAACAAGTTCTACGAGGAGATTTGCCTCCTGGAACAGCCGTTCGTGAAAGATCCTACCGTCACGGTGGGTCAACTGGTCAAGACCAAGATTGCCAAGCTCGGCGAGAACATTTCGGTAGCGCGTTTTGTCCGCTTCAAGGTGGGCGAGACGGTGGTCGATTCGAGCGAAGAGCAAGCGAGCCAATAAGACGATGCCCGGCTACCAGCGCATCCTGCTGAAGTTGAGCGGTGAAGCCTTGGCAGGTGGGGCGTCGTTCGGTATTGACGCGGAGCGCGTCAAGGCGCTGGCGCACGAAGTGGCAGAGGTGGCCGCCACAGGCGTGCAGGTGGGCGTGGTGGTGGGCGGCGGCAACATCTTCCGCGGCCTATCCGCCGCAGCCCAGAAAATGGACCGTGTAACGGGCGACCACATGGGCATGTTGGCGACGGTGATCAACTCACTGGCGCTCTCCGACGCGCTAGAGCAAATAGGCGTGCAGACGCGGGTGATGAGCGCGATCGAAATGCACCAGGTGGCCGAGCCCTATATCCGGCGGCGGGCGATACGCCATCTGGAAAAGGGCCGCATCGTGGTCTTCGCGGCGGGAACTTCGAATCCTTACTTTTCCACCGACACCGCGGCCACTTTGCGCGCGCTCGAAATCAAGGCGGATGTGATAGCCAAAGGAACGCGCGTGGACGGCGTTTACGATCGCGATCCGCTGAAATTCAGCGAAGCGGTGAAATACCCGACAGTCACCTATCTCGAAGTGCTTTCGAAGGGGCTGGCTGTGATGGATGCGACATCGATTGCGATGTGCCGCGACAACAGGCTGCCGATTATCGTATTTAATCTGAATACCACGGGCAATATCATGCGGATGTCCAAGGGCGAACCCGTCGGCACCGTTATCAACTAATCCCGCGCACTCGATAGCTCCGCGTCAGCATCTTCAGATCGTACGCCGACCAACGTCAAAGAGGAGTTGCTGGCCGAACTGAGTCACATTCCCCTGGCAATTTTTGCCGCCGCCTGGCCGCGTTGGCTTGAACTCCGACTGTGCCGCTAGCGGCAGCGGACGCCAAACTGGCCCCCGTCAATGCCGCGGGTCTTCGGATCCGGAATCAAGCCGGCTGCTTGGCCGAACGCTTGTCGAATTCACCCCACATGCCGCTCGGACTGAGTGTAATATTGTCATGTGCGGCGGCCCCTCAGGTCGCGTGAATGGGGTGACTGCATTTCTTGCTGGAGGCATTCTCCGCGATGAGGGTGAAGGCAATTGGGCTCGCGAATGAATACGCGGCAGGGTAAGCTATGTGCCACATCAAGAAGGCAAAATAGGATAAACATGAAAACGAAAATCAATGTTGTGCTCATGCTGGCCCTGGCGCTTATGCTGGTTGGGGCCGTGTTGACGATGGCCGCACCGGCCGGGGAGGCTCCGCCCAGACCGAAGGGCCCATGTGACATCTACGCCGCCGCGGGCGACCCCTGCGTGGCCGCCCACAGCACGACGCGGGCGCTATATGCGTCCTACAATGGTCCGCTCTACCAGGTTCTGCGCCAGTCTGACGGCAAGACATTGGACATCGGCGTCGTCCCGCCCGCCGCGTCGCCGGTCCCGGATCCCGGAGGATATGCCCACGCAGCCGCCCAGGACGCATTTTGCGCCAACACCTATTGCTGGATCACCACCATCTACGACCAATCTCCCAAGCACAACAATCTCATTCAGGCGCCTCGCGGCGGGTTCAGCGGGCCGGCGATGGGCGGGTTTAACAACCTCCCGATCGCCGACATGGCGCCGATTACGATTATGGGCCACAAGGCCTACGGCGTTTTCATCGCGCCGGGCATGGGCCTCCGCCAGAACGACGTGAAGGGCACCGCCGTTGACGATCAGGCGGAGGGCCAGTATTGGGTCATCAACGGCCGCCACTACAACTCCGGCTGCTGCTTCGATTATGGCAATGCCGAGATCGATAGCCGCGATGACGACAATGGCACCATGGAAACCACCTACTTCGGCGACTCCACCGGCTGGTATCACGGGAACGCCCCTGGCCCTTGGGTCATGACCGACCAGGAGAACAACTTGGTCGGTTGCACAAACCCAGATGGATCCAAACTCTGCGTAAACCTGCCGAACATCACCTGGCGATTCGTGACCGGGATGGCCAAGGGTGAACCGCACCACTGGACCTCCATGGGCGGCGATGCGCAGCGGGGCGACCTGTCGGTCATGTTCGACGGACCGCGCGTCGACGCCACTTATGACCCAATGCGCAAGCAGGGGGCCATCCTCCTGGGCAACGGTGGCGACAATAGCAACAGCTCGCAGGGTACTTTCTACGAAGGCGCGATGACGGCCGCCGGCACGTTCCCTACGAACACCACCGACCAACTGGTGCACGCCAATGTCGCGGCTGCCAAATATGATGTGCAGCGGCTGAGCCTGGCTCCGGCATCGGCAACGGCCACTCCGCCCGGCCTCCAGACGTTCTCACCGGGGTCCTCGCAGGACACCACTGTCACGTTCACCAACACCACTGGAGCGCCCGCCACGGGCGTCAAGTTGAGCATTTCCGCGCCCAAGCAGTGGACCTCTGTCGTTCCGGGCTCCGTCAACACGTCTGTGACAATCGCGGAAACGGTCGCGCCGGGCGCGAGCGTGAGTGCGACCTTCAAGGTCACCTCGGGGCCGGCGGCCTTCAACGGCGATCTGGTGGGCAACGCCTCGTGGACGAACCCGTCGCGCGGTGGAACGCAATCCGAGATGATTGCCGAAAAGGTGCGCAACGTCAGTCCGATCAAGATCAACGAGTTCCGTATCAGCGCCCCAAACAATTCGACCGATTCGTTCATCGAGCTCTATAATGCCGGCTCTCGCGCCGTCGATCTCTCCAACTGGACCCTCACCGAGCATCCCACCCAACAGGCCATCTTCTCTTCGGTGAAGATCCCGGCAGGGACGAGTCTGGCGCCCCGCGGCTTCTACCTGCTCGGCCTTTCGAACTCCGGACTGGCCATTCCCGCACGCCCCGGTGACGCCACCATTCACGTAAGCAGCACGAGCGGCATGTCGGTTGGCGACACTGTCGGCATCGACGCCGGCGGGAACGTGGAGACCCGCAAAATCGCAAGCGTCGGGACGGCGGCCGGGAACAGTACGACTCTTTGGCAACCGCTTCCCGATGGTCCGGTTATCACCATTCCCGCCCACTCGACTAACGTGCCTGTCACCAGCGTGGCCGGCTTCACTGTCGGTGAGAAGATTGCCATCGGCTATGGCGCCACCTACCCGGCCGTTGCCAAAGCGCTCGAGCGCTACGAAGTGGTCACCGTCACCACGGTCGGCAAGCCGGGCCAGCAAGCTTTCCTCGGGGCGGATGCGGCCGCGGGCTCCCGCAACATTAAGGTGACATCCGTTGCCAACATCTCAGCCGGTGACAAGATTCGGTTAGACATCGACAGCGTCGGCCACGGCATCGAGACCGTCACGGTCACGCGCGTGGGCACCCAGGCAAGCCGCACGGCGCTGACAGCCAATGCGGGCGCCGGAGCTACCAATATGAAAGTCCGCGGCGCGAACGGTTTCGCTGTGGGCGACAAGCTGACTGTTGGCACACCCGCCAACCATGAAACCGTAACCATCACCGGTCTGGGCGCCGGCGTCGACTTTACGCCGGCCCTCGCCAAGGCGCATATCACCCGCGAGGCTGTCGTAGATCCGGGAACGGGCCTCGATCTGGCCGCCCCGCTGCGATTCAACCACGCGGCCAACCTTCCTTTCAGTGCCAGAGGAACGGGAATCACCTTCCAGCCGGCGACGGCATTTGCCCACTCGAGCAACGAACCCGTCCAACCGCTCGGCACGGGCATCAAGCTTGACAGCCCCCTCGCGAAGCAGCACGCGATCGAGGCGGTCGTGCATGACGCCGCGGTTACAACGGCGGGCTACCAAGGAACTCCCGCACCCAACCAGTGGTTCGGAGGGCCCACCCTCTCCGCCGGGGCCGGCAGCATGGTGCTGCGTGACACCGGTGGTCTGGTCGTCGATAGTCTCAATTATGGACTCCTGGTGGACCCGTGGGCATCCGAGGGTTACCAGGCAACCTCCGGAGCAGGGGAGAGCGGCTGCCGCGTTGCCACGCCCGGCGCGGGCCGCGGCGGCCGTGGCGGGGAAGCCGCACCCGCGACCAACAGGAGCGCGGGCCGCTTTCCGGACGGGCTCGACACCGACAGCAATTGCGCCGATTTCCTGTTGCAGCCCGCGACCATACTGCCGGCCGGTTCGGCCGTCGGCGCGACCAATATCAAAGTCGCCAACGTGACGGATTTTGCGGCCGGCCAGACGATTACGATTGATAACGGCTCAAGTCTGGAGACCGCCGTCATCGCAACGGTCGGCACGGCGGGCGCCACGACTGCGGGCGCCGCCACCAGCGTCGGCGCGAGAATTATCCCCGTCGGTAGCGGGATGGGCTTTGTCGCCGGCCAGACCATCAGCATTGACAGTGGCGCGAACCATGAGACGGCTGTCATTGTCTCAGCCGCCGGCGGAAGAGGAGGCGCCAGCATCACCATCGGCGCACCGCTCACTTTCAGCCACGCGGCTGGCGCACAGGTTTCCGGCTCTGGCCTCACCCTCACGGCCGCATTGACCAAGGCCCACTCTACCGGGGCACAGATCGCCAGCAATGCTCCAACCCCCGGTGCGCCCAACCAATATTACAGAAGAGCGCAACAGTGAAACGGAAGAGACCGCGGCAGCGAATCGCTCCGGCAGAATACCAGTGATGTCGAGGGCAGCCTCAGATGAAGGGGCAGGCGACTGCCTCTTTACCTCCTGATTTCTGCCGAATAGTCCGTATTACAATGCGACCGTGTGTATCTCGCGTCGCAGTGTTGTCGCCTCCGCCATCGCGTTACCTTTCTTGGCTAGAAGTTCCCCGCCATCGCTTAAGGTCATGGTAGCCGGCGGCCACCCGGGCGATCCCGAATGCGGCTGCGCGGGAACCATCATCCGATTTAGCGAATTGGGCCATTCGGTGGTAGTGCTCTATCTGAATCGCGGGGAGGGATACTGTGGCGCAGCCAGCCTCGACCGCTGTGCGGCCGTTCGAACGGCCGAAGCCTACAGCGCATGTAAGAGTCTGCATGCCCGTGCAGTTTTTGCCGGCCAGTATGATGGCCGTTCTGTCGTCGACATGCAACACTACGAAGCTTTCGCAAATATCATCAATGCCGAAAGCCCCGACGTCGTATTTACCCAGTGGCCAATTGATTCGCATCGCGACCACCGCGCCGTCTCGACGTTGACGTTGGATGCCTGGTTGAAGGGCGGCAAGAAATTCGCCCTGTACTACTATGAGGTCGCCGAGGACACTATGATGTTCGCGCCCGGTGACTATGTCGATATCAGTTCCGTTGAGTCACGACGCCGCGCTGCCTGTTACGCGCACACCTCGCAAGACCCCGATAAGTGGTACCCGAAACAAGTCGAGATCACGCGCCGTCGCGGCGCAGCGAGCGGCTTTCCTCAAGCGGAAGGATTTCTTAGACACGCCGAAAGCAGGCGTGTCCAGCTTCCGTAGAATGTGCATCGCGGTCATTCGATAGGCGCTTTCGCTCTTTTCCCGGCGGCCGCGGTGTTGCTGCCCTCATGATGGAGCCGCGAAAGCTCCCGTTTGTCAGCTTCACCCGCTGCGCTATCCGCAGCCGGGTGATAAGCTGCGACATTGGATTCTCCCATTCAGTGTCTTGTCCTTGCGGACGATCTGACTGGCGCTTGTGACGCCGCCGTCTGCTTCGCCATGCGCGATAGCCGGACGGTGGTGGCAGTTGGTCCGCGGGCGCCGCTCGATGGGGCAAGCGTGTGCGCGGTCAGCACCGAAAGCCGCAACCTGGATGCGTCGGCTGCGAAAAATGCCATCACCCTTGCTGCCGCGAATTGGCGGGCGGAATCGCCAATGCTCCTTTTCAAGAAGCTTGATTCGACGCTGCGAGGCAACGCCGGCGCGGAGATCACCGCCGCAATCGAGGCGTTCCATTGCGATGCGGCGATAGTCTGTCCGGCGTTTCCACGCATGAACCGTGTGGTGAGCGATGGACTTCTTCGCGTCAACGGAGACGCGAGTTTTGCGCCGATCGCAGTTGCGGTCCATCTTCGCGCGCAGGGCGTCGGGCAATGTGTACACAGTGCGCGCGGAGCGATTCCGGCGGCCATTGCGGATGCCGCGCGCGTTATCGTCCTCGATGCAGTTTGCGATGAGGATCTGGACCGCATTGCGGCGGAGGCGCTGGCGCTTGATCTTCGTATCTTGTGGGCAGGTTCGGCGGGCTTGGCGGCAGCCTTGGCGCGGACGTTTCCAGCATCGGCGCCCGCAATTCCGCACAAGCGGGTTAGCGGCGCAGTACTGTTCTGTATCGGGTCGGATCACCCTGTCACGGTTGCACAGCAGACGGCGCTCGAAAAGCGGATGCATCTTGCGGTGGTTGACGCGGAGCATGCGACGCCCACTCAGATAGGCTCCATCTTGCACGAAGGCCGACACGTGGCGCTGCGCATCCCGCACGGCAGAGTTCCCCGGGAACGGGTGGCGGAACTAACCGCCGGCGCGCCCGCAGCGGCGATTTTGCTTACGGGAGGCGATACGGCCTCGCTTTTTTGTCAGGCGGCGTGCGTCGAAGGGATCGAGCTGACCAGAGAACTGCTGCCTGGGATTCCGTTAGGAGTGATTCGCGGCGGCGCCTTCGACGGTGTTTCGGTGGTTACGAAGTCCGGTGGTTTCGGTGAACCGGATGCTCTAATTCAAATAGCGGAATACTTTTCATGCCCGAACTAACGGAGAAGTTGCCGGCGATCGCATTAACGATGGGTGATCCGGCGGGAATAGGTCCTGAAGTGGTGGTGAAGTCGCTGGCCGATCCGGAATTGGGGCCGCTTGCCCGCTGGATTGTGGTGGGAGACGCGCGCGTTTTGGAACGGGCGGAGCAGGTTGTCGGCGTCAAGTCGCAATTCGGCGAGATTCGCGACGTTCGGGCGCTCGCCGGTTTTGAAAACTTCGCCTTCGGACAATTGAACGCGGAGTGCGGCGCGGCAGCGGTGGAGTACGTCCGAATTGCGACGGAAATGTGCCGAGCCGGAGAGGCCGGCGCAATGGTGACGGCGCCGCTCAACAAAGAGGCGGTGACGCTTTCGGGGCGGCCTTTCTCCGGCCACACCGAATATATTGCTGAATTATGCGGCGCGACAGGCTCGCGCATGCTGCTGCACAGCAAGCGCCTCTCGGCGGTGCACGTAACCACCCACGTGTCCCTGCGGAAGGCGTGCCAGTTAGACACCGAGCGCATTCGCCGCACGATTGAGCTGGGGAATGAGGCAATGCGGCTATTGGGATTCGAACGTCCGCGCATCGCGGTGTGTGGCTTGAATCCCCACGCGGGCGAGCATGGACTATTCGGCGACGAGGATGAGCAGCTAATCGCACCCGCCATCGAAGCGGCGCGGCGGGAAGGCATCCTATGCAGCGGCCCGCATGCGGGCGATACGGTCTTTCTACAGGCATCGCGCGGCGCATACGACCTGGTGGTGGCCATGTATCACGATCAGGGTCACATACCCATGAAGCTGATCGATTTCGAGGGAACGGTTAATATCTCGCTGGGCATACCTATCATCCGTACGTCAGTGGATCACGGCACGGCGTTCGACATTGCCGGCAGGAATCTGGCAGATCCGCACAGCATGAAACAGGCGATGCGCGTCGCCGTACGCATGGCGTCCGCTAAACATTCGCTATGATCGACGTTGGATCGAAAGGCGCGACCGGCGCATAAGTTGGTACTCCCGATGTTTATTCGAAGCATGATTTTTGGCGGGCTTGCCCTCTGGGCTATGTGCCCGGAAGTGAGCGGACAGAGTTCCACCTACTGGCCTTCCCAGAAGTGGCGCACTGCGACGCCGGAGTCGCAAGGCATCGACTCCGCGGCCCTGGCAAGCGCCATTAGCCAAGTCACGGAGAAACATCTTGGCGTTCACAGTCTGCTTGTCATACGCCATGGATACGCAGTGGTGAATGCGAGCATCTATCCCTATGACGGCGCGACGCCTCACGATTTGGCTTCGGTTACGAAGACGGTAACCTCAGTGCTTACGGGCGTTGCGGTGGCTCAAAAATTGATCCGGCTCGATCAACCTTTGCTGCCGCTTTTTCCCAAAGAAGGCCCGGCGGACGCCGATGCGCAGAAGAAGAAAATTACCGTGGGTGACTTGCTACGCATGGAATCTGGGTTGGATTGCGGGTACGCGCCAGGTGAACGGGAATTGGAGCAGATGAAGCGCTCGGCGAACTGGGTGCAGTTCGCGCTTTCCCTTCCCATGAAGTACGAACCGGGGACTCACTCTGCTTATTGCAGCCCTGGATACCATCTTTTAGGGTCGTCGATTGGCGCGGCGGCTCATATGAGCGAAGCGGAGTTCGGAAAGAAATATTTATTCGAGCCGCTGGGAATCCATGGGGTAGTGTGGGCGGACGATCCGCAGAACCGGAGCCATGGGTGGGGCGATAGTCATTTCTTACCGGAGGACCTGGCGAAGATCGGCTACCTGTATCTGCACAACGGCGAATGGGACGGCAAACGAATCGTACCCGCCGATTGGGTGGCGATGTCCACCGCGCCTGCGACCGGCGAGCGGGGCGGACACGGCGCGATGGGTTACGAGTGGAACGTAGTGAATGGACCTAACGGACGCCAATTTGGAGGCACGGGCCGAGGAGGACAATCGCTGATTGTCTGGCCCGATCTGGATATGGTTGTGGTGAGTATGGCCGGCGGCAACGCCGGACAGATGGCGGCGCTGGTTCGACAGGCCGTAAAATCCGATCAGCCGCTGCCGGCGAATCCGCAAGGCAACCAGGGCCTAGAGGAGTGCGTGTCGGCCGCGCGAAAGCCGCCGGCGGCCAACGAACCATCCGCGCCTCCCTCCACGGCCGCCGCGATTTCCGGCGCGGTCTACAAGTTTCCCGTGAATGCATCGCGGCTCGACACTCTTTCTATGACGTTCGCAAAAAGCGGCGCAGCGCGTTTGGATTTGACATATTACGGACAACCTCTCAGCTTCCCCATAGGCATGGACGGAACCTATCGTCTTGGCCCCCATGGCCCCTTTCACATGCTCGCGGGGGCGATGGGGAAGTGGAATGCGGAGAACGAGTTCTTACTAGACATAAACTTCGTAGCCAACATCAACCATTACACGCTCGATATCCGCTTTGACGGCGATCAAATCGATGTCACCGCGAATGAGGCGTCGGGGCTGATTCGCAACGGGAAGTTAACCGGAAAGCGCTAATTTCCGGCCGCCTGGCGCAGGGCCTGGGCAAGTTGAGTCAAAGTGAATGGCTTTTGCAGGTAGACGGTTGACTGATCGAGTTTGCTGTCGGGAGTAAGGTAGTGATCGGTGTATCCCGACATGAAGATCGCTCTCATCTTGGGATACGTCTTGTTCAGTTGTTCGGCCACTTCGCGACCGTTCATGCCGGGCATGACGACGTCGGTAAGTAACAGAGGAATACGTCCCTGATGCTCGCCGGCGATTGCGAGAGCTTCGGCGCCGCTGGCCGCTTCAATCGCCTGGTAGCCTAACATTTGGAGCATGCCGCAGGTTACGGCACGGACATCGGCGCGGTCTTCCACGACTAAGACGCTGCCGGTGCCGCGCTCCGGATGTTGCGTGACATGGACTGGTAGCTCATCTTTCGCGACGGCGTGAATCCGCGGCAGGCAAATACGAACCGCCGCGCCTTCGCCAGGCTGGCTCTGGACCTCAATGCTGCCGCCGGCGTCACTTACGATTCCGAATACAATGGCCAATCCCAAGCCCGTGTTCTTAGAACCACGCCTGGTGGTAAAGAATGGCTCAAACAGATGACGGCGGGTGCTTTCATCCATACCATGCCCAGTGTCGCGAATTTCGAGCAGTATCTCCGAAGGGTCCGTCAGATTGCGAGTCTCAATGGTCAGCACGCCGCCAACCGGCATCGCTTCGCGGGCGTTTACGGCGAGATTCATCAGCACCTGGTTCATCTGGCTGCGATCCGCCTCGATGGTTCCCAAATCCGGGGCCAAGTGCGTCCGGACTTCAACGTCGTCGCCCAGGATGCGATCGAGCATGCCTTGCGATTCGCGTACGACATGATTGAGATTGAGCGGCCCTGGTTGCACAATCTGCTTCCGGCCGAAGGCCAGTAACTGCCGGGTAAGCTCGGCGCACTGTTCGCCCGCGTGATGAACCGCGGCGAGCCGTTCGCGGTAGGGATTATCGGGCTCTATCTCGCGAAGAATCCAATCGGAGTAGCCGTTAATTACGGTGAGGAGATTGTTGAAGTCGTGAGCGATGCCGCCGGCCAGCCTGCCCAGGCTCTCCATTTTTTGAGATTGAACAACCTGTTCCTCAAGACGTTTCCGGTCGGTGACATCAAAGAAAGAGACAATGACGCGAGACCAATCGTGGCGGGCAGAATCCACAATCGAAACAATCATATCCACTAATCGCTCTTCCTGTTTGAGCGTGCGGGTCATAAATTCCGTCTGAAATGAGGAGTTGTTTCCCCAAAGCGCCGCCATCTCATCGCGGAATATTTCGAAGGCGCGCTCATCGAACATCTCGCCGAGATTGCCCATTAAATGTTCTTTGCCCAAGGCGCCGTAGAAATCGCAGGCTCTGCGATTTACATCCAGGATTCGTACTCGGCGGACGCATTCCTCGAGATCGGCGCGATGATCTGTGAGATGCGCGCGGAAATCGGAAACGCCGGCTGCAGCGAGAGAGTCCAGGTAGCGCTTGACGTCGGAAAAGTCCTCTTCCCACATGGGGAAGGGGGAGTTTTCAAAGAGCCCGCGATAGCGCTCTTCATCGGTGCGAAGCTTTTCCTCGGAATGACGCAGCGCCGTTTCCGCCAGCTTTCGCCGGGTCAGATCGAACTCGCGCCCCTGCACGCCTACCTGTGTGCCGGAATCGTCCAAAATCGGGGTCCACGAAGACACGGCCCACTTCACGCGGCCGTCTTTCGTTATGAGGCGGTACTCCTCTTCATACGACCCGCCCTGAAACAGCGTGTCCCACTTGGCGAGCATACGGGACTGATCGTCGGGATGAATCCAGCAAATGAAGTTTTCCTTCTCGAGTTCGTGCATCGAATATCCCGTGAGGGTTTCAACGGCTGGATTGACAAACACAAGCTTACGGTCCATGTCATACGCCAGTACCATCTCCGTCAGATTCTTAGTGATCAGGCGGAGAATATCGGCGGACGGCTTGGAGGCTTGACGGCGCAATCCTCGATTATAGTGGCTTGCATGGCTTCCGTAGCATGTGACGGGCTGACGACCGTAGCGATGGCCTAACGACTCAGCCCGGTGCAAAGTATTTGCGCCTCTTCCACCCATCACGAAGGTTTCTAATCTGTTACAGAATTTCTAAAGGTCAAAGAGACTTAATCGTTCCATGATGTCCGGAGGAGGGAGAGTGGTAAGACTCGCAGACGTTAAGAAGAGCGATTGCGGACACGAGTGGGCGGCGACTCGATCTCTACGGAGACCCGTCGTCGAGTGTCCTGTGCCGACTCAGTTTTGCGCGCGGACCACACGCCAACTGGTCATGCCGACCACTACGGGTGCTATCAGAGCCGCCATCCCGACAGCCGCCAGCGCCGTTGCGGTTTGTCCTTTTCGAGGCATTCCTGAGAGCCTTTTTAAGGGGTTTGCACCGTAGTGTAAGTCGGCCGGCCAGCGAGGCGCCACGCCCGCACTCGGCAGCTCATACCTCTATTCGATTCCACTTTTCCGCGCAGTAGACAGGATCATGCGGGCAAGTTTCTCGATGGCGCCATCGTCATAGTCGGCAAAAAGACGAACCTCTTCCGCATCCATCAGCCGCCTGGCATATTCGGGAACGAACCACGAACTGGGGAAAAAGCGCCGTAGCCAAGGGGGGATTGGCGATGACGCGGGTCTGCGAAATCCTTCCTGCACGACGGGGATCATGGGTTTGTTGGCGGCGTCTGCAATACGGATTTCCTCACGAACCCAGGCGGATTCCAAGGTAGTTCGCGCGAGCAGACAAACGAAGAAATCGCAATCCCGAATGGCGGCCTCAATCTTCTCGGGGACCTGCCTGGCGCTATCGACACGGTGACGGTCGACAAACACATCGAGACCGTGATGCGCGCTCAGTTGATTGGCGAACAACGCAGCCCATCCGGCATCAGCCTCGCGGCGATAACTGACAAAGACGCGGAGTTGGCGTTTGGAAACGGCGCGTTCCCCCAAAGAACGGCGGAACGCGAGAGCGAATTCGGCGATGGAAGGAAACCGGGCGCCAGGTTCGACAGACAGGGCTTTGGAAAGCACGCCGGAGAGGGATGGCGGAATTGGCGTGCGGCCTTCGCGCGTGGCGCGAACGTCGGCAGGCATAGGCCCGTGCTCGAAATTGCGGCTTCGCGTTTGCGGCTCGAGCTGGTTCTCAAAGGGAACGGCGCCAGTGAGAACGCGATAGACCAGGCACGCGAGGGAGTATTGATCGGCAGGGGGCCCCGGCGGCAAACCCTCCCACTGCTCGGGCGCAAGATATTCGGGGGCGCCGAGAATGGGACGGCCGTGTTCGGCGTCCTTCGGCCGGGTGGCGATAGCGAAATCCGTTACGTGAGGGACGCCCGCGGAGCTGAAGACAATGGAAGTGGGTTTGAGTCCGGCGTGTACAACTCCATTTCGATGGGCGTCGGTGAGAGCGCTCGCGACGACCTCCAGCCAATCGGCCACGGCTGAAGGCGCGGTATGCTCCGGCGCGTCCAGGCGGGAGGCGAGGCTGCCTCCATCCAGCATCTGCATGCAGAGATAGTGAACCGATTTCAGGCCTTCGCCAGGAAAATCCAAGGAGGCGCGCCCGTATTCATAAATCTTGCAAATGTTGGGATGGTTCAGTTCGGCGGCGGTTTGCGCCTCGCGCTCAAACTGCTCCAGATATCCTGGGTAACTGGCCAACGTCGGCGACAACAACTTGACTGCTACTTTACGCACGGGGCGGGTGTCTGACGCCTCGTAGAATGCGGACTTGCGTCCCGCGCGCAGGCAACTTTCGAGGGTGTAACGATCGGCAAGCTTCTGTCCGGTGAAATCCGGCAGCTCCGAAACTTCGCAGCGAAAGCGCAGGCGAGTCGCGTTGCTGAGCTGGATCTCGGAGTTCAAAGAAAGCGGCTCCGCGCGTCCGGCCTGTACGCGGCGGCCGTTCACGTAGATCCCGTTCCTGCTGCCCATATCGCTGATGCTGTACCCGGATCCATCAAAGGAGATGGACGCATGCTGCCGCGAGAGCGCGGAATCGGAAATCGCCAGTTCGCAGGGTTGATTGCGGCCAATGATGAACGGGGTTCTTTGGATCGGGATAGTCTGGCCTTCGAGGAACGAATCCGGGCAGGCGCGGATAGTCAGTGAGGCCTTGAGCGGATCGGCGGTTGCGCTGCGATGTAGGATACGCGTGAATTCATCTGGGGGCGTCTCCACGTCCTGCAACTGGGCGGCGGGCGGAGGCAAATCCGTAATTCTTACGAAGGCAGTGGCATCCAACGGCGATACCGGTGAATTAACCGGGATTTCACGGGTGTCATTTTTCCGCGGCAGCTCCGAGCGCGCTTTCTGCAGCTCTTGCAACAGGCTCGAAATCGCGGGATCGCCTGGGTAGGATTGCAGAGCTGATGTGAGGCGGGCGTGAGCATCTTCAAATTGTCCACGTTCGATCTGAGTCTGTGCCGCTTTTAAGGCGGTTTCTTTATGCGACCCCCTCCTTGGGGCACCGAGCGATTCGTCAGCACGGCGACGCAGTTCGCGCGCATCGCGGTTCGCCGGGTCGAGATCCATAGCGTGGTCGACATTGATCAGAGCTAGATCTGCACGGTCCGCATCCAGGCAAGATCGCGCTTCAACCAACAACTCCGCAACCTTTTGCCGCTGGAGATCCTGCCGCACGGAACGCAAATCGAGCAGCAATTCCTCGAGGCTCCGATACCGGGTATTGCGATCCTTCGCCATCGCACGCAAAACAATTTGCTCTAGTTCGGGCGGGCATTCTGGCGCCACCAGAGACAGACCGGCAGGCTCTGCCGAGATGACCCTATACATAAGGCCGGCGGCATCCGATGCCTGGAAGGGATGTTGGCCGGAGAGGAATTCGTAGAAGACGACGCCGTAGGCGAAGATATCGCTCTGGGCATCGGCGTCGCGCCCTTGGAATTGCTCCGGCGACATGTAACGGATGGTGCCAACTACGTCGCCGGTTAATGTCAGGCGTTCTTCACTGCTCCGCTCCAGACGGGCAATTCCGAAATCCATGACCTTGACGTTCAGGCCCGGCAAGATCCGGATATTGGCCGGCTTCACATCGCGATGGATTACGCCCTGCGCATGAGCGTACTGCAAACCCTCGGCGACCTGCATCATGACGCGAATCTTGTCCAGCAGGCTGGATGCTTGTCCCGAGGCGCTGAGCTGCTGCAGGTCTTGACCTTCGAGGTATTCCATCACCAGGTAGGGCGCACCCTCGTCCTCGCCGAAATCGAGGATAGTAACGATATTGGGATGGTGAAGGCTTCCGGTAGTTCTGGCTTCGGTTTGAAATCGCGCCAGCAGGTCTGGGCTGTCGAGCGCCGTGAGAACCTTGATGGCGACCGGGCGTCCTACCGAGGGATCGAATGCCTTATAGACGCGGCCGAACCCGCCGGTCCCGATCTGGGACTCGACCTGGTATCGGCCAATTGTCGGCCGCGATTTGTCCGACATAAATACCGCCGTAGTGGAAATTATATCGCTGCTGGAGGTCGAAACTCGTATACGCCCGAGTTAGGACATCGAGCAGTTTGGGAGCGATCGAGAATAGGCGACCCGCAGGGGCCGCGTCATTCATAACGCAGAGCGATGATGGGATCGATCTTCATTGCGCGTTGGGCGGGGATGTATATGGCAAGCGCCGCGGCCAAGATCAGCGCCAGTGGGATTCCAATGAAAGTCGCGGGATCGGTTTCGCTGACGCCATAAACCAGCGAGGCCAGCAAGCGCGCGAAGCCAAAGGCCATTACTAATCCCACGGCCAAACCCGCAAGGGTTGTGATCATCCCGCGACGGAAGATCATCCCAAGCACGCTCGAACGCGCGGCGCCGAGAGCCATCCGGATTCCGATCTCGGGCGTCTGCTCAGTGACCACATATGCCATCACTCCATATACGCCCACCGAGGAGAGCGTAAGAGCGAGAATGCCGAAGATTCCCATCAGAACGGCCATGTAGTTCAGGCCGATTGACTGTTCGTGCATCCAAGTCTCGAGCGTCGCCATTCCGGAAATGGGCTGCTCGCGGTCGACGGCGCGAATGGCCGCGGTGACGGCGGATGCGAACTGCAACGGGTCACCTGCCGTGCGGATGCCGATATCCATCCATAAGCGAGGGAATTGTTCCATGGGCACATAGATGACGCTGCGCGGATTGCGATCGAATACGTCGTGCGTGGTATTGCCAACCACGCCGGTAATGGTGATCCAGGGCTCTTTCGAATCGGGAGCGCCAAACTTGAAGCGCTTGCCGATTGGGGATTCGTGTGGAAACCAGCGATGCGCCATGCGCTCACTAATTACGGCAACGCGCAAGGCGTCAGTGCCATCGCTTTGGCCCAGCAGTCGGCCGCTTCGCAACGGCACGTGCAGGGTTTCGAAATACTTCGGCGAGACGTTTTGGACCTGGGACGAGGGCTCATCGCCACGCTCGACGGGACGGCCTTCGATGGCGAACGATCGACCCGAAGAGTGGCCGCTGTAGGGAAGAGCCGTGACCGCAACCGCCGATTTGACGCCGGGGAGCGCGTTGATGCGACGAAGGACGTCGTCATAGAAGCCGAGGATCTGGCTGTTCTCGCGATATTTCGTTTCGGTTAGAGCCAAGCGGAGGGTGAGCAAGGAGGCAGGTTCAAGATTGGCGGCGCCGTTTACCAGCGCCTGAAATCCACGGACCATGAGACTTGCGCCGACGAGCAGGACGACAGCGAGGGCGATTTCGGCGCCGACCATGAAGCCGCGCAGGCGACGGCGCGCGCGGCCGGAGGAAGATCCACGGCCGCCATCGCGAAGATTGCCGGTAAGATTTGGGCTGGAACATTGCCAGGCCGGCGCGAGTCCGGCAAGAATCCCGGCGAGTACCGCGGCGCCAAGCATGAAGGCAAGGGTACGAAAATCGAGATGAATTTCCTGCCATCCCGAAATGTACTTGCCGATTCGCGGCGGCATGCCGGCGCGAATCAAATTCAGTCCCCATTCCGCAACCGCGATTCCCGCGACAGCGCCACCCACCGCGAGCAAAACACATTCGAGGACAACCTGCGTCACAAGCCGCCAGCGCGCGGCTCCCAACGCCGTGCGAACGGCGATTTCACGCGCGCGGCCCGTGGCGCGGGCATACTGCAAGTTGGCGACGTTACCGCAGGCGATAAGAAGGACGAACATCACCGACCAAAACAGCAGCAGGGCATACTGCCTGTTTTCCTGGCCAATGAGAACTTCCTGCGCGGGGCGTACAAGGAAGCGGCGGTTCTTGTCGGTATTGGGATACTGCACGGCGAGACGGCGCGCGATGCCGTCGATTTCGGCGGCAGCTTGTTGCACCGTGCGACCCGGCTTGAGACGCGCGATTGGGGTAACCGATTGATTCGTTCGTGAGTGACGCTGTTCGATGGAAAGAGTGAGTGGCGTCCAAACTTCCGTGGGAAGGGGAAAGTTGACGCTGGCTGGCATGACGCCGACCACGGTTGTGTCGCGGTCATCAAGGCGAATCGTTTTACCGATGACGTTTGGATCGGCTCCGAAGCGATGCCGCCAGAAGGAGTCGCTAAACACGGCAAGAGGAGCCGCGCCAGGATCGTCGTCGCCAGGTTGGAATCCACGGCCAAGTTCCGGCTTTACAGCGAGCACGTTGAAGAAAGAGGCGCTGACCAACGCCTGGTCGGCGCGTTCCGGTTCCCCGCCTTGAGCGACGATGTTGGCCTCGCCTTGCTGAAAAACGGCATATTCGTTGAAGGAATTGCTCTGCGCGCGGATGTCTTCGGCATCGGCGGGCGTGGCGTCGGAGAAATCGCGCGGATCGTCGGAAGCCGCTTGATGGATCATGACCAGCGATTCGATGTGCGGCAGCGGGACCGGCTTCCACAACATGGCGTCGCAGACGCTAAAAATGGCCGTAGTGGCGCCGATCCCGAGGGCGAGCGTGACGATTGCAGTGGCGGCGAAGCCCGGCGACTTCGAGATGGACCGAAAGGCGTAACGGATTTCGCGCACGAGTGTCATTGGCGCTCCTTGTTCAATCAGTACGTTCGAAGCGCAATTTCGGTTCGCAAAATTTGGCGAGGGTCACGCGCGTATGTTAGCATCGTATTACTCACCGTGACACTGCGGGGACGTAGTTCAGTTGGTTAGAACGCCGGCCTGTCACGTCGGAGGTCGCGGGTTCGAGCCCCGTCGTCCCCGCCAACTCAACCAATAAAGAATCAATCACTTAGAGCGAACTCAAGCGGTTTCGGGTTCACATTTGCTCACCGCCCGCAGGCCGCCGCTTCCGTCTGTGCGCCGCTCCTCCTCCATCACGCGAATCAGAATATTACCTCGTCGATTTATTCGCACGTCTTGCCGAGGGACAAGCGGGCGGCGGTGAACCTGTGGAATAAGGCAATCGCCGAGGGTGACCAAGTCTCTCCGAGACCACCGGAATCGGCACGCCTTCGGAGATCAAAATATTGGAATGGCTGTGTCGCAGCGAGTGTAAGCTGACGCCGTTCAATCCGGCCTTGCGCAGCAGTTCCGCTACGCGAGCGCCCATGCGATCCGGCGAGTAGTAAGCGCCGTTGGGTTGGCAGAAGACCAGGCCGTTGGGTTGGCAGAAGACCAGATTGTGATCCTCGTAGCTTTCCCCGTATAAGCCCGGTCCCGGTCCTGCTTCTCACGATGTTCGCGTAGAACATCCAAAGCATGATCGGGTAGACCGATTTCGCGCGGCTCCTCACTCTTGCTGTTCTTTATGCGCAATCCCGCCTTGGTTTGTTCCAACGGTTTGGAAACCATCATCAAATCGGCATCGAAATTGATGTCTGCCCATTCGAGCGCCAACAATTCGCGTCGGCGGCATCCACTCGTCGAAGCCAGCACCACAAACGCAAACGTTCGCGTGCCTCGGGCGCGGTTGAACATGAGCGCGATCTTGGCGGTATCTAAGACGGGCGGTTTTCTCACTCCGATGAGATCGAGGAACGACGCGCCCTCATGAGCAGCGTGCCGCCGGTTGTTCCGCCGGATCGACCCGACGCCTTCGCCACGCTGGCGATGCGAGATCGCGCAGCGCAGGCAATGAACGTGGCGGCTGGCCGCTGGAGGGCGCAGCAGGCAAGACGCGACGCCGCCGGTCATCAGCAGGACGCCTACGTGCGGATTCAAATTTGATCGAATTCGCTCCACGGGAAACGGGGCGTTTTGAGGCACGCGCGGATTGAGCCACGAGCCGCCCCCTATTTTTGGTTTCGCGCCGGATATGGCCTTCGGCGCGATTCGCGCGCCGGATTTTTCACCCGCCGCCCGTCCGAAATTCGAGCGACTCTGTTGACCGCAACTATCACGCCATCGGTGTCTCCGACGCCATTCGATTTCGCATGGTGCGCCGCCCAACTCGCTGGGTGGCCACCGGAACCGGCCTTCCATACGGTCTGCATGATGCGGGCCGCTGGCATGCTCGACCGCGAGATTGAGTTTGCGTTTTTGGACGCGGCGAAGAGGGTTCAATGAACGAGTGCTGGACTTGAAAGGGGCCGTGCGACGCCACCTATCATGCGTCGGCGAAACGCATCCGAGCTTGGATGCTCGACCGCATCGACCTCGCAACGGCGCGGCGGCCGGTCATCGAGCCGCGAGTGCGCCGATACGTGACCGGCCTAGGCGATGTCCACTCGCTTCGCAGCCCATTGGCGCGCAAAAGAGCCCAGTGACCGTTTACCTGCGCGGGTTGGGGACAGTTTGCTCGCTTGAGCTTGTGCCGAAGACGATTCGCGAGTTGCCAGAGGGTCGACCGGCGACTGGTTGCGGTGGTGTACGGTAACCCGCTTTCCCCTATGCGCGTAGCTTGCCGCGTTACGGGTCGCGGGTAACTCAAAAAAACTAGAGCGCGACCATCTCGTCTAGCATCGTGCCCAGACGAGACCATCCTATTTCCATTCCATCAAGGTCTTGAGAGAGAGAGGAATTGTGACCAATAAGGCCATTTGCGCCGCGCTCATCGGAGCCACGGCTGCTCTTCTGAAACGCTGGACAAGGGATGGGTCACTGAGGCCTCGGTAGAGGACGTGAAACTGCTGCCGGGTGTGCACCGTGTGATGTTCAGGCTGCAAGGCGGCGGCGACTGGGTTGCCCGCGAGGTGGTGAAAGATATTCAGGGCGGGCGGGCCAAGTTTCTGGTCAATACCGGGGACTTAGTTTGGTGGGGCAAGCAGGGCGCCAAGCCTTCCGACAATCCGTACTGGAAGCTGGTGAACCAGGACGTGCTGCAGCAGATGCCAACTCCAGACCGTGAAATGCGAGACGCCGGACTGCCTGGGCGCGTATTCCCTGCCGTCGGAAACCACGAAGTGTGGGGGGACTCAGACGTGGGGGGCTAGTTGAGCGCTTTTCCCTATTTGAAGAAGTTCGGGGTTCCCGCAAACAACTCATCTATAAGTTCGATTATCAAGGCGTTCGCTTCATCTTCCTGTGGACCGGCAAATATGACTATCACTCACCATCATCCTTTGATGCGACCCGGCCCGTGTACGAAAGCCCAGATGAAGCAGTTGCAACAGTGGCTGGATGAGGCCAAATCCGCTGGCACGAAAAAAGTCTTCATCACCTTCCATGCCCCGGCCTTTGCCCGTTCCGGCATGGGTCCTATCCCTGAGTCTCAAAATCCCCACAAGGTCATTGCGGCGTACGCCAAGGATCTGGATATCGTCGTCTTCAACGGGCACGTGCACACGACCGAGGTCTACGAGGTGGACGGCGTGAAATACCTACTGCTGGGCGGCGGAGGCGCTGAACAGGACCCGATCCTTCCCGGCAGGACGCACATCAAGGTACCTGCGGGCTATCCGCCGGATCAGTATTGGAAAGGCGAGACTCCCAAAGAGGAATATAACTACTTGCTCGTAGATGTGAAGGCGGGGCAGAAGACGAAATTCACGATCAATCGCTTCCGACCGTGGGCGGCTGAGCCGTTCGCGACTGTGGAGTTGTATAAATGATGCCGCATCAAGGGGTTCGGTTCGTCATCAGCATGACGCATTACTAAGCGAAGTTGGCGCGAGTTGTCGTTGAGTGGCCGGGAGAACGCCTCTGCCGTTCACAAAGGGAAGCCTCCTGGACGCGCCGCGCACCTGCGGTCGATAGGGTTTAGGGCAGTGTGACGGTGACAAAAAAGGCGGCCGCAGTCACATTTGCGCATGCCACAAAAACACGCTTACATAGACTGCGATACTCGCTATACCCATTCGCGCAGCTCGTAGTCGGACAGTTTCGCTATGTGGGAAACGTCACTGTCTGACGAATGCGTCTGGCAGCGTACCGGACAGCAGCGTACCGGACAGTTATCGCTGTAGTAAGTCAAATGAGTGGACGATAGTCCACGATTTGCTGGACTTTGTTTATTCGATCACCGTATTCATATTCACCAGGGGATTGGGTACTCCAGCTGCCAACGGCCGGGTGCATCAGGTGCCGTTAACCCGAGAGGCTGTATCTTTGCGCATGGAGTTGGTTCCTCTCTGGTCACCGTAGTCTGGAACGATATGTCCCTCCACGTGACCGAGTCTTCGATATGAGCGATGCCCTCCCAAAGATCAGGAAGCTGTAGTGCACAGTATATTGACTTACACAGTAGTGCGCTTATGAAGAGGCGCGGAGCCAGAAAAGGGCGGACTCACTAACTGGCTTTTGGCACTCTGATTGCAGCTGTTCCAGTATGCGCTACGCCTGGATTTTCATGCTTGCCGCATCTGTTTCGTGCGCCGCCGCGCAATGGGACGCCGGGGAAATCATCCAAAAGTCGGTGGCCAACACTCTGGCGGATTGGAACGCCGCGCCGCAATATAACTTCACCGAACGCGACGTTGCCACGGGCAAGGCGCGGACCGTCAAAACGTACCGCGTGACGATGATCGAAGGCTCACCATACAACGAACTGACCGCGGTGAATGGAAAACCGCTCGATCCAACCCAGGGCGCAGCGGAGAGTCGAAAGCTCCAGGCGGAAATCGCGCGAGGGCGGCACGAGACCGCCTCCGAACGGCGGCAGCGCATCGCGCGATACACCCGTGAGCGGCGCCAGGACAACGCACTGCTGGAGCAGATGCTCGCGGCAATCGATTTCAAGGTGGTGGGGGAGGACACCGTCGATGGACGGCGCTGTTTTGTGCTGGAGGGCGCGCCGAAAGCAGGCTACAATCCCACGAGCCGGGAAACCAAAGTGCTGAAGGGTATGCGCGGCAAAATGTGGATCGACGAACAGGCCTATCAATGGGTAAAAGTGGAAGCCGAGGTGTTCCGTCCCGTGGCCTTTGGCCTGTTCCTGGCAAAAGTGAACCGGGGACGGAGTTCACGTTAGAGCAAAAGCCCGTTCAGAACAACCTGTGGCTACCGAGTCATTTCTCGGTCAACGTCAAAGCCCGAATTCTTTGGTATTGGTCACACAATACCACTGACGATGAGACTTACTCGCACTACACTCGCGCTTCTCAGACGCCTGACCGCGGCTCAACCTGGTAAGATCCGCCACTTACTCCCTGGCATTGTTTTGCCGCTCACCATCCGCTCGGAGAATAGCTTGCCGGTGGACAGCCGCAGCGGGAATATTGAAGTAGAGGGGTAAGAGATGCCGACAGCCGATCTTGAGGGGGAGCGATCCGCGCCGGTCAATTACGCAGTGGAATATCGATCCGGGAAAAGGGAACTTCATGGCTTGGAGCCGCCGGCATTTACTATATCCGTCGCCGACCGGCCACAACTGGAGCGCGTTCTGAAAGGCGACGTCTATTCCGCGGCCTTGAGTTTCATTCACCGGGAATTCGATATCGCAGGCGACTTGGTGGCGGCCATTCACCTGCGGCAAGCCATCTCGCAACCGGTGGCCTTTCAGGATGCCGATTGGACGCTCGACCAGGCTCAAGATGCCAAGCTCCAGCAAATCTGCGAAGACCTGAAATTGCGCGCCGGCGACCGTTTCCTGGACGTGGGTTGCGGCTGGGGCGCGCTGGTGGTCTACGCTGCCGATTGCTATAAGGCGCGCGCGACAGGGTGCACGCTGAGCCAGAAACAGTGCCAATTCGTCCGCTCCGTGATTCGCGTACGCGGCATGGAGAACCTCGCCTCCATTCAAGAGATGGACTATCGCGATCTTTCCCGGCGGTTGGACAAAATCGCATCGATCGGCATGTTTGAGCATTGTTGGCCATCACCGCTTGGGCGGAGACTTCCGAAAAACTACAGCCTGCTCGAAAGCGATGGGAGGTTTCTCAACTCGGGGATTGTACGCCCGCAGAATGTTGCGGACGGCGCGGAGACATGGTTCCTCCAGAAGCGAGTTTTCCCCGGCGGAGAACTGGTGCATCTGTCCGACGTGGTCGGGGCCGCCGAAAAAGCAGGGCTGGAAATTCTCCGGAAAGCTGACGCATTGACTACGCACGAACCTTCCGCGAATGGGTGGTCCGGCTGCGCCAGAACGAGAACGTCTGCGTCCGGCTTGTCGGCGAAGAAACGTACCGGACATGGCTGCTCTACCTGGCGGCATCGGCGGCGAATTTCGACGCTGGCACCACCAACGTGTTTTCCGTACTGATGAGGAAAGGCTAGCCCTGAGTGCGCTGAACGAAACATTCGGACGCGAGTGTGGTCGCTGGGGAGGAGCGCTGAGGCGCAACGGATGCCTGGATCTACAGACTTGTGGCGCACCTTGGCGTGAGTAAATGGAACCTCAGGATCTGCAACAAGCGGGATTCACCCCCGCCACGCTGGCGGAGGATCTTTCGCACGTGGAGCGGCTATTTGAAAGGCTTGGCCTGCGCCGACTGGTCAGGCCGATACCACCCGTGGGGCTCTGGGCCGCGTATGTGGTCATCAACGCGTTCCTGAGTATCGCGTTGCTGACACTGGTCGCGGCGATTACTGGAGCGCCATTCGTCTTTCCCTCGCTTGGCCCGACAGCCTATCAGCTTTTCTTCGCGCCGCGCACGCAATCATCGGCTCCGCACAATACGTTAATCGGTCACGCGATTGGCCTGATTTGCGGTTATGCGGCATTCCGGGTCGCGGGAATGCCTGTATCCGTGGCCTTGGCGAGGGGCGATCTTGATTGGCGCACGGTGATAGCGGCGGCGCTTTCCCTGGCTGCCACTGCAGGTTTAATGATCTTGTTCAACGCCAGCCATCCGCCCGCCGGCGCCACGGCTCTCATCGTATCTCTCGGGATCATCACTCGGCCTCCTTACCTCGTAATCATTGAAGTCGCGGTGTTGCTTTTGACCATGCAGGCATTCTGTATCCACAGGCTGGCGGGGCTGCCCTATCCCCTCTGGAAGGCGACGCGCCCATCTCTTTCTAAGGTTAGATGGTGGGCGGCATTGAAAAAGAAGAGATTCCCGGTCCCTAAGTCGTGACATCAACCGAACCGATCAACAAGCCCATATTCAGTTTTCAGTTCGCGTTCGGCTTCGAGCCAATCGATCTCCGGAGACCCCACAAGACGCCTTCTCCGCCGCCAGAATTCGTAGGCTCTCAGAGTAATTAAGTCCGGGCTCGATGCGGCCTTAATTCATTCGAGTGGCCAGCCGGTTCGGAAACACCGCCTTGCAGGTATTGAACATGTTGCCTGATGTCTCGAGCCTCTTTCGTGCCGATGCCAGCTTGACCTATGCCTATCCGCGAATGACCGCAGGCTAGCCCATACCCGCGGCAATCGTCGGCATTTTCTGCGCCTGGCTGCTCCGGGCCAGCGACTGCATCTCGCGGCTGAATGAGTCATTGAGCATCAGGGCGCTCGCGGTGTACCATGCGGCAATCGCGCAGATGATGAACAGGGAGCGGACAACCAGGGTCTTGCTGAGCGACAGCATGCCGATAGCCGCGCTGAGCATCGGGGCGGGAAAGGTCCCTGAGAACCGCGGATTTCGCGGCTTCGAGTTCGGGCAAACGCAGGATCGACTTGACCCTTGTGCGATTCTGTTTGCAACGGCGGGTTTGCTTAATGACCTGTTGCCTCCAATCGCCACAAGCTAATCGTCGATCGAAAGCCGTTAGAGTGCCGTCCGAGTGGCGTGATTCGCTCGGCGTCTTCCAGCTGTATCCGTAGTCGAACGAGATGCGCGTGGGCGAATCCAACGTTCGCCGTGTTAGCTCCGGCGGGCTTTCTGGCAGGCTGGGGCCAAGACCACGGGCAACAAGCAGATGGCCGCGGCGGCGATGTAGAAGGCGACCGCGGGCACGGTGATGTAGGATCGCAAGAAGGCAAACGCAATGAGTGCGCAACCTGTGCAAAGAGCGGTGATGATGTTCGAGTTCAGTCGTTTGAGCATATATTTCCTCCGGAAGAGTTTGGATCGCACTGCCCTTGTGGGTCAGACGTCAGTACTCTAGTCGCGCTCTGCACGCAAATCTTACAAGTCGTCTATAATTGATCGGAGCTTGTCGCTAAGCTCCCGAACCTGAAGGCGTCTTGCACGTGCCAAAATGGCGCCGGCAGCCATCATGATGATCAAGGCAGCGATACCGGCCGCTGTCTGAACCGTGCGCAGGCGTAGACTGACGCCACTTGCCCCAAGCGGCGCGCCGATACCGGCTAACGTCATCACTATGTAACCGCCCAAAGCGCCACATGGGACGCCCGCGTAGAGGCATCGCGCTACAAACAGGTCATTCTTTGCTCGCGCGATCATCGATTTCAATAAACTGACCGTGTCCAATGTGAGGGCATCGATGCGGTTACATCGAGCGCGCCGACGGAAGACCAAGCCGGTTACTAGTCCCAGAATCCAGATCCCGCTTAGGATGCCGTGCGACATGAGCCGGCCCGTCGCCTCTTCAAAAACGAGTAACATGGCCACGCCGCACAAGATGGCCAATACGGTTCGGTTGAGCCGTTGGTGCAGGTGGTTCAGGCGCTGCAATTCCTTCAGAAGGTTGCGTGTATCGGGCTTTGGTATGGTTTGCCAAACCGTGATGAGCGGATCCTGCGGGGGCAGAAACGTCATAACGAATCTCCGAGACTGAGTTTGATAGCGGATTTGGCGCGGTGCAGCCGCACAGAGGCATTGCCTTCGCTTATACCAAGCGCAATGGCAATGTCCTTTATAGGCATTTCTTCCAGATAGAGAGTCGCCACGGCTTTGAGATTGTCAGGCAGGCCGCGCACAGCTTCTACAAGACGGTTCACCAGGACAGCATGGGCCATTGCATCGTCAAGAGGCGGGGCCGGATCTGGGATAGCGTCGCTCAGCGGATGGGCTGGCCGTACAACGGCTCGCCGAACATGGGTGACGCATATATTCTGCGTAATGCGGGCGATGTAGCCTTTTAGCATGGCTTGGTTTCTCAAGAGCGGAAGAGCCTGCCACACGGCGATCCAGACGTCTTGCGTCAGATCCTCAACCCTGGCGGCGTCTCGTTCATAAACGGTTGCGATGCGGCGCACCATCGCGGCATGGATATTGACAATCTCTTGCAACTCGACCATACCGCTCACGATCCACTTTCATCCCCGGCCTTCGTCTTAAACATAGTCGCTGAGAACGACGCAATCTTACAGACTCGCCAAAAATGTCCGGTGCAGGGCCGGACAATGGCGGTTCACGCGCCGAAATGCGTTTCTTCCGCCTGGGCCTCGCAAGGCGGAAGGCAAATCTCATCCAATGGACGGCCTTGGGTTATTGGGAGCCGGCTTCCTGGCCGGCGCCGTAATGATGCAACTCGACTCCGAGCGCCCATCGCGGTTGAAAGCCTTTCCACGCCTGATTGCCCGCAGGCGATTTTACAGGAAGCGTCAGGAACTCGCGGCGGGATGCGTCTCCTTTGAGGTAAAGGTCCAGAAACGCCGTGATGAAATGCTGATTGATCGCGGAGATTCGATCCTTACGCCAAACCGGCTCATCGAAGAAGGCCCGGCTTGTGAAGCTGCCAAGCGCCTCGGGAGGTGGCGGATTGCCTCCCACGTTGTGGCGGGCATTTTCGAACACCAATAGGTATCGGTCCGAATTCACGGCGCCGTTAAAAGCCTTGCGCGTTCCCTGCTCGAACCCTGAAACATCATCCTGGTCTCCCGCAATAAACAACGAGGGCATTCGAATGCCGGCCAGTCCCGCGGCATCCCAGTTATTCTGCGGCGGTTGATTGCCCCAGGGTGCGATTGCCACGACCGCCTTGATCTGTTCCCGATGGCGCGACTGGAACTCCTTGCTATCGGCGAGCCAGCGGTCGAAGTAGCCGCCCGGGATTGCCTTCGCGGAGCCGCCCTGCCGGCTGTAACCGGCTCCGGCGGTGGCGAGCGCGCCATAGCCTCCCATGGAGTACCCCACCACGGCAACCCGGGAAGGATCGACTACGTTGTGAAGAAAATCGCTAGGATCTTTCGATCGATCCGCCAGGGTGTCAATCGTGAAAGTTTGATCCGCTGCCCGGTTGAGCAGAGTACTGGTGAACGCCCGCTGCTGTCCGAAGACGGAATCCGTGTGATCGATCGCCGCAACCACGTAACCCTTGGATGCCAGATTCTCGGTGAGCCAGGTCATAAAGGTTCGAGAGCCCGGGTACCCGTGGGAAACAACCACCAGCGGAAATGCTCGGCCGCTTACGGGCGGTGCATCGCGAAGCGCCTTACCCAAGATGTGAAAAGTCTTTGGAACGCCCGGCCGCTCTGACCCGGGCATGGCGCTCTCATAAATGACGCGTTCCTCTTTACCCGGCGGAATGCTGGCCGGGTACCAGATCTCAATGGTGAGAGGGCGATCATAGATGGGCGCCTTGCCGGCATCTTTGTCGAAGTGAAGAATATCCGGCTGATGCGGATTGACCAGCTCAACGGTGCGAACCCCCACCGCCCAGGGCCCACGCGCTGCCAGTTCCGGCGCGTCCGCTGGAGGTACGCTGAAGTAGGTTGGTGTGTCCGGTTGGGCGAAGCAGCAGAAGCCGAGGACCAGGATGCCCAGAAGTCTCATTTCCCCATAGTGCCACTGAATCAGGTACCTTGCCCGGCATGACTTCAGACTTCGCGGAAATTATCTCAACGCCGATCCGGAGCAAATTCGCTACGACGGAAAGTTACGGAGAGATGGAGCGGAACGCCTCGCGCCCTCTAGTTCTTCCACTTCTTGACAATGAGTAGAACTATGCCGGCGCCCGCTATGGCACAGCCGCGCCCGATTGCAGTCATAGGGCCGCACACGAATTACATCCAACGAACCGCGACTCGATCATGAAACTGGGTTAACCGGTGAAACTCGCCTCCAGACTGCATATGCCGCTACACCTGCGGCCAGAGTGAGGAAGCCGAAGCCTACGAATACCCAGCCCGAGGTCACAAAGATATAGACCCATCCAAAGAGGGCAATAATACTGGGCAGCGGGTATAACCACATGCGAAATGGGCGAACGATGTCGCGGCGGTGCGTTCGCAAGTAGTGAAGCGCAAAGATCTGACCCATAAACTGAATTAGAATCCTCGAGGTCAGCAGCGCTGAGATCACGGCATCTAGATTCCAGAGAGAGGCCACAATCGAGAGCACGCCTATGACGAGCAAAGAGACATGCGGGAACTTGCCGCTAGCATGCAGCCGCCCGAATGCCGGGAAGAAATGGCCGTTCACCGCAGCGGCGTATGGGATGCGGCTGTAACCAAGCAGTAGGGCGAAAACAGACGCGAACGCGGTCCACAGAACTAAGACGGTCACTGCCGAAGCCGCCTTGGTTCCATACAGTCTCTCGATGAATTGAGCCGCAATGAACTTAGACTGCACGGCCTCGCGCCATGGCACTACGCCAATAATGCCGAGGTTCATCAGTGAGTAGATTCCGGCGACAGCCAAAACCGAGTAGATGATAGAGCGGGGAATTACGCGCGCCGGATTTCGTACTTCGCCGCCGACGTAGCAGATGTCATAGTACCCCATGAAATCGTACATAGCGATGAGCATGGCGGAGCCCAGTCCAGTTACAAAGCCTGTCGAAAATGTAAACGCGCCAGGCGGAAAGTCGAACGCGACTTTGGAATGAAAGTTTGCGAGGCCGCTCCCAATGATCCAGAGCACGGTCACCAACATTCCAATCCAAAGCACAACGGTCAATCGCCCGATGGCAGTCACCCTGCGGTAGAGCAGAACAATTACCGTTACGCCCACTGCCAGACTTACCATCCGGGTTTCGGTGGGTCCCATGCCGCGCCAGAAATAGCCGACGTATTGCGAAAAGCCGATGTATCCGGAGGCGATCTCCAGGGGCCCGCTAAAGATGAACTGCCAGATAAAGAGGAATGGCAGGATACCGCCGAGACTGGTCTTCTGGAATGCCTCCCTCAGGTAGAGGTAAGTGCCGCCTGTTCCCGGCATGGCCGCGGCCAGCTCACTCCAAACAAGGCCGTCGCACAGCGCCAGAACCGCGCCCAGCACCCAACCCAACATGCATTGCGGTCCACCCATGGATGCAATGATGAGCGGGATGGTGATGAAGGGTCCCACCCCGACCATGTTGCTCATATTGAGCGCGATGGCCTGGATAAATCCAAAGCCACGCACCAGGCCTTGTTCTTCCGCGGATTCGCGACGATTGTTCCCCAAGGTTTTTAGGCCAATCTACTTCCGATGCCAGAGGTCGTACCAGGCGGATCTAAACCGCGTGATTCAGGCGCTTGTCGAGAGCTATCGCGCGAAAGCAAGCCTCGATCGGGCAGGGCTTAAACGATCGTCAGTTCCAACCCTTTCGCGCGCAAAGCTTCCGCGATTTCCTTGCTCACGCGGGCGTCCGTAATCACCCGGCGGGCGCATTCAATCTTGCCGATCAGCGAAAGGCTGCGCCGGCTGAATTTGCTCGCGTCCGCCACTACCGTCACCTCATTCGAAATACGGATCATCATGCTGTTAAGCTGCGCTTCGAGAATATCGGGCGTGGAGTATCCCACGTCAGGATGCAACCCGTCCACTCCCAGAAACAAATGGTCCGCATGCAGATCCTGCAGCATCCGCTCGGCCTGCGGTCCCACAAATGAACTGGAGGCGCGTCGCAGAATGCCGCCGATGAGGATCAGCGAGACGCCCTCGGTCTCAGCCAGTTCGTATGCGACGTTCAACGCATTCGTGATTACCGTCAGAGGATGAATACGGGCAGTCTTGATCTGGCGCGCAATCTGGACGGTAGTAGTTCCCGAGTCGAGAATTACGCTGTGATGCGGCTGAATCAACTGTACGGCCGCATGGCCAATGCGAACCTTCTCAGCATGATGGATGCTTTCCTTGAAACGGAGCGGATAATCCACCACCGCGTTCAACTGCCGCACCGCGCCGCCGTGCGATCGCATAACCTCTCCACGCTCGGCGAGAACATCCAAATCGGAGCGGGCCGTCACCGCGGAGACGCTAAATTTACCGACAATATCTTCTACGGTAATCTTGCCCTTTTCCTCAATAACCTCCTGGATTTTCTGGCGTCGTTCTTCCGCTAGCATAGAGTGTTTTCGGGAGGTTGCCGCTGGTCTTTCCACCACACCAGTCTAAATGATTTGATCGCTAAGCCGGAGGAAACGAAAAGCAAACGGCCCCGTTTGACCGGATAAATCGAGCGTCTCAAAGCCTTAACCGCTGGGGAAACTGATTAACCAGTACTACCGTCCCTAATCACCATATTTCAATTCCGACTCAAACGCAAGATATAGAAAGTCAAAACGACAATAAAATGCTATACTCGAATTGATTTTGACTATGACATCTGAATCGCACCCCAGTTTGCTGCCCACCTCCCAAGTTCCGGAGTGGCTTCGCACCCTTTCGTCCGGCCGGGGACGGTTTTCCGCGCTTCTGCGAGAGTCAGCCGAGTGCGCGGTCGATGGTTACGGCGATACCATCCGGGAGATCAGCCAGCAGCCTACTACTTGGCCCGAAACTGCCCGTCAGATGAAGGGCTTTCGCGCTGAAATCGCGGAAAGCCTTGGGACTGGCCGGCGCATTATTTTGACCGGGTCCGGCAGTTCGCAATATGCCGGCGAATGCGCGGCGCCATCGCTTCGCAAGGACTTGCGGCGGCCGGTTGAGGTACTGGGCGGCGGAGAATTGCTCCTGCGGCCAACCGCCTTGGTGGGGAATGAACCAACGCTGGTGGTTTCGCTGGCGCGCTCCGGGGAAAGCCCGGAGAGCGTCGCCGTGGTGCGCAGGCTGCTCGAAACCGAACCGCTCACCACGCATCTGATTCTCACCTGCAACGCAAAGGGAAAGCTGGCCCGCGAATTTGCGGCCGACCCACGGGTTCGAGTCGTCTCTTTGAGCGAACAGGTTCACGACCGCAGTCTGGTCATGACCAGCAGTTTCACCAACCTCGCACTCAGCGCGCGCTTCCTCGGCTGGCTGGACCGTCCGGACGAGTTCGTCGCACTCGCCCACAATCTGGAATCCGCCGGCCGCCGGCTGCTCACGACCTGGCCCGATCGCCTGGGCGCCTTCGTCTCGGGACAAATCAACCGCATCGTATTTCTGGGCGGCGGCTGCCGTTATGGAGCCGCGCGCGAATCCGCCTTGAAGCTGCTCGAGATGACGGGCGGCAAAGTTGCCACCATGGCGGAGACCTATCTCGGACTGCGTCACGGTCCCATGTGCTTCGTCAACGAGCGGACCTTACTCGTCTGCTTCCTCTCCTCCGATCCTTTAATTCGAGCTTACGAACGGGATCTTATTCAGGAATTGGATGCCAAACGGCTTGGCGCGCGCAAGCTGATCGCTGGCGTAGACGATCCGGGCGCGGGTCTCTGCAAGGGCGCCGACCTATCCGTTTCTTACGATCTTCCTGGGCGCCACACAGAAGACGCCGATCTGGCGCTGCTCGATGTGATGATCGCTCAGATCATGGGCTTTCACCGCTGTCTGGAAGAGGGTTTGCGGCCCGATTCCCCCTCCGAACACGGCATCATCAGCAGGGTGGTGGGGGATTTCCGGATCCACGTCGCCAACGGCTCTAGCCGGTGAAAGTGCTGATCGCCGGTGAGCTGAATCCGGACCTGATCCTGGGTAATTGTCACATCTTCCCGGAGCCAGGCAAAGAAGTCTTAGTCGACGATCTCGCACTGACCCTGGGCAGTTCGTCCGCTATCTGCGCAGCCGGCTTAGCGCGGCTCGGCGATTCCGTCACTTTCGCGGGTATAGTAGGCGCCGACGCGTATGGGGATTTCTGCATCGATGCGTTACAACGGGCCGGCGTCGACGTCTCGCTGGTGCAGCGCCGGACTGATCTCAAAACGGGGATTACGGTTTCGATTACATCGGCGCGCGATCGTGCCCTGGTGACCTATCCCGGAGCGATCACCGCCTTGCACGCGGAAGACTTGCCGGACACGGTATTTGCCGGCCAGCGGCATTTCCACGTTTCATCCTGGTTTCTGCAGGACGGTTTGCGGCCTGGCTTGAAAGGCCTGTTCGCGGCTGCGCACCGCGCCGGACTAACTACTTCGCTCGACACCGGTTACGACCCCTCCGAACAATGGTCAACTGAGCTGCTGCTCGATACTCTGACTGCCGTGGATGTCTTTCTGCCGAACGAGACGGAGATCAAGGCCATTACGGGGCAGAACGACCTCGAAGCGGCAATGCGGAAGCTGGACGACGGCAGACTGTTGATCGTGTGCAAGCTGGGTGCGGAAGGCTGCATCGCGCGGCATCGTGGGGAATCCGTACAGGTTTATGCCTTTCCAGTCAACTCGGTGGACACCACCGGCGCCGGAGATTCCTTCAACGCCGGATTTCTTCACATTTGGCTACAAGGCAAACCACTTGAAGATTGCCTGCGCTTCGCCGGTGCGTGCGGCGCACTCTCTACACGCGGAATGGGCGGCGTCGCCACTCAGGCCACTGAAGAAGACGCGAACCGCTTCCTCGAAGGCCAGAGCCGAAATCGCTTGCATCACACTGCCTGACAGCAAGCAATCGAAGCCAAAACAAATTTAAACGATAGTCGTTCTCTTGACACTTGGCGCCCCCGCCGATAGAATGGCTCACAAATGATGACCCGACGCCAGTGGCTGGCTTTGGCGCCTTCGGCGGTGGCTGCTGCGGCAGCGCCGACTGCGGCGCCGTTTGAATGCGTCGATACGCATGTTCATTTGAACCGCATGAGCCGTCCCTTCATCACCGGGCTGCAAACGTCCGGTTGGCGCGTGCTGAGCATTTGCGTCTCGCGTGCAACCGGCAACGACCCGTCCGATTTGGACGACCAGTTGCGCGGCAACGCGGAACTACACAGGGAGAGCGGCGGGACCGTAGCTTGGGCGGGCTCTTTCGACGCACGCCGCTGGCAGGATCCCGGCTTCGCCGAACGTACCATCGCGGCCTTGCAACAACAGTTCCGCGACGGCGCCATCGCCACTAAAATCTGGAAGAACATCGGGATGTCGCTTCGGACGAAAGACGGCCGCTATGTGCTGCCCGACGACCCGGCCTTCCAGCCGATATATGAAATGCTGCAGAAAGAGGACCACACCTTGGTTGCTCACCTCGCAGAACCCAACGGCGCCTGGATGCCGCTCGACGACCAGAATTCCGAAAAGGGGTTTTACGGTTCGCATCCCGAATGGCACATGTATGGGCATGCGGACGCGCCATCGAAGGAAAGTATTCTCACCGCGCGCGACCGCGTGGCTGCTCGATATCCCAAACTGCGTGTAGTCGGCTGCCACCTGGGAAGCAACGAAGAAGACCTGGATGCTCTCGCTGCAAGACTGGACCGGCTTCCCAACTTTGCGGTCGATCTTGCGGCGCGAGTCCGCTACCTCGCTGCGGGTGACCGGGAAAAGGGCCGCGCGTTCTTAATCAAGTATCAGGACCGCGTCACTTACGGAACCGACTACACTCTCGGTCCGGGGGGCGACGATCAACGTGCCTGGAACAGCCTTGCGGCGCAGCATGATCGCGACCGGCAGTATTTCACAAGCGCCGATAAGCTTACCTATGGCCGCCGCGAGACGCAGGGCCTTGGGTTGCCGGAAGGCGTGCTACGAAAAATCTTCCGGGAGAATGCCCTTCGATGGTTCCCCGGCTTGGGGTGATCACATGACATTACGGTTCGCGAAGCTCTTGATTCCAGGAGCGGCGTTTCTAGGCGGTTTCCTTCCAGCGGCGCCGCAACAGACCGCAGGAAAGGGCACATCCCCTCAGGATTGGGCCGCCTACGTCGGAACTTACACGGGACCGAAAAGTCAGGGGATCTACTCTTTCGGTTTTCAGGCATCTACAGGCAAAATGACGCCAAGCGTGTTGGTAGCAACGACGGCGAGTCCATCGTTTTTGGTGGAACATCCGAATCGCCGCTATCTTTACTCAGTCAATGAAGATGGCGCCGGCAAGCTCAGTGCATTTGCCATCGAGGCAAACGGAGGCCATCTCAAGCTATTGAACCAGGTAGCTTCCAAAGGCGCAGGGCCTTGTCACGTGACAATCGACCACACAGGAAAGTGGCTGTTTGTCGCCAATTACGATGGCGGCAGCATCGCATCCTACGCGATTCATCCCGATGGCACGCTGAGCGAAGCCATTTCGTTCATCCAACACACCGGTCATAGCGCCGATCCCGAGCGGCAGAAGGAGCCGCATGCTCACTCCGTCAACTTGTCCCCCGACAATCGTTTCCTACTGGTGACGGATCTCGGCTTGGATCAGGTTCTGGTTTATCGTCTCGATCAGAATCGCGGCACGCTGGCTCTGAACAATCCTGCGTTTACGAAGTTAGCGCCGGGTTCGGGGCCGCGGCACTTGATCTTCAGCAAGGATGGCAACTTCGTCTATGTGATCAGCGAAATGCTCTGCACAGTAACCGTGTTTCGCTACGACGCCCCACACGGCAGCTTGTCAGAGCTCCAGACCGTATCGACGCTCGCAGGACCATTCAAAGGCGAGAAAAGCGGGGCGGAAATCGCCCTGCACCCCAACGGCAAATTTCTCTACGCCTCTACGCGCGGACCCGACACCATCGCCCTATTTGCGGTCGACTCTTTGAAAGGGACCCTCACCGCGGCGGGGCGATTCTCAAGCGGCGGTAAGACGCCGCGGCACTTTGCCATCGATCCTACCGGTACGTACATCCTGGCTGAAAATCAGGACTCCAATAACATCGTGGAGTTCCGCATCGATCAGAAGACGGGCAGCCTGCAATCAACCGGAGCGGTAATCGCCTCCGCAGCTCCAGTCTGCATCATCTTCACACCGGCCCATTAAAACTCCGCGGCCGGGGAAGGCTTCACGCCCCACCGGCCGCGGATCGATTAAAAGTTCAACTTTACCGACAACTGAATGTAGCGCGGCTGATTGCTGTTATTGCTGCTGGCATTGGCCGGCACTACCGTCCCGAAGCTGGAACTGGTGAGCGTACTGTTGGGCTGCTGCTGGTAGAAGTTATACGTGTTAGTCAAGTTGAAGATCTCAGCCCGGAACTGAACGCTGGTGTGCTCCGTGATACGTGTCGACTTATTCAGCGACGCGTCTGCGTTGGGAATACTCATCGTGCGGATCTGGCCGGAGTACGCCGGCTCCGCGGCGGGCGCATAGAGCGGCTCGCTCAGGAAGTTGTAACCGGTACACCCTGCGGCCACGCTGAAGGATTGCATTGTAATGGTCCCGTTGGTGTTCCATTGCGCTACGCAAGGCTGCACCACTTTCACCGTTGGTGCGCTCCAATTGATATTCGGCAGCTTGGCTTCCTTCACGTAGATAAAGTTCGTGGGCAGTCTCCACGGCAGGCCAGAGTGGTAACCGAATAGAACATTAGCCTCCCACCCGCTGGTCAACCGGCTGATGAAACGGTTCGATGAATTGAGAAAGCGCTTGCCGCGCCCGAAGGGAAGCTGATACACAATAGTGGCCTTGACGCTCTGCGGCTGATCGTACTGATAGATGCTGCGCTCGGGAACCAGGTTTTGAATATCGTTATAGCCGTTCTGAAAGACCTGTTTGGATAGAGTCCAGTCGGCCACCAGAGTTATGTCGTTGCGGGCGCGGATTTCATAAGTGATTTGGAAGGAGTTATACCAGGAAATCGCGTTGTTCATCTTCGCCTGGGTGATCCCGCCGAACTGTGGATACGGAACGGTCAGGGTAGCTCGCGAAAGCGTCGGGCTGGTGTAGTACGAGGTCCCATTGAATGGGGCCAACTGATAGAACGGGTTCGCAATCAACGCCTGGCAATAGGATGCCGTACCGCCTTCCCAAGCGTCGCACTGCTGACGGAGACTCAAGGGATTAAAGTTAATCGGCTGTGTGGAATCCAGGTTGTCTCCGCGGTTCCCGACATAGCTCGCGTCTACCTTGGAATGCCCCGGCAGCTCGTATTGAATACCGAACGAGAACTGGTCCGTGTGGGGCAGAATAAACTTCGTATTTACCACGGTCAAGCCTTGACCCACAAACGTGTCGGCGCCCAGGGAAGCTCCCGCCGGCAGCAATAGGCCCGAGGGAAAGGGATTCGCGATCAGATTCGGTATCGGCGTACGGCCGCCATCGTTCGAAGTCACCAGCGGCGTTGAGGTATTGAATCCGCTGCTTTGAATATACGTATTACTGGGATTGAGATAATAGCGGCCCCAGCCACCACGGACTACAAACTTGTTGCTGACTTTATAGGCGAAGCCCAAGCGCGGCTGAATCGCTTTCTTATAAGTATCGGCGGCATTGCGAGGTTGGCCATTGGCTCCGGCGAACAGCAGGCCGCCCTTGACGCCGTATCCCGGAAACTGCTGTTGGTTAATCAGTTGGTTGATGGGGCTCGCCTGGTTCGGATCAAACCCGCGGTCCATGCGATTAAAGCGCTCATACGGCGGAATATTGAAGTCCCATCGGAAACCGAGATTCAGCGACAGGCGATTGCTGACGCGCCAATCATCCTGCATCCATGGCGCAAAATAGTGTTCCTGATAGAGGCCCAATAGGTTGTAGGCGGAACTGCCGCTGCTTGGCGTGCCAAGCAACCAGGATGCGATGCTGTTACCGCTGAGAGGGTCGGACTGTGCGTAGTTCTGCTGGGTCCAGCCTGGGTCCGCGTTTAGGCTAAGAGCCGTGCTGAAGTTTTGCGTAATATACTGAACGTCTCGTATATCCACGCCGGCCCGAATCGAATGGCTCTTCACGTTCCAGTTGACACTGCCGGCTATATTGCCCGAGTTCGTGATATCTCCGGTAGGATACTGTCCCAGATTAAAATAGTTGCTGAAGCTATACGTTCCAAAGAATGGGCCGCCGGGGAGACTGTTCACGAGAGAACTCGGAAAGCCCAATTTCGTTAGGTCGAAGCCCGCGTTGGCATCGCCGCGATCCTCTCCCAGGTAACGCGAGAAAGAGACGCGGGCGTTCACCACCATTTGAGGAGATACGATTCCTACCCACTCCAGGCCAAGCGTGTCATTCGTGCGGATCTCCGGCAGAGAACCGTTCTGACCCGGCCCCGTAAGCGGGTTCGAACCGTCGAATCCCATCTCTAACCGGTTACTTCGAATTTCCCGGAACGCAAAATGGTTCCGGCTTCCTACCTGCTGATCGATTTTCAGGACCTCGTTGTAGAAGGAATCGTGATCCGGACCATCGAAGTAGAAGTTGTTTTGAGAGTATGGTTGACCGGGCGCGCTCGTATTCGGCGCGGGAAAGTAGCCAAGTATCTTCTGCGCGATCGGGCTGATGCGATTCGAAGGAACTATGTTATTCGGAAAAGGCTGCCTGACGAAGTTCCCGTTCACCGTTTGACCGCTGGCTGGATCGAAGATGCTAATCTTTTGTCCTGCGCCATTCACCAGTTTCGAAAAATCGCCCGTGGCGAATTCCGGGGCAGGCGTAGAGAGCGTATAGGGCCGCGGCGTGTTCTCGTTGTATTTCTCATAAGCGAACAGGAAGAAGGTCTTGTTGCGGCCATCATAAACTTTGGGAACGTAAACCGGGCCGGCGATTTGACCGCCGTACTGATCCAAATAGTGCTCGCCTTTCGGGGCGCCGATGGCATTGTTCTGGAAAGAGTTCGCATCCCAAGCTTTGCGGCGGGCATATTCATAGAGGGTTCCATGCAGCGCGTTGGTCCCGCTTTTCAATGAGACGTTAACGATTCCGCCACTGGTGTGGCCGTATTGCGCATCATAGGAATTGGTTTGGATCTTGAACTCCTGAACTGCATCCACCGGCGGGACGTACGCGATATTATTGGTGCCTGCTTCCGCATTGTTGGGCGCTCCGTCCAGCAGGAATTCGTTGCTTTCGTACAGCCCTCCGTTGATCGTCCATTGCGCAATCGCCCCATTATCGAAGGGCCGCTGATAAATTACCGCGCCGTTAAAACTCACGCCCGCCGCAATCTTGGCCAGCATAAACGGATTGCGGCCATTCAAAGGCAGTTCCGCAACGCTCTGCTGATCGACCAGCGTGCCACGATCGGCTTTCGCCGTTTCGAGCAGCGGCGCCTCGCCTGTGACAATCACTTGGTCGGCAACCGCTCCCACTTCGAGCGATAAATCCGCCTGGATAGTATCGTCCACGCTCAGCACCAGATTCGATCGCAAAGTCTTCTTGAATCCACTGGCCTCTGCCGACACGCTATAGGTTCCCGGGTTCAGAAACGGAACCGTGTAGAGGCCCGCGCTATCCGTAACCGTGTTCACCACGACATTGGTCGCAGTATTCTTGACTTCGATTTTGACGTTGGGCACGACGGCCCCGGAAGTATCGGTGACTCGACCTCGCAGAGTGGCTTGCACCCCCTGCGCCCATAAGCCCACCGGAATAAATAGCGAGAAACAACAAAGGAAGTAAAAAAAAGATCTCGTGCGCTTCAACTCACACCTCCTCTTAGGTGTAGGCGACCTCCCTGGCGTGTAGAACGCCAGCGCCCGTGGGTCAATAAGTTTCCTCGATCCTACACTATAGGGAAAGGGTCGTCAAGGGAAAAAAAGGCATTGCAAAGATATCAAAAGAGAAGCTATATTAATCGAAATGTTTTACGTGCCAGAATCGGGCCAAAGCACCTGCAAAACGAAAGATACAAGGAAAGCTGTTGTTGAAGCGCGGTTGTAGGCGCCATGGGCTCAATCGAAGGAGACAATTCGATATGCCGAGACAAAGCGCGAAAGGCATCATGGGCCTCGGCGGACTGGGACTCGTAGCAATATTGTGGATAGCGCCGCGATGCCAGGCCCAACAAATTTACAATAGTAGCCTGGCGGTGACCGTCAAAGCGCAGGACGGGTCCTTTCAAGTCGCAACGCGAGCAGCCGGCGGCCATCCGGTGTTGAGCGCTCGCCCGGGCGCGCAGATCGACCATCAATGGGTTCGTTCCAACGAATATCCGCGGCATCGAACCGCCGAGTCCGCGTTTAATGACTCCCTTGGCCCCGGCCGTCAGATCAGCGTTACCTCTTCGGGACTCCAGGGACGGCCTGACCTTATTTATACCGTTCAGGTTTATGATCGGCAGCCCTACGCTACTCTTCAAGTGGAATTGCAAAACAATACTGGGACGGCAGTGACAGTGCAAGCCATCCGCAGCGTGGAGGCGATTGGCCAGCCAGTTATAGATCTCGATGGACCGGAAGGCGCAGACCGTATCCTGTCGGATAGCTACAGCGAGGATTGGCCCCGCTTGTCGATTTACGATTTGGGCAGCGCGCCTCGCCAGATGCATCGCGGATCTTGGAGCCAGGTCATTTACAATCGCGAGAGCAAGCAGAGTCTGTTCCTGGGAGCCCTTACCGCAGACCGCTTTCTAACCTTGTTGCATCTCACATATCAAGGCGCTGGAAATAGCGCCACGATCGCTTCCTATACCGTGGATTCTACCGGCACGACCGAGCTCCAAAAGGAGAATGCGCTACGCTCAGCCCAGGCGGATAAGATCATCGATCTTAGTCTTCCTCTTAAGGCCAGTCAGAATATCACTTCGGAGCGCCTCATGATGGCCACCGGACCCGACTACCACAGTCAATTATTAGCCTATGGCGATGCGATCCGTCGTTTGCATCACGCGCGAGTGACCGCTCCAAACTTGATTGGATGGTGGAGTTGGACCGCGTATTATATGGCCATTAATGAGGGAGCTGCGTTAGTCAATGCGCGATGGCTGGCCGAGAACTTAAAGACACTCGGCTATAACTACTTCCACCTCGATGAAGGCTATCAGTATGCTCGCGGCGAATACGCCACGCCCAACGCCAACCTGTTTCCCCACGGCATGCGCGCGATCGGCGATCAGGTCCGCAGCCTGGGTCTGACCTTTGGAATATGGACAGCCCCGTTCGAGGTAACCAATCGCGCCTACGTTTACCAGAATCATAAGGATTGGCTGGTGCACACCGCGGATGGCAGTCCCATCCCCATCGGAACCGCCTACGGAGATACCTTGTACGCATTAGACGCTACCCATCCGGGCGCGCAGGACTATATGCGGCATACTTACACCACTTTGACTCGCGAGTGGGGCGTCCGCTATATCAAGCTTGATTTCATGGACACGACATCAATCGAAGGCTATCGCTATAAACCTGACACCAGTGCTTTGGAGGCCCAGCGGATTGGACTGCAAGTGATTCGGGATGCGGTGGGTGATGATGTGCTTCTCGATAAGGATGGCAGTCCCATGCTACCGCCGGTGGGACTTGTTGACACCGGGCGAATCTCAGCCGACACGTCGCACAGCTTTCCGACTACCAAGGCCGTGGCGCCCGGGATTGCAGCGCGTTTCTATATGAATCGCAACTATTTCCTGGACGACCCGGACGCGTTCAATATCAGCGAGGCGGTTCCCGTCGTGCGTGGGAGGCAGGGCGCAGGCCGGGGCGGGCTTTCACTCCCTGAGGCGCAGGCTTCGATCGTCCTCTCCGCGGTATCGGGCGGCATGTACGAGATTGGCGATGATCTTCCCATGTTAGGCGCCGCCAAGGACCGGTTGGATCTGGTAAAGAATCAGGATCTTCTCAATATGGCGAAGCTCAGCCGCGCCGCGACTCCCGTGGATTTGCTGTCCTATGCCGCCGAGGATGGCGAACCCAGCATCTTCTTTCTTCGCGAAGACGCGCGCCAGTCTATTCTCGCGGTCTTCAACTGGACGGAACAACCGCGCTCCCACGCGTTCCAACTTGAGAGTCTTGGCCTTCCGGCGAATGGTAAATTTCGAGCAGCCGACGTACTGAATGGAGGCGACGCGGCAGTGAGTGGCGCGGATCTACGGCTCGACAATCTACCGCCGCACTCCGTAAAGGTGATCAAGCTGATCGACTCGGCGGTCCCGCCGGCGGCCCCGCGGATCACGGCGAAGGCGCCGCCCGAAGGCCACGTAAGCGAGTCGCTCCTATTTTCGGCGGAGGCAGATGCCGCGGGTACGCCTGTGCTTGCCTACCATTGGGATTTCGGGGATGGAACGACGGCCGACGGCAACCGGACGGCCCACGCCTTTACTCGCGACGCGGATTTCACTGTGCGCCTGACAGCGGATGGGCTTGACGGGGTGGCCGCTCACCAGACCCTGACAGTCAAAGTTACTGGAACACTGACGGCGCCGGCTGATGTTCTGCAGAACCGGAGATACACTGAACCCACAGGTCATTGACGCACGCCAGCTCTTATTTTATTGATGAGCCAGCTTATTCCGAACTGCCTCCAGATTCCGGCGCGCTGCCTCGTGCGTGGGGTTAACCTTCAGCGCGGCTTCGAACTGAGCGGCCGCGGCCTGCAAGTCTCCGGATCGCGCCAGAATGATGCCGAAATTGTTACGCAGATCGGCGTCGCCCGGCCGTTGTGTCACTAGTTCGCGGTAACTCGCCGCGGCGGCGCTGAGCCGTCCTTCCGCGGCCGCGGCATTGCCGGATCGCAGCAATACCGCGATGAGTTGCTCGCGCGCGGCTTTGTCCTCGGGCTCAACCGAGATCACCTGCCGGAAGCTCGCCGCCGCCTCATCCAATTTCCCCTGAGCCGCTAGCACATTCGCCATGTTGAATCGGGCGCTGGAATAGTCCGGCTCGATTTGAAGTGCGTTCCGGAATGCCGCGAGGGCATCCTCCAATCGACCCTCCGACTGCAAAGCCGCGCCCAAGTCGTTTAGCGCCATCGGTTGCTGCGGATCCAAACGCAAGGCGTCCTGCAACTGACCAACGGCAGAAGCCGCGTCCTTGCGGCTCAGCAGAAGCGCACCCAAATTGAAGTGCGCCGCCGCATTCGATGGATCGTTTTCAAGCCGGTGGCGCATCAGCGCCTCCTGCAGAATCGCGCGCTGGTCACCGTCCCCAGGGCGCGGCAATACTTGGAGCCACAAATGTCCCATCTCATCGGTAGATTGGTTTCCACTTGTTACGCGTCGAGACAGTGAACTGGGGTTGCGGGGATTTTGCGCCGAATTGTCATAGTGAAAACGAAGCGAAATCACGGTTCCCCGCGGTAGAAAAACCGGCTCGCGGTAGCGATACACAGCCTGCCAGTTTATATCCCAGTGCGGAATCCGGACCAGCCATTGCCGCGAACCGTCGGGAAGCGTCGCAAATCCTTCCAGTAGCGTTCCCAGATAATGGGCGTGCGGATAGACCGCGATCACGTCGCCGTCAATGGGCAACCGGAAGTCATCGCTCACCACGAAATCGCTAACGCCGGGTGCAATATCTAAGGCGCTATCGTGTTCCATCTGAATGAGCATCGGGAACCTTGTGGGGGGCTTGTCCGTGAAGTAGAGGCCGATCGAGGGTTGCACAAGCTCCGGCTTGCCGGTGGGATGGAAGTGGACATTGAGGACAAGGTCGTTCCCCGGATCCAGGCGCCATGCCATTCCATCCGGCTCAACGCGCGGAGCGCCGCCCGGCTTCCAGAAGAGAAAGTGGCTGTCCGGATCGAATGTCGCGGTCTCGATATTCAGGTCCATGCCGGGAAAACCGGCGCCCGGTGACTTTTCCTGATGCCGGCTGGATCGGGCGCGATCCAGCAAAAGGTTCGCGTGATGGACGCTGGCAGCCTTGCCCGGACGCACCTCTACGGCCTTTATGTAGCGGGTTTGGGCAATGGATGGCGCCAGCACGAAATTCCAAAAGAGGTCCGGGCCGTCCGCGGGCACGGGAAAGGGTTTTGAGACCTGCACCACTAAGTCCGGCGGCCCAAGCTGCCAGCCCGGCGTAAAAATCGGCGTAGGCGGGGCATCAGAATCGGCGCCTTTCGGGGCACCCTCCGAAGCCCATTTTGCGATTTGTTCGATCTGAACATTGGTCAGCCGGCGCTCATCCGCAAATTCACCGTGGCCCGGTTCCGGCAGCCAGGGAGGCATGTAGCGGCGCCGCGTTACGTCGGCGATCAGACTCGCCCGCTTACGCGCATCTTCATATGTCAACAGCGAAAAACCACCCGCTTCGCCGGGACGATGGCAAGGCGCGCAGTATTCGAACAGAATCGGGGCGATGTGTTTCTGATAGGTCACTGGCGGCGCGGCGCCCTGGACCACCTCTAAAGCGGCCAGAAGGAATCCCGAAACTATGCGAGAGACGCTCATTCTAGAAATCCGACATCCGCCATATCCTTCTACCGTTTCTCAAAGATTACCACCGATGAAATTCAGCGGAAACGAAAGCAAAGCAAAACAATTGACAAATAAACGATGGGACAGCTACACTCAGTCGAACGTCGTTCGAAGGTAAGGGCGCCGCTCTCCGCAGACTCGCGATCAACATGCCAAAACAGATGAGAGCTTAACGATGAACCGAAGAACCTGGATGGCGCTAAGTGCCGCTTCTCTTCCGGCCAGCAGCGAGGCGATGCACGCGCAGGCAAATCCCCGGCCTCCCCAGAGCCCCGCCTCCGGCCTCCTGCCGCTTGAGCAGTATATCCCCAAGAGCATGCTCCATGTGCCCGAGACACACGTCCCGCGCGCTCGCTTTCCGGTGATCGATTTCCATACGCACATCACCAGCATCGAAAGCTACCCCGATGGCAAAATCCATTTCGATCTGGATCCCGCCGGGTGCCTGCCCGTAATGGATCGCAAGAACGTAAAGATGATGGTGAACCTCACGGGAAAATACGGCGATGGCATGCGCGAAGCATTGCGGCGCTTGCCCGAAGCGCATCCCGGCCGTTTCCTGGTCTTCACCGAGCCGGTCTGGGGCCGGGCCAACAGTCCAGGCTACCCGAAATTTCAGGCCGACCAGATCGTAGACGCGCACAAGGCCGGAGCAAAAGGCGTCAAGATACTCAAGACTCTGGGACTTTTCCTGCGCGAAGCGGGCAATGGGAAGCTCGTCCGCGTCGATGACCCAAGATTCGATCCCATGTGGGAGACCGCGGCATCGCTGAAAATGCCGGTTGCTATTCATGTCTCCGATCCACAGGCCTTCTTTTTGCCAATCGATCGTTTCAACGAGCGTTATGAAGAGTTGCATGCGCATCCCGATTGGTCATTCCATGGCCGGGATTTCCCGAGCGACCGGGAACTGCAGGAGGCGCGCCGCAACGTCATGCGGCGTCATCCGCACACTCAGTTCGTTTGTCTCCACGTGGCGGATTCGGAAGATCTACCGTACGTCTCGCAATGCCTGGACAGCCATCCCAACATGTATGTCGACATCGCCGCCCGCATCGGCGAGTTGGGCCGCCAGCCTCGCATGGCGCGCAAGTTTTTCGATCGCTATCAGGATAGGATCCTGTTCGGAACCGACGCCTGTGCGGGAACAAGCACTCCGCAACAGACCTTCTGCGACCAACTTTACGAAATTTACTACCGGTTTCTCGAGACTGAAGACGAGTATTTCGACTATGCGCCCGCGCCGGTTCCGCCGCAGGGCCGCTGGAGAATCTACGGCCTCGGCTTGCCGGAACAGATTCTCCGAAAAATCTATTCGGAGAATGCTTCCCGCCTGATTGGAGCTTCCGCGTGAATCGAAATCGCCTGAGTCTCGGAAAGGTCAGCCCGAAGGTTTTGCCCTCGGCTAATATCGAAGCGTGAGAGCGCTGTTGGTCCACAGCGGCGGCCCCACGCCGGTGATCAATGCCAGCCTGGTGGGCTTAGTGGAAGAGGCCCGGCAGCATTCCGAAATCACCGGAATGTATGGCGCGGCTTTTGGCCTGCAGGGCGCCATAGAAGAAAAGTTCGTCGACCTTTTCGCGCAGAGCGAACACACGCTTCAGGCCATCGCGGCCACGCCCTCCTCAGCCCTGGGCACGTCCCGCGTTGACGTGGGTGATGCGGGCGCCGAGAAACTTCTCCGCGTATGCCGCGCCCATGACATCGGCTATCTCTTTTATACGGGCGGCAATGGGTCCATGGCGACGGCAGCGCGCATCGCGGAAATCGCCGGTGATTCGCTGCGGGTGATCGGCATTCCCAAGACCATCGATAACGACCTGCTCGAGACCGATCACACTCCAGGCTATGCCACCACGGCGCGCTTCTTCGCCTGCGCCGCGCGCGACATCGGAGCGGACAATCGGGCGCTGCCGGGACAAATCGAATTCATCGAGGTGTTAGGCCGCAACGCCGGATGGATCGTTGCAGCCACCTGCCTAGCACGCCACGATCCCGACGACGCGCCGCACCTGATCTATTTTCCGGAAATTCGTCTTCCGCTCGAGCAACTCCTCCACGACGTGGACTGTGTCTATCAGCGCCTGGGCCGCTGTGTGGTGGCCGTCTGCGAAGGGCAGTTAGACGAACACGGCCAAGCGTACGGCGCCGACGAACGCGGCGGTTCACGCGGCAAGCTCGCCATGAATCTCGCGCACCGTCTCGCCATGTTGACCACGGAGCGGCTCAAACTCAGAGCGCGCAGTGAAAAACCGGGCTTGCTCGGCCGCAGTTGGTGGAGTCAGAAACCGGATTTAGATCGTCAGGAAGCGCGCCTATGCGGAGTTGCGGCGGCGCGGGCGGCGTGCGAGGGCCGTCACACCGTGATGGTAACGCTGGTCCGCGGCGACGAAGCGGAATATTGGGTTACTACAGGTCTCGCGTCCCTTGAGAAGGTGGCGTCACGCGAACGGCTCTTTCCCGCCGAGTGGCGAAATGCCACGGGCAATGATGTAGCGGCGGCTTTCTACGATTACGTCGCGCCCTTAGTAGGGGCCATTCCTCATTACTCGCGCTTGGAAACTGACCCTACCCCCACGCGGGCAAATCCTGCCTGAGGCCCCCTTACTGGGGCTTAGCCTCAAGCAGCAAGTGTTTTTCAAACTTCACGTCGATCTTACCCGTGGGACCCTGCACCGTTCCCAAATCGCGCCCGTTCTCATAGTCGCGAACCGTATACTTGCGCCGTTCCAGGCCGCGGATCTCGACCTTGCCTTGATAGTCGGGAGCGTAAAAGGCGTAATACATGCTGCCCGCCTTTTGGATGGCGTGGGCTTCCGGCTTGTCGAACCCGATATCGTACAGATCGCCCCGATACTCGCCTTTCGAGAGCATCTTGTCCTTGTAAAGAGAGATCCACTTCTGCCAGATGTCCTCTTTTTCAGGCGTGAGATCGTAAGTGGGCCGCCGCGCGGAACCCACCGGCCAGGTGAACTGCGTACCCACCACGCCACCGATACCCAGCGTCGAAGCAAAGTCCTGCCGTCCGTCGCTCAATTCCACGTGATCGCCGAAATAGGCAGTAGTGTCGCCTTCCATCGCTTTGAGTGACTTTCCCTTGAGACGCACCTGCCACGAGTTATGGGGATCTGACGCCACGCTCATGTTCAGGTTCGGCAGGTTGTAGAAGTTAAACGCGGTACCGCAAGGGCACCATTCGATCAATGCATCCGGTTTGATGCTGCGAGCAGTATCGTAAATCATCTGGAAGAACTTGGCCAGATCTTCCACGGATTCCTCCGGCCGCCGATGGTGATGGGCGGGATTGAAACAGGGCGGCACGCCGTTCATGTGTTGGCCGTCGAGCTTCAGCCCGTCGTAGTTCCAATCGCGCATCATCTTGATAACCAGTTGGCGATGGTATTCTATGACCGCTTTGTTGGCTGGGCAAAGATACCAGTCGTTCCAATAGGAGATCTTCTGCTTTGAGCCGTCCGCATTGAGCAGAAGCATTTCGGGATGGTTCTTGACCAGGTCAGATTCGGGCTTCGCCGTGAGCGGCGCCCACCAAAGCTGCGCCTTGAAGCCCTGGTTGTGAATCTGGTCCACCATGCTGCGCATGTCAGAGTCGCCGTTGGGGAACTTGGTCTTTACCAGGTTCCAATCGCCGTCCAGAGACTGCCACCCGTCGTCTACCCCTACCCATGTGAAGCCCAGCTTCTTGACCACAGGCAGCGCGCTGAGCACTTGCGAAGGCGTAAACGTTCGGCCGTAACCCCAGGCGCACCAGATCGGCTCGAAAGCGTCCGCCGGCGCCGGGTTGAATTTGATGCCTTCGGCCTGCATCATCTGGCTGTAGGCCCGCAAAGTGGAAAAGTAGTCTCCCTGGTGAACCCCCGCAAAGCTGCGGAAGGTCGCAATGGAATCTCCCGGCTTCACAACCTGATTGGGTTTGAAGGTCAACGCCATGGTGGCATAGCCGGCGTCCGGCATCGTCACGGGCATTGACACCAGCTTAGCCGTCAACTCCACATGGCCAATCGCAAGGCCTACATCGCGCCGCCATACGTCCACTACGGGGGTTCCCCCGCCGTAGTCGGTGGCATTCATGCCCAGGTAATTCTCCTGTTTGAAATTCACCTTCAGCGGCACAACCCAATCGGGACGGCGCTCATACGATCCGCTCTCATAAGACCAGAAGGCCGGCTCGGGGTCCCCTTGCTTCGCTGAGATGGAATAGCGGTTGTTCGCCCATCCGGTTACCCGCACATCCGCCTTTCCCTTGTTCGTGTATTTAACATCGAAGAGCGCCATCTGCGGAAAGCGATCATAGACAGTGACCACAACGGTCTTCTGCAACGTGCCCGCGGTTCCGGTGAGCGTGGTCTGCTTTCCGGCGCCCAGGGCATCGTTCACATTACTCTGTTTGCTGCCGCTCAATACAAAGTCGGAGACTTCGGCACCATCCACCGTGACTGACTCCGACGCCGTGAACGGACCGAGGACAGTCTCCTTGCCGTCGAATCGCGCAACCACGCGGCTATGCATGTTGCGATCGAATTCCACGCGAATATTCTTGCCTTCGACTTTGGCGGAATCGACGGCGGCGCATAGAGAGGCCGGAGCGCCAATCGCGAGTAGAGCGGCGCAAAGCGCTACCAGCCTAATGGAAAATCGCTGTTTCACTATTTCTCCTGAAGCATACTGTAACCTAGGCAGAAAGCGGAATCAAACAAAAAACAAGTGCTCGCTTTCGATTAATTGCGTATTGGCCGCATGAGTCAAAACCATGCCAGATCGGGCGCACTGAAAGAACGGCCAACTTCAGTTAGCCGGTCCGTTCGGCATGGCGGGACTGCCCGGACGGAATGCGGAAGCGATTACCTGCAGGTCAGGTTTAGCTTTGCGCAGATCGCCCAAACCCTTTGGGGTGATAGCTGCGGCGGTGATATCCAAAATTCGCAAGGCCGGCAGCGATTCGAGCGGCGGAAGCGCGTCATCGTTGATGCGGACGCACGCCTGCAGATCCAGGCGCTCCAGTTTGCTCAGGCTCTTTAGCGTTTGCAGGCCGCGCGGAGAAATGGCTACGCCGTTTAGACGCAGGTGGCGGAGATCCTTTAATGTGGCAATCGTTTCCAGGCCAGATTCGGTCAGACTGACGGACCAAAGCCCCGAATCCGTGCGCTGCGCGCCGCTCAAATCCAGGCTGGTGAGATTTGGCATCTGACGCAGGGCCTGCAAACCGGCATCGGTCAATTTGTTGCCGCCAATCGAGAGCTCTTTCAGATTCGAAAGCGCGTTGAGCTGCGCCAAGCCGCTGTCGGTAACTTGGGCGAAACCGATATCCAGCGCTTCGAGCGAGGTGACGCGGTTCAAAGACTGCAGCGTGCTATCCGTGATTTTCGTTCCACGCAAGTTGAGGCGTTTGAGCCGCTGCCAGCCCTTCAAGACCGCAATGCCCTGATCGCTAACCAGCTCGGCGTAATAGAGGTTGAGATCGGTAATGTTCGGCGCGGTTTTCAGGTCCAGCAGACCGCGGTCGGTAATCCGGGTCATCGAAAGATCGAGCCGGGTGAGGCCCGGTAAAGAGGCCAATGCGACCATGTCGGAATCGGTCACCCAACTGGCGTGTAAGTCCACGCCTGTAATCTGCCCGGCGCGGTCGCGCGTCACCGTTCCACCCGCGGCCGTGATCCAAGCGTCGGGACCAGCCGCCGCCATCAAGCCGGACGCCGCTGTCAACGCCAAACAAATAACGTATCTCATGTTTTTTAACCTTTTCTGCGGTTAGGAAGCGCGGAGTCGCGGTCCCAGATCACATGGCAGGCAGGCACCGCCGTCTTGAAGCGATCGAAAGCCTTTTCCGTAACCGCCGTATGGTAGACGTTCAGCAGCTTTAGACTGGAAAGCGACGCCAGCGAATCCATCCCCGCGTCCGTCACGCCCGTCGCATCCAGCTGTAATTCCTGCAGCGGCGCCAGCGCAACCAACGAGGCGACCGCATGATCGTCGACCGAGGTGTAATCCAAGTTCACCGCGCGCAAGGTTTTTAATGACGCCACGATTGCGATGCCCGCGTTGGTTGTTCTGGTATGTCCCAATCCCAGGCGCCGCAGGTTCTCGAGCGTCCGGATTCCTTCGAGGCCCTTGTCCGTGAAGCGGCAAGCGTCCAGGTCTAGTTCTTCCAGGCTGTGTACCGCGCCCAGACTGCGCAGCGTGCCGTCTTCGATATCGGTGCCATCGAGGTTCAGCACCTTGAGATGGGTCAACTTGGCGAGAACCGTGCCGACAGTGTCGGTGATGTCCGTATAACTCAACAACAGCCGTTCGATGCTGTCGATTGCGGCTATGCTACGCAATCCATCGTCGCTGACTGGCGCGCTGGTCAGGTCCACATCCGTGAGAGGCAGCGCCTTTAGGGCTTGAAAGCCTTCACCGCGCACCAAGGTGCCTTCAAGACCAAGCCGGCGCAGATTGTGCAACTCGCCAAGCTGGCGCAGGCCGGTATCGGAGACGGTCGTATTATTGAGGACTAACTCCCGAAGGCTCGTGATGCTCGCAACCGACGCCAAGCCCAAATCGCCGATTTCGGTGGCCGTAAGATCGAGACTCTGGATTTCCTTCAGACCGCGGAGGTCGGCAAGTTGCGCATCGCCCACATGCGCGGACCGCAGCGAGATGGATTTCACCTTGCCATTCGCCAGCTCCACTTTTCCGCCCAGCTTGCGAGCCCAATCGGCTACGGCCTGATCGCCCGTGCCCTGCGGATGCGCCGCGCCGGTCGCCGCAGACGCAGCGGCGCCGACATATTCCACCTTGCATCGCGGGATGGCTGCTCGTAGACTCTCTACACCGCTGCCAGTGACGCGGCTGTAGCGTACGTCAAGATCAACCAAGTCTTTCAGAGTTGCCAATCTCGCGAGCCCTGAGTTGGTCATGCGGCTGCGGTAAAGGTTCAATTCGCGCAGATGCGTGAAGCTGGCGATCGTGGCGGCCGATTCGTCGCTTACGTCCGCGCCTAGCAAATTCAGTTTGGTTAGACCTGTCAACTTGCGTAGCCGGGCGATGCCCGCGTCCGTGATTTTCGTCCCATAGAGGTCGAGTTCTTCGAGGTTAGTCAAGCCCTCAATGGACTGTAGGCCCTCGTCGGTGATGAGGGTGTCGCGCAAATTCAGACGCCGGATCTGCTTGAGGTTTTGCAGCGTCTTCATCCCCGCGTCGTTGAAGACCGTATAGCTGACATCGAGCGAGCGCAAATCGGTGAATGGCGCAAGGTTGGGCGCCGCGACGTGGCACTGCGATAGCCGGATTTCACGCAATTTGGTCAGCCCGCTCCAGTAAGCGACGCCTTTATCTTGTACGTTGATGGTTGGCAGGAAGTGGAGGCTGAAGTAAATTCGCTCCAGATTGACAAGGCCAGCCAGGTTCTTGAGCTCCTCGTTCGCGTCAAGGCGGCTACCCGATGCCGGGTTCCAACTGGGGCCCGGTAGGTATAGCTCGCGCAACGCCGTCAATCCACTAAGTCTCCGTAGGTCGGTGGGGTCAATCAGCGTATTAGTCAGATCGAGGCCCGTGATCCGAACATCGCCGGCGGGCAGCTGGGCTGGGTCGGCCAATTCCCCAGCATGCCCTTCGATCGTCACACGCCCACCCATGCGGATCGCCCAATCCGCGACATCGCGTTCGGCGAGGCCCGCTGCAATCGCGCCTGGAACAGAGGCCAGCAATATAGTCAGACAAAGTGCGGCACTACGCATGGGTTCACAATACCACAACCCAAAACCAATAGAAAGCAAGACGCAGCACACCACTTTGTTTTTCTTTTTAGTCGCGATTGCAGCCTGAATAGGCCACGTAGCCTACCGTCTAGGCTTCGATTGGGGATGTCATCACCCATCACAGGCATAGACGGAATCCAACGCCGCGTGCGATAAATGCCTCTGATGGATAACGTTGCGCTTCCCCTATCTTGTTTTTATTTTCGTTTTATTTCAATGCGCGACACATTTTGCTTGCGTTGACCACTGCGGTCTTGATATTCTTACCCTCGGAGGGCGCCCCCGGAATGCGCATTGTCTTCATTTTGCTGTCGGCTGTGGCTCTACAGTTAGCCAGAGCACAGGAACCGTCGTTCGCCGGGTCGGTTTACCCCATCCTGGAAAAAGCCGGTTGCGCGGGCTGTCACAATAGCAACGGCGTTGCATCCGCCACCCGCCTGCATTTCCCCGAAGCCGGCGCCACGCCGGCGCGGCTTGACGCGTTTGGAAAATCGCTGGTGATTCTGGTGGACCGCGACCATCCTGAGAACTCGCTCCTATTAAAGAAGCCAACCAAGCGGGTGGCGCATGGCGGCGGCGAGCGAATTAAAGTGGGAAGTCCGGAAGAGGCTACGCTCATTTCCTGGATAGGAGTGTTGGCGCATCTTTCTGGAAGCGAACTGGCGCAAGCCATGAAGTACGACGGACAGCCGGTGAATACCGCCGCTGCGCCCTCGCCCACCCTTCGCCGGCTGACGCATAGCCAATACAACAATACGGTGCGCGATCTGTTGGGTGACCATACCGCCCCGGCGAATCAGTTTCCCAGTGACGATTTTATTAATGGCTTCAAGAACCAGTACGACGCGCAGAACCTGTCGCCCCTCTTGGAGGAAGGCTACAGCGATGCCGCCGAACGCTTGGCCACCAATGCCTTCCGTAACGGCGACACCAACCATCTGATCGCCTGCGCACCCTCCGTGCAATGCCGCTCCACTTTTGTGCGGACATTCGGAAGGAAAGCCTTCCGCAGACCGCTCGATGCCGATGAAACCCGCCGTTACACGGCTCTGTTCACAAGCGAACCCGACTTTCTGAAAGGCGCTCAGTTAGTGGTAGAGGCGATGCTGCAATCGCCCAATTTCCTGTTCCGGCTCGATGCAACCCCAAGCGTAGCGCTCCGGCCTTACGCCGCCGCCAGCCGGCTCTCTTACACGCTGTGGGACACCATGCCGGACGACGCGCTGCTGACCGCCGCCGCGCGTGGCGACCTCTCCACACCCGACGGTTTAACCAAGGTTGCCGACGGGATGTTACGCGATCCACGAGCACGCCAGGCGCTCGACGAGTTCGTTTCCCAATGGCTGCGGTTCGATCGCATTTTGACGGCCACGCGCGACAAGCGCAGGTACCCGCAGTTCAGCCGCGAAACCGCGGTAGCAATGACTCAGGAAGCGCAGCTCTTCATCGGCGATCTAGTCTGGAACGATCGCAACTTCATGGACGCGTTCACCGCCAACTACGGCTTCGTGAATCCCGATCTGGCCTTGATCTACGGCGTGCCCGCGCCAGAGCGTGAATTCGACCGCGTTCCCTTCCCTGCAAATTCTGAGCGAGCCGGCCTGCTTGGACAAGCGCTGTTCCTCTCGCTCACCTCGAAGCCGGAAGACGCTTCGCTCACGGGCCGCGGTCTTTTCGTACGCGAACAGTTTCTGTGCCAGCATGTGCCCCCGCCGCCCGCCGGCGTAAACACGAACCTCGCGCCCTCTTCCGAAGGCCATCCCCAGACCAACCGGGACCGTATGTCGGAGCATGTCACCAACGCCACTTGCGCATCCTGTCATAATCTGATTGATCCTATCGGCTGGGGCCTTGAGAAGTTCGACGCCATTGGAATGCGCCGCGAAGAGTTCAAACTAACGTTTGCCAACATGAGCCACGGCGGCGGCGGGCGCCGTACGCCGCCCAAATCGGTTACGCTCCCGATCAATACCAATGGGATGGTAGTCGGCATCGCCGGATCGGATTTTGCTTCACCGCGTGATTTGGGCGCGATTCTGGCGGCAACGCCGCAATGCCAGGAGTGCATGGTAAAGCAGTATTTTCGATACGCCTCCGGCCGCATGGAAACGCCCGCGGACCACGCCGCGCTCGACGCTATTTTCCAGGACTTTAAAAATTCGAATTATCGTTTCAAGGAACTGATTTTGTCTCTGGTTCGCTCGCGAGAATTTCCGGGCGGAGGGAAGGGTCCACATGTCGCAAGTAATCACTAAACGTAACCGGGTCTCCCGTCGCCGTTTCCTTCGGGGATTGACTGTATCGGGATCCGCAATCACCGTAGGTTTACCGCCGCTGGTCGCCATGTTCAATTCCACCGGCACCGCCTATGCGGCGCCCGGACCGGCCCCGGCGCCCATCGAAAATCGGTTTGTGTTGTGGTTCAACGGCAACGGCATCCCTGAGCGCTACTGGATTCCCGAGGAGGCTGGGAAAGATTACCGCTTGACGCCTTGTCTCGCGCCCTTGGCGCAGTTCCGGGACGACATTCACGTGCTTAGCGGTCTGGATAACTCGGCGGCGGGGCTGCCGGGTCCGGGCAACGGCCATCATAATTCGATGAGCGGCCTCATGACCTGCACGCGTTTCACAGGACGCGGCGCCGGCGGCCCTTCCATCGACCAGGCCATCGCCGCGAATCTAAGCGGCGACTCTCGCTTCCGGTCGCTACAGATCGGCGTCTCGCAGGAATCCTTCGGCGAGAGCATCCAGCGCAACATGAGCTGGTCGGGCTACGAGCGCGCGCTTCCCCCGGAGATGCTGCCCGACCGTCTGTTCGACCGCCTCTTTGGTAAACGCGAAGAGGGTTGGATCAATCGCAAGCGCAGCATCCTCGATACGGTCAAGGAAGACGCCAGCGCTCTGAAAAAGACTCTACCGAAAGACGATCAGGCGCGCGTTGACGAGCACCTGGCGTCTGTTCGCGACGTGGAACGCGCCGTTACCAGTCTTCCTCCTGAGTATCGCCACATCGATCCCCCAGAGTACGAAGACATGAAGGATTGGCCGCGCATTGCGAAACTGCAGAGCGACCTGCTGGCCTATGCTCTGATCACGCGGCAAACGCGCGTTGCCTCTTACATGCTTACGAAGTGCCAGGGCCTCTCGCGTTTCCCGTGGCTCGGCTACACTGCCGCCCGGCATCACGATTACACCCACGCCGATGGCAAAGCCCCAGGCGCCGATGGCGTGGAAGGGCAGCGCGTCCTACGCGATATCTGCCGTTGGCATGCTACGGAGTTCGCGTATTTCCTCGGCAAATTGAAATCGATTCCCGAAGGCGATGGTACGCTGCTCGATCACTGCTGCATCCTTTATGTACACGAACACGCCGAGGCCAATCCGCACAAGAACACAGGCCACGGCGCCATTGTCGCGGGGCACGCGGGCAGGCTCGCCACCGGCATGCATTCGCAACTCACCGGCACCATCGGAGATCTGCACCTCACGCTGGCGGACGAAATTATGGGCGCCGGCATCGGTCAATTTCCCACCGCCAGCCGCAAGGTTTCTGAACTGATTGCCTGATACGCGATGCCGCCGCTCCGCATTGCAGTCTCTTCGCTGATCGTCTGCGCGCTCGGAACGGTACTCTTCGCGCAGCAGCCTGCCGCGGCGCCGCCATATGACCTGGTAATCCAGGGCGGCCAACTGGCGGATGGCTCCGGGACCCGGCTATGGCAGGCGGACGTCGCCGTTCGCGGCGACCGCATCGCGGCTGTCGGTGACTTAAGCGGCGCTCCCCGCAAGCGCACCATTGACGCCAAGGGCTTAGTGGTAGCCCCCGGCTTCATCGACATGCACAATCATTCGGACAACACCCTGCTCAACGAGCCGAAGTGTGAGAGCATGATCCGGCAGGGCGTGACCACCATGGTGCTGGGCGAAGGCGCTTCTCAAGGCCCGGTGCGGCCCGACGCTTCGAAATCGAACCCGCAATGGACTACGCTTGGCGGATATTTCGATTTGGTTGACAAGAAGCACGCCGCCGCCAACATCTGTTCCTACGTGGGCGAGACGCAAGTCTGGACTTACGTCAAAGGCGAAGAGTTGAGCGCCGCCACGCCGGCTCAGATGGAGGCAATGAAGGAACAGGTGGCGCTGGCTATGAAGCAAGGCGCCATGGGTCTCGCCACGTCGCTTCTCATGCCGCCCTCGAACCTCATCACCACGGCGCAACTGATCGACTTGGCGAAGGTCGCCAGGGAATACGGCGGTATCTACGCGACTCACATGCGCGATGAAGGCGCGGGCGTATTCCGATCGGTAGAGGAATCCATCAACATCGGAAAAGGCGCCAATATCCGCGTTGAAATCATCCATCTGAAGATTGCGGATAAGAAGTTCTGGGGCCAGATGAACGAGATCATTTCGATGATCGACAAGGCGCGCGGCGAAGGCTACGATATCCGCGCGAACGTTTATCCCTACACCGCCGGGCAGAACGATCTGCGCGCAATCGTTCCACCGTGGGCGTTCGATGGCGGAAACTCGAAAATGCTCGAGCGCCTGAGCGATCCCAGCTTGCGCCCACGTCTTCGCACCGATATTTTGAACGGCCTGCCAGACTGGTATAACCACTATCTGGCAGTGGGCGGAGATTGGAGCGCGATGCTGCTCGTCAACCTTTCCAATCCGAAAAACAAACAGTTCATCGGCAAGCGCATGAGCGACGTAATCGCGGCGCGCGGCGGCGACCCGGTCAACGATCTGCTCGATCTACTGCTCGAAGAGAACGGCAGCGTACCCACCGTTTACTTCCATCATTCCGAGCCGGATATGCAGTATGCGCTGAAGCAGCCTTATGTCTCGATCGGCTCGGACGGCTTGGCCATGAGTCCCGAGGGCCCGCTCGGCAAAACCATTCCTCATCCGCGATCCTATGGCACGTTTCCACGAGTGCTCGGCCGCTACGTGCGGGAACTCCACACCCTCACCCTTGAGGATGCCGTTCGCAAGATGACCAGCGCCAACGCCGAAAAGATCAGTCTTACCGATCGCGGCAGAATCAAGGTTGGCTGGGCCGCCGACATCACGGTGTTCGATCCCGCAACGGTGGCGGATCGCGCTACGTTTACCAATCCGCATCAGTACGCAGTCGGGATTTCGTACGTTGTGGTGAACGGACAGGTAGTGCTTGACGATGGCAAACACACCGGCGCATTGCCGGGACGCGTTCTCAGAGGGCCGGGCTACGTCAGGAATTAGCCGCGGCCGACCATGCGCTGGCTAGCTGCTCTCGCGGCGTTCGCCTGCGGCGGGAGTCTGTTGGCATATTTCGCCGCGCCGCCGCTCCCGCAACCCATCGCTTTCGAAGACATCGCAACACGCGCAGGCGTCGACTTCGTTTTGCGGAACTCTGCAACGCCCGAGCGTCATCAGATCGAAGCCATGGCCGGCGGCGTAGCAGTCTTCGACTATAACAACGATGGCCGCCCCGATCTCTACTTCGTCAATGGCGCGCGCCAACCGTCACTGGACAAGCCCGACCCTTCCTGGTCTAACCGCCTGTACCGCAACAACGGCGATGGAACCTTCACCGACGTCACGCTCTCAGCCGGCGTGGCCGGCATCGGTTTTGCCACCGGCGTAGCGGCGGCCGATTACGACAACGATGGCTGGGAAGACCTGTTTATCGCCGGCGTCGATCGCAATATCCTCTATCGCAACCGCGGCGATGGAACCTTCGAAGATATCACCGCGCGCGCGGGCCTCAATCCGCCCGCCGGCGCGAGCAAGCCCTGGTCGGTCTCGGCGGGTTGGTTCGATTACGACAACGATGGCCGCCTGGACCTGCTGGTCGTAAACTATGTGCGCTGGTCGCCCGCGCAGGAGCCGCCCTGTACCATCGGCAAGGCTCGAACCTACTGTCACCCCAAATATTACGAAGGTCTTCCCAACAGCCTCTATCACAGCAACGCCGATGGCACCTTCACGGATGTCTCCGCCTCATCCGGCATCGCAGCGCACATCGGCAAGGGCATGAGCGTGAGCTTCCTCGACTTCGATCAGGATGGCCGGATCGACGCCTTCATCGCCAACGACACCGTGCCCAATTTCCTATTCCGCAATGAAGGCAACGGAACCTTTAAGGAAGTCGCGAACACCGCCGGGGTAGCCTTCAATGACGATGGCCGCGCCATCAGTTCCATGGGCGCGGACGCGCGCGACCTCGATAACGATGGCCGAGAAGACCTGTTCGTAACCGCCAACGAAAGCGAAACTTTCCCCGTTTTTCGCAATCTCGGCAAAGCTCTCTTCGCGGACATCACTTATTCAAGCGGTGCGGGCCGCCAGACGCTGGCTTCCACCGGCTGGAGTTCCGGTATCTTCGATTTCAACAACGATGGCCTCAAGGATTTGTTCGCCGCGTGCGGCGCAATCGACGACAACGTGGAGCAATATTCGCACCGCCGCTCCCGCCAGCCGAACCTGGTGCTCGCCAACGCCGGCGGGAACCGATTCGTCGAGGTCAGCGGCCAGGCGGGGCGCGATTTTCAAAAGGCGGCATGGCATCGCGGTGCGGCCTTCGGCGATTTGGATGGCGACGGACGCGTGGACGTGGTCGTGAGTCGTATCGGAGAGCGAGCGGCCATCTTCCGCAACATATCAGCCAACCAGAATCATTACCTCGCGGTGCGCCTCCGCGGCCACCGCAGCAACCGCGACGGCATCGGCGCCATGGTGCACGTCACCGGCGCTTCAGGACGCCAGCAATGGAATCGAGTAACCACTGCCGTGGGCTACGGCTCTTCGAGCGACCGCGTGGTGTTCTTCGGCATGGCGCAGGATACGGTGGCCTCGGTCGAGGTGATCTGGCCAAGCGGCGTCCATCAGGTGCAAGCCAACCTCAAATGCGACCGCTATTGGACTTTGGATGAACCGTGATTGTCCCGGGTCCAACCTTCGCGTCCCAGGCGCAGCTCTCGCTCTCCCTCTTCCGCGCGTCCCAAACGAAGATACGCCTTGCCCAGCAGCATGCGCATCGTCCACGTATGGGGATCTAACTCAACTGCCCTCTGGAGCCGCGGCAGGGCATCCTGCGCACGATTCAGATCCAGCAGCGCGCGGCCTAGTTCGGCATTGGCGCGCGCCGAAAGAGGCGATGTCTTTAGCGTATGCTCAATCGGTTCCAAAGCCTCCGCGGCGCGTCCCTGGCGCACCAGGAAGGCCCCATAGTCCAGCCGCGGGTCTTGGTTCGAGCCCTCTCGCGCTTGATACATAGCTATCGCCGATCGGAAGTACTTCTCGGCCTCCGCGCTGTTGCCCAATTTGTCGAAGTTCAATGCGGCCGCGCGATGGATCTTCGGCTGATCTTGCGCAGACGCGCTACGCATGGCTTTTTCCAGAGGCTTTACGGCTTCGTCATAGCGCGCCAGCAGGAACAAGGTGCGGCCCTCCAGAAAGCAGGCGTCATTTTCCGATGCCAACTCGCAGGCGTGCTGCAAAGGGCCGGCCGCGCCGGCGTAATCGTTCAATCCCAGCAGCACGAGGCTCAGCGCCATCCAGGCGTCTTGCGCGCGCGGCGACAACGTTGTCGCTTTTTCGAGGAACGGGCGCGCTTCCTTCAGTCGTCCTTGCCGGAAATAGGTGATCCCCAGGTTATAGTTGGCCCGCGAATCGTCAACTGGACCCTGCTGTGCGGCCATCAATCGCCCCGTCGCCAAAAGTAAGACAACACAAACCGAGGCCCGCGCAATCCGAATCACCGAGGGCACTACACCCCAACGGAAGGCAGCCATCGAAAAAGTATACTCCGCCGTGGCGCTAAAACCAAACCCTGCGTGATTCCTCTGGCGTCCCGTCGCTCCATCTGGCCCGCCAAAACAAAGCAGGTAGCTGTAAATAACAAGCAAAAATAATAAAATGCACTTGCATTCCCCATCTTTTAAGTTTAGACTGTGCCAAACGGAAAGAATCCGCCGCGCCCTAGAAGGGTTTCGGCCAGGAGGGCTTATGCAGGGGCTAAGAGTTGCATTTCTATTTGCTTGTTTGAGTGCGGTCGGCTGGGCGCAATCCAGCACCAGCACGGTTCGTGGAAGCGTTCGCGATTCCACCGACGCTGTAATCCCCTCTGCTTCGGTGACTCTCACCGATACGGCAACCGGGGTTGAGCGCAAAACCGTCGCCAACCAAGCCGGACTGTTCGTTTTTCCCGGTGTCATTCCGGGACCGTATCACATCACTATGACCGCGGCGGGGATGCAAACCTATGAAGCTACCTTGACCGTTCAGGTACAAGTGGATGCCGAGGTCAACGGCGTCCTGACGGTTGGACAAGCGACTACCACCGTGCACGTCATGGATGTCACTCCCATGGTTCAGACGGATTCCCCCACGCTCGGCCACCTCCTCGAGACCCAACGCATCCAGGAGCTCCCGGTAAATGGGCGTGGTTATCAGAACCTCTTGATCACGGTTCCTAACCTGACATGGTCGAGCCAAGGTTTCGGTATCGGCGCCTTGGTGCAGGCATACGGCCTGCGGCCGGGCACGACGACTCTGACCTTCGACGGCGCGGCGCAAAATGAAGTGTGGGAAGGATGGGATGTCGCGCGTACGCCGGATCTTGACACGATTCAGGAAATGCAGGTCGAAACCAATAACTCCTCCGCTAAATTCACACGCCCTACTACAATCATCATGTCCAGCAAGAGCGGCACCAACCAGCTTCACGGAGGGCTGTTCTATACCAACCGCAACAGCGGCTACGGCGTGGCTCGCATGCGGCAGGACACATTCTTAAAGCCTCCCTACCTGAACCGTAATGAATGGGGCGAATCGGTTGGCGGGCCCGTCTACATTCCGAAAATCTATAACGGCCACAACCGTACGTTCTTCTTCTTCTCCTGGGAAGATATCCGCAGCCTGCAATACACGACGTCGCAACAGTCATTTCCCACCATCGCCATGCGGAACGGCGATTTCCGGGGCATTACGGATAGTTTGGGACGGCCCTACAACTTCTACGACCCGTACACCACAGCGGCGAACTATTCCAGAACTCCACTGAGTTGCAACGACGTCGTGAATACCATCTGCCCGTCGCGCGAAAGCCCGGTTGCCAAGTACCTTTTCGGCATCACGCCAGTGCCTAATCTTCCCAACGTGAATCCACTGGTTGGCCAGAATTGGATTGGCCAGATTCCCCGCACCTTGAACCAGGAAGTGAAAACCGGCCGCATAGACCACCGCTTCTCGCCTTCCGACCTGCTATACGGACGCGTTTCTTACGGACATCATCACGAGTCTTACCAGTCCGGTGGACCCGAGATGCTAAACGGAATTTCCGGCGTCGACCAGCGTTGGTGGCCCGATATGAGCGGATCGATCAATGAGGTCCACATTTTTTCTCCCAGCCTCACCAACGAGTTGCTACTCAGCGCCACTCGCGACTTTCAGCGCCGCGGTTCGGGCGATTTCCAAACCAACTATGCGCAATCGCTGCTTGGCCTGCCCAACCCGTTCGAAGCAGCCAACTGGCCCAGCATCAGCGGCACAGACCTCAGCGGTTACTCGTTCGGCGGCGAATACTTCTACCTGATCACCAACGTCTTCTCCGCGCAGGATAACGCCACCAAAGTAAAGGGTAAGCACGAGCTTCAATTCGGTTTTCAATACCGCTACGAAGGCATTCCCAAGAGCGTCCTGCCCACAGCCGGCAGTTATGACTTCAGCACCCAGGCGACAGCGCTCTACGACCCCTCCTCCACGGCCGCCAGCCCGCAGGCGCTTCCTTTGACCGGCCTAGGCGTTGCCAATATGTACCTCGGCTCGATGGATTACGGCGCCACCTTCGCGCGTCCCTGGGTCTATATGGCGCGTCAGGAAGATGCGCTCTACTTCCAAGATAACTGGAAGGCTACTCAGCGTCTGACTCTGAACCTGGGTCTTCGTTGGGAATACCGCACGCCCATCTCCGATCGTCAAAGCGCTCTGATGGGCTTTGACGTGGCTAAGCGCGCTTACGTCCTGGGAACCAGTTTAGATCGCTTTGAACAATTGGGAGACACCCTTCCCTCACTCGTCACCGCTTTGCAGAATTTTGGCGGCAGCGTGGAAACGAACCAACAAGCCGGTTTGCCATCGACTCTGGTCTATCGTAATTTCTCAAACTTCGGACCAAGACTCGGCTTCGCCTATCGCGCAGGAGAGGGCCGCAAAGCATTTGTCGTTCGCGGCGGCTATCGCATCTCTTATTACACCGAGCCAATCGAAGATTACTTCAACGCGCAACAAAGCGCCGAGTTGGTGTCGGCGACCTTTCTGAATAGCGTTTCCAATACCTCCCTCTCACCGGACGGTCTGCCGAACTATGGATTGCGCAGCGTTCCGCAATATGTGGCGGGCGTCAATACACCCAACTCCATCATCAACCTGAACGACACCCGTTTGATCACCCCAGGGTTCGCGGCATATTTTCTCGATCCTCATCAAGCCGATCCTCGCGTACAGGATTGGAACTTCACCATTGAAAAAGAGATCATGGCGAATACCATTGTCCGGGCGACCTATCTCGGAAACCATGTCTCGCGCATGCTGCAACAGGTGAACTATAACGACTCCACGCCGAGCTACATCTGGTATGCCACTCAGAAACAGCCGGTTCCAACTGGCTTATATTCGGCGGTCGCCACAACCCCATGGGGCAGTCAAGTGTGGGGCGGCGTCTATGGATACAGCCCCCTCGGCCATTCCAACTACAACGGCATCAATCTCGAGTTCGAGCGCCGCTTTCACAGCGGTCTTGCCGTACAGGCCTTCTGGAGTCTTGCCAATTCCATGACTGAGGTAACCTCGGGATCGGGCTCCACCAGCTCGATTCCCACCCTGAACGCTTACTTGCCCGGCAGCGTTCCAACGGATCCGACGGCTCGCGATCAGTTCCTGAATTACCAGCGCTACACTGCGGTCCCCCACCAGAATATTCGTTACAACTTTGTCTATGAACTGCCCGTAGGAAGAGGAAAGGCGCTGCTGGGAAACAATCGCGGAGTGCTCGAGCAAGCGCTGGGCGGATGGCAGGTGGCCGGAACCGGTCAGTGGCGAACCAATTACTTCACCTTGCCGACCACGAATTATCCTAATGGGAATCAACTCGAACTATACGGCTATAAATATCCCGTGCAGGATTGCCGCAGCGGCATCTGTCTTCCCTCTTATCTCTATTTCAACGGCTATATCTCGCCCCCGCAGATCAATGAACACAATTCCGCCGGCCAGTGCATTGGCGTATGCGGCGTGCCCAGCAGCTACAAGCCGGCGGCTTCGCCCCTAGTTCCCTATGGAGCCACGTCCGCGCCTAACGCTCCCGCGGGAACGAATTTCTCGTCTTACTACGACACCAACACCGTTTGGGTTCCGCTTAACAACGGCACAGTGCAACGTACCACGTACAACAACAACCTCAACCCGTGGCGCAATCAGTATCTTCCCGGACCCAATCAATGGTTCCTGGACGCTTCGCTTTTCAAATCGTTTAGGATTCGAGAGAAAGCCGCGTTGCGGATTAACGTCGACTTCTTCAACGCATTGAATAATCCGAATAACCCGACCACCGTCACTGCCGACGGACTCTTGAGCGTGCGCAATTCCGGCAGTCCGGCGCGAGTCACTCAGCTATCGGGACACTTTAATTGGTGATATATGCAACGGCAAATCCTCAGGACGTCATTTCAACGGTCAGCCAGCCTCGCAATTGGGCTCGCGCTAGCCTCTACCGCGCTTCCTGCGCAGGAGACCGAACTTAAAGACGACGCCGGCAAGACAATCGTTCATTACATAGTAGAAGCGCCCGCCGGTATCCCGCCCGCGGGCACGTCCGATCCCGCCAAACAGGTGGGCCTGTTTCTCTGTTTTCAGGAGCACGGCAGGCCCACCGGCGACGATCTCTTTCCGGTTCGCGAGTCACTCAAGCGCCAGGGATTGAGCGATAACTACGTGCTGATCGCCGCCCACGCGCAGGATCCCAACGGCAAGATGGGACCCGCCGATCACGAACCGCTCATGAAGTTAATCGCCTGGGCAGAGAAGACTTACCCCATCAATCCGCGACGCATCTACGCGTACGGCAAGGGCGAGGGCGGAAAAATCTCAGGCGAACTGGGCGTCATGCATCCCGACATCATAACCGCGGGGATCACTTATAGCTGGGGATGGTGGACCATGCCATCCGAAATCAGCGCCCCTTTGGATCCGGATAAAAGCGCCGAGTTCTATATGGTTCTCGGCCTCCGCGATTTAGCAAATCACCTGGCAACCGTACGCGACACCTACGAACGCGTCAAGGCCAAAGGCTATCACGTCATCTATCGCGAATTCGACGACCTTGGCGAGCGCACATACCATCCCGTCAGTAATGATGATGCCATCGGATGGGCGACGCGCCTTCGAAACAAAAACGTGCCGCCTTCGGAGAGTGAGACCAATCTTCTGAAGCCGTATGCGAAGGTTGCGCCCCCAGCGCCAATTAGCGGCTACTACCCGCCGATTGCTCTGGTTGGCGGCGCGCCTGCCGGGGCCGTTGTACAGAAGTTATTCGAATCGAAAAACACCGCCGTCCGTTTGGCGGCGGTCGAAACCTGCAGCCACGCGATCTTCGACGAGACGACGACTGCGGCGTTGGGCAAACTGCTCGCCGACCCTTCCGTTCAGGTTCGCCGCGCCGCCGTACGAGCGCTGGCTATGTACGCTGACTGGCGCTCGGCAGCAGCTCAGCAAGCGCTAATTCACGTGGCAACCGATACGAACGCCAATCCCGAAGACCGCGTCAGCGCCGCGGACGCAATCGCTCAGGCGGTGGCGCTTCAAACCAAAGGCGTGCGGCAGGATCCGCCAATGTATCGCGCGCTGGTCTCGCTGCTCAGTGAACACTATGAGCCACTGCACGCCGTTGCATATTTGGCTCTCGCGCCCATTCGCGACCCTGCCTATCAGCCCGGCGTCGCACCGGAAAAGAAAACGCCGCCCGGTGGGTGGCAGCAGTGGTTACAGGAGATCACCGTCGCGCAAGCCGGTGATCTGATGGATTACAAGGTGTGCGGATGGGGAGAATCCACCCCCGGCGCCACTTATCCCGGTCAGCGCGGCACACAAGAGCCGGTCGATCTGTTTTGCCAGGGCGGCTCCAATCTTCTCGGCGCCAATCTGGCCGACGGAAAAGCAATGCCCCGCGATCCCGCAGCCGCCTTCAGACTTACCCAGCAAGCCGCCGAACAGGGCTATGTCCCGGCTGAAGAAGCCGTGGGTATGATGTACGCGGACGGCAAGGGCGTACAGCAGAACTACGAAGAGGCTGGGAAGTGGTGGGTCAAGGCCGCCGAGGGCGGCAATCTTCGCGCTGCCAACAACGTCGCCCAACTCTACCGTAACGGCGAAGGCGTTCGCCGCGACCGGACCATCGCCGATAAGTGGTCGAAGTACGTCGCAGACCATGCCGTCACCGCCTCGAAGTGAGCGGCGCTTTGAGGCATTGCTAGCGGGGGTTTCGCAGGCGCCATCGGCCATCGATAAATTCGGCGTCGTCTTCGGTCCACGTGCCGAACTTCGACGCCATTTGACCACCGTCGACGAATAGAGTCGCTCCGGTAATATAGGAAGCCAACCCGGAAGCTAGAAAGACAATGGCTTGCGCGACCTCGTCTGGTTCGCCGCCGCGCCCTAACGGAATCTGTTGAAAGTATTTCTGCAGTATCGCCGGATTCGCGAAGCTCTCCGTGGTCAAGCGGGTCCGAATCAAGCCCGGGCAAACGGCATTCACCCGGATTTGATAAGGCCCCAATTCGTTGGCCGCCGTACGCACCAAACCGAGTAAGCCGGCCTTGCTCGCGTTATAGGCTCCAAGCCGCGCTTCGCCGTCGAAGGAATTGGTGGACGCGGTCACCACAATAGCGCCGCCGCGATACTGCTGCCTCATCAGACGTGCCGCTAACTGCATAGCGTGAAACACCCCGGAAAGATTCACAGCCAAAATACGCTGCCACTCTTCCGGCGTTTGCTCCCAGAAAGCCGCTTCCGAAACCGTCCCGGCGTTGGCGATCAGAATGTCCGGCGTCCCAGCCGTTCGGAAGGCGGCATCGAGAGACTCGGGACTGGTGACGTCGGCCGCGCAGGCGTCGGCGCCAATCTGCCGCGCGGCATCGTGAAGCTTCTCGTGTTCCAGGTCGAAAAGCCAGACGGACGCTCCATGAGCGGCAAACAACCGGGCGGTTGCGAACCCAATGCCGTTAGCGCCCCCGGTCACCACCACCCGTTTTCCCTTCAATCCGAAATCCAGATCAGGCATATCTTCAGGAATATTACTGCGTACTGGCGCAAGCGAGCAAAGGAAAAGGCAAATAAACGGTATTCGTTTTCTTGCCTCAGGAAAGGTCCCCCTATTCCACGGGGTGTATAATAACGGCAAAAGTTCTTATAGGCGAGGGCTTATGAACGACGAAAATTCAAATTCCGGCCGAAGAGATTTTCTTAAGACGACCAGTACCGCTTTAGGCGCGGCGATCGGCGCCGGGTTTCCCGCGATCCTCTCTGCCCAGACCCTCACCAACGCCATCAAAGTAGGTTTGGTGGGTTGCGGAGGTCGTGGCAGCGGCGCCGCCGCCCAAGCCCTGGAGGCCGACCAATATGCCGAACTCACGGCGATAGCCGAGGTCGATACGTCGCATGCGGAACGATGCCTGCAAACCCTGAAGCGAAATGCCAAGAACGGCCCCCGGGTCAAAGTGGACCCCGAGAATCAGTTTATCGGGCTCGACGCTTACCAGAAGGTAATCGATAGCGGCGTTGATGTTGTGCTTCTGGCGACCCCTCCCGGCTTCCGCCCCATGCATCTGGCCGCCGCAATTGCCGCCAACAAGCACGTCTTCTGCGAAAAGCCTGTTTCGACGGATGCCCCTGGGGTTCGCTGGGTAGGCGAGACGGCCGCCAAGGCGGCGGAAAAGAAACTCTCGTTAGTCGCGGGCTTCTGTTGGCGCTATAACAACATGATTCAGGACACCTTCGCGCAGGTGGAAAACGGCGCCATCGGCCGCCTGGTTTCCTATTACGCCACTTACTACACAAACCCCGTGAAGCCAATGCCGCCCGCTAGTTCGCGCCCTGCCGGCATGAGTGACGTCGAGTGGCAGATTCGTAACTGGTATAACTTCGTCTGGCTCTGTGGAGACAGTCTCGTGGAACAGGCGGTGCACAGCGCCGACAAGATTTCCTGGGCCATGCAAGACGTGCCTCCGGTAAGTTGCGTGGGCGTGGGCGGCCGCGCCATTCCCGCGGAGGGCGGCAACATTTACGACCACTTCGAAGTGAACTACGTCTACCCGAACGGCGCCCGCGCGTTTTTGGCCAATCGTCAGATCGTGGGATGCTACAACGAAAATTCCGACTACATGTTGGGCGTCGATGGGATCTGTACTATAGGCCGGGGCCCTCAACCGCGCATCGAAGGCAAGACGAACTGGACCTTCAGCGGCCAGCAATATAACATGTACCAGCGCGAGCACGACCTGCTCTTCGACTCCATTCGGAAGGGCAAGCCAATGAATGACGGCAAGCGCATGACCACCACCACCATGCTTGCCATCATGGGCCGCATGGCGGCTTACACCGGTAAACAGGTCACCTGGGAGGAAGCGATGAATTCGCAGGAGAGGCTTTTCCCGGAACACCTGGAATGGAACGCCAAATTCGACGCGCCGCCCCTCGCGCGGCCTGGCGTTACGAAAGTTATCTAGCGTCGCACGGACCAATGTCGCGATTGCTTACAGCGTGGTTGGCCGCCGGGATGTTAGTCCCGGCGCCCGCCCCTCAGAGCGCCGCCCCTCAGGCTGGCGGTGCAAACCAGGACGCTGCCAAAGAGCGCGCCAACGTCGAACGGATTTACGCCCGCATCCAAGCGCATCAGACGGATTCCGCCCGCAAGCAGGGCGCGGCGCATATCACCATTCCCAACACTACCGTCTCCTACGACATTGTTCCGGTTCCCGCGGGCGAGTTCGAGATGGGCTCGGCGCCCGGCGATCCAAGCGGAAAAAAAGATGAGCAGCCTCGCCACAAAGTGCGGATTGACGCTTTCTCCATGCAGGCGCGCGAGGTGACTTGGGACGAGTACCGGCTCTTTATGTTTGACGATCAGAGCGGACCGGCAGCTTCCAAGGACGCCATTGTGGATGCCGTCAGCCGGCCCACGCGGCCCTACGTGGAAATGAGTTTTGGAATGGGCATCGACGGCTTCCCGGCCATCAGCATGACTCAGCACGCCGCGAATAAGTATGCCGAATGGCTAAGCGCCAAGCTGGGCGAGTTCTACCGGTTGCCAACCGAAGCGGAATGGGAATATGCCTGCCGCGCGGGCGCCACCACCGCCTATTCCTTCGGCGACGATCCGGCGAAACTGGCCGATTACGCCTGGTATTCGGCGAACAGCCAAGGCAAGTATCACACGGTGGGAACGAAGAAACCCAACCAATGGGGCCTGTATGACATGGAAGGCAATGTCATGGAATGGACCCTCGATCAGTATTCGCCCTACACCGCCGGCAGCGAATCGAATCCCTGGGTCAAGGCAACGCAACCCTATCCGCACGCCGTGCGGGGCGGGTCGTGGAATGACGCCACAGACAAGCTGCGCTGCGCCGCGCGCGTTCCGTCCGACCCTGCCTGGAAGCAGCAGGACCCGCAACTGCCCAAGAGCATCTGGTATGAGACCGACGCCCAGTGGCTCGGTTTCCGCCTCGTGCATCCAGCTAAAGCGCCCAGCGCGGACGAAATGTACCGTTACTGGAATAGCGGTGTTCAAGACGATCAGTAAGTGGCGTCGCCTTGCGGCGGTGGCCTGGTTTGCCTGGGCGGCATCGCTTGCGTCGGAGTCCCGCGCTCAAGCAGCGGATCAACTGCTATTTGAAGCGGCCGAGCCGCACATGGGCACGCTGATTCGCATCAAGCTGTATGCGGAAAGCCCCCAACAAAGCACCGCCGCGTTTCGAGCCGCTTTCGATCGCGTCGCGCAACTGGACGATGCCCTTTCCGATTACAAGCCCGCCAGTGAGTTGAACCGGATCTGCAGCAGCGCCGTCCGCATTCCGGTCCAAGTCAGCCCGGATCTGTTTCGCGTCTTGAAGGTATCCCGGAAGCTCTCGGAGGAATCGGCTGGCGCCTTCGACGTCACGATGGGACCAGTCATCCGCCTGTGGCGCCAGGCGCGCATCGACCATCGCCTTCCCTCGCCTCAGGCCCTGCGCGAGGCCGCCGGCCGATGCGGTTACCGTAAGCTCAATCTCGACCCCGTGGCTCGAACGGTCCTGCTCGATGAGCCGGGCATGCAGCTTGACCTGGGTGCGATTGCCAAAGGCTACGCCGCCGACGCCGCTCTATTGGTTTTGGCGCGTTGCGGCATTCGAAGCGCCCTGGTGGCGGCCAGCGGCGATCTGGCAATAGGCGACGCTCCACCCGGCAAGCGCGGATGGCAAATCGGCGTCAGCCACGGGGGCTCAGAAGGCGCGTTGGATCGCGTTTTGGAACTGCACAACGCCGCCATCTCAACATCCGGGGATTCCGAGCAGCATCTCGACATCGACGGCGTCCGTTATTCGCACATCATCGATCCGGCTACGAATATGGGTCTTACGATGCCCATCACAGTGACCGTCGTAGCAAGGATGGGAATGGATGCCGACTCGCTATCGACCGCGCTCAGCGTTCTGGGCGTGGATAGGGGATTGGTCCTTCTCCGGAAACATCCCGATGCCGCCGCGCTCATCAGCGCCGGCGAAGGTGCCGCAATGCGGGTTGTCGAATCGCCTGGCTGGGATCGAATCCGCCGCAAGGATCCCCGGCCCTAAAGGCTGCGCACACCAGGTAAGTCCTCGCCGGAACCGGCTAATTATCTGCGATTTTCCTTTCGTTCAAATCTTACTTGGTAAGTCGTTTCCTTTCTTTTTATGACATTTTCCTTGAATCTTAGCTTTCCCGGGCTTATCATCCAAGGATGAACCCGAGACACTTGTCGGCACTCGTTGTCTTCCTCCTCGTCGCGGGATTACTCTCCGCGCAGGAATACCGCGCTACTCTCGTGGGAGCCGTTCTCGACCCCAGCGGCGCCGCCGTGCCGCTTGCCAAGGTGACGGCAATCAACACCGAGACCGGCGTGTCCTCTTCTACTACGAGCGCCGGCGATGGCGATTTCGTGATTCCATTCCTCGTTCCCGGGAACTACTCCCTGCGGGTCGAGAAACTTGGTTTCAAAACCACCGATCGCGGGCCCATCGAATTGCGCGTCAACGACCGCACACGGATCGATGTGCGCCTCGATATCGGTCAGTCCAGCGACAAAGTGATTGTCAGCGGCGAGGCGCCGTTACTCGAAACCGCCAGTGGTAGCCGCGGTCAGGTGGTGGATGAGAAGGCCATCGCCGACATGCCTCTGAACGGCCACAACCCGTTTACGTTAATGAATGAGGCCGTAGGCGTTAACTACACCAACAGCCTTCTGTACTCCCGGCCCATCGACCAGGGCGCCATCGGATACTTTTCGATCAATGGCGGCCAAAACGGTCTCAACACCTTCCAGATCGACGGCGCGCCCAATGATTCATCCGTAACCGGATCCGAACTTGCTTATGTGCCACCGGTGGAGGCCACGCAGGAGTTCAAAGTACAAACAAACCTCTATGACGCCCAATACGGACGGACCTCCGGCGGCGTCGTTAACCTCTCGATTAAGCCCGGCACCAACAACTTTCATGGAGCGGCGTACGAGTACCTGCGCCGCACATTCCTCGATGCCAACCCGTTCTCACAAAACGCTGCCGGCGCGCCCCGCGCGCAACATCCCATCGACCAGTACGGGTGGGAATTAGACGGGCCGGTGAGAATTCCCAAGTTATACAACGGCAAGGACCGTACGTTCTTCATGTTTTCGCAGGAGCGCTACCGCGAATTCGTGCCGCAGCCCGCTACCGAAACCGTACCCACGGCGCTACAGCGCGCCGGCGATTTCTCCCAGACTTACAAGAGCGCCTCGCAGTTATACACAATCTATGATCCGGCGACGGTCTCGCTAAACCCGAATTACAATCCGGCGCTGCCCCTCACCGCCACCAATTCGCAGTACATTCAGCAGCCATTCCCGGGTAACGTCATACCGTCAACTCGCTTTAATCCCATCGCCGTAAACGTACTCAAAGACATCCCCCTACCCAACCAGCCCGGCCAAGCCTTTACCGGATTGAATAATTATTACGGCGGAAATGTCGGCGAACACGACGATTTCGGTAACTTGATCGCGCGCGTAGACCACCTCATCAACGAGAAGTGGCGAGTATATGCCCGCGCAAACCGAAGCTTCCGGGACGGTGGACGGGTCGATTATAACGGCTGGGGCACGCCCGCCACCTCGATCCTGCATGCGGAACGCTTCAACGATGGAGCCATGTTCGACACCGTGGGAACCCTGAGTCCCCGCACGCTCCTCGACATCCGCGTCTCTTATCTCTTCTACGAGAACCCAAGCATCTACAACCCCATCAGCATCACCGCCCTCGGTTTCCCGCAGAGCCTGCTCAGCGAGCTTCCCATTTCCAACAAGTTTCCCATCTTTAATTTTACCAACTACACCTCCACGGGCCAGAACGAACTGGATATCAACCCGCAGAGCACTTACACTGCTTCCGTGGGACTGACTCACATCGTCGGAAGTCACTCCATGAAATTCGGCGGCGAGTACCGCGTGATCCAAACTGCCGACTCGCCACGCAGCAACGGCATGGGCAATTATTCGTTTGACACGGGCTGGACGCGCAAGACGCCGGATTTTGCCGATCCGAACTCCGGCAATGCCATCGCGACTTTTCTTCTGGGAGACATCAGTAGCGGCAGCGTCACCGTCAATGCGGGCACTCTTTTCTCATTCCGATATCCGGTTTTGTATTACCAGGACGATTGGCAGGTCAACCGCCGCCTCACTCTCAACCTGGGCATCCGCTGGGAGGAACAGTCTCCTGCCGTAGAGCGCCACAACCAGCAGGTTGGCTATATCGATCTGAATGCCCCCTTTCCGGCAGCCGTTCCCGGCATGCCGAATCTGATGGGTGGGTTGACTTATGCCGGCGTCAATGGCGTGAGGCGCGAGGCATTCAGCCCGGATTGGCTGAACTTCCAGCCACGCCTGGGCGTTGCTTACAAGGTCCTGCAGTCGAAACCACTGGTGTTTCGCGGAGGAATTGGAAAGCTTTTTATACCGAACCAGCCCACCAACCCCACCACCAACTTCTCCCGCACCACCAACGTACTCACCAGCTCGTCCAGTTATCAGCCCATCGGCTCGCTGAGCAATCCGTTCCCCACCGGCCTTTTGGAACCGCTTGGCAGCTCGCTCGGTCTGGCAACCAATGCCGGGATGAGTATTTCGTCCAATTATCCACAAACCAAGACGCCCTATATCTGGCAATTCTCCGGTGGCTTTCAATATGAGTTACATGGCGGCCTTTTAGTGGAAGCCTCTTACGCCGGCAGCCGCACCTATCAACTTGGCGTCAGCCAGAGTCTGAACTTCCTGACGCTCGCCCAATTGGCGCAAGGCAGCGCCTATCTAAATAAGTTGGTTCCTAATCCCTTCTACGGTATTGGGGCATTCGCCGGCACTACGCTGGGAACTCAACCGACCATTGCCCAAAGCTCACTGATTACGCCATATCCGCAGTTCACAGGCGTCACCATGAGCAATGTTCCTATCGGCAAGAACTGGTATAACTCGGTCCAGTTCAAACTAGAGAAGCGTTTCAAACATGGGTTGCAATTCCTGGCGAGCTATACCTTCTCGAAGAATCTGCAAGCCTCTAGCTACCTGAATTCGCAAGACACGTCGCTGGCGCGCGCTTTGGTCACTTATGACCGCCCTCAATACTTTGTTCTGAGTGGCACCTACGAGTTGCCGGTCGGTCCCAAGAAAGACTTCTTGAATCAGGGCGTCATTTCCAAGATCGTTGGTGGATGGGAAGTCAACATGTCCTTCAACTATCGATCGGGATCGCCCATTGCGTTCAGCAGCGGCTATTACGAAGAATGCAACCCCAAGCTCTCGCATGAGACCACTACGGAATGGTTCAACACCTCGCCTGCCTGCTGGGTGCAACGCCCCGCCAACACCTTGGTCACCACGCCCTTGCGTAGCGGCAATATCCGCACCCAAGCGGCGCCGCAGATGGATGCGAACCTTTTCCGGACCATCTACATCAAAGAGCGTTACAAGTTCGACGTAAGGTTCTCGGCGTTCAATACCTTCAACACGCCGCTTTGGCCGGCGCCGAACACCAATCCAGCGTCGCCGCTTTTCGGGACGACCACGCTCGTGCAGAACAATCTGCCGCGCAACGCGGAAATCGGATTCCGCTTTGCATTCTAAATAGAAACGGAAACGCAGGGCCCTTACATGAATCGCTCTCTTTCTCTTGCCATTGGGCAGGCTACGCCCAGAGTTTGCAGGCTTTCCCTTCTGCTCTTGCAATTTGCCGGCTTGGGGCTTGCCGCCGGTCCGGTCTACATACGGGAAGCCGGCTCCTCTCTTGTTTTGGGTAATGACTATCTGGAGCGAACCATCTCCATCGCCGATGGTGAGGTCGGCAGCGTACGGTTCGTGAATAAGATCTCCGGCCACGCCTACGCGCTGGGCGGCAGTGAGTTCGAGATGAAGCTCATCTATGAGCGCGTGGGTTATGATTTTGGCAGCGAGAATCCGCGGATAGTTACTGCCCACGGCCTGCTCGTGGCCGATCGCAAGGTAGAGGATATCGCCGGCGGCGGCAAGCGCCTCGTGCTGCACCTCGATTCGAACCGTCCAGGGGCGGGAAGAGGGGGCCGCGGCGGACGCGGCGGCACGAAAGTCGACTTGGTCTACGAGTTGAAGCCGGACGATTTCTTCATGCGTCAATGGGTGACCATGCCCAAGCCGCAGCAGGGAACGTTGTTTATCGACTCCGTGTCCGTGGCTAAGAACGAATGGGGCTTGCCGCGCTTTTCGCAAGGCGGCTTCGGACAACCCCTGTTTACCGATGACGTGTTTCTTGGGGAAGAGTATCCTACCGCAATTAACCAGGCGCATGGTTCCGAAGTCGACCTCGGCGGTTACGTCGGCTTGAACATCCCCGCCGAAGGATTTACCAGCGAGCCGGCGGTATTCGGCGTAGCGCCCACAGGTCTGGTCCATCAGCAGTTTTTGGCTTACGTCGATCGCATGAGGGTCACGCCGGTGAAGCCCTTTGCACTGTATAACTCCTGGTATGACCTACAGCGACTGGCGATGAACCACGACAATACGCTGGCGCGCGTGCCCGTGCTGAACGACATGCTATTCAAGAAATATGGCGTGCACATGGATTCCTTCGTCCTAGACGACGGCTGGGACGATATGCAGAAACTATGGGCCATCGACGAGAAGCGATTTCCCGGTGGCTTCACAGACTTAGTAAGCGCGTTGAAGGGCATCGACAGCCGTCTTGGACTTTGGTTTGGCCCGATTGGCGGTTACAACCAAAGGCCGGTCCGCTTGGCTACCGGCAAAAGAGAAGGCATGGAGATCACTTCCGATGGACAGAACCTCTGCATCGCCGGAAAGAACTACAGCCGCTTCCTGCGTGACACCATGCTGCGCTACGAGAAGGAATCCGGCATCAACTATTTCAAGATCGACGGTACGCCCTTCGGCTGCAATGAACCGGATCATGGGCACCCCGTAGGCATTTACTCGCGCGAAGCCGACGCCCGCGCGCTCATCGATATCCTCAAGACGCTCCGCACGCAGGATCCGAAGGTCTTCCTCAACATCACCACCAGTCTCTGGCTAAGCCCTTGGTGGCTTCGCTACACGGACACGGTCTGGATGGGCGGCGCCGATTCCGGATACTTGCCCTCCGTCCCCACCTTGGCGCCGCGGCAGAGCGCCGTCAGTTATCGAGATTCGGTCCTCTACAGCGATTTCGTTGCCCACCATGCGCAGTTCCCTATCTCATCCCTGATGACGCACGGCATCATTAAAGGGAAATACAACATGCTGGGCGGGAAGAGCGAGTTCCTCGACGATTGGCAGGACGAAGTGGTTCACTATTACAGCGTCGGCAACATGATGTATGAGTTATACATCTCGCCCGACATTCTGTCGCATGAAGAGATGGACGCGTTGGGCAACACCACGAAGTGGGCGCAAATCAATGCTCACCCGCTCCTCGACAACTCCACCATGGTGCTGGGTGATCCAGCGCAACGCGAACCTTACGGGTACGTCCACTCTTCCGCTGAACGATCCATCGTCACCCTGCGCAATCCCTTTGTCGCGCCCCGCACGGTCAAGTTGAAAATCGATGAGCAAGACGGCTTCAAGAAGACGGACCGCGCGCAGATGCTTGAAATTCAGTATCCCTATCGCAAGGTGCAGTCCGGCGCCGTACATTTTGGCGACACGCTCACGTTCCAGCTCGGCGGCTATGAGGAGATTCTCTTCGAGATGCGCCCTGCCGCCGAAGACCAATTGGGAATCGAAGGGGCGCGATACACGGCGGAAAAAGCGGCCGACGGGTCCACACAGCTTCGCGTCTATGCCCCGGAGGGTTCCACACAAACCGTTCGGGTGGCAGGCAGCGGCGCATCCAAGATCGCAGTCGACGGCGCCGAGGTTCCTGTGCAATCCCGTCCCGGCAACACTTTGTCGCTGCATTTCGGCGCTTCCACAGCGCAGACGGGACTCAGCTACTCACCTGCGTCTCTTCGTGTCGAAGGCAAGGCTGGCGAGGAGCGTACGGTGCATGTGACGGCCGCGATCCAGGTCCCGTCGGACTACCGCGAAGCGAAGTTAGCATTTCTCATTGAGCCCGAACAGGAACTCCGCGGCGTAAAGGGCGAAGCACTCGATAATGGCAAGCCCGTCGATCTGACCCTCGAGAACGGAGGACGCGCCGCATGGCACTGGTTCTGGACCAATCTCCCCGCGGGAAAACACAACTTGGAACTCACGTTCCATCTGCCCGCGTCGCCCACGGCCGGACACATTTCCGGATGGCTGCTGACGAAACGCAATCTAGTTTCGAAACGAATTGATGTCGCGTTTCCGGCCGGGCACGCGGTTCGTTCTCCGGAAGTCAGTCTTCTGCCGGCGTCATCCAATATCGAGAAGAATACTTTCGCCTTGATGGAGGAGTCGATTCGCTGACCGATCGACTCTTACACATCTCCGGTCAAGATCTTCTCAAACCGATTGTTGACCTCTTTGAGATAAGCGCCATCGCCACCGTTGAGTTCCACGGTAGCGGTGCCCTGGTACCCAATCTCCGCCAACGCCGCGTGTACGGCCTTCCAATCGATCTCGCCCTCCAGCAGCGGAGTAAACTCGGCCAGCCGCTTCTTGAACGAGAAGTCCTTCACATGCAACTTCACGATCCGTTTGCCCAGTGTGCGGATCCAATCCTGCGGATATCCCGAGATAGCTACATTTCCAATATCGAAATAAGAGCGAATCCAAGGGGATTGAAACTCATCCACATAGCGCGCCATCTCCAAAGGGCTTAGCAGGAATTTATTCCACACTTCCTCGATCCCGATGATGACTTTCGATTCTTCGGCAAGCGGAATCAGCTTACGGATCTGACGCTGGCTGCGCTCCCATGCCTGTGCATAGCTCGTCTCCGGATTAACGACTGCGGGAACCAGAAGAACCGTATCAGCCCCCCACAGCTTTGCATTGCGCAGGCTCGCGCGCATCCCCTCCATGCTCTTTTCCACCACCGCAGGGTCTGACGATGACAGCGGGCTGCGCCAGTGCTCCGCATTCATTACCGAATGAATGGGAAGCCCCGCTTCCTTCGATGCCGCCAGCATCTGCTCGGCCTTGGCGGTATCCGGCGTAGTGGGGCACTCGATCGCTTCGAAGCCGGCGCCCTTGGCAAGCTGAAAGGCTTCGTGAACGCCGAGCGACCGCGGCAGCATGCTGAACTCAACCGCCTTGCGGATCGGCAGGCGGGGGGCCGCAGCAGCTAGAAACGGAGCCACGGCGGTTGACGACAAAAACCCGCGACGAGTAGTAAGCATTGAACAAGATTCTACTATGAAATGACGAAGCGAATACTTCCGATTGCCTTCGCTCTGAGGCTATCGCACCGACATATCGCGAATGTAAATGTCCTTAAAACGCATATTGCCCTCGCCTCCAGAATGCAACTGCAGCGCGATGAATCCGTCGAACGATTTCGGTGTAGGGTCGGTAAAATCGATGACCGTAATTCCGTTCAGAACCGCCGCCATGTGGTTGCCCTCCACCTTGAGCAGGAACTCATTCCAGTCTGTCGGACGGATGACCTGTTCATATTCCGGCGACGGCCACGCGATCCATCCACGCCCATCGCCGTAAAGCCCTCCGTTATGGTGATTGAGGGTCCGGTCGATCTCGAACTGCATCCCCTTCGAGACATCCACTGTTCCCGGCTTGAACTCAGTGTGGAAATAGACTCCGCTGTTGCCGTCGTCTTCGCACTTAAATCGTATGGACAGCCAGAAATCTTTGTAGGGCTTCTCCGTCCGCAGATAGCCGTACTCCTTGCTCACGCCCTGGCCATGAATCGTGCCGTCCTCCACGGTCCATTTCTCATGACCTACATTCACCCAACCGGTGAGATCCTTACCATTGAAAAGTTGGACCCACTGTTCGTTCGGGTAAGGCGCCCGGTTGCGCGGCACTTGAGCCGCCATCGAAACCGGAATCAAAAGGCCAACCAACAACGCACGCAGCATGGAAGTCTTCTCCTGAACAATTATGAGATATGGCTATTATCCTCGCAATACATGCTCACCCGGACGACCTGGAGATTCTGGCCGGCGGCACGCTCGCGCTACTCGCCGGTAAAGGACACCACATCGCCATCACCACCATGACCTCTGGCGATTGCGGTTCGGCCGAACACACGGGGGAGGAGATCGCCGCAATCCGCTACAAGGAGGCGGCGCGTTCCGCCGCGCTCATCGGCGCACATTACACTTGCGCGGGCTTTTCAGACATGGCGATATTTAACGACGATCTCTCGCGGCGGCGCGTCACGGAGCTGCTGCGGCGCGCGCACCCGGATCTTGTCATCACCGCCTCGCCCATCGATTACATGCCCGATCATGAGGCAACCAGCGCCCTCGTGCGCGACGCCTGCTTCGCGTCATCGGTCCCCCTGTATCGCACCGGGGCCGCCGACCCCTCACCGGCGCTTCCGGCCATACCACATCTTTATTTCACCGATCCTATCGAGGGCATGGACCGCGAAGGCCGCCGCATCCCGCCGGACTTCTGCGTCGACGTTATTTCAGTCTGCGAGCTGAAACGCCAGATGCTGGCATGCCACCAAAGTCAACGCGCCTGGCTGGCCCGGCAACACGGCGTTGACGACTATCTCCAGCAAATGGATTCCGCCACTCACGCGTGCGGCCTGCCCTGGGGCATCTCTTATGGGGAAGGATTCCGTAGATACCGCGGCCATCCCTATCCGCAGACTCCGCTGCTCGAAACTCTGTTAGGATCAAACGCCACGGCCCAAATAACTCGTGATCCCGCTACTTCTTCGGAACCGAGACAGTAATATTGCGATACTTCATCCCACCCGTGTGGTCGCCCTGCAGATAGAACGGCCCGGGTTCACCCTCATTCGCATCCAGAGCGCCGCCGCTAATCCCCGGAATCTCCTGGTTGTCCACTGTCGTCACGCCGTTCCGCACGATGGTGACATAGCGGCCCACCAAAGTAACATCGAAGCTTTCCCATTCACCCGGCTTGCGCGGCGACTCGACCGACGGCGCAACAAACCCGTAGATCGATCCCATGTCATGGAACTTATCCTCGACGCCCGGCTTTTCATAAGCCACTTGAATCTCGTCGCGCCCACGAAGATAAATGCCGCTGTTGCCCCCGTCGGGACAGTTAAATTCGATGTGCAGTTTGAAGTCGTCGAACTTACGCGTGGTCTTTAGGTTGGCGCCATGCTCTGTATCCACCAGCACGCCATCCTGCGCCGCCCAATGATTAACGGCCCCGGCTGGTATCGGCTCCCATCCAGTCAGGTCTTTGCCATTGAAGAGCGGCTCGGGGTCCGTCCAGCTCTTGGGCGCCTTCCGCTTCAATTCCGGCGCGCGCACTCCGGCCACCCGTGCCGTCACCATATCCCCCCGCTTCTGCACGCCAGTCAGGTTGTTGCCTTTGCTCTCCAACTCCCAGGTGACGGCAGGCCCCTTGGCGGCCGGGGATATGACCAACTTCAACTTCCCGCCATCGGACTTGACATCGCTCACGGGGTGTACGCTGCCCGACCGAGCCACCATCCTGACATCCAACTTGCCGTCATGCGCCACTACTTCCATCCAGTCCGGATAGGGCTCTAGCTGTGCGGGATTCTTCGGCGGACTATCGGGATTCGCCTGAGGCGTGATGGTGATATCCCATCGGCCCGCAAACGGCCCGCCCTCCTTCATCGATAGAGCGGGAAGCGAAAACACGGAACAAAGCAAAAGAACCGCGAGGATATTTTTCATATTCAAGCCCTCTTCTTCAGCATAGGGCGAAGCGCCAAATTCACCAGGATCAACGCCACGGAGAACGCCGGCAGCAACAGCAGGCCGCTCTGCAGGCTGGATGAGTTCGCCACCTCGCCAATAATCGGTGAGCTAACGGCCAACCCGATCCAGCCGCACGTAATCACAATCCCCATCGCTGTAGCAGTCATCCGTGGAAACACGTCGCCCACAATCGCCAGCGTCGTAGGGAACATTGGCGCCATCGCAAGACCTGCGCAGAACACAGAGATCCACGCGCCTGTCGGCGTGCTGGTCCACAGCATCAGCAAGGTAGTGACTGCCATCGCCGCCGAGGCCGCCAAAGTCACGGTTTGCGAGGAAACTCGGATCAGGATTCGCGATGCGATGACACGGCCGATCAGCAATCCCAGCGCAAATCCCAGCGACAGAACATTCAGCGCCGAACTCTTATCCAAACCGCGTACCTGCACCAGATATCGGGCCAGCCAATTCCAAACCCCCACCTCGCACGCAACATAAAGGAAGAGCATCAAGGCTAACAAATAAAGCGCCGGCCGCCCCACAACCAGTCCGATTTCCGAGCCCTTGAAACCCCGCTCGCCAGTCGGCGCGGGCATCGGCGTGGCCATATTGACGATCAGCGTTACGACGCCCAGGCCGGCAGCCAGATAACACATGCCGATCGCATTACCGCCTAGGACATTGGCCGTGATTAGCGGAGTGAGCAGCCCCCCCAGCCCGAAAAACAGATTCAACTGGTTAAGCATCGAGGCGCGCCGCGACGGGTTAACATCCGAAGCCAACGCATTCGCGGCCGTCACCAGTACGCCTCCGCCGAATCCTAGAACGGCCAAGGTCACAAGGACCTCTGTGTAATCGCGCCCCGCGCTCGGAAGGAACGCCAGCGACGCGCAAATCAGCGCGAGTCCCGCAACCATCGAGATCTTCTTGCCCTTGAGATCGATCAGCGGTCCAACCGAAACGGACGCAATCACCAACCCAATCGCTTGCGCGAACGCAATTGTGCCATTCTGCGCATCGTTGAACCCCAGCGTCGGGTTGACCGTGCCCCACGTCGCGGCGACCACGCCGTAAACCAGAATTCCGAGAATGGCGGCCAGTATCAACATTCGAGAATGATCTTACCAAGTTTGGCGCGTGATATTATGAGGCGCCGTGCGAATAGGCTTGCTTGGTTTAGGATTCATGGGCGCCGTGCATCTCAAAGCATTGAGATCCATTCCCGGCGCGGAACTGACCGCGGTCTGTAGCCGCGATCCGCGCAAACTCAGCGGCGAAATGAGCGCTATCCAAGGCAATCTCGGGCCGGGAGGCGGCCGTTTCGATTTCGATAACATTGCGAAATATACCAAGATCGACGCGCTTCTCAACGACCCCCGCGTCGATGCGGTCGATATCTGTCTTCCAACAAACCTGCACGCGCCCGTGGCCATTGCCGCATTGAATCTCGGAAAACACGTTTTTGTCGAGAAGCCCATGGCGCTCGACGTCAAATCCTGCGAAGAAATGCTCGCCGCCGCGCGCAGCGCCGATCGCGTTCTGATGGTCGCGCACGTGTTGCGATTCTTACCCGCCTACACTGCGTTGGCCGAATCCATCGGAGCAAGCCGATTGGGCGCTCCGCGTTTCGCGACGTTCCGGCGCCGTTGCGCCGCACCCGGCTGGAGTGAGTGGCTGTCCGACCCCCAACAAAGTGGCGGCGGCGTATTCGATCTGCTCATCCACGATGTGGATATGTGTCTCCTGCTTTTCGGCAAGCCGAAGCAAGTTTCGGCCAGCGGCTACGAAGCTCTGAGTTCCGGTATTGATGTGATATCGGCGGAGCTGCGCTATCCGGACGGATGGAGCGCGTTCATCACCGGCGGCTGGTATCATCCGAAAGCATATCCGTTTCTGATGGAATACACCGTAGTCATGGATCAAGGTACGCTCGACTACAGCTCCCAAGGACGTGCGCCGACACTCTACGGCGCGAATGGCGGCGACACTCAGCTCTCGATAGCCGAGTCAGACGGATACACAGCCGAGCTCGAGTATTTTATCGACTGTTGTAATTCCCGGCGAAGCCCCGAAGCTTGTCTGCCGGAGGAATCGGCGGCCGCGGTCGCCGTGACGCGGATGCTGTTGGAATCACGGAGCAGGAACGGAGTCCCAGTGCGATGCGAAATTTGAGAGAGAGAGAAACCGGTGTGATTTTCTGGGCCGATCGCGACGATCTTGCCGTCGTGCAATCGTTCGGCGTCCGCTGCGGTCAACTGGGTATCCCCGGCGGCATGGAACTCAATGACACAGTGGCCGCGGAGTGGCGAGCCGCGCTCGAAAAGGCTGAATTCACAATAGTCACTGTCGTCGCCGCTTATATTGGCGAAGACTACACGGATCTTCCCACCGTGCAGCGTACCGTCGGATTCATCCCGCGTGAATACCGTCAGGAACGCGAACGCCGAACCTACGCCGTGAGCGATTTCGCCGCCGCGCTAGGCGTCAAAAGCATCGCCTGCCATATCGGCTTCGTGCCAGACGACCATAATGATCCCGATTACGCTGCTGTTCGCGACATGGTCCGCCGCATCTGCGATCACGCGGCCGCCCACGGTCAGACATTCGCGCTGGAAACTGGACAAGAGCCCGCGCACGTCTTGTTGAACTTCCTGAAAGATGCAAGCCGACCAAATCTCGGCATCAATTTCGACCCCGCCAACATGATTTTATACGGCACCGGCGATCCGGTCGCCGCCTTGGACGTTCTTGGTCCGCACGTGCTCTCCGTGCATTGCAAAGATGGCGACTGGCCCCCGGCAGACGCGCCGGAATCACTCGGCACAGAGCGGCCCCTGGGCGAGGGCTCGGTCGGTCTTCCTCGCTTCCTCGACAAACTCAAATCCATCGGTTTTCGCGGCCCATTGAACATCGAGCGGGAAGCCCAGGATCAGCAGGAACGCTACCGCGATATTCAGATGGCAGTCAAGCTTCTGGATTCGCTCGCATAATCCGCGCGGTTCGCCCAGCCTTGGCTCGGTCTCGAACGGGCCCGCGAAATACATGGACGATGACTTCGAAGAGACTCTTCCCCCAGGAAATCGCGGATACCCTAGCCGACCCCCGCGGAAGTCAATAGCTTCGAGCCTATCGATTGTTCACAAGACCACAGAGGTGGGTTCTCACCAAGAGCCACAGTTCAAAGCTGACGTGCGATCGATGGTGTATAGCCATACAGCCGAAGTGCCGAATGTGTGGGCCATGGTGTACGGGCGGCTCGTAAGAGTGCCGAATCTTAGCGAGGATTGTGGTGCGGAGGGGTGCGTGGAGACAACGTGCCGCTGGTGATAATCGCCACCCCATACAATATTCATAGACTCCTCGACGATGGGACGTCGTTGCGTCACGACAAGTGACTAAAAATGAGAGTCGTACTCTGCTCGCCGGCCGACGTTTCAGTCGATGAGACCGGTTCTTCGGCGTTAGGGGAAGTGCCCAGTTCTGCTTCCAATACCAACCCCAGGCAGGACGGCAACGATGTCTGGATCGGCCCCAGGGCGATGCTACTATTCCACCCTGTGCGCGGAAACTTCGGCGACCAACTCTGAGGATTCAGTTTGGTGATGGCGTTTGCTCGATGTGATCGACGATCAAGAGAGCGGCCTGCACTTTTCGTCGCTGCAATTCCAAGCCGAGTTGCTCGCGAAGAGCCGGCAAAATATCAAAGCGGTTATCGGGCGGGGCTCCTGGCGCGATCCCAGAAATTGGGAACGGTTTTGAATAGTAAAAGGCGATATCGTATTTACCAGTCATTTCCGTGAGGTTGATAACTGGCGAATCGGTTTGGGCGGCGAGATAGTCTGCGAACTGGGGCATGGACATAGCGCCGGCCGAGAGCATGTGCAGGGCGCCAACGGACTCCACGTTAATCGTTCCTGGGGCTATGCCTTCAGGGACGTCCGGAAAGCCATCTCGGCCCGGGACGGGTCTTGGAGCGCCGGACGAAGATTTAAGCTTTAGGCCATTCCTTCCGGCCATGAGGACATAACCCGGCATCTCTTTCTGCTCGTGATGGAACTTCAGGCCAAAGCGCTCGACGAGCAACCTTTGGAGCATCAAGGGAACATCGTCGCGCTTCGCCGCAGCCGGAACTCCGTAATTTCGTACCGCACCGAACCCAGCCAGTCAGGTCCCGCAACGGCCTGCCCTTGAATCTGAAAGGCCTGGACCAGCAGGCTGGCCATCGTGACGTTAGATCGCCAAAATCGGCCTGGATCTGAGGTGCCCGGCCCACCTCCGGTACTGACGCTCGGGCTCGGTTGCCGCAGGCGTTTCACGGAGGGCAACCTCGAACGCTTTCCTCTCTTTCCCCGACTGAGATTGCGCATGCACTGCAGGTGCGTTCACGAGCCTCAATCCAACAGGCGCTATTAGAACTAGCCCTCCAGCGACCGAAAGGACAACTTTTTTCACAGGACTGAGCCAGATAGCGTCGCGACCGCCCATGTTTGCCTCAACACCCCACCGTGCCGGTAGTTGCGGAACGGATGCTAACGATCAGAGTATAGCGAAACGGCTTTCACTGCGCAGCGCTCAGTCAATGCCGGGCACGCTCACCCATCCTGAAGTGCGCGGCGGCGATAATCGCAAGAGCCGAGGGAAGGCGAATGGATTGAGCGCATACAGCGCGAAGGTTGAGCGACGCCTAGCGACGGCGCGTAACATACCAGAGCCAGATCGCCCTGTTTTCGTTTTCGACTTCAGAGGTTCTCTGTAATTGGAGAAGGGGCCGCTCGCGTCTCGTCAAATCGCTTCCAACTCCTCTTCGAGCGCCTGCTTCGTGCTCAGATCCGCGTAGTAGCCGCCGCGGCTAACTAACTCGGCGTGCGTTCCCTGTTCCGCGATCCGGCCTTTATCTAGCACCACGATGAAATCGGCCTGCTGCACGGTGGAGACCCGATGCGAGATCAGAATTACGGTGCGGCCACGCATTACGCTGGCCAGATGATTCAAGATGCGATCCTCCGTCAGCGTATCCACGCTCGAAAGAGCATCGTCCAGAATCAAGATCTTGGGGTCGCGCAGGATGGCGCGAGCGATGGCAGTGCGCTGCTTCTGGCCGCCGGAGAGCGTAATTCCGCGCTCGCCCACAATCGTGTCGTAACCTGCCGGGAATCCCTCGATATCTCCTGCCAGACCGGCCATCTCTGCCGCGCGCTGGATCTGTTCGGCCGTCGCTTCTTCAACTCCAAACGCGATATTCTCGCCAATAGTGGCGCTGAACAGGAATGTCTCCTGTGGTACGAATCCGATCAGGCGGCGCAATTCGGCGGGGTCTGCATCGCGCAGATTCACACCATCAATGGCCACCACGCCCTCGGTTGGATCGAGCAGTCTCGGCACAAGCGACGCCAGCGTGCTCTTTCCCGACCCGGTGTGCCCCACTACCGCGACTGTAGCGCCGGCGGGAATCCGAAGATCGACCCCCGCCAGGGCCGGCAGTCCGCCATACGCCACGGATACGGCGCGGAATTCGACCTCGCCGCGCGCGCCGGCGAAGGTCTTGGGGTTTTGGGGCGCCGCGATGGCGGGCTGCTCCCGCAGAATCTCATCGATGCGTCCCATCGAGGCCGTGCCCCGCTGCATGAGGTTTACCACCCAGCCTAGCGCGATCATTGGCCACACCAGCATGCCCATATACGTGTTGAACATGATGAAGCTGCCAAGGGAGATGCGGCCGGCCAGCACCTGCAGCCCGCCGATCCACACGACTATCAGGAAGGTCAAACCGATCAGAAATTCCAATAGCGACTGGAACACGCCCTGCACTCTCACCAGCTTGATGTTCTGCGCGATATAGCCTCGGTTCAACTCCTCGAACCGTCGCAACTCCGCGCGCTCTTGCACGAATGCTCGTATCATGCGTACGCCTGCCAGATTTTCCTGCACGCGGCTCGAGATATCCGAAAACATGCCCTGGATTTTCTCAAAACGGTCGTGTATGGAACGCCCGAAAAGAATCATCGCAGCAGTCACGGCAGGCGCGGGCAGGATGGCTAATATCGCCAGGCGCCAATCGGACCGCACCATGATGGCGATCGAGAGCACGAAGGTGAGGCTGGTCTCGCACCAGTACATCACGCCCGGGCCGAGCATCATGCGAACCGCGTTGAGATCGTTCGTGGCCCGCGCCATGATGTCTCCGGTTCGCGTCCGCGCATAGTAATCGGGCGAGAGCGTGATCAGATGGCGGAACAGCTCGTTGCGCATGTCGTACTCGACATCGCGCGAGATGCCGATCAGGATGACCCGCATTCCATACTGAAAGATGCCCTTGATCACCGCGAGGCCCAGCAGATAGCCGGCATACCGCAAGAACAGGCTTGAACCCGCAGCCCCCAGGGAATCGATGGCGCCGCGGATCATCAGCGGCTGTGCGACTTGCGCCAAGTCCTTCAGAACCAGGCAGGACATTCCAATGGCCCACGGGGCCCGATAGCGCCAGAGGTGGGTCCGTATGGTTGCAAGTGCTTGCCAGGTGGTCATCGGCCCAGCGCGGTGGCGATTGTCTTCCACCATTCGAGAACAAGAGTCTTTTGCCCTTCACGATTGCGCCACCAGGAATCGGCGCTGAAGTATTTGTCGCGTGTCGCAATCGTGTGAAAGGCAGGGGCATAGCCCATTTGTTTTTCTGTCGCCAGAAAGATGCGCCTGGCGCGGCCGGTGTGATAGTTGCTGGTCACCAACAGAAATTCATGCACATTCCGGCGTTGCAATTCGCGCAGAATATACCGCGATTCCTCTTGCGTGGAATGCGATGGATCGGGAAACGAAATAAACCACCCTGCCGGGTAGCCCTCGCGCACGATGAACTGCACCGCAAGGTCGGATTCGTTCATGCCGTAGACGCCAGGCGGGCCGCTCACCAGCGCCTGTGGAACATAACCGGCCTTCACCAATGCTGCGGCCTTCTCGATCCGGGACCCCAAGCCATCCCCCGCCAGCACGACGGCCATATCTGCCTTCACGGGATCTTCCTTGTAAATTAAGGCGGATGCCGGAAGAGGGAGCCAAAGGTCACGGGTAAAATAGGCTAGCAAGACAACCACTGCCAGCACCAGGAATAACTTGAAGAGAAGACCGAAACGGCGTCGAACCACGGACTATTTCTCGTCCGTCGAGTTCTTCTGATCCAGGTGACCTACCGACTTGAGCCGCTGATAAAGCCGCTCCACTTCCGCTTCATCTTCCGGGCGCAGAATACGATACCGCGGCCCGGCGGGAAGCGGATTGCGGCCGCCCGCCGCGAGCACTTCGCCCCAATATTGGCGATATGGAATCCCATCGATGAGCGCATCGCGAGACAGCCGGCGAAGGTTGCGCAGCAGGCTGCTGCAGGCCTCTATTTCGCCCGGATAGATAAGCGTGAAGCGCGTATCGTCGAATAGCGTTACCCGTGTCACTAGCGGCGAAACCCAACCCGTACGGTCAAGTCGAAGAATGTCCAGACGGCGCACATCCATCCACGGGACAACTCGCTTTCCAACCGAGAAATACCCTTCGTGGATTTCGATCGCGGGCCGGAAGAACATCACAAACAGCAGAATGGCGGTGAAGACAAAAACGCCGCTCGCCCAAAACGTGACCGGCATCCAGTTCCAACCCAGCCAGCCAAACAGCCCTGCGAAAGCTGCCGCCGCGATGCCGAACCAAAGATAATAACGGGCGGAAACGTAACGAGTCATCGGAGCTGCCGTTTCAATTTTAGCCTACTCCCGCTCTTGCGGGGCGTCAATCTCGTTTTGAGATTTCGTCGTCGCCAGGCGGATTCCCCGCCAAGTGTAGTACGCTCCGCTCCAAACTGTTGTGATTATGCAGGGCCATAGTACTACAGCGCCAATCCCGTCCAGCGCAGGCCCCGGAAACGCATCGCGCGTCAGCCAGCAGGTTACGGTAAGGATCTGTACGAATGTGGATGCTTTCCCCCAAACACTTGGCGGGAATTTGCGGACTGGCGTCGCGGCCAGGAAGACGGCCACCCCACACAAGATATAAAAGTCCCGCCCAAGGACGATCCACACAAACCACCACGGCGCCATTCCGGCCTTCGCAAAGGCGACGAATACCCCGCTCATTAGAATTTTGTCGGCCATAGGGTCGAAATAGGCGCCCGATTGGGTGCGCCCATCGAGCCGCCTCGCCGCCCAACCGTCCAGTACATCGGTGACCGCCGCGACAACAAATAGCGCCAATGCGAACCGATGGCTGCCGTTGAGGATGGCAAAGATGATCAACGGCGTGAGCAGCAGCCGAAGCAGCGTCAGGAAATTGGCCAGGTTGCACCAGCGGGGCATCCAGACGAGTGTAACTAAAGCTGAAAAGGAGGGCAGGGGCGGAGCTGGCCAGCCGTTAAAAATGGACCGCGAAACTTCGGTATTCGAGCGTCACCCGGCGGACCTGAATGACAAGGGATGATTAGAGCCACTACTCGATCATAAAATAATTGCGCCCAGAGTAATGAGAGAGTACAAAGAGGGTCAGAGGAACAATGTGCGGTACGACTGTGAGCGGCGTCGTTAGCCGATCTGGCTTAGTCCAAAAGAAGGGCAGGCGCGGGGGCCCACCCCAGGAGGACATTTTCTTGAGTTACCCTTTGCCTAGATAGTCCAGTTACAAGGTATTTGTTCTCAATTATTTTAGAAGCTGCTCTTCAGCCCCGCGCGACGGCTTGCACTCATAGATCGCAGGCGTCACCTGGAACTTACTTTCGTAGCCCGCTGTAATACTCGTGCGAAAATCCGCAACCGCGTCCGGACGCAGCATGTTTACCGTGCAACCGCCAAACCCGCCGCCCGTCATACGCGCACCATAAACTCCATTAATCGAAAGCGCATGGTCCACCAGGAAATCGAGTTCGGCGCAACTCACCTCGTAATCGTTCTGCAGGCTGCGGTGCGATTCCACGAACAATCGTCCCATTGTGGCAATATCGCCCTGCGCGCTCACCTCGACAAACTTTTCCACTCGTGCATTCTCGGTGACAATGTGGCGCGCGCGCCGGCCGATAGGGTCCGGCAAATCGTCCATCGCGGATGCCAGCATCTCAGGCGTGACATCGCGCAGACTTTCCACGGCCGGGTTGCGGCTACGAATCCGCTCCACAGCAACGGTGCATTCCTCTACGCGCTTCCGATACGCCGAGCTTGCCAAAGCGTGCTTCACCATACTGTTCACGGCAAGAAAAACGACGCCCTCGGGAAGCGGTACATAGCGGTGCTGCAGGCTGCGGCAATCGATCTCAACGGCGGCGTTTTCACGCCCAAAGACGGAAACGTACTGATCCATGATGCCGCATGGCATGCCCACGAAGTTGACCTCGGCGCGCTGGCAAAGGCGAGCAAGAGCGACGCGCTCAATAGCGCGTCCGCCAAGAAATGCCAGGGCCGCGGAGACTTCGAGCGCCGCTGAAGAACTGAGACCTGACCCCTCCGGCACCGAACTGCGAACCAGGAGATTCGCCGGTTGAATCGCATAGCCGGCACTCGTCAACTCACGCGCTACTCCAATCAAGTAGTCGCTCCAGTGTCCTTCGCGCTCCAGTTCTAGGATTCCGGCGGCATCCCATTCGCGCATTTCGCGGTGGTGTTCCGAAAAGACCTGCAACCTCCCGTCAACGGCGGGCGCCGCCGCGACCGAGGTCGCCAACTGTAACGCCACCGGAAGCACGAAGCCCAGGTTGTAATCGGTGTGCTCGCCAATGAGATTCACTCGTCCGGGCGCGCGGAATGCGCGCATCCCATCCGTAGAGTGAAAGATCTGCCGGAAAAGATCCCTCATGAGCGGCGTCGGGAAGCCAATGTTGCAAGCAGCAGAAGCAGGGCTCCGAAAATTGTCATAAAGAGCCCGCAGTACAAATTGACGTTGACTGCAGTCAATGCCGCGCGCGTCTCCGGCGCGAAGATTCCCATGGCGAGCAGGAGCACGCCCGTGACCGCGAAGAACCAGCCGATAGGAAGACGAAGATCGAGCATGTTAGGCGAACCAAAAATTGAGGATTAGCGCCAGCGCGCCGATGCCGATAGCAATGGGTACGGGCCGCTTATACCAGCTTACCCCCTCGTGGCGCGGCAGCTTGGTCAAACCGTAAACGAGGCCTTCCAATTCCTTAACGGGCCGAGGACGCGTGACCAGACTTACCAGTAACGTGATGAGAAAACAGAGGCTCCAGGCAAAGATTGCAATCCAGAAATTCTGCGCCATGGGCGAAGGAAAGGTGTGCAGATTCGCGATCCATCCGCCCTTGCCTTCGGAAACAGTGAGGCCGTGAGTCAGCGCGGCGCCTGCGGTTCCAGAAATCAATCCCCAGAAAGCCCCATCGCCGGTCGTACGCTTCCAGAACATCCCCAGAAGGAAAGTCGCGAACAGTGGCGCATTCACGAAGCTGAATACCAGCTGCAGCAGATCGTTCAGCGTGTTGTAGTGGCCGGCCACATATGCCGCCAGAATGGAAAGCCCGACGCCTACGACTGTTGTGATGCGCCCTACCTTCAGGTAATGACTATCCGGCGCGCCGGGGCGTATGTAGCTTTGGTAAATGTCATAAGTCCATACGGTATTAAAGGCGGTTACATTGCCGGCCATGCCCGACATGAAAGAAGCCATCAATCCCGTCAAGCCAATTCCTAACATCCCGGCCGGATAGAACTGCGCCATCAGTGAAGTGATCGCTTGGTTATAGTCGGGTTCGCCATTGCGTATCGGAAGCGCGAAACCGATATTCATGTGCATCAGCGCAACCGCCGCGATTCCCGGCACAATCACGATGAAAGGCATCATCATTTTCGGCAGCGCGGCCAGCACCGGGGTCCGCTGGGCCGCCGACATCGATTGCGCAGCCATGGCGCGTTGTACCACCAGAAAATCCGTACACCAGTAACCGAAGGAAAGCACAAATCCCAGTCCCGCAATCAGGCCAAACGCCTCAATTCCCATCGGATTATCCGCCGGACTGCCCATATACTTCCAACTGTGCGTCATAACGGGGGAAACGTGCGAAGCCATGCCGCTCCAGCCGCCCGCCTTCCACACCGCCAGGATGGCGAGGGGCGAAAACCCGATCACGATCAGGAAAAACTGCAGCACTTCGTTATAGATTGCGCTCGTCAAGCCGCCAAGAAAGGTGTACGCGAGCACAATACCCGCTGAGCACAGCACCGAGGCATCAAAGCTCCATCCGAACAACAATTCAAGCAGCAGGCCCAGCGCGAACATAGAGATTCCCGAGGAAAAGATCGTCATTACGGCGAATGTGCAGGCGTTGAGCGCTCGCGTCTTCTCGTCGAATCGGAGCTTGAGATATTCCGGCACCGACCGGGCTCGGCTGCCGTAGTAGAAGGGCATCATGAACAGCCCCACAAAAATCATCGCCGGCACCGCGCCTACCCAATAAAAGTGGGCCGTCATGATGCCATATTTCGCGCCGTTGCCCGACATTCCGACCAGTTCCTGGGCGCCGAGATTTGCGGCGAGGAATGCGAGGCTGGTAATCCAGAGCGGGACGGAGTGTCCTGCCGTAAGAAAATCGCCGCTGGTGGTAATTTTCCGCCGCAGCTTCCAGCCGATGCCAAGCACAAAAGCGAAATACAGGGCCAGAATGAGGTAGTCAACAGGGGCCAGGGTCACGTGGATTCGAGTCTAGCAAACTGCGAAGCCGTGGTAAACGTGTCTTCAAATCGTAACCCGCGCGGGTGTTAGAGCGCCCGCCAGCCATGGGCTGCTTCTCGCCGCCCCAGCTCACTTACAACGAAATCTGTATCACATCCTCGGTCTCATGAGCGCGGAATCAAACTGTGGGACAAAGTCAGTGCACAACGCATCCATGCCGGCGCACGGATCGTCGGACGCAAGGGATACGTGAAGCCTCAAAGTTCCGTTTCTGCGAAGTAACAACGACGCTCAGCTTCGCAGGCCGCCGCTTCGGAACTTCGCGAACTTCAGGAAGCTGCCCTCTATGCCCTCCGGCTCAGGGCCGCGAGAATAGACGAACAGAAAGTGGCGGTGGATGTCGAGCTTCTGCACCGCAACCTCCTTCAACATTCCAAGCGCGAGTTCGCGCGAGAGTGCCCATTCGGACACGAATCCCACCCCCAACCCCGCGCGTACGGCTGACTTTACGGCTTCCGTGGAATCGAGCTCCATCACCACGCGCAACTTCTTAAACGGCAGGCCAATCTTGCGAAGCGCCCGCTCCACAACTTCGCGGGTTCCGGAGCCGCGCTCGCGAAGGATTAAGGGCCAACTGGCCAGCTTCTGCGCATCGATAGCCCCGGTTTCAGCCCACTCATGACCCGGCGGAACGATGAGCGGCAGACGGTCGTCGATGAACTGCTCCGTCTTGACATCCGTCCTTCCGGCTGGGCCCTCTATCAGCGCCAGCCTTACACGGCCTTCCACCAAGGCGGCCACGGCGCCGGCCGTGTTGGCGCTCATGATGTCGAGTTCCACGCCCGGATATTCGCGAATGAAGGCGCCGGCAAGAGCGGGAAGCAAGTATTGCGCGATGGTGGTGGATGCGGCGAGCGCCAGGCGCCCCATCGTTTCGCCTCGAAGAGCGGCCAACTCGCGTTCGCCATCCGAGCATAGGACCGCGATCCGGCTGGCGTAACCGAGCAGGACATGTCCTGCGGGAGTCAGCGCTATGCGTTGGCCGGTGCGATCGAAGAGGCGAAGGTGGAGTTCGTCCTCGAGATTCTTGATCTGCATCGTTACCGCCGGCTGCGTGAGGAACAGCTTCTCGGCGGCGTGGGTGAAACTTAGCTCTTCCGCGACCACGCGGAATACTTTTAGGCGGAACGATTCCACGAAGACAAACCTACCAGATCGCCCGGCGAATAAGGATAGCAGCGATCAGACAGCTCAATCGTTGCGTCTGCCGCCATTTGTCAGGATAGGCGGACGAGTGGTGGCGGAGGCGATGGAGAACGGCGCGGCTAGCGGGTCTCCCGTGGGATTGCCCCACCATGGCAATCGCACCGCGGCCCACATGGCCTGAATCATAGTTGCTCCGGCGGCGTAAAACGGAACGAAGATCTCCACCGATGGGCTCTTGATTCCAATTGCGGCGCAAGGCTCCACACCCGATCCCCAGGCCGCCACTGCCCCCTTGGTCAACCAGTAGGTTTCCATTGTCTGCTGGTTCGCCAAATCTTGCGGCAACGCGCCAGAGCTTGAAGTAACTCCAAAAGCCAGCGCCGCGCCCGGGATCACGGACCAGGAGCTGCCAACACTCCAGTGGGGTTCGGCGTTGGCATAGAATATGACGTTCGGTGAATTCGGTGTGCCGCTGTTGGGTGAGGCGGATGTGCCTAATTGGCTAAATGAAATCTTCGAGCTAAGTCCATTGCCGCTATTCAACATCGATTGAGCGAAGTTGATGTTACTATCCGTCAGATTCGCCGTATAGGTATTATATGCAACGGCCCCAATGGGATTGGAGTCGACCGCCGCCAATCCCGCATCTATTACAGCCTTGAACGTCGGGAAATCCGGCGACCAGGTGACGCTAGTGCTATAAGTGTCGGTAGTGCATGGGACGCCCGACGACTTTATCGTACATTTCTCTCCAGCTAGAAATATGGTAGGCCGCACGTTGTAAGTGGTGTACGGCGTAGAAGTAAATACATTGAAAATCGGGTTAACCGGCCCACGATTCATGAACGTTTGACAATTATTGGCCCCGGTTATCCCAGAGGTTGTCAATCCGCCAAACGTCACCGCCGATCCCAGCGATGTTAGGAAGTACCCGCTATTCACTGGGCTGACATAGCTGGGACCAACCCATCCCAGCGCTATGGCTTGCACGGCGGCGGGCATCGCGGCGACGGCCGGGAGGATAGTGGAATTGAGGATGGTCTGCGAAACAGTCTGCTGTACCGCCAGACTAACAACCTGGATGTTCGCGCATGGAACGCCTCGCTTTAGCGCATAATAGCCGACTACGCCGTCGTCTTTAATGGCCATATTCCCAACCGTACAGATGGTCGCGCCGGTTGAACCGATCGAGTAAGGGTCGGCGGAGTTTGCCAAAAGGCCAAGTTGCGCCGCGGTGATCCGTTGCGGCGCAGCCGGAAGATGCGCCGCCCATGTCAAGCCCGAAACGCCAAACACATACTGATAAGAAAATCCCTGGTCCGTGGACATGACAGGGCTGCCCCCTAAGTTGCTCAACGCCCAGGTGTAAACGGTGTGCCGGGCGCCGTCGATTAGGTTTATCGAACCAAAAAAATGCGTAAGCGCCAGGTCAAAATAGAATGCATTGGACGTGGCGGCGCAGGGGCGAACGGCAAAGTCGCTGCTACAGCTACTATTCGAGGGAACCGTTACGCCGTTTCCAGAGGCGCAGTTACTGCTCGGATCATCGATACATACGAGAGCATTGACTATTGTGCTTGAGTTTAGGTCCACGGCGGAACCGTACATGATATCGGTTAACCCAGCAACGTAAGTCTGGGATGCGTAGAGCTTCTCTGCGCCACGCGCGGCCCCGGACGTCATTAGGAAGCCCAAGAATACTGCACCGAAGCATTTCACGAACACCTGCCAACCCCCACTCATTTGTAATAGGATACCAATTACCCCTGCCATTCTATTCCACGGCCGTCAAACTAATCAGATAAGTAAGCGAATCAGTGTGAAGCTAAAGAGCGAGATAAAGAGCCACGCGCCAGAGCCCAGCAGGAGGGGGCGCAACCCCGCATCGCGAACCTTGCGCAGGCTGGTTTCGAGGCCCATGGCGCCAAGCGAAAGCGCGAGCAGGAACTGATCGATTTGGACGATCGTCTTGGTGGCCGGCGCGGGAACGATGCGGGAGCTGTTGAGGCCAATCACAGCAATAAAACCAACCAAGAACAGTGGGACCGGAACGCCACGCGCCTTTCCGGCGACTTTACAATTGCCTCTTCGCGCTGCCCAGCCAAGGCCAAGCACAACCGGCGCCAGGAGCATAATGCGCGAAAGTTTGCTCACGGCAGCGAACTGTCCGCTGATGGCGCCCCCCTGGAAGGCGGCCGCCAGAACTTGCGCGGTCTCATGGATCGAGGCGCCCGCCCAAATACCGTATGCCTGCGGCGGGATGGAAAAGATAACCGAAGCCATGGGGTAAAGGAACATCGAGAGCGATCCGAAGATGGTCACCACGGCGATTGCGTAAGCGACGTCTTCGTCGCTGCCTTCCGTAACAGAATTGGTCGCGACGATTGCGGAGGCTCCGCAGATCGACGTACCGGCGGCGATCAACTGCGAGAGTTTGCCATCCACGCGCAGTCGCTTGCCCAGCCATGTAGTAAATGTGAAAGCGGCGACTAGCGTGACGGCAACAATGAGAAATCCCTTGCCGCCCACCTCCTGAAGCTGCCGAACGCTGAGCTGAAAACCCAGCAGCACAATTGCGAAGCGCAGCAGACGCCGCAGTGAAAATCGAATGCCCGGGACCCATGACGCAGGGACGCCCACCGTATTTCGCGCGAGCATGCCGAGCACGATCGCGATCATCAAAGCGCTTATCGAGGTAAATCGCGGCAGAGCATGGAGAGAGATGGACGCCCAGGCGAGCAGCGTAACAGCGATCAGACCGGGTATCATCTGTACCAAGTATCGGCAGGATTGCAAAAAGGATCCAACGAATCATTCGAATGGGCGATCAGGAGATTGAATGAGGAGTTTTTAGCCGCATTTCTGGCCAGGTTTCATCGCGAGGGTGACGCGCGCCTGGTATTCGCGATGGGCGGAGTTGGGCGGCTATTCCAGGTAGAAGACTTCTTTCATCATGGCGAAGCGCTCGCCCAACACCTTACCGGGTACCGGTTCGAAAAGGCGCGACATAAACTCCTGCCATTTCTGGTTTACCGGATCGCGATCCAGCTCATCCCAGGCCTTGGCAAAATCGTCCACGCGCAGGTACAAGACCAGCTCTTGCCCGCGGCGGAAGATGGAATAGTCCGAGATGCCGACCTCCTTCAGTTTTGATAGGAGTTCGGGCCACACTCGGGTGTGCTCGCGCTCATATTCTTCGATCGCGTCGGGCTTGATTCGCAATTGGAAGGCGTACCGGGGCATTGATTCAAACGTAGTCCAAAACTAGGCGTAGCTGGAAACCGAGGCGGCGTTCCTCTGCCCCCGGTCTTTGGTGATGCGCTCCAGGTAGCCGCTCTGGCGGAATGCGTCCATGGGGTCTTCGGCGAGCCCTTTGGCCCGTGCCCATTCGCGAATCATGGGCCGGACATCGGTAGAGAACGCATCTTTCAGACACGCTTCCGCATCGATCAGCGAACACTCGTCCTGAAAATGCGCTAGCTTCCTGCGATCCACCAGGGCTGCTTTGGCGAAGAGTTCCATAATCGTTGTTACGGTCTGAATCATGGCCTCTATCTTGCCCTTTAAATTGTGGCTCTGGTCGATCATGTAGGCGACATCGGCGCGCTCGCCGGTCTCCCATTCGTAGTGCAAAATCTCGTTAAAGATGCGGAAGACTTGATAAGGGTCGATGGATCCAGTGGTTAAATCGTCATCGGCGTAACGCCGGTCGTTGAAATGAAATCCCCCAAGCATGCCGAGGTCGAGCAGCCAGGCCACAATCTGCTCGATATTCTGCGCCTGATAATGATGGCCCGTGTCGACCAGCACTTTGGCGCGCGGACCCGCATCGCGCGCGAAGAGCAGCGCCATGCCCCAATCGGCAATATCCGTGTGGTAGAAGGCCGGCTCGAAAGGTTTGTACTCAACCAGCATGCGCTGGTCGCCCGAGAGGCGCGCATGCGTGGCCTGCAATCCTTCAGTGATCCAACGGCGGCGATGGCGAATGTTTTGTGTGCCGGGGTAGTTCGAGCCGTCGGCGAACCATAACGAGAGATCGCGGCTACCAAGGGCGCCGGCGATTTCGACGCTAGTCAAAACATGATCGAGCGCCTCGCGCCTTACGGTGGCATCGGGATTGCCGAACGACCCATGCTTGTAAGCTTGGTCCTGAAACAGGTTGGGATTGATCGACCCCGGACGCACGCCATAGGCGTCGGCCAGTCTGCGAACCTCCGCGGCGTCCGCGGCGCCGTTCGGAAGATCCCAAAGAACATGCAAGGCCACCGTTGGACAAACCCCGGTCCAGCGATGCACCTGCGCGGCGTCGCTGCACTTTTCTTCTGTGGTGGATGCCGCGGCGGGCTGAAGAAATTTTCCGAAGCGCGTGCCTGTATTGGCGAAGCCCCAAGACGGCAATTCGACGTGAAAGCTATTGAGCGTTTGCGCGATGAGGTCGGTCTTTTTGTTATCGATCACGGGTTCTTGCCGCCGTTTTACGATCATGGTTGGCGCGCTGTCCGCGCGTCAAATAAATATGATGCCATGTTCGCAGGTTTTACATTGCGGAACGAATGAAGACGCAAAGATGCGGCGGAAGTGACGCATTTTGCAGTATTTGATTTTGGAAAACAATGAAAGTAAGCGACATTTATCAGTTTATCCAGACTGCAGACGTTTCTGAACTCAAAACATATCGTTTTGCGGACAATTGCTTCCGCCGCGTGACCGGCAGGACGCTTACGATGATAAGAATGCGCGTTAAGATGTCGTGGCTGTGTCTGCCCATCCTGGTGACGGCGCTGGCCTGGTTGCCGGTATCTGTTTTCTCCGCGGCGCCCGCCGATCTTGCGGCGCTCAAACAGAACTTCCTTCATCCCCCGGACGACGCGCGCATTATGATGCGCTGGTGGTGGTTTGGCTCAGCCGTGGAGAAGCCGGAACTGGAGCGTGAAATGCGAGCCATGAAAGCCGGGGGCATCGGAGGCTTCGAAGTGCAGCCGGTGTACCCGCTCATACTCGACGATCCAGCGCAAGGGTTGATCAATCATCCTTATCTTTCCAAGGAGTTTCTCGACGCGCTGACGTTCACTGGGCAGAAGGCCAAGGAACTTGGGTTGCGTATGGACTTGACGCTCTGTAGCGGCTGGCCGTACGGTGGTCCAAACGTTCCGATTACGCAGGCCGCCGGCCGGTTGCGGGTGGATCGCGTTCCCGTCCCCGCCAATGCTGCTGAGGTGAGGGCGCCGCGCATTGGGCCGGGAGAAAAGCTCTTCGCCGTTTTCGTCGGGGCGGGCTCGGATTATCGAGCGATTCCGCAGATCTCGGGCGACCCAATCCCAGTGCCCGCCGACAGAGCGGATCGCACGGCGCTGATCTTCATTTCGAGCCGCACGCGCATGATGGTTAAGCGGCCGGCGGTCGGCGCGGAAGGTTTCGTGCTGGATCATTATGACCGTGCCGCTATCGATAACCATCTCAAAACCGTCGGCGAAAAATTGCTGGGCGCGCTTTCGAACACGCCGCCCTACGCGGTATTCAGCGACAGCCTGGAGGTGGAGCGTTCGGACTGGACGCCCAATTTCCTAGCCGAATTCCAGAAGCGCCGCGGTTACGACCTGACGCCATTCTTGCCTGCGCTGGCCGTGGATATCGGGCCGAAGACTGGCGATATCCGCCACGATTGGGGGCTAACGCTCACCGAACTGGTGAATGAGAACTACCTCACGCCCGTGCATGATTTCGCCAAGGCGCATGGCACGTTGTTCCGTTCGCAGACTTACGGTACGCCGCCTGTGAACCTTTCGAGCCAGGCGCTGGCGGACCTTCCCGAAGGCGAGGGCTCGCAGTGGCGGCGGGCCTCCTCCACGCGATGGGCATCCTCGGCAAGTCATCTTTACTGGCGTCCGGTAACTTCATCGGAGACCTGGACGTGGCTGCATTCGCCGGTGTTTCGCGCCACGCCGCTCGATATGAAGGCCGAGGCGGACATTCACTTTCTGGAAGGCATCAACCAGTTTATCGGTCACGGATGGCCTTATTCGCCGCCGCAAGCGGGCGAGCCGGGATGGCGGTTTTATGCCGCCGCCGTGTTCAACGATCACAATCCCTGGTTTATGGTCATGCCGGATATTGCTTTGTATCTGCAGCGAATCAGCTTCCTCTTGCGACAAGGAGAGCCGATCAATGACGTCGCGATCTACGTTCCGACAGACGACCTCTATGCAGGCTTCACCCTGGGTAACGATTCCGTGAACAAGGCGCTTGACGCACGGCTGGGGGCGGATCTGATCGGACAGATTCTCGACGCTGGATATAACTTCGATTTGATTGACGACGCGGCGATTGCAAAAGTTGGAATTTCGTATAAAGCAGTAGTGCTGCCCGCGCCGCAACGGATGGCGGATGCCACAAAGAAGAAGCTGGAGGAATATAAGAGGTTCGGCGGGTTCGTGATGGATACGCGCGAGACGCCGGCGATTGGCGAGGCGTTGAAGAAGGTGATCGTGTCCGATGTAGCGCGCGCGCCGGAGATCGGCTTCGTGCATCGCCATCTGCCGTATGCGGAGGTTTATTTTTTGGCGAACACGAGCAATCATGCGGTGAAGTCGGCAGCGAAGTTTCGCGTGGGTGAACTGAAACCAGCATGGTGGAATCCCATGGACGGGCACACTACCGCGGCGCCGCAGGGCGGCACGGTTGCGCTGGATCTTGCGCCTTACGAATCGCGCGTGCTTGTCTTCTCGAAACAGAACGAAAGGGGGGCCGTTCATCCCGATGCCGAAGTCACCAAAACCCCGATCACCTCGGCGTGGAAGGTGACGTTCCCCGCAGGCAACGCAGTGAACGAAACGATGACTCACTTCACTTCCTGGACGGCCGACGACCGCACGAAGTATTTTTCCGGCGCGGCGACATATGAATCCACGGTCCGGATAACGGGCGGTGCAGGGGATCTCTATCTCAATCTGGGTCAAGGCTCGCCGGTCGAGACCGTCGAACGCCGTTCGGGCAGCGGCATGCGCGCTATGTTCGAAAGCCCGGTGCGAGAAGCGGCGCGGGTTTATGTGAATGATCGGTATGCCGGCTGCATCTGGTCGGCGCCCTATGAGGTCTATATTGGCAACTTCGTTCACCAAGGCGAAAATAAAATTCGAATCGTTGTTGCCAACTTGGCGATTAATGAGCTGGCCAAGGGTCCGTTGCCAGATTACAAGGCGCTCAACGCGAAATACGGCGAACGGTTTCAACCGCAGGACTTGCAGAATTTGCAGCCGGCGCCTGCGGGACTGCTGGAGCCGGTTCAAGTGATACGAAAAAGCGGAAGGACCCCATGACCCGTCGCAGCCTTCTCCGCCGCACCACCGCCTCCACGCTCGCCGCACTGGCTCTTGAGGCGCAACAGACTTCGCCTGCTGTCTCGCCCGATTCCGCGCAACTTCGCTGGTTGGGTAATGCCGCTCCTGGAACGGATTCCGGGGTGAGCTTCGGTGTTCCATGGCCGCGGGGCGCGGTGTCCCAATCACAAACATTCTCGCTGACGGCGCCAGATGGCGCGGCGCTGCCACTCCAATCGTGGCCCCTGGCTTATTGGCCGGATGGGTCCATCAAGTGGACCGGCTTCGCTACGGTCGCTCGCGCCGTCGGTGACCTCCGCCTTGCGCCTGGCTCGCCCGCGGCGCCAGCTTCGCCCATCAGGGTTACGGAATCGGCTGACGCCGTCGAGATTAATACCGGAGTTATTCGCGCGCGCATTCCCAAGCAAGGCTCGGCGCTGTTCGATTCTATCGTTGCCGACAACCGCGCCGTCGCTGGGCCGGTGAGCTTGGTCTGCACGCTGGAACGCGGCGCAAGATTCACAAGCAGCATTCGTAAAGTGACTGTGGAACAGCGCGGGCCGGTGCGGGCCAACGTGAAGATCGAGGGAGTCCATAAGTCCGATTCGGATACACGCGAATGGCTGCCGTTCGTTGTGCGAATCTACTTCTACGCTGGGCTCGCGCCGGTTCGGCTGATCCACACGATTGTCTACGATGGCGACGAAAAGAGAGATTTCATCCGCGGGCTCGGCCTCTCCTTTGCTGTGCCAATGCGCGAGCAGGTCCACAACCGCCATGTGCGATTCTCGGGCGCGGACGATGGCCTTTGGGCCGAACCCGTGCAGCCCGCCACCGGCCGCCGCGTGTTGAACCTTCCGGGCACGCGCACCAACGCTTTTGTGGATCAGCTTGCGGGTAAGCGCCTTCCCAACCGGGAAGCCTTCGACGCCGCCGGACAGAAGTTGCTGCAGGATTGGGCGGTGTGGAACGATTACCGGCTGATTCAGGCTTCGGCGGATGGATTTTCGGTCCAGAAGCGGGTCAATGCGGCGAGCTGTTGGCTGGATGCCGCGGCAGGGCGCCGCGCATCGGGCCTCGTCTTTGTGGGCGATGCCTCGGGAGGGCTTGGCGTCGCGCTGCGCAATTTCTGGCAATCGCATCCGGCGTCGCTCGAAGTAGCCGGCACGGCGACAGATCGCGCAGACCTTCGTGTTTGGCTTTGGTCGCCGGACGCGCCCGCCATGGATCTGCGCCACTACGACTTGGTCAACGACATCGAGCATGCGCACGATCTCGATTCCAGCTATGAAGATGTGCAGACCGGCTTCAGCACACCGCATGGGGTGGCGCGCACCAGCGAGCTGATGCTTTATCCGAGCGCCGGTATGCCTACGCGGGAAGAGACCGCGCGCCAGGCTGAATTAGCGCAGGCCCCGCCGCTGCTGCACGCGGCTCCTGAGCATTTTCATTCCACGCGCGTTTTCGGCATCTGGAGTCTGCCCGACAGATCCACGCCGGCCAAGCGCGCCATCGAGGACCGCATGGACGCGGCGTTCGCCCTGTATCACAAAGAGGTCGAGCAACGGCACTGGTACGGCTTCTGGAACTACGGCGACGTGATGCACCAACACGACGGGCCGCGGCACATGTGGCGCTACGATATCGGCGGATTCGCGTGGGACAACAGCGAACTCGGCACAGACATGTGGCTCTGGTATAGCTTCTTGCGCAGCGGACGCGCCGATATCTTCCGCATGGCAGAGGCGATGACCCGGCATACAGGCGAGGTAGACGTGTATCATCTCGGCCGTTTTGCCGGGCTGGGCTCGCGCCACAACGTGCGGCATTGGGGCTGCGGCGCAAAGGAAGCGCGGATCAGCCAGGCCGCGTACCGCCGATTCCTTTACTACCTGACCACCGATGAGCGCGTCGGCGACCTGATGCATGAAGTGGCGGACGCGGATTTCAAGACTGTCGATTTCGATCCGATGCGCGTGGCATCGCCGCTGCAAGGGAAAAACCCGTACCCTACGCGCGTGCGCGGCGGACCGGATTGGTTGGCGTTCATCGGCAACTGGATGACGGAGTGGGAGCGGACGGGCAATACGAAATACCGCGACAAGATCGTCACCGGCATGGACTGCATTGCGGGAATGCCTTATGGGTTTCTCACCGGACCTAACCAGCTTTACGGATACGATCCGGCCACGGGCAAACTGTATCCCATGGTTGCAGACGGTTTCGGTCGATACAACCTGACCGTGATTATGGGCGGCGCGGAAGTGGTGTTCGAGATGAACGAGCTGATCGACCATCCCGGCTGGAAGAAAGCGTGGCTGCAATATTGCCGCCTGACCACCGCGACGAAGGAGGTGGTGGCGCGCGACATGTCCACAGGAACGGAAGGCGCGGGTGCACGGTTCGCCGACCCGGGAAGGCTTTCGGCCTACGTCTACACGCAAACCAAAGACCCTGCGTTCGCCGCACGCGCATGGACCGGAGTAACCGGCGGAGCCAATGCACGGCAGAACTACGACCCCATCGCGCTGAAAGGGCCGGACGTGCTGGCGCCCATCGACGAGGTTCCAGGGCTATCGACCAACAGCACGGCGCAGTATTGCCTGCAGGCGATCGAAGTGCTGGCCATGTGCGGCGACCGGATGCCATAAAGCGGCGCCCTTTCATCAAAATGCCTGCGCGGGCCAGACGGCTGCGGCCGCTAAATAGACTGAAAGACCCGAACGAGAGCGTTGGTTAACACAAGAGGACCAAATTCCGTCTTATCGCCGATGTAGAATTCCCACTAAGGAGATGGTATGAAGCCAGTTGCGTTTTCCACCAAAGCAATTCTTGCGATTACACTGTGTCTGGGAATAAGCAATGCCAGCGGGCCAATCGCCGTATACGCGCTTGTGGACAAGGTGGCATTAGAACCCAGCACGGATAAGCCGGACCGAATCCGAATTTCGGGCGTATTCATTACCGCCGAAGAAGGGTCGTCAGACGTGTATTCGGCGCCGCAACCGGGATACCTCTATTTCGCGTTACCAAAAGGCAAAGAGGAACTCGCGCTCAGGGAGTGGACCGACCTGCAGTCCATCGCCGGTTCGCACCAGGTGGTGGGCCTCGGCTCCGTTTGGTCCGGGAAGGCGCGGATGCGGGTGAGGAAATCGGATGAGGCGGCGAAATCTCCAGACGATTATCCGATGGGAAACGGCTTGGTCAAAATCAATCCAGACCAGCCGAGGGCTAAGGCGCTGCTTAACTACAAAGACCGCTGAACTGCCATGACGTCCGCGGTATGGGCTTACACGAGGACTGGATTCTGGCGGTTCTCCCGCCACGACGCCATTCTTGTGATTCTGGCGGCCCTGCACGGCGTGGCGCTGGCCGCATGGCCTGTGGCGCCAGTCATCGCCGCGGGAATGTGGTGGAATGCAAACACAATCGCCCACAATTTTATCCACCGGCCTTTTTTTCGATCCAGGGGCATGAACCGTGCGTTCTCCGTCGCCTTGAGTGTTCTGCTGGGCATTCCTCAGACGCTCTGGCGAGACCGTCATTTGGCTCATCATGCAGGCGTGGTATGGCGCTTGCGAGTCTCGCGGCAACTGGGAATCGAGACGATGCTGGTTGTCAGCCTGTTGACTCTGCTGGCCATACTACACCCGCGCTTTTTTCTGACGGCCTATCTTCCGGGATATCTGACCGGGCTGGGGTTGTGTGCGATGCAAGGATACTGGGAGCATGCGGCAGGCGCTCCCACTAGCCACTACGGGCGTCTTTACAATTTCTTCTGCTTCAACGACGGTTACCATGCCGAACACCACGCCGCTCCCGCAATTCACTGGACCGAGTTGCCAGACTACATCGCGGCCGGCGCAGCTACCAGTCTCTGGCCGCCCTTGCTTCGCTGGCTCGACATCCCACTGTTGGAAGTGCTTGAACGTCTGGTGCTGCGATCGCCCGGTTTGCAGCATCTCGTCCTGCGCTCTCACCGAAGAGCTTTTCAGCGTCTCCTCCCGCGGTTAAAGACCATTTCCCGCGCTACCATTGTGGGCGGCGGACTCTTTCCTAGAACTGCGCTGATTCTGAGAGAGCTGTTGCCCGAGACACACCTCACGATCGTGGATTCGAACGCGCGCAACCTGGAGACGGCGCGTACCTTCCTGGGCGAAACAATTGAGTATCGCAACCAGCGCTATACACCCGGCGGATCGCTGGATTGCGACCTCACGGTCATTCCGTTGTGTCTGGATGGCGACCGGGAGGCGATCTATCGCGATCCGCCCTCCGCGGCGGTGCTGGTACATGACTGGATCTGGCGTCGCCGTGGATGCGGCGCCACGATTTCCGCAGTGCTGCTGAAGCGTCTCAATCTGGTGCGGCAATGAGAGGCGCGAGCCTTCTGCTGGTCTTCCTGGCGGCGAAACTGGCTGTCGTATGGGGCCATGCCGCGCCGCTTTCTGTTCTGGCGCCGGTGGCATACATCTGGCAGGATATGGCGGCAGCGCTGGCGTTTGCAGCGCTCGACAACGGCCTCGAAAAAGTGGGCGCGACAACGCGAATTGCCTGGTGGATTTACTGGGCAGCGGCTATTTACGCAGCCATTAACGTACCCGTGGGACGCGTGGTATTCACTCCCTTAACGCGGCCGATGCTGCGCCCCGCGCGAGGGCCGTTAGCCGATTCCATACTGGAATATGTGACCGTATCCAACATCCTGCTGATGATCGCGGTGCTGGCGCTGGCCGCAGTTCTGCCAAGGCTGCTGAGGAAAATGCCTCGACAGTTGAAAAGCATGACGGTGGTCTGCGCCATGTTAGTGGTCTTAGTCGGGCCGACGGCGGGCAGGCGGGTCGACACGCGGGGCATGGACCGCAACGTGATTACGGCGTTGCTGGGGCGTGGCCTGCCACAAGCAGCCGGTCCAACCGGGACGAGTGACTGGCGGGAATCGCGTTTCCCGACCGGCTCTGGGACACAGAACCTGGCACAGTTTGCGGGGTCCGCCGCGGAGCTCAACGTGGTGATGATCAGTCTCGAATCCACCGCTGCGCAGTACCTGTCGCTTTACGGCGCACCCGATGAGGGCCGGGGCGACCCGATGCCGAACCTGAGTATCCTGGCCCGCAGGGCACTGGTGTTTGAAAATGCCTATGCGGTTTATCCCGAGAGCATCAAGGGACTTTTCTCGGTTCTATGTTCCAGGTTCCCGGCTTTCGACAGCAAGGCGGAGGAGTATGAAAACGCAGAATGCAGATCCGTAGCCACGGTTCTAGCCGACGCCGGTTACCGCACTGCGATGTTCCACTCGGGGCGCTTCGGATATTTGGGGATGGAGGCAATTATCCGAAACCGCGGATACCAGACGCTGGAGGATGCCGGCGATATCGGCGGCAATCACAATTCGAGCTTCGGCGTGGACGAACCCTCCACGGTGGCACGGATGCTGGCATGGATCGACGGCCTGCCGCGCGGCCAGAAGTTTTTCCTCACATACCTTCCTATTGCAGGCCATCACCCGTATGCCACGCCCGAGCCCGGCCCCTTCCCGGCAACGGCCGAGATCGATCAATACCGCAACGCTCTGCATTACGGGGACGCTTCGCTGGGCGCTCTCATGGACGGCTTGCGGGTACGCGGGCTGGAACAAAATACGATTTGGGTGATTTATGGCGATCACGGCGAGGCCTTCCACCAGCACGAGGGCAACTACGGCCACACATTTTTCGTGTACGAGGAAAATGTCCACGTGCCGCTTTTGATCGTCTTTCCCCGCCTGATGCGCCGGCAGGAACGGGTGCGGAAGGTGGTCAGCTTAGTGGACACCGCCCCGACAATTCTAGATCTGGTGGCTGTACCCACGCCGCGGGATTACCAGGGGCGAACGATGTTGGACGGTACGTCGCGGATGGCGCTATTCTTTGCAGACTATTCGTTGGGACTTCTTGGCCTGCGCGATGGACCCTGGAAGTTCGTTTACGAAACCGGCTCAGGCCGGGCGAAATTGTTCGATCTGGAGCGGGATCCGAGGGAGAGGTCCGACGTGTCGGGGAGCGAGGCTCAACGGGTGTCGTGGTACGGCCAGGTAGTGCGCGGTTGGTCCAATGCGCAGAAGAATTATATCGCTCGCAGCACGCTTCGGTGAAGAGTTCTCTTGATTCGGAGACAGGGGCCGAAGCTGCCGGAGAACGCAGCGGCGGAGACGAGCGGGGGACGGCTCGATCTCTACGGAGGCCCGTCGTCGAGTATCTTGTACCGCATCAGTTTGAGAAGGTCGCTCAGCGTGGTCGATTTCGCCGGCATTCCTCTGAGGCGCGACGGTCACGTGGTGGGAGCGATCGGAGTCAGCGGCGGTTCGGGGAGCAAGACCACCGTGTTGCCGAAACTAATGCGGCGGCGTTTTATAGCTTCAGCGTGCGCTAACTGCCGATCTTGGCGCTAACCCCGTAGAAAGAGCCGATGACGGCTTCAAACAGCCGGCCTGGCAATATGCGCTTGAGGACGGCCGACACCCGTTGTAAAAAATGTCCGCAAGTGTAGCGGGGGCCTGCGGACTTGCCTTCGACAATGCGGCAAATGAGCGCGGCGATGGATGAGGGTGGCACGCCCTGCTTTTCCTCTTTTTCCACGATTCCCATGCATTTAGAAAACGCGCCGGCATATGCCGAAGAGGAAGTGGCGGCCTTGGCCATGACGCGACTTCCGGTAAATCCGGTCTGGACGTCGCCCGGTTCCACTAATACGACACGGATTCCGAATCGCCCTACCTCATAGCGTAGGCTCTCGGTAAGACCTTCCAAAGCAAACTTGCTGGCGGAATAGAAGCTTTGAAACGGAAGTCCGAAAACGCCGCCCAGAGAACTCACGTTAACGATCACGCCAGACCCCTGGCGGCGCATAAACGGCAGAACCGCTCTGGTGACTCGAAATGCGCCCATGAAATTCACATCCATTTGGTGAAGGGCCTCGGCGGGAAGGGTGTCTTCCACGGCCCCAGCTAAACCACAGCCGGCGTTGTTAACGAGGGCGTCAATGGACCCTGCTTCCGCCACCACGCGCGCCACCGCCTTCTCAACCGATTGGTCATCGCAAACATCCATCTGGAGAGCGCGGTATCCCTTGGGCTGAAATTCGGCGTTGCGGCTGGAACCGTAAACCAGGAAACCACGCTGCGATAGCATCTCCGCGCAGGCTGCGCCAATCCCTGAAGAAGCTCCCGTAATCAAGACAACTTTGGCTGACATATTTTTCCTTCCAGTGTGGGAATCCGATCAAGTGTACCAGTCCGGTTCGGCGCCGCAAACATTCATTCCGGGCAAAGTGCGGTGTTACACTGTCCAATTCTAATGGGAACCCCTGAAGGATCGCCCAATACCCGTTCCATCTTCTTCTATTTCGGCTCACTAACGTTGCTGGTCTATCTTGTCGCTCCCGAGTATCTGCTCGATATACCCACTACGTACATGCTGAAAAACCACCTCCACGCGACCGCGCCGCAGGTTTCCATGTTCCGGCTATTAACGGGCGTTCCGATGTATGTCGCGTTCCTGTTTGGCCTGACGCGCGATCTTTGGAGCCCGTTTGGACTACGGGACCGCGGTTTCTTTCTGCTTTTTGCTCCGCTTACGGCCGGCATATTCCTCTGGATGGCGACATCCACGCTCTCGTATCAGGTGCTGCTTATCGGGATGATATTGGCGATGACGTCGTTCCGGTTCATTCTGGCGGCGTATCAGGGCTTGATCGCACTGGTCGGACAGGAGACGCTGATGTCCGGCCGTTTGAGCACTCTTTCGAGCATGTTCTATCAGATTGCGCTGATTTTGGCGGCTTTCGCATCAGGCGTGATCAGCGAGAACCTCTCGCCGGGTCAGACGTTCTGTCTTATGGCGGCGTTGGCGTCTCTGATCGGACTATTCGGTCTGTGGAAGGCCCGCTCCATCCTGGGCGATGCCTATAACCAGCCGCAAGCGCAGGGCATGGATCTCCGGGGAGATATAAAGCGCCTGGTGAAGCACCGCGCCATTTATCCAGCCGTCCTCATCAGCTTTCTGTGGTGGTTTAACCCCGGCCTCTATACCCCTGTTCAGTTTTTCCTTACGAACCAACTCCACGCGGCCGATTCTGCTTACTCGAATTTTCTGGGCGTCTTCGCGATCTCGTTTATACCGACTTACTTGCTCTACGGTTATCTCTGCACCAAGGCGGCGCCGAATAAGCTGCTGTGGTGGGGAACGATTATCGCAGTGCCACAGATGATACCGCTAGTCTTCGTTCACTCAGGCGGTCTTGCGCTGGCAATGGCAGTCCCGATGGGACTCATGGGCGGCTTAGCCAATGCGGCGTATCTCGATCTGGCCATGCGGTCTTGTCCCGCCGGACTTCAAGGAACGCTGATGATGCTGGTTTCCGCCGGTATTATGCTCGCGGCGCGCGGCAGTGATCTGTTGGGCGCCAAGATCTATGCCAGCAGCCCGACGCACGGGTTTCTCTACTGTGTGATCGCGACCACGATGGTTTACACGCTAATCCTGCCGGTGATTCTCATGATCCCGAAACATCTGATCGCCACCACCGATGGTGAGACGAATCCCGATATCGGAAGCGGAGCGCCCGAGATTGGTAGCGCAGAGGCAGCGGGCTAATCCGCGTCTGCCGCGCGGCGCTTCTATTTCTGAAAGATGATGATGTGCTGGCGGGGCAGCGTCTCAATGCTCTCTACGAACCGGAATCCTTCCGGTTCCACCTCGGCACGGACTTGGGCAAGGGTCATCTTGTGCTCAGGGCGGATCGGAACGTTGGGATCTTCGCCCCTATACTCGATCAGAACCATCCGGCCACCGGTCTTCAATGAAGCCCGAATGCCCTGTAGCATCTTCTGAGGCTCCGAGAACTCGTGGTAAACGTCCACCATTAACGCCAGGTCGATGGAGTCCGGGGGCAGTTTCGGATCGTCGAGCGCGCCGAGCACGGGCTCTACATTGGTAATCTTTTGCTGCGCCATGCGTTTCCGTAAGAGGTCGAGCATTCGCACCTGAATATCGTTTGCATATACCTTTCCGGCGGCCCCAACCTGGCGTGCCAGAAGCGCGGTCATATAACCTGCGCCTGCGCCGATATCCGCAACGGAGGCGCCCTTGGGAATCTTTAATGCATCGATGGCGCGCCTCGGCTGCTCCTCTTCCTCGCGTTCCTGACGCGTCAGCCAATCGGCGCCATCCGCGGACATGGGTCGCGCGTATACCCGGCCGGTGATGGGGTGCACGCCGGGCGTCCCCGCCTGGGGCCAAACAGGATAAACGAGTGCGCAAAGGAGGACGAGAACCCGGAGACGCATGGGGGCTATCTTCGCATATGCCGCGCCGCGCCGCGCGGAGCACGCTGGCCTCGCTCGATACCTTCGATCACGCAAAAGATTCGAAGTTCGATCCAGCGGATCTGCCGGCGCATCCGGACCGCTACCAGACCCCAAGCGGAATTGCATAAGCTCGACGCGCAGTTGACCGAACGGATGCGCGTTTGCATTGCAAGCGCGTACTTAATATCGCCCCAGAGCTTGGAACGCGCAGCTTAGTTGCGCCCCCTGGTACACCCCTTACAGTTAAAGTGAGGCGTCCGAGTTGGTCGTCTTCCTATTGTCCGTTGCCGCCGCCATTCGCCGCTACAGGTTTTGGGTCTGCAGACTTTTCCAATTCGGTGACGCGCGGTTCCAGGTGATCCTTCATCTGCAGCAGCGGGATGCCCTGCTCCATCCATGTGGGCGACGCCTTATCCATCAAGTAATGATCGAACCATTCCCGCATGCGGACGGTATAGTCTTTCATGTTCTTGGGTACCCGCAGGTTGTGGTTCTCGCCTTTGTACTCGAGTAAGATGACGGGCTTGTCGAGGCGGCGCAGGGTATTGAAATAGGCGATGCCCTGGGTTTGATCGACGGCCCCGTCTTTGTCGTTGGCGAGGATGATAAGCGGGGTCTTCACGTTCTTCGCGTGATAGACGGGCGAATTTCGGATGTAGGCCTCCATGTTGTCCCAGTAGCCGCCCATAAACCGGCCCTGGCTATTTTCGAAGATGGCCTGGTTTGTGCCGCCGGTGTTGCGGTAGATGAGGCTATACATGCTGACCATGTCGGTGAGAGGCGCGCCCGCGATGGCGGCGTGGAAGATATCTGTTTGAGTGACGAGGAATGCCGTTTGGTACCCGCCCCAGGAGTGGCCCTGCAGACCGACGGCCGCGGCATCGACAATGCCGGTCGCGATGGCGGCTTTCACCGCCGGAACGACGCAGGCCACAGCCGACATGCCGGGGTCGTTGACCTTATAAACAATGTCGGGTTCCAGCACGGCATAGCCGTTGCTGGTGTAGTGCGCGATGTTGAAACCGTTGTACGCGGGCTGAGGGTAAACGTTGGCGCTCTGCGACAGCTTCTCGTAGATATATACAATAGTCGGATAGTGCTTGCCGGGTTGATAGTTGGCGGGGAGATAGAGCGCCGCCTGTAACTTCTCGCCGCGCGTGCTGGCGTAATCGACTAACTTTACGCCCTTCGACCACAGGAAATCCTTCTGTTGAGGATTGGCATCTGTTATCTGCTTTCCATTCTCCAGTTGACTGTTGCTTGCGTAATAGTTGGGATAGTCACTCGTGTTTTCGCGGGTATATATGTAGACGTCGGCCGACTTCGCCTTAATCAACTGTGTGTATGACGCGTCGCCCCATTGCAGCATGCGGACTCCGGACTTGCCGGGTTCGATGAGCCCGATGCCGCCTTTTTTGGTCCATTCGCCATAGGCGGAAACGTAAAATGGCGCCGAAAGATCGATACCACGCTCATCGGGATCGAGGCGGAAGATGCGGCGATAGCGAATCTTTTCCTTGGAGCCGTTGGCCGTGAGGTTCACAGGTAGACTGCCGGCGACCGGGACCTTCCAGAGATCCCAACCATCCGAAAGCACCACGACGCTACTGTCCTTCGACCATCCGAGCGACTGCTGAGGCGGTTTGACCTGATTGTGATCGTCTTCGGTGTCCCAGAACTTAGTGGGAATCTTGGACGTCAGGTCGGCCGATTTGCCCGTTTCCATGTCGTATGCATAGAAGACTCCATCGTTGTAATAGAGAAACTTGGAGCCATCGGGCGAGGAGCCCATGACGTGCGGCGCCTTCTTCAAGGCGAGCTTGCGCTGACCGGTGGCGGGATCGACTACATAGACATCTTCGAAGCGGCGTCCATCGAGGTTGGCTTCCCGCTCGTAGTCGCGGATATCGACGCCGAGCGCCATGCGCTGTTGCGGCGTGAACGACAGAGCACGCAGCGATTCATCGGCCAGACGCACGAACTTCTTCGATGCTGGCGAGTAAGCGCTGAGATAACTGAAGCTCTTATCCGCACTCTCCTGCACCTGCTGCTGGGTTTGGAGACGCGGGTCTTTATAATGCCAAATGACGAGATCGGGCAGATCGGGCTGGTCCTGCGCGTTCGCGGGCGGGACGGGGCGGGCGTTCTCATCGGCGTTCGCCGCCGCATCGGCCACCGCGGCATTCTTCTTTTTAGCTTTGACCTCATGAATACCGAAGACCACTTCGGAGAGATCTTCGCGCCAAGCGGGCGTCCGGGCCGCGCTGATCGTCATGCCTGTGGGAAAGCTGGAATCGGACTTGGGATCGAAGACCACTTTTGTGGCTGGACCATTGGCGCCGAAGTCTTTAAACGCGACCAGCGTGTAGAGCTTGTCTTCGAAGGCTTTGTCATCCATGCCGCGAACGGTGGCGAGACCATCGCCCTTTTCGGTCCAGGACAAGCCGCGGTAGGAGGCCTGCGCACTGTCGAGCGCTTTCACGGCGCCGGTGTTCATATCGCGGAGCTCAATGCCGTTTCCCGCTTTATCGGCGGCATCGATCAAGTAAGCGAAACGCGCGCCTTTCTTGTCGAAGGCGAAGTCGGAGACATTGCCGACGTTCATTTCACTGCCGGTGGCGAGTTCATAGAGCAGCAGGTCGGAACCGGTGGGGCGATCGGCTGCGGCGCCCGTGACTGGTCCGGCGGCGGAGGCCCCGGCGGGCGCGGCCGCTCCAGTCGGGCCCTCTGCGCCATAGCGTTGCAGAGCAAGATATGTAGACATTTCACCGTTAAAGGCGAAGCGGCGCACCTTTTCGAATTCGGTTTTCTTGCCGGTGGCCAGTTCCACCAGCTCGGCCTTAATCTGAATGGGGCGGCGATCGCGTTTGAGGCGCTTGGCTTGCTGCGTGGTGGGATAACTGTGAAAGACGACCCAACGTCCGTCGGCGGAAATGAGCGGATCGGCGCCGCCGGCGGCGAGTGCTGCGGGAGGAGCAGGCGCCGCGGCCGCTCCGGGCGCGGCAGCGGTAGGATTGCCAATGGGAAAACGCAGCTCTTTGCCGGACAGAAGATTGCGAACGACCACCTCGGCGTTGCCTTCGGCGGGCGCCAGTCGGTAAGCAAACCACTCTCCGTTATGGGAAACAGAGGGAGCTTGAATGCGCTTCCAGGCGACAATATCGGGAACGGTCAGGGGACGGAGCGCAGGTGCGTCAGCGGCGCAAAGCAGGCCACAGGCGACGGAGACAGTGAGCAAAAAGCGGTACTTCATGCGTGGGATCGTACCATAAGGCAACACCAGGAATGTTCCGGAATCCTCTGGCCCCATTCATCTCACGCAGCTTCTGTCGCTCCCGTTCCGGCGGGACCTCCAATTTCCAATCCATTGATAATTTCCGGACTCTCTGCACGCAACTCGCCCTCGGCGCAGGCGCTCTAGAAGTTTTGGGGCTACACGATTTTGCGTATCAACTCGAATAGCGCTGAAAATCATCCACCCGAAAGCAATGCGCGAGCGCCGTTTCCCGCGTAATGCGATTGCTACGCACGAGTTCGGCCAGCGATTGCTCCATCGTCATCATGCCGTCGGCGCGGCCGACCGAAATCTGCGACCGCAACTGATGATCTTCGCCTTTGCGGATCAGCGCGCGCACTGCGTCGGTGGCGATCATAACCTCCGTCGCAGGCCAGCGGCTCACGCCATCGGCGCCGGGTAAGAGCTGCTGCGCGATGACCGAAGCGAGCGCGAGGGAAATCTGTTGACGGATCTGCGGCTGGTTAGCGGCGGGGAAGGAATCGAGAATCCGCGCCACGGCTTGCACGGCGTCATTGGTGTGCAGAGTCGACAATACCAGGTGCCCCGTCTCAGCCGCGGTAAGCGCTGTCGCCATGGTTTCAGCGTCGCGCATCTCGCCGACCAGTATCACATCCGGCGTCTGGCGCATGATGCTGCGCAGCGTACCGGCGAAATCGGGCGTGTCGCGCCCTACTTCAATCTGTTCGATCACCGCGTTCCGATTCGGGTGCTGATACTCCACCGGGTCTTCAATCGTGACGATGTGCGCGGCGCGGCGTGAATTGATGAGGTCAATCAATGCCGCCAGCGTGGATGTCTTGCCGCAACCCGTGGGGCCCGTCACCAGCACCAGTCCCTGCCGCCGTTCGGCGAGCTTCGCCAACGTCGCCGGCAAATGCAGCGATTCGAGCGAGGGAATGCGTGAGGGCAGCAGGCGTATGCTAGCGGCGAGCGTACCGCGCTGGTGATGAATGTTGATCCGAAATCGGCCCAGGCTCTCACGCATGAATCCGAGATCGACCGATTTGCGCTTTTGCAACTCCTCCATTTGGGAAGGCTCAAGAAGTGGCAGCACCAGGGCGCGCACATCGTCGGGTTCTAGAGCGGGACCGCCGGCGAGGTTCAGCGCGCCATTGATTCGGAAGACAGCCGGCGCGCCCGCGACTATTACTACATCGGACGCGTTGCGTTTCGCGGCCGTCGCGAGTAGCTGATCGAGAGAAGCCGTGGACTGCGGAATGCGCGTCATGGCGGCTTTTGTGCTCGGCGCCGCGCGGTTTAGTTCGGCCACAATTTTGGATAGTTCGTTGTCGTAATCGCCCATGGTCTTCCGCCATCCAAAGTATAGCGGCCTTGCCCGCGGGACGGCTTGTGACACAATTCGGATATGCCAGACCATCACGTCGCACGGCGCACCTTTTTGCGGGGCGTAACGGCCGCCACTGCGCTCTCTTACGCACGCGTGATAGGCGCTAACGATCGCATCCAAATTGCGCTGATCGGCTGCGGAGAGCGCGGTCGCAGCGACCTCGCTAATTTTGCCAAACTAGGCGTGGACGTGGTGGCGCTTTGCGATATTTGGGACGCGCAAATTGAACATGCCAAGCAGATTGGCCCGAATGCGCGCACGTTTCACGACTATCGCCAAGCGCTCGATCTGAAGGAAGTGGATGCCGCTTTGGTTGCCGTGCCCGACCATTGGCATGCGCCCATCGGCCTGGACGCGCTTCACGCGGGTAAAGACGTCTACATCGAGAAGCCGCTGACGTTGAAACCGGAGGAAGGACCGGCCATTGTCAAGGCGGCACGCGTCAACAATCGCGTGTGTCAGGTGGGAATGCAGCAGCGCTCAGGTCACCATTACCTGGAAGCCAAACGCGAGTACATGGATTCGGGCAGGCTGGGCAAACTCACCCTGGCGCGCACATGGTGGCACGGTAACAGCTACCATTTGCGTAAGGCGCCGGCATCGTTGCAAACTAAGCCTGCGACTCTCGATTGGGCAAGCTACCTGGGACGCCTCAAGTGGCGCGACTGGGATCCGCAACAGTATTGGAATTGGCGCGCTTATCTCGATTTCGGCGGCGGGCAGGTGACCGACCTGTTCACACACTGGATCGACGTGGTGCACATGTTCACGGGGCATGATAATCCGACCGCCGCGAGCGGAATCGGCGGCGTTTATAACTATAAAGACGGACGCACGGCTCCGGACACGATCAATGTCCTACTGGAATATCCGGCTGAATTTACGGCGACGTTTGAAGCCACGCTCGCGCCGGGAATCACTGGCGCCGGCATAGAGTTCGCAGGCACAAAAGGGCGCTTGCTCATCGATCGCGCGCATTACGAGTTTCACGCGGCGGAGAAAGGCGCGGCGCCGGCGATTGTGCAAGCGACGGGAAACTTGGACCAGCAACACATGCAGAATTTCCTGGATTGTATACGATCGCGTAAAACGCCAAATGGAGACGTACTGATAGGGCACCGCTCGGCGCAGGCTTCGCATTTGGGGAATATTTCATATGTACAGCGGCGGCGCATCGATTTCGACCCGGTTAGCGAGGAAATATTGCCGTTTTAGCTATACTAATAGTTAAATCTCACATCGGGGAGTTTCATGATTTCATCCACACAGATGCGTCCGGGCATGGTAATTAAGTTCAACAACGAGTTGCATTCCGTTTTTAGCGTGTCGCACCGGACGCCTGGCAATCTGCGCGGCTTCGTACAAGCCAAGATGCGCAACCTGCGCAGCGGCAACATGACGGAACATCGGTTCTCGTCCGAAGACCGCGTAGAAAAGGCCGCGTTAGAACAGCAGGATATGGAGTATCTGTACGACGACGGCGAGTACTTTTACTTCATGAATACCGAGAATTACGAGCAGATGCACTTAACTAAGGATTTGCTGGGAGACGCCACCAACTATCTCATTCCTCAGTTAAAGGTCACGGTTGAATTTTACGAAGGCAAGCCGATCAGCGTCGATCTTCCGGCTACGGTGGAATTGACGGTGGTGGAGACCGAGCCTGGATTGAAGGGCGCCACGGTTTCGAACGTTACCAAGCCTGCGAAGCTCGAGACGGGATTGATGGTGCAGGTACCCCCATTTATTACCGAAGGCGAGAAAATTCGCGTAAACACAGCGGAAGGCACCTATCAGGAACGGGCCTAGCCCGTTCTAGCCGCGAAAACGCAGTGCAGCCATGGGCAGGTTACAAATCGGTCCGCCTGCCGGTACTTCGAGCGCGATGATCCATTATGACCGAGCCTTACGGTGCCAGGGCTTTGCTCCCGATACAGCAAATCCATCCTTTGCTTGGTTCCGTAATGACCTGAACGTCTGAGTAACCGGCATCCCTGACCAGTTCGCGATGCTCCTCGACGCCGAGGAGCGCCATACCAGTTTTTTCAGAGTATCTCTCCGCGGCTTTTGAAGCGAAGGCCTCTGCGCCTTTGTAGACTTCCGCGACGATGATCAGCCTACCGCCGGGCTTCAGGACTCTCAAAACTTCGCGCAGATCCGTCGGCAAAGCAGGCCACCAGAAGTGCGTTTCGATCGCCGTGATGACATCAAAGGCGTCGTCCGAAAATGGCAACCGGGAGACGGACGCCTCCCGAACCTCAACGCGTGCAATGTCGATCCATTGCTTGTTCGTTCGCATGGCCATGGCCACGCTCTCCGGCGAGTGGTCGACGCCAAAGACCTTGCCTTGAGTGGCGATCGCAGCCAACTTGCTCACGGTTCTGCCTCCGCCGCAGCCAACATCCAGGATGATGTCCTGTTTCCCTATCGAAGCGTGCGATAAGCCCCAATCTGTAACCTTGGAGTGGCGCGAATTCATATTCCGCAGAACCAATCGTCCCAGCCACCCCGTCGGGTTCTGGCATTGATTTACGCGTGAGTTTCTGCCGGTCATATCGGTTCACCCAGCCAAGATTCTACGCAGTGGGCCTCTTGATTGGCAACAACGGCCCCAGATGGATACCTCTTTCCTGCGTAGCAACCGACCAGCCAGCGGTCTTGGCATCCTTGCTCGACGGAACCGGGTTCTCCTCTGAACCTTTGCAATACTCAACGGACTGTCGGCAAACGGGAAGTTGATAATTGAAAATAGAAATGATGTGAAGAAATCTTCAGACCCAACAAAGCCTGACTCACTCGCGGACTCGCGTGTTTTGGATCCGCGCGCGTGTGACGTGACAACGGCAGCGGGAGAGGCTAAGGCTCAGTACTCGGCGCTCGTGCTGGGCGCGACGGGGAACGTGGGCGGACGCATCGTACAGCTTCTGACCGAAAACCCCCAATGCAAGAAGGTGGTAATAGTGACGCGCCGCAAGACGGACGCTTTCACCGACCCCAAGGTCTCCCAGGTGGTTGTCAACATGGACCAACTCGAGCAGGAAGTTGCGCCGCACGCCCAGGGAGTTGACGTCGCGCTCGCCGCGTTCGGCATCGGCAAGGGCAGCGCGCAGATGCCCGAGGAAGAGGTGCGCAAGATCGAAATCACCTACCCGCAGGACTTTTGCCGCGCCGCCAAGGCTGCAGGCGCTCACGTGTGCGGGGTCATGACGGCAGTAGGCGCGGATCCCAAGTCCCGGATGAAGTACGCGAAGATCATCGGCGAGAAGGAGATGGCTGTCGAGTCCGTCAAGTTCGAATTCCTTGGGGTGTACCGTCCCGCCGTCATTCTCGGCAATTCGAACACGCCGGGCATCCTTGGGTACGTCATGCCAGTGCTGCACTGGGCCATGCCGTCAAAGTACCACTCGATCCACAAGAACGACCTCGCGCGCGCGATGGTGGCGCAGTCGGAGCAGGCGTTCCTCGCGATCGCGCAGGGCAACGCTCCCAAGGAGGCAACCTTGAAGATCTTGGAGTACAAGGAGATGGAGCCCTTCTTCGTCAAGGGCGAGAGCGACGAACCTTGAGCAGCAAGCGGCTTGTGTTGGATTGAAGCCTTGTCGTTATCCGCGGGCCGCCCAAGCCGCTGGTAGCGGGTCAGTTTGAACTGAAAGACTACCCGCCCGAGACCTCGGCGATGAAACCGGCGACCAGGCGCTGGATCTCGGCCGGTGGCAGGTTGTAGCGGACGTTGCCGTCCGGCAGGCCCATATTGCCGCTAATCACGAAGCAGCGCAGACCCGCCTTGGCGAGGCTCTTTACCTGCGCGATGCTAAGCCCGCCGACCACCTGCACTAGGGTAGACTTGCCGATCCGTTCGAAGACCGCGCGAACCACATCACCGAGATAGTCCTCCTCGATGAGTTTTGGGTTTGCGTGCCGGGCGTCGGACTGCAGGTGGATACCGATCGCGTCGACGCCGGCCTCGACCATCCGAAGCGCTACCTCGCCTGCCTGCGCGGCGGGGCCCTGGTGCGGCACCATGATGTCGGAAAAGACAAGTCGCGGCAATTCGGAGCCCGCGCGCCTGAACTCATCGCGCACGCCGCAGATCGATTTCGCCGTATCCACGCCGGCGAGAGCGAGAAAATCAAAGATGTTGCCGCCGCCGGTGTAGACGCTGCGCGCCTCGCCGGCGCCGCCGTCCATGGTCTTCATGTCTGCCAGCAGGAGGGCGTCCGGAAACCGCTTGCGGAAGGCGGGCACGACGTTCGAAACGCCCTGGGTCTTGAGCAGCGGCGTCCCCATTTCGACAATGTCGACTCCACCCGCCAGTCCCGCACTGGCTACCGTCAAACCCAGATCCAAGGTCCCCACATCGACCGAAATCTGAAACGAGAAGCGGTTCTTGAGCCGATCTAAAACGCGGGCGGAACTCGGGTGTGTCCCCTTCGCCGTCTGCTGGCCCCAGGCGGAACTGGGCCGTATCGTCTCGACGATGCCGCCAGCGGCCAACCCGCCGCCGGCGAGCTTACCAGCGGCGTCGAGGAACGATCGCCGGTTGAGGCGCCTATGGTGATTCGACATTGCCTTATGATCCATGATCGCAGCTCCTTTAAGGACGGACGCCTTGGGAAACCGGTGTCAGCCTGACGTGGCAAGCGTTTCCAAACCGTCCTTCCATTTGGGTGCATTCTAGCAGGACCATGCCCCGCACAGGAGGGTCATCGTGAAACTCGTTGAGGAGCGTGAGCCGAAAGCGGCGGAATATTCGAACTGGCCCGCTACCAGGCCGCCTCGCCACGATTCTCTACGCGTGTTGCCACCCCATTACGGGCTACTCTGGAAATAGCATTTGCCCATATTGATTCCAGACTCCGAACTTACAATGACCTTTGTTCGCGCTTCCGGTCCCGGCGGCCAGAACGTCAACAAAGTTTCTACCGCCGTCCAACTGCGCTTCGATGTCGCCCAATCTCGTTCGCTTCCCGCCGACGTGCGCCAGCGGCTCCTCGCATTAGCTGGCAATCGCGCCACGCAAGACGGCGTGCTGATCATCACCTCCCGCGTGCACCGGACGCAGGAGGCCAATCGAACCGAAGCCCGGGCGCGGCTGAACGAACTGATCGCCCGCGCGCAAATCGTGCCGAAAACCCGCCGCCCCAGTCGTCCCACGCTTGGCTCCAAGGCCCGTCGGCTCACGGCCAAATCGCAACGATCCTCCTCTAAGAAACTGCGCGGCCGGGCAAACGACGACTGAGCTCATCCGCTCTCGCGTTGCTTTTCTGAGAATCTCTGCTAAGCCTGTGGCAGATGCCCGGTTCCGGGATGCGGAACGTCTGCAAAGTGAGTCCGGAAGACGACTCCTGGAAGATCCCATTATTGGAATGCGTCCCAACACGCGTGGATCGGTCGGTCATCCGGAGGCGATTCGTTTTGATTTTGCGGCGCCGGTGGCCTGGTCCGTTCCTTTCAAGGGCGCCGTTGAGAGCCATTTCTAGCCCGCGTCCGGAAACATAGCGCCCAGTGCCAGGGCCAAATCCCGCTCCTCTTCCACAAATACCGTTCGCAGGTCAAGAACGACGCGGTTGTCTTCGATGCGCGCCACAATCGGCGGGTCGCCGGATCGCAACTTTCGTTCGATTTGGCTGGCATCGCCCGGGAGTGCGATCAGCCAGGTGGGAACCGGTTGTTCAGGCGTGGAGCCTCCACCGATGACGGAACTTCCCGCAATAATGGCGGCATCGAGATTCGGAATGCCGGCGACGAGAGCTTCCGCGCGGACGCGAATCCGATCTGGCGTCTGGCGGATCATGGCGAGTGTCGGGACTTGGTCCCATCGTTCGAGAAGAATCGCGCGAAGGGTATCCTCAAGCGCCTGGCAGATCGTCTTATCGATTCGGAGTGCGCGGAATAAGGGATTGCGGCGCAGGCGCGCGATGATTTCGGACTTGCCCGCAAGGATGCCGGCCTGCGGACCTCCGAGCAGTTTATCTCCACTGAACGAGACCAGATCGGCGCCGGCGCGGAGACTATCGGAGACGAGCGGCTCATCGATCCCGAACGGGCGCAAATCGGCTACACAGCCGCTGCCAAGATCTTCGTATAACGGAATGCCTCGCTCGCGGGCGAGTACGGCCAGTTCGGCGAGGGTGGCACGCCCGGTGAATCCGGTAATACGAAAGTTACTGGGATGCACGCGCAGCAGGAGACGAGTGCGATCAGTGATGGCGTTGCGGTAATCGGCAATGGTGGTGCGATTCGTGGTTCCCACTTCGCGCAGCGCGGCGCCGGAACGCGTCATGATATCGGGGATGCGAAAGCCCTCGCCGATTTCAATTAACTCGCCGCGGGAGACAATGACTTCTCCACCTGCCGCTAATTCGTTGAGGGCCAGAAAGAGCGCGGCGGCGTTGTTATTAACAGCGATGCCGGGAGCGCCAAGCAGACGCTCGAGGAGGCCGGCGAAGTGGACGTCGCGCTTGCCGCGGCGGCCGGCGGCGAGATCGTACTCGAGATTGGAGTAGCCGGAAAGAAAGACGCCGCCACCGAGCGGTGCGCGGCCGAGATTGGTGTGCAGCACAACCCCCGTGGCGTTGATGACGCGGCGAAGAGAAGGGCGTTCGAGGGCGGCGAGCGCACGCGCTGCGCGCTGTTCGATGGGGATACCGTTACTTGCTCCGTTGCCGCTATCGCTGAGGATTTCAGCTCGAGCGATGGCAATGGCGCGGCGAATCTCTTCCACGGCGAGCGCGTGAGGAAAGCGGGAACACTCGACCGGCAAGCGTTCGAGCGCCTCGTGAACTGAGGGAAGATCGCGCAATTTTTGGCTATCGGCCACGAATCCGATGGTACGCGCTTGTGCGAGAGGCACGCAAGCGGCTAAACTGGGAACATCGGGGCGTGGCTCAGCCTGGTAGAGCGCCTGGTTCGGGACCAGGAAGTCGGAGGTTCGAATCCTCCCGCCCCGACCAAAGATTCTAAATACAGTAGGTTCCCCAACACTCAGCACCCATCGGAAGCCGCTTTGTCCTACTAGGAATAGCTTTCGAGAACTCCCCTTCCGTCCGCAAATACATCCGCAACGTCTCCAAGACGCTTGGCATCTGGCCTGCGTTCGGCTCGTACCCCGTCATCGATTGGCCTCTCGAATTCGGACAATCGGCAATAATGTCTCGAAGTGGCCGCCGGCGTGGCCACCGCACACAGCAGAGTTATTGAGTTAAGCGATTCTCATACCACTTGACGTGGCCGGAGTCAATGCAAGCGACATCGGCACGGCCGTCCCCGTTCAGATCGGCGATGGCACAACTCGCGGCTGCCATGCCGCCATTATCGAGATCGGAGCGAGTCCATTTTTTGGCCCCGGCGTCGTAGGTGTACAGATACACGGAATGGGGCTGGCCTCGAGATCCGGCCACAATTTCGTCATTACCATCGTGGTCGAAATCGGCCGTCTGGATGGTGTGGCCATCCAGTAGGGAATCGTCAATTACACTGCGTTCCCAGTGACCATTCTTTTCGGTATAGATGGCGACTTTGTTTCCATGCCAGGGCTCGATGGCTGCCAGGAACCGGTCCTTGCCGAGATGGCCGGCAGCAACATCGCTCGATCCTGACTTCGGCCACGCCGCCGGGTCGCCCTTCGCGATTTCCGTGCGTTCGAACCCGCCGTTTTTGGTTGCGCAAAACAGGTGAATGCCGGTAAAACTGGCCGTCAGGACGCAGTTGGAATCGGTGATAAGCACGCCATGCACTACACCAGAATTTTCATCGCTGATGAGGCGCCGTTTCCATTCTCCAGGCCGGTAGAAAACCAGCGGCGTTTGGCCGCGATAGTCGGGCGCAGTCGCTGTGGCTCCCGTGAGCGGTGCATTGATCACTACGGGGCGGCCATCGCCGAAGAGGTCGGCCACGCGCAGGCGGTGGCTTGTAGGCAGGCGGTCGATCTCGGTCGCGACCCACGGCTGTAGTGGATCGGCGCCGGGACGCAGAACGCTGACCAGGCCGATAGAGTTCTTGGCTTCGTTATTGAATTCGCTGGCGAGAACGATTTCGTTGCCGATGACGGCGCAGTTGATCATACGGGATTGTCCTGTTGCGAGGACGTGGCGTTGCCAGCCGGGATTCTCATACCAAACGAGCTCGTTCATTCCGCTGGCGAGCGCGATCAGGTCGGGCTTGCCATCGTGATTGAGGTCTGCCACCACAACCTGGTAACCTCCACGGAGGCCGGTGGCGACGGTGTGCTCGATGAACACCACTGGGGGAGCCGCAGCGACGAGCGGAAATGTCAGCAAGAACAGCAGGCGGCGCACGCCCACAGTATACTTTTCTTCCCGCCAATCCCATAATTAGAGGCGCCAGGTCATCTGTTCGGCGGCGTCAACGAATAGCCGCATCGCGGCGTCTGAGAGGAAGAGATGAAACCATCATTCATTGCGTTTGGCCTGAATGCCTTCGCCGCGGCGATCATATTCGCCCAGACACCGGCGCCGGCTTTTGAAGTGGCATCCATCCGCCCGTGCACGGTGCAGGATCAAGGAAAACTACCCATCGGTCTCTTCACTTATCCTGGCGGGCGAATCAGCGCAACCAATTACACGCTGAAACAGTTGATCCATGACGCCTATGACATGGAAATGTATCGAATCCTCGGAGGCCCAGGCTGGGTGGACAGCGAACGGTATAACCTCGACGCCAAGCCGCCCGAAAGCTCCGCGTCCAGTAAGTGGGTCCCCGCCAATTTCAAAACGCCTCCCAATCCGGAAATGCGACTCATGCTGCAAGCAGTACTAGCAGAGCGGTTCCAGCTCAAGGTCCATCGCGAGTCGAAATCGGAATCCGTCTACGCGTTAGTGGTAATAAAGGGCGGCCCGAAACTCAATCCTCCGAAGGATACTACCAAGCAACCATTCGTCAGTTCCGGGCGGACAGGTCCCATAACCGCCGCCGCCGTCTCTCAAACGTTCCTCGGTACGAACGCCACAATGAATCAATTGGTCGAGCGCTTGGCGCAACATTTGCGACGCCCGGTACTGAACAAGACGGGCATCCACGGCAATTTCGATTTCTTCATCGAATATGCAGCCGACGATTCGCAGTCCGCGGCCGCCCCGCCTTTGGTCCGCGCGATACAGGATCAAGTCGGCTTGAAACTCGAAATGCAACCGGGTTCTGTGGAGGTCTTAGTAATTGACCATGCCGAGAAACCTTCGGCCAACTGACGCCGATATGTTTACCGTAACGTCGCCGGTTGCGCGGCGCCGTAGAAAAGGCCGTTGAACAGCAGTTTGAATGTCCCGTCGGGTTCGCCGCGGAACGTCACCTCCGGCCCCATCACGAAGACCTTACCCTCGCCTTTTTTCGCTTCCACCACCGCGGTTGTGCCATCCAGCAATTGCTGTCCTTGCGCCCAGCCGCTCGAAAGCGTTTCGGGTCCGGAGAACCAGGCCACCGGATTGATGCCGTTTGCCTTCGCGTCCCCTTGCAGCCGAAATACGGGGTTGTTATCGAAGAAGACGTCCGCTTGTTCCGGCATTCCATACGCGAGGGGATTGGTATTGTCGATTTTCGCTCGCATCAATGACCCTGGAATATAGAACTTGTCGCGCGCCAGAGCGCGCTCTCGTCCGTCGGGGCCTTTTTCCGTCAGGGCGTTCGATAGCGGCACGCCCAACAGTTCGGCCATGCTGGTCGAACTCCCCACGGTCACCACTGCGCCGCCCGATTCCACAAACCGTTTGATTTGCGGCATAGTCTTCTCCTCGGTAATGCGCCCCAGCTGAGCGCGATACTCCTCTGGCACATTTTGTGGATCGGCTCCGCCTCCACCCCTGCCTCCGCGGCCGCCCCCCGCGCCGCGCATTGCTCCGTCGGGAAATACCAACACGTCGAAGCGGCTCTTCAGATCCCCCGAGTCAAGCGTTTGAGGGTAAACCACTTCAAATGGAAATTCGTATTGCTCGAAAAGCCAGCGCGTCCAACCGGAGGGCATCGAGCCGCCGTACTGATCGTATAAACCGATGCGCACGCGCGGAATGCGAAGGGCATCGCCGGTGGGAGCCTTGGCGACTCCATAGACGGCCACGCCCAGGTCGATTGCGCCCTTCCGCATTACCGCCAGCACAGTGGCGGACGCGGGTACCCAGATAGCGCCTGCGCCCAGGTCTTCATCGCCCACCTTGGTCGCGCCCTTCAGCCAATAGACTTCGGCATTCGCCTTAAGCAGACGATTCACCAGCACAAAAGAATAGTTGGAGCGGTGGCTGATCAAGTATCCTGCTGGATTCGCCGGACCGGTTACGCTTCTCGGCATCGGCTTCTGCAGCCCTTGAAGCTTGGTAAACGGCCCGTCAAATTGGTCGAGAACGCGGGTGTACGCAACGCCCATCTGCATTGCCAGCGTCCAGCCGGCGATATCATATGGCGGGATGGGCGGCCCTCCGGGAAACAGATCGTCGCGAGGGTGGTCTTGCGGCTCGAACATATCGCGCACCATCGGCCGGAACGCTTGGGCCGTCTTCACGACGTAAGATCCAGTGGGGTAAGTCTTTCCCGCCACCGCAAACGGCGCCGATGCCTGCAGCACGGTGATGCCGCTCTTCAGCAGCGTGTTGATGAACCGCGTGGCGGTGGGAAAGTCGGGCTGATCGGACGGTATTACGTAACCGCGCGGATCCCGCATGGTCGGGTCGTGCAGAACCTTCTCGTAAAGGGCAGGGGGAACGCCGCCTCGTCCGCCGCCTCCGCCGCCCGGCGCATCGCCACCGCCGCTGGCAGCTTGCCCTTGGCGTCCGCCTCTTCCAGGCGCCTCTCCAGCGGCCGCGCGCAATGCCTCGATGCGCTTGGGTGTAATGGTCCAGTAATCCTTGCTGCCGCGCTCGATCGAGTTCATACCCATGCGCCAGATGTTATAAAGCAGCGTCTCGCGATTGCGCGCGCCGTAATCCAGCATGGCCCGGTTCGTTTCCATAAGGTAATCGATAGTCTGGCGGAAATGCCATGGCTGCGGCGCGATAGGTAGCGGCAGATCGCTAATATAGAGTTGCTTCTCGGGAATCAGCGGAATCTCCATCGGCGTTGGGCTGCCGATGATTTCGGTTAAAAGGGCAATCGTGTTGTGATAGGTGGCCGTGTTGCGCATGCCGCCATTCCACCAACCGTCGTAGTTGGCCTGCGTGCGCATGCCGCTTCCACCTTTGCCCTCCGCCACCAGTCGTTCGTGCAGGGCCGTGCCTACCGCCTGGATTCCCAGCGTCACCAGCGGGTCCAGATTGTGATTCACCGGGTCGCGCAGCGGCGGGATGAAGATCACCTCTCCGGCCGGCCCGGATTGGTGATGGTTATACATCAGTTGCGGGTTCCACTCGATGAAAAGCTGCCGGTTCATGTTGGCCGTCTCCGGCATATTAGAGGTCAGCGAATCGCGATTGTCGTCGTGGCCAATGTATTTGTTGTAAAGGCGCGGCAATCCGTTCATGGTTCGCTTGGTCTCGTCCTTTTCACGCATATACCAGTTGGCCACCAGTTCCTGCCCGTCCGGATTGGCCGGCACGCACAGCAGAATGTCCTCATTCAGCAAGCGCATGGTTTCCGGGTCGTTGCGGTTTAACATCTGAAAGACCATCTCCAGCAACTGTTGCGAGCCCGCCGTCTCGGTAGCGTGCAAGCCGCCATCTATCCAAACCACGGCTTTGCCTTCGCGCGCTAAAGCGTGCGCCTGCTCGGAAGACACTCCCTCGGCCGCGGCCAGTTTCTGCGAGATCTCTTTGTAACGCGCCAGCTTCTTGTGGTTTTCGGGCGACGTAATGATCGCCATCCAGGTATGCCGGCCCTCGGCAGTTGTGCCGATATCGATAAGTTTCATCCGGTCGGATTCCACGGCCAGCTTCTTCCAATAGGTTTCCAACTGGGAATAGTTGACCAGCCGGTAATCGTCTCCGATGTTGAAGCCAAGCTGCTCCTTAGGGCTGGTAATATGCCGCGGCGTTTGCGCGGAAACACTCAGGACGCACGTCGCGAGGACCCACAGGCTTAGCTTTTTCATTTCAGGCAATTATATATCGGAAGCGGAGCACGGCTGCCCAACTTCACATGGAAGACATCGTTTGCCGGAAAGGCCGGTGTTCGAAGGCGGACACCCGGTCTCACATACGAACAAGATCGCAAGCGCAATCGGCCCACCCCCAACGGCCGGGCCGTTAGACGCGTTCCTCGGATCTTAGGGTCACTGGACGTCCGCGTGCTTCTCCTCCGCTATGACCGTGGCACACGCATCTCTCTTGGCGTTCTTTGCCGTCCCGCTGATGGCTCAAACAGTCGATCGATTAACGGCAAAAAACGTAACCATTGCACAGATGAACTTTAAAGGCCGGAACGCAATCCAAGTCATCGCCGCGCCCGCGGCGGCGAATGCCGCGTCCTATGCGCTAATCAAGGATGCCTCATTTCGGGATGGCTCGATCGAAGTCGATTTAGCCGGTCAACCGGCTGCCGGCGCCGACGCCGCTGCGCGCGGCTTCATCGGCATCGCGTTCCGGCTTCAGGCCGATGGCAGCTATGAATACATCTATCTCAGACCCACTAACGGTCGGGCCGACGATCAAATTCGCAGGAATCACTCTACCCAATACAGCTCATTCCCCGACTTTAGCTTCGCCCGATCGCGCCAAGAGGCCCCGGAAAAGTACGAGTCCTATGTCGACTTGCAGCCTGGCGTCTGGACCAAATACAAGATCGAGGTAGAAGGCCGCAAAGCGCGTCTGTACGTGAACGGCGCGGAGCAGCCTTGTCTCATCGTGAACGATTTGAAGCTTGAGCCAAAGGCAGGCGGAGTCGCACTTTGGGTTGGACCCGGAACCGAGGGTTACTTCTCCAATCTGAAGATTGCAGCCAGATAACTGGCTCAAAGGGCAAATAGCAGGGCCGCTCGCGCGAACGGCCCGCCCTTTCACAGGGCCTGGTTATTCTAGCCCAACGCCATCGTTACCGTCTTGACTTCGGTATATTGCTGCAGACCGTATTCGCCTAGTTCACGCCCGATGCCCGACTGCTTGAAGCCGCCAAAGGGAGCGGCCGCATCAAAGACGTCGTAGCAGTTTACCCAGACCGTGCCCGCGCGCAGGCCGTTGGCAACCGCGGTTGCCTTGGTAATGTCCTTGGTCCACACCGCCGCCGCTAAACCGTACATCGTCTTGTTGCCGCGTTCGATCACCTCGTCCAGGCTATCGAATTTGATGATCGACATCACAGGTCCGAAGATCTCTTCCCGCGCAACTTTCATCTCGTCCCGCACGCCCGCAAACACGGTCGGTTCGATGAAATAACCGCGGTCTCCCACGCGGCCGCCGCCGCATAGCAACTGCGCCCCTTCCTGCTTGCCGGAATCGATGTAACTCATCACCTTCTCGAATTGAGCATCGTCCACCTGTGGGCCTTGCTCGGTTTTCTCGTCAAAGGGGTCGCCAACGGTGCGGCGCTTGGCGCGTTCTACGCTGCGCTCGACAAATTCGTCATAGACCTTACTTTCTACAAAGAGCCGCGACCCGGCGCAGCAGCATTGACCCTGGTTAAAGAAGAGCGCAAAGTGGGAGCCCTCAATCGCCTTCTCCATTTCGGCGTCGGCGAATACAATATTCGGGCTCTTGCCGCCCAGCTCGAGCGTTACCCGCTTCAAGTTCGTCTGCGCGGCCGCTTCCATAATCAGATGGCCCACCTCAGTCGAACCAGTGAATGCCACCTTGTCCACGTCCATGTGCCGGGCAATCGCTTGTCCCGCGGTGGGGCCATAACCGGGCAGAATGTTCACCACTCCTTCCGGGAATCCGGCCTCCACAATCAATTCCCCTACGCGCAGCGCGGTGAGCGGGGTCTGCTCGGCGGGTTTCATTACCACCGTGTTGCCGCATGCCAGGGCCGGGGCGAGTTTCCACGCCTGCATCAACAGCGGGAAATTCCAGGGAATGATCTGGCCCACCACGCCCACCGGTTCCAGACGCGTGTAGCAGAAGTAGTTGCCGCTAATCGGGATGGTTCGCCCTTGCACTTTGTCCGCCCATCCCGCGTAGTAGCGGAAACAGGCAATCGTGAGTGGCACGTCCGCCGCCAGCGCTACGCGATACGGCTTTCCGTTATCCAGGCTCTCCAGACGAGCCAATTCATCGGCATGCTTTTCGATCAGGTCCGCGAGCCTGTTCATCAGCTTTCCGCGCTCGGCGGCAGCCATTTTGTGCCAAGGTCCGCGTTCGAATGCGTGGCGTGCCGCTTTCACCGCGCGATCCACATCCGCCTGGTCGGCTTCAGCCACCTGGCAAATCTCGTCACCCGTTGCTGGGTCAATGGTGGGGAATGAGCGGCCGGAAGCCGCCTCCGTCCACCGGTTGTTAATCAGAAGCTTCGTAGCCGTAAGCGGTACCGTCCGCTCCGGCGCGCATAAGGTTGTCGACATGGAAACCTCCTATATCCCGGTCGCTGGTCGTTTGCGGGATACGGCCGTAGTATACAACGTGAGCCCGTGACGCATAAGATGAACCAGAGCGCTGCTAGACTTATCCAAATGAGGTGGATCGGAAAATTTCTGATTGCGTCCGCGGCGGCCATTTCGGCTTGCGCCCAGACGGATTGGCCGATGTATGGCCACGACCCCGGCGGCACGCACTATTCGCCTCTCAAACAACTCACCGCCTCCAATGTCGCGAAATTGCGGCGCGCCTGGACGTTTCACACCGGCGAACCGGGAAAGCCTTTTGAAACCACGCCTATCGTCGCGGGCGGCATGATGTACCTTTCTACCCAGGCCGGACGCATCGTGGCGCTCGAACCGGAGACCGGAAAAGAACTTTGGACTTACGATCCTAAAGTTCCCCATCCGAAAGAGCATCGCGGCGTCTCCTTTTGGCCAGGCGATTCCAAAACTCCGGCGCGGATTATCTTCGGAACCGCCGATGGCCGGCTGATCGCTCTGGACGCCAAGAGCGGCAAGCCGGTCAAAGAATTCGGAGATGACGGCGTGGTGAATCTGCGCGTCGGCGTGGCGGAACAGTTTCCACGCGCCGGGTATAGCATCACGTCGCCGGTCGCCATCTATCGCGATCTGTTGATTGTCGGGCCGAACACACAAGAGGGTCCGGGGCAAGGGCCCAGCGGTGATCCCCGCGCCTTCAACGCGCGCACGGGCAAGCTCGTATGGCGGTTCCACACCGTTCCCCAGCCCGGCGAGCCCGGTAATGAAACGTGGGGGCCCGGTGGTTGGAAGAACCGCTCCGGTCCCAGCGCGTGGGGCATCATGAACGTGGATATGGAACACGGCCTGGTGTTCGTCTCAACCGGCAATGCGGCCGACAGCTTTTACGGCGCCGATCGCAAGGGAACCAATCTATACGCCAACTGCGTGCTTGCTCTCGAGGCCGCCACGGGCAAGCTGCGCTGGTATTACCAGATCATTCATCACGATATTTTCGATTACGATTTGCCGGGCGGCCCGGCATTGATCGAAGCGGTGGAAAACGGCCGCCGCGTACCCGCCGTGGCTCAGATCACTAAGACGGGCATGTTGTTCATTCTCGATCGTATGACCGGAAAACCGGTGTTCGGCGTAGAGGAGCGTAAAGTGGCGGCGAGTGATGTGCCGGGTGAAGAAGCCTGGCCCACACAGCCCTTTCCCGTAAAGCCGCCGCCCCTCGCGCGCACTTCGATTCGCCGCGAGGAACTGACCCGCCGTACGCCGGAAGCGCAACGCTATTGCGAAGAGTTGTTTGACAAGATGCACGTCGGCAGCATCTTCACACCCTATGGAACCAAGCCCACGGTCGTCTTCCCAGGCGCCATGGGCGGCGGGAATTGGGGCGGCGTATCCTTCGATCCTTCACTTGGCTACGTCTTCGTCAACACCAGCAACCTGGGCGCGATCGGCCACATGACGCCGTCGCCTGCTGGTAGCCCAGTGCCTTATCGCAATGAGAGCGGATACCAGCGCTTCCTCGACCAGGATAACTATCCGTGTCAGCAGCCGCCATGGGGAGAACTGACGGCGGTAAATGCAAAGACCGGAGATATCGCCTGGAAGACTACGTTGGGGAACTTCGATGAGCTCGGCTTGCCGAATACCGGCACGCCGAACGTAGGCGGTTCCATCGCCACCGCCGGCGGGGTGGTGTTTATCGCCGCGACCAACGATGCCCGCCTGCGCGCGTTCGACTCCCGCACCGGCCGCGAGCTTTGGGCGGGACGGCTTGACGCCACCGGAAACGCGACGCCGCTAACCTATCTCGGACGAGACGGGCAGCAGTATGTCGCGATTGCGGCCGGCGGTCCCGCGCACCTGCGCAACGTTGGCGACAATTCCGCCAACACCGCCGATACCGTGATCGCGTTTTCGCTCACTGGCACGCAAACCGAGGCGGCGCCGTTGGTGACGCGCCTGGCGCCTTCCGCCGCGCCCTCTGCCCAATTGAGCGCCGAGTTGCCCGCAGGCGAGGGCAAGGCCGTCACTGAGAAAGTCTGTGGAGAGTGCCACGGCACGGAGACATTCTCGCGCAGTCGCATGTCGCCCGCCGAGTGGCGGCAGGAAGTGGCGTCCATGGTAGCGCGCGGCGCCACCGGAACTCCCGAAGAGTTACGCATCGTCGTGGAGTACCTCTCAAAGAATCTGGCTGGTCCCGCCGGTTCACGTGGCAAGTAGCGATAGATAAAGCGGCTGGGCCCGTCTCGCCATGGCCCGCAGCCTGTTGCCCTGAAAAGGCGCTCGGGCATTCGCCTCTGTTATCGTAAAGCCGATGTCGTCCAAACGCCTCATCGCCTGCTTGATCCCATTAGTGCCGCTCACCCTGTTTGGGGCCGCAACGCCGGTGAAGATCGTCGGTGACGAGACGTCGTTCACTCTCTCGAATTCGCAAGTTACGGCAACTATCAGCAAGAAGACCGGCGATCTGACGTCGCTCATGTTTCACAATCTGGAACTGATGGGCCATGCCTCCGGACACCCGGCAGGCTATTGGGAACAGAACACTGGCAACGCGTCGCAGATCATCCCTTCGATCACCATTGATCCCGCGTCGAACGGAGGCGAGCGCGGCGAGGTGTCGATCAGGGGAATCTCCGGCGGCAAACCGCTCGGCGGCGGTGGGCCGGGCGGCGGAATGCTCTGCGATCTTGAGCTTCGCTATGCCCTGGCGCGCGACGATTCGGGCGTCTATGCCTATGCCATTTTTTCGCATCCGGCTGCATACCCGCGCACGCAGGTCGGTGAGAGCCGCTTCGGCGTCAAACTCAACGGCGCCGTTTTCGATTGGCTGTCCATCGATGCGCAGCGCAACAAGCTCATGCCCACTGGAGCCGATTGGGATCATGGATCGGCGCTCAACATGAAAGAAGCGCGTCGCCTGACCACCGGCGTTTATAAAGGTCAGGTGGAACATAAGTACGACTATTCCGCAGTCCAGTTCAAGATCCCCGCATTCGGATGGTCCAGTACCAAGGAAGATATCGGTCTGTATTTCATTAATCCGTCCATGGAGTATTTGAGCGGTGGCGCAACCCATGTCGAACTTACCGGCCACTTAGACGATAACAACGGTGGCGATCCGACATTGCTCGATTACTGGCGTGGAACTCACTACGGAGGGACAGACTTGCGGTTGGCCGATGGTGAAGATTGGACGAAAGTTGTGGGCCCAATCCTGATTTACCTGAACGCCGCCGCGGATCCAGACGCGATGTTCGCCGATGCCTTGGCCAAAGCCGCAAAGGAATCGGCAGCGTGGCCCTATTCCTGGGTTCATGCTCCTGGTTACACGCCGGCGTCGGATCGCGCGGCGGTTTCAGGGCAGCTCAAGATTGACGATCCTCAAACTCAGTCGCTCCCAAACCTGCTGGTCGGCCTCTCCTATCCGGATAGCGGCCGCGGTACCTGGCAGAATGACGCAAAGCACTATCAATTCTGGGTCCGCGGATCGTCCGATGGACGTTTTCGCATTCCCAACGTGGGCCCTGGAACTTATGAGCTTCACGCGCTTGCCGATGGCGTGCTCGGCGAATTCGCCAAGACGGATATTGTCGTGGCGGCGGGTGGGCCAGTCGAACTCGGCGCCTTGAGATGGAAACCGGTTCGCTATGGCCGCCAGATTTGGGAGATCGGAATTCCCAACCGCAGCGGAGAGGAGTTCTTTAAAGGCGACGATTATTTCCATTGGGGCTGGTATCTGGAATATCCCAAGTTATTCCCTAATGACGTGACTTATGCCATCGGTAAGAGCGACTATCGTAAGGATTGGTTCTTCGAGCAAGTTCCACATGCAATCGCGGACGATCCCACGGGGCGTGGCAACGGCCGCGCCACCACGTGGACCATCGAGTTTCCGCTGAGCGGCGAACTGCCTGGTCGGGTAACGCTTCACCTGGCTCTTGCCGGCGTCTCGGCGAGCCGGATCGACGTTGCCGTAAACGATCAACCGGCTGGCGCCGTCGAAGGCTTGAGTTACAACGCCACCATCAACCGCGATGGCATTGAAGGCTCATGGGTGGAAAAGGATCTCAGCTTCGACGCCGCGCTTCTGAAGCATGGCTCCAACACTCTGAAATTAACAATCCCAGGTGGAAGCTTGACCAGCGGCATCATTTACGACTACCTGCGTCTGGAAGCCGGCGCGCCGGTTCTGTAAAGTTAAGTTAAACTCCTTGGCCCATTACCCACAATCGCCTCGTTCGAGGCGTCATCCAGTTGTCAGCGATTCAATGAAAGGCAAACCATCGCGTGACAGAGGAGACATACCTATGCAAGTCATTCAATCCATCCGCCTGGAAGACGCAACGGACAGCGCCCGTCGGCTTCTCGAAAACGTTAACAATGATCGGAGCCCCGCTTCCAACATGGTCAAGGCCATGGCCAATTCACCGCTTACGCTCGAGGGATATCTGCAGTTCCGTCGCATGTTGTCCGCCGGTCAACTTGCGCCGCGGCTGCGCGAGCAGATCGCTCTTACCGTGGCGCAAGCGAACCACTGCGACTACTCACTGGCTCAGCACGCCGCCCTGGCCGGCTGCCTGGGTTTGACCGGCGAAGAGATTTTGGCAAGCCGTTACGGTCGCGCGAGCGATGAGGAAACCGCCGCCGTGCTTCGGTTCGCCGATGCGCTGGTAGCCCGCGAGGGCGACTGTTCCATCGTGGAGTTGCGAAAACAAGGATATTCGAATAGCGAGATCGTTGAGATAGTCGCGCAAGTCGCGCTGAACGTGTTCGAAAACTACTTCAACACGGTGGCGCAGACTGAGTTGGACTTCCCCAAGGTCGAACGCGCGGCAAGAGCGGCATAAAACCATTGCCGCTCATCGGCGGGCGGGAATTTCCCGCCCGCAAGGCGTCGGGTCAGCCGGCGGAAGAGAAGGAGGAGAGGCCGCCGCTTCGCGCGCCGTTCGCGGCGTTAAGGGCTGGGAAGTAAGCTCGAAACAGCGCGCCTTGGGCAGGCGCCGATTGGACTTCGATGGCTCCTCCGTGACCCTTGACGATTCCCAACGTCGCGGCAAGGCCCAGTCCACGTCCGGTGAACTTCGTAGTAAAAAATGGGTCGAAAATCCGCGCCTTTGTGGCGTCATCCATTCCGTGCCCCGTATCTTTGACGGCAAGCACTACATAGCACCCTGGTTGCAGCGTTTCGCCAAGCACATCGATGATCGGCTGGTCTGTCACCCTTTGGAGGAAAGTGGAGACCTCCACGTATCCACTGCTTTCACCAACCGCCTCGGCTGCGTTGATTACCAGGTTCATGATCAACTGTTGTAACTGTGCGCCGTCAGCATCGATCGGAGGAAGCCCCCGCGCCGGCGAGAGGTGCAGTTCGACGTTCTTGGGAATCGCTGCGGCCACCAGCGACGCGATCTCTTCCACTTCGTGCGAAAGATCCAACTCCCGAACGACAAATTTGCCGCGGCCGGAATAGGCCAGCATCTGGTTGGTGAGACGGGCGGCGCGGTTCCCCGCGGATTGCAAGGTATCTACCAGCTCGCGTCCCGCGGCACCGGGCGGAAAGTAGTCCTCGAGCAGACTGGCGTTGCCTACAATCCCGACCAGAATGTTGTTGAAATCGTGCGCGATGCCGCCGGCCAGCACACCGAGGCTTTCCAGCTTCGCGGCCTGCCGTAAGCGTTCCTCGCTCTGCACGCGGGCCGATACATCACGCAACACCAGCACCGCGCCCCGCAATGCGCCGGACGCATCCAGGATGGGCGTCGCGCTTGCCTCGACGAAGATCTCTGTGTCGCCCTTGCCGCGCATTCGAACGGGCGCGCCTGTAGGGCTTGCGGACATCGCGCTCAATACAGCTCGCACGGCATTGACTGGAATCCGGCGTTGATCTTCAGCCCCAGCTTTGAAAATCTCTTCAATTGGTGTGCCGCGCGCGTCGCTTTCCGCAAACCCGGTCAGGCGTTCGGCCATGGAATTCATTAACTGTACGCAGCCCGCGCAATCGGTGGTCACCACCCCATCGCCGATGCTATACAACGTTGTACGGAGTAAGTCTCGTACCTCGGCCGACTCGCGGTTGGCCCCTGCCAGTTCGGCGATCAGGTCTTCCCGGTGGTTGGCAGACCGCTCGTTTGCAATGAAAGCTCCGACCAGAATGACCAGCAGCAGGCTGCACCCAATCAGGGTGATTAGCCGAGCCTGTGATGTGTGTCGGCTTATGTTAGTCCGTGACTGGTTCAGATGCTCGTCAGCCCCGGATTCGATTTGCTGCGAAACGGCGCGGATCCCGTCCATCAACTGCTTGCCGGTGCCTTTTTCCATGACGGCCAGCGCGGCCGCCGCGCCGTCCGTATCCCGCACATCAAGAGTAGTCTTTGTCTCTTCCAGCTTGGCTATGATGAGCGTCTTAAGATTGGCGAAGCGCTCTAACTGTTGGGGATGCTTTGCCAACAACCCCTGGAGTAACTCCAGATCATCGTCGATCGACGCGAGCGCCTGGTGATAAGGCACAAGATAATCCGATCGCCCTGTCAGTAGATAGCCGCGCTCCCCGGTTTCCACATCGCGAATCAACCCCAGTAGGCGCTCATTCACGCGTACGGCCTGCGAAGCGGTCTGGCCTTCCGCGCGCGTTGAAGCGTATTCCTGCCAATTGCGGTTCGAAAGATAGGCAATTGCCGCCAAAATAAATAGCGCTAGCGCGAAAACCAAGGCCCTCGCCGTCCGCAGGCGGCCACTGTGCGGCATGCATCCTCAGTATATTCGAAGACGCGCATGTAAACATGGGATTGCGTGCAACTGCCCATCGATTCTTCGCTTCCGGAAATCCTTCGCAAACTGCGGGAATCGAGCAATCTGGTGATTGAGGCCGCGCCCGGCGCGGGCAAGACCACTCGCGTACCTCCAGCCCTTCTGGAGTTAGGCGCCGAACGCGTGCTGGTGCTCGAACCGCGGCGTTTGGCGGCGCGGCTTGCGGCGCGCTTTGTGGCCGGCGAACGCGGCGAAGTGGTTGGGCGCTCCGTGGGATATCAAGTACGATTTGAAGAAGTCTCCAGCGCCGCCACGCGGGTGAGATTCGTTACCGAGGGCGTTCTGACTCGCATGCTGCTTTCGAATCCTACGCTAGCGGGCGTTGCCTGCGTGGTCCTGGACGAATTTCACGAGCGCCATCTGGAAGGCGATCTCGCGCTTGCCCTGCTGCGGCGTTTGCAACGGACGGCGCGGCCCGATTTGCGTCTGGTCGTGATGTCGGCCACTCTCGACGCCGGTCCGGTGGCTCGCTTCTTAAATGCGGATGTGGTGCGTTCCGCAGGCCGGCAGTATCCGTTGGAGGTTAGCTACACGCCTCATTCGTCGGCGCCGCTCGAGACCCAGGTCTCTTCGGCGATGGACCGATTGAAAGAGACTGTCGAGGGCCACGTGCTGGTCTTCTTGCCGGGCGCCGCGGAGATCCGCCGCGCACAGAACGCCTGCGTCGCGCTGGCACAGAGACGAGGATGGACCGTCGCGCCGCTTTATGGCGATCAATCACCCGAAGAGCAGGACCGCGCTGTCGCCCCGTCGTCCCAACGCAAGATCATCCTGGCCACCAACGTCGCCGAAAGTTCCATCACCATCGAAGGCGTCAACACGGTAATCGATAGCGGTCTCGTGCGCACGGCCGGGCACTCCCTGTGGTCCGGCCTGCCCACGCTCGAAGTTGGCCGCATCAGCCAGGCATCGGCCAATCAGCGCGCCGGCCGTGCCGGCCGTACGGGTCCAGGTCGTGCGATTCGGCTTTATCCGCTGGAGGATTTCGTGCGGCGTCAAGCGCATGACGTTCCGGAGATTCTCCGCGCGGATCTGGCGCCGGCTGCGCTCTTGCTGCGCGCCTTGGACATCGATGGATTCCGTGAACTCGAATGGCTGGATGCGCCGCCTCCCGCCGTCGCGGAGCAGGCGGAAGACTTGCTTCGGCAATTAGGGGCCGATGGCGATACCGGACGTGAGATGGCGCGCTACCCTCTGCATCCGCGATTGGCGCGGCTGATTGTCGAGGCGCGCCGGCGCGGCGTGGCGGAAGACGGCTGCACCGTGGCGGCGCTACTCAGTGCCGGTGAGCGCTTGCCTGTCGAGGCGCGGCACGCCGGACGCTCCGATCTCTTAGCTCTGTTGGACGGAGAGTGGAACCCGCGCACGGCACAAGTAGTACGGCAGGTTCGACGCGTAGTGAATCCGCCTCGGCAGACATTGCCGAAGACCGAACGCGATGACGCGCTGCTCATCTCCGCCCTGGCGGCATTTCCGGATCGCGTCGCGCGGAGAAGGCAGGGCGCCGATCTGCACCTGGCCTCGGGCGGCTCCGCGCGCCTGGCGCCATCGAGTACCGTAACCGCAGCCGAGTTTCTAATTGCTGTGGAAGCGGAGGACCGTCGCGATGGCCAGTCGCCGCTCGTGCGGATGGCTAGCGCCATCGAACCGGAGTGGCTGATCGATCTGTTCGCCAGCCGTATCGTCGAGACGTCGAAAGTGGAGTGGAACCGCTCGGCCGAGCGCGTAGAGGGCGTGAGCGCGCTTATGTTCGGAGAGATCGCGATCGAGCAAACTCGTCGCGACGCGGACTCCGTTGCGGCCGGTGAACTGCTCGCGACAAAGGCGCTCGAAGCCGGAATCGAGCGCTTTGTAGATCGCGCTACGCTCGATTCTTTCCTTGAGCGCGCGCGTTTCGCCGCCGCTTACGCCCAGATGCCGGCGCTGTCGGAAGACGACGCCACGGAAGCGTTGCGAAACCTCGCTCAAGGAAGGCGGAGCTTCGCCGAACTCGAAGCCGCGGCGCGCCACCAGTTAATTCCGGCGTTACGCCGCCTTCTGCCGCGCGATTTCGATGAGATCGCTCCGGAGACGATGCGGCTTCCCGGGGGCCGCCAGGTTCGCGTGCATTATGAACCCAACCAGCCGCCGTGGATCGCCTCCCGTCTACAGGATTTTTTCGGCATGCGAGAGTCGCCGCGCATCGCGCGCGGAAAGGCGCCGGTTGTAGCGCGCCTGCTTGCGCCCAATCAGCGGCCGGTGCAGATGACCAGCGATCTGGCGGGATTTTGGGAGAGGCTCTATCCGCAACTGCGCAAGGAGTTGTCGCGGCGGTATCCCAAGCATCAGTGGCCGGAGAAGGTCTAGCTTACTTGTGACTCGAATTCCACGCTTCCGCTTCTACAACAGGCGTGGCGCGCCCAATATCTTTTGCGCGATAAGTCGCGGCTATTCCCCGGCGTTCTCCCGGAAGGAGGGCGAAGTAGTTGTCCTCCCAAAGCACGGGCAGAACTTCCTCTCCCCCTGCGCCCTTTTCGAGCTTTAAACGAACGCCGAACGCCAGCGAGCGGCTTGGGTTTTCGATAAGCACGGTGGTCACGCGGTCCATTCCGTGCTGACGCGTTTCGCTATTGATCTTCAACTCCACCGGGGGCAGAGAACTGAGGCCGGTGTAATCGGCGAACGTCTTGGTCGGCGTGTGATACCACGTCGACTTACCGAATTCGAGCGTTTCCGGACTGGTGGAGAGCCAATAGAAGTTACGGCTGACGGTTATGCCCGCCGCATCGGAAAGCGTAAGGCTTACGAAGTAAGTCGAGCTCAACCCGGTAATCTCCGGCACCGCAAGGACGCGCGTACTGCTGTCTTCCGCAATGTCGGCGGTCGCTTCGCGGGCGAACTTTTCCGTCATGTCTAGGTTATAGACTGCGGCGCGTACATGCATGCCGGGGAACGCTTTGTAGTGTGAGTTCACTACGACGATCGACCGATCGTCGTAGGAATATTGCACATGCAACGGCTCATTGGCCTTCTTGGCGCCGAAGTAAGAACCTCCGGGGCGGAGGTACCAATCGTACAAGTGCCAGATCAGTCCGGGCCAGGCATTGTTGAGCATCCACTGAATCACGCCCGTGGCCACATACTTATTTCGCCCATAGGCCTCGAACATGGCGCGATGCCCTTCATACGCCATCATCTGCGATTTCCGCGCGAAATCCTCCAGACTCTTAGCGCTGCCGTAGCGCGCGTTCAACGCTTCGGTGAAAACGTGAATGTCCTTGAATACGCCGCCGCCGGCATGATAGTCCCACCAGGCGTCGATAGGCCAGCGATGCCCTTCGGGTAACATGCGCTCGAGCGATTCGACCGGCGGCGGAGAAGGACCGGGACCGGTCTCCGTATTGAACCCATACGCGCCGCCGTGCGTTGTGTCCAGTAGCCAGTATTCCGGCGCAACGTATTCGTAGGGGCCAGTCATCTTCACGCCCGTCGCCCCGCCAAGCTTGGTGGCCTTGGCAGTGGCTGATGAGTGATAAGGATTGGGCCATTCGGCTTCTTTGATCACGTTCAGATAGATGCTTTCAATCTTGGGAGGCGGCGGATTATCGCTGCCGTACATCCAGTCGAAAAGAGCCGGATGGCGTTCCAGGCGGCGCAGTTGATCGCGCAGCGAATCGGCCGCGATGGTCTCGTCTTCGGCGCTCCACTCCTGCCACTTTTCCCAGTGATCGCAGCAGCACCACCCGGCCAGCACCAGGATGCCGTATTGATCGCAAAGCTCCAGGAAGTGATCGTCTTCCAACTTGCCCTCGAAACGGATAGCGTTGAGGTTCATGTCGCGCACATAGCGCAATTCGGCTTCCTGACGCTCAGGCGACGACCGCAAGAGCATGTCGAACGTGTAGCCCGCTCCGCGTACCAGTATGTTCTTTCCATTGATGTGGAATAGGCGGTGGCCCTGGGCATCGACTTCCGAAGTTACCTCGCGGATTCCGAACTGAATGCGCGATACATCGCTTGGTTTGCCGCCGATCTCAAGAGTCAATTCCAGCGGGTACAACTCTTGCGCGCCGGTTTGAGCCGGCCACCACAGGCGGGGCTTGGCGATTTTGAGTTGCGGGAACTGTTCCGGGTTGAAATGGATGACACGGGTCTCGTGCGCCCCCAGCCTCACGGCCTGCTCGAATGCCACGCCTTCGATTCTGCCGCGCAGCACGCCATCGATCGCACGCGCGGCGGCGTTTCGTATTTCGCAGCGGACCGTCAGCGATGCCAGATCGTTGGCCGGCGAATTCAATACCGTGAAGACGGCCGGGAATCGGATAGCCGCTGGACCGCTGGCGCTAAGATACACGTCGCGCCAGAGACCCATGTCTTTATCCGGCGGCAGCGGATTCCAATCGACGAAGGTAATGGCGAGATCGTGCGGCTGCGGCGGGAAGACCTCAATTGCCAGCGCGTTGGCTTCGCCCGGTTTTGCGGCGGCGGTTACATCATATTCGAAGAGCCGCCATGCGCCCGCCATTTGCGTGGAAGATGCGATCTGCTTACCGTTCATCCACACGTTGGCTCGGAAGTTAATCCCATCGAATCCAAGCCAAAGCGTACGCCCTTTGTAATCGGCCGGGACCGCGAACGTGGTGCGATACCACCAGGAATGGCGAAACGGGCTGTCCGGGGGCATGAGGGCATTCGAAAAGTTGGCGGCGATGGGGTAAGACGTTCCCGCAATTTGGCGCAGGTTCATGCCAGCATAAGGGTCGGGATAAACATGGCTTTCAACCAGCGCGTTGAGAACCGTGGAAGGCAGGGTCGCGGGATACCAATTTTCGGCTTTGTAATCGGCAGCGGAGATTACAGCCGGGGAGTCGCGCACATCGGTGGAGGATTGGATGGCCCAGTTCTGCCGAAGAAGCAGCGCGTTCTGGGGCGCGGAGTAAAGGAGTGGCGTGACGCTTATCGCCGCCAAAATGGAAAACCAACACAGACGGCGCAGGGACCTCATGGAACTATTATCGGCGGACGTTGATCTCCGATGACGGCGAAATCGCGACGCAAATCCGGGCGGGCCGCCAGGGCGTCGTCATGAGCTTGCGCAAGCCGTTCGTTCTTGCGTTCTTCGCTCCATCCGCGCGCCGTTCGGAATGCAAAACGAACACCCTCTCCGGTGCGCCAGATAAGGTTGTCCCGCAAGTAGTGGTTGCGCGCGGTGAGCACGATACGGCGGATCCACCGCACCATCTTCGGGGGTTGGGGCATAGTTCCGGTGCTAGAAAGATTTTCGCTCGGATTGCGGCATGAATTCAGCGTGACCACGGCGACGCGGGAATCCGTAAAGATGCCCCTGCGATAGGGCTCGCCCGAGGTCCGCACGGTTTCCGGGCGCGAAACATAGGCTACCGAATCGACGCAGCCGGTGAAGGCGAGGTCACTCACCACCTGATCGCGCTCGAGATCGACATTGTCTTGAATCTGGTGCGTGAAGCCGAAAGGGCGTACCGAGAAAACCGCAGCGAGGTCGCGAGTGGCAGCCGATGCCCAAACCTTGCTGCCGTTCAATTCGCGATCGCGCGCCCAAATGCGCAGGTGGTCTCGTTTTTCAAAGGTATCGAGGCTGTGTTGCAACTGGAGGTCCGGTTCGACGCCATCGAGTAACAGCATGCGCATGGGCGCGTCGGCCAGCGCGCGCTCTTCGGCGATGGCGCGAATTGCCTTGATTCCGGCGTGCATGGAATTGGGGCGCGATCCGATCCATCCGGCGGCGGTGAAGGCGCGCGAGATCTCGTCTTCGGAACCGATGTATACAAGATTGACCAAATCCAAAGGCTGCGGCTGGCGTTTCGAGTAGGCCCAGTAGGGCAGGGAATTGACCAGCGAATGAAGGTCGGCCCAATCGCGTTCGGAGATTTCCTCCGGGGCCGCGCAACGCGAGACCGCGCCGAATTCGCGCGGAAATTCGAGCGCAAGGTGAAAATCGGCGCCTCGCATGAGTTCGATTTCCGGATCCGGAAAATGAAACATCGCGCTTTCGATCAAAAAGAAGGGCAGTACGGCGGCGGGGTGGCCCATGGCAAGAAATGCCAAATGCTGGCCTGCGCGATTGGAGAGCGTGGCGGTGGCGCGAATGCCGTGAATGGCCCCATGTGAGTCTACACTCTCACGCGCGTTGTCGATACCGGTAAGTTGCGAATGGATGGGATACGCGCGACCATCGGGGAAACTAAGCTCGCGAAATTCCAGCTTCATGCCGGCGGTCTCATGGAGCAGTCCGATGCCAACCCGGTGAACTTTTGAGACCACGCCGCGCAGGATGGCGTCCGGAGGCAGCGCGACGTCGCCCGCCGGGCAAACGGAGGTAGTGACTATGGCTTCAATTTCCGTGCCGGGTTTGGCGGTATAAGAAGAGATTGGCGTGAGCAGACGCGCTTCCACCGCAGTTCCCGGGGGCTTTTTTGATGCCGCGCGCGCCACTGGAAAGAATCCCGCTCCCAGACAAAGGAGCGCGCATACAAGACCACGTCGGGCCGGTTGCGAGGAGAGGATCGAATGTTCCCGGCTCATCGGCTTTGCTGATTTCGAAATTACTTTTTCGGCTTCTTCTGAAAGAACTTGTGCTGGATGTCGGGCCAGAATTCAGACATCAGGTTGCCCATCACACCGCCGAACATACTCGTTTCCACGCGGCCCGCCATTATGGTTCCAGTCCGGCTCGCAGAAGGATAGTATACATTGGACGCCGCAATTCCCAGGGACATTCCGAATAGATTAGAGCCATTTAATACTGAATGGCCGGCGTCGCTGCGGCAAACCAGTAGCCGGCTGACGGAATACAATACTCGGTGTGGTACGCCTGCGGTGGGACCCTTGCGAAAGTACCTGGGGTCTTGATGTAGAAGGTTGGCGAAGAGACCGGCGCTGAAGAAATTCTGCGTTCCAAAATCGGCGACCGCAGCGCCGAAGCGTCTGCCGTAATTGGGCCAGCCCTCGCCATACTTCGGCGTCTGATTGCCGCGTTGGGAAAAGGCCGCGGTCACGGCCGCGCTGGCGACGTTAAAAGGATCGATGGTTTCCCGCCAGGCCAGATTCCACTTTTCCCTGGAGGTGAGCGGCGCTACTGGCTTGGAGGAGTCCTCGACGGTTTGGTAATCGGGAATAACTTTGAGGATGCGTTCCTCATTTAGCGGGACGGCAACCGCCGCAGGGATAATGGGGGCGCTTTCGGCAGCGGGGGACTCGGCGGGGGAAACCGAAGACTGCTGCGCCGACGCGCCGAAGCCCGCAGTCAACCAACCCGTCAATGCTACTGTCGCGACGATGCCGTAGCGCGGAACCACTTGCACCGTAGACGGCTCAAGCAGGCCCTTAGGTTACCCAAAGTTAGCAGCTAGGTATGATTAACCGCCGTTAAGGTAGCGGCACTGACTCCTTCGAGCTATCCCGGACCCTCGCCTAATTTTCGGAAGGGTGTTCGATATGATCGATAACCAGAACCTCGACCGGCTTGCGCTTTGATTCGAGCTTGAGTCCCAGTTGTTCCTGCAGTGCGGTGAAGATGGAGGGGCCGGTTGCATCCACGGTGGACGTGGTCTGCGCCTGGTTGGGAGCGGCGGCCGGCGGATCGGGCGTCCATCGAAGAGTGATGCTGTAGGCATCCGTGAGGCCTGTTTCATCTATGACAGGCCGATCGAATTGATTGGAGATCAGGCTCGCCAACAGCGCGATTTTTGCGCCGCCGGTGGTGAGGATTACGCCACGTCCCATTCTAAGGCCGAAATTCTTGCCATCTGGCGGTTTGAGCTTCGGCCCGTTTTTGGCAACGACGAGCGCGTAGACCGGCATCTCACGGGTTTCGTGATGGACGACGAGATGGAATCGGTCCGCGAGGAGAGCTTGGAGGCGCAGTCGAAGCTCCGGTGTGATCTTCGGCGGATTCACGGGCGGCGTACCCTCGGGCGGCTTTGCAACGATCGCCCACTCTTCGGAGTCGAGCCAGCCGGGGGATCCGAAGATCAGAAATGGCTTCAGATTGTAGACTATCTGGATCAACATGCCGGCTGGAACGTGGCTGGCCATTATGCCACCGGCGATGGTGACATCGAAGGGCGACCCGGAGGCGTGCGGCTGCGCCGGCTTGACGGAAGCGACTTCGAAGGTGGGCGTCTGCGCGGGCAAGGGCGATGCGCAGAGAACGGCAATGATTAGCACGACCGCAGATCTCATCGCGAGGATTCTATCATTGATCGATGGGCTTGAAATGGGTGGTGGTGGGTATCGGCGACATCGCACGCAAACGGGTGATTCCGGCGATTCTGGCGGAGCCGGCGAGTGAACTATATGGAATGGTGACGCGGGATGCGCGCAAGGGGGACGCTTATCCCGGCGCCCGGGTGTGGAGCACTATGGAGGAAGCGTTGGGCGACGATGCGATTGACGCCGTGTACATCGCGGCGCCGGTTGCGCTGCATGCGCCGTGCGCGGTGGTCTCGCTGGGTGCGGGGAAGCACGTGCTTTGCGAGAAGCCGATGGCGTTGAATTATGCCGAGGCTCAGGCAATGGTGGACGCGGCGGCCGAAAGCAAGAGGCTGCTGGGCGTGGCGTATTATAGGCGGCTCTATCCTAAGGTGCTGCGTTTGCGCGAACTGCTGCGCGAGGGCGCGATCGGGCAGCCGGTGTTGGCGGAGGCGAATTGCCATAGCTGGCTTCCGCCCGCGGATCGCGCGTGGTTGATGGACCCGGCGCTTGCGGGCGGTGGGCCACTTTACGACATTGGGTGCCACCGGATCGATGTCGTCAACTTTCTGTTTGGCGCGCCGGTTAGAGTGGCCGCATTGCTCTCGAAGGCCGTGCATCGGCTGGCGGTGGAGGATTCGGCGACGGTGGCGATTGATTACGAGACGGGCCTGCGGGGAGTGGTGGACGTGCGGTGGAATTCGCGCGTGTTTCGCGACCAGTTTCGCGTGATCGGTACGGAGGGGGAGATCGATTTAACGCCGCTGAATGGGCCGCAGTTGCGTATCAGGACCTTAAATGGGGAACGTACGGAGGAATTGCCGCCTAACCCCAACCTGCATTATCCGACGGTGGAGAACTTTGTGAATGCAGTGTCAGGCACAGCCGCGCTGGCATGTACTGCCAAAGACGCGGCTGTGACGGATTGGGTGATGGAACAGGCTCTTAGGAGCCGGTGATGCGGGCTGCCGGGCGGAAGCTGCGCATGCGGCGATTCTTATTGTTGGCGGGACGACTGTTGTTGTTGGGGCGATCACCATAGGTGCGCGGTCGACTGTGACGTTCGGGCGTCGGTGCGGGCATCATAATAATGGGCGCTCCCGTGGCCGCACGGCCGCCAGGGACGGGCTTGCGGGTAAAGCGGATGGAAAGGGTGCGCTCCATCTTTTTCACGTCCGAACGTTCGGAAGAGGTACTGAAGATGGAAGCGATGCCGCGGGCTCCGGCGCGGGCGGTGCGGCCGGCGCGATGGATGAAGTCTTCGGGAACCTGCGGAAGATCGTAATTGACCACGTGCGCGATGCCATCGACGTGAATGCCGCGGGCGGCGACGTCGGTAGCGACCAGCACGCGGTAATAACCGTCCTGGAAGCCCTTGAGCGATTGGTTGCGCTGGTTCTGGCTGCGGTCGCCGTGAATGGCGGAGGCTTTCACGCCGTTCTGCGCGAGCCTTTTGGCCAGCTTGTCGGCGCCGTGCTTGGTGCGGGCGAAGACCAGAACCGGACCGGTTTCAGCGTTGAGCAGATGCTGCAACAGGTCGAGCTTGTTGTCCTGCGAGACCTCATAATGATGCAGTTCGATGTTCTCTGCGGGCGTGGTGGTGGAACCGGCTTCTATGCGGACGGCATTGCGAACGTGCGTTTCGACCAGATGCTTGACCGACGATTCGATGGTGGCCGAAAAAAGCAGCGTTTGGCGCGTGGACGGCATCAGGCTCATCATGCGCGTGATGGTGGGCAGGAAGCCCATATCGAGCATGCGATCGGCTTCATCGAGAACCAGCATGCGGACGCCGGCGAAATCGATCAGTTTGCGGCTAAGGAAATCGTAGAGACGGCCCGGCGTCGCAATGACTACTTCGGCTCCCTGGCGTATGGATTTCAGTTGGGGGCTCTCGCCCAGACCGCCGACCACGGCGGCGGCGCGGATGTTGGTGCCTTCGGCAATCTTGGTGAAGGCCTCGTGAATTTGTAGCGCGAGCTCACGCGTGGGGCTCAAAACGATAGCGCGCGGACCGCGCGCGCGGGATTGAGGTTGGGATTGGTTCGGTTCGGCGCGCTCGCGGAGGAGCAGTTCGATCATGGGAAGCACGAAAGCAAGCGTCTTGCCGGTACCGGTTTGTGCGGTGGCGATGAGATCGCGACCGGCAAGCGCCGGTTCGATGGAAAGCGCCTGAATCGGGGTGGGTTCGGTGAAACCGTTTCGGGCGAGGTTGCTCTGTAAGCGAGCAGACAAAGATATTTCAGAGAAAGTTTTCATTCGTTGTGATAGAAGGAATCAGCGCGCCAGCTAAAAAGGGAGGGGTTGCGGACAACTTCAGCAGGTTCTATTGTAGCACGGGCCTGGGGGAATCTTGGGGCCAGGGAGTCGAGGAAGTCTAGGAAGTCGAGGGAGTCGAGGAATAAAGGTGCTTCGGGCGTTTTTATTCTGACTCCCTGCTGCTTCGCAGCTTTATTACGCTGTGCGGTTGGCTTCGGACTTACCGCCTTTGCCTGCGATGGCGGCTTGGGCGGCGGCCAGTCTTGCGATGGGTACGCGATAGGGGCTGCAGCTTACGTAGTCCATGCCGACGCGGTAGCAGAAGGCTACGCTGGAAGGCTCGCCGCCGTGCTCGCCGCAGATGCCGACTTCTAAATCGGGACGGGCTTTGCGGCCCTTTTCTACGGCCATCTTTACCAGTTGGCCGACGCCTTCCTGGTCGAGGACGGCGAAGGGGTCATTGTCGAAAATCTTGGCCTTTTCGTAGTCCTTTTGGAACTTCGTATAGTCGTCGCGGGAGAGGCCCATCCCGGTCTGCGTCAGATCGTTGGTGCCGAAACTAAAGAACTCGGCTTCTTTGGCGACGCTATCGGCGGTGAGGGCGGCGCGCGGAATCTCGATCATGGTGCCGACCATGTACTTCAGATCGGGCATGCCGGCGGCTTCGAGAACTTCCTTGGCCACGCGATCGACGATTTGCTTTTGGTTTTCCAGTTCCTTGACGCCGCCGATGAGCGGGATCATGACTTCTGGAATTACCTTAACGCCCTTCTTGGCCACCTGGACGGCGGCTTCAAAGATGGCGCGGGCCTGCATTTCGGTAATTTCGGGGTAAGTGACGCCGAGACGGCAGCCGCGGTGACCTAACATGGGGTTCATTTCATGCAGCTCTTCCACGCGGTGGAGTAAGTCGGGAATCACGGTCTTGAGGGTTTTGGCTTCGGCCCCGAAGCGGGCATACTTCGCGATCAGTTCCTTCTTCTTCGCGTTATCGGCGTAGGGCAGGATGGCGACATCGACCATGAGCTCTTCGCGTTTGGGAAGGAACTCATGAAGGGGGGGATCGAGCGTGCGGATTACGACGGGGAAGCCATCCATGGCGGTGAAGAGACCCGCGAAATCCTTGCGCTGCATGGGGAGGAGCTTGAGCAGGGCCTTGCGTCGCGATTTTTCGTCTCGAGCCAGAATCATGGCCTGCATGTGCGGAATGCGCTCTTCGGCGAAGAACATGTGCTCGGTGCGGCAGAGGCCGATGCCTTCGGCGCCGAACTGACGGGCGACTTTGGCATCACGCGGAATATCGGCATTGGCGCGCACGCCGAAATTACCGCGGAACTTGTCCGAGAGCTCCATGAACTTACCGAAGGGTCCCGAGGTTGGGTCCGGTTCTTTGGTGGCAGCCTGACCGAGATATACGTCGCCGGTAGTTCCATTCATCGAGATCCACTCGCCGTGCTTTACGGTGATGGTCTTTCCAGCGACTGAAACAGTGGCGGTTTTATTGCGCTCGGAAATGGAGATGGCGCCGGCGCCGACGACGCACGGGCGGCCCATACCGCGAGCGACTACGGCCGCATGGCTCGACTTGCCACCGATGGCGGTGAGGATGCCCTTGGCCTTATCCATACCGTGAATGTCGTCAGGCGTGGTTTCTTTGCGCAGCAGGATCACGGGACCGCTAGCCGCCATCTCGACAGCTTCATCGGCGGAGAACGCCACGCGTCCGACAGCAGCGCCGGGTGAGGCATCGATGCCGGTGGTGAGTTTGGTCAACGTCTTCAACGACGCGGCGTCGAAGACCGGGTGCAGGAGTTGATCGAGCTGTTCGGGAGCGACGCGCTGGACGGCGGTCTTCTCATCGATCAGGCCCTCCGATAGCATCTCCATCGCCACGCGAACGGCGGCGGGGCCGGTGCGTTTCCCGTTGCGCGTCTGGAGCATGTAGAGCTTGTTTTCTTCGACGGTGAATTCGAAGTCCTGCATGTCCTTATAGTGCTGCTCGAGGCTGGTGGTGATTTCGACGAGCTGATTATAGACGTCGGCATTCCAGTTCTTGAGCTCAGAGATGGGCTGCGGGGTGCGGATGCCGGCGACGACATCTTCGCCCTGGGCGTTGATCAGAAACTCGCCATAGAAGACCTTGGCGCCGCTGCCGGGGTCGCGGGTGAAGCCGACGCCGGTACAGCAGGTTTCGCCCATGTTGCCGAAGACCATGGCCTGAACGTTGGCGGCGGTCCCGATCTCATCGGGAATCTTTTCCATCTTGCGGTAATAGGCGGCCTTGGGATTCCACCAGGAATTGAAGACGGCGTTGCGAGCGAGCTTCAATTGTTCACGCGCATCCTGGGGGAAATCGGATTTGGTTTCCTTCTTGACTATCTTCTTATACTCGGCGATGACGGCTTGCAGATCGGCCGCGGTGAGATCGGTATCGAGCTTGGCCTTGATCTTGTGCTTGCGCGCGTCAAAGGCTTCGTCGAACTTCTCCATATCGATTTCGAGGGCCACTTCGCCGAACATCTGGATGAAGCGGCGGTAACAATCGTAGGCGAAGCGCGGGTTTCCGGTCTTCGCGGCCAAGCCCTCAGTGGTTTCGTCGTTCAGGCCGAGGTTGAGGATGGTGTTCATCATGCCTGGCATGGAGAAGCGGGCGCCGGAGCGCACGCTGAGCAACAGCGGATCGGCGGCGTCGCCCAGCTTCTTGCCGATACGCTTCTCGAGTTGCGCGAGAGCCTTGGAGACTTGCTGCTCGATCTCCTCCGGGACGGAGTTCTGATTCTGGAAATAGATGTTGCAGACGTCGGTGGAGATGGTGAATCCGGGGGGCACGGGAACGCCGGCGCGCGACATCTCGGCAAGTCCGGCGCCTTTACCGCCGAGGACTTCTTTCATCGATCCGTCGCCATCGGCCGTACCGGCGCCGAACGAGTAGACATGCTTTTTCATGATGAGCTCCTAAGAGTTAGTAACGATTTCGGAAAAGTCGGCTATCGAAGAGAACTCCCGCAATAGCGTTTGCAATAACGTAAGACGGTTCTGGCGGACGGCCGGGTCGGGCGCATTGACCAGCACCTTGTCGAAAAAGAGATCGACCTTGGGGCGCAGCTTGGAGATGGTGGTCTCAACCGGCTGGCCCTGGATGCGGCGGTATTCATCGTAAAGATCGGTCTCAGGACCTGCTTCGAGCAGCGCGGGGTCGATGGACCCGCCGCCCGTGAATTTTGCCTGTTCGAGGATATTGCGAATGCGTTTGAAGCTCGCGGCCAGAGGTTCGAAATCGGGCGTGAAGCGAAGTTTCTGAATACGGATGAGGCGCGCTTCGAGATCGGGCAGGTTGCCCCACCCCGCGCTCATGGCGGCGTTGACTTCATCGTACGCAAAGCCGCGATGGTCTTTGAAATAGAACTTCACGCGGTCTTCAAAGAAAGAGATGAGCGGCGCGTCGCCACGCAAAAGATCGAGCAGCGGAATTTCCAGCTTGCCTTCCACCAGGATTTTGACGACGCCCTGCGCGGCGCGGCGCAGCGCGAAGGGATCGCGCGAACCGGTAGGAATAAGGCCCACGCGGAAGCATCCGCGTAATGTATCGAGCTTGTCGGCGATGGCGACGATTTGGGCGGTGCGATGGCGTGGAATGGAATCTTCCATGCTGGCGGGCTTGTATTGATCGTAGATTGCCTGCCACACGGGATCGGGCTCGCCCTGGGCGCGGGCGTAGAGGCCGCCGACGACGCCTTGCAGCTCAGTAAATTCCTTTACGAGCTCCGTAGTCAGATCGCATTTGAGCATCTGGGCGGCGCGCTGCGCGAAACCATCGCCGCCCAGTTCGGCGGTGAGCGCAACGTTGCGTTCGGTCTTTTCGAGATAGGTGCCGAGTTTGGCCTGGAAGGTAACGTGGGCGAGGTCATCACGGCGGTCGATCAGCTTCCTTTTCTGATCGGTCTCCCAGAAGAAGCGGGCGTCGTTGAAGCGGGCGCGGAGGACGCGCTCGTTACCGCTTCGCACGAAGCCCTCCGGATCGGAGGGAATGTTCATCACGGCGACGAATTGAGGCGCCAGTTTGCCATCGGCGTCTTCGACCGAGAAGTATTTCTGATGGTGACGCATCACCATGACCAGCACTTCGGCGGGAAGTTCGAGAAACTTCGGGTCGAAGCCGCCGGTGATGGGAGTGGGGAATTCGGTGAGGTAAACGAGAGTTTCGAGCAGCGCGGGGTCGGGCTTGACGCGTGTGGCGGCGAAATGATTCCGAATGCGCGTGCGGCGCTCTTCCGCGGAGAGGATGACGTAATGATCGCGGAGACGCTGTTCATAGTCGGAAGCGGTGACGACGATTTCGCGCGCGCCCAGGCGCCGGTGGCCGGCGGTCAAATTGCTGGAGCGGACGCCGGCTATTTCGAACGGTACGGTCTCTTCGCCCAGCAAAGCGAGCAGCCAGCGGATGGGACGGATGAAGCGGGGACCGTTCCTGGCGGTCCAATACATGGTCTTGGGAAAGTAGATTCCGAGCACGATGCCCGGGAGGGCTTCGGCCAGGATGTCAATAGTGCGGCGGCCTTCCACCTTTTTCGAAAAGACGAAGTATTCGCCTTTGGGCGTGGATTCGACGACCATATCTTCCGGCTTGATGCCATGTTTGCGAGCGAAGCCGGAGACGGCTTGCGCGGGTGCGGATTTGGCTGGCCCGAGGATGCGCTCTTCAGAATCGGCCAGACGTTCAGGCAGGCCCTCCACGCGCAGCACGAGGCGCCGGGGCGTGGCATCGAGGCGGACCGTTTCATGCGGGAGTTCGAGCTTCTCGAAAAGCAAGAAAAGATTTTCGAGCGCGGTGGGGATCATCCAATCGGGGATCTCTTCGGTACCGATTTCGAACAGGAAAGGCAGGCTCATTGGGCTGCCTCCGCGATGGCGACGAATTGCTGATCCATCCAGGCTTGGGCTACGCCGACGGCAAGTTTGCGCACGCGTTGTATGACGCCCACGCGTTCGGTGACGCTGATGGCCCCGCGGGCATCGAGCGTATTAAACAAGTTCGAGCACTTCAGCACCTGGTCGTAGGCAGGCAGCAGGGGGAATCTGGCTTTGTCTGCGGCTTTGGGATTGTAGAGCTTGAGGAGGCGGGCGGCTTCACCTTCGTGCAGGTCGAAGAGTTTCCACAGCGTAGGAATATCGGCCAGCTCGAAATTGTAAACGGAGTACTGCAGCTCGTCGGCGTGACGGACGTCGTTGTATGTGAACTGGGGCGTCCAATCGATATCGTAGACGCTGTCTTTGACTTGCAGAAAGGCGGTGATACGTTCCAGGCCATAAGTGAGTTCGGCGGGGACTAAGTCGAGATCGATGCCGCCGCATTGCTGGAAGTAGGTGAACTGCGAGATCTCGAGTCCATCGAGCATGGCCTGCCAGCCAATGCCCCAGGCGCCGAGGGTGGGCGCTTCCCAGTTGTCCTCTTCCAACTTGAAATCGTGCGCGCGCAGGTCGATGCCGATGGCTTCGAGACTGCCGAGGTAGAGATCGATCACGTCGGCGGGGGCAGGTTTGAGAATGACCTGCAACTGCGAGTGTTTGTAGAGGCGGTTGGGGTTGTCGCCATAGCGTCCATCGGCCGGGCGGCGGCTGGGCTGAACGTAGGCGACGCGGTAGGGCTGGGGGCCGAGGACGCGCAGGAAAGTCTCGGGGCACATGGTGCCGGCGCCGACTTCGACGTCGTAAGGCTCCTGAATGATGCAGCCGCGATCGGACCAATATTGCTTCAGCTTGAAGATAATTTCCTGAAATGTCATAGCAATTGAGGGTCGGGAGTGAGGGGGCCGGGGGCGGACAGCTGCGGCTCAGACAGTAACTTGGCTGTCACGAGGCGGTGTTCGGTGTGGGATTCGATTTGTTGGATGAGGAAGCGGCGCAGGTCGGCGGCGGTGTCCTGCGTCCAGTGGGTTTGCGAGAGTTCCGCGATGGGCGTGCGGATCATCTCGGCCGCGATGGCGCGCGAGGCGGGACTGAGTTCCCAGGTATTGCCGATGTGGAGCGCGGCGCGGCAGGTTCCACAGACCAGGCCGGTGTGGGTGCGCGAGAAAAAGGCGCGTTCCCGGTTTTCGGGATGGTCAAGCAGCGTTCCGCAACTGAGACAGACGTTCAATTCAGGCAGCCATCCCGACAGGCGCAGGGCCCACAGGGAAAAATACGTCACCGCGCGCCAAGGGCCGGACCCGGGTTCACCCTGACGAAGGGAATCGAGCACAGACAACAGGAGCCGGAAAAACCGCTCGCCCGGCTCGGCGGAAGGGAGCAACTGCTCGGAGACTTCCGCGAGGTAATCCAGCGTAACGGCGGCCCAGTAATCGGAGATCAGGCCGAACTGGGAGCGGATCAATTCACAGGAATCGAGGTTGACCAGCTCGCGCGTTTCGCGCTGGAAATACGCCATTCGCACGTGCGATAACCGCTCCAGCCCGGCGCCGAAAGCGCTCTTCGGACGCCGCGCCCGCTTGGCAACGCCACGCAGTTTTCCCTGATCCCTGGTTAGAAAGCTGACGACGAGGTCCGCCTCTTTCAAGGGATAGGTGCGTAAGACGAGTGCTTCGCTGACCCTAGCCGGCACACGATGGAAATACAAGCGTAGCACAGAGGACGTAAACGTTCGCTCACCGGCGGGCCGATGTGTTGGTTGCGCGTGACGCTCCGGGCAAGGTGTTGGCTGGAGTCTCACATCAGCGCTTCGAGGGCGGCGATGGGATTGGGATTGAGGAGCTGGCGGGCCTCTTCCAGGCGGCGCGTGTGGAGCATGATGCGCGCGATTTCGGTTGAGGAATAAACGAAGCCACCGTGGTTTTGACCGGCAGGGTTTTGACCGACCGGGAAGTGCGGCGCGGGGTCGAAGGTCTGGCCTTTGGATTGGGCGAGGCGTGTGAGCAGGATGGCCTCCTCCTGGGCTTGGGCGAAGGCGGCTTTGCGTTCGGCCTGCAGCGACTTCAATTCGGCGGAGTCCTTATCGATGGCGCGCTGGATGCGAATGGCGTAGAGGGCGAGGCGCTGCAGGCCTTTGGTGGCGTCGACCCAAGCCTGGGCTTGGGCGGAGGCGGGATGGGCGTCTTTCTCTTCTTCGAGCTTTTCGAGAACGACCTGCTCAAAGAGGGCGCTTTCCATGGCGTGCGCGCGGCGCAAGCGCCAGTAGTTTTCGGCGAGACCGACGACGAGGTCGCGTTCCTGGGGGCCGGCGGGAGCGAGGTGCTCGAGATAGGACTGAACGTGTTTCTCGAAGGCTTCGCGTTCGCCGGGCAGGCAGGCGTGGGCTTTTCCCGAGAGCCCGTGTTTGACGGCGTTGCCGGAGGAGGTCTGCTTTCCGGCGGGAGTGACCGGGCCGGTGGAGTGAGCGGCGTTGGCGCGGTTCTGTTCCGCGCGGACGGATTCGAAGTTGCGAGGGAGCATCATGGTTTGGGCCTCTCTTGAGAGCGAAATGGAAAAAGGCTGCCTGGCGATAGCGCGCGGGCAGCCTTTTCTGGTTGGAGAGTAGCAGACGGGGAAGGGGCTGGCGCGGCGGCTTGCAGGGGTAGACGGTGACAGGTGGTTTATTTTGAGTGGATTGGGGGCTGGAGAGATTTTTGCGAACTCGCGTGAACGGCCAAATGGTGGTCCCGTGGTCGGACAGACGCAACGTCGAATCCATAGGGCTCTTGGCCCAAACTGGAACCGCTAAACTAGCCAGCAACGCTAGTTTCAATAGCGGCGAAATGCTGGGGTGGATTTGTTCGTGGACGGGTGGCGGGACTCCAGTCGGCGACGTCTCGTCAAGTGGACATCTCGCCGGGTTATCGGAAGCGGCCGACTACGTCGCACAGCGGCTGCGATTTAGGTCCGTCGTGGGACTGACTCACTGCGGTAAAGAGAACGGAGAAACTTTACCATATTTGAATTACGGCGGGGGGTACTCGTAAGGGATTTCCACTTCGGTAAAGCTGCGTATCCGGAAAGCTATGCGCCGCTGCGCTTGCCGGGGATGCTTTCGATGCGGCGCAGAGCCGGTTTTCTACGGACGACGCCAGGCCAGTTCGAGACCTCATGCGCGATCTGGAATGAGGTGAATGGCGGTGAAACCTTGAGCGAACTGTTGTCTCGATTCGAATTGAAGTTTGTATAATCACACATGCAAGGAATACCCTGGAGCGCAATTGCGCTCGGCTCGCTATTGCTCATCTCGGTCTGCTCAAAAGGAGGACAGGAAGTGCAATCTCCGCAACCTGAAAAGTCGAAGCCGCCGGTCAAAATGGAACATCGCGGGCGTATTCTTGGAATTGGCGGCGTCTTCTTGAAATCCGCTAATCGCGATCAGATGCGCGAATGGTATTCGAAGCATCTTGCACTCACTGACAAAGGCGGAGGCGCGATGCTTCCGTGGCGTGAACACGACGACCCGCAGAAGGAACACGTTACTGTTTGGAGTCTTTTCCCCAACTCCACTGACTATATCCCGGCCACGCAACCGTTCATGATCAACTACATCGTGGACGATGTGGATGCTTTGCTCGACCGCTTGAAACACGAGGGAGTAAAGATCGACGCCAAACGAATGAATGAATCCTATGGTCACTTTGCCTGGATCTATGACTCGGACGGGAATAAGATTGAGCTCTGGCAGCCCGTGTCCGCAAAGCCCTGAGGGCCGGGCACCGCAGTTACTCGTCGATCTGTAATGGTCATCGTTCGTAACAATTGGATTGGAGCGCGGCTAAAGCTGCCGTTCTTCGATAACTTTCTGCATACCCGAGCGAAGCAGATTCTTGAACATCACTTCCCATTGGCCTGGGCTTATTTGAAACCTTGTCTCGTGAGAGCCGTTGGCGTTAATACAGATATGCGCCGTGTAGGTCTGGAAATCCTGCGGTGCGGTTTACCACGGCTTCCTCTAAGAGTCTGTTGAAATGCAGAAAAACCACTTGGCCGCCGATGGACACAGATCAACGCAGATGAAAACAAACCTATAGCGTTATCAGCGTTCATCTACGTTAATCGGTGGCCTGAGATCGTTTTTCAACAAGTTCCTAAGGCAACACTTGGGAAGAGTTCATCGAAGCCGAAACATATTTCATCGAGTGAAACATCGGGTATTTGAGCATCCAGCGCGAGCATAGCTTTGCAAGTAAGAAGCGCGCGATCGATGAGATCAAGCGCGGCAATGATCAACGGCAGATGGTGTTTAACGATTTCCCATTCAACAGAGGACAACGCCACGATCGCAATGGTGCGGCCGGTAAAGTTTTGCTCGTAGGGGAGCGTTTGGTCACCGCTTAAAAAGATTTCGATGCCGTCTTTTTCGGCCGTCCGCAAGAGTTCGCCGTTCTTAAGTCCGGCCCATCCTTTATAACTGACAGTGAAAACTTCATGTGCGACAAGGGCTGTCCGCAATCGATACGCAAGATTTTCGTCAAGCAATGCCTTCACTGGTTGGGTTGCTCACGATGGGCGTGGGCAAACTCGATCAGGCGCTTGATCTGGGCTACGGAAAGCGAAGGCCAGTCCTCGTGGATGTCCTCAATGCTGTCGCCCATGTCGAAGCTGTTCACAATGCCGTCAGGCATGATGCGCGTACCGTGCACAATGGGCCGTCCCGAAACCTTGCCTGGAACTTGCTCAATCAGTTCGCAAGCTGTCCAGTCTTGCCATGTTCCTACCCTCCCTTCATCGTAGCTTTTTACCACCTTTGGCGGCGTCGCGCGAGTTGCAAATCCCGAAACTTACCCTTTTTGAGACGCTGATTACCAATTCAGTAAATAGACTGGAGCCATCGCACCGGCTGTGGCGACGAGTTGAACTCCGATCACCAGCAATGCCGCTTTTACATTTCGTGGGAGCCACCTGACTGCATAACAAATCAGAATGGGTACCTGTCCAGCGATGAGCAGTTGAAAGATATGAGCCTCGGCGCCCTCGTCACCCTGACGGGCAGTACCAACCGCTGCAATATGGAACAGCACCAACGCAAGAGCCGCTAGCGACATGGCGATTGGAACCCAAGCGGTCAGGGGCCCTAAACGCCAGCGGAATTTTCATAGATGAAATATATCCTAAAAGTTCTCTGTAATGCAAAGCATAACAGGTCAAGCGTGCGTTCTCTCGACCAGCGGCTGATCATTTCCCGCCTTCGGACTAACGACGCGTCCTCTTGCAAATTTCGCTTGACGTTACCAAAAAGTCACGTTACTATAAAGTCACGTGTAAGGAGGAACGCTGATGATTATCGACGATTTGACGCTGGATACGACACAGAGCATTGACATCAAGGCCGACATTGGAGATGTTTTTCGGAGTGTGCTGCACCGAATGGGTGAAGGCTTTACGAACCCGCAAGGTGAATCGATGCTGGCAACGCTGGAGCAATGGCCGGGCGGACGGTGGTTCCGCGATCGCGGCAACGGCGTTGGGCATCTGTGGGGGCACCTGCAGGTGATCAAGCCGCCCGTGCTGCTGGAATTGAGCGGGCCCATGTTCATGTCGTACCCGGCTCTGAACCACCTCGAAGTGAAGCTGGAACAACGGCCCGGAGGAACGCATGTGGACCTTCGGCACCGCGCCATCGGCATGATCGATCCGGCGCACCGGCAGGGTGTCAGCACGGGCTGGAAGCATCTGTTGGACGGAGTGGCCCAGGATTGCTCGGCGGGTGTGAGCGGGCAGCGGAAATAAAGTGCCGGGTGATGAACTCGACGGCGTGTGGAAAGCTTTGTCGGACGGCACGAGGCGATCGATTCTCGATCTCTTGCGGCAGGGTCCCCGCACGACGACCCAGATCGTCGAGGCGTTTCCGCATCTAAGCCGCTTCGGGGTGATGAAACACATTGAGGTGCTTCGCGAGGCCGGCCTGATTCACACGCGTGAAGAAAGCAGGCAGCGGATCAACTCATTGAATGTTGTGCCGATCCGGCAAATTTATGAACGGTGGGTGGGGCGCTTCGAAGAGCTGTGGGCGAGCCACCTGCTGCGCATCAAAGAAGACGCGGAAGTAAAGGCTGCCGATGTGACGGCGCCACGGACCCCGGCCGAAACCCTGGCACCGAAGAAGAAGCGCCCGAGAAAGGGCTAACCGAAAACATCGCACGGACTGGTGAGGAGACGTGTGTCCGCGCATAACCAGAAAGAGGAAAATCCGATGACTGCAACGCAGACTCAACACGAAGTAGTTTCCAGAGAGGAATGGCTGAAGGCGCGCATCGCGCATCTGAAGGCTGAAAAGGAATTCACGCGGCAACGCGAGGAGCTAAGCCGGCAGCGGCGCGCACTGCCGTGGGAACGCGTCGAGAAGAACTATGTCTTCGAAGGCCCGCGCGGTGCAGAGACGCTGGGCGATCTCTTTGGGGGCCGGGAACAACTGGTCGTTTATCATTTCATGCTCGGACCGAACTGGGAAGAGGGATGCAAGAGCTGTTCCTTCCTGGCCGACCATTTCGATGGCGCCCAGATTCACCTGGCCCATCGCGACGTGAGGCTGGCGGTGGTTTCCCAAGCGCCGATGCCGCGTATACGCACGTTTCAGGAACGCATGGGGTGGCGTTTTCACTGGGTTTCGGCCTTCAGCAACGACTTCCAGCACGACTACGGCGTGCATTTCACGAATGAGGAACTGACGGGCGAGGTCAATTACAACTACGGGAAGATCCGTTTTGGCCTGGAGGAGGCGCCCGGTTTGAGCGTGTTCTATAAGGACGAGGCGGGGGAGATCTTCCATACCTATTCCGCCTATGCGCGCGGCCTGGACGCGCTGGTCGGAACGTATCAATTCCTCGATTTGGTTCCGAAGGGGCGCGACGAAGATGGATTGGCATTCTCGATGGCATGGGTGCGGCACCATGACAAGTACGGCGAGAATTACGCGGTCGACCCGACGGCCAATTACGAGGCGCCGCGTGAAATGGGTGAGTGCTGCAAGAACGAGGAAGGCGTCTGATGCCGGGGCGATGCTGTGCGGGCGGGACGGCGTCGCGCGGGTTGACCTGGCGATTCTCGAAGGCAGCGGTTTCGATGCTGCCGGGAGTTGCGCTGGCGGTCCTGCCGAAATGCCCGATGTGCCTGGCGGTGTGGCTCACGGCTGCTACGGGCGTCGGCTTCCCGGCAAGCGGCGCGGCGTGGGCGAACGGGATACTGGTTCTGTCCTGGGTTGCAGCCGTGGGGTTCGTCGCGGCGCCGGTCATTCGGCGCCGCGCGTTAAGGCGAACGACGGCACTCCACTTGCTGCGGTTACCCTGGAGGCGACATGATCACCAAAGGATTGTATGTTCGATTGGAGGCAAAGGCCGGGAAAGAGAAGGAAGTGGAGCTTTTTCTGCGAAGCGCTTTGCCGCTAGTTGAAGCCGAACCATCCACCGCAGCATGGTTCGCCATTCAAATGGGTCCAGCGGTATTCGGGATCTTCGATGTATTTCCGAACGAAGAGGGCCGTCAAGCGCATCTTTCGGGCAAGGTAGCAGCGGCGTTGATGGCGAAGGCATCGGAGCTATTCAGCGCGGCGCCCTCTATTGAGAAACTCGATGTTTTGGAGGCCAAGCTCTAGCGCACGGGGATGGGCGTCCAGGCCATGGCGTGATTTGGCCAGTGGACGCTCTTTGGCGCTCCTGACTTCGCGGTCCCGCGCTACATTGACTGGCGGCGACTCTGGCTGGTGCAGGTTGGTGCACGAGATTATACGAGCCGCCGCGGTTATCGGTGATTTACCTGACGGCGGAGTTGATTTCAGCCAGTAACCTTATTAGACAGAGGCGCGCCTTTGGGAGTAACCCTTCCTTACCCCTTGGGGCCGCACAGAGACTTTACTGATACGGCCCCTTATTAGAATCGCCGCAGGGCCGCGAGCATACCGCGAAACGCCTGGCCGCGATGGCTGACGCTTAGTTTCTGCGCTTCCGATGCCTCGCCAAACGTGGCGGCGAATGGCGGATAGAAGAAGAGCGGATCGTAGCCGAAGCCGCCGGGGCCGCGAGGATCGTCAATGATCTCGCCTTCGACCGAGCCTTCGTACTGGCCGCGAAATTCGCCGTCTTCGACTACGGCTATGACGCAGACGAAGCGTGCGCGCCGATCGCTCACGCCGCGCAGGCGATCCATTAGCAGGCGATTGTTGGCGGCATCGGTCGCGCCCGGCCCGGCGTAGCGCGCGGAGTAGACCCCGGGAGCGCCTTCGAGAGCGTCCACCACCAGACCGGAGTCATCGGCGAAAACCATGCCGGTGACGTGGGCCGCATAGTGGCGAGCTTTCTTGATGGCGTTCTCAGCGAAGGTCGCGCCATCCTCCACGCATTCGGGAATCTCGCGAAAATTTGGCAGGGCTTCAATCTCGATACCGGCCTGGGCCGCTGCGCGCTGGAATTCACGCAGCTTACCGGCATTGCCGGTGGCGCACCAAAGCCTCACGCGCCGATCGCCTTCTTCTGCAGTTCGATTAAATCGGCGATGCCCTGTTTGGCGAGCGCAATCATTTGCTCCATTTGCGATTCGCCGAATGGGGCGTGCTCGGCGGTGCCCTGCACTTCGATGAATTTGCCGCCGCCGGTCATGACGATGTTCATATCGACATCGGCGCGCGAGTCCTCTTCGTAGTTGAGATCGAGCAGCGGCTCGCCGGCCACGATGCCGACGCTGATGGCGGCAACGGAATCGACCAGCGGAGATTTTTTCAAAGCGCCGAATTTTGAGAGATGCCGCAGAGCTAGGGCGAGGGCGACATAGGCGCCGGTGATGGACGCGGTGCGCGTGCCGCCATCGGCCTGGATGACATCGCAATCGATGGCGATGGTACGTTCACCGAGGAGCGAGGTATCGACTATAGCGCGCAGGGCGCGGCCGATGAGGCGCTGAATCTCATGAGTGCGGCCGGAGGGGCGGCCCTTCGAGACCTCGCGCGGCGTTCGCTTGGCGGTGGCGCGGGGCAGCATGGAGTATTCGGCGGTGACCCAGCCTTTGCCGCTGTTGCGCATGAAAGGCGGGACGCTGTCTTCCACGCTGGCGGTGCAGATGACGTGAGTATGTCCCGCGCGAATTAACGCGGACCCCTCGGCGGTCATGAGGTAGTTGGGAATGATTTCGACCGGCCGCAGTTGGCCGCGTTGACGATTATCCGTTCGCATGCGATTTGAGCGCTAGATACATGAAGAGCATAACCAGAATCATTACAGCGATTATCACAATAATGCACGCGACGCCGCCTGGTTGTGGTTTCGGGGCCTTCGATTTGCCGCGCGCCGGCCTGAATTTGGCCGGTCTATATTTCGCCATTCCTGCCGATATTAGCATCCGGCATCGGAATCGTTTCATCATGGCACAATCGAAAGCGATGACAAGACGCGTATGGATGTTGGCGCCTCTGCTGTTCGGCGCGTGTGGGGAGAAGGCGGCGCTACCGGCGAATCTGTTTCCGCAAAATGTGAGCGCCGTGTGGAATCTGGTGGAGGTGCGCGACCTGAGCGCGGCGGAGGGGCCGGATCCGGTTCCGCGCAACAGCATCGAGCAGATCCGCGCCGCTACGTATAAGAGCCAGACAGGCGAGATTCAGGCGCGCGTGTATCTGTTGAGCTCGGCGGATGTGGGCGCCGCGTTGGGGACTCGGTGGCGGCCTTCGGCGGATACGGTGTTCTTCAACCACGGACCATACTTTGTTGTAGTGAAGTGGCAAACCGCGGATCGCGCGGAAGTGCGGGATTTTGTGGCGGATCTGCAAAAGCGGCTGGGAGCGGTGGGACAGCGCCGGCCCACCGGGGGTAAGTAGCGGGTGGATCAGTCGGCGACCAAGCCGCTGAGTTTGTAGCCTTCCCATCTCGCCACGACGGCGCATGCCAGGCAATTGCCGATCACATTGATCACGGTGCGAGCCATGTCAAGAACAGCATCTACGCCGAGCAATACCGCCGCGCCTTCGAGCGGAAGATGGAACGTGACAAGGGTACCCGAAAGGATGACCAGGGCTGCGCGCGGGATGCCGGCGACGCCTTTGCTGGTGAGCATCAAGGTAAGCAGCATCAACAATTGTTCGCCGAGCGAGAGATGAACGCCCGCCGCCTGCGCGACGAATACGGAGGCCAGCGATAAGTAGAGCGTGCTACCAACCAGATTAAAACTGTAGCCGGTGGGCAGCACGAAGCCGACGATGTGTTTCGGCACCCCGAAGGCTTCCATATTTTCGAGCGCCAGGGGCAACGCCGCTTCGCTTGACGCGGTGGAAAAAGCGATCATGGCGGGCTCACGGACAGCGCGATAGAACCGGGCGGCGGGAATGCGAAACAGGGGAATGGCAGGCCAGAGCACCAGCAGGATGCAGAGAACGGAGGCGCCATACATGGTGAGAATGAGTTTGCTGAGTCCGAAGAGTACGCCGACGCCTTTGGAACCGACAGTGACTGCGATAGCTGCGCCGACGCCGAGCGGCGCCATGTACATCACGTACTTGGTGAACTGAAACATCACTTCCGCGAGCGACTGGCAGAAGGAAACGACCGGGGCCGCTTTGGCGCCGATGGCCGCGCAGCCCGCGCCAAACAGAAACGCAAAGACGACGATCTGCAGCACGTCATTGCGCGCCATGGCATCGATGAGGCTGGTGGGAACGATGTGTTCGACGAAAGATCCGGCGGTGGTTTGCGCCTGCGGGACGGCGGCGTCGGCTGCAGTACGGGCGAGAGGCACGCCGACACCGGGGCGCGTCAGGTTTACGGCGGCCAAGCCCAGGAACAGGGCGAGCGTGGTGACGATTTCGAAATAGAGAATCGCCTTGGCGCCGATGCGTCCCATATTTTTTGCGCCGCCGCTGCCGGCGATGCCGGCAACCAGAGTGGCGAAAATCAAGAGCGCGACGATGGAGCGGATGAGGCGCAGAAAGATCGCGCTTAAGGGTCCAAGCTGCTTGGCAAGCTCCGGCGCGGCCACGCCCAAAAGAACGCCTACTGCCATGCCGATGAAGATCCACGCAGTGAGAGAGATTCGTTTCAACGTTCGCCCCATTTCAGTTTTTGCCGCAGGACATCGAAGAACCGCAGTTTAGGCGGGCGGATCAGGCGCAGCGACGATTCGGAACTGCGGCAAACAACAGCGTCGCCTTCGTGAAGCGGGTTGCCAACCTGGCCATCGATGGTGAGGTATACCGACGCATCCGGGCCGCGCGAAAACGCTGTGATGACGCTGGTTTCCGGTACGAGGACGGGGCGATTGGTCAGCATGTGCGGACAGATGGGCGTGAGGCAGATGGCGGGAACCGAAGGATAAATGATGGGTCCGCCGGCGGAAAGCGAATAGGCGGTGGACCCAGTGGGCGTAGCGATGATGAGGCCGTCGGCTTTGTAGGCGCAGACGAAATGATCGTCGACATAGGTATCGATGTCGATGATACGCGCGAGCGAAGATTTAGCTAGCACGGCATCGTTGAGCGCTTCGTAGGTGGCGATCACCTTTTGCGCGCGCATCACGTGAATGCTCAGCAGCTTTCGCTGTTCGATGCGATGCTCACCGCAGAAGGCGCGCTCGAGTTCGGGAAAGAGGTCGCCCACGCTGATTGCGGTGAGGAAGCCGAGCCCGCCTACGTTTACGGGAAAGAGCGGAATTTCGCGCGGGCCAATGGCGCGCGCGGCGGAAAGTAGCGTGCCGTCGCCGCCTAGAACGACCATCAGGTCGCAGCCATCGGGGACCAGATCGCGCGGCATGCCTTCGATGGGTTTCGTGGAATAGGCCGCGGTATGCTCATCGGAACGAATGGCGATACCGTGGGCGCTCAGCCACTCGATGAGCTGCGGCACAACCGCGGCAGCCTGCGCGGAATTCGGCTTGGAGCAGATTCCGACTGTCTTAATGGCGGGCATGGAGCAGGAATTCCTTGTTCCCTTCGGCGCCTAAGATGGGGCTATCCATAATGCTGGTTTGAAATCCGAGTTCTTTCACCGCTCGCTCCACGCGTTCGCAGACGGCCGCGTGCAGCGCCGTGTCGCGAACAATGCCGCCCTTGCCCACCTGTCCTTTACCCACCTCGAACTGCGGTTTGATCAGTATAACCATTTGCCCGTCCGCATGTAACAGCGGAACGAGGGCGGGCAGAATCAGCGTGACGGAAATGAAGCTGACGTCGCAGGAAATAAGGAAAGCCGGCTCGCCGATTTGGTCGAAACGCAGTTCGCGCGCGTTGATGCCTTCGTGAACGATGACGCGCGGGTCGGTGCGCAATTTCCAATCGAGCTGGCCGGCGCCGACATCGACGGTGTGGACGCGGGCGGCTCCGGATTGCAGCAGGGCGTCGGTGAAGCCGCCAGTGGACGATCCAATATCGAGGCAGATTTGGCCGGTCACATCAATGGCGAATTCGCGCAAGGCGGCCGCGAGTTTAAAGCCGCCGCGGCTTACGTATGGGGGGCGCGCCAGCACTTCGAGAGCAACGCCGGCATCGACGGGCTGTCCCGGCTTGGCCGCTTTTTGACCGTTGATGAGCACCTCACCCGCCATGATCAGCGCCTGGGCCTTTTCGCGCGAATCGGCGAGGCCGCGCTCCACCAGGAGCCGGTCGAGCCGGGATTTCATGATTGCAGAGGCCTCATGACTGGCGCTGAACGATCAGGTCGGCGAGTTCATGCAGGCGTGCGGCGCGCACACCGAGGGCCGTGAGCGTTTGATGCGCGCGCTCGCATTCCTGGGCGGCCATGCGCCGCGACTCCTCCAGACCATAGACCGCGGGAAAGGTGATCTTCTGCTGCTGGGCGTCTTTGCCGGCAGTCTTGCCGAGAGTCTCCGAGGAGGCCTCGACGTCGAGTATGTCGTCAACAATTTGAAACGCCAGGCCAACGTGTTCGCCGTAGCAGGAGAGCGCGGCGTATTGGGTGGGATCGGCGCCGGCATAGATGGCGCCCAGGCGGAGGCTGGCGCGCAGCAGGGCGCCGGTTTTGGCTCGATGAATCGATTCGAGAAGAGCCGCGTCAGGCTGCCGGCCTTCGCCTTCGATATCGGCGACCTGGCCGCCGATCATGCCACCTACGGTACCGGCGGCGGTGGCGAGTTCGGCGATCATGCCGGTTTTGCGCGCGTCTGGCGCGTCGAGTTGCGCGAGGATCTGGAAGGCGAGAGTAAGAAGAGAGTCACCCGCGAGGATGGCCATGGCATCGCCGAATACCTTGTGATTGGTGAGCTTGCCGCGGCGATAGTCGTCGTTATCGAGGGCGGGAAGATCGTCGTGAATCAGCGAGTAAGTGTGGATCAACTCGAGCGGGCAGGCGGCGGCGACCACGCCGGCGGATTCATCGCCCAAAGAGTAAGCGGCCTCGATGCAGAGAATGGGGCGGATGCGTTTTCCACCGGCGAACAGGCTGTAGCGCATGGCGCGGTGTATGGTTTGGGGCGGTTCCGATTCGGGCGGGACCAACCGGCCAAGCTCAGCATCGATGGATTCCTGGCGGCGGGCGAGGTGTTCGCGCAGATTCATTCAGGATTTCTCGGTGCGGAGAGGCTCGGCGACGATCTTGCCGTCGCGGCGGAGCAGGACTTCGACGCGCGTTTCGGCCTCCTCCAATTGCTTGCGGCAGAGATCGCTGAGACCCATGCCGCGCTCGAAGAGTTGCAGGGAGCGGTCGAGCGATAGGTCGCCAGCCTCGAGTTCTTTGACGACCTTTTCGAGTTCGTCGAGGCAGGTTTCGAAGGATGCGACGGGTGGGGTATCGGCCATTGGCCTCATTCTAGCGCGGCGCCCAGGGCTCTGCCCTGGGATTCCCTGCGGGAATGGAAGTCGAGGGAGACAAGGAAGTCGAGGGAGTCAGAATCAGCGCGCGGGGTTTTACGTTTGGGTACGGGGCGTACGGTGGCGTAGCTTCGCTACGAACTGCGGCGGCTCTTTCGGGAGTGGGATTCCCTGCGGGAATGGGAGTCGAGGGAGACAAGGAAGTCGAGGGAGTCAGAATCAGCGCGCGGAGTTTTACGTTTGGGTATGGGGATTACGGTCGCGTAGCTTCGCTACGATTTGCGGCGGCCCTCTTTAAATGCCTGGCGGCGAAGGGCCGGTTGGAATGTGTCGGTGTTCGCTGACGGATGCCGCGTCGCCATCCATTCGCGCGCCATGGGTTTCATTTGAGCAGCGTCTGACGGCTCACTTTCGTACAGACAGGAGCTGTCAGATCGCTCGGGGTCGATTGGAACATTGCCCTTTTCACCACTTGCCCGAAGTCGGACGTAGCTCCTCAGGATGGTTTCGCAGATAGGCTAGCACCCCACGGCGCTTTTCGCGGCCCCGCCGACCGTTTGTTAAAGCGGTCGGTTCTAAGACCGCGATTAAATCGGGAATGTGGTCCTCCACGCGGTTATAGATGGAGAGCCAGGTCTTCTTGACAGTCGGTAGAGAGATACTGAGGATGCGAGCCAGTTCCTCGTCGGTGGGGCCCGCGAGGGCTGAGAAGAGAAGTCGCTTTTCGGCGGAAGTGAATCCAATTTGGGCCGCCTGGTAATCGAAAAGGCGGCCGGCCACCTCCCCGCCCAGCCGCCGCGGACGTCTTGATCGCGCGCGATTCCGAAGACGTGGGGCGTACTGATGAGCTCGGTCAGGTCGTTCGTGACATTGGTGGCATATGCCCCAACGGTTGGATCCCAAACCCCTGCGCCCGTGGCTCAGAAGAAACTCGGCGCGTTCCCGGCTTTCCGGTTGATTTGCGATCACCTCTTTCCTGAAACCGCGATGGATTTCGATAAATGCTCTGCGACTGACTGGTGAAGTTCACTGTTGGATTCATGACCCGGGCGAGCGCAGTTATCAAAACAAAACAGGTTTAAGCCACCTCGCTTGTTTTTCTCTTTCATTTCTTTCACTGCCAGCTATGGATGTTCGCCTTTCAAGAATCTTGGGATTATTTACGGGCCTATTCTACGGTTTTGGGCGCACTGTCGTATAAAAGCGCACGGTACGTACGGTTGACCTTGAAACAAGATACCCAGATCCTCAACTATTTTGAGTGCTCAGTGATAGGAGATTATCGAAATGCTTAGATTCGGGCGGAGCAGATGCGCGCACTCACAGAAGCGAGCATGCCCTCCGCAATCGAAGCGATGATGCTGGAGCAGTTTCCTGTTCATTGCGAAAAACTCGGCACGAAGGGATGCCGCCAGACCGTTCGCGAAGCGTTATCAAGAGGCCGGGAATTGGGCTTCGAAAGTCTTCAATTGCCTGCGTACGTTGCATTGGAATTCGCTTTCGGGGAAGATTTTTCCACGAATTTCGAATATCCGTGGGCCCAGGAGATATTGCACGATCCGAGCTTGATATCGGAACAGCGTATGAAACGGTTGAGGAGTGAGGCGATCTATTACCTTGCCAACCTTACAGCGGCCACGGCAACAGAATCGGAGGCGGCGCGTGGCTGACGGTTCAGGCGATACGGGCAGCGGGGGCGTGCCAGGAGCCGGCGGGGTAAAGGCGCCGCCAGCCGCCGCGGCAGGGGGCGTTGCTGGGGTTCCGGCGACCTGCCCGACAGGTACGGCGGGATGCCCTCCGGGAAAGCACTGGGTGAGGGCAGAGCTCAGATACGTGGAAACGCAGAAGCCGGTGCCTTGGGCCAATGGCCAGATTTTTTTTGGCATGTTAGAAATCAATTCGGGACCGTTGCTCATGGGCAGACTGGAGGCCAGGGATCTGAATGCAGCTCCCTATTCCGTCATGTTTCCGGACATTGACGCCGGCGAATGGTGGGAGGGCTAGGCCGTGTCCGATTTTAGCGTTAGTCCCGGAGACTGTTTCGCCAGCATTGCTAAAGCCAAAGGCTTTTTCAACTACCACACTCTGTACGACCATGCAGACAATGCCGCACTGAAGACCCGGCGCCCAAACCCCAATCAACTCGTGGAAGACGACGTCGTCAAAGTTCCCGATAAAAGGCTCAAATCGATATACCTCACTCTGGATGGAACGAAGAAATTCGTGGTCGATGTGCGCTCGACCAGATTGCGCCTCTTGCTCACCGACTCCAAAAAAGCCCCCCTCGCTCCGGCCAATTGCAGCGTCACGGTGGGCTCCGCTAAATTCTCGACCACGGCCTTGGCCGGCGGCTTGGTGGAAATGACAATCGACCCGGAAGAGAAGACCGGCGAGCTGGTTCTTTACTTTCACGCCTTGCCGAACCTTCTTACTCCGCCCCCGGATCCTCCGGCCCCCAATCCTCCGGCGAACCCTCCCGTGATCCGTCCCAGTGAATATCGCGACACTCTTCCCAAAGCGCAGACCGAGGCGTTGGCCGTCACTTGGGACCTGAAAATCGGCTCCCTGGAACCCAAGGAAGCGGTGCGGGGTTCACTGCAGCGGTTAAACAATCTCACGTTTCCTACGCCTATCCGCACGGATGAAAACGACAAGACCCGCCTCTATGTCAAAGGGTACCAGGCGCTGAAGGCCGCTGCCAAGAGCGGAAAGGTCGCTGATATTCAGGAGAACGTGGCTGCATTTCACGATAACCCTTAGAGACAGCGAACCACTATGGCAAAGTTTTCCGGCACAGCATACGTTGCGCGCACCAGCCACGATCAAAAGCACCTAAACCGGTTGTCGGTTCCGGAATGGGGCGTCGTAGAGGTAAGCGTCACTACCACCAAATCGCGTTCTTTATCCCACCGGCTTCCCGGCGCCAGCACCCCACGAAATCCGAGCGGAAAAGGCACGGATAGCTTCAACTTCGCCCCGGGCGTCCAGTTCGATCCGGATCCGCGCAAATGGGTCGAAGATTACTCGCGCAAGGACCCGGTCGTGCTGTGGTATGACCTTCACAATCCCTTTCTCAACATCACCAAAGCCAAACTGGAAATCTTCCGGCGTTTCGACGACGATGCGATTTGGGAGCGCAATCTCAAGGACGATGAGTTGCTGGATGGCCAGAACAGCCTGGAGTTCGGTTTCGACTATGCGACGGGAAAGAGTAGCACCGAGTGGGCCGGCTACATTGGTTCCAATAAGCTGTTCCCTGAAAATTGCCTAACTGTAGAGCACTCGCCCTATAAGTTGCGCATCACCGTAGAAGGGCCGGGACAATCGAGCGCCACAGTCGCCTGGACTTACTTCCATATCCTCATCGATCATCTCGAGCTCGAATGGGGAATTGAGGACGCGATTCCTTCGTCGAAGGCGGAGCGACGCCAGCCTTTTAAGGATTTACTGCATCCCCGGGGCGGCGGCGCCGCACCGGTCCCTATCACGCCCAACATTCCGGTCTATTTGAACAGCGCGCTTTTCGGCACGGGAGGCTGGTTTCATCATCACAGCGATGAGTGGAACGATAATACGCTTTACAAACAATACAAGAAGATGTGGGGAGACGGTCCGGAGATCCCTCTGTTTTGTAACGTATGGATCCGCGATTCCATGGGTAAGCCTGTTATCGCGCCCCAGGCGATCGGAAAGACGAAGTTTTTGTGGGATTGGGAGAGCCGCTCCGGAGCGGTTGCTAGCGCGTTCGTGAACGATGCCCAAAACTATGACGTCGCCGCAACCCTGCCAACTGGACAGAATTGCCATGACGATCGGGGCGGAAAGAGGGGCGGCGATGACGCAGTATTCCCCGAGCGCCATGGATATGACCCCACCGACGATCTGGATAGCGAAGACTTTCCCTTCAAAGTGGAGAAATGCGGGGGCCCGCGCTCATGGGCTGCCTACAGCTATGCTTGGCGCGAAAAGAAACTCGCCGGTAAAACGGGAGTATTGTTTCGGCCGTCCCGTATGGCGGGCGACAAATACCGTATCGCGGTCTACGCGGCGCACGAAACTACCGACGGAAAAACGCCGCGTCTCGAAGTGAATTCCGCCGGGCCTCTGCCAATCGACGCCAAGCTTATGGCGATCAGCGGTGAATTTGAGATTTGGCGCCGCATCTCGCTCATCCGCACGGTAAAGAAGACCACCGGAGTCCAGAATCTGGTATTCGCCAACATCGCCGCTTTCTACCAACCGGCTTTTCTGGACCTTGTGGATGACTCGGTCGCCCCTGAGATTTATCCCGCGGAAGATTGGAATGCCAATATCGCCAATGCAATTTCCGATTGGTCTTCCAAAGAACAGCTCATAGTCGATCCCGCTGTCCTTCAGCATGCATCCGGTAATGACGGTGTTTACATTCGGACCCGCGCGGACTTCCATGATGCCCTGGTGAGAGATGGCATATCGGCGGTGGACGCGTGGGATTGGATGAGGAATAATAATATGTCGGATACGTCTAGTTACGCTAAGTATGTAGAGCTGCTAGTGCGTGACGCCCTGGCGAAGGTCTTCAATAAGAAGTTCCGCAATGATATACCAGGCGTAAACATCAGCCAAGTGACTACTACTCACAATCTTATCGCTGCCGCCTTCGCGATTGTGGTGGCAAAAAAAATCGAGTGGGTCGATGGCGAAGCCGTCGACTATAAGAGTGCGGACCGGAATCACTGCGCCTTCCTCTCCTTATGGGATCCCAACACGGAGAACGCTCTTGGCTTTCCCGGCGGCGCGGAACCCACCGCCGCCCATGAGTTTGGACACCACTTCTTCCTGCCGCATACTAAGCCGCCGGCGGCGGACGATCATAATGCTCACGACACTAAAGTGAATAACTGTCTGATGTCCTATTTCAATGGTGTCCGGATACTTTGCGGTCTGTGTCAGTTGCGTTTGCGCGGGTGGGATAAAGATGCACTGAAGACAATACCCACCGCAAATCATAAGCCATGAGGATGGCGTGCAGGCGTGGACCAGTTCTGGCGGCTGTTTTCGCCGCCGCAACCTTCGGCGTGCCTCAGGCAGGACAAGAAAGGACCTCAACGATGAAGATCCGCATGAGCCTGGAAGGTGACCGGTTCCTGGCTCGGGAATCGATTCTGCTGCAGGTCGGGCTGGAGAATGCGTCAACCGCGATAATGGAGATCCCCGATCCCGAGGATGTGCGCAACCCGCAGTTTTCCTACACTATTTCGGGACCGGCATATCCGCTAGGCTTGACCTTCCAACCGCGTATTTCGCTCCCCCACCCTAACGCCCCGGTCACGCTGAAAATGCGGCCGGGCGAAAAACTCGAAGCGCAACTGCCACTGAATATGATGTTCCGCTTTTCCGAAGCCGGAACATACACCCTGACCGCCCGTTATGAATGGAGGGGACAACATGAGGATTTCGGACCAATTTCTTTTGCGATCGAGACGGGAACACTGAAATCGGCCCGTATCATGGCGGACGACGGATTGCAGAGTGCGGCCAGAGTTCGCGTTCTCGGGCTTGTGGACGACCCACCCCGGCTCTACCAGTTCTTTTTTCAGGAAGCACGCTCCGCTGAAATCCAAATGATCCAGATGATCCGCGCCGCTACGGCGGCGCCCAACGCCGGGCAAGCGCTCGCGCCCTGGACTAATTTTGACCGCTCGGAGCTTCTCTTTGCGCGCTTTGGATGGCAGGGGATCGGAGAGATTGGATTCGAGACTGGGCTGCGGGCGAAAGGCAGTACGATGGCGGCGCCACTCGATAGTACCGTGATACATCCCGCTTTGATGACGGAAGACGGCAGCATCACTGTATTCAGTCACACTCCCGCATCTGTCAGCGTGGCGGGCTTTCCCCCGCCCGTGAAGGGCGGCGTCACTTCCGCCGGCAGAGTGCAGCGGACCAGGCCGACGCCGGAACCAACGCGCGCGGCGGCCGCGGCGCTGGGTCCGCAGCCGCAGAGTCTGGCCTGTGCGATCACCGTCTCCGAAAATGACCGCGGAGTGAAGGTGACTCGGCTCGACGGGGACGGGGACCACGGCGCACCGGCGGCGGAAGTGGAGAACGCCAGAATACTGCCTAACTCTGAACCTGCGTTGTGGGTGGATAGTCGTGGAGGTGTAACCGCTGCTATTCTTCTAGCCGAGAATAGCCTTTACCGTCGAGTGTTTCTTGCGGAGGTTGTTTGGAACGACGTCAATGACTCCCCCAAAGTCACCCGGCGCACGCCAATTGAGTTACCCCGAGACAGCCGCGCGTCGGCCGTAACGTTTTCTGTGACGCAAACACGTCCGCCGAGAATGAATTGGGTGATTCTGATGGAAGACGGCTCACTTTTGACTGACAGGTCTCCATCCGCGCCTTACCACCCCCTCCGCAGGCCTTTATTGCCGCTGCAATTGCTCGGTATGTCCAGTTCCACATACCTGCTGGTGGAGAGTCCGGAGGACTATCTGGCCTTTGAGGCGATTCACTGAGCCAAGGGCTGCGCCCTTGATATCCCTTCGGGATACGGGAGTCTAGGAAGTCGAGGGAGTCGAGGGAGTCAGAATTGGTTCCGCTCCGCGGTTGGGCTTCGCGCTCGTAGCGGAATGGGTCTTGAGCTTGGGACGATCGGAGGCTGCGGTGCAGGGGCTCTGCCCTTAGTATGGGATATGGGAGTCGAGGGAGAGAATGCGGCGGTGTACGCGCGGACGAGTGGGCCGACTTCTTCCGAAGAGAAACGCTGCCGATTCGATCGCCTATATCAATGTATCTGCGACGGTCTGGACGCGCTCTTTCGGGAGGTTGGTCTCACGGTCGCGGCACGATTCGACGCAACGGGAATTCTCGTTGGCGCCCCTATTACAGGAAATGAGCGGGTTACCTACGCCGTGAGATAACCACCCGCGCCGACGCGGGATGGAATTTCGCGACATTGGGGTAATACGGCTGACGCTGGCGCTACTTCAAATGCTTGGCGGCGAAGTCAAGGAAGTAGGGCCAGTTAGGGCCGTCTGTATGTCCGGAAGAGTGCTGGCGGAAGGCTACGTCGCCATCCACAAGCGCGGTCTCAATCGGAGGGAATTCGGTGGTACCGAGGTCCTTCTTGCCCAACAATCGGTAGACCGGACCGGCTCCGGCGGCGGCCAGGAACATGCCTTTGGCGTCTACCCAACCATCGCCCGTAGTGGCGCCGCCGCTGATGAAGATCGGGCGGGGGGCGCACATGGCGACTAGCTCATGCGCGTCGACGGGCAGATCGCCCCAAGTCTTGGGGCCGGCATACTTGAGGAAATTGCCTGCCATCCAGTGGTATTCGCTGTTTCCCGTAACATTCTCGACAATTTCGCCCCAATCGCGGCGGTTCAGTTTGACGCCGCCTTCACCGGAGGAACTTACATAGCCGGTCCAGAAGCGCTGGTCGTAGGCTACGGCGACGATGGTTGCCTTTCCATAGCGGGAATGGCCTTCGACGGCGACGTGCTTCGCATCGACGGCCTTGTCGGTTTCGAAGTAATCCAAGGCGCGGCTCGCGCCCCACGCCCATGCACGAAGGGTTCCCCAATCGTCGGGCTTGCGGTGCTCACCCTTGTTCACCAAGCCGATGATTCCTTGGGTGAGGCCGGCGCCATTATCCGCCTGAATGCTGCCCGGAACGATGACGGCGTAACCCCAGCCTCTGTCGAGAACCTGCTGTTGCCAGGTGGGTCCGGTGGGCCCGCGACCGGCGCCAGGAGGTCCCGCGGGTCCAGCGAATCCGCGGCCGCCGGGCATGGCCAGAAATCCAAATTGCATGATGACCGGTACGGGCTTGGTTGCTTTGGCTGGGGTGGCCAGCATCAGATCGATGTCTACTTTGATGGCCGGGTCGGCTGAGTTATCGACATGTCCTTTGAGCATCTTGGTGACGATCGGGACGCCGCCGTTCTCGCCCTCGGTGGTGGATATCACCTCCCAGTTCACTTTCGGAACGTTCTTGGGAACGCGTCCGTAGACTTCGCGATCGAACAGTTCCACGATTTCGGGCCGGCGTTTGTCCCACCAATCTTTGGCGGTTTTGACGGGCTTGCCGTTGTTCAATACCAGCGGGTCTGGTAGCACGGGAAACGGATTGGCCTTTGACTCGTCGTAGTTGGCGTAAAAGGGTGAATCTTTGTTGTTGCCATCGCGGCCCCGGCGTAATTCCTTGATGCCCAATTGATCCATCATCTGCTGATGATCGGCCTGGGTGGCTTTCTGCTGGGCCTCCATCGCCTCGCGCTGTTCCGGTGTCATGGCGCGCCCTCCGCGGGCGCCGGGCGCGGGCTGTGCAGCGGCTGGAGGTTGCGTGGGCGGCGTTTGCTGGGCTTGGAATGCGACAGCCAGAATTGGGAAAGCGGCCAGTGGCAACATGACCAGCGGCCAACGAAGGGTGGGCGAGTGCAACATGAATGCCTCCTCGATTCCCCGGTCGGGAACCATTTGTTTGATATCTGTACAAATCTATCACAGCCGATCGGGGAAACCTTGACACCCATTTTGTTTTTGGGTAACTACTAATGAGCGGCGTGGGCGCCGCCGGTCTAGGGAGTAACTCATGATTTCAGGTCGAATCGCAGCGATTGCTCTTCTCGCGGGAGGCTCTTCCGCGCTCTTCCCGCTCCACGCGCAGACAGCGCCCTGGTCTGGACCTTTGCGTGGTTCGTGGGTGCAAAGAGGCGCGGCGGCGCCCGGCGACGTCACCCTGGTGGGCGGCGGCGCGATCTGTCAGATCGTCGTAGGCAGCGACGAGCAGGCGAACGTTCGACAGGCGGCGGAGTTTCTCGCGGGCGATATCGAAAAGATCGGCGGACGCAAGCCGAGTGTTGTGGATGCTCCATCTGGTGGGGGCGTTTCGATCCGGCTGGTTACGCTTGGGCACGGCGAGATTCCGGCGGCGGTGAACGCGGCGTCTCTGCAAGGGCAATGGGAGAGCTACCGCATTGTCACGCTAGGCAATGTGGTTTGGCTGGTGGGATCGAATCCACGTGGGACGGCCTTCGCGGCCTACACGCTATCGGAACGGTTAGGCATCGACCCTCTCTACATCTGGACCGGATATGCGCCGGAGCGGCGCGACCCGCTTGTGCTCAAGAGCGCTGCGTTTACGCAGACGCCGCCCGCGATTCGCTATCGCGGCTTCTTCCATGACGACGAAGATATTCTGCCCCGACCTTTCGATGCCAACGGTTATCCGCTGCAAACCGGAGATGTCCCGCTGGACTGGTACAAACGGTTCTTTGAAACCGCGCTGCGGTTGCGAATGAATATGGTGGCGCCTTATACCCGGGTTCATCGCCGTTATGAAGTGCAGAAGCTGGCGAGCGACTGGGGGCTTTACTACACGTCGCACCATTACGACATTCTGCTCTCGAATCCTTTCGGGCTGGAGCGGTTTAACCTGGCGGCCGAGCGCGGCGTGCGGCCGGTATATGACTGGTTTACCAACCGCGAGGGGATGCTTAAATTCTGGCGCGGAGGCGTGCAGGAAAACAAAGATCTTGACGCGATTTGGCCAGTGGGCATGCGCGGCACGCAGGACCGCCCATTTACTTTTCCCCCGGGCACGACCGACGATCAGAAGGCCAATACATTTCGGGAGGTAATCGGCGAGCAGGTGAAGATGACGCGCGATCTTGCGCCTAAGGACAAGCCGCCGATTTTCCACTTCACCATGTATTCCGAGATGCTGCCCGAGTACCAGCGCAACCCCGCCGCCTTCGATTTGCCGCAGGACGTGATTGTGGTTTGGCCGGACGACAACGATGGCCACATGCGCGCCTTGCCGAAGGAGCTGGGACGCTGGAAACACGGCGTCTATTATCATCTGGCGTACCTGGGCGGTAATCTGACGAAGCAACTGACGCACACGGTAGGACCCGCGACTGTCGCGGATGAATTCGAGAAGATCGTGAAGGCGGGCGCCACCGAGTACATGCTGGTCAATATGTCGGAGACGCGCGAGTACGTTATGTGCGGACGCATGATTGCCGATATTACCTGGGACGCCCCGGCGATCTTTACAAAGCCCAATGCCGCCGACCGCTACACGTCCTGGTGGGCGCGCGAGTATTTCGGAACATTGGCTGCGGCCGCAGAGACGGCTTACAAGAAGTACTTCGCGTTGCTGAACGTTCCCGAGAAGCTGTGGATTGCGCCTAACGCCATCGAGGAGCTTCTTTCCCGCTTGTCTCACAAAGTGGCCGGCGAAAAGTATCCGCCAATGGCCGCCGATGCAGTGACGCGATTGCAGGCGCTGAAGGGGCCGCTCGATGACGCGCTGGCCGCGGAGAAGCGCGCCGAAAATGGTATGCCGATGGAGAAAAAGCAGTTCTTTTTGGAGGACGTCGCGTTGGGATTACAGGTGGCCGGCCTGCAAACGCAGGCGGCGCTGAAGTTGGGAGAAGCGTTGCGCGCGCCTGATGCGGCGCACATGTGGCCGTTAGTTATCGAAGCGCGCACGCTGCTGGAGCAACTCGAAGCAGAACTGGCGCGGGAAGAGTATCCACCTTTCATTAACTGGTATCGCGAGACGTGGATTCGTTCGGCGCTGAGTCCGTCTAATCCTCACCGGCCTTACAATCAGGTGCGCGATTTTATCGGGAGGGAAGGGTTACGTCCTTGACCCGCGGAGGCTGGGCGTCTATTGAGTGAGTCGAGGCGGTCAGAGTGACTCGCTGACCGGGCTCACTTTCTTTGGGTCTCTCGAGGTGCGAGGGCGTGCTATGGCGAGTTTGTTACATTGGTTGCGTGATGGCCTCACCAGCGGTTCCCCTACTCAGCCCGGCATTATTGCAATATGTGGATAAGGTCTGGACTGAAAACGGCAAGCAAGCGATCCCGTCGGCGAACAAGGTTTACGATCTATACGGCGACAGTAATCTTCCCTCGGCCCAGCCGACGTGGGGTTTGGTAGATAAATTCGCCGATGCGCTACTTGAATTGCAGCGCGTCGGCGGTGGCGACTGTGAGCTCGCGTGGCAAACCAATATGGTGAATGATGGCTGGGAGCGCGACCAGACCAGAATTACGAGCGCGTTTACAACCATGAAGGCCGAGGCTAATGCCGGGGCGCCTCTTTGAGCCCACCCACGGAAGCTTTGGTCTACGACGATTTTGTCCATTTCAAGAACGTACATGCGGCGGGCGCGACGAAAGAGCGGGTGTACATCCACTTGAGTCCTCCGATTCCCGAAAACGGCCTAAAGGTCATGCGAGCCTTGCTTGCGATGTTCCCTACGAACCCGGCAATGACGAGCGCGAAAATCTGTGGCGCCGGCGCCACCGACCGGGTGGATAGCATTGTCGTCTATCTGACCAGCAATGTTACGGCGGATGCGGTCGTGAACGCGCTCAGCCAGAACGCCGCTCTGCACGGCTGCTTCGAACGCGGTGTGCCGTTTGTGGTAAATGAGGTAACGCAAGGCATTGGGCGAGCGCAGGAACCACCCGTCACGTCCCCGCTCTATGCGGACGACGGCATCTCCGAACACCCACTCCGTAAGAACCCAAAGGTGGATTTTGACCGCCCAGGCCACGCCGGGTCCATCGGCTTCGAGACTAAGAACACCAGCTTCGGAACGCTGCACGCGGAGCTCATTTTCACTGGGCTGCAACAGTGGCGCAAGAAGAATGCCGCGGCGCCGCTCACTGGTGCGGTTCCGCAAACGCTGCTGACGGAGATCGTCGCTGTGTACAGGTCGGAAGGATACGACCCGACGAACCCATCCCAATTCCCGAACCGGCAGCAGATCGAGGCCGACTTCCAGGGCAAAATGTCCACGAAGTTCTTTGCAAAAGGAGTTGACCCATCTCGAATCGGACAGGCCAAGACCGTCTGATGGCGCGGGATTAGCGACGGCCGGCGAGGTTGAGATTACGGCGCCCAGGCCGGCATCACATAGGTATAGAACAAGGCAATCAGACCGATTACCGAGGCCAGGAATATACTGTGGCGCAGAGTGAAGCGGAAGAGCAGACCTTCCTCGCCGCGCTTCATGTTTGTGGCGGCCGCGGCTACGCAGATGCTGGTCAGGCTGATCATTTTTCCCATCACTCCACCGCTTGAGTTGGCGGCTGCCATTAGGACGGGATTCATTGAAAGTTTGTGAGCTGTGACTACCTGCAACGTGCCGAATAGGGCGTTGGCGGAGGTGTCGCTGCCGGTGAGAAAGACGCCGAGCCAGCCGAGCAGGGCGCTGAAGAAGGGGAACATTACGCCGGTGGCGGCGAAGGCGAGGCCGAGTGTGGCGGTGGCGCCGGAGTAGTTCATCAAGAACGCCAGGCCGAGCACGGCCGCGAGCGTGAGCTCCGCTTTGGCTAGCTGCCGGGCGGTTTGGCCAACGACCGCAACGAACTGACGCGGCTTCAGGCCGACAACGATTGCACTCAGCACCGCCGCGATGAGGCAAGCGGTGCCCGATGCCGACAGCCAGCCGAAGTTATAAACGGCAGGGTAGGCCGCCGCTGTTGCCACCGCCGGGGGTACGCGCTGAATGGTGTTGTGAAGCAGCGGCCATTGGATCGGGAGATTCGTCTTGTTCAATTGAGGCTGCAGTTCGCCCCATGCCAAAACGAAGATCACCAGCAGGATATAGGGCATCCATGCGTGGAAGATTTCCGCCGCCGATTTGGAACTACGTGACGCTGCTTCCGGTCTCCAGAAGCGGATCAGCACGACGAGAGAGCCCATGGCGGCCATCGACGCGAGAATATCGGTAAGCTGCGGGCCGACGAAGTTCGAAACGAAAAACTGCGTCCCGGCGAAGGCGATGCCGCAAACGGCCGCCGCGGGAAAAACGGCGCGCAGGCCTTTCCATCCCGACATCACCAAGATCAGATAGGCCGGAACGAAGAGCGAAACCGGCGCACAGATGCGGCCTACGCCCGCGCTCAGACGATCGACAGGCAGTCCGGTGGTGAGGGCAAGAGTGGTGATGGGAATCGCAATGGAGCCGAATGCCACGGGCGCCGTATTTGCCAAGAGACAAATAGCGGCAGCGTAAAACGGCGTGAATCCTAAGCCGGCTAGCATTGCGCCGGCGACGGCGACCGGGGTTCCGAAGCCGGCCGCGCCCTCGATGAAAGCTCCGAAGGCAAAGGCAATGAGGAGGGCTTGCAGCCGTTGATCGCTGGTGAGGCCGGCGATGGAATCCTTCAGGATTTCGAATTTGCCGCTTTCCACAGAGACGCGGTAGAGCAGAATAGCGGTAAAGACAACCCACCCGATGGGAAAGAGTCCGAAGGCCGCACCGTAGAGGATGGAGGCCAACAAGCGATCGAGGGGCATGCCGTACACTGCGCCGGCAACGATAGCGGCGGCAAAGAGCCCGGCCAGCGAAGCGACCCAGGCGGGCCGGCGCGCTACCGCGAGCAGAAGCAGCAGCACTATGATGGGCACGGCCGCTACGAGAGTAGAGAGGGGCAGGCTACCGGCGACGGGGGCGTAATTTTGCGGCCACATGGGGTCGATTGTAGCGGAAGCGGGGAAAGGGAGTCGAGGAAGCGGGAAAGGGAGTCGAGGAAGACGAGGAAGTCGAGGGAGTCGGAATGGTGAGGGCGCGGTGCGGTGGTCGGGGCGGAAGATTCGATGATTATCTGCTCGCAGGCGGATCAGCGGTAGGAGTTGGCGTTTCTGGTGGGAGTGGAGGAATCGCGATGCGACGGCCGGGGGCCGGCGTTTGGATTCTGACTTCCTCGACTCCCTTGACTCCCGGCCCCGCTACTTGCCGTCGCCGAATGTAATCGTCGACTCTCCCGTATATTTTTTATAATTTCGGAAATCGATGGCGTTGCGGCTGCAATAGGGGGCGCCGCGTTGGCAGCTTAGTGTTTCGGCGTGGACGGGGAGCAGGTATTGCTTGGCATCGCCGAGACGGACGTATTCGTAATCGGTTGCGGATTCTACGTCGTCGCTCTCGAAATCGGAGGGGAAACCATAGGCTTGCATCTCGATCCGCATAACGCGCGCGGTCTTCGGATCGATCCAGACCGAGCCTTTGTAGGCAGGGTCGTATTGTTGGGAGCCCATGTGGATGGTCCAGTGCGAGTTGGCGTGAGTGACGTTGAACGAGTATTCCTTGGTCAGAATTCCGGCCATGCGGGCATCGCTCTTATAGTGGAATTCGGCGGCGGTTTGGGGCGCGAACAGATCGATCAATACGGTGCCAAATTCGCCGGTGGACCAGGCGCCGCCGAGCTCCTCCATCTTTTTGTTCACGGGCCTGCCGTTTAGGGTGATCTTGCGATAATCCTCTTTGCCGTCCTGATAAAGCACTTCCATGCCGACCACGTCCAAGGCATGCCAACTCACGGGCTTGGTTGTGCTCTCATAGCGGGACATTAACTCCTGGCAGATGTAATTCGGTAAGGTGTCGGTGAAATCGAGCGCGGTGTCGGAAGCCTTGCGAATCAGATCGTCGCCGCGCGTCACGGGAATCGATCCTCCGGGCGCGCGATCGTCCTCATCGGGAGCGAGAGTGGGAATCCGCGTGGGGGCCGGAGGGGCGTTATTCGCCGAAAGCGTGGGCGGAGCGTTAGTGGGAGAAAGCGAGCCAGTGGCCGCTGCAGTCTGCGCGGGAACCGGGGCCGATTTCTCGCGCGATGCGTCCGATACGTTTCCTCGTTTCAATGTAGGCGGCCCGGGATCGTCGGCGCTAGCTTTGGCGGGAGGCGGCGCGGCTTGCGTGCCATGTTGCTGCGTGGCGGGCGTGTCTGCCCAGGTGTCGGGAACTTTATCGTCCTTGGCTGAGGAACTGGTGGTGGTCGCCGCGGCGCCACCTGCTTTCTCCCAGTAAACGTTCACGGCCGTGAGGTATCCGGCGTTATCCTCCGGACCTTCGATCGAAAGCTGATCGCCGGGGTTGAACTTCGGGCTCTTGATCTCGTCGCCGCCCTTAAAGAATTTCGTCGAGCTGGTGCGATGGAAATCGAGAACGCGATCGTCATCCAGCGCCAGCGTGATGGTTTTAGCATCCATCTGTTTGAGCTTGCCGCGAAAGTTCGGCAGGGGCTGCCCTTTGGTGCTGCTATTGGGCTGGCTCTTACCGCGTGAAGGGATAGGAATCGGAACCCCGCCGCCGCTGGGATAGCCGCCGCCAGGATAGCCGCCGCCCGGATATCCACCACCGGGATAACCGCCTCCCGGGTAGCCAACCGGTGGCATCACCTGGGCCGCTGCAAGACCGACGCTTAACGTGAGAAGCCAGAGCTTGCCGGCGGAGAGTACACGAATAGCAGGCATGGGACGCTCCATCAGTGGGGTAGATGCACCACGATATTATCAGGTTACCGCGATTCGGCGGTCCCGGCCTTAGGGGTGTGAGGCTAGATCGTTACTCGCCAGCGCTTCGGAGTTTCTCTTCGCCCATGGTTTGTGTCTTAGCGTCCGATTCGATCACATCCCTTACCTTACTGGAAAGGGCGGCGGGCGTGAACGGCTTCTGCAGGAATGAAACCTCCTTCTGCAGAATGCCGCTGTTCACAATGGCGCTATCGGTATAGCCCGACATATAAAGCACTTTAATTTCCGGCCGGCGCGTCGAAATGACGCGGGCAAGTTCCCTGCCGCTGAGCTTCGGCATGACGACGTCGGTGATCAGGAGATGGATTTTGCTGCGATAGTTTTCGGAGACGCGCTGCGCCTCTACCGGATCGGCCGAATCGAGTATCTTATATCCGTCGCGTTCGAGCGTTTCGCGCACCAGGGTGCGAACCATTTCGTCGTCCTCCACCAGCAAGATGGTCTCGTTCCCTTTGGTAACCTGCCTGCGGCGGCCTTCCCGCTCCAGGCGAACGGCCTGATCGATGCGCGGAAGATAAACCTTGATGGAGGTTCCCTTTCCCTCTTCGCTGTAGACTTCGACGCTTCCGCCGCTCTGCTTGACGATGCCGAACACCGTGGAGAGGCCCAAGCCGGTCCCCTTGCCGGGAGCCTTGGTGGTGAAGAATGGCTCAAACAAGCGGGTCTTGGTCGCCTCGTCCATGCCAAAACCTGTATCGCTGACCGCGAGCATTACGTAGGGACCCGGCTTCACCGCAACATGCCGGACGGCGTAATGCTCGTCTAATGTCATGTTGGCGGTCTCGACGGTTAAGGCGCCTCCTTGCGGCATGGCGTCGCGCCCATTTACCACCAGGTTCATAAGCACCTGTTCGATTTGACCGGGATCGGCATTCACTCTGCCCACGTCATCACGCAAAATGAGACGGAGATCGACATCCTCGCCGATCAGGCGGCGCAGCATGGCGCTGAGGCCACTCACCAGCTGATTCAGATCAAGCACCTTGGGCTGCATCACCTGGCGCCGGCTGAAGGCGAGAAGTTGGTTGGTGAGGCCGGCGGCGCGGTCACCAGCTTTCATAATCTGCTCAGCAGCGTGCCGGTTGGAATCGCTCTTCGACAAGTTATTCAGCATCAATTGGCTATAGCCATTGATGATGGTCAGAAGGTTGTTGAAGTCATGCGCCACGCCGCCGGCCAGCATGCCCACTGCTTCCATCTTTTGGGCTTGGCGCAACTGCTCTTCCATCTCGCGTCGGCCGGTGACGTCCATGATCACTGCCAGCTTAATGGCGCGGCCCCCATAATCGATGTTGTGGACGGCAATTTCGACGTCGATCGCGCGTCCCGGTTTTGTACCATGGCGCCAAATCTCTGGAGTGATCTTACGATCTTCAGGACGTTCGGCCAGAAATTGATCGAGATCGGCCGCGGTCAGTAACTCATCCATCGGCATATCGCGCAATTCATCCGTGGAATAGCCGTAGAGCCTGGCCGCAGCATCATTGGCTTCCAAGATTTTCCGACTGGGCGCATCGAACAGCCACATGGGCTGCGGATGCTCCTGAAACAGAAGCCGGAATCTCTTATCCTGATTTCCTAACAAAGTTTTTGCCGGCATAAACTCGAACCGGGGGGATGATTACCGAGAGTCACAGCATAGCGGGATTCATCATTTCTCTCAAGCAATCACGCCGCATCCGTTGTGCGGAACCTTACAGCAACTCAGTCGCGAGTTTCACTCAACGGAATCATTCCCTTACCTACAGCCTAGCGACAAATCCGCTGTAAAAGTGAGCGGCATCGCACGATAAAAATCTAGAAGTTCTGGTACGTAACTTAAGTTTGTAGTTTAGTTAGTCCTATAACCGAAAGCGTCTTTTAATATACTTTCGCTGCTTTGAAGTCGCCCGCCTTAACAATAGAAATCTGCGCCGGGTCGATATGTTTGCGAAACGCCTGCGTGATTTGGGCTGGAGTTAGGGCGCGGATTTTCGCTTCTAAGTCGGCATCCCACTGCATGCTTCGGCCAAGCTGCTCGTGCTGTGTTAATAACGTTAAAAGTGAAGTATCTTGAGCACGTGCGACAAACTGCGCGTCCAGATACGCTTTCTTGGCCGTTTCTACTTCTTCTGCGGTGAAGCCTTCCTTCCGAGTCTTGGCCAATTCATCGGTGAAACTAAATTCGACCTTCGGCGTGTTAGCCGGATTTTCACTCACTGTCGCCGAGAGCATTGCCGAATCACCCTCGGTGGGTATCTGCAGGCGCGATGACGCGCCATAGCTCAACCCTTCCCGATTGCGAATGCGATTAGGCATGCGCGCGGTAATGGAACCGCCAAACATGTAGTTCGCCAGTACCATAGCGGCATAGTCCGGATCGTTCTGTGACATCTGGAAGCGGATGCCGGCTTCGAACTGCGCATTGGCTTTATCCGGGGTTTCGATTTTCTGATTTATGGGCGCCTCCAATATGTAAACAGTTTTCAGTGTTGCGAAAGGCGCGGGTGAATTCCACGAGCCTAACAGTTCGGCTGCGGCTTTTCGCACTACCTCTTTATCGATGGGTCCGACGACGGCGATCACGCCGTGCGAGGCGCCGTAGAACTGCTGGTGAAACGTTTTGACCTCGTCGAGATCGACTTTCTGAATCTCGGCAACCTGCTCTTCGGGCGTGCCGGTGTAGCGTGGGTCGCCCTTTGGATAAGGGCTGAGGTGGCGTTGCAGAATTTCGGCCGACAGCTGGGTGGGCTCGGTGCGCGGCTGGCTGAGTGCACGGATATTCTGCTGTTTGGAGCGATCAAAGTCTTCGGCCGGATAGGCGGGGTTGCGCAGTTCATCGACGGCGATCCGCATTGCCGCGACGAAATTGGCCGCTGGCGCCTGGATGGTCGCAGTTGCGCCGGTGAGTCCTCCGCCTGCAGCGCCGCCACCGCCGCCGCGTCCACCGCGGCCTCCGCCGCCACCACCGCCGCCGACGGCCACGCGCGCGTTGAGCTTTTCGAGCTCGGCTTGGATCTGCGGCCGCGTACGGGTGGTGGTTCCGCCGCCCAGTTCACTTTCCGCAAACCGCGCCACGGCGGCTTTACCGGCGAGCGAGGCCGCGTTGCCGAAGCGCAGTTCAATCTCGGCGAAGACCATATTCCCCGTGGTCGCCTTGTTCAATTCGACCAACTTCATGCCGTTGGCGAGCGTGGCGCGCGCCAGCCGGCCTTCGATGTTGGCGGGGGTGGGGTCGAACGACTCGCCGTGCGCGATGGTGACGGTGCTCTTGTAATTTGACAGAGTCGAGTTGAGATCCGGCGCTTCGGGAACCACGGTGCGCTCCGGGTTGTCCGTGGGAATGTAATAACCGATGGTGCGGTTCGATTCTTTGAGGTAAAGCTTCGCCACGCGGACAATATCTTGCGGGCTCACATCCTTGAGGCGGTCATGTTCGAGGAACATGAGGCGCCAGTCGCCCTCCGCAATCGGTTCGCTGAGGCCGGTGGTGAAGGACTGCGTGTTGCTCATGCGGTCTTCGATGTTCTTGAGCAGCCGCTCGCGAACCTTTTCGATCTCTTCCGTGGTCGGGGGGTTCTTTTCGACATCGGACATGGCTTCGAAGATGGCCTTCTTTGCTTCATCGAGCGATTCGTCGGGCGTCAATGTCGCGGAGACCGTGATGAGACCGGGATCGTGGCGTAGCTGGAAACCCATGTTGGCGGATTGCGCCTTCTTTGTATCCACCAGCGCTTTGGCCAGGCGGCCATCGGCGCGTCCGCCACCGCCGCCACGGCCTCCCCGTCCGCCGCGGCCTCCGCCGCTGCCGTTCATGATGGCGGAGAGCACTTGAATGGCGGCTTCATCGGGATGCGCCGCCGCTGGACCGTGGTAAGCAACGATCACTTCCGGTCCGGTTCCCACGCGACGCAGTTCGACGAAGCGCTCGCCATCCTGAGGCGGTTCGACGGTATAGGTTTGATCGAGCTCACGGGTGGGGCGGGGTATCCTGCCCATGGTTTCAGCGACCAACGCGAGGGCCTTTGCGTCGTCGAAGCGTCCGCCGATGGCGAGGATGGCATTATCGGGCTGATAGAACTTTTTGTAAAACCCCGCGAGGCGCTCTACCGGCACGCGCTCGATGTCTTCACGGGAGCCGATGGTGGGATGTCCGTAGTTGTGCCAGATGTACGCCGTAGCTTCCACGCGCTCGCGCAGAATGCTTTGCGGACTGTTTTCGCCGCGCTCGAATTCGTTGCGTACGACGGTCATTTCGGTGTCGAGAATCTTCTTGGTGAATTTGACATTCACCATGCGGTCGGCTTCAAGACCTAGCGCCCACTTAAGATTTTCATCGTTGGCGACGAAGGTTTCGTAGTAGTTGGTGCGGTCGGAATCGGTGGAACCGTTCCAGCCGCTGGAGTGCGCCGTGATCTCGTCCTTAATCTGGCGGCCGTTGGTGGTCTCGATGAAATCCATGTGCTCAAGCAGGTGAGCCATGCCGGTTTCGCCGTAGCCTTCGTGGCGCGAGCCGACCATGTAGGTAACGTTAACGGTGATGCGCGGGCTCGATCCATCGGGATAGAGCAGGACGCGCAGGCCGTTGGGGTAATCGTATTCGGTGATGCCGGCCATCGACGACTTTTTCACCACGCCGGGCGGGAGCGTCTGGGCAAAGAGAGGGTAGGCAAGCGCCAAGGCGCTGCACGCAATCAGGAGTCTACAGCTCATAACAACCTTTCGGGATGGCAAACATTGTAGCGCCGTTGACTTCCACCTAAAGCCGTAGTAGCATCGACCTAGAGTTTAGTAGCAATGCGCAAACCCAAGATTACCCGTTTTGAACTCGAGCTTCTGCAACGCTTTTGGAAGCTTGGGCCGTCATCGGTGCGCGAGATTCAGGAGAGCATTCCGGAATCGAAGCGGCCGGCTTACACCACGGTGCAGACGATGGTCTACCGGATGGAAGAGAAGCAGATTGTGCGCCGGGTGAAGAAGATCGGCAACGCCTATGTGTTCGAAGCGGCGGCCGCGCGCAAGGATGTTTACCGCCGGTTGATCGATGACTTGATCGACGTCTTCGGAGGGTCGGCCGAGCCGGTGATTGCGCATCTGGTGGAGACGGGCAGGTTGTCGCTGGCGGACGTTCGCGCGGCGGAACTTGGGCTGGCCAAGCTGGAGAACAAGCCGGAGAAGAAGTCATGATGGCTCATCTGATAGCGTGCACCGTTACGGCAGCAATTGCGCTCGGCGCGGCGATGGCGCTTCGCGGAAGAAGCGCGGGGTTGCGGCACGCGCTGATTCTGGCGGCGATATTGCGCTTCGCACTGCCCACGGATTGGCTTGCGGAGGCGGGCCGCAAACTGGCGCCGCGCCAGCCGATTCGCGCGGTGGCTTTGACGCGAATCGGGCATTTCGCTGCGATGGTGGATTCCAGCTTCCAGCGCGCGCCGGAGCCGCGGCCGCGCGGCCGTCACTTTGACTGGCTACGTCTGTTTTGGTGCGCTGGATGCGCCGCAACAGTCTCTCTTTGGATGCGGGGGATGCTGCGCCGCATACCGGAGATGCGTGCCGCGTCGGTGGAAGAAAACGCGGCGCTCGAGCGCGTGACGCAGGCATCCGGCGGGCGAGCAGCGCTGTCGATTGTGGCGCGCGACCAGGCGCCGGGGGCATGCGGCATCCGGCGGCCGAAGATTGTGCTGCCGGACGGTCTTTCGAAAGCGCTCAGCGCCGACGAACTGGAAGCGGTTCTAGCGCATGAACTGGCTCACATACGGAGGCGCGACAACTTGACCGCGGCCGCGGCGCATCTGGTGAGTTGTGCATTCTGGTTTTATCCGCTGGTCTGGTGGCTGGAACGGCAGGCGCACGGCGAGAGGGAGGCGGCCTGCGACGAACTCGTGTTGCGGCGCGGCGTCAATCCGGAAGATTATCTGGCGGCGATACTGAAGGTTTGCCGCATGGCTTTCTCGGTCGCGCCGGCATATGCCGCGGCCACCGGGGCAAATTTGAAGCGCCGCATGGCCGTCATTCTTGCGGGGCGCTTTCGGCGTCCGGCGCCGTCCGCGCTGCGTATGGCAGTGGTTACGGTAGTGGCGGCGGGCGTTGTCGCTCCCCTGGGCACCGCGCTGGTAAAGGATCCGCCGATTGTATCGGTAATTCAGCGCATCGCGGCGATTCCAATGAGCGACGCTGCGCCGGCCCCTCAGCCGACGTTGCCCCAGCAAGCGAAGCCGCGGGTTACAGGAAAACTGCACGCGATGGTTCAGGCGCCTCCACCGGTTCTCCAAACGGACCAGCCGTTCCGCGGCCACATCCAGTCACCTATGCCACAGGTGTCGCAGTTGCTTCGCGAGCCACAGGCCGCCGAGGACGAGACGGTGAAACGTTATGTTGAGCGGGTCAGGAGGGCCTTCACGGCCCGCAGCCCCGCTGACAAGGCCGTCGCGGCGGGGGTCGCACAACTGGAAGCGGGCAACGCTCTGGGCGCGGAGGAATCGTTTCGCATGGCACTGGCGCTGGAACCGTGGAACGGAGAAGCGGTAGAGGGCATCGTCAGCGCGCTAATTGCGCAGGGACGGCGGAATCTTGCGCTTACCTTTCTCAACCAACATAAGCCCGCGTTTTGGAATGAGGATCCGGCGGCGGCTTTGACTTTCGCGCAGGCGTTGGATCAGGCTGGCGATTGGCGCAGCGCCGAGAAGGCTTACAGCATGACGATTGCGCTCGACCCGAAGAACGTCACCGCGCTGAATAATCTGGCGGCCATGCTCTTGCGATACAACGGCGATCTGGACGATGCGCTGATGTACGCCAAACGCGCGTTCGAGCGAGCGCCGGACCAGCCGGATGTAATCGAGACGCTAGGTCTGATTCAATTGCGGCGCGGCGAATTCAATGTGGCTTCGCAAATGCTGGGCCGTTTGTTGCAGGCCGCGCCGGAACGCGCCGCCAAGCTGGCTATTGAGATTGCGCTAAGCGGCCGTTCCGGCGAGGTGCGCGAAATGCTGACAGCGGCATTAGCCGCGAGCGCCTCACCGGAAGCAAAGCAGGAGATTGGGGCGATCTTAAGTCAGATCAAATAAGACGCGCTATTTGCCCCACGCAGGGCTGCTGTTGACGCCATCTGTAGTGAGCTGGTGAAGACCTGTGCCGGTGGCGAGCATGCTCCAGATCTGCTCCGTGCCGCTACGGGTCGAACTAAAAGCGAGATGCGCGCCATCCGGCGCCCACGACGGGTTTTCGTTCTTACCCTCTCCATGGGTCAGTTGAACAAAGCTTCCGTTGGCGACATCCAAAATAAAGATGTTCAGGTTGCCAGGGGCATAACCCTGGGTCCACGCAAAGGCGATGTGACCACCGTCGGGCGCCCAAGCCGGATTGTATGCTTCGCCAATGCCATTGGTGATACGGGTGATGTCGCCGCCATCCACATTCATCGTATAGATTTGCGGCGTACCGCCGCGGCCGGAGGTGAAGGCGATCAAGTTCGGATTTTTGGGATTCATCACGGGCTCCACTTGAACGGATTCCGATGAATTAATAACGCGCGGCTTCGATCCATCGAGATTCGCGATATAGATTCGGAAGGCGGTACCGGATGCGCTGTCGAATAACACTTGCTTTCCATCCGGAGAGAACGTGCTGTGGGCCGAGTAGGTGCCCGTAGGATTGAGGAAATCCAGTTGGAGGAATGGGTCGGTGGAATAGAGGAACAGGCGTGCCGGTTTATCTTCCCCGGGGTACGCCGTGCACATCAGGCGCGATCCGTCCGGCGAAATGCTTGGCGAGGTTGCCCCGGCGGTGGTGTTGAAGTGGGTGATCTGACGCTGATTGGAACCATCGGCGTTCATCACCCAAATTTCCTTGTGACCTGCACGTTTTGAGGCGAAATAAAGATGGGTATCGAAGAGCGAAGTTCCGCCAAGCCGTTTCAAGATGGCCGCTGCGAATTCATGGGCCGCCTTGCGAGCGCCGTCTTCGTTTAAAGGGCCGGTATAAAGATCGCCAATGACTTTGGCTACCCGGGGCGTGGGCTGGCTTAGATCGTAGAAATAGCCGAACGCTACAAAAAGGCCCTCTTTCGAGGCTGCGTAGCCAAAGGCGAGATAATTTGCCTGAGTGGGCGGATTCGACCAATCGGACATCAGGCGCCCCCGGCTTTGGTTACGTCAGGCCTTGGATCGAGGAAATCGGACGGCTGCTGCGGGACCACGGTCGGATACATGGTTTTGGGGGCAAGCTTCACGAGGCCGGAATCCTGGAGATCGGACCACAGGGTGAGATTGAACGTAGCGGTGAGCGCTTGAGCGTCGCCTGAACCCCGAAAGTCCGCAACGGCGATGATGGGAAGTTTCATGGACTTCTCGACATCGCCGGCGAAATCGGGACGCTTTTGGGCCGCGAGCAAAATAGCAGTGAGCGCGGCGAGTAGCGCACATCCAAACCTGGCTCTCATGAGAGCGTCCCCGTTATTCCAATCATAGGCTGCGATTACTTCAAAGATTAGCAGCCTGCCGACGCGTGTGTCTTGCGACTTGGGCTTGGATGTCGGTCTGAAGACGGCAGCTCAACCCAAGTAGATCACATGGACATAGGTGCCGAGCCGGGAGTTATAAGCCAGGTAATAGCCGGGATGATCGGGATCTTCATAGATCACGATTGGATCCGAATTCCAAAGCCAATCGTTTACATATCCATAATCGAAGGGCGCAACGCTGAAGAAAACGCCATTGAACCCGAAGCGCTCTCGATTACCACCCGACAAATGAAAAACATGACCGGGGCCGAAACCCAACGAGAAACGGCCGTGCTCCCAGGGATGGTCGATATGAAACCGCGCGTCATTTCGCCCATAATCATGCCCTACCCAGCGCCCGTCAGGATGCACATGCGGCGCCTCGGGATGGCCTTCGCCATCGCGAAATCCGTGTTCCGGCTCTGCCCGGTGGGCAGGCGCGTTACGCACCGCGGGGGGGCCGTGAGGCGGAGCGTAACCTCCTCCGACGTGCCCGCCGTGCTGCTCTTGACCTCGACCTCGGTCCTGCGCAAAGCTATGCGGCGCGAGGTAGAGCGCTACTGCAATTCCCAACATTGCGATTTTTTTCATATGAACTCCATGAGAGCTATTGCAACTGAAGATCCAAAAACGCGTAAACGTGGGCAATCAAATACGTTCCAACAGAGCATGGAATCGCGGTGTTATCGATCTTAAGGAAGATGGAAAGCTGCAAGGCGGCCGCGCGGCCCCGCAGCCCAGCCGGCAGATTTCGAGATGAAGACTACTGCGTTATAGCCGGCGGAATCGAATTGCTTCCAGGTGGCGCCGCCGTCGCTCGAAATGTCGGAGCCAGAGGTTCCGGTGACGATCCAGAGGCTGGTATCGGGTAAATATGCTATAGCTGAACGAAAACCGGAGGGCGGCGGACCCGGGGGAGCCTTCCATGTCTTTCCGCCATCGCCGGTGATTGCGATGTTGTCGCGGGCTTCCGCCGGCTTGGTGTAATCGCCGCCAACCGCAATGCCGTGCAGGCGATCGGAGAAGGCTACGGAGAAGATCCCGGCGCCCGACCCATCGTGGCGGATGGGAGTGGCGGTTGCGCTCCAGGTGTGGCCATTGTCTGTGGAATGCAGAACGCGGGCGGCGGTGGTTCCGAGCCAAACCTCATTTGTTCCGGCAAGCGCAAGGCTGGTATTGCTGGCGGCGAAGGCGCCTTCGGCCCCGATGGCTTCGGGCGTGGACTCGCGCCGCCATGTATCGCCGGCATCGGCGGTGGTGAAGATGGTGATATGGCCGTCCACAGGATCGCCGGCGACGATGCCGTGCGTACGATCCCAGAAAGCGATGCCGTCGAAGAAGCCTTTGGCGTCGGGATTTGTGAAGAGCAGCTTCCAATTAGCGCCGCCATCGGAGGTGCGATAGATGCGGGATTGATCGCCTGTGCCGATGCTGAGCAGATATGCGTTGTTCTGGTCGAAGGCCCATACGGCGCGGAAGTCCAACTTCTCAGCGCCAGGCACCTTGGCGGCGCGCCAGGTGACGCCACCATCGCTAGTAATCGCGTAAGTCCCGGCCGTTCCGCTTACCCAGACCACTTGCGGGCTGACGGCATGAAGGCCGCGGAAGGATGCGTTGGTTCCGCTGGATTGGGCGGTCCAGCTTTGCGCGGAAGCGAGCGTAGCCCAGAGCAGGAGGAGGATCGACTTCAGAAGGCGCATGAACTATTCATAGCGCAAAGCTTCGGTGGGATTCAGATGGGCCGCGCGATTGGCGGGCAGAATGCCGAAGATGAGTCCGACGAGACACGAGACGCCGAACGCCACTACGACAGCGACAGGGGATATAGGGATCTTGACGCCAGCGAAGAAGCCCGCGCTTAAGGGGATGGCGACCCCGGCGAGAATCCCAATTGTGCCGCCTGTGAGACTGACTATCATGGCTTCGGTGAGGAATTGAAGCTGAATATCGCGAGCGGATGCGCCGACGGCGAGACGTACGCCGATTTCGCGGGTGCGCTCCGTCACCGTCACAAGCATGATATTCATGATGCCGATACCGGAGATCACCAGCGTAATCGCGGAAACCAGAACCAACACAGCGGAGAGAATCAGCGAGATGTTCTTAGCCGCGTTGAGAATCGCGGTGAGGGTATCCACGCGGTAGCGCGCGCCGGGACGGTGGCGTCCTTCTACGATCTGCTGTACCCGAGTGGCGACGTGGTCCACTTGATCGGGCGAGCGCACTTGAACGTACATCGGGTCGATGCGCTCGACAGGCGTGAAGTAACGCAGCACGGTGATGGGAATCAGGATGGTGTCGCGCTCCACTTCCGACTGTCCGAAGGTTTCCACCTTTTCGTGAAACGTTCCGATAATCGTGAACTGTAAACCATAAAGGCGAATGGTTTGATCGACGGCGCCGGCCCGGCTTCCGAACATACGCTCGGCCAGGACGTCAGTGAGCAGGGCGACCTTTTGACGCTGAGAAACGTCGCTGGGGTCGAGAAAACGGCCGGTACTGATAACGATGTTGCGAACAGCGGCGTAATCCTCATCCGTCCCGATGACCTTCACGTCTTGCGACTTGCCGCCGATGAGGACTTGATCGAAGTTGGTCATTACGCCGGTGGCGGCGACGATATCCGCGCGGAGTTCGTTGCGGAGGGCCGCAATGTCGGCCATCTTAATGTAATCGGCGTCGGCGGAGGGCGAGGTGGGGCCGCCGGTTACGTAGTAGGCAAAGATGATATTCGAACCGATGCCTTCAATCTGTTCCAGGATGAAATCGCGGCTGGTGAGCGAGATGGTAACGACCAGTATCACCGAGGCGGTGCCAATCACCATACCCAAGCCGGTGAGCAGCGAACGGACCGGATTGGCGCGCAAGGCTTGAAAGCTAAAGTTGATCGATTCGCCAAATAGCATGCGGGATCAGCCGCCGCTTGCCTGGCGCAGCAGCTTTTGAGCGTCGGCGCGCGATGGGTCGTCGGGAGTCAGATTGCAGGTGAGGTAGCGCTCTAATAGTTTCCGGGCCAGGTCGATATGACGTCCGCTCTTGATGTACAGATCGGCCTTCGCAAACAGAAGACGCGGGTTATCGGGCGCTATCTGCTCCGCGGCGTCCATCGCTCTGTCGGCTTCCTGGTAACGTCCTTGACCCGTGAGCAAACGGGCGAGATCGACCAATTTGCCGATTTGACGAGGCGCGGCCGCGGCAGCGCGACGAAGGTTCATCTCAGCCGTTCCATATTCCTTGCGCTTTTCGGCTAGTTTGGCTTGCGCCCAAAAGCCTTCGGCCGGGTCGAGTTGCGCGATACGGGTGGCCATGGCCTGCGCTTTGTCGAATCCGCCGCCAAGAAAGCCGGGGGCTTCCAGATAATACTCAAACAGGTCGTTAATGGCTTCCAGGTTCTTGGAGTCAAGCTCCACCGCTTTCTCGAAGTAATGGTGCGCCTTCGATGCATGGCCGGGCGCGGTAAAAGGGCTCGAAGTCTCGGCGCGGCGTCCATAGGCGCGGGCCAGCCAAAGGGTGTATTCGGCGTTTGACGGAGCGGCGGCGACGGCTTTTTCGAGCTCATCGGTGGCCTTCTTGTAGTCCGTCAGCATGTAAAAATCCTGACCCATGAGAGCTAAGACCTCGCTGTCCTTGGCCGGCATGGATTGCAGGATGTTTAGAGATCCGTCAAAATCGGTCGAGTTGTATAACTTGCGCGCCCGATCGAACTCCGGCCCCGCTCCCAGCGCCACGCAAACGAAGCTCAACGCCAGTGCGATGGGCTTCCAGTTTTTCTTCAACATTTCTATGATACTCAACCCTTTAGATGACAATCCGCGGGCCGGGTTTCATTAAGAGTCAAAATTGCAGGGCTTTTTAGCTGGGGCCGGAACAGCAGGCTGCCAAGGGCGGTTCCTGGGTGGCAGCCTGCCGATCGAGGGAGTTATCGGGGTCCTATTGCGTTGCTTATTACCAACTGGTCGTTGAAATCGTAGTAGCGAATCTGAGCGTTTACCAAGCCGGAAAGGTTGAGTGTGCATGCGTTCTCGCCTTGCCAACCACCTGATTCGCAATACGTTGTGCTTGTAGGCATGGTGGTTGCGTCGGCCGCAAAGTAAACGCGCATTTTAAGGGGGTAGGTATAAACCGTACTTGGGGAACCCCTATAAGAAAAATGCTGGCCCGACGAAGAATCGGTTACCGTGACTATCCCGGCCTCCAGGCGCGCCGTCTGGATCATGGTTTCGACCGCGGCGTACTGAGCTGGCGACATCTGGGTCGGCACGGCGTAAATCGGCATGTCGCCGACCTTCTGTCCTATGTCGAAGGACGGCAAACTGGTGGCCCAGCAGACTGGGTCGCCGACGCAATTGGACAGGAATATGCCGAGCCCGCCGGTCGGGTAGATATAGCGCCAGGATTCCGGTGCGAATTTCGGAGCGCCGCTATTCTTTGGTTCTGCGTACGGCATTGCGACACCCATGGTGGCCGCGTAGCTTTCTTCCGGAATGAACAGGCAATCCGGGAACGCCAATTGGAGAGCTCTAAAAATATCTTGCGGGAGTGGAGCGCCGCCCACCCACACGGTGCTGTCAACATAATAAAGCGTCGTCCCCCAGCGCGCGTGCGCGTAGGCGACTTTGGACATCAACAGGGACGTCACTTGGGCTACCTGGTTAGAAGTATAGGAGGTCTGAGCTCCATTGCCGTTCGGTATCAGGGACCAGGGATTGGTGGGACTCTTAGGATCGTTATAACAGCCGTAGAACTTTTGACCGAGAGGTTGGTCCACCCGAATGTAGTAGTCCTTGTAATTATTGTCGGAATTGAAGGTGCATTGCGCGGGAAGGGTAGTGCCCCACTGAAGAGATTGAGGCCGCAAAGTGATGCCAACCTTCAGCCCGGCATTGCGGAAAAGCGCAAAGATTGCATCGGCAGTGGCGTCCATTTCGGGCGCGTATCCTTGAGAGAGGACGCGGGGATCGCCAATATACGTAGTGGGCTGGATGAATTCCTGCCCTTCCAGATCCCAAATCAGGATGCCTTGCGGTTGCACGGGCCGGGCTTGAATCTGGTTCAGGATGCTTTGGGCCTGCGCCATGGCGCGCGCGCCGAATGCGGAAATGTTCGAGGCATCGATGGTCGGGTCATTAAAATAGCCGCGGGGATTGGTGGCGCTCTGATGGGAATGGTCGGCCATAAACCAAGACATGACGGGGCGGCGATCCGGCCAATTTACAACGGAGGGAAAAACGGCGGCATATGCGGTATAGGCTTCCGGGGCCAGACTGATGGTGGGAGCCGTAGTGTCGGTGGTAAAGCGCAGAGTAAAGGAGGCCGTCTTTGTCTGACCGGGAGCGATATTGTTGATCAGTGGTTGATGTTTGCAAACAAAAGACCAACCGCAAGCCACGTTCATGGTGACATCCGGCGAGGGAGCGTTGTTCCAGATGGCGAACTGGCCGGCCTGATAATTCACATTGGAAAGGAGATTGGTAGAATCGAGCGCGACTGGACGAGAGGCAGCGACGTTATATTGCGACATGCTGACGCCGAGAATGCTCAACATGGCCTGCGCGATCGAATTGCTCGCACTGTTGTTGGTTATCTGGATGTCCGCTCGGATTGTCCCTGTGTTGTTGGTCGAAACGCCAGCCACAGGGGAGGGGCTGCTAAACGTTACTGTAGCGTTGACCGAATCACCGCCGTAACTTGGGCAATTGGTGGTAACCGTCGTTGGGGTAAAGGTTCCGGCACAGGTGGCGCTGGTCCTGACAAACCCGTTGGGCGTCGCGATAGTCAATGAAGTGACCAGTTGTTCGCCGTAGAGGTAATTGTAGTTTACGCCGTTGAAAATAAGGGATTGAAGGCCATTCGCCTGGGTCGTAAACTTGAGAGCCCCTTTCGGGTGCAGGATTACGGTTGCGTTCGCACTTTTTGTGGGGTCGGCCAGCGAGGTTGCGGTTACGGTAGCGACGGTATTGGCGGCAACTGCAGGCGCCACATAGACGCCTGCCGACGAGATTGTCCCGAGGGAAGTGGACCACTTTACCGAGGCGTTTGGGGCGCCCGAAGCGGTTGCTTTAAATGTCTGTTGGGTGGCATTCAGGAAATCCACGCTGGCCGGCGTAACAGCCAGCACGATGGCGGGAATGAGCTTCACTACCGCCTTCACAATGGTCGTAGGAGTCGACACAGTGGTGGCGGTTATTTGAACAGTCTGACTCTGCGAAATTGAGCTAGGCGCCACATAAATAGCAGAAGTGGGCTTCCCTGTGAGAGTCCCCAGGGTAGGCGTAAAGGTCCACTTTACACCTTGGGAGCTTACGCCTGCAATACCAAGATTCATGGTTTGACCCGCGGCCAAAGTATAGACCGTAGGCGAGATGGTTACCGCTGCGTGCAAGCCTGGCGCGATGTGTGCAACCAGCAAGCCAAAAAGAAAACGTAGACTATTCTTTTGAAGCATGATCGTGGTGTTCCTTTAAGTGATGAACTAAAACGGCTTACAGCTGGTAAATAAAAGTGTTGTTCTAATCAAGTACTGGAGCTTACTAAACTTAAATACTGAACTATTTGTACTATGTACTAGTATTCAATTTACGATAGGTGTCCGTGATTTAACAATGATAGAAAGATATTTTTAAGTACAACTGAGGGTCGGCACGGATATATGAGGGTAGTAGTAGTCAGGGAGTGCGAAGGGGATATAAAAAGGGCTGTCACACGCGTAGTGTGACAGCCCGAGTGCTACAAACTGAATTGCCGTTTAGGAGTAAGAGCAGGACTATTGCGGCTTAACGGGCTCCTACGGCCGCGCTAGTGACGAGCTGACCATTGAAATCGTAGTATCTGACTTGGGCGGTCACCAGGCCGGCGAGGTTGAGGGTGCAGGTATTCTCGCCCATCCAGCCGCCTGATTCACAATAAGTTGTGCTTGCGGGCATGGCAGCGGCGTTGGCTGCAAAGTAAACCCGCATCTTGACCGGATACTTGTAAACCGTGGAAGGCGACCCGGTATACGAAAAGTGGGAACCGGACGAGGAATCAGTGACAGTGATGGAGCCGGCCTCTAAACGAGCCTGCATGATCATCGATTCGATGGTTGAGTACTGCGCAGGCGACATTTGGGTCGGCACGGCATAAATCGCCATGTCACCGATCTTCTGGCCGATATCGAAGGAGGCGGCGTTGTTGTTCCAGCAGGTGGCGTCTCCGACGCAGTTGGACAAGTAGATGCCCAGACCGCCGGTGGGATAGATGAACCGCCAAGATTCCGGAGCAAACTTCGGGGCGGCGGTATTCTTCGGTTCTGAGTAGGGCATCGCAACGCCCATGGTAGAGGCGTTGTTTTCTTCGGGAATGAACAGGCAATCCGGGAACGCCACCTGTAGGGTTCTGAAAATTTGTTGCGGGAGCGGAGCGCCGCCAACCCACACCGTGCTGTCCACGTAGTAAAGCGTTGTGCCCCAGCGTGAGTGCGCGTAGGCGACTTTCGACATCAGCAGGGAGGTGACCTGGGCTACCTGGGCGGATGTAAAGGAGGTTTGGAATCCGTTGGCGTTGGGGATCAGGGACCAGGCTGCGCCGTTGGGATCGTAGCATCCGTAGAACTTTTGACCGAGAGGCTGGTCAACGCGGATGTAATAGTCCTTATAGTTGTTGTCCGAGTTGTAAGTGCAATTCGCCGGCAGCGCGGTTCCCCATTGCATGGATTGAGGACGGAGGGTCAGTCCGACCCTTAAACCGGCGTTGCGGAAGAGCGCAAAGATCGCATCGGCCGTGGCATTCATTTCCGGCGCATAGCCCTGGGAGAGGACACGGGGATCGCCAATATACGTGGTCGGCTGCATAAATTCCTGGCCTTCCAGATCCCAAATCAGGATGCCTTGCGGTTGCACGGGCCGGGCTTGAATCTGCGTAAGGATGCTATGGGCCTGCGACATGGCCCGCGCGCCGAAAGCGGCAATGTTGGAAGCATCAATCGTAGTGTCGTTGAAATAACCGCGGGGATTGGTGGCGCTCTGATGAGAGTGGTCGGCCATAAACCAAGCCATCAGGGGACGGCGATCGGGTGAGTTGACGACGGTTGGATAACTGGCGGCGTAGTCACTATAAGCCTCGGGAGCCAGACCGATAGCTGAGGCGGTGGTGTCATTGGTATAGCGGATAGAAAAAGAGGTCGTTTTGGTCTGACCAGGCGCGATATTGTTGATCAGTGGCTGATGTTTGCAGATATAAGACCAGCCGCAGCTCATATTCATCGTGACATCCGAACTCGGAGCATTGTTCCAGATGGCAAACTGACCGGTTTGGTAATTAACCATGGAAACGGGATTGGTAGAATCGAGCGCTATCGCATGGGAGGCGGCGGCGTTGTACTGCACCATGGATACGCCAAGGATGCTGAGCATGGCTTGTGTTACGGCGGTGCTGGCGCTGTTGTTGGTAATCTGAACGTCCGCGCGTATGGTTCCGGTGTTTGTGCCGGCGGCAGTCGAAACACCGGGTCCCGGTGCGGGCGCGCTGAATGTCACGGATACATCAACCGAATCGCCGCCGGAGGTGGGGCAGTGTTTGTTAACGGTTGTGGCATTGAAGCTTCCCGTACATACGGTATTTAGTCTGACGCTTCCATTAGGCGTCGCAAGGGTAACTGCGGTCACCAAAGTTTCGCCGTAAAGATAGTTGTAATTTACTCCATTAAACATCACCGATTGCAGGCCATTAGCCTGGGTGGTAAACCAGATACCTTTATTGGGATGAAGCCGTACCGTGGCGCTCGCGGCTTTACCCGGCGCTGCCTGTGTGGTTGCAGTAATCGTTGCGGTCGTATCGGCGTTAACCGCCGGGGCGACATATGCGCCCGTCGAGGAGATGCTTCCCAAAGAAGCGGACCAAGTTACCGCGGTATTTTGGGCGGCCCCGACGACCGCCGAAAAGGTCTGTTGCGCATTTGCCATCATGTCCATGGATGCCGGACTAACTGTTACCGTTACCGCTGGCGCCAGCGTAACGACCGTCTTTACCGTGGTTGCCGGAGTGGCAATGGTGGTGGCGGTGATCGTAACGGCTTGGCTCTGAGTAACTGCGCTCGGCGCCGCATAAACGGCCGAACTAAGACTGCCGGTTAGAGTACCCACGGCCGGAGAAACCGTCCACTTTACACCTTGGGCAGTGGCCCCAGCGATAGTTAAGTTTAAAGATTGGCCCGCCGCCAGGGAAATCGCCGTCGGTGAGATAGTAACTGCAGCCTGCACCGGCCGCGGCAGAGCCGCAGCTCCAATCATAAGTAGGGTAAATAGAAAGGGTTTATTTGTGTGGTACATATTTTGTGAATTTCCTTTGGATTACTGATCGACAGGAATTTGCCGTTTTAGACCAAATTCTGGCTTGGACAGGCGGGAGATTGATCCTAAGTTTTAGGGAGACTAGTCTTATAGGGGTAGCCACGTATGGGGACAGGTGGGGCAGACAGGGGTATGCTATTTGAGCTTGTTGATTCTATTGTTGTTAGGCCGCGGGCCGAACCGGGGCATCGGCAGGAATCGAGAAGTTTTTAGCCTAAAAGAAGGCTAATTTTTGGCAATTTATTGCGGCAGAGTAACCGTAAAAACGCTGCCGCTTCCGGGGCGACTGGCAAGGCTCACGGCGCCCCGATGGGATTCGGCGATCCACTTAACAATGGCGAGCCCCAACCCGAACCCGCCGTTTTCACGGGAGCGTGCTTTGTCGGCCCGGAAAAACCGCTCGAAGACATGGGGCGCGGCTTCGGGAGAAATTCCGATGCCGGTATCCGAGATACGAACTAGAATGCCTTGATGGCTCGCTTCCAGCTCCGCAGTTACCTGGCCGCCGCGTTGCGTGTATCGGATGGCATTATCAAGTAAGTTCAGGGTCATGCGACGTAACAGTTCCTCGTCCCCTTCGAACGGTATATCCCGCGCTACGCGACAAGTCAATTCGACATCGCGCGCGGTTGCCAGCGATTGCATAGAGCGGCAGCAGTCCGACAAAAGATCGTTCCAATAGAAGGATTGCGTTTGCAACTTGACGCGGCCGGCGTCGGCGCGCGCCAGGTTGAGCAGGCTATCCACCAACACGGAAAGGCGCCGCGCCTCATCCAAGATAATGGCCAGCGATTCGCGGTATTCGGCCGCGTCCCGTTCCTTTGCCAGAGCCACATCCGCCTCGCCCCGGATTACCGCAATCGGGGTACGCAATTCGTGCGAGGCATCGGCCACGAAGCGGCGCATGCCTTCGAACGATTGATCGATGCGCCCGAGCAACTCATTGAATGACGCAGCCAGCAGTTTCAACTCGGCTGCCGCGTCTCCTACTTCAAGGCGCGCGTCCAGATTGCTGCCGCCAATGCGGCTCGCCTGCGCCCCCATGGCATCGAGCGGCGCCAAGTTGCGCCCGGCGAACCAGTATCCGCCCGCGCCGGCGAGCGCGAGAATCAAGGGCAACGCCAAAAACATGGCGCGGCGAATCACCGCCATGTCAGCCTCGACGCCATTCAACGGTTCGGCGGCGACGGCAAGCAGCGAGTGGCCGTCCACTTCCAGGCGATGGACGGCTGTGCGCACACCGCCGAAAGAGAACGACGATTCGCGCGCGGCGCTGGCGTGCTGCGCGAGGACCCCCGCGTCAAACGGCGCGCTGGCCGCCAGCGGGGTGGCGCCCGACGGCGCGGCGGCATCGATCACGGCTACCTTGCTCCATCGCATCCGCATATTGGTAATGGCTTCGTGCGCCGACTGCGCGATGTCGCCGTGATTCTCCTCCAACTCATCCTGAAAGAGAGAAACCACAGTGGCGGCTTGCGAAACCAGAGTGTCATCCAACCGGGCAATGAGCGCGCGCGACAGAACGCCATAGAGGCCCGCCGCAAGCAGCGAAAACAGAAGCGCGAAACAGCCGAGATACCAGAGCGTCAGCCGCAAGCGGAAGGTCTTAATCACGGGTGACCTCCGCTCCGCCTGAAATTGCGGCGCTCAAAATGTAGCCTTCCCCGCGCCGCGTGTGGATCAAGGGCCGGGTGAAACCCGCGTCGATTTTCGATCGCAGCCGCTTGATATAGACGTCGATCACATTAGAAAGCGGATCGAAGCTATCGTCCCAAACGTGTTGCGCGATCTGTTCCCGGCCCACTACGCGATCCTGATTCAGAACCAGGAATTCGAGCAGCGCATATTCTTTCGCCGTCAGGCTTACGGCGGCTCCGCCGCGAAACGCGGCGTGGCTGGCGGTGTTCAACACGAGATCGCCTGCGCGCACTTCGGCTGGCCGCAGCGTTTGCGGACGCCGTAAGAGGGCGCGCATACGGGCAAGCAGTTCTTTAAAGTCGAATGGCTTCGCCAGATAATCGTCGGCCCCGGAATCGAGCCCCGCCACGCGGTCATCCACCGTACCGCGAGCAGTCAACATCAGAATCGGTGCGCGAAATCCGGAAAAGCGAAGCTCGCGGCAAACCTGATAGCCGTCTTTCACGGGCATCATCACGTCGAGAATAATCAAATCGTAATCGTTAACCGACGCCTGATAGAGCGCTTGTTCTCCATCGGTGGCAAAATCCACCGCATAGGCCTGCTCGCGTAGGCCTTTGGCGACAAAACCGGCCACGCGCGCTTCGTCTTCCGCCAGAAGGATACGCACGTTTTCATTATCCATGCGCCTCATGTCCGAATTCACAAATCGTTTACATGGCCTGCATCTGGAGCCCGTTACCATCGAAAGTAGGTAAGCACTTTTGGCATCAGCCCCCATTCTTCGCGAAGTTTCCGTGAGCCGGGATTTCACGTGGCAAGCCGTTGGCGCTGGAGAACGTTTGGTAGCGGCGGCATTGTTGGCTGGAATAGGTCCTCTGCTGTTCGCCTGCGCGGCGGCGGTGGCACTCGCCTCGCGGCGTTCACCCTTCATTGCGCACCGGCGGGTTGGTTGGAGGGGTGAAACCCTGTGGATGATCAAACTTCGCACTATGTGGGCGCGCGAATCAAGAGGCGGCGCCTGTTGGGTAGAACGCATAGCGGAAGAAGCGGCGGAGCTGAAGGATGCCGACGACCCCCGGATTGGCAATGACTTCGCAAGATTCTGCCGCCGGCATTCTATCGACGAGATCCCGCAGCTTTGGCACGTCGCGTTGGGAAAGATGTCGCTAGTGGGTCCGCGCCCGCTCACTCCGGGAGAGTTAGCCAGGTATTATGGGCCGGACGCGGATGAGTTGCTGGCCGTGAAGCCAGGCTTGGCTGGGCTGTGGCAGGTTTCGGGACGGAATCGGCTTACCTATTCCCGGAGGAAGCAACTGGACCTGCGGTATGTTCGCGAGCGGTCGATACCGATGTATCTGCGAATTCTGCTGCGCACGGTTCCGGAAGTCCTGCGCGGCGCGAATTCCTGGTAGCGCAGAGCGCGAGCCGGCTTTCGAACCGCAATTCCCCACGCGCCGCCAGGAGCATTTCCTTTGGACCAAGACGCGCACTCATGATTCCGTTGGGGGCGTGGGACGGACCAAACAAGAGATGGCCGAGTTCATGCGCCATGGCTGCGCCAAGCAGGATTGAGGGGTCTACCTCCATTTGAGCGGCCTGGCGTTGAATGGCTGACCAGGCGACGGCCGCATAACCCGGATTGCCGGGAACCAGAACTGCGAAGCCGGCAGCATCGCGGACCGGGCTTTCGAGCGCCACGTTGGCGATTTGCAAATGTAAACCGGCGGCATCGCGCCATTGTAGTTTCACGCCCGCGCTTGTCATGATGTACTCGGCCTGACGTCGCGCGGCTTGAAGTATTCCTGAGGGAATCTCCGGAGGGGTGGAAAGCTGAATCGCCACCAGCATCAGCGGCCAATGTGCCATGTGGCGATTCTGGGCCGGATGCGCGCGTACCTCGATACCCGGAGCGTCCTCAAAGGCTCGCGAGATGGTCACGCGGAGGTCACGAAACAATAGTTAGCAACTATTTGCGCTCTTTCGTCGTCATTTTCCGTATCTTCGTCGTCATAAGGACAAGTGACGCATGTCAAACCGCTCCTTTCGCGGCATACGGACCATTTGTTTCAATGATTTTGAGCTGGATGTCCGGGCTTTCGAGCTTCGCCGCGAGGGCGCCCGGATCCGGCTACAGGAGCAGCCGTTACGGATATTGACGGCGCTTTTGGAACATCCCGGAGAGGTAGTTACCCGGGATGAAATCCGCAAGCGGCTCTGGCCGAACGACACGGCGGTTGAAGTGAGCCACGGCATCAACGCGGCGGTGCAACGTCTGCGGGAAGCGCTGGGCGAAACGGCCGATAATCCTCGCTTCATTGAGACGCTTGCGCGGCGCGGATACCGCTTCATCGCGCCGGTCAAGATCGGGCTGCGAACGCCCTCCGGTTCGCAGGAAGAGACCGCGGCGGAAGAACGCCCGCCATCGGTCGTCTCCCACTTCCGGGTGCTGGAGCGTCTCGGCATTGGTGGCATGGGGGTGGTTTACCGCGCCGAAGATCAAAAGCTGGGCCGGTCCGTCGCCCTCAAGTTTCTGCCGCCCGAACTGGCCGGCGATTCCGCGTCTCTAGCCCGTTTCCGGCGCGAGGCACAGGCCGCTTCGGCGCTGAACCATCCGAATATCTGCACTATTTACGGGGTGGAAGAATGCGATGGCAAGCCGGTGATCGTAATGGAGTATATAGAAGGCGAGAGTCTGGAGGCGGCGCTGAAGCGCGGGCCGGTGCCACCGGAACGGGCCGTTGCGATGGCGATCCAAATGGGAGCGGCGCTCGATGCCGCGCACCGCAAAGGGATCATCCATCGGGATTTGAAACCAGCCAATGTGCTGGTAACGGAAACGGGCATCAAGGTTCTCGATTTTGGACTGGCTAAGATGGACCGGGCTCCGGCGCTGGGATTCGAGCACGCGCATGTCACGCAAGAGGGCGCCATTCTCGGGACGCTGCACTACCTGTCTCCGGAGCAGGTGCAAGGCAAGCCGGTGGAGCCTCGCAGCGACATCTTCTCGTTCGGTGTTTTGCTCTACGAAATGTTGGCGGGACGGAAGGCGTTCGAGGGTCCCAACGCGGCGCATGTTATGGCGGCGATTCTGACGTTGGAGCCGCCACCTTTGGGTCCGGCGATCCCGGAGGCTCTCGACCTGGCGTTGCGGCGGTGTCTGGCAAAAGAGCCGGAGGAGCGATGGCAATCGGCGCGCGATTTAAAGGCGGCGCTGGAGTGGCTTTCACCGCTGCGAGTACAGAAAGCGGAGGGGCCGGCTCCGGCGCCGGCCGCACGGCGAGGTGGGCGGAGCACGGTTTGGTTGTCGGTAGCCGTGATGGTGGCGCTGCTGGTGCGGGCCGCCTTTTACTTAGGGCATTGGGACGGCGTGGAGGGCTCCCGGCGCCGGTTGATTGCTGCCGAACCGCGGAAGCCCGCGGCCGTGTCCGTTCCAGGACCGGGAGCGGCGACTGCGCCTCCGCCGGCAAATCCCCAGAAGAAAGTAGCCACGGCGGTCCGGCTTCCGATTGGGCTGCCGGAGTTGCGCGCGAGCGGCCTGCAATTCGCAGGCGCGGTAATCACGCGTGTCGCGCTTTCTCCCAACGGCAAGCAGGTAGCATTTATTAGCCGCGGCCATTTGTGGGTTGGCGGCATAGGCGGGACTACGTCTGTGATGTACGATGAAGCGTCTGGTACGCCATTCTGGTCGCCCGACAACCGCTACATTGCGGCCGCGAACGGCCGGCTTCTTCGCCGCTTTGAGCTTGGAACCCAAAACACGACTGTGATCGGCCCAATCGACACCAATTTTTCAGGCGCCTGGGGCCAGGACGGGACGATCCTGATCGGTCTGCTGCGCGAGGGGTTGTATCGCGTACCGGCCGCAGGGGGCGTGTTGGAGCGCGTGACGACGGTCGATACCGCGCGCGGCGAAACCCGCCACATCGCGTTACAATTTCTGCCGGACCGGCGGACCTTTCTCTACGTGGCCGGTTCCAATACCGCTGGCCGGAGCACTCTCTATGCCGGTTCTCTCGATTCCGCGGGGCGGACGGCGATTATGCCCGCTCCATCGAATGTCAGGTTCGTGCAGCGACCGGGCAGGCCAGGCGAAGGATATCTGCTCGATGCGGTGAACTCGATGATCACGGCGTGCGCCTACAACTCGAAAACATGGAAGCCGAGCGGCGAGCCGGTAATTCTTGGGCAATCCGTCACCAGCGATCGAGTGATGGGCGCGGATTTAACCATGGCGAACTTTTCGGTCTCGGGCGATGCGTTGGCGTTTCTTCCCGCCGGCCGCGAGCGGGACCGCATTACTCTGGTGAGCAATTGGATGAGCGCTTTGAAGTAAGCGCCCGATCCTATTACCTTTCGAGCGCGGCTACTCCGGGCAGTTCGAGACCGGCCAGAAATTCGAGCGACGCCCCGCCGCCGGTGGATACGTGCGAGATCTTGGCCGTTACGCCGGCGGCCTTAATAGCCTTTTCCGAATCTCCACCGCCTACTACCGAAACGGCGCCCGATTCGGCCACCGCTATTGCCAAGGCTACCGTGCCCTTATCGAACGGCGGCTTCTCGAAGATGCCCATGGGCCCGTTCCAGATGATGGTTTTGGCGCCCGCAATGGCATGCGAGTAAGCCTCGATGGTCTTCGGTCCAATATCGACTGCGATCTTGTCGCCGGGAATGGTTTCGACCGATTCGTTGGCGGCTCCGGCGGCGATTTCCGAAACAACGACGTGATCCACCGGTAACATCAACTTACTGCCCAGTTTCTCAAGCAGCGTCTTGGCGAGGTCTACCTTGTCGTTTTCAACTAACGACTTGCCGGTGGGCAGGCCCTGCGCTTTGAGAAACGTATACGCCATGGCGCCGCCGATCAGCAGGCGATCTACAATTTTGCCGAGATTCTCGATGACGTCGATCTTGTCAGAAACCTTTGCCCCGCCCAGGATGGCGATGCAGGGACGCTCGGGGTTGCGCGTCGCCATGCCGAGATACTTCAACTCCTGTTCCATCAAAAGGCCGGCCGCATGCACGGGAACGAACTGAATCATACCCTCGGTGGATGCGTGCGCGCGGTGCGCGGATCCGAAAGCATCGTTGACATAGATATCGCAGAGTGCTGCGAGCTGTTTGGCGAAAGCGGCGTCGTTCAACTCTTCTTCGGCGCGGTAGCGCAGATTTTCCAGCAGAAGAACTTCGCCGGGTTTCGGAAGCATAGCCTCGACGTCGGCCCCGACGTGATCGGGCGCCATCTTTACCGGGCGGCCGAGCATCGTTTCGAGCCGCTGGGCGACGGGTTTGAGGCTCATTTCCGGATTCACTTTTCCCTTGGGCCTTCCCAGGTGCGAAGCGAGAATCACGGCGGCTCCGTGTTCGAGGGCGTATTGAATGGTGGGCAGCGACGCTTTAATGCGCTTGTCGCTGGTAATCATCATGCCGGTTTCGGTCTTATCTAAAGGGACGTTGAAATCGACGCGAATGAAGACGCGCTTGCCTTTGAGGTCGAGATCTCGAATGGAAGAATAGGACATAAATTTCGAGCGTAGCATGTGGCGGAATGGTTCGAGCGGCGCGTGCGGATTGCCACAACGCGCCGTTTCGAACGCTGCTAAGGCTTGAAATTTGTGACGTACTCCGTGTGTACACTGTTGGCGTCGTAGCCGGAATAAACGACTACCGCATCTCCCGAGGAATTCACTGCGGCGGCTTCCGGCCCGATTTGGCTGCCCGGTCCAGAGATGCTAACAGGAGCGCTCCAGGCACCCGTGCCGGTGGCTCTGACGACCGCGTGGACCTGCGGAGTCGTGCCGCTCGAGAGCCAAATGGCCACTGCTGCGCCGCTCGGAGCGACGGCGAGATAGATCTGGCCAAGATTCGTATCGCCGCCTGATATTACTGCCGGAGATGACCACGTGTTATTACTGATGGAACCGTTGACCGCAAACGCCTGTGACGTGGAGAAACCGATGAACTCATAGACAAGCGTTATCTGTCCCGCATCGTCACTCGCCAAATCGGTAGTGATCGTTAGACCTTGCGGCGCTGCAACGGTTTTGAACGGACTCCAGGCGCCGCCTGAGTTGCCCTGCGTGGTGGAAGCGTAGGCGCCCGCACTGTTCATCGCCACCACCGCCGCCCCTCCGGCGGCATCGAGACTCACTCGCGCATTATGGGAGGAGCCATCGGGCCCGAGGAGCGAGCCTGAATCTACCCAAGAGCCGGCCCCTGGATTTTGTCGGGACGCATGCAGATCGAAGTTGCTCACCATGCATCCATATTTCTTGCAAACTGCGTTGTAGCTTTCCCACGTCACAATCACCGCGCCATTCGAGCCGATTCCTGCATGATCCGCGGCAACATGCACCCCGCTGGTGACTACCTGCTGTGCCGACCATGCTCCCCCGGCGGGCCGGAGCACAGCCATTACCGACCCATTGGAACTGGACGGGCCGCCCACGCTCCAGGCGATGGCGGCGGCGCCTTGTGAATTCATCACGAAAATCGGACTTGACGCGCCGGGGATGAGAAGTTGAGGCGGATTCCAGGCCGCAGCAGGCGGGCGATCGGCTGTCCATACGCCATTGGAATCGCTCCATACCGCTGTCGCAAATCCTGCCGCGGTAATCCGCACGACTGGAAAAACCGAGGTTGTTTGGAGTGGCGGGGAGATCTCTGTTGGGGACCCCCAATTGCCGGTACTCGGCCTGGAACTGGACCACATCTGGTCTATCGTTGTACGCTCATCCCATAGAGCCACCGAGTTGCCATTCCCGTCGATGGCTGCGCCCGCCTCCCATCCTTGACCACCGGCGCTGAGTACAACGGGTGTCGTCCATGTGGCGGCCTGTCCAAAGGCTGGGATCAGTAACGTAACTGCAAGGGAGACTAACTGAGTTCTTACACTTGCTCTGAGCATCGTTGCGTCCTCCTATTCTTCACTCGCCTAACTAGAAACGAAAGTGGCGATACGCTAAGACGTTTTGGTTCAGACTGGCGGTTCGCGGATTGATCGTCATAATGCGCACACCGTCATGCGGCATGAACGAAGTTGCGATTTGTCCGATGACCACGCCGCTGGCATGAATCGCCGGGCTTTGTCTTGTGATGCGCCCCAAGGTGGAATATACACTTATTGGCAACAGAGTTCGCATTTGGCATGTTGCCTCCACCTAAGTAAGAGCGCGGCTTCTGTCCGAAGTATAAGGCAATCCCCGCTAAAGTCACTCCTAAGTGCTGTTAGTTTACTGAGGTAAACGCACTGCGCGGCACAACCTCGAATAACGGGCTGCTCTGAACAGCGCGCTTTCGGTGTTACCCAACCATAACGCCCGAAGTTATTCCCGATGCAATTTTGCCTGGGCGGAAGTGACCTGGCGCAGGACGATGAATTCCGACAGATGTTCGGATGTCAACATGCCGACGAGGCGATCGGCGGAATCCATCACGAGCGCGCATGCGGCTGCGCCGGAAAGCTGTGGCAGCGCATCGACGAGGGCTGTCTCCGGCGTGAGGCGGATAAATTCTCGCGCCATCGCGCCGGAGACGTATCCATCCGGGCCTTGGTTCAGCATGGCTTGCACCAGCGCCGAACGCGTTAAGAGACCGATTACGGATTCGCCGTGTACGACTGGAAAATCGTGCTGCGAAGTGGAGAGCAGAAGGTTGCCCGCGTCGCGAATGGATTGCCCGTGCGTCAGGGTACGGAAATCGGTAATCATCGCGGCGCTGACCGGGAATCCAGCGGTAAAGAGGCGGCCTTTGGCGGCCGTACCTTCTTGCAAAGCTCCCAGGTAGACGAAGAGGGCCACGAACATCAGAATGAAATTGCCCCACAGCATGCCGGCGAGGCCCATTAAGATTGCCAGCGCCTGCCCCGCGCCCGCGGCGATTCGGGTGGCGTCCTCAATCGGCCGATAAAGGCCGAGAAGCGAGCGCAGGATGCGGCCGCCATCCATGGGATACGCGGGCAGGATATTAAAGAGGAAGAGCGCGAGGTTGCCGGCTGCGATGCGCTCCACAAGATTGGCATCGGTCGGTTCGCGGAGGGCTTCCAGGGCGACCCATCCTTGCTGCACGGTCAACCATCCAATCAGGGCGACGCCGATCAGCAGATTCACCACCGGACCAGCAAGCGAGATGGGCAGTTCCTCGGAAGGCTTCGGCTGGCGTTCGGGACGCGAGACCCCGCCAATCGGAAACATCACGATCTCAAGGGTGTGAATGCCGTAGTAGCGCGCTACCAGTGTGTGCCCGAATTCATGCAGCAATACGGACGCGAATAGCGCCACGATATAGATTGCGGTAGATAAGCCCGATTGTTTATCGCCGATACCGATAAACAGAAGAAAAATCAGCATCAGGACAAATGTGAAGTGAAAGCGAACCGGTACGCCAAAGACGGTGAAGGCCGCTACGCTTCCCGGAATACGGGCGGTGTCGGGTTGGGTACCATTAGCGCCAGGCTGATTGTTCACGCATGCGCGCCGCGCTTGAGCAGCACTGAAGCTAGTATAGCGGCCGCGACGATGGACGCGCCCGCGAGAATCTCCTTACGGTGGCGAATGAGCTTCCGGTGCTTCCATAACGCGCGCCGATATTTCCACGCAAATTTAAGCTTTTTCCTCGTCATACATGGGCAGGTGCAGATACGCAACCACTGTGAAGCGTCACACGGCTAACGCGCGTTCTGGATCTGCGTTGGGTGCAGAACTTCGTTGAGCGAGCCCTGGCGGTAGCCTTCCAGATCGAGCGCCACATACTTGAAGCCAAGAGGCTTGAAGATGGCTGTGAGCCGCTGCGCCATATCGACCGAAAGCGCTCGCGGCATTTCGTCATTCGCGATTTCGATGCGAACTATTTCACCGTGGAAGCGAACGCGGAACTGACGGAATCCGAGAGCCTTGATCTCCTCCTCGCCGGTTTCGACGGTCTTGATGTTTTGGATGGTGACCGGGGTTCCATAGGGGATACGCGAGCTGAGGCACGCCGCCGCCGGCCGATCCCAGGTGGGCAGCCCGGCGGCGCGGGAGAGTTCGCGAATTTCGGCTTTGGTGAGCGTGGCGTCTGCGAGAGGCGCCGCGACTTGATGTCGTTTCGCTGCGTTTTGGCCAGGGCGGTAGTCGCCCAGGTCGTCAAGGTTCACGCCGTAAACGATGCGGTCGATGGAGCGTTCGCGTCCAAACTGTTCGAGGCGCGTGAAGAGCTCGTCCTTGCAGTGGAAGCAGCGGTCGGGATTATTGCGAACATAATCCGGGTTATCGAACTCGTTGGTATCGACGAATTCGTGCTCGATGCCAAAGCGGGCTGTAAATTCCTGGCAATCGCGTTTGTGGGACCGGGGCAGGGAAGGGGAGTCGGCCGTGACCGCGAGCGCCGCGGCGCCCAGCGCCCGATGCGCGGCCCAGGCGAGATACGCGGAATCGGCGCCGCCCGAAAAGGCGACGATCACGCGTCCCATCGGCTTCAGGAGCGCGAGGAGATGAGACTGTTTAGCTGCCAGATCTGGCATGATATCTCAGTTTACCGCCTTGTCCACAAGACGCGAGTAGATATACAATTCTTAAGGTATATCTTCTATGCGGGTTTCCAAATGGGGTAACAGTTTGGCCGTGCGTCTTCCCGCTGCTGTCGTGGAGGCCCTCCATCTCAAAGAGGGCGACGAGATCGAGATCTCCATCGCGGGCGAACGAGACTTTAAGGTGGCTCGGGACCGGTCGAGGGAGCGGGCGCTCAGCCAGCTTCGTCGAATGAAGTGGTCGTTCCCATCTGATTTCAAGTTCAATCGCGACGAGATCTATGAGCGATAAGCGATTTTTCGATACCAATATCGTTCTCTACGCTTTTAGTAACGACGAGATTCGAAGCCACACGGCAGAGACGCTCCTCGCGGATGGCGGAGAGATATCCGTCCTGACCCTGAACGAATTCGTCTATGTAGCGCGCCGCAAGCTTGGCCGAACATGGGAAGAAATTGGACGCGCGCTCGTGGTGCTTCGCACCCTGCTGCCAGAGCCGGTGGCCATCACGATCGACACACACGATCGAGCGTTACGGATTGCGGAGCGATACGGATATGCCATTTTCGATTCGCTCATTGTTGCGGCGGCGCTGGAGGCAGGCGCCAAGACGCTTTACTCCGAAGATATGCAGGATGGCCAGGAGATCGAAAACCTGGTGATCCGCAATCCTTTCTTACGCGCTGATTAGGGAGAGCTGCGCGGGCTGTGAGGTCCGCGCATTTGTCCTCTATTGCACCGGCAGTAGTTCTTGCCCGTTCCCGTTAGGCCCTTCGGTATCGGGAATTACGGATGCGGCCGCGACCTGATCTCCCTCTTCCATAGTCACCAGTCTCACGCCTTGCGTCGATCGGCCTGCCTGACGGATAGTCGACGATTCGATGCGGATGATTTTGCCACTCTGCGTGACGATCATCAGATCCGAATCTTCCTTCACCGAGAGGATCGCTACCACCGGACCGGTCTTCTTCGTGGTCTTCATATTGATCACGCCCTTGCCGCCGCGGCGCGTCAAGCGGTAATCTTCGAGCGCGGTGCGTTTGCCGTAGCCGTGCTCCGCGATGGAAAGGAGTAGGCCGTCTTTTTCGACTACTTCCATGCCGATCAGATAGTCGTCTTCCGCCAAATCCATGGCCCACACGCCGTGCGCGGGACGGCCCATGGCGCGAACTTCGGATTCGGGGAAGCGGATCGCCTGACCCTGATGCGAGCCGAGGAAGATGAAGTTCTTGCCGTCGGTAATGCGGGCGCCGATCAACTCGTCACCCTCGTCGAGCGACATGGCGATAATGCCGCGCGCCATCGGGTTATCGAACTCGGTAAGTTCGCATTTCTTGATGACGCCCTTCTTGGTGGTCATCACAATGAACTGATCGGCCACGAAATCCTTGACGGCGAGAAACGCTTTGACGCTCTCGTCACCCTGCAGGTTGATGAGATTCGAGAGGTGCTTGCCTTTGCCGGTGGTGCTGGCGTCGGGGATCTCGTAGGCCTTCAGCCAGTAAACGCGGCCGCGCGTGGTGAAGATCAAAAGGTAGCTGTGGGTGGAAGCCACCAGCAGATACTCCACGAAATCTTCGGCGCGCGTGCCCATGCCGATGCGGCCCTTGCCGCCACGCGTCTGCCGGCGGTAGGTGTCGACGGAGGTGCGCTTGAGATATCCGCCGCGGGTTACGGTGATGGCGACGTCTTCCACCGCCACGAGGTCTTCCAGCTTGATCTCGCCCGTATCTTCGATAATCTCGGTACGGCGTTCGTCGCCGAAATCCTTCTGAACGTCCTTGAGTTCCTTGACGATTACCTCACGGAGGATTTTGTCCGATCCCAGAATCTCAAGGTATCCCGCAATGCGGCGCTGAATATCGGCGAGCTCATCGAGAATCTTTTGCCGCTCCATGCCAGTGAGGCGCTGGAGTTGCAGTTCAATGATGGCCTGCGCCTGCCGTTCGCTGAATGCAAAGGCGCCGATCAACGAATCGCGCGCTTCCCGGGGCATCTTGGAGGCGCGGATGAGGCGAATGACTTCGTCCAGGTTATCGAGCGTCTTTTGGAATCCGAGTAAAAGATGCTCGCGTTCGCGCGCCTTGCGCAGTTCGTATTCGGTGCGGCGGCGGACCACTTCCACGCGATGATCGATGAAATACTTCAGGCAACTGACGATGCCCAGCTCGCGCGGCTGGCCATTGACGATGGAAAGCATGATGATGCCGAAGCCGGTTTGCAGTTGCGTGTGCTTATAGAGGTTATTCAGCACCACCTCGGCCTGTTCGCCGCGCTTCAGTTCGATTACGATGCGCATGCCGTCGCGATCGCTATGGTCGAAAACGTCGGAGATGCCTTCGATACGCTTCTCGTTGACCATGGAAGCGATCTGTTCCAACAGTTTCGACTTGTTGACCTGGTAGGGAATTTCGGTAACGACGATCTGTTCGCGATCTTTGCCGGTGCGCTCGATGGAGGCCTTGGCGCGCAGCTTCAACTGGCCGCGGCCTTTGGTATACGCGTCGTAGATGCCGTTGCGGCCGAGGATATAGCCGCCGGTGGGAAAATCCGGGCCGGGAACCATTTCCAGAATTTTGGCCAGGGGCGTGGCGGGCTCCTGAATTAACTGAATTGTGGCGTTGATGATTTCCGTCAGATTGTGCGGCGGAATATTGGTCGCCATGCCTACGGCAATGCCAGACGAACCGTTGACGAGCAGATTGGGAACGCGCGTAGGCAGAACTTCGGGTTCGACTTCGCTATCGTCGTAATTGGGCTTGAAATCGACCGTTTCGAGATCCAGGTCCTCGAGGAGCGCTGTGGATATGCGGGAGAGGCGGGCTTCGGTGTACCGGTCGGCCGCGGGCGGGTCGCCATCGACGGAGCCGAAATTTCCCTGGCCTTCCACCAGCGGGTAGCGCAGGGCGAACGGCTGGGCGAGCCGGACCAAGGCGTCGTAGACAGCGAGATTGCCATGCGGGTGATACTTGCCCATTACATCGCCGACGATGCGGGCGCACTTGCGCGTGGGCCGGTTGGGCTGCAGACCCATCTGCTGCATCGTGTAGAGGATGCGGCGGTGAACCGGCTTCAGTCCGTCGCGAATATCGGGAAGAGCGCGGCCCACGATTACGCTCATGGCGTAATCGAGGTACGAGCGCTTCATCTCGTCTTCGATATTGGTAGGCTGGATGTTCTTGTTGCCGCCATCGCCGCCTCCTGGCAAGGGAAGCTGAGGGGGTTGTTCCTGATCTGGCATGTTCGGGTTAAGTACTAGTATAGCAAGGTTTTAGGCCAAAACGCCAAGCTCGTTTCAGGATCGTTATGGAACGCCGAAGGCGGGGGAAATTTGCCCCCTTTGCAGATATACGCGTAACCGATTCTGCCGCGCTCAGTATAAGAAGTGAGAGGCAAAATGGGAAAGTATCTGGCGGACGTGCGCTTCGGCCTTCGGCAGCTTCGGTTGAACCCCACGTTCAGCCTGGTAGCGGTATTGTCGCTTGCGCTTGGAATCGGGGCCAACACAGCCATTTTCCAGTTGATCGATGCCATTCGGCTGCGCACGCTGCCGGTTGCAAATCCGCAGGAGTTGGCCTATCTCGATTTTGCGAAGGGCGCTCAACGATCGGGGTGGTGGTCTACCCGCAGCGCAACCTTCACATCCGGTCAGTGGGATAGCATCCGGCGCCATCAGCAAGCCTTTTCCGCTATGCTGGCCTGGAGCGCGAAACCGTTCAACCTTTCGCAGGAAGGCAAATCCCGCTATGCGGAAGGCCTCTTCGTCAGTGGAGACTTTTTCAATATCTTGGGAGCGCCCGCCGTGGTTGGCCGGGTATTCACGGCGCAGGACGACCAACCGGGCTGCGGATCACCGGGCGCGGTGATCGGCTACTCGTTCTGGCAGAGTGAGTTCGCCGCCGATGCTTCGGTCACCAGCCGCACGGTCCGTGTAGATGGCAGGGTATTCCCCGTAATCGGGGTCGCGGCGCCCGGCTTCTTCGGCGTCGAGATCGGTCACCGGTTCGATGTCGCCGTACCTCTCTGTTCCGACCCGATGTTTTGGGAGGCGGGCAAAGGACGAATTCCCCAGCCGACCGCATGGTGGCTATCCATCATGGGCCGACTGAAGCCGGGTTGGACGCTCGCGCGGGCCAACGCGCAGATCCAAACCATTTCGCCGGCCATTATGCGGGACACCCTGCCGCCTTCCTATCGCGCGGACGGGGCCAAGAAATATCTGGCCAATAAGCTGACCGTGACTTCGGGCGCTACGGGGGTCTCCAATTTGCGTAAGCAATATGAGGACCCGCTCTGGATTTTATTGGCGACGACGGGTCTGGTCCTGCTCATTGCGTGTGCGAACCTGGCGAATCTGCTTCTGGCGCGCGCCAGCGTGCGCGAGCGCGAGATCGCTGTCAGGCAGGCGATTGGCGCGTCACGTTCCCGCCTCGTAGCGCAGTTGCTTTCGGAAAGCATGTTGCTCGCGCTGCTCGGCGGGGCGTGGGGCGCGGTATTAGCCGCCTTGCTGAGCCGGGGGCTGGTGGCGTTTCTTACCACCGACGACAACCGCATGTTCGTCGGGCTCGGAATCGATTGGCGGGTATTGGGTTTCACGGCGGCCATTGCGATCGTCACCTGTATTCTCTTCGGATTGGCGCCGGCTCTGCGCGCGACGCGCGTAGCGCCGGCGTCCGTGATGCGCGCGGCCGGCCGCGGCCTCACCGCCGGGCGCGAGAAGTTCAGCTTGCGACGCACGCTGGTGGTAGCGCAGGTAGCCATGTCTTTAGTGCTGCTGGCGGGCGCGCTGCTGTTTGTGCGCAGTCTGCAGAAATTGCTAGCCGTCGATCCGGGCTTCCGGCCGGAAGGGATTGTGGCCGTCAGCGTGGACTATCACACGGCCCACTTCCCGAAAGATCGAATCCCAGAAGTCCGCCGCCAATTGCTGGAAGCGCTTCGGACTCGTACGGGGGCCAGCGCCGCCGGGGAAGTCGATATGACCCCGGTCAGCGGTTCAGGCTGGGATCAGAACACGTGGGCGGACGGATCGACCGGGGCGCGCGTGGATACAATGTTCAACCGCTCCGGTCCGGGCTATTTCCGCACGATGGGAACTTCGTTCAAGGCGGGCCGCGACTTCGATTCACACGACAACCTGTCGGCGCCCAAGGTTGCAATTGTCAACGAGGAGTTTGCGCGCAAGATCTTTCAGGGACAGAACCCCGTGGGGCGATCGTTCCGCCGGGAAGAGTCGGCCGACAAGCCGGATAGCGTGTTTCTAGTTGTTGGCTTAGTGCGGAACACAAAATATTACGAATTGCGCGAGGATTTCCGGCCGATCGCATTCGTGCCGAACGACCAGGATGACGATCCCGGCCCCGATGCGACCTTTGTTTTGCGCACGAGCGCACCTCTCGGTGAGTTCTATCATGAAGCGCAGCAGGCGGTCGCCGAAATCCATCCGGGGCTTGGCATCGGTTTCTCCGTGCTGACGAAGCAGATCAAAGAATCGCTCATGCGCGACCGCTTGATGGCGACCCTTGCCGGCGCATTCGGTTTCCTGGCGGGGTCACTGGCCGTTCTGGGATTGTATGGGGTGATCGCGTATATGGTGGCGCGGCGGAGGAACGAGATTGGCGTGCGAATCGCGCTGGGGGCAAGCCGGGGACGCGTCATCGGCCTGGTACTAAAGGAAGCCGTCTTACTGCTCGCGATCGGGCTGGCGCTGGGCGCGGCGCTGGCGGCATGGGCGGGTCAGGCAGCGGCGTCACTGGTTTATGGCATGAAGCCGAACGATCCGTGGACGCTGGGCGGCGCGGTAGCGCTGCTGGCGCTGGTGGCGCTCTTTGCCAGCTACGGACCCGCGTGGAAAGCCTCACGCCTGCAACCCATGGAAGCGTTGCGCGACGAGTGAGTGGACGCGAGGCGCGATCGCTCAATTGGCGGGCGGTCTTTCAACGTGGTCGACTATCCAATATTCCACCGGACCATTTGTCTTTTTGAGCTGCAAACCGAACCGGTCCCGCAATGTGGAGATGAGCAGGCTGACACCATCGGCGCCGAACCCCGCGGGGGCCGGCGGTGCATCGGACGTTCGCGGCGCCTGCCATTTCACGTCGAAATCGTAGTAGCCTTTTAATCCGGTCTGGTCGGTTACCGGTCGCTTCACGAAAATCGTCAGCATCTTCGCCATGCCAGCCATTGTAGATTTTTTCCCGTTGATACTGCCGCCCTCATCACCCATCGCCGCGAAGACATAGCCTTCCCTATCCGGGGGCACGGGCGCATCTACTTCCTTGATCTTAAGGCCACCTTTTGCAACCTCGAGAGCAAATGGCTGCTCCTGACGCACCTCCGTGTGTAGTTGCAAGTGAAAGTAATCTGCGAGCATGGCGCGTAACATCTGGCGAACCTGTTTCTCATTCTCCGTGTCCGAAAGCGCCGGGAAACCCTCCGCTGGCTTGGCTGACACTGCGTAGCTTTCGCCCTTCGCCCAATTTGGCAGTCCCACCACTTCGGACGACGGGTCCTTCACGCTATATGCGGTGGCAATCAGGGGGAGCAATCCGATACGCCGGTCGATGAACTGGCCGCCGGGAAGAATCGATTTTTCATAGGGGTCTCTTATCAAGCTCGGCGCATTGGGCGGCGTGGGGCGAATCGAGACCACATCGAACTTGGGCGGCAACGCCTCTTGCGCGGACAGAACTGTCGTCAGGAAGAACGCCGCGAAGGCGGCTTGGGTTACCCTGCGAAAACGCATGAGAATCACTTTATTCGGTTTTTTTCGCGCCCACAGCCTCGCCAAATACGGTGGCGAAGAAATCGCGCGTACCGGGGGCGCAGCCGATATGCAGGTTATCGCGGCCTTCGTCGATGAAGCCGAGGTATCCATCCCAACCGAGATCGTCCAGCACGAAGCGCAGGCATTCGAACTCGCCGGGCGGCAGGCTGGAGTAATCGATATCGAACACCTGGCCGGAGGCATGCGACAAGGATGCGTTCTTGCTCGCGGGACGGCCGGATTCTTCCGCTTCGACCAGTGAGCTGACCGGAAGCGGCACGAACTTTTCGCCCTTCGCCTTCATCGCCTCATGCAGGCGCCGGGTTTCGAAAGCAATATACGTCAGCGTTCCCAGCGCGGCCGGCGACGCCTGCGAGAGAGCCTCGAGGTTTGCTGGAAGGTCGGGAGTGAGGCTGAGCGAGTAACCGAAATACTCCGGATGATCCAGCGCTCGCGCCAGGCGCTTTCCGGCATCGATGCGGATGTCGTCGTCATTATGGAAAACCAAGTCGTCGCGCCGGAGCCAGACGGAAAGGCGATGGGGCGCGCGCCCGGTAGCCATGAAGTCGCTCTTATACGTTTCCGAAAGGGCTTCGAATTCTTTGGGCGAACTGCGGTATAAAGCCAGTAACTGCTCGGCGCGGCGGACGCGGAAATAGTAAGTGGGCGAGTAATCGCGCCGCATCTGTTGCTCGATCGCCTCATACAATTCCCGATTCCATGCGGGATTGGCGGAAAAGAACATGCGCGGGACCGAGACCTGGTCTTTCGAAATACCGTGCGCATGGCGTGTAAGATCCTGCATTTCACCAACACAACCCACACCGCAGTGGTAGGCGAAGATGGCCCAGTCGCGCCCGCCGAATTTTTGCTCGAGTCCCGCAAGATAGACGCTGGCGGCTGGAATGGCGCGATCGGGCGAAAGACGATCGTCGCGCGCCGTCACAGTATAAGGCGTTCGATGCGCCACCGTTTTATATCGGATGACGCCGCCGCGGCCTTTTACAGGGACCTTGTCGCGTGTCACTTTGTAGCGGGTAACGATAGCCACTTTCAGGCCCATGATGCGAGCCGTGGCCGCGGAAATCTGCATGATGCCCTTGGGACCCGCCGGGCTTTCGGCTCGCGGATCGCCCCAGCTTTCGAGGTAGGCAATCGCCTCAATTAGCGATGGAGGCAGGCCGCTGTGCTCGCCCGCGGTGTGGAACAGGGCCTGTAATTTCGGACTGGCGGTAATGCGCTTTGCGCCGGGCTCCGCTTGCGGGTCGCGAAGAATGCTGAAGGTTTGCGATTCGATCATCCGCTGAGTGCGGACCTCCAACAGATCTGGCGAGATATCGTCCCGCTCCACGCCGATACCGGAGACGCGATGGAGCGGCTCGAAATAATCCGGGCCGCTGGCTTTGCCAGGCAGCGCGAGAAACAGACAGACGAGCGGCGCAATTCTCATCTTTGACTACCAGTGTATGCCCAGGCCGCTCTGGTTGGAAACATATTTCATAAGACGTGTTTTGGCGGAGCCCATGTCGCCGTCCCCCAATATATGCATCGACAAATGCATTCGGGCCGACGACCTTAGATGGTGACGGGCTTCTCGAGGACGAATGTCAGGCGGGTTTCCGACGGAATCTTCACGCGTTCGCCCTTCGTCGCGGCCTGAACGGCGGCCCCGCCGGCCGCGCCCGCTCCGGCGCCTACGGCCGCTCCTTTTCCACCGCCCGCAACCGCGCCGATCACGGCGCCGACCGCGGCCGCGCCCCCGGCGATCTTGGCAGTCTTAGCCCCCCGCGAATCGCTGGCCTGAGTAATATTCTGGGTATCGATCTCGATGGTCTTGCCGTTGAGGGTCACCGACCAGAGGCTTACCGTAAGCTCCGTCTTCCCGGTGAACGCGCCCGACTGTTTCGCCTGCACTAACTTCACCGTGGCGTCCGTTCCCACCGGAAGAACGGTCTGGCCGTTCACGGCGATGGGCTGATCGAGACTGGCGGTGAAGGTTTGGCCCTCTTTCGCAGTCTTGGAATCGATCGCTTCAATCATGCGCACCACCACGCTGGTCTGCGCGGGAATTTGGACTGTTGCGGGCTGAGCCGGAGCCGGCTGCGCGGCCCCAGCCCCGGGTTGCGTCGCGGCAGCGGGCGCAGTCGACTGACGAGCGGAAGCGTCGGCATCCGAGCCCGGCGCGCGGCGCAGCGTGGGCCGGCTGCTATCGTCCGATTGACTAGATGCCGATTGCGTTTGCGACGGCGCCGTGTCCGTGGCTGAACCCGTGGATCGGCGGAGTGTAGGCCGGTTGGAATCGTAACCGCCGCCTCCGCCGCCAGTCCCGCTTTGCGTTCTGGGATCCGAGGGATCGGGCTGAATCATGATCGGCCCGGATACCGGTCCGTTAGCGCTTGTTGACGTTCCTCCGCGGCGTAGTGTAGGCCGGTTGTCGTCCGATCGCGAATCGCCGCGCGAGGAGTACGAACCATTATTGAACTCGATACGGGAGATATCGGAAACATCCAGTGTCTCGATTTCGTCGCCCACTTCGACCTTGATCTGGCGCGGCGTGCCGCCCAGGTAGGTTCCGTTGACGATGCGTCCGTTTTTCAGCGTGATGACGTCGGCGTTAGCGGCTAGGGCCAGAATAATCCCGGCGGCGAGAAGGCGCATGTTTCCTACTCCAGTTCTCATTGTAAGACGCGCCGTCGCTCGGGTTGGTTGCCAGTCGGTACTACGGCCCGCGTTCGGTCAGTACCTGGGGAGTCGCCCGTATCGACGGTTTCCAGCTTCGATTCGACGCGGAAGTTACGTTAAGGGTGTTAGGGGAACCGATTTCGAAACGTTCACCGCGCCAGGTCAGACCCGCTTGGCCACGTTTAGGTTCTCGGGGGAATAGCCTCGTGCAAGGCGCTCAAGTACTCCCCCAGGGTCGCGTCCAGCCGCTGATGCATGAAGGCCTGGAACGGTTTGAGGTCGTCGCGCACGGAAGCCAGCTCAAGCGCATCGAGATACGTTCTTCGATCTTCGGGACGGACTGTAACGGGCGGGTATCCCTGACGCAGCAGGAGCAGATTCATCAACAGCCTCGCCGTACGTCCGTTGCCGTCGCCGAAAGGATGAATTGCAACGAGCCGGTAATGCGCGTCAAAACTGGTCGCCGGAGCGGATTCGGCCGTTCCCAGCCATTCACCGAATTCGTTCATCAACTGAGGGATTTTTGCCGGGTTTGGAAAAACGACGGCGAACCGGCGATGCGGCGGGGCAGAGCGCTATAAATGCCGCCGATTTCGGGCTGGCTGCGAAAGACGATTCGCCGATGCAGCTCGCGCACGGTGTTTTGATCGACTCGGACATCCTTAGCTGCCAATTCGCGCATCCACAATACGGCGTTGTAGTGATCGACAGCCTCAAGGTGGTCGCGCAGCGACTTGCCCCCAACCGTAATCCCGTGTTCAATAACCTCCGCCGTCTCGCGCAACGTCAGTGTGTTGCCCTCGATGGCGTTAGAAGTGTAAGTCAGGTCAACGTCATAGGATTTTTGCAGGGCGAGCAACGCCTCTCGCGATACAGGGCACATCGCGTCGAACCGTTCTTTCTTCGCGGCGATAGAGGTCAGCAGTTCGTGCATGACCTTCAACAGATAACACAGGGAAGGGCGGTGCGCGCCAGGTAAATTCGCGGCCGCATTGGGGGATATAAATTGTTCTCAGTAAGGGCCCAGTTCCGAAGTCTCGCCCCGCGGCCGATTCGGCCCATTGGGCGCGGGAGAGTACCGTAGAATAGAAAATGGTCTGCGTCCGGGGGCGTCCCCAGGGCAAGTGAGTGAGCGCCGGATGTTTTTTGACACTCCCGTCTATTTCGTTTTCCTTGCAATCGTGGTTCTGCTTTATTGGCGTTTCGGACGTAAACGTCAAAACGTCTTTCTTTTAGCAGCCAGCTATTTCTTCTACGGATGGTGGGATTGGCGATTTCTGATCCTGATCCTTATTTCCACCGTCGTGGATTACTTTTCGGCCCGTTATATTGCCCGATCTACCGGCCGCGCGCGCAGACGCGCCTTGCTGACGCTCTCTCTGGTTCTGAATTTCGGCTTCTTGGGATTCTTCAAGTACTTTAATTTTTTCGTCGACTCTTTTTCGTCGGCGCTTACCATGATGGGTACGCCGGTTCACATGACCGCATTCCTGAAGGTGATTCTTCCGCCAGGCATTTCGTTTTATACGTTCCAAGCCGTGGCGTACATCGTGGATGTTTATTTTGGGAAGCTTGAGCCCGCCGAATCCCTGGTAGATTACGCACTGTTCATTAGCTTCTTCCCGCACTTGGTTGCGGGGCCGATTCAACGGCCCTCGCATCTATTGCCACAAGTGCAAATGCCCCGCAGATTTAACGCAGACACCTTTTTCGACGGAATGATGTTGATTCTCTCAGGCCTATTTCGCAAATGCGTAGTAGCCGACAATTGCGCCAAACTCGCCGACGTCGCGTTTTCCGGCCGCATGGGGGAGCCGAACCTTGGCGTAGTCTTGATTGGAACCTATGCCTTTGCGTGGCAGATCTATGCGGATTTCAGCGGCTACAGCGACATCGCGCGCGGCAGCGCGCAGTTGATGGGCTTTCATTTCATGGTCAACTTCCGTCAACCTTACCTGGCGGTGAGCCTGCAGGATTTTTGGAGACGCTGGCATATCAGTCTAAGCACGTGGCTCCGCGACTACCTTTATATTCCATTGGGTGGAAGCCGCGGAGGCGAGCCGCAGACGTACCGTAACTTAATGGTCACGATGTTATTGGGCGGCTTATGGCACGGCGCCAATTGGACCTTCGTGGTTTGGGGCGGGATCCACGGCGCCGTCCTGGCCGTCGAAAGATGGCTGGGCAAAGGGAAAGAGGTCTTACGGGTTCGTTCTTTCAGCCGAACGTGGATGTCGCGCATCATCGTATTTCATCTGGTGTGCTTCGCCTGGATTTTTTTCCGCGCGCAGAGTTTAGGCGCTGCTGGGAATTTTATTAAAGGGATTGCCAACCCACACCTGGGACCTATCTTCCCTTCGGCCATGATCTTCCTGGCGTTTTTTACGGTTCCGCTCTTTTTACTGGATCTCACGCTGGAAAACCGTGGCGAGGAATACATTGGTCAGAATGCGCCCCAACTTTCACGTGTCGCCGTGGGGCTGGCGATGGCAACCTTGCTTATAGCGTTCTCGGCGAATACGAACGCAGCCTTTATCTACTTCCAATTCTGAGGACGGAATCGCGCACGTGCCACAACCCGCCACGCATATAGTCAAAAACGAACCCAGCGTTCGCTTCCACATTCCTTCGTGGGTTGTCTTGTTGGGCATAATTGTTGGCTTGCTGGCGGTAATCGAACTGAGCGTTCGTTTCGGCATCGGGAGAGTGAGCGCTATCGAACATCGCGTGGAACAGGAGCGCAAGACGGCGCTCGCGATCGGCAACGGACCCGGGGCTCGCAACACAGTGTTACTCGTGGGCAATTCTCTTCCTTTGGAAGATATCGATTTACCTGCGTTGCAAAACGCGATCGCGCCGGATTTCCGGATTGTCCGTTATACGGTGGAACAAACGACATATCTCGATTGGTATTACGGACTGCGGTCCCTCTACGCGGCAGGAGTCCGTCCGGCCGTGGTGGCATTGAGTCTGAATGACTTCCACATGGCAAGTGACCAGGTACGCGGCGATTACTTCGCTTATCGCCTGATGATGACCCGAGACTTCCTAAGCGCCGCGCGCGATGCCCGCCTTTCGGCAACGGCGACCGCTTCGCTGTTGCTGGGAAGCTTGAGCGCGTTCTACGGGACGCGTTCTGAAACCCGCACCGTCCTCTTGGCGAAAGTAATGCCGACTATGCAGAATCTTGTTCCGTATTTGACGCCCCTGCCGGACAAGAATCCGCCGGCCCCCAGCCTGCTAATTCAAATCGCCAGCCGCAGATTAGCGACTCTCGACACAATGGTGCGGGCGCACGGTGGGCGCTTTCTGTTCATTGTGCCGGCGACCACTACCGAACAGGATTCCGCCGTGTTGGCGCAAGCAGGGACAAATTCGGCAGTGCCGGTCTTGATTCCGCTTCACTCCGATTCCCTGTCGCTCAAGGATTTTCGGGACGGATTCCACTTGAACCCGGAAGGAACCGGCCGCTATACAGCCCGCCTGGGACCGATGTTTAAGCAGGCCGTAATGGCAGCGCTTCGTTAGTGTTTTGCTTCGGATCGGCTTTCGAAGTCCACTGCGTCAGCCAGCTTTGCGCGATGTCTCTGCCTCGCTCCAGCGCGTCCTTATAAGTCTTGCGCTTCATCTCGCGCGGAAAATCGACCTGTTCCCGGTGCAGAAATTCCAGGCTCTTGCCCACCACTACAGTCCCGGCGTAGGCAATAGAGCCTTTCGCCAGCAGGCCCCCGCCGAACGGAATCTTGCCGACCAGTTCGCGCGCAACCGCGCGCCATCCAAACGCGCCCGCGCCAATCGAGAGCAACTGCGCCTTCTGTGCGCCGAAGCCAATCTCTTTTCCGCACGCGGCCGAAATCAGAAACGCCATACGAACCTGATTGGCGGTGAGAAAGGCTGTGTCCGACGCCCATTGTCCAAACGCCCACGGCAGTTCAATCATGTTCGGAATCAAGTCGGGCAGTGCTGTGGCAACGGCGAATAGAGCATTCTCCTTCGCGATCATCTGAATAATGCGATCCACCACCAACTTGCGAAATCCGGGGAACTGCCTGGCCAACGGCAGCTCGAAATCGGGTTGGTCGCGCAATATCGCATCGAGCGTGGCCCGCGGATCGCGCCGATACAGCACATAGGCTTCGCGCGGCGCCCGAATGCCTTCGTCATAGAAAACCAAATCGACGGAAGACGGTGCGGAAGGGTCGCCGCCGCGGAAGATGAGATCTCTTCCCGCAGCGCGCTCTTCGGGCGGCGCGGCAGACGGAACCAGCGCTTCCTCCATCGCTTCGTACCCCGCATTGTTGGCGGCGATCAGGCCTACCCGGAGGGTTTTTCCGGAAAGGGTGCGAATCTGATCTGGATTCAAGTGAGAGAAAGCTGCGCGAGCCTGCCTGAGAGAGCCTAGCATAGGTGTGATTTGGCCGCCGGAAAACTCAGCGAGGGCGTTCGGCGCCTCGCAAGCGGAACATCGTCTCCAATCCCCTTCGCCATTCTAACGCCAGGCCTATTCTCTCCACTTCAATGTGAGGTGCGAAATAGCCCAGAACGATCTCCGTAGTTGGATGAAACTCCAACGAAGGCGACACCAGCAGCAGCCGTGGAGACTCTACGCGCAACTCCACGCCCGGAAAATAGCCGTTGGCTGAGAACTCTCCGCGGGCCAGATGCCACTCCACGCGAATCCAGTAATCGAGCGCTTGCAGGGGCAGGTGAATGTCGGCGGACGCCTTGAGCTCCACTACCGCGAGCCGGCCGGTGTAATCCACCGCCAATAGGTCGAGGATGCCGCGCTCTCCGCCGGCGAAGGCCGGAACCTGTCCGTAGACATGATCTCGCTCGAGCGAGGCGTCGATCACGTCCAACTGTGCGCGCGCCTGTGATTCGAGCCACGCCTCAGGAAATTGGCGATACAAGGGATGGTCGCGGCTCTCTGCGTCGGCGGACCGGGCGCGGTCGAGCTCCTGCACGAGACGCTGAATTTCGGGAACGTGGCGCGCGCTCGCGGGATGGCGCTTTTGCAAACCGAAATGCAGATCGTTTCCTTCGATGGTGGCGAACTCTACGCCGCGGACGCGCAAGCTCACGCGGCCATCGTGGCGCGCGATCGATTCGACCGCCGGGAGCGCGACGATGCGCCGCCATGGATGGTCGCCGTTCGGCGCGGCGCGGCGGCAGGGTTCGAGACGCGTATCAACGTTGCCGCGGTCGCTCGGATCTACCCCGGCGATGTGGTCCCTTGGCGTGTAAGTAAAGAGAGCAAAGCGCGCGGCGTCGGGGTCGAGACAGAGAAGCCGAAGCGCGGTAGAACGCTCTTCGCCCGCGGGCACGTAGATCGCTAACCCTTCAATGGCGACGCGCCCCTGGCGTGCGCGCAAGTGCGAAAGCCAGATGAGACCGAAGGTAAGGACTGCGCCCGCGTCGGCGCCGGGCGGGCAGCCGATAGCTGCCCAACCGTGCTGGCCGTGGCGCAGGAAGGCGCGCGGAAACGATGGCGAAAGACTGTATTCGAGATTGGCTTCCGCGCTGAGCTCGGCCAGCGTCCATTCGGGAAATTGGCGGCGCAGAAACAGACGGAAGCGCTCGCGGAAAACCAGCCGTTCACTGCGGCGGCTGAGTTCCGCGCCCGCGCGGCGGCTCAGATCGATCAGATACATTGAGCCTTCGCGCTTGGCGAAGCGCTCCACGGTCAATTCAAGCCGCCCGGACGTCGAAGCTTCCGCCGCGACCAGGCGGCGGGTCAGATTCCGTGTGCGGTCCCAAGCTTCGAGCGTGAGGCGGGAGCCCCGCATTTCGAGAGCGAAATTCTCGGGCGTGAGAGGAAAAAGCTCCTCGCCCGGCTCAAGCAGAGCCGGCTCCTTGCAGGTCTTAAGAAAGCCATCTACAAGCGTGCGGATCTCTTCGGGACTGCGGCCCGCATCGCGCCGTTCGGCTGACATGAAAGCGGATTGTAGCATTGGGAGCCCGAACGTTCGCTACGGCTACCAGGCGGCGGGACCCGGCATGGTACGCGTGTGAATGAACGTGTATTCCCCAAGCAGACGCTCGCCGCCGGCTTCGTCCTTACCCACCAGCTTCGCGATCATTGTTTCTGAAGGGGCCGCCTTTGCGTAGCCGATCGGCTTTTGGAATGCTATGCTGCCCGAATCCGCACGATAGGGGATGTCCGGTAAGCGGAACTGCTCGACTCCATGGCGGTCGCAAATGCAAAGATCGACCTGCTTTGCCGCAGTTAGATCCGCGGCGAGGCGGCCGATCAGAAAGTCATCTTCGGCCAATACCGTGCACTGCACGCTGCCTCCGCGCGGAGGGGCGTATTCACGAACGCACAGACCCTGCTCCGCGGCGCGTTGTAAAAATGCGTCGCTCACAACCATGAGCAGGTCGCCCTGGCGCGCCACCGTGCGGACTGCGTCCGCAAGTCCCATGACTTCACGCAGCCGCGCTCCGCATTCATCGCAGGAAAAAAGATGCTCTTCGATGTTCGATTCTTCTGTCTCCGTCAACAGCCCGAGCCAATAATCCGCGAGGACGGAGGCATCGATTGGATTCTGACAACTCACGCCGAGGCCCCCATGCATTCCCGGAGCCGATGAATCGCGCGATGTCGAATTACCCGCGCGTTGGCCTCGGAGACGCCGAGGAATTGAGCGACATCGGCGCCCGTGCGCTCGTCATAGAACGTCATCACAACCACCGTGCGCTCGCGTTCCTTGAGACTCTGGACGCACCGTGTCAGTTGTTCACGATCGAGAGACGGCATTTCCGCCGGAGCCGGCGCCAGTAGGTCCGGTCCGAACTGTTCAAGCAGCCGCTCCTTTCTTTGTGCGCCGCGACGCAGGTCGAGCACCATCATTCTGCAGACGCCGAGCATGAAGGACGCAAGCTTTTCCGCTTCACGCAAACGGCCCGCGCGCAGAGTTTGGAGCGTCATAATCAGTACCTGCTGCGCCAGATCCTCCGCGGCGGGTTCATTTCTCAGGTGACGAAGGCCATACAGCCGGATCCGCGGCGCCATCCGCCGGAATAACTCCGCCTCAGCCTCATGATCGGATGCCGTGCCGATTCGCCGCACCAATTCCGCATCGCTAAGTTCAGCCTGATTTTGTTCAACGGCCATGAACACATATTTTATGTGTAACGAGCAGGCAAGTCGTTACACATCCCGAATGTAATCCCAAAGGAGAAAAGACGCAGATGAGCGAGCACACGAACCAACCCTACCTGAACACGAGGGCAGACGCCGCATTCCGGTTTCTAGGAATACCGACTCTCATGAGGTCCACCGCCGAGACGACCAACGGGGCATTTGGGCTAATGGAGCATTGGTCCATGCCGCCGGGATTTGCTTCGCCCTACCATACGCACCATCTCGAAGATGAGGCGTTTTACGTGATCGAAGGAGAATTGGCGGTGGTGGTGGATGGCAAATGGTTGAAAGCCGGACCAGGCACGTACGTCTTTGGACCGCGCGAGATTCCTCACGGCTTCAAAGTTGTCGGCGATGTTCCGGTTAGAATGCTGCTGTTGTGCGCTCCAGGCGGCTTTGAGCAATTTGTTTTGGAGCTGAGCGAGCCGGACAGCGCGCTCCCGCCAGCGCCGCCAGATATGGCGAAACTCATGGCGGCCGCGGCGAAATACAAAATCGATATCCTTGGTCCGCTGCCGGAACAGGAATAGGCCCGGAGTGTCCATGAAAAACCCACGGAATGTGATTATTGTGGTCGGTCTCGTTCTCGGCGGCGTGTTGGGCATGGCGGGGACTATGGTCGCGGAGCGGAATGTTCAAGCGATGTGTTGGGCCATCGACGGGGTGGGAATTATCGTCGCGACCGCGCTGCTTGCCGTGAAATACTTCCGTACGGGAAGCGACCTGGTTGCCGCGGGGTTTCTGCTATTCACAATCGGCGAAAGCGTCATGTTGCCGGGGACCGCGACAACCCTGGAGGCGAGCGTTCCTTCGTTTGCCGCGGGCGCCGCACTCTGGTCAGCCGCGCTTCTGCTCACCAGTGCCCCGAGACGATTCGCCCTCTGGACTCGCGCGACAGGCATCATTGGTTCCGTTCTTTTTGCGATAACGGCAGGCAGAATATTTTGGGGTAAACTTATATTGTCCACCTCCGCGCCGCTGCCATTGTTAGGATATCCGTTCCTGGTGCTCACGTTCACCGGCTGGATCTGGACGCTGCTGAAAGAGAAGGGAACTTAGCTGCTGAACACCACGACGCGCGCCCGGTGGCCTCGCTGTAATTTCTTATCGCACGTGTAGAGCACGGAGTCGGTCGCCTCTGCCAGCGCGATATACGCCGCATCGTAAACAGTGAAGTTGCGCCGCAGTTCCCAAATTCGTTCCATCAGCGGGATGTGCGAATAGCGCTCAGCCGGCAGCACCTCGAGTTCTGAGAGAAATTGGCCGCTGCGGTATGGATCGATTCGCCGGACCGCCGCCAATCTGCGTAGCGCGCTTAGCACTTCAATATCGATCAGATGCGGAACAAGGAAAGACTCGCTGCGGCCGGCTAGTTCGTCTCTTATGGAATCGGCCAGGGCGCCATTGGTTAGCAGTTCGACAACTACTGAGGCATCCAGGACGATCATCGTTCGTCACGTAGGTCTCGTATGATCTGCGCGGCGCTCTGCTTAGTAGAGATCGGTTTCGCTTGCCGGGTGCGCTCCAACCATTCCTGCATAGTCGGCCGCTCGGCTGTGCGCTCCAGTTCCCGCTTAATGAAATCGGAAAGGCTCATACCTTCTCGCGCCGCTCGCGACTTCAACGTGCCATGTACACGTTCCGGTACGTCCCTCACCTGAATCATCTTCGACATCTTCGACATGTTCTAAGCATACAAACATGTGCCGCACATGTCTAGCCCCCTCGCCTTAACCATTTTTTCAATCGATCCTCGCCGGGCGCAGCTTCGGCGAAAGCAGATGCACAACGATCAGCGCGATCACGTATGCCGAACCGCAAAATACAAACAACGGAAGATAGGTATATTGCGCGATGGCCCCCGCCGCGAGTTGCATCAACACGCCGCCTACGGCTCCCAACATGCCGCCGATCCCCACCACGCTGCCCACCGCCGCGCGCGGGAACAAATCGGAGGTCAGGGTGAAGGCATTGGCCGACCAGCCCTGGTGCGCAGCCATCGCCAAACCCACCAGCGCCACCAACAGCCAAAGATTGTGGGTATAGGGTGCGTAAAGCACCGGAAGCACCGCCACGGCGCAAATTGCCATGGTTGTTTTGCGCGCGAAATTTACGCTCTTCCCGCGCTTAATCAGAAAGCTCGACAACCATCCGCCACCCACGCTTCCGAAACAGGAGGCGGCGTACACGGTAAGAATCGGCGCACTGGTCTTGCTCAGCGTCAGGTTAAACGTCTCCGCCACGTAGCGCGGCAGCCAGAACAGATAGAACCACCAAACGGGATCAGTGAAAAACTTCGCCGCCGCGAATGCCCATGTCTCTCGGACCGGGAACAGTCGCGACCACGACATTTTGCCGCCTTCTTGATCCGGCGGGTCGCTTTGGATCAGCGCTAGCTCTCCTGGCGAAACGTGAGGATGCTCTTCCGGCTTGCGGTAGAGCCACAGCCAGAAAAACAGCCAGATGAATCCCGTAGCGCCGGTGATCACGAATGCGCCGCGCCATCCTACCGAGGCGTTGAGAAAGGGCACTACCGCCGGCACCGCCATGGCGCCCAAGTTCGATCCGGAATTAAAGATGCCTGTAGCAAAAGCTCTTTCTTTTTTCGGAAACCATTCCGCCACGGTCTTGATGCAAGCCGGGAAGTTGGCGGCCTCTCCCAAGCCAAGGAAGAAGAGCGCGATGCCGAAAGTCAGGGGCGAAACCGCGGCGCCCGGAAGCATGGCGGCGAAACTCCACAGCAGGATCGCGTAGGCAAAAGCTTTGCGCGTGCCTAGCCGGTCGGTCACCCGTCCAGCGCACAGCAGCCCAATCGCATACGCCGCTTGGAACGCCGCGGTCATATAGCTGTACTGCTGGCTGTTCCAGCCGATGATGCCTTCCAGCGTCTTTTCGAGAAAGCTCAAAACCCCGCGGTCTACGTAGGCAATAAAGGTGGCAAAGAACAACAGAGCGCAAATTACCCAGCGAAAGCGCGACGAGACGGGTCTTGGTGCGGCGAGGGTCATCCACAGAGATTATAGGGGAATCAACCCGCGCGGCATAAATTCTATAATGCTGTTAGGAGTTTTTATGCGGGGAACCAGCGAAATCGACCAGCCGTTAGAGAGCCTGGAGCAATGGGATGAGTTTGTCGCTTCCCGATACCGGCCGGACAAGACGGAAGAGGAGTTCCGCAATTATTCGGCGGACGCCAACCCCGGCGTTGCGGAGTTTTACCGCCAAAATCATGCGGGCCAGACGCTCGATTTCGTTCTCGCCAAGCGCGCCGAGTATCTGCCGCTGAAACGGGGCAAAAAGAGCATCTGGGAAGCCGCGGAGTATCTGAATACCTTGGTGGACGATAGCGACCCGGATACTGACCTTTCGCAAATTGAGCACCTGCTTCAGACTTCGGAAGCTATCCGCCGGGATGGCCATCCGCGATGGTTCGTGCTGGCGGGTTTGGTTCACGATTTGGGTAAGCTCCTTTGTCTTTACGGAGAGCCCCAATGGGCGGTGGTCGGCGACACGTTTCCCGTAGGCTGTGCCTGGTCGGATCAGATTGTGTTCCCCGAATTCTTCGCCGGTAATCCCGACCGCAAAGTGCCGAAATATCAGACCGAGAACGGAATCTATCAGCCCGGGTGCGGATTGGACAACGTGTATCTATCGTGGGGCCACGACGAGTACATCTACCAAGTCACCAAAGACTATCTGCCGGAGCCGGCGCAATATATGCTCCGCTATCATTCTTTCTATCCGGCTCATAAGCATGGCGCCTACCGGCACCTGATGACCGCGCACGATGTGGAGATGTTCGAATGGGTGCGGAAGTTCAATCCGTACGATCTCTACTCGAAAAGCGCCCAGCGCCCGAATCTAAAGGAAGTCCGGCCCTATTACGCAGACCTGGTGGCCGAATATTTTCCGGCCCAGTTGGATTGGTAACGCGCAGTTACTTACGTAGGCAGCTTGGAAGCGTCCCAACCACCGCCCAGCGCTTTGATCAGGAGTACGCTGGCATCCATTCGCCGCCGCAGAATATCCACTTCCGTCGCCTCATTCTGAAGCGCGATGCTTTGCGCGGTAATGACTTCCAGGTAAGTGACTAAGCCGCCTTTATAACGGTTCAGAGCTAAATCTAAGGATTGCTGCGCCGCTTCCACGGCAACGCGCTGGGCTTTCGACTGATCTTCCAGTACGCGAAGCGTGGCGAGGTTGTCTTCCACTTCCTGAAAGGCTGTCAGCGCGGCCTGCCGATAATTGGCGACCGTTTCATCGTAAGACGCGGTAGCCGATTCGGACGCGGCGCGCCGCCGGCCGCCATCGAAGACGGTTTGCAGCACGCTCGGACCCACCGCCCAGAACCGGCTCGGCCAAGTGAGCCAGTTGACCGGCGTGCTGCCTTCCCACCCGCCGGTTGCCGTAAGCAGCAAAGTGGGGAAGAAGGCGGCGCGCACGATTCCAATCTGTTCATTGGCCTCCGCGGCCCGGCGTTCGGCGGCGGCGATGTCCGGGCGGCGTTCCAGTAATTGCGACGGGATGCCCACCGGAATCACGGGGGGCGTATTGGTTAAGACCACCGGGGGTAACTGCAGGCTTTCGGGCGTACGACCCATCAGCACGGCAATGGCATGTTCGAAGGTGGCGCGCTCCACGCCTACTCCAATGTCCTGAGCGCGCGTGGTCTCGAGCTGCGTTCGCGCTTGCGCCACTTCGGCGCGGGAGCTGAGGCCACCATCGAAGCGATTCTGCGTCAGGTCGAGCGCCCTTTGATAAGCGACCATAGTCTGATCCAGCAGATGCTTCTGCGCGTCGAGGCTGCGCAGTTCGAAGTAGTCGACGGCTAATTCGGCATGCAGGCTGAGCCGAATCGTTTCCAGGTCCGCGGCGCTAGCCTGGGTCTCTTCGCGGGCGGCGGCGATGGAGCGATGAATGCGACCCCAGGCATCTAACTCGTAGTTAATATCAATCGGCAGCGTATACTCGCCAAAATCACCGGCCCGAGTTCCCGTGGGCGAGTTGCGCGAGAGCCGATTAGTTGTAATGCTGGGCGCGGTCGAAATGGTGGGGAAGAGACCGGCGCGGTTCAGTTGAATCATTGCGCGCGCCTCGCGGAAGCGGGCGTCCGCGGCTTTCAGAGTCTGGTTAGAGGGATTGATTTGCTCCTCGAGACCATTCAGCTCCGCGTTTCCGTAGAGCTGCCACCAATCTGTACGCAGTGTCTCATCTGCCGGTTGCGCCTGCTTCCATCCCTTCGATTCGGTAAACGATTGCGGCGGCTGCTCGCTGAAGGCCGGCGCCACGGGGACTTGCGGCCGCTTATAATTCGGCCCGACCGTGCATCCCGCCAGCACCAGAATCGCCGCGATCAGAAGAGCGAGCCGCCGTGTCATGGCTTTGCGCCCTCATTTCGCGCTTTGCCGGCGAGGCGCACCTCGGCGCCCGAGACCAATGAGTCCGATGGGTTTTCGATGATGTAATCTTCCGGCGTGAGTCCGGAAAGCACTTCCACTTCCGTGCCGTAGTCGCGGCCCAGCGTGACGGGAATCAATAGCGCCTTGTCGTCGCGCATTACCGCGATCTGCATGCCTTCCGAGCGAAAGATCAACGTGTTTACGGGGACCACCACGGTGGTCTTTTTCGAACGAAGCTTGAAATGGACCGAGAGGAACGCGCCCGGCAACAGGGTCCCGGCCGCGTTATCGACATCCACTTCCGTCAGCAGCGTGCGCGAAGTGGGATCGATCGCTTCCGAGTTCCGCGCAATCTTTCCGTCAAATCGGCGGCCAGGGAATTCGGCTAGGGTAAGCTCCGCCGTGCCGCCCGGCGTCACATCGCGCGAGTAGGTCTGCGGTACGTTCACGTAGACCCGCAGCCGCGCGGTGGAGGCGATGTCGAACAGTTCCTTGCCGGGGGCGTTCGCGCCGGCGTCGATGAGGGCGCCGATATCGGTGTTGCGCGCTGTGATGACGCCGTCAAAAGGCGCGTAGACTTTCTGAAATCGCTGCATCTCTTGCAGGCGCTGCAAATTAAAAGTCGCTGAATCGACCATCGCTTTCTTGGCGTGCAGATCGCCGACGCGGTCTTCTACGTCCTGCTTGGCGACGGAATCGCTCTTGAGTAATGTTTGATAGCGGGTCGCCGTGGTCTGCGATAGGTCGTAGTTGGCTTGCGCGGTGGCCAGATCGGCGCGGGCCTGGTCGAGTTGCCGGTCCACTTCGGGAGTTTCGATTTCCGCCAGCAGTTGGCCGGATTTCACACGGGCGCCGATATCGAAATACCAGGCCTTCAGATAGCCGTTGGTGCGCGCATAAATGGGGGTTGCCACATAAGCCTGCGCGTTTCCCGGCAGCACCACTTCCTCGGCGGGAGCGCCTCGCTTCGGATGGATCGCGGTCACCGTGGGGATGGCCGTTTCCAAGGTGTCTCGCTTCAGCGCATCGGCGGCATGAACGCGCGAGGCGATGCCGGTGACAACGGCATAGGCTATCGCTAATGAGGCGCCGATGATCACAACCGCGATACCAATGCGCGATAGGACGGAAAGGCGCGGCGGCGGCCCGCCCGCATTTGTATTCTCGTGACTACTCATGCGCCGGGGCCTCAGTTGCGTGTATTCTGGTTCGCCCGTGCAACAGAGCAAAAACCGCGGGGACGAACACCAGGGTGGCGACGGTGGCAAAGAGCAGACCGCCAATTACGGCCCGGCCAAGGGGCGCGTTTTGCTCCCCGCCTTCGCCCATGCCCAGCGCCATCGGCACCATGCCGATGATCATCGCGAGAGCGGTCATAATCACTGGGCGGAAGCGCGTGAAACCGGCTTCCAACGCGGCGTCTATGGAGTTAAGCCCTTCGAGCAGCTTCTCCTTGGCGAAACTGATTACCAGAATGCTGTTGGCGGTGGCGACGCCCATGCACATGATGGCGCCCATCATTGCAGGCACGCTGAGGGTGGTATGAGTGACAAAAAGCATGAGGACAATTCCAGTCAGGGCGGCGGGAAGCGCAGTAATAATGATGAACGGGTCGAGCCAGGATTGAAAGTTGACGACGATCAGCAGGTAGACCAAGACAATCGCGAAGACCAGCCCCGCCACAAGACCGGCGAAAGATTTGCGCATGGTGTCCACCTGTCCGCGCACTAGCATCTCCGAGCCACGCACCAGGCCCTTGCGATTCGCCTCGACAACACGATCGACTTCAGCCCCCACGCTCGCCAGATCGCGGCCGTCCGCGGATCCGAAAATATCAATCGTACGTTGGATATCGTAATGGTTCACCACCGCCATACCGTTGCCGCGAGTGATCGAAGTAACATCGTTGAGAATTTCCGGCGTGCCTGATGGTCCAGCCGTCAACGGCAGATTACGCAGCGCCTGTAACGACTGCATGTCGTATTGCGGGGCCTGCGTCACCACGCTGTAGCTGACCCCATTTTGCGGACTCAGCCAAAAGGTAGGCTGTGTCTGGAAGCTGCCGCTGAGGGCAATGAGCAGGCTCTGCGCCACGTCCGCCTGTGTATAGCCGCTCTGGGCGGCCTTGGTGCGGTCGGTGAAAATATGCAGCTTAGGTTGATCGAAAGTCTGTTGCACTCGCAGGTCGGCGATGCCGGGAATGCGCCGCATCTGGGCAACGATGCGATCGGCCAGTTCGCGGTTGGCGGTCACGTTCTTGCCGACGATCTGCACGTCGATGGGCGCGGGCAGCCCGAAATTCAGAATCTGACTGACGATATCGTCGGGAAGAAAGTAGAAATCGGCGCCGGGAAATTCCCGCGGCAGCGAGGCGCGCAGCAGGCGCACGAATTCCTCCGTGGGGCGGTGCTCGGGCGTAAGTGCAACCATGATATCGGCATCGGCGGACCCTACCGGGGCCGAGTTGCTGTAGATCGTGTTAATGCTGCTATACGGCAGTCCAATTTCATCCAGAATGTTAAGCAGTTGATCGCGCGGAATCTGTCGGCGGATGGACTGTTCCACCAGGTCGCACAGGCGCGCGGTCTCCTCGATACGGGTGCCTGTCTTGGCGCGCAGATGCAGCTTGAACTGGCCGGTGTCCGAGGCAGGGAAGAAGTCCTGGCCCAGCCATGGATAAAGTAGAAAACCCGAAAGACAGAGCAGGAGAAAGAGCGGCACAAAAACAAAGCGGCGATGGACCAGGACGGCGAGTATAGCCTGGTAACCGGCGCGCAAAAACTCGAAGCCATGTTCAAACGCCCTCTGTAGCAGTATGAATGGATTGCGCGTCGGTCCATGATGTTGCAGCTTCAACAGGTATTTCGCGAGCGTGGGTACCAAGGTTCGCGAGAGGCCGTACGACGCGAGCATTGCAAACACCACCGCTTCGGCCAGTGGCACGAAGAGGTAACGCGCCACTCCGCTTAGAAAAAACATAGGGAGGAAGACGATACAGATACACAGCGTCGACACCAGCGCTGGAACGGCGATTTGCGAGGCGCCGTCCAAAATGGCGCGCTCGATCTCCTTGCCCTCGTCCAGATTGCGGTTTACGTTTTCGATTTCGACCGTGGCGTCGTCAACCAGGATGCCGACCGCCAGGGCCAGTCCGCCGAGCGTCATGATGTTGATGGTTTCGTGCATCAGGCCCAGCACGATGATCGATGTCAGGATGGAGAGTGGAATGGAAACGGCGATGATCAGCGTGCTGCGCCAACTTCCCAGGAAGATGAGGATCATCAGGCCGGTGAGACACGCGGCGATAACAGCTTCACGAACCACGCCGGCAATCGACGCGCGTACGAACACGGATTGATCCGCCAGCGGCTGAATCTTCAATTCCGGCGGCAGCGTGGCAGATACAACGGGCAGCATCTTGCGAACGCCATCGACCACGGATAGAGTGGAGGCGTTTCCGGCCTTCATGACCGTAAGCAGGACGGCGCGATTGCCATCCTGACGCACGATATTGGTCTGCGGCGCGAAGCCATCGCGGACGTGTCCTATATCCCGGATGTAGATGGGAGAGCCGTTGACCACTTTGATGGGGAAGTCGTTAAATGCCTCAACGGTGGTGGGACTCGAGTTCAGATCCACGTCGTATTCGAATTGGCCGATCTTCGAGGTGCCTGCGGGAATGATGAGATTCTGATTGGCGATGGCGGTGGTCACATCGGCGGGCGAGAGTCCCTTGGATTGCATGGCGGCGGGGTTGATATCCACCATGATCTGGCGCTGCTTACCGCCGAATGGATACGGAATCGCGCAGCCGGGAATGGTCACGAGGCGGGTGCGGATGAAGTTTACGCCGTAATCGAACAGCGCCTGTTCGCTCAATCCGCTGCCGCCCAAACCAAGCTGGAGGATGGGCACGCTCGATGCGTTATAGGTGAGCAGAAACGGAGGTGTGGTTCCGGGAGGCAATTGGCGTAGAATCGGCTGCGAAATCGCGCTCACTTGCGCGACGGCCGCGTTGATGTCGGCCCCGGGCTGGAAAAAGACTTTGATGATGGCGCGTCCGTCAATCGACTGCGACTCGATGTGCTCGATGTCGTTTACCGTAGTGGTCAGCGAGCGTTCGTAAATGGAGGTGATGCGCTCTTCCATCTCCTGGGCGCTCAAACCCGTATAATTGAATGCCGCAGCGATGACCGGTATGTCGATATTGGGAAAGATGTCGGTAGGGGTCCGAAGAATCACGATCGGCGCAAGAATTAGAATCAGCAGCGCCAGGACGATAAACGTGTACGGGCGCGCCAGCGCAATTCGGACTATCCACATCTTGGGCTATCCATGGGGCGCATCGCCTGTTCCGAATTAGTAGACACAGGCGTTTCGAAATTCGTTATATTCAAGATTGTCGCACGACATGCCCGCTCTTGAAAATCACACGCGTGGAAGAGGTCGTCCCAGAGACGAATCCACGCGCCGGAGGATTTTGCAGGCGGCTCTCGATCTGATGGATGAGATGGCTTTCGCACACGTAACCGCGGAGGCCATTGCCGAGCGGGCGGGCGCCAGCAAGGCTACGGTTTACCGCTGGTGGCCCAACAAGGCGGCGGTGGTGATTGAGGCCTTTCGCGACGCGTTTGCGCCGCAACTGCCGCTACGCAATTCCGGGTCGTTGCGCGAAGATCTGACGCGACAGGTGAGGAACTTCGCCCGAATACTTTCCGGGCCTGGCGGCCGTATGCTTCGCTCGTTCATCGTGGCGGCGCGCAGCGATGCGGACGTGGCGGCGGCGTTCCGTTCCATCTGGAGCGACCCGCGCCGCGCGGAGGCGAAAGAGATGCTTCGCCAGAAGCAGACCAACGGACAATTGCGGCGGAACGCCGATCTGGATTTAGTGCTCGATTCCCTTTATGGTCCGCTCTATTACCGGTTTCTGGTGAAGAACGAGCCACCGTCGCAGAAGTATGCGGAGGCCTTGGCGGAGTTGGTGATTCAGGGTCTGGCGGTCGGCGTGGAGACGGACGCGAGCTGAATGAAGGCCGGATTGCGAGCCATCGCGATGGAAGTGTCCGAGCCGTCCTGCCGATCGTCCTCTTCTCCGTATAAATTGCAATAGTAGTTCGCAGCCACGCATCCTAGCAGCAGGATCAGCATGGCCACGCACCAGCGGACCGTCGCCTTATTCCAGCCCGAATCGGAGGCAACGGCGGAAATAGTGGCGCGCACCATAGCGAAAGCCATGCCGGTTCCCAAGCCCAATTTCAGCCACCAGGGCATCAGGTCGAGATGGTAAGGGCCGCCGACTTCCTCCCAAACGAAGAAAATTGCGATCAAAGCGATGAGGAATTGCGTAGCATATGCAAGGCGGAGAAGCGGCATTCTCGGAATCGCCTTTCATATTACGTTATCCTGGAGGAAGATGTCCCGCGCTACGCCGGAGCGTTCCCGCTTCCGGTATCAATTTCTGAACGCTGCCGTGTTGGCTTTGGATTCCATCCGGGCGCACAAGCTGCGCAGCTTCCTCACGTTGCTGGGGGTGATCATCGGCGTCGCCAGCGTCATTATGGTGGGAGCGGCGATAGGCGGAATGAGCGTCTATGCCGAACAGAGTACGGCGAAGGCGTTCGGCTCCGAATCGTTTCTTGTGGCGCAGATCGCTTCTACCGGGCAACTGAGCCGCCGCCAGTATTTCGACAAGGTGAAGCGCAATAAGCCGATCCGCACGGAGGACGCGCGCTTTCTTGAATCCACGAACGGCGACCGCGTGCTCTACAGCCCGTATCGCAACCATGTGGACGATATCAAGCGCGATAGTCTGATTTGCGAAGATACAACGGTCATTGGAACCTCGGCGGACATGGCGGATATTCGCGACATCGGCGTCACCGATGGCCGCTTTTTTACCGCGCAGGAAGATCACACGCGATCTTTCGTAGCCGTGATCGGGGACACCGTTCGAACCACTCTGTTTCCGGACGAGTCTTCGCCGCTGGGTAAGATTATCCGCATTGACGGCATTGAATTCACGGTGGTAGGCGTGGAGGAAAAGCTCGGTTCGGCCTTCGGCCGGGATCAGGATAAGAACGTCTATGTCCCGGTTTCGGCGTTCAATCGCATGTATGGGCCGGGAACAGGCTTCGCGGTCTTTGGGCGGCCGCGTCCGGGCCTGACATTGCAGGAAGGGCTCGACCTGACGCGCGTCGCGCTGCGCACGCACTTCCATGTACGGCCCGGCGAGGAAGACGATTTCGATACGTTGACGCCGGATGCAATCCGCGGCTTCATCGATCAACTGCTTGGCATGGTGGCGGCGGTGATTGTGCCGGTTACCTGCATTTCCCTGGTAGTAGGCGGAATCGTGATCATGAACATCATGCTGGTCAGCGTCACCGAGCGAACCCGCGAAATTGGCGTTCGGAAATCGCTCGGCGCGCGGCATACCGACATCATGATGCAGATTCTGATTGAGGCGGTGGTGCTGGCCGTGGCGGGCGGCGCGATCGGCGTGGGCGTAGGAGCCTTGGTCACGCTACTGCTAAGCCACATCTTCGATATCTCGATGCACATCACGGCGGGTTATGTGATTCTCTCCATCGGCGTTTCGAGCGTGGTGGGCGTCGTTTCCGGATGGTATCCGGCCGCGCGCGCGGCGAAGCTCGATCCGGTGACGGCTCTCAGAGCGGAATGAACAGCGGAAGAGGCCGGAGCAAACCATGAACATCAGCCCGAAGGAAAACATGCAGATGGCCGTCTATGCGGTGTGGAGCCACAAGTTCCGCTCTTTGCTGACGGTGCTCGGCATCGTAATCGGTATTACTACCGTGGTCACGGTAGCCTCGCTGCTTACTGGTTTGCGCGAAGGCGTGGTGGTCTTCTTTCAGACCCTGGGGCCGGATAACATCTTCCTCTATCGCACCTCGGGCGACCCTAGCCAGGACCCGCAGAATCCCAAGGAGCGCCGCCGCAGACCTCTCAAACAGGAGTATGCGGATTACATCAAGCGTTGGTGCTCTTCGGTGGCGGACACGGGCGTCATCATTTATATTCCTTCGGTGGTGGATGGCAATCCGCTGATTGCGAAGGTGCCCGGCTACGAATCGGACACGGTGAATGTGAACGGTCTTTCGACGAACATGTACGACCTGTCGCCGCGCGATTTCGACGCCGGACGCTTCTTCACGGCGGAAGAGGATCAGCGCGCGGCGCACGTAGCCATTATCGGGCGGAACGTCTCCGATTCGCTCTTCCCCGACAACCGTGCTGTAGATCGCACGTTTATGCTGGATGGCGCGGAGTATACGGTGATCGGAGTCTATTCCAAAGCGAAGGGCGGATTCTTCGGCGAGAATGGGCAGGATAACGAAATCGACATTCCGCTGCACACGGCGGAATCGCGCTATCCGCAGATCAACCGTTTCATGATCGTGGCCCAGGCCAAACCGGGCAAGCGGCAGGAAGCGTACGACGAAGTAGAAGGCACTATGCGGCGGCTGCGGCGCCTGCAAACCGGCGAGGCGGACGATTTTTCCATCTCTACGCCAGACCAAATTATTCAGCAGTTCGACAAGATCACGAGCTTGATTGGCCTGGTGGCGATCGCCATCTCGGGCCTGGGTCTTCTGGTGGGCGGCATCGGCGTGATGAACATCATGTTGGTAAGCGTCACGGAGCGGACGCGCGAGATCGGTGTTCGCAAAGCGCTTGGCGCTCGCCGCCGCGACATCGTCGGTCAATTTCTGGTGGAGGCGATGACGTTGACCGGCGCGGGAGGGATGTTGGGCATTGCGATCGCAGTTGGGCTCACCATGCTTGTAGGCGCGCTGATCCCCGCGCTTCCCGCAAAGGTGCCCTCATGGGCTTTGATCACCGGGTTTTCGGTGTCGGTTGCGGTAGGGGTCTTCTTCGGCGTCTGGCCGGCGGTAAAAGCGGCGCAGCTCGATCCGGTAGAAGCGCTGCGCTACGAATAGATGCCGTGTGCTGTCTTAAAGAGGCCGGATCAGCGTTACGGTCGTAAACTCGATCTTTTCGTACAGATCCGCCATTTTCAAGGTGCAGCCGCATGACGAAAGCTCGATCGTCTGATCTGGCTTACTCGCCGAACTAAGTAGCCAACGCCCGTCTGCCTGCCGCGAGAAAAGATCGGCGCGCATATGGTTCGACGCGAGTAACAGGTATTCCTTGAGCGATTCGATCGTCTGGTAGGCTTCGAACTTGCCGCCGCGGTCATAACCCTCGGTCGAGGGGGACAGAACCTCGATGATCAACACTGGATTTACCAGCGTTTTTTGCGATTCCTCCAGAAAGACGGGCTGGCAGGCAACGCTCAAATCGGGATAGGCGAACAATTCGTCTATCGTGCGCACGCGTTGATCGCTTGAGTAGAGTTCGCACGGTCGGCCTCGCAGTTGCTGATGAAGTGACGCAGCGGTGTTAATGGCGATAAGGTTATGCGGCCGCAAAGCGCCGGACATCGCGTACATTTGTCCTGCGTAGTATTCGTTCTTGACCGGAGAGGCATCGTCGAACGCCAGGTACTCTTCAACGGTAATGTGCGTTTTGGGTAGCGTAGACATGGGCTCAGTTACATTATCGACCGATTTGGCATCGCAATTGGTATCGCCCGCCGGAGGAGATTGCAAGCGGTACGTTGAACGCGATCTAAGCCACTGGCCCAATCCTATTAAAAACAGCCTGCACTACACGGTCGCAACGAGACAAGTGGAAGGGAAATACTTCCGCCGTCAAGACGGCCGCGCGCTCGCGGAGCGCCTTCCGCAGCAAGTGCCGCGCGCGGTGCAGTCTGGTTTTCACGGCTTCCTCTCCAAGATCGAGACATGCGGCGGTTTCGGCAACGCTAAGCCCTTCCACCGCGCGAAACACAAAGACGGAACGATAGCCGTCGGGGAGCGAATCGATGGCCTGTTCCAATATCAAACGCAACTGTTCATCGTAAGCCTGCCGCTCCGGGTCGCGAGTGGGTGTCCTAAGGCTGTCCATGATTTGTAAGTCCGTATCTAAACTCGCCTGAATTCCTCCGGAACTCTGACGCCGGCGTATGCGTTTCAGCGCTTCGTGAACGGCGATTTTCGTAAGCCACGTGGAAAACTTCGCATCGCCCGCAAATTGATCCAGATGTTGGTAGGCCAAAACGTATGCCTCTTGCATCACGTCCTCGGCTTCGCCATCATTCCGCAAAATTGAAAACGCCACGCGGTATAACCGCTGGTTGTACCGCCGCATCAGGATTTCGTAAATGGCCGTGTCTCCGCCACGTATCCGGCGCAGTACCTCTTCGTCGGAGATTCCTTCCCATGCCGCGCGGTCCACTAACGAGGCGAATATTGTCGCATTCGTGTTCAAACTAACTCCTCACTCTATCTCCAGTTTACGCCTCTCAGAGTCTCTCCGATATTTTTTTCGGTTCCTTGCAACCAAACCGTTGAGTCGAACTCTGTACGAGTGCGGAAACGTTATTTGGTCAGCAAGGGCCCGATTTCCTGCCCGCTAGCCATTACCGTTCTATTGACTAAACATCTGACTTTCTGAAACTGAATCTGAGTAAGGAGACGCGTGGTGCATTCACACTTTTCAAGAGCGTCAAAGAGATTCTTGCGCGGGGCCGTTGCTCTAGCCTTCACGGTTGGCATCCTTACCTTGCTGCCTGGCGCGCGATCGGGACAGGATCAGAAGGATACGTCCGGCGGGTCGCGTGCTCCTAACGTTGCAAGGGCGGGTGACCGCAGGCTGGATCCCGAGCAAATCGTAGACTCAAACGCCCGCAAACTGATCGAAGAGGGTCGCAGCACATTTCGGTTCGACACGTTCGGCGATCAGGCATTTTGGGGCGATACGCTCAAGCTTCACCAGGCTATTGCCGGAAGCAAACTGGGCGGCGTGGGAGGGGGTGTGAGTCCCGCCACAGCGCTCGCGGTGGGCCTAAAGGTGGATGTGGACGCGCTGCCATCTTCTCTCAAGGACGGCCTTGCGAAGAGTCAGCTGAATCTGAACGACCCCGCCAACACGGTTGCGCTTCTGAAACTCAACGCTGTTGTCGGCCTCACCGGTTTCTTCAACGCTGGCGGAGCGCTTCAGTCTGTAGGTATTCAGTGCGCTCTGTGCCACTCTACCGTGGACGATTCTTTCGCGCCCGGAATCGGACGCCGCCTGGACGGCTGGGCCAATCGCGACCTTAACGTAGGCGCAATCATTGCACTCGCCCCAGATCTGTCCGTGGCTTCCTCGCTATTAGGCGCCGACGATCAAACCGTTCGCAAGGTATTAATGAGTTGGGGCCCTGGCCGGTTTGACGCGGAGCTCTTTTTGGACGGGAAGGCGTTTCGTCCGGATGGAAAGTCCGCTTCTGTGCTGATCCCTCCCGCATTCGGTCTTGCGGGCGTCAACTTAGGGACGTATACCGGATTCGGTTCTACCACCTATTGGAATGCGCTTGTCGCCAACCTGGAGATGCACGGTTCGGGCACATTCTACGATCCCCGTTTAGGCGACGCCGTGCAATTCCCCGTGGCCGCGAAGGCGGGCTTTAACAACGTCAGAACAAATCCCAACATATCTGAGAACACCGATCTCATCACATCGAAACTGGCGGCGCTTCACTTTTATCAACTCGCGATTCCCGCTCCTTCCCCATCGCGATCGGCTGCCACTTCGGATCTCGCCTCCATCCGCGGCCAGGCGGTTTTCAATGGTAAAGCTCAGTGCGCCCGATGCCATGTCCCCCCATTATTTACTGAACCGGGATACAACATGCACACACCTCAGGAGATTGGTATAGACGATTTCCAAGCAAGCAGATCGCCCACCAAAATGTACAGGACCACGCCCTTGAAAGGTCTCATGACGCATGCAAAGGGCGGGTTTTATCATGACGGGCGGTTTCCGACGCTGGACGCAGTCGTTGAACATTACGATGCGCTTCTGGGAACATCCCTGACCTCTGGCGAGAAGCAGGACTTGATTGCTTACTTGATGAGTCTTTGACGCCCCATGCTTAGCCATAACTTCACAAACAAAAGGAACCTTTGATGATTCTCACAAAATTAAGATGCTCCTCTCTGCTCGCCGCGGCTTCCGTTGCGGCGGCAACCCTCATCGCTTCGGGAATCGCGCGCGCGGCGCCCCGGCGATCAACGACGCGAATATCGGCGCTATCGTTGTCGCGGCCAATCAGATTGATATCGACTATGGCAAGATTGCCCTGAGCAAGACGAAGAACAAGGAAGTGCGGGAATTCGCGCAACGTATGGTGACGGATCACGGCGCCGTGCAAAAGTCCGTACTCGATCTGGCCGCCAAGCTGAAGTTGGTTCCAGAAGAAAATGACATCAGCCAAAGTCTTAAGAAGAATGCCGTCGAGGTCACCGCGAAATTGAAGTCACTGAAGGGTGAGGCTTTCGACAAGTTTTACATCGATAACGAAGTGGCTTATCACACGCAGGTGACCGATGCCATCGAGAAGGTGCTCATCCCGAATGCGAAGAATCCCGAACTCAAAGCGGCTCTCGAAGGCGCACAGCCTTTGTTCCTGAAACATCTTGAGCATGCGAAGCAAATTCAGGCGTCTGGCGGGAAAATGGGCGCGTCGCACGCGCACTAGCACCCATGCACTCGTATGATGTTTAAGCTTTGCATGGTAGGGATGCTTGTTGTTTTCGCCGGGTCCGTCGCTTCACAAACGGCGTCCCGGCGCAAAACGCATATCATCACGATTCACCGTATGGAGTTTGTTCCCGCCACTATGGAGGCAAACGCTGGCGATGTCATCATTTGGAAAAATGAAGACATGGTTCCTCACACTGCCACGTCGGAAGAGAAGGTGTTCGATTCACACGAGATCAAGCCCGGAACCTCTTACACCTACGTGGCGCACAAGAAGGGTTCACACTCCTACATTTGCCGTTACCATCCAACCATGAAGGCTGTCCTGGTCATTCGCTAAGCGGGATAAGTGGCCGTTCCGCCGCCTTCGGCGAGCCCACGCCTATCCAGGGCTTCAATTTCGCGTCTAAATCGCGCCAAAGCAACCTCCTAAGCTAACGGTAAGGACAGGACGGGCGTCTCACGTGGTAGGCTCCCCCTTATGAATCTTCGTCCAATCGAAGCTCTTTGGCGCGACCTCCGTTTTGCCGCGCGTATTTTGAGCAAAAGCCCGGGATTTCTGCTGGTTGCGATGCTGTCGCTGGCGCTTGGCATTGGCGCAACCACGGCGATCTTCAGCGTGTTTTACGGGGTGCTGATTTCGCCCTATCCATACGCGAAGCCTGGTGAGATTTGGGCGCCGGAGATTCACGATCTCAAGAATCCTCGGGAGACTCGTGGTTTCCACCACATGCGGGAATACGTGGAGGTGAAAAAGCTTCCTGCGTTCGCGGACGCCATGGCGACTAACCCGATGAACATGCTACTCACGGGTGATCACGCTCCAGAGAACTTTCAGTCGATTTTGGTCACCGCGAACGCATTCCAGTTCTTGGGGGTCGCGCCGGAATGGGGCCGGACCATTCTGCCCTCAGACATCACGCCGGATGGACATGCGGACCCGGTAATCGTGCTGAGTGATAAGGCGTGGCGGAGGCTTTTCGACGCGAGCCCTTCCGCGCTTGGAAAAGCGCTAACGCTAAACGATCGGCCCTATACCGTGATCGGCGTAATGCCGCCGCGATTCGGGTGGTGGACGAGCGACGGCGGATGGCTGGCGCTTCCCGAGGATCCACGTAGCAACACCAGTGTGGCTGGGATTTTCCGCTTGAAACCGGGCGTCCCACCGCGCGTGGCTGAGGATCAATTGCAGGCCCTGCATCTGCGGTTGGCCCAAGAGCATCCCGATGATTTTCCGAAAGCCGGTTTCAGCAGCAGCCTGGTGAACTATCTGGATATCACCGTGGCTTCGGGCGAGATGCAATCCAGCTTGCGTCTGCTGTTCGGCGCCGTGGGATTCCTTCTGCTCATCGCGTGCGCCAATGTGGCGAATTTGCAGATGGCGCGAGCCACAGCGCGGGCGCACGAGATCGCCGTGCGGATCTCCGTCGGGGCGGGGCGTGCGCGCCTGTTTCGCCAGTTGCTGACGGAAAGCATGCTGCTATCCATCGTGGGTGGCGCCGTTGGCGTTCTGCTCGCTATCGGCCTTACCCGGGGAATCGTTGCGCTTATGCCGGACTCTTACGTGCCGAATGAGGCGCGAGTCACCGTGAACGGTTACGTGCTTCTGTTTTCGGCGGTAGTGTCCGTGCTTACCGGAATCGTATTTGGTTTGGCGCCTGCGCTGAAAAACTCGCGCCAGAACCTGGTCGAGTCGCTCAAGGACGCCGGCCGTTCTCTTTCGGCCAGTGCTGGGGGACGTACTCGGGCCGTTCTGGTCATCGCGGAGATCGCGCTTTCGGTGGTCTTGTTGATGGGCGCAAGCCTCACGGTACGTGGATTTATCAATCTTCAGCATCTCGATCTTGGGTTTCAGCCAGACCGGGTGCTGATGGTGAATCTGCAGTTGCCGCCCACGCGCTATGCGACATATGAACAACGAATTGCCTTTTCGGAGCGCTTGCTGGAAAGCGTGAAAGACTTGCCGGGAGTGCAATCGGTTGCGATCGGTAATGGCGGCTTGCCCTTCGGCGGACCGCAGTCCGCCTATTCTATCGAGGGCCAGCCCAAGCTAGACTCGCGAAGTATCTTTATGGAGTTGATTAGCGCCGACTATCCTCACACTTTAGGAATCGCCCTGCGCGCGGGCCGCAGCCTTACCGGGCAGGAAGTCGCGCACGCCGATCCGGTAGCGGTCATCAACGAGACGGCCAGCAAGCTGTGGCCGGCGGGAACGAGCCCCATCGGCGGCCGCGTGCATCTCGACCTGCTGGCGAAGCCCGGCTCTATACTCTCTCCGGCGCGGAACACCTCCGTCGTGACCGTAGTCGGCGTTATCGCCGACACGCGAAACGACGGACTCCGCAGCCCCACCGCGCCCGCAGTATACGTCCCTTATACGCTGCTTGCGCCGACAGGACGCGTTCTCGCGTTACGCACGCAGATGCAACCCATGCTGCTGCTCAATGCGGTTCGCGACCGGGTCCGCTCTATCGACAAGGATCAACCCCTTAATCGCCCCATTACGCTGGAGGATTTGGTGGGCTTCGAAACCGTGCAGCCGCGCTTCAACATGGCGCTATTTACCTTCTTCGGCTTGCTGGGACTTGCCTTGGCCGCGGTTGGAATCTACAGCATGTTGTCGTATAGCGTTGCGCGGCGGACGCACGAGATCGGAATTCGCATGGCCCTGGGCGCCGACCGCCGCGACGTACTCTCTCTCATGCTTGCCATGGGCGGCAAGCTGGCGCTAGCCGGGTTGGCCATTGGACTGGCGGGAAGCCTGGCGCTCGCGAAACTCCTGCGCAGCGAGGTATTTCAGGTTCCCGGAACAGACCCATTGGCGCTGGCGGGGGTAGTGTTGCTTCTATCCACCGCCGCTATGCTTGCTTGCTATGTGCCCGCGCGGCGGGCGGCTAAGCTTGACCCTATGGCCGCCCTGCGGCACGACTGATGAATAGCCGATCCTACTTTTTCTGCGGATTGCCGACCGATTTCGCCTCCGCTTTGGCCTCAGACCCGCCATCTTTGGCGTCTTTTCCATCTGCGGCTGCCTGATACTGTACGATCACCGAAATTCGACGGTTGGCGGGACTGTCCGGCGCCTCGGGATGACGCAACTGACGGTCGGCATAACCCCGCACCTGAGAAATCTGCTCTGGCTTCATGCCGTGCGCCGTCATCAGTTTGCGAGCGGCATTGGCCCGATCAACCGATAATTCCCAATTGCTGTATGAATCGCCGGGAAAGGGTTTGGAATCCGTATGTCCTTCGATCAACACCTTATTTGGTAAGGTGCTCAATTGCTCCGCCAGTTTGGCAAGCAACTCGTCTCCTTCCGCGGTCGGCGAGGCCTTTCCCGAGGCGAAAAACATGCCGGCTTCGGTTTCCGAAAGTTCGATGCGCAGCCCGTCGGAAGTGATAGTAATTTCCACGTGGTCCTTCAGGTCTTTAAAGTTTGGAACTTTGAGCAGCGCCTGCTGAATCTTCTCGCGCAGCTTGTTCATGTCGTCTTTTTGGACCTGGATGGAGTTACCCTGTCCCGCCGCGGCGGTCCCAGTCATTTTGCCGGGACCCGAGGGATTACTGAAGTATGCGCTGACCGCTTGCTGCACTTCTTTATCCGAGCTCATCAGCCATAACACGATAAACAGCGCCATCATGGCGGTGACGAAGTCGGCGTAAGCCACCTTCCAGGCGCCGCCGTGATGTTCGTGGCCGCCCTTTTTCGGACGCCTGATGATGATGATCTTCTGTTTCGGCGGCGTCTGTCCCGCCGCTGCGCCGGTTTCCGTTTGCGGGGACACGATTACGCTGCTTCCTTCGCCGCATCCGGCATACTCTTCGCCCCACCGCGGCAGGCCGTCTCCATCTCTTTAAACGTAGGTCTCAGCCGTGATGGAATCGCACGTCGCGCCATTTCCGTGGCCATAATCGGGCTTAGGCCCTTCACGTATCCCAGCGCGCCCATGCGAAGGAAACCGAAGTAAGCGGCCTCCTCTTCGTTTTGCTTGCTTACGGCGGTAGCGAGCGGCCCGAATATACCGTAACAAAGCAGCACTCCGGCGAACGTACCCACTAGTGCGGCCGCTACCTTTTCCCCGATTACCTCTTTCGCCCCACCCAGGGAGCCCATTGTGACGACGATGCCCAACACCGCGGCCACAATTCCCAGCCCTGGCAGCGAGTCCGCCATACTTGTGAGCGCCGCGGCCGGTTCATGCCCCTCGCGATGATGCACGTCGAGATCGATTTCCATCATGGCGTCAATATCCAGCGGGTCTACCCCGCCAGTTACGGCGACGCGCAGAGAATCGCAGAAGAAATTCAGCGCGTGGTGCGACTTCAAGAATTTCGGGTACTTCGAGAACACCTCGCTTTTAGATGGGTTGTCGAGGTCTTCCTCCAGTTTTGCGGTGCCCATTTTCCTTGCCATCGAAAAGAGCTCGAAAATCATGCGCAGAGTGTCCGTGTAGACCTTCTTGGTGTAGGGCGACCCTCCCAGGATGGCGACCATCGCCTTTGCCGTCCGGGTTAGCACCGGAAGCGGATTTGCGGCGACCAGCGCGCCTACCGCCGAGCCGAAAATGATGAGGAGTTCCGCAGGTTGAATTAGCACCTTGAGAATCCCATGTTCCATGAGATATCCACCAATGATGCACCCGAGAACTATTGCAATTCCAAGAATTGAGATCATGACGATAAAAAGACGTTCGTACGTTCCTAATCGGCCCAAACGCAGGAATCTTTATGAATTTCCTCTTGCCAAGACCGCCAATCGCCTGGAAGAATGGGCATGGTCTATTCGCTATGCGCATACGCGTTTTGGGAATCATTCTCGCGGGCGGCAAAGGTACCCGCCTTCTTCCGTTGACGAAGGAGCGGGCCAAGCCGGCCGTTCCTTTCGGCGGGAAGTATCGCATTATCGATTTCGTACTCAGCAACTTTATTAACTCCGGTATTTATTCGGTATATGTGCTGACGCAGTTCCGCAGCCAATCGCTGTTGCAGCATCTGAGCGAAGGTTGGCAATTCGGCAGCATGTTGAAAAACCAGTTCGTCATCCCCGTCCCCGCGCAAATGCGATCGCCGGATGAAACCTGGTATCAGGGAACGGCCGACGCTATTTACCAGAACATCAACCTGGTTGAGCAGTCGGAACCGCATGTGGTCGCGATCTTCGGCGGCGATCATATCTACCGCATGAACGTGATGAGTATGATCGAATACCACGTGCAGCGGGCGGCCGAAGTAACCGTGGCGGCCATTCCAGTGGATCGCAAGCACGCCTCCGAGTTCGGCGTAATCGAGGCCTCCGAAGACGGCCACATTGTCGCATTCCACGAAAAGAATCCCGAGGCGCCGACGATGCCCGGCGATGGCGACCGCGTCTATGCCTCCATGGGCAACTATGTTTTTTCCACCCGGACGCTGCTCCGCCTGCTGCACGACGACGCTGCCGAGGCCAATAGTAATCACGATTTCGGCCGCGACATTCTGCCCAAGCTGGCAGGCAAATCCGAGATGTTCGCCTACGATTTTCAGACCAATCACATCACCGGCGAGCCGGCGGGCTCCGTCCCTTATTGGCGCGATGTAGGAACCATTGAGTCTTACTACGAAGCCAATATGGACCTGCGCTCCATCAGCCCCGCTCTCAACCTCTTCAATCGCGAATGGCCGGTTCGCACTGCCGGCTATCCGGATCCGCCCGCCAAGTTTACGTTTGACGAGGAGAACCGGCGTGGCCAGGCGATCGATTCCATCGTTTCGGGCGGTTGCATCCTCTCCGGCGGCATGGTGCGTAACTCGGTGCTGGGCCGCGCCGTCAAGGTCCATTCCGGAGCCGTGGTGGATGACTGCGTGATCCTGGATAACTGCGATATTGGCCGCCGCGCCCGTTTGCGGCGCACGATTCTGGATAAGAATGTGCGAATTCCCGAGGATACGGTGATCGGCTTCGATCTGCAAGCCGACCGTCAGCGTTACCACGTCACTGACAGCGGCATTGTAGTGGTGGAAGGCGGCCGCTCGCCGGTCGGCATCAGCGAGATGGTAGTCTAGCCGCCGGCAGTCGGCGGGAAGACATGGAACAGAGCATCCTCGTTTGGGTATCGCACTACGGATACTTCGCTATCTTCCTGTTGTTGATGCTAGGAATTGTCGGCCTGCCGGTTCCCGACGAGACCCTGCTCACATTCAGCGGGTACCTTGCGTATAAGGGCAATTTTTCTTTGCCGTTGGTCTTCCTCACCGCGTGGGCGGGAAGCACCTGCGGCATCACCATCAGCTTTTACTTGGGGCGGGTCTTTGGGATGAGTGTGATCCATCGTTACGGGAAGTATGCTCGCATCACGGAAGATCATATCCGCAAAGCCCACGCCTGGTTCGATCGCGTCGGCCATTGGGGTCTGACCTTCGGCTATTTCATCCCCGGAGTCCGCCACGTCAGCGCGTTCGCCGCCGGAATGAGCGCAGTGACGCCGCCGCAATTTGCGCTGTTCGCCTACAGCGGCGGGTTCCTCTGGGTAGCCGCGTTTCTCTCGCTCGGCTATTTTCTGGGCGACCGGTGGGAGACGGTCGAGCGTGAGATCCATCACTATTTGTTGCTGATTGCACTGGCCGGCGCGGCGGCGCTCGCTACGTATTTCATTTGGCGTTGGTGGGTCCGCCGCCAGGCGCGCGCTGGGGGATAATAAAAGGCGAATGGAGAAAACGATACGGGTATTTCGCGATCACGAAGAAGCCCGTCGTTTCAATACGCGGGAGATGGCGAGCATTTCCCCCGACGACCGCGTGAAAATGGCGCTTGCGCTTCACGATTGGTACTACCGCGATGATCCCGCCGCACAGCAGGGATTGGCTCGAGTTTGTCGAATCGTTCAACGCGAATCGCGTTGAATATCTGATTGTCGGCGCCTTTGCCGTGGCGCATCACGGGTTTGGGTCAATCAATTTGACCGAGCGCGATTTTACTGAGTCATACCGGGTCGTTCAGCTTGGATTTCCCCCCTCTTCGCATCGATCTGATTAAATCGATCAGCGGCGTCCCCTCATTTGAGGAAGCTTGGAAGGAACGCTCGCCAGGGTTGTTTGGCGGCGTCGCGGTGAGCTATTTGGGAAAGCGAGAACTGATCTCAATAAGATGAGCACCGGACGGACAAGGATGTTGCCGACGTCGAAGAGTTGGCCGGTCCCGCGCCGCACGCAGAGAACCCATAACACAAATTTCAACCCATTGCGTCCGCAAATAGGGTATAATCCCTTGCAACAATAAAAATGGGCGCCCTCTGGGGATACTGAAGAGTGCGCCCACCTACGTAACGGAGTTAGTTGGTTATCCGTTATGACGCACGACTGGGGAATTGGTTAGAGGTTTCCGATAGAATTGTTTTGGAACCTGTGACCGATTCCCTATTTCGGCTTTTGCTGGTCGCGATCCTTATCGCCATCAATGCTTTCTTCGCGGGCGCTGAAGTAGCGCTGCTCTCCGTCAGGCACTCGCGTTTGAGGCAGATGGCCGAGGAAGGCAAGGCGGGCGCGCAGGCGGCTCTAAATTTACTGTCCAATCCCGGACGCTTACTCTCCGTCACGCAGGTCGGCGTAACACTTGCAAGTTTAGGCCTTGGCTGGGCTGGGGAAGATACCCTCTATCAGATCCTGATCGGGGCCTTGAATCCCGTTATTACCCCTGTTACCGCAGAGTTGTTGCACGGGGTTTGCCTTCTGCTATCTTTTCTCGCCATCAGCTATTTCCATGTCGTGTTCGGAGAAGTCGTCCCCAAGAACCTCGCCATAGCCAAGGCCGACCGCCTGGCCGCGCTGGTTGCGCCGGCGTTGCTGGTGTTTTATCGCGTTTCATCGCCCTTCGTGGCGGTTATCGAACACTCCGCAAGATTCCTCACGCGCGCCGCGGCTCCGAAGGCGGGCGGGCACGGGGGTGGGCATTCCACCGAAGAGCTCAAACTGATTGTCAGTTCGAGCCGTGGTCTGGGCTACCTGCCTGAAGCGCAGGAGGACATGATTCACCGCGTGCTCGATCTCGAAACAGTCGCCGCGCGGGAGATCATGGTGCCGCGAAAAGACATTGTCGGAATCGAGGTCGACGCCTCTCTCGACGACGTGCTGCGTACCATGATTAGTGAAAAGCACTCGCGCCTGCCGGTATGGGGAGAGAAGGCGGAAAGGATTGTCGGTATTTTGCACTACAAAGACCTGCTCCCCATTTGGGAGGAACGCCGCATGGCCATTCACACCGGCCGGCCCAGCCGGGCCTTCCGCATGGGACGCATCCTCCGTCCGCATCTGGTGGTGCCGGAAACCAAGCCGCTCTCCCAGTTACTCGACGAGTTCCGTGCAGGCCGTTCGCACATGGCGATGGTGGTGGATGAATTCGGAACCATCACCGGCATGCTGACAGTGGAGGATGTTCTCGAACAATTAGTGGGCCGCATCGAAGATGAGCACGACGAGAAGATGAAGCCGCGCGCGGCCGAAGCGGCGGAAATCGAAGTCGATGGCGCCACGCGCATTCGCGATCTGGAAAACGAGTATGGCATTGAAGTCCCGAGCGATGGCGGCTTCGAAACTTTGGCCGGCTTCCTCCTGCTTCAGTTGGGTGAAATTCCTCACGCCGGACAGACGGTCGATTTCGGCGCCAGGCGATTCACCGTTCTCGCCATGGACCGCAATCGAATCGCCCGCGTGCGTGTGGAACGATTAGTACCGACCGGCGCGCCCGCCGCGGGTTAGAATGTCAACGCCCATGGTAATTCGATCCATCGCCTGCTCCGCCATGGCGCGGCCATGCTAGGGATAGACAGTCGCGCCGCGAAGTATACCTTTTCGGCCGCCATGGTGCTGCTTCTGCTGTATCTGGTGTATCTGGTCCGTTCCACACTTTTCGTCTTTGTTCTCGCTCTGCTCTTCGCCTACCTGATCTCTCCGTTGGTCGATCTCCTGGACCGTGCTCTGGCCAGCCGAACGCGCACGCGCACGCCGGCGCTCGCCTTGGCCTACGTGATCTTCGTCGGCGTGAGCGCGTTTGCCTTGATTCAAATTGGCACAACCGTGGTCGAGCAAGCCACCGCCTTAACCAAGAAATTTCCGGAGATGTTGGCTACCTGGCAGCAGCCTTCCCCGCATGTGACGCCGGAAGTGAATTCCGTAAAGGATGAGGTGATCGGCAAGCTTCGCCTGGAGGTGGCTAAGCGTTCTAACGACCTGTTTGCCGCGCTTCCGCAGTTCGGCCTGAAGTTTCTCAGCGTGGCCAGCGACCTGATCTATGTCGTGATTATTCCCATTCTCGCGTTCTTCTTTTTAAAAGATGGAAACGCTATTCGCGCTCACGTCCTGGCGGCTGTGGATCGCGGCCCCCGCCGAGAGAAGCTCGATGACATTATGGCCGATATCAGCCTGCTGCTCGCCCACTACATGCGCGCTTTGTTTGGCCTGTCGCTGATCGCGTTCACCTCTTACAGCATCTTCTTCTCCCTCATGGGCGTTCCGTATGGCGTTTTGTTGGCTGCGATCGCCGCGATGTTGGAATTCATTCCGATGCTCGGCCCGCTGGTTGGCGGCGTGACCATTCTCATCGTGGCCGCGGTCGCCGGCTCGCACTTGCTGGCGATTCTCATCTTCCTTTTGGTTTACCGCGTGATTCAGGATTACGTGATTTCCCCAAAATTGATGGGAAGCGGCGTGGAACTGCACCCCTTGCTGGTTCTCTTCGGCGTCTTCGCCGGCGCGGAAGTGGCGGGAATTGGCGGAACGTTTCTCTCCGTGCCGATACTGGCGCTGGTACGGATTCTGTACATCCACCTCAGCAAATCCACCCGCAAAGTCCCGGTGGTCTAAATCCACCAGTCCGCTGCGTTGGGACCACCATATAAACTATTCGCTCTCTTTATTTTCAGCGGTTTAGGAATGGAACAGCCGTTGCATAAGCAGGGGGCAAAGCCACGGTCACAGTGGCTTTGAGGAGGAAATGAAAATGAAGACCAAATTGCTTGCTCTCGTCCTGATGGCTGGCGGCGCCGCGATCGCCGGCCCACGCATATTTGTAGGTTTTGGGTTCGGTCCGCCCGCTCCAGTTGCGGTTTACGCACCGCCTCCGGCGCCGATAGCGGCTTACGTGCCACCGGCTCCAGGACCGGGATATACGTGGATCGCCGGCTACTATGCTCCTGTTGGACCTCGATGGGTCTGGCGCGCCGGTTACTGGGCGCCGCGTCCCTACGTGGGCGCACGTTTTGTTGCGCCCCGCTATCACGGTGGACGCTACTACGGCGGATATTGGCGCCGGTGAGGATTTACTTCGAGGAGTAACCGGCGGCCCTAACCGCCGGTTACCGACTCGCCTTTCGTAAGCCTAGTAAGGCTCGCCAGGCAGCGGCGGCAGCACAGGCGTGAGTTTGCCCCAGCCTTGATCCTTGGCCGTCTTCATGTCCTTGGTCAACAACTCGGGAAGGTTCGATTTCAATTGCGGCCGTCCATTCTGGTTGGCCAGTTCCCATCCCACAGCGGCGACGGTGCGGGTCACGATCTGCATTTCCTTAAAGTCGATCTTCTCCGGCGTGTCCGTGGGGCGGTGATAGTCCACGTGCAGACCGGTGGTGAAGAATGCGATCGGCACGCCGACCTTGGCGAAATTATAGTGATCGCTGCGATAGAAGATGCGCTGCCCGTTCGGTTGGGGCCCTTTGTTATCGTGCTCCGCGTCGGGCGCGGTCGTATCGTAGAAGTGATCGATCTTCAGCTTCTGATAGCTGGCGTTCACCGTATCGATGGTGTTGCCCAGATCGCTGCTGCTGATGTTAGGACCGATGATCAGCACTTCACCCTGCTTGACCAACACGTGCGTCGGATCGTTGTCTACCGAGTTCGGGTTCATTGTGCGGCCGATCATATCGATGTTGAGATCAGCCACCACCTTGGTGATATCGACGGGCGGGAATTCGGCGAAATATTGCGAGCCGAGCAGGCCCTTTTCCTCGCCGCCGTTCCACAGAAAAATGATGCTGCGCTTCGGCCGGATGCCCTTCGCCGCGCCCGCGGCGTAGGCGTGCGCCAGGCCGAGCAGCGCTGTCGATCCGGAGCCATCGTCGTCGGCGCCGTTGTTCACGTTATGTCCATTCGCCTGCGGCGCGCTCAAGCCGATGTGGTCCAAATGCGCGCTCATCACTACGAACTCATTCTTGAGAACCGGGTCGCTGCCTTCCAGTATGCCGATGACGTTCTCGCTGCGTCCATCCTGGGAGTGCACGGCAACCTTTAAGTTCAGCTTCTTGCGCGCATTGAATTCGAAGGAATCGACCTTGGCGTTGGAGCCCGCGGCGTAGAAGACTTGTTGGGCACTCTCGCGCTCGCCGGTGAACAGTGCATTCGTCAGTTCCAGTCCCGCCGTAATGGAGGGAACGGCCGCGCATGCCGGGGTCTGCGCGAACTTCTTGACCTGATAGTTCGGACCATTGGCGCCACCGCGTCCGCCGCCCGCTCCGCCGCGGCCGCCGTTCGGGTTCGACATGGCAGTCAACTGTTGGAAGTTGGCGATGGTCACCACCGCCAGCGCGCCGTTCTTGGCGCCATATTGCTCGGGCGTCCAGAAATCGGTGCAGGCTTCTCCCAGCGGATTCGCCGCGCCGCGGCCGCCGGTAGCAGCCGCCGGTTGGGGCGCTGCCGTGCCTTGCGCTGTGGTTGTATTCGTGGCAGCCGTTGTCGCCGGAGCGGCAGCAGCGCCGCGTCCACCGCCACGTCCGCCGCGTCCGCGACCTGCGCCAGCCTGGGCCGCTGCGAGTTCCTCCGGCAAGCCCGCAACGACGATGATCTTTCCTTTGACGTCGACTCCGTTATACGGATTCACGTCGCCCTTCTTGATCACGTAGCCGTTGCCCGCGAAGACCAGGTTTGCGTTCACGTCCAGCGGCATCGCCGCCGGGCCGCCGCGTCCGCCACCGCCTGCGCCGACGGTCCAATCTTTCCCGTATTCGAAGTTCGTGGTTTGATCCGGCGCATTTGCGCCTGCGCCGGCGCGCGCGCCGCCACCGCCTCCGCCAAAGCCGCCGCGCCCCCCACCGCCGCCCGGCGCCGTCAAAGACGCCTTGCTGTCCTCAGGAACGATTGCGCGTGTTACCAACTCGATGGGCATGAAATACGGCTGCAAGGGACCATTAGTGCCCGTGCCGCTTCCGCCCGGCTTCAATCCCCACTCCGCCAGATGGCTCGCCACGTAGAGCGCCGCCGTGTCATAGCCGCGCGATGGAAAGTTGCGGCCCTCCAGCTCATCGGAGGCCAGGAAGTAGTCGTAGACCTTCAACTCCTCGTCGGTAATGGCGTCGGAGTTGCCGTAAGTGGGTGCCATTGCGGCTTTCGCCGCGGCAGCTTTGGATTTCGATTGAGCGAGCGCTTTGCTCGACCCAGCAATATAGACGGCCGCGCAGGTAAGCGCAGCCGCGGCACTACAAGTAATAACGATTCGACGCATAGAACCTCAGGGTTGGAGTACGGAAAGCGAATTGTAACGCGATTCGTATTTTCCAGTGCAAGTGCGCCGTTAGTGGTACAGCGCGAAAGTCATGATCGGCCTTCTGGCAGCGCTAGTTTTGCGGGGCGATATGCCTTTGCTGCCGCGGTGAAGACGCGAACTCCGAGCGCGCAGCTGCTCACCCCGGTCGACATTCAACTATATAACGAAGTGCTTCCATAGAAAGTATTTCAGATGAAGGTGTAGTTCGTTTCTGCCGCGGGGACTCTTTGTATCGTGCCACAGAGATATTACCGGTTGATTTCGAATTATCTCGAGACGGTAATTTCGTTCGCGTTACTGGCGTGGCAGGCGGCTATTCCCTGGTTAGTTCCTCATTTTGTCACGCAGGACGGCCCCTCGCATTTGTACAGCGCCACTGTGATGCGGGGGCTGGTGTTTCATCACGCGCATTCCATCTATTCGCCTTGGTACACCATTCAGCGGATTCCGCTACCCAATTGGACCGCAAGCATCGCCCTGGCGGCGCTAAGCGCAACCGCCGGTGCGGACCGCGCGGAACGCCTCTTTGCAAGCCTCGCCATTCTGATCGGATTCTTTGCCATTGCGTACGCCATCCGCTCATTGGCCAAGGATGCGCATCCGTGGAGTCCGCTCGCCAATTTTCTGCTCCAGACCTGGTTTCTCTGGCTTGGCTTCTACGATTTCTATCTCGGAATGGCGTTGGTCCCGTTTGCGATTGGATACTACGCCAGGCATTCGCGAGAACTCACTGCGCGCCGCGCTGCCGCGCTTGCCGCCATCTTACTCGCGATCTTCGCGACCCACTTGATCCCGGCTTTAGTGGCAACGATGACGGTGGGAAGCATGGCTGCAGTTGTGGCGCTGACTACCCGCCAAGAAATCCGTATGCGTCAACTCGCACTGACTCTGGCAGCCGCGCTGCCTATAATTCTGCTAGCCGCAATCTTCGCTCTTCAGCCGCACGACCATGCGAACTGGGATTTGCGCGCAATGTGGGCCTGGCACGAGTTTCCGATGCACGTCTTCGTGACAGGCGACGCTCCGGACGGCGTGCAACACGGTCTGCGCGACATTCTGCTGTGCTGCATCATCGCAGCTGTATTCCTGCTGCGTCCGGCGGAGTGGAAGTCGCCACGGGGCGGCCTGCTGCCAGCCGCGCTGGGCGCATTTCTGTTGTACATCTTCGTTCCCGACGCGGGTTTAGGAGGGGGCATCGTAAAGATCCGCTTTTCATGGGCCGTGTTTCTCTTAGGCGGTCTTGCGGTTCTAAGCGCATCCCGGTTCCGTTGGGCGCGGTGGGCAATCGCGGTATTCGCCGCAATCGTTTTGCCGCTGAATTTTATCGCCACCACGCGTACGCTTCGCGGCATGAGCGCGGTCGCGGCCGACTACCTTCCCGTGGCGCAACGGATTCCGGATGGCGCGTCATTCGTGCGTTTGCATTATGCCACTCCGGATGCGCCCGGCCGCTTCGGATATGGCAATGCCGGAAGAGATCCCCTGGCGCATCTCGACGCCTTCGCGGCAACCGCGGCGCATGCGGTCGACCTCAGCGATTACGAAGCTCTTTCGCGGAATTTCCCGCTGGTGTTCAGGAAGCAAATCGATCCTGGCTTTCAATCGGGACTCTACGCATTTGAAGGCCCGGACAGCGGTACCTTGCCCACCTTGCTGTGGTTGAATCACGAACTGCCCAAGCCGATCGAATTCGTGCTGGTAGTGGGCGATCAAACCGCGCCCGCCGCGATGGGCCAGCGAATTGGCGTCATGGTGGACTATCTCACGACCCACGGAAGTCTGGTGGCTACTAGCGCTACGGGATGGGTGCGGCTCTACCGGAATCACAGCGCGGCGGCGCCTCCATAAAACAGCTGCGCTCCCACAGGCTAACTACTTACCGCGCGCCTCGTCTGATTATTGAGCACTGTCCATGAAGAACCTCCTGCCGGGAGTTTGGATCTCCTTCTGCGCCGCCGCGTTGGCGCAGCCACAGCCGCCTCAGGCTGAGTCGCACCGCCTTATTTTCGACGTCGCCTCTATCAAACTTAATACGTCCGCCAGTACAAACACGTCGATTAATCGTGCGCTGGGCGGTCAACTCAATTGCAGCAATGTTAGTGTGCGAATGCTGCTTACCTTCGCCTACGACGTCCGCGACTATCAACTTCTGAACCTGCCGGGGTGGGCGGCCGACGAACGCTACGATATCCTTGCCAAACCTTCGCCCGAAGACGCTGCGAGTGAGCCGGATTCCCGTTCCGATGCCGCGCAAAATTACCTTCGCCGCCGAACGCAATCTTTATTGGCCGATCGCTTTGGAGTCGTACTGCACGGGGAGACGAGAGACGCGCCGATCTATATTCTCGTACTGGCAAAAGGCGGTTCTAAGCTGACGCCGACTCAGACTGAGGGCGGGCCGCAGATCAGCTTTAACTACACTCGGATGACCTGCAAGAACGTCACTATGAAGCGCTTCGCCGATGTCGCTCTCAGCATACGTATGGGCCGCCCCGTTGTGGACAAGACGGGTCTCTCCGGCGCCTACGATTTTCATGTAGAGTTTGCTCCAGATGCCCTCACAACGGGAGCCTCCGCCGCCACCGATCAGTCCGGCCCCTCGTTTACGACAGCGCTGCAGGAGCAGTTGGGACTACGCATCGAAACGTCCAGGGGGCCGACTACGTTTTTGCTGATCGACAAAGTGGAGCGGCCTTCGGCAAATTAACTTGACTCCCGGCCGCAACCGCCCTTGTTACGTCAAGACATATTGCTTGGGCGGAAATTGCTCCAGCGACGTCTTGTGGTGCAGAAGGCAGGTGTCGTAAATGCTCTTCACATCGGTACAGATGAAGTTCTCGGCATTCCGGTTCGCGATCACGTCGATGGTAAAGCCGGCGCTTCCCAACAACGTGCGCTGAACGCCGCTATGCAGGGTTGCCAGAATCAGTTTGTCGTGCATTAAGCCTTCGGATGTGGTGTCGGCAACAAGCACCGGCTTTTGCAGAAAGACTTTACATCCCGATTGCAAAAGCGCCCCCACCGCGTTCTTTACGAAGCCCTGCGATTGATACTGGCCCTCATCCAGGTAAACTTCAATTTCCACGCCGCTTTCCGCCATGCCGCATAGAATCGTCAAAATATCCTTGCCGGATGTCGCCCGGTTCTTTGGGCTGATCAGAAACTGACGAATGATGATCTTGGAAGCTCCCTCGAGATTCTCCAATACGAAATCGGTAATGTTGATGACGGGAGCCATGGCGAGCTTGAGTTGATGTTGCTCCGAGTTATAAACCGCAAGGGCGTTCTTGAGCGTGTCGAACTGCGCGCCGCCGAAAGGACTATCGGAACGCAGCAGTCGCAGGTAATCGATAAACAGGGCGGCCACGCGAGGGCTTCGGATGACGATGAAAGCTTCGCTGTTTCCCCCCTCCAGGCCTGAAAAGCTCACGTTGGGAGAACCGGTAATCACTCCTTCGCGATCAAGCACCCAGAATTTGTTATGCATTTTGTGAAGCAGTCGCGAGGCCCGTGCGTAATCGAAATGTTCAAGGCCCCTACTCAGCAATTGCAAGGTTTGGGAATTTTGTTCGCCCAGCGTGAGCGACAACTTAATCCCCTGCGTGATGAGCAGGGAAAGAATACTGTCGTCGCTTGAATTCGGAGAAAACTTGTCTACGGCCAGATTTACCGTTTGAACGCTCCGCAGTTCATTTGCCAGCACATCCTTGAGGGTGACGATTGAGGAGCCGTAGGCGACCATGGGCGGAGCAAATTTTTGGAGCAATGCGATGCCCAAAGTTCGATAATGTTTGCATACCTGGCTGACGATGGCGAGCGATCTCTCATCCAGAAAACCCATGATGTAGTTCGTCAGTTCGACGGCGAGTTCCTTACTCCAATCCCGCCGGACCACGGGCGCGGTCGTCGCTTTGACCACGGCGGTGGAAGTGGCGCCCAGACCCTGCGAGGTCGTCACAGAAGAGTTGCTATTGGAGGTTGTGGGAGGCGCCGTGGAGCTGGATGGAAACGACGGCGATCGCATGGGGGCCGAGCGGTCATATACGGGCTGGCTCTGAACCATGCGCATGGGAGCCGGGATATACTGGCCGAGGCATTGCACGAAGCCAGGTCCTCGCCCACTTTGCATACAGCTTGGGCAATTAGGGTTGAAAAATTGCGTCTGTAGGAATCCGTTCGGCATTCTCATAACCACGGGAACGGAATCTGAAATAAATTGAAGACCACAAACGTTGCACATAAAGACGAACATTGATTTTCACCTCGTCGAGAAATGTGGCACTAAACATTGTGCCGGAGATGTTTGAAATTTGCCACAAGTTCCGTGAGATGAATTCCTAAGGGAAAATCCGGACCCGCCTCCACGCCAGGATGGAGGAGTCAGAGCTAGGTGTTTGGAGTTGACATCCGGATGAGCTATAGATCCCTTTAGCTGCCGCAGCTTTCACAATGGGTGCGGATGTCCTCAGCATGTACGCGGCTAGATCAAACGACAACGAGGCTTGTAACATACGACCGCTTTCCAAGAAGTTCAGCTACCCGTTTATCCGAATGCAGCGGCCATCCTGCAACTGAGTCATAGATTCCTGAAACCCTACCGGTATGTTGCATGCCAAAAGTAAAGTTCTTACTTTGCCGCCATGCAATAATATCCTCCCAGGAGAAAATATGTTTCAGCGACGATCTCTCTATCTTGCCGCCATACTGATGATGGCGGCGATATCTACAATCCGCGTGGCAAGCGCGCAAAACGGCCCGAGTCTCAGCCAGAATGGCGCGACGTGTGATGGTCTTCCCGGTCACGGCGCGCTGCAGACGGCATTGAACCAGGCCGTTGCCGCCGAAAATAGCGGTTTGAATAATCAAATGTGGGCTACGCTTGTAAATCGTGACGGCATTGTGTGCGCCGTGGCGTTTTCCGGCAATAACCGCGGAGCGCAATGGCCCGGCAGCCGGGTAATTTCCGCTCAGAAAGCGAATACGGCAAACTCATTTAGTCTCGATTCGTCATCCCGCAGCGGCGGCAAGGGACAAATAACCGGATTGGCGCTTTCCACTGCTAACCTGTTTTCCGCTGTCCAACCCGGCGGCAGCTTGTTTGGTCTTCAAGAAAGCAATCCCGTAAATACATCGGTCGCGTACCAGGGACCGTCCTTAGCCTATGGTCAGTCCAACGACCCTATGGTAGGAAACAAGATTGGCGGCGTAAACGTGTTCGGTGGCGGGTTAGCTCTTTACGCTCCCGGCAAGGTGATCGTCGGCGGAGTAGGTGTCAGCGGTGACACCTCGTGCACGGACCATGATACAGCCTGGCGTGTTCGACGCAATTTGGGACTCGATCACATGGCCGGCGTGGGCGGCGTCTCGGGCGATGTAACTCGTCCCGACAACATTGTCTACGACATCACTGTAAATCCAGACGGCACTGGCGGTACCGGTCAGAGTCCCACGGGCTCTGGCGGCGTAGGGATGAGCGCGGGAGGCTTTGGCCACCCGAAGTGCCTCAACACTGGAAACCAGTTAGCGCTTCCGGTTGTGACGCAATAACTATGTCCTAATCCGGAGCGCCAGTTAGTGCAATTTGATTAGTCCCTGCACGCCGGCGAACCGATCGCCGGCGTAACAGGTTCGGAGAGGGAGTTTACTAATAGCGTTCGGATGGCCTTGACGCGTCCCGCCTTCAACGACACACTTCGAAGTGCGGGCCGGCCGCCAGTTTCTACCGCTTAACGCGAAGCGTCTACTTTCTGATTATAGCTTTGTAAAGTGGCTACATCCACCATTTTGGGCTATCGAATGATGTCCAATGCAGCGCTTCTTTCCCGGCACGTATAGCCCCAAGAGCATTGACACGGTATCCGCACGGTCGATACACTCGGCGGATGTTGCTAGTTTTTTTGGGCTTATTATTTTTTCTGCTATCTTTTGTCGTCGTAGCCATCCATTTCGGACGTCCTGCGGGAATTCTTTCGAAGCTTCCGGTTGTCGCGATAGCCCTGTCCGCGCTTTTGATTCCAGGCCGGGCAATCGCTCAAATAACGCCACCAGATCAGAACCTGCCCACTGCTCCCACGGCTAATGAACCGCCGGAGACTGTTGGGCTGCCTGAGACCGCTGCGCCGCCGGTCGCACTATCGGAATCCGAGTATGAGCGGCCAATCTCTTGGAAACTCATGTTCCACAACTGGGTAGATGATCAGAAGCACATTTGGTCTTTTCCGGCCAGAGTTACGCAGCATCGAAACTGGATTCCCACCGCTGCTGTCCTGGGAGCCACGGCGGGACTCTTCTTTTTCGACAATCGCGAAGCGGCGTATTTCCGCGGCACGACGACATTCCATGAGTTCAACCACATTGTGAACGGCAACGCCGAGGCTTTCGGCATGGGCGCGCTTTCGGCCTCGCTGTATGCCGTGGGGCGGATTCGCAAAGATTCGAAGATGCAGCACACGGCCTTGCTGGCGGGTGAAGCGATGGCTGATGCGGCGTTGGTGCAGACCGCTTTGAAGGATGCCACGATGCGAGTCAGGCCAATCCGTTACCCGGATTCCGGGTGGTTCGCGACCAGCAGCGTACCGACCGCATACATACGAGGGAATGGAAGTTTTCCTTCCGGGCACAGCATAGAAGCGTTTTCTGTCGCCACAATCATCGCGCGGAGATATGGAAACCATCGCTGGGTCCCTTACGCCGCATATGGCCTGGCGTCGCTTGTTGGATTTTCACGGCTCACGCTCAATGTTCATTTCTTGTCGGATGTCTTCATGGGCGGTGCGCTTGGATATTCGATCAGCCGCTTCACCGTACTCCGGCAATAAAACCGGCGGTAATCAGGAGCACTCTTCAATCCTCACCGGCGGTTCTCGCGGTACCAGGGCCTCCGGAAGCGCATGAGGTTGGCGACCGACGCGGGCGGATTCGTGAGGATACGTGTGGTGTCTATCAGGGCTCGGCTCTCGGAACGATCTTCGATACCTCTCTGAACGTGTTTGTCGAGCCACTGGAAGGCGATGGTGATTCCCGTCCCTCCCACCTCGTTCATTACCATATCGCTCACGCCCGTTCGATCGACGCAGCGAATGTGGAGCGCTTTGCAGTCCGCGTCCCACCAGTGAACCGGAAGGCCCACGTTCCCGATACTGGACTCGCTGAGTGGTCCCATTTTCCACAGCACTGCATCGACGGTGGCGAATGCGAAGGCCTGCAGCAGAGCGTGCCGGTACCTGGCGCTGTGGAAGTCCTGCTCGGAAAACCTCACATGGTCGTTGTTCTGCCAGAATATGGCCTCCGCCACGGCCCCTTGCGTTGGGTGCGCTAGATAGGAGGTGAACACTTTGCCTCCGTCGTTCCAGTTGTCGAAATGATAGTCGGAAACGGTGTTGAACCAATCGCGGAAGAAAGGGCCGCTCAGTTGATCTCGGGTCTTGGTCTCCCTGACGATCCGTTCGGTCTGCTCCGTTGCGACCCATAGCCACCACTCGCGCATGAGCGAGCCCCAATGGATGCCGCCGGAGGGTTCTGGGTCTTGTGCTGCGGGGGGAGCCGGTTGGGTAGTGTCGGATGCCGGGTCACTTGTGATGGGCCGGGCCGTTTGCTGAGCGGTCGCGACGACGCTGATCGACCACAAGCTGAATACAATCGCAGAGAGCTTTCGCATGCTGATAGACTTTCGAGACGGTAGTTAGGAGAGGCGCAAACAGCCGGAGCAGCGCATCGCGGCGCATGTCTCCATGCCCAAGAGTTCTAACGGACTTGGGCGTTGATGCGCCGATCATGCTCTATGCGTCGAGGCCTTGCGATTTCACCTCTCCATGCAAGGGTTGGATGCGAAGCTCTGCAGAGGATCTTATTTTTGGGGGATACGGGAGGGCCCGTCGGTGGAATATGTGGGTGATGGCGGCTTCAACTCTTGGGTTGACTGAGGAAGCGGTAAAACTTGCGGCAGGTGGAATCGAAGGAGCGTTGGTCGTCTTCTGAGCCGTTGTAGATTAACGGACCTCCGTCCTCATGGATCACCTTGCAAACTCCCCTGGAAGGAAATCCGGTTGCGGATCCGTTCCGGACCGCTGAACTCACCGCCAATTAGAAAGTGAAATTGAGGATCAGGTGCGCTAGAACCTCCAGAGCGTCCATGCCTATCTGCTCAAGGAAGACTTCCAGCAGTTCTGGAATTATGAGTCAACCGCCTGGGTCGCCAAGTTCCTCTACCACGGGCGCCCCCACGTGATGCGTTCGCGGATCGAGCCGATGAAGAAAGGCGCCAGAACTTTACGCGCTCACCGCGAACTCATCCTCAACTATTTTCGCGCCCGAAAGGAGTCTTCCAGCGGGTTATCTTCACTCGCTTGGCAAACTGCCCGAACCGGACCTCACCACAGATTCTTCTCACGAATCACTTTAGTTTTGCGCCGGCCAGTTGCGATACAGCTCCCAAAGTCGTCTGAGCCGCGTTCAAGCCGAGTTTAAAATCGCCATCCGAATAGTGCGAGTACACGTCGGTTGGCTGATGGTGGTTTGGGTCCCACCCTGCGCCGATCTGCGAGCCCCGTTCCAGTTCACGCAGACTAATGGAGGGAGCCAGTTCCATGAACGGCCCTGAATCCGTGTTCGTCATGTGGTTGCCCACCGAAGCTGGATAGTCCGTCGCATATTTCTCGTTGGCGCCATGGAATGCCCAAGCCAGTTCCGCCGCCTGCGCCGCGAATTTGGAGCGGGATTGAAACTCGATATTGACGTCGGCTTCCGGCCGCTGATGTTCGCTGACTGTACCATCCTTATTCGGCATTCCGTGGTCGAACATCATCATGTCGTGTTGAATCATGCCGAGCCACTTCGGCTCGGGATATTTGCCGGAGCCGGCGGGGTCTTCCTTCCCTTGTAAATCCTTCCGCTGATCGACATATGCGCGGGCGCCATTGGTGCCGGTCTCTTCGTTGTTCCACAGCGCGAACCGGATCGATCGCTCCGTGACGACGTCGGGGCTGCTCAACACGCGGGCGATTTCCATTACCAGAGCTGTGCCGGATCCATCGTCGTTGGCGGCCTCGCCCCAGCCGATGCCGTCCATGTGGGCGCCGATGATATACATCTCCTCAGGATGCGTGGAGCCGACCTTTGTGCAATAGACCTCCTCACGCGGGCCGGGCGTGGATGGTTGGCTGTTGAGCTCGCGAAGCCGTGTGTCATGCTGTAAGTCCGGGTCGTTATTCACGGCCTCTAAGCCGCGTTCGCCTCGCACCACTGCGCCGCCGGGAACTCCTCGAACGCCTCCGCGCCCGCCGCGGCCTGCGCCGCCGCCACGCCCCGCTGCCTCACCACTGCGTCCGGCGCCGTCCCCACCGGCGGCAGTTGCACCCGGAGCGTTTGCACCGGTGGCGTTGGCTCCTGCGGCGTTAGCTCCTGCGGCGTTGGCTCCTGCGCGGCCCCCGCCTGCCGTTGCGGCGCCATTTCTGCCGCCACGAGCCACCGGCTTGTATTCATAATGGATGCGCTCGGTGTTCGTGCATCCATAGCTTTTGAGTTGCGCTTCGATCCAGTCGATCGCCTGACGGTTCCGGTCAGTCCCCTCCCTGCGATCTCCAAACTTGGTTAGGCCCCGGATGGTTGCCTTATAGCGCTGTAGTTCCAGCCGGCTAACAAGAGTTTTAATCGTTTCGTTTGCCGGCTCAGGTAGGGGAGCTCGATCGGTCTGGGCAAACGCGCAGGGCATTGCCAGGAAGGCGCTGAAGATCGCGAGAAGTTGACGTGAACGCATGGGTTTCCGTCATTGTATTAAATTGCACGCGCTTTCGCGATATTTTCGTTTGGCAACCAAGCTCATCCTCCAATTATTCCCGTCGTTACGCTATTGCGCGGGTGCAAAGGCGTATAACTTATTGTTTTCTTTACCCGGTTTGATGTGCGAGTAACCCGAGCCCCAATAGACCACTCCGTCGGCGATCGAAGGCCCGCCCACCACCGCGCCACCGCTGTCGAAATTCCAAAGCATCTTCCCGGTTCGCGCGTCCATCGCGTACATGAACCCCGAAAAGGAGCCTGCATAGACAACGCCGTTCGCAACGCTCAAGGCGCCGGGGTCAATGGCCCCTGACGTGGGGTCTGCCGTCTGCCATTCGATTTTCCCTGTTCGGGCGTTGATCGCGCTCCATGATCCCCAGGAAATGGTGGGACCTTCCTTCGCCAGCGTGTATGCATTGTGCAAGGCGTTCGAGATTGCCGCGAAGATCCGCTCGCCATCGGTCGCGGTACCCCATTCGATGCCGCCTAGCGTGCTGCCTGGACCTAGAGCCGTGCCCCAGCGCACCGAACCTGTGTCGGGATCGAGACCCCAAAGAATGCCGCTCTTCTGTCCCACAGCCACCAAATTAGGGAGTAAGTTAGGCCCTGAGCCTCCTAAGTCGTAATCCGGTCCCGTGGGCGATGGACAAGTTACTCCTGCCACGGGATTCGAACAGGCCACCGTCCAGATATCTGAGCCTTGCAGCTGTCTGCTCCACTTAATCGCGCCCGAGTGTATATCCAAGACGAGTTCCGCATCGAAATAATCGGCAGGGTCGAAGCAGGAACCGTTCTTTCCTGCGCTAACTGACGCCTGGCAGTCCTCAACAGATTGGGGCGCGCTATAGTTATTTCCTACGCCAATATAAACGAAGCCGTTTGTGGCGTCGATGGCCGCGGGCTGCCATATCGCGCCCCCACTGTAGCCGCCAGGCTCTCCCCCGTTAGCAGGAACGGTGTAAGTCTTCCAAAGCATCTTCCCTGTTCCCGCATCCAGGGCGACTATGCTTCCGCGAAATGTACAGCAGGCGTAACCGGGTTGGTCGGCAAGCGCTTCCTCATTAGATGAAACTCCAACGATGATCGTACTGCCCGCGACCACGGGAGCCCCTGTGATTACCGCCGCGGGATGGTTGTCAACCTGTGTCATCCAATGCAGCACGCCCGTCTGGCGATTGATGGCAATTACATTCGCTCCCGTATGCACTTTGCCAGAGCTTTCCACATCTCCGATGATCAGATCTGTGTTATAGATCGCTGGGCTGGTTCGCGAGAAGGAGCCGCTAAAGCCGTCATACTGAGAGACAGGACGCGACCAAAGAGCTTGTCCATTACTCCTCGAGATCGCATATAGATTTCCGTTCCAATCCGGCACGTAGATGGCAGTCGAATCCACTGTGGGAGTTGCCGATACGTCTCCCTGGGTGGAGAATGTCCACTTAGGTTTCAGTGTTCCAACATTAGATCGCTGAATGATGGTTTCAGCGGGCTGGCTGCGAGAGTTGGTTATATCGTTCCCCGCTAACTGCCACGTTGCCGGCGAGGGTTGAGCCCCAATGATTGCAGCGGTAATCAAAATAGCTGACAGTGGAATTCCTAGCAGGGCAATTTTGCCTTTTCCGATAAGAGCAGTCACTTCTTAGTCCCCCTGTAGCCGAGTATAGAGTGACAGGCCAGTTATATTTGACCGCGCTAGTTGAGTTAACTTCGGTAAATGGATACAACATCACCTGGGATAAGGTTCCTCTTTTTGCTGAAGTCTCTGAATCGTCTGAGACGCCACAATGACGCGCCGCTATATGAGGCGAAGCGTTAAATTTACAGTTCTTGCGGCGCGCCGAACACACATCACTATCCCGGGGGCGCGGACTGAAGCGTGATGCAAAGTCGCGGCCAAGTATAGTGACAATATGGCCAAAGCATTCCTACCCGCGCCGTCCGCTTCTGCGGCCCAGCTTACCGGGTTTATCGCTAAATTCGACGCGCGTGTAGCGAAGTTAATCCGCTCCTGCCGGTCCGCCATGCGTACGCGGCTACCTACCGCCAACGAATTGATCTATGACAACTACAACTTCTTCGTGATCGGCTACAGCTCCACCGAACGCGCGTCGGACTGCATTATTTCGCTGGCCTCAAACGCAAAGGGCGTAACGCTTTTCTTCTATTACGGAGCCAAGCTTCCCGACCCGGGCAAAATCCTTCAAGGCAGCGGAAATCAGGTTCGTTTTGTTCGGTTGGAGAGCGCCGCCACTTTGGCGCGTCCCGAAATCGAGACGCTGCTCTGTGAGGCCATCGCTTACGGCAAGAATCCTCTTCCGGAAGATGGGCGCGGCCGCGCGATCGTGAAGGCGATTTCTGCCAAACAAAGACCGCGGCGTTAGGCTGCCCGCGCTCTGCTCAATTATTGTTCTAATGCGACTGTAAGGGTAACTGAAGCTTGTACTTCGATGGCCTGCGGGGGTTGAATGCTTGTGCTCCGCATGTTGGCTGTCTCCGCCGCCGCAAATGCGTATGGACGGATAGGCGGCGCACCCCCTTCATCGACGTAGAGCACCTTGCCCAATTTCAGACCGAGCGAAGAAGCCATCGCCTCAACCTGAGCCCGCGCCAGTAATGCCGCTTTCCGCAGCGCCTCTCCGCGCGCCTGCGATTGGTCCTTCAAAGTGAACTGCAGCGACTGCACTTCGTTTGCGCCGGATTCGGTTGCCGCATCGATGATCTTGCCTACGCTCGAGAGATCGTCGGTAATGACCTCCACCACATTGTTTGCGGTGAATCCCTTCAGTACGCGCGCGCCGCGGGCCGGGAACTCATAGTTCGGGCTGAGTGAATAACTCGCAGTCTTCACCTCCGCTTTCGGCCCGGCGGCAGCCTTCAATTTGTCGAGCGCTGTCTTCAATTGAGCCGCATTTTGGGAAGCGGCTGCTGACGCGGTTGCAGCCTGTGAAACAACCCCTATCTGTATGTGAGCCTGATCGGGCTTCGAAAGCACTGTGGCGTTCCCCGTGGCTTGCACCGAGGCCGGCCGCACGAGTTGCGCATTGCTGTTCGCCGCGAATAGCAGCACACTGAGGAGAACAGAAATGGTCTTCATAATCTAACGCTAACAGAGTGGCGCCGTCGCGGCCGTGTTGGCGCCGCTACAATTGAAACGTGGCGTTCATCTGCTATCTCGACGCGTTCTCCGGTATCTCAGGCGATATGACCGTCGGCGCGCTGGCCGATGCCGGGGCGGATCGCGATGCCATCGCCGCTGCTATCCATTCGCTGGCGGTTGGCGCCACGGTTTCCTTCGAGACCGTCAAGCGTCAGGGAATCGGCGCCACCAAGTTTCGCGTTGCGGTGGAAGAAACGAAGAAGCACCGTCACCTTTCTCACATCGTGAAGATGATCGAAGGCGCCGAGATCTCCGCGCGCGCCAAGCGCAACGCTACCGCCATTTTCCAAAAACTGGGCGAGGCGGAAGCCCAAACCCATCAGGTCGCAATCGAGAAAGTTCATTTTCACGAAGTCGGCGCGGCCGATTCCATCGCCGATATTGTCGGCGCCGCCGTGGCGTTTGATTCGCTCGATGTGGATGACGTTTTCTGTTCCGCCGTCAACGTCGGCAGCGGTACTGTGGATACCGAGCACGGCGTGCTACCCGTGCCCGCACCCGCTACCGCGCGGTTGCTCGAAAACGCGCCCGTGTACGCGCGCGGACCTGCCATGGAACTGACCACGCCCACCGGCGCCGCCATCGCCGCCACCCTCGCAAAGTCATTCGGCGCATTGCCGCCGCTTAAGATCATGCGTACCGGTTACGGGGCGGGGGACCGCGATTTCCCCGGCCAGGCCAACGTCTTGCGTGTCATCCTGGGCGAGACCACCGGCGCCAGCGAAGCTCAGACCGTTTCCGTGATCGAAGCCAACATTGACGATTCGAACCCGCAGGTGCTCGCTTATGCATCGGAACGCCTCTTCGAAGGCGGCGCGCTCGATGTCACGTTGCAACCCGTCGTGATGAAGAAGGGCCGCCCAGGCACTCTGCTGCGCGCCATCGCCCGTCATGAAGACCGTGAAGCTTTGGCGCAACTGATCTTCAATGAAACATCCACCCTCGGCTTACGCATTTACCCCGCCGAACGCCGGGTGCAGTTCCGTTCGTGGACCGAAGTCGCGACGCCATACGGAAAGATCCGCGTCAAGGTTTCTGGCGATGGCGCATACGCGCCCGAATACGAAGACTGCCGCCAGGCCGCCCTGCAATCCGGCGCGCCGCTGAAAAAGGTTCTCGCTGAAGCCAACTTCGCCTATTTAAACCTATCTCGATGAAATACTATCTCACCACTCCGCTCTATTATGTGAACGCCGCGCCGCATATCGGCCACACTTATACGACTATGGCGGCTGAAACCATCGCGCGCTACAAACGCATGAAAGGCTTCGACGCCGTGATGTTCACCGGCACTGACGAGCACGGCCAGAAAGTAGAACGCGCCGCGGAAGCCACTGGCAAATCGCCCCAGGCCTTCACAGATACCATCGCGGCCGAATTCCAGAAGCAGTGGGAAAAATTGAACATTCGCGTGGATCGAACCATCCGTACCACCGATCCGCGCCATCACAAGAAGGTACAGTGGCTTTTCGAGCGCTGCCTAGCCAATGGGTATATCTATAAGGGCGGTTACACCGGCCAATACTGCGTCTATGACGAGCTTTATGTCAATGACGCCAAACCTGGCGACCCATGCCCGGAATGCGGACGCCTTACTGAAACCGTTACCGAAGAGAACTATTTCTTCAAGCTCTCGGCATTTACGCAGAAACTGCTCGATTTATATCAAAGTCAGCCCGATTTTGTTCAACCCGAATCCCGCCGCAATGAAGTAATCTCATTCGTCAAGCAAGGGCTTAACGATCTCTCCATCAGCCGCACGACCCTCAAATGGGGAATCCCGCTACCGGTGGAGGGCAAGCACGTTTTCTATGTATGGTTTGACGCACTAATCGGCTACATGAGCGCGGTGGATGGCGAGGATCTGTGGCCCGCCGACCTACACCTTATAGGCAAAGAGATCGTCCGTTTTCATGCCGTCTTCTGGCCCGCGTTCCTGATGGCCGCCGATCTTCCGCTGCCCAAGCAGGTCTTCGCCCACGGCTGGCTGCTGTTCGAGAACGATAAGATGAGCAAATCGCGCGGTAACATCGTGCGCGCCGAACCCATCCGCGAAGTAATGGGAGCCGACGCGCTGCGGTACTTCCTGCTGCGCGAAATCGTTTTCGGGCAGGACGGCAGCTTCAGTTACGACGCGCTGGTGGGCCGCTATAACTCCGATCTCGCCAATGGCCTGGGCAATCTCGCCAGCCGCACGCTCACCATGGTCCGCCAGTATCGCAACGGAACCATTCGCGTGGCCGAAGCGCCCGCCATGCGCGTTCTCGCCGAACAGACCATCATTGCCGTGCAAGATACTTTCGATCGCTTCGAGTTTTCGAAAGGCCTCGAAGCAGTTTGGAGCCTCATCGGCGCCGTGGACAAATTCATCGTAGAGCAGGCGCCATGGAAACAGGCCAAGGCGCCGGAGCCGAACGGCCTTGACGCCACGCTCTACACCGCCGCCGAGGCGCTGCGCGTGGTGACTGCGCTGTTGTCGCCGGCGCTGCCGCAATCTACCGCCAAGATCTGGGCGCAACTCGGCATCACCGAGCCGCTCGATTCCACGAAGTTCGACTCGCTCCACTGGGGCGGCCTGAAAGACGGCCACCAGATCGGCGAAGTCTCGCCCGTATTTCCACGCATCGAATTGAAAGACGCGGTAGCGCGCATGCGCGAGCTGGAGGAGAAAATTTCCGCCGAACAGGCGGCGCTAGTGGGAAAGAAGCCCGAACCGGCGGAACCAGCGTCCCCCAAGATCCCCATCGACGACTTCCTGAAGGTTGACCTGCGCGTCGGCAAGGTGCTTTCCGCCGAGCGGGTCAAGGGCTCCGACAAGCTGATGCATATGAAAGTGGATATCGGTGAAGCAACGCCGCGCACCATCGTCGCCGGTATCGCGGAGGCCTATGCGCCGGAGCAGTTGCTCAATCGAATGGTAACTATCGTCGCCAACCTGCAACCTCGTAAACTCAAGGGCATCGAGTCGAACGGCATGATCGTCGCCGCTTCCGTCGATGGCGGCAAACCGGTGCTGGCCGGTTTCCACGAAGACATCGCGCCAGGCGCGCGGCTGAAGTAGCTGATGACAACATTATGAAGCGTCACATCTTCGTAGGCTCCTCAACGGAAGCATTGGAACAGGCTCGCCATGTTTGTAAAATCCTTTCCAATATCGATGATGTGGAAGCTGAATTATGGACCGACGTCTTCGACCCGGGCTTTCTTACGTTTGAAGTGTTAGAGGCGATGCTTCGCCGATGCTGCGCCGCGGTTTTCATCGTGAGCGCAGAAGATCAGACTTTAATCCGCGATAAGTTGGTCCAGGTTCCGCGCGCCAATATTATGCTCGAGTTCGGGCTTGTGGCGGGCAGGTTGGGGCATCACAGCGTCGCGGTTTGCCAATACGGAAAGCCCGAACTCCCCTCTGACTTGGCGGGTTTGACCGTCATTCATATGGATCCGCCGGATGGAGATCCCGCTCCGGATGTGTTTCAGCAGCAGGCGGAAAAGAAACTCCAGATCTGGTCTTCGCGCTTACTCGCGACGGCCTCCGGAATTTCTCGCACGGATGTGGTTCACGGCTATACCGGCCGCTGGGACTTCGATCTCGCACTCAGCGTATGGCGAGATCGGCGGATTGTTGCCCCGAGCTATGCCACGGTGAAGGGCTACCTGGATCTTTTTTTGATGTCTAACGGACAAGTCGGAAGAGGCTTGGCTCACGGCCGGATGCAATTCAGACTGCTAAGCGGCAGTCCGGGCGTGGAATCGTACAGCGGAGAGTTCCGAACCGCCCACGAAATCCGCAATGCCGTGTGTGCCCGGGATGGTTCCCTGGAACTCATAACAGAGGCGTTCGCACTGGAGAAAATGGAAACCAGCGGCGCCCCGCCTTTGGAATTGGCCGAGATGGATAGGTTTCCTGAGCCGTGGTGCGCCCAATGGAAGCTTGTGCCCAATTCTGAGTACGCGCTAAGTGGGACCGTCAAATCGCAAGGCACCATCGCAACTGAAGGAACCGTCGTCACAACCAAACGAATGGGTTGATCTTATTCGGTTCGCGGGGAGCCGGTTGCGGCTCCCCGACATACCGCACGATCAATTCCCCGTAATTGTAAACGTCTGATCGCCATAGGCTCCCGTACTATTCCAAGCCCGCACGATCACTGTATTAGCGCCGGTTGTCAGGGGAACCGTAGTCGAAATCGACTTAGTAGTTCCACCCGAAAAATCGTCGGCGCCGTTTACATAAATGTGCCAGCCCGTTACCGTAGCCGAGGACGCGGCCGAAGCCGTTACGGTCAGCGGCGAACTCGCTGTTCCACTGGTCTGGCTCGAAACTGTGACGGCGACCGGTTCGTAGGTTAGCGCCTGCGCAGTAATGTGATTCAGAATCGATGGCTTTCCCACGGCTTGTACATAGACCTTGTGGATACCCGCGCCAGGCAATAGCGTCTTTAAGTCGATAGAGCGTGTGGCGCTGCCCGTCCCGGTGCAGAGATGATCGTTGATTGCCGCGCCTCCTCCAAGATTGCACAGGCCTGTCGCAAGAGTTAGATTTTGCCCATCGCTCGAATCGTAAATATTAAACCGGTCAATGGTGGAGTCATCGCCGGCGCTCCCATCCGAACGGGTGGCAAAATTTACCGCCCACGAGAGTGTATTACCCGATATTGAGGCGGTAAGGCTGGAAACGCAGTTGTCGATTCCCGTCTCGATTTGTGTACCCTCGTCGTAGTCATTCCAGGTCACCGCCTGGATAAAACCGGGCAGAAAACTCTTACCGGCAGCCAGCGAATTCAACCACGTCCGGCCGCAGCCGTTGTCTTCAATACGTCCCGCGGGAGCGGGCGACCATCCTGCCATGACGTCATTGAAGGCGGAAAAAGCCGCGCCCCAGGCATTTTTTGCCGAATTACTCTGTGCCGCCTGATAAAACGACGTAAGATCGGAAAGATCGCTGGCCACCGCCGAGGTCTGAGTAGAAATTCCCGAGCCGGGGTGAATCCAGGCGAAAGCGCCCTGACTATTGGCGGAAGATCCATCATGGCTGAACCCGGAAGCATTCTCGAATTCCAAATCGGGAACTCCATTATTTGGCGCATTCGCATAAGTCGCGCTTAACGCGGGACAGTTACCGGCAAGGTTATTCGCGAACTGCTGAACGTGAATCCAAAGGTCGTCCCATGAAGGCGCCGCGCCGGTCGAGTTGAGAGTCCAGCCACTTTCAATTATGAAACTCTGCCATACCGGATGCCCGCTTACTCTCAGGTAAGAGGGTGCGCCAAAGTAATTCTGATTCATGTAACAGAGATCGTCCTTCATGTGAGCGATGATGCAATTCTCGTTTGCCGTCGCGCTGGAACCTGGCTGCGGACACGCGGTTGCGCCGCCGAAGCCCGGGCTAAACTTGATCCCGCTGCCATCGGTCATGATGACCATTTGAACCGGGCAGGAGGCGCCGGCGCACCTGGCATCTAGATCGTCACGGATCTTTTGGATCGATCCAATTTCCAAACCGGATGCGCTCTTGGCTTCGTAATTCACGACGACGCCGTCAAAGTGACGGGAGGCGATATCGTTCATCTGGGCATGCACCTGGGTAGCATCGTTGGAATTGTATTGCGTCAGAATATGACTGTTACAAGTGAGGCGACTCGGTCCCCAGCCCCCGATGCCCGCGTCTGAAGGGTTGGCCGTGCAATTGTAAGTCGTGGAAAACCAGTTCAAGAAGTTAACGAAGATCTTGCCGGCGAAGCCAGATGTAACCAGGTCATGTACATCCAGGTTGGAGACATTCCGGGGTATAGGTTCATAGTTCGGGTTTAACACTCCGGCTCGGGTATCTGTGTTTCCGGCAAAGTTTGACGACGCCGAAGTATTATTCGTACTGGCTGCGGTAAACGTTGTAGTCTGAGCGCCGGCGATTCCGGCAAAGAGACCAATTGCGATATAGCGATTCAGTATCATTAAGTTACTCCCCCATGCTGATTGGTTCAAGTGAACCTGTAACACAGCAAGCATGCGGATGCCCTCTGGATGAAACCTGCCGTTGTAAAACAATGGGTTTACAAGGGTAAGTTTGCCTTACGCAGACTTGACTTTCAAGGGATCCAATGCGGGTTATCGTCTTGCGGCCTCAACAACAGAACCTATGAAGTTGATCCGACCGGCTACAAAGGAAAAGAAGCGGCCGGAACCAGCCGGTATTTGGAGTTGGGCTTCCTCATGAGTAGGCGGATGGCAGCGATGGAAAACGAAAAACTGCTCAAGTGGCTGCGCCACTCTGAGCAACCAACCCTCCAAGGTTCCTCCGGCGCGTCTGCGCGTAACGGACAAAGCCCGCGATCTATAGAACTCAGTTACTGTTGCGGCGGCCAACCGCCTCGTGGGAGCATCAAAAGATAATGATGCTGAAATGGCCAGACATTTTGAACCTCGCTAAGAAGGGCAACCCGGCGCCAGATCGCAAGATCGAAAAGAGCGATGCTGAATGGCGCCAGCAGCTGAGTTCCGAGGAATACCGCGTCACCCGCCAAGCGGGAACGGAGCGCGCTTTTAGTTCCCAAATGTGTAGTTTGTTCGAACCGGGCCTCTATTCCTGCCTGTGCTGCGATACCTTACTCTTCGATGCGTCCGAGAAATTCGAATCTGGTACTGGCTGGCCTTCCTTTACCCAGTCCGTAGCGGCGAACGTGATTGCATATAGATTCGACGGTCCCAGTTTTCTGGGACGAGTAGAAACCACCTGTAATACGTGCGACGCCCACCTTGGGCATGTGTTCCCCGATGGCCCGGCGCCTAGCGGATTGCGTTACTGTATGAACGCGGTTGCGCTTAAGAAGGCCTCTAAGTCTTAATGGCCGACCAATATCGGCAGCATGGCGGCATGCGCACGCCGCCTGTTTAGCGGTCCGGAGCCTCGCCCAATTTAACGCGAACCTTCTCCGTCGCTCGGTTGCGATAGACGGTGAGCTCGATCGTGTCTCCGGCCTTCTTTTTGTCCATGATGCGCTTCAACACTTCACTGCTGTTGGCGGGTTGACCATCCACCGCCTGAATCAGATCGCCGCCGATGCCGAGCGGATAGTTACCTACATAGACCATCTGCTTCGGGCCGCGCATGCCGTATTCCTGGGCGGGAGATCCGCGTTCCACTTGCTGCACCAGCAGGCCGCCGCCGCGAGGGAGTTCCAGCATTTGGGAAAGGTCTTCCGAAACGAAAACGGTCTGGACGCCCAGCCACGGCGGCGCCACATGCCCGGTCTTCTCGAATTGATCGAGCATGCCTTTGACGCGGTTGATCGGCGTCGCGAAGCCAATGCCAATATTTCCCTGGGGGCCATAGATCGCCGTATTGATGCCGATCACGTCGCCATGTGAATTCAACAGTGGTCCGCCGCTGTTACCGGGATTGATGGCGGCATCCGTCTGGATCATGCCTTCCAGTTGGTGGTTTTCCTCCGTCTGGATAGTGCGGTCAAGGGAACTGACAATCCCTTGCGTCAATGTGCCGCCGAATTGTCCAAATGGATTGCCGATAGCGAGTACCTTCTGCCCCACCACAAGGTTTTCCGAATCGCCCAGACGCAGTGCGGGCAACTTCCGCCCGGCATCCACTTTTAGAAGCGCCAGATCTCGTATGGAATCGTAGCCCACGAGCGTCGCTTTCAGGGTCTTCTTGTCGGAAAGAGTTACTGTCAGTTGATCGGACCCCTTGACCACGTGGTTGTTGGTGAGAATCAAACCATCGGAATTGATGATAAAACCCGACCCTGCGCCTTCCACTGGATAGGGTTGGAAGAACCAGTCGCGCTGGTATTGCTTAGAGGTGATGTTGACCGTAGCGTCGCGCGAGGCGTGATAGATATCGATGTTGTTCTGCTCATCCGCCGTATAGGCCGGGGCAGCGGCTGCCGCCGGGCCTTCCCAGATGGGGCCGGAACTGCTATGCACAGGGGCGAGGCGAATCACGGCAAAAAAAGCGGCGAGAATCGCCAACGTCCAGAATAGGGTTCGAACTGCTCTCATTTATTTCTCCGATTCGAATCGGCGCAGCGTTTCATACACCGCGCAGGCCTGCCGTAACGTCTCTTCCTTCGTGCCTGAAGTATCTATGACGAAATCGGCGTACTTTCGTTTTTCCTCCAGCGGCATCTGGCGTCCGATGCGCGCGCGGACGTCAGCCTCTGCCGCCCCCTTACGGCGCAAGGCGCGGTCAATCTGCTGCTCCTGAGCGCAGAATACCAAAATCAGCTGGTCGAAGCGGCGGTGGTTGCCGGTTTCGATCAAAATGGCCGCTTCCACTACCGTGATTCCATGGGGATCGCGAGCGAAGAACGCGTCCGCCAGCTCCGCTTCGCGGCGCAGAACGGGCGGATGAACGATAGCGTTCAGACGCGCCAGACGCTCGGGATCGTGAAATACCAGGTCGGCAAGGCGACGCCGGTCGATGGACCCATCAGGCGCAACAATCCCGCCGCCGAATTCGCGGATCACATCCTCATATGCTTCGCCCCCTGGCGCGAGAACCTGATGGCCAATCTCGTCGGCCTGAATCACGAAGCAGCCCCAGCCTGCCAACGCCTCACCGACGAAGCTCTTTCCCGATGCAATGCCGCCGGTCAAGCCGACTTTCAGCATAGGCCGCGCCGGCGCTCCGCCGATGCGACCGTATTCCACATCAGCATGGCGATAGTCAGCGGGCCTACTCCGCCGGGAACAGGCGTGTAGGCCGACGCTCGTTCAGCCATGGCAACGGGGTCGACATCGCCCACCAGCACGCTTCCACGGGCGTCGAATGCAGCCAATTTTTCCGGTGCATCGCGGAAGATGCGCGCCACGTCTTCCCGACTGGTCAGGCGATTGATGCCCACGTCGATCACAACCGCCCCTGGGCGAATGAAATCTGCCGTGACCATGGCGGGCTGTCCGATAGCGGCCACCAGTATTTCCGCCTCGCGGCAGACGGCGGCAAGATCGGGAGTCTTGGAGTGACAGATAGTAACGGTGGCGTTTTCGTGCAACAGCAGAAACGCGATGGGTTTACCTACAATGTCGCTGCGGCCCACGATCACCGCGCGCTTGCCAGACATGGGAAGGCCGCTGCGCTTCAGGATCTCGATAATACCGGCCGGCGTGCACGCGCGCGGACCGGGCAGACCAGTGGCGAGTCTGCCGACGTTGCAGGGATGGAAGCCGTCGACATCCTTTTCGGGCGCCACGGCCAGCAGGATACGCTTCTCGTCCACCTGCTTCGGCAGGGGAAGCTGAACCAGGATGCCATCAATATCGGCGCGCGCGTTCAGTTGATCGATCGACCCTAAGAGTTGTTCGGTGGAAACCGTCTCCGGCGGCGTCAGCGATTCGGAGAAAATACCGAGATCGTGGCAGGCTTTGATTTTGCTGCGGACGTAGATTTCAGATGCGGGGTTATGGCCGGCCAGAACCACGGCGAGCCCTGGGGGACGGCCGGCGGCAATCAGGGTATCGACGCGAGGCTTCAGTTCGTGCAGGATTTGATCGCGGATGCGCGCCCCGTCCAGGATTTGAGCCATTAAATTCAATCATAACTGGGCAGCGCAGAACAAAAAAAGCCGGCCCCGTCGGAGGACGCCGGGGCCGGCGGAAACGACACGCCTTAGTTAGGCGTGTGGAAAGGCCATGCGGCCTAACCCACTACGTACATGGTGTTTCCTTGGCGGTTTACCAAAAGCAGAGGATCATGCTTGGATGCGCGCACCGCCTGTTCGAACTCCGAGGTATTGGAGACGGGCTTGCGGTTGACTTCCTGAATTACGTCGCCTTTTTGAAGGCCCGAATCGGCCGCCGGACTGGAGGCGGTGATGTTGGTCACTACCACGCCGGGCGTGCTGGCGGGCAGGTGCAACTGGCGCGCGGTCTGCGGATCCAGATTATCTACCGACACGCCTGCCAGGGCGCTTTCGGATTTATCGCCGTTCGACTCGCGATTGCTCGCCTGGGTTCCGGGAAGGTCGCCAAGTTGGGCAGTGAAATCGTGAACCGCGCCGTCACGCACCGCTTTAAGCTGCACGGTGGATCCGGGCTGCATCATCGAGACAGTCATGCGCAGATCATTGGCATCCGCGACGGGCTTTCCGTTGATGTTGAGAATGATGTCGCCTTTACGTAGGCCGGCCTTTTGCGCGGGACCGTCAGCGCTCACATCGCCGACCAAAGCGCCCTGTAGGCTCTTCTGGCCAAATGCTTCTGCGATAGCTGGGGTCACGTCTTGCGGAACGATTCCGAGGAAGGCGCGCTGCACTTTGCCATACTTCACGAGCTGGTCCATTACGGTACGCGCCAGATTGGCCGGGATAGCGAAGCCGATGCCCTGGTTGCCTTCCGAGCCATGTGCCAGGATTGCGGTGTTGATGCCGATCAGCTCTCCGCGGTCATTGACCAGAGCGCCGCCGGAGTTGCCCGGATTAATGGGCGCGTCGGTCTGAATAAAGTCTTCATATTGTTCGATACCGAGGCCGGTACGGCCCTTGGCGCTCACGATGCCCATGGTGACCGTCTGGCCTACGCCAAACGGGTCGCCTACAGCGATGGCATAATCGCCCACGCGGGCTCTGCTGGAATCGCCGAAAACGATTGCCGGCAAGTTGGTGGCGTCAATTTTTAACACGGCGATATCGACTTTCGGGTCGGTTCCGATGACGCGCGCTTTAAAATCACGCTTGTCGCCCAGGCTGACGCGGATATCGGTCGCGCCATCCACCACGTGATTATTGGTAAGAATGTATCCATCGGAGCTGACAATCACGCCAGAGCCCAATCCCTGCTCGCGTTGTTCCCGAGGCACGTCACCGCGATTCCGGCCGCCAAAGGGATTGCCGCCGAAGAACTGACGCAGCATATCGCTCGGATCGTCGGATTGATCGTCATTTTGCTCAAACGAGTTGTTCTGAAAATAGCCAGTCGGGGCCTTAACGACCTTGCTGGAAGAGATGTTTACTACGGCGGGGGCCACTTTTTCCACCACCGGGGCAAAGCCGGTTCGGCTAGGCGCCTGATTCGGATCGGCCAATTTCACGGCGACCGGCGCGTTGTCGCTCCGCAAATGGTCCACGCCGGCGATTCCGAGGCCCGTGAGCCCCAAAGCCAACGCGCCGACTAGCATTGCCTGTTGCGGACGCCTCAAAAGACTAAAAGTTTGCATTTTTCCTCCCAAGAATTTGTGGAGCTCCATTGAGCCTCCATAGAGATGGACGGGGAGTAGCGAAAGATGGTTGTCACTACAAGCCGGTATATGGCATGCCTGCGATTGGGTATGGCGGGTAAAAAAGAGGATTTATGCCGTCAAGGCCTTGTTATTTCGGCTTCCGGCCCCAGCGGTCTCGGCGCAAAACCATCGAAACAGGTTCCTTACCGCTGCGGCCATTGAGAAACAGCCGGTCTCCCTCCATTTTATAAGAGCCTTGGATCATGTTTACGGTTCCCTCCAACCGAATTCCCTCGATGTGGAAGGTTCGGTCCGAGCGCTTTGCATCATAAGTCCCGCGCTCCTTTCGAAGCCCATCATCGAAAACGCAGCCCTTATTGAAATCGAAGTAGAGCGAGGCGCCCTCGGCGGCGGGAATCCGCGCTTCGGCAACCTGTAAGGAATCAATGGTCCAACTTCCCGCGCGGTTGATCTGACGCCTGCCGATGAAGTCCGTAAATGGATCGAGCTGTGCCGCAACCTGCGAATGGAACATGAAACCGAACGCCGTCAGTGCGGCGGCAGGAACAACGAAACTTGCGATCTTGGCCGATAAGCGCAGCTTCCGATTCGCGATGGGTTCTGGCTTGGCGAGCAGGCGCGATAGAAAACCCAGGTACATTTGATAGTCGTAGAGGATCAGAAATACATTAAGGGCTAAGAGCGCCGAACTGATGATTCGGGTGGCGGCCCAGAGGTCCAGAAAGTAATTAATCAGCGTGACATTGAGCAAAACGGGAAACAGCAGTAGCGCGCCTAGCCGGCGTGTACGCGCGAAAAGGAGAAGAGTAGCGGGAATGATTTCGCATGCGCCGAGCAGAAACTGGAACGCCGGTGAATAGCCGAGAAAGGCCCAAGTGAGAGTGGGGCCCAATGCGCTGCCCAGAGGCTGCGCGTAAATGGACGCTCCCACTTGGAACTGCAGGAGCAATAACTTGGAAATGCCGTAAGGAAACATCCCAAAAGCAAGCGCGAACCGCGCCGCGGTCATCGCTGCAAACCCGACGCGCCTGTGCCAAGACGCGCGCGGCGCGGGTTCGATCGGCATTGGTGAACTAATCTTTTAACTCCACGACAATCGCTTCGAACGGAGTCTCTGCCATGTTGTCCTCTTTGTGTTTGGCGGGGCCTCCCCAGCTCGCTTCGCCGGCTTTGTGTGAAGCCATTTCCACCTTGCCGTCCGCTGCGGTGATGCGGGTGTTCTGATCGCTGAGATAGACCACCACGCGATTGAGCTGATGCTCGTGTAGCGGGGCCCCCTGGTGAGGTGGGAACTTCACTCGAAGGACGCGGACTTGATCATTTTCGAACTCAATTTTGTAGTGTTTGGGGTCGATCTTCGGAGGGTCGAGCGCCGTCGTGACTTTCTTGGCGGGATCGCCCGGCTTCTTGACTTCCACCTCGACGATGGCCACGGGCGTATCGCTAATGATTTCCGAGGTATGCACGCCGCCTCCCGGGCTCCATTTCACGTCGCCTGCCTTAAATGTGAGCGTGGTCTTTTTGCCATCGGCGGACGTGAACTCCTGCTTTCCGGCTTGCATATAAACCATTACGCGATTCGGTTTATGTACGTGAGGCTGCGACTTAGAGTGAGGCTGATCGTGCGCAAAGACTACATGCGCCTGTTCGTTGTCGATGGGAGGCGCGCTCTGCGCCAGCAAGCAGGAAGCGGCGGCGAAACTCAACGGGAGAAGACGATGCCAACATTGCATCCGTATATGATACTCCGGTCAATCGCTTATGCCGCTTAATTATCAAACCTGCCGTTGGACCGGCTTGTCCAAAGATGGCCTCTGACCCGGTAATAGCGCCGTATTTTGCATAATGCCGGCAGCACCGCGAACGGCAGTTGTTACGGGCTCCCGTTTTCGAGTTCTAAGGCTACATGCCACAATGAATACGGTGTTCCGATTCCCATTGGTTTTGCTTCTTTTCCCCATTGCCTTAGCTGCCGCGCCGGTCGAATCTGCTTCTAAGATCGATCTCGAAGCTGCGGTGGATATGGCTCACGGCGCGCCCGGCGAGTTTGCGGCCGATGCCCTGCTGCGCATCGCGGAACTCGATTCACTTGACGTTCCACGGCGCATCAAATTAATCGAAGAGGCCTTCGCGCGTGCAGCCGAGGCGCAGCAGCCCTATAAGCGACGCAATGCTATGCCGAACATTTCGTCGAATGCGGGCTTTCAGCAGCGCGCTTTCGCGCAAAACCTGGATGCGCTTTCGCTGCGAACGCGCGCGGTGGAGGAGATGCTGCCCCTGAATTCGGCTAAGGCGCGGGAGCTTTTTCTAGGCATGCCGCCGCTTGACTTGCCGGCGGCTTCTTGCGAGGACGTTCTCGTTTTCGACGTCTCTAGGTACTATGAGGCGCTGTCGCAAGTAGCGCAACACGCCTTCACGGCGAAAGAGGTCCGCAACGGCGATGCGTTTCAGTTCGTTCAGGAAAGGCTGGCCCTGATCTCGTCCCCGGCGGAAATAGCGCCCGCCGCCCACGCCCTGGCCAATTCTACGTTGGACGACAAGCAATTCGCCAGCGCCCTCGTAACCTTCACCGCCGCTTTGAAGAAGATTTCGCGCGACGATCGCTCATTCACGTTCTATTTACCCGAAGCAGGGGCCGCTATCCAAGGCTTGATTATCGACATCCAACACCGCAACGCCTCGCCTCTTCCCCTGATTGAGGCCTACCGTCTCTATCTGGTTGCGAACTTCGGGGCCGCGAGATGCGCCGATGACGACATAATGTCGGGTTCGAACGGCTCGGCGCCGGGAACGCTACTCGACGAACGATCCGCGGCCGCGATCCGCCTTTTTAACGAGAGCATACGCCTGGCGCCACTGCAGCCCATTCAATCGACGGAGGCCGCCGCCGCAAGTAAATCGGGCGCCGCAAGCGGCTTACGATCCTGTGAATCCACTGAGTGCGCGGCCATCGCACGCCAATATCGCAACCTGATTTTCGACTCAATGGGTTCCTCTCTGCCCAATGCGGCGCGCGCCTCCGCGGAGTGGCAGGATAAGTTTGCCGACGTACTGGCCGCCTTACGCGATTGGCCGGATGGCGGAAGGGACTCTTCACGGCCCGACTCCGCGGAGGAGTTTCGCGAGAAGTGCGCTTTCTATACCGATTTGGCTGACCTGCCGCCCGATGTCCCGCATCGAGAGATGGCTCTTCGCGCCATGCTGCATTATCTGCAGGTCAATCGAGACCAGGCGCAGACGCGATTGGAGTGGCTATTGCCGCTTAACCAATTGATCGGCCGTATGGGTCTCGATCCTCGTGGCCTGGGACGATTGACCGATGATTTCCGCCGCAGTACCGATCCTGTGATTGCCATGTACGCTCAGTTGGAGGCTGTTGCGCCGCGGACGCCTTCCGCCGTTCTCGCTTTGATGTGAGCGGCAGATGCCCTCGTGTTGCAAGTGGCGTTCCGCCGCGACGCAGCAAGGGCGGGGATCCACGCCAAAGAATTAACCTTGTTGACACTCAATTGCATCTGAAGTGTAATGGACTTACATAAGAGAGCGGCGCAGGAAATGGAGAAGCGATGGACAAGAACATTCCGCGCCCGGCCTTGAGCTTGTTCCTCTCTACCGCGCTCTGGATTGGTGGATTGGCTCTTGCCGCTCTACTGCTCTTCGAAGGGTTCACCGCCAATGGGAATCCCAATCCCCTCGCGCCTCATTCTGATGGCGCCGCGGCGATTCTCGATATCAGCGTACTTGTCTTTCGGGAAGGTTTGGAATGCATTCTTGTTCTGGCAGCCGTCACGGCTGGAATGGTTGGCTCGAGCGCCGCCTATCGGCGTCCGGTTGCGGCAGGCGCCGGTGTGGCGGCGCTCGCCAGTTTGGTTACCTGGCGTATTGCCATAGGGGTGATCGATGAGCTCGGTACGACGATCTCAGCCCTCGCTATCCAGGCTGCCACAGGCCTGCTAGCGATCGTTGTGCTGCTCGTGGTCATGAACTGGTTCTTTCATAAGCTCTACTGGACCGGCTGGATTTCGCTCCATACGAAGAAGAAGCAGGAACTTCTACAAAACGAGGGCAAACCGGCGTCATCCAAACAAAGCCTCTGGTGGGGCTTAGCAGCGCTTGGATTTACCTCGCTATATCGCGAGGGGTTTGAGGTGGTGCTGTTTCTGCAGAGCTACCGGTTGAAGCTTGGCCCCGGGCCGATTCGATATGGTGTTTTGCTGGGAGTGTTTTTCTCGGGGATTGTCGCAATCCTGACATTTATCGCCCATCGCCGTTTGCCTTATCGACGGATGTTGGTTTTGACCGGCATGCTGTTAGGCGCGGTACTGCTGGTGATGGTGGGAGAGGAGGCGCAGGAGATGCAATTGGCGCATTGGATTCCAACGACCGATCTGCCCGGGCTTGCGAAGGTGATCCCATCGTGGATGGGACTCTGGCTTTCGATATTCCCCACCGTCGAAACGCTTGCGGCGCAAGCTGTGGCGTGTTTACTTGTTCTCGGTTCTTACTTCGCCGCGCGCGTGGGCTCGCTCCGCGCATCGCGGTCGACGATTTAACGTCGACTACTTAACGACGGCAACCTCAAGGAGGTGCGCCGCGCCGGTGGTTGCGTTACTTAAAGTTTTCCACCAGCATCAGATTTGTCAAGCTCTGGTCCACGCGCGCGAAGAGAATCCATTTTCCATCCGGCGAGATGGAAAACACCGGCGTGTATCCAAAATTGCGGCCGGGCAAACGAATCGCCGCGGTGGTCATCTTGGAGCCGAAGTCGTGATAGGCGAGCGTAAGCGGCCGGTCGAATCGATCGAATCGTTCCAATGACAGGTAGTAAATTCCGGTTTTGAAGGGCAGGGGATCGCCGATTAGCGGCGTGTCGAGTTCCAGCGCCGGTTCGGCCGGGCCGCCTCCCACTGGAACGCGCCAGATGCTCGCTCCTCGCATTCGATAATAGACGAACTTTCCATCGGGCGATTCGGCAGGTGCGCCATTGCCGCCGCGCTCGGTGAGTTGTTCAGGGCGGCCCCCATCCGCTGCGGCCTTCCAGATCTGACCACGCTCTGAATAGTAGATCGACTTGCCATCGTGCGACCAGGACGCGCCATGGCCCCCGGTGAGTACGCGTGCCGGCTTCGAACCCGCAATAGCGGGCGTCTTCCAGATTTCGTCTCCATGATTGCCGCTTTGGTCAAACAGGAGCCATTTGCCGTCGGGCGACCACGATGCACGGCCAAGCGCCGGGTGCTCCGCCGAAGCTGCGAAGTTGGTTATTCTGACTCGATTGTTTCCTGCCGCATCGCTAACCCAAAGCTCTTCGAAGCCGGTCTGATCTGAAATATCGGCGATTCGTTTTCCGTCCGGCGAATATGAGGCCAGCCTTTCCCGCCCATTCGACCGCAGAATTGGACGCCCGCTGTCCGCCTCGGCTCCTGTTACCCCGCCCAGCGCTGCGCGCCACACGGAAGTTACCATTGGGCTATCGGTATATGCAAGGCGGCTACCCGCGCGCGAAAGGCTGGGGTAGCGCGCCTCGGCGCCCGTTCCGATCACTTCGTGGGGGCTTCCGCCGGCAGCTGCAATGCGCCACAATCGAATGCGGCTGTTGCGCGATGAGGCGTAGATCAGGTCGCCGTTCGAAGCCCACGTGATGCCGCGGATGCCGCTTTCATCGAAAGTGACGCGTTGCGGATTGGCCCCGTTCGCATTGGCGACATAAAGGTCGGAAGAATCGATGTTCGCGCCGCGGGTGAAGGCGAGTTTCGATCCATCGGGAGAAAATGCAGGCGACCAATCACCGTCCGAGCCCTCTGGGGGGGTGGTTACACGCTGAAGGCTGCCGCTGGCGGTCGAGATTAGGCCGATGGCCGCGGGTTGTTTTTGGCCGCCGACGACGGCTGCAAGGGTTCGTCCGTCAGGTGACCACGAAAGCGCCGGAAGCGGCTGCTCCGTCTCGACGGCTGCAAATTCGGCGATCGGCTTTTCAGCCCCGCCTGTCGCCGGGAGTGCGATGCACTGGGCCTTGCCCTCGCTCACCCGCAGAAAAGCCAGTTGCGAACCATCGGGCGACCACGCGGGACTGATGTCGTTGGCCTGCCCTGTAGTGAACTGCGTGACGGCCCCGCTAGGGACGCGCCGTACAATGATGTGATAGAAATCGTCTTTGGACGTACCGCGCTGACTGTAGGCGAGCTTATTGCCGTCTGCGGAAAAAGCTGGATATGCGACCGACCCGTCAATGCCGGAGAGCACCGCCGGCTTGGTTTGGGTTTGAGGCCCGCTCGTGAGCCGCCCCAGCAACGTAGTTAGGGCGGCGAGGCCGCACAGGCCGAGCGCCAGCACAAGAGCCGGACGACGCAGAAGGGTAGAGGCGGGCATAGATCCGTTATTCAGTATGATCGCAGGTCCCGAAAGGTAAGACGGCGACATCAGGTGGTATGTTCCCGGCGGTGTTGGACCGGTTCATCAATCGGGGTGCGTCATCGATGCCGCACGTCGATGCCGTTTGACTTCGCAGCCGGCTGCGCGTTATCGTGCGAATAGCCTTTCAAGGGCGCGGTAGCCAAGTGGTAAGGCAAAGGTCTGCAAAACCTTTATTCGTCGGTTCGATCCCGACCCGCGCCTCCAACTCCGTCTCCTTTGTAATTAGCAAATTAATCATGGACGACTTACTTCCTGTGCCAAAAATGTACCAACATTGAAGGGGAGTTTAAGTGCTCACACTGTATCGTCGCCATAAGGAAACGTGCAGGTTTGCGGGAATCCGGACCATAAGGCCTGCAAGTGCCCAATTTGGATGCGCGGTGTCCTCAATGGCAAAGCCATTGAGGAGTCGATGCGTTTGCGCATATGGGCGCGGGCAGAAGCGAAAAGCACGAACTGGAGATGCCACCGCAGCAATGTTCCCCGGACATAGCGAGGTTCGACCGCGCCCGCGACATGTTTCATTTCAAAAATGAAAGGGGAGGGCAGGGAGGCGGATACGATCCGGGAATACAAGCTGCTGTTTTCGCAGCTCGACGATTTCGCCGTGGCAAAAGGCCTGCGCAACATTTACGAATTCACGTGTGGGCCGCTTACCGCCTTGCCATCATGGAATCGCTCAAGGCTGATTTGGATGAACTGCCACTCACGGGCGGCACTATTTTTTGATCGGCGAGTCTGAAAATCTTCATACCCAAACTGACTCTTGGCGCAGCATTCTTAACGACCTATTCAAGACAGACATCCACGACTTTCATCCTCATCGCTTCAGGCATACGCGCGTAGTTGAATGGTTGGCGCATGGCCTCAATTTCGAGGAGATTGCCGGAATGATCGGAGAACCTTTCCACTCCGTTGTGGAAGATAACGCATGGCGCCGGCACATAGAACCCATGCGAATAGGCCACGTTTCAGGTGCTTGTGCCCAACTCATGCCAGCCTCGGCCACGATGCCGGGATTTGATCCCAAAGTCGCGGCGGATCAGCGCGGGCATGGTATCGGCGTGGCGATTGATGTCTATACAACGGCGGCCCCGTCCAGGCGCGCCGAAGCGGCTGAACCAGGTCGAAAATGCCGTTCTCACAGCTTAACTGAGTGAAATGGAGTGATGGAAGTTGCTGGGGAGCCCCAAGGTATTGAAAAATTGGAGCGGGAGAAGGGTTCGAACCCGTGACGTCCAGCTTGGGAAATTGACTGTAGATTGCAAATAAAGAATTTAGCGTCTACGGCGTCAACAGACGGCGATAGAAACATACCCAGTTTCAACGATTTGCTCCATGGCTCCCGATAAAGGAGCAAAAATGGAGCAAAAGAAAATCACGCACGCCGCACGCCTCGAACCGGATAACAATATTCAGGTTGAGGCCGTCAAACAACTCCTCTACACGATTGGCTCCCACTCGGCTGAGCGGCGGTCTGCATTTCGAGCATCGAAGGGCCGGGAACGTCGGTCTTCGAATGCCCAACCGTTGGGCTTTTGACCGGCTCCGTCGCGAACAACCGCGAGATCTGTTTCATGTCGGCCATATCAAGCCGCCGCCACCGCCGGGCCATCCGCCGCCCGAAGATTCCGGCCTTGCACGAAACGATTCAAACAGCCATCGGGCAGCATGGTCCGGTCGAGCAGCATTCCCGCCGCGAACGTCATCCCGTAATAGCTGAAGTCCTTCGTTACCTCGAACAAACCCTTCCATCCTGACCGGCATGCCGGTTCGTTGCTGGGCGAGGGCGCGATGTCTCGCGTCCAGTTCCCTAGCCGACCGAAGGGCGCCAATCAGCGCGAGGGCATTGTCGAACTCGGCCACCCCCGCGGACAGCGACGTGATCGTGACATCCACCGCCGCCGCAGCGCCGGAAAGGATTGGCTGCACCCTTGCGACCGAGTCAACCACCGACACCGTAACCTTCGTCGGCATCGGCATCGGCACTTGGACCTTCAGCGTTTCCGCCAGGAGTTGGCCCTCGGACCACAACGCCTGCAAACTGGACACAGCGTCGGTATAGCGCCGCTGAAATTCCGCCAGGAGAGACGATGCCTTGCGCCTGCTGTAGACGCTCCCCAGCGGCTCTCGCGGCCTGTAGCCCCTTCTAATTCCGCGAGGGTTTCTATACAAGCAGCGCGCCGCCTGACCGCGCTCTGGCGTTGCTGGATGACATCCTCCAACTGCTTGCGCAGCGCATCGGTGCTCTCGCCGCGCGCCTCGGCAAGGCCCAACTCATGGGTGATGCTGCGCTCCTGCGACAACAGTCGCGGAATTGTCGAGTGCGTTTCTACTAAGGCCGCGCGCATGCGGGCGAACTCCTGGAGCGCAGCGTGCTAGGCGGGCAATTCGCCGATAGGAATTTGTGGTCTGGGTTTACTCATTCGTCGTCGTCCTCTTTCTCTCGGTCTAAGTCATCGTCGTCGTCAACATCAGACACCGAAATTCTGCCCGATCCATTGCATCGACCGCAGCGAGTTCCATCAGACGCAACGCCGCTACCGCGGCAAACGTCTCAAATCTTCGTTTTCTGCTACTCGTTTTCGTCGGGATCGCTCACCGGCAGGACCGGCGGCAGGTCGCCGCCCGCAATATTAGGTGTGAAGGTCCGAACATGTCTCGCGAGGTTTATCCTAACGTCGTGGAGCGGCGAGCGATTTCAATACATCGACACAGTGCCCGGGGTGCGCTACACCTGTTGGCCAACAGTATGACGAACCACACGAGATTTTCAACCTGGAAGAAGTTTCTAGCTGGCTGTGAAGGGTTTCGGATCACGAGGAACGGTTTACCATCAATGGGCAAGAGGCAGAGAACTGACAGACAATTCACCGGACGAGTTGTCCTATTTTCGGTGGGCATCCTGTTTCTCGGCGCCTGCCGAAGTTCTGCCACGGAGCCGGCGATGTCGGTCTACGTGGTGGATGAGTTTGCGCGCGTGCGGCCGCGCGATCGCCCCGGTGCCGAGCATGCGGCGGTGTTGCGCGCCGCGCGCAACGAATATGCCCCGTTTCAGATTGTCGTTCGCGCGGGAACCGGAGGACTGAAACGTGTGAACGCTGCGGCCGGCCCTCTGATGCCGAAGCGGGGCAAAGCCATTCCTGCCGCCCGGATCACCCTCTACCGCGAGCATTCCATCGAAGTCAGGAAATTGAGCCCCAAGTCCAAGAGTGTGCCAGGCTGGTATCCCGACGCTCTGATCCCGTTCCTCGACCCAAGCACGGGTAAGCCGCCGGTGCGCGCGCGCTTCGCGGCGGCGCCGTTCGATATTGCGCCTGACTCGAACCAGCCACTATGGGTAGACGTGCTGACGCCAGGGGATGCCACGCCCGGTGAATACAGGGGCACGATCATGATTTCGGCAGAGGGCATCAAGCCGCACACAGTCCCGATCAAACTGACCGTTTGGGATTTCGCATTGCCCGACACCCCTTCGATGAGGACGCACTTCGGGGACGCCGACGTGAATCCGCTGGTGTCCCGGCCGCCCCAGATCGCCGGCTGGCGCAGCCTGGATGAAGCGGGGCAGCGCGCGCTGCAGACGGCGTACGCGGAACTGATGGCGGCACACCGAATTTGCCCGCCGATTCCGCCGTTTCTGATGCCGAACGTCAACGCGGACGGCAGTATTGACCCCCAATCGACACATGCCGCACTGAAACAATGGATCGAACGATTTCATATCACCGGGTTTCCGATCCGGTTTCTCGGCATGGACGGCCTGGGGTGGCTGGGCGATCCTCTGGGCGCAGATCGCAAACGGAATGCCCGATATCTCAGCTCTATATATGCCTACCTGCGGGTCAACCACTGGGACAAGCTGGCCTACGTTTACGTGGTGGACGAACCGAACTCATTGCAGGCATACAATGACGTGCGCGCTCGCGCCAGGTTCGTCCACGAGGTGGCGCCGGGGCTGAAGGTGCTTTGTACCAAGCAGCCACAGGTGCGGAACCGCGCGTGGGGCAGCCTGGTGGGCTCGGTGGATATTTGGGCGCCCCTCTGGCCGATGTTTCAGGAAGCGGTCGCGAAAGAGCGGCTGGCCGCGGGCGAAGAGATCTGGTCGTATACGGCGCTGTGCCAGGGTAGCCCGCACGAGGACACGCCATTCTGGGAATTGGATTTTCCCTTGCTGAACTACCGTATCCCGATGTGGATCAGTTGGCGTTTCGGCATCACCGGCTTGCTCTACTGGAGTACTACGAACTGGGCTTCTACCCGGGACGTCTGGACTAACCCTTTAACCTACGACGATCAATACAACATGGAAGGCTCGCTGTTGTATCCAGGGGTAGATGCCGGCGTTCAGGGCCTGGTCGCGTCAATTCGACTGAAGGAAATCCGGGAGGGACTGGAAGATTACGAATACCTCAGACTTCTGGCGGAACGCCGGGGCAGGGCGACGGCGGAGCAAGTGGTGAAGAGAGTTGCCCGAGCCTGGCAGGATTGGGACACCGAGCCTCTACACCTGCTGGAAGCGCGGGCGGAGATCGCCAGATCGATTCTAGCGAAATAACCTCCCACTTGGACATTGCTTGCGGTGGGGTACCATTTGCTCCAGCATCTGATTCACTGTACCCGCGCAGATGGCTCCGGCTGAGCCGAAACATAGATCGCCGCCAGGTTTCCGACTGCGTCGATCATCCAAAGAAGGAAACTAGGCAGCTTTCGCCTCGCACATCTTTGCTGGCCGCCTTGGCGCTGTTTTTAGCCAGTTAACCAGAAATGCACGCTGGGGCAGATCGAGGACTGCCGCCGGGAGATGAACGAGCTGCGCGGCCCAGCCGCGCGACACGTACTATCTTCATTTCAGAAGTGGCAAATAACCAGTCACCGTATCGATCAACCGGCACTCAGCGGGGCTAATACCGAGAGCAGTTAGGGTTCCGTGCGGGAGTTCTGTGCGGCCAGCATCCGAAATCAGCTCGTGACAGAGATCCAGTGATCGACAGCGTTCTTGCAATGCGAGCAAGGCTTCAAGGGAGGGTGCCTGTAGAACAACTTTTGTCTGTCCCTGCTCCAGCCGCCTTAACGGGTCAACCGGCGCGTTTTGTGCATGAAGCGAAACCACTGAAGCGCTGGTACAGCGTAAGCGCCTACCGCGTCGGCGGGCCCGAGAGCCGGCGAATCGCGGTCCTATTCAATGAAATCACCGAAATCAAGCGCGCCGAGCAACGCCTCCGGGACACACAGAAGCTGGAAACCCTCGGCGTGCTGGCCAGCGGCATCGACCATGACTTCTGCCGAGGTACCTGCCGACTCGCCCGTCGCGGAGGGGGTTAACACTATTAGAGTTGCCGCGCTCCAGGCTGCCGAGATCGTACGTCAGTTGCTCGCTTACGCCGGGCAGGAGAGCTCCATTTTCGAGCCGGTCGACCTCTCCCGGCTCGTGGGTGAGATGCTTCCGTCGCTCACGGCATCAATCTCAAAACACACCGTGTTGAGGTCTGACTGATTTGCATCAGAACAGTAATTTCACCTGGAGCTAGCTAGCTAAGCTAGATGCTCCGGATGCCTCCGCGAAATCGCGTTTCAGGAAGCGGCCAGCGGGAGTATTGACTACGTCCTTCTGCGGTACTTGCACATACCGTGGATGATGGAAAGCGTTCTGAGCCTCGAAGCGAAACTCCAAACGCGCCCGGTCGGCAATCTGGATAGCCTTCAGAGGGCACAGAGCCGCTCGCTTGATTCCAACGCCAGGCGCGATCGAGTCAAGGCCTAAACACGAAACGGACAGTGGTTATTGACCCAATCGGCATGCCCTCGCCGGTGCGTGCCGGCTTGAATCGCCATGCGTGCGCCGCTTTGATGGCCTGATCCGTCAAGTATCGCGCCACCGAGTCGCCTGACCGGCGGGACGCGTGCGCGCTCAGGACGCGCCCGGTTTCGCTCACATTCACCTCGACCGGAATCACGACCTCGCCTGTCAGGCGAGACCGAATGCCTTCTGGTATTCCCGGGTATACCTTATGCGCAACCTCCGGTGCAGGGTGCGCATTCGCCTGGTCGGCTTGCGGTCGCGGTGTCGGCGGCGCGGCTGGCGCGTGCGCGGGAATGGTAGCTAGCCGCACCCCTTCGCTTGCGACCGGGCGGCCCTTCTCCGTAACCGTCAACCGGATCGCGACATCGCTGCGTGCCGGCGCGTATTCATAACGGCCCGCGGCAATCTGTGATCTGCCAAGAGGGATGTCGCGATCCGTTCCCGCATCGGCTATCTTGAGTATTCCGCCAACGTCCTGAAGCGAACCCGCCGCCGAGTCCCACGTGACCAAAAGCTTCTCGGCGGAGGGCCGCGCGTCGAGGTGAAGTTCGGCCCACTGTGATTGCACGGGCGGCGCAGTCGCGGGCCGGGATTTCACTACATACATTCCGGCCGCACCCACCAATGCTGCTAGCCCCGCCAAGACCGGTGCTGGCAACGTGCGGTTGCCTGATACCGCGGCCCGCGGAGCTACTGGCTCCCGTGAAGGTAACACTATGGGCCCGGGAGTCGGTTTATCACTTGGCGGCGCCGGACGTAGATCCGATGCCTCTTCACTCGTCGTTGGTGACGGCCCCTCAGCGGCAGGCGACTCATCCGCTCCGACTGGGTGCTTAAAGGCCGGTATTCCCGGCTCGAAGAGAAATATGGAGCCTTCGATTCCGGGCTGCAAGACGCCATCCCGGGAAAACCGCGAGCTCGCCAGGCATTTCCAGGCCGACAGGGGTTGCAGTCGGAGGAAAAGGAAATCCCCGCACGGAAACTGCTCCCCAAAAAGAATCTCATCCGCCTGCTCGATCAGTGGTTCACGTCCCGTAAAGCTCTGGAAAAACCCGATCACGCGCCCTGTCTCCCGGTGCGGTTGGGCGAGCAACTCAGTCAAATTTTCCCGGTCGGATCCATTCATGGCGTAAGAAGGGCCATACTGGTGTGCGCATGGCGCCTCCTGAAAGTCGTCAATCTGCAAATCGCAACCCTGCTCCGACCCGATCAGAATGCCGCCGACCTCCAAGCCCCGCCGCGGAAGCGACTTAAATCCCTCAATTGCCAGATGCCGCAGCCGGAAAACTATCGATTCAGCGAACAGCACCTGCCGGCCATCGGGCGAATATTCCCAACCATCAAGGGCCATAGTGTACAAACGGCGGCAATCGCGCGGCCAGAGTGCGGACCTTAACTGCGGCTCTCGAATTGCCGACGCAGAGCCCGCGCGAGCCACCCCAGTTCACGATCCCGCATTCGATTCCGATTCCATCCGACTCGGATCCAGCGGCGCACCAGGACCAACTTCGAGTTCCTTCCGGAGCACCCTCAGCTTCGGGTTATCTTTTGCGTCCGGGGAGTCATATCGCCCCTGCTGGCCAATATCTACCTGCGCGCTTTCGATTAATGGGTTCAGCACTGGCGTAAACAGCCAGGGCAGGAGCAATCGCGGTTGTCCGATACGCCGACGACAGTCTAATGGGCTTTGAGAAAGTTCAGACGGCGCGGAAGCTCTTGGCAGATGTGCAGGAACGGTTCGCAAAGTTCGGGCTGGTCCTGCACCGGGCGATATGCGTCCGATTGAAGGCGGCGTATTGGGGAGGGGGAACGTTTTCCCTCCCGACCCTATGAGCGCCCTCACCCCAGCTTTATCCTTATGCGTCCACTAATGCCTTCGCGCTTCGCGACGTCCCGCGCCTCACGGAGTGTACGGCGCATCAACCGCAACAGCCACGTGTCCTTCTTTCCAAAGTTCAGCGTGACGATCTCCTTGCCGGCGAGAATCAGGACGGCGCGCGATTCTGCGCGGGAGCGCTCAAGGTCGGTCATGAGCGCATTACTGCCTGATCGCATGATCGACAAGTATACGCAAGCATCGTGGAGAATCCAGGGAACACGTTAGCTGACCCGCAATGTGCGCAAATCTCCGTTGAGACCTCAAGCGACAGCTCGATCTCGTCCAGAGTCCTCTGCAAGTCGGCGGCCGGCACGGTCTTGAGCGTTACGCCGCACTCGTTGCACTTGACGAATCCCATGCGGCCTCGAATCAAGCCATAAAGGCAGCCGCAACATTCCAGTCGCCAAAATCGGAATGTGGAATGATCGCCTCCAGGATCTCGTCTTTCATGGCCGCATTGTTACGCACAGCTGGCGAACAAATGGCGAAACGTGGTAGCCTTTCCATCGTGGCGAAATTCCAATGCCGCGTGTCCTTCATTAACTCCGCGGCGAGCACGCGGTCGAAGTTGAGGCCGATCTCCTCTACGAAGCCGTTGGTATTGCGCTTTCCCGATTCCAGAACTCCCCCGATGGTTTTTTGAATATTGCTCCCCATTACGATTACACGGTCAAGGTGAGACCGCCAGCGACAACCCATAAAATATCCTTCGCAGAATTTGCGAAATGGCTCAATGATCCCCACGGACGTCCGCCTATCCGGCAGTTACGCGCGCAGATTCGACAGTTGCTATCAGCGCGCCCTATTACCGTAAGCGGAATGGGGATTAAACTTGAGGACGATGCAAGCCAGTAAGCCGGCTCAGGCCTTCTTCCGGCGGATTGTAACCTTCGTGGTTTCCTTCGTCGGAGGCTTCTTGATTGCGGGCGCGGGATTCTCGCTTTCACTTTTGCCTTCATAGGCCTCGCGCCGCTGGCGGGTGACCAACTCGGCGATGCGTCGCTCAAAGTCCTCTTCGGCGCTCGGGAAAACTGATCCACCTCTGCTTTCCAAAACTGACCCATGCAGGTTGAGGTGAGCATCTAACCAGAGTGCCTCCCAAACACGGTCGAGGGCGGTCCGCCTAATTTGCGCTGGGTTTCTCAATGCGATCGATGACGATGCAATCCACAGGTCCTTTTTGCGACTCCAGTTTGAGCCCGAGTTGTTGTTGCATTGCGGGCAAGAACTCCTCTCCCTCGTCCCAGACCACATAGAAGACATAGACCCCTGGGAGGCCCGTCATGTCCAGAACAGGTCTACCGACATCTGGGCCGCCAGACAAGGTATCAGCCAGACGCTGCATTGTGCCGCGGTCTATAAACTTCGAACGGCCATCCGAACCGAAGGAAGGCATCGGGTCGCCTTCCTTCGATTCGTGGAGTTTAGGGCCGCTTTTCCCTATGACTAGGTGGTACACCGGCATTTCCTTAGCTTCCCGATGAATCACAAGTTTGAATCGTTCCGCCAGCAGTGTCTGGAGCATCAGCCTGAGTTGATTCTCGTTGGCGCCTTCAGCCTTTGCCTCCAAGTCGAATCGATCGGAGTCGAGCCAACTTGGCCCGCCGGAGAGCTGATACTGGGTCAGATGAAAGGCCTCCAGAATGATCTTCCTGGCGGTGACACCGATCGGTGCACTGACAATCCTTCCCGGCATGAAGCGCAAACCCCCACCGCCGGCTCTGGGCGGATTGCCGCCAATCCCTCCGTTTCTGCCTCCCCCGCCTCCGGCACTATTCGGCTTGATGGACGCCGCGTCGAACGCACGCGCCTTCTCCGTCGAGCGCACGGCGGATGATCGCTGCTGCGGCTTCGCTGCCTGGACAGGCGCTGGTGGAACCGGCGGCGGGCTAGTCGATTGTGGGGCCACGTCTATCGGCGCCGCCGGGGTGGCGGTCCCTGCCTCGCGATTGGCGACTGTGTTCGGCACGGACATCGCCTGCGACTGCGCCCTCATCGCGGTCGCATGGCTGACTCCGATCGCTACCGGTCCAGCCAACACCAGGATTCCGGCGCCCGCCAGCAGGAGCTTCTTCGCGCGATTCAATCTATGCCCCACGCGGTTGGCCATGATTACCTCAATCCGTCGTTTCCAGACATGCACGCCAGCGGCGATTCCACGTAAAGCTTGCAAACGTTGAGAATCCCTTCTGCGTAAACCCGCGGCTCACTGCCGAGTTGTAAGACCTCTTCATCGCAAGCTCGCTCGCGCTCCTCCACCATCCGCTTCCCGATCCACCACACCAAAGAGACCCCACTGGAGGTCGGCTGGTTACTGGCGGAGTTGGAGCGACGCTTCAACTACTCGCTAACGAGAACATGCAAAATAATCATTACATACCGACCTCAAGTTAACGAAACTGCGGCGCTCCGCCGATAGGTATTCATGCTCTGCGCATTATGACGGGAATTGCCTGGCTACAGGCATTGCTGTTCCTTGGGACGCTAATAGGGGGCCATCGTGGCGGCGTTACGCAGTAAACCGATCACGCAGGAAGAAGAAGAGCGGGCCGCGATGCGTTCTCGCTCCTGGCCGACCGATGGCACCGACGGAGAGAAGGCCATCGCCGCTCTTCTGTCGGTCTACCAAAACAAAAAGCGCGAATGATGTTTTTGAGGGCGACGGTGGTCGCCTTGACGTCCATATTGCAGAACTTCGCCAACTGATAACCGGCGGTCGCCCCGAGCCCGCCGCCCACGCCGGAGCCTATGCGCAAACGGCGGAAGATGAGCGCGGCCGCCAGGGCACGGATCACTGAAGCGCAGCGGAAGAGATCGGTGAAGAGGATGCGCACGCGGCCCTGCTCTACCGCGCTGCGTCGGCTGCTCCTCTCGTTTGGAGCAACACTAAGGTCGCCACTCCGGGTTGTTGGGATCCAGGCGTCGCGCCCACTCCAGCAACTGTTTGCCGAAAGCAGCGCTCTTTGCTACCTCCTCCGTCTGGTCTTGCTCGCCCAGGACCACGAGTTGCTCGACAAGAAGTTGTCCGGTCACTCCCAAAAGCGCGGCGTCAGAAGATGCTTCCAGTTCACTTTTCAACCTCTCGGCGAGTTCCTTCCCTGGGACGGGTAACCGCATCCACCAGATGTCTCGATAGCGAACCGGCCCCGCCATGGCCCGCTGCCGCGTGCGACTGCTCGCATAGAAGACGTCCCGGACCGCCCGCGCGTACACGCTTGCGAGATTCACGGTCCAAACAGGATTCGAGGGTTCCAATATACGCAGCCGCCGCACGACTGGAATCGATTCCTCTACCGGAAGCGCTTGTGCCGCGCTAGCGAGCACTGCGGTGTCGCTCGAAAACCGTTGCAATTGGCGCAGCCACAAAACCCGCGCCTTGTCCTGGTCGGCAACGTTATTCAGTCCGTGCCATGTGACCTCAAGCGACGTCACATCGGAAGCGATCTGAAAGATCTCGGCCTCAGGATGGTTCTCGATAAGCCAGAGAATATGACGGGCTCTCGGCTCGGCGATCATCTGCTGGTAGTAGTGGCTGATCAGGCGCACTCGCGCCACCATGTCTTGCGGATGGCTCGCCAGTTGCGATTCGAGTTGCGCCGCCTCCGCCGGACTGGTGTGCCACCCTTCGGTCAGGATCGCTTGATAGGCGTCGTTCGCCGCCTTTTGCGATTCGGGCAGTCCCGCAGTAGCCGCATTAATGAGACAAAGGAACCCAGCGCTTAGAATCCACTTCATTCCCATACCTATCTCCGCAATTCGATAGTCTACACTGTCGGAATTGCCGGGAAAATTCTCATGCGTTTTTCGGACCGGAAGATAGCCCAATCATGTCGATACAAACAATTGAGCAACAGAACAGGCGGTGCTCGGGCCGGAACATACGGCTGCCCTCGTTCGAACATTGAAACTGCCTACTCGATGTGCAGCTTCTCTTGGATCTTTTCCAATGACAAACCCTTGGTCTCCGGCATGACCAATAGCGCCCACACAAGCTGTCCGACCATGCACACGGCATAAAAGGCGAACGCAGTCCAGCCCGCGGCAGCCGCAATGATCGGAAAGGTCCACGAGATGGCTGCGTTCATCGCCCAGTGGGTGAAACTGCCCAGCGCTTGGCCGCGTGCGCGGACGCGGTTTGGGAAGATTTCGCTGATGAATACCCATATGACCGCACCCTGCCCAAACCCATGCGCGGCGATGAACACCAGCAGACTGATTAGCAGGAGCGGTCCATTGACCTTCGCATAAAACGCCCAGGCAGCACCCGACAGGCCGACGATATAGCCGAGCGAGCCAGCGATCATGAGCTTTCGCCGACCAAAGTGGTCGATGAGCGCCATCGCCAATACGGTGAACACCAGCATGGTAAAGCCAACGATTACGGATTGCAGCAGCGCCGATTCGACGCCTGCTCCCGCCATCTTGAAAATGAACGGCGTGTAGTACAGTACCGCGTTGATGCCGGAGAGTTGGTTGAACGCGCCAATGGCCACCGCGAGCAGGATTGGGACGCGGTAGCGTCGGCAAAAGAAGGGCTCGTTGAGGCTGTGATGCGCGAGGTCTATCGACTGCTGTATCTCGCGGATCTCGTCTTCGACGCTGCCATAATCTGAGCCGCAGCGTCGGAGCACGGCGCGCGCTTCGCTGAGGCGGCCGCGAGCGACGAGCCAGCGCGGGCTCTGCGGGGTAAGAAAGTTCAGCAGGCAGAAGACGGCCGAGGGCGCTGCCATCACACCGAACATCCAGCGCCACTCCTGCTCACCCCGATAGAAAGTGCCAATCAGGTAATTCGAAAGGTAGGCGAGCAAGATGCCTAAGACGACGTTGAACTGAGTTATTGCGACCAGGCGGCCGCGATAACGGGCGGGCGAGATTTCAGCGATGTAGAGGGGAGAGACCACAGAAGCGCCGCCGACAGCTAGACCTCCTAAAAAACGGAACGACAGAAAAGACCCCCAGTCCCAGGAGAACGCGCATCCAAGGGCAGAGATGAAGTAGAGGACGCCAAGCCACGCAAGGGCGCCTCGGCGACCGATGGCGTCGGCAGGGCGACCGGCGCCAATTGAGCCGAAAATGGTCCCGATCAGGGCGCTGGCTACGGTAAAGCCAAGAAGGTTATCGTTGAGGGCGAACTTATGTCGGAGCGCCTCCGTAGTGCCGGAGATAACGGCGGTGTCGAAGCCGAATAGAAGGCCGCCCAGCGCTGCAATTATCGCGCACCCGAGCAAATAGAGATTGAACCCAGACTGTTTTCGATCACCCTCAAGTCGCTGTGGCTGGACTCCCGACATTATTAAGATCCTACACGGGAAAACAGCAGTTGCCTACGGGGGGGGTAACTTCCCTGCTTTGCCGTGGAATGGTACTAAACCAGGTAATAAAAAACAGCGGGAACCCATCTACCCTACAGTGACACTCTATACCTGATATCGACCGATGGAAAGACCTATGGGAAATGACATAAAGGCGCGCCTCATCAAGAATATCGCTTTTATGCGGTAGAGTCGGTTTACGCCCTGCACTCGTTGCGTGAAAACGCTAACTTCTGTTCGGCTGGCGATTCCGGCTATATATTCCTGAATGCGAATGGATATGTGCTCTCGGATAAACTGTTCCCCCCTTACATCCAATCCTAACTCGACCCGACGCCGCTGATGCGACACTGCGGGATTCCTGCGCGACAGTCGGTCGGCATTCTTTTGAAGCGTCACGGCTGTTGTGGAGTCTCAGGGGGTACGGCATCATGCTTGTCGCGCCGCCGCATGAGATGGTGCAGAGCGAAAGGGACCTCGTCGGGATGCACCGCAGACCAAGCGATGATGCGCTCCAGCTTGACGCCATCATCGGCCATCGCGCTGATCTCCATGAGTTCGGTTTCGATGATGTCTGCGTCTCGCATATCCATCTCCAGCATGGCACACGCCGCAAAGGCACGGCTCGCGGTGGGCCGGCCCTATCTAGTTCCAACTTAACCTTTGCCCTAGCCTGATTCACCTTTCGCCGCCGGATTCACCTTCCCGCCCTCCGGTTTCGTGGCTTTCTTCTTCCCGGCCAGTACCGCCCCGAGCACGACCGCCGCGGGCGCCGCGGCCAGCAGCGCAGAGCCGACCTTCCTCTTGCGCGGAGCGGGAATATCCGGGGGCAGCACTCCGGCCTCATGCGAGCGATCGATGGCCTTACCCATGCGCATCTGGCTGAGGTCGTACTCGAACTGCTTGCCGCAATCCAAGCAGACGACATAGCTCTGACTATGCGGCTGGCCAAGCTTGGTAATTGGCGCAACGGGCCGGGTGAGGCGGCGGTGGGAACACCGGAAGAGAAGGTTCAGGAGACTGTCGATCATATCCCAACGAAGACCTCTGAGAATATTTTCGCAGGGTGTCGCCGTCCTCGGTCGAGTGACCCGTTGCTTAGTCGGCCCGATGGAGAAAACTTCCGAGATGGTTAGCAGCGCGGATTTGGGCAGGCGTCTACTCAAGCGTGCGCGTGGTCTCGAACCCGACAACCCCGCTCTTGTGAACGCACACTGACTGGACATTCGAAATCGCTTTATTCCAGCATCGGCCTCTGCGAAAACAGATACCCCTTCGGCCCATTGAGCGACTGCCGCTGCCTCACAATCCACCGCTGAAGCGCCTTTCCCTCAACCCGGTAGACCTTCCCATCTATCACTACTTCAAACGCCGTGGCCAGTGTCGGCCGCGGTAGGCCTTCTCAGGGTGCTCGCTGGTATGGCAGACGTAAATGTGGGCGGCGGCGCGGAGATCGAGGTTATGCCGGCGACCTTCGGCATCAACCACCATCACCGTGCACCGGCGTTCCGGCAAGGGAACAGCATAGCCGTACCTTACGCCGCCTAGCGGCCCAGTCCGCTGCAGCTTGGAAATAGCCGCGGGTGCCATTCTCTTTTGGGGCGCCGGTAAACGACACGGATTTCTGAGGGCGTGGAAGGGTCGGACAGGCATCAAAAACATGATGAAGGGAAAGGAAAACACGATGCAAAACGAGAATCGACAAACTAAAGAAGCATATTCCGAATGGTTCGCTAAGGCAGGTGCCCATGGATCATAACCGCGACGACGAATCCCCCAGCGCCGCTAATTATTGCGTCGCATGCCACGTCCGCGCCACATATAATATGCTGACCCACAGCATCGAGATCATTCGCGCGCTCGCGTTGGGGAACGGCACCAATGCATCGCTGCCGACAAATGCCGCAACACTGGCCTACCCATGAGGGGTAACGATCCGCCACGAGAAGAGAACTGCGAGTGCTCTCTTAACAACGCAGTCTGTTGCGGCCGTCCCTGGGGTTTCAGCCTTTCTTGGATGTTGTCCGGTACCCTTCGTGCGGGTTTGCGGAGTAGTAGTGCTGGATCGGGTCCTTCCTAAGCCGTTTCAGGGACAGCTAAATCAAAGTCTGGCGGTTGAAAGTCGCGATGGGTGATCCGACACAGGGAATGAGATTTACGAATCGTGTCCGCGCAATCTCATTGAAACGATAGGTGGATAGCCGCCTAGCATCTAACTAGTACTTCGTGAGCGAGGGAATCGAGACGAATCAGTTTAGCCTGCACAGCCGAAGCCAAAGCATCCTTCAATCCGACAGGCGAGCCTTCAATCGAGGAGTCTACGAGAAGGCACGAGCATTCCAGTCTTTTGGCAGCCTCTAGAGCGTCAGCCCACGGGACGTTGCTCTCCAAGGGAACGTTCGCCCGTCCGTCCGTTATTACGATCAGCGTTGAAGCCGACGTCACTAGCGTTCTTGCAAGCTCCAGCGCGTGCGCCAAAGGCGTCCGGCCGCCGGTTGGCAGGAATTCCAGGGTTCTCAGGGCCTGCGCCACATCTCGGCACGGTTCGAGGACTATCTGTGCCTTGGCGCCCCGAAACGAAATCACGGCGACTTCGTCCTTGGAATCCACCGACGACTCCAACAATGCAGCCGCAGCTCCCTTAACAGCTCGCATCCTCTGCTGCGCCGCGTGCGAACCGCTGGAATCAAGCACAAAGATGAAGCGGACAGCAGACTCCGGCTGTGGCGTTCGAAAGACAAGCTGCTCACGCTTCAAAGAGGCCGTTCCCGTATTGCGAAACGACTGCGTGAAACTGGCGACGACATCGATTCCGTCTCCGCTCTTGGAGTCGGAAATCCGCGCCGCGCCCGAAGCCGGTTTGCCGCTGACCATCGCGTTGCTGCCTCTCTTTGCTGAATCAGGCAAGGTCAAACGAATCTCTGGGGCCTGTCGTGCCTCGGGCGAAAAGATGCGATCCCTTCCCTCCGTCTGCCCTTTGGCGGATTCTTCCTTCGTTTCCGGCCGGGATTGCCGATCCTCCCGCGAAGGCGGCGGAGGCTGGCCTGGATTCCGTTCGCGCGGTGGTGCAGAACCATTGGCAGCACGGCTTCGATATCTTCGCTGGTAATTTCCATTCGCCGTTCTAAGGCCGCGTGGGCGCGGGCGGCGCGAAGCACTGCCAGATCCGCGCGAAGCGAGCGAACCCCTGCTGCTGTCACATCCGCGGAATTCTGCTGGAGGGTTTCGTCGGACGGCTTGATGCTGCGAATTAACGACCGGGCATCGACGATCGACCTCCGCAGCCGTTGGCCCGATGAAGCAATATTGCAAGCGCCGCTTGCAACTTCCAGCAGGCGCTGCCGCCTGCACAATCGGAATTAGACCCAGCAGATCACGAAGGACCCGTACAACGTCGACTTTCTGACCCTTGAAGCCGAGGCGCGCGAAAGGGACCTGGAGACAGGCCTCCTCGAACATCTCCGGAAGTTTCTCCTCGAATTCGGGGTCGGGTTCGCCTTTGTCGGCAGCCTGTACCCCGTCGAAGTTGGCGGCGAAGAATTCAGAAGTGACCTTTTGTTCTACCACCTGCGCCTCCGCCGCTTCGTCGTGATTTGAAAATAGTCCGTTCAAGCCGGCCTACACCGGACAGACGAATTTCTACCTCCCGGCTGTCGATAATCTTCTCAGCCACGAAACGGACAAGCCGACCATCGGGTTGATTCCATGCAAATTCAGGAATCAGATCGTTGCCGAATATGCACTCCAATCCGCACGATGTCGTTAAGTTGGCCTCCCTCGTTGAGCGAGAGGCGAAAGTGGCGCCGGAAAGGCCCCTGATCGCCGCGGTGTTCACCAACCGGCTCCGCACGTGCATGAAACTCGATTGCGACTCGACCACCATTTACGCCGCCCTGCTCGAACACGCTATCGGGGAACCATTTACCGTTCGGACCTGGAAAGCGATAATCCTTACAATAACTACCGTCACGCGGGCCTTCCCCCGGGACCTATCGCCAATCCGGGCGTCGATTCTCCGCGTGCCGCCATGCATCCGGCGTCATCCAGCGCGCTTTATTTCTTTGCCAAGCCGGACGGCGCCGGCGCTCACCAGTTCTCCGATACGCTGGATGCGCATCGCACTGCGGTTGAACATTACCGCCGCAGCCAGAAGTAACCCGCGAATGTCGCCTCGTCCACCGCGAAACCATGTGAAAAGGATTTTTTAGATCGGGATCTGCGCGTGGTCATCCTGTTAACCGTAGTGTGGGAATAACCGCGAACGGAGATATATGCCCTCCATCGACGTCGACGAATCGCGGAAGCGACTGCTTGCAGGCGTGCGCCGGTTTCAACGGGACCTCTATCCGGAGCGGCGGGACGCGTATCAACAACTCGTACGCGAGGGTCAAAAACCCCATGCGCTATTCATCACGTGCGCCGACTCCCGGATTGACCCGGAATTGATTACACAGTCTGGGCCGGGAGAGATCTTCGTTTCCCGAAATATCGGTAATCTGGTTCCTGCCCATGGCAGCGATATATCGTGCAGCGTTCCGGCGATCATTGAGTATGCCGTCGCCGCGCTCAAGGTCAGTCACCTGGTGGTTTGCGGACACACGGATTGCGGCGCCATGATCGGATTGCTTCATCCGGAGAAGGTGACGGGGCTGCCGATGGTTACGTCCTGGCTGCGCAACGGCGATGCGGCTTTGAGCATCGTGCGCAGCCGCAATACGGCGACGGACGAGCACTCCACCCTGGAGGAACTGACTAGGGAAAACGTTCTTTTGCAACTGCATCACTTACGAACTCACCCATCGGTAGCCGGCCGATTGGCACAGGGCTCATTAGCGCTTTCCGGGTGGGTTTATGACATCGCTCACGGGACTATCGCCATTTACGACGAAGAGCAACGCAAATTCCTGCCGGTGACGCATAACGAGTAGGCGGTCTTCGGGGGGGTCAATGATCGTAGTCGAGAAGGCGAAGTTTGGAGAGTTAGCGGCGTATGTTGGACGTCCCCTGTTACTCTTGTTCGCTCTTGACATGGCGATCGCGGCGGCGTATGTATTCGCGGGGTGGAAGTGGTTGGCACTGCCAGATATCCCCCTATCGATTTGTGGGGGCGTTATTGGCTTGCTGGTCGGCTTCCGCAATACAAGCGCCTACGCCCGGTGGTGGGAAGCCCGAACCATATGGGGCGGTATCGTCAACAACTCGCGAAGTTTTGCGCGTCAGACGCTCTCTTTGATCGACGCTCCTGAAAGCGACGGGGCACAGCGCGAGTTCGAAGAAACGAAACACAGGCTGGTCTTGCTCCAGATCGCTTATGTGCATGCCCTGCGTAACCACCTGCGGGGCGTTGCTCCATGGCACGAGTTGGCCGGACTGATTTCCGAACAGGAAGCGGAATACTTCAGGACGCAAAGTAACGTTCCGCTCGCCATTCAACAACGCATCGCCTCTACGGTTGCTCAGTGTTACCAACGAGGCTGGATCGACAGCGTCAGGTGGGTGAGCCTGGACCGAACGCTTAGCAATCTGATGGACTGCCAAGGCGCTTCGGAACGTACCAAGAACACGCCGATGCCCCTGCAGTTCGAGCGGTTCATACGGCTCTTCATCAGAGTCTATTGCATGTTCCTACCTCTGGGAATGGTCCAGAGCCTCGGCTTGTTAACGCCCTTCGGGTCTACGTTTGTTGGATTCATATTCCTGGCACTCGATCAGATCGGCCGCGATCTTGAAGCGCCCTTCGAGAACCTGCCAAACGACATTTCGCTAAGCGCGATCAGTCGAACCATCGAGATCAACCTGAAGCAAATGATTCAGGAAAGAGAGATACCGGAACCATTGGCTCCCATCGACGGAGTTCTCTGGTGAGCGGGGCGAAGGCCGTTTGTAGAGTCACCAAATCTTGATCGCCGGGGCGCGGCATGCCTCGCGTGAAGTCAGCTGGACAACTTTAAGAGGGGAATATGGCATCAAAAATCGAAGATTACGGGTTCATTGGGAATACGTACACCGCCGCGCTCGTGTCGCGCAGCGGGTCCATCGACTGGCTGTGTGCGCCGCGCTTTGATTCGGACGCCTGCTTCGCGGCGCTCGTGGGTTACGCCGAGCACGGCCGCTGGTCCTTGTTTCCCACGGCGGCGGTCCGTGAGAATCGGCAGCAATACCGCCGCGACACGATGATCCTCGAGACCGAGTTCGCTTGCGACGGCGGAGTCGCCCGCGTTATCGACTTCATGCCGATGAGCGGCCGATGCGACGTTGTTCGGATCATCGAGGGAGTCGAGGGAGAAGTGCCCCTGGAGATGCTTATCGATGTTCGCTTCGGCTACGGCGCCGAAAGGCCCTTCATCGAGAAGACAGGAGACGGCGTGTGTTTCGTGTCCGGACCAAATGCCCTTATACTGCGTACGGCCATGGCTCTGGAACAGTTGGGCAAGCGCGTATCCGCTTACCTCCGGGTGAAGAAAGGCGATCGTGTCCCATTACAACTCACCTGGTTCGCCTCGCACGAAGAGCAGCCTGCCGCGGTTGACATAGAGCATGCGCTAGCAACGACCGAACAGTACTGGCGAGAGTGGGTGGGACGCTGCACTTATCAGGGCCGCTGGCGCGACGCTGTCGTGCGCTCCCTAGTAACGCTGAAAGCCATGACTTACTCGCCGACCGGCGCCATCCTGGCCGCTCCGACGACATCCTTACCGGAATCTCTCGGCGGCGTTCGCAACTGGGACTACCGTTACTGTTGGATGCGAGACGCAAGTTTTACGCTGGACGCATTTATGGCCGGGGGCTACATCGACGAGGCAGCGGCGTTTCGGGATTGGGTCCTTCGAACTGTTGCGGGCGATCCTGGGGACCTGCAAATTATGTACAACATCTTCGGCGCCCGGCGCTTGACAGAGTTCGAGCTCGACTGGCTGCCTGGGTATGAGGGCTCGAAGCCGGTCCGCGTGGGCAATGCCGCATCCGGCCAGTTCCAGCTCGACGTCTATGGAGAGGTCATATCGTGCTGGTACGCTGCACGCAGGATGGGCCTGCAGGGGAGGGAGCAAGGAGCGCACGTGTTCAAGGATCTGATCACCTTCATGGAAGACGCCTGGCAGCGCCCCGACGACGGCATTTGGGAGGTGCGAGGCGGGCGGCGACACTTCACCCATTCGAAAGTGATGGCCTGGGTGTTCTTTGATCGGGCAGCGAAAGGTATCCAACAGTTCGGGGTGGGTGGAGCTGAGGGCCAGAAGATGCTGCAACACATCTGCGCGCTGCGAGAGAAGATCCACACCGAGATCTGCGAGCGCGGATTCAACCCGCGAGTGGGAGCGTTCACGCAATCGTATGGCGGTATGGATCTCGATGCTAGCGTTCTCCTCATCCCATACTTCGGGTTCCTTCCCGCCTCTGATCTGCGCGTACAGAGCACGGTAAAAGCGATTGAGAAGGACCTGCTCAGGGACGGCTTGGTTCTCCGGTATGACACTACGCATGGTATCGACGGTCTCCCAGGCTCCGAGGGGGCGTTTCTTGCGTGCACGTTCTGGCTGGCCGATAATTACGCATTCGCCGGCCGCGTGACCGAAGCGGAGGAACTGTTCGAGCGCTTGCTCCACTTACGCAATCATCTCGGACTTCTCTCTGAGGAGTATGACCCCAGGCTGCTGCGCCAGATCGGCAACTTCCCACAGGCGTTTTCGCACCTGGCGATGGTCCTGACTGCGCGCAATATCGAGAAGGCTTCCGCAACGGGCGAGATTGCCGCCTAATCCAGCTACAGCCCAGCACCGGTGTACATGATGCACCATCGGCAAAGACGGTCGTTGTAGCTCGCCCCTTCTCCTGCCAGGAACCGGTCGCACTGGTGTAAAGTCACCATTTTTTTAAACTCCCGCCTGCGCTCTTCATCAGCAATCCCAGAGTCTGGAGGTAATGCAGCGGCTGCGGGTGAGCTGGGCGGTGGTTGGCTCGGTACGCCGCGTTGGACGGCGCCGAGTCCACTCTTCGCTCCGAATGTCACGCACGCCGCCCAACTGACGCCGTTGGACGCAGGCGTTTTCCTTTCCCTTTACGTTGGCTGGCGCATCGCGCGCAGCTATACAAGCCCTCCTCAGGCCCTGATGCTGAACGTCATGGTTGCTTCCATTGGCGCGCACGCCGACGGGGTGCCCGCTGCCGTTGGCCCGCTCTAGGTTTCTCGAAAACCGGTAATACTATCTTGTCCACATCAAGTCGTGGCGAGATCGTGCATTCTTGGAGGTCCCGCTGTGCCTGGAGAAGACTTGCCTTGACTGCTTGCTCATCGCGGTCATCCCTCCTTGCGAAAACCCACGTCGCGAACACCGTTGCTCTGAGTGCATCTTGAGACGTAGAATAGCCGTACATCGCGTCGCCGGTCGCATTAGGCACAAGCATGAACAATCCCTCTGCTGGCGAGCGATCGGAGGGATGGGTCCACTCGCCAATGACTTGACTGACTTGGCCCGTGTAAATATATCTGCCCCTTGCCCATGTAAGGAATCTCTCCACTACGGCCCGTCAGGCGATCCCGTAATTCTCGACTCTGATCTCCACTTTATCTGTCATAACCGGGTGATCGGGAATGGTCCTGAAGCAAAGAGCGATACCCAGTGCCCCCGACTACCGCGGCGTGCTGGCGCAGCGAGACTTTCGGGTTGCAGCCCCCTACACAGCCCGATCGTATGTGCCACGAGCAGATGGACGGCACGTGATTTTCTGTGTATTCGCATAGCTGATGTGATTGTTGAATCTGACAACGTGATCGCTGAAAGTCTGCGTGGTGTGGCCATGAAGATCGGAGCGAGTTCTGTTTCTCCGGGAGGAACGACCCAAAGGACAGATCGATCGACTAATTGTTTGGGAGTTCTCTCCCGTTGTTTTGACGTGATTGCGGCCGATAAGCCCTATGACTATGCATCAAGGAGGGCGAAGTTCGCTGGCGGTCTGAAGAACCTTTCGCCGCCGCCCATAAAGGTTTTGAATCGGTCGGAGCGTTGATTTGCCGCATAATCGTTAGAGTACGGCGTTGCCGTGGACGCAGTCTGCGCGCAATGATATGCTTGCGCTTTGTTCCCTTGCCCATTCTCTCCTGAAAATCCCGGCAAACCGTTGATTCCAAGCCCGGCGAAAACCGAGATTTTCGTCACTTATTGTCGGCCGCAGGCCGGTGAGGAACTGTTTTATTGACAACACTCGAATCTGGATCGAGACAGAACTAGCCCTGGCCATCCCGAATGCCTTCCCGGTCGCTGAGGGTCACACTGGTCGTGCCACGTAAGCACGTCATCACAATCTACGAATTGACCATCCCGGAGCCGCTGACCCTCTCCACCGAAGACATCGCGGCAAGAATTCTATCGATTACTACTGCCGTCGCGTCGATGGTGTAGCGATCGGAACGGACGCCGCGTGCTTCTTGCCCGAAAACTTGCGGCTCAGATCCGGCCCAAATTCCTTCAAGATATTTCCGGCCATATCGATACCAAGCTGAGTTCCGAGTTTTGCGACCGCGTCGGACGCCGTCCGATTGTCCGGGTTGTAGGCGTTGGAAATGGCAACTGCGGTCGCATTGCCACCGATTTCTGAGATGTTGAATTGGGTTCGGCGGTTGTCGCCGTGAGTGATGAAGATCTGACCCATTGCGTATCCGAGCCGGGAAAACGGGCTGCCGGCGCCGCGTCGAAAATACCGTGGGTCTTGATGAAGCAGCGATGGATATACCCCCTCGGTCATGAAATTTCCGATCATGAAATCCCCATACGACGACCCGTAATAGCGTCCGTAACCTGCCATACCCTGGCCGTATGATCGCGAGGAATTCGATGCTTGGGCGATACCGGCCGCCGCACCCGCAAGCAGGAACGTTCCGGGGTCGAAGGAATCACGCGCGGCAAGCTTGAATTTCTCCCCGGCTGTAAGCAGTTTAGAATCGCTCAAACTAGGATTGCTTCGGTAGTTTGGAATGATCCCAAAGATACGCTTCGGCAACGGTTCCGGCGCAGAAGGTATAACGGGGGCTGGGATGACGCGGTTCGCTCCACCCCCTGGAGGCGAGGTCTGATTCGACCCAGGCATTGTTTGGCTAAAAAGAGAAAACCCGGACATCCATAACGTGCAAATAGCCAGGCGTGCGATCGCACGTCGGCGTATGAACGGATTCATGCTAGCGAGACCCCTCGGATCGGTTGGAAGTAGTACCTGGCCCACCCTGAGTTCTTTGCGAAAAGTACCCATCGCGGAAATCGGCGAATGACGCACGCTAGAAGTGTTGATCTTCAGCGAACCTTGGCCGGCGCAGTTTATTTGCGTCCGTTGGGGAAGCAGACCCTCCGGGTTAGGTGATGCGGTAGGTCTGGTGCTCTAGGAGGTGGACCATCATGCGCCAAAGAGGATAGCTCCATGTGTTGCCCCGAGTACTTGTGCAAGTCATCGGCTGGTCAACAGTCTCCGCAGCCAACGTGGCAAGATACAGCCTCATCTCCTGCGCCACGTCTTCCCATCGCTCGCGAACGGCCGCAAACGTTGGAAACTCCTCGGGCGCCAGGAGTATGCGCGGAGACCTACCCCGCCAGCGTTCGAGCCTAGCCACTCCACCGCCAGCAAGTGCACGACGTGCCACGAAGCGAAGGACCAGAGGACGTGGAACTGCTCCCCCGTCAGTGCGGCGCAGACCTCTAGCTGCCGATCCCGCACCCAGTAATTGTATGAAGAACAATTTGTTCAACGCAGATAACGATATCGAACAGGCCATGTTTCACTAAATCATAACGTCGGCACTGGTTCGGCCATAGTCGCCCTGTCCTTGATATCACCCTGTTTTGGAGCGATCACGCGCGAACTGGCCTGTTCTACAAACTTCCCGTCAACGCAACTTGGACACCGCGCCAAGTCGCAACCGCGTTATTTCACATTGAAAGGTGTAAATAATATATCCCCTCTCCGTGACTTCGCGTTTCCGGTAAGCTGACCTCATGCGCCTCCACGCGTGTCAAGTTGTGGGGTTCGCCGGGCTGGCTACGGCGGTGACAGCCATGTTGGGCGGCCCGGTTGACGCGCTCCCGCGATTCGTGGACGTCACTCGGCTAGCCGGCATCCACTTCCGGCATGAGAACGCGGCTTCGCCGCAGAAGTTCATGATCGAAACCATGGGGGCTGGATGCGCCTGGATCGACTACAATCGCGATGGCCTGCTCGATCTGTACCTCGTCAACGGAACGGAAACGGCAGCCTTTAAGCCCTCCAATCCGACGCACAGCGCGCTTTACCGCAACAACGGAGACGGCACGTTCAGCGACGTCACGGCGTCGGCCCATGTGGGCGCCGAGGGCTTGTTCGGCATGGGCGTCGCGGTGGGCGATTACGACAACGACGGCTACCCGGACCTGATGGTGCTGGGATATGGCCGCTCGATTCTTTATCACAACAACGGAGACGGCACGTTCACCGACGTCACGGTGCGAGCCGGCGTTGCCAACGCGGGCAAGTGGGCTTCCAGCGCTGCCTGGTTCGATTACGACAACGACGGCCGGCTCGACCTGGCGATCGCCAACTACGTCGATTGGACGCCAGAGCGCAATTTCTATTGTGGCGGGCAGGGGCCCGGCCTGCGCAGCTACTGCCATCCCGACGACTACCGCGGCACTGCGCCTACGCTGTACCACAATAACGGCGACGGCACCTTCACCGATGTTTCGGACTCATCCGGGCTGGCGAAGCACCCGTCCAACGGGCTTGGCATCGCCACCTTCGATTACGACGGCGACGGCCGCCAGGATATCTTCATCGCCAATGACGGGCGGGCCAACTCGCTGTTTCACAACAACGGCAACGGCACGTTTACCGAGGCGGCTTACGAGGCCGGCGTGGCTGTCGGTGAGGACGGAACCACCGAAGCCGGAATGGGCATCGATGCCGCCGATGCAAGCGGCAAAGGCTGGCAGGACCTCATCGTCACTCACCTCGACCAGCAGCAGACGCGATTCTATCGCGGCCTCGGCCATGGGATGTTCGAGGACGCGACAGCGGCCGCCAAGCTCGGTTACGCCACCTTCCAGTTCAGCGGATTCGGCGTTCGCTTCCTGGATTTCGACAACGACGGCTGGCTGGACATCTTTATCGCCGCCGGCCATGTCTTGGACAACATCGCCCGCTATCACGAGGGAGTGAGTTGGGCCGAGCCGAAGCTGGTCTTCCGAAATATGGGCAGAGGCGTCTTCGCCGACGTCAGCCGCGGACTAGGCCCCGATCTTCAGGCTCCCACAGTAAGCCGTGGCTTGGCGGCCGGCGATTACGATAATGACGGCGACTTGGACATCCTGGTGAGCAACAACGGCGGCGCTCCCCAGTTGCTGCGAAATGACGGCGGCAACGCAAATCACTGGCTCGAAATTCTGCTGGTTGGAACGCGGTCGAATCGGGACGGCGTCGGGGCGCGCCTCAAGCTCACATCGGGAGACTGGAGCATGACGGCGCAGCGAATGGGCGGTATGAGCTATCAGTCCGCGCAGGACCCTCGGCTGCACTTCGGGTTGGGGAGCCGGACCCAGGTCGATGCGCTGGAAATCCGTTGGCCAAGCGGAAGCCTGACCCGGCTGACGAACGTCGCGGCCAACCAAATCCTGACTGTACAGGAAAATAGGCGATAAATTCCTAGACCTAGAGCCTGCATCGAGGGATAAGCGCCATCATGGGATGATTCACCCAAACCGAAGTCTGCCCGTACACCAAGTGGCCCATCACGAGCACTGAAGCGAAAACCAGCAAAACGCCTTTCATGGCAGTGTCCTTTCCGCGAACCCGGCGATCATAGGCGTGAGCCGATAGCCCTGGCAGTCGAGTGTGTCCCCGACGTAATCCACATCGTGTTGGTGAACGGGGAATCGCTATCTGGTACGCATTGGCTGCCTTGCTGCACGCCGGGTGGCGGACAGGCGGCATTAGCGATCGCTACGTGCGCCGCGAACAGCGTAACCGGCGAACGTAGTGTAGGGATAGGATGACGCATCTGATTCTCCAACGCCGTCCTGTTCTGAAAGGCCCAGGGACGCGATTGGGAAATGAAAGAGATCCATTTACCTTCGCAGCTCACCTTGTTACTCCAGTCCACGAAGGCGCCCTTGGGGTTATCGCCATGTCCAGACGTACAGTTCGAAATGCGCGGCAAGCCGTATCGGTTGGGGCTAGGAACGAACTGAAACGATTGTCCCTTGAGCACAGGCGGACTGGTGTGTTGCCAGCCAGGCGTCGCCGGCTGACTGGACCCCTTGCCCATTTGCACCATGACGGGCGAATAGGGACCCTTCATGATGTTGTCCGGAACCCGAACTTTGATCTGTATGATTCCGGCGCTCTGTCCCGGTATGCCTTCCGCATAGATCGGGACGACTGGCCCGCCGCTGATCGAAACGGTAACAGGCAGAATCGGCAAGGGCACGCTAGCCGTGGTTCGGCTTGTACCGGCGCTTGGCAACCAACCCGTCCAGCCCCTAGGCCTTCCAGGGAACGGATCAGATCCGGCGCACCCGTGTGTTGCTTACATTTGGGGAAGCGCTGTCAGGCCGGGGGAGAAAGGCGCTGGGAAGTGACTCGTGGATGTCGTCCAGCGTGACTCCCTGGCGAGCCCTATCTCCGGGGTTGTCCCGTTGGTCGGCTCCCCTTTCGATACGTGTGATCGTCGGCCATTCACTGCGCGGTGTATCGAGGTCCAGGGCCATTCCCACCTGTGCAGCTTGGTTCACCCGCGGGCCGAAGCTGGTGAAATCGGTGTCCTGGAACCTATTGCGATGACGCAAGAGGATCGTCTTTATGATAGAGGTGTGATCGAATATCTGACTGCAGACGGATCCTGCGCTAACCCATGGTGAGATGACCATTGCAGGGACGCGAACACCGAGATGGGCAGCGCCTTGGGGATGAATCAGCGGTACTTTCCCGGTTTGGGTAGCGACATCATAGAACTCGGCTGGACCTAGTTTGGTGCCTGACGGAGCTACGTGGTCATAGAATCCACCGTGCTCGTCGTACAGGAGGACAAAAAGCATTTTGTCCTTCTGCGGCGAGTCCTTCAAATAACCAAAGATCTCACCAACAAAGTTTTGCCCGCGACGGACGTCGACCGGAACGAGATCGTCGTTAGCTGAAGACAGAGGCGGGATATCGCTGAATTTCGGCTCGACGAACACCACCGGCGGAAGTTCTCCGCGCGCCGCCACATTTTTGAAATCCTGGGTTGGATCATGGCGGTTACGCAGCGGTGTAACATGGGTGCTATCGAGGCGAAACCGGTCGTACGTGCGAATCAACGAGAGGTCGCTCTCAAAGACCCTCCACCCAATTCCATAAATGCTAAGCAGATCGAAGATGGTATGTTGTGGCAGGAATCCAAGCCTGGGGTCGCTGTTAGCGGGATTTTCCAACTCGGGAGTCGATCCGCTCATTGGGGTCCATCGATTGGGCCAGGTGGGACCGGGGTGCGCCGCGAACCATTGATCACACACGCAGAACGAGCTTGCAAGTTGATCGTAGGTTTTCAGCTCGTTGCCGGTATAGTAGGTCATGACCATTTCACCGTTCCCGGTGTAGCTATTCTCATAGTCCTGGGCGAACCCGCTCATCGCGCCATCGGCGATTTGTACTGGTACGTGGGTGAACCCGTGCTCGGGGCCCTTCAGGATCTGGGTAGTGGGTGGAGTGACCACGTCGCTGGCTTTTCGCAGCCACACGGGTTGCGTGCGCCCAACCAGGGCATTACTTTCGCCGCCTGTCACGCCGTTATAGGCTGGCCCTCGAGACTGGCGCCGATATCCCAGCATGTGATCGAAGGAACGATTTTCCATCATTACTACAATGATCGTCTCGATCTTGTCCAGACGCGCCAAGGCTACCGGAGGGCCCACAACGAACTCCTGCGGGATGATGGGGGGAGCGGGAGGGTTTTGTTGCGAAGTTCTGAGATGAGACGATTCCGGGTGAGGGTTGCTTCAGCCTTTCTGGATTAGGCGGCGAGTCCGAACAGCACGTCGATGAAGAGCGCCTGGCCGACCGCATCTCCTTTGGCCAACCATCTCACTCGCCCTTTCTTGATCATGTTTACCGCTTCGATTCCCTGCAGCGTTCGCCACGCACTCCTAAACGATCCATAGCCCTTGGCTAACCAAGCGCGCTTTTTCACCGACCGATGATCCTGCTCAATCACATTATTAAGATACTTGCATTGCCGTAATGCGACACGCCGCGGAAGGGCGTTGTCAGCTTTCAGTGCTTCCACCGCGGCCGGATACGCCGGGTTCTTGTCTACGTTGATCACCCGTGGCATGGGATTGCCCGACGCTTCTATCGCCCGGCGCAGAAAGCGCTTTGCGGTAGTGGTATCGCGTTTCGCCGTGAGCAGAAAGTCGATCGTCTGGCCGGTCGAATCCACCGCTCGATACAGATACCTATCTTGGCCTTTGACCTTAATGTAGGTTTCGTCGATGCGATAGCTCTTGTTGGTCGGCTTCAGATACGGCCGGCAGCGTTTATTCAGCTCGGGCGCATACGCCTGCACCCAACGCCAAATACAGCTGGCGTCCACTTCGACGCCTCGCTCGGCCACCAATTCGCTGACGTGCTCATAGGAAAGCGGGTAGCGGAGATACCAGCGCACGCACAAAACGATCACTTCTCCCGGGTACTGGCGCCCTTTAAACGGATTGTGGGCCACGATCGGCATCGACTTCTACCTTATCAGGCTCGGCCTCGAAGTTCGCAACAGAACCGTGCTGCGGCTAATTCCAGCCGTGTGTCCCAGTTTCCTCTCCACTATGCCGCGTTCCGCACGATGCCGAGGAGATCAAAGCAAAGTGCTCGAAGGCCCACAAGATGGAGGGTTGGTTGTGCACACGCTTGCCTTGGCACTGGAGTGGGCGACCCGGCCACGGCAACGTCAAGGTGTGCCAAGGCGGTGATTTACTGTGGCGCGCCGTTGTGTTGGGCTCTGGTGCCGCAGCAGTTCGCCAATCTCATCCAGCGAGCCTCCCTGTCGAAGCAAGCTCGTGGCAAGCAAATGTCGAAGCACATGCGCGCCTGGATCCCGCTGGTCAACCCGGATCCAGAACATCAAAGCGCAGGCCGCTCGATCCCTCACCGCGGCCCACGCGCCGGCGGCGGGCGCTCCACAGAGACGTGCGGCCATCCTGCCACCGGGCAAGCCGGTAAACGCGGTCTACAAGCGTACCCTCTCGCGGAATCTCTTCCTCAAATAACCACAGACGATCTCCCGGATCGGCACTGCGCAACAGAATCCCTTTGGGTTCCGCAGTGGCGGTCTGCTCGCCGTCAACGGACTCCAGGGGAACCAGGCGCAGATGAATTGCCTCGCCAACCTTCTCGGGTGCCAGGGGAATCCAGTAATCCGGGACCACAGTCTGCACCCGGTATGCCGGCAGGTCCGGCGTGCCGGCGGCCAGTGCGCCGGGCGCCACCCATGCGGAACGCCGGTCCAGGCTGCGTCCCAGAGTGTTTTCGAAACGCGCTTCCACGCCCCAGGCCAAGTCTGCCATTTCATCGCGGAGGTACAGCACAGTCTCCACTGGCGAACCTTCCATGAGGTGGGCGGAGGCGGGCGGCAGCAGCAACCCCTCACGCACGCTCCCTGCGGCGTCCCGAACATTGAGAGAAAACAGATTCCAGTTGGGATCGTCCTGGCCCGCCGGCGTCAACACAAAGATTCGGCCAAAGACATCCGTCACGGTAACCTGATCCAACACGCTGTAGGCGCCTGCCTGAATCTTCAGCGGCAGAACGAACCAGTCGTTGCCGTACAGGGTGGTAAACTCCACCATCAACAGGCGTCCGATGTCGTTCGGCGCCGCCTCAATTGAACCGAAATCGCACAGCGCGTCTTCCATCGCCCAAAAGCGCGGCAACGGCATGCCGGCGAAGTGAACCGGGTGGGGCACGGCGGTCACATCGATCCCTTTGGCTTTGCCGCCGGGGTCTGCGTCTTCCCCCGGCGCGATATCGAAATCGAACCAATCGAGACCATCGCCCCGGTACCCCTCCGCCACCAGAACCGTTCCATCCGCGGCCGGCGTGGAGACTTTAAAGCCATATTCCATCCTGTGTTCCTGCCAGGTGACGGCAGTGCCAGCATTGGTTTCGGCGTGGATCTCTTTGTCGTACCAATCCAGCCAATCCTTGCAGACGTCGATCAATGTTGGCTTGTCGTCATCCTCCACCGGCACAGGCTGAGGGTCGTTGGCAACGACTGCCTGAACGGTCGCTCGCAGGCTCAGACCGTCGGGCGTCCGCCGGGCTATCGCGGCGAAAAGGGAATCGCTGACGAAGGTTTTTTCGGGCGGAAGAGATGGGTCGAAGTTCTCCTCGCCGAAGGGGTGTGCTTGCCGGAACGCTGGCACCAGTTGCACCAGCTTTACCGATAGCAGCCGGATGAAATGCGCGCCTGCTTCCACGCGTTCCCGAAGCGAGGGGCCCGCTTCATCCTCGGTCTCCACGAGCGCGTCCAACGGTGTCTCCACGAGAGCGCCCAGTGGACCCGACGGTTCGGGGAATTGTGTCCAGTCTTTCTGATTCAGCCCGCGCCACGCGGTCACCGGGTTGGCGGCGCCGGCCGCGTGCACCGTCACGGGCGTGCCTGCATCTTTTCCTTGGAATTCGCCGAACTGCCACTGTCTGGCCAGCAGCCACAGAGCATCGTGAACGCGGGCGGCAAGGCCCTCTTCCACTTCGGGCGAGCGTGGGGATGGTTCCAGGCGGGAGCTCAAGGATGGCCTCCAGCATTCTGAGCGGCCTTGGCCAGCATCATATCGACGCTGGGCGAACTGTGAATCGCAGGCAAAATGCGCCCGAAGCGATATAAATCTCCCAGGTCCACAGGCCGCATCTTCGCAAGTTCAAAGGTCTCTTTCACCGTGTCGAACAGGATGTCGAATGACCATCCGCGGGCGGGGTCGGGCGCAATCGCCAGCAGCGCCGCCTGCGGAGGCTCGGAGTCCGGCGTGTCCACTTTGAACGCCAGGCCGGTCAGTTCGGAAGCCTCATAGCCGCGATCGCCGCCGGCCACATGGGTCAAGCCGGGCACCTGCTCGGTCCACGAATCGAATACGAAGCCGCAGAACCCGGCGGCGGGATCGAGCGTGGCCGGAGTCGAGAGGACCAGGGCGATACGGGCTGCCGGTGGCGCTCCACCCGGGAACGGGAGAGCCGCCCAGCGCGCTCCATTCTCCGGCGGAATGTGCGCCGCCGTTAGCGGAGGCGCGCTTTGCTGCAAAACTTCCGCCGCCAGCAGCAGATCGTGGAGCGTCGCGGCGTTGACGCGGACGCGCGCAATCCTTCGCAGCCAAGCCATCATCTCCGCCGCGCTTGCATCCACCGGCGCGTTTTTCGGATCGAAAGCTGCCGCATAGGCCGAATCGGCGGGTAAGACGTAAGCCGGGATCACAGGAACGCCGGTCCCGGTGACGTCCTGAATGTATTCGGTCACGCCGCGAAGCCATGCGGAGACTTCCGAATCTTTCGCGTTCGGACTTGGAAGAGCGGGCCGAGCCCTGCCGGCGAGGGGGAAGGCCGCGGACAGGAGAGAAGCCGCCTGAGCTTTCAGCGCAGATACGCTTGACTGGCTGCTGTCCTCGCCGCTCAACGGCCAGGCCGTGGGCAATCCGTGATCCGCTGCGCCGATCATCGCCGCGCGCAATCCCGTTACCGCCGCCAGCACGGCCGCGTCATCTCCGCCGTCCGCCGAATCCAGTTCGTCGAAAGCGCTCTGAAGGGTATCTACGGCAGATCCCAGAGACGTCCCAAGAGCGGCTGCGCGAGCATCCAGATCGGCCGCATTGATGCCCGCGACAAGGGATGAGTCGGCGCCCTGGAGATGTTGCGGCGCAAGCGGTGTAGCTTTGGCGAGCGCGGTGCGGACTCTCTCAGCGAGGCTCAGCAGTTCGCCGAAGCCCGGGGGCTGATCGGCGTTGGGTTCCCGCGATACCGTGACGGTGCTGCCGGGGGGCAGGCCGCCCGAGACAGCCTCTACGATGCGGCGCTCCAACTGGGAGGGCTCGCCCGCGCTTTCAACGGCCACGTCCAGGGCGCAGAGGCCCAGCGAGTCCAGCGTTATGGGCGCGGCGATGGCTCCCGCATCAGTGGTCAGCGTGCAGGAGAAAAGCCAGGAATCGGCATCCCCCAGCATGACAGCCGCCCACGCATCGGCGTGAGGCTCGGCGGCTGCGCGCGGCCGATCGGTGTTCCAACCCGTTACCGCGGCGCGAAAATCCGCAGGCAGCAGCGCGCCCAGGGTCCACGTCAGCGCACGCGCGCTGCGCGGGGTAATCGCGACTTCGAACCGATCCGGTACCGGTTCGCCGCGTCCCGCCGTGTCGGCCGTCAGCCCTGCCCGCAGTGGATTGCCTCCTACCAGATGGTGTACGCTTTCGGCGAGCAGGAGATCGCCGAAGGCGTCCAGCACGCTGGAGAGTTCTTTGAGCAGGCCGGTTACGGTGGGCTCCTCTGCCGGCGTCAGGGGTTGCAAACCAGGTTCAAATGGGTTTTTCAGTTCCAGGATGACGCCGGCGTTATCCCGCGCCAGCGCCAGACCGTCCACAACGTTTCGCTCCGCAATGGCTTCGCGCGAGCCCTGTTCATTCTCTATGCCTTCGGGCGGAGTGGGCATCGGCAGAGGGTGATGTCTGCGCAGAGTAAATATCAACCGTTCGAGCCCCTTTTCCTGCAAAGCGCGCTCGAAGCGATAGCCCAGCAGCGCCCCGGCCGTCTGTCCGCTGCGGATGCCGGCTGCCAGCCAATCCGCGTCCCGCACCCGGCGCGACGTCAGATTCACCGCCAGAGGGCCTGTATTCCCATGCGAATCGTAACCCGCGCGCAACACCGCGGCGGTGGCCGCGTGCGCCATCGATGGGGCATGAATGTAATGCTGGTCGCTAACCGCCGGGCGTGGAGAGAGCCTTTCTACCCAGCCATACGCGCCCAGGACCAGACCGGACGGTTTCGCGGCCCGCATCTCGTCCAGTCGGCGAGCTGCCAGCGAGGTGATCCAGGCATCCAGGCGATGCGAGAAGACATCGAGTGTTTCCCGCGTCAATGTATCGTACATATGAGGATCGACGTTGCAGAGGGCGTCGTAGCGCGCCATAAACGCTTTCAAGAAAGGAAGCGCTTGCTGAATCGTTACATCCAGATCCCCTTGAAAATCCAGGTTGGTCGCGGTCTGTTGGATGAAGCGCGCGGGATCTTCCCGTTCGCCCAGGCTAGTCTGAGCCGACGGTTCGGTCATGGCGTCGAACACGAGACTCACGAAGAGATCGGGGGGCAAGTCCTTGAAGGGGTTGAAATCGAGGTATTTTTGCTTGAAATCCTCGCTCGCCATGGTCCCCTCCAGCACCGCCATCCCGTCGTGAAGCATTTCCTGGTAAGGGAGAAGGAACCGGGGATCCGAATCTCCCTGCGGATCGTCGTACACCACCGGAACCGGCAGGGGCGTCGGCGTGCCGGCGTCGGGAACCACCAGAAAAAGCTGACGGTTCAGCGTCAGCCCAGGGATGACTGGAATCCCAACGCTCTTTGGGTCAATATGATCTCTAAACGGATCGTTTTCCGGCCGGACGTTGACGTCCACCGAGACTGGGAGACGCTTCAGAAGGTTGACGACTGTGCTGTCCGCCGCTGCCTTCGCTTCCGCGTCATCCGATTCCACGGGAGCGTGGGCGAATTTCCCGATCGAGCTGAGCCAATACGAGCGAAGAACCCGCAGCCAAGCCAACAGCGGAGCCAGCGGGTCACCTGCCGGAAGCGTCCAATCGTCCAGCGATAGCGCGGGCAACAGGCCGTATGGCTGATTGCCTACGCGCATCACCGGCAGCGTCCCCCGGCTGTGAACCCATCCGGCGGCATGTGCGCGAAGCGCGGTGACGAAGGGAAAATCGATGTGCTTGGTCCAGGATCCCTTCGCGGGAGCGCCGCCGGGCGGAACATCCCAGGTGGAGTAGATCCACGAGAGCGCCTTACCGCCCAGCGCGGGCCAGAGAAAGTCCTGGAGCGCTCCGATATCGGTTTGCTGATCCGCCAGACCGTTCGGGGCGATGCTCAACACCTCGGTTCCATCCACGCCCAATGCCGCGGCGGCCATGGCGGCATTCTGCCGGCTCTGCGGCTGATAATCAGCGTGCGCCAGGTTGAGATCGGCCGGCGAGGGGATGGGCGGAGCGGACTGCCACTCCGACCTTGTCGCCGTGGTGTTGTTGGTCGGCGAGCCGGGTGGAAGAAATGCCAAACCGTTCGTGTACTGATGCGCGATCAAAGCGCTTTCGACCCGTGCAGCCGTCTCATCGGGGGGAATGGATGCGCTCGTTCCGAGCACGAACAACTGCCCGATCTGGAGATCGCCGGCGAGTGGGATACGTACGGCCATGCCGGCGGCGATCGCCATATCCAGATCCACCAGCCAGCGGCTGCCTTCGTGAAACGGGAGATCGGGTAGGGGCGAGCCGTTATTTCCTCCGTCGGCTTTGCGCGGCGCGAAGCTGACGTCCAGGCTATCCGGGATCGGTAAGCCTTCCGCATAGAAGATCTCCTCGCCCTCATTGGTCAGCCCGACAATGCGCCAGCGTTCCGGCAGCAGCGTGGTGCGGGCGGCGCGGTTGAATGTGCCAGGGCGCGAGTTCGGGGTCTCCAGGGGAGGTTCGGGCTGTTCCTGATCGACCGGGGTCTCCTCCGCCGGACGAGGGACTGCCGGCAGCAGCGCCCGTACGGCCCATGCGGCTCGGGTCGGCATTAATTGGCCCAGCAGCGTTGCCCAGGCCGCATCCAGGCGCGCGCCGTTTGCGCCCGCTCCCCATACTGCCCGCCAGTACGCCGTGCCGGCGGCGAGTTCGGCGGCAGTAAGTTCGGGCTCGTGGGAATCCACGTGAATATCGTCGGGATATACCCGGACGACCAGATCCACACCCGCTTCCGTGGGCAGGTACGCCGTCTCGATTCTCACCGGAAGCAGAACCAGCGGAAGACCGGGATCCGCGGGATGCATCTCATCGGCCAGGACCGCTGCCTGGTATATCGCTGTGTTTGCCTTGAGGATCTTTTCGTCGGCCCTGACCACCCCCGACTGCACGTTAACTTTCTTCTGCGCGGCTGCCAGAAAAGCCGGATCCGGATGCGGCAACTGCTTAATCTGACTTAACTGGTCCTCGAAGATGTTGAGTTGCGCCTCTGCCGCGTCAAGCTCCGCTTGGCTGGTGCGCACAGTGGTTCGCAATGCGAGGATGTCCGTCATGGTTTATCTTTCGGTGGGAGCAGGTCGTCGGCGCGAAAGGCCACTCGGACCGGCTTGTCGAAGGCGATTCGGGCGACGTCCGCCGCATCGTGGTTCCAGACGGCGGCCTGAGGATCGTCCGACGTCTGGGGCGTCAGCGCCAACGGGGCGCCGGCCTTTGCGAACTCAGAGTTGTGTGGGGACTTCGGAACCTGCGCCCAAGTCAGATCGCTCCAATGTCTCAGCCGCCCAGCCCCGCCTTCCAGATCGAAGTTGAAGCGCGGCCCGGTGACCGGTTCGGAAAAAACGAAGTAGTAGCCTTGTTTCGCTCCACTGCTTCTGAGGTCCTCCGGGTCAAGGTCGTACGCGAAAGCGCTTGTCCGGTCATCCAGCGGTAGGACAAAAGAGGGTGGCTTCCAGTTGGCCTGGTCGGGATCCGGTGCGACATTGACGCCTTGCCCGGTGACGGGCGCCGCATGGACTATCATTCTGGGGAATCGATGGAGAAGTTCCCCGCGAACCAGCAGTACCGCGAGGCTTTCGCCGAGATTCCCGTGCTTGATCCCGTTCGTGCCCAGAGCATTGGTGGCGGGCCAATTGGTGATGGGAGGGATGTCGGCGATGCGGTCGGCGCGGGGCCAGAAATATTGAAAAGGCGTGCCCCGCTGATCGGTGGGATAGCCGCGCCACAGGAGTTCGCGATTCATCTCGTGGTTGGCTCCGGCAAGAAACGATTCGACGAACGCGCCGTTTTCCCTGAGCAGGGTCACACGATCGTCGGGAAAGTTTCCGAGACCAGGCAGCAGCCAGTCGCGATGCGATGCCTTCAGCAGCGTGGCAAGCGGCGCGGTCAATTGCGGGTACGCCATCACTCTGGTTGTCGGGTCCTGCCGCAGCCGGCCGGGAATCTGGACGCGGCGCTGGAATCTCTGCATAATCCCGAGCGACGGAACCATGCTCGCCTTCACTGCCGACGTCATTCCCGGAATCAGACCGTTGTCCCTCTTCGGCGGCGGATTCAGTCGAATGACCACGACGGGTTTGCCGGCTTGCAGTACCTGCGAAGGCGGCACAGGCGGCGCAGCCGCCGCGGCCAGGTTCGTGACGCTCAATAGAGTGCTGATCGCCGACGCGGGAACGGCAGGCATTGCAGCCTCAATCGCAACCACGGAAATCAGAGAGCGCGCCACCAATCCCGCCGTCGGATTGTTCACGGCGGGAAGGGTAAGCGCCACGACATTGGATATGCCATCCTCCAGGACCGCGTCTGCCTTCAAGGTTCCGCTCCACCCCTTTTCCACCACCGGCGGCGAAATCGTTTGGAACGTTCGCCTCCCGATGGCGCCATGAGGCCGTATCAGGCGGCTGAACGCCGCTGTGTGGGCGCCCCCGGGAAGAGGCGAATTCGTGACGGTGGCTTGAAGCGTCGCCGGAGCCGTGTTCGGCGGAGCCAGCCGAATTCTGGTTCGCGCTGGCGAGGCGATGGCAACCAGCCGGGAAAAATTGAGCCCTACCAGGTGACGCTGGTGCATACGGTTGCCTGTTTCGGCCGCTAGTTCCGCCAACGCCTGCAGGCGATTCGCCTCCAGCACCGCTCCGAGCTGGTTCCATGCGCGGGCCATGAGCAGTTCCTGGTTTTCCCGCACATACGTGGTCCCGTAGGCGGCGGCGATTCTGTGGCGCGGATCTAGGTTGAGGGAACGCAGCCACCCCGGGTCGTCCGGGACTCGAACCACCCCCGCATGCCGTCCCGTGTAAATGGGTGGACCGATCACCGCCAGTTGGGGGTCGGCTTTCGCGTTCTGGGGCTGCTGATTGGCAGGAAAGTTCAATACCTTGGTGAGGCGGGCAGCAAATGCGCCCTGGGCTGGGCCCGTCAGCGGCTGCTCGTCCACGGCACCAAACGCGCCAGTCAAATCCACAGTTGTCCCTTCGGCCGCCGGCTCCCCGAGCCACGGATTAGACATGTCTATCTTGCGGGTTCCAAAGCCAGTTACCTCGGTCGCTTTCTTCCCCTTCAGGCGCAGGACCAACGACTTGAAGTCACCCGCGCTGCCGGTATGAAACCGCCAGGAATAATATACCGGTAAAACCACGTCCTGGCCCGAGCCTGCCGTCCAGGCCTGTTTGATGACGGGCGCGACAGGGATGTTCTCACCAAGGCCCGCGAGGCGGCCAGGCTCGGTTGCCGGTACCACGCAGGCCACGTACGTCCTGTCCGGCTTCAGACGGCGGGGGCACAACAGGCGGGAGACTGCCGAAGTGCCGGAAGCGGGATCAAACTCCAGGGACGCCTTCGCCTTGGCATCCGCCAGGTCTGCGCCCTCCGTGTCCACCGTCGCTTGGGAGTGAGCCCAGCCCCAGGAATCATCCAGATCAGGAAGTTCGGTGTCCCGCACGCTAATCGTCGGCAAAGGCGCTCCCGGCTGGACTTGGGCGACCGACTCATCCACCACGATCAGGACAATCCACGGGCGCAGCCGGCCTTGTGCATTCGGCGCGGCGGGAGTGAATATCCAGGGAAGATCGGGGCGCGAAAGCTCGATTTGCGCCAGGTAGTTCTCCTCGACCGCCGTCGCGCCGTCAGGAGGGTCGGTGCGAAGAACCGCCTTGCGGCTCAGACCCGTTACCCCGCCGGGACCCAGCAGCGGCAGCCCCGGAAGTTGCGGGACGGTCACTTTGGCGCCGTTGTTGGTAATGCCGATGGACGGTTGAAAAGTGGCCGGTACGTTCCAGGGTCCCGAGGACGGATCGAGTTCCTCAATCGTCGCTGCTGCCCCGCGGCGAACCCACGACGTAAATACCCGATGGCTTACGATCACTGACCGACCTCCCAGCTTTCCACAATCTGGTTTCGGGCGCCCTTTCCCAGCGCGCCGAACTGCCTGATCGCAGCCTGCACGGTTTCCGTGTATCCGGCGCGGGGAACATCGACGGGCGCAAAGGTATCGGTAGTGGCGACCGTGACGGGTTGCGCCAGCAGCACGATCACTACCTCCAAATTCGGCGGGTCCCAGAAACCCGGGCTTTCGGCTCTGTCACCGAGGAAATACTCGGCTGCGCCGAAGAACCCTGTGCTTGTAGCGAAAAGCGAAAGGTCCGGTATGAGTACCGGGGTGTAGTCCGTGTTCCAGGTTCGCAGTTCGGGATGTATTGCGTCAGAGGCCTTCAGGCGGGCGCCGGAGTTCCAATATTCAAAGGCGGGCCACTGGAACTTGTCGTCCTCGCTCAGATTCAGCAACTCGCCGGGTGGGAACCAGTCCTGCACCAGGGCTTCTTTTGCCAAGCCCATAGACAACGTCTGCGGCGGATTAATCAGTTTTTGCTGGAAACGGGAGATTGCGATGTCTAAGGGCACCGCGCCCTGCCGTACCGTGACGCTTCCCAACGGGTGAATGGTCTGCCCGGCGCTGATTACATTGCGCGCGCTGACCGACAACGAGACCACGGACGAGTCGCCCGGGGGTGGGTTGCCGCTCCAGTTGGACGCCTCGGCGAGGGCGCTGATCAGCGCGGCCTGCGGTGTGATCACAGCACCACCATCTGTGGGAGACGGGCCCCATCTGTGTTCGAAATCGAGTGACACGTGGAACAGGAACAGCCTGATCGAACCGGTACCCTGTACGTGCCACTGAGAGGGCCCCTCCAGCAGCAGATCGATATTGATGCCCATCAGCGTCTCGCCGAGCACCTGAACCGCAACACCGGCCGAAGCGCGGATGGAGAATGAGAAAGCCGGGTCCCACTTGAAGAGCGTGTCGAAGCCAAACCAGCCATCCACCCCGCAGCCGGCGATCTCATCGCAGAGTTCCAGCCTGGCGCCGAACTGCACGGTGTTAGTCGTGATCGCCAGGTAGGCCTCCGCGCGAAGGTCCGGGACGCCTGGAGGAGTCATCGAAAGATGCAGTCGCTGCACCCCGTCCGGTACGCCCTTCGGCGCGACGTAGCGAGGGTGAAAACCGCCAGCGCTGAACACGAACTGGGGATCGGAACCTCCCCGCAGCAGAAAGAACACGTCGCCGCTCAGAGGCATCCCCGTCAGGTTGGAACCCTCCAGTCGCCCCGAAAGCGAGTAGCCGGGCGTCGGCGAGATCTCAAAGGCGCCGGAAAACGTCGCGTGCATGAAGATCGCGGGAGCCAAGGGGTCCGGCATCGCCATCTCCACGATGCCGATAATCGTAAACTGCAGAGGGTCAGGCAGGTCGGCGACCACCGCTGCCACCATGGAAACGATTCGTCCTCCCCAGGTCACCTTCAGGATGGGTCCCACGACAATGTGGTTTTTCGCCTCGGGGAAGACCTTTCCCATGGTGGCGATGATGGCGGGGGCATGCGCGGAGGGGTCCACGGGAAACAGCAGCCGGTTCGCGGAGCCGTCGAAGATAGCGGTTTCGAGCGCCGCCGTATCCAGCCGCCGGTTAATCCCGACGATGCCGCCCACCCCTGCCAATGCGAAACCGAAGCTGAGATCGATTCCCGGAAACGGGAACTCGGCGCTGATAATGGCGATGAAGGAGAGGTCTTTACCGTGCACCGGCAACTGTAGCAGGCCGAACGCTTTGATATCGACCGCCAGCAGGTTTAAATTGAGACTCGCGCCGTACGCGCCTGATCCGATGTCTTGGAGAAAGCCGCCGCCCGAGATGATCGGCAGGTTTAGGTCTATGCCCAAGCCGTTTGGCGGAACTGGTTCCACGCCGCCGAGACCCAGGCTGTCGGCTCCGATGGAAAACGGGAATCTTGCGCCCAGGCCCGTGGCCGCCACGGAGATCACTGGAAAGCCGGGTAGCGACGCCGTAAAGTTGATGCCGAACCCGAACTCCAAACGGCCAGCCCCTCCGGGGAGCGAAACCTCGAGTTCAAGGCCGCCGATCTCTACGCCCGGCAGACTGATATTCGTGGGCAAACTGGCGCGAATGCCTCCGCCCTGCACGGACAGGCCGGATTCCGGATCGGCCACGAGCTTCAGGTCGATGGGCATTTTCAAGTTGTTGCCCAATAGCGCAGCGACCGCGTCGGCCACGAGCGAAAGTTCGGCTTGGGAAAGGCTGATGGTCCATTGGACTTTTGGTTCGCCGTTGATGCCGATCGCCGTCTCCGCGCCAACAGAAAAATTGCCTAGCGTGACGTGAGGTCCCGCCGGTAAACCGAGTTCGATAGGCTCGCCGGTATATTGCAGCGCGAGTTGTACGGTGAGTCCGCCATTCAGCGCCGCGCCGGGGCCGCCGCGCGGAAATATCACCCCCCCCGCGGCATTCACGGCCCCCGAGATGGCCAGAGCCCAACCCTGCGCCAAGCTCACTGTCACCTGAGGGGCGGTGAGACCTGTAGCCGCAAGCCGGATGGCGATACCTCGCGCACCGTCGCCCGTCATCGCTGCCATGAACGATGCAATTGGGGCTGGAGTCTTGACCAGAAGAGCCAGTCCTCGCGGCTGGCCTCCCTCTGGATCGAACCCATGCAGGGTAACTCCGCCGGCCGGCCCCACCTCGGACAGTACGTTTCGAATCCCCCGGATCAAGGCCTGTACGCCGGCGTCGCCGGAAGGGATATCGTCGGCTTGCAACGACGTCAGCAGGCCGTTGAGGACCGTGCCTTCAACACCAGGCTCAGGGCCAAGGCTCGCCAGTTTAGCGGCTCCCTGGGAACGATATTTTTCCAACACGCTCCACAGGCCGTCTGCAATCTGGTCAAACAAGTCTTGGCCGGCGGCGCTCATGACGATCCTCGACGATATAATGTTGCCGGACGCCAGAAGAAACCCTTTATCGCAGCATGAGAATTTGATGAGAAAGTTGTGAGAGCGGGAACTCGTTCCATGAAGAACACTTATGATTTCGGCGAATTCCGTCTCAACATTCTGGACCGCTCCCTTGAGATCGCCGGCCGCCCTGTTTCTCTTGCCCCCAAAGCGGTCGACGTACTCATTGTGCTGGTCGAGAATCGCGGGAGGATCGTCGAAAAAGCCGATCTGATGAGCCAGGTCTGGCCCGATACGTTCGTAGAGGACAATAACCTCGCGTTCAATATATCGGTGCTCCGCAAACTGTTCGGGGAGAGCGGAGCGTCTCCACGGTTCATCGAAACAGTTCCCAAACGAGGTTACCGTTTCATCGCCACGGAGCGCGAGGCGGCTCCGGAACCGGAAAATGTCGAACCAATCGCGCAGCCGTTGCCTGCGCCCGCGCCGGCGACCGTTCTGCCGCCTCGCGACCTGCGTCGTTTTTGGCGTCCGGCGCTTGCGGTGCTGCTCGCCGCAGCGGCGTTGATAGCCGTTTGGCGTCTTGGCATGCAACCTCAGTCCCCCCGTTCGCTTGCGGTGCTGCCGTTTCGGGCACTCGATGCGTCCAGTGAGGACGACAGTCTGGAAGTGGGACTGACCGATGCCCTCATCACTCGGCTGACCAGCTCTCTGTCGATTCCTGTGAGGCCGGCAGCGGCGGTATTGCGTTATCGCAACCGGCCGGAGAATCCGGTAGCTTGGGGTGCGGCGCTGGGGGTCGATGCCGTTCTCGAAGGCACCTTCCAAAAGCACGACGGCAGGGTCCGAAGTTCTGTCAGGCTGCTGCGCACACGCGATGCCAAGGTGCTCTTCGCAGCCGTCTTCGACCAGGAAATTGCGGAACTGTTCCGGTTGGAGGACGCACTTTCCACGGAGTTGGCGGGAGCGTTAACCCTTAGGCTCTCGCCCCTGAAAAGCGGAAAGCGGGGAACCCACGACCCCGTTGCCTACGCGGCATATCTCAAGGGGCGCTATTACTGGAATCGGCGGACGCGCGAAAGCCTCCATCGGGCGCTCGACTATTTCCACGAGGCGGTCAGGACGGACCCGGCCGATGCGCTCGCCTATTCCGGACTTGGCGATGTCTATTTGTTGCTGCCGAGCACCGAGCACATTCCCAACGCAGGGATGATGCTGCTCGCGCGGGCCGCTGCGGAACGCGCCAGCAGCCTCGACCCCGGTCTCGCCGAACCGCATGCATCCCTCGGACTTCTCGCGATTAACTACGACCTCGATTGGGCGGCGGCAGAACGGGAATTCCGGACCGCCATTCGACTGAATCCCAACTACTCGACTGCGCGGCACTGGTATGCCGAATACCTCGGAAGCATGGGAAGAATAGCCGAATCCGAGGCGGAGTTTGAGCGTGCGCGTATCCTGGATCCGCTGTCGGCCGCAATCCCGGCGGATGAGGCAAAGATCTTCTGGTACGACCATCAGTTCGAGAAGGCCGCCACGCTGTCGCGATACAGTCTCAGCCTCGACCCGGAATTTACCAACGCGCACCTGATACTGGGAGCCGCCCAGGTCGGACTGGGCAATTGTTCCGGCGCGATGGCCGAGCTTCGCCCTCCCAGCCTCGTCGACGACTCCGACGTCGTGCTTGCCGTACAGGTATTTGTTGCGGAACGGTGTGGTTTCCATGAAGTCGCCCTCGCCGGGCTCGCACACCTGACTGGAGAAGGCCGAGTAGCCGGGGCACCTTTTATGGTGGCCGCCGCCTACGCCGCGGTGGGCGACGGCGAGCACGCGCAGGAGTGGCTGGAGCGCACGGTTGCCGAGCACGAGTTCGGGATGGTTTCTCTACGGTCGAATCCCGCATTCGATGGCATCCGGTCCAGCACCCGATTTCAACAACTGCTCACCAGGATTCTCCCAAGGTAGCGTGAACAGAGAAGTCTGCTACGGCTTGGGCGAGTTTCGGTACACCCGTCCTTGGATAGGAATTGCATCGAGTACTACCAGAGACTGCCGCCAATAAGCCGAAACGCAGACTGAGCGTGGAGGCGATCCGCAGCGCTCTCCTTGGAACCGGACGGCTTTCTCCAATGAACTGGCGCTCCATACATCTCCTAGCAAGTGGGCATACTTTATCCACGCCTCGCCGCAGAGCGCACCCATGAGCGCAGGCGAATGCAGGGGTGGTAACGCCATCGAAGACTGCCGTCTCTTTTTCTTTCCAACCAGCCATGGCTCAAAGCCGCCTTCAGTAAAATCAAAAAGTGCCCTCCTGATCCGGCCCATTATGTCCCCTGAATCCGCAGTGGAATTCGCTCTCATTGCTTACGACGGCACTCCTACGTCAACGGGCGCGATGACCGTGATCGTAGACGCTACGGGCATTGCATGGACAAGTCTCAAAACCTCGGGCTGCGTCGGATATGACGACATCACATCCATCTCGCTCATTCTTGGAGATCCCGACCCCGATGAACGGGACGACTACTGCCTTATTCACAAAGCCTCCGGACTCGCCCTGAAGGTTTACTGCGATGGGGGAAAATCATTTGCAGACAGGAAGCTCTATCTCCTTCGACGACAGGCCTATAGCAATTTCATCCTGCTCCTGCATAGCCGCCTCAGTGTAGACAACCGCAACCGAATCGAATTCAAGACCGACGGGAAGCTCACCAGGAAGGCGCAGCTCTTTCTGGTCTGGGGATGGGCTGTTTCAAGCGTCGCCGTTATTGCGCTTCTCATAACGCTAGGCCATCCAATGGCGCTTGGCTTCTGCTATATGTTTTTTCTGTTGGTATATGGCGTAGCGATCTTCAGCCTGATTCCGAAGGAGCCACGTACCTACACTCCCGATCCAATCGATGAGATGTTTCTGCCGCGCTGACCCCTATGGCCCTACCCCTCAACCCCCATTGCGACCTTGCCCCGGAAGCTGCGACTGCCCTAGCCAGTTTATTACCTGGACCGAACGACAGGATCTGTTACACGATGCGAAAGCCGTCAAAGAGTGCGGTGGCCGGCGCGGCTCGAAACCGGCAACTGCCATTTGGGAAGTTCGCGACCGTTAAAGCCGACCGCCGGTTGCATCAGCGTCCGAGCGCCATATCGGCAACTCGATTTTGGATCCGCCCCTTGTTGATGGCGGGCGGCACGACGCAGCCACGAGGCTCCTTGCGTGAACGGCCGGACATACTGGCGGGTTGGCGGCTTTTTCGATACCCACTTTCTTGGCGACTAGGTATACAATTTATTTCCCGGATGCACGTAATGGCCTGCCGCGCGCGCTCGCACTACGGAATCTTCGAGAAACCCGGCGAGGCGGCGTGGTGAAGACCGGCACGGGTTAGGTGGTCAATATGACGAGATGCATCAATTCAGTCTTTCATGCGCGGCATACGCAATCTCGCGTTGAACGGCGGCCTCTCCCCAGTGGTTATTGCACTACTGTGGCTGCTAACGATTGACAGCAATATGGCTGCGGAGCCGCAGGCTGCTACGCAAAGCCCGGCACCAGCTTCTTCAACTAAGGCGGCGTCACAAGCAGCCTACCTTTCGATCCTGAGTGAGGGCTGGCACACGACTCCCGCAGAGGCTTCGAGCTCGAATCCGATCTTGTCGGCGATCCGCACAATGTAGCGGCGCGCACCCGACTGATCAGCTACTACTACCAGAACATGATTGCAGAGCCGAGAACCCGGCACATCTTATGGTTAATCGAAAATCACCCGGAAGCTCAGATCTTTCAGTTTGCGAGCGACGTGACCAGCATGTCGCCGAACTGGACGAAACTAAACAGCGATTCCGATCGGGACCGCGCGCAGGCTCTCTGGTTGCGCCAGATCGAGCGGCTTCCAAATAGCATTTTAGTCCTGTCGAATGCGGCGCAAGCACTCCCCATAGAAGATTCAATCAGGTTGATGCGTCGTCTCAAGGTTCTGGAACCCGACAAACTCGAGTGGACTGTGAACTTGGCTGGTGTGTACGCGCGGGCGGTAAGGGATGCCTTCTTTGCCCGAAACCCGGGGGACGGGGGAAGAGCGTTCACCTCCTCGGTGAAGTACCGCGAGACGCCCCTGATGAGACTGCCAGTGGCAACTCAGGCGGCCGCAGAACGGATGGTGAACGAACTCGAAACGTCGACGGACGCCTCGCTGATAGGGGTGACTGGGGAGTTGCTGGTAGAAGCGATCGCGTTGCTTAGCCGGCACGATGGAGAAACTCCCGAGATGGTTAGCAGCGCGGATTTCGGCAGGCGTCTACTCGAGCGTGCGCGTGGTCTCGAACCCGACAATCCACGCTGGAGACAGTGAGCCGTCCAGCAGTTCGATTCGCGTGTTAACGCACGCTGACTGGACATTCGAAATCGCTTTATTCCAGCATCGGCCTCTGCGAAAACAGATATCTTCGGGCCATTTGAGCGATTGCCGCTGCCTCCCGATCCGCCGCTGAAGTGCCTTTCCCTCAATCCGGTAGACCTTGCCATCTATCACTACTTCAAACGCTGTGGCCAATCTCGGCTGCGGTAGGCCCTTCTCAGGGTGCTCCATGGTGTGGCAGATGTAAATGATGCCGCCGCAAGATTGCAGGATAACTTGCAATTTACAAGCTAGCTAGCTTGCATGCTATGGAGACAGCGGTCTGATATACTCAAGCCCACTATTCGGGCCTGGGTGATTCGTTATGCTCCGATTTATCTCGCGGCGATTGCTGCTTATGATGCCCATGGTTTTGGTCGCGCTCACCGTTACCTTCGTGATGGTGCAGATGGCCCCCGGAAGTCCTTTTTCCAGCCAACGTCGGCTGCCCCCGGAGATTGAAGCCAATTTGAAAGCGAAGTACGGTTTCAACCAGCCTAAGTTGGTCCAGTACACCCGCTACATGGCGCGACTGGTTGGTTTCCGCTACGAAGCGCGGCGCGGCTATCACTGGCAAGGCTACCCCGACTTTGGCGATTCCACCAAGTACAAAGACAAATCGGTCAACCAGATTATTAAGGAAGCGCTTCCCGTCTCCGCCGTGCTGGGTCTGTTCGCCTACGCGCTGGCGCTCACCGTGGGCCTGGCGATTGGGATTTTGGCCGCCAATCGGCAAAACACGTGGATCGATCATTCGGCCAACGGAATCGCTATGCTGGGCATCGCCGTCCCCAATTTCGTCCTTGGCCCCGTGCTGGTGCTGATTTTCAGCCTGACCCTGTACTGGTTTCCGCCGGCACGGCTGGAGTGGGCTTATGAATGGGGCTACCTGCGAATTCCGACGCTAAGGACCCTGGCGCTTCCCGCTCTGACGCTCTCCGCTTTGTACGTGGCGTACATCGCGCGTCTGACCCGCACGGGCCTGGTGGAGACTCTGAAGCAGGAGTATATCCGCACGGCGCGCGCAAAGGGCCTCTCGGAATGGCGTGTAGTGACAGTGCACGCTCTTCGCGGGGCGATTCTGCCCGTGGTGAGCTTCAGCGGTCCCGCGCTCGCGTTCCTGCTTACGGGAACCGTTGTGGTGGAGCGGATGTTCGCCATCCCTGGCCTGGCGGGCGTACTTCATCGACGCCGCCAATAACCGCGACCACTTCCTGATTCTCGGGCTTACGGCCTTCGGCGCTATCGCACTGATGTTCGCCAATCTGGCCGTGGACGTGATGTACGCTTTGATCGATCCGCGGATCCGGTATGAGTAGTCTCTCCCGCCGCAGCCTGCTCAGCGCCGGGCCACTCCTGCTGGCGGCGTGCGGGAGGGCAAGCGGGGGCTACTTCGGCAACACGACGCTCCCACGGTCGCGCACGCTGGTCCATACCCTGCCGGTCGAACCGGAGACGCTCGATCCCGCGCTCTCCACCGGGAGTAGCGAGTTTTGGGTCATCCCCGCACTACTGGAAGGATTGACCCAATACCATCCACGGCTCCCGCAACCGATGGCCGCGTTGGCTACCCACTATGAAGGCTCGGCCGACGCCACCCGTTTCACATTTTACCTTCGAGGTCACGCGGCTCCCCAAGGGACGGCGCTGCCCGGCGCGGATACTCTTCCTGACGAGTTCACGCGAGGCCGCCGATCCGCACCGAACCACGTTCCCGCACGCTGGAGCGACGGCCGCGCCATTACGGCGCATGATTTTGTGTACTCCTGGCGGAGAATAATCAATCCCAAGACTCCCGCGCCGATGGCTTACCAGTTGTACTATGTCCTGAACGCTAAGGAGATCAATACCGGGAAGCGCGCCGTCGAAGAACTCGGAGTTCGCGCTCTGGACGATTTTACGTTTCGGGTGGATCTCCGGGCGCCTACGCCGTTTTTCTTGAACCTGATCACGCAGTACATCTTTCATCCCGTTCCCAGGCATGCTATCGAATCGGCGCGCCGGGACGGCAACGAATCGGCGTGGATGCAACCGGGGCGAATGGTTAGTAGCGGTCCGTTTCTCCTGAAGGAATGGCGGCCCTACGAGCGGATCACAGCCGTACGGAATCCCACGTATTACGACTCCGCGATGGTCGATATCGACGAACTCCAATTCGCGCCGGTGGTGAACGGTTCCACGATGGTGGACCTCTACAAATCGGGCGAAGTGGCGGCTGTTCCCGGTGTCGTATTCCCTTCTTTATTTATTCCCATGCTGGCGCGGAAGCGCGACTTTCACACCGAGCCGGCCTTCGGTTCAATTTGTGCGGCAGTCAGCGTTCAGAAGCCTCCTCTGAATAACGTCTTGCTGCGTTACGCGCTGAACATGGCGACGGAGAAGCAGCCCATCTGCGATTTCCTCGGGGGCGGCCGGCTCCCCGCGTCGAATCTCATCGCGTCTGTGCCGGGTTATCCGGCGCCAAAGTCCCGATGGGTTGAAATCGACGGCCGCCTGATCGACGTTTTGAAATTCGATGTGGAATGCGCCCGCGCTCTGCTGGCGAAAACGGGGCTTGGCCCGATCGAGATCACCTATCACTTTCCACAGTTCCCTGAGACGGCGGCGAGAGCGGAGTTATTGCGGCAGCAGTGGCAGCGCAACCTGGGGATCCGGCTGCAGTTTGCCCAACGAGAGTCCAATGTGCACTGGAGCATGGTGCTGGCGGCCGACTTCACTGGGGTGGCGGATTTTGCGTTCCTGCCACTCTACTTCGATCCGAACCCTTTCCTTGACCCCTTCGTAACCACAGGCGCTGGGAATCCTTGCGGCTGGACCGACGAGGGTTTCCGGCAAATGCTCGCCGACGCCAATGGCACGCTCGACCGCGGCGAACGCATGCAGAAGCTGGCGGGGTGTGAAGAGCGAATGCTCGGCGCGATGCCGCTTATCCCCATGTATTTCGACGTCTGGGCCTATTTGCGGAAGCCCTATGTCCGCGGACTGACCAGCAATCTGTTCGATATGCGGTCGTTCAAGTACGCCTGGATCGATCGCAATTGGAGGACGGCATGACACCTGATCCCGTCGGCGCGAGGGTCCAATGACTCCGTGCGCCGCGCCATCGAGAAGGAACATGATCCTGGCCGCCGCCGCGAATGTGGCGCTGGCCGGCGGTTGCTCCCGGTCCCAGCGGCGCTCCGGATGGCTGAACTATCTTCTCGGAATGGAGCCGCTGTCGCTCGATCCAGCCAAATGCGCAGGCGGATCCGAGGTTTCCATCATGGCCGCCATTTACGAGCCACTGATCCGCCTGCATCCAGAGACTATGGCGCCGATGGCGGGACTGGCGACCAACTACAAAATCGAACGTGGAGGAACGCGCTACACGTTCTATCTGCGGGGCCACCAGTCGCCAGAGGGCATCCGCCTTCCCGGCGTAGAGTCGGTTCCAGTCGAATTCAACCGGGGGCGCGCCGGAGGGAGGCGCGATCTGCCCGCGCGCTGGAGCGACGGCGCGCCGATCACGGCAAGCGATCTGGTAGCGTCCTGGCGGCATTACCTGGCGCCCGAGACCGGTGCTGTATTGCGTAGCGGGAGCTGCGGAATTCAACGCCGGCAAAGCTCCGGCGGAGCAGCTCGCCGTGCGTGCGCTGGACGCATTCACCTGCCAGATGGATCTTCACACTCCGGCGCCCTATTTCCCGATGCTTTGCGCCTCCTATCTGACGCTTCCCCTGCCACGGCACGCCATGGAAGCGGCGAAGGCGCGAGGCCGCGAAGAATCGTGGGTTGAGCCCGGCCATATCGCGACGAGCGGACCCTTCCGGCTGGTGGAATCACATCCGCGAGAGCGCACCGTGGTGGCAAGGAACTGGAACTACTTCGATGCCGCGGTCGTGGGCCTGAACGGCATCACCTTCTCGACTGCGGAAGGCGCCACTGCACTGAACCTGTTTCGCACGGGCGATGTGGACTCGATGGAAGGCATCGCGTTGCCGTTCCAACTGGCGGCGCGAATGACCAAAGCCCGGGGGTATCGCGGGCTTGCCGCCTCCGCGAGTCACGGTTGGAGATTCAACACTTTGCGGCCGCCCTTCCAGAACGTGCTGCTGCGGTATGCGGTGAACATGGCAACCGGCAAACAACAGATCACGCAATTAACGGGTTCGGGACAAAGACCTGCAAAAGCGCGAGTGCCACCGATGCAAGGCTACCGTTCGCCTGAATCGATGCCGGTCGAAATCAATGGACGGGTCTGTGACGTATTGGCCTTCGATCCACGAGCGGCGCGCGAAATCTGGAACGCGTGCGGCGGCCCGGGCCTCGATCCGCTCGATCTCCACTGCCTAGCCCGGACGGAGAGCCTGCTTGTGGCCGAGGTTCTTCAGTCGCAGTGGCGAACGCATCTGGGCGTCGAATCAAGGATTCTGCCGCTAGAGATAGCTGTGTATTTCGACGCGATATTGGGCGCCAGCGATTGGTCGGGAATGGCAGACGATCCCTATATCTCGAATTATCCGGATCCCAATGACCTTCTGACTTTCTATACGGCGAATTACCCGCACTGGTCCGACCCTGAATTCGACCGAATGGAAGCTGCCGCCAGTGCTACGGCCGATCCTGCGCTCCGCATGGAGAGACTCTCCGAGAGCGAGGCACGGCTCCTCCGAGGCATGCCGTTTATTCCCCTCTACTTCGATTCGTGGACTTATCTCGAGCGTCCGGAAGTCAGGGGCTTGCGGTTGAATCCGCTCGACGTACCATCGCTCAAGTATGTCTGGATCGATCGCAATTGGAAGACAGCATGACGCGACGAACTCTCTTGGCCGCGGCTCCGGCTGTTTTCGCCGCGTGTGGCCGGGGTGACGGCGAGTACTTCGGTCGAATCGAGCCGCCGCCGTTAGACCAGTTGGTTTATCTTATCGGCGGGGCGTCTGGATCGATCGCAATTGGAAGACAGCATGCTGCCTGATCCCGTTGGTGCGTGGCTGCAATGAATCCGTGCCCCGTGCCGTCGCGAAGGGATGTCGTGGTCGCCGCTGCTGCGGCGGCCGGCGCCGCTTTCAGTCTCAGTGGCTGCGGCACTCCCCGCAGTCATCCTGGCCGGCTCAATTATCTGCTCCGCGGAGAGCCGTACACCCTGGATCCGGCCCAATCGCCAGGGGGCTCGGAGGCGTGGATCCTGTCCGCGTTTGTTAGAACCGCTTCTGGAACAGCATCCCGTAACTACCGAGCCGATTGCGGGTCTTGCAACCCACTACCTGATCGACCGGGAAGGGACGCGATACACGTTTTATCTCCGGGGGCACCCCGCTCCCAAGGGAATCCGGCTGGCCGGCGCCAGTTCCCTATCCGCCGAGTTTACACGGGCGAGGCAGGGCGCGGCATTTGGCGAACCGGCGCGATGGAGCGATGGTGTGCCCGTCACCGCCGCCGACGTGGTTTTCTCATGGCGCCGTTACCTGGCGCCCGAGACGGCGTTCTCCTTCGCTTACTGCCTGTTCTATATCGACGGCGCGAAAGCGGTCAACGCGGGTAGGCTCGCGCCGGACAAACTTGCCGTGCGCGTTATGGATACCTTCTCGTTCGAGGTGAATCTTCGAGCTCCGGCTCCGGACTTCCTGAAGCTTTGCACCAGTGTGTCGATAGCACCCATGCCGTGGCACACCATCGAAGCGGCTCGGCGGCACGGGCGCGAGTCCTCCTGGACGGACCCTGGCGAAATGGTCGGTAGCGGTCCGTTTGTCTTGAAGGAGTCGCGACTGCGGGAATTGGTCGTGCTGTCGCGGAATCCGAAATACTTTGACGCCTCCCTGGTAGGGGTAGAGCAAATTCACTTCGCGCCCGCGGACGGGGTGATGGTCCTGAATCTTTTTCGGGCGGGCTTGGCCGATTCGATGGATGGGAGAGTGCTCCCTTACAGCTGGCGCCGCGCCTAAAGAGTGTGCCGGGTCTCCATGTCCTGCCGGCCTGCGCCAACCACAATTGGCGTATTAGCGCGAACCGCGCCCCGCTGGACAACGTCATCCTTCGCTACGCCTTAAATATGGCGACCGACAAGGAAGCCACCGTCCGGTTTTTGGGAAGCGGCCAGCAGCCGGCCAAGGTCCGGGTCCCACCGCTCGCGGGGTATAGTTCCCCCGCGAGCCTGGCTGTGGAATTGAATGGCCGTTCGTGCGACGTCCTCGCGTACGATCCCCGGACGGCTCGGGAGCTATGGGCTAGGGAGTCTCGCCCGGACGCTCAGAAACCACTACAGATCCACTTCTTCGCGCGTCAGGACAGCTTTCTGCTGGCTGAGATTCTCCAACAGCAGTGCCGGGCGAATCTAGGCGTGGAAACGGTCCCGCTTCCTCGGGATGTGCCTTCGTTCGTTCAGACGATCCTGACGGAAGGCGATTTCACCGGTGTGGCGGAAGACTCTTACATAGCCAATTACGCCGATCCGTTCGATCTGCTATCGCTGTACCTGTCAGGGTATGCGAGTTGGTCAGACCCGGAGTATGACCGTATGTTGGCGGCTGCGACCTCGGCGCCCGATCCTGCTCTCCGCATGAATGAACTGTCCGCGTGTGAAGAGCGCCTGCTGGAAGCTATGCCCTTCATTCCTCTTTACTTCGACAACTGGGTCTACCTGGAGAGGCCGGAGGTGCACGGATTAAGGCTGAATCTTCTCGGTGTGCCCTGTTTCAAATACGCGTGGATCGACGGCGCCCGGAGGGTTCAATGACGCCAATCTCGCGGCGTAAACTGCTCACTGCCGGACCGATGGCGCTAGCTGCCTGCAGGCCGGCCCAGGGATACTTCGGCAGGACGGCGCCACCGGACAGCCAGCGCCTCGTGTATCTGATCGGAGCGGAACCGGCCACTCTCGATCCCGCGAAGTCCGCCGACCTCTGGGAGTTGTACATAGTTCACGCGCTGTTCGAAGGGCTCACGACGAGTCATCCCGTCACGTGCGAACCTATGGCGGGGCTGGCCACACATTACCAAGTGAGTGCCGATGGTCTACGTTACACTTTCTTCCTGCGGGGCCATGCAGCGGCCATAGGCGTGCGGCTGCCGAACACGAGCGACCTCGCGCCTGAGTTTTCGCGCCGGCGGCCGGCTCCGCCAGACACCCAAGTCGCGCGATGGAGCGATGGAGCCATCATCACGGCGCATGACCTCGTTTATTCCTGGCGTCGCGCAGTCGCGCCCGAAACAGCCGCGAATTATGCGTTCCAGCTATTCTGCATCCAGCATGCACAAGAGGTGACGGCGGGAAAACGCCGTCCCGACGAACTGGCGGTGCGGGCTCTCGATGCGTTCACACTCCGGGTAGACCTCCGGGAGCCGGTTCCCTTTTTCCTGCAACTGGCGTCGAACCGCGTCTTTTGCGCCGTGCCCCGTCAGGCTATCGAGGCGGGTGAAAGGGACTGGACCGAACCGGGCCGCCTCGTGAGCAGTGGAGCATTTCAGTTGCGGCATCGCCGTGCGGGCGAAGAAATCATTCTGAGCCGTAATCCACATTACTACGAGTCAGGAATCGTGTCTCTTGGCGAACTCGCTTTTCTGCCGGTGACCGACGGCGTCGCCAATGTCAACCTTTACAAGACGGGCGACGCAGCCCTGATTCAAACCTACATTCCTTCACTGATGCCATTCCTGAGCCGCAAGAAAGATTTCCGTGCCTACCCCAGCTTCGGGACTGTTTTTCAGGTGCTGAATTCCAACCGGCCTCCGCTCGACGATGTGCGTGTGCGGTACGCGCTAAACATGGGCACTGACAAAAGGGCTATCGCGGACTTCATGGGCGTAGGCCGGAAACCCGCGCTCGGGCTTGTGCCGCCCGTCACTGGATACGATGCGCCGGAGAGTCTCCTCGTGAACATAGATGGCGCCGATTGTGACGTGCTGGCATTCAACCCCCGGGCAGCCCGGGAACTCCTGGTGAAAGCGATTGGCTCGCGGCGGCTCCAGCTGGAATTCCTGAACCCCAATCTGCCGGAAGCCAGGCTGGTTCCCCAAGTTTTTCGGCAGCAGTGGCGCGAGAATCTCGGGATCGAACTCATCCTGGTGACGCAAGGGGTGCAGACCTGGATCCAGAGCATCTACAGCCACAACTATACGGTGGCCGGCTGCGCGGATTACGGCGGATACCTGGATCCAACCTGGTTCCTCGACAGCTTCACCAGCCAGTCCACGGCCAATACAACGCCTTGGACCGATCCCCGCTATGACTAAATGCTCGCCGGCGCACGATCGACGACCGATCGGGGGGAGCGGCTGCGCAAACTCGCCGGCTGTGAGCGCCACCTGCTTCGGGCCATGCCGGTCCTGCCAACGTACGGCGACGTGTGGGTCTATATGCGCAAACCGTTCGTTCGCGGGTTCGGCACGAACATGATGGACCGGCAACAGTTCAAATACACGTGGATCGATCGGAACTGGAGTGCGGCATGACTTCGCCCGTTGCGCCCCGGAGGATTCAATGACGCTAGCCCCCATTACTCGCCGCAGCGCGATCGGAGCTCCGCTCCTGCTTGCGGGATGCGGCAAACGCTCGGAGTATTTCGGCAGTGAGGGCGCCGCATGATTTCGCGACGTCAGTTGCTGGCTGGAGGTCCGTTGGCGCTGGCCGGCTGTAGCCGGCCGGACGAACCGTACTTCGGCAACACGCAGCCGCCACGGACACAAAGCGTGACGATGGTGCTCGAAGGGGAGCCGGAGTCGATCGATCCCGCGGTGCCCGAGGGCATGCTTGATCCTCTCATTCTCTCTCTGTTCGAAGGGTTGACGAGTCTACATCCGATTTCCGGCGAGCCCATGGCGGCGCTCGCAACCCATTACGAAATCTCGCCCGATGCGCTGCGCTACAGGTTCTATCTTCGCGGTCATCCAGTTCCTCGCGGAACCAGGTTGCCGGGCGCCGGCGCTTTGCCCGCGGAATATTCGCGCGGCCGCGCAGAGCCAGATCCCGCTAAGCCCGCCTACTGGAGCGATGGAACCTTTATTACCGCCGGCGATTTCGTCTACTCGTGGCGGCGCGCCGTGGACCCGGCAACTGCCGCTTCCAGAGCGTTTCTACTGTATGCATTGCGGAATGGCGAAGCGGTAAACGCCGGAAAGATGGAGCCGGCGAAACTCGGCGTCCGGGCGATCGACGATCAAACGCTGGAGGCCGATCTCGAAGAACCGGCACACTACTTTCTCGAACTGGTGTCGAACCGGATCGCCTGCGCGACGCCGGAACACACGATCCGTTCGGCAGGCCGACGGTGGACCGAGCCGGGCTCAATGGTTTGCAGTGGGGCGTTCAGGCTCCGGGCTCGACGCCCTTATGACGATATCGTGATCGAACGCAATCCCCTGTATTACGATGCGGGCCACGTGGCGCTGAACGATATCACCTTCCTGGTTCCGCGTGAGCAAGCCACCACTTTGAATCTGTATCGTGCGGGCGCGGCGACGGTAGTGCGGAATCTGGTTCCCGCGATTATGCCGGTTCTTCGACGCAAGAAGGATTTTCGCCCGCAGCCGCTTTACGCCTCGAGTTTCATCGCGATGAATACGACCGCCCCGCCATTTGACGACGTCCGCGTGCGCTACGCCATGAACATGGCGACCGACAAGCGACGGGTCCCCGATCTGCTGGGAGCCGGCAACATACCCGCATCGAGCGTCATCCCCGCGGGCGCCGGTTACCAGCCGGCAAAGTCGCTCTTCGTTCCAATCGGAGGACGCGAGTACGACGTCCTCGCTTTCGATCCGGAGGGGGCGCGCGAAATTCTCCGTGGCGTCGACGTACCTCTTCCCGCCCGCATCGAATATTTCAGCGGGAACGACGCGGAAAGCGTTTTGTGGGCTCAGGTCCTTCGCGATCAGTGGCGTCAGAATCTTGGAATTGAAACCGACATTGTTCTCGCCGATTTTCCGGCGTGGCTGGCCGCGATCGTAGACGGCACGTTTCGCCAACTCGCCTCATCCGGTACTTCCGCCAGCTATATCGATCCTGTCTGGTTCCTCGATATCTTCAATAACCGAGCGGGCTATGGCACGCACTGGAGCGATCCGGCGTACAAAGCCCTGGTCGCCGCGGCGAAGCATGCAACCGATCTCGCGATCCGCACCCAGCAATTGATGGAGTGCGAGCGGCGGCTGCTTCGTGCCATGCCGGTAATACCGCAAGACCACTGGGTGGATGCGGTAATGGTGAAGCCGTACGTCCGCGGGCTCGGAAATAACCTGTTGGATCGCGAGCCGCTCAAATACGTCTGGATCGATACGGCCTGGAGGACTCAATGACGGCAGCTTCCATTACTCGCCGCAGCGCGATCGGAGCTCCGCTCTTGCTTGCAGGATGCGGCAAACGCTCGGAATATTTCGGCAGCAACGCCCGGCCACCGCGGCGAGTGCTCAAGTTCGCACTCGGTCCCGAACCCGACGGTCTCGATCCGGTCAATTACAACGGCGGCTTCGAAGTATACATTCTGCCATCGCTGTTGGAAGGCCTGATCTCTTACGATCCTTATACGGTGGAACCGGCGGCCGGTCTGGCGACGCATTGTGAGATCAACGGTGACGATACCCGGCTGACGTTCTTCTTGCGCGGGCATCCGAATCCGCGTGGGATCTGCCTTCCCGGCGGGACGGGAACGCACGCGGCACGATGGACCGACGGAACGCCGATTACGGCGCACGACTTCGTCTACTCGTGGCGGCGTGTGATCGACCCGGCGAGCGCTGCCCCGTTTGCCTACGCTCTGTACTATGTCCGCAACGCCCGGGATATCCAGCACGGGCACAAACCCGCCGAGCGACTCGGAGTCCGCGCCCTGGACAACCTCACGTTCGAAGTGGAACTGGAACAGCCGGCTCCCCTGTTTCTCAAACTGACCGGCAGCATAGCCCTGGCCTGCGTGCCTCGGCAGGCGGTGGAGGCGGCAAAGCGCGCCGGCAGCGAGGCAGCGTGGGTCCAACCCGAGAATATTGTTTCGAGCGGCGCATTCCGCTTAAAGGAATGGCGGCCTTACGAGCGAGTGATTCTGGAGCGGAATCCAGCCTATTACGATGCCAACCTGGTCTCGCTGGATGAAGTCCACTTCTTCTCCGTGGCCCAGCCCAGCAAGATTGTCGACCTCTACGAGGCGGACGAAGTTCACAGCATGCCGGGCGAGCGGATTCCCCTGCAGTTCGCGTCCATGCTGGAAGGAAGGCGCGACTACTACAACGCGCCGGCTGTCTTCGGGGTCTGGTGGCTGATGAATACCAGGCGTCCGCCATTCGATGATCCGCTGGTTCGTTGCGCGGTGAACATGGCCGTGGACAAGCGCCGCATCGCGAAAGTGCTCGGAGCGGACCGGGTTGCGGCTAAGGGCTTCGTGCCGCCGATGCCAGGATATCCCAACCCGGAAGAAGCGATGGTTCAATTGGGCGAAAGATCCTATAACGTGCTGGAGCACAATCCGGAGGCTGCCCGCGCGATGCTCGCCGCTTCGCGATACGGCTCGCATGGACGGCTCAAGGTGCGCTTCCTTTCCGCGTCGCTGCCTTTGACCACGATCATTTCCATGATGATCCGCCAACAGCTTGCGGAAGTGCTCGGCGCCGAATTGACAATCGACGTGCAGGACTTCAAGTCAGCCATGCGGGCCGCTTCGGAACTCAGTTACGAAGGCTTCACGGATGGCGGCGATTGGGGCACCTACGTGGATCCGACGTTTTTCCTCGACAAGTACTTGAGTGATTCGGGCAACAACTGCACTGGATGGCAGGACCCGCGCTACGATGCCATGCTCGCCGAGGCCAACAGCACGATAGACCCGGCCGAGCGGTTGCGCAAACAGGCGGAGTGCGAGCGACACCTGCTTCGCGCCATGCCGATCCTTCCGCTTTGCTACAACACATGGTCGATACTGCAGAAGCCGTTCGTTCGCGGCCTGCCGACGAATCTGCTAGACCTTCGACTCTTCAAATATGCCTCGATCGACATGGACTGGAGGCCGCGATGAGCCGGCCGATGCCGCGCCGGATCTTGCTGGCCGCGGCGCCTGCCGCGCTGGTCGCATGCAGGCAGGGCGGTCCGTATTTCGGCGCAAACAGGCCGCCCGCCCGTCAGCGCCTCGTTTATGCGAACGGCAACGAGCCTGACACATTCGATCCGGGAACGTACTCGGGGGGAACCGAGATGCGTATTATCAACGCGCTATTCGACGGTCTGACCAAATTTCATCCCCTGACGCTTGAGCCAATGGCCGGGCTGGCTACCCACTATGAGACGAACAGCGACTCAACCGTGTTTACGTTCTTCCTACGCGGCCATCGCAGCCCCAGAGGGATCCGCTTTGTAACTACCGACGATCTTCCGGAAGAATTCTCGCGCGGCCGAAAAGCGCCTCCGGACAATATCCCCGCGCGTTGGAGCGACGGAATCGCCATCACCGCACACGACTTTGTGTATTCCTGGCGTCGCGCCGCGGATCCGCGAACCGGGTCGGCAGACGCGAGCTATTTCTACCTGATCGAGAACGGCCGCGATATCCATCGTGGGAAGCGCCAACCTGTGGAACTGGGCGTTCGAGCCCTGGATGACTACACATTAAAAGTGAGTCTATGCGCCCCAACGTATCACTTCTTGGCGATCCAGAGCCAGCGCGCCTTTTTCCCGGTTCCCCGGCATGGCATTGAAAGCGGCGCCGAGTGGGGCCGGATCGTGAGCGGCGCGTTCCGGCTGAAAGAAAGGCGGTCCTATGAGCGCGTGGTGCTCGTCAAGAATCCTGCATACTACGAAGCCGGATCCGTAGGGTTGGATGAGATCGTCTTTCTTCCGGTGAAGCACGACATCCTCGTCGATATGTATAAGACTGGTGACGTCGATGCGACGGATGGCGCCTACATGCCGTCACAATTCGTACACGCGCTAGACTAGGCGGCCGCCAGGATTTCCACTCTATCCCTACCCTGGAACGGGTCTGCTATGCAATCAATGTCCGCGAGCAACCGTTTGACAACGTTCTGCTTCGCTATGCCCTGAACATGGCAACGGGGAAGAAGGATATTGCCGACTCGCTGAACGCCGGCCAGGCTCCCGCGTTGGGCTGCGTCCCGCCGATAAAGGGCTATGATGCAGTCACGAGTTTGCCCGTCGATGTGGATGGCGTCCAGTTTGACGTCGTCCGCTACAACCCGGAAGCGGCGCGCGCGATGCTTTCCAAAGCGGGCTTTCCTGGCGGGTATGACTCCAACGGAAGACGACTGACAGTTACCGTTATCATCAATGGTCCTGCGACCACATCTCAAATCGTGCAGCAGCAATGGCGCCGGAACCTCAACCTGGACGTGAAACTCGAACCCAGGGAGTTCAACGTCTGGATTGAGATGCTTGTGGACGTCAGCTACCGGGATCTGGCGATCGACCCGTGGACGGCCAAGTATCCCGATCCGGCCGCCTTCCTGGACATGTACAAAAGCGGTTCCGGACAGAACGAAACCGGGTGGACAGATCCCAAGTATGACGCGCTCCTCGCGGCCGCGAATGCGGCGCCCAGCCGCGTGCTCCGTATGCGGCGACTCGCGGAATGCGAACGGCTGTTGCTCACCGCGATGCCCCTGATTCCGATCCACTCGGCGGTGTACACATCGTTGGTAAAGCCCTACGTCCGCGGATGGGAATGGAATGCACTCAACGAGCACCACTTCAAATACACCTGGATCGACACGAACTGGAGGCCGCAATGAGTCCCGCGCTGGCGGAATTGGAAGAGCGTGTTGAGGAAGGCTCCAGCCCGTGGCTGGAGGCGTGGAGGCGCTTCCGCTGCAATCGCGTAGCCTTGGCGAGCGCCTGGATCGTCGCGGCGATTGTAGTGGCATCGCTCGCTGGGCCGTGGCTGGTGCAACTGTTTAACGGCTTCGAATACGACACTCTGGGGCTCGACAAGCGCCTGGCCAACCCTTCGTTCACTCACCCGTTCGGCACCGACACCTTAGGTCGCGACTTGTTGGCGCGGGTCCTGTACGGCTCCCGCATCAGCCTGATGGTCGGCTTCGTTTCCACTCTGATCTCACTATTGATCGGAGTCAGTTACGGAGCCGTCGCGGGGTACTTCGGCGGGCATCTCGACGAAGTGATGATGCGAGCGGTGGATATCTTTTACGCGCTGCCGGACATCCTGCTGGTGGTCATTTTGATGGCGTTGTTCGACCGCAGCCTTGGACTGCTCTTCCTGGCGCTCGGGGCGACATCGTGGCTAACTACCGCCCGCATTGTCCGCGGTCAAGTGCTGAGCTTAAAGCACGAGCAGTTCGTTGATGCTGCCCGCTGCGCCGGGGTATCGGACGGCGGCATCATCCTCCGCCACATTCTGCCCAACACAATCGGTCCGATTATCGTGTATGCGACGCTGACGATTCCCTCGATCATTCTGGGCGAGGCGTTCCTCAGTTTTCTCGGACTCGGTGTGCCGCCACCGGCTTCGTCGCTGGGCGTGCTGGCGTCGGAAGGCGCGGAGGCGATCTCGGTGCATCCTGTGCTGCTGGTGGCGCCGGCAGTGCTCATGGCACTTATGCTGATGAGCCTCAATTTTTTGGGCGATGGCTTGCGGGACGCGCTCGACCCACGCTCGGGGAGGAATCTATGACGCCGCTGCTCGCCGTTCGCGATCTGCAGGTCACATTTCCATCAGGCCAGGCCTTCTCGCGCGTGGTGGATGGCGTCAGCTTCGAGGTGGCGGAAGGGGAAGCGCTGGGCATCGTCGGCGAATCCGGATCCGGCAAATCGATCACTAGCTTGGCGCTGCTGGGTATGGTGCCCAAACCAGGGACGGTGGCGGGCGATATTGTTTTTGAGGGCCGGGACATGCGATCGCTGGGCGAGAAGGACCTGCGTGCGGTCCGCGGCGCAAAACTGGCGATGATCTTTCAGGACCCGATGATGTCACTGAACCCGTTCCTGCCGGTATGGTTGCAGATTGCGGAAGTGACGCGCGCGCATCTGGGACACAGCCGCGCCGAGGCGCGCACGCAAGCGGTCCACATGCTGGAGACGGTGGGGATTCCGGACGCCGGTGCGCGGGCGAGTCAATACCCACACCAGTTTTCCGGAGGCATGCGGCAGCGCGTGATGATCGCCATCTCGCTCGCATGCAAACCGAAGCTCCTGATCGCGGACGAACCGACCACGGCTCTGGACGTCACCATCCAGGCGCAGATCCTGGACCTGCTGCGCGAGCGGCGCCGCGACAGCCAGGCGGCGCTGATCCTGATTACGCATGACCTGGGAATCATCGCTGAAAATGCGGACCGGGTGCTGGTGATGTACGCCGGGCGAATCATGGAATCCGCGCCGTCCGCGGAGTTGTTCCGGAATCCCGAAAATCCATATACCCGCGCGCTGTTGCGCTGCATCCCGGAACCCGGACGGCGCGATGGTCCTCTGTTTCAGATCGCAGGACAGCCGCCTGATGTTGCCGCGTTGCCGCCGCATCAATGTCCGTTCGCGGATCGCTGTCTGGAAGCGGTGGAGCGCTGCCGACAGGAACAACCGCCGTACCACCAGGTGCGCGAGAACCACTGGTCGCTGTGCTGGGTGAGGTGACGCATGCCGGAGATGCTGCTTTCGGTCCGCGATCTAAAGGTTCATTTCCCATCTAGGGACGCTACGGTGCGCGCCGTGGACGGCGTGTCGTTCGATATTGCGGAAGGCGAAACGCTCGGGCTGCTCGGCGAATCAGGCTGCGGCAAGACGACGCTCGGACGCGCCATCCTGCACCTGCAGCGCGCAACGTCTGGGGACATCCTCTATCGCGGGCGTACTCTGACCGGAGACCTCCGGCCGTTCCGTCGGCACATTCAGATGATCTTCCAAGACCCTTATGCCTCGCTTGATCCTCGTATGACGATCGAGTCGATCATCGCCGAGCCGATCCGCGCATTGGGTTTGGTCCACAACGGCGGCGCCAGGCCTCGAGTGGAACGGATGATGGAGATGGTCGGGCTAAGCAAGCGCTTTGCGGTACGTTACCCGCATGAGTTTTCGGGCGGCCAGCGCCAGCGGATCGGGATCGCACGGGCGTTGGCAGCGGAGCCTGACTTCGTGGTGGCGGACGAACCCATTTCCGCGCTGGATGTCTCGATTCAGGCGCAGATCCTGAATCTGCTTGAACGGCTGAGGGACGAGATGAAACTGAGCTATCTCTTCATCTCGCATGACCTGCGGGCGGTAGGGCGGATTGCGGATCGGATCGCGGTCATGTACCTGGGCGAAATTGTGGAGTTAGCGCCGGCGGCGACGCTGTATAAACGTCCGTTGATGCCGTACACCAAGGCTCTGACGTCTGCGCTGCCGGTGATTGGCGCTGTGGCGGGCCGTAATCGGATGGTCCTGACGGGAGATGTGCCCTCACCGCTCAATCCGCCGTCGGGCTGCCGCTTCCGTACCCGGTGTCCCTATGCCATCGCGGAGTGCGCAGAGTCCAAACCGATGCTCCGTGAAATCGAGCCGGACCACTGGGCGGCGTGCACCCGGATCAGCCCGGAGAAGCCGGAAATCGAGGACCTCTGCCAGTGATTGAGGTTCACAGGCGACAGCGCGACATTTTGCCTTGATCTGGCGACCACCCAAAATCCATGCCGAACTGCAGAAGCTCGGCTTCACTATCGCGGAGCGAAGCGTGGCCCGGTATTTGCGCCGCATCTCCCGCCGTAGCGACCCAAAGCGGTAGTGGGCAACGTTTTTGCAGAAACACCGCGAGGTTCTCGCCGCATGGATTTCTTCACCGTTCCAACCGTGACTTTCCGCGTGCTGTTTGCTTCTTTGTCATCGAGCACGAACGGCGGAAGATTCTGCACTGCAATGTGACCCAATATCCGACGGCGGAATGGACGCCTTTGCAATGAGATTCGCCGAGGCCGGCGAGCATTCCGGCATTATTTCAACTGATCCAGCGGAATGCAATCGCTGTCGCTACATGAGCTTGGCGCTGCAGGCTTCAATATTCGTAACCGGGTGGATTTCTCAAACCGTACTTCTAAACTTCCCGACCTGGTTCCTATGCTCCGGGTCCAGCATGAGAAAACCAGTGACGCGTATCGGATTTCCGCTTTCCACCGATTTGTTAAGCATGGCAACATCCAAATGATGCAGCTTGCGGACGCGCGGCGTCGTCTCTACGATGACGGCCTTGTCGATGGTTTCCCCAGGATTCTCTTGCAGATAAATGTGCCAGTCCACATCATCGTCGGTATGGAAATGACAGTTGGTGGATTCGCCACTTCCTGTGTTCTCGACGTTGGTCATATGCGTGAGGAAGCCGGTCCTACGAAGTGCGACGCGTTCAACGGGCTTGAATGTAGCAAGTTGCGCAGGCGTCCAGTTGGCGCGAGACGGCTTCGCAGTGGGAAGGGGCAATGATGCGGCGGAAGCACATTTGACCGGTTCTTTCGCACATAGTAGCTGTATCGCCGCAATCACCAGTTCCATGGCAAGTTCCCTCGGTCCCCTCGAAGTTCACGTCCACTGGATCAGGCTTGGGCCAATCAGAAGAAATTGCGCTTGCACCCGGTAGCGAAGCTACTGGTTCAGCGACACCGCCCCGGCTGCGTCTGGCAATATCTCGACGGCCTTTTTCAACACCCAACCGACCTTTTTGTCTTCTGTCTTCACCTTGAGGTAGAGGGCGAGGACGTGGCATCTGGAACCGTACGCTCATCGTCTGGAAGGAGGACTCGAATTGGAGCAACCTGCGCGGAAGGATCCTTTCGTAGGTTTGCTTTGGTCCGCACCGGCGCCGTATCTGCCGCTAGTAAGGGAAATAACGCACAGACCATTGCGACGATCCGAATTCGCCCAGAATAATATCGTTGACGGCTGGAGGGCAATATCACGGTGAATCGCGGGCCCCCTGGCGGGCGCGTATGAACCGTTCAATGGCGCGTTTCGTTCGGAGGGAGACTCGCCCTCGTACATTCATCAGATCGAATTGGGGCTGCGAAGTCTGGAGAACCCGAGTTACGGCGGATGGGGAGGGCGATTCGTGGAAGAGAAGCTGGGCACCACGAACGTCTGGAAAGACGCGGAGGACGATGGCGATCTCTACAAGCCGATCTGGCGCTGGGCAGAGGCATTTCAGAACGACTGGGCGTCGCGCGCCGATTGGTGCGTGAAATCGTACCGCGAGGCGAACCACGCGCCCATCGTCAATCTGGCCGTGCCGAAAGACATCGACGCCGCACCAGGCTCGACCGTGAAGCTGAGCGTGACGGGATCGAGCGATCCCGATGGCGATAAGTTGACCAACTCTGGTGGCAATATCACGAGCCTGGGACATACAAGAGCGAGGTGTGATGCCGATAAGCCCACGTCTTACTTCCAGGTGCCGGCCGACGCCAAGGCCGGCGATACCATCCACTTGATTGCGGAAGTGACCGATTCCGGAAAGCCGCCCCTCACGCGCTACGCGCGCGTGATTGTGACGGTGCGGCCCAAGTAGGCGTCTATGAAGATCGCGATGACAATGGTTTGTTTGCCGGCCTATTGGCGGCCACGCAGCCCGCCAACTTTTCCGGCAAGTGGGTGATCCAGCCAACGGCGGGGCGCGGCGGAGGACGAGGCTCTCCACGGTTCTGGTGTTGAATCAGGCGGGCGCTGATGTGACCGGGACTATCACCGTGCGCATCGATCCCGGTACGAGCTCGCCGCTCAACACCGAAGTGATGGGCGGAAAGGTAGATCGCGACAAGATCACGTTCTACGTTTGGACGGGGACGGACCAGCCGGTGAAAGCCATGTATACCGGCACGATGTCGGCAGCCGGCGACGAGATCATCTTCACAGTAACCGGGGGGCGCGGGGCCCCGGGTGGATTCGGAGGGCCGGTTGGCGGACGCGCCGCGCAGTCGAACGGTCCGCCTCCTCCAATAGTTGCAAAACGGGCAAAGTAAGCGCGGTAGCGTCCTTCCGGCCGAGCACGCTAATAGGGGAACTCCAGGGCGATCTTTTGAATCTCGTCGCGCAGATCGATGTCTCGGTCTTGGGCGACCGGCACGTTGTGGAGGCGGTAGAAGCCGGCCCGGCTCACGTCTCCACCTCCGCCTGGCGCCACCCGGGTGCCTGTTTTCCTTCTCTGGGTCCCGACGCCGCATGCGTCAGTGCCGACTCATTGATCCGCTCCAAAGGCCGTTCGAGGAGATTGGATCGGCGGCCGACTCCTGGCCTGGGTGGTTCTCCAACCGGATCTCACGTGCCTTTGTTGGCGCCTCAAGCTTCAAACGTTTATTCCAACAGGCTTTAACGGGCTTTAAGCCTGCTTGGGGCTTTAGCCCGCCTATCGCACCCCCGGTTGTAAACTGGAGTCGATTCTATGCGCTACCTAGCCTCGTCGCTTTTGCTTGCCTCCCTGGGCGCGTTAGCCGTCGCCGCCCAGCCGATCCAATACGTAGAAAGCCGCAAGCTCTTTCTACTCACCACACGGGAAAGTTCCTACGCTATGGGCGTCGACCTCAACGGTGAACTCCAGCACCTCTACTGGGGCGCCGCCCTCTGGCGCGCCGACGATTTGCCAGCCGCCGTCCCGCGACGCGAGCTTTCCTCCTTCGATCCGCCCGCCATGCTCGAGCGCGAGGAATTTGCCGCCTGGGGCGGAACGCGCTACTACGAACCTGCCCTGAAACTGACGCGCGCCGACGGCAACCGCGATGTGGTGCTCCGCTACCTGTCGCATACAATTCACGACAACACCCTCGATATCACCCTGAAAGACATCCGCGACGACATTCAAGTGGTTCTTCACTACCGGGTCTATCCCGACTACGGCATCCTGGAGCGCAGCGCCACTATCGTCAACCGCACCGCCAAGCCGCTCATGCTGGAGAACGCGCAATCGGCGACCTGGAACCTGCCCGCCGGCGAAGGCTATCAGCTCACGTATCTCACTGGCCGCTGGGCCGCGGAGACGCAAGTAAATCACGAGGCGATTCACCAGGGCATGAAGGTGCTCGAAAGCCGTAAGGGCCACACCAGCCATAACATCAACCCCTGGTTCGCCATCGACGCGGGGGACGCCGGCGAAGACCACGGCAGCGTCTGGTTCGGCGCCCTCGCCTGGAGCGGAAACTGGCGCATCACCGTCGAGCAGACGCCCTACCGACAGGTGCGCGTCACCGGCGGCTTTAACACCTTCGACTTCGCTTATCCTCTTAAGGCCAACGAATCGCTCGACACGCCCGCATTTTACGCCGGCTACTCCGCCCACGGATTCGGCGCCGCCTCCCGCCTGCTCCATCGCTTCGAGCGCGAACAGATCGCGCCCGGTGGCCTCACTTCGCGCGCCCGTCCCGTGCTCTACAATTCCTGGGAAGCCACCACCTTCAACGTGAACGAGATCGGCCAGAAGCAGTTAGCCGATACCGCCGCGAAGCTCGGCGTGGAGCTCTTTGTGATGGACGATGGTTGGTTCGGCAAACGAAATAACGACCGCGCCGGCCTCGGCGATTGGACCGTCAATCCGCAAAAATTCCCCCAGGGGCTTAAAGGCCTCATCGATCACGTAAACTCCCTCGGCATGGATTTCGGTCTCTGGGTCGAGCCCGAAATGGTCAATCCCGATAGCGACCTCTATCGCGCCCACCCCGACTGGGCGATACACTTCCCCGATCGTCCGCGGTCCGAACTGCGCAACCAGATGGTCCTGAACCTAGCCCGCAATGACGTAAAAGAGTACATCTTCGGATTCCTCGACAAACTGGCCACCGAGAATAACATCAAATATTTCAAGTGGGACATGAATCGCCCGCTCTCCGAGCCCGGATGGGAAGACCAACCAGTAACCGATCAGCGCAAGCTGTGGGTTGACTACGTTCGCAACCTTTACGAAATCCTCGACCACCTGCGTGCCAAACATCCCCAGCTCGAAATCGAATCCTGCTCTGGCGGCGGCGGACGCGTCGATCTCGGCATTCTCCGCCGGGTGGACGAAGTCTGGGCCAGCGACAACACCGAGGCCTTTGATCGTCTGCGCATTCAGGAAGGCTTCACGCAAACCTACGCGCCCAAATTCATGTCGGCCTGGGTTACCGACGTCCCCAACATGAATAGTCGCTCCACGCCATTACAGTACCGGTTCCTCGTGGCGATGCAGGGTGCTCTCGGAATCGGCGCAAACCTGAATAAATTCTCCGCCGAAGATACCGCGACGGCAACTAAGATGGTTGCCACTTACAAACGCATCCGCAACACGGTGCAATTAGGCGATCTCTACCGCCTCTACTCCCCGCGCAGCGGCGACATCGCCGCCAATCAGTACGTTGCCCCCGATAGCCGTCAATCCGTCCTCTTCGTCTTCCGTCACTCGCAAGAATATTCGACCGCCCCGCCTGCCATCCACCTGCAAGGCCTCGACCCGAAAGCCCTCTACCGTCTGGAATCGATCGACAACAAGCTCGTCGAACGCCAGCCACAACTTAGCGGAGCATACCTGATGCAAGCCGGGCTCAACGTCACCCTCCGAGGCGATTTCGACAGCACCACGGTGATTCTTGAGAAGGTGCAATAGACCAACTTGAGTACAGATGGAGATAGTCACCTACACTGAGATCGGCCCCAAGCGGATCTGGGAAGCGTCGGCATCGGGCGTATCGTCGCCCATCGGAGAGCCGTTCCCGGGCCCAGGGTTGCGAACGCAGATTGCTGCCTCGACCGGCCGTGGCTATACGGTGTGGCGTAAGGATGGCAGGGAGATCCTGTTTGCGGATCACGCAGCGCTTTGGTCAGTTACGGTCCAGAAGGCCGGAAGTGGATTGCAAACTCTTTTCGGGCCTCCGGCTGGCTAACGGCCTCAATGGAAGTTCTCATCCCTTGGCCGTCTCGCAGGACGGCTCGCGCATCTACTTCGTGCAGGCGATCGAGCAGCCGGCTAATTCCAACTTCATCAACATCCTCAGCGGGTGGGAGCACAACTGACGCTCCGCATCCGCACAAGCCCGATGGTATCTGTGGCTACGTTGATCAGTTCCGCCATCCTGGCGATCCCGACGCCCGGTTAACGACGCCAGGAGTTTGGTGCTCCAGTCCTTGTGGGTCCCAGCAGGCCATGCTCAAAGTTGCTGATATACTCGGCGACATGTGGCGCGGGTACGAATGGACCTTGATCGGTTTTGGTGCGGTGCTCCTGGTCATCGTTGCCCACCTCACAGGGCGTGGACCTGATCGAAGAAGTGCAGCAGGAATTTCGGCGCGACGTCAAACGGTGACGCACGTTCGGAGCGTCGCAGTCAGGGAGCGATCGTGATCCGGTATCTTCGTTGGTTTCCACTCAGGGGAATGAATTACATGAGCTATCGCAGTTTCGCTTTGATCGTGACAGTGAATCTGGCGGCCTTCGCGCCGTTCGCGTCGGCGCAACGTGGCGGACGCGGGGGCGGGACTCCATCCGCGGCCTCCGGACCCATCGACATCACCACTACCCGCGCCTTCGACAAGGCGGCTGTCGAGCGCGGGGGCAGGATCTTCAATGCCCAATGCGCATCCTGTCACGGCGATAACGCCCGCGGAGGCAGCGGAAAGAAAGGTGCCGACCTCGTCCGTTCGTCGATCGTCCAGATGGATCATGGCGGCCGTGAACTGCCGGAATTCCTAAAATTCGGCCGTCCGGAAAAGGGCATGCCGAAGTTCGAGCTTCCACATGACGACGGCGTCGACGTTGCGACTTGGCTCCATTACCAGGTGACCGTGGCGGCGGACCGCGGCGCGTACGTAAGGCCGAACGTTTTCTCAGGCGATGCGAAGGCCGGCGAAGCATTTTTCAACGGTCCGGTCGGTAAGTGCAATACCTGCCACTCCGTGGCGGGCGACCTGAAAGGTATCGGCGGAAAGAATAACCACGACGCGCCGACGCTGCAGGGCGCAATTCTGGCCGGGGGCCGGCCCTTCGGGGGCGGAGGGCGCAGAGGCGGTGGCGCCGCTGCCGGGGGCGCGCCGGCTGTTACGACCAACGTGACGCTCAAGACCGGCGAAAAATTCAGCGGAACCGCCGCCATGATCAACGATTTCGTAGTTGAGATTCGGCTCTCGGACGGCACAGCGAAAACCTGGCTGCGCGACGGCGAATGGCCGAAAGTGGCTCGGGTCAACCGACTGCAGGCCCACGTAGATCTGATGCTGAGGTACACAGACGACGATATCCACAATCTTGCCGCGTATCTGAACGACAAGTAGGAGATCGATAACCAGGAGAACACCATGACATCCCGTTTCGTTTCCATTACCGGGCTGGCGCTGCTGCCCATTGCTCTGAGCGCTCAGTTCCTCGACCCGAACGTGCTGAAGAAGCGCAACCCGGTCGACGCTTGGCCCACCTATCACGGCGACTATTCGGGCAAGCGCTACAGCGAGCTCGACCAGATCAACAAGTCGAATGTGGCTACGCTGACTCTGGCCTGGGCATTCAAGGGTCTGGCTACGGCGGAATCGGCCACCAATGTCGGAGGCCCGTGGAAACCTGGGGATCCCACCTATTGGGGCGGACCCAGCGACAGCTATCGGATCGCTGGATCGCCGCTGATGGTCGATGGCGTTATGTACCTCTCCGCCATGGACCGCGCCTGGGCCATCAACGCGCGCACCGGCGAACAGATTTGGAGTTATTTCTTCAAGACCCGCGGCGGTCATCACTTCAACGGCAACAAGGGCATGGGCATGTATGGAGGCTGGCTTTACTTTGTGACACCGGACGCGTGTCTGGTGTCGCTCGATGCAAAGACCGGCAAAGAGCGGTGGTACAAGCAACTCGGGCCTGTTGAGATGGACTATTACGGCAGCACAGCGCCGCTCGTGGTGGGGAACCACGTCTTTGCGGGAGTCGGAGGCGATGCCCTGGACCTTCAGGGATTTCTGGAAGCGCGCGATCCCGAAACCGGGGAAGTCCAGTGGAAGTGGTACTCCACCCCCCAGAATCCCGGCGACCCCGGCTACGATTCGTGGCCTGACGAGTATTCGCGCAAGCACGGTGGCGGCGGTCCATGGCAGCCGCTTACCTACGATCCCGATCTCAACCTGGTCTACGTCACAACGGGCAATCCCAACCCCGTGGGCGCGACCCAGAGCCGCAAAGGTGACAACCTGTTTACGTGTTCGATTGTGGCTCTCAACGCCGACACGGGCAAGATGGCCTGGTATTACCAGACATCGCCTCACGATGCGCATGACTTCGACAGCACAGAAGCGCCTGTGCTCTTCGATGGCACCTGGCAAGGCAAACCGCGCAAGCTTCTGGCGCAAGCGGCGCGAAACGGCTACTTCTTCGTGCTGGACCGCGTAACGGGCGAGCATCTACTCACACACTCCCTCATCGACCCGGAATATCTTACGTGGTCGAAGGGCATCAACGCCAAAGGGCAGCCAATTAACAATCCGAAGAAGGAAGCCAGTGTCGACGGCGTTCTGGTTCTGCCGATCTCAGGGGGCACCAACTGGCCCCCTCCCAGCTTCGACCCGCAGACGGGCCTTTTTTACGTGGGCACCACCGAGAGCCTCAGCATGATGTACCTTGTCGACGCGTCGGAACGGCCCGAAGGCTACGGATTCACCGGCGGCGCGGGCGGCGCTACCAACGGGCGTAACGGGATCCGCGCCATCGATTACCATACGGGCGAGACGAAGTGGATGCATGAAGGTGGCGGGGCTCAGGGACTGCTGACCACCGCCGGCGGACTGCTGTTCGGCCACGACGGCTCGACGAATTTCTGCGCCTTCGACGCGGCCACGGGCAAAATTCTGTGGCATACGTGGTTGCCGGTGTTGCCGACCAACGGCGCAACCACATTTATGATGGACGGCCGTCAGTTCATCATCATCGCTGCCCAGGACACCGTCTATGCCTACACACTGAACAGGTGAAACTCTGGAGGGTCATTCCGCAGCAAGCTTTAACTTTCCGCAGTTTTAGACGATCCTGTTCCGGGGAATCGCCTTGGCAGGGAAACATCCGGTCGAAGAACTGTTAAGTCCCGCCGCAACCTCAAACCATAGCGGCCCTGTGCGGTGAACGGCGGCGACACGCGCATACGATGTGGTTCGCCTACAGCTACCGCAAACAGCCCGCGGCTTGTGCGTAGCCAATTTGGCATCGGCACCTGAAATTAGAGACTTCCCTGGGGTGGACGCTTCAGTTCGTAGAACGTTCTACTGGTCCGAGCTCTCGGTAGATTTCGGTTGTTGTCTCTGTTTGCCGCGCTGGATCGCGGCTGGGCCTCATTCGCGCAGACGGTGTCGGCGTATGGTCCTGTGAGGATTCCTGCGTGTGTCGATGTTTCCTCCTCACGCATTTCCTCGCGCGGCGACCGGCGAATACGCGATCAAACTGACACAGTTGCAGCGCCGATTCCTTGAGCAGCATCCCATCGGACAAGACTGTCGCTCGTCTCTGCCGAACACCTCGCCACGCTGGCCAACCCGGCGATCCGTGAAACTCCGTCGCGGTTCGATGATCACCTTCCACACATAGCCCGCGATTTTCTAAAAATTCTGCGGCGCCCCTATGGGACCCAAGGAGGGCGGCCAGCGCCAATAGGGGCGAAAGCAGCGGGGCTGGGAAATTGAACGGGGACCCTTTTTCTCGGCTGGCATTATGGCTGGGGAACTCCCGCGCGCCGACCGGGCCGAGGCGCTATTGGTCGAAGGGGGTCCGTGGGGGGTGGGGGTCGCCGGTTTCATCCAGATGTTCATGGATCGTCACTGTGACTCCCGCCAGACTGTGCCGGAATCGGCTCTTGTCCAGCTGCCACACCCGATCGCGAATCGCTACTGTATTGTCCTTAGCCACCACCCGTTCCGTTTGTACGCTGAAGATCCAGTTCAGGTCGCTCCTCCCCGTGCGCCGGAACCCAGTCCCTTTCTCCACGGCCGTCACCCGGAATTTGCCGTTGAATTCTCCGATGTATCGCTCTCGCAGAAATCGATTGGCACCCTCCACAGTGCTGATGCCGGCCAGCCGAAGTTCCTGCGGTAATCGCCCCTGCCAAGTCCCGAAACTTCGCTCTGACCGGCCGCGCGCCTGGGGAGAATACGCTGCGATCATCTTCACCCCCAGTTCCTTCATCGCGCGGCCCAGCTGCGTCAGGCGGTCTTTATCCACCTTTTCCGCCCTCCTTCACCGTTACGAAAAAGTGGTCCCACGGTCGCTATAGAGGGCGCAGAATATGCCTTGCTTTTCGATCACCTCGCGCAGTCCGGCCATCACGGTTCGCGTTGATTCTTCTTCCACCAGTTGCGCGTAGTAAATCTCGCTCGTGGCGTCGTCCAGGATCACGATCAGGTCATACCAGCGGTCGCCACTCAGCCATCGATGTTTGCTGCCATCGATGTGCAGGAGCATCCCGGGCATGATCCGCCGCGGCCGCCCCCGCCGGTGCGGCCCTCGCTTGCGCCGTTTGGCCACCAGACCGACTCCTTGCAGCGCCTTCTGCACCCAGGTGTAGCTCAACCGGATTCCGTGCTCGTCGCGCAGCTTTTCATGGAAGTGCCGGATGTTGAGGTCGTAGTAGGTCTCTTTGTAGAGTCCCAGCACCTGCTCGATAGTCGCCAGCGGAATCCGCTTGGCGCTCGGCTTTCCCTTGCGGCGGTCGGCTAGGCCCGAGTAGCCATCCGTCTCCAACCTGTCGCGCCACCGGCGCATCGTCCGATCCGTTACTCCGAGAATTTCCGCCGCCGACCACCACGTGATCTTCTTGGCCATCGCCTTCAACAACACGTCTTGAACCTTCATCATCCGCTCCATCTCGGCGGCGGAGTACTGCTGGGTTTCGTCCACCACCCAGCATTACCCGCCCCGGCTCAAGCGGACAGATCACGTGTGAACTCGACCGGACAACTCACATACTAACGACACATTTCTCGATTTCCCTTGACTCTCCTTGGTGAATCGCTTAAAATCCCGCCAATGCTGCAAAAAGTAGGCGCTTACATCAGAGTGCCTAAAGAATGACATGCGGCACAAGCCGGTAAAGGGAGGGGTGGTCCAAAATGAATCAGTCGCGCGCTCTATCTGTTCTTCTGCTCCCAGCGCTAATGATAGCGCTTACTTTCATCGCTTCGCCCGCCGCGGCGCAGTCGGTGCAGGGCACTGTGAGCATCACGGTCACCGATCCGGCCGGAGCCGTCATCCCCGGCGCCAAACTTGAATTGAAGGACGCGGCGACGAATGATTTGCGCGCCGGAGTTTCCCCGGACAGCGGCACGTACCGGTTCGTTGGCCTCAACATCGGACGTTACGTCCTCTCCGTGACCAAGGACGGTTTCAACAAGTCCGTGGTAGACCCGGTGGTTGTAGAGGCAGCGCGCGTCACAGATGTAAACGTCCAGCTCAAGATCGGGACCACCAGTTCGACGGTCGAGGTTACGGCTGCCGCCGAGCCGGTGCTGGAGGCCTCCTCAAACATGATCGCCAGCACGATCGACGTCCAGCAGATCGAGAATCTGCCTATATCAGGACGCGATATCACGGCATTCGCCCGACTTGCCCCCGGCTATAACGGCACATGGGACGGCGCCCCGTCCGTAGCCCAAGGTAATAACATCGATGGCGTTATTTCCAGTTCCAGCCGGATGAAGTTCAGCGGCAATGCACAGCCCTCGGTCTCGCCCCGTATCGAAAATATCGAAGAGATGACGGTCCAGACGGATCAGTTGGATATGGACCAAGGCTTTGGCGCATCGATAATCCAGCTCAATTTCGTGACCAGAGCCGGCACCAATAAGTTTCATGGCCGCCTCTATGAAGATTTACGGAACAGGGACCTGAACGCCAACTCCTGGTCCAACAATGGCAAGGGCATCGCGCGTGCGCCGTACATCCTGAACAACTTCGGCGGCTCCCTCGGAGGTCCCATTTTGAAGAACAAGTTGTTCTTCTTCGGCAGTTTCAGCATGTCGAAGCAGCCTGGCAGCATCACTGCCGGCAACTCGGTTCTCACCTCCGCGGCGCAGCAAGGCAATTTCAGCTATCTCGGAACCGACGGCACAAGCCACAGCGTCAACGTGCTGAACCTGGTGAATACTTTCAATTCGTCCTTGCCGCACGCGATCAATCCGCTGATCGCGGCCGAGCAGGGTAACATCAATAGCTCACTTAATGGCGGGGTCATCACTCCTTCCAGCGATCCTAACATCAACACCATTAACTGGCTGGTGAATTCGCCTGTCACGAACTACTATCCGGCCGGGCGCCTGGACTATAACCCCACGGACAACCTGCGGTTCCATGCCACCATGCAGATGAGTCAGAACATCCAACCCACCTCTGGCGCGCCGCAGTTCCCAGGCCAATATTTTTCCAGCCAGGCAGCCGGAACCAAGTCCATTTACGCCACCTATTCGGTGGGCGTGGATTGGACAATAAAGCCAACCGTGGTGAACTCATTCAAGATTGGCTACCTCTATAACCCGGTCTGGAACCCCTTGTACAACGGCGCCCCTCTGTGGCTTACGGGTATTGGGGCGGTAGGTTGGGGCATAGCGAATTCGGGAGTCAGTTATACGTTACCGATCTCCAATTTCTATCCCAACTTCACCCTCTCGGATTCCGTTTCGTGGTCAAAGGGCGGCCATCAAATCAAGTTCGGATTCACCGCATGGCAGGAGCATGACAAATATTGGAATGCTCCCCAGGGCTTCCCCAACTACAGCTTGGGATTAGTCAACGGTGACCCGGCCTTGGGCCCGTTCACCCTAAACGCATTTCCTGGCGCGAACACGTCGCAGCTCACGGAGGCGGAGAATTTGTATGCCACGCTGACCGGACGCATTTCGAGCGTGAGCGGCCAGTTTGGCGCTGATCCGAAAACGTCTACGTATAACCAGGCGCGCGGCAGCGATTTTAATCTGAACGAACTGCTACGCTCGGGCGGAGTGTTCGCACAGGATTCCTGGCGCGTCAACTCCAGGCTGACTGTGAACCTTGGGCTGCGCTGGGATTTCGTCGGCGACAACTACGACTTGCAGGGCGCTTACCACAACGCACAGCCTCAGGACATCTACGGTCCTTCGGGCGTCGGCATGCTCTTCCAGCCGGGTGTACTGAACGGCGATAACGCTCCCAACATCACTGCTCGCGCCCATGCTTACAACGGGTGGTACGTAACTCCGCAACCACAGGTTGGTCTGGCGTGGAGACCGGATTCCAAGGAAGGCATTCTAGGCAAAGTTCTGTCCGACAAGAGCGTCATCCGCAGCGGCTTTTCGCTCAAGAGATATACTGAGCCCCAGCAGTACTTCTGGAACCAAGCCACGAATTATGGCTCGGCTTATTTCCAGCAGTTCTTCCTGAATCCCAATGGCAATTCCGGCGTTGCCGGCAGCTTCGCGCCGGGCGCGCTCAATCTGGGAGATCAACTACCGGCATACGGCTACGCTCCCAGCGGCGCCTATCAAAAGGTCATTCCGCTTGCGCCTTATACTTTCAACCAACTGGATACCATTGGCACCATCGTCAACGGCATCAATCCCAACATCAAGCAGCCCTACACGATGTCCTGGAATTTGAGTATCCAACGAGAGTTGGGACCATCGCGGGTTTTGGAAATCCGCTATAACGGCAACCGCTCCGTCCACCAGTGGCTCTCGGGCGATATCAATGAAGTAAACGTCTTCAACGGGTTCTTGCAAGACTTCCAGACCGCCCAGAACAATCTCAACATCAATACCCAACACGGCACCAGCAACTCGTTTGCGAATATGGGATTCGCGGGCGAGGGGAACATGCCGATTTTCAATGCGGCGTTCGCCGGAGAAACGATTGCCAATGGCGCATTGCAGGACTACAGCAACTCGAGCTTCATTACTTCTCTGAAGACCGGACAGGTAGGCAAGATAGCAAATACCCTATCCGGCATCAGCGGAACGGCGCCGTACTTCTGCAACATGGTGGGCGCCTCCTTTGCGCCGTGCGCCACCAATGCCGGTTACACCGGCAAGGGCGCCGGTTATCCCATCAACTTCTGGCAGGCCAACCCTTACTCGGCCGGAGCGCCGGTGCAGTACATGGATTCGAACGGTTTCTCCGATTACCATGGACTGCAGATCGACCTCCGCCAGAGGACTTGGCACGGTTTGGAGTTCGATGCCAACTACACCTGGAGTCATACTCTCGGCTTAGCCAGTCCGAACGATTGGGAGGCGGCTAATACCGCCATCTACACGATGCGCGACCTGGGCCTGAGCTATGGCCCCACGTTGTACGACCTGCGGCAAGTTGTGCACGCTTCAGTGACCGGCGAACTGCCATTCGGCAAGGGTCGGCGTTTTATGAATCATGGCGGCGTCCTGAACGAGGTATTGGGTGGCTGGAACGTCGGAGATATTTTCACCTTCCAAACCGGCGCTCCCGTCCGCCTTACGGCGGGGAGCGGCACCTTCAACGATTATGGCGATAGCGGACTGGCCCTCAATGGCATCACAGCCGCCACTCTGCAAAGTTCCATCGGCGTGTACCACGTGGGCGCAGCTCGCGGCGGCTATGTGGACTTGCTCAATCCGCAGTACCTCACGGCCGCGGCCGGCGGCACGGCGAACCCGGCCTACATTAAACAAAACACCACACCTGGGACCATCGGACAGATCTTCTATCTGCACGGACCCCACCAGACGTTCAACGACACGTCGATTTCCAAGAACTTCCCAATCTTCAAGGAGAGGGTCCGCTTCAATTTCCAGGCGGAGTTCTTGAACATCTTCAACCATCCCACGTTTGGTAGTTTCAACGGGAGTATCCTATCGACCAGCTTTGCGCATGGGGGTGTCGCCAATTCACCGAGGAACATCGAATTCCGCGGCAACATCATCTTCTGATCTCCCGGTGGGGCAGCCGACTCCAGCGGCGATCGGCCGCCCCACTGATACCCTATAGAACGATGCGCTCACGCTGCCGGACTTTGGTTCTGATTTTCGCGGCGGGCGGTTTGCTTCCGGGCCAGACCGGCAAGCAGGCGCCCGCCGAATCTTCTGCGGCCTCGGCGGAGCGCGCCCTCAAGCTGGCCGAAGAAGGTCGCTGTCAGGAAGCCCTTCCTCTGCTCGTCCGCGCCGTGCCGCGTCTCGCCGACAAGCAGCTTCTGTATCATGCCGCCATGGGCCAGGCGCGCTGCGCCATGGCGCGCGAGGACTCGCAGGCCGCTGTATCCGCTCTCATGCTGCTGAAGCGCGAATTCCCGAACGATCCTGAAGTTCTCTACATCTGCGTGCACTATTTTTCCGCACTCGCCACGCGCACCTCGCAGGAACTCGCCGCCAGGGCGCCCACTTCATTCCAGGCGCGCCGCCTGGAAGCCGAGGCCTTCGAATCGCAGGGCAAGTGGGACGAGGCTGCGGGCATGTATCGAGGCATCCTCAAACAGAATCCCAACGAGCCCGGCGTGCACTACCGCCTCGGCCAGGTGCTGCTCAGTAAAGCCGGCGACACCGGCCCCACTGACGAAGCGCGCGCCGAGTTCCAGAAAGAGCTGGAGCGCGATCCGCGCAATTCGGCGAGCGAATTCATTCTGGGCGAGCTGGACCGGCATGCCAGCCATTGGGACGACGCGGTGCGTCATTTCACGCGCGCCTCCCAGATCGACCCCGAGTTCGCCGAGGCGTATCTGGGGCTGGGAATCTCACTGGCCTCCGCTTCCCGATTCGCCGATGCCGTGAAGCCACTCGAAACCTACGTAAAAATGCTGCCCGGCGATCCCGTGGGCCATTACCAGCTCGCGATGGCCTATGGACGCACCGGCAACCGCGAGGGCGCCACGCGCGAGGCGGCGGCGCAGAAGGAGGCGGCCGCGCGCCGTCCACCGGGCGGCCCCGGCCGTTGATGCCATCTTTTGGACGGCGCCGGTTCCTCCGCGCCATGGCGCGATGCGCGGGCGGAGCGGCGCTGTCCCGGCTGGCCTCATCTCAATCTGCCGCTCCTTTTTTCGAGGAAGTGCCGCCCTCCGCGAGCGGCATTCACTGGACCCACACCGGCGGGCTCTCCTCCGAGATGTACCTGCCGGAGACCATTGGACCCGGCTGCGCCTTCCTGGATTACGACAAGGACGGGTGGATGGACATCTACCTGGTCAACAGCGGCCCCTGCGATTTCTATACGCCGGCAAAGCCGCTGAGCAACGCCCTCTATCGCAACAATCGTGACGGCACGTTCACCAACGTCACCGGCAAGGCCGGTGTGCCCGGCAATGCGTACGGCATGGGCGCCGCCGTCGGTGACTATAACGGCGACGGCTTCCCGGACCTGTATGTGACCCAGTATCCGCGCAGCATTCTGTACCGCAACAATGGCGATGGCACGTTCACCGACGTCACTGAGAAGGCGGGCGTCGCGGCGCCGGGCTGGAGTAGCAGCGCCGTGTGGTTCGACTATGACAACGACGGCCGGCTGGACCTGTTCGTGTGCCGCTTCGGCAATTTCTCCAAGGCCAGCGCGATTTTCTGCGGCAACCGCGACACTGGCGCGCACTATTACTGCACGCCTAAGGTGGTCAAGCCCAGCAGTTGCTGGCTATTCCACAATAACGGCGATGGCACGTTCACCGATGTCAGCAAGAAGTCGGGAATCGCGGCGCTCGAATCGCGCGCGTGGGGGGTGGTGGCCGCCGATATCAACAACGACGGTTGGATCGATCTGTTCGTCAGCAACGACGGCATGGAGAACTTTCTGCTGGCCAATCGAGGCGGGGGAAAGTTCGAAGATGTCGGGTTGGTAGCGGGCGTGGCCTACAATCCGGCCGGCGCGGCGCGCTCCGGGATGGGCGTGGACGCGGCCGATTACAACTCCGACGGCAATACCGATCTCTTCGTGGCGAACATCGATCACGAGGATTACGCGCTGTACCGCAATCAGGGCAAGGAGGCATTCGACGACGTTGCGCTCCAGGGAGGTATCGCTTCCGCCACGCACATGCTGAGCGGCTGGGGTCTGAAGTTCTTCGACTTCGACAACGATGGCACGCTCGATCTGATCATGGCTAATGGCCATCCCGACACCATGGTCAAGTCCCACACGCCATCGGTAGAGTACCGCATGCCCATGCTGCTGATGCAGGGGACTGGGACGGGCTTCAAGAACGTGAGTGCGCTGGCGGGACCGGCCTTCGCGCGTCCGATTGCCGGGCGCGGCCTCGCGCTTGGCGATTTCAACAACGACGGCGCGGTGGATGCGCTTGTGATGGTCAACGATGGTCCGCCGATCCTGCTGCGTAATACCGTAGGCAGGCGCAATCATTGGCTGGGCGTGCGACTAATCGGGCGCAAAGCCAATATCGATGCGGTCGGCGCGGTGGTCCGTTACCAGGCGGGCAACCTGAAGCGCACCTTGATCAAGCCCGGGGGCGGGAGTTTCCTTTCGGCGCAAGATCCGCGCATGGTGCTGGGGCTAGGCTCGGCCGAACGGGTGGATTGGCTGGAAGTGGGCTGGCCGCGCCCCGGCGGTGGCGTCGAGCGCTTTGCGAATCTGCCTATGGACCGATACATTACGATCGTGGAGGGAGAGGGAAGGTGGAAGTAAGGCGTGTGGTCATGGCCGCGGTTCTAAGTATGGCGGCCCTGGCCGCTCAGACGCCAGTGGACCCCGATCTGCGCGAAGGCATCGCCCTTACCAGCCAGGGCCGGTTTGACGCGGCGATCCCGCATTTCCTCGCCGCCCAGGGCCGCGGCGTCGAATCGTTCGCTCTCCAGTTCAACCTGGCGCTCTGCTATGTGGGCATACGGCGCTTCCCCGACGCTATTCGCATCCTGTCGGCCATCCCCTCCGGTCAGCGCTCCGCGGATGTTAAGGATCTGCTGGCGCAGGCTTATGTCGGCGATCATCAGGCCGAGGCCGCGTGGAAGACTTTTCAGGAAGCCGCCGCTCTCGCGCCCGATCACGAGCGGCTTTACGTGCTGCTTTCGCAAGCTTGCCTGGACGAGGGGTTGACGGACATGGGCATGCGCGTGGTGGAAATCGGCCTCAAGAATTTGCCCAACTCAGCGCGGCTCCACTTCGAACGCGGCATCCTCGCTTCGCAGAGTGACGATTATGGGGAGGCACGGAAGGAATTCGCGGAGGTGCGGAGACTCGCGCCCGCCTCGGATATTGCTTATATCGCGGAGGCGGAACAGGCCCTGATCGAAGGGCGCATGGCCGATGTCATCCGCTCGGCGCGCGCAGGCATCCACGCGGGCTATCCGCACTATCTCCTGCTGACCATGCTTGGAGAGGCTCTGCTCCGCACCGGCGCGGCGCCTTCCACACCTGAATTCGCGGAGGCGCAGAGCGTGCTTGAGCAGGCTGTGGCGCAGCGTCCATCGTACTCGAGTTCGCACGTTGCTTTGGGCCGCATTTATCTTGCGCTGGGGCGGAATTCCGATGCGGTGACGCAATTGGACGCAGCCCGCCGCCTGGATCCGCGCAACAAAGCCGTGTACCCACCGTTGGCGACAGCCTATCAGCGATCGTCAATGCCCGGGCAGGCAAAGGCGGCTCTGTCTGTGCTGGCAGAGCTGAATCGCCAAGATGCTGCGCGCATCGGCGCGGCAGATGGCGGCCATGCGGGATACGTGCGCAAGTAGCGCCTAACCGCAAGCCGTCCACGATTGCATCGATGTCGGTCAGGGAAGATTGCCGGACGTGCAGCCGGTTGTTGTAAACTGGTCCACTATGCCGCAGTTCATGATTGAACGCGAGGTTCCGGGAGCCGGATCGCTCTCAGAGGCGCAGATCCGGGAGCTGTCTCTCCACTCTTTGCAGACCCTGAATGAGATGGGCCCGCGGATTCAATGGCTGCATAGTTATGTCACGGAAGACAAGGTTTATTGTGTTTACCTTGCGCCGGACGAGCAGAGTATCAAAGAACATTCCCGCAAATCCGGCATCCCCGCCAATCGCATTTCCGCAGTGCGCCGCCTGATTGATCCGACTAGCTTGGTTTAGGCGAGTCCGATTCTTCGAGAGCATATTGGATCGCGTTATCCAAGCTCATGGCCCAGCCCCGGGCGTAGGCAGCCTTGGAATCCGCTTCATTGATCGATGTCCAGCCCGCCTGCAGCTTTTCGCCAAGTTTGGATTGTTCGGCCGGCATCAGAGGCGCTCCGACGCATTGGCGCAAATTCGCGGCCGCCCCTGCGATGGCCAGGGCACGCGCGGGATCGCGCTGGGCCAAGGCGGAACAAGCGAACCCTTCCAGGGCTCGCGCGATGCCGCGTTTGTGCCCCAAGTTCACGAAAAGCGCCAGCGCCTCGCGATAGGCTGCGTGCGCAGTCACATGGTCTCGCTCGTCGCAAGCGATCTGAGCGAGATCGGTGAGTGACCGGGCGATGCCCCACTGGTCACGGGCTTCCCGGAAAGCCGAAAGGGCGCGTTCGTAAAGTTCGTGAGCCTTAGCCACCTCACCCTCCTCGCGCGCGATGTCGCCGCTCTGGTTGAGAGACCACGCGGCTCCGCTGTGATCCTCCAGTTTTTCAAAGATCCACCCAGCTTCTTCCAGTACTGTCCGAGCCCGCGGATAGTCCCCGCGACCTCTAATAAAATTGGCGAAACTATGCAGGCAACGAGCGATCGCGACCTTGTCGCCGAGCGCACGCCAGCGCAACAGAGACTCGTCAAAATAGCTCTGCGCCGCGGGATAGTCTTGCCGTTCCCACGCTATGATCGCTTGCGCATTCATCGATACGGCAATGCCCCACTGATCGCCGAGCTCTTGGTAAATCGACAGGCTTTTTTCCACAAAATCGGCAGCGGCTGGAAAATCGCCCTGCACTGTTGCAAACGTTGAAAGATAAACCAGCACATTGGCCCGTTCCCGGGCGAACCCGGATCCGCCCATCGGCAGAAGAGACTCCAGCCGGGCCCGGCCCTCCGCCAGATGTTCTCGCATTTCCCAGAACCGGAACAGCGCGACGCAAAGCCGGAAACTCCACTCAACATTTGAAACCAGCCAGTCGATGGCCGCGCTAAAGTTGTCATGCTCGACATCGCACCGAGCGAGCCAAGCGGCTCGCTCTGTCTCAGCGAGGTCTGGGTTTCCTTCCTCCGCCAGCACCAGGCAATAAGCCGCATGAGCGCGCCGCGTTGCCTGCTCCTCACCGCTGTCGCAGAGGCGCTCCAGGCAATACTCCCGAATCGTTTCGAGCATCCCGAAACGCGGTTCGTCCTCTCCATGCTCGGCCTGCTGGACCAGACTCTTGTCCACCAGGGAAGACATCACGTTGAAGATTTCCGCTCCGAGATCGTTACGCGTATCGCAGGCGGCTTCAGCGGCTTCCAGCGTGCAGCCGCCTCGAAACACGCCCATCCTGCGGAGCAGTTTCTGCTCGGAGCCGTTCAACAGGTCGTAGCTCCAGTCGATCGTTTTCCGCAGCGTCTGATGGCGCTCCGGGACATCGCGCGGGCCGGCGGTCAGAAGGTGCAGCCGGCTTTCGAGCCGGGTTAACAAAGCGCTGGGGGGAAGCATTTTGACGCGGGCCGCTGCAAGTTCAATCGCTAGGGGCAGACCATCCACTCTCGAACAGATTGCGGCTACCGTGGGTGCAGTCTCCGCAGTTATGGTGAAATCCGGTTTGACCGCCGCCGCCCGCTGGCTAAACAAGGCTACTGCAGGATTACTGAGCAGGGCTTCGAGCGAATGCATCTGTGTGGAGTCGGGCAGTGGCAGGGGGAGCACTGGAAATTCGTGCTCGCCGTAAACGCGCAGAGCTGCGCGGCTGGTCACCAGCACCTTCAAGGCCGCAGAAGAACCCAAAAGCTCCACTACCAGCGAAGAAGCAGCCAAAATATGCTCAAAATTATCCAGCAGCAACAGCATTGGCGAGGGGGCCGCATCGCGCAAATAATCCTTCAGCAAACCCAGGACAGGCCGGCCGCCCGTCTGGTGAATGCCTAAAGATTCCGCAATCGCCATGGGGACCATGGCCGGGTCGGTGATGGAAGCTAGCGCTACAAAGTAAACTCGTTCTTCAAACTGATGTAGAAGCTCGCTCGCGACCTGCAGGCCGAGTCTCGTCTTACCGCATCCGCCGGTTCCGGTTAATGTGACCAGCCCGGAATCCGGGGAGAGCAGGAGATGCCCCACTGTCAGGAGTTCCCGCTCACGCCCCATAAGCGGTGTTCGTGGCAGCGGAAGGTAATAGCGGCCGGGTACACGCTGTGCAACCACTAGCCTCTCATCTTTGTTTTGAACGGCCGGGGCGGTCGCTTTCGGAGCATTGGCGCGCGCAGGGCTGCCGCCGGCGCCGTTCTCCTCCGTCATGACCGTTGCTGTGAATACGTATCCCCGGCGAGGCACCGTCTTCACGATCTCTTGCGCCCGATCGTCCAAGGCGCGGCGCAACTCCACCATACACTGCACCAGCGAATCCTCGGTTACGAAAGCGTCCGACCACAACGCGTGAATCAGTTCTTCCTTGGCGATGAGCCTGCCGCGATTCTCCAGAACATAAAGGAGCGCATCGTAAACCTTTGGGCGGAGCTTTACGACCCGGTCTGCATGGAGTACTGTACCTCGTCCGGGATCCAGGGTGAACTCGCCGAACCGGTATTTGAGTTCCTTCTTTGGCTCGGCGCTGCCCATCGATCACGTCCTCCTCGACCCATTTTCTAGCTTTATTAGCATTAAGGCCGAGAACTTCCAAAGCGCCTCTTTTGCTTTTTTTGGGCTTTTCTTTGGTCTTCCTTCGTTACTCGCTTCCCGCGCGGATGTTACGTTCTGATCACGCCCGGATGCATTGACTGCATCACCGATTATAGGCCGGACCGTCGGGAGCGGGGAAATGTGAGCGGACGAGTGCATTCAAAGGAGAAAACCATGACGACAATAAAGACCTTTATCCAGAAATTCGACACGCGTTTCCTGTTTGTGACACTGCTGAGCAGCGCGATCGCGGCGGCGCCGCTGATCGGGGCGGACGTTGCTGGCCCGCAGGAGACCGAGCAGGCGCATGCCGGTCACGCGAAAGCCGCCCCGGCCAAGCTCGTTAAGCTCGTCCGCGATGCCACGGGGCAGTTCATCAACGTGAACGCCGCCAGCGCTGCTGGCTACCTGCCGTTCCTCGGTTGCGTGAGCGGCCCGGATCATGGCGCCATGGGCTTTCACTATGTGAACAGCGCCCTGGTCGGCGACGGCGTGCTGGATGCCTCGCGGCCGGAAGTGCTGATATACGAAGCGTCAGGAGACGGTCTGCAATTGGTCGGCGTGGAGTTCGTTGTTATCGCCGACGCTTGGCTGGCGACTCACACCAGTCCGCCTGTGCTCGAGGGGCAATCGTTTCAGTTCGTTCCTAGCCCCAACCGATACGGCTTGCCGGCGCATTTCGAACTGCACGTCTGGGCATGGCGCGATAACCCCAATGGCGCCTTCGTGGATTGGAATAACAAGGTGAGCTGCGAAGGCAACTAGACCCGGCCTGGACTTGTCCCCAATTTTGGGACAAACGGTTAAGACTCAATTAATCTTTATTTTCATTGAATGGAGAAAATTGAGCCATGGGATTGTCTCGCAGGCAGTTCACGAAGGAGTTCAAACTGGCCGCTGTGCGGCGGCTGGAACAAGGGGTGGCGATTGGGGAAGCAGCGCGCGCTTTGGAGGTAAGCCCCAACGTGTTACACCGCTGGCGGCGTGAGTTCCGTCAAGGGCCGGGCAACGTGTTTCCCGGCCAAGGGAAGGCACGCTGGTCCGAGGGCCGGATCGCCGAACTGGAACGTAAGGTTGGCCAACAAACCTTGGAGATCGATTTTTTGAAGGGGTGCTTGCAGCGCATCGAGGAACAGCGGATGTTGCAGGCATTGACTGGAAATCCGCGGTCTACCGGAAGGTCCAAGAAGAAGTGAAGGCCAACCGGGGTTTGACCGTCGAGCGCATGGTGGAGTTGAGCCGGGTCAGCCGGTCCGGCTTCGGTTCTGTTGCGAACTTCGAGGCCGAGCCTGATAAGGTAGAAGTCGATGCCGATCGTGGCCCACAATCCGTTTAAAGGGCGCCAGTACCCGGGAGAAGTGATCGTTTTGTGCGTGCGCTGGTATCTCCGCTACCCGCTTTCCTATGAGCACGTCAGCGAATTGGTGGCCGAGCGAGGCGTCGAAGTGGACGCCAGCTGTATTTGGCGTTGGGTGCAGGCGTATGCGCCCGAGCTGAATAAACGCTGCCGGCCGTATCTGAAGCCGACCAACAAGAGCTATCGCATCGACGAAACCTACATTAAGGTCAAAGGCCAAGATAGGTATCTGTATCGAGCGGTGGATTCGACCGGCCAGACGATCGACTTTCTGCTCACGGCGAAACGCGATACCACTACCGCAAAGCGCTTTCTGCGCCGGGCGATAGAAGCGTCGGGCAATCCCATGCCACGGGTGATCAACGTAGACAAGAACCCGGCGTATCCGGCCGCGGTGGAAGCACTGAAAGCTGACAACGCCCTTCCGCGGCGTGTCGCATTACGGCAATGCAAGTATCTTAATAATGTGATTGAGCAGGATCATCGGTCGGTGAAAAAGCGCGCTTGGTTAGCCAAGGGCTATGGATCGTTTAGGAGTGCGTGGCGAACGCTGCAGGGAATCGAAGCGGTAAACATGATCAAGAAAGGGCGAGTGAGATGGTTGGCCAAAGGAGATGCGGTCGGCCAGGCGCTCTTCATCGACGTGCTGTTCGGACTCGCCGCCTAATCCAGAAAGGCTGAAGCAACCCTCACCCGGAATCGTCTCATCTCAGAACTTCGCAACAAAACCCTCGCGAGAACGCCGGAACAGCCACGCTGGTCCACAAAATTCTCTTTGTTCGATTTGGAGCTGCTGATCCTGACCAGTTCCAGTATCCCCAAAAACAGGCTCGCCCTGCGTGAAGCCGTAGGCTGCTCGTGGATCAGGCTAGCTCCATCAAGTGTCGTTTCCGCGGAGCCGAACCGTGTCCAGAGGTAATCGATCATGTCAGAGACGGTTACGTCATCCTTCTCGACGCCGAGAGTCTCCTTCCATTGCCGATGACTTTCGCGATGTTCCTGAACCCAGCGCGAGAGATCCCGAGCTTGCTGCATCAGGTCCCAGACGCTGACGAACGGGGAATCCTCGGGTTCATTAGGGCCTGCGACTTCGCAAAACTCTCCATCCATCCGCGAAAACTGGGTCTGCTCCCGAGCGCGACGGCGGGCGAGTTCCTCGGCCGCCTGCTTCCGGTGCGCCAGCAGTTGCTGGACCAGGCTGTCCCGGATGGGTCCGCCGTAGGCTCCACTGTAGCGTCCGACGGCAGTAACGACCGCGATTTCCAGTGGATCAGTGTGGCTGCCATGTGCAGCCATTCGATGTCGAGATTCAGATTCCGCTCAGTGGCCGTCCGCACGTACTCGAGAAAGCGGGCTACGATCGGCGCCATGCTGATCTTCTCGAGTGCTACATTTTGCCGTCGCACCTCGTCCAGCAGGAGGTCGAGAGGACCTTCGAAATCCTCGGCCTGAACCGAGGGAAGGGAACTGGCGCTAGCGGGGAGGGTCATCGGAAGGCTCCGTGCCCGCAAAGAACTCTTCGCGGCTGACGCCGGCGGCACTTAAAAACTCCGCGAGCTGCCACATGAGGTCCGCCCCATCGTCATAAACAACCTCGAAGCGGCCCGGTCCAACCGCCGAGGCCCTCCGCCAGGTGATCGTTGACGGCAGTTCCTCAAGGCGGACGCGCCGTCCCTCAGGTACTGCGGGCCGCACCCGAAACTGACGGGCGGCAGTTTCCGCCCGTGCGGCGCTGAGATGCTTCGCTACATCCTGGCGCTGCCGCAGAAACGCCGCATACGTGCTGCCGCCCCGAATGGCCTCAAGCTGTGCCAACAGGGCGGACCGGGGCAGGGAAAGGCTGTTGTTCTTCTCTTCGGCCCCGAACTTATGCAGGAGGCGGATGCTGTCGCGCTCGCTACAACAGAAAACGGCTTTCACCTCCTGTCGGCCGAGCCATTCGAGCTGATGGGACTGACGAACAACTTCGATGATGGGGTCCAGGCGTTCAAACCACTCGGGATGGCGGGCCATGGTATTTAAGGCTTCGGGCCCCTCCACAGATGCCAGATGGCGTTGATTTCAGGCTCGAAGCCCAGATCCCCTGGATACCGCCGGCTTTCGCTGGCAAGCTTCAACACGGTCAGCAGGTCCTCGGCAGCGGCCGTATCGACGTTCCAAAGGTCAGTCGGGTCCCAGCCGCCATTCTCCTCGGCGTTGTGCCAGGCAAGCAGAAAGTTCGCTACACGCCGGGACTGGCCTGTGTCGCGCTTGGCAATCGCGCAAAGGCGTCCGAGGGCTTCGAGAGGAGCGGTTTCGATACCGAGCATTGAGTTCAAAAACAACGCAGATGGAGCGATTTCTTTCTTTCGGCTCAGTCTACACGATGTGGCAAAGTTCTGTCACTAAGAAATTTGCCAGGCTTGAAGTCTTCATCTAACGTACATGATAAAGGACGTTAGCACCCATTTCTAACTCGTGATAAGAGAAACGTATCGCGACTCAGAATGGTACACTGGCCTTTCCCATGGACCCCGACACTCGCGCCAAGATCGAACAGGGCCAGCGCCTCGCCCGCCGCATTGTCCCCGAACACCGCCTCGATGCCTCCTTTGCCCAGCACACCAAAACCGCCCTCCGCCGGGCGGCGGTGGAAAAAGGACTGGACCTTGGCCTGGAACGGGTTTCGCTGTGGCGCGAACGTGCTGACCAGGAGTTTGAGCATCTGGTGAGCACCCGGACGATTTACCTCGCCTTTCGCGAGGCGGATCACTACCAGGAAGAGATCTTCGTCTTCGACGCCATCGCCGGCGAGGTTCTCACGTTCCTCACCCGCCCACCAGCGGAGTAAAGGATGCCGGAAGCAACCTCCAACCTGACGGCATTGCCTGAGATCGCCCGGGGCGAAACGGCGGCCATGAGCGTTTTGCCGGCGCCCGTACCCCAATCCGAGGAAACGGTCCTTCTCGCGGAACTCCTCTCCCGCGCCCAGGAATTTGCGAGAGAGGCTCGGGCCGAGAACACCCTGCGCGCCTACCGGTCCGACTGGCGGGACTTTGAGGGCTGGTGCCGCGACCGCAGCTTCCTCGCCTGTCCCGCCTCGCCCGAAACGGTCGCCCTCTACCTGACGGCTCTCTCGCGGACCCGCAAAGCTTCGACGCTCACCCGCCGGATCTCGGCCATCAGCCAGGCGCACCAGACCGCTAGGTTCCAGTCTCCGACCGAGGAATCTCCGGTCCGGCTGGTCATGGCCGGTATTCGGAGGAGTCTGGGCACAGCGGCCACAGCGAAGCGGCCCGTCCTCGTACCCGATCTGCAGGCCATGGTGACCGCCCTGCCCAATAATCCGCTGGGTCTGCGGGATCGGGCCCTGCTGTTGATTGGCTTTTCGGGTGCCTTCCGCCGCTCCGAGTTGGTCGGTCTCGATAGCGAGGACGTAACGGATACCATCGACGGTTTGGTGATCACCATCCGGCGAAGCAAGACGGATCAGGAAGCGGTGGGACGCAAAATCGCCATCCCGCGGGGCAGGGAGGAGTCCACTTGCCCTCTGCGGGCACTTTTTCATTGGCGCGCCGCCGCGGGAATTGAGTCCGGTCCGCTATTCTTGCGCGTCAACCGGCATGGCCAGATTCTGCCAAAGCGTCTGTCGGCCGAGGCGGTCGCGATCGTCGTGAAGCGCTGGGCCGCCAGAATCGGTTATCAGGAGGGGGAGTTCGCGGGCCACAGCCTTCGCTCCGGCCTCGCGACCGCCGCCGCCATCGCCGGCAAGTCTGAACGCGCCATCATGAACCAAACCGGCCATCGCTCGACGGCCACTGTGCGCCGCTATATCCGAGATGGCAATCTGTTCCGGGAGAATGCGGCGGAAGGATTGGGTCTATGACGGGCGGTCCACGACGATCAGTAGCGAGATATCCGAAGCGTAACGCTAGGCCGCCTCACACGCCCCCAACGCTCTGTGAAACAATGAACGTTCGATTCGATCAGGATATGCGCTTTGAAAACGAGCAGACGCTGGTGACGCTGTTTGTGTCTCGCCTGAGCGGGCACAACTCTCCCTGGGGCTCCGTTCAGGTTGCCACAGAGTTCTACTATCAGCGGGGCCGAACGGACATCGTTGCCTATACTGCCGATGAGGGGCTCATCGCGGTCGAAGCGAAGCTACAAAATTGGCGTGCCGCGATGCATCAGGCATTTCGGAATCGTTGTTTTGCGAATCGCTCTTACGTCCTGCTGCCCAAACAGACCGCGTTACGAGCTCACTGTTATGCCGGTGAGTTCGATCGGCGCCAAGTCGGAATCTGCTACGTGGAGGACGGCGGCATTGTGGTCCTCCACCCGGCGCCCGACTCCGATCCATTCGAACCGTGGCTCGCGGCGCGGGCGAAACAGCATATCGAAGCGGCTGGAGCGAGCGCGTGAGCAAGCGTGCGGAGGTGGCCGAAGCCTTCTGCGCGACTAACGGACACCAGTTTGTGGGAGCGGTGGGCGCCGGCGCGTTCAAGGAAACCTTTCATGTTGTCCTCGCTACCGGAGAGCCGCAAGCGCTGAAAGTCTACCAGCCGGGTTTCTCGCCGGAACGAACCAGCCGGGAACTGAGCGCGATGCAGCGCTGCTCCCATCCCAATATCGGCCGTCTCACCGCCATCGCCACTTTCTATCACGAAGGCGTGCAGTACTTGCTCTCCGTTGAGGAATTTCTCTCCGGCGGCACGCTGACGTCGCGGATCGAGAGCGGACTGCTCAGCGGACCGGAAGCGCGCCGCATCGGACGGCAACTGGTCAGTGCCGTGGCCCACATCGCTTCCCACGACCTGGTCCACCGCGATATCAAGCCCGACAATATCTTGTTCCGCGCCGATGGCGTTACCCCGGTGATTGTGGACTTCGGGCTGGTGCGGGACCTGGTGGGCACCTCTCTGACACAGACCTGGCTCATGCGCGGGCCGGGCACGCCATTCTTTGCGCCGCCGGAACAATTGCGCAATGAAAAGACGATGATCGATTGGCGATCGGATCAATTCTCGTTGGGCGTCGTGTTGGCCATGGGGGCTTTTGGATTCCATCCCTACCAGGAAGACGGGAACACTCCGGCGCAAACCGTGGAGCTCGTCGCCGAACGCCGCCCACAGGTCGCACGTTTTCTCGATGCGGCCACGCGATCGAACATGCCGTTCCTGATCCGGATGACGGCGCCCTGGCCCGTTGAGCGGTTTCGCACTCCGGCCGAGCTGGAGCGCGTGTGGCAGGAGGCTAGCTGATGTCCGCGTATCACCAAATGGGGCACGATTCGGAAAACCTGCTTTGGACCGAAGACCTATCGCAGTTCCGCGGCGCCATCCTGAGCCCCGTCAATTATGATCAAGCCAAGGTGACTGGGCAGATCGAATGGGCCCGGGAGCGCACCGATTTCGAAACCCTCTTCGACCCGCAATTGTACGTTCCGAACTCGGAGCGCGGGTGCTTACGCGAGTGGCCTTACTTTCCGACGGACGTGGATACCGCCGATCTGACCTCCGATGCGTGGTGGAACCGCATCTTGGATACCCTGGTCGGGGTGTGCGCAGAAATTCGCCCCACCGCAGTTTGTTCTCCAGTCGTGCTGCCGGGAACCTACCCGGACGATTACTTCGCGCGCATGGTCACTATCGGCGATCAACTATGCGCGCGCGTGGCGGGCACGGATCTGCGGCCGGTACAAAGCGCGGTCGTCGGGTTGCCGGAGCTGGCCACTAGCGGTCGGCCGATGGCCATCGCTTCCATTCTGTCCAGATCGAGAACCAACCATATCTACCTCGTGCTGGTCAGCCTGACAGAGCCCCGGCGGGAGATCGCTGAAGTCGAGGAGATCAAAGGCGCGATGCGTCTCATTGCCGCATTGCGGGCGGCCGGCGTTGAGGTGACCGTCGGGTTTTCTTCGTCTGATGTCGTGCTTTGGAAGGCGGCCGGGGCGAGCAACTGCGCCACTGGAAAATTCTTCAACTTGCGCCGATTCACTCGTACCCGCTTCGAGGAACCGCGCGGACAAGGCGGAGGTCAACTTCCGTATTGGTTTGAGGAGTCGATGATCGCATTCCTCCGCCAGTCGGACGTGCAGCGCATTCTGCCGATGAATCTCGCCAACCTGGCGCCTTCGCTGAATCCATTCGGAGAGCAGATCCGCGCACAGATGGCGACCGAACCCGAACGGGCCTGGTTGGCGCTGGCCTGGCGACAATTTCTGTTCTGGTTCGCAGACATCGAAGGCCGTCTGGAAAGCGGCGCGGTAGCTCCCGCGACGTTGTTGCGCAATGCCGACAGCAACTGGCGCATCCTCGATGATGGCGATGTGCTGTTGGAAGAGCGGCGCAACGACGGCGGCTGGATCCGGCCCTGGCGGCGGGCCCTCACCGAGTTCCGAACTGCGTGACTCCGGTGTTCACCGGTTCTTATCGTGAACGGAGCTTTCGCCTCCGTAGCTGTTCTTCCGACCGATCGTGCATGATCGCCTTGGCGGGTTTGCGGCCTGCGCCGGCAAGAACTGGGACCGCCGCAGCGCGTCGGCCGCGTCGGCCGCTACCATTGTGGACTTGGCGGGAAAGTGAAACCGAATCCGCACCGTTCCACCGTTCCTAATGTCACCGTGAGCAGCTTAATCTCTCCATTGACCTACTCCATCCCATGCCGTACTCAGATAGGTGTGAGATCCGCCTAGTACTCGGACGCGGTAGCAAACGAGTTGCATGAGTTGGTGGCCACCCTTAGCGTAGAGCTGTGCCCCGAGACGCTCCATCTCTTTGAATTTGGCGTCATGCATGTTTTGGGACTCGCGAGACAGGCGGCAAAGCACCTTTGCTATCGACTCATTGCCTCCACTCAGAGACTTTTGGGCGGTCCGCTCTATTTTGGCTTCAGAAGGATCGCGCAAATCCACAAAGCCTGTGCCGAAAACATCCGACGCCGAATCGCGATTCGCCTGTAAATCAGCAAGGAAGCCCTTATTCTCATCGATGCTGCGCCGGAGAAACGCGGCCGTATCCTCGGTCTTAGATGAATCCTTGCGTTGCGCATTAGCAAATCCACGGAAGAAGGCCGCAAAAGCTCGAAGAAGATGCATCTACAAAGAACTCCTTTCACTTTGAGTTACCGCACCAGACGGTAGGACGTAGCCAATCCGAACGGTTCTTGCGACCGGTCAAGTGGTTGGCCCCTTACACCTATCCCAACACCGCACCGAATTCGGTGATTTGGTCGCGGGGCCAGTACCCAGGGCTAGGGTAAAGCACAAGTACGCTCATCTCACTAACTATATCTCCAAAGATCGGAGGCCTCTTAGCGAGCCGCAACCGCTGTATCGAAACCGTCTGACACGGAGTCGAAGAGAAACTGATTGGCGTCGGCATCCGCAGTCCGCGCTATTGACCCAGATCACCAGAATCGCCACCACGGTCGTGAAGGTGGAGCCATAGACGGGGTCTTCAGTACGGGCTTTTCTACTTGCATGCCCTGTGTTGCCGATATTGCCACACTTGGTCGGATCATCCCAGTGTCACGGTTGCTAATTCCCTTCGTTGCCCGGAGGATCTCCATGATATGTTGGTGTCGCCCTTCTTGTGCTAGGTCAATCGCTGTTTTGCCGTCATGGTTCCTAATATTAGTCAGAGCGCCAGCCGCGATAAATTGACCCACAATGACAGCATGTCCAGTCGGATCATCGGGCACTCGAAGATTTCTTCCATCTTTTTGAACTGTCTTCATGGATGTTCCACAACGTGCTGCCACCATGAGCGGTGTGTTTCCGGCTCCGTCCAGGGCGTTAAGGTCCGCACCAGACCGCAGCAGCGGGTCGACAGCATGGCGGGAACCCTTCCACGCCACCGTGTGTAATGGAGTGTCTCCACCCATCGGCTTTTGAGAAATGAGCTTTACGATGGTCTTGCGGTTTGGGTCAGCTCCGTGCTCCACTGCTAACGCGATCATCTGAGGGCAGTCAGGATTCGTGAACTGGACAAGAGAATGCAGGATGGAATGCCCGTCCTGGTCACAAACCGCAGTACTGGCTCCATAGTCGAGAAGTAGCTTCATCGCGCGAACTCGATCAGCCCAGTCCAAGTTGTTTTGAGGATTCACACACTCAAGAAGCGGAGTGCAACCATGTAGACCAGGAGCATCGATATCAGCGTGCTGCTCAATCAGAGCCGTAATCATATCGGCATTGCCGTAGCGGGCGGCAAAAAACAAAGCTGTCCCGCTCAGATTGGTGTCCTCCTGCGCCGGTGCATCCGGGTGAACGCCAGCTTTCAAGAGCTGCCGCACAACACCAACATGATTCGACCAAGCAGCTAATAGAATGTCTCGACCCGCAAGAGCTCTCTTTGCAACTACCTCGTTTGGCATTCACCACACTCCAAGTTTCAACCGGCAAGAAAGACTCGGCCCGTTTTGTCCCATTAGGTTGTGATTCGGTATTAGGAATAGCCCACCGGACCGCGCGGTGCGCCATACGGGTGCCCGTTCCCGCCACTCCCCCATCAGGTAATCCTTACGACGGAGTACCTACCAGCGAAAGATAGACCGAACTAGCCGCTTCAGGCCACTCTCTCGGGGCTTAGAGTTGTCTTGTCTAGGACCACCCAATTTCACCGGTGTCGCTGGTGTAGGAGCTGGCCCATTTGGGCTGAAGCCGGCCGGCCATATTGTGCCGAGTTGGTTCGAACCAGCAAGGCGAACTCCTGTCAATATAGCGTCGGTAAAATTCGCCTTCGCCAAGTTGCTTTTAGATAAGTCGGCGTCGGTTAAGTTCGCTCCGATAAAGTCGGCACCTCCGAAATCAACGTGGTCAGCCGCCACTCGCGTGAGATCAGCTTTCGCCAACTTGATGCCCTGGGCGTAGGTCCCGGTTAACTTCCCATTGGAGAGGTTCGCACCCGTGAGATCCCGCTGCCCTAATCCGATCTTTCTGAGATCGATCCCGGCCAGGTTCGATCCCGGCGTCAGCGAATGGGCTTGGTGTGCACGGATATCAATGCTTTCCGGGAACAGCGTCTCATCGTCAAAGAAGCATCCGGTCAGTATCGCCCCGGACAGGATAGTAGTAGTGAGGTTTACCCCGGTCAGGTCCGCTCCGGCAAGATCGGCTTGCGACAAATCGGCACGTTCGAGCTTCGCTCTCTCGAAACCCGATTGCCGCAATACGGCACTTCTCAAATCGGCATCGGACAGGTCCGATAAAGACAGTGACACTCCCTCCAGCTTGGCATTTCGTAAACATGCCTTCATGAGTTTGGTCTGCCGTAAATTAGCGCCAGTCAAGTTTGCGTCTGTCAGATCGGACCCCGAACAATCCGCATGTTGAAACGTAGCTCCTTCGGCATTGATTCCCCGAAGAGAGACACCAGCCAAAGCAGCACCGTCTAACGTCTTCCCACGAAGGTCGGCACCATCTAGTCCTTTGCCTTCCACCGTTGCGAGCACGGTTCCCGCTCGATCTTTGATCTCTGTTGCACGCAAGTTGACCACCGTATCCGACGGCCACACCCACAACGTGCTCGTGCCACCTCCCGCCGGACCAGCAGCAAAGAATCGCCCATCCGGTGAGAACACCACGGAATCTACTTGTTCTTCTAGCGGTTGGAGCTGCCCCTTAAATTCTGACCGCGTTAGGTCCCACACTCGGACGCGTTTATCATTGCATCCGGCAGCCAGATACTTTCCATCTGGAGAGAACCCGACGGACTCAACAGCCCCCTTGTACCCGGCCAACGTTGTCCGGGCAAAGGTCTTCATATCCCACAAGAGAACTAGGCCCCCATTTCCGCTAAGGCCAGCCGCCAGCATTGACCCATCGGGCGAGACGGCCAAGCCGCCCACAATGTAGAACCCTTCGATCGCCTCCAGCGTACGGATTGGCTTGAATGTTGTGCTGTCCCATATCTCAATGCCAGGGATCACGCGACTATCGTGTTCTTGCCTTGGTACCACGCCAGCAATGAGCATTAAACCGGGCGGCGCGAAGGCGATGGAGTTGGCTACATACTTTGTCGCAGTGATGGTGTTTGTTCTACGCCCTGATTCCACGTCAAACAGATGCACCCGACGATCCTTGGCACCAAGCGCCAAGACGTGTCCGTCTAAAGAAAAGCCAAATGAATGACCCATATCACCGGAATCGTTCTGAACTTTCCCAAGGCGTTCTCCGGAAGTCGGGCTCCACAAGGTGACCTCACCCGTATATGGATAGGAAGCGTAACTGCCAGCGGCTAGGACAAGCCCATCCGGAGAAAAGCGGACGGGGTGTACCGCATTGTCCGAAGCCTTGATCTCGGTGACAACGTCCCCTGTCTCGACATCCCATACGTTCACGTATCCGTATTGTCCTGCCGCCACGAGGGACCCATTCGGGGCGAATGAGACGGAGAACGCGCTTTGCTTTTTTAACGGGAAGCGCCTGAGCGCGTCAGGGGCCACCCTCTGACGCCGCTCTTGTAGTTCCTTTTGCCGCTGCCTTTCGCGATCCCGGTAGTCGTCTCCTATCTGGTAAAGGGTTTCTGGCGGTGGCGGCTTTACAGGCTTGGGAGCCGCGACGATTGTTCTGATTTCTCCGGAGTGATCTTCCAGTACTTTTATGTGCGGTGAAGCCCTCGGGTTTTGTCTGGCATCGTAGTTTACGATCCATTTTTCCGCGCCGTTGTTGAAAATCTTGCCAAAGAACACCGGAGGCTTGCCGTCCTTGGCATACCACTCTTGAATGAACCCCTCTGCCTCACCTCTTGTTGGGAAGTACTCGGCCATAATCCTAACCTCCTTTAAAATGAACGGCGACGCTCAGATCAACGAGCGACCCCCGAATATATCGCAAAGCGCGGCCCTGGTTTGCACCGCGTCTCAAACCTAACCGCAGCCTCGATCCGAGCGATCACAAGCCGCTCAAGGCGTACTACACGATCTGAAACTGAAATCTGCCCTACGCGCCCATCGCCCACTGAGCCAAACCGCTCGAAGCGCGATCATGCGGAATCCGGAGCACCCTCCGAAGGACACCCCCCGGAATCAGATGTCGTAACCGCCGCAAGAACATAGAGTTTCCTCCTCCCAGCCGGGCGCGCAGAGAAGGACCCGAAGCCAACCGCGCGGCGGGCGCCGCCGCGAAATCAGGCGAACCGATTTGCCTCCTTAGTTACCTACAATAGAAGCACCTCGGATCTGCGGTTAACCGAAATTCATTTTAGCCCGAGGCGCTTAAGCATCCCGATGCAGTGCTGTATACTGTCGGTTTCATTTGCAGAACGCTGCGGGTTACCTATAGGCTTGCAAGGACCGCATTAAGGACGCTACAACAAGCAAGGCAATGCCTCGCTTTTCTGAATGGTTGTTCGATCGCTTTCGCCGTCCAGGCAGCGGGCAGAAGACCGCGATTCGAACTCCGGAGCAGGAGCCAACCCCTCAAACTCGATCAGTGTCTTCATTCGGAAGCTCCGTTCCGACCTGGAAGATCGGCGACGTGATACTGGACACCTACGAGGTTCGCGCCGTTCATGAGGGCGGCGGAATGGGCCTTGTTTACCGGGTTTTTCACCGCGGATGGGGAATTGATGTTGCCGTTAAAAGGCCCCGGCAGGATTATTTCCGGACTGATGGCCAGAAAAGGGCCTTTATCCGGGAGTGTGAGACGTGGATCGGCATTGGACTCCACCAGAATGTCGTGGCTTGTCATTACGTCCGATCGATTGATGATATTCCCTGTATTTTTGCCGAATACGTGGAGGGCGGAACGCTTTCGGACGCGATCACTTCGGAAACCCTATACAAAGGGCGGCGTCAGGAGAGTACAGGCCGGATTCTTGATATCGCCATACAAATGGCCTGGGGACTTCATTTCGCCCACGAGCGTGGAATTGTACATCAAGATGTGAAGCCGGGAAACGTATTGCTCACTAGTTCCGGTGAGGCCAAAATTACCGATTTTGGAATCGCCCGCGCTCGCTCGTCGGCACATTCGGAGAACCATCAACGCTCTGGTACGGACCGTAGAATCTTCGTAACCTCTGGCGGCATGACGCCGGTCTACTGCTCGCCAGAACAGGCGGCTGGTAAGGCAGTGTCCACAAAGAGTGACATATGGTCGTGGGGGGTTTCAGTTCTCGAGATGTTCGCGGGGGGGGTTACATGGCTTGCCGGCCAAGCGGCCCGCGAGGCTCTCGATCAGTTTATACGAACACGCAAGGACGACCATCGGCTTCCGCCTATACCGAGCGGCCTCGTTGACGTTCTGCGAGCCTGTTTTGTATCCAAGCCGGAACATCGCCCTAAGGATTTAGAGGAGATAGCTGAGAAGCTGATCGTCCTGTTTAGCGACGTGACTGGCCACGATTACGATCGGCCAAGGCCAACCTTTGTAGCTGCTGTTCCGGACACCTTGAACAACGCCGCATTATCTTTACTCGATCTCGGTAGGGTTGATGACGCGCTGAATCGCTGGCAAGAAGCTCTCCGGCTAGATAATGTTCACATCGATTCTACATACAACAGCTCTATTGTGCGTTGGCGGCAAGGTCGTTTTAGCGACGAAGACGCCTTACGCCAGGTTCGGGTAGTGGTTGACCGCCTTCCGAACGCGTGGATGAGCCATTACACTCTTTCTCTGGTAGAGAGCGAACGGGGAAATATTGCTGCTGCCCGTGACGCCTTGGACATGGCGCGGCAGTTTGCGCCCGACGAGCGAGTGATAGCGGAGGGCCTTCGCGAGTTGTCGGTCTCCGACACAGCGCGCTGGGGCCGGCTCAAATACACCCTTAGAGGTCACACATCTCCAGTCACTGTAATTACCGTTAGCAAGGATGGTCAATACCTGCTGTCGGGCAGTAAGGACAAGACCGCACGTATCTGGAATCTCCACACCGGGATGTGTAACAGCGTATTGAGTGGACACACCGACCCACTTCGCGTTGTGGCCTTTTCCGCCGATGCCCAACTGGCTGTTACGGCCAGCGGCGGTGACGACGAGTGGCGTACCGACGACAATTCCGTTCGGCTGTGGGATACGACAAGTGGACGGTGTACCAGAATCCTCAGAGGCCATATAGACCGTGTCTCCACAGTCGCGTTGACCCCATCCGGGAAAGTTGTACTGTCGGGAGGCTATGACCGCACGCTCCGGGTTTGGAACGTTGAGACTGGGCAGGCAGTTCAACTCCTGGGTCATACCTTGCATATTTGGTCCGGCTGGCTCAGCACCGATGGAAGTCGCGCAGCGTCGCTGAGCGAAGACGGTACGCTCCGGTTTTGGGATTGCAGCTCGGGCGCTTGCTTGAAGGTATATCAACGACCCAAGCACGCCGAGGTATCAGAAGAACAGGGCGTGGCCACGCTTGGCCGGCCACCAGTTCCGGACGGAGTCACCTTCGCCACCCCGACCCAGGTGCTTGAAAACCCTGTCTTGTTGTCGCAGAACATCACCGTCTGGCCAGATTCGCGCCCTTTCGTCGATGCGACCGGGAAATTCGCGTTTTCGGCCGATTCAGGAGACGGCGGAAAGGCACTCGTGTGGCATATTGATACCGCCCGCCGGCTGATCTCCTTTCCGACGGGATATATTCTTAGGTTCGCACATACTGACGGTGTGATTATTGCTGTTGCGCACGGCGAAAATAACACAATTCTGATCTGGCAATTGCCTAATCCCGGTCTCAACCGCGCAAGCCCCATGCTGCTCTCAAAAGTACGACGAACGGCTGAACTATCCCGTACTGAGAAACAGTTCCAGAAGCTTCTGTCCCAAATCAATGAGGAAGCGGAACAACTGCCAGGAAGGGCTTTAGAACACCTTGAGGAAGCGCGGATGCTTCCTGGTTTTCATCGAAATGTCAGTATACGGGACTCCCTCGCGCGACTGGCAATGAGGGGGCGCCGTGCTGGGCTACGCACAACATATCCCATAGCGCACCTGGAAGGCAACCTAGATGTTACTCGCTCTGTTTGTTTCACTTCAACTACGTCAGGGGCAGTGTCTGTTGGCTGGGATACTAAAATCCGCCTCTGGGATCTTCGGACGAGACAATGTTCTCTTATCTTGCCAACCGATGACACGGGAGGCAAGCAGGACCTGAAGCGCTGGTTGGTATCCCTAGCGGTTGGTAATGACCGCTGGTGTTTGGCAGGACGATTCTCTGGTCCAATCGAGCTCTGGGATCTTCAAAGCGGAACACAACTAAAAATACTTGAGGGACATACTAATCCCGTTGCGAGCGTGGCCTTTAGCAGTGACTGTCGCTTCGCAGTCTCTGCTAGTAATGATAAGACTGTGCGCTTGTGGAATATAGAGAGCGGTCAGTGCGTTCGGGTGTTAACATATGATGCTCCCGTGACGAATGCGTGTTTTAGCCTGGATGATAGCTATATTCTTGTAAGTAGTGACGGCGTTCGTCTGCTTGATATCAATACAAGCACACAGTGGAGATACTTCGGTGGATCCAGTGCCTTACTGACCCCCGATGCGCGGGTTGTGGTGTCTCTTGAGCCGGGTGGCGTAGGTGTGTGGGACGTTCGCGCGGCAACTCGTACGTTCTTGCTTCCAGTGCTGCAACCCAAGGAACGATTTGATCAGTTTACGAGTATGTGCCTAACGCCAGACGGAAGGTTTTTGGCGATCGCGCAAGGAGAGAAGGGGGTCCAGCCTGGCGTGCAGATCTGGGACATTAAGAACGGTATTCGTGTCGGAGCTCTTGAAGGGCGAAGCCCCCTCTCGTTCAGTGGAGACGCTCGCTTTCTGTTGTGCGGAGACGGTAAGGCCCTCCGGCTCTGGGAACTTGAATGGGACTGGGAGTTCCCTGACCAGACGGATTGGGACGATGATGCGACCCCGTTGCTGGAGTTCTTTCTCACGCGGAGCCGTCCTTACGAGATGTGCGGCTCTAACGATGCACGGATGCCGGCACGAAAGGGCGCTCCTCGCTGGGACGAACGCGATTTTGAGTCGCTTCTTAAAGAGCTATCATTCCGGGGGTATGGCTGGCTTCGGTCCGACGGCATTCGGCGTAAGCTCGATGATTTTACGAGGATGATATGAATTTTTGGAAGGATCTTCTTGGTGAAAGACCACGAGGCAATAACAACGATTCGCAAACCGCATTTGACCCAACGACCAGCAGGACCTCGGATTCGCCTCCATGGGAACCCTGTGACGCGTTGTTTGTTTTTGATGCCGACGAGATATCCGAACGCGTATCGGCGGGCTATGGAGCCTATGCGCAAGGGGCGATTCTCAAGGCGCTATCGGCCGCGCGCGCGACTGAAGGGGGTTGGCGGGCCGCTCTTATTTACGGCTGCGACGGAGACCTAATAGGGTTTGCGAACTTGGTGTCTTGGGTCCGCCAGGACACGCACGGCATCGATTCTACACTGGTGGACCTCGAACTCGCAGACTTGATTCGACTTGGCAAGCAGCTGACGAGGACTCTGTATCTAGTGGGGCTTGAGGCACCTCAGCATCGCCATGTGATTGCATCGCACAACAGTCTGCAAGCGACCGGCACGGTCGGCTATCTAGGTGTGTTCACGCTTAGGGCGATCTCATTAATTGAACTTGCCGATGCTCTCGGCCTCGTGGCCAACGCTGTGATTCAAGATTCTGAGTGTACTGGTTGGCTCGCTTCTGAGGCTGCGCTTCGAGAAGCCGGCCTTTACGTGGGTAAACTTCGTTATCCTGGCTGACCCTCCTCCTGAACCACACAACGTGTTGTCGCGCAACGGTTTAATATATTGAGTCGCCCTGTTGCTGCAATCCGGTCTCGTTAAAGCCTCTGCTTGCCGTAGGCAGATTGGGCCCTGATCGCGTGTATGGACTATGAACGGCACCCGGCGGGAGCGCCCTGGTGGGGGCTCTTCTTGTAGGCCGGGCATTGGAGGATGAAACATGGGCTGGTTGGAAAACGTGTTGGGCGGCGGCTCTGCCGCTGCGCGGCGTCCGACCGAGGGGCTCTCGCCTGCCGAGGTGGCGGAGATCGCGGGCAATCTGATCAACTTGGGCCGTGCGGTTGTGGAAAACCCGGCGGCGTCCGATTTGATTGAAAAGACGATGAAGGATCTTGCGCGCGCGGCATTCATGAACGGGGGGCGTCCGGTGATCGATCGGATAGTTGCGGTGGTGGTAACGCGCTCCGAGTGTGGTCCCTATATACGAAACCTCCTCAGCGGCGTCAATCAGGGCCTGTGGTGATGGTTGTTTACAGTTGATTCCCTTTGAACGGTGATCTCGATGCGCTTTCCTTCTACAAAATGGAACATCGTCGATTCCCTCAAACGTGGCACGAGCGACGAACGTGGCGCTGCGATGGCAGAGGTGATGGGAGTCTACGGGAAACCCCTCTATGCATTCCTCCGATGCGACTATACCAAAGACACATCGGAGGATTTCGTCCAGAGCTTCTTTCAGGACTGCCTGGAGCGGGACATTCTTCAGCATGCCGATGCCTCGAAGGGCAGATTCCGCTCATTTCTGCTTAGCTGTTTGAAGCACTTCATCGTAAACCAAATTCGCGACGAACACGCCAAGAAACGTAGCCCTGTTGGTGGTCTCCTCTCGCTCGAAGAGTTGATCCGCGTGGCTGGACCGGCGTCTGAACCGCGGGTTGGTGAATCTCCGGAAGCCGCCTTCCACCGGACGTGGCTCGAAGCTTTACTACATCAGATTCTTCAAAAGTATTCATTGCGGTGCAGTGCACTTCACATGGGAGAACGCTACGATGTGTTCCGCTTGAGAGTTGTCGAAGCCGCACTCGACAATTCGCCGGTGGCATCGTTTGCAGAGCTTGGCTCTCGCTTTCGGATTTCGGAGAATGCAGCGAACAAGGCTGTTTTGAAGGCAAAGAGCGATCTCTGCCGTCTAGCGGAGGCCGAGGTTCGCCAATATGCGATATCCGAACAGGAGGTGGCAGATGACGTTGGTGCCGTCCTTAATATGCTCACGGTCAGATAGCCGGGGCAAAGTTAATGCCACTCGTCAATTTTGTGCGATGGTTCTCGGGAGCAGGTGTTTTCGGTCTAGCGGAAGACTGATAGGAACCTTGACGCTTGCTTCCGCCATGGCCGCCACCCCGCCAGTTGACGTTGTCGTTTGCCTCGACAACTCCGGCAGTATGCGTCAGAACGATCCGCACCGGCTACTACCGGGTGCTGTCTTGGCGTTGACGAAAGCCTTGCCTTCGGAGTCCCAACTCGGTCTGGTCATATTCGACAGAACTGCGAGTGTAACGGTGCCTCTAACGCTGGTCAATTCTTCGGGCTTCGCGTCCACCGTTGCCGCCGGGCTTCAGAATCTTGATTATCGGGGTCAACGCACCGATATTCCCAATGGACTAGAAAGCGCGATTTATGAACTCCGTGAGCACGGCCGCGACAACGCGTCACATGCCGTCATCCTCTTAACAGACGGATACATCGACACCGGTGATCGAATACGCGACGAAGAACGGGGTCGATGGCTGCGCAATGACCTGGTACCTCAGCTCGCGCGCATGCGCGTGATGGTGCTTGGGGTAGCCTTTACGGATCAGGCCGATTTTCAATTGATGCAGACCCTCTCCGCGAACACGGGAGGGGTGTACTTCAAGGCCCGTTCGAGCTCGGACCTAACCGATATTTTCGGCAAGATTGAATTTGCGCTGCAGCGCGGTGCTGCCGTCGATGGGGCGGTCGTCGGCCCTCCGTCCTCCGCCAGGCCCGTCGTCATCGCCCGGGGCGCGCGACCTTCGTTGCTCTGGCTTGGTCTCTCCTCTGTTGCGGTGCTGATCAGCGTCGCCGCTCTCGCCGTTCTCCTGATTCAGCGCCGACGTCGTTATCCCTTTCATCCCTCCCTTCACGATCAAGGCGGTCATACGGGCACGGCCGTCCACTACCTTAGATTTGGTATCACGCGTGTGGGGTGTGTCAGGCGCCCTTCCTGGAGGAATCCAAACCACATTGTGCTGCCTTACCCTACAGTCTCCCGCCAGCATGCCGAGCTCTATTTCGAGAGCGATTCCGTGGCGTTAGCGGATAGCGGCAGCACGAACCACACTTACCGGAACGGCAAGAAGCTTGCGCCAGGTTCGCGTATCACGCTGCACACCGGAGACGTTATCAGGTTCGATGCGTACGAGTTTCGGTTTGTTGCTGGTGGGCAGCACACGATTCTGGCTCAAGGGAACGAGGCGCAGCATCAGCATCCGGAACCTGAACTTGCGCCTATTGAATCCAACGAGGTGAATCCTGGCACCCCCGGCACTTTGGTAAAGCCAGTCTTTTGCGCGAACCACGAGGGCGCTAAACCAGAGGCCCAGTGTCCTATCTGCGAGAAGGTATTTTGCGCTCGTTGTCTGGATACGTGGGCAAACCACCGAATATGTGCCACGTGCAGGGACCTAATTTCCAGTGCATCAGCCGATGACGTTCAACAGATACTCATGCGGCTTGGGCGTATCGGCGCTAGCGAGGACCCTACCCTCGTGAAGCCGGAGTGAAGCCATGGTCGGCTCTATATCAGCGCTTTTGACGGTGCTTTCTGGCCCTGAGCAAGGCCGGGTCATTAAGGTGCGCCAAGGATCACGTGCGATCGTCGGAAGAGGACAGAACGCGGATATAACACTTAACGGTGATCTTTACATTTCGGCTCGGCACGTCCTGCTGGACTCGCACGGCCCGGATCGGTTCACCGTTCACGGCCTCAGCAGTACCAATCCGCCAAGGGTAAACGGGGTCCAGTTTCGCACCGCTGAGCTTCGCGATGGCGGCGTTCTGGAGATTGGATACACGCCGCTTCGGCTTGCGATAACTTCCGATGCTTACGTGTCCATTTGCTTCGTTTGTGGGCGGCCTTGCGGACCATCATGTCCCGATGGGCGGGATCTCGGCTTGGCGGACATTGCCAACTACGCTTGCGACGACCACGTCCCTAGAATCGTCCTATCGTCTTTCGGGCATGATCGTCCCCACTCCACATGGGCTCGGACAGATACTGGGCAGAATCCAGGCCAGGTTCGTGTAGTAAATGAGCAGGAGGTAATATGGCAGACGATAAACGCTTGCTAGGAGAAGTGATGGTATTAGCTGAGACGGCGAAAGTGCTCGCGGATGCGCGGGCACGGCTATCATCGGCGCGTCTCGGTCTCGCCGAGGCTATGCTGCTCCGGCTTCAAGCTGATCGTGGTGACAGCCTCGGTTACCGCCAAAACGTGCGTAGTGGCACTGGCTAGCGCTCGTGCCGTTGAGTCCGCAGCGTCAGCTCTTCGCCGCCTGGATGACAAGCATCGTCTAACGGTTGACGGGCCAGCGGTGGCTAAGGCCATGGCAGATGTCAGGAAATGCCGGGGCGAGGTCGGTCTTCGCATTCGTTTCGACTGCTGGTGGCGTCACCGTTCTGCCTGACAACGATACCTGCTCTGTCTGTAAGTGTATGGCGCAGTTGCCACAAGAGAGGCTAGGAGATACATATGAGCGTAGCAGAAATCATTCCTTTTCATCCAGACCAATGTCCCGCTTGTCAGCACTATGTTAGTAATATCAGACGTTGTCAGGCGTACGCGGTTGATGGGCCGCTTGGCAGTCATCTTCTAGCGGAGTTTGCGGGCGAGAGTTCCGGCGCTTGCGGTAAGTTTGCCGCGTGTCCTGATGATGCAGCCCTGAAGCGCTTTGCTAACGCTATCAGGGCTAGTAATACCCATTACATCAAACTCGCCGAAGCGGGCGCCGCTGAGAATGTCGTTGAGAAGAAAGTTATCTACTACCTTGCGGCCTTGGAGAAAAAACCAACAGGTAGCTATAGCAAGGGCATTGTGAAGGGCCTGGACTACGCCGCTCAACACGGATCTGATGTGGTACGAATGAAAGACATTTACGGATTCGGCTCCGTTCGTTATCCGCCGCCCGATGAGCCCCACACAACCGGGCCTGGAATGGTCAAGCGACCATTGTTGAGCGACGATGACGCCCAAGCTGCTGAACAATGGTACGAGAAGGGCTACAAGGCAGTCTATTCAGGTTTTCAAACCGAATATGAATGCTATGTCAAGGCTCTTCAACACAACCCTAAGCTTGCGAAGGCTTGGCACGACCTTCGACAGGCGTGCAGCGCGGCTGGTCACTACGATCTTGCCGAACGGTGTGACGATGCCGAGACAATTCTGGCGAGCGGCAGGTTTATCGAGAATTGCCGTACGCTACTCGAACCGGGTGCGCGGCCACCAGCGGCTGTCGCGACGGCGACCACGGCTTCCAAACCCACGCCCTCCAAACGCGCAATACCCCCGTCTCAAGAACCCAAGCAAGCCGGAAGTGCGAATGTTAGAAAGTGGTGGCAGTTCTGGCGCTGAGCCGTTATGTTAAGGGAATGAGCCGGGATCTCGCCGCACACCACATCGGCCATTGCCTTCGTCTGGCAATGCGGATTGATTCGAGCGACCAACTCGAGGGTATTCCTCGTCCTGAGATCCGGCCGCTTTTCGCGAGGCCGGTCTCGATGGCATTGATTTCCGCGGACTTCCTTCGTCGGCGATTCCGTCTCGGCAAGACGGGCTGGTAGGCTAATCGCGAGTTTGCGATGGCGGCGCCTGGGGACCAGGCTTTCAAGTAGAGCCTTTCCCCTCTTAAAATGGAAGGCTTGTTCAGAAGAGCCCGGAGCTGGGTCTCGCACACGCCGTCGCTTGTCGGGTCTACACCTGCAGGACTTGGCCAGTATCCTACATCCTTTCTTGCGAGTAAGCGTCTGAATGCTGGATACCGCCAGCTGTGGATGATCAATTGCAATTTAAGACAATATTCCAATCGTAATCCCATTGGTCCAACATCCTGCGTTCCATGGCTTCGGCTTCTTTCTTCGAACCGCAGCACCAGCCGCGGTAATAGAGATGCCACCCATCCTTTAGGTGACGGGCGATGATTTCCCTCAGGTGTGAACCGTTGCTGCCATAGTCCAGCATCCTCTTGTCTTCGTTTTGAGAATGGCCGCAATACACGGTCGTGTGTTGCCCGCCGCGCGGACCCCGAAGTGCCAATTCGTAGCAAGCTGGGCCATCGTAATCAAAACAATCGTCGGACCAGGAGCCTTTTTCAGCAAGCTTTCGCCAACCCGTCCAGCTCATATAATCAAATCCCTTTCCACTTCCTTTACGCTGAAGTCATCGTTGCGGCGACCGTAAATGTCGTTGGTTTTCGCGTTCGAATACCCGGCCTGCCGTTGAGCGAATCACGATACGGCTGCCCCGTTGGTCTAAGTAGTCGGTAAAATGCCGGCTCCGCCTGATGGTCCAGGTCGGCGTTTCTACGCCGGCGTCGCACCCATGCGCGAGGCAACCATTAGCTCTGTGATGCTCATACCAGTGGAATGCTCGATAGAGGAGGTCTCCCCACCGCCGTCGGTTCAAACCGCCACCGCCCGGTCCCCCCGATCTCGGGGTGCCAGGCAACCCGTCCCAGGACGCGCACATGCGTCATCGGCGTCCCTTGCTTGAGAGCGGTAATGTCGGCAATTTTCCTAAGGTCTATCGTTACGGTGTCGTGATTCGAACCTTTTAGAAATCCCACTTCAGTGGCGTCATCACTCAAGTGGTGAATGTAGAAATCAGGATACGGGTCCGGGTCTTTGGGGGAAAGTTGAAAGGGGTGGCCCATATGCTTTTTGAGTTCGCGACGGACGCAAGGAATCCGATGGTCGCGCATTTCAGCCGCCGACATTTCTTGTGAGCATCCGGGGCAACGGGCCAAGCTCGGCCGGCCAGGTCCGGCCAAGCGCTTCCTCCGAAGACGGCCGATGAGCGGTCTCGTTCGAGGCAAAAGCACTTCAGGCGGCAATTCGTTGGCGACCTCGGCGGCGTTTCTCACGCTGGAGCAGTGCGGGCAGGTGTAAGTGAAGTATTCCGGCATCTTTGTCCCCAGCCATAATTAAACAGCGGCAAAATATTTTTGTCAATACTAAACAGATGACAATTACTTTACTTCGACACGCTCTGATGAGAATAGCGGCTAGGTTGAAACTGCACAGAAGTATGCCTCTGCTCCCTACGAATTGTAGAGAACTCCTACTGAATCAGTAAGATGGGAAGTGTGAAAAGTGACATTCTAAGAACGTCGCCGCGCTACGAGTCAAGCCATGTTCTACCCTGTAGGCCGCGAGAACCGTATGCCGTCACAGAAACTCAAAAATAATTTCTTGGGGACTTCAGGAATGCTGCTGCTCCAAAATGCTGGGCTCAGCAAATAGGCGACGCAACCGAGGTTTCGGCTGGGCTGGACGATCCAGGGCAGCCACAAAAGCGTTCCACTGGTCCGTGTTTAACGAGAAGCGGCGCTGGTCCGCAAGCGTCAGCTCTGCCTCAGCACAGGCGCTCCGGATTATGAAGTCAGTCAGACTTTCGCCTCGTTCCTGCGCACCTTGTCGCATCAACTCTTCTTGCTGAGCCGAAGTCCGGAGATTCAGACGTCGTGATCGAGGTGCTTTTAAGGTTGAAGGCATAACATCATCTCCTGTACAGACATTGTACGCCGTAGTGGGTGATTTTGGAAGCCGACCGCACTCCGGTCCGTACCGATTTCATCTGCTAGAATCCTATTTCGACGGATGAAATCATCCCACGTAAAATCATAAGCTACTGATTATATGGTACATATATTTCAAGGTCTTTACTGTATTGACGGTATTGATAATTAACTGAATTAAATGGTATTTACTGGCTAGCCGCCCAAGGCCTCTGTGGCGTCTTAGCATACTATACGTAACTATAGGAAAACATAGCGATTTTAGGTAGCACTCCGAATCGCTTGGCGTTCACTGTTCGCCGATCTCAGAAGTTTGTGCGGCATAATCCATAGTGTACAATGGAGACGAGAGATGAAAACAGTACGATCTCGGTGAGCTCATGCCTGGCGAAAACGAAAAAAAGACTCCTAAGGATCTGCGGTACCGCCGACAGTTCTTCCCCAATGTCGAAGGATTAGTCTTTGATGTTGGCGAGAAGGGGTTCATCCCTCTACCCATCATTCTCCGCAAGCTGATCCGCCATCTTTCGGCGCCGGAGCTGCGAGTTCTGATGTACTTGCACCTGCGCGCTAGCCGGTATGGGATCTGCTACCCCACATACGACGAGATCGTGCACGAGCTCGGGTTGATGGGGCGGAAAAACCTGCTGCCGCACCTGAAGAGCCTTGAGCAGAAGCGTTTCATCGCGACACACACAGCCGCCGGGAAGACGTTCTTCCTGATTTATGATCCTCGAGTCGCCATCGCACATCTTCTGACAACGGGCGAAATCACTGAACAGCAGTTGTTCGAGATCAACGAATTGTATGCCGACCTCAACCAGAAGCCGGTTTCACCTCCGCAAAGCACAGTGGTGCCGCCCACGGATTCCAATCCTCATGCGGAGGAGCGGCATGTCTGAATCTGCAAGCGAAACCGTTTCCGCTGGAGGAGCCCTGTCCGGCGTTGAAAAGCTTAACAGCACCCATGTCGTCAAGACCTTCAAATCGGGCAAACACTCGCTCGACCTGTTCATCAGACGGCATGCGCTAAAAAATCAGGAAGCCGATTCCTCCCAGACGTATGTCGTGCACAGAAACGGGCCTGTGGCCGGATATTACTCCTTAACTGTCGCTTCCGTCGATCGGCAAGACTGCCCGCCAGAAATCACGGATGAGATGCCGCCTGGGTATCCGATCCCTGTCATTTTGCTTGCACGTCTGGCCGTTGACCGGAAAGAGCAAGGTCGCGGTCTCGGTGCCGCCCTCCTGAAAGACGCGTTCTATCGGATCGCCTCTGCTGCTGAGATCGTTGGAGCGAGAGCCGTGCTCGTTCATGCCATTGATTCCGAAGCGAAATCGTTTTATGAGCGGTTCAACTTTGACGAGTTCCCAGCCGGCACCCTGCATTTGATGCTTTCCATGAAGGATGTCCGGGCGGCCATTGCCGCTCCCACCGAAAGCAACCGTATAGCAGGCCGTTAAAAGACCGTCTGATGTAGGCGGGCAATGCTGGGAACCAGACCTGGTCAGACCGTGCGGCCAGTCGGGAAAACCGCTTACAGTATTGATTGTCAATAATTAGGCTTGAACGAATATGCATGCCTACGCCGAGAGCCTTTGCCCTCCCGACCTGCCGCGACAAAAGATAGTTGAATCTCACCCTGTGGCAGCCATTTGCAGCTTACGCCTGTCTCCAAATAGTGACAGAGAATCAGGGAGTCATCGTTATATTCACATATGATCCTTCCAATAGCTGTAACGACCGTTCGTGGCCTGATGTACTGGCCGGATTTCGTATCGCCAAGTGAAGAGACAGAGTTGGTGACTTACGCGGAAGCACAAAGACACTGGATATCATTTGGAAAGCTGAAGCGCCGCCTTGCGTTTGGGTATGTGTATGGTGTCAGTTCGCGTACGATAGTTAGGGAAGCACCCCCTATCCCGCCGCTGTTAGATCAGTTGGCGGTCCGACTGGTCGAGAGTAACATGATGGGCGCAACCGCCGACCAGGTTGTGATCCAAGAATACCCGAGGGGTGTAGGCATTGGTGAGCACGTAGATGCGCCAGTCTTTGGCCCCGACGTGTGTTCCGTGTCGCTGCTCTCCCCGTGTGTGATGCGGTTCCGTGATTTGGCGGGGGCGACCCGATATGTTGAGCAGCCGCTCGATGGTCGGAGCGCTTTGGCGATCACCGGGGCGGCCAGGGCCGAATGGAGCCACTGGATTGATGGTAAGTCCGTGCTCTGTCGCCGTCTTTCGGTTACTTTCCGTACGCTGGCTCCAAATCCGAATATCTCAACAATGGCGACTCAGTGATCTCCAATGCGCCAGCGGTCCGGGGCGTTTCGTGGTGTGGTCGTTCGGGTGTGGCTGTGGCGGGCGGTGCCGGGGGCCGGGCTTGTTTTCGGCCCCTGGGCCGCCGCTTAAGCTTTTACGGTGAACCCGGCATGTCGAAGGAATCATCCGTAAGACGGATCGCCACGCGAAGACTCCGCGCGGCCTGCGGCCCACGATTACGCCACTGGCGGTCAGTTGATCCGGGAAATTGCGGTTTGGATTGAAACGACGTGGCTCCCAGCAATGCCCGTTTACGCAACCTTTGATAGCGATAGCGCCGCTAACGAGTGTTCGAGATGTGGCTTAAGCTCGGCTTTCGCACGATGAAGCCATGTGGCGACTGTACCTTTTGGACATGCCAGTCTTTCTCCAATTTGCTCATAGTCCATGCCTAGCAGATATAGTTCGAGCACCTGACGATAGTGCGGCTCAAGAATCCGCTCGACGCATTCTCGAACCGCACTGATAGAAGCCAATCTTCTCGGGTCGGAGTGGGCGTCTTCTTGTGTCATCTCAATTTCCTGAAGCGAGACTTCCTCAGTGTAATGACCTGTCCTTCGTGTCCAGTCGATTGCTTTATGACGTGCGATTGTCGCAACAAAACCGCTGAGAGATCCGCGATCAGCATTCCATTCTTTGACCTTGATAATGACATGCATCGAAATGTCTTGTGCTATATCTTGCCGGTCCCATAGGTTGCCGCGGCAATGCGTCCAGGAAATGAGATTTATCAAGTCCTCAAATTTGCCAAGAAGTCTAGCTGTCGCGCCCTCACGGTTCGCTATCACAGCGCGTATGAGTTGAATGTCTTCCGCATGCGCCTTGCGCGCCGCACAGCCTGACTCCGAGCCAGAGTTAGAGATGAAGTCGATTTCAATCATTAGGTGTTATACCTCTCGTCGTGCGCGTTCTCGGACGGAGCACGATTGAAAAACTGCCAGTCGAACCCGCGCCATCACTTCCTACACAGAAGCGAGGGCCAACCTGTCGTTTCTTCACCCCGCAAGCCTAAAGGGAACGAGCCCGATTTGTGAAAACGTAACCCGCACAGGTAATTCGTAAGCGGCAGTTTGGTGATCGAAACTGTGTAGTACTCACTGAGAGGGCGCTACAGAAGAACGAGGGCGGGGTCGGTGACAGCTGATCGCGTCGATTTCGCCCGCCCCGTTTTAAAAGGGTCCCGCGAATGCGTGGCGGCCCGTTTCGTGCGTGTCGCGACTAAATGACAGAACTTGCGCATTCTGTGCGTTGTCGTTGCTGGAGGTGAGGTATATGCAGTCTGCACAAGGGAGTGTTTCCGCGTTTGCCGCCCAGGCTACTACTGCGAAGGTGCCGGCGATGGCTCGCGAGTTTCTAGTCCTGGGAACTCGCTTTAGGTCTGGCGCGGAGGTTGTCGAGGATTGTAACGGCTTGCGTGAGGATCTTGTGGCGCGTCTAGGCAGTGCTAATCGAGACCTGACGAGATCCGGTGTTGCTGCCCACCGCGCAGAGGCAGTAAAGCTCGCATGTTCCGTGTTTCTCGACGAGTCCATTCTGAGTAGCGCCCCTGGTCGGACGGTGTGGGCCGATCACACTCTTGAACAAGGGCTCTGGGGCCGGCGCGTGGGGGGCAAGGTGTTCTTTGAGCGGTTGCGGGAACTTGAGGGTGAGAGTGACTCAGCCGAATTGTTCGGTGTGCTGGAAGTCTACTGCCTTTGCCTGCTGCTGGGCTTCAAAGGGATGTATGTCGGAGAGCGGGAGGACCAGATCTCGCCAATCGTTACGCGACTCGCAAGCCGGATTAATACCACTCGCTCCGCGCTATCGCCGGAGGGACAGCTGGTGGTCGAGCCGCCGATCGCGGTCCCGATTGACCGGTGGGCCCGGCCTTTGAAGCTTGCGGCTGCCGCTTGCGGCGGTCTGGCTGTGTCGTGCTATGCCGGGTTTTCGTCGAATTTAGTGGGCATGGTGCGGGAGATGATTGTGCGCGCCTGACGCGAAAGGAGAAGCGAAACACAATGTCGTCTGCTAGAGCTCTTCTGATGCCGTTTTCTATGTTTGGAGGTTACGAGGTGATGGCGTGGTTTGGCGCGAAGCACCTATCAGAATCCAACTTCGTCCAGACCTTTGTGATCCTATCCGTGGGCGGAATATTCATTCTGTTGGCTTATCTATTTTTGCGTTTCTACATAATGCGATCACGGCCGGCGCGGCTTCCAACGGAGTCTGGAAGCCCTGCGATAGAAGTGGACAAAGTCATGCAAGATCTCGTTAAAGAGGCGGATGCGGCGCTTGCCAATTCCTCAGTACTGGAGGAGCGAGGAATTCCGGTCCGAGTGACGAGCGGTCCGCTCTACCTTCTGATTGGTGGCGTGGGGTCTGGCAAGAGCGAAGCGTTTAAAGCTGCTGCGCTCGATCCGGAGCCGATTGCAGGCAGATCTGGAGCCTCCACGAGCGAACCCTCAACGGGTGATCCGGCTGTTATCTGGTTCGCCAGGGATTCGCTGTTTGTCGAACTTGCTGGGCGGCTATTCGAGGAATCGGGCGCTTCTCTCGTGGCGTTGTTGCGTGCGCTACGAGGGAAGCGCTTGGCTTCCTTTACGCCGTGGCGCGTGCAACCCGGTAGGAATCTTAGCGGCGTGGTTTTATTCGTTAATATTTCGGCTGTGGTTGCGGCTGACGATCAGAGCCTGCGGGATATGCATGCTCGGATTCAAGCCGTATTGCGCCAAATCGGCGCCGCTTTCGGTGTGCAGTTTCCGGTCTACGTTATCTTCACCAACGCTGATAAGATCGAGGGCTTTAACGAATATTTCGAGAGTCTCGAAGATTTGGACTTTAGACAGATTCTCGGATGTACGCTTCCATTGGATGGCGGCCACGAGCGCCTTCACGAACCATATCGGGATGCCGAAGAAAAGCGCCTGAACACCGCGCTCGATCGCATGACCGAATCCATAAGCGACAAGCTGGTTGCCTTCCTATCTCGTCAGCCTAGGGAAGAAGCTCGGCGAGCTGCCTTCCTATATCCTGTGGGGCTCAATCAAATCCGACCGCGGATAGTGACCTTGTTGATTGAAGCCTTCCCCATCCAGTCTTTGCATCTTGGTCCTCGTTTGCGGGGGTTCTATTTCACTGGGCAGCGTGCAGAAAAGCAGGGTGCTTTCGTCTCTGGTATCTTTCATCAGGTTATTCTCCGAGACCGGAAGCAGCTCCCGCCTGTAAGCCGACCGCAGCAACGCCGGGCGTGGCGCTTCGCCTACTCTACCTGTGCGGTGCTTGCTCTGATGCTCGCGGCGGTTTGGTCGCGCTCTTGGGCGGGCAACAGGGAGATGGTGCGATCCATGTCCGCCACGCTTCGGGCCGATCCTGAGGTCTCGTCTCTTCGCATTCTGAGGGGAGCAATTGATGAGCTACGCAGAACGCGCGAGGAGGGAGTATTGTCCAGTTTACATTGGGGCTTGTACTCCGGTGCGTTCCTTGAGAAAGAGCTGCGGGCTCGCTATTTCGAGCTGTTCAGGAAACTACTACTAGACCCACTGATTGGTTCTCTAAACGCTGAGTTCAGAGGTGCCATACGCCCCGGCAATGACGATACTCATCGGCTCTACAACGAGTTGAAAGCCTATCAGATGATGCATGCTGCCGGTTGTCCCGTCATCTCGGCCGATGACGAAGCGTTTCTCGCGGAGCAGATGACTATGATATGGCGGCGTGAAGGCCATGATGGTTCCGTCCAGTTGGCGGAGCCGAGCGAGGCCTTTCGCTTCTACGCGTCCGAGCGTCGTCGTCATGACCCATATGACGGGATGTTACGGGTGGACGAGGCCGCGCTAACGCGTGTGCGAGCCGTACTCACCGCAGACTATGGACCTGCCGAGACGTACAATGCGATCGCTGACGAATTGACAGGCAGTTGGGCACACGCCCGGTTAGCTGATATTGGCCCCGGCTTCTATGCCCGCTATCGTGAGGTGTTAACCGACCCAGGGCCAGTCGCCGCACTCTACACCGTTTCAAAGCAGGAGGTGGCGATGCGAAGGCTACACAACTGGCAGCGCCTGACGAATAGTCAAGCCTGCGTCGTCGGGGACTCGCTTCAAGCGCACCGGTCCGAAGCAATGGCGAGTAGCCTTGAGGCAATACATTTCCGGGCTTATGCAGATAGATGGAAGCACTTTCTACAAACCGTTCAGTACGTTGATGCGACTCACAGACTGACACCGAAGCAACTGGCTCGCTTGCTGAGTACATTGGGAAGCAACGACTCGCCTGTGCTGGGAGTGCTCTATTTTATCTCGAAAGAAACAGCTGCCACAGCCTTTGGCGCCGCACCCTACAGCCTCATGTTCGAGCCCGTACGCGCGGTCGTACCACCCGACCACAGCGATAACTGGGTTATTCCGGTTACCAAACCGTATTTGGACAGTCTGACTGCTCTGGCCGAGGCAGTCAACGCGCTTGATGGTCATGTTGCTGATGACGATCTTCAGGCGAAAGCCTTCGCATTGCGAACGACGGCTGACAAAAGTGTGATGGAGATCATCCGTTCGTTTCCGTCTCGTGATACCGAGGGGGTCAGCCGTGAAGTCGAGCGCCTGCTGCGGGTGCCGATCTGCCTTGTGGACGGGTTAGTTAAAGCGCCTCTTACGCCGACGCAAAAGGCAGACCGTGCGCTGAAAGCATTCCATGACCGTTGGGACCCACTATCTCGGCTGTATCCGTTTCAAAAGGACAGTAAGCAGAATGCGACTGTAAAGCAGGTCGTAGATGTTTTCGCGCCTGCTGGTGGTGAACTCGGCCGCTTGCGATCTGCTCTCGGGGCCATCAGTTCAGACAAAAGCGTTGAGTCGTTTCTCCAAGCAATGGAAAGTGTGTCGAAGCAGTTATTTCCAAATAACAGCGCGACCATGCATTTGGTCTACACTCTTACGATTATTAGTAGTACGAACTCGCCAGCGGCCATCGAGCAGAATGGAGCGAAGATCACCTTTGTGCGAGGCGATGAGCCAAAGAGCAGAACATTTCTTCTGCCCTTGCCGGAAGGACGGGAGCACTGGGATATTATCGCCACTTCCGGAATGGGTTCGATCGATGTTCCCGGACCTTGGAGCATTTACCGTCTCCTGGACCGTTGGCGAGCAACACCTTGTGTGGCCGGCGGGCCATCGCTGTGCGTGTCGGTAAACATCGGTAGAGAACTAGCGAGCCAAACAGGCGCTTTAAGGCATTCTGGACCACCTGTACCTGTTTCAATGGTGCGATTGTCGGTGGACGGGCTCCCTCTTCTGGGGCGCTTTGGGGGCATACCGTTACGCTGTCCCGCGCGAATCACGCCGGGAACTATTAAATAGAGCCACCGAAAGCAATTGTCGAGAGTACGCGTTCCTATTGATACTGGCGTGGTGGTTGTTAAGCCGCTGATTGGAGGAAAGAAGATGTCTACATGGTATGAGCGATTCAAGGCAGACATGGATCGCCTCAAACTCACAGTCCCCGCAGATTTCGGCGACGTTGGGGCGAAAGCCATTGAGGTTGCGACCGACGTGCTAGTCGCGTTGTACACGAAGGAGCCTGCGGCGCGGACAGTGGCGGGCGCGAAGGCGTTGAAGGATGTAGCGTACTGTGCTTTTGCCGCCGGTAGTGCATACGACGCTTTCGCCGATGATACGAAGCATCGTGTTGATTCCGTTGTCGTGTCTGCGGCAATGTTCATTGTCCTGATTCATCCGGAGCTGACGCCAGTTGGGCTAATGCATGTGTTTGCGGTTGCGAGACGGCATATCGATGCTGGAACGGCAGTTCGTGTCACTCGCGATGCGCGTCACCTTCGGGGAGGGGTGAGGATCCGTCGGATATTACGTGAGCAGGTCTAACGCAAAGGAGAAGAGCATGGCGAAGGAAAGCTATCAAGACAAACTGGACCGGGTGAATCCGCCGTATGTGCAGATCCGGTTCGACGTTGAGGTTGGGGGAGCGATCAGACAGCTAGAGCTGCCGTTTGCTGTGGGGGTGCTATCGGATTTGTCCGGTCATCGCAAGAGCCCGCTGCCGAAGTTGAAACAGCGCAAATTCGTGCAGGTTGACCGCGATAATCTCGACAAATTCATGGAGAGCATCGCGCCGCGTCTAGAGCTGCGGGTCAAAGACACCCTTTCTAAACACCTTGCGGCCCGGCGCCGGAGAAATGGTGAAGGCGCAGTGAATGCGGGAAAGGATACGACGAGACCGACTGGCGCAGTAGATGTGGTGAAGGATGCGGCGAAGCCGATTGGTGGCTCGCTTGTCTTTAAAAGCCTTGTTGATCTGGAGCCCCTCGGCCTGGTTCAACAAATCGGTCCGTTAAAAACACTTTACAAAGTCCGCGAGCGCCTCCGCGAGTTTCGGAGTGAGATAACGAGCAACGAGCGCCTGGAGGAGACGTTACAACAGCTCGTGGAGAATACCGAACAACTAGTAGCGCTTCGGAAAGAACGAATGAATCGGCTGAACGCCACAAAGGAGAGTGCGGTATGACGCCAGCTTACGAAACGGCTAAATGTACGACCACGGAAGTTGTCAGAAGCGAAGGGCAGTTGCTGGACTGGATAATCGAGCAGTCGGGCCTTCCAGCGCGCCGACAACACGACGATGACGATCCCGACGGCTTACAGGAGCTTATCAGTCAACTCGCGGAAGGGACTATCGAGCCGTCCAGCGATGCCATCGCAATGGTGAATGCGGCTATCGGCAAAATAGAGGCCATCATTTCCGAGCAGCTAGCCGAATTTATGCATGACGCGGAATTTCAGCGATTGGAGGCCGCGTGGCGGGGGCTGCAGTACTTGGTTATGAATACGGAGACTTCGGAACGTCTGAAAATTCGCGTTCTGAATGTGAGTCAGAATGAGCTCAAGAATGACGTGCAACGCGCCGTCGACTTCGATCAGAGCAATCTCTTCAAAAAAATATACGAGGACGAGTTCGGCATGCTCGGCGGCGAACCATTCGGTTTAATTGTCGGGGACTTCGAGTTCGGCAATCACCCGCAGGACGTTCAGGTGCTGACGAAGATCTCTGGGGTTGTTGCGGCTGCCCATGCGCCGTTTATCGCGGCGGCGTCTTCCGGGATGTTCGGCTGGGCCGATCACACCGAGATTAGCAACCCTCGGGATCTCGAGATGATTTTCGATACACATGCTTACGATCAATGGAAGGACTTCCGGGCGTCAGAAGACTCAAGATATGTGGGGCTCGCTCTGCCGCGAATCCTGCTGCGCCTGCCATATGGCAAGGATACTGTCCCTGTAGACGGGCTTGCTTTCGAAGAGGGGGTGGACGGCAAATCGCACGGACACTACCTGTGGGGCAACGCCGCTTATGCCCTTGCTGTCTGCGTGGCCAAGGCCTTTGCGAAATATGGCTGGTGCGCTAATATCCGCGGCATCGAGGGTGGTGGGCTGGTGGAAGACCTGCCGGTTCACGTGTTTAAGGCGGACGAGGGTGATCTGGAGGTGAAGTGTCCGACCGAGGTGGCAATAACGGAACGCCGTCTCAAGGAGATGTCGGATCTTGGGTTCATCCCGATTTGCCACCATCGGGGCACCGGGAGTGCTGTCTTCTTCTCCACGAAATCGGTGCAGAGAGCCGCCAAGTATAACGAAGTAGACGCCACCGCTAACGCCGAGCTCTCAACGCACCTGCAGTACATTCTCGCAGTATCCAGGTTCGCGCATTATTTGAAGGCCATAATGCGCCAGAAGCTAGGGAGCAATATGTCGCGCGAGGAGTGCGAGACGTTTCTTAACACGTGGATACAGCAGTATGTGTTGGCGCGTGACTCGGCCGAGGACGTGGTCAAGCGCAAATATCCGCTGCGTGAGGCCACGGTCACCGTGGAAGAGGACCCCGAGCACGCGGGGTATTACAGGGCCACGGCTCGACTGAGACCGCATTACCAACTGGAGGGGTTAACCGTGTCGCTGCGGTTGGTATCGCGGATGCCCGCCCGGCGTAACTAGTGATGGCCCCGCTAAAAGGCCACTAACCGTCAGTAAGAAAGAGGAGAAGGAAGTATGCCTATCAAAGCTTATGTAAAGATCGACGGCATTCCGGGCGAATGCCTAGAAAAGAATCACAAGGACTGGATTGAAATCGAGTCTTTCAACCATCACATTCAACAGCCTGCTTCCGTTACGGCAAAGTCCGCCGGCGGGGCGACCACGGGCGGGGCAAAACACGGTGATCTGGCCATCACCAAGCTCATGGACAAGGCGTCGCCTCTCTTGTATCAGTTCTGTTGCAGCGGGGCGCACATAACTAATATCGTTCTGCACCTCGCCCGCAAGAGCGGCGATAACGATGTAGTGTACATGGAAATCAAGCTGGAGCAATCGATCGTCTCTAGCGTTACACCGGGCGCCCATGGTTCCGAGGAGTTTCCCTCCGAGTCCATCACGTTCAATTACGGAAAGATTAAGTGGACCTACACTCAACAGCAGAGGCCTGGTGGAACGGTCGGCGGCAAGACACCGGCGGGTTGGGACGTCACTCAAGATGCGGTGTACGCCTGACGATGGGCACCGCGCGGCCTCGCGAAAGCGGGGCCGCGGGCTAACAGCACTTCTGACGAGAGGAGTCTTCACCTCATGTATTCAACGGAGCGTTTTGACACTTTGCTGCACGCCATCCCGGGCGGAATGCCCTCCGGGCGTGATCTCAGCGATTCCTCATTATTCGCTGAAATGGAAGGGGCACGGCGATCCGAGGATCCTGGCGCGGAATGGATCAGCGGTACGAGGGACCATAAGAAGGCGGATTGGGCCAAGCTGGAGATTCTCGCTACGGAAGCGTTAGAACAGCACACGAAGGATATTCGTGTCGCGGTGTTTCTGCTGGAGGCGTTGATTCATCTGCGTGGTTTCATCGGATTGCGGGAAGGCGTCACATTAATTCGTGAGTTTCTGCTTCGGTTCTGGGACGTCGGGCTGCACCCTCAACCAGAAGATGGGGAATTGGAAGCACGAGCGGCGCCGTTGGCATGGTTAGGTGACAAACTAGCCAGTTTGATCAAAGCGCTTCCGCTGACACTGAGGTCGAGTGGCGGCAATGTTTCCTTGTGGAAGTACCAGCGGATGACAGGCGACACTCGCGCTGAGTTCGATGACGCAGTGAGTAACACATCTCCGGCAGAATACGAAGTGTTCAAAACCTCTTTTGATCTTGCGTACAGTGAGTTTGACAAGTTGCGGAAGGTGATTGGGGAATGCTTTCAACAAGACGCGCCGTCGCTGCTGGATAGTGTTGAGACCCTCAACCAGTGCCGAGACTTAGTAGAGCAGATCTGGGCGTCAATGAACTGCGGAACCGATAGGGCGGTCATCATGCCGAACAGTGATGTTCCGTCTGCGGTATCGGTCACAGCAGTCGGGTCCGGTGATGCTTCGCCATGCGGCGGCCCTCTCCTGGCCCATTCTAACAATGGTCGCGACGTGCATGATCACAGCGGTCGAGTGAGGTTCCTCAATAAACTACGCCTAGCTGGTGCATGTTTAGACGACGGCCGCCACAAGTTAGCGCGGATCATCCTCGAAGAATTGGCCACGCAACTTGATGAGACGCTGGTTGCGTGGGAAGGGTCGGAAACGGCCGGTTTACTGTGGCAGCAGCTCTATCGTTGCTATAAGCGGGCCGGGGATGACTCGAAGGCAGAAGAGTTTTATCTGAAGATCTGTCGGCTAGATCCTTGGCAGGCTAGTGCGTGTGAATTGGGAGGAACCCGTGGTTCCCTCTCTGCTTGATCGTTTGGTGGATTGGACCCCGGGTCAAGAGGATCACCCGGCGATCCCGTGCTATGAACAAGAAACAACCCTCATGGCGAGTCTTCGACGCGACCTGACCGGCCTTCTAAATGTGCGCAGGGCCGCTGGGATGGACTTTGGTGCCCTCCAGATAGCACGAGAGTCGGTCATCAATTACGGGCTTGCCGATTTCACTAGTTACGGTTTGCAACAGGCCGATCGCCGCCTGCAGGTTGGTGCTCTTCTCGCGGAGTGCCTTCGCCGTTTTGAGCCACGACTAGAAAATGTGGAAGTTGTTGTGATGGATGGCATTAGCACCGATCTGACGACCCACTTTCGCGTGACTGGGCAACTAGGAGGCAGCTCTAAACGAGAGAACATCTGCTTTAGTGCCTTCATTTCAGCCGGTTCGACGCACTGTCAGATAGCGAAGGAGTGATCATGAATAACTTGCTGGAGCACTACGAAACGGTGCTGAGCTATTTACGCGAGCAAGGGTTGGAGTTTGCTTCGAAGCACCCGGTGATTGCGGGCAGATTGAGCGGCCAATGTAGCGACCCCCATGTGGAGCGTCTCGTGGAGGCCTTCGCGTTTTTGGCGGCACGGATAGATCTGAAACTTGAAGACCAGTTTTCGGAAGTGACACAAGCATTGCTTAGCCTGCTCTATCCGCATTATTTACGGCCAGTACCTCCCATGGCCATTGCTCAGTTCGATACCGATCCAGCAAAGGCTCGGTTTGCAACTGGGCATCAGGTCGCAAGGGGAACTTCTCTCGAGTCTCGGCCGGTGGATGGCGTTGCTTGTTCCTTTCGAACGGCCTATCCGGTAGAGTTATGGCCGCTGCGCATAGATTCGGCCAGTTTTCAACGTCCTTCGAGCGATGTACCTGGTTTGAGCACCGCTACTTCGGCAGTCATCAGACTCGAACTATCTACCGCTGGTGGCGTCAATTTGGGGGCGTTAGAGAAGTTTGATCGTTTGCGCTTCCACTTGGCGGGGGAACCCCGCGTCACTCATGCAGTATATGAGCTCCTAATGTCACGGTGCGCAAAGGTGATCGTTCGGCGGCAAGACGGACAAAGTGCTGAGGTTAAACTGCATGAGGTGGGCTTGGGCAACACGGGAGAATCGGACGGATCGGATGATTCAGCCCCTACGGCGTTTGGGCAGGAGAGTATCGGGCCTAATCACCATAAGGCTGGGATGGATGAGGCCATCCCATACGGAGCTCAAAGTTTTGCTGGCTTTCGCCTATTGCAGGAATACTTCGGTCTGCCAGAGAAATTTTTGTTCTTCGACGTTTCTGGTCTTGGCTTCGTGCGGGGCACCCCGGCAGCAGAGCGGTTCGAACTCTGCTTCGCAATCGGCGACTTCGAGCGAAAAGACCGATTTAGTATGTTGCAGACGCTGATCACGGTAGACACCTTTCGGCTCGCCTGCACGCCGATCGTGAATCTGGTGGACATGCCGTCGGAGCCGCTGGCGTTGTGCCAGAAACATAGCGAATATCGCATCGTCGCGAGCCACGGGCGCGATAGCGCGTACGAGGTGTATTCCATTAATCGCGTGACTTCACTTTCCGAGTACGGTAAAGGATTGAGGGTATATGAGCCCTTCTACTCTTTCCGGCATGCTGCCCCTGACCGGCACTTCTGGTTTGCAACGCGGCGGCCTTCCCACCGCAAAGGCGATTTGGGCACCGACGTTTATCTGGCATTTGTTGATCTGGACTTCGGCCAAGCTATACCCCCTGAAGAGTATGTAACGGCGAGGCTCACCTGCACGAATCGCGATTTGGCCAGTAAACTGTCCGTGCAGTCGAAGTTCGGGGAGTTGACGTCGGCTAAGGATCTGCGTGCCCGGTATCTCGCCCCGCTTACGCCGGCGCGACGCGCGCCACTGAGTGGCGAACTGCAGTGGCGTCTAATTTCGCACATGGCGTTAAACTCGTTTTCCGTTGCGCGAGCGGGGCGCCCCGCGTTGTCCGAAATCTTGGCGTTGTACGACTTCTCGGGCGACGGCCGAGATGTACACCGGCAAATAGAAGGATTGCAGACGGTTGAAAGCAGCTCGAGTACCGTCCCGTTATTCTCTGGTATCGGTGTGTCGTTTTGTCGCGGGACGGCGATCGAGTTGACCTTTGATGAAGAGCGCTTTTCAGGGGGCAGTGCGTTCTTATTGGCGTCGGTGCTCGAGAGGTTCCTGGGTCTAATGGCACCGGTCAATTCATTTAGTCAGGTTACAGCGAGAACCTTGCAGCGCGAAGGGCCTATTAAACAATGGAAACCGCGATCGGGAACAGAGATTCTGCATTAGTACACATTGCACACCATGCCGCTGAGACGGATTTCACTCAGGCGGTACGAATGCTCTTGCGTATCCAGGCTGCACGGTCGGAAGCACCATGTGCCGGCGGTTCTGCGGCAATCCGCTTCTGTCCGAGCACATCGCTTGCATTCCCTCCGGGTGAGATCGAAACGGTCGCGGTAAGCGAAGTCGCTGACGAGCCTCCGCGAATGACGGTTGCAATGCTCGGCTTGACCGGAACCCAAGGCGTCCTGCCTCTTTGGTACACGGAGTTTCTTCGTGAACGGGTCTTAAAGCACGACGAGGCGCTCAACGACTTCCTTGGCATGTTTCATCACAAGCTGACCTGGCTATACTATCGCGCTTGGGAGAAACACCGTGTATTTGTGCCTTTCGAACGCAAACCTTACGATGATCCATTTAGTAAATGTCTGTTGGCTTTCATCGGTATGCGGACAGGCAGCGGTGCTGACAGTAGTGGTGGTCGCGTGTTCTTACGGTATGCAGGCCTTTTGTCGCAACGGCCGTTGTCGGCTCCGGTATTGGCCTTGATTCTTAGTGACTACCTTGGCGAACAGGTTCAAGTCGAGCAGTTCCACGGCCGATGGTGCCGATTGTCCGATGATCACCGTCTCCGGCTGGAGCCTGGGCACTGCGATCAGTTGGGCGTAAACACGTTAGTTGGGGAGGAGGCATGGGATCGTCAGGCGGCCTTTCGCATCGTTGTCGGGCCGCTATCTCGTGACCGGTTTCTGCAATTCATACCTGGTTCTCCCGGCTTTATGGATTTGTGTGCGTTTGCTGAGACTGTGATGAGCCGACCGCTGGAGTTTGAAATCAAGCTCATTCTCAAGGCGGCAGAAGTCCCGGCCTGGCGTTTGACGGATGACCCGGATGCGTTTCGACTCGGCGTGTTGTCCTGGTTAAAAGTAGACGAGTTTGTAAATGATGCGCGTGATGCGGTTTTCGAGGCGAGGTAATTCATTGTGACAACAGATACATACACGCAAGTACGTAGACCCATCGCAGCCACCGTTGTGGGGTTACCAGAGGACACGATACTCCTGCGCGGGTTTGACGGCCGCGAAGGCCTGTCGCAACTCTTCCGATTCCAGCTTGATCTCGCTTCGGCCGATAATGCGATCAACTTCGATGCGGTGGTCGGGAAGAAGGCTACCATTCGGCTGTCGCTATCAGACGGCCGACAGCGGCTCTGGAACGGGTATATTAGCCGTTTCACTCAAGAACTGTCTGATGGGTATCTCGTGTCCTACCGTGCAGAGGTCGTCCCGTGGCTATGGATGCTTACGCGTCGAGCAAACTGTCGGATCTTCCAGAATATGGATGTGCCAGCTATTGTCGGAAAGATATTTAGCGATGCGGGTTTCGGCGGACAGTTTGAGTTCAAGCTGTTCGGCGACTTCCGTAAGCGCGATTATTGTGTGCAATACCGAGAGACGGACTTCAGTTTTGTTTCTCGTTTACTTGCGGAGGAAGGTATTAGCTACTTCTTTCGACATGAGGAAACAAGGCACGTCTTAGTGCTCGCGAACGGTCCCGCCGCCCACAAACCGTGCGGAGGCACCGTCCGTTACGAGGCGACCGCAGGCACTCCCAGCCATGGAACGATACAGCAGTGGGCTCAGCGGGAAGAAATTTGTTCCGGCAAATACACCGTGAAGGATTTCAATCCTGAGCACCCCAGCGTGGATCTGCTTGTGAGCCGGGTTGTTGAAGATACGAATGATGCCGGAGAAGTGTACGACTATCCAGGGGAATACGCTGATCGCACCGCTGGGGATAGGATTGCGAAGCTGCGACTGGAAGAACAGCTGACACCTCGTGCCATGGCGCATGGGCGCGGCGTCTGTCGTGAATTCGCGGCCGGTTATACGTTCGAGTTGCTGGGGCACTATCGACGCGATATAAACCGTTCCTATTTGCTTACCTCTGTGTCTCATCACGTGCGGCGGGTGGGCAACTTTCGTAGCGGTTTCGAGGAACCGGGCATTGCGTATGAGAACAGCTTTGTCTGCGCGCCGTTTCCAGGGCCGTTTCGCCCTCGGCGCTTTATACCCAAACCCTTCGTTCGCGGATGCCAAACCGCCATTGTAACAGGGCCGGTCGGTGAAGAAATCTATACCGATGAGTCGGGGCGTGTCAAAGTGCAGTTTCACTGGGATCGGGAAGGGAAGCAGAATCAAGATAGCTCGTGTTGGCTCCGCGTATCGCAGCCTTTGGCTGGACAACGTTGGGGTGCTATTGCGATTCCCCGTGTGGGCCAGGAGGCCATCATAGAGTTTCTCGAAGGCGACCCTGATCGGCCCATCGTCATCGGGACGGTGTACAACGCTGAACAGAGACCCCCATATGAGTTGCCTGGACAGGCAGACATGATTGGGTTACGGAGCAATAGCACCAAGGGTGGTGGCGGTTACAACGAGATCGTGATGCGGGATCGCACAACTGATGAGCTCGTTCGCATTCGAGCTCAAAAGAATATGAATATAACGGTCCTGCACGATCATAAAGAGCTAGTCCGGCACAACAAGAATATACACGTATTGCGCGACCTTCGTACGCATGTGGCAAACGACGCCAGTAGCGTCGTTGACGGCGAAGCGGTTGCTGAGTTCCGACGGAACCACGTGGAGTTGGTTAGCGGCGAGCGCCGGCTAAAGGCCGGACGCATCATTCTTGAGGCGGATGAAGCGATCGAGATCAAAGTTGGAGGCAGCCACATAACGATTAGCAGTAGTGGGGTGTTCGTGGATGGGGAAATGGTGGACATTAATTGTGGCCATCCACCGCTCCAAAGCTCCGTACCTGGTCCGGCGCCGGTGGCGCCGGATGACCCTGAATAGACGGACAGGTGATGTGAAGGCTTCGGCCTGTCACGTGGTGGTGGTGTGAGGGACGATGTGAGGCTGCGACAGTAGCAAGGAGGCGACGATTATTATGGCGCGATGGAAACAGGCCGCGGCGCGGAGTACAGATCCTGTCACACACGGATCTGCTGCCACGGGGATTATCGGAAGTGGATCCCCGAATGTGAGAATAGCGATGCTACCGGCTGCGCGGGCGGTCCTGGACTGTGCAACCGAATGCGTATACATCACGCATTTGCCAATCCCTCCTCTTTCCCCTGCGCCAATCGTCGAGGGCGCAGCAACAGTTCGGATCAACGGGTTTCCAGCTGCTCATGTGATGAGCAGTGTTGGTTGTGGTGCGGTCATTCAGCAGGGAGCGATCTCTGTGTTCTTAGGCGGTGTGGATGAGAGGGAACGTGGTTAAATCTGTACGAATGTTTGGCTGGCAATGAAAGCAGAGTTACTCCGCATTCGTTTGTCTCGGATATAAGACTTGTGCTTGAGGAGCAACGAAGGCAAGGAATATGCATAAACCGAATCCGCCCGTTTGGTACAAAGGGATGTTCATCGGACCGCAGGAGCTTCAGGCCCGCGACCGGTGTGTTGAATATGAGGTAGAGAGGCGGTTTGAGCTTTGCAGACCTCATAACTGGGGTATCGCTGCATTAGCAATCGACGAGGCGAGTCTTGCTTGTGGATGCTTTCAGATTACCCGCTGTAGCGGCGTCTTTCCGGATGGGTTTAGCTTTTGCATTCCAGATCGCGATGATCCGCCACCACCACGTGCTGTGGAGTTGCCGAAGGGGAGGGAGACGCTGGATGTGCTGCTCGCAATTCCCACCTACCAGCCGCTTGGAAGAAATATCGCACCTCGGAATGAAGCCGACGTCCGCTATTTTCCGGGTACCGAAGAAATACTTGACGATACGAATGGGAGAGAAAAGAGGGCCGTCCAGGTAAGTCGTGCAAGTCTTCGTGTTCTGCTGGAGGGGGCGCCCGCCGGCGGTTCGATTGTGCTACCGATCGCTCGGCTTAAACGCGATCCTGCCAAGGGTACGCTTGCACTCGACCCAGAGTTCATACCGCCGTGTCTACACATAGCTGCCAGTACTACCATCGCGTGGATGCTGGGTGAGCAAAAGAAGCTTCTCGCAGAGAATGTGGCTAAGCTCGGCAGTGAGTGTTCTAAAACGCTGTCGGGAGCTTCGCTCACGAAGGCGGCTCAGTGGTGTGCGCTTCAGACAGTTAGTAGTGCGTTGGCCGAATGGGATCATCTGTCCAAAACGCCGGATTCACACCCCGAGTCGGTATTTGTGGCCATGCTCCGCCTCGCCGGGGCGCTCGGCGTGTTTTCCGCGACAGCTGGGGCTAAGCACTTGCCTGACTACGAACACAATAGGCTGGGCGACAGCTTCATGGCAATCCATAAAACGATTGGGTTGCTTCTAGGGGATATTGTGGATGATCCCGATTACCGGATCATAACGCTAAGCCCTTCGAATGGCGAAGGAGACCACCTCATCGGGCCCGAGGTGTCACTCTCGAACTGGAGGTGGAGCGCTGAGATCCCGAAAGACGTTGATTTGGGTCATGCTAACTGCTACTTGACGGTTGGTTCCGCCATTGCCGCGAAGGAGTTGGCGGAGGATGTTCCCCACTTGATGAAGTTGGCTGGCTCTATCTCCACTATTGAGAGGCTCATTGGCGCATCGCTTCCCGGAATCGAGTTATGTCACAAGCCGAGTACGCCGGTAGGGGCTCCCGGTTTAGTCGGTCGGGAATACTTTGCGCTTACTGGCAGTGGCGAGTTATGGCGGGAGTTGGTTGCAACTAGGCAAGTCTTGGCTTTTGTCCCCTCACGGATTCCCAGCCCGGAGATGGACTTGGTCGTGGTTTTCCGACCCGAAAATGCCCGGGCCGAGCACTAAAAAGAATCACAGCGATCATGTCCGGGTCCGGCCCAGAACGCGCACCGTGATTCGCAGCGAGCGGGCAGTCGTACTGGTCGGCCCGGCGCTCCGCCGCAAAGCGGCGGAGCTAAATTAATGCCACGAAAGAAGCGCGGTGAGTTAGGCAACCTTCCGCGCCGCCGGCGGCAGTTCGCAAACGCTTAGAATAAAACGCGGATCAAATTTACCTCTGGCGAATAGGCGGCAACAATTGCCGCACGCCAGGGGGTTTCGGGGTTTGCGAAGCCGCCCCGATGCGCTACCGCAATTCCCGCAGGACAAAATGTAGCGGCCAGGTGGCTGCGAGACTCGTTCCGACGAGTAGCAGCGATCCCCGGTACAGCCGATACTTCGAGCCATTCTCCGCCAGGTTTCGTTATGGCCCTGCCCTGGACCCACCAGAGCGTGGGCGATCTCGTGAAGCACGACGTTCAGAACCTCGCCTTCTGAGTTTATCGCTACCAATGCCGCCGACAACGTGATTCGCTGCCGCGCGTGGTCGCAAGCGCCAAACCGCCTAACGGCGGCATCCCAGCAAATACTCCATTGCCGCAACCCATATGCGTCCATCAATTCCCGTCCAAATGAAAGTGCCAAGTCAAGATTCATCGCAAGACTTACTACCCAGAAGTTCAGGAAGTTCTGGGTAGTACAAGGTGAAGATGCCTTCCAGGGACGAATACCACATGAAGTGTCCTCGGGGGGCGTCGGGAGGAGAATATGGAACGCTACAGGCAGTTCGTGGCCTTCGAGCATTATAGGATGCACGTGATTGAGCTCTGGCCGGAGGGAGCGGCGAAGCAGGCGGCGCTGCGATCCGTCCAATCGGCGTTGGCCGGGCTTTTGATGCCGGGGGCCAGTGGCACAGTTCCGTTCGAGTGCGTAGAATGCCGGCTGCGGTTAGTCTCGTTTGGGCATTTGGTACGCTCGGCCGCTGCCATCGATGCCGGCTTGCGGGCCGCCTAACGGACTGTTCGTCCATTCATGGGCTGTGAGCCCAACTGCAAGAGTTCGGTGGGAGGCGTGACGCGCTGTCACAATAGCCCGAGGTCTCTGGCGGCGGTGACGATGTCTACGGCCAGGGGCGCCGTCGCGGCCCCTCCGTAGCCACCATTTTCGATTAAGATGCTGAATGCTATTGCGCGCCCGTTTGTTCGACGATATGGCGCGAAGCCGGCAAACCAGGCGTGCGATGCCTGCCCATCCACTTCCGCCGTACCAGTTTTTCCGGCGATCGGAACAGCGGAGGAGGATGCGACGGTTCCGGTGCCCTCGAGGACGGTCATTCGCATTGCTTCGGCAATGAGCTCGGCGTTGTAATCCGCAAGGACTCGCCTCGCGCCAGACGGCCTTTCTTTGGATTGAAACCACCGAAAGGGCGGCGTGCTACCACCATTTGCAATTGTTGCTGCAAGGCGAGCGATCTGAACGGGCGTTGCTAATACTTCTCCTTGCCCGTACGCGGCTTGGGCTATCATCGCGGACAGCCTTTGGGGCGTGTTCGGCTTCGCCATCAGTATGCCGAATACAGTTCCAGCATCGAAAAGGCTCTGGGCCCCCACCCTGTCGATCGCAAGCTGAGCAAAAAATGCATTGCAAGACACGGCCAACGCGTGCTTCATATCCAGATTGCCGTGAGGGCGGGAGTCGCCAACGTCGTCCTTTATCGCGGTTCCTCTAACGATCGCGCCATTTCGTCCTCCCGACAGGCGCCGGCACATATATCGTTGGTCAGCACTAGTCGAATCTTGATTTAGTGCAGCTATTGCAGTGACAAGTTTGAATGTCGATCCAGGAGGATAGCGGCCGAAGCGAGCTCGATCGAGAAGCTCCTCAGTAGAGGCACTTTTCGTGCCGTCGTCCGACGGGACCGGCAGGCTGACGATTGCAAGAGCATCACCAGTGCCGACATCAACAACGACAATCGAGCCGCGGTGCTTCCCATACTCGCGGAGCCGTTGCTGCAGTGCCCTTGTCACTTGGAGCATGTATGGCGCATCAATCGTCAATGAAACATCGTGCTCCAGTTTCGGATCATACTCCCCAGTCGCACCGGTCACGCTGTTTCGCCGTCGCCATAAACGGATCAGCGCCTTCCTTGCTGCGGGGTCCGCGGGACTGATCCCCTGCAAGAATGCATCCAGGTCTCGCTCAATGTATGCGGTGTTACTTGCCCCCCAGTTTCTGTGATCACGGACATCCCCAAGCAGGTGAAAGGTCGCACTCCCGAGCGGGTAATATCGGCCGGCCCCTCGTCGCACAACCTCATCTACGTCAACTCCAAGTTTCTCGAGGCTCAGCCGGTGAGCGAACAACACCTCCGGTTTGCTGGTTGCAAGCGGTATCCCGCCGCGGTCAAAAATGGTCCCCCGGCCCAGCCTCCGGATGAGAGCCGTCAATCGCGGATTCCTCTGAATGCGACGTACACCGTCATGCTCGCGGATCAATGCGCCCTTAAGTGCGATCGAATCCGATGCCCATGTCTGGATATACGCCGCGCGAAGCAGCACCAGCACCGCAACGAGACACACGAGAGTGCAGACAAGATAGGCCGGTTGACGGATTGGCCGGCAAACGTCATTCCGGCATGCTCGTGAAGATGCGGAAGACAAAATTCCCAAGAAGATGAAATTCGTCACCATTGCGGTCCGTCCATAGCTTATGAATGGGACCACTACACCCGATAGAGGAAACAGGCCTACGGTGCCGCTCGTGATTAGCAGAATCTGGAAACTCAGAGCGAGCAGACAAGCTAGAGCAAGGAACCCTTCGTAGATCGTAAACGCATTGACCGCAACTCTGGTGCTACGGTAAATCAGCAAACCCCATAAACCAAACACAGCCGCGAACCCGACTAATCCAAGCTCCTCTCCCACGGCCGACATAACAAGATCCGTGTGTGCGGCCGGCACATACGAGGCCTCGCTAAGCCCTAGACCCGCTCCGACGGCACCGCCCGAAGACAGCGCCCATAGAGACGCCGCAAGTTGGTCACCGCCAGAGACCGCATTGTCCCAGGGCGACATCACCATCTCCACACGATTACGTACTGTTGTCGGAACACCAAGCGCCATTCCAATTGCGATACCTGCGGCTAGCGATGCGAATGCTAGTATGACAAGACCGGCACGGGCGCGAGCAACCCCATACATACTGAGAAAGACGCAGATCATAATCAGGGCGGGTCCAAGATCTTTCTGCAAGAAGAAAAAGGCTAATGCGATTGCGACCCCTCCAAAGACCGGTAAGATGTAATCTAGTTTTGGGACCGCGAATGCGCGCGGCAGCCCGCCCGCAATCGGGCGACCCTCGCGAGTCTCCCGGAGAAGACGCCAATTTCGAGAAAAGTAGCTGGCAAGAAAGATAACCAGTAATAACCGAATTGCCTCCGCCGGCTGAAACGGACCGAGGTTTACTTTTGCATCACTCGTTCCAGGTCCGCTTCCGAAGACCAAAAGCAGCACCGATAATCCAAAACTCATTATTAACGGAATAAAAGCGAGGCCTCGCAAATGGAGCTGCCACTCAACCTGAGTAATCACAAGCATTACTACACAGCCGCACAGTACTCCTTGGACAAATGGCACGAACAGCTCCGTGTCACGAAATGGATCGCGGAGTGTGATCATCATCAGGAATCCGATCCCCGTTAGCGCGGCTAGGCTTGGAAGAATTACCTGGTCGCCACCAAACCGGGCAATCCGCCACACCACATGGAGAAGCCAGAATCCTGAACACAATAGGAGCACCCATAGTTCCAGATCCGTCCTGAATTGGTAATGCTCTCTGACGATTAGGGCAGGTTTCACTGCGCGGATTTGGGCGGTCGTGACAAGTGTCAGATGCTCGGGTGGGGGCCTGTGCTGTGATTGAGCGGCAGTCCGAGCATCGGCGAGCCTCTTCTTCAGGGACTCGAGGTCCGGGTTTTGGTCTACCTCTACAGCGGTGACCTGTATTCGATACAGGGCCCCCACATTGGGCAACGTCTTAGGCTTCAGATGGTCAATGTAGCTAACCAGTCGGTCAGCAATCGCTTGCTTCTCTCGTTGTGACGTCACAGGCCATAAGGAGCGTAGGTCTTCAGAGGAGCGAAGGCGGTTCAGGTCGATGAGAGGACCGAGGGTGGCTGGTTTGTCGTCAACGACAACTGAAGCGACTTTCATCGAATATGTGTGGAGTGTCCCGAGAAGCACTAGGGCCTGGACACACAGTAATGCTAAAAGCTCCGGGTTACGGTGTCGCAGTATACTCTCTAAACGCATTGTCAGTAAAGCACCTAAAAGGAACCAGCCTAGCTCATTGTCGTGAATTCAATGGTAGTATGGGAGCCGATGCAAATCGACGCCTTAGCAGGCAATATCACCTCGACATTTGGCGCAACAGTCCGCCCCTCGACTGTTAAAGCAGGTATCGAGTAGTTACGTAACGCAATCATTCCAGTTCGTGAATCCATTCGGATCACCAATGCCATCTCCGTGCACCCAGATATAACCAATCGGACGTCGCCCGTTGTCGGAGCCTCTCCAATTACAAGTAGGACTTCCGATTGACGAATCTGATATACATGAGGACCATTACTGTCGGTATAGTGGAGTTTGGCAATGAGGCGGCCGAGAGAAACACAATTCATATTCACTGCGCGGGGTAACGTCGCTGCCTTTAGCGATCCAGGCTCTTCAGTGATGTCAGAAATGACCAGCGGTTTATCGGAGTATGTAGTAGTGAACTTAGTTGGCATTCCTGCCTTGTCTGGCACGGCGCCAGAGACGACAAGTTCAGATCTTATTGCGCAAACACCGACGTCTGTTTCCTGATCGGGATCAACAAGGAGGTCGATTTGCCATCTGGTGTCGGCCCGTTCGTATCGTGTAGGGCGTTGAAAGGTAATCCGCTGAAAGAACGTGGCACCATTGAGGCGTTTTAGGTCCTCATCCAGGGCGGTCTGTGCATCTGCGACGATTCGGGACTTTATCGGCTCCAGGGCTGCGAAGTCCGTTCTATTCAGAAATACCCTGTACGCGCTGGGGACAACCCGGTAAGAGTACAGTTCGACAGCGCTCTCCCGCATATTGCGCAGAAGCTCTTCGACAAGTACACGCGGTGAAATGGTGACGACCCGGCCCCCACTCATGCAAACTCCGTCGGGGCGGCCCCTCGCACACGGGACCAAATCCTAAGCACCTGATCATCGTTGGGTTGAATTTCGAGGGCTTTCGCGCACGCTTGGTCAGCGTCCTTCCATTCGCCGACGAGCTCATGCGCCAAGGCTTTACATTTCCAGAGCCCAAACCGCCGTGGCGCGACCGCAAGTGCTTCTTGCAACACAGCCAGAGCAGCAGCGCCATCGCGCAGGGCGACAAGGATGAACGAACGCAGTTCTTGAAGTGGAACCTCCCGCGGAGCCAGACCCAAGCCAACCCCTGTGATTTCCAGAGCCTCTGCGAAACGCCCCGCCTCATATAAGAAGTCAGCCTGGTTCTTGAGAATTCTGACATCCGCAGGGGAGTTACGCCGGGCGTCCTCAATATACGCCAAGGCACCGTCACGGTCCCCAAGCGCGCGGCAGACCAACGCGAGGTTATTGAAAATATCCGGGTCGTCCGCATTTAGGGCGAGCGCCTTTTTCAGGCTCAGCAGAGCCTCTGAATCCCGCCCGGCGCGATGCAGGATGGCACCGTGATTCTGCAAGACATCGGCGTCACGAGGGTCCAACTCCAACGCCCGACGGCAACAGCCGATGGCGTCCTCATACATCTCCAGCACTTGGAAGGCAACAGCCTTGTTCTGCCAGTAGGACGAGTCAACCGGCGTCGGAGAGGCCGCTCGCGGAGGCTCTCGGTGAAGGGTGCGGCGAAGAATCGTCTCAAGTTGAGAGCGTACTTCATGAAAGGTCTGGGGCCGAGACAGGGGATCTGGCTCGACGCAGCGAAGAATGAGTTTCCAGAGTGCTCTTGGTAGTTTGTATTCCGGTACTAAACGCAGAAAGTCTCTATGAGCAAACCTGCCGTATCGTGGGGCTCGGCGCGTCAACATTTCGAACAACATGACTCCAAAACCGTAAATGTCCGTCCGCGTATCAAGCGCAGCGGTAGCATCATCCTGCTCCGGTGCCATGTACGATTCAGTACCAAATGGCATCGTGTAGTTCCTTTTCAGACCAGGATGCTCTTGCAGGGCACCCAGCCCGAGGTTCGCCCCGCGACTCTCGGCAAGAATGTGGGCCAACCCAAAGTCTCCGACCTTGAGGACGCCACCACTCGTCAGGAGGCAATTAGAGGGTTTCACATCACGATGTACCAGGCGTAGTGTGTCATTGGCAAACGCCATCGCGTCGCAGAAGTGTAAGGCTAATTCCAAGGCGCGCCCGAGTTGGAGGCTCTGAGTCTTTAGCAGATGCGCCAAGTCTCCACCTTCCACAAACTCCTGAACGACACACGGGAAGTCCTCAATAGTTTCAATCCACTCAGCCCTCACGATGTTCGGGTGCGGTGGTAGTCGCATCCATATCGCCGCCTCTCGCGTAAAACGCTGCCGGTCCTCTTCACTCCAGACAAGTGTAGCTTTGAATGTCTTCAACGCATACACCTTGGCATCATCGTGGTCGCGGACTTTATAGACGGCTCCAAAGCCCCCTAAACTGGGCTTTTGAAGGACGGTCCAACGATTTCCAGTAAGGCTACTATGTAACGTTTGATCCGGTTCAAAGTTCTCTCGAGCAGGAGGCGGCTTAGGTAACGTCCTTGACTGCTCGGCAATTTGATTATGCAATTCCGCATCGCGCTCGTACTTATCGTTGAGTGATTTTGCCCAATCAAGTGCCTGCCGCGCAGCCTCCCATCGACCCGTGGCGGTAAAGGCTCTAGACAAGTTGAGGTGCGCCTCGGGGAGGCGATGCGCCAAAGCCGCCGCCGCCGCCAGGCTCTCGAGCGCTTCCTCGGCTCGCCCGGCAACCAGCAAAGCCAGCCCACTCTCGCGGAGTTGCTTATAACGCGACAGGGATTCTACTGGGCCATCCTCGGGTGGCCTCGTCGCATCATCATGCCGCGATACCCACCCGAGACCCGACCAACGTTTTCGGAGACGGTCAAACATGTCACTACCAGCTAGCGATTAAGGCCGCAGGCCGCAACGACGCCCTGTGCGGCCGACCAGTCGCCCTGGGTCACTCGGAATTTTTGACTCATATGGCCATAGCTAATATTGTCGGTGTACATCCAGACCGCAGCTTGTTTGGCCGCGACCGAGAGATTAGCTGCTCTACGGGCTATGCAAGCCAGCTGAGGGTCGGGCGGACCTACCGAAAAATTACTTTGCGGCGACGGATTCTCCCTCTCGAAGGCCGCGCAGAACGCCGACAAAAAAACCGTCACCGGCGCGGCGCTGGTCAGAGATATTCGCGACGCGGGACGGATTAGCCCACCCCCCAAATCGATACCACGAACCGCACTTACCACCATGTCCTGTTCTCCCCCGTTCGAGTTGCGCAGCATAGTCCCGGGCGGCACCGTGACGGTCAACGGACCCTTGGCACGCTTCCTGACCTTTAGCTTGATAGAATCCCCACTACTCGCACCGGTTCCCATTAGCTCCGCGTCGATTTTTCCGGTTTCGATCGCACGCTGGAGGGTCACTGGCGCGGCAGCGGCCCCCGAAGCACCGCGGCCCGACGTCTGGGCGGCACCGCCGGCCGTAAGAGCCAAGCACAGAACTAAAGAAGCAATAAGCTTACGCAAACGCATTTCCGTAAAACCTCCTACTCCTACTACACAATCGGCAAGCACTTCGGCCTAACAGTCACATCTTTTGTTTCCTCACCGTCGGCCACATCCTGTTGAACCGGGTGTTCGTAAAGAACCAGGGTGATGTTATCGTGCCCACCGGCGGCCAACGCCCGGTTTAGAAGTATGTGAGCCAATTGCCATGTTGTCCCATCTGACCCTAGGACAGCCTTGATTTCCGAATCTGGTAACTCTCCCCATAATCCATCCGAGCATAGAAGCACTCTGTCACCAGGCGTAAGGTCCACGAAGCTAAGGTCGGGGGCTAGGCGTTCATCAAAACCAATCGCTTTGTAAAGAGTGTTCCTCCCTGTGGAATGGTCGGTCGTCAGTCTACGCAAATCGCCACCTCGGCCCAAATACGCCCGTGCGTCCCCCAGATGTCCAATGTGAACACGATCACCGTCCAGTGCCGCTACTACAACGGCAGTACCCATCCCGGCGCACGCCGAATCGGCTTGGGCCCGTTCGAGCACCCGGTCCTGAGCCTCATCGAAACCCCGCCTCAGGTATTCCGGCCCAAGTGGAATCTCCGAGGCGAGTTCGGTGAACGTTTCTGCTGCGACAAAACTGGCGATCTCCCCACCTTGCCGGCCACCCATCCCATCGGCGACCAGGAATGCGCGCCGCTCCCCTGCGATTCGAAAGGCGTCTTCGTTTGATTCGCGAATCTTCCCAGTATCTGTGATTGCGCATAATAGGGCGTCTGGAGCCAATACTTGTCGGGTCATCGAAGCTGCGGAAATCGTCGTACAGCTTGGTGTCGCCGTCTCCTCCTCCCGTAACCACAAGCAACGAGCCGCGCTCCGAAGACGGCGCAACACTGCATGCAGTTCGCTTTCTGTTCTGGCAGCCCTGATCACAATACCTCCTGCAAGGCGGTTTGAAATTCCGCTGCAGTACGGAAGCGTGGCGGTATCTTCGTGTTGCACGATCGATCGACAGCTTTAATCAACGCCTTATTGAGGTCGGGCCGCCAGTGCTTGAGCGACATACGTTCTCCAAAGCGAATCTCATCGCGCAGCGTTTCTTCAGCCTGTCCATCAGATACTTCAATAGGCGTATGCTTGCTCAGCAACCAGTACAGAGTCACGCCAGCAGAATACACATCTGCGCTCCCATCAACGTCGTGCAAACCATCGATCTGCTCTGGCGCGATGAACGGAACACTACCACAGAATGACCGGCCCTTTGTCGTCAGGACTATACCATCAGAACCCTTGACCAACCCAAAATCTGACAGCTTGGCTTGATATTGACAACGGGGTGCCCTTGGGCCGACCGATTGAATAAGGATATTGTCTGGCTTTAGATCGCGATGCACCTTACCAGGCCCATGTAGGTACTTGAGACCTTCTAACACTTGACACATGAGTTCTACTTTGTCGTTATCGGTTAAGTGCTCAGCGAGTACCGCTAACGTCCCGTAGCGGGCATATTCCATAACAAAATACGGTACCCCCTTATCATCAACATCTCCGTGAACAAAACGAATGATATTGGGATGCCGGAGGCTCTGTAATTCGTACATTTCCCGATCAAACCGGCGTGCTTGATGCGGATTAGTGCAGTGTTTTATCGCCCATATGGTTCGCGAGGCCCTATGGTAGACCCGATAAACAGTTCCTGCTCCGCCGGTGCCGATGATCTCAACACTTTCGTATTGACCGAACTGCACACGTGCGTCTGAGTTGGTGACTACACATTCTTCGTGTGCGTATATGTCGGCATCAGAATACTGATGTACACCGAGGGCAGTGCTGATGACCGGCCTGCCACACACGATGCACTCGCGGTCGCCGGTTACAAGTAACACTCTGACCTGTGTCTTGTCTGCTGTTTTGCCAAAGGAGAGCATATCCCCGTCAGATAAGCTGCACTGGTGAACCACCTGCGCCGTGTTGTGCGTTACAAATCGTTGGGCACCGGGTACCATTGTCAAGAGGCAGTCTTGTGGCGACAAATGAATGTAAGCTTGGCATCTGCTGATAGAGGTATCGACTGCGGGTAGTAATAAGTCAACTCCCTCGCCTCGACCTAACAATATCGGCTTAAATTCGGAGAGGCAGTACCTTCGCCCTTTATCCGGACCAGCCACAAACTCCAGCGTAAGCGAGATAATGCCCATTTCTTACCCTTCAATCGCGATCGGTCCTCATGTTCCTGAGAGCTGATTCGAGTTCTACCGCAAGTGCGTCGAGTGCTGCGTCGTCCATCCCGTCTATCTTTGCGCGGCAACCGTCACAGACGGAAAACTTCTTCCACTTCACCGGGGCACAGGGCACACCACATTTTTGACACGGGGTCAGTTCGCGGGATGGGGCGCGACCACCTTCCTTGGTGGTTTCGTCGGACTCGCCCTGTCTCAAGTCTGGCGCTGAAGAGCCAAAACGATATTCATGAGCATGAAAGGCTACGCGCGCACCATCAGAAAGGAGGACCGTTTCACCCCTTTTCAATCTGCGGAGAGGTGTGCTTTCTCCTTCACTCATGAACGTGCCGTGGATACTATCGTTGTCATGAAGATAGAACTGCCCACCACGGTATTGAATTTGCGCATGGAATCGACCGACAAACTTCTCCTTGTCGGGTATTAAGAGGTCCATCCTCCATAGACCGACACGCGGTTTACGACCGATCCGAAAGACGCGTTTGTTGAGCGTATACGTTTGTGGCAACGCGCCGATCCCCGTTAGTGTCGCGATCTCGGATGGTGAGGAGAGCCTCGCGTAAAGGAAATAGCCGGCGGCGGCCAAGCCAGCAGCACCACACGCACCACCAAACCACCGCCAGTCCGTTGGGGGCGGAGGAGGCGGCGGGGGCGGAGATGGGCCCGGGTCCCTTTTGATAGGCTGCTGTAAAGCCACAGCAATGTCATTCAGAACGGGCGCTATCCGGGCTGGTGTCTCTATTAAGAACGGCTTCCCGAAGGTCGCGGTGGATAGCGTCTGTAGCAACTGAAAATCAGCGGTATACGTAAAAGCGACGCCAAACACCTCGACCCGTTCCCGAATCGCCTCCGCCGTCACCGTGCCGTGGAGCCAGGCCTTGCGCTGTTTGTCGATTTCAGGATTGCCCAAATCAACAGTGCCGTCGGTGAACAGAACAACCGCGCGGCGAGCTTCGTCACCGGGCCTGCCGGTCGAGCGGAGATCATAGACTGCGCGCTCGATGCCCCCTGGGATATCAGTCCACTGTCCCGTATAGTCGACCTTATTCAGGGCGTCCGCGAAGCGTTCGGGGAACGAAGCATCGGAGGTTGACATCAATTCCAACACGGTGCGCACACTACTATCAAAAACGACAACCCCTACATGGGTCATCGGGGGAAGGCGAGACGGAAACGCACGAAGCGCCGGAACCATCAGACGTTGGGGATCATTCGTGCGCATACTCCGCGAGTTATCTATCAGCAGGACAACGTCAAGAGGAGCCGGGACAGCCGCAGCTGCCGGACTGAATAGCGGTACTGCATAAGCCAAAGCTAGCAACAAGCACCCACACCGTAAGGAGGAGTGGCTGGTGAAAAGGAGGTGTATTCGTTGCTCGCGCATGAGAGTAGACTCTAATTGGCCAAGAACACTTCGACCAACAGATCGCATTCACGTTCCGTTTGATCGGTGGATGTGCAATCCCTAGACAATTTGTCCATAGCAATGGAACGAAACGCCTTCATGGCCGATCGGAGGACGTCCGCACATGCCTCCTCCGACGGGAATTCAAAATCCCGGGCCAGACTGGAAAGGCTTGGGAACTGTCGCGTTTTACCATACTCCATCGGGTCGATGTACCGAGCGACGAAGACCTGGTATCGGCGAATGCGATCATTAGCCTCGCAGAGTTCCCGGAAATCCTCCAGTGCAGCAGTAAGGATTCGATATTGGTAAACGCGCTCGAAGAGAGTTTCCGGAGTATCTGCCGCCCGTGGCTCCATCAAAGGCCCGAAGGTTTCGAGGAGCGCAGCGGTTAAAACGAGTTCGCCTCTCGGGTATGCCTTTAGATTGCTGTTGGGAGTCGGCACCCAAGTGGCGTGGCGGTCTTCATTTCTGACTGTATTCTTAAAAACCGTGATCAGCCAACTTCTGAAGGTCCCTTTCTTTTGTTCCGCACGAGCAAGGGAATTCTTCTCCCACGCCTTGAGAAAAAACGCCTGCAGCATTTCCTCGTAGTCCTGAGGTTGTCGCCCTCGAAAATCCATGCGGGCCAGAGCCAACAATGGTGCACTGTACGTGTTCACTATTTGCGTGAAAGCCGTACCCCTTCTGGTGTGATCCCCGCTGTTCAACTCGGCAACCAGGTCCCACTGCGTCTTCGGAAACGGCATAATCCTCCCCCAGGGGCTTCTCTACGCGCCCCAACAGCCCGGAATCACCGGCCGCACACTGTACTACACAATTACGTGATGAGAACCGTTCTAACACCTCACAAAAACTCGCGCTGCCAACGACGTGCACCGGTGGAGTGCGTCGATTCACCCGCACAGAAACACACGCGGCACCACGCGCTGAGCTCCGATAGCGGTTTCAGTAAATCTCGACCAACAGTCGGGCGGAGCCAAAATGAATCTCATCACCTGAAGATAGCCAAGCACCACCTGTGGAACCACTCGGAACGACAACACTCTGATTCCCGCGGAAGATGACCGATCCCGCGCGGCTTGAATCATCAAATAAACGATACCTTACCGTCTCGTCATCGAACTCAATCCGAGCATGCGTTCTCGATACGATGGGTTCTAGAAAAACCACGTCATTGCGGCGTATCAGGCTGCCTTTCCTGTCATGAATTTCGTGATCCCGACCTATTAGGATTGAGCGTTGTTGCAGCATATATACTGTTCGAACAGCACTCCCCCTCGTAATGGTGAGTTTCAGCGTAGATGGCGGTGGAAGCTCTAGCGAGCCAGAGTAATCGTAACCGCGTTGCGGCGAATCCAATACCGCTTCCTCGACCGCTACAGCGTCAATCCGCATTGGCCGCTGACAAGCGCAGCCGAGTTCCTCCAAACCGCGGCGAATTCCGGCTGTGAGGGTAGACCGACTCCGAAACGTCTCCGCCATCGCCGCGCGTAAGCCTTCATCCTGGACACCAACCCGCACAGCAAGGTACTTGAAAGGCAATTTCCGTTCACCCGCAGAGGCAATGCAGTCACGGCTCAGGTCTTCCACCAGCCTGTGGAGTAATTCGACACAGTCAGGCAGCTTTTCGGAGCCAAGCACCCCCGTCAGAACCCTTCGCAGTTCGGATTCGACCCGCCGCTCCCATTTATCGAAAACACTCATGGACGCCAAAGCAGCCAAGCCCGCCAAAATGTCTCGGGAAAATCACCGGGCCGTTTCGTCTCGCCGGGCGCGGCTCTGAAATCAAAAGGCTAAACGCAACTATACAACCATTTCAAGGCCCCCCACGCCAGGCGGCGACCGAAAAGCCGCCGCCCATGCTGCCCGGCGTTCTCACGCCGCATTACCGAATCGAGGCCGCCAAATTATGTGGTCGGCATTGGCATATCAACTGCCCTGGGCTTAATTACCGCGCCCGACACGTCTGGTACACCTTCTGCGCCGCCGCCCAGTCGCTCGCCGAAACATCGAACTTCTGGTTCATATGTTCAAACGTGATTCTGTCGGTATACATCCAAACCGCGGCCTGCATTGCAGAGACCGATAAGGACGAACCCTCGCGAGCCATGCAAGATACCACCGGGTCCGGACGACCCAGAGTAAACGTGCTCGTCTCCGATGGATTGTCCTTTTCAAATTCCGCACAGAAAGCAGTAAGGATATACGTGGCCGCGCGACCAACGAGATGAATCGCCGACGCCGCCGTCATCATCCCATTACCCGCATCCTCCCCGGAAATCCCGGTCACGACCATGCTCTGGAAACCACCTCCGTTACTTGCCAGTTTTGTTCCGGGCGGCACCGTCGCATCTACCGGCTCATTGCCCGCCTTGGGCCCTTTACTGACCTTGAGCTTGATCGAATCGCCACTGCTGCCCCCTGTGCCTTCGATCGAAGTAACTAGCTTCCCGGAGGACACCGCCTCCTGAATGGTCTGTTGCGCCTGAGCAGGGACTACAAACGGGGCCGCATACAGAACCGCGAGCGCGAGAATCGCGCGGAGCGAACGAGATAAACGCTTCACTTTTAAGTCTCCTCTAGTAGCTACTACACGGGAAGGCTCACTATACTCCAAAACTTAACGACAAAAAACCGGGGCGGTGATCGCAAAGTACAGCCCGGCTGTGCAACCGTCAGAAACGAGTACGGCTAAATGGTTTGGAATGAGTTGGGAGAAGGGGAGAATCGAGAATCGGAGGTGGCAAAGATAAATTGGGGGGCCCAGAATCCCGCAACAGGGATGCAGGGACCTCACGGAATGCCCCGTGCGATAACTTGGCATCCAGGTTCGGGGTGGCCGTACCGTCGAACCCGGCTAGTCCACCCTCTGTCGGGCCAGTTGACTCGGCGCGCGGAGACCCTGTGTGATCCTAGCCGCGAAAAAAGACGCAGTTGGAGTGTCGGTCTCGCCCCCTGATCCTATCCAGCAGGCCGAGTCGTTGTCCGCACATAATGCACTCAGACTTTTCCCTGCGTTGTTGAAGTATCGGCCTCTGCCGTTCCTCTTCTGTACGTTTTTCGGCCTCCTCCCGCTCATGCCGTCGCTGATCCTCGGCCTTGCGGTTCGCTTCTTCAACCTTTCGTTTTGACTCTTCCTGTTCTCGCTTCCGTTGCTCCTCCGCCCGTCGCTTCTCTTCGACTTCCCGCCGCTGTTTGGCCTCGGCTTCTCGGTTTTCGCGCTCGCGCTTAAGATCGAACGGAGCACCGGTTGTGCTGGCCAATTCACCGCTCGGCAACAGAACTACCGGGAAGTAGTCTGAAGCGTCATCATCTGTAATGATGCTGGTATCTTTAAAGCCGCACGCCCGCAGTAGCGTTGCCAAATTCTGAGATCCGGTTCCGGAATACCCAAAGGCGAGCACATGTAATGGATCTCCGCCGTAACCAGCATTCACGTATTCAATCAACACGTCACGATGAGCCAGATACCACTCTTTTCTCCGCGACTCGCTACGTGGGCTTAGTTCGGTCCCATCGCCGAAGACCAAGACGAATTCCTTGGTTTTTTCCAAAAGCCTGGCCTCTTTCAACGATCCATGAGCACGCAACATGAGCTGCCCAAGTAACTCATAAGGTCCCGACAGGTTCATATTTGTTCTCCAGGTCTTGCGCTGCTATTCCAACCCGCGACGGACGCGAGGGGCGTGTTCGCCACTGGCCCCGCCCGGACTGAACCCCTAGCCGATTCCATTGCATACCAAAGTCGAAGGCCTATGCAGTCGGCGCGCCCGCCAGTAGAGTGCTGATTAGCGACATGTTGCGTCCTTTCAAAACCATAGAGCCCGCACGCCTGCCTCCCTTCACACACCATCCCTGCGAGCATTCAAAGAATCTGCTTCGCCAAGGCATCGATCCGCTGCCAAAAGGCAGCGTCATCCTGACGCTGGCGCTGGCGCCGCTGGGTCACACAATTCGGGCAAACCCAGCCATTCCGATCACGCGACCAACCCCGGGACCTCGGCCAGAATAACGGAACGGCACGCAAGACCCCGCGACCACTGCAATCAATACACACTCGGCGCATCTGTAAGCCTCCTCAGACTGTACGAAGGCGGCCCGATTCCCTCGCTAATCGCGAACCGCATCCGTTCAAGTTCTTCTACACGCATCACGGAAGAACTCTGCTGCGGCATTCTTTCACCGACGCAGGAGGCGCAAAACAGGAACACAGAAAACCAAGCCAACGCGTTCACTGCTGTAATCTTTGTACAATACGGATCTGCTGGCGCGGTAGCCATATGCTTGAATGGATCAAATCCCGTCTGGGGCTGCGTAGTGGTCCTCAGCGTGCCGCCGCCGAGCGTACACAGATACGTACGGACTTCGACAGCGTTGAAGATGGCACCTTCGCGCACGACGAGGCGCTGACAGAATGGGAGGTCGGCGACGTAATAGACAACCTCTACGAGGTGAAGTACGTTTTCGACACGGGCGGCATGGGGGTGGTACATCGCGTCCATCACAGGCGCTGGAATATTGATCTGGCGATCAAAAGCCCGCGGCGCCAGTTCTTCCACACCCAGGAACAGAAGGACAGTTTCATCAATGAATGCCGCACTTGGATTGACCTCGGCCTTCATCCGAACATTGCCACCTGCTATTACGTCCGCGAGCTGGCGGGTATTCCTCGCGTCTTCGCGGAGTTCGTTGACGGCGGGACGCTCGCTGACTGGATCGAGAGCAGAAGGCTTTATACCTCGTCAGAAAACGGGGCTCTTGCGAGAATGCTCGACGTTGGCATCCAGTTCGCGTGGGGGCTCGATTACGCCCACAAACGTGGCGTAGTGCACTGCGATGTGAAGCCGTCCAACGTCCTAGTGACCGACTCGTTTCAAGCAAAGGTCACGGATTTTGGTTTGTCGCGGGCGCTTGGGCAATCCGGTTTACCGACCCCAGAGCCTGGACAATCGTTCAGTCCTGGCTGGCTGACGCCGGCGTACAGTTCACCTGAACAGTTAAATGGCCGACCCCTGTCAAAGCGAACGGATCTCTGGTCATGGGGTGTGTCGTTACTCGAGATGTTCATCGGCGATGTGACCTGGCGGAGCGGTGTGGCCGCACCTGAAATTCTCGATGAGTATCTAAAGACCGGTCCAGTTGATTCGAGCATTCCACGCATGCCCGAAGCAGTCGTAGACCTTCTCCGAGAATGTTTTCGGAAATCGCCGGAGCAGCGTCCAGAATCGTTGCTCGAGATCGCTACGGCGATGACGTCTGTTTACCAAACGGTGGCTGGTCCGTACCACCGTCGAGTGCCACAAGCTGGTACACATTCAGCTGATGAGCTGAACAATCACGCTTTGTCCTTCATGGATCTCGGCCTAACGGACAACGCTCTCAGAGAGTGGGAGCAGGCGCTCGCGCAAGATCCGAACCATGTGGACACGTTGTTCAACCGCGGTGCAGTACTCTGGAGGACGGCTGCGATCACCGATGAAGATCTACTCGATACCTTAATTACGATTGCGGAATCGCCCGCGGCGGAGGAGCGCCGGCGTACCGCCGCGCGGGTGTATGCGGGGTTGATAAACGCTGAGCGTGGCGACTGGAATGCGGCTCGGGCGATTGTTAGCGGTTTAGCCGAGCGCGATACGAGCAACACGGATGATCCTCTCGTTCAACACCTCACCGACCTCGTCGAGAAGAATAGATCTTTAGTCTCAACGTCAACTCCTATTGTTCACTGGATGCCCAATGCTCACAGTGCAGAGGTGTCCGCGATGCACTTTCGGGACAACGGCGATCTGGTAACCGGGGGTGCCGATGGTGTAGTAAAGCTGTGGTCGTCGAATGGCTACACATTGATCCGCCAATTTGAAGGACACGCGAATAAAGTTAATGTCGTGCAATTCGTGCCTGGCATGCCATATTGTGTATTCGGCGGACATGACGGCAAAGTGTGTTTTTGGGACCTCGCAACGGGCGAGTTAGGGATTTTCGCGCGTGTTGAGTCACCGGTTCTTACTATTACAGTTAGCCCACAACTTGGGTTGCTCATCTTGGGGGAAGGCTCCGGAGAGGTCTCCGTGTGGGATTTGGATACCGCCGGAATGCAGTGGCAAGCAAAGCGCCACGATTCACCTGTCGTCAGGATCTGCCTATCGGGTAATTCTCGCTCGTTCGCTTCTCAGGATTTTGATGGGCACATTATTCAGTGGGACCACACAACAAAGGAACCCGTGGCCGAGTATGACGCTACCTCATCCCTTCATTGGACACTAGATGACGATTACGTCACTCTCCACAATCGGCCTCGATGGGCTCGTGGCCGGTCCAGAGCCATATCTTGGGTTGTCGATCGTGCTTGCCTGATTGATAACTCCAAAAATACGTCATTCTCTCTCCGCCTATTCGACACAAGCACGATGAGGTGCAGGATGAGCCTTATTTGCGGGTATCGCACAGGAACAAAGCAATATGAGCGTAAGGTTACGTCAGCGATAGCTGACGCGTCCGGCTCCGTATGGGCGGTTGGATTGGCCGATGGTAGCTTTGTTGCCGGAAAGCTCAGCCGACCTGATTCAGAATCGCCAGCACCGTATGCCATTTCACGAGTGCGTGCCCCAAGTTCTGTGTTTTCGGCTCGGGAAATTGTCCTCGACTCTGTTGAGCGGGCGGGCCAAGCCCTTGAAGAGGGAGATTCCGTCCGCGCGAAGGCCTTTCTCGAACCAGCAATCCCTCTTGCCGATGGACAATCTGCAGTTCAAGTTTACGACCTGTGGGATCGGTTAACGTCTAACGGGAAAAGAACTAGCCTACTCCGGATCACCCGCATCAGAACTGTAAATACGGCAGGCCCATTGGATCTGTGCCAAATACCAGGGTCGGGCCTCACGCTGTCATCACGAAACGGAATTCAGATTTGGGATCTGAAACACGGTGCCAATCCCGTTGTAAATTTAGCCGAGAGTAAGGCCGCTACTGCCTTCCAAGTATCGGGGGGAGAAACAGTGTTGGCTATTGTTGGCAACTATATACGTGCTTGGACCGTTCGGGAGGGAAACTGTGCCTGGACGTCGGATCGTCACAATTTGACCCAGACAGCACTTGCGATTAGTCCTGATAGCCGCTTTGCCGCCACAGGGACCCATCCGGGTGGAATCTTTATATGGACATTGGGTGCAACGACATGCCGGTGTGTTGATGTCCTGGTCGGACATGAAGCCCGAGTGTTTGCCCTATTGATCGCCTCCGATAACCTCGTGATCTCTGCCGCCGACGATCGGACGATCCGTGTCTGGGACATCGTAACGCGGCAATGCGTTCATACAATTTCAGTTCCAGGATCTATCGGGTGCTTAGCGCTCAATCCCGAGGGGACCGCTGTAGCTTTCGCATGTGGTGACATTCTGTTCATTAAAGATATCGAGACGTACACCGCGGCACGGGCCCTAGCCACCCTCCCTGGTCGAATAGACCACCTCGCTTTCACAGCAGATGGCCGCTTCATTATGACCGCAGCATCGGCGCTCTCCATCGTGGAGGTAGTATCTGGCCGCGTCCAGCAAATGACGGACAGTGACAGGCCAGGCTCATTTTCCTTAAGTAAGGATAGTCGGTGGCTCGCGATGAAGGCTGAGCCCTCTGAACTGTGGCGACTCATTTGGGACTGTCGGTTTCGCGTTGACACCTCATCACAAGACGACCTGTGTGCGCACGTCCGTTCGATCGTGCGCCAACCAAGCGGTTACGTTTCTGATGATCCGATGAGTGACGACGCTCTCCTACCTATTGATCACGCGAGTTTGGATTGCGATTACGCGGCAGTGGAAAGCACGCTTGCGGAGCGAGGATTCGGACCGGTACCAGAAGAGCGTATTCGAGCCGTGGTCGCACACCTGATGAAGAACGGCAATAAACAACGCGCTTCTCCCCCGGACGAACGCGATACACTTCAGCTGCAAAATCAGTTGCGGGCCAAAGAGGCCACCGACGGCAGCCCGACGGAAGTGCATGACCCGTTTGAATTTACGCTGAAGATAATCAGAGATGTGCCTCTGACGGCGGGGGACTGGGAAAAGCGCGATGATCAGATCGATCAGCTTGTGAATGCTGGTCCGCGCGCTCTTGACGGCATACACCGTGCGCTTCAGATGACCCTAGCGACATCGCGCGCCGGAAGCGAATTCGAAAACGCCGGTCTGGTGTGCGAATCGGTAGGCCGTATCGGAACGGGACAGGCTCTCGATGTTCTCGTGCACTATGCCTCCACGAAGTCTAACATGTGGGATTACAGGCTAATACGCGAGGGTGCGATTCGCGGCTTGGGTCATTTGGACGCTCCTGGGGTTGTATCTGTTCTGAAGCAGTTGTCACGGCACTTTCCGGAGAGTGCGGATGCAATCACCGCTAGTCTTAGAAAACATGAGGCGCTTCCGGAGACCGCGAGAGGCCACGGTCCACGCTGGGCAGCTCGTGCAGCGTCTTGGAAGGAATTCGGGGAGGCGTTCGTTAATTTTGAGGTTGGCAAATCGTGCCCCGATTATGAATCTCTTCGCAAATCCGTTGGTGGCCTTCGTTCTCAGGAACGCCACGGCATCTGGAAGATGGTGGGTGATGCCCTCCATGAAAAGCACGACTTCGTCGGGGCCTTGCAGTGTTTTATCGAAGCGCTTTACAACGATTCAGACCCCGCGTTTACGACCTGGCGAATGTTAAACCTTAAACTTAGCGGAACCGAGGCTCCTGAATTGAGGGCCGCCGCCGCACAGATCGAACAAATAAAAGAAGGCGAACTTCGAAAGGAGGACATCGACCATGTCTTGGACGCGTACCGGCGCTTCATCGGCTCGCCCGGTGAGCCAAGTACTGTCAAGAGTGGTAAATACCCTGATAATTATCGGAGCGGTTCAGGATGGTTCTGTTGCGAACTTCGAGGCCGAGCCTGATAAGGTAGAAGTCGATGCCGATCGTGGCCCACAATCCGTTTAAAGGGCGCCAGTACCCGGGAGAAGTGATCGTTTTGTGCGTGCGCTGGTATCTCCGCTACCCGCTTTCCTATGAGCACGTCAGCGAATTGGTGGCCGAGCGAGGCGTCGAAGTGGACGCCAGCTGTATTTGGCGTTGGGTGCAGGCGTATGCGCCCGAGCTGAATAAACGCTGCCGGCCGTATCTGAAGCCGACCAACAAGAGCTATCGCATCGACGAAACCTACATTAAGGTCAAAGGCCAAGATAGGTATCTGTATCGAGCGGTGGATTCGACCGGCCAGACGATCGACTTTCTGCTCACGGCGAAACGCGATACCACTACCGCAAAGCGCTTTCTGCGCCGGGCGATAGAAGCGTCGGGCAATCCCATGCCACGGGTGATCAACGTAGACAAGAACCCGGCGTATCCGGCCGCGGTGGAAGCACTGAAAGCTGACAACGCCCTTCCCCGGCGTGTCGCATTACGGCAATGCAAGTATCTTAATAATGTGATTGAGCAGGATCATCGGTCGGTGAAAAAGCGCACTTGGTTAGCCAAGGGCTATGGATCGTTTAGGAGTGCGTGGCGAACGCTGCAGGGAATCGAAGCGGTAAACATGATCAAGAAAGGGCGAGTGAGATGGTTGGCCAAAGGAGATGCGGTCGGCCAGGCGCTCTTCATCGACGTGCTGTTCGGACTCGCCGCCTAATCCAGAAAGGCTGAAGCAACCCTCACCCGGAATCGTCTCATCTCAGAACTTCGCAACAAAACCCCTTGACGACGTCTTCACGGCGGCGTCAGCGGCGCATAAGACGGTTCAACTGATTCTGACGCCTGGTGTGGATACGCCGTCGTGGCTCATGGCGCAAATCCCCTCCTGTGATCCTCTGTTCACGAAAGGGAGCGCCCCGGCCGATTGTGGTTCAGTTACTTTCACCGGTTTCCCTGAGCAACAGCGGGCGGACACGAATGTGATGCCGTTGCCGTGGAATACGGTTTACCAACAAGCGTGGGCTGGATTCCTGACAAGCGTGAATGCGCGTTACGGATCGAACCCGGCGTTGGTGGCGGTGGCGATTGCCGGACCGATTTGCGCGTCCGACGAAATGATTCTGCCGACTACCCTTAACACCACCGCCGCGCAACCTTCAGGGCTGGCTCCGGACGATATGTGGGCGGCCTTGATTCAGCACTCATTTCCCAATAACGCGGCTTACCAGAATAGCGATCAGGTTTTCATCGATGCGTGGAAGCAGGCGATCGATTCGGCGGAGAGTATCTTTACGGGCATCACGCTTTTCCTAGGCCCGGATTCGGGCAATGATCTTCCCACTTTCGGCACGACGTCAGTAACGCCGCACGCGGACAACACTCTCTTCGCGTTGGAGTGCTCGACCGCGCCGCAGGCCAATTTACTTTCATGCGAGGCCAAGACGGAGATCCTATCTTACTTTGTGACGGTAAAAGGATCGAACGTGAAGGGCACTCAAGTTGGGGGAATGACGGCGCTGAGCCCGGTTGACAACGGCAGCATCGGGGTTCCCGGGGTGAAGACATTGACGTCGCTTACGCCGGCGCCGTCGATCGCGTTTTCGGGCGGAGCGGAGTTCGACTACCCGGCTACGTTGAGCACCACGATCCAGGCAGAGGGATGCCCTTTGAAGAGCGGTGACTGCCCGGGGCTGACGCCGGAAGATGCGACTTACAACGTGATGACTGTTTTCTTCGACATGACGCCGGCCGCGGCGTTCTATGGCGGGACGGTGGGGATGGAGTCGATTCAATATGTGGATGTTCCGTTTTTTGATTTTCCGTATGTACAGGCCACGCCGTGTCCGCCTGTGGCGAGTCCGTCGCTGGGGTCCACGTCAGTCCAGGACCTGTACGCACGGGCCAATCGGGATCTTTTAGCGATGGCGGGACAGACGACCACGCTACCGGCGCCGACTTGCACGAAGGTTGCGCCCGCTCCTGCGATCAGTGTGGTGGCGAACGCGGAGGGGGAAGCGCAGTTGATCGCGCCGAATACGTGGGTCGAGATCAAGGGATCGAACCTCGGGGCTCCCGGAGACTCGCGCATCTGGCAGCAATCGGACTTCAGCGGCAATGGGTTGACAATGCCGACGCAGCTCGATGGCGTAAGTGCGACGGTGAATGGCAAGGCGGCGTTCGTTTATTACATCAGCCCTTTGCAGGTGAATATTCTGACGCCTCCGGATGCGATCTCGGGGTCGGTTGCGGTGCGGTTGACTTACGGCGGACAGACGAGCGCCGTGTTCATGGCGCAGGCGCAAGCGTTGGCGCCGTCGTTCTTCGTGTTCGGCGGAGGGCCTTACGTGGCGGCGGCGCACGCCAATGGCACGTACATCGGTCGACGACGTTATATCCAGGGGTGACCACGCCCGCGAAACCGGGCGAGACGATTCAGCTTTATGGCAACGGATTTGGAGCGACCAATTCGGCGGTACAGAGCGGGTCGACTATGCAATCGGGGGTGTTTACACCGGCGCCGGTGGTGACGATCGGCGGGATCGCGGCGAAGGTGCAATTCGCGGGATTGGTGGCGCCGGGAGAGTTTCAGTTCAACGTGGTTGTGCCGACTAGTTTAGGCAATGGCGATCAGACGATTACGGCGACTTACGGCGGCGCATCGACTCAGGCGGGGACGTTACTGACGGTGCATAACTGATAGAGATCTGTCCGCGTACTGCGGGCGTGTGAAATAGTTCGGGCAGTTCGTCAAAAGGTCGAGCAGGCCATCCAAACCCGCTAGCTCGATCAGACCATTCCCAATCGGATCGCCTCGCCACCGCTCCACTCCTGCGCGCCTCCGGCGCGGATGATGTGAAACCAACCCCGCACGCCTTCGGCGTGGATGATACCGCCGTCGACCGCTTTTCGTCACACACTTCCGGCGTCGATCCAGGGTTCTGTTCGAAGCCTGGGTCAATTCAAGCGAGCGCTACTGGGCAACTTCTCGCGAGCCCCGAAGCCGCGGGCTGCAGGCGCCGCTTTCGAAGTTATATCTTCGCTTCTCGCCTCACGTCCTTCGGCTTTTTATCGTCTCTCAGCGCCACAAACCGGTAATGCCCCGTTTCACCCGATTTGACGCAGTGTTGACGGATCGCTCTCCGCTAGAGTCGAAACACCGGAAGGAAGCCAGGCGGCCCACGGAACCACAGCGTGAACTCATTGGGGCGCGTTGTACCGTCGATGGTTGCGAGGCCTCCGACGCCGTTCAGATGCTTGACAGCGTCATTCAAGATTCCATTAACGTGGGACTGTACCTGTGATCGAGGGCCTATCGCATCTGTCCTGCCAAGAAAGGCGTCGATCCATCGGAGCACTTCTGTACTGGTGCATGTAGCGCCAGTGGCTTTATTGATTTCATGATTCCGGAGGGAATTTCAAAAGACTACAATATAGCCCTGGCTGGTTAGCTGGTTATCCAAGCTAGACAGTTGATTTCTTCGTCCGACGACCCACAATCAGCCGGCCCCAAGCCACGCGAGTGCCCGGCGGACAACGATCTGCACGAGTTCAGAATTGAAGGCGACAGCCGTTTCGCGAAGGGCGGAAACGGCCGCGGGGTCGCCAATCTCGCCGAGCGCGAAGACGATCATACGGACAATCGGTTCTGTTGCGAACTTCGAGGCCGAGCCTGATAAGGTAGAAGTCGATGCCGATCGTGGCCCACAATCCGTTTAAAGGGCGCCAGTACCCGGGAGAAGTGATCGTTTTGTGCGTGCGCTGGTATCTCCGCTACCCGCTTTCCTATGAGCACGTCAGCGAATTGGTGGCCGAGCGAGGCGTCGAAGTGGACGCCAGCTGTATTTGGCGTTGGGTGCAGGCGTATGCGCCCGAGCTGAATAAACGCTGCCGGCCGTATCTGAAGCCGACCAACAAGAGCTATCGCATCGACGAAACCTACATTAAGGTCAAAGGCCAAGATAGGTATCTGTATCGAGCGGTGGATTCGACCGGCCAGACGATCGACTTTCTGCTCACGGCGAAACGCGATACCACTACCGCAAAGCGCTTTCTGCGCCGGGCGATAGAAGCGTCGGGCAATCCCATGCCACGGGTGATCAACGTAGACAAGAACCCGGCGTATCCGGCCGCGGTGGAAGCACTGAAAGCTGACAACGCCCTTCCCCGGCGTGTCGCATTACGGCAATGCAAGTATCTTAATAATGTGATTGAGCAGGATCATCGGTCGGTGAAAAAGCGCGCTTGGTTAGCCAAGGGCTATGGATCGTTTAGGAGTGCGTGGCGAACGCTGCAGGGAATCGAAGCGGTAAACATGATCAAGAAAGGGCGAGTGAGATGGTTGGCCAAAGGAGATGCGGTCGGCCAGGCGCTCTTCATCGACGTGCTGTTCGGACTCGCCGCCTAATCCAGAAAGGCTGAAGCAACCCTCACCCGGAATCGTCTCATCTCAGAACTTCGCAACAAAACCGGTCGACTGTGAAATAAGCCTTGGCTGGGGTCGACTTCAGCCCCTTCGGCTCGCGCGATAACTGCCCGCCTGTTCGTCGATGTTCTGGTGCTTAAATCGCAAGCTGTTGAGGTTTCGCTCCCCTCAGCCCGTTCTCACTGCCAAAGTCATCTTTGCACTACTTTGGCTCAAAGGGAACCGCAGTTGAGCGGAAAGGCCGCCGGACATTACAGATCGGGTGAGACTCAACCCGCGAAAGATCGCGGGAAATCAGGTCTTCAACGTGCAGCGACGCCGCACCAACTTTGGCGCAGCGACGACGTGGAAACGAGTTCGATCCGTTACAGGAGGCTGATTGGCCGTAGGTTGGACCAATCTGGTAGCGGTTTGGTAGCTGTCTCATAGCACACTCGGAGGCCCAGGACCGAAGATCCGACGGTTCGGCCGGCAGGTGGCGGCCGGAATGATTCTCGTTCATGCCTACTGCACTGGGCAAAGAAGAGCCAAAACTCAGCGACCTAAAAACTTAAGTGATTGAAAACAGATGGCGGGTGACGAACCCCCGACCTCCGACGTGACAGGTCGGAGGTCTGCCCTCGCCATCACAGCCGCTACCAGGTTCTCTGGCAATTCTAACACCCTGATCGAACCCGGCATTTTCTCGAATTCAGGCTCGGGCGTCCGCCGGAGTGCACCCTCGTTTTGGAGTCCGGCTCAACAATCCCACAACTGAATGCGTCCGGCTCGACGTCTGGCAACGCTGAGCGAAAAGCAGACTCGGCAAGTTCTAGAAACGCTGTCTTAGTATCAACGACGAATTCTTCTGCTGATATTTCCACGGGCTTGCCGTCCACCAAAGTCCATGCGAACGGGTTTTTGCGGTAATCTTCTCTCGCGGCCTGGATCACTTTCGTTCGCGTGCGATTGTCAATACGGATATCGATCTCAATTCGATAGACAGTGCTCATGTTTCCTTCCAGTCATCTGACATCCCATCCCTTCGGATGCATTTTCCGCTAGGGCCGTCTCTTCACTCGTCCCAGGCTCGCATGGTTGTACAGCCATTCAGCGACATCGCGTCCACGGAAGCGAACACTCGCCTCGATCTTGAAATGTGGAATCATGTTGCGTTCTGCGTAGCTATAGATCGTTTTGGGGCTGATCGCAAGGATCGACGCGAGTTCACGGGCGGTCATCAGCCGCTCAGAATTCTTCAAATGATCGATGATATCGGGCCCCCTGACGGGCGGTGCCGGATCGAACATGGGGGAGGCTGACATCTAGTTTTCTCCTGACTGAGCGCCGGCATTTGCGGCGCCTGGGCTGTACTTCCCTCACAATGCCACGGCGAGCCGGTTTCACCAAAAAATCGACAGCCGCAGATCTTCCGACAACTGGGCGGCAGGCGGGCGGCCCCGATTCCGATTTGCCCTTACACTTTTGCGCTAGAATGTAGTTCGAGATGATGAGGCGGCTACAAAACGGAGACATCGGCGGGCACATTCCCACCCTGTCCGTGTTGTCCGTTTTGTTGTCTGTTTTGTCGTCCGAACAGGCGGAAAACGGTAGACAGCAAAGACTGGAGAGACGGCTTGGCGATGCCGGATCTCGTTTAGAATGAGCTAACTAGAAGATTTGCCGAAGGGCGGGAGTAATTCAGTGGTAGAATGCCAGCTTCCCAAGCTGGACGTCGCGGGTTCGAACCCCGTCTCCCGCTCCATCTTTTCAATAACTTACAAGTTTCGTCCAAAATCGTCTACCTCGATTAGCCTTGTTTGTGTAGCACCCCGTTAAAATCAGCGTATAGTTTTGCTGCCTCCGCCTTCCTTTCCGCAACTCCGCTCTGGATATATTTATCCAGGTGCGTGCGCATCCCATGCCCCTGCTGGTCCGCGATGATCTTGAGGTCCGAGTTCCGTTGCTTGTGCAGGGTGGAGTGCGACCGCCGGAGAACAGCGAAATTGATCCAGCCAAGTTCCGCCGGCCGAAGCTTCGGACGAACGTAGTCCCTCAGCACGCTCTCGGGCCAGATGGGCGTTACCAACTTCGCCGACGGGAAAACGCAGTCTCCCGGGCCATGAACGGGAAGCTTCGAGATCCAACCGGTCAGCTGCGTCAGGATCTCATCGGGAACCCCGACGGTCCTTTCACTCTTGGCCGTTTTCGGTGCTTCGTAACGGCCCTTGTACCAGGACCGCTCGATCTGGATTCCGTCCTCCCTGACGTCGCCGCACCACAACCCGAAAACCTCGGACTCGCGCATGCCCGCAAACATGACGAGGTCGAAGCAGAGCCGCTCCCGCTCACCGAGCAGTTTCCATGCTTCGGCATACTCCGCGAGCCCGGCGGTTAGCTTGGCATCAGCGGGTTTCGCCAATTTGAACGGTGCCCGGAGACCCTCGCTAACATTCGTCTCAAGATAGCCCTCAGCGGTGGCGCGCTTGCAGATGTCCGCCAGATAGCCCTTAAGATGATTGAGCGTCTGGCGGCGCAAGCCCTGTTCGGCCTTTTTCTTGAGCACCGCGCGGAGAAGCGCTGGGGTCAATTCTTCGAATTGCACGTCGCCCAGCTCGGATACCAGGTGGAGACGGATTTCGCGGGTGCTCTCCTTTCCCGTGTTCTCCCGCCATTCACCGGATTCGCGCTTCATCGGCAGGAACACGTCTTCCACAAACTTCTCGAACGTGTCATTTCCCAAGCTGCGGAATGGGCTCTCGTTCAGCGGGCGGACCAATTCGTCCCGCATCATTTCGGCTTGCCGGCGGGTGATCTGCGTCTTCGGACCCAGCGTTTTCGTTGTCTGCTTGCCGGGAGCGTAATAGAACTTGACGATCCACCGCTTCCCGTCGGGCGACTCGCATAAGGAGCCATATTGAAACCTCCGTGATCTTCGTTTCTTTGCCATTGGCGCACTTCCTTTGTGCGCCTCTGGTGCACTCTTTCGACTCGATTCGAAGATATCATCAGGCGGCCGAAGCTTGCTCATTCTCGTGTTGCCAACGCTCCAAAGAATCCTTCAACACAATCCACTTCCGTTTCCCAACTTGCACCGCTGGCAGGCGCGGCACACCGTCAATCTCGCCGCGCCTCAGCCTGTGAATTGTGGCGGGGCTGCATCCAATCTGAACGGCCGCCTCTATAAGCAACAGCCAAGCGCGTTGCTCCGGAGGCGGAAGGGGCTTTCGAGATCGTTTGGTTCTCATTTGTTCCCTCCTGGCACAGACCTTTAGAACCTGCGGTCATTGCTGCTTGTTGCTTTCCATCCACTGGTCGAGCCAGTCCCGTCGCACCAGCTTTCGGCGGCCCATGGCGATGTGTGTGAGCTTCGGAATACCAGGGATCTTGCCGGCCAAAACGTGGGACACGTGAGTTTTTGAGCAGCGTAGGATTGTGGCGACATCGTGGATGGTAAGAATATGGTTGTCTTTCAATACTTCCTGCATTTGAGGGTCACCTCTCATGAATTGATTGCTGAAATTACGGGAAGCCCGAAGAGTCTGGCCCATGCGCGAACACACGCGTGTTGTATTCGCGGGACCGTGGTTGCTGCCGTCCACGCTTCATTCGAGATCGCTATTAGAATCGTCGGCTTGTCGATGGCGGAGCACAGCATTGGCCAGGTCAGCAGCTGTTCGTAACAAATGAGGATCGCCGCGCGCTGTCCGCCGACATTGATGGTTCCTGGGCCGAGGAGGTTGAGCACCACTCCGCCATCCGGCTGAAACGGATTCCACATCCCACCAGGAATAGGAATGCGCTGATGGAAGGCGGGACGGGCGTGGTCGCCGACGATGACCATGGAGTTGTAATAGCGAGCAGAGCCGGGAATCGGTTCGCTGGCACCGATCAGGAGCGTCTTTCCGGTACCTGCGACTGTCGGGGTCCAGAATGCGTCGGTGGCATCCGTCCAACGGCGAACCGCGCCTTCGGGAAACACGAGAAACTTCGCGCCTGAGGACCGGGCGGCGTGCTGCAGTTGTTCCTCTATTACGAAATCGACAAGGTCGTCAGCTTTTCGTGGCCGTTGGATCCGGGTCATCTCGCCTACCCAGCCGGCCGGCCTCACCACTTCCTTAACGTGAATGTTTAAGAAGACGCTGGCCACGCTGCCGACTACCAGTGCGGCCCACCTGGTCCTTTTGTGGATCAACAAACCTGGGAGTGCCAAGGCGGCGGCAATGCCGAGCCACCCCGAATTCGGAAACAGCACACCGGCGGAGAGCAGCGGCGACGCCCAGTCGATGATGCAGAGAGGCGGCACGGCGCTGAGCGCCACCGCGATGGCCGCAGTCCACGGCCTACGGGACTCCAGTCGCGTAAAACAGAGAAACCAGGGTACCGACAGAAGTGCCGCGGCTGCCATCCACATGAGGACGGCGCTGGCTTCATTGGATGGCCAGTAGACCTTGGCGACACCGATCACGGGCAATGAGGCTGCGGCATAGTAGGCAAAGGAGGTGGCACCGGCTGTGGACCGACTCGGTTGGACGGCGATGAGGCACGGAACTAAGATGCTCAATGGTATTGCCCAGAGTTGCCCCGTCCATGCGATCATTCCGATGGCGCCGGCCGCCACGATGCGAAACCAGGTTAGAGAAGCCATACTGGGCGGAGCCTCGCGCGAATTTGGGAGATGCTGATCGGTCCCATGTAGCGCGAGTCGTAGCTGCCGCGATTGTACGTGGAGGCCACCCAGACCACTCCCTCTTCGACTGCATATGTGCCGAAGGGCCAGGGATGGAGGCTGCGACCGGCGGCGTCGCGGAACAGCGGAGCTGTTTTCGGAAGCAAGCGCCCGTTGACGCGCATGCCTTCAGCCGAGAGAACAACCCGATCCCCAGCCATCGCGACGATGGGCTTCAACAGTGGTACGGCGCCGTCGGCGCACGCCGTGCCATGCGTCCGGTATCCGCGCTCACTGGATTCGGTGGCGAACGGCTCGACCGGACAAAACTCAATCAGGCGAGCATCGTGATCGCGGGTCCGAACGTAGATTCCCAGTGGGAGACTGTAGCTGGTATTGATACGGACTCCGCCAATCGCGGCCGTTGCGGCCAGCAAACCAACGCTTAAGAAGAGGATGCCCAGCAATGGGACAACGGCAACTTTATGATGGCCAAACTTCAACATCGGCTTCCACCTCCGCCGGCCCTCCCGGCTCAACTGAAGAATTCTGCGCCTGGGGATCGTTATCGGCTGGAGCCTCCTTCGATGCCTTTGGCTTTGATATCTGGTGTGCGGATCGGGCGACAATCTCGTGGACGGTTCGTGTGCTACCGTCCTTAGGCGTGAATTGGCGCGTCTGAAGTGTCCCTTCGACGAAAATGTTGTCGCCCTTCTCGTATAAGGCGACGATGTCAGCGAGGTCACCGTAGAACACCAGGCTGTGCCAGTTCGTGTGCTCTTGGGTTTGGTTATTCCGATCCGTGTAGCGATAGCCTTCAGCAATCCGAACGTTCGCAACTGGCGTTCCCGAAGGAAGATAGCGTACGGATGGCTTGCCACCAAGGTAGCCCGCTAGCTCAATTCGATTCTTTTGCATTTTCGTTTTCGACTCCTCTCGTTGGCTTTGCTAGATCTCGGACTCGTGCAGATCGAGGTCGAGTTGCTCGGTGAATCCCGTCGATACCGGCGAACTGGGGCGATCAGTTGCGACGTGGTCGTCACCCATCTCCTTCCGGAAGGCTTCTTCCATCGGGGACCTCGCGGACGCAGGGGCGGGACCACTGGAGGTGGCCGATTGTCTCGGTTCTGCAGCGCTGATCGCATTGCGTGTGCGATCTGCCCGGCGCTGTGCGATGACGTGACCATCTTCAATGGCGAGGAAATCCGTTGGGGGCGGAAGGTCGGCACGCTTGGCTAGAACGGGATCGGTGAAGTAGAGAATCTGGGTGCCATAGATCGGGTAATGACCGCTAACGAAGATCAGCATGTCCCCAGGCGCCGCGATGCGTTCGGCAGCACCGTGCCCGCTCTTTGTAGGCGGCCGAAGGCGCATGACCTCGTCTGGCGTGATCAATGGGCGTTCGACCTGGTCCACGGTGGCGCTCATGTGATTCGCGATCGGGGCAAGGCGCGAGCCCGAGAAATTGAACGTGGCCTTTTGAACCGTCTTGGTGCCCGTCATCTTGGACAGGAGTTCGGCCGTGTCGTACTGATTTGGCGCGTATGCGATGCGTACATGGCAGTTTGAGACGATGCTTTCATTCGGGCCATACTCGTCCACGATCTGGCGGATGTCCTGCGTGATGAGGTAGGCTTTCAGGCCGTACCCAGCCATGTAGGAGAGCGCATCAGCGAAGACTTCCATGCGCTTCAGCGATGGAAACTCGTCGACCATGAAGAGGAGGCGGTACCGGTTTCTTTTCTGCTCGGCGCCTTCGAAATCCATGCGTTCGGTCAGCCGATTCACGATCATCGTAAATATCAGCCGAATCAGCGGACGCAGCCGAATCTTGTCAGATGGTGGAACGACGAGGTACAGCGAAGCTGGATGCTCGTGATTCACGAGGTCGTTAATAGTGAAATCACTGGCGGAGGTGTTGCGCGCTACCAGCGGGTCGCTATACAGCGTCAGCGCGGTTTTGGCCGTCGACAGGACGCCAGAGAAATCCTTGTCGTCCTTGTCGAGCATCTCCCGAACCTTCTCCCGCACCACCGGGTGTGTCACGGTCTGGCCGCCATCCGCGGTGTGCCATCTGTGTTCGCGTTCGGGATCGTGTGGAAAGCTCTCCAGTTCGGCCAGAGTCTCGCGGAAGGTTTGACCCGGTCGGGTAAACACAGCCGAAAGATCGGCGAGGCATGCCACTCGCCCGCTCGCCGCTGACGCGTAGCAAACGTGCAAGATCATGCCGGCGGTGATCGATGCCGCGGCATCTTGCCAGTAGCGCTCTTGGGGACTATCCTCGCCGGTGCGCACAATCATGTCCGCGACGTTTTGCGCATCCGAAACGTCGCGTGGTGTGCCGATGCGGACCTCGGCCAGGGGGTTGAAGCGGGAACCGTTGGCGAGTTCGACCGGTGAGAACTTGAAACAGAGATGTCCGCACTTTGCTCGGAACCCGGCCGTTTTCGCCCAGTTCTCCCCCTTGATGTCGTAGACGACCGCCGACTCGGACCATGCGAGGAGCGTTGGGATTACCAGGCCGACGCCCTTGCCGCTGCGGGTGGGCGCGAACGCTAGCACATGCTCGGGTCCGTTGTGCCGGAGGTAGTGCAGTCGGTTGCTTCGGCTCGCGCACCAACCACCGACATAGACGCCCTGTTGCGCATCAAGTAGGCCCGTGGACTGGATGTCGGTCGGCGTTGCCCACCGGGCCGACCCATGCAGGTCCTCGGTGTTTGCCGACAGGCGCTTGGCTCGGCGGAGATTCATTCCGTACACGAGGATGACTGCAATGGCAGCGCCGGCGACCACGATGAGCGCACCAGACAGCAGCGGGAGACGAATCCGTGGATCGGCAGAACTGCCATACCTAAGCAGCCAGGGTGCCCAGGCGAAAGGTTGGTATATCGAATGGAGTTGATAACGAAGTAGAGGACTGCCAAGGGCGGGTTGATATTCAAGCCGATACGCGACGAATTGCGTAGCGCCGATATTGACAAGCACTAGCAGTAGCAGCCCAACGAACATCGCCGACCAGTTGTAGCCGCCGACGAATCCTGGGTCTGGGGGATTTCGATATACGCTGGGCTGCTTGATCATGACGTTCTCTCACCGGGAGAGGGCCTGGACTCGCTCCCGGACTTGGTCAGGTTTGAGCTGCGCCAGGCCGTTCGAGTAGGAGACGACCAGATTCTGGCCGGGCTGGACGGTCCCCGGTAACAGGTGCTTTGGGTGGGCGACCGCGCTCCGCGGGCTGAGCCTCTGGATGACGTGATGGTCGGTCTCACCGAGCAGATCTCCCCGGTACTTGCCAGATTCGGTGTCGGCTTGGTAGACGTTCGCTTTGCCACCGAGAATCTGCTTCGCCTTTCGTTCCGCGTCGGCTAGTGACTGCTCAAACTCCCGGTCGCTGGGCGCCTTTCGACCGTCAACTTCGCCATCCAGAATCTTCTCTGCGTCGATCTTTGCGTCTTGGTCCCTTTCCGTTCCACCGCGCTTGCCGGCGACAGGGACGGGTTCTCTGTGCTCAGTAGCGGTTTCCTTTTCGACGATATTTACCGTCTTGGAACCGCGTTCGAAGTCCGCGACGTGCTCCGAGGTTTCCGTGCGAAGCTGTGTCTCGGCTTTCTCGACGGTCTTGGACTTTTCGAGGCCCAGGATGAAGTCTGCCGCCTTGTGGGCGTCCTTCGCGGCGCGGAAAACCTCATTCTTATCGTCCTGAAGTGCCTTGATCCAAGAACCAACGTAGGCGGCGTGCTGTTCGGGGTTGTGCGGAATGCCGCGCTCTGCGGAGAGGAAGACACTCGCCAGTTCTGCGCGCAACTCTTCCTTGGCGTAGTTGGGATCGCCGAACCGGTAGCTCTCATTCAGGGTCGGGCGGTTCAGGCGGGTAGGGTGGCCGCTCCAGTGGGCAAGTTCATGCAGAGCCGTTCCGTAGTAGTCTGCTGCGCTCCTGAATGCGTCCTGCCGGGGAAGATGGACCGCATCCTCAGAGCGGCTGTAGAAAGCACGATCCTGCTGGTCGTGCCGGATCTCGGCCCCAGAATTCCGTAGAATCGAGTCACCAGTTTCCGCGACTTCCCACTCGGTGCGGCGCTTGGGCTCGAGGATTGGAATGCCATCCATTTGCTTGGCATTGAACACGGTGTAGACCCGGCGGATCGGGTTAGAGCGGCCGGACACGTTCTTATCAGCCGCCGGATCGTCTTCCTGGCCTTGGATCGACTTTCCAGGGGTGTCGAATTGCCAGAACTCGATTTGGGAACCCTTCTCCCCTTTGCGGACCTGCCAGCCGTTTTCTTGAGCCTGCCGGTAGGTCAGCCACCTCGGGTCGTCGAAACCCCTCCGCGCGCCGACCGCCATTAAATGCAGTGCGTTGCCGCCGCGGTAGGCTCTGTTCGTGGTTGGGTTATGCGGGAGTTGCAAAGCGCCCGGCTCCCACGGCGTCTGCCATCGGGCGGTGCCCTTTTCCAGCATTTCAATGATCTGGTCGGTGACCTCCTGCCGAAAATCGCGTTTGGGAAAGGCGAAAGGCTCTGACGCTGAGGTTTGCGGATCTTGAAGTTCTGCGGACATTTGGGTCAGCTCCTTTCCTCGAAGGCCGGCTCTGGTTCCTGACGTTCAAAGCCGGAGTTGGCCAACGGTTCTCCGCCGGTATCGTCTAGCACGCCGGGCGGAAACGGGAAATCCTGTTCAGAATTGGGTAAAGGGGGAGTACAAGCTCGCATACGTTTAACTCCTAGCCATGCTAGCTTGTGCAAGCTAGCCATAATGATGATTATTGCCCTGCTTGCTGCAGTTGTCAATAGTGCGATGGCGAGGTGCCCGATTTCGCGCCTGGAAATGCAGCCGAACGGGCTGTGATCGGGCGCCTCCTGCGCATATAGTTTCCGATTGCGCCTGGTCGAGCGCGTCCGCTGTTGCGAGGATCATTGTGGGAATCGCCGGCCGACCGCCCTCCCAGCGGGTGCGCTTTCGCACGAACTGCGATAATCTGGGTTTCATAATGCAAGCTGAGCCGCAAAGTGTGCCATTCACGAGCCTCATGAATGAAATCGAAAATGGCACAATCAAAATCCCCCAGTTCCAGAGACAGTTCGTATGGCCCAAACAGAAGAGCGCTGACCTGATCGACAGCATGCTAAAGGGCTATCCCATCGGTACATTTATCCTCTGGAAGACGCGGGAGTCCCTGCGGTCAGTTAGAAATGTCGGCGACGCACTACTGCCTCCCACACCAGACGGCGACTTCACCGAGTACGTTCTCGACGGACAGCAACGCCTCACGTCGCTGTTTGCCGCGATTAAGGGGTTGAAGATCGAGCGCGACGGTTCCATCGACGATTTTGCAGATATCTGGATCGAGCTAAGTGCGTCGGACGACTCCACTGTCGTAATACTTGACCCTGAGCAACGCGACTCGCACGATCTCATTCGGGTTGTTGACTTGGTGAACGGCAGTCTCAAATCACTCTTCAAATATCCTGAGAAGCACCACGAACGGCTCTCGGATCTCAAAGCTCGAATCTCGGCGTATACTTTCTCAACGATTCTTCTCAAAGAAGCAGCAATAGACATTGCCACTGAGATATTTACCAGGATCAATGTGACGGCAAGACCACTCTCTGTATTCGAGATAATGGTTGCGAAAACGTTTGATGCTAGGTGTTCCTTCGATTTGGCGGAGGAATATGAACTCCTGGTCACCCGCCTGAGCGACGTCAACTACGACACCGTTTCGAGTGCAGCAGTTCTTCAAACTGTCTCCGCAATTATTGCGAAGGATTGTGACAAACAAGCGATTCTGAAATTAAACAAGCAGAAGTTCATCGCGACTTGGCCAGTGGCTGTGGACGCGATCGAACGCACGGTGGACTATTTCCGTGGCTTCTTCAGAATCCCAGTTTCAGCGTTGCTGCCCTATGGCGCATTGATTGTGCCATTCGCATATTTCTTCGCACAGCACAAGGACAAGCCTATTGGGGACATGCAGAAGCGTCTACAGGATTTCTTTTGGCGTGTAGCTCTTACTGGGCGCTATTCGTATTCCCTGGAATCGAAGCTATACCAGGACCTGCGACACATCGACACGATACTTGCTGACAGTCTGCCGATATACGACCATCCCGTAGATCTCAGTTATGAATTCATTCTTGAGAATGGAGTATTTAACGCAGGGCGGAGTTATATAAAAGGACTGCTTTGCATCCTGGCACATGCGCAGCCAAAATCCTTCAGTGATGGTGCCCATGTAACCATTAGCAATGACTGGCTGAAGCAAGCTAACAGCAAGAATTATCACCATTTCTTCCCGCGTGCGTTTCTACAGAAGCAGATCGGAGACGATTGGCGGATTAACCATATTGCTAATATCACCATTGTTGACGACTTTCTAAACAAGCGCATGATTCGTGACAAAGCCCCTTCGAAGTACATGACACAGTTTGCGCGCCACAACAAGGATCTTGCGGAAACAATGCAGAGCCACTTAATTGATCTCGACAAGTTCGGTGTCTGGGATGACGACTACGAACGATTCATTATTAGTCGATGCAAGCGATTCAGTAGAGAGTTAAGGAAGCGCATTATAGCGCAGCCCATCGATAATCTCCGACAGTCGCTTGCGGGTGACGAGGCTGATCCCCCAAATGCCTCGGCTGCCGTTGTCTAGAGACGCAGGGTCAGCGGAGTGAAGGTACTCGTCGTCGGCGACCATTCATACAAGAGGATAACGGGAGATCTCAGCGAACTCTAATCTGGCCTATATCTCGGGTCACCCGATCGCGCGGATGCTGCACATGCGGCGAGGTTGTTTCGTCGCGATGAGCCTTTGCGGTCAGAGTCGTCTGCTTCTGTCGGCCATGGCCGATCTGCATCGCCTTCAACTTCGCCAGGAATGCAGCGTCAATATGCCAGCGGCCGTATTCGATTTCTTCAGAAAGGCCCAAGGTCCCCAGGGTCCGAACGCGAGCGGCCAGAAACAGACGGCGCGCTCGCTGGCCCTGAGAATTTGCAGGCACGAGCGACTCCGACTTGAAAGTCCCATCGCCATCTGGACCGAATGCTTGCCTCGCAATCCTCCGGTCCAGGGACGTGATCTGCAAGGCGTTTACCTCGCGGCGCTCGGCCTCGAGCGCATCCAGTTCCGTCCGGAACCCCAGTTGGGCAGTACACAGGTTCTCGGCATTGTTACGGATACCCTGCTTGATGTAGTCGCGGGGAAGCCGCAATGGGCCGGCGTCCGTTCGGCCGCGCAGAGTGATATGAACGTGAGGATGGTCCGTATTGAAGTGCGCGACGGCCACCCATTCCAGGCGTAAATTCAAGTCCTGTTCCATCCGGGCCATCAATTCTCGGGTGTGCCGTTTAAGATCAAGACGTTCGCCGAATTCCGGGGAGATGATCAACTTGAACAGGCGCTGGTCGCCGGCGCTCTGCCACTGGCTCAGCGTTTGGGGGATGTCGATGCGATCGTTGGTGGCGGCGAACCCAGCCTCTTTGGCCGAGCCTTCCTTGGTCGCGCTCCCGCGCGATATGTAGCGGCCATGCGCGGCCCACTGGCCACTCACGCGGTTGGGCGAATACGTGACCCGCACCGCGCAGCGCTGAAGATGGGGTTTTCGCGGCGCCGCTCCACTTCGGCTGGGATATGCCGGCTTGGATGTCATCCTAACCAGGTGGATGAGGTTCTTGAAGGATCGCGACCAAGCCTTACTTTCGTCCCGGGGCACACGGGGCCGCCGCGGGCGAAGCCGGAACTCTGGCTCGCTTGAGGGCTGCTTCCTAGCCACGGTCGACGAGCTCCGTAAGGGTGGCGCGGGAATCCGACGTCATGTTCTGCGCCACGGAAACAAGATAGCGTTCATACCGCAGGCGCGCCTTGCGCTTCGCCTGGTCAAGTGCCTCGGGCGGTGGCTCCGGGATACAAGTGAGAAAGAGGCGGGTGAGGCTATCCACTGCGGCAAAAAGAGCCTGCTGGGTGGTGTGCAGGTTTCGGATCTCCTTCGACAGCCGGTCAATGCTGGCAGCGACGAATGCTTCCCGGTCGGATTGGTCGGGTGGCGAATCGCGCAAGTCCCTCGTCAGCACCGCCTGGATGTACCCGCTAACCGACCGGAATCCGCGGACCTGGGCTGTACGCTTCACCACAGTCAATTGCTCCTCCGACAGCCGGAGTTCGAATCGTTCCCACTTGGCCATCGCGTTTCCCCCTCTTCACGGCACCCGGCATTTAGCCGTATTGATGGCTAGCATGTACCGTACAGCTATACTACTGCCAGCGTAATACTTAAGCAACAAAAATCAGGCACCATACCGGCACTCCCTTTATGTTCCACTACGCTCTTTGTTGCTGCCTTCGTTGCCTTCGGACGCGACTGAATGAGAATCCATGAGAATTCGCGAGAACATGTGAGAAACCGCTAGGCTTTATGCAAGCTAGCTTGTATTTGTTGAGAATTTGCTGTAAAAAGCTAGAAGGGGGCTGCTTCACGAATGAATTCCGTCGCGACGCCGAATCTGAAGGCATTCGCCGAACAGCTGCCGAAAACGCGCATCGGGATTCTTCGCGCGCTATGGCCGACGATTCAAGATTGCCTAACCGTGGGCCACTCTTTGCGCGACATCCACAAAACTCTTCATCTGGACGGAATCGAAATGCCGTATTCCACTCTCTGTCGGATTGTGACGATACTCCAACGCGACGTTCAGCCCAAGGATGATCGCGTTCCAAAGCAGTCCACCGCGCCGGACAGGCCGGGAGAAAGATCGGTCAAGCCTGCACCCATGGATCCACTTCGGAACCTGCGGCGGTTGAGTGAGCATCGTCCCGGATTCGAGTATTCAGGGACGCTGCCGGATGAAGAACTGTTCGGGCCCAGATGATCTATACCTCCTCGAAGCGGCGCAACAAAGGAACCAACATGGCGAACTTACGGAACGGCAATTCGAATCCAGCAGGGGATCTCACGGGCACTACGGTGCATCTCTCCCTGCAAGGCAAGGGTGGTGTGGGCAAGAGTCTCGTGGCCTCGCTGCTGGCGCAGTACTTCAGACACAGGAAGGGAGTCTCCGTCCGGTGCATTGACGCGGACCCGGTGAATCAAACGCTGGCGCAGTACAACGAACTCGGGGCCGAGCGGCTGGACCTGATGAGGGAGGGATCGGTTGACCAGCGAGCGTTCGACGGGCTCATGGAGAGCCTGCTAACGGAATCCGGTACGTTCATCGTGGACAACGGCGCCTCAACGTTCATTCCGCTATGGAACTACATGCTGGAGAACAACGCCGTGGCCCTTCTGAAGTCGTCCGGTCGTCGAATTTTCCTGCATTGCGTGTTGACCGGTGGCCAGGCCCTGGCCGACACCCTAAGCGGATTTGCGCGTCTGGCTCAGACTACTGGAGAGCGGAACATTGTGCTCTGGGTGAATGAGTACTTCGGCCGCGTGGAGCGAGGCGGGCGGGCTTTGAGCGAATTGCCGGTGTACATCGAGCACGCCGGCTCAGTCGTGGGATCAGTGGCAATTCCGCGGAGGAATCAGGACACCTTCGGGCGCGACGTGGAGGATGTGATTGCGCGGAAGCTGACCCTGCAAGAGGCGATCGACTCCTCGAGCTTTCCGATTATGGTCAGGCAGCGGCTGCGTGTGGTCCAACGGGAACTGTTCGACCAACTGGATTCCCTGCCGTTCGCTTAGGGACAAGCCATGGCGATCGACGTAGAGAAGCTGTTGGCAGAGGCATTGACCAAACACGGAATCCGTTTGGACCCGCGTGATCCCGCCATCGTGCTCGTGACGCTAAATCGTCTTGTACTGGAAGACGCGGTTGAGTGCATAGCGGCCGACATACGTAAGGCAACGCGAGAATATGAAGAGGCAGCCAACCGGGTTCAGAGTAGGCTCGGCGCGGCAATTGCGACACGGCTCAAAGCTGGTGCCGGCGGTGCACCCCCAGCCCTGTGGGGTCGATGGGCATTTCTGGCGCTGGGTCTGGCCGCTGGTGTGGGTCTGTTTTTGACTGGTATTGCAGTAGGGAGGTGGGTGTTGCGATGAACTTGCGGCGATGGATTCTCGTCTATTTGGCCACTGGCCCCTCGTTCACACGCTGGGCAGTTCTTGCATTCTACGGCGGCGGGATAGTCGTCGTCGGTTTGGTGATGTTGACTGCACTGGTTTTCATTGGTAGCAAGGTGATGGAATTCTTCGGATAGACGCCTGAGGCCCTACACAATCTAGGTCGAAGGCTCGCGCGTCACATCTGATGGTTTCTTATCTTCGCGCAGGCCAATGAAGCGCGTGTGCCAGAGATGATTGATTTGCGCTGTAGCAGTTCCCGCCGGCGAGCCAACGGTTCCGATGTGATGTCCTCTCCGGCCAGGATCAGAACATCGAATACGTAATAGAAGAGGGGAATCGCGCTCGAGCCGTAGTTCTGTAAGGCGTTAAACGATGGTCTTCCGGCCGGGTCGAGTGCAACCACCTCGCCATCGATTACGGTCCCATCTGGCATGGCGGAGAGCGTCTTCACAATCGCCGAGTACTTGCCGCCAAAGTCTTTGTCGTTGCGGGACCGAAGCTGAACTCTGCCCCCGGACTTGAAAGCAATCGCCCGATATCCATCAAGCTTGATTTCATATTGCCAGGTCGCGCCCTCGGGCAGTCGGTCTGTCCGAAGCAGGAGCATCGGATCTGTGAACCGGGCTTTGGTGTGAGATCTAGCCATCTTCTCTGTCAATCACTCGGGGAGCCTTCGCAAATAGCAGCGGTTGCACCTCGACGCCATTCCATGTTTTCCGGATTTCACGTGCGCGAGGGCTGCGCGCGAGTGATAGCGTGGGCGGCACCTTTTCCTATTATTCCAGTCCGGGCCTCTTGCAAAACAGATATCCCCTCGGCCCGTTCCAGGTCCGACGCTTTTCCACAATCCAGGTCTGAAGCGCTGTTCCCGTTACGCGATACACTTTGCCGGCGGCGACAACCTCGAACACTGTCGCGAGCGTGGGCTTCGGGAGTCCGACCGCCCGTTCCTTCTTTGCCTCGACAACAAACAAGTGCGCGGCGTCGAAGGTGCTCGTGGCCTGCACGTCTACGCTATGCCGCCTGCCATCCTGGTCCGTCACCGTCACGGTACACCAGCGCATCGGAAATCAGTATAGCGCAAATGGCGAACAAAAGGCGAAGATGAATTGGCGGCCGGCTAAAGCGTCGCTTTCGCTGCCCATGTTCAACACCGCCCTGCGAGTCACTGATCGAGCACTATCCACGCGGGAGCGTGGTCGCTCGCGTTTTCCTCTCCGCGAACCCATCGGTCCACGCCCCCGTGGACCAGTTGCTCGCACACTGTGGGAGAGAGAAGGAAATGATCCAGGCGCATCCCCTTGTCCAAAGGCCACCGATCACGCTCGTAATCCCAAAACGTCCAGAGCGGACCCTCAGGTTGCAGTTTTCGCAGCGCGTCGGTCCAACCTTGGGATAGCAGGCGGGCATAAGCCTGGCGGCTCTGCGGCTGAATCAATGCGTTCTTATCGAGAGATCGCGTTGGATAGATGTCCTGCGCGGCCGGCACGACGTTGTAGTCGCCGGCCAATATCACCGGCACGCCGGCCTTCATGAGTTCCGCGCCGTGGTCGATTAAGCGCTGGAACCAGGCCAATTTGTAGTCGAACTTCGGACCCGGTTGAGGGTTTCCATTCGGCAGGTAGATGGAAGCGATCAGCACCCCATTTACCGCGGCTTCCACATAGCGTGCCTGGCGATCGTCAGGATTCCCCGGCAGGCTGGATCGCGTCAGCACCGGGTCGCAGCCCCGCGTCAGGATTGCAACGCCGTTCCAGGAGCGTTCGCCAAGCCAGACTCCGCCATAGCCGAGGTCGCGAAGGGTACCTGCCGGAAATGACCGCTGCTCTACCTTGAGCTCCTGAAGGCAGACGACGTCGGGCTGTTCCCTTGCCAGCCAAGCCGTGAGATTGTGCAGACGCTTGTTGATGTTGTTGATGTTAAAAGTGGCGATCTTCAATGGCCCGGCCTCAGTCGTCGCTTGTCGGTCCGCGCAATTTCTTTGAGGAGGATCGTTGCGATTTTGCCGTGAGCCGACGGACCTTGGAGGCGAGCGTAGGTCGACTGGGGCGGCGGGTTTTCGGCACAACTTCCGCGCGGGCAATCAGTTCGTTCAGTCGTGCTCGAGCGTCGGCTCGATTGGCCTCCTGCGTCCGGTGCACGCGGGAGGTGATGATCAACACGCCGTCTTGCGTGGCGCGACTGCCGGCTAATGCGAGGAGGCGCTGCCGCACGTCGGCTGGGAGCGAGCGAGATTGGCCGACATCGAAGCGCAGTTGGACGGCAGTGGAAACTTTGTTGACGTTCTGGCCGCCAGGGCCGGAAGCGCGAACAAAGGTCGTTGTGAGTTCGGAATCTGGAATGAATATGGGCAAATGCTATTTCCAGAATAGCCCGTGCTGCTCAAGGTTCGTCGCTCTCGCCTTTGACGAAGAACGGCTCCATCTCCTTGTACTCCAGGATCTTCACGGTTGGCTCCTTGGGAGCGTTGCCCTGCGCGATCGCGAAGAACGCCTGCTCCGACTGAGCCACCATCGCGCGCGCGAGGTCGTACTTGTGGATGGAGTGGTATTTGGACGGCATGGCCCAGTGCAGCAGTGGCATGACGTAGGCAAGGACCCCCGGCGTGTTGGAGTTGCCGAGAATGACGGCGGGACGGTACACGCCAAGGAAGTCGAACTTGACGGACTCGACAGCCCTCTCCTTCTCGCCGATGATCTTCGCGTACTTCATCCCGGCCGCGGGTTCGCACCCACTGCTGTCATAACCCCGCACACCCATAAGGACCGCCCCGGCAATGTACTTTCAGGCGACGACGATCGATTGTGCCTGACGTGCGGTTGTTGACTTTCTGCACCATGCCAAGAAAACGTCCAAGGTTGCCGGTCATGCGTGGCGGAAGCAATCCGTTCGCGGACCTCCGGCACAAGGACGCGGATGTGGTGCATCTGAAAGCGGTGCTGGCCGCAGAGATCATCGAGACTCTGGACCGGGAGAAGGTGACTGTTCGCGCCGCCCATGGCCGGACCGGCATCGCCGCCGCCGACTTCTCACGCATTCGGAATGCTGACCTTGGCCGGTTCACCATTGATCGTCTTATGTCAATTCTGAACCGGCTCGGCGCACGAATCGAAACGAAGATCCGCGTGCGCCGTTCAGGCGTTCCCATGAAGGCCCTGGAAATACAGGTGCGCAGCGGCCTTTAATCATGTTCTGATAAGGGCTTAGCAATTCAAACGCGTAGCGGTGAAGGCTGGTTTTCAGCTGCGGCCGTAGGTTCCCCCATGTTCGACGTCACTCCCGAAGGCATCGCGCTGCTCAACGATACTGATCTTCGCACCCTGGTGCGCCTCCTTTCCGAACGCGAACTGAAGAGCCGGGGACACTCAACGTCATATGTCACTGCTGGCGGCGCGCAGGACGCCGCCGACGGCGGCGTGGATGTGCGTGTTTCACTTCCCGCTGGAACGCAAGTCGACGGTTTCATTCCGCGGGCCGCTACCGTGTTCCAGGTCAAGGACACGGACATGCCGCCAGCGAAAATCACCGAGGAAATGCGGCCGAAGGACGTGGTGAGACCTGCTATCCAGGAACTGGCGCGCATCGGCGGCGCCTATATCATCGCGACTTCGGGGAGCGTCACCGATATCAGGCTGCAAGAACGCCTCGCCGCCATGAAAGACGCGGTAAGCGACGTTGAGAACCGCGACGCCCTGCATCTCGATTTTTACGACAGGACGCGCCTTGCGTCATGGGTGAACAGCCATGCCTCCCTCATTCCGTGGGTCAGGGAGAGGATCGGGAAACCCTTGCCCGGATGGCGGGCGTATGGGGCCTGGGCCTATCCGAAAGAAGGCGTCGATTCCGAATACCTGGTCGACGTTGAGCTGCGGGTCGTCACCCAGAAAGTGGAAGACGGTGAAGGCCTCGGGGCTGCTGCAGGGATAGAGCACATTCGCGCCATCCTGAATGAGCCTGGCAAAGTCGTCCGGCTTGTTGGCCTGTCGGGTGTCGGTAAAACGCGCTTCGTTCAGGCGCTGTTCGATAGCCGGGTCGCGAAGAATAACCTGGACCCTTCGCTCGCGATGTACACGAATATGTCCGACAACCCGAATCCTCAGCCTCGAAATCTGGCCGCAGAGTTCGTGGCGTCCGGAAGCCGCGCAATCCTCGTTGTCGACAACTGCACGCGCGAGCTTCACGCCAGCGTTTCCGACGCCTGCCGGGCGCAGGGGAGCAAGGTTAGCGTTCTGACAATCGAACACGACGTGCGCGACGATATGCCGGAGGAGACGGATGTTTTCTGGCTGAAGCCGTCCTCGGCTGACTTGATTGAAGACCTCGTGAAGCGCCGGTTCCCGGAAATGTCGCCGGTCACGGTGCGGACCATCGCTGGAAATTCCGACGGCAACGCACGAATAGCCATCGCGCTTGCGGGCACAGTTGGCAAGAACGAGACGATCTCTGCCTTGTCCGATGAGGCATTTTTCCAGCTCCTGTTCCAGCAAGGGCACGGCTCCGACGACTCCCTTCTTCTCGCCGCGCAAGCCATGTCGCTCGTATACTCGTTCCACGGTGAGAATTTCTCCGATGACAACGACGCCGAACTGTTCCGGCTCGGTGGAATCATTGGCAAGAGCGCAAAAGATATGTTCCGCTTTGCGGCCATGCTTCGCGAGCGCGATCTGGTGCAACATCGCGGCCCCTGGCGTGCGCTGTTGCCCCATGCCCTCGCCAACCGGCTCGCCAAGAGTGCCCTCCGGAGCATCCCGCCCGGCGTGATCGAAGCGCATCTCGTGACGGGTGCTCCCGTGCGACTGTTGAGGTCCTTCTCGCGTCGCCTCGGTTACCTGTCGGACAGTCCGGAAGCCATCGCCGTTGCCGCCAAGTGGTTGGCGCCCGACGGGATGCTCGCTGAAATCACGAAGCTGAGTTTCCAAGAACAGGAAATGTTGCAGAACGTCGCACCGGTTGCCCCCGAAGCGGCTCTGGCGGCGATTGAAAGGGTGTTGCTCGGCCCGCAAGGTCACGCCGCCGCGCCCTCATGCCGGTATGTTACGCGGATTCTGCGTCCGCTTGCCTACGAGCCGGCGATGTTCGAGCGCTGCTCGGCGCTGCTGGCAATCATCGCAGACATTGAGCCGGATGGGACAAACGCGCATGATGCAGCGCGCAATGCCTTTCCCCCGCTCTTTTCGCTCTTTGCCTCTGGCACCCATGCATCGGTCGAACAACGTTTGGCGGTCGTCAGGACGTTGCTCCTTTCTGAAGATGAGAAACGGCGGTCTCTCGGCATAAGGTGCCTCGGCTTCGCGCTCGAAGGGATGCATTTCGGCGCGGGTTATGATTTTGAGTTCGGTTCGCGCGTGCGCAATCACGGATACTGGCCAAAAACCAGGGACCAAGCCAAACAGTGGTACGCCGCCGTTCTGAAGTTCGCGGCGGAGCTGGCTGTTTCCAACGCGCCTATTGCGCCCGAAGTCCGGAAAGACATTGCGAACCGTTTCCGCGGCCTCTGGACGGGGGTGGCAGTCTATGACGAGGTCGAAACAGCTTGCAAAGCGATTCAAGCCATCCAGTTTTGGCAGGAGGGCTGGATTGGCGTGCGTGAAACGCAGGAATACGACGCCAAGGGCCTTGCGCCGGAGATTGCGAACAGGCTCTCGGCCATTGAGCAACTCTTGCGGCCGAAAGATCTTCGGCAAAGGGTTCTCGCGATCGTGCTCGGCGACGAAGGGCACTCCTACGACCTCGTTGATACCGATGACAAGGGGCTCGACGACGCCAACGAAGACGCCTCCTCGAAGAAAATCGACAACAAGATAGAGGCGACGAACGCAATGGTGCGCAACCTGGGGCAGGCCGTCGCCGCCGATCCGGAAGTATTTGGACAGCTCCTGCCTCAACTATTTATGGGCACGGTGCACCAGGGAATCTTCGGTGAGGGGCTCGGCGAGGGTTCGCAGGACGCGCAAGCCACCTGGGACCGCCTGAGAGGCCAAGTGGCGGAAATGAAGGCCGCGATAAACTTCGCTGTGATGTGCGGGTTTTTGAAGGCCGTCCATCTTTCAAATCCGGAGTTGGCGCAAGACCTTCTCGAAAACGCCGTTGAGGACGAAGTTCTCGGAACTTACTACCCGATACTCGAAGCCTCATTTAATCTCGACGAACGCAGCGGCGCGCGTATCCTCCGCGCCCTTGCGCAGGGGCGCGCGCCTATCCATCTGTACAACAGCCTGTGCTATGGCGGTGTTTGCAAATCCGCTCCGCCGAAGGCATTGAAGGACATTGTCCTAGAGATCGCGGCGAAAGAGAATGGCTTCTATGTCGGGGTTGAAGTTCTTTACATGCGCCTGCATGATGAGAAGCAGCCTCCGACGGAAATTCAGGAAACGGGCCGCGCGCTCCTTGAGCAAATTCCCTTCGTCGAAAAGAACAACAACTCCGATCACAGGTACTCCAAGATCGCGAACGCGTGCCTGAGCGGCCCGGAAGGCGCCAATCATGCAACGCAGCTCTGCGGCAAGCTCAAGCAGGCGATATTGGCGTACAAGACGCACATCACGTACTACGGCGATCTGCTCAGCGCCTTAATGCGCGTTCAGCCAAGGGCGGTGCTCGATGCGCTGTCATGCGGAGATGAAATCGAATTCGAAAAGGGTTACTATCTCGATCTGTTCCGCGTCAAGGCGAAGCTCCTCTCAGTGGCCCCCGAATCTGCTGTTCTCGATTGGTGTGACGAGAAGCCGGCCACCCGCTACCCGGCGCTCGCGAACGCCGTGCCGATAGCGACCAACGACGAGGACACTAAAGATCGTGAATGGTTTCCCCTGGCGCTTCGCCTGCTTGAAAAGGCGCCTGACCGCGTCGAAGTGCTAAAGCGCTTTATATCGCAGATGAAATCCATTTTTTCCTGGACGACGCGCGCCGCGCATGTCGAAGCGAACGCCCGCATCCTGGCGAAGCTCGCGGACTACGCCGATCCCGCCGTGGCGGCGTTTGTCGCCGAAGAGATGCTTGTGTTCACTCAGCGCATTAAGGAATTGAATCAGTCAGAATCTGTGCGCGACCGTTCGGAGAGCGATCGTTTCGAATAGCACTGGCTGCTTAGAATAGGACTCGATACCAGAGGCGAGCAAAACTGACGATGTCGAAAAGTTCCTCACCGAGCAAAAGTCCTTGAGAACCGAAAGCAGGCGCTCATTGCGGAACTTTTTAAGAAGGAAGCCGCGATCAGGGATTTCGACGAAACTCGCCAAACTCGGACATCAGGCTAGCAGTACAGGGAAGTCGAGACGTAGTCACCACAAAAGGCAATCCGGCGAAACCTCAGTTTCGAAGGAAGAATCCAAGGCCTAGTCGGCTAGGACTCCTGCAACACCCAAGCCGCAGAATACTTAAGCCCATTAAAATCCCCATAGCCGTGGCTTTGGATCGAGAGGGCTCGTGGATCAAGCGGAAGTTGGGATGTTCGGCGTCAAGGTTGGCGAGAAAGACGCAAAATCGAGCAAGTTGTCAGGTCAGAATTGCAGCTGTGCAGCGCTCATCTTCCAAGGGTCGAACATGCCTTCCGAATTGTCCGCTCGATGTAGTTGAGCTGCCTTCGTTCGGGCCCCTTCTTCGACAGGTCTCGTGAGGCGATGGCCGATCGGATGTCGGCCTCGCTAACCCCGTGTGTTAAGGCGTAGACCGTGTAAGCGAGATCGATTCTGTTGCCGTCACCTCCATAGGCTGACTTGGCGCGAAAATCATCGATGGTCAGGCGGGCTCTGCTTGCATCACCTGTGTGCGGCGCGGACCTTTTGATCCGTTGTCGCTCGGAGAGCTCCGCCGACAGTTCTTGAAGAAGGTTCTCGGCGGCTCGGTACGGTTGCCCCGTTGCCTCGATGAGATGCACGAAAGGATACCGGCCGTCCTCAGCCCGGTGCTTCAATTTTCGATTCTTTCTACGAAAGTTCGCCTTTTCTGGCCCCAATCATATCTGCACGCGACTTGGATTTGTGGCGCTCTCCCATATGCGGCCATTTTCTAAAGCGGCGTCCCGAAGGGCTTCATTCCCTTCTTCAGGACCGTCTTCGGGTATTCTCCCGTGCCACAAAGCACGAAGGAGCCAAAGTCCTTGTACCAGTCACCTTCCGGCGCCTGCGGTTCGGTGACCACCCAGCTCCGCAGTCGCTGCAAATCGTCGAGGGAGATTGCCCGCTCGGCAACGCGCTCCAGAATGTGCTCCCACAATGGGCGAGGCAGATTAATGAATCGGATCTTCGGCAATCGCGGCTCTCCCGAAGATGCTTCGGATCAGATCTTCGCCAACTTCGCTCTTTTTGGCAGGATCTCCCTCGGCCATAAACTGGTCATAGGCAGCCGTCAGCCCGGCCCGGGCCGCCGCCTCCGCTTCCACCCCTCGCTCGGCAAGCGTCACCAGGGCACGGCTCATCGTGACTTTGCGTTCCTTCGCCACCCGCCGGACTTCACGCGCGAGGACGGCCGGCATCGTTACGCTTTGACGTACGGAAGCAGCCTTCCTTTTGGTCGCTGGTTTGCGTCGACTCTGCATAGATTCATTATAGTTGATGTACACCACAGTGGTGCACTTTGTAGAGTCAGCGCTCCATGCCTTTTCCAAGCCGCAGATGGCCGGACAAGGCTTCCTTTATTTCTCTTGAAGCCAGTTGGTCCGGCTGGACGTCCGGCCCCAGGTGAATCGCCTCGACATTCATGATCTGTGCGAGCCGTCGGGAGATCACTGCGGTCGCGGACTGACCGGCAGTGTCACCGTCCAGCATCAGTACCGCTTTTTGAAAATGCTTCTGTAGGAAACCGGCCTGAGTGTCCGACAGGCTCGATCCCATCAGCGCGATAACGTTGCGATGTCCAGCTTGCCAGACCTTCGCGGCATCAAAGAAGCCCTCAACCACAATCACAGCGTCGTTCCCCGAGTGCATCGCACGGTGCAATAAGAATAGCTCCTGGCTCTTATGAAAACCCGGAGGAAACCGATACTTCGGATCCTCCCCTTCAACCGACCTCCCGGCGTAAGCAACCAGTTCGTGATTAGTGTTGTGCACTGGAATTGCGACGCGACCCTGCATGATGCCGGGGCCGCTGTAATATCCGATTCCAAGCGTCCTCGCCGTCAATGGCGTGATGCCGCGGCTCTCCAGATACGAATGGGAGTGATCGAGTCCGTTGAGTTGAAAATGGAGCGGACGGTTCGATGGAGAAGCCGAAGGCGCCTGCACCCGGACTGGGGCTACCTCGCCGGCGCCGAACCATTCTATCAGTTTGACGGCGGCCTCCCGGATCGAACATCGCTCCACCCTCGCTACCAGGTCCAGCACGGTTCCACCAAGTTCTCCATCCCTGGCATGGATGCACGATTGAGACTGGCAGCACCAGACGTTGCGGGCGGTGTTCACCGAAAAGCTGTTGTGGCTTTCGCGAGAAGTGTGTTCCGGTAGCGGGCATTGCCCCCGCAGTTCGCCACCGGTTGCATGCAGTTGGATGCCGTAGTGCGCCAGAACCCGCGCAATCGGAACCTGCTTCGCTATTTGGAAGTTGGTCGCTCCGGCACTCATTGAGCGCCTCCTCTTTTGCGGGCAGTCGGGTGTAACCGGAAAATCTCCTCACGTAACGCGTCTTCCCGCGCGGCTTGTCGTTTGCGTTCTTCTTCCAGTTGCAGCAACTTCGCGATTAGACTGTCCTTTGTATTCCGCCGTAATCGGTTAACCCTGGCTCGAAGATTGACTGCACCTGGCCCGGAGACGCCACGCAACATGCCGGCAAGGCCATGGTCCCGGACCTTCGCCAACGACTTGGTCGTCCGGTGCTTCTGGTATACCGCATACGCCCGTTCGTTACGCTGAATCGTGTTCGCCGAGATGGAAGCGCCGAACAAGGTCTTTACCGTATTCCGGATCCCCTCCAGCGTCACCGGGGTCTTTTGCCTGACCATTTCTTTGACGGCGCGCTCAACGCGCTTAGCCGTCTCCGCCTTTTTCTTTTCCCAAAGTGGCTCGAGCCACCGCGGGTTCTTACCTTCGCGCATTGCCCCGCTCCTTCTTTATCCGTACTTTCTGGCGTTGGTCCACCCTGGCCCGTTCGATCAGCGTCATCTCCTCCAGCAGCAGCTCACAATCCTGGACAACCCGCGTCATCTGGCGCTCCTCAGCCGGAAGGTGTTCGCGGCGGGCCCACGTGATCTGTTCGGTTGCCCACGCACGCTTGGTTTCGATCTGGTGCCGCCGTTCAGGGTCGGGCGCATTGCCAGAACATCCGATGCAGGCGAACTTGGCGGGACACAGATTACTGACCACGCACGTACCGCCGATAACCTCTGTAAGCGCTCCGATCTGCCCCTCCGCCTCCCTCAGCATCCTGCCGATCTCCTGAGGGCTGCGCACCGCCTCGGCCGCCACGTCGATACGTTCGACGAACAGCATCTCAGCGGCATCGATTACCTGCTGGTTGGTGGGTTGCGAGTAGTATTGGGTGACTTCGAGGTGACGCTGGTGCAGGATCTTTGCAATTACCTCCACGGGCACTTTCAGGCTCGCCATTTCCGTGGCGAATCCGTGCCGGAGGAGGTGGGTCGTGAGGTGGACACATCGACCCGCACCATCCAGGATGGCGCCATGGAGCAAGAAGCGAAGGGCCGTATTCAAAGTCGCTTGATCAAGCCCAAGGCGATTCCACTGCAGAAGGTAACGATCAGATGGATAGCGTGAGGAGTCGTGCCGCACCACCGGCAACTTTCTCTCTCCTGTAATTCGACGCTGGAATGTCACGACCTCCGTCAGAACATTCTTCGTGTCTTCATCGATGAAAAAGTCGGCTCGTTCTTTACGTCCCTTCGGCACCATGCGCAAGAGCCAACGTGCATTGCTTTTCGGTCCCACATTGACCAACTGTTTGATGCACTCAGGATTCTGAGAAATCTGCTGGACTTCGCCGATGCGCGCTCCGCTAATGGTCTGAACACGGACAACCATGTGGGCGAATAGCGAGGTGGCGTAAATACCCTCGTGGTGAAGGAAACGATAGCCATGCTCGCGCTCGAGGAATCTCGCGTCACTCGTCATATTACGGCGAAGAGGCTTTAGCATCCCGGGCGTCACCTCCCAGTGGGCACGGGAAGTGTACCCCTGCTCTCGATAAAAAGTGGCTCGTTTCGCCGTGACCTCACTGGAACAGCCTTCGGTGAATACGTTTTGGCGGTAGAGCTCGAGGAACCAGAACGGGGCCGTGGGCGATGCGCCACTCGCTTCAGTGCCGCGGTACTCAGTGAAGAATCGCCTTTGCTCCGGCGAGAACCGGCCGCGCTGCCGCTCCCTCGAGCGGTCCTGTTTCACCCTGTTGGCTTCAAACCCCTTTTCTACAGCGTGATCCCAAAGGGACGGTGCATCCCAAAGTGTCAGCAATATTCGCTGGCGAACCGGCCGCCCACGGTCCGTTGCGACGGTCTCCTCATAGTTGAAACGGTAAGGCAGTGACAGCGAGCCAGCAATGACTGCAGCGACTGCGCTCTCGACCGCTTCGTACAAGCGGGCCGCCTGGTTGCATCGGATCCGCGCCATGAACCGAAGCTTATGAAACTGGCCGTGCACTAGGTCGGCTTTGGCTTTCACGTTTCGGCGGGCAGCGTCGCGAATCACAATCGAAGGCCGAATGCGGTGCATCCGAAATCTCTTCGCCAGTGGCTTGACGAAAAATGGCGACATGATCTGACGCTGTGACTCTGTCAGACTCTCTCCGTACTCAAGGAACGCGTTGGACAGCGAGTTCCAGCTCAGCACCATTTTCGATTGCTGAGTTTTGGTGAGCCCTGCACCGGCGGTATGCTCAGCGACACGCAGTAGCAGGTCGTCCGGGTCGATGTCGTATACGCTCGCCAATCCGTTCTCTTCCATAATCTTTCGCAGCGGTCCGGCAAGGCCGCACAACCGACAATAAGTCGGGTTTTCGTTGATATTTGTTTTGAGCATGGCGTAGAGTGCCAACATGTCGCGCAGGCTTTGATTGGCAATGCCTCCCAGATAGGCGACAACCTTCGGGCGAGGCGCCGGCCAGCGGCCGTCGTTTGCCGGATCAAACACGGTGAGCGGTGCTTGAGCAATCTCGGGCGAGACCATGGCAGACAACGCGTCCGGCCCTCCGATAAAGGGATTCGCCCATCGCGGATAGTGCAGGTGAAGGTTGCGTGACTTGCGCCAGGCGTGGAAGCCGCGGGTGATCGCCCGGAGGTGAAAGTGCGGCAGATGCTCGCGGATTAGCTTGATCTGCGGATATTGGCCAGCCGACCAAAGTGCTTCGCACAAGTCCAGCAGCATCCGACTCGAGATGGGTGCGGACTTGTTCGTCTGCCCGGCGGTCGACTCCAGTATCTGTTTCACGGCGCGCTCAATCGTCATCATCGTCTCCCAGCAGGAACCTAAGATCGCGGTCATCGACCGGCGATACTACGGACTTCCCGTTCTCCTTTGCCAGTTCATTCGCGGTGCGGTGTTCGCGTTTCCCCATTTCGCGATGGATCGCTTGTAAGCGCATCGCGAACGATCGGCCGCGCTCCAGGTGTTCGTAGGCTTTCAGCGTTCTCTCACCACTGCGCCAGGCCATGTACTGAATGAGTTCCTGCTTGTGACGGGCCCTGTCGCCTTCGTCAGTGGCGGACTGTTCGATGTGCCGCATGGCATTGGTCACAAACCAGTGGCGACACGTATGCGGATCGGCCTCCAGGCCGGCTGCGCGGAGTGCAGGCCGCCAGTAGTGATCGCGAAACAACCCCGCCGTCATCGGTGTTCCTCTTTGCGTCAGGAAAATGCGAATGCGGAGCAGTTCATCGGGGGAAAGCTTTTGTATCCCGCCGAGCTCTGAAACCGTGCGAGGCTGCAGCCCGGGTGTCCGCCGGTGCTCGTCGAAATAGCGGCGCAAGAGCTTGGCGGTGGGGTTCGAGATGACAAGTGTTTTGACCCGCTGTCCGAAGCTGCCCTTGCTGCGCGCTGAGAAGTGATTGCCGAAGGTGCTTACCGACCAATCTGCCGCCGTCAGATCGAAGACCTCGGAAATTCTGGCGCCGGATTCGAGCAGAGTTCGCGCCACACAGACTTCCCGCAGCGCCCAGCCGAAGCGCTCCCCGGCAGCGTAGACGCGGCTGGGGAACTCGGGATCATCGATGGAATGGGGCTGCCACTCGCGTCTAACCAAGCGGAAGTAGTTTTCCGAGAGTCGTATGTCCTCGGGTGGGTCAACACCGCTTGACGGTGGCATCGGTGGTCGACCCGCTAAGGCGAGCATCGCCGTGCGGTTTCCTCTTCGGAACTCCGCTATCGCGCTCCTAGCATCGGCATGGACTAGCGGATTCGCAAACGGGTACAAGCCGGAGTCACCAAGAACCTCATACAATCGCTTGAGGGCAGCCAACAGAAGTCGAACATTAATGCGCTTGCCATCGGCGGCATTCACGTATGCGGCTCGAATGCCCAAAGTGTCAGGCCGTCGCGTGATGCGGCACTCGCCGACTCTGGCCAGATATTCCTGCACAAGATTCCGGACTTCGCGAGGCTCACCGTACATACGCCATCCCTGAACCGCAGCGACAGAATCTTGCAGAGCCCAATTAGCGAACAGAACGACCTCGCGCACATAGGCGTAGGCCGAGCCAGGTGACAAGGCGCGGCGCAAGTCATCGGCATACACCGTCAGAAGCATTTCCGGTACCCCGTCAGCACACAGCACCTGAAGTGGAAATCGGCTGTCCGCCGTGGCCTTCAGGCGCAGCCTCTGGCCGCTCGTTGCGGGACCCGCTTGTTCACCCTCAGCACCCAGAACAAACATGCAAGCGATCATGGCAGAGATTATGCGATAACGCCACATAATTAAACGGCTCTAAGAAAGGCACTCTGTGCACATCTAAACATTTTGTGTTTACGTAAAAGTCAGTCCGGCCAATCTTCCGAAGTGCCGCCAATCTGCGGCTCCCCTGTCGCCGCCGAAGCGCTCGGCCAACGTCCGGGCAGCTAGCGTGGAGAGCTGTTTTGGCAGGACCCGCCCATGATTCAGCCATGCCTGGAAGTTCCCGGGAGACGTCTCCACAACGAGGGCGGGAGTGAATCCTTCGTTCTTCATTTTCTGAACTGCGGCGGCCGTGAGGTCGTCCACCAGGCTAAGGTGATGCTCGCCTTTGGGTCGGACATAAATGTTGCGGCCGCGGGCGTTTTGGTACGAGAGCCAGGAAACGGACCGGAGCAGAGTCTCCCTATCCCACACCCGCGGCAGCATCTCAGGCTCGTTGGAGGAGTCGCCGGGCGCCCTCGGCTTGAAGAGCCCAACCTCAAAAACATCGGCTCCCATCGCCGTGATTTGCCGTTCCACTGCGACCCTGGTTCGGTTATTCATCGATACCCCCTTGACGAAGTGCCGATCTCGGTGGATAATCAGCACTACAAGCTAGCTTGTACAAGCTGTACGGGAAATGTCAAGCTGGAGGGTTGAAATGCTGGCTCACACCGTTGTTACATCGATCGATCAACAGGCTCGCCTGGAGGCCAAGCTCAGACGGGAACTGGGCGATTTGGTTCTTCGTGCGTTGTCGGACGAACGAACCGAGGATATCGTCCTCAACCCGGACTCCCGCCTCTGGGTGAAGCGGCAGTGCGAGGGATTCGAGTGCGTGGGTGAGATGCCGCCGGCACAAGCTCAGTCCGCCATGGGGACGATTGCGGCGCAAAAGGGCACGGTGATCAACTACGACCGGCCCTTCCTGGAAGCGGAGTTGCCCATTGACGGCAGCCGCTTCGAAGGAATCATCCCGCCGGTCACCTCCAGGCCTGTCTTTGCGATTCGGCAACGGCCGCGGCGTATCTTCACACTGGACGATTACGAGCGGGGTGGGATTCTCAGCAGACAGCACGACCCGGTGAACCGTCTCCGCCGTCGCGGCATCTTCCTGGATCTTGTTGCCGGGCTCTCCCACGCCGAGATTATCCAGCTTGCAGTGAGAGAGAGAAAGAACATCCTGGTGGTGGGCTCGACGGGTTCCGGAAAGACGACCCTGGTTAACGCCATTCTCTATGGCCTTGCGCGGATCGCGCCATATGACCGCGTGATCACGATTGAAGACACGATGGAATTGCAGTGCCCCGTCCAGAACTATGTGGACCTCCGGGCCGTCGGGTCGGTCACCATGCTGGATTGCCTGCGGGCGTCGATGCGGCTGAAGCCGACCCGAATTGTCGTTGGTGAAGTTCGAGGGGCCGAGGCGCACGTCATGTTGAAGGCGTGGAATACCGGGCATCCCGGCGGCGCTGCGACGGTCCACGCGAATGACGCCGTCAGCGGCTTGGTGCGGTTGGAAAGTCTGGTGGCCGAGGCTACGGCTGCGCCCCAACAGAGTCTGATTGCAGAGGCAATCGATCTCGTCATTTTTATTGACGAGGAGTCCGACCTCGCGGCCGGCCGCAAGGTTCGGGAGTTGCTGGTTGTCACCGGGTACGACTCAGGTCGGTACGCGGTCGAGTACGTCTAAAACACATTTCAAAAGGAGTCCATGATGTTTCAACGATCCCGATTCCGCAGCAGGATGCTTCTGATCGGCTTTCTATTGTTGGCCGCGCCGGCCGCATTTGCGGGCGGAGGTGGAGGCGGTCTCCCGTGGGAGACGCCGCTCAACCGGATTGCGCAATCTCTGACGGGTCCAGTCGCGCTGTCCATTTCGCTAATTGCTTTGATGGTCGCCGGCGGCACCCTGGTTTTTGGCGGCGAGCTGAGCGAGTTTGCGCGACGGTCGTGTGTAGCCGCGCTGGCTATCGCCTTCCTGGTGCTTGGCGCTGGGTTCATGACGACCCTGTTCGGCGTCGGCGGCGCGACGGTGCTGTGAGGGCGGATATGGAGAAACCGCGCGAAATCCTCATCCATCAGTCGGCCAATCGCCCGCATTTGCTCCTGGGCGGCGACCGGGAGTTGGTCCTCTTTGCAGCGTTGATGTCGGCGATGCTCATGTTCGCCTTGGTGACGTGGTGGGGAATCGCTGCCGGGATCGCCCTCTGGATATCGGCGATTGCCGTCTTATCGAGGATGGGGCGGTCCGACCCGATGCTGAGGCAGGTCTACATCCGGCACGTGAAGTATCGACCCTTCTACCCGGCAAAGGGACGCTTACGTGGCGAAACGGCGGCGACGCCGAAGGCCTGGAGGTGACCATGCAATTCACTGAACATCGCTCGCGCGCTCAGGGTCTTGCAGACCTGTTACTTTACGATTCCCTGATCGATGACGGAGTGATGCTGCTTCAGGATGGCGCACTGATGGCTGCATGGACCTTCCGCGGGCCGGACATGGCTTCCGCGACCAACGGGGAAATGGCGGCCCTCAGCGCCCGCCTCAATTCTGTCCTGAAACTCGGTACGGGGTGGATGATCCAGTGTGACGCCATTCGTTCCCGAGCACCGGAGTACCCAGGGCCCGGCGCTTTCCCCGATCCGATCACCGCGTTGATTGACGAGGAGCGCCGCCAGCAATTTTCGGCAGAAGGCGTCCATTACGAGAGCGAATACTTCCTGAGCCTAACCTACCTGCCGCCGGAGCAAACCGAGGAGCGGGTGAAGGGCTGGATGTTCGACGGTGCCCAGGAACTCAAGTCTCCGGCGCGTCGGGCTCTCGACTATTTCCGTAGCCGAATCGATACCTTCAGCGATGTCTTCAGCTCGCTGTTTCAAGTGCAGCGCTTATCGTTGAGCCGAGCTGCGGACGATCTTGGTTTCTCGCAAGCCTATGATGACCTCCTCAGATTTGTCCATCGTTGCGTTACAACTCTGGATCATCCCCTCGCCCCAGCCGCGGTCCCCACATACCTGAATGACCTGCTGTCGACGGAGGACTTCGTTGGAGGAATGGCGCCGCGAATCGGTCGAAAATCGCTCAGGGTCATTGCCATTGACGGTTTTCCGCGGGTCAGCTTCCCCGGCATTCTGGGGGCGCTGGACAATCTGGCCATCGAATACCGTTGGCATACACGTGCGATCCTCCTGGACCCCGAGGAAGCTCGCGGGCTGCTGGACAAGACGCGGCGGAAGTGGCGGTCCAAGGTGCGGGGTTGGAAGGACCAGCTTCTGCGGATTGAAACAGGGGCGGTAAACCTCTTTGCACAGGAGATGAGCGCGGACGCCGAGGAAGCGATGGGCGTCGCCAGTAGCGGCGATGTCCAATTCTGTGTCTACAACACGGTCATCATTTGCGCCCACGAGCGTGAAGACCGGCTGGACGAAGCTGCCGGCCTGGTTGTCAAAACGATCCAGAATCTTGGGTTCGCCTGTCGCACAGAGACGGTGAACGCGGTAGAGGCTTGGCGCGGAAGTCTCCCGGGCGATGGCTACCGGAACGTCAGGCGGGTCATTCTGCACACCCTGAACCTCGCTGACTTGATGCCAATCACTGCCGTCTGGGCCGGGGACAAGGATAATCCGTCACCGCTCATGCCGCCGAATAGTCCGCCCCTGCTGTATGCGGCAACAACTGGCGCGACGCCATTCCGATTCAACCTCCACGTAGGGGACTTGGGCCACACCCTCATGATCGGACCGCCGGGCGCCGGCAAGTCCACCTTTCTCGGGCTCGCTGCCGCCCAGTGGTTCCGCTATCCGCGCGCCCAGGTCTTCGCCTTTGATAAGGGATACTCTCTCTTCACGCTGACTCATGCGGCCGGCGGAGAATTCTACGACATCGGCGGAGAACTGACTCACTGGTCCTTTTGCCCCCTCAGAGAGATCGATACCCAAGGGGACGTCGCGTGGGCGGTCGATTGGCTCGAGAGTCTATGCACGCTCCAGGATTTCAAAGTGTCCCCGCGGGAGCGGAATGCGCTGTGCCAGGCGGTTACCCTTTTGCAGGGCTCTCCGACGCGGACTCTTACGGAGCTATGCGCGAACGTCCAGGATACGGAGGTTCGCGAAGCACTCCAATATTACACGCTGGGCGGAACGATGGGGCATCTGCTCGATGCCGATGAAGACATGCTCGGCAACGGCCGGTTTCTGACCTTCGAGACCGAACACCTCATGAACATGGGTGAGAAGGCCGTCGTCGCAGTCCTTCTCTATTTGTTCCGGCGGATCGAAAAGCGGCTCGACGGGTCGCCGACACTGGTTCCTCTCGATGAAGCATGGGTATACCTGCGCCACTCGCTCTTTCGTGAGCGCGTGCGGGATTGGTTGAAGACGCTCCGGAAACTGAACGGCGTCGTACTCTTGTCGACGCAGAATCTATCCGATATTTTCAATTCGCCGATACGCGATGTCGTTTTGGAATCGTGTCCCACGAAAGTGCTGCTGCCCAATGCGGAGGCGGCGAATCCGGCGTCACGGCAGTTCTACGAATCAATCGGCCTGAACGAACGCGAAATATCCATTGTTCAGACCAGCATTCCGAAGCGGCAATACTATGTCGTGTCTCCAATTGGTCGGCGGTTAATAGCGCTAGGCATGGGAGGCGTGGGTCTTTCGTTCGTTGGTGTCAATAGCCGCGAGGAACGCCAACTCGTTGAGGACACCGTCACGAAGTACGGAGAGGATTGGCAGGCCGCCTGGCTCAGAATGCGTGGTTTGGCAGACTGGGCGTCCTATTTGGAAGAACAGCTTGTTTTGGAAAGGAGCATCAAATGAAACCTGTTATGAAACGCGGCGTAACGCTGCTGGCCATGGTCGGCGTCGCATTTACCGTCGACCGCCAGGCGAAAGCCGGTATATTGGGTGGCTTTGCCACGGAGTTTACGCAACTCGCCAACAATCTGCAATTGATCAATTCCTACCTCAGGCAGGGGCAACAACTTACGCAGGAGATTCGCATGGTGCTCGACATGACGAAGAACAGCGCGACGGTACCATCTCAGGTCTTCGGGCCAATCACCAGCGATATCGGCCAACTGGCGAGCATCGTTCAAGGTGGTCGCGCCCTCGCCTATTCAATGGGCAATCTCGATGCGGCATTTAGGAGCCGGTTCCGAGGCTGGGGCTATAATTCGCGAACTTGGTATCTGGACTACCAAAACTGGTCGGAAACAAGTTTAGATACCACGCTTGGCACGCTACGCGCGGCTGGTTTGCAAGGACAGCAGCTACAAAATGAGCAAGCAGTTTTGAGTCAATTGCGGGTGATGGCGCAGTCCTCTGATGGACGGATGCAGGCGCTTCAGGTAGCAAATCAAATCGCAGAGCAGCAGGTGCAGCAAATTATGAAACTCCGACAGTTGATGCTGGCCGACCTGCAAAGCAAACAGGCGTTTCAGGCGGCTCAGATTCAGCGCCAAGCCGCGAGCGAATCGGCATCCGAGAAGTTCTTCACATTTGGCGGGCGCACAGGGGATGGACGAGGCTACCAGGCCGGTCAATGATGTAGGAATGAGGCTGTGTTTTCTTCCTTTCATTGCTCTGGTTCTGTTACTGGGTGGCTGTACTCGGGAGCCGCCGAGCCCAATTGTGCAAAAGGTCGAGGCGGCGGGCGCTGGGGATCTGAGAGTCGCTGCACAACCGACCATCGAAGACTGGTTCCGGAAGCATTCGGAATTTGCAGTAGAAGTCAGGGATCAATGCCGGCCGATTCGCGAGAAGGCCCCTGCCACGTGGTCGAGCACCACGGAAGGGCGCGTCTGCAACGCGGCCAATGTAGCATCGGTCTTCAACTTCAAAGAGCGTAAGGGCGACGGCAAGGGGTACGAAGCCGGCAAATAGCGCAGGGACTGGGAGAACGGTCGCTGCGCACCGAGAGGGGAGTGGCGATGACGGTCCGCAAGCGATGGCGAAATCCGGCAGTTCTGTGTGCAGTCTGCGCGCTGGCGTTCCTGGGCACTGCCCATGTGGCGAACGCGCAGACGTCGCCAAGCGCGATGTTGGACCAGTTCCGCGCCGTTCGGATGACGTGGCTGACAGTCGCAGCCGGCTATGCCAATCGTCTGTTCGGACTGCTTGCCTTAATTGAATTCGCCTGGACCGCCGCGATCCTGGTCCTCGAGCGCACGGACCTCCAGGGTTGGACCGCAGCGCTCATCCGCAAGATGATGTTCATCGGCGCGTTCTTCGCGCTCCTGAATTTCGGCGCGGACTGGATTCCGCGGATCATCAACAGCTTTCAACAGATTGGGCAGAACGCCTCTGGCCTCGGATCGCTGGCGCCTACGGACATCCTCGTCCAGGGCCTCAACATCACTGGAAACCTGCTCAGCGGGGCCGCCAGTTCGGGTTGGCTCGGCAACATTGGCACAGCCCTGTCGCTGGTGTTTGCGGCACTGCTCGCGTTTCTTGCCTTCCTCGGTTTGACAGTCCAGCTTGTTGTGACCCTAGTCGAAAGCTATCTCGTGGTCGGCGCCGGATTTATCTTCCTGGGGTTCGGGGGGTCGCGTTGGACCGCGCCTTACGTGGAGCGCTACATCTCTCTGGCCGTGTCCACCGGCGTGAAGGTGATGGTCCTCTACCTATTGCTGGGGGCCGGGCTGACTTTGACGAACGGCTGGGTGGTGGCCGCGCGGGCTATCCCGGGGAGTGCAGAACCGGCGGTGGACGCGCTGGATATCGCTGCGTCTGCGGTGCTCCTGCTGATGATCTGCTGGAACGTCCCCAAGTTCACGGCGGCGATTCTCGGCGGTACACCAGCATTTACGGGAGGTGACGCTGTAGGCGTAGTCGGCGGCCTCGCCCAAGGTGCATTGTTGGCGGGCACTGCGGTTGCCGGTGGAGTGGCTCTTGGTGCCAAAGTCCTCGCGGCGAAGGGCGGCGCGATGAGTGTGAGTCAGGCTGCCGGTATGGGCGCCGGCGGTGCTGGGGGTGCGGCGGGCCCTGGCGGTTCTGGCGGTTTCGGCGGTGGTGGCGCAGCCGGGTCCGCCTCAGGTGCATCTGCACCGAAGCCCAGTGCGGGCGGTGGCGGTGGAGCAGCCGCGCCGACCGCGAGCAGTAACGGCGGCCAAGTGCGTCCGCCGGCTCCGTCGGCCTCTGCTTCTGATGGCGGAAGCAACGGCCAGCAGGTCAGTGCCCCAGGTCAGCAGTCGAACGCATCGTCGTCCGAAGGAGGCGGGTCGGCATCTTCAGCGAGTGGGATTAATGACAGCCCGCCCACAGTGCCACCGCGGTCCGCCGGGCCGGGCGGGTTAAGTCAGAGCACAAGAATCTCACGGGGAATGCTCAAGACCACCGCCGTGGTGCGGGCGGCCCAGTCTGCTATTCCGCCTGACCATGCACCGCATGCGGCGCCACCGCCACTGAATACAGGAAATGAGGGATCCGAATGAATCTTCCAGAAGCACAAATAACCGCGCCGGGCCGAGCGCCGGCAAACGCAGCGGAAGACGCCCAGTCGAGATCGGGGCCGCGCAATCAGCATCGGCCTCCGGAAACGAGCTCCTATTTAGCCGCGCGTCGGGAGTGGGATGAACGGTATGGCAATCTCATCACGCGTGCAAAGAACTGGCGCACAGCGGCGTTCCTGGCATTGTTGATCGCGACGCTGGAGACAGGCGGTCTGATAGCACTTTCAATGAAGGCAAAAACGGTCCCCTACGTGGTCGCGATGGATAGCCTCGGGCGCGTCCTAGCAGCTGGACCCGCGGATCAGGCCAGTCAGGCCGACGACCGTCTGAAACGGGCTGCTTTGTTTCAGTGGGTAAGCGATCTCCGCTCCGTCACATCGGACGGCGTTGCGCAACGGAAAGCCATCGATCGCGTCTACGCCATGATCGCTAACGGCAGTCCGGCACAAGTGGAAATCGGCGAATTCTTCCGAAGCGATCCACCGTACCAGCGTGCGCAGACGAAGACCGTTGATGTCGACGTGAAGGCCGTTTTTGCAGCCAGTGACCGAACATATCAAGTCGAATGGACGGAGACCAATAGAGGTCTCGCCGGTCAAGTGGAATCGGAGGAACGATGGAAGGGATCCTTCACCATTGCGGTAAACCCACCCAGCGATGAGCGCCTGATCCGGATCAATCCGCTGGGCATCTACGTCACCAACGTGAGCTGGTCAAGAGTTCTATAGCAGGTATCTTATGAAGCACATAATCACATCATTGCTAGTATTCGCCGTCGCCGGAGTGGTTGCAGGCCAGCAGCGGCCGAACGATTCGCAGAAGAATCCGGCAGTTCGGGTTCAGCGGACTCCGCCGGCACGACCAGCTAGTAAAGAAGGCGTCCCAGATCCCGCCAAGTATCCATTCGACCGGCTGATCAACACCCTCGATTCGGGCGATCCCGCCGTTTCTCCCACTTCTATAGGCGCGGTTTCCTCCCTCGCGCCCGGGAGCCCGGTGTCTGAGGTTCCCAAGGACTTCAGACCAGCGAAGGACGTGCCTCTGCCTCCTGCTGCTAAAGAAGCGCTCAGTGTCGGTCAGGCTTGGATGACGGAGAATCACACACCCGCTCCTGGCAAGGATGGCCGTGTGCTCTATACCTACGGCGCCGGATTGCCAACGCTCGTTTGCGCGCCCTTGCGGGTCTGTGTAGTGGAACTCGAGGCAGGCGAGAAGCTCGTCGGCGAGCCGCAGATCGGGGATTCCGTGCGCTGGATCATTTCGCCGGCCACGTCCGGAAGCGGCGATCTCACTACGTCGATGATTGTCGTCAAACCAAAGCAGGCGGGGCTGGACACGAATCTCCTGGTCACAACGGATCGGCGCGCTTACTATGTCCGGCTGATCTCGAAGCCGGAAGATTACCTAGCTCGGATCGCCTTCGCTTATCCGGAGAACGAATCGTTGAGATGGAAAGCTCGCCTCGCTGAGGACCAGCGCCGGCGGGAGGAGTCCGAGGCGGTAAAGGTCGCGCCCGTGGAATCGCTCGAGAACCTGTATTTCGATTACCGGATCCAGGGTGGCGATGAAAATATGCGGCCGATTCGAGTGGTTGACGACGGCAAGAAGACGTTTATTCAGATGACTCCCAATGCCGCACACCGAGAGGCTCCTGTCCTTGTTGTGCTCGGTACTGACGGCCCAGAGATGGTGAATTACCGGGTCAAGAGTGACATGTACATCGTCGACCGGCTGTTCGAGCGAGGGGCGCTTATTCTCGGCGTGGGCAAGAAAACCCGGCGTGCGGAGATCGTTCGTGGCACCTATCGAGGGAAGGTGTCGTCGAAGGAAGATCCGTATTCGAAGGCCCTGGAGGAGAAGGCGCGATGAAACGCACGACAGAGACGGTGAAAAAGATCGAGTCCCCGTCCGGACTGGATCTGCATCCTCAGCCGCCCTCCCCGGTACGCTTGAGCAAGCGAGCCGGAATACTGGTCCTGGTCATCGTGTTTGCAGTCGCCGCGCTGGTCGGGTACGGTATCGTCACGCGGGGCAATCGGTCATTTCAACCAGGCTTCCATCCGGACGATGCGAAGGGACTAACTGCTGCGACGGATGCCGGTAAGGTAATTGCCGCTCAGATCCCCAATGGAGCAGGGATCGTAGGCGGGTCGGCAGATCGCCAGCCTGCGCAAGCAGAAGAGCTGCGACCGCCCGGCCAGGCCCCAGGCGCTCCGGTGGGCGATCCGAGCGCTCAGCGGATGTACGCACTTGCCTCGTACCCGCCCCCGCCGAACACGCCGCAATATCGCGAACCGACATCGGAAGAAAAGCGATTGGCCCTGGCTTATGAACGCGAAATGCAGGCGATGGACTCTCCGACCACATCCCAAGCTGCTACCGGCACTGGCTTCGGCCGCACTGCAGGTCCGGCTCCCACAGGCTCTGAAGGGGGCGGCTCCCAGCTTGCTGGACTACTCCGGTCGCTACAAGGATCGCCGGCAACAACGCCCGGACCTGGCGTGACAGGGAACGGAGTCGTTCCCGGCCTGACGATCTCCGGTCAGACGAGTAGCCCGACGGAGGAGTATGAGGCGCAAAACATGCAGGACCGTAAGGAGGCATTCCTGGCACGGGCGCGAGCGGGCTATGCCGAAAACTATTTGAACTCTACCCGAACGAAACCGGCCGGCCCGTACGAGATCAAAGCTGGATGGGACATACCGGCTGTACTCGAACAGGCTCTGAATTCGGATCTGCCGGGCGAGATCAAGGCGCTGGTTCGCGAGAACGTCTACGACACGGCGACTGGAAGATACCTGCTGATTCCGCAAGGTGCCCGCCTCGTCGGAACGTACGACTCTCGGGTTGGATACGGCCAGGGTGGTATTCAGGTCGTCTGGAGCCGCCTCATCTTCCCGGATGGATCATCGGTGAACCTCGAGGGGATGGCAGGTCAGGACGCCGGCGGCCATGCTGGCCTTCGTCACGATGTGGACAACCACTATAAGCGGCTGGTGGGGTTCGGTCTGCTCACCAGTGTGTTCAGTGCGGCTTTCCAACTCTCGCAAACGCGCCGCGGAACTGTCCTCGGATATCCGTCGGCGGCAGAGACCGCCGGGAGCGCTATAGGGGGAAACATCTCTCAGCTTGGCGCCGATGTGACCCGCCGGAATCTGAATATCCAACCCACGATCAAGGTGCCTGTCGGTTACCGTTTCAACGTCCGCGTGAACCGGGATATGCTCTTTGAATTGCCCTATCGACCTACCGCCGGGTGAGCAAAATCACGCTGTCAGCCTTTGACTGCGATTCCGGGTGCCAGACAAAAGTGGTACCGTAATGCCTGTACGACCTTTGTTTGCCAAGGCATACGGATATGACCGACACCTCGAAACCCATTGTTCGGCTGGAGACCAGTTCCGTAGCGAAAAAGGCGCAAAAGAAGGCTGTGGCCGAGGCGAAGGAGCAGACGATCAAGCTCGCCATCCGCCTGAACGAAGGCATCAACGAAGCGTTGCGTACCCTGATCCGCTATCGCGGGGATCTTTCCACGATGGCGCTGGAGGCTCTCGATGCCGTGGACCTCACACGGGCAGCTCTAGTCAGCGCGGAAGAGCGGATGGTCCGCGACACCACGATCACGATGCCGCGGGTACTGCACAAAAAACTGAAGAAGATCGCGGATGACCGGGACAGCTCGATGAATAACCTGGTAAACACGGCGTTAGCACACTGGCTCGCGAAAAAGGGCGCTTTGCGGTTGGGATGACGCCATCCGCGACCAGGCGCGAGCCACACGCAATAGCTTCACCCCGGGTAGCCGAAACCTGACGCGTTTATCGGGAGTAATCGTTGATTCGGTCGTAAGACCTTGAGCCGTTTGACTTCGGCCGCTCTCAGCTGGGACCCAGGGAGGACAAAGCGATTTCGATTTTTCCCCGGACCGGAGTGAAGACCCCATGAACAAATATGCCAAAGCTGCCGTTTGAGTTCTCGGTACCGATATCACGCGCTCGGCTGAAGCCACGTCGCGGGACGGGCGTTTTGCCGTGATGACTCCCCTACCGGATATTGCGGTCCGACATCTGTCGCTCCGACGGAGACTGCCGGACGCTCCGGCTTCTCTGATCGGCCGGAACCCGTCCTTAGACGTGACGGCGTCAGGAGAATCCAAAACACCGACCGGGCTCCATTTCAGAGCCAGACGTTCCACAGCCACGTGAACTCCCGCCGGCAATTTGTCGCCCAGGCCGCCGGGCAGGTCCACCAGCGAAATCGACTCGCTGTATGATGTCTTGGGTGGCGCAACAAGAACGATCAACCCCGCCGGAAAGTCCAGCCCAGCATCAGCAACCCACTCGCGACGATCCAACTGCCCACTATGCGGACGGCAATCCTAAGCCATTGCTGTCGCAATGACACTACGAACGACGAAGCGATCGCCACTACCACAAAGATGGCAAATACGAGTCCGAGGAGAACGAGAGCACCATCTGGGGCTCGTCCAATGTCTATGCCATTTAAAAAGCCACAAAAAGAGCCAATCAAAACGCTCAGAGCGGCGGTTGCACTCAGGGGAAGGGCCGCATCGGCCACTAACAACCCACCTACCAACATGAACGGAACAAATGTCAGGATCACGCCACTTATGGCAGTCACTGTCAGACCGAAGAGTCCACCGGCGAGCCACGCTCCCGGTAACGCGAATAACGCCCACCGGCCGTGTGCGGCACCGCGCTGGCCGGCAAACAAGGCCAGCGCAAGGACAGCAATCATATCTTCCGGGCTCTGGAAGAAATGCAGCAGTCCGTCGTAGACCGGTCCCATTCCGGTGGAGTTCAGGTGAGCCTCGGCTGGCAACGGGAACAGGGTCATCGTCAGTATCACTACAATCGCCAAACGCCATCGAGATTCTGCCGTTGTGCCTGTCTTCATACGAAGACTCTCCACATAAAAAACGCGCCGCCGATCACCACAACAGCGCCGGCAGCGCGCAGCATTCGCTGTCCCCATATCCAGCGATGGATGGCCCCAATCGCAATTCCAACTCCATGTAGGCAACCGGTGGCCATGACAAAGCCCAAGCTGTAGAGCAGCGCGCTTTGCCCGGCGGGCAGTTCAGTTCCGTGAGCATGTCCATGGCATACGGCAAAGACCGCCACGAGAGTCGCGGCCACCCCGAGTGGCGGGCGAATCTCGAACGTCACTGCGGCCCCAAGCAGCACGGCTGACAGAGCGATTCCAAACTCAGTTCCGGGAAGCCCCACTCCCATAAGGGCGAGCATGCCACCCACCGCCATCACCATGGGGAATGCGACAGGCAGGAGCCAAATGGCCGGAGCGCCGAGTTGAGCACCCCAGAGGCCGACTGCGACCATCGCCAGTACGTGGTCCAGCCCAGAGATTGGGTGACGGAAACCAGTCAGAAACCCAACTGCCTCGCCATTTTGTGAGTGGGCGAATGCAGATTGCGCGCACAAGGCGAGCAGGACAAGCGGCCCCAGCCTTCGCGCCACGATTTTCCATTGGTTGATTATCATCGTGCGCCTGCGAATAGCGCCGTCACGCGCTGAACGGTCCAGAAAGCACCGAGAGAGCCGACCGAGTACCCGGGAAGCAACTGCGCCCATCGCGGCCAAGGCACTTCGAGGATGCGGAACGAACGTTCCAGAGCCAGTATCAACCCGATGAAACCGAGTTGAGCGAGTTCTACGCCGACATTAAAAGTAACCAAAGCCACTGGCAATTCCTGCCGTGGCAACCCGGCGCTGGTCAGCGCGCTAGCGAAGCCAAAACCGTGCAGCAGTCCGAAAGAAAAGGCTACTGCCCAGGGGTGGCGGAGGGTGAAGCTGGTTTCCCCACGCCACGAGCGAACAATCTCCGGGCCGAGAAAAAGGATACTCAAGGCAATCGCAGCATTCAGCAACAACACTGGCACTTCCGCGTAACCGAGTGTCGCGATAGCAAGCGTGATGCTGTGAGCCCCGGTGAATGCAGTCACAGTCTTGAGCAGCATCCAGCGGTCCTCTACGATCAGCAGCAAACCAAGAACGAACAACATATGATCCGCGCCGAACAGAATGTGCCTGATCCCTTGAACGATGTAGGTGACCGCTATTCCCACCCAAGTCTGCGAGGCTGCCATTTCGATCCAGGGCTGCGAGGGATGTGCAATAGTCGTCCACTTCCTTCCATCAAGCATTTCCACACGCACCAGCACATCCGCGATGGTCATCTGAAGTCCGCTGAACTCGATAGGTTTGCCTGCCAGACCGCTCGGTCCGAAGTCGACCGAGCGGCGCTCGACAATCGAATCCGACAACTCTTGTACACTGGGTTCGCGCAAGTTACGCGTACCGGCAGGGAGTTTCAATGCCACCGGCAGATTTATTCCTGACATCACTGGTGTGCGCCACAGTATCTGGAACTGTCCGGGAGTGGTCTCTTTGAATTCGAGATAGGCAGGCCGCGCCTCATGGGCCGCCGCGACTGAAGCTGCGAGCACCACCCAGGCCGTTCGAGCAACTAACCCCGAAATGAAAGGGCTCACCATGGTCCCTCGCCCGATGGAAGTGGAACTTCTACTGGCTTTGAAGAGATACTTGAGGACGGCTTAGCAGCGGGCAGAAGCACGCTGTCCTTGGCCCGCATGCCTTCATAGGCCTTCCGCAACGCCTGTTGCTTCTGATCAGCTAACCAGGCGGTCTTTACGTCACCTTCGACTTCTTCGAATACAGGAGTGCGGCCGGGAATGGCAGAATGGACAAAAACCAGGTGCCAGCCATAGCCGGACTCAACCGGTCCCTGCCAGGACCCCGGCTTGAGCTTGGGGACGGCTAAAGCAAATTGCGGCCCGAAGTCCTTCCCCAACTCTTCCGGTGTGCGGTCCCCGTAATAATCCCGGAACATGAACCGATCAGCTAAACCTGCTGCTGCCATTGACTTTTCCGGCTCTGCTTTGATCCGGGCCAACACATTCATGACATCGTCATGAGCCTGCTGACCACGACGGTCGGGTGAGAAGTAGAGATGGCGAAAGCTGAGCCGACTCGGTAAGGTGAATCTGTCGCTGTTCTTTACGTACCAGGTCTTGAGTTCCGCAGTTGTGGGCTCGTGGGTGGCGGAAACATCCTCGGCCAGAAACTGCATCTTTTGCGCCAGCCGGCGCTTAATGATGACATCGTCTCTATCCAAACCGAGCATCAATGCTTCACGGTACAGGATCTCCTCACGGATCTTCGTCTCCTCGAGTCGCTGCATCTCCGCACAAGACGGAGCACGCCGCCATTGCGCCACAAACGTATTTTGTAGTTGGCGAAGGTCGTCGCTCGTAAGGGCGATCTTATAGGACCTCTCAGTTTGGCTGGCGCTGTGATTCAAAGCAGCGTTGAGCAAAAATAACGCGAGCCCGAGGATGAGGAACTGGACGAGTGGCTCGTGGAGCCAGGGTGCTCGTCGCAGTCCACGAATCCGCGAGGGAACACAGTTGGCTTTTGCGGACGAGGAATCCACCGAGGCCGCCGCGATGATTTTCTGGCCGTCTTCACCACTGCGGATTTCATTACTTAACTTCCTCGACATCGTAATTGGCGTAGCCGAATTCATTGCTGCGCGCGGCCAGATACTTGTTGCCAAGCTTGTAGACTGTCACCTCGAAAGGCGTCATGTGAACGGTCGTCGTGATGCGCCCGCCGCTGATCTCGTACTGAGTGGGAGAACCCAAGCCATGACTGTGGAGAACATCGCCGATCTCTCCTGCTTCCGGTTGCTTCCCGTCGACGCTGGTGATCAGCCGGCGGCCATCTTTGCCATAGAGGATCTCGAACCTCTCGCCTGTAATCCGGTTACGCACGCGAAATGTCTTACCGATAACCAATGCCTTTAGCTGAGCGTCATCGAGAGCCGCCGCTCCCTGCTTCTCGATCGCGGCAACCGTGATGTCCTGCCTTTCAGCTCTCCGCGCGTCCTGCTCAGATGGCGAATACCAAATGGGCGAAGTCCAGGCGCGCTCCTGGACCGTTGGCGGCGCAAAGTTGGGTGGCGGTACACCCAGTTTCTTGGCGTCATACGTGCTCCACCGTGGTGTCGGAATTTGCAAAACCCGGACGTAGTAGAACGCATGCAAGCTGGCATCAAAATCGGGATCGCGCCACACGGCCTTGAGTTCAACTGCTCCGATGCTGTTCGTGTAAGTGGCGTTTTTGATGTCCACGGTGTTGCCCACGTCAGGGATTTTGCCCGTACCCGGATCGGGCTTTCGAGTGCCGGACCATGCCACGTCATATACTTTTTCGAAAATCTGGCCGCACTTCGTCCAACCTTTTATGACTTGAATGCGATCGAGGTTGGCATCGTCAGGATCCTTGACCGCCCACAGGAGGAAGGTCGGATCTTTCCCCGCTTTTTTCGGGAGGTCGCCGCCCATCGGGACGCCCTTCGCATAACCGGCCTTCACCCAGTCTTTCTGGTTCAGGACGTCAGGGCGAAAATCCCAGCCACCGAAGAGCCGGACCTTGATGCGCACGCCACTCGTGCCGAAGGTCTCCTTGCGTTGCATAGCCGCGAAGATCGCCTCACGGGTGTTCTCTTCCGCCCACACGCCGCCCAGACCAGCAGTGCTGAGTAGACCAGCCGTCAGGCCAACCTCTTTCTTGCCGCTCAGGCGGGCCTCTGGAGTGGAGTCGAAGCTGCCGTGTCCGCCGAAATAGTCGCTTTGGCTGTAACCGGAAGCTGTATTATGCGAGTCGCTGGCCCCCACAACACCCATCTTGTAGGGGTTGTACCCGCGGCTGTCTTGTATCGCCAGGCCGTTCTGCCAAGCCTCCCGGATGAAGCTGCCGTGGACTTTGGGAGCCCGGTCCGGTCCACCCAGAAGAGTGCTCAGGAGTTCGTAGTCTGCGAACTCGTCGTTGGGCGAGAGCAGGGGATGCGTCTCCGATGTTCCCTTGAGCTGATGGATCTCGGTTAGCGGCTCGTTGTTCACGCGCTGCTGCGCCCACGCAGCGTCAATCGGCCGCCCTTTGCTATCAACCTCCAGGGGAAACATGACGCCATCGCTCAGATTGGCGTTGTGCGAGATCGCCAGCAACTCCATGCCTGCCTTGCGCTGCGTGTTCATCCAGTCCCACAGATCCTCAGGATGATCCGAATCTAGGGAGGAAAACGGAATATCCGGCACTCTACTGGAATCTTTGAAAATGGTTCGTTAGAAGAAATCGTGGGTGCAATCGGGTTCGGGCAGCTTGCCAAGTGAGTGGTAGAGGGCGAGTTCGAGGACGCGATAGGTGCGAAAACCGTAAGATCTTCTCATGGTGACTTTGGCCTTGTTGTTCAGGCCCTCCACGACGCCGCTGGAAAGCAGCTTTTGAGCGCGGAAATAGTTCAAGATGAGTTCGCGATGATTGCGGAGCGAGCTGGCGATCTTCTTCATTGGTTCGATGCGGGATCGCATGGTCTGGCGGCACCACTCGTCGAGGAACTTGCCGGCCCAGACGGGTGAATTGTATTCCCAAAGTTGCTGAAAGGCTTCCTTGAGAAGGTAGGCCCGGACAGTCTTGAGGTTGTAGCGCAGGAGATCGCGCAGCCGGAAGTGCTGGTCGGTGCCGAGACTCTCGCTACGTCGGAGCAGCAGCCAACGGGATTTCCTGAGTACCGGAGCACGGCCCTCACGCTTCATGCGGCTGGTCTCCTCCGCACGGACGTTGTCCAGAGCCTTGTTCATGTTGGCGACGATGTGGAAGCGGTCAAGGATATGCAGCGCCTCGGAGCAGTGTTCGCGGATGAGTTTCAGATAGGGTTCCCACATGTCGGAGCAGACGAAGACGATTTTGGAAATGACGTCCTTGCCCATAGCGGTGAAGAATCCCTGGAAGGATTCGATGGTTCGTTCTTTGCCTATCCAGAGAAGGCGGGTCACGCCCAGATCGATCTGGTAGACGAGGGTGAGATATTTGTGACCTCTGGCGTATTGGATTTCGTCGACTCCAATGGCGTCAATCTGGCCGAGCACCCGGTGCTCCAGGCCCCAGGTGACCACGTGCTCCACCGCGTCGAAGACCTTGTCCCAGGAGGTGCGAAACGACTCGGCCGTTTCCTTCCAGGACAACCGGCGGGCCCAGCGAGCCAGGAATAGCATGTAGGCTTTGGTGAGAGTCCGTTTGCCATCGCCCCAGGGGACCTCCTCGACGACGACCGCCTGGCAGCGGCGGCAATCGACGCGCCGCATGGAGTAAAGCAGAAAGACCAGAAATCCCCAGAAAGGAATAAACTCGAAACGCCGTTCGGTGAGTTGATCGTAGCCGGGGGCGGGCTTATGGCAGCGCGAACAGACGGCCTTGGAGCCCTTGCGCGGACGCACGGCGATTTCAATGCTCTGGTGATCCGAACTGAAGCGGGCCTGCTGGTAAACGAATCCCGGAAAGCGATGGCACCGATTTAAAATTGTGATGAGCTGCAGCATGAAGTGGAAACAAGTGACGGCGAGAACACTAAAATAAACCGCACTGCCACCGCGCCGCTCCATGGAGTCGAACACTACTGCCGGGATCTGAACGGCTGGCCACGTTCCTGGATGGGCCTGGAGAAAGATCTGGCTCCCGGCGAACACCTTGTGACGTTGTTCCGTCCCTTCCTGGAGCATCTGGCAGCATCGAATTTGTCACCAAAGACGATCCAGAAACACGTTGACAACATGTGGGTACTCGGCGGCGAGTTCATCCGCGATCTCCACAACGACCCTCCTCTGAGAAAGCGGCCTGTGGACCTAGTCCTTTCCAAGATGATCGAATACGGCGGACCCCTCCTATACCACGGCGGGGAAGATCAGCAAAGATCGTTTGATTGTTAGCGGTCATTAGAGAACGTAGATTTTTGGACGTTCGCCGACAGGGTGGCAACTGCTTGGCGTAGTTTGAGGCGAAGGTAGTCGAGGTAATTTTCCGGTGCGGGGTGGGTGCGGAGCTCGTCGATGACGGGCCGAAAAAAGCCAATGAGCGGATCGCTGAGAGCCGCGGTGCATCGGCTGGACGAATCAGCGGCGCAGCGATCCCAGGAGCAAAGCGGTCTCCACTACGTGTAGCGGCACGCGATCGTCGTAGAGGCGGCGGGCCAGCCATTGATCCGATGCACTCGCTTGCAGAGGCGTATCCGGCAGATCGACGTAGATCGTCAACACCGAAGATGATCGCGCCTTCGCCGCAGATGATGTCGTCAATGCCCTCTATGCCGGCGGAAGACTCAGAAAACTACGTTTTCTGATGACCGACAACAGTTCAGGGAGGAAGCGTCATCTAATCCCGAACCCGGAGCTTCCCGATGAGCCCCACGAATCCAACCCCGAAGCACCCGCCGGAACCAATCAGGCCCAGCACCTCGGAACCGCGCAATGCGGCGACGCCCGGCTTATTCAGGCTGGAAAACAGCGCTAATACCCCGAGCAGCGCTACGAACAGGCCCACCAGTCTGCTGTGCTTCATGTCTTCGACCTCCGATGCACTATTACAGCAGAATTTCACATGACCGACATTCTCACCCGTCTCGCGGCGCTCACGGCCAAAGATGAACGTGGCATTCTGCCTTGCTGATTCCACCTGCAAAAAGCTCCGGAGGTTCCTCGTCGACAGCCATCCCTAACGCTCGCCTTCGCCCACAGATTCCTCCGACGAGGCTTGAAAATGATGTTGCGGTGTAGGTTGCGATTGTCGGGAGTTGAAGTCCACTCATAAGCCGCGAAGGTCGTGAACTTCCCCGGCTCGTAGTACTTGTCCGCAATTCTGACGGTCCGTTTCCAGATGCTACCCGCCACCTCGGGGCTCGATAGCTCCTTTATTGGCTCCTTTTTGACCATGGAATTGCCCAGGAACAAATAAACACGCTGCATGTCCTCTTCGCCCCGAACCTTCAAGTTTTCGGCGATCGGCAACTTGCTAACCGAGGAGTTGGGGTCGTTTGCCGAAGCGATGACGCCCGCATACTCGGCATGATCGGTCACTGCCAGAAAATCGAGCGGACGGGTGATCTTGATTCGGTAGCCTCCAGGATGGTCGATGGCTGACCCAAGGCATACTTGTAGGCGTCTTCCGGTCCAGCCGTCGTATTGCCGAAAATGTAGGCGTCAAACGACCAGCTTGTATGGACATGTGTCTCGCCGTAATAGGCGTCCCGGTCCGGATTTTCTCGGACAGCCTGGCCGCGGTGCCGACACGCTTGCCTTCCGATTGTAGGCTAGCGCTCGTATGCTTTTGGGCGGTTAGGCGGCTGATCGAAATCGCAAGAAGACACATGATGGCGAGGCACGCCACACTCAAAAGGAACCTGGGTTTCATACGTCAGTCGAGTCTCCAGCTATCTCTCACCTTCGATGCGCGACGGGAATTTCAGCTTCAAAAAATTGCGTTGGATGGTTGTTCGCCTCAAGCATCCCAACGGATTGGGTTAAGTGCAGGGCCGCGTAAAGCTGCTCTATAAGGGGCACTCGTAGGCTGGCGCAACGCGCTGGAAAAACCGCGCACAGTTGCTAAACCGGACCAGAAACTGCAGCATGGCTTGCTTCGACGAATCCCTTCGTATGCAAGCCACGGAACCGCGGAGCCATGTCTCAGATATAGAAACGTGCCAAGAAACACGAGCGCTAAGCGATGCAAATAATAGATCGACACGGCTGGCCAAGCGCATCGATTTAGGTACGATGAAGTTAGCGACGTTCGTATTGGTCTTCGGGTTGTCGTCGGGCATACAGGCCTCGGCGCAATCGGGGACGGGTGGCGATTGGCAGATTTCGGTGAGCCCCTATCTCTGGTTTCCGGGAGTGCACGGAACGGTAGGCGCGTTTGATCGCGACGCCAGCGTTTCCGCGAGCCCGACCGACCTACTTTCGCATTTCCGCTTTGGCCTCATGGGAGCTGTCGACGCACGCTGGAAGCGGTTAGTACTCCCACTCGATGTGTTCTGGGTCAGGCTCGAGGATGACAAAGCGCTCCCATTCCCTAATCTCCCGGCCAAAACCGTGGACGTCAAAGCAAGCATGCTAATGGTGACACCGGGTGTGGGCCTGCGCCTGCTTGACGAGCGAAAGATCAAGTGCGATTTCCTGACCGGGTTCCGGTACTGGCACTTCGGACAGAACTTGAGTTTCAATCCCTCCACGCTAAACCTGAATTTTTCCGCCTCACAGAGTTGGGTGGATCCGTTGGTGGGAGGGAGAATCGAGGCGCCGCTTTGCTCGAAGATGGTGGCCACTGTCTTCGGCGATGTTGGCGGATGGGGGACCGGTTCTCAACTGGAATATCAGATGGGCGGCGTCTTGGGATACAAGTTGAAGGAGACTACAACGTTACAGATGGGCTATCGTTATCTGGCTGTAGATTACCGTGGCGGCGGCGTCAGGCAACCCATCTTCGATGCGCACCTCTCCGGCATCCTACTTGGCGTTACGTTCCATCTCAAGTAACGCTTCTCCGACCGAACGGAAATTACGGGGAGCAATCCCCCGAAAGTGTCATCAAATGATCTGTAAGTTGGACGCTGGCGAGTCCTGGTTAGTTGCAGGCAAAGGATTTGGTTCCGTCCGCAAAGTGGATGCGACGAGGATGGCTCCGGGTTCAGCGTCCGAGCACACCGAAGATAGTGCGGCAGGCAACTGCTTTTGTGGTCACTTCGTTTGGAACATTAGAAGATGACGATTGAGGGAACAAGCGAATCTCTGGCCGGCAGTGGCGAAGTCAACATGATATACCGCTATCGTCTCGTGCAGTTTGTGGTAATCGCTGTCCTGGGGCTTCCCGCCGCAGCTCAGGACAGGCAACTCGAGCAAAACTTCCGCGTCTGGTTCGCGTATTTCGGCGATCACTCCTTCGGCAACTCCCGATGGGGAGTTCATTTGGAGGGCCAGATCCGCCGCCAGGATGGACTCGAACATTGGCAACACTTGGTGCTCCGCCCTGCGCTGAATTATCAGGCGAATCAGGCCCTGATGCTTTCCGCGGGTTACGCCTACGTGCGATCCTATCCACGCAACCCGTTCGCGCCGAGGAACGAGAATCGCACCTGGGAACAGGCATGGTTGCGCTATCGCACGGGCGCCGTTGCTTGGAGCTCACGTTACCGCTTCGAGAATCGTTTTATCCAAGGAGGCAGCGGGAAATACAGGTTCGAAAACCGTTTTCGCGCCTGGCAACAAGCGACTGTCCCGTTATCGAAGCGTCTCTACGCAACCGGCTATGACGAGATCTTTATCTACGTGAAGCCTTACCAGGCTTCGTCCGCGTTTGACCAGAATCGCGCATATGTGGGGCTCGGCGTTAAGACGAAGCCTGGCTGGCGATTCGAGACCGCATATATGAATCAGGCGCTCCTATTGCGTTCAGGCCGCGCGGTTGAGCTCAATCACGTCCTGGTGTTTTCTGTTTTCAGCACTGCAAAGTTTTGGTAATCGCACTAGTTCTCCGAATTAAAATACGTCGCAATTGTTGCGATGGAGTCAACAAGAATAAGAGCGCCGCGATTCCGAGCATTGACTGTTGTCTTCCGGTTCGACGGCGTACTCTCTATGGTCAAGTGGCGATGAACGATCAAATAAAGGTGTCGCGCCGCGAGCTCATGTTCGCTGCCGCTTTCGCTTCGGTCGGTTCCTGGATGTTGAAGGGGCAGTCACCGCTCAAACCGGACTCAGGCCCAGTGACACCGGATTAGGCGTTGCGTGATTTGCTTGCCGGTAACCACCGGTTTGTGACCGGCAACCGGACATCGCCTCGGGGTAGACCCGAGGAGTTTCAAGCGCTGGCACATGGGCAGTTTCCCGAAGCCATAATTGTCTGTTGTGCCGATTCACGCGTTGCGCCGGAGATCCTCTTCGATGTCGGCGTTGGCGACATCTTCGTGGTACGGGTGGCCGGAAACATCATCGAAGGGGCGGGGGCTACCGTCAAAGGCAGCATCGAGTACGCGGTCGCCGAACTGAACGTGCCTCTCATTCTGGTTTTGGGACATAGCGGTTGCGGCGCCGTAAAGTCTGCCATTCAGCACATCAACAACAGGGACTCCCTCCCGGGCGCCATCAATGGCCTGGTGGAACTTATCAAGCCTGCCGTCGTAACGAGCAAAGGGCTACCCGGTGACCCATTGGAAAAGGCGATTCGCCAAAACGTCCAGGCGGGAGTTGAGAAGCTCCAGGGTCTAGAGCCGATTGTTGGGCCACGTGTCAAAGAGCGCAAGCTCCAGGTAGTTGGTGGCGTTTACGATCTCGGCACGGGTTCGGTCGCGCTCATCAGCAACAAGAAACAACACCCGTAAATACTGGTGCCCCGCCACTATCGTGGGGGCCGAAGTGGTCACTCGGAAGATGGCCGGCCGAGGCAAACTGGTTAAAAAGAACTAACGCCCCGCACGTCCTCTCTCTTCCTAGCTGACCAGCGCGGCCCACGTCCGGTTACGTTCGAGTCTGGCAGCGGCCCACAGATCTTCCGAGGCGGTACCCAACGCGCCCCCCTCAAACGTCGCATTCTGACCTTTCCATCTCATCAAGCCCTCTCTTCATTCTTACTCCGCAGCAGGCTCTGGAATTCCAAGGCGCACGGGTACACAGCCGCCGTTATGGAGCAGATGGACTGGCGGAGGACGCGATGCTGGCGAAACGGCATTGGTAAACCTCTCCTCATCAGACTGCTTTTCGCCCCCCGCAGGCACATCCTCAGCTGCACGAAAACTCATAAAGGGTTCCGCACTTTCGAAACCTGCCGGCCGAAACGGTGCTTCACCGCGGCTCTAGCCCTGACTGAATCAGAACGAAAGACGAAGCCCCAATTGCAGCAGACGCTGGTCTCGACCGCCTATGGCGGCTCCGGTGGCCGGAACTACCGTGTTCCCGGAGGCGTCGACCAGCGCGGTGGCATTGACGCCCACAACGTTGAGCGTGTTCGTGACATTTGTTGTCTCAGCGAGGAATTCTAGGACATACCGCTCGGCGATCGGAAAGAACCGTGAATAACGGGCGTTCAATTCGAATACTGCCGGCGCCCGGAATGTGTTCCGGCCAACGAATAGTGGGCGCTGGAACGCAGCTGGTTCTGAAGAGTCCAGGTTTAGTTGGCGGTTGCTGCCGATGTTGAACAGATCACCGCTGGCCGCCTGTATTGTCAGCGAGAGCTGGTTGCCGTTAAGGATGCGATTCGCGAAGCCGTGGGAGATGTGAAAATCCGGCAGGAACACGCCAGTCATGTTAAACACATGGAGCTTGTCGGTAAGCGAATTGGCACGGTCGCGGCGTCGGTTTGTCGGATCCGAAAGGAAACTTGTGCTGTCGATGTTGTTCTGCTCTGGCGCATCGTCGATTGCGTGCGACCAGGTGTACGTCGCATACAGTTGGCACGCTTTGCTGCAGCGCTTCTGAAGGGTCATGTTCAGCGCGTTGTAGTTCGAGTTGCCGACGGATTCGGCCGACAAGATGTTGTTGAATCCCTGATAGACTCGCGCGGACGTGCTGAAGATGGGCCGTCCGTCTGCCAGGTATGCACCGGAAGGCACCAGGTTGATATTTCGATATACGGGAAGGTGGGTGCCCTTGGTGTATAGGTAGGAAGCGCTGAACACGAACCCGCTCCCTAGGTCACGGCTGATCGCGGCATTTGCGTTGAAGGAGTATAGTGTCGCGAAAGCCGGGGACACAGTCATGAGGTCCTGAACTGGTAGATTGACGCCCGTCGGCAGAGCAGTGACGACGTTCGGGAAGGCCGGCGCAAACGGCTGCGACGGCAGCGTGGAGATTCTGAAGAACGCGGGCAAACTGGTCTGTAAGAGCGCAAGCCGGTACTGGTCGGTTTGAAGCGGATCATAGAAGATGCCCGTGGAAGCGCGAACCACAGTTTTCTGCTCGGGTCCGAGGCCCCAAGCAATGCCGATTCGTGGCGCAACATTGTTCTTGTCCGTTCGGAAGTTGCCCGAATAAGTGAAAGGAGCCTCGCGGTTGGCGTTCGGCGGCCGGTAGATGTCATACCGGAGCCCGTAGGTCACGGTGAGGTTACGACGTGGTTTCCACGCGTCCTGCGCGAACAGACCTGCAAACAGTGAATCGTACTTGATCGCAGGGTTTCCGAGTGATTGTGAGAAGCTGACGTAGCCTTTCGGATCGACGCCAGTGACGGCCGCCTGGTATGCCGCGATGGTCGGGAAAACGTATAGGGCGCCGGTTGCGGCTACCTGCTCATCACGAATCCACCGCGTGTTGAATCCGATTTTGAACTCATGGGCGCTCGTAATGAAGCTGAAATTGTCGGTGATCTCCGGCGCGGTTTCTGTGTACGCGAATCCCACGTCGATTGGTCCGCCGAAGTTTGCCACGCCTAAGACCGTGATCGCCGGGCCGTTGCCTGTCGCGCTAAAGCTGTTGTTGGATTGGCTGCGTGTGGCGAACTGGAATCGCAATTCGTTCACGGCGCGGCTGGAGAAGTTTGAGATCAATTGCGCCGCGCCGACATGCGAGCGATCGATGAAGTTGAACGTGCGTGACACCAGGTTTTGGCCACCTGGTCCGCTGCTGTAGTTGAAGGGGGAATCGTTGGAGTGATGATTGTAGCGAAGCAGAAGCCGATTCGATGGATTGATCATCCAGTCAGCCCGCGCCATATAGAAGTACACGCTCTGCCTGAACGGAATGGCGTTCGCATAGCTGGCTGGAAGTCCGAGTTGGGCGATCACTAGTGCGGGCACGGTAACCGGCGCGGGCAGATCGCGGTTTACGTGCTCGAAGGAGCCGAAGAAAAAGAGTTTGTTCCGGACGATCCGTCCGCCGCCGTCGGCCACATATGAATCCACATTCACGTCCGGGGTTGGAGCGTCGCTGGGAAGGAGTTTGGGGCGCGCGCTGAAGGGCGTACGCCGAAAGATGTAGGACGCCTCCCCATGATAGTCGTTGCTGCCCGATTTCGTAATGGTGTTGAACACCGTACCCACCGTGTTCCCGAACTCTGGGGCGAAGCCGTTACTCACCTGCTGCACTTCCTGCACGTAGCTGTTTGAGATCGGGATGAGCCTGATGCCGGCGCGGTCGCTCTCAGTATTGTTGCTGCCGTCCAACTGGTAGTTGATCCGGCCGTTAAAACCATTCGCATTCACCCTTCGGGGCACTCCGAACTCAGTATTGGCCCGGCCGCTGACATTGGGCTGAAACAGAATGAAATTGTAGGGATTGCGGGAGACAAGCGGCAGGTTCTGAGTTGCGTTTGAGTCGAGGGTACTGCCAAGGTCTGTTCGGCTGGGGTCGGTGATAGCCGTTGTCGCGGAGACGTCGATCACGGTGCTTGCGCCCGCGATCTGTAGGGAAATGTTGACCGTGACCGTAGCGCCCGCGTTTACCGTCACCCCGGAACGGCGTGCATCTGCGAATCCCACCGCCTGCCCCAGGAGGTCGTAGGTACCTAACGGCAGTAACGTGAACCGGTACAGGCCGGACTCGGCTACCTTGGTTTCTCGTTTGAAGCCTGTGGCCGGATTGGAAATCTGGATGACGGCTCCTGATATGGCCGCCCCCGACGGGTCCGTGACCGTTCCTGTGATTTCGCCATTGATTGCGGCGGACTGGCCGTGGGCCAGTGGATGGATCGTAGCGGCGGCGCCGGCAACCAAGGCGAGAAGTCTCATTCTTCTGGGTATAGAGTTCCTCATGGTCCATTTCCTCTTTCGTGGTGGGGGGGCGACAGTGCCGTCAAATGATTCCGGTCCGGACGAATTTCAGCAGTTACCGGAGCGATGTGGCCAGCAAATCCGGAATTTCGACTGCCAGGTCGGCTGCGCATTCGGTCCAGTTCATGAGGAGGACGGCGTATTCGTCGGCGCGCGGCGCGGTGAATCGAAGGGTGTATGCCAACACATCTTCCGCCTCAAGGTGAACCAGGAGTGCTATTTCGGGGTCATAGCCCGAGTCAATCCATCGCTCATAGTCCGCCATATTGCAGACCAGAACATCGACAGGTGTGTCCGACCGGAGAGTGAATTCCAAGTATTCGCGCTCTTCCAGATCAAAGACATACGGAATTTCATCGTATGCGGGCAGCGTGATCGCTTCGCAGATAAACGGGAAAAGTGTCTTTTCAGCGTGATCTGGTGCAACGCGATCTCCCGTTGGCGCAACCGATCCAAAGCGGATTTCCTGCAGGTTAAGTTTCGGCATCCAGCCGTCCCCCTATTTGGTAGAACGCAGGATTCGCGGGCGAATCTTACACGCGCAAAGGGAATTATTTGTGCTCTGGTGAGGATTTGGACAGATCAGCACGAATCGTGAATGATTTCTGGCACTCGCGTGGAAAGAGCGTGCCGGATGCTCTTATACTGGGAAAGTCGCAGAACTCTAGATACAAAGGCCCATCATTTTATGGAGTCTCCGACCAGGACCCATTTCTTAGACCAAGCTGGGAATCCGCTCCCAGATCGCATCCAATCTGCTCTCGGCGAACTCCTCCCAAGACTGCGCAGGAAATTCTCAATGATTCGTGACGAGGTTGTTCTCACCGAAATCATGGAGCAAGCCGGACAGAAACTCCTCAACCGCGAGGCGCGTAATGGACGCATCGATAAGCTGTACGAATTCGCTTGGGTGACGGTTTATCGCGTGGCGATTTCGCAATTGCGACGTTCGCCTTACTTGCTGGAACAACCCACATCAGATTCGGCGGAGAGAGCACTCTCACGGCTTACGTCCGAGCAGTCGAGCCCTGCCTCGATTGAGAGTGGTGTACTGGCTTCCCAGGTGCTGGATCGGCTGTCGCATCGAGAGCAGATGATTGCGATCTGGAAGCGGTCCGGTTTTTCCAGTCGAGAAATCGCCGAGAAACTTGAAATGTCGGTCCCAGCAGTCGATACTACGTTCTGCCGGGTTCGGCAGAAGGTGCAGAAGTTCCTTGGACCAGGAGCGAAGCTGGGCTGATGACATCTTCATCTATTAGTGCGATCGTGCATTGGCTGGGATCCGCTCGGGACAGTCGGAAAGAGAATGGCCATTCAGATGGCGCGTGATAATCGAGAGCGTGAGCCCGCGGCGTTCCGCCCGGAAGATGAGATCGACGAGGTTTTTGCAAGAGCGAACCCTAATCCGAGGAGGACGGGTTGCCCTGGAAAAGATGTCTTGGGATCTGCGGCGCGTAGGGCGCTTCCGATTGACCACCCTGTGTTCGAGCATCTGGCTGGGTGTTCCGCCTGTTATCAGGAGTTCCGTCAGCTTCAACAGTCGGTTCGCGTACCCTCACGGGTGCGGCCGGCACTTGCCGCCGCGGCCGTCGTTTTAATCGCAGTTGGCGGGGTGACGTACTTCGGGCGCAATCGTGTGATTGGTCTCCCGGGCGACACCCAGACAAATGCGACCACCCAACCGTTGCTCATCGACTTCCGAGGGGAGGGCACCACGCGGAGTGAGGCGGGTGACCCGGCTCGTAAATCTGTGACCGTGCCCCGTGCAAGTTTGGAAGTGACCATATTGCTTCCGGTCGGCTCTGAACCCGGCAAGTACCAACTTCGATTGCTAGATGGAGACAAGCGGTCCAGACTCGCTAAGGAGGCGTCCGGGGATCTGAACGACCGGGCTGTGCGAGTGAACGTCAACCTCGACCTACGCTCCTTGCCGAGCGGAGTGTACACCCTGGAGATTCGAGGCCAGGGCGAGGACTGGGACCCGCATCCGCTGATTATTCGATAACGTCTTCGGAGGGACTTGATCCCCGCTTAACCGCCGTGCCGGCGATATGCGGACTGACGACGGGTAGCGGCGCCTCGAATTCCTGAATTTCAATCGATGCGAAGCCAACGCTTTCCAGTGCCGTCCGTGTTTCTCTATCTGGATGACACCCGTCTCCCATTCGCCGCCAGAGCGGTTTTACTAGCCGCTGCATCCGGTGTAGCCAACTTCCACGTCTCGCAGCAACGTGCTCGATGAACAAGAATTTGCCGCCCGGTTTGAGGACCCTGGCGACTTCTTGAAGAGCGCGCTTCTGGTCGACCACACCACAGAGCACCAGGGTGCCGATCACGAAATCTACGCTCTCGTCCGCGGCTGGCAACGTTTCGGCGATCCCATCGCGGAGCTCAATCTTCATGTCCAAGCGGTGAGCCTCTTTGAGCAGGTGCGGTTTCATGAATGGGTTTGGGTCCACTCCGATCCATGTGATGCCTGTGGATGGGAAGTAATGAAGGTTGGCGCCGGCACCGGAGCCGATCTCCAGAACTGTGCCCGAGAGGTTAGAGAACAGGTTCGCTTTGTAGTGCCCCAGATACTTATCGGTTTTCATCCCGAATCGCGCCATGAACCAGGCGAAGATTCTCAGACGGAGCGGTCCCGCACCGCCACAGAGTTGGGCGGAGTCCATGTCGGACACATGGGAAGGCAGGATCAACTCTTAGATTACAGCGAATAAGCTCGTCCTCCACAAAGTGAAAAACAACACGATGCCAATTTGCTCTGGCTTCGGTAAAATCAGGGGAGTTTCTTCGGAAACGACCACAGGATTTCGTATGGCGTTCCGCTTCAGTGTTCTTCCTCGGGTCCCTTCCTCGCTCGTGGCCCTCGTTGCTCTCATGGCCGCTCCGCACCCGTCTGCAGGCCCGCAAATTCGGCCTGAGGATTCGATTGAACGCGCACGGCATTTCGCCTGGCTGAACAACTGGTCGGAAGCTGCGCGGGTGCTCGAACGGCTCAAAGCACCCGGTCGATTTATTGGTGATGAACCCACGGCACTCTTCTCAAGGGCGGTCGAGATTCGGGGCAATATCGAAGCATTACCTCTTCCGTCGGCAGCAAGCGACCTCACGTCGATGCTGTCTTCGGGCGCCGCCCAAGGAGACCTGCGCCTTCAGATTCTGGCTATGAAGGGCGACATCGAATTTCAGTACGACCTCCCGGCGGCAGAGAAAACGTGGACAGAGGTCAGAGCACTGGCTTCGCAGCTGGGTAGTGCGGCTTGGGAATCCCGTGCCGGCGGGGAGCTTGGCTGCATCGCCTTCTTGAATGGCGAGGTATTCACTGCGCTCAGAATGGTCGCGACGGCCTATCTCGAAGCCGAGATGCGCGGGGATATCGCTGCCCAAATTAAGCGACTCACCGCATTGGGAGAAGGGCTTGCCGAATTCGGCCGCCCAGCCGACGCTATCCGCTTCTTCGATAAAGCGCTGATGCGGTCCGCCCAGAATCCCGATGTGTACTTTCCGTTTACCGCCTACCTGGGAAAGGCTCGCCTCTTGCTCGCCACGCCACGGGCGGACGAGGGTCGGCGAATGCTGTTTAACAGCTTGGAAGAGGCGCGGCGCCAGGACATGAAGGTGCGCGAGACGCGAATCCTGACGGTGTTGGGTGAAGATGCCGTCCGAACAGGCGATCGTGAGGCCGCTGTGAAATGGCTGAAAGAGGCTGCTGACGTGGCAAGGCGCTCCGGATTACATCGGATCGAAGCGGATGCTGGAAGCAGGCTCGCGTCCGTACTAAGTGATGGCGGCGATTTCGACCACGCAGCTTTATATGCCCGTCTAAGCGTCGGAGCCGCCCGGCAGGCCGGCGACGTGTATCATCTTCCGCAAAGGCTGGCGGCGCTGGCAGACATCGAAACGAGCCGCGGGGATTTAGCCGCTGCCGAAACTGCGTACTTAAAAGCGACAGCGATTGTGAATTCGCTATTCACCGACCTTCCGAATCCAAGGCACGAGAATACCGTGGTTGCGACCATGAGTAGCGTTTTTCTCGGGCATTTCGACTTGGCGCTCAACAAATTCCACGATCCCGGCCGGGCATTTGAAATTTTGGAGTCGGCCCGTGCCCGCGGCCTGGTGGATCGAATTCGGGAGCGCCCGTCAGTGCGGGAATCAGGTGATCCTCGCATGTTGTACAGAGTCGCTGACCTGAACCGGCGCCTTTCGGACGAACAGGATTCTCAGGGCCGGAGCCGTTTGCTGGACCACCTATGGGAGGCGGAATTGCGAGCGCTTCGATTTACGGGTTCAAATCTCGAATCGGAACCTGCGTCCCCTGAAAAGCCGATCTCGTTGCGTCAATTGCAGTCAAGACTGCGCGACGGGGAGTTGCTCGTGGAGTACGCGCTGGGCCCTTCCAAGTCGTTCGCCTTCGCCGTTAGCCGTCAAGAGTCGATTTCATACACGCTGGAAGGCCGGCAGAAGATTGAGTCGGCCGTCGCCGCCCACCTACGGGCAATCAAGGAGAAGCGTGACGGGCGAACGGAGGCCGGGACACTGTACCGATTACTGCTGGAGCCGGTAGGTCTTGTGCGGCAGAATGCCCGCCTGATTATCGTTCCTGACGGCAAATTGAATATGGCCGCGCTGGGCGCCTCCATAGATCCCGATGGTCGCTTTGCAATCGAAACACACGTGATTTCATATTCGCCCTCCGCGACCGCGTTCTACCTATTGTCGGAGCCGAGGCCCTCGCTAAAGCGAGTCGAAATGTTGGGCGTTGGCGGTGCCTCCTACACCGCGCCTCCGCCCGCCGATCTACTGCCGTCGGTACGCCTCGGCGGATTGTTTAGCCCTATAGCGCCGCCGAGGTTCTCGCCTTTGCGCCGCTCATCAGCTGAAGTGACGGATGTGGCTGCCACCGGCACCTGGGATGCGAAAGTGCTGGAAGGTGAAAACGCGACAGAAGGGATATTGAAAGGTCTGCCGCTCGCCAGCTATGACGTTCTCCATTTCGCGGTGCACGCGGCTATTGATCGTGATTTTCCCGACCGTTCAGGCTTGGTGCTTACGTCCCACAAGGGAGATCGGGACGACGATCTACTACAGGCTCGCGAAATCCTAGGGCTGACACTGAATGCGGATCTCGTCACGCTCTCCGCGTGCGACGGCGCCGCCGGCACATCTGAAGGGATCGCCGGGACCAATAGCCTGGTAGAGGCATTTCTCATGGCCGGGGCTCGGAGCGTGGTCGCCAGCATCTGGGAGGCCGACGACGCCTTCACGGCAGCGTTGATGCGGCGGTTCTACGGGAATCTCAGGCTCGGGCACGACAAAGCCGAGGCCTTTGCGATGGCAGAGCGTGAATTGCTGAAGATGTATGGGGCGAATGCAGCCCCGCAATACTGGGCGGGATTCCGCCTTGTGGGTGACACACACGGAACGATTTCAGGGGGACTGAATTGACGAACAATTTGGGGAAGGCCGAACGCGACGCTATCGTCTCGAACGTGATGACGACCGTGGAGATGAAGCACTACGATCCGCATTTTGCCAAGGATCGGTGGAGAGCATTGGTGGAGAAGCGTCGCACCGATATCGTTGCCTCAGCCGACACTGCTGATTTTGAATCGTCTCTTGCCGATCTCGTCCGTTCCGTCGGCACTCCTGACTCCGGCTTCTTTCACGAGAGCACGCGCAAGAAGGTGCCGAAGGGTCTCGCGGCCCGTTTCCAGTATTGTCAGCCGAACGAATGCGCGCCCGCTTACACTCAGCCGTCGGAAGCCGGTGATGTTCTTTTCTCGAAAGTCGCGGATGGAGTCGGCTGGCTCAAGGTGACCAAGTTCCCAGGGGCAGTTGGAGTTGACATCGCCAAGCAGATCGATCGCGCCGTTCAGGAACTTCAGGGATGCGATCGACTGATCATCGACCTTCGCGGCAATGCTGGCGGCGGCCTGGCCTTTCTCCGGGTCATGAGCTACCTGACACCAGAACGTCTACCTGTTGGCTACAGCGTCACCCGCGCGCGCGCCGAAACGAACTACTCCAAGGAAACCCTCGCTACCTTCGACCGAATCCCGTCACAGAAGGCGGCGCTCATCCTGCTCGCACTAAAATTCGGCTTCCGCGACGATTCGGTGAGCATCGTGACTGAAGGGCTTGGAGCTATGCCCTTTCACGGGCGAACCGTCCTTCTGGTTGATGAGAGCACTACGGGCGCGGGTGAACGGATTGCAGCGTTTGCGCAGGAGCGCAGGCTTGCCCCAGTAGTGGGAAGTCGAACTGCCGGCCGGCTGATCTGCTGTAGCGTCTACAAAATTGCCCACGGCTATTACGTCAGAATCCCGGCCAGGGCTTGGTACACGTGGCGAGGTGAACTCCTCGAGGACCGCGGAGTGCAGCCGGATTGTTCTGTTCCCGCCGGGCAATCGGAAACTCGAGATGTCCAACTCGAGAGAACCCTCGATATTGTGAGCCGGCTCTGAACCTGCAGTAGCGTGTGATCTGGGCGGATCTCCGTCATGTTGTCGCCAACTCGCAGGACCGGGAAGTGCAAGGAGTTGGGCGCGGATTTCCTAAGGAAAAGCGGTTTGCTTGTTCTCTAAAGATATCCGCCAACCGCACTGCCCAAGCTTCGGCGGGCTCAGGATTTGTGCTGCAATGGGGATTCTAAAACCATGGCAGTCCTCGTCGATGAGCTAAGCCGGCTGGCCGGACCGAAGTGTAAGGAGATCGTAGCCTCCACAATTCAACGATGGGAAGACAAGCTTCGGGAGCGAGTGCGCGTAGAAATGGCACTCAAGCTCGCTGATGACTCTGGTTGGGGTCGTCAGGTTCAGCGAGTGGGCGCCATTCTCTCCGATGGTCTGCCCGTTGCATAATACCCTACGAGCTCGACCTCACTACAAAACTGGCGGAGATTGCGGGAATGTTCCGACCCGATCTTCAGGCCGTCAGCAACGGCTCTGCTGCGCTGATTCAATTGTTGGAGCGATTGAGTTCCATCGATACCGCCTGGGCCAATCGCATGAACGCTGAGATGCCGCGGATCGAAGCGCTGCAGACGCTGGTGCTAGAGCTTTTAGAGTTGGCGAAGCGTGCCACATTCAGCGATACGCTCAAGAAAATTGACGAGGACGTTCTCGGAGCGTACTTTCCGCTCGGCAAGAAGCTCAAAGGTGCCGGCTCCCCAGTCATCGAGCTGTACTGGACCGTGATTGGAGCAGTTGCCAAAACGATAGAAGTTGACGTGGAAGGCCTGACGCTCACTGTACTGGCACACGAGTTATCCCACGCCTACTCTCACCTCGGCGCAGATACGGACGGTAACCGCTGGCCCGACGATGCGTTCTGTCAATCCGAGGTATTCATAAAAGAAGGAATCGCGCAATACTATACCGAGAAGATCGTGCTCTGGTTCGGCCAGCGCCATATTGGCGCGCCTCACCATGCATACTCTGAATTACTGAAGCTTCAGGGAGCGCCGTACCATGTCCACGAGCGTTGGTCGAAGGAGTTCTCTCCGGAAACCGTTCGTGCCGCCATTATCGAGTGCCGAAACAGCCAGGTTATCGAGACCGGCTCGTTCGTTGAGCTCATGGAGATGGCGAAGCATCGGCTCGTGCGCCGTTCGCCAAAAACCGATTTGTTCGGATAGGCTGGCCGTTAACTGTCGCGCCGAAAGTGTGCGTTCACTAACGATCCCATACCACTTTATCCGATTCTATGAGACAATAGCCGCTTCATGGAGACATCAGCGGCTGGTAAACCCGGGCACGTCGAGCCATGGTCCTCCGTCGAGGACGTGAGCGCTCATCTTGGCGTCGTCCGAGATACGATATACCGCTGGATCGGATCACGGTCTCTTCCCGCGCACCGGATCGGCCGCATTTGGAAATTCAAGCTATCTGAGGTAGACGCGTGGGTTCGCTCCGGAGGGGCGGACGAAAGCGGAGTGCCACGGGGCGACAACGAATGAGCACACCGCAGAACCCCAGCTTCCGGGATTGGTCCCGGCCCACGCCGAGTCCGAGAAGACCATTCAGTCTGTCCGGCAGTCAAAAACCTGAAGGAAGCGCAGCAAACCCATGCGCCACGGTGGCACGGCATGGCTGATGCTGACATCCTCAATTCGCACACGGCTGCAACGGGAGCGCAGCAGGAGAGCCCAGCGCATAAACCGCTGCCTGCTCGGATCGAGGTCCGGTTCACGTCGGATCACGCTGCTCGCGAATACGCAGGCACTCTCACGAGCTTGCTCTTTGATGCGGCAGAGAGCCGCGTTGCCTTTGATGAGCGAGGACGGCCTCACGAGGACCTACTCCATGACGAGCTTCAGTGCCGCATTCGGTCCTCGCAGCGGACGAACCTCGAATTTCAGGTCCGTTTGCAGGAAGACTTGCGTAAGATCGCGGTCTGCATTGGGTCATCGGGGCCAGAAGTCGCTACTGTTCAGGTCCCGATACTGCTCGATGCGTCGTCGACAGGTGTATTATGGCTACAAAGCCAAGCTTAGTTCGACCCGCGAATAACGATCAAACCGGCATCGCTCTTTTTGAACATCGACTTGCCTCGATTTTTCAGGCTGCGTTTGCCTCAGCCGGAAAGCCCGAGTGACGTGCCTAGGCTAGGAAACAGCGTTATCGCTAGAACGCGATCTCGCGATGTATTGCGAATAGAGTGATTTTCAGATTGGATCTACAAGGGCTTACGCGAGTGAGGGCTGTTCACGCGTTCTCGCGAGGGTTCTGTTGCGAACTTCGAGGCCGAGCCTGATAAGGTAGAAGTCGATGCCGATCGTGGCCCACAATCCGTTTAAAGGGCGCCAGTACCCGGGAGAAGTGATCGTTTTGTGCGTGCGCTGGTATCTCCGCTACCCGCTTTCCTATGAGCACGTCAGCGAATTGGTGGCCGAGCGAGGCGTCGAAGTGGACGCCAGCTGTATTTGGCGTTGGGTGCAGGCGTATGCGCCCGAGCTGAATAAACGCTGCCGGCCGTATCTGAAGCCGACCAACAAGAGCTATCGCATCGACGAAACCTACATTAAGGTCAAAGGCCAAGATAGGTATCTGTATCGAGCGGTGGATTCGACCGGCCAGACGATCGACTTTCTGCTCACGGCGAAACGCGATACCACTACCGCAAAGCGCTTTCTGCGCCGGGCGATAGAAGCGTCGGGCAATCCCATGCCACGGGTGATCAACGTAGACAAGAACCCGGCGTATCCGGCCGCGGTGGAAGCACTGAAAGCTGACAACGCCCTTCCGCGGCGTGTCGCATTACGGCAATGCAAGTATCTTAATAATGTGATTGAGCAGGATCATCGGTCGGTGAAAAAGCGCGCTTGGTTAGCCAAGGGCTATGGATCGTTTAGGAGTGCGTGGCGAACGCTGCAGGGAATCGAAGCGGTAAACATGATCAAGAAAGGGCGAGTGAGATGGTTGGCCAAAGGAGATGCGGTCGGCCAGGCGCTCTTCATCGACGTGCTGTTCGGACTCGCCGCCTAATCCAGAAAGGCTGAAGCAACCCTCACCCGGAATCGTCTCATCTCAGAACTTCGCAACAAAACCGTCGCCGGGTTACCTCAGCACCGCATCGCGCATAGTGGCGCGCCCATTGTCGTTCCGCAAGCATTTGCTGGATCATCAGCGTATTGACGTACACCATGCATATCTGCAAGAGGTGCAGCGCCAGCATGCTCAGTTCCGGGATCATGATTCGGCCGGCCTTGTCGAGAGTGACGCGGACCTTCATGGCCGGAATCCTTTACTGCCCTTGCATGATTCGCCGCACGTCCTTGAGCAGCACGAAGAGATGCATCGGATCGGCTGGCGAGGGGATGAAATCAAATTTCTCATAAAAGCGCCGCGCCTCATCGTCCTTCGCATGAACTGCGAAGGCGCGAATACCCGCAATGTCGGCGGCCTGTAGGGTACGCTGCATGGCGTCGCGCAAAAGTGCCTTGCCGATGCCCTGGCCCTGGGCACTGCCGGACACTGCCAATCGTGCGAGCAGCATGATCGGCACCGGGTGACGCGCCAATCCCTTGGTAAGGCGTTCGGGTGCTTCCTCACGCGTGACTTGGCCCACGGCGAGTGTGTAGTAGCCGACGACGACATCACCGACCAGACCGACATAGGTTTGGGCGGCTCCTGCCTGTTGGTTTGCCCAGGCAAATCTCAGCAGATACCGGTTGAGTTCCTCGCGGCCGCAGTCAAACCCTTCTATTTGGTGATCGGCGCGGAGCTTCTCAACACGGCGCGCGGCATTCACTGATTCGGTCCGGCATCAAAGAAGCCGGGTTCTTTCATCAGGCGCTCCAGACGGGGCAGGGCGCGCGGCGGCGCATCAAGCGCGTCCATGAACGTTTTCCATTGCGTGGCGTTCAGGCCGAAAGTCCTGCGATCCGCCAGCGCCTCATCGGCACGCGCCAGTGCGCTCTCCAGGACAAATTCACTGACGGAGCGATGCGCGACGGCAGCCGCAGCCTGCAACGCACGCTTCGCGTTGCGCGTAAGCCGAAGATCGAGCTTTTCACTGCGTGTGGTACGTGTCGGCATGGTTCCTCCATTCATGCTAAGATTAACGGTTCTGCCCGACAATGTCAAGACAGCTATCGGCCGCGCAACAGTAATTGACGCAATGCAATAAAGTGAGCATTTTACAAGAGCATGCATTCAAGACAGGTGTTTGGACACAACGCCTCAAATGGCAAAGCAGAAATCTAATTCGGATTTTGAATGGAAAATGGCCCTTAAGAAATCAGAACTCGAGCCGGTTTTGTTGCGAAGTTCTGAGATGAGACGATTCCGGGTGAGGGTTGCTTCAGCCTTTCTGGATTAGGCGGCGAGTCCGAACAGCACGTCGATGAAGAGCGCCTGGCCGACCGCATCTCCTTTGGCCAACCATCTCACTCGCCCTTTCTTGATCATGTTTACCGCTTCGATTCCCTGCAGCGTTCGCCACGCACTCCTAAACGATCCATAGCCCTTGGCTAACCAAGCGCGCTTTTTCACCGACCGATGATCCTGCTCAATCACATTATTAAGATACTTGCATTGCCGTAATGCGACACGCCGCGGAAGGGCGTTGTCAGCTTTCAGTGCTTCCACCGCGGCCGGATACGCCGGGTTCTTGTCTACGTTGATCACCCGTGGCATGGGATTGCCCGACGCTTCTATCGCCCGGCGCAGAAAGCGCTTTGCGGTAGTGGTATCGCGTTTCGCCGTGAGCAGAAAGTCGATCGTCTGGCCGGTCGAATCCACCGCTCGATACAGATACCTATCTTGGCCTTTGACCTTAATGTAGGTTTCGTCGATGCGATAGCTCTTGTTGGTCGGCTTCAGATACGGCCGGCAGCGTTTATTCAGCTCGGGCGCATACGCCTGCACCCAACGCCAAATACAGCTGGCGTCCACTTCGACGCCTCGCTCGGCCACCAATTCGCTGACGTGCTCATAGGAAAGCGGGTAGCGGAGATACCAGCGCACGCACAAAACGATCACTTCTCCCGGGTACTGGCGCCCTTTAAACGGATTGTGGGCCACGATCGGCATCGACTTCTACCTTATCAGGCTCGGCCTCGAAGTTCGCAACAGAACCTACGCCTGCACCCAACGCCAAATACAGCTGGCGTCCACTTCGACGCCTCGCTCGGCCACCAATTCGCTGACGTGCTCATAGGAAAGCGGGTAGCGGAGATACCAGCGCACGCACAAAACGATCACTTCTCCCGGGTACTGGCGCCCTTTAAACGGATTGTGGGCCACGATCGGCATCGACTTCTACCTTATCAGGCTCGGCCTCGAAGTTCGCAACAGAACCGTGCAATGCCGTGGCCGGGCGAGTGCGCGGCTGTCCTCCCATTCCGGCGGTATCGCTTGGCCGCCGCAAGCTCGTGCGCCGGGAGAGTCTGGCGGCATGGATTGAGCGCAACGAACAGGGCGTTTCCGATGCTAAGATCGGATCGCCAGTTCGGGGTGCCGGGAAGCGCGCAGAAGGAGAAATTCAGATGCGCAATGCCGGTATCAGAAAGGTTCGGTAAAAAAGCAGCGCGGCCGCTGGGTCGCGATGTGGTGGGTGGATGGCGGGCGTAAAAGCCGCGTGCTCGGTCTGGTGAAGGACATGACCAAATCGGATGCGCGGGCGGCGGTGGATCGGATCGTTACCGAGGTCAATGCAAAGCGTGCGCAGAACAGGGTGTGGCGCTTTGGCGAATTCGTGGCCGAGGTTTACTTTCCCTACTACAGCCGGAAGTGGAAGGCTTCGACGAAGGCGAACAACGTGAACAGGGTATCGGTTCATCTGGTCAGGAAATTCGGAACACTGGAGCTTACCGGCTTCAAACGCGACGAATTGCAGGACCTGCTCGATGAGAAGGCGCGATGCCTGTCCTACTCGGTCGTCGACCATCTCCGCTGGGATATGAAGCAGATTTTCGACATGGCCATAGCTGAGGGCCATGTCGAGCGAAATCCCGCGCTGTTGCTCTTCACGCCCAAAGAAGCGGCGAAGCCCGTTCGCCGTGTCATGAACATAAAGGAGGTACAGAACTATTTCGCGGCGCTCGACCGGAGGGAACGGTTGATCGCCAAGCTCGCCGTCATCGCCGGGATGCGTCCCGGTGAGATTTTCGCGCTGACCTGGGGCCGTCTGACCGCCACCTATGCGGACATCCGGCAGCGGGTGTATCGCGGTGCCATCGACACGCCGAAGACGGACCAGTCCGTCCGCAAGGCGGCGCTTCCCGAAGGATTGCTTCGGGACATCGAGGTCTGGCGCGAGTTCGCGGTTGAAACCCGCGAAAGCGCCTGGGTATTTCCGTCCGAGAGAATGACGGTGCTCTCAAAGGACAATTGCTGGCGGCGCTCGATGCAGCCGAAGCTCGAAAAGGTGGGTTTGGGCTGGGCGAACTTCCTTGTCCTGCGCCGGACGCACGCAACCTTGATGCGGAGCCTCGGGGTGGATGGAAAGCTGGTCGCCGATCAGCTCGGCCACAGCCTCGATGTCAACCAGAACGTCTATACGCAGTCGCCGGTCGAAAGCAGGCTGGCGGCGGTCAACCAGTTAGAAAAAAGCCTTCTCGTCATGTAATCGGAGCACAAACGGAGCACAGAGTGGAAGCCGGTCGTGCAAGTCGTTGAAAAAGTTGGAGCGGGAGACGGGGTTCGAACCCGTGACGTCCAGCTTGGGAATCTGGCACATTACTGTGTCTACAACACTTACGCGTCTCTGACGCGCTTTTTCGACTCACGCAAGTCTCGACATATCAGTCACTCCCTGGTTTATCCCTTCTAATCGAGGTAGGATCGCGGTACCTCATACCTTGCTTTGTGTTGCACCCCATGGCCACAAATAGCAATGGCCCGCGTTCGAGCGCGAGCCATCGACCCATAGGGGTGAAAAGTGAATTTCCTCAACGGCAGTATACACCACCACGAGCCGCAAACAAAAGACGAAAGTGCAATCCGCGGTCGCCAATTGGCTGGTCCCGAACATGTGGGGTCAATGCAAATTGGTTGGGACCTCAGTCCTGCCGACCATGCCAACTTGGAGGCGCGTTGGATCGATCAGGAACTGGCTAGCCAGGCCCGGCTCCGTCGGGCAGACTCTCTGACCGGAGGCGAAGTTGTCGGCCGCAAGGGCGGTAATTACGCCGGCATCCTTATCCCCTATTTCTACCCTGGCTCCGACCAAGTTCGCGAGTACCGTTTGCGCCGCGACCATCCGGATCTCGAATACGACTCGGTCGGCAAGCTGAAGGCAAAGCAGAAGTACCTCAGCCCGCCGGGTCGCGCCAACATGCTGTATCTTCCGCCCGGAGTCGCCCAATCGCTGCTTCGCGACCCGGCGCTACCGATTGTGATCACGGAAGGCGAATTCAAGACACTCGCCCTCTGGCGCGCCGCCAACCGCGGGGCCGGGGGACAGCCCAGCTTTCTCCCGGTGGGAATCTCTGGTGTATACAACTGGCGGGGAACGATCGGCAAAACAGTCGGGCCAGACGGCAGCCGCATGGACGTAAAGGGACCCATCCCGGATCTCGACTGGCTGGCATGGGCGGGCCGTAGGGTCATAGTTTCCTACGATGCCGATGCGGTCAGCAAAGAACTCGTCCGTATTGCCCGCTCAGTGTTGGCCGCGCACTTGCGGGGGCGAGGTGCCGTCGTCGGTTTCCTTGAATGGGACATCTCGAAGGGTAAGGGAATCGATGACCATCTCGCCGCCGTTGGTCCAGACACAGTCCTCGATGAAATCGCGCACGTCGACTTCGCGAGTTCGGCATGGAAGAAAGACTTACTGCGGTCCAAACCACCGATGAACACCACGGAAGGTCGTATCCTGCCGGTGTTGGCGAATGCCATTGCAGCTTTCCGGCATGCGCCGGAATGGGGAGGCGTGCTCGCGTTTAACGAATTCGGATGCGGGACGGTCGTTCTCAAACCAGCTCCCTGGGGCATCGTCCCCAAAGGAGAATGGACCGATTACGAGGATCGCCTCGCTGCGGAATGGCTGCAGAGGCAGGGCGTCCTGGTTTCAGTGGAGGTCGCCGGACAGGCCGTGCAGACCGCTGCGAGGGATCATCCATTTCACCCCGTTAAGGCATACCTGCAGAGCGTTCATTGGGATGGAGTCGAGCGCATGGACCGTTGGCTGTCCACCTACCTCGGGGCCGAGGACACAGAATATTCGCGTGCCGTCGGCTCGCGATGGCTGATCTCGGCTGTCGCACGGATCTTCCGACCCGGGGCCAAGGCCGATTGCTGCCTCATCCTCGAAGGTCCGCAGGGCATCCGAAAATCGACGGCATTGCGGACCGTGGCCGGCGAGTACTTCACCGACGAACTGGCAGACCTGGGCAGCAAAGATGCCGCCATGCAGACTCGCGGAGTTTGGATTATCGAGCTTTCCGAGTTGGATAACCTCAACCACGCTGAGGTGGCGCGGATCAAAGCATTCATGAGTCGGACTACCGATCGCTTCCGTCCGCCATACGGTATGCGTCTGGTGGAATCGCCCCGCCAGTGCGTGTTCGCCGGCACCGTCAACCACGCTACCTACTTGCGTGACGAAACTGGAGGGCGGCGTTTCTGGCCGATCGCCTGCGGTCGGATTGACGTACACGCCCTCGCTGGCGACCGCGACCAGTTGTGGGCGGAAGCCAAAGTCAGATTCGAATCGGGCTGCGTCTGGTGGCTCGACACCGCAGAATTGGTACAACTGGCCAGCGATCAGCAGGAGGCCCGCTACGAAGGTGATCCGTGGGAGGAGGTCGTTGGACCGTGGCTGGAGAGTAGACAGAGCACAGCGATTTCGGAGGTCCTGGAGAAATGCATCAACAAGCCGCAGGCACAATGGACCCAGACCGACAAGATTCGTGCAGCCCGATGCCTTCGGGCGCAAGGTTGGGTGCGGTACCGGGAACGCCGAGGTGGCCGGCTCGACTGGCGGTATCGCAAGGTGGTGTGAGAGAAGAATGTTCCCAGTGTTCCCAGCTTTGTTCCCAGTCTGTTCCCACTCTCGTCCCAGTGGATTGCTTAAGTTCCCCGTGTTCTGGATTTCCTGGTCTGATCTCTATGGGCGCAATGCCCTCCTCGTTCCCATATATTCAACAACCAGGAACACTGGGAACAGTGGGAACAGGGTTGAAACGGATGGACTTGCGCTTGGCTCACACGCGGAACAAGACGTGGAACACTGGGAACGAGGCAGCAGAATTCGTCGGTGCTCCTTTTGCCGCCCTGGAACTCCGAGAATCCGACAAAAGACGATGCCCGCGCGAGCGTTGAAGGCTCGCTCTGGTGTGCCGCTTTCTTGCGGCAGTGCCGTCAGTCCCGAATGCGAAGAGCGGGACCGCCACGCGATCAGTAACCGGATTCGCGATGCGCAGTTGCCTCGCATGAAGACGCTGGAGGACTTCGACTTCGCTCAGGCGCCGCAGATATCGGCGGCGCGGATTCGGGAGTTAGCCGAAGGCGGCTATGTGGAGCGGAGTGAGCCGATCGTGCTAATTGGCGAAGCAGGCACAGCCAAGAGTCATCTGGCAACGGGACTCTGCGTGGCGGCATGCCGGCAGAAACGGCGGGTGCGATTCACGACAGCGGCGGCTCTGGTGAATGAGTTGGTGGAAGCAAAACAGAACAACCAGGTGCGGCGGCTGATGAGCAGGTGGCAGAGATATCAACTGATCGCGCTGGATGAAGTGGGCTACGTGCCGCTGGCCGATATCGGCGCGGAGTTCTTGTTCCAGGTGATATCGGACCGGGCGGAACGGGCGGCGCTCATCATCACTACCGACTTGCCGTTTTCTGAATGGACGACGGTGTTTCCAAACCCGAGGCTCTGCAAAGCGCTGTTGGACCGAATCACAGATCGGGCGCACATCATCGAAACTGGAACGGAATCGTTTCGCTTCCGGCGCACCATGGAAAGGAGGAAGAAGCACTGAATGGGTTTCCGGCTGCGCCTCGGCCCTTGCAGAAGGGGGCGCGCCTTTAAAACCGAAAACCAGAACCTTTCTAATAAGGAAAACCCAAACCAGACGCTTGGACGCTTGGGGGCGCCAGCGCCTCCCGATGGTCGGCGGTGACCCGTTGCGGTTGCCCGGTCCCGGCCACTTGAGACAAAATATCAACTCTCAGGTGGGCCAAATGTAAATATCGAAGTGGGCCATGCCGGAGTATCGAACTCAACGAGGAAGCTGGCAGCGACGGCGAGGGGTGACCGGGCGCCCTTTGGGTCTCCCTTGCTGAGGATGTTGCGCGCTCAGCTGGCCCGATGGATCCGATAGATCTCGGTCCAATTACGTATCTCGATTTCCTTGCCTTCCCGGCGCATTAGAGCATTAGTAAGCCGGAGTCGATCGCCAACCCCTGCCCCTGGAAGACGACTGCCGATGGACGAATCATATACCACGTGAACTTGATTGCCGGTTACCGATCTCGCCGTGTAGCCGGTTGCGCTTGGAGGGGATTCAACAACTAGCTCCAAGTCTCCTGACACCCTGGAACCAAAGGACTCGATGTGCGACCGCTCCTGGTATTTCCAGCCCTCGTCGCACCTCGCACGAACGGGGCAAGAGCCACAGGCTTCGCTCGTTCGTGCCGGCGCGGGTGGGCTGCCTAGCAGGTTCGTAGCCTGCTGGATTTCCCCTGCCACAGCATCTTCACGCCGCCGGATCTGATCGGGTGTAATCTCCCAATCACTCCTGGTTCCCAGGTATTGAGTGGCTAGCTGAGCTGGGAACTGCCCCGTCGCGCGTCACCAGAGCACCGCGTACGTCTCGAGTTGTTCCTCGTGTTCCGAAGTTGGCCTTCCCGTCTTGAAGTCGACGATAATTATACGATCATCCTCCCCAAGTTGCACGAGGTCCAGCACACCCACAATCGGCAGCGATGGGTGCGTCAACCGCTGCTCAGTGAGACTACCTCGCTGTTTCAGAAGGCTCGACAACGGGAGTGGCAAGCTACCACGAGTTTGGACGACGCGTGATGTGGCGATAGGATTGCCGTCGCCGGCCCGGTATTGTTCCCGAAACAAGCATATAGCCGAATTTGCTAGATCCGTGGCGGCCGTTCTTAGGACTTGAGTTTGGCCGGGGCGCTGGTTTTGGGCGAGTTTGGAATTCCACTCCGCAAGCTGCTCTGCGAAGTACGTCCAAAAACCACACGCCTCTACGGCGCGGCAAAAAGCAGACGAGCCAATGGGCGGCCGCCCGAAACGACCGAGCTCCTTTGCAAGTCGGTCAAGAGCCTCGTGAACTATCTGACCTTCGATTGCCGAAGGCACCACCCGCACTGGAAAGTGGGCGAAGTCTCCCCATATCGAGTTGACTAGAAGCCACCGTCGCGGGCAATCTTTGATCGTGGCAAGACTGGAATAGCTGTAAACCCTGGGCGCGCTCGCCCACGATGTTGGCTGCAAGACGTCGTAAAGTGAACCTTCATTCACGATGAGTATCCCTGTTGGAAGCGAAAACGCGCAACAGCGGATGGAAGGTCGTGGACAAGAGTGAATACGTCCAAATCCAAGAACTCCTTAAAGGTGGCTCTTGCCTTGAGGGCAACGCTGGATGGTGCTGCTTCGGGATTAATGAGAGCATGGTGGAAATCAACCCACACCTCGCGGCCTCCCGGGCGCACGATCATCGGAACCTCAGTGCCATCCACCATGACACCGCTCTCCTGCGGAATCCCGCGCAGTTGTAAATACTCCTGCAACCCCAGTGCCGCCGCCGCGCGTTCCGAACTCGATATGCTGGGGTTAATAGAATACCGAACATGGCGGAGGAGCGCTAAAGCCAAGTGCCTATCGAGTGATCCATGAATACAGTTATTTCGATAATGCCTAATACACCGATAGCAGGACTGCGCGCAGTCGCACGCCGACAGCAACTCTTCGGTGGCATCCAACACCTCCGTCAGAGCAAGGCCGACAGCGCGTGCATAACCAGCGCCGCCAGGCAATAGATCGTACAAATAGAGCTGGGCCTCGTCTGTTCTCCCACCCATGACTGGTGCCCACCAACCTGACAGTTCGCCCTCATCGATCTGCAGTTTGCGGGATGCTGCTAGAGCGATCGCTTCGACCAGGGAGCTCAGTGCCATCCGGGCAGCGCGGCTCAATAAGCCCGGTGTCTGTGGAGTCCCGAGGCGCGTCGGGCTAGTGACTAACAACACGAAGGAGAAGTACGTCCGTTGGGAAACGATGGCCCAAAAAATAGGGCCCGTCAGCAATACCTGTGCAGATTACCCCGATTTCCAAAGGATGCTTGTGTTGAACGGGAACTCCGGCTTTGGTCAATTTGGTGCCAGTAAAGCCCGGGCCGAATTCGGGTTCCGCGCGACCACAATCCGCGCAGATACGAAACCCGCGATTCTTAACCCCTTTGTTGACCATGGCAAGCATTTGGGGTCCAGTCCAAACCTTCAGTCGGCCGCCGTAAAGCTCGCTCTCCCACTCTCCGGAAATTTCTTGAACTTCGAGTTGCGCCCTTTCCGTTATCCCTGCGTAGATGATCGGTTCGCCTCGGTCCGCTTCGCGCTTTACGTTGATGTCCGGCGCGAACCCGGAGGGTGTCACGAACGAGGTGTGCTCGAGTTCATTACTTCCACAACATGGACATATTGTCGCTGTGGCAGATTCCGGTGACAGGCTGACGAATGAGCAGGACCGGCACGCTGTATATGGCTGCCGTCGTGCCAGTACCGGAGCTGGGTTCGGCTCGTACGGCGAGAACAAGGCGGCAGACTCAAAACGCCATTTGTCTATCGTGAGACTTCGACCCGGAGCATACTCGGATAACGCCAGCTGAAGATCTCGCTGAGGCTCGTAGTCGTAAACTCTCTGGCCCGACGACTCTCCCGGCCGGCGAGGACGTGATACCCAGAAACTCACGACATCTGTCGGAAAGGCGTACCTGGGAAACACTGCGCGACCGACCAAGGTCTTTAGTAGACTCTCCTCCAGCCGTCGTTCCAGAGCTTCCTTCGCGACGGTTTCCAACTGGTCCTTGATGGAATACTCGTGCACTGGGAGCACAATTCGGAGGTGAGACAAAAGGGTGTCGACGGCGCTCTCCACAGTCTTTGTAACGCCAGGTATGGACTCTTGAAGGCCGTTACTGAACGTCGGCACCCACTCACGAAGTTCTTGACGCAGCGCCTCTCCATTCTCGCTAAGCCACGTTTCCACTCCCATTGCTACGTGCCAAGAGACTACCTCCTCATATACCAAGGGAATGGCAGAGGAGTTTCGGGACGCTGAATGGCAAACTTTTTTCTTGAGCCTCAGAAGAGTTTGTCTTTATCGGGCGGGGCCTCATCCCAATGGAAACCGGGACGGGTGGTGGCATACTTTCGTAAGTTCGCGAGCGGATCGTGTCCAGTCGCCTCGTCCGGGGTGAAATCGCAGGTCGGCTCCGAGGCGGTGGGTAGTGAACACACCTCACTGGAAGCTGGTTTCTGCACCTCGGCTCTAGGCGGCGCGATGTCAGGATGCGAGGCCACCGGATGTCGCGTGGCGTCTTCGCGGCGCAGCCGGCCGATATAGAGCGAGAGCCTCTTGTAGGGAATCTCGATGCCAACCTCGTGAAGGCGCTGGTGGACCGTGGTCAGGGAATGACCGATGGAAAGAGCAGCACTGATTTCCGGCCACGCCCAACGGATCTGGCCCATTTGAGTGGCCGGTTTTTCTGCGCGTAGAGCGCGCAGGCGGTCCAGCGCGTTTTGACGGGAGTCCACAATTTTAGCCATGAAGTCCTCTGAAGTCCACAGAATGCCAGATCTCCGGCGCCATGTCCACACGAGTCCACATTTCTCAGCACACAATCCGCATTCAACCCCACAACAGACAGCCAAAAGTTGGTAGTGGAACATAAAGGGCGGGATGCGCGGTTGGTGTTTTTGTGGGTTTACTTGTTGTCCCGCCGGTGTTTCCGGCGGGATGCATTTCACTCCTAACGCATCCCAAGCGGGACGCAGCCCTGAAAGAGCACGTCTCATCCAGAATTTTGCTAATCCGAACGTCCCGAAGTGGCTCTGCCGTTCCCTTGGTATATGAGGGGTCCATGCCACAAAGAACCATCCGGTTTTCGGAGACGACGAAGAATCAAATCGATCAGGCCGCAGAGCAAGGCGGGTTTTCATCTCCTACAGCGTTCATCCGGTACGCCGTGGGGCAGCAACTCTCGGCACGGGCGGAGCGTGGCGGCGACAATAGTGGCCCCGAGGAGCGTCTGGCTGCGAATCTCGACCAACTCCGCCGCGAGGTCGTTCGGCTGGGCCGTGCACAACAGGCGCTGTTTGCCTACCTGGACACTTTGGGAAAAACAATTCTGACGTGCATACCGGAACCTCCAACGGATGCTCGCCCTCAGGCCGTCGCACGAGCTAAAGAGCGATACGACCGTATGCTCAAGAGCGTTGCCAAGGCAATGGCCGGCGACGCCCAGGCCGCAATACAGGACTTGTCGGCTCATGTCGAATAACGAGGAGAAGGAGTTTCGGCTTCGCCCCCGGAAACCTTCTGTTCCCAAAGGCCAGGGTGAGTCGCGCGCCTGGTCCGTTGCTTTCAAGCGAATCATGCATTACTCGCGCATGAGCCGTCACGGCCGCGGACAGAAAACGGGCGTCGGAACAGGGCCGCGCCCGGCGGCGCGCGCCCGGTTTCAACGCTGTGCGGTAAGAGTGACCTACACGCGAAACGCGACCCGAGGCCAGTGGCGGGCACATGGACGTTACCTGGCACGCGAGAGCGCAACCGAGACGGACTCGAAAGGGGCGGGATTCGATCAGGCAGGGCAGGGAATTGACGTGTCCGGTCGTCTGGAGCAGTGGCAAGCGAATCGAGATGGGCTCTTCTGGAAACTCATTTTGTCACCGGAATTCGGTGACCGCGTGGATCTGGAGCGCCTTACGCGGGACGTGTTGAAGGGAATGGAAAAGGATCTCGGTACCGAACTCGAATGGGTCGCGGTCGCTCATCACAATACCGAACATCCGCACGTGCATGTGGCGCTCCGCGGCGTTCGCGCCGACAGGCAGCCGCTCCAGTTGGAGCGGCACTACATAAAGGAGGGCATCCGGGCTGTAGCCGAGGACTTTTGTACTCGCCAGCTCGGCTACCGGACGGAGCTCGATGCCACGGAAGCGGAAAGGCGCGAGGTCCAAGAAAAGAGGTTTACATCGCTTGATCGGATCATCCTCAGACGCGGAGAAGATTCTGGCGACTACACTTGGCTTCACGTATCGTCGCCGCCCACTGGTGATCAATTGAGCGAACCGGCCCTCGTACAGAGCAGGCACGTCGCCGCCCGATTGGCTGTGCTGGAACATATGGGGCTCGCCATTGCCGACGAACCCGGCGTCTGGCGAGTGCGACGTGATTTCGAATCCATACTCCGGGCGATGCAGCGGACTTCGGATCGTCAGAAAATGCTGGCGGCTCATGGCGTCCTCATGTCGGATGAGCGGTTGCCGATTGAAATGCTGGACCGCCGGCAGATGACCACTCTTGAAGGCCGCGTCCTCGTGCACGGAGAAGATGAAGCATCGGGCCGCAACTACCTCATGCTGGAGGCCACGGACGCCAAGGTCTATCTGATCCACCACACGCCCGAGATGGAAGAAGCGCGCAGCCGTGGAGGTCTGCGCACGAACTCGTTCATCCGGCTCCGAAAATTATTTGTCGATGGCAGCCCCGCGCTTGAGGTAAACGATATGGGGAACGCGGACTCGATCCTGAAGAACCGAGCCCACTTGGAGGGAACTGCCCGTCAATTTATCAAGCGTGGGATCATTCCCACCGAGGACGGTTGGGGAGGATGGCTCGGGCGCTACTAGGCTGCGGTGCGAGAATGCGCTTTGCGCCTAGACCAGGAGCGGGAACAATCCGAACTGACCCGACGGCATGAACGGCAGCGGGGTCGTGATCGGTCACACGGACGCTAGCGGTGGCAATCGAAAAATACGCACGACCAGAATGGCGCAAAACGCGGTGATAACGGCGAGAATCATCGTCAGCAGCCCGGGTGAGACACCCGAAATGGCGAGGAATTTAGCCGCATCGGAAGCCCCCAGGTCGGCATGGCCGAATGGCATCAGAATAGCCGACGCAATCCAGGACGCCAAGACAATCGCGACCATCAAACTCGGCCCTACCACCGCCCATTTCCATTGAGGACGACGGTAAGCGAATAAGAAGATCGTTACCCACCAGGCAAGCACGGCGAGATCCCCGGCGGCGAGGACGGTCAGCGCATCCAGTTTGGAAGCAAACCCCGACGTGGGGTGGACGGCCCATAAGCCAATCTGAGGCCACGCTCCGGTAAGCAGACGTGTTGCCATCGCATGTCCACCTTCATGAATCGGCTCCGCCACGACCGCCAGTGCGATGCCGGCGAGAATCTCAGCCCACACTTTCACGACCAGACCGCTCACAGCCTCTCTCGAAGTTTTTTCGCCTTGTCGCGTCCCTAAATCCCTTTGCCATTCCCTTGGTATATGAGGGGCGACATCACTTCATTACACCCCGTAGGAGCCAAAATGCACAATCCACTCGCATTCGATTCCCAGACGCAACACACGCTCGATGTCCTGGGCGCCGAGCCACTGGCCGGCTCAGGATTTGAAGACGAACTGACCGATCCGAGCTTCGAAGCCGACGAGGTTCCCGGAGAGGAGGGATAGCTATGGCAACGACGACATCGCAGCCATCCAGCTCTCTGGCTCCGAAGCCTGAAAAGCGGGACTTCCGGCAGGAGGTCACGGACCGAATCGTCAATATGCTCGAAACGGGTGTAGCTCCGTGGCAGAAGCCGTGGGAGCCGGGCCGGGGTTCGGTTGGAATGCCGATGAACCCGACTACGGACAAGCCTTACCGAGGCGGCAATGCCGTTCATCTGATGGCGACGGGTCTTCAGAAGGGTTATGAAGATCCTCGCTGGATGACCTACAAGCAGGCAGCCGATCAGGGTTGGCAGGTGCGAAAGGGCGAGAAAGGAACCCAGATTGAGTTCTGGGAAGTGAAGCCGTATTCCCGGCAGCGAGATGACCGCGACCAACCCCAAGGTGATGACGAACAGACGGGAGAGAATCGCTCGAAAGAACGGGGCTCCCGGTTTATCCATCGCGTGTACACTGTCTTCAACGCCAGGCAGATCGAAGGCGTACCGGCTCACAAACCCAAAGAGTATTCACCAATTGAAGCCGTTCAGGCTGGCGAGGAAATCCTCCGGAATTCCGGCGCACGAATCAGCCATGACCAGGCGGATCGAGCTTTTTATAGCCGTGCCGCCGACAGCATTCACTTGCCGCCCAAAGATGCGTTCAAGGATGCGGCTGGCTATTACGGAACGGCTTTGCACGAGCTGGCCCACTGGACCGGCCACCCCTCCCGGCTCAACCGGCAGACATTGACCGACAGCTATCGGTTCGGTGACACCGACTACGCGAAAGAAGAACTCCGCGCCGAACTCGCCAGCGTCTTCATGGCTGCTGAGCGCGGCATTCCGCACGATCCCGAGCAGCACGCGGCTTATGTTGGCTCCTGGATCAAATCTCTCAAGGAAGACAAAAACGAGATCTTCCGCGCCGCACACGATGCTTCGGCAGCCACCGATTTTCTGCTGGCCTTCGAACGAGACCGCTCTATAGCGGAACAGGCGCTCGAAGCAGGGGCCGAGGTGGATGGGGCAACAGACGGCAGTTCACGCGCCGCAGTACTCGAAGAAGAGACCAGCAGGCTTGAACGTGACCGCGAGGACCTGGCCGAGGAGCCCACCCCGGCAGAGGCAATACGGGAATCAACGGAGTTTACATCAAGGTACGAACCTCGCAGCGGCACGGTCAGCGTTCAGTCGAAGCAAAATGGAACCGAGCGCAGGACCACGGTAGAGACACTTGTTGCCTCGGACGGAGTCCCGGGCAACGCCAGCGCGACCGATCAATCTCTTAAAGGCGATCCAAAATCATTAACAGCAGCTCAGGCCATCACGGCCAAGGCACTCGGAGAATCTGCGCGTACCGTGCACGCGTTAGCTGAGAGCGGTACCTATCAGGGGCCCATCATAGGCGAAACGGAATATCACCTGATCCAACGCCAGTCCGCAAACCTTGGCGTCGCCCATCTGAAAGAGCTACTCGACCGGCAGCCCGGTCTCGGCGAAAACGTGGCGATCAACTACTCCAGTGCGAAAGGGATGGTTCACGATAGCCATGACCGGGGAAAGGCGCAGGAACGCGGCCGATGAACGTCGTTGCGCCCGGTGTACTCGTTTTAGCGCTGGCCTTCTTCACCTTCCTCTTCCGGCGCGAAACTTGTCCCGAGCGCCGCCGCCACTGGCGGCAGATTATCGCTATCAGCGGACTCTTGCTGATCGCAGTGATTGGCCGCGCCGTGGTCTTTGGGGCACGCGCCGGCGACTGCGGTTTGGAGTTGATGCCGTCCGTTAGTGCCCGTAGCAAATAGGAGTCACCGTCATGAGCCGACAACCAGACCTTTACCGAACACCGCGGAAGCCAGGCTACCTCGGGGGATACAATTGGCGCGCCACCGTATTCGGCCTGCTTCTCCTGGTGCTGGTCAGCTTCGTCGCCACCCAGTACATCGCCGCGCAATTCCAATATCAACCGGCCCTCGGCCCTCCGCTGCTGCGTACGAAAACAGGCGCGATCTATCAACCGTTTTCCTGGGTGCTGTGGGGATGGCACAACTCAACATCGCAGGACGAACGCATCCGGAAGCCGCTCTTCATCGCTGAAATGATCGTGTTCGCCGGCTCATTCGGGTGTATTGCGATCTTCTTTGTGATGACGAATCGCCAATCACGAAGGTTGATGGAGAATGCGGAAGACCTACACGGCTCGGCACGGTGGGCCAATAAAACTGATATCCGGGAGACGGGCCTCACCACATGCCGGCAAGGCGCTTACGTGGGCGCATGGTGCCGCGACGGAAGCCACAGGCTCCACTACCTGCGGCATAACGGCCCCGAACATATTTTGGCCTTCGCTCCTACCCGCTCCGGCAAAGGTGTCGGGCTGGTGATTCCTACCCTTCTCGCGTGGTCAGAGTCGGCGGTGATTTATGACATCAAGGGCGAAAACTGGGCCAAAACAGCCGGTTTCCGAGCGCAACAAGGGCACGTCTGTTTCAAGTTTTCGCCGATCGAGGAATCAAGCAGTTCGCGCTTCAATCCTCTTTCCGAAATTCGCCTTTTCACTACTCGCGACGTAAGCGATGCCCAGAATATCGCCAACATGATCGTTCGCACGGGAGAGGACAGTCCCCAGGAGCGGTATTGGCAGGATGCCGCAGCTTCGATCACCACGGGTATGATCCTGCACGTCTGCTACGAAGCGGCCATCGAAGGCCGTGTAGCCTCGCTTGCGGATATGGCGCACGTCTTTACGAAGCCAGGATCGAATTTCCGCGAGACGCTGAAGGAGCTGATCAACTTCCCGCACGATTCCACCTATGCGCACGGCTGGCGAATGACGAACGGCGACAAGACGGCAACGCATCCAGTGGTCAAAGAGAAAGTGCAGGAAATGCTCGATAAGGAGGACCGCGACTTCGGCGGGGTTCTCAGCACCGCGAAAACCGCGCTAACGCTGTACAGCGACCCTCTGGTCGCGAAGAACACCTCAGCCAGCGATTTCACTATTGCCGACCTGGTCAATTACGAGCGGCCGATCTCGCTGTACCTGGTAGTGCCGCCTTCTGACAAGATCCGGCTCCGGCCCCTGATTCGGCTGATGTTCACCATGGTGGTTAACCGGCTCACCGAGAAGATGGTGTTTGAAGGCGCTGAACAGAAGCGGAACAAGCATCGCCTACTGGTACTCATCGATGAGTTTCCATCATTGAACCGCATGGAGATCTTCGCCGATGCTCTGTCCTACATGGCCGGCTACGGCTTAAAAGCCTACCTGATCACCCAGGACATCCGCCAGGTCGTCGATGCTTATGGTCACAACGAGAGCATCGTGTCCAACTGTCACGTCCGGATCGCGTTCGCTCCCAACCAGATCGAGACCGCTGAATTGCTTTCCAAGATGACGGGTACGCAGACGGTTCAAAAGGCGAGCTACAACTTTTCCGGTTCCCGGTTTTCGCCAATGATGGGCCACATGAACGCTAGCGTCGATCATATCGAACGGCCCTTGATGACGCCCGATGAAGTCCTGCGACTGAAACCTCCGCAGAAGCAGAGTGACGGTGCGTCCGAGAAGATTGTGGCACCTCGGCAAATGCTGATCTTCGTAAGTGGTCACTACCCGATCCTCGGCACCCAGATGCTGTATTTCCTCTATCCGGAATTGACGCGGCGTGCTGCCATCGAACCGCCCAAAGCGTTCGTCGCCCTGGAGGACGGCACCGCCATTCCACAGCCGCCGGTGAATCGAACACGCAACACAATCAGCAAACCCGAAATCATGCCGCCGATGGCGGTGGAGTCAACTACGGAAGCTGAGCACGGTTTCGTCGAGGAACTGGGGCTCGGAAAAGGAGCCTAATCCATCATGCAGATGAACAGAGTCGAAGTGGCGGGGTTCTTATCCAAGAAGCCCGAAATTCGCTACCTTCCTTCTGGAACCCCGGTTGCAAACGGCCGTCTGGGCCAGACCTACCGATATCAAGACGGCAACAAGCAGTGGCAGGAGCACACCAACTGGCACAGCCTGTCTTTCTACGGTGTTCTTTCATCCGTTGCCTTGGGATTTGAGAAGGGCGAGAACCTTTATGTCGAGGGCACGATTGAACAGCGGGAGTTCACACCCAAGGACGGCAGCCCGCGAACGATCAACGAAATCGTAGTGCGGCATTGCCACGTGATTGCTCCCTCGCGCCAGACGGCCGCAGTTGGAGCGAAGGGCGGCGGGCCTGCCGTTGCGGAGGCCGGAAACAAACCAAACCAAGGAGAGGAAGCCCATGACGACGACTGGCCTGTCCGATAGGCTCAAGAAGACATCACCTGCGGCAATCAGGCGACTGGCATTCATTGCATTCGGTGTCGCGCTCGCCACGTTCCAAATCTGCGGTCTGGCCGGAATCAGAATCAACAGTTCTCCATCGCTTCCAATTGGTCTCTACAGCACCAGCTCCGATCATAGTGCCAGCCTCATAGAATTTTGCCCGGCGGAGCCGTTTGCGAGTCTGGCGATTTCGCGTGGCTACCGTGATCGGGGAACCTGTCGTGATGGCGCGACACCTTTATTGAAGCCGATCGTCGCGCGTACAGGAGATGTTGTCACGGTTTCAGAACGAGGAATCGAAGTGAAGGGCAAATTGCTGCCGAACACCGCCCCTCTTCAAGCCGACACGCACGGTCGGCGTCTGACGCCGTGGCCGTTTGGCCAATACTCCGTAGGTCCCGATGCGGTCTGGGTTGCCTCATCTTACAATCCGCGAAGCTTCGACAGCCGGTACATCGGGCCTGTTCCCACCTCCGCAATCCGGGATTACGTTCGACCGCTATTGACCGCATGGTGATCGAACGTCGCCACATTCGGTGTGCTCTCGCTGCATCTGCAGGCGCGGCGTTGTCTACGGCCCATCCCGTGGGTATTGCCGCTTCGATTGCCATGCCTCCGCTTGCGCTGTCGCAGGAGACGAGGCGCGAGGCCTACTCGGCTGGGCTGTCCTACTATATGGCGGCGCTCTGGCCGATGATCCCTGCTGCCAAGAATTTCCTCGGGCCAGATGTGTCAGCGTTCGCCGCCGTGACCCTTTGGATCATCGGCTCCATGCTTCTCGCAATACCGTGGATGCTGGTATGGGCGCCCGATCGCCGCCAGGCACAGTGGCGTGTTCCCCTCGGACTGTTTTTGACCATAGTGCCTCCGCTAGGGATCATCGGCTGGGCATCACCGCTTACCGCCGCCGGCATCCTTTTTCCCGGCACAGCCTGGATGGGACTGGCCTTGTGCGCGGTTTCGAGTGGCGCTCTCGCAACGCAGCCACGCCTGGCAGCGCTGGTCCTTGCCGCGGTGAGCGTCATTTGCAATGTCGTCTTCTCCGACAATTTAAAAGCTCTGCCGGAATGGAAAGCCGTCAACACGGAATTCGCTGGCATCGCTCACGGTTCCGAAAACCCCATCGCTGCATACGAGACGGCGCAATGGATTCAACGACAGGCTTTGAGCACTCCGGCCAAAGTCATTGTCTTCCCTGAAACGGTTGTCCCCACCTGGACTCCCGCCACTGATGCCTTCTGGCAGCCAACACTCGACCGATTGCGTTCGAGCGGGAAAACGATTCTCGTCGGATCTATCGTCCCGGTTTCGGCACCCGTGTCTGGTTCACCGCAATATGACTTCTCTGCACAGATCGCAGCGCTCACGAGCACGACGCCGGAAATCGTCCCCGCCAGAGCAAAGGCCGAACCGAAAATAACGCCAGTGTTCGCCTACGACAATACGGTGGTTCTCCGTGGAGCGGAAACCCGATCTATCAGGCAGCGCATTCCGGTCCCGATCGGCATGTGGAATCCGCTAAGGACAGCCTCGGCGCGGCTCAACATCTCGGGCACAGGAGTTGTAGAGCTTCATGGGGAACGTGCGGCGATCCTGATCTGTTACGAACAGTTGCTCACCTGGCCAGTCCTTGCATCAATGGCAGAACACCCCACGGTACTGATCGCCGTGGCAAACGACCACTGGGTTACCGGCACACCGATCCCTCAATTTCAGCTTGCGGCGGTACGCGCCTGGGCGCGGCTGTTCGGTCTTACCTATCTCTCTGCCGTCAATCGATAGGCTTTGTTCCCTCCCAAAACCAACGTCCACTACCCGAATTCGCGGCTCGAAGACCCTCTCCGACCTCAAGGAGTGATAGTGCGGCGCAAAAGTCGAAGCAGCTTCGACCGGATCACGATTCTTTCCTAATCCCGTGACCCAGTTTCGCGTAGTGTCGTTTTCTCGGGGGAGGCGGGGCAGATGACGGACGCCCCCAAGTTCTTCAATTCCCGTGAATGGGTCCAGCCTCTCGAAATTCGATGGCGACGATTCTTCTGTCGCCTTGATCATTCTTTTCTGCCGCTGGTATCGGGCACTGCTTCGGGGCTTTCTTCCGCGCCTTGCACGCTGCGGGGCGTCTGCTTCGCTTCGCGCCCTAAAGGGTTTGCGGTCCCCCAAACAATTTCAAGACGCTCGCGACACCGGGCTCGCTGAAATTCTTTGGACCCAGCCGCAAAAAGCCGCCCCTTGGTTTAGGAGCGGAGCCCCTCGCCTTAAGTGCCCCGACACACAGGGCAGAAAAGAGGATCTAAGTTATGTATCAGAATCGTCTCTCACTCATCGGTTTCAGCGGGAAAGAACCCGAACAGAAATTGACGAAGAACGGCGCGGCCTATACGGTCCTGTCCCTCGCCACCAAGACATCCTGGAAAAACGACAACGACGAATGGGAGTCCCGCACGGAGTGGCATCAAATTATCGCCTGGTCGAAGCTCGGTGAATTTGCGCTCTCCCTCACCAAAGGCGCTCATCTTCAGGTCGAAGGCGAACTGCGCAGCCGCGAATACGAAAAGGACGGTGTGAAGCGCCGGATTTGGGAATGCAAAGCCTACCGCATCGCCAAGCTGGACCGCATCGAGCGGGCCGACAGCGATGGCCGCGGCGAAGAAGCTACCGACGACGAGCCGCCCCTGTAGGGGCGGTTTGACATCCAGCGGCCGGTCGAGCCGGCCGCTGCGCTAATCGTCGTTCAGTTCGTCAGCGGGAACTGCTCGCGACTGGCTAAGCAACAGTTCCACACGATCCGTGGTCCACGTCGCTACACCGGCACCGAAAAAGTCTGCATCCTCTGTCCAGATTGGACATTCGAGCGCCAACGCCGTGGCGAGCACTGGCCAATCCTGTTCATCACGTTTTTTCAAACGCTGACGAGCTGCTGTTTCGAACCGCCCATAGACCTCGCTATCAATGCTGGCGATCAATTCCAGCAGCTCATCGAGCACCATCATCGCTGAGTCCGGGTTGATTCCTCTCTTCAGCAAGATCTCCGGAAGATGCTCCCGAGCCTCAGCAATGGCTGTGTCTGGAGCGAAGAATCTGGTCCTTGTAAAGTGGGCTTCCAGGATTTCCCGAACACGTCTGCCGAGAACTGCGCGAATCAGTATGTTCGCGTCGAGAACCACCATTTCAGCTTCGAGCCTTTCTATGCTGCCGTCGCGTTTCCTTGAAATCGTTTACCAGTTCCTCTTCGCTGGCACCACTTGCGGCTAGAAGTGCATCCAGTTGCGCAGCTGCTGTCCGCAGAGCAGCCAGGTTCACCGAGCTTTTGCTCGCATGAGCAGGGATGTAATATCCCACGGTCTCTCCGTGCCGAGTAATTGCGACCGGCCCCGATGCCTCCAGGAACGTTGTCAGCTTTTCCCGAAATTCACGGATACCCACTTTTTGTGTTTGCATAGATACCGCCCTATTGTGTACACATGATAGCACAAGTGATGAGAGGAAAGGAGCCCCTTCCCTGACTTCAGCCCGCACAAAACGCGGTCTTCCGTCACCCATCCCAGCGGGGCTACGCCGCCCCGCAACGCCCCGCTTTGGTGAGCCGCTTTCGCGGCTGATTGCCTTAATGCCACGGGCCCTCTCCCCGTAAAGGCGCTTCGCCCCTTCGGGCGCCGGCAAAGCCGGCGGCCTTGACGGGGACCCCTCAGTGCCCGTGGCCAACCGAAAGCCGCGACGCACGCAAGCTGCGCGTAGAGAAAGGTAATTCAAGGAGAAACGCAAATGATTGACACGGTTGAAGTTGTTGCACGTGAAACGATGAGCCAGAATGGCTCAGTCAGGCATGATTTCCGCGAGGTTCCGGTTGATGCTCTTCAGGAATCTCCCACAAATCCGCGCCGTAGTTTCGATGAAACGAAGCTGCAAGAACTCGCGCAGAGCCTCCGTTCCCAGGGTGTCCTCGTTCCATTGATCGTCCGCGATCTCAATTTGGATCGTTTCGAAGTTGTCGCCGGGGCGCGGCGTTTCCGGGCTGCACGCCTAGCGGACTTGTTCTCCGTTCCGGTCCGTGTGGTTCAACTTTCAGACACGCAGGTTCTCGAGTATCAGTTAATCGAAAATGCAATTCGGGAAGACGTCCACCCTTACGAAGAAGCAATGGCTTACAAGGCGCTTCTTGAAACGTCTGAGCCGCGCTACGACGTAGCGTCGATTGCCGCGAAGACGGGCAGGAGTATCACCCACGTCTACCAGCGCCTTCGTCTCGCCGAACTGATTGGCGAGGCAGCCGAGGCATTTCAGGCAAACCAGATCACGGCGGGGCATGCCGTACTGATCGCACGATTGCCGCAAGAGCAACAGAAGGATGCATTGGCAGCGGCGTTTCGCGAGGACTGGCGTACCAAGGAAAAACACGCCGTTCCCGTCCGTGAGTTGGCGCAGTGGATTCGCGAGAACGTCATGCTCACGCTGGCCGATGCCGTTTTCGATTGCGAGGATGCTGAACTTGTGCCCGCTGCCGGAGCCTGTGTGACGTGTCCCAAGCGGACTGGAGCCAATACTGCCCTGTTTGACGACTTCGCCCAGGATGATCGCTGCATGGACGCGGAGTGTTTTAAATCGAAGGTCGATGCGCATATCGCGATTCAGAAACAGAAGACCGATGGACTGATCCAGATCACCCGCGCGTACTATACGAACGCGAAGGGCGAGGAAAAGGTCCTAACTCGCAACGAGTACACGATCATTGAGCCGAAGGAGCAGCCCGACACTGCGGCTGATGATGACGCCGAACAGCAGCCGTGCTCGAAGGCGATGAGCGCGATTGTCGTAGAGGGGCCAGGGAAGCGGGGCGAAGTTGTTCATGTATGTGCCGATCCGGATTGCGAGGTGCATGGAAAACCAAACTACCGTGCCGAACAGGAAGCCGCTGAATGGGAGCGTCAGAAGGAATGGAAACGGCAGCAGGAGCAACGTCAAAAGAACCGCGCCAACAACCGCCTGCTCCTCGGGGCCGTTCTCGACAGCATTCCAACGGCACTGACCCGGGACGATTACGAGACCCTCGTGTCCGCCACTATTGATCGGCTCCAGTACGACGACTGGGATACGATCTGCGAATACTACAACATCAACACGGACGAGACGCGGGAGGCGGATGCCGCTGCTTTCGAACTCCGGAAAAAGGCGCAGGAGGCAAGCGAGCCGCAGTTGATTCGCATGCTCATGGAGTTGACGCTTGTGCCGTCGGGCTATTCCGAAGAACCGCTCGCACACACCGATCCACTCGCAAGCACTGCCCGACGATATGACGTATCGCTGAAACCAAAGAAGACCACGAAGGCGAAACCCGCCAAGTGTGGTCCGAAAGCCAAGAATGCCAGGAAGCAATCGAAGGCAAAGCCTGCTTCGAAATCCGCAAAGAGGACGACGGCGAAAGGAGGGGCGGCATAAGCCGCCTCTAAACGGCGCATTGCGAGGACGCTATGACAAAGCTCACTCCCAAGAACATCGTTGTCCGTGAAACTGCCGTTTCGGACCGGGGCCGGCCTGTGGTGATCGAACTACACCCAGCGCATCTCGTTCTCCGGTTGAAGGGTCTCCGGGACACCCACTACCTGGCCTACGACGCGCTTCTTTGGCGCGTCATGAAGGATTCGGCCGAGCGGATTCGGTCGGAGCGCCTGGCGCGGCGGAAAGGGCGAGTATGATCGTGGCTCGACCCCCCGCACCGCGCCAGAGGCTTGCCCGATTTCTATTTCGCGGGGCGCGCGCCAGGCGCGCACCCCACCGGCCCACTCGCCATCCCAAATCGAAACGCCGGCAGAGGGCACTTCGAGCAGAGACTCGGCCATCACGATTCAATCGCTAGCAATCGAAGAAGCGAGACGTGGTCTTTTTGCGCTGCCGCTCCCCCAACATTCTGGATGCGACGGTCGCCTGACAACACGCGTTCCAAACGGAGGAGGTGCTTATGAGGTTCTGGTTTTTGGTGGCGGCGTTGATGGGACCGCGATTCTTTCGTCGTTTCATCCTCCTGTTCGCCCTCGGAATGGTTCTGATGCTGTACTGCCTGATCCGCTCTTAAGCGGATTTTTGATCCCTGTCGGCCACGGCGCCTCTCCCCGTAAAGGCTCTTCGACCCTTCGGGCGCGGCTGACGCCGCGGCCTTGACAGGGACCCCTCATGCGCTGTGGCCAGATCGAAGCCGCGCCCGCCGCAAAGCGGCGCGAGAGAAAGGAAAACGCAAAATGGAAAACGCGAATCTTCTGACTATTAACGAATACCTGAAGAAAGACGGACGTAGCCTGATGGACATTGCCAAGGCCGTCATGTTTGGAGATGAGAACGCCCCGGCGCTTTGCGATTACGGATGCGAAGTGGAACCGGACGGGAATTGTTGCCACGGCTGCCCGTCCATTCTGCGAGCCGCTGGATTGATCTAGGAGAACTCACACCATGAAAACAATCGAAGCTATCATTGCGATGTTCGACGGCGTTGACGGGCTGTATGTTTCCATCACGAACGAACCATTCATGCGCCTGGTGATTGAGCATATCGGGGAGGGGCCGCACGGCCTCCCCGCGATCAGTGTCGCTCATTATTACGAGATCAATGGCGATCTTTGCCAGGACCCGGAGATGTGCTTCGAGATCGAGAGCATGCAGCACGGGACCGTCATGCACCCGTACATGTTCCAGATGGCCAATCCGCCTATCTATCAGGAGGTTTCGAATGATGCGCAGGGTGTGGAACTCGCGGAAGAACTGCGCCACTTCGCAGCCACCTGGGACAGCAACTTGAGCGATCAGGGTTTCATCCAGGCCGCATTGCGGCTTCATTCGAAAGCGTTGCTATGAGGAGGCGGATTACGATGGTTGATCTAAGCGAACTCACTTCCGAGCAACTGGTCTTGCTCATTGCCAAAGCAAAACAACTTCTGTACCCGGAAGCCGTAATCGTCGGCGATGAACTCGAATGCGCGCATTGCCACGAACGCGGCATTCCGTCACTGGAGGATGGCATGACCGTAACCCACGAACTTGACACGCTTTCGGCCGAGAGGGTTGCGGCTAGAGGGTGGGACGGCAGATCGTCCGCCGTTGGAATGGTTGCTACTTGAATGCCCCCATTGCTTCCAGTGGCACCGGATTCCCGAGGGTGCGGAACTCGAATGGCTGTAACAGCGTGAATCAGGGATGCGGCTTGCAACCGCATCCCACCCTGCGTCCCGCCTATTTCTTCTCTCCTGGGATGTCATTCCAGCCATACCCTCGGATCATCAACGCCTTGAGAATGGATGGGCAACCATGCTCACAGGTCCCTTCCAGGTCGATTTTGCAGCCGTAGTTGCATAGTGCCGGCGTCAGCGATCCGCAGCAAATTGTCGCCTTCGCTATCGCCAATAAAGTGCGTCCTTCCCGTTGCAGTACTGCCTCGATTGAAATCCGGTTGCGATTCCTGTTCACGAGTCCCTCTTTTTCTGCGCCGCTTGGCGGCGGTCGCGGCCCCGATCTGGCCACAGCGCATGAGGGGTCCCCGTCAAGGCCGCCGGTTTTTGCCGGCGCCCCGCAGGGGTCGAAGAGCCTTTACGGGGAGAGGCGCTGCGGCGTCGCAACGTCAGAATTCTCGATCGCCATCCCGATTTTCTGCCACAATAGACGATTCATGTCGACTTCAGACAGCAATCCCATCCAGGGAGATCGGTGGTACTCCGTCAACGAGGTTGCCAGCCATCTTGGGGTGGCGATCGACACCGTCTACCGTTGGATCGACAATAAAGGCCTTCCCGCCCATCGTGTCGGACGTCTCTGGAAGTGCAAGTTGCCCGAGGTGGATGCCTGGGTAAGGGCCGGCGGACCCGCTGAAACTCCAGGGAGCAAATAGGAACCCACGATGAATCCACAAGACTTGAAGGCCAACATCATCGTCCGGGGCCCCATGTTCCCAGAGCCCGTAAAGATCATCCGGGTTGTGCCCATGGGCGGTTCCATCAAACTCGTCGGTCAGGGCATGACCACCGGTTTGGTACACCAGCCCATCCTCTCGCCAGCCCAACTGGCCAGCCTTCAGGGGTCGCCGGAAGAGCAACCCTTCGATGGCGATGCGACAAAGTTCAAGCTCGGCGTTGAAGCCTTACGGCTGGGGATTGCCTACGAGTACGATCCGTACTTCTCCCTGTCGATTGCTCGGGTTGATCCGCTGCCGCACCAACTCGAGGCGGTTTACGACTACTTCTTGCGGCTCCCTCGAATCCGTTTCCTCCTGGCCGACGATCCCGGTGCCGGCAAGACGATCATGGCGGGCCTGCTCATCAAAGAACTAAAGGTGCGCGGTCTCGTCAAGAGGATTCTGATCGTGACGCCGGCGAACCTCAGCTTCCAGTGGCAGCGGGAGCTTAAGGATAAGTTTCAGGAGAAATTCGAAGTCGTTCGCAGCGACGTTCTACGCGCGAACTACGGTTCCAATCCCTGGCAGGAGAAGAATCAGGTAGTGACATCGATTTCCTGGGTTTCGCGAATCGAAGATGCCAAGGAAAGTCTGCTCCGCAGCCATTGGGACCTGATCATTGTTGACGAGGCGCACAAGATGAGCGCCTACAGTTCCGACAAGAAGACGCTCGCGTACGAACTCGGCGAGCGGTTGTCGGAAATGACGGACCACTACCTCCTCATGACGGCAACGCCGCATAAGGGCGATCCGGAAAACTTCCGTCTATTTCTGCAACTCCTGGATCGGGACGTTTACGGAGATGTCGCCAGTATCGATGAGGCCATTCGTAGACACGAGGCTCCGTTTTATCTTCGCCGCGTAAAGGAAGCATTGGTCCACTTTCCAGACCCGGATACAGGCGAGGTGCGAACTCTTTTCACAAAGAGAAAGGTTGAGACCATCGGCTTTGCCATCGATGACGAAGAGTGGGAACTCTACGATGCCCTGACCCGCTACGTCGAAGATCAGTCAATCAAAGCCGCGGCGGACAATTCAGCCCGTGGGCGCGCCGTTGGGTTCACGATGGCAATGCTCCAACGCCGATTTGCGTCCAGCATCCGCGCAGCCAGGCGAAGCCTCGAGCGAATGCGGGACAAACGCCAGAAGATTCTCGGGAATCCCGCGGCTTACCGCCAGCAGCAGATCGATGCGCGGGTACCAGACGATTTCGATGATCTCCCGGAAGACGAGCAGCAGGAAATCATGGATGCGCTCGAAGAAGCCGTCGTCTCGGTAGATCCGATCGCACTGAAAGACGAGATCGGCCAACTGGACAAACTGGTCGCGCAGGCTCTTCTGCTCGAAAGGCGCGAGGTCGAATCCAAACTCCGCAAACTGCGCGAAGTTCTCACGCAACAGGGTATCTTCGACGATCCGAAGATGAAGCTTCTGATCTTCACGGAACATAAGGATACGCTCGATTACCTCATCGAGAAGATGCGGGACGAGTGGCATCTGACCGTAACCCAGATCCACGGCGGCATGAAGATCGGCGACCGTGATACTCCCGGTAGCCGCATCTATGCCGAGCGGGAGTTTCGGGAAAGCTGCCAAGTCATGGCGGCCACCGAGGCGGCGGGCGAAGGCATCAACCTTCAGTTCTGCTGGTTCATGATCAACTACGACATTCCTTGGAACCCGGTACGTCTGGAACAGCGCATGGGGCGCATCCACCGGTATCTTCAGGAGAAGGACTGTCTGATCCTCAACTTCGTGGCGACGAATACCCGCGAAGGGCGCGTCCTGCATAAGCTCTTCGAACGCCTACAGAACATCGAGTCCGATCTGGACCCCCAGCAAACCGGCAAAATTTTCAATGTTCTTGGCGACGTCTTCGCGGCGAATCAGATCGAACGAATGCTCCGCGAGATGTACACCGGCAACCTCTCCGAGGACCTCATCAAAAGCCGGATCGTCGAGCAGGTGGACGGCGAGCGGTTCCGCAAGATCACAAACTCCACCTTGGAAGGACTCGCCAAGCGATCTCTTAATCTCTCTGCCATAGTTGGTAAGTCTGCCGAAGCGAAGGAGCGCCGGCTGGTACCCGAGGTGGTAGAGGACTTCTTTCTGCTGGCTGGGCCGATGCTTGGGGTGCATCCCAAGGAGATCATCAAAGGAAAGCACTGTTACCGCATTGGACGGGTTCCGAAGAATCTTTGGACCACCGGCGACCTGCTGGAACCCCGTTTCGGCAGGCTGGGCAAAGAATATAAGCAGATCGTCTTCGACAAGCGTCACCTGTCCGAGGACCCGACTGTGGATTGGGTGACGCCCGGCCATCCGCTCTTTGAGGTCGTTCGAGAAGACCTGCTCCAGTCGGCCGGCCCGGATATGGAACGCGGCTCAGTATTCTACGATGTTGCGCGGACGCAACCGGCGCGCCTCGATGTTTATTCAGCGACGATCCGGGACGGACTAGGGAACATCCTCCACCGGCGGCTGTTTGTGGTGGAGACGTCCATGGACGGTTCCCTCACCGTCCGGCAACCGACGATGTTTCTGGACGTCGTTCCAGCGCCCTCAGGCACGGAGCCGGGCATTGACGATGGGTTGCCTGGTGGCGACATTGTAGAGCAATCCCTGATCGAGAAGGCGCTTGAGCCATTTCTTGAAGAAATTCAGCAGACGCGGCTTAAAGAGATCGACACGATTTCAACCCACATGGAGATCAGCTTGAACGAGTTGATCCACCGCCAGAATCTTCGAATGGCTGAGCTCATGGGTGGGGATCACTCACGGGAAGCAAATCCTCTGCTCGCCGCAAACATCAAGCAGGTAGAGGATAAGATCGACGAACTCAACAACCGCCTAGAGAAGCGGCGCAACGAGATCGAGCGCGAAAGATTTTGCACCATTGCGGATATTCAGCACCATGGCCGCGCCTGGGTCTTACCGCACCCGGAGAGGGCAGCGCCGAAGTTTGCTGCGATGGTGCGGGATGACGAAATCGAAAGGAAGGCGATACAGTCCGTCATTGCCCATGAAGAGGCCCGAGGGTGGCGAGTCACCAGCGTGGAATCTGAAAACCGCGGCTTCGACCTAATTTCACGCCGGCCACACCCGGAAGATCCGGAGACGGCGATCGAGGTCCGATTCATTGAAGTGAAGAGCCGCGCGGGAATAGGTGAAGTTGCGCTTACAACCAATGAATTCAAAACCGCTGAACGGCTCAAGAAGGATTTCTGGCTCTATGTCGTGTTCAACTGCGGATCAACACCGCAGGTTCGTATCGTTCAAGATCCGGCGCGGCTCGGATGGGAGCCGCTTGTGATAATCGAGCACTACCATGTGGCGGCAAAGGCGATTCTGGAGGCGAGCGCGTGAGCCGCTATCCGAAGCGCCTAATTGAGGTCGATCTACCAATCAAGAAAATATCTACTCACGCACGGCGCGAGAAGTCGATTCGGCATGGCCATATATCGACCCTGCACATTTGGTGGGCACGTCGCCCTCTGGCCGCGTGCCGAGCAGTTTTGTGTGCGGCACTATGGCCCGATCCGGCTGACCCTTTGTGCCCTCAGAAGTTTCGGGATGACGCCTGCAGGCTGATCAATGAATTCGCGAATAAAGCAGTGTCTGACAAGGCTCTTGCTCAAGGATGCGCACAGGACACATGGAAAAAGTGGCAGGCCCTTTCAAAGGTAGGTGGAGGCCTCGATTCTAAGAAGGAAGCACACTGGAATGTACTCCGATTCGCGCTTTTGGATTTTATCGCCGACTTCGCCGATTGGGACAATTCCAAGATCCCGGAATATCTCGAAACTAGCCGTGCGCTAACAGAGTCGTCCCATGAATCTCTTGGTGGTGCCCCCGGTACGCGTCCGTTGGTGGCCGATCCGTTCGCGGGCGGCGGCTCAATTCCTTTAGAAGCCCTGCGCGTCGGCGCGGATGCCTTTGCGAGCGACCTCAATCCGGTGCCGGTGTTGCTCAATAAGGTCGTCCTGGAATACATCCCTAAGTACGGGCAGCGCCTCGCCAGTGAAGTACGGAAATGGGGAGAGTGGATAAAACTCGAAGCCGAAAAGACATTAACCAAGTTCTACCCTAATGATGCGGACGGCGCGACGCCTATAACTTGTTGACGCCGGTTTAAAAGAGCAGCGATTCCGCCGGTTTTGACGCCAGAATCAGCGCCGGCGCCCACGCTGGCGCAGACGGGTGCGCAGGCGGTCGGTGATTAAGCGGTCCGGTGGAGGTCGGATTCGAAAACGACGCCTGGCTTAGCGCACCGCGGAACCTCCCGCGCCGTCAGCAGGAGCAGGAACAGTGGAAACCCGGCGGTGTTTCGTGTCCAGGCGGACCGATTCGATCACGAGATAGAGTTTGTCGGCGCTGTTGACCTTGCCCGCTACACAGTAGGCCACATTGGGTCGGATGAGCTGGGCTTTGGAGAAGTCATAGAGCCGATAAACGCGGCGTGTATCGCGGTCCTGCATGAGGAGCACGGCGTACGACGGATATTCCGTCCGCGAGATCAGAACGAGATGATTGGCGCTGAAGTTGAACATGGAGCAAGAAGGGCGGGAGCGATAACTCCCGCCCGCCTCAGCAGCGCCGTTGTGGAGTTAGCCGGCGGACGCCTCCGGCCGGGTTATCATCACAGCGCGGCGCTTCGTCGGGGCCGGCGCTAAGACTTCTCGGCCGGCGGATTGGGATTCTTGGGCTTGCGCAAACTCTCGCCGCCCAGCAGGAAGACCTCGGAGTTTTCCACCAGACGGTCCGCGATCGCGGTGGCGATAGTCGTATTGAAGAGGATGTTTCCCCAGTCGGAGAACGGCGTGTTTGTTGTAATAATTGTCGACCGCTTCTGGCTGTGCCGTGTGGAGATGACCTGATAAAAGAGATTAGAGGTTTGCTGGTCGAGGGCCAGATATCCTAGCTCGTCACAGACGAGGAGCGTCGGCTCGGTATAAGTTTTGAGCTTGCGGACCAGCGAGTGATCGACCTGGGATGCCAGTAGGTGATTGAGCATATCCATGGCGGCGGTGAAGAGCACACGCTGATTGGCCCGACAGGCGCGCCAGGCAATGATTTTCGCCAGAAAGGTTTTGCCGACACCGGGGTTGCCGATCAACACGAGATTGGTTCCGTTAGTGAGGAACTCCAGATCGAGCAGGCGCAGAATCCGCGCCTTGGCTTGCTGGCGCGTCTTATGATGCTGGAACTGAAAGGCATCGATACTGGGCTGCGCCTGCAGGCGCGCGCATTTGTAGCGGCGTTCGATGGCGCGCTGTTGGCGCGCTTCCAGTTCCATATCGGCCAGCCATTCCAGCGTGGCCGACGCGCTGAGATTCTTGGCGGCCGCTTCAGTCAGAGTCGTCTCTACCTGACGGCTCATCGTCGATAAGGTCAGTTGATTCAGTTTCTGTTCGAGAGGAGTCATCGGATTCCTTTCCGGAGTCGAGAATGAAAGCGTCGTATTGCAGCAGGGACAACGGATCGGTGGCCAGATCGTTCAGCCGTGGGTCGCGCAGACGAAGGGGCGGCTGAGTCTGTCGGGGAGCCTGCTGCTGGCGCAGAATGTTGGCAACGTAATCGGCGCCGAAAGCGTGGGCCGCGGAAGCTTTCTCGATGGCGCCGGCCACCGGTTCTGGTCCATACTGGCGGACAAGTTCCAGCAAGTCGGCGAGTTGCCGCGAGAGGGCGCGGTCGGTGTCCGCCATATCACGCAGATAAGCTTCCAGCATGGCCTGGGAACAAAAGCTTTCGAGAACCGCGAAAAGGCGCTGTTGCGCCCGCGAGCGTTTGGCGGCGGGACGCAGTTGAGCGAGATCGGCGTCGAATCGATCGGCTCCCAGAGTTTGCCCGCGGCGCCAGCAGCGTCAGTAAGAGACGATTTCGTTGACGCGGTCGTAGATGGTGACGGAACTGGAATCGGCTTTGAGCGTGAGGCGGCGGCCTACAAAACGCGGGGGCACACAGTAGCGGTTTCCGTCGAAGTGCAGACGGAGGTCTTTGTAGACGAGCGCCTCTACCTTGTCGCGATAGTCATAGGGGATGACAGGCAAGGGGCGCAGAGCACTGGCTTGGAATCGATCGATAGGCCGCTCGCGCGTCTCGCGGTGCTGTCGCTGGTTAGCGACTTCCGCCAGCCATTGACGCGCCTGGCGGTTCACGTCATGCAGGTCCGTGAAGTCGCGCAGGGGCCAGAAACTCCGGCGCGCATAGCCGATGGCGCGCTCCACTTTGCCTTTATCGAAAAGCGCGCATTGCAGACCGTGGCAATGGTATAGCGCAAGTTTTCACTGTCACTCACCCTTTCCATCCGCTGAGGGGTCAGACCTTCGACGCCATTGCGGTACGCAACAACTGGGGTGGTGACCGCGTGTCGTATCTGGACGCGAGGGGACGGCTGCGCACACTGCCAGTCGAGTGGACCGATATTCAAGGGCCCGATCCGGTGATCACGATCGGTGCTGGACGTGCCTTCTTCCGCGCCGACCTGCTACGTCAACTGCGCAAGACGATCGACGAACAGATGTCCCTGAATGGCGCGCGGTTATGTTAAGTAAATTATGTGCAATATGTCTTTGGAAATATGTGTATGATCGGCGCTTGGAAGCGGGTAATTGGCTGGTTGCCTCAAGTGAATTGCATGGTAAAATCAGCATACCAAGCATGCCAAGCCTGTTTTGCCTCTTGCTATTCTCAGTATCGTGTCACATAATTAAAAAGACACATATGGCAGTACACTCCAAGAAGAATCGAACAGCAACGGGTTCGCGTCAGCGCACGCGCCGTCAGCAGGCATTGCGCGCACAGGGCGCCACCCACCCGCACCCCGAGGCGGTGACCGATCCCCTCTTTCGCGACAGCGCGTTCTTCGATCCGGACGATCTCATGCAGGTCAAGTACGAGATGCTGCGAAGCGTCCAGCAGGAGGAACGTTCGGTGGTAGAGGCGGCTCAGGTCTCTGGTCTGTCCCGCCCGGCCTTCTATGTCACCCAGGAGTTGTTCCAGCGCGAGGGCCTGCCGGGGCTCCTGCCCCGCAAGCGCGGACCAAAGCGGCCTCACAAGCTCAGCGACGAAACGCTGGCGGTCCTGGCCCAGCAGATACAGGAGGCCGGGAGGATGCTCAAGGGCGAGGAACTGGCGGCGCTTCTCACACAGCGCTTTGGTGTCGAGGCGCATCCGCGGAGTATCCTGCGGCGGCTGCTTCCGTATCTGCGGCGGGAGGAAAAAAAACTTCGATGATCGTCGAAGCCGCAAAGCTGGACTCCACCCAGTACAGCGTGCAGTACGAACTGCTTCGCTCTCAGGTTATCGGCACGGTAGGGAGTGTGACGCAGAGAAGTGTAACAGGCCAGACGAGAGGTATCGGTTTTGCCCTGCTGCTGAACGAGGGTATGCCCGGGTGGCTCAAGACAGTGGATTCCGTACTGCGCGCTTCGCTTGCTCCGCGAATAGTGGATTCTCCGGACCCTGCGCTGCCTGAGACTATGCCGCGATCCAGCGCCGCGCGGGTCTGGCTACCCACCGTGCTGCGCGATGAGGTCACCATGCTTTTGGCGAGTCTGGTTCTCTCGACTCGCGCTCTTGCCCGCGAATCATCGAAAGGAGGGCTCATCGGTCCATGCTAATGAACATCGAAGCCCATCAGAAGATCACGGCCGCGCATCTGTCGCGCCTGGCCTACCTGTACGTGCGCCAGTCAACGTTGCGCCAAGTCCTCGAGAACACCGAGAGCACTCACCGTCAGTATGCGCTTCGGGAGCGCGCTGTCGCGCTGGGCTGGCCGCCCGACCGGATCGTCGTCATCGACAGCGATCTCGGGCAGTCCGGCGCCAGCGCGGCTGACCGGGAAGGCTTTCAGCGCCTGGTGACCGAAGTTAGTCTCGGGCGCGTGGGGATCGTGCTCGGTCTTGAAGTATCGCGACTGGCGCGCAACTCCACCGATTGGCATCGGCTGCTTGAGTTGTGCGCGCTCGCCGACACGCTCATCCTCGATGAGGATGGGCTGTACAATCCGGCGCACTTCAACGATCGCTTGCTGTTGGGCCTTAAGGGCACCATGAGCGAAGCGGAGTTGCACGTGCTGAAGGCACGACTTCGAGGTGGCATCCTGAGCCGTGCCCGCCGCGGGGAACTCAAGCAGATGGTGCCCATCGGCTTTGTGCATGACGCCCAGGATCGTGTCATCCTCGATCCCGATGCCCAGGTGCAGGCCTCGGTGCGCTTGTTCTTCCAGACTTTTCAGAGGACCGGGTCCTGTCTGGCGGTGGTCAAAGAGTTCCATTCGAAGCAACTCCTGTTCCCGCGGCGACTGCGCAGCGGGGCGCATAAGGGTGAACTTGTCTGGGCTGAACTTCTGCACTGCCGCGCACGGCAGATCATCCACAACCCGCGCTATGCCGGCGCATTCGTTTTCGGTCGCACCAAACAGCGCCATCTGCCCAATGGCAAGGTGTGCTCTCGTCTGGTACCGAGCGAGGAGTGGATACTGCTTCGCGACATTCATCCGGGCTATATTACCTGGGAAGAGTACCAGTTGAACCGCCAGCGAGTGAAGGGCAACGCGCTCGCCTGGAGCGCGGAACGGCACCGTGGACCGGCACGCGAGGGCACGGCGCTACTGCAGGGACTGGTGATCTGTGGAACCTGCGGTGAACGCATGTCCGTCCGCTACCACTCGCACCGCAATCAGAGCGTGCCGACCTATTGGTGCGGCCGGGGGCCACTGCAGCGGGGCGAAGACAGTCTTTGTCAGACCGTCCATGGCACTGCGCTCGATGCGGCGATCGGCGATGTCGTTATCGAGGCCATGACGCCTTTGGCGATTGAAGTAGCGCTTACAGTGCGCCAGGAACTCGCGAGCCGCCACGAGGAAGCGGACCGGTTACGGCGTCAACATGTGGAGCGTGCGCGTTATGAAGCGGATCTTGCGCAGCGACGCTTTCTAAAGGTCGATCCCGACAATCGGCTGGTGGCCGATTCACTGGAAGCGGACTGGAACGGAAAGCTTCGTGCGCTTGCCGTGGCACAGGAAGCATACGAGAAAGCAAAGGCCGCCGACGCTAGCGTTGTAACCGATGCCGAGCGCGCCGAACTAATGGCCCTCTCCACCGATTTCCCACGTCTCTGGCGCGATCCGCGCACGCAGATGAAAGAGAAAAAACGCATGCTGCGGCTGTTGATCGAAGACGTAACCCTCACCAAGGGCGACGCACTGCATGTTGATATACGCTTTGCCGGCGGAGCGACACGCTCGCTCGATATACCGCTGCCGAAGTCATGCATGGAACTGCGCACCACCGATGCGGAGGTCGTCAAAGAGATCGACGGGCTCATCGACACCTATACGGACGGGGAAATCGCGGATGTGCTCAATGAACGAGGCGTGCGTACCGTGGTGACAACTCCGTGGACGGCCGCGCGCATCGGCCGGCTGCGCACGATCTACCGTCTCACCGATCGGCGTACGCGGCTGCTGGCCCAGGGGCTTCTGACCCCGCAAGATGTGGCCGCCCGCTATGGCACCGTGCTGTCAACCGTACACCTATGGCGCCGCCGCGGTCTGCTTCGCGCGCACCCCATTGATGATCGAGGCAACTATCTCTACGAAATCCCGCCAGAAGACCTGCCAGGGAAGTATGCTCATAAGCGGGAATATCAGGCTGAAACAGTAAGCTCATCGAAACAAACTTCACGAGGTGCAGTATGAGTTCAAGCCCTTTTCCCAACCTGCCGCTACGTTGCAGGCTTTCGGATAGAAGCTGTATTCACGGGCGAAGGCGAGAAATCGCGGAAGGAAACGGACCAAGCGGCCATCGTGCTCGGCGACAGCGGTCGCCAGATTGTCATAGGCAATCTCGCGTGCCACACCACCGAGCGCGGTAAACGCATGCACGTGGCAGCGGACGAAGGTCTCGAATGTCTGACTGTGGGTGAACTCCATGTAGAACATGCGGCTGTGCGCTTCGACCAGCGCGAATGCATAGAGCTTGCGCTTGTCGCCGGCATAATCGAGCACGCCGAAGTGTCCCCAATCGACCTCGAAGCGCTCGCCTGGTGGCGGTTCCATGCGCAGAAAGGCTCGCTTGGGTTTTACCTGGGGACGGGCGGTATGCACATAATCGCGCAGGATGGTGTGTCCGCCGCGATAGCCGAGTGGCCGCAGTTTCTGTTCGATGACGGCTGCCGTCGCGCTAGGGTCCTTTTCCAGCCATTCGGCGATGGTGGTTTTGAAAGGATCGAGTTTGCTTTCGCGCTGCCGCTGACTTGGTCCTTGCGCCGGCGCATCGAGGTACTTCTTGATGGTCCGCCAGCTCATGCGCAGATGACGTTCAATCTTGCGGATCGGCCAGTGCTCGGACCAGTACAGACGATGCAGGTCGTTGATCTGATCGGTGGTGAGCATGGTGCGATTTCAGTTATCCGGCAGAAGCCGCCTGTGCGCCAGGACGTTGTTGTTTGCAAGATTCCGACTGCGGGGGTTTGCGGGGCGGAAGTGCTTCCAAAATCCAGACTTGCGCCGGAGCTGAGTTGTTGTTTGCAAGATTCTGGAGTCCGGCGCCCAACAGCCAGACCCCAGCCACGGAATGCTTTAGGTCGAAAACTGAGTTGTTGTTTGCAAGATCGCGCAGTCGCCGCTTCTGGTCCCGAATGTGCTGCTGCTGACGGTTCCGCTCGACGGCGGCCGGATGCTGTTCGCGATACTGACGCCAGTAGTCCAGGTTGCGGGAGCGCCATTTCTGTGGGCTGTCCAGGCACACCTGGCGGTACTCCGGATCCGCCGCGATCTTTTGGCGGTGATACTCGGCGCGACGTCGGCGCTGGCAAGCGGGATCGGTACACACCGACTGCCCCGGCTGATATTTCGATGGCTGGAAGATTCGCTCACAGTAGCGGCATCGCCTTGCGACCATACCGGCGGTTGTCGCATCCTTGCGGAGCGTTTGTCAGGCGGGAGATTTAGAAACTGCTATAGCGTGCGTACTGCATCCTGGCTGATGGCTGGTTTTCTTCAACTACAAAACCGGCGGAAATGCTGTCGTTTTATCCCGGCGTCAACAATAGCTTACCTCTGGGCTCGAACGATTCACTGCGAAGGCCCCAGCTGTGGGGCGGAAGTACCCCTTCTGCGAACGCTTTGGCTGGCGAAGAAGCCAAAGCGCTCTGTCGCGCTGCAATTGTTGCCATGTTCGAATGCAAAGCATGTTGACTTCAGAATCATCATCAAGCAAGCCAATGGATGGGTGGCTCAAGACGACCACGATACTAAGATTCCTGAGCCGACCTTTGACGGCACAATGAGAAGAGGCTCGGCAACTTGCCCTTGCTGTGGGTATACGACTCCGATCGCCCGTGTTAAGGAGCAATTGAAAGCGCATAGGGGTGGCGCTGATACTGCAAGACTCTTTTGTGTCGTTAGAACGCGGCCCGATCAACAGGGACGATCATATCGGCTGTCAACGGGAAGCGACCTTATAGCGAATGCCGCTGCCGCAAGTCTCTTGGCTGAACAAATCCGCGACCATCAAGGGCCATTGACGCTAGTACCCCAAGAGTCCACAGAGGGGTATCACGCATTCGTGAACCGCGGCCCGCTATACGGCATCATCACTTGGGCAGATTTCTACACATCGAGACAGCTTCTTGCCCTTTCAACTCTCGCCAAGCTAGTACGTGACGTTGACCTTGGACAAGATGCCTCGTTTTCACAGGCGGTCAGGACGTTTCTCGCCATGGCGGTTAGCCGCTTGTCAGATCGAGGATGCAGCCTCTGCACCTGGAGACCCCAGGCGGACCAGGAGAAGATTGAGCACGTCTTCAGCCGGCAAGCGTTGCCGATGACTTGGGATTTCGCTGAAGGCACATTCTTGTCGGAGCGCACTGCTGGTTGGAACGACGCATACGAACCGCTCGCCGCGGCGATCGAAGAGATCGCCGAATTGAAGAATGTCGCAGGGATAGTTGCGCACGCGTCGGCAACTTCTCATCCTCTCCCGAATGATTCGGCGCAGGCAATTGTCACGGACCCGCCGTACTACTACTCCGTTCAATATGCTGACCTTGCGGACTTCTTCTACGTGTGGCTCAGAAGAATGCTCTTTCGAGACTTTCCAAGCCTTTTCTCGACGCCTCTTATTCCGAAGGACGAGGAAATAATTGTTCAGTCGCCAGGCCACGAGTTTGCATCCTCAGGCAAGAATAATCTGTTCTACGAAACCCAAATGCGAGCAGCCATGTCTGAGGCCCGACGTGTGTTAGTTCCTCAGGGCATTGGAGTCGTGGTGTTCGCTCACAAATCAACGTCCGGCTGGGAAGCGCAACTTCAATCAATGATAGAAGCTGGCTGGATTATCACGGCGTCATGGCCAATAGATACCGAGATGGGTACACGTCTCTTGGCACAAAACAGAGCGGTGCTTGGTTCCTCAGTGCATCTTGTCTGTCGACCACGGAAAGATCCTCACGGCCGGGGTCACGAAGACGAGGTCGGCGACTGGCGTGACGTTCTGCAGGAGTTGCCGCGACGCATTCATGAGTGGATGCCACGATTGGCGCAGGAAGGCGTAGTCGGGGCAGATGCTATCTTTTCTTGTCTCGGCCCAGCCCTTGAGATCTTCTCTAGGTTTTCTCGCGTTGAGAAGCCGGACGGTGACCGGGTGATGTTGAAGGAGTATCTCGAATACGTTTGGGCAGCGGTCTCAAAGGAAGCAATCTCCATGATCTTTGCGGGCGCGGATACCACGGGTTTCGAGGAAGATGCTCGTCTGACGGCGATGTGGCTTTGGACGCTTTCCCCGGGACTTTCCAACGGTGAGAGTACCAAAGGAGAGGAGACAGGGGAGACGGAGGACGGCGAGGGAGACTCCGCCGAGAAATCGATCCAAGGTGGACGGATTACCGGATTCACATTAGAATACGACGCCGCCCGAAAAATCGCCCAAGGGTTGGGTGCGCATTTGGAACTCCTCGCGAATTTAGTTGAGGTCAAAGGTGAAACAGCACGGCTGTTGCCCGTTACTGAACGAACTAAAGCTCTCTTTGGCAAAGAGGGCACTGAATCACCAACGACAAAGCGAACCAAATCCGCACAACTCACATTGCCTGGACTATTGGAAGAACTCGAACAGGAAGGCACCGGGTGGACTCTCCAGAACGCTGCGAAGCCCGGCAGCACGACGCTAGATCGACTACACCAAGCGATGATTTTATTCGCCGCGGGGCGCGGCGAAGGCCTAAGACGGTTCTTAGTCGACGACGGCGTAGGAAAGGACCAGAAGTTTTGGAGTTTGGCTCAATCCCTGTGCGCGCTTTATCCAAATGGCACTGACGAACGACGTTGGTCGGAAGGCGTGCTCGCACGGAAGAAGGGTTTGGGACTGTAAAGAAACGCTATGGCGAATTTGAAACCGTGGTACAAGGTCGTTACACCGCGCGAGGACCTGCGCGAATCGAAGCCTCTCGATGCGTCTGAGTTCGCCGTTCATCTGGACCAGGTCCGGGACGGGCGCGCGCCGGCTGTCTACCGGAATGCCGATGCCTTCATGGATCGCACTTATCTGACTCGTTCGCTTCTGGAACTCGCTGGACAGGTTGTCCGGCGACTCTCGGGTGAGAAGACCGAGACGTCAGCGGTATTCAACTTGGCCACGCAATTCGGCGGTGGCAAGACTCACGCGCTCACTCTGCTGTACCACCTGGCGAAGAATGGCCCGAAATCCCATGCATGGACAGGTGTACGAAATATTCTTGACACGGCCGGGGTATCCGCGATTCCAGAGGCGGCTGTAGCGGTCTTCGTTGGCACCGAGTTCGACTCCATTACCGGGCGTGGAGGCGAGGACGGAACCCCGCTCCGCAAAACTCCGTGGGGCGAGATTGCATGGCAATTGGGTGGCGAGGCCGGCTTTGCGGTTGTCGCAGAGCACGATCGGCAATTTGTCGAACCGAAGGGTGATGTGATCCAGGCATTCTTGCCAAAGGATAAACCCAGCTTGATCCTGATGGACGAGGTGATCAACTACACCAGCACCTATCGCCATAAGGGTTACCATCGCGCTCTATACAACTTCATTCAGTCCCTTTCGGAGCAGGCACGCGGCTCGGACAAAGTGGTTCTCCTGGTGTCGATTCCCGCGTAGGAAATGCCATACAGTTCCGACGACGAAGCCGACGAGCAGTGGTTTAAGAAGATGCTGGACCGGGTCGGCAAACCGATCATGATGGCCGCGGAGTCGGAGACTGCTGAGATCATCCGGCGTCGCCTGTTCGAATGGCAAGGGCTAAACGACGACGCCAAGCGAACTATCGCGGAGTATTCCGATTGGATCATCGAACACCGGCAGCAGATCCCAAACTGGTTTCCGATCGACACCGCGCGAGAGGCTTTTGCTGCCACCTATCCGCTGCACCCCAGTGTCCTCTCTGTCTTCGAACGGAAATGGCAGACCTTACCCCGCTTCCAACGGACCCGAGGTGTGCTGCGATTGTTGGCGCTGTGGGTTGCTCGAGCCTACCAGGAAGGTTTTCAGGGTGCCCACAAAGACCCGCTCATTGGCCTTGGAACGGCTCCGCTGGACGACCCGATGTTTCGCTCCGCACTCTTTGAGCAGTTGGGTGAAAACAAGCTCGAAGGCGCCGTCACCACGGACATTTGTGGGAAGAAGGATTCCCACGCAATCAGGCTGGATGCGGAAGCGGTTGATACCATCCGAAAGGCCCGCCTGAACCGAAAGGTGGCGACGTCGATCTTTTTCGAATCGAACGGAGGCCAAGCGCGCGGCGAGGCCACCATCCCGGAGATCCGCCTGGCAGTAGCGGAGCCATCACTCGACATCGGCAATGTTGAGACGGTTGTGGATGCACTGGAGAACGCCTGCTATTTCCTGTCGGTGGACAGGAACCGCTATCGGTTCGGGCTGAGCGCGAACCTGAACAAACTGCTCGCCGACAAGCGTGCCAGCATCCAACAGCCTCGGATCAACGATCGGGTGCGAACGGAAGTCCAGTCGGTCTTCACCCAGGGATTTCCGATCGATCGCATCTTTTTTCCGACCAAGAGTTCCCAGATCCCGAACCGAGCCGCGCTTGCCATTGTGGTCCTCCCTCCGGAGAACAGCGACACCGAGGATGCCAAGGTAATTCAGATTGTTGAGGCGATGACCAAGCAATGCGGGACGTCGGATCGCACTTTCAAGAGCGCGCTGATTTGGTGCGTGCCGGATTCCGGGCGGCAGCTTCATGATGAAGCAAGGAAGTTGCTGGCGTGGGAGGACATCCAGGAAGAAGCGATTGAGCTCAAACTGGAAGACTTGCAGCGAAAGCAACTCGCCGAGAATCAAGGCAAGTCGAAGCGGGACCGGAAGGAGTCCGTCTGGCGCACGTACAAGACGGTCATGTTGCTCGCGAAAGATAATTCCATACGCAGCATTGACCTTGGCCTGGTGCACTCCAGTGCCGACGTTTCGCTGGTTGGTTTCATCGTCAACCGGCTAAAGCAGGACGGCGATATTTCCGAGGGCATCAGTCCGAAGTTCCTGGTCCGGAACTGGTCGGGTGCTCACAAGGAGTGGAGCACCAAGGCGGTGAAGGACGCAGTCTTCGCCTCGCCGCTATTCCCGCGGCTTCTGAACGGCGATCTCATCCGTGACACCATCGCGCGGGGCGTGAGCAACAGCGTCTTGGCCTACATCGGCAAGACCGCTGGCGGGAGCTACGACCCGTTCGTATTCGGCGTCAGCATGACTCCGCAGGAAGTGGAGATCTCCGACGACGTCTATGTGGTCACCGCTGAAACCGCCGAGGCGTACAAGCAATCGCTTTCCGCACCCCCGAAGCCCATTGGCACAGGGAACCTCTTTGATCCGAAAGCAGGGTCGCCGCCGACAGCCGGTGGCGGGCCAGTTATCACAGACCCCGCGAAGGATGACGAAGACGAAGATCCGCACATTCCACCAGTCGCAGAAAAGCCGGCTGTCCTCCGCTGGTCGGGCGAGGTGCCAGCGCAGAAGTGGATGAACTTCTATACAAAAGTCTTGTCAAGATTCGCGACGACAAAGAGCTTGCGGTTGACTGTGTCTGTAGATGTTGCACCCGACGGAGGCGTATCCAAGCAGGCGATGGAGGAGACAAGGACCGCGTTACGGGAATTGGGCTTGAAGGATGAATTGCTCTAGCTTATTAAAGCTAAGCTACCCAACGACGGAGGGAGCCCCGCTATGCTCGCAATAGCCTCTGGCATCCGATGCTCCATAGGGCCGTGCCGCTGGCCACCAAAAGCGGTTGTCGCTAGGGCGTCCGTCTTCGCCATTGCCGTGAGAAAAGGAATGGGTTTGATCGGCGTCAACAATGCACCTCTTTTCGAGCCCTTCCTCACCGTCGCGGATTTTGAGATGGATCTCCAGCAGATCTACAGACACATTGGTGAATTAGATATTGCGGGACAGATGCTTTTCATAAGGAGATGAGAGCGTGGTGACAAATCTTCCGTCGTTGGGGATTCTGTTCGACCGATCGCTGGTCGGGGTGGCGACCTACGGGCGGCAGTGCTGGAAAGTCTTCTGGCGCGCCGTTGAGCCCGCGGGCCTCTCAGGTTCATCGCTTTGGGAGGGGGACGCGGATTGTAACGAGAATTATTATTGTATTGCCGTCCAGTCCGCGGACGAGCAGAAGCTTAACCACGTAAAGGAAACGATCTCCCAGAGCGCGGAGTTCAAGAAACTCGCCGGATATCCGGCATTTATCGAGGGGGCGGATTGCACGCGTGAACCGCTCGTGGACGCCGGGCGAATTGATGGCACTGGCAATTGGGTCGGCAAAGGCGGGAATGCGGGCGTTATGCTCGACGTTGTGCGGAAGGAGCGCGAGCCCGCCGCGGCAAGCGCTACAGTGGACGGCGACATCCCTGGGCGGCCCACATCGCCGCTGACGTCTGCCTTGCCAAAATGGGCCGCGTTTGCCGATCTCGATCAGTTCTGCAAGCGGAAATCCTCCATGTCACGCGTCACAGACAGTGAATTCTTCTGGATCATGCCAGAGGAACTGTGCGACATTGTCGAATCGGCGGCTGGCGTCACTGACGTGTTTTTCAGCACATACTCTTGTGGCAATTCCAGCGACCTCTGCCGGGTCGCTTTGCGTGATAAGACCAGCGCATCTAACTGGTTTACATTCTGCGGCCTCTATCCGGTGCCCTCGGTGGAGCACTTTGTCAATGAATGGAATTTTGGTCCCGAGTACGAAAAGATGCGGCCCAAACTGGCTGGCATGCGGGGCCGATTCGTCATGAACTTCAACCGGGGTTCTGCGTCTGGCAGCTTGAATCCTACGGACCAAATCCAGCCAACGTCGCTGTGGCCAAAGCTCTACCTTCGTCGGCAGAAATTCTTGGTCGAAATTGAGCGTGACGAAGAACGGGTCCGTCAAGCGGCGGAAGAGGCGAAGCGACGTGACGAAGAGCGCCTACGGAAAGAGGCGGCCGACCGCGAAGCGCGGAGAGCGGTGGAGGCTAAGAAACGGGGTGAAGAACAACATCGCCGGCAATTGGAGGGTCTTAGACAATCTCAGGGCCTGTGTACAATGTGCGGCGGTCGTCTCGGCTTCGTGGACCGACTCGTTCGCCGCGAGAAACATACGGAATGCTATGAGTTCCACGCCTAGACGGTTCGCGAGCGCACCAGCGCCGCGAAGGTCTGCGTTGAATAGCTGCGTAAGTGACGAGAGCAGTAGGAGGAACAGATGACTTTCTTATCGCGTTGGTGGTTGACTCGGAAATTGGCATCGACCAACCATGCGGTGCGGCTGAGCGCCGCGATCGGGCTCGCTCAATCTGGTGATGCTCGCGCGATACAGCCGCTCGCTGGCACTCTGGCAACTGGCGACGCATATTCGTCGCGGAAAGCAGCCGAAGCGCTAGGCCTAATCAAAGAGGTTAGTGTGGTGAAACCCCTGATGGAGGCGTTAAGCCACAGAGAACCCAGTACTCGGCGAGCTGCGCAGGAAGCACTGGTCCGGCTTGGGAACCTCTCCATGGGCACTCTGTCCGAGGCTTTCCTGTCGTCCGCTCGTTCTGTACCTGTTGATAAGTTGGCTTACGGACCCGCAGACAATCCCGCTAAGTGTTATGCACCGACGCTTGAAGCAATGTCCTGGAAGCCCACAGATCCTCACCAGCGAATCCTACTCGCTCTAGCGTTGGGAAAAGTGCCCAGCGCGGCGGAAGAAGGAGCTGCGGCCTTCGAATCTCTATCAGCGTTGCTCAATCATACGAGCGTTGACATTCGCGAACGCGCCGCACTCTCTCTCAGTTCTCGACGAGCAACTCTGCCATCTGCGTTAAGCGCGGCTGTTGAGGCGACCGTTAATGGGCGGAACGAGAGACAGTCACAAGAGCTGAGGCAGAAGATAGAAGGGTTGAAATCCGACGAGCTCATGTGCCTCAGCTGCAAGAGTGTTCAGCAGAAGGGTGCCTGGGAAAAACAAATGGATGACCAGTCCAAAGCGGCTGGGATGCGGGGCTTCGTGAACATAAACTCGAAGGCCAAGTGCGTACAGTGTAATTCCGACGATATGGCCGGGCCTCGTTGGGATGGCTATCTATTTAGAGAAGATCGTATCGCTTACTACGACAAATTGCGCAAACTGGGCGTGAAAGCCAGCTGGATGAGAGAAGGCTAAGGGCATCGTGGCTGTGTCGGGGATTCTGGTGTTGGAAATGCGTGGTTCGAATCGGTCGTGAATCCAGCGTCACAGACATTCTTCCTCCATTGAGCAGATTGTGGCCGGCACTGGTTAAGAAACACTGTGGGGCGCGAGGCGTATCCCGGATCTGGGTCCGCCCCCCCCCTGAATGATCGGCGGAAAGGAGACTACATGTCGGATGACGAAATGTTGGCCACTCTGAAGGGGTTGTGTGCCGCATATATGAGTAACGATCGGGGCACGAGTCAGCGACTCGAGCCGCAGGCCACCGCGATAGGGGAGGAGCTTCACCGGCTGGGCGGTCTGCGTGAGATGAGACGAGTATTCGGTCTGCTCGGCGGGATGCCGGGGTCGCGCACTCTTGAGATGCACTGGGACGGGATCGGCGACTGGAGAGGCTAAGCAATGAGCTGACTGCAGCGCGATACAGGCCGGGCCGTACCAGCGACCCGGCTCAGAAACGGCAGACCGCCCGGTGGGCGGCGTCATCGGCGAGCCGGAACCCGGTGCCCCCGCGCGTCGTCAAGTCCCCATTCTGGCCTACCGGCGTGCCAACGCCCGAGCGGATCGAAAACCATTTATGCCGCTGGGACGACTTGTCAGCCGGCCCAAACGAAGCGGGTCACCATCCCACCCTTAAAAGGGTACGGCCGGTCCAACTGCTTTGCTCTCGACGCAAACAACGTCATACCCGCCACGATTCCCGGAAGAGGGCCTGGTGGAGATACGAGTCGAGGTCCGGTCCTCGCGATTCGCATCGGACGTAACGCATCGTCGTACCCCTCGGGGCCGGCCCCACGACGTGGACCAGAGACAGCCATCTTCCAAACCATATAGATTCGTACAACGCCGCCAGAGCAAGGCCATGTTCCAGAGAGGAAAGTTCCGCATTCCCAAATGGCTAACATGTCGGAGCGCGATTGAGCGTAATCTACGCCTTGAGATATACGACGTAAATGTTTTTGCCATACGCCGATCCGTCCTGTAGCAGGCAGTTCGTGCTCGACAACATGATGTTGTGATTTTTCCGCAGATCGGCGTACGCGTAGGCAAACATCTCACCCGGCCAGTGACCAAAAACATCGTGAACAACGATCTGCGGCGGGGCCGTTTGCGACAAGTACTCGGGATGCAGCGCCCCGACGATCTCTCGCCCGAGTGCCTGGTTCCCGCCGCCCTGAATGAAGACATGCGCTTCTTTGATGTGATCCATATCCGCTCCGGTTTTCATTGCGGCCACACGACGCCGAGCGCCGCCCCGGGACGCCGTGTATCGCCGGGCGACTGGGTCGGCTCTGCTCCGTTGTGGCTAATGCTACTACACGGCAATTTCGATAATTCTGCCCAAACAAAACGCTCGCAACCCCGCACGCTTGGCGAGCGGTATAGTGACCTGGCGGGCCGGACCCCAACCTGCGGTGCGACGTGCAACTTTGTATAATCGGCCCTACGAAACGCACAATCTGCCGCAACGTTAGGATGGCATGAAGAATGTCGGCCGTCGGCTGAGCAGACCAATACGATATCGCGTGTAGTAGATGCTGTAACGCTTGGTGATCCTCGAGGAGGGCCGATTCGTGGTTAGGAATCTTCCGACGCTAGGGATATTGTTCGATTGGACGCTAGTGGGTACCGGTATATATGGCCGCCAGTGTTGGAAGGTATTCTGGCGAGCGATAGACTCCTCGGAGATAACCGCCGCGGTGCTTTGGGAGGGCGACGCCGACTGCAACGAGAATTATTACTGCATCGCGATCCAGTCCGGTGATCCGGACAAACTGGCTCGCGTCAAAGAAGCCCTCTCACACAATGCCGAGTTTAAGAAGATTGCTGGATACCCCGCGTTCATTGAGGGGGCGGAGTGTACCCGCGAACCGCTAGTCGACGCCGGGCGCATCGATGCAACTGGGCGGTGGATCGGGAGTGGGGGTAATGCCGGTCTTGCGCTGGATCTGGTGCGAAAAGAGCGCGACTCTGCGCAAGAGGCCGGAGTGCCCTCTGTGGTCCCTGCTCGCCCCTCGCCGGCGTCGAGGGTTACGGAGAACCTTCCGAGCTGGACGTCGTTCGATGCCCTCGATGACTTCTGCAAGCGCAAGTCTTCGATATCAGGGGTGTCGGATACTGAGTTCTTCTGGATTACCCCTGAGGAACTATGCGACATTGTGGAATCGGCTGCTCAACTCGTCGCGGTTTACTTCACCTCGTACTCATGTGCCAATTCCAGCGACCTCTGCCGCGTGGCACTCCGTGATAAGACCGCCGCTTCTAAATGGATCTCGTTCTCTGGCTTGTATCCTGTCCCGTCCATCCAGCACTTCATGAACGAGTGGGCGTTTCCTCCGGAATATCAGACAGTGCGGCCTGTGCTAGCAGGAGCAAAAGGCCGCTTCATAATGAATTTCAACCGGGACGGTTCTCCCGGGGGATTAGGCGCGGAGCATTTGATCGAGTGTGGCGCGCTGTGGCCGAACTTGTATCAGCGGCGAGCTAAATTCCTCGCTCAAATCGAGGGAGATGAAGGACAGAAGAGAAATACGGTCGAAAAGAGCGGACCGCGACAAGACAAGGGCGGAAACCGGGCCACAACATCTGAGCCCAAAAGCGAGCATCGCCTTCATCTTGAGTCGGTCAGGAAATCGCGTGGGCTATGCATGATGTGTGGCACCAGGCTGAGTACCGCAGACCGAATCTTTGGTCGTGACAAGCATAAGGGCTGCTTCGACTTTACAGAGTAGACCTAGCGAGGCAATTTTGTTTTGAGGGCTCAATACGATGAAATGTGACATTTGCAGTACCATACTTTCCGACTCCGGCCATCGAATTCCGAATACGGAGTTCAAGTCGGCTATCTCCGGGGGTTTCAACCCGTATGAAGTTGCGGGTTTTCAATTGCCGAAATCAATGTTGGCGATGCAGGTAGCGATGGGAATGACCAAAACCGAGCTGTCGGCGGGATGGCGTACAAGGGCGCTACAGGACACTACCGATTGGGTCTTGTGTGATGCCTGCCATCCAATATATTTGAAGGCAACAGAAGAGGCTCGCAAGCGACAATCCGAGGCCGCAAAGCGCCAACACGAAGAAGTGGAGCGCCGTCGTGAGGCGGACGGACGAACCCGCCGGGAGAATGAGCGAAGAGCGGAAATTCAGAAAGCCAGGCACACGCGCGGTCAGTGTGTCCTCTGCGGGGCGAGTCTGGGGACGTCTGATCGCGTTTTCCGTCGCCCAAAGCACCGAAAGTGTAAGATCTTTGCGGAGTCCTGACTGTCGTTTGCGACAGGACAAACTTATATGCGCACAACTCAAATATTTGACGGCGGGGGCTTCCCGATCTTCAGGTCCTATCACGATTACCGTCTACCCTACAAACTAGTGGGTCCGTTACATTCGGACCATATCCAGTTTAAGCAGGCGTTCAATGACTTCGTCAAAGCCATTAACGCAGATCCAGGTTGGCGGCGCCACTTCAGCACAACACAGATGCGCGCCATTGAATCGGCACTAGGAACAAATGGCCCACGAATTCAGGGCTTCATCTGGCATCACCATCAGGATCACGGTGTGCTGCAGTTGGTAACGGAAGAGGACCACCGTAGAATTCGGCATTACGGAGGCCGATTCACTACTGGCGGCCGTCAGGGTTGAGCTTAAAGGATGTGCAACTATGGCAATGAACTGTCCATTTTGGAGAAGTGGCAATTGCGTTCCTCCGGGCGAGAGCTCGGGGCCCAATTGTTCATGGCCTCACCAGGATTACAAGCGATGCTGCGTCTATGGAACGCTGGCATTGCGAAATAGCGGTACTTCTATGGCTGATGTGGTCACGTTTCAGAACGATTGGCTAGGAAAGGCCCCGGCCCCTGCTGCCGGCACGAAAAAACCGTGGCGTTGGTGGAAGTAAGACCGATTCGTCCGGTCTTTCGGCGGGCAAAGATGAACGGAAGGTGGGGCGGCTATGTTTATCGCAACTTCAGCAGCTCTTGTTGTGCTTTGTCCTTGTCGCCGCGGTTCCGTGCGACCAGTTGCCAATACGTCACTCTGCTCGTGGCTGTCCCGGTGATGCCAATGTGTGCGGCTGCGACACTATCAAAATCACGTTCGGCTTCATCAAAACGACCGGCGTCGCATAGTACTTGACCACGCATCATGAGGATATCGAATTGGTTTATTGGTTCCGTACGCAAACACCGCGCCAAGTCACCATATAAAAGTCGGTCGAAATCTGCAATTGCCTCCTCGTACCGGCGGGTTTCCCAATATGCGACGCCACGCTTCATCGCACTTGATCCTGCCCTATATCCACCTTCGATACAGGCTGTCCAATCTGAAAGTGCAAAGCCGTACTGCTTCAATTTGTCCAGTGCCAGGGCCCGTATCCATCTGCATGGGGCGGAATCAGGCGTGACTGCTAAGGCGAGGCTGGTGTAAGCGACGGCCATTTGCCAGCACTCCTGAGTTTTGTCATCAACAAGCTTTTCTGCTTTCGCCAAGCAGTCTTGAGGAGGTGCTGGCGCTATCCCAGCCGTCCGGACGGTGAACGAACACTTCGGGCACGAAAGACTGCGCGGCTTCCAAAGGAGGCGCCTCTGGGGCTGTAGGAGTTGGCCGCATACACATCGTACTAATGGGAGCGGGTCCATAAGGCTATTCGGCCTGGATCAATGATTCTACCGCAGAGGTCGGGGATCGGGATAACCATTGTGGTCGGTCCGGCGAGCGTCAGTCATGACGATGATCAAAGGTCCCGGTTTAATTTCGGATAAACAGGCCTTGCGATACAATAGTGCTACGCGGAATATGTTGAATGTCCAACCATTCCCAGGTCGAATGGAGTGCGGCTCGAGCCGAGCCGCATTTCATGCTGGTGCCCTCGCTCGGCTGCCCCGCTAGGTGCGAACTGCTTCGGACCGCACTTGGGACCCCTGATGTCGAGCTCCACCCTCTCGGAAGCGCTCGAATTCATCAAGAATATCGTTCAGGAAACGAGACAAGCGACCGTGAAGGTCACCTTTCACGGCGGCGAACCGCTAGTCGCTGGATTGCGTTTTTGGCAGGAGGCGCTGGAAGGCCTACTAAACCGTTTCGCAGCTAGCCGGTTACGGCTTTCACTCCAAAGCAACCTCTGGCTCCTGAACGACGATCTTTGCCAATTATTCGCTCAGCATCCGATCGAAATCGGGACAAGCCTGGATGGCCCGGCGGATATAACCGACAAACAAAGGGGCAGTGGATATTTCGCGCGGACCATGCGCGGTATTCAAAAAGCGCGCGATTCCGGTTTGCCTGTGGTTTGCATCGCTTCGTTCACGCCGTTCAACATCCAACGGTGGCATGACGTCTTTGATTTCTTCATGAGGGAAAGGCTGTCCTTTTCGGTCCATGCAGTAGTTCCGAGACTCGGTTCTTCTGAGGCCATCCACGCCATCTCCCCTGAACAGTACGCGCGTCTGCTTTGCGAAATGCTCGACTGCTATCTAGAGCACTGTCAGGACATGGCGGTGTCTTCATTCGATCAAATAATTCGCAGTGTGATGACCGGAGAAGGCACGGTCTGCACGTTTCGAAGTTGCCTTGGGATGTTCTTGGCTATCGACCCCAGGGGCGACATCTATTCTTGTCAGAGGTTGGCGGGCCAGGGCGAGTATCGGTTGGGGTCGCTTAAAGAGAAACCGTCATTGGAAGGGTTGCTCACTTCGCCGGTTGGGCTACGTTTCAAGCAGTGGGATCGGCGTGTCCGCGACGAGTGCAACGCCTGTTCACATCTCGATTATTGCGTCGGTGGATGCCCTTACAATGCATGGGCGGCTTCCACACCTTCCAGGCACGGCCACGATCCATACTGCTACGCATATAAGGCCGTGTTTGATCAACTTCATAAACGCATGGGAGAGCAATTCGCCGCGTTGAAGGTTGACGACGTGGCTCGGACAGGAAGCGCGATGGCCAGCCGAATTCCGCTTATCCAACTGGCGACTCCTGGAACACACCCAAGCCTAACGGCCGTGTCGGCCCGGCGCATTGTAGCGGCGGTCGAACTGGCGCGCGGTTCAGATTTATCGGCGGTGGCGACGAGTCTGATATCAATAGGGGTCTGCCGCACAAGGGAATCGGCCATCGCGTCTCTACAGCAGCTAAAAGATACTCTCGAGGCGAGACAACCGCACTTCAACAATATCTATCTCCATGTCACATGGAAGTGCCAGCTGAAATGCAGCCACTGCTATGCGGATGCTGGGCCGAGCGCGTCGTCGGAAGAACTCTCCGTCAAGCACGTGAAGAAACTGATCCGAGAAGCGAAGGAACTGGGGTTTCGGCAAGTAATCTTGACCGGGGGGGAGCCCCTCGTGCACTCTGATCGCCAGAACCTTATCGACGAGCTACGTATTCTTAAACAACACGTCAGACCCTTAAAACTGGTCCTTCGGACCAATTTTGCCGTCGCTCTGGACGAAGGTGAGTTGATCGCGATCGCTAAAGGATTCGATCAAATCGTCGTGAGCCTTGACGGCGGTCCCACGGCTCACGACAGCAGGAGGGGGCCCGGAACGCATACCCGCGTGGTCCGCAACCTCCGCCGTTTTGAAGCCGCTCTTCGTCGAGTTCACTTCGATCCCAATGAGCCCCGCCCCGCGGAATTATCACTTGCGGCCGTCCTCCCAAAGAGCGACATCATGGGGCCAGAAGGCGATGCGATTAGGCAGGTCGCCGATGAATTGCACATTCGTCGGGTCCGATTCAGGCCAGTGTTGCCAATTGGGCGTGCACAGAAATGGTCGGATCTTCCGACCCTAGAACCCATCGGTGCGCAGGTGGATCCGATGGAGGTCATTGAGCGCGGGTTCTATCCAATGACAAACTGCGGCCTAGGGCATAACCTTTATATCGATCCTTCCGGTGTTGCATTTCCGTGCTACGCCCAGCACGCGGCGGATAACAAACTGGGCAATGTTATTGAACACTCGCTTGCCGCCGTTATGGAATCTGAGACGTTCCGATCGCTTAGGGAACAGACGGTTGATCGGAATGTACGATGTCGACGGTGCGACCTGCGCTACATCTGTGGCGGGGCATGTCGAGCGTGGACTGATTGTGATCTGTCTGGTGCAGCTACGAAAGGCGATTGCACTCAACTGAAGCAACGCGCCAGTGATCTTCTAGCCGCGGCGCGACGGTTTCTTCATCTGCCAGATGATTGTGAAGAATCGCGACAGAATGGCTCGACAAGGACGGTAACAACTAATGGGACTCAAACTGTGGTGGCACACGAGACAGTTGGCGAGCGCTGATGTTGGAACCCGCCGCCGTGCGGTGTCGGCGCTGGCGCAACTGCGCGACACTGCGGCTCTTGCCGCTCTCTCTCGGGCGGCGGGTGACATGGATTTGGAGGTCCGTAAGGCTGCCGTCCGGGCTCTTATTGATTTAGGAGGACCGGAAGCCGCCGATCGTGTGGTTAATGCTATGCGCGACGATAATGCCGAAGTGCGCGCCGCTGCTGCTGCCGGCATCACGCAGATCAACAATTCGTCGCTATCGGATACGCGTCTGTTTGATTTGATGGCGCCATTGCTTAACGACAAGGCGCCGGAAGTCAGGCGGATTGCCGCAGATGCACTTGGAACGGCAGGCCATGGGCGGGCCGTTGATCTCCTACTTGGTGTGGTGTCGGATACCGATGTAAAGGTCCGGCAATCAGCCATAACCGCTCTTGTTCACATTGGTGAGGCTCGTAGTGCGGCAACAATCGCTAAAGCTGTTGCCGATACAGATGTGAACGTTCGGCTTGCCGCAATCCGGGGCCTCGGCCTTCTAAAAGATGTGCGAGTGAGCCCCACATTGATTTCGGTGCTGGGGGACGAACGCACGGAGGTGCGACGCTCCGCTGCCGAGGCGCTTGCCACTTTGGGTGACCAGAAGTGGCGCGAGGTGATCAAAGGGGACGATTCGGATTACCAGCGCCTGGCCATGTCTGCCCAAAAAGACGCGAGGGCAATGGACCCTCTATTGTGGGCCATAGAGCGAGGAACACAGAAGGCCTCGGCACTAACCGTGCTAGCTCTGAGGCAGTCGTCTGATAGGCGCCTTCTGGAGCCATTGTGCACGCTCCTGGAATCTGGTTCTTTGCGACATGACGCATGGATTGTTGCCGTCGAACTTCTCCAACGATTCGGCACGGTCCGCTCGTTCAATGCCGTGTGTGCAATCTTGACCAGGCCCCTAGATTCTGACGTTGCAATTACTGTCGTCAACGCCATAGGCGCCATGGGAAACCGCGCTGCTATCGAACATCTGATTCCGCTTTTGGGGGATCAATCGTGGAAGCTCCGGGATGCCGCTGCTGCGGCCCTTGCCAAACTTGGGGAACCACGATGGGTCGAAGCGGCAAAGAAGGGGGTCGAGGGCCTGGCAAAGACTCACGACTCACGGGCGTTCCCGGCATTACTGCGCGCCAAATCCGGGGCAGATTGGCACAAGAAGCTTGACCTCTGCAAGGCGATGGGTGAACTAGGGGACCGCCGAGCGACGGAGCACCTGATAGGGTTTTTAGGTGAAGCGGACCAGTGGACTTTGCGTGTCGCCGCAGCTGATGCCTTGAAGAAGCTCGGCGATCCGCGTGCAATTGAACCGCTAGCTAAAACTATGCAGGAATGTCGTGAGAGCGATTTCAAGGATTCCGGTGTCAGAGCTGCAACCGCTATTGCATTGTCTGCATTTGGTGATCGCCGGGCTGTTGAGCCCCTTATCGGTGCGCTGCGTCAAGGACCGTGGTCATCCGGCTCGGGTGGCGGACATCAGCGGGCTTGTGCGGAAGCCCTAGGGATGCTCAAAGATCCGCGTGGAGTGGAGGTTCTGATCGAAGGGCTTGGAGATTTAGATGGGGATGTTCGTGGGGCCGCGGCTGCTGCGCTTCGCGAAATAGGAGAAACCCTTTGGTTAACGCTCATCACAGGCGACGAGGGTGACCTCGGGCGCCTCTGCAGCTGCAAAGATCGGCGTGCTCTTTCGGCCGTGAGAACGTCCGTCAAACAGCTGATGCCACGTCTCGATGATTCGACTCACAGCACTCGCCAGAGTGCAGCTCAGACCCTAGCGACAATCGCGGCGGATTGCCCTGTCGCAATTGGAAGCGCTTGGCAGAGCGTTCGATCAAGGGTGATGTCGGGCCACTCAGATAGTGTCGATCGCCAAAACGGCGACTGCGGGAACCACACCGACAGCGGCATCGGGGGCGTCGCGTTTCCTACTCGCCCCACGAACCTCGACTTTTAAACTTCCGCAACTGAAGGCAGGTCTTTTCGAACGGCACCTTATTCAATGTTCATAAAGTATTAACGTGCTGTTGTCTGCGCCACCCGCCGCGTTCGCGCGATCAGCCAAGACGATCGCGAGTTCGCGCATTGAACCATCAGAGCGTAGCACTGCGTCCATCTCGGCGTCGGTTAGAGATCCCCAAAGGCCGTCCGTGCAGAGTAGTATTTTGTCGCCCGAGTTTATGTGCCTCGAATTAACGTCGGGCTTTATGCCGGCGCGATGACCGATGGCTTGAGTGATGACTCCCTTCTGAGGATGATCGATTGCGTCATAACGCGTGATCCTGTTAGCTCTGAGCAACTCGGCCACAACGGAATGATCTTTCGTAAAAGGCTCCAGCCGATCTGTGCTCTGGCAGTAACACCGAACATCGCCGACATGGCACGTGTACACAGTATCAGTCAATACGCAGGCAACAAGAAGGGCACTGCCCATTCGGCTCCATGCCGGCGTTGACGCCGCTGCGGCCAAGACTGCGGATTGTGCTGCTGCAAAAGCATCCTGTAAAGCCTGCACCACAGAAACCGCATGCGTGCAGGATGCCGGATCGAGCGAGGCGGACTCGATCTGGCGGACAACGGTATCCACACAAATCCGGCTGGCGACCTCGCCAGCAGCCTCGCCCCCCATCCCGTCGGCGACGACCAGCAGACGCCCTTCGGGTGAGACATAGAAGGCGTCTTCGTTGCACTCCCGCACGAGACCCACATCGGAGACAGCGCACAAGTGAGCCCCATAAAGAACGCTTCGCTTTCCATGGCGGCATGACGATGCAGTGTAAGAAAGTCCACCCGGAACAGCGCCTGAGGTAAACGCCTTGAGACTAGAATCGCTTTCCATTCTTAGAGTTCTCTTTATGCCTTAGTGAGCGCAGCGGCAAATTCGGTCGCAGTCTTGAATCGGCCGGCTGCCTCCAGCCGACACCCACGGTCTATCGCATCGCATACGCGCTGGCTAATGCCCGTGACGCGTTCACGGATGGGAACTCGCCGTCCACTCAGAATTGCGGAGAGGAATTCTCCCTCAGTTGCATCCGGCTGCACATTCACCACAAAATGCCCAGTTAGGATGTAGTAAAGCGTTGCTGCTGCAGAGTAAACGTCCGCCGCCGGGTCGAGATTCATAAAATTGGCTAGCTGCTCTGGAGCCATGAAGGGCAAACTGCCGGATGCCTCTCCTGGTTTCGTTATGCGTGCTCCACCGGCACGTAAGTATGGCTTCACGAGACCAAAGTCAGTAAGTTTCGGGATATATAGGCAGGAACGCTCTTGCGTACATGTTGAGGTGGCCAGCAAGATATTCTGAGGCTTGATATCGCGGTGAACGTCACCACGTGAATGTACATAAGACAGACCAGATAAGACGCAGTGAATAATCGAAAGCGCAATATCTTCCGCAAGCCGCCCGTGGGACTCCTGGACAAAAGCACTTAAATCGCCGGCTGATACGTATTCAGTCACAAGAAAAGGCGCTCCGTAATCGTCGAGGTCCGTATCTATGAAACGAACAATGTTCGGGTGTTCAAAGCTCCTCAGCTCGGCCACTTCCCGGTGGAAACGTCGTATTAGATCAACATTCGCAAGGTCCTTAAGCTGTTTAAGGGCAACCAAGCGGCCGGTGGTAGTATCGTAGACCTTGTAAACAACGCCCATGCCACCTTCGCCAAGCTTGCGGCAAACGCGATATTGGCGGATGTCGAGCCCGGCGTGTTCGTCTTCCACTGGCACGTGCTTCGAGCATACATAGGACACCAGTCCCCTCAGATCCGCCCACCGCCCATCGGAATTTGACTCCGCCCCTATCGAGCAACCGCAGACCCCGCATCGGGCGTCTTCGACCGTGGCGAGACAAATGCGAAAGCGCGTATACCCAAGCTCAAGAATATCGCCGTCGCGAAGTTCACGTTCGCGAGTCGGTGATCCGTTGATATGGGGAACGTTGCTGCTCCCAAGATCCTTAATTCGGCATCGGCTGGTGGTGTCAAATACTACATGGCGCGAGGAAATATAGGGATCAGCGTCAAACTGGATATCGGCAGCGCCCCCGCGACCGAAAACGGCCGCAGTGCCTGTAGGTATTGCGATCCGTTGCCCCTTCCGAGTGCCGCTGAGAACCTCTAACGATAGAAGCACATTACACCCCCGAAGGTTCACCTGGTTTGATGAGTGTTTTCTGGGGGGTCTCGGCATCAAGGCGAGCTAAAATGTGCTGAACCTCTTCAGGTGAAGCCGTGGACAGGATATGGACCCTACATTCTGGGCAGATGCGGTGAGTGCCCCACATTTCAAGCCGTTCGGGCGGGACTGGTTCACCGCATACTGGGCAGCAGCCTCGATCGACGGCCGGTTTCTTTAGAGTCTGGCCCGTGCCGGCCGGCTTTTCTCCTGTTGAGCCCGCAGGCGAAACAGGGGGGTTCTTGGGAAGCGCGAAGTCATCCACATCACCGACTCCCCCTCCGTCAGCCAGTTGCGTCTTGCGGCTGCTCCTGCGGCCACTTAGGCCACCGACAGGGACTCGCCCGCCCAAGAAACGGAACTCATACGCATCGAACCGTAGCACGTCACCGTTGGTGACTGCCACTTGAGACCCTTTAACGAGACGGCGGCCATTCACATATGAATAATTCGTGGTGTTAGGGAGGGCACAGAGAACAAAACCGTCCGCTGAAAACCGGATCTCCGCGTGCCGCCTAGAAATCGTTGGATATGGCAGCACGATGTCATTACGAGCCGCCCAGCGAGGCCCGCGCACGCTACCGACGCGGGTCACACGCTTGAGAGGATAAGCGGCCTGCAAGCTATGCTGTCCGACATCTTGGAGTGTTGCCGCGATCGGCGGCGAGGTGCGATACGTTTGCAAGCGCCAGATCACCACTATAAACATCAGCGCAACCGAGGGCGCGACAACGAGCCAGAACAGAGGAACCCCACCGGCCGGCAGAGGCGACTTCGTAATACCCGCTGGTGGCTGCGGCAGCACCTGCCTTGATGTCTCAATCAGTTTCTGTTCAATTCGCTGGAAGACACCCGCAAGGTCCTCGGCGGTCGGGGCGCGGAAATAAAGCCCCCCAGTGGTCTGCGATATCGACTGAATTAGCTCAAAATCCGCATTGCTCGTAAAAGCCACGCCAAATATCGCGACATGCTCTCGCTGCGCCTCCCCCACCAAATCGCCCGTAAGCCATCGCGTCCGGTCCCTGCTACGCTGATCTGTTCCTACATCAACAAAGCCGTCCGTGATCACCAGGATTACGTGCGGGGAGTCCTTGCGCCCACGCTCCCTGAGTTCATAAAGGGCCTGCTCGACTGCCCCCGGCGTATCCGTCAGGCGTCCACGGTAATCAAGGGCCTTCAGGGCATCTCTGACGCGAGTCGAGTACGCAGGATCACGAGACACGGTGAGTGGCATTACGAGACTCGATTTGGTGTCGAACAAAAGAATGCCCAGCCGGCTCTCACCCGAAAAGCGGCTGGCCAACTCGCGCACCGCGATGGGCACCAACCCGGCCGGATCGTTCTGCCGCATACTGCCGGAATTATCTATTGCGACGACCATATCCACAGCCGCCGTGGCGAGAGGCGAGACAACACAGATGGCCACGAACAGGGCACAAAAGGCAGACTGGATAGGACAGGCAGAAAGCCGAAGGCGGCGCATTTGAAGTGCGAGTTTCATCATCAAGAACTCGAAAGGAGAGCGAGTACCGCCGAGGCATCTTCCTTCAGCTCGTCCTCGACACTGCCCAGTAATTCAGTTTCGACGAGTCGTCGAAAATCGGAGTTGGCCCTGATGACCGCTTTGTTTGCGGCGTTTTCTGACAGCCCAAACTGCTCGCCAAGCGCTGCAAAGGAGGGTCTGGATGCATCGGAGAGAATCGGCTCAATAATGCGGAGCCGAAACATCTCATAGCGGTCGGCAAGGTTTAGATCTTGGCAACGCCGCTTGTATTCACTAAGAACCCGCAGCATTGTCGTCTGAATCCACACTCGTTGAAATGCGGATTCGGGCGTCTCACCAGTCTTCGGTTCAAGTGCCGGTCCAGCAACCGCGATCAGCTCTTCGATGGACATGGGGAGGCCGCTTTCCGGCCGGCGCTTCCTGGCTCTTTCGAGGCGATCCTGATTTGAGGCAAATCGCTTTATGCAGACCAGAAGAAACGACCGAAACCGCCCGCGTGAAGCGTCGGCGCGATTCAGGACGTCGCTCTCAAGGCAATGAGTGAAAAACTCCTGGACGAGGTCTTCGGCCTCCTCTCTGCTGTAGTCGCACCGGAGAAACGCATATAACGGCTGCCAGTACAGTTCCATCAGCTCGGCTATCGCCGCTTTTCTCTGGCTGGGCTCGGAGGTTTTGAGCTGGTCGACGACTTGCCAGCGTGTCGTAGGAAAACGCATCTTGTTCCTCAAATCGCCTCGACCCGCGGATAGTGACTATAATCGAGCGCGCGCCGAAGCAGTGTCTTGGCCTGGTCGATAGTACAAGCGGCCTCAGATGCGGTCGCACCCACGAAAATGACACAACCGCCGCCCATGGAAAAAACTACGTAAGCATCGTATAAGCCACCAGACTTCGGGCGTTCCGCCATCTCAAGCGAAAAAACCATCTGGCCCGGCAAAAATGGCTTACAGCCGAAAGCAGCGAAGGGTAAGTCGTCCCACCGGCCCTTGTTGAGGTACTCAAGACAAATGGATTCGAGCGCCTGACGAACCCCCTTGGCCAGACCGCCGATTTGGGCCGGGCTCATCCGCGACGCCGATGCGCGGGAGCCACCAAACAGATTCCGTAGTAGGTTCATATCGCTCTCTCCGAAGCCGTCCACCTGTATATAAACCGATTCGATCATCAATCTGCCGGACTATCCTGAACGGTTTTGTTGCGAAGTTCTGAGATGAGACGATTCCGGGTGAGGGTTGCTTCAGCCTTTCTGGATTAGGCGGCGAGTCCGAACAGCACGTCGATGAAGAGCGCCTGGCCGACCGCATCTCCTTTGGCCAACCATCTCACTCGCCCTTTCTTGATCATGTTTACCGCTTCGATTCCCTGCAGCGTTCGCCACGCACTCCTAAACGATCCATAGCCCTTGGCTAACCAAGCGCGCTTTTTCACCGACCGATGATCCTGCTCAATCACATTATTAAGATACTTGCATTGCCGTAATGCGACACGCCGGGGAAGGGCGTTGTCAGCTTTCAGTGCTTCCACCGCGGCCGGATACGCCGGGTTCTTGTCTACGTTGATCACCCGTGGCATGGGATTGCCCGACGCTTCTATCGCCCGGCGCAGAAAGCGCTTTGCGGTAGTGGTATCGCGTTTCGCCGTGAGCAGAAAGTCGATCGTCTGGCCGGTCGAATCCACCGCTCGATACAGATACCTATCTTGGCCTTTGACCTTAATGTAGGTTTCGTCGATGCGATAGCTCTTGTTGGTCGGCTTCAGATACGGCCGGCAGCGTTTATTCAGCTCGGGCGCATACGCCTGCACCCAACGCCAAATACAGCTGGCGTCCACTTCGACGCCTCGCTCGGCCACCAATTCGCTGACGTGCTCATAGGAAAGCGGGTAGCGGAGATACCAGCGCACGCACAAAACGATCACTTCTCCCGGGTACTGGCGCCCTTTAAACGGATTGTGGGCCACGATCGGCATCGACTTCTACCTTATCAGGCTCGGCCTCGAAGTTCGCAACAGAACCGACGGAATGTATAACGGTTCCCAGCGGTGGAAGAGCGGCGGCACCAGCTTTTACGAATTCGGGCCGAGTCGGCTGGACGCCATGGAAGAAGTCACGGTTTCCACTACAGGCCTGGGCGCGGATGCGGGTGGAGAAGGCGCCATGCAGATCCGCATGACCACCAAGCGCGGCACGGACCAGTATCATTTCAAGGTTCTGGAACAGCTCTCCAATGAGGACCTGAACGCGAACTCTTATTTCAATAAGTTACAGCATATCGTGAGGCCGAGGAGCCGGCAGAATAATGAAGTCGGCTCGTTCAGCGGCCCGCTGATCCCGTTTGTACCGTACTTCAAGCACAAACTGTTTTTCTTCGCATACTTCGAGGAACAGCCACAGCCGGGAAGCGTCACCAATCAGACGACGCTTCTGACGCCTGCCTCGCAGCAGGGCAATTTCACTTACCTTGGCACGGATGGCCAACAGCACACCGTTAACCTTCTGCAGGCTGCCGGAGCGGCCGGTTTCACGAGCACGATCGATCCGACAATCGCCGGCGTCTTGAGTAAGATCAATACGACCCAGTCGCATGCCACCGGCTATCTACCTATTTCGGGCCAGCCCTACTTAACGTCCATGCTGTGGCCCTTCAATACCTACACAAACCAGCAGTTTCCGGCGGCGCGCATCGATTATCAGATCACGCCCAAGATCGCATGGCACGGTTCCTGGAATCTGCGGCATTCGGCGTTTGGAAGCACCACCGGCTCGCCGTACCCCGGCACGGGTTACGATTGGAACAATGCCAGCACGATCACCACTTATGTCGCGTCGAATAACGTGGATTGGACCATTACGCCGCACTTGCTGAACAACTTCACCTTTGGCGTGCAGAGCAACTTAGAGGCTTTCAATCCGGGAGGCAGCGTATTTCAGTGGGCACCTCAGGGTAACCGAATCCTTAGCCTGCCTCTCATTCCCGCCTATATTCCCAATAACGTTCCGGAGAACCGGAACAATCCGGTCTTCGATTTCATCGACAACGTAACATGGGTCAAGAACAAGCACACCTTCACTATGGGCGGTTCGGTGCGCCATACTACTTACTACGACAGATACTGGTATGCCTCCGAACCGTTGTCTTACAGCTTTGGAGTGGCTACCGGCGACCCCGTCGCCACCGCCCTTCAGTCGGCGCTGCCATTCATCAATACCAGCGGAAGCGATGTAAGCAATGCAAATTCACTCTATGCGCTTCTCACCGGCAGGCTGACCAGTATCAGCGGCGCCCAAGCGGTTGATCAAACAACGCACCAGTACACGCCGTATTCTCCTCTCTTTGAACGCTACCTGTTCAACACCGCCGGTTTCTACTTTCAGGATACTTTCCGTGTCACAGGGAATCTGACGTTGAACTATGGCCTTCGCTGGCAACTCGATGAACCCATCAGCACCGTGAACGGCGTCGACGCATATCCTACGGCGTCGAGCTTCTTCGGTCCGTCAACCGCCAATTTCCAACCCGGCGTGTTGAACGGGAATCTGAACCCGGTGTACGGACCAGTAAGGAACTCCTATAAGTCAGACTTAGTGAATCCAGCGCCAAACGTGGGCTTCGCCTGGAATCCGTCGGGTGGAAGCGGGTTGCTGGGTAGGCTGGTAGGTGATCGCAAGACCGTAATCCGCGGCAGCTATTCCATCAATTTCTATGACGAAGGTTTGAATGCGGTCACCTTCCAGTTAGAGGGCAATCAGGGCGCCACTCAGTCCATTATTGCCAACGCCGGCAGCCCGGGATTCCCATTGGGCGGAGTAAATCTTAGCTCACCCACACCCCCGATTTCCACTAACCCTACATCGTTCAGCTTTCCGATGCCGGAATCGATCTTCGCGCTGAATGGCGGCAACGGATTGTACTACATGAATCCCAATCTTGTGTCGCCATACGTGCAGAACTGGACTATCGGCATCCAGCGCCAACTTCCGGCGCACACCTTGCTGGAGGTCCGCTATGTAGCTAACAAATCGACGCATGTGTGGCATGAGCAAAACGTGGAAGAGACCAATATTTTCGAGAATGGCTTCCTGGGGCAGTTCCAGGCGGCACAGAATAATCTAGCCATTGCCAACCACATCTCAGTGGCGCAGCTCGAGTCGATTCCATCGCCTACGCTGACTGTCAAGAGTTTCGCCAACACCGGTTTGCCGGGCCAGGTTGCAACACCCATATTCGATACCGCTTTCGGGGGCAATGGCTCGAACGCACCATTGGGCGCAAGTTCGGGTTATGCCAACTCCACCTTCATCACCAACCTCGAGCAAGGCGCGGCGGCCACCTTGGCCGGTTCGCTGGCCAGTACCCGCACTCCCACTTACTATTGCCGTCTGGTAGGCGCTAACTTCGACCCTTGCGCAGCCCAAGGCTACACTGCGCCCACAGCCTACCCGATCAACTTCTTCCAGGCCAACCCTTATGTGACTTCCATGAATTATCAGGATTCCAACGCCAACACCAATTACAACTCGCTTCAGGTACAGGCGCGCAAGTCCTTGAGTCACGGACTACTAGTGGATGTTGCTTATACCTGGTCTCACGCGTTGGGCGATCTTTTTAACACGACCAGTACAACCGCCACATCGCAATTCTTTACGCTACGCAATGGCCGCCTGAACTACGGTCCGATTCCCTTCGACCATCGCCACACTTTGACCTCCTTCTGGACTTACGAGATTCCACTTGGAAAGGGCAAACTGCTCAACCTCAACAACAGAATCGTCGATCACATTGTGGGCGGTTGGGTTGTGGGCGGAATCGAGAAAGTAATCTCAGGCGCTCCAACGCTATTGACTGGAGGCCGCGCCACTTTCAACAACCTTTCCACGGCCGGCGTCACGTTTGGGAATGGGATGACGTTAAGCCAACTCAGGAACCGCCTGACTACATCGGCAACCGGCAACTACGATGCCACATGCACGTGCATTCGCACCACTGTGTCGGATATCATCCTGGCGAATGGCGAGGTTAACCCAGCCTACTATGGTCCTGGCGACACGCCCGGCCAGTTCAGCGACATCCTCTATCTATACGGTAAAACGACGTTCCAACTGGATGGAAGCCTGAACAAAGATTTCAAGATCAAGGAGCGGCTTAAGGCGGGCATCAACTTCCAAGTGTTCAACATACTCAATCACCCGTTCCTTGGCATTGGGAGCACTAGTCCTACGGCCACCACGTTCGGACAAATCACTGGAACGAGCGGGCCCAACGGTGGCACGCGATATGCGCAAATTCGCGGATACGTTTCGTGGTAAGACGGTGGGTGCGGCGTGGATCGCTGCCAAGGTCCGGGTTGGCGGCTAGCTGCGCTAGTTACGGCGGTTGCGCGCGCTTACAGCGTCTACTTTGGCAATAACTTACTTGCCTAACCAAGCGGTGGCATGCTTGGCTGATTGCGCGATATCCGCGTACCTCATTCGCCGGAACACTGGAATCACTTCCGCCGGTCAAGAAGTGTGCAAGTCCCCCACACCAAGGGCCAACCCGGGCCATGCCGTCTTGACGACCCGCTCGCAGTTTGATGGGAGCGGATAGCCGTTCTTCCCTTGGTCGGGATCGCCAATCTCGTCAATGGCCTTTTTGGCATAGATGCCCTCGGCAATAGCTCCTTCCCGGGGTCTACCTGAAAGGCTGTCTTGAAGAACAGGCGGTAGCGACGCAAGCCATCCACAAGGTATACCGAATGTCCGTCCGCGTTGAATGCGGGATCGGCTGCGGTCGATGCCGACGGAGTTTCTTGGGCCTTTCCCTGGATGTTGTCTGGCGGGGTTTCGGCTTTCTTGGGCGATGTCCACACCCGGACCGGCCGCATCGTTGGTGCGCAACACAGCCTCGCGGTCGGCGAACTGAAAGCGCAGATCGCCCATGGCTTCAGGACTGAATACCGACGTCAGTGAACCAACCACGGCGTGGTCGCGCGTGAAACTGCTGCCGCGCGCGCTCGGATCGGTCCAGCCTGCGGAATTAAACGCATCGCCCGCTTCCCGATTGTCCGTGAAGGCATAGCGCAGCATGACGGAATTTCCCGGTGTGAGTTGATAGTTGATCTTGGCGGAGGCTTCGGTTTCAGCGCGCGATGCGGGAAAGAAGTCGTCGCTGATCCGGCGCATGGAAAGAGACGGATACGCTCCCGACGCCAGGATCCGATTGATAGCGCTCGCCAGCGCCGGACTGATAAAAGAATCTTCCAGAGACCGGTTGTGCTCCTGCTCGAAAGCCGCGTAATAGAAGGTGCGGTCGTGGACTACTGGGCCACCCAGCGCCACACCGGTTCGATAGCGGTGCAGGCTGGGCGCGGCCGATTCTGTTTGGAACGGATCGCGGGCGTCCAACGCGCCGTTGCCCGCAAACAGGAATGCGTCGCCGTGCAGAGCGTTGGCGCCCACGCGCGTAATCACATTGATCGAACCGCCGGAAGCGCCGCCGGTCTCCGCCGAAAGGCCGGCATTTACTATCTGGAACTCCTGGATGGTCTCGAGCGAAAGCTCGGTGCGGCTGGAGCCAAGGTATTCGTCGTTGTTGTCGAGACCGTCGATGGCGACATTGTTGCTTCGGCCCCGCAGCCCGCCGAAACTAAAGCCGCTGTCCGGCAGCGTCGCAAGGGAACCGGCGCGACCCAACTGTTGGCCCGAGGATGTCACGCCCGGCGCCAGTAGCACGAAGTTCACATAGTTGCGGCTCTCCACCGGCAACTCTTCGATGCGCTCGGTATCCACCGAGGAAGTAACGGATGTCTGGGCCGGGTCGATGGCGGGAGGCTGCGCGGTAACAGTGATCTGCGTGTTCACGCTGGCTGATTGCAGGGTCACATCCAGGCGAATCGTAGACCCGAGCGGCAGTGCCACTCCCGCGTGATGGTACGCGGCGAATCCACTGTTTGTGATCGTGACCTCGTAGATTCCGGCCTGTAGTTCGGCAAAACGGAAGAAACCTTCCGCGTTCGTTGAGAGAGCGCGCGACTGGTGCGTGGCAACGTCGCGGGCTATCACTGAGACGCCAGGAATCCTTCCGCCCGTGGGGTCCGTTACATATCCTTCCAGAGCAGCGCTCACGGGCGAAGTTTGAGCTGATGCGGCCCAAACGACAATAAGAGCGACGAAACAACGTAGCAAGGTTAAAGAGACTCCATTTGACGACCGGCAGTATCGCATCGCCAGCCTTCAGCATAGAGGATTCTCACAAACACGCCGAAGTGATTCCATCACGCCCGCTGTTGCTGCACGCCATCGGACGCGAGACGAATCACAGCAACCAATCCACGTTGACGCTGACCAGTTTGCACGCCCAGGCCAACAAAATCCAGGCGGCGATCAGGGCCGTAGGCGGCTTTCTGAGTCACATAAGGTTAACAGCGAGCAGTTGAAGCCCACCGCGCGATGGCGACTCATCCTGCTCACCGTAGTGCGCGCTTTCCCTCTCACCAGGACTGTGGGACCGAGGCCCACGGGATTCAAGATGGCGCGGCCTACCGCGACCAAACTGCTCTTTTTAGGTTGAAACAGCTTACGGAAAGCGCTGCTGGAGCGGGCGATGAGCGCGCCGATACGTCTGGAAAGCAGCCGCGTGAACATGCAATGAAATTCACAGGCTGCCATCATCCGGCGAGACCAGGATCCGCCTTCGACAGGATGGTGAAAACTCCACTCGTTTCGCGCGGCCAGTGCTTGGAGCGCCATCACAAGGTAACGCGTTTCAGAACAATATCCTGCGTTCCGTTCTTACGATCGCCCGCGGCGGCAGGACCGGCTTTCCGCTGGCGGGTCAAATGCATTTCCTTGTCAGTCAGCGTCCCGCTATAAACCTGCGTTTGACGGTCGCCGCTGTAGTAGTTCACGGTCGTCACCGAAAAACTGATGTTGTCGCCGTCCACCTTCAAATCCTCAACCGGTAAGTCGGATTCGTCGCCAAACATAACCCCGGCGAGGCTTCCTTTGGTCATCTTAAATCGAAAGGCGATGTCCTGCTTCTCACCGTTCCGGCCGTTTGTCACGCCCGTCCAGATCCCGGCAAGCTCCGCTCCAAAAACAGCGCAATGGGCCAGAATTGCGAGAGTCAAAAACCGCAACAGGCGCTTCATATCGGGGATGATATCACGTCGTCGCATGTTACACTTGAAGACGCCAGGAAGCCCTGACGTGCAACCCATGGCGCTCCACCCCTTTCACCGAATTGCCGCGGCGCTATTAGCCTTCGGGATGGTCGCCAGTCTACACAGTCAAACGGCGGAACCCGCATACACATTCGATAATGCTCACCGGTTTCTAAAAACATATTGCGTTGCCTGCCACGGCGGTAAGACTGGCACGGGCGGGCTTAGCGAGGCACAATTCTCCACCTACGAGGCGTTGCAGCAGAATCCCCGTAAATGGGAGTTGATCCTGACCAGGGTTCGAAATTCGGAGATGCCGCCCAAGGGTCTTCCGGCGCCCCCCATAGATAGCAGGGAAGCGTTCACTAACTGGGTCAGCAGTTCGCTGATTACCGAAGCTTGCGCCGCAGGTATGTCGCCCGGGCCCGCTCCGGTGCGTCGGTTGAACCGAACGCAGTATGCTTCCACCGTTCGAGACCTTTTGAACCTGCAGATCGACGTTAGCGTTGGACTGCCGGGAGACGGAGGCGGCGGCGAGGGCTTTGATAACGCCGCGGAGACTCTCTTCCTTTCGCCAATTCACGCGGAGAAGTATTTGGACGCCGCCAAGCTGGCGCTCAGCTATGCGGCCAAGGATCCCCGGTCGCGCGCCCGGTTCCTGATCGCCAAGCCTGGACCCGGAATCACCGCGGACCAGGCTGCCCGCCAAATTCTGGACGACTTCCTGCCGAGAGCCTTCCGCCGCCCCGCAAAGCCCGCGGAGTTGCAGATGTACCAGGCCCTGTTCGACTCTGCGCGAGCCAACAAAGAGTCCTTCGACGATTCGATCCTCTATGCTTTGTCCGGAGTTCTGATTTCGCCTCAGTTCCTGTTCCGTACCGAGCCCCAAAATCCGACGGGGCAGGATCGTCTTCTGGACGATTACTCGCTCGCTTCCCGGCTCTCTTACTTCCTCTGGAACAGCGCGCCCGATAGTCTGTTGCTGGCGCTCGCCGACGAAGGCAAACTCAACAATCCGGAGATCCTGAAAGCCCAGATCGCCCGCATGCTGCGCAGCCCAAAATCCTTCGACTTCGCGCAGAGCTTCGTGGAGCAGTGGTTGGGGACAAGGGCTTTGGGAGAGGGTACGGGCCCGGATGCCAAGCTGTTTCCCGCCTATGCCGCCGACGCCGAACTGCGCGGCGACATTCGCCTCCAACCGGTGATCTTCTTCCGGGAACTTCTGATGAATGATCTCTCGCTGCTCAACCTGATCGATTCCAAGTTCACCATCACCACAAAGAAACTGCAAAAGCTTTACGGGTCGGATGTGCTGCCGCCTAAAAAGGAGAGCTCGAACCCGCAACGCGTGGACCTGCCGGAAGGCAGCAATCGCGGCGGACTGCTGGGGATGTCTGCGATTCTCATCGTCTCTTCTCATCCGCAACGTTCGAGCCCGGTTTTGCGAGGCAAGTTTCTGCTCGACGCGATCCTGGGAACACCCCCACCGCCGCCGCCTGTAAATGTGCCGCCCCTGGAAGAGTCGACCGCGGCCAAGCCTCGCACTGTGCGTGAAATCTTGACCCAGCACCGGGCCAATCCAGTATGTGCAAGCTGTCACAGCCGCATTGACCCGCTCGGCTTCGCGCTTGAAAACTACGACGCCATGGGAGTGTGGCGAAACACGGATGCCGGTAAGCCAGTGGACGCATCCGGTGAGCTGCCCGACGGTACGAAGTTCGAAGGCCCAGCTCAGTTGAAAAACATTCTGCTGGAAAAGAAGGCGTTGTTTTTGCGGAACCTGACCAATAAGATGTTGGGCTACGCCCTGGGGCGCGGGCTGACTCGGGCAGATTCCTGCGTGGTGAATGACATTGTTTCCCAGTTAGAGGCCGGCAATTACAGCGCGCAGACGCTAATTCAGTCCGTGGTCTTAAGCATGCCGTTCCGGTATCAGGCCGGGACCGTCGCGCCGCAGCAGGTTTCTTCCAAGGCAAGGGAGTAAGGTACTCATATGCGAAATTTGAATCTGTCCCGGCGAACTCTGTTGCGAGGAGCAGGCTGTGCCCTGGGCCTTCCCTGGCTGGAAGCGATGGCGCCCGCTGCTCGAGCAACGAGTACCGGCGCATCCACGGACCCGGTCCGCATGGCGGTGCTGTACATGCCGAACGGCGTCAATACGACGATGTGGACTCCGGAGGGTAAAGGACGGGATTGGGAATTATCGCCCACGCTTGAGCCGCTGCGCGACCTGAAGGACGATGTCTCAGTTGTGAGCAACCTGTGGAATGCGGGCGCGAACACAGGCGACGGACACTACGTCAAAGAGTCGAGTATTTTAACCTGCACCACCATCAGTAAGACCTTGGGCGTAGACATCAACATTCACGGCGTCTCGATGGATCAAGTGGCGGCGCAAAGGGTGGGAGAGCAGACGCCTTTGCCATCGCTTGAGCTCGGCATTGAGCCCGAATCTACCGGCGTCGACGGCAACGTTGGCTACACCCGCGTGTATGGCTGCCACATCGCCTGGAGCAGCCCGACCACCCCGCTGGCCCGCGAAATCAATCCGCAATCCGTCTATGAGCGGCTGTTCCGGGCTTCCGGCCCTCCCGGTGACTCAGTCAAACAGGACACCCTGCTGCTCGACCGTGTGCTCGGACAGGCCAAGGATTTGCGAACCCAGCTCGGATCGGCCGATCGCGTTCGAATCGATGAATATATGGAGATTGTCCGGTCCCTTGAAGGCCGCCTCCAAAGAGCTACTGACGCCAAGAAGCGGACGTGGAAGCCGCGAGCATCGGTCGGCGCCGCGCCCAAGCCGACCGATTCACCCAAAGACCACACCGAGCACTGCCGCCTCATGCTCGACATGATCGCCCTGGCGTTTCAGAGCGACACCACCAGGGTGAGTACGTTCATGTTCGGCAATGCCGTCAGCGGCATCAATTTCCGCTTTCTGGAAGGCGTTTTCAATACGCATCACGAAATTTCTCACCACTCGAAAGACCCGGACAAGCTCCGCCAATACCACCTGATCAATCGCTGGCACATCGATCAGTATGCGTATCTTCTGCGCAAGCTGAAGTCGATGCAGGAAGGCGAGCGCAGCGTGCTCGATAATTCAATGATCCTGTTCGGGTCGGCGCTCGCCGATGGAAACTCGCACAACCCGCACAAGCTTCCACTGGTTCTGGCAGGGCGGGGCGGAGGGCGTATCGCCAGCGGGCAGCATCTGGTTTATACCGAAGACACTCCCGCCGCAAACTTATACGTTTCGATGCTGAATGCCTTTGGAGCTCCGGTCGAGCGGTTTGCCGATAGCACGGGTCCGCTCGCCGGAGTGCTGGCCTAACTACTGGATTTGCGGACTGTGCTCGGCGACGAACTTCGCCCACTGCTCGGATTTTACGGCATCCGAATGAACCCCAGGCACCCCCCGGTACACCATTGACAGGTTGAAGGCCGCCAATACGTGGCCCGCCTCGGCTGCTTTGGTCCACCATTTGGCCGCTTCCGCGTAGTCTATTTCCACGCCTTTTCCGGTCGCGTACATCATTCCGGTTGCCGCCTCAGCCGGCATATAACCCTGCTCGGCTGCTTTCAGCGTGTTTTGAAAGGCCTGGACCGGGTCCTTTGGCATCGGCTGGCCTGTGGCAAGATTACGTCCCAGCAGGTAGTTGCCGCCGGTGCAGTAATCCGCGGCGGCGCCCTCCACGGTTTGCGCACAGACCTCGTAATCTTTCTGATATCCTGCCGCTTTGGCCGACACCTGGTTCAGCCACGCATTCCATCCACCGTTCGGTTCTTTCAGCTCTGGCCGCCCCAAGTCACCACGGAAGCTCGCGTCGCGAATTGGCTCGAGTGTGTTGCTGGCCATTGTGCGAAGCTCTTCGTTTTTATCGTTCAATAACGCAACTAGGGCTTGGAAGAGATCAGCGTCCTGACGAGCGCCACGAATTTGCAGTTTGACTGCCTGCACAATACCGTCTGCGGCGTTGATGCGGTCGTTCTCATCCGCTGCCTGCTCCTGGCCGGTGGCCAATGCGATGAGCGCGCGTTGCGCCACATCGGAGCGCCAGTTCGCCTGTATGGCAAGAGCGTGAATCGCAATCCGGCGGACCTTGGGGGAGTCATCCTGCATTCGCTTCGCCAAAACGCGAAGAGTCGATTCAGAGAAGATTCCCCGCGCGCAGGTTTCGGCCGCCGCCGCCCGAACTTCCGGCTTACTCGAGCCGAGCAGCTTTTCGACAACGGTTCCGGCGGGAACTCCACCCACCAGCGCCAGATCCGGAAAATATCCGTCGACGGGAGCCGGTACGCTCTTGTCAAAGCGCTTGAGCAACTGCATTTCCTCAGGGGAAGGCGCTACGTTTTTGTTGCGTAGTTTAGTAGCCCATGCGATTGCGTCGTCATTGCTGGTTGGGTGATAGGTCCGCGCGCCAAGATCCTCAAACTCGCGATAGATGACATGGTATCCCTTAAAGTTGACCCGGCTGTAGGCATCGCGCACGGTTGTGATGTGGTACGAGAGATCGCGGAGCCCAAGCACCATGTAAAACTCGGGAGCGCTGAGCGGGTCAATGGCTTCCTTCAACTCGGAAGGCATGATCCACCAGCCCCAGCTATACGAGATAGCGGCCGTAACCACCTGGGGATTCAGCATCGCCATCTCTCCCGAGATGTGCCCACCTTCCCCCTTACCGTACATGTAAATGCGGCGCGGGTTGATGGGGTAGGTCTTCTTCGCCCAGGCGATGAGCTTCCCAATGGGTTCATGATCGGCGGTGTTAAACTTCAGGCCTTGTGGACCGCCGGCGAGCAGAACGTATTGATCGCTTAACCCCAGACGCTTCAGCGCCTCGCGCACCGGCAGTATTTCGTCTCCCACCGGCCGGTTGTGCTCCGGGAAGCAGAGTATTAACCCGAGCTGTTTCGCCGGATCTTTCGTATCGGCGGGGGCCATGCCCACCGGAGTCTCGACAACATATTTAATGATGGTCTTTCCGGACTCGTCCTTCAGCTCGCTCTCGCCGGCGCATAGGCAGGAGACGCCGAAGAGCAACGCCAGAACGGCGGCAGAGAAGGGGATCGAACAGAGATTTGAAGTTTTCACTTTACCCTCCAGGTAACTATATATCAGCTTATTGAGTCGCGTGCAGGAAGCGCGTTGCCGGGCTATTCATTTCGGCCCTCGCCCCAGTTTCACTTCGCCGAACTGCCGCGTAAATAACTGCATCATCCACTCACGATGCTTCTTCAAGAACGCATCGAACTCATCCGGCTTCGACGGGTCGAACTGCGGTGCGTTCCAATTAAGGCGAGGCGCCGGACTCCCCGGCGCTGCGCCCTTCGCATCCTCCGGACGTTCCACGTGCCGGCCAATATACTGATTGCCCTCAAACACAATCCCTTTGGCGCCGCCCCACCCCGGCTCGAGTGCGTAGGTTCCGTCCGGGTGCTTCAAGCCGTGGCCGTACCGCGCGATTCCCTCCACGTAAAACTGGTTATCCCGGAAGACCGCGTCACTCGCCCATCCCTGCCAGTCGGACGTCAGCAGGATCGGCACATCCAGTTCCGGCCCGATGTAGATAGCATTGTGGTCGACTGTCGTGTGGTCGCCGCCGCTCAAGTGGAAAATGCGCGAGCGGTCATTGCGGCTGATGTTGTATCGAATCACCGTGCCCGCGTTGCCGATGTTGTCCTGCGGATTCCGCTTGCCAGGCGTGCAGATCAGCATAAATCCGCCCTCATTGTCGTGGCTATAGTTGTACTCAAAGAGCGTGTTCTGCGAGTTGTAGTCGGAATCGAAGCCTTCGCCATCCATGGTGGTTCGCGTCAACGAGGCCTCGTTGAGCTGGAAGAGCGAATTGTCGGTGCTCCACGGCCAGATGCCGGCATTGTAGCTTTTGGCGCGGCGGTTGCAGTCGCGCGCGATGTTGTGCTCCACCACCACGCCATCGGTCGCCCATGGCACGATGCCATCGCCGCCGATATCGTCCACAAAGTTATCGCGAATCACCACGTTCAGGCTCGGAAACCACCGCCGCCGGGAAGAGTGATAACTTTGCGCGGCGATCGCCGAACGATCCACCTTCCATACGATGTTTCGCTCAATAGTCAATCCATCGAAACGGCTGGGCGTCTGATTTCCGTTGGTGCGGAAAATGATTCCGCCATTGTCTTTTTTATCGTTCGCGCCGTTGACGTCGTGAATGTACATTTCCGCTAAAACGATGTGCTTCGCCGTGCCGAAGTTGTCGAGAAAGATGTGCACGCCGCGCCGGACCCCGGGCGTCGCGCCCTGGTTGGTCACTTCCAGGTTTCGCACTTCGATCCACTGCACGTTGTACAAGCGCACCGCGTCCTGTACTTGGCCAGCGCCATCGATTCGCGGTCTGGCGCCCTTGCCGTACCGGTCGATCAGCAACGGCGCGCCTTCGCCGCCGGAACTCGCCGGCGCAAGTTGCTCCTGCCAGGAAGATCCGCTCTTCAGCAAAATGCGATCACCCGGCTGAAATCGCGAGGTATTCACCTTTCCCAGCGTCTTCCAAGGCGCGCGCTCCGCCGTTCCGGAATTGGCATCCGCGCCTTTTGCGGAGTCGACGTAGTAAGTGGACGCGTGGCAAGCCAGCGCCGCGGCCGTAAGCAGAATCAGGCGAATGAATCTCATAGCGTTAAATCTCGTAACAACACGCACTCGATCAACCCCAAAGAGTAAACCATTCATCGCCCCTCCTCAACCTCCACCAACTGGTCCGCCGCCACGTCCCGCAGTTCCTGCCGCACTCCGGAAGGCCACAGCACTTCCAGTCTTCTCGCCACCGTACTCCGGCCCAGGCCGAAGTGTACTTCGGGTTCGCTCGATCCCGCGAAGCCCACTGAGGTGGTCGCATGATTCCACTGCCCTCCGGAATCCGTAATCAGGTGAATGCGCGCGCCGATTCCATCGCGATTGCTGCGGTGGCCGTGAAGTCGAACGCGCAGCCAGTGGCTGTGGGTATCGGTGATATTCGTAAGAATGACGGGCCGCTCGTTGAGGCGCGTAACCACGACGTCGATTTTTCCATCCCGGTCCAGGTCGCCGAAGGCAGCGCCCCGGTAAAGCGACTTCTCGCCGAAGGCGGAGTGCTCAAATCTGCCATCGCCGCGGTTCCGGAATACTGATAGCGCCTGCCGCGATTCCAGGCTCGAAACCCGTTCCATGTCCGTCAGCGCGTGACCGTTGGCCGCGAACAAATCCTTGAATCCGTCATTGTCGAAATCGTAGATTCCGGCGCTCCAGCCCGACAGTCGAAGACTGGCGCTCGCAAGGAGGGAGGCCTGCGCAATATCGAGAAAATTCCCGCCGCCGAGGTTCCGGAAAAGCGCGAAGCCCTCATTCGAGAGGGCCGTCACAACGATATCTTCCAGGCCATCGTTGTCGTAATCGCGGAAATCGACCCCCATACTGGAGATAGCTCTCCCGTCGCCGTTGTAAGCTATGCCGGCTTTCAACCCCACTTCCTCAAAGCGGCCATGCCCCAGGTTGTGAAACAGGAAATTCGGCACGGTATCGTTGGCCACCAGAATATCCAACAACCCGTCGTGGTCGTAATCGGCGAAAGCCACGCCCATGCCCTTACCGGGATGCGCGGCGATGCCGCTTTGGGCCGACACATCCTCAAAGGTTCCGTCGCCACGGTTGTGATAGAGAGCGTTCGCCAGCGGCCCGTAGAATTCGGGATGACAATAGGCTCGGTAGTTGATCCGCCTGTCGCCACAGAAAGATTCTTTCGCCGAATCCCATTGGACATAATGAACGACGAACAGATCCAGCAGACCGTCGTTGTCATAATCGAACCAACCGGCGGCAACCGACCACGTGCCGTCGCCTTTCAGCCCCGCTCTGTCCGTAACATCTTCAAATGTGCCGTCGCCGCGGTTGTGGTACAAAATGTTCTCGCGAACCCCCGTCACGAAGAGGTCCGGCCACCCATCGTTATCGAAATCCGCCGCTGCCACGCCCATCGAGTAGCCCCGGCCCGCGACGCCCGCCTTTTCGGTCACATCGGTGAATGTTCCGTCGTGATTGTTGCGGAAAAGGCGATTGTTGAACGAGGCGTCGGTCTTCTTGAGACTCGGAATGGATGCGCCGTTCGCGATGTAGATATCGGGCCAGCCGTCGCCATCGAAATCTAATATGGCAACTCCGGCCATCATGGTCTCAATTTGGTGCATCTCCCCCTGCGCGCCGTTCTTGACGATGATGGGTAGTTCCTTGGCGGAAAACCGAATTGGGGCCGCCTTCTCATCGGCCGGAGCCTGCCTCGAAATCGCGCCGCGTGCGCGAATCACCCTCTCCAGATTCGTCCGATCTCCAGCGTGCTGCAGAACCGCGATGCTTTCGTTGAGGCGGCCCTGCCGAAAAAGGAATTGGCCGTATTCGGAAAGCGCCTCTTTGTCGTTCCCGGCCGCGGCTTCCTTCAAGTACCGCTCGGCGTCGGGCGCACGGCCCAGCGCCTCTAGCGTCAATCCCATGCCGCGCTCGATACGGCTCGAATCGGGCTGATAGCGAAGCGCCGTTTCAAATGCGCTGCGCGACTCCTGATAACGGCTCAGCGCATAATCGGTACGGCCCAGGTAGTAACAGGCAAGCTGCTCGCGCGGATCTATCTCGCAAGCGCGCCGGAATGGCGCTTCCGCCAGGTCGAACTTCTTTTGCGCCGTATAAACCATGCCCAGCCATTTCAGGGCCGCCGCGCTTCCTGGCTTCTCGCGGACCACGGCCAGAAAACTCTTCTCCGCTTCAGCCCAGTCGCCACGCCGGAAGGCCGTCTGTCCGCGCTGAAAGGCATCCGATCCGGCGGGCGCCGCCAGACCGAGGCCGATCAGAGTGAGCAGGGTTAGCAGGCGCATGTGTCATCGCCTCGATGGCGCTTCGCTAAGCAACTTGCGAGCGGCCATGTTTCCGGGGTTCAGTTCCAGCAGCTTCCTCAGACTGTTTCCCGCTCCTCTGGAATCTCCGCCGCGATCGAGAGCCATTGCAAGGCTCAGCCGCACGGTTTCAAGACCCGGACTCTTCTCGAGCGCATATTGCCACAACTCAATCGCCTGCCGCGGCTGGCCATTCTTGATATAAAGGTTGCCGAGGTTTACCGCCGCCGCCACTTGCGACGCATCGAGCTTGAGCGCCCTTTGGTACAAGAGCGCGGCCTTCGCTTGGTTGCCGCTCGATTCATACAGATACGCGAGCGTCGCCAGCGCCTCCGCGTCCTCGAGCTTAGCTTTTTCGAGATACTGCAGGGCCAGTTTCTGAAAGCCCGGCGCGGCAGCATATGCCAGGCCGATTTCGCGATCCCCGGCTTCGGCGTCGCCGAACGGAACTAGCTTGCGCGGCCCGCTGGCAGCCGTCGCGGCGCTAGCCGACACGCCCGGCTTGCGGATGGCGTGGTCGGTGTACGCCGAATGCTGGACATCCCGCACCGGTATTTTTGGCATATGGCAGCCCGCGCAGTCGGGGCCGCGGTTGCATTCGGCGGTCTGGTGGCACGTGAGACACTTGGCCCGATAGTATCCGGCTTTTTCGCTTTCCGCCGGCGCCCGATGCGGATCGTGGCATGAGCCGCACCATAACCGGTCGCCGCTCACTCGCTTGCACGCACTCTGGGCAAGCGTCTCGAAATGGTTCGTCACGTTCATATCCGGCTTGCCGGGCCATTCAAAAACGACCAGCGAATCGGAAAGGCGGTCGCCCGGATGAAAGGAGCCCTTCGCGCCCGCGCGGGCGATGCGCGCTTCTCCGGCGAGATGGCATTGGGCACAGATGCTATCGCGGCGATCGGGAGCAAGCTTAGCGGGATCGATCATCTTGCCGCGCCCGGCGACATGCGCGTCTCCCGACCCGTGGCAACGCTCGCAAGAAACACCACCCTCCCGGAATGGCGGCGAACGATATCCGTTTTGAGTGCCCGCCAACGGCTGCAGGCGGCTGGCGTGGCATTCGAGACAGACCGGCTCAACTGCCCGCGTTAGATAGAGCTGATCGTACTGTTGGTAGCCGGGCGAAAGATCCCACTTTGCCGGCGTCGAGTACCAGGAGACGGGCGCCTCATACAGAAAACCGTCCACGGAGTAGAGATAACTTCGCCCCACGGCGCCCGAGCCGATGAAATATTCAAGCGGCCGCCTGCCTTGCGCTCCGGACACGGTAAAACTGAACCAGGCAGCGCCGTCCTGGCGGTAAACCCGATATCCTACGCCCGAGGGTTTATGCGCGAACGCCCCTTCGATTTCGATTCCCGTAACTGCGCCGCTGCTGCGGGCCATTCCGGTCTTCTGATAAGCTTCGGCAATCTCGCGGTGACAGGTCGCGCATATCTCGCTCCCCGTCTCCGCGCGCACAGCGTCAATCGCCAGCAGGACGATTAGTATCCCGCAACTCAGAAATCGAGCCGTGCGCCCACCTGGCCCGTCCGATTGCCGCTAGCACTGGTGATCTGCCCGAATAGCGGGCTGGTGATGCTGGTGTTGATGCCGCCCAACACGTGCCGGTTAAAGACATCGTAGAATTCAAAGCGCAACTGCGCCCGGAACCGTTCCTTGAATCTCATGTTCTTCGAAAGCGATATATTCTCGCTGGTTGTGCCGCATCCCATGATCGTTGTGTAATCCGGCGCTGAAGTGCCCAGCGTCAGCGGCGCCGGCTGCGAGAATAACGCCTTGTTCAAATAAGTATCCGCGGCGGAACTGGTGTTGGCATAGTTGAATGGACGGTTACAAGAACCGTTGCCCATATTTCCGGGAGCGATGTTATCCCGGTTAGTGGCTCCGTTCCATCCCGTGGCCAGAGGCGTGGGTGCAGTGAAACCAAGCGGCGTTCCGTCGGCGTAATTCAAGATCCACGCCATCCCCCAGCCGCTGATCACGGCGCTCACCGCCTTGGGCGCTGTGGCCCAGAGAGACTGGCCGCGCCCTACGGGAAGCTGGTAGTTAATCAGAGCTTTGAAAACCTGCGGTTGATTCCAGCTAATGGGGGCTTTTTCAAGGCCCAGGTTGTAGTAATTGATCGGACCCGCATTACCCGCGCATCCCTGACAAGCGCTAGTGTCGCCATTGCTCATGCCCCTTGACCAAACGTAGTCCGCATAGACGCTCAAACCCTTGCTGAACCGCTTGTTCGCTGTAATTTGTAGAGAATTGAAGGAAGAGAATCCTAGCGGCGCGCCATAGTCGGTAATCGTGCTGTTCGCCCGGATTTGCGGATACTGGCGGAGCGCACTGGCAACAGTTCCGCTGAATCCCGGATACGGATAGGGTATGCCGTACTTGGCGGCATCGGCAGGGCTGGCGACGGTGGAATTGAGGTTAGTCCCATACTGCGCCAAAACCGATGGCGGCAACTGATTGATGACCGCCAGCGCGCTGTCCTTCAGGCGGGTACCCTTATTGGCGACGTAGCCTACGTCCATCACGATGTTCCCAGGCAGTTCCCGTTGGATGTTCAGGTTCCACTGCTGCACGTAAGGGATTTTGTCATAGCTGGGATCGATCATCGTGGCCCCGCCGATGTTGTCGGCATATGATTTGTTGAACGTGGGAGGCACAAAGGCGGAGGTGGGAAATCCATTGTCCCAATTAAAAATGCCCGCCCACGGATTGATCGGATTCGCGCCCAGACTGTAGGTGCCCGCCCACGGGAATGTGGGCGTTGGCAACCCAAAATCCTCCTGCGTATCCGGAGAATAGAAGATGCCGTAGGCGCCGCGCACCGTCCACTTGTTGATCGGCTGCCACGCAAAGCCGATGCGCGGGCCGAAATCCTTATAGTCGGTCTTGCCGAAATATGATTGTCCGGTGCAAACGCCGCAACTGCCGGCAAAAGTATAGGCCCCGTTCAGCCCGCTAAGCGGATCCGCCTGGCTTGGATTCCAAGCGGCGATGCGGCTGAAATCCTCCTGGAAGGGCTTTTGTATCTCATAGCGCAAACCGAGGTTCAGTGTAAGCTTGGGGGTCACTTTGAAATCATCTTCGAAGAAAGCGCTGTAATATCTGTGGCTTTCGCCCAGACCGGCGGGCACCGAATCGCCCGCGCTATAGACTTGGCCCAACAGGAAGCTGGCTAACGAATACCCCGTGCTGACGCCGGAAAACGCTGCGTTCGGAATCGAGGTTGTCAGCGCGTTGAATGTGAAGGACGGGTTGCCGTGCGGCCGGTCATTCGTATAGTTGCGGCGGAAATCGACGCCCGCCTTGATGAAGTGGCGTCCTTTCGAAAAGCTGACTGTGTCTGTCAACCCATAGCCGTTGTAAACCTGAAAGTCGTTCTGGCTATAACCAATGTTCGATAGTCCGTAGATTGGGCCGCCACCCCAGTTCACCGCGGGATATCCGGTGCTGTCGCAGTTGGCGATACCCCACTGCTTGCAGCCATCCACCGTGTTGTAATCGGCGAAATAGGGGTTGGACATGCGATTATAAAATACCGTGAAATTGTTTAGCAGGCGCGGCGAGATGTTGCGGTCCCAGGCCGCGCGCGCCAGGTAACTGTGAACCTGCTGGTAGCCCTGAGCATATAGCGGTCCGCCGGTGGTCGGTTCGGCGGGGTCCCAAAGCTCGCCGCTGCCGTTGTTGTTTTGCCGCGGGCGATCGTTGTAGCTGAAGGAAGCGCTTAATCGGTTCTTGTCGTCAATAATCTGGTCGCCCTTTTCGGTGAAATTGTATTGGTCGAAGATCGGTTGCCCCTGAGCCGAAGCGGACGCGTTGTTGAGCAAAGGGTAGCTGCCGTCCGGGTTCTTTACCGTTGGCAGACAGCAGGCTTGCGCCATCGAAATTATATTTTGCGAGACCTTGCTGATCCGCGATGTGGGAATAATGTTGTTCGGAAACATGTTTCCTGCCCACTGGCCACTGGGCAGCTGGTAAAAGGTTTGCGGATCGAAAATCTCTCCTTTGTACACCGGATTTCCCAGGGCGTCCGTCTGCCCGGTAGCCGCTCCTAGCAGCGCGCTGAAGTTCCCCGTATACTCGGCGGGCGTGGGAAAGCTCTGAGTGGTCGCGCCGGGCCCAATCTGCCGCTGTTTGTATCGCTCATATGTGGTATAGAAGAATGTCTTGTTTTTGCCGTTGTATACCTTCGGAATAATAACCGGCCCTCCGAAGCTGAACGCATAGTCGAACAGTCGGTCGAGCGCGCGCGGCGTGCCGTGAAACTTATTGACAAAAGTGTCGGCGTCCAAGGCTTCATTACGCATCCCAAAGTAGGCGCTGCCGTGCACCTGGTTGGTGCCAGACTTCAGCACAAAGTTGAACACGCCTCCCTGGCTGCGCCCGAATTCCGCCGATTGCCCACTGGTTTGCAGTTTCATTTCTTGCAGGGATTCAGCGGAAACTGACGTCTCGGCGAAATCCGACATGTAGGTGGTGACGGATGCGCCGTCCAGCAGCACTTCCTTCGAGAAACTGGCGGAACCGTTGATGTGCGATGTCCACGTGCCGCCGGAGGCGCCAGGCATGATGGAGTAAGCCAGCGCTTCAGGATATCGGCCGCCGCTGATGGATAGCGGCACGTCCAGCAGATCGGCGCGGTTCAGGTTGGTACCCACCTCGGGACTATCTGTATTCACGTACGGGAGTTGGCCGGTCACCACCACGGATTCGGTAACCGAGCCTACTTCCATCTTGACGTCCACGCGCAGCACTTCTGTAACGTCCAGCGTGAGACCGGTGCGCACTAGCTTTTTGAAAGCGGGCGCTTCGAAGGTAACCTCGTATGGGCCCACGATCAGATCGGAAACCGTAAAGATGCCCGCGCCCGACGTGGCGGTGGCGCGAACCGCGTTGGTAGCCGTGTTCCGCACGGATACCTTAACGCCGGGGACCAGCGCCCCGCTGGGATCGGTGACCGTGCCGGTGATGGAACCGGTGTTCAGTTGAGCAAATGCGGTGGCAGCCCACAGCACGGACAGCGTTAGAAGCGGGAAACGAGACGTCATGGTCGTAACCTCTCAGGGGAATGCCCCAATGCCGAATGCAATTCGGAAAACCATCCCGATTATCAAGGTCTGTTGAGGCTCAATAATATTGCGGCCATTGCCAAATGTCAAACCCTCATTGGACAACTCCCCATTCGACAATATTCCGACGATCCGAAGAAATAGTTGACTCCGGACAGGTGACGGCTAAATATTTTTTGGGCGCTTTTGCTCCCTATTGGCGACAACGCTTCGCACTATCGATGGTCCCAACTGGCTATGAGGACGATGAAGGAATGCACCACGATATGCGGCATTATCGTTAGGGAATGTGGCGCGCACCCGAACGCAGATGCTCGCGGGCGCTCGAATCTGGATTGAGACAGAACTAACCCTTGCCATCTCCGCCTTCCCGGTTGCTGAGGGTCACACGCTGGCGGTGCCACGCAAACACGTCAACACAATCTACGAATTGACCATCCCGGAACAAGGTAACGTCGTGACAGTGAGCAGTGCCGCTCAGGCCGCCCTCGCCGCCATAAAGGAAACGCAAGAGACACCCGCCCAGACCGCCAAGGAAGCCAGTGGTGGCGATCCCCAGGCAAGGAGACTGCTTGCCAAAGAGTCTGCCTCCAAAGTTATCCCGAAGTGATGACGACATAAAACATGAGCATTTTCTACATCCACGCTGGATGTCATCACTTCCCATCCTCCGCGGCCGATTCAAGGCGCTCCAGTTCCGACACGGCTTCGCGTTCTGCTCTCGGCGATTTGACACCGATCTCTGCGTTAGGGCCGATCTCGCGCCTCGGCCATCTTCTCCAAACGCACGGCGCATGATCTACACCGCGACGTTCGAGTGGTCAGCCAGCGCACGAAGTTCGTGGCAAGCATGTCTCGGCGCAACAGCGATGGATCGTTGACCCATCGTGGGTTTAAGGCTTCACCTCATTTCGCCGGTGACGCCGGCCTTGCGCCGAAGCGGACGTCCAGCATGGCATTGCGATCGAATTGCACTTCGCCCCCCTTCGCTACGACGGCGGTGTAGACCGACCACGCGAGGCCGTAATATCCGAACGCCATTCCAACGTATTTGGAGCTCTGCGAGACCGCGGCGCCTACGAGTCCGAATCCCGATATGCCGCCAAGCGTGCGGCCCGAAACATTGGTTTCACTCCCCGCTCCCGCAGTGGAATGATTGCGGCCGGCGTCGTTATCTGCGGCGCGGCTGGCGAGCATCAAGGAGATCACGGGCGCGATTAAGCGCGTCTTCGATTCCTGCGTCTGCACGCCGCCTTCGGAATCAACCTTAATTGGCGCGGCGCCGCTCCCTTCCGCCGCGTCGAGCGTGGCTTGCACCCGTAGCGCCGCTGGCGTTTCGGCTGGCGCCGGCGGCCTCTGGCTCGCAACCTCGGTGGGCAGTTCCACGTTATCGAAGCGGAACCGAAGCTGGCCGCCGCGATGGAACGAGCGCGCCTTCCTGGCAATGGTCACCGTCCCGGTGAGTATCGTTCCTTCAGGAAGAGCAAGCTTGTGGTCCGCCGAGAACAACGGCGCGGAGACCACTGCCCGCATCGGCTCGCCGACTTTGGCGGATTCCGAGTCGAGCGGCGAGAGTAGACGCATTCGGCCCACGGTATCGGGGGCGGGTTGCGATCCTAGCGCCCCGAGATCCGCGGCCTTTACCGATTCGCTTCCGAACTGCAAGGGCTCGCTGAGCGGAGCGTCGACGCGCGTGCCGCGGCGCACATATTGCGGACGGTAGGGCGCCTTCGCCCACAGGAAATCGATGAGCTTCTCTTTCTTGTTGGGCGCGCGGACGATATCTGCCACTCCATAGGTGCGCGCGCTGATCGTGCTATTGATTTTGTCCTTCGCTGACTGCTTGGCGGTTCCGAGGATGCCGCCGTTCAAGGCTTGCGGCGAAGGCCCCTTCGGCTGCGCTTTTTGATTCTTCTTCGGCTTGTTTGAGGGCTCGGTGTAGAGCGAAGTCAGCGTGGTCGCCTCATCGGTGCGGATCGCGCGCGTGCTCCCATCGGGCAGAGTCAGCGTATCGAGCTGAATCATGGCATCGTGCAGCGGAGTGAAATCTCCGTTGAGGATGGATTGAAACCGCCGCCATTTAGAGATGGGAATGGTGCGGCTAACCTTGCCGGTAACGACCGACCCGGCGGGCACGACTTCGCGATCAAACGCAAAGACCGGTTCGATGGTCTTGGCTTGCACGGGCGCACCGGCGCGCTTCGAAGTCCGCTGAGTCAGGTAGATGCGCAAAGGCGCGCCCGCAGGCACGTTCAGCGGGATATCGCGCTTTTCGCTATCGGCCGGTCTCGCCTTGTCCGCGGGCGGAGCCGGGTCAGGCGGTCTGGTAAGCAATGCTTGTCTGGCCTGCGACGTGGAGAGGAAAATGAATGCGATAACGAGGGCTACTGCTAACGGTCTCATACAACACCTGTAGGTTCACAATGCTATCACGTCCGGCTGTGGCTCGATTTCTCAGGCGGGTACAGCGACCGTCGAGCAGCGTGCGAGTGCTCTTGCCGGCGGGCGTGATGAAACGTTTCTGGCCATCGCACCTACGCTCGGTTAGGCGATAGCTCATTTGGAATCCGAAACGCGCAGACGACGATCCAGCAGCACTTGATGATCTCGATGGTCAACAATCCGGCCAGATGCCGTGTCAGGGTGGATCGCGGATTCCGGCTCGGCGCGGGGTGGGTATCGCGGGACGTAGGAGCCCTTTAGAATGCAGGGGACGAGCGCGATCATGCGAGACGGTCGCTGAATCGTCAAAGCGAATTCCCTAAGAGTTGAGCGCTACTCACGCCGGGTAACCGTCATCGAATCGATCTTCGTCGCACGACTAATCCGCCGAGCCCAAACGGAGTAAGGCACGTCATCGCCTACGACGCAAAAAATGGATAATGCCGCCAATCTCTACGCGACGTCCACAAATGTTAGACCTATCGCAGCTTCTTGCCGCGCGACCTGCAAGCGTCGCGAAAGGTAGCGCACGCCTGGCGAAAGGGTAGGGAATTCCACCGCCTACTAACTGCCGGGTGTCATGATATGCGCGGTTGAGCTACCCGCATTCATAATCCACACGCCGCCTTTGGAAGGATTGTCCGGCAACCCAAGTGACTGTGTGGTTGCCCCCGGCACTGCGATCGTAACGTGAATCCGGGCATGTTCCTGGTCGGGCCCGTTCATGTCATACCATACCGATCCGAATTCGGGCTTCGCTCTCGTGCCATTCGCCTCGGCGGCATCTAGCGCGGCCTGTCGCGCGGCCTTGTCGGTCATCGACTCAAACTTGTGATTCTGCACCACCCGATCGATGTTGCCGATGCTGGTGCATTGCACCGCAAAGGGCTGCCGTCCGGGCTCACCGGACCGGTCGATGCAGAGCATGCGGTTGGTCCCCTTTTTTAGAGTCTCATAGGTGTTATCGGCCTTAAACTTAATCACCGTAGCGCCTTCGCGCATCTGACGCGGCGCGGCAGCCGTTGCCCGTTCGATGCTCTCCGCGGCGGTTTGCGCGAAGGTAATCGCCGAAGCCGCCAGTATGCCGAGAGCGACAGGAATTATTCGTTTCATTTGTAACCTCCAAGTTACACTTACTTTGTTCCAACAAAGATTAAAGCACATCGGAGCGGCCTGGCACCCACGAGGTTCTCTGCGAAACAAAATTCAACCCTATGTTCCCTTGCCCTCTACGATATTGACATAGCAATCTATGGGCAGTCCGGTGAAGCGCTCCGTTCGCCCGCTGGGCTGCGGCCAACGTACTTCGAGTACATCGATTTTCTTCTGCGAACCTATGCCCAATACCTCGCGAGGATCGTGCGCCGATAAATAGCTGCCTCCGCCGTTCTTCGCGCGCGATCTGGTCATGCCTCCCGCCGTCCATGTAAGACGCGCTCCCACTGCGTCGCGGTTGCACTTCACGCCCTGCAATTTGACGCCAAGCCAATGGTTCTCGCGGCCCGCATTATTTCGTAAGAGCACTGGCGGGCCGCCGTTGTTGCCGATCAGCACATCCACGCGGCCATCGTTGTTGTAGTCGCCGATTGCCAACCCGCGTGCGGCAAACGCCTTGGTAAACACCGGCCCTGCGGAACTGCTTACATGCCGCAACTTCCCGTTTTCGTTATGGAAAAGCAGGAGGGGCTCTTTGTATTTCACCTGCTGGGAATAGTTGTCGATCATGTCATCCGGATGACCGTTAGCAAGAAAAAGATCGAGCGCGCCATCGTTGTCATAATCGAAGAATCTAAGTCCCCAACCGCTGAGCAGGCGCGTAGCTTGGGACACCTGATTCTGGAACGCGACATCGCGGAACGTCTCGTCCTTCATGTTCTTGTAGAGCGAGAACATTTCCTGATCCACGTTGGCTACGAAAAGATCTTGCCAGCCGTCGCCATCGAAATCGGCCGCATCCACGCCCATGCCAGATCGCGGGCGCCCGTCCTCGCTAAAGCCGACTTCGGCCGCGAGCGCAATCTCTTCCCATTTCGTTTTGCCCTTGGCGTCGGGTCCACGGTTTACAAAGAGGAAATTCTGCACCGTATCGTTGGCGACGAAGAGATCCATGCGGCCATCGTTGTTGATGTCCGCGGCGACCACGCCCAAGCCTTTGCCGATCGCCTTCTCGATATCGGTGCCCCGGCCTACTTCCGTAAACGTGCCATCTCCGTTGTTGTGAAAAAGCAGGCTCGAGGTTCCTCTGAATACGCGGGGAATACAGTAGAAATGTTTCTTCAGTTTGTTGTCGCCGCAGGAAAAGTGACTCGTTGCGCCGTAATCGACAAAACTGCATACGAAAAGATCCAGCCGGCCGTCGTTATCGAAGTCGAACCAGACGGCGCTGGTGGTCCAGTGATTCTCGAAGACCTTCGCTCCCAGGCCTGATTTCTCGCTCACATCGGTGAAGGTTCCGTTGCCATTGTTGCGGTATAGAATCGGCCGGCCGTACGCGGTGACGAAAAGGTCCGGGAAACCATCGTTGTCGTAGTCGCCCACCGCGACGCCCATGCCGAAGGTGTTGCCGGCCACGCCGGCTTTCTCCGTGACGTCTGTGAATGTACCGTCGCGGTTGTTTTTATACAGCGCACTACGAATCGTCCTTTGCGGCTTGTAAAAATCGGAAGGGCCGCTGTTAACCAGGAAGATATCCATCCAGCCATCGTTGTCGTAGTCGAAGAAGGCGCATCCCGGACCCATGGTTTCGGGAAGGTAATGTTCTACGGAACTGGCATTGTCATGCACCCATCGGATGCCGCTAGTATCTGGCGGAATCTCCTCAAACAGAGGAGGCGATTGCGAAGCGCTGCGCCGCGGAAGAGCAAGCGCGGCCGCGCCCGCCGCCAGAAACTGTCTTCGATCAAGTCTTCGGAAGCGTGGTGGCGTCATTTCAATTTGGATAAGGCGAGCCTGCGCGCGCGATGCGAATTTGATGGTCGGTAAAGCGGGCGTGGGCGCCCGGTAAATCCACCTTCGGCATGTGGCATCCGGCGCAGTTTGCCTTGGCCACGGGGCACACCTTGGTATGTAGCGCCGCGGAATGGCAGGCGGCGCATTTCACGTCGTAACTCGCAAGATTCGTTTCCAAGGCGCCGTGCGGATCGTGGCAAGCGCTGCAGCGGATCCGGCGGTCCGTCGCGTCATAGCACTTACTGTTAGCCAGGCGGTAAGGCTGGAAACGAACATTGTTGACGCCACGGAGACCATTCAGGGCGATCTGCGACCACGTGCGATGACAGCGGCCGCAAAGTTCGCCCATGTCTTCGGCTGCTAAATCGGCGAGGTGCGCGGGCTTAGCCGCCGCGCTTCCTGTGCGCACTGCTTCCAAGTGCTTGTCCATCTGTCCATGGCAAGATTCGCAACCCACGCCAGGTATCAGCGTCTCCAGATGCAGCTTGCCTTCGGACACGCCGCCGTGGGAGTGACACCCGAAACAATCGCGCTCGCCAATCGCGTCCATCCGCCGGCCGGCGGCCTCCGCAATGCTTTGCGGCTTACTGCCGATCGCGCCCATGGTCAAGTCTAGCCCGCCTGCCGCCAGATAGTAACTCACGCGGCTCTCATACATCGCGCCGTTATATTCAAAGACATAGGTTTGGCCGGCCTGGCCGCGTCCGAAAGCCCAGAGCAGGGGAGTGGTGAGAGTTTCGTTCCCATTGACCACGGTCAAGATGCTTTGATCAACTCTTCGTAAGATCCGTGAATGATAGGGGCCTTCTTGAAAAGATAGATCCGGATGTTCCTTAAGAATCGCGCCGTCCGTCGCTTTTTCCAGCGCCTGCGCCATTGGAGTAACCGCAAAGTGAGTGCTCTCTTGGATGTGACACGTCTTGCACGAGTCACTCGCCAAAGGTGGGGGAGTTGCCAGCAGGGAACCGGCGGAGAGCAGCCAGAGCCAGGCGCCGCCCACTCTCATTTTGCGACGGCCCCGGGTTCTTTGGCCTGACGCTCAGCCGTCAGTTTCAGGACGATGGCGCGCTCCTTGTCGCCATTCTCTTTCAGCTTCAGCCTGTAATAGACCGTAGCAAGCGAAACATGAGCCTCGACAAAGCTTGGAATCTCCGCCGTTAGCTTTTCCAACGCCGCGCGCGCCTCCGCCGTATGGCCATCCTGCAGATCTAAGGTCGCCAGCTGATAGCGCGAAGCGGCGTCCCCCGGGCGAACTCCTATGGCGCGCCGGAAACATTGAATCGCTCCGGCATAGTCTTGACCCTGCTTAAGCAGAATCCCCAGCTGTAAATTCGAGGTGTAATCGTTGGGGTTCGATTCCAGTTCTTTGCGGAACGCCGCCTCCGCGCCAGGCGTGTCGCCCGTACTCGCGAGCGCCATTCCATAGTAGCCATAGACGTCGGGAAGGCGCGGGTTCAACTCCACAGCTTTTTCGAAATCCTGCAGTGCGCCGGCGAAATCCTGGGCGCTCATCTTGGTTGCTCCCATCAGCATGTGCGCTTCCGCCGAATCGCCGTTGCGTAAGATACGGTCGACCAGCACTTGGCCGCGCGCCGGTTGTTCATCCCGTATCAGCGCCGTCCCAAGCAGGTAAATTAGTGCCCGGTCGTCAGGCGATTTTTTCTCCAGGGGCTCAAGCAGTTCAATCACCTTCTTGTTTTCCCCTAAACGTAATTCGCAATCCGCCAACAAAAAAGTTGCCTGCTGGTTTGAAGGCTGCTGCGCCACCACACGCGTCAGCTCCGAGGCGGCCTGGGCAATTTCCGAGGCCTTATAATATGCCACCGCCAGATTCAATCGAACCGGAACATTGTCCGCCTGCGAATCCAAAGCCTTCTTGTATTCGGCAATTGCCTCGCTATAGTGACCCGCGCCGGAAAGCGCCGCGCCCAGGTTGGATCGTGCCATCACGTTGCCGGGCGTCTGTTTCAGATAGGCGCGATACTCCGGAATTGCAGCTTCGAATTTGCCCGCCTGGTGAAGTTCAATGGCGTGTCGAAGAAGCTCCTCCGAAGCCGGTAGCTGCTGGCCTAATCCTCTAAAAGCAAACCAAAGCACGAGCCACGTAAACCGCGCGGCGGCGCTACCGGAAGTGCGCATCGGGGTCTCTCTTCGCCAGGATCTCACGAATCGCGCGCTCGAAGTCACCGCTATGAAAATCCAGTTCACCCAGGCGGGTTTGGAATGCCACCTTGCCGTCGCGGCCCACCAGGTACAGGCGGCTGGGCCACGCCTCATAGGTCCGCTCCGCGGCCGTGTCCATGCCGTCTACCTCCACGGCGAAGGGCAAGCTCAGCTTGCGCGTGCACATTGTGGCGTGGGCTTGCTTCTCCTCTAGACTGCGCGCCGGCGGCAGATCAATGCCGTCCTTCTGATTAATGGTGCTCTGCCATTGTGATTCCGCGCCACCGTCGATATGGGCCTCACTAATATAGACCAGCAGAAAATCCACCCGTGCATGATATTGCGCCGCAATACGTTTCAGCTCCGCGGCGGAATTGCGCAGCTTCGGGCACGTGTAACTCCCAAACACCAATACCGAGGGACGCGCCTGGCCGGTGAAACTACGCCTGCCGATCGCCGGCGCTTCACCGCCCGCCGGAATCCCGCGATCCTCGGCCGAAGTCTGCTCGTAGTGAAAACCGTGGGCCAATGCTTCGCGCGCCTCCGTGGAACCTGGCCGTACCTGCGTCGCACGTTCCAACAGCTGCCGCGCTTCCGCGTCTTCTCCCCGCCGCGCCAGAATCGAAGCTAGCCGGAAGTTGGCGTCATAGTCGTTCGGATTGCCGGCCAGTTCCTTACGGAATGCCTTCACCGCGCCCTCCGCGTCGCCGGTAAAAAGAAGCGCCTGGCCCACATAAGACTGTAAAGACGGCACATCGGGATTCAGTTGCGCTGCCTTATTCAGCTCCGTCACCGCTGCCGGATAGTCGCCCGCCCCGAAGAGCGCGGAGCCGAGGAGAAAGTGGCCTTCCGCGGTATCTCCCTGCCGCAAAATACGATCAACGCGCACCTTACCCTCGTCTACTCGCCCCAAGCGGATGAATGCCATACCTAACACATAGTTGAGAGCTGGCTCATCCAAGTGGGCAGCTTCAAGAGGCGCCACTGCGTCTACCGCCTTCTGAAACTCCCCCATTCGCAAACGGCAGTCCGCCAACAAAACGGCGAGATTGAGATCGCCCGGTTGAGCCAGATGCAGCGCTTCTAGCTCCACCGCGGCGGCCGGAATCTGGAAGGACTTGTAATAGGCCAGCGCCAGGTTGAACCGAAGCGGGGAGGACATCTCCGGCGGTGCGGTCTTAAGCGCCTCCTGATACTCTCGGATCGCAGCCTCATATTGACCCATTTTGGAGAGGACCGCCCCTAGGTTAGAGCGTATGTCTCCGCGGCTAGGCTCTACGGCCAGGCAAGCTCGGTATCCCGAGGCTGCGGCGGGTAGGTCCCCCATTTGATGTGCCTGTAGGGCACGCTCAAAGTTGCAACCAGCCGGTGCCTGCGCCCATAGACCAGAGGCAATAACTGCGAAAATCAGGTACCGCTGAAGCAACGAATTAGGCTCCCCGGAAGCCAAATTCTATCATTGAGCCAGGGGAAAAACATCGATCAAAAAAGGAATTTGCCCGTTAACGCGTTACGTTAACGTGCCGATTCTCCAAGGCGTTAACGCAATTTTCTGTACGGTTGCTAACGTTTTTAAGAGATACGCATGAGTGCGTCCCCAATTTGGGAAGACTACAGCAAATCATATGGTGGCCTGACGAACGCCTGAATCCAAGCCTCTTCGTACTACAAGTTTTGGTATTCGGGGACGCAGGGCTTTTAGAAAAACACTGAAATGCCGGTTAACCCTAAGATATTCCATCTGTTAACTCCATCTATCATCTATTAGCCTTTTTTCCGTCAAATAGTGACTTTATACTAGCCGCAAGCCTAAATAGGGTAAGCGCTCGATAGGCGTGCTTTGAGAGGGGTGCACTGTGAGAAGGCGTATTATAATCAAGACGTCGAAAATCCTTGCCGGATTCGCTCTTGTAACCATCTTGGCGGCAAACCTGGCGGCGCAAGGCATATACGCGACGCTAACGGGTCTCATTAAGGACCAGTCGGACGCGGTGGTCCCGCAGGCCAAGGTAACCCTGAAGGATGCCCAGTCCGGCTCTCAGCGGGATACCGTCTCCAATTCCGAAGGCTATTTCACTTTTGCTTCCGTCGCGGTTGGCACGTACAACCTGACAATTGAAGCCAAGGGTTTTGGCGCCTATAAGGTCGATGGAATCACTCTGAACGGCGGCGACAAACGCAACCTCGATGCCCAGCTAACGGTAGGTTCCACGGCTCAAGCCGTTGAGATCACCGGCGCGATTGACAGCGTAACGCCCGTAGATTCAGGTGAGAAGTCCAATATCATCACTACCAAAGAGTTGCAGAATTTCGTTTCCGTGGGAAGCAATGCGGCCGAGTTTATCAAGATTATGCCTGGCTTCGGCATACAGAACGGTACTTCGAATAAGTCGAACTATACCGGCGAGACTATCGGCATCAACGCCAATGGCGACGCGGGCAGCCAAAGCCCTTTGAACAATGCTTATTCTTATAACGGCCTGCCCAGCAACTCGCTCGACATCACCGCTGATGGCGCGCACGTCTCAGACCCGGGCTGCAACTGCGATACCCCGGTAAATCCCAACTCGGACATGATCTCCGAGCTCCAGGTAAAGATGTCGAACTTCAGCGCCGAAAACCAAAAGGGACCCGCTGTAATCACCTCAGTTGCCAAATCAGGCGGCAAAGATTTTCATGGTTCGGCGTTCTTCTACGCCCGCAACTACGCGTTAAACGCGAACGACGCTTTATTTAATGCCAGCGGCCAATCGCGGCCGCAGAACAAGTATTACTATCCCGGTGGCACCTTCGGCGGCCCAGTGTTGATTCCTGGAACGCACTTCAACAAGAATCGGGATAAGCTGTTTTTCTTTACAGGCTTCGAGTACTTTTATCAAGTTCTGGATACCGGTCTTCTACGCGCCACGGTTCCCACCGCGGGCGAACTCACCGGCAACTTTTCTCCCGCTGAAGTAGCCAAGGAAGGAAACATCACCGCGAATGGCGGGCCACCCGGACAGATGAACGCGGCGGCATTGGCTCAGTTCCCAGGCGGTATTATCCCCACCAACATGATTGATCCCAACATGCAGGCATTGATGAAGCTTTATCCGGCCGCCAACGCCAACCCCAATGCCACCGGTGGCTTCAACTATGTTCAGGCGGAGACTTTTAATCAGAACAACGTGCAGTGGATGTCCCGCGTCGACTACAACATCAGCGACAATACCAAGCTATTCGTGCGTTATAATTTGCAGCGCGAAACGCAGCAGTTTCCGGTGGGACTGTGGTGGCGCCAGAATGTTCAGGTACCCTACCCCACGCCTGTCGAAGGAAAAAACAAGTCCGATAGCGTCACCGCTTCGCTCACTCACGTATTTAGCCCGACCATGACGAATGAATTCGTCTTCGGTTATACCTATATCGGGTTCCCGAACGTTTTCGAGGATCCATCCAAGGTCAACCGCGCCACCGTCGGCTACAATTATTCGGGCATTTTCAAGAACGGCGTCGCGCAGATTCCTTCGTTCGGCGGAACCGGCTGGACCAATCAGGAAGCGGCTCTTATTTTCAATCCTGGCGGATTTGAAGATGGTGGGACCTCTGCTGGTCTATATGCCGATAAGTGGATGCCCAGCTTCAGCGATACCGTTACGAAGGTCTTAGGTACCCATACCCTGAAGGGCGGCTTCTTCTACGAATGGATCCGCAACTCCCAGCCGGCCAATAATAATAGCAACGGCCAATTGCAGGTCTACAACGGAAATTCCAACACCTTCGGCAATGAGTACGCGGATTTACTCTACGGCAATCTGTATAGCTACGTGGAAACATCCTTTAACCGCGTCAATGACATCTCCTACAACACCTACGAAGGATTCGTACAGGATTCTTGGAAGGTCAATTCGCGTCTGACGTTAGAACTCGGCTTGCGGCTGACTCACTTCCAGCCCTGGATCGATCGCTTGGGCGACGGCTATTCAATCTTCAATTACGCCCAATACAGCCCCTCCTGCACGCCCGTGCAGTATTGCGGCTTCGAATGGCATAAACGCGACCCTTCTGTACCTATCGGAGGCTTCCCGACCCGCGCTCTTTTCCTGCAGCCACGCCTCGGTGCAGCGTATAATCTGCGCGGGTCGGGAAAGACAGTTCTCCGTGGCGGCTGGGGCCGCTACTACTATCATTCGGGGCAGTTCACCAGCGGCCTCGACGTGTCCGCCGGGGTGCAGACCTATAGTTTGCCCAACAACGTCAACGGATCTCCGTTGTTGGCGCGCAACATAAGCACGTTGAACGTTGCGGCGCAGGCGTTGTCGCCGGCTGCGGTCGATAGCACGGACAACAATCAGCCCTATACCGATAGTTATAACGTTACGTTATCCCAGCGCACGCCATGGTCGGGCCTGCTTGAGCTTGCATATGTAGGTAATCGAAGTCGCGATTTGCAGATTACCACTGGCGCCGGTTCCAACATCAATCTGGTTCCAGTAGGCGCGCTACTATCCAGTAAGAACGGAGGCGTAGATCCCAATAGCCTGACGGCCAATAACTACCGTCCTCTCCTGGGCTTCTCCGATCTGAACTTGGCCACGAACAAAGCCTGGTCTAATTACAACGCCATGCAAATCACTTGGGTGCGTACAAAGGGACGTTATACCCTGAATCTGAATTACACGTTCGGCAAGTCGATGGGAATTATTAATCCTGCGCTGGACCAGTTCAACCTGAACAACGATTATGGCGTACAGTCCACCAATCGCACGCAAATCTTCAATGCGGCTTACTCCATCGAACTGGGTAGCCCAATCAAGAAGAACAAGGCTCTTGAAGGACTAGTGAATGGCTGGCAACTCTCGGGAATCACACAGTTGGAAACCGGCCCCAACCTCAGCGCCATTCAGGGCGAGAACTTCGGGATGAACCTCAATAGCGCCACTATACCCGGGACCGCCTTCAATATCAGTAACGCTTCCTTGTTAGGTACCACGGATATTCAGCTCAATCCCATCTTGACTTGTAATCCGTCTTCCGGGCTCGCAGCCCATCAATACATCAATCCGAAATGCTTCAGTTTTCCGAAGGCGATCGGCCAGAACGGCGGTAGTATACTTCCGCCTATCTATGGTCCGGCATTTTTCAACTCCGATCTTGGAATGTTCAAGAATTTCGACATCAGTGAGCAGAAGAAGCTTCAGTTCCGCTTCAACGCCTACAACTTCCTGAATCATCCGTTGTGGTCGTTTAACGGAAGCAATTTAAACCTGGGTTTCGATCCCGGTACCGGCGCAGTCAATACGCCGCTCTTCGGGACGGTGAACACCAAGCAGGGACATCGCGTGATCCAGGCGGCCGTCAAATTCTACTTCTAGCCGGGGCGGCCCGGATGCGCCATGAGTGAACTCAATGCGGCTCCCCGGCAGGGAGCCGCATTGTCTGTCTTGCAGCCTCCGGATATACCCAAGAGTTACTATAGGATTTCATGGCTTCCTCGGCTAGGGTTGTGCTGATGTTTACGCTCTGCCCGGCGATCGTCGCGCTAGGTTCGCAAAGCTCTGCCCCCACGTTTTTGACCTTCTCCCGCCAGGCCCAGACCGCGCGCGATGCCCATCAATTAGAAAAGGCGGTCCTCTTATATCAACAGGCCCTTAAGTTGAAGCCAAATTGGGAAGAAGGCCTCTGGAATTTGGGCTCGATCACCTACGACTTGGACCGCTACAACGACTGTGCCACCGCCTTTAGCAAGCTTGCAGCCGTCAAGCCGGACGGAGCGCCTGGCTGGACGATGTCGGGACTCTGCGAATACAAGCTCCACAATTATGCCCGGGCGCTCGAAAGCCTCGCGCACGTCGAGCAGTTGAGTTTCAGTGAGAACGCCGAGTTGGCGCATGCAGCCCGCCTGCATTACGCTTTGCTTCTCACCAAGACAGAAAACTACGAAAAGGCCATTACCATCCTCACCGACGTGGCTCGGACCGGAAAGACTCCCGAACTGATTGCCGCCGCCGGTATCGCTGGGCTGCGGCGCCCATGGCTGCCTGCCGAGACTCCGGAAGCGGACCGCGAACTTGTCTACCGTATGGGCGAAGCGATGACCGCTGCCATGGTTGCCGATTACGCCACGGCAAATCAGAAATTCGAGGAGTTGCTGAAAACCTATTCTTCGGAGCCTAACGTCCATTTTCGTTTCGGCGCGCTCCTGTATATTCAGGACGCCGACCGCGGTATTGAGGAAATCAAGAAAGCGATTGCCTTAGATCCCGGCCACGTGCCGGCACTGGTAAGCCTGAGTGTAATTTCGCTGAAGCGTGAGGACGCCAAGGCGGCGCTGGAGTATGGCGAGCGCGCCGTGAAAGCGGGGCCGAATGATTTCTCGCCGCATGTTGTGCTGGGCCGCGCGCTGCTCGCCTTGGAGCAGCCCGAGCGCGCCGCCTCCGAATTGGAGCAGGCAGTGAGCTTGAACCCGGCCGCTCCCGAAGCGCACTTTAGCCTGGCCACCGCATACAGTCGGCTCGGCAGAAAAACAGACTCGGCTCGTGAACAGGCCGAATTCAAAAAGCTCGAGCATCTTGGAGGGAACTAGATTCCATGAAGCCGCTGATCCCAACAGTTCTCATTCTTGCCGTCGTGGCGCCGCTGGCCTTTCCGCAGCAACAGCCAGTCGTCAAAACCAATGTCGATGAAGTTCTGCTCGATCTCATCGTTCGCGACAAGAAGGGAAAGCCCGTCACCGACCTCAAGCCTGGCGATATCACCATCACCGATAATGGCGTCAAACAAAACATTCTCAGCTTTCGCCAGGTGCGCGGTTCAGAAGCGGTCAGCGCGACCGGCGCGGCCACGCCGCTCGATCCGCTGCGCCAGATCCGCCTGGTGACGCTGGCGTTCGAACCACTGTCGGCGCCCGATCAACGCAAACTTGCCAGCACTGCCGCGCTCGATCTTATAAAAGGAGAACAGGGAATCAACGTCTTCTACTCGGTGGTGGTCATAGACACCCGGCTCCTGGTATTGCAGCAGTTCACCAGAGATCACGATGCGCTCGCCAAAGCCATCGCCCGCGCTACGGAAGGGTTGAGCGCGCCACGGCTCAGCTCTGAGTCCGATGCCATCATGGCTGAGTTGAAACGCAACCTGGGCGGCCAAACCGTTAACGGAGCCGATCAGGACGCCAACTTACGCACCGCCGCGGTGCAGACAGCGGTCCAGCCGGTCACCAACGGCGACAGCGCAATACAGGCGAAGTTGGCCTCCGTGATGCTCGATATGCTGCGCATGGATGCCGCGGTGCAATCGCAGGGTACGCGTCTCTCTGTTACTGCTTTGAAAGCGCTCGTGGACGGTCTTCGCCAAATGCCAGGCCGAAAGAGCGTCATGTACTTCACTTCCGGCATGTACCTGACGCCTGAGCTCGATACTCTCTTTCGCAATCTCATCAGCACCGCCAATCGGGCCAACGTCACCTTCTACAACGTGGACACACGCGGTGTTATGACCTATTCGCAAAACGGCGGCGCAATGAGCCAGTTGAACAGCGGCGCAAAGGCCAGCAATACCACTACGCAGCCCAGCGATCGCGGCGCCACCAAAGAAGAAATGAGGGCATCGGATACCATTGAGACCGCCGCGCGCGCCAACGTAGACCTTGCGCTGCGCAACCTGGCTGAATCCACCGGCGGCTTTCTGATCGGCGACAGCAACGACCTGCGCCAGCCGTTACGCCAGGTCAATGAGGAAATCAGCAGCTATTACGAGGTGGCTTACAACCCGGGAATTGAGACTTACGACGGCAGCTTCCGCAAGTTGTCGGTCAGCGCCAACCGCAAAGACCTTGTGATTCACTCCCGCACCGGCTACTTCGCTCTGCCGGCCGAAGCGCGTGCCGCCGGCCTCGCGCCCTTTGAGATGCCGCTGCTAAAAACGCTCTCCGATGGCAAGCTTTCGAACGACGTCCAGTTTCGCGCTGGAGCCGTCTTGTTGCAACCTGGGAAAACCGCCACCGGCGTCGCCGTTATTCTCGAAGTTCCCCTTCGCGGGCTCACGGCTAAGCCAAACATCGGAAATTTCGACGTGCACTGTTCCCTGGCGGCGCTCATCAAGGATGCGAGCGGCGAAGTGGTCCAAAAGATCACTCGCGATCGTTCGTTCCACGTAACCTCCGAACAGCGGGAGATGGGTAATTTCCTCGATAAATCCACGGTCGAGTTGGCCCCCGGCGCCTATACTCTTGACTCCGCGGTAATGGATGAAGAAACCCAGAAGACTGGCGTGCAGCGCCTCAGCTTCACCGTTCCCGCTGCGGGAAACGGCGTCGGAATCTCCAGCCTGACGCCCATGCGTTCCTATACGCCCAACGTGAAGGGCCTTGACCCCAACGAACCCTTCCAGTTTCAGGGCGGCAGCGTCACGCCGACTCTGGATTTTGTGATTAAGAAAGTCGCCAACTCCGCGCTCCGTTTGTTCTTTACTGTGTATGCCAATGCCGCCATCTCGGCCAAACCCACGGTTGAGGTGGAATTCCTGCAGAACGGAAAAAGCCTGACCAAAGTCCCCATGGAGTTGCCAGCTGCCGATGCACAAGGCCGCATCCCGTACTTGATGACAATACCGGCCGAAGCAATTCCTGCCGGTAGCTATGACGTCCGAGCTACAGCACGGCAAGGCAGTACGTCGTCTGTTTCCAGTACCACCGTGCGGTTTGAACAATAGGGGCGCCAAGGCTAACGGTCTTAAGTCGCGAATTTTCAAGCACGTTAACGATTCTTCAGGGCCAAGGGTTAACGCTGCGCCCGCGAGAGTTAATTAACCCACTTGAACCCTCCACTCACGGCGTGTATACTGCCTTCACTGGTCTCGGTCGATCGATATGCGCACAGTCGCGGATTTCGCAGAGGAGAAGGGTGAACTTCAGGCGTTACTTGCTTCCGGCATCTTCAACCGGGCGCCTAACCTCGAGCACGTATTGGCTTACGTTTGCCAAAAGTACTTTGAGGGCGCTGCCGGCCAGATCAAGGAATATAATGTTGCCGTCGAAGCGTTAGGTCGGCCGTCGGGTTTCGATCAGAAACGCGACTCCATCGTCCGTGTGGAAGCCCACCGGCTGCGCAAACGCCTGAATGAGTATTACGAGACGGAGGGCGCCGGTCACGCCATCCGAATCGACATCCCGTCCGGCCAATATGCGCCACGGTTCGTCCGCCAGCTCCCGTCTCAACCTGTCGTTGTGATGGATGTCACTACAGATGTCACTACGGATGTCACTGCCCCCACGCCTCACCCGCATCCAGCGAACGGGGTCCCCACCAGCCAGTCTCAGGCCGGCCCCCAAGAGGTAGTTCCAGTCCCGAACGCTGTCTCGTTCAGTCCGGCTCGCCCTCTTCTTCTCGCGCCACCTCAAAACCGAGCCGGAACCTGGATTGCCCTTGTTTTAGCCGGGTTGGTAGTGGTTGGTCTCCTGGGCTGGAGATTCTCTGCGGCAAGACCAATCAAGGTTGTCGCGCTCCCGCCGGCCGGAGCCGCGCTCAACCTATCGCCCGAAACGCGAATTCTGGCGGGTCTGCAAAACGGCGCTTATACCGATCGATTTGGCAGCGTCTGGCAAAGCGACCGCTATTTTCAAGGCGGATCTGTCTTTGAAGCGCCTGCTCACTCCATCACGGGTACTCGCGACGCTCGCTTGTTCCGCAGCCGTCGTGAGGGTGCGTTTAGCTATGATATTCCGCTTGCGCCCGGAGTGTATGAGCTGCGCCTCTACTTCGCTGAGACCCTATATGGCGAGAACAATATGGCGGGCGGCGGTGAAACCAGCCGCATCTTTAGCATCTCCGCTAATGGCGCTCCGCTCTTAAGCGACTTCGATGTCATAGGCGAGGTTGGTCCCAGCGCCGCCGACATCCGCGCCTTCAAGGACATCTCCCCCGCGGCTGACGGCAAGCTCCATTTGAAGTTTGACCCGCAAACCAATCCAGCCATAGTCAGCGCGATCGAAATTTCACCTGGAACGCGCGGCAAACTGCGGCCCATCCGCGTCGTCTCGCGGGATCATCCCTACACCGATAAGCAGGGTCGCACTTGGGCCGCGGATAGCTATTCTCGTGGGGGCCAGCTGGTAATGCGAACCGAACCGGTGGCGAATATTGACGATCCGGAAATGCTGCACGGCGAGCGTTACGGCAATCTCAGCTATTCGATTCCCGTTCCGCCGGGCCGCTACGCGATAACGCTTTATTTCGCAGAGGCTTGGTTTGGCCCCGGCAACTTCGCCGGCGGTGGAACAGGCAGCCGGCTTTTCGATATTCTGTGCAACGGCGTTGCCCTGCGCCGCGCCTTCGATATATTTAAGGAAGCGCACGGCAGTGATCGCGCAGTACTCTTCACCATTCACAACCAGGAGCCAAATCCGCAGGGAAAGATCGCCATTTCGCTGGCGCCCATCCGCAACTATGCTTCGCTCAATGCGCTTGAAGTGATAGACGAATCCAGCGCCTCAAGCTGGTAAGGCGATCACCGGCTCTTGGCGGGCCACTGACTTGTCCGTGCTGGCGCTTTCGTAGACAATCGATACATGCCCCGTCTACTATTGCGGCCGTATGCCGCCCTTGCGTTGCTCGCTGCTTCCCTTGGCCTCTGCGCTCAACCGTTCACTCCCAAGCTCTACCAGGCAATGCGTTGGCGTCAGATCGGACCGTTTCGCGCTGGCCGCGTCACCGCCGTGGCGGGGATCCCCGGCAATGCCGCCATCTACTATATGGGTACGCCGGGCGGCGGCTTGTGGAAGACGTTCGACGGAGGCGTCGTGTGGACGCCCATCTTCGACCAGGTGCGCACAACCTCATCCATCGGCGCCGTGTCGGTCGCGCCATCGAATCCCAATATCGTTTACGTGGGCACGGGCGATGTAAGTATGGTCGGCGGCTCCGTGAATTTTGGCGACGGCGTGTATAAATCCACCGATGCCGGCAAGACGTGGCAGCACATCGGCCTCGAACAGACGGAGCACATCGGCGGTTTGTGGATCGATCCTCGCGACCCCAATACAGTAGTCGTCGCCGCCCTTGGCCGCACATATTCCAAAAACGCGCAGCGCGGTATTTTCAAGACGACCGATGGCGGAAAAACGTGGCGCCAGACGCTCGCGAAGGACGATACCACCGGCGCCATCGATCTCGCCTTTGCGCCCGGCAATCCGAAAATCGGATACGCGTCCATCATGGAACACTACACGCGGCCCGGCGCGCGCGCGGCCATTGAATCCACCGGAACCGCCGGCGTTTACAAGACCACCGACGGAGGCGATACCTGGACTCAATTGACGGCAGGTCTTCCTGGCGGCCGCTTAGGACGCATCGGCGTCGCCACCGATAACAGCGGACAAACGGTATTCGCCATCGTCGCGGGCGGCGGTGGACTTGGGGGCGGGGGAGCCGCGGCTTCCGCCGGCGGTCTCTACAAATCGATCGATGGCGGCGCCCGCTGGGAAAAAAGCACGCCCGACACCCGCATTACCGGCAGCGGCTATTTCAGCCGCGTCTTTCTTGACCCGCGCAATCCGAACGTGGTCTACGTCGCTCAGACCTCGCTCTACCGTTCCGACGATGGCGGCAAGACATTCAGTTCCTACAAAGGCGCGCCCGGCGGCGACGACAACCACGCCCTCTGGATTGACCCGCTCGATTCCAATCGCATGATGATGGCAAGCGACCAGGGAGGAACCATCAGCATGGATGGCGGCAAGACCTGGAGCAGTTGGTACAACCAACCAACCGGCCAGATCTATCACCTCTCCACCGATAACCGCTATCCGTATTGGGTCTACGGTACGCAACAGGATAGCGGATCGGTCGGCACCCTAAGCCGCGGAGATTATGGCGCCATCACGTTCATGGATTGGGACCCGGTGGGTGGCTACGAATTCGGCTACATCGTGCCCGATCCGCTGAACAATAATCTGGTCTATGCGGGCGGTCCGAGCCGCGGCTTGGTGCGCATCGACCGCACCAATCGCCAGGTAGCCACTGTTTCGCCCAGCATAGGGCGCGGCGCCACCCAATACCGCATGGCGACCAATCCCCCGCTTGCGTTTTCGCCGCAAGACGGGCATGTGCTCTACATGGGGGCGCAGATGCTGCTCGAAACGCGCGATGCCGGTCTGCATTGGAAGGCGATCAGTCCCGATCTGACCGCGCCGAAAGCGAGCGAACCCGCAACAGACGCGGCGGCATCGGCGCAGCCGCCGGCGCTTCCGGCGCGCCCGCGCGCGCAGGAACAACAGGAGACCATCAATCCAAACAACCGCGCCGCAATCAATGCCTTCACGCCTTCGCCGGTTGCCGCTGGTGAGATCTGGGTAGGCACCACCAACGGCATTATCCAACTCACTAAAGATAACGGCGCGCACTGGCAGGATGTTTCGCCTCCCGGCCTGAGCGCTACCACCCAGATCAGTATCGTGGAGGCCTCGCATTTTGACGCCAACTCCGCCTATGCCGCTGTCGATCGCCACGAAGAGAACGATTTTAAGGCGCACTTCTACCGCACCCGCGACGCGGGAAAAACATGGCAAGACATTTCGAGCGGTTTCGCCGATGGCGACTTCGCGCGGGTAGTGCGCGAAGATCCGCAGCGCAAGGGCCTGCTCTACGCCGGAACGGAAAACGCCGCCTATGTCTCGTTCGATGAGGGCGACCACTGGACTTCTCTTCAACTCAACATGCCGGTAACTTCCGTGCGTGACCTGGTAATTCATGGCGATGACTTAGTGGCTGCAACTTATGGCCGCGCCTTCTGGATCCTGGACGACGTTACGCCGCTGCGGCAGATCGATGCCAAAACGGGCGCGGCATCCGCTCTCCTGTTCCGGCCGGAGAAAGCCTTACGCGTGCGTCTCGATTTGAATCAGGACACGCCGATCCCGCCCGACATGCCCGCCGGGCAGAATCCGCCCAACGGCGCGCTCATCGATTTCTACCTCAATGCCGCGTCCCCCCAGGACGTCACCATGGCCATCTACGATAGCGCGGGCAAGCTGGTGCGTGAATATTCCACCAAACCCGAGGAAGCCGGCGCGCCCGAGCCGCCGCTCAACGTGCCCGACTACTGGGTGGGGCATCCCGATCCCTTGACGCGCAACGCGGGCCAGAACCGTTTCGTTTGGGATATGCGCTATGCCGCGCCGCCCGTGCTGCGGCACGAATACCCGATTTCGGCTCTCTACGGAAACACGCCAGGCCTGCCATTAGGCGCGATGGTGACGCCTGGCAACTACAAGGTTCGGCTTACGGCGAATGGACGTACCTACGAACAGCCGCTCACCGTATCGATGGATCCGCGCGTCGACGTATCGAGCGAGGCGCTAACGCAGCAGCTCGATCTCGAGCAAAAAATCATCGGCCTGGTGGCGGATAGTTACCAATACTATAAGAGGGCCGTAGCGTTCCGCCAACTGTTAGCCGGCGATCAGAAGGAACTCGAGAAGAATCCCTCCGCCGCGGCTGCAGTGACGGCGCTGAAGGAATTCGATCAAAAAGCCGCGCGCCTGCAAGGCGCCGATGGCGGCCGCGGTGGTGGCGGAGGCGGCCGCGGCGGCGCCCAGGCCCCCGCATTCGCGGCATTGAACCGCACCCTCGGCTCGCTCGCGTCGGTCGTAGACGGCCAGGACGCCGCGCCTACGCCCGTGATGCAAACCGCCTATGAAGGCGATTGCGCCGAACTTGCGACGGCGGTCAAGAGCTGGAACGACCTAATGAAGACCGAACTCGCGGATGTCAATGGCGACTTGGCAAAGCAGGGCCTGAGCGCGGTGTCGGCTCAAACCTTGCCCTCACCGGTATGTAAGTAGGAAACGGTGGCGGTTGCTTAGAACTTAGAACGGCGCGGAATACGTTAGCATCCATCGAACGCTGGCCAGACGCTTACGCAATATTCCGGTAAGCGTCTCGTGAATGTTCGTCGGTCAACACCGGCCGACCGGACAGACGTTACGACGGGCGGCCGTTCCGGCCGCTCAATATCGGAACGTTCTACTTTGCTCGGAATAGAACTCTCTACTTTGTCTTGACAGTGCCGATTCGGCCTCTCGCCGCATCCGCATCGGCGCCGTTTACGACCCCGTCTCCATTGATATCGGCGAAGACATTACTTGAATTCGCGGAACTGTTGATAGCCTCGACATCCGCGGTGGTGACGGCGCCATCGTCGTTGAAATCCCCCATAAGGACTTTGAAAGCTTGCGTGAATGCTTCGCCGCCGTTGATGCTGTTACCTTCTGCATCTTTCAGCCCAATTGATCCGCGCGCCGCGAGCACCGCATTGAAGTTGCCTTCCGTGACGGGGCTAATCGACCAGGTTAGCGTGTTGGTGCCAAGACCGGTGAATCCCGTTACCGTAACCCCACTGAGGCTGGCTGCGCCGCCGATCTTAATATCGTCGGAAAATCTCACCTGAATACCGGTAATCTGCCAGGGAAGGCGATTGCGGCTTGCGCCAATCAGGTTAAAGCTCCGATTGCCGAAAAGGACGCTGAAAGATACAACCGTTGGAGTATTACTCGAACCGGAGGAAATCAGCAGGTTCACGGACGATCCGGAGTTCACGGATGTTCCGGCTGCAGGACTTGAACTGATCACGCTACCTGAAGCGACGGTGCTGCTCGGCGCGGTGTTCACCGTTCCGATAACCAATCCGGATCGGGTGATTGCTGTTAAGGCGGCACTTTGGGTTGTACCGACCACGTTAGGTACTGCTACTTTGACGGCGCCTGTTGAGACCACTAGGCTTACCGAGGACCCGGCGGTTACAGATGTTCCGGCTGCGGGATTCGAGCTGATCACGTTACCCGACGCCACAGTGCTGCTCGACGCAGTAGTGACCGTTCCGATAACCAATCCTGCTCCATTAATCGCCGTTGATGCAGCGCTCTGCGTTAACCCAATCACATTCGGCACCGTAACGCCTGCCGGACCCTTTGAGACCACCAGACTTACTGAAGATCCGGAGTTCACGGAGGCTCCAGCCGCGGGATTCGAGCTGATGACGTTACCCGACGCCACAGTGCTGCTCGACGCAGCAGTCACCGTTCCGACAACCAATCCGGCTCCTGTGATAGCAGTTGAAGCGGCGCTTTGAGTCAACCCAACCACATTCGGCACGGCGACCGCAGCCGGACCCGTTGAAACTACCAGAGTCACTGAGGATCCGGTGTTCACTGAAGCTCCGGCGGCAGGATTCGAACTGATCACATTGCTCGGCGCCACGGTACTGCTCGACGCAGTAGTCACCGTTCCGACCATTAATCCAACTCCTGTGATAGCAGTTGAAGCCGCGCTTTGAGTCAACCCAACCACATTCGGCACGGCGACCGCAGCCGGACCCGTTGAAACTACCAGAGTCACTGAGGATCCGGTGTTCACTGAAGCTCCGGCGGCAGGATTCGAACTGATCACATTGCCTGACGCCACAGTGCTGCTCGATGCAGTGGTCACCGTTCCAACCACCAATCCGGCTCCTGTGATAGCAGTTGAAGCGGAACTCTGAGTTAACCCGACGACGTTGGGTACAGCTACCTTCACCGGACCTGTTGAGACCACTAGAGTCACTGAGGATCCGGTGTTAACTGAAGCCCCGGCGGCAGGATTCGAACTGATCACATTGCCCGACGCCACGGTACTGCTCGACGCAGTAGTCACCGTTCCGACGGCTAATCCAACTCCTGTTATCGCAGTTGAAGCGGCACTTTGAGTCAGTCCAACCACATTCGGCACGGCGACCGTAGCCGGCCCTGTTGAAACTACCAGATTCACTGAGGATCCGGTGTTAACCGAAGCTCCGGCGGCAGGATTCGAACTGATCACATTGCCCGAGGCCACGGTGCTGCTCGACGCAGTTGTCACAGTTCCGACAACCAATCCGGCTCCCGTGATAGCAGTTGAAGCGGCACTCTGAGTTAACCCGACTACGTTGGGCACTCCTACCTTCGCCGGCCCTGTTGAAACTACCAGATTCACGGAGGATCCGCTATTAACCGAAGCTCCCGCAGCAGGATTCGAACTAATCACATTGCCTGAGGCCACGGTGCTGCTCGATGCACTAGTCACAGCTCCAACCACCAACCCAGCTCCAGTGATTGCAGTTGACGCAGTGCTCTGAGTCAGCCCAACCACATTCGGCACGGCGACCGCACCCGGGCCCGTTGAAACCACCAAATTCACTGAGGATCCACTATTAACAGAAGCTCCCGCCGCAGGATTCGAACTGATCACATTACCTGACGCCACAGTGCTGCTCGATGCAGTGGTCACCGTTCCAACCACCAATCCGGCTCCTGTGATAGCAGTTGAAGCGGAACTCTGAGTTAACCCGACGACGTTGGGTACAGCTACCTTCACCGGACCTGTTGAGACCACTAGAGTCACTGAGGATCCGGTGTTAACTGAAGTTCCACCTGCAGGATTCGAACTGATCACATTGCCCGCCGCCACAGTGCTGCTCGACGTGGTAGTCACCGTTCCAACCACCAATCCGGCTCCAGTGATTGCAGTTGAGGCAGCGCTCTGAGTTAGTCCAACCACATTCGGCACGGCGACCGTAGCCGGCCCTGTTGAAACCACCAGATTCACGGAGGATCCGCTATTAACCGAAGCTCCCGCAGCAGGATTCGAACTAATCACATTGCCTGGGGCCACGGTGCTGCTCGATGCACTAGTCACAGCTCCAACCACCAACCCAGCTCCCGTGATTGCAGTTGAGGCAGCGCTCTGAGTCAGCCCAACCACATTCGGCACGGCGACCGCAGCCGGACCTGTCGATACCACCAGATTTACTGAGGATCCGGTGTTAACCGAAGCTCCCGCAGCAGGATTCGAACTGATCACGTTACCCGACGCCACAGTGCTGCTTGACGCAGTAGTCACCGTTCCAACCACCAATCCAGCTCCGGTGATCGCAGTTGACGCAGCGCTCTGAGTCAGCCCAAGGACATTCGGCACGGCGACCGCAGCCGGACCTGTCGATACCACCAGATTTACTGAGGATCCGGTGTTAACCGAAGCCCCGGCAGCAGGATTCGAACTGATCACATTGCCCGAGGCCACGGTGCTGCTCGACGCAGTAGTCACCGTTCCGACCACCAACCCAGCTCCAGTGATTGCAGTTGACGCGGCGCTTTGAGTCAAGCCGATCACATTCGGCACAGCTACCAGGGCAGCTGCGCCCACATTTACCGTGATCGCCGTCCTGGTAGAATTCGACCACCCGTCCCAGGCGATCGCGCTGATTGACCGAGGTGCGGAAGGCCCACTTACGTTGGAGAATGTTGCCTGATAAGTGTTGGCCCCGGTCTTCGTCGCATTTACTGCTTCGCCCACGTCGCTGACGCCGTTCCCGTTCGTGTCGAACGCAATGGAAACTCTCGCTACCAGCCCGTTGTCGGAAGCCGTAACGGTTGCTACCAGATTTGACCCGATCGCCACGTTCGCACTTGCGGCGGGAGAGGTGATCGCGACTACAGGCGGCACGGTATCGAGCGGTCCATTCTTGGCGATGGCATCGAGAAGGGTTTGTTCGGGCGTCTGGAACTGCAGATCCGAGGGATATCCTTCACCCCGTCCCAAACCCAATGAAGTAGAGACGTGGAACTGAACGTCCGAGAAATTGAACTGGAGATTCGCGAAATCGTCGAACGTCTTGTCCCCGGCGCTCGAGTAATTGGGAAGTTGCGGAACGGGGGTACAGTCCAGTTGCCATGTGTAACTCATGACGCTCTGATAGATGGGGCCGGATTTAAACGCGTTCTGGTCGTTTCCGCCGTGGCGCAGCCCCAGCGTGTGACCCAATTCGTGAGATGCCGTCTCAGCTTCCATACACTGATTGGGCGGGACGCCCTGCAATACCCCCATAGCGCCGGCTGACACGATGAAATCGTTCCCGGGCAATGAGTTGTTATCAGGAGCCGGAGCAAAGGCCACTTCAGACAGACCGGTCGAGCCATCGAGGAAGCTCACTGTGTCGCCCATGGCTGGCGCCGGGCTCAGGGGGGCACTCAGGGTGAAGACTACATTTCCGGTCACGCCATCCGTAGCGATCGATGTAATCTGTCGTGCTGTCGAAATTGCCGCGCCAGACGTCACCACGAGAAATTGGCCTTTCGCCACTTGGGGATATGCCGACGCCGGGTGGTTCGCCTCGATCGCGTTCAGGCTGCTGCCGGCGCTGATGACCGCACTGTAGGGAACAGCAGGGTAATTCGGGATAAAATCCTGAAAAGGTGAAAAAACAGTGTAGTGAAATGCCAGCAGACGCGCGTCTTTGTCCACCGACCCAAGGTAAGTATCCTTAACGTCCTGGAAAGCTCGAACGTTCAGGCCGGGAACGGTAAATCCGGGCTGGCCAAAATATACTACCTCCGGGAGCGTGTTTGCACTACCTGGCATGCCGACGTAATTCCCCCCGTGAGGAGTGCCGGTACCCAAGTTGAGGGACATGGGGAGAGACAACGGATCCAGCGCCTGACCGGCATCCACGTGCGGCACTATTCCGGGTCTTATGTCGATAGGAGAAGAGCCATCGATTCTGGCTCCGTACATAGGGCCGCTTAGCGCTTCGGCGCCCCGCAGATTGGCTTCGAACAGGGAATAAGTTCCCGCAACGTCCGACGGAAAAACCGCGCCGGCGGGTTTAAAGAGATCAAGGCCCGGTCTCCCTACCCAGTCCACCTGGAGGAAGAGATCCCGCGTGAAAATGTCGGCTCCGAAGTCGGAAAGCTTCAAATCAACCACTCCGTCCTGATCCATATCGATGCCGGTGGTTTCCCAGTGGTCCAGTAAACCATCCTGATCCGAGTCGAGATGGTTGCCGCGAACGATGACCTGCCCGTTGTTTGTGCTGGCCCAGAACGTGACCCGGTGGTCTCCCCGCCGCATCGTACGAATATTTCCGGATTCATCGTGGGCGGCATTGGCTATCGGATCGTAAACAGCGAGTCCGGTAATGATGTCCGGGCCCAGTCGATCGCCAATCTGAACTACGGGGATCGGGGTGAACGGCTTGTAGACGCGTGCGGTTCCGGCAAGCTGATGCTGCACGTCCACGCGAATGGTCCAAAGGCCGGCCTGAGCGGAAAACAGCGCCGGGGTACCCGGGGGAAGAGCAGTGTTATCGCGGCTCGGGCCGCTGGGTGTGGCGACGAATGAAACGACAAACGAGTCGTCGTCGATGCCCCCCGCGCCAAAATCTACAATAGCCACTCCCACGCGGCTATCGGTAGGATAGGACGCTATCGTTATGGGATTGCCTGACGAATCGTAGCCTAGTTCAGCGCCGGGTTTGCAAATCTCACCTGGATCGCAGATTCCATCGAAATTTCCTCGTGGCGGCGTGGAAGCTCTATCCGCAGCGACATCCTCCACCTTGCCACCGGTGAGACGAAGAATTTTGGCATTTCCAAATCCGGTACCTTCGTCGATCGCCACGAAGATTCCCGGACCGATCGTGGTTCCGATGGCGGCAGCGCCCAGCGCATTCGGATTCCCCTGAAACGCGATAATTCGACCGTCACGGCTGATACCGGGATCATTGTCCAGCGAAGTCCAGTTGGTGGCCGTATCCGCAATGGTAAACGGGCTCGCGAGCCCGGTAGGGTAGAGGAGGATCTGAAGATTGGATTGACCGCCAGCTCCACCTACCTGGATCACTACATTGCCGTTGTCCGCGATCATGGGCTTGGGATTTCCTGAACGGATCGAACGCTCTACGGGCGTGGTTGTTCCTGCCGCCAGGTATCCGAGCACCTTGATCGGCAACTGGCCGTTGTCTGCCGTGAATACCACGTCGCCGTTCTTGTTGACGCCCGGATTTGCAAACACAGCGTTGTAGAGCCTGCTGGGGCCGCCGCGGGCCGCATAGATAAAGGAATCCGCCAATTTCGCGTTGTAGAGCCGAATCGACGTTGTTGCAGGGCTCGTGGTGGTGATGCGATCCTCGCTCACCACCTGATGGTTTGCATTAATCTGCACGGACGGCTGGATAATGTCACTAGAGGCGAAGCTCTCGCCAGGATTAAAGTTAATCGGAGCCGCGGCGCCGGTGCCAAACCAAAGACCGTTACCGTTCGCCGTTGCACCCCGGAAGCCAACCTCACCCACGTCGTTGATGGAAGGGCCGCCGCCTGACCCAAGATCCGTAAAACCGGCGCCCGTCCTTGCAACGGTGTAGTACTCGTAATATTTCCCGGGAATCGGCGTCTGGGCGGTGGCGATAAAACCGGCGGTCTGAATGAGTGCGACAATGCTGCAAATCCGGAGCGTCAAGCGTGTTTTCCTCTCGACCAATCCCTTTAACGGAGACTGGGGCCTTAGTGAAATGTCTATCCCGTGAGCACCCGGACCGCAGATGTATGGACAACTTATACGACAATTCGCGCTTGAGTATATCATCGCGAGTTAATATCTAGACCACCTTCGAGTTTCGCCTCCGTACTGGTATGTCTGTAGCTTAATGGCTACATCGCATGCCTTGTATGAGGCGCGAACCGTCAAATGCTTCGGATGTGACGCGTCGTGGACCCGAACCGGAATCTAGGGTGTTGGTCGATTTTGTTAGGGGAAGAGAAAATCGGAGCAGGTCAGCAGCATCAGTTCGTAGTTACGTCGCAAGTTTCTTTAACTGGCGGAGCTTCTGGCGTCTCTTCCGGGAGTTCGCGGAGGAAGTCCCGGCCCCAATGCCACATCGAATCAATGATCAGCTTGAGACTCTCGCCCTTTGCTGAAATTGAATACTCCACCTTGGGCGGTACCTGTGAATATACCTTCCGCACGATGATGCCGTCTTCTTCCAGCTCACGGAGTTGCATGGTCAGCATACGCTGGGTAGTGTCGGGCATAAGCTTTCGAAGCTCTCCAAACCGTTTCGTACCCAGGAAGAGGATGTAGAGGATTTTGCCCTTCCACTTTCCTCCGATGACCTCCGTACATGCCTCAACCGGACAACCCAGGCGGTCATAGCGTTGGTGTCGCATAGTGTTTTTCCAATAGGCACGTTTTTGATACTACGGCATAAAATTGTGCCTACTTGCCATTCTTGCTACTACTGCCTAAGATTAACCCATGGGCGGAGGAAATAGAAAAGTCTTTCTGACACTAGCTCAGAAAAATAAACATATTTATGTCAAAGACAGACGTATTTCGAGCACTTCATAACCAGTCAGGTCAGCCTCTTATTCTTCCCAATATTTGGGATGTGGGGGGCGCGAAACTTGTCGAATCACTTGGCGCGAGAGCGGTTGCGACAACTAGCGCCGGCGTTGCCTGGTCGCTGGGCTGGACCGATGGGAATCAGTTGCCTATTGAGCAGCAAGTTCGTCTGGCAACTGGGATTGTTCAAGCAGTCGGCATTCCTGTATCGATGGACATTGAGGGCGGTTACTCCGACGATCCATCCGTTGTCCGCGAAAACCTGAAGGGACTTTTGGACGCCGGTATCGCCGGTATTAACATTGAAGATGGAACAGATCAGCCAGTACTTTTAGCGAAGAAGATAGAAGCTATCAAGAGCCTGGCGTCCTCGATGGATGTGGACGTGTTCATCAATGCGCGTACCGACGTCTTCCTGCAAAACCTGGTTCCAGACGAAAAAAAGACTGAAGAGACGCTAACGCGCGCTGCGACCTATCGTTCCGCAGGCGCAGACGGACTGTTTGTGCCGGCGTTGGCGGAACGCATTCAGATCGGTCAGATCACAACGGCGACGGATCTTCCCGTGAACTTACTCGCATGGCCCGGCCTGCCAAAGGCAAGCGAGCTAGCAAAGCTGGGCGTCCGACGTCTAAGCGCAGGTTCAGGGATACCGCAGGTCATCTGGCAGCGCGTCGCGAAACTGACGGAGGCTTTTCTTGCGGAGGGGGATTCGGAATTGTTCGCCAAAGACTACATGGGACACGGTCAACTACAGGCTCTATTTGCAGGCGCGAAATAACTGTCACACGCATCCAGAAAATCTCAACAATCGATCACCTGGCGATAATGCTGTACGTCGCATGTTCGATCTTGACGCGGATCCTGATGTGATTGCGAAATCAATGAGCGGTGATCCCTATCTGGCTGCGATCTGGAAAAGAAATCCTGGTCTTCGCGTGGCCCGCTCATGGAGCGGCTTTGAATCGATACTAACCACTATTCCGGTATCGGCGCATGGACCTCGGAATACATTGCAATGCGCGGCTTTCAGAAGGACGACGCTTTTCCTGCTACGGATTACGGATTGAAACAGGAACTGAAGCGTCACCCTGAAGTTGACGCGAACAGCATCCGGCCCTGGCGTGAGTATGCGGCAACCGCGCTCTGGAAAGGTTTCGCCGAAGCGAAAGATACTCCTATGAGTCTGTCTTATAAAATCGTCGATTCGCCAATTGGAAAACTGAAGCTGGTTGCCAGCGCGCAAGGCCTGGTCGCAATCCTTTGGGATAACGACAACCCGCGCCGGGTGCGGCTTACGGACCTCGCCGAGAATTGCAGTGATCGAATCCTTCTCCGCACCGAAACCGAACTGAACCAATACTTCGCAGGCAAACGGGAGTCGTTCACGGTTCCGCTGGATATGCGGGGAACGCCCTTTCAAAACCAGGTTTGGGCGGCGCTACGCGGTATCCCGTTTGGAGAGACGCGGACCTATGGACAGCTTGCGAGACAGCTTGGGAATCCAGCGGCGACACGCGCGGTGGGCGCGGCCAACGGGAGAAACCCCGTTGCGGTCATCGTGCCCTGCCATCGTGTAATTGGGTTTTCCGAAAAGCTGACAGGATTCGCAGGCGGCCTGGAGGCAAAGGCGCAGCTCCTGAACCTCGAGGGTCGCGGTGAATCACTCTTCCGCTAGCGCCACCAGCAAGGAACCTATTTTCGCCAATAGTTGTTAGCGGCAGCGATCGTCTGGAACTCGATCGCGACGACTTGGCTCGCCGCGATGAGACTGTCCGGGTTCGTCCCATACTTCGGACGGCCGTCTTTGAGAACGTCGAGATCCGGCTGAATATTGTGAATCATGTGACGAGCCATCGTGATTGCCAGGGCGCGTCCCTCTTCCGGGGTGGCGGTCAGCAAGGTTCCGCCCGGGACCAAAACCAACTCTGTGTCTGGTACGCGATTCATCAATGATTCTCCTGTTTGATTCTCAAAGCCTGATACATGGTCCCACGAAGCTTTGCTCAATATCGATCGAACGCCGTTTTTTTTATCTCGTTCAGTTTTTCAAGCGGCGGTAAGCATCCGGCTTGCAGTTCCTCAGCTTTTAATTACCCACAAGTTCAGTGGACCGTCGGCATTTGTGAATGACAAGGATTGGGGCGTAAAATGAATCGTCAAGACGCCAAAACAAAAGTGGCTCGAATTTGTTTCAGGCGTCTCTACGACAAGATACTGAAATCCGGCTGCCGGGCAGAAGCATCGAAGCGGCGAACGGCAGAGAGGATCACCAAGTTGATCGCGGTCTGCGTGAGGGCGACAATCCGCGCCACATTACTGTGTCGCCCGGTGGGGAAATCCTTCGCCCGGTTGAGATCGCCACCCAATCGAGCGAGCTTGACCGGATAGGTTGAGAGCGTCGCTCTCGGACGCTCGATTATTATGGTGGGGAGTAGTCTGTCCAGCAGTTGAGTTTCGACGTTGGGCAATGCAATGGCGGCGCCGAGGCCGGCGCTACGCGGTTCATCATGGTTATCTTGAAGATTCTCAAGCTGAGGATGCAGCGTCTACAAAATATAAAACGGCTATTACGTCCGGATCCCCGCCAGGGCTTGATACACGTGGCGCGGGGAGTTGCTAGAGGGCAAAGGCGTTCAACCCGATTACGCTACGCTGGACAGGTCAAGGGATGCCAGTGACGCTCAACTGGAACAGATTGTCGGAGCCGCCCAGGGGCTATAGTCGCACTCGCGCCGGCAATCCGCCCATTCCTACCATCCAGCCGACAATCGTTCAACCACGTCGTGACGGGCAAGCACTTTTTCACAAAGTTCCCAGCCCGGTACCTCGGGCATGACCGTTTTTCCGTACCGCAGGTCAAAGGCATTGGCGCGGAGTTTCTTTGAGGTGAATTGCGAAAAGTGCTCCTGGGGGTGTTCGATGTCATCGATCCAAGCGTCGTCAATGGTGTCAGGCAACGAGCCGAACAGGTCATGGGGTCCTTCATTCGTGTGAGAGAGCGCGGTAGACCTTCTCGTCGTTAGTGTTGGCGTAGACCAGATTCAGCATGTCCACCCGATCCCTGGTCTGGCCGTAACGTTTGATGCGGCCGATGCGCTGCTCCAACCGCGAGGGGTTCCAAGGAAGATCGACATTGATCAGAGTGCCAAGCGTCTGGAGGTTTAGGCCTTCGCAGGCGGCATCGGTGGCGACCAGCAGGCGAATTTTCCGCCCCTTGGCCTTTTCCTTGATCTCTTCGCGCTCGACGCTGCGCCACCCGCCATCGAAAAAGAGTCCCGACTTCCCGGCTCCGGCGTAGAGCGCCACACTCTCACCGGATAAACGTGCGGTGAGACTTTGGGCAATCCAATGGGCTGTGTCGTAATACTGGCTGAAAACGATGCAAGCAAGATCGAGCCACTGGCGCTCCAGGAGAAAGTAAAGGACCGCTTCGAGTTTTGGGTCGGCCGGCCAGCGGCTTAGGGCCATGACAATCTGTTCGAGATGGAAGCGTTCGGTTTCGAGAATCTCCGGAAGGTTTTCTAGTTCCACCCTATCCGCGGCTTCGTCCTCCCCTTCGACGGCGAGCGGCGCCTGCTTTTCGAGGAGGCGCGCGGCAGTGGCGATGCCGCTGGCCACACTGGAGAAGATTCGCTGTTCGAGCATGGATTGCATGAAGCCGCCAGACTTGGCCCTTTTGCGTAGGCGACGGCAAATTCTCTAGCCGCGGCATAAGCTACGTCGAACTCGGAAGATGTAGGGCGGGCAAGACCATCGAGCATTGGCAGGCGTTCATTTTCACTGGGCCAGATGTCGACGGCGATGCGGTCCAGCAGCCCAAGATATTCGAGTGTGGTGCGTTTGCGAAGTACCGGGTGGCGCAGGATAGGATTATGGCGCTGGAAGAAACTGAGGCCCTCGGCGCGACCGGCTTGTCGGTATAGAAACGGTCGGGCTTCAAACCCAAGTCCAGGCGGATGAGGTCGAAGAGACCATCTTCGCGTTTTACCGGAAGTGGATTGCGCAGCCAGTGCCAAGCTTCCTGCTCATCGGCAATCACCTTTTCGCCGGTGAGGACCGGGACGGCAATTGGTGGACGCCGCCAGTAACTGGCGGACCTGCCGAGCACCATGGTCGGTGCCGTTGTTGAGTATCTCGAGCAGGTCCCAAATTCCTCGACGTCAGTCTGGACCGGTGTGGCGGTGCCAAGAATGACATGTCGGGCTTTGGGGGCGGCGCGCAGCATGAACTCCATCAACCGGTTGGCATCGCCGCTGGCAGTGATGCCACGTGAACGGCGTGCGCGGTGGGCTTCATCGAGCACCAGGGTTCCAACGCGGCATTCAAGCAGGACGCGGGAATTGGCCGTATCCTGCACGATGAGCCCGGTCGAGACAATGCCGATTTGAAACGGGCAGCGACGAATGACAGGCGCCGTGACACTCCGCAACATTGCGGGTGCCCAATCAGTAAGTGCGGTGGCGCTCGATGGATCGGGCAAACCAATCGGCGATGCCATCACAGGTAAGAAGACCGCCACCGGCTGGGAAATTCCGATTGGAAGCCCGGCTACTACGGGGTACGTGGTAACGGTCCGCCGGTGACTATGACACTCGCCAGTACACCGAATACCGCCTGTCGAAGAGGCTGTTGAGCGGTACTAACGTCACGTCCTGCTTTTGGCCGGTTGTTCGAAAAGCCAGCGGCTTGTCCGTGGGCTTGATCCACGAATCGGGGACCGTTGAAGCTTTGAATTCTGGAATCTCGATCGGCGGTATAGGCGGAGTAGAATTGGTCGCCGCCAGGGGCGATCCATTCTGCTCGATGCCCGCGGCGCCCACGCGCAGATTGGGGCCAATGATGTGAGCTTCAGTCAGACCTTGGGTGCCAAGATCGCCCGCTAACACCAGCGGCCCATAGAGGAAAGCCTGGATGCTAGGATCGTCCGGCATCGTTTCCACATGCAGGTTCATGGGAAGTTGCATCTGAATCTTGTCCCCCGCCTTCCATTCGCGGTGAAGTGTGAGATAGCTGCCCGGAGCCGCCGAGGCGTCTAGTATTTTTCCGTTCAGCGCGATGGATGGAGCGGACTTCAGCCAACCCGGGATTCGCAGCCGCATTGCCATCGCCCCCGGCCGCGCGGCCGTTACAGTTAGACTGACGTCTGGAGATTCCGGGTACTTAGTGTCCTGCCGAAGCCCGAAGCCCTTTTCCGTCCAGTCCAGTTCCGATGGAATGAACAAGTTGACATAGACGCCCTCGCTATCTCGCCAGTAGATGCTGTCGTTAAGCTTGGAAAACTCTTCGACTCCGGACCCGGTGCAGCACCAGAACGTCTGGTCTTCCGTATTAAATGTCTTCCATACCCCCGGCGTCAGCGACAGATAGTATTGCGTATACCCCACCTTCGGGCGAATCGTTCCAATCCGGTGGTTGAGTAACAATCGTTCGTAATAGTCGAAGTAAGCCGGTTCGGGCTTCCAGGTATACATGTGACGCGCCAGTTTCAACATGTTATAGGCGCAGCAGCACTCGGCGGTATTCGGACTGAGCTTCCATTCCGCCGCGAGACGGCCGGGAGGCGCGAGCCACCCTTCGGCGTTGCTCGTTCCGCCAGTCACATAAGTACGGGCGGTAGTCACTTCGTGAAAGAAATAGTCGGCGACATCGTGAAAGCGGAAGTCGCCCGTTATCTCGTACCGGCGCGCCGCCGCGATAGCTTGCGGAATATGCGTGTTGACGTGGAGTCCACGCAATTCATCACGCCGCAAGGCCAGCGGGTTAATGAAACTCTTCTTCTGGAAGCGGTCGCCTACTTTTCCCCATCGCTCATTATTCGTCACGGCAGCGAGGTTGTATAGCGTTTCGGCAATGCCCCCGAACTCGATCGTCAGGATCCGCTGCATGTGCTCTTCCGTCTTCTTGGCGGTCCATTCGTCGGCCCAGGCCGCCATTCCTTCGAGCACCTGGAGTGCCTGCTGGTTGTTCGCGAGTCGGTACATGTCGAACATACCAGCCATGATCTTATGGATCGTGTAGAAGGGGGCCCACACTCGCTCGCCCTTTTCCAGGCGATCCCACCACGTTGTAGGAAACGCGCTGAGATACTTGCCACCCAGCTTCTGCTGGCACTTGGCAAGTTCCGCAACCATGTAATCGCCCTTGGCCCGCGCCTCCTTGTCGCCGTTGGCCGCTAACTGGGCAGTGGCCGAAAGGAAGTGTCCGGGGAAGTGGCCCCGCAGTTCGCTCGAGCGCATGCCGTTCTCGGGTTGTTCCCATCCGCCCAACGGCTTCGCCGCTCCAACCGGGAGCCCGGCATTCGCGCGAAACGTATACAGCAGCCGATCTGCTTCGAGACGCGCCATGTAGCCCCGGTTCCATTCGTAGGCATCGGCGTAGATGCCGTTCCCCGACAAGCGGACCTGCCTCATCGGAAACGGCTCTACACGGATCGCGACCGGTCTCGAGGTGAACTCCAGCGTTCCCTCGAAAGGCGGCGTATCGGGGACGAGCGGTCTCGGTTGCGGGCCCGGCGCAGCGCGCGCGGGTGTTTGCTGCGTCAGATTCTGTTGGGCCGCTAGTGTTGGAATAACCGCGCCGGCGCCCACGCCCGCCAGGATGCCCCCGAAACCGCGGCGGCTCATTCTGGTCCTCAATCGGCTCATCTTCTTCACCGTATTTACCTCCTACAACGGCCCACGCATGGCGAGCCTGATTTTGTTCTGCAGAGCATCACTCTTCTCCGAATGGCCCTGTTTGCGATAGGCTTCCTCAAGAGCAGTCGCCGCCGTGAGCCCGAGGGGATCTAGCGACAATGCCCGTTCCAGATGGAGGACGGCCTCATCCAACTGACCCGCTTCCAGGCAAGATACACCCACGTTCTCTTCACTGGTCGCGTTGGCCGGGTTCAGTTGCAACACACGTCCGAAAGCCCGAAGCGCTTCCAACGGTTGCTTGCCCAGCAACAGCGCACGTCCAATTCCCCTTAGCACCGCCACATCGTCGGGGGCTGTCTTCTGCACCTCTGTCAATTGACGGTAACCTCGTACCATCATCGCCGGAGAACGACTGGAAATGCCGGCGTTGATATAGGCAAGCGCCAGGTTTCGCGATTGCAGCGCAGGCTCGGGATCGCGCCAAGCCACCAATTCCTCCGTTGGCGGCGCCCCCTCCTCCTGCCCGGGTCGTTTGGTGATCCGGTGATCCGTGAAAACTGTGTGCCCGCCGTCCTGCGCTTGCCTTCTAGTCATATGACAGCCGACGCAGTTGTTCGCGCTTGGATGTACCTCGGTCAGCTTACCTTGGTGGCAGGATTGACAGCGGCTGTTATAAGTCTGGGACGCTTGTGCTACCTGCGCATGAGGGTCGTGACAGGTTCCGCACCATAGCTTACCCTGGCTGTTACGCGCGCAGGCGCTCAATGCCAACTGTTCCGCGTGGCTGATTACTTTAAAGTCGCGGGCTCCGGCGCGGGTATAAACCGTGAATACATCCTCCAGACGCTCGCCGGGGTGGAAGTCGCCGAAGTCCTTGCCAGGGTTCAGAACGCGAGTGACGCCCGCCAGATGGCACTGCTCACAGACACTGTCGCGAGCCGCCGGCGCGAGCTTTGCCGGATTGACGATAGATCCCTGTACAGGCCGTCGAAGGTGTTCTTCAGTTGGACCGTGGCAGCGGGCGCACGAAATAGCTTCTTCTGCAAACACCGGCGCGGTGTACTGATTTGTCGTCCCTCCCACATGCAGCGGGCGGCCCGAATGGCAGAGCACGCACTCCTCGCTGACCGGCCGCGTGAAATCCGGCTCGGGAATGTGCTCATATCCGGGAGCCAGCCCATAGGCTTTGCGATCCGTGTAGTAACAGATCGGCGACTGAAAGAGATAGCCTCCAATCAGAATCAGAAAGCCGGTTGCGTGCTTGCCCGATCCAATGGCATAAGCTACCTGATACTCCGAGACCTCGCCTCCACGCTCCATCCGCTGCCATAGGCCCTTGGTGTCGCGATGCACCGTAAACCGCGTGTTCGACGCGCCTGCAGTGAATGTACCGTCGGGCTCGTTGCCGGAAGGCCGCAGCGACTGTGCCATCGCGGAGTGCGAATAAGCCGCTACTTCTTTCGGGTGACAGGATTGGCAGGGGTGAGCTATCAGGCTCAATGGAGCCAGAAAAGCAACGCACCGCCGCCACAGTGGCATTAAAAGAAGAGCTTAGCAGCGATCGTAATATTTCTGGGATTCAACTGCGATGTCGAGCGGCCGAAAAGCGAGCTCGAAAGATTTGCATTGATACCGCCCAGGTTCACGCGGTTGAAGGCGTTGTAGAATTCGAACCGCAATTGAAACTTCACCCGTTCGGTGATGTTGGTGTCCTTGAATGCGCTGATGTCGTTATCGGCATAACCGGGGTTACGGAATTGTCCCCATTTCTCATTCCCCTCGGTGCCAAAAGCGGGCTGAGGGAAATTCGCCTTGGTAATTGCACCGGTGAGATACGCCTGACGGCCGGTCGCCATCGCGTAGCTGGTCACGTTGGGGTAGTCATAGTTGTCGCCGTCCGCGTTGTAATCGCCGCTCGTTGGCGAGAAGCCGGCGAAGTTGCCGTTGGCGTCGCGCGTCGGGTTGAACGCCGCGCTTGTGCTCACCGTGAACGGGTACCCGGTTTGCAGGATGGTGAGCCAGCTTACGGTCCACCCGGTAGTGAGGCGTCCAGTGAATCCCTTGCCCTGGTTTATACCCGGAATCGTATAGCTTGCGTTAAGAGAGAGGCGGTTCGGAGCGTCCCATATGGAAGGGCCGTAGTATTGAAAGGGATTAGTCGGAACCGGATACACTTGCGTGTCATCCCTGGAGTAGGATCGTGTGTAGTTTGCGTTGATAAACCCGCTCCTGGCGAAGCGCGTTCGAACGCCGGCAGTAATTGCGTCGAATCGCGATATGCGGTCGTTCTGGGTATAGGCGATTGAGCCGAAACTCGGGTTGAGACGCGTCGGAGTGGTGCTGTTGTGCTGAATCAGATCGCCATTGTAGACGTTGATATCCTGGCCATAACTCACACTGAACTGCTGGCCTCCACCCGAAAGCATGTCACGTCCACGGGAGCCCGAGTATCCCAGTGACACCACCGTGTCTTTGGCAACCCTTCGATCTACATTCGCCGAGAAGGTGTACAAAACGGGTGTTTTTAAATTGGTATCGATAGCGCCGATACCCGGCGCCAGACCGACGATGCCGCCGTGCGCGTCGAGTTGGCCGCCCGCGATCACCGGATACGTGAAGCCGAACGGAGGGATGTTGCTGTTCCCCAAAACGAACAGCGGCGGCGGATTTGAAGTGGCGAAAAACGTGGGATAAATCGGCCCCGGCGGAGTGCCCCGCATCTCCTCCTGGGCATTGGCCGGCGTCACCCAGTTGTGAAACATGCCGGCGCCGCCCCTAAGGACCCAGTCACCCTTCTTAGTGGGATCCCAGGATATGCCCAAGCGTGGGCTCCAGGCTGTCTGCGCGCCATTGAACACATCGTTTTTCGCGATAATCTTGCCGTTCGTAACCTGCTGCGCCAAGGTCGAGCCTTGGCCCAGGTTGAAGTTACCGAACACGGTGTTGGCGGAGCGGGAGTAAGGATTGCCGTAGTCGTCAAACCTTACTCCATAAGTCAAAGTCAGATTGGGTTTTACTTTCCAAGTGTCTTGAACGAAACCACCAAACGTCTTCGACGCGGCGTTCCAATCCCACAATACCGGCTTTCCCGTGATCGGGTTGTACGCCACGCCCGTCTCATTGAACGGCTTGTCCATCGCCAAATCCAGCAGGCTGTTGAACTGAAAGGTCGGCTGCGCATGGGGACCCTGGAATTCTTCAACGTCATCGCCGAACCAAGCCTCGAATCCAGCCCTAAACTCGTGGGTGCCGCGGATATTCGTCAGCACGTCGCGCCAGTGATAGTTGTGCTGGATGAAATCTCCGGCAGCGAAACCATTGCCGAAGCCCCCGGAACCGGTCACATTGATCAACGGCACGCTGAATAATCCGGTCTGCGGCTGGATGCCCTCATCCCGCATATAACCGAAGCTGGCCTCATTCACCATGGTGGGAGAGAACGTGTGGGTCTCGCTGAACTGGTAGGCGTTCAGGATGAAGTGATTGGTAGCCGCAAATGCCGGCCGGATGGCGGGACCGCCGGTATCGAGAACCGAACGGTAGACGTTTCCGTAAATACGGTCGTTCTTGAAATACTTGTCGATGCGCGCGTTGAACTGAAGCGCGTTGCGGTAATTGGTCCCGTTGAAAATACCGGAATCGATCATCGGCAGCGTGCACGGAATATTAGCCGTTGCCGGGGTGCCGCAGGTTCCCGGAAACACAGTTGCCGCCGTTGCGGTAATCGCGGTCGTGGTGGCGTTCGACGCTGGATAACTGGTTAGAATGTTGGTGCCGAGGGTGTTCGGGAAGTTTGCCTTGGCCCACGCCGTGAACGCCGGATCTTCATACGTCTGCGTGCTGTTTCCGGTGGATGTCGAAGCGCGGAACGGCTCAATCGCGAAGAAGAAGAAAAACTGATGGTGAGGGATGATCGGCCCGCCGATCGTGCCGGAGATGTTATTGCTATGGTACGGCGCGTACTTGTGAACGAACTCCGTCCCCGCAAAAAGGCTTTGATTGGTGAAGTAGTCGCTGGCCGAGCCGTGGATCCCATTTGTGCCGGATTTTGTGGTCATCGCCATCTGGGTCGAACTCGCCCTGCCGTATTCCACGCTAAACGTGTTCACTTGAACGCTGACCTCCTGCACCGAATCGGGATTCGGCGTGAGGTTGAGCACCCCGGGGCGAATGGCGCTGGTTACGTCCAACCCATCCACCGAGTACATATTGCCGACGCTGCCGGCGCCGTTGGCGCTGGCGTCTACCTGAGTCTCTGTCGAAAAATTATCGATGCCTGACCCAGGGCTGCCGCCGGTTACGGTTCCGAGCCCCACAACGCCCGGCGCTTGGGTAATCAGTGAAACCATGTTGCGCCCCGCAAGGGGAAGATTGGTGAGCGCCTGCGTCTCCAGAGTTACCTGGTTCCGGCTCTCGGCCGTGTTCAGCACGGGAGTTTGGCCGGTGACCTCCACCGTTTGCGACGCGCCCGCTACCTGCATCGTGACAGGGACGTTCAGGTTCTGGCTGGTTTCGAGCCCGAACGCCAGGCTGGCAGCGCTGAAACCGGCTGCATCGACAGTGAGTTGGTAAGAGCCCGGAGCAAGACTGACAAAGCGGTAGTTACCCTCGTTATCCGACGTGGTCTTTGTGACTACGCCCGTCTGTGTGTTTTTCAGTTGGACCGCTGCGTTGGGAACCACGGCGCTTGCGGGATCATGAATTGTCCCTTGAATGCTGCCGCTGAATTGTGCCCAACATGAACCGCTCGCAATCGCCACAAGGGCGGCGAACCTGGCTATGAACCGGCGCGAACATGGCCGCATACGCTTTTCCTCCCACCACCGCGCTTCGGTTAGAGTATCGGCAACTCTAAGTCTTGCCCGAACTTACCCTGAGTCGAGCGGCACTGGAAGCGCTACCACAAAGTCGGTCTAGTGAACTTATACTATGAGTTCCATTGCAAGTCAACGAAAAACTTGAAAGGGCTTACATTCAATATACGAGGCCAAAACGGGTTGGATAGGGAAGAATTGCGAGTATCAGACTGCCCGGTTGATTCCCTAAGGTAATGTCCTGAAACCGCTTTCAGCGCTGTTTGGTGGCGGCGAACCCTTGAGAGGGCACAATGCCGGTTTGCTCATTGATCGTGATCAGTTGATCGCTCTTCACTTTGCTGAATGACTGAAGATGACCGTTGGGCCAGCGAATCTCCAGGTCAACAATGTTGATGTTACCCAGACCAAAGTGCAGCCTCCTGTCATCCACAGAGAGATAGCTGGATTGCGCCAACACTTCCTGTGCCTGCACGTACGCGCCGTACTTGACGGTAACCCGCGAGCCAATAGCGCTGCGATTCGACTTCGCCCCCACAAGCTTGACCTTGATCCAATGGGCGTTGCCCTTGATGTCATTGCGCAGCAGAGACGGCGGTTCATTCAGGTTGACGATCAGGATATCGAGGTCGCCATCGTTATCGAAATCGCCGAACGCGCACCCGCGGCTTGAGTGACGGGCCGCAAGAGCGGGCCCAGCTTCGTCAAAAAGTTCTTCGAACCGCCCATTCCCCAGATTGCGAAACAATACCGCCGGCGTACGGTACGGATACTGAGGCAGTTTCTTTTCGACTTCCGGATACACGCTGCCCGTCACCCAGAAGAGATCGGGGCGTCCGTCGTTATCCAGATCGACAATGCCGGCGCCCCAACTAACAAAGCGGGTCTCCACGCCGAGCCCGGCTCGAATCGTGACGTCCATGAAGCCGGCCTTCTTCTGGTTCGCATATAATCCCGGCGTGTCTTCCGTAAAGTGGGTCTTCAATAAATCCAATTGGCCGTCCAGGTTGAAATCGCCGACGCCGAGCCCCATCCCGGCCTGCTCCTGCCCATCCTCATTCAAAGCGACGCCCATCTCCAGGCCGGACTCTTTGAATGTCCCGTCGTGATTGTTCAGAAACAGGAAGCTGGGCGTGGAATCGCACGCCAAATAAATGTCGGGCCACCCATCGTTATTAAAATCCGCAGCTACGGCTGTGAGGCCGTAACTCCCAGTTGCAGCCGCAATGCCCGCCTTCGCGCTAACCTCGGTGAAGGTGCCGTCTCCGTTATTGTGATAAAGCGAGTGTGTATCCGGCGGCAAGCCGCGCGGTCCGCAGTTCACCAATACGCCCTTGAAATTGCAATCGGCGGACCGTCCCGCGGGGAAAACATTCTTGGGATCGAATTGCAGATACCGCGAAACAAACAGGTCCAGGTGTCCATCGCGGTCATAATCGAGAAACGTACAGCCCGTACTCCAGCGGACTTTTTCCTCCCACAAGCCGGCCTCGCGCGTCACATCCGTGAATGTGCCGTTTCCATTGTTCCGGTACAGCACGTTATGTCCCCAGTAAGTGATGAAGATATCTTCGAAGCCGTCATTGTTGTAATCGGCCACAGTCACGCCGCAAGCCCATCCGGTACGAGTGAGCCCCGCTTTCTCCGTCACATCGGAAAATGTGCCGTCGCGATTGTTGTGGTAGAGCCGGTTGGTCGTATTCGGCGGGGCGCCTTCCCAGCGGGTTCCGGAAAGAAGAAAGATGTCGAGCCAGCCGTCGTTATCGTAATCGAGAAAGGCGGCCCCACAGCCAATGGCCTCGAGGATGTAAGCATTGGCATCCACTCCTCCATAGATCACCGGCGCGGTCAGTCCCGCCTTCGCTGCCACATCGGTAAACCATGCGTTGAACGGCAGGCCGGACGCCTTAGGTCTCGACGCGGCCTTCACGCCCCGCGTAGACATTTGCGCCTTCGCCAAGACAGGAGCCGCCACCAGACTCATGCAGGCTCGTCGCGTTAAACGGTGAGGCTTCATTTCAAGCGGATTCGGCGAAGGTGCGCACTGCGTCAGCCAGGGATGCCTCGTGGCTCAGACTGAGCACGAGGAGCGTTTACAGGATTGTACGTCGTCGCGCAGAATTTCGTCAACGATTGGCTCTGTCGCCAAATGGCCGTTCCTGTTCTTCCGGAGCGGTTCTCTACAGGACTCGCCAGAGGTCCAGGGCATTTTGCTTTGCCGTTGACGCAAGTAGGTTTCCGTCTTGCGTCCATGCGATGCTTAGGACCAAACTTGGAGGCGTCCATTCGACCACCTTGCGGCCGGACTGTACGTCCCAGACCGCTACCGATGCCGCCTCCAGCATGTTGTCCGCTTTAAGGAACTGGACACCGAAGCGGCGTCCATCCTCGGACACATAAAGATATTCCGCCGGTTCCGTATCCCGGTCCAAGCGGCGTGAAACCTGGCCGTTCGTTGCGTCGATATAGACCGAGACTTTGTCCACGCCCCCGGCAATCACGTGATGTCCGTCTGCCGTGAAGTCCACGGCGATCGGCTCCATAAGAAAGTCCTCATTCCGAGCCACGAGCCGCCCGCTCGCGCCGTCGTAGATCCGAACCACGCTGTCCTGGTCCACAGTCGCGATCCGCGCTCCATCTCGGGAGAAACTGATCCCGTTCGCTCCCCCGAGTGGCGGGGCGAATTCGAAGCGCTTCTGGCGCGTCGCCAGATCGAACACCTGAACCGCGCCGCCCATGGGCGAGATTGCGAGCAACTTACTGTCACGAGAGAATGTTGCTGGCCAAGGATATGGCGGTATCCGAAGCCGCATGTGCGCTTCGCCCGTTGACGTATTCCAGATTACAACCGCCCCGGTATGGCTACCCGTAACGGTCCAACGGCCGTCCGCTGAAATCTTCGTGAGGTCGATCGCGCGTTCGCCCAAGGCGAGGGTGTGCACCAACCGGGATTCGCGGGTCAACCACAGCCGCAACTTCCCGTCCCCGCAGGCAGCCGCGACGAGCCCGCCGGTGCGCGCGATGTCGCACGTTAGAGGTTCGGCAGGGGTAGCGAAGGAAAGCGTCAATTGCGCCATCAGAGCCTCTCCAGCACGATCTCGAACGTAACCGCGGCGATCACATCACCTGGCTCGCCTTTCAGCGTCACCGGGCGAACCAGTTCGCGATCGAGGATGAGCGGATCGCGTGCGTAGTTGCGAGCCGGATCGCCGTCAAACACTGGATCGGTCGCAAAGTACAATTGGGTCGTGAGCGGCTTGCAGCCGGGCGCCCGTACGATGTAGTGGATGTGCTGGCAGACGCGCGCGGGATAATGGGCCGGCATTATGGAATCGAAACTGTACGAGCCGCCGGCGTCGGCGGTCAGCGCGGCGCGGTGGCGGTAACCATCGAGGTCGTAGTGGCCCCGATGATCCGCGTGCCAAATCTCGATCAGCGCTCCCTGGATTGAATTGCCGCGCGTATCGAAAACTCTTCCGCTGACGGCTACGGGCATCCCGGCCTCACCCGGCTGCCGAAGCTTCCGGTTATTGGGTGCTTTTCGCTTATAGAAGGGCCCGATTTCACCCCAAGGTGTCGCCTTTCGGGATCCGGCGGATCGCTCTTGAGCGCGCGCGATTGTTTCGAGCGAGAGCGGAGGCGCGATTTTCAGCACGCCCAGTGCTGCGCATTTGAGCAGAAGTTCGCGCCGGGTAAGGCTTTCACGATGCATCGATCCCCTTCGTCCGTGAGGTGCGGATGTTCTATCCTACTCCAGGCTTGGGATGCGATTCTGAGAGTGTTATATACTCCAGGGCACTCGCCGCGTCCTGTCCGGTGTTTTTCTTGCGGCTGGTTGACTTCTTAAGTGAACCGCATTGGGGCTAACGCATCCACCGCCATGAGAAACCGCCAAATCCTTTTTGCGTTATGCTGCCAGACAGGGTTGATAGATTGGCACTCGACAGATGCCGCCATGTGCTTCGCAAAACAGTATGCGCGTGCGCGATGACGTGCTTCGCCGGCTTTAATGCCTGGCCGCAGACGGCGCCGCCCAACGCACAATCCATCACGGCTGCACTCCGCGGAAAGCAGTATAACCAAGCCCTGGCATTGGCCAAACAAGCGCTCAGCACCGCTCCCGAAGATGTTCAGATTCTGACCCTGGAAGCTCTTGCATGGAAAGGCCTGGGGAAAGACCAAAATGCGCGAACGGCCTTTCAACACGCGCTACGGATCGCGCCAGACTACCTGGCTGCTCTAGAAGGAGCGGCGCAAATAGAGTATGCCGCCGGCAGCGACGCCGCCATTCCACTTCTCGATCGTCTATTGAAGCTACGGCCCGACGAGCCAACCGCGCATGCAATGCGCGCCGTCATGGCTTGGAAACACCGTGATTGCCCAACAGCTGTAGCGCATTTTGAGCGAAGCCGCTCCGTTATGGCCTCTCAGCCCGACGCATTGCGGGAGTACGGAATCTGTCTGGTCAGGCTCAACCAGCCCGAAGCCGCCGCAGCGGTTTTTCAACAAATCGTTTCAACGAATCCAGAGGATCGCCCGGCCAGGTATTCGCTGTCGTCCGTGGAAATAATGGCGCAGCGATACAAGGACGCCCTCAGTACTCTGCAGCCTCTACTCGCAGCTTCTACGGACGCGGAAGCTCTAGCTCTTGCGTCCACAGCTTACGAGGGTCTGGGCGATACCCCGCAAGCCGTCGCCGCACTGCGTGAGGCGATTGTGATTGCCCCCCGAAACGTCGCATACTATCTCGATTTTGCCAACCTGAGCTTTGCCCACAAATCGTATGCTGCCGGTATTCAGATGGTCAACGCTGGGCTGAAACTGTCACCGGAATCGCCTCAACTACACCTGGCTCGCGGAGTCCTGTCAGTTCAAACCGGACAGATCGATCAAGCCGACGCCGATTTCGCTTCTGCGGAGCGTCTCGATCCGCGGCAACCCGGAACGGCCGATGCCCGGGTCTTGCAATACCTGCAGCAGAACAATACGGACCAAGCAATCCGGGTGGTGCACGAAGAAATGAAGATCCGCCCCAACGACGCTTTCCTGTACTACCTGTTGGCCGAGGTGCTCAACTGGCAGGGTCCGCAAGCCGGCACGCCGGAATTCCAACGGGCGCTCGACGCCGCATCGAAGGCCGTTCAGCTACAGCCGACCCTGACGTTGGCGCGCAATCTCCTCAGTAGGCTGTATCTCGATAGCGGCGAGACAAAGTTGGCGATCGAACAATGCCGGCGCGTCTTAAGCGCCAGTCCTAACGACCCGGTGGCGCTATATCGCCTGATGCGCGCGCTCAAGATTAGCGGGAGTCCGGAGGACGCCAAGCAAATTCCCGATCTCTTGCGACGGTTCAACGAAGCGCGGAAATTGGCCGGTCAGCAAGATGCCCTGGAGAACCGATACAAACTAGTGGAAGCCGGGGCGGCCCCAACGGCGAAGTAGCGCTAAAAAATGGCCGGTGAGTTTGCGATCACCGGCGTTACATCGCCGGTCCGGTTTCTAGGGCACGCTCTTTACACCCTGCCCGGTTTGCCCTCCCAGATTGCTTTTCACATTGACGCTATTGGGAGTGCCGTTGGCAGTGTTGTATCTATGAAAGCGACAGCGTAGAGGGTCGTCGGCTGGGCGCGGGGATCGCCGAGTCGTCAGACCCAAGATATCTTCGACGAACCTGGCTTGGCCGGCGAAGTCGTTCTTCGCGTCGCACCTCACCTGGCCTTGCGAAGCATGTTCATGGTTTCCATTCTTTGAATTGTTCGCCATGCCGCACGGAACGACCGGAAGCCCTGACACGCGCGCAGTCTCTGTTTGATGGCTCGGTGATCTTGCTCGATGATGTTATTCAAGTACTGCACGGGTCGACAACGACACCGCCGGCCGAACTCGCCGGTCCGTCGCAGTTCCGAAATCGCCTTCGGATACGACGGATCGCGGTCGACGTTAATCACCCTTGGTCGAGGATGGCCGAACGAACGCAAAGCTTTCTGTAGAAATCGCCTGGCGGCAGGCGAAAGCGCTGAACGGTGTGCGCCCTTTCCGCGGGTGATTCAGCTATTTTCCTTGCGCGACCTTACTTTCCGGAGCTGAAAAACAATCACCGAGATTCGCAAAGACCAATATGGAAATATTCGACGTAAGAGAGATCCCAGAAGTTCGCGTTGCGAGTGTAGCATCAGAAACCTATTGGCATGTGCGATTAAACTCTGCAATGATGCCGCGAAACCTGATTTGCAAGTGCAAGGCTACTGCGTGAGGATTCCCGTCCTGAATGCAGCCAGTGATTTCGCACAACAGGTGCTCCATCCGGCGATGTAGTTGGTGTTCAGGCGGAACGCCGATGAGCACGGAGTGGCAGCGACGGCGCAGTTCTTCAGCGCTTGGATCAGAACGATCCTCCCGGTCATACCTTTGTTTTACTGCCATTCGGCCTCTTGTCCCGTCGCTTTTACGCTAATGCCCGCCTGCCCCAAGATGTCCCTCAAAACGCGAGCCGGCACTGAAATTCGATCCGCCGATTTCCGTTGGCGCTATTGCCGCCGCCACCGGAGACGAGGGCGGTTGACTCGCCAAAATAAGGTGAGCTCAAATTCCCGTCAGGCAGGGCAAGGTTCGGGTGATTCAACAGGTTCCGAGACAATGCAGTGAAAGTAAGCTCCATGGGATCACGTTTGCCCTTCACTTCTTTGCCCAATATGAACGTTTTAGCCAGACGGAGGTTGAGAGAAACCAGCCCGGGGCCGACTCCGTAATTCCGGGGAATGATCGTCTGGCCGGGCATTGGCGCCAGGTCAAAGGCGCCAAAGGCGGTGCGGACCGCCGAGGGGCGGGTGAGTTCCGTCGCGAAGGCGGGGCGGTCCGTAAAAATGGTGTCGCCATTCAGGTCTTGGCCGGCCGTAATATTGAACGGACGGGTCGAGGTTGCCACAAGCATGGGGCTAAGGCGCAAGCCCCAACGGAAAGCGAACGAACCACTGAACTGAACGCGATGGCGAAGATCGAATCCGGCGCGGCCCCACTCTGGCCGCAGGTTGTATGAGTCGGCGGGAAAGGACGAGGCTCCATCCGTGTCGCTATTCGCCTCGCCGAACGTATATGAGCCGTTGAACGAGATCTTCGCATTGACGCGGGCGATCAGGCTGGTCACCAGTTGATCCTGCTTGAAATTACCGCTCGATTCATAGAGGTAGATTGCAGACACGTCGGGAACGGCCAGGCTTCCGCTCGCGCCAAGGGCCCGTGAGCGCAAGGTGTGCCAGCCCCGCGAATGCAGGTAATTGACCGAAACGACCAGGTTCTTTGGGAGCTGGCGCTCTACGCCAATGCCGGCCTGAGCCATATACGGCGCCTGGATTTGGCCGTCCATCTCACGAATGGCCTGTGGCGCACGGCCGCTAAGCAACTGGCTGAGGGATGGAACCACGGGGTAGAAATCAGGCGCGTCGAGAACGAATTGTTGCTGGTGGATGCCGTCACGGCGAAGCGCATCGAGCGACAGGCTTTCGCTTACGCGATCGTAGAACAGACCGGCGCCGGCGCGAATCACCGTTTTCGGTGTCTTGCCGCTCGGCGCAAGGCCCCAGGCAACGCCGATGCGTGGGGCGACATCATGGTGATCGTTGATTCGAGTCTGCGCTTCATAGCGTAGACCCAGGCTGACGGTAAGATTGGGCCGGGCGCGCCAATCGTCGAGCGCGAAGAATCCGAGGTCGTATTGGCTGAGGCTGGCCAGCGGGTTGCCGGCCGCTATGGAGAACTGGCTGGCGCCGCCGCCGGCCGTCCGGATCTGCTGCGCCGACCAACCGGCCTGCTGGCCCATGAGCGTGGTGCGATAGCTGTCCAGCGAGGAGAACGTGAAAGTCCCGGTGTAGTTCGTGGTGTCCTGATCCCTCAAATCCACCCCTCGCAAACGGCCGCCCATGCGAATGAGGTGCGCGCCCTTTGTCACCGTGGTCATGTTTTGGACCTCAATGCGATCCTGGTTCGTGAACGAGAGCGTCAGTGGCGGGCCGCCCCCGGTAAACGCGTCGAGCACGGCCGTAGTGGGAAGATCGGCATTGCCGCGCTCCGAAGTGCGCAGACGCGAGTATCGCGCGCGCGTTTCATTCACAACGTGCGCGCCGTAGACGCCTGTTTCGGCGAACTGCACGGTATCCTCGCCATCACGGTAATTGTAGATTCGGCTCGGAAGAGAGAAGCCGCTGGCGCCCTGGTTGTCAATCGCCGTTCGGGCAAACGTATAGCGCAGGGTCAGCGTCTGGTTAGCGCTGAGCTGTCGGTCAAGTTTAAGGTTCTCTTCTGTATCCCGGCGCGGCGTCAGGACCGCCTGCGCGATCGGAACCGTCTGCAGGTTATTGTCCAGCGTCAGAGCATTGACGAAGGAGTTTTCCGTCCACTTACGGACCTCGAAATCCGCGAAAAAAGAAGTCCTCTTGCCGATGGGACCGCTCACCTCGCCCTCCAGACCAAGGCGCTGCCACGAGGGCTTCACGGGAGTGAATGGGTTGCGTGCGTTGAAAATGTCGCTGCCGTCATGGGTCTGGATCTCTCCATGAAAATCGTCCGTGCCGGGTTTGGTGAAGACCTCGACGCGGCCCATGCCAATGCGATCGTACTGTGCCGAGAATGGATTCTGGTTGATCCGGATTTCCCGGATCGAAGACTTGGCAGGCAGCCTGCCGCCGGTAAAGCCGTCGATGTAAATCTGGCCGCCGTTCGGGCCCGCGCCGGGGCCGGCCAGGGCGGCGAGATCAGCCGCCAAGTCGTCGGGATCATCGGAGAGGGCGTCCAGGTCGGACCCACTTATCACGAGCGCGTCGGCGTTCGTTGAAGGATCGACGTCCACATGCACCGACTGACCGGAATCGCTGACAGTTACACTCTGTTTCTCTGACGCGAGCGACAAGGGAAAGTTCAGCGTCTGCGTGGCTCCCGAACCCACCGCGATATCCGATCGCTCGGCGAGAGCGAAACCCTTGGCTGAGGCGCGCACCGTGTAAGCGCCGGCGGGCAGGTTCGTGAGAACGTATTCGCCACGCACGTCGGCGTTTGCCGAGTGGACTGTTCCGTGCCCATTATTCGCGCTCACGACCGCGCCGGGAATACTTGCGCCGGCAGGATCAGTCACCTGGCCTCGAATGGCGCCCGGTCCGGATTGGGATGAAGCCGGCAGGAGTCCCCCGGACAACCCCACGGCAGCGACTGCGATCAAACGCAGAATCGTCATCATTAGTCCTTGGTTTGGGAGCCATCGGCCTTAACGAGCACCTCGTGCTTCTTGCCGGCCTTGGTGGTGTACCCAGCTTCATACATCGTCTCGCCACCCCGCATGAAAATCTCCACCATTCCGAGCTTTCCGTCCGCGACCTTTTTTAGGATGGCGGCGTTGGCAGCGGCGGGAATGGAATCGATCGACGTCTCTTCTTCCACCACGAGCAACTTACCTTTCGTGTCTACGTTGAAGTCGCGATGTTTGCCATTGCGGATGGTTTCGACTTCGTACTGTGCCACCCCGTCCTCCGTCTCCCTGCCAATGCTTTTGATCTCGCCACCCTTCAACTCGGCCTGAATCGTCTTTTGGACGGTCGGAGACAGGTCCTTTAAGGTGAGAGTCTTCGCCTTCTTCTCCTGGGCGAAGGCGGCGCCTAGGCATAGTGCGAGCAACGCGGTGACGCCGGTAAATTTGCGCATGAAATAAGCTCCTCAGCCTATTGTGCGGAGTGATTCTGAAGAAGTCGTGAATAGGGCGAGAATTAGATCGCCGGCGGAGATACGCAAGCCGTTGATCCGACGCCGGGGCTGCTCTTGAGTTCGTGAATCGCCGCCTGCGGAAACAGCGCCGGAAGGATCAGATAGAGGTCTGGGAACCCTCGTTGAACGGTACACGTCTACTGCTTCGTACCACAGTTTTCAACCAAGGAATCCAGAATGTCCCTTCGATCGATGGGGCAGGTTATCCCTGTCCTTCTTGCATCATTCAGCCTGCCACTTTTCGCCGTCAGCATTCCGGGCGTCCCAAATTTCGACAAAGTCGATGAACACGTCTATCGCGGCGGCCAACCCTCTGACGAGGGCTTTCGCAATCTGTCCAAATTCGGTGTCAAGACGATTATTGACCTCCGCGAGGCGGATGACCGTGCCGCCGCCGAAAAACGTCTCGTGACCAGCGCGGGTATGAACTACGTTAACGTGCCAATGACCGGGTTGACGCCGCCGTCTGAAGCTGAGATCGCCAAGATCTTCTCTCTGCTGCAGGACGGAAATACCGGACCAGTGTTCGTGCACTGCAAGCGCGGGGCGGACCGAACCGGTGCAGTGATTGCCGTCTATCAAATTAATTTTGACGGCTGGGATAACGCGCGGGCGCTCAAAGATGCGAAGGCGCACGGCATGAGTTTCTTCCAATTCCCACGCCAGCGCTATGTGATGAACTTCCGACCGCAAACGATAGAGGCAAGCGCGAGTGCTAAACCCGCAGACTCGGGCGCCCTCGTCGCCGCCCCGGCCCCGGCAACTGCCGCGTCAACATCCCGAAACTAGGCCCAAGCTGACGGCTCGTTCTCGCGCCACGCTGGTGTCGAACTAGCGACTTCGGCGCTTAGCCGGATTCGTCGGCCACACCGGACGCTCATAATACTGCCGCCGTAGCTCCGATTCCACGATCAAGCGTGAGCGCGCCGGCGAGTGTGAAATACCGAAGCCCTCGCGCGCCTGAGAATGCGGCGGGCTTAGCGCCGTTCTTGGAGCATTACTCCCCTTGGCCGCGCTACCGCGGCCAACAGGTATAAACGGTGGCCGGAAGAAAATTACGCAGCACGTTATGCAGTGCAATCCGTTTGAAGTATTGCCGCAACAGCTTCTCTTCGCAAAATGCCTCCACGCCGAAGAAATTCAGGTAGCGAGGCGCGTGGCGCGCGTGCAGATACTGGAATTGAGAAAACACTCCGCCCGGGCGCAGACACTGCCTCATCTCGCCTAGAATGCGTTCGCGCAGCGGCTTGGTCATCATGCTTAAGCCGAGTGACGAAACAATCGCGTCCGCCTGCCGTACGCCGCGCTCCGCCAGGATCGCGCCCAGATCTTCAGCCGATCCCGCAATCGGCGCCAGGCGCGGATCGTCAATGGTCCGCCGCAGAAAAGCAATAAAGCGCGGATTAATATCGAGAGCGTAGAGCTTCGCATCCGGCCGCATGCGCCGCAGCAGTTCGCGCGTCACCGCGCCCGTTCCCACGCCCACTTCTACAATGGACTTAGCCCGGCTGAAGTCGATTGATCGCATCAGTGCGCGCGCCAGATACGGCGAGCTCGGCACCACTGAGGCTGTGGTCGAAAACGACTTGATCGATTCGTTAAAGAACAGGCCCCAGTCGAAGTGGCTGGCGCGATGCGGTGCGCGGGTTGGTCGTCTGGTCAATTAGGTCCTATTCATGCCGGGCTCAAGATACCGCCGCGAGTCCGGCTTCAAGTTCCGGCAGTTCAATTTGGATGCGCGTACCGTGGCCCGGTTGGCTTTCCACCCACATTCGGTACTCGCTTCCAAATAGCACTTTCAGCCTCTCGTTAACGTTGGTGACGCCAATTCCGCGATCCAGCAACGTAGTCAGTTTAGATTCCGGAATCCCCACGCCGTCATCTTCCACAATAACGCTCAGCTTAGCGCCACTGCGATGCGCCGCGATCCGAATCGATCCGCCTTCCACCTTGTTGCCCAGGCCATGCTTAATCGAGTTCTCTACCAGCGGCTGCAAAAGCATGCTGGGTACCAGCATATCGAGCGCCTCCTGCGACACGTCTTTCTCGAACCGCAATTTGTCGCCGAAACGCACCACTTCAATTGAAAGATAATCGTCAATGAAGCTCAACTCATCGCGCAAGGTCGTAAAATTCTCATGCTTGCGCAGCAGGCGCCGCAAGACCTTTGAGAGCCGTACCACCATCACGCGCGCCTGATTCGGATCGGTGCGGATCAGCGACGATACCGAATTCAGCGTATTGAACAGAAAGTGCGGATTAATCTGGCTGGTGAGCGCCGCCAATCTGGCTTCCACCAGCAGCCGTTCCTGCTCCTCCAGCTTGCGCTCATTGCGCGTGTTGTTCCAGATCTTAAGGGGAATGGTTACCGCGAAAAGCGTGGCGGCGTATACCGCCACCGAGACCCACGGGTTCGAATTCGCGGACTCCTGCGAGAAAGAAAAAACCTGCTTGGGAATCGCCGCGCCCATTTGTTCGCGGATGAACTCTGCGAAGAGGATAGATGCGCAAAAAAGAAGATCGAAGCCCGTGGCGCGGGGATTGCGGCTCTTGAAAAACCGCACGATGTTGAGGTCGAACAACGGCGTGAACCGCCAGATCTCCTCGGTATTGGGAGCGATGTCCCGCAGCAGTCCGCCCAACACCCCAATACCCGCCAGCAGCGGCATCGTGGCAAAGCCGCCATGCGCGAATGCCGGCAGCGCGATAGTTACGCCGGCTAATAGTCCGGTAACATATCCCCCCAGAATTCCCGCAATCAGGCTGCCTTCGAGGCCCAGGTCGGCGCCCTGATACGCGGTCTTGCCCACAATCCGCATGGCGACGCTCGCGCCAAACACCACCGAAAGCCACAGCGCCAACTCCATCCGCTGCTCCAGAGTGCGGTTTTCTTCCAATAAAATCGACTTAAACCGGTTGGAACGCGCCAAAATACTGGCGATCGATGCCATCGCAGCCAGCTTCACCAACAGCGACACCACGTAGGATTCGGCGGGCATGAGTCCGGAAGCCATTATAATAAAGACGTTAGCGGCGACGATAGATGAACACCAACGAATTCTACCCCAGCAGCACTCTGAAAAAGGTCGCCGAAGCCGATTTCCCCACTCAATTCGGCCTCTTCCGCATCCACGGCTTCGAGGGAAACTCGGACGGCCGCATCGAAGAGGCAGTGGCTCTGGAAATGGGTGACCTCGCCTCCGGTCCAGCTCCCTTGGTTCGCATCCACTCGCAATGTCTGACCGGCGACGTATTCCACAGTCTGCGCTGCGATTGCCGGGCGCAACTCGAAATCGCACTGCGCGCCATTGCCGTCGACGGGCGTGGATTGTTGATTTACGAACTTCAGGAAGGGCGGGGAATTGGCCTGCTGAATAAATTGCGCGCCTACGAATTGCAGGATCAGGGCGCGGATACTGTCGAAGCCAACCGCCAACTCGGTTTCGATTCTGATCTCCGCAATTACGATTTACCCGGCGCCATTCTGCGGCACTTCGGTTTACGCGCCGTGCGTCTACTCTCCAATAATCCGGAAAAAGTCGATGCTGTGGAACGGGCCGGGCTTTCTGTTGTAGAGCGCGTACCGTGCGTCGCCGAAACCCTGGGCTCGCGTGCCGGCTATCTCAGGACAAAAAAAGAAAAAATGGGGCACCTGCTGTAAATACAAACAAATAAAACGCTGAAAAGTACTAGGTAGCGCCGGCGGTCCCCGCCGCCGGCCCCCCATCCGGACGCCGCTCCCGCCCCGCGCCCGCTACAACCTGTTTCCGCTGCAAGTTTACGCCGCAAGCAGTTCGTCGAAATCGTCCTCCCCCGGCAAGAGGAAGCGATCGCATGCAATCTTACCTCCGAAATATTCATCGACGGGATATAGCGCGTACGGCTCAAGATTCGCATACACGCGCCCCAGTCGGTGCTCTATCCGGTAGATAGTATGGAAAAAGGTTCCTCGGTCCATCTTCAACCGGCGGCAGCAGAGTTTCCAATCCGCCCCCAGAAGGAAATGAAACTTGAATATTTGATATTCCGTGGTGTCTAAATGGCGGCGGCTGACCAGGCAGAAATCAGCCATGTATTCTTCCCTCTTGCGGCCATAGGAACGGCGTCCTTCACGTCCGGAGCAGAACTCGAGCGAGACTGATCCAATTTGGTCGGCAAACATCCCGCATTGCCGGAACCGGTTGAAGCACGCCCGGAAAACGGCGCGAAACACACAATTACAAGCCACTTCCTTGTCCTTGCGTACGGTGCGGATGCCGAGGCCCTTGCAGGCAAAACAGGTTGCTTTGGCTAAGCCAAGCGCGTTTGATCTATTCCATTTCATTGGAAAATGTCCTCATTTGGTCAGGCCCTTTCGTATGGGGCTGAACCAATGCTACAACTGACCATAACTTTATCTTAAAATAAGAAATCGTCAATCAATAATTCAAATTAAACTTGCAGCAATATAAATTATGCAGATTGCATTAACCAGGTTAAGTTGCTGAAAATACAATATATGTATAACTTATTACCATTTTACCTGAGGTAGATTTTACGGATAAATCCTAGGCCTATCAGGGTTTTCCGTACCCCTGTATTTCAATGAGAAATAGCCCGTAATGAACTTTCAAGAGCTCCATGGATATCTGGCTGAGTACGTCGCGGCGAAGGTCCGTAGCGGAGAACTGACCGAGCGTGGTTTGGCTCGCCGCGCCGGCATTTCCCAGCCTCATCTGCATAACATATTGAAAGGAAAGAGGTCGTTCTCGCCCCATAGCGCCGATCAAGTCTTACGCGAACTGGGTCTCACGGTTTTCGACCTGCTGCAATCCGGGCTCGGAGAGCCGTCCCTGAAGCGTTGACACGTTATGCTGATTGTATGAAGTCCCACGATTCCGTTTCCGCTATCGAGGCCCGCCTCAAGCGACTTGCGGCCGGAATCGAAGCCCTGGCCGAAAAGGACGCACGAAATCTTCGAAACGCCCACGAGATTGCTGAAGTGCGCAACGCCGCCTCCGTCGAAATGCACGGAATCTGCGCCGAATTCGTCACCGCGTTAAACGCCTTGCTCGCACGCCCCGAAGTGATGCTCGACCCGTTGGAACGCGACAAAGAACCTTACAGCGATCTCTCGCTCTCCCTGATCCAAATCAATGTGCGCGGTCGCATATTACAGATAGAATACGGAGCCGCGGATACCCTCGTTTCCACCGAAGAATTCCGCATCCCCTATACGCTCGCTGGCTCCGTACGGGCCTTCAATCAGGAGCTGTTGGAAAAAGACATCATCGAGGAGCAATTAATCTTCTACACCATCGAAAAGCACCGCAGCATGTGGCGATTCTTCGATGCCCGCACCTACCGCTCAGGACCCTTTGACCAGGCATACCTGATCTCGCTTCTCGAACAGTTGCTCTAGCCCCGCTCTACCGTCATCGCCCGGCATCCAGGAAGAGCATGACTGCATCCTCAAGGCGCCAAAGGTTGATATCACTTCCCCGCGGCGCACGACCGGCCGTTCTCCGCAAGCCCCCAAGCCATCGCGTTGCTATAAAGCTGAATGACCGGCTCCTCGGAGTACATCGATGCGGCGTGACCGAGCGCCGAGTAAAAGACATGGCCCTTCTCCACGCAATGCCACCACGCGAGCGGATGGTCCGCGCCCATCGTGGCTCGGCCGGGAGTGTAAGTCTTCTCGTCGACCGTCAGCAGGATATGGAAGCCCGGCTTCGCGCGAGGATTATCGGCAAACGAATACCACTCTTCCGCGCGATGCCAGAGCGCCGGCAGGCCTTTTGTGATGGGGCTTTTCGGATCCTCCACGTGAATGTCACCCGGCTGTATGGATGAGTGAACGACAAACTGCGCTCCAATCAAAGTATCCACATACCACTTCCAGTCCGCCGCCGAGGTGCGGCCCGGACCGCTGTTGACGGGGTCGCCGCCGGAACCGTGAGTGCCCACAAAAGATCCGCCATTTTCTATCCAGCTCTTGAAAGCGCTTCGCTGGTCCGCGGTCAGCGTATCGCCGCTGGTGTTGTTCCACACCACTACCTTGAACTTTTCCAACTGGTCCTTGTTCATGACCGCGCCGTTCTCCGTGATAAAGAACGGCCATCCCCGCTCGTGCGCAATGGCCGCGAGCGCCGCATTCGAAGCCTGGATCGAAGCATCGTCGCGAAATCCATTAGTCTTCGAGAAAATCAGCACTCCGCCGGGTTTCAAATTCGCCGGCAGCGCCGGCGGCTCCTTGTCGAACGTCGGGGCGGACACGAAACCTGGGCCTCCGCGACCGGCCCGAGCGCCGCCATTGGGTGCTTGGGATGCGCCCCGCCCTTCGATCCCGGTTGCCTGAGGCGGCTGTCCCCAAATCAATCCCGTGGTAGCGAACAATGCGGATACCGCGAACACTTTCACTTTGATACTCATGCAATCTCCTGTGGCTTGCTGAATCGACCTCAATTTGGCCGGCGCCTCTCCACCGTGGAATCATACATGGTTCGTGCATCCGTTGTCAGGCGCTTCCATAGCTCGCGAAGCCATCGGCAAAACTTTGGATTGCCCCCGTGCCGTCCGCTGGACCGGCTCATGAAGACACGAATCACAGCCTCCGGAGAATGTGCGATACAGAATGCTTTCCCCCATCTATGGCCAGCAACCTGCTCTTCTTACGACCATGACTAAGACACTTTTGACGACTGTCCTGATGGGTGCCGCGATGATCATTCCGGTGACGCTCGCGCCTACCCAACTCCAGGCGGCGGATCAGAAATACCATGACAAAGGCCACAATGATGACCACCAGTGGAATAACAACGAGGACAAGGCGTACCGGATGTGGGCAAAGGAAAATCACCGCAAGTATGTGCACTTCGACAAGCTCAATGATGGGGATCGGGAAAACTACTGGAACTGGCGTCACGACCACTCCGACGCTACCTTGAAGATCAAAATCCACTAGGCCCTCGCGTTTGTTGCCACGACGCGTTGACCCTTCATCTCCGCGACAGAAGGCGCTTCTGTCGCGGCCAACTGTAAGCGGTGCGCGTGGCGGTTGCAGACGCACCACCGCTGGGCGTCCACGCAGCCGTGCCACTGTTTAAGATGTCGGCTGCGCGCCTAGCCGCAATGGGTCGCTTTCAACCGCAAACTGCCGAAAAGGCACGCCACTTGCCATAAAGGATTTGGAAGATGTTTTATCGGGAGGAATTGCAATGAAAATCGGAATCCTTTCATCTGCTGCGGGCGTGGTGGTAATGGCCATCCTCATGGTGGCGCCAACGCCTGCGCAGATACTGACCAGCGATATTTTTGAAGTCACTATCTCCAACACAGTCACAATCGGAGACAAAACGCTCCCGCCCGGCGATTATAAGATCGAACCACTCAACATAGCGGGCGGAGACGCCCCGGTATTGCTGATTCGAGGCAGTAACGATTCCAAGGTGCGGGTTGCGACAAAGGTCATTCCTACAGTGGAAAATCGTCTGCAGCCAGAAACGCGCGTTCTCTATCACCACATCGGGGATCGTTATTATTTCGACCGCATTTGGGTAAAAGGCTTGGCCTACGGTTATAAATTCGAGCTTCCCAAAAATGTCAAATCCGACGATAAGGGCCATCTTTAGTAGTGGCCGGTTCACTCGGCAGGAGAGACGCTTCGAAGGTTTCTGATGACGCTCGGCCTGCGGAGCTTGTAACTTACCGCCGCGTGAAAGCGCGCTAGCAGGTTGCTGAAAGCCTCCCCTGAAATCGGTTAACCGCGGATAAACGCTGATCAACGCAGATTGAGAACAATGGGCTTATCCGCATTGATCTGCGTTCATCCGCGGCCCATTTGCCTTTTTCAGCAGCCTGTTATAGCCCCGGTAGCCGCCTCCCCTGTTCGCCGGCCTCCGTTCTCCGGCCGGCCCATACGGCCAGTGCCACAGCCAACGCCAGATCGTCGTGTTCTCCCGCGCCTTCCGCGCCCACCTTCAACCGCCCGCTCGCCCCTCGCGCCGATTTGATGCTCACCAGTTCGCGCCCCAGCGTCCCCGCCTCGCGCATACGCCGCGCAATGCGCAGCCGTTTCGTTTCCAGCAGCGTCTGCAGCCGCGCCAGTAACTCCAGCTTCGGCACGCGCCACACCTGTCCATCGAACCGCTCGCCCTGTCCGCCCGTGATCCACACCGCCGCAATCCCGCATCCCGGCCGCGCCTCGCGCAGCATGTCCACTACCGGCATCCCCACTCCCGTGGCGTCCACCACCAATTGGCAGTTCCCGCGCACCTTCGGGTCTCTCGCCAATTCCACAATTCGCGCAGTCACCGCCGTATACCGTGTCCCCAATGGCATGCGTTCCAGGTGCCGCACCACCCACTCGTCCGCCGGTTGCCTTTCCCGCCACGCCCACTGGATGTTATCGAAGCGCAGATCCACGCCGCGCACGCGCTCCACAATCGCTACCGCCGAATAATCCCTCCGCTGCCCCAAATCCACGCCGATCGAAAGCATAGTTCTTCTCTTCGCTTTTCCACGTGGCAACCGGCGCCTCAACGCCAGCGTGAACTGGTCGAAGCGGCGGGCGGCGGTGGCGCGCCTCTCCAGTCCTCTTGGGATTTCCTTGCGGCAGATTATGCCTAGAGGATCCCTGGGGAGAAACCCGCATTCACTCAGGTTTAACACTGGTTTCGATTTGAAGCCGGCGGTTTCGCGCTCTTGCCAGCCCGCCCCGCGTGCCGATTGCCAAGTCGATCCGCGAAGCCGGCAAACCGCATCTGTCTTATTCTCGCGGCAGCGTCGCAATCTCGTGCGGGAATTGAGCGGCCCAGACCACTTTATTGTTAATTCGCGGCGGCGATATTGAAAAAGGTTTGCTCAGTTGCGCGGCGCAGAAAATGGGGGAAGAGGATGAATCTGGCCGCCGCGAAAGTGAGCAAACCGCTCGGTGAACTAAACCGCAGTGTGAGACCGGGTCTTTAATGGGTTTGCTTCCGCGTGGGGTCGTCAATGTCGCGGGCGGCGCACATGCGATTTGAGTTTTGGGTGTGGTGGAAGAGCCCTTTGCCGCGTTTTTGCGGCGGCCACTCGCCGCTATGGCGCGCTGTGAGGCGACTGGCCGGGCCGGAGTCTATTGTCGTGCAGCGAACGACGGCGGCCAGACGCACTTCTGCTAATCGCTGCCATGTCCGACAGCGCTGGCGGATCCGGTGCTGTGAAAGGGTGGTCATCATGATGTATCTACGCGCAACGGAATCGGGCCATGGCATGGCAACCATGTCTCGATGATGGCCAGCATTCCGCCACATCGCGGACATAGCCGCGGATTACCGGCAGGGAATGTCCGATCGAAGTCCCGCAGATCGGCGGCTCGCGGCAGCAGATCCATCACGGGATTTGCCAGTAACTGGCGGCATAATTCCAACTTGCCGGCGCGGTGGCAGTTGGCTAGAAAACCGAAATAACGGATGCGCTGGAAGCCCCGCGGCAGCGTATGCAGAAGAAAGTGACGGATGAATTCCCCGGCCGATAACGTGGTTACTTTGGGCCGCTGCGGATGGCGATAGTCTTTCCATCGGAAACAAACGTGGCCCTGTTCGAGCTCGACTAACCGCTCATTGGAGATGGCGACGCGATGGGTATAACGGCCGAGATACTCCAGCACTTGGCGCGGCCCGCCGAAGGGTGGCTTGGTATAAACGACCCATTCTTTTTTGCCGAGCGGAGCCAGATAGCGGCGAAAGGCCTCGGGCGCGCTTAAATGTTCCAGATCGCCGAAGAAGTGGAGTTGTCCGGCGGTGTGGGCCTGCTGCAACGCCTGGAGCAGAAGGCGGCGAAACAGGCGGCTGAGCACGCGTACTGCAAGAAAAAAGCCAGGACGGCATGCCACCCAGCGCTGGTCGGCAGAGAGTCCGCCGCCGGGAACCACGCAGTGCAGATGAGGATGCAGGTGCAGATTTTGGCCCCAGGTATGGAGCACGGCGAAGAACCCGATCGCTGCTCCCAGATGTTTGGGGTCGCGCGCAATGGTGAGCAGAGTTTCGGCGGCGGCGCGAAAGAGGAGATCGTAAACGGCTTCCTTGTTATAGAAAGCGACGGAGGCGATCTCCTGGGGCACGGTGAAGACTACGTGAAAGTATTCGACCGGAAGTAACTCGGCGGTGCGCTTCTGAAGCCACTGGGCGCGCGCCAAGCCTTGGCACTTGGGGCAATGGCGATTGCGGCAGGAGCGGTAGCGGACGTGACTGTATTGACAGCGGCCACACCATTCGACCGAACCGCCCAATGCCGGGGTGCGGCAGGTCTCGATGGCTTGCATCAAGCGGTGCTGATGCAAGGGCAGCGAGTGACTCTGCCGGTAGGCGGGACCGTGTTGTCGAAAAATGTCGGCCAGCTCCAGAGCCGGCCGCGGCATCAGCGTTTGGCGCGCGCGCCGCGGATGGCCGGGGGCGAAGCGGGTTTCAGCAACCGGTCGAGCGGACTGGCGGTTGCGCCGATGGCAGCCGGCGAGACGGCGATATAACGGGCAGTGGTATCGATGCGGCTATGGCCCAGCAGGGCTTGAATGACGCGTGTGTCCACGCCGCTTTCCAGCAGGTGGGTGGCGAAGCTGTGGCGCAGCAGATGCGGCGTGACGCGCTTCCCCAGGCGGCTGGACTTCCAGGCATCGCGGCAGGCGCTCTGCACGGCCCCGGCGGCAGCATGCTTGTGCGGACGCCAGGCGGGAAAAAGCCATAGTCCCGTGGGACGTACGATGCGCCAGTAGGCGCGGAGCACTTCGAGCAGGCAGGGCGACAACATGGCATAACGGTCTTTACCGCCTTTGCCGTGCTCGACGCGGAGCAGCTTCCGTTTGCTATCGACGTCGGAGACCTTGAGCGCAACGGCCTCGGAGATGCGGAGTCCGGCGCCGTAGCAGGTGAACAGGATGGCGCGATTTTTCACTCCGGTCACATTCTCGAAGAAAGTCTGAACCTCCTCGGGAGCGAGGACGACGGGGAGCTTGTGGTCGAGGCGGGCGCGCGGGAAATCTTCCTTGCTCCACGGCATTTCCAGCGTGGTGAGGAACAGAAACTGCACGGCGGACACGAAACTGTTGATGCTTTGCGGCGAGAGTTTGCGTTCTTCAACCAGGTAGAGTTGATACTGGCGAACGGCTTCCAGGTCGAGATGCTCCGGGCTGCGCTGGAAGTACTTGGCGAACTCCGCGACATAATGGACGTAGCTGCGTTGGGTGGTGGCGGCGAGATTGCGAATGCGCATATCGCCGATCATGCGTTGACGTAGCGGTGTCATGCGATGGCTCCTTGGAATTTGTTGGATTGGTCTATGTGAGATAAACCTGATCCAGTGTTTCAGGGAGCCTCGCACCACGCTACTGGCTGCGGGCTTGCCGATTCGCTGCGAAGAGCTTTACCGCGAAGCGGTTTAGTTCAATTGCGACTTCGGTCGCAGCCAACGATCGGTTATACAGGCGGACGTCATCAATGGCGCCATTCCAGCCGTATCCGCCGCGGTAATAGCTTCCTATATACAACGGAAACGCAGTGCGATTCGGCGCCGTAAAGGTATCGCTCACCGCCGGTGCCCCGTCGACGTACAGTCTGCCCGTGACGCCATCGTAAGTGGCTGTGATGAGGTGCCAGCCGCTGGTGACCGTTCCTCCCTCGGCACATCCATATTCGGCGCCGCACCCGCCAGTCGAACCCGTGCCGGTATTGACGATGAACTTGTATTTGGTTCCAGCCGCGTTCGTTCCGAGAAAGAGTCCGCCGTTGTACTGCGTTTCCACAATGCGCGCAAAACCAGTCTGGGGGACCACCGCCGGATTTACCCACGCCGACACCGAAAATGCGCTTCCCAATGAGATCCCGGTAGTCACCACATTGCTCGTTCCGGCAAACTGCAGCGCGCCGTTGATCTTTCCCGTAGTCCAGGAGGCGCCGTTCACCGTACCGTTGTGTCCGCTGCCCGATGTATCTTGAACGGTCATTCCGGATCCTTCATCGAAGTTCCAGTATCCGATCAGCCCCTGCGTTGGCGGACCCACGGTGGTATTGCTGACGGTCACCGTAACGGATGCGGATGTCGCCGGGTCACCGGAGGTATCCCTGGCGATTGCAGTTAATGTGTGGGCGCCATTAGTAACGGTGCTAGTGTCCCAGGATATCGAGTACGGCGCGGAAGTGAGGTCCGACCCTAGATTCGTGCCATCCAACTGGAACTGCACATCCGCCACCGCCACGTTGTCCGACGCGGTCGCCGAGACCGGAATTGTGCCAGACACGGTAGCGTTGGCCCCTGGCGCCGTCATGGAAACCGAAGGAGGCGTAGTATCGGATGACAGAGTCGTCGCTATCGCCGGCGTCGAGTGAGTCGAGACATTTCCCGCAGCATCAAGCGCTGTCACCGTGTAGGAGTAGAGCGTTGACGCAGTCAGTCCCGAATCCGAATACGAAAGGGAGTTCATTGTCCCCGCCAGACTTCCGTTTCGAAACACCTGATAGCCGGTCACGCCCACATGGCCGGTGCTCGCCGACCAGGAAATATTGATCTGTGAACTGGATACCGCCGTAGCCACAACATTACCCGGCGTCGTTGGAGGCGTGGTGTCACTCGAACCGCCGGTGTAGATGTAAATGCCGGATACCTCCGAAGTCGTAAGGACCCGGTTATACAGGCGCACCTCGTCTTCCGCGCCGTTCCAGCCATATCCGCCGTGATAATAGCTGCCGAAATACAATGGAAACTTCGTGGCTGCCGGCGCTGTAAACGTGTCGCTGGCCACAAGTGTTCCATCCACGTACAGCCTACCCATGGCTCCGTCGAATGTGGCCGTAACCAGATGCCAGCCGCTGGCAATCGTGCCTCCCTCGGCGCATCCATAGGCGGAGCCGCAGCCGCCCGTCGACCCCACGCCTGTGTTCACGATAAACTTGTATTTGGTTCCAGTCGCGTTCGTTCCAAGATACAGGCCGCCGTTATACTGCGTCTCTACAATACGTACAAAGCCTCCTTGGGCGGCCACCGCCGGATTCACCCATGCGGACACAGAAAACGCGCTCGCCAATGACACTCCGGGAGTCACAACATTACTCGTGCCTCCGTTGAAAGTAAGTGCGCCGTTGATCTTCCCGGCCGTCCAGACGGCGCCGTTCACCGTCCCGTTGTATCCGCTGCCGGACGTATCGTGAGCGATTGTCCCCGCGCCTTCGTCGAAGGTCCAATACCCGATCAGTCCCTGCGTCGGCGGCCCTACGATGGTGTTGCTCACCGTTACAGTCACGGATGCGGACGTTGCCGGGTTTCCCGAGGTATCCTTCGCGATTGCCGTCAGGGTGTGAATGCCATTAGTGGCGGTGGTGGTGTCCCAGGAGATTGAGTAAGGCGTGGAAGTCAGGTCGGGGCCCAGATTCACGCCATCCAACTGGAACCGGACATCCGCCACCGCCACGTTGTCCGACGCGGTTACCGAGACCGGAATTGTGTCAGACACGGTCGCATTGGCCAACGGCGCCGTCATGGAAACGAAAGGAGGCGTCGTATCGGACGACAGAGTCGTCGCCGCGACCGCCGTCGACGGCGTCGAGATGTTTCTCGCTGCATCGAACGCCGTAACTGTGTAGGAGTAGAGCGTAGATGCGGCCAATCCCACATCCGAATACGAAAGAGCGCTAATTGTGCCCGCGAGTGCGCCATTGCGGAACACCTGATAGCCTGTGACCCCTATATTGTCGGTGCTTGCAGACCAGGAAACATTGATCTGTGAGCTGGAAACGGCTGTAGCCGCAATATTGCCCGGTGTTGCAGGTGGCGTCGTATCGGTAGATCCCCCGCTGGAATAAAGTGTGGAGACGTCCGAGGCTGTCAATGCCGTGCTGTAAAGACGAATGTCGTCCAGAGATCCATTCCAGCCGTACCCGCCGTGATAATAGCTGCCGATATACAAAGGGAAGTTAGTGGCGGCAGGCGCCGTAAAGGTATCGCTCGCTACCAGTGCTCCATCCACATACAGTTTTCCCGTGATGCCGTCGTAAGTCGCAGTTACCAGATGCCAGGCGCTTGCGATCGTGCCCCCCTCGGCGCATCCATAGGCAGCGCCACAGTCACCCGTCGAACCTTGCCCCAGGTTAACGATGAACTTATACTTCGTGCCACTTGCGTTCGTACCCAAGTACAAGCCGCCGCTGTATTGCGTTTCGGCAATTCGCACGAAGGCCCCCTGTGTGAGCACCGTCGGGCTCACCCATGCCGAAACCGAAAAAGTGTTTCCGAGCAAAATCCCAGGGGTCACCACGTTGGTCGTGCTGCCGTTAAAGTTTAGCGCGCCGTTGATCTTTCCTGTGGTCCAGGTAGCGCCGTTGATCGCCCCGTTATACGTGCTGCCCGATGAATCGTGCGCGGTTGTCCCAGATCCCTCGTCGAAATTCCAGTATCCGACCAAGCCCCCGGTCGTGGTGAATACATAATCCGTTGACGTGCCGAGCCGGTTGTTGGCATCGTACGACATCACTTCATAGTGATAGGTTGTGGAGGGTGTCAGGCGCGTAAGAGTGATCGAGTGAGATGTCACCAGCGAGCTATTGGGCGCGCTGAGCGTCCCATAGTTCGACGTAGCTCCGTAGCCAACTTGCGAAGAGGATGCACGATCGGTCGTCCAGGTTATGGTTGCGCCCGTGTTCGTCACTGCGCTGGCAGTAACGGCGGAAACAGCAGGCGGTCCGGCCAGCACGGTAACCGTGACATCCTGCATCAACCCGGAATACGATGCCGAAATGATCAGCGTTGTGTCGGAGCTAACCGGCGTGGTGGTAACCGTGAATGTGGCTGCGGAATTTCCAAAGGGAACCGTGAGCGTTGGCGGAACGGATCCGGCAGGATTATTGCTCGCCAGGCCGATCACCCTGCCTCCACTGGGCGCAATCGTATTCAGATAGACTGTCCCTGTTGCCGCGGAGCCGCCTGAAATTGACGTTGGAAAGATGGTAAGGGCGCCGAGTACAGTTTGGGGTGTAAGCGTGTTCGTAAGTGTCACCGTAGATGAGACGGCCGTTATGAACAGCGGCGAATCGCCGGCAACCGGGTTAGTCGAAATGGGAAATTGAGCCGCCGTCTGACCGGCCATGACAGTCACGCTGGCAGGCACAGTTGCTATAGAAGTCTGATTGCTGGTTAGCATAAAGGGCGTATCCACTGCGACCGCCGCCGCGAGAGTGATCGTACCCGTTGACGGATTCCCGCCGATCAGAAATTGAGGGTTGAGCGTGAGCGAATTTACCGGCGCGGTTACCGCCGGAAACCCCGCGGGAAACGGCCGATACAATGGGTCGCCGATGTTGAGCATCATCCATTTCAAATAAGCTGTATTTCGCAGGAAGGCATCGCCGACGTTGGCGCCTTCGAACAGATTTCGAAAGACGCCGTCCGGATGGGCAAATGCGCCCACATAGGGCTCCGCGACTGACCCATGAGTTGCAGTAATGCCATTGATCAGAGCATTGGCCGACCAGTTACTGCCGCCGCGGGGATTGATCGCGGACGCGCTGTCGATGTGATAGCCAATCGCTCCGGTGTTCCAACTGAATGCATTGTTGTAATTATTAAAGCTGTACCAGCCCGAATACATTGCGACGCCATCACAGCGCAGTGGCGCGGGCGATGTGCCGAACTCGGCGTTGTTGGAATCTTCGGTAACGCTGAAGGCTGCCTGTCGGGCGAACGTTGCGGCCCTGCGGAGATCCCATTCCGGGCCGCCGGAGCCGTAATCGTAAGACGGAACGCTCGTTGTCTCGTCGATGCAAACCTGGCCGCTGAGTCCGCCGGATTCCGCCGCGAGCGCCTTGTCGACCAGACCCTGAGCCAACGCCGGGGTTGCGGCATCCAGCCTCCATACCGAGTAGATCGGCAGTGCCGGATTCTGCGCGCGGAAAATCGCAAGCGAAGAATATGGCGTGTAGGCATCGCCCTGTGCCTGGGCGGGCGCGAAGTAGGGCTGTGAAGAGGTTGGAAGGCCGCTTTGATTAGTTGGCTCGTAAACGTCCCAGATATCTGCAACAAACGAGTCCACCGCATAGATCGCCTGATCAAGTCCAGTGAGGTCGTAGGGAGTATTGTATGTGAAAACGATATATAGGATATTGGCGGGGCCCAGTGCGCTGAGGCAGTTTTGAATCGGCGTTTTCACCGCGGAGCCGAAGACTGCCCACGAGACGAGCGTTGTAGAAGGAGGAGTAATTGGACAAAGGTTTGCGGCCGGTATTCCACGTCGGGCGGCATAATAGTTCGCCACCGCCATGGAATTTACATCCGCTGAATTGTAGACTACGAGGACACGCTGGTTCAGCCCGGAGACCTGGGCCTTGACGCCCGCCGGCGCTGCCAAAAAAGAAGCGCATGCCAATGCTATCGCAAGGCCGCCGGAACAGGGTCTGCCCTTGCGTTTAGAACTACTGCCGTAAGGCATTCGCAGCACCTCGCTGCGACTATATCATCTCGCACCCGATACCCTGGTCTTTATTGCGTGGTTAATTGGTCGTGCGATCAGCACGCAAGTCCTGAGTCGTGCTGGATCTGCCGAGATCGTTCACGCTGCGGCGCGCACAATGGAGGGACGAGATTCGTGGACATGATTGGCTCCCGCCGCCGAGTCTCTCTGGTTGCGACGGTGTCCTTCACTGGCTCGTCCACCATCACCTGAAAGCCAGTGACGCCGTTACCGGAAATGGTGGAAATTGTGAATGCGTGGACCTGCGCAGATATGGCATTCGCGAAACCTAACCGCAGAAGTGAAATTGCGATTACGGTTCTCATACTTGTTAAGTGTCGTCTCTGGCGGCTTGACGAGGGTTCGGCTTTGAATATTACCGCCGTGGGAAGGCGCGCTAGAGCCCCGGCAGCCGCCTCCCCTGTTCGCCGGCCTCCGTTCTCCGGCCGGCCCATACGGCCAGCGCGACAGCCAACGCCAGATCGTCGTGTTCTCCCGCGCCTTCGGCGCCCACCTTTAACCGCCCGCTCGCCCCTCGCGCCGATTTGATGCTCACCAGTTCGCGTCCCAGCGTTCCCGCCTCGCGCATACGCCGCGCAATGCGCAGCCGTTTCGTTTCCAGCAGCGTCTGCAGCCGCGCCAGTAACTCCAGCTTCGGCACGCGCCACACCTGTCCATCGAACCGCTCGCCCTGTCCGCCCGTGATCCACACCGCCGCAATCCCGCATCCCGGCCGCGCCTCGCGCAGCATGTCCACCACCGGCATCCCCACTCCCGTGGCATCCACCACCAATTGGCAGTTCCCGCGCACCTTCGGGTCTCTCGCCAATTCCACAATTCGCTCGGTCACCGCCGTGTAGCGCGTCCCCAACGGCATGCGTTCCAGGTGCCGCACCACCCACTCGTCCGCCGGTTGCCTTTCCCGCCACGCCCACTGGATGTTATCGAAGCGCAGATCCACGCCGCGCACGCGCTCCACAATCGCTACCGCCGAATAATCCCTCCGCTGCCCCAAATCCACGCCGATCGAAAACATAGTTCTTCTCTTCGCTTTTTCACCTGGCCACCGGCGCCTCAACCATCGCGGGACCACAGCGGCTCGTCACCGCTGAATGCCCCTTCCACCAGGTCGCGCCCGAACCACCCCGCGCCGTCGTCCACGAACTCGCACAGATACTCCTGCGCAAACCACCGGCTGCCCAACTCCCGGCGTTCCTCTTCCAAGAATTCCGCCGGTATCCGCGCGCACGCGGTCGCTGGCGCCGTATGCCGCTCCCATCCATCGCCGTACGCCCATGTCTCGTAAAAGAACCCGCGCTTTCCCCACGGCGTACTCATCATCCACAGATCGCCATTCCCTACCGCCAGCATCGGCCGCAGCGATTTATAGACCGCATCCGGCACCCGCGCCGCCTCGTCGATCAGCAGCAGCGAGACCGCCGAAAACCCGCGCACCGTCCCCTCCGTTCCCGGCAATCCCACGATCCGGCTTCCGTTGGGCAGTGCCAACGAGCTCGCATTGTCTCCGTCCCCCCGCCGCTTCGCGCCCAGACGCCCTAGAAACTCCGCCGCCTTGCGCAAGAACTCCCCACTCTGCCGCTCCGACGGACTCGCCACCAGAATCGTCACGCCCGCCACCGTCCACGCCCGATGGACCGCCTTCACCGCCAGCACCGTCGATTTCCCCCACTGCCGCGAGCAGTTCAAAATCCCGCGCTTAGCCTGCGAATCCAATACCGCCGCCTGTTGCGCGTCCGCCGCAAATCCCAATTTCTCCCGCGCAAACTCACTCTCTCGCAGAGTTACTTCGCTCTGTCTCTGATGTCCTGCCCGATCCGCGCGCCGCCTTCGCTCTTTCCCTGGAAATGTCACCCGCCCCCGATTCCCGGTCGTTTCCGCCGCTCACCCAAACCTCCCCGTCTCCCTTCTATCACGCGCACCCGCCCGGATCCGCATGCGTAGGTGGCGACGCGCCGCTTCCCATCGAACGTATTCCCATGGAAACGCAAGCGATTAACTCCCCCGGTGAAATTCTCGTGAACTCGTGTGACTCAGCCGGGCGGCGTCGTCAAGATCGGCGATCCAATACGCGCAAGGTCGGCAAAAGCCGAGCTGCCCAATAACCAATCCGCCTTTTCGCCCCGCGCAAAACCAAGTCATGCCTGGGCGAATTGGATCCGTAGCGCTCTCGCGACGCCCGCGATAACCTACGACGGATGAAACCGCGCCTCACCCCGATGGCATGCTTGAGCGTTTCCTGCGCCTTGGCGGCGGATGGCTTCAGGCCGCCCTTTACAACACATCGCTAAGCTGGAGTTTCTGAACGCCGTACAAAAAACAGGATGCGCGGGCTTTCTACCGCGGTGTGGTAGATGATCAGCATTGGGCCGCCTGACGGCGTGAACTGGACGCAGGGCAGCGTGGCATATGATATCGCCCACGATGTGATATCAGTAGTGATGTGAGGCTTGTGCTCGACGCTGATGCCGTGGTCGCCGCCATGCGGAGCCCGACGGGCGCATCCGCCGCCATCATTCGGGCCGTACGGCAGAACCGGGCTACCTTGTTGCTCAGCGTGCCTATCGCCCTCGAGTACGAAGCCGTCTGCCGCCGATCCGACCACTGGACGGAGGCCGGCCTGTCGCCTGAGCAGGTAGAGATCTTCTTGGACGCCATCATTGCTATGGGAGAGCCCGTGACGACGCATTTTCTTTGGCGGCCTCAGTTGCGCGATCCAAACGATGAGATGGTTTTAGAGGTCGCGGTCAATGGGCGGGCTGATGCCGTCGTGACATTCAATACGCGGGACTATGGAACTGCCCCCGCCCAATTCGGTGTGGACATCCTACTCCCCCGCGAGGCAATAGCGAGGATCAAACAATGAAAGATACGCAAACCTATCCCCTGCGGCTGCCGCGTTCGCTCAAAGAGGCAGTGGAGCGGTTAAGCCGGGAAGACCGGACAAGCATAAATCAGTTCGTGGCCACGGCCGTTGCAGAAAAAGTCTCGGCCCTTCAGACGGCGAAATATTTCTCTGACAGGCAAGCCCGAGCGGATTTCAAAGCTTTCGACAAGATCATGAAAAGGAGGGGCGGAAAAACGCCCCGCAAAGGTGACGAACTGCCGGCGTAGGCCTTTCGAATTGGCGCCTGTTCCTCTGGCCGATTGACTGACGCCATGTTCGATCGGATCACATTTGAGCCCGCCGTTACGGGGAGGGCGCGCCTGCATTCGCAGGCTGCGGATGACCGTTTGGCTTGTTGTCAATCTCGTCGCTAACGGGATGCCCACAGAGGACCTTGTCCGCGAATATCCTGAGCTTGAGCCCGAAGATATACGCCAGGCGCTGCAGTACGCCTCAGCGCTGGCGAACGAAGAGATCGGATTTTTGAAGAGCCCCGCTGCGTGAAATTTCTGGCAGACATGGGTGTGTCGATCACGGCCGTGCAAGCCTTGCGTACGGCCGCTCACGATGCGGCGCATTTACGCGAAGAAGGGTTGCTGGCTTTCCCATCCCGATATTGTCGCCAAAGCCGCCCGGGAGCAAAGGGCCGCGCTCACATTCGATCTGGATTTCGGAGACATTCTGGCCGTGGCGCGAACAACCCGCCCAGCATCATCATTTTCCGTCCGTTTATCCATTCGTAGATGGCCGCAAGATACCTGCTCAGGGTGAGGTGGTTAAACAGGGGCTGCTTTTGCTATCGCTGGGGCTGCTGCTGGCATCTCTTTACTGCGTTGCTGTGGGGCGCCTGGCGGTCTTTTCGTGACCTTGAATCAGACCGGAGCTAATGTAGGTGCTGCCGCATGGTGGGCAACGGACGGCTGCCCGCGTGGTTTGCGGCGCTGCGGACCAAGGGTAAGCTGCCGGACCCGGCGAACGAGAACGTCAAACCTTCAAGGAAAAGGCGGGGTAGCGACGACACACGGCGGGGGAGCGTGTTAAACTGGCCGCGCTATGGTGGAGACGGAGATCGCGGTAAAGGGTCTGGAGTTGGCTATCGATTTTGTTAGGGGCGCGCTCGAAGGCGCTGAACTGGAGCATCTCGCGGCGCTTCTCACCGCTAAGGGTGCGGGTAGAGCGACGGGCGAACTATTTCTCCAAATCTTTAAAAAATACCGCAAGGCGGACGGCACTCTGAAGGAGGTTCCGCTGGAAGATATGCGCCAGATTGCCAGGTCTGAGCCCCAGGTGATCGGCGCTCTCTTCAGCCTGCCGCAAACGAGCCCGCAGACTGCTTACGATGAGCGAAAGGCCACCCTGGAGATATATGTAAAGAGCCTGAACATCGTGGGGACCGAGATCGCCAAAAAGAAAACGTCGATTGCCCTGCACGGATTTTTACACTGCGAGGACTGTATTTCTTACTGGGATTACGGAACGATTGGGGTAGGCGACAATGCGGCCAAGGTGGATGGGTCGGCTATCAACACTCGTTACCGCCCGGAGATTTACGTCATTAAGATGGACCCTTCCGACGAAAATCTCGAACAGTTCAACAAGGCCATCAGGGATAAAGAGGTTCGACGAATTCCGATTAAGGAAGTGAACGCGGAGGAGTTGGGCGAGATCGTTCAGGTAGTGCGCGTCGACGAACTGATGGTGGACGTACAGCCGGTCGGGTCCGTTGGCTCAGATTCCATCCGACGCGAGAAGATTCCGCCGGGATTGCCTGGTCTGAAACGTATGATCCAAAGCCTCCCAAAAGCACTCGAGGTACAAGGCCAAAGATGGATTGGCCTTCAGGCAATGGTCGCCGCGCTCAACGCTTCGATGGCGGCACATGCTACCGAATAAACGGTCACACAATCACTTTCCTGTCCTTCGCGGTCGGTGTAATGTTCCAGCATGATCCGGGCGCCGTATAGCGCTCCTTCCGCGCGCGGCGCTGCGCGTGGCGAGATGTTCCCGCCGAAACTCCCGGTGCAGAGAGTGAACTATCAACAGAGCTATCCGGGTATCGATCTCGTCCCAATCGCAACGTCGTTCCTGAGGCACATCGCTCCGACGCCTATTGGCGGTCCTTCCCTGTTCCCTCTGCGATTGCTTCTCCATTCCACGACATGCCCTCTTGCTTCTTCCAAAGTGATGATCGCTGTTGAAGTGAACCCCAATCGTGAGACACGACGTTAAGGGGTAATCGCCGTACGATAAGAAATCATTGCACGGCGGGGTTGAGGTCGTCCACTCTGGAAGCACCTGAGCGGAGGATAGGGCAACGCAGGGATGCGACCAGAGCGTCGACTCAGCGGCCGGAACGGTCGGGGCGGCGTCAGCCGCCCCGTAAGGCCATTCTGGCGCAACTGCGTTAAATCCCGGGGTCGCAGGGGCGGAGCCCCCGTTTCGTAGCTGGCACGCGAATTTCATGTCGTAGCGCCGTCCTCGAACTCGGCAGGCGGAACGTACCCGAGAGCTGAGTGCAAGCGTTTCTGATTATAGACGCGTTCCAGAAACTCGCCGATGCCGGCGCGCGCTTCGTGAAAATCGCGGTATTCGTTTCGGTAAACCTCCTCGTATTTCAGCGTTTTCATAAAGGATTCACAGGCCGCATTGTCGTAAGGATTTCCTTTGCGGCTCATGCTGATGGTGACGGAATGCTGCTTCAGCGTTTCCGTGTAATCGTACGACGCGTACTGCACGCCGCGATCGGAGTGATGCACCAGGCCGGGCGCCGGTTGCCGTTCGATCAATGCCATGCGCAACGCGCTCACCGCCAGCGCGGCTTCCAACGTGCGGCCGAGAGCCCAGCCAATCACGCGTCGCGAGTATGCATCCAGCACCACCGCAAGGAACACGAACTCGGTTCGCAGACGGATGTAAGTAATGTCGGCGATCCACAGTTCGTTGATCGCTGTCGGGTTCATCTCGCGCGCCAAGTTCGGATAGACACGCAGGTTGTGACGCGAGTCCGTTGTGGCCACAAAGGCGCGGCCGCGGACGCAGAGCAGGTTGTCTTCACGCATCATCCGCAGCACGCGCTTGTGATTGACTGCGAAGCCGCGTTGTTGCAGTTCGGCCGTGATTCTGCGGTAGCCGTAAGCCGGCGATTCCAGCGCGATCTTCTGCAACTGATCGCGCAGTTCCATTTCGACTGGCGTCGCCTCGCGCGGGACTCGCCAGCGATAGAATCCGGCCCGGCTCAGACCGGTCATCTGACATAGCGCGCTCACCGCTTGGCCTTTCCCCGAGGCTTGGCGGACTTCTTCAAACAAACATCCGCGCCACTGACGACGGCCGGAGGGTGATGATCCCTGAAATGCTGTAAGGCCTTTTTTAAAAAATCATTCTCCATGGTGAGCTGGCCAATCTTTCGTTCCAGCTCAGCGACGCGGCGGGCGTCATCCAGCGCCGGCAAATCGTGGCCGCGGCGGCCGACGCCAGGAAATGCCGACTCCCCTTTGGCACGCCATTCTCCGCGCCAGCGCTCCAGCAGCTTCGGGCTCAGTTGATATTTGCGCGCGATCTCACCGGTGGCAGAACCGGCGTCCAGGGCGCGCATGGCGGCCATCTTCAGATCGCGACTGTAAACAGCTCGGGACAAATCCATTCCTCACTCCATTCAATGTATTTGTTCCCTTAACTCGCTGTCTCATTTTTGGGGTTCACTCCACTGTTTCGCTACGTCCCATTGCCGTCCTCCCCACCGGCTCTCCAGCGGCAAAACGGCCTTAACAGTTATCGAAGGATCAATTCATGCAAGCTTCCCGTAAACTCGCCATTGACCAAGGAAGACAAGGTGCCCAATGGCGATATCGAAAAAGTGCTCCACAGGAAGGGAGCCTTCGAGGCCGACCCGGCCGGGCACTCTTATCTGGAAGAGGACAACGAGTAATTATGGCGCAGACGAAAGATGCTTTGACGATCCTTCGGAGGGTGACCGGCAACAGTGAGACCGTGAAGGCCGGTATTGCTCAGGCTAAGATCAACTTTGAGGTCGCGCAGATGATCTACAACGCCAGGACCAAGGCGGGGCTTTCTCAGAGCGGGCTAGTGTCCTGAGCGAGAAATACGTTGAGTAAATAACGTTTCGGCCTCATACTTGGGCATGCGATCAGGCCGTCCCAAGAAACCACTGGAAATTGCCGATGCTGATCGGGCGAAATTGAGCCTGATGGCGCGACGGCCGAAGTCAGCGCAGGCCATGGCGATGCGCGCCCGGATCGTGCTCAATTGTGGGGAGGGCTTGAACAACTCGGAGGTCGCTCGGAAACTGCAGATTACCGGCGCGACAGTGGGAAAGTGGCGGCAACGGTTTATTGAGTTCGGGTTGGATGGCTTACTGGATGAGCCGCGTGTCGGCGCGCCCCGCAAGATCACCGATCAGCAGATTGAGGATGTCGTCACCAAGACGCTGGAATCAATGCCAGCCAACAGCACGCATTGGAGCACCCGTCTCATGGCGCAAGAGGTGGGCCTGACGCAGAATGCAATCGTGCGAATCTGGCGTGCTTTCGGATTGCAGCCGCACCGCGTAGAGAATTTCAAGTTCTCCAAAGATCCTCAATTTGTTGAGAAGGTGCGGGATATCGTAGGGTTGTACCTGAATCCGCCGGATCGTGCGATCGTACTGTGTGTGGACGAAAAGAGTCAGGTTCAGGCGTTGAATCGGACGCAGCCGATTCTGCCGCTGGCGCCAGGGGTGCCAGCCCGGCAGTCCCACGACTACGTGCGGCACGGAGTCACATCGTTGTTCGCTGCCATGGATGTGGCTTCGGGAGTAACCATCAGCACGTGCTACCGCCGTCACCGGCATCAGGAGTTCATACGCTTCCTCGATGAGATCGAAGCTAATCTTCCCAGCGGCCACGATGTGCACCTAGTAATGGATAACTATGGCACTCACAAGGTAGCCAAGGTGCGCGGCTGGCTAAAGCGTCATCCGCGGTACGTGATTCATTTCACGCCGACCAGCGGTAGTTGGCTGAACCTGGTGGAGCGGCTGTTCGGGGAGGTGACGGAACGATGCGTCCGTCGCGGCAGTCACACTGCTGTGCGCGCGCTGGAGAAGGCCATGCTCGACTATTTGGACAAGCGCAACGAGAATCCCAAGCCCTTCGTTTGGACTGCCGACGCGGATCTAATTCTCGGGAAGGTCGCGCGACTTTCTAAACGCATCTCTCGCTCAGGACACTAGCAGAGCTTATCGGATCAAAGCAACCGGTGATTGCCTGCCTCGAAGAGGCGGATTATAAGGGCCATTCGCTCACGATGCTTCAGCGAATTGCGGCGGCGCTTGAGCAGCAATTAGAGCTTCGATTTGTTCCGCAAAAGAAGCCGGCGAAGCGCGACCAGCGAAGGCCGATTTCGTCCCGCCGCAAACTCTTGGCCGCGTAGGCCCTTTCGAAGTGGCGCAAGCCTGCTCATCTGGCTGATAGAGTAACCCTATTTTCGATCGGGTCACGTTTGAGCCCGCGATTATGGGTGGGCGCTCCTGCATTCGCGGGATGCGGCTGACCGTCTCGCTTGTGGTCAATCCCGAAGGTCTACGCCATCGACGAAAAGATGGAGAAGCAGATCCGCAAGGATTTCGCGAAGGCCGGAAAGCTGCCGAAAATCCTGATCGTCACCGAAAAGCTGCTAACGGGGTACGATGCGCCCGTGCTCTATGCGATGTATCTCGACAAGCCGATCCACAGATGCCCGTCAAGATCCGCATATAATACTAGTGGGATCGCTATATGGAATTCTTATCGGGCAATGCCTTCTCCCCGCCAGTGCTCGTGGCCCGCACCGATTCCACCAGTTATTTTAATGAACGCCCGTCTAATCTGCGCACAGAGGGAGCTCCGTTTCATGCGAAACGGAACCATTCTCAAGCACGGGCGCCGCACTGGCGGCCCGTTTCTAGCACCGGCGAACGGACGTAGACTATGGCCTTAGATATTCAGGACGAACGCCAACAGGCCCACGCTCTCCTCGATCTACTTCCACCCGCCAAGTTGGGCGCTGTGCGCTCCCTACTGGAAGTCATGGTCGATGATGATGACGACGAGGAATTGACTGATCACGAGCGAGCCGCCATTCAAGCTGGACTCGATTCCCTCGACAGCAATGGTGGAGTTCCGATGGAAGTCGTTCTCGCGGACCTAGGCCTCACCATAACCGATTTGGACAAACTGACCGCCGATTCAGAATCCACCCCTAATCGCTAATGGCAAAGCCAGTCATTTGGTCTACCGAGGCCCGTGCTGACATTCGTGCCATCGATCGCGACACCGCGTTGCGGCTTCTTAAGGCGCTTGACCGTTTCCTGAAGACCGGCGCAGGGAAGGCTAAACAATTGGAAGGTTTCGACCCGCCGCTGTTTCGTCTGCGTGTCGGCGATTGGCGGCTCATATACCGCCGGCGGGGCGATGCCGTCATCGAAATTGTACGCGTACGCAACCGTCGCGAAGCTTACCGCTGAACCGTTCGCACGTGCCGAGTTCTGCAAGCCGTTCCCACATTTTCCACTTTTATATTTCCCCCACCCTCAACAACTTACCCGCCAGCCACCCCAAATTCGGCCTCCCCCTCCTATACCCTATACCCAGAATGAGCACCGAAACCAAATCCCGCGCCGCCCAACGCAACGGCGCCAAATCCCGCGGACCCGTCACTCCCGAAGGCAAACGCAAATCTGCCGCGAATAGTTCGCGCCACGGCCTCCTTGCCAAGACGGTCGTCCTTGAGAACGAAAGACTCGAAGTCTTCAACGGTCTCCTCGCCACGCTCGTGCGCGAGTTCAATCCTCAATCCGAAGTCCAGCGTTCCCTCGTCGAGACCATGGCGATTGCCCGTTGGCGCCTCATGCGCATCTGGGCAATCGAGCGCGCCACCTTCGACACGGCCATCGAAAAGCACGATCCCGACACCCATGACCCCGCCGACTGCGCCGCTCTCGCCTTTCGCGGCCTCGCTGACGAATCCCGCACCCTGGATCTACTTCACCGCTACGAGGTCCGCTACGATCGCCAGTTCTCTCGCGCGCTCAGTCTGTTCATGAAGTTAGCCGATCCCAACAATCCCCGAACGCAATTTTGCCAAACGAACCCAAGCTCCGGTCTCACCGCCATCGATAGCGATGTCGTGCCCGACGTCGCGGTGGCCGCAAGCCCCGAAATCGCCAATCAACCCGCCGCGTCCGGTCTCACCGAACGCCAGCCGGCGCCCTCCCCAAGCGCCCACAGCACACAGCCGGGCGCAATCGCGCATTTCCCCACCTTCCTCCTCGCGAATGACTGCGCTCTCGGCGACCCGCAAGCCGTCGAAGGCGTCGCTAGCAAGAGTGTCTCTCCCATCCCCGTCTCCGCCGTCATACCCGCGGCCGCGTAACCCCCAACCGCATCTGTCGTACCATGAAATTTATGCTCAGTCGGGATCCCTCGTTGCCTCTCGCTACCAATGCCCACCTTCTACGATGGGTCGAGAAAATCGCCAAGCTTACCAAGCCGGCGGCCATTCATTGGGTGGATGGATCGCAGGAAGAATACGATTTTCTCTGCGGCAAGCTGGTGGAAAGCGGCACCTTCACCAAGCTCAATCCGGACCTCTGGCCCGGCTCTTATTACGCCCGGTCCGATGCCGGTGATGTGGCGCGCGTCGAAGATCGCACCTTTATTTGTTCCCTCTCCAAGGACAACGCCGGGCCCACCAATAATTGGATGGAGCCTTTCCAAATGCGGCGCAAGTTGAAGCAGCTTTTCGATGGCGCCATGGCAGGCCGTACCATGTATGTGATGGCCTTCAGCATGGGGCCCATCGAATCGCCGCTGTCGCGCATCGGGGTTCAGCTTACCGATTCGCCGTACGCCGTCGTGAACATGCGCATCATGGCCCGCATCGGCATCCGCGCCTGCCACGAAATCGATGCCGATCGCAAACGCGTCGTCCCCTGCATCCACAGCGTCGGCGCGCCGCTCGCGCCCGGGCAGAAAGATGTGCCGTGGCCCTGCAACCTCGAGAAATACATCGTGCATTTCCCGGAAACGCGCGAAATCTGGTCCTACGGTTCGGGTTACGGCGGCAATGCCCTGTTAGGCAAGAAGTGCCTGGCGCTGCGCATTGCGTCCAACCTGGCGCGTGATGAGGGATGGCTCGCGGAGCACATGCTGATCCTGGGTATCGAAGATCCGCATGGGGAGAAGACCTATATCTCGGCGGCGTTTCCCAGCGCGTGCGGCAAAACCAACCTTGCGATGCTGATTCCGCCGGCGGGCTTCGAGGGCTGGAAGGTCTGGACCGTCGGCGACGATATCGCCTGGATCAAGCCCGACGCCAATGGACAGTTGCGCGCCATCAATCCCGAGACCGGCTTCTTCGGCGTAGCGCCCGGCACATCGAAAAAGACCAATCCCAACGCCATGGCGACGCTCGCCAAAAACTCCATCTTCACCAACACCGCGCTCACGCCGGAAGGCGGCGTTTGGTGGGAAGGCATGACCGATGAGCCGCCCGCCGAATGTCTCGATTGGAAAGGCAACCGCTGGACTCCACAGATCGCTAAGGAGACCGGCGCCAAAGCCGCGCACCCCAACGCGCGGTTCACCGCCCCGGCTTCCCAATGTCCATCCATAGACCCGGCCTGGGAAGATCCTGCGGGCGTTCCCATCTCGGCCATGGTTTTCGGCGGCCGCCGCGCCACCACCACCCCGCTGGTGTATCAGGCCTTTAATTGGACCTCGGCGGTATATGCCGGCGCCACCATGGGGTCGGAAACCACCGCCGCCGCGGCCGGCGCCACCGGTAAAGTACGGCGCGATCCCATGGCGATGCTGCCTTTCTGTGGCTATCACATGGGCGATTATTTTCGCCACTGGATCAAGATGCAGCGCTCCCTTTCCATCACCCCGCGCGTCTTTCTCGTGAACTGGTTCCGCAAAGACGCGGACGGGAATTTTTTATGGCCGGGCTTCGGTCAGAACATGCGGATTCTCAAATGGATTGTCGACCGCGCCCGCGGCCGCGTTCTCGCCCGCGAAACGCCCATCGGGTGGATGCCGCGCTACGAGGATATCGATTGGAACGGCCTCGATTTTTGCCGTGAGAAGTTCGATCAGTTGCAGGCTTTCGATCGCGGCGCGTGGCGCAGCGAAGTAATGGGGCAGGAAGAAATGTTGATCGACCTGCACGACCATTTACCGCCCGAAATGATCTATGAGCGCGAACTCCTGATCTGCCGTTTATAGCAAAGCGCTGTCCCGAAGAACGTAGAAACATCACCCGGCGGCGGGGAGCTTAGAAACTTGGCTTGGCCTTGTCTAATCTCCCCGCCGCCGTTCGTCTATCCTGTGGAGACAATCATGAATCAATACCTTTTGTTGCTGCACAGCCATCCCGATGCCTTTCAATCGGAGGATATGAGTCCGCAGCGCATGCAGGAAATTTTTGGTAAATACAAGGCTTGGCGCAACCGCATGACCGAAGCCGGCCACATTGCGGGCGGGAATAAACTGGAGGCGGGTACCGGGCGCGTGATGCGCGCCGCCGGCGCGCCGGGTCAAGTCAATATTACCGACGGACCCTATACCGAATCGAAGGAAATAATCGGCGGCTATTTCATGGTGAACGCGGAAAGCTACGAGGACGCGGTACAGATTGCCGGCGATTGCCCGCACCTGGAATTCGGCACGATTGAAGTGCGACGCGTCGATAGGGTCTGATCCAAAGAAGCCAAGGGGCTTATCCGCGTTCATCTGCATTCATCGGCGGCCCATTTGCCTTCTTCAGCAGCGAGCTAAGCCGGAGAAAGCCAAAGTCTGAACCAGGTCGGAGTCAAAGTAGGAGTCAAGTCAAATCATGGAAGGCGAAATTGTGGAGGATCTCTTTCGGCGCGAATCGGGCCGCGTGGTCTCCACCTTGACGCGTATCTTTGGCCCGCGCCATCTCGCGCTGGCCGAAGACGTGGCGCAGGAGGCGCTCGTCAAGGCGCTGCAACTGTGGCCGCAGCGCGGCGTACCCGCCAATCCCGCCGCATGGCTGATTCAGACGGCGAAAAACCTCGCGCTCGATTCTCTTCGGCGGGAAGCGTCGCTCGCGGCCAAGGCCGATGAGATTGCGCGCGCCCTTTCGCCCGCGGCCATGCTGCCTGAGGTGATGGATGATCAGCTTGCCATGATGTTCCTCTGCTGCCATCCCGAAATTCCGCATGAGGCGCGAGTGGCGCTGACGCTGAAGACGGTGTGTGGCTTCGGAACGGGCGAGATTGCCCGCGCGTTCCTCATTCAGAACAGCGCGGCGGCGCAGCGTATCGTACGCGCCAAGCGATTCATTCGCGAGCGCGACCTGGCCTTTGAAGCGCTCGATCGTGAACTGCCGCCCGAGCGCACGGAATCGGTTCTCCAGGCGCTCTATCTGATGTTCAACGAAGGCTACGCCAGCGGCGGCGATCAATTGCAGCGCCGCGATCTGTGCGCCGAAGCCATCCGCTTGGCGCGCATGATTGCCGATCATCCCGCCGTCCGCGCGCCGCGCTGCGACGCCTTGCTGGCGCTGTTTCTGTTACAGGCCGCGCGAGAGCCGGCGCGGGTGGACGAACAGGGCGACTTGCAGTTGCTTTGCGATCAGGACCGTTCGCGGTGGAACCGCGCCCAGATTGCCGAAGGCCTGTTACGCCTCGAACGCAGCGCTGCGGGCGAGCAAGTGACCCGCTATCACCTGGAAGCCGAGATTGCCGCTTATCACGTAGTCGCGCCCGAATTTGAAGAGACGCGTTGGGTCGCCATCGCCGATCTCTACGATCAACTGCATGCCTTGAATCCGTCGCCGGTCGTGGCGTTGAATCGGGCTGTCGCGCTGGGGCGGGCTCACGGGCCTGCCGAAGGATTGCGCGAGTTGGAGAAGATTGAGCATCATCCCGCTCTTGAGCGCTACCATCTGCTGCCGGCGGCGATGGCTACGCTGTGGCGCGAAGCCGGAGACGAAGCCAAAGCGGCTGCGTATTTCGAAAAAGCGCTGGCAATGGAATGCTCCGGTCCACAGCGGCGGTTTCTGGAGAAGCAGGTTGCGGAACTTCGCGTGGCCTGGCAACCGCCAGGCCACGCGCACAACTCATCGATCCATAGGATCCGGGGTTAGTTGGTGTCTACGGCGCCCGTTGGCGGCGGTGCTGCCTTCTTCTTCGCCGGTTTCTTCGCTGCCTTCTTCACTGCCTTTTTCGGAGCGGCCTTCTTCACTGTTTTCGCTGCCGTCTTTTTCACGGCCTTCTTCACTGCCTTTTTTGCTGCCGGCGCAGACTTCTTCTTAGGCGCCGCCTTAACTGCCTTCTTTGCGATTTGCTTTTTTGCCATGCACGATTCTCCCTTAATCCTCGCGAGTTTCCGCGAGGTACCTGATCATAGTAAACCTTCGCGCTGCCAATTGACACCGCGAATATGCGGAATACGATTATTGAAGGGCCTTCAAGGCAATGGTTTCGCGTCCGCCTGGCTTCGCAAGAAATGGCTGGCCTTTGAACTCATACTTCTTTATCCACGCGGCGTCCTCATAGGCGCCCGTATCGATGTGGTCCCATGCGAAGACGTTGTAATCGCCCGGCGCGATGCCGTCGAAATGATACTCCCCGAATTGATCGGTGGTGACTTCCTTGTATCGCGAAAATCTCCGCAGCGTCGGGACCAACGCCACCGTTGCGCCCGGCATCGCGCTGCCGTCCGCGCCCCGCACGCTGCCGCCGAGAGACGCGCCGCTCGCGCTGAGTCCAATCAGCAGCGGTGCGGGTCCACCGCCGAAATCGAACCCGTTCTCGAGGACGTCGGCGCCCGCATATCGGACGGAGCGCACGTAGATCGCGCCCGAAACCAGCAGGTGAACCGCATAGTGGCCGCGCGGCAGCCGGAGGAATGTGAACTTGCCATGCTCATCCACGTCGGCGCGCGCGGGCCGCGGCAATGGCGCATCCGTGGCCTCAAGGACAATCTGCATTCCGGGTGGCAACGCGACATCGTTCGCGCCCAGGGCAACCTCGCCGCTCAGTTCGCCGCCCCCTTGCGAGAACAGCGTAAGGTCATCCACATCTTTCTGGGCGACCGTTACCGCAATCGGCGCGGAAGCGGCCGTGACGCCGTCCTCTTCGGTAGCGCTAAGAATATACGAGCCGGCCGCGATATGCGGGAAGACGAATTTGCCGTCGGGCTGGATCTTGGCAGCCACGCGCGAGATCAGCGAAGTCGCGCCCCCCTTCGGCGTGAGCCAGGCGATCGCCGCCTTGCCGCCGCTGCTCATCGCGCCCGCGACGCGATGGCCCGGCACCGCCGCAAGATGGATTTCTCTGCCGGTCTCCTGTGCGCCGGCCGTAACCGTGATCAGGTCGGCGCCGGATGGAATGGCGGAGTTTGGATACCAGGTAGTTGTCGCGCCGGATCCATCGTTCGCCGCCAAAACGTAACCGCCCGCGCTGAGATTCTCGAGTTTGTAGTCGCCCGAAGAATCGGAAACCGCGGACGCGAGTGGAATGTATTCCTTCTTGCCGCGCTGATACATCGCCTGCAAAGCCAGCACGGTGGCTCGCGCGACGGCGTCGCCCGCGGCGTCTATCACTTTGCCGGCAATGGTGGCGGCCGGCGCCAGCCCGAAGGCGAGATCGTCCATTTGCTGGCCCTCCACCAGCGAGAGCGTAATCCCGGCCAGCGGATTGCCTCGCGATCCGAACTCCGTCCGCCCATACCCAGGGCAGTCCGCGAAGAGCACATAGCGGCCGGGCGGCAGTTTTTCGAACAGAAACAGGCCGCGCGTGGCCGTGACGAATTTCATGGGCTTCGAGGAACCCACGGCCTCCGTGAGTACAAGCGTGGCGCCGTTCACCGGCTCATTGGTAGCGACGTTGAAGACCTGCCCGCCGATAGAGGCGATGACCTGCGCGTGAGCGGTGGCGGCAAATGCGACGACCATCCAAAGCTTTGTGTGATGCAATGACAATAGTGAGAACTCCAGTCACAGCGGCGCTATTAGCCGGCGCCTGCTTCGCCCAATCCGATTATCTTGCATATATCGGAGGCTACGGTCCCGGAATCAACGCCTTCCGCTTTCATACCGCGAACGGCCACATGACGCATATCGGCTTGGCCGTGACAACGCCCGCCGCTTCCTACATTTTGGTGCATCCCAATGGCCATTTTCTTTACGCTGTCAATGAAGAGGGCAAGAACCAGGATTCGGTTAGCGCATTCGCCATCGATGCGAAGAGCGGCAAACTCACGCTGCTGAATTCGGTCTCGTCGCGCGGCAGCTCGCCTTGTCATCTCGCGTTTGATAAGACCGGGCGCTTTCTCGCAGTGGCGAACTACGCGAATGGCAGCGTAGCTGTATTGCCCGTTATGCCCGATGGACGTTTGGGCCAGGCCGCGGGTTTCGATCAGCAACACGGGTCGAGCGTAAATCCCGAACGGCAGAAGGGCCCGCACGCCCACTGCGTCGTCTTTTCGCCCGACAATCGGTTTTTGCTTTCGGCCGATCTTGGGTCGGACAAGATCTTGATTTATCGCTTCGACGCAGCCACGGGTGCGATCGCGGCAAGCGATTCGCCGGCCTTTTCCGTTGCGCCGGGGTCTGGTCCGCGGCATCTCGAATTTCATCCGAATGGACGGTGGCTTTACCTCATCACCGAAATGGCTTCGACCATCGAGCTCTTGCATTACGATCCGGCAAGCGGAGCGCTCGATGCCGGACAAATCGTTTCGACATTGCCTGAGGGCTTCACGGCGCCCAGCATTGCGGCCGAGATCGCGTTGAATGCCGCTGGCAGCGTGCTCTATGCCTCGAATCGCGGGCATAATAGCATCGCGCTTTTCAACGTCGATCCGGAACGCGGACGGCTCACATTCATGGAACACGCCGCTTCGCTTGGCAAGACCCCGCGCTACTTCACGTTTGATCCGACGGGAGAGTATCTACTGGTGGCCAACCAGGATTCAGACGATCTGGTTGTGTTGAAGGTTCATCCGAAGACCGGCGAATTGCGGCCTTCTGGACCGATTATCGAGAAGTTGCCCAAGCCGAGTTGCATCACGTTCGTCAGATAGATAGGGGGCAAATGCTAATTCTTGCGTAGCTCTTTGGCGAGGTCGGTCAGTACCTCTTCGCGGCGCTGATCGTCCAGGTCTTTCTCCAGGCGTCGCAAGGCCACGCCGATCACGTCGCGGTGATGCAGCCGGGAACCGAAGTTTTCCTGCAGCTTCAACCACAGGTCGTGAGCGCGATCCAGATCCTCGGGCCACAGGCGCGGAGGATGCGGACCCAGGTTCACATAAACCGAGGGCCGTCCGGGGCTGATGATTTCGAGCGAGAACGGATGCCGCGGCTCGGGGAGCTTTTCCCATGCTAGTCCGATGCGGCGCGCCAGTTCGTCTGAATCCATGCGTGGCGACACGCCGGTAACCAGCCGCGAGGCCTTCAGCTTTTGCGCGGTTTGCACGCAGGCATCAAAGGGGTCGACGCCTGGTATCACCACCAGGTCGACGGTCTTACCTTCTTTCTCCGCCATGGTGACCACCCGCGTGAGCAGTTCCTTTTCGTAGTCGGAAAAGAGCTGTTTCTCCGAGAGTTCGTATTCTCCGGCGCCGGTCGAAACCGGCCGCACCGTCATGACCACGATGTCATGGCGCCGTAAGTTGGTTTTCTGCAAGACGGTTTGCAGGTGAACCATGTGGTTGTAATCTCGCACGGCCACCAGAACGCATCCCGGTCTGGCGTGCACGGAATCGGCCGCTATATCGGGCCGCATGTCCAGATTGAACTCTTCCAGATTGTGTTTGGAATGCTCTTTGTGCCGTGCGTTGATACGCTCGGAAATGGTGAAGATAACGAATAGGCCGATCGTGAATCCCACGCCGTAAATGGTCGCGATCTGTTTGGTGAAGAGAATGGATACCGCCACCAACCCCAGCACTGTGGTGGTGGCGATCAATCCGAGCGGGATCTCCCTGCCGGCAATATGCAAATTGCCAGGATGCTTGTATTCCTGGTCGTGGCGGTGAAAGCGCAGGACCAGTACGCCGAGCGATTTAAAGAAAAAGCTCCAGACCACGCCGAATGCATAAGCTTCGCCCAGCAGATTCATATTGCCGCGGCTGAAGATGATGGTGGCGATTTGCAGTATCGCAATCAGGTTAATGAGTCGATACGTTGTGCCAAAACGCCGCTGCGGCTTGCGGAACCAATCCAGCAGGACGCCGTCTTCGGCCACGCGGTTCATCACGCCATTAGCGCCGATCATCGATGTGTTAACGGCGCCCGAAAGAATCAGCGCGCCGACGATGACGACAAAGATATGGAAAAGGAGTCGTAAGAGGTGCGGACCGGCCAGGTGCATGGCAAGGCCGCCTAGGAGATTATCGACATACTGCGGGCGGATCGAGTCAGGAATGATGGTTCCCGCGAACAGAGTGATGACGCCGGTGCAAAGCACCGCATAACAACAAACGATATTCGCCGTCCAGCGCAGGTTCTTCAGCTTGGGGTAGCCGATTTCGCGATACACCTGAGCCAGCGTTTCGAAGCCGCTCATCGAGAGCAGCGAGTGACCGAAGGCGATAATAATCGCCACCACTCCGATCTGTGGCCACATGGTGCCGCGCAGCCAACCGAGCGCCTCCGGATTGAAATGAATGTTCTGCGGCAACGGGGCCGGCGGCAGTTGCACCTTGGGTGCAAGCAGCATGGTGATAGGACACCAGATCAGAAAGGCGGCGACCATTACGGTGGTGATCTGCATAATGCGCAGGGCCTGGCCGCTCGATTCATGAATGCCTTTGATGTTGCTCCACCAGAAGTATCCCGTCACGGCGACGCCGAAGAATGCGGCGAACATATTGGGAGGGATGTCGCCGCGCATATGCATCATTCCGGCGAATTCGTTCAGCAAATGGCCCAGGTATTGACCTGCGCTTACCACGCTGATGGGGCCGGTGAGGATGTAATCGAAGAGCAGCGAGGAAACCGAAAGCCGCGCCATAAACGGGCCCATCGCGTCTCGCACCACCACGTAGACGCCGCCGCGTACGAACATACTGCACGATTCCATGTACACCGATCGCACAGCAAAACTGAAAAGCATGACCGCGAGGATGAACCACGGGGCGGATTGCCCAATCGCATGCTCCGCGATGCCGCCCGCATAAAATGCCGACGACGCAAGATCGCTCAATACGATTGCGGCTGCTCGCCAGAAGGAAATGAATGACAGCGCTACAGTAGTGGCAACGACTACTTTCGCAGCCGTTGACCGCTCGGACTCCAAAGGCACGACCTTCAGTGTACGATATCGGCCATCGCATCCGGGAGCGTTTTCCGCGCCAAAGCGCTCGGGGAGCTTCGCGCCCTGCACGGCGACGTCGCTTCGTACTGCCGCTCAAAGGGCGGGTGGCGTGGTCGGGGAGACCATCGCCGCGCCACTGGCGAGCGTGATCATTGCTGGCCAGTAGCTGTCGAAACCCGGATTTCGAGCAGTGTCTTAGTTCTGCTTAAGAATAGCCGCCAAGGCGCGCATCCGCGACGCGTCGGCTGTGGATTTCGCGGACGCGGCGTCCTTCTCGATGGTATTTCCCATGGTTTTGAGGTCGTTGGTGTCCTTGCTTCTGGAACCCGGCCCTTCGACCCTTGCGATGGCGCCCTTGATGGCGGCGATCCGCTTGGCGTCGAACGCGCCGCTGCGATCCAGTTGCGCGACGTAGGCTTTGGCGACGATCAGGTTTTGCGGCCAAACGATCTTCGGCTGGCTCTGCACGTTGAGAATGTCGAGGTGCACCTGATTGGCGGCGTCGATCTCTTCCTGCGTGATGAATTTGCCCGGCATCATGCGGAACACGTCAACGCCGCGTGCGATCTCGGAGCCGTAGATGTAGCCGTTATACCAGTAGACGGACCAGAAACCGCCTGTGCCGTGCTTGACGGCGTCCAAAGGACCGCGGTCGAAGTACGCGATCTCGAAAGGATGCGAAGGATCTGTGAAATCGACCATGGAAAGGCCGCCCTGATACCAGGCCTGCACGAAGATGTCGCGGCCGGGAACCGGAACCAGCGAGCCGTTGTGCGCCACGCAATTCTCGAGGTCGGTCTGCGGGGCGGGCATCTTGTAATAAGACGCCAGCGTCAGTTTACGGTTCGACAGATTGAAGATGGCATCCGCGCCCCAGTGCATTGGGTCGGTAGCACGGCAGCGAGGTTGCGAACCGCCGCCCCATTCATCGGTGTAGAGAACCTTGGAGCCATCGTTGCTAAACGTCGCGGAGTGCCAGTAGGCGTAGTTGGAATCGCTGACTGCGTCAATGCGCTTGGGATTGATAGGGTCGGAAACGTCGAGCAGGAGTCCGTTGCCGGAGCAGGCGCCCGCGGCGAGACCAATCGCGGAATAGATGGTGATGTCGTGGCACTGGTTCGTCGTCGAGGTGGCCTGCGTGCCCTCACCGTGGGTGCCGCCCTTCCAAAGGCCATCCACGTCGCCAGACTGCGTGTCGGTGAAGATGCGCGGGCTGGAGACGATCTTGGCCTGCTCGGGGTGAGCGAGCGGGACCTTGATGATGTCGATTCGGAAAAGCGCGGTCTCGGGGTTGGCTTTCGGATCCCCACCGGAGCATCCCGCGAGTTCTTCGGCTTGGCGCACGCCGCCGGTGCCGGAGATGTAAATATAGACGTTGTCCTTGTCTTTAGGATCAACCAGGAGCGAGTGCGTATGCGACCCGCGGCAGCTTTGCACGGCCGCGACCTGCTTGGGGTTGCCCATATCGCTGATGTCGAAAATACGCACGCCGCGGAAGCGGTCGGGGCTGGGAGGGGTGGGCGGTCGTCGTCCACCGCCTCCGCCCGCGGCGGGCGCGCCGGGCGCCCCAGGAGCCGCGGTCGCTTCGGCCTGCGGCTGAGCCGGGGGCGCGGCATTGGCCGGAACCGGAATTCCCTGCGTGCCACAATCGATGCGTCCATTCATGGCCTCGGCCGACATAAACAGCAAGTGGCCGTAGACGGAAACATCGCCCTGTCCACCGGGACAAACCAGTGAAGTTCCGAGTTTGATTTTGGCCGGGTTATCGATGTCGTAGAAGTTGATGCCGTTGTAATTGCCAACAAAGAGGTGGTTGCCGATAAAAGCCAGGTCGGAATTGACGGAACCCGTATTGATAGTGGGACCGCCACGGCCGCCACGTCCCGCGACGGCCGGAGCGCCGGCAGGCGGGGGAGGAGGCGGAGGCGGTTCCGGGGCGTTCGGATCGGCAGCGAATCCGGGCGGTTTCTGGAGGCTGGCCACTTTCTGCAGTCCGGAGATGGCCTCGCCTGCATCATAGAGGCCCGGTTTGAGGCCGATGCGGGGGTCGTCGGCTCCAGCGCGCGGGTTCGAATAGACGTTAGGCGGTAAAGCCTTGCTGGGGTCGGGCTGCGGCGCTCTGCCTTGCGCCGAGCAGATTGCGGGTACGGTAAGAGCTGCGGCGAATGCGAGGCCGGCGCAGAAACGGCTGGAATATCGTCTTGAGGTCATTGCTTTTCCTTGTCAAGCATGGCGCGCATGATTTTGATCTCTGCGCTCTGGGTGTTATCGATGTCGGTGGCGAAGTCGAACAAGATTGGGTCCTGAGCGGCTCCCGGGGTTCTATATAAGTCATTCACCATGGTGAGTGCGCCGCCATGGTGCTGGATCATTCCGGTGAGGAAAAGGTGGTCGAACTGCGCGCCGCGGGCCTTGGCGAGCGCGCTCATCTGCGCCGGCGTGAGCATTCCGGGCATGAGCATGTTCATGTTTTTCATCTCGGCCGCGCTCATGTGGCTGTGATCCATTTGCATGGTGGTGGGCTGGCCGTGGCTTTCGAGCCACCGCTTCATAAACCCGATTTCGTCAGTTTGCGAAATAGAGATTTTCTTTCCAAAGGACTGCAGAACGGGGCTCTTGCCGCGGGTGCGGAGAAGCGCGACCATCTCCACGGCCTGCGAGTGGTGCATGATCATGCCTTGCATGAATGCGATGTCGGCGGACGAAGGGGCTTTAGGCCGAATGCGGACGGCGGATTCGGAAAGCATTCTGCTGGGCTGGCCGGGCGCGCCGGGCTGAACGATGGGGGCGGGTTGCTGCGCCAGCGCGGTGAGCGCGCTTAAACAAAGGAGCGAGATTGAGAAAGATTGCCCGCTGAGAGCCATGCGTTACTATACAATCCCGATTTTCGCAGAGTCAATCGGCAAGTCCTTCGAGCTTCAAATGGTTTCAACAAAGCTCGATTCGCGGTGGTCCTGTCGGTAAAAGCAAAGCCACTGAAAATAAAGCTAGTTGTGCAGAAACTCACGGCTGCCTGGGCGGTTTAAAGCCCTTCTGCGTAATAATCAACTACATTCGTTCGGTAGACACTTTAAAAAGTTTGATTCTCAGGGCTTTCCTGTAGAAAATGGAGGCCTCTTTCCGGCAGACGTGGAAAGAAGCGCTCATGGGGTTGTAGAGCCGTCCTGTTTTGGGTTGGGCGATCAGCGAGTTGCGATCAAGGGCAACAGCCTAACATCCCGGTGCGGCCTTCGTCGGAACATAAGCGAGGTTAGATATGCGAAACAGATTCAAAATTGCTGCGCTACTGTTGTCCCTGGGTATGACCGTGGCCGGGAATGCTTTCGGACAAGCAGCGGCAGTCAATGGAGAGATAACGGGGACGGTGGTGGACCCGTCGGGTGGAACGGTCGCCGGTGCGACGGTCACTGCGACGAACACAGGGACCGGTCTCAAGCAATCGGCACGGACCTCGGACGTTGGATTGTACCGGTTGACCGTTCTGCCGCTTGGCACGTATGAGATCGAGGTGCAGGCGCAAGGCTTCAGTCCGGCCAAACGAACCGGCATCGTATTGACGGCAGGTCAGACCGCCACGATAGACGTCTCTCTCGGTGTGGCCGGGACCGCGACCACGGTGGAAGTTTCCGCGGCCGGCGCTATCACAGAACCGGGACGTATTGATCTGGGCAGCACTCTCGACGAGAACATGACGCGGAACCTGCCTCTGGTTTCGCGTAATCCGTACAACTTTATTCTGTTCCAGCCGAACGTGAGTGGTCGTGCCAATACCGAATTCGGCGTACCGCGAAAGATCAACGCCAACGGCTTCAACGGGCGCGTCAACTACCAACTCGACGGCAGTAACAACACCGAGAGCGACCGCGCCGGCATCCGGCTGATTCCGATTTCGGATCTCTACGTAGCCGAAGTCCAGCAGGTGTCAAACGGATTCGCGCCTGAGTTTGGCAATACCGTGGGGACCGTGTTCAACACCATCACCAAGAGTGGGACGAACCAGATGCATGGCGATCTCTCCTACTTTTTCCGCCGCACGGATATGAACGCCAAGCCAAAGCTGCTGCCTTCCAATGCCATTGCGCCGGACGTCAACGTGGATGCTGGCGCCGCCGACGGCGGCGGAGCGTTGAAGAAAGATAAGTTGTTTTACTTCGGCGCGTTCGAGCATGTAAACCGCGACCTTCCTGGAGTGGTGACGGTCAGCGCGGCGAATCTGGCAGCGCTCGGCCTCCCGGCGGACTACGCCAACCCCATTCCCTTCCGCCAGAGCGTGTGGTTCTACATGGGCAAAATCGACTGGCAGATCAATCAGAAGAACCGTCTGAGCGTGCGCTACATGCATCACGCCAATGATTCGCCATACAACAACTCGACTATCGGCGGCCTGTTTCTGACCTCGCAGTCGTATAACTTCGTAGACCGTTCGCATGTCGGCGCGGTACAGTTGATCTCCACCATTAGCCCAACCGTGGTCAACGAGCTGCGTGGGCAAGTGGCGTATCGCGGGCAGCATCAGGATACTTTTGCCGGCTCCGGGCCGCAGCCTGCCCTCGTGGTTAGCGGGGTAGCGAACTTCGGCGGTCCCACACAGGCGGGTTTCGTCTATGAGGAAACCACGCCTGAGATTGCAGACAATCTCAGCTACATTCGCGGATCGCATTCTTTCAAGTTCGGTGGTGGAACGCACGCCGTGCGCGATACGCAGGTTCAGGCGGCATACGCGCAATACACCTTTGCGACTATCCCTGCATACCAGGCCGCGGTGAACGGTACGCTTCCAAAAGGCTACACGAATTTCCAGCAGGTGGTCGGCAATCCGGCAGTCTCCTACAATTCGCTGTTTACGAATTTCTTCGCGGAGGATACTTGGAAGCCGATGCGCAATCTTACCGTGACGTATGGCGTCCGATATGACCTCTACCAGCCGCCGGTCGCGGATAAAAACGCGCCATTCCTGGACTCGCGAAAAGTAAACACAGACACCAACAACTTTGGACCGCGTTTGGGATTCGCATGGGGACTTGGCAAAGACCAGAAGACGGTCATCCGCGCCAGTTCCGGAATTTTCTATGACCCGCCACAGACGGATCAATACCGGCGCATGCTTGCGGTCAACGGCAACCCCGCGTATTTCACGCTGTCGATTGCGCCCACCGCGCCATTCGCGCCCGCCTTTCCCGCCATATTCACTGGCGTACCGGCTGGGGCTACAGTGCCGCTCGATGTCAATACGGTGGCGCAGGACTTTGCGACTCTATACTCGGTTAACGCGAATTTCTCGGTTGTGCGAGAGCTGACTCCATCAATGTCGCTGAGTGCATCTTATCTGTACACAGCGGGCAACCGGCTTCCGGTGTACCTAAGTTTGAACGTCGTGCCGAGTGGAAGTGTGCTTGCCGACGGCCGCCCGATATTCAGTTCCAATGCGCACGTCTTTCCGGCATTCGGCAACGTGCTGTCTGCAGAATCGATTGGACACTCGACGTACAATGGCGCCAACCTGACGCTACGCAAGCAGACATCTAAAGGCGTGGAATTTTACGCGACGTATACCTGGTCGCATGCCATCGACAATGCGCCGGAGCAGAACAACATCGACGCCGGCGCGTTTCTACCGGCGGACCCAACCAATCTGCGCCGCGAGCGTGGCGATTCGCTGACAGACAAGCGGCATGTGTTCAATATGACCAGCGTGCTGGCGCCGGAGTTCCGGTCTGGCAGCAAGGCCTTGAACGCCCTTGCAAACCATAACCGTTTGGCGGTCTCGATCGTGGCCGCAACTGGCGATGTGTTCAATATGGGCAGCAACCGGGTATTGAACGGGGACAATGCGACGGGATCGGCGTACCAACGTCCGCTGTTCGTAGGTCGCGATACGATCCGCGCGCCCGGGCAGTTTGAGATGAATGCCCGGTACTCCCGGCTGTTCCCGATTAAAGAACGGACCAGCGCGGAAATCATCTTGGAAAGCACGAATATCACGAACCGGCTGAACGTCATCGGGCTGAATTCCACCGCGAGCGTCGATTCATTGGGAAATATCTTGACGCCGCCATCACTGGCGCCGACTTCGTCGAGAGATCAGAGGCTTCTACAGTTGGGATTCCGGTTCAACTGGTAGAACACGCGCCAGTTTTTAGTGGTCCCCGGCGGCGGGTTCCTTCACTGCAGACTGAGTCGGCAAACTTACCTGGAACTTAGTCTCTCCCGGGCGGGATTCCACACGAACATAGCCCCGATGCTGGCGGACAATCCGGCTGACCGTGTCCAGGCCGAGCCCGGTTCCCTCGCCCACGCCCTTGGTCGTGAAAAAGGGTTCGAAAAGGTGGGCCTTTACGTCGGGCGGAATACCCGGACCGTTATCGACGACCTCTACCTGAACCAAGTCCCCTGCGCGCGAGGTCCGAATGAGCAGTTCGCCCTTGCCGTTCATGGCGTCTATCGCGTTGTCAATCAGATTCGTCCATACCTGGTTGAGTTCGCTGCCATAAGCGCAGATTCGCGGCAGTGAGCGGTCGTAGTCGCGAGTCACTTGGACGCCATGCTTCAACCGATGGTGCAAAATCAGCAGCGTGTTGTCGAGTCCATCATGGATGTCCACTTCCTGCTGCGACCCCTGATCCATGTAGGAATATTCTTTTACAGCCTTTACCAGGTTGGAAATCCTACAGGTACTGTCTTCAATTTGATCCACCAGGCTGTTTACCTGATAGGAGGCATTGATGCGCCGAAGCACGTCGCCAATCGCTTCGGTGGGCGCCTTGCCGGGAAGCTTTTCCAGATGGGCAACGCTAGCGCCGGCATCGGCAATGGTGGCGGCCAACTCCCAGGCATCCTCAATTCCATGCTGCTCCAGCCAATCACCCAAAGCCTGCTCGCGATCGCTACGCTCCAGTGGGTCGACTTCCCCTTGGTTGGCTGCGAACGCAAGCACCTTCTCCTCCAGTTCGGCCAGGCTGCTTCGCTGCTCGGCGGACAAGTTCTGGCGGTCTAGCCGGAGGTTGGCGCTCCGCAGCGCGGCGACGGATTCGCGCAGGCTCTGAGCCGCCCGCGCCGCGGCTGCGGATGGATTGTTCAATTCGTGCGCCAGACCGGCTGAAATCTTGCCCAGGGCCGCGAGTTTTTCGCGATGCTGCTCTTCACGCGTAATTGAGCGAATTCGATCAGCCATTACGGCAACTAACCGCTCGCCCAACTCGGGAATACGCCGCAGCATTTCCGGAAAAAGCTCTTTTGCCAGAGTCGCGACACGGCTTCGTAAAACTGCGCGCGAGGCCATCGGAAACACGGTTAGGCGTGAATAGGGAAGCATCCCCGAGATTTGGCCTTTCTGCAAAATAAAGACGCGTCCGGTGTCCGCGCCGCCTTCGGGCTGGTTGCGCAACTCGCCTTCGAGAATCACCATCATGCGATCAGCCGGGGATCCGGCTGGGAAGAATTGCTCCCCGGCTTCCAATTCCACAAGCTTCATGTGCGAGGCCAGCCACTCCATGGCCTCTTCATTCAGGTCGGCGAACTGGGGAATTCCGCGCAGTTCCGTTGCCAGCGTGGCCGCCGCGCTCATGCCGGCACCTTGGCAAGATATTGGTGGACGAACTGGATCGCAATCGAGCCTTCGCCCACGCCCGAAGCGACGCGTTTCACCGAGCCGTGCCTGACGTCGCCCACGGCAAACACGCCGGCTACGCTGGTCTCCAGCAGACTGGGGTCGCGGTCCAGTTGCCACCCCTTGGGCCGCTGGCCGTTCTTTAGCAGATCCTGACCCGTGAGCAAAAACCCGCGCTCATCGCGCTCAACGAAACCGCTCAGCCAATCCGTGCTTGGCTCCGCCCCTATGAATATGAACAGCGCATTCGCCGGCACGCGGTCAATCGAGCCGGTCGCCTCACAGCGGATCGAGATCGCCTCCAGGCGGTCTTCCCCATGAACCTCCACTACGCTAGCTCCCGTCTGTACTTCGATCTTGGGCGTATGGGAAATCTCGTCGATCAGATATCGGGACATAGACGCCCCCAGTCCGGCGCCGCGCACCAGCATAATCACTCGCCGCGCGTATCGTGAGAAGTTCATGGCCGCCTGACCGGCTGAATTGGCCCCACCCACAATGTAGACGTCTTCATTGCGGCACCCAATGGCCTCCGCCGCGCCGGCGCCGTAGTAAACCCCGGCGCCCTGCAGCCGGGCCATTCCGGGAATGTCCAGCTTGCGCCACTGCACGCCCGTGGCGACTAGCAGGGCGTGGCAGGAAAGTTCGGAATCGTCCGAAAGCTTCACAATTCTGTATTGCCCCTCGGAGCGCGCGCCCATGGTATGTTGCGGAGCTAGAATCTCCACCCCGAATCGCCGGGCCTGCGCCACCGCGCGGCGCGTGAGATCGGCCCCGCTAAGACCGGATGGAAAGCCAAGATAGTTCTCAATCCGCGAACTCAAGCCGGCCTGTCCACCAGGGGCGTCTCGCTCCACAATCACGGTGCTCAGCCCCTCCGACGCGCCATACACCGCGGCGGCCAGGCCCGCGGGTCCTCCGCCCACAATCACCAGGTCGTAAAACTTGTTGTCGGCCCGCGTGCGCAGACCGATGCGCTCCGCCAATTCGGCCTGTCCCGGCTGGTGCAGCATAGCGCCATCCTGGAACATCACCACGGGAAACTGGCATCCCGCGCTCTGCGCCGTTTCCACCAGGCGCCGCACTTCGGGATCGTTCGAGGCGGTATCCACATCCACCCACTGATACGGCACCGCGTTCTTCGCCAGAAACTCCCGCAGTTCATACGTCTTTGGCGACCACCGCGAACCCATCACGCGCAGGCCTTCAAACGGCGGCCGGAAGGCCGATCGCCAGTCGTCCAGCAGATCGTCCAGAACGGGATACAGATTCTGCTCCGGCGGGTCCCAGGGCTTCAACAGATAGTGGTGAAGCTTAATCTCATTGATGGCGCGGACCGCGGCGTCGGTATCGGCATAGGCGGTAAGCAGCACGCGTTTCGAGTCGCTATGATGTTTCAGGGTTTGCGAGAGAAACTCGATGCCGGTCATTTGCGGCATGCGGTGATCCACCAGAAACAGCGCTACCGGCTCATTGCGACGGTCGATGCGTTGTAAAAGCTCCAACGCCGCCTGCCCGGATGCCGCGGACAAAATCCGGTAGTTCTGCCCATACCGTTTACGCAAATCCCGCTCCACGGCGCGCAGCACCGGTACGTCGTCATCCACAGTTAACACTACTGGCTTGATCGCCATTCCCCCTCCATGTATCACCTTTCGATGCTGCGGGCGGCATTGTGGATGCAGGTGCGCCGGCCGCCGCCGTGCTTATTCAACCGTTAGCGCGCGTATCGCGCCGTCAGCCGCCGCCGAGCAACCACAGTTTGATCGGCTGATACAGCAAATAGATCACTCCGGCCGCCAGCCAGATAGTTGAACTCACCGAGAACATTCGAGTGGTCGTTCGCACTTCCGGCGTACGGTCCAACTGAAGCAGCGGACCACTCTCATTGGCGGCTGTCCGGTCATAGAGAAACAACGGCGCGGCTGCGAAGAGCGCAAATATCGGGAACCAGGTTGCCGTAATCACTACATTCTCCTGCGCCACCGCCCGACTTCGCAATAGCAGGCCGATGGATTTGACCGCCTCGGCGATCGCGAACGCGGCCAACGCAAGATGTCGAATCGCCAGCGCGCGTCCGGCGGAGCGCAAGCCCCGCATCAGATCGCGAGACCGCTGAATGGCCGCCTTCCCCGAACTCCTCTCTACTACGCAGATAACTGGCCAGAGACAATCGCCTACCACCCAGCCGGGTCCGAAGAACCACACCGATTTGGCCTGTGTCATTGCCAAAACAGGTATCATCCGAACCAGCTTCCAAAAGACCCGGAACGATAGAAACCTCCTGATGCGGATTTGTTCATCAATTGCCATTAGCGCCGCGGCTGCCCGAAGCAGGTTGTCGGCAAAGATAAAAAGAAGCGCTGCCGCCAGCGGAACCAACACCATTCGGACTAGCGCGATGGGCATCAACTTCACACTGAACCCGGCAATCAGCCCAGTGATCGCCAAAAGAATTGTGTAAATGGGCATCAGCAGAAGGGCATTAGCTGTCAGATGTTGCAGCAGGAAGGCCTTCGAGCGGCGCAGCGCGAGAAATTCGGCATCCACTGCGTTATGAAATCCGCGCGTAAACTCGATCGCGGACGCCGGGCGATCCGCCGGATTTCGCGCCAGCCCCGCCAGAACGGCGTCCGAGACGTCCCGCGGAAGCTTGCGGACGCTCGCCGGTGAACGGGGATAACCGCTCTGATGATATTCGAAAAGCTCGTCAGACTTCCCGGTGAAAGGCAGTTCGCCGCACAGCAGCGAATATGCCACAACGGCAAGACTGTAGATGTCGGAACGGAAATCGATCTCCTGCCCCAGGGCCTGTTCGGGCGACATATAAGCGGGCGTTCCGAGCAAGCTGCCCGGCATGGTTTGCGCGCCCCCGCTGCTGTCGAATGCGCCTGAAGACGGACCGGAGGGCGTCCGGGCGATAACCGCAGTTTCTATCTCATCCGCACTGGAACGGGCGTTCGGTGACCGCCCTTCATGCAAGACGCCGATCACCGCCGTTTCCAATTCGTCTCCGGGAATGGTGGGAGCATCAACGGCGGTAATCGGTCCGCTCAGTTGCGTCGCTTCGAGCAAAGACGGAGCCCAATCGCCCAGCAAATTCACCTTGGCCACGCCGAAGTCGAGCACCTTCACCGTGTACCCGCCGCGGCCGTCCGGTTCCAGCCATATGTTGTCGGGTTTCAAATCGCGGTGGACAATTCCATACCGGTGCGCCTCCGCCAAGGCCAATCCAATCTGATCCAGAATGTCGGCGATTAGGGGCAATCCGACATTCGGATTCGCTTTCTGGAAATCCGAAAGCGTCTGTCCATCGAGAAACTCCATCACCAGGTACGGCATGGAGCCACCGGCGGCTTTCGCAATTCCGAAATCGGTGACGTTAACGATGTTGGGATGACGCAGGCGCCCGCATGCCTGGGCTTCACGCTGGAAACGGGCGAGAAATTGCGGCTCGGCCGCCCACTTCGGCGCGATCACCTTGACCGCGACGACGCGAGTGGTTCCTAAGTGCGTCGCCAGGTAAACATTTCCCATTCCGCCCGCGCCCAGTTGCTTGTCGATCCGATATTTGGCGTCGAGAATTTCACCGATCATGGAGTGCCCAAAGGGTCCAGCCGCCATCATAACAGCGGGGCCCGTCGCCGCCTCGCCGCATCATGCGCCGGGAATAAGTGCGATTGGCCGTATGGGAGATCCGGTGCCGCCGCGGATTTTGAGCGGCACGGCGATAAATAAGAACTCGGTGGCGCCGCTAGCCGACAACTCTTCCAGGTTCAGGCATTCGATGATATGGATGCCGCTATCGACCAGCAGATGGACGTGGACGCTCATCTCCGGACTAGGAGCGAACTCGAATGGCGCGGTATCCGATCCCGTAGCGAACACTCGCCGTTCGCTCAGCCACTTCGCGCCGTCCAGACCCGGCCCTGGACTATGCACCTCAGCGATAAAGGCCGCCGCGTCATTCCAATATCTTGCCCAGCCGGTCCGGATCAGCACCACATCTCCCTCGAGAACCTTTACGCCCAAGTTTTCGAGATGCTTCGGACCAATCACGAAGTCCTTCGGCAGAATATCCACGCCTTCCGCCTTGGCAATGTCCAGCAGCACGCCCCGGCGCACAAGCGGCTTCACCTGATCGATCGTATGCCGCTCCACTCCGCCACCGTAGCTCTGCACTCCGGCGGCTTCAATTCCGCCATGCAACTGCCCGTTACAGGAAAAATGGCAGAGCGCGTCGATATGCGTGCCCACATGTGTTCCCAGCGCGATGGCGTCCGCAGCCGAACTGGCTCCGCCCGGATTCACATAATCGCCATGCTTCTTATTGAGACTGTAGAGATAAGCGGGGTGCGAAGGGTGGTGGGGCGCACCTACGTAATAGGGCTGCGCTAAATCGACGGTACGGCACGCCCGCAACAAGGCCAACAGATCCAAGGTCGACGACATCCCCACAGTGTAGCCGCCCGCCTGGCCATGATGCTCACGTGGCCGCCGGGTCAGAAGCCCGGGGGACGCTGTGCGACCACATTGAAAGCGCGTTCCAGCGCGAGTCCCGCCCGGCCGATGACGCCTTCTTCGAACAGCCGGCCGATGAGCGTCACGCCATGCGGCACGCGTCGTGGAGGCGAAAACTTGGGAAGCGAGTGAGCAGGATCCGGAGCCCAATCGCTGCGCGCTTCCGCGACCTCGACAAATCCGGCGCGGAGTGTCAGCGATGGATGGCCGGTAAAGTTAGTGATCGTGAGTATCTCGTCCCGCAGCGAGGGAACCAACAGCACGTCCACTTCGGAAAAGATACGCGCCATTTCCTGCGCCACGGCGCGGCGAAACCGATCGGCTTGTACGAAGTCCACCGCGGAGAGAAATCGCGACTGACGAAAGAGATTGGGCCACGCATCGGGCACTTGCGCTTTCAGTTCCTTAAGGCCGCCGGCAAGCGTAAGTTCCTCGAATGCAGCCGCTCCCTCGGCAAAAAGAATTAAGCCCAGCGAATCATACGGCCAGTCCGGCAGCGATACCTCGGTAGGAATCATGCCAAGTTTCCGGGTGGTTTCGAGCGCGGCGCGATCCACGTCCGTGGCCGGAGCTTCCTTCATCCAGCCCGGAAAGTAACCGACTCGCAGTCCAGCCACCGGGGCAGACGCATCGAAATCGAGATGGCTGGGCACGCTGGCTACATCGCCCGGGTCCGGGCCCGAGATAGCCTGCAGAACGAGCAGGCCGTCCTCAACGCCGCGCGTCATCGGTCCGAGCTTGTCCAGGGACCAGCACAGCGTCATCGCGCCCGTACGCGGCACCCGTCCGTAAGTGGGCCGTAATCCGGTGACTCCGCAACGCATGCTCGGGCTGACGATGCTGCCCCCCGTTTCGCTGCCAATAGAGAAGCCGACCAATCCCGCGGCTGTGGCGGCCCCTGGGCCCGCGCTCGATCCGGACGCGCCCTCTTCCAGCAACCACGGGTTCACCGTCTGCCCCCCAAACCAAATGTCATTCAGAGCCAGCGCGCCCAGACTGAGTTTGGCAACCAATACCGCCCCCGCATCGTGGAGACGCTTCACCACCGCGGCATTCTGCGCTGGGACGCGGTTGCGGTATGGTTCGGCGCCATAAGTGGTAGGAATTCCGGCCGTATCCAGCAGATCTTTGCCGCCCCAGGGGACGCCATGCAACGGCCCGCGGTAGTGTCCCGCGGCGATCTCGCGATCGGCCTGTTGGGCCTGCGAAATCGCCAGGTCGCGCGTGAGCGTGATTACGCAGCGCAGTTTGGGATCGAAATGCTGCAGGCGGTCCAGATAGATGTGTGTGAGCCGTTCGGAAGTGATTCGGCGCGCTTCAATCCAACGCGACAGTTGCGACAGCGGAGCGAAGGCGATATCCACGTCGTTGGGTGGAAGCGGAGCTGCAGCGTCTGGGGTGCGGACGAAACGATCGCGTGTGGCGCTAGTCTGTTGGCCCGGCAGCATCGGATCCCAACGAGTGGCGGGTGCGAGCGATGCGGGCGGCGGGAACTTGCGCGGCCCCGTGCGGCGCTCATACAAAGGCGCCATGCTCTTTCGCCAATTGCCGGCAGCCATCTCACGGTCGGCGGCACTGAGTTCGAATTGCACCAGTTTTTCGGCTTCCGCGAAAGTAGCAGGCGAGACGGGCGGGCCCACGTCCGGCGCTGTGCCGAAAGCCGGCGGGGCGCCGGGTGGAAGGGCGGCGGATTGGGGCGTTGGCTTGCGGCAAGCCGCGGCAGCCGCCAGGAAAGCGGCGGAAGCACCTCTGAAAAATTGGCGTCGCGAATTTGACATCGTTTCTCCGAACCACATTGTAATGGAGCCTTTGCTTGCAGTTGCCCCCATACTTTGCAAACTTAAGATCGATACAATAGCCCGCAGCGAAGGTCGCCCACAATTGACCGGGGGAGGAACGTGACCGATAACGAAGTGCCGCGCCGGGATTTCCTGAAAAACGCCCGCACCGCGGTCGGCATGCTGGCATATACCCAGAGCCCGGCCGCCCAAAGCCAGGAGAAGCCAAAGACGCCGCTTGCCGCCGTGACCATTGGGTCGACCGCATATACGCCTGTAACGGATTACCCAATTCAACCCAAACGGTATTCCGAAGTAAAGCTGCGGGACGATTTCTGGCAGCCAAGGGTCGCGCGCAACGCGCAGGTGACCATTCCATTCGAAGTACAGAAACTGGCGGGCTCGGAATCGCGCTGGGGATTGAATGGCGGCGTCCTCGAGGCCGCAATCCTCTCTCTGCAAACACACCCGGATGCGCAACTCAAAGCGCAGGTGGACGTCGCTATCCAGAGGATGAAGAACCAGGCGCCGGGTCATGGTAATTCCAACTTTGAAATCGCCGCCGCTTACTGCAAGGCAACGGGCGACCGCGGCCTCATAGACAATGCCGTGAAATCGGCCGATGCTCTCTATGAAAATTTCAGAGCGAAGAATCCGCCGTTTTCCGGCGGCGAGCGCGATGCTATCAACTGCGTACAACTCTTTCGCATAACTCACGACAAGAAACATCTGGATCTCGCGAAACACTATCTCGATATCCGCGGGCTGCCAAATTCAGTCAATCGAAGCCGCCACAATCAGTCGTACAAGTCGGTCCTGGAACAGACCGAGGCAGTCGGCCACGCGGTCAATTGCGTCTCGCTTCTGGTGTCACTGGCCGATGTCGGCATGCTCACCGGTCTTCATGAATATTCCGATACCGCGTTAAGAATGTGGCAGGATATCGTCACCCGCAAGCTGTATATCACCGGCGGCGTTGGCAGCACGGGCAACGAAGGCTTCGGACAGGCCTTCTCCTTGCCGAACATATCGGCCTATGCCGAAACATGCGCCGTGCTGATGTTTATCACTCTCAATCACAAACTGTTCCTGGCGAGTGGAGACAGCCGGTATATCGACGTGATGGAGCGCGGAATGTACAACAATGCCGTGGACGGCGTCTCCGCTTCAGGCGACCGCTTCTTTTACGTCAACCGCCTGGCAAGCGCGGGCGACGGGCGCGACAGTCGCTGGGAACGCGCTTCATTGGAATGCTGCCCTCCCAACCTGGTGCGCTTTCTGGCCGCCATGCCCGAGTTGATCTACGCGCAAGACAAAAAGGGCGCCATCTACATCAATCTCTATGTTTCGAGTGACGCATCGTTCCAAGTGAATAGTCGCGAACTCTCGCTTTCTGTTTCGAGTGAGATGCCGTGGGCCGGAAAATCCAAGATCGCAGTTTCCACCCAAGGCCCGACTCACGCGGAGATCCGCCTCAGGGTTCCCGGTTGGGCGCGAAATCGGCCGGCGCCCGGCGGTCTCTATTCCTACCAGCAGAAGGTGGAAGAGCAGACCACAGTATCGGTGAACGCCAGGCGCGTCGCGGCGGCCGTCAACCCGTCCGGGTATATTGCCATCGACCGGAATTGGAAGGATGGCGACGTCATCGAAATCGAGTTTCCCATCTCAACCCGGAGAGTAAGCGCCGATCCGCGAGTGAAAGAAAACCGGGGACGCATAGCCCTCGAGCGCGGGCCAATAGTCTATTGCGTGGAATGGCCTGATGTTGCGGACGGACACGCCCTCGATCTATTATTCGACGCCAGGGCGGATTGGAAGCCTACCTTCGACAAGGCGTTTTACGGCGGCGCCACGGTGATCGCCGCGCAAGCCCGAAGGATCTCCAACCCATCCGCCCGGGCGGAGTCCGTGAAACTCATCCCGTACTCGCTGTGGGCCAATCGCGGAGCGGGTGAGATGAGTGTCTGGCTGTCCATGCAAGGGTACGCGATTGGCGACACCGGCCCCGCCGGCGGGCTAATCTTTTACGAGAACCCGAACTTTGAAGCAGATGGCTGGCGTTACCTGGAGGCTGCGCCCTTCGACCAGAGCGCCGGCGTGAAGTGGGGCTGTTTCCGCAATCTCGTCCCCGGCGCGAAGGGCATCGCGGTGGGAACGGGGAAACAAAATACGCAGGACATCCTGGCGGCATGTTCGGAGCCCGATTCGGCCGCGCGGATATGCGCCGACTTGAGCGTCAACGGAGTACGCGGATGGTTTCTGCCGTCGCGTGACGAGTTGGCCTTGCTGTACCGGAACCTGAAGGCCAAAGGAGCTGGCGATTTTCGCGACGGCGGCGTAGCCGACAACTTCACTTACTGGGCATCGTCACAAGACACAGCCGACATGGCGGCGCACATCGACTTTGCCGACCTGGGGCGGCAGCATGGCGACGACAAAGATTTCCCCAGGCGGGTGCGGGCAATCCGGTCGTTTTAAGTAACGTCCGTTCCCTTCCGATACCGCGACTTACTAATCCGCCCAAGCGAATTCGCACCGTTGCGCTTAAAAAGATGAGACTTATAGCCTTCCATTTCTACTAAGAATGCGAGGGAGTAAGTTTACCATGGAAGCCGTCATCATAGGAGCCATCCTTGTGACCAGTTTCGTAGGCGCTTTCGTAGTTCAGAAGGGCGCCTTAGCCGGCCTTTTCCGAATTATGGACACAAAACGCCGGCCCCCGGAATAAGCCAACTTACTTGAAGTAAGGCCCACCCACCGCTGTCGCGTCCTCCGATGACGCGGCAGGTCTGTTTCGAACCCCGCCTTCCTCTGTCGGCAAATGTTAGTGCCGGCACAATTTTCTTGAAATCCGCCCTCAACTATTCCAGCTTCTCTCGAACACGGGCATCTAAGCACAGTGGATAGCTACGTGCTCTTGCGCCAAATACGGCACACCACTAAGATTGAGGAACCGTGCAGCGGTATGCGTCAGTTTCCATCAATTGCACGGGCGGCCGGATAATTCAGGTTGCAGTCGAAACGGAGGATGAATGGGTAAAAAGATAGCCATTGGTTGTGTGGGAGTGATTATCCTCCTTGTGCTGATTGTCGGCCTTTCCGTTGGCGGAACATACAACTCACTCGTGCAGCTCGATCAGGCCGCGCAAGCGCAGTGGGCCCAGGTGCAAAATGCCTATCAAAGACGCGCCGACTTGGTTCCCAACCTTGTAGAGACCGTCAAAGGCGCCGCAAACTTTGAAAAGAGCACCATGACCGAGGTTACCGAGGCGCGCGCCAAGGTGGGCCAGGTCTCTTCCGCGGCTCTGGAAGAGATTGCCAAAGATCCGGCCGCCTTCCAGCGCTATCAGCAGGCGCAACAGGGGTTGTCTTCGGCCCTGTCTCACCTGATGGCGGTCAGCGAAAATTATCCGCAGCTCAAAGCCACCGCCAATTTCCGCGATCTGCAAGCCCAGTTGGAAGGTACGGAGAATCGCATAACGGTAGAGCGCCAGAGGTTTAACGATGCGGCGATGGCCTTTAATACACGCCGCAACCGCTTCCCCACGGTCCTGATCGCTGGCTTTTTCGGAAGTAAGTTCGCCGAGAAGCCGTACTTCCAGGCGCAACCCGGAAGCGAGAAGGCGCCACAGGTGAAGTTCTAAGTTGCTTTCGCGTTTCAGCCTGCTGTTCCCAATCCTCTTCGCTTGGGCAGCGTCTTTGTATGGGGCCGAAACGCCTATCCCCCCATCGCCGACTGAATGGGTCACGGACACCGCAAACTTCCTGTCGCCCCAGGCGTTGCAATCGCTAAATGCGCGGCTGGCCGCCTACCAACAGGCTACCGGGCATCAAATCATTGTCTACATCGCCCCCACCACAGGCGACGCGCCGATTGAGGATTGGGCAGTGAGGGCCTTTGCAAAATGGAAGGTGGGCCGTAAGGGTCTGGATGACGGTCTGGCGATTTTCATCATGCCCCAAGACCGGAAGATGAGAATCGAAGTCGGGTACGGTCTTGAAGCCGTCGTGCCCGATGCCATCGCCTCCCGCATAATCAACGAAGTGATGGCGCCGCAACTTCAGGCCGGCCATCCCGACGACGCGGTCAAAGCCGCAGTCGATTCATTGACGGGAGTCATCGGGGGACAGGCCGATGCGCTTCCCCCTGCCCAGACTGCCCCGAAGGCGAAGCCGTTGAGCATGCTTCAACTAATCGTTTATGGCATTCTCGGAATCCTCATCCTCGGCTTCCTCATTACGCATCCGACTCTGGCATTCTTCTTTCTGAGCACGATTCTTTCCGGTGGCGGACGCGGCGGGGGTGGATTCGGTGGCGGCGGTGGGGGTGGTGGATTCAGCGGCGGCGGCGGACGGTCGGGCGGTGGAGGCGCCAGCGGATCATGGTAGCCATGGACAAAGATCGGATCAAGCAAGCCATCGCCAAAGCGGAGAGACGAACCTCCGGCGAGATCCGTGTTTCTATTTCGCCGTTGTTCTGGGGAAATGTCCGGAACGCCGCCGAAAAGGCCTTCGAGCGCCTGGGAATGACGGCCACGAGAGATCGCAATGCCGTGTTGTTCTTTATCGTGCCGGCGCGCCATCAGTTCGTAGTGTTGGGCGATAGCGGCATCCACGAAAAGGTTGGCCAGGAGTGTTGGCATCGCATTGTTGCCAGGTTGTCCGAAAAATTCCGGCAAGGTGACTTTACGGATGGCATTGTCGCTGCGATTGAAGACATCGGTGAAGATCTGGCGAAATACTTCCCCTACAACGCAGATACCGACGCCAATGAACTACCGGATGATATCGATCTTTTTCCTGGCGACTGAGTCGCTTGCAAGCTGCGAGAGTAGACTTGACGATCTACTATAAGCATCGTCTTCCTACTCCCGTTCAGTTGCAACTCAATTGCTAATTTTGATTGACTTTCTCAATGGATCGCCCGTAAGTTAAGGGAGTTCGACTGTTCTCTATGGGATGTTGGGCATGTAGTTGCGACTCAGTCGCAAGTTCAAATTTGGTTCTGATTGTTGCGACTCAGTAGCAACTTCGAGGCGCAGCATGAGCGCCCCCATAGAGCGTCGCGTTCTCCTGGACGAAGTCATTGCCAAAGGTGTTCGCCTCACGGCGCAGCGCCGCGCCCTGATCGAGGTGATCCAAGAGGCGAAGAAACATCTGGATGCCGGATCGCTTCTTGAGCTTGCCCGGAAGCGCGAACCGAGTATCGATCGGGCTACAGTCTATCGCACCATCGAGCTCTTGAAAAAACTCCGCCTCATCGACGAGCTTGATCTCATGCACCTCGAAGGCGAGAAGCATTTCTACGAAGTCAAAACGAAGCGCGATCACGCTCATCTGGCATGTTTCGGTTGCGGCCGAATTGAGGAAATCGCAAGTCCCCTCTTTGAGCGGCTTAAGGCGGAGATTGCAAAGCAAGCCGGATTCACAATCCGCGTTACTCGCCTGGAAGTCGGCGGCTCCTGTCGTATCTGTTCCGCCACCAAAACGCAGTCTCACCAGGAGGACGCGGAGTACACACGGCGCTGACTACTTAATAGAGACAGGTCTTCATGGAATCTTTGGCGAGGCGCCATGAAGACCCGCACATCGACAACGGTAACGCTGGCGACACCCTCATTATACGGGCGTCGTCGGCAAATGATTCAGGCGCAGCCTCTTCGCTTGCGCTCTAACTGAATTTGTTCATGAGGACGCTGAAAATGAGAAATTTGACGAACACCCCGCACACCGGCGCAGACAAGGCAAAGACGAGCAGGAACTCATCCAAGGGAAGTTGGCCCATTGTCTATCGATGGGCCGCTATGGGAACGCTGGTGGCGTACTCGGCGGTGGGAACGAAGATCATCAGCGCGGCCCAGGCTCAGGAGTTGGCGCGAGCCACCCATGCCTCCTCCCCGGCCACGCAAGGGACGCAGCCTGTTTGGCGGTTCGACATTCCGGCAGGCACGGTGGGCTTGGACCTAAAGGCGTTCGAGCAGGCCACCGGGATCGTCGCCCAGTTCTCGAAAGAGGACATGAAGGCAATTGCCTCCCCCGGCGTATCCGGTATCTACACCGCGCAACAGGCCCTCGATGGCTAAACGGTCGCTGACGGAGCATCTCGATATTCAAGCCAACGTGAGTAACATCGCCAACCGATATTACTACGACCAATTACATCCTGCGCACATCGTTTTAGGCGCGGGCCGTTCCGCTCTGATCGGTTTGAAGTTCAAGTTCTGATTGGAGATTGCTTACTCATGTTGATTCCAATTCCCGATGTTCTAACGGCCGAACAGGTCGGCACAGCCCGCCAGCATCTCGATCAAGCCGAATGGGTGGACGGCCGCGTGACCGCCGGCCGCCAGTCGGCCATGACCAAGGACAATATGCAATTGCCGGAGGGGTCCCTGGCGGCCCGCCAGTTGGGCGCGATGATTCTCTCCGCGCTGGAAAAAAATCCTTTGTTCATCTCCGCCGCTCTGCCCGCACAGGTGTTCCCGCCCTTGTTCAATCGTTATCAAGGGGGGCAAGCCTTCGGCACGCACGTCGACAATGCCATTCGCCAGGTGACAGGCACGTCGCACCGCATTCGTACCGATCTCTCGGCCACTCTCTTCTTCGCCGGCCCGGAGGAGTACGACGGAGGCGAGTTAGTAATTGAGGACACCTACGGCACCCACAAGGTGAAGCTTCCCGCCGGGCATCTGATTCTCTATCCGGCCACTAGTCTTCATCACGTGACGCCGGTCACGCGCGGCGCCCGCATCGCTTCCTTCTTCTGGATCCAGAGCATGATTCGCGACGATGGCGAGCGCACCATCCTCTTCGACCTCGATGTCGCCATTCAGCGGCTAAACGGCGAAGCCCCCGGGCATCCTTCGGCGGTGCAAGTGACCGGCATTTATCACAACCTGCTGCGCCGTTGGTCAGAGTTATAGCCCAAACTACCCCCGCCGCCGCAATCCCGACCGCGCTCAGTTGCGCCTCAATCCGAACAACGCCTGAGCATCAGTCCAGCAAGCGCCAACTGGCCTTCCAGACCCATCGCCACGCCGTTGCGCCTGAACCATGCCGTCCGAGTTACTTAAAATGGCGGGGAGCCTCCGCTAACAACGCTCACGCGACTCGCCCTGCTGACCATGATTGGCAACGGGCCGCCGTGGCCGGGCGTTAGCGAAAACGTAAGGCCTTTTCCTCGGGAATGCTGCAAATATGGTAAGTTAGCTGGCGGAGGTTGGCGATGCAGCGTAGGCATTTCCTCGTTTCTTCAATCGGCGCCCTGGGTGCAAGTTCCCTGGTGTTCGCAGACAGTCCCAGCGATTCTTTACGGGTCGCGGTAATCGGCATGGGTGGCAAGGATCCCAAGAAGGGGTTAGGCCGCGGCGGCGCTCACCTCAGCGGATGGAGTGGTCCCAGAAAGGAAGTTCAGGATGCGGAGATCGTCGCGATTTGCGATATCGACGACGCGCAGCTCGCGAAAGGCCTGAGCACTCTGGAAGGGTACGGAGTAAAGAAACCCGAGACCTACAAAGATATCCGCAAGGTCATTGATAACAAAGACATAGATGTCCTGTCCATCGCTACTCCCAACCATTGGCACACTCTGATGACAGTCTGGGGCTGCCAGGGCGGGAAAGACGTCTACGTCGAAAAGCCATGCTCGCACAATATCTTTGAGGCCAAGCAAATTGTCGCGGCCGCCCGCAAGTACGACCGCATCGTACAGCAGGGCAGCCAGATTCGTTCTTCCAAAGCTGTCCAGGAAGCGATGCAGAAGATGCACGATGGCCTCCTCGGCGATATCTACATGTCGCGCGGCCTCTGCTACAAACGCCGCGACGATATAGGACACGCCAAAGTAGAAGCTGTGCCCGCCGGCGTGGATTATGACCTTTGGAACGGTCCAGCCCCCGTACATCCCTTCACGCGCAACCGCTTCCACTACAACTGGCACTGGTTCTGGGACACCGGCAACGGCGATCTCGGCAACCAGGGCATTCATCAGGTGGATCTCGCGCGCTGGGGTCTCGGCGTGAAGTACCCCGTCAAGGCGACCGCCATGGGCGGCCACTTCATGTTCGACGACGATCAGGAAACCCCCAACACGCTGAACTGCGCCTGGGAATTCAACGAAGCCGGTAAGCGCAAGATGATGGAGTTCGAAGTCCGTCATTGGGATACCAATGGTGAAGCCAGCGTTGCTCCTCCCAAGCGTGGCGAATCTGCCGCCGAGAACGGTGGCGGGGGCGGAGACAGCATCGGGGCCCTGTATTATGGCTCCAAGGGATATCTCGCGGTCGATAGCTATTCCAGTTACAAGAGCTGGTTAGGGAAGAACCAGGAACCGGGACCATCGGGCAAAGAAGGCGGTGGTCATTTCGCCAACTTTGCGGAAGCCGTTCGCAAGCACGACCGGAACATTCTCAACGCCGAAATCGAAGTTGGCGCGGCGTCCACCGTTTTGGTCCACCTCGCCAACATCTCGTATCGCGTCGGACGCACGGTCAACTTCGATCCCAACACCTTGACCATCACCGGCGATGCGGAAGCCTCCAAGATGATGACTCGGCCCTATCGAAAAGGCTTTGTTGTCCCAGAAAAAGTCTAAAAGCCGTTCCCATGAGGCGCCGGCCGGAATAAGCCGGCGCCTCAAGCCCCAATTCAAATCCAATTCTCGCCATATTCTCCTTTGCATTTCTTCGAAATAAGTAAAAACCTCTCTGTTTCTGCCTTAAGGCACCCATAGGGTAAGCAACCGCACGTGGGGGTTGTTTTTGTTGATAGTAGTCAGGTTTTCCCCATGGAACTGTACAGAACTTGCTTCGTTCCGCAACCAAATAAATAGTACTTAGGATTTGTATCTTTTGATAGAAAATGGCGGATATTAAGGCAACGCCCTGTAAAATCTACTATTCGAGAGGTAATCCCGAAATATTGCCAACGTTCCAGTTTGTCGCTCCAGGAGAAAATTTATGACGCGCTCTTACCCGGTACCTGCCACGGTCTTCCGTTGTTGTTTGGTTCTACTTGTCTTTGCAATGCCAGCATATGCCTATATTGATCCAAATGCCACGGGCCTCATTTCCCAGCTTGTAACCCCGCTTCTGATCGCCGTTGCTGCCAGCTTGACCTTTTTAAGAAAGAGGTTGGGCGCCGCGTTGGGCCGCATGCGTCGACGGTCCGATGCCCAATAGGGCTGACCTTCATTCCACACTAGCGTTGCTTTGGTTCCGGTTGACCGGCCTTGGAGTAATCGGCTTGGTTTTCGCCGAGGCTATCTTTCTGTCCCAGGGCAAGGCCCAGGGGTGGACGTTTTACTTGACCTCGGCGGAGGTTGTTTTCGAAGTGGCGCTGCGCTTGGTTCTGGCGGCGTTCGCTGGTATAACTTTAGGGACTATCTCTACCGCCCTGATGGCCCCCGTTCTATGGCGTTTCGCCTCGTCGCGCAACCTCCTCGTGGACCGCACCGCCCAGTTTGCCACGCTCCTCGTCATATTTCTGGCTTCCAGGTTCGCCGCCCAAACGCTGATCCCAAGTCTGACCTCGTGGACTCACCGCGGCGAATTCACCGGCAAGGTATTGATGTGGGGTTACTACCTAGCATTTGTCGCCGCTGTCTGCATACCGCGCGGCCGTAAGAAACTGCTGACCAGTCTCGACGATTTCGTGGGTAAAAAGGCCGCCCGGCGCATGGTGATCGCTGTCGGCGTCAGTGCGCTGGCCGTAGCAATCGCGGGGTCTGGCATTGGCAGATCCATGTCTACGGTAAGCGCCGCAGCCAAGGCCCAGCAGCCTAAATCCAACATTCTGCTGATTACATTCGATGCCTTGAGCGCCGAAGACATGTCCCTGTATGGTTGCCCCAGGCCAACAACGCCGAACATAGACGCCTTTGCCGCCACGGGAACGGTATTCACCAACTTTTTCTCTGGGTCCAGCTTTACCACTCCTAGTCTCGCGACCATCATAACTGGTGCGTACCCCTCGCAAAGCCATGTCCACCAACTCCCGGGTAGAGTTCGTTCGCAGGACGTGGAAAAAAGCTTACCGCATGTCATGCGCGCCGCCGGCTATTTCACCGGCGCTTTCGTGTCTAATCCATGGGCCTACTATTTTGCGGAGAGTCTGCGCAGCCAGTTCGATTCACTGCGGGCGCCCGTTTTTGAAAAGGGAGGGGCGCAGCGTTTCTTCGAAGCGACCGGGTTTCTGCACCAGAACTTGCTATTCGGAAACCGCGGCGACGAATATTTCGATATTGTCAGTCTTTGGAATAATGTGCGCGGCTTGCCTTCCGACGGCCCCTGGGAGGTTCGGCCGGACGAGGTCTTTCAACTCGCCGGGGATGAGGTAGCCAAACTTCCTCCCGGATACTTTTATTGGATTCACGTGCTCTCGCCGCATGACCCTTATGTCCCCGATCGCGAAGACCAGGGCCGCTTCCTCCCCTTAGACAAGTCTGCGAGTCTCGTCGATGAAGATCCCTTGCGACAGGGGTATCCACCCGAGCATCAGAGTGTGATCGATGAGCATCGTCTGATCTACGATGAGTTCATCGCCAGCGCCGATCGCGCCTTCGGGGCCTTCATAAAAAGATTGGATGCCGGCGGAAAATTGCGGGACACAACGGTCATCGTGGCCGCCGATCATGGCGAAAGCTTCGAGGGCGGCATCTATCGCCATCGAAGCGCCCTGCAGACCCGGCCCATGATCCACGTACCGCTTATTATTCGGACGCCGAACCAACAGCTAGGCCGCCGCGTTGCCTACACGGCGGATCAAACGGCGCTGGCGCCCACTATCCTCGAATTGGCTGGCCAGGCAAAGCCGGATCGGCTGCCCGGGCAATCCTTAGTCCCCTGGTTGAATGGGAATGGGGAAGGCCAAGGTGAGGGAATGGCGTTCACTCAGTATTTGGAGAGGAACAGCGTTTTCGCGCCCGTGCGACACGGAACCGTAGGCGTGATCGATGGGCAGTATCAATACGTGCTGGATATTGCCACCCAGACCGGCGCGCTTCGTCCGCTGAAGGAAGCGCAGTTCGGCAACATTGATCGCAGCGCCGAAAACCCTGCCCGAGTGGAAGCGTTACGTGCGGCCATCTTTGCACGCTTTCCCAGCCTTCACATCACACCCTAAAACAGGGCTAACGCTCTAAGGTATCCGGAGCAGCCTCGACAGGCGCCGTCAACCGCTCGTCCAAGGCATGCTTCAAGGCTTCGATGCCTTGTCCGGTCGCGCTCGAAATTTCGAAATAATCCAGTCCTCGGTCGCGCGCCAGTTTCCGTAAGGAAGCCACGCGGTCCGTATCCTGCGCCGCATCGAGCTTGGTCGCTACAATAATCATGGGCTTAGCCAGCAGGTCTTCGCTAAAGCTTTCCAGTTCGCGCATCACGATCTCGAAGTCCTCCACCGGGTCGCGTCCAGTGGCGTCCGAAACGTCGACCAGGTGCGCCAAAATGCGCGTCCTCTCGATATGCCGCAAGAACTGGACGCCCAGGCCGTGTCCCAGGTGCGCTCCTTCGATGAGGCCCGGTATATCGGCCACTACGAAGCTTCGAAAATCCGGGAGCTGTACCACGCCCAGATTCGGTTCGAGCGTGGTAAACGGGTAATCGGCGATCTTCGGCCGCGCTGCGGAAATTCGCGAAATCAGCGTCGACTTGCCGGCGTTCGGGAACCCAACCAGACCCACGTCCGCCAGGAGCTTCAGTTCCAACCGCAGACGGCGTTCCTGTCCGGGGCGGCCCGGTTCGTGTTCCGTGGGCGCTTGATGCGTGGCGCTGGTGAAGCGCGCGTTGCCGCGGCCGCCGCGCCCGCCGCGCGCAACCAGATACCGCTCGCCTTCCTGTGTGAAATCGTAGAGCTGCTCGCCGCTGGCTTCGTCGTAAACTACCGTGCCAATGGGAACGTCGACTTCCACCGAATGCCCCTCCGCTCCGGTACGGTTGCTTCCTTCTCCGTGCCGGCCACGCTCCGCCTTATGTTCCGGATTGAAGCGGAACTTCAGCAGCGTGTTTTCGTTCTTATCGGCGACCAGGACTACGTCGCCTCCGCGCCCGCCATCACCGCCGCTGGGGCCGCCCCGCGGGACATACTTCTCCCGGCGAAAGGCGAGGCATCCATTGCCACCGTCGCCGGCCTTGACAAGGATTCGAACTTCATCAATGAACATAAGTGAAAAACAGAAGAAGCCGCCGATTCCCGGGGAACCGGCGGCTTCGGTTGGAGAATACAGAACCCTGAAATTTACGTCGGCTACCGGAAGGGCGACCTCTAGCAGGGTGCTGAAAACACCTGAAATCAGTTAGCCGCGGATGAACGCTGATCAACGCAGATTGAAAACAGATGGTTTATCTGCGTTGATCAGCGTTCATCTGCGGCCCATTTGCCTTTTTCAGCAGACTGCCAGGCTGCGCCGGCTCTTATTCTTAAGCTACTCGACGGAGCTGATGTTAACGAACTTTCCCATCCGGCCGCGGTCGCGGAATTCCACCACGCCAGTTACCTTGGCAAAAAGGGTGTCATCCTTGCCCCAGCCGACATTCAGACCCGGCTTAATCTTTGTGCCGCGTTGCCGCACAATGATGGAGCCGCCCGGGACCAGCTGTCCGCCGAACACCTTCACACCCAGCCGCTGGGCGTTAGAATCGCGCCCGTTCTTAGAACTGCCTAAACCTTTTTTATGAGCCATATATCGCCTACGCCGAGATCTCGCCCACCTTCACTTCCGTGAAGGACTGGCGGTGCCCAATGGTCTTCTTGTACTGCTTCTTGCGCTTGAACTTAAAGACCAAAATCTTGTCGCCGCGACCGTTGCCGGTAATAGTGGCCTTAACCGGCGCCACCTGCACCATTTCGCCAGCGTCGTTGAACGCGGCCTTCACAGTGAGCTCAACCTCTGAACCCACGTCGCCGTCAAGTTTTTCTACCCGGAGCGTATCGCCCGGGGCGACACGGTACTGCTTTCCGCCGGTTTCAATTATCGCGTGCATCTGCATTCCTTAAATTGGGAGCCGGAGCGCACGGATGCGTACGCCGGAACCACGGAGTAAAGATTCAGTGTACTACAGCTCGCCGGCGGATTCAAATCCTGGCTGCTGTTGATCTTACATTCCAACCGCGCGCACCAGCAGCGCCGCCGCCGCCGCCCCGATCAACGGGCCCATGATCGGGACCGGGGCGTAGCTCCAATCCGAATCCGATTTCCCCGCAATTGGCAGAAGGGCATAGGCAAGCCGGGGTCCCAAGTCGCGCGCCGGGTTAATTGCATAGCCGGTTGTGCCGCCCAGGCTCAAGCCGATCGCCCATACCAGACATCCCACCAGGTAGGGCGTTAGCCCGGGGGCCGGCCCCATAGGCGCTCCCGCTTTCGACCCGATCGCGCTCGCCACCAGGATCAGAATGAACGTGCCGACGACTTCGCTGAACACGTTAGCTGGCATGTTGCGAATCGCCGGTGACGTGCAAAAGCACGCGCGCTTGAGATCCGCGTCCTTGGTTTCGCGCCAGTGCGGCCCAAAATGCGCCCAAACGATCGCCGCGCCGATAATCGCGCCCAGAAACTGCGCCATCCAGTAGGGACCCACGGTCGCGTAGTTACCGCTCGTAATCGCCGAGGCAAGCGTCACGGCCGGATTCAAATGCCCCGGGGCCCCGCAAGCCACGGCAGTGAACACGCCAGCCATCACCGCAAACGCCCATCCTGTGGCGATCGCCATCCACCCGGCGCCTTCCGCTTTCGATTTGTGCAATAGCACGTTCGCCACCACGCCGTTGCCAAGCACAATCAGTACAAGCGTCCCTAGAAACTCACCAAACATCTGCTTTTCCATGCATTCTCCTATGTGCCGGACCGGGCTATTGTTCAAGCCAGTCGAAGGACCGTGTGACTGCCTTCTTCCAGAAGCCGTACATCCTATCGCGGCGCGCGGCCTCCATAGCCGGCTTCCACGATCTGTCGATTGACCACTGTGCGCGCAAGTCGTCGACATTTGCGAAGAAACCCGTCGCCAGTCCCGCTGCGTATGCGGCCCCCAGCGCCGTGGTCTCTTTTACCGCGGGCCGCACCACCTCGCGGTCGAGAATATCCGCCTGGAACTGCATCAGCAGTTCGTTCTCGACCATGCCGCCATCGGCGCGCAGAACGCTGACCGGGATGCCGGAATCCTGCTCCATGGCCTCCACCACTTCGCGTGTTTGGAACGCCGTGGCCTCAAGCACGGCGCGGCCAAGGTGACCTTTATTCGTATAGCGCGTCAGTCCGGCAATCACCCCGCGCGCGTTGTGTTTCCAATAGGGCGCGTAAAGGCCAGAGAAAGCGGGCACAAAATAGATGCCGCCGTTATCCTCCACCGTGCGCGCCAGCGCCTCGATGTCGGGGCTCTGGGAGATCAGGCCGAAGTTATCGCGGATCCATTGCACCAGGGCGCCCGTGATCGCGACGCTCCCTTCGAGCGCGTAATTCGCTGCCTGGCCCTTCCATTGAAACGCCGCTGTCGTGAGTAGCCCGTGTTTCGAATGGACGATCTCATTTCCCGTATTCATCAACAGGAAACATCCCGTGCCGTATGTGTTCTTGGCCTCGCCTGGCCGGAAGCAGGTCTGGCCCACCAGCGCAGCCTGCTGATCGCCAAGAATTCCCGCCACCGGCACTCCTTTGACTGCCCCCAGGGTGGCCTCCCCGTAGACCTCGCTGCTCGAGCGGATCGCGGGCAGCATGGCGCGCGGGATGTCGAAGGCCTGAAGCAGTTCGTCGTCCCAGTCGAGCGTCTCGAGATTCATCAGTTGCGTGCGGCTGGCATTGGTGCAATCGGTAACGTGTAGTCCTCCCGTCAAGTGCCAGATGAGGAAGGCGTCGATGTTGCCGAACAGCAGGTCGCCCGCCTCCGCGCGTTCCCGTGCGCCTGGCGCATGATCCAGCAGCCATCGAATCTTGAGGCTGCTGAAGTAAGTGGAGAGCGGCAGGCCCGTCTTGCGCCGGAACCGATCGGCCCCGCCCGTTCGGGAAAAGTCGTTGACCAGGTCTCCGGTTCGCATGTCCTGCCAAACCAGGGCATGATAGGCCGGCTGGCCGGTGTGCTTATCCCAGAAAATAGTGGTTTCGCGCTGGTTCGTGATGCCGATGGCGGCGAGATCGCGTGGCTGAATCGCCGCGCGGGTCATCGCTTCGCCTATCACCTCTTCCGTGCGCCTCCAGATTTCCGCGCCGTCGTGCTCTACCCACCCAGGCTGCGGAAAGATCTGTTCGTGCTCTTTTTGAGAGGAGGCCGCGATGCGGCCGGCACGGGTGAAGATCATGAAGCGCGTGCTCGTGGTCCCTTGATCGAGAGCGGCAATGTAATCCGGCATGGATTTCCAGTATCCGTGAAATGGAGGTTATGAAGCTAGCCCGCATTTTCCCGCCACGAGCACCCGGGTACGGTATCGAGCCGTGCAATGACGGCGCGGCCGCCGGACATCGAGACGCGTCAAGAGAATTCACGAGAATGGCAAAATGGAGGCCGTTCGCTAACGATCCTCGGAACGGCTTCCGCAAAGATTCGCGTTGTTTTCTTGTAGGCGGCGCGCTTCGCGGCGGGCCATGGCCGCGTGGGTCGGGCAGGACTTTCGTCGGGCCGCCCTCTTTCGAGGTGATGCGAGTGACTGTAACTGAGTCGCCAGCGGTGCAATTGACGCCGTTCGATTGGGCCGTTTTCTCCTCCAACGCCTGCGTTTGGACGGGCGAATCGGCCTTCCATGAGTGCGCTGTGATGCGGGCCCATGGGATGCGCAACCGCGAGATTGAATTGGCATTTTGAGTGGGGCGTGGAGGGTTCGATGAAATGCTGGATCCGTTTAGAACACGAGAACGAGGCCCTGTAACATGCGTCTACGCGGCGCATCCGCGCTTGGTTGATCCGCCGCTTCGACGCCATCTCGACGCCAGTTCCGCATCCGCGACTGCCGCCCTTTCCGGGGCACGGGGGACGTCTCAGGGCTTTGCTGCCCGCATCACGCCGGAAGGCGGCGCGCAAATGATGCCGGTCACGATTGGGCGCGCATGCGTCCGCGCCTTTCTCCAGGCCATTGCTGCGTTGGCGCGGGAGTGCGCCGACCAGCCCGTGTTGCTCGAAGACTTCCTGCACGTCGTCAATCTGGCCCCGCCGCCATCGAGGGCTTGCGGGCGGCGGCCCGGCCATGTAGCCGCGCGCCCGTTGCCCCGCATGCGACGTTACTCGGCTCTTGACCTACTCCAGTAGAGTCACAGTGAGCCTACGTCAGGGGTGACGTAGTTGAATAAGCGCACGCCCATTCCTTTGGTGGTCACTTCTTTCGCTCCGTTCTCCTCTCGTCGCGACGGCTGTGGCCCGCGCCGATGACCGCGCCTTTGGCCGCGTTCCCGCCCATGGCTCCGATTGCGGCGCCTTTTGCAGCACCGCTAGCTTTAGGGTGTTCTTGAGTCGGTGTCGGCGCTGGTGTTGGCGGCGCTGTTTGCGCGGGTGGCGTTTGCGGGGGTGGTGGTGTTTGCGCTAGCGCTGCGGGCACTATAGCGCTGGAGAGCGCTATCAGAAGGGACATAACCCTCGCTGACTGCTTCATAAGGGCCTCCTTTGGTCCTCAGTTCCGATTCGCAATGCGATTCGAGTGGGGCCACTTTCCACCTTGGTGATGGTTTGCGCGGCTGTATGGTCGCTGTTTATGACGCTTCAGCAAAGGTTGTCGAAGAGTGAATAGCCTTGGCCCTCACGATGCCCGCCCTTCGTGTCTAGAGCCTCTAGGGCGCGTTGCGCCGCGTGCCGCTGGACCAACAACACCCCCAACGGAGTAGACGCGGCCGTATCGCGCGCCTCAGAGTCAAGCGGTCGTCAAAGCCCGGGAAAGCCCGTTCTGCCCGATGTCCCGCTCCAGATCAAGCGTATTGCGTTCGCGACATTGATGGTGCGTTTTCAACAAGTGGGGCAGCCGCTTCCGCTTGCCGGGTTGTCTCTGGTCATACAAACTATTTCGTTGATATACGAATAAATTCGTATGATACTCGAAGCGTGTCCTCCCGATCCCTTTCCAAAGAGCCGGCTCCCTTGCCGCTTCCAACCGACGCCGAAATAGCCATCCTGGCGGTGCTGTGGCGTCAAGGCGCCAGCACGGTGCGCGAGGTGCATGAAGCGCTGGGTAAGGACAGTGGATATACCACCACGCTGAAGTTGATGCAGCTCATGTTCGAAAAAAGACTGGTGGTGCGCAACGAGCGCTACCGCTCGCATGTTTACGAAGCGCGCGAACCCAAGGAGCAGACGCAGCGGCAGATCGCGGGCGACCTGTTGAAGCGCGCATTCGAAGGATCGGCGAAGAGCCTGGTGCTGGGAGCGCTCGCCGCGCAGCCGGCTTCAGGCAAGGATCTGGCCGAGATACGGAGTCTGTTGGACGAATTCGAAAAGAGGAGGGGAAAAAAATGATCACGCTATTGAACCAGCCGTGGACCGAGCGTCTGGGCTGGACGCTTCTGCATTTTCTGTGGCAGGGAAGCCTGGTGGCGGCCCTCTATGCGCTCGCCCGCGCTTTGGCCGGCGGCCGCATTTCGGCGCGCGGCCGCTACGCAATTGCCTGCGCTTCGCTGTTGGCGCTGACCGTGGCGCCTGCTCTCACCTACTGGTGGCTTGGAAATTCCGGGCCGGCGGCGCGGATTGGGGACCTTACCGATTGGGGCGCCCGGCAGCTTGCCCCTGCGGTTGCGTACTCACCGGTCCCCGATCCCTGGCAACTGACGATGCAGGGGATTGTAATGGCGTGGTTCGCTGGCGCCGCCGCATGTTCCTTCCGGCTGCTCATAGGATTCATCTCTGCAGCGGCGCTGCGGCGTTCATATCATACGCCGGTGCTCGCCGAATGGCAGCAAACCCTCGACCGGCTGATGGAACGCATGCACGTATCGCGAAGCGTGCGGTTGCTGGCCACGGATCGGGTGGACTCTCCTTCGGTCATCGGGTGGCTTCGCCCAGTGATTCTCGCCCCGGTGGGCGTGCTGTGTGGGCTGGCGCCCGAGCAGGTAGAGGCGCTGTTGGCGCACGAACTGGCGCATGTCCGGCGGCACGACTACCTGGTGAACGTTCTGCAAGGGATCGCCGAGAGCCTGCTCTTTTACCATCCTGCGGTGTGGTGGATCTCAAACCAGATCCGGGCCGAGCGCGAGCATTGCTGCGATGACCTCGCCGTTGCGGCAAGCGGCGATGTACTGGTGTACGCACGCGCTCTGGCGGAATTGGAATCCATGCGGCCGGCACATTTCAAGGCGGCGCTGTCTGCAAACGACGGTTCGCTCCTGCGCCGGATCCGCCGGCTGACCAACCCCGTGGCGGCGCACAGGCCCGCCGGATGGGGAGTGGCCTGGTCTTTGGGCGCCCTGCTGTTATTGGGGATCGCCGGAGTTGCGGTGACCGGCGCGCAAGGGCAAAGCCAGCCGGTAGTGGACCTCCACAAAGTCTGGCCGGACACGGTGAAGCAAGGCGATATGAAGATCGAGGTGGCCGGGTTGGGCCGCTTGACGTCCGGCCATACGGCGGCGGTCAAAGTGGAGAAGACACACATCCAGGACGTGCGGCAAGGCGAGCCGGCCACCATCGGGTTCCGGAATCGCAAGGAGACTGTTCGCGGCACGGTTGCCGTGGTGCATCCGGAAGTGGCGAACGGCACAGTGACTGTGGATGTAGTGATGAATGACGCTCTGCCGCCCGGTATCGATCTGCAGGAACCGGTGGACGGGATTATTACGGTAGGGGGGCTGACCAACGTGGTCTACGTGGGCAGGCCCGTCTTCGGCCGATCCAACAGTCGGGTTATGCTCTTCAAGCTCGAACCCGACGGCCATTCGGCGAAGAAGGTTCCGGTGCAGTTCGGCGCGGCCTCGGTGAATCGGATCGAGATCAAGAGCGGTCTGCAGCCGGGGGACAAAGTGATCCTCAGCGATATGTCGCAGTATGACGGGGTAGCTGCGATTGTGTTGCGGTGATGGCCTCGGCTTGGGTCCGTCTGGTGCGCAGGCCAACGATGCTCTGAACGTCGGGTGCCGCATGAAGAACACGTACCGCACTAACACCTATCGTCCCTAACGACGTTCGGATGCTATTGTGAGCTGTCATGGACGCGAATGACGAACCTGCTGGCCTTGGAAACGGCGCTCCGATAGCCCGCGACATGTCGCCCCGCGTGCACCAATGATTTCGAGCCGTCCTCGATTGCTCCGACCAGATCACGCGCGACTCGGGGAATGCCCAGAAGGATGCAAGCGGCCGACGCTGAAGGCTGCGAATTCCGAGGACTCGGTCTACACCCGTTCCGCCGAGCAAATATCACTTAGCGGGAACAGGTTGGCGGCAGCGCCATTGAAGCCGCCAAGATCGCGGGCCACAGCGATTTGGAAATGACCGGCGAATACACCTTCGTCACGCCCGAGCGCCAGAACGAGTTGACACGCCGCATCCAACAGTTGGTTATTAAGAAACCGGCTGAGGTAGACGAAGCCATTGAAAATTTGAATGTTGCGCTGGCCTGACACGGTCTGAGCGCATCTATAGAGATCTTGCAGTCAGACAGCAGCGATCAAGTAGACGTTCGGGTTCGATCCTAGAAATTCGCCGACGCCGCGGGCTTTTGCCGCCGTGTTCGCATCCAGCCTTGTCGGGCCCAAGAGTCGTCTCGGTCGATGGTCGCCGCGGTTCGATACTCTTTTTCGGCATCCGCCAAATCCCGGTTCTTTTCGAACCATAGTGCCAGGGACCCATGAGCGGGTCCCGACTGCGGGTCTAACTCAACGGCTAATTTTAGAGCGCCGCCGGCAGCCACCGGTCGTCCGATCTCGGCGTAAGCCAAACCCAGCCATTGGTACACCTGCGAGGTCGGCTTTAACTTGGCGGCCGTCTCGAACCTCTCTACAGCCTGGTCGAAATCGCCGAGACACGCGAGCGCCCGGCCCCACGTAACGTTTACGTAATAATTTTTCGGCAGTCTGCGCTCCGCTCGCAAGAGATAGGGCCGTGTGGCGGCGCATTGATTCTTCTCGATCAGGATCTCGGCGAAATTAAGCAGAGGACGCGGGTTGTGAACCGCATTATCCGCCGCCATTTCCATAAGCTTTTCCGGTTCGCCCCACAATCGATTACGGTTGTAGCACAACGTGCCAAATATCATCCCCGCGATACACAGGGCCGCCACGCATGCGGCAGCGGGGAGCTTCATGCGCATTCCCAACTCGCATGCGATGAGAATCAAACCGATTAGCGGCAGATACATCCGTCGCTCAACCAGAGCGTCGTCAAGTGGAACGACGGAAGAGGTCGGCGCCAGCCAGATCAGAAACATCAGCAGGCCAAAGCAAAATAGCGGATAGCGGCGCCGCAAAAGAATCGACAACACTACGAGCAATGCCAGAAGAATCATCCAGAAAATCGCGCCGTGCTCCAGGATCGTGTACGACGCCGCAAAATCGTGATCGAGCGACAAGCCGGATGGCCAAATCGCCAACCGAATATAGGTGAAGATGGCGCGGGCCTCGGTGAAGGCGTATTGGTACCACTTGAAGGTCGCCACCGAGAAGCCCGCGGTTTCCGCCGATGCCAGCATGCGAAAAACCGCGACTGCAGCGAAGATTGCTCCCGGTATCATTAGGCCGTAGAGCCGCCAGTTGCGACGCAACCGGCGTAGCGAGAAAGCTTCCGGCCAGAACAGATCCGTAAGTATCAGAATCGGCGCCAAGGCGACGGCATTTTCTTTGGTCTTCACCGCGGCGCCGAACAAAACCAGGACCAGCGCTGCTTCCCACCAGGAGATGGCTTCTTTCCGCCTGTACAGAAACACAACATATGCGAGCAGCGAAAATAGCGCCGCCAGACTCTCCGACCGTCCCGCAACATAGCTTACGGATTCCGTTTGTAGAGGATGGATCGCGAATACCAAAGCTCCGATCGCAGATGCCACGCGTGATTTGCGCCCAATCCATCCAGAACCCCGGAGTATCCGAAGCAGGACCAGGAACACCAGGGCGGTATTAACAAAGTGGATCGCCAAATTCACGAAATGGTAACTGAACGGGCTGTCTCCTGAGATCTTGTAGTTCAGCCAATACGAGATCATGAGGAGGGGGCGGACACCGGAACTCGAGATCCATGCTGAAAGCGAGGCGTGGCGAATGGGCTTGCAGAAGGGTAACGCCAAATCGTCAAAGATGAAATGTCCATTTAATGCAGGGGAGTAAAGCCATAGAATGACCGCGAACGTCCCCAGACACAGCCACGCTGCCGAGGGCCACGGTCTTGACCGAGGCGATGTCGTAGGCAAACGCAGTGGCGTGCACTGGCTAATTTTCGGCAAACCTCTCGTTTATTATGCGCGAACGGACGATGTCCGTACGCGCAATCCCAGAAACTGTCCGTCTTTATATGTGTCCGACCTCACAAAAATCGTTGAGAAGAATAGACACCGCATCGGCGAAGGATTATCGCGACGTGCGCGGCCAAACGACGGCGCGCCGCGCTTCGAAGTTGGCGACCCCGGCGGGCACAACGTGCTTATGATTGGGCCGCACAGTTCGGGCAAGACGATGCTAGCGAAAGCATGGCCGACATTCTTCCGCAGTTGACGTTTCAGGGGGCGATCGAGACTACCAAGATCCACATCGTCGCGGGAATGCTACGCAACGCGCCGGGCTGCTGCGCGTGCGGCCCTTTCGCACAACACACCACACCAGACCACACCATTTACGATGCAGGCATGGTGGGCGGCGGCCTGGGTTCGCCGCGTAGGTAGGCAGAACCAACTCGCGAGGACGGTCGGGCTGGACCGCCCGCACGGCCTCTGCAATGCTAGGGACTGGCGATCAAGAGGTTGACCACGTCAGCGTCGTCGTCGAGGACGTTTCAGCCGCTATCGCTTTTTTCACCGTGCTCGGCATGACGCTCAAGGCGAGATGCCGGTCGAGGGCCAGTGGTGGACCGCGTCAACAGGCTCGAAAGTGTCCAAGTCGACATCGTCATGATGCGGACTCCAGATGGGCACGGGCGGCTTAAGATGACGAAGTTTCGCAATCCAAAACTGGTCGAGATCGAAGCCCGCGATCGCACCGCGGAATACGCTGCGCCTCCGGAGCGCCATGTTTACAGTCGAAAGCGTCGACGACACTGTTGTTCGCCGGCGCACCAACGGCGCCGAACTTGTAGGCGAGGTGGCCCAGTGCGAGGACAAGGGCGCACTGGATTTATGGAGCAGGAGTTCTAAATCGTCCAGTGTGGGGAGCCCGATTCCGCGCGGATCGCTGCACGGGGAGAATGCTCGCCCAGATTCTGGTTAGCAGATCTTTGTCTGTAATGGCGACAATCCGCCCGGAAGCCGCAAATCTCACCGGGCATCTCGTATCCCTTCTCCCCGTCTTCGTTGCGCTGTGCCCGACCTATCCGCTGGGTTTCCGGGCTGGACCTGCATTTGCTTTACGTTCAGTACTCGCGCATGACGATCATCAAAACGTTAACTTCTTATCTCGCCTGCCCCAGCCCCGCAACCACTTCGGCAAATTTATCGAGTATCTGGTTCCAGCCCTCTACTTGACCGCTATTTTTAGCGTTCTCCATGGTTTCATTTCCAATGAAGGTGAGTCTCGTCTGGCCGTTTCCAAGATCCTCAAAGGTAGTCACATCGTGCACACCGTCTATGGCCTCATGTTCTATTCCATAGTGCGCAGGCTCAACCTTGTTTCCCTGCGCGTCGGAAAAGTACATGGAGGAAACGATCTTTTCGTGCGGAACAATCTCGTGGTATTCACCGGCATTCCAGAACTCCTGGCCATCCGGAGTTCTCATGCAGCAAAGAAATTTTCCTCCCACGCGAAAATCCATCTTGCAAAAAGGCGTGGTAAAACCCTTCGGGCCCCACCACTGCATTACATACTCCGGGTCAGTCCACGCCTTCCAAACCAATTCGCGTGGGGCATCGAAAACTCTCGTGACAACCATCCGCTCTGTCTCGCTAACCGTGTTTTTTGCCATCTTTGATCTCCATTTTTTTCATTTGATTCACAACCATATCCAGCTTGTCGAAACTCTCTTCCCAGAATCGGCGATAATAAGCCGCCCAGTCGCTGACTTTCTTGATCGCCTCTGGCCTAAGCGTGCACACACTCTCTCGTCCACGCTTCGCCTTGATCACAATCCGCGCCCGCACCAGGTAGGCAACATGTTTTGAAATCATCTGCTGCGAAATTGCAAACGATTCCGTCAATCCATGCACAGAGGCAGGACCATGTGAGAGCCGTTCGATCATCCCCCGCCGGGTCGGATCAGACAAAGCGGCGAATGTCGTACTCAATTTATCCACAACCCTATGGTAGTGGATTATCTGGTAATGTCAAGGGCGAATTTTGCGATTCTTGATTTCTGACACCCGAGGAGTTCTGTATTCTCGCTGTCTACCTTTACTGCGGCTTCCTGCAGGGTGTATCAAGCACTGCTTGACGCGGCTTGGAAGGGCGCGTATTTCAACGGGACTATTCGGGGGCGATATCCGTATCGTCAGATCGTAGGTTCCAATCCGGTTCTGCAAGATGCGGAGGTAGCGTCCAGGTGCGATCGTTAGGACACGGCAATGGCGCGCACCTTAGCGGAGTTGCCGGCCGGCAGCCGGATCACGGACTACATCAGCCTCGGCGTGATTGCCAAGTTTTTCCCCGCCGAGAAATCCATGACGTCCTGAAGCAGACCAATCGCGCGAGCGTCCGCGAACGCGATTTGCCCGCGCACGTGGTGGTTTATTACGTGATCGCGCTGGCGCTGTATATGCAATCTTCATATCGGGAAGTCCTGCGGTGCCTGCTGGAAGGCGTGCAGTGGTTCTTGATCCTTCCGCCAAGGTGAAGGTCGCCGGCAAGTCGGGCATTTCTCAAGCACGCAGCCGCCTGGGAGCCGAGCCGGTGAAGAAACTCTATGAAAGGGTGGTGGCCCGATTGCGGAGAAACGGACCAAGGGAGCTTGGTTCCGCCAATGGCGAATGGTGAGTCTGGATGGCAGCACCTTGGATGTTGCCGACACGGTGGAAAACGACGAGGCCTTCGGGCGACCGGGCGCGAGTCGAGGTTCCAGCGCTTTTCCTAAGATCCGGTTTGTGGCGCTGCTGCAGAACGGGACACACGTATTATGGGCCGCCCACATGGACCAATACGCCACCGATGAACTCACGCTGGCCGAGAAAGTGATTCCTTCACTCCGCAAAGGGATGCTGTGCATGGCGGATCGATTCTTTCCGAGCTACAAACTCTAGCGCATGGCCGCCAAAAGGGGGGCTGACCTACTCTGGCGTACACGCCAAAATGCCCGCCTGGATGTGGAGAAACGATTGCCAGACGATTCCTACCTCAGCCGGATTTACCCATCCACCTCCGACCGGCGGAATGCGCGGAATGGGATTATCGTACGTGCTATCGATTACCGGCTGAAGGACGTCGAAGGATCGGAGCCGCTCTACCGGCTGATCACGACCATCCTGGATCACCAGCAGGCGCCATCCAAAGAACTGGCCGCGCTTTATCATGAGCGGTGGGAAATCGAAACCACCCTGGACGAGTTGAAGACGCATTTACGCGGCGCGCAGATTGTGTTGCGCAGTAAAACCCCAGAACTAGTCCGGCAGGAGTTTTTCGGTCTGCTGATGGCGCATTTCGCCATTCGCGGATTGATGCACGAAGCGGCGCTGAAGGCCAATGAAGATTCCGACCGGCTTTCCTTCCTCCACTCCGTGCACGTGGTCCAGCGGAGTATGGCCCGTTACGCCGCTATTCCCCCCTCGGAAGAGAAAAGCTCTCCACGAAGCCATCCTCGAGAAATCCTTGAGGAACGGGTCGTTTCGAGCCGTCGGCGGACCAACCCGCGTGGCGTCAAGCGAAAGATGAGCCAACTACCCGTTGCGCCCGCGCAAACTCACTCGCCGTATCGATTTTGCCAAGCGAATCAGGATTATTAAGTGAACCGTATTGGCGCTAAACCAGCTCCCCGATGAGCTCTTCAGTCTGGATCGCGCGATGTTGCAGCATGATTTCGCGCGCCCGCTTTTCTTCATCGGCGTGACTGTATTGCACGGTGATCAGCGCGCCGCCCCGGCGCACGCCCTCGGCGTAGAAATCCGCTTCCTCGTCGGAGACGCCGTGATCTTTCAGCAGCCCAATGAGACCGCCCACCCCAGCGCCCACGCTTAAGCCGGCCATCGCTCCGGCCAGCGGCCCAGCCGCGATCAACGGCCCGATGCCTGGGATAAACACGGCTATCGTGCCAACGAATAGTCCAACGGCGCTGCCGAGAAACGCGTCCTGCACCAATTCGGTATCACCCTCTACGTTTTTGAACGGTCCCAGGGCCGGCGTTTCGTGTCCGCGTGTGTCCCCTGCGACAAAGCTCACTCGATCGCGTGCGAATCCCGCGGCCAATAGAGCGTCCTTCGCGGCTTCTCCGTCGCCGGGCGTGTGAAAAAAACCAGCAATCGTGTTTGCCATAGTAAAGATTAAGTCGCACTCTTAAGGCCATAGCATGAATGATGGAAAAGGCGCTTCACCGGAGGGCGGACTGCGCCCGATCGAACGCGCCTTTCGTCATGCGGATTTGCGCGGCGTCGGAGGAATGTAGCGTTGCTCTTCCTCCCGCGCCTTGCCCAGCAGATCGGCGGACTACGTTTTTTGGCGGAAACACAGCAGGCCCAGATTGTCGCGTGCGATGACCAGTTGGAAGCCGCAGCTGGGGCATAGTTCCAGCAAGCGGATCGCGCGTTTCACGTCCGCTTCGGCGGCAACGAACTTCCCTAGAACTGGGGTAGCCCGCATGACCGCTGGTGCTATCTTACCCTTTGCTTCGCTGCCGTCCCTGAGTATTCTTCGAAATCTGCAACTACCGCCTTTTGCATCTTTCGCCCCGCGCGATAGAGCCAGCCATTCGGCCTCGACTGCAGGTCCTTCGCGAGCACACGGGCCTTGGCCGTCCCCAAATGGATGTTCGCCGTCTCGTACCCCATGGCGTAAAGCAGACGGCGTTCGTCGCGCACTTTGGGAAGCGCCGAGAGCTCAATCCGCGAGCAATCGGGCGCCAGGCGGCGCACAATCCAACGCTTATCGAAGCGAACGAAAGGGTCTTTGCAGCGCACCGCCGCATTGAGAATTTCCTGATAGCGGATGGGCGCGGAGCCCTTCCCGCGTTCCGACCAGACACAGGCCGAAGGCGCAAGTGCTTTGGCTTCCCGGGCGATCGATCCGCCGTTCCATTCGGCAATTGCCACGTAGCGTTCGCGCCCCAGGCTGCCCAGCCCGGCCACGCGGTGCGCGATGTGCCAATGAAGGCCTTTTTCGGGCATCAGACGGTCTATTGCGCTTAGAGCGCCGGCCGGCAGCTCTTCGGTGACTTCCGGAAGCGCGTGCAGTTTTTGCCAGAACGGCTCCGGCTCATGGAGGCGATGCGTGGCCATTTCACGCAGTTTCGGGTGATGCTCGGCAAGCGCAAACGGACGTCCTCCGGCGCCAAGCGCATCCCTGTACCCTTTTACGATCTCATCGATTCCCTGTCGTCCGCCGCAGGCCACATCCGCCAGCAGGGCGCTGCATGCAAGGCGAATCAGATCGTTGGTGTAGGGCAGGGTAGCGGCCTCGTCGAAATCGTTGATGCCCCAAATCAGACGGCCTTCGATATCGCGCCATGTGCCGAAATTTTCCACGTGCAGATCGCCCACCGCAAGGGCCGTGGGCGCCATCGCCTCATCCGGGCAGTGATCCACCCACATCTGCGCCCAACGGTAGTAAGTCGCGCGCAGGAAAGGGAACACGGCCATGCGCATCGCTTCGTGCTTCTTCTCGAGATCCTCTTTCAGGATGCGCACGTGGCGGCTAAGCCACGCTTCGTACCGGTCGGTGGCCTTCGTGATTTTCATTCTTCAGGGTCCATTTCCTCCGCCTCTTCTTCCTCCTCTTCCAAGTCAATCAATCCTGCGGCCTCCGCTTGCGCTGCGAGCTCTTCGTCGGACATTTCGTGGTCGAGAACTTCGTGAGCCGCCTCGACGAATTCGGTGGGTACATAGAGTTTGATATCCGCGAGAACCGCGAAGCCCGAATTAACCAGCGGCAGATCGCTGCTGAGCACGCAGGGAATCTCCGCCGAGCGCAGCAGGGAACGCGCCAGACTCGCCTCCGACGGATCTTGGAACGCCGTCACCTCCACCAGATCGGGGTCGTGGGAGTCCGGCGTTGCGGCCGCGGCCTCTTCTAACTCTTCTGCGGGTTCGCCTAAACCGCGCGCATTTACTTCGACGTCATAGACCTCTTGCGCGACGGGAACCAGGTCCTCCCGGTTGATCGCGAGCAGCGCCTCGTCATTCAAGCTTGCGTACAGGCGGCGGAAATCGTCAGGATCAGCTTTCATTCATAGCCTCGCCTGCGATTTTACGCCAGCGAAGCGGTAATGAGCCACTTGAGCACGCCCCGAGGGGCGGGTCCGGTAGATCCGCAGACGATGCGGGCAAGCGCGCCCTTCTTGAAATCGACCTGCAAAGAAGGCGCGCCAAGGAGATACGCGCACAGCGAACTCATCAGCGGCTCGTGACTGGCGAGCAACACAACTTCTTGGCCGCCAAGAACCCGGACCTCGTCCCATGTTAGGGCAGGCGACGCGTTTGGAACCAGCGCCGAGGTGCGAACGATCTCGCCGCGATATGCGAGTGTTTCCGCCGCAATCTGCGCGGTCTCCACCGCGCGGCGGTACGGGCTGGAAAGTATCACCGTGGGCGCGACGCCCGCCTCATGCGCACGCGTCAGAACCCGCCGCAGCTTTTCACGGCCTTCACGCGTTAGTGCGCGGTCGGAATCTCCCATGCCCGGACGGGCATCCTCGGCGATGCCGTGACGTAAGAGATAAAGTTCCATGGAATTACTCTCGCAAACGCATCACCGATCTAAGGCAGGTCGGCCGCTCTTCGCAACCGGTCAAGCACCCCCGCCCATTCCGGCGTGGCCGGCGGACGCTCCACCGCAATCCACCCCAGCCCTTGCTGATCCAATTGATGCAGCGCGGCATATAGCGCCGCCGCGTATTCGCGTGGGTCGCGCGGCATCTCGCGGCCGATGCGCAGCCATGCGCCGCGGCCATGCGGAGTTTGACCGCCCGGTTTTAGCAGGTAAATCGGCGTTTGCGGGCGATAGTGCCGCTCGTGCATCCCGGGCGAGGCATGGGCGCCTTCCACCGGTTCGGTCGCGACCGCGATTGGCCCGATCAGCGCTTCCAGTTCCGGAAGAGGAATCACTCCCGGCCGTAGCAGCATCGGATGTCCCGCCAGCGAGAGCACCGTCGATTCGATCCCCACGCGAGCCGGTCCGCCATCCAGTACGAAATCGGCCAGCGCGTGCGGCACATGCGCCGCGTTGGTGGGCGAAAGCTCCGTGAACCGGTTGGCGCTGGGCGCGGCAATCGGCACTCCCGCCGTGCGAATCAGCTCCAAAGCCAACGGATGCGCCGGTACCCGAATACCTACCGTTGGCAATCCCGCCGTGACAATATCGGGAATCATGTTTCGCTTCGGCAGCACCAGCGTCAACGGTCCCGGCCAATAACGCTGCGCCAGGATTTCGGCAGAATCGGGCCATTCCGAAACGAAAGCGCGTGCCATTTCGATCGAATCCGCGTGTACAATCAGCGGACTGTTACGCGGCCGCCCTTTGGCGGTGAAGATCCGTTCGCAAGCCGCCGCATCCAGCGCATTCGCGCCCAATCCGTAAACCGTTTCGGTTGGTATCGCAACCAGCTTACCTGCCAGAATCAGCTCCGCGGCGCGCGCGACAGCCGTCTGGGCTCCGTGGGAATCGGCTTTATCTCCAGCGCTCATTCGGGCAATTCGTCCTTGTCGTCGCCTGCGATCTTGCCCGTCTTCCGCCACACCAAAAACGCGTGGATCAGCGGATCCAGATCGCCTTCGAGCACCCGGTCCACATCGCCCATTGCCAGCTTGCTGCGCAAGTCCTTAACCAGCCGGTAAGGCGCCAGCACATAGTTGCGGATCTGGCTGCCGAAATTGATCTCGAGCTTCGAATCCTCCGTCTTGCGCGTCTCCTCCCGCTTCTTTTCCAGCTCGAATTCATACATCCGGGCGCGCAACTGTTTGAACGCGCTGTCGCGGTTCTTATGCTGCGAGCGCTCGTTTTGGCACTGCACCACGATGCCTGTCGGAAAGTGCGTGATGCGCACCGCCGAATCGGTCATATTGACGTGCTGTCCGCCCGCGCCCGACGCGCGAAACGTATCGATGCGCAGATCGTCCTGCTTAATGTCTATTTTGATCTCGTCATCGATCATCGGGTACACGAAAACGGAAGCGAACGACGTGTGCCTTCGCGCATTCGAATCGAAGGGCGAAATGCGCACCAGACGATGTACCCCAATCTCCGATTGCAGCAGCCCGTACGCGTTCTCGCCGTTGATTTCGAACGTCACCGATTTGATGCCCGCGCCTTCGCCCTCTTGCCGGTCGGTCACCACAATCTGAAAGCTCTGCCTCTCCGCCCAGCGCAGGTACATGCGCAGCAGCATCTCAGCCCAATCCTGGCTCTCTGTGCCGCCCGCGCCGGGATGAATCGTCATGATCGCGTTGCGAGCGTCGTTCTCGCCCGAAAGCAGCATGGCTGTTTCGAGCCTCTCCAGCAGCTCGCTATAGCTTTTCATTTCGCGCTCGATGTCGGGGACAACGCTCTCGCCTTCGCGCGCCAGTTCGAACAGCGTGTCGAGGTCTTCGGTCATGCCGCGGATGCGCCCGTCGTTGCCGATGGATTCCTCCAGCCGCTTCCGGTCCTGCATCACTTTCTGGCTCTTTTCCGGCTGACTCCAGAAATCCGGCGCCGAGAGCTGCACTTCGATTTTCGTTAGTTTCTGTTTCTGTGTGGCTGCGTCAAAGATACCTCCGCACAGCCGAAGCCTGCTCGCGGAGGGGTTGGTAGGCACGATCTAGTTCTTCGAAAGTCATGGAATGTTAATCCAATTCTAACAAATACGCCGATTTTCCCACGTTCCGCGCGCGCGTCTTCGCCATCGAAATCTCCACGCCCTGCGCTTCGTGGATGTGGCCGCAGAAGAAGTATTCCGGCTGATACTTCAGGATGAAATCGCGCACCGCCGTCGATCCGGCATGCAGCCCGGGATGCACCTGGTCAAGCGGCGTCTCAAACGGCGGCGCGTGGCAGATCAGCGTGAGCGGTTTCAATTCCGCGAATCTCTCCAGCCGTTCGGCCAATTGCGCCTCCGTGTACTCGCCCGGCGTGTGGAACGGCGTAGGACCGGAATAACCCAGTCCCGCCACTCGCCAGCGTCCGATGGTGATGTGGCGTTCGTGAAGGTTATGCAGCCCATACCGTGCGCACATCGCGGCGATCTGTGCGGCGGATTCGTGATTGCCCGGAAGTACGTAGACCTTGTCGCCGCGTGTACGCAGAATCTCGCCCACGCGGTCTAATCCTTTGCCCCAACTGACCTGGTCCCCGGCGGAGATGTAGTAGTCCGCGTCTACGCTCAAAAGGCGTTCAAGCGTTTTCCAGTCATTGTGTATATCGGAGAAAATCTGCAGCTTCAATTTAGAAAATGGTAGCAGGTCAGGCGCCGTGCGCGCGCATCGATCGGGCAATCAGCCCCAGGCCGCCCACCAGCAGTGTAAGCATCACAATCGTCTCGAAAAGGCTCGCCGGCCGGAAGTAAATGTGCAGGTTCGCGATCACCCCCGCCACAATGAACAGCGCGCCCGCCGCCGTAAGCAGCCATCCGATGGCGCTGCGCCCGTTCCAAAACAGAATACCGATGCCGAACAACATGGGAATGAGCGTAACGCCGAATGTGTTAGCGCCATAGAAGCTCCAATACGAGCCCATAACCATCACTTGATTGCACAGCAGGTAGCCGCCGAGGCAAGCCATGATGAATCCCAGCAGAAAGTGACGGATGCCGCCGGGCGTACCCCCAACGTCGCTGAAGCTGCGGTCGGCCATGTGACGAGAATATCATTCGGACGCTTCCAGACGCTCGGCCATCTCGAGCAGCTTCAGCACGCTATTCCAGTTGCGGCCGCTCCCCAAAACCTTGAGCGCGCGCTCTACCGCCGCCATCGAAACCTTCGGCCTGCCCATCCCGTTCGGGAAGTAAATATAGAGTTCACGCTCGAAGATGTGAAGCTCTTCCGGAACTGCCGGTACGCTGCGCGCCTTTTCCCTCGCCACATCGCCCGGATCGCCCGCCAAAAAATGCACCAGCAGCTTCCCAGGCTCTACCTCCGGCCGTCCGGCGAAGGGATTCCGCGCAATGGCCGCCCTCCACTCTGAAGTGGTCCGCAGAATTACTGGCGGACGAAACCCGAATTGGGCCTCAATAGCCTTCTCAATCCGCACCGCAAGCTTCACCGGGTCGGCCTCTTTTGAGCGGAAGACGATGTTGCCGCTTTGGATGTAAGTCTGCGCGTCGCGCAGCTTGAGCGATTCACAGACGGAGCGTAGCGCCTCCATCTTCATCCGGTTGTGTCGCGCGAGATTTACGCCGCGAAGCAATGCGATGAATACGGGCATGAAGCTAAGGATATCGTCAGTTTCGGCGGATGGGTAACTTCCCTATAGCCATTTCGTAAATCGGCATTTAGTGGAAGTTAGCGGAAACTATTGGTTACGTTTAGGCGCAGGATGTATAATACCTGCAAGCAATAAGTGTAAAGTTAAGTTTCGCTTGCAGGGTTACCACGTTGTTTCGTTCATGTGGGGGACGAATGAAAGTCAATCTCAAACTTGCTGTTTTTCTGCTGCTGCCTTGGGCTTTGTTAGCGCAAAGCAACCGGGGAGCAGTCACCGGAGAAGTCTCGGATTCCAGTGGATCGCTCATTCCGGGCGTCCAAATCGTAATCACCAACAATGATACGGGGGTGAAGTTCGACACCGTCACTACCGGAACCGGCAATTACACGTTATTGCAATTGCCCGTAGGCACGTATTCGCTCATCGCCGATAAGACGGGATTCAGCAAATACGAGCAGACTAATATCCAGGTGCAGGTCGCGGTCACCACGCGCGTCGATGTGGTGTTGAACGTTGGTTCTACCAAGGAATCGGTCACGGTCACCGCTGAATCGAGCCAACTAAAAACCGAAAATGCCGAGCAGTCCATGACGGTCGGCGACAAGCAGATCGCCGAGCTTCCCATCAACTTCGGAATCGGCGCCGGCGCCATCCGCAACCCACTGTCCTTTGTGCAGATGACGCCCGGCGCCTATTTCAACGGGTGGAATAACATTTCCATCAACGGCTCGGCCCTGAACTTTAAGATCGTCTTCGAAGGTCAGCAGTCGGACGACCCGTATTCCACCCAGGTCTCCGATGAAATCCAGCCCTCGGTCGAAGCCATTGAACAGTTCACGCTGCAAACTTCGAACTTGACCGCGGAGTTCGGCGGCGTCGGAAATGGCGGCATCTACAATTTCACCTCTAAGAGCGGTACCAACCAGATACACGGCAGCGCTTACAGTTACATCGAAAACACCGCCTTTAATGCCGGCATTCCCTTCACCAATGATGGAACCGGGCACCATCAACAGGTGGTGAAGCACTTGGCCGATTACGGCGGTACCATCGGCGGCCCCGTGTACATCCCGAAAGTCTATAACGGGAAGAATAAGACCTTCTTCTTCTTCAACCTGGAAAGATATCGCGACCGCGAGGCACTGTATAACGGCATCACCACTGTGCCCAACGCGCAATATTTGGCGGGTGACCTGAGCAACAATCTCGCTGTTACCGGCAACCGGAACCTGGGAACTGACTTCGCGGGCCGGGCCATCATCCAGAACGCGATCTACGATCCGGCCACCGCGACCATCGATTCAAGCGGACGCCGCGTTCTCCAGCCCTTTCCGAACAACATCATCCCGCAGAGCCGTTTTGACCCCGTATCGGTCAAGATCATGTCGTATTTCCCCAAGCCGAATTTAGGCGGCAACCTGTTCGTCAATAACTTTGCCGAAACCGGGGATTTCTACAAGCTGCAGCAGATTCCGTCCATCAAGATCGATCAGAACTTCGGCAGCAAGCTTAAGATCTCGGGCTTCTGGGAAAACGAAAGCACCACCAAATCGAACGGTGTGGATGGATTGCCCGCCGTGTTGTCGCAGGTTCGCATTCAAGCCATCCGCAGCCAGTTGGACCGGCTGAATGCCGACTACACGTTCTCACCTACGCTTCTCCTGCACTTTGGCGCAGGTTACCAGCAGCACCGGAATCCCGATACCGTGCCGCCCATCAGTTCCGGTTTCGACAACACTACGCTCGGAATCGTCGGCTCCCCCGGCACTGGGTTCCCCCGCATTGGCGGCATCGGTGACAACGTCTATGGCGGCATGACGCCCAGCTTTGGACCGGGCAGCCGCAACCTGTTCATCGGTCGCCGGCTCTCGATGCTTCCAACCCTGAGTTGGGTACATCAGAACCACACCTATAAGGCAGGCGTCGAATACAAGTACGACACCACCAACTATTCGTCCAGCACCAATCTGTCGCCCGCTTATGGTTTCAGCAGCGCCGAAACCTCGCAGCCGCTCTACGGACAGGTGCTTCCCACCGGTACCGGTATCGGCTCGTCATGGACCAGCTTTTTACTTGGTGACTACGACAGCGTTTCCGTCGGTAACGGCCAACAACTTTTCTATCGCCGAACTTCGTGGGCGCTCTTCGTGCAGGATAGCTGGAAGTTGACTCGCAAACTCACGCTCGACTACGGCATCCGCTGGGATCTGCAGCAGCCCATCCAGGAGCTGCATCAGCGCATGGATAGTTTCAGTCCGACAACCCCCAATCCGAATGCCAACGGCCTGCTCGGTGGCGTGATCTATGCAGGATCGGGCGCTGGTCGCTGCAACTGCCAATTTGCTCCCTACTATCCCTACGCCATCGCCCCACGCTTTGGCGCCGCCTACCAGCTCACGCCGAAGACCGTGCTCCGCGCCGGCTGGGCTCTCAGTTATGGGCCGTTGGTCCCCTTGCTGACCGATCCTTCCGCCTCCAGTACGGGCTTCAACACGGTCACCATCCCATCACCTGGAAACGGCGTGGGCGCGGGACAACTTTCCCAACCGCTGGTATTCAACCAGGCTGCTCTTTATGGCGCGCAATACGATCCGGGCCTGAATGTGGTTCCGGGCGGAGGCATCCAAAGCGCACCCTCTCTGGTCGATCGCAATAGCGGCCGTCCTTCGCGCGTCAATCAATGGAATGTCTCCTTGCAGCGCGAAATCGGCCGGGATGTAGTCGTCGAAGCCGCCTACATTGGCAACCATGGAGTTTGGGAGGCCAACGGGAGCTCTCAGGGATTCTATTTCGCCACCGTCGGCAACCTGATCAACTACGATGCGGTCAGCCCCGCAACTCTCGCTCAGTACGGGCTTGGCGATCTTACCAATGCCAATACCCGCACGCTGCTCAGTTCCACCATCACCTCCGCCGCCGCGGTCGCTGCCGGGTTCAAACTGCCGTATGCGGGTTTCCCGACTAGCGGTTCCGTACTGCAGAGCCTGCGACCATTTCCGCAATATAGCAGCATCGGTCAGTTCCAGGCGCCGCTTGGCGATTCCTGGTATGACGCGCTGCAGACCAAGGTCATCAAGCGCTTTTCCTATGGCCTGACGGCGAGTGCGACTTATACGTTCGCCAAGTCGCTCGATTCCACATCCAACAACGGAAGCATTTACGATCGCAGCAGCTTCAAGGGTCTGGCGGTGAATGACTACCCCAACATGTTCAGCCTCAGCGTCGATTACACCTTGCCCGCCATCGGGCCGGTCAAGCAAAGCCGTATCGCCAAATTGATTCTGAGCGATTGGAGAATCTCCACCCTCGATACCATTCAAAGCGGCGATCTGCTATCCTCGCCCACTTCGAGCAACTCCATCAGCAGCTATCTGGCGACCGGTTACGGCAGGCAAGTCAGAGCTCCTGGCGTGTCGCTCTACCTGAAAGACATCAATTGCGGCTGCATCGATCCTACGCAGCAGACCGTTCTTAACCCCGCGGCCTGGATCAATCAGAACCCGGGTGTTCCCGGTAGCAACATCGTCTACTACAACGATTTCCGCGGCCAGCGCCGTCCCATTGTTTCGGGCGGCTTGGGCAAGGTCTTCATGATTCACGAGCGGGTGTCGTTCAGCGTACGCGCGGAATTCTTCAACCTGTTCAACCAGTTGCTGTCGCTTCCCAATCCCAGCACGGGAAGCCCGCAAAACCCCGCCACGCGCTCCAATCAGGGAACGCTTACCGGCGGTTTCGGCTACCTCAACTACACGGGTATCTCGGCAAATAGCGTCAGCTCTTCTTTGCCGACGCCCCGTACCGGTCAGATTGTTGCGCGAATCCAGTTCTAACGGAGTCTTCGGGTGCGTGGTTGCCAACGTATCGGCGATGTAACGCCACGCATCGCAGCTCTCGTATCGCTGGTAGCGCTCCTGCTTACGGCGGTAACACTAAGCGGCGTTGTGGCTAGTCCCGCCACAACGCCGTCTCAGATTCGCTTCCAGGAAGTCGCCGCAAAATCCGGCCTGCAATTCGAGCTTCGCAACGGGGCAGTGGGCGATTTTCACCAGATCGAACTCACCGGCGGTGGTATCGCCGTCCTCGACTACAACAACGACGGTTGCACCGATATCTTCTTCACCAACGGCGCCTCCGTTCCCAGCCTTCGTAAAACCGGTCCCGAATTTTCCAACCGCCTGTTCCGCAATAACTGCGACATGACGTTTACCGACGTCACCGATCAAGCCGGTCTCGCCGGCGCCGGCTACTCAATGGCCGCCGCCGCTGCCGATTTCGACAACGATGGCTTTACCGATCTCTTCGTCACCGGCGCCAAAGGAAACACCCTCTACCGCAATCTCGGCAACGGCCGCTTCGCCGACATCACTACCCAAGCCGGCCTCGCCGGCGGCGACCCCCGCTTCGGCAAGATGTGGGCCGCATCCGCCGGCTGGCTCGATTATGACAACGATGGTTGGCTGGACCTCTTCGTCTCCAACTACGTCGTCTGGGACGCCGCCACCGAGCCCCGCTGCGGCACGCCCGAGCGCCAGTTCTACTGCCATCCCAAAGCCTATCAAGGCCTGCCCGGCCAACTCTTTCATAACAACCATGACGGCACGTTTACCGATGTCTCGCTCGCATCGGGAATCGGAAGCCAGATCGGCAAAGGCATGGGAGTCGCCTTTGCCGATATCGATGGCGACGGCCTCACCGACATCTTCGTGGCCAACGATTCGGTTCGTAATTTCCTGTTTCGAAATCGCGGCGATGGAACCTTCGAAGAGATCGGGCTCGAGGCCGGCGTGGCCCTTCGCGACGATGGTTACGCCATCGCCGGCATGGGCGTCGACTTTCGCGACTTCGATAATGATGGCAAGCCCGACCTGATAGTCTCCGGAATCATCAATGATTCGTTCCTCCTCTTTCGCAATCTCGGCGGCGCCAAAGGCTTCGAAGACTCCGCCCAGCGCACCGGCCTGCTGATGGGCACCCGCCCGCTCACCGGTTGGAGCCTCGGCATGTATGACTTCGATAACGACGGCTGGAAAGACCTTTTCTTCGGCCTTTCTCACCTCGCCCAGTTGGATCGATACCTGGGCAGCGATTCCGCATTGCCGAATCGCGTCTTCCGCAACGTCGGCGGCAAACGCTTCGAAGATGTTTCGGCGGGAGCCGGCGCGGATTTCCAACGGTCCGCCATGCACCGCGGCGTCGCCTTCGCCGATTTCGACAATGACGGCCGCATCGACGCCGTAGTCTCCGTAGTGAACGGTCCAGCCAAATTGTTCCGTAACGTTTCTATGGGCGACTCGCATTGGCTGGCGATCCGCCTTCACGGCCGGCGCTCGAACCGCCAGGGCCTCGGCGCCGTCGTGCACGTGCATCTGGCCGATGGGCGCGATTTGTATAACCAGGCCACCACCGCGGTCGGCTACGCCTGCTCCAGCGAGCCTTTGGTACGATTCGGACTGGGCACGAATCGAGTGGCGGAAACAATCGAAGTCCACTGGCCGGGCGGTGATACGCAAAAGATTTCCAAGATCACGGCCGACCGCATCGTCGAAATCGTCGAAGAGGTCAAACAATGAGCGCTTGGAAACGCGCCATCGCCGTTTTGCCGCTCGCGCTCAATCTATTCGCCTCCTCGCAACAATCACCGGGCTATGCCGCTTACGAAAAGGCCAACGCGCTCTTCGTCGCCAAGAAGCTTCCCGAAGCGGTGGCGGCAACCGATGAAGCCCTGCGCCTCGACCCGAAACTTGTCCCTGCCTTGACCTTAAAAGCCAAGTTGGCCATGGGCAATTTTCAATTGGACGTCGCGCAGCGATGCCTGGAACAGGCCCTCTCGATCGACCCCAAAGCGCCTTACGCCCAGTTCCTTTACGGCCTCGCCGCCTACATGGGCAACGACATGAAAGAGGCCTTGCCGCGTTTCCGAAAGGCCCGCCAGTTAAGTCCCAACGACCCGCGCGCCGCAATCTATCTCGGCCTGACCGTCGAGAGCGTGGGGCAGCCGGCAGAGGCAATGTCTCTTTATGAAGAGGCTGTTCGTCTCGAGCGTTCCACCGGCCATCTGCAAGCCGAGACGCTGCTTCCAGGTGCGAAACTTCTTCTTCTCCTCGGGCGCCTGGACGAATCGGAGCGCTGGATTCGTGAGGCCGTCAAGCTTGCGCCGGATTCTCGCGATGCGCACTTTGCCTACGCGCAGCTCCTCATGAAGAAGGACAACGCTCCGCAAGCCGCGGCGGAAGGCGAGGCCGCGCTCCGCCTGCCCGGGGGCATTGTGACAGACTCGGCCATCCATTACCTTTTGATTCGCGCCTATAAGCAGAGCGGCATGCCAGATCGTGCGGCCCTCCACGCCGCTACCATGCGCGCACTGGAGACTCCCGCCAACACCCGGCTGGTGCATTGATCGATGTAACTTATGTTCCTGCTCGCCGCCGCCCTCTTTGTCGGGAGTCAAACCTGTAAGTCGTGCCACGCTGCGATCGCCGAGTCCTACGCCCGCACGCCTATGGCGCAATCGAGCGGCCGCGTCGAATCTCTGGCTCCGGCCGAGTTCACCGCCGCCGGACATCGCTACGAGATCTCTGACAAACGGCTGCTTTTCGACGGCGGTTCGGCCTCCTTCGATTACTTCATCGGCTCGAACGCCGCCGGCCGCACCTATCTTCGCGCCACCGGCGGCTATCTGTTCGAGTTACCCGTCACCTGGTATTCGCAAAGAAAAGTGTGGGACGCTTCCCCTGGCTACGAGAAGGACACCGAAATCCGCCTCACTCGCGCCGTCGAGACGACGTGTTTGCTTTGTCACTCCAGCCGCGTTCGCCCGGTTCTGGGCACGCAGAATCGCTACGGAGATCCGCCGTTCCTCGAAAACGGCGTGAGCTGCGAGCGCTGTCATGGCCCAGGCAGCGAGCACGAAAAGGATCCAGCAAAGTCTCCGATGATAAACCCCTCGCGCCTCGACCCCGAACGGCGCGACGCAGTTTGTAGTCAGTGTCACTTGACCGGCGCCGCAAGAATCGACCGACCCGGACTCCGTATCGCGTCCTTCCAGGCCGGCGAACGCCTCTCAGACTACGAAACCATCTTCGTCTGGAAACAGGGTGGGGGAGACTTCAAAGTCACTAGCCACGTCGAGAAGCTTGCTGCCAGTAAGTGCAAACAGGCATCCGGCGCCGCGCTTTCCTGCGTCACGTGCCACGACCCCCATACCAACGAGAACAAATCCCAAACCGCCTGTCTGAGTTGCCACGCCACCCCGCATCATCAGGAAGAGCAATGCGTATCCTGCCACATGCCCCGCCTGCAGGTGGCCGACGCGAATCACGCGGTGATGACCGACCACAGCATCCCGCGCCGCCCCATCGTCACGCCGCCACCCGCCGCCGGGACTCTCGTGCCCTTTCTAGGCACAGCCGACGATCGAGCAGTCGGCCTCGCCTACGCCGAACTCGGAGACCCGCGAGGCCGCCCATATCTTCTTCGCGCCTCCCCGCAAGACTGGCCTGTCTTGCTTCGCCTGGCAGTCCTCGAGCCCGACCCGGCTCGCGCCGTAAAGCTCTACGAAGCCGTCCTCCGCGACGACCCCGGCGAGCCGGCCGCGCTAGTAAATCTCGGCTCCCTCTACGCCCAGGCAGGCCGCTCGACCGATGCCGTCCATCTCTGGGAAAGAGCGCTCGAAGCAAACCCAACCATCGAAGAAGCCGTTCTCAACCTGACGCTGATCCGCCCGCCCGCCGAGTCGCGCCAGATTCTACAACGCTATCTGGCAATCAACCCAGTCTCCACCAAAGCCAAAGCGCGCCTTGCCGCCATCGATAGCGCCATCCGGTAGTCATCCCTCGCGGCGCCGCAAGTCAGTGCTCCGCAGGATCCGCCACGCGCCCGACTGTAACTGGCGTTCTGTCCCTTACTATGAAGACATGTTTCCCGCCGCAAGACTTGTCTTTGGCCTGCTAGCCGTTGCTCTTTTCGGCGGCGGGCTCAAAGCGCAATCATGCGGCACATTCGACCTAGCCTCGATCAAGCTGAATACCAGCGGCGCCGGAGGTGGTTATCCGGAGTTAGCGCCGGGAGGCAGACGTTTCGCCGCCGCAAATCAGCTTATGCTCGAGCTCATCATATTCGCCTACGATGTTTCACCGCGGCAGATCTCGGGTATCCCGAGCGCCTTTTCTCACGAAAGATCCGATATTGAGGCTACGTGCGAACAGCCCATGACGAAGCAACAGCTCCCACACATGCTTCAGGTGCTGCTGGCGGAGCGCTTTCACTTATCCATTCATCGCGAAACAAAAGAGCAGCCCGTTTACGCCTTGATTCCGGGAAAAGGCCGTCCCAGACTGCACGAAAGTTTGCCTGCAGGCGGTAAGCCAAGCGTGAGACAGAGCGGCTATAGCTTTACGTTCACCAATGCGGCAATGTCGAATCTGGTCGGTGTGCTATCCCAGTTAACTGGCCGCAAAGTTCTAGACAGAACCGGACTCCCCGGCCAATACGATTTCACGCTGAGCTACGCTCCAGATCGCGGCGGTGCGGGCCGCGAAGGCGTCTCACCCCCGGCCGACAACCTCCCTAACTCCGTCTTTACCTCTCTCCGGGAGCAACTCGGTCTGAATCTCGAGGCCCAAAAGAGCCAGGTTGAGTTCATTGCTGTCGACCGCCTCGATCGGTTGATTCCGAATTAACCGAAACATTACCTTCCGGGGCTCATGGGAAGCCTTTGCCCGTCGAACCCATCGGGTATGAGTGCCTATAGTTCGACGGTAACGGCGAGTGTTTACACAGATCCGGGCCCAATGGACAAAAGGGGCGAGGCTTGTTCTGGGTCCGCCGTTATCGACCTGCACAATTCAGTCATCAGCCGCCGGCGGTACAATGATCGTTTATGGCGGCCAAGGTTAGCGTCGTAATCGAGCAGGACGAGCAGGGCTGCACCGCGTGGTGCCCGGAACTGAAGGGGTGCCAATCGCAAGGCAGGACGATCGAAGAGACACTTGTCAACATCCGAGAGGCAATCGAGCTCTTCCTTGAGACCCTCACTGATGAAGAGCGCTCGACCGCACTGAGCCAGGAGATTCTGACGACTGCGGTCGAAGTTCATGCCTAAGCTGCCGCGCTTAACTGCGACGGATGCCGAGGCGATATTGTTGAAAGCCGGCTTCGTTTGGTTGCGGTCCAAGGGCAGTCATCGGATCTACGTGAAGGGTGGGCGCAGAGTGGTGGCGCCGTTCCATAGCACACGACGCTTCACCCGAAAATTGTCAAACAGATCCTTGGCGCCATCGAGGAAGCCTCGATCCAGACGATGCCCCCCGAGTAAACGGCGGAGTGTTTACCGAGGGAAGCGACAACTCCTCGATTCAACTCATCAATTCTTGCATGCGCCCCCGGCCTCACTCATGCCGCAGCGCCGCCATCGGATCGATGCGCGAGGCCCGTCGCGCGGGCACGTATCCCGCCAGCATAGCCGCGCCAGCCAAAAAGACCACCGCCGCCGCCAACGCTAGCGGATCGTTCGGCTTCATCCCAAAGAGAAACGATTCCACCAGCTTCGATGCCGCATACGCCACCGGCGTCGCGATCGCCAGTCCGGCCGCTGATACGATCAACACCTCTCCCAACACCATCCAGATCACTCTGCCGCGCTGCGCCCCCAGCGCCATTCGGATTCCGATCTCGCTGGTTCGCCGCGCCACTTTGTAAGACATCGTTCCGTAAAGGCCCACGCTCGCGATGATCAGTGCCAGAATCGCGAAGGCGCTGCCCAATCGCGCCAGCGTGATCTCCTGGCTGATCGTCTCGTTGATCTCGGCCACTTGCGTCTTGATATCCGATATGGGCGCGCGCGCGTCCGCTCGCCGGATGATTTCGCGCGCCGCATTGACGTACGTTAGCGGATCCCCCGACGTACGCAGCGCGTAGACCATCTCGTTCGGCTCCGGGTAACCCTGGTCGTATGGAATGTACACTACCGGCGGAATCTGCTGTTTCACGCCTCCATAATTCGCGTCCTTCGCGACGCCGACGATTTCCATGTCACGCTTCGGGTCATTTCGCTTCGCCAGGATCAGCCGCTGTCCTAAAGGATTTCGATCGGCGAACGTCACCTTGGCGAATTGCTCGTTGATCACCGCGACAGCCGATGACGCGGGCCCGTCTCGTTCCGTAATTTCGCGCCCGGCAAGGATCGGAACCTGCATGGTTGAAAGGAATGTGGGGCCTATCGCCAGAAGGCGCGTCTCTCCGTCCACCGGCTTGCCTTGATAGAGGATCGGAAGGCCCGTACCGGCCGTGATAAGGGACGATTCTCCCAGGCTCGCGCTACGCACCCCAGGAATCGCGGCCAATTGCCTCCGCAGTTCGGCATAGAAAGTAGAAATCTCCGGGTCGCGATGTCCTGCCTTACGGGCGTCCACCTGAAACAACAGCAGGTTTTCGCGATTGAAGCCCAGCTCCACGGATTGCAGGTTGGAAAGCGTCCGCACGAAGAGCCCGGCCGTCGCCAACATCAGCAGCGAGAGCGCGATCTGTCCAGCAACCAGCGCCTGACTAAGCGTGGGACGCCGGAACGAAGGTCGGGCGCCTGTTCCGCCCGTCCGCGATTCCTTGAGCGCCGGAATCACATCGACACGAGTAGCCTGCAGTGCGGGCGCCAGACCGAACACCACGCCCGTCAGCAGGGAAAGTCCGCCTGCCGCGCCCAGCACCTGCCAGTTCAGCGCTACGCGAAGCGTGAGGGTCGGATCGCCGGCCGTCAGTAAAAGCGTCAGGAAACGAATCCCCCAGATGGCGAATGCTACGCCGAGAACGCCTCCCAGCGCCGCCAGCAGAACGCTCTCCGTGAGCAGTTGCCGCACCAGCCGAAACCGGCCCGCGCCCAGACTCAGTCGCAGCGCAATCTCGCGTTTTCGCGCCGCGGCCCGCGCCAGCAGTAGGTTGGCCACATTAGCGCACGCGATGGCGAGGATCAATCCCACAAGCGTCAACAGCACATACAACGGTTGCGAGTATCTCCTGCGCAAAGTATTCAACCCTCCCGCTGCCGGTCTCACCATCAGCGCGGGAAGATTCGCGCGCTCCTTATCGGTCTCGGCGGTAGAAGCCACCCATTGATGAAACTGCGGCCCCAGAATCGCCTGGGCTTGTGCGAGACTGACTCCGGGACGCAGCCGGGCCAGCACCTGAATCCAATAGTGGTGTGGGTCGATATACGCCTTGGCCGAGAAGCCGAACGGGTCAGCCGCGCCAAGAAGTTCATTCGCGTGGATCGGAATGTAGACCTCCGCCGGCGCCGCTGGATCCACGCCGAAGAATTCCGGCGGCGCGACGCCCACCACCGTAACAGGCATGCTATTGATGAGAACCCGCGAACCGGCGGCATTCGCGGCGCTGCCGAAGCGCTTCTGGCTGAGGGCGTAACTGATCACCGCAACGGCGGATGCTCCTGGCCGGTCGTCGTCGGCCGAAATGAAACGTCCAGCGGCAGGCTTCAGGGCGAGACCGCGGAAGAAATCCCCTGAGACGGATTGTCCGCTTGCCAGTTCGGCCGATCCCTTCACCGTTACGTTCAGATCTGCGAGCCGCCGCGATCGGTAATACCCGAAAACGCTCGAAAAGACTTCGCTTTTGCGAAACAGTTCAAAGGCGGCAAAGGGAAACATCCCGCTGTCCATGCCCACCTTGGCGTCGCCCCAAGTCATGCCGCTCACGCTGCGCATCACCATCCCGCGCTCGCGGCGCGCATGCCAGTTCATCATCACCAGTGATTCGGCGTGCGGCACAGGCAGTGCGCGCAATAGGATCGCATCCATAAAGCTGAAGATGGCAGTATTTGCCCCAATGCCCAAGGCTAAGGACAGAATCGCCAGCGCCGCAAACAAGCGGTTGGCCGCCATCGTGCCGAAGGCGTACCGTATGTCCTGCCTCAGTTGATCGAGCACCGTCCAACCCCACGCCGCGCGCGTGTTCTCGCCTGCCAGCGTCGTGCTGCCCAACTCACGGCGCGCCGCCCGCCGCGCCTCCTCGTCCGCCAAACCTGCCGCCTGGCGCAGTTCGGTCTCCTCCTCGAGGTGGAACTGCAACTCCTCCTGGAGTTCGGCCTCCTTGCTCCGCCGTCGCGCCAGCCACCCAAGTTTGCGCAGGAATGCTCTCATTGCCCCTCCTGATCGACCGGCTTCAGCACCAATCCCATCGCTCGCGCGAACGTCTCCCACTTCGAGTGCTCGCTCGCGAATTGCTTCCGCCCCACCGCTGTCAGCCGGTAATACCGTGCGCGCTTGCCCTTTTCCGATAGCTCCCACGAGGCCGCAATCCAGCCCTTCGCTTCCAGCCGATGCAGCGCCGGATAGAGCGATCCCGTCTCCACTTGCAGTAGCTCTTGCGACGTGCGCTGGATATGTTTGGCGATGGCATGGCCGTGAGTAGGTCCAGCCTGTAGAGTGCGGAGGATCAATAAATCGAGGGTGCCTTGCAGCAGTTCGACACGTTGGGGCAATCGCGGAATCATTCTGTAGAGATTCTACTTAATATTCTGTAGATTGTCTACGAAAACTGTTGGGATGTTCGCGCGCTACCCACGGCCAATCCTGCCAATGCGCAGAGCTGGCCGCGACAGTAGAGTTCATGGACGCTTATCCGCTTCTACATGAAGCGAGTTGCACGAACGATGAACCGCTTGGGCGCCGGACCAACGAAATAGAACGGAAAGCAGGTCACCAGCGTCAGGACTTGATCCCCATCCGGCGAAAGCACGGTAATGTCCCTCGGATTCACCACCCGTGTGGACACTACCCGATAGCGGTATTCGCCACGCGGGGTCGTGAGGGTAATCACGTCGTTTTCACGTATGTTCCGCAGCGGCCGGAAGAAAGTATCGCGGTGCGCGGAGATGCCCACATTGCCCGGTTGGCCCGGTAGCGCCGTGCCTTCGATGTGTCCGGCCGCGCGACGCAAGATGCTTGGGGCGCTTCCTTCCATGACGATTACGGAGACGCCAAGCCGTTCGATATCGATGCGGCCCATCAAACCTCGGGGCAGTGACGTCGGCGCCGGTGACGATTTCAGCATGGAGGCCGTCTGCGTAGATGCGGCGCCACCCACATGGCTTTCGTTCCGCAATCGATCGAGCCGGGCGAGCGCGTCTGCTTGAAAGACGCGGGCATCGATTACGAGGAAGCCGCACCAGACGAGTAGCATGAACCCAGCCGCCAGCAGCGCCGACTGAAGAATCCGCAGCCCGCATGGAACAGGCCGGCAACGAATCACAAGCTTCATTGGGAAGCCTGATCCTTGAGTTGACCATGCCCGCCTGTGGCGAAATACCCGGCGCGAGTCCGCACTGAGAGCTTTCCTTTGGCGGCATGCGCCGTCACGCGTATGGTGCGATATCCGGCATGCTGCGCCGCGGGTGAGGGAACATATCCGATGAGATATTGACTTCGCATATCTCGCGCAATACCCTCGCAGGTTGCAATCATTTCATCCGCACGCGCGGGGAAATACGCTTCTCCGCCGGTAGCATGAGCCATACGCCGAAGGGTATCGGGATTACGGTCAGGATCGTCCGAATCGAAGATGCCAATGGCATAAATCACGGCGGTGGAGCGCCCGGCCAACTTTAAGACCTCAGCCAGCGTGCGCGCGCTTGCATTGTCGCCGCCATCGCTAATTACGATCAGGGCCTTCTTTTCCCGGCTGCCCAAGCCAACTTGTTCCAGCGCCTCGAAGACCGCATCGTACAGCGCGGTCTCGCCGCCTAGCGGAGCATTTCTGATGGCCGATTCCAGTTGGTCGAAGCGATTGGTGAAATGGATTCCAGCGGCAAAGCGGGGATTCACACGTTCGTTGAAGGTGACCACAAACATTTCGTCTTCGGGGTTGCTCGACTTGACGAACGTGCGCGCGGCCGCGACTACTTCAGTCATTTTCGGACGCATGCTTCCGCTGTGGTCGATCACGAGACCAACGGTGACCGGAATGTCCTCATGGCGAAAGACACGGATGAATTGCCGCACGCCATTCTCGTACACCTCAAAATCCTGCTGATGTAAGTCGGACACGGGTGCGCCTTTTGCATTGCGCACCGTTATGGGTAAGGTGACTAAGTCGACATTGGCGGAGAAACGGACCGACGCCGCCGCGTCGGCAGTTGAATCCTGAGGCTCGGCGGAGCCCATGGCGGCAGTTGCGGCGATTAGCAGGAGCACTAAGGGGAACATTCTAATTTCCGAATCTGTCTATCCCTTGCGGCGCGCAGGATATCGCACGCCGCCTTATTTGACTTTGCAGCTTGCCGGATACTGCATGCGGCGTTCAGCCAAACGAAGGGCCAGGGCGCCACCGAGGGCGAGAAGCCCGAAGGCTGCCATTAGCGGCAAGGAGCTCGCCGTTGAGGGCAACGTGGGAGTCGGATCGCCGGATACCGGCGAGGCGTCAACTTGGGCCGGCGGAGCGGTAACTACTTCCGCCAGTTCGACCTCTTCGCCCGTTGGCTTAATCGCCATGATGGGAGCTTGTTTCAGTTGAAGGACCACCGGCACGTCGGCGGACTTAATGGGCTCGGTGACCTCGAGTGCGATTTCAGTTGGCGTGAATAGAACGGGCGTGTTGGTTTCCTTCGCCAGAGCTATCGCTTTCGCCTTCGGGTAGACGAATTCCTCGCCCCAGTTCCGGCCGGGATAGAACCAGGCGCGGAGCGCTTCCGGTTCGCCGGACGGGCGTTCGCGGAAGGTGATCACGGTCTTATCCGTGGATTGGAGACGGTAGTTCGGAATCGCGAGGATGGTAGCGAGTACCTTCTTTTCATCCTGGCTAAAGATCTGCACGATGTGACGGTCAGACTGCGAATCGAGAATCTTAAATACATAAGTACCGGCCGGCAATACGTTCCAGCCGGCGAGATGAACGCCAGGAATCTCCACAGGACCGCTGAACGTAACGACGGTCTTTCGGTTCCAGTCGTCGGCGATGGCCGAAGACGCGAGGGCCGATGCCATCACGGCCATACAACCTACTGTAACGACTGCTTTGATTAAATTCATTTTTCTGTTTTTTCCTTCGTCTCTCTTTAGGCACTTCGGTGGCCGTAGCCACATGTTCGCCGCCGGTGTTCTATTCCACCGATGGCGGCCGGGCGCTGGTTCGCTCCAGAACAGGAAGCTTTTCACAAACTGTCCTGTTCCGGCGAACCTTGACGCTTATTGACGATCGTGGTCGTGTTTGAAGTCGCGATTATGGTCGCGATCGCTGTGGTGGTCATGACCAATCTGGCCATGATCGCCATCCCAGTAACCGGCGAAATATTGGCGCCCGTCATGGTGCGGCTCTACCCAACGTGCGCCGGCATAAGCTGGACGGGTCCAGTATCCGTCGTGCCACTTATAATGTCCGCCCGCCGGATACCAATAGCCCCCAACCCACACGTAGCCTTCGCCCGGGCTTCGTGGCTGAACACGGACGACGCGTACCGGCGGCGGCGCCCCGATTCTGATTCCCACCGAAAACTGCGCGAACAGAGTTCCCCCGGCCAATAACATCAACGCGATTAGTTTATTTTTCAAAAGTCGATTCCTTTTCTCTCAAGTACGGGTTGGCTTGTGCACGTTGTTGGCAATAGCACCTAAGATCGAGGCGCAATGGGTTTAGTCTCCCAGATATCAGTTAAAGTGAAGCAACCGCTGACCACATTTGGTCATCTGACCTCGCGCCGTCGGGCAAAATGCGAAGACACTGACATTGGGCAGGCGCCGGTCAATCAGGCGTAACGCTTTCCCGATTATGATCAGCGCAATGACAATATTCAATTGGTATTCGTAGGAAAGGTGATTGCGTTGAGGGCGCGTTCGCGCAACGGGCCCAGGGACAAAAGGGCGGGAGCCAAGGGCGCGGCGAGCTATCGGCGCGCCACGTCGAGCAGTCTGACCTTCCCGGAACCTAAATCGTAATCCGCCGCCACGACCTTGACCCCGTGCTTCTCCACCGCACTCTTCAGCACCGGTTCGGATTCGCGAACTTGCTGGGCCACGCGTCGCGCGTTTGCAATCACGCAGTTGTGAATCTTGTCCCCCGGCTCGTTACTGGATGCTTCGACGGAGGGACGAATGGCTGCCACCAGCGCTTCAATATGAGCCCCGGCGGTTTCGCCTTCGACGGCGGCGGAGACCGCGCTGCACTTCTCGTGGCCCAGCACCATGACGAGCTTGGCGCCCAGGTGCTCCACCGCATACTCGATGCTGCCTAGAACCGCGTCATCCAAGATGTTTCCCGCCACGCGGATATCAAACAAGTCGCCCAGCCCCTCATCGAACACCAGTTCCGGCGAAACTCGGGAGTCGGCGCAGCCGAGGATTACCGCAAAGGGATGCTGCCCCGTCCGCAGTTCCTTGCGGCGAGCCAACGATTGATTCGGGTGCTGTTCCTTATGCAGGACATAGCGCTGATTCCCCGCCATCAGCTTGGCTAGCGCTTTATCCGCCGCCGGACTCGCTGCGGACTCTTGAGCCCAGGCGCAGGCGCTTGCTAACAGCAAGATCAAGTAAGACGAAGGCCTTCTCACAGATTTGTCCGCTCTATCCACGAAAGATGTTCCGGTGATGCGCCCGATCTAATAATTTGCTTTGGCTTCTGGAAGGCGAGTGAACGCGCCGATACCGCCGCCCTGACCACATGCGGTCATCTGACCTGGCGCGGTCGGGCGGTATACGAAGGTGTGGCAGTTTCAGTCGTCGAAAAAGACGATACGCTTGCGCTGCCGAGCTTGTCTTGCCGGTATTTATCGAGTTAGACGGAAAGTGCTCAAGCCGTTCCATAGTCCGGTCGCTTGCAGCAGCCATACGCAAACAAGGACAACTACCACTACATTCAGAATCGATTTGATGCTCGACGCCATAGGTAGATACCGGTTAATCAGATGTAACGCGAGGCCGACGATGATCAGCACAATGACAATATTCAGTAACGGCATTTGTTGTTTTCCCTCGACGCGATAATGGCAATTCGCGCTCCATCCGAGCGCAGGGGTAACCCTTCGCCGGGCAATCGTTTTCGCCACAGGCTACACTAGAGTGAAGCTTCCATCTATCTCTGGCGCCCGCACTGTCCGGATTTGAGGAGAACCCGGAAAGAAACGACTGAACATTCCTATGGCATCGCTACCAAAACCGGCCACCTGGCTGGTAGAGAACGGCCCGAAAGAACTGGAATCGCTCTTCCGGGCGATCGTCTACAATCCGTCGGCGCCCGTGCTCATCACGGATGACCAGGGAGCTTCCATTGAAGCCAGTTCCGGCGCCGGTAAACTCCTCGGTCTCCCCAGGGAAAAGATTATCGGACGGCAGATTGAGGAGTTCATACCGGCAGCTTCGAAGCCGCAGGTTTCCCAGCTTTGGCGCGCGTTTCTGGAACGCGGCGAACAAGAGGGCACGCTTCAGTTGATCGGCCCCGGGGGAACTACGGAGGAAGTGGAATTCGCGGCCAAAGGAAACGTATTGCCTTTGCGGCATGCCGTTGCATTGAGGCCAAAGAGGGCCGCCGGCCTCGCATCGGAAGCCGAGCTCAACCACATTCCATCATGGGTGCAGGATTACGCGCTCTGTTTACTTGACGTAAACGGACTGGTGGTCGCGTGGTACTCAGGCGCCGCGCGTATATATGGCTACCAACTGGGCGAGGCGATTGGCCAGCACGTCTCCCTGCTCTATCCGGGCGACGCTACGGACCGGCTCAACTTACAGCATGATTTCCGGCGCGCAGAGGCCGAGGGGCACATTGGCGCGGAAGGTTGGCAGGCCAGAAAGAATGGATCGCAATTCTGGGCTAACACGATTACGATGGCCCTGAAAAATGAAAACGGGGATCTGCAAGGTTTCGCCCGAGTGGCGCGCGATTTCAGCGAACGGCATGGGCGGGATGAGAAGTTAAGAAACAGTCTCGCGCGCGTAAGGCCTATTCCGCTGCACTCGACCATCGCAGGCGTAGTCTCAGGCGAGTTCGACCGGGTTCCAGAAGCCAACGACGCGTTCCTCAAAATGATCGGATACAGCCGGGAAGATCTCTCGGCGGGTAGAATCAACTGGCCCGACCTTACCCCACCCGAATACGCACCGCTAGATGAGCTGGCGCACGAAGAAGGCCTTCGTTTTGGGGCGTGCACCCCTTTCGAAAAGGAACTGATCCGAAAGGATGGCAGCCGCATTCCGGTGCTGGTGGCCACGGCCGTGTTGAAGCTCTCGCCCTTTCGCTGGATCGCGTTTGTGCAGGACCTGCGGGACCGAGAACGATCGGAAAGCGTTGAGGAACCGGATGCGGAACCAACGGACGATTTCGCCGAGATTGTGGGCGACAGCGCGGCTCTGAAGCGCGTGCAGCGGCAAGTGGAATTGGTTGCGCCTACCGATGCGACGGTGTTGATTCTGGGCGAAACGGGTACGGGCAAGGAGCTAATTGCGCGCGCGGTTCATCGCATGAGCCCGCGCAAGCATATGCCTTTCGTCACCCTGAATTGCGCAGCCATACCCACGGGACTTCTGGAAAGCGAGTTATTCGGTTACGAAAGAGGCGCATTCACAGGCGCCTTGCAACAGAAGATCGGGCGCTTCGAAATGGCCCATCGGGGAACGCTGTTCCTGGATGAAGTGGGCGACATTCCGTTGGAAATACAGCCGAAGTTGCTGCGCGCGCTGCAAGAGAAGTCTTTCGAGAGACTGGGTGGAACAAAGACGATTCCCATCGATATTCGGCTGATCGCGGCGACGAACCGAAATCTGACCCAAATGATGGGGGATAAACTTTTTCGCAGCGATCTCTACTATCGGCTGAAGGTGTTTCCCGTGACCACGCCCCCGCTGCGCGATCGTCCAGAGGATATTCCTGCGCTGGTCCGGCACTTCACCAAGAAATACGCTTTCAAGATGGAGCGCGAGATCGACAAGATTCCCTCCGAGACGATGCGCGCGCTCACCGATTGGCGCTGGCCGGGGAATATCCGCGAGTTGGAGAATTTCATTGAACGTTCGGTGATTCTTTCCAAAGGTTCCAGCCTGCGCGCTCCATTAAGCGAACTGCAAGAGGACTCCCCGGAGGCAGCTACCGGCGGCAACACCACGCTGGAGCACATGGAGCGCGAGCATATTCTGCAGGCGCTTCGCGAGAGCGACGGGGTGGTGACGGCCGCGGCGACGCGGCTTGGTTTACAGAGGACCACGCTAAACGCAATGATGCGCAAGCTTGGCATCACGCGAAAAGATTTTTAGCTCTCGCCGCCGACCGCCCCCCGCCACTTGACCGCCCAAGGTCACATCAGTAGCGCCAGGATCGCTTCCAGGCGCTTCGCAAGAACCTCTTACGCCTATCGGCTCAACGAAAGCCGCATGTTGGCTCAAGCCGTGCACTAAGTACCGCGCCGCCCCAAGCTCGTTACGGGGCTCACCGGGACGGCAAAGAGGTAACAACAGATGAAAATGATTCTCGCGGCTACTTTGGCGATCGCGCCGTTAATGGCAGCCGATAATGACGCTACAAAACGGTTGGACGCCGCAGCGGTCGTGTTTTCCGAAGTGATGGCGACTCCTGACAAGGGAATCCCGCAGGACCTGCTGGAGAAATCGCACTGCATCATCATCGTTCCAAGTTTAAAGACGGCCGCCTTCATCTTCGGCGCCAAGTTCGGTAAAGGCTATCTGACCTGCCGCAATCACGACGCGGCCGGCTGGTCGGCCCCGGCTACGGTCCGCATCGAGGGCGGAAGTGTAGGTTTCCAAATTGGCGGGTCTGAAACCGACTTGATCATGCTCGTGATGAATCAAGGCGGCAAGGAAAAACTACTCGCGAGTAAATTCACGTTAGGCGCGGAAGGTTCAGTCGCCGCCGGTCCTGTAGGACGGACTGCCACTGCCCAGACCGACGCGCAAATGAAAGCCGAGATTCTCTCCTGGTCGCGCTCGCAGGGCCTGTTCGCCGGTCTCGCGCTGGAAGGCGCCACGCTCCGCCAGGACTTGGACGAAAATGCTTCGCTCTATGGCCGCCCGCTTGAGAATCGCGAGATTGTGAATACCTCCGTGCCCGCGCCCCACGCCGCTGAACGTTTACTCAACATGTTGAGCAAGTATCCGGCGAACCACGACAAAGCGATGCAGTAAGGTCAACAACCAATAAGAAAGATAAAACAGATGAATCAATTAAAATTAACCGGGACATTTCTCCTGGCTTGTGGAGTTCTCTCCGCACAGGACAGCGCGATGCCGATCTTTCGCGTTTCTGTGACTTCCCGCACGGTAAAAGCAGTCAGTTATCAGCACCGTAGTGGAGCCACCAAGATCGATTTCCGCGGGACGGACCTGCTTCCGGCATCGCGCGGCGTCGCGAGCGTCAACAGCAAACAGGGCCGCATAGATGTCGATGTGGATTTCGAGGGTCTCCAATCCGCTACGAAGTTTGGCACGGAGTATCTCACTTATGTGCTTTGGGCCGTCACGCCGGAGGGCCGTACAGCGAACCTGGGCGAGGTGTTACTCAATGGAACAAAGAGCAAGCTGAACGTAAGTACCGACCTGCAGGTGTTCGGACTGATAGTTACCGCCGAACCTTATTTCGCGGTTACGAAGCCGAGCGACCTGATTGTGATGGAGAATGTTGTCCGCGTAGATACCGTGGGCAAGGTGGAAGAGATGGATGCTAAGTACGAACTGTTGCAGCGCGGCCAATATGCGCGCATGGCGAACCCTCTCTCTCTTAAACCCGACAAGAAGCTGCCGCTGGAACTCTACGAGGGACGCAACGCCGTCCAGATCGCACGCTCCATGGGCGCCGATCACTTCGCTAGCGAGACATTCCAGAAGGCTGAGAAGAGCCTGTCGGAAGCCGAAGCATATCAAGCGCGCAAGGCCGGCATGAGGCCGGTTACCATGACCGCGCGCGAAGCCGTGCAAATGGCGGAGGATTCGCGCGCCATCGCAGTCAAGCGCCAGGAAGACGAAGCTCTAAACGCCGAGCGCCAGGGATCGATGGAGCGTGAAGCACGCGCTCAAAAGGGCGCGGCGGCCGCGCAATCGGAAACGGATCGCGTCACTCGCGAGGCCGAAGCGGCGCGGGTGAAAGCTCAGGAGCAGACGGCGGCGTCCGCGGCGGAAGCCGATCGCCTTAGGCGCGAGAACGAGACCAATGCAGCCGCTGCCTCAGCCGAGGCGGCTCGCGTACGGGTGGAGAACGAAACGCGCGCAACAGCGGCGAAGAATGACAGCGACTCTCGCCTGGCCGCGGCAAGCGCAGAAGCAGATCGCTTGAAGCGCGAGAACGAGACGAATGCAGCCACTGCTTCAGCCGAGGCGGCTCGCGTAACGCTCGAGAACGAAGCGCGCGCAACAGCGGCGAAGAATGAGAGCGACGCTCGCTTGGCCACCGCGAGCGCCGAAGCGGATCGCCTGAAGCGCGACAATGAAGCGCAGAGACTGGCCAGCCAAGCCGAACTGGATCGCGTGGCTGCACAGAAGGCGCAATTGGAAACAGATAAGTCGGAGCTACGCGTTCAGTTACTGGCGCAGTTCAATGCCATTCTCAAGACTACAGATACGGCGCGTGGTCTGATTGTGAATATGTCGGACGTCCTGTTCGACACGGGTAAGTACACCTTGAGGCCACAGGCGAGGGAGAAGTTGGCCAAGGTCGCTGGAATCGTCTCCGGCCATCCTGGCTTGAGGTTGGACGTGGAAGGATACACAGATAGCGTCGGCGGCGACGACTACAACCAGCAGCTTTCCGAAAAGCGCGCCGGATCGGTACGCGGCTACCTCACGCAAGAGGGAATGCCTGAGACCTCGGTCACGGCGAAGGGCTTCGGCAAGGCTCAGCCCGTGGCCTCGAACGATAATGCATCAGGGCGGCAGCAGAACAGGCGCGTGGAACTCGTGATCTCCGGCGAAATTATCGGCACGGTGATCGGCACGCCCCTCGCAATCAGGTAATTGGAGGATGACCCGCATGGCGCGGGATGGGCCGGACAGATCAACTACGGTCTGGCCCCGTTGGGAGATAAACCCATGTCAGCTTTCAAATCAGATTCCCAGAAATTAAGCGCGCGATATCCCATCGCGCTTCCGATCCGCTATGAAAGCCAGTCGGACGGCGGCGTGAGCGGCTTCGGCCGCACGCTCGCGATTACTACCAAGACGGTTACGTTCGCCAGCGACCAGGATCTGAGTGTAGGACTTAACCTCCGGTTGGCTATCTTGTGGCCCGCCAAGCTGCAGGACGGCGGGTCGCTAAATCTGTCGATGGTTGGAACCATTGAGCGGTGCGCACAAGGTGAGGTGGACGTCGCGGTTTCGCAACATGAGTTCCGAACAGGCGGCGGTGGGAGGGCGCAGAGTAAGGCGCCTGAGGTCACTGGTACCTGGACACAAACGTTTTGAACGATCCGAAAAGGTTCGGCAAAGCGTGACGGCGAAAAAGCACCCACTTTTTCATCGGAAGTATGGCTGAAGAAGTTCTCCCCGGTCTCTCCTCTAACTGATTTCCACGAACTTCGCGCACACGGGCGTGGGCAGTGGGATGTCCTCGCCGGATCCCGATAATTTGCCGGTCTGGAGATCGATCCGCAGCTGAACAATGGAGTTCGACCGTTGCAGCATCGCGAACAGATATCCGCCCGTGGGGTCGATATTAAAGCTCCGCGGGTTGTTACCTCCCAAGGGAAACGCCTCGATCAGTGAGGGCGCGCCGGTCGACTGGTCGATACTCATCGCGGCGATCGAATTGTGGCCGCGATTGGATACGTACACAAATTCGCCGGAGGGATGGACCTCGACTTCCGCGCAGGTCATTCGCTCTCGATAGCTCTCTGGCACCGTCCGCCCGGTGGGGCCCTCTTCAAAGACGCCACGCCGCGCGTCGTAGCGCAGCATGGTGCAGCCCGGACCGCTCTCGTTCGAGATGTATGCCCATTTCCCGTTTGGATGAAATCGGAATTGCCGGGGGTTGGCCTGGTGCTGCAGTCCGAGAAATGGAGGATCCTGCGCGACGAAAGTCCCTTTCGCGGCATCGATACGGTGGACGAAGACTTTGTTCAACCCGGTGTCGGTTGCAACCAGAAAGCGATTGTCGGGTGTGAAGTTGACGGCGTGGCAATGCACTTCGACCGGCGGACCTCCTGGCGGTACGCCGGAGCGTTCACCGGAATGCTGGTAGAGGGTCGCGACCTCTCCGAGCGTGCCGTCCTTATGCACGGGAATCGATACCATACTGCCGCTCGACCAGTTCGCCACCGCCGCCATCGCGCCCGTCTTGTCAAGATTGAGATGGCACGGCATCACTCCCTTGGTGAAGGTGCGGTTCAACTCTTTCAGCTTTCCGGTTTTCGGGTCGATCGAGAAGGCGGTCATGTAGCCGGCCGCGGTTTCGCTATCCTCGGCTCCAAGCTCGTTCACGGCGTAGAGGAAGCGGCTCGAGGGATGAACTGTAAGGTAGCTCGGGCTCTTGGTTTCCGCCGCCAGTTCGGGCGTAGAGAGCTTGCCGTCTTCGCTGTTGAACCGCGAAACGTAGATGCCCTTGCTCTCGCCGTTGCCAATTCGCGGCAGCGGCGTCGTGTAGGTTCCCCAGTAGACGAAGTATTGTTTTCCGGCGGCCGGTACACGCTGTGCCAGCAGCGTTGCCGCTCCGGCAGCGCGGAGAAATGTGCGTCGTCTCATACCCGTTTCCCGATTCTTCGTTCAAATGCCATCGTCGATATGATGAAACAGATTGAGCCGCCCTGCAACCGAAGAATATGGTATGACTTAGGGCATTGAAGGCCGCCGGACGATTCAGTATGATAACGGTGGCTGTTCTGTAAGCTGGGAGGGTTTCTTTGCAGAGCCGGGTTCTAACCTCTCCGGCTTGCTCGTCAACCAGGTCTCGCCGCCAAAATAGGAAGGAATCAGTCATGATTAAGCGCGCAATCGCGGCTTCCTGCATCGCGGTAATGGCCGCGAGTTGTTCCCAGGCTGCTGCGCCGTGGGTGAAAGGCTACGTGGTGGCCTTCTACGACCCTGCCTTCCGCTATGGCGGCCGGGCCGATTACTCGCGAGGCGCGGAGATCGAGCCGGGCGTCGATTGCCCACACGGAAGCACGATTCATTTCGCCGTTCCAGCGCAGGTTGCTGAATCCCTTTCGCTCGTATCCTGGCGCACTCCGAAGGAAGTCCAAGCCCTCGCCAATCCGCCGGCGGATGGCCTGGATCGAAACCCAGCCGGCGTTTATTTCCATACCTGGCGGGCTGCCTCCGCCTATCGCGGTTACAACCGGGACATTGAGACCTACATCAACCCATTCGCCGCCGAAGATCCAGGCCAGCCGCAAGTGGTCAGCCGTATTGGTGAAGGATTCAACCTCGACGGCAAGATTAAACCTGGTGATTTCGTCAGCCCGGATGGCGAGAAGGGAATCGATAATGAGTTGTACCGCGCTTGGGGATGCGACGCGCCCTGGCGCGGCGCCAACGGCAACGGCACGCTCGTATTGCGCTCGAACGACAAGATGCTCGAAGGCTTGTACACCATCGTCATCCGCATCTCGGGCAATAAGGATCCGATGAACGATGACGACGCGACGCTGGAAATCGGCTATTCTCCCGACCAGATTATGAAGGATGCGCGCGGCAATGTCGGGATCGACTATTCCTATCGCATCCTCAAGTCCGAACAGTACACAAAACTCAAGGCCCGGATCAAAGATGGGGTGATCGAGACTGAGCAGGCGGACATTCACATGCCGCAAATCGCCTGGTTCTATAATCAGACGCGAGATGCCTTCTTCCGTCAGGGCAAGATAAAGGTGGTCCCCAATTCCGACGGCACGGCGGCGGGTTTAGTGGGCGGCTATCGCGACTTCCGGGACCTCTACACCCAGAATGTCTTCACCCAATCCGGTGGTGTGCAGGGTGTTCGCGAGCATGAAGATCACGTCGCGCTGTACTACGCTCTTCGGCGCCATGCCGACGGTATGTTCAATGCCAAGACAGGACGCTACGACGGCATCTCCAGCGCCTATCGCATGAAGCTCGTACCGGTTTTTGTCGTGGACCCTGACAAACCGATGGACGTTCCTTTCAGAGAGAGCGAGATGGGGCGCAAGAAGGCCTTTGACGACACGGCCGCGGCTATGATCAGGGCCGTGGACACCCTCGTCCCGCAGGAAGTGCCGCCCAGCAGCGGCGAACTGACCCCGGTCGACGGCGTCGAAATAGGACCCGGCGGCGTTGCCCTGCCTGGGCGGTCGAGGAGGGGTTCTGGCGGGAATCGGCCGGCGGATGCCAAGGCCAAAGGCACACCGGATAAACTGGATCGGCGCTAGGAGACTTACAGCAGCCCTGGTTATTTCTTGCGGAACCACCATGCGATATCAGGTCTCGCGCCGGATAGCAGTTCCCCGTCCTTATTGATGGTCAGCACGTGATGGCTGCGGCCGGACTCGGTAAGCTCGAGGATCTTACCGGTCTTCCGATCTATTTTCATGAACCAACCGTCATCTTCGTTAGACACATTGCGATACTGCGTCCCGACCCACAGCGCGCCGTCGCGAAACGCAACCGCAGTCACCTTACCAAGGTGATCCCATTCGCCGAGATACTTTCCGTCCAAATCGAACCGCTGGACGCGGGCATTGTTGCGATCTGCGACGTACACGATTCCCTGGTCGTCGATTGCTATCCCGTGCGGCTGCTGAAACTGCGACGGACCCGTGCCTGGAGTCCCCCACTGTCTCACACGCTCACCCTTGGCGTTGTATTCCAGGATGCGCGAATTGCCATAGCCGTCCGAGATATAGATGCGCCCGTTCGGTCCAAACGCAATGTCGCTGGTTCCGTTGGTGCGGCCCCGGCCCACCGGTTGCTCGCCAACCGAAATCTCCATGAGCTTCTCGCCTTTCGGCGAAAACTTCAGAATCATGGAATTCCCCGAATCGACCGTCCACACATTGCCTTGCGGGTCGATACGGATGCTGTGCGGAATCTGGTACAACCCCTTTCCCCAAGAGCGGATGACCTTGCCGTCCCGATTGATTACAAGGACTGGGTCCGCCTTCTCGCCTCGTTGCACAATGTAAATCAGACCGGCGTCGTCCATGGTGACAGCGGAAGGATAGTCAATCTCCCAACCAGGCTCGGGAGGCAGGATCGAAATCCGGGTTCTTTCGAGGGGAGATCTGGGCGCTTTCTCCACCAGAACCTTCAGCTCAGCGGCTTGCTTTTCCAGATCCGGGCCACTCGCGTTCTGCCCCGAGAGGGCCAAACCGATCAAAGCAAAGCAAGCGGGAATTCGCAGCATGGCAAAAAGAATATCGCGTGAAGCACTCGCGCGCAACACCTTCATCGAGGAAACTGCCCTCAAGCTTCTCCATGTCATCGATTCTGTCCGAAGTGCCGCCGCTGTCAGACCCGCATTCATGATTCACAAAGGGTCGGACAGTGAACAGCCATTGCGTCGAACCGGCGGGCTTCACTATCGACGAGCGTGGCGATTGCTAGCTCCTCGTAACTTGTGAACTCGGGCTCCACTCTGGGCCATGCATGTCAGTGCGCTGGCCCATTTCTTCTGCCGCTGAGGTAGCCGAACGATGCGTGCAGATTTTAACCCGATGTTGTCATCGGGCGCCACCCCCGGTGTCAACGTGTCGCGGCAAAATGATTATGTCCTATTCGGGCAAAGTAGAAATGTCCTATTGACAGGGTCCAGCCTGGAGGGTGGACGAAGGACAACTACTGATGACCCAAGCCGAGCGAGACCGGCTGGTGGCCCTGAAGAAGGCCAAGAAGAAACTGATTACGCAGAAGCAGGCGGCCGAGGAGATCGGCGTCACGGAGCGGCAGGTGCGGCCACTCCTGCGCAAGCTGCTAAAGAAGGGGGACCGGGCAGTCATTCATGAGCTGGGTGGGCGGCGATCGAATCGGAAGTTCCCAGCGGATGTGGAGCAGCGGGCGATCGCGGTTCTTTCCGATCCGCTGTACCGAGGGTTTGGGCCGACGCTGGCGGCGGATTATCTCTCTAAGAAGCACCAGATTGCAGTGAGCAAGGAGACGCTTCGGCACTGGATGGCGAAGGCGAGGTTGTGGAAGGCTGGCCAACGGCGCGTGTCGATGATTGACGACGCCACGAGCCGGCTCTTGGCGCGCTTCGTGGGACAGGACACGAGCGAGGAGAACCGGCTGCTGTTGCAGTCCTAGCTGGAGCGGTACGGTCGGCCACTGGCATACTACACGGATAAGGCCGGCATGTTCCAGGTAGCGATCAAGACCAAACGGCAGGAGCAGCGCGAGGGTTTAGACCGACAACAGATGCCGCCGACGCAGATTGCGCGGGCGCTGGGCGAGTTGGGCGTCGTGTGGATTCCGGCGCATTCGCCGCAAGCCAAGGCTTACGCTTCATACTGCACCTCCTGCGAACCGTGGAAGACAATCTCGGGAAAACGACGCCGCTTGGCGAGCCTGACGCCCTGGGCCTTGCACGGCGGATTGGGCCCAGGATCCTCATACAACCAGTCATTCCGATCGTTCACCGGATAGCCGCGAAGCAGGCCGCGATTCCGCCAGGTGATCACGCACTTGGGGCCGATCTCCAATCGCGCCGACATTTCTTCGAGTGTCAACAGGCCCTTCTGGCGTAGCCGATCATATCGCGGTTTGAGCTGGTATTCAGAGCGGAGACGCGCGATGATACGGCTGTGGAAGCGTTGCCCGCATCCGGACAGTGCGCCTCGGCGATTCAGGATTTCCACGATTTGCTTATCGGTGTAATGCTCCGTCAGTCGATCAACCTCGGCGACAATCTCTGCCGGCGTTGTTCTGAGTTCCCAGGCTGTCAAGGGTCTCGGCAGCTCGATCGTCTTCGTCACTCCGCCGCTGAAGCGGACATGAACAGTGATCCCAGTCCCTCGAATGAGCGTCACGTCGGCGAGCAGTAAGCGCACCATGCGTTTCCGCTCTCGATCCGGAGTCTTTGGATCTTGCCAGAGCCGTGGAAAGTCACTGGACAGCGCGGCGATTCGAGCACGCTGCTGCTCATTCACTGCGGCGCGATCCTGCCGCCGTTGTTGCTCATACTGCTCCTGTGCCTCCGTTAACGCGCGAAGCTTTTCATTCCAGTCTGCCTCGAGCGAGTCAGCGACCAGACGGTTGGCAGGATCGACGTGCAAGTACCGGCGCTGGGCTAAATCGGCTTCATAACGCGCTCGCTCCACCTGTTTCTTGCGGAGCTTATCCACCTCCTCGATTCTCGCCTGGAGTTCCTGTTGGACCGACAGAGTGACTTCGAGCGCGAGCGGAGCCACGCTCTCCACCAGAAGCTGGCCCACAGCACGATCGATCTGATCTCCGACCACTCGCTGACAGATCGATATGGCGTGCTCGATGCCATCACGCTGGCAGAGGTACTCAGGCACGAGACGGTCCTGACGCGTGTGGTATCGGACCGTCATTCGGCTCCCGCAGACGCCACAGACTACCAAACCTTGCAACAAAGCAGGGCCTTCGCGTGGAGGACTCTTGCGACGATCTGCTCCAACGGCTTGTGCGTTTTCGCGAAGGTGCAGAAGGTTCTCTTCATATTGCTCCCAGGAGATGTAGCCGGGGTGAGCATTCTTGAGCAGCGTCCACTGCTCGCGCGGCAAGCGGGTATAGGAGACGCCTCCGTTCGGGTTGTTGCGAGTACGGCTTCGGCCGTATACGAATGCGCCTGCATAACGGGGATTGTGCAGGATGTGGAGGGCGCGGCTGTGCGGTAGTTCGGCCCACACCAGATCGCCTTTGTTCGGTCCCTTCTTTAACCGCCGCGGAAACAGAAGTTTTTTCTCACGGAAGGCTTTGACGACTGCGCAGGCCGATGCGGTACGCCGAAACGTCTCGAAAAAGAATCGAATGCTTCCCTGGACCTGCTGGTCGGGGTCCAGCACAGGCTCGTCGTTGACGTTGTAAACGAAGCCAACCGGTAAAGGACATTGCAACTCACCGCGACGGGCTTTGTTCAAGATTCCGCCTTGCAGGCGCGCCCGGAGCACATGCAGCTCAGCTTCGCTCATGGTCCCTTTGAGACCCAGCAGGAGACGATCGTTGAAGTGTGAGGGATCATATACGCCGTCCTCATCGAGAATGAGCGTGTCGGTAAGAGCGCAGATCTCTAGCAGCCGGTGCCAGTCCGTGGAGTTTCGCGCCAGCCTGGAGACCTCCAGACCAAGCACGATGCCGGCTTTACCCAGACTCACTTCTGTCACCAGTTTCTGAAAGCCCTCCCGATCGACAGCCGATGCGCCGGACTGTCCGAGATCGCTGTCGATGACGACAATGCGCTCCACCGGCCAGCCCAAGGCGACAGCGTTTTGGCGCAGCCCGTACTGCCGCTTGGTGCTTTCGGTATTCTCGAAAACTTGGCGAAGCGTTGATTGGCGGACGTAAAGATAGGCGTTACGTTTGAGGTGGCCAGCATTCACTTTTTGGTGAGCTACGCCTGTCATGAGATTGCCTCCTGTTGTAGAGAGAGAATCATGCTCGCCAGCAGAGTGGTGATCTGCGAGCGCATCTCGACGGGAATCGTTTCATCGGCGCTGGATTGAGGCCATGCGGTCTGTTCGACATGGCCGTTACATTCTGACCATGCCTGCATCCAGGCTGTCATTCCGCGCCGGAGAAAAAGCGCGAGGCCCAAGCGTTCGCCGCTGTGAGTGGGCCGGCCGATGGCGTCGCGACGTAGTTGTTCGTAGTGAACGGCCAGATCCAACTGGGATGCGGGTCTATCGCCGGCCCCGTTCAGCGGAGTTTTTTTTGATGGCGAAGCAGGCTGCGCTCGATACTTCGCGGGTGAACCTTGATGCGGAAGCGCTTCTGTATCCGTTTCACCAGGTCCGGCAATCGCATGGAGGGTTCTTCCTGGCGCACCTCGCCAATGAATGTGAGGACCTCTTCGGTGAGCTTGTACGCCTGCTTGGGGCCGCGCTTGTGAGGCACCAGGCCGGCAAGACCGTCGTCCTCGAAGGCCGATCGCGCCTGATAGAACGACGGCCGCGAAAAACCGAAACTCGCGGCTGCATCCGTTACAGATTGGCCTTCGGTCCGCACCCTCCGCAGCATCTCGTATTTGACCTGGACCAGATCGCGAGGATCGAAGAAATCGTCCTGGAGAAACAGCGGGTCGCGCACTGCTTTGGGACGCGGGTTCAGTGTTCCCTGTTGCTGGAGCGCGCGGATCTTTCGGTCCTGGTCGGCCATAGGCTCTTCTCAATGATTCGACTACGATTGTAAAGATAATTATGCTCTTATCAGTCGCAGTGTCAAGGCTTTTTTGCGATCTGCTATCAATCTTTATTAGATAAAATTGACATGAATTAGCGTTTTTATGCATCGCTACGCCGGACGACATCGGCATCATTCTCTTTACAATAGCGGCGTTATTGTCTTTACACTTAAAGCGCCCCAGGCTCATCGGGCCTTCTCCACAAAGTCCGCCAACTTCAGCAAGTCCTCGTAGCGAAACAGGCACCGCCCTGCGGCCAGCACCACGAATGGATCCGCTGGCAGTACTGTTGTCCAGCACGCCGGAATAGAGCGCAGGACGCCGCGGTTGTCGTGGAAGTAAACTCGATCCTCGCCCCAGTTGTGACGGTAAGTGACCAGCTTGAAACTCTGGCCTCTCAGCGGATGATGGGGATGGGTGACTTCAAAAGTACCTTCGGCACGGTCGGCATGCGCTGTAGTTGACGGACTCGGCCAAAGGGCGCATTGAACGCAGTTTTTTAACGGCGCAAGATCGCCTGGTGAAGCATCTGCGTCTGGCGAAAGTCAACACTCTGGAAAGTGCCAATGCGTTTCTGGAGAAAGAATATTGGCCGGAATGGAATACCCATTTCGCTCGGCCGGTAGCGGACTTTCCCAATCAGCATCGCGCGCTGACGCCGCAGTTGGACTTGGCCGCGATTCTGAGTCACGTAGAAGAGCGGGTAATCGGCAACGACTACACGTTCAGCTTCGCGGGCCGTCGCTACCAGATCGTGCGCTCCCAAGTGCAAGCTGGGATGCGGCGCCAGCGGCTGCGCGTCGAACTCCGTCTCGACGGGGAGTTGAAGGCGCGCTACCAAGGGCGATACGTGGAGATCGGCGAGTGCGGCGCGCGGGCCATCGCGGCTGAGGCGAAAGTGCGCCAACCGGTTCGCAAGGATTACAACGCGGGAGGGAAGAGCAATTGGATGCAGGGCTTCTTTGATCGCCCCAGCCCTCCGCTGTGGAAGTTGATTGGAGATTGAGAGAAAAACCAATTTGGAAGCGCCGGGCAAAAAGCAGCCCGGCGCGCTTCGCGTTTGATAAGCCCAAAGCCTCCGCTCGGAGGTTTCACCAAAGCAATGGATCCCGGCTCGACAATGCCCTCCTGGCGCTCCGGAAAAACTCACGGGTTTTGCGTCACAGGAGGGCATTCGCCGATTGCTTCGGAGCCAACCCCGTCGCCTCGGCTTTGGGCAACCGCCCCAGGCGCGACCCCGGTGCGGCTGTGCGAACATACCATGAGGGTCCCAAGCCGACCCTCAAAACCGGAACTTTCTACTTGGCCGAGAACCGGAACTTTCTATTTGGCTCCGACACTTGCACTATGGAATGTTAAAAAATAGACGCGACGATGATATAATCATAAGAATTGCGTCACGGTAATTCACCGCTTGGTTAGCCGGGCAATTCGTTCGACCCCTAATCATCGGTTCCGTCGGCAGGCAGCAGTTCGATAGTTGTTTTTGGCGGCGGGGCGTTCGCTGGTCGGAAGCACCTTTCGTTTGACGGACGTCTATTCATGCGTGATTTAATCGAGGTCTATCATTCTGCCGCGCCCACCGACCAGCCGCAGGTTGCACGCAAGCTCCTGTCCCAATTGAAGAGCATAGCGGCATCGCAGCCGGACGAAGTCGCCACGATTTTACGCCAAATCGTGCATCCCGGTCTGGATTACGCTACCGCCGCCATGCTCTCCCGCTTTCGCAAGAGCATACATAAGAAGTCCGCGCGACCGCTGAAATTTGCGGTATTGGCCAGTTTTACCAGCCAACAGCTGGTTGATCTGATCGGCCTGTTTCTCTTCGCCCTGGGAATTGATTTCGAAATCTATGAATCGGATTACGATGTGTTTCGCCAGGAGATTCTAGATCCCTCCTCCGGGTTGCATGCGTTTCGGCCCGAGGTTCTATTTCTGGCGACCAATCACCGAAGTTTAAGCCGGCTCCCCACCCATGAGGACAGCGCAGAGCGCGTTCGCGAGTTAGTGAACGAAGAGGTCGCCCGCTGGTCGAATTTGTGGAGCACGGCGCAAGAGAGCTTCGGCTGCCAAATTCTGCAAAACAATTTCGATCCTCCGCCAGCGCGTATTCTAAGTAATCACGAGATGCGTCATCACGCGGGTCTGGCTCGTTTTATCGCGCAGCTAAACCTTGCGATGCAGGACGCAGCGCCCCCATTCGTCACCATACATGATGTCGATTCTCTTTCCGCATCCGCCGGGCGATGGGCGTGGGCGGACGAACGATTCTACTATCAGGCCAAGCTTCCGTGCGCCCCTGAGTATCTAGTCACTTACGCCCAGAGCGTTGCTTCGATCGTAGGGTCCTTCCGGGGCAAATCGAAGAAAGCGCTGGTGCTTGACCTTGACAACACGTTGTGGGGCGGCGTGATTGGCGATGACGGCCTCGGTGGAATCCGCATCGGACATGGCGAAGCAGAGGGCGAAGCGTTCCTTGCATTCCAACAATACGTCGACGGCCTGCGGCGGCGCGGCGTCATTCTGGCCGTGTGCAGCAAGAATAACGAAGATACCGCGCGCGAGGTTTTTGAAAAACACCCAGAAATGTGTCTGCGCAGCGACCACATCTCGTGCTTTGTGGCGAACTGGGAAGACAAGGCTACCAACATCCGGCGCATTGCCGAGCAGCTCGAAATCGGCATAGACTCGCTGGTATTCGTTGACGATAATCCCGCCGAGAGAGCGCTGGTGCGCCGTTTTCTGCCGGAAGTCGCCGTTCCTGAGCTTCCCGAAGACCCGGCTGGCTACATCTACGCGGTGGAGCGGCACAACTATTTCCAAACCATTTCGGTGGGCAGCGAGGATCTCCAGCGGACGGAGATGTATCGCGCCAACGGCTTGCGGCGGACCGCGGAATCGACCGCTGGAAACATCGATGACTTTCTCCGTTCTCTCGAAATGAAAGCCCGTGTCGAACCAGTGGACAAAGGCGCTTTGGAGCGCGTGGCGCAGCTAATCGCTCGCTCGAACCAGTTCAACTTAACCACGCGCCGCCACTCCGCAGCCGACTTGATGAGGATGGCTCAAAGCGACGAATGGATGACGCGTACCATTTCGTTACGCGATTGTTTTGGAGACAACGGCTTGATTTCCGTGGTGCTGGCCAAGGTGGCGGACGGCGACATGGTAATCGACACGTGGCTGATGAGTTGCCGGGTGTTGAAACGGGGCGTGGAGCGATTCGTCCTGGATACTCTGTGCGAGACGGCCCGCGAGCGCAACGTAAAATCCATTCTGGGCGAATATATTCCGACGAAGAAAAACGCGCTGGTGCGGGACCACTACGCCCACCTCGGATTCGAGCCGGTTTCGGCCGATCCCGACGGCCATAGCTGGTGGCGGCTGTCCCTTGACGCCGTGGATTCATTCCCGACCTTCATTTCAAGAGAAGTTTCCAATGACTGACTTAGATACGACTCAGGTACGTGATGGTTTGCAGACCGTGTTTCAGGACGTCTTCGGAGACGATAGCATCGTTCTCGAAGATTCCATGACGGCCGATGACGTTCCGGGATGGGATTCGTTGGCTCACATCAATCTCATCATCGCCACGGAGAAGCATTTTGGAATTCGCTTCGCCACCGCGGAAATCTCCGGCATGAAAGGGGATGATCAAAACATTGGTACCTTCATTCGTCTGATTGGAAAAAAGCTGAGCGCGAAGCGATGAATGTTGCCAGCCCGGGCTTCTTGGTTGGCGTCCTTGTATTTGCCGTACTCATCTTTCAGTTGCCGCCTGGGCGTCCCAGGCAGTTGCTGTTCGCTGCCTGCAGCGCGGGCTTCCTCGCAACGTATGTGCCCAATCTGGCGAGTTGGGCGGCGCTGGCCGCATTCGTCTTAAGCGGATACTTCGCGGCGCTGGCCGCCCGCAAGCTGGCCGGCGCAAAGAGCTATTCGCCATTCCTTGCGAGTTACGTAGCTTTGCTGGTGGGCGCATTTCTTCTTCTCAAGAGATACCGCTTTCTGGAAGCTCTCGTCCCGCCCCGTCTGTTTCACAGTTCCCTGGTAATTATCGGGCTCAGTTACATGTTATTCCGCCAAATCCATTTTTTGGTGGATACAGCGGAAGCCCAGATCGAAAGTCCCTCCCTTTGGGAGTATCTGAATTACCAATTTGACCTGTTCACTCTTCTCGCCGGCCCGATTCAGAGATTTCAGAACTTTCGTGAATCGTTTACCTCACTTCACCGGCTGACCACGGACTGGCTGGAAGTGGTGCGGCTGCACGCGCGGCTTTTCCTTGGCGTCATCAAAGTAGCGCTGATCGGAGCGCTTTTCCTTCGCTGGACGGAGATGGCGGGCGCCACCCAACTCCACGTGTGGAACCCAACCGACATCGGCAAATTCGCGATTCTCTTCTATCTGTATCCGCTTTACGTTTACTTCAACTTCTCGGGCTATTGCGATATTGCAATAGCCGGAGCTGCTCTGGCGGGAATGCGTCTTCCGGAAAATTTCGATCGTCCCTACCTGGCGCGCAATGTGATCGATTTCTGGGCCAGATGGCATATCACGTTAACTACCTGGATCCGAGATTACCTGTTTATGGCCATGTATAAAGGCGGCGTCCGAAGATGGCCGTCGCGCGCCGGAACAATTACCTATATCTGCTATTTTGTTGCGCTATTTCTGGCCGGAGTCTGGCATGGCTCCTCGTGGAATTTCATGGTGTTTGGACTGCTTCACGGCGCAGGTGTCTCAGTCAGCAAAATGTGGGAGGATCACATTGTCCGGCAGCGCGGGCGCAAAGGCCTCAAAGAGTATCTGAAATCGAAGCCGACCCGCGCCGTGGCGATCTTCCTGACCATGCACTTCGTTTGCTTCACGTTCCTCTTCTTTCCGACCGACTTGCGCGGGCGGATTGAATTCTTGCGCCGCTTCGTATTAGAGCGGCCGGCGGCCGCCGCCGCGCACGCGGTTAAACCGCAGGACAGACCCTGATGAATCGAATATTTACGTGGCGGGATCAGGAACGCTTCGCGCAGCTCTCGGGCGATTACAACCCGATCCACGTAGATGCTTTAGCCGCGCGCCGCCTGCTCTTCGGCCGCCCCGTAGTGCATGGGGTTCACGTACTGCTATGGGCGTTGGATGGGTGGCTGCAGCGCCATGGAGTCCCGATTTGTCTCAGCAGAGTGAAGGCGGCATTCGGAAGTCCCGTCTTTCTGGACGAAGCCGTCGAATTGGTGGTCACTGCGGTGGGTGCGGCGCGCGTGCGATTGGACGTTGTGAAAGACGGCGTGAATCTCATGCAGGCGACGGTGGAGTGGTGCGAAGGCACGGAATCCGCGGCATTACCGGATCAAACGTTGCCGGAACGCCTTCCGTGCAAGGCGTGGACGGCGGCCAATATTCAACACGCCCACGGAGAGTTGCCGATGGTGTTGAATCCTGCGCTCGCATCCGAGCTATTTCCGTCTGCCTCTTGGCTGATTCAACATCGACAGCTCGCCGCGATGCTCGCTCTGACGCGGATGGTTGGCATGGAACTTCCGGGGGAAAATTCTCTGTTCGTCGGATTGACGCTAGACGCATCGGATGCCTCCGCTGCGTCTTCGAGCCTGCGCTATTCGACGGCTGAGTTCGATGACAGGCTTTCCCTTGTCACCATACAAGTTTCAGGTTCAGGTTTACAAGGCGAAGTGAGAGCTGCACTACGGCCCTTGCCGGTCCACCAGCCCGCATTCGTCGAGATCGCCCGAGACGTAACGCCCGGCGAGTTTCAGGGCGAACGCGCCCTGGTGATTGGCGGCTCGCGCGGCGTTGGCGACGTTGCGGTGAAGATGCTGGCAGCGGGTGGCGCCGAAGTGAAGTTCACTTATCGCAAAGGAATCAAGGAAGCGCGCGAGATTGTGGCGGATGCCGCCGCCGGGGGCTCCGCCGTAAGTTGTTTCAGCTACGATGTGGCGACGGATGGGCCGAAGCTGGCGGAGACGCTGGGGGCCTGGTCGCCGACGCTGCTTTGCTACTTCGCTACCCCTTTTGCCTTTTCGTCAGTCACCGGCCGATTCTCGTTAACGCTCTACCAAGGATTTTCGCGAGCCTTTATCGACGGATTCCTCGAGACGTTTGCCGCCGTCTCGCGGCCGGGATGTTCGTTACGCAGCGTCCTCTATCCTTCCTCAATCTCAATCGACGAACTGCCCGCCACCATGGGCGAATATGCCGTGGCCAAGTCCGCCGCCGAAACACTGTGCAGGTTTCTGGCGAAGAGGCATCGGCGGATTCGCTTTCATTTTCCGCGGCTTCCTCGTCTTGCTACCGACCAGACGGTCAGCTTGCTGGCAGTTGACAACGCGGAGCCCCGGACCGTTGTGTTAGGTATGTTGCGCGCCGCATGCTTGTCCGCTCCCAAGAAAGAGAAAGCTTTATGAATCCATTCGCGATAGGGGATGCGTTCTGGCGCCGGCATCCCCGGATAGCATTTCTTGTTCTGACCGTAATAGCCGTACTTGCCATAGTGGTTTGCCAGCTCGACCATTCGGGTCGTTCTGTCGTCCTATATAAAAACTTCTAGGTATGACTGCTTCACATTTACCCGCGAACCAGCAAAGAACCGCCCGCTATCAAGTCGGAATTCTCGCGATGGTGCTCGCGCTGGTAGCGGTGAGTCTCGCTGTAGTCTATGAGCTGGTAAGTCACGATACGCTGCTTCTGCAAAGCCGTCTTGCCGAGTGGAAGCGCAGCAGTGGCATGTATCTCGATTGCCGCTTTTACAAGACCCCGGAAGAGCGTCTATTCAACGAGACGTTGCCCCGCGCCGATTATTCACGCGGGGGCGTCTATTTGCTAGGCGCGTCGAACACGCTCACCGCCGTGAAAGCGTGGGAGCTGCCGCCGGCGCAAAAGCAGTTGTTCCACAACTATTGCATTAGCGCCGCCACCTCAACACAACAATTTCAGTTTGTGCGCAATCTGGTGGAGCGTGAGGGCTTTCTGCGCGCGGGCGGCAGCAAGAACGCGGTGATCATCGGGTTGTTTTTTGGCGATGGAGAGCATCGCGCATCCATCGACCCGAGCAGTATGTTCAGCGGCTTTTTTTCCCCGGATGTCCTGTATTCCTACACTCCCCAGGGGGGAATCCGGCCTCGTCCCTTATCGGATCAGGCGCGGGCGTTTCGTTTGGAACAAAATCGGAATCACGCCTTCTGGACATGGGCCGCGAACCTGACTTTCCACGAACCGCTTGATTATCTCCGGCCGGTCCATCGTCGTCCAAGCGAGGAGAACCGCAGCTATTGGCTAAATCGTTTGGGTCCGGGCTGGGAAACCGGAATGGATCTCGAGGTTGTCCAACTCGGTCAGCTAGTGGATTATCTGCAGACGCGCGGCGTCAAGGTTCAGGCGTTCTTTGTGCCGACGGCTTCCTGGACTACAGGCTTTCCACCGGCCGAGAGATACCGCCAACGCGTGCTTCCGCTCTTGTCTTCCAGAGCAGTGGAACTGACGGATCTTTCCCATCTGGCGGCTGATACCGATTTCATGGACTCGGTGCACCTGGGATACTCCGGTGTGCAGAAGACGGATCCGATCATCAAGCGCATCGCAAGAGACGATCTGATCCGCGCAGGGTTGCTGCCATGATTTACCGCTCACCGCTATAATAGAAGCTATGTGGCGCTGGTTCCCCGGTATGATTCTCTTGGCCGGTGCTTTGCCTCTTTTGGCACAGGATTCGAACCCGCCGCAGCAAACGCCGCCAACTCCTCCCAAGCTCGAGCGGCAGCGCCCACCCGCGAAGACCTCCGATAAGGAAGCTGCCCCGCCTGAAGAGGACACTACCATCGGAACCATGACGTATTCCTTCAATCCTTTACAGGCGAAAAAGGATATCGAAACGGGCAACTTTTACGCCAAGAAACACGACTTCCGCGCGGCGGCTAACCGCTATATTTCTGCGACCAAGTATAACGATGGCGACGCCGAGGCCTGGTTGAAATTAGGCGAAACCCAAGAGAGATTGAAAGATAAACAGGCCGCGCGTGATGCCTACCAGAAGTATTTGGACATTGCGTCCGACCAAAAGAGCGCCGCGGATGTTCGTAAGCGGCTGGAAAAACTGAAGTAATTTAGTGGCCTGGGTCACCAGACCAGTTTCACCAGGCCATAACAGGCCAGGCAAAACCAAAAATCCACCGCCAGCCCCCAATCGATTCTATAGATTTGGTGCTGCGCCCCATAGGGCAAATAGCGCTCCACGCTGTAATAGATCAGATTTCCGGCTAAAACCGCGATCAGCGAGCGCCAAAAGTTGCCTTTCATCGCTGGGATGAATCCGGACACAATTCGGGCAAGCCGCTCCACGGCTGATCGAGCGCCCCGCGAACCTTATCGTAAAGGGCGGCGGCCGTAAACGGCTTCGCGATGAAAATTGCTGGTATACGTTCAAAGACCCGAACTATAGGATCGTCGCAGAACCCTGACATCAAGACGATTCGAATCTCAGGCCGCTCGCGAGCGAGATGGCGCGCCAAATCCGTGCCCATCATATTCGGCATGATCATATCGGTAAGCACGAGTTGCACTGGATCTGAGCCGTTTTCGATTAGCTGCAGAGCTTCCATGCCGTCCGCGGCGGCCAGACAATTGTATCCTTGCAAGGCGAGCATACTGCATACCAGCCGTCTAATCTCGTCGGTGTCTTCTACCACCAGAATGGTCTCGCGGCTTCGCATAATCTTACGCCAGAGGATAGCAAACGGGTTGCCAAACGTTCGGGAATAGACGTTTAGTTGCCGGTATGAAATTCAGATGATACAATCGGGATTCAGGTTCACTGGGAGATTCACGTATGGCAAGAATATGCGAGGTGTGTGGAAAGGGTCCGCAGTTTGGTAGCCGGATCAGCCACGCCCACAACGTCACAAAACGCCGCTGGAATGTAAATTTGCAGACCGTGCGCGCCTTGGTCAATGGAGCGGGACGCCGTTTGCGCGTCTGCACATCCTGCCTTCGCTCCGGTAAAGTACAGAAAGCCGCGTAGTTAATCATCTTTTTCTAGCTCTAACCCCATCTTGGCCCCACAGTTGCTGTTCTTGTATCGGATAAAACCCGATGCTGCAGAACGAGAGCGTGGAGCAGGACCTTGAGCCAGACCCGACTAATCCGTTATCTGCACCTGATCCGGAAAAGCCTCAATTTTTCGATCGCAGAGGACCGCGCATTGCGTTGTGGTGCGCAATCGGGCTTTTTGCCATATCTGTTACGATCTTCGGCTTTCTATACTTTAGATATTCCAAGGTAATAGAGGCTCGGCTGAGGACGGGCCCTTTTTCCGATACGGTTGATATATTTACCGCGCCGCGCTTAGTAGCCGTAGGCGATGCCGCGACCCTGACGGAAATGACTGCGGACTTGCGCCGTAGCGGTTACACCACCTCGCACGATAACCCGGTGGGATGGTATAACCTTCCTAAAGAATCCCCACAACGCATCGAGATTTTCCCGGGCCGCGGTTCCTTCTCCGGCGGAGAGCCTGCCGTGCTGGAATTCGCCAACGGCAAGATCACACGCATTGTTTCTCTCGCCGATAATACCGAGCGGCAGCGCATATCGCTTGGGCCCCAGTTAATTGCCAACCTCTCCAGCCATGGAGAAAAGCGGCGCCTGCAGCAGTTCCGCGATTTGCCTCAGAGCTTGATTCACGCGGTGGTTTCGGCCGAAGACAAACATTTCTTTCGCCATACGGGTTTTGACACTTTACGCATTCTGAAGGCTGCCTGGGTGGATTTCAGGAGCGGACGCAAGGAACAGGGCGCTTCTACCCTCACGATGCAATTGGCGCGTGGATTTTTTCTGGATGCGGATAAACGTTGGAAGCGCAAGCTGGCAGAGTTGTTGATCACGATGCATCTCGAGCATCGCCTCACCAAACAGCAGATCTTCGAGGATTACGCTAACGAAGTCTATCTGGGCCGCACCGGACCGTTTAGCATTCACGGGTTCGGAGAGGCGTCGCGCGTTTATTTCGGTAAGGATGTTGGACAGATTTCCATCTCCGAGGCCGCGCTACTCGCCGGCCTGGTGCAGCGTCCAAGTTACTTCAACCCCTACCGGTATCCCGATCGCGCCAAGGAGCGCCGCGACATCGTGTTGGGTCTGATGCGCGAGAACGGATACCTGACCGCCAGCCAGTATGAGGAGGCGGAAGCCGCTCCGATTAAGATTGCGCAGGCTAATACGGGCCGCATCCAAGACCAGTATTTTGTGGACGTAATGAATGGGGAGCTGCAATCGAAGCTGGACGATCACGACCGGCAGACGCGCTTTATTTACACTACTCTCGACCCGGATTTGCAAAAGGCCGCCCAACAATCGGTCGCGTCGGGAATGGAGGCCGTGGACAAGCTCCTGAAGAAGCAAAAGCGCGACGCCATTCCTGCCGGGCAACCGCAAGTAGCGCTGATCGCGCTTGACCCCCATACAGGGGAAATCAAAGCATTGGTGGGCGGCCGTAATTATCAGTCGAGCCAGTTAAATCACGTGCTCTCCATGCGTCAGCCGGGATCCGTTTTCAAGCCCTTCGTCTATGCCGCGGCGCTGAATACGGCTATTGGAGGGGGATCGCAGATCTTTACCGCCGCAACCATCTTGAACGACGAACCAACCACCTTTACCTTTGGGAATCAGAGCTATCAGCCAGGAAACTTCAAGCATGAGTTTATGGGTGACGTCACATTGCGCACGGCGCTGGCGCACTCATTAAATGTGGCAACCGTCAGCTTGGCGCAGCAGGTCGGGATGAACAATGTCATCGCTGTAGCGAAGCGTGCGGGCTTAAACGATGCCGTCAAGCCAACTCCTTCGGCGGCGTTGGGCGCATACGAGACGACGCCGCTCGAAATCGCCGGGGCTTATACGATGTTTGCCAACCAAGGTATGCATGTGGCGCCCACTGCCATTTCCCTGGTGCGCGCCGCCGATGGAACGCCGCTCTATGAACACCGCACGGACGCGCAGCCCTCGCTGGATCCACGCGTGAATTACCTGATGGTGAACCTTATGCAAGAGGTTCTGCGTAGCGGGACGGGCGCCCGTGTTCACTCTCTTGGCTTTAACCTGCCCGCAGCCGGAAAAACGGGCACGTCGCATGACGGATGGTTCGCCGGATTCACTTCCGAGTTGCTCTGCGTCGTGTGGGTGGGGTTTGATGATAATCGCGAGCTGAACCTGGAGGGCGCCCGTTCGGCGCTGCCGATTTGGACCGAATTCATGAAGCGCGCTGCGGAGTTCCGCCAATATAAGAACGCAAAGCAGTTTCCTCGTCCGGCGGGAATTGTTTCCGCGCGTATTTGTATGGAAAGCGGCCAACTGGCGAGCGATTCCTGTCCGCGAACGCTCAACGAACTATTCATCGACGGAACCGAGCCTGCTCAACAATGCCCCTTGCACGGGATGCCGGTATCGACAGCCGACCGCGTCATAGATCCCGCTACGGCCCCGTCTCCTGCGCACGAGCCCTCTGCGGCGATAGCGCCGAAGTCCGTCGAGCCCGCGTCGGGATTGCCGGCGGCAGCGCCGGCCCCCGGCCTTCCTCCGCCCACCGCGCCCGCTGGGCCGCCGTTGCCCGTAACTGGATTGATTAAGAAGCAAGGCGGCGGTTTGCCACCGAGGTAGGCGGGAGCACATAAAATCCCTCGGTATCTATGCCATAATCTCAAGAACCTTGAAAAGATGCGCAATATATCGCGTTGCAAAATATAGGGCTGGCGTACCTCGCTTTCCACACGCACGGCGGTTTTCTGTCACAATTCCCATAGTGCGGATAGGGCTCGCTCTCATTTTGGCCGCGTCGCAAATTCACGCTACTGTCGCGGATATGCCGATGACGATCGTCTCGGAAAACGAGGCCGAGCCGATTCACGGTGCGATTCTGCGTAAGGAAGCATGGACGCAGGATGCGGTTCGTCGTCTGCGCGCGGACGCCGACCGGCGTATGACGCAAGGTCCGTGGACCGTCACCGCGAGCCGCCCCAAAAATATCGAACTCGAAGTACACGATTATTACAGCGAGGCCACCTATTTCTGGCCGGATCCGGATCATCCCGGCGGTCCCTATATTCGTCAGGACGGGCACGCCAATCCAGGGCGCTTCATGGACAACAAGAATGCCCTCAATGCAATGAGCGATGCTGTATTTTCGCTTGGTTCGGCCGCCTTCCTGCTGGACAATACCGCTTATGCACAGCGCGCTGCGCGAGTGGTAAACGCGTGGTTCGTGAATTCGAAAACGCGCATGAATCCGAATCTCGAGTACTCGCAGGCGATTCCCGGCTTCAACACGGGACGTGCGGAGGGCGTACTGGATGGACGGGTCTTGATCCGCGCGATTCAGGGAATGGAGTTCCTCGCCGCGACGGGGTCTTGGGATCCGAAGGACCAGGCTGCAACACGCCGCTGGTTTGAGGATTACCTGCACTGGCTGCTGCACAGCAAGACCGCCGAGGACGAAAAGAATAGCGGTAACAACCACGCCTCTTGGTACGTGGCGCAAGTAGCGGCAGTGGCCAACTATGTGGGCGATAGCGCCGCGCAACAGGCTGCGTTTGCGTTCTACCGCGATAATATTTTCAATCGCCAGATCGCAAAAAACGGAAGCGCGCCCCGCGAAGAGTTACGAACGCGGTCGCTTTCCTATTCGGCGTTTAACCTGGAAGCCTATTCGGACGTCTGCCGTATCGCTCAGGTGCAAGGGGTCGATCTGTGGAGTCTGCAGGCCAAAAACGCAGCGACCATCGCGACCGTCATAGACTATCTTGCCCCGTATCTTTCGGAGCCGGATAAGTGGCATAAAGAGCAGATCGTAGATTTCGAAGCCTCCGGCCTGTATTCCCTGGCCTTCGCCGGCATGGGTTTAAAACGGCCCGACTACGTCGCTCTGTTTCGCAAAGTCGAGCGTCCCGAAGGCGCGTGGATGGCGTTCGTGGATCTGATTGTGGGCCGATGGGAATCCTCCGGCCGCCGCGCCGGCCGTTGAGCCAGCGGTACTACATAACGGACCGGCGCAGCGCGGGGGGCACGCAAGCTCTGTTGGCATTCATCGAGCGCGCGATGCGCGAGGGCGTCGGGCGCATCCAGATTCGCGAGAAGGATTTGTGCGCGCGCGAGTTGCTTGATCTTATCCGGCGGGCGCTGGCGCTTCCGAATCCGCACGGCTCGCAGGTATTGGTAAATTCCCGTGTCGATGTCGCGCTGGCGTCGGGCGCACATGGAGTGCATCTACCGTCAGGTTCAATCGCGCCATGTGAGTTGCGCAAGATTACGCCGCCCGGGTTCGTAATCGGCGTTTCGACGCACACTATAGACGAATTGCACGCGGCGGAACGCGAAGGCGCGGATTTCGCAGTGTTCGGTCCCGTCTTCAAAGCGAAGCCAATAGCGGTTGGGATCGAGCGGTTGCGGGACGCGGTGCGCGCGGTCTCGTTGCCGGTGCTGGCACTGGGCGGCATCGATGAAGGCAACGAGGCGGAGTGTATCGCCGCCGGCGCGGCGGGGGTCGCAGGGATTTCGATGTTTCAGAAGGGGAATTAGATCTCGCGTCAAGACTGACGGTTTTCATCCCACCGCCTTCAATGTCTTGACCCTGTCCCTGATCTGCGCCGCTTTCTCGAACTCGAACTTGCGCGCGGCCTCGCGCATGCGCTCTTCCAACTCGCCGATGAAACGAATGCGTTGCTCGGGCGTGAGATCTTCTACTTCTTCATCCGATTCCAGCGGCACCGTGACGTAGTCGCCCTCCGCTACCGCCACCAGGCTCATGTCAATCGGCTTAACGATAGATTGCGGCGTGATGTGATTGCGCTCGTTGTATTCGATCTGGATCTCACGGCGGCGGCCCGTCTCGTCCAGCGCGCGTTTCATGCTGTCGGTCATGATATCGGCGTAAAGGATCGCGCGTCCCTCCACGTGGCGCGCGGCGCGGCCAATCGTCTGAATCAGCGATCCCGCCGACCGCAGGAATCCCTCTTTGTCGGCATCCAGAATTGCAACCAGCGAGACTTCGGGAAGGTCGAGACCTTCGCGCAATAAGTTGATGCCGATTAACACGTCGTGCTCGCCGCGGCGCAGGTCTCGCAGAATCTTGATGCGATCGAGCGTGCTTACCTCCGAATGCAGGTAATTACACTTGACGCCGACCTCTGAGTAATACTCCGAAAGATCTTCCGCCATGCGCTTGGTGAGGGTGGTCACCAGTACGCGCTGATTCGCCGCTGTCCGCTTGCGGATCTCATTGAGTAAATCGTCCACCTGCCCCTTCACGGGACGGATCTCGACCGGCGGGTCGATTAATCCCGTGGGGCGGATGATCTGCTCTACCACCACTCCCGCGACCTTCGTCAATTCGTACGGACCGGGCGTCGCCGATACGTACACCAACTGGTTCACGCGATGCTCGAACTCTTCGAAGGTCAGCGGCCGGTTATCCAGCGCGCTGGGCAGGCGGAATCCGTGACCCACCAGCACCTCTTTGCGCGAGCGGTCGCCATGATACATGCCGTGGAGCTGCGGAACGGTCTGGTGGCTTTCGTCGATGTAGATCACCGCGTCGCTCGGCAGATAGTCGAGCAAAGTGGGCGGCGCTTCGCCCGGCAGGCGTCCCGAAAAGTGACGGGAATAATTCTCGATGCCGTGGCAGTAGCCGATCTCCTTCATCATTTCGAGATCGAACATGGTGCGCTGGTAGAGGCGCTGGGCCTCAATTGCCTTGCCTTGTTTTTCCAGCTCCTGGCGCCACCATTCGAGCTCCGTGCGAATGCTCTCCCGCGCGGTCTCCCTGGTCGCGTCCGACATCACGTAGTGCGTCTTGGGATAGATCGGCAGCCGTACGTAGGTCTGTTTCACCGTGCCAAGCAGCGGGTCGATCTGCGAAAGACTCTCCACTTCGTCGCCCCAGAGTTCGATGCGATAGGCGAAATCGTCGTAAGTCGGATAGACCTCGATCACATCGCCGCGAACCCGAAACGTTCCGCGCCGGAAATCGCCATCGTTGCGATCGTAGAGGATCTCCACCAGCTTGGATAGAATCTGGTTGCGCGAAATCTTCTGTCCCTTTTCCAGCATCAGCAGCATGCCGTAATACGCTTCGGGAGAACCTAGACCGTAGATGCAACTCACGCTGGCGACGATCACGCAGTCGCGCCTCTCGAACAGGGACTTGGTAGCGGATAGGCGCAGCTTGTCCAACTCGTCGTTTATGGTCGCTTCCTTCTCGATGTAAACGTCGCCGGACGGAATGTAGGCTTCGGGTTGGTAGTAGTCGTAATAGCTGACAAAGTATTCGACGGCGTTGTCGGGAAAGAAGGTCTTGAACTCATGGTAGAGTTGCGCGGCGAGGGTCTTGTTGTGCGCTAACACCAGGGCGGGCCGGCCAATATTTTCAATAACTTTAGCAACCGTGAAGGTCTTCCCGGAACCCGTCACACCCAATAAAACCTGATGCTGTTCACCCTCCCGCACGCCGCGCGTGAGTTCTGCGATAGCGTTCTCCTGATCGCCGCGGGGATGGTAGTTAACCCCGATTCTGAAGCCCATACACCCAATGTAGCAGGGGAGAACAAGCGGCGAAAGTCCGCTTCTTATAAAAGCCGTTATTGCAAGATTCTTCCGTAACGCCAGCACGGCCATTTCGGCCCACGATAAACTTCCGCGCTGCACTACAACCTGGGCCTGCCGCTCCATCTCACCGGCGAACGCAGCGCGCAAGGCGTGGTGGTGGCGGCGTTCACATTAACTTCTAGTGTCCTGAGCGAGAAATACGTTGAGTAAATAACGTTTCGGCCTCATACTTGGGCATGCGATCAGGCCGTCCCAAGAAACCACTGGAAATTGCCGATGCTGATCGGGCGAAATTGAGCCTGATGGCGCGACGGCCGAAGTCAGCGCAGGCCATGGCGATGCGCGCCCGGATCGTGCTCAATTGTGGGGAGGGCTTGAACAACTCGGAGGTCGCTCGGAAACTGCAGATTACCGGCGCGACAGTGGGAAAGTGGCGGCAACGGTTTATTGAGTTCGGGTTGGATGGCTTACTGGATGAGCCGCGTGTCGGCGCGCCCCGCAAGATCACCGATCAGCAGATTGAGGATGTCGTCACCAAGACGCTGGAATCAATGCCAGCCAACAGCACGCATTGGAGCACCCGTCTCATGGCGCAAGAGGTGGGCCTGACGCAGAATGCAATCGTGCGAATCTGGCGTGCTTTCGGATTGCAGCCGCACCGCGTAGAGAATTTCAAGTTCTCCAAAGATCCTCAATTTGTTGAGAAGGTGCGGGATATCGTAGGGTTGTACCTGAATCCGCCGGATCGTGCGATCGTGCTGTGTGTGGACGAAAAGAGTCAGGTTCAGGCGTTGAATCGGACGCAGCCGATTCTGCCGCTGGCGCCAGGGGTGCCAGCCCGGCAGTCCCACGACTACGTGCGGCACGGAGTCACATCGTTGTTCGCTGCCATGGATGTGGCTTCGGGAGTAACCATCAGCACGTGCTACCGCCGTCACCGGCATCAGGAGTTCATACGCTTCCTCGATGAGATCGAAGCTAATCTTCCCAGCGGCCACGATGTGCACCTGGTAATGGATAACTATGGCACTCACAAGGTAGCCAAGGTGCGCGGCTGGCTAAAGCGTCATCCGCGGTACGTGATTCATTTCACGCCGACCAGCGGTAGTTGGCTGAACCTGGTGGAGCGGCTGTTCGGGGAGGTGACGGAACGATGCGTCCGTCGCGGCAGTCACACTGCTGTGCGCGCGCTGGAGAAGGCCATGCTCGACTATTTGGACAAGCGCAACGAGAATCCCAAGCCCTTCGTTTGGACTGCCGACGCGGATCTAATTCTCGGGAAGGTCGCGCGACTTTCTAAACGCATCTCTCGCTCAGGACACTAGGGAGGCGCGTCGGAAGCCGATACCATGTAAAACATGGCGAAGAAGAGCGCCGGCCTTCTGCTTTTCCGATTCGCGGCCGGCAACCTGGAAGTGCTGCTCGTGCATCCCGGCGGTCCGTTCTGGGCGAAGAAGGACGATGGCGCGTGGTCAATCCCAAAGGGCGAACTAGCGGATGGCGAAGATGCCTTGGCCGCCGCTCACCGGGAGTTCGAAGAGGAACTGGGCGTCCCGATCGCGGGCGAGTTCATTCCACTGGATGCGGTCAAGCAAGCCGGCGGTAAGGTGGTACATGCGTGGGCGGTGCGGGCGGAATTCGACCCGTCGGCGTTAAAGGGCAATACGTTTTCCATCGAATGGCCGCCGCGATCGGGACGCCAGCAGACATTTCCCGAGGTGGATCGCGCGGCGTGGTTCGCAATCGAGACCGCTCGCGGGAAAATCTTGAAGGGCCAAATGGCGCTACTTGATCAGTTGTCAGCGAAGATTGCGCCAATAGGAGAGTAGCTACTTACGCGGCGGCGTAGGCTGGAGTGTGATTACCACGCCGTCTACGTTGCGGTTCACAAGAACCTCGCCGGTCTCTCCCTCGGGTATCTGATAGGTTCTGAGGCCGGCGCTGATTCCATAGACGCCCTTCGCCAAACCGGCAAATTGGAAGGAACCATCGGGGCCGGCGGTGACCATCTGCGTGTCCCAGGCGCGATCGGCCCCCAGCGTCACCAACGTGTCGGGCGGAAGCGGCTTGCCGTCGGAGAGCACTAGCTTACCGTGAAGAGTGAACGCGGGAGTGACCTGAACGTCGCCCACATTCACCGTTTGTCCATTGTCTTTGGTCTCGCACTCGATTAATTCGGCGGCCAAACCGCGCGACGCGAGTGACTGCATTTTGCCGTAAAGAATCCAGATGCGCCCGGCGGGCACATTGGAAAGATCGAACGTTCCATCTTCCCTGGTTCCTACGGTCATTTCCGAAAAGACGGTTCCCGAGCGGCGCTCATGCGTTGTGAGACCAATCTGGGCGTTGGCGACGGGTTTGCCATCCTGCACGAGGCGGCCATGTATGGTCGACCCGCTCGATACAGTCATGGTCTTACGGTCAGAGCCTGTAGTTTCGGTAAATAGCTTCGGCGCCATACCTCGGGCCGAAACGTCGAGGATCATTTTGAGCGCGGGAAGTCCATACGCCATTTCGAACTCGCCTTTGGAGTTAGTGACGGCCATAGGGTCAATCCAATCGCCCGCTCCGAATCTACTCATGGTGCGCCCGTGATCGTCGGTGTAAGTTACGCCCTGCTGTTCCACGATGGCATCGGCTATGGGTTCGCCGCGCGGATCGACAACCAGGCCACGGACTACCTGTGTAACATTTTCGGGGGCTTTTCGAATCTTGAGAACGGCGTCGGGGCCGGTCCCGCGGCGGGATTGGCGCTTTTGACATAAGTGGCGGTGTAGCCATCCTGAATGACAAGCAACCGAAAGATCAGGTCCGGATTGAGACCGCCGATGCGGTAACTGCCCTCGGAGTCAGTGATGGCGCGCTTGCCGCAATCGGGCCAGCAGCTCGGGCAGTAGACGCCATAGCCATGTTTGACGCCGGCTTCGTAAACCATGACAGTGGCGTGTTCCATGGGTTTACCGCTTGCGTCAACGACCTTGCCAGTGACTACAGCGCTCTCAGCGGCGGAAGCGATAAAGGGACCAGCCGTGAAAGTGACGGCCAGAGAAAGGGTGGCGATCCAAACGCGCATTACGAAACCCTCCTATCTTCGTGGCATGGCGCGCGAAGATAGCACAAGGTTACCGCAACGGTGAGTCGGCGGGAAACTCCTACGCGATCTCGCCGTAAAACTTCCAGCTCGGCTGATAATCCCGATTCACTTTTTGCCCGTTGATCGAAAGACGAACCATCTCGATGGGCATATTTCCCTGTTGGTAAAGTGAGTCGTGGAAGGCGCGGTTCGTCATCTTGCCGGGCGCCACCATCTCCTTGTGCAGGGCGTAAAATTCCAGCGCGCCCAGCATGTATGCACACTGGTAGATCGGCTCATAGGAACCATTGAAAGAGCGGCGGACCTCGCCTTCGGCATTCGCTTTTTCATGCCCTACCCGATCCACCAGGAATTGTACGCACTCGGCGGCTTTCATTTTTCCCAGATGAAAGCTGAGCGAAAAGATGATGCGCGCGCAACGGTGCATACGCCAGAAGAGCGCCCCCACCCGCTGCTCAGGCGTGTGCGTGAAGCCCAGATCCCACATGAGCATCTCCCAATAGAAGGCCATGCCTTCGGTCCAAAACGCGGTAGAGAAGATCGAGCGGTAATTTCGATAGCGCTGCGTCATGTACTGCTGCATGTGGTGACCCGGGATCAGCTCGTGAAAAACGGTGGCGCGGGCGAAGTAGATATTATTGCCGCGCAGTGCTTCGAGGCGCTCTTCAATGGTCTGGCTGCTGGCCGGAGAGGATACCTGAATCGTCGCACCACCAGTGAAGAAGGGATTGACTAATTGCATGGTGGGCGTCATCGCCTCTTCCCAATAATCCTGCTTGACCAGATCCGGAATGGTGACCAGTTCGTGCTTTTCGACGAACTCGATCGCCTCGCGCGAGAGATCGCGCACCAGGTAGATCATCTGCCCCGGTTCGACGTACTTGTTCTTGACTGCTTCGAGCGCCTTTTTCCAATCGTCGCCGAAACCCATTTCGTTCGAGGCGCGCAGCATCTCTTTGTCGCACCAGGCGAATTCCCGGTTGGCCAATGTAATTAGCTGTTCCGGCGTATACGAGATCATCGCAGTGTGCAAGGAGGTCAACAGAGCTTCGCGGCCGGCCGGCCCAACTCCCGAAAGCTCCTCTTCGCTTCCCAATTGCCCGTTGGACCGCCGTCCGCCACCGCCTCCGTTTCCGCCGCCCCCGCCTCCGCCGCGGCCGCCCCCACCGCCGCCACGCCCGCCAAATCCGCCGCCCGCCTCCAGCGTTCCGCCCATGCCCGACGCCGTATGGAGGAACTGGGCATGCGCTTCGACCGCGTCGTCGGCCTTCTTGTAACCCGCTTCCGTCCACCAGACGAACTTTGGATCGTAGAGGGCGTAGAAGTCATACCAGGTACGCAGGCTGCCGCGCAATTGCTCCAAGCGCTGGGCAGCACGGTTCAGCGTGGCCGGATTGCGCTTTGCGCCCGCCATGGAATCCTTGGCCACGGCGATATCTTTAATCAGTTTCTCCAGCGCGATGGCGGATTTCTGCCCGTCGATGGTCTCCATTCTTCGACGCGCTTCTTCGAAGCCGACGATGATCGCTTGAAATGGAATCAGGGCCGCGATTTCGGCCTCGCGCTGACCTTCCGCCATTACCAGTTCCTGCTCGCGTACCAGACGGCTGCGGAGCAACAGATAATCCACTTTCCCGGCCTGGCTGACGGTATCGAAATGGATCTCGTCCAGCAGACGCAACTGACCGGCGTAAAAGCTTTCCATCGCCTTCTGGCGCGCCGGCCCGGGAAGCGCATAAACACGCTCGTAATCGCGCAGCTCTACCTCATAGCGGTCAATCACCGGCCGCAGTTCGCTGGTTCCAGTGTCGAGCGGCGTACCGTCGGCGCCGAGCGCGCAATTGCAATCTTCGCTCTTTGCCGCCGTAGCGGATGCGGCTTTGCCAGGATTCTTTTGCGCGTGCAGCGGCTCAACCCGGGAAAGAGCGCTTGCGCCGAATAATGCAAGCCCTCCCGATCGGAGCAGACGGCGTCGGTCGATATGGTCAGACATGGTGATCTAGTCGCGCCATTGTATGTCTCGGCGCATTTTTTCTACAAGCGGTAGTTGGCGCGCGAAAACGCTCAGTTCCCGCCGCCGCGCCGTCCCCCCGCCGCCGGAGCATTGCCAAGTTCGACGCGGAAATACTGCATGCCCGCATCGGACATCACCTTGTTCAGTTTGGGCATCTCGTCCCAGAGCTTGTCGATTGCGCCGATGCCATCTTTTAGCTCTGTTTGCGCTTCCGCCATGTCGCTCAATTGCCTCGAAGTAGGCACGGAAGAATAGGCATCGATCTGCCCCATCAACTGGGTGATTTTCTGAGTCACGGGCGGAGGCGTATATGCGCCGGGAGGGCCTGCTCCCCCGCCGCCGCCTCCGCGGCCTCCACGTCCGCCGCCTGGCGCTTCGAAAACCGCCGCCGCCACCTTCAGACGGGCGTTGAAATCATCCACGGCTTTCCGCGCCGCATCGGGAACCTGGGGAGCGTTGGGCGCTTGCCACGACGCCAATAGACTGTTCATCGCGGCCGTCATGCCGGCTGCTTTGCGGCTTGGCTCCTGCGCCTGTTTGACCATCGAGATCAAAGTGTCGATGGTCTGACGCTTCTTCAATCGGTCCTCATTGGACATCTGCACCCGCGGGTCGTCTTCCACAGTGATCTTCATCGAATCTTTGGCGTTGCCGGCCGTAAGCGTAAGGGTGTATTCGCCGGGATCGACCAGCGAGCCGCCGCCGCCACCGCGGCCGCCACGTCCGCCGCCGCCTCCTCCTCCACCGCCTCTGCCACCGGCCGCGCCGGCTTCGGCGCCGAATTCCGCGTTCAACTCGCCAGCCAGCCCGGCGCCCGCGCCGCCCGTGGCGGCTTCACCTGTAGAAGGCGAAGTGGTGGTCGCCGGTTCCGCCGCCGCCGCGCCACCGCGGCCACCGCGCCCGCCACCACCGCCTCGTCCGCCACGTCCACCCCCGCCGGCGGCCACTGCGGCGCCACCGGCTCGACCACCGCCCGCGGGCGGAACCGGCGGATCATAACGCATATCCCATGTGAGCCGGTTGACCACGCCCGCCTCTGCGCGCGCGTTCAGTTGACGGACCTGCGTGCCGCGCGCATCCGTGATTGTCGCTCGCACCGCCCCCGCGGTTTTTGCGAAATAGTCGACGTTCAAACCGGCGGGAGTGTTCGGCGCCAGGTAGTTGCTGGTGCCCAGGAAGCTGCGGTAATCCGCCATCTTCCACTGAATGCCGGGACGCGTACCCACGATCTTCAAATCGGAGCTCAGCGTCTGCGGCGTCATGTTTTCAAGGGCCGAGATATCGTCCAGAATCCAGAACGAGCGGCCGTGCGTGGCGAGAATCAGATCGTGGTCGCGCGGATGAATTTGCAGATCGAAGACGGGAACGGTCGGCAATCCGTTATGCACCTGATGCCATGTGGCCGCGCGGTCGAAGGTGACGAACAGACCGAATTCCGTACCCGCGAACAGCAGGTTCTGATTGACGGGATCTTCGCGCAAAGCGTGCACCGTGCCGGCCTCCGGCGGAATGCCGCTCACCGTGCGCGCGAAGGAATCGCCGAAGTTGGTGGTGCGGTAGATATAGATGTTGTAATCGGCGCTGCGGTGGTTATCGAACGTAATGTAAGCCGTCCCCGCGGCGAAGTGAGAAGGCTCGATGCGGCTGACGTAAGCGCCCTTAGGCACGCCTTGGATATGCGTCACCACGTTGACCCAGGTCTTGCCGTTGTCCTGCGTCATCTGCACATTGCCATCGTCAGTGCCCACCCACAACACGCCCGCCTTCACCGGAGATTCGGCAATCGCCGTAATGCACGGCCACGCCGCCACGCCATCGTCGAACGAAAGCGTAGCCGTACGGTCGATCTTCTTACCCATGACGGGGATTTCGCCGCGATCCTGTCCGGTAGTCAGATCCTTGCCCAGTCGCTCCCAGGTGTCGCCGCGATCATGCGAGCGGAACAGATAATTGCCGCCGAAGTAGATGGTCTTTGGATCGTGCGGCGAAATGGCCATGGGCGAATTCCATTGGAAGCGATACCGCGGATCTTTGTCGCTATCTTCGCGCGGGCGAATGGATTTCGATTCACTGGTGCGTAGATCGCGCCTGGAAAGATTGCCGTCCTGCGATTCGGCGTAAACGATGTTGGGGTCATTCGGGTCGATGCGATTGTAGAAGCCGTCGCCGCCCTGCACGGTGATCCAGTCGGAATTGCCAATGCCCCTCGTCTGCATGGTGGAACTGGGCCCGCACCACGAGTAGTTGTCCTGCGCTCCGCCGCAGATGTGATATGGCTTTTGGTAATCGTACGCCACCTCATAGAATTGGCCGATAGCGATGTTATTCAGGTGCTGCCAGTTCCGTCCACTGTCCCAGGTGGTCCACACGCCGCCGTCGCAGCCGATCACGAGGTGGTCGGAATTGGCCGGGTCGATCCAGATGCCGTGAACGTCGCTGTGTACGTCGCGGAAGCGGCTTTGGTCGTACGTCTTGCCGCCATCTTCCGACATGTAGATGTTGACGCCGCCCAGCCAGATCTTGAGATCGCTGTTGGGGTCGATGCGAATCTGGCTGAAGTACGAAGGTCGCGGGTTCGTATCTCCCATGCGCGTCCACGTGGCGCCCTTGTCCTCAGAGCGATAAACCCCGCCCAGCGTAGCGTGCTCGATTTCAGCGTAGACGACGTTCGTATTCTTGCGATAGATCTCGATCGCACAGCGGCCGATATCGCCGTTGGAAGGCAGTCCGCGGCCCAATGCCGCGCCCGGTTTGCCGAGTTTGGTCCAGGTTTGTCCGCCATCCGTGGAGCGGTAGAGGCCGCTTCCTGGTCCGCCGCCGTTATATCCGAAGACGGTGCGGCGCCGCTGATAGGCCGCCGCATAAAGAATGTTCGGACTCTGCGGATCGATCGCGATATCGGAGACGCCGGTGTCTTCGTTGATCTTGAGCGTCTGTGTCCAGTGCGCGCCGCCGTCCGTGCTCATGTATACGCCACGTTCCGGGTTGGGTCCCCAGAGATCGCCCAACGCAGCGGCGTAAACAATGTTGGGATCGGTGGGATGCACCACGATGCGGCCGATGTGGTGCGTCTCCTTCAGGCCCAGGTGGCTCCACGTCGCGCCCGCGTCCATCGATTTGTAAATGCCGTCGCCCCAGGAAGAACTTTGCCGGTTATTGGCCTCGCCGGATCCGACATAGACGATCGCCGGATTGGATGGCGCGATAGCGATATCGCCGATCGACGAATTCGGCTGGTCATCGAAGAGCGATTGCCAGCTTTGGCCGCCGTTTACGGTCTTAAAGAGGCCGCCGGCCGCCGATCCTACATACATAATGCGCGGGTCGCTTTCCACCACCGCGACGTCATCCACGCGGCCGCCCATAGTGGCCGGGCCGATGCCGCGGAAGCGCAGATTCTTCATCGCGATCTCGGGCGTCAGTTGGGCCGCGGCAGGCAGCGCCGTCAGGGAGAGCGCAATAACGAAAGGGGCGACGCCGGTTGGCATCTTATGAAAAGTGATCATAGCGGTATCCGTTTTGGAAACCTATTCTACTACGGTGAGTAGTTGCCGACGCGGGCGTCCCGCCGCGGCACACTGAACCCGCGCCGCCACTCTTGACGCGGCATTTCCCTTGGTGCTAGTTTTACAGCATGTGCTAAATTTTTAGCATAATGGCGGTGGCATATGTCAGACGATCATCTTTCCCGTTTGCTGCTCCCTGAAGCTTCGGAGCCGTTTTACAAATCGCTATGGCGGAATTTCGTGGAGCTTATCCATCCTCCGAAACTGCCGCCTCTGGAGTTGACTTCACAACCGGTGGCAGTTAAGGATATCTGGGGCCTATACGGCCGCAGCAAGAAATCCTTCGCGCTTTCCACCGGCTTCCAGGTGGCGGCGGCGGTGCTGCTCTTCACCGCGCTATCGTCCAAGACCGTGCAAAAACAGCTCCAGCATGTGGTTCCCCTGGTTCTGCCCGACGAGGTCCATGTTCCCAAACCGAATGTTCGTGCCGGAGGCGGCGGGGGAGGCGACCGCTCGCCGCTGACCGCGAGTAAGGGAAGGCTTCCGAAGCCGTCGCCCCGGCAGTTTGTTCCGCCCTCGGCGGTGATTAACAATCCGCAGCCAAAGCTTGCGATGGAGGCCTCGATTTTGGCGCCGCCGGACGCGACAATATCCAACGTCAACCTGCCGAACTACGGCGATCCGTTGGGTAAACTGGGGCCGGCGTCCAACGGCACGGGCTCGGGCGGCGGCATCGGATCGGGCAAAGGCGGTGGTGTAGGCTCCGGATCCGGCGGGGGTGCCGGACCGGGCGACGGAGGCGGTATCTCGTACATACCGGGCCGGAGCGGCGTGACCTATCCCTCGGTGATCCATCAGGAGGACCCGGAGTTCTCCGACGAAGCTCGCAAGGCGCACTTCCAGGGCGAAGTGATTGTCGCGATCGAAGTCGATGCCACGGGGAAGGTGATCCATCCGCGCATCGTGAAAGGCGTTGGGATGGGCCTGGACGAGAAGGCGTTGGAGGCCGCGGTCAAGTGGACGTTTCGCCCGGGCACGCTCAACGGCAAACCCGTCGTTACGAGGGCCACTATCTCGATGAGCTTTCATCTGCTCTAATGTGAATGCATGGTACAGAGAGCCCCGTTTCTCCTGCTCCTGGCGATTGCCGCGGCCGCACAGCCGGACGATCCACTGGCGCTGCGCCAGCGCGCCGGAGCCTTGACGGCGCAGGGCAAGTATGATCAGGCCGACATCCTGCTCAATCTCGCGCTCACCGCGCAAGAGAAAGCTACCGGTCCGGAGGATCTCAGTCTCACCGCGCCGCTGGGTGAATTGGCGGCGCTGTATCACGCGGAAAATCGACTTGCCGATGCAATAGCGCTCTATCAACGCTCACTTGCCATTCGACGAAAAGTGGAAGGCGAGAACGCGCTCGGCTTGATAACCGATTTGAAACCACTTGCCGGCCTGTATGCGGCGACGGGAAAAAACACGGAGGCGGAACTATCGTATTTGCGCATCATCGCGATTCGCGAAAAGGCCAGTGGCCGCGACGACCTGGCTCTCTCCGGGGACTGTACCGATCTGGCCCGTTATTACAGCGCGCATAAGCGATATGCGGTCGCGGAACCGAATCTGATTCGCGCCATGGGTATTATCGAGAAAAACCTGGGGAGCGTTTCCTCATCGCTCATCGGGCCGCTCGATGCGTTGGTGGATGCCTATTTGAAGCTTTTCCGGTATCCCGACGCCGAAGCGCCGTTGCGCCATGAGATTGCGATCGAAGAGGCGGCGTATGGTCCCGCTAATGAAAACGTCGCGACTTATCTGGACCGCCTGGCAATGGTGTACTACCTGGAAAAGCGCTATGCCGATGCGCAGCCGCTGTATGAACGCTCGCTGCCGATCTGGGAGAAAACGATGGAGCCGGACGATCCGCAATTGGCGGCCTCGCTCGACAATCTTGCGGTGGTCTACGCCAGCCAGGAGAAGTTTGCGAAAGCTGACCCGCTCTATCGCCGGTCGCTCGCGATCAAGCAAAAGGCGGACGTGCTCGCGTTGAACAATCTGGCTTTGACGCTCGACGGCAACGGGGACGATGCGGCCGCGGAGAAACTCTATCAGCGCGCCATTACCATGGCGGAACGCATTCCTTCGATCCCGGGGAAGGGCAATGTGGGCGAGGCGAATGTGGTGATGAAAACGCTATCCAACTACGCTCAGTTCTTGCGCAAAGCGAAGCGTGCGACAGAAGCTGCCAAAGTCGAAGCGCGCGCGGACGTACTCTCTAAAGGGACGCGCAACTAGACGGTGTTACCAGCAGCATTTTGCCGCAGCTATTACAACGTGCTGCAATCGGACCATGGATCTGCGAGGAGTGGAAACCGGCCCAACCGGCACTGAGCTATCCAGCGCGCTGCGGGGACCTCCCGGGCCGAAAGGTCACGCGCACGCAGGTCTCCCCATCCTTGGGCAGTCCAACGATGCAATTACCGCAATCCTGAGTGAACTATCCGATCCGGGGGTGGTGAGATTTATGGAACGCCTGGAAAAACCGCCGCTTCCGGAAATGGCGGCGGCTCGACGATCTTATTCGTGCGTCTGTCTCGACAGCGGCCGAAGGAGATGTGCAACAGGCTCTGGCCGAGTTAGCAGAGTTCGCCGCACTGAGCCCGCGGCAGGCAGAGAGTCTCGATGCCATACCGGGCCTCGCTCCCATCCGCGAAGAAGTAGGGCGGCTAATGCTTCGGCTGACGGCCGCCGCCCAACTGGATGCGGAGTTGCGACTGGGGCACGCGACGCATCTTGTTCGGGCCGCGGACTCTGGGAGCCATCTGGAGCAAGAGATCAAGCCTGAGACTGCCATCCTGCTTGCTGGCCGCCTTCTGGAAGCCGGGGGTTATGCCAACAGCATGCGTTCCGCGGAGTTGTCTGAGATGCTGATCAATCAGTATGCCGTTGCGCCCACTGTGTCCCCGCTACCCTTCGAAGTCCCCAGGACTATTCCGGTACGTTCCGCGGATACCAGTCTCGGCTCACAAGAGCGCATCCAGACTGTCGCAGACACGTTAAATAGCCGATGGAGTCGTCAGCGTTTCTCTTCGGAAGACAGCCGACTCCTCTGCGCGTACACCGCCGCCATTCCTCGACTCCCTCGACTCCCGCCCGCCGCGGGTCAAGGGCGCAGCCCTTGGCTATTAGAGCGCTCATAATTGCGCAGCGCTACTATTTTCGCATGTTACCATTATCAAACTTGAGAGTCATCATTGTCGGTGGTGGAATCGGCGGACTCACTACGGCAATTGCCTTAGGCAAGGTCGGGATCGACGTCCAGGTATACGAGCGTGCAGCGGAATTGCGCGAAATCGGCGCTGGAATCGGGCTCGTGTCCAACGCCTTAAGGGTTCTCGATGAACTGGGACTCGGCGGCGCTATTCGTTCTCAGAGTCTCGGAGGAGTGCAGGGCGGCCTCAAAAATGCGAAGGGCGAAGTCCTGGTTGAGGTTCCCACTGACGAACTGACGAAGCAAATTGGTGGGGCTACCGTAATGCACCGGGCCGAGTTACTGCAAGAGTTGGCCCGCCATATCAATCCGGAGCGGCTGCACTTGGACCGAACCTGCACTGGATTCGAACAGGATCCAGACGGAGTTGTGGCCCGATTCCATAATGGTGAAAGCGCCCGCGGCGATGCACTCATTGGCGCTGATGGGTTGCGGAGCGCCGTCCGGACGCAACTGTTCGGAGATCAGCCGGTTCGCTACTCGGGTTACACAGCATGGAGAGCTGTGGTGGAATTTGATGGCGAGCATCATCACGCCATTACGGAGACTTGGGGGCCAGGTCGCCGATTTGGAATTGTTCCTATGAACCGCGGACGCGTCTACTGGTTTGCCACGAATAACGCACCGGAAGGGGAGCGCGATCCGGAAGGACGAACGAAGGATGTCCTGTTGCGGTTGTTCCGAGGATGGCACAAACCCATCGAGGCTCTGATCGCAGCCGCCAATGAATCCGCTATTCTGCGCAACGACATTTACGATATGGATCCATTGCCGCGCTGGGGCCAGGGCCGGGTTGTTCTCCTCGGCGACGCCGCTCACCCCATGACGCCGAATTTGGGACAGGGCGCATGTCAGGCGATTGAGGATTCTATTGTCTTGGGTGTGTGTTTGAAGAAACACGCGAACATCGAATCCGCGCTGATCGAGTACCAATCGCGGCGCATTCCGCGAACTCGCAAGTTCGTGACGCGCTCCCGTTGGCTGGGAGTCATCGGGCAGATGGAGAACCCGCTGCTGTGTTGGCTGCGCAACTCAGCCGTCAGAGCGACGCGGAAACGTATGGCCGCACAGCAAGCGAATTCCCTGCTGAATCTCGATCTACTGACCGCATCCGAGCACGCCATGTTTCAGTAGAAGGTGCACTTGATTTGGACTGCTCGTCTGGAACCATTAGCCTGCGGTAACGGACTGAGAGCTACTGAGCTGGCGCGCAGCGCCTGAGAATCCGCGCATGGCTTCCATGTTGCGGAAGCACCCACTTCGCGAACGCGCTCTTTGCCAGCCGTGCAGAGTCGAGGAGTAAATTCCTCTCCGCCGCAGAATGGCGCCGCCGCCTCCCCTAATGGCGCGATCGGTATCTTCGAAAGCCCGCTTCTTCTCTACAGCGGTAAGATGCGCCTCGGCTTGCATTTTTACGTCCGAAGAAGTGGTCAAAAAGGACTGCGATCTTCGCTTCGCTCATGACCGCTCTCCTGCAGCCCTACTCCGTAATCATCGGGGTAAATGTCTCATCGATATTGGCCCGGAAGTCTTGCTGGGCCGGGTGCCGATCCTGGCGAGAACAGCCCCTCGCATCTAGTCAGACTAATGTTCGTTCAAAGGGGATTTCGTATCAGCTGTCGCACTGCCGGAGAGTCGTTTCAGCAGCCTACGACGTTGCGAGTGTCCAGCTAGGTCACCTGAGCGTCACCGTTTCCCGTTTCACTGCAGTCACGAGTGTCATATAATTATCGAAATCGCGAGCCTTTTCGGGTTTGCTGTAGATCGATGTCCATTACCAGAACGGTCTTCCTAAGTTCGACCTCTAAGGATCTTGTTGAGCATCGTCAGAGGTGCTATGACGCGATCGAGTCGCTGGACGGCTATCACTGCGTCCGCATGGAGAACTTTGGGAGCCGGAACTGGGATGCCGACGAATTCTGTCGCCGGCGCGTCGCGGAATGCGACTTAATTCTTCTGCTGCTCGGCCCGTGTTACGGGTCCTGCCCTCCCGGTTCTGAATTGTCGTTCACGGAACGCGAATATCAGACTGCGATTGAAAGTGGGCGAGATTACCTGGTATTCGCGTCATCCGCTCTTTTTCCACTGCCCGTACAACTCATCGAGACCGATGCTCTGCGCCAACGCCAACAGGCATTCCGCGCACGCTTGGAGTCCAGGGTTATTGCACCCTTTATCGCACCGCAGGAACTGGCTCGCCTCGTGGTGACGGCCATATCGAACTGGAGCGAGGAGTCGTCCCTCAGGGGGCGCACTAATCAACAGGATGCGGTGGTTCCGGAGGGTGTCTTGGAATCTTCGGCGGACATAGGTCCGTACGTAACGAAACTGTGCGACCGTAGCGCGCAAGCTGGGCGTTTTGTGCGATCAGCGTATTTTCATCATTTCACGCGGCCGCAAACCAAATGGGTGCCACCGCCAACGCTCGTTTACGCTGTTACGGGATCGGAACCGGAGGCGCACGACAGCTTGTTCGACCGATTTCGATTCTGTGAACTTCCTGAATTAGCGGAGCGTGTGCGTGGCGATGGTAAGGGGGTAGTGAGTTCAAAGGATATCCGGTGGCCTGAAGCTGGGAACCTTGAAGAACGTAAGTGGAATCTGATGTATGAACTCTTCCGCCGATTCGATGGACTGGATTTCTTTCGCGGGCTCGAATCGACAGCGGAGGATTTTGCGAAGATCCCCAACTTCGGGCGTTCGGCCTTCGTGCTAGTGCACCACCGGGTCAATGCCTCAACTTGGAATTACACCGACACTGAACTTGTATCCTTCAGCAGCCGCTTTTGGTCGGCTGTTCCCACAGTCGAACACGGACCGAGCTTTATTGTTCTGGTGTCGATCGTGTATCCTGCTTGGAAGAGCCGTATCAATCTGCCGGGTTTGAGGATCCTGGTCCGAGCCTGGTTGCGCCAGCGGGTTCATCGCGCCTTGCGGAAGCTGTGTGATCCCGACATACCGCATACCGACCCGAACGCTCGATGCCGCACACTCGAATTACAGCCCCTCAGGAGCGTCACGTCCCTGCAAGTGCAAACTTGGATGAGGGAGCACAGATATTTTCGATTCGATGAGCACCGGCGTGTCGCCGCCGAGAAAATGTTCCGGAACCCAAGGGGTAGGCTGTTGGTGACCAGAACTATGAGCGAGATCGAGCCGCAGTTGGAGAATATCCGATTACAATTTGCGAAGCGAAGGACGCAATGAATAATGGCAACCTAAACCTCTATCGGGGCGACGGCACAAGCCTCGCCTCTCGCGGCGGCCAAATGCCGTTATATGCGGATGCGATTTACGCCGAAAATCCCGCCTGTTACGTGGCTGACAGCGGTCTGCGTGCCGCCGTAAACGTCAGCGTCGCGCTGGGACAGCCGCTACTGGTAACCGGGGAACCGGGTACTGGCAAGACCCAGCTTGCATCGAGTATGGCCTGGGACCTTGGACTTCCTGGCCCGTTGGAATTTCGCACGAAGACCACGTCCACCGCGGTTGACCTTTTTTACCGCTATGATACCCTTCGTCATTTTCACGATTCGCAGTTTGTAAGAGAGCGGATCGAATCTGAACAATATGTGACGTACGAGGCGATGGGGCTGGCGGTGCTCCTCTCTTTAAATCCGAAGGAATCAGCCTCATTTCTTCCGGTCGATCTGCGGGGAAAAGGGCCAGTACGGTCTGTAGTCCTGGTCGACGAAATCGACAAGGCGCCACGCGATCTTCCTAATGATGTGCTGAACGAGATCGAATCGATGAGCTTCACAGTGCGTGAGACTGGCCGGTGTTTTACCGCGAATCCTCTTTACCGGCCTGTTGTCGTGCTCACCAGCAATTCCGAAAAGAATCTGCCTGACGCGTTTCTTCGCCGTTGCGTGTTCTACCACATCGGTTTTCCTGACTCGGTGCGTCTACGTCAGATTTTGAGCCGACGTGTTCGGCTACATCCAGATTTTACGTCTGAGATGCTAGACCATGCCATTGAACATTTCGATCAGATCCGGTCGCTTGCGCTTAAGAAGAAGCCTGCGACGGCGGAACTGCTCGCCTGGGTTCGGATCCTGGAAAACCTACGTATAGATATCAAGAACCTTCAGCCTGGTCAAGCGGAAGCTCTCGCCATCAGCTACTCAGTACTTGCAAAAACACAGGAGGATCTGGAACGTTTACGCAAGACATTTGCCCAGTGAGTACGCATGCAGTTAGAAGCTCCCAAAACGCAACCGCTGTTCGATTCCTTGATACGGGATCTGGAGCGCCAAGGCTTTGTCGTGGGGGTCGACCACCACGTGAGGCTACACCGATTGCTGCGCCATTTGAGTGCGGAGTGCAACCCCCGCGATCTCAAACGGCTGCTTTGTCCAATTTTTGCGACCAACGCCGAGCAGCAGACCATTTTCAACAGCAGCTTCGAGCGATATGAACGTTTTTTCTGGCCGACTGCAGATCCTATAGGGCCAATTCTGCCAGCCCAGCCAACGCAAAATGCAATCGCATGGCGGCGGATGTGGCCGGCATGCACGCTCGCCATAGCGCTGTTGGCTGGCAACGTATGGCTGGAGCAGCGGCGCGGCGCGGTGCCTTCCCCAGCTCCGATTCCCCTGCTAGAACCGAATGCCAGCCAAGCCCGAACACCAGCGGCGACCAAAACACCAGCGGCGACCGAGACACCAGCACAGCCCACCACCAGCAATGGCGCGCCGCCCGCCAAAGTCGGTCTCCGGAGGAACTCGCTACCTAAGCTTACTTGGCGCACCGGCATGACGCTGGGTTGCATTTTGGTGTACCTGCTTTTGGAGTTCCGGCGCCATCGGGCTCGGAATCTAGTGCTGGAGCGCCGTCGCGGGGTGCGGCCGCCTTGGAGCTGGCCGGTCCGCGTTTCTGCCTCATTGGAGACTGTCTTCCGCTCCGATAAATTCTATCGGGTGGCGCAGCGCCTCCGCAGACGCGAAACCGGGGAGGGATCCCGGATCGATGTCCGATCGACCGTCAGTGCCACAGTGGCCACCGCTGGATTTCCTCAGTTGCGGTATCGTCCGTTCACACGAAGCGTCCCTTATCTTTTTCTTGTGGAACGCGCATCGTCGCACGACCACCAGAGTGGCTACTACTCCGAGCTGGTTCGAGCATTGGAAGGCGAGGGACTGCTGTTGAAGTGTTTCTATTACGATCGCGATCCACGCGTCTGCGCGACCGCCGGCGGAGAGACGATTTACCTAGACGATCTTGCACGCCTATATAGCGACAGCCGGACTGTTCTCATCGGCAGTGGCCATGCGTGTCTGAATCCGGTTACCGGACGATTGGCGGATTGGACTCGGGTATTCCAACAGTGGAACACCCGTGCTATCCTAACGCCCGTTCCTCAGCAGGAGTGGGTCGAAGCGGAACGGGAGTTGAGCCGTGAATTTCAGTTAAGTATCGCTACCCTAGACGGCTTCCTTGCTCTCTGTGACGCTTTGGATGCGCCCGAGTTGTGTACTGAGATTTCCTGCGACGGACACGTTGCTACCACATCTCCGCTGCGAGCAGAGAGTCCTCGCGCTTTGGTTGAGCGCTTGCGAGCTACACTCAGTCCACGCTCTTTTAGCTGGCTTTCCGCATGTTCGGTTTACCCGGATTTGCAATATGACTTGAGTGCGCATCTGGCAACGCTCGCGCCGGGTAATGATCGACCGCTGGAAGAGGATTCGGTTCTTCGCGTCATTAGTTTGGCTTGGTTCCGTGAGGGAAGCATCCCGGACGAAATTCGGCAGTTGTTAATAAGCGGGATGCAGGCGGGCGCGGAAGCAACCATTCGAGAAACCATCATCCGCCTGCTGGCGGCCAATCCGGCCCCAGTCGGCAGCTACGCGGAGGAGGACCGCCAGTGGGAGATCCTGGGGCACCGAGCGAGAATCGAAAAAGATAAACGGCGAATCCGTCGGGATGCTAGGCGGCTGTCGGTGAAGGCGCCAGCGGCAGCAATGCGTCGCCGGTTTGTCGCAGCTCAGCTATTGCACTCGTCACCGGTGTCCCGCCTGGTATTTCGGCTACCCGATACACTTAAACGAATTTTCTTTCCTGACGGCTTACCTGAAACCGGATTTCGCCCTTTAATTCGATTCATGCTTCTGGTCCTGGTTGTGGCCGCCCTTGCGGCCGGGCCGGATGTCATACAGAAAATGGAAGTCCGCGATCACCTGAACAAGGGCGTTCAGGCCTTCAAGGATGCCCAATACCCTCTAGCGGTACAGGAATTCAAAGCTGCCGTCGAACTCGATCCCACCTTCGCCACGGCCCGCCTCTACCTTGCCACTGCGTACCAGGAACAGTATATTCCCGGCGCGCAGTCGCCCGAGAACGACTTAATGGCCGATACCGCCTTAGCCGAGTTTCGACAGGTCTTGCAGCTTGACCCTGGAAATACGACCGTGATGGCTTATATTGCGAACTTCTATCTGAACGAAAAGAAGTTCGATGATGCGGAACAGTGGTACAAGAAGCTCATCGCCGCGGACCCTCCGAACGCCGATGCATACTACAGGCTTGGATTCATTGCATGGAGCAAGTGGTACCCGGTTTATGCACAGGCTCGAGCAAGTTTGGGCATGAAACCTGAGGATCCCGGCCCCATTCGGGACAAGAAAGTAAAGGCTGAGTTGAAGGCGAAATATGGGGCTCTATTGGATGCTGCGCTAAACTCCCTAGATAAAGCGATCCAGCTCAAGCCTGATTTTGACGACGCCATGGCGTATGAAAACCTCGTAATCCGGGAGCGAGCGGATCTCGCCGATACGAAAGCCGAGTACGAGCAGCAGGTAGCGATTGCGAACAATTGGATAGATAAAGCCATGGCGGTCAAAAGGGCACAAGCCGCAAAGGCCGCACAAAAGTCACCTTGACTTAAAAAACTTGCGGGATGATGTGCGAACTCTGAATCTTGGGATTGCAGGTGTATCCCGGGATCGCGCCAACCCCGGAGAATCGATACCATGGGATTAGAATATAACTGTCGAGAACACCGCTTCCGTCCAATAATCCGGAAAGCAGTCGAGATACAACATTACCGGATGCGCCCTGACAATCAACGCGCGCAATCCAAGCTACCGCACAACGCACTTATCTTGGCAGCTCTATTCGTTGTCGCGCTGTTGAGTTAGTAAGTTTCGGAGAGAATCTTAGTCAGCCGTTTGAATTCTCGGCTAACCAGAAGCAGTCGCAACCGCGCTGCCCACCTCAAGCAGCTACATGCCAACCATCGCCGCCAGCGACACGATCCCGCTCCACAAATTCCCCAGGCGCAGATTTTCGTTATCGCCATGCTGATTGTTGTCGAAATTGACAATCGGCACGGTCACCGCCGGCACGTTTAATTCCCGAATGAATGCGGCTATGGGAACGGTGCCCCCCATCGTCCGGATCAGCACCGCGGGCGCGCCCCACATCCGTTCCAGCGCGCGCGTGACCGCCAGCGCGTCGGGCGAATCGGGCTCCGTGCGGAACGCCTCCTCGGCGGTTTCGCTCACACGCAAACGCGCCAGTTTCGGATACTGAGCGCGCTCGGCGTCAGTGGGTTCATCCGCAACAATGTGGTACCCCTGCTTTTCAATATGCGCCCGCACCAGTTGCACCATGCGCGCAGAGGGCGTCTCCTTCACCAGGCGGATATCGATCGCAGCCGTGGCGTCGGGCGGGATGATCGTACGATCTTCATATCCGCTGTGCATGCCGCGAATGTTGAGGCTGGGATATTGGATGGCCTCCTGCAGGCTTTCACCCACGGCATCGGGACGCGCCACGCCGAATAGTTTCAATAGCGCCGGTTCGTCGTCGGGCACCGACTTCAAGATCTGGCGTTGCGAGGCGGTCAGCGGCGGCACGTCGCTATAGAATCCGGCGATGATGGTGCGGCCCTGCTCGTCCTTCATGGACGCGATCAGCTGAGCCAGGCGCACAGCCGGATTGGGAATCCAGTTGCCGTAGTGTCCGCTGTGGAGCGCCATTTTGGGCCCGAACACGGTGAGGTCAAGCGTGGCGATGCCGCGCGCGCCAAAGACTAGCGTAGGGCGTCCGCTGGGATGCGTAGGTCCGTCGAGAATGAGCAGCACCGAAGCGCGCAGCTTGTCACGATAGCGCATGATTGCGGCTGGCAGGCTCGGCGAACTCGCCTCCTCCTCACCGTCCATTACTACATGAATATTACTGCGCGTGTTCTCGCCCACGGCATCGAGCGCCGCGCAGAAAGCCACGATGGGCGCCTTATCGTCCGACGCCGAACGCGCGTAGATGCGCCAGGTATCGGGCAACGTTCCACTCGCGGCAAAGCCGGGGACGAGCGGCGTGCCTTCTTCCATTCGGCCATCCCGCACGATGGGCTTAAAAGGGCTGGCCTGTTTCCATTTCGCGGGGTCGACCGGCTGTCCGTCGTAATGGATGTAGAAGAGGATGGTTTTCGTCGCGCCGGGCCGATTCTTTTCGCCGTACACCAGCGGATTGCCCGCCGTCTCGAGCAACTCTGTCCTCATGCCGCGCCGCTCGAGCATTGCTCGAATGAACTCTGCATTTCGCCGGATGTTGGGACGGTCTGTGGCGACGTTGGGAATCGAGAGCAGCTCAATAAATTCGGAAAGGATCCGCTGCTGATTGGACGTGGTGAAGCGCTCAATCGCGGCCCGGTCTTGAGCGCACGCGAATGAGGCTACGAAGAGAAACGCAATCAGGCGCATAAAATCGATCGAAATATAAACGGCATTCTTTATCCGGCAGCGGACGAAATCTCTCGCGATGTGATTTCGTAATTGAAGTTGTCGGGGTCCAGGCAATCGATGCGGCCGTCGCTCGTCTCCGCCTGCGGATACATCAGGAAATTCACCGGCGCGCCAGCCGATTTGGGCAGCGCGACTTGATTGGCATAGTTATACGCCATCCAATTCATCTCCCACGATCCGAACAGCCGTGCGCGCGCGCTTTTCACCATCTTGTCGTCAAGCGCCAGTTTGCCCGGCGGCTCTTCCAGCGCCACTTTCCGCACGTCCGCGGGATCGACAGGCGTCCATCCGCAACTGCCGATGTATACTTCGGCGCGGCAATGCTGCGCCTTGGTAATGTTTTCCGAGGACGCGCCGAGGCTCTTGTAACCCAGTTCCGATTTGGCGAGCCGGATGCCGTACACGTCGCGCGCCGGCAGGCCCGCTGCGCGCGCCAGGCCAACGTAGAGGGCGTTGAGGTCGGCGCACTTCCCGCCCAGGTCCCTGGATTCCAACATAAAGCGAATATCGCCTATGCCGCAGCCGCGGGTCTTGGGATTTCGAAACGTATTATCGACGATCCACTCATAAATGGCGCGCGCCTTCTGCAGGTCAGTCGCGGCGCCGCGTGTGATCCCGCTGGCCGTTTCTTTCACAATGCCGTCAATCGGCATCATCTTTGTCGGCCGGCGAAAATACTCCAATTCCGCGCGGTCCGCCTTCGGCGTCTTGGCAGGCGCGGAAAGATCGACTGTGTAGTTCCTTGTGGCCACCCGGCTCGTCAGCGTAAGGATCGGCTTCACGCCGGAAGGAAACTCCGCGGATACGATTCCAAGTCCGTCGGCTTTCTCTTCAATCAACCGGACTGAGCCATCGCCCGCGCTAATTTGGTTGGAGATCGTCTTCTGGAAAGGTGTTGAGCCCATGAGCGCGGCCGGCAGCCACACGCGCGTGCCTCCCGAAGATCGCAGGATTTCGACCCTCGTTGTCACTTCAAAGATACGCCAGCCCGCCGTAGGCGCGCTCTCGCCCAGCAGGTGCCCGGGAAGGGGGAGGGTTGCGGCGGCGGATACCGTTCCGGCGGATCGTAGAAAATCGCGACGGTTCAACGAGCCATCCTTTCAGCCACATTTTCTGCCACTACTATCTTGGCGGTGGAATCTTCAACGATTGATTTGTTCGGGTGCGGGTGCGGCTAACTGAGCGGGCAATGCATCGTGCTTGGGCCCAAGCCCGAGCGCGATCAGTGAAAGCGCATTGATCTTTCCGGTGGCGTCTATATTTTGCTCTGCTTGAAACCGCTTCAGCGCATCTGCGGAATCCTGGTCCCACACGCCGGTGGAGCGCTCAGGTTCCAGGTAACCCTTGGCGGCTAGAGCCTCTTGAATTTCCCGGTAGCGATCGTTGGAAGGCGCCATTTGCCGATTCCGCCAGGTCACGGCCGGCTTAACCGGCGTCTTCCTACGGTTAGCGGCAGTCGTTGCGGTTGGCCGTCGCACCGCCGAAGCGCCGGGGCGCGCGATGGTGGAGGGCCTGCGGACCGCGCTCTGCGAGGAAACTGTCTTCTTCTTAGCGGTTTTCTTTGCCGGGGGCGTACTGGCTCCCGCAACTGCGGCCACGGTCATACATACGGCCACGGTCAAGCCTAAAAAGTAGCGCATGTTCACTGTGCATTATAACCCATTGCTAAGCTCGGGCGGGTCGGGGTCGCTTACAATACTCAATATCGTCGCCGGCGAGTTTCCCTCTAACCGATTGTTTAGAAATAACATCAGCGTTTCGTTTTTCTCTTTCGCGCGGCCGATTAACTGCCGCATGGAGGCGCGCACTTCCGGGTTCGGGTCGCGGATTTCCGTATACGGCCGAAAAGCCGCCACCGCATTCTCGTAGCTTCGCCCGAAGCGGAGTAGCGCGCGGCTCACCACGAAATCGGCGGTCTTGGAATCAGGGATTGTGATTTGACGCCCCAGTTCCGGCATGCGCGACCAGGCGTTATAAACATGGGCAACGCCGTGGCTGCGAAGACAGGAGAAATAGTCCGCCGATAGAAATTCCGGATTGCGGATCTCCACCGCGTAACGGAAGTCCGGGGGCAGCGATGCCAGAAACGGATCGAGCCGGTCGAGGAACGCGGGCAGATCTTCGAAGCCCCGCTGGTTGAAAGTTCCGAATTCGAAGATCAGGACCGCGGTGCGTTCGCGATGCGGAAGCAGGGGCCGCAGGAAGGTTTCCAGAAACAGGCGTGCGTTGAGGAACTCTTCGTTTTCCTTTCCGGCCTGCGGGCCGTAACGGGCATGGGCGGGGAAGACCTTGCACGTAATCTGTTCCGGAACCTTGAAGGCGAATTGGAATCCGGCTGGGGTCTGCGCGAACAGTTTGCGCCAGAACTCTTCGCTGGGGAATTGATAAAACGCGAAATCGCCGCAGACAATGGGAAACGTTTCGGCATATTCGCGCAGGCACTCGCTCTCGAAGGCTTTGCGCGAAAACCTTCCGCGCGAGAGATAGCGCTCGCGTGAATAAATCTGGCCTAGCCAGCCTTCATATTTCCAGGAACTCCCGCCAATGTAAATCCGTTGGCGGGCTAGCTCGCGCAGCTTTTCCGCAAGCGCGTCGCGGTCGAATCCGCCTGGCTCTTCAAAGAGCGTCCCTACCACGCCTGCGACATCCGATAGTAAAACGGATCGGCGCCCGCCTCAATCAAACCAGTGGGATGCAAGCGAATCAAGACCGGCGCGGTGCCGCTGTCATAGCGTGACTTGACCGTAATCTTGTGGCCGCGCTTCGCCAGTTCCTCGGGCACGCTGGCGGGCATTCGCTCATCCACAAACAGCGTTCCCGGGCTCATCGCATGGTTATCGAAGCTCGAAACCAGATGCTCGGTTTGAAAGCGCGGCGCCTCCACGGCGCCTTCCGAATTCATGCCCCACGCAATCGAATCGAACAGCACTTGCAGCAATCCCTGATCTTGATCGTCGCCGCCGGGCGTGGAAAGAGTAATCACCGTTCCGTCTGGATTCGTGACCAGCGTGGGGCTAAGCGTGACGCGCGGTCGCTTGCCGGGCGCAAGTTCGTTCGGATGTCCGGCCACCAGCAGAAAGCTCTGCGCGCGCTGTGTGAGCGCGATGCCCGTATCGCCAGCAATCACCGAGGGCAGCCAGGCGCCGGACGGCGTAATGGAAATTGCCACGCCGTCTTTATCGATGGCGTCTACGCAAGTGGTGTCCTTCGCCAGCAGCGCCGGGTCCAGATCGCGGTGCGTGAGGTGCGCGAAGAAAGGATGCTTGGGCGGATTTGCCTCGACATTCCCCGGCCGAAATTCAAGCGATGCCTGGGGGCCGATGAGCTTGGCGCGCTCCGCCCCGTATTCCTTAGATAGCAGGCGTTCGGCGGGAATATGACTAAATTTCGGGTCTCCATAGTAAGTGTCGCGATCGGCATAAGCCAGCTTGAGCGCTTCAATCGAAGTGTGGATATAGTCCGGAGAATTGTAGCCCATCGAAGTGAGGTCGAAATTTTCCAGAATGTTGAGCGTCTCGATCATCGCCGGGCCTTGGCTCCAGAAGCCGGGCTTGTAAACCGTGTAACCGTGGTACGTGGTGGAGACGGCCTCCTCCGGCTGCAGGTGAAACGCGGCCATGTCCTCATACCGCAGCAGACCGCCGGTGGCCTTCATGAATTCGTCGATCTTATGCGCAATCTCGCCGCGATAGAAATAATCGCGCACAGCTTCGATCGCCTTTTCCCGATTGGCCCCCCCGCTGAGCGCCTTTTTCTCGGCAGCGGCCATGGCGCGCAGAGTGCGCGCCAGATCGGGCTGATGAAAGATTTCACCGGGCCGTGGGACATTGCCACCCGGCAGAAATACTTTCTTTGAGGTCGGCCAGTCATTCAGCCACTTGGCGTCGCTGCGAATGGTCCCGGCGCGGAATTCGTCGATTGGAAATCCGTCGGCCAGCTCGATGGCGGGCTCCACCGCGTCGGAAAATGACTTGGTGCCAAAGTCTTCAAGCGTTACCAGCGCCGCATCCACCATGCCGGGTACAAGCGTGGAAAGGACGCCGATGACGGGAACCCAATCCTTCAATCCGCCTGGTCCCGGGGGGTCCTGAATCTCATCCTCGCTCTTCTTGTGGTTGCGATAGAAATCGGCGGTTCCAAGCTTGGGCATGGTTCCAACGCCCGCAATCGCAAAGACCTTGCCTGCCTTGGTGCGCACCAGGATGGGCGATTCGCCGCCCACTCCGAAATGCGAGAACTCCGTCACCGATGCGGCGAGCATTGCCGCGATTCCTGCGTCTACTGCGTTGCCTCCGCTGTAATACATGCGCATGCCGGCTTCGGTGGCATACTCAGTGCCGCCGGCCACCGCCCCGCGGGTGCCGCGGGAGGGAAAGCGGATGGGTCGCTGCCCGCGCTGTTGAGGGAAAGCGGCGGCTGCAATCACCACGGCTAGAAGGACGGCTCGGAGTTTCATGATGTCCCTTTAGTATAATTTGGTCGTCCAGTGGAAAAAACTCAGGAAGAGCCGGCGAGGGAAGCAAGCCACGCATCAAGTGAAGAGCCGATGCTGTATTGCCCGGTATGTTCGCTGCGCCTGACCGCGCGAAAATGTAAGTTGTTCTGCGAACGCTGCGGATATTACATGAGCTGCGCCGACTATTACTAAGATAAGGAAACCAAATGACCGTAAAAGCTCCTAAGCGGCTGTTGTTCGGCCCCGGACCCAGTCCGGTAGCGCCCCGCGTCTATGAGGCGATGCAGCAGAATGTAGTGGGACACCTCGACCCATTTTTTCTACAGACGGCGGCGGAGGTTCGGAAACTGCTGGGGCATGCGTTTTCCACGGCCAACGAATTCAACCTGGCTGTGTCCGGCACCGGTAGTTCCGGCATGGAAGCGGCGGTTGCTAATTTTACCGAGCCCGGAACAAAGTTCGCGGTCTTGAGCAACGGATATTTCGCGGACCGTATCGGCGAAATGGCGCGCCGCCAGGACGGGGAAGTGGTGAAGCTTGCGAAGGATTGGGGACAGCCTTTCGATCCCCAGGAGGCGCGCGATTTCATTCGCCGGGAACGGCCGCAGATCGTAGGGTTCGTTCAGGCCGAGACATCCACCGGAATGTTCAATGATGTCAAGCCGATTTGCGAAGTGGCGCATGAAGTAGATGCACTGACCATCGCCGATTGCGTTACCTCGCTTGGCGGCATGCCGGTGAAGGTGGATGAGAACGGCATCGACATCGCGTACAGTTGCACGCAGAAAGGCCTTGGATGCCCGCCCGGACTTGCGCCGATCACCGTTTCCCCGCGCGCGCTTGAACGGTTGAAGAATCGTAAGACGCCGGTGCAGTCGTGGTATCTCGATCTGCAACTGCTGGACGCATATTACAGCGGCGCAAAATATCACCACACGGCTTCGGCCACGCTGTTTTACGCCCTGCGGGAAGGTCTGGCGTTAGTGGAAGAGGAAGGCATCGAAAAGCGTTGGGAGCGACACCAAAGCAATCACCGCGCATTCGTGGCGGGTATTGAGGCCATGGGGCTGAAGATGCTCATCTTTGACCCCGCCAATCGGTTGTGGACGGTCAATACTCCCCGCGTGCCCGATGGCGTCGACGATTCGAAGGTTCGTAAGTATTTGCTGGAATCTCGAGGAATCGAAATCGCCGGAGGGCTTGGACCGTTTGCCGGCAAAGTGTTTCGTATTGGCCTGATGGGTTATGGTTCTCAGGCGGAAAACGTCGTAATGATGCTGGAGGCGCTGCAGGAGGCGCTTGCGCAGCAGGGTTTTACGGCCAACGGAAATGCGCGCGCGGCGGCGGAAAAAGCGTTGTAGATTTCGTAAGCGGGATGGCGCGGCACTACGCTAACAAGTTGCTGAAAAACAGCTGAAATCAGCTAACCGCGGATAAACGCTGATCAACGCTGATCAACGCAGATTGAAACAATGGGTTTATCCGCGTTGATTTGCGTTTATCTGCGGCCCACTTGCCTTTTTCAGCAGTCCGCTAGTGTCCTGAGCGAGAAATACGTTGAGTAAATAACGTTTCGGCCTCATACTTGGGCATGCGATCAGGCCGTCCCAAGAAACCACTGGAAATTGCCGATGCTGATCGGGCGAAATTGAGCCTGATGGCGCGACGGCCGAAGTCAGCGCAGGCCATGGCGATGCGCGCCCGGATCGTGCTCAATTGTGGGGAGGGCTTGAACAACTCGGAGGTCGCTCGGAAACTGCAGATTACCGGCGCGACAGTGGGAAAGTGGCGGCAACGGTTTATTGAGTTCGGGTTGGATGGCTTACTGGATGAGCCGCGTGTCGGCGCGCCCCGCAAGATCACCGATCAGCAGATTGAGGATGTCGTCACCAAGACGCTGGAATCAATGCCAGCCAACAGCACGCATTGGAGCACCCGTCTCATGGCGCAAGAGGTGGGCCTGACGCAGAATGCAATCGTGCGAATCTGGCGTGCTTTCGGATTGCAGCCGCACCGCGTAGAGAATTTCAAGTTCTCCAAAGATCCTCAATTTGTTGAGAAGGTGCGGGATATCGTAGGGTTGTACCTGAATCCGCCGGATCGTGCGATCGTACTGTGTGTGGACGAAAAGAGTCAGGTTCAGGCGTTGAATCGGACGCAGCCGATTCTGCCGCTGGCGCCAGGGGTGCCAGCCCGGCAGTCCCACGACTACGTGCGGCACGGAGTCACATCGTTGTTCGCTGCCATGGATGTGGCTTCGGGAGTAACCATCAGCACGTGCTACCGCCGTCACCGGCATCAGGAGTTCATACGCTTCCTCGATGAGATCGAAGCTAATCTTCCCAGCGGCCACGATGTGCACCTAGTAATGGATAACTATGGCACTCACAAGGTAGCCAAGGTGCGCGGCTGGCTAAAGCGTCATCCGCGGTACGTGATTCATTTCACGCCGACCAGCGGTAGTTGGCTGAACCTGGTGGAGCGGCTGTTCGGGGAGGTGACGGAACGATGCGTCCGTCGCGGCAGTCACACTGCTGTGCGCGCGCTGGAGAAGGCCATGCTCGACTATTTGGACAAGCGCAACGAGAATCCCAAGCCCTTCGTTTGGACTGCCGACGCGGATCTAATTCTCGGGAAGGTCGCGCGACTTTCTAAACGCATCTCTCGCTCAGGACACTAGTGCGCGGCAGTGGGCGCCTGCCCGCCGCCGTGCTTGTGGCTCCGCCACCCCTTCACGTCGGGCCAGAATTCCTTCAGCACGTTGGAAAATGTGTCGGTGGCAACCGCGATCAGCAACTTCTGTACGTTGTCTGAGGCAGTGCGCGTGTCGGGGTAATAGGCGTTCGAAATTGCTACCGCCGCGGCGTTGCCCCCCCATTCCGAGAAATTGAACGTCTTATGGCCCGAATCCATGGGCGTCGCTACAATGCTGCTCACGGCGTGCCACAAGCGATGCCGTTTGGTTCCTCCGCCCGGTCCCAGCAGAAAATAACGAGGGTCCTGATGAAACGCGGCGGGAATGAATGCCTCGGTCATCATGTTTCCAATCACCTGGTCGGCTGACGCGGTGACGAAGCGATGGAAATATCCGGCCACGCCTTGTCCAAATGAAGGATTGGAATTTTCCAACTGGTATAACCCGGCGAAAAGCGCGCCGGTCAAATAGGGCGGCCAGTCGAAAGAATCCTTGAGCCCGATTACGATCTTCTGTTTGGCCGTGATGGGCGCGAACGGCACCGCGCCCGAGGTAGTTCGGTTATTCGGAATAACTCCAAAGACCCGCTTATCGACGGGTTTATTCTGACCGCTGGATGGACTCGCCGGCGAGTTAGCATCGGGTGGATTCTGTGGCGCAGTCTGAGCGGCGGCAGGATTCTGAGGCGTCTGCGAAGCATCGTCCTGCGCGTAAAGCGCGAATCCCTGTAACAGAAGAATGCACGACAGGCCTAGAAAGGGGTTGGAAAAATTACGCATGCTTGGCTTATAGATGGCAGGAATGGATTTCTGGTTGCTTCTTTCAAAAGATTCGCGGGACGTCCTGTCCTAGCAGCAATCGTCATCAATAGTATAGCGGCCCGCGCGTATACAACGACGCGGCCGAGCCTGGATATAGTTGATGCAGCGATAGCTCAAAAGGGCCACGAATGTCACCCTTTGTGCTTCGCGACTTCTAGGTAAAGCTTCCGCTCACCCCTTGGAATCCGCGCGATGCTTGCTTGCCCATCCACTTGACCACGCGCATGGCGTCATAGCAGTATGCCAGGTTGTGGTTAAGGGTCGAGAAACAATGTGGTTGGCAGCCCTTCTTCATTTCCTCTAGTTGCTTCTTCTCGAATTTCTGATGGCCCGCCACGCCCCAATCGTAAGTGGCGGAGTACATCGGGAAACAGGGAGCCAGCGATCCGTCTACGCGCACAATTACGTTGTTGTGCCCGGCGCGGCAGTTCCAATCCTGCAATTTGCCGCGCATGAACGCGCGCATTTCGTTGAGGCGCTGCACCGAATTCACCATCTTGTATCCGGATTGGTTTTTCTCGATCAACCAATCTACCAGCCGATCGACCTGCGGCCAATCTTCCTTTTGGATATAAGTCACGTTGTCGTGGAAATGCTCGAAGTGTTCCGGCTCGAGCATGGGGGGCTCATTAATATGATAGTCCGTCGCAATACGATGCTCCCGTGCGATGTCCGTAAGCGCGCGAATATCGTCCATATTGTTACGGCAGATATTCATGTTGAAGAATACGGTGTAACCGTAACGATACTGGCGCTTGACTAAGTGATCGAAATGGGATCGAATCGGCGCGAGCGCTTTAGGCAAACCGGGCTTGATATCGAGCGCATCCACCGCCAGGTTAAAGGTGGCCACGCCGGCATCGCCTAACCGGTCGATTACGTCTGGACGCAGCAAGCGGCCGTTGGTGGGAACGTAAATCCAGAATCCCTTCTTAGCGGCGTAGTAGACAACCTTGTGAACAAATGGTGGACGCAGCAGCGGCTCTCCGCCCATGAGAGCCAGCACGCGGCAACCGTGATCGTGCAGCCAATCGATGGACCGCCGGGCGACATCCTCCGTCATACCCTTGACGCGGTTATCGAACGCCCAGCAGTAATGGCAGTCCAGATTACATTTCCATTCCGTAAACAGGTAGGCGATGATCGGGTGAAAATCGCCCGGCGCAACCCGCGACCGCATATAAGGAAAGAGCCAGCCACGCATCGCCTGATAGATATAACGCGCCGGCCAGGAACGTTTATCCGGAAACTCAGTCGGATCCTCCAATGCAGCTAGTTCCGGTCGAGAGGGAAAGATTGGTTCGGGAAGCGTCTGGGGTTGATCGGGAGTGGGAAACAACGATTTTGGCCGCCCATGTTTTTGGACCAGTAGATCATGGAGTTGAACATCTACTCGAAAATTAGAGCTCGCTTTGGGAGTGTGATTTGTATTAACTGGTGCATCGGGCGCCATTTGTGTCTCTCTCTTTGCCGTAGGTTAACGAATCACTTCGTAAATCGTGAGTATTTTCGTAAGCTGCCGCACGTTACGCCACTCGCTATACGCGCACTTGTAAAGCCACGCACCGCGCCGCGAGAAGCCAGATATCCAAGGTGCTAAATTCGAGAAAGTGCTAGACATCAACCGGCAAATTGCTTTGTCCGCGCGTCCTCAAGGAATGCCGCGCGAGTCTGACTTCCGGTTAGTCGAATCGCCGATGCCGAAGCCTGGCGCAGGCGAGGCGCTGGTGCGCGCGCTTTATTTGTCGGTAGACCCATACATGCGCGGACGTATCAACGGTCAAAACGGATACGCAAAAACTGTAGAACTTGGCAGTGTGATTGTGGGTGATGTAGCCGGGCAGGTAGTGGAATCGAATGACCCTCGATTGGCCAAGGACGATTATGTCGAAGGCCAGTTAGGCTGGCAGGAGTACGCGGTGGCTTCCGCGAAGACCCTGCGAAAGATCGATCCGAAACTTGGGCCGATAAGCATCGCCCTCTACGTACTAGGATTGCCGGGGTTGGCGGCGTATTTTGGGTTGCTGGACATTTGCCACCCCCAGCCGGGAGAAACGGTAGTAGTTTCGGGCGCTGCCGGCGCGGTCGGGTCCCTTGTGGGACAGATCGCCAAGATCAAACGCTGCCGGGTTATCGGAATTACAGGCAGCGATGAGAAGGTATCCTATCTCACCAAGGAGATGGGCTTCGACGCCGCATTCAACTATAAAACGACTTCGGATTACGAAGCGAAGCTGCGCGAGATTGCACCCAACGGAATCGATATTTATTTCGATAACGTCGGCGGGCGAATCACGGACGCCGCAATTCTTCGTTTGAACCAGCGCGGCCGCGTCGCGGTTTGCGGTCAGATATCGCAATATAACTCGGATACGCCGGATGTGGGTCCGCGTTGGCTGGGCCAATTAATCGGCAAGCAGGCGAAGGTGGAAGGATTTCTGGTGCGACAATTCACCGACCGCTTCGAAGATGGCTACCGCCAATTGGGAACCTGGCTGCGCGACGGAAAGATTCATTACCGCGAGAGCATCGTGGAGGGCATAGAGAACGCGCCGAAAGCATTCATCGGGATGCTGGAAGGCCGTAACTTGGGCAAGCAACTCGTCAAGATCGCCTGATTTCAAAGCGAATTGATGTAGAATATTCGCAGCGGATGCTCGACATGTCCATGCGCCGATTGGCGCGCGCTACCGGCGCAGTCTTCCTGGCGTTGTTCTTCGCGTTGGGTTGCGTGGCGCCCTTGGCGGCGGAGGCGCTGGAGAATTCGTTTCACGCCGATTCTTGCGACCGCGCGAAAGGCGGCTGTTGTTGTCACCGAAACGCGCGCGGTACCACGCGCGGAACGGCAATCTCCGATGCGGGTTGCCCGTGCGATTCGGGTGGCGCTCCGGGATTCTCCGGCGCCGGCCCGGTAATTAGTTCCTGCCAGACAGTCTGGTCTGCCTGGGGCCCGGCCGCGATTCAACCCGCTGCTGAACGCGAATCCTGTTCTTCAAGCGACGCTTCTCTTTCTCTTCGGCAGCGTCCCCCGCCTTCCCTTCGTTTTTCCTAACTTGTCCTGTCTTACTCCCGTGCGATGACTCGCGAGTAAGCCGCGCCGCGTACTTACGCGAGTCGTGTTTCCGGATAAAGGATAGCGATGCATTTTGTAAGAGCTTGTTTGTTGTTAACGCCGCTCCTGGTCTATTCGCAAGAGGCGATTAACTATGGCAGCGCCGGAGGGCGGGTGCTTGATCCATCGGGCGCGGTGGTTCAGCAGGCCGCGGTTGAAGCGCGGCATGTGGCTACCAACACGTCGCTCGCCACGAAGACCGACGCATCCGGGCGCTTTCGTTTCGCCTATTTGCGTCTGGGGCGCTACCAATTGACTGTCCAGCAGCCCGGTTTCGAGGATGCCCAGGAACAAATCGATGTAACCGCCGGCGCAGCGTTCGATCTTACGATCTCTCTGCGGCTTGTTTCGCCATCCACGTCGGCGGCCGTCAGCGCTGCCCCTCCTATTTTGGAAAGCGCGCGCAGCCAGATTGCGGAGACGATGCCCCAAAGCGAAATTATGGCGCTTCCGCTCAATGGGCGTAGTTACCTGGACGTTACGCTGCTCGCGCCCGGAGTTTCGCCCACAAATACGGCCAGTACGCAACTGTTTGCCGAGACGTCCGCTGTACCCGGGCAGGGAATCTCCATCGGGAGTCAGCGTAACTTCTCGAATAGCTTCGTAGTCGATGGCCTTTCCGCCAACGACGACGCGGCTGGGCTTGCCGGATCTTTTTATGGCCTCGACGCCATCAATGAGGTTCAGGTAGTAACGTCGGGCGGCCAGGCCGAATATGGGCGTGCGCTGGGCGGTTTCGTGAATGTAGTCACCAATAGCGGTACCAACGCCTTTCATGGCGATTTCTACAGTTACTTCCGTAACCAGAGGCTCAATGCGGATAATGCGCTGACCAACCGCAAACTGCCGATGACGCAGACGCAGGGTGGCGCGAGCGCCGGTGGGCCCATCATTCATGACCGGACCTTTTACTTCGCAAACTTCGAGGCGAGGGACCTGAACCAGGACGGCCTGGTCACCATCTCCCCTGCGAACGTGGCAGCGATCGATGCGACGCTGAGCTCCGCGGGCTATCGCGGCGCCCAGATTGCCACAGGGCTGTTTCCGAACCCCGTCCACACCGCCAACTTTTTTGGAAAGGTGGACCATCAGATCTCGGCGCGCGATCAGTTCAGCGTGCGCTACAACCTCTACGATGTGGACAGCGACAATTCGCGTGGTGCGGGGGGATTAAGCGCGGTGAGCGCGGGCGCGCGTTTGAACGATCTCGATTCCACCGTCGCTGCCAGCAATATCGCGATTGTCTCGCCGCGAACCGTGAACGAAACGCGTGTTCAGTTCGTCTACAGCGGCTTACAAGCGCCGGTTAACGATCCGGTTGGTCCCGCTGTCTCCATCGCGGGCGTCGCAACGTTTGGAACGCTCTCATCGTCTCCCACCACCCGGCTCGACCGGCTGTATGAAGGCGCCGACACCATTTCTCATCAGGCGGGCGTCCATGCGTTGCGGGCGGGGGTGGATTTTTTGGAGAACTCCCTCGACATCACCTATCCCCAGTCGTCGCGCGGCAACTACTCGTTTTCTTCGCTAGCGGCCTTCGCGGCGGGCGCCTATAATAGCTCGGGCTACACGCAGTCGTTCGGCAACCCCAGCATCGCGCAGACGAATCCCAACGTGGGATTCTTCGCGCAGGATGAGTGGAAGGCCGCTCCGGGGCTCACTCTGAATCTGGGTGTTCGATATGATCTCGAATTCCTCAAAACCCTGGCCACCGATTCCGGCAATCTTTCGCCGCGCGCCGGATTCGCCTGGAAGCCATTCGGCAATAACCGGACCGTGATCCGCGGCGGCTTTGGCATGTTCTACGACCGGATTCCCTTACGGCCGCTTGCCAACGCGCTGATTTCGAGTGGCAACACAACGGATATTACGCCCGCGACATTTGTGACTGTGAGTCTTTCGCCTGCACAGACGGGCGCGCCCGTTTTCCCCGCCATCCTCGGCGCGCTGCCTTCCGGCGTGCTGGTGAACTTCACCACCATGGATCGCCACATCAAGAACGCATACTCCGAGCAGGGCAACCTCGAGATCGAACGCCAGGTGGGCGCGCGCAGCACGCTTACCGTGGGCTATCAACATTTGCGCGGGCGGCATCTGATCGCCTACATCAACCAAAACACCCCCGCCTGCGCGGCTTCGCGCAACAATAACGGCTGCCGCCCCAACCCTGCCTATGGAAACAACAAGCAGTATTCCTCGCTGGGCGATTCGCAGTTCGACGCCCTCGAAGCGTCGTTCGTAGAGCGCGCCGGCCGATGGGTGAGTCTGCGGGCTTCGTATACCTACTCCAAGGCGCTTGACGACGTCGGCGAGTTTTTCTTCAGCGCCCCCATCGACAACTTTAATATCTGGAAGGACTGGGGGCGTTCGGATGATGACCAGCGCCATCGCGTCTCCTTCGATACAGTGGTCCAACTCGGTCGCGGCTTCGAATGGAGCGGATCGCTGCAGTATTACTCCGCGCTTCCCTTTAACATCACCACCGGCGCGAACACCACTCAGGGGACCGCAGCGCGCCCCGCGCTTGCCAATGGCGCATCACTTTCCCGCAATGCGGGAACGGGCTTCGATTTCTTCACCGTCAGCGCGCGTCTCAGCCGCAATTTTCGAATCGACCAACGCTGGCGCGTGCAGGCGCTCGCCGAGGCTTTCAACGCGCTCAATCATCGCAACGACATAATTCCGAACGGCGTGTTTGGCGCGGGCGCATATCCGGCCAATCCGCTGCCCGCGTTTGGACAAGCCACCGCCGTCGGCGACCCGCGCTCGGTTCAGTTGGCGCTGCGGGTCATATTTTAGAACGGCGTTTTAAAAGCGCGCCCGGCTACTTCTTTGCCGCCGCCATGGTCGCGGCGCGAGCCTTTACAAAGGCCGACGTCTTGGGATTCGCCTCATCCCACTTCGGAACCTCCGCGCTGTTGGCAATCTCGATCATGGCGAGCGCAATGGTGCGATCCACTTTAGCCATATTCTCGTAGTCGAGTTTGGGCCACTCGTCGCCCTGCTTGTGGTAATCCGGAAAATCGTACGCCACAGAGATGGTGGTCGAAGGTATGCCCGCGTCGGCGAAGGCCGCATTATCGCTGCGGCGGAAGTAGGAGTCGCTGTTCTTTTCGTGCTTGATGGCTCGGATGCCGGTATGCTCCCCGGCGCGCGCGAAGATGGCCGGCAGGTCTGTATAATCGAAGCCCGTCATATTGAAAGCGCCCACGCGCGGCCCTTCCAGGTCATCGGTGCGTCCCAGTTGCTCCAGGTTCAGATCCACCACGGTCTTGGCCAGCGGATAAATCGGATGCGTCGCATAATAATGCGAGCCCAGGTCGCCCAATTCTTCGCCGAACACCGCCATAAAGAGAATGCTGCGCTGGGGGCGGGGAAGACCGCTCATTGCGACGGCGATTTCGATTACCGATGACGTACCACTCGCGTCGTCGTCTGCGCCGTTGTAGATATGGTCGGGCGTGCCGTTGTCGCGAATGCCCAGATGATCGTAGTGGCCGGTGACCAGCAGGTAGGTGTCGCTCAGCGCGGGGTCTGAGCCGCGCAGCAGTCCCACCACGTTGTGAAGCTTTACGGGGTCTACCTTCGGGGCCGCAATATGCAGCGAAATGGTGGCGCTCGGCGCGGCATCCATGGCTGTCCGGAACGCCTCATCCGTGCAGACCAGCGTGGCAAATGTGGACAGCGTCGAGGCGTCCCTGAGCCGCGCGCCACCGCCGCGCCCGCCGATTGGCCCCGCCGCTTGCAGCATAATGACCGCCGCGGGCTTCATGCCGCGCGCGCCAATAAAGGCCGTGCCGCCGCGTCCCCGTCCGCCGCCCGCGGGTTGCGCGCCGGCCTCGATCACCAGCACCTTTCCACTCACCTGATCGGGCGTAAGCGCGGCCATGGCGGCCTGGTCGCTTGAGGAAACTTTAACCACCGAGGCCCCGCTGAGATCCGCCGCGGCCGGGTCCTGTATCGTCACGGACCCCGGCGCCGCCTTCACCACGTTGCCGCCCGCATCCAGCGTCAATTGCAGCCCCTCTGGATTCGGCGTGACCGTGGCAAAGTTCGCGGTTTGAAAATATCCGCCGTCACCCACCGGCTCCAGACCCGCTCGCCGAAACTGGGACGCGATATATTCCGCCGCAAGGTCGAGGCCGCGCGACGGCGTCCCGCGTCCTTCCAGCAGATCGGAAGCCAGGAACGAAACATCGGCCTTCAGCCCATTTGCCGTCAGCAGCCTGTTCAGTTGATCGGAAACGGAGGGCGCCTGTGCGACTGCCGCAAGGGCGCTGAGCACGGCGGCGCCGGCTACGTAAAGAGCTTTCATTAGTGCCTCAAAGGTGGAAAGCTCAATTATAATGCGGCGGGCATCACCGTTCCGCGGCATTCCCCCAAGCCAATGCGCCGCTGTCCCGGCGCCTCCGCCCATCCGCGCAAGATCACCTCGTCGCCATCTTCCAGGAATTGCCGCGATTCGCCAGAGGGCAATGCGATCGGCTCTGTTCCGCGCCACGTCAATTCCAACAAGCAGCCGCGATTCTCTTTGGCCGGCCCTGACACGGTTCCGCTGCCGATCAAATCGCCGGCCTGAAGCGGACACCCGTTCGAGGTGTGATGCGCGATCATCTGCGCCAGCGTCCAGTACATCGACGCGAAATTGCCGTGGCTGAGACGCACGGGCGCGCTCATCTGCGCGGACCGCAGCCAGACTTCGAGAGTGATGGCCAGCGCTCCATTCTCGGGCGAGGCAAGATGCGGCAGCGGAGCCGGGTCCCCTTCGGCGCGCGGCTCAGGCGCGCAACGAAAGGGCTCGAGCGCCTCCATCGTAACGACCCAAGGCGATATCGATGTAGCGAAATTCTTGGCTAGAAAAGGACCGAGCGGCTGATACTCCCACGCCTGCACATCGCGCGCCGACCAATCGTTAAGCAGGCAGACGCCGAACAGATGCTCATATGCGTCGGCGACGGGAATGGGCGACCCCATGGCATTGCCCGGCCCGATGAACGCGCCCAACTCCACTTCGTAATCCAGCCGCCGCGTGGGTCCGAAGACCGGCGGGCCGGCTGGATTTTCCACCGTCTGACCGCACGGTCTTCGTATCGGCGCGCCGCTTGCCACAATCGACGAGGCGCGTCCGTGATAAGCCACCGGCAGCCATTTGTAGTTCGGCAGCAGCGGATTATCGGGACGAAACATCTTGCCTACGTTTGTCGCGTGGTAAATGGAGGCGTAGAAATCGGTATAGTCGCCAATCTCGCATGGCAGCAGCATGCGCGCGCCATCCATGGGCGTCAGCAGCGATTCGGCTCCCTGCGCCTGCCGCTCCAGAAAAGCGCCGATGCGGCGCCGCAGATCGGCGCGACCCGCGCGTGGCATCGCCATCACGTCTTTCATCGAAGCGATTCCAAAGGCGCTAGTCACATCCAGAATGCGGTCGCCGATCGCTACACCCAAACGCGCGTTGCCGTTGCTCTCGAACATGCCGAACGGCAGATTCTCGAGCGGGAAATCGCAGCCCGATTCATTCGCCGATTCCACCCAACTCAGCTTCAAGACAGCCACCCCAACGAACGCAGATCGCCGATGGGCTCCTCGAACGAACAGGATCCAAAACTATGCGCGAAATGGCGGCGGGCGTCTGTAATCTGCGCCGCCGAAAGCCGCTGCCCGCGCCATTCAAGAGCCTTCAGTCCGAAGGCGAACGCGTCCGCCCTGGTCTCATTCAGAACTTCACAGATGACGCTGCGCTCCGCTCCATGCCACGCGAAGGCGGCGGCCGTGAAGACATTCAGAAAGCCGTGCATGGCGGCGCGCGGGCTATCCTGCGCATAGGTCAGCGGGCGCAGCGAACGCAAAGGGTGATGCAGTCCGGCGGTGGCCTTGAATGGAAGTTTGCGCTGCGCCGCATGCAAAAGAAAGCCGGCGAGCTGCTCTGAACTCGGAATTACATCGGGCGTCAGTCCTCCCGTGCGTACCTTCCAAAATGCATCTGTAATTTGATCGATGGGCGCCTCGCAGTAGGTGGGCAGCGAAAGCCGGCGCGCGCCTTTCGTTTCGAGCGTCTCAACCTGCGGCGGCAGCGGACCCGGTTCGTCATCCACTAACAGGGTGATGCGCCAGTCCTCCGCTACCGGCGCCTCCGCCAGTTTCGCCTGCGGCAGCACGAGGCGGTTGAGAATCCAGCCATCGGGTGATGCCAAAAAGCATCGGTACCGCTCTACGACAATCGGTAACGGCAAAGCCGCCGGCGGGTACAATCCCGCGTAATCGATTAAACCGCTCAACAGTGCTTTCAAAGGCGAGGCGATTGACATCGCGCTAACTATCGTACTACTGCCGTTGCCAGTTGGCCGGTGAGCCGCAGCACGCTAAATCGCGCCTTTTCCATGGCATACTGCGCTTCGTATAGCGCGATCCACTTCGCGTTTTCTACTACGCGAGCCTCTTCTAAAACGCGCATCGCGAGGCGGCCTTCCTGCATCTGCGCCAGATCGACGGAGATCTGCTCGCGGGCCACATCCAGGTCGAGCCGCGCTACTTCGGAAGCGCTCTGCGCCTTCGCGACGTCGCGGTACGCCTGCTGCAGATTGGCCGCGATGCGGTTGTGAACATTGCCCATTTCGTTTCGGATGTGGGCCACGTCGATTTCCGCCTGCTCCACTTGAGCGCCAACCCCGCTGCCGGAAAAGATGGGTACCTGAATCGACGCCCCTATCTGTCCGTTGTTGCGCTGAAACGTGTTGTAAAACTGCGTGTAGTTATTAAACTTGGCGAGCAGGGCGTACTGCGCCACCAGATCCACGCGCGGCAGGCGGACGGCTTTATCGCCGCGGATTTCGAGTTGCTTCGACGCCATCTGGGATTGCATTTGGCGCACTTCATTGTTCGCGCTCACGGCCGCTTGCAGGGCTTCCTCGGGCGTCGCCGGAAGCGTCGGCGCGGCGCGTTCTTCCTCCATGGGCTGAATGCGATCTTCCGCCGGCAGACCCAGCGCGATGGCCAGCGATGTTTCGGCGGCATCGCGCTGATCGTCCAGATCGAGCGTCTCCTGGCGCGCTTGCGCGATCGCCAACTCCGCTTGCTTCTGCGCCAAGGGCAGCGCGCGGCCCTCCTGCACTTGCGCCGTGACGCTGTCCAGCACGCGCCGGCGGCTATCGATATCCTTGCGCGCCACGTCGCTCAAACGGGCGGCGCGCTCCGCATCCAGGTACAGCATGGCGGCGCGGTAGGCGGCTTCATCGCGTTTGTTGGCGGTGGCGAAGGCAGCCCCGCGCGCATCCTCTTTGGCTTGCGCCACCTCGAGCGATTTCTGCCGATTGAAAATCGCCATGTTGGCCTGGGCTTGAAACACGCTGGGCGCAGAGCCTGAGATTGTCATGGGAAATCCGTCGCTATAGGCGAGACCGCTGCCCACGGTTACGCGCGGTGTGAACGGGTCGCGCGCCACACGCACGCCTTGGCGAATTTTCTCCTCGTCGAGCCTTGCCAGCACAATGTCCGGATTCTGCTTGAGCGCCAGCTCTACTGCTTGCCGCAACGTCATAGAGCGCGTTTCCGCGCGCAAACCGAACGAGATGCCGCAACAAAATGCCACCAGAAAAACCGCCGCTTTGCACATGGCTTTATGGTGGCATACCGGCCCCGCTAAACTGAAAGTAGTGGACTTCAATCCATCGGCGATGTCGCGCGTAGTGGTTCGCGCCACCAATTGGCTGGGTGACGCGGTGATGTCTCTGCCCGCCCTTCGAGCCATCCGCGGCGTATTTCCGCACGCCCATCTGGCGGTTGTGGCGCGTCCATGGGTAGCCGATTTGTATATGCGCGAGCGCACCATCAATAGCGTGATTCCCTATACCGCCAAGACCTTCGCGGAGAAGCGCGCTTTCGCGGCGCAATTGCGTCCGCAACGTTTCGATGCCGCCATTCTGCTGCCGAATTCCTTCGATTCCGCGCTCACCATGTGGATGGCCGGCATTCCCGAGCGCATCGGCTACAAGCGCGACGCTCGCGGCATGCTGCTCACGCGCGCGATTTCTGTCCCGGAGCCTGGCGAAATTCCGCGCCATGAGCGCTTTTACTATCTGGAGCTGTTGCGCCGCGCTGGAATGATGGAGCAATTCCCCGCCGTTTCACCTATTGAGCTGGATGGCATCGAAGCCGCTCGAAGTGCGGGCGCCGCCAAACTGGCGGAACTCGGCGTGGCGCTGCCGGCCATCGGCCTCAGCCCCGGCGCCGCTTATGGAAACGCCAAGCGCTGGCTGCCGGAACGCTTCGCCGCGGTGGCCGCCCGCATGGCGCGCGAACGCGGGGCAAGCGTTCTGGTGTTCGGCTCTGCCGGCGAACGCGCTCTCTGTGCACAGGTTGCTGAAGCTGTGCCGGGCGCGCGCAACTTGGCCGGTGAGACGACGCTGCGCGAATTCATAGATCTGGCGGCGGCGTGCAGCCTCTTTCTGAGCAACGATTCGGGAGCTATGCATATTGCATCCGCGCTGGCAGTTCCCGTCGCCGCGATTTTTGGCGCCACGGACGACACGACTACCGCGCCCTCCGGCCGCCACGCGCGCGTCATTCGGGAACACGCGGAGTGCAGCCCCTGCCTCTTGCGCGAGTGTCCTATCGACCACCGCTGTATGACGCGGGTAACCGCTGATGAGGTGACTGCCGCCGCGCTTCTGCTTTGGCAGTAAGTCCATGGATACCCGCGAAAAAATCGTTGATGTTGCCGCCCTGAATGGCCGGCCCGTCACTTTTGTCACGGCCTACTTCGACCCGCTGCTCGCCTGGCACGCGGAGCGCCTGGCCGCCATCCGTCCCACCACGGAAGCGCTTGCGGCGCTCATTCTACCGCTGGAAGGCGAGTTGCTCCCCCAGCGCGCGCGCGCCGAACTGGCCGCCGCGCTACGCGTGATAGACTACGTTTTGATTGCTCCCGGACCCGATGCCAACGCGGTGCAGGAGTTCATTCGCGCACTCCATTCAACCCAAGTTTTCCGTCTCGACGAGGAAGACCTCCGTCTGCGCGGTAAGTGGATCGCTAATGTCCGAAGCCGGCAAACCCGTTAGCAGCATCCTCATTGTGCGGATGGGCGCTATGGGCGATATCATTCATACGCTGCCCGCGGCCGCGTCGCTCCGCGCCAGCTATCCCCAAGCGCGCATCTCATGGCTGGTCGAGCCGCAATGGTCGCCGCTGCTGGAAGATAACCCGCTCCTCGACCGCGTAGTTGAGTTCCGGCGCGATCCCGGCGGCATCTTCCAATGCCTGCGCGTGCTGCGTTCGGAAAGCTACGATCTGGCTATCGACTTTCAGGGCCTCATCAAATCCGCCATTGCCGCGCGGCTGGCGCGCGCCGCGCGCGTCATCGGCTATCCGCGCGGCATCGCGCGCGAAGGCCCGGCCACGTGGCTCTATTCCGCCACATTCCCTACGCGCGCCACTCACGTTGTGGATATGCGCCTCGATCTTGCCGCCGCAGCCGGGGCATCGAAATTGATCCATTCCTTTCACGTTCCCGAGGGCCGCGCCGAAGGCGAGCTGCCCAGCGGCGAATTTGTCCTGGCCTCGCCACTGGCCGGATGGGGCTCGAAGCAGTGGCCGCTCGACCATTTCCGCGCACTGGCTGTGCGCCTGCGCCGCGAACTCGGAATTCCGCTGGTGCTGAATGGTCCGCCCGCCGCAATTTCCGAATTAGGCGCGGTTACCGAAGCCATCCCGCATATCTCGGGGATTTCCGGATTGATCCACGCTACCCGCCGAGCCGCCGCTGTTGTGGGCGTGGATAGCGGTCCGCTGCACCTCGCCGCCGCCCTCGACAAACCGGGCGTCGCCATCTTCGGCCCCACCGACCCGGCCCGCAACGGCCCTTACAGCGACTCGCTGCAGGTGCTGCGCGCGCCCGATGCCATCACCACTTATAAGCGTGGCGCCTCGCCCGACCGCAGCATGTGGCAGGTGCCTCCGGATCTGGTCTTCGAGGCTTTGAAAGCCGGGTGCCTCGCCTGATACCGGCATTTCCCAAGCCATACGCCGACGCCGTGGCGCGTTTGCGCGTGCCCGGCGGATTCCTGATCGTCGCGGCCTTCGCGTGGTTTTCGCAGCCGGACGCGTGGTCCCTGGTTGTGGGAATATCCGTCTCGCTGCTCGGCCTCGCCCTGCGTGGCTGGGCGGCGGGATGCCTCTACAAAGATCGCGAACTGGCCACTGGCGGGCCATACGCGTATACGCGCAATCCCCTTTATTTAGGTACGCTACTGGTCGCGGCCGGGTTGGTGATAGCCTCCCGAAGCGTATGGCTGGGCGTGCTCTTCGCGGCAGTGTTCACGTTAATTTACCTGCCTGTAATTCAGCTGGAACAGCAGCATCTGCATGATCTCTTTCGCGGTTATGCGGAGTATGCGAAACAGGTGCCGATGCTGATCCCGCGGCTTAGTGCAAAGACCCGCAGCGGACAGCCATTCACGTGGAGGCAATACAAGAAGAACCGTGAATACCAGGCCGCCCTGGGTTTTGCGGTGGGCGTGGCATGGTTGCTGTTTAAGTTGGTGTCGTAGACGTTATTCCGGGTTCCCCGCGCGCTTAGGGGCCGTTAAGAAATAACATTTCCAAATTGAAATGTTTTGGCGTCGCTGGGGAGGTGACAGACCTTACCGGAATCAACAAGCTCTTCTGATCACCGCCGACGCGGGCGGCGCTAACCGACCTCGACTCCGGCCCGCCGCCACTCTTGGCAACACGCCCACGGCCGAAAATGCGGACTTGGTAAGGCCCATGAGGTTCGCTAACAGGATTTGAGCTGATCAAATCGTGAATCGCGCGTTTTCCGTCAAGTGGCTTCATGAACTATTCGTAAACGCCAGGCGGCCCAGAAACATTCTGTTGATTCGCGGCCAATGGCTTTGGTGATAGACTAAGTCGCCGGCGAAGGAGCCGATGCGATGAAGACACTCATCGTGATGTGCGTGGCCTTCGGCGCGATTCCAGCGAGCGCTGCAGATTCTGGCCCAATCGTCAAGGTCACCGGGGGACAGGTTCGAGGAACAACTCTCGACAAAGGCGGAGCCGTTTTTAAGGGCATCCCCTACGCGGCGCCTCCGGTGGGCGCGTTCCGCTGGCGCGAACCCATGCCAGTGAGATCGTGGGCTGGTGTCCGCGACGCCACCGCGTTTGGCCCGTTGTGCGCCCAAATTCAGAGTATGGCGCCGAACGCAGCGCGGGTCGCGAACGCACAAATCTCCCAAGAAGATTGCCTCTACTTGAATGTGTGGACGCCTGAATGGGGCAACAAGCCGCAAAAACCGGTGATGGTGTATATTCACGGCGGAGGGAATTTAGGCGGCGCAAGCTCCGAGGCCCCTTTCGATGGCGAGAGTCTGTCCCGGCACGGTGTAGTGCTGGTATCGCTAAACTACCGGCTGGGACCATTTGGATTCTTTTCGCATCCGGCGCTGACACGTGAGTCGCCTCACCACGCGTCGGGAAATCAAGGGATTCTTGACCAGATTGCCGCGCTCAAGTGGGTACATGACAATGCCGCGAGTTTCGGGGGCGATGCGGATAGCGTAACCGTCTTTGGTGAGTCCGCCGGAGCGCTGGATGTAAGCGCTCTGATGACATCGCCGCTGTCGCAGGGATTGTTTCGGCGGGTGATCGCTCAAAGCGGCTCGGTAGTGGAACTCGGCGATCCCTTGACCCTGCCTCAGGCGGAGAAGCGGGGAGAATTGACGGCGGCGAATTGGAAGATTCCAGGCGGCGCCTCCGTTAAGGATTTGCGTGCGGTTTCCGCGGCCGATATCCTGAAAGCGGAACCGGACTATTCTGTTGCGCTTTGGATCAGCTTTCCAAACCTGGGCATAACGGTTGATCGCCATGTTTTTCCGCAGATGCCAGCCGAGCTATTTGCGAAGGGCAAGGAGCACCATGTGGCTCTCCTGCACGGCAGCAATTCGCGCGATCGGTTTCCGCCGGTTCCTCCACCCAAAGATCTGAAAAAGGCGATCGAGGAGACTTACGGACCGTTCGCCGCCCGGGCGCAGGAATTGTACGTGGGCGGGGTCGATCCGGTCTATGGGACGCCAGCCAGCCAGTGGGCCGGGGACACGTCGTTTCGTTGCCCCGCGGTTGAGCAACTGGCCTGGCATGCCGCGGCTGGAAATCCGGCATACCAGTATGAGTTTGCGCGTGTTTCTCCGGGAAGAGAAGCGTATGGAGCCATTCACGCCGCGGAACTCCCCTACGTCTTTGGGAACCTCGACCGGCCCCTGGTCATTCCGGGTCTTCCCCCTCAAGTCGCAAATGGCGTGGACACCCAGGTTTCCGCCGCGATGCAGCAATACTGGACCAACTTTGCGAAGACCGGCGACCCGAACGGTGGGCAATTGCCGGTGTGGCCCAAGTTCGATACCTCGTCACAGGCGTACATACAATTCCTGGACGCCGGCCCTGTAGCGAAAGAGGGTCTGCGACGCCCATACTGCGACCTGTTCATGCAGAACGTCGAGCGACTGATGGCGAAGTAATCGGGATTCTGTGCGGTATTCGGGAGGTTCAATGAAGATCGGGGCTCTCATACTGTTCCTGGCGACGGCATCCATGTTGGCCCAGTCGCCGTACCACCCCGCGATTCCGAGGACGTGGGATACCCAGGCGCTGGCGACGCTCGAAGTGCCCCATCCGGACCCGCACTACTCGCCGGTCGCTGTTTCCGCCGAGTATTACTACAGTGTTCCTGTAAGGCCGGTCTATAAGACGTATCCTGTGTACGCTCCCGGCAGAGAGCCGGCGCATTACCTCGAATGGCTGCGGGAACAAGAACCGCAAATTACCTTCGACCCTGCACAACTCCATTCCCAGGAGGACTGGACCAGAGCCGGGGAACTCGTATTCGATGCGCCGTTCGGTTTCAATTTCGTCATTTCATTCGCTGATGTGCGGAACGCGGCGTGGTTCGAACATGTGAAACCACCGGTTACAACTGCGGGAGTCGTCCCGTTTGTGACTTACGCGATCCGCGAAAAAGGCAAGATTGAGCTGGGAACCTTCGCTTGCGCGATGTGTCACACGCGGTTGCTGCCGGACGGCACGATCGTAAAAGGAGCACAAGGAAACTTTTCGATCGATCGGGCTAATGGCTTCGGCTTCCGCCATGCCCCCGTTCCAGTGCTGCGGTCCATCTACCGGAGTCTCTCCGGCGCGCCCTGGTTGAAGCCGGATCCAGCCGATCAGGCCAACACGCTTTCAGCGGAAGAACTCGCCACGCAATTTGACGCAGCCCCCGCCGGAGTGGTTGTCCGCAATCGATCGAGCATGAATTACCCGACCGCGATTCCCGACCTGATTGGCGTAGAGAACCGGCGGTATCTCGATAGAACCGGCTTGGTGCAACAGCGTGGAATCGGGGATCTGATGCGGTATGCCGCGCTGAACAACGAAATGGACTTCCTCTCGAAATTCGGCGACTTCATTCCGCGGGGCATCGATTACAAGAGCCTGCCCACTCCTTCCACCCAGCTACGGTACAGTGAAGAACAACTTTACGCTCTGTCTCTATACCTCTATGCGCTGAAACCGCCGCCCAATCCAAACAGGCCGACCGCATTGACTCGCCGAGGCGAGAGAATATTCAACGGAAACTGCGCCGGTTGCCACACACCGCCGTTTTATACCAATAACAAGCTGACGCCGGCCCGTGGCTTCACTGTTCCCGAAGATCACATGAAAAAGTACGATGTGATGAGGGTCGAAATCGGCACAGACCCTGGCCTGACGCTGCATACCCGGCGCGGTACCGGTTACTACAAGGTTCCATCTCTCCTGGGGGTCTGGTATCGCGGCCCGTTCGAACACGACGGGTCGGTGGCCACGCTCGAAGACTGGTTCGATCCCAGGCGCCTCAGCCCCGAATACGTGCCTACCGGCTTCAAAGGTTATGGCGCACAGACACGAGCCGTACAAGGGCACGAGTTTGGCCTGAACCTTTCCACTGACGAAAAGACGGCGCTGATCGCGTTTCTGAGGACACTTTGACTGATTGAGTAGTACGGTCGCAAGTAGGGCCAGTTATTTAGCGCGGCAAGCCCGCTGCAGACATTGATTGGATACGGAGTGAAGGTCCTCACTGACGCCGCGTTTACAAACAAGCTGACGGATTGTCGCAGGCGCGCGCACACACTGCTCTCAAACGGGATAGGGCAAGCGCGAATCGGCAGCCCCACCCTCGCAAACTACGTCCATCCAGCCTCTCAGGACAAATCCAGACTTACTAACTGATCGGGCGGTATTTCCTCGAAACGAAGTTCCGCGTTACTGGGGAGAGCCAACCAGTTATTGCGGAGAGTGCAGAAAGCGGCCGCAATTCCGAGCCCGGCCAGGACGGCGGCGCTGGCTGCCAGGCTCTCGAGAGCTTTGAGTTCATTCACCGCAATGCCTACGATTCCAACCACGAGGAGGAAGACCCAGAGCCAGAACGTGAGATGGAGATTCGATTTTCCTGGCAGATAGGAACAGGTAAACGGAATCTTCTGAGCGCCATCCAAAGCGAACTCGGCCAGGATGATGCCAAGAAACGCGAGAGCCGCGAGATGCACCGTGGCCAGTCTCCACGGCCAGACCGAGAAGAGAACCGCCGCCGAGAGCACCCATGCCGTGGCCACCGATAAAATGAAAAGCGCGCGGCGCCTGGCGCTCCAGGAATCATCGAGGTTAAGCCACTCCTGCTGTCCGGAGTAACTGGCAGTAATCTCCGGAATATGCTGCAACCCATGTCCGCGCGAGCAGATTGACTCGGCGCCGTACCATTCCAGGAACGTATGCGATGAGTTGCCAATGCGAACCGGTTGGATGAGCAACCGAAGGCAGACCGGGCAGCGCTGTCGCTGATCGATCAGCACCCACCGAAGAGCTAAAATCCAGAGCGCAAAGATTCCCAACTGCGGCGCAAATGGCATCAGCGGTCCCACTACCAACAGAGCAGCCGATGCTCCCAAGGCGCGCAGCTTATTGCGGCGAGTTAGCATGTTGAGATATGGCAAAGGATTATATCCCAGTCGGCTAGGCTGGACTTCTCAGCAAGTCTCCCGCCCTCCCGGCCCACGCAAAGAGTAGCTCGCGATGCGGGAGTAACTGCCAGCGCAACTTGTTCGCGGAGTCGACAAACCATAAAGTGGTAGACCGGAACGCGGGCGAACTCTAAGCCCAGTGCCGCGCGAGCAGTTGTTCTATGGAATTGACGAGCGCCTTCGGCAGAAATGGCTTCCGAAGGAATGCATACTCGGGCTTCTGCCACTCCGGCCCATCGAGCGTATCGCACCAGCCTGAGATGAATAACACCGGCATCTCGGGGAACATTTCTGCGACAGCCCGCGCCAAGGTGAGCCCATCCATCCGCGGCATTTTGATGTCGGTGATCAATAGATCCACAGCACCGCTACGCGCGCGCAAAACCTCGAGAGCGTCGACCCCGTCATTTGCCTGATCGACGAGATATTTTCGCATCCTCAACGTTGCTTCGACGAACGACCGGATGTGCGGATCGTCGTCGGTGAGCAGAATCCGACATTGCGCCATACTTGGCCTCTTTTCGCGAACCGGAGGACGGATCGACACTCCGAGATTAGCAGGTTGCGGAACAGAGCTCAGCAGGCCGGGAGACGAAATTATTTGGATAGAATGTAATGACAGTTTAAGAAGGCGGCCAGAAGGTTCTCGGCGTGCAGCGTCGGGACATAAATATGGATTCGACAATCGGCGACCAGTTTGACGGAACTCAGCAGGCGGCCGAGCATTTTCCAGTAGTCGCGATTGGCGCTTCCGCCGGAGGGCTGGAGGCCTTCACTAGCCTCTTGCGTAAACTACCCGCCGATACCGGCATGGCCTTCATTTTTATCCAGCATCTGGCCCCCACACACGAGAGCATGCTGCCGCACTTGCTTTCCAGAGAGACTTCAATGGCCGTAACTGCGATTGAGAATGGCACCGTGGTCTCGCCAAATCAGGTGTACGTGATCCCACCGAATGCTGCAATCGCGATGTCTGGTCTGGCTCTTGAGGTCAATCTCAGGGCGACGGCTGGAACGGCCATCGATGGCTTCCTCCGCTCCCTGGCGGTGAATCATAAGAGCAGGGCCGTAGCCGTCATTCTTTCGGGCACTGGTTCGGATGGAACCTACGGAGTGCAGGCGATCGCCGAAGAGGGCGGTGTGGTTTTCGTGCAGGCGCCTGAATCGTCGAAGTTCGATAGCATGCCGCGGAGCGCGATCGCAACTGGTTGCGCCGATTTCATTCTGCCGCCCGAAGCGATTGCCACTGAACTCGCCAGGATCTCACGCGAGCCGCGACTGATCGAGCGGGACATCCCGGAGTTGTCCCGGCAATCTCCGGTTACGGAGAGGGGGTTTCAAACCGTCGCTGAGTTATTGAAAGGCCCCACAGGGATTGACTTCAATCTCTACCGGCAGACAACCGTCCGCCGAAGAGTGCTGCGCCGTTTGGCCGTGCTCAAGCTGCAAAATATACCCGACTACGTCGAGTACATCCGAGAGAATCCCAACGAAGCGCACGCCCTCGCGCAGGACATCCTGATTTGCGTTACGCGCTTTTTCCGCGATGCCGATGTCTTTGAGGCCTTGAGCCGGAAAGTGTTTCCGTCCCTGATTCGAAAGACGCCGAAGGACCGCGTGGTAAGGGTTTGGATAGCAGGCTGCTCTACCGGCGAAGAAGCGTACTCGGCTGCCATGTGCTTCCTCGAGGTGGCGGAACAGATGCAGAGCCCGACGCGCATTCAGGTCTTTGCCACCGATATCAACCAAGCGGCCATCGAGAAAGCTCGCCGCGGCACATACGTTAACAACGTCGTGGCGGACGTCTCGCCTGAACGCCTGTCACGTTTCTTTGTGCCGGAAGGACGAGATTTTCAGGTCGGCAGAGAGCTCAGGGACCTATGCATTTTCTCCCGCCACGACCTGCTGAACGATCCACCGTTTTCGCGGATATCCCTGGTCAGTTGCCGGAATGTGCTGATCTACCTGGAAAGGATGCAGCAGCAGGCGTTGTCGAGGTTTCATTTTGCGCTCAACCCCGGCGGTTTCTTGCTGCTGGGAAAATCTGAAACGGTCGCATCCTACCCCGGGTTGTTCGCCCCTTTCGATAAAGGATCCCGCCTCTACGTCAGACAGGATTCGGCCCGGCATCCCGTCCTCGCGATAGATACTGGAGTCAGGCCTCGCCAGGAGGTTACGGGCAATCCGCTCGACGCGGCGCAACGAAAGCTGCAGCTGAGCCGGCTGGCCGACCGGGTGATGACCGAGAGATATGGCCACCCGCGCGTGGTCGTCGATCTGAATCTGGAAATAGTTGCTTTTGGCAGCGATACCGTTCCATTTAGCCCGGACATCCGGAACGAGAAGCTCCTGGAGTTGGCTCTGAACGCCGAACCGGTCATTTTGAAGAACGCAGTCCTAACGGCAGTCAGAACGGGTGAATCAGTCAGCATGGAGCGGGTGACGCTGGATGGCGTTTCCTCCGAGCCAATCAACATTAAAGTTACGCCCCTCGGGCCAGACAAGAGGCATTGCCTGGTTGTATTCGAACAGGGGGAGGCGCAGTGGGAAGAAGGCCGGCGCCCTGCGCGAACCGGGACTAAAGACGATGGGCGGCGGGCCGACATTCGAATCGCGAAACTCGAAAAGGAATTGGCCGCCAGCCGCGCACATCTGGAGTCGGTGATCTCTGACCAGGAAGCGGCCCATGAAGAGCTCATAGCCGCAAACGAGGAATTACAGAGTCTCAATGAGGAACTGGAGAGTTCCAAAGAGGAACTGGAGGCGGGCAACGAAGAGCTGACCACGGTGAACGAGGAGCTTCAGGTTCGCAACACCGAACTCGATACCTCGCGGGAGTTCGCGCAGGCCACCATCGACACGGTTCGCGGCGCACTTGTGGTGCTGGGGCCGGACCTTCGCGTGATCAAGGCCAACAATTCCTTCAATCGGACCTTCCGGCTATCTGCGCAGGAAGTTGAGGGTCGATTTATCTATGAAGTAGGAGAGGGACGCTGGAATAATCCCCAACTGCGGGTACTCTTAGAGGAGGTTCTCCCCGCGTGCCGCAACCTGAACGACTATGAAATGAAAGAGGAGGCGCCATCGGAAGTCCCGCGGGTTGTTCTCCTGAATGCCCGCCGGTTTGAACGACAGGAGCGGATTCTGCTGGCGATGGAGGACGTGACCGAACGCCGGCGTACCGAGGAGGAATTGCGGCAATCGCAGAAAATGGAAGCCATTGGCTTTCTTGCTGCCGGTGTGGCTCACGACTTCAATAACCTGTTGACCGGTATGATCGGTAATGCTAGCCTGCTGCTCGACTCTCGGGCGGAAAGTGACTCTAGTGCCGCGACACTCTCCGATATCATCAATGGCGGGCAGCGCGCCGCTGAGTTGACGCGGCAGCTATTGGCCTATGCTGGCAAGGGACGGTTCTATCTCGAGCGCGTAGATCTTTCCCAAGTTGTCGTTCAGACCGGCAGTCTCATTCATCCCTCGATTCCCTCCAGTGTGCAGGTGCGACTGGATCTAGACAAGCATCTGCCTCTGCTTCTCGCGGATCCGGCCCAGATGCAGCAGATTGTCATGAACCTCGTGATTAACGCTGCTGAAGCGGTCGGCGACCGGCCGGGCGTCGTCCAGGTGAGGACAGGTAGGCAGACGGTGTGGGCTGAGCTGTTGCCGGACCTGTTTCTCAAGGAGGATGTGGCGCCTGGAGAGTACGTCTTTCTCGAAGTGCAGGACAACGGTTCGGGCATGGATGAACAAACCATGCGGAGAATGTTCGATCCCTTCTATACCACTAAGTTTACGGGCAGAGGACTTGGTCTCGCCGCCGTGTTGGGTATTGTGCGGCAGCACAAGGGTGCGATCCAGCTTCGCAGCGTTCCCGGACGGGGCACTTCTTTCCGAGTGTTGCTCTGCGTCGATGAGAAGTTGCCGACGCCGATTGCGCCCTACCCAAAGCTGGATGAATTGCGCGGCGTCGGAACCGTCCTCGTGGTTGACGATGAGGAGCTGATCAGAAGCTATTGCAGATCGGCATTAGTGTCCTACGGCTATCAAGTGCTGCTTGCCCGGGATGGCCCGGAAGCGATCCAGCTATTTCAGGAGAACGCCGATCGGATCGGATTGGTGCTGCTCGACTTTGCCATGGCGGGCATGGATGGATTGCAAACCCTGGAGCGAATTCGGAAAATTCGGTCCGAAGTGCCTGCGGTCGTTTGCAGCGGATTCGGCGACGTAGAAGTCGAAGCGCGCTTTGCTGGAACGCAGATCGCCGGTTTCTTTCCGAAGCCATATACCGTAAAGCAACTCGCTATGAAGGTCAAAGAATGCATAGCGCCCCCCGGGACAACAAATTAATCCTGCCGCGGTGCTTGTTGGCGCGTGCGTCCCCTCGGCAGCTCGGCGCACCGTCGCTCCTATTGCAATGAAATCATTACAACCGGCGTCTGCGCCCCGCCCGCGGATGCCTGCGGAGAGACGTCACCCGATTCGGAAGCATCTCAGTCTGTTAGGCCAGGGAATCGGATGGCTATTGGCAGGTCTAGGTCTCATCGCAATTCGCGTCGCAGGCAAGAGCACGCAGGTAAAGGCGAGTATCGCGAGACACCCCGACGGCAAATCGCGAGATCTGAGGTGTGAAGGGTACGGTCCCTCTTGCGGACCCGAGAGGAAAAACGTGATCAGGAATCCCGCCGCCAGGGCGGTCAGGAATGCGAGGCAACTCAGAGGGGATTCCAGATGGGTTCGCGGTCGATTCACCGGGCTCAGGTAGTTCCGCCGCAACCAAAGTGCATCGCGGAAAGCTCCCAGGCAGAACAGCGTTGCTCCGCGCCGCGGAACATATCAGAGCTCCGATCGCCACCCCTCGAGCCACTCGGCGCGTTGATCGCCTGGCGCCAGGAGAGATGCGGCGCGTAAGACGGTGTACTGCAGCCATCCGCTCTTCATTTTTCCTGAACCTCTGCGCTCGGAGTCAGTTTTGCCAGCAGCGGATAGCGCTTGCGCGATGCCTCCACCGCCGCTTCCCCGGGCTCAGTGAGCTCATAGTATTTGCGTGGAGGCCGCAACGCGGCGTCTGCCATCGACTGGCGTTCCCAATGCGCTCGAAGCAACCGGTCACGTTCCAGCCGGCGCAACGCAGGGTAGACCGTTCCGCTGGCAAGACCTGTCACCTCCATAACGCCGTAGCCGTAGATATGACCGGCGCTAATGGCATGTAGAATCATGGCCGAGGTGTGGGAGATCCTTGGCCCGTCTGCCATGGCCTAATTATACCTATGTAGAGATCTACATGCAATGTAGCTGTCGAAGCCATTCTTTAATCCGGCGGCGAATCGCCGGACGCAAGCTGGTCGGCCACTATAAGACTCCCGCTTGCCCCACGAGGGCCTCTACTATACCATTGAGGATTATTTAACAGTTCGCGATGGCCCTCCAGGCCTGAGCCTCGTTTAAAAGGACCCTCAATGCACCGCCTCCGCGCTACCCTCGTCATCTTTTGCACCGTACTACTGCTCGCTCCCCCGGCAGCTTGGGCAACCGACCCTCCCGCTGGGCAAAACCCCGTTCAACCGATATTTACTCGCGAGAACGGCTTCAGCGGCCGCTTTATCTATCCTTATACTGCCCGCTTCGTTCCCATCCCGAACGTGACCAACTCGCCGCGCCTGGATGCCCTTATCCGCGCCGGCAGCCTCTATCTTTCTTTACAGGACGCCATTGCTCTCGCGCTCGAAAACAATCTCGATATCGAAGTGCAGCGCTACGGCCCGTCCCTCGCCGACGCCGCTTTAATGACCGCGGAATCCGGCGGATTTGCACGCGGCGTCTCCACCAGCGTCACTGCCGGGCCGTCCAGCGCCTCTATCAGCAGTTCCGGCACCACGCCCGGCTCCAACCAGAACGCGGCGTCCCAAGCCAGCGCGGGCACAGCCTCGGCCGTCGGAGGCAGCGTCCTCCAACAGAGCGGACCATCCATTCCCAGTCTCGATCCCGCCTTCACCGGCAGCACCTCCTGGGGCCACGCCACCACCCCCGAATCGAGCGCCTTCGTCACCGGAACCAATTCGCTCATCACCACCTCCGCCAACTCCTCAATGGGCATTCAGCAGTCGTTCCTCACGGGCACCACCGTCTTCCTGGGAATCAATAACAACCACACCACCAGCAACAACCCGCGCAACGACTTCAACCCCTCCACCAGTTCCAGCCTCAGTCTCAGCATCACCCAGCACCTGCTGCAAGGCTTCGGGCCATCCGTCAACGCGCGCCAGATTCACATCGCCCGCAACAACCGCAGCGTGGCCGATCTCACCTTCAAGCTTCAGGTGGAAACCACCGTCGCCGCTGTCATGGAGCTTTATTGGGATCTGGTCGCCTTCAACGAAAACGTCCGCGTCGCCCGCGAAAGTCTCGCCGCCGCGCAGCGCCTTTACGCCGATAACAAACGTCAGGTGGAAGTCGGCACTCTGGCGCAGATCGAAGTAGTGCGCGCCGAAGCCCAGATCGCCTCCGCCGAACAGGCGCTGGTCGTGTCCAATACCCAGGTACTGCAGCAGGAGACCATTCTCAAGACCGCCCTCAGCAAAACCGGAATTGCCAGCCCGGAAGTAGCCTCCGCTCACATCGTTCCCACCGATTCGATGCGTATTCCCGATGTCGAACCCGTTACGCCCATTCAAGAGTTGACGGCGTTGGCGATCAATGCCCGTCCCGAGCTGGCCCAAAGCCGCATCCAGTTGGAAAACCAGGCGCTCACTATTCGCGGATCGAAGAATTCGCTGCTTCCTACGCTCGATGCGGTCGTCAACGTGAGTAACGGCGGCCTCGCCGGAGAAACCAACCTCCTGCCGCCGCCCCCGGGAACCGTCCATAGCAATAACGGCTTCTTCATCGGCGGCTACGGCACCGTGTTAGCCCAGCTGTTTGCCCGCAATTTTCCCAACTATGCGGCCGGCTTCAACTTAACTATCCCGATTCGTAACCGCGCCGCGCAGGCCCAGGTAATCAGCGACGAGCTCACTCTGCGCCAACAGCAGGTAGGCCTTCTCCGCCTGGAAAACCAGGTCCGCGTCGATGTGCAGAACGCCATGATCGGCGTCACCCAGGCGCGCGCGGCATATCAGACCGCGTCCAAGGCGCGCGTGCTGCAGGCGCAGACGCTCGACGCGGAGCAGAAGAAGCTCGACCTCGGCGCGTCTACGGTCTACAACGTCATCGCCGATCAGCAGGCGCTCGAGGCTGCGCAGTTCACCGAGGTGCAGGCCATGGCGGCTTACACCAAAGCCAAAGTGGAAATGGACCGTGCCACCGGCCAGATCCTCGATCGCAACGACGTCTCCATCGACGAAGCGTTTCGCGGCTCCGTAGCGCGCCCGCCCGCCGCCCTGCCGCGATAGACTTTCGCGCGCGAGCAAAATCGTCACGCTGCGTCGCTTTGGAACACGAGGTTGACACATGGGTGCCAATTTTGCATACACCAACCCGGCAAGATCCTGGCGCTTTCGAATAATTCGCTGATTTTAAAGCCGCTTTTGTTTGGCGTGAAGATTGCTAAAAGAAGAAGCGTGACTAAGAAATCTCAGGCCCGCGGAGAGACGATTGATCTTCTGCAATATCCCCTGCCTAACCAGTCACCTCGCATAAAATTCTTCTAGCTGTCCTCGACACCCTACACAATCGTCTCTTCCAGGGCCTGCGGCAATCGCGCCGCAAGCCACGCCCGGTAACTTCCGCAACGAATTCTCTCGACAAAACCGCTCCTCCCGGCGTCTAACGTTCAAGCCCTCGAAGGAGACGAAGATGTTCCGAGCATTGCTCTGTCCCGCCATGGCGGCACTCTTTTACCTGCCGGCATCGGCTCAGGCCGCCGACGCGCCTCGCTTTGAAGCCGCTGACGTTCACCCCAGCGCGCCCAGCACCAGCTTCCGTGACAACTTTATGCAGGGCCCCTTCGTGGGCGGCGCCCGTTTTGAAATACGCAAGGCAACCATTCTCGATCTGGTCCGCCTCGCCTGGAGCGTGCAGCCCGACAAAATCGTCGGCGGCCCCAAATGGACCGGCATTGACCGCTTCGACCTTCTCGCGAAAGCTACTCCAGGCGCCACCCCCGCCGAGTTGCGGCTCATGCTGCAGAACCTGCTGGCCGATCGTTTCGACCTCAAAATCCACAAGGACACAAAGCCTATGCCCGCCTTCGCGCTGGTAGTGGCGGAAGGCAAGAAACTGCATCTCAAAGAGGCAGCCGCCGCCGGCGCCGGCGGTTGCAAAGGGCTAGACGCTCCTCCCGGCCAGGGCGGCGGAAGAATAATGATGAGCGGCCCCGACGGAACTGTCACAACGCTCAGCGTTCTCCCCGGCAATCTCGTCCAATACAACTGTCGGAATACAACCATGTCGGCGTTCGCCGCGGAGATACAGGGAATGTTGGGCGCAAACGTCGGCCCCAACCCAGTCTCGGATGAAACCAAGCTCAAGGGCGCCTGGGATTTCGACCTCAAGTTCTCCTTTAATATGGGCGGACGGCTGGCAAGTGCCGGCGTCGAGCGCATCTCGTTCGCCGATGCCCTCGAGAAACAACTGGGTCTGAAGCTCGAAAAGCGTGAGATTCCCATGCCGGTGACCGTCATCGATGGCGCGAATGAGACGCCCACTCCGAACCCTGCGGGCATGACCCTGAACCTCCCGGCTCTGCCAACCGAGTTCGAAGTCGCCGTCATCAAGCCCACCGCGCCCGATTTCCGCTTCGGCAATTTCCGGCCGCAGCGCGGCGGCCGCGTGGTCATCCAGGGCATGACACTCAAGAACCTCATCATGCAGGCTTGGAATCTTTATAACCAGGATCTGATCGTCGGCGCGCCGAAATTCGCCGACAGCGACCGTTACGACATCAACGCCGAGGCGGCCACCTACGGCCCGGATCCGGACGCTGCATCCGGATCCTCCGAAGGTTCGCGCTTCGAGACCATCGACGAGGATTCGATCAATGTCATGCTGCGCAATCTCCTGATCGAGCGCTTCAAAATTCAGTTCCACACCGAAGAGCGTCCGTCCACCGCCTTCGTTCTCACTGCCCTGAAGCCCAAAATGAAGAAGGCGGATCCCGCCAATCGCACCGGTTATCACACAGGCCCCGGGGCAGATGGCAAGGACCCTCGCATCGCAAATCCCGCCGCCTCGCGGCTCATCGCCTTCGAGAACATGACCATGAAACAACTCGCCCAAGACCTGCCCCTGATTGCTGGCGGCTATTTTCAGGGAGCCACCGTCTACGATGAAACCGGAATCGAAGGCGCGTTCGACTTTACGCTGAATTTCAGCGTCGCCGGCATGGTAGGCGCGCCGGGACGCGGCGGCCGCGGCGGTGACGGCGCCGCTCCAGGCCCGGTCGAGGCAGCCGATCCCACTGGCGCCATTTCACTCTTCGAAGCGATCGAAAAACAACTCGGCCTCAAGCTGGAGCGCACCAAACGCCCCGCGCAGGTCCTGGTCATCGATCACATCGAACCGAAGCCGGTCGAAAATTAAATAACTGGTTGGCGGCCATCCTGCCAAGGCGTTAGGTTAAACCGGATATACTACGTCGCCATGAGGCTTCGTGTGCGGTTCCAAAAGGTTCTCGCGTGTTTTTTTGCATCCCTGACATGCGCCATCCCGGCGGCCCCTGAGCTGACAATCGAGATTAAGGACTATGCCACCTTTCCCATAACCGGCAAGGTCGATGGCAAGACCAACAGCGCGGGCCTGCTGGCCAAAGTCAACATTCTGCGTCAGGAACCAGGCGCGTCAAAAGGACGATTCTTCGTCAACGACGTCAACGGACCCTTATACATCCTCGACAGGAACACCCGCAAGCTCACAACCTATCTGGACTTCAATGGCCTCGAAGGCCGCCCCGGAATCTTTCACAAGCTCGCCATAGACAACCTGCTCGCCAGCGGATTTATCAGCTTCCAGTTCGATCCCGACTACGCCCACAACGGCAAGTTCTATTCCATCCACCTCGAAGACCCCGCGCTGCCCGCCTCGCCCCTGCCCGATAATCAGAACTTCCCCGGCCTCAACACAACCGGATACGCCGTCACGGCCCCCCTCCGCACCTTCGGAGAGACCCAGCGGGAAGCCGTCCTCATCGAATGGACCGACGCCGATATCTCCAATTCCACCTTCGAAGGCACCGCCCGCGAGCTCATGCGGCTCCAGTATAACGGCCGCATCCATCCCATGGGCGATCTCATCTTCAATCCCACCGCGCGCCCCGGCGACCCCGAGTGGCGCGTCATGTATATCTCCACTGGCGACGGCGGTTCAGGCGAGCAGCGCACCAACATCCGCAACAATCCGCAGCGCCTCGACACGCTCGTGGGCAAAATTCTGCGAATCGTACCCGACCTCAACCAACAGCGGGATTCCACCACCCTCAGCGAGAACGGACGCTATCGGATTCCCACGACCAATCCATTCGCGCTCAAGCCGGGCGCGCGAAAGGAGATTTGGGCCTACGGCCTGCGCAACCCGTACCGCCTCAGTTGGGATGTGGACCCCGCCGATCCCTCCAATCAACACCTCATCGCCAACGTCATCGGGCTCAGCACCTGGGAAATGGTCGATATCATTCACAAAGGCGCCAACTACGGCTATTCCCAGCGCGAAGGCCCGCAGCGGCTCAATCCCGACAACACTCTTTCCGCGCCCCCGATCCCGGACAAAATCCCAGTTCAAATCGACCAATCGACCACCGATGGCGAGGTGACCCCAACGTATCCAGTGATCGCGTACGGGCACGTCAAAGGAACCGGCGGCGACGCCGTATCGAACGGCTTCGTCTACCGCGGCAAGGCGCTTCCCGCGCTCCGCGGAAAGTACGTCTTCGGAGACGTCACCACCGGTCACGTGTGGTGGGCCGATTTCAAAGAGATGCTGGCCGCCGACGATGGCGATCCCAAGACGATGGCCCAGATCCATGAAATCAAAATCGCCTGGAACGGAGAAGTCTACGGCACTATGGCCCCCATCACCGAAAGCGTCTATCACAGCCGTGGCGGCCAGGCCGAACACCTGCCCGGCGCCGCGCGCATCGCCGGCGGCCGCTCCGACATCCGTTTCGCAACGGACTCCGATGGCGAACTCTACGTCCTCAGTAAAAGCGATGGCATGGTCCGCGCCATCGTCGGCGCAACCGCGAAATAAGCCGGATACACCGATAACGCCGCCTGCAGACAAAGAAAGCTCGTCATCGCGACCAGGTGATTCCGCGGCCCAGCACCAAAATGAATAGGAGACTGAAGACGGCTGCCGCAGCGATCCAAGCTGCCGAACGCCGTATTGGCTCAACTTGCCTTTCTTTAGCGGATCTCCACCTTCCGATCATGCCCGGCAAGCTCAACAGGCCCGCATTTGCGCCCAAGGTGGATGGCAGCGCGGACGCGATGACATAGAACAGTCCGAGGGGATTGAATAGGCCGCCGACACCAGCCAGGGCGCCGTCTGTGAAGTAAGGCGTCCAGCACAGCATACGGATCCTGCGGGAATCTGCGCCAACGATTTGAAACGGCTTCGTCGCAGCGCCCACCACCAGCATCGATGCGTAGTACGATGCCACGCCAACTACAACCAGGACGGTCCGCCACACCCAGTGCGGTTGCAAGCCCCGAATCACCTCCGCCCAATCCCCAAAGTTCAAAGCGCCGGAAAACAAAAAGTAGCCCGTGCCTGTAAAGAGATTACCCGCCATCGCGAGCACCAGGAAGTAGCGGGTAGCCGGTCTGTAGCCCTGTGGCTTGAGCAGAATCAGCCAGAAGATCGCTGCGAACAGAAGATTAGCCACCGTGCCATTCGCGGAGATCCAACGTGTGTCAATGTCACTCTGCAGCGCTACCGTGCTCATGGTTATGCGATGAGCTCCGCTCAACCACGCCGTCACACCGTGGCCCAGGCCTTCGTGTAGAACATTTTGCAGGATACAAGCCAGCGCGGAGATCCCAATCAATGTGAGACTGTCATCTTTCGCTCTGGCGAACCGGTCGTCTTTTGGTAGCATCGCGAGACTGAGTTTACCTGAACGAGCAGCCGCGCTCTGCCGGCCGGCGGATTCGTTAGTAATCGAGCTTCGGATACCAGTCGACGCCGCGCCCTTCCGGAGTCAAGTCCAACATCAGCCATAGTGGATCGAGGTCGGGCGCTCCGCGCGGATCTTGTCCGGGATCCGCCATTTCTCCGCTCAACTCCCCGCTGTAGAAGTGGGTGATGATTCCATCGCGTTTGCGAAAGACGCTGAAGCCAGGGACATCGGCGTCTTCGGCATTTACGTAGGTGCGTGTGTATTCGCCGGTCTCATCCGAAAGGAACCGCAGATTCGCAAAGTCGCGTTGCTTTTTGTAATCGGTCAAGCGCGCGATGGGCGACCTGGCAGTGACGGCCATGGCAACGCGCTGCCGAAGGTTGCGAGCAGTCCCGTTCCAGGAGTTCAGGAACGATGTGCACATCGGACACGGCGCTTTGCGTTGCGGCCCGTACATCATGCTGTAGACCAGCAAGGTGTGTTTGTCGCCGAAGAGAGTTGAGAAACGCAACGGGCCGGTTTCGGAGTTTAGCAGGAAGTCCTGAGGAATCTCGCCGCCCGCGGGCAGCGCACGCCGCTGCGATGCCACGCGCTCCACGTGACGCCGCAATTCGATCTCTTCGACGATGAGTTGATTGCGAGCCGCGCGATACTCCGCGCTTTCGTTTGGAAAGTGAGCCTTGTTGGCCGCCGCCAGATCCTGAGCAGGCGCGAGCTTTTGCGTGTCGTCCATGAAGTCTCCTGGCGTGCAATTTTCCCCACCATTCCGAATTATATTCTGGCGGGAATGCGCTACCCGAAAACCAGAGCGCCGATGCCGCGTTGATGCGTAACGACTCGTACCTTCCGCGCGTGCTGCCCCGTTTGACACCACGAAATTGCCCTGAGAGCATAAAAAGCATCATGCCCACCCTAGCCGCCCAAGCAAGCACGCTTCTTACCCTAATCGCGGCTCTATCCGCAACCGCGGCCCAGTCGGTAACTTCAACGCCACCGTCGCCTGCCAGGCCCGCCGTCTTCGACATCGTCGCCATCAAACCGAGCGACCCATCCATCCGCGGCGATTGCTATATGAAAGGTCAGCTCGGCGGACAGACTTTCGTCGGACGCTGCGTTCCCCTGCGCCTCATCGTCAAGTACGCCTACAAAATCATTGACAGCCAAATCACCGGCGGCCCAGGCTGGATGGATACGGAACTCTACGATTTCGAAGCTAAGACCGATCGTCCCGTGACTCGCGCCGAAGTCGCAGCCTTATTCCAAGGGCTCCTCGCCGATCGCTTCCAACTGCAATTTCATCGCGAGGCTCGCACCATGCCCGCTCTCATCCTGACTGTCGACAAGTCCGGATCGAAAATGAAACCGAACGAAACCTCGTATGAGTGGGACATTCCCATTACGCTGATCCCTGGGGCGACCCCAAAGTTTAGAGGCGCAAGATGTCCCATGTATTACCTGAGCTGGTGGATCGCGCAACAGAAGAATCGCCCCGTTTTGGATAAGACAAACTTACCCGGCTTTTGGGATTTCACTTTGCAGTTCACGCCCGACGGCATGGGCGAAGGACGAAAAGGACCCAATGGCGACTTAGACGTCCCGATCAGCGGCTCCGCGCTCCCCACCGCGCTCCGTGAGCAACTCGGCTTGCGGTTGGATTCGGAGAAAGCCCCCGTCGACGTCTACGTAATCGACCACGTGGAAAGAGCCTCCGCGAACTGAGAACAAATCCGCAGACTCGCTGACCGTTCGGCGAGAACCACGTCTGGTTTAACGAGCATAACGGTGTCGAGCGCAGAGTCCCCCACCGAATTACTCTCCCGAAATACCTGAGACTCCGAGCATCAACTAACTGTATGATTTCCACGAACGGCGACCACCTGAAGATACTCCGCATCCACCCGGGTGGTTCCGTCGGTGGCGCGATTGTGACGGGACCACAAATTGGTCAGCTCATCGCGAAGCTGCCGTTGCGCTTCTCCTCCGATCGATGCAAACGCGCGCGTCATCGGCCCATAGTTCTCGCGGAAAAACTCGACCACATCCGCCGGCGGAAACGGATAACTCAACTCATACAGATACCGCGAGCATTCGAGACTCGCGACCCCGCTCCTCAGCCGTTCGCGAACGGTCGGCTCATCGCCCCACAACAGTGGGGACGGCATACCCGAGGGCGCAATGTGTTTGGCGATGGTCTTAAACATCTGCCCAACGAACCCGGGGCCCGTCCAGTTGGCCATTGCGATGAACCCTCCGGGCCGGCACACGCGCGTAAACTCGGCCGCGACCCGTTCCGGGCGAGGCGCGAACATCGCGCCGATCAGGCTGACTACCGCATCGAATGTACCGTCTCCGTAAGGCGGCCCTTCCGCGTCGCCTTCTTCGAACACGATCGATAGCCCTTCGGCGGCCGCTCTTCGACGGGCTTGGACCAGCCAGTTGCTCGCGATGTCGCACCCGGTCACATGCGCTCCGGCCCTCGCCGCAATCAGCGATAGCTGCCCCGCTCCGCAGGCCACATCGAGCAATTGCGCGCCCGGCTTGATGGCCAGGCGCCGGTAGAACGCCTCCGCGTCGCGTTCCATATAGCGGCTGAATCGGCCATAGTCGCCAGCCATCCAGGTGTCGCGCAAGCGGGTCTTCAATTCATCCGTTCCGGTTTGTCTCTCTAGAACATTCATGGCTCTTACCTCCTGGTTCCACTATGCGGCGGACCGGAGTTTAAAACTTGCTCGATCGTTCCGCATTCTTGCCGAAAACATCCAAATCGAGCGAACCTGGAGGCATGGACGCCCTCTCCGAGGTGCTCAAAATCGTCAAGCTCAGAGGAGCCTTGTTTTTCAACGCCGAGTTTTCCGCGCCCTGGTGCGTGGGGTCGTCTCAATCGAGTCAGGTCGCTCCGCTGCTCTGCCCCGGAGCGGGTCACGTGATCATGTACCACTACCTGACCGATGGCCGCGCATATGCGCAATTGCCCGGCGGGAGCCGCCGCGATCTCGGGCCAGGCGACGTTGTGATCTTCCCGCACGGAGATGCGCACAGCCTGGGAAGCGGCGCAGGCAAGCCAGTCGATTCGCTGAAGATCTTCGCCAATAATTTGAGCAATGGACTCAAAGTCGCCCGATACGGCGGCGGAGGGGAGCTTACGAAGTTCGTGTGGCGGCTATATGGCCTGCGATCCGAGTTTGAGCGAAGTAGTGCTTGCGGGGTTGCCCTCGATGTTCGTGGTGAATATCGCAAATGATCCAGCGGGCCGATGGCTGGCGAATTCGATACCGTTCTCGGTCCGTGAAGCCGAAGGGCAAGGAACCAGCAGCGATGTGGTTCTCGCCAGGCTGTCGGAAGTTCTGTTCATCGAAACGCTTAGGCGTTTCATCCAAAACCTGCCGGATCAGCAGAAGGGATGGCTAGCGGGAGCACGCGATCCCGTGATCGGCGAAACACTAGCGCTGCTGCATAAGAATCCGGCGCACCCTTGGACCGTCGCGACCCTCGCCCATCAAGTCGGGGTTTCGCGCACGCGATTCGCTGAGCGCTTTCGTCACTTTTTGGGCGAGCCTCCCATGGCGTATCTCGCAAAGTGGCGGCTCAAGCTGGCTGCGGAAATGCTTGTGTCTTCCGATTCGAACGTCGGCGAGATCGCGGCCGCGGTCGGCTATGCCTCGGACGCGTCGTTCAGTCGCGTGTTCAAGCGCGAATTCGGATGTCCGCCCGCTCAGTTCCGCCGTTCCCGGCCGGCCGACGCCAATCCCCGCAGCTCCGTCGATGCCGAAATCCGCTTTGAGCACGCGCGAACCGAACTCCAACCGCATTCCCAGAGCAGCCCAATCAGACGGACTTCCCGCAGCAACAGCGTCGCGGGAAACAACCGGAAGAACGACGGCTGACGAAGTCCCGCCTGTCGCCAGTCGGGCCGCGATCAACCGCAGTTCCCGGCTGCTAGCGCCCCGCATAGGAAACGGGATCTCTAGTCTGCCGTCGCCCCGAATATTCTCCCCTTGGCAGTAGCTGACCGCGCTCGTTCATTTCGGGCACAGCCTTGCGGAGCGAATCGGAGGCTTACTGCTGATCTTCCTCCCACGTTTCCAGTGAACCCCGAATGACGGATTGAACGAAATAGGTCGCCAGAGTAAATTCCAATCCTGTCACGACTATCGCCCCGGGGCGAAACGGCAATATCACGACACACAGGGCAATGGCGCACGTACAACCCACCAGGTACGCCGCATCGGGCAAGAACTCGGGCCAAATGAAGAACGGCTCGCTGTGAAGTTTCTTCATCAGGGATTTGCGAAACTCTGGGTTCAGAGCCGGTGCGGAAATTGCAGTCGTAAGCTGCAAATCGAGTTTCAACTGCGTTTCCCAAAAATGCCGGCAGCCCTCGCAGTCTGCCAAATGACTTTCGAGGTCGGTTGTCTTTGCGCCAGGCCGCGGTTCCGCAAGAGATTCGAAAATTTGTTCCCGTGCTTCCGGACAATCCATGGTCTTACTCCTTGATCATAGCTGCAAGGGCCGTACGTGCGCGGTGTAAATGGCTTTTGACTGTGCCTTTGGGTAAATCGAGCATCCGCGCTACTTCGTCAACGCTTTTCTCCTGCAGGTAAAACAATGTGATCACGTCCCGTTGCATCTCAGGTAGCCGTTCGAGACACCGCTCCAGTTCGATCCGGTTTAATAGATCACCGCCTCCCGTTACTCCGGGGACGGCCGGCTCCGTAGTCGAATCGAGTGGCCGTGTTTTCCGATGCCCATCCCACCGGAGCGCTGAGAGGCAGGTATTCCTGGCGATCGTATACAGCCAGGTGGAGGGGGCGGCGCGTCCGTCGTAGGCCGGGAGCACCTGCCAGAGTTTCAGGAATATATCCTGCGCCACCTCTTCGGCCCTGGTGGCGTCCTTCAGGAACATCATCGCCATGCGAAACACCTTTACCTCGTAGAGTTCCACAAGGCGTTCAAACGCCGGCCCATACCGATGCTTCTCGATCAGCGCTTGAACGTCGTCAGGCATTCCAAACCTTGGTACTCCCAATGTGAGCCTTCGGTTGCAACGGGGAAGATGTTTAAGAATTGATCGTTCGTGCAACCGCCGAGGGCGCATCCGAGTATAAACGAGCGAAAGGACTGGATGAGCGAATGGAAATCGCGATCGTGATGGTGGCAGTGATCGGCTATCTGGCGTTCCGCCAATGGCTGCAACTCAACCGAAGGAACATGATTCACCGCGAACGGTTGGCGGCAATTGAGAAGGGTGTGGACCTCCCGCCGCTAGAACAGGAGGTCAGACGAAGCAGTTGGAATGTCCAGCGCTTCCTGCTGCTGGCTGGTCTCGTGTGGCTGTCACTGGGAATTGGAGCCTTTGTGACGCTGAGCGCGCTGCTGGCCCACCCTACGCTTGCGATAGAAAGAATGCCGCAAGGCATACAGTGGATCGGGTTGGCGCCGGCATGCATTGGCCTATCTCATATCATCGTTTATGTGATCGGGAAAAAAAGGGAGAACTGATAGGCATGAAAACGTCAAATGACGGGAGAGGAAAGAGTAACTACGTATCAAAGATTGAGTGACACCGGCGCAGCTCCGCAACATGCGGAACCTATCTCCCAAACTCCGCGCATTACCCGCGCCTATTCGCCTCGCGTCTTCAGTCTTCCGGCCAGTCCGACGCCGGCTACGCCGAAGCAGATCCTGGCGGCGACTAGGCCAGCGACATCGGCGCCGTGTAACGCTTCGATTCGCGGCTTACCCAGATTGGCCAAGAGCACCACACATCCAAGCAGCGCCAAGATCAAACCTGTAAATCGGCCACTTTTCTTCATGCAATCTCCTCGGGCCAAGTGGGGCCAGTCGCATCAGGGCTGGCCCGCGGTATAGTGACGCTGATCGCATTTCCGTTTCATCCCGGTAGCTGCATCCGCTCGTGTCGGGCTTCCATATGCAAGGCGCCGGAATGCGCGTCCCCAAAAACCCATTCACCGCAGTTCAAAAATCGCCAACCCCCACATACAAAGTACATCCCGTTTCCCCATCCCGGTGTTCCCCAAACCCCATCGTGTACGCTCGAATCGGGAGGCAACCACGCCTGCCGCCGGAGCATTCATGACAGACGAACGTTGGCCGCAAACCGCGCCAACGCGCAGCTCAGCACGGGACCCAAAACACCCGAGAGCAAGCGCCGCGCGTTGTGCGCAGGTTCTAATTCCCAGGAAGGAAAGTGTTCCGAGTTCGACTCTCTCGCGTCGCCGATTAACTAGGCAGAAGTTCAATTACCGCCCGGCTTTTCGGTGTGATCTTTGACGAGTAAATCGATCATGATCCTGGCCGGTTGCAAGTCCAATCCGATCTTCCGTAAGGCGGCCGGCACGCAGCTTCCTGGATCACTCGGTGAGAGAGGGTCCGTCCCGTTCTCGGCTGCTTGAGAGCCACGGAGATCCCCGCACTGCCCTTCAAGAATTCGATTGATTGGTGAATGTGTCAGACTCTCGGCATTCCGCATTCTGATTTGCATTCTCCTGCGGATTGCCTACCCGATTCCTCCTATTTTCAGGATCATCTTGCATTGGAATCAACTTCTGTTTCAGGATCATCTTGTATTGGATAACTCTCGGCAGCCGCTCCTTGATGATTTGATGTACACTTTTGACCGTGAGGGGCGGAACGGTTTCAGCCTCGGAGGGTTCTTCCCTGCGTGTAGCGCCGCAATATCATCACAGACTATTCGGGGATTTAACGCCGTCGCGGATTCCGCGCTTTCTCGAATAACGATTCTTTCCGCCGGGAGATTTTAACTATGAGTCACTCGTCCGTTGCACTGGCACTGACTGAGAAGGAAAAGGTTATCCTATTGTACGGCCTGGATCCGATCAACATGAATACAGGCTTAAAAGCAAAGATCGAGACGGAGTTGACTGACATGTGCTGCCATCTCCTCACACACTACCAAGCGGATTTCACACCGCTTGTCGGCGGGAAAGTTGGAAACCTCCTCATCTTGGTAAAGTTCGTAAACAGCGCCAATCTGACGGAGCCCGTGGCCCGCGTGCGAACTTTGATATTTCTCAATGGGTTCAACATTGGCCCAAATCGCCTTTGTACCACCGCAGTGTTGACCGTGAATATTACGGACGCATGCAGTCTTACGTGGATGCGGATGTGCGACGGGCTCAGCCATGCCCCGATCGACATCCTAGAGGCGGTGCTCAGATTCAGGACAAAGAAGAGCCGCGTGGATCAGCTTACCGAGATCGCCAAAATCCTGGAGAAGTTGGGTCCCGGCGCCACGTCCGACGATTACGGGCGTGCCCTGGCGGTTATGGGAACGGCCCAACAGGAGCAGGAGCGGCTAGCCCTGTCAGGCCACGCCGGCTCCCTTGGCACGGAAGCGATCAATGGCCTGACAATTATACGATTGGTTGAGATTTGGAAGGATCATCCGTTGGGCGTCAAGTTTGGAGGGTTTACCCAATGGGGCGAGGGAAATGCAACATCGGTCGACCTCAATATCAAAGGCCATTGCTTCAAACATGTGTTTGCCTGTGAACCTCCCTGGGACAAAAGCGGCTACGACCACGCACTGCTGGTGCAGGAATCGGTGAAATGGTGGGGCCGGCTGAAGATCTCGATCAAGAAAAATATGCTCCCCGCCGTGGTCGATTCGTCCTGGTTCGACAGTAACGACAATCTTGTTCAAGTCCAAGCATTTCTCACGTCGAAAACGGTGAAGTTCGAGGCCTCATGGATCCTCGCGCTCCAGCCCTTTATCGTCGCGTATCAAGACCTCGCGTTGGAAGTGAGCACGCGGATGTCAGCGGCGCTCGTTATCTCCGAAGGTAAAAAGGTACAGGTGTGCGGCGGGAATACCGAGGTGCACGGGTGCGAGTTCTACCTGGTCGCCAAGATGGATGATGCCAACCAGCTCGGAATTTCCGCCTGTTATATTGTCGAAGATCTCGGTGTCAAACTCGAAGGCAATCGCAAAACGATGCTCTGGGAATATCAGCAGTAATAAGTGCGGCCGGCCGCCGCGAAACTATTTGTCAGGTCTGTCAGTTGTTCGAACAAGCGCACCGCCGCCGTTTCCCAATCGGGAGGCGCCTTTTCGGGTTTCAGAGCCCATTTCTTCTTAGCCTCTATCGCTGCTCGTCGGTAAAAGCCATTGCGGAAACTCGTGTTGAATAAGGCCTCGTGGGCCGCGTATTGTTGATCCTCACCTACGCCGGAACGAATTGCTATCCGAAACTCCCTTTCCGCACGCGCAATATCATTGAATGCAGCCGCTAACAGGCCGCGGTACAAGGCCGGCGATTTGCTCGTAGTCACGGCCTCGCGCAGATCGAACCACCGATGCGCTTCTAACATCGGTCGAGCAGTAGCGTCGCCGAGATCAGCGCTTTTGGCGAACGAACTGGCCAGCAATAGCAACAAGATCAATAGGCGCCATTCTTGCTCACACGGGTCAACGGCCCAAGCAGGCGGGAACGTGAGACGAACGTGCGCGGTTTATGGTAACGGTTTTCGCCGCCGCTTTCCGCGCCATGGAACGCATCACGATTCAAACCGCCGCCACCATTTTCGGGGATTTGTTTATCATCGCGCCGCATTCAGTGCGGACCACAAGAGCATCGACAGCGGGCCAAACCCACGACCAAGTCCCAAACTACTTTATTCCTGATGAAAATGTCCTATAAGAGCTTTAAGCGGTCGTAGAACTACGGGAGCCGTCTATTTTGTGATGATCGTTCCGGTCGAGGCATTGACCAAGGCCAGAAAGCCCATTTTTTGGGTTCCGAACAGCACCGCCCAGACAGGGGTCGGATAGCGGGCTGCTGCGCCAAGCGAGAGTGAAACGGGCTTATCGGCGTTGCCTTTTTCCTTGAGCCACTCGGCGCCCTTTGCTGCTGCGGCTTTGTATGCAGCATCCGAATCAATCGTGAAGTCGCTGGTCTGAAATGTCATGATCGCGTTGGTCGGTCCCGCCCACGATTCGGGAAGACCCGCCTTGACCCCCTTTGTAATGTTCGGCAATTCGTCCGCGACGGAATAGACGTAAGCGCGAGCCGAGCGCTTAGACGGGGAACCGAAGACGACGGTCCAAACGCCGGCCTTTCCGTCTGCGTTTTTCACCCCGGCCACTTCGCCGCTCTTCAGGCTAACCGGCGCGAGGTCGGAGGCCCACGCATGCGCCGGCATGTACATTTCCCAGAAGGCGGCTTTGGCCGCTACGGGCTCCGGAGGTCCGGCGGGCGCCTGCTTCTTGGACGCTGCCTCGCCAGTCGCCGGTCCGGACGTCTTTGCTTGATTCGAAGAACATGCCGTTAGGCCAATCGCGCCGAAAACGAACATGGCTTTCACAAGATTGGTATTCATCGTTATCGCTCCTGAGCTTGCGCTCGCCAGACATTCTATGCCCAGCACGCGCCAAACGCCAGCCAGTCGGGCGAGAGCTTGTGCCAACCTCGGGCGGGAGTACTTGCAGCCACGGGGGCCGCGGCTTCGCATAAACTACCCTCCCGGCCAACTGCCACCGTGCCGTCAAGCTCAATCTTTGCCGGAAACTGCTGGCGACGCCCTATTCGGATCTGCTGCCAGGCCCACCGACTTGGTTTTTGCGCCAGTCTGCGCTGCTGCCCCCAGTGCCGGATCGGAACCATGATTGCACTTCAGGTTCTCTTTCCTTGCCACAGTCTTGTACCGTCGCTGCCGGACACTTCATGAGAATGCGAAACCCAAACTTGTCACGCCCCAACGCTGCGCCTCGGGCAGGGTGTCGCACTGGTATGTCCACGAAGTATCGCATCGCCGATTCGTCGGTCGAAACACTGGACGCGGATCTGCCTGAAAGCGAACCACACCACTCGGCGATCTCTGGCGCAGTCCAACCTCGCCATTCGTTACTGAAAAAGGTTTGCTCACTTTCGCGGCTGCCAGGTTCATCCTCTTCCCCCATTTTCTGCGCAGCGCAACAGAGCAAACCTTTTTCAGTAACGCGACTTCAAAAATTCCCAACCCACACATAACAAAGCACATCCGAATCCAACAGCCGTGGCTCCCTTCGCCTCGCCTGCTACGCTCCAATCAGAGGCCGTCGCCGGCCTCACGGAGCATACATGACAGACGAACAGTTAGCCGCAAACCGCGCCAACGCGCAGCTCAGCACGGGTCCCAAGACTCCCGAGGGCAAGCGCCGCGCCAGCTTAAATTCTTACCGTCACGGCCTGAGTGGCCAGATTCACATCTCTACGCCCGAAGAGACCGAAGTCTTCCGCGCGCACTGCGACGCGATCCGCGGTGAGTACAACCCCGCCGGGCCCACTGAGACCTATCTCGCCCAGTCCATCGCCGAAGATATGTGGCGTCTGCAGCGCGCCCGTGCCCTCGAAAACGGCATCTTCGCCCAGGGCTTCCGTCAACACTTCGACGAAATGAACGCCGGTCATCCGGAAGTCGATACCGCCCTCGCCCAATCCCAAACCTGGGTCGAGCAGGCGCACAACCTTCAGCTTCTGACGGTGTATGAAGGCCGCATCCGCCGCACGCTGGAAAAGAACACCGCCCAGCTCAAAGCCCTTCAGACCGAGCGCAAAGCCGCCCACGAAAAGGCCATTGGCCAAGCCGCGCTCTTTGTGGAACATGCGGAAAGCCAAGAGGAAATCTACGAACCGGCCGATGACTTCGTACCCGCCAGCGAGTGGGGCGGCTTCGTTTTTTCAGCTCCCGAAATCGCCCGCCGCCGTGAGCGTGAAGAGCGCTTACAAGAAGCCCGCGATTACCACTACGACGTCCGCCATGGCAATTTTGACGATTCGGACGATTCGGAGGATTCTGACGACGACGAAATCGCCGCATAATAGGGTCTCGCGTCCTCAATTCCTTCCTGGCCGTCGTACCCCGTCGCCACACCCGGGTCTTCCCCCCATACGGAATGTTCTGCAATTCCGTAACGTTGGCAAAGTCCGGTGCGCCCTTTTTTTAGTCATTGAAATCACGGCCAATTTCGAGATGTTAACGATATAATGAACAAGATGAGCGCGCTACGTGTTTCGATCTGGTTGGGCGCCACTCTGGCACTCTCCGCCTTTGCCGCCGATGATGCCGCGTTTCACACCGCCGTAGACCCCGTTTTTAAGAACGTCTGCGCCGGCTGCCACAATCCACAGCTTTCTTCCGGCGGGATGAATATTCAAGTCTTTCTCGATCCGCAATCGCTTACAAAAAATCGTGACGGTTGGGAGATCATTCTGCAGAAAATCCGCACGGGCGAGATGCCGCCGAAGGGTATTCCGAAACCGCCTGCCGAAAAGTTGGACGCGTTAACCAGCTATATTCAGTCCCGCTTCGATGAAATGGATAGCGCAGTTAAGGCCGACCCCGGTACCGTGGTTGCGCATCGTCTCAACCGCTACGAATACTCAAACACGATTCGTGATCTTCTCGCCGTCGAGTTCCAGGCCGAGAAAACCTTCCCCACCGATGACTCGGGTTATGGGTTCGATAACATCGGCACTGTACTCACCGTATCTCCCCTGCTCATGTCGAAGTATATGAACGCGGCCCAGCGCATCGCCACCCGCGCCATGGGGACGGAGCCGCTTCCCAAGCCCATCGAAATTGAGCGCTCCGGCCGTAATAAAGCCATTACCCGTCTTGACCGCAGCACCGTCGAAACCACCTTCCGCGTCGATTTCGACGGCGATTACAACATTCGCTTCGGCCTCCAGGGCGAACGTCCTGCCGATGCCAAGCCTGTCACGCTCGCGTTATGGATAGACGGTAAGCTCGTGCAGAGCATGTCCGTCGAAACCAAACCTTCGAAGCTGGTCTATTTCGACCCCTACTCCGAAGAGCACATGCGCGTGCACCTCACTGAGGGTGAGCACACCTTCCGCTCCGGCTTCCTCGATGACGATTTCATCGCTACCGTGGCTCCCGCGGACACCTATAACCGCAAGAAGAACAAGTTTGTCGATTCGCTGACCTTTGTCGGTCCCTACAAGGCCGAAGGCGAAAGCGCCAGTCGCAAGAAGGTTCTCATCTGCGATCCCAAAACCGGCGCCGCCTGTATCCAGCGCATCGTGACCAACCTCGCGAACCATGCCTATCGCCGCCCGGCCACGCCCCAAGAGGTCGCGGCCCTCATGCGTTTCGTGGCTTTGGCGCGCTCGCAGGGGCAAAATGCGGAGGAGGGAATTCAGTTGGCCATACAAGCCATGCTGGTGTCGCCCAACTTCCTCTTTAAGATCGAGAACCGTTCGGTCAGCGCCGCGCACCCCGTCTCCGATTACGAATTGGCCTCGCGACTCAGCTATTTCCTTTGGAGTTCAATGCCTGATGATGAGCTGCTGAAGCTGGCGGCTGAACACAAGCTCCACGACGTAGCCGCGCTCGATGCGCAAGTCACGCGCATGCTCGCCGACCCCCGTTCCAGCGCGCTCGCTTCCAATTTCGGCGGGCAATGGCTGCAAACGCGCAACCTCGACGTGGTCAAACCAGACCCTAAGAAGTTTCCCGAATGGAACGCCGATCTGCGTGAAGCCATGAAGACGGAAACTCGCATGTTCTTCGACTACATGCTGCGCGAAAATCGCCCCATTTCCGATTTCTTGAACGCACGCTACACGTTCCTCAATGAAAAACTGGCCAAGTTCTATGGCATCGACGATGTCAAAGGCCCCGAATTCCGCCGTGTCGATCTCAAGACAGATCAGCGTGGCGGTCTCCTGAGCCAGGCCGGCGTCCTCACCGTCTCCAGCTATCCGACGCGTACCTCCGTCGTCCTGCGCGGTCAATTCATTCTCGATAACATCCTGGGATCGCCGGTGCCGCCGCCTCCGCCGGACATTCCACCGCTCGATGAAGCCGCCGTCGGAAAATCCTCCTCTCTCCGTCAACAGATGGAGAAACACCGCGCCGATCCGGCCTGCGCCGTCTGCCACAACAAAATGGATCCGCTCGGTTTCAGCCTCGAAAACTATAACGGCATCGGCCAATGGCGCACTATGGATGGAGCCTTCCCGGTCGATTCCAGCGGTTCGCTGCCCAGCGGGAAGACTTTCTCTACGCCCGCCGAGATGCGCGCCGCGCTAACCGGCTCCCTTCCCGAGTTCACGGCTTGCCTCACCCGCAAACTACTCACCTACGCGCTGGAGCGTGGCCTCGAATCCTACGACGCCCGCACCGTTTCCGCTATTGAGAAGGATATTGCGGCGAAAAACTACGGCTTCCAGTCGTTGGTTTTCGCCATTGTGGAAAGTACCCCGTTCCGTCAGTCCAGAAGCGAAGCCGCAGCGGCTAAAACTGTGGCGGAAGCGACCAGGCCGGCAGCGCGAAACTAGAGTAGAATGATAGCGATTGCGCACCTTAGGTTGCGCGGTCCCGGGAAAGGCAGGAGACCTCGAAGATGACTCCCATCGAACGCAAGGCGCTCGGACGTAGAACTTTTTTGCAAGGTGTTGGCGCCGCAGTGGCGCTTCCATTTCTGGATGCCATGGCCCCAGCCATGTCAGCCGCCCCCAAGGCTCCGGTGCGCATGGCGATGGTGTACGTTCCCAACGGCATCATCATGAATCAGTGGAACCCGTCTGTTGAAGGCCCTCTGGGAACCCTCGGCCGCGTACTCAAGCCGATGGAGCCGCTGAAGAGCGATATCAACTTGATCGGCAATCTCACACATAACGGCGGTCGCGCGCTGCTCGATGGCGCGGGCGATCACGGCCGTTGCTGTGGAACATATTTAACCGGCGTTCACGTAAAGAAATCGCTTGCCGATATCCACGCCGGCATCTCGTTCGACCAGATTATTGCCAATCAGGTCGGCTCTAAAATGCGCTTTCCTTCGATCGAGATCGGCATGGAAGACGGCCGTCAGGCCGGCGATTGTGATTCCGGTTACTCCTGCGCGTATACCAACAATTTGGCATGGAAAAGCGAAACCGTACCCCTGCCGCCAACTCTCAATCCGCGCGATCTCTTTGAGCGCCTGTTCGGCGACGGCGTGATCCTTTCGCCGGAAGCCAAGAAGCGCCAGGCTGTCTATCGCCGCAGCATCCTCGATTTCGTCAACGATTCCACCCACTCGCTGGAAAGCAGGCTCGGGCCCAGCGACCGCCGCAAGCTGGATGAATACCTCTCCGCCATCCGCGAGATTGAGCGGCAAATCGAAGCCGCCGAGGCAACCAACGCCCAAATCGATCCGAAGATGGAGAAGCCCTACGGCATCCCTGCGGATTTTGCCGAGCACTTCCGCCTCATGACCGACATGATCACGGTGGCGTTCCAGGCCGATATGACGCGCATCGTCACCTTCCTGGTAACTCGCGAAGGCTCCTCGCGCGCCTATCGCGAGATCGATATTCCAGACGGGCACCATCCCCTTACGCACCATCGCAATCAACCCGATCTCATCGAAAAGGTTACGCAGATCAACACCTATCACGTGACCCAATTCGCTAAGTGGGCCACTAAGCTGAAGAACACCAGCGAAGGCGATTCGAACCTGCTCGATAATTCGATGATCGTCTACGGCGCCGGGCTTTCCGACGGTAACCGTCACCTCCACGAAGACTTGCCCACCATGATCGCCGGTAAAGCCGGCGGAGCGTTCAAAACCGGCCGCTATATCGAATACCGGCGCGAGACGCCGATGTGTAATCTCTTCCTGACTATGATGGACCGCATGGGCGTTCACATCGAAGATTTCGGCGACTCCACGGGCCGCGTCTCCGGGCTCGATGGCGGCCTGAATCTAGGCTGATCCATGCAGTTTGGCGGCGGTGGCGTTCCTTCCGTGGGCGTTTTCTTCGACGCCTCCTTTGATCGTATTGGCGATCTCTTCGCGCTAGCTGTGCTGCACGGCCTTGAAGGCAAGAATGAAATGCGGCAGATCGGGCTTTCGGTCAACCGTCCCGATTTTCCAGCCGTGCAGTTCTGCGATGTCGTGAAGCACTTCTACACGCCGGGCGCGGGCGTCTTTGGCGCCACGGCGCCCCTTGGAATGGCGGATGGGAAACCCCAGCCGTTAGAGGTCTACGCCACGCTCCTCGGCAAGAAGAGTGACGACGGCGCGCCGGTATATAAAACGACGCTCAAAAGCGTACTCGATACCGCCGACCCGGCAACTGTTTTGCGCAACGCGCTTACCGCCTCGCAGCCGAAGAACTCCATCATAGTCACATCGGGTTCATTGGCCACCATCTCGCGGCTGTTGGCGGTGCGCGGCGCGAAAGAAATTGTCGCTGGAACGGTGCGGCACTTAGTGATTGCAGATCCGCGCAATTCAATCGATGCCGCCGCCGCTGAGCGCTTGTTCGCCGAGTGGCCCACGCCCATCTTTCTGTGCGGCGCCGATATCGGCAAAGCCATCGCTTTTCCCGCGGCAAGCGCCGAGAAAGATTTTGCCGCGCCCACTCCCCATCCGCTCGCCGACGCCTATCGTGAATTCGGGCAAGTTCCCTACGACGCGCCAACCACGTCGATGGATGCCGCGCTGTTCGCCGTGCGGTCTACCGCCGAGTTGTTCAAGCTTTCCGAGCCCGGAACGCTTCGTATGGCGGCGGGTGGCGCTATCGGAATCGCGCCGTCTTCGGACGGCAAACATCGCCGCTTGTTGGTTGACGATGCGCAGAAGGATAAAGTGGTCGCCGCGCTGACTGAACTCGCCTCCGCACCGCCTCGCGCCGCGGCTGGCCGGCGGGGCGCCAGGGGAGCTGCCGATGTTACGCCGCCCGCGGGCAAGAAGAAGCAATAAGTTCGCCGCGCTTGCCCTCGTGGCAGCCGGTTCCGCATTCGCGCAACCACCCAAAACGCCATCCAAAGATCTCGTTGAGATGGCCCGCAATCATGATCCCGCGCTGGAGCAAGCCCTGCGAAACACCTTCGCCAAGGAAGCCTTGGCTAGAGGAACCGCGGCCGCGGGCGAGCGCGGTGAATTCGTTTGGGCCATCGAAACCGAGGGCCAGCCGCAACTTCAGGTTGGCTCCATGCCGCCCCATCCGGCGGAACGGGTTGGGGCACTGTGGGTCTATCAAGGCTCGCTGCCCATGGGGACCGCGTACAATTACCAGTGGCTCGCCGGCGGCAAAGCCATCGGCGGCGCCAACGATCTCGCCGTGTATGGACCCGATAGCTACGCGCAACCAGGCGTGCCCGCGGGTAAGGTGAGCGAGAAGATGACACTCGAAAGTAAGGTCTATCCGGGCATGAGCGCCAACGTTTGGTATTGGACTCCAGCCCAATACGATGGCTCGACGCCGCTGCCCGTCCAGATCTGGGGCGATGGGCAGTTCTATGTCGAGCATCCGGCGGACTATCGCGTCTTCGAAGTACTCGATAACCTGATCGCGCAGAAGAAAATCCCGCCCATGGTCAACGTCTTTATTCAGCCCGGCACAGCCGGAACCCGCGCCCTGCGCTCGGTGGAATACGACACCGTCAACGATGCCTACGCACGCTATCTCACGGAAGAGATTCTGCCTGAAATCGAAAAGCGCGTGAAGCTGCGCCACGACGCCTACAGCCGCTCGATGGTCGGCGAAAGCTCGGGCGGCATCTGCGCCTTCAACGCCGCGTTTCTTAAGCCCGATCACTTCGCCCGCGTGCTCAGTTGGATCGGCAGCTTCTCCGCCCTGCAAGTCAGCGATTCCGAACCCGTCGGCGGAAAGGTATATCCCCTGCGCGTTCGCCGTGAGCCAAAGCGGAACATTCGCGTATGGCTGCAGGATGGCGCTGAAGACCAGGAAAACGTACGTGCCGGAAGCTGGCCGCTCGCCAACCTTGAGCTAGCCAACTCGCTCAAGCTCAAAGATTACGATTACCACTTCTCCTTCGGCCCCGGCACTCACAACCAGGCGCAAGGTAAAGCTGAGTTGCCGCAATCGCTGATCTGGCTTTGGCGCGATTACGATTTCGCCACGACCAGTCAGGATTTCGAACAGAGCGCCGAAGAAAAAGATAAGCCCCTGTGGCGTGTGGCGGCATTGAACCGAAACTAACTCCAATGCCGCAGCCAACCCGCCGTGAACCCTGGCGCTTTCTCGTCGCCCTCGCCCCAGGTGTAATTCTCTGGTTCCTTCCCCTCGCGGGGCTCACCGCGGCGCAGTCGCACTTGCTCGCGATCTTCGTCTCAACGATCGTCGCGCTGGTGGCGCAGCCCATACCCATGGGGGTGAGCGTGCTCGTCGCCATCACCATGCTGGCCCTCACGCGCACGCTTACGCCTGCTCAAGCTCTCTCCGGATTCTCGAATGTCACCGTCTGGCTGGTCTTCACCGCGTTTCTGTTCGCGCGCGCCGTCACCGCAACTGGCTTCGGCACGCGCGTCGGCTATCTCTTCATCCAACGTTTTGCGCGAACCCCGCTCAGTCTCGGCTACTCGCTCGCCGCGGCGGATTTGGTTCTCGCGCCCTTCATCCCGTCGGACACGGCGCGCGGCGGCGGCATCGTGTTTCCCGTGGTCCGCAGCGTCGCCTCCAATTTCGGGTCTGAGCCCGGTCCCACCTCGAAGCTCATCGGCGAGTTTCTGATCCTCGTCTCGTATCACACCACCTACACCGCCTCCGCGATCTTTCTCACCGGCATGGCCGCCAATCCCTTGATCGCGGAATTCGCCCATAAAATCGGACACGTCGAGCTCACCTGGATGCGCTGGCTCGAAGGGTCCATCCTTCCCGGCGCCCTGACCCTGATTCTGGCGCCGCTGCTGATTCGCAAACTCGCGCCGCCCAAACTGCAAGACACCGCGTCCGCCCGCCAGTTCGCGGCTCGTGAGTTGGAGCTCATGGGTCCCATGAAGCGCGAGGAGAAATGGTTGGTGGCCATCCTCATTTCTGTGATGGCTGGCTGGATCACCTCGCCCTGGCACGGCATATCGAACACGGTCGTGGCGCTCGCCGGCGTTTCGGCGATTCTATTGGCGCGCGTGCTCGAATGGGATGACCTGCTCGGCGAGCGACGCGCTTGGGACGCCCTGGTGTGGTTCGCCGGCCTCGTGATGATGTCGGACATGCTCGTCAGCGGCGGCGCGATTCGCGTACTCTCCGATCGCTGGTTTCACGTGCTCATCGGCTGGCCCTGGCAAGCTGCCCTGGTCGCCCTGGTGGTGTCCTACTTATATATTCACTACAGCTTCGCCAGCATGACGGCCCATATCACCGCGCTGTATCCGGCCTTCTTCACTGCGGCGCTTACGGCCGGCATTCCGCCCATGGTGGCCGCCCTGCCGCTCGCCTATTTTTCCAATCTTGACGCCGGCATCACGCATTACGGAACCGGTTCCGCGCCGGTATTCTTCGGCGCGGGATACGTGCGCCAGACCGACTGGTGGCGCATCGGATTTGTGATCTCCTTGATGAATCTCGTGATCTGGCTGGGCGTTGGGATGTGGTGGTGGAAGGTGGTTGGGTTGTGGTAGCTATAATCTTGCAGAGGACATCATGAAGCTTCGTCTCACAACACTGTTGGCGGTGAGCGTATTTTGCGCTGCCGGGCAAGACCATTGGGTAGCCACGTGGGCCACCGCGGAATCCATGGCCCGGCTGGGACCGCCTGCTCCGGCCGCTCCGCCGGCCAACCCTCCGCAGACGCCCGCGACCCCTCGTCCCGGCTCGCGCTTTAGCAATCAGACCGTACGCATGATCGCCCGTGTTAGCATCGGCGGCCGCCGCATGCGCATCAAGCTTCAGAATGCCTTCGGCAGCGCGCCTGTGACCATCGGCGCCGCGCATATCGCTCTGCGTGGCAATGAATCCGCAATCGCGCCAGGGTCCGATCACGCGCTCACCTTCAACGGCAAGCCCGGCTGCACGCTCGAGCCCGGCGTGGTATTGCTCAGCGATCCGCTCGATTTTACGGTTGCGCCGCTGGCCGATCTCGCGGTAAGCGTGTATATCCCGGGCGAAGTGAGCACGCCCACCAATCACGCCACCGCGCTGCACAACACCTACATCAAAACCGGCGACGCAACCGGCGACAGCGAGATGGCCGAGGCCGATAAAACGCAGGCCTATTACTGGCTCGCGGGAATCGACGTCCTTGCTCCCTCCAACACCGCCGCCATAGTGACGTTCGGCGATTCCATTACCGATGGAGCGCGTTCCAGCAACGAGAGCAACCACAGTTGGCCCGCGCTATTGGCCGCGCGCCTGGCGGCGAATAAGGCGACGGCCAATATCGGCGTGGCGAACATGGGAATCGGCGGTAACCGCGTGCTGCGCGATGTTTCAGGCGTCAGCGCCCTGGGCCGTTTCGATCGCGACGTATTGAGTCAGTCCGGCGTGAAGTGGGTGATGCTGCTCGAAGCGATCAACGATATCGGCCACGGAACCACCGCGCCGGCCGAAGCCGTCACCGCGGACGACATTATCGGCGCATACAAACAAATGATCGAACGCGCCCACACGCACGGCGTGCAGGTGATCGGCTGCACGCTAACGCCGTATGAAGGCGCGGGCTACTATCGCGAGGATTTCGAAAAGGTTCGCGAAGATATCAATGCGTGGATCCGCGCCCCCGGCAACTTCGATGCCTTCGTCGACTTCGAAGCAGCCGTGCGCGATGCCGCAGACGCCAAGAAGTTCCGTGCCGAGTTCGACCCCGGCGATCATCTACACCCCAACGATAAAGGCTACGAATCGATGGCCAATGCCATCGACTTAAGCATCTTCAGCGGAAAGAGGTCGAAGAAATAAACTCCTCGCGCCGACTACCGCCAGCTACCCTGGCCGAATCTCAGCTACGGATTTCGCCACGTGCGCTTGTCGCGCGCCATTAAGTCTTCCGCCTCTTTGGGTCCCCAGGATCCGGCGGAGTAGTTAGGAAAGTGGCGCGGAGGCAGCGCTTTCCAAACATCGAGCGCGGGCTGGACGACGCTCCAGCCGGCCTCAACCATATCGGCGCGCTGGAAGAGCGTTGCGTCGCCGGTCATGCAGTCGTAAAGCAGTCGTTCGTAACCGGTGCTGGGCTCGTTGCCGAAGTAATCGGTATAACGGAAATCCATGTTCACGGCGCCAATGTCCACCGCGATGCCTGGCACCTTGGCGCCGAAGCGAAGCGATATGCCTTCGTCGGGCTGGATGTGCATCACCAGCAGGTTTGGCGCAAGGTTTTCCACCGGCGTGTCGCGGAACAGCACGAACGGCGCGCGGCGGAATTGAATCGCCACCTCGGTCACGCGTTTGGGCAGGCGTTTGCCGGTGCGAATGTAGAACGGAACATCCGCCCAGCGCCAATTGTCGATGGAGAGTTTCAGGGCAACAAATGTCTCCGTCTGGGAATCCGGCGCAACGTTCGGCTCGGAACGGTACGGCGGTACGCCCTCGCCCTCGATTTCGCCCTCGCCGTACTGGCCGCGAACCGCGCGCGTCAATACGTCTTCAGGGGCAAGGGGCTGAATTGCGTGCAGGATTTTCGACTGCTCGTCGCGCACGGAATCGGCGTGGAACGAAACGGGCGGCTCCATCGCAGTCAGCGTCACCAGTTGCAGAATATGGTTGGGAACCATGTCGCGCGTCGCGCCGGCATGGTCGTAATAGCTGCCGCGCTGTTCCACTCCCAACGTCTCCGCCACCGTGATCTGCACGTGGTCAATGTAGCGGCGGTTCCAAACGGGCTCAAAGATTCCATTGGAAAAGCGGAATACCAAGATGTTCTGAACGGTCTCTTTTCCAAGGTAATGGTCGATGCGATAAATCTGATTTTCGGAGAGCGCCTGACCGATCTCCCGGTTCAGCGCGCGCGCCGATTCCAGATCGTGCCCGAACGGTTTTTCGATTACGACGCGGCGCCAGTGGCCGCCCTCCTGCTTTGTGAGCCCGGCAGCGCCCAAGTGTTGCACTACTTCGCCGAACAGCGCCGGGGCCGTGGCCAGGTAATAGAAGTAGTTGCCGTTGGTTCCGTTCTTGGCATCGACGCTTTCGAGTAGCGGTTTGAGGCCTTGGTAGTAGTTTTGGTCTCTAAAGTCGCCGGAGTAATAGTAGGTCCGCTCCAGCAGCCAGTCGCAAAACGTACACTGTTCGGGGGCTCCGGCAAACTCGGTAAGATCGGCGCGCACCTGCTTGCGGAAGTCGTCTTCGCTCATTTTTTCAATGGCGCAGCCCACTAGGGCGAACTCTTTGGGCAAGAGCTTTTTCTGCGCCAGATGATGAAGTGAGGGAATCAGCTTGCGCTTCGTCAGATCGCCGGACGCGCCAAAGATCACCATTGCGCAGCGGTCCGCAGGTTTGCCCGACCGCTCTCCATCGCCTTGCTGGGGGCCGGGGGGCCGGGCGTCGCTCATTTGGTCTGCCCTCCGGCGCCACGCTCGACGTGGCCGCCGAACTGAAAGCGCATGGCGGAAAGAAGGCGATTGGCGAAATCTTCTTCACCGCGTGAAGAAAACCGCGAGTAAAGCGCGGCGCTGAGTACAGGCGCGGGCGTCGATTCATCGACCGCTGCGAGCACGGTCCAGCGTCCCTCGCCAGAATCCGAAACATGGCCGGAAAAGTTGGCAAGGTCGGGCGACTCGAAGAGCGCGATGGCCGTCAGATCGAGCAGCCACGAAGCGACTACGCTGCCACGCCTCCACACCTCCGCCACGTCTGCGAGGGGCAGGTCGTACATGTAATGTTCCGGGTTGCGCATGGGCGCGGTCTCGGCGTCCTTCAGGTTCGCCGCTTTGCCGGCGTTGGCGTGCTTCAAAATGTTAAAGCCCTCGGCGAAGGCGGCCATGATGCCATACTCGATTCCGTTGTGCACCATCTTGACGAAGTGGCCGGCGCCGGAAGGCCCGCAATGCAAGTAGCCTTCTTCGGAGGTGCCTTTTGCTTTGTCGCGGCCGGGAGTGGCGTCGATGTTTCCTTTACCCGGCGCGAGCGTCTTGAAGATGGGATCGAGATGCTTCACCGTCTCCGGCTCGCCGCCGATCATCTGGCAGTAGCCGCGATCGAGTCCCCAGACGCCGCCGCTGACGCCGGCATCGACGTAGTGGACGCCCTTTCCTTTAAGCTCCGCGGCGCGGCGGATGTCGTCGATGTAATGCGAGTTTCCGCCGTCGATGACGATGTCATCTTTAGCCAGCAGGTGAGTCAGTTCTTCGAGAGTGTGGTCCACCACTGCGGCCGGAACCATGAGCCACACCGCGCGTGGTCCCTTCAACTTTTGGACAAACTCCTCCATGGAAGCGGCGCCGGTCGCTCCCTCCGCGGCCATCTTCTTTACGCGCTCGGGGCTCATATCGAAGACCACGCATTCGTGGCCCGCCCGCATGAGACGGCGCACCATGTTGGCGCCCATTCGTCCTAGGCCGATCATTCCCAATTGCATTCGATTTCCTCCATCCGATAGGGTAGCGCGAGTGCCGCGAATTGACGGTTACGAAAATGAAGGCACTTCAGCTTCCGCCCAAGCGATCGAGGATGCGGTTGATGGCGCCGGCGAATTCGTGCGGCGTATGGACGGTAATGGTCTCGCCCTTAGTCGCCTTGGTAAGAATCGCAATCGCATCGGGCCATTGTGGCGGTCCGAATCCTGGAAAGCCCATATAAGGTCCGCGGCCGCGCCCATTTCCGCCACGGTCTTGTGGGGCCTCGCGCGTGGGGGGCATCCGGCGCATGAAGGGCGCGCGGCGATATTGGAGGTAAAACAGCTTCACGGCTTCGATTGGCGTGGGTGGCGTAAGGGGAGTGGACGCGTTGGAGCGCAATGGTGAATAAGGTCCGAGAAAAACGACGGCGTCGGCAGGGTTGGGCCTGGCGAGTTCATTCCGAAGCAAATTGGCCGCCATTTCGAGAGGACCGGTGGATGTTTGCAGCGTCTTATAACTGACCACCGCGAGTTGAATCTGGCTGAGTGTTTCGGCGGCGCGGTCGAGATCGCCCACGTCGAAATCGTCCTTCTGATATAACACGGCGCGTTGATCGAGGCTGAATACCACCACGCGTACCGAGCGAACGGGCAACTGCTCGAGCAGCGAGCCAAGCGAGCCGCAAAGGGCGAGCACGTCGCTCGGCTGCAACTTCGCGCGCCCGGGCGCCAACGATGCCGCGTGCAACAGCACCGTGAGCCGCCCCAGCTTCGCTTCCTGCGTTTCGCTTGAGAGAGCCGGCTTAGCCGCCAACTCTGCAACCGCGCTCGCCGGCAGAGACGGCCGCAAGCTGCGTTCGGACGCCTCCGGTTTCGCATCGATGCGCCAAGTGGCCTTGCAGACGCGGTGCGCATCGTCCTTTAGCAGCGCATCGACGCGATAGACGCCCTCGCCCACCACATAGGTTCCGTCGAATTCTCCCAGCGCCTTGGTGAATGGCACTTCGGGCAGGGGCGCCGCCAAGGTGAGGAAGACCGGTTTGCGGCCTTCCGGCGTGACGCGCAGCAGGACTTCCCATCCATGTCCAGGGCCGTGAAATTGATGCAGCGGCAAGTCGACGAAAAAGCCGGTCTGGAAGCGCAGGCTGAAGTTCAAGGCAGGTAAGACAGGGGAGAACTGGCACTTCAGCGCCCCTGCGGAAGATGTGGACTCGAACGCGGCGCGCGCCCCGGCGAGATGATCGGCGTCGACCAGCGATTGGGCGGATGCGGTGAGAAGAGTGGTGGTCGCGAATAGCAGCAGGCGGCGCATGCGGGTTCGTTGCCGACATTGTAACGCCGCGGGTTGGTTAAGGATTGCAGAGAGTCGCCCGGTGATCTTGGCTGGCGGGGCCGCTGGTGCGATAAGGAATGATGCGCGCGACATAGCTAGGCCGCGCGCCCAATCATCCCTTTTCCTGAAATTTCTGGGCGACCTCTTCTACTTCCCCATACTCGAAGCAGATTGCCGCTCCACATCTTTCCGATCTGTTCCTCGGTATAATCGCGCCGAACCAGTTCCAGCGTGACGTTGAAAGCTTCGGCCGCGCTGTTCCAGCGGTCGATTCCGCCGCCGCCGTCGAAGTCCGACGAAATTCCAACGTGATCGATTCCAATGAGCTTCACGGCGTAGTCGATGTGATTCACGAAGTCCTTCACGTTGGCTCGCGCCGCCAGCGGAAACTTGGCGTAGATCTCGGCGAGCCGCTTGTCGTAGTCCGCGCGCTTTTCAGGTGAAAGGGCATCGAGCGCCGCGCTACATCTTCCGCGGCCGGCGCCGCCGCCACCCCTGCCGCCACGCCGGCCTCCTTGCGCGAGCCCGAACTCTTCGCGCAACTTAGCCAGCGCATCGATGCGCTCCTTCAAATCCGTTTTGACACGATGCAAAGCCTACGATCTGAATTACGCCGCCGTTTTCTTGAGCGCGAGCAACTGCTCGTCGTCCATATTGCGGCTTATATCGGCAAGCGCGCGCACCCCGGAATGCGAGGCAATTTCAGGGGCTTGAGATAGGCGCATGGCTGGCTCCGGTGTGATCGAAGCTGGCTGCAAGACCGTCATCGGCTCCCGCCTGAAACAATCCGGGATGTTCTGGACTGTCCGCGGCGCCAACTCGATCATCGCCCTGCGACGTTGCCACCTAAATGGCCGCTTCGAGGATTATTGGGAGGACCGGCAGGCGGCTTAAGTTCACTTCTATGTCGCACAACCCTGCCATAAAACGCGCCCGGCGCTACTTCGACTGTTTAGCGATTACCAGATCTTTGATTTTGTTGTAGGTGGCTTGAGGGACGATCATCTTCGAGACCAACTGACTTTTGTTGGCGTAGGGACGCCCCGCGACAATCTTACTGGAATACGCGTCGCCGATACCGGGAAGGGCTTTCAGTTGATCCACCGAGGCGGAATTGAGATCAACGAGATCAGCCGCTTTGGCAGCGGCGGGCGATGCCTTCTTAGGAGCAGTTTTCGGTGTTTGGGAAACGGCGACGGCGCTAAGGCAAAGAATAAGGAGCGTGGCTGCAATTAACCTACGAAGCTTTTTCATCAAATCAGTATAACGGAGCCCATATGAACTCGGGGTGTTAGTTTGCTTCGCCGCGCTTTCGCAGGCGCCAATCCGGTCGCTGGCAGGAGCTTCGGGCGTGCCCTTGGAGACGCGCCTTACTGTGATGCATCCGGTACCGGTTTCAAGAGGCTTTCGCAAGAGAGGCAATCAGCACCCCAAGAGCGGCAATTCCGAACCCGCCGACCTGCAGCGCCGAAACAGGCTCGTGGAACAGGACAACTCCCATAAATGCTGCGCCAATCATGACGCATACCACCAGAGTGGCAACCGCGAGGCCCGTAGCCAGCCCATTAGCGATCGCGAGGCTTAGTAGCCATTGCGTGAGACCGATCGTGACCAGAGCCACCACGCTCGGCCATAGACGGCTAAAGCCTTCCGCTTGCTTCAGGCAATATACAGTGACCAGATTGAATAACGTTGCAAACGCGATTTGCGTGTAAGCTGCCGGGGAAGGCGTTTTCGGAAGGTCGATCATATGAGTGGAATTTTAGCGCGGCGAGAACGAGCGGAAAGCTGCCGGATTGTCATGTCGAATAACTTTTGGGAGAGTTCGGCAGCCAATGATCGATCCCGCGCATCATACTAGTAAACGTGCTGGCAATCTGGCGAAGTATTCCGACCTGCGGGCTTTGTCTCGTGGGATGCATGCTGGCGGCGCAGGCGCAAAACGGCGTCGGGAAAAATCCTATTGAGGCGCTGGATCAGTTCAGCGATGGCGTGCAGGCATTGGCTGCGCGGGTGGCGCCGAGCGTAGTGCGGATTTCAGTCGTGCGGTTTGCCCCGCGGGAGAACGGAGAGGACGGACGCGCCAGCACGGTCCTCGACAGGCAGCAGGTTGTGGGATCGGGCGCCATCATCGATTCCGATGGCTACATTGTGACTAACGCCCACGTGGTAGCGAATGCCTTGCGCATCCGGGTGAATAGATTGTCTATGACCGCGCCTCCCGCCATAGTTGCCGATCAGGCCATCACGGATACGCTGGCGCAAGCGCTGGCCCCCGAGATTGATGCGACGTTGGTCGGAGTATTCAAAGAGCTCGACCTGGCGCTTATCAAGATTCCGGTGCAAGGTCTCCCAGCGCTGCACTTCGCGGACTACCATAAGCTTCGGCAAGGGCAGGTGGTGTTTGCCTTTGGCAGCCGCCAGGGTCTGGGCAACTCCATGAGCATGGGCGTGGTGAGTTCGGTGGCGCGGCAGCCGGATCCGGACAGCCCTTTTGTTTACATCCAAACCGATGCGCCCATCAATCCGGGCGATAGCGGCGGCCCGCTGGTGAATACGGCCGGCGAACTGGTAGGCATGGACACGTTTATCCTGTCGCAATCGGGTGGTAGTGAGGGCATCGGGTTCGCCATACCCAGTGCGCTGGTTGAGCTCGCCTCTGCCCAATTGCGCAAATACGGTCATATGCACCGGCAGTTGATCGGGATCGGCGTGCAAACCATCACGCCGACGCTGGCCAAGGCGTTAGCGTTGCCGAGGAGTTCGGGGGTGTTGGTCTCCGACGTGACGCCGGGGGGCTCCGCCGAAAAGGCGGGCGCGAAGCTAAACGACATCGTAGCCGCGGTGGACGGCAGGCGCGTGGAGAATGTGCCGATGTTTACGACGTCTCTTCTCTCGCATCCCCCCGGCCAGAACGTCAAGCTGAGTCTTCTGCGCGGCGGAGAGACGCTCTCGCTCGATGTGCCCCCGGTTGAGGAATCGCATAAGTCGGATCGCCTTTCCGACTTGATCGATCCGGATAAAAACCGCGTGCGTCAACTGGGGATCGTCGGGATTGCGATCGACGCACAGACCGAAGACATGTTCCCCGGATTACGCGGCCAATACGGCGTGATTGTGGCAGCGCTCTCGGCGTCCTCCGCGGCCAGTGCGACCGGGTTGCAGGTGGGCGACGTGATTCACGAAGTCAACGGGACGGCGGCATCGAGCGTACAGGCATTGCGCACCACAATGGAGAAGTTCAAACGCGGAGACGCGGTGGCGTTATTTATCGAGCGCGACGGAACGCTTCAATACCTGTCGTTTGAGATCGAGTGATGGCGGTTTGCGAACAGGGAAGTAACTCTCAAAAGTGCGTACTGAGTAAGCCCCTAAGCTGTTCGATTGCTTCGGGTGCGAACCGAATCGATTGACTTTTCTTTCCGGGAATTTCTCTCGCTTTTGATCCGTAGGTGTCAACCTGAAGATATTTCCTTCCCAGGCTGTCATGAACAATAGAATAGGTGCATTCGCAATCTGTGTGGGGGCTTTCCTTTTCTAAAATGCGCGGTTCTAAATGATGAACTATCGCCATGGTCTATTCGCCTTTCGACACAACTATGATGTCGTATTTTCGCGTCGTATACATCTCTCTGTAATCCAACCTAACCCGATATCACTGCTGTCCAAGACAATCCTAAATCATCTTAGCCGCCGTTGAAACTGAGCGGCTTATTGGATATATTCGTCAATTTTCAAGATGAGGTCACCCCTTTCAGGTGATGCGGCCTGTCCAAATCAGCTCATGACCAACGTGAGTTGCTCAGCAACCGGCAGTAACGGTGGAGTTTCCGTTGGGTTGTGGATCCACTTGGCCAACTCGCGGTAGGTGAACAGATTCAACCGCAGCATCGATGCCAAGTTGGACAAAGACCAGTTGGCCTTCGAGAGGTGATGCAGCCACTTCAACAGGAGCAAGGCGATCAAGGCTTTCCAAATCTGGATGCGAAGGGAGTTCTCGCTGGTCCCTACGAAGCTTTTTACGGTCAAATTCTGTTTCAGTGCCTTGAAGAATAGTTCGATTTGCCAGCGCTCCTTGTAGATGGCGGCGACGGTGGTCGAGCCGAAATCGAACAGATTGGTGAGCAGAACAATTTCTCGCTGGTTATCCGCATCCCAAACGACCACGCGGCGCAGTGGGCCGGGACAATCGGCCTGCGCTTGGACGCCCGTGAGTTGAATGATCTGGTCGGCGACAATGTTGCGATTGGCCGGGACCTCGCATTTAGTCTCAACTGTGAAGGCGGCATTCTCCTTCATGCGGGTGACGAAGAAGACGCCGGCCAGCGTCCAGCGGCCGAATAGAGCGTAGTCGGTGTAGCCGCGATCCATGGTCACGATGGAGCCGGGGTTCAGGGTGAAGGAATCGGCCAGTTTGACATCGTTCCGCTTAGCTTCAGTGAGGAGCACGTAGGCTGGCAGGTAGTCGTCATGATCGAGTAGGACGTGAGCCTTGACGCCGCCCTTGGCGCGCCGGAACTGCGCCCAGGGAAACATCGTCAGGCACAGCGAGATGGTCGTCGAATCCAGCGAGAGCAACTTGTTCTTGAAGCGGAATTTATGTTTGCGCGAACCCAGCCCTTGTTGCTCGCGGAAGCGCGCCAGCGCGGTCCAGAACAGTTCCTCGAACAGGGCGGCCGGGCGGTGCTCGTTGGCATAGGACAGGGTGGACCGGCTGGGCGCTTTGGCGATGCCGAGATGCACCAGACGGCCCAAACAACAGGCCAGTCCGTTGCAGATGTCGCGCAGGGAATCGGCGCGGCCCAGTTGGCAAAAGAGCATGGCGACGAATTGTGTCCAGCAGGTAAAGCCCTTGGCGGCTCGTTCGGCGTTGTGTTTCTTAACCAAAGAGGCGAACTCGGTCCGGGGAAAATGCTGGAGCAGTTGATTGAAGAGGCTGGCAGCTTGTACGATTGTCTGGGCCCTCCTTGTGGGCGACGTTTGGCGAAGCTCCGGCCAAGGAATCATTCGCCAACGTTCAATTATAGGAGGGCTCTCTATCCACTTCCGTCAAAACCTGTCTTGGACAAGAGTGACCCGATATGGCTGAGTCTGGGTTGGTTGGCAAGCCGTTCTTGGCCTAGGTAGGATACGCAATTCGCTAGACGCTAAGCGATACGGGCTGGCCACGGCGGAGGTAAGAATGCCTGAAGGCGCGTGCGCGGGGCGCAAATCTACAAGCTAAGCGTAACCGTCGCCACTGACATCGCGGGCAGCGCGATACGGAAACTGCTGCCGTTCACCGCACCTGATGCGGCTTGATCGTAACCCGATCGGGATTATCGAAGCTGTTGTACGCGTTGAGATCGCCATCGTGCAGAATGCTGGCGGAGCCGCCCTTCGCGGTAGCTTCCTGCAGGGCGCAATCCACATCCATCGTCAAATCGTGCCGCGGATTTACCAGCGTCACGATCATCTGGTCGCCGCGCCTGGACGCCGAGACCGAAAGCTCTGGCGCCGGATCTTCCGCGCCTCCGCGACCGCCTCCGCCGCTCATTCCTGCGTGCACGCCGTCTATTCCACCTTGAGCGCCGTGTTGCCGCGATGCGCTTTGAACATCATGAAGGCATAGTAGCTGGTGGTTCGCACGCACTTCTTGCCTTCCGGGCCATCCGTCATCAACACGGCCTGCAGCACGTTCACTATTTGCGCGATGTTGCACATGTGCAGTTTGTCGGCCTGCCGGTTGAAGATATTTAAACCGAGTCCGGCCGCCACCGCGCTGCGCATGCTGGATTGCATCCATAGCGTGCCGTATTTCTGTTCGTCGCTCTGCGGGATGCGGTCCCACACGCCCCACCCGTCGAGAAATAGACCCACGCGGCGCTGCGGATCGTAGCCATCGAGAATGGTACGTTGCTGGATGATGGCCGTTTCCACGCGCGGGAAGATATTGAACTACGTAGCCGCCGCTTCCGGCGTGAAGTGCAACGGATCGAGCGTGCCGGTTTCGTAATAGTGCATGGAAAATCCGTTGGGCATGGGCCCGCGCGCCGCCAGCCTATCCATGAAACCGCGCGTGCAAGCGTGCGTCGTTTCCATTGGGGGCAGCCCACCAGATAGAGATCGGGTTGGCCGGTGATGCGCCGCATGTCGCCCCCAGAACCCATCAAATTACCGAACGTGGCAAACTGGCGAAAGGCCGCCGCCGCCGCATCCGGTTGGAAATTACCGGCGCATCCCCATTGCTCGTTACCTACGCCCCAATAGCGGACGTTGAATGGTTCGGGTGACCCGTTGGCGGCGCCCTCGTCGGAAAGCGTGCTGCCCTTCGGAAAGTTACCGTACTCAATCCAATCGCGAAATTCACGCGGCGAGCCCGACCCTACGTTGGCCGCGAAGTAAGGTTCGGCCCCGATCAGCTTGCAGAAGCCAATAAATTCGTGCGTGCCAAAGCTGTTGTCCTCTGTATAGTGCCCCCAATTGACGTTGACGCGCTGCGGCCGTTGAGCGGGGCGCCAAGGCCGTCGCGCCAGTGATAATCGTCGGCAAAGCAGCCGCCGGGCCAGCGCAATACCGGTACGCCGAGTTCCTTCAGATAATCCACGGTCGCCTTGCGGTAGCGGTTGATATTGGGCACGGGTGAACCCATATGCCGCCGTATGTGCACGACCCAAGATGCTCCGCAAAGTGCGGATGCAATTCCGGACGGATGGTTGCCACCTCGTCTGGCGCATGGATCACGGCCTTCTTCGAAGCCGGTGTCTGACTGAAGATATTGCGCGGCAGCAAGGCCGCAGAAGAAAGCCGCGGCGCCGGTGCGGGCGAACTGGCCGCGCGTGACAGGATTGCTCATTTCGTTGGCATTGTTACCACGGCCGCGGGACCTCCTGTAAGCGTTTTCAGACTGCCGCTTTCACCCATCTACAAGGCGGCGAAGCCATTATGTTTCCTAGACTGGTAGTAGTACGAAATCAATGACTGGCGTGTAGCCGTCGTTGTACCATCTGGGTTATGCCGCAGGGCCTCCAGGTAGACAAGGTTCGTTTTGGCGTGTTCGAAGCAGATCTGCGCGCCGGCGAACTGCGTAAACACGGGGTCCGAATCCACCTGCAACGACAGCCGTTCAAGATCTTGACTGCGCTCATCGAACACCCAGGCGAGGTGGTCACCCGCGAAAACTTACGGGAACTGATCTGGGGTCCGGAGACGGTTGTCGATTTCGACCATTCGCTGGGCACCGCCATCAACAAGCTTCGCGAAGCGCTCCACGATTCCGCCGATTCGCCCCAATTTATCGAGACGCTGGCGAAACGCGGATTCCGCTTCATCGCACCGGTAGAGGCGATCGGGATCCCTCTGCGAGAAACCGAGAAGGCGGTCGCGCCTCTCATACCGGCGCCGCCGCCGCTTGCCGTGCCGCTCGTGGCGCCACCTGTCGTGCCCCTGCCCATACCCGCTGTTTCCGATAAGGCTTTGCCGATACGGAATCTTGTCTTTGGCTTGTCGGCGGCAATCACAATCCTCGGCGCTGCCGCATGGCTTGTGGTCATGCGCGGGTCCGCGCCGCCGGCCACGGTACGGTTCAATCAAATCACTTCCGACGATCGCATTTATCCCGGGCAGATCGATATTGAGCGCTTTCCTGGGATCGCCACGGATGGCGTCCGCGTCTACTTCCCGGATTTTCAGAATGGCCGCGTAGGGCTTGCCTACGTATTGACCGGCGGTGGCGAGGTGCATCGTTTTATTACTCCGCCCGAAATCTCACGGCCTTCGGTGGCCGACATCTCTCGCGATGGCGCCGAATTGTTGATCCGCAGCATGATGTGGTCCGAGACGGAGCAGCCGTTATGGATAGCTCCATCGACCGGCGGTTCCGCGCGGCGATTGTTCGATATCCTGGGTCACGACGCCGCTTGGACGCCGGACCGCCGGGGTGTCCTCTATGCCTCCGGCCAGGACCTGTTCCTGGTCGAGCGTGCCAGCGGAAAATCTCGCAAGCTCGCCACTCTTTCCGGACGCGCATACTGGATGCGTTATGGACGGGACGGCGCCAACATTCGGTTCACCATCATCGACCCCAAGACACGCACTTCTTCGCTATGGGAGATTTCTTCGGAGGGCAAGAACCTCCATCCCCTACTTGACGGTTGGAGCACTCCGCCGGCCGAATGCTGTGGAGACTGGACGGCCGATGGCAGCCATTTCATATTTCAGTCGGCGCACAGCGGCCGGCCGAATATATGGGGATTTCGCGAGCCAGGATTCTTGCGCAAAGGGCGCGTTCCTTTTGAAATCACAGCAGGGCCGTTGAACTTTTTCGCGCCGGTTCCGTCGCTCAGCGGCGACAAGCTCTTTGCTATCGGCGCCAATACCCGGCGCGAACTCTTCCATTTCAACTTGAAGACTCACAAGGCGGAACCGTATTTGAGCACCGTGAGGAACGCGCGGCGGTCGGAACATGCCCACCTCACCAATCGGATCGCGTGGATCAGTACCACCGACGGCACTCTCTGGCGTGGAAAAGAGGATGGAACGGAGCGCATGCAGCTCATCGGCCCTCCGTCCCTGGTGTACATGGAGCGGTGGTCGCCGGATGATCGCCAGTTGCTTGTCATGGCGAAGCAGCCGGGCACTCCCTACAAGATCTACACTGTCCCAGCGGACGGAGGCGACCTGCAACCGCTTTTAGAAGAGAGCCGCAATCAGGCCGATCCCGATTGGGGACCCGGTGGAACGTCAGTCGTATTCGGCAGGCTGCCCAATTATGCGGCGGAGGCGTCGACGCCGAAGGACATCCGCATTCTTGATCTTGCCACGAAGCAGGTAACTATCCTGCCCGAATCGACTGGAATGTTCAGCCCACGCTGGTCGCCTAACGGCCGCTACATTGCTGCGATGACGCTCGACCAGCACCGCCTGATGGTCTTCGATCGCGACACCGCCAAGTGGTCTACAGTGGCCGAGGGCAGAATTCACAACCCGGTCTGGTCGCATGACGGCAAGGATCTCTATTTCCAGGCCTTGCAAGAAGATGAGGTTCCCATCGTCCGTGTCTCAGTCGCCGATCGCAGAATCGAGCGAATCTGCGATCGCAACGTGGAGAGCTCCGCCGATAGCATCGAGTTCTGGGGAATCGCGCCCGATGGCGGCCCTATTGGCTCCTTCGTGTTCTGGGCAGCCGATGTCTATGGCTTAACCTGGAACCGAGGCCGATGAGTAACTTCAGCGGCCGGATGCGCTAATCAATTTCGTCAGCAAATCGGCTGCGCCATCGATGGGCAGTGCGAGCGTCAGCGGCTTTTTCCCGCTGGCATCGGCCGCTGTCAGATCGGCCCCCTTGCTTGCCAGGAATTCGATTACGGCGCAAATCTCTTCCGGTGTTGAATTGGTAAGCGTGCCAGTCAAGGCGGCATGCACCGCCGTCTGGCCTCTTTCTGTTGCGCCCGTAATATCGGGAACCAGCTCGAAAGCGTAGCGCACTACATCCACGTGTCCACTCCCGGCGGCGGCAATCAGTAGCGTGGTTCCGTCCTGCGCCTTGAGTTTCGGGTCTGCGCCGGCTTCAATTAAGGCGCGCATCATCTCCAGGTGGGCGCCTTTCGCCGCGAGCAAAAGCGGCGTCTGCTCTCCCGGACCGGCGCCGCGCTGGCCGCCGCCACCGCGGCCGCCCTGGGTTTTCGCCGTCTTGGCGTTGACGTCCAGACCCTTCGCCAGAAGACTCTTCATCATCTCCACGTCGCCCAATTGGGCGGCGCTATGCAGCAGCGTCATCCCGTTGCGATCTTTGGCTGTCGGGTCGGCGCCCTTCGCAATCAGCAACTCGGCCAGTTGAGGTTTGCGCGCGGCCATCGCAACAAGCAGAGCGTTCATGCCGGCCGGAACGGCATAATTCACCTCGGCGCCGGCCGCTATGAGACTTGCCGCCGTGTGCACGTCGCCTTTTTCCGCGGCGAAGATCAGCGGAGAAAATCCGGCCTTCGATGCCGTATTCGGCTTCGCCCCGGCCTTCAGCAACACGTCGACGGCTTCGGCGTGTCCCTCCGCGGCGGCCCACATCAGGGCATTTTGGCCTTTTCGAGATTCCACGGCATCCACTTTCGCGCCGTGCTCGATCAGCAGATGCACAACCTGAGGATTGCCCGTGCGCGCTCCGATCATCAGGGGGGTCTCGCCATTCCAACGGGCGGCGTTCGCGTCCGCGCCCGCGCTCAATAGCTTCTCAACAATCGCGGCGTTACCGTTTTCGCAGGCTAATGAAAGCGGTGATTCGCCATACTCATCGGCCGTGGCGGCTTTGGCATGCGCGGTCAGTAATAAGTCAACCGCCGCGTCGTTGTCCTCATAGGCGGCCCAGGCCAAGGCGGTGGAACCATCGGGCAGTACGGCGTTCACGTCGGTGTGAGCGGCAATCATGGCTTTCACGGCCGGAAGATTGCCGTCTCGGATGGCTTCCACCATGCTTCCTTCACCGGCCAGACAAATCGAGCCGGCCAGGAACGCCGCGAGTGAGATGGACAGTCGCAAGCTATACTCCCGCAAGTTGGTCTATTTTGCCCGTGCTGTCGCCGAGCGTATCGACAGCGACTCCCACCCGATCGAGGAGCGACACTAACAGGTTTGTCATTGGCGTTTCTTTACTTGCGCGGATATGCCGCCCGGATTTTATTCCGGCCGACTTTCCGCCCATCAAAGCGAGAGGGAGGTCGATATGATCGTGCGTATTGCCGTCCCGGATACCGGCCCCGTAGAGCAGCAGCGTGTGGTCGAGCAGCGTGCCGTCGCCGTCTTGCGCCTCACTCATGCGCTTGACCAGGTAGGCGAAGCACTTCGCCCGATGTTCCTCCACCACCTGCGCCTTTGCGATCTTCACCGGATCGTTTTGATGGTGCGTCACTACGTGGCAGCCTTCCGGTACGCCGAGTTCGGGGAATGCGCGGTTAGATCCCTCACGCGCGAACATATAAGTGATCACGCGCGTCATATCGGTTTGGAACGCCACCACCATCAGATCGCTCATCAAGCGGGTATGTTCCTCGAACACCTCGGGTATTCCAACAGGCCGGGCCATAACAGGGGTCTTGACCGACGTCTGCTGTTCCGCCTTTTGTATGCGGCGCTCGATATCGCGGATCGATTCGAGATACTCGTCCAGCTTGCTTTTGTCGCGTGCCCCAAGCTTCGGTTCCAAACGCGCCACGTCGCCGTTCACGTAATCGAGAATGCTGCGGTCCTGTTGCATCCGCTTCAGCCGAGCGGCGGGGTCTGTGCTTTCTCCATCGCCAAATAGCCGCTCAAAAACCGTGCGTGGGCTGATCTGGACAGGGTTCGGCGTGGTGGGGCCGCGCCACGAGATCGTGTTCGTGTACGCGCAGCTATATCCGGAATCACAGCCGCCCGCGAAGGAAGGCTCTTCGATCCCTAGCTCCAAGGAAGCGAACTGAGTTTGCTTGCCCAGTTCCTTGGCTGCGATTTGATCCGTGGAAATGCCTGCGTGTATTTCCGACCCCTCCGTCTTCTTGGGGTGAACGCCCGTGAGCCAGGTGGCGCCGGCGCGCGCGTGATCGCCCCCACCATCGCCCAACGCATCGGCGGTATGCTGCCTCAGATTGCTGATTACGAGGAGATTGTCCCGAAACGGCGCCAGAGGCCGCATGGTGGGAGTGATTTCGAAGTTTGCTCCCTCGGTCGGGGGCAGCCAGCCCTTTGGGATCATGCCATTCGGCGTATAGACGAAACCAAGCCGGATAATCGGTTTCGCTCCGGCCGCGGCCCGCGCGGGAATCATGGAATCAAGTAAAGGAAGGGCAAGCGCGCCGCCCAACCCGCGCAACAGGGTGCGGCGATTCATGGCGTGGTTGAAATTGATTCTCATAACTCTTTGGCTCTCCTCATCTGAAATTGCGGACTCTTTATGATTGCTTCTATTAACCCGGCCACCGTGACGTTCTGCTTTTCGCTTTCGCGCACGATTGCCCGCAAAGCAGGCCGGTCGGACGCTTCCAGGCCGCGCCCGAGCGCATACGTCATTAGCTTCTCTGAGAACGTGAAAAGGAACTCTTCCCGGTGCTGCGTCAGCAACAGCTTCTTGAGTCCGGCCGGACCTTTAAATTCGGAGCCGTCCGGTAGTTTGCCGGAAGCATTGATCGCCACGCCATTATCGGTGGTGCGCCAAGCGCCGATGCCGTCGTAATTTTCCAGCGCGAAGCCGATCGGGTCCATGCGGGCGTGGCAGGAAGCGCAGACCGGATTCGCCCGGTGAATCTCCATCGCCTCGCGCATCGAAAGTTCGTGACCTTTGGCATGCAGCTCGAGAGCCGGCACATTGGGCGGCGGTGGCGGCGGCGGGGACCCCAGCAGATTCTCCAGCACCCACTTGCCGCGCAGCACAACCGACGTGCGCGTGGGATACGACGTTGCCGTTAGAATGCTCCCCTGCGCCAGCAGCCCCCCGCGGTTCGGATCGGTCAATTCGACTCGCCGAAACCGCGACCCGTAGACACCCGGAATTCCATAGAACTCGGCCAGTCGATCGTTCAGGAACGTGTAGTTGGCGTCCAGTACTTCCGTGACAGGCCGGTTTTGCCGGAGAATCCAACTGAAGAGCATCTCGGTCTCTTGCCGAAACGCCCGTCGCAGGCTTTCATCGAAAACAGGAAACTGCTCCACATCCGGCTTAATTTGATCGATGTTGCGAAGCAGCAGCCACTGCCCCGTGAAGTTGCCAATGAATGCCTTGGATTTGGGGTCGGCGAGCATTCGCGCAACCTGCAGGTCCAGCGCCTTGGGATCTTGCAGCTTACCGTGCTCTGCCTGTGTAAGTAAGTCCTCGTCGGGGATGCTTGACCAGAGGAAGAACGAGAGTCTCGAAGCTAGCTCCAAATCGCTGACCCGGTACACGCTGCCATGGTTCGCAGTTACAGGATCGCGCTCCACGCGAAAAAGGAAATTGGGGGATACCAGCATCGCGCGCAACGCCATTTCGATCCCTTGGTCGAACGTTCCCTCCTTCCGGCCATCGCGATAGAAGGCCATAAGAGGAGTCAGGTCGGCTGTTGCAAGAGGCCTTCGGAATGCGCGCCTGCCCAAGGCAGTCAGAATGGTTTTGGCGCAGGGCTCTTCCTCCGCTGCCGAAGCCGGCTTACATATGAAGATTCTCTGACGGCTCGCTGAATTCCCGGAACCGGAGATGTCGTATGGGCCGGCGATCGACATTTCGTTGATTTCGCGGCCGCGCTGCCCTTCGGGAACATCATAAAGCTTGAGTCGCGCCCCATCAAGCCGAAGATCGAGATGCGTAATAGGCGCAGCCGCTCCCCCTCCCCTACCGCCGCCACCTCCTCGGCCATTCCCTGGGAGCGTCTCAGCCAATGCGTCGGAACGCGCGAATGTCAGACCAACGTGGCGGACGCCAGCCTTTACCGGGACCTTCAACTCGAAAACTTGGCCAACTGGCGGCGCGGTCTCGCCAAAGCCCGAATTAGGCCGGGCCATTTTGATGGTGAAGACATATTGTGCATCGACAGGAAAGGTGTATTGAAATGACAGGCCGCCCACTGAGTCGAACGGCAGATCTTCGCTAATGCGGTCATTGCGGCCCGCTCTCTGACCTTTCGCGCCGGTCCGGACCTCTTTCAAGGCGTCGAATACATCGATTACCGGCTTAACGTCAGTGTCGCCCACGGCAAGCCGCGCCACTTGGCGGGCAACGGAGAGATACCGCTCAACCAGCACCGGAGATATAGAAAGGACGTCGCCGATGTTGTCGAACCCATACCCCGAATCGTCCGGGGGAAGGCTTTCGCTCGGGTGGATATCCAGCGCCAGCAAGTCGCGGATCGCATTGCTGTATTCCGCGCGGTTCAGGCGATGAAGAGTGGGGCTTCCGGGATTTGGATGTATGGCTGCTGCGTGGTCCAACTCGGTTTCCAGGTAAGCTGTCAGTGCGTGCCTGGCTTCCGCCGTGGGCTTGGGCACTCCCGCGGGAGGCATCTGATTGGTTTGGAGTTTCCACAGCGCCTTTTCCCACAAGGCCGGGTCGCCACCTACCTTTGTTAGATCAGCCCCTTGGAACGAGATATCCGCCGTTTTTAGAGAATTGTTGTGACACCCGACGCAGTACTGCCGGATCAAAGCACTGTGTGCCGTAGCGGCTGGCGATTGCTGCCATGCCTGAGCGCCTGTGGAAAACCCAAGAATCAAGACTACCTGGACAACGGACCGCACGGCTTCCCGCGCAGTCCATTCCCTGAAACCAAGCATGCTGTAGAGCCCCTCTCAAGGCAACCTGAGGAGGGGGAACGCAACCTCGCCGGGCGCCGCGAATAACCTCCGAAGTATACCGCTGAGGGGGAAATCATCCAATCTTTCCGTGGTTGTTTGTAGTTAAACTGTAGATCATCGGCTAAGCATCTGTAAATAAGCTATTTAGCTTACGGTTGCAACCGGAAAATGCTAGCAGTCGAAACTTAAACCCGGATGCTGGCCTGATTCCCCGGCAACAGGGGTTACGCGAAGGAAGGCGCCTGGATTGGGCCTTTTATACGTGTGATACAATACACAATGGCAAATGTAGTAGTAACCCAATTGTTTTATTTTCAAACGTTTACACAGTGATATAGATTTGAACAACAAACGAACCTCCGGGGATTGCAAATCTTGAGAGACACGCTACTCTGGGCGAAAACCAATTCTCGCCCCGTCACGTGACGGCGACTGGAGAAAGTTTGTTTCAGGAGTAATGAGTGAATTATAAAAAGAACCTTGTATGTTCAGCTGTCCTGGTGCTGCTTGCTGCGGCTTCGGCGATGGCCCAAAGCGATCGTGGCGGTATTACCGGCACAGTGACAGATCCTGCTAACGCGGTTATCCCTGGCGCTAAGCTGGTCCTACGCAATGTAGACACTGGAGCGGTAACGCAAGCGGAAACCACGCCTTCGGGCAATTTTACGTTGAGCTCGCTTCCAGTTGGCACCTATGACCTCACGGTTCAAGCCGCGGGGTTTAAGACGGCGGTTCAGACCAAACTTGCCGTTCAGATCGATCAGACCCTGCGTCTCAATCTTAAGTTGCAGGTGGGCGAGACGACGGAATCCGTCACTGTGTCTGCATCGGCTGAGATGCTCAAGACAGACAACGCCGAACGAAGCATGGTTGTGAGCGGCGAAAAGCTGAATGAGCTGCCCATCAACTTCGGCGGCTCGGGCAGTGGAGGCGGTATCCGGAACTGGCTGACCTTTACCTACCTCGCCCCGGGCGTGGCGGGAACCAGCGCCACTTCCGAGGTGAATGGGCTCCCCGGCAGCAATTATAAGGTTTACCTGGAAGGACAGGATTCCACGAGCCCTGTTGCCGTGGGCTGGACCAGCACCGTACAATCCGCATCCGTTGAGGCGATCACGGAATTTGCGGTGCAATCTTCAAACTATTCCGCGGAATACGGCCAGGTGTTGGGCGGCTTGTACAACTTCACCACCAAAAGCGGCACCAATCAATTTCATGGCTCGGTATATGAGGAATTCACGAACGAAGCGTTGAATGCCGCGCAGCCTTGGGACCATGTCTTGAATCGAGACCGGCAAAACGACTACGGCTTTTCGGCCGGCGGACCGGTGCGAATTCCGAAAGTATACAACGGTAAGAATCACACGTTCTTCTTCTTTAACCTGGAACGATACGGCACGAATTTGTCCAGTATTTCCACCGGGACGGTACCCACGGCGGCCTACCGCCAAGGCGACTTCGGGTGCGCGCTTTACGTAACATCGACCAATTGCTCCGGTCCCACGGTGAGTTTGACCGATCCGACCAGCGGATACCAATATCTGCAGAACCAGATTTTTGATCCCGCCAGCACCTTCACAGATTCTAAAGGACGCCTGGTACGCACCCCGTTCCCCAACAACGTAATCCCCATATCACGCATGGATCCCGTTGCCTTAAAGATTCAGTCCCTGATTCCGGCTCCGGTAGGCAACCAGAATACCCTGAATTGGTCGCCCACCATCATCACCCAGACCAAACAGCAGATCGCCAGCCTGAAGCTTGACCAGGATTTTGGCGCTCAGACGAAGGTAAGTTTCTTCTGGAACAGAATGGGAACCAACTCGCCTGCCTTTGCGGACGGATTACCTTTCCCGATTACCGGCGTCCGGAAGACCGTAGGCGGCACCGTAGGCGGCAATCAGTTCCGCGTGAATGTGGATCGCACGATTTCCCCCACGCTGCTGGCTCATTTGGGCGTTGGCTTCTGGCGCTTCCTCAACCCCGACAGTTCGCCGCCCGATATCCTGAACTACGATGCGGTGAAGAATCTGGGTCTGGTGGGTAGTTCCACCGGCTTCGGTTTCCCGGAAATCTCCGGGCTGACCTATAACAACGAAGGCGGCATGCCCAACACCCTGGGTATCCAGAACTCCGTTTTCCAGCAGACCGATATCGGATCGACCACCGGAAGTTTGACTTGGGTGCACGGCATCCACACCTACAAAGCCGGTTTCGAAATCAAGGATTCGGTCTACAGCGATCAAAGCAACAACCAGGCGTCCGGACAATACACTTTCAGCGGCGCGCAAACGGGCATTCCTTTCCTTAACACCACTACCATCGGAGCGGGTTCCATCGGGAGCGGATACGCCAGCTTCCTGTTGGGGCAAGTGCAAAACTACAAGGTGGCTCCGCCAGTTGCGGCGCAGCAGCGCTCTATAGAAGAAGGCTTGTATGTGCAGGACAGCATCAAGGCGACGTCGAAACTGACGTTTGAGGTGGGATTGCGATATGACCGGACGCCCCTGGGCCATGAGGAGTGGGACCGGCAGTCGGAGATCAGCTTCAGTACGCCCGATCCGAATGCGGGCGGTCTGGGCGGCGGCACGGTCTTCGCGGGCTACGGCCCGGGCCGTTGCAATTGCGAGTTCGTCAAAACCTACAATTTCGGAATTGGGCCGCGCCTTGCCGTGGCATACCAGCTCAACAGCAAGACAGTCATTCGCGCTGGGTGGGGACTTAGTTACAGCGCCCCGGACCAATGGAATTACCTGAGCAACAACTATCTGACTAATGGCATGGGTTACACCACCATCAGCCCCGGAAACAATCCGCAATATGGTTATGCCTACTCTCAGTTACAGAGCGGCATCGTTTACAGCCCCTCCGCTCTGCATGTGGTGAATCTTAACCCTGGCATCAACAGTCCGGTGGGCGCGTTGGGCAGCCCCAGCGCCAGTGCTATCACCTACGATCCAAGCGGCGCCCGTCCCACGCGCGTCAACCAGTGGAACGTCACCGTGCAGCACAAGCTATCGACGAATATGTCGATCGAAGGCGCCTATGTCGGCAACCGCGGCGTTTGGGAACAACAGGGCGGCCTGGTTAACCCCAATGCGATTACGCCGGCGATATTAAAAGCCCACAACGTCGACCTCACCAATGCCAATACCAGAACGCTGATGACGTCGCAGATTTGTTCACCCGCTGCCATCGCTGCCGGCTTTACGCTTCCCTACGCCGGCTTCCCATGCACTGCCAGCGTGGCGCAAAGTTTGCGGCCCTTCCCCGAGTACTCCGTCTCATTGGCGCCTCAGTTCGCCAATCAGGGGGACAGCTTCTACGATTCGCTCCAGGTGAGATTCATCAAGCGTTTGTCGCAAGGCTTGGATGTAAGTTCCAGCTACACTTTCTCCAAGACAGAGAACATCGGCGGCTATATCAACGCCGATCCGACCAATCGCGCTATCCAAAAGGGTCTCGATTCGAACGATTATCCGCAAATCTGGGTCTCGGCCATCACGTACCGGACGCCGAGATTGACATCCAATAAACTGCTCCGGGCCGTAACAGGCAACTGGACTTGGTCGGGAGCGCTGCGCTATGCGAGCGGTGGCTTGATTGCAGCGCCTCAATCGGTGGCCAGTAAATACAGCACCTACACCTTCGCGTCCGGAACACCCATGATCCGGGTTCCCGGCGTGCCGTTGTATCTCACCAATATCGATTGCCGCTGCATCGATCCCAATAACATTAACCAGCGCGTGCTGAACCCGGCCGCGTGGCAGGACGTGGCGCCCGGCGCCATCAGTCCCGGTTCTGGTTACTACAACGATTATCGCGGGCCCCACCAGGTCAGCGAAAACATGAACCTGGGCCGAACCTTCCAGTTCCGCGAAAGAATGTCGCTGAATATCCGCGCTGAATTCTTCAACGTGTTCAATCGCGTCACTCTTGGCAACCCCAGCTCCAGCAACCCGCTTCAGACAACGACGGTCAATAATGCCACGGGCGCAATCAGCGGCTTTGGCTTCTATTCGATTGGCAGTACGAGCAATTCGGGCAGCCCGCGTGTTGGGTTGCTTGTGGCGCGCTTCCAATTTTAAGATCGGAGTACCCAGGGGGTTCGGTGTATGCCGGACCCCTTTTTAGTTGATATGGCCTTCCCCAGTTCACACTTATTAAATACCCTGTTATCGCGCCGGAGATTAGTGTTTGCCGCTGTAGTGGGCGTTGGCGTAATAGGTTTAGTTATGGCGGCAGACACTGTTGTCGATGCGCCGACTAAGGATCCCGGTTTCTATTTACACCACTTCGAGTACGATCCGCCGGCGGCCTCCCAACCGCGATCGGTTGCAGTCGGAGGCGAATTCAATAATTGGTCGGAGACCGGCTTCCCTATGAAACCGGATGCCGTCGGACATTTTGTGGCTGACGTGAAACTCGCGGAGGGCCCTCATTCTTACCGCTTCTTCGTCGATGGAGCCTGGGTCGACGATAGCCAGCAGCACAGCGAGGCCGATCTGGAAGAGTCGAACGGAATCCGCGGGCATAATTCCGCCGTTATCGTCGGACCGGATGGGCGCAATCTTGCGAAGCCTCAACCTGGCCGAATCGCAGTCCAGAGTTTGCACTACGTCCCGGGCAATATTCGTTATTTCGATCCCATTTCGTCGCACGAGCTACGCATCGTATTCGGCGCGCAAGCAGGAAATCTCACTGGCGCCGCGGTGTATTCGCTGGTTGGAAAAGAGTGGCGGCGGGATACGGTCCACCCAGTCGATACCCGGGCGGGAATCGAGTTTTGGGGTGGAGTTGTCGTCAGCGCCACGCCGAAGCTAACTTACTTCTTCGAACTAAAAGACGGAAACACTACAGGCTATTACGCCGGTGGCAAATACCTCTCCCAGATTTCCGAGGCTCGGCGTAACGCGTGGCAAAGCCCGGTTCAACCGGCCTTCAATACGCCGGATTGGGCGCAGCACGCGGTCTGGTATCAGATTTTCCCTGAGCGGTTCCGCGATGGAGACAAGGCGAACGACCCGGCGAATGTCGCCGCATGGACAGCCAAGTGGAATGCTCCAGAGCCCGGCGCGGCGGCCGGCGGCCGAGGCAGAGGCGGACCAGGCAATCGCCATTATGGCGGCGATATTCAAGGCATTCAGGCCGAGCTTCCTTACTTGCGCAGTCTTGGCGTGAATGCCATTTACCTCAATCCGGTATTCAAGTCGCCCAGCATCCATAAGTACGACACCACGGATTACCGTCACGTGGACGACGGTTTCGGCGCTGGCGAACCGGCCGACGTCACTGGAGAGACGGAAGACCCGGCGACCTGGAAGTGGACGAAGTCCGATAAGATCCTGCTGGATTTTGTCGCGGAGGCGCACCGCCAGGGATTCAAGATCGTTCTGGATGGCGTATTCAACCACGCCGGTTCGCAATTCGGTCCCTTTTTGGATTTGAAGCAAAACGGTCAGAAGTCTAAGTTTGCCGATTGGTTCACTGTTACTAAGTGGGACCCGCTTACCTGGATGAGCTTTGGCGATCGTCCCGGTGGTAACATGCCGGAGCTTAAGAAGGACCCGGTGACGGGGCTTGCGCCCGGGCCGCGCGAATTCTTTTTCAATATCACGAAGAGATGGCTTGCGCCGGATGGGGATCCATCTCACGGCGCAGACGGTTTTCGGCTTGACTACGCGCAGAATGTTCCTCGTGTGTTTTGGGTGGCATACCGCAAATTAGTCATGTCCGTGAAGCCGGATGCCTATATTGCAGGCGAAATCTGGACCCCCGCCACCAGTTACCTGGCCGGCGATGCGTGGGACGCCACCATGCAGTATCCGTTTTCGAATGCGCTGCAGGCTTTCTTTATCGGCGGCTCGCGGAAAGCAATCCCAGCCAGCACTTTTGCTGCAACGCTCCAGCAATTCACTACTATTTATCCATTTCAGGTTTCCCTGAATCAAATGAACCTGCTGGATAGCCACGACACCGACCGGTGGGCGTCGCGGTTCGTGAATGCCGACCATCCCCCCACGCCTGCGGCGGGCGGCGGCCGGCGAAGTTATAACTCCTCCAAACCTACCGATCTCGAATGGCAGCGAATGGAACAATCCGTCGCCGTACAAATGACTTATGTTGGCGCGCCCATGATCTATTACGGTGACGAAGTGGGAATGTGGGGCGGGACCGATCCGGACGACCGTCAGCCGATGATCTGGAAAGATCTTGAGCCTTACAACGACCCCGAAGTGACATTCAATCAGGACTTGTTCGACCGGTACGTCCGGTTGATCGCAATCCACCGGCATTTCTCCACTCTGCAGACAGGTTTTGCCCACACCATATTGGCCGACGACGCGCGCAATATTCTGGTTTACAGCCGCGATTTGGGCGATTCGCATGTATATGTGCTGGTAAATCGAAGCGACACCGCGCAATCCGTCGATTTAGCGATCGGGCCGCCCCACAGCGACTCGGCCATGATCGATTGGATCGATCCAGCACAAGCGTTGGTCCAAAACGCGCCGGCTAACACCCGCGACGGACGTCCACAAATCCAGGCGGTTTCCGGAGCTAAGCCGGCCGTAGTGACACACGATGGTCAAGCCGTCGTCTCGCTGAAGCCGTGGCAAACGATGATTCTGGCTCCAGCCGGAATGAACTAATGCCGGGCGCTTCTTCATTAAGGTCATGATGATCATGAAATCTCTTATTAAAGAGGCGCGCCCGATTTTTGCAAAATTGGTCGCGCTTGCCATTATCCAGGGCTCCTGTCTGCTCATCACCGCGGCAGAACCACAAGTCAAAATTCTTCAAGGCTCGGACGCGGTGGAGGTACAGGCCGTCGCGCCGAATATCGTTCGCATCCATTTCCAACCGAATGGACAGGCCACGCCACGTACGCAGATGATGGATCCCGCATTTCAACCCGTAGACGCGAGCAGCGTGCGCCTCGAGAAGAACGGGCCGGTGCAGACGCTCAGTTCGGGCGAGATGAAGGTCATCGTGAATGGCGCCCCTTTCTCGGTGGAGGTCCAAGACCCCAGCGGCAAAGCCATCGTAACCCTGAAGAACGATGGCGGAGCTCACGGTGGAGGCCAACGGCAGCGGGGCGGCGTGTCGATAATACACGACGAGAATGAAAACATCTGGGGTCTGAAGGGACTTTCCCTCGAAGATACAGGCTTGGGCATTCTTCGTAATTACGGCGGAGCAGTAGCTGCAGGCGTACAAGGCGGCGCGGGAGGTCCATTTTTCTTTACCGCGCGGTACGGGGTATTGGTGGACTCCGATGGCGGCTCCTTCCAAATGCGCGATGAAACGATTCGTTTTCAAAGGGGCTCGCGTCCGGACGCCGAGTATTTCGTGATCGTAGGACCGCCCCTGAAAAGTATGGCAGGCCTGGCTCTATTAACCGGGCGTCCCCCGATGCCCCCCAAATGGAGCCTGGGATTTCTGAATTCCCAGTGGGTCTCGACCGAAGACGAGTGGCGGCGAGTGGCGGACACCTACGCCGCGAAGAACATTCCCGTGAGCGGCTTCATCTTCGATTTTGATTGGAAGGCGTGGGGCGAAGACAACTACGGCGAGTGGCGATGGAACAGCACTTCGGGAGAGGGAAATTCGGGACCAAACAAATTTCCCGAAGGAGCATCCGGCAAATTCGCAGCGGACATGCTGGCCAAGGGTATTCATCTCTCCGGCATCCTGAAGCCCCGCATTCTAATGAAGCGTGGCGACGGCAAGGCAACCGAGGCCGCCGATTACGCCACCGCGCACAATTTTTGGTATCCCAACGAAGTCCGGGGAAACGACTATTTCACGCACCGGCCTGCCGCGAATATCAATTTCGGCAACCCGGAAGCCAGGAAATGGTTTTGGGAGCATCTGGAGCCGACGTTCCGCGCGGGAATAACCGGGTGGTGGAACGATGAGGCCGATCAGGACGGGCAAAACGTGTTCAATAATTTTCAATTCATGAACATGGCCCGTTCCATCTATGACGGGCAGCGTTCCATCTCTTCCGAGCGTGTCTGGACCATTAATCGAAACTATTATCCGGGCGCGCTTCGATACGGTTATGCGGAATGGTCTGGCGACATCGCGACCGGTTTTCAAAGCATGGCGTACCAGCGCAAACGCATGATCGCCACCTTGAATGTCGGTGAACCGGAGTGGAGCATGGATACGGGCGGCTACAATGGCCACCCCACGCCCGAGAACTACGCCCGCTGGATGGAATTTGGCGCGTTCGTGCCCATCTTCCGCGTCCACGGCGGAAGCAATCAAAAACGGCAGCCCTGGGCGTATGAGCCTGTTGCCGAAGAGGCCGCCAAACATGCCATTCGCCTGCGATATGATCTGCTGCCTTACATCTACTCGAACGCGCGGGTGACTACCGAGACCGGAATCGGCATCGTTCGGCCCCTGTTATGGGAATTTCCCGACGACGAACGATGCGCGGATGAGGCCCGCGGCTGGATGTTCGGCGACGCGCTGTTGGTTTCGCCCATCGTGGAACGCGGACTGCCGGCGCATAGCTTTTATCTGCCGGCGGGAAAGTGGTTCGACTATGCGTCCGGCAAGCCGGTCACCGGCGGTCGCGACATGAGCGTTCCAGTAGACTCCACGACGTGGCAAGATATTCCGATCTACGTGCGAGAGGGATCCATTTTGGCAACCCAACCCGCGGGTACTGGCAACGATCTAAGCCCCAAGACTCCTCTACTGCTGGACATCTTCCCGTCGGATACGCGACCCGCAAAATTCGTCGTCTATGATGACGACGGCCACACCTATTCCTACGAGAAGGGCGACTTCTTCCGGCAGGAGGTGATAGCCAAACGCTCCGGTGCTTCCACGGAAATTGTCCTGAACGCTGCCACCGGCGCGTTCAAACCAAATTTTCCAAATTACATTTTGCGTTTGCATGAACTGGCTGGCAGCGTAACCAGCGGCGGCGCCGCGCTGAAAAAGTTCGCCGCGGAGAGCGCATTTCGCTCATCCACCGAGGCGGGCTGGTTCTCGACCGTGGACAGATTTGGCCCTGTGACCGAGCTTCGGCTTCCCACGGATGCGAAAGAGCAAACGCTGAAGCTTTCTCCGCGTTGAGATTTTTCCGCGGGCGGTTAGACAGGTGATAATGCAATTGATAAACTGCGATAGCCGTTTCCTTATGGGCCCGGCCGTGACCGTTGTGATTGGAGACCACCATTATGCCGACTTTTCCTAGTAGCCGCCGTCAATTCCCAGCAGTCTGCGCGCTGGCTGCGCTGATTGCGGGTTCCGCTTCGCTTGCGGCGCAACAGCCCGCCGCACCGCAGAAGGCGGGAAAGCAAGCGGCTCGCGGAAACCCGAAGGATACGGAGGTGTGGGAGCCGGTGCCCAAAGTCGTAACGCCCGGTGCGGACAACGCGGCCCCGCCCTCCGACGCCATCGTTCTTTTCGATGGCAAGAATCTGGATGAGTGGGTGTCGAACCGCGATAAATCGCCCGCTAAATGGAACGTCGCTGATGGCGTGATGACCGTCAGCAAGACGCCGGGCGTTGGAAATATTGAGACCAAACGTACCTTCCGAAATTACCAGCTTCACGTGGAATGGAAGATTCCGGAGAACATTACCGGTTCCGATCAGGCGCGCGGTAACAGTGGCGTATTCCTGGCATCCACGGGTTCTGGCGACGCCGGATACGAGTTACAGATTCTCGATTCGTACAACAACAAGACGTACGTCAATGGTCAGGCCGGCAGCATTTACAAGCAGGGCATTCCGCTCGTAAACCCCAACCGCAAGCCAGGTGAGTGGCAAACCTACGATGTGGTCTGGACAGCGCCCGTCTTCAATTCGGACGATTCGTTAAAAACTCCCGCCTACGTCACCGTTTTTTTCAACGGCGTCCTGGTGCAGAATCACTTCCAGCTCATCGGCGAAACCCTGTATATCGGCAAGCCCTATTACAAAAAATATGATAGGGCGCCAATCAAGCTGCAGGCTCACGGCGACGCTAGCGCACCCATTAGTTTCCGCAACATCTGGGTTCGGGAACTCGATTAACTCAGACGCGCAGTCCTAAAATTTGAGCGGCTTCTCACGCTGGCGCATAGGATGCACCCACGTGAGAGTCTGCCATGAGTTCTCACGACGACGAAATAACCCGCAGAACTTTTGTCGCGGCAACAGTGGTGGCGGCGAGTCTTCCCAATGTTACGGAAGCTGCAACTGGCGCCGATGCGAACCAAACCGCGCATTATTCTCTACGAATCAACGGACAACTTCACCATTTTCAGCTCGAACCGCGCGTGACGCTGCTCGATCTGCTGCGTGAGCGCCTTCATCTGACCGGCACGAAGAAGGGCTGCGATCACGGCCAATGCGGCGCATGCACCGTCCTGGTGGGAGGCGTTCGCGTCAACGCCTGCCTTACGCTCGCCATCACCCAAGACGGCAAAGAGGTCACCACAATCGAGGGATTGGCATCCGGCGAAACGCTCCACCCGATGCAGGCGGCGTTCATCGAATGCGACGGTTTTCAGTGTGGATTTTGCACATCGGGTCAGATTTGCTCAGCGGTCGCCATGCTGCAGGAGGTCCATGCTGGAATGCCAAGCGCTGTGACGGTTGGCGCCGGAGCTGTAGCAACGGCTGAACTGAACGAAGACGAAATTCGCGAGCGAATGGCTGGCAACATCTGCCGCTGCGGCGCTTATCCCAACATCGTCGCGGCCATCAAAGCGGTCCATCAGCAGAACTCCGCCGATAGGACCCGCCAATGAGGCCCTTTAGCTATTCGCGTCCCAAAGACGTCGCCGAGGCGATTGCGCAGGAGCGGCGTCAGCCGGAAACGAAGTTTCTTGGCGGCGGCACCAACCTTGTCGATCTGATGAAAATGGGCGTCGAGCGTCCCGCGCACCTGATCGATGTGACGGCGCTTCCTTTGGGGCAAATTCAAGAGCATGCCGACGGTCTTCGCATCGGCGCTCTCGTTCGAAACAGCGAGGTGGCGGCGCATCCGCTCATCAGAACGAAATATCCGGTTTTGAGTCAAGCAATTCTGGCAGGCGCGTCGCCTCAGATTCGCAATATGGCTACCACCGCTGGAAACTTACTGCAGCGAACGCGCTGTTACTATTTTTACGATCCCACCTACACCGAATGTAACAAGCGCGTGCCCGGCTCCGGCTGCGCCGCCATCCAAGGGTTCAATCGCATTCACGCAATCCTCGGAGGAAGCGAGCACTGCATTGCCACTTATCCCGGGGATATGGCCGTCGCGTTAACCGCTCTCGGCGCCCAGATCGTGATTCGAGGCCCGCGGGGTGAGCGTACGGTTCCCATAGACGGATTTTATCGCCTGCCAGGAGACACGCCGAATATTGAGCACGACCTGACGCCGGACGAACTAATAACGGCTGTTGAACTTCCTGGCGAAGCGGCGACCGGGTCTCAATATATTAAAGTGCGAGATCGAAATTCATACGCTTTCGCTTTGGTTTCGGTCGCGGCCGTTGTATCTCTCGCTTCTGACAACCGTATTCAACAAGCGCGTATTGCGTTGGGCGGCGTGGCGCCAAAGCCGTGGCGAGTAACCGAGGCGGAGGATGCCCTGCGAAACCAAATGGCGACCGAGACCTCCTTCCAGTCTGCCGCCGAGATCGTCATTCGGGGTGCAAAACCCTACCGCTATAACGGCTTCAAAATTGAACTCGCGCGCCGCACCATTGTAAGAGCCCTGACCGCTGCCAGTCAGCGGGCGTAAGTACTGCCTGGAGGCTATGAAGTGCCTGAGTCTGTTGGAAAACCTCTCGACCGGGTGGATGCCCGGCTCAAAGTAACTGGCCGCGCCACTTACACGGCGGATCACAACCTCCCGGGTTTAACTCATGCCGTACTTGTAACAAGCGCTATCGCAAAAGGCCGTATCGCGTCCCTTGACACCACCGCCGCCGAACACATACCAGGGGCCCTGGCTGTCTTGACCCATAAGAACCACCCGAGGCTGGCTATAGATCCGGCTAAGGTGGATCCGTCTTCTCCAGCCGATCGAGCCTTGCAAGTGCTGCAGGACGATCGGGTCTACTACGGCAACCAGCCGGTGGCCGTGGCGGTTGCCGAAACGTTAGAAGCGGCGTTCGAAGCGGCTGCGCGGGTCGTCGTGCGTTATGAGGCCGAACAGCCCTCGGTCACCTTGGGCGCCGGGACGGAGAATTCGTACATACCAGCGAAGATGGGGGGTGCGGGCGATAAGGCGACAAGCCAGCGTGGAGACCCCGCGGGCGCACTGTCCGAAGCCGATACCAGGATAGAAGAGATCTACTCAACGCCCTTCCATACGCATTCGCCCATGGAGCCGCACGCCACCATCGCGGTATGGGAAGGCGCGGAGAGACTTACGATTTACGATACCTCACAGGGAATTTTCGGAGACCGGAAGCGGATGGCCGCGTTGTTGGGTCTCGAACCGGAGAACGTACGGGTCGTCTCTCTATTTGTAGGTGGCGGGTTTGGAAGCAAGGGCCCCACGTGGTCGCATAGCGTGATCTGCGCTATGGCTGCCCGTCACGTACATCGTCCCGTAAAGTTGGTGGTTCGCCGTCCGCAGATGTTTGGCCCAGTGGGTTGCCGCACGGAAACCCGGCAGACTATTTCGGCCGGCGCTTCAAAGGACGGTACGCTTACTGCGCTTACCAATGACGTTCTGTCGCACACGTCGACCATGGACGAATTTACAGAGCCTGCGTCCATCCCCACGCGTATGCTTTATCAGGTGGCCAATAACTCCACCGAGCAGCGCCTGGTCCGGTCGGATATCGGCACGCCGTCTTACACGCGCGCCCCTGGCGAGGCGCCAGGAACCTATGCGCTGGAAGCGGCGTTAGATGAGCTGGCTTATAAGTTGCGAATGGACCCGCTCGAACTTCGCCTGAAGAACTACGCCGAGCAGGATCCCGATAAGAACCTGCCCTGGTCCACTAAGTCGCTAAGGGAATGTTATAAGCAGGGCGCGGAACGCTTCGGTTGGGCCAAGCGCTCGCCGGAGCCGCGATCCATGCGCCAAGGCAACATGCTCATCGGTTACGGCATGGCGACCGCGGTATATCCCGCGCGTCGCAGCCCCGCATCGGCGTTGGCGCGCATGTACCCCAACGGAAGCGTGTTAGTGGAGGCCGGCTCGCAAGAACTGGGAGGCGGCACTTACACGATCATGACGCAAATCGCGGCGGATGCCTTGGGGATTCCGGTCTCGTGGGTCACCTTCAAGTTGGGTGATACCCGTTATCCGGAGACGCCCGTCTCTGGCGGCTCCCAAACCGCGGCAACCACAGGTTCGGCAGTCTACGAAGCGGCCACCGCGCTCCGTCAGAAATTGGCCGCGTTGCCGGCGGGCGCGCGCTCCAGCCAACCGTATATTGAGGCGCGGGCCTCTACCAAAGAGAACGAAGATGCCAAGAAATTCTCGATGTATTCATTCGGCGCTCAGTTCGCGGAAGTGCGCGTAGACGCGGACCTTGGACAGATCCACGTCGCGCGCATGACGGGCGTGTTCGGGGCAGGGAAGATCCTCAATGCCAAGACGGCGCGCAGTCAGTTCATCGGCGGCATCGTCTGGGGCATCAGCATGGCCCTTCATGAACATACCGTCTACGATCAAAGGCTGGGGCGGATCGTCAACAATAATCTCGCCGAATACCACGTACCGACTAACGCGGATGTCGGCCTAATCGATGTTACGTGGGTTGACGAAGACGACCAGCACGTAAGCCCGATCGGCGCTAAAGGAATCGGGGAAATAGGAATTACCGGCTCCGCGGCAGCGGTTGCCAATGCCGTTTACCATGCGACAGGGAAGAGGATTCGCGACTTGCCGATCGCGCCGGATAAGCTTCTGTAGCGATAGCGCCGGTCAATTCGCAGAAGGCTTTTCGACCCGGTCAACAATCAGCATCTCCATGGGACCCTTGCGCGATTCCAGCCGCAGCCCGAGTTGTTCTTCAAGGGCGGTAAAGACAGTAGGACCAGCCACGTCGGTGGGCGCAGTTTTTCCGTCCGCATCGGCGCCGGCCGGGCTGTCCGGTGTCCATTTGAGTTCAAAATCATAGTGCGCCGTCAGGCCGGTGTTGTTGGTTACGGGACGCGCTACGTCAATCGCGAGAAAGCGCGCCAGCGATTCGATGGCAGCGCCCTTGCCGATAATCAGCCCGCGGCCTCGTCGGATCAGGCCGGCCGAGGATTGGTCTGCCGCCTCCTTGAGCTTTGGGCCACTCTTTGCGAGGGCCAAAGAATAGACCGTCTGTTCCCGTGTCTCCCGGTGAATCGCAAGTTGAAAACGCTCGGCAAGTAGCGCTTTCAGGCGGCCGCGGACCGCATCCATATACCGGCTGCGTTGCGCATCGCTCATCTTTTCGTATTGCAACGGACCCTCTTGCACCGTTTCGGGAGCTTCGGCCTTGGCCCGAATTTCCCAGAGGTCGGATTTCATCCACGAGGGACCACCGGAAATCTGAAAGTCCTGAACCTCGTAAGCCCAGGTGAGTATGGAACGCAGCGGGAGGCACTCGACTCGCAAACCGCCACCGGTCATCGGCCCAATCACGCTGCCGTTGGCGCATTCGGAATTGCGCGAGGCCGGTTTGATGGACGCTGCTTCGAAGGCGGATGTTTGGGTTGTTGGGGCGGAGATTCCGCTGGCCAACATCGTGAAGGTGAGAACCGTGCGTCGCATGGAGGTGCTGTCGATTATACGCGGCGCGGCGGTTGCCGGTTAGGCGCGCTCAATGCTGCGAGCTCCGCTTCAGTGCCTGACACTCTTCCAGCGCTTGAGCCGCGCCCGGGAAATCGGGCTGCCTTCGCAGCACTTCCTGAAACTGAGCGATGGCTTCGTCCAACCTTCCCAGATTCGCCAGTGTTCCGCCCAGGTTGAACAGTGCGGCGGCGTAATCCGGCTTCAGCCGCAGCGCTTCCCGGAACCGGTCGGCGGCTTCCGGAAAGCGTTCCAGCGCGGCATAGGCGACGCCGAGGTTGAATTGCGCTTCTGCATTCTCAGGTTGCAGCCGCACGGTTTCTGCGAACTCCTTCGCCGCCAGATCGGAACGTCCGGCCAGGCCATAAGCACGGCCCAGGTTGTAGTGCTTGTCGGGATCTTCAGGGGCGCTTTTTTCCGCCGCAGCCAGGTTCGCGACCGCGTCGCTAAGCTGGCCCTTTTCGATTTGGACCACCCCGAGCCCTTCCTGCGCATCGGGGTTCGCCGGGTCTAACTGCAGCGCATTCCGGTATTGCGCCTCCGCCGCATCGAAATCGCCACGCCGGCTCAGCGCAGCGGCCAGATTGACATGCGCGTCCGGAAGTTGCGGGCGCAGCCGAAGAGTCGCAACGATGTATGGCATGGCGTCGTCCACGCGATTATTCGCAAGAAGGTTCTGGCTGAGTAAGTTGAGCGCTCCCCAGTTGTTTTCCGTGACTTCGATGGCGTGATGGAAGAGTGTGAAGGTATCGCGCCAATAAGCCGCGGTTGAGAACGCAACCACGCCATAAGCGCAGCAAACTATAGTGGTGAGAGTCACAATGGCCGAACGAAGCGCCGCTCGGCGCTCGGCGATCTCTCCCACTCCCCAGACGAGCATGATTGCTAGTCCAACGAGCGGGATGTATAGATAACGATCGGCGCGGGATTGAATCCCCACCTGCACCAACCCGATTACCGGAAGCAGGACGCCGGCGAACCAGAACCATCCCAGAAATAGGTAAGGCCGCCGCTTGCGTTCGAAGACGACCAGAGCCGTAACCGCTATGAGCGCCATCGCCGCACCAATTACGCGCCACGCTGCGAGACCCGGCGCATAAGGATAAAGGACAGACAATCTCGCCGGCCACAGAAATTGGGAAATGTAGCCGAGATAGGAAACCAATGCGTTTTCGATGCGAAGTGGAAAAGGAACTTCAGCCGCCGAGGAGATTGCTCCAGCGCCTTTCTGGACTACGAACGTAATTACCGAGGCAGCCGCGGAGATCGCGAAAAGCGGGGCTTTTTCCAGGATGAGGCGGCGGCCCGTGTCAACTCTCCAGCGTCGCAGCGGCCAGAAATCGAGTAGCAGCAGAAGGAAGGGAAGCGTAACGATCATCGGCTTCGACATCACGCCACAAACAAACGCGAGAACAAGAAGAAGATATGCCTCGGGGCGGGGCCGCCTGACGTAATTGGCGTAGGCACAGATCGACAAGAGCCAGAACAACCCGCTCAGGAGTTCCTTCCGTTCGGCAATCCACGCGACCGGTTCAACGTGAAGGGGATGGATGGCGAATAGTAGGGCCACCAACGCACTGCGCCAACGCGCGCCGCTCATCCGCTTCAGCGCCCCAAACAATAGCGCTGAGTTCAGCGCATGCAGGATTACGTTGGTGAGATGATGCCAGCCGCTATCGAAACCGTAAAGACTGACCCCCAGCAAGTAGGAGAGCCAGGTTAGCGGGAACCAGTTAGCAGCATAGGTCGTCCGAAAGGCCCACGCAATTGAAGAAGGTGACAATCCACCGCTGAGATGCAGATTGTGCAGGACGAATTCCGGATCGTCGTAACCGATGAATTCAAAGCCCCGCACCTGAATATAGACCGCGAAAACGGTAATGGCGAGGCCGAGCGAAATCCAGAGATCGAGCTTGCGCGCCGCGCTGTGGGGTTCGGATACGACGCTGCGTGCTGGGCGGGCTTTGGCCAATTTCTAATGGTAAAGCGATGTGGTACGTTTGACCAATGAAAGCGACGATCTTCTCGCTGTTTCTGCTCCTTTTCCAGTCGGGATTGTGGGCCCAGCAGCCGATTCTCTATCATCGCGGCGCCGTGAATGCGGCATCGCTTGCGCCATTCGGTTTGCCGAACGCGCCCATCGCTCGCGGTAGCGTTTTTTCGGTCTTTGGCGAAAACCTTGGTCCCGCGACGCCTCAAACCGTATCGGTCTTTCCCTTGGAGGCCACGTTCGGCGGCGTTTCGCTATCGGTCACGCAAAAAGGCGCAACGACGCAGGCGTTTCCGATCTTCGTTTCGCCCACGCAGATTAACGTGATCATGCCGTCAACGGTCGCAGAAGGTCTGGCCACCCTGCGCCTCACCTACCTGACGCGCAAGAGTAACGCAATTACCATCCAGATCGCGAATTCCGCTCCGGGGATCTTTGCCATATCGAGTGGAGGCTACGGACCGGGAATTGTGCAGAACTTCGTTAGCTCCAGCAATCAGCCCATCAATTCGTCAACGGCGCCCGCCTCGCCGGGGCAGACCGTCATTATCTGGGGAACCGGCCTGGGACCCGTCTCTTTTCCCGATAACGTCGCGCCAACCGCAGGGAATGTCTCGACGCCGGTTACAGTCACCATCGGCGGGCAACCCGCTTCCGTTCAATATTCGGGACGCACACCTTGTTGTTCGGGGGTGGATCAAATTGTCGCGACGATCCCAAATAACGTTTCGCTGGGCTGCTGGGTTCCGGTAACGATTAACGCGGGCGGAGTGGTCTCAAACAGCGCAACCATGGCGATCGCCGCCGCAGGAGCGGCATCGTGCAGCGATTCGGGCAACCCTCTCTCGGCGCTGGTACGCACTCCGGGAACGCAAGCCTATATCGACGTGGAACGGATGAACACGGTGGAGAACGTAAACGTGTCGCCGGCGATCGCGAAGACGATGGATAAGCTTTATACCCGCTTCTATACGCGTCCGAACTCGCCCTATAACTTCGATCCTTACATGTCGTATCCGCCGCCCGGTTCGTGCCTCGTTCATCAAGCGTCGAATGATGCAGTGTTCACCAGGAGCTTTAGGGGCGTCTTGCCTGCGAGCGCCAGCCTGCAGCCGCAGCCGAAGCAGACCTACAACAACGGATCCCAGGCACTCACGTTTTCTCCCTCACAGTCTTTCTTTTCCAGCACGATGGCCGCGACAACCGGCTCCGGGCCCATCGCAATGAATCCGTTGGGCGCCAATGCAGCCTTCACCATCGATTCCGGAGGCCCGAATCAAATGGCGCTGCCTCTCAATCTAGCGGCGCCCATAACGTGGGCTCGGCCAAGTGGGATCATCGACGTCCCCCGCAATTCACCCCTTGTCCTCACGTTTACGCCTGGAGACCCCGCTGCCCCGACGGCTATTATTCTCTATTCGTACTCGGCAGCCAACAATTCATCGGTTGAAGCGCAGTGCCTTGCCCCTGCGGGCGCGAGTTCGTTTACGGTTCCGGCGGACACGCTGGCTAACTTTCCTGTCACCTACGGCCTTATCGACGGTTCTTACGCCAACTTGTTCATCGGAACGCTTGGGCTAAACAGCGCAGCGTCTTTCACTAATGGCCTTGCTGCAAACGGAGTCGTGCTCACTTCCAACTGGGTCGCGCAATCGGTGGTGCTTCAATGAGATATTTTTTGTTAGTCATACTCGCGGCTCGTGTATGCGCCCAGCCGGCGTCGGGAACCTCGTTCATCGATATGGGTGGCGATGTCATTCCCGACTATGTGTTTAATAATGGCGGGGAGGCCCAACTCGAGTACACCACCCAGTACGCCTGGTCGATTACCCGAGCTGCGAATGGCGACAAAGTATTTACCTTCAGCGCCAAGGCATGCGGATACTACACCGGCATTCAGTTTTTCCCTGGGCAATATATTTGGACCGCGCTTCTAACGCCGAAATGTGCTCCCCTGTCTCAATCGGCGGCGCAGAATCTTGGACCGATCGCCGCCGCCTTAACGGAGTTCTATAACTATCATCCAAATGCGCCTCACCTTCCTCCCGTCTACCAGAGCGTGAAAGGGCCGCATCCCTTCGCCGCAGCCGCGCGGCCGGAACTGGCCACGGCACAACCACTAACCCCGGCGGATCCGATGATGATGTTCCTGGATGGGCTCGGTAACACCGCCATTCAATTTAACCTGGCAACACAATCGATCGTCGGGCAAATTACCGTGCCCAGCACGGTAGGCCCCATGGGGATTCGGCCGGCCTTAACTGGGCCGCAAACGGAAATATGGTTGGCAAGCTTGGGCGGAGTTACGGTCGCTGATTTCGGCATTCAGAAAGTCGTCGCAACCATCCCCACGCCATCAGTTCCCGTTGCCGTCACCCCGGCTGCGATTGTGTTTACCAACGACGGTACAACCGCGCTCGAAGCCGTCAAGTTTTCGTCGCCCGATTCGGCGGGCAATCAGGGAGCGCTGCTGGTGTTCGATGCCGTGGGCAGAAAGCTGACGTCCACGTTGCTATTGAAAGATCGTCCCACGGCTCTCGTAATGGCTCCCGATTCCTATACCGCCTATCTGCTGGATGACGTCGGTAACATCGCTTATTACGACATCCTGAGCGGAACCGCCGATCTTACGCTCTCAACCTTTACGCCCGGTAAGGCCGGCGGTTATTCGAGTTCAAGCGCCGTCTTTATACATCCGGATGGCACAAGGCTCTTCTGGAACGTCGGCGTCCAACTATCCATCTTTGATCTCACTACCCACAAATTGACAAATGTAATTAACTCCGGCCTTCCGACTACCTCTGGGGTGTCGATGCAAATGGCCCAGGATGGCGCGACAATCTGGATAGCCAACGCGTCGGGTACGGTCGCGGTCTACGATACACGGTCCACCAACTTCCTGGGAACCTTCACAACAGATCCGGAATCGGTGGTGTATCCCGGCATAGTCAACTGACCGGGATCGCTAGGCGCTGGGTGATTAGAAATGAGAACGATAGCGGTCTGCTGGATATTCCTCCTGGGAGCGAGCGTCCTGGACGCGCAGGTAGTTCTCAGCCGGCGGATCTATACCGAGCACGGTCGAACCTGGCGCCAGCTCTGGGCGGCGAGCCGTGGAAGTACGACTTTTAGACAACTGACTTACTCAGCCAGGGACCACATGGAGCCTCTCTGCTCACGTGATGGCAAGGTGGTCTTCTTTGTTTCGGATCGCGACGGAGGTCGCTCACTAAACGCCTATGCAGGCGCCACAGATAGAGAACTTTGGGCTTTCGACAGGCAAACCGGTCAAGAACACCGTATGTGGCAAACATCCGACAACGATGGATTGCATCTGAGCGGAACTACTGCCGATGGCGGCGTCCTTATCCGTACCGGGACCGGGTTGCGCAATCTAGGCCGGCATCCATGGCGCATAGAGAAGGTCGATCCGGACGACAACGCGGCAGCGGTTTCGCCCGATGGCCGCGCGCTGGCAATTGTGATTGCCGGATCTCTGGACAAAGAGGGCCAGAGCCACGATGCCAGGTTGTTTATCGTGGATACCGCGACTGGCCGGACGCGGACGCAGGTCGGAAAATATGAAGCGCCGGCATGGTCACCTGACGGCACACGCCTTGCCGCCATCGGCGAGGATGGTCTTGCCATCATTGATGTCGCGACGCGAAAGGAAGTTGCCCGGATAGGTTGGCCGAAACCAGACCAGGCGCCCGAGGAGCTGGTATGGTCACCCGACGGAAAGTATGTGCTGGCAGGTCTCTATGGCGAGAATGGTGGCTCCGGTGATCCGCAGCGCGACTACTTCCTCCTGGATATTGCCACCCGAACCTGGATACCCGTGGTGACGGCCCAAAAGGTCATTTGGCCCCCGGATGGCCGCACACTCCTATATCTGCGCCCAGTCGGTATGACCCCGCTGGCGCCGGGAAGCAAGCACAATGTTTGGACCACGCAACTTGCGGCTTTCGACCTGACAGCGCACAAGGATACCGAGCTGACCGCAGGGTTAGTGCTGAATGACTATCTGTCATTCTGCGGTCAGTAACCAAGTAAAAGGCGCGCCCATCACGAAGGATGGGCGCGCCGTCTGAGACAGGGGTGGTTAGCGAAAGCCTACCAGGTATAACGTGCCGCGATCTGCATCTGCCGCGGCTGCGTGAGCGTACCCGCGAACTTCCCAAAGTTACTCGCCGAATTGTCGACCAGCGAAGGACCATTAAATCTCACCGAGTTGGTTACGTTGTATGCCTCCCAACGAAGTTGGATCTGGTGGTGCTCCGAGTAAGGCATCGTAAACACCTTATAGAGACCGCTGTCGATGTTAAAGAAGCCGGGTCCGCGGAGATTATTGCGAAGCCCGGATTGGCCCGCCAGAGTCTCGATGAAAAGTCCATACTGGCCAATCGGCTCTCCGGGAGCGGATACGACTGACGAGGGGTTCTGGAACAGATTCGGACCGCCGCCCTTGATCCCCGTAGCGTTGTTGGTGATGCTGACCGGTACCGCTCCAATGGGAGTCGCGTTGTCGCTCACTTCCCAGTTAGTCGGCCAGCGCTGCCCGTTACCTACGCTATAGGGGAGACCCGACGTCATACGGAAAGTGCCGGAGAGCTGCCATCCGCCCACGAATGCGTCGAGCACCCTGTTCATGTGGCTTCCGAATCGCATGCCGCGACCGAACGGAAGCGAATAGTTGCCAAAGGAATTCAATTGTTGCGTCGTATCGTAATTCGAAACGGCTCTCATCTGGCTTGGGTTGAACGTGTTTTGAACAAATCCGGAGAAGGAGCCGCCGTTTTCCTGAGACGATCCAAGGTCGACCGACTTGGACCACGTGTAATTGAAATCGAATTGCAATCCGTAGCTGAAACGCTTGCGAACCGTTAACTGCAGCCCGTTGTAGGCGCCCATCCCAATCGAACTCCACGCCGAGAGCGCTGAGAATTGCGGATTGAACACCATCCAGGGTCCATACTTCCCGCAGGCCATATGGTTCACCGCGCCCTTGGATGTGAACGTGGTGGGGCCGCCATTGATGCAATTCGCCGCATTGTCGGCGTTGTTCAGCGTGTTTGAGGCGTCCCCTGTGGCGCTGTTGCTGATATAGTCGTTGGCCCAGACTTGCGTAGGAGTCATTCCATTGCCTCCAGCGGTGGGCCACATGTTGTTGAAGAAGGGGATTTGCGGAATATTCACGGGCGTCATCCCTTGGAAGTCAATGTCCTGCATCAAGATGGACATCGCCTGGAAGTAGGTCTGGCCTGATGCCGGGTCTACCAGATTGGTTGGCATCGCCAGATCGCGATTTACCAATGAGTGGCGCGAGAGTCGTCCGACATACGATCCCTGGAAGAAGAAACCGTGGCCAAGATCGCGGCCAATGGTGAAATCCAGGTTGATTGTATACGGCGCCGCTAACTGCTGGTCGATGCTGTTCGTGATTGCGAACGAGCCGGACGACCCGGCGGCATAAGGATAAACCAAGGGCAATCCGCCAGCGGGAGCCGCCGGTACGATTGCAGATGGAACGGTAAAGAACGTCGTGTAGCGTGGAAGCTGGGTCGTGGCCAGGATATTAGCGGGATTCGAAAAGCTCTGCGAGAGACCAGGAGTAGTGGAGCTGAAGGTCTGTGCGAGCGGCTGGCCGATCAGATCGTAATACAACCCGGCGCCCGCACGGATTGAGGTCTTGCCCGGGCCGCCGAAAAGCCACTTCGAAATTCCACCCTCGGCTCTCGGCGAATAAGCTAGGCCGAGCCTAGGCGCCCAATTCTTGTGGAAGGGATACATTCCCGAACCGTGGCTCGCCGGGATGAAGTCAATCAGACCGGCATTTTGTTGCGAAAGGCCCTGCGCGGCATAATTCGCACGGGCGCCCAGCCATGCCGCGAGTGGAATGTTCGTCGATGCCTGCTGTCCGTTCACCTCGGTTACCGGCGGTTCGAGGCCGAACCGGACGCCCAAAGTGACCGTAAAGTCGCGTGTGACTTTCCAAGTATCCTGTACATACATCTCGCCTTCCTTATTAGAGAAGTTGCGGGATACGGGAGCCCCCACGGGCAATAGCGTGCCATCTACCTTATAGTTGTAGTCCGCGGTGCCTTGCGCTTCCAGGCCTAGCGCGGCTGCCACTGCATATTCGTAGTTGGTTTTAAATCCGCTCGAAACGCCCAAAGAAGCGGGCGCCAGATCGTTTCCGGATCCGGCGATCCAGGAAGGATTCGAACTGGCGCTGCTGTAAGAGTTGGCGAAACTTTGCGACTGGTTCGAAACATAGCGGAAATTTCCACCGAACCGTATGTTGTGAGCCCCATGGTTCCAGGACATATCTTCGCCGATCAGATGGACGGGAACGATGCGCGCGGTTCCCGTGCTGGTGCCGTACGGGGTACTGATGTTGCGAAACCACTCGTAGTTGCTGGTCAGAACGCCGGTACTCTGTGTTCCGGCGCGCGTGAATCCGTAGTGAAGCGTGCTCACCAGGTTGGGTGACATCACGTCCGTCCATCCGGCCGCCAGACCCTTGCTGTTCGCCAGGTTTTCAGAACTCGGCGGAAGCCCGGGAAATTGAGGAGTGCCGCTCGAAGAATCGTTCTGCAGATTTCCTCGGATGAACAGGGAGTTCTTATCGTTGGGACGGTAATCGATCTTCGAGATATAGGTGTTCTGAACGCTATGTGCGGGAGAGTTGAAGAGATAACCCGCGGTGTTGATCTGGTCGCCTACGGTCAGGTTGTTCGGCAGAGGCATTGCCTGCATCTGCGCCAGTGCGGCCGGGTTGACGCCAATCCCAGCCGGGTCGACCTGTTGCACCTGCGCGGGCGTAAGATTTACGGTCTGACCGCTGGCGTTCGTATAACCAACAATTCCTGCCCTCAAATTTGCGGTCGGAACGGTGCGGTTCGCGCTGGTTGCACTCGCGTCGCGGCGCCCTTCGTAATTGATGAAGTAGAAAAGCTTGTTCTTTTTGACCGCTCCGCCGGCCGCTCCGCCGAAGACATTGATTAGAAGTGGTGCGATTGGAACGCCGCCGCCGACCACCGCGTTGTTGAAAAACGTATTCGAGGCCATCTCGGTTCCGCGCCTGTATTCATAAGCCGAACCGTGAAATGTATTGGTGCCTGATTTGGTCACCAATTGCACGTCCGCGCCGGAACCGCGGCCTGTCGCCGCATCGCCGTTGGTTGTGGTCGTACGGAACTCTTCGACCGAATCGAGAGTCACGCGCAGTACGCTGGTAAACGCAGTACGGGAATTCTGATCGATCACGTCCGCCCCGTCGAGCGTGATATATCCCTGATCGGGCTTGCCGCCGTTGACCGCGCCATCGTTCGAACCCACGCTTCCACCGGAACTGTAACTGGTGACGCCGGGCTGGAACGCCAGCAAGCCAACCACGTTGCGGGCATACATCGGCATTTGAGTAATCGCGTTCGTATTGATCGCATTGCCCAATGAGGCATCGGTTGTGTTTACCTGCGTTGCGCCCGCGGTTACTTCAACCGTCACCGCGGTGCTGCCTAACTTCTCAAACTTGAGATCTAATGTCGCTGGCTGATTTACCAGCAACTCAACCTTGTCCACTACCACGTCGCCGAAACCGGGAGCCTTGGCGGTCACTTTGTAAATGCCTGGAGGCACTTGTTGAACGGTATAGCGGCCCTGCCCGTCGGCGATAGCAAGCCGTTCCGCGCCGGTGTCGAGGTTAACCAATGTAATATTTGCGGCGGGTATGACGGATCCACTAGGATCGACGACATTACCAGTAATGGAAGAAGTCTGCGCGAGCAAAATTGTCGCGAGACCTATCATTAACAGGAACGCGCGCACACAGGAAAGTTGACGGAAAGATCGATCACGTGACATCGGCGCGGTCGCCAAAGCCTTCTTGGCGAATGCATCGAAAAGCGAACGCATGTAGGTACCCCCTTAAAAGTGCCAACTAATCTAAAAAGCGTCGCAGAGGAATTTCATGTATCGTAACCGCAACCAAACGGTATGTCAATGAAATTCTGGTCCGTCGCACGCTACGCCGCGTCGCCTCTCGGCCGTTAATCCGCCATCGTGCAAGCGTTTTCATTTGGGAGTATGAAATGTAGTATCGTCTCTCAAGGCCTACCTATGCGGATACATAGTTTTTTTCTTCTTCTCGCCACCTCAGCGATGGCGCAAAACGCCGCGATCATCCGCGTAAACATGGCGCAAGCAAACGCGCCTTTGACGCCCATTTGGAGCTTCTTTGGACACGACGAGCCCAACTATACGTACATGAAGGACGGCCGCAAGCTTCTCAGTGAACTGGCGGCGCTTAGTGCGGCCCCAGTCTATATGCGAGTCCATAGCCTGCTGGTCACCGGGGACGGAAAATCTTCGTTCAAATGGGGATCGACGAATGCGTATACCGAAGACGCCGCGGGCCGCCCGGTCTACGACTGGACCATTACCGACCGAATTTTCGATTCATACGTTGAACGCGGGATGAAGCCGTTAGTGCAGATAGGTTTCATGCCGCAAGCGCTCTCCACTCATCCGGACCCTTACCAGCATCACTGGAAACCAGGCGATAACTACAACGATATCTATACCGGTTGGGCTTATCCCCCCAAAGACTATTCCAAGTGGGCCGAGTTAGTTTATCAATGGACCAGGCACTGTGTGGATAAGTATGGAAGGGCCGAAGTGGATACCTGGTTATGGGAAGTCTGGAACGAACCGAACATCGCTTACTGGAAAGGCACTCCCGAGGAGTATCAAAAGCTCTACGATTACTCTGTCGATGCGGTGAAGCGAGCACTGCCCACCGCACGCGTAGGCGGTGACGATTCTACCGGTCCATCCGGCGCGAGCGCCGGGGCATTCTTGCGGGCGTTTCTCAACCACGCCGTGCATGGCACGAACTACGTCACTGGCAAGACCGGATCACCGCTCGATTTCGTCAGCTTCCATGCCAAGGGCGCTCCGCGATTCGTGGACGGTGACGTGGTAATGGGAATTCAGAATCAACTACGCGATCTCAATGCGGGATTTGAAATTATCGCCTCGTTCCCGGAGTTGAAAAACAAGCCCATCATCATCGGCGAGTCCGATCCCGAAGGCTGCGCCGCGTGTTCCTCGCGCGTGTCTCCACAGAACGCGTACCGGAACGGACTGATGTATCCCAGCTACACGGCCGCTGTGATGCCGCGCCACCTCGATCTCGCCGCGCGCCACGGCGTAAATCTGCTTGGGGCGGTTACATGGGCATTCGAATTCGAAGACCAACCGTATTTCGACGGTTTCCGCGACCTGGCTACCAATGGCGTCGATAAGCCGGTCCTCAACGTGTTCCGCATGCTGGGAATGATGACCGGCAAGCGCGCCTCAGTGGAGAATCCGGATGCCACGCCTCTCGATGAGATGCTGCGCACGGGAGTGAAACAGAAGCCTGACGTTCATGCCATGGCCAGTATCGATGAGCATGCCGCCGCGGTTCTGGTTTCGAATTATCATGATTCCGCTAAGCCCGGTCCCGCCGCGCCTATCGACCTGACTATTTCGGGATTGCCGCGAGGCCGCTTACAACTGCAGCACTTCCGCGTCGATGAATCGCATAGCGACTCCTTCGAAGCATGGAATAAGATGGGTTCGCCGCAGCATCCGGACGCGGCGCAGTACGCCGCGCTCGAATCGGCAGGGCAGTTACAGATGGCGGATTCGCCGCGCTGGATCGCATCGGCCAATGGAAGCATTCACCTGACGTTCGACCTGCCGTTGCATGGCGTCTCGCTCATTCGTCTCACCTGGTAGCCGATGACTGCGAACCGGTGGAGGATCGCGCTGTTAATCGGCGCGGCGATCGCTGTAAGTTACTTTGACCGGCAAACCCTGCCAGTGGCGATCAAGGCCATACAGGCGGAGATCCCGGTCTCGAACACCCAGTTCTCACACCTGCAGGCCGCGTTTCTATTGGCCTACGCCGCCATGTACGCGGGCGGCGGCAAACTGGTAGACGCGGTGGGAACGCGGCGCGGCTTTCTGTTTATCATGATCTGGTGGTCGTTGGCCTGCGCCAGCCACGGCTTGGCTACGGGGTTCGGAATGCTGGCTGCCAGCCGCTTTCTGTTAGGCATGGGCGAAGGGGGAGGCTTTCCCGCTGCGACCAAAGCCGTCGCGGAATGGTTCCCGGCGCGGGAGCGGGCCACCGCGATGGGCATCATCAACGCCGGAACCGCCGTAGGCGCGGTTTGCGCGCCGCCCCTGATCGCGCTGACCATCTCCGGATTGAACTGGCGATGGGTCTTCTTTCTTTCGGGCTCCCTTGGCTTGCTTTGGTGTCTGTGGTGGATGTGCGACTATCAGTCGCCGGCGGGGGCCGTGAAGATCGACGCGCCTGTCGCGTGGATCCGCCTTCTGGGATTCGTACAGACCTGGGGTCTTGTTTGCGCCAAGTTTCTGAGCGACGCGGCATGGTACTTCTATCTCTTCTGGCTGCCAAAATATCTGTATGACGCGCGCGGCTTCGATACCAAACAGGTTGGCGCATACGCCTGGATTCCCTACGCGGCCTCGGGCGTGGGTTGTTTGTGCGGAGGATGGCTCTCGAGCCGCTTGATCAAAATGGGGCGATCGATCGATTTCTCGCGCAAGCTGGCGCTGGGCTTAAGCGCGGCGCTGATGCCCCTGGCTTACTTCGTGACAAAGACGCCGGTGGAACTTGCGATCGTCTTGTTCAGCGTGGCGTTCTTCGGCCAGCAATCGTGGTCTACGCTGGTGATGATCTTGCCCGCCGATCTATTTCCACGCTCGGCGGTAGGTTCCGTCGCAGGGCTGGTAGGTTTTGGGGGAGCGATGGGCGGAGTGGTATTCGGCCTCGTCGTAGGCTATCTGCTCGATCATGGCTTCGGCTATGGCGTAGTATTCGCGATTGTCAGCACGCTGCACGTCATTGGGTTTCTAATCATCTTACTTACCGTGCGGCGGGTTGAGCCGCTAATGGTGGAAGGGATTTCTTAAGATTATGCGTCTGATTCAATTGACTGGTTTTGGTGGCCGGCGCCTCGGCGTGGTAGATGGCGAGACCATCCGCCTTTTGCGAAGTCATCATTCGGTTCACGCCCTTGCGTCCTCTGCCTTAACCGATGGCTTCCCGCTCGCAAAGGCCGCGGAACAGGATCTCGGCGGCGAGTCACTGGACTATCCGGAGATTTACGGCGGCGGCTCCGGATGGCGGATTTTGCCGGCGGCGGATCATCCGGGCGAGGCTGCGCGATGCACCGTAAGCGGCACGGGGCTCAGCCATATTCGCAGCGCGGCGAACCGCCAGGCCATGCACGCGGCCGGAGACGCGGTCACCGACAGCATGCGAATGTACGAATGGGGTCTCGCAGGCGGACGCCCCGCGCCGGGGGTTCCCGGCGTCTCACCGGAGTGGTTCTATAAAGGTACGGGGAACGCGCTGCGCGCCCACAATGAACCCCTGGACATCCCGCCATATGCCGAGGATGGCGGCGAGGAGCCGGAAATCGCGGGCGTTTACGTGATCGACCAGACCGGCCAGCCGCGACGTGTAGGTATGGCCGCGGGCAACGAGTTTTCCGATCACTTATTCGAGAAGCGAAACTATTTGTATCTGGCATCATCGAAGCTCCGTACCTGCGCCATTGGACCGGAATTGGTAGTCGATCCCGATTTCACGCGCGTTCCGGGCAATGTCGCCATCGAACGCGGCGGTGAGACGTTATGGTCTAAGGCCATCCAAACCGGCGAAGAGGTAATGTGTCACAGCCTCGCCAATATGGAGCATCATCACTTCAAATTCGAATTGCATCGCCATCCGGGTGACGTTCACATTCACTTTTTCGGAGCCGACGCGTTCAGTTTCGGCGAGGGAGTGCACCTGGAAGATGGTGATGTCATGCAGGTAAGCTTCGAACATTTTGGCAAGCCGCTTCGCAACCCTGTGCACATTGTTGCGGGTGAGGATTCGCTGGTTGCGGTGCGCCCGATATAGACTTGTATCGGAGAAGAATGCGGGCTTTATTCATCTTTGCGCTACTGGCCGCGGCCGCAAACGCTCAAAGTGCCGTGGCGCGCATCACCAACGAGACTCATTTTGGCAGCAACCAATTCGAGATCGGCGACCGCTACCGCATTGAAATCACCGGCGCGCCGAACCAGCCTGTAAGCGTCCGAACCATCAGGCGTAGTCGAATGGATTGGGGTCCGGTCATTGGTTCAACCGACAGTAGTGGCCGGTGGTCCACGTCCGGGCAGTTCGAGAAGAGCGACTTCGGTGGCTGGAACCAGATCTGGACTATTGGGGGTAAACTCGCAACACCTGCCCTTAGCTTCTCGGTCGGTGCGCCGTGTCTGAAGGGCGGGCAGGCGTTCCAGGGCATGAGCGGCCCTAACATCTTTCTGACTTGCGAAACTGCCGCTGGACGCCAGTCGTTCACCACTCCCTCGGATGAAGACCCGTTTCGCACACCTGACGGTCGGCTGATTGCCGGGCGCACGATATCGGATAGGACGGCTGAGCAATACCACGCGGAAGTTATCCAGGACATGATCGCCGACGTATCCAAGCCCAGAAGAGAGATCAGTCCGCTCGCGCTCCAGTCATCGTGGGGCGGCCTTGGCGACGAAGCGGCGGAGATCATCACAAAATTAGTGGGTGTGAACGCGCTAAGCGACGAAGAAATAGGGAATGTTCTTGCGATCATCCGTGCTGTCTTCGCCAAGCCCGAGATGATCGCACCCTCGGCCAAGATCCCGTCCCAATCTTTAATCTTGTTGCAGCATCTGGCCGATTCGACCGGCCAGGATGATCTGAAACGGCAGATAGTCGCGACCATGGCGCATTTGCAAGCACAATAAACGAACGGCCCCCGGGAACTCGGCGCCAGCTTGCCAACGGCCCTCAACTTATCGCAGACTGGATCGAGGAGTCTTTGCCATGAAGCGTTTCTTACTTCTAACCGCCATTCTGTCCGCCGTTGCGTTCGCGGCCGATATCAGCGGCAACTGGAAAGCCACCGCCGACGGGCCGAACGGGGCGATGGAGCGGACCTTTGTTTTTAAGGTCGACGGCAACAAAGTGACCGGTGAAACCACCAGCACGATGGTGGGAAAATCCACCATCACCGATGGCAAGGTGGAAGGCGATACGGTCACCTTTACGATAACCGCCAACCTGCAGGGCAACGAAATGAAGCTGACCTATAAGGGCGTGATCAAGGGCGACGAGATCGTGTTCACCAGCTCGGCCGGCGGCGATGGACAAGCCATCGAGTGGCACGCGAAGCGGCAGTAGCGGCGCCGCTTATTTGCCGATACAAAACGTCGAGAAGATTCGATTCAGAATATCGTCGGCGGTGGTTGCGCCGCTGATGGCGTCGATGGGGCGAAGGGCGCCGTAAAGATCGAGTAGCAGCATCTCGTGCGGTATTGACGACTCTACGGCGGCAGACGCCTTCTCGAGAAATTCCGCCGATTCCACCAGCAGACGCTCGTGTCGAACGCTGGTAATGAAACCCGTCTCCTGTTCGAAGGCGCCGCGCGGTGCGATGGTTTCGAGAATCGCTTCGCGCAGCCGGGCGATTCCCTCCCCGGTTTTCGCCGACACGGAAATGCCTTCACAGGCATCGTGCGGCAGATCGCACTTGTTGGCAGCCAGGAGCATTTTTGGGGCGCGCGCCATTAACGTGCGATCCTCCGCTGTGATCCCTTCCCCCAGATCGACGACGACCAGGGTGAGATCGGCGTCGGCGATGGCTTGCCAACTACGCTCGATGCCGAGCGACTCCACGGTTTCGAGCGACGCGCGAATGCCTGCTGTGTCGGATAACTTCACCGGAATGCCACCGATCGACGCGGTCTCCGAGACGATGTCGCGCGTGGTGCCGGGGATATCGGTTACGATGGCGCGGTCTTGTTCCAACAGCCGGTTGAACAGGCTGCTCTTACCGACATTAGGCCGTCCGACGATCGCCATCGTGAAGCCGCCATGCACCAGGCCGCCATATTGGAAGCTTGCAGCGAGATGCCGCACTCCGGCTAGGACAGGCGCGATTTGCCGCAGAATCTCTTCGGCGGGCGCGACGCTGATATCGTCTTCGGCGAAATCGATGCCGGCTTCAAGCAGGGCGATCAGATGCAGCAGTTTCTCTTTGATGGGCGCGATGCGGCGCGAGACCGACCCATCCACTTGCTGCGCCGCGACGCGCGCCTGATAGACGGTGGTGGCATCGATGAGATCGCGTACCGCTTCGGCGCGAGGCAGGTCCAGTCGGCCATTGAGGAAGGCGCGCAAGGTGAATTCCCCAGGTTCGGCAAGACGCGCTCCCGCCGCTAGCGCGCGCTGCAGGCCGAAACGCAGAATCACCGGTGAGCCGTGACAGGAGATCTCGACCACGTCCTCGGCGGTGTAGGACCGCGGCGCGGCAAAGAATGTGACCACTACCTCATCGATGTCGGCGAGTTTGGCAAGTTGGGAATGCCACGGGCGCCAGTTGGCGTCACCGGAGAAACGCAGGATTGCTTCGGCGACCGAGCGCGCGTCAGATCCGGAAAGACGAATGACTCCCAGGCCGCCCCGGCCGTGAGGTGTAGAGATAGCGGCGATGGTGTCGTGAAACTGCACCAGATTCAGCGCGTGGGTTGTCCGCGCTCCGCCGGTTAGCGGCGTGGACCGCGAGATCGCGGTGGTCCATCGCCACGGCGGGGCGGACGATCGCCGCCTCTGCGTGGTGGCCCATCGCCTCTGCGCGGGGGGCCGCTGCTCGGTCTGGACGGCGCGAATCCGGGGGGCGGCTCGGGCAAGCTGGCCATGCCCGCGGGATACACAATCACCCCGCGCTGCGGACCCGATCCCAAGCTTTCACTTCGAATTTCGCCCTCGTTGCGCAGCGCGATGTGAATGACGCGCCGCTCGCGGCTATTCATCGGATTGAACTTGAACGGCACGCCCGTGCGTTTTACCTTTTCCGCCGCTGCTACGGCGCTCAAGCGAAGCTCTTCGATACGCAGCAGCCGGTAATCGTTGGCATCGAAGGAAAGGCGCGAATGGTCTTCCGACGGCATTCGCAACATTTCCATGGTTGCATGTTCCAGCGCCAGCAGCAGTTCCGCGCGGTTGGAAAGCAGCAAATCGACATCGCGGCCGGTAAACTTGACCACGACATCCGGGGTTTCGAAATCGTCTTCCGCCGGACCGGCGTCGGCAATTGCGTAGTTCAGGTCGAAGCCTCCATTTTGGAGGGTGGTCCGCAGGAACGAATCAATTTGCGGGCCGGTCGATGCGGCGAAATACTTTCGGTCAGTCAAGCGCTATTTCTTCCCCGATTTTTTCTTCGACGGCTGCTCCACGGATTGAGCCGCCAGGCGGGCCGTGTCGGTCTTATTAAAGAACCATTGCAGGGCGACGCCTACCAGATTACTGGTCAAGTAGTATAACACTAGGCCGCTTTGCAGGTTATAGAACATGAAGCCGAAAATAAGCGGCATGAACATCTGCATGCGCTGTTGCGCGGGGTCGGCCGTGGGCTGCGGCATCATCTTCTGCGAAAGGAATTGCGTCCCGATCATGATGAGCGGTAGAAAGTGAATCGGAAGCGTCTCTGCCTGCGAAAGATCGGTGACCCAGAGCCAATGCGCGCCGCGCATTTCGACCGCCGCGCGAAAGACCTCGTAGAACGCGATCAGGATCGGAAGCTGCAGCACCATGGGAAGACAACCGCCCATGGGATTGACTCCGTGCTTCTTGTAAAGAGCCATCGTCTCTTGCGTCTGGTCGGCCTTCTTAGGGTCGCGCACGCTCATGCCTTTGTACTTGGCATTGATCGCGTCGATCTGCGGCTTGAGCGCCTGCATCTTGCGCATCGACTTCATGCTCGTCAGGCGCAAGGGGAACAGAGCCAGATTGAGGACAACCGTAACGACGATGATGGACCAGCCGAAGCTGTGCACGATATTATCGTTGGCCCAGTTGACGATGAGAAAGAGCGGCTTGGCCAGAATCGCCATCCATCCGAAATCGACCAGTTGTTCCAGCTTGGGGTCGATTCTCTTCAGGAGATCGATGTCCTTCGGTCCCACGAAGAAGCGGAACTTGTTGGCATCGCCATCCGAAACCGCAATGCCGGGAAAGGCCAGCTTTTTCGATTCGAGCGCAGTCGGGGCGTAATCCGTGAAGATGGTCTCCCGCATCGCCTCTTCGTTTTCCGGCAGGAAGACGGCGGCAAAATACGTGTCGGAGATCCCCGCGAAGGAATGCGTGCCCGCGGCCTGAATGGGGCCCTTGGCTGCCGCTGTGGGACCGTGGTCCACTAGCTTGCCTTGCGCGAGGTCGTAGAAGACTGCGTGCTCATTGGCGGATGGGTTGGTTACGGTAAGATCGCCGAACCCGCATCGCCACATGAGGCCGTTGGCAACACGCTTGCCATCGACGGTAACCTCGCTCGAAACGCGCGAGAGGTACGAATTCTTTTCGAAGCGGAACGTTTTCTTCACGGCTACGTGGCCATCGGAAAACTGATACGTGACGCCCAGGCCATCCGGGTCGGCGTTCTGCGCGAAGTACGACCAATTGACGCGTTGTTCCAGGGCCTTATCGCTGGGAATGTCGAGAGCGAACGGAGGCGTCCAGCCGGCGGAATTGATGAGATCGAGAAGCTTGCCATCGTTGCCGCGATATTTCTTCAACTGCCAGTTCTGAATCGTGGCCCCGTGATTGTTGAAAACCACGTGGAACAGGTCCGTGTCTATGGAGAAGGACGGCAGTTGCTCTTGCGCCGTACCGCCGCGGACTGTTGGCGCGCTCGGCGCTGGTTCCCGCGCGGGGGCCTTGGCGGAAGTTTGCGCCGGGGGGTTGGACGCCGGAGCCGGCTTCGATTGCGAGGCCGCCTTCTTATCGGCCGGCGCGGGAGTTTGGGGGCCTAGAAGATACGGGCCCAGGAAGAGAATGGGAACGGTCAGGACCAGCGCCAGAAGCAGGCGCATTTCCATCGACATTTCCTTGCGCGGCCCAATTTTATTGCCGCTGTTTTGCGAATCTGGCATTTAGAAATTCCGTGGTTCTTACCGTACCGGATCGAACCCGCCCTGGTGGAACGGATGGCAGCGAACCAGTCGCCGGCACCCCATCCAGACGCCGCGCGCGGCGCCGTGCCGTTCGATGGCCTCGCGCATATATTCCGAACAGGTAGGGTGAAATCGGCAGGCCGAGGGAAGCATGGGGGACACCCACCGTTTATATACGCGCAACGACCCGGTTAAGATCCATTGCAGCGTCGAAAGAGGCGCTCCACCTCGCGCCGGATCTCTTCGGTCGAGGCTTCCAGTGTTTTGCGCCGGGGATTGATAACGATCGACCACTGTGGATTCAGCCGTTCCAGCTCGAGACGCACCGCTTCGCGGACGCGCCGCCGTATGCGGTTGCGCGCCACGGCCTTACCCACCGCGCGCGGCACGGTGAAGCCGATGTGCGGTCCTCCACTTTCGGCGCTTCGCAGGCAAAAAGCCGCGAAAAGCGAACCGGAGAAGCGGCTACCTTCATCATAGACTTTACGAAAATCTTTCGACCGCAGGATACGGACACGTTTCGGAAAACCCGGGATGGAAGACTACCTTTCGTCGCTAACCGTCAGTTTCTTACGTCCAGTAGCGCGGCGGCGCGCAAGCACAGCCCGGCCATTCTTGGTTTCCATCCGGCTGCGAAAGCCATGAGTCTTGGCGCGCTTGCGATTATTCGGTTGAAAAGTGCGTTTCGGCATTTGAGTTCAAGTATTTAGTATAAAACAGCTTGGGTGCCGTTTGCTGCGGCGCGATCACAAATTCACCACAGGGGCAAAGGATTGTGGACGGCTAAGGCTTTGGGGTTGGCAAATACCGCCTAAGCACAACCGTGCCTGTCTCTGAAAATCGACAGCGATCTGCGGCGGGAACTGGCCGTTTCGTCGCGCGGCGCCTCTGTTTCGACCTCGCCGAAGCCGCCTTTTCAGGGTCCGGGCCGACGCTGTTCCGGCCGCTGTCGCTGTTGTTGTACGGATCGCGATTGGCATATTCCAAGTGATGGACATTACGCGGCGGACGAGATTAGACGCGAAGAAGCCAGTACCCATGCTGCTGAACCTGGGGTTCGGGGCCAATTCCAGCGCCGTTCCGGACGCTGGCATTAAGCCGGGGGAGATGTGGAGCCGGGATCACAAGCGGATTCCGGCGCCGGTTGGCGGTCGCGGGGGACGCGGTCCCTCCGATGCAACCGTGATCGATTATCTTTCGCATGGCTACGGTTGGGCTACCTTCAACTACACCGACGTCGACCCGGATTTCTCCGGCGGTGTTGCGTTGGGTGTGCGCGGCGCGTATTTGAAGCCTGGACAAACCGAACCGGCCCCGGATGAATGGGGCACGGTCGCCGCATGGGCTTGGGGGATGAGCCGGGCAATGGATTACCTGGAGACGGACAAAGCGGTGGACTCAAAGCGGGTGGCGATTTTCGGCGTCTCGCGATTGGGCAAGACCGTCATGTGGGCGGGCGCCCGAGATACGCGCTTTGCCATGGTGATCGCAAGTTGCTCCGGGGAGGGCGGCGCGGCCCTTTAGCCGCCGCGTCTACGGCGAGACAGTCGGCAGCTTGAACTTTCACTTCGCGTACCAGTTCTGCACCAATTACCAGAAATACGGCAAACACGTCGATCAGCTTCCCATTGATGCGCATGAATTAGTGGCCCTGATTGCGCCGCGTCCGGTACTGCTGCAAACGGGCGACAAGGACCAGTGGTCCGACCCGAAGGGCGAGTTTCTCGCGGCTGTGGCAGCCGAGCCGGTGTACAAATTGCTAGGCAAGCAGGGCCTGGGTACCGACCAATGGCCGGCAGCGGGCGAGCCGATCCTGCACGATATCGGCTACTACATGCACTCAGGAGGGCACGGCTCACTACCTGGTGATCGGGCCATATACCTGAAGTTTATGGATATGCACTTGAAAGGCGAAGCATAGGCCGATAGCTGACAAGGAATCACAGTGCGGCGGATACTGAGGCCGCGGTGTTTGCTTGGGCTGTAGATTCCGGTCCATCTAAATAAGCGTTCCGGGAAATGGTGAATCATTCCGGCGGGATGTGGAACGGACGGTCGTCGTCCGGAGGCGCTATTATTCCCTAACAGGTGCTGAAAAATGGATCCGGACTGCCGGATAAAAAGTAAGCGGGAGGTTGGAGGATGCCTCCGGGTCCGCCCGTCCCCAAGCGACAATAGAACTTGCTCCCCCTAGTCTGGCTAGCCGCCTTCCTCACCCCACTACCCGCCCCCACGTTCGCGCACGACATCGCCCCCATCCTTTACACTAACTGCGTCACCTGCCACCGCCCGGCCGGCGTCGCGCCTTTCAGCCTGCTCACCTACCAGGACGCTGCCAAACGCGCGCAACTTATCGCGTCCGTTACCGCAAAGCGCTACATGCCGCCGTGGCTTCCGTCAGAGCCGCGTTTCCAGCACGAACGAAAGCTCACGCCTGAAGAAATCGCGACACTCGCCCGCTGGGCCGAAGCCGGTGCGCCGCCCGGCGACCTTGCCGTCGCACCACCCGCGCCGCGGTTTCCCGATGGTTGGCAACTGGGTAAGCCGGATCTCGAAGCCGAAGTCCGCTCTCCGTACCAGATCGCCGCCGACGGCCCGGATCTTTACCAGTGCTTCGATATCCCCGCGCCGTCCGCGCAATCGCACTACGTGCGCGCCATCGATATCCGGCCCGGCAATCCGAAAGTAGTCCATCACGCAATTCTTTTCGAAGACACATCGGGCACTGCGCGCCAACGCGATACGGGCTCCGGCTACCCGTGCTTCGGCACGCCCGGCTTTCTTCCCGCGCGCGGTCTAGGTGGTTGGACGCCCGGTTCGGTTCCGTTTCAAACCCCCGCCGATATTCCCGAGTTACTTTCAGGCGGCGCCGATCTTGTTTTGCAGATCCACTATCATCCCGATGGCAAGCCCGAGACCGATCGTACCCGCGTTGGTATTTACTTCACAACGCGCAAGCCCACACGCCGGGCATTCGATATTCCGCTCGGCTCGAACCGCATCGATATCGCCGCCGGCGGCCGCGCTTACAAGGTCACCGACCACTTCACCATTCCGGTTGCGGTGGATGCCATCGGCATTAATCCGCATGCCCACTACGTATGCAAGGAAATGTATGGGTACGCCGTCCTGCCCGATGGTTCGCGCCGCACCTTGATCCGCATCCCCGAGTGGAACTTCGACTGGCAGCAGCAATACACGTATGCCGCGCCAATTCGCCTGCCCGCCGAAACGCGCGTCGAAATGGAGTTTACTTACGACAATTCAGATGCGAATCCGCGCAATCCGAATCATCCCGCAAAAAGGGTAACCTGGGGTCCCGGTAGCGCGGACGAAATGGCTGGCCTGCACATCTCGGTTGTTCCCGTGAAAGCGTCCGATGCGCAGGAATTAAGCGACTCGCTTTGGGGAAAGATGATGCGCGCGCTAAGAGGGCGATAGGCTATTCGGCGCCGTTCTCAACACGGCCATTTTCTTGCAAGCAAATAAGGCTGACCCTGGAACCGTACGTTATGACAACATCTGAAGGACGCCTGGTGATCGGGATACCTGGAATCGAGTTGACCAAGTGAGCTATCTTGCTTATCTTTTTGCCCTGGCGGCTGGTTCAGCCAATCCAGCGCAGGCTGGGGCGAACGCAGAGTTAAATAAGACGCTAGTCCGATATGGGCGGCGTTGATAGTCTATTGCAGCGGTCTGGCGGGTGTTCTCGTGGTTCAAGTTATCATGCGGCATGCATGGCCTGGACAGCTCATGGCCAGCGTGCCCTGGTGGGCGTGGACAGGCGGCGTTCTTAGCATCGCGTCTACCCTGGCGGGTCTCACTCTGGCGCAAAAGATGGGTTCCGGGTTATTCACGGGAGTCAGTCTGACTGCGTCCCTTGTAACATCGATCGTTCTCGATAAATTCGGACTCATCGGATTCAAGCCTCACCCCTTGTCTTCCCTCCGCATGACAGAAGCCGGATTTCTGATCGCCGGTATCTGGATGATTGCAAAGTCGTGACCTCCCCTGTGGGCGGCGATGGATGAGCTTTGCGCTAGCCCTTCACCACAGTCGCCTTCTTCAGGAAATCCTGATCGAACGTCAACCCTAAACCCGGACCGGTGGGCAATGGGATCGCGCCATTTCTGATCTTGAAGTTGGGCGAATACCACGGCTCTTCATTCTTCTCGCCGCGGTGAACATATTCCATGTAGGGCCCTATATTCGGCGTTGACGCCGCGAAGTGCAAAATATTCACCGATGCGGCCCCGGTTTGCGTATTGTGCGGGCAGATCCACATATTGCGCTTACGCGCCATGCGGGCCACGCGCGCCGCGCGAGTGAAGCCGCCGTTGTAATTTAAGTCGGGCTGCACCACATCCATCACGCCGTTCTCGATGCACCACTGGAATTGCCATAGGCTGGAGTTCTGCTCGCCGTACGCAATCTTGATATCGAGCGCGTCCGCGACCTTCTTCGTCTCGCTCAACTCTTCCCACGGGCATGGCTCTTCGAACCAGAGATAGTGAAGGTCCTGCAACTTCTTGCCGACTTCAATCCCCTTGGCGGCGCTGTATGATCCGTTGGCGTCCGCCATCAGAGTAACTTTGCCGGCGAGTTGCTTTGCGGCCAGTTCGAAGATCTTGTCCGTGCGCCCTGGGTATGCATCGCGATTGGCGCTCATCCGTCCGCCGATCTTGAACTTCACCGCCTTCGCGCCAGTCTCGGCGACGCCTTTCGCGTAGACGTCGACTTCCTCTTCCGCCGTGGTGTCCCGGCCCGAGCCCGATAGGTATACCGGAATCTCCTTGCGCAGAACTCCGCCCATCAGTTCCGCCGCCTGTTTATGCGCCGTCTTACCGAGCATGTCGAAAAGACTTTGCTCGACATATGCGATCGGGCACCACAGGGCCTGTCCCGAGAGTTTGTAGTTCGCAATGTAAGTCGCATCCACCAGGCTTTCCAGATCGCGCGCGTCTTTGCCGGCGAACTGCGGAATCACGCGGTGCTGCAGGATGGAGATGAAATCCTCCATATCCTTCGTTTGGATGATCCCTTCGGCGCCGTCGGTCGATCGTGTGCGAACGAAATAGGTCTTGCCCGATTGCAGCAGATCGATGGAAGCGATCTTCACCGGGTTGGCGAAGAACCTATGCAGGTCGAAAACCGGCTTCTGATAATCGGGAATTGCCGTATCGTCCGCGGGTCCGCTGGCTCCCATTTGACTGGAGAGAAGCATCGCGCTGGCGGACCCGGTAAGAAAGCGGCGGCGGTTCATAGCTACAGCATAGTGGATGCCGCCCCTCCTGTCGTTCAAGCGCCCCTGCTGGCGCGGATCTGACGTTCTCTTGTCGGATGCGCTTGACGGGCGCATGTCGCTTGAGCGGCAATCGGAAGTCGCCATTCAGTGGACGCTGCCGAGTTCGCAAAGGCCGGTCTGAAACCGGCGTCCGGCGACTCTTCCCTGCAGATGACTTCCGGAATGAACTGTGATTCGCGCTGTCCACGCCAACTCGCATTCCTTCCATCGTGATACAACGGGATCGGAGACATGCCTACGATCGCAAAGCCGACGGTTTTATTCGCGGCATTGATGCTGCCGCTCACCGCCGGTCGGCTTGACTGGCGTTGGGTCACTCCCAGGATCGAGTCGCAGGTTCGGACGCTTCAACTGGCCGAGGCCCAAACTCTGCTTTCGAGCTTCTGCAAAGACAACATCAAATCGGTCGATGGCATTGGCCTGACCTGCACGACTGGTCGATTAGGCGAAAACTTCTCAGATATCGTTGATGACAAGTTTTATCCAGAGGGCGTTATCTTTGGGCATTTCACTGGCCCGGAAACCGACGACGCAGCGGTAAGCGGATGGAGCGCTGAAACGCACCCCTACCTGTGGGGCGGTACATTGTTGCTCACGAGACGGGATGGCAAGTGGACGCCCGTTTGGTACAAAAGTGCCGTAATTACCCGTTCCTGCCGCACCGTGACGATGCCAAGTGGGCGAGAGGTTCTTTTGTGCGAGGCGGAGGACGGCGGCATGGGGCACCAGTTTCATCTCATCTTCTCCGTCGATCTCACACGTCCGGTAGATATCCGCAAGACCCTTCTGGCGACCGCCGATTCGTATCACAGTCAATGCACCATCCGACAACAGGAAATCCAAATTGTGGACTGGACATCGACAAGCCGACGCCTTTCAATTACACTCCGAACGCCCCAGTGGCAGCGCGTTTCCTCCGAGACTTGTGCCGGCGATCCGCCGGCCAAGAAACGCCCCCCGTTACGCTCCACTCTGGAATTTCACCTGACAGACCGCGAATTCAACCCCATAGCACCTCCACGCTAACGCAGTCAAACCTTGTCTAAATGCAGCGCTGATGAGAGCTGATGGCCCATAAAAAGGAGAGCCCTCCGGGAAAACTGTGCGGCACGGTCTGCGGACATAAACAACGAAGTCAGTCCGAGGCGACTCCCGACGGATCGTGGCCATGCGGTTCCGACCCGCGCATATCAGTGTGATCAATCGTTGCGCTAGCGCCTAGACTGTTATCAGCCCTGCTGTAACCAAAACGCTCCAAGCCCACCAGCAGGATCTGTGTTCCCGACAAAGCCGCCCATTGGAGTTGCGCGGGAATGCCAGAACGGTCTCGCTACGCGGCGCCCAACCCCGGCGCGCCCTTGCCTGCTGGCGCACCGTTCCGGCCGGGACCACTATGCGATGGACGGCGGGAACACAGGGGGAATCCTACCACCGTGAAAAAACAAAACGCCGTAGCTGCAAAGGTACTTGACAAGGTCGCTCCAGATCAGTTTTCCGTGGGCATTTTGTCGGCGGAATCCGCCACCAGAAAATCGAGCCGCAGCTTTTTTGGTTCGAGCTTGAGACCCAATTGCGTCTGCACCGCGCTGAATACGGTCGGGGCGGGATCGGAAGCCGCTGCCGAATCGGCCGGCGGACCGGCATCCTCCGCGAACCGCAAGCGAATATCGTATCTGCCGGTTAATCCGGTTTGGTCGACCGTAGGCGCCTTAAGAATGTTGCTGAGAGCCGAGCAGAGAATACGGATAGGCTCACGGAAGCTATTGATTCTTGTTTGGCCTCCGTTATGCATGATGAGCGAAGTCACGGCGCCCGGGGGCGCGATTAGAAAGCCATCTTTGTCGTAGCCCTTGAATTTGGGAATGACGCCATCGGCGGCGCCGTCCGGCAGTTCCATCGGATACGCCGGCATGGTGGGGCCGTTCTTGCCTATAGTCAGAATGTAAGCCTGCGTTTCCCGCTCTTCGTGGTGAACCTTGAGATGGAAGCGCTCGATCAGCAGATTCCGGAGCATCACGGTCACATCGCTCTTCGTCGCGCCTGGCGGCACTTTGGCGGCGATATCGAAGTACGCGTCGCTCATCCACGCGGGCATATCGAACTGGTACGATTTCGCTTCGTAGGCCCAAAAAACAAGATTCCTGAGGTTTTGATAGCGATACGTGATCTGCGTCGGGTCTGAAGTCCCGGGGCCGCCAGAGATGCCAACGTGTTCGTGCGTGACTGACGGCGGAGTCGGGTGTATGGAGGCGACCTCGAATTGCGGTCCAGCGGGCGCTTGCGCCCAAAGCACAGAGCACCCGAGAAAGAGGAGCGACGTAGTCCGCATTTTCATTCATGATAGGGCACGTCTACGCTACCAAACCGCGTGGTAGCTCTCGCATCGCGTCCGCAAGGTGTCGTGTCCGCAAGGCGACGGGCCTGATCGAAGGCGCCGAGATAAGGGACGCGCAGTCAAGAGAGAACGGACACCGGCGACAGGATCGCCGGCGCTACAAGTGAGCCTCGCCGGAGGAGTCGGGGGGCGCCATCTGCGAATAACGCGGCCTCGCCAGGCCCGACCGAATGGCTGCGGCGTCTGCGGCGCTCAACGAGAGCGGGCGTCGCGTCATTTGTTCCATGTCGCCGTTGTCCCACCGGGCCTTCATGACACCAGCTTCCGAGTGGTCGGTGGAACCTTCTAGCACGTGCGCCAGCTCGTGCGCCAGTACATGCCCCAACAGCGCTCCCCCGCGCGGCTTTGACACCAGCAGATGAAGCCGGTCTACCAGTACGTGGATTTGGGTCCCGGACTGCGCATACGGTATGGCATACGCCAGGGCGCCTGGATGGAACCGCTCCGACAGTCCGGAATCGAACTGCATGGAGATCGCGTCGTTCCGGCTGCTCGACCACTTCAGCTTTACCCCGATGGCGGCGTAAATCCAGGTTGCGGTCCTTTCCCCCTGAAGCAGGACCGTGAGAGGAACCAATCCCTCTTTCACCAGATGAACGGTGACGTGCTGGTCCTGTCCCCAAGCGGCCGCTGCGATGAGCGCCACGGCCAACCGTTCGATTCTCATTTCATTTCTCCTCCCCGGTGCGGGTTGAGCCGAGTTTCAGGGCTCGGGGAGGGTGCTTCAAGACTTCGTCAAACAAATGAAGGACACGAGCCAAATGCTTGAAATGCGGATGGATCGCGTTGCGTCTGCCCGACGGCGACGGCTCCATCGCAGGAGGTTCTGCAGCGATAACCGATTTCGGTGCTAAACTCCCGACATAGATGCCCGGGTTAATGGGTCGGCAATTGCGGTTCGGCGTGTTTGAAGTCGACTTCGACCGGGCCGAGTTGCGCAAACACGGGTTGCGGATCCGGCTGCAGGAGCAACCGTTTCAAGTCCTCACCGCCCTCCTGGAGCGGCCTGGAGAGGTTGTCGGCCGCGAAGAACTGATCGGCCGGCTATGGCACGACGGTACGGTGGTCGATTTCGATCGCGGTCTCAACGCCGCAGTCACCCGGCTGCGCCAGGTTCTCTCCGATTCTGCGGAAGCGCCGCGATATGTCGAGACCGTCGCCCGGCGCGGCTACCGGTTTATCGGAGCCGTCGAAAGCGCCCGAGAGTTTCCCGCTGTCACTCCGACGGCGGCCGCCCCACCGCGATTGGTTCACGATCGCTCGAAAAGGTGGATCGCGGCAGCTTCGGTCATCCTCGCCGTCATCCTCGTCGGCGGGATGTTCCTATGGTGGGCGCTCTATCGCAACCAGCGCCACGAATTCGGCGCGTCGTTGAAAGCAGCGCCTCTTACGGCCGCGGCCGGCGTCGAGATGAACCCGAGTTTCTCACCAGACGGGACGCAAATCGTCTATGAGTGGAATCGTGACGGGCGCCGTCATATCTACCTGAAAGTGGTCGGTCCCGGAGACCCGGTACCGTTAACGTCGGGCGAAGGCTCGGAGTATGGTCCGGTGTGGTCGCCGGACGGCACGTCGATCGCATTTATCGGGCAGCGGCAAAACTCATGGGGCCTATATGTGATTGCGCCATTGGGTGGCACGCCGCGCAAAGTTGCGGATGTAGCGGGCATCCCCCTGGGCACGATGGTTCGGGCTTACCGCCATCTCGATTGGACCAGGGACAGCCGCCATGTTATCGCCAGCGTTTTGGGGCCGGTGCTGTGGGAGTCGCTGCTCCTCGTCTCCATTGATACAGGACAGAAAACGTGGTTGACAAGTCCGGTGGCGGACGTGATGTCGGGTGACCGGGAGCCCGCCGTTTCACCCGACGGCACGCAGGTAGCGTTCGCTCGAGGCGGCATCAACTCGGAGCGCATCTTTATCATGCCGCTCACCGCCGACCTGCGGCCGTCCGGCCCGCCAAGTCCGCTCGACGCAGCCGGACGGGCGCGTGGCCCTGCGTGGATAGCGAACGGCCGTGAGCTGATCTTTACAACGCTCGAGCCCGAGGTGACGACCGGCCTTGGGCTTTCCTGGATCGATCTCGCTGTCCGGAAACAGCGCCATCTGGCTGTATTAGGAGCTACGGCGGTCACGCCGGCTGTATCCCGGCGCGGAACCTTGGCATATTCTACGATCAGCTATGAGTGCACGCTCTGGCAGCAGGAGATTCCTGGCGCCGGCGAACCGACTGCCGCCCCCCCGGTAAAGGTCAATAGCGCCTCCGCAGGCCAACTGGCGCCGGAGTATTCCCCCGACGGTTCCCGCGTGGCATTCTCTTCCGAGCGCTCCGGAACGCGAGAGATCTGGAATTGCGCGAAAGACGGCTTACAGTGCCTGCAAGTCACCAATATGGCCGGCCGCCAATTCGCTGAATGGCCACGGTGGTCCCCGGATGGTAAACAGATCGCCTTCGGATCGCTCACCGGGAATATCTGGCAAGTCTATGTTGTGGACGCGAATGGAGGCGCCGAGCGCGAACTCACCACCCATGGACCGCATGGAACGAATCCCTATTGGTCCCACAACGGAAAGTGGATCTACTACTCCTCGGTCGATACCGGGAAGCAGGTCATCTGGAAAATGGCCCCTTCCGGCGGGAAAGCCACGCAGGTCACACACGGCCGCATCGTAATCGACTCTCCCGATTCGAAAAGCCTGTACTACAGCGACGGCGCCAAGCTCTTCCGAAGCGATGCCGATGGCCGTGGCGAGACGGAGTTGTTGAACGACGTGTCCTGGTCGAGTTTTGCCGTCGCCGCCGACCGCATTTACTACATCCACGAGGATGCCGATGGCGTAAACGAGATTCGCCGGCTCCTTCTCTCAAATGGTGAGAACTCGCGCGTGGTCCGGGTGGACAAGCCACTAACACAAGGGCTAAGCCTGTCGCCGGATGGCAGATCGCTGCTATTCGCCGAGATTCGAAGGCGAGCGAATTTGATGATCGCGCGGAGTTTAGACTAAGGGCGGTTGACTCCCAACGCCGACCGTTTCCTGGAATTACCGACACCCCTCCCCGTTTATCGACTCGCGGATCCTGGCTATCTCTTCAGGAGTGAAAAACATCGATCCGGTCGCGATCCAAGAATACTCGCGTGCCTTCCAGATTCCTGCCATCAATCCGCCCGCTGCGTGTTCGGAGGAGCGAAGCAGCACATGCCCGATCTCGTGAGCAATTGCGTGTGCGAGGAGATCGGATTCGGGGACATTTTGGGCTAGTGCAGCAGCGGTAATTCTATCTCTGTACACCACCACATTGATTCCCTCACTTGCGAAAGGGAGCGCAAATCCCAAAACGGCCTGCGGAAAGAGCGACGGAGAGGCTGCGCGGATAGCCACCGCGACATTCCGCCGCGCACGGCATGCCAACCGATGTTCCTGTTCCTTGCTCACAATATTGGTATAGGTCACCAACGTCGCCTCATCCGCATCCGGCGTCCCTGTGACCCAGTCGATCCCAATATTTCCATGCCGAAAGATAGCGCGGAGATTTTGAGAGGCCAGATGTGTGGTTTGGGCGGGCAAGTCTGACTTGTCATAAACCGTGACGCGAAGCTGCCCAGCCCTTGTGGTTCCAACTGAACCTCCTGCCATGGCTGTGGCGAACAGTAAAGCGACTAAGGTGGTTTCCATCGGTCTCTCCCACCCGCGTCAGCGGGCTGAAACCGAATGTGAGGGCTCGCAGCCCGTGTGGCGATAGTGGGTGCAAGACGGCTATGGGAAATGAATACCGCGAACTAAATCACTGAAAACACTATGGGATCGCGGAACATGTTCTCTTGCGGCGAGAGGAGAGGCGCGTCGCGAGGAAATCGCGACGACACGACGCGAGCATGGAATCGTTTTTCACGAGGCCCGCTATTGAGCGGTTGGCTACTTTTGGTAGACGGATTTGTACTCGTTGCGTCCGCCGGTCGGCGAATTGAGCCAGCCCGTGTCGGTAAGAGTCTTGCCGTCTGCCGAGACCGTCCAGCGTGACTCGCCGTCAACCTTCCCGTCGCGCTTGCGAACGAACTGCAGCGTCCGGTCGTCCACGCGTTTGGCTGATAGCGTTATACCCGGTGTACTGATCCCCGTTCGCAGGTAATCTTTGCCATCGAACTTCAACGTGTTCTCCCGATGCGTTTTCTTGCCGTTTGGGGCGGCGAGATCTTCGGTAACCGTGATGCCGTCCGGCCTCAAGGCCAGAGTTTCAACCATCGTCTTCGCCGGTAAGCTGTGGGTGCTGGATGTGCACTTGCTAATGTCAATTTTCCATACGCCGGAAAACACATCCGCGGCAAAGCAAGCCGCCGGCACAAGAAACATATATAAAAGAACTCGCCGCATAAAAAGGCCCCCAAGGGCTAGTTATACCAAATGAACCTTTCATTTCGGGCGCCGTAAAGGGCGACGATGACATCGTTATTTTTAAGTACCCGAATCAGGCGGCTGCCCAGACCTTGACGGGAGCTGTGCGGCCTACTTGACTGACGAGAACGTTCAGCGGCATTCGGGAATCACTGTCGAAATTGTCGCTTGTCGCATAGAGCACGTGTCCTTCGCGCTCAGTCAAATCCTCGAGATATCTTGAGCCGGACGGGAGAGCAACCCACGTCGCAGTAATGGGTCCTTTGTGCAACCCGGCAGCACAGCATAGTCTTGTTTTAGTTCATCAAAGGCATTACCATGACGCAATGAAGATCGCGCGGGTGATGTTGGTGACGAACGGCGCCTGCCTGCTCTGTTACGGAGCCTCGTCGCGGTTTTTCGTTCCCACGCACTCTGTGGCGCAGGTGGCGTCCGGGCAGCAGGACGGCTCAACGACGAATCCATGAAACCACCATCGAACGTCAAGACGCCCGCGCAATACGTCGCCTCACTCCCCGCCAATCGCGCGAAGACGATCGCGACGGTGCGCGCACTGGTGAACAAACACATTCCGCGCGGCTACGATGAGTGCCTCGTCTGGGGCACGATCGGCTGGACGATCCCCCTGTCTCGATACCCAGATACTTACAACAAGCAGCCGATCTGCTACGTCGCGCTCTCGTCGCAGAAGAACTACTGCTCGCTCTACCTGGCGCGTTTTGGAGTCCGAGTCAGCTCGAGCAACTGAAGGCGGCGTTCCAGGCGGCGGGGAAGAAGCTTGACATGGGGAAGTGTTGTGTTCATTTCGAGTCGCCGGACGATTTGCCGCTCGAAGCGATTGGCGAGCTGATCTCGGCGATTTCGAGCGAGAAGTGATCGAGATGTACGAACAATCACGCTTGGTGACTAAGGCGGGACAGGCGCGGGTGGCGAAGCAAGGCGCCCCATCGGCGAGCAAGGTGGCCGCCAAGCGCGGCCGGCTCTAAGCTGTGCACTCCATCTAAAGTAGGACATCTCACGTTGGGGCGGCTCTTGGCCGGGGCATGGATGGCATGTACTTCGCGTTCACGCCCTATGTGGACTCTCATCCGGGCAACTATCGATTTTTATTTAGGCGGGCGCGCGGTTGAAGGAAGACGAACACCGGCGACAAGATCGCCGGCGCCACCAGTAACGAGCTTCGTCGTTCAGTTTTCCGTTGGTGTGGCGTTTACGTGATCGACGATCAGAACCGGCGCCATCACCTTGCGAGTCTCTATCTTCAGTCCGAGCTGGCCTTTCAGAGCATCGAAGAGCGAAATCGCACCCGTAGGCTCGGGCGCCTCTCCCGGTTTACTCGGAACTGCCTGGAGCAGGCCCGCCGGGCTGAAGTTAATGGTCATGTCGAACCTTCCGGAAATACCGGTGGCATCGCTCATGGGAGGAGACCCAGGGAAGAAGCCGTTCAACTGCTCGGCAAACCGGGCGAGTGTCATGTTGCGGCAGGTGATCAGCCTTGTCGCGAGTGGATTGGTTAGCCGTGGATCCTTTCCATCATCTCCGGGTCCTTCCTTGCAACTCGGACGATTCGCCGGGTTCGCCTTCTTGAGCTTGCGCCCATCCCCTGCCAGCACGTAGCCGTCAATCGGACGGTCCTCCAAATGCGCGGCCAGCTTGAAGCGGTCCACCAGGAACGAACGCAGGCTCATTCGCATCGTGTCCAGGTCGACGCCGTTCCAGATAGGTCCAATCCAACCGCCTGGATTCGCCGTGCCCAAAACATTTGGCTCCACGGGTGCTTTCGCCAGAATCTGCCAGCATGGCGAATCCATGCCTTTGGGGCCGCCGATGAAGCGGCTGAAGTCGAAGGGAGCTCCCCAAGCCTCCCAGATCAGACTGCGCAGAGTCATATAAATGTGCACGCGTCCGCCTGGCTGAATACTTATGTCGCGGCAGGAAGGCGGCGGGTCATTGGGATCTACGGGCCGGATTTCGGCAACCTCGAAATCCATAGGGGGCTTCCGCGCATCGGTCACGCGCGGCGGGGTTGCCTTCTCGACGACCAAAACGGGAGTCGCGACCTTGGTGAGCGTCAGCTTCAGACCGAGTTGCTTCTGGAATGCGTCGAATAGAGTCACGGCATCTCCAGGCGCGGGGGACCAGTTGTAGGCTCTGCGCGGCGACCAGGTGAGGCTAAAGTTCCATGCGCCTGTGAGTCCGGTGCGATCGAGCAGCGGATAGCCGAACAGGTAACCGGAAGCCTCTGAAGCGCCAGAAAGGATTTTCGCGAAGGCGGGAATGGTTACATTGCTGCACACCAAAGTCATTGGTGGAAGGGGAGCGCGCGGAGGCGCCACCGGATATGACTGGAACCTGCATCCACTGGCCTCGGTTCCTTCCGCCGGCTTGAGTTGAGGCTTCCGTTCGACTGTGATGGCATAGGCGGGATTGTCTTTGTTGCCGTTACGGACCGAGAGCTGAAAGTGGTCTTTCAACGTGCTCTGCAGCATGGTCGCGAGCATATCCGGCGTGCTTGTGGCCGGGGCCATTGCGATCACGTCGTAGCGGTTCAGGTCGAGCCAATCCGGCCCACCCGAGACGCTGTCCCCTTGCACTCCCCAGGCGGTTCGAATCAGGTCCACAGCCGTGGCGTTGTGCAATTCGTAGCGTCCGTTTCCGAACCGGCTCCTCATCTGCGGCATGGTGTTCGGGGCGGCGGCCCGGATCTCTACGCGGTTGAACGCCAGACCCGGCTTCGCATTCTGAGGTTCCGCGGTCGCGATGACGTAGGTGAATGGAGAACCTAGCGCCGCCATCGCCGCGATGCTCCTGTTCGTCGTGCGGCGGACAGGCAGGCTGCCGTCCAGGATTCGACGAATTCGATGCTCGGGATTGCCGTAGCGAGCCATCGGAACGCCCGCCGGACTCGAACTCCACACGCCACGCTTCACGAAGTCGAGCAGGGATTCGGCATATGCGACACGATCCTGCGTCGCCTCGACGGCGGCATCGTCGCTGGCTTCCTCAGCGGTCCGAATGATTTGCCGATGCAGGAACCAAGTCAGTGGGCTCGCCCATAGCAGGGCGCGGTGAATGGCGGAGAGCAACTGCACGGCTGGATCCCAGCGAGCGATGTGCGAACGTTCGTGGGCTAAGACGGCTTCCAGCTTGAGCGAGCTCCAGTCGCGCCAGCCGGCCGGAAGCACGATCGACGGCCGGGCGATGCCCAGAGTCACCGGCGCGCTAACGCGACGGGATTCGTGGACTCCGGGAATGTCTGTGGTTAGGCTTCGGCGCAGTACGACGAGGCTGATCCCCAGTCCAATGCACACGCGCGAGAGTAGGATCGCGCTGATCAATATGTATATGCCGAGGATTGCCTGGGCCCAGTCAAACGGTCTCGCGACTGGCACGCCGCGCTGCACCGTCGTTGCTCGCCGCGGTGTCTCATGCACTTCGATGGGTGAGGCCACAGGAAACTCGACCGTTACTGGCTCCGTCGGAGCGTCCACTATAGACGCAGTCCTCTCCATCGCCTTCGGAATACCGATATCGACGCTCGGCAATGTAGTCGTCATTACCGGGATCAGCAGGGACCCACACAGCACCGCCGCCCACACCGCCCACCGCAACGTCGCATCACGGATTCGGAGAACGCTAACCAGAATGGCGCCGGCGAGAATCATGATCGAAGAACGGATGGCCCATCCTGCAAGGAATAGCAACGTGGTCATGCCGTCTTCCCCTTGCGTTTTGCGATCTCCGCGGCAAGCCGCTGGAGCTGTTGCGGCTTCAGCACCTGGTTATCTACGAGGCCGACCAACAATTCCTCCACGGAGCCACCGCAGAAGCGCTCAATCAGGTTCACCGCGGCCTCCACCGCCACACTCCGTTTCGTGTCCACTGAGCGATAGACGAAAGTGCGTCCGTCGACTGTGTGATTGATGTAGCCCTTCTCTTCCAGATTTCGAAGCACAGTGCGAATCGTTGAATCCTTCAGCGCTCGCTTGCCGGCAACGCCTTCGCGGCAGACCTCGGCTGTGCATCCGGGATGCGCCCATACGTAATCCATAATGAGCTGCTCCAACGGTGTGAGCGGCTGACGCGCCGATCTGGATGTGCGAAACATGTTAACGTTAGATAATCTAACGCTCGTGCGGCATGAAGTCAATGAGTTTCTGGCGGCCGGGGCGGGGAAGTAAGCGAATTAAGTTAAGTCGCCTACTCTCCCAGCCACTTGCGCCACGCACCGGCTTTCTCCTGGCTCACCACCACTTCTTCGTCCGCCGCGGGTCGTAGCTCAATCAGCAACTTGCCCTTGCCGTAAGGGCTGCAACGCAGCACCGCGTCGATATTCACCAGGAATGCGCGGTTAGCGCGAAAAAACCGGCGCGGATCCAGCTCCGTCTCCAGTTCGGCCAAAGGCCGGTCAAGCGCGAACCGCGCAGCGGACTTTGTCGTAAGAGTTACTAACTTATCCGAAGTATGGAAGTAAGCGATATCGGTCGATCGAACTGCCGTAAGATCGCCTCCCTTCCGTACCAGAATGCGGTCGCGGTAAGCCGGCGCCTTTCTGTCGAGCGAATCGAGCAGCGCCTCCACCTGGAAATGACGCTTCAGTCCTCGATATTTGGCGATCGCGGCGGCGACGCGTTCGTCTGGAATCGGCTTGAGCAGATAGTCGATGCCGTTACTTTGAAAGGCGTCGATGAGATATTCGTCGAATGCCGTAGCGAAAATCACCGGGCACTCAATGCGCGTCTGGCGCAGAATGTCGAATGAGACGCCGTCCCCAAGTTGGATGTCGAGAAATAAGAGATCGGGCGCGGGGTTCGCTTGCAGCCACTCCACCGCTTCACTCACCGCCGCGAGTTCCGCCACAATGCGGGCGTCCGGGGCCGCCTTTCGAATCGCAGCCGTAAGGCGAGCGCGGGCGGGCGCTTCGTCTTCTACAATTGCGATTCTCACAATTGGCTCCGCGCCGGCACGCGAACCGTAAATTCGGCGCCATCCGAGATTTCGACAGCGCGCCCCAGCGCTAACCGGCAGCGGTCGTCGAGGTTGCAAAGTCCAACGCGCTCGCCCTCAACCGCCTGAGGCCGAGGTCGTTTGGCATTGCCCACAACAACGCAATTGTCCGCGAAGCTGATCGTCACCCGCAAAGGACTTTTCCGCGAATGCGAATTGTGTTTGACCGCATTTTCCAGCAGGGTTTGCAGCGAAATTGGCGGCAACAGCCACTCTTCGCCGCGAACGCCGGCCTCTTCCACCAGCAACTCGAGTTCATCGCCGAATCTCCGCCGCAACAGATTAAAGTAGCGTGTCGCAAAAGCCAGTTCCTCTGCAAGAGGAACCAACTCGCGCCGATGCGCCGCGAGGATATAGCGATACACTTCCGCCAGGTCCTGATTGAATTCCAGAGCCCGCCGCGGATCGCGTTCGATCAGCCAGCCCAGCGTGTTGAGTGAATTGAACAGGAAGTGCGGCGCCACCTGCGCCTTTAGCGCTGCCAGTTCGGCAGCCGTGCGTGCACGGTCCAACCGCTCCACCGCCAGCAAGTCGCTCTCCCTCTGCTGAATGAGATACACGGTCTCATAGACATGAGTGATGAACATGACGCAGATGACGCAGCAGAGGGTGACGGCCCGGATAGCGCTCCAATCGGGACCGAACCCCGCGGCGCGATACCACAAGAGCACCATGCCCACTGCCACTGGCGCCGTGTAGAAGATGTTTGCCAGAAGAAGCATGCAGATCTTGCGCAGCGGATGCTGAAACCAATCGTAGTAGCGCCGCTGCCGCAGCAGAAAGAAGCGGTTGCCATGCCAGATCGTGAATGAAATCAGAATCGACCACGCCAGGCCCGCCCAGTATACGGGCGAACCCATTCCGTAGGGACCGAAATAACCCGTGAAGTATGGAATAGCAACGCCAAAGGCTGGTATCAGCATCCACCGTATGCCGGCGTCGTGAAGCGTGAGCGGTTCCGGCTGCGGAAATTCCGGCTTCGGAGACCCCATTTCCAGCTTCGGTAACTCGGCGGTTGGCGTGGCCATGAAACGGCCCTATCGTAACAAAATGGATCCTGCCAAGCTGAACTACCTTGCTATACTCGCCGCCGCTGTTTCGGCGTTTCTTATCGGAGGCGTGTGGTACTCGCACGCCGTGTTTGGCAAGGCATGGATGAAGGCTTCCGGGCTCGATGAAACCGCCATGCAAAAACGCAAGATGGGCATGGTCTTCACGGCGGCGCTGTTACTGGCGCTGGTGATGTCGTTCAACCTGGCTGCGTTTCTCCAGGGACCGCCCAATTTGACGTGGGGCATTGCCGCCGGGGCGCTGGCGGGTATCGGATGGGTGGCAACGGCGATGGGTGTCACCTACTTGTTCGAAGCCCGGCCGCTGAAGCTATTTCTCATCGACGCAGGCTATCATGCTGTCTCATTCATGGTGATGGGCGGAATATTGGGCGTTTGGAAATAACTTACGCGCGGGCCGCTTCGTACGCCCGGTAAACCGGCTCCCACACGTGGGCATCGATCCGTGATGCCAGAGTCACCTCATCGCACGGCTCTGCGATTCCTTCGGCGCACGCACGGCGAGCAACCGCCATCGCGACAGCCGCCGACACCGCGCGAATCGCGGTCAGGGGCGGTAACAGGCGGTCGTCAATATTGCGATGCACCGGCGACATCTGAGCCAGCGCATTCGCCGCAGCCATGAACATGGAATCGCTCACCCGCCGCGCGCCTGCGGCAAGCACGCCCAGTCCGATGCCCGGAAATATGTAAGCGTTATTGCATTGATCCACCGGGATCAACTTGCCGTCGCGCTCTACCGGAGGAAAAGGGCTGCCGGTAGCAATGAGCGCGCGCCCTTCCGTCCATCGCATAATATCCGCCGGCGCCGCTTCGCTGCGCGATGTGGGGTTCGAGAGCGGAAAGATAATCGGCCGCTTCGCGGCGCGGCCCATCGCGCGAACAATCTCCTCCGTGAAAATGCCCGGTTCGCCCGTTACGCCGATCAACCCGGTTGGCTTGGCGTTCTCGATCACGTCCAGCAGATCGATCGTTCCGGTTTTACGCAGTTTCCAGCCAGCCACCATGTCGGGCGGCAGCGCAAATCGCCGCTGTGATTCCGGAACTTCGGCTGCCCCTTCCAGCAGCAAACCATTTCGGTCGATGGCATAAAAGCGGCGCCGCGCCGCGCCCTCGCTCAATCCGGCTTCCATTAACGCGCCAACCAGAAGATCCACAATGCCGCTACCCGCAGATCCCAAGCCCAGCACCGCGATACGCTGCTCCGTCAGAGGAATGCCCGTTACCGCCGCCGCGGCCATAATCGTTCCCGCGGCCACCGCTGCGGTTCCTTGTATATCGTCGTTGAACGTGCAGAGCCGATCGCGATAGCGCTCGAGGAAGCGCCCCGCGTTCGATCCGGCGAAGTCCTCCCACTGCAACAACACATGCGGCCAACGTTCCACCAACGATGAAACGAACATCTCAACAAACTCATCGTAAGCGGGCCCACGCACCCGCTCATGATTCCAGCCGATGTACAGCGGGTCGCGCCGCCGCTCCGCATTATCCGTACCCACGTCGAGCAGCACCGGTAATGTGTATTCGGGATGGATCCCGCCGCACGCCGTATATAACGATAGTTTGCCAATCGGAATCCCCATGCCGCCCGCGCCTTGGTCGCCAAGGCCCAGGATGCGTTCGCCGTCGCTCACCACAATCGTGCGAACCGCGTCAAAGCGTGGATGCGAAAAGATCTCGCGAATGCGGGTCCGGTTCGGATAGCTCAGAAACAACCCGCGCGGCTTCCGCCAGATCTCACTAAAGCGCTGGCAGCCCTCGCCCACCGTCGGCGTGTAAACCAGCGGCATAATCTCTTCTATATTGCGCGTGAGCAGCGAGTAGAAGAGCGTCTCGTTGGAGTCCTGCAGATCCCGCAGGAACGAGTATTTCTGAAAGCCTGTAGGCAGCGCCCGCAACGCTTTCAATCGCCGCTCCACCTGCTCCTCCAGTATGCCAACGTGCGGCGGTAGCAATCCATGCAACGCGAATGCGGTCCGTTCCTCATCCGTAAACGCCGTGCCCTTATTCAACAAAGGATTGCGGAGCAGATCTAGGCCCGAAAGCCGCGTACGCAAGGCGTCCATGAAGCTCCATTATGTTCCCATCCCCACCCGCTACAATCAATAAAGTGCCGGGAGTCTACGTCTCATATCCTTTCTGCGCGCAGAAGTGTACCTACTGCAATTTCGCCTCTGGCGTCTTTCCGCGCGCGCTGGAACCGCGCTACCTCGAAGCGCTGCTGGCCGAACTTCGCGCGAACGCATGGCGGTGGACCCCCGATACCGTCTACCTCGGCGGCGGCACGCCCAGTCAGATGGATTCGCAATCCCTCGCCGCCGTTCTTGCAGAGATACCCGGACGCCCCTGGTCCGAAGCAACCCTCGAGGCTGCTCCCGGAACTATCACCGCTGAGAAAGCCCGCGCCTGGGCCGCCGCCGGCATTAATCGAGTAAGCCTGGGCGCGCAGTCATTCGTCGAAGCCGAGATCCGGCGCACGGGCCGCAAACACTCGGCGCAGACAATCGAATCCGATGTCCGCATTCTCGAAAACGCCGGCATAACAAACTACAATATCGATCTCATCGCCGGTCTCGCTGCTCAAACGGAATCCTCCTGGCGTGAATCGCTCGCTTGGATCGAACGCCTGAATCCTCCGCACGCATCCATTTATATGCTCGAAGTCGACGACGAGAGCCGCCTCGGCCACGAACTCCTGCTCGGCGGCGTTCGTTACTTCGCCAACGAAACGCCGTCCGAAGACCAGACCGCCGCATTCTACGAAATCGCCGTCGAACGCCTCGCGTCGCTGGGGATTCCGCGCTACGAGATCTCCAACTTTGCCCGCCCCGGATACGAATCGCGCCATAACCTTAAGTATTGGCAGCTTGAACCCTATGCCGGCTTCGGCGCCGACGCCCACTCTTTCGATGGCTGTACGCGCTCCCAAAACGCCGAATCCATTACGGACTACATCGATCGGCGCGCGCCTGAATCGTCGCTAGCCAACCCCGCTGAAGAGCGCTTCTTCGTCGGCCTTCGTCTCATGCAAGGCATCCGGCCCCAGCCCGAAGAATGGACTCGTTTCCGCGACCCCATTAGCCGTTTCACCATCGCGGGTCTGCTCGAAACGGAAGGCGGGGTGCTGCGGCTAACCCCCCGCGGCGTAATGCTTTCCAATGAAATCTTCCAGGAGTTTCTCACTGCATGATCGATCTGCGTAGCGACACCGTTACCAAGCCCACTCCCGCCATGCGCCGCGCCATGATGGAAGCCGAAGTCGGCGACGACGTTTATGGTGAAGACCCCACCGTAAACCTGCTGGAACAGCGCGCCGCCGAAATCACCGGCAAAGAGGCCGCCCTCTTCGTTCCCACCGGCACCATGGGAAATGCCATCGCCGTCAAGCTTCATACTGAACATGGCCAGGAAGTCATCTCCGAAGCCCGCTCCCACATTCTCGATTGGGAACTCGGAATGGTCGCCTGGTTTTCGGGCTGCGTCGTGCGCGCCATTCCCAGCGAAAACGGCATCCTAACCTGGCCCCAAATCCGAAGCTACATGAAGACGCTCTCGCCCTTTTGGGCGCCCACGGGCCTGGTAGCCATCGAAAACACCCACAACATGCTCGGCGGCAACATCTACTCGCTGGTTGCGATTTCTGAGATCGCCGGGGGCGCCCACGAACGCGGCGTCAAAGTCCACATGGATGGCGCTCGCGTGTTCAATGCGTCCGCCGCAAGCGGTGTGCCCGTGCGTGACATTGTGGCCCCTGTGGACACAGTAATGTTCTGCCTTTCCAAGGGATTGGGAGCGCCCGCGGGCTCCATTCTCGCCGGCCCGGCGGCGCTCATCGCCAAGGGCCGTCTCTATCGCAAACGGCTCGGCGGCGGTATGCGTCAAGTGGGCGTGCTTGCGGCCGCGTGTTTGGTGGCCCTGGAAGAATCACCCCAGCTTCTGCCCTGCGACCACGCCAACGCCCGCTTCCTCGCCGAAGGGCTCGCGCACCTTCCCGGCATTCAAATTGCACCGGAAAGCGTGGTCACCAACATCGCAGTGTTCGACGTCAGCGCGACCGGAATTGCGCCCACCGAGATCAGTGCGCGGTTGAAGCGCAGTGGCGTCCTCATGAATGCGATTAACGATCGCCAAATGCGCGCGGTAACCCACTACGACGTGGACCGCGCCGCCTGCTCGCAAGCTCTGGAAACCCTTGCCGAATGCCTCGCAAATTAGACATCGCCGTTATCCGCATGTTATTCATTCAGGATTGGAATCATTCATGTTGAAATCCGTGGCGCGCACGTTTTCCTCTGCGCATCCGTTTTACGCCAAATTTGCCTTGCTAATGTTGGGCCTCGCCACCCCAGCCGTGGGCCAGCAATACTCCATCTCCACCGTAGCCGGGGGGGCCAATCCCACCACGCCTGTCTCAGCTACGGGCATTTCCATCGGACAACCGCGCCGCGTCTCGGTCGATTCCAAAGGCAATATTTATTTCTCAAGTGGGAATTCCGTCTTCAAGATCTCCGGCAGCACGCTCTCGCTGGTCGCGGGCAACTCGCGCGCCGGGTTCGCCGGCGACGGAGGACCCGCCGTCAACGCGCAGCTCAGCGCTCCGCAAGGCATCGCCATCGATTCCTCCGGCAATATCTATATTTCCGATACCAATAACAACCGCGTCCGCATCGTCACCCCGAACGGCATTATCAATACCTTCGCAGGCAACGGCTTGATCGGAGCCCCGCTCGCGTTCGGCGATGGCGGTCCTGCCAATCAGGCCAATCTACACCTGCCGGGCGGTCTCGCAGTCGATTCCTCGGGCAACTTGTTTATTGCCGATACCGGCGATAATCTCATCCGCAAAGTCACCACCGACGGCATCATCAACACCATCGCCGGCGATAGCCTTCCCGGCTTCCTGGGCGACGGCGCTGCCGCAACCAACTCCGAAGTTCACAGTCCCGAAGACGTAGCTGTCGATAGCTCCGGCAACGTTTACATTGCGGACACAGCCAACGCCTACATCCGCAAGATCACCACTGACGGCATCATCAATTCCATCGCGGGCGATGGTTCTATCGGCTATGCCGGCGACGGCGGGCTCGCCACCAGCGCAGGTCTGATCGAGCCATACTCCATTGGCGTCGATTCCAGCGGGAACGTGTACATCGCCGAGCCGGAGGATGGCCGCATCCGGGAAATCACTGTTTCGAATGGAGACATCAACACCGTTGTAGGAAATGGAGTGCTCGGCTTTGCCGGCGACGGCGGCCCGGCAACCAAAGCGGAGATCCACCAGGCGTCCGGCGTCGCCGTCGATTCCTCGGGCAACCTCTATATCGCCGATTCGCTCAACAATCGCATCCGCAAAGTCTCCGGGGGAACCATATCCACCATCGGCGGCAGCGGCGTCTTCAGCTATTCCGGTGACGGCGGCCCGGCGACCTCCGCCGAACTCTTCGCGCCGAATGCCGTAGCGGTCGATTCGAGCGGCGATCTCTTCATCTCCGATACCCAAAACGACGTGGTGCGCGAGGTAACCGCCAAAGGCGTCATCAGCACCATCGCAGGAACGGGAACGGCCGGATCAAGCGGCGATGGCGGCGCCGCGACGTCGGCGCAGCTTAATCTGCCACTGGGAATCGCGGTCGATTCCTCCGGCAACATCTATATCGCGGACACCGCCAATGCGCGCATTCGCAAGATCTCGAACGGAACCATCAGCACTTACGCGGGAAATGGCACGGTCGGCTATTCGGGCGATGGCGCCAGCGCGACCGCGGCCACTCTAAATACGCCTGTCGGTCTCGCCGTGGATAAATCCGGCAATCTCTATATCGCCGATCAAGGGAATAATGTCATACGCAAGGTCTCGACCGCTGGGATCATCACTACCATTGCCGGTAAAGGACTGCAGGGTTACTCGGGCGACGGCGGCCCCGCTACAGCCGCCCTGCTCAACGGACCGCAAGGCGTCTCGGTCGATAACTCGGGGGCTGTCTACATCGCCGATACGCTCAACAGCGTAATCCGTGAAGTCACTCCCAACGGAACGATTCAGACCGTCGCGGGTACCGGCGCCCCAGGTTATAGCGGTGATGGCGGGCTGGCCACCGCTGCGCAGTTCGGTAGCCCAACGTCAGTCGTCGTCGACTCTGTCGGCAATCTCTACATTACCGATTCGGGCGCGCGCGTCCGCAAACTCTTTACCAGCGGCATCGTCACCACCATCGCAGGCACGGGAGTTCGCGGCTACGCGGGCGATGGCGGTCTCGCTACAAGCGCCATGGTCAACGGCGCCACTGGTCTCGGGATCGATTCCAGCGGCCATGTCTTTTTGGCGGACCTTGCGAACAACGCGATCCGGGAGTTGACCTTTGCAGGCAGTGGTCTTTCCATCGGCGCCGTGACCAACGGCGCAAGCAACCAGACCGGTTCCATAGCGCCCGGCGAAGTCATCGTCATCTATGGATCGAACATCGGCGCCTCTACGCTTACGGGATATCAGCTCACGGCCAGCGGCCAGGTGAGCACCAGCGTCGCCGGAACCAGCGTCTACGTAAACGGAGCGCCCTCGCCCATCCTCTATACGTCTCCCAACCAGGTCTCCGCCATCGTTCCCTTCGGTCTCACGGGATCGTCGGCGCAAGTCTTCGTACTCAATCAAGGTCAAACCACCGCGCCTGTAACCGTCAATGTCGCTCCCACCGCCCCGGCCATTTTCACCCTGAATTTGAGCGGCACCGGACAGGCCGCCGCCTTCAATTCCGATAATTCCGTAAACAGCTCCTCCAACCCCGCCAAAGCGGGCGGAGTAGTGACTCTGTTCATCACCGGCGCCGGAGCTACGAATCCCCCGAGCCAGGACGGAACCATCGCCTCGGTCCCGCTACCCCAACCCACCGCCCAGGTGACCGTAGCCATTGGCGGTAAGTCGGCCACGGTCCAATACGCCGGCGGCTCACCGGGTACAGTCGATGGCATCCTCCAGGTCAATGCCGTAATACCAAGCGGATTACCTGTCGGCGCAGCATCCGTGATCGTCCAAGTCGGGGGCGCCGCAAGTCAAGGCAACGTGACTGTCTCCGTCAGCGGGAATTGAGACTGCCCGCCCGCACAGCATTGCAAGCCTGAGAGGCAGGAAAGAGAAGCTAACGAACGCGTCATCGGGGTAACGGAGTAAAGCGCGGAAGACAGCGCGTATCGTCCGCCCAAAAACCTGCCAGGCATCAGTCAATTCTCGGTAGGCAAAATATCAACGCGATCGACCACAAGCATCCTCACGTGGTCCTTCTTTCCGGCCAGCTTTAGTCCGAACTGCTGCTGAAGCGCAGCCTCGAGCGATGGCCCGCCCTCCGACGCCTGCACAGGCGTGCCGGGTATCGCAATTGCGCCCCCATTGCCTTCGTCGAGGTCCCAGAAAATGGAGATATTATAGACACCCGATAAGCCGGTGGCATCGATCACCGGCCGCTGCATTGTGTGCTGAGCATGTTCGACAGCTCGGGGCTGTAAGGCCCTCTACAACCCGATGGAGGTGAAGTAGTAGCGCAGCGCAAGGGCGTTCCCCGTGAGGTGCAGTCTAAAAGAAGCGTGGAGCAAACGTACGAGCCAATCTACACGAACCGGATTCGAGGCATGCGGTGCGGGACGAGTAGGCAATGGATCATGAAGTCCATATCCATCAAGAGCACTGGAAAGAATCACTGCACATGCAGGCGATCCAAGCTCCTTTTGGCCTCTTGGGATCCCGCGGCCGCGGCCTTGCGATACCACTGAATCGCTTCTTCAAGATTCGGTGGAACGCCCCACCCTTTCTCGTGCTGCTCCCCGAAAAAATCCATCGCCGTGGGATCGTCCCGCTCCTCGGGCATTCCAAACCATTTCGCGGCCTCAACATAGTTGGGATGTCCATCGATCCCGTCCGCGTAAATTGCGCCGAGCGCGGCTTCAGCCGAGGGGTTCCCCTGTTCGGCGGAACGACGATACCACTTGATCGCCGTATCGAGGTCCTTGTCTACTCCGAGCCCGTATTGGAACAGGAATCCCAGATTTCGCTCGCCCGCCAAATTTCCCTGGCCGGCCGATTTGCGATACCACATCAGCGCGTCGCCGTAATTTAGAGGAACGCCCCATCCCTTTTCGTACATATATCCGAGATCGGACTGGGCAAAGCCATCGCCTCGATCTGCAGCCTTGTGGAACCAGCGCAACGCCTCATCATAATCTTTGGGTACGCCGAGTCCATAGCAATACAATTCACCGACCCCGACTTCGCCGCCCGCACCGCCGTGACTGGCGGCCTTACGGTACCACCTCATCGCCTCCGTGTAATCCTGCTTGACGCCTTGTCCCCACCTGTACATGCCGCCGATGTTGCTCTCCGCGTTGGCATATCCCTGTTCGGCAGCTTTCGAGTACCAGTTCATCGCCTCCTCGTAATCCCGTGGGATTTCGAATCCGTTGGCGTATAGGATTCCAAGTCCGTTTTCACCGCGCGCGTCGCCCTTGGCGGCAGCGGCGCGAAATAGTCTCAGCGCTTCCCCGTAATTCCTCTCGACGCCCCATCCCCAGAGATACATCATGCCGAGGTCGCTTTGACCGCGAGGAAATCCGAGATCGGCAGAGCTCCGATACCACTTCACAGCTTCGATATCGTCCTTAAGCACGCCCCTTCCCAGATGGTAGTCGTCACCACGCTTATCCATCTCCTCGGCCGCTATATCCGGCTTAGACGGAGTCTGTTGGGTTGCGGCGGGCGCCTTCGGCTTCGGATTCCACGGCGCCAGCAGCCCCACGGCAAAGCCGATACAAGCTATCGCCGTCGCGAAGACCGGCATCCGGTTGCGGGTTACGAATCGTCCTGCACGATATGCGACATCGTTGCCCCGCGCAGTCACCGGGCGTTGCTCCAGATGCCGCCGGATGTCATCCGCGAGAGCCGCCACCGAGGCGTGCCTCCGGCCCGGCTCTTTGCGCAGCGCCTTCGAAACGATGCAGTCGAGATCGCCTTCCAGGCTGCGCCGTAGACGCCCTACGCTGCGGGCATCTAGAGATCGCGCCGAATCGCGGTCCGCGGCCTGGCTCATCGGCAGCGGAATCTGGATACGCACGGCCTCCAACAGATCCTGTCGTGCCACTCCCTCCCATCGGAACGGGGCCTTACCCGTTAACAGCTCGTATAGAATGGCGCCCAGCGAATAGATATCGCTCGCCGTCGTGACCGGGCCGCCAAAAAGCTGCTCCGGGCTGGCATAGACAATAGTTCCCACCGCTCCCCGAAGTGCGGGGGCCTCGCCCGCCCGCTCGGGACGCGAAGACTGGGCGACTCCGAAATCCAGCAACTTCACCCGGCCATCGCCGGTCACGCGAATATTCGAGGGCTTCAAATCGCGATGCACCAGCAGGCTCTCATGTGCGTATTGCACGGGATCGCAAACCTGGAGAAACAGCTTGAGCCGTGCCTTCACCCCCAGTCGTTTGTCGGCGCAATACTCCGCGATGTTGCGTCCTTCCACGTACTCCATTACGTAGTAGGGATGGCCTTCCGCCGTGCCGGTATCGAGCAGCGCCACGATGTTCGGGTGATTCATCTGCGCCAGAAAGCGCATTTCCGTTTGGAATATCTCGCGCACTTCATCGCCGCCGTGTTGCGGCAGAAGGAACTTGATGGCCACCACCTTCTTGGTGTTATCGGAGCGCACTGCCTCGTAGACCGCCCCAAAGCCGCCGAATCCCACCAGGCGGCGCACATCGTAGACTCCAACCCGCTTGCCCGCCCACCGATCGCCGTCCGGCGTTACAGGCCTGCCGGTTTGGCTGAGATCCGAAAGCGAGGCCTCGGGATTAGAGACGTACAACCAGACCAGGGCCTGCAAATCGGGGTCGCGGCAGTTCTCCTGGATAAATTTCCAGCGCGCATGGAAGGGCAGTTGCAGGGCTTGAGCCAGGTAATGCTTAACGTCCGGCCATCGATCTTCTTCGGGCGCCAAATTCGTCACCTCCTCATTGATCCCGTGCCGCCGACCCGGTAGTCCCTCTGTCTTTTCCATTTCGAGCCAGCCAGCCCATGCCCACGGTCCAGCGGCGCCGTACCGTGGCAACCGAGATCCCAAGCGAAGCGGCGATTTCTTCGTAGGTGCGGCCTGTGTAGAATTTCAGTTCCACCACCTCCGCGGCCTTGGGATCTTCCCGCTCCAGACGATCCAGAAGGTCATGGATGATCAGGTTCGCGGCCGCCGCATCGGAGTCGGCGAGTAGTTGGTCGGGTATTGGAACCGCAAGATCGCGGCGGCGCTCCGGTCCGTTCCGCGCCCGCCCGTAGTCCTTCAAACACCGGCGCATCTGCAAGGCCGCCACCTTGTAGAAGTGGCTGCTGTCTTGAAACTCGATCGGCGTTTTGCCGAAGAGCTCGATGTATGCTTCGTGTACGATCGCCGTGGGCTGCAGCGTGTGGCCGGGTCTTTCCCCAGCCATATAACCTCGCGCAATCTTCTTGAGTTCCTTATAGACCAACTGCGAGAACTCCTCCTGCGCGTACGCGTCTCCATTTCGGACACGCTGAAGCATTGTTGTAATCTTGTCTGCGGGACGCGCCATGGGCAAAACCACACCTGTCCCGTCACCGGGCGCCCCCCAGTATATACCGGATTCTTTCCGTGTCTCGTCCATCCCGATCCCCTTCTTATTCACGCTTCAAATTGAAGTACTGAATTCGGTCGCTTCCGCGCGGTAACACGCCAATCTTCACAAAGGTATTGACCGGGCCCCGGGTTCGCGCCACGACACTGTCGATGGAAAGACCGCGCACCGATTCGCCGTTTACTTCCACCAACAACGATCCCGCCGGAACGTACTCTCTCCCGGCGGAGGTCCCCGGTCGGGTAGTAACGATAGTCGGATAGGAATCGCCGTCTTCGATCTTAAGCTCCACGCCGATCAATCCGATCGAATCGGGAACGCGAGGCTGCAAATCGACGCGCTCGGCGGACCCCACGAAATCGTACGTCATCCCGGTCTCACAGGAGGCCGGCTTGGACGCCTGCACGACGCCCTTTAATCGAACCGCCTTTTGAAGTCCGCCAAGCCTTGTGGAGCCGAACGATACGGTAAAATCTGTCGCCCCATTGTGCCAGAACATCCACGTCTGACCAGGCCGAAGAGTCTGCGAAGAGGCGTCCTCCGGAGAAAGTGAATACGAGATCGGATCCGATGTTGGATTGCTCAGGCAAAGAACCGCAACCTGAGGCTGATTCTGCTTGAGGGCCTCATTGATAGCTTTGAGGCCCTCTTTCATAACGGTTCCTGGCGGTACCAAGGCCTTTTTGCTGTAACGGCCAAATCGCAGATCGGTCATCTGGCCATTGCGGAATTCGGCCACGGCTTCCACCCAGAGATCGCCCTCCAGCCAACTTGTGCCGTATAGAATCACCGACACATCGGCGCCGCCGGGCTGCCAAGTGATGCGGCCAAATTCCATATGGTCGTATTTGTCTGTCGGCCAGGCGCAGAAATACATCGCCTTTCCGATACTGTTCATCGCTCGGTGGTACCACGCCTCATCCGAGGACTGCGCCCGCGCCGCCCCGCCGCAGAAAAGCAACGCGATAACCAGAGCTACGGCGAAGCTGTTCCATACTCCTCGCCCATTTCGATTCAAAACTCTCTCCATAATGTTCCTTTCCCCTCAAACCGTAACTACGTTCCAAGAGTTTTCGTCCGCCGTACTCCTTGCGCGGAATTCATACCAGATGAGCCGGACCATCGCCAGTACCGGGACGCTCAATAGGATGCCCGCCACGCCGCCGATATCGGCGCCCGCGAAGATGCCGAACATCACCACCAGCGGATGAAGTTGAACTCCGCGCCGCATGACAATGGGGCCCAGCACGTAATCCTGAAAAACGCGGTATCCCAACAGAAAGCTGCCGATGGCCAGCAGATGTCCGCTGGTGGCTCCGGTGAACCAGCCGACCCCCAGGATTATGCCCGCCGCGGCAAAGGGGCCTACAACCGGAATGAACTCCAACACGCAGGCCAGAACTGCCAACAGAACGCCATAGCGCACCCGCATTAGGCTCAATACCACGGTGAATGAGACCAGGGTCACCAGGCACAACAGTAGTAGTGCGCGCATATATTCAAGCATGAGTACGTGGGCGTCTCGCAAGACCCGTTCGCTGGCGGGGCCGATGCCCAGCAGTTCGACCAATTGCTGGCGAATGGCGCGCCCGTCCTTCAACAGCAGAAAGCTCAAAATCGGAACGGCCAGCATATCGGCTAAGCTCGCCGCTACGTGTCCCAATCCGCGGCCGACTCCGAGCTGGGAAATCAAGCTCAACACTTCGCCCGAATGATCCACAATCTGCTCACCCACAGGCAAGCCAAGCGGCGCCCAGTCGGCGATTTTGCTTGCGTGAATCAAAAGGAACAGTTGCTTCGCCTCGCGACTGGCCGGTTCCTTGATCATCCACGTAAAGCCCACCAGGAGCCCCAGGATAAATAGAAACGGCAAGACCAGGGCCGGTACCTGGGACTTCCATCGTAGACGCCGGTCGATCGCGCCCACCAGCGGATAGAGAAGATAGGCAAACATCAACGAAATCGCAAACACCAGTAGCGTTTTCCGAATCATGTAAGTCGTGCCTAGGATCAGGATCACGCCCGCGTAGGTCCATGCCTGACGCGCCGCCTTCGAATCGAAACTCAACATAGGTCGCTCCGTTCTTCGGCCCCGCCGGGGCCTTCACCGAAACAAGCGGGAGTGGGAGAAAAAAGTGCTCAACCCCATCCGTGTTTTTTTCCCACCTATTACTGAATGTCCATCGCACGCCGTGGATTACAAGTGAGCGCTATTTCTTCGCACGCTCGCTGGTTGAGTAGCCGGGCAGAGTATTCGCCCGGCGGAAAACTCAAAAGGAGAAAATGCGGTGGAAATAATCTGGTGGGTCATGCTGTTCTTCGAAGTGGAGCAAGAGACCGGAACCGGGACTTAAGCCCGGTTCCGCAGCCGAGGACCGTTCCGGGCGGTCCTTGGCTCCGGTCCGTTCCTTGTATCATCGATTAAGCTCGCCGGTGTCTTAATGTCCTCGGCCCTACTCGTCACCCTGATGCTCTCTGCGTGCCTCGGCCTATGCCGCGCTGACACGTCCCCTTGCCGGTCTCTCGACCGTCGAGAATTGCTGAAAAGCGTACTCTCCTCTCTGCATTCATCCTGTTTTTCCTTTACCGTTGCGCCCGGTGAGGCGGTTCAGTGGGTCATCACACAGCCAGACGATCTGATGATTCATCTGACGGGTAATGGAAGCGCCGCGATGGTTGACAGCTTTGACTTTGGAAACGAGACGCTCACCGTCCCAACCGCCGGGACCTACCGCTTGGAGATCGGATTTGCCTCGCCGCCGGCATCTCCGTCTCGGGTGTCATTTTCAATCTCTCGCAAGGTAACGGAGCCAGACGTCGCCCGTGCGTGGGAAGAGGCGGAGCGATGGGCAACGGTCTCCAAAGCCTCTCGCGCGAAGGACGACATCGGGAAGTCTCTCGCGCTGTGGGAGAAGCTCGACGACACAAGATCGATTGCCCGGACCTGGCTCAAGGAGGGAAACCGCGCGTCACGCTCCGGAGATCCGGCGTCGGCCGCCGTCGCCCATGAACACGCGCTCACGTTGTGTTTGTCCATTGCGGAACTCCGCTGCGTCGCGGAGGCGGAGAACAACACCGGCGTTGCGGCGCGCCAGTTAGGGAATCTCGAAGCCGCGTCCACACACCTGGATGAGGCCGCCCGTGATTGGCGAAAGCTTGCCATGGCGGATCTCGAGGCCCGAACGCTATCCAATCTCGGACTGCTCTACTGGCAGACCGGCGATTTTGAGCAGGCCATTGTCACCCTCAACAAAGCTTTGAAGACCGCCGATCCGCTAGCGCGCGCGCGCGTCCTCAACAACCTGGGATTGTGCCGCCAGTCGCTCGCCGAATACGATCGGGCGGCCACCGACTTTCAAATCGCCGTCGGACAGTTCGAAAAGTACAAAAGCGCGCGCGATGCCCTGCGCGCGCGCGTAAATCTCGGCCGCACCTACATGCTGCAAGAGAAGTTTTCTCTCGCCAGGGACGCTCTTGAACAGGCAGTGAGCGCGGCGGTCGGTCAGAACGACCGTCGTGGGCGGGCGGACGCACTCCGTAATCTCGGTCAGGACCTCTTGAGAATGGGCGACCTCGCCGGTGCGACCGACCGCCTCGAGGAGGCTCTCGCCATGGATCGCACCGATGGCGACCCCCGGGGCGAGAGCGCGGCGCTCCATTACCTTGGCGTGATCGGCGGACAGCGCGGCCAGGTCGAAACTGCCCGCGATCTGCTGGATCAAGCTGCCCGCATCCGAACCAGGGTCGGCTTAAGCGACGATGCGGCCGATTCCCTGGAGGCCGTGGCGCGCCTGGAATTACGCGCAGGCAATTGGAACGCCGCCCGAGCCCGGGCCGAACAGGCGCTGAGCGTAATGGAAGCGGTGCGTGGCCACGCTGCCAACCCGGCGTTGCGCGCTTCTTATTACGCCCGCCGGCGCAAGTTCTTCGACCTGCTTGTAGACTTGGCCATGGAGCCAGGAGATCCTAGCGCCCCGGCCAATTCGCTTCTGGCCGCTGAGCGCGGCCGGGCGCGATCGCTCATGGACATGCTGGCGGACGGAGCCTTGCTCCGTCAATTGACTCCGGACCAGGTGCGGCAGCGGCAGGAGATCCAACACCGCATCAACTATCTACTGGCTCTCCTATCCAACCCCTCGCCGAACCAGCCTGCTAATCTGCGCGTTAGGCTCGAAGAACTCGTAGACAGGGACAGAGACTTGGCCGCAGGCATCCGCCGTTCTCTTGCCGACCAGAAATTTGGCCGCCTGGCTTCCATCGATGAATTGCAAAAGAAGGGCTTGCCGACGGATTCCGCGTTACTCGAATACCATCTTGGAAATACTCGAAGTTATCTTTGGCTGGTCACCCGCGACGAAATTCGCTTGTTTCTGCTTCCGAGCGCATCCCTGATCGAAGCCCAAGCACGCTTACTTGTCCGCTTGTTCTCAGACCCCGCGAATCGCCGCCAGGACCGCGAACAACTGGCCTACCGGCAAGCGATGGCGCGGCTTTCTGCGACCCTGCTCGGTCCTCTGGCCGGGGTATCCCTTCCGCGCCGGCTCGTTCTCGCGCCGGATGGCGTGCTCCTCCGCGTTCCGTTCGCCGCGGTACCGGAACCGAGAACCCGCCGCCCTCTGGGATTGGCCCACGATCTTCTGCAGGTTCCCGCCGCCTCCTATCTGCTCGTCGGTCGCAGGCCTCGGCCCGTCTCGGAGTTCCCTCAGGCGATCATGACCATGAGGGACCCGGTATTTTCGCCGATCGATTCCCGTTTCGAAGCCGGTCGGCGGACACGCCCCGTCGTAGCATCGGCGCCTGGACCTGCGCGCGTGCCTTTTAGGGCCGAACTCGACGTCATTGAATCGCTAGTTCCGGAAACTCGTCGCAAGACATTCCGCAACTTTGACGCTTCCATCGAAACTCTTCGTCACCTATCTCTAAAGGATTTCGCGATCCTCCAGTTCTACTCTCACGCAATCATCGACGACCGTACCCCCGAGCTGTCACGGATTGTGTTGTCTCTCGTAGACCCGAGCGGCCGTCCGATCGACGGTTTCCTCAGACCCTACCGCTTGGCGCAGTGGAAGCTGGACGGTTCCGTCGTGGTCCTCTCGGCCTGCGATACCGCCCTTGGCAAACAGGTGCTGGGTGAAGGCCTCGCGGGTTTCAGCAGCAGTCTGTTTTCCGCTGGCGCGGCGCAACTGGTTTTGACCTTGAATCAGGTCGATGCGGAGGCTACCTCGGAATTCCTGGCGGAGACTTACAAACAGGTGCTTTCCTCGGGTGTTGGCATGGAGCATGCGCTCACGCTGGCACGGTTGAGGATGTCCCAGTCCAAGGCCTTTTCCGATCCGTATTACTGGGCGTCCTTCATCGTCGTCGGACGTCCATCCGGTCCGATATAATCGAATCCCTGTGCCCAACGTACGTGCCATCCCGTCCGAAGTCTGGGAACAGGTCTTTGAGGCGCTTGTTCTTTTCTTTCGCCATCGCGGTTCCCGCGATCCCGATGACGAAGCCCAAAACACGCTCTTGGCAATGTTGAAGCGGGACGACTATGAATTCAAAAATGTCGGCGACATCCACTTTGTAGCGAAGGGGTTCGCCAGGATCATCGCCCTCGAAGCGTACCGCCGTATGGAGAGGATCCGCGAGAGTCCTCTGGAGCCTCTCGAGCCGCTTCTGGCCGCTCCGCGCCATTCAGATGGAAGTCCCGACGCTATCGAAGCCCGGATTCACCTGAAAGATGTCTGCCGGGTTGCCTCGGCGAAGTTGCGTCAAAAGGAGTTGGACGCCATCCGGCGGGCGGTTGAGGCAGACCCATCCGCGCCATCCGGCGCTCTCAACGCCGGGGAACAGAACAGACGGCGCGTATTTTTGTTTCGCTCCCGGCAAAAGCTGGGCCGTTTGATTCGGGGTGTAATGCGCGATGAGTAACGATCATAGGTTAAATGTGAGGGATTATCTGCTCGGCACGCTCCCGGATAATGAAGCCCGCGCCTTTGAAGAGCAGTACCTCGAGAACGCGTCCTTTCTCCGGGAAGTGCAGGCCGCCGAAGCAGAGCTGATCGCGGACTATATCACCGGCCGTTTGATGCCGGGCAGTCGTGAGTTGTTCGAACGCCGCTGTCTTCAATTGCCGGCCCTTCAACAAAGAGTGGAGGATGCCCGTAAATACTCACCGTCTCCTCAGCGAATTGGGTCGCCGTTTCGGCCGCGCTGGGCGCTCGCGGTGGCCGCAATCTTCATCGTCGCGGCTACGGCCGCGCTGCTATATCGCCAGCGGCCCTCCGATGTGGCCAAGGTCCAAGCGCCGCAGGCCAAAAACTCAGAGCGCCTGGTAGTCGCGTTCTCCATCGATCCGGGCGTCTCTATGGGAGGCGGGGCGCTAGCGGCGCAGGTCGCGCTGCCGGCGAATTCCGTGCTCGATTTAACTTTGAGATTGCCGGACCAGGCTTCCGCCACAAGCCTCCCCGTTACCATCTCGCGGATCGCGGCGGACGAGCGGTTGCAGACGGTCTGGGCCGGCCCCGCGCCGATCGAATCGAAGGCAGGGGAGCGTGGCGGGTTATTGTCCGTTCGGCTTGATTCTAATTTGCTTCCACCTGGCGACTATGCTGCTTACGTCGGAAAGCCAGACGATCGAACCCGCGAGACCTTCGTGTTTCGCGTGGTCGAAGCCCAGTAAGGGAGGAGAGAACAACAAATGACGGCAACGCAACGTAGAGTGCTTTTTGCACTGGCGATGATGGTCCTGTCTGCAATGCATCTGTGGGCGCAGACCGCGGGCGCAGGCTCCGCCGCCGTGAACCCCCCCGCCTTGATGCACTGGTGCGCCCAGCATTGCTCCACCTGGGTTTGGATGGACGGCCGCTATGTTGGACAAGGCACACAGCACCCCGAGCGAACCCCCCGCTGCGGGGTGACGGTCGAGCGTTTCACACGCGAATCGGTCATCATGCACCGAACCGATTGTACGCCGTACCCGGGCACGGCTCTTCTCACGGGGCAACTCTCCGGTGACGGCAATAGTATCGTGAATGGAATCATCCGGTGGACCTGGCACCCGTGCTGCGGCCTCTCTTCCGGACCATACCAGGCGGCCTGGGGAAGCGCCATTGCAACCGTCCCCGGCAGCGACCAGGAGCGTGCTGCGGTGGCGCAGCGTCAAGCTCCGGCACAAACGCGAGCCCCAAATAGCGGCCCGCCGGTTCCGGTTCCGCCGCAATCCAACCAGGTCGAAATCTGCACTTCCCCAGTCACTCGGGTTGCCATGCAGGCTTTGGAAGACCGCGCCATCCACGATCCCAACGGCGCGGCTCTTCAACTGCTCGGGGCCATCTTCACCGGCGTCAATGCCGGCAGTGGACGGCCAACCGTGATCGACTCGAAGATCGGAACGGACGCAGGAAGATACACCTCGAAAGATCCCGGCTCCTTCGTATGCCGGGGACTGTTCCTGCGCGGACAGGTGAAGATTGAGGAACTCCCCGACGCCGACGCTGCCGCCGACATAGCCGCTAGGACCGTCGACAAGCTGACGAAGATCTATCCATCGTTCATCGAATGGTTCAAGGTGAAGCAGTTGCAGAATGATCGCTACCTTCTCACGCTGTTGCCGTCTTCGCTTCAGCTTTCGCAGGTGTACTCTACGGAGTTTGTATATTCCGGCGGCGGATCGCCCATGGGGTTGGGTTGCCCGGAGGCAAAAGGAGCGTCCAGTCCTCCGCTCGATAGTCAGTTCGGGGCCGCCGCCGTTGGACATTCCGGCGCTGCGGCACCGCAGGCCACTCGGTTGCTGGAAGCCGGGAACTATGCGGACGCCTTGCCCCTTTACCGGCAGGCGGCGGACGCCGGGGACCCGGTTGCGATGCGCCGTACGGGCGCTTTTTTCGATCTCGGTCGCGGCGTCACTCAGGATTATCAGGAGGCGATGCGCTGGTATCGCCGGGCGGACGCTTCGGGCGATGCCACCGCCGCGGTAAACATCGGGCGTCTCTACGACCGGGGCCGCGGCGTCGCTCAGAGTTATGCCGAGGCGTTGAACTGGTATCGGAAGGCCGCCGCCGCGGACCAGCCCACCGGTATGCTGAACATCGGAATGATGTATTCCAGCGGTGATGGAGTTCCGCCCGACAACAACGAAGCCTACCGCTGGTTCCAAAAAGCTGCCGCGGCGGGTGACTTCAAGGCCATGAACAACATTGGCGCGTTTTACGAAAAGGGCATCGTCGTGCGCCAGGATTTCGCGGAGGCCATGAACTGGTATCGGAAGGCGGCGGACGGCGGTGCGCCGCGGGCCATGACCGGCGTCGGATACCTCTATGAAGGCGGCCGTGGAGTTCCGAAGAGTGCCGCTCTGGCGATCTGTTGGTATCGAACGGCAATTGCGGCAGGCGATTCGCTGGCCATGACCTATCTGGGCGTCATGTATCTCGACGGCCGCGGCGTTTCCCAGAGCCCCGAGGAGGCGCTCAAGCTCTTTCAACGTGCGGCGCAACTCGGTCAGAGTCTGGCGATGAACAACATTGGCGCGGTGTACGAGAACGGCATGGGTGTGCCTCGCAACCGTGACGAGGCCCTGCGTTGGTATCGCCAGGCTGCTGCACTTGGCGAGGAGACGGCAAAGGCAAATCTCGCACGTTTAGGTGAGCAAGTTCCGCGTTGAAGCTGAGAGTATAAATTAGGCTGTATAACCGGCTATCGGTTAACGGAAACTAGGAGAACCGATGGCAATCGACCCGACGCGAAACTGATCGACACGCTTCTAGCTGCCTACAAGAAGCCTGAAGACACTATTGGACGAACGGGCTTCTCAAGCAACTGACCAAAGCCCGTTAGAGGGTAAGCGTCCGGCCTACACCGGTGAGCTGTAGGCCGGGAGTTCCTCCAGCCCTTACCGGTTCCGCCACGAGACCAGCGCTTCGGCCTCCTTCCGCAGGAGTGGATCGTCGTCCGCGTCCGGCGAATCGACCGTCTGGCGCGCGCTCTGCGCTAGAAGAATCTCCTTCTTAGCACGGTCCGGATTGTGCAGCTTCATATATTCCATCGCCCGTATGTCGTGGGCGTCCGGCCCGGCGTCCTTGTAAAGCTCGATGGCCCTCCGTGCAAGCTGGAGGGATTCATCCAATCCACCGTTTCGGTATTGCAGGAGCGAGAGTGTCAGCGCTGTCCACGAATCCCACAGGTCTTTTCTCCTCCGTTGATCATCGAACTTCAAATTCCGGATAAGGTCGTGTTCCAGCGAACGAAAGATGCTCATCGCGACTCACTTGGCTCCGTAGAACAGCGCCTCAAGGATTACCACCGGGAGATGGACCTGCTGCAACTCTACTTCCCGGCCGCGGAGGTTGTGCACGTCGATGGCACAAAGAGCGTGAATCAAGTAGGCGAGGACATCGCCGCAATTCTGAAGAAACGCTTCGGCCCCCGAAGAGGACGCCGGCCATGACGTGCGCTGGCGGGTTCATCCGGTCTTTCGACTCGACAGTCTCCTGATTTGCTTCGCCGGGTGTCCAGACCGCCGCGTGACAAAGTGGCACACCCGCCAAGCGGGAAGATAAGCTACTTGCTTTTTCCGTCACCGGCCGCTGGCTTGGCGGTACGCATAATCTGCTGATTGAGAGTCTTCAACCTGCGAAATTCCTCAACCCATTGCTTCAAGGTTAGAAGGTTAATCGTCCGGACCGGCACGGTGCTGTCGATCCAATCCTCGGCTTCGCCACCCCGAAAAAAGAAATACCCGCTTCCCTTGGCGAGTTCCGCCTTGTAGCCGCGCCGAACCAGTTCTTCGTTTATAACCTTCAGATTAAGTTGCATAAGGCGGTCGAGTCCAAATACGATTATCGTGCACATCCCCTCGCGGCCGGCAAAGGTGTGTATCCGTCGAGCCTGCGTCGCTCCGGTCGGGCGCTGGCGAGATCGGCGGCAGAACCGGGGCGGGAAAGCCGGTCACACCGATGCCACTTGCAAAACTCCGCCTTGTCCGGCGGAAATCGGGTGGCATGCAAAGGTAGCGGCGGGGGAAAGTAAGTGAAAAAGGGGTCGGAGTGAGTTATTCTGTTGTCGCCAAACGAACCGAGTAACCAGACAACCAACCCCTCATGCAGCTTACCCCGCGCCACCTCCTGATGCAATTCGGCCACGTCTTCCAGCAGTGCCTCTTCGCGCTCGGCGCCGAACTGGGAGAGATGAGCCCGCCGTTGCGGCTCATCGCCTCCGTGATGACCCTGACTCCGGTGCAAGGCCTGCTCGCCGCGCGACGCGCCTCCATCGGCCGTCCGGCCGAAGACCGCGGAGCGCTGGCCATCGCGTTTGTCGCCAAAGCGGTGCTCAACCTTCCCAGTACCCATTCTCTGATCGCGCAACTAAAAGTCGATGCGCCATTGCGTCGTCTGTGCGGGTGGCAAGAGGCTTCGCAGCTTCCCGATGAATCGACCTTCTCGCGCGCCTTTGCCGAATTCGCCGCGACGGCGTTGCCGCAGCAACTGCATGGGGCCCTGATCGAGAGCACGCAAACACAACGCCTCATCGGCCACATCGCCCGCGACTCCACCGCGATCCAGGCACGCGAGCGGTTTCCGGAACCCAAGCCGGCGGTCAAGAAAGCCAAGGCGAAACGGCGCAGGGGAAAGTTCGCGCGCGCCAAGGCCGGCGAGCGGGGCACGCGCATCCAACGGCAGCGCCGGCAGAGTCTGGAAGTCATGCTGCGGGATCTACCCAGCGGTTGCGACATCGGGGTGAAAAAGAGCCGCAACGGGCACGAGCAGTACTGGCGCGGTTACAAACTGCATCTGGATGTGGCGGACGGGCAAGTGCCGATCAGCGCCGTACCCACGCCAGCGTGCACGATTCGCAGATGGCGATCCCGCTGATGACGATGACCGGCAAGAGAGTCACACACCTGTACGAGTTGATGGACTCGGCCTACGATGCCGGCGCCATCCTGGAGCACAGCCGCGCGTTAAATCATGTACCGATCGTGACGCCGCACTCGCGGAGGGCAACCAAGCGGCCATCCCAACTACCGAAAGTGTTTCCGGCGCAAGCGACGCCGGAGCTGAGCCCAGCCCAACAGGAGCGGTTCAAGGAGCGGACGATGGTGGAGCGGGTGTACGCGCGGCTGAAGGACGAGTACGGGGCCAGTCAGATCCGCGTACGCGGAGCGGCGAAGGTGATGGCGCACCTCATGTTTGGAGTGTTAGCGTTGACTGCGGACCAGTGGCTGCGATTGGCGGAAACCGGCTAATCGAAGAAGGACACAGGTAAATCAGAGAGATAGAAAGGCAGACGCAGCGGAGCCATGTCCAAAGAGGGCGAGTAAGTGGCGCTAAGTGAGCTATGGCGACGTACAAAGGCTAACATCGGGCGAAGATACGGCGAAATGCACAGATAAGACTGGCTTGTCAAGGGCAGTTGTGGAGAGTTCTGCAAGTGGGTCACCGCCGATCCAACTTTATATCTCCCGCATTTCCAAAGTCTTACCCGCCCAACCCGTCGCCGGCGTGTTTGGCATCTTGTACCCTATTAATCAACATGAGTCTCGAACCCGATATCCGATCCTGCCGCGCGACGCCGCAAATGCATTTTTGCCAAACGAACCCAAGCGCAAATTCGAACGCGGATCCACTCCGCAGCTCCCGCTTCGCCGTACCTCCCATGTCGCGCAAACAAATTTTGCCATTCGAACCCAATCCCAAATCCGGACACGTCTCCGCCCCTTCGCGGTCTAACGGAATGCTCCGCCTCGTCAGCCTGTTATCGCTGCTAGCCGCTGCCGTGTCGGCCCAACCGAAGACGCCGCTGCGCTTTGAAATCTCCTGGCCAAAGCCAATGGATGGCCACGTCGTATTGATCGTCTCCACGGCCGGCGGCGATCCTCGTAACTCGGTGAGCGAAGGCCTTAGCACGCAGCAAATCTTCGGCGTGGATGTGAATAATACGCGCACCGCCGTCGTCGACGCCTCCACCCTCGGGTATCCGCGAGAGAGCTTGAGTCAGGTCCCCGCCAGTGACTATACGGTGCAGGCCGTGCTCAACGTCTACGAGACCTTCCACCGTTCCGACGGCCGCACCCTCAAGTTGCCAATGGATCAAGGCGAGGGCCAGCACTGGAATCGCAAACCCGGCAACCTATATAGTGAGCCTGCCAAGCTCCACATCGACCCGGCATCGTCTGCGCCGGTGAAGATCGAACTGACCAAAACCATTCCCCCCATTGAGCCTCCGCAAGATACAAAATTCATCAAGCACGTGCGCATTCAGAGTAAGTTGCTGACTGCCTTCTGGGGCCGGCCGATGTACCTTGGCGCCGTCGTGCTTCTACCCGACGGCTTCGACGAACACCCCGATGCCCGCTACCCTGTCATGTACTCGCAGGGCCATTTTCAGGCGACATTCAACGGCTTTCGTACCGAACCGCCGGCGCCGGCGGCTGGCGGAAGGGGCGGTCGCGGGGGTAGGGGAGGCGGCGAGTATCCTTACAAGCTCTATCAGGATTGGACCAGCGGCCGCTTACCGCGCATGTTGATCGTGACTACGCAGGATGCCAACCCGTTCTACGACGATTCCTACGCCGTCAATTCGGCCAACATCGGCCCCTATGGCGACGCGCTGATTCAAGAGTTATACCCCTACGTCGAGAAGCAGTTCCGCGGCATCGGCCAGCCCTGGGCGCGTACCGTGTATGGCGGCAGCACCGGCGGCTGGCGCGCCATGGCGTTGCAAGTGCTCTATCCCGATTTCTTCAACGGCTCGTGGATCTTCTGTCCCGATCCCATCGACTTTCGCGCGTATGCCATGGTGAACCTGTACAAGGACGACAATGCCTTCTTCGCTAAAAGTCAGTGGAAGCGCGTGCCGATTCCCATGATGCGCGAATCCGATGGAACCATTAGCTCCGATATGGATGATGCCATCCGCTTCGAGTTAGTGCTCGGGACGCGCGGGCGCTCCGGAGAGCAGTTCGATATCTGGCAAGCGGTATATAGTCCGGTCGGGGAAGACGGCTACCCCGATCTCATCATCGATCCGAAAACCGGCGCCATCAATCACAGAGTCGCTGAATATTGGAAGGAGCACTACGATCTCGATTACATCATGCAGCGGGATTGGAAGACTCTCGGTCCCAAGTTAGTCGGCAAGTTACACTTCGCCGTCGGCGAGGCCGATACTTACTATCTGGAGCGCGCCGTGCATCTTACCCAGCAGTTCCTCGATTCCACCCGCGAACCGGGCAAAGGGCCGTACGCCGATGCGACCTTCGATTTCGGGCCCGGACGTCCCCACGGATACACCGGGGATATCTTCTTGCCCGCCCAGGTCGCCAGCGGCACGCTGCAGCAACGCATGATGCCCGTGATGATGGACCGCATGCTGAAGACCGCCCCCTCCGGCGCGGACACGAAAAGTTGGCGCTATTAGGTAGCTGAAAAACACCTGAAATCAGTTAGCCGCAGATAAACGCTGATCAACGCAGATGGAAAACAATGGGGTTATCCGCGTTGATTTGCGTTCATCGGCGGCCCATTTGCCTTTTTCAGCAGCCTGTAGGAAGGTTCAACATCCTATTTTCCCGTGACGTATCCTTTGCGCGCCAGCACGTTGGCGTCGGGATACCGTTTTTTAGCGCCGGGAGAAAGCTCGACAGTCACGCGGCGCGTTTGTCCGGCTTTACCCGCCGGCATCGGATAGTAAAGCGTATAGCGCTTTCGCAAGCGCAGCAGCATTTCGCGGAAGGCCGGGCCGGGCGGATCGGCGTGCACCACGTCGCCGCCCGTCTGTTCGGCGACTTTTTCGACGTAGTCGTCGCCGCTCACGGTAAGGGCGAACGATGTCACGCCTCGATCGGCGGGTATAATCAGTCCGCTCAGAACGGCGTCGGCGTCCCACAGGCTGCGTGTGGGAACCTTCGGGCTGGTGGAACCGTAGCCTTCGTCGTCGGTGAAGATCACAACCGCGCGGCGGCGATGCGCGGCGGGTTGCGCCGCCAGATATTTGGCCGCGGCGTCTACGGCGCTCAAAATGTATGTGCCGCCGGCGAACCGCGTGCTTCGGATGCGCTGCACCAGGCGTGCCGCAAGGGCGTCCAGATCGGTGGTGAATGGCGCCTCCATCCAGACGCCGGTATTGAAAGACATAACCGCGACACGGTCGCCCTTGCGCAGTTCCGACATGGCGAGCTTTGCGGACGACGCTACTTTTTGGATACTTGGACCCATGCTCTGGCTAATGTCGAACAGCAATACGATGTCGAGCGGCTCCTCCTCCTGGGAGAAGTACCGCACTGCCTGCGGAACGCCGTTATCGAGGACCACGAAGTCCTCGCGCTTAAGGCCGTCGATCAGGCCGGCCTTACCGGCCACTTCGGCATCCACCTTGACCAGCGCGATTTCGGTCCGGAATACCGCATCCTGGGAATGCGCGTGGTTTGGGGAGGGATTTACGGCGAGTAGAACGGCCAAAACCCACGAGCGGCGCATAGTTCAATGATACAAATGCAAGTTGATATGCTGACCTCATGATTATTGCCGATCTTTCGCAGATCGCCGGAAGGACCTATCCCGCGCGCCGGCGCACGCAGAATCTGGTGGGCGGCGCGAGCCCGATTCAAGCGTCCAATTTTTCGATGGGCAATGTGACGCTTGAGCCGAACGGCGGCCAGGTGCCGTGGCACAACCAGGAGCAGGAAGAGATCTATTTCATCGTGGAAGGAACTGCCGAAATGTGTTTGGGTGAAGAGAGGACCGTCGTGCAAGGCGGACAGGCCGTCTACATTCCGCCGCGCGTATTTCATCAACTGACGAACATCGGCGAAACCCCGTGCCGGATGGTCTATTGCTACGGTCCCGCGGGCGATGTGGCGCATTGGCGGCAGGAACTGGACGGCACTCTGCCCAAGGCAGGCGTCGATGTTCCAGCGCTGCCCGCCGGCGCGCGCCCGCAATGCACGGAGAAGCCGCGATGAGCGCGCCCAAGACTCACGAGATAGGCATCATCATGAACGGCGTCACCGGACGCATGGGTTTGAACCAGCACCTGCGCCGTTCCCTCCACGCCATCATGAAGCAGGGCGGCGTCCAGACGGCGGATGGCGATACCATCATGCCCAAACCGCTGCTAACCGGCCGCAACCGCGCCAAGCTGGAATCGATCTCGAAGGAATGCGGCGGCATTCCCTTTACCACCGATCTCGATGGCGCCTTGAAAGACGCAGCCTACTCGGTCTATTTCGACGCCCAGACCACGGAGCGTCGCGCCGAAGCCGTCTTGAAAGCCATCGCGGCCGGTAAAAATATCTACTGCGAAAAGCCCACCGCGGTAAGCGTCGCGGAAGCCATGAGCCTTTACCATGCGGCGCAGAAGGCCGGCGTCAAGCACGGCGTAGTGCAGGACAAGCTCTGGCTCCCCGGCCTGCTGAAGCTGCGAGCCTTGCGTGACCAGGGATTCTTCGGCAAGATCCTCTCCGTGCGCGGCGAGTTCGGCTACTGGGTGTTCGAGGGCGACGTGGTGCCCGGCCAGCGCCCTTCGTGGAACTATCGCAAAGAGGATGGCGGCGGCATCATCATCGACATGCTCTGCCATTGGCGCTACGTGCTCGACAATATCTTCGGCGCCGTACGCGCCGTCTCCTGTCTCGGTGCGACCCACATCCCGCAGCGCTGGGACGAATCCGGCAAGCCGTACGATTCAACCGCGGACGATTCCGCATACGCAACCTTCGAGCTGGACGGCGGAATCGTTGCCCACTTCAACTCGTCGTGGTGCGTCCGCGTGCGCCGTGACGACCTGCTGACTATCCAGGTCGATGGCACGAAAGGCTCGGCGGTAGCCGGCCTCCGCCATTGCTGGATGCAGCCATACGGAGGAACGCCCCGTCCCACATGGAATCCCGACGTCGATAGCCCGTTCAACTTCTTCGACCAGTGGCAAAAAATGCCCGAGCAGATGCCCATGGATAACGCCTTCAAACGCCAATGGGAACTCTACCTCATACACCTTGTGAAAGGCGGTCTCTTCCCATGGGACCTCAAAGAAGGCGCCAAGGGCGTTCAACTCGCGGAGTTGGGTATCGAGTCGTGGAACAAGCGGGCGTGGGTGGAGGTGCCGGCTATTTAGTCCGGTTGAGTGAAACGATTCGCGTCGCGGAGTAACCAATCTGCAGGAGGCTTTACATGCCAAATGTGAATCATTGTCAAGATTGGTCCGCGACGCTCCATTCCAATAAGTTGAAGGTCGAAGGTCAATGTACATTCCCCACTCCGGGATTCAAAGTACATCTGAAGAAGAAGGAGCCGCAAGGCATCAATCCCGAAATTCTTCTTCTAGAGAAGACTACGGTTGCCCCAACGGGCATTGAGCCGGATCACGTGGTCACTGTTCATGTGAAATTCGAGGAACACACAACCACGCATTACCACGAGGTAGAGATTCTGCCAGATGGCACAAGGATCAAAGTCAAACACTAATAGCCCGACAGCAGGAGGGCCTACCGCATCACGCCGCGGAGAAACTCAATCAGCGCCGCGCGCTCACTGGTGTCCAGTTTGCCGTCGCCGTTCTTATCGAACGTCGTCATTAGCTGTTGGAGACGTGCGCCGTTCATGCCGGGCACGCGGCCTCGAAGGCGGCTGACGTCGCCGGTGGAGGCGATCATAGCGTCAAGCGTCTCGAGGCGCATGTCGCGCTGAAAGGGCGCGACATCGGCCGGGGTGGGCAGAATCACGCCCAGGAATCCCACAGCCATTTCGTCGGTGGTCTGCTCACCGAAAGTAACTCGTTGGGCAGGATGTGAGGGGTTGCGTGGATTGGCTTCGGAATTGTCGAACGTGTAAGCCAGATCGATCCGCGTGCCCTTCGGCAAGTGCAGAGGCTTGTCCAACTTATAGCCGCCTTGCCAGTTGAAGTCCCAGTTCTTGATCCAGATCAGATGCTGCACGTCGCCGTTCGGCAGCGTCGCGTCGAGCTTCATGTCCTTACAGAGAAGGTGCGCATGCGGAAACACGGAAGCCAGTTCGACATCGCGGGGCAGCGTGAGAGAAGTCTTGACTGCGTAGTTGGCGTCACCCGGCGGGATATCGATAGCGGTATCGACCATCAAGATCGACGTTCTGCCGCGCGTGGGTGCGCCGCCAAAAGTCAGACCGATCGACGAGGTGGCTTGCCCGATGGGTGGTAATGGATCTGCACCACCAGGTCGGAGCCCTTCTTAATGGGCAGTGTCAGGTCTGGGTCGCCCGGCGTCTGCAGTTGCCCCGGCGCCCATCCAGCGATGATGCCGGTCGATGCAACGTGTGGTCCGCCGAAGCAGGGATAACTGCCATCGGCCGAAGCCAGCCTCCGCGCCGCGCCGCTTTCGTCCACATAGATCACGCCGTGATGCACCACCCTTCGATTGCCTGGCCGGAACTCGGCGGTTTGCAAGTAAGCATCCTGCTCGAGGTTGAGCGGGACCACGAAACAGATGAACTGGTCGGGACCATCGGCCGGCACCGTATGGCCAGCTCCTATGGTTGCCACCTTGTTCGGCTCGCCCGCGTTCCATCCCTCGGTGAACTTTGGCGGGGTTGGCTTGTCCTTCGCCGCGCCTTCCGGCGCCCCGGCCTTTGCCCAGGCCGCGATCAGCGAGATCTGCTCGTCGGTGAGCCGCCGTTCATGTTGGAACTGGCCATACCCCGGTTCCGGAAGCCACGGTGGCATGAAGCGTTTCGCGGTAACTGTTGCGATCAGGCCGGCCCGCTTCGACGCATCCTGATAACTCAACAGCGAAAACGGAGCCACCTCGCCCGGACGGTGACACAAGGCGCACTGCGCGTTCAAAATGGGCGCAATGTCCTTGTTGTAAGTTGGCGCGGGGTTGCCAGCCGGCTCCGCGCCGCTCAGGGTCTGCCAGCTACAAACCGCAGCCAGCAGCACAAACTTCAAATGGTTCAAGTTACTCCTTGCCGGTCTCAATCCGCATGCCGTAAAAGCTGCGATATACAAAGAATATCGAAATGGCCAGGAATATCGCCGCGAGCATGTTCGTGAAGCCGGAGCCCTGCTTTTGGGTAAGATCGACCGCCAGCGAAACTGCGAGAAGCCCAAACAGCGTCGTGAACTTGATGATGGGGTTCAGCGCCACCGAACTGGTGTCCTTGAAGGGATCGCCTACCGTGTCGCCCACGACGGTCGCGTCATGCAGCGCCGTGCCTTTCGCGCGCAATTCGGTTTCCACCACTTTCTTCGCGTTGTCCCACGCGCCCCCAGCGTTGGCCATGAATAGCGCCTGGTACAGCCCGAAGAGCGCAATCGACATCAGGTATCCGATGAAGAAGAAGGGCTCCACGAACGCGAACGCGAGCGTTGCGAAGAACACCGTAAGGAAGATGTTCAGCATGCCCTTCTGCGCGTATTGCGTGCAGATGCCCACCACTTTTTTGGAGTCGGCCACCGATGCCTTCGCGCTCGATTCCAGCTTGATGTTGGCCTTGATGAACTCCACCGCGCGGTATGCGCCGGTGGTTACGGCTTGTGTGCTCGCGCCCGTGAACCAATAGATCACGGCTCCGCCGGTAATCAGGCCCAACAGGAACGGCGCGTGCATCAGCGACAGCATCTCCATGTTCTGGCTCAGCCCGTGCGTGAGCGCCACGATGGTGGAGAAGATCATGGTCGTTGCGCCAACCACCGCCGTCCCGATCAGCACCGGTTTCGACGTTGCCTTAAAGGTGTTGCCCGCGCCATCGTTCTCTTCCAGGTTTTCTTTGGCGCGCTCAAACTCCGGCTTGAAGCCGAAGTTCTTCTGGATGTCGCCTTCGATGTTCGGGAGGGTCTCGATGATGGACAATTCGTAGACGGATTGGGCGTTGTCGGTAACCGGGCCGTAGCTGTCTACGGCGATGGTGACAGGCCCCATACCGAGGAACCCGAATGCCACTAAACCGAACGCGAACACGGCGGCGGCTTCGGGGTGATTCGCGATGACCAGGACTCCGAGGCCGGTGGTGCTCACCGCATACGCAACGGCCATGAGCGCCATCATCGTCATTCCGAGCCAGAACGCGCTGAAGTTACCCGCGACGAAGCCGGAGAGAATGTTCAAAGACGCGCCGCCCTCGCGCGAGCTGGTTACGATCTCACGCACGTGCCGGGAATGGGTCGACGTAAAGACCTTCACCAACTCCGGAATCAGCGCGCCCGCCAGCGTGCCGCAACTGATGATCGTCGAGAGCTTCCACCATAGCGAATCGTCGCCGCTTAATACCGGAATCATCTTCACGCTTACGGCGTACGTCAGAGCGATAGAGAGCAGGGAAGTCAGCCAAACCAATGTCGTGAGCGGCGCCTCGAAATTCATCTTGGCTAGGTGGCTGTAGCGCGCCTTGGCGATTGCGCCATTGATGAAGTAGCCGATGCCGGAGGAGATCACCATCATGACGCGCATAGCGAAGATCCACACCAGGAGTTGCACCTGAACCACGGGGTCAGGCACCGCGAGAAGGATAAAGGTAATCAGCGCGACGCCGGTGACGCCATAGGTTTCAAAGCCGTCCGCCGATGGCCCCACGGAATCGCCCGCATTGTCGCCCGTGCAATCGGCGATCACGCCAGGGTTTCGCACATCGTCTTCCTTGATCTTGAAGACGATCTTCATCAGGTCGGAACCAATGTCGGCGATCTTGGTGAAAATGCCGCCCGCGACGCGCAGAGCGGCCGCGCCCAGCGATTCGCCGATCGCGAATCCGATAAAACAGGAGCCCGCCAGGTCGCCCGGTACAAAGAGCAGGATGAATAGCATGATCAGGAGTTCCACCGAGACCAGCAACATGCCGATGCTCATGCCCGCCTGCAGAGGGATGTCATAGCAGGGGTATGCCTTGCCGGTGAGCGCGGCGAAGGCAGTCCGCGAATTGGCGAACGTATTGACACGCATACCGAACGCGGCTACTCCGAAGCTGCCCGAAATGCCGATCACGCTAAACAGCAGGATGATGGCAACTTTGTAGGCTTCCATCGAGAGCAGGAAACCGAAATAGAAGACGATGATCACCGCAATGAACAGTTCCAGAATCAGCAGGAATTTGGCCTGCGTGGCCAGGTACGTTTTGCATGTTTCGTAAATGAGTTCGGAGACTTCGCGCATGGAAGAATGCACGGCCATGTTCTTCAGGCGAACGAAGATCATCAGGCCAAAGATGAGACCAAGGGCGCTAATCGCCAATCCACCCATCAGCAGCGTACGGCCGCCAATTCCACCCAGGAACGAAGCCTGATCGAGGTCGGGAAGTTTGAGGTTGGCTTCACCCCCTGCCTGCTCCTGAGCCATTAAGGGCGCAGCTAACGCTGCCAGCGTAAGCAGCGTAAGTAAGATGCGCAACACCAGCGCGCAACGGCCGGTAAACCGTCCGGCGCCGGACGAGAAACGGTGCATGTAGGAAAATCCTCCTGATTCAACCTGGAATACGGCTTTCGACGGGGCTTGGCTTAGCTTTCCAAGACTACGACGAACTCACCCGTTACGAACCGAATCGCCCTAGTATAGAGGAGGTTACAGGGGGAATTCAACGAGCGGGATAAGGCCGCTTGCCTGTTCAAGTACTGTACGAAATCGAGCGCCAGCCCAAAGGCCCTGGCTCTTCCGGCGACCTGCGATAATTACCACAAGGCCATGTCTACGCAGCCAAAGACGTTTCTGACGCCGGAGCAATACCTTGAGATCGAGCGCGCAGCGCCGTACAAGAGCGAGTATTATGCGGGCGAAATGTTCGCCATGGCGGGCGCGCGTGAAGGTCATAATCTGATTGCCGGAAATGCGTTCGCGGAATTGAGGAACAGCTTCCGCTCACGCGGTTGCCGCGGGTATGGCAGCGATATGCGCGTACACACCGGCCCTAGCCATTATGCCTACCCCGATATCAGCGCGGTTTGTGGAGATCCTCAATTTTTAGACCACCGCCGCGACACGCTACTGAATCCGAGTCTAATTGTCGAAGTGCTCTCACCTACTACCGAGGCCTACGACCGCGGACGCAAATTCGAGCTATACCAGTCCATTCCCTCCTTACACGAGTACCTCCTACTAGCCTCCGACCGCATTCACGCCGATCTTTACGTCCGGCAGGACAGCGGCCACTGGCTATTGACCTCGGTTGGCGAACTGGAAGATATTCTCGAGCTCGACTCTGTAGGCTGCTGCCTGAAACTTGCCGACCTCTACGAAAAGGTCGAATTCGAAGCCGCTTAAACGCCGGAGTTGACATCGCTCTGCAGCGGGAATACTCTTCATATAGAGATTCTATATGAAGAATCGCCGCCTCTCTGAAGCCGAGCTGGATGCAGAGCTCCGCGCCTACCTCGACCTCGCGATCCGCGAAAACATCGAGGCCGGCATGACGCCAGAAGAAGCCCGCCGCCATGCGCTCACCGAAATGGAAGGCATGACGCAAGTCAAGGAGCGCTGCCGCGAGCGGCGCGCATTCGGCTGGCTCACGGGCCTTTCGCAGGACGTCCGCTGCGCCGGGCGCAATCTGGCTCGCCATCCCGGATTTACCGCGGCGGCAGCCCTCTCGCTCGCCCTGGGCATCGGCGCGAATGGAGCCATCTTTTCCGTGTTCTATCGCGTGCTGCTGGAGCCGCTTCCTTATAAAAACGCCTCCGAGCTAGCCACGGCGGGCCGGCGAATTAACGGAACCACATTCGTGGCAAGTCCGGAACTGGCTGCCTGGCGCTTAGGTAGCTCTGCATTCGCTGAGCTTGCGGGTTGGCAGGACGATTCGCTGAATCTAACCGGCGCCGCGACCCCCGAACGCATGATCGTGGCTAACGTCACGCCCAATTTTCTATCCGTTTTGGGCCTGGTTCCGGCTCTTGGCCGCGACTTCAATACGGACGATGGAAAAGCGGCCGCCCAACCGGCCGTGCTGTTGACGCAAGATCTCTGGAGGCGCCAATTCCGCTCCGACCCGAACATCGCCGGACGCAATATACTGCTCAACGATCAACCTTATCTGGTAGCGGGCGTCCTACCACGCTTCTTCCGATTTCCTGGATTCGATCCCGAAGCGCTGGTGTGCGTGCGCGGGAATGATCGGCCGGATTGGTCCGCGACGCGAGTTGGAATGATGCTGGCGGTGGGACGCTTGCGCCCAGGAGCGACGACCGAGCAGGCGTCCGTTTCGCTCGATGCCTTAAGTGCTGGTTATCGAAGCCAAATGCCTGCATTTCTGGGCGATGCCTTGCGCTTCAAACCAGTGGTTTCGCCGCTACGCGAAACCCTCTCCAGCGCCCGGCGTCCGGCGCTTACGGCCTTGCTGGGCGCGGTCGGTCTGCTGATGCTGATTGCGTGTGTGAATGTCGCCAACCTGCAACTGGCGCGCGCAACCCTGCGCGGGCGTGAAATCGGCTTGCGCGCCGCGCTTGGCGCGAGCCGCGGACGGATCGCGCGCTGGCTCGTGGTGGAGAATCTGGCAATCGGAGGGGTCGCAGGGCTGCTCGGCGCGGCCGGCGCATACGGAATTCTGGCGCTACTGCATTCGGCGCCGGGCCTTCCGCTGGCGACTCCGGAAGACTTGCGCCCTGGCTGGATGCTTTGGTGCGCCGTGTGCGCTCTTTCAGCGGGGGCTGGATTAATAGCAGGCTTCGCACCTGTTCTGGCCGGGCCGCGCGTGGCGCTTTATGAAGCGCTGAAGAGCGGCTCGCTATCGGTGGCGGGTACAGGCAAATCAAGCGTACGCTCAGCGCTGGTTATGCTTCAGGTGACGCTCGCGCTCACGTTGCTGATCGGCAGCGGCCTCTTACTGCGAAGCCTGGAACGAGTGCTGGCAGTTCCGCTCGGCTTTCACGCCGAGAACCTCTTAACCGCTCAGATGCGGCTTTCCCCTGCGCGATACAACAGCGGTGCGGCGCGCCGGCGATTTGTCGATGACTTGCTCCAACGCACTCGTGCGCTGCCAGGTGTGCAATCGGCGGGCATCACTACCGGCCTGCCGTTGGCAGGTTACGGTCAAGCGTCGTCAGTGCTCTTCGAAGGGCGCGGCGAACCGCCCATGCCGCAACGACCCATGGTTCCCGTAATCGCTGTCACGCCTGACTATTTTCAGGCGATGGGAATTCCAGTGTTGCGTGGACGCGGGTTCACCGCAGCGGATGACGACCGAGCCCCACTCGCGGCAGTGGTTACGCAAACCTTCGCCGCGAAATTCTATCCCGGCGCCGATGCGCCAGAGCAGCGCATCAAGTATGGTGGATCGTCGCAATTCGTCACTATCGCCGGTGTGGTGGCGGACGTTCACCATGAAGGCCGCGAATCGCAGGCGTTGCCGCAAATGTTTCTGGCGTATGCGCAAGCTCCGGGACCGAACTTCAACCTCACGATCCGAACGCGCAACGATCCCTCGGCGCTGTCCTCGGCTGTACGCGCGGCCGTTCTGGCGATCGATAAGAACCAGCCCGTCTACGGCATAAAAACGATGGAAGCGCGCGTTTCCGAAGCGGGCGTGCGCAGACGCGTGGAAACGCTGCTGCTGGCAGCGTTCGGATTGGTGGCCTTGTGTCTGGCGGCAGTGGGAATTTACGGCGTCGTCTCGGAAGCGGTGGGCCAGCGCACGCGTGAGATTGGCGTGCGTATGGCGCTGGGTGCGCGGCCGGGCGACGTGACGCGGATGGTGCTGCGGCGCAGCATGATCCTGGCGACGCTCGGAATCATGGCCGGGATTGGAGCGAGTTTTTACCTCACCCGTTTTCTGGAATCGCTGTTATTTGACGTAAAGGCGACTGACACGACGTCGTTTGCCGGGGCCGCGGTGGCATTGCTTGTGGTGGCGCTGCCTGCAGGATACCTGCCGGCGAGGCGGGCCGCACGAATCGATCCGGCCGCGGTACTGCGCGGCGAGTAGCAGGCTAGAATAAAAAGTATGAAGCTTTGCGCCCTCCTTCTGGCGGCAGTGTTGCCGTGCCTGGGACAGCAATTAACAGCAGATACGAATAAGTGTTTTGGGAACCCCGCGGCCCCGGTGCGGCTGGACGTATTCAGCGACTTCGAATGTCCGGCATGTCGCGCTTTTCATATGGATATGCTGCCGCAAATCGAACGCGATTACGGACCTACGGGAAAGATATACATCGTCAGCCATGAATATCCTTTGAATATTCCGGCACACAAATATTCACGCGAAGTTGCCGCTTATGCTACCGCTGCGGCGCGCGTCGGTAAGTACGATGTTGTGGCGGACGCCCTGTTTAAGAATCAGCCGATTTGGTACGCGGAGGGCAAGTCCCCTGGCAAGTTTTGGGAATTCATCGCGGCCGTGCTCACTCCGGCGGAACAGAAAAAGGTGCAGGCTTTGGCGAAGGATCCCAGCGTGTTGAGCGAGGTACAGAGCGATTACGACCTCGGCACGAGAATGGGCGTCAATTCCACCCCGAGCCTGTTTGTTACGCACGGGGCCCAGCGCTTTTCGCTGCCTTGGCCGGTGAGCTATCCGCTTTTCCGATCGATGGTCAACAACATGAGCGCTGGAGGGGTCGTGCGGGATAAATGATAGCGCCGGGTTCAACGGCAACCAGGAGCTTGCCCGCAAGCGGAGCCGCCAAGGTTTTCATGCTTGCGGCTCGAATTATCTTGGGAGCGATCTTTATTTACGCCGCGTATGTCAAGCTCAGGGACCCATGGGAGCTCTTCGCTATGAGTATCGATTCCTATCAGGTGTTGCCTCTGCGCATGGCTGAAATGGCGGCGCGCGTAATTCCCTGGCTCGAGCTTGCGATCGGGCTTATGCTGATTGCCGGTGTTTGGCTGCGAATTTCCGGAACTATCGTTTCCCTGATGCTGCTGACCTTCTTCACATTGATGGTTCGCGCTTACGCAAAAGGGATGCAGATCAATTGCGGATGCTTCGGTCCGGGGGAGGCCATCTCCTGGAAGACCTTGCTGCGTGACGGCTCCATGGCCGCGGCTGCGATCGCCATGACGGCGCTCGCCTTTTTGAAGCGTTCGAAGACAGCGGCCTGACCGGCATGAGCGGCGCGTCCGATGAGGTTTTCGAGCGCGAGCTTGCCTATCATGAGAAGCTCTATTCGGGCTTCGCGCAAAAACATTTTGCCCGCCCCGCGGTGAGGGCGCTGCGTGGGCACATGGCGCGCCGTATTCTCGAAGCCACGGGCGCGGGACGCGATTCGCGCATGCTGAGCCTGGGCTGTGGCATCGGCGATACGGAATTGCTGGTTGCGCCGCATGTGCGCGAAATTGTCGGCGTCGATCTTTCGCCTGCCGCAGTCCGGCAGGCCCGCGAAGACGCGGAACGGCTCGGCATTCGCAACGCCCATTTCGAAGAAGGCAGCAGCGCCGACGGGCGGTTCGACGCCGCGATCGCCATTTTCTTTCTGCACCATCTGCCCGATCCGGAGCTGGCGGCTTTGCCTGATAAACTGGCGCAGATGCTTTCCCCTGGCGGCGCCTTCTATTCGCTCGATCCGAGCCGCGCGCGCCTTTCGGGCGTGGTCGGGAGGAAGTTGATTCCGGGATTGATGAAAAAATATCAAACGCCCGATGAGCGCGAGCTGGAGGGTAACGAAGTCGCCGCTATTTTCCGTGGCGCGGGTTTCAATGTTCGCGTGGACATGTATGATTTCGGATCTTCCCCACTCGCCGGGTTGTTCCCGGGATGGAGCGCGGGTTACCGCGCGGCGCGGCGTCTGGATGATGTCCTATTGCGCGTGCCGGCGCTGTGGAAACGCGGCAGCAATTTCGAATTGCGGGGACGCCTGGCGTGAGAGCGCTGGCGCTTGCGGCGTTGCTATGCGCGACCGCCTTTGCCGAGGGTTCGAATTACCGGCAGAAGGCGCAAGAGGCGGTGAGCCGTCTGGACGTACAGCGAGCTTTGCCCGAAGATTCCACAGTGACCGATGCGCCCAAGTCGCATGGCGCAGAAATGTCCGGGTCAGATTTTGAAATCGATGGCGTAGCGCCGCCGCTCAGCATGGTGTGGGACAAGTTCAAGTGGGTCGCACTCGCCGCTATCGGTGTGGCGATCGCGGGATTCCTGGCAAACCGGTTTTTGGAGCGGGTGCGCGACGCCCAGCCCGTCGCGCCGTCTGTTCCGCCCGCGAGCTCCGACGCGGATGCGCCGCCGATTTCGGAGTCACAGCTTCTATCCGAAGCCGACAGGTACTCGGGCGAAGGGCGTTATCGCGATGCGATGCACTGCGTATTGCTCGCCGCCATGGCTCACGTGGCGCGGCGCTTTCGTGATGGTCCGCGCGACTCCGCCACCAGTTGGGAACTATTGCGCTCGGCAGAACTAAAGCCCTTCGAACGCAACGCGCTACGCGACCTGGTGATGCGTACGGATCGCGCCTGGTTCGGCGAACACGCTTCTAACGTAGAGGATTATCAGGGCGCGCGGCGCTGTCTTCAAACATTCCTTGCGGATGGAGAGATGGCATGACCGCAACGCGACGGCGGCTTGTCTGGATCGGCGGGGTCTTGGCTGTTGCGCTTTTAATCGCGGCTGCTTTTCCGGAACTGCGCCACGGAGTGGTTTCGATGGCGAAACCGGACCCCATCGGCCCCGCGATCTATTCGAAGTCTGCGCTGGGACACGCGGCGGTCTTCGATATGCTGGCGGACCTCGGCATCCCTGTTGAAGAAAGCGACCTTGGCTCAGGCGAGCACTTCACGCCCAACAGCGTTGCCGTAATCGCCGAACCGCGCACGGACAGCGCAACCCTCGACGAAGTTCAAGCGATGCTGGATGCTCCTACCGTCCTGCTAGTATTGGCGAAACGCGAGGGCAACGCAGATCCCAAGCGGCCCAACTGGATTGGCCAGGACCGGTTGATTGCCGTAAGCGACGTGCAACGGATTCTCAGTTTGGCCGACAAGGGCGCTACCCTGACTCGCGATGCCGCTCCGGGTCCGTGGACTGTATCGCAGTTCGGCAATGCGCAACCCGATATTCGTCACGTGCAGTTAATGCACTCCACCCGGCTGCATCCCTTGCTGGCGGGGCAGTCCGGAATGCTAATTGGCGAGGTTCGCGAGCGCGGCCGGAACTTGGTAGTTGTCTCGGATCCCGATCTGATCGCAAATCACGGAATCGCCCGGGGCGATAATGCGCAAATTGTGGTGAGTCTGATCGAGTATATGCGCGCCGGACACGATGGAACGGTCGTCTTTGACGAATTCATTCATGGCTATGCTCCGCGCCCGTTCCATATGTTGGGGATACTTTTTCAATTCCCATTTGTACTGGTCTCGGTGCAGGCAGCGATTGCCGTTGCGCTGCTGGCGTGGGCGGCGCTGGGCAGGTTCGGCGCCGCGCGCACGCGGCCGCCGGTGATTGCGGCGGGACGTCGCAGCTTGATTGAGGCCGGCGCCCTGCTGGTAAGCCGCAATGGTAATCACGCGGCACTCTCGGCGCGATATTACGAAGAGATGGTTCGCGACGCCGCCGCGACTCTGCGGGCCCCCGTGGGACTGGCGCTTCCGGATCTTTTGCGTTGGCTGAGTGATGGTCACAAGCAGGCTGTTGTTCCGCCCGACCCTGCCGGAAGCGCCTGGAAAGTTCATCAGTGGAGGAAGGAGCTGACTGGTGGATCTAGCCAGCGTTCGTAGCATCGCAGAGGCAATTAAGACGGAAATCGGCAAAGCCGTGGTGGGTCAGGACGACGCGATTGACCTGATGCTCACCAGCGTGTTGGCCGGAGGCCATATCTTGCTCGAAGGCGTGCCCGGTACAGCGAAGACCTTGCTTGCGCAGTGCTTCGCGCACACGCTGGCGCTCGCCTTTGGACGCATTCAATTCACGCCGGACTTGATGCCGGGGGACGTGCTTGGCGCCAACCTTTTTCACTTCCAAACGAATGAGTTTGTGTTGACCAAAGGACCGATCTTTACCGAGATTCTTTTGGCGGATGAGATCAACCGCACCCCGCCCAAAACCCAGGCGGCGCTGCTCGAGGCCATGAATGAACACGCGGTGACAATCGACGGACGGCATTACCCGTTGAGCGACGCCTTCATGGTCATCGCCACCGAGAACCCCATCGAGCAACAGGGCACGTATCCGCTTCCCGAAGCGCAACTCGACCGGTTTCTTTTCAAGATCATGGTGGACTATCCCAGCCGGGAGGCCGAATTGGAGATTGTTCGTCGCCACGGAAGGCAATCGGTAATCGCGCGGCCCGCCGATTTTGGATTGCGGGCAGTGGCTGACGGCGAGGCGCTTAGAGAGATGCGCGCGGCCGCTTCGGCCATCACTCTCTCCGATGAGTTGATCGCTTACGTGGTCGATTTGGTACGCGCGACGCGCAACCACGCCAGCCTGGAAGTGGGCGCCTCTCCGCGCGCCGCCAGCATGCTGGCCGCTGCGTCGCGCGCGCGAGCCGTGCTCGAAGGCCGCGATTTTGCGATTCCAGACGATGTGAAGTCGCTGGCGGTGGCCGCGCTGAGCCACCGCATCGTACCCACCGCCCGCGCCGATATCGAGGGCTTCGCGTCGGCGAAAATCCTGCGCGACATTTTGGACAGGACTCCGGCGCCGCGATGATCTCCGGCGCCGGCATCCGACCCACCCGGCGCGCCGCGCTGTTGTTTGTGGCGGTTCTTCCGGTAGTGTGGCTGGCGCTCAGTTACCGTTCGCAGTGGTGGCCGCGCGCCTTCGATGGCGCCGCGCTGCTATTCGTGTGCCTGTGTCTTGACGCTCTCTTCGCGCGTCCACGACAGAATATTAGTGCGGACGTCGAAGCGCCGCCTGTCGGATATATCGGTGAAACAGTCGAAGGGTCGATCCTGCTGCGCGCAACCGGTGGCGGATCGAGGCCATACGATTTGGCATTGGATCTGGCGGGCGATGCTTCACCGCAAACGGATGTCGATACCTGGAGGGCGCTGGGTCCTTCCGCACGCGTGGAGGTCCGCATCGATCCGAGCCGCCGCGGCCAATTGATGATCGAGCGACTGTGGGTGCGCTGGCGCGGTCCGCTGGGTCTCACCGAGCACACGCGGCTTTTTCCAATCGCATGGCCTGTGGCGATACTTCCCAATTCGCACGCCAGCCGCGGCCAGGCGCTGGCGCTTCACTTCCGTGATGCGCTTTACGGAACCAAGGCGCAGCGCCGGCAGGGGGAAGGCTCGGAGTTCGAGGCCCTGCGCGAATTTGCGCCCGGTCTCGACCCTCGCTTTATCGATTGGAAGCGCTCGGCGCATCATCGCAAGCTGATCGCGCGCGAATTTCGCGTGGAACGAAACCATCCCGTAGTCCTGGCTTTCGATACGGGCCACCTGATGCAGGAACCTGTGGATGGAGTGGCGCGGCTCGACCACTCGATTGGCCTGGGACTCTTGCTGGCGCGTTTCGCGGTGATCGCTGGCGATCTTCCAGGCAGCTATGCGTTTGATAATCGCCCGCGTCTTTATCTGCCGCCCGATCGCGGAATGCACGCGTTTCGTCGATTGCAGCAGGCATCGGCGCAAATCGCCTACAGCAGCGAGGAAACTAACTTTACGCTAGGCCTGGCCGAACTGCAGTCGCGCCTGCGCCGCCGCAGCCTCATCGTTTTGTTCACCGATTTTGTGGATACGGTGACTTCGGAATTGTTGCTCGAAAACGTGCGGCGCATCGTCTCGCGACATCTTCTGATTTTCGTCACGATCCGCGACAGCCTGCTGGAAGAGATTTTCGATAGTCCGCCCAACAATGCGGAGCAGATGGCTCGCGCTGTGTTAGCCGCGGATTTCCGGCGCGAGCGAGCCATCGTGCTCGAAAAGCTGGAGCGCCTCGGGATACAGTGCCTGGACCTTCCGCCTTCCGCGCTGCCGGTGGCGCTTCTCAATCGGTATCTTGCCATCAAACAACGGGGCCTGTTATGAGCGCACTGCCGCTCAAGAGCCGCGAATTCCGCAAGGAACGGGAAGCGAGTTGGCGGGAACTCGACGCCCTGCTTGAAATTGTCAAAGACCGCGGCATGGCTGCGCTCGCGGCAGAGGATCTGGGGCGGCTGCCGTTGCTCTATCGCTCGGTTCTTTCGTCTCTCTCGGTCGCGCGAAGTATCGCGTTGGACCGCGCGTTGTTGAAGTATCTGGAGGACCTCTCGCTGCGCGCTTTCCTCGCCATCTATGTGCGGCCGATGCGCGTTTGGGGGAACGCGCGCGAGTTCCTGGCGCGTGCGCTGCCGCGAGCGGTGCGCGCCATCGGAGTGGAGTTCTTCATTACGCTTGCGGCGCTTGTGACGGGCATCGCGTCCGGATTTCTGTTGGTGTATGGCGATGAGGGTTGGTTTCCCGTGATCGTTCCAGCCGGCCTGGCGGGCGGCCGCGGCCCTTCGAGTACGCGCAAGGAACTGCTCGATGTGCTTTCCTCCCGGCCTTCATCTGGCCTGGACCTTCTCACCATGGCGAACGCCCTGTTTTCCAATAACACGTTGGTTTCGTTACTTACTTTCGGCCTGGGAATATTGGGCGGTATTCCGTCACTTGTGCTGACCTTCGGGAACGGCTTAATGCTGGGCGCATTTTTCGCGCTGCATGCGCACCGCGGCTTATTGGGCGAATTCACTGGTTGGGTGTCGATACACGGCGTTACCGAGTTAGGCGCGCTGGTTCTGTTTGGCGCCGCGGGATTAAAGTTGGGCGAAAGCGTGTTGTTCCCGGGCCGGGAGACGCGAGCAGCCGCCTTGGCTGCGACGGGTCCGGTGGTGGGCGCGGTAGCGACGGGCGGCGTGCTCATGCTGCTGGTGGCGGCGACCCTCGAAGGCGTGCTCCGCCAGACGATTGTGGACACCAACAGCCGCATCGAGATCGCTTCGGCGTCGTTCCTGTTTTGGAGCGCCTACTTTGTCTTCGCCGGGAGGAGAAATCCTTGAGCGCCGGGGCAAATGCGGTTGCCTTATCGTTTGAACGTGTGCGGCGGCGCGAGCGCCTGCTGCCGACGCCCGAAGGTGTTCCGCTACGGGTTGCGGTGGCCGAACCGGGCGAACGGATTATCGCATTCCTCGCCGACCTGGTTCTTTCTATCGCCGTTGCGCTCGCGATTGTGGTGGCCGGCCTGATCGCGTCGAGCGTCCTCTCGCCACGGGGTGCCATCACCTTCACGCTACCGATCCTGCTGTTCCTTTCGTTCGTAGTGCGCAACGCATATTTCCTGATTTTCGAGCTGAGATGGGGAGGCGTCACGCCAGGCAAGCGCATGGCCGGCCTGCGCGTGATCGACCGGCGCGGCGGTCCATTACTTCCCTGGGCTGTGGTCGCTCGCAATCTCACGCGGCAAGCCGAGATCTTTCCCGTCGAATTACTGCTGGTGACGCACGGTTGGCTCTGGTCGCTGGGCACCATTCTTCCGCCGGCGATCTGGATTGGCGCGATGTTAGCTTTGCTCTTTGGGACGCACGACCGGCTGCGGCTGGGCGACCTGATCGGCGGAACCATGGTAATCGCAGCGCCTAAGCGCATGTTGCTCGAGGATCTGGCTCGCGAAGAGCGCGTCTTCGAGTTTTCGGAGAATCAGTTGCAGGCCTACGGTATCCGCGAACTACAGGTTTTGGAAGAAGTGTTGCGACGGCAGCCCAACGCGGAAAACTTCCGGTTGATGTGCGACATCCGCGAGCGGGTGCGCCGCCGCATCGGCTGGAACGGCGAGGTTGCCGACCGCGACGTGGAGACGTTCCTGCGCGATTTCTATACCTCGCAGCGCGCGTTTCTGGAGCAAAGGAAAAACTTCGGCGAGGAACGGAACGACAAGTTTTATCAGGAACTGCGCTAGTCGAAGACCGCGGCGATTTCTTCGATCCCGATGCCTTCCTTCACCGCACGCAGATCGTGATAGAGAATCGCGGCGTACACCGAGCAGTAGCTGGTGAAGATTACGTTCCAAGCCCACGTTGCAATGGCGACCGGTAGGCCGCGCGCAGGGAATGCGGCGCGGATCGCCAACCCGACCACGGCGCTTACGATCAACTGGGAGACCGCGACGCCCAGAATGGGCCACCAATGTCCGCGGGTTAACTCCGCGCTGCGTCCAAGGCTGCGGATTGGGCCGGCGCGCTCCACCACGCACGTAGGGAGTGCGGTGGAAAAGGCGGCTAGGGCGATCAAACCGGGCGCTACGAGCAAGACAAAGCCTATTAGGGTACACACGGCGATCGAAAGGGAAGTAGCAACCACGGGAAGCATTCGGGCCAGACCTCGCACGAGCGATTCCATAGCGTTGACTTCTTTGCCACGCAGATCTTGAAACGTGGCGAAGACGACGATGGCCTGAGACAGCGCCGAGAAAACCAACGCTATTATCGCGCCCACAAAGGAGACCAGCAGATTTCCCGCAATTCCACCGGGCTGCGCCAGCAGAGGCGCCAACTTAGGCAGCACGATCAACGGAACCAGCTCGAAGGCCGCAACCAAACCGAGAAAGGTTGGCAGGTGGCGCGACAAGACGCTCCCAGAGCGTACGATGACGTCGCCCATGTTGAATTCGAGCGGTTGACGGTAATCGAGAATCGAAAGCGGGCTGCCCATGAATCACCGGCGCCGTAAACTCGGCATGCAGATCAGAATGCGGGACTTCGCGCGGAATGTCAAACAGCAATCGGATAAGGTAATAGGATGCCGGCGATGATGCGAGCCTGGGAAAATCTTGCGCTTCTGGTTGTCTTGCTAGCAGGTACTCTGGTTGCGGCGGAAGAACGCGGCACGCTGGCGCTCTATTTCCTCCAGTTGCCGGTGGGCGAGGAGACTTATCAAGTGACCGCTGAGCCCGGCGGTTCGATGGTGTTGCGCGCGGCGTTCGAATATACCGAGCGAGGATCGCGTGTACCGCTGGCCGCGACGCTCCGCATGAAACCGGATTTGACGCCGCTTGAGTTCGAGGCCAAGGGGAAGAGCTACCGGCCGTTCAGTGTAGACGTGTCTGTGCAGGCGAATTCGGACGGACGTAGCGCGACGGTGCGCGAAGGGGATAAGACGCGGCAGGTTTCGCTGCCATCGCGGTTCTTTACCATTAGCGGCTATGCGCCGTTCTCTGTGCAGATGATGATGCTGCGCTACTGGAGCAGCCACGGCAAGCCTGCGCAATTGCCCCAGTTGCCGGCGGAAGCGCCGGGGACCGAGGCGCAGATTGAGGTTACCGGACAGGAAACGATTCAGTCTGGCGGTAAAGCGGTTCGCCTGACGCGCTATTCGCTGGGCAACATCGTGTGGGGCCGCGAAACCATCTGGCTTGACGAACATGGCGATATCGCAGGCGGCGTCAGCTACGCGGGCGGTCTTCCGCTCGAAGCCGTTCGCAGCGAGTATCGCGACTCCTTCGCTCAATTGATCCGCAGCGCCGTGGCGGACCGCATGAAAGAGCTATCGGCGGAAGGCAGCCGGATTCAACCGCTCGGCAGAGGCGAATTCGCTATCGTTGGAGCCAGCTTGATCGATGGCACGGGAGCGCCGCCCGTGGCTGATTCCGTCGTCATCGTGCGCGAGGGAAAGATTGCAGCCGCGGGTCCGCGCTCCCAAGTCGCAGTGCCCAAAGGAATGGCAGTTACAGATGGGCGCGGCGCGACCCTGTTACCCGGCTTGTGGGAGATGCATGCGCATTTCGCGCAGGTGGAGTGGGGCGCGGCCTATCTCGCGGCAGGAGTTACAACGGCGCGGGATTGCGGCGGTGAGTTCGAATTCATCACCGCGGTGCGCGACCTCATCGAGCGCGGACGCGGGTTGGGGCCGCGGCTCGTGTTAGCCGGTCTGGTGGACCGCAGCGGCACGGGAACTTTCGGCGTTAACTATGCGGACACGCCGGAGCAGGGCCGTGCCCAAGTGGCGCGGTACAAAGCGGCGGGATTTGTTCAGATGAAGATCTACAGCCGCATTCGGCCGGATGTATTGGCTGCGATTGCGACCGAAGCTCACCTGCAGGGCATGACAGTGACGGGTCATGTCCCCGAGGGCATGACCGCCATACAGGGCGTGGAAGCCGGGATGGATCAGATCAACCATTTCGGTCCGGTTTACCAGGAGATCCGGCGCGCCGGCGATGGCCGCGAGCGCGTCATACAGTTCTTCAAGGAGCATCGCACCGTGGTCGACCCTACGATGGCTTGGGGAGAACTGCTGGGCCGTCCCATGAATATCGAGATTGCCAGCTTCGAGCCGGGCTTCGCCAAGGCTCCGTATACGTTGACTTCCGTGATTGGTACGGCGGGGACGCCGGCTAGAAACACCGCGCAACCGGCGCGTCCGAACGATCAGTTTGCCGTGTTGCGCGAGATCTACGCCGCGGGGATTCCGATTGTGGCCGGCACCGACAAGGCGGTGCCGGGACATAGCCTGCACCGCGAACTGGAGCTCTATGTCCAGGCGGGTCTTACGCCCATGCAGGTGATTCAACTGGCTACTAGCGGCGCGGCGAAGGTAATGGGCATGGAGCGGGAAGTGGGTACGGTGGAAGCCGGTAAACGCGCCGACTTGATTTTGGTGGAGGGCAATCCGCTGGAGCGCTTCTCCGACCTGCGAAAGGTGAAGCGCGTGGTCACGAAGGGAAGAATGTACGACCCGGCGGAATTATGGAAGAGCGTCGGGTTTCTTCCGGTTTTCTAACATCGTTTCCGTTACGATGGAATCGATGAGTCCCAATCAACCCGGCCAAGCGCCGCCCAAACTGCCGATATCTGGCGTAAAGAATCTGATCGCCGTCGGATCGGGAAAGGGAGGCGTGGGAAAGACCACGGTTTCCGTTAACCTCTCCGTCTCGCTGGCCGCGCTTGGTTACAAAGTCGGTCTGATGGATGCCGATGTTTACGGCCCTAATGTGCCGCTGATGATGGGCGTGAACCATCCGCCAGAAGCGCACGGAGAGCGCATTCAGCCGATTGAGCGTTATGGCGTACGGTTGATGTCGATGGGATTTCTCAGCCCCGGCGACCGCCCATTAGTTTGGCGCGGACCGATGCTGCACAGCGTGATCCAGCAGTTTTTGCGAGGCGTAGATTGGGGAGAACTCGACTATCTGATCATCGATTTGCCGCCCGGGACGGGCGATGTGCAGCTCTCGCTCATCCAAACGGCGCCGGTTACAGGCGCCATTGTGGTAACCACGCCCTCTGACGTATCGCTTGAGGATGCACGCAAAGCGATCCACATGTTCCATCAGGTGAAGGTGCCGATTGTGGGCGTTGTGGAGAACATGAGCTATCTGATCTGCCCGCATTGCAACGAGCGAATCGACGTCTTCAGCCATGGCGGCGGACGCCGCACGGCGCAGGAGATGCAGGTCCATTTTCTGGCGGAATTGCCGCTCGATCCGCAGGTGCGCATTGGCGGCGACAGCGGAAACCCCGTGGCTTTGCGCAAAGGCGAGGGTGGTCCCTTTCAGGATTTGGCGGAAAATACCGTTGCGCGAGTGCAGGAGATCTCGAAGCAGGAAGGTCCGAAGATCGAGATCACGGATTGAGCTTTGGTAGGCGCGGCAGCGCGTCTTCTTACGCTGTTTAGCGTGTCGCGGCGGGATGTAATCACGGGACGCTAATTCTTTAGCATCCCGGCCCAGCCTAGCGGCTCCTGTGTGGCAGGGAGGCATTCTGTGCCGGCGGCGTCCAGATGCGCGAAAAAACGAGTCCGGAAGAGACCATCCCTAGTCTCAACCTCGGATTGAACAATTTACGATTGACTTCAATTCCGACGTGCGACTTCTGCAAATTCCCGCGAGCCGCACCTACCCCGAAAAGGAGATTGGTATGAACGGTATTGTCAAGAGCCCGGTGGTCCTTGCGACTTTGCTGGCTGGAGCCATCAGCGCCTCGTTATCGGCTCAAGTGACGTTCCGAGGATTCGGTGTACCGAATGCGTACATCAACGACATATCCGCCGATGGCAGCGTCGCCGTTGGAATATTTGTGGATATCGTGCGGGCCAGCACGGCGTTTCGATGGACCTCGGCGGGCGGAGTCGAGGAAATCGGTGGACTGATGGACGTGGTCAGTATCTCACGCGATGGGAAGACCATCGTGGGGGCCGCGCTTGATTCGCAAGGGATCGGGAGCGCTGCAATCTGGCTCGGTGGCACGAACTGGAGGACGCTGGGCGGCGTACCCGGCGGAGTGGCAGTTCCCGGCACTGGCGGCAAGCCGAGCCTGAGCTCAGCGCTCGGAGTTTCTGCCGACGGATCGTAATTGTGGGATCCGCCAAAGTAGCCAACTCCATTACCCATGGATTCCGATGGGATGCCATGAACGGCATGGTGGATCTTGGAAGTTTGGACAAGAATGAGTCGAGCGTCGCGACTGAGGTATCCGCGAACGGCCGTGCAATCGTCGGCTTCGATATGGATCCCAACCCAATTCCACATGTCCCCGGCGGGCGTCGCGGGACCGTGACCGTCGATTGGATTGACGCGACTGATCCGTCCGTACGGGTGGGCGGGTCAGGCGAACGCCATCAATGACGTTGGCTCCGCCATCGTAGGAAGGGGTCACCCGGCGGATGCATCCGACGTGGCCTCCTCCTCCACGACGTGGCTATGGTCGGCATGGGATGGAAGCTTGGAAGACTTGGGAGCCGTGTGGCAGGGAACTCCGGGGAGGAACATCATCGAGTACGCGTCCCAGCCTTACGCGTTGATCGACGCGGGAGATGTGGTGGTGGGGGTCACAGGCTTCATGACACTCAAACCCTATATCTGGACGCCGGCGACGGGAATGATGAACGTCGCCGATTACCTGACGGCCAAAGGTGTGACCACCCACACCGGCTGGGACATGAGACTCGCCGGGTATGTCAGTCCAGACGGCAAGGTCATCGTCGGTTCGGGGTTCAATCCGCAGCAAGTTGCGGAGGCGTGGACCGTCACGATTCCCTGAGTGGTTGCATAGGCGTCAGGGGTAACGGTTTCTCGTACGGCAGCGACCGTCTCCTGCCGCCGATCTCATGGGGACAGGCCGGCAGGAGTGAAACCGACCCGCGGTGACCTCAGTAGCACTGACCTTGCTTTTGCGCAGCCGCGTTCGGACCGGCAACCATTAAGTGCGAGTTGTTTTGGCACTGCAAATTATGCGAGACGTTGTTACCGAAGACCTGCGTGACAGCAGTATTATTCATAACCTGCAAGTTCCCTTTAATTGTGTTGCCGGCAATCTCTTCCGCGCCAGTGTTGTTTTGGACTTGTAGATTGCCGCCTACTGTATTGCCCGCGCACGCGGGCGGGTTTCCGGTGGCGATCGCCATGGCGCTATTTTGAATCTGCAGATCTCCTAGCACGGCCGTGCCGCAGATCTGACTCGAAGCACCGGCCGCGGGGGTGTTTTGAACCTGCAAATTACCACCGATTGTGGAGCTGTTGATGGAGAAATTACCGCCGCTGACCTGTAAGTTGCCGGTGATGGCGCTGCTCGTGGCAGAGAGGGAACCTCCGGTTAACCTTATATTTCCAGTCACCGTGTTGCCAATGAATGTGCATGTCTGCCCGCTGGTAATGGTTACATTTGGCTGGGCGTTAGCGTAACATTCAACTAACGAAGCAAGAAGGCTACCTCCATCTGGCGAGGGATGGATGTCACACGGCGAGCTATCGTAGGGTGAAGGAGGCAGATGTATAAGAAGCCCTGCCTGGCAGGCGTCCCCGTTGGACGCGGCGGAAGCTAGCTGAAACGCGGTATAACCGTCCACGATGACTACATTGGGGAAAGTTGCAGCCACCGCGACCATGGCGGAGTTGACGGCCTGAGTAAGGCCATTCAGGGCGGTTAGAGGCGAGTAGTAAGTCATGAGGATCAGCGTTCCCCGATACTCTGCCCGAATGTTGGTTAATATCGCGCCGAGGTTGATACTATAACTGGTGAGCGCGGACCCGAGTACGCTTTGGGCGCACGCAGGGTCGGAGCCGCAAGCTTCCAACTGCGGCAAGACCAGCAACACATCGTTAGCGCCGATGTTTAAAGTGACGAGCTTGATGTTCTTATTCGTTTTCAACTGCGCTGCCGCGAATGCCATCTGCGAGCCGGTGTAGGGCGTGTGCAGCGGGCTCGGCATTATCGACTTGAATGCGGGTATCGACACCGGAGGATAACCGGGCTCAGCCGGCGGAACGATATGATTGCTATTGCAACCATTGTCCGGCAGAGCCACGTTAAGGAAACTTGCGCTGGTTTCTCCAGGACATGCGGCGTTCATCACCGAGATGTGATCCGCCGCGGCTGCGATTTCTGGATATCCAACGAATTCGGAAGACACCGGCGGTCGATTGGAGTACGGCTCAACCATCGTGATATTCATCCCGAAGGGAACCGAATCACCAAGGGCCAAATAGGTCGGCGAGTTGTTCTGCGCGAGCAATGGTGCGCCCAGAAGGGCGAGCAGAAGGCTTAATAATCCTAAGTATTTCAACTGAGATCTCCTGAATCGCCTTGATTATGCCACGGAAAGTTGAACGGAAGACCAAACTAAATATTAAGTTGCCGTCGACCTAAGGAGGTCGTCGAATTCCAGGGCTTTTGATCTCTCGGAACGCCGAATGAATCTCCCTAGACAATTCACAATCGGAAACGTCGAGGCTCGGCGAGCCAGCCTTCTCCTTCTCACCTAGTCCGCGAACTTGCAGCGCCCGGACAGGTCGAACGTTCTAGAGCGCCACCTTGGTCGCCGCAAGCGATCTTTGGGCGGAAATTTTGATTTGTCCACCCGCGGCGGGATGCGTAAAACACAGATTCGCTTGACCTCTGATTGCTTAGTCGCCTACGCGGTGCGTAAGAGGTCAACGAAATGGTCCATAAGTTACTGATTCTAATGGTAGGCGCGGCAGGACTCGAACCTGCTACCCCCGACTTAGAAGGTCGGTGCTCTATCCAGATGAGCTACGCGCCCGCGTCTTCATTGTATAGCCGGTATCATTGAGATTACCTTCCGATCATGAACCATTCTGTGATTCGCGTTCTCATAAAGCTGGTCAATGTGTTGATTGCGCTGGCGCTGGTCGCGGCGTTGGGAATCGTCTATTGGTTTGTGTGGCGGCCCCTGCCGCAGCGATCGGGCACGATTAACGCCGGCGTATCGGCGAGGGTGTCTGTCAGCTTCGACGAACGGGGAGTCCCGCACATTCGGGCGGCGAATTTGGAGGATGCGCTCTTCACGCAGGGATATGTCACGGCGCAGGATCGGCTGTGGCAGATGGATGCGTTGCGGCGGTATTCAGGCGGCGATCTGGCTGAGATTCTAGGACCGAGTGCGCTCGAGACCGACGAAGAGTCGCGGCGGTTACGGTTGCGACGGATCGCAGAGAATGCGTATGTGACTTTGCCGGCGGCGGACCGCGCGGCGGCCGCGGCTTACGCTCGCGGAGTGAACGCATTCATTTCGACGCACCTGGATAATCTGCCGCTCGAGTTCACCTTGCTGCAATATCAACCGCGACCCTGGAGCGTTGTAGATACGCTGCTGATCTGCCTCCATATGTTTCGCGACCTGACCAGTAACTGGAAGACCGAGTTAATCAAGCGCAAAATGAGCGAAGGCGGCGACGCGGATAGAGTCAACTTCCTGTTCCCCATCCGCGCGGGCGGCGACGTTCAGGTTGGGTCGAACGCGTGGGTGGTTTCGGGCGCGCATACGGCGTCGGGAAAACCGCTGCTCTCGAACGATCCGCACCTGGCGTATTCGCTTCCCGGTATTTGGTATATGACGCACCTTGAGGCGCCGGGACTGGACGTATCGGGCGTCGCGTTGCCAGGAGCGCCGGGAATTATGATTGGGCACAACCAGCGGATCGCGTGGGGCATTACCAATCTCGGGTTCGACGTGCAGGATCTCTACATCGAGCAGATTGACGAGCGGACGGGCCGGTATATGTATCAGGGCCAGCCGGCGCAGGCGCGCGCGGAACGCGAGATCATTCGCGTGAAAGGAAGCAAGCCCGTCGAGATGCAGTTGTGGGTGACGCGGCACGGCCCGGTGATGGTGCAGGACGGCGGCGCGCGCATGGCAATGCGATGGACGGCGTCCGAGCCCGGCGTGCTGCAATATCCCATTCTGGATATCAATCGCGCGCAGAATTGGACGGATTTTAATGCCGCAGTGGCGCGATTTCCGGGGCCGGGCTCGAACTTCGTATATGCGGACGTCGATGGAAACATCGGATATCATGCGGCGGGCGTCTTGCCGATTCGCCGGGGCTTTTCTGGAAGCGTTCCGTTGGACGGCGCATCGGGCAAGTTCGAATGGGATGGCTTCATTCCCTACGACCAACTTCCATCCGTGTGGAACCCGCCAAGCGGCGTCATCGCGACGGCGAACCAGAATCCGTTTCCCGTGGATTACGCGTATGGAGTGGATGGACTCTTCGCGCCTCCATACCGCGCGCGGCAGATTCGCGACCGGTTAACGGCGCGCCAAGGGTGGCGCGCGGCGGACATGATCGCGGTGCAGAAGGATGTCTATTCCGGGTTTGAGAAGTTTATGGTGGGGCAGGTGGTGGCTGCCTACGACAAGCGCCACGCGCACGAGCCGGAAATGGAAGACGCGATCACCCTTCTACGCAGGTGGGATGGGCAGATGGACAAGGACGCCGCGGCCCCGCTGCTGGCGGATCTGCTCTTCCACTATGTCCGCACGGCGGTTGCGGAACGCGCATCGCCCGGAAACGGGGCAGCGTATGAAATTCAGATTTCAAGCGCGGTGGTGGAAACGCTGCTGCGCCAACGGCCGGCAGGATGGTTTCGCGACTACGATGAGACGATCTTGCGCGCCTTCGTGGATGCGCTTGCCGAGGGACGCCGGATGCAAGGTCATGATGTGAAGAAGTGGCGGTGGGGGAAATATCTCTCGGTGACGATTGAAAATCCGGTGGTGCATCGGATTCCGTATGTGGGGAATTACTTCGATATTGTGGCGACGCCGATGAGCGGCGCGGGGACTACGGTAAAGCAAACGTCACAGAAGATTGCCCCTTCGATGCGCATGACGGCGGACCTGGGCGATTGGAACCGGTCGCTGATGAACGTGCAGATTGGCCAGTCGGGGCAGGTTTTGTCGGGCCACTATCGCGATGAATGGCTGGATTGGTATTACGGACGGACGGAACCGATGGAGTGGAAAACGAACCGGCAGGAACTGACGTTCCTGCCGGTTAACTGAAGGTTAGAACGTGTAGAGCAGCGTGCCTGGAACCGGTTCGGCGGGAACGCCGGCTGGGATAGCCTCGGCTTCCGCCGATTCCGTCTCGGGGGCGCCTATCACGCGATAAAAGATGCCGGTATCGCCAAGATAGACTTCGAGCTCCGAAGGCCGGGGCAGGGAACCCTGGATGAGGGCTTCCGACAGCGGATCTTCGATGTACTTCTGCAGCGCGCGGCGCAAGGGACGCGCGCCGTAGCTGCGATCGGCGCAGGTCTTTTCCAGGATGTACTTCGATGCTTCCATCGAGAGCTTGATCTTTACCTGTTTGGCAACCAGGTTCACGTTCACCTGGTCTACCAGCAAGTCCATAATGCGGATCAGGTCCTCGTCGCTGAGGGCGTTGAACAGAATCACTTCGTCAAGGCGGTTGAGGAATTCGGGATTGAACGCCTTTTTCACTTCGCTGCGGACCATCTCCTCGACCTTGGCGGACGTCCCTTCACCCGCCGGCGCCGAGAAGCCGAGGTGGCCACGCTTCTCAAGGAAGCGAGCTCCGAGGTTCGACGTCATGATGATGATAGTGTTCTTGAAATCGACCTGGTTGCCGAGCCCGTCGGTCAACTGGCCGTCTTCGAAGACCTGCAGCAGGATGTTGTAAATATCCGGATGCGCCTTCTCGATTTCGTCGAGCAGAATGATGGAATACGGATTGCGCTTGACGCGTTCGGTGAGCTGTCCGCCCTCTTCGTAGCCCACATATCCGGGAGGCGAACCGATGAGCTTCGAAACCGAATGCTTCTCCATGTACTCCGACATGTCGAAGCGAATGAGACTCTTCTCGCTGCCGAAGAGGAACGACGCCAGAGCGCGGGCGACTTCCGTCTTGCCAACGCCAGTGGGTCCGAGAAAGAGGAACGAGCCGGCCGGGCGGCTGGTCGATTTGAGACCGGCGCGTGATCGACGGATGGCGCGCGCCAGAGCGGAGATAGCCTTCTCCTGGCTGATGATGCGCTTGTGCAACTCGTCTTCGATGCGAAGGAGCTTGGCGATCTCTTCCTCTTTGATCGCGGTCATGGGGACGCCGGTCCAACGAGCGACCACGTCTTCGATATCGTCCTTAGTAACGCAACCGGTGGAGGAATCGTCGAGGTTATATTTTTCGCGCAACTGGCGCATGTTCTCGCGCTCTTTACGCTCCTCATCGGAGTAGAAGCGCGCCTTCTCGAACTCGTGATTCGCGATGGCATTTTCCATGCGATGGACGATGAACTTGATGCGCTTCTGGATGTCGGCGAGATCCGCGGGTAGCGTCGTTTGACGCAGTTTTACGCGAGCGCCGGCTTCATCGATGAGATCGATGGCCTTGTCGGGCAGGAAGCGGTCGGGAATGTAGCGGCTGGAAGTGAAGACGGCGGCTTCGACCGCTTCATCCGTATAGGCTACGGCGTGAAACTTCTCGTAGCGATCTTTGATTCCGAAGAGAATTTTGACGGCATCGCTCTCGGTAGGCGGCGGAACCTTGACTGCCTGGAAGCGGCGCTCGAGGGACCGGTCTTTCTCAATGGATTTGCGGAACTCGGCGGGCGTGGTGGCGCCGATGCACTGAATTTCCCCGCGGGAAAGGGCGGGCTTCAGGATATTGGCCGCATCGAGCGAACCTTCCGCAGAGCCAGCGCCGACCAGGGTGTGGAGCTCATCGATGAAGATGATGGCGTTCTGATTTTCCATCAGCTCTTTCATGATGGTCTTGAGGCGTTCTTCGAACTGGCCACGGTACTTGGTTCCGGCGACGATCAAAGAAAGATCAAGCGCGAGAATACGTTTATCGGCCAGGAAGGACGGGACATCGCCATCGGCGATGCGCTGGGCGAGTCCCTCGACAATGGCGGTCTTGCCGACGCCGGGCTCGCCGATCAGGACCGGATTGTTCTTGGTGCGGCGGCACAGGATCTGCACCACGCGCTCCAGTTCGTAATCGCGGCCGATGAGCGGATCGAGGTTGCTATCCATCGCAGACTGGGTCAGATCGCGGCTGAATTCGGCAAGCAGCGAGCTTTCCTTGGGGCGTTGGGCCACCTTTTCACTTTGGGATCGCGCCAGTTCTTCCCGAATGGTGGAGAGCCGGAGACCGCGTTCGTGCAGAATCTCGGCGGCGAAACATTTTTCCTCGCGGAGCAGGCCGAGCAAGAGATGCTCGGTTCCGATGTGCTTGTGGTTGAGCCGTTCGGCCTCTTCAGCGCCATAAGCGAGAACACGCTTGCATTCGTGGCTCAGGGGAAGATCGACCGAGGTGGAAACCTTCTCCCGAATGGTGGTATGACCTTCGATCTGCTTGCGAATGGATTCGACGGCGGCGTGCGACCGCAAGAAGCGGTTGGCCAAAGCCTTATCCTCGCGCAGCAGGCCGAGCAAAAGATGCTCGGTTTCGATGTACGGGCTGCCGAACTGGCTCGCCTCGTATCGCGCAAAGAAGATCACTCTTCTCGCTTTCTCCGTATAACGCTCAAACATATTAGAAGTGACGCCCCCCTATTACTTAAAGATACTCCGGCGCGCCTCCAGGTTGCGAAATACCAGTACTGGCGGCGAACCCACCGCGTTCTAGGTTTAAAACCCGTGAACAACGGCGCGCGAACGACAAATTATGCGTAACAAAAACAGACGTGAGATGGTGGGAGCGGTGGAGGCCTTCGAGGAGCTCGAAGATCATCTCGCCGGTCCGAAAATCGAGGTTGCCGGTGGGCTCATCGGCCAGCAAGACGGAAGGCCGCCCCACCAAGGCGCGCGCGAGTACCACTCGCTGCTGCTCGCCACCCGATAATTCTCCCGCGCGGTGATGGGACCGCGCGCCCAAACCGACTTCATCCAGCCTTGCCAGCGCCTCCGAAGCAGCCTTTACGCGAGGAACGCCCCGGATCAGCAGGGGCATTTCCACATTTTCCAGCGCCGTAAATTCCGGCAGCAGGTAGTGAATCTGCCAAACAAATCCGATTTCCCGATTGCGAAAGTCCGCTCTTTCCGAATCCGCGAGCCCTGAAAGCTCTTTACTACCGTAGTATATCGTACCTTCCGAAGGGGTGTCGAGACCGCCGAGGAGGTGCAGCAGGGTGGACTTGCCGGCGCCCGATTCGCCGACAAGCGCGAGCATTTCGCCGGGTGCGACATCGAGATCGAGATTGGCGAAGACGGTGAGGACGGATGCGCCCGAGCGGTAGCGCTTGGAGAGTCCGCGTGCGCTGATGTAAGGCTCAGACATGTTAAGGCTTACGATAACGCATGTGCGGTCTGGACATGGGTAGGACATAGGGTCGATTTGTATGCGAAGTTCTCATTTGGAGGAGCATCGGCGACGGAGGACAGGTGCGATCCACGGTCGGTTTCCTTCGTCCTGTTTTTTGCGCGGCCCTGTATTCAATTCCGAAAAAGGACGCCTTCGCTTATGCTGTGTCCAGACGATCAAGCAGGAATCCTTCGAACCCTCGCGGGATGTATTTACCACACATATTCGAGGCCCGCGAAGCAGCGCACATCGGAAACAGAAAGTAGTGAGTAAGATCACGAATATTCGCAGCTTGGATTAGCGGGTTCCTTTTGAACCCTGGATGATGGGTCTATGGCAACGACGCAAACTAAACAGCCTTTCCTCTCTGATATCGAGGAGATTCGTAAACGGGCGCGGCAACACATGGAAAAAGGCGCGGTAACCGAAAGCTATAAAGCCGATTTGAAAACCGTGCTGGGCGTTTTGAACCAGGCTTTAGCCACCGAGATCGTGTGCGTGCTGCGATATAAGCGGCATCACTATATGGCTAAGGGCTTGAACGCGCAATCGGTAGCGGATGAGTTTTTGGAGCATGCGGCGGAGGAGCAAACACACGCCGACAGCATCGCGCAGCGAATCTCGGAATTGGGCGGCGAGCCCGACTTCAATCCGGAAGGAATGCTGGCGCGCAGCCACTCGCAATACGTGGAAGGCACGACGCTTACCGACATGATCCGGGAGGATCTGGTGGCTGAGCGGATCGCGATCGAATCCTATAGCGAAATTATCCGGTACCTTGGCGACAACGATCCTACCAGTAGGCGGATGATGGAGGAGATTCTCGCCAAGGAAGAAGAACACGCCGAAGATATGCGCTCCTTAATCGAACGCGTCGGCAAAGCCGGGCTGTAAGAATGACTCGCTATCTCCTCGGAACCAGCGAGTAACTTCGATCCCAGACTGCGACGTTGCCTATCGGTCCGCCGGAGATAACGATTTCGACGCGCCGATTGGCCTCGCGGGCTTGGACGCTGGAGTTCGGACCGAGTGGGCGGCTGTTGCCATAACCACGCGCCGTTACCGACCCGGCGGGCAATCCATTGCGAATGAGGACGTCGCGCGTAGCTTCGGCGCGCGCCGTCGCCAGCAGTTCGGCCTCGGGCGCGGCGCTATCACTGTTGCCTTCCACTTCCACCATTAACCCAGGATACGCGGCTACCGCGGAAGCGACTTGCGTGAGGCTGGCTTGCGCGCGACCGTCGAGGGCCGTGCCGTGGAATTCGGAATTCGATATGGTTGCGACCAGACCGCGCGGCGTGTCTCGCGAGGCGAAGTATCCATTGAGGCGTTGCGCCAAAGCGGCGCGCGCGTTCCGTTGCGTCTGTTGGTCGGGCGGTGGAGGACGCAGGGACGAGATATCGACGGGCGGCTGAGCGGGTGCAGTTTGGACCGGCGCAGGTTGCACGGGCGCAGCTTGGGTTTGGCTCATCTGATTGAATTGCGTGCGGTCGGCGGAAGCCTGCGCTTGAATGGCGCGGGCTTGGGCTTCGGCCTGGGCGGACTGCTGTTTGGCCTGCGCGGCTTGCGCTTCGGCGCTGAGCCGCAATTGGCGCTCATGTTCGGCATCGCCGCGGGCCTTCGCGACTTCGGCGTCTTTGGCTCGCTGGCTAGCCAAGGCGCGCGCGTCTTCGGCGGTTTGGCTTGCCTGCCGGGCGGCGGAGATAATCAAACTCTTGTCCGCCTTTCTATCGTGCAGCGATTGCGCGTTTTGTAACTGGTCTTGCGCCTTATTTAAAACCTCGGCGGCGTATTGGCCCGCTCCGGATGCCTGGGCGATTTGGATGGCATTCTTTGCCTGATAGAGTTCGAGCAACGTTTCGTATTCACCCATGGAAACCTTGGGGCCCGCGCCATCCGCCGCGGCAAGATCGGCGGGCTTGTCGTACGTATAGGCGTGGCGGGGCATCAGTTCATAACGCACTTGTATAGGCTCAATGCTTCCGAGCGTATCGGGGCGAACCTCGTTTTCCATTACCACCACATCGCTCGGTTGACGAACGGCCGCGTAGGGCTCCGCGGTAACTATTAGGCCGAAGGTCTGCAGATCGGTGGTGACATGAGTCTTTGCCTTGTCCGAGGAGCCAGGGATAATTTCACCGAGATTCTTGGGGTGGCCCTCCGGGGTGATAGCCCAGAGCACATAGGTCAGATATTCGGTTCCGAACCGGCGCGGTGACGGAACGTGGGTGAAGCTGGCGTCGATTTCGGTGCGACCGGCTTTCGATTCCACGGCGGCGTCACCCTTCGATTCGGGCAGAAGCACCGTGCCGCGAAAATCGATCGGGGTGGGACCCTTGCGGTATTGGTAATTGACAGCTTTAACAGTACGTTCCACCACGGTGACGGTATATAGAGGCACGCTTTGCGCCAGAACACAAAGTGTAAAGTTAAGACCAAGTGTAAGCAGGACAAATAGTTGGCGAATCATGCATCAAGCCCTCCATGCCGTAATATCGGGGCAAGCCGCTTGCCAAACAGATGAACGCCGCAGGGCTCGGGTAGGACGGCGGCGTGGCGAGCAATGGGCCGTGTGGCTCACCGCGCCCCGCTGTGATTGCCGAGATCGGGCGCATGCGGCGGGGGACATGAAGGCACTGCTCACGACCGCAGAAAGCGAATGGCCAGGTGGGTGGCCCTAGCGTGCCAACCTCGATCACCGACGCACTTACCAAAAGTAAGTCGCGACAACTTGGGGCGGCCCGACGGCGCCCGCGACCATGACCGTTTTCAGAACCACTTGGATATTCTTGCGATACCAGTTGGAGGGCGCATTGTGGAACGCTTCGCGCATGTATGCGGGGTTGGTCAGGAAGTCGCCGGCCGCGGTGGTGCCGTTGTAGGTCATTCCCGCTACCGCAATCACCGTCTTTTCAGTGGATGAGCTGAAGACCCGGCTCACAATCGCGTATTCTTCCGGGCGATTTACATCCCGGGTAACGGTTGCGATTGTTTTTCCGCTTCGCAGGCGGTCGAAGACCTCATACGAATAAGTCTGCTCATTACGCCGTAAGTTGTAACGCAAGCCGGCGGTAAGGTCCTTCGTCCATTGGTTGTCGAACTGGCCTATCAAGACTGCCGGATGGCCGCGAAGGTCTTTGTAAGTCGTGTTGCGATCCCCCAGCGCTTGAAAGGGCTTGTGTTTCCGCCCGAGTAGTTCGGCCAGACGAAGGGAGGCGAGAAAGTCTCCGGAAGAAAAGTAACGGTTGCCGGCTGTTTTGAGATCGGAGAGGTTTAAGGTGGTTTGCTGGCGAATCTGGTTCGAAGCCGGCGGATGTCCGGGGGCGCCAACCATCTTTTCGTTGAGTTCTTCGGTCCTCGATCCGTCGAACATGTAGATCCGTAATGGCTGGCCCGTGCAAAGAGCGACGTCCGCGTGGTCATCAATTAACGGACTCCAAAACAGCTCCAATTCGTTGGGACGCGAATGAAAAACGACCCAACCCGCCGCAATGGTAAGCGCGGCAGCGGCTGCAATCCACAACCACCGCCAACTCCGGCGAGGTGAAAGTTCGCGAGCCGTGACCGGCGCCGCGGGCAAACTTTCCACTAATGGAACTATCGACTCAGGCTGCGCCGGCGGCGGCGATGCGCGCTCGATGGGGAACGTGAAGTCGGGAACGTACGAGCCGTTTGGAAGGAGTATGCGGATCTCGGTTTCGCGGCTGGGTTCCAGATAATATTGGGCGAGCTTCTTTCGAACTTCTGCCGCCGTCGTTCGGACCACCGAATCCTGATTCGTATCGTAAGCTGGATCTCGTCCGAAGACCGCCGCACCGATGGTGCGTTCTTTGATGTGATCGAGGGAAAGCTCTAAATGAGCCTGAACGACATATTTAAGGAGGCCGTGACACCGCTTGCTGGTCCGGAAATGCGGGCTGGTCAAGAGGAGATCAAGTTGCGCGCGAATGGCGGCCTGAGCCTCGGGTGGAAGCGACATTGCCACCACACCGCTGCCTACGCTCTCCAACGTCTGATTCCTCACACCTAAGACCCTGCGTTAGATCCAGTCTATCATACTCCCCAGACCCTTTAAATCGTTGCCGCGGGGTGAATCCCAGATTTAATAGGCTACTGACTACAAAGGACTTATCCTATGTTGAATAAGGTTGCAACCGTTACGTCCTGGACGGTTTGCCGCAATATTGTCTATTCTATGTGTAGCCTCGCATTGTAATGTTACAGTCATTTTGTCTCCGGGCCGGAGCGTTGTTTGGATTCGCCATTCTTTCTTTCGGCCAAACGCCCGCTCCACTTCCGCCCATACGAATCGTCCTGGTGGGCGACTCTACGGTGAACGATGAGGGTGGGTGGGGACCTGGGTTCAAGGCTTCGTTCAACGCTAACGTTGAAGTGGTCAATCTGGCGAAGAATGGGCGGAGCTCCAAGAGCTTTCGAGACGAGGGATTATGGGGCCCTGCGCTTGCCGCCAAGCCCAATTACATCCTGATTCAATTCGGCCACAACGACGGCCCCGGAAAAGGCGCGGAACGCGAGACCGACCCTGCTACGACATTCCGGGCAAACATGGCTCGTTACGTTGACGAAGCGCGCGCGATTGGGGCAGAGCCGGTCCTAGTGACCTCGATTGTGAGGCGGGTGTTCACGCCCGAGGGCAAGATCAAAGAAGATTCATTAACGCCCTATGTGCAGGCGGTACGGGAACTGGCGGCGGAAAGAAACGTCCGCCTGATGGATCTCAACACCCTGAGCCGCGAGCAGGCCGAACGCCTGGGACCGGCGGGCTGCATCGATATCGACGGCCGGGATGCGCAAGGGAAGCGGGACACGACCCATCTAGGGCCAAAAGGGCAGGCCGAGGTTGGCGCCATGGCGGCGCGTGAATTCGCCCGGGCGATACCCGCAATGCGGCCTTATCTGGTGAATGGGACGGATCGTTAGATTTTTGTAGTTAGTTCGGAGGTTTAATCCATGAAGCTTAGACTTTTTGCCATTGCGATGGCAATACCCTTGGCCTTGTCAGCCCAGGAATTTCGCGCCACGATCAGCGGAGCGGTTCGAGACCCCTCGGGCGCCGCGGTTGCAGGCGCCAAGATCACCGTTACCGAGACACATACGGGGACCAAGGTTCAGACCGTTTCGGATGCTTCTGGTCAATACACGGCGCCTTACCTTCAGCCTGGCGATTATGAGGTTGCGGCTCAGGGTTCCGGCTTTAAGAATTTCATTCGGAAGGGACTCACGGTAGGTTCGGGCGACCATCCGGTAATCGATATCCAGCTCCAGGTAGGGGACAACACGCAAGTAGTGGAGATAACGGCGGACGCGCCGCTGCTCAATACCGAAAACGCCTCAGCCGGGTCATCCATTACGGCCAAAGAAGTTCAGGATCTGCCTCTCAACGGCGGCACGCCTATGGCTCTCGCGGCCCTTTCGCTGGGAGTGATCGCCACTGGCCAACCCGGATTGATCCACCCGTTCGACAGCGGCGGCGCCGCAGGATGGAGCGTTGGCGGCGGTTACGCACAGACTAGCGAATTGCTGATTGACGGTTCACCCGATGCCACGTGGGATGGCCGCCTGGCCTATAGCCTGCCGAAGGACGCGGTGCAGGAAGTGCGCGTTAAGGCGTTCGATGCGGATGCCGGGTACGGCCACACTGGCGGAGGCACCTTGAATCAAGTCATGAAGACCGGAACCAACAGTCTTCATGGAACGCTATTCGAACAAAACCAACCGAACACCCTGAGCGCCAACAATTTCTTCAACAATGCCAAAGGCGTGGCGCGTCCGGTAACGCATTTCAACCAATACGGCGTGACCGCGGGTGGACCTATCTGGATCCCCAAAGTGTACAACGGCAAGAATAAGCTGTTCTGGTTCTTTGCGTTTGAAGGCCTCAAGGACGGACAGCCCAACCCGGTATTTACTACCGTTCCCACCGATCTGGAACGTCAAGGTAATTTCTCGCAGGTCTTAGCGGCGGATGGGCCCACGAGCCAACTTTACGATCCTTACAGCGCGGTGCAAAGTGGGACCACCATCACGCGGTCGCCATATCCCAACAACATAATTCCAAGTTCGCAGCTCAACCCCATTGCGCAGGCGTACCTGAAGTTCTATCCGGAGCCGAACATCGCGGCCGTAAGACCAGACGGCTATCAGAACTACGCGAGCAACGCCACCACGAACGACGATTACAACAACGAATTGGGCCGGCTGGATTACAACATGAGTGACAGGAGCCGTGTGTTCTTCGACATCCGGCGCACCGGCTACAGCCAGATAAAGAACGATTACTTCCAGAATCCAGCCGAAGGGTCGATTCTGTTCCGGAATAACTGGGGCGGTACCATCGACGAAGTCTACACCCTTAATTCAACCAACGTTCTGGACCTTCGCGCGAATATCAGCCGCATGGCCGAGACGCATGCCAGCCCGAACACGGGCTTCGACCCTACCAGCCTGGGTTTCCCGAGCTACATAGCCTCACACGCCGAGTATCTGGAAATGCCGGTGATCGCATTCAGCAGCAACACCAATTTTCAGAACCTCAGCGCGAGCGGGAACAGCAACCTGCCGTCGCAATCGGCGCAGCTTTACGGCAGCTGGACAAAGATCAAGGGCAACCACACTCTGAAATTCGGCGGCGATCTGCGGCAGTACCGGCTGAACACTTACACCGTGGGAAATTCCACCGGCACGTTCAGTTTCAGCGGGAATAGTTATGTGCGCGCATCGAGCAGCGCGTCTTCTACGGTTACGATGGGACAGGACTTGGCGTCGTTCCTGCTGGGGTTGCCCTATAGCGGCTCCTACGACCAATCGACGTACGGCTCGTGGTATTCCTATTACGCCTCGCCATTCGTTCAGGACGACTGGCGCGTGAAAAGCAACCTCACCATTAGCCTGGGCCTGCGCTATGACTGGAACGGGCCGTATCACGAGAAATACGGCCGGACGCTGAACGGGTTCGACACAACCGATCCCAATCCGCTAGCCGGCCCCGCTATGGCGGCTTACGCCAAGAATCCGATCGCGCAGCTTCCCGCAAGCGCATTCAACGTATTAGGCGGCCCAACGTTTGCGAGCCCCAACAACAATGCGGTATATCAGAACACCTCCCATCTACTGAGCCCTCGCGCCGGGTTTGCGTGGACGCCGGACGTGTTTCATGGCAAAACGGTACTTCGCGGCGGATTCGGAATGTTCACCAGCCCAGTGACTATTTCGACCCTGGCCATCACCGGCACATATTCATCGACGCCAGAGATCAACCAACCGGGATATAGCGCCACCACGACGATGACCGCGCCCCCGAGCGCCGGACAGGTAGTTACAGCGAGTACGCCGAATCTTAGCAATCCCTTCCCGAATGGCTTTACCGCGCCCTTTGGTTCGTCTTTAGGGCTTCTTACAGGAGTGAACGGAGCCGTCACGTTCGTGAATCCGCTCGTGAAGAACCCATACTCTCTGCGTTGGAATGCGGGCATACAACAGCAACTCTCGCCCAATACGATGCTCGAAGTACTCTATATTGGCAACCACTCCATACACCTTCCCGTGGCGATCACGCAGCTCAACGGAATTCCGCGGCAGTATCTGAGCACGTATCCGTTGCGTGATCCTAACCAAGCCTACCTGACGGCCTCTGTTCCGAACCCCTTCGCCGGATTAAGCACCGGCACCACCACTACTTTCGCCTCCACCACATCGCCGGTCCAGCTTTTGGCGCGTTACCCTGAATTTCCTGTCGGGGACAGCTCTACGGGTTGGAACTCGAGCGGCGTGCTGGAACAAAACGATAACGTGGGCAGCTCCTATTTCGACAGCTTGAATATCGGAGTGCGGCGGCGTATTTCGAACGGCCTGCAGATGAATGTGAACTATATCAAGTCGAGGCTGATCGAGTTCGATTCCTGGTTGAACGATTCCGACGCGCGTCCGGAAAAGCGCGTGTCTCCGAGCGACCACCCCAACCGTTTCGTCACTACCATGACCTATCAGCTTCCCATCGGGAAAGGCCAACGCTTCGACGCGAAGTCGGGCATTGCCAACGGCATCATCGGCGGATGGACGCTCAATGTCGTGTATCAGGCGCAAACCGGCGGTCCCCTTACGTGGGTTAACGGCAGCTCCTCGACGCCCGGCGACTACGTGTATCTTGGCGGACCTCTCAACGTGAACAACCGCCAGGTCAATGGCGTCGCGTTCAATACCAAAGCGTTCGACGTAAACTCGGCCGACGCTTTCAATTACCACCTGCGCACCTTCCCGACGACCTTCATGAACGCGCGGACCGATGGCATCAATCAATTGGATGTCTCCGCCCTGAAGCGTTTCGACATCGGCGAACACCGGCGCTTCGAACTACGCGGCGAAGTTTATAACGTCCTCAACCATGCGATCTTTGGACCGCCCAGCACCACGGCGAGTTCGTCGGGTTTCGGCACCATCACGGCAACCGCCAATCTGGCCCGAACGGTTCAGTTGGTAGGCCGCTTGTATTGGTAGCATGAAGCGGCGTTGGTTGGGCCTGGCAGTGGTTTGGATATTGGCGGCCGCCGCCAGTCACGCCGCTGTGTACAACGTGCGCGACTACGGCGCAACGGGTGACGGAACCACCAAAGACACGGCGGCCATCGCAAAAGCGATTGCCGCCGGCTCTCAGGCGGGCGGCGGCGTGATCTACTTCGGTCCCGGCCGCTATCTGACCGGAGCAATCAATCTCAAGAGCAACCTGACGCTGGAGGTGGACGCGGGGGCAACCATACTCGGCAGCCCCGACCCAGCGGATTATCCGATCTACGACAGCGTTTGGGGCGACGGCAGAAAAGAGATTTCTTCCCTGATCTTTGCCGAAGACGCCGAGAACGTCACCATTCGCGGACGCGGCACGATCGATGGACAGGGCCAGAATTGGTGGAGGCGGATGGGCTGGCCGAACCGCCTAAAAGTTGCCCGCGAGCAGCGCACGCCGGCAGAGTTGAACCAACTCGCGCTTCTCGCCAATGGCCGCCCGCATCTCATTAAGCTGGTGCGCTGCAAGTTTGTAGTGATCGAGCAACTCCACCTGATCAACTCACCGGAGTGGACCGTGCACCCTCTGCTCTGCGAGTTTGTCCGCGTGGACGGCATCACCATCCAGAATCCGGTCCCCTCGCCGAATACCGACGGCATTAATCCCGAGAGCTGCCGGAATGTGCAGATTATCAACAGCCGCATCGACGTCGGCGACGACTGTGTGACCTTGAAATCGGGCAGCAATGAATGGGGACGCAAGCTAGGCAAGCCGGACGAGAATATCGCCATCTCCAATTGCGTGATGTTGCGGGGCCATGGCGGCGTAACGATCGGCAGCGAAATGTCGGGAGGCGTCCGTAACGTGGCCGTCAATAACTGCGTGTTCCAGGGTACCGACGTTGGTATTCGCATCAAATCGCAGCGCGGGCGCGGAAACGTGGTGGAAGGCTTGGCGGTTTCCAATGTCTTGATGCAGGATGTGCTTTCGGCGTTTACCATCACCACTTTCTATATGGGGGCCGACAAGCCCGGAGACACCTTCCCGGTGAATGCCGGCACGCCCATCTTCCGCGATTTTCTGTTCAGCAACATCACGGCCCGTGGTTCGAGGACGGCCGGCCAGATCACCGGCTTGAAAGAGATGCCGGTGGCGAATATTACCTTCAGCAATGTTCATATCCAGGCACAGACGGGAATGACGTGTACCAATGCCAAGGAAATCGCATTCCGCGACGCCTCGATCGATACGGAAAAAGGGCCGGCGTTGTCGTTGACGAACTGCGAGCAGATCGATACTTCACGCTTCAGCACGCGTAAGAAGCACGATGGAACGCCTGTAATTCAGGATAGTCCCACGGGCGGCAAATAGACCCGCTGGGGGATCCAGCCTTCCTAGCGCGACCAGCTGCTGCGTCATCTCGCAAAATGGAAGAGGGCTTTGCGCGACAAGCGGCGCCGCTAGCCCGAGCAATCACAGCAGGAGCGGTCGCTTGCGTCTATCAAGGCAGTTGGCCAATGTTCCGAGCTCCATCGAAGCTCCTGTCACCTAGCCCACAATTCCTTCGAACCTGCCAGCCTTCCGGATCGTAAGGAACAGAAATGGTAGATGATCTCAGATTCGCGCTTCGGATGATCTCCTCCAGTCGTTGGTTCTCCGCCGCTGTCATGGCGACTCTAGCGTTCGGAATCGGGCTGAACACCATGGTCTTCACGCTCATTGACGCAGCCCTGTTTAAACCGGTGCCAGTGCCCGGTGGCGAACGGCTGGTCTCAGTCTTGACGCGCGAACTCAAAGCCACGCAAGGCGACCAACGCCGCAGCGGCGTCTCCTGGCCCGATTTCGCCGAATACCGCAGCCGCGTGACTTCTTTTGAGGCTCTCGAAGCCGCGTCCGGAGATGGCGCTACCCTCAGCGAACAGGACGTAGCCCCCCAGCGCTACAGCATGTTTGACGTGTCTTCCGGTTTCTTCGGCATGCTGCACATCCAGCCGGTGCGCGGGCGTGATTTCACTGCGGCCGACGATAAACCCGGCGCCGCGCCCGTGTTGTTACTTGGCTATCGCGTATGGCAGGAACGCTACAACGGACGCGATGTTTTGGGCCGCACCGTGCGCGTCAATGGCAAGCCCGCCACAATTATTGGCGTGATGCCCGAGGGCTTCCGCTTTCCTTCCGAACAGGATGTATGGATGCCTCTCCAAGCTGGCGCCGATCTCACCGACCGCTCCCATCGACCACTCCAACTGTTCGGCATGCTCAAACCTGGAACGTCCCTCGCCCAGGCCGCCGCCGATTTCGACGTGGTATCGCGCCGCCTTGCTCAGGAGCACCCCAAGGAAGATAAAGATACTGCCGCGTTGGTACAAACCTTCCATCAACGTTACAACGGCGATCAGATCGAGCTGATTTTCTCGCTCATGATGGCCGCCGTGGGACTCGTCTTGTTGATCGCCTGCGCTAACGTCGCCAATATGATGCTGGGGCGCGCTTTGACGCGGCAGCGCGAGATCTCCATACGTTTCGCGATGGGCGCTTCGCGATGGCAGATCATACGCCTTCTGCTGATGGAGAGCCTCCTGCTCAGCATCTTCGGCGGCATCGCGGGCCTGGGTCTGGCGGCTATCGGCGTTCACGCGTTTGACCTTGCTACCCAAAACGTGGGCAAACCCTACTGGGTGCGGTTCGCCATCGACTACAGGGTTTTCGCATATTTTGCGGCCATCTGTGTCATGAGCGCCCTGATGTTCGGCTCCGTTCCCGCGCTCCGTTCCTCTAAGGCCGGCGTCATGGGCGCCTTGAAGGACGGCATGCGAACAGTCGGGTCGCGGCGCGGCGGCCGGCTTTCGAGCGTACTTGTCGTGTTTCAGTTCGCGCTCACGCTGGTATTGTTATTGAGCGCTGGCGCTTTCATGCGCACCTTTGTCGATAAACAAGCCGTCAACCCCTGGATGGACGCAGACCATCTATTGACGGCGAGGATCGATTTTCCGGAAATACGCTACCCCGATGCGGCCAGCCGTCGCAGCTTCTTCGAACGGTTATTGCCGCGCATCGCCTCCATTCCAGGTGTGGAGCGAGTCGCAATCACCAGCGATCTACCCATCACTGGCGCCGGATCCCGGCGCATTGAGGTCGAAGACAAGCCGCTTCCCGACCCGGCTCATGGACCCTCCGCCAGCGTGGTAGTGGAATCGCCCGGATACCTGACTGCGATCCATCTGCCGATGCTGCGCGGACGCGACTTCAACGCGATCGACGGTTCTACTGGACACGTGGGCGTCGTGGTAACGCGCGAATTCGCGGAGCGTTACTGGGCCAACGGAGATCCCGTCGGGAAAAGGCTCCGCTTCTATAACGGAGAAAAGGCCGGCGACTGGATTCCGGTAATCGGCGTGTCGGGCAACGTCGTACAGTCCGTAGAATCCGCGCCCGATCCCCTGCTGTTTCTACCTTACCGGCAGGAATCTTACGATTCCATGGCCCTCGTGGTCAGGGCCGCGAAACCGCTCACTATGGCCAGCGCTGTGCGAACCGCCGTGCAGGGTCTCGACCAGGATTTACCGTTGTCAGATCTCCGAACCATGACAGCGGTGCTTGAGCACCAGATCTGGTTCCTTCGCTTGTTCGGAACCATCTTCCTTGTGTTTGCCGGCATTGCGCTCCTCATGGCCGCCGTCGGCGTCTACGCCGTCATCACGCAGGCTACCGCCGGCCGCACGCAAGAAATCGGTGTCCGCATGGCCCTCGGAGCCACTCCCCGCGGCATTCTTGGGCTGGTATTGAAGAGGGGCGTCTGGCAATTGGCCGCAGGACTCGGTTTGGGCGCCGCCGTGGCCATACCCGCCGCGCGTGTGCTGGGAAGCGTGCGATTCCTGGATGCGCCGTCGGATCCCGCAATGTTCACGGCTGTGGCCATGGTGCTGAGCATTGTGGGACTGTTCGCCTGTTGGCTGCCTGCCCGGCGCGCGGCGGCGCTCGATCCGGTTAGCGCAATTCGCAATGAGTGATGTTGAGTACCTCCAAATTCTTAAAACTGTAGCATTTCCCTAGCTAAGTCGCGATATACTGTGACCCATGTATAAACCGCTTATCGCAGTTACCGCCCTTGCTATTTTCGCGTCAATAGCTGGCGCACAAGACGACGCTCAGTATCAAACTTGGATGAGGTCCGTCCAGCCTGCCCTGCGCGCAATTCGTGGCGCTGCCGACAACGCGGCCGCCAAAGATGACGCGACCAAGCTCGCCGACACTTTCGATAAGGTCGCTGAGTTCTGGAAAGCCAAGCATGCAGATGACGCCGTGAAGTTCGCCGAGACCGCCCGCGATGCAGCCAAAGCGATTGCCTCCGGAACCGGCGACAAAGCCGCCAATTTGCAAGCGATTCAAGGGACCTGCCAGGGCTGCCACTCCGCACACCGTGAAGGCGCGGCTCCGAATTTCAAAATTAAATAGCGTTCACGGATAGATGGGCTTGGCGCCCGGTCGCGGCCTTGGCCTTTGCCTGGCCGGGCATTGCCTGTATGCAGATAGAACCGTGGATTCAAGGGGCTGCGTTATAATAGGAATGCAACCTTGAGAGGCCTAGTGTTCCTTCGTATTTTTTTTCGTCTACTGACACACACGCAATTGATGCCCATCCTCGAGAGCGGTGAAGAGACGCTCGTCGGGGGCCAAGCCGTCATGGAAGGCGTCATGATGCGCGCTCCCCATAGCTATTGCGTCGCGGTTCGCAAGGCGTCGGGAGAAATCGTCACCGAGCAGATGCCGCTGCCAAGGCTCTCGGAAAAACATAAGATCTTCAAACTGCCTATCTTCCGTGGCGTGGGAACACTTTTCCAGGCGATGAAACTGGGTTTCAAAGCGCTAAACTTCTCAGCCGCCGCCGCAATGGACAATCCTTCCATTCCGGTGGAGAAACGCCCTTCGGAAAAAGTGTGGAACGGGGCCGTAATCGCTAACCTGGTTTTCGGCGTGGGGATGTTCCTCTTCCTTTATAAGTTCGTTCCGCTGCTTCTTGTTACCAAACTGGAAAAGGTTTATCCCGTGCTTAGCGGCCGTATTCTGTTCAACGTGGCAGACGGCATCATAAGAATGGTTATCTTCCTCGGCTTCCTTTACGGAATGTCCAAGATGAAGGACATCTTCCGCGTTTTTCAATATCACGGCGCCGAGCACAAAGTGGTTTTCAACTACGAATCGGGACAGGATGTCAACATTCGCAATGCGCAACAGTTCGTCACCTGGCACCCCCGTTGCGGCACCAGCTTTTTGTTCGTGCTGCTCATTCTAGTGATCCCGTTTTATGCTCTGATTCCCTTCGACGGCTTCGCGGCCAAGCTGATCTGCCGCATCCTCATCCTGCCGTTTGTGATTGGTCTATCCTACGAGTTGATCCGGTTCGCAGCCAGGCGCCGCGGTTCGTTCCTGGCCACTATCACCGCGCCCGGACTTTGGCTGCAACGCATCACCACGAAAGCCCCGGACGATACGCAGGCGGAAGTGGCCATACGCGCCCTTGAGGGCGCTATGGCGCTCGAAAAATCGCAGGGCGGCGAACTGGTAATCGCCTAATCGGCCATGCAATTCGTTCAAAAACTCGAACAGCTCGAAAAACGTTTCGAAGAGCTCAATCAGCAGATGGCGGACCCCGCCGTGATTTCCGATGGCGATCAGTATCGGAAAGCGGCCAAAACGCGCTCCGAGTTGGAAGAGGTTGTCGGCAAATTCCGCGAATGGAAGTCGGTGGAAGACGGCCTCGCCCAGGCGCGGGGCATGCTGGAAGAGAAAGATCCGGAACTGGCAGCCATGGCCGAAGAGGAGAAGGCAAGCCTCGAACCCCGGCTTCTGGAGATCGAAGAGCAACTCAAAGTGCTGCTCTTGCCGAAGGATCCGCTGGACGACAAGAACGTCGTACTCGAAATCCGCGCCGGCACCGGCGGCGATGAAGCCACTCTCTTTGCAGCCGAAATCTTCCGCATGTATTCGCGCTATGCCGAAGCGCAGGGTTGGAAGATGGAAATCACTTCCAGCAGCGATTCTTCGGTGGGCGGTCTTAAGGAAGTCATCGCGCTAGTCAGCGGCAACAAGGTGTTCAGCAAGCTCAAGTATGAGAGCGGCGTGCACCGCGTGCAGCGCGTACCTGTGACGGAAACGCAAGGCCGCGTGCATACTTCTGCCATCACCGTCGCGGTGCTGCCGGAAGCGGATGAAGTCGAGATCAAAATCGACCAGAAGGACATTCGCGTCGACACGTTTTGCTCCTCGGGACCGGGCGGCCAATCGGTCAACACCACCTATTCTGCGATTCGGCTGACTCACCTGCCAACCGGTCTGGTGGTTTCCTGCCAGGATGAAAAATCGCAGATCAAGAATCGCGCCAAGGCCGAGCGCGTCCTGCGCTCGCGGCTCTACGAAATGGAACTCGAGAAGCAGCAGGCGGCGCTGGGGGCGGAACGCAAGAGCATGGTAGGCTCCGGCGATCGCAGCGAAAAGATCCGCACCTATAACTTCCCCCAGAATCGCGTGACGGACCATCGAATCGGTCTCACTCTGCATCAGCTCGATTTTGTGATGGATGGGAAGATGGATGCCATCGTCGATGCGCTGATCGCCTACTATCAAACCGAAAAGCTGAAAAGCCAAGGCCAAAACGGACGGGTCGCGGCGGACTAAGCGGCGGAGGCCTGAGCCACTGACCGTTCAAACTGCCCTGCTCCAGGGCACGCAAATCCTGACCGATGCCGCGGTGGCCGTGCCGCGTCTGACCGCGGAAGTCCTGCTCTCGCACGCTATGCGCTGCGAACGCGTCTACCTCTTCGCCCATTCCGACCAGGAACTTCGCGAGGTCGAATGGCTTCACTACGGCCGTTACCTGCATGAGCGAACGCAGGGGAAGCCGACGCAATACATCACGAAACGCCAGGAATTCTATGGGCGCGAATTTCGTGTCACACGGGATGTTTTGATTCCCAGGCCGGAAACAGAGCATGTGGTGGAGGCTGCGCTCGCCATACTTCGTTCAAAGGCTGGCGGTGCGATCCGAATCCTTGACATCGGCGCCGGTTCGGGCGCCATCGCGGTGACATTGTCGTTAGAGACTGGTCTGCCTGCGCTTGCTACCGATATCTCGCCCGCGGCCGTAGCGGTTGCGGCGTGCAATGCGCAAATGCTCGGGGCGCATGTAGATTTCGCCGTTTGCGATCTCATGTCGGCGGTGGCGGATCGTTCGATGGACTTGATCGTTTCGAACCCGCCATACGTACCTCTGGCACAGCGTGAATCCTTACAGCGCGAAGTCCGTGATTGGGAGCCGGCCGTAGCCTTGTTCGGCGGCGAACTGGGTTTTGAAATTTACGACCGCATCATTGCCGACGCCCCGCGTGTGCTACGTCCAGGGGGCTGGATAGTGTTCGAGCTGGGTTTCGGATGCGATACCCATGTGGCGAGCCTGCTCGCGGGATGGCGCGGCGTCCGCATCGAGCCGGATCTCGCCGGCATCCCGCGGGTGGCTTTGGCTCAGCTTGGTGTTTGACGGATGACTCGTGGACGGCGTTTATTCAAGATCGGTTGTTGAACTGAGCATGCTCGCACTGCCGTTTGATAGAATCGTCGGAGCTAGGTTACTTCACAAGTGCGCCCGTAGCTCAGTTGGATAGAGCGGCTGGCTTCGAACCAGTAGGTCGGGAGTTCGAATCTCTCCGGGCGCACCATATTTGAAAATTCGGGAGGGCGGGCACATGCAGAACCGGGCGATCTACGTGTCCATCGCGGTGAATACGCAGGGAAACAAGGAAGTGTTGGGGCGTGTGGGCCGCGGATAATGAGGGAGCAAAGTTCTGGCCGCAGATCGACATCGAGAACCGTTTACACAAAATACTTGACACTACCAACGGGGAGCGGATCATCCCGTTCTTTGCCCGATCCGGAAGGTCATCTATACCACCAACACGATTGAGTCGCTGAACATGTCCCCGCCCAAAATTATCGAAATGCGCGGATCGTTTCCAAACGAAGACGCCGCCATGAAATTGCGGTACCTGGCTTGCGAAAATGCTGCGAAGAAGTGGACGATGCCGGTGCCAAAACTGGAGCGCGCGTTGAACCGATTCAGCATTCTCTGGCCGGAGCGGATGCCCGCGTTGGATCGAGTCTGATCGCGGCGCAGAAATCAAAAGGAAAGGAGCTTACTGAGTTCGGGACTCTGCCCCCCAACCCCCTGGATTTAACGCTTTGTCGCCACGATTAGCTGGCCAGCGCGAAGCGAGCTGTGTGCGCTCGCCCGCGCCGAAACCCGGCACCTGAGTCGGCGCTCGGATCGCGTCCCCGCGGAGCCCTACCCTCCGCTCAGATGCAACTAGTGCGGAAATCTTCAACCCACCGAAAACCGCTTGCACAGAAATCTTGATATTTCTGCGGCCGACTCACAAGCATCCACGTCTATGATCGTATGAACGGCTCTCGCAGCTATTTGCAACGCGAATCGCCACAGTCCCTTCTCCGCCGTGCTCTATAATGATCCCGTGAAATTAGTCCTCCTCCTCGTAGCCCCGCTCGTCTTCGCCCAAAACCGATTCACTCCCGGACTTCAATCCTTTCTCACCGTCACCGCGCCCGTCGTCGCCCTCACCCACGTGCGCGTCATCGATGGCACGGGCGCTGCGCCGGTCGAAAACCAGACCATCGTCATCGATCATGGAAAAATCGCCGCTGTCGGATCTGCTTCGTCTGTCACCATTCCCGCCGGCGCCCAGACCCTCGACTACACCGGCAACACCGTAATCCCGGGCCTGGTGGGCATGCATGAACACCTCTTTTATCCTTCCGGCGGCGGCATCCCCATGTACAACGAAATGGCCTTCAGCTTTCCGCGCCTCTACCTCGCCAGCGGAATCACCTCCGCGCGTACCGGCGGCAGCCTCGAGCCCTATACCGATCTCAACGTCAAACGTCTCATCGATACCGGCCGCATGCCCGGTCCGCATATGTTCATCACCGGGCCCTATCTCGAAGGCCCCGGCAGCATCGGCGCCCAGATGCATGAGCTCACCGGACCGGAAGACGCCGTCCGTCTGGTGGATTATTGGGCCTCCGTCGGCGTCACTTCGTTCAAAGCCTACATGCACATCACGCGCGCGGAATTGAAGGCCGCCGTCGATGAGGCGCACAAACGCGGCATCAAGGTCACCGGCCACCTGTGTTCTGTGGGCTTTCGCGAGGCCGCGGAAATCGGTATCGATAACCTGGAGCACGGCCTTCTGGTCGATACCGAATTCCATCCCGGCAAACGCCCCGACGATTGTCCCTCCCAGGGCGCCACTCGCAGCGAAATGGAACGCCTCGATATCTCCAGTCAGCCTGTACGCGACATGATTGCCGACCTTGTACGCCACAACGTCGCCGTCACCTCCACCCTGTCGGTTTTTGAAGCCTTCGATGGCAGCCGCCCACCTATCGAACAGCGTTTTCTCGATTCCCTCTCCCCGGAGGCCGCCGTGAGCTACCTGTCCTCGCGTGCAACGGCGCGCGGCGGGGCCGATTCGCCGGCCATCGCGCAACTTAAGAAGGAGCTCGAATTCGAAGTCGCCTTCGTCAAAGCCGGCGGCCTGCTGGTCTTCGGTTGCGACCCCACTGGCAACGGCGGCGCCATGGCCGGTTATGGCGATCAGCGTAATTTGGAGCTGCTGGTCGAGGGTGGATTCACGCCCGTCGAGGCGATTCGCATCGCCACTCAAAACGGCGCCAAACTACTCGGAGAACTCGATTCGCGTGGAACCGTCACCGCAGGAAAGGCCGCGGATCTAGTAGTAATAGACGGTAACCCTGCCGCCCGAATGGCAGATATTCGCAAAATCAAAGTAGTGTTTAAGGACGGCGCAGGGTATGATCCCGCTAAGCTCGCCGCATCCATTCAAGGCGCAGTCGGAATGCATTAAACGCTTGTAATTAACCTGTAATATTCATTAGCCGCAAAGCGTCCCAGGTAGGCCAAAAAGGCCCATTTTATTACCCGATTAATGTCGATTTGAGTTATCCTACCGGAATCGAGCTGCTCTGTCCAAATTTGCGGCGCCGCAGCCCACTTGTTTCGCTCAGGGAGAATTCATGAGGATTAAATCTTACGCAATATTGGTGTTACTTGCCGGAGCCGCGTTCGGACAGTCGGCCGCCGGTCTCGCCGGAATCTCCGGAACAGTGCGCGACGCAAGCGGTTCCGTGGTGCCGAACGCCAAAGTTGAAATCTCGAGCGCCAGCCGTGGTTTAATCCGCACCATCACCTCAAATAGCGAAGGCGTCTTCACCGCTCCGGCGCTAACGCCCGGACCCGAGTACCGGGTATTGGTGAACGCTTCCGGTTTTGCCGCGTACGACATTAAGAATATCGACCTGCAGGTTGGCCAGAACCTCGATTTAAACGTAAAACTGAGTGTGAACACCGCCGCCACGCAAGTCGAGGTAAGCGCGGCCGCGCCCCTAGTCGAGGACACCAAGACCGATGTCTCTACCGTCGTCGGATCGCTCCAGATCCAAGAGCTCCCCATCAACGGCCGTCGCGTCGATTCCTTCGTGCTGCTCACTCCGGGCGTCAGTGACGACGGCAATTTCGGTCTGCTGACTTTCCGCGGTGTCGCCGGACAAAACTCGTTTCTCGTCGATGGAACCGACACCACCGAGCAGTTTTACAACGAGAACGCGGGGCGGACCCGCATCTCCGCGCAGATCTCGCAAGATGCGGTGCAGGAGTTCCAGGTTGTTTCTTCCAACTATTCGGCTGAGTATGGCCGCGCCATGGGCGGCATCGTCAACACCGTCACCAGGAGCGGTGGCAATGACATTCACGGCGGAGGCTTCTGGTTCTACCGCAGCACGGCGTTCGATGCGCGCGACCCGTTCGCTTCTTTCAATCCCTCCGAAAAGCGCAATCAGGCAGGGGCCACTCTTGGCGGGCCCATTAAGAAGAACAAGCTCTTTTACTTTCTAAGCACTGAGGTGACGCGCCGCAACTTTCCCATGGTTTCGAGTCTCAGCACGGTGGCCGTCAACCCCACGACTCAGCAATGGATCGGCTGCGGAGTAGCCAGCGGCACGCAACCGGCCGCGACGCCCGCGCAATGCGCCGCCATCAATGCGCTTCTTCCCCGTTTCTACGGCGTAATTCCTCGCACGCTCGATCAGGAGTTGTATCTCGGGAAACTGGATTATCACCTTTCCGATACCCATACCCTTAGCGCATCGTTCAACTTCATGCACGATCTGTCTCCCAACGGCATCCAGACCGGCGCCTCTTCTACCAGCGGCTCCGCGCTCACCAGTAACGGCGACGACGCCGTAACTGTCCGCAACGGACATGTGTCCTGGACGTGGGTTCCCACCGGTTCGTTCGTGAACGATTTTCGCGTCGCCATGGCCAGCGATCGCCAGGCTGACACGTTCGACAACGCCGAGCTCGGCCAGGGTTTAGGCTTTTTGCAGGTGGCCGTAAATGGCACCCAGCTCGGACCGGCCAGCTATCTGCCGCGCATTGAGCCGAGCGAACTGCGTTATCAGTTCCAGGACAACGCTACCTGGACCAAACAACGGCATACCATCAAATTCGGTTTCGATATCGCCACCACCGAAGACTACGTCTACTTCATCAGCAGCGCATTCGGCAGTTATACCTATCAGACGGTAAACGCCTTCGCACTGGATTTCTCTAATGCTCTTCCCGGCGCCAAGAACTGGCAGAAGTATACCCAGACCTTCGGCAATCCTGTAGTCGATTCCCGCATCAACGATTACGGGTTCTATCTCCAGGATCAATGGCGCGTCAGTGATCGCTTCACCGCCAGCGTAGGCGCGCGATATGAGTATGCCCAGTTACCCCAACCCTCAGTGTGCAATCACGACTATGCCGATACCTGTCATGTTCCTTCGCCCACTACCAATCTCGCGCCCCGCATCGGTCTCAACTACCGTCTGAACGATAAGACGGTGTTACAGGCCGGATTCGGAATGTTCTACGCGCGTTTCCAGGGCGGCACCATCGACAACTTATTTACTACCGGCAACGGCATTTATCAAACCAGCCTTTCGTTGGCGAATACGCAGCCCAGTCAACTCGCCGCCGGGCCCACTTTTCCGAATGCGCTCGCTTCGGCGCCAACCGGCGTCAGCGCGGGCGCGGTCGCCCTCCAGTTCATGGCGCCGAATCTCCGCACGCCTTACTCCGAACAAGGCAATCTCACACTGCAGCGCCAGCTCTCTAGCGACATCGCGATGTCCGTCTCTTATATCTGGAGCCACGGCGTCCAGCTCTATGGCATACGCGATTTGAATATGCCCACCGCCACTACGAATTTCACCTATGCCATCGATGACACCAGCGGAAACGCCGTGGGCAGCTATTCCACCCCAGTGTTAGTCGGCTCGCGGCCGGATCCCCGTTACGGTGGAATTTATGAGTCCGATAACGGCGTGACCAGTTCCTATAATGGTCTGGCCGTTCAGGTGAATAAGCGTTTCAAGCATAGCTTTCAAGGGCTCCTGTCCTACACCTGGTCACATGAAATTGACGACGGCCAGAGCTATGGAGAGAGTACGGACAACTTATTCCTCAGCAATGCCAATTACTGGTTGTATAACGGCAATTACAAAGCCGATAAGGGCAGCGGCACGGAAGACCAGCGTCACCGCCTGGTGCTCTCTTGGATTTGGGCCCCCACCTTCACTCACCGCACCGATTTCTTCGACAAGTTCTTCGTGAACGGTTGGCAGCTCTCCACCATTACCTCGATGTCGAGCGGCCATCCCTATGGCAGTGAAACCATCAGTGTGAAAGACACGCCGGTTACCGGGATGTTCTCCAACTTTAGTATCAATGGTTCCGGTTTGAGTGGACGCGTTCCATTCCTTCCATACAACAGTTACTACTTGCCGGCTACTTATCGCACGGACGCTCGCATTAGCAAGACGATTCCCATTGGTGAGCGGGTAAAGGCGTCTCTCATGTTGGACGTATTCAACATTGCGAACACGTGGTCGGCTCGCGGTTACACAAGCAGCCAGGCGTATACCGAAACCAAAGGCATTCTGACCCCTACCCCACAGAGCTTGTATGTTCCTTCCAGCGATGCTATTCCTCCCGATGGGACGGAAGCGCGCCGCATGCAGATTGGTTTGCGTATCAGCTTTTAGTATTTTTGCGGTCGGGATTCGCGCGCTCGAGCGCACCTGAATCGCGCTCAAACGTCCGCCACGTCGAGGGCTTTTTAACCGGGCCGTCATTAACCATGAGGTCCTTGCCTGATAGTGTAGTGTCTGATCAGCTCGACCAAAAGGGAGGCAGTTTCATGAAGACTCTTCCATTTGTTGCGGTAGTTTTATTTGGGTTGACCGCTGGCGCCTTCGCCCAGGGCGTTGCCGGCTTAGGAGCCGTCGCCGGCACGGTCCGCGACGCCTCGGGCGCCGCCGTTCCCGCGGCCAGCGTGGTCATCACGAACCAGTCCAAAGGCATTCGCCGCGCCATGCAGACCACCGATGCGGGATTGTTTAGCGCGCCCGCGCTGGCGCCTTCGTCGGGCTACGACATCATTGTAAGCAAGACCGGGTTCGTCAACTGGGAAGCCAAGGGCTTCACCGTAAACGTCGGTCAGACGCTAGACTTCAAAGTCGATCTCGCCGTTTCGGGCGCGGCCACCCAGGTGGAAGTCACTGCCTCGGCGCCGCTAATCGAAGACACTAAGAGCGGCGTCACCGATCTGGTTTCGCAGCAGCAGATTGACGATCTGCCGATTAATGGCCGGCGCGCCGACACATTCGTACTCCTAACCCCCGCTGTCACCACCGATGGCGCATTCGGTTTGGTGGCCTTTCGCGGCGTCGTCGGCTCGAACTCGTTCCTCACCGACGGCAACGACACCACCAACAGTTTCTATATGGAAAACGCGGGCCGCACCCGCATCTCCACGCAGATTTCCGCCGATGCCGTGCAGGAGTTCCAGGTGCTTTCCGACGGCTTCTCAGCCGAGTTCGGACGCGCCATGGGCGGCGTCATCAACACCGTAACCCGCAGCGGAACCAATGAGTATCACGGCACAGCCTACGAGTTTTTCCGCAATCGCACGCTGAATGCGCCCGACCGTTACGCGTTGGGCTACAATCCGCCCGAGTGGCGCCACCAGGCAGGCGGCACTATCGGCGGCCCCATAACGAAAGACAAGCTATTCTTCTTTACCAATTTCGAAATGGTCGATCGCAATTTTCCGGGCCTGAATCGAATCACCACGCAGTCGATTGCCGATCCCACGGGTACCTTCGTGAACCCCGCCAATTGCAAAGCCCCCGCCACGCCGGCGCAGTGCTCCGCGGCCATCGCTTTTATCCAGCCGCAAATGAACGTGCTGGTTCCGCGCAGCGTCTTCGAGGTGCTTGGATTCGGAAAAATCGATTACCGCCCCAACGAGAAGAACACCTTCAGTTTCGACCTCAACGCCATGCACTGGCGTTCGCCCAACGGCATTCAGACACAGGGCGTTTTTCCGTCCGGCGCCATGCTCGGCAACAACGGCAACTCCACCGTCGAAACGCGCTATGGCAAGGCCGATTGGACGTCCATCATCAGCGGCAACAGTCTCAACGACCTGCGCTTCGGTTGGTTCAAAGACCGCTTGAGCGATCCTGCGAATTCGCAGCTTTGGCCTTCCACCGGTCCGTTGTACATCACCGTAGCAGGCGCCACCGTGGGAGCGGCCCAAGCCTATCCTCGCACCTATCCCAGCGAGCAGCGCTTCCAGATCGTCGATAATTTCAGTATCACCAAGGGCGCCCACTCCATCAAGTTCGGCATGGATTTCTCAACCACCGAAGACTGGATGAATCAGCTCTTCAACTACGCCGGCTCGTACAGCTACGCCACGTTAACCACGTTTGCTCAGGACTTCAGCGGCAACAGCGCCGGCCTTCGCGACTACACCTCGTTTTCGCAGGAATTCGGCAACCCCATCCAGGACATCCGCACCACCGAAATCAATTTGTATGCCCAGGACACCTGGAAGGCGACGCAGAAGCTGACCTTCAACTACGGCATCCGTTGGGAAAAATCCGTGCTCCCGCAACCCACCGTAGCCGACCCGAATTATTCTCGTACCGGCGTCATTCCTTCTCCCAACAAGGATTTCGCACCCCGCTTCAGCGCCGCATATTCCTTGGATTCCAAAACCGTAATTCGCGCCAGTTTCGGCCTGTTCTACGCTCCCTTTGTCGGCGATGGCTTGGATACCTTGTTTCTGGGCAATGGCAAGTATCAGACCAGCATCAGCGCCAATTCCACTACGGCCGGCGCGCCCGTCTTCCCGTTCGTGGTTCCCAGTGTGAGCGCGGTGCCCGCGGGAACCGTCAACCTGACCTTCGCCTCGCCTGACTTCCACAATCCGTACTCCGAGCAGGCAACACTCGCGGTCCAGCGTCAGATCGGCAAGAGCATCGATTTCACCGCCAGCGGCATTTACACTCACGGCGTGGGCCTTTGGACCTCACGGGATGTGAATCTGGGCTCTCCCACGGCCACCGGCACGTACGTCATCGACGATATCAACAACAACCAGGTCGGTACGTTCACCACTCCGCTCTGGACGGCTGCGTCCAAGATCGACAATCGTTACGGCCACATCTATCAGGTGGAAAACGGCGGCCAATCCTGGTATGCCGGTCTCGCGCTGCAGTTCCAAAAGCGCTTCGCCCACGGCTTCTCCGCGCAGGCCGCTTACACCTGGTCGCACTCTATCGATGATGCCCAGCAGGCCGGGGCAAGCAACGTAATTACCTTCACGCAGTCGAATCTGTATAACGGCGACTACAAAGCCGACAAGGGCAGCTCCGGGACGGATCAACGTCATCGCGCGGTCATCAGTTGGATCTGGCGCCCCAACCTCACCGCCAGTCAGTCGCCAGCCGCCAAGTGGCTGCTCAACGGATGGGAGCTATCCACCATCACCACCATGGCGTCCGCCGAGCCCGCCACCGCCACCGTAAGCGGCGCGGCATTTCCGGGAGTTTCGCTGGCCTACACCAGCACCCTTAACGGATCTGGCGGATGGAGCCGGGTTCCTTTCTATCCCGTGAATAGTTACGACATCGATCGCACCTATCGCGTGGACGGCCGCCTCACCCGCGCGCTGCCCTTCAGTGAGCGCGTCAGGGGCTACCTGATGTTCGAAGCCTTCAACATCTTCAACACCCAATACAACACCAGCCTCAACACCTCCGCCTTCACCTCCAGCGGCGGCGTGTTAAAGCCGGTGGCGGGGGCAGGCACCGGCAATCAATCCACAGCTTTCCCGGATGGAACCGACGCCCGTCGCTGTCAGGTTGCACTAAGAGTCACCTTTTAGTTCCCTCGTTTCGCTGATCGGCGTGACGCCGCACGTCTCCGGTCTTGGGATGAAATCGCCGGCCGCAAAACCGGCAGTGCCTGGGAACACGCCCGATCCACGCCATCAGCATGTCCCAAACGCCGCGCGGCATCGAAGGAACCAGATCTTTGCCGTAGCAGTACGGGCATCGCAGCTCGCCTGGTTTGATATTCAGCGGCTTGGAAATCTTCAATGCGTCAGCATATCAAATGGGTCCGGAAAATCGGCGGCTGGAAGCGCCGGTAATACCCTGAGCCCAATGTTAGGCTGAGATGGTGCGCGCCTTCTTCCTGTTTCTCTCCAGACAGAAGCAGTTACGGCAGTGGATGGAAACCTCGCCAACCGCCCAGCGTCTGGCCACTCGATTTGTGGCGGGTGAGACGCTCGAGCAGGCTTTGGACGTCAGCCGCCGTCTCAATGCCGAAGGTATCACGGTGACGCTTGACCACCTCGGCGAAAGCGTAAACTCGCTCGAGGAAGCCGCCTCGGCGCGCGATGTCTACCTTCACACTCTGGAGGCCATCCACTCCGGCGGCATTCAAGGCAACGTCTCGCTCAAGCTGACGCAATTTGGCATCGACCTATCGGAATCCGAATGCCGCGCCAACGTCGAGAGGCTTGCCGCGAGCGCCGCCGAATTCGGCAACTTCGTGCGCGTCGATATGGAATCGACCGAGTATACGGACCGCACCCTGGCTCTGGTGCGGGACCTCTACGCCCAGCACGGATCTACTGGTGTCGTAATCCAAGCCTACCTCTACCGCAGCAAAGCCGACGCGGAAGATTTATGCGCGCGTCGCATCCGTGTGCGCCTGTGCAAAGGCGCATATCTCGAACCTGCCGCGGTCGCGTTCCCGAACAAAGCCGACGTCGACAAAAATTACATTGCGCTAATGAAGCTGTTGCTCGATCGCGGCGTCTATCCCGCCATCGCCACCCACGACGAAAAAATGGTCGAGGCCACGAAAGCCTATGTAGCCGAGCGGAAAATCGCGCGCGACGCGTTCGAGTTCCAGATGCTATATGGCATCCGGCGTGATTTACAGCGCAAGCTGGTCGCCGAAGGATACAGAGTCCGCCTTTATGTGCCTTTCGGCAAAGCGTGGTATCCCTACTATATGCGTAGGATGGCGGAGCGCCCGGCCAATGTACTGTTCATCTTGCGGAATCTCTTCCGGCAGTAATCGGCGGAACGTTCCGCTTGCATCCGGACCCGCCGCTTTAGAAACTAATTGAAGGGGGTTAGAGTCTAACAGATATGCGCTACTGGGCGTATTTCGCAGCCAAACTGGTTGTTGCGGCAGCGGTCTTTTACGGACTCCTCGCATTGCTTGGGCCGCTTGCCCCAGATCTTCCTAGCGCTCCGCCCGCTTCCCGTCGAGCCATTTCGCTGGTGAATCCCAACGCCGCGCCTGCGAAAAAGGCCCCCGAACTGACAGAGGACGAGAAGAACGCGCGCGCCATCGCTCCTCTGGAACACGCCGGCGCCTATCTGGCCATCAATCTCGGATTGATGGTCTGGTTTCTCCTGGCCGCCGGGACGTTTTATGTCATCGTCCGCGATCAGCGCTTCCGCTGCCGCGTATGCCTGCGTCGCTTGCGCATGCCCGTCGAGACCGGCTCGCGCGGTTTTATGCTCCAGTTAGGCCGCCCGCGCGTCGAGTACATCTGCCCCTACGGCCACGGCACGCTCCAGCAGGAGGAATACCAGACCTCGGAACTCGAAAACCCGCAATGGACGGGTTCCTCCGGCGACATGTGGGAAGACCTCTACGCAGCCAGCAAAAACGAGCAGGACAAATAAAGCTAACCCTGCGAGATGGGATGCGTCAGACCGCCAGAGGAGGTTTCATGATTCGATTCGCAGTTGCTTCGGTCGCCGCTTTTCTCGCGGTTCTCGCGTACCCACAAACGGCCGCTCAGCATTTTGATGTGGCTGTTGTGAAGCCTGCCGGCCCCGCCGAAATCCAAAAGGGCTCCTCCGGTTGCTACACCGGCCGCGGCCGTGCCGTCTGCACCGATGTGACCTTGAAACGCTGCATCATAGGAGCGTTCCACACCGGCCCCGGCCAGGTCGTCGGCGGCCCTAGTTGGCTCGATTCGGATCTCTTTCACATCGAAGCCAAAGCGGCCGAACCGGTTGACGACAATACCGTCCTGGATGCCATGATGCAAGCCCTTTTACAAGAGCGATTCCATCTCGCTTTCCATCGCGAAACCCGGAACCTGCAGGCCCTCGTCCTCGAAGTAGCCAAGAATGGCCCCAAGATCGAAAAGGCTGCAGGCGGCGAATCCTCCAGCGAATCCGGCCACGGAATCCTAACCCTCAAGAACACCAGCATGGACGGTCTGGCCGAAAGACTCGCTCGCGTCACCGGACTCCCAGCCGTCAATCACACCGGCCTGGATGGCGTGTTTAACATGAAGCTGGCATGGACCCCCGAAGGCGAAAACCCCACCGGTCCGGGTAGTCCGCCCTCTCTCACCACGGCAATCCAGGAACAGCTTGGTTTGCGCCTGCAATCCCAGAAGACCCCCGTCCAGGTGCTAGTCGTCGATCACGCTGAAAAACCCTCCGGCAACTAGCGCGCTCCATGGCATCATCCAACCGCCAGCGAGATCGGTGGCGCCGCGCTGTCTCCAGCTACCAGATACTGCGGTAGTAACTGGAAATCTGTGATCTGACCACTCTCCAAGCTGCGAGTGAAGACGAAGATGAGATCATATCGGGCCACGTTGTTGGCTTTTGGCCATGTCGCCGGAATGCCAAATTTAGTTGTAGTTTTCGTCTGGTTCAGAATCTCCTGACTAATCCCCGGTTGTTGATTGCCGGCATCGAGCGGGATGTCTTCGTGCTGCCAGCAGATTAGCACCACGCCGCTACGAGTCAGAACGTCGCTCACCATCTCGGCATAGTGACTCTTCCCAAACTTCTTATGAATCTTCATCGGTTGGCCAGCGGTTCCCAACGCCGCCGCTAGCGGCAGAATAGTCTCATACGGTCGCTGGCTTGGGTCTTTTCCTGCCGCTGAGCTATCACCTGCGTCGGGCGCCGCTGGCTTCTCGTCCGGATCGGCCGCGTAGAGAAAGTCCGGCGCAAACAGTCCGGCCCTCGGCCCAAAAGGAGCGGGGCCAAACAGCGTCACCAAGCCCCCGGCGCGCTGCCAGCCCGTGGTCGTCAGGTCTTTCGCTCCCGCCGCCCCACATGCCGTCGCCGTCGGATTCACTCCGTTGTAAACCGTATCGCCGTAGCTTCCCGGCTTTTCCGCGTGGCGGATCACGATAATTGTTGTGGGCCCGTTTGCCATTGGACAGTCCTCCTCACGAGTATGACTCCGATCGCGGCGTGCGAAACCCCTCGTCGGAACAGAATTTCCGAAGCGAACCCGAGACGCCAGTCGAAAGCCGATCCGCGGCCGCACCTCCAAACTGCGAGCTGCGGTGAGAGAATAGCCCATATGAAAAATTCGCTACTCGTTGTGCCCGCGCTCGCCCTTCTGTTGGGCTACGCCGCCATTTCGCAAACGCCGGCCGGCCCAAAGCATCACGTCGTCTTTCAGCTGAGCGAAGACGAGGGCGCCGCGTGGGGTTCGCTGGTGGTGCACGTCAACAACACCATGAAAGCCCTCGCCGGCGATGGCGGATCGCAGGTCGAGGTCGTCTTCTACGGACCCGGGCTCACCATGCTAACCAAGGCCAGCGCCTCTTACGAGGAGCGTTTGAAACAACTCTCCGACGCCGGCGTCAAGCTGCTGGCATGCCGCAACGCCATGAAGATGCGGAACGTTAAGAGTGAGGATCTCTTCCCGTTCGTCGGTGAAGTAGATTCGGGAATCGCAGAGATTGTCCGCAAGCAGGAAGCGGGCTGGGCGTACGTCCACTAAGATTCATTTCCTGGCTTTTAGCCTGACGGGAACTGATATTCAGACTTACCTGTATGGAAGCGCCGCCGGTTAGTTGCCGGTTGGTCTTTCCGCGTGATCGACGACCAGAATTTCGACCGCCTCCTTCCGCGGTTCCAGTTTCAACCCGAGTTGGTCCTGAACGGCAGTGAAGATACTGACGTCAGTGGGACCGGGCTCCGTGGGGTTAGTCATGCGGCGTTCGGGCGTGAAGACAAGGCGCAGATTGTAAGTTCCGGTAATGCCGGTCTTGTCGAATACCGGGCGATCATTGATACCGCTGGCGACCGCGCCGAGGATGGCGCCGATATTGGCTTTGGCGCAGGTCACGATATTGTCGGTTCCGAGAAACGAATAATAGGACGTCGTGTTTGTGGCATCGGATGCGCTCGGTTTCAACTTCAGTCCGTTCTTCGAAACCACAAGCGCATAGATTGGAATTTCCCGCATCTCGCGATGCGTCTCGAGCGCAAAGCGGTCCGCCAGCATGAGCCGCATCATCTGGCGAAAGTCCAAAGTAGTTCGCGCGTCATCCCCCTCGGCCTTGGCAACGATCGTGAAACGTTCATCCGGCCCGGTCAGTAACGGGATAGCGCCGGTCACCTGATAACTTCTTAAGTTATATGCAAACATCACCAGCATGCGCAGATTGGCCGCCTCCCAGCTCAATCGCGGGCCCGACATCTTGGCGTCGAGAGTACGCATAGGGCCGTCATGCGGGCGAATGGAGACAGCTTCGAACGGAGGAATGGATGCTGCGGTTTGCGCGAACATGCTGAAGTGTCCAAGCAGGCACGCAGTCGCTATTCGGATCGCACCAGGCATCTTAATCGGTAAGACGCGCGCGCAGCGTAATTCGCGGAGTCTAATTCTTCACGCGGCCGTCAAAACAAAAGCCTCGTCGGGGCATCTGAGGGTGACTTGCGCGCCTTACGGCTCGTGTCTGACGCCAGCGGCTGACAATTGGCTTGACAGCCGGAGGCGTTTCCTCTATTCTGTAGTGGAAATGCGCCTGGCGCAGTCGTTAGGGGAATTCGAGCAGGTCGTCCTGTTGGCAATTCTGCGTTTGGGCGACAACGCCTATGGCGTGACGATTGCGGCAGAGATTAGCGCATGTACCCGTCGTGAACCAGCTCCGGGAGCGCTTTATACCACTCTGGACCGGCTGGAGGACAAGGGGTTGGTTTCCTCGCGACTGGGCGATCCAACTCCTCAGCGCGGGGGACGAGCGAAGCGATATTTTGCGCTCAACGCCAAAGGCCTGGCGGCGATCACGCGGGCTCAACAATCGTATCGGCGGTTATTGGAGGGTTGTGTCCTCCCAGGAGTTACCCATGCATAGCGCGCACATCGCAGAGCGGATTCTTGCGCTGGTCACTACTCGGGACCGCGCCGCGTCCACTGCCGGAGATCTGACGGAACGGGCGGCGGCTCGGGACGCGGTCTGGTTCTGGTCCAGTGTCTTACGGACGGCGGCCTCATTCCTTTGGCGTGACGTTGCCGAACACGCCGCTCGCCTCATAGGCCTGGCGCTTCTCGGAATCGCTGTTTACATTGCGATCGACTTCCTCTTTGCCGGCCTGGGCGGAGTGGCGTTTTTCACCGTGGCCTACACGAGCGGAAAGCAACCTCAGCTGGACTCCATAGGATGGCGAATCTGGTTCGCCGCGCCGGTGTTGGTTAGCGCGCCGTTGATCGGCCGGATGCTGGCCCGTTGGGCGCCGGGACGCGAACTGGCTGCGTGCGTCGTGTATGCGGTCCTCGTCTCGACCTATAATCTAGTCCCGATGCTCGGTGACAACGGTGTCATTACCACCTTGCTATGCATTCTCCCCGTTCTAGCCGCAGCGGCGTGGGGCCGATTTCGCAGGCTGAAGGCAATGAACGCAAAGCCGCTGTGAGTTTGCGGGTTACGATTGCCGTCCGGACTCTGAGCCACGATTTCTTCTGACGAACCAAACAAAAAGGGCCGGATCGCTCCGGCCGTTTTGCTTCCCGTTCACCTAACGCGAAGAGATCATTTGGGCGTCACATGGAACAGGCCGCCCGCATTAGCGTCTTCCAGCATCCACAGCGAACCATCCGGCCCTTCTTCCACATCGCGAACGCGATGGCTCACGTCCCACCGCTCTACAGCCTTGGCTCCGCCATGGCCGTCAAATACTACGCGCGTGATCGACGTGCTCGAAAGGCCGCTAACCAAGCCATTGCCGTTCCATTGCGGGAAAGTCTGCGTACCGTGGTAAAACATCAGATTACCCGGCGCGATCACCGGCACCCAATAGATCACGGGCTTCGCCAGGTCGGGCCGCGTGTCGGGCGTTGGAATTGGCACGCCGTTGTAGTTCTTGCCGTAAGAGACCAGCGGCCAGCCATAATTTTTGCCCTTTTCGATCAGGTTCAATTCGTCGCCGCCGCGCGGACCGTGCTCCACTTCCCACAGTTCACCTGTGGGAGAAAACGCCAGGCCGTAGGGCGTGCGCACGCCGCTGGCCCAAGTCTCAGCCGGCGTCATATTGGGGCCCGGAAAGGTATATGTGCTCACTACCTTCGCGTTCTTGGCGGCTTCCGTATCGGTAGGCGGATCAATAAGCTCAATCGTGGCCGCGCCCGTTTTTCCGAAATTGGGATTGTCCCGGGCAGGTTTGCCGTCTAGCGTCAGATGAAGAATCTTGCCTACGGGCTCGTTTGGATCCTGCGCGGGCGTCATGCGTTGGCGGTCGCCGACCGCCAGAAACAGAGAATTGCCGTCCGGCGCAAAGGCGATCTGCGCGCCTTCCTGTCCGCCCTTGCCCGTGGGCATCTGGCGCCATAGCACCTGGAGATTTTCAAGTGCGGCGGAGGTGGCCGTAACGTTCAGCTTGGCGCGCGCCATCGTCAGACCACCGCCATATTCGCCAGGCGCCGCGTAGGTGAGATAGATACTGTGATCCGTGGCGTAATGTGGGGAAAGAAAGATGCCGTGCATGCCACTCTGGCCCTGATAATAGACAGCGGGCGTATTGCCCACCTGTATCTTCTCTCCCTTCTGCGATACCAGCCAAACCGGCCCAACTTTTTCGGTGACCAGCATGCGGCCATCGGGTAGAAAGGCCAGCCGCCATGGCAATTTAAAGGTAGCCACATTCGTCATGGTGAAGGGCAGGCTGGCTTCGGGCTTCTGTTCGCCCATATTGACCTGGGCCCATGCCGCCACCGGCATCAGGGTCAAAATCAACTGCGCTTTCGCCAATTTCATCGTCGTTTTTCTCCTATGCTTCTCAAGCACCCAACTTCAGCGAGACGGGGCGCCCTAATTATCGTAACCATACTATTGGGTCGCGCGGGACAAGGCCGCCAGGAAAGCCTCAAGTGCGCAGACTGTCTTTCAAAAAGTGGCGAGGCCAGTGCGATCGCCACGTGTGTCTCGCCCTTCTCATTTGGGCATCGGAATCGAGACGGCCTTGCCCGCGCCCCGTTCGGCGATCCAGATCGTGTCGCCCGCGGGCTCCACGGCGGTGGGCGTCTTGAGTCCTTCCTTGATTACCGTGATGCTGCCCTTATCGCCCGTAACCGTAACCACGGAAATCTTGCCGCTGCCATTCTCCGCAAGCAGCAGCCTGCCATTGGCCGCGCGCATCCCATCCGGTCCCTTCACGGGTTGATCCAGAACAATCTCCACAGGTTGTCCCGCCTTGCCGGCGTTTACCGGGACCCGGTAGAGCTTGCTCGATATCACATTGTTCACATACAACGTGCCATTCAAAAAGGTAATCCCGTCGATGCCGCGGAGCGTCGCGGCGTCTTCCACGAACAGTTCGGCGCTGGAACCGCCGGCCGGCAGCCTGTAGATTTTGCTGTTGGCGGTGTCGCTGATGTAAAGCGCTTTGTCAGGTCCAATTGAGAAGTCGTTGCAGGTGCTGTTTTCGCCAGGCAGGTTCCATCGAAGCTTTTGCGCGCCAGTGGAGAGATCGAATCCCCTCAGCGCAGTGTGGCGCTTCACTGGCGTCACGTCCGGCAACGGCGTTAGCTGACACGTCCACAACGTGTTGGTGGCGGCATCGGCCAGCATGCCAAAGAAAAAGGTGCCGGCGCCTTCACCGCTGGCATCGACGAACTTCTCCGCTGTGGTCGAGCCCGGCCGCACCTTATAGACGAACGGCGTGCTCGCGCTGCCGACGTACAGGATTCCACCCGGCGCCACCGTCAAACTCTCCGGCTGTGATTTCGCATCGGCGATAAGAATTTCAGCGGCGGACGCAGCCTGCGCAAGGCCCGTCAACAATGCGGCGCAAGCCGCAAGCCGTCGTGCACTAAAATTGGGCATAGTCAAATCTCCTCACTCTTGCCAAATCAGTAGACTTGCAGACATGTTTACAGGACTCTGTCTAGTATACACGTCACTTTAAAATGGCGACCGAACTGTCCGCAAGCACATGGAAGAATACCTTAAAATGGTCGCGGTCGGAACGCTATGAGAGTCGTCGGACAGATCGAGAGTCTTTGGCGGTACCCGGTCAAGAGTATGCGCGGTGAAGAGTTGCAAGAGGCCTTCATCGGATTTCCCGGCGTCTATGGCGATCGTCTTCACGCATTTCAAAGTTCCGCGGCCCCCAAAGGATTTCCCTATCTGACAGGGCGGGAGCAGGAAGCAATGCTCCTCTATCGTCCCAGATACCGGCATCCCGAGCGCACCATGAAGCCGGTCAACCTCGCGGACGCGGAAGCGCTAGGCTCGGGTCTCACGCCGGTTTACGCCAAATTCTCCGATTTTACGGTGGACGTCGAAACTCCGCACGGCGACCGCCTCGCCATTGACGATCCCCGGTTGATCGACATCCTGCGCGAGGGCTTGCGCGATAGGCATGAACTCGCGCTGCTTCGCTCCGATCGCTCGATGACCGATTGCCGCCCGGTCTCGATCTTTTCCATTCAAACCGTGCGCTGGCTGAGCCAGGAGTTAGGAATTGTTTTGGACAAGCGCCGATTCCGTGCGAATCTGTATATCGAGCTCGAATCCGGAGCGGCATTCGGCGAAGAACAGTTCGTGGGCCGGACCCTGCGGATAGGCGCAAGGACGGCGATTGCCGTGCTTCAACGCGACTCCCGCTGCAAGATGATCACGCTCGATCCCGACACCGCACAGCCGAACCCCGAAGTGATGAGATCGTTAGCCCGCGATCATGAAGGCAAGGCCGGCATCTACGGCGCCGTTCTGGCCGAGGGGACCATCCGGCCAGGCGATGAGATCGCTCTACTCGATTGAGGCAACGACTATTGCGGCGTCGATTTAGCTGGTCTCACGGCGGCGGATCCATACCTCGGCGGTGGCGAGGCTCAGGACAAAACCGAGACAGAAGGCGATTCCGAAGAAATCGTGAGGGGTGAGACGGGTGAGACGGCTGGTGGCGAAGAAAACTCCGACGATGGCCGTTCCGCGCAACGCTCCAGGAGATCCCAAAATTACTCATCGCTGAACAGCGTCTGAATCATCTTCCCGTGTGGATCGTCCGGATATGGCGGATACAATCCCGTCCCATCGCAGCTAGCGCACATTCCGGTCCCTTTGCAGAACAGGCATTGCGGCGCATCCGAAGCTAGATTAAGGTTTACGCCCGACCCGTGGCAATGGGAGCAGTGGCCATTTCCCCGCAGTATCCTTGCGTCGCAATCCAGGCAAATGCTCTGCTTTTCCATCATTGGTTCCTCTGCTTTCTCGCAATTGTGCACTTATCGGATAGTGCGCCGGCCGCCGGCAAAGTTTCATCATTCATCAACCACCAGAAGCCGAAACGCCGGTCCGATGCCAGTAACTCTGACGCGACTCGCGCAAGAAACGGACGGTAGCGCGCGACAGCAGAACGTTGAACGTTAGTCGAGGCTGCTGCAGTACCAAGAGATAATCCTAATGATGGCTTGTCTACAACTCCGCCCTGGGTGTTGAGAAGCGATAGGCCAGCTTTATCTTCGATCGGATCCCGTTTGAGCCCGTGGGTATGGGAGGGCGCGCCTGCATTCGCGGGATGCGGATGACCGTCTCGTTTGTGGTCAATCTCGTGGCAATGGGATGTCCACAGAGGACAAACGCCAGGTTCTGCAATACGCCTCCGCGCCGGCTAACGAAGAGATTGGATGTTTCAAGCGCCCGCGTCCAGGAGTCGGATGGCCGTTACTGCGCCGAATGTCTCACAGAAAGCATCTTCATCGAAGGGGACACGTGGGAGGAGTTGCGCAGGAACGTGCTGGAAGCGACCGGTGCGTTCTTTTTTGACCGGCCCCGGTCCGAGCGGGTTCGCCTTCACCTTGTACGTGATGAAGTTCTCTTGGTTGTATGAAGATTCCTCGCGACGTCTCCGGCGCGCACCTCGCCGACGTCTTGTGCCGAAATTGGCGGTACGCGAGGGTGCACCGGCCGGCAGCCAGCCACATCATCCTGGAAACTGCTCAGCCTGTTCACCACCGGATTGCGATTTCAGACCACCCCCCTCAGACTCGGAACGTTCAGTTCGATCCTTCGCGCAGTCGCCCAGTATAAGGATGTCCGCGACGAGATCATGCGGACCTGTAGATGATCCGATGTCAACAGCCGACTTATCGGTCCCTATTTTGGAAGGAGAGCTTTCTCCGAGTTGCCGACCATATACCCGGCGCCGGGGCGGGCCACTTCGGTGGTTCGGACGTTTCACGTCAAGGTGCAGTCGTCGAACAAAAAGCACGTCCGCGAAGCACGCCGGAATCAGTTGCCATCGGGCCGGGTGATCTTGTCAACCACATAGACAGGCGCAGATCCTTTCTTTGATTCAAGCCGCAATCCAAGTTGCTCCCTAATCGCCGTGAGGATGGACGGTCCCCCCGCCGGATTCTCTGCAGTTTCCAGGGACGAGCCTGGCTTCCGCGTCTGAATGGTCGGGTCCGGAGTCCATTCAAGATGAAAATTGTACTGGCCAGCCAACCCTGTTTCGTTCGTAACGGGCCGACCCAATACAGAGGACAACAGGTCCGCAAGCATTCCAATCGAAGCGCCAGTCCCCGTAATTGTTCCCCCTCCCATGCTCAGCGATGGCCCGCCCTTGCCATCCCACGGTGGGAGCTTGCGTCCGCCTGTTACGATACTTAGCCCATACAACGGCATCTCCCGGTTTTCGATATGCAATATCAACTCAAAACGATCGCGCAGTACAGCCTGCAGACGCTGCCGCTGACGACCCTGCCAATCCTCCATCTGACTGGCCGCCATGCCGGGATTCGGCGCGATCTCCGACTTGTCCGGCGTGAAGCTCAAATCGAACGGCTCTGACGATGCCCAGGCAGGCGCGCCCACGATGCGGTAGTCAGGAACACGATAAGCGAACGTCAACAGCATCATTACCGGCGTACCCTGAGTCCGCAGACCGCCTTGGGGCCCCGGGCGGATATGCGAACCATTCTGATTGGGGCTCGAACGATGAACCGAAGCCACATCGTACGTATATGCGGGCGGAGGCGGAACCGTCTGGGCTCGCAGCCCTTCCATCCTTAGGAAAGCAGCCGTGCAGATGCAACCGATGACAACGGATCGTTTCATAATGTCTCCCGGTGACGAATCGTCATATCCGGAAAACGTGCAACCGGCCCAATTGTGAACTGAATCCCCGGACAATTGTTTTTGGGCACTCCTGTTAACATTTCTATGCGGCGAACGCTTTTATCAGAAGGAGAGGATCTATGGCAGCCTACCCACCGGCAATAATCCTGATCGCCGCAATTGCCTGGAGTGTCTGGGCGCTCGCGCACAATTTCCGCCGCGGATGGGTAGCGAGGAAACAGGTTGAAGTTCAACTGCACCTTCTTGATCGGCTGGGTACAGGGTCGGAAACATTGCAATATCTGCAAAGTCCCGCAGGTCGCCAACTACTCGAAGCGGTCGGCGTGGAACGCGCCAACCTTTTAACCGGCATCATGGGCTCGGTTCAGGCGGGCCTCATCCTTGTTCTGCTCGGTTTGGCGCTCATGATCCTGCGATGGTTTGTCCCCGATGGCGGTACATTACTGCTGGCCGGAGTTCCCGCGCTTGCCATCGGCGTGGGATTTCTGGCCTCCTCGGCATTTTCCTTTCGCTTGTCCCGGTCCCTGGGCTTGATCGATGACGGACAAGCAAGGCGATGACGCCGCGTTCTGCGAATTCTATGCTCAGACCTCGCGTGCTCTTTGGGCGTACTTATCACGAGCTTCTGGGAACAATTCCGCTGCGGACGATTTACTCCAGGAATCTTACTTCCGGTACCTCCAGTCTGGCTGGCGAAACCTTCCGCCCGATGAACGCCGCTTTTACTTATTCCGCATCGCAACCAACGTGTTGCACGATCATTTCCGCCGCCAGAAACGGATCGCCTTGACGATGTCCGAAGAGCGTGCACACTCGACCGGCCCAGGCGTGGCCCTCAGATTGGACGTCGCCGGTATCATGAGGAACGACATGACCGCGCGCGAACGAGAGTTGCTTTGGCTGGCGCATGCGGAAGAGTTCACCCACCGCGAGATCGCGCAAATGATCGATCTGCAGGAAGCCAGCATTCGCCCGATGCTCTTTCGCGCCAGACAGAAAATGGCAGCTCTTCTGAAGGCAGCGGGGTACGGACGGGAAGGAAGGACTTCATGAACAGTGAGATCACCGAATGCCCCCTCGCGGACCAGCCCTTCGGCGCCGCGGACTGGTCGCTGCACGTCGAAAGCTGCCCCGCTTGCCAGTCGCTCATGTCGGTTGCAAGTGCGATCCGAGCCGAAGCGGGCGAAGCTTGCCGAGAGGCCGACCCGCCCTCCGCGCAATGGATACTGTTTCAGGCGGAGCTTCGCCTGAGGCACGAAGCAGCGAATCGTGCGGCGTGGCCGTTGCGATGGATGGCCAGGGTTGGCGTCCTTGCCGGTATGGTCGGAAGCTTGGCGGCCGTCTACGCCGCTACGCCGGAGATTGCCAGCGCACTCCGGTCTTCTGAATCGATCCAGTCCCCGCAACCGCTCGGCCTGCTGATCCCCACGACAATGGTGCCTTTGATACTGCTCATGACATGTGTCCTGAAGACTCTCTGGGCTGAAGATTGACTTTAAGCTCACCTACTTGGCCGTGTCGTCGTCATCTCACCGAAGTGGCTGCTCCCGCTGAGTGACGCTCTACTCGGACATTGGGCTGGAATTGCTGCACAGACGGTGTTGTTGGCCTGAAGTCCGTTTGTAGGAAGCGTCACGAATGCTCCGGCCGGCTTAACGCGCTACACGGAGAATGCTGCCGTGGCCCTCCCTTTGTAGGGAATGCCGATCCGCTCAAAGGCGGCCATACGCTTCTCAGATCGCCGTTTCCGGACCGCGGTCGGCAATCCGTGATTTCCATTTCCGAGATGATCCGGTAGGTGGACTTGGCAATCATTACCTTCGTGACCCCGCCTGTGCATGCTATGCTACGCCGTCCTCCCCATTCGGCTCTTCCTCTCCTTCCTCGTTTGAGCCAATCGGGCCGTGATTTGAGCCGTCCGCACCGTAGTAGATGTTCTTGCGCAATTCTTCCTTCCGTTCCCGGGTGATGATCCCCTCGCGTTCGAGCTTGCCACCGAATCTCGCCACTTTTTGCACGTAGCAACCGACATCATCGGCTACTTGACGCGCGAGCAATTGGTCTTCCGAGGAGGAAGAACGGATCGAGCCAATTATTTTGATCTCTTCTTCGGTGTATCGGTTCTCGAGTGCCGTCAAATCATTCTTCCTAAGTGGCGTATGGTCTGCTACGCAAATAGTCATGACGGTTCCCCTGATTCGTAACTCGCTTTCTCTGTATGTTTCTCGGCAATCTGGACAGGTGTACGTCGGCTCTGAAACCTTCTCAAATAACGGATCGAACTGTTCCAGATCGCTGTCATAGGCGAATCTGTGTTGTCGGAGAATATTCTTGTCAATGGCAAAGCCCAAGTTATTCTCGAGACACACTCCATAATCGATGCAATAAAGACTTCTGGCTGACTTGTCCTTCTTTGTAGTTCGTCCCTTCGTGAGGAGATGAATCACGAAACACATACTTAAATACTTGAGGCGAACTTCGTTCTTCGGAAGAACCATAAAATGGCTTGCTTCCGCGCCCTTTGTTCGCTCAGCGACGGCCCGAGCCAGAACTGCGTCCCAGATTTCGGAAACATATTCTGGCAACGCAACACTTCCCCGTGCGGCGCCCTCTAATTGATCTACGTATGCGCGCGAAGCATACCGAATTCCGTAATCGATATCCGATTTCGAAATCCGCCGGTCAGATTGAGAAGCGCGACTCCAAGCTTGCTTGAGAACGATTCCGAGGGTGCGGGGTACCCCCATGGCCGAGCGAGTCATTTCTCGCCACGCATCCGCGGGGTCCTCGAAGATTTGCTTTGGAGGTAAATCGGCGTAGACTCGAACTCGCTCGGAAACGATCTTCTCAGTAAGAAGCTCAAGCTCACTCATTGCATTATTCAGGGAGTGGCTTCGCTCGACAAAGGCATCCAGATCCAAGGACACCTCGAAAAGATCCCGCTGCAATATGAGCGAACTTCCAAGAGTGTACTTATCAGTGATCGCGCAAAGCTTGACGAATAAGCCGGAGTGGTTGCCGATCAATTTTTTAAGAAGGGTAGTGAACCGTCTCTGAAATTCTTCGCTGAGGGCCGAAAATTCGTCAATCAGGAGGAATACGGCTGGGATCTCGGCTGCCTCTCGGAGGTCGCCAATCAGTTGCAACACGTCGGCAATCGTTAGTCTATAGCGGACCGAGAAGCTAGATTTGAGTTCCTGATCGGTAGCGTTCTCTGATTTTGATTTTGCACCCAGCGATACCGAAGGCTTTTCGGAAAGCTTCGCGCCGGCGGATACTTCAAGCTCGATTTTCGACTTCGCCGTCTCTTTAGATTCGACCTTACCTGAATGGTCAATCGTGCGTGGCAGGCCAGACTGTAAGATTACTGCGAGCTCGCCGAGTAGCGCCCTCGTTTCGGCGGCCTTCCTGACTTCGGCGGATTGAAATAAGGATTTGAAGAAACCGGCCTTAGAATTTACCGCAGGCCAGTTCCTAGTAATTTCTTCTGCAATGGCGTCACAAAATTCCGACACAAATACATGTTCGAAGTCTGAATAATCCTCTGAGGGCAAGTCGGAAAGCGCCTGGCACTTGTTCAGGTCAATGTAGATCGCCAGTGTGCGAGGTTTTGCGATTGCTTGTTGCTCCGCGTCCCACGAACGCATGGACTCAACTAACGCGCGATAAAGCAGCGTGGTTTTGCCGGTGCCCCGTCGTCCAACGATGAGCTGGTCGCTATCGCTCAGCACGTTACGCAGGAAGCCATAGTAGTCCACGTAGTATTCAGCCAAAAGGCTGAGTTTTGTGGTATCCCTTAACGCAATATAGTCAGTGCGCAGCATCGAATTGAATGCGTCATCCACTTTCTGATTTGCCATCGAGAGATCAGTTTATCAATAGGATGAATGGCAACGCGATTCATCTCCCTCGCCGCGGTTACCATATTCATTTGCCATAAGCAGCGCCATTATGCCGATTGCTGCTAATCCACGGCGTTGCCTCAAGCCGGGGCCTCCTCGCCCAAAGTCACGGTGAAGTCCCCACACGAATCCGAAGAATCAAGCACCACAATGTCTGGCCACCTCCGCAACGGCGGCAGCAAGCCTCGAAGAAGTCCCGATCCGGGAAGTGTCGGACCAGGCTCCGAGCGAGTCACGCCCTACTTGGAGAGAGTCGGGAAGGTTGCCTGCCAAGCATTAGGAACGAGCTTCTATCCCCAAATGACGTTCCGTCAAGGAATCCCCGCGAATTCGCGAGGCGATTGCCTCGGTTTGCCGAGAGCCAATCGCTACGGCCCTCCAGCAGCCGCAGCACTCCTTGAACCGCCATATCTCGACCAACCCCCGCGGGGCGATCACAGCACTTAAAAATATCGCCATCCATATAATTCCAAATCACTTACACATCGCCGCCACCCCCGAAATTACCACCACCTCCGCTATCCTATAACCGGAGGTGGACAAATGTCCCCGCAAAAGCAAGCATCCCAACGAGCCAACGCTCAACTATCCTCCGGACCCCGCACCCCGGAAGGCAAAGCTCGTTCCAGCCAGAATTCCACAAGGCACTCACTCTGTAGCAAGAAATTTCTCGTCGCTCAAGAAGACCGTGCCGAGTTCAACCTTCACTACAACGAACTGCTCGCCGCGCTCGCGCCGAAGGGCGCCATCGAGCGCAAACTTGCCGAATCGATCATCATTGATGAGTGGCGCCTCGCTCGCGCCCGCGCCATCGAAAGCGAGATCTTCGCCCGGGGCCAAATGAAGTTCAAAGACGGATTCCTTGCCGGCGCCGAAACCTGGCTCGCGCACGCTAAGGAACTTGCCTTACTCGCCCTCTACGAGCAGCGCATCAACCGCGTGCTCGCCCGCAACAAAACCGAATTCGAAGCGAAACAGGCCGCCCGCCAGGCAAGTGGCGCAGATCTCAAGTCCGGTGCCTTAGCCCAAGCCGCCGCCCAACCCATGGAATCCAAGCCCGAAGCCACCGCTCCCGCAGCCTCCAAGCCCGTCACGTACCCCAGCGCTGGGTTCGTTCGTTCGAGCTCCGACGTCGCAGCTCCTCAGCAGCCCCTGGCCCAATCCGAAGCGATCCCAATCCCGCTCCTTCCCGACCGCCGCGCCGCCTGATATGCCAAAATCCCTCTTCACCTCTCGCCCATCTCCCACTCAATCGCCCGGAGTGTGCGGCCCGCAGGCTCGCTTCGTGTGCCTGCTGACACGGTCACCGCAAACAGGTCCCCAGCTAACCCCTGCCGAATCAATCGACCGCACACTGGCATCTCACGCGCCATACAGGCAGCGATGCCCTCGATCGCCAGTGAGCGAAGTGAGCCCCTCTCCGGCTCCCGGCCCCAGACCCCCGCCTCACAAGCGCCGGAGGCCCCATGAGACAATTGGTTAAAGTGCCGAAAAGAGAGATGAAGGTTCGCGTCCCGGCCCGGGCGGGATTGGCGCGCTTCGTATTGGGTCCCTTCGGGCGCATACTAACTCTCGCGGCGGCCTTGCTGGTCATCGCCGGCGTCGCCATTTTCTGTTACTCGTACCAGAAATACACCAGCCTGGTGGACCAGAAGCTCCGCGGACCGCTCTCCAACAGCGCCAAAATCTTTGCCGCGCCAGAGACCGTCGCGGTCGGTGACGCGCTCTCGCCCGAGGATATCGCCGCTCATTTACGGCGCAGTGGATATACCCAGTCCCACTCCAATCCAGCGGGATACTACACGCGGCGGCCAGACTCCATCGATATCTTTCCTGGCCCTGAATCTTACTTCGATCAGGAAGCCGCCACCATCAAGTTCGCGAACGGACGCATCTCTCAGGTGGTCTCGTTGCAGGACAACACCTCGCGGCCGGAGTATCAGCTCGAGCCGCAGCTCATTACCAACGTTGCTGGGCCCAGCCGCGAAAAGCGCCGCACCGTCAAGTTTCGAGACATTCCTCCAGTCCTGGTCCAGGCCATCACGTCCGCCGAGGACAAGCACTTTTTCCAGCATCCCGGTTTCGACGCCGGGCGCGTCGTTAAAGCCGCCTACGTCGATCTGAAGCAGGGCCGCAAAGACCAGGGCGCGTCCACCCTCACCATGCAGTTAGCCCGCATGATCCTCGGCGAATATGAGAAGAGTGTCTCGCGCAAGTGGGCTGAGATCATCGTCACCATTCAATTGGAACAGCGCCTCTCGAAGCAAGAGATCTTCACCTACTATGCCAACGACTACCATCTGGGCGCGCACGGGTCGTTCCAGATTTACGGATTCGGTGAAGCCGCCGAGGCCTTCTTCGGCAAAGATCTCAGCCAGATCGATCTGCCCGAAGCCGCCGCGCTCGCGGGGATGATTCAACGGCCGTCGGCCTTCGATCCCTATCGCCATCCCGACCGCCTCAAGGACCGCCGCAACATCGTCTTAGGGCTCATGCGGCAAAACGGCTATATCTCCGATCGGGATTACGAGCTGGCGCTCCAGGCGCCTGTTACCGTGGCGCGCGGGTCGGCGCAATCGACCGAAGCGCCTTACTATGTCGATCTGGTTGGCGAAGAACTGCAGAGCAAATTTCAGGACACCGATTTCCGATCGAACGCCGCCCGCATTTACACCACCCTCGATATGCGCTTGCAGCGCGCCGCGGCCGATGCCATCCGCGCCGGCATGCAGAACGTGGACGAGCAGATTCGCAAGCAGCGCCGTTTCCGCGGGCAAACGCCGCCCGAACCCCAGGTGGCTTTGATCGCCATTGATCCTCACACCGGCGCGGTGCGCGCGCTCGCGGGCGGCCGCAACTATGGCGCTAGCCAGTTGAACCACGTCTTGGCCCAGCGTCAACCCGGCTCCATCTTCAAGCCGTTCGTCTACGCCACCGCGATGGATACCGCCATCGAAGGCGGTTCGCACATTCTCACGCCCAGCACCATCGTCAACGGAACCCCGAAGACCTTCTACTATGAGAACGGAACAAAGGAGTATGCGCCCAAGAACTTCGATAAGAAGAGCTGGGGCGATATCACCATTCGAGAGGCCCTGGCGCACTCCGTGAATGTTGCCGCCGTAGAGGTAGCGCAAATGGTGGGGTATGACAATGTTGTAGCCATGGCAAACCGCGCGGGCATGAATTACAAGATTCAGCCCACTCCAGCGGTCGCTTTAGGTTCCTATGACATTACGCCGCTCGAAGCCGCCGGGGCGTATACGCCTTTTGCCAACGGCGGCGAGTATGTCAAGCCGAGCTTCATCAACCTGGTGCGTGCGCAGGATGGCCATACGGTTTACCAGAACACGCTCGAAAAGAAAAAGGTTCTCGACCCTCGCGTAGCGTATTTGATGACCAACATGATGGAAGAGGTGCTGCGTAGCGGCACCGCGGCGGGCGTGCGCGCCAAGTATAAATTCGATGTGCCGGCCGCGGGTAAGACCGGTACCTCGCGCGATGGCTGGTTTGCCGGCTATACCTCCGAGCTGCTCTGCATCGTATGGGTGGGCTTCGACGATAATCGCGATCTCGATCTTGAGGGCGCGCATTCGGCCGCGCCCATCTGGGCGGAATTCATGAAGCGCGCGCTCAATTTCCGCGAGTATCGCGACGCCAAGCCGTTCCGCGCGCCCGATGGCATCGTGACTGTTGAGATCGATCCTCTCTCGGGAATGCCCGCGACTCCGCAATGTCCCAACGTGCGGCCGGAAGTCTATATCGCCGGGTCGCAGCCGGTCGGTCTTTGCCCCTTGCATGGCGGTCGGCAGGGCATCACGAATATTACCGGATGGAGCACGGAACCGCCGGCCGCGCAGCCGCCACCGCCCCCGGCCAACTCACGTTCACCGCAGTTCTCACCGGATACCGCGCCGCGGCGGACCGCGCAGCAGGCCCCGCCGGCCTCATCCGTCGCCAAAGCCGCTCAGCAGAAACCGGACAAGCAGCAGGAGAAGACGCCGAAGAAGGGGCTTCTCCGCCGCATTCTGGGTGTGTTTAAATAGAAGCCATAAAGGGGGGCCCCGATGGTTACCAGACCACTAGCCATGTTGCTCATGGCAGGCCTCACTCCCGCATTCGCGTTCGGGCAAACGGGGAACGCATTGCTGGATGGGTCCAAAACAGCTACCAACGTGCCGCCGCAAACGGCGGAGCGCGAACCACTCACTCCCGAAATGCGCGGAGATATCGATCTTGCCAAGAAAATGTACCGCGAGGCGATCGATGCATTCCGCGAGGGATCGCCCAAAGATCCCGTGCTGCGCAATAAGATCGGCATCGCCTATCATCAGTTGCTGCAGTTGAACCAGGCCCGCAAGGAATACGAAGTCGCCGTCAAATTGCGGCCCGATTATGAGGAAGCCATTAATAATATCGGAACCGTCTTTTACGCCGAAAAAAGCTATCGCCGCGCCACCAGCTGGTTTTCGCGCGCCGTGAAACTCGCGCCCGAAGATTCGAAGTCTGCCGCGGTTTACGTGAATCTGGGCTCGGCCTGGTTCTCACGCAAGAACTATGTGCGGGCGCAGTCTGCCTTTCAAACCGCCGTGCGTCTCGATCCGGAAGTCTTTGAGCGGCATGGAAGCTTCGGCGTGATGATGCAGGAGCGCAATATTGAGGAACGCGCCAAGTTTCATTTCTACCTGGCCAGAATGTACGCCAAAACCGGTCGCAACGATCTTGCCTTGCAATATCTTCGCAAAGCGCTCGAAGAGGGGTTCCGCGAGCGGGACAAACTTCCGGAAACTCCCGAGTTCACTACTTTGCACACTCTGCCGGAGTTTCAAGCGCTGATGAAACTGGATCCGCGTGTTTTATAGAGCTCCCGGTCTGGCAGCGTTCGCTCTCTTTTTGACATTCGCCGGCTGCTCGCGTCAGGCCATTAAGCCTGAATTGGATCGTACGGCAGTTCTGCGCTTCGAGAATCAGGGTCTGGACCCGGCATCCGATTGGGTTGGCCGCGCCATTCCTCTTATCCTTGACGCCGAATTGTCGGGCATAGCCAACCTCGCCGTAATCGGCACGCCGCAATTGCACGTCTACGATGCCGCGCTCGGCGCCCGGCCTATCTCCGCGCCGGGGATTTCCGCCGAGCGGTCGCAAGCCTTGGTTGCGGGCGCCACTCGCCTCGCTTACGGCAATTATTCTGTGCGCGGCAGCCGGCTTTATGTCCACCTCTGGCTCGAAGATCTGCGTACGCAAAAAATAATAAAGGTGGCCGAAGTCTCCGCCGCCGCCAACGATGCTATTGGCGCCGCTACCGCGTTGGCGCGCCAACTCTCACTGGGCGCCGCGGCCTACCCCACGCGCAGCGACGCTTGCATTCGGGCCTATGCGCAAGGTTTGGAATCGAATGACGTTGGCCGGGCCGTCGCACGCATGGAAGAAGCGATTGCGGCCGACCCCGATTTTGGACCGGCATACCGGTCCCTCGCGGAGTTGGATATCCAAGTGCGAAATCGCGAAGGCGCCATCGCCGTGCTGGAACGTGCGCTCGCCCGCGGTGGAATGGCGCCCATCGAGCGTGCGCGTATTCAACTGGACGCAGCCGTCATCCGGAATGATCCGGCCGCCAGACAGCAAGCGCTCGCCGCGCTGGCGAAGTTCGAGCCTGGCAATGTGAACACCTGGCAAACCTTGGCGCAGACCGCGCTGGCGCGCCGCGACTATGCGGCGGCTATCGACGCCTATCGCCGCGCCATCGCGATTGAACCCCAGAATACCTCCCTTCTGAACGAGTTCGGCTACGCTGCTACCTACGGGGGGCGCTTCGAGGAAGGCATCGCTGCCGTTCAAAAATATCGCGCGTTACGGCCCACCGACCCGAATGCGCTCGATTCGCTGGGCGATCTGAATCTCATTGCCAATCACTATCGTGAGGCCGAAGACTTTTATCGTCAGGCATCCAAGATTGATCCCAAATTCAACAACAACAGCGATCTGTTCAAGACCGCTCTGGCGCGCGCCATGACTGGCGATCTTGCGGGCGCCGACGATCTTTATAAGCAATACATCGCCGCGCGAACGGTGGGGCATGACACCAATGCCGCATTCCTCCACGGCGAGTGGCTGTGGCTCACCGGGCGGCGGAAACAGGCTATGGGCGAATTACAGACCTTTGCGCGAACCGCGGACTCGCGCCACGACCGCGTTGTGGCATCCCACGCCTATGCCGGAATCGCTATCTGGGAGCTGATGGCGGGTGACCGGCCCGCCGCGCAAACCGCGGCCCAGCAGGCCGTCTCTCTTTCCGACCCGGCCACCGCCGGCGCGTCCGTGATTTCGCGCTTCCTGTCTCAGTCATCAGCTTCCCCTGAGGAATGGCAAACGCGGGCCGATCGCTTCGTGCCCAATCCGGCGCAAAACGCATTGAAGAATGAAATGCTGGCTTGGGCGCTGCTGTTTGACCACCAGTTTGAGGCCGCGAAAGTCCCCTTGCAAAAGATGTACGACGTAGGCGGTGCGGGCTCAAATGAAGGCGCGCCCGTCTTGCTTGCCTGGTGCGATGTCGAAACCGGCAACCTGGCCGCCGCCGCCCCATTGCTCGCGCTCACTCCGGCGCCGCCCACCACTGGCGTAAGCACCTTCATGCCGCTCTGGTTCCCCCGCCTCTTTGAACTGCGCGCCACAGTGGCGGCCAAAGCCGGAAAGGCCGAGGAAGCCAAAGGGGATCTCGACATCTTCCACAAGCTGTCCGGAAGTTAAGGCTAATCATATGACACCGCAGACCGCGTCCGATCTCATCGAACCTTTGGAAGCCAGCCGCCGCCGTTTCGAAGCGGCGCCGCATGGGCTCTCTGACAGCGACGCTCTTAAGAAGCCCGCGCCGGACCGCTGGTCGGTGATCGATTGCATCGAACACCTGTGCATCACGGAAAGTCTGGGTCTCAAACGGCTACAAGCGGCGGAGACTGCGCCTGACTGCCAGCCCAACCCCGATCGCGAAGTGGCCTTGGCCGCCCAAGTAGCGAATCGAAGCGACCCCATACAAGGTCCGCCCATCGCCATGCCGACCGGCCGTTTCAGCACCCTGGCAGAAGCGCTGGCCGAGTTCTCCGCCACGCGAACACGTACCATTGAGTTCGTGCAAAGCTGCCCGGATCCCGCCGCGCTTTGTCTCAGCCATCCCGTTTTCGGTCCGCTTTCCGGGCGGGAATATGTCATTCTGATCGCCGGCCACAGCGACCGCCACGCGGCGCAAATTGAAGAAATCCGAACGCAGCTTGGCAGTTAACCTGGCAACGAAAACGAAGCCCATCCCGGATATTGTTGTATCCTACAACTAATTGAGCAACCCATTCAATTTGACTGGCCGCGTGGCTATTGTTGTAGGCGCGACCTCGGGCATTGGGCATGCCATCGCGGTGGGCCTGGCCCGGCATGGCGCTCATGTCGTACCAACCGGCCGGCGCCGCGCGCATGTGGAGAAGGTGTGCGCCGAGATCGATAAGCTTGGCGTGCACTCGCTGGTTTGCGTTTCAGACGTACGCAGCCGCGAATCGCTCAATCGGCTTTGCGATGCTACCCTGTCCCGCTTCGGCCAAGCCGATATTCTGGTCAATGCGGCGGGGTTTACGCACAAGCATCCGGCCGTGTCCATGAGCGAGGAGGAATGGACGCGCCTCATCGATACCAATCTGACGGGTGCGCTTCGCGCCTGCCTGGCCTTCTACGAACCGCTGAAAGCGAGCGGGCACGGACGCATCGTGAACATTGCTTCGCTAGGCTCTTATCTGGCATTCCAGGATGTGGCGGCCTACTGCGCCGCCAAGACCGCGCTGTTGGGTCTGACTCGCAGCCTGGCTTGCGAATGGGCCCGGGAGGGAATTTCGGTGAATGCCATCGCGCCCGGCGTCTTCCCCACCGAACTGAACCACCGTATGGTCACCGGGACTGCGCGCGGCGGTGAGATGCTCATGCGCACGCCGATGCGCCGCTTCGGTAAGCCCGAAGAGTTGGTGGGCGCTTCCGTGCTCTTGGCGTCTGATGCCGCCAGCTTTTTGACGGGGCAGTGTATCGCGGTAGATGGCGGCTATCTCGCTTCGGGAGTGAATCATCGAGTCCCACGCAGCGATCTGGATGACGATGCGCGGCCTTTCCCTGTATAGTTTGATAACGGACAACATGGCGGCGGATAACAGACGGATGCAGGTTGTGACCAGCGAGGTGGTGCGCGATATCAACAAAAGGGTAGTGCTAAACCTGATCCGCACGCGCCAACCCGTCTCGCGGGCCGATCTGGCTCGGGCCTCCGGCTTGCAGCGCAGCACAGTCTCCCTCATCGTCGAGGACCTGGTGGAGGACAACTGGGTCATCGAAGGTCCCACCGGACGCCTGCCCCGCGGACGGCGTCCCACCTTCCTTCGTCTCAATGACGATCGCGTCATCATTGGCGTCGACGTCCGGCCCATTCAAATCACCGTGGCGCTGGCGGATGTCAACGGCCGGTTCACGTCGCAGGAAACCATGCCGACGCCCGACGATCCTAAAGCCGGCGTGGATGGAATTATTGCGCGCATCCAGCACATGCAGCGCTCCTGCCGCGGCAAGAAGGTCGAGGGCATCGGCATCAGCCTTCCCGGCCGCGTTGACCGCGCCTCCGAGCGGCTGGTGTTCGCGCCCAACCTGAACTGGCCGGACACCGAGATTCGCAAGACGGTCGAGAAGGCGACGGGTCTCGAAGTAGAGCTCGAAAATGCCGCCAGCGCCTGCGTGCTTGCAGCCGTATGGTTCGATCATGTGCAGTCCACGAACCTGGCCGTAGTCACGGTGTCCGAAGGAATCGGCGCCGGCATCTTGGTGGATGGGCGCCTGGCCCACGGCGCAAGCCGCATGGCGGGAGAATTCGGCCATGTGCCGCTCGACCTCAACGGCCCGCTTTGCAGTTGCGGCAGCCGGGGATGTTGGGAAGTATTCGCCTCCAACCGCGCGGCGCTGCGATACTATCTGGAATCGAACGCAGCCCCCCGCGGCTTGAACTTTCAGGACCTGTTGAGCCTTGCGGAGCAAGGCAACGGCAAGGCATCGGAAGCGCTCGACCGGATGGCCCGCTATCTAGGCCGCGGCATGCGAATGATCGTTGCCGGCATGGATCCGGAACAGATCCTGGTTGTCGGAGAATTGACGCGATCCTGGCATCGCTTCGGCCCCGTGATCCAAGCGGAGGTCAACGCGCAGACCCTCAAAGGCGGCGTGGCGCCGCGGGTGACTCCCGTGCATGAAGATGGCATGGCGCGCCTGCGCGGCACCGTCGCGCTGGTGTTGCAAAAGCATTTCTCCGCAAATCCCGAAGTGCTGGCATAGTGATCCGTCGGCAGTATAATGAGCACGCCATGTTGCCGTATCGTCTCCTCTTCCTCTTCTTCTGCGTAGCGCAGGCCCTCATCGCCGCTTCCGCTATCCCTGTCAATGGCAGTCGCCGCATCGACTTCGACGCCGATTGGCGTTTCTTCAAAGGCGAAGCCGTCGGCGCCGAGGCGCCGGGTTTTGACGATTCCAAGTGGCGCCAGTTGCGCCTGCCGCATGACTGGGCCATCGAAGGGCCGTTCGATGAGCACTTGAATCCGCACACCGGCGCGCTGCCGATATTCGGGACCGGCTGGTACCGCAAGTCGTTCACCGTGCCGGCGAACGGAAGCGGCCGTTACTTCTCCGTGGAGTTCGACGGCGCCATGGCCAATTCAACCGTCTGGCTCAACGGCCATGAACTCGGCGGCCGGCCATACGGTTACATCGGATTTTCCTTCGATCTCACGCCTTACCTGAAATTCGGCGGCGACAATGTGATCGCGGTTCGGTTAACGCCTGAGGACCGTTCTTCGCGCTGGTACCCGGGCGCGGGAATCTATCGCAACGTTTGGATCGATATCACCGGTCCGCTGCATGTCGGACGTTGGGGAACTTATGTCACAACTCCACAGGTGTCGGACGCGGAGAGTTCGGTCGCGGTAAAGACCGAGCTACGCAACCGGCTCAACGTCGAACGCACGATTACCCTTGCGACGTCGGTTCTGGATGCATCGGGCAAGACGGTAAGCCGTACAACTGACTCGGCAACCATTCCTGCCGGATCATCTACGACCGTTGCCAGCACCCTCAAGGTGACTCGTCCGCAGCGTTGGGATACCGAGCATCCATACCTCTACACGCTGGTAAGCGAGGTGATGGACGGGAAGAATTCGGTGGACAAATACACGACGCCTTTCGGCATCCGCACTATCGCCTTCGACAAAGAGAAGGGCTTCTTACTCAACGGGCGTCATCTTAAAATTCAGGGCGTCTGCAATCACGGAGACCTGGGCGCGCTGGGGACGGCCGTCAACCGGCGCGGCCTGGAACGGCAGCTCGAGATCATGAAAGGCGCGGGCGTGAACGCCATTCGCACCACCCACAATCCGCCGCCGCCCGAACTGCTCGAACTGTGCGATCGCATGGGCCTCCTGGTAATGGACGAGACCTTCGATATGTGGAAGATTTCGAAGATCCCGAACGGCAACGGGTACAGCAAGTATTTCGACCAATGGTCGGAGCGCGATCTGCGCGACATGGCCCGCCGCGATCGCAACCATCCCAGCATCATCATGTGGAGCATCGGCAACGAGATTCCAGAGCAGGGAAGGCCCGAGGGCGCCGCAATGGCCAAGCGCCTCACGGGCTTCTTCCACGAAGAGGACCCTACGCGGCCGACCACCTCCGCGTTTAATAACTGGGCCGGCGCGATCAAGAACGGAATGGCCGCCGAAGTGGACCTGCCGGGCTTCAACTACCAGCCGATGCGATATGAGCAAATCCTGAAAGACCATCCGAACTGGATCATCTACGGTTCGGAAACGGCTTCGTGCGTAAGTTCTCGCGGCGTTTATCATCTGCCCATCGTTGCCTATCAGAAGCATCCGTCGCTGCAGATCAGCAGCTACGATATCGTTGCGCCTCCGTGGGCCTACTGTCCCGACGTGGACTTCACTTACGAAGACCGCCTCCCGCAGGTTCTGGGCGAGTTCGTATGGACCGGGTTCGATTACATTGGCGAGCCGACGCCTTTCTTCGAGGGCCGCGACCCGGCCGATTGGCCGGCGCGCAGTTCTTACTTTGGAATGGTGGATCTGGCCGGATTCGCCAAAGACCGCTATTACCTCTATCAGAGTCAATGGACCACGCAGCCGATGGTGCATGTGCTGCCGCATTGGAATTGGGAGGGCAGGGAAGGGCAGCCGATTCCGGTGATGGCTTACACCAACGCCGACGAAGTGGAGTTATTCCTGAATGGGAAATCTTTGGGCCGGAAGAAGCGATTTTCGGAGCCTGTCGAGATACCCGTTGGGCCGAACGTCAGCCCAGATCGTAAGTTCCTCACCAAGTATCGTCTGGAATGGCAGGTTCCTTATCAACCGGGGGAACTGAAGGCCATTGCCTATCGCGGCGGCAAGCAGGTTGCGACGGATGAAAGACGCACGGCAGGCGCGGCTGCGCGTGTCGTGTTGGCCGCCGACCGCGCGACGATTCGCAAAGATGGCGAGGATCTCTCATTCATTACGGTGCGGATTGAAGACGCGAAGGGGAATCTCTGCCCCGCGGCCGATAACCTGGTAAAGTTCTCCATCACCGGCCCAGGTGAAATTGCCGGCGTAGATAATGGCAACGCCGCGACCGTTGAGCCGTTCCAGGCGGATCATCGAAAGGCATTCAGCGGGATGGCGCTGCTGATTATCCGCGCGCATAATGGACAGGCCGGACGCATTCACGTGACGGCATCATCGGCTGGATTGTCCGCCGCAAACACGGACATTAACGCACGATAATTGCGAGCCTGCGCTGCTACACTGGCGCCAGGAGGCTCAATGCCTGAGAACGACCACGGAGACGTGCGTCCCCGCACCGCGGTGCTGACCCGGGGGTTTGACCCACAACTTTCGCTGGGTTCGGCGCGGCCTGCTGTTTTTCGCAGTTCCACTTACGTCTTCGAGAGTCCCGAGGCGGCCGAGCACGCCTTCGAAATTACGACAGGTAAGATTCAGCCCGCGCCGGGCGAGCGCGCGGACCTCATCTATTCGCGTTTTTCGCATCCCAACTCCGAGATTCTGGAAGACCAAATTGTGCCGCTTGAGGCCGGCGCAACGGACGCCGCCGTTTTCAATTCCGGCATGGCCGCGATTATGACGGCCTTCTTCACCTTCGCGCGCCCGGACAGCACGATTGTCTACACCACGCCACTGTATGGTGGAACCACAGGTTTGATCCATACTTTCATGGAGCCGTTCGGCGTGCGCGGCATCGAGGCGCCTTCGGGCGACGCCGACGCCCTCGACGAAGCGATCCGCGCGGCGCCGAACTGCTGCATCGTGTTGCTGGAAACACCGGCCAATCCCACGCTAATCATGACGGACATTGAGCGCGCAGCCGACGGTGCAGCCAAGCATCCGGCGAAGCCCGTGGTCATGGTGGACAATACGTTTCTTGGACCGACATTCCAGCATCCACTGACTCTGGGCGCCGACATCGTTCTCTATTCCGGCACAAAGTATCTGGCGGGCTTCAGCGATATGCTGGCCGGCGTAGCGATCACGAAAAGCTCGAGCATGATTCAAAAGATTCGCAGCCGGCGCAACATGTTCGGCAATATTCTGCAGCCCGACGAATGCTGGATGCTGGATAGCCGCCTGCCCACCGTGGCGCTCCGCATGAATCGCCAGAGCAAGAACGCGCAACGCCTGGCGGAAGCGCTGCATGGCCACGAGAAGATGAGCCGCGTGATTTATCCAACGCTCTTCGAAGACGCCGAGCAGAAGCGCATCTTTGCCAAACAGTGTGAATACCCGGGCGGCATCTTCTCGCTCGATTTTGGGGGCGGTAAACCGGTCGCCTTCGATTTTTTGCGGCGCCTCCGCATCGCGAAAAACGCTGTGTCCCTAGGCGGCGTCGAGACGCTGGTCTGCCATCCCAAGAGCACGACGCATTCCGGCATGAGCGCGAAGGAACTGTCAGAATCCGGCGTCACCGATGGTCTAGTACGTATTTCCGTGGGTATCGAAGACTGGCGCGACCTGCTGAGCGATTTCGAGCAAGCCTTAGCGTGAGTTACTTGATGGTAATCGTACCCGAGGCGCTGCCAGTGCTGCATGACGCCGCCGAAACAGTGTACGTGGCGGTCGTACCCACCGCAAGGTCAGTCTTCAAATTGCACGTCGCGTTGCCGTGATTGAAGGGCGGATTGTTGGAACAAACCGGCGACGTAAAATTGTCCGCCTTCCAATCCGGTCCGATCGGCGATAAGCCGCCCGGCGTCCAGAGCACAGTCGCGCCCGCACCCAACAGCGATTGGGGAATACCGACGTTCGGCGGATAAATTGAAACCGCATTTCTGTCACATGCCATATACACGATGGCCGTCGGGGGCGTCGGCGTTCCCGTCAGAGCGTTGCCTTGCCCTAACGTTGAAATATCGCTACCGACCACAATCTCGGGATCGGCGCAGCCATCGCACAGGTAAGGAACCCGCGCGTGCGCCACGGTGACCGTGCATTGTCCCGCGCCGGGCTCGGCAGCATCCTTGCAAGGATTGCCGAATGGGAACTGAACCGGCACCGGATTTCCCTGCGGATTGGACCACTTCAGAATCATCCCCGTTTTTGGGTTCAGTATGACTTTGTGCTCATCGGGAACGTAAACTAAATTGACCGTGTTGGTCCCACATCCCAGCATGACCGCCGTCAATACCCAACCCGTCAGCAGGAGCGCGTTGTGTCTCATTTGTCTCTTCCTTTTGCGTGAATTCTAGTGTTTGGGCCGGGTCTGCGCCACCAGACTCTTGTATTTGGCGTCGTTGCGAATTGTTTTCAAATCGAGGGCGAGGTCCACTTCCTCCGGCGAAAGACCTTTTTGGATGCAATCGAGCACCAGCCGCAGGGCCTCATCCTTATTTCCTAGAACCGCCAGCACCTGCGCCTTTTTAAACTGCGACTGCATATCGCCCTCGCCTCGGGAATCGGACTCCTTCAGCGAATTCCGGGCTTGCGGAAATAGCCCGAGCTTCGCTTGGTAGAAAGCAAGCGTCATCCAATTGGAGGCGGGATTGGGATTGAGGCGCAATGAATCCGAGATCCGATCCGCCGCCTTCTGATAATTCTCTTTCTCGCGTTGACGGTCCCCCATCATCGCGTAACAATCGGCGATATTCCGCCATGTGCTATCCCGCTCCGGCCGCAGTTCGCTTGCTTTCGTGTAATATTCGAGCGCTCTGCGGTAATCGCCGGCGGAGAACGCGATGGAACCCAGGTTTTGATCGGCGATCTCGTTCGGGCCGCGTTTCAGGCTCTGCAGGAAGGCATCCTGCGCCTCTTTCTTATGGCCAAGAAGCAGCTCCATGGCCCCCACGTTGGCCGGCAGCAGCGCCACTTTGGGCGCGATAGCCGCTCCTTCCGCAAAAGCCTCGGCGGCCTTTTGATAGCTGCCGTGGCGATACAGGATCAAACCGAGTTCATTGTATGCGGGCCAGAAATTGGGGCGCTCCGCAATGATGGTGTGATACAGGTCTTCTTCCTCGGCGCGACGATTCAGATCGCGCAATGCGCGAGCTTTCGCCAGCGCAATCTGCGGATTTCCCGGATTGATCTGTAGCGCCTTGCCCAATTCGCCTATGGCCTCTTGCGCTCGTCCGGAGTTTACATCCACCAACGCTTGGCTCAGCAGCGACTGCGCCGAATCCGGATCGTGCTGCATCGCCAGTTGCGCATTGCGCTGCGCCAGGTTCAAAACGGCGGCATCCTTCGATTTGAGAAACTTGCGTACGTACGCCATCGCCAACTTGGCGTAAGCCAGGGCGAAGTGCGGCGCAAGATCCAATGCCCTTTGGTATTTCTCGATCGCCTGGTCGAGACCGGCATCGTTGGGCTGGCTCATCAGATCTTCGGCCGAAGTAAACAGCAGGTAAGCCGGCGGTGGGACACCGGCTAGTTCGTCGTCCTCCTGCCGGCCGCGTGCCGGAAAGGTCACATCCAGAAGTTTGGCGCTGGCGCGAGCGGCTCTTTCCGGCAAGGCGCTTAACTCAGTCGGGGAAGCGCTCAGTTTCTTTTCCCGCAGTACGGCTTGGGTAGCGGGATCCAGCACGCGGAGTGATAGGGCAACGCCGTTGCCCAAGGGTTGCACGGAAGCGGTCAGTACAAGGTTTGCTCCCAGAGCAGTCATTACATCCGCCGGTTTCCTGGGCGGCGCCTGTCCTGTGACATCGCCCGGAGAAATGATCAGCAGATCTTTCGATGACGCTTCCGCGCGAGCCAGGCGATTCCCCGTCGCCGCCAGTACGTTTTTCAGCAGCGGAATGTATTGGGGACTCGCCGGCGGCGGCCATTCCATTAGCGCGACAAAGCGCTTCTGCGGCAGCGGGTGAAGAATGGAATCGAGACGCGGTGCGCCGAACCAGAGAGCGGCTGCGAGCATAACCGCCGCCGTCGAGGCGATGCCGATCTTGCGGCGCGGGGACGATGCGGCGGAGGCCCTCGCAGTTCGCGTCGAACCGCTGCGTGATTCGAGCGCCGCGAGAGCCTCGCCGGCCGATTGGAACCGTTTGAGGGGATCGGGCTCAATGCAACCGAGAACCATCCGGTCCCAAAAACGCGGCAAGCTTTCTACAAAGTGACTGGGTGGCAGGAAACGGTTGGAGCCGGGCTTTACCACCGGCCGTCGGCCGGTCAGCATCTCATGAACCACCACTCCCAATGCGTAGACATCGGCCGCCGGCGTCGCCGTGCTGCCCTGCAGTAACTCCGGCGCGATGTAGCCAATGGTGCCCGAGATCTCTCCGGGGTTGGCCAGCGTGTGGTCGGACTCGTACTCCCGCGAGAGGCCGAAATCGGTGATCAACACGCGAGTCTCTTCGTCTCTGCCCTCGAGCATCACGTTACCGGGTTTGAAATCGCGGTGGATCACGCCGGCGCGGTGCGCGGCATCGAGACCCGCCGCCATCTGACGGACGAGGGGGAGCGCCGATTCTGGCTGGAAGGGTCCGGCGCGCTGCAGGCGCGTCGAGAGAGGCTCGCCGCGCACGAGCCGCATGGTAAGGAACAGGAGGGGGCCGGGAGGCGCATCCTCGCGGAACATATCAAACGTAGGACAGACGTTGGGGTGAGTGACCTCGCGCGCCAGCAGCACTTCCCGTTCGAATCGCTGGCGCACGTGCGGGTCGATGGCGATTTCGCCGCGCAAAATCTTTAGCGCGCAGTGCTTATTTTGCAGGTGGCTGTCGGAGGCTTCATAGACTTCGCCCATTCCTCCGCGCGCCAGGAATTGGACTATGGTGAAACGCCGGCCCAGCACATCACCCGGCATCAATCTCGGCGTGGCAAGGAGATTCCGCCTGCCTAGCTGATCGGTGATTGCTTCCGTTTCATCAGACCTACTCCGCGTGAGTGGCGGAGTTTCGTCCGGCATCGTACCAAGGCCTCTAGGGCCAGAATACTACCACAACTACCCAGCAGGTTTACAAGTACTATGCGACGGCGATCTGTTTGCGGCTACGCTGCCGCGGCGTTGAATCGCACCGAAACCAGGCGCGAGATGCCCGGCTCCTGCATGGTTACGCCATATAGCGCCTGCGCCGATTCCATGGTGCGCTTGGAGTGCGTAATCACTACGAATTGCGTCTCGATGGCCATCTCTTGCAGCAATCGCGTGAGGCGACCGATGTTGGCTTCATCGAGCGGCGCGTCCACTTCGTCCATCACACAGAATGGGCTGGGCTGATATTTGAAGATTGCCATCAGCAGAGCGACGGCTGCTAACGCCTTCTCACCGCCCGAGAGGAGCAGCACGTTCTGCAGCCGCTTACCGGGAGGCGAGCATACGATATCGATGCCCGATTCGGCTATGTTTTCCTGATCGGTCAGCCGCATCTCGCCGGTACCGCCGCCGAACAAGGTCTGGAATGAGGCGCGGAAGTTGTTGTTGATGGCCTCGAAGGCTTCGGCGAATTTCTGGCGCGAAACTACGTCGATCTCCTGGATCGCCTTTTCGGTATCGCGGATGGAATCGATCAGGTCTTGCCGCTGCACGCTGAGGAACTCCTGGCGCTGCTGGGCCTCTTCGTATTCCTCCATGGCGGCCGCGTTGACGGCGCCCAGCCCTTCGATGCGAGCACGCACTTCGTTGCAGCTCTGCTCGGCCTCCGCGATGGCGTCGCTATCGGGTATGGGCGAATCCACATCGCCGAGTTCCGCCACGGGCGTGTCGAGCTCTTTGCGACTGGTCTCATCCAGGAACTTTAACTCCGCCTGCTTTCGAACTAGCTCCAGTTCGATCTGCGAGCGTTTTTCGCGAAGCTCTGCCACCGTGCCGCGCAGGATCTTTAATTCTTCCTCGCCCGCGCGAAGAGCGTCGCGCATGGCGGCGTCGCGAGTCGCCATTTCGTTGACGTTCGCCTCAAGGGTCGCGATCTCTTCGGCCAGCATCGTCGCCAGTTGGTCGAGTTCGATGTTATCGGCCAGCAGCCGGGCGCGCTTTTCACCCATCCGGGCCATCTCGCCCGCGATGGCGTCGCGGCGTGCGATGGTTTCGCGGAATTGCTGTTCGAGACGCGCCATGGCGTTGCGTTCGCCGCGTTGCCGCTCTTCAAGACCCGCCAGGCCGGCGCGCGTGGCGCTATATTCCTCGCCGATGGACGCAGCTTGTGCTTCGAGCGTTTCCAGTTCCTGCCTGCCGGCTTCGAGCGCCTCTTCGCGCTCGGCGCGCAGGCGATCTTTTTCAGCCACGGCGGCGCGGCTGGTTTCGCGCTGCGCAGTCGATTTTTCGCCGTCGCGGCGAAGGCGCTCCAGTTCGAGCCGCGCTACGGAGAGCCGCGAGTTGGAGCGTGACAGATCGTCGCCCAGCTTGCGCATTTCGTGATCGAGCGCAACGCGATCTTTCTCGCGCGATTGCTGCAAGGTGCGCAGGCGCTCGAGTTCGGTTTCGAGGCTCGAAATCTCTTGCACCAGCGATTCCAGACGCTTGGAATGTTCGTCGAGCGCGCCCTGGCGCTGGCCCAGCAAAGCTGTCAGTTCGCGGGCTTCGCGTTTCATCGCCAGTGGTCCGGCGCCGGTTTTCTTGCCGCCGGTCACGGTATGGCCGTGGTAACAGACGCCGTCCCCTAAGAGAAAGTAGAGATGCGGATAGGAAACCGAGAGGCGCTGCGCCGCGGCGCGGTCTTCGGCGAGGAAACAGAGTGAGACGCGCGGCAGCAGATCCGTGGCGCGATCACGGAATCCATTGGTGAGCCGAAGCGAATCGCTGAGGCGTCCCGCGATGCCTGTTTCGGGACCAATTGCAGGCTCAGGCAGGGGCGGCATCTCCTGCCCGTTTGGCTCGGGATGGACCAGGAACGTGGCGCGTCCGTTGAGTTCGGCGCGGATGAAATCGAGTCCGCGCTCGGCTTCCTGCCAATTATCCACCACGACATATTCCAGTTCCTCGTGAAGAAACTCTTCGGCGGGTTTTTCGAATTGAGGATCGACTTCGACGTAATCGGCCAGCACGCCAAGCGCGTTCACGCCCGATGCCTTGCCTTTTTCGACGGCGGCGAACAGGCGCTTCACCGATTCCGTGGTGTAGGTGCGATGCGCCAGCACCTGCTCTAGCGATTCCTTGCGGGCGCGGATGCGGGAGACTTCATTCTTCAGCGTGTCAATTTCTCGCCGTAAATCCGCCGCGGCGCGGCGCCGCTCGACCAGGTCTTCTTCCGTTTTTCGGCGTTCACCGGTAACTGACTCCAGCTCCAACTGGCGTTGCGCCAAGGTCTCCGAAAGCTGGCCCCGGGCGGTTTCGAGCCGCGCAATTTCCGCCGCTGCAACTTGCTCTTCGCGGGTGGAGCGCGCGGTTTCCCGCTCGATCCCTGCCAGGTATTCGTCAATCTGCGCCAGTTGGTTCTTGAGCGTGGATGCCTCGCCGAGCAGGCGCAGAATTACCTGCCGCCCGGCCTCGATGGTCTTTTCGCGCTCGCGTACCTGCATCTGCAGGGCTTCGCGCTGCTGCGCGATCTCTGTCATGCGGCCACGCGCCTGCGCGATCTCGGCATCGAGCGCGCCTACTGTCTGTTTCTGCGCGACAATCTCGCTTTCGAGCGCCGTCAGACGTTCCCCCAGGCTTTGGGTTTCATTTTCGGCCTGTAAGATGCGCTCTTCCATCGCGCCGCTTTCCTTCACTTGCGAGGCGAGTTTGCCGCGTGTGCGCTCGGCATCTACGTTAAGCCCCGCCAGTCGCTGGCGGCCTTCCGTAAGGCGTCCTTCAATTTCGTAACAGGCGAGCTGCCGCTCTTCGTGGGCCTTCTCTTTTTCCGCCACCTGATCGGCCAGCGATTTCAATTCGCCGGCAGCCAGATTGAGTTCGATCGCGGTTTGCGCGGCGTCGCGCTCCAGCAGGCGGTATTTGCCCGACAGGACTAAGCGTAAGCGGCCTTCAAACTCGGTCTTCAGTTCGCCGTAGCGCTTTGCCTTGGCGGCCTGCCGTTTGAGCGAATTCACCTGGCGCGTAACCTCTTCCAGGATGTCGTAGACACGGGCCAGATTCTGTTTTGCGCTCTCGAGCTTGGCTTCGGACAGACGCTTTCGGGTTTTGAACTTGGTGATACCCGCGGCTTCCTCGATTACGGCGCGACGGTCGTACGGCTTCGAGCTGAGAATCTGCCCGATGCGGCCCTGCTCGATGATGGCGTAGCTCTCCGGCCCCAGGCCCGTACCCATGAAGAGATCCTGGATATCGCGGAGTCGCGCGGCGCGTCCGTCGATCAAGTATTCGCTTTCGCCAGACCGATAGAGCCGGCGCGTGATGGTGATTTCCGCGGGGCGCTTGGGCTGCGATTCATCGACGGCTTGAATTTTGCCGGACGTTCCATCGCGATAGACCTCAGGGTCGACCAGCGTCATGGTGACATACGCCATGCCGAGCGGCTTCCGGTCGCGGGTTCCGGCGAAGATTACGTCTTCCATGCGGGCGCCGCGCAGGCTCTTAGCAGACTGTTCGCCCAGCACCCAACTGATGGCGTCGCTAATATTCGATTTGCCGCATCCGTTGGGCCCAACGATGGCCGCAATACCTTGGCCGTTGAAGCGCAATTCGGTGCGCTCGCAAAACGATTTAAATCCCTGTAATTCTATGCGTTTCAGTTTCAGCAAAGCGTTCACCTCGCCAGCAAACCGGGGGAGTTGTAACCATACTAAACGCGTCCGCGGCGAAAGTAAAGTACCCCATGTACATTCCGTTGTTGTCGCGCGAAGGAAACCCCAAGATATGGTGTGCTGCTGGTCACTGTTTGCTCAATAAATGGATGGCCACTTGGGCGCTCGCTTCTCGCGGAAGGCACGGAGGCCTTCCTGAAAATCATTGCTTTGAAATAACTCATCGCGGATGCGCCGGGCGATGATACCGGCCGTTTCCCAATCCTTATTCCGCACTTCCTGGACGAAATCGAGCCCGCTTCGTAATGCCGAAGGGCTTGCGTTGGATAGGTTTTGGGCGACTTCCATAGCGCGCTGGTTGGCATCCTCCACGATTTCGTGAACCAAGCCCATTTCACGCGCTTCCTTGGCGTCGAAGATGCGGCCGGTGAGGGCTAATTCGACGGAACGCCGCTCGCCCACGGCCGCCTCCATGGCGCGGAATACCAGAAATGGCCACAGCCCCAACTTGATTTCGGTGAGCCCGAAGGTGGCTTTCGTGGACGCGATTACGATATGGGAATTGGCCACCAGGCCGGTGCCGCCGCCGAGCGCAAGACCGTTTACGGCGCAAACCAGCGGCGTACCAAGACGCATGGAAAGCGTAAAGAGCTGTTCGTGGACATTGTTAATGGTCTCAGCGGAAACCGCCCCGAGCTCTTTGAGATCCATACCGGCGGAAAAGGAATCGCCATTGCCTGTGAGTAGCACAGCGCCGATGTGCGGGTCGCGATTGGCGCGGTTGATTGCGTCTACCAGCTCGCGGCACAATTCGGAGCTGAGGGCGTTGTGTTTTTCGGGCCGGTTGAGGGCGATGCGCAGCACGCGTTCGTGTTGGGAAACTTCGAGTATGTCGCTCATGAGGGAAGGTCCTTGGAAGGCCAGAGAAAGATTATACGAAAGCGCGTGGAGCTCGCGCCGGCACCATTATAGTTCGGCACGGACTTCGATTTCCAGACTTAGAAGAGGCGCCGCGAGCGGTCTAGCTTTGTGGACCCGTACGAAGGGATACGCTTCGATCACGTGAGAATATCGAAGCGCCACGGCTGCGGAACCGAGCGGCGCACAGCAAAATGCCAAGCGCGACGACCAGAAGCAGGCGCAGAGAATCACCGGGTTCAGGCGTTACGATGAAGTCGTCGAACCCCACTGTGCGGCCCACCGATCCCGGCGTGAAATCGATCGAAATTACCTGAATGTATGCGTCGCCCGGATTAAGAATTGTGGGCATCTGAAACTCCTGCCAGCCCGCACTCGGTGCGAAATCTGCGCAGGTGGATGGAAAATCGCTGAATACCTGCGCCACATTCACGGTGATGCAAAAAAAGCCGCTACCGTTCGAAATGAAAAAGCCACTCAGATTCGCCCCTACCTTCGCGTTCGGGGCGCCGGACACCGGAAACGTTGCGCTGACAACGTCCTCTGTCGGCGCATCGATCTGCAGGTAATAATTCCCGCTATGAGGTGCGAACAGGCCGTTATTCGATCCGGCGACCATACCGGCGGGACGGGCAAACCATCCGGTGAGGTCTCCCGTTTCGAATCCACAATTGACTACAGGGTTTAGGTGGGCGGCATCGCAGACGCTCGGAATATCGGCGAGAGCGGGGGTAGAGAAAATAACTGCTGCGACTACCGTATAGAAGCACTTTATTCGATATCCTTGAGTTCGTCAGAAACTTCAATTTCCAGCCCCAGCAGAGCTGCGCCGAAGGTCTTCCCCTGCGCATCGGTACGGAGGGAAACTGTACCTCCTCCGCCCAGCGCCCCATGCAGCAGAAAATTCAGCGCGCCCAGGTTGGGAAGTTCGAAGCGCTCGACTTCGCCCTTCACGAGGTTTCCGAAGTGACTCTTCACCCGCGCGGCCGTGACTTCGCGCAGAAGAACCGGGTAGTGACGCTCATCGAGAGCAATCACGCCAATGTTGCAGGTGTCGCCTTTGTCGCCTGACCGGGTGTGCGCGATACGGGAGAGGGGAGTTTTCATTGGGCTGCAGGCATTAGTCTACACGAAAGCGGGAAAGGGGAAAATTGGAATTCCGCGCCCGGGCTGTGGCTTACAGTAGATGATATGCCCGGCGCAGACCAGATCGAAAGAGTCCGCCGCCTTTGCCTGGCGCTTCCCGGCACAATGGAAAAACTCTCCCACGGTGAACCGACGTTTTTCGTCAAGAAGAGGGTGTTCGCAATGATGTCGAACAACCATCACAACGATGGCCACATCGCGGTTTGGATTCCCGCTCAACCCGGCGAACAGGAGGCGCTGATCGCAATGGCGCCCAAAATCTATTACCGGCCGCCCTATGTTGGGGTCAAAGGGTGGGTGGGAATCGAGCTATCGCGAATCGGCGATGAAGAGTTGGGCGGACACCTCACGGAAGCCTGGAAGATGATCAACACGCCACGGCGTAAGTAGCGCCGCGAGGATGCTACCATCCTGTAGATGCCCGCGACCAAAATCACCTGTTTTAGTAATGGACCGATCCGTATAGAAGGCGACTTTGAAATCGTCGATCCCACCGGTTCAGTCTTCGGCTTGGCCGGCCGTACCACCATTGGACTCTGCCGCTGCGGACTTTCCGAGAATAAGCCCTTTTGCGATGGTAGCCACTCGCGGCAGGGATTCGTTCACGAAGTAATTGCGCGTGATTTGCCCGCGCCGAAGCCTAAAGTATAACCAAGTAAGTTAACGAGGCAGGTTCGAACACCGCACGCTGTTACGCGATCGAAGCTACGGGATCGAAGTGCGAAGGTTGCTGAAAAAGACCTGAAATCAGTTAACCGCGGATAAACGCAGATCAACGCAGATTGAAAACCTGGGCTTATGGAGTGAACCCCAAAAGTGAGACACACTGAATAGACGCACTTTGCAGCGAATGGAGTGCGAACATGGCCAAGAAGGCAAAGTGGCGTCGTCACACGTTGGAGTTCAAGCGGCAGGTGGTCGAACGAATGAAAACCTGCCAAAACATTCATGAACTGGCCCGCGAGCTGAAAATCGAGCGCAAGCTGCTCTACACCTGGAAGTACCAGTTCGAGGGTCGGCCGGAACCTCGGCACGCAAGTCTCGGAATTGCCGCAGAAGACCGCAAAGAACAAAAACACCGCGAGGAGATCGCCCGGCTGAAGGCGGCGCTGGCCGACAAAACCCTGGAGAACGATTTTTTTCGAAGTGCCTTGCTCAAGATCGAGGCGGATCGCCAGCAGACTACCGCAAGCGGCGAAACAGCATCTACGACACCATCCAATCGTGGGCGCAAGAGCAAGGCAAGCCAGACGAACCACGTACGCTGAGCGTGGAGCGGATGTGCCACCTGGCCGGTGTCAGCCGAGCCAGCTATTACCGTCACGGGGAACAAGCAGCGCCGGACGAAGCGGGAATGGCGGTACGGGCGGCCATTCAGGAGGTGGCGCTCGCGCACCGGCGGCGCTATGGGTACCGGCGCGTCAGCGTGGATCTCCGGCGCCGCGGAATGGCGGTCAATCACAAACGGGTGCTGCGGATCATGCGCGAAGATAATTTGCTGGCTATCCGCTATCGCAAGTATATTCTCACGACGAACTCGCAGCATGACCGCCCGGTGTATCTGAATCTGGCGGCGCGGATCAGCGTCACTGGAGTCAATCAGCTCTGGGTGGCGGATATCACGTACATCCGCCTGCGCAGCGAATTCGTTTTCCTGGCGGTCGTGATCGACCGGTTCTCGCGCAAGGCCGTCGGCTGGGCGCTGGACCGGAGCTTAAGCGCCCGGGTGGCGATCCGGGCGCTGCAACAGGCGATCGAACGGCGCATCCACCACCGGGAGTGGTGCATCACTCCGACCAGGGCACTCAGTACGCCAGCGCGGAGTACATCGCGGTGCTCGAAAGCAGGCAAATGACTCCGAGCATGAGCCGTCCCGCCAACCCCTACGATAAGGCTTACGCTTCATACTGCACCTCCTGCGAACCGTGGAAGACAATCTCGGGAAAACGACGCCGCTTGGCGAGCCTGACGCCCTGGGCCTTGCACGGCGGATTGGGCCCAGGATCCTCATACAACCAGTCATTCCGATCGTTCACCGGATAGCCGCGAAGCAGGCCGCGATTCCGCCAGGTGATCACGCACTTGGGGCCGATCTCCAATCGCGCCGACATTTCTTCGAGTGTCAACAGGCCCTTCTGGCGTAGCCGATCATATCGCGGTTTGAGCTGGTATTCAGAGCGGAGACGCGCGATGATACGGCTGTGGAAGCGTTGCCCGCATCCGGACAGTGCGCCTCGGCGATTCAGGATTTCCACGATTTGCTTATCGGTGTAATGCTCCGTCAGTCGATCAACCTCGGCGACAATCTCTGCCGGCGTTGTTCTGAGTTCCCAGGCTGTCAAGGGTCTCGGCAGCTCGATCGTCTTCGTCACTCCGCCGCTGAAGCGGACATGAACAGTGATCCCAGTCCCTCGAATGAGCGTCACGTCGGCGAGCAGTAAGCGCACCATGCGTTTCCGCTCTCGATCCGGAGTCTTTGGATCTTGCCAGAGCCGTGGAAAGTCACTGGACAGCGCGGCGATTCGAGCACGCTGCTGCTCATTCACTGCGGCGCGATCCTGCCGCCGTTGTTGCTCATACTGCTCCTGTGCCTCCGTTAACGCGCGAAGCTTTTCATTCCAGTCTGCCTCGAGCGAGTCAGCGACCAGACGGTTGGCAGGATCGACGTGCAAGTACCGGCGCTGGGCTAAATCGGCTTCATAACGCGCTCGCTCCACCTGTTTCTTGCGGAGCTTATCCACCTCCTCGATTCTCGCCTGGAGTTCCTGTTGGACCGACAGAGTGACTTCGAGCGCGAGCGGAGCCACGCTCTCCACCAGAAGCTGGCCCACAGCACGATCGATCTGATCTCCGACCACTCGCTGACAGATCGATATGGCGTGCTCGATGCCATCACGCTGGCAGAGGTACTCAGGCACGAGACGGTCCTGACGCGTGTGGTATCGGACCGTCATTCGGCTCCCGCAGACGCCACAGACTACCAAACCTTGCAACAAAGCAGGGCCTTCGCGTGGAGGACTCTTGCGACGATCTGCTCCAACGGCTTGTGCGTTTTCGCGAAGGTGCAGAAGGTTCTCTTCATATTGCTCCCAGGAGATGTAGCCGGGGTGAGCATTCTTGAGCAGCGTCCACTGCTCGCGCGGCAAGCGGGTATAGGAGACGCCTCCGTTCGGGTTGTTGCGAGTACGGCTTCGGCCGTATACGAATGCGCCTGCATAACGGGGATTGTGCAGGATGTGGAGGGCGCGGCTGTGCGGTAGTTCGGCCCACACCAGATCGCCTTTGTTCGGTCCCTTCTTTAACCGCCGCGGAAACAGAAGTTTTTTCTCACGGAAGGCTTTGACGACTGCGCAGGCCGATGCGGTACGCCGAAACGTCTCGAAAAAGAATCGAATGCTTCCCTGGACCTGCTGGTCGGGGTCCAGCACAGGCTCGTCGTTGACGTTGTAAACGAAGCCAACCGGTAAAGGACATTGCAACTCACCGCGACGGGCTTTGTTCAAGATTCCGCCTTGCAGGCGCGCCCGGAGCACATGCAGCTCAGCTTCGCTCATGGTCCCTTTGAGACCCAGCAGGAGACGATCGTTGAAGTGTGAGGGATCATATACGCCGTCCTCATCGAGAATGAGCGTGTCGGTAAGAGCGCAGATCTCTAGCAGCCGGTGCCAGTCCGTGGAGTTTCGCGCCAGCCTGGAGACCTCCAGACCAAGCACGATGCCGGCTTTACCCAGACTCACTTCTGTCACCAGTTTCTGAAAGCCCTCCCGATCGACAGCCGATGCGCCGGACTGTCCGAGATCGCTGTCGATGACGACAATGCGCTCCACCGGCCAGCCCAAGGCGACAGCGTTTTGGCGCAGCCCGTACTGCCGCTTGGTGCTTTCGGTATTCTCGAAAACTTGGCGAAGCGTTGATTGGCGGACGTAAAGATAGGCGTTACGTTTGAGGTGGCCAGCATTCACTTTTTGGTGAGCTACGCCTGTCATGAGATTGCCTCCTGTTGTAGAGAGAGAATCATGCTCGCCAGCAGAGTGGTGATCTGCGAGCGCATCTCGACGGGAATCGTTTCATCGGCGCTGGATTGAGGCCATGCGGTCTGTTCGACATGGCCGTTACATTCTGACCATGCCTGCATCCAGGCTGTCATTCCGCGCCGGAGAAAAAGCGCGAGGCCCAAGCGTTCGCCGCTGTGAGTGGGCCGGCCGATGGCGTCGCGACGTAGTTGTTCGTAGTGAACGGCCAGATCCAACTGGGATGCGGGTCTATCGCCGGCCCCGTTCAGCGGAGTTTTTTTTGATGGCGAAGCAGGCTGCGCTCGATACTTCGCGGGTGAACCTTGATGCGGAAGCGCTTCTGTATCCGTTTCACCAGGTCCGGCAATCGCATGGAGGGTTCTTCCTGGCGCACCTCGCCAATGAATGTGAGGACCTCTTCGGTGAGCTTGTACGCCTGCTTGGGGCCGCGCTTGTGAGGCACCAGGCCGGCAAGACCGTCGTCCTCGAAGGCCGATCGCGCCTGATAGAACGACGGCCGCGAAAAACCGAAACTCGCGGCTGCATCCGTTACAGATTGGCCTTCGGTCCGCACCCTCCGCAGCATCTCGTATTTGACCTGGACCAGATCGCGAGGATCGAAGAAATCGTCCTGGAGAAACAGCGGGTCGCGCACTGCTTTGGGACGCGGGTTCAGTGTTCCCTGTTGCTGGAGCGCGCGGATCTTTCGGTCCTGGTCGGCCATAGGCTCTTCTCAATGATTCGACTACGATTGTAAAGATAATTATGCTCTTATCAGTCGCAGTGTCAAGGCTTTTTTGCGATCTGCTATCAATCTTTATTAGATAAAATTGACATGAATTAGCGTTTTTATGCATCGCTACGCCGGACGACATCGGCATCATTCTCTTTACAATAGCGGCGTTATTGTCTTTACACTTAAAGCGCCCCAGGCTCATCGGGCCTTCTCCACAAAGTCCGCCAACTTCAGCAAGTCCTCGTAGCGAAACAGGCACCGCCCTGCGGCCAGCACCACGAATGGATCCGCTGGCAGTACTGTTGTCCAGCACGCCGGAATAGAGCGCAGGACGCCGCGGTTGTCGTGGAAGTAAACTCGATCCTCGCCCCAGTTGTGACGGTAAGTGACCAGCTTGAAACTCTGGCCTCTCAGCGGATGATGGGGATGGGTGACTTCAAAAGTACCTTCGGCACGGTCGGCATGCGCTGTAGTTGACGGACTCGGCCAATGCTGCGTGTGAGAGCTTCATGAAAACCTTGAAACAGGAGGAAATCTACTGCCACGCATATGGCGATTTCGATGAGCTTTGGCAGCATGTGGAAGAGTTCATCGGAGACTACTACAATCGTTTGCGGCTCCATTCGGCGCTGGGCTATCGCACGCCGGAGGAGTTTGAGCGCGAGGCCGCATCCACGCCTGGGGGAAACCACGAAGCAGCGGTAATGCAGTTGTTCTCGCCGCTGGTCAGTGCCAGCGCCGAGACGCGATCGGGCTGATCCCAACGGTAGGAAACGGAAGTGGCGCGAAGTCGAAAGTCGCCCATAACAGGGAAACGCTCCGCAGGACCGGCCGGTAAGCCGGGTGATTTCTTAATCGCTATAGGAGAGTTTGCGACGATCGCTTCTGCGCCACTTCCCTGATTCGCTTGCAACTATACTGAGCGCTCAGTATGCGTTTTTAAGGCATGCGCGGAATCTATCGGTCCGATATGGCGATCCAAACCTTGCGGTCGGACAATCCAATCCTGGGACGAAACCAACCGCCTCCCGCTGGTCGGCTCCGAGCCCAAGCAAAGAAACGCGTCGGGAGGACCACGCCCCTCTCATCGTCCGCGATGAGTTCCGGCCGGCTATTCCTCGATGGGTTGCTCTCCAGTGTAGGGCCATATAAGGCATGGACAAAACGCGGAAGGAACTGAGCGCAATAATGGATTGCTGGGGCCCGCGGTAATAAGGCCGAGTTTGCAGTGGTGCTCGTTTCGAGCCCGTTCGTCCAGTGTGGCCCCGGGTTGCGTGATCAAGACAGTGGTGACGTGAGTCCGCCGAAAAGGCGAGCGAAGCGATCCCGATTGGGAGAGTGCCTGACTTCACGACCTGGCCCGGTTCCCGGCAACTTCATTATTCTCAGGGATGACATGCCGCGCCAACGAGTCAACAAAAACAAGAAAGTCGCTCTGCCTCTTTTGAATCCGGATTCCGCCGGAATCGACATTGGCGCCACAGAGATTTATGTTGCGGTCCCCGCCGATCGGGACCCGGAACCTGTCCGCATGTTCGCGACCTTCACGCAGGATCTGAACGAACTCGCCGACTGGTTACAACAATGCGGTGTCCGCACGATTGCGATGGAGTCCACCGGGGTTTACTGGATTCCTCTGACGCAGATTCTGGAGAATCGCAAGCTGGAAGTTTACCTTGTGAACGCGAAGCACGTAAAGAACGTGCCCGGGCGCCGCACGGACGTCTCCGATTGTCAGTGGCTGCAATACCTGCATGCGGTCGGTTTGTTGCGCGCATCGTTCCGTCCGGCGCAGGATATCTGCGCCGTCCGGTCGTTGCTGCGACACCGCGCCAGCCTCGTCGATATGGCGACTTGCCACGTTCAGCATATGCAGAAGGCGCTGGATCAGATGAACCTGCAACTGCACCACGTCATCAGCGATATCACCGGAACGACCGGACTGGCAATTGTGGATGCGATCCTCGAAGGCAGTCGAGATGTGCATGCGATGGCTGCACTCCGCGATCCTCGGATTCGAGCCAGCCACGAAACCATCGCCAAAAGCCTCGTGGGAGATTACCGGCAGGAGCACCTGTTCACGCTGCGACAGTCCGTCGGCTTGTACCGCGAGTATCAGCGACGGATCGCCGCCTGTGAGGACGAAATGCAGCGGCTGATGAAAGACCTCGAAACGAAAGCCGACCCGGCAGCTACCCTGCCGCCTCCCAAGGATTCCGTAAAAAAATGCAAGGTAATGCCGCCTGCCAAGGCTATGGCCCTGCGCGAGGAAGCCTACCGCATCCTCGGCGTGGACCTGACGACCATTCCAGGAATCAGCATCCTCCATGTACAGAGCATCCTCGCCGAGTCAGGTGGCGTCTCGAAGTTCCGCAGCGCGGGAGCATTCAGTTCGTGGATGGGGCTATGCCCCGACAACGATATCAGTGGCGGGAAGGTTCTTTGGAGCGGGACGCGAAAAATTAAGAATCGAATTGCCGTCGCTCTCCGAATGGCCGCTCAATCGCTTCAAAAGAGTGAATCGGCCCTGGGCGTGTTCTACCGCCGGATGCGTGCCAAACTCGGCGCCCCTAAAGCGATCACCGCTGCAGCCCATAAGCTGGCGCGGATCATTTTCCATATGCTCACCACTCGGCAGGCCTACGATGAAAGCGTCTTTGCCAAAGCGGAACAAAACCACTTGCAGCGGATGGAAAATCGGCTCAAAATCCAGGCTCAGGCTCTCGGCTATCAGCTTCTGCCCGCAAAAGGGTGATTGCCAGGCGCCCGAGGTGGAGTTCCTTGGGAGCATTGCCCATCTCCGCTTCACGACATCGCCAGAATAAACGCGGGACGCCAAAAACCAAGCGGATTATCATTGAACGGTACCGGCGTCTTTTCCTGCGTGTCTCACCTTAGGGGTGCACCCCACTTATCCGCGTTGACGTGCGTTCATCTGCGGCCATTTGCCTTTTCCAGCAGCCTGTTACGCGATCTTCAACAAGGCTTCCACTGCTGCGTCGATGCCATCGAAGGCCGAAAGCTCATGCAGCCCGCAGTCAATGCGGTTGAGCGCCGTACGCAGTTGGCGGGACGACGGCAGGTCTTCGTCGCTCTCCATCCAGAATTCCGCGGTGTAAAGCGCCGCGGCGACGGGGGAATTGTTTTCCGCAGGACGGTGATGGAACCGGACTGCCTCCACAACATGTTCCGGGAAGCGCCACGATTCCAGAATTCTGGCGCCAAGTTCGGCGTGGTCCACCCCAAACAAGAGCGTCTCAGCCCAGTTGGAGGCGCAACCCGACTGCGTGAGCCGGGCGTGCATCGCGGATTCCTTCTGTCTCACGATGGCGATGCGACCCAAATCGTGCACCAGCCCTGTCAACAACGCCTCGGCTGGATCCATGAAACCTTTCACGCGCGCCATATTTTCCAGGAAATGCGCGGCCTTGAGCGAATGTTGCCAGAGTTGGCGCAGGGTTCCTGAGGATCCGAACATGGATCGCGCGATCAATGCGGTGACAATCTTCCGGCTGGCATTTTCGCCAAGGTAAGCGAGTGCGTGGTGAACGGTGCGGATTCGCATCCGCGCATGGAACAAGGGCGAATTAGCCGCCTCAATCAACTTGCCTGCGATTGCCGGATCACGACCGGCAATACTGCTGAGGCGCGTTAACGAGTAGGACGCGGTATGTCTGAGCAAGCCTATTAATTCTTGCGCTACGTCCGGCTGAACGGGAATCTCCCAAGTTCTATTGGATGTATTCGCCGCGGCCGGAAACAGAGCGCGTGCGGCGGACCATAGCTTTTGGCTAAACATCTCGCGCACCGGTTCGAGAGCTTCCCAAAGCGCTTCGCACGCCGAGCCATCGATGTTTGCTCCCTCGATGTGCTCGTCGATCCAGTTGGCTAGAACCAATATTTGCGCCAGCGTCTCGCCCGCGGCATCGCCTATGCTTCCAGGAAACTGGCGAAAGGCCTTGAGCGTGGACGCTAAAGTCTCGGGCAGCTCCAATTGTTTAGGCGTGGTAGGAGATTTCTCCATCAAATCGGCCATCAGCCGGTCGAGAGTCGCATTATTTATGCCTAGCTCGGGTGCGTGGTGCATCATCGCAGCCTGTTGCAGAGCCAAGGCGGACCGCAGCGGGATGCCCGTAGCCCTCCCGATTTCCGAGGACAACGTAGAAACCCGGACGCAGTGGGCATAAAGACCCGGTTCAGAAGGAGTGAACTTCTCCAATTCACCCTGGGTTAACTGGACGCGCATAAGGTCATATCGGTAAAAGCTGGATAAATCTTCTTTGTCTAAGACAAAATAAGAGGCGCCCGTACCACCTTTTGTGTGTTTGCTAACGGTACGAAAGTTTGCGTTTCTTTGTTGGACCGTTATTCGGCTCGCAGGGCCTGCTGCGGATCGATTTTAGCCGCACGCCGCGCCGGCATCCAACAGGCGGCCAGGGCCGCCGCCAACAACAGGGCGGAAACGGTGGCGTAGGTTTCGAAGTCGGTTGGCGTAACTCCGAAGAGCAGACCCTTGAGCGCACGCGTCAGCGTAAAGGCAGCGGCGATGCCAAAGACAATGCCGGCTGCGGTCAGGGTGAGGCCCTGGCGCAAAATCGCACTGACAATCTCCCGTGGACTTGCCCCCAATGCCATACGGATGCCCAATTCGCGCGTCCGCTGCCGAACCCAGAGCGCCAGCATGGATGCGATTCCGGCTACGGCAATGAGCAACGCCAGCACCGCAAACAGACTGAACAGCCGCGCCATGGTTCGCGGCGAGGTTTCGGCATCGCTGCGTGCCTGGTCAAGCGTCTTCACGAAATTGACCGCGATCTGCGGGTCCATTTCGCGCATGGCGTGGCGTACCTGGTTGGCGGTGCGGGCGGCGTCGCCCGCGGCGCGCAGTATGATGAACCCGGTTGCGGGAACCTGTTTCAAGGGCCTATAGAACTGGTCGGGCGGCGGCTCAGAAAGACTGATTTCCTTCACATCGCCCACCACGCCGACGATGCGCGTCCAATCCTTGTCGCCTCCAAATTTGATGCGGCGGCCCACCGGGTCCTGGTTGCCCCAGCGGTGATGCGCCAGGCTGCGGCTGAGCAGGGCGACGTTCTCGCTGTGTTCGTCGTCGTTTTCCCGGAATGTGCGGCCTGCGACCAGAGGGATTTCGAGTGTGCGGAAATAGTCCGGAGAAATTGCGCGCTGCGAAGCTACCGGCGTGGTTTCACTCTGCGAACGGGTTTCGCCTTCGATGGTGAAGCTTTGCAGCGGCGGTCCGTTCTCGATCAGATCCGGATCGAGCGGGAATGCGTTGGCGATGGCGACGGAGAGTATGCCGGGCTGGGCGGTCAGAGTCTGCAAGATTCTGCGATTCAAAGCCCGCCGGTCATCGAGCGTGCTGTGCTTGGACCAGTTCCAGTTAAAGCCGACGCCGAGAACGCGCTGTTGCACGAATCCGGCATCGACGCTATCCAGTTGAATGAAGCTTCGCACCATCAACCCGGCTCCGATGAGCAGCGCATACGAAAACGCCACCTGGGCGGCGATCAGGCCGTTGCGTAGAAACGCGCGGCTGCGCTCCGCGTTGCCGCGACTTCCCTCTTTCAAACCGTGGGCGATGTCGCGGCGCGCGTACAGCGCCGAAATCGAACCGAACGTTACTGTCGTAACGGTGGCGCAGACAATGGCGAATGCGAGCATCCAGCCATCCACGCCGATTTCACGCGCCCGGGGCGTGAGTTGCCCGGCGAACTGACTCATCAGTCTCATACTGCCCGCCGCGAATGCGACTCCGATAGCCGCCGCGGCCACGGCCATGATCAAGCTTTCCGTGAGCAACTGGCGAAGCAGGCGTCCGGCGCCCGCGCCCACCGCTGTGCGGATGATCAACTCCTGCTCACGCCGCGCCATCCTTGCCAGAATCAAATTGGCGACATTGGCGCAGGCAATCAAGAGCACGAACGCGGCCGCGCCCAGCAGTGCAATCATCACGGGACGCGCCTGCTTGGTCAAGTCGTCGCGCAACGAAGTGGCATGGGCGCCGTAGCCGATGCGCGCCGGATACGTGTCCGGGTATTCCATTTCGAGCCGGCGCGCGATGGTCGCGACATCGGCGTTGGCCTTTTCCAATGGCACGCCGGGCTTGAGCCGCGCGAATACATTCATCATGCGCGCCTCGCGATTGTCAATAAATGTCTGCCGCGACCGGAACGGGCAGGAGGACGTCGTCATGTAGACATCGTTCTCATCCGGGTACTGCGGAATGGGCGGCAGCACGCCAATGGCGATATGCGGCAGGTCGTTCATCTCATAGCGCTTGCCGATCACGTTCGGGTTGCCGCCCTCCGCCGTTTTCCAAAATTCGTAGCTAAGCAGCAAGACCGGTTGCGCGCCGGGGCCTTCATCTTCCGGAAGGAACGAGCGGCCAAGAATCGGCTTGATGCCGAAGAAATTGAAAAAGCCCGCCGAGACCACGCCTGTCTTTACGCGGTGCGCTTCCGCGCCGCCGTAGAGCGTGAATGACATTCCGTGGTACTCCACCAGGCCATCGAGAGACTTCGCATTCTGCTTGTAGTCCGCGATCTCATGCACAGAGAAGCTGAGGTCGTCGACTCCGGCTTTGGAGGCGCTCTGACGCAGGACCACCAGCCGGTCGCCCGAAGCGTAGGGAAGCGGCTGCAGCAAGACGGCGTTGACCATGGAGAAAATCGCGGTATTCGCGCCGATTCCCAGCCCCAGAATCAGAATCGCGACCGCGGTGTAGGAGGCGTTGTTGCGCATCATGCGAAGCGCATAACGAACGTCCTGCGATAGCACCGCCATGTGCTCACGCGGCGCCATGCGAACAATGTCGGCGATGGTCGCGCCCCACATCCGCAGCAGCGCCCGCAGCCCGTGGTTCGATTCCATTTCCTGGCGCTGCGCCCGGAAGGTCTCCTCCATATCGCTGCCGTATTCACTGCGGAAATCAAAGGGCAGAAGCCGCAGCAACGCGGCGTAGAGCCTTTCGGGCATTGTCGGATTGGTCCGGTCCACGGGAGCCCCTTCCTTTCTTCTATGGCATCTTCTATGGTGCGGAGGGCTCGTCGATGGGCCGAGCGGTGATGAGCCGCTTCGCGCGCGCCCGATCGATCAGCTTCTCCATGCGCTCGGCTTCCGCCACCGCCACCTGGCGGCCCTCATCGGTCAGGTGATAGTAGCGGCGCCGTTGATCGTCTTCCGCCACGGGGGGACGGCGACGCGCCTCGACGATCCACCCATCGTTCACCAGCCGCTTAATGATTCCATACAGCGTTCCGGTGCTCAGTTGCACTTCACCGCCGGTCTGCGCTTCGACGTCCTTCAAAATCGCATAGCCATGCTTGTCGCTATCGGATAGCGCGAGCAGCACATTAAACATGGCCGCTGTTAGTGGCGCAGGCGATTCGCCCATGAACCCTCCGGATGCGTACTCAGTTGTGATCAACTGTAGCGTGAGACGACGTATTCGTCAAGAATAATTTAAATTCCAGGTTTTTGACGGAACCATCGACGCGAAATCTGCGTTTGTCCTTTCCAGACGATGCATAGTCTGGAAAGGCAACGATGGGATACGACTCGCAGCAACTACTCCCTGGCACGTTGTACATGCTTATTTTAAGGACGCTAGCCGCGGGACCGCTGCACGGCTATGCCATTGCGCGGCGCATCAAGCAATGTTCGGAGGACGCTCTGGATGTCGAGGAAGGCTCTCTTTATCCGGCGTTGAACCGCATGTTGCTCAAAGGCTGGCTGGATGCCGAATGGGGGACTACGGGAACCAACCGCAAGGCCCGTTTCTACAGCCTTACGAAAGATGGGCGGAAACAGCTCGCCACGGAAGCGAGCGCATTCGACAAGATGGTGACCGCGATCCAGTCGGTGATGAAGACCGCATAAGAGGAAATCATGGCTTTTCAAAAGGAACTCTGGCGCAGGCTGCGTTACTTGACGAGCCGCTCGCATTTCCAATCCGAGCTTGGCGACGAGATGCAATTTCACATCGACTGCCGCGCAGCCGAGTTTGAGGAGGCGGGCGTTGCGCACGAAGATGCTCTCTTGCGCGCGCGGCGTGAATTCGGATCGCAGATGAGGGTCGCCGACAACACGCGTGGCGTATGGCAGTTCCGCTGGCTGGAGGATCTCTCTTCCGATCTGCGCCACGCTGCTCGCGCGTTGCGGCGGAATCCCGCCTTTGCGCTGACGGCGATTTTTTGCCTCGCGCTTGGCATCGGCGCCAACACCACCATATTCAGCATCACTACCAGCTTCCTGTTCAGCTTGCCTTCTTGTTACGACGCATCCTCATTGATTGCGATCTGGGAAGGGGGCAACAGCTCCTCTTCGATGGCCGACTACAAGTTCATCCGCGACGCGCACATCTTCGCTGGCATGGCCGGCATGAATCCGGAGCGGGAGGTGAATTGGAGAGACGGCGATCAGACCAGGCGGCTTTACGCCGGTCTGGTGACGGACGACTATTTCGGCACGCTGGGAGTGCCGTTCCATCTCGGTCGCGGTATCGCATCCGGCGAGACGGACACTGCGGTATTGTCGGATCGTCTATGGCGCACCCGATTCGCGGCGGATGTGGGTATTCTGGGCCGCGAGATTGTTCTCGATGGGAAGCTACACACGATAGTAGGCGTACTTCCCGCCGACCATCGGACCATCGTCGGCTTCGGATTTTCCCCCGAAATTTATATTCCCGCGGTTCGCGAAGACGACTTCGTGCAGTTCTACGCGCGGATGCCGAAGGGCATGAATATCGCTGAGGCTAGAGCGCGGCTAACCACCGTGTTTCAAGAACTGGACCGAATCTATCCCAAGGATGGATGGAAGCGAGGCGGGCAAGTACAAATCACGGGAGTGACCGGGATGGATATCCTGACCCAGCAGATGATGGGTCCGGTGCTGGCATTCTTCGGCATGCTCACTATCGTGGTTGGCCTGGTGCTGCTGATCGCGTGTACTAACGTGGCGAGCTTACTGCTGGCGCGGGCCGCGAGCCGGTCGCAAGAGCTGGCGATCCGGATTTCGTTGGGAGCGGGCAGAATGCGCATCGTCCGGCATCTGCTTGCGGAGAGCTTGCTGCTCGCCGCATTGGGAGCGGTCGCCGGGTTGCTGATCGACATCGTTTGCGCCCGGCTGATCAGCAATCTGAGTTTGCCCATACCGGTTCCGATTCGCCTTGTGATAACTCCCGACTGGCGGCTGCTTCTTTATTGTGTGTTTGTCGCGATTTTGAGCGCTCTGATTTCCGGCCTGATGCCCGCATTCAAGGCCGTCGGAAAAGACGTGAATGCCGCACTGAAGACCAGCCAAGGCCAGACGGAGCGATTGTGGGGACTTCGCAGCGTCCTGGTCGCCGGTCAACTCGCCGTCTCCATCGTGTTGCTGGTCACCGGCTTTCTTTTCATACATAACTTGCTCCGAGCCACGTCCATGAATCCTGGATTCGATACGCAGCATACGATTTGGGCCTATATGCGGCTAGTGCCCGAGAAATATAAGAACCAGACCAAAGAGACAGCACTCCTACAAGAAGCGCTCGACCGACTGAGATCCCTACCCGGCGTGGAAGCAGCCGCGATCACTGGCCGCGTGCCTCTCAACGACAACTGTGTCACGGGCACCGATATCTCGACAGACCTGTCACCAATCGCGCAGCATGTGACCTACGAGTGCGTCAATGTTGGCCCGGACTATTTCCACACAATCGGAATTCCGTTGTTGCTTGGCCGCGAATTTTCTGGTCAGGATCGGAAAGGCTCTCAGCCTGTAGCTATTGTGAATGAAACGTTTGCGCGAACAGTCTTCGGAAACAAGGAGCCGATTGGGCGTACAATAACGATCTTTAAAACAACGGCGCTGGTGGTTGGGCTAGTGAAGGACAGCAAGTATTTCACGCTTGGAGAGCGACAGCGGCTGGCCGTCTACGAACCGTATTTCGCGCATGATGCGCCCATGAATCTAAATTTCATCGTGCGAACCTTCGGATCACCCTCCGGGCATGTGAAGCCGGTCACGGAGGTACTGGGCCGTCTAGATTCGAGCGCCGCGATCGAGACCAAGACGATGGCGCAGTCGCTCGGATTGGCGCTCCTTCCGAGCCGGGCCGGCGCCGCCTTGCTGGGGGTGATGGGCATACTCAGTCTGGCGCTGGCAGCAATTGGCCTTTATGGCGTCATCTTGTATTCCGTTTCGCGCCGAACACGCGAGATTGGCCTTCGAGTGGCGTTGGGTGCCACGCCAGGCGGAATTCTGCGCATCGTATGCGGGCACAGCTTTGTCTTGACGGGCGCGGGAATGCTCATCGGCCTTGCGTTGGCGTTCTTTGCCACCCGTCCGCTGGCAATGTTCCTGGTTCCGGGACTCAGCGTGTCGGATCCAGCGGCGCTTTTCGCAGTGGTTGGCGTCCTCATCGGGGTTGCGTTGCTGGCTACGATCGCGCCGGCAGTTCGCGCCTTGCGAGTGGATCCGATGACGGCGTTGCGGCACGAGTAAAACGGAACAGCGTGCCCTCCGCGTGGGAAGAAGTGAGGAGCTTTAGGTCTATCCCACCACCGGCAGCACGACATGCACGGCCGTTCCGCTGCCGGGCGCGGTTTCCATAGAAATGGTCCCGCCGTGTTCATAAACGATCTGGCGGGCATTGAAAAGACTCCAATTGCCGCTTGACACCCGGCTGCCTGAGACTTTGAACTGCGGCTCAAAAATGGTGTCCGCCTGTTCCGGCGACATGCCGCGCCCGTTATCGCGGATGGTAATTTCCACTTCGAGCTCGCGCAGCCGGGTCGAAATCCCGACGCGTCCGTCTCCGTTGACAGCGTCTAAAGCATTGCGCAGTATACTGGAAAAGGCTGTCGTGAGGAGCTGCGGACGGCAAGTGAGCACGGGAAGGGAGTGTTCCAGATCGAGATCCAATTTGATGTTGCGTTCGGCGATCTCGGTCTCATGCATCCACGTCACGCCGGTGAGCAGTTCATTGAGATCGGCCTGCTTCAACTCTGCTTCTTCCAGATTGACGAAGTGGCGCAGCCGTTGCGTCACTTCCTCGATGCGCCCGGCGGATTCCAGAACGCGCCGGAAAAGGTCGGTCCGGGTAGCGGCCATTTCCTGGTGCTTTTCAGGCGAGCGTTCAATGGCTTCGAGGGTTTCGATTCCGCTGCGCAAGACGCCGAGCGGCGAGTTGATCTCGTGACTGAGAGCGGCGGCCAGTTTCCCGATGGAAATCGCGGTCTCAGCCAATTGCGCGCGCAATTGCGCCCCGGTGAGCGCTTCCGCGGTCCGAATCGCCTCTTGCGCCGCGGCCGCCTCCCTACGTCGAAATGCCGAATTCGAAGCGGTGATGGCCCCGGCGAACGCCGTTAGCACCACAATAAAGATGTAATGAGAGTTACGGTGCGCAGTAATGGTTGGAAAATGCCAATGATCGGCGGCGCTACAGGATAAAAAGTACATAGCCGCAATAGCGGCGCCTAGGGCTATGATATGTTTGGCCTCGAATCGAACCAGTGCGGTGACGGCAAGAACCACGAATGCGAGGCCGGTCATATCGTACTCATGTGGCAGGGGACGCCACAGCAGGGCCGCGGCACAGGCTGCCGCCAGCAGCCATGCCGGGAGGATTCGATCTTTGAGAGTAGCCAGCTTCATGTACCCACCTTCGTTCGACTTTGGTTTATCGATTGCAACTGACTGGCCGACGCCATGAACAGCCTGCGCTCGCTTCGACGCCAAATGTTTGACATCAGACCGGGTGAACACCTTCGCACCTGGGCCATGTTCTTCTATCTGATGTTTGTTCTCTTTGCCTACTACATATTGAAGCCGGTTTCTCGCGGCATGTTCCTGACGAAGTTCGACGTGGATAAGCTGCCTCAGTTGTATATCTTAATTGCGGCATTCGGCGGCGTCTTCGCATATCTTTACAGCAAGGCAGCCGTAAAAAGCTCATTACGGGTCGCTGTGTTCTGGACGATGCTGCTCTCGGTCGTTTCCCTTGTCGCGATGTGGGTGTTTATCAGTTTGCCATGGATGATCTATGTTCTGAATATCTGGGTAGGCCTGTTCAGTATCATTCTGGTCTCGCAGGGATGGCTGGTTGCAAGTAACCTGTTCGATGCAAGGCAAGCGAAGCGGCTTTATCCGCTATTGGGAATGGCCATGGTGCTGGGCGCGGCCTTTGGCGGCGAGTTCACCAGCCGTACCGCCTTGCTGGTCGGTACGCGAAATCTCTTACTGGCAAGCGGCGTAATGGTGGTTTTGGCTTACGCCGCGTTCCGCATGGCCATCTCTCAAGCTCCGGTAAAGGTGGCTGAGGCACGGGCCGCCGAGTCGAAAGAGACTGAGTTTTCGTTCGGGGAAATCGTGCGCGATATTGCGCGCATTCGTCATTTACAAGTAATTGTCGCGATCTTGGTAGTGACTTATCTCGTCGATACCCTGGTGGAATACCAATTCCAGGCAATGGCGCGCGTGGGACACACGGGCGATCAGCTTACGGCATTCTTCGGGCAGTTTTACGGGCTTTATCTCAATCTGACGGAATTTGTCTTTCAACTATTTCTGACGGCGGCCATCGTGAAACGCTTTGGCGTGGGCGGAACGCTGCAGATTTCTCCCTGGTCGGTAGCGCTCTCTTCCATCGCTACGGTGGTCGCTCCGGGTGTTGTCTCGGCGAGCGCCGTCCGTCTTACCGAAGCATCCACGCGCTACACAATGAACCGGACCGGCATGGAGCTGCTCTACATGCCGCTGCCCATCGAGTTGCGCAATCGCATCAAGGCATTTATCGATATCTGCGTCGATCGCTTTTCACGCGGCCTGGGCGGCGTGCTGCTCATCTTTCTTACTACGGCCGGGCTTCACCTGGGAGTAAAGGGCATTGCACTCGTAGTGATGGCGCTCTGTATTCCGTGGATCTGGCTGGCCCATATGGGGCGCAAGGAATATATCGCCACGGTCCGTAAACGCCTCGAATCGCGCCAACTGAATTTCGAAGAAGTCCGCATCAACGTGACCGATCGTGCGACCGTTCGCCTGTTGGAGGCCACCGCCAACGGTGCCAGCGCGCGCCCCGCGGCCTACGCCATCTCGCTGCTGGCGCACGCCGCCGATTACGATATTCGTCCCCTGTTACGCAAGTTAGCGGCGTCTCCGGAAATGGACGTTCGAAACGCCGTATTTTCCGCCGCGCTGGAGAGACGTGACGACGTTGTACTCGAGGCCGCTATGGGCGCGATTCGGGCAGCTCAATCGGGCGATACCCAGAAGCTGCCGCTGTCCGCGGTTCCTTATGTAATCGCAATTGCGCCCGGCCGGGCGAAGCTTGCCGCAGAGTTATTAGATGCTCCAGACCCGGTGCTGGCGCTCGGCGTGATTGAGGCGCTCCGCTCCGACGAGGAACTGGCCCGTCAACTCTTAACCCGCGATTGGATGAATCAGGCCGCCGCGGGTGACGCGCCGCATCGCATCCAGGCCAGCCGCGCCGCCAGTGTCCTTCGCGACCGCGCGGACGTGTTCTGGCTAGCCTCAATGCTCAATGACCCCAAGCTGCGGGGCGAGGCGATCACCGCGTTGGCCGCATACGGCCCGGCGATCTGCGGCGCCTTAAGCGATATGCTACTTGACGAATCTATGCCGGTGCGTGTGCGGCGGCAGATTCCACGCGTGCTCAAAGGGATCCCCGCACAGCGCTCGGTGGATGTGCTGCTGGCCGCAATCGGTTACGAAGACCTCTCCATTCGCGCCTCTGTGTTGAAGGCCCTGAACCGCCTGCGTGAAACCGCGCCCGAGCTCAAGTTCGAAAATGGGTTCGTAACGGACCAAATTCTCAAAGAGGCTCGCCACTATTTCGAATTGTATGCCGCACTGGTACCCTTCCAGGGTGAACAGGCGCGCTTGCTTGCCCGTTCCATTGAGGACCGGTTGAAGGGTACGCTCGAGAGGCTGTTTCGTCTGCTTGGTCTGCAATACCCGCCTAAAGAGATTTACAACGTTTACCGCGCGGTTTCCCGGGATAGCGCGGAAGATCACACGGCCGCGTTGGAATTCCTCGACACTACTCTCGATCGAAACCTCAAGCGCATTCTGATTCCCCTGTTGGACGCCCCCGAAACACGTATGGAGCGCGGTAGGGAGCTCTTTGGCTTGGAGCCGCTAACTGCCGAGCAGGCCATTCGCGAGCTGATCCACTCTCATGACCCATGGCTGGTTCCGTGCGCCATGGCCACCGCTGCCGAATTGAAACTGCGCAATCTGGCGCCAGAAATCGCCAAGGCGGCGGCGCAGAGCGAAAACGAAGTGTGCGAAGTCGCGAAATCGGCCGAGGCCGTGCTTGCCGCTTGAGCGCTAACAACGAACTGTGAACCCTTATGCCGGAATTGAATATCGTTGAAAAGGTTATCGCGCTCGAAGGCGTCGAGCTTCTGCACAATTTGTCTCCCGAGCAGCTTGCACGCATCGGGAGCATCGCAGAGGACATTAAGGTCGCACCCGGCCGCATCGTGATCGAAGCCGGCAAACCGGTGGACGCGCTTTATGTGATCGTCGAAGGATCGGTGGAACTGGCGCGCGGCGGTGAATCGGTGGCGACCGCCAAACGGAACGACGTACTGGGCGCATGGGCGCTCTTCGATGAGACCGACCCGATGCCGGTTACGGCAACCACCCTGGAAGACACTCACTTTCTGCGTATCGGACGCGAAGATTTTTACGACTTGCTGAGCGATAACAGCGAGATCACGTCGGCCATTTTCTCGACCCTTGTCAAGCGCTTTCGCAAACTGGTCGAGCAATGAGCCCCACCGCCGCCGAGCTGCATCAGATGGCATCGATTGGCCGTCTGCTGGCAGGAATCGTTCATGAGATCAATACGCCGCTCGGTTCGATTTTCTCCAATAACGAAGTCTTGGGCCGTTCGCTTGTCCTGCTAGGCCCCCTGCTCACCCGCGGGTCGGCCGAGGATATGGATAAGGCGCGGCGAATCATCGAAACGATGGAGCAGTTGGTTGCCATCGATGGGATCGCTTGTGAGCGGATTCGATCCGTCATTCGCGGTTTGAAGACGATTGCCCGCGTGGATACCGCGGAGCCGCAGAGAATCGATCTGAATCAGCACCTGCGCGATACACTCAAGCTGACGCAGGCCGAGTTTCGAAAACGGATCACGGTGGAAACCGAATTCGCCGAGCTGCCGGAGGTCGAATGTTTTCCGCAGATGCTCGGGCAGGTGTTTTTGAACCTGCTGGTGAACGCCGGGCAAGCGATCGAGGGGCCAGGAAAGATTACGGTGCATACGCTGCTCGAGAATAATGGAACGACGGTTCATGTTTCCATCACAGATACCGGCCGCGGCATGACGCCAGAGCAGCAAGCGAAAGCGTTTGAAGCCGGATTCACTACCAAAGCGGTGGGAGAAGGCACGGGTCTGGGCCTGTCCATCGCTAAAGAGATCATTGAAGAAAAGCACAGCGGATCCATCGATTTTGAAAGCATATCCGGAGTGGGGACCACGTTTCACATCCGCATCCCCGTGCGCCAACCCAGGAGCCAATCATGAACGCCAACGGAGCCACGCCTTCCGTCCTCATCGCCGACGACGAAGAGATGGTAATTGCCAGCATTAAAGCTTTTCTTCAACTGGAAGGCGGTTTCGATGTTCACGGCTTCACCGATCCCGAAGAGGCCGCTCGTTTTGCCGCTGCCAATCCGGTGGACGTCGCTGTCTCCGATTATCTGATGCCCAAGATGAACGGCATCCAATTGCTTGGGAAAATCAAGGACTCGCAACCCGAAGCCAGCCGCGTCCTCCTGACCGGCCATGCCGATAAACAGAGCGCCATCGAAGCCATTAACCAGGTGGCCTTGTTCCAATATCTGGAAAAGCCGTGGGACAATTCCCAGTTGCTACTGGTGATACAAAGCGGGGCGGAGCGCGCGAGGCTGTTTCGCGAACTGCGGGAGAAGGTAGAGGAGCTCGACACGGCTCACACGAGCCTGAAAACGGTGCAGCGCCGCTTGATCGAGGCGTTCTTGTAAGAGCTATTTTTTAAGCTCTGCCTGTAATTCCCGGTATGCCTCTTCTTCGTAATTCGTCTTGAGGCGCTCGCGGTTTTCGCCGCGCAAATCGCCGGCGCGCGGACCGTCCCGTTTGAGGGCGCGTCCCAGCAACGCAGTGGCTTCCTGATCGCTTGGGTTGCGTACCGTGGCGGCGCGCAGGCTCTCCACAGCGGCAGGAAACTGGCCGGCTCGCCACAAGGTAAATCCTAAATTGAAACGATAGTCGGGATCGGCGCTATCTCCCTCCACCGCTTTGCTGAAGCTGGCGGCTGCCGCATCCGCCTTTTTTAGCCGGGCTTGGGCGGCCCCAAGGTTATTGAAGACCTCATTGAGCGGAACCTGGTCTGCCACCAGGCTGAAGCAGTGCTCGGCGGTCGCATAGTCGCCCATGTAGAAGCGGCAGATCCCCAGGAAAAACTGGGCTTCGAGATAGCGTGAGTCCGATCTGATTACGCGCCCGAACCAGATGGCAGAGCTTTTGTAATCCTTCTTTTCCCAATAAATCTTCGCTAACTGGAAAGCGGGAGGCGAGAAGCGTTCGTCCAGTCTGGCGGCCGCGCTGAAGAGACGCATGCGTTCTTCGGGCACGGCGGACAAGAGGCCGCGGATGTAATTCTCGACGGCGTCGATGCGTACCGGCGGGCGATCTCTGATGAACTCTTCCTGGGTTAGTTTGGTCTGCGGATCCAGTTGTTTCAGCGCCTGCCAACCGAGACGTACTTCAATTGCGGCCAGATCTTCCAGCGCGCCGGGTTCGGTGAATTCCGCGCCCAGGCGCATATGACTCAGGTCGAGAATCCGGGCCGTGAGGCGTAGCGTGCCCTTCGATTGCGGGCTGGCGGGATTCGGCGAAAGCTCATAGGAGCCGTAAATAACGCTCGAAGCGTCCAGCGCCTGCCCGATTTTAATGATGGATGCATGCGTCAATTCGGCGCCGGGGCGCAGCGACAGGCGGCGATAGGCTTCCAGCCGGTCTGCCCGGCCGAGCGTGAGCAAACTCTCGGAAGACAAGGAATCGCCAATGGATTCGGCTATGCTCTCGCCGATCCAATCCAGGTTTTGCGATTGTGTGTGGTTAAAAAAGGGCAGAACAAGGAACGTTCGGCCATGCAGAATGCCGCACCACAGGGCGGCAACCGCCATCAATCGCCGCATTCTTCTCTATTGTAAGGCTCACGGCCCAGGAACTCCGCGGTACAGGACAGCGCGCCCGTGCGCGCATCGGGCGCGAAACCTCGGAACCAGACCATGCCAGACTCTTTGCGAAACCACGTCATCTGGCGTTTCGCATAGTTGCGGGTGTTGCGTTGGGCATAAAACAGAGCTTCCTTGGGGGTTAGTTCCGCGTTGATAAGCTGCAAGGCCTGTTTGTAGCCATGTGACTCAAATGGTTTGCAAGTGGGAGGGAAACCCAGGGCCAGGATGCTCTTGACTTCCTCAATCAAGCCGCCTTCAAACATGGCGGCGCAGCGCGCATCGAGCGATTGGTAAAGTGAGTCGCGATCAGGCATGAGCCCGATTTTCAAGATTCGGTAGCCCTGCAACGCGTCGCGGCCTTCACGAAACAGATTGCTTACGGGGCGCTGCGTCAGCAGGCACACCTCGAGCGCACGCGTGACCTTCGGAATGTCATTGGGGTGAATTTTCGCGGCCGCCTCGCGGTCGAAGCGGCGCAGAAGGCGATGCAACGATCCGGCGCGGCGCGTTTCCCGTGCAGCAAGCCGGTCACGCAGGGGTTGATCGCGGGACGGACCCTCAAACAGACCATCCAGAAGCGCCCGCAGATAGAAGCCGGTTCCGCCGGCGACAACCGGTAGACGGCCCCGCCCCGAAATTTCCGCAATGGCGCGGCGCGCGAGGCGGGCATATTCGCCGGCAGTGAAGACCTCGTCCGGATTGACGATGTCCAGCAGATGGTGGAGAACGTCGCGGCGTTCTCCGTGAGGCAGCTTAGCGGTGCCGATATCGAAGTGGCGATAGACCTGCAGCGAATCGCAATTGACGATTTCACCACCGAACGCAATAGCTATTTCGAGCGCGAGTGAGCTTTTTCCCGCTCCCGTGGGCCCCGCGACCGCAACCAAAGGTGTTTCGGGCGCGTCACGGATTGCAGAGGGGATTTTACGGGATTGGTATGGATTGAGAGACACGGGCTGCCATTTGGGGCGTTTTGCAAGAAACGTTTGGGGCTATCCCCCGTTATACTATGGTGAAGTAGTCTTCGGCCGTTTCGCAACTCCAAAGGTCCGAAAGAAAGTCAGATCGCATGAATCGCTCAGCCAAAGCGCTCATCCTCATGGCATCCCTGGGATGCGCCCTGCCTTATGTAAGTCTCGCCCAGGCACAGCCGAAACCCGCGACGCCATCCACCGCGCCGTCTGCGGATTCCAAGGCCGATGCCTACTACCACTTTGCCCTCGGACGGCTTTATGCCGAAATGGGCCAAGCCGACAATAACCGCGCGGAGATCAACAAGGCGATCACGAATTACGAAGAAGCCCTTAAGCTCCAGCCGAACGAGAATCTGATTTTTGAGGAATTGAGCGATCTGTACATTGCCGCGAACCGGTTGCAGGATGCCATCGATAAAGCGCAGGACATGCTCAAGCAGAATCCCAATAATCTGGGCGCGCGGCGCATGCTGGCGCATGTCTTCATGCAATCGATCAGCAACGGGCGCAACGGAGTGAACGAAGACGCGTTGCGTAAGGCGCAAGAGCAATACGAGATGATCGTGAAGCAAGATCCCAAAGATGCCGAAAGCTGGGTGATGCTGGGGCGATTGAACGGATATCTGCACAACACGCCGGAAGCCGAGAAGTCTTTCAATACCGCCTTGCAGATAGACGCTACCAACGAAGAGGCGCTTACGGGCCTGGCGGACCTTTATGGTCAGTTAGGCGACTCCAAACGCGCGGTAGAAAAACTGAAGCTGGCCGTAGAAAAGAACCCAAATCCGAGAATCTTGTTTGGTTTGGGCAAGGCCTATGAAGATTTAAACGACTACAAGGCCGCCGCGGATGCCTTTAAGCGGGCGTTGGAATTGGGCGGCGATGAAGATCAGATCGTGCCGGAGTTGGCCAAATCTCTGATGGATGCGGGCCAGGCGGACGAGGCTCTGAAGTTGTATACGGAGTTGAGCGCCGCCAATCCGCGGAATCCGGAATATCAGATCCGGCTGGCGGAACTTTACATCATGCAGGGGGACGCGGCCAAGGCGCGAAGCGCAATCAACCGGGCGAAGGTTGCGGCTGGGAACGATCCGCGCGTGAGATACGCCGAGATTTCAGTTTTCGAGGCGGAGGACAAAAACGATCAAGCGATTGCCGCAATGAAGAGCATTCTCGACGATACGGAGAAAAAAACCTATTCGGACGATGAAGCGAAGAACCGTGAGATCTTTCTGAATCGCCTGGCGCGTTTGTATCTGAAGGCCGACAAAACGGCCCAAGCGGTAGCGACGCTGCGCCAGATCAGCGCAATTGACCCCACCACGGGGCCGTCGGTGGAGGTGGCGATTATCGACGCATATCGCGGGGCAAAGGACTTAAGTAGTGCGCGCACCGAGGCCGACGCTGCCTTGGCTAAGTTTCCCAAAGACTTGGGCGTGATCGCGGAACACGGATCGGTACTTGCGGATCAGGGCAAAGTGGAAGAAGGCGTCAAGGAATTGCGGAGCGCTTCGAAAACCCCGGACCCCAAGATAGAGCTACAGGTCGCCCAGATTTACGAAAAGACCAAGCGCTATCCTGAAATGGCCAAGGCTTTAGATACCGCCGAAAAGGCCGCCAAAACAGACGACGAGAAAGTCGATGTTTATTTCATGCGCGGCGCCATGTTTGAGCACGAGAAGAAGTTCGATGAAGCGGAAGCGGCGTTTCGCAAAGTGCTGGCGATCAATCCGCAAAATCCCGGGGCGCTCAACTATCTCGGTTATATGCTGGCCGACCGCAATACACGGCTAGACGAAGCGTACACAATGGTCAGGAAGGCGCTCGATTTGGACCCCGAGAACGGCGCCTACATGGACAGCCTGGCTTGGGTGTACTATCGTCAGGGCAAACTGAGCGATGCGGAAGGTCTGCTCACTCGCGCATTGGAAAAGCTCAAGGATCCGACGGTTCACGACCATCTGGGCGACGTATATTTCAAGGAAGGGAAGACGCCGGAAGCAGTAGCGCAGTGGCAGGCATCCCTGAAGGAATATAAGGACGGCGATCAGGCCGACGTCGAGCCGGCGGAAATGGCCAAGGTTACGCAGAAGCTGCAAACCGCGCAAGCCCAGTTGGCTAAGCACGATAAGTAGCTAGCAGATTCCCCCCTTTCCGCGCAAACCGGAGATTAGGTTTGCGCGGTCTGCACAGCGGATCAGGCGATCGTTACGCCATCATCTACCGTGGCTTCGCGGCAAAAGGCAAATGGGCCGCAGATGAACGCAAATCAACGCAGATGAAACTCATTGTTTTTCAATCCGCGTTGATCAGTGTTTATCTGCGGCTAACTAATTTCAGGTGTTTTTCAGCCATCGCTAGCCCGTCGTCACCAAACATAATAGTAAAATACTCACTGTCCGATTTCGGACGGAGAGCGTGACCAAAACGATACAGCCGCGTCCAAATTAACAGGCAGGTGATTGGAGCAGCAATTAGCAGTAGAACCGATTTTGCGGGGGTTATGGGGCAGAATGCCGCCGGAGCCGTAGGCGCCCGAGTGAGTCCACAGGTCGATTCTCTAATCAGGGCCGCCCAGCGCGGTGATCAGTACGCGTTTGAGCAGTTGGTGCGTACTTACGATCAAAGCGTACTGCGGCTGGCGATGAACCTGTTACGCTCCCCAGAAGACGCGCGCGACGTGTATCAGGAGGCCTTTCTGCGCGTCTACCGAAACCTTCACTCGTTTCGCTTCGACTGCAGTTTTCACACCTGGCTGTATCGCATCGTGACTAACATTTGTCTGGATCAGCTGCGCAAACGGAAAGTCCGCAAAGAGGAATCGCCGGTAGTGGAAACCGCCGACGGGCCTGTGGACCGGATGGATACTTTCGAGGAGGATGGAGTCGATGCCAACCCGGAAAGAACCATGTGGAACAGGGAGTTGCAGGCAAAAATTGAAGGCGCTCTTGAAGATTTGACGCCCAGAGAGCGGATGGTGTTCGAGTTACGGCACTACCAAGGCCTTCGTTTGCGAAATATCGGCGAGGTATTGGGTACAAGTGAAGAGGCGGCAAAGAACTGCCTGTTTCGCGCAACGCAAAAAATGCGATTGGTGTTGGGAGAATTCGTATGACATGCGATTCGGCTTCAAATCTGGTTTCTCTTTACTATTATGGCGAGTTGACGCCTACCGACGAAGACGTCCTGGAGACGCACCTCGCTGGATGCTCGGCTTGTGCGGCAGGGCTTGAGAAGCAGCGCAAACTCGCGGCAGCGCTCGACCGGCGGGCGCCGCAGATTTCACCTTTACTGCTGGAGGATTGCCGCGTCGATCTCATGGCCGCGGTGGCAGGAGGCGCGCCGCGAGTAGCAGGTTTGCAGAAAGGCCCGTGGACCCTCTTCCTGGAAGCGATGGCCTCGACTTTTGCAGGCTTGGGCCGGCTACGCCAGCCCCTCGGCGCCACGGCGTTTGTGGCGCTCGGCTTCATGGCCGCCAGGATTTTGCCCGGAACCCTGCCTTTCCCGGGGTTTGGTTTGCATAACGGATTGACCACCGCCTCAGTGGGCGGCGACGATGTGTTTTCCACTATTCGCTCCGTTCAGCCCGATAAGAGCGGGCACGTGCAGGTCGCCGTCGATGAAACCCGCCGCCGTGTGGTGGAGGGCCGGATGGGCGATCCGGACATTCAGCGCTTACTGCTGGCCGCGGCCCACGAACAGGATTCGGCGGTACGCGTGGAATCGGTGGACGTGCTAAAGAATCATTCCGATTCAAGCGTAGTACGCGATGCCCTGCTGAACCGGGTTGCCAACGATCCAAACCCCGGGGTGAGGCTGAAGGCTCTCGAAGGTTTGAAGCAGTTCGCCGGCGACGCTCAGGTTCGCAAGACCCTGGCGCAGGCCCTTCTCACCGACGACAACGCGGCCGTACGAATGCAAGTGGTGGATTTACTGGTCGCGCACCGCGACGATTCCATGGTGGGGATGTTACAGAGCGTAATGCAGCGCGAAGACAACGGATACGTACGCCTTAAGGTAGAAAAGGCGTTGAAGGAAATGAATGCGTCGATCGGCACTTTTTAGCGCGCTCCTGCCAATCGGGTTCGCTCTTCTACCGCCGGCTGGCATTGGCCAGCAGCAGTGGAAGCGTGAAGGCGATTCATGGGTGCGCGTGTACTCGGGCGCGCTCCCCTCAGCGGCCAGGCTGCGGGTGAAGGGGCACGGCCCCGTTAGCGTGAGCCCGGGTTCCGGACGCGAGATCTCTTATACGGTAACCGTGAGCGTAATGGCGCAGTCGCAAGCGCGAGCGCAGGCAGCGGTAAATCAGCAGCCCATCCGCATTGAGACCGACGGGGATTGGGTAGTGTTGACTACACCCGGCGGCGCGGCGCTATCCACGGTAACCATTCACGCACCGAAGTTAGCGGCTTTGGCGGTGGCGACCACCAACGGCGCGGTGGACGCGCGAGGCATTGATGGAATGTTGGATGTGAATACCGGCGCGGGCGAAGTCTCCTGCGACCGCATCCGCGGCGATTGCACGCTGGTGACGGGTGGTGGCGACATTCACGTAGGCGAAGTGGAGGGCGCCTTGCGTTGCGCTACGCGCGGAGGCCACATTAACGTCAAGAACGTCCGTGGACCTGCGATCCTTGCTACCGATGGGGGCGATATCGAAGCGCTACAGGCTGGCGGCGCGGTCAATGCGCAGACGCGGGCTGGCACGGTGCATATCGGCTCGGCCAACGGTGCGGTGGATGCCGCGAGCGGCGGTGGCGAGATTGCGGTGGACAAAGCGTCAGGTATTGTCACGGCGCGGAATCTTGCAGGCCCGGTGCGCGTGGGCGCGGCGGCAGGCGTACAATGCGAATCGCACAGCGGCGGTATTCGAGTGAGCAACATTACGGGCGCCATGCGCGTTGCCACATCGACGGGTAGCATCTTCGCCAGTCTGTTGAACGGACGGCTGGCAGATTCGTTCCTCGCTACCGGGAATGGTGACATTACAGTGGTGATTCCGTCTAACGTTGGCGTAAACGTTCACGCAGTGAATCGCATGACCGACAATATGCGCCGCATAGTTTCCGATTTCCGTCAGTTGCAGACCCGTTTACAGGGAGCGTCGTTGGTGGCCGACGGCGCGGTAAACGGCGGCGGTCCATTGCTGCAAATTCAGGGATCTGGCGGTACGATTTTCATCAAACGGCAATGAGAAACAGAGACTTCAAAAGATGTTTCGAAGTGAATAAGCGGCGAATGGCTACGATTTGCATCGCGGCTGCCCTGGCGTTGCCGGCGGCATTCGCGCAGCAAGGTCCGGTGCGCTCGGCGGGCGCGGTTACGCCAGCCATCCCTTATATGGGCGTAGGCATCATGGATGTCGACGACGCGCACGCCAAGATGCTCAAGATGAAGGAATCGGGCGGCGCGCTCATTACTGAATTGGCGCCGGGCGGTCCAGCGGAAAAGGCGGGCCTCAAGGTAAATGACGTGGTTATGGAATATGACGGCCAACGCGTCCAGGGAATGGAGCAATTGCAGCGGCTGATTCATGAAAGCGTACCGGGACGATCGATCAAGGTCGGCGTCTGGCGTAGCGGAGCGATGGTCAGCGTGGACTTGAGCCCGGAACTCCGCCGCAATATGCCTGTCGAAGTCGTGGTTCCGCGGGGCGTTTGGGGAGTCGACGCTCCCGATTTTTGGCCCATGGGGCAGTTCCCAACAATCGACGTCCCGTTCATGCAGACCATCATGCAAAATGCGGTGCTCGGTGTGGCGTGTGAGTCGTTGGGCGATGAGCAGCAGTTTGCCGAATTCTTTGGCGTAAAGGACGGCCTGCTGGTGAAGCGGGTTGTCAGTAATTCGGCGGCGGCGCGGGCTGGCATCAAAGCCGGCGACGTCATCGTAAAGGTAGATGAGACACGCGTTGGTACGATGCGCGAGTTGAACGGCGCGTTGCACGGGACGCATCCAAAAACCAGCTACCAGGTCACCGTAGTGCGGAATAAGAAGGAGCTTCCGGTTACGGTGCAATTGCCGTAACGGCGCATTAGCCCTCCGACTCCGTTCGAACTGGGTTGCGGATTAATCTTTGTCCCAGGAAGAAGCCGTCCTGCTCACGCAGTTCGCGCGTGCCGAAGGACAAATCTTCGGTCGCGCCGGCACTCTTTGCCGGTGACTCGTTCGGTGGCTTCGTTTCTGCGCTGAAAAATCGCTCGTATCTTCACCCTGCGCGCCGTCTGGGAACCTTTGGCGGTCGGGTATTGCCGAAGAGCGCTGCGTCAGGCAGTTACTTACATGCCGAATATGTGGACGAAACTGCGGCGGTATTTTGATCGCGCGGAAGTGAAGCTATAGAATAACCCCGCGGAACTCGGTGCGGCCGGCTGTGTTGAGCCGTAAAAACTGGCTGCACGTGGCCGGGGCGAAATCAGGACCGAAGGTGGCGGCAGTGCAGAACGATTGCAAGACGCAGAGCTTTCTCTATGCCGGACCGTTGGGCTTTCTCTTACCATCCTTCTTCGGTTTTTATTAAATCAGGGGCACCTTCCAGAGCTATCTTCAAGGTCTTTTCGCCCTTAACGCGATCCCCGAATTTCAGGTAAGACATTGCGAGGTGAAACTGACGCCGCGGAGTCGGATCTTTAGCGACAGCGGCCTCCAGATATTGGACGGCAGATCCGTAAATTGCCTTGCGGTAAAGGACCCATCCCAAAGTGTCTTCAACGGTAGCATTGTCGGGCGCTAGTTCTACCGCATGCTGCGCATACTTCAACGCCCCGTCGGGGTCGGGCAAAGCGAGGATGTAGGCCAGATTGTTAAGGGCTAGGAGATTGCTGTCATCAATCACGAGGGCTGCGCGATAACGGGCGATGGCCTCCTGGCGGTTTCTCGCTTCGTCTGCAATCGTCCCGAGCATCACGAGCGCTCGCACGTTCTTTGGATCGACGCAAATACCGCAGTTACTTCCAATAAGTTTACCGGGCAGGGCTGGGAGGTTATTACGCCTGCTAGTGTCCTGAGCGAGAGATGCGTTTAGAAAGTCGCGCGACCTTCCCGAGAATTAGATCCGCATCGGCAGTCCAAACGAAGGGCTTGGGATTCTCGTTGCGCTTGTCCAAATAGTCGAGCATAGCCTTCTCCAGCGCGCGCACAGCAGTGACTGCCGCGACGGACGCATCGTTCCGTCACCTCCCCGAACAGCCGCTCCACCAGGTTCAGCCAACTACCGCTGGTCGGCGTGAAATGAATCACGTACCGCGGATGACGCTTTAGCCAGCCGCGCACCTTGGCTACCTTGTGAGTGCCATAGTTATCCATTACCAGGTGCACATCGTGGCCGCTGGGAAGATTAGCTTCGATCTCATCGAGGAAGCGTATGAACTCCTGATGCCGGTGACGGCGGTAGCACGTGCTGATGGTTACTCCCGAAGCCACATCCATGGCAGCGAACAACGATGTGACTCCGTGCCGCTCGTAGTCGTGGGACTGCCGGGCTGGCACGCCTGGCGCCAGCGGCAGAATCGGCTGCGTCCGATTCAACGCCTGAACCTGACTCTTTTCGTCCACACACAGCACGATCGCACGATCCGGCGGATTCAGGTACAACCCTACGATATCCCGCACCTTCTCAACAAATTGAGGATCTTTGGAGAACTTGAAATTCTCTACGCGGTGCGGCTGCAATCCGAAAGCACGCCAGATTCGCACGATTGCATTCTGCGTCAGGCCCACCTCTTGCGCCATGAGACGGGTGCTCCAATGCGTGCTGTTGGCTGGCATTGATTCCAGCGTCTTGGTGACGACATCCTCAATCTGCTGATCGGTGATCTTGCGGGGCGCGCCGACACGCGGCTCATCCAGTAAGCCATCCAACCCGAACTCAATAAACCGTTGCCGCCACTTTCCCACTGTCGCGCCGGTAATCTGCAGTTTCCGAGCGACCTCCGAGTTGTTCAAGCCCTCCCCACAATTGAGCACGATCCGGGCGCGCATCGCCATGGCCTGCGCTGACTTCGGCCGTCGCGCCATCAGGCTCAATTTCGCCCGATCAGCATCGGCAATTTCCAGTGGTTTCTTGGGACGGCCTGATCGCATGCCCAAGTATGAGGCCGAAACGTTATTTACTCAACGTATTTCTCGCTCAGGACACTAGCAATTCTTTTGCAATGCAGGAGTTTCTAGTCTATACGCCCGAACCGGGCGCCTTAATCTTGTTCGGCACTGTCATAGCAATCTTGGGTGGTACTATTCGCAGGAAGATTCGTCGCCAGCCCGTTTCCTAGCAAGATCCCAATCGAGCCTTGTTCGGGTGGATCCGCGACGATTCCCTACCACCAGAAGCGCAAATCGTGGTCGCCCCGTGATGCGCGGCGCGTACAGTTTCCGGCGCCGCCATGTCGATATGGGTGGTCTCAAGACTTGGTGCGGGCAAAGACATCGCCGATCACACCGCTACGCAATCCCCAGTACGTATCGTCCCGGCGTGCGAATGTGGTCCCCTGGTTCGAGCCCCTGTGCCACGACGGTCGCAACCGCGAGTCCCGAAGGGAATGCGATCGCGTCCGACCCACCCTCAAGCGCCCGCCACGGCAAACAGGCCAAGAGAGCCGACGAACTTGCCGCGAGCAGGCCGAAAAAACAACGACTTGCAGGCGGACGAAGGGGACAGCGGATCAGCCGTTGAATGGATAATGCTGCCGGGCGTCAGTACCAACGACAGCGGCGCTGTGCTCCCGGGAAACGGTCAGTAGGCTAGTTTCGGTCGCGAGATCGCTCAAAGCAGATCGACGGGGTAGGTGCGTTCCTTAAGTTCGGTGCTCTTTGGCCGGGCGGGAGACAAAGCGGACATCCGCGCTCACACCGCTTGCGCCTACGCTCGGAAGGAGACAACAACGGTCAAAAAAACTTGATAGAGCCGCTCCATATTAAAACCGCAGCTTCAACGCAAACTGAATTTGCCGCGAACTTCCCAAGTCCCCCCGGGTCGTCCTCGTAGCCGTAATCTGACCGAAGGTCGCGACCGCCAAATTGTTCTGCGGCTGCCCGAAGTTCGGATGGTCGAACAGGTTGAATGCCTCGGTCCGGAACTGCAGGGATACTCGCTCCTTGATCTTCGTGTCCTTAGCGATCGACAGATCGACATCCGCAAATCCGGGACCGGTGAGAATGTTCCGGCCGGCGTTGCCGAACCCGGTGGCCTGACGGACGAATGCCGCCGGATTGATCCACTGGTTGGGCGAAGGATTCGGCACAATCAACGGGACGCCCGGCACGAGAAACGGCCGGTCGAAGGCTTCCAGGCTCCCGCGTGTATCCGTCACCTGAATAATAGGGCTGAACGGATTTCCCGACTGCAGGTTGATGATCGGCGAGGCACTCCAGCCCTGCGCCAGGCGCCACAGAAACGCGCCCTTGCCGTGGACCGGCAACAGGTAGACCGCGCTCAGCACGAATCGATTCCGGGCATCGAAATCCGAAAGCGCCCGCTCCGCGCGAAGGTTGCGGAAATCCTGCGCCTGCGGATTCGAACTGCCCACGGAGTTGTTGTCGATCGATTTCGAGAAGGTATAAGACGTGTTGAATGTCAGGTTGTGGGTGAGCCGCCGGTTGGCGCTCAGCCAGAGGCCGTTGTAGTTCGAATTCGAGACAGACTGCTGGATAGTGATGCTGCTGAAGCCGGGAATCGGGCGGACGCCATTGATGCCCTGGTTCCAATCGCCAATGATCCGCAGGTGATGACCCTCGCTTCCGACATATGCCGCCTGGAAGACGATTCCGGCCGCTTCACGCTGCACATTGAAGTTGTACGAGAGCACCATGCCGTCGCGGAAGTTCGGATCGGTGGCGTTGATCGCCGACCCGCCCGTGGGAGGCGCGGCGAACGGGTTAGACAAGTTGATGTTAGAGGTGTTGTTCACGGCCGCGGAAAATGGCGGGTTGGAGCCCAGGCTCAACACGGTATTGGTGGTCGGTTGATCGTAATAGATGCCGAATCCGCCGCGAACCACGGTCTTGCCGCCGCCGAACGGATCGTACGCGAACCCGATGCGCGGCCCGAAATTCGTGAGCTGCTGCCGGTAAGGCTGCGCACCGTTCACGCCCACCCGAACCAGTGAATTGCTCGCAAAATCGTAGATCGAGAGCCGATTGTGCTTCTCGTAGGGGACGCCGTTGTACTCCCAGCGCAGGCCCAGGTTCAACGTTAGGCTGGCCGAGACCCTGTAATCGTCCTGTAGGAACACCCCGAACGCATTCACGTGGACCGCCGGCGTGGCCGGCAGGGACGTCTGCGTGGCCTGAGTAGGGGCGCCGGCAAGGAACGCAACCATTGTCCCGAATGTCAGCCCTCCGCCGGTGCCGCTGTTGAGATTGTCGTTGGCGAAACGGCGGAACTCGCCCCCCATCCGGATGGAGTGCTTGCCTTGGATCCAACCGACGGTGTCGCTGTATTGATAGGTGGTGTCGCCGCGCCCCTGCGGCTCTCCGTTGATGCCGCCGAAACTCATCGCTCCAGGAACATTGATATTCGGGAAGACTGTTGACGGGGATGTAATACCGAACGTGGAAGGATCTTCCGTGAAGGCCGGGTAAAACGAAATCTCCAACCGGTTGAGACCGGCGCGCAGTTCGTTCGTCAGGTTCGGAGACAGAATCCGGGTGTAGCCGAGCGAGAGGAAGTACCGATGGGCCGGGCGCGTATCGCCGAATCCCGGCAGGTTGTTGCCTTGCAGCGTCGGCTCGGCGCGGGTGTCGTTGTTGATAATGAACGACCCGTATATGAAGTCCTGGCGCGACCAGTTGTGGTCGATGCGGCCGTTCCACTGGTCCTGGCGGCGATCGCGCGGGGCGGACCCGATAAAGAACGTTCCCGTGGGGTCGTTCGCGGTGGGAACCAGTCCGAGCAGTTGCCGAATGATCGGGTTGGTGACGGTGGCGCGCTGCGCGTCGCTCGGTACAAGGGTCTTGATCGAAGCCACCTCGAGCCCGACGCGCCCTTCATAGCTGGTGAAGAAGAACGTGCGGTCCTTGAGCACCGGGGCGCCCACGCTATAGCCGAAGATGTTGCGGTTGAACGGGATGATGGGCCCGGGCGGGTCGAAGAAGTTCTTCGCGTCGAACCGCTGGTTGCGCAGAAACTCGTAGACCGATCCATGGATCGCGTTGGAGCCCGGCTTGGTCACGGCATTGACGATAATCCCCGCATTGCGGCCGTACTCGGCGCTGAATGAGTTCTGCTGGACCTTGAACTCCTGCACCATGTCGATGTTCGGCTGCAACGTAATCTGGTTCTGCGCCATGTCGCTCAGGTTGATTCCGTCCAACAGATAGTTGGTCGAATCCTCGCGCGTTCCCGAGGAGTTGATGCCGGAGATGCCCACCCCGCTGGGCACGGCGAGAAAAGTCCGATTGTTGGTGCTGGGCACAACCGTCCCGGGCGCGAGCAGCGCCACATCGAGAATGAAACGGCCGTTCAACGGCATCTCCAGAATCTTGCGCGTGTTGGTTACTGTTCCGAGAGTGGACGATTCGGTCTGCACCCCGGCCGCGCCCTCGTCGACATTCACAACGGACGTCGCTTCGCCCAGTTCCAGCCCCACGTTGACGCGCGCCCGCTGATCTACGTCAAGCTTGATCGGGCCTTGCTGAAAGGCCCGGAAGCCGGGATGTTCCACCTTGATGATGTAATTACCGGCGCGCACCAACCCGAACTCGTAATTGCCTTCTTTGTCGGTCCTCGCGCGGGCCGTGACCCCCATATCCACGTTGGTCAGGGTGACCAAAACGTTGGGAATCCGAGACTGTTGCGGATCGCTGACCGTTCCCGTAATGGAAGCATTCTGCGCGGCCAGGGGTAGGAAAGACACAAAGAGCAGCAAGACGCCCCGAGGCATAGCGACTCCTTTAAAGACTCTCGCGCTTAGCGCGGAATCGGCCCGGCCTCACTTCGACCGAAATCCGCTGAGGAAGAGCTTTGGATTCGCCTTCCGTAACAATTGCATCGAATATCTCCGTGTAAGAGTAGACATCCGCGTAGCCCGCAAGGATTAAGCCGAGTGCCGGGTTTTCCTGAGAAATGCCTTCGATCGCCGTCGATATGGGCGCCGGATTCAGCATGATCAAGGCATCTCGAAGCTCTTTGCGCAATTTATCCGGCAAAGCGGATAAGTCTTCGGCCTTCAACTCCCCGACTCGCTCGCTAACGGACTTTGCAACCCCCTCGCTGACTTGGTAGCGGACCCCAATATGGCGGGCCATGCACTCGAAAATCTCTGCAGGCCGGTACGGTTTGCGGACGTAATCATCCATTCCTGCCGCTAGAATCTCGCTCCGCTCGCTGACATATCCCGAAGCCGTTACCGCCGCGATCTTCACTTCGTGTCCCCCTTCGGAGGCCCGAATGCGACGCGTCGCTTCGACGCCGTCCATCACTGGCATGCGCAGGTCCATCCAGACAAACTGCGGTCGCCATTCGCGGAATTCCCTGACTCCCTGTGCGCCGTTCTTCGCCACGCGCACGCGAAACCCGGCATTCGCGAGCAGCCGTTCCAATACCATCCAGTTTTCCTCCTGATCTTCGACGATCAGAATCCGGTATTCCGGCTGCCCCTCGGCTAGCGCCGTGACGCGTTCCAAGTTCGGGCCTCGTTTTACCTCGGACTCTTGCGCCCGTTCCACCTTGATATCCATACGGAAGCGCGATCCCTGGCCGGGCACGCTTTCTACGTGGATGGTTCCTCCCATCAGTTCGATAATCTGGCGCGAAATCGTCAGGCCCAACCCGGCGCCTTCGTGGCGCTTTGCCTCGCTGGCCTGCACAAACGCATCGAAGATCGCAACTTGGTCGCCGGCCGCGATACCTTCGCCGGTGTCTTCGACCTCAAACGTCAGTAGCACTTCATCCGTGTCGATTGCGGGAGTGGCTTTCATTCGGAGGGTTACAGACCCCCCATCGGTGAACTTGACCGCGTTATTGAGAAGGTTAATCAACACCTGTCGCAAGCGCCACGGATCTGTCCGGACAAACAGCGGGGCCTGTGGACGCTCTACCCGCAGCTCCAGGCCCTTTTGCAAGGCGCGGGGCCCGGCCATATCCTTAACATCCTCAATGAGTCTTCCCAGATCGCAAGCCGTGGCCTCGAGTTTGCTACCGCCCGCTTCGACCTTCGCCACATCCAGCACATCGTTGATGAGACCGAGAAGATGTTCTCCGCTTCGGTTGATAATGTCGAGATCGTGCCGCTGCTGTTCCGAAGCGCCGCGGTCCCGAAGGAGATTGGAGAAACCCAGGATCGCGTTCAGCGGTGTGCGCAATTCGTGGCTCATGTTCGCCAGGAATACGCTCTTGGCACGGCTGGCCGCCACGGCCTGATCGCGGGCTGCCACTAACTCCGCGGTACGCTGCTCCACCACTTGCTCCAAATGCTCCTTGTATTGCTTCAGGGTCTGCAAAATATGGGCAAGCGGAACCGCGGCGACAAGTGTGAGTTGCACCAGGTTGGCCCATGTGAGCAAGGGCAGTGTCTGTGGCGTGGTTGGAAGAACGCCATTGGGCCCTCGCCGCAACGCTAAGATCAGCGCACTGCCCAGGCATACGCCGGCAGTCCAGAACGCTTCTCTGAAGCCCAAAAGCCACGTTGCCAAAACTGGCAGCGTGATGTAGAAAGCTGTGCTGGTGATCTGGATCGAACCGTTACTGGCGACGTTATAAGTGGCGTGCACCCATTGGCCGGCCATGTAGACATAGGCGGCTTGCCGGAAATGACCAAGTCGAAGAAGAATCAAAGTCGTTACCGGAACCAGGTTGGCCACCATAACGAATCGCAGCCTGAGCAACCTGGCGGTTAGATTCGGATAAAGAGGCAACGTGACCATACTCCAGATGGCAAACCAGATTGTTAGCGCCAAAACCAACGCGTGGAGGGTCCGGGCCGTGGGATCGGCCGCCAGAGGTCCGCGCAAACGCAAAGCGTGCATCACACTTCGCACGCCCGACAGGACAAAGGATCGTGTGCTCACAGCGCCTCGATGTCGATTACTAACGCGAGCTATTGCCTGGCAAACATTATAGTGCGGCAGAAGATAGGATGTGTTACAAGAACGACGGTGAGAGAAAGTACAAAACGCCGAGGTTACATCCTGAATCGCTTACGCCACTAAGGTGGCGCTTTTTTACCTGAGAACCGATGCCAATGATGCTACTAAGAGAAGCAGGCGGGATACGTCAATTTGGTCCGTTCGCTGAAACTACTTTTGCGGGTCCGGACAGCGCTTCGTGAAGCTCCGTGAACAGATCAGAAAATCTGTAGGGCTTCTGGAGAAATCTCAGTGTGCAGTTGTCGGATAAAGTATCGGCGATCTTCGCATCATAGGCGCTCGTGAACATGACCTTCATTTGGGGCTTGATTGCTCGAATTTGGCGAAAGACCTCTTGACCTGAAAGATCGGGCAACCTCAAATCCAAAACTACGACGCCAATGTCCTCTGCTTGAGCCCGAAAAAGCTCTACCGCCGTCGAGCCGTCCGCAGCGCTAATGACTGAGAGCCCTCTTTTTTGGAGAGCCATTGCAGTGGCGATTCGCAGTGGATCTTCGTCCTCCACGAACAAAACTGTTCCCGGCGCCGGCGCTGTGCCCCTCGCACTGGCATCGAAAGTAACAGAAGACGCAATCTCAGGGCGCCCTCCGTCACGCCTGAACAGGACCTCAAATGTGGTTCCCTTTCCGGATGTGCTCAATACATTTATGGCGGCATTGTGCGAGTGAACGACACCCTGCACGACTGCGAGGCCGAGCCCGTGGCCGTGCGGCTTTGTTGTAAAGAACGGATCAAATATCCTGGCCTTCTCCTCTTCCGTCATGCCGCAGCCAGTATCGGAGACCTCCAATCGAATGTAATCCTCATTGGAATCTCGACAACGGTCTGGCGCGGAAAACGAGCTGCCCTTGACGAGGAACGTTTTCACATGAATCACTCCGTCCCTATCTCCAATTGCTTGTGACGCGTTGATAACCAGATTCATTATGAGTTGGCGGATTTGAGTGGCATTGCCTAGCACTGAGGGAAGATCGCGGCAGAGATCCAGGTGCAACGAAGAGCGACTGCAAATTGAGGTCTTAAGCAGCCCGGTCATATCTTCAACTAAGCCGGACAGATCAACTGGTTGAAGTTTGGCTTGCTCTTGTCCCGAGTAGATCATTAATTCGCGAACGATCTCGGATGCGCGGATTGCAACCTCCTTGATCTGGTGGACCTCTTCAGTTGGCAGCAGTAGCTCAGCGAGATCACTCTCTGCAAGCTCCGCTTGGGCAAGAATGGCGCCCACCATGTTGTTAAAGTCATGCGCGATGCCGCGCGTTAAAGAAACCAGGGTCTCGAGCTTCTGCGTGGAGAGCGCTTCCTCATGAATCCGTTTGAGGTCCGTGATATCGGTCGCAGAGCCGATATAACCGGCGAAAGCCCCACTGGGCGCAAAGCGTGGAATCCCGTTGTCCAGCACCCAGCGGTACTCTCCATCTGCCCGGCGCAAGCGGTACTCCATTTGGAACTCTTGGCGGCCCTCAAAGGCGGAGGTGTAGATTCCGAGGCTCCGCTCCATGTCACCTGGATGTATCCCTTTACTCCAGCCATCGCCATGTTCTTCTTCCATACTTCGGCCGGTAAACGTCAGCCAGGTCTTGTTGAAGAATGTGCACAGCCTGTCTGCGCCGGATATCCAGATCATCACAGGCGCGGTATCCGCCATATTACGGAACCGTTGCTCGCTCTCACGCAGCTGATCAACGGTGCTGCTTAGTTCCGCTGTTCTGTCTGAGACTTGCCTCTCGAGGTTTTCGCGTAGGCGAAAGAGCTCAAGATGCGTTCGAACCCTGGCAAGCAATTCTCCTCGCTGAAACGGCTTGCTGATGTAATCAACCGCGCCGGCAGCCAGGCCAGTCACTCGCTCTTCCACGTCGCTCGCCGCCGTGATGAAAATGACCGGGACGCACCGGGATTTGTCGCCCGCCTTAAGCCGGCGGCACACCTCGAACCCGTCCATGCCTGGCATGCGAATGTCCAAAAGTATGAGTTCGGGCAACCAGGCGTCGACAGACGCGAGTGCTAACCTGCCGCTATCGGCCGTACGTACAGGATAGCCTTCTGACGCTAGGATGCCCGTCAATAGCGACCGGGAATCGGCTTCGTCATCGACTACCAGGATGCTGGGATTATCTATCATGAAGTTCCTCCTGCCACCCGTCCGCAGCCGGAGTTCTGGCAGTGCATCGAAATTGCTTCATCGGCTAATCCCTTTAGCGTCGTTCGACCAGGAGGGTGGGTCCCGCCGAAAACAGTCTCACTGCAAGGCCGAATCGGGCGCGAATTCAGCTGGACGAGAACGTGGGCGGATTCCTTGGGCAGGCGATAAGGAACCATCAGGCGCAACTTCTGGTCAGACACGGCGAGCCCGTCAAGGACCCTCGCCGATGTTCGTATTGTAGCGTGGCCCAGCCAGGACGGTTGATACCGGATTTAAGCGGATCCCTCGCTGGAAATCTTGATATGTCCGCTGCCGTGGGGCCTTCGGTCAGCGCCTACAGCGATTAATGTTCGCGATCCCGCTCTCATACAATCACACGCTATAAAAATAAATCATAACGTTCTGCAATAGCGCCACTTACCAGCTAATTTCGACCCTTCCACGTACCCGAAATTTTGGTCCCGTCTGCTACTCTCGAACCAGAAAGGGCTGCCCGACGCCTCGCCGCGTCAGGCAGCCCTTTACTTTTACTACTACAGGAGCAACCCAAATGACCAGCCCCGCGCAAATCGCCGCCAACCAATCGAACGCAAAACTGTCCACCGGACCCACCACCGCCGCCGGCAAGGAAACCGTCGCCGGTAACGCCGTAAAACATGGCTTAGCCGGAAAGGGACACGCCGTGTTACCCGGCGAACACGAAGCCTTCGCACAACATTGCGAGGACTACATCAAAGCCTGGGTTCCAATTGGCGCGCCCGAGCGAGATCTCGTCACCAACCTCGCCGAAAACTATTGGCGCCTCAAACGCGCCCACGCCATGGAAAACGCCCTTTTCATCCAAGTCATGCTGGAACAGTCCGGCGATCAGGATCCCGCTTCCGCGCAAGCGCAGGCCTGGGCCGACGCCTCAAAGGGACTGCAAAGAATCGCTCTCTACGCCGGGCGCATCCAGCGCGCCATTGAAAAAGACAGGGCCGAGTTGAAAGCGATGCAGGCCGCGCGCAACGCCGCCTACGGGAAAGCCCAGGAAGAAGCCATCCTGCTTACGCAACTCGCACAGGCCAAAGGACAAAGCTTCGATCCAGCAGAACATTTCTCTGCCGCCGAATCGCTAGTTGGGTTTGTCTATTCCGCGCAGGAAATCGCACGTGTCATCACCCGCGCGAGTCGCCTCGAAGAGGCACGCATGCGCTTCCTGCCGGCGGCGTAGCGGGGCGTTATCGCAAAGCGCGCGTTAGATCCGCCATCAAATCGTCGATATGTTCCAGGCCAACGGAAACCCGCAAGAGGTTTTGTGGAGTCTTGGTATTAGGTCCTTCAATCGACGCCCGATGCTCGATCAAACTGTGCGTGCCTCCCAAGCTGGTCGCGCGGATGAATAATTCGCATCGCGCCGCCGCTCCCATGGCCTCGTCGCGCCCGCCGCGCACCTGGAAGGAAAGCATTCCACCGAAGCCGCCGCACATTTGCCGTTTCGCTACGGCATGTCCGGCGTGTTCCCGCAAGCCTGGATAGTGCACCGCTTCCACTTTCGGATGGCGTGCCAGAAATTCCGCCAGCGCCATTGCGTTTTCCGATTGCGCGCGCACGCGGCAGGGCAGTGTTTCGATGCCGCGCAGCGAAAGCCAGCAGTCGAAGGGCGAAGGCGCCGCGCCGCCGTATCGCTGGGATTTTCGCGCGCGCTCGAAAAGATAGTTGTTGAATCGCGCAATCAGCGCTCCGCCCACCACGTCGCTGTGGCCGCCGATATATTTCGTGGTCGAATGCGCCACCATATCGATGCCGCAATCGAGCGGCCGCTGCAGCACAGGCGTAGCGAATGTTCCGTCGCAAACCGTCACCGCGTTGCGTCCGCGTTCGTGCGCAATCGCCGCAATGGCCGCAAGATCGGTGATACGCATCAGCGGATTAGACGGCGTTTCCAGCCATACCAGCCGCGTATTCGGCCGCATGGCGGCACGCACAGTTTCCGGCGCGGTCATGTCGATATAGGTGGTTTCAAGGCCTGCACGCGCAAAAACGTCGCCGATCACCTTACGCAATCCCCAGTACACATCGTCCGGCGCGAGAATGTGGTCCCCTGGTTCGAGCCCCTGCACCACGGCGGTCGCGACCGCAAGTCCCGAGGGAAATGCGATCGCGTCCGACCCGCCTTCAAGCGCCGCCAGGCACGCCTCCAGCGAGCGGCGGTTGGGATTGTTCTCGCGAGAGTAGCTGAAGCCGAGTGGGTATTCGCCGTCGGCGCTGCGTTCGAACGTGCTCGAAAGGTGAATCGGTAACGCAACGGCCCCCGTGGCGGGATCGATGGTGCGCCCCGCGTGGACGGCCACGGTTTCAATCTTCATCAATTGCCACTATACACGGCCAGGGCGGAGCCAGCGGGCGGGGCCGCGAACGCCAACTTCAGCCGGCGGCGGCGCCTCGCGTCCCCGGATGCTGGCAATCCGAACCGGTCCCATTCCATTGGTTCGCTGGTTTTAGCCCACGTTCAGGAAAGCGCGGCCAATCCGGCGGAATCTGGAAGCCGCTGCGTAGCCCGGGCATCGAAGGCCTTTCACGTTTAAATTCAGTTCTTCTAAAGGCTGTAACCGCCCGGACGCCGCGGGCATCATACATCTTGGGGTATATTAGTTAACCATGGCAGGAAGGACAGGCATCCGGCTGCGTTACGCGCTTGCGCTCGTCCTGCTCTGTGCCATTCTCTGCGGACAATCCGCGGCGCTTACCTCTGTCCATCAGCAGCACAAGGCGCAGGACGCCGGCTGTCTTGTGTGCATGTTGGGTTCCATGCCATTCCTTGGACCCACGGCAGCCGCGCCGGTCGCACAGATCCTGCTTCTCGGGTGGTTGGGCTTCCCTCCCGATCTGGTAACGCCGCACGATGCCCGCCTGACCATCCGCTCATCGCGCGCGCCTCCCGCTTAGCGGGAGCATGCGTTCTTGGCGTAGACTCCCGCAGTTCCAAATGTAATTGGATCAGTCGCCTGCCGATCCCGGCGTGGCGGCTCGTCCATTTTTCCCAATCAGGAACAACTGGAGAGCTGGATTTGATGCGGAGACGGTATTTATTAAGGCTTCAGCGGGGCTTTTTCCCAGCGGCCGCCGGCTTGCTGGCGTTGGGCGTCCTGCAAAATGGATGCACCAAAATGCAGCAGACCTCGAGTGGCGCCACGGAGGATTCTAAACCTGTTCAGCCGGGGTTATTCCTGGTGCCGGCCGATCAAATGGCGCATTTGAAGGTGGTCACCGTGGGAACGAAGGTGTGGCAGACCACGGTCACGACTACCGGTACGGTCGATTGGGATGCGGACCGCACGACGCAGGCCATCACCCAAGTGAGTGGGCCAATTTCGCGGATCCTGGTCGATCTGGGCTCGAAAGTGAAGGCAGGCGATCCGCTGCTTTACGTCTCCAGTCCCGACGTCGCCAACGCCATCTCCGCCTACCGTAAGGCGCGAAATCGCGAAGCGCTTGCCAAACGCACCTACGACCGCATGCACGATCTGTTAAATCGCGGCGCCGTGGCCGGCAAAGACGTAGAAGGCAGCGATGCCGATTACAACGATTCCCGCACCGATGTACAAACCAGCCTGCAGGCGCTGCATATCTTCGGTATTTTGCAACAGGATATCGACCGCGCGGAACAGCAGGGTACGGCCATTAGTACCGAACTGGCTTTGCGGTCGCCTATCTCGGGAGTAGTGGTGCAGAAGCTGGTATCGCCGGGCATGGTCATTCAGGCCGGTACTACTGTCTGCTTCATGTTGAGCGACACGTCGACGGTGTGGGTGCAGGGCCATATCTTTGATCGCGATCTTCCTCACGTGCACGTCGGGGACCCCGCGCAGGAGACCAATCCTGCTTCCGCTACCGTTTTTCACGGACAGGTGAAATACATCGGCGCCTTTGTCGATCCGGACACCCGTACTACTCCTGTTCGCATCGTCACGCAGAATCCCAACGGCTTGCTGAAGAAAGACATGTTTGTCGAGGCCGCTATTCACACCGGATCGCAATCGAATGTGATGGCGGTTCCCGTGGCGGCGGTCTTACGCGATGACAAGAATGAGCCGATCGTTTATGTCCAAGCCGAGCCCGGCAAATTCGCGCAGCGTTCGGTGACCATCGGCGGCCTCCAGGACGGCATGGTGGCGATTACAAGCGGTCTTCAAAAAGGCGAAAGCGTGCTGGCCGACGGCAGCGTCTTCATCCAATTCGCCGCGACGATTCAATAAGGCCGGGACTTCATGATCGCCAGACTCGTTTCCTTCGCGCTCAATCAGCGTTTCCTGACCATCGTGGCCGCACTTGCGTTAATGGTATGGGGCGCGTGGTCCTTCCAAAATCTACCCATCGACGCCTACCCGGATCTTTCGCCGCCCCACGTCGAAATCATTACCCAGTGGCCCGGGCATGCCTCCGAAGAGATAGAGCGGCTGGTCACGATTCCGCTCGAAATCGAGCTCAACGGAATTCCAAGGCTCGATACCCTGCGCTCGATCTCGCTCTATGGCCTCTCTTTCATTGCTTTGAATTTCGAATACGGCGTAGACCCGTATTTCGTTCGCGAGCAGGCCTTCGAGCGTATGCCGAACGCTCAGATGCCGGATGGCGTTTCGCCGAGTCTCTCCCCCATGTTCAGCCCCAGCGGCCTGGTCTATCGCTATGTGCTGCAGAGCCCCGACCGTTCCCCTCAAGATCTGAAGACGATTGAAGATTGGGTGCTCGAACGCCATTACCGCTCCATCCAGGGCGTGGCGGACGATTCCGGTTTCGGCGGGACCACCATGCAATACCAGGTGCTTCTCGACCCCAGTAAGCTCTTCGCCTATGGCGTGAGCGTGCCGCAGGTCTCCCAGCAGTTGGGTAATAACAATGCCAACGCGGGCGGAGGATTCTATTCACAAGGCGGGCAATTTTTCTATGTTCGCGGTCTGGGCCTGGTTCGCGACATGGCCGATATCGGCAACATCGTCCTGCAGCAGAAGAACGGCATTCCCGTGTTGGTGAAGGATCTGGCCAAGGTGCAGATCGGTTATGCGCCCCGTTTAGGCCAGTTCGGGTTCATGAAACAGGATGAGGCCGTCGAAGGCGTCATCCTGATGCGCGTCGGCGAGCAGGCGCAGGTCATCCTCAAACGCGTCGAGGCCATGACGAAAGAGCTCAACGAACATGTGCTGCCTCCGGACGTGAAAGTAGTTCCTTATTACGACCGCCAGTCGCTGATCGAAGAGACCACCAAGACGGTGGAGGGTAACCTGCTGCGCGGCACGCTGTTGGTCTTAATTATCCTCGGCCTTTTCCTCTTCAGTATCCGCACTGCGCTGATTGTGGCGGTGACGATTCCCTTTGCGCTGCTCTTCTCGTTCATTTGCCTGGACTGGCGTCACATTCCCGCAAACCTGCTATCCATCGGCGCCATCGATTTCGGAATCATTGTCGATGGGTCCGTCGTGATGGTGGAAAACATCTTCCGCGAATTGGCGGAGTTGCAAGGGCAAAGCTACAGCCTGACGCGGGTGATACGCGATGCGGCGCACGACGTGGAGCGGCCCATCTTCTATGCCATAGCCGTCATCATTGCCGGCTATCTCCCCATCTATGTTCTGACCGGTCCTTCCGCCAGACTGTTTCAGCCCATGGCCGACACCATGTCGTTCGCGCTTCTCGGCGCGCTGTTATGTACGCTTACCGTGCTTCCCCTGTTGTGCGCGTTCTTCCTTCGCGGCCGCATCCGTGAACCGCGAGTGCGCTTTTACGAAGCGCTCCGCAGGCAATACGGACGGGCGCTAGGCTGGTGTTTGCGGAATCGCATGACGACGGTAACTGTAATTTTGCTCGTGTTCGCCACCTCGCTCCTTCTGATTCCACTCATCGGCGGTGAATTCATGCCGCACCTGGACGAGGGCGCGCTATGGGTACGCGCGACCACGCCTTACACCATTTCATTCGAAGAGGCTTCTAACCTTTCCCCGCAAATCCGCAACATCCTGATGAGCTTTCCTCAGGTCACGACCGTCGCCAACGAGTTAGGACGGCCCGACGATGGCACCGATCCGACAGGATTCTTCAACAACGAATTCTTCGTAGGTCTCAAGGCCTATAACGATTCCGCATGGCAAGGCAAGATACATTCCAAACCCGAACTGATCGAAGCCTTGCAGCGCAAGTTTGCAGCCTTTCCCGGCGTCATTTTCAACTATACGCAGCCGGCCGAAGATGCCGTCGACGAGGCCGAAACCGGTTTGAAGAGCGCCCTCGCGGTTAAGATCTATGGCGGCGATCTAAATCTGCTGGCGGAGAAGGCCGCGCAGGTGAAAGATATCCTCACTAAAACGCATGGCATCACCGAAATCACCGTCGTTCGTGAAACCGGGCAACCGAGTTTGATTATTACTCCCGATCGCGCCAAACTGGCGCGCTACGGATTGAACGTCAGCGATATCAACGCGATCGTCGACACCGCAATTGGCGGGCAAGCCGCCACTCAGGTGATTCAGGGCGAACGCCAGTTCGACCTTGTGGTACGCATGCAAGAGCCATTCCGCAAAGACGAGAATGCCATCCGCAGCCTTCTTGTCGCAACGCCCGATGGGCAATTCCTGCCTTTGGGACAGTTCTGCGATATCAAGGTCGAAAGCGGCGCCAGCTTCATCTATCGCGAGGCCAATTCGCGCTACATCGGCATTCAGTTCAGCGTGGAAGGCCGCGACCTCGCTAGCGCCGTGGGGGAAGCGCGCAAGAAGGTGGAACAGGCCGTTCGTCTCCCCATCGGGTATAAGTTCGAATGGGGCGGCGAGTATAAGGATTATCTGGCGTCTCAGGAACAGATGAAGATCATCCTGCCGCTCACCGTGGTACTTGTTCTGGGAATTTTGTTTGCGCTCTACGGTAACTTCAAATTTCCGGTCATCATCTTCTTCAGTGTACTGGTCACGGAACCGGTGGGAGGCTTGCTGGCGCTGTGGCTCACGCATACCAACTTCAGCGTGTCTTCCATGCTGGGGTTCGTAGCCTTGATGGGAGTCGCGGTACAGACCAGCGTAATTCTCTACTCGTTCATCAATAAGCTTCGTTTGGAAGGCCGGGACATAATACAGGCAACTCTCGAAGCCTCCATTCTCAGACTGCGGCCCATCATGATGACAGCGTTGGTTGCATGCTTTGGCCTGCTTCCAGCGGCGATGTCAACCGGGATTGGCAGCGATTCACAAAAACCGTTCGCTATCGTTATTGTGGGCGGCCTCGTCTCCCGATTGCTACTTTCGGTTTTCCTCGCGCCCGTTCTCTATGCGCTGGTGGCGCGCGATGGCGATACGTTGCGGGTTTGACATGACTCACAGAATAAGAATGCGTCGATTTGTTTGGATAGCGGCAACGGCCGTATGTTTGACAGCGCGCGGAAATGCGCAGACGGTCCTCGACTGGCAGCAGGTGGAGGCGCGGTTCCGCGCCGCCAACCCGACCTTGCGCGCGGGGCAGATCAATATAGACGAATCGAAAGCGTCCGAGATCACTGCCTATCTTCGTCCCAATCCCGATATCACGATGGGGCTCGATCAGTTGCAGCCCTTCACCGGTCAGCCGTATCGCCCGTTGACGGCCGCATTTCTGTCATTTTCGCTCGGCTATTTGCATGAGCGGCAGCACAAGAGAGAGCTGCGCCTTGAGAGTGCGCAAAATGCGACCTCCATTTCCGTTGCGCAACAGGAGGATCTGATTCGAACCATGATCTTTGGCCTGCGCAATGCATTTGTACAGACATTGCAAGCCAAGTCGGTTCTCGCGCTGGCGCGCGAGAATTTGGATTACTTCGACCGCGAGGCGGCCATCTCGCGCGACCGCCTGCGTTCCGGCGATATCGCTCAACTCGATCTCAATCGCATTGAACTGCAGCGCGTGCAGTACGAATCCGATTTCCAAACCGCGACCGTCAGTATGCGTACCGCCAAAATCCAGCTCTTGCAGTTGATGAACGATCGAACGCCCGTAGACCGCTTCGACGTAACTGGAACATTCGATTTTTTGGACCGCCTGGCGCCTCTCGAAGAGTTTCGCGCACAGGCCGCGGCGGCCCGCCCCGATCTGCAGGCCGCGGTAGAAACGGTCGTAAAGGCCCGAACCGACCACAAGCTGGCCGTCTCAAACGGATCCACGGACCCAACCTTCGGACTGGATGTCGCCCACAATCCGCCGTTCAACATCTATATCGGCCTAAACGTTAACATTCCGCTCCGCATCTTCGACCGCAACCAGGGTGAAAAGCTCCGCACCGAACTCGATATCTCTCACGCCGAACGTGCGCGCGAAGCCGCGGAAACGCAGGTTTACACCGACGTGGATTCCGCCTATGTCACCCTCACGAGCACCATCGAGCTTCTCAAGCCCTACCGCGATAAATATTTGAAGTTGGCTCGTGATGTGCGCGATACCACCGAATACTCCTACCAACGCGGTCAGGCAGCATTGGTCGATTACCTGGACGCGCAACGCGACTACCGTGCCACCTACGTGGCTTATCTGAATCTGGTGGGCTCTTACCTGAACGCGGCCAGCCAACTTGATCTGGCAGTGGGCCGCGAGGTAGTTCCGATCAAATAGCGGACGTTTGCGGCCGCGGATTCATTGTCGCCTCCACTTCACGGCAGAATTGGTGGCCAAGAATTTCGTGCATCTCCTGGATGCGCGCCGTGGTGCGGCTGGGAACGGCAATCAACAGATCCGCCAACTCCCGCGCCCGTCCGCCGGTTTCGCCGGTAAAGAGGGCGGTGAAGATCCGCTGTTCTTTTGCCTGGCGGATTGCAGCCAGAACGTTGGGGCTGTTGCCGGAGGTCGTAATCGCGACGGCGATATCTCCCGGACGTCCGATCGCCTCAATCTGGCGCGCAAAAATTCGTTCAAATCCCAGATCGTTGGCGCAGGCCGTGATTGCAGAGGTATCGGTTGTCAACGCGATCGCCGCCAGCGCGGGGCGTTGCTTTACGAACTGAATGGTGAACTCGCTGGCCCAATGCTGGGCGTCGGCGGCGCTGCCTCCGTTGCCGAAAAACATCAGCTTTCCGCCGCTTGAAAGGCACTCGATGGCGGCTTCGATGAGCCGTTCGAGTGGTTCCAGGCACTGCTTCCGGGTGTCGGCCAGGACGGCGGCGTGTTCTTCGAATTCCGCGGTCAGGCGGTCGCGCAACGGGACCATGTGAGTTGTGTCCTACTTCTGTCCGGCCGCCGCTACGATGCTCTGCGCCAGGTAGTCCTCCACTTTCGAGCGGTTGCGCGCCACTTCGTAATAAGCGTTGCGTAGCACCTGGTCGGCGCTATTCCGCAGATTCTCGCGGATATTCTCCTGCACACGCGGGTCGTTCAGATCACGCTGGCCGGCCGGTTCTTTTGAGATCAGTTTCAGGATGCGATAGTCGCCCTGCGTGTGAATGATCGGCGAGATGGCTCCCGGCTGCAAGGACATCACCATGCGGCGAAGTTCGGAATTGGCCTTCTCCAGCGTCGATTCGGGAATGAAGCCCATGTCTCCCCCGTTGGGCGCCGTGTTGGGATCCTCGGAGTAATTCTGCGCCAGCAAGGCGAAATCCTCGCCGCGCTCTTTGAGCCGCCGTTCCACGTCCTTGATCTTCTGCGCCGCTTCGGTCTCGTTCTGCGCTTTGCTGTTCTTCAGGTTCCGGACATTCGGATCCGGCACAGGCGTCACGACAATCTGCGCCAGGTGCACCTGCGGCTCAGCCAGGTTGAAGCTGGCCTTGTTGGCATTGTAAAAGTTGGCGACATCGGAGTCTGTGATGGTGATGTGAGAGGTGATCTCCTTGGCGATCAGCTTATCGACAGTGAGCTTCTGCCGCACCTCCGTCTTCAAATCGCCCATCGTCAAACTGCGGGCGTTCAGTTTCTTCTCGAACTCTTCCTTGGTATCGAGACCCTTCATTTTGTTGAGCTCGGCGTCCACGTCGGCGTCCACGGCCTGCAGGCCCAGCTTCTCCGCCTGTTGCAGCATAATCTCATTGGTAATGAGGCTGCCGAGCAGCTCCAGCCGCTGCGACTTGATCAAATCGGCATTGGCGTTTTCCGGACCTTGCCCATATTGTGACTTGTAAGTTTTCTCCAGTTGCTGATACGTGATCGGCCGTCCGTTGACTGACGCCGCTACTCCTGCCGGCGGCGCCTTACTGCAGGAGGAAAAGACCAGGGCGGCGCTGACTGCCGCGAACAGAAGGATGGCGCGCTTCATTTTGATCTCCCATTGTAGCTTTAGCGTTCGCTAAAATGGACGCTCGTATGAGAGTTGGAATTATTGGCACCGGCGCCATTTCCCATAAGCATGCTCAAGCCTACCGCAACATTGGTTACGAAGTTACGGCGTGCACGGATGTCAGCGAGACCAACGGCCGCGCATTTGTGGAGAAATGGGGCGGGGAATTCGTGGGCTCTTACCAGGAGCTGTGCCGCCATCCGCGCGTCGACTACGTCGACGTGTGCACCTTCCCGGATTTTCGTTTGCAGCCCATCGAAATCTGCGCCGAAAGCAAGAAACACGTGCAGGTGCAAAAACCTATTTCGACCAGTCTCGAGACCGCCAGGCGCATGATCGAAACCGCCGCTCGGGGCGGAATCCTTCTTGGCGTGGTAAGCCAGCACCGCTTCGACGATGCCAGCCTTTTTCTTTCGAAAGCGCTGGACGAAGGCCGTTTGGGCAAGCTGTTGCAATGCGACGCATACGTGAAGTGGTATCGCTCTGCGGAATACTATTCGCGGCCGATCAAAGGCAGCTGGCAGACCGAAGGCGGCGGGGCGCTCATGAATCAGGCGATTCATCAAGTCGATTTGATGCGTTGGTTCGCCGGGCCCGTGAGCGAAGTGTTTGGCGCCTGGCAGCTTGGGGCGCTGCACAAGATTGAATCGGAGGATGTGGTCAATGCGGTGATCCGGTATGCCAGCGGCGCCACGGGAGTGATCCAGGCTTCGACCGCGTTCTGGCCCGGATATCCCGAGCGCATGGAGTTCCACGGCACGAAGGGCACGGCCGTCATTTCGGGTGACAAGCTGACCGTGTGGGATGTGGAGAACGATTCCGGTGATCCGGCCCCGCTTGCCAAGGAGGTCGCGTCGGGCGCAAGCGATCCGATGGCCATCTCACTCGAACCTTTCGAGCGGCAGTTTGTGGATTTCGGAGAGGCGATCCGCACCGGCCGAAAGCCCAAGTGCTCGGGCGAGGATGGATATCAGGCGCTCGAGATCGTGGATGCGGTGTATCGCTCTTGCCGAAGCGGACAAAAGGTCTCGATGTAATCCCGGGCGCCGTTCCCCTGGCCCTTCGCGGTAAAACATAGAGCAGTGCGCTCGTTGCAATCATTTCAAGACGTTCATCGCGGGGGAAAGATCGTTGTCTGCGGCTGCGGAGTTTCACTCAAACTGCTCGAATGTCCCGAGCGGTTTATCACGATCGGCGTAAACGACGTCGGACGCCAGTTTCATCCAAACTATCTCCTCGTGGTGGACCCGCCAGCGCGCTTCAAAGGCGATCGGTTTCATTACGTCCAAACATCGCAGGCTGAATACCTCTTTACACAACGGACCGATCTGGATGTCCCGCATCCGAACGTCGTGAACTTTCGCCTGGGAATCAAAGGCGGCGTGGACTTTGCGGATCCCAACGTTATGCATTACGGTGTGGTGACGCCATACATGGCCTTGTATCTTGCGGCGCATATGGGCGCTGTCGACATAGGGATGATCGGCGTCGACTTCACCGATCATCATTTCTTCGGTGAGACCGGTCCCCATGACTGGGGTAATCACGTAGCCACCATCGACGAGCAATTTCGCCGTTTGGGCGCGGCGCTGTTGCGCAAGGGCGTCCGGGTCTTCAATCTCAGCCCGGTCAGCCGGCTGACGGCCTTTCCGAAAATGGATCTTGCGGCGTTTGAGGAGCTTACCGCCATGCCCAACAATTGCGCGGCGTCTGAGTCGGTCGGACTAAGCGTCGTGGTGGTCAGCTTGAATGAAGGCGAGCACCTGCGCCACACGATAGACAATCTAACGGCCAGTATGCCCGCTGGCTCCGAGATTGTGGTTGTTGACGACGGCTCCGCGGATGGAAGCGCGGATTTCCTCCAAGCAGGCTATGACCATGTGACCGCCCTACGCAGCACGAGTCGCCTGGGGTCGGCGCAAGCCCGCAATTTCGGGGCGCAGCACGCGCGCGGCAAAACGCTGGTATTTTGTGACGCCCATGTAGCAGTGCGACCCGGTTGGCTTGAACCCCTGCTGGTCGCATTGAATCGCCCTGATGTAGGTGCTGTGATGCCGGCGATGCGGGTAATGCGCTATCCGGACGACTATCATTTCCCAACTGCTACAAGCGAAGACCACAAAGAGGCCCGCGGTTACGGATTACGCTGGCGTGACGCATCCCTGGGGGTCGAGTGGCTTCATTCGGTGGGTTCGGAGCCTTATCCGGTTCCATTGCTCGGGGCAGCGTGCCTCGTGATTCACCGCAACCTCTTTGCGGCTATCGGAGGCTTCGATCCCGGACTGATGATTTGGGGATGTGAGGATGCCGAACTTAGCCTACGGCTTTGGACGCTTGGCTACGAATGCCTGGTGGTACCGGCAGTCGAGGTGGCGCACCTCTTCCGCCGGGAACGTCCGTATCGCGTGGAGTGGGAGGCAGTGCTCTACAATAAGCTGCGATTGGCCACGGTGCACTTCAACTCGGAACGGAGACGGCGCGTGATGGAACAATTGAAATCGAATGGCGCATTCGCGGCCGCGCTCGCTCGCCTGGAATCGAGCGACGTGGAGGCTCGCAATTCACAGATTCGCGCGTTTCGACGCCATGACGACGATTGGTTCTTTGAGAGGTTTTCGTGTCCGGTGTAAGTGACAAGTACGAGATTATCGTCATTGGTTACCGATGGTTCTGGCAGACCTTGGAACGAACTATCGAATCGCTCGTGAAAACGAACAAATACAACTTCAGAGTGAACGTCGGGCTCAATTCTCCAGAGCCCGAGATGCTGGAAATGATCGAGAAATATCGACCCTGGCTGAATATGGTCGAGGTCTCCAGCCGCAACCTGAATAAAGTAGGAATGCAGCGCCGTCTGGTTCATCTCTGTTCAGCTAAATATGTCGTCTCCTTCGATGACGACAGTTTCGCGATTCACCGGGATTGGCAGGATTTCCTGATACAAAGAGTCGAGTCTTACGAGAACGGGACCTTGCGGTACTTTGGCGATTTCGGCGAAGAGAAGGAAGCGAAATTCCAGGAGATGACGGGCAATACAGTCGGCATCCTAGGACTTATCTTTTACGAGTGGCTCGACGATCCCAAACGAAAGATACTGGCGAAGTGCCCATGGTACGACCCCACCAATAAGTTGAATCACAGGGGCTTTAATTCCTACTACCAGAAAGACCAAATCTGGTTCTGCGCGGGCGGTTTCTATGCATTCCTGCGAGAACCCTATCTGAAATTTTGCTATCCCGGGTTTGACTATAAGATGGCGTACGAGGACATTATTCTCTCGTTCTTCTATCAGCATCACGGCTATCGTCTGGGCGATTTCGGCGGAGCTTTCCAGGATTCCGGCCTCGACGCCAAGCAGCGATATGCCGCGCTGGGAAACCGAGTGATTGTGAACGCGGGGCAAAGAACCTTTGACATAGAAACCGTGGAAACGGCCGAGCATTCTCTCGACGCTAAACCGTACGATCTGCAATGCAAGAACGAGTATCTGTGAGTATCATCAAGTTTCTCAAGGATCTGCCTCACGTTGAACCCGATGCGGACTATCTGAACGCTTACGACTATTACCCCTTTCTCAATGCGCTGGCGAAGGATCTTAGAGCCGTCCGAATTCTGGAGATTGGCGTTCGTTTCGGCTACTCAGCGGTCGCTTTCATCTACGGGAACTCCGTTCGCGAATACGTGGGGATCGATAACGATGCGTATGAGGCAGCCGGTTCGGCCAAGAGCAGGGAGAATCTGGAATACCTGAAGCGGATTCAGCCGTTCGACTTTACCCTTTTGAAGCAGGATACCCAGACGCTCATGGATTTTTCATTCCTCGAATCCCGAGTCTTCGATTTCATCCATATCGATGGAGACCACTCCTACGAAGGCGCTCTTACGGATATGAAGAACTTCTGGAATGTGCTGGCCATTGGCGGTCATATGCTGGTGGACGATTCCATTTTTTACGCGTCGGTCAACCAGGCCTGCATGGACTTTAGCGAAATCATCGGCGAGCCTTCTTACAACGTCAAATCGTTTCGTGGCACCTGGGTATTTCTCAAAACGAACGCCAAAGGCTTCTCAATATCACAATCGGCAGTCAATGAGATCACAAGGGCTAAGCCGATTGACGAGGCGCAGATCTTCAAGAAGTTCAGCGCAAAGCACGCCGGTTGGGGCGGTCCGCTGCTTCTTTTGAAGGACGGCTCGTTTCGCGGCGGGCTGATCAATCCCGATGGTCACTGGAGCATCGAAGGCGACCAATTGACGCTGATATGGCGCCATTGGCCGGCGAGCGAATTGCGTTTCGATGGGTTCGGTTCCTATTTCTCGACCAAGGAATCCGACAGCCTGACTCTTTATGACGAATCTTGCGAAGAGCAGTATGGCCATCTTGGAGGGAATGTTCCAGGCGGCGATGCGGCGACATTTTACCCCGAGCTGTGGCAATGGATGCTGCGGCGTTTTGCAGTGCGGAGCGTCTTGGATATCGGCTGCGGAGAGGGTCACGCGCTAAAGCAGTTTGGCAAAGACGGAATTCGGGTAATGGGCATAGATGGGCTGCCGCGAAATGTGATGGAGACACTCGACCGGGGAATCGATTGCCTTCTGCACGATTTCACCAAGGGCCCCCCGAGTCTCGACGAGGAGTTCGATCTTGGATGGAGTTGCGAGTTCGTGGAGCATGTGGAAGCGCAGTTCCTAAACAATATATTGGCGGCGTTTCGGAAATGCCGCATTCTCGCCATGACGCATGCGCAACCGATGCAAGGCGGACACCACCATGTAAATTGCCGCCCCTCGGAATATTGGATCGAGAAGATGGCCGGCGCGGGGTTCATCCTGCTGTCGCAAGAAACCGCTGAATCCCGGCGTTTCTATCCGGATACATATTGGGGACGCACGGGCTTGATATTCGAGAGGAGTCAGCTTTCCCAACCGTAGTTAAAGAGGGGGCCGGGTTGGAGGCGCTTGCGGAAAACCAAAGCGGGATGCGCTAACCCGCCATTGCCGCCGGTGACCATTTTCTTCAGCGCGGGCGTTGCGTCCAGGGTATCGCTCGAAAACAAGTCGCCGCATGGAACGAAGTAACGGTTGATTTCCCGCCGCAGGTTCACTCCCAATCTTCGGTCATCCTCGAATCCGGATTGATCGAAACGGATGGCCATACGATAGTCGCTGGAGCAGTAGACGAAATGGCCATTGTCTCTCAGGTAGTGATGGATGCGCTGTAGCACCTCGCGAATTTCGACGGCGGGAAGATGCTGAAAAACGTAAACACAATAGGCGAGATCCACAGGCTCATTCAGTTCGTGCGGCTTCTTGGCTGTGAATCGAGGAGTCTTGACATACTCGCGGCCAAGATCCATTTCCTCCTCGGATTCATCGACGCCGATCACATTGACGGTTGTATTTTGTTTGAGGATCTCTTTCGCAACCCGGCCAATTCCACAGCCATAATCCAGGATGGTGGTAGCGGCCGGCGGAAGCAGGCGTAGGATCTCGCGGGCGAACGCGGGAGTCTCTTGCCGCCATCTCTCTTCTCTCGTCATTCCGTTGCAGGCGCCGACAACCGTCTCCTTTGCTTCTTCAAAGGTGGCCGGTTTGAACAACTTATGTCCCAGGCTGGGATGAAAGTCGACGCTACGGTGACGCGCATTCCCGGCGGCGGCGACCTGCGCAGTCAAAAGGTACTCCAGCGCCCCTCCTTCGAAGTATCGCTCGATCCTTTGGATTACCTCGCCGGCCGTGATCATGTCCATGCATCGAGGCAGCGCGCCGACAACATCCACACAGAGGTTATCCGGACGATCCTTTTCGTCGCCGTCGCCGAGTGGGGCAGTTCGAGATTTCCAGCATCCGCCGTTGTCACAGCAACGCAGGGCGCCGACGGTGTGGATGAACTGGTGATGGGGGTAGCTTTCCCAATGCGGGGGTTCCCGGCCGCCGGCGACCACTACGCAGGCCCGGTTCTTTGGCGTGCCCGGCGCTACTTCCACCGCGGCGGCAAGGTGCATCAAGAGACTCACGGGACCCAGCGCGCCTTGCGCATGGTAAACAAGGCGAACTAACTGTCGCAGGTTGGTTTTGCCGCGAAGATCGAGCGCGCCTTCGAGAGCGGGATGATGATGAGCCGATTCCCCCACCTGCACAAATAGGATCCGACCGCGAAAACGATCGACCACGGCCTGGTAACGCGCGGGATCCCACCATTTGATGGTGTAATCGAACTTGCCGCCCGCGGAGACGATCCAGAAGGGAACGGGCTCCCCGGTAATTTCCTGGACCTGCGACATCCAGGATTTCTCGAGAGACGAAATGTGAATATCGCCCCTGAACGCAGTGGGCTTAATCGCGAGTCCGAGGCGCTGGTTGAGAAAGTCGATGAACGCGTGAAGGAAATGCCAAGGCTCCTGGTTGCTGCGATGAATTAGCGGATATTGGCAGTCGACCGTCTCCACATTCGTCTCACTCGGAGAGAGGGAAGTAAGATACGGATTGTTTTCCCAGAGCTGCGGGCAAGGGGTCCGAACATCGGTGAGGAATTGTTCCGGATAACAGAGATGCAGGTCACGGACAGCGGCCGTGAGCATGATGATATCGCCGGGGGACTGGAAGTTAGTGAGGATCAGCTTTCTCATGTCCCAACCGGTTTGAGCGCACGGTCACAAACTGTTGGCTGTGCGGGTCGCGAAAGGTCTTGGATGCCTGCACGCTAAAAGCGCCGTCTTTGGGTAACTCATATAAGCGTGAAAGTTCAACTGTCGACCGGTATTCCTTGCCGGGCTCAACCTGCATTAAGGCTGCGGCGGCGTCCCCGAGATTCTCCCGTTGAAGTTTCCCAAAGTCGGTAAGGGGAACTTCGGCGCCGGTCTCAGTCAGAACGGAAAAATCGTAGTCGAACCACATCGAAAAGCGTGGAAACCCTACGGTAACCGAGCCCTCATTGCGGAATATGATATCCAGGAAGAGGATCCCGGATTCCGATGCGGCGGGAGAGGTCAACCAGTCGATAGAGACGCGGCAACCGCCAACCTGTTCGCCCCAGCTTCGTTTGTCTTCGGTCATGGCCTTATCCACCTTTCTTTGCGCACAGGATTTCGGCGTTGCAAGGAGAAGCGCCAAGCCTACGAGCAACCTCATCATACGAATGGCACGGCTCCGAAGTTCGTGGTCCACTGGGGTAACACGTTGGAACGCGCACTGGCGGTAGACGACAAGGAAGCGCCTGCTATAGCATTCCAGTTGTTGGCAGCGGACGCGGGCGCCCCGATGCGAGTCGTTTGTCCGGCCCATTGCCAGGTCAGCATGGAAAGAGTTACCCAAATGCTGTCGGCTTCATTGGACTTATACATGAAATAGAGTTCGAAGCTCTCGTTCACAGTCGAAGATTGATCCGCCGCCACCAATTCCCTTGCTGGACTATCGTTATAGTTTGCGCCGTTCAAAGCGGCAGAGCTTGAGTTCGCAATTGCTTGCGGCCCGCTGTATTGAATGCCCAGGCCTTCGTCCAATACAAATCCGGCAACCTTTCTCCTGGCGACGCCGGCGTTATTGGTGTTTGTACGGTTGGGCTGGATGCGTTGGGTCAGCGCAATTTGGCCAACACCGATCGCCGGAGCGGTAGCCTGTGCGTCCCACTGGCATCCGACGGTTCCGCCGCCCGCGCCGGGTTGAAACGCCGCCATCCAAGTGCCGGGTTGAAAATATGTTCCCACGCACAAGTTGACGCTCGAAGTGGTCGCGGTGAAGTGATTGACCGTGGGTCGCTGAATGGTAAATGTCACATTGGCGTTCAGCGCGACGCCAGCTACAGTGGCCGTGACGGTCACGTTTTGAGACCCGTCGTCAATCCAGAAGAAATCAATGGTGAGCGCCTGGAGATCGGCGGGGGCAAGATCGGTCTTGGTTCCGGCGTTCACAGACTGAGTGTAGCTCTTCACGGTGGTCCCCGGGATGGTCCATTGTGGGTTGGTGACGGCCTGCCCGGTGGGCCGCGATTGCAGGCCAAGGCGAATTTTATTACCGACCATTTTGATGATGGTAGTCCCGGTGATCACCGCACCGGTCTTGACATCAACAATATCTAGAGCGACAGACAGACTGCTGGACGAGGAGGAGGAGGACGAACTGGAGGACGAGCTTGAAGAGGAGCTTGAAGAAGAACTGCTTGAAACAGACGAACTCGAACTGCTGGAGGATGAGCCGGCCGCGGCCCCGCACGGCACTGTCGTATCGCCGACGTTTCCGTCGCCGGCGTTGGCATCCGCGTCGTTGGCTGCAGCGGCCAAATTTTGCGCGCTTTCCGGGGAAGGCGTCGGTGACTGGCTGGGTGCCGGCGATGGGCTGGGCGAAGGCGTCGGTGACGAACTGGGTGGACGCGTCGGCGATGGGCTGGGCGAAGGCGTCGGTGACGGACTGGGCGAAGGCGTCGGTGACGGACTGGGCGAAGGCGTCGGCGATGGGCTGGGCGAAGGCGTCGGTGACGGACCTGGGGAAGGCGTCGGTGACGGACTTGGCGACGGCGTCGGCGAGGGGTTGGGCGAAGGCGTCGGTGACGGACTTGGGGAAGGCGTCGGTGACGGACTTGGCGAAGGCGTCGGCGAGGGGCTGGGCGAAGGCGTCGGTGACGGACTTGGGGAAGGCGTCGGTGACGGACTGGGCGAAGGTGTCGGTGACGGACTTGGGGAAGGCGTCGGTGACGGACTGGGCGAAGGCGTCGGCGAAGGGGAAGGCGTCGGCGATGGTGTTGGCGGCGGCATCTGCAGTTGATGAATCTATGACTGTTTCAGATGTTTCTTGGCAGCTGCAAGTATGCCGCCATCTTTGGCGCGGAGGTCACGTCACCACCGAAACGAAGATAGTACCCCGACGGCGTGGCATTCGCAAGACATCGAAAGATTCTGACCAGCCTTGCTACGTTTCGACCGCTCATGAGACAGCCCACGTAAGCGCTCCCATATTTGTCGTCCATTCGGGCAAGGTGTTGGTACGAGCACTAGCGGTAGCAGAAAGCGAAGTCCCCGTTGGGGCATTCCAGTTGTTGGCTGCGGACGTTGGCGCGCCGATGCGCGTCGTCGCGCCGGCCCACTTCCAAGTCAGCATGGAAAGGCTGACCCAAATGCTGTCTGGTTCATCCGATCTGTACATCAAGTAAAGTTCAAAGCTATCGGACGCGCTGGATGATTGGCTCTGAGCCGTCAATTCGTTGGCGGGGCTATCGGCGTAATTCAATCCGTTCAGGGTTACCGAGCCCGAGTTCGCGACCGCCTGCGAACCGTCGTATCGGATGCCCAGGCTTCCATCCAGTACCATGGAAGGCGAGGATAGCGTACCCGTTACGTTGTCGTTTTCTTTAACCACCCGAAGCGGCTGGATGCGCTGGGTAAAGCCTACTTGGCCAACACCGATGGAGGGAGCGGTGACCTGCGCGTCCCACTGGCATCCCGGTATTCCGCCAGGCCGGGGGTCATAAGCGGCCAGGTAAGTACCGGGTTTAATGTAGGTGTGGGGCGGACACACGTTGACACTCGACGTGGTCGCGGTGAGGTGATTTACAGTGGGCCGCTGGACATTAAAAGTGACATGCGGGTTCAACGCCATTCCCGTAACAGTCGCCGTGACGCTCACATCCTGAACGCCATCGTCTATCCAGAAGAAATCGATCGAGAGGGCCTGAAGGTCGGCTGGGGCAACGCCGGTCTTAGTTCCGGTGGTCGGCGATTGCGTATAGTCCTTCACGATAATTCCCGGAATCGTCCATTGCGGAGTGGAAATAGTTTGACCGGGAGGGCGCGATTGCAGTCCCAACCTAATCTTATTGCCGACCATTTTTTGGATGGTTGCTCCGGTTATCACAGCGCCGGTCTTAACGTCAATGATATCGAGCGCTACCGACAAACTGCTCGACGACGAGGAAGAAGACGAAGACGAAGAAGAGGAACTGGAGGACGAACTCGATGAACTGCTGGAGAGGGAAGAGGAACTGGAACGCCCGGACGAAGATGAAGTACCGGCGGCGCACTCGGTACTGGTATCACCAATATTTCCCGTGCCTGCATTCGTGTCCGCGTCGTCGGCCGCGGCAGCCAGGTTCTGCGCATTGTCCGGGGATGGCGATTCCGATGAGGAACCATAGGGCGCAGCCGGCTCGGCGGCAAAGGGGGTCGCGGATGAGCTCGATGATGACATCGGCGTTGGAAGGAGACTCTAAGCCTGTCTCAGATGCCGCTGCGCGGCCGTAAGTAAATCTTGCATTCGTTGTGTGGAGGGAGCTCCGGTTGCTAGGATTTTGCGGGCCCACGGCAGCCGTCCGTCGGTATCGAAATCGCGGCCGAAAACGACCATCAGATCGATGTACTTGCAGACGTCGCGCTTGGCTGTAATTTGATATGCCGCTGCGTGTTCGATGCCATTGCGGACTATCTCGCGCAGCCGTGCCTCACCCGCAGACCGGCACTCCGCCGGAAAGAATTTCGCCAAATGGGAAAGCATCCATCTTCTGAATTTCTCTACTTCCCATTGCGAAAAAACGTTGATTTGTTCCTGCCGAATCGTCAGCATCACCCTTCGTTACGAAGATCATACTCTCAGGCAAACGACCTTCGCAAGCTGTGTGGTACTGTCCTGTTCCGTACAGGATTTCGCGTTGCAATCGATTGGGGACCGCGCTATATGGTGGGAACCGACGCTAAGTTTGTGCTCCATTGCGGCAACGCGTTGGTACGAGAACTGGGGTCTGCGGATACCGCCGCACCTGTCGGAGCGGTCCAGTTGTTAGTTGCCGCCTTCGGCGCGCCGATGCGTGTCGTCGCTCCAGCCCACCGCCAGGTCAGCATGGAAAGAGTGACCCATATACTGTCGACTTCATCCGATTTGTACATCAGGTAGAGCTGGAAGCTATCGGCCGCACTGCTGGACATTTGATTGGAGACTAATTCCGTGCCTGGACTATCCGCATAAGTGCGGCCCGTCAGAGTAACGGAGCCTGAATTAGGAACGGCTTGTTGGCCAGAGTATTGAATTCCCAGGCCGTCGTCCACGACAGGTGTGTTTGAAGCTTTCCTCTTTACATGGCCACTGTTGAATTGCACTACGCGGTTCGGTTGAATGAGCTGGGTGAGCCCGACATTTCCAACACCGATCGGAGGACCCGTAACTTTTGCGTCCCACTGACATCCGACGACATTGCCGTGCGGCGAGGGTTGATATGCAGCGAGCCAAGTGCCGGGATTGATATACGTGCCTGCGCACAGGTTGACGCTCGATGTGACCGCTGTGAAGTGGTCTACCGTAGGCCGCTGAATTGTAAACGTAACGTTTGCGTTCATCGGAGCCCCCGCTACGGTAGCCGTAACACTCACATTTTCGGCGCCGTTTGGTTCGTCCTTGTCGATCCAGAAGAAATCAACATTTGCCGCCTGCAAGTCGGCAGGGTCTATGGGCGTCTCTTTTCCCAGGATCGGATTGATCGACTGAATATAGTTCTTCCGGATGGTTCCCGGAATTGTCCATTGCGGGTTAGTGACAGGCTGCCCGGGAGGACGCGATTGCAGACCCAGGCGAATCTTATTGCCTACCATTTTGACGATGGTGGATCCGGTTATAACGGAACCTGTCTTAACATCAATGATGTCTAAAGCGACTGACAAACTGCTCGACGAAGATGACGAACTGGATGACGAGATGGATGAAGAACTGCTGGATGCGGCGCACGGTACGCTCGTATCACCGACGTTGCCGCCGCCAGCATTCGCATCCGCGTCGTCGTTTGCGGCGGCGAGGTTCTGCGCATTATCCGGCGCGGCGCTGGAGGAAGACGTTGACCCGGGCATATGCAATCGACGATCACCTCACTTCAAGTTTTCGTCAAACCACCTAATCATCCGCAACAGCACATCTCTTTGATCGGACGCCTTACGAAAGCGATGCCCTTCGTTTGGATACACAACCATTTCCGTCTTCACGCCTAGATCCCGCAGCGCGTGCCAGAACTCGTAGGATTGCGGAGCGGGGCATTCGCCATCGCGATCGCCGACAACCACTAGTGTGGGCGTCTTGACGTTCTTGATGTAGTCGATGGGTGAACTCTTCGCGTAGACCTTGGGGTCATCGTAGACCGATGCGCCGAAATATGGCAGCATCCACTGATCGATGGAGTTCTGACCATAGTAACTCTGCCAATTCGCGAGTCCGGCGCCTGCTACGGCGGCATGGAAACGGTTGGTCTGGGTCACGGCCCACATTGTCATGTAGCCGCCATAGCTCCAGCCGGTGATGCCGATGCGGTTGTTATCGATGGGCGCGGTGCGGACTGCTTCGTCGACGCCTGCCAGGATATCCCGCAGGTCGCCGCCGCCGAAATCCTTCACGTTCGCCATGGTGAACTTTTCGCCCTGGCCGTAACTGCCGCGCGGGTTGGGCAGCAGAACGAAATAGCCTTGCTGAGAAAGCAGGGTCGCGTTGAAACCGGGACGCGGCCAAGCCGGCTTCATGGAAGATGCGGGGCCGCCGTGTACGCTCACTACCATCGGATATTTACGGTTCGCATCGAAATCCTTCGGATAGATCAACCAACCTTGCACGGTGAATTCGTCGCTCTTCCAATGAATGCTCTTGGCTTCGCCCCACATGGGAAGGGCGGCCTGGTTGGCGTGCGTCAGCTTGCGCCAATCGCCTACCGGGCCCGCCCAAACCTCCGGCGGACGTTGCCACGAGGTGCGGGTGACGGCGCTATTTTTGCCGTCGTCGGATAGCGAAACGCCGCCGCCATCCATTGTGAAAATGGTTTCGTCTCCCTTCCACAGACGCTCGATCTGGCCGGTCGCCAGGTCGATCTGCGAAACCGCGCTGCCGCCATCGTAATGTTCGCTGAAGTAGACGTATTTCGATTTCTTCGGGGCCGAAATATCCGCCACCGACGAGGCGAGGCCAGGCGTAATGCTGACGGCCGCTCCTCCCGAAGCAGACACGCGATAAATTTCGCCGCCGGTCGAGCCCTCATCGCTCATGATGCCGCCGATGAAGAGGACGGATTTCCCGTCCGGGGTCCACCGCGGCTCGGCGATTTGCCGCTCCACCGGGGGTTTGTAGATCGCCTTCAATTCGCCGCCGGACGAAGGCAACGTATAGATTTGTGCGATCCACCAGTTGTTGTCTCCCATTCCCGCGGCCGCGGAGACGGCGAAACTGCCTCCGTCGGGCGACCAATCATATTCGTAAATGTACATATTGGGCGGCGAAATCTGACGCTCCGCGCCGGTAGCGAGGTCAATGGTTGCAATTCGCTGCTCGTAAATCTTCGATTCGAGTACGCCCGAATCGGGAGGCGTGGGATCGAGCGGCCCGGCCCGATGCGGCAGGTTTTCCGTGACGAGAAGGGCGATGCGCTTTCCATCCGGCGACCAGCGCGGGTCGGCCAGCAATCCAGTGAGGTGTGTTATCTGTTTCGCCACGCCGCCGGCCGCGGGCGCCACATAGAGTTGGAACTGATCACTCTTGGCGCAATCGGAAAGGAAGGCGATCTGTTTACTGTCGGGCGACCACGCGATTGCTTCTTCGTCGCACGACGCTTTGCTATCGCTCGCGTGCTTCGCGTCGGCCGTGATGCGAATTCCAACGGACCCCGGGCCACGCGCCACGGTGATGCCCGATTTTCCGCCTGGCAGCGATTCCACGTACGCCACATGCAATCCATCCGGCGAAATCGACGCCTGAGGATACCAGCGAGTGCCGGCTATTTCAGCCAATGCCGGCTCGACTGGGGTGACGGCCTTTTGTCCCCAGGCCGCGCACACGGCCAGAGCAAACGCACAAGAAACAGTTTTCACTTTCCTAACCTCTCTTTGAGAACCACGATGAGGCCCGCCAACAGGGCCGCTGCGCTCAGCCATCGGGCAGATTGCTGCTCGATGCCGCCATCGTACATCAACTCCACCGTGCATGGCCCGCTGCAGCGCGGTTCCACTACGGTTTGTCCCAGTTTATCTTGCAGAACGGGGCGCGTTTGGCCGCCCACGGTGGCATGCCATCCCTTATCGAAGGTCATCTGTACCGAGAGCAGATGCCGCGGCTCGAAGCTGCCTGTAATAACCGCAGCGTTCGTTCCCCGCCACGCGAACGCGGCGTCGGGAAGCGCGGGATCGTCCAACGCCGCCAGATAGTGGTCGAGCGATTTTGCGTAATAGGCGGGCGGACGCTCACGCGGAAGGTCCGACGCCAACATGGCATGCGCGAGGGACGTACGACGGCGGGGAACCGCATAGATTACCTCCGGCCCGTCGCGCCAGAGTTCTGTGAGTCCATCGAACTTCTCAGGATGGGCGTAAGGGTGATACCACTCGCGGCTTTTTGGCCCGCTGCCGATTACGGCGCCGACGCCGAACGCTTTCAGCCACGAGAGCATGGTGTCCTGGCGATCTCCGGCGTAGACCTGGTAAATGACATCGGGCAGAAACGTATTGCGTTCCCCGTTGTCGAAACCGCCGTTCAACATGGGAGTGTCGCTGAAGGCCTGCATCCAGAAGCCGATGGTCCCCGGTGCGAAGACGCGCTGGCCGGGTTGATGTTGGCCTAGCCAATGCGAGATTTCAAATTCGGCGGTGGAGGCGATGGCGATTGGCTGCTCAATATTTTGCGCGCGCTTGTGTTGCACGACGGCGATGGCAAGGCTGATGGCGGCCATGAGGATCAAGAGAGCGCGCGGCCGTGTCACTTTCACCTTGGCGGCGAGCAACCCGGCGAGAAGCCAGAACGCCAGGTCCATCTCCAGGTGATACCGGTCCGGTTGAGGGATCACGTTCAGCTTGAACCAGGAGGCGGCGAGCGTGATGAAAGCGGTCAAGTATAAAAAGAGAGCTGCGAAGCGCACACGCCTGTCGGTGTCGGCCTTCGCGAGCGCCCAGGCCAAACCCAAAGCGCCCGCCGCGAATACCGCCTCGAGGACAGGATTCGATTTATAGCCGCCCGCCGCCACCAGAGGCGCGTTCGCCTGGATGGTCGCGACTGTGGAGGGTGTTACGAAGGGCGCTGCAATGGCATAAGCCCAGCACGCAATGAGACCGAGCCGCAGCCATGCGCCTTTGAAGTTTGCCAATAGTAAAGCCGAGCCGATGAGGGCGAGGCTGAATCCGCCGATCCAATTACTCAGCGCGGCGGCAGCCATGGCAAGCGCCGCTGCGAAGAGGCGAGCGGGCGTGCGCTGCATAATCGCGACGTATAGGGCGCCGATTGCCAGAGGCAGAAACAGCAGCGCCGTAATGTGCGGCCCTTCCCCCCAACGCACCATGGCGTCCAGCCGCGACGGCGCGAGCCATCCTCCGATATCGTGGCGAAGTGCAGGAATCAGCCAGAGTGTGGGAGAGAGCAGGGAATAGCCCGCTGCAGCGAAGAGCGCGGGCCCTTGTGGCGCCTCCATACGCAGCAAAGCCCAATAAACCGCCACCGGCCCGAGCGAGTAGAAGACGGCGATTACCGCATGGTAAGCCAACCCGGCCGACACGTGCGCAAGCGCCGAAACCGCGGCAACGGTGACATGCAGCAGCGGGGGATAGCTATCCGGGAAAGGAATGCCGCCATACCAGAGCGGCATCCAGGACAGGTGGGGGAAATGGTCACGAATGTAGCGGGCGAGGCCTATAAACGCAGCCTCGATTGAGGCCATCTGGGCGATGTATTCGGAATGAAATAGCCGAAGGGTTACGAAAGCATTCAGTGCGAAGAGGGCAACCGCGCTGACTAATCTCCCCCCCACCGGAAGCTTAGAAAGTGAAACTCAGGCCTCCACGCACGCTACGCGGATACTGCACTAACAGAAGCTGCTGCCCGTCTGCCGTTGTTAACGGTAAGTAGCCCTGTGCGAGGATATTGCGGATGTCTGCGGTAGCCGCCACGCGACCGCCGAAGCCTGGAATTGGCTGGCGTACATAAATGTTCATGCCCGCGAGCGGCTGCATGCCCGAGGTGGAATACGGATTTCCCGCCATCACCGCGCTCCGGTCGGCGCTCCATTGATAGCTTGCGACAAGGTGCGTGCCGGAATGCGGTGCGGTAGCAGTGATGCGTGCGGTAACGGCTTGCCGTCTTCCTTCGCGAATCATGGCGCGTAATTCGTCCGGACTGTGGCTCACCAGTTCGTGAGAGTTCGTATTCAACGCGCCGGTATCTCCATAAATTACGGAGGCGCTTACATGCTCACCCAGGTTTTGCGTCGCCGAAAGCGCTACGCCGGTACTCCTAAAATCGCCGACATTCAAGATCGAACTGGCGGAAAAGAGATCGGGTAGAAGGTCGCCGCTTGAGAAAAACCCGGCCGGCGCCGAGGCTGTCACGGCCGTATTGGAGATATCCTGCCGATAAACGGACGCGCGATACGTGCGCGATCCGCTGTGCCGTACGTAGACCGCTTCGTATTCCTCGCCGCGTTGAATCTGGGGACGCCCGTTTGCCAGCGACATTCGCGGGAAAATGCCGAGCGAGTTCACATCCCGCTGAAGGGCGTTGTCACCCGAGGGGTCGCCATCGAGATCAGGACGCGCATTGCCCGAGGTGTATGCAAATAGTAGTTCGTCATTTTGGTCCACTGCATACGTCAGGCGCGCATAAGGGCTGTAGTAGTTCAGATGGTCGAGGAAAGATACGACGTCCATCGTGAAGCCGTACTGCAGCGTCAAATTGTCCGAAATCTTGTTTTCGTCCTCAACGCCCGCCGACATGGTCCGCAGCAACGCTAATCCAGCGCCCTCGGGATTCGCGAAGGCGGCGGCCAGTCTTCCTGGCAGCATGAGTTGCCGAATCGTAAGGGAGAGTTCAGGAGTGCTGCCAGCTATTTCCCGGCTATAACTGGTACGGAATGCCGTTGCCGGGACCCCGTTAGCGGCGGCGTAACCCAAATTACCGCTGAAGTGGATCAGGCTGTTGCCGTAGAGGGACGTTGCGAGGGCAAAAGTAGTACCCAGATCGGCCTGCGCGCTGGCGCCAGCGCTCAGCGACCCGTCTCCAGCAGACACATTTACCAGACCGCGTGTCTCAGAGAACACAGCGACGTGTGCCGCGGTAGACGCTTCCGCCGCCGATGTTTCGTCATTTGCCGATGGTCCAAGGGCAGACGTATTGGAAGCCGCATAACGCAGAATGGGACGGGTCGCCGGAGCACTGCGAAGGACCCACTTCCAATCCTCCGTCATGATATTGCCATTTTCCACGGCGGGATAAGCGAATTGAATTGTGCTGAAAAGGGTGCTCAGGTTGACATTCAGAACGCTTCGGATTCCCGGTCGGACCAAGACCTCCTTGGTCGCCGGCACGAATGCGGTCGATGAGACCTTTATGGAATAGAGGGCGGGGAAGAGACCCAGGAGCTTGAATTCGCCGCGCTCGTCGGTAGTGACCTTGCCGAGGGGCCGCTGCAAGTGATTATAAAGAATAACGGAAGCGCCCATTTGCGGCACGCCGCCCGGACTGCGAACGGTACCGGCGATTCCGCCTGCGAGAGGGATAGAGATGGCGGCACTCGCCGGGTAGGAGCCGATTAGGCACCCAGCCATCGCGAACAACAGCCAATCCGTCTTGTTCGTCCTTATTTTCAACATCCGCGACACAACCCCGGATGCATCCCTCAAACTTTAGGTTACCGTAAATTGCGCTGACAGAGGGAGCGTCTGATTCCGCTTCTTATCGGTAACTTTGATTCGCAGCGTGTAGGAACCCGGACCAAGCTTCATACTCTTCAGGTCGAGAAATTTCTCAACCGTTACCTGGCTGGCTGACGCTTCCGGGTTCTGATTTATATCTTCAGAGAAATCGACCAGGGTATCGGTGGTCCCGGTCTTCAAAAGTTGATATTGGACCTGCCCGACCGCTTTGTGCGTGTTTTCGTCAGGCTCGAAGTTGTAGAGCTTGAGGTAAATGTTAATGCGCTCGTCCGCTTTGAAAGAAGGAGCGCATGTTTCGCAGCTTGCGATGCGCGGACGCACCTTCGTATCTCCCAAGACGAACATACCAGTACCGATGCTCTTCAGATCGACGTGTTGCATGTAGTCGGCAAGAACCAGGGAACTGGCCGAGAGCCGGTCCTGATCAATGCGCGGTACGGTGAGCAGCTTGCTTTCGAGAGCCACGTTACCGGCCACAACGTCCTTCGCCGTTACATTCAAGCGATATTGGCCAGGCTGCAAGGGGATCGCCTTTTGATAGATCGCTTTGCCCTGGGCCGTGGCGGCCGCCAGCATAGACGGCGCAATCGGGATAGATACGGGATCGTCGAAGGGCGTTGCCACACGGCGATGAGTCATTGTGGTCAAGGTTCCGAGGATCTCCATCTCGGCCTTCTGGACCCCGTCCTTCGATTTGAACTGCAGATCCTTATAGTCGAACTGGACCGTGATGGTGGTCATTACGGACGCGTCGGTAACCGGAAAATAATCTACGCGTACCTTCATCGGCAACTGGTTGTAGCTGATCTTCGAAAGTACTTCCGATTCGAGATCGTGGAACTTGATGGGCGGCGCTTTTTGCAATTTGGCGAACTGCTCGATGCGGTTGAACTCGTTCATGCTCTCCGGCTGGCCGCCAAATGGAACGCCGAGGTGAGTACCATCCGTATTGTTGAAGCGCGCCGTTTTGTCCGACATGCCCAACTGTTCCATCAGCGTCAAGCCGGCGCCAGGAACGTACAGCAGAGCGTCTTTCTCCGACGGATCGCTGGTCATGCGGAACTCGCCCGACATGGTCGGGTCGACGAATTCAATAATGATGTTATTGCCGATACCTTCGATGTAGCGGTAGCGCCACTGCTGGAAGGGGAACGTCGAAGTTTCGCCGCCGCCTTCTTCCGGAGGCCGTTCGTAGAAGCCGCCCGAGGAGTGATCTTCAATTTCGTCCGGAGGGCCGAACGTAATATAGATACGGCCGCGATCGGTTTTCCAACCGGGGATTCCCGAAGCGTAATGCTCGTTGGCGTACGCGATGCGGCGGTAGTGTTCTTCCTTGAACTCGTTCTCTTCGGTATCGGGCGATGGATCGCGCCGCAACCAGAAATTCTCGATGAACGTTTCCCGCTCTTCGTCGTTATTTAGTTTCTTAAAAGCCGAGCGCTCTTCGTCCGAGATAATGTAGGCCACGTCTTCATTGAGCCACTTCTTATAAGGAGTGGCCAACTCGTCACGCTGCTTTTTCGCTTTAGCTTTGCGTTCTTTCTCCGTCATCGGATGAGCGTTGGTCTCGAAGTTGGTTACGGATTTTTTCTTCGTGTCCGTGCTCTTGGCGTCGTCCTGCGGCCGCGCGAGGGATAGTCCCAGCACGACGGAAAGGGAGATCCCGAAGATCGAAAGGCGTGTAGCATTCATACGTCAAACTGCTCGCTGGGCTGATTGGAATCGGCTGTCATCTATTTTAGATCCAGAAAGTTGCGGCGGTCAATCCCGTGAAGCCCACGCACACTGTGCCGGCGCAGAGGATTTCCACCCCTCGAAAAAGCCAATCACGCGAGTTCGAAGATATCTTGGCGCTTGTTTTCAATGGTTTGAGAGCATTGGGAGCTTAGAGGCGGAAACAGGGGAGTAAGTTAAAAGTGGCAGAGAGCCCGGCCCGTCTTAACCTCTCATATATCCCCGCGGTTTCCACTCTTTTTCCCGGCCCGCTCATCAGAGCGACTCCTACCAACTCCGGCTCTCGCCACAATATTTGGCGCCAGGGTTAAAGGTTTGGGCTTGGCATGTCGATTGCTGTATTAGGAGCGTGAGGAACAGGCTATGGAAACGGTAGTCGTGGTTGGAGCACTGGTCGCCAGTTTCGCCGGAGCGTTTGCTCTGCAGAAGGCAGCCCTTGAAGGTCTGCTTCGTATCATGAACCACGACCGCCGTCTACGCCATTAAGGCCGTTCGCCCTACTTGCGCGAGCCGCGGCGCGGATTCCGCAATTGGCTCTGGCGAGCCTTCTGTTTCTTTCGCTTGGGCTTGCTGATTACAAATGTACCGCTGCCCAGGTATTCCGCTTTATATAATTTATCGTCGGCCATAAGGTGCTTCCCCATATTATCCTGGTTGTCAGTTGACTGTCACCTCATTTTGCTCTTTCCTCTTCCTGGTTTTAGCCGCTCCCGCATTTGGCCAGACCTCGCTATGTAATCAAGTGCCAGCTATTTTGGAGCAACTCTCTGAAATCACCGGCATGAAAGCGCATCACGCCGTGCCCTGCGCATTTATTACCAAGGCCGACGTCAACAAGTTCCTTAAGGAACGGGTGCAGGAAGTGGGCAAGCCGGACGACATCCGGGCCGAAGAGTTGACCCTCAAGAAGTTCAACTTTGTCCCGGCAGATTTCGACCTGGCTAAGAACACAGTGGATCTACTTACCGAACAGGCCGCCGCATTCTACGATTACAACAAGAAGAAGCTCTTCATTACGGAATCCGCCGCCACGGAGTCCCAGGAGCCTGTGCTTGCACACGAATTGGCCCACGCGTTGGCCGATCAGGATTACAATCTTGGGAAATTCATTCGCCAGGCACGCAAGAACGACGATGCCTCTACTGCGCGTCTCGCGGTGATGGAGGGGCAGGCCACATGGCTGATGTCGGAGTTCCTTGCCCGCCAAAACGGGCGGTCCTTGAAAAACAGTCCAGAGTTGGTGGCGATGATGTCAAAAATGAGCGATTCGAGCGGCGGTCAATATCCCGTCTTCGAAAACGAGCCGCTCTATTTGAGAATGACCTTGGTCTTCCCCTATACCAAGGGCATGTTGTTTCAAAATGCCGTGACGCAACGCGATGGCAAAGAATCGTTCGGTGAAGTGTTTAAGCGGCCTCCGATTTCCACGCAACAGATTATGCAGCCCGACAAGTATTTCTCCGGGCTCAAGCCTACAGACCCCAAATTGCCCGAGGTTAAGCTGCCGCACGGATTTAAAGGCCTGGTTGCCGGGACATTGGGCGAACTGGAGCATCATATTCTGATCGAGCAATCCTCCAACGTATCCCGCGCCGACGAAATCGCGCCTCACTGGCGCGGATCGAACTTCGAACTGCTGGAAGATAAGAAGGCCGGACGCATCGTGCTGCTCTATTCCGTCGAGTGGGACAGTGAAGGCGCCGCCCGGCAGTATTTCACCGCGTATCGGGTCGCCTTGGAACGAAAGTGGAAGAAGATGACGATTGTTACCGATTCGCCCGGTGCCCTCACCGGCTCGGGCGACGACGGCGGTTTCGAATTGAGACAAACCGGCGCGATGGTCACCAGCGTAGAAGGCCTGCCGCCTGCGATAGACTGAACCTATATGCGTAAGATCCTGGGATGTTTGCTTGCCGCTTCATTCGCCCTATGCGGCGCTCAATTACCGCGCAAATCGCCCGAGCTGCAAATTCAAGTGCCCGGTGGAAAGACGATTCTTTTGAGTCAATACAAGGGAAAGCCGGTGGTGCTGGCATTCATTCTGACCACGTGCACCCATTGCCAGCACACCACCGGCTTGCTGGTGAAGTTGCAGAGCGAATTTGCATCCAAGGGATTGCAGGTGTTGGAGTGCGCCGTCAATACCGGCGCCGAAGACCTGATCCCGGCTTTTACGAAGGAGTTCAAGACGAACTTTCCGGTGGGCTACAACTTCGATCAGGATTTCGTTCTTGGGGAGTACATGCAGCATCCCCCAGATAAGATTCCCTCCATGCCGATGCTGGTTTTTATCGACCGAAGGGGGTATATTCGCGCGAAATATGAAGGCGCTGATCCGTTTATCGAGAGCCCGAACCAGGAACAAAACATCCGGGCCGAGATTCAGAAGCTGATAGCCACGCGCGTAACCTCTAGATGATGCGCGTGGCGCGACCGTCTTCTGATGGGCGTGGTTCCAGGCGTTGGGAATTGACTTTAAAGATTTGATCTTCACCGGTGTTTCTTTTGATTTATAATCCAAGAGCCTTCCGGCGAATAATGGAGATCTCAAGTGCAACTTAGTCCTTCCAGCATGCGCAAGACGCCTTTTGCGGTTGCGCCAATGGGCAATATCAACCGAACACACACACACGGCACAGATATCGGTCATGATGTAAACGATCGGGTGAACCTTAGCTTCAACAAGCACGCGCATCAGAACGTGTATGACGTGCAACCTCAAAAAGATCCCGCTGGCAATACGGTGTTCCTGCCATTTCATGCAGACGAAGTTCATTCCGTTGAACTGCCGGCAAATCCTGGTGCGGGCGGACCCACGAAATTCCTGACACCCAATTTGGACGGATGCTGCATGTTCATCGAGGTTCGGGCCGGAGGAAACGTGGTGGTTTACCACGCCAACGCCATTACGGGATTCGCCCCGACCGTTCAGCAGAGCGCGACCCAGCCGACGTTTCAGACCGCCGGAGCTTTGAATCAGCTCGGGGTCCTTCACAATACGGCCTCCGCTAACTATGCGGGAGGTATACAACACATGGTCGCACTAAGAAAGGCGACTTATCTGCAGCAAGTGCATAACAAACTGCAACATAAGAATAATAAGGGCCGAACCGGCGTGCAATTCGGAGGGGGCGCCGAACACGCATCGTATACGACGTTTGCGGGTTTTTTTATCAACAATAAATGGGAATTTTGGTATCAGACCTACTCACAGTTCTATTATGACCGCCCTGCGACCACGCTCAAGTCAAAGCTGGGATTCGGAACGGTTGATCCGGATGTCACACACGCCGATTTCGAGATTGTGGAAGCACGTATGTACTTCCGGGCGCCGTAACTCTAATGGGCGCCCACCGTCTCTTCGATAGGAGCGAACGGGCTGAGCAAATTTCCGTTTCCGTCAAAATCGAAATCCACCGAAGCTTCGATCTCTAAATTCGGATTGCTCTCCACCTGGGCTCGGAGGTTCTCGCTCAACCCGATCCGCGTCAGTTCCATGCTGTTGCGGATCCAGGCGTAGGTGACCCGGCTCAAATCCAGTTTACCGACGGTTGGCGCGAAGGCCTCCAGGCACTCGCGGTCGGTGGGGAAATGGATGGGAATCCGGATGGCAGCCGGGGTATTAGCGGTCAGCGAATTGATGCGCGTCGGCGCCCAATCGATGCGGTTCACCAGGCGATCGGTCACGACATCCGCCATGCCTAGTCCGACTGCGCTGTTGTAGGTGAGGGCGCTCAGATCCCGTACAAAAAGACGTTGGAAACGGGGCGTATTGGGCCAGGGATTATATTCGCCATTGACGCCGCGGTTTACTACCTTGGTATCCATTCCCGCGCCGCTGATGTTCTTGCCGATTTCATCCAGAATCAAAATATCGGCGTCCACGGGAATCTTGGCCATCCACGATTTCACCAGCGCGAGATTCTCTATCTCGCGCTGTTCCATGACTTCCACGGGAACAGCATCTATCTTTCCGGTATTGTGATAGGCGTCTTCCAGAATCGCCAGGCCGCCTAGAATTTTGCCCGATTGCAGTACCTGCCGTCCCACCGTGAAAATAACGTGCTCAAGCCCCAGGTTGTAAGCGTAGGCGTGATAACGCTGGGCGCCGGCGAATTTCCCGAGGCCGATGGCCATCATCTTGAAGAGGCCGCTCTCAATCTTACCGGCGAAATCAGTATGCCACTTGACGCGCCCGATGAGCATGACGCCGTCTGAATCGTAGGCCAGTTTATCCATGAAGGCCTCAATGCCGTCCGCGGTCTTGCCGAGCGAGACTACTTCAAGCTGGCTGATCAGCGGACATCCCATGGACGCTTCGGTGATGCCGTAGTGGGCCAGTACGTCCGCCTGTCCCTGCGCCGAGGCCGCTCCGTGGCTGCCCATTGCCGGGAACAGAAACGGCTTCATTCCGGAGTCTTTCCAATATTGGACGGTGCTGCGAACGATGGTCGCGATATTATGAATGCCCCGGCTTCCCACACCGATCGCCACACGAGCCCCCGGCTTGAGCCGCGCGGCGAAATTCGAGGCGGTAAGCTGAGTTCGAACCTCGGCGGCGACATCTGGGATCTGGCGGCTGGGAAATTTCTGTTGAACGATGAGCAGACGGGGAAGAGGCATAAATTTTATTCTACGCCAGCGTTTTAGCGCGTGCCGTGGGGGTTAATCTTGGCGGTCACGCCTCATCCTGCTCCCAACCCGAAGCAAGCATCTTGGCATATTCGCCCGACGCGTACAGATCGAAGCGGAAGTTCTTCGCGCCGAGGACGCGGTGCGGCTCCGATTCCATGAACGATTGGTAGAGCAGATCGGCCGCGCGATGATAGCTCCGAACGAAATCCTCGGCGAGCAGGGTAAGGGCCGGCGCTTCAGCGAAGAGCGTATTGAGTCCGATTGCGCGTGCGAATACTACCTGATAATCGACCACACCCCAACGCAACAGTTTCTCGCGCACATTCACCGGCGGGGACGCCAGCAAGCCGGCCAAGCTTTGCCGTTTGATTTCGCCTGGATCCAACTCTGGGATTCGCTCTACAATTTCCAGGCACTGGCCGATCCAACGGAACACGTCCTTGCCAAGAAAATACAACATTCGGATCTCGGAATAACGCCCAACCAGCAGCTTGCGGCGTAGTTCCTCGTGGTCTTCATCTTCGCTCGGTATCAGCCCCGAGAGCATAAGCGCCGCCTTGGAATTCTCCAGGAGGGCTGCCGGAGAGACGCGCTCGCTGAACGGATGAAGGATCAGCGGCGGCATTTCCCAGATGGTTTCAGCGAGTGCCGGAACAGTGGAAAGCATAAATGTCTTATTGCTTATCGGCGAGTTCAGATTGGTTATTAGGAAAAAGCGGGGGTCTTGTTACAGTACCGTCCGAGCGGCCGGAGGCGCTACGTTAAGACCCAGAAATCGCTGGGCATTTCCGTAGCAGATATTACGAATAATGCCTCCTACCAACTCCTCATCGTCCGGAAGTTCGCCCGATTCTACGTCCTTGCCGAATAAATCGCACAAGACGCGGCGGAAATATTCGTGCCGTGGATAGGACATGAAGGAACGCGAATCCGTCAACATGCCAATGAAACGGGAAATCAGGCCGATGTTCGACAGGGCGTTGATTTGCCACGTCATGGCCTCCTTTTGGTCATTGAACCACCAGCCGCTACCGAATTGGATCTTTCCAGCAGTGACGCCATCTTGAAAATTGCCCACCATCGTGGCGACGGCGTAGTTGTCCGCCGGATTGAGATTGTAAATCACCATTTTGGGAAGAGCGTTATCTTCCTGCAGGCGGTTCATGTACTGCCCAAGCGCGTCGATCTGGGGCCAGTCGCCGATTGAATCGAAGCCGGTGTCGGGACCCAGTTCGCGGAAGCGCCGCGTATTGTTGTTGCGCCGCGCACCAATGTGCAGTTGTTTGGTCCATCCGCGCTCGGAATCCCAAATTCCGAACAACAACATAAGGTACGATGCAAAGCGCGCGTGTTCTTTCGGGGATGCGGCTTGGCCCGCGCGCGCTTTGTCATAGATTGCCGCCGCCTCTGATTCCGGCGGGAAATCCGCAAAAACGTGATTCACGCCATGATCGGAGAGCCGGCCACCCATATGGTGAAAAAAGTCATGCCGCGATTTCAGCGCATCGAGGAATGAAAGGAAGTTGCCTACGCTGCGATTACTTGCCACCTCGAGGCGCGTAATCCACTGATTAAACGCGTCGGGCTGGTGCACGATCATTGCCTTATCGGGGCGAAAGGTGGGAAATACCTTGGTAGCCAGTCCCGAGGCGGCAATGGTTTGGTGGTGCGCGAGATCGTCAGCTGGGTCATCGGTGGTGCAAACCGCGCGCACGGAGAACTTGCGCAGAATGCCTTGCGCACTTAACTCTTCGGTGGCTAACTTCGAATTGGCCCACTCCCAGATACGTGGCGCCGTGGTTTCATCGAGCAATTCGTCGATTTCGAAATAGCGCAGCAGTTCGAGATGAGTCCAGTGGTAAAGCGGGTTGCGCAGCGTCATGGGAACCGTGCGCGCCCATGCGAGAAATTTCTCGTAAGGGGAGGCGTCGCCGGTGCAGTATCGTTCATCCACGCCGTTGGCGCGCATAGCTCGCCATTTGTAGTGATCGCCCTCCAGCCAGATCTCGGACAGGTTCCGGAATTGCCGATTGGCGGCTACGTCCGCTGGAGGAAGATGACAGTGATAATCGAGGATTGGCTCGTTGGCGGCGTACCGCTCGTAGAGAAGACGGGAATGCTTATTGCGTAGGAGAAAGTCGTCGTGTATGAATGCCATAAATGGGCCGGAAGAAGCATTGTGGCACAACTAAACCGGCCCGGCGGAGAACCCGTGAAGGGATTTAGGCCGGCGGCGCCGGCGGTGCGATGCGGACGCTGGAGGCGGCCATTTTGCCGGTGCGATCCATGCCCAATTCATAGAGCACGCGAGCGCCGGGTTTGAGATCGGTTGCCAGACCTTCTACCAGCCGCGAGACATGAAAGAAAATGTCGCGGCCGCCGTCATCCGGCCGAAGGAATCCGAAACCCTTAGCCTCGAAATAGGTGACTACGCTTCCTGGCTGTTCACCGGTGGGAGCTTCTTCAACGGCTTCGCCGCCGCCACCACCCCCTGTGGAGGGACGAGATGTCTTGTCGCCGACGCCCTGTTTGATGAGGGCGAGGTCGGCCTCGGTCCAGTCGCTGGCCGTCCGGACTTCAGTGGGAATTTTGAGCTCGGGGTTACGTTTCCGCGCTTCTTCAAATAATCTTTTTTGACTGGCGTTCAAACTAAAAATCCTCGATGCCGCCTGTTATACCGCTGTCGGTGCTGCCTTCTTGCGGCTGGCGCGCTTTTTTTCCGCAGGTGGCTGCCTGTCGCTCTTCTTGAGACTGCCCATCACCAGATTGGTGACGAACTTTTTCTCGCCATGATCGTCGAACTTGATTACGATCCGCTCTTCGCTACTGGACATTACCGTGCCTAGACCGAACTTTTGGTGCTCGACCTGAGCGCCTTGGGAATAGTTGTTGGAAGCCATAACTATGTTTAAACCTTATTCCTCATTCCTCGATTGAATTGTCTGAGGTGTCCCCGTGATGTGGTGGGTAGGGAGAGCGGACGAAAGCAACACAATGAAATCTACCATTAATTCTAGCAGATGGAGTGGGGATATACAAGTATTAGAATTGTCCAACGCGTAATGAGCCTGAAGAGAGGGTTTGATTCCAATACGGAGGGAGCCCAAGAGCGGAGTTTGATTCCAATGCGGAATGAGCCTGAAAAGGAGAAGCTGCTGATGAATGCAAATCCGCATGACGAACCTGGAACAACTCAGTTTGGGCGAGATGGAGGAGCTGCTTTCGAGCAGCCGGAAGGTGACGTGGGAAGCCAAAGATGTCGCAGCGAAGTATGCCATTATTGCTGCCGTGCTGAAAGCGCAAAGCTACCGCAAGTTAAGCAAGCGGGAGCGCGGCATCGTGCGCCGCTTTCTGGCGAGGGTAACGGCGACCAGTCGCGCGCAATTGACCCGGCTGATCGGCCGCTGGATGGAGGAGCGGAAGATCGTCCGCAGGCCCGCCCAACGCCCCCGGTTCAGGGCGCGCTATCTGCGGGAGGACATTGTGCTCCTGGCCGCCACCGATGCGGCGCACGAGGATCTTTCCGGACCGGCGCTGCGCCGGATCCTGAGGCGCGAATTCACGCTCTTCGGCAGACAGGAGTACGAACGGTTGTCGGATATTTCGGTCTCGCATCTTTACAATCTCCGGCGCAGCCCGGCCTACAAGAGCCAGCGCGTCCGAGTGCAGTCCACGCGAAGCCGGCAGATCGCCATCGGCGAGAGGCGCAAACCCGATCCGCTCGGCCGGCCGGGCTACCTGCGCGTGGACACCGTGCATCAGGGACAAAAGGACGGCAAGGCGGGCGTCTTCCACATCAATGCCGTCGACACGGTGACGCAATGGCAGACCATCGGATGCGTGGAGACGATCGGCGAGCGGCATATGCTGCCGGTACTGGAAGCGATGCTGCATCAGTTCCCGTTCCGCATTCTGGGATTTCATTGCGACAACGGCTCGGAGTTCCTCAACCACCGAGTGGCGGCGATGCTGGAGAAATTGCTGGTGGAATTTACCAAGTCCCGCGCCTATCGTACGACCGACAATGCGCTGGTGGAAGGAAAGAATGGCGCAGTGGTTCGCAAGCACGTCGGCTACGGTTTTATCGGGTGCGAGCACGCCGAGGCGATGCATCGTTTCTTTACTGCGCACTTCAACCCGTATTTGAATTTTCATCGCCCATGCGGTTTCGCCGTGCTCGACACAGGCTCGCGGGGACGCGTCAAGCGGCGCTATCCGGCCGACGACTACCGCACGCCCTTCGAGAAACTGACTTCGTTAGACCAGTGGCAGCAATACCTGAAACCCGGATTGAGCGAGGCCCATCTGCGCAAGCAGGCTGGCCTGCGCAGCGACACCGATGCGGCCAGGCAAATGCAGAAAGCCAAACTCGATTTATTCCAGCGAGTTCGGACTCCCGTTTGAGCCGATGTTTCCCGCTTCGCGCCCAAGCCTCTCCAGTGCTGGCCGGGGAAGGGGGCTCAAACTGAAGTGAACCCCAATCGTGAGACAGGAAGTTAAGGGGTAATCGCCGTACGATAAGAAATCATTGCACGGCGGGGTTGACGTCGTCCACTCTGGAAGCACCTGAGCGGAGGATAGGGCAACGCAGGGATGCGACCCGAGCGTCGACTCAGCGGCCGGAACGGCCGGGGCGGCGTTAGCCGCCCCGTAAGGCCATTCTGGCGCAACTGCGTAAATCCCGGGGTCGCAGGGGCGGAGCCCCCGTTTCGTAGCTGGCACGGGAATTTCATGTCGTAGCGCCGTCCTCGAACTCGGCAGGCGGAACGTACCCGAGAGCTGAGTGCAAGCGTTTCTGATTATAAATGCGTTCCAGAAACTCGCCGATGCCGGCGCGCGCTTCGTGAAAATCGCGGTATTCGTTTCGGTAAACCTCCTCGTATTTCAGCGTTTTCATAAAGGATTCACAGGCCGCATTGGCCGAGTCCGTCAACTACAGCGCATGCCGACCGTGCCGAAGGTACTTTTGAAGTCACCCATCCCCATCATCCGCTGAGAGGCCAGAGTTTCAAGCTGGTCACTTACCGTCACAACTGGGGCGAGGATCGAGTTTACTTCCACGACAACCGCGGCGTCCTGCGCTCTATTCCGGCGTGCTGGACAACAGTACTGCCAGCGGATCCATTCGTGGTGCTGGCCGCAGGGCGGTGCCTGTTTCGCTACGAGGACTTGCTGAAGTTGGCGGACTTTGTGGAGAAGGCCCGATGAGCCTGGGGCGCTTTAAGTGTAAAGACAATAACGCCGCTATTGTAAAGAGAATGATGCCGATGTCGTCCGGCGTAGCGATGCATAAAAACGCTAATTCATGTCAATTTTATCTAATAAAGATTGATAGCAGATCGCAAAAAAGCCTTGACACTGCGACTGATAAGAGCATAATTATCTTTACAATCGTAGTCGAATCATTGAGAAGAGCCTATGGCCGACCAGGACCGAAAGATCCGCGCGCTCCAGCAACAGGGAACACTGAACCCGCGTCCCAAAGCAGTGCGCGACCCGCTGTTTCTCCAGGACGATTTCTTCGATCCTCGCGATCTGGTCCAGGTCAAATACGAGATGCTGCGGAGGGTGCGGACCGAAGGCCAATCTGTAACGGATGCAGCCGCGAGTTTCGGTTTTTCGCGGCCGTCGTTCTATCAGGCGCGATCGGCCTTCGAGGACGACGGTCTTGCCGGCCTGGTGCCTCACAAGCGCGGCCCCAAGCAGGCGTACAAGCTCACCGAAGAGGTCCTCACATTCATTGGCGAGGTGCGCCAGGAAGAACCCTCCATGCGATTGCCGGACCTGGTGAAACGGATACAGAAGCGCTTCCGCATCAAGGTTCACCCGCGAAGTATCGAGCGCAGCCTGCTTCGCCATCAAAAAAAACTCCGCTGAACGGGGCCGGCGATAGACCCGCATCCCAGTTGGATCTGGCCGTTCACTACGAACAACTACGTCGCGACGCCATCGGCCGGCCCACTCACAGCGGCGAACGCTTGGGCCTCGCGCTTTTTCTCCGGCGCGGAATGACAGCCTGGATGCAGGCATGGTCAGAATGTAACGGCCATGTCGAACAGACCGCATGGCCTCAATCCAGCGCCGATGAAACGATTCCCGTCGAGATGCGCTCGCAGATCACCACTCTGCTGGCGAGCATGATTCTCTCTCTACAACAGGAGGCAATCTCATGACAGGCGTAGCTCACCAAAAAGTGAATGCTGGCCACCTCAAACGTAACGCCTATCTTTACGTCCGCCAATCAACGCTTCGCCAAGTTTTCGAGAATACCGAAAGCACCAAGCGGCAGTACGGGCTGCGCCAAAACGCTGTCGCCTTGGGCTGGCCGGTGGAGCGCATTGTCGTCATCGACAGCGATCTCGGACAGTCCGGCGCATCGGCTGTCGATCGGGAGGGCTTTCAGAAACTGGTGACAGAAGTGAGTCTGGGTAAAGCCGGCATCGTGCTTGGTCTGGAGGTCTCCAGGCTGGCGCGAAACTCCACGGACTGGCACCGGCTGCTAGAGATCTGCGCTCTTACCGACACGCTCATTCTCGATGAGGACGGCGTATATGATCCCTCACACTTCAACGATCGTCTCCTGCTGGGTCTCAAAGGGACCATGAGCGAAGCTGAGCTGCATGTGCTCCGGGCGCGCCTGCAAGGCGGAATCTTGAACAAAGCCCGTCGCGGTGAGTTGCAATGTCCTTTACCGGTTGGCTTCGTTTACAACGTCAACGACGAGCCTGTGCTGGACCCCGACCAGCAGGTCCAGGGAAGCATTCGATTCTTTTTCGAGACGTTTCGGCGTACCGCATCGGCCTGCGCAGTCGTCAAAGCCTTCCGTGAGAAAAAACTTCTGTTTCCGCGGCGGTTAAAGAAGGGACCGAACAAAGGCGATCTGGTGTGGGCCGAACTACCGCACAGCCGCGCCCTCCACATCCTGCACAATCCCCGTTATGCAGGCGCATTCGTATACGGCCGAAGCCGTACTCGCAACAACCCGAACGGAGGCGTCTCCTATACCCGCTTGCCGCGCGAGCAGTGGACGCTGCTCAAGAATGCTCACCCCGGCTACATCTCCTGGGAGCAATATGAAGAGAACCTTCTGCACCTTCGCGAAAACGCACAAGCCGTTGGAGCAGATCGTCGCAAGAGTCCTCCACGCGAAGGCCCTGCTTTGTTGCAAGGTTTGGTAGTCTGTGGCGTCTGCGGGAGCCGAATGACGGTCCGATACCACACGCGTCAGGACCGTCTCGTGCCTGAGTACCTCTGCCAGCGTGATGGCATCGAGCACGCCATATCGATCTGTCAGCGAGTGGTCGGAGATCAGATCGATCGTGCTGTGGGCCAGCTTCTGGTGGAGAGCGTGGCTCCGCTCGCGCTCGAAGTCACTCTGTCGGTCCAACAGGAACTCCAGGCGAGAATCGAGGAGGTGGATAAGCTCCGCAAGAAACAGGTGGAGCGAGCGCGTTATGAAGCCGATTTAGCCCAGCGCCGGTACTTGCACGTCGATCCTGCCAACCGTCTGGTCGCTGACTCGCTCGAGGCAGACTGGAATGAAAAGCTTCGCGCGTTAACGGAGGCACAGGAGCAGTATGAGCAACAACGGCGGCAGGATCGCGCCGCAGTGAATGAGCAGCAGCGTGCTCGAATCGCCGCGCTGTCCAGTGACTTTCCACGGCTCTGGCAAGATCCAAAGACTCCGGATCGAGAGCGGAAACGCATGGTGCGCTTACTGCTCGCCGACGTGACGCTCATTCGAGGGACTGGGATCACTGTTCATGTCCGCTTCAGCGGCGGAGTGACGAAGACGATCGAGCTGCCGAGACCCTTGACAGCCTGGGAACTCAGAACAACGCCGGCAGAGATTGTCGCCGAGGTTGATCGACTGACGGAGCATTACACCGATAAGCAAATCGTGGAAATCCTGAATCGCCGAGGCGCACTGTCCGGATGCGGGCAACGCTTCCACAGCCGTATCATCGCGCGTCTCCGCTCTGAATACCAGCTCAAACCGCGATATGATCGGCTACGCCAGAAGGGCCTGTTGACACTCGAAGAAATGTCGGCGCGATTGGAGATCGGCCCCAAGTGCGTGATCACCTGGCGGAATCGCGGCCTGCTTCGCGGCTATCCGGTGAACGATCGGAATGACTGGTTGTATGAGGATCCTGGGCCCAATCCGCCGTGCAAGGCCCAGGGCGTCAGGCTCGCCAAGCGGCGTCGTTTTCCCGAGATTGTCTTCCACGGTTCGCAGGAGGTGCAGTATGAAGCGTAAGCCTTGTCGTAAGGATTTCCTTTGCGGCTCATGCTGATGGTGACGGAATGCTGCTTCAGCATTTCCGTGTAATCGTACGACGCGTACTGCACGCCGCGATCGGAGTGATGCACCAGGCCGGGCGCCGGTTGCCGTTCGATCAATGCCATGCGCAACGCGCTCACCGCCAGCGCGGCTTCCAACGTGCGGCCGAGAGCCCAGCCAATCACGCGTCGCGAGTATGCATCTAGCACCACCGCAAGGAACACGAACTCGGTTCGCAGACGGATGTAAGTAATGTCGGCGATCCACAGTTCGTTGATCGTTGTCGGGTTCATCTCGCGCGCCAAGTTCGGATAGACACGCAGGTTGTGACGCGAGTCCGTTGTGGCCACAAAGGCGCGGCCGCGGACGCAGAGCAGGTTGTCTTCACGCATCATCCGCAGCACGCGCTTGTGATTGACTGCGAAGCCGCGTTGCTGCAGTTCGGCCGTGATTCTGCGGTAGCCGTAAGCCGGCGATTCCAGCGCGATCTTCTGCAGCTGATCGCGTAGTTCCATTTCGACTGGCGTCGCCTCGCGCGGGACTCGCCAGCGATAGAATCCGGCCCGGCTCAGACCGGTCATCTGACATAGCGCGCTCACCGCTTGGCCTTTCCCCGAGGCTTGGCGGACTTCTTCAAACAAACATCCGCGCCACTGACGACGGCCGGAGGGTGATGATCCCTGAAATGCTGTAAGGCCTTTTTTAAAAAATCATTCTCCATGGTGAGCTGGCCAATCTTTCGTTCCAGCTCAGCGACGCGGCGGGCGTCATCCAGCGCCGGCAAATCGTGGCCGCGGCGGCCGACGCCAGGAAATGCCGACTCCCCTTTGGCACGCCATTCTCCGCGCCAGCGCTCCAGCAGCTTCGGGCTCAGTTGATATTTGCGCGCGATCTCACCGGTGGCAGAACCGGCGTCCAGGGCGCGCATGGCGGCCATCTTCAGATCGCGACTGTAAACAGCTCGGGACAAATCCATTCCTCACTCCATTCAATGTATTTGTTCCCTTAACTCGCTGTCTCATTTTTGGGGTTCACTCCAAACCGCCGTCCCCTTCCCTCTAGACCCATCCCTGGCTTTACGAAATCTCTCGATAGGAGGACTTACTCAGCAGACTTCAGATCCGATTCCTTCAGGCTCATCCCGCATTGGAATCGAACCCCACTTTCAGGCTCACTCCGCGTTGGAATCATTTGCCGGTTTCAGGCTCATTTCTGGATTGGAAAATGCTGTAGGATGGGGAGTCGGGGAAGTCAAGGGAATCGAGGGAGTCGAGGAAGTCAGGTCCCCGCCGGCCTCCGACTGGCAACGAGCGCCGAAAATCTCGATTTTCGCCGGGCTCGGGAGTCAATGGTTTGCCGGGGTTTTCCGGAGAGAATGGCGAGTAGCAATCGAGGTTTGGGGACTCGAATTTCTGATTTTCTCGGCGCTATTGCGCCTGGGTAATAGCCCTTCTTACCGGCGCTAACGGGGCGTCGTCGTGGAACTTTACGGAGCCGGCTGTAACTTCCACACCCAGGCGGCGCCACAGATCGGAGAGGTCGGGGGCGAATGGCTTATCTTTCATCTGGTTGTAGATTTCCATCATTACCGGGACCTTTACAGCTGCATCCGCAGCGGCTAAGGCCTCTTCGATGGACCAGTCGTATTCGATGTTGCCGTCCGCTGCGGCGTTTATGCCCCGTAGCGCCTGCTGCAATCCTGCTTTGTTGCCGGTGCGCTCACGAATTCCGACATCCGCCAGCAGGCAATAGATGGCCCCGCCCCAATAGGTGCGTCCCCAACTGCGCGTGAAATCGAGGCCCCGGTCGTCGGGACCGGGCTGTCCCTGATGCATATCGCGGACCATATCGCCCCAGACGCGCTCCGCCGTCAAGGTTCCAATTTGCGCCCGCGCTATCGGCTCGATATAGGTCGCCTGTCCTTCTTCCATCCAATGATGCTGGCGTGTCATTCCCGGAAACGCCAGATGCACGAACTCGTGCGTCATGGTCCAATCGTCGTCGAGTTGCTTCGCGCTGGTGTGCTGCCCGATGCCCATCACCGTACGCGGGGGATCGCCACCGTATGTGGTTCCGCGTAAGACGCCGGCACGATCTTCGACGGCACGCACGACTACCGAGGCGCTGGGCGTTGGAAAGGCCCCGTAGTATGCCGAGACCGCGCGCGCCGCCACTGTAATCCAACCCATGACGCTGGCCGGGGCCAAATCGATTCCGTTAGAGGGCAGTGAGACCTCGATCTGCGATTTGCCCATGGTGATGTGAAACAGCTTGTCATCGTCTGGCGCCGCTTGGACTGCGAACGCGCATGCCCCCATCCCTAACAGCGTGCGTCGCGACAACTCAAAGTGTTTCGACAATCGATTTAATCCTCGTTGGCGTCCGATTTGGCGCCATGTGCAAGCGCCCATTGGACGAATCCAGGCGGCGCGTGGCGTACGCCATAGATGTTGACAGATGCCACCGCCTTCAGTTTCTGCCAATGCGTATTATTCAAATCCGCATTCCGCAGATCTGCATCGGTGAGGTCGACGCCAGTCAGGTCGGCCCCGGAAAGGTTGGCGCTGGTAAGATCGGAATCGACCATGGAGGCTCCCGTCAAGTTGGCTTCGGAAAGATCGGCGTCTCGCAGGTTGGCGAAATGCAGATTGGCGAGATGGAGGTTGCTTCCGCGCATTACGGCTTGACGGAGATCCGCCGCCTCGAAATTAGAGCGTAACAGCCCGGCTTTGGTCAGTTCAACGCCTTGTAAGAAAGCGCCTGAAACATCCACGCCGACCAACGGCACTCTGTCATCGTTAAGTTCACTTAACGCTTCGATTCTGCCGCCACTGCCACCCTTACCTTGGGCTGTGTTGATAACTTGCCACGCCTGGTAGTGTTTCTGCTTCTTGCGATCCGCCGATTCCGAAAAATAAAAGACCACCGCCACCAATACCGACAGGCTCCCAAGGTACTCTAAGACTTCGAGAAAAGCCCAGCGGCTCAAGTAGTAAGCGGTCCATTGGAGAACCCACTCCAGACCATGAAACGGGAGCGCCCAGCGCGCGGGCGCTGAGCGCAAATGCTCCTTCCACTTGGCCGGCTTTTGACGATTCTCGCGCACCAACATCCGATTTCCTCCGGCCCAACGTAAACTATACTGACTGACGAATTCAGTCCGTTTGGGAGCTGCGTTACAATCCCGGTACGGGCTACCGTAGTCCAATTAGATCATTGAGAGGAGAGCGAGAGACATGAAGATTTCCAAGAGTTCATTGGTATTAGCGGCGGCCATGACGGGTCTGCTGGGCGGCACGATGGCGCGCGCCGCGGCGCCGGCACAGAACTCGAAACAGGATTCAACGGCGAAGGCGAAGTCCAAGGCAAGCAAGTCGAAAGTGGAAAAACACGCCTGCGCCGGCAAGAATTCCTGCAAAGGCAACGGCGGGTGCAAGACGGGCGACCAAGGTTGCAAGGCTAAGAATTCCTGCAAGGGCAAGGGCGGCTGCGCGACGGACGGATCGAAGAGCTAACTGCTGGGTTTTTGTAAAGCGGGGGTCAGGGAACGAGATGGGCCGATTCGCGGGCGCAAGAGGCGCTGCCGAGTTTCGGCCCCGATGCTTGAGAATGGTATCGGGGGATCGCAAGTAACGCGGCCTCGAACGGCTACCCTTCGATCCCAATGTCTGTCAAGTATGCCGGCAAATCGTTTTAACGGATTCACCGATTATGGCGTAGGCATCGGCCTTCGCATCCCACATTACCAGCACATTTTTAAACACAAGCCACCGGTGGGCTGGTTCGAGATTATTTCTGAAAACTTTATGGTGGATGGAGGCCGCGCTCTGGCGGTTCTCGACCAGATCCTTGATCGGTACCGAGTGGTACAGCACGGCGTCTCGATGTATTTTGGATCGGCTGAGCCGATCAACCGCGAACATCTTCGGCGTCTCAAGACGCTTGTTCAACGCACGAAAACCCCATGGCTGAGCGACCACCTCTGCTGGGGCAGCGTGGACGGCCGCTATACGCACGATCTGCTTCCGATGCCCTACACGTTTGAGGCCGCCGAGGTAACGGCGCGCAAGGTTCGCGAGGTGCGCGACTTTCTCGAGATTCCTATCGCGGTGGAGAATGTCAGCAGCTATGCCGAGTTCCACGTTTCCGAAATGACCGAGTGGGAATTTCTGAGCGAGGTGGTGGAGCGCGCCGATTGTGGCATCCTGTTGGACGTCAATAATATCTACGTCTCGTCGCAGAACCACGAATTCGATCCCTTCCAATACCTTAATGCGGCGCCGGCCGAACGTGTCGCGCAGATTCACATCGCCGGGCATTCCAAATATGAGAAGTACATTCTGGATACTCACGATCATCCGGTAATCGACCCTGTGTGGAATCTTTACCAACGCGCTATAGAGCTTGTGGGCCCCACCGCCACCCTGCTCGAATGGGATGATCGCATTCCGTCGTTTGAAGAGGTGCACGGCGAGGCACGGAAGGCCGAAAAGTACCTTCCCTCGCCAGTGGCGGCGTAGCGCATGACCTTGGCCGAGCTTCAGAAACGGGTTGGCGCGGCGATTCTGGCGCCGTTGACCCGCTATGACGAGATCTCAACGGAATGGCGCGGCGAAGCCGATGAGCTGATCAAACCGAACGACCGGCTCTCACCGCTGGAACGCCTCGAAATCTACAGCCGTAGCTATTGGTTCCGCGTACTCGATTGTCTCTACGACGATTTCCCGGGGCTTGCCGCCGCGCTGGGACAACGCGCTTTCCAGAAGCTTTCGCGGGCTTACTTGGCTGAGCGGCCCTCGCAATCGTATACGTTGCGAAATCTCGGCGAAGGGCTGGAAGCCTGGCTTCGGACGCATCCCGAATACGCGGGCAAGCATTTCGATCTTGCAATGGATATGATCCGCCTCGAATGGGCGCACATTGAAGCGTTCGATGGGGCGGAGGGCAAGCCACTCGGGCCTGAAGATCTGCTCGAGCCGGGGCCCGATCTTCGCATCGGCTTGCAGCCTCATCTATCGCTGCTCGAACTTGGGTATCCCGTTGACGACCTGCGCATTGAGGCCAATCAATGGACCGAAGAGCACGACAGTGCGAGCAACGCCGTCATTGAACGGGAACGGCGAGGCGCCGGACGGCGCTATCGGCGGCTCAAGCCGAAGCCTCTTCATCTTGCCGTCTATCGCGCGGAGAATGTCGTCTATTATCGCCGTCTGGAGCCTGGCGAATTCCAGGTGCTTGGTGAACTCGCCCGAGGAAAATCGATCGGCGAGGCGCTGGAAGGGCTGGTGCAGTCGGCTGGCATAGCTGACGATGAGTTAGCGGCGCTCGGGGTCTCCGTTCAAAATTGGTTTGCAGAATGGGCGCGAATGGGTTGGTTAACCAACTTGTCACAAGACCCAGAATGACGGATACTAAGTCTAAAGAATATGGCGCGGCCGCTGATCGCACCGAGCACCGAAACGATAGAACGCGAAGATCTGGTTCCGCGTTATCACGTTGTATTGCTCGACGATAACGACCACACCTATGATTACGTGATCGAGATGCTGCAGAAGATTTTAATCTTCTCGCTCGATCAGGCGTATCGCCACGCCGAAGAGGTGGACCGCTGCGGGCGCACTACTCTGATCACTTGTGAACTGCCGGCGGCTGAGTTCGCACGCGACCAGATTCGAGCGTACGGCCCGGATTGGCGCCTAGACCGCTCAAAGGGTTCGATGTCGGCCGAAATTGAACCGGCGCGCTAGCGCGGCGGCTCGACCCGACTAGTTATCATAGATATGTATGAGTTTTTTCCGTACCGCACTATTACTCTGTCCGGTAGCTTGTTTACTGGCTCAGACGCCCCCGCCGGCGTCCACGCAAACCACGCGGCAAGCTACTCCTATTCCTCCACCGCCTTCGGGTACTCCGCCTGCGCCTCCCGCTCGGGTAGTGAATCCCGATGGGTCGGTGACTTTGCAGATGCCCATCCATCCGGCGCCGGCGCAGGTCCCACCGGAAAAGGTGATTCTCACGGTGGGAGATCTAACCATTACGGCGAAACAGTTTGACGATATTGCCGATGGGCTGCAGGACCAGTACAAGAATTTCGTCAAAGGCCCGGGCCGCAAGCAATTTGCCGATCAGTTAGTTCGAATCCTGGTAATGGCGCAGGAAGGCAAGCGCCGGAAAATCGATCAAAGCCCGGCGTTCCAAACCCAGGTGATGTTTCAGACCGATCAAGTTCTTGCAGGCATGACGGCTCAAAAAGTCAACCAAGAAACCAAGATCGACGACGCAGCAATGCACAAGTATTATGAGGATCATAAAGCCGAATTCGAGCAGCTTCACGCACGTCATATATTGATCCGTTTTCAGGGGTCAGCCGTGCCGGTTAAGCCGGGATCTAAGGATTTGACGGATGCGGAAGCGCTGGCCAAGGCCCAGGACCTTGAGAAGCAGCTTCACGCCGGAGGCGATTTTGCGAAACTCGCCGGTGCGGAATCGGACGACACCGGATCGGCGGCCTTGGGCGGCGATCTGGGAACATTCGGCCGCGGACGCATGGTGGCATCATTCGATGAGGCGGTCTTCAAGTTGAAACCTGGCGAAATCAGCGAGCCGGTGAAGAGCCAGTTCGGCTATCACATTATCAGGCTGGACAGCGTGGAGAATAAGAGCTTCGACGATGTTAAGGCCGAAATCGAAAAGAAGCTTCGTCCTGAAGAAGCGTCTAAGGCTATGGAGGAGATCCAGAAGAACACGAAAGTCGAGTACGACCCGATTTTCTTCGGCATGGAAAAGCAATAGCCGTGCGCACGCGCAAACTTGAGCTTGCCTGTCCGGTTTGCGGTTCGGCCGAGGTTTTCTACAGTTGCACGCCGAACTGCTGTTTTAACCATGTGTGCAGCGACTGCAGCGCCACATTCGAACCGGCCACGACGCGCAAGGGCGGAATTGTGCGGGGGGTGCTGCCGCCCGAGTTGCCGCCCGACGCGACAGATCCAACGGCGGAATGCGCCGCCTGTGGCTCGACCGCGGTATACCTTGCGGAGGATAACGGCGTGGTGTGCGGCAAGTGCGGGGCGGCGCTGTTGTTGGAATATACGGAAGTGGCGCCGGGGTAGGGAAGGACCACGGCGGCCGCTGCCGATTAACTTCTTTAGGATTACAGCCGAAAAGCTATGTGTTATGGCCAGCGGTCAAGGCGTGCACCCGTGCCCGAGATCAGATTGCAATGAAGAAGAACGCAAAGAATTCAGATAACCCCAAACAAATAAAGGGCAGCTTTCAGCGTGGTAAAATATTGATTTTCCAATCCCTCCCTCAAACTAATAAAGGCGCTAATTACTGATGAAGAAGGCTCTAATTACTGGACTCACTGGCCAGGACGGTTCATACCTAGCGGAATTGCTTCTATCGAAGGATTACGAGGTTCACGGTCTGAAGCGCCGATCCTCTTCTTTCAATACGGAACGGGTCGATCATCTTTACCATGACACTCACGAGTCTGGTACGCGATTCTTTCTGCACTATGCCGATCTTGCGGATGCGAGTTCGCTTTCCGGGCTGCTTTCCGATATTCGTCCTGATGAGATCTATAACTTGGGCGCGCAGAGTCACGTCAAGGTCAGCTACGAAATCCCCGAGTACACTGGAGATGTCGTCGGTCTGGGTACGTTAAGGCTCTTGGAGGCAATACGGAGGGCGAATCTAGCGTGCCGGTTCTACCAGGCCAGTTCGAGCGAGATGTTCGGCAGCACACCCCCTCCGCAGGGCGAAGCGAGCCTCTTCCATCCCCGTAGTCCCTATGCTTGCGCGAAGGCTTTTGCTCATTTCAGCACCGTGAATTACCGCGAGAGCTATGGCATGCATGCCTCGTGCGGCATTCTGTTCAATCACGAGTCCCCACGCCGCGGGGAGACCTTCGTGACCAGGAAGATCACGCGCGCTGTTGCGCACATCAAGCTCGGGTTACAACAGAGACTGTTCCTTGGCAACCTGGATGCGCAGCGTGACTGGGGTTATGCTCCGGACTACGTGAAGGCGATGTGGCTTATGCTTCAGCAGGAAAAGCCGGACGACTATGTCATCGGTACGGGTGAAATGCACAGCGTGCGTGAGTTCGTCGATAAAGCGTTTGCTGCGGCAGGGCTCGATTGGAACGAGTTCGTAAGCATTGATCCTCGCTATTACCGGCCCGCCGAGGTCGACGCCTTGCAAGCGGATTTCTCCAAGGCCAAGCGTGCTCTAGGCTGGGAGCCTGAAGTAACTTTCGACAAGCTAGTGCAACTTATGGTAGATGCCGATCTCAAGGCGGCCCAACGCACCTTGGATGGCGGCCGTGCGGCCATTCGGAATATAGGTGAGGGCGCCTGATGCTGGACCTTGTCGATAAGCGGATTCTACTGACCGGCGGTGGCGGTTTCCTGGGTTCGCATTTAAAACGAGCATTGAGCGAGGCTGGCGCTCGTCATGTGATCGCGCCACGGCGTAAGGAGTTCGACCTAACACAAGCCGCCGATATTGAGCGGCTTTTCGATAGCGAGCAGCCGCAGGTTTTGATTCACGGCGCGGCAGTAGTAGGCGGAATTGGCGCGAACATGAAGGAGCCTGGGCGCTTCTTTTATGAGAACGCGATCATGGGCGTGCAACTTATTGAAGCTGCTCGTAAATATTCCGTCGAGAAGACCGTGGTGCTGGGGACTATCTGCGCCTACCCGAAATTTACTCCGGTTCCGTTTTCCGAAGACGAGCTTTGGAACGGCTACCCGGAGGAAACGAATGCGCCGTACGGAATCGCCAAGAAGGCCTTGCTGGTGCAATGCCAGTCCTATCGGCAGCAGTATGGCATGGATGCGGTTTTCCTGCTACCGGTGAATCTTTATGGTCCGGAGGATAACTTCGACCTGCAGAGCTCTCACGTAATTCCCGCGTTAATCCGGAAATGCATCGAAGCGCAGGCAACCGGCGCTCGCGAGATTGTACTCTGGGGCGACGGCTCTCCAACTCGTGAGTTCCTGTATGTGACCGACGCCGCAAGGGGCATTGTGCTTGCGACCCAGCAATACAGCAAGCCGGAGCCGGTAAACCTGGGAAGCGGCAATGAGATATCGGTTAAGGATCTGGCAGAGAAAATCGCCCGCCTTACCAGGTTCGAGGGCACGGTTCGATGGGATGCATCGAAGCCAAATGGCCAACCTAGGCGTTGTCTGAACGTGGAACGCGCTGAGAGAGAATTTGGCTTCCGCGCCGGAACCTCGTTGGATGAGGGATTGGACGAGACGATTCGGTGGTACCGGTCGGCGATGACGCCGGAAGTGCTTTCGTCAACTTCAAACGTGCGCGGTTGATTTCATGACCGGGCGACACGCAAACGCTCTGTGTAAGTGGTGGAGGCGGCGGGAGTTTAACCTATTCATGCTATTGAAAACACGCAAGTTGCTGATTCCGGTACTCCACCTATTCCACTAACGCCACCGATTCCGTTCACGTTTGCTCAATTTTGCTCAATCGTTCCGCTCGAGCGACTCGCGGCGATTGTCCTTCTTGGAAATTCGGTTGCTGAGTTTTGGAATTTTGGCAGGCGAATGGCCCTCGGTCGTGGTGCCCGTAACGTCCAAGAATCCGATTGCGTATCGGAAAGCGGATATGAAGCGTCCCGTATGTCACAATTCGTCGTGTTCCAATGGATCTTCGCAAAGGTCCACTAACATCGAGTGGAAACGATACTCAAACCAGCGCTTGAAGATATCGAAGGTCCGATTGACGGGCCATGAGGACGCTACACGGTACCAGCCGTCGAGCTGCTTCTCAAAGATTTCAGCGCACACTTCCTCCAGATGGGTGAACGCTTCCTCTTCGGTGTCATACGGCGGAGCAAATAGATCGTAGGCTCCCGTCTCAAGTCGGCGAGGGTTTAACTCGCCACTCGTTGGATCCACCTGCTGCAGCCACTTCAGAAACGGCTCGGCAGGCATCACGATCACGGCCGACCGGTTGGTTTGGTGCCCGCTGGCGAGGCAGGAGTGCTGGGGGCGTGCCAGGGTAATTGGGTTGCTGCCCGGCTTGGGCTGGGGAAGTGGCGGCGAAGGCGTCAGAAATAGAGCCACTGCGGCGGCTCAGTGCTGAATCGTAAGCAGTGTTCCAGACTGAGTGCTGATACCGTTATAGGTTGCCACGACGGCGTTGTCGCCGTCCGGAACCGACGTGGGCACGATCACGTTGAACTGAAACAATCCGGGCGAAACCAAACCAGCGAATTGCACCGTCGCGGTCGCCCCACCGATCTTGACTAGCGGAAGCATCGGGAGACTTCCCGTTTGCGCTGCCGATCCGCGGACTACTGGCGGGGAGATCTGTCCAAACCCGTTGGCGTATAGCACAATCGCCTCGCCGGCTTTGGCGGGAATGGTCAAGCCGGGATACAGGCTCGGCGGTCCGATGAGCATCGTGTTGGCATGAACCGCTGTGACGTAAGGACCGCCGTTCAAGACAAAGAACGAGGGGGAAATGGGCTGCGCCTGACTCGCGAAAGCCGCGCTTGCCACCCCCTTGACGGTAACGATTACCTGAACCGCTCCCAGGGGAGTGAGATCGGGCGGCGTCAGAACGTTGATCTGGTTTGAGCTGAGGTAATAGACATAGGCATTCTTGCCGCTCATCGTCACGCTGACACCATCCAATGCCGTCGGGAGCTGGCTGCTCACAACGTCGGAGCCTTGCCAGGTGCGCACATCTCCGGGTGGCGCCAGGTTCCCTCCCTTAATCTCCACCCACATGTTGGGCGCAATCGTAGTGCTTTCACCGAATGCGTTTGCGACCAGGGAAATTGTCGGACCAGATAGGGGAGGGAGAGGAGGGACCAGGACACGAATCCGGCCGTTGCTGGAATCAGAGACATAAATCTTGCCGGATGCATCGACAGCAATACCCGAAGGGTTATTGAGTTGCCCGCCAGTGGCAGGACCGCCGTCACCGCTGAACCCGGGAGCCCCATTTCCCGCGATAGTGGTGATCACTCCGTTGGTGATCCTGCGGACCCGCTGATTGCCGGAATCCACAATGTATAGATTGCCGGACGCATCCACGCTGATATCGGTGGGCAACTGGGGAAATTGGGTAAATGGCGGAGGGTTAGTCAAAAAAGGAGAAGCGAGCGGCGGGGGAAATCCGACTGGCGTAAGATTCAACTGAGCGTCCGCGGCCGGACCGTTGTCCCCGCTGAAATCCGCGGTCCCGTTGCCGGCCACTGTGGTAATCACTCCATTCGAGATCTTGCGGACGCGTTGGTTGCCCGTGTCAGTGAAATAGAGGTTTCCCGCGCCATCCAAAGCGACGCCTGAGGGACTGGCCAACCTGGCGCTGGCGGCCGGGCCGTTGTCACCGCTAAAGCCCGAAGTTCCGTCGCCGGCGATGGTGCTGACCACTCCATTGGACGCCATGCGGATGCGATTGCCGGCCCAGTCGGCGAAGTATAGATTTCCTGCGGCATCCAAAGCAATACCGCTGCCCCGAAATCCAACACCTTGACCGCTACTATCTGCGATAGTGGCGATACCTCCGCGGGACAGCTCGACCAGGCTAGTGGTCTGGGCAATATAGAGGTCTCCCGCAGGATCCACGGCGATCCCCTGAGGATCGGTCAGTATATAAGTGGAGGAGCGGGTTCCAGCGATTGTGGCGATCGCACCGTTCGAGACCCTCCGGATAATGTTGTTGCTGGAATCCGCGATGTACAGGTTCCCCACGCCATCCACCGCGACACCAGCGGGCAAATTCAGTTGCGCGCCGACGGCAGGACCGCTGTCAGCGTTGGTTCCGGCGATGGTCGTGATGGCTCCGTTGGAAACTTTGCGAAGGCGGCCCAGAGCGGGAGCCCCGGTTAGATCGCCTCTACCGTCATCCAACCAATATTGATCGGGAATATAAAGATTGCCCGCCGTGTCAACTGCGATGCTGCTCGCGAGAGCTAAAAACGCGCTGGTGGCAGGAACATTATCCGCGACAGCCGCGCCAAAGGGGCCAGCGGTGCTGCCGCCAGCCACTGTGGTAATGGTTCCGTTGGTCACCTGGCGTGCGCGTGCCGGAGAGAGATTTCCAGAGATGGCTCCTTCCGTGAAATAGACGTTCCCGGCGCTATCCACAGCCACGCCTTGAGGCCAATTCAGCGATACGGTGGTGGCGTTTCCATTCCCACCGGCGAGGGGCTGTGCACATTGAAACGCATTTGCCGTCCCGTTTCCAGCCACGGTGGTAATGGTCCCATTGGAAACTCTGCGGATACGGCTGGAACATCGGTCAGCGAAATAGATCCGCCCTGCCCCGTCAATCGCGACGCCCGCCGCATTCACGAAAGCGCTGGTTGCTAGTGTTATGTCCAACAAATAACTAGACAGACTGGTCTGGCCGCGTTATCGTGGGTCGTGGGGAATTCGCGTCAGCTTTCGGAAGTCGAACAGGAGAAGCTCCAGCAGTGGACTGCAGCCCACGGCACCCCACAGCAGGTCGCTTTGCGTTGCCGAATCGTTTTGGCCGCCGCTGCAGGCGAGTCCGATGTCACCATTGCGAAACGGCTTTCGGTGAATCGAAACACGGTGATTCTGTGGCGAAAGCGCTTCGGCGATAAGGGGCTGGACGGTCTGTGGGACATCGCTTCCGGACGCGGTCGAAAGCCGACGTACCAAATCGCTAAGATCGCCGCTATCGTGGATGCGACCCTGCAAACCAAACCTGCGGGGATGACGCATTGGAGTTGCCGGACCATGGCCGAGAGCCAGGGCGTCAGCAAGTCCACCGTCAACAATATTTGGCGCGCCCACAATCTGCAGCCACATCGTACGAAAACTTTTAAGCTCTCGCGCGACCCTAAGTTCCTGGAAAAGATGACCGATGTGGTGGGTCTGTACCTGAATCCCCCGCAACAGGCGATCGTCCTGTGCGTAGACGAAAAGAGCCAGATTCAGGCATTGGATCGTACCCAGCCGGGATTGCCGATCAAGAAGGGGCGATGCGGCACGATGACCCACGATTACAAGCGCAACGGCACGACCACCCTGTTCGCCGCCTGGGAGACTTTAGAGGGCAAGGTCGTCGGCGAATGCCATGAGAGGCACAGGCATCAGGAGTTTCTGAAATTCTTACACCGAATCAACTCCGAGTTTCCCGGCGATGTCCCGTTGCATCTGATCATGGACAACTACGGAACGCACAAACACGCAAAAGTAAAGGCGTGGTTGAAACGTAATCCTCGGTTCGTGTCTCACTTCGTCCCAACCAGTTCCAGTTGGATGAATCTCGTCGAGAGATGGTTCGGTCACCTCGACAACAAGACTATCCGCCGTGGCGTCTTCCTCAGTGTGGCCGACCTGAAAGCGTCTATCGAAGCGTTTCTCGCGGCTTGGAATCAGGATCCCAAACCCTTCGTTTGGACCGCGACCGTCGAGTCCATCCAGGAAAAACTCACCCGCTGTCGCCAGACCTTGGAGCAGATCAAGCCCGGCTGCACCAGCCCCAAATCCAGAAAGCGGAAGAAATCAACTGTCTAGTTATTTCGAAGACATTACACTAGCACATTGTCGCTGTAAGAAAACCCGCCACCGGCGACTGTAGTGACGACTCCATTGGAAACCTTGCGTATACCGTTGGTGTCCGCGAAATAAATGCTACCCGCCGAATCCGCGGCCAGTCCGCCGCCGGACCCTGACCCTGCACTCAATCCCAGCCGGGCGCTGGTGGCTGGACCATTGTCGCCCGGATACGCCGAGCCGCCGCCGGCCACCGTGCTGATTACTGCATTCGACACCATGCGGATCAGGTTGTTGCCACTGTCAACGATGTAAATGTTTCCCGCGGCGTCCAACGCGATGGCCGTGGGGTAATTTAGCTGCGCCAGGGTTGCCGGACCCTTGTCCCCGCCGGAGCCCTGGGTCCCGTTTCCAGCCACAAGGCTGAGTTGTCCGCCAGGGTCCATTCGCACCACGACGGAATAAGTGGAGAGCGCCATAAACACGTTCCCCGCACGGTCAATGGCAACACCTTGCAGGGAAGACAAGTTGGCCGAGACGCCGGGAATATCCCAGCCGCGGCCCGCAATGGTCTGGATGGTGTAGTCCTGCCCGAAGCCGGAACGTGCCACTACCAACTCGAAAGTCACGAAGAGCAACATCCTGCGCATCGTCACGGATTCCTCCAGCAAATCGTCAGTAGGACTGATTCACGCCGTACGCGAGGCCCCGTTGCGCGCATTTTGACAAAGGCCGATAGGACCCGTTTCCGCGGATAAGAAGACCGTTCCCAGCGCTCCGAATCCGCCGGGCTCCTGGATCGAGGCATTTCAACTATGGCACGTTCAGGATTGGAATGTTGGCCCAAGTCTGGTTCATCCTCTCTCTTGCACTTTCTTTTGACATACAATCGGAGCGGTCCCAACGAAAACCGAATCTCATCAAGAAGCCCGAACGGTACCGCGACGTTGGGCCGGGCGAGGGAGAACACCGTGAAGAAGCCTCTCACCGCAAGTGTCGCGCCGGGCCTCTTGACCCTGCTGATCCTGGCTGCCCCCAGCGCTCGGGCGCAATACGTCATCTCGACTTTCGCCGGCGGGGTAGGGCTGCCGACTCCGGCCGCCGGTACAAGTTCCTCGGTCGGAAGAGCGTTCAGCGTAGCGGCCGACACCGCCGGTAACGTCTATTTCGACTCGAGTCTCGCCTGCGTCTTCAAAGAGGATCGCAACGGGATCGTGACGCGTGTGGCTGGCACTTGCCGGGCGGGATTTTCGGGCGATGGAGGACCTGCCACGGAAGCACAACTCGGCGGCATCGCCCGCGTTGCTGTCGATCCGGCTGGCAACCTCTACATTGCGGATGGCGTGAATCAGCGTGTGCGCAAGGTTACCTCTGACGGCATCATTACCACCGTCGCCGGGAGTGGTCAAATCGTCGCTAACGGAGGCGATGGCGGGAACGCGTTCCGTGCGCAATTGGCGTTTCCCGCGGCCGTGGCGTTCGATTCCGCCGGCAACATGTACGTTGGGGAGGGCGGTGGTCTCCGCGAGGTCTTTCCGGACGGCACCATCAACAGTATCGCGAAAGGTGACGTTGGATTCCCCTATGGCATTGGAGGGGTGGCCGTCGACTCCTCCGGAAACATCTTCGTCACAGAACCCGAACGGAATAACGTCCGCAAGATTTCTCCCGGACGTGTGATCACGAGCCTGCCCGTGGGCGCGTCTTATCCCCAATGCTTGGCCGTCGACTCGCTGGGAAACCTGTACATCGCCGATCACGACAACGATCGCATTGCTGTGGTTGCGCCGGGCGGCGGCGTCAGCACGGTGGCGGGCCCTGCACCGCGAAGTTTCCGGTGACTCTCTGCCCCTCAGGTTTCTCGGGCGATGGCGGACCTGCCATAAGCGCTGTTCTGGGCTTGCCCTACGGCGTCGGGGTGGACTCGGCTGGAAATGTATACGTCGCTGACACCGGCAATCGCCGCATCCGGAAGATCTCGACCAACGGCCAAACACGTGTCATCAACACGATTGCCGGCAATGGAAGTGACAGCTACTCGGGCGACGGAGGACCAGCCAGCAAGGCGCAATTGGGAGGGCCATCCGGTGCAGCGTTCGATTCGACCGGCAACCTCTATTTCGCGGATTCGAACAATGACCGAGTTCGAAGGATTTCACCCGACGGCACAATCATGGCGGTCGCGGGCAACGGAACCCCAGGCTTTTCGGGAGACGGAGGACCAGCCATCAGTGATCAATTGAGTCTATCGAATGCTCCCGACGGAAAGGTTGGGTTGGCGATCGACCCGGCCGGAAATCTCTTTATCGCCGATGCAGGCAACCATCGCATTCGCGAGGTATCACCTGGTGGCGCGATCACCACTGTCGCCATGACCGCGGGACTCGATGTAGCGGTTGACGGAATGGGAAACATTTTTGTTGCTAATTCCGATAGTGTCCGCAAGATCTCTCCGGGCGGCGTAAGCACAACGTTAGCGCAAGGCTCTGGCCCTCTCGCACTCGACTCCGCAGGCAATCTGTATTTCTCGGATCGATCGGGTTCTAACTACTACATCCGCAAGCTTTCACCCAATGGGGTCCAAACACTTGTCGTGCAAACCTCCTCCGGTCCATTCGTGGGCATGGCCGTGGATTCCTCGGGTGGCGTATATTTCGCATCGTCCTTTCTGGTGTTTAAGGTCTCGTCAGCCCCTTCGCTAACGATTGCGGGTAACGGATCGAACGGCTATTCGGGCGATGGCGGACCCGCACTAGATGCGCCGCTAAACGTCTCCGGTCTGGCGGTTGACGCCGCGGGCAACGTTTATGTAATGGACGCTGTCGACACCGCCATCCGCGTGCTCAAGCCCAGTCAAGTCCTTACGCAGCCTCCGTCCATCAGCGCGATTACCAATGGCGCCAGCAATCGGACAGGTCCCATCACGGCTGGCGAAATCGTAGTTCTTTATGGTTCCAATCTGGGCCCGGCTCAGCTTGCTCAGTTCACCCTGAATGCGGCGGGCCTGGTCGGCACCAACCTGGCGGGCACGCAGGCGTTCTTCAATGGAACCCCCGCGCCAGTCATTTATACCTCCACGGGGCAGGTGGCAGCGATTGTGCCCTACTCGCTTCCCCCTGGCCTCCCGTATCAAGTGACCGTCGCTTTCCAGGGACAAGTGTCGCAACCGATGACCGTCCCGTTCGCTGCGGCTACCCCCGGTTTGATTACCGCGAATTCCACCGGTTCCGGACAGGCTGCCGCGATTAACGCGGACGGGTCGCTCAATTCCGCCACCAGCCCCATTCGAGCGGGTAGCGTCATCGTGCTGTATGCCACTGGCGAGGGTTTTACCACTCCGCCTGGAATTGACGGCAAGCCGGCCGCTGCTCCGTTGCCCACCCCCTTCCTGGTCGTGACCGCTATGATCGGTGGCCAAACGGCTGTAGTGCAGTACGCCGGCGGAGCGCCTGGATTTGTGGCGGGATTGATGCAGGTCAACCTCCTGATCCCCGCCAATATTTCTCCAGGGCCAGCGGTTCCTGTAGTTCTGAAGCTTGCAGACATCTAGAGTCAGGGCGGAGTGACGATCGCTGTTACAGGCAATTGAAGGTGGCTTTGAGGATTTCCAAGCAGCCTCGGAACTGAATCGCCACTCCTGACTGTTCTGTGGCTGCGTGGTACGCCGTAGGAGTTTTGGCGAGGGCAAGTCAACGGTTTTGCCGCAGCAGTAGCCGGAGACGAAAAGCGCAGATTGTCAGGGAAACCAGCGTAGGCGGTTGGAAGTACGCGCTATCCGAAATTTGACCGGGCTAACATTGGTTAGATCCTCCCTGACGCCTAGCGGTTACGGTGGTCTGCATCATCGCTGCACCTGGGACCAGGCGGCCTAATCGGAGATATTATCTCAATCCGCATTGAAGATCGCTGCCGACTGAGCGGCATACCGATCATCCCCGTCGGTGCCGGCCATCAGCCGTCGTGATGAAACGTAGAAGAGAGCCAGCGCAGCCCAACGCTTCCCAATGTAGAACGTTCATTAACATTGGATCAGTTCTGATTCGCTTTTGGCTACACACAGGCCGACGCACCCGTTCTCAATCCCAATCTTCGGACTCGCCAGGAACAAAGTAGTTACAAAACAAAGTGACAGCGATGCCGGCCTCAGCATCGGAGGGGCCGAATCTCCTCAGTGGCCGCCGCCTACCCCTGCCTCTTTTACCGCAGTTGAATCCCTCCGCAAGTTGAGCCGTTTTCGGCGCGAAATCCCTATGTAATGTCAGAGGCCGTTTCGAGGAGCGCCGGAGGGCCCAAGACCGGCCTCTCCAAAATCCCGCAAACGCGGAACGAAGAGGAGAAAAACATGAGTACTAAGAGTAGCACTATAGAAACTAGACTGGCGAACGTCAAGATCACAAAGGGGCAAGGTGTCAGCGAAGGCGCCTTCGAGCTTCGGTTGGAGGTGAAAGACGACAGAGGGAAAAGCACCACTTGGCCCGCCGAGGGCTCCAGCGCCAAAATTAACAACAATGGCTCTACCTACACGATTGATGAGCAACTCAGCCTCTTTAAGATCAGCGGCCCCGTCTGCAAGACATACTCCGTTTTCGCCACCGAGGTCGACGGAGGCTTGAACGGGAAGGATGACACAGGCCAAAAATCCATTACGTTAGACCTGACGCCCGATATGCAACTGACTCCTAAGTCCGTCCTCGTCGATCTGGCAGGGGGGAAACAGGGCCAGATCCAAGTCGGCTTGACGGCTGGTCCTTCCAAATAGTTGAAACAGAAACCGATCTCTCTCCCCTGGCGATTCACGCGGGGGGAGAGGGAGAGTCTATTCACCAACGTTCGCACCGACACAGGAGTTCCATGAACACCACATCATTCGCGCTTCGCGCTCTCGCCGTGACGGCGCTTGGCATGTTCCTTGTCACTTCGGCTCTGGCCGAAGACGGCGATCACTACGGCCGAAAAGAGAGATATCTCTATGTCTGGGCAGGGGACCAGGCGCATCGCGCGCCGGACTTTCTCGCCGTTGTCGACTTTGATGAGGATTCCGATCACTATGTCAGAGTTATCAAGACAGTTCCGCTGCCGCCTCCGGGAAATATCGGCAATGAGCCCCATCACTGCCATTTGAACGCGACCGGAAATATCTTGGCCTGCGGTGGACTGCTGAGCGTCCTCAAAGGTCAAAACGGCATCTTCTTTTTCGACGTCACCGACGCCGCCAACCCGCGCTTCCTGTTCTCAACCAAAGCGGTGGAATCGAGCATCACGGATGATTTCCTACCGACCGCCGGCGGCGGGTTTCTGATCAGCCAGATGGGTTCTGCCTCCGGCGGCGAGCCAGGCCGCGTCGCCGAGTTCGACGGCAGCTTGCATTTCGTCGCCAATCACTTCGGAACGTTCTCGCTGTTTCAGGAATGGCCCGACGCGCCGCCGCTCGATGGATTCAACCCCCACGGGATCTCGGCTCGTCCCGACTTGAACCTCATGCTCACAGCCGATTTCATCCTGCCCACCAGTACACTCCTTGGTTCGCCCGCGCCGGTACTACGCGGATCGGTGCGCGTCTGGGATTTACCGCGCCCGCAAGATTATTCGAACCATCCCCGTGATGTCGCTTGACGGCGGCCCTGCCCTCGGCACCATGGACGTCAAAATGATCCCCAACGATCCTCGCAGTCTCGCATATGTCTCCGGCATGTTCGATGGCCACATCTACCTCATCGATCCGCTCGCCGGAACTGCGGTCGCCGCATTCGACTGCGACACCGTGACTCCACACGTCGACACTCCGGTCACCGGCGGCATGGGCCAGCTTCTCGCCCTTCCCCAGAGCAGCGACCGCCTGCTCTTTGCTCTCTTTCAGGCCGGGCAGGTCGGAATGCTCGATACGACTGACCGCAGGAATCTAAAACAAGTCTCGGTAGTGAGTTTCGGCAAGGACTCGGGACCGCACAATCTCCTCCTCTCGAACGACGACCGGCGCCTTGTGGTCTCCGACTATTTCCTTAACGAGGACGGCGCCGGCATCATTCACTTCGAGGGCGATCACCGCGTCCGGGTGATCAAGGTAACGCACAACACGCTTACTGAAGATAGTCGCTTCCAGCTCGATTTCAACACTGCGTTCCCTACCGGGCCAGCGCGCCCTCACGGTCTTGCCATGAAGTGAGGCGCCGACCATGGAAATCAAAAACGATCGCCGCAGAAAGCGCGTGCTGGCGGGCGCCGGACTGGTGGTAATCGCCTGCGGCGCACTCTCAGCAGGTTGGGCTCTGCGTTCCTCGCCAAGACCGCAGCCGAACGCGCGGCCGGTTCTCTACTACGTCGACCCTATGCATCCCGCTTATCGCTCGGACAAACCCGGCCGTGCGCCCGACTCCGGGATGAACCTTGAGCCCGTTTACGCGGCGCGTCCCGCTCCGGCGCCAATGACGCCCGGCAGCGTTCACTTGACCGGCGAGCAGGAAGACCCCATACGGCTCGAGACCGAGACCATCCGTGTATGTGCCAACGTCCATCGGATAGAGACCGCCGGGCGCGTCGTCCCGGTGGAAACCCTGACTTATGACGTATCGGGTGGGGTTGACGGTTGGATTCGGAACACCTGGAACGACGAAATCGGCAGTTCTGTAAGTAAAGATCAAAATCTCGCCTCGTTCTACAGCAGGGACATCTCTGCGCCACAACAGGCATATCTTTACGCTCTTGAGTCATACGACAAGACGCTCAGTCCAGTGCCGACGAATACGGATCAGCTCGCCTTGGCCGGGCAGCAGCTCGCAAATGCGCGCGATAACCTCCAGTTCGTCGGCATGCAATCGAGTCAGATCGATGAACTCGGCCGCCTCCGCCGCGAGAGTCCGGACGTACTTCTAAGGTCGCCTTGCACGGGCCAAATCCTCGAACGCCACGTTGCAGTCGGACAGAGGTTCATGAGGGGTGACGTACTCTACCGTATCGCCAACCTGTCGCGGGTTTGGGTCTTGGCGGATATCGCCTCCAATGATGAGCTTCTAGCGCAAAGCGTGACGCGGGCGCAGGTTCGCCTCCAAGGCCTTGCGCCTTTGGCAGCGACAGCCACAACGATCTTGCCGCGATCCGCCGCGGAAGGCTGGACTGCAAAACTGCGCCTGCGGGTCGACAACAAGGATCGAAAACTCATTCCGGGAATGATCGTAGACGTCTCGCTGGAGATCCCCATCGCTTCCGCGATGACCCTGAGCGTCGACGCCGTTCTCGATTCCGGCACGAGACGGCGTGTTTTCGTAGCGCTCGGTTCCGGCCGCTACGAACTGCGCGATGTGGAAACAGGCTGGCAATTCGAAGACCGGATTGAGATTGTCCGTGGACTTGCCGAGGGGGAGCGGGTGGTCACTGCGGGGGCGTTCCTGCTTGACTCCGAAAGCCGGTTGAAGACGGCCGCTGAAAAATGATCGAACGGCTCATTGAAATCTCGGCCAAGAAACGCGGCGCCGTCATCGCTCTGGTTTTGTCGTTCGCGATGTGGGGCTGGTGGAGCCTGGGCCACATCCCCTTGGACGCGCTTCCCGATCTCGGCGACACCCAGGTCATTCTTTACTCGCGATGGGACCGAAGTCCCGACCTTATCGAATCCCAGGTCACTTACCCGCTCGTCACCGCGATGCTGGGCGCGCCGCGCGTCAAAGCTGTCCGCGGCATTTCGGATTTCGGTTCTTCCTTCGTCTATGTTGTCTTCGAAGACGGAACGGATCAATATTGGGCGCGCTCGCGCGCACAGGAATACCTGACGGGCGTTCTGCCGAACCTGCCGCCCGTCGTTAAGACCGAACTCGGACCCCATGCGAACGGCCTCGGCTGGATTTACGAATATGTGCTTCAGGATGACTCCGGCCGCTTATCTCCCGCCGACCTCCGAAATACGCAGAACTCTTTGCTGCGATACCACCTGCGCTCCGTACCCGGCGTTGCTGAAGCAGCTTCGCTGGGCGGATTTGTGGCGCAATATCAGGTCACTGTCGACCCGGCGCGCCTCCGAGCTTTCGGTCTCTCCATATCACAAGTGGCGGACGCCGTGCGCCACGGCAACACCGAAACCGGCGGCCGGATACTGGAGTTCGGCGGCTCGGAATATGTGATACGCGGTCGCGGTTATCTGGAAAGTGTGCGCGACTTCGAAGAAATCGCGCTGCCCGCTCAGGACGGGTTGATCGTGAAGCTCAAAGACGTCGGTCATGTCGCCGTAGCTCCGGAAATGCGCCGCGGCATCGCTGATCTCGACGGCAAAGGCGACGCCGTGTGTAGTGTAGTGGTCATGCGCTCCGGCGCTCACGCACTGGACGTGATCGAGAGCGTGAAGCGCAAGTTGGACCAAGTTCGCCAATCCCTACCTGCGGGCGTCCGGATTGTTCCCGTCTATGATCGCTCGGAACTCATCCATCGGGTCATCCGGAACCTTCGCTCCACCCTGGTCGAAATCACCCTCACCGTCGTGCTCGTCATTCTCCTGTTCCTGTGGCATCTTCCAAGCGCCATCATTCCCGTCGTGACCATTCCGCTCACTCTGCTGGCGATGACTGGTCTGTACCATGCGACGGGCCTTTCACTCAACGCCTTGTCTCTCGGAGGCATCGCCATAGCGACGGGCGCGCTCGTGGATGCAGCTATCGTAGTCGTCGAACAAACGCACAAGAAGCTCGAAGAATGGCACGACTCGGGCTGTCCCGGCGATCCGGTCTCTGTTATCCTCCTGGCCGTCAAGGAAGTCGCGCGTCCGGCCTACTACGCGCTCCTAATCATGGCGGTGGCATTCCTTCCCGTGCTGGTATTGGACGATCAGGAAGGCAGGCTGTTCCGTCCGCTCGTTTTCGCCAAGAGTCCCGCCCTGCGAATATGGATGGCCAGGTTCGGCTATCCCAAGCAAGGCGCCGATGGGTTGCCGGCCTCAGGGAAAACGTTCCGCGAAGAGCGGCATATTGTCACTCGTCTGTTGACTCGCGGTTACCATCCTGTCCTCACTCGTGCCTTGCGCAACAGGAGTCCGGTTGCAGGGGCGGTGCTGTTGGCCGCCGCGATCACAGCGCCTCTGTGCCGGCGAATCGGCAGCGAATTCATGCCGCCGCTCGATGAGGGCGTCTTGCTCTACATGCCCTCCACGGTCCCCGGGATCTCGGTTACGGAAGCGCGTCGCTTGCTACAACTCACCGGGTCCCGAATCCGCAGCTTGCCCGAGATAGCGCAGGTACTCGGCAAAGCGGGCCGTGCCGAAACGGCAACAGACGCGGCCCCCCTGTCGATGCTGGAAACGCTCGTCGTCTTGAAGCCTCGCGACCAATGGCCGGAGCGTCGCACATGGTATTCGCAGTGGGCTCCCGGCTGGCTCAAGCCCGCACTGCGCCGCATCACATCCGATCGCACGCCGGTACAGGAGGTGATCCAAAAACTGGACGCCGCGCTGCCGTTGCCCGGCGTCGCGGACTCGTGGACCATGCCCATCCGTGGCCGGATCGATATGCTCGCCACCGGCCTGCGAAGCCCCTTGGGGTTGAAAATCTCCGGGCGCAGCCCGCAGGCGATTCAAGAAGCCGGAGTGCAGGTCGAGGATCTGCTGCGATCCGTGCCGGGCACTCGCAGTGTGTTCGCCGAACGTCTGGACGACGGGCTCTATATCGACGTCCGCTGGAACCGTGGGAAGCTGTCATCCGCCGGCATTGGCTTGGAAGAAGCTCAGGCAGCCGTCGAAAACGCAATCGGCGGAGACAATGTAACGACGGTTATTCATGACCGCGCACGTTACCCGGTGAATGTCCGCTTGCCGCGGGATCTCCGCGGCAATCTCGACGACCTCCGCAAACGTGCTGCGCCCATGGTTGGCGGCCTTGCCACATCGTTCCTGATGGAATTGCTGGTCTATCCAGTGTTGTATGAGTGGTGGATGAGCCGGGCAAATCTGGCCTCAGCGTTCCAGCCAGCAGCCCGTCCAGTCATAGCACTCCGCGACTAGTTTCATACCTTACCGGCACTGATTCGAATGACATGTCTGGGTCCCGGCAGTCCGACGCGTTACTTCAAACAGCGTCATCTGCATTCCACCGGAAGCCAAGCGCTCGAGACGAGAGCAGGCCCGTCCACCAGGTCCACCTCCCATCATTGCGATGTTTCTCCTCTGAGTGGCCGGCTCAGAGTCGCTGGGCGTACAAATAGGGAACGCGTGCGGTGAAACGAAGGGCGCTCCCGGCTCACCTTAATTGTTTGAGATCGAATGGCGCGCCAGGGAGCGTGCGTTTACATTCGTACATAGGGAAAAGGGGACGGAAACGATCAACTTCATGGTATTCTCGCCCTACGGGTGCCACCCAGGGGTGACGACAAGGGGTGCCGCGTTGGAGCAAGATAATCTCTCCAGACTGCTGCTTGAGGCTCGTGACGGAGACAGGCGATCCCTCGATCCACTCATCGCAGCTGCCTATACCGAGTTAAAACGAATCGCCGCGTCGCTGATGCGGGGCCGGGTGAATGGCCGCACGCTTCAACCAACTGCATTGGTCAATGAAGCCTGGCTCCGATTGGCGGATGGCGACAGCCAGTGGGACAACAAGGCGCATTTCTTTGGAGCCGCCGCCCGCGCCATGCGTCAGGTCCTCGTTGAGGAGGCCAGGCGTCGATCCAGCCAGAAGAGGGCTGGTGGCGCCAAACGGGTCACGTTACGCGATCTGGATATTAAAGCCGAAGAACCTGACGTTGACTTGCTTGCGCTCGACGAGGCGCTCGCTGCCCTCGCCGATGTGGATCAGCGTCAGCATTTTCCAATCGAAGAATGATACTGAAATGAGGATTCGTTTCCAATACAAGATGATCCTGAAAACGGAGTGTCGTTAGGGGCTGGGGAAGAGCTCCTTTTTGAATGGATTTGGGATACGTCCGGGGCCGACCGACGGGAGGCCGTAATAGGCTCCGACCAGGGAGATTTTGTTTTCCCTTATGAGTACGGTTTTGTTTTTCGTCTTGGTTTTTGCCACGCGTCATCAGAGGAAGCGCGGCGGAAACGGCGCTTCGATTTTGCAGGCTCGCAGGAGTTTGCTCTTGGCCGCGCCCATGCGCCTGGCGCTCTCGGTGTCGCTGACGCGGCCGGCCTGCCGGTCCAGCTGGGTGAACGTAAGATCTGCTTTCAGGTACTGTTCCGCTGTGCTCAGCGATTTGAGTTTTTCGTACGGCGTTGCATAATCGCTCGGCCGGTAACGTCGCTGGCGCTTGCCTCGCCCATCCACGCTCACGGTGGCGAAGCCGCAAGGCCGGTGATAGTTCAAGTATGGATTCAGATGCGCCGTATAAAACTTCTGCACCGCTTCGGCGTGCTGGCTGGGTATGTGGCCGTAGCCGATCAGCTTGCGGATCACGGCGCCATTCTTGCCTTCCACCAGCGCGTTGTCCTGACTTCGATTGGGGCGTGATTTGGTGAACTCCACCAGCAGTTTTTCCAGCAGCTTGGCCACGGTGTGATTGATGAACTCCGAACCATTGTCGGCATGGAAACCCCGGATCCGGAAGGGGAATTGATGCAGCATTGCCTCCAGTACCGGAATCAGGAACTGTTCGCTGATCTTGGCAGCGCATCCGATCACCTGCCACTGCGTTACTGTGTCCACGGCGTTGATGTGATACACGCCTTTCTCGCCACCCCAGTCCCCCTGGTGCACCGTATCCACTCGCAGGTAGCCCGGCTCGCCCCGCGGATCGGGCCGCCGCCGCTCGGCGATTGAGACCGGGCTCGGCCGCGTCGGCTGGAACACCGCAGCCACTTTCCGGTACGCAGCGCTGTTCCGTAAGTTGTACAGATGCGCCACGGAGATCTCTGCCAGGCGGGCGAACTTCTGATTGCCGAACTCGGAATACTCGCGTTTCAAGATGCATCGCGTGGCCGGCCCGCTCAAGCGCTCGTGCGCGCCGTCCACTTGCGCCAGCAGCGCAATGTCGGCGGCCCTGTACTTGGCAGCGAAGCGCTGCCGTCGATACACCTTCGCTTCCACTTTCCCGGTGTGGGCATGCGCCCGAATCAGCCGCGCGATCTGCGGCAGGCTCAGCCCGGCGACCTTGCTCAGGTAAGCCCGGATCGCGCCGCGCTGCTTCTTTGGTTGCCCATGATACTCTTGATTCACCAGCATCTTCTCGACCAAGCCGTACACCTCCGCGCGGCTTTGCCCATGGAACTCGATCCCCGCACTGCCCTTCAAGAATTCGTTGATTTGTGAATGTGTCAGACTCTCGGCATTCCGCATTCTGATTTGCATTCCCCTGCGGATTGCCTACCCGATTCCTCCTATTTTCAGGATCATCTTGCATTGGAATCAACTTCCGTTTCAGGATCATCTTGTATTGGATAACTCTCGTCTCGCCCGCATGGTTGACCTGTGCTACTATGCCGGCTGCAGTCTGGAAGAAGTCGCCGGCTTGATGGGACGTTCCCTCGCTGCCCTCAAGCGCGACTGGACCTATGCGCGGGCTTGGCTGTTCGATCGCATGAGCGCCGCTCCATGCGGGGGCGCGCCCTAGCACGCGGAGGACGCCATGCGCCACGTCGATCGGGAGCACGAACAGACAATCTTCCACGCCTGCCTCGAACTTCCGCCCTCCGAGCGGGACGCATATCTGGAGGGCGCCTGCGGCAACGATGAGGAGTTGCGCGAGCGCGTGGAGGTTCTGCTTGAAGCTCATGCGCGCGCCGCCGCGTTCACGCTATTTCCCGCGATTCAGCAGACTTTATCGCGGGACTTGGCGAGCATCGGGCCGTACCGCTTGGTTCAGGTGCTTGGCGAGGGAGGCATGGGTACTGTCTACGAGGCCGAGCAACTCGAGCCGGTACGGCGGCGCGTCGCCATCAAGCTACTGAAACTCGGCTTGGATAGCAAAGAGTTCGTCGCGCGCTTCATGATGGAGCGTCAGGCGCTCGCGGCGATGGACCATCCGTATATCGCCAAGGTTTTCGACGCCGGAGAAACCGCTGCCGGCCGGCCCTACTTCGTAATGGAACTTGTGGAAGGCATGCCGCTGCTCGCGTATTGCGATGCTCACCGCCTTTCCATTCGCAAGCGCGTCGAGCTCCTGATTCAGATCTGCCAGGCCGTGCAGCACGCTCATCAGAAAGGCGTCTTGCACCGTGACCTCAAACCCTCCAACATCCTGGTCAGCATCAACGGTTCCGCACCCGTGCCCAAGATCATCGATTTCGGGATCGCCAAAGCTGTCGGCCTGGAGACTCCAGATCGGATCACCGAATATACTCGCGTCGGCCAGGCCTTGGGCACGCCGGCATATATGAGCCCCGAACAGGCCGGCTTTGGGCGCCTCGATATCGATATGCGAACCGATGTCTATTCGCTCGGTATCATCCTCTACGAGTTGCTTGCCGGATGTCTGCCTGCGGATCCGGCGGACCTTGGTTACGCGCAATTTCTCGCCCTTCTGGAACGAGGTGAACTCACTCCCGCGCGCCCGAGTCTGTTCGTGAGCCAGTTATTAGGAGGCACGGAAACCGCGTCGGCAAGATCCACTACGGTAAACGGCCTGCGCCGCCAACTCTCTGGTGATCTGGATTGGATTGTTATGAAGTCGCTCGAAGCGGAGCGTACCCGGCGCTTCGAGTCCGTCGAAGCATTCGCTGGTGACCTCCGGCGATACCTGGATGGCGTGCCGGTATCCGCGCATCCTCCGGCCTCGCCTACCAGCTTAAAAAATTTGTTCGGCGCCACAGCGTTCAAGTAGCGGCGGCCTGCGCGGTCACCCTCGCGTTGCTCTCGAGCGCCATCGCCGCTTCGATCGGCTCCGTGCGCGCCACCCGCGCCGAGTCGGCTGCCAAACAGGAAGCCGTCGCCTCCCGCCAGGTATCGGACTTTCTCGTCCAGTTATTCTCCGCTTCCGACTACCGCAAGACGCTCGGAAAGCCGCCCACCGTGAGAGAACTGGTGGAACGCGGCGCCGCTGACGTCGAAAACCTGAAAGGCCAGCCCGCCGTTCAGGCGAAACTGTTCGGCACGTTGAGTCAGGTGTACAACTCGCTGGGCCAGTACGAAGATTCCAGGCGATTCGCGGAAAAGTCTCTTGCTTTGCCGCAGTCCCCCGGCCGCGAGGGCGACCTGCAACGGGCCACCGTACTTTTACAGTTGGGCAGTACCCTTCAGCGCCTCGGCAATATTCAGGAGGCTCGCAGGCTTTATCAACAGGCTTTGGGCATTCGTGTCCGGGTTCTCGGTGAAAACCATCTCGACGTCGCGCGCGCGCTGAACAGCTTGGGCTCCGTGGATGGTCTCATGGAGCGTTACGACGAAGGTGCCGCGGCTCATGAACGCGCCTTCGCGATCCAGCAAAAAGTCGGGGGACCTTTCTACGTTGACGCCGCAACGAGTCTTCGAGGTCTAGCCATCATTCAAGACCGTCGGCACAATATCGAAGCCGGACTTGGACTCTTTAGACGCGCCGAGACTATCTTCGAGAAGTATTACGGCCCGGACCATCCGATTACCGCTCAGGCTCTGCAGGATGTCGCCGTCTCCCTGAAAGACCTTAACAGGCCAGAAGAGGCTCGGCCCTTATTGGAACGTTCGCTGAACATCTTACGGCGTACTCAGGGACCGGATCACCCGCAGGTCTCGTTTACCGAACACAGTCTTGGCATACTCCTCGTTGCTGAGGGCAAGCTGAAGGAGGCACTACCGTATCTCCAGGATGCAGTTCGCATTCGAATGACAACCATGGGACCGGACAATCCTCGGACCGCAGATGTCGCCGAGGGCCTCGCGACGCCATGGGTGAGCTTGGGCGAGATTGAGAGGGGCCGGGCCCTTCTCGAACAAGCCCTGCGTGCGCATGAACGAAGCTACGGACCCCATCATTTCGCCACGCTTGAAACCAGAGGAAATCTCGCACGTACGCTGGTTAAGGCGAAACGCTACGACGAAGCCATCACGCATCTCAGGGCTCTGGTGCTGCCGGATGTACCTCCCGCCCTTCGAGCCAATCTGCGCGACCCGGCGTTCGAGCCCTTGAGAAGCAAGCCCGAATTCCGAAAACTCCTTGCCGACGCCACTCTTGCCGCTGTCCGCTAGCCTAGCCCGCATATCTCACCGACCTTAAGAAACTGAACGAGGAGCGCATCGGGCCAGCGTTTGTCGTGAGGACCTAGGGGCGAATGGCCTTCGGAAAACGCCTAAAAAAGCAGAAATGTCTTTTCTTGTCATCCCATTTTCGATTTCGCGCGTGGCTCCGCAGGCCCTGCCATGGGGGTCTTCACTTCAAGAATCGCGTTAGCTTGAGCACCGGATTCTGGTACCGGTACTGGAACCGGGCCACGGCAAGACGAAGACGGGGCGATTGTGGACCTACGTTCGCGATGATCGGCCGGCGGGAAGCGAGGCAGTAGCGGCAGTATGGTTCGCCTACTCGCCGGTGAGCAAGGGGGAGCATCCGGCGCGACACTTGCGGAATTACACCGGCGTCCCGCAAGTCGATGGCTACGCAGGATTCAACAAGCTTTGCATGATGTACATTGCCAAGTGATTGGAATTCCGAGGCATGATTCACTCACTCAGTTCTTGTTCAGAGGCCCGTCAATATAGTCGAACACTACCCGCGGCAGCCGCAGTTTTGCCGCACGTCGAAGGTCGTCGCTACGCTGGGAGAGGACCCCTCATTTTAGAAATCCTCGCCGACGAAGGCTTCGGCGGACGGCGTATTACACGGCACTAACGTGGTGATCACTACCACGTGGATGGAGAGAAAGACTATCACGGGCGAGTACCGTCACCACTTGGGCCGCAGATCCGCCGCGAGTTTCCGGCTCCATACCTCAGCCTTGGCCGGCTTCGCCCAATCGCGGTACAGCCCCACGACCGCATCTCCCGCGCGGACCAGATAACCCCACTCCAACGCGGAAATCTTGGACTGCCGTTCCGCCATTCCCGAGTAACCGCTCAGCATCAACAACTCGGCCTCCTCGAATTTCCGTTGAGCCGCCAGGCTCGATCCGAGCAGGCTCTCGCAATTGAACCGCTGCCAAGTGTCGGCCGCGAACTCAGGCAGGGCGGCTCGTAGCAGCGGTTCGGCTTCCGCCGGGCGTCCCTGGCTCTCTAGTACGTACGCCAAATGAACGGCGGCCGCCAAAGCAATCGGATGCTTGGTTCCCGGCGCGGCGGATTCGCCAGTTGGACGGTGGGGCGGAGATCAAGATCGCCGCCATAAGCGCGTCCGCATGTGCTTCGGAGCCTGACACAGTGATGGGTGCGGGCTTTGACGATCTCACCTTCAAGCTGTTTCGCTAGACAGAGATTTTCTTCTGCATGGCGCGGGATTTGGGGGTGCGCTACTCGGAAGGGGCGGGAAATAAGTCGCAGCAAGCCGGAGGTGGTCCGGCGTAAGGATTGAGCCGCGTTTCACGGGCCCCTGTAATGGCATCGACCAATGAGAAGCTTTTGGAGTGTTTTGCCAAAAGCGGTTTGGACTGGCCGGAGATTACCCAGCTGTTGAAAGATCGTGCGCTATGGCCAGTGTCGGTGCTAATTGAACGTAGACTGCCAACCCGTTGAAAAATCACGCGACTTGTCCAACACTGGCGCTAATTGACCGTAGACTGCCAATCCGTTGAAAAATCACGCGACTTGTCCAGCACTGGCGCTAACACGCCTTAGACGATGTTTCCGACCCGGTCCTTTCGGTAGGGCAAAACGTGGAAAACCGGTCCCAACGGCATTGCTAGCATAACGCTGCCGTAAGACATGCGCGCGCACGCCTACATGTGACAACTGCACTTTTGAACGGGTACACCGGATGGCGGTCCGGCCCCGCGCCGCAGCTTAGCATCCTCTTCAGACGCTCAATCGAATCAACACGCTCGGATTTCTCAATCCCAGAGGTAGATCAATGACTCAATCGCAGGAGCGCTTGAGCCCAGCGTCGCTTCAGGTCGGTCAATCTCTTAATCCCTTCCGGTTCTTCAATGGCATTTTCATCGCTGAAGCCCTGGTCCGATCCAATCCAGTGTCGCCTGGGGCGAAGTTGGCGTACCGGCGACTGGCGCCCTACGCCGGCCAGGACGGCCAATGCTCCCCAGCCGCGGGCACGCTGGCTGATGAGATCAGGGTCGGGGTTCGCCAGGCGCAGAAGTACCTCGGCGAGTTGGAGAAAGTGAAGCTGATTCGACGCCGCACCCGGTTCTTGGATGGGGCTCAAACCAGCAACGCCATCGAGCTCTTCTGGCATCCGTTATTCCAGGACCGGGTGAACCGTTGTTCGAGGGAGGGGTGAACGATTGTTCACTCCCCAGGTGAACGATCGTTCAACCAAAGAGAGTCATCTTGAAGAAACAACAACCGACTTAGACTTTCGAAACCAGCATCTTCTTACCTCACTCTTGTCCAAGACAGGTTTTGACGGAAGTGGATAGAGAGCCCTCCTATAATTGAACGTCGGCGAATCATTCCTTGGCCGGAGCTTCGCCGAACGTCGCCCACAAGGAGGGCCCAGACAATCGTACAAGCTGCCAGCCTCTTCAATCAACTGCTCCAGCATTTTCCGCGGACCGAGTTCGCCTCTTTGGTTAAGAAACACAACGCCGAGCGAGCCGCCAAGGGCTTTACCTGCTGGACGCAATTCGTCGCCATGCTGTTTTGCCAACTGGGCCGAGCCGATTCCCTGCGTGACATCTGCAACGGCTTGGCCTGTTGTTTGGGCCGTCTGGTGCATCTCGGCATCGCCAAAGCGCCCAGCCGGTCCACCCTGTCCTATGCCAACGAGTACCGCCCGGCCGCCCTGTTCGAGGAACTCTTCTGGACCGCGCTGGCTCGTTTCCGAGAGCAGCAAGGGCTCGGCTCCCGCAAACATAAATTCCGCTTCAAGAACAAGTTGTTGTCGTTGGATTCGACCACCATCTCGCTGTGCCTGGCGATGTTTCCTTGGGCGAAGTTCCGCCGTGCCAAAGGCGGCGTCAAGGCTCACGTCCTGCTCGATCACGATGACTACCTGCCGGCTTACGTGCTCCTCACCGAGGCCAGGCGCAGTGACGTCAAGTTGGCGGACTCTTTCACCCTGAACCCCGGCTCCATCGTGACCATGAATCGCGGCTACACCGACTACGCTCTATTCGGCCGCTGGACGCTGGCCGGCGTCTTCTTCGTCACCCGCATGAAGGAGAATGCCGCCTTCACAGTCGAGACTGAATGCGAGGTCCCTGCGAATCGCAACATTCTCGCCGATCAGATCATTCAACTCACGGGTGTCAAGGCTCAGGCCGATTGTCCCGGCCCATTGCGCCGCGTGGTCGTTTGGGATGCGGATAACGAGCGAGAGATTGTACTGCTTACCAATCTGTTCGATTTCGGCTCGACCACGGTTGCCGCCATCTACAAGGAGCGCTGGCAGATCGAACTATTCTTCAAGGCGCTGAAACAGAATTTGACCGTAAAGAGCTTCGTAGGGACCAGCGAGAACGCCCTTCGCATCCAGATTTGGACAGCCTTGATCGCCTTGCTCCTGTTGAAGTGGCTGCATCACCTTTCGAAGGCCAACTGGTCTTTGTCCAACTTGGCATCGATGCTGCGGTTGAATCTGTTCACCTACCGCGAGTTGGCCAAGTGGATCCACAACCCAACGGAAACTCCACCATTACTGCCGGTTGCTGAGCAACTCACGCTGATCATGAGCTGATTTGGACAGGCTGCATCACCTGAAAGCGGGACCTCATCTTGAAAATTGACGAATCTATCCAATAAGCCGCTCAGTTTCAATGGCGGCTAAGATGATTTAGGATTGTCTTGGACAGCAGTGTTCTTACCTATCAATCTCAGGCAACGTTCCTGGGCTGTGCCGGCGTAGGTCATGTACTCTACCCGGACCGGCTCTTCTGGCCGATTCGCCGACTGCGCCGGCTCGCCTGCCACAATACGTGCGTGGCGTAGCCGGATTCGTAGAAGATGATGCTGGGCGTTTCCAGAAGAGGCCGGTCATGACGAGTTTCGGATGCGCGATACAGGCTTGCATCCCGCTCCGAAGCTTTTGCTCGTACCATGCCTCACGGCGCTCCGGCGGACATCCGCGGTCAATTCAACCTGGATTCCTTCCCGCGCCAACAGCGCCTTCAGTCGCTGGGTCACATCGTGCTTGACGGTGAATACGGGAGATCCGCCTCGCGCCCTTCCCCATCCACACCTGGCCGATTCAGTTGAGACAGTTAGACCTGTTTTAAAGACTTTCCGGATAACCCTAGTTATCTGAGGCCAGAAAAGGACACATGATGTCTCTCCCTGACGCCCGGAAACGTGGTCCGCAAATGTCCGGAAAGCCCTCGCAAATCTTTGACACCAAGAAAACATCAATAACTCACGGAGGCGGAATTGGCGATTAGCGGCCAGTCAAAGAGAGCGACTTAGGATCCGTCGGATTCATCGTGGCGATGGTCCGTCCGGTCTGATTGTCGAACACCTCGACTGTGATCAGCGCGAACCCGGCGGTTATGGCTGGTACCGACGGCTGGATCTCCGCCCGGCCCCTGCCGATCTGCTCGCCATTCCAATCGACCGACGTGCCTTGTCCCGGCAAAAGGGTCCTGACGACCCGGCTCATCACGTTGCCGTTGATATCCCGAAACGCCAGAATCACCGTGCACGGGCCTGGCGACACACCTCCGGGCAGCGGCGTGTCCGCACAGACCGCGTTCAACCGAACCGTCGCGTAGGGATCCACGCCGATCAAGCCGAAAGCAGGCGGATCGGGTTGGGGATTAAATGCCTTGACATGCATAGACGGCGAAACCAGTGCCACCGCCGCTAACATTACCAGCGCGATCATCGCTGGACCTACCACTCGATTCATTCTCGTCTTTTCCATTGTTTTGCCTCTCTTTAGTCAGAATAGATTTCTGCCAAACTTCGTCACAAAGCCATACACCGTGTTCTCCGCCGTAAATCGGGAAGTCCAGGGAAGCTGCCCTGCACTCCGGATAACGGAAACGTGGGAAGGAATCGATCAAAACTCTTTCTTTGGTAGCCCATTGAAACGCTCGGAACTCAGGCTTCACTACGAAGAAGGAGATCCGCGACTCGAGGCGTGGATCCGCCGGAATGGTTTACCCCTAGTCCTGACCAAGGGTCACGGTCCGGAAGGCAGCCGGCCGCTATCTCATCGTTTGCCTCTGAGGAGGCCCGGCCTTGACCGTCCATCAACGCGAACAACTCGATCAATTCTTTGCAGCAGCTTTGGCTGTTCCGGTGGGAGAGCAGGCCGCCTGGCTGGCACATAACTGTCTTGAACCGGAGATCCGGCGGGAAGTCGAGTCGCTATTGGCTTTCGCCAGCCAGCCGCCCGAAGGCATTGTTGGGGCCATAGTGGATGTTGCCCACGCGGTTGCATCTCCCAATCTGATCGGCCAGCGGGTCGGCCTCTACCGTCTTACTGCCCGCATCGGCCACGGCGGAATGGGCGCTGTCTATCACGCCATCCGCGACGATGGCCAGTTCCAAAAGACAGTCGCCATAAAGATGCTCCGTTTCCCGGACGGGGATCAGGCCGTGATACGCCGGTTCCGCCATGAACGGCAGATTCTGGCCTCGTTGGAGCATCCGCACATCGCTCGCCTGCTGGACGGCGGCGAGTGGGTGCCACCGGGCGGGGAAGAGAGTCAACCGTACCTGGTGATGGAGTATGTCGAAGGTCTCCCATTGACGGCCTACTGCCAGGAAAACCAGTTGACTGTTCGGGAGCGGCTGGCGTTGTTCCAGCAGATCTGCGGAGCCGTTTCCTGCGCACATCGGGAGCTGGTGGTGCATCGGGACATAAAGCCGGGCAACATCCTGGTAACTGCCGATGGGATCGCTAAGCTGCTTGATTTTGGAGTGGCAAAACTATTAGATCCGAGCGTCGCTCACGGCGATGCGCTGACGGTCACCGGGTCGCTCCCTCTGACACCTGAATACGCCAGCCCCGAACAGATTCGTGGTGAGCGGGTAAGCACGTTGGGCGACGTGTACTCCTTAGGCGCCGTCTTGTACGAGTTGCTCACCGGACGGCGGCCGCACCCGTTACCGGCGCATCACCGATTGGGAGTCACGAGGGCGATCTGTGAGAGTGCTGTGCCCTCGCCAGAGACCGGTAGCGAACTCGACGTCATCGTCCTCAAGGCAACCCAAAACGATCCGGCCCGGCGGTATCAGTCGGCCGATCAGCTCGCGGAGGACATCCGCCGCTATCTGGCGGGCCTGCCGGTTACTGCGCGCCCCGATACGCTGCGATATCGCGCGGCGAAGTTCGTTTACCGGCATTGGCTTGGGTTGGCAGCCGTGGCGGCCGTGGCGGTAACGCTCATAGGCGGGATTGCCGTGAGCACGCGGGAGGCGCTGCGGGCCAACCGCGAGCGGCAGCGTGCCGACACTGAATCGGCCACAGCCAAGGCGGTGAACGAATTCCTACGCGACGACCTGCTGGCGCAGGCCGGGGCCAGTGCCCAGGCCCAAGTGAACACCACGCCGGACCCCAACCTGACGGTGCGTACGGCGCTGGATCGGGCGGCGTCGCGAATCGGCGCACGGTTCGCCGCCAAGCCCCTGGTGGAGGCTTCCATCCGCCAGACCATGGGCGCCGCTTACCACGATCTGGGTCTCTTTCCGGAGTCGCAACTGCAAATGGAACGCGTCCTCGAACTGCGAGGCCGTACACTGGGCCGGGAGAATCCCGACGTCCTGTCTGCCATGAGCGACCTCGCGGGGCTTTATATCGACCAGGGGAAATACGCCCAGGCCCGGTCGCTGTTGACCGGGATCGTGGACGCCCGCCGCCGCATCCTGGGCCCGGAACACCGCCAGACTTTGAACGCGATGAACGATCTTGGCGAACTGTTTTCGTACGAAGGCGACGATGCGCAGGCCGAAGCCCTGCTGACCTCGGCATTGCAACTGAAGCGGCGCGCGCTCGTTCCGGGGGATCCCGATACATTAACCGGAATGAGCAACCTAGGCGTCCTCTATCGGATTCGGGGCAAGGATGCGCAGGCGGAGGCTCTGTTGTTCGAAGCGGCGCGGATCCGCGAGCGAACTGTGGGCGCCGAGCATCCGGATACGCTCACGAGTAGGTACGAATTAGCTGTGGTGTACCAGCACGAAGGGAAATACTCTGAGGCCGAGCTCCTGTTGACAGACACGTTGAAGCGGTTTCGCCGGGTGATGGGACCGGATCATCCCTACACCCTGACCGCGACCAGCGGATTGGTGAGTTTGTATCAGTGCCAGAAGAAATACATGGAAGCCGAGGCCCTGGAGAAGAATCTGGTGGCAATCAGGCGCAGCGTCCTGGGCGGGGAACACCCCGATACCATCAACTCTTTGGACCGTCTGGCCGAGATATACGACCGGCGGCATAAATACGATCGGGCGGAAAAACTGCTGGAACGGGTGACTGCGCTGCGCCGGCGCGTCACGGGTCCGCAACATAGGGACACCTTGGCTACCCTGGCATCGCTGGGCCAGGTCCGCATCCATGAGCAGAAGTATGCGACCGCCGAGCCGCCGCTTCGCGAGGCCTTACGTTCATATCAGAAAACCATGCCGGAACACTGGCGCCGATATCGTACTGAGAGTCTGATGGGCGCCAGTCTGGCCGGCCAGGGAAAGCTAGAGGAGGCCGAACCGTTGTTACTGAGTGGCTATCAAGGCCTCCTTCAGCGGCAATCCTCGATCCCCGTTGATTATCGGTCTGATCTGGCTCAGACCGGAGAGTGGATCGTACGACTGTATCGGAATTGGGGACGAGATCGGCAGGCGGCGGAGTGGCGCCGGCGGCTTCAGTCAGCAGAGCCCACCGGGCCTTGGCGAAGGTGAGGACCGCTGGCGCCCGGCTGTAGCTCGCGGCGCAGCCAGGCTTCCGCGTACCGGACTTCGCGCCCTACTGTGGCGACGGAGATGCCCAGCGCCTGCGCTGTCTCTTCCACGCTGAACCCGCCGAAATAGCGGAGTTCAATGACTCGGGCCTTGCGTTCATCGTAGGCTGCCAGCTCTGTCAACACTTGATCCAATGCCACCAGATCTGCGCCCCGGTTTACGGAATAATTCAAAGCCACATCAAAATCCACGCGAGCCTGCCCGCCGCCTCTTTTACACGCGGTCCTGGTCCGGGCGTGGTCCACTAGGATCCGTCGCATCACAATCGCAGCGAACTGGAAGAAATGGGATCGATCCTGCCAATCGGTTTGGGATCGCTCCACAAGCCTTATATAGGCCTCGTGGACCAGTGCCGTGGGTTGCAGAGTATGGGTACGCGACTGGTTGCGCAGATAGCTTGCCGCCAGACGACGGAGTTCCCGGTAGACAAGGGTCATCGTGCTATCGATGCCGGCCTGGTCGTCCCGGCGGTTTTGCAGAGACGGTTCCCCCGGAAAAGCTATTTCAGAAGCCGCCATACATGAATAGTGACCATCGGCCCCTTAGCGTTTCAGCCGGTTCACGCCGCTCAGCCTGGTTCGCCCGAACCACCACCTTCCGTGATCGATCCGAAGCGCCGGGCCGATTCGGCCATCGCTTCCCAGCGAACAATCCTCCTCTTGCGACAGTCGCCGCACCCGATCTCTCGACTGATCCTGAATGATCGATTTGGAGCTGCTTTTCCGTTCTCTGTAACAAAGGAGATTTCTGTGCTTAAACAATATGCAGTTTCCAAAGCGGCGGTCCTCGCGGCCGCCTTCGTGTTCTGCCTGGCCTCACCCGGCCCGGCTAACGCTAATGTTCTGGTAAATGGCTGGTTCACGGCGCCTGGGCCGAATGGGCCCCACATATGTATAACAGGGTCGGCATCCGGCTGGAGCGCGGCCGCGAACTGGGCTCAGTGGGCGGTTGTGCCCGGCAGCTATATCTGTACGGACTTGGAAACGACATTCCTGCCGAGGATTCGCGTGAGGACAAATGGCGGCGCTTGGCCGGCCGCGTCTTCAGGCAATGGTATAGGGCAGAGCTTCGCGCCTATTAAGTGCGCGGTCGCAACTTACTGGTACAACGTGGTGTCGGGCCAAGTCACAGGTAACCTGGTTCGGTCGGATAACAATGCGTTTATCGACTTCGTAACCGTATTGAAGGCGATACCCAACAACCCCGGGGCGTGGAAGCACTTCATCTCGATTTGGGACCAGGGCGCGGAAGGCCTCGCTTTTGAGACGTTGGCTCCCGCGGGAATCATTGCTGAGGTGAACTACCAACTGATGGACGCAGACATAGAAGCCTGCACTGCTGCTCCCCCTATCAAGGATCTCTCGAATTACCTCACCTGTTCGCAAGCCGGCTGCCCGCCCATCTCCTTCTCCAACGACCCTTCCGACCCGTGGGTCAAAATTCAGCTCAAGAATGTCAGCAGTGTGGCGGTGCAAGGCCCCATCCACTTATTCATCGAGGGGTTGACGTCAGGGCGTGCGGTAGCGAACCCGGATGGAGATTACCTCGGCAGCCCGTTTATGGACCTCGTTAGCAGCTCGCTGGCTCCCGGCCAGACGGAGGATGTCACCATCCGCTTCAATTCCGACCGGGCCGGCAGCATCCCTATTTTTCGAGTAACCCCGGTGTCCGGCGGCTTTTGAGCTGGGCCACTGGAGTGAACCCCAAAATTGAGACACGGAAATTAGGGACACTTTTCATTAAACGGAAAGAGGTCAAGAATGCCTAGGTGCCGTGTTTACAGTAAAGCAAGAGGTGGCACAGCGCCTCGTTAACGGGGAGAGCGTGAGCGCGCTGCACGACGAGTTGGGGATTCGGCGTGGAGTGCTCTACCGTTGGCGCGACGTCTACCGCAAAGAGGGAGCCGCCGGCCTGCGATTGACCGGACGCCCCACCGGGGTGGAAGGCGCGCCGCGGGATGGCAACACGCAGGAATCGGCCCGGCGAATCGCCGAGTTGGAGCGCAAAATCGGCCAACAAGCGTTGGATCTGGATTTTTTGACAAGAGCCTTCAAGCGTGTAAAGGAGTCACGCCAGAAGAACACCGGCACTGGCGCGACAGCATCTACGGAGAAATCCGAAGCATGATGCAGCGGGAAGGCTTCGAGGCCAGCCACGCCTGCCAGATCGCCAGGGTGAGCCGAGCTGGCTTCTATCGCCACTACGAACAACACGAACCAAGCCAGGCCGATGTGGCCTTGCGGGATGTGATTCAAAAGATCGCGCTGGAGAATCACTTTTACGGATACCGCCGGGTGACGGCAGAACTGCAACACCGCGGCACTGTGGTGAACCACAAACGGGTATTGCGGTTGATGCGCGCCGACAATCTGTTGGTGGTTCGCAAGCTGCGATTCGTGTTTACAACGGATTCACGGCACGACTATGCCGTGTATCCGAACCTGGCGCCGCGCCTCAACCTGACAAGGATTGACCAATTGTGGGTGGCCGACATTACGTACGTTCGCCTCCGCGAGACATTTCTATATCTGGCCATTGTGATGGACGCCTACTCGCGCAAGGTTGTGGGCTGGGAACTGGGAGAGGATCTTCGCGCCGAGTTGGCTCTGGGAGCTCCGAACCGTGCCCTGGTCGACCGACACATCGAGCCGGGCATCGTGCATCACTCGGACCGTGGCGTGCAGTATTGCTGTTTGGCCTACGTGGCAAAACTGCAAGCGCACGGTTTTGGGATCAGCATGAGCCGCACGGGAAATCCTTACGACAAGGGCTTGAACTCATACTGCACCTCGTGAAGTTTGTTTCGATGAGCTTACTGTTTCAGCCTGATATTCCCGCTTATGAGCATACTTCCCTGGCAGGTCTTCTGGCGGGATTTCGTAGAGATAGTTGCCTCGATCATCAATGGGGTGCGCGCGAAGCAGACCGCGGCGGCGCCATAGGTGTACGGTTGACAGCACGGTGCCATAGCGGGCGGCCACATCTTGCGGGGTCAGAAGCCCCTGGGCCAGCAGCCGCGTACGCCGATCGGTGAGACGGTAGATCGTGCGCAGCCGGCCGATGCGCGCGGCCGTCCACGGAGTTGTCACCACGGTACGCACGCCTCGTTCATTGAGCACATCCGCGATTTCCCCGTCCGTATAGGTGTCGATGAGCCCGTCGATCTCTTTGACGACCTCCGCATCGGTGGTGCGCAGTTCCATGCATGACTTCGGCAGCGGTATATCGAGCGAGCGTGTCGCTCCGCCGGCAAAGCGTATATCAACATGCAGTGCGTCGCCCTTGGTGAGGGTTACGTCTTCGATCAACAGCCGCAGCATGCGTTTTTTCTCTTTCATCTGCGTGCGCGGATCGCGCCAGAGACGTGGGAAATCGGTGGAGAGGGCCATTAGTTCGGCGCGCTCGGCATCGGTTACAACGCTAGCGTCGGCGGCCTTTGCTTTCTCGTATGCTTCCTGTGCCACGGCAAGCGCACGAAGCTTTCCGTTCCAGTCCGCTTCCAGTGAATCGGCCACCAGCCGATTGTCGGGATCGACCTTTAGAAAGCGTCGCTGCGCAAGATCCGCTTCATAACGCGCACGCTCCACATGTTGACGCCGTAACCGGTCCGCTTCCTCGTGGCGGCTCGCGAGTTCCTGGCGCACTGTAAGCGCTACTTCAATCGCCAAAGGCGTCATGGCCTCGATAACGACATCGCCGATCGCCGCATCGAGCGCAGTGCCATGGACGGTCTGACAAAGACTGTCTTCGCCCCGCTGCAGTGGCCCCCGGCCGCACCAATAGGTCGGCACGCTCTGATTGCGGTGCGAGTGGTAGCGGACGGACATGCGTTCACCGCAGGTTCCACAGATCACCAGTCCCTGCAGTAGCGCCGTGCCCTCGCGTGCCGGTCCACGGTGCCGTTCCGCGCTCCAGGCGAGCGCGTTGCCCTTCACTCGCTGGCGGTTCAACTGGTACTCTTCCCAGGTAATATAGCCCGGATGAATGTCGCGAAGCAGTATCCACTCCTCGCTCGGTACCAGACGAGAGCACACCTTGCCATTGGGCAGATGGCGCTGTTTGGTGCGACCGAAAACGAATGCGCCGGCATAGCGCGGGTTGTGGATGATCTGCCGTGCGCGGCAGTGCAGAAGTTCAGCCCAGACAAGTTCACCCTTATGCGCCCCGCTGCGCAGTCGCCGCGGGAACAGGAGTTGCTTCGAATGGAACTCTTTGACCACCGCCAGACAGGACCCGGTCCTCTGAAAAGTCTGGAAGAACAAGCGCACCGAGGCCTGCACCTGGGCATCGGGATCGAGGATGACACGATCCTGGGCGTCATGCACAAAGCCGATGGGCACCATCTGCTTGAGTTCCCCGCGGCGGGCACGGCTCAGGATGCCACCTCGAAGTCGTGCCTTCAGCACGTGCAACTCCGCTTCGCTCATGGTGCCCTTAAGGCCCAACAGCAAGCGATCGTTGAAGTGCGCCGGATTGTACAGCCCATCCTCATCGAGGATGAGCGTGTCGGCGAGCGCGCACAACTCAAGCAGCCGATGCCAATCGGTGGAGTTGCGCGCCAGTCGCGATACTTCAAGACCGAGCACGATCCCCACGCGCCCGAGACTAACTTCGGTCACCAGGCGCTGAAAGCCTTCCCGGTCAGCCGCGCTGGCGCCGGACTGCCCGAGATCGCTGTCGATGACGACGATCCGGTCGGGCGGCCAGCCCAGCGCGACAGCGCGCTCCCGAAGCGCATACTGACGGTGAGTGCTCTCGGTGTTCTCGAGGACTTGGCGCAACGTTGACTGGCGCACGTACAGGTAGGCCAGGCGCGACAGATGCGCGGCCGTGATCTTCTGATGGGCTTCGATGTTCATTAGCATGGACCGATGAGCCCTCCTTTCGATGATTCGCGGGCAAGAGCGCGAGTCGAGAGAACCAGACTCGCCAAAAGCATGGTGACCTCATCGCGCAGCACGGTGGGTAGCCAGACCCGCGCGGCGCTGGATCGCGGCATAGTCTCAGGCAGCGCAGGGTCCGGAGAATCCACTATTCGCGGAGCAAGCGAAGCGCGCAGTACGGAATCCACTGTCTTGAGCCACCCGGGCATACCCTCGTTCAGCAGCAGGGCAAAACCGATACCTCTCGTCTGGCCTGTTACACTTCTCTGCGTCACACTCCCTACCGTGCCGATAACCTGAGAGCGAAGCAGTTCGTACTGCACGCTGTACTGGGTGGAGTCCAGCTTTGCGGCTTCGACGATCATCGAAGTTTTTTTTCCTCCCGCCGCAGATACGGAAGCAGCCGCCGCAGGATACTCCGCGGATGCGCCTCGACACCAAAGCGCTGTGTGAGAAGCGCCGCCAGTTCCTCGCCCTTGAGCATCCTCCCGGCCTCCTGTATCTGCTGGGCCAGGACCGCCAGCGTTTCGTCGCTGAGCTTGTGAGGCCGCTTTGGTCCGCGCTTGCGGGGCAGGAGCCCCGGCAGGCCCTCGCGCTGGAACAACTCCTGGGTGACATAGAAGGCCGGGCGGGACAGACCAGAGACCTGAGCCGCCTCTACCACCGAACGTTCCTCCTGCTGGACGCTTCGCAGCATCTCGTACTTGACCTGCATGAGATCGTCCGGATCGAAGAACGCGCTGTCGCGAAAGAGGGGATCGGTCACCGCCTCGGGGTGCGGGTGGGTGGCGCCCTGTGCGCGCAATGCCTGCTGACGGCGCGTGCGCTGACGCGAACCCGTTGCTGTTCGATTCTTCTTGGAGTGTACTGCCATATGTGTCTTTTTAATTATGTGACACGATACTGAGAATAGCAAGAGGCAAAACAGGCTTGGCATGCTTGGTATGCTGATTTTACCATGCAATTCACTTGAGGCAACCAGCCAATTACCCGCTTCCAAGCGCCGATCATACACATATTTCCAAAGACATATTGCACATAATTTACTTAACATAACCGCGCGCCATTCAGGGACATCTGTTCGTCGATCGTCTTGCGCAGTTGACGTAGCAGGTCGGCGCGGAAGAAGGCACGTCCAGCACCGATCGTGATCACCGGATCGGGCCCTTGAATATCGGTCCACTCGACTGGCAGTGTGCGCAGCCGTCCCCTCGCGTCCAGATACGACACGCGGTCACCACCCCAGTTGTTGCGTACCGCAATGGCGTCGAAGGTCTGACCCCTCAGCGGATGGAAAGGGTGAGTGACAGTGAAAACTTGCGCTATACCATTGCCACGGTCTGCAATGCGCGCTTTTCGATAACGCCAAAGCCGAGTCCTTCATGAAAACCTTGAAGGAAGAAGAAGTTTACTTACAGCAATACCGCGACCAGGAGGACGCGCGAACCTCCATCCAGCGGTTTATCGAAGAAGTCTACAACCGGAAACGGCTGCATTCCTCACTCGGGTATTTGTCGCCGGAAGACTTCGAGCAGCAACGTCGCCCTAAGCCAGACGCACAAGGAGAAGCCGCACTATGAGTTTTCTGAGGCATACGGGAATCTATTGGTCCGATGTGGTCCGCAAAACCTTCACAACCTGGGGTGGGGATCCGCCTCCCGGATGGTCGGCCCCCGGCCTCAGTCAAAGGACGCGACGGGAGAAACTACGCGCCCTGCTCATCGTCCGCGATGAGTTCCCGAGCTGGCTATTCCTTGGCGGGTTGCTCTCCAGTGTAGGGCCATATAAGGCATGGACAAAACGCGGAAGGAACTGAGCGCAATAATGGATTGCTGGGGCCCGCGGTAATAAGGCCGAGTTTGCAGTGGTGCTCGTTTCGAGCCCGTTCGTCCAGTGTGGCCCCGGGTTGCGTGATCAAGACAGTGGTGACGTGAGTCCGCCGAAAAGGCGAGCGAAGCGATCCCGATTGGGAGAGTGCCTGACTTCACGACCTGGCCCGGTTCCCGGCAACTTCATTATTCTCAGGGATGACATGCCGCGCCAACGAGTCAACAAAAACAAGAAAGTCGCTCTGCCTCTTTTGAATCCGGATTCCGCCGGAATCGACATTGGCGCCACAGAGATTTATGTTGCGGTCTCCGCCGATCGGGACCCGGAACCTGTCCGCATGTTCGCGACCTTCACGCAGGATCTGAACGAACTCGCCGACTGGTTACAACAATGCGGTGTCCGCACGATTGCGATGGAGTCCACCGGGGTTTACTGGATTCCTCTGACACAGATTCTGGAGAATCGCAAGCTGGAAGTTTACCTTGTGAACACGAAGCACGTAAAGAATGTGCCCGGGCACCGCACGGACGTCTCCGATTGTCAGTGGCTGCAATACCTGCATGCGGTCGGTTTGTTGCGCGCATCGTTCCGTCCGGCGCAGGATATCTGCGCCGTCCGGTCGTTGCTGCGACACGCGCCAGCCTCGTCGATATGGCGACTTGCCACGTTCAGCATATGCAGAAGGCGCTGGATCAGATGAACCTGCAACTGCACCACGTCATCAGCGATATCACCGGAACGACCGGACTGGCAATCGTGGATGCGATCCTCGAAGGCAGTCGAGATGTGCATGCGATGGCTGCACTCCGCGATCCTCGGATTCGAGCCAGCCACGAAACCATCGCCAAAAGCCTCGTGGGAGATTACCGGCAGGAGCACCTGTTCACGCTGCGACAGTCCGTCGGCTTGTACCGCGAGTATCAGCGACGGATCGCCGCCTGTGAGGACGAAATGCAGCGGCTGATGAAAGACCTCGAAACGAAAGCCGACCCGGCAGCTACCCTGCCGCCTCCCAAGGATCCGTGAAAAAATGCAAGGTAATGCCGCCTGCCAAGGCTATGGCCCTGCGCGAGGAAGCCTACCGCATCCTCGGCGTGGACCTGACGACCATTCCAGGAATCAGCGTCCTCCATGTACAGAGCATCCTCGCCGAGTCAGGTGGCGTCTCGAAGTTCCGCAGCGCGGGAGCATTCAGTTCGTGGATGGGGCTATGCACCGACAACGATATCAGTGGCGGGAAGGTTCTTTGGAGCGGGACGCGAAAAATTAAGAATCGAATTGCCGTCGCTCTCCGAATGGCCGCTCAATCGCTTCAAAAGAGTGAATCGGCCCTGGGCGTGTTCTACCGCCGGATGCGTGCCAAACTCGGCGCCCCTAAAGCGATCACCGCTGCCGCCCATAAGCTGGCGCGGATCATTTTCCATATGCTCACCACTCGGCAGGCCTACGATGAAAGCGTCTTTGCCAAAGCGGAACAAAACCACTTGCAGCGGATGGAAAATCGGCTCAAAATCCAGGCTCAGGCTCTCGGCTATCAGCTTCTGCCCGCAAAAGGGTGATTGCCAGGCGCCCGAGGTGGAGTTCCTTGGGAGCAGAGCCCGCCTCCGCTTCACCAACCGCCTCCAGCATGGACTGGGGAATGACTGCCGGCAACGAATTGCCAGCGAATGGTAACCTGTCCCTAATTTCCGTGTCTCAGCCGAGGGGTTCACTCCAACCCGAATGGCCGATACTAGCCGCTCACGAGCCCAACCAGATTGCCGCTCTTGGGAGTAAATCATGCCTTTGCAGCTTTCCACTGCACATGGCGTCATCCTCAACGGTTGGAGAATTTGGGGAAACGACCTCCCCATGTGTACATCTTTAACCTGGCCCATATCGACCTATTCTGATTGGAGAAGCGGTTCCCGCTGGCGGCCAACACTCAAGCCTTGGCGCAAAGTGCGGTGAGCTCCCGCACATCGTCTAAATATTCCAGCCCGCGCACCATTTCCACAATTTGCTTAGCCTTACCCATCGGCCACTTTGCGAAGCTGACGCAGTCCGTAAACTTTGCGGCCACCTCGTCGTACGACATCGGATCGGCAGGGTTGCCTTTCGCTATCTCCGTGCGGCCTGAAACCGTGCGGCCGCCCTTCAGTTTGATGCCGATGATGGTCGTCATCTTGTTGTAGCCTGCGGCCTCTGCGGCGGGGTCCACGCCGAAGTCTATGCGCGTGATCATTTCTTGAACTGCGGGTCGGTTCACCACGGCATCCGTGAATTCGCTCAGGCCCGCCTTCCCGAACAATAGGAGTGAGGCCATGCAAAACTCCATGCTGAACTTTGCCTGAAGACTGTCTTTGGGCCTGTGATGAATCAGAGCATTTGGGAAGTTGTGATTGGCGCCGACGGTGACGCGCTCTACCTGGTCCGCCGTGATGCGGTTCTCTCGAATGAGGCGAAGCATCTCGGTCATACCGGGATGCGTTAATGACCCGGACGGAAACGGCTTGATGGAAACACCGGGAGAAAGAAAAGTCCAGGGGCCGCCGAGCTTATTCATAATGGCGCTGGAATCAAAGCCCCCTCCCTCGGCCTGGAAAAAGCCTCGCGGCGCCTCGAGAATCTTCTCCGCCGCCGTCCATCCCAAACTCGCAAAATCCGCCGCCACGATACCGCTCTCGGCGGCGCGCCCCGCATGGAAGGGCTTTGTCATAGTGCCAAAATTCTCGCGTAAGCCGGCGGCTTCACTGGCGGCGATTCCCAATGCCGTCAGTACCCGTGCGCGATCGAATCCGTAAATCTTCGAGACAGCCGCCGCGGCGCCCAAGGCGCCGATGGTGCCCGTGGAGTGGAATCCGTCTTCGTAGTGCCGCGGATTGATAGCCTCGGCGATCTTGCATTCCGTCTCCACCCCGACGTTGTAGGCAAGCAGCAATTCCTTGCCTGACATCGAGCGGATTTCAGCCGCCGCCAACGCCGCCGGAAGCACCGGGGCAGTCGGGTGCGTGAGCAACCCATAGACGCGATCTTTCGCGACGGCGAGCTGAGTGTCATCGTAGTCGTCAGCATGGATGCCGATCGCGTTTGCAAAGGCAGCAAATCGCGCCGGAGCCTTGATAGAGGAACCGATGACAGTGGCTGCATGCGAACCGGTGGAAATCAGGCCCTCCGAGTTCAGATACGCTCGAACGATCTCGCCGGACTTCGCGACCGAACCGCACAGCGCCAGCCCCAGCCCGTCGAGAATCGATTTTTTGGCCAAGTCGATCACTTCGTCCGGAAGATCGCTGAAGCGGGTCTTCACGATAAAGCCGGCGGCATAACCGGTCACATCGGGAGATTCTCGCGGTTTGCTGACGGCCGGCTGCTGTTCATTCGAAGCTGCGGCTCGTGCCAGCGCGGAATTTCCCCAACCGCCCGTGACGCCGAGGATTGCCAGCTTGCCTAAGCTTCGCCGCTTCATTTCACGCTCCAATTTCAGCAACCTTTCATCCGCCCTGAACGCCGATGCTCCGGTGGGTGCCTAGTTGCACTATCAGCTGAAGAATCTATCATAATATCTAGAACCCGCCCGAACCAGGCTCCAACGTGAGAAGGAGGATTGGATGCAGGAACGGAAAACATTCTCGCGGCGAAATCTCTTGATCTCGACGGCAGCCCTCGCCGTAGCCCGTCGCGCGAGCGCTGCTGCCGACGATGAGAAGGAAAAGCTGCCCGTCATTCCCAAGCGTGTGGAGAAGCGGTTCAAGACCCCCGGCATCAGGATGCCGAATGATCTCCAATTCGCACCGGACGGCAATCTCTGGATCTTGGACCAGGTCGATCCGAACAAAGTGTTCACGGTAAATCCGAAAGATGGTTCTATCCTCAATCAGGTCCAAACGGAATCCATGCACGGAAGCGGAATCACTTTCGGTGACGGCGCTTGGTGGATCGGCTCAACCAAGACCTTGAAGACGCTGAAGGTCGATCCCAAGATGGGCACTACGCTGAAGTCTTTCGATACTCCAGGAGCGGGCCTGTACGACAAACTGACGACGCCTTCCGGGGCGCACGGCCTAAAGTGGGTGGATGGCCAATATTGGATGGCCGTTCCCGCTTCAGGAAAGATCTACCTCATGGAGCCGGAGTCCGGCCAGATCGTCCGCAGCATTCCTGCGCCAACCGTCCGCACGCACGGGCTTGCTTGGGATGATGGGCTTCTCTGGTGCGTCGGTTCGAGCGAACGCGAGATCTATAGGATGAATCCGAAAGACGGGAAACTGCTGGCCAAGATCAAACTGACCAAGGACGATCCCGAACCGCACGGCCTCGACCTGTTCAAGGGCGTCATGTGGTATTCCGACGCCGCGAGCGGCTGGATTTGCACGCTGGCTTAGACACGCTAGTTTAGGAAACCTTCGTATTCGAATAAAGTAGACTTAACTGACGACGGAGGAGAAGGATGCGATTACTGATAACTCTTTTCGGGGCGGCGGCAGTAATGTTGGCTCAACAGCCGGCCGCAAAGACTTTCACCAGCGCTGCCGATGTCGTGGCGATGATTGCCAAGGCGAAGAATGAACGAAAAGCCGATCAGGCCAATTTCATTCAGGCGCTGCTTCAGGCGGCGCCTTATACAGTCAACCTCGAATACCGGGTAAAGGACGTCAAGGCGACCGCCGCGGTTCATGAAACGGAAGCGGAGATCTTCTACGTGATCGAGGGGTCGGGCACGCTCACAACGGGCGGCAAGCTTCGCGACGAGAAGCGGACGAACGCAACCAATCTTTCCGGCACGAGCATTGAGGGCGGCTCCTCGAAGCATGTGGCCAAAGGGGACTTCTTCCTGGTACCGGAGAAAACTCCGCATGGCTTCACGGAAATCGCGGATACTCTCGTACTGATGTCGGTTCACGTGCCGCGCGGCGTCGAGGCGAAATAACGGGACGCGAGTTAGCGGTTATTGGGTGGCGCCGAGTTTGCGGAGCAATGCTACCGTGCTCGGGTGGCCCCTCAGCACTACTGGAACACCGGTAATGTCATTGTCCGCGTCGGCTGCGGCGGCTGCGCGCCGCCCGCCGGCGGTGGAGGCCAGCATCAGGGGAGTCTCTCCCCGCTTGTTTTTCGCGTTGACATTGGCTCTATGACTGGCGAGCAATTGAACGGCGCTGTCGTTGCCCGCGGTCGCCACTAAGTGCAGCGCAGTATCGCCGGCAGGATTTGCCGCGTTGACGTCGGCGCCGAATTCCACCGCTTTAGCCACCGCCTGGAAAATGAGGTTCGGCGGTTCGATCAACGGGATGACGCGCCGGTTCCTGGTAGATCCCATTCCGGCCGCGAGCATCAAGGCCGTCGCGCCGTTAGGGAGGGTGACGTCAGGGTTGGCGCCGCCGGCGACGAGAGCCTGCATGATGTCAGGTTCAGCGAATTTGGCGGCCAACAGATACGGGGTCGCCTCGATCAGCGTATTGGGCAGATTGAAATCGGTGTTCGATCGTCGAATCGCGGTGCCTTTTGTCATGCGGGCATTCGGATCGGCATGTCTCTCCAACAGCGCCTTCACCAGGCTCAAATCGTCTCGCAGCGTTGCCGCATGCAGCGCGGTATAGCCTACTTCGGCGGTGTTCGGGTTTGCGCCTTTTTCGAGCAACAATTCCGCGACATCGCCTTTGCCACTGTAAGCCGCGAGAACCAGGACGCTCATCCCATTTGGCAATACATCGTTGGCATCGGCGCCGGCTGCTAATAGAAGCTTTGCCGATTCGGCGTCGCCATTTCGCGCCGCAAACATCAGGGGCGTCATTCCACCGCGTATCTCGGTGTAGTTCAACTTCTCGCGGCCCGAGCGTTGCGTTTGTTCGCCGACCACGGTGGTGGGATATGACAGCGAACGGGCTCGAACATCCGCGCCGGCCGCAATCAACAAACGAACGGCCTCGGAGTGGCCTTCCGCCGCGGCCCACATCAAGGCTGTCTGTCCGTGCGCGGACTCCTTCCCATTCGGATCGGCCTTATGATCGAGCAGCGCCTTGACAGCCCCCGCTTCGCCCGTCCGCGCACAGGTCATTAAGACCGTCTCTCCGTTCAACAGCTTTGCGTTGGCGTTTGCGCCGGCCGCCAACAATCGAGCAACCATTGATGCGCTGCGGTTATTGCAGGCAAGGTATAGCGGAGTGGCGCCATCGTCATTCGCGGCATTGATGTCCGCTCCTGCGCGAATGATCAGATCGGCCATCGCGGCGTAGTTCTTGTATGCCGCCCACGCCAGGGCTGTGGAACCGTCGCCGTATCGGGCGTTCACATCCGCGCGTTCCTTGAGCAGCCGGTTCGCCAACTGTATGTCGTTCTGTTTCACCGCATCGAGCAATCGCAGGTCGGGCGTGGCTGCCAAGCAGGCGGAAGACGCTGCCGCGACGACGAGCCACCGGATCGCCAAGAACTTAACTAGCGTGTGATGCATTCTGCACGCCTAACTCGGCACCCTAACTCAACGACAGCACTTGCGGGTCTATTCTGCCCGTGCTGTCGCCGATTTTGTCCTGATGCACGCCGAACTGATCCAATAATGTCAGGTGCAGATTCGCCAGCGGGACGCCCCTGAAGCGGATATGGCGACCGCCCTTGAGATTGCCGGCGCCTCCTCCGGCCAACACAATGGGAACGTTGAGCGGTGAATGATCGTTGCTATCCGCGATTCCGGCGCCGTACATCATTGTCATGTGGTCGAGGAGCGTGCCGTCGCCATCCGGCGTCGAACGCAGCTTTTCCAGGAAATAGGCGAACATCCTGACGTGATAGGCATTGATCTTCGCCACCTTTTCGATTTTTTCCGGTTCCTGCGCATGATGCGAAATGGGATGGTGCGCATCGGGCACGCCGATCTGCGGGTAAGTCATGCCGCTGTGTTCGTGCCCCACCATAAAGGTGATGACCCGGGTCAGATCACATTGATACGCCAGCGTCTGCAAATCGCACATCAACTTCAGATGGTCTTCCCAATTTGCCGGGATGCCGTCCGGGTGCTTCAGCGCCGGCAGAGGCTGGTCCGTCTGTTTCTCGGCAACCTGAATACGTCTCTCCACTCCGCGAACGGCTTCGAGATACTCAGTGAGCTTGAGACGGTCGCCCTGCGGAAGCGCTCCGCGCAGCCGGTTGACTTCCTCAGTTACCGAATCGAGCACGCTCTTCTGCTGTTCCAGCCGGGCCAGAGCCACCTTAGGGTTGGTGCTGCCGCTATCGCCGAATAGACGCTCAAACAACACGCGCGGATTGTTTTGCGTGGGCAGGGGCGTGCTAGCGCTGGTCCAGGAGATGGTATTGGTGTAAGGGCAAGCGAAGCCGGTATCGCAGGCGCCTGCCGTCTCACCGTTTTCAATGGCCAGTTCGAGCGAGGCCAACTGCGTTTGCTTGCCCGTCTCTTTCGCAAGGATCTGGTCCATCGAAATGCCCGCGTCGAGCCACGTTTCGCTATTCGGCGGCGTCACGTCGGTCAGGAACCGCGTGGTGGCTTTTGCATGCGCGCCTCCGGTGCGTTCGCCTTTCGGCAGACTGTTGAGTCCGCTCAGCACCAGGATCTGGTCGCGAAATGGAGCAAGCGCGCTGAGGGTGGGAGTGATCTCAAACCCAGCCCCTTCCGTGGCGGGCAGGTAATCCTTCATGATCATTCCGTTTGGAACGTAGAAGACGCCGAAGCGGTTCACGGGCTTTGCCGGCGTGCTCGACATAGCGGTAAGCGCCGGAACCATGCTCTCCATTAAGGGCAGTCCCAACATCGCGCCCATTCCGCGCAACATCGTTCTTCGTGGAATGGCTTTCCTGGAAACGATCATTTGCCCAGCCTCCTTGCTTTCAACTTCGCTTTCATCTGGGGCCTTCCTGATCGGAGCCCACTGCAACTCCCATCCGGAACGGGACGCTTTCCGTAATACCCAAGATGATCGACGACCAGCGGTAATCGCTAGCTGCCGCATCGCGCACGATTTTCCGGATGGCAGGCTGATCGGAATAGTCGATGCCTCTGCCGATCGCGTAAGCCAGCAACTTACCGATGAACGTGCGCACGAAGTCTTCTTTGTGGCTAGCCAGCAACGCGCGCAGCCCGTTCAGACCGTCGAAGCGCGACCCATCGGGCAATGCCGCCGTTGCATCGACGGGAGCGCCATCGGCTTCCGCGCGCCACTTTCCGTCCGCGTCGAAATTCTCCAGCGAGAAGCCCAGCGGGTCCATTCGCTGGTGGCAGGATGCGCAGGCGGGGTTTTGCCGGTGAATCTCCATGCGTTCGCGCAGCGCCCTGGGCTGGCCGTTTGCCCCGGCCTCTTTCAGCAGCGGTATGTCAGGCGGCGGCGGTGGAGGCGGCGCGCCGAGCATGTTGGCCAAGAGCCACCTGCCGCGCATGGTTACCGAAGTCCGGTTGGGATATGAGGTCACGGCCAGGATACTCGCCTGACTCAGAAGCCCGGCCCTCATTCCGTCGCTGGAAACTACGCGCCGGAAGTTGCTGCCATAGATATCAGGAATGCCATAGTGCTTTGCCAGGCGCTCGTTCAGGAAGGTATAGTTGGCAGTTACCAGTTCGCTTACGGGGCGATCCTCGCGCATCTGGCTTTCGACAAAAAGCAGCGTCTCCTGCATCATGGCATCGCGAAGATTCTCATCGAACTCCGGATATAACTTCGTGTCGGGTACGACGCCCGCAAGCTTGTTCAGCTCGAGCCAGCGCGTGGCAAAGTGGTTGACCAGCGCTTTCGAACGGGGATCGCGCAGCATGCGGCGCACCTGTCGTTCCCAAACGGCTGGATCTTTCAGCTTCCCGTGAGTAGCCGCATCCAGCAGTTCGTCGTCCGGGACGCTGCTCCACAAGAAAAACGAGAGGCGGGAAGCGAGATCGAGTTCGCCGAGAGGGTAAACCACGCCTGCCATCATGTTGGCCGGCTCATGCTCGATGCGGAACAAAAAGCTGGGAGACGCAAGAATACGTTCCACGCCCTGCTGAATCCCCGCGCTGAAAGTCTGACCCGCCCGGCCCGCCTTGTAAAAGCTCATCAGCGTGTGCGCGTCCTGGTCCGTAAGAGGCCGCCGGTAGGCTCGACTGGCGAGCGTCGACAAGATCTTCTTCGCGCACAGTTCCTCGGCAGCGCTGCTGGCCGGATTGCAGACGAATAGTTTGCCGCGGGTAGGCGAGTCGTCGCTGGCGGAAGCGTGGTACGGCCCGCCAATCAAAACGATTTCCACGGCCGGGTCGCCATGATAATACTCGTTCGTCGAGCGTGCAAAACCGGTCTGCGGCGGTTGGAGAACGCCTTCGGGTTCCCAGAACCGGCGGACAAACGATATGCCTACTTTATGTTCACCCGCCTTTGCGGGGAAGCGCGCCTCCAGCCCATCGTCGGCGGTGTGCATGTAGACTTCGAAATCGGGGTCTCCCTGCGTGTTGCCCGCGTAAGTCTCGGGCATCATCTTGCCCTTGGCCGCGCCTCCCACCGTAAATCGTTTGAGAAGAGCGCCATCCAGGCGAAAGTCGATCTGGTGCGGCTCGCCCATGCCTACCAGATAGTCGTATTCCTCCCTTCTCAGAGAGACCTTGATGGTGTATTCGCCATCGAGCGGAAAGTAATAGGGAATCAGCGCGCCGCCCTGCGAACCAAACGGCAGATCATCGCTCATTTGGTCTTCCTGAACCATCGCCTTCGAAATCTTGAAGGTATCGATAACCGGATTAAGCGTGAGGTCGTTAACGGCGAGACGGCTGATTGTCCGCGCCGCGGACATATAGTTTTCGAGCAGCAGCGGCGATATCGAGAGAACGCTCGCCACGTTGTCGAATCCCTCCTGATCCGCGTCGTCGGCCGGAAGCAGCGCCTTGCCGTCAATGTCAAGTCCCAACAAGTCGTGTATAGCCGCGGCGTACTCGTTGCGGTTCAACCGATGCACGGCCACCCGCCCTGGGTTGGGCTTGGATGCGGCTGCTGCATCCAGCCCCGCCTCCAACTGCGCCGATGTCCTGGCGTATGTAGCGGCGTCAGGCCGCGGAAGGCCGGGGGGCGGCATCTCGCCGGTGCGGAATTTGCGTGCCACCTTCTCCCATGCTTCGGGGTGATCGCCTAGGTGCGAAGGGTCGAGGTGATCCAGCATCAGACCTGCGGTCTTCAGGGTTGCGTTATGGCATCCGATGCAGTATTTATCGATGACCGCTCGGGGCGTTGCGAGGCTGGCGGCAGACGGGCTCTGAGGTGGCCTCTCCTGCGGATACGAGAGACTCGCAGCGATGACGCCCAGGCCGACACATCCGGCCGCTGCAATCACCGACACCGTTCTCCGTGCCCGTAGAGCGCCGCGCAGAAGCGCGGCGGCAGCCCAAAAGGGACTGCCCCACATTTTCGGCAATAAGGTGCGAATGTCCATGCGCGTACTGCCTCGGCGCTTAGAGCTTGAGGTTACAAACGTATCCGGCCACGTCGCAGTACCAAAGGTAACCATCTTTTACGGTGGCGCCGTGAATCACAGGATCCTTGCCCGACAGTTGGATTTTCTCTTTGATATCGCCCGTCTTCATGTCGTGCCGGAAGAACGCTTTCAAATTGGTGTCGGCCACCCAAAGCGTGTCACCGTCCCAACCGACCCCGTGGCCGCGGTTGCCCGCCAACTCCCAATAGGTTTGAACTTCCCACGTCTTCGGGTCGAGCACGAAAAGCCGCCGCGCCGCCAGCGTGGAGATGTAGAGCAAGCCATCGCGGTGTTCCATGCCCTGGCCCCCTAAACCGCCGGCGCCGGTGGTGGCATCCATCGGCAATTGTCCCGGACTTACAACCGGGCCGTTGCCCTTCTTGCCGCCGCCTTTTGCGGCGGATTGCGGGCGGGGAAACGCCGGTTCTTGCGTCACCGGGGCGGGTGGCGGATCGCCTTTCATTCGGAAGCTGCGGCTCGCGCCAGGGGCCCAATATTTCGCGATCACTGTCCCTGCATGGTGGTCGACGCTGAAGATCATGCTGTTATCGGCCGAATCGATCCACATGACGTCGTTGTCGTCAACGGTGACACCGCTGGGACCGTTCATGCCGGGAATTTGAAACTCGCGAATGACTTTGCCGTCGGCGAAGTTCACCAGCGATACCCAGTGAGTGGGCCCGCTGGTTTCATCGACAATCCACAATCCTTCTTTCGTGGTTTGGAGACCGTTGGGCGTAGGGTGAGGAGACTTGTACGCAATCTCCACCTTTTTTGGGCCTCGCGATTTGATGGACTTCAGATCGAGCGGGCCGGCCGCCATCGCGGGTAACGCGGCAGCTACCCCAAGGAAATGTCTGCGCTTCATTTTTTACTCCTCTCGGCGTTCACCCCTCAACCCAGAAAATTGCTCGATGCTGGGGGAATTCTATCGTGTAACCGCTTGCAAAGCAATGGCGGGAATCCCGGCCGGGCCTTCGGGGAGGGACAAAGTTTCTGCCGCACTGCTTGCCTGTGGGACACACTGCGGGCGGGCGAGGCCGCCATGCTTGTTCAATTGAGAAAGATCGATGGGCCGTATCGCCGAGGCCCTTGCAGGCGAGGGAGAGCGGCGCCCGACCTGAGCGAGGGAAGAAGATCTCTCTCGCAAAGTCGCCAAGACGCCAAGAAAAACGCTTGCTTCAGGACTCTTTTCGGAGCTACGCGGCTGACATAAAGCGGGCGTTCGCCTCGGCAAGGCGGGCGGCGCGACCGATAAGACGGGCGATTTCGGGCAGGGAGTAAACGAAGCCACCGCAGAGTTCAGGAGAGGGAAATTCCTTGGCTTGATCGGCCGGCTGGCCTTTGGCATGAGCGAGCTGCGTGAGCAGGATGGCTTCCTTCTGGGCGGCGTCGTAAGCGGCTTTTCGTTCGGACTGGAGCGATTTCAGCTCATTGCGGGTCTTTTCGATGGCGCGTTCGATTTTATGGGCGTAGCCAACGGTGCGGTTCAACTCTTTGAGGGTCTCGGCGGCGGTTTCAGCGGTTTCGGCGACTTCCTTTTGGAGGTGTGCGTAGAGAGCCCGTTCCATACTGTGACAGCGTGACAGGCGCCAGTTGTTCGATGCCAGGCTCCGGACGAGATCCTGTTCGGGGACGCCGACGGGGGCGTAGGCTTGAATGTATCCTTCCAGGTGCGCTACGAACGGGTCTTCTTCGCCGGGGAGTATGACGTGGACGGGGTTCGGGCTACTGAGGCCATGTTTTAGAGAATTTTTGCTGACGGTTTGTTTTCCGGCGTCGCTAGTGGCTCCGGTGGAAAGTTTGGAATTCGCCTGATTGGCGGCGATTTGGGCGGCGGTAGACATTTCGTTTTCTCCTGTTCGTTTCAAAAATAAAAGGGCTGCCTGACGCGCGAGGCGCCGGACAACCCTTTTTTCGATTTCAAAATAACTCAGGCGGCTCGAAATTCCGGGTCCGGAGGACGGTGCAAATTGGCTGTAAGTTATTGAAGGGAATGGATTGAAAATTTATTTCGAAAATCGGTGACCGTCTTTCGGCGACCGCTACAAGAGGGGATGAAAGCGGCGAACTTACGGGGACGGCATTACTCGCAGCGCTAGAAGAGTGGCGGTTGTCGTGATGCCGGGACGTAACTCATATTCGGCGGCGGGGTTCTTAGGATGGTTTGGACTTGCACCACGGAATCGGTGACTAAAAACGGTGTTTTAGAAGATCTCTTTCCGAGAGTTGGGCGTATTTCGACTGGAGCGGCGTGGATCAGCTTCGACAAGCCGACTTTCGTGGGCCTATCTGGCCAATTCGCCTATCCCTCGTACTGGGCGGCGACCAACCGGACGGAAGATCAACTCTTCACGCCCTAGCGCGGCGTGCAAGGCATTGTCAGGCTGCGGGAAATCCGCGAGGGCTCAAATGACGCCCAGGGCGTTGTACGCAATTAACTCCCGCATCGTTTTGGTACCCGCGCTCGGCCTAATCCTCTTATCTGCAAGTGACTCTCGCGGCATAACCATTGCACAATCAGTACGCCGGCTTCGAAGAATAGTCGTTTTGTCAGCAAGCGTCGGATGTGAAGGCAAGTGATCCGAAACTGCAGGCCGCAGAGCTGGACCCTTTGCCTGCCCATTGACCTCGATACCGCTGCTCACCGTTGGTTTCAGCGACTGACGATCCGGAGTGACGGCGGAAGGCTCAGCGGGCTGGGCCGCCTTCGTCTTGCCCACTGGTGGAATCGGCGGGATTGCTTTTGCAGCCAGGGACTCGACGGAGAAACTAGAGATGACTTGCGGCTTACCGTTGTCGAAAAGCTGAAAGTCTTCCTGATGCAGCGTGGCGATTGCATTGCCCTTCTTGTCACGCACCACGACCGGGACCATGATGAGGTTCACTTTGGACTTGAAGACGAGGGGCTGGTCTTTCGAGTCAAGGTTTGGCGCGCTGGTCACCTGAGCGGCCGCGGCGAGCGCCATCGCAAAGAATGCTGTTCTCAGGGAAAGAACTCGGCGGAATACGAACATGGTCCCCCCGTTTCTTTGCGAGATTTGGCGCCAATTGTACCAAGGGCGTACCGGTCCTTGCAGGGCGTCCTTCGTCTGTCCTTGTCGGCCCCGTGGTGTCGGATTGAGCAGCGACGGTCGGCCGAAAGAACCCGCGCCTTTCGGCGCGTCGACAGGCCAGGGGGCCTATCGCACTTACAGCTTCACTTCGAGGGGGCGGCCTTCGAACACCACCTCGCGCTTGGTCGATTCGCCGGCGACCCGCAGCACGATATTGCGCTTCGAAGGCGACAGCATCTTGGAACCGCTTGCAAGACGCATGCTCAACCGTCGCTGCCGGTCGTTCCACGCAATGTTCACGCGCATGAATTCGCCTTTGCGGAAATCGAAAGTTTTGCCGTCGTCTTCATAGAGCGAAAAAGCTCCGTCGGCGCCAGGATGAACCCAGAGTTCGAGTGGGCCGTCGACTTTCTCGTCCGTATATTGCTTCACCGGTCCCATAGGGATCACAGCGCCGGCGCGAATGTAGACGGGCGTCGTTTCAAGATCCACGGTCTTGGTGATCTCGCGGCCGCCTTCAATTTTTTCGCGATTCCAGAAGTCGTACCAGGAACCCGGTGGCAAATAGAGTTGGCGCGACGTAGCGCCCTTCTCCACCACCGGGGCCACCAGAATGTCGCGGCCGTATAGAAATTCGTCGCCACGGGCCGCTGCGACCTTGTCGTTGGGGTAATGCAACCAGAGCGCGCGAATGATCGGCAGCCCCGTCTCGCAGGTCTCCTTCACCGCGGAATATAGGTACGGCATCATCTGGTAGCGCAGTTCGAGATACTTCTTGCAAATCGGCTCGATTGCGGCGTTGTGCAGTTCTTTCGGGTCGGGATTGTAGCCCGGAGTCTCCTGGTATCCGAAGCTGCCGGTGTTCCATCCCCAGGGAAGGCGCAGCCTCCAATCGCGGCCGTGCGAGCGGAACAAGGGATTGAACGCTGCGAACTGGAACCATCGCACATACAGCTCGCCGGTGAAGTCCGGCGTGGGAACAAAGCCGCCGATGTCCGTGCCCCAGTAGGGAATGCCGCTCAGCCCGGTGTTGATGGCATTGGGAACGTGCGTCTTCAGTGTCTCCCAGAGACACTGTATGTCGCCCGACCATAGGAACGACGCGATTCGCTGCATGCCCGCATTGCCGTTTCTGTGCAAAGCAAATACCCGCTCGTTTGGCCGGTACATCTGCTGCCCGTCAAAATACATACGGTTGCGCGCCAGGCGCGAAGCAAAATCCAGGCCGTCGCCTTGATCGGGCCACCAGCCATCGACGCCAAGATCGATGAGCGGCTTGTGCGCCGGCCAATAGCAACTCACCTGGCGGTCGCCGGGCCATTTGCCATCGGGCGTGCGGCCGGTCGGAAGCGGCGCGGCGGTACACGCATCGGTCACTTTTCCGGCTACTCGCCGGCCTTCGATCACGATGTGCAGAACAACTTTGAAGTGTTCGTCGTGCAATTCCTTGATGGCGGCCGCCGGGGCGGGAAATGCTTTCGCATTCCACGTGAATTCGCCGTTGTGCGTATTCCAGCCGTTCGGGCAGAAGTCGGTTCCCAGATAAATCATCGCGTCGCACGGGAGTTTCTTCTCGCGGAACATCTTGGCTTCCTGCAGGATCTCTTCCGGCTCTCCCAGCGTGCGATGGGATTGCAGATAGCCGAAGGACCACAGCGGAGCCATTTCCGGAAAGCCCGTGATCTTGGCGTATTCGCGCATGACCGCGGCCGGCTCCGGCGCGGCGATCACGAAAGCATCGAACGGCAACGCCGCCGCCGGGTTCGCAAACTGCAACTGTCCGTCTGCATTCCTGAGATCGAAGGATCCCATGGGCTGATGAACAAACATCGCCCATCCGGACGTTCCGATCAGCAATTGAACCGGCACTTTCGAGCCGTGCGTGCGAAGCTGAAAGCCTCCCTGGCCGCTGCGCATTTGGTCCATCTGTCCGCGCTTGTCAAATTGGGGTCCGCCCTGCCCGAGACCGAACAGGGGGCTGTCGCCGGCCGGAAAACTGACGTTGCCGCTGACCGCGTCGGGTTTCAGCTCTTGAATCAGATTGCCGCCTTTGCCCTCTACGCGAATCGTCAACGGGCTGGCCGAAATCTTGACCGTCACGTCCCCACACTTCACGTTGCGCGAACCGAATAGCGTCCGCAGACGCGCCGCCGGTTGGCCCCAATTCTCCTTGACCAAAATGTCGTCGGCGATAATTGGAAGCGGTTGCCCGTTTTCGATGGGCTGAATTGTGATCCGCACGGTCTGCGGACTGGCGGCTGTCAGCGTAATCTCCACCGGACGGCCCGCGACCTGGATGGAACCGTCTTGCGAGTTTCCGAGCGTCGGACTCAAGAGTGCGCCCGCGCCGGCGGTTGCGAAGCCCTTCAATGCCTGTCTGCGGCTGAATGATTGTTTCATGGATTCGTTCACCTTACTTCCTGCGACGTATACGGATTCGATAGTTCGAGTATTGCGCATGGTGAGCGGATTCGTTTCGAGCACCGAAAGGTACGCCTACTTTGCCTTTTGCGGGCCTGCCAAGATCTTTCGATACTTCCAGGATTTCAGGTTCTCTTCAAATGCTCGCCACGCTCTTTCTTTCGCGGGATTCTTGCATAGTGCGGAGACCGCCGCGTCAAGTCATTTAACCAGGTAACCGAAATGGGTATCGTTGGGTCACGTAAGAAAGTAACCGAACGCGCCAGGCTTTTCCTCCTTGTCGTAGTCTGAAATCGATCTGCGAGGGGTCGCACCCCGAGCAGGGACATCCAAGATCGCTGCGGCGGGGTTGGCTCTGCTACAGCGGTCAACGAGCTGCCGAGGGATACCAAGATCCTCCTTGGGGAGGCTCCTCGTGGCACGCTTGTGGAGACCGAGGCCTCTGCATCCGGAGCGGAGACCTCGGTTGCAATTCTGGTTCGGGTACGGCGACTGATGTCGTGCTCCACGCCTGTCCGTTTCGGGGTCGCGCCCGGGACGGATGCCCAAGGCCGATGCGACGGAGCTGGCTCCGAAGAAATCGGCTGCAGCCCTTCGGTGACCCAACGGTGCCGAAGGGCTTTCTCGCTTTGTATTCCAAGAGCCACATTTCTTTGGTGAAGCTTCGGAGCGGAGGCCTTGGGCATAAAGAACGCGAAGGCAGCCGGGCCGCCTTTGCCCGGCTTTCCTTATTGAAGGTTTTGCCTCAGGGCGCGCGTACTGCCCTTCGGCGCTGCAACTGGATACTGGGACCATGCCGCCGAATTTTGGGAACGGCTACCTCGTTTTCGCTTCTCAGCAGATCGAAAAGTTCTGCCCGCAATTGTTCGATTCGGCGGCGTAGCTTTACCGGGTCCAATGCCTGATACCGCTTCTCCAACGCTCGTCGTTGTGGCGGCTTCAACGTCCCCAACTCCAGCAATCGCTGATACGGCGTGCGCGGCTCCTCATATACCCGACGCACCTTCCCTCCTTCCCGCACTTTCTCTTTCAGCTTCATCGCCGGCTGCAAGAAGTTCCGAAAATCCGCCGCGGCCAGATACAGTTGTCGCAACACCTCGCACTGCGCCGCCGTGGTGAACCGCCCGTACCCTACGACCTTCCGCACGTGCGTCCAGTTCTTCTGCTCCACCCACGCGTTGTCGTTCTTTTGATACGGCCGCGACCGGCTCATCCGGATGCGATGCCGCCGACAATAATTCCACAGCAGGTCATTGAGAATTCCCGAATCGTTGTCGGGATGCACCTCTTGCATCCGGAATGGCACTCGCTGCCGGATTCTCTCCAAGCTCTCCTGCGTCGCCTTCTGCGATCGCCCTTTTTGCGGTGATCCCTCCCACCACCCGGTGGCGATGTCGGTGGCCGACAGCGTCAGCAGATATTCCCCTGCTGTGGTGCGCCCGCAATGCAGCACGTAGTCCAACTGCAGATTCCCGACTTCCTGCCGGTTCCAGTCGGCCGAAGTCTTCACCGGAACCCGCTGGTACAGTAGCGGATGCACCGGCGGCCGACGATGCTGCTTCAGACACCGCACCTCCCGCTCGCGCCGCAGCAACCGGTCGATGGTTTTCGGCGAAACCTGCTGCAAGAGCTCTGCCACCGCCTGGCTGCACTTCAACCCGCCGCTGGCCCGTAGCCGCTCCGTCTGCTCCCGCAGGATCGGCGCCAGTCGTTGCCCGCACGGGAAATCAAACAGCTCCCAAACGCGGATCAGGGGCGTTCTCAATTCCACGCCATAGATCGTCGCTCTCGGCCGCCGCTTGGGTTTTTCCGCCACAGCCGGAACGCGTGTCAGCTTGCGGATCAATACCTTCCGATTCAGCTTGGTCCGCTTCCGGGCCTCGTTCAACAACCGTGTCTTCTGTTTCTTATTGCCACGCAAGTACTCGTCTCGCAGCGCGGCCAGGTACTGCTCGCGTGAGTGCATATCCATCCTGCCGGCGCCCCGATTCGTTCTCGATCGGGGACTGGCTGCCTCACGCGTTCGGTTACTTTTTCATTTGACCCAACAAGGAGCTCTTCAGTGACATTTTAGATGACCCAATTCGACCGCTTCCGTTCATCTTTCGATTCGGGTATACTTCACCCCGATTAGCGGAACACCGCCCCGGAGAGATTCAATGATCAGAGCGTCCGCCCAGATAGTTGGTATTATGCTGGCCCTTTCGTTTGCTTCCAGCAGAATTGCCGCTCAGAGCCAGGATGCAAACAAACCGAAACTCTACAACACCACGAAGCAAAAGCTTCTCGAAGGCAAGCAGGTTTTCAGCTATACCCAGTCGAAATTCGACATCGCCGGTAATTGTGACGCCGCGAAGCATTTCGACTACACGTGGTATGAAATGCAGCACAGTACCCTGGAGTTCCGCGACATCGAAGCCATGATCGCGGCCTGCCCGCACGCCGGCGCGACTCCCATGATCCGTCTGCCGGATGCGCAGGAATGGCGCATTCAACATGCCACCGATATCGGCGCGCTCGGCGTTGTGATCCCGACCGTCGACGACGTCGATCGCGCCCGGGAAGCGGCAAAGTGGGCGCGCTATCCCCCGGTGGCTCGCCGAAGCGCGGGAGCTGGTCAGGCGGCCAGCATCTGGGGCATCAACGGCGTCAATTACCGCCAGACCATCAATGACAACATGCTGGTGGTGATTATGATCGAGACGCCGACCGGCGTGGCCAATGCCTATGACATCGCATCCGTGCTCGGCATCGATGTGGTTATCATCGGCAACAACGATCTGAGTTCATTTTCCGGATTCCCGCAAAACGATGATCGCTATCAGGCGATGGTCACCAAAGTTCATGACGACACGCTGAGGGCGGGAAAGATTTTCGGCCAGGCGAACGCTAGTTATTACAAAGACCATCCGCTGAGCAAGGACTCTAAGTTCTTTCAGAATGGGCCTTCGTTCGATGGTTGGGTGTTGCCGGGCCGAGGAGGCCGCAACGCAAGCGCGCCACCGCTCGGCGAAGACGGTCCTACTACGCCAATTGGGCGAGGTGGACGCGGCGGAAGATAAGAATCGGCTACTGGGATTTACGGCTACGCAACCGCAGCCAGTCCAGGCTCAATGGTGACTGGATGCCGTTATGCACAACCGGCATGTGGGGCTGGCTGCGCTGTAAGCGCTATCTGTAAGCGCTTTCTTGACTTGCATTCGTTTTCGGAGTATTGTTACTCCAATCGTTGGCTCGTTGAGAAGGGGTGCTTAATGCCTAAATCGACGTGTTCAGGACTGTATTTACTGCTGCTGACGCCCTGCATTTGGGCGCAATTTGGAAGCGGTTTTCAAGGCACCGTGGTGGACCGAAGCGCCGGCGCCGTTCCGGGCGTGCTCATCAAGGTGACAAACGTAGACACCGGTGTAACTCGTGAAGTCTCCGCCAATGGGGAAGGCTATTACACCGTATCAAGTCTCGGACCTGGCAATTACAAGATTGAGGCCTCCAAGACCGGATTCAACGTCTCGGTTGAGGAAAACCTTGTTCTTCCGCCAGATCAAATCCGGAAGGTGGATTTTACTCTCGATTTAGGCGCGGTCCGCCAAACGGTCAACGTGAGCGGACAGGCAACGGTTCTGGAAACGGAAACCGCTCATGTCACGGGCGAGATGAATCAAGCTGCCCTGGCATCATTGCCCGTCGTGAATAACAGCGTGTTTAACCTCATGGCGATGCAGCCAGGCGTAACCGGTCGAAGTTTGGGCGTCGACAATGTGAGCGGCAGAAGCACGGCGAACGTCAACTTTGCAGGGGCAAGAACCGATTCCAACTCTTACAGCATGGATGGGATGTCGGTAAATTCCATTTCGCGCGGCGGGGCGGCTGAGATCGCGCCCAACGTCGAATCGGTGGAGCAGGTCGGCGTTCAACTGAACGATGCCAACGCCTCCGAAGGCCGCAATATGGGGGCTCACGTAAACGTCGTCACCAAGGCCGGCACCAACCAATTTCACGGCAGCGTTTGGGATTACCTCTCGAACAACGATCTGAACGCGCGGAATTTCTTCTCTACGACGTCGACGAATCCGTTGCATCGCAATCAATTTGGCTATGCGGCCGGTGGACCCATCGTCAAGAACCGCACGTTCTTCTTCACGTCGTATGAAGGAATTCGCCAGACCGGCTCCAGCCCGACCTCTTCGACTGTCGAAACGCAGGCCTTTGAGCAATGGGTGGTAGCGAACCGGCCGAATTCCATTGCTGCAAAATTGCTATCGATGTTTCCGCCGGCTGCATACGCCACCACGAACTTGAAGGACCTCGGAACGCCTATTTCCGGGGCCTCAGCCTGTGGCGGCTGCGCCGCGTCCAACCAATACAGTACAACGCCCCTGTTGACTTCGGCCGGCACTCCGCTTTACGAGTACGGAACGGCGAATTGGAATCAGCCTAACACTACCACCTCCGACGGACTTACGCTGCGCGTGGATCATGAATTGAGACCCGGCAAAGATCGGCTCTACGGATATTACTATCACTTCACTGGAGTTACTAAGACTCCCCCGGTACGCGATTTCGAACGGGACAATCCGACAGTCGGCAATTTTGTCAACCTCAATGAAACTCACATCTTCTCACCTACGGTTCTCAATGAGTTTCAGGCGGGGATGGTGCGGTACATCGGAACTTACACCATACCGAAAAATCTTTGGGTGTCTCGCATCGTCGTCACCGGCAGCCTCGGCGACCAGTTCCAAGATGGCAACCCATATCCCGGCGGGTGGTTCGCAACTGAATATATCGCAAAAGATTCAGTGTCGATCGTCCGTGGAAAGCATACGCTCAAAGCGGGCGTAGAGCGGCGCAGGGCGGACAACAACACGAAACATACTGCCAACTACATTCCGCTCTATACGTTCTCCAACATTTTGACGTTCGTCAACGATGACGCCCTCACCGAGGCTCGCACCGTCAATCCACTGACTGGCCAACCGACCATTACCTACGCTTCCCAGCGCATCACGGAATATGGCTCCTTCATCCAGGACGATTGGAAAGCGCGCCGGGACCTTACGATCAATCTGGGCCTGCGGTATGAATATTTCGGTCCCTACACCGATGCCAAAAACCGTCTGTCGAATTTCGTGTATGGAACCGGCAACTACGTTCAACAGATCGCCACCGGCAGCGCGCAGGTAGTCCCGCAGTCATGGAACCCGAACAAGACGGATTTTGCGCCTCGAATCGGATTAGCCTGGGACGTCAAGGGCGAAGGCAAGAACGTGGTCCGCGCGGGCTACGGCATGGGTTATGACCGCCTCGCCACCGTCTATCCCGCGGGTTATCGCAACAATCCGCCGCTGGTCGGCGGAATCAACGCCGGTTTGCAGTATGGCAATACGTTCACATATGGAATGGGCGATCCGAACGCCACCCCTAGCCAATACAATCCGCAGGCGCTCGGTTATCCGATTGACGCCGCTTTTGCCGCGGGACTGAACAGCCAAAACGGCATCATCGGCCAGAAGCTCTCGGTGATTGGCGTGAATAACAATTTGCCCCAGCCGTATGCTCAGAACTGGTTTATTGGCTATCAACGCTCTCTGCCGGGACAGATCGTGCTTGAGGCCGACTACATAGGGTCGAAAGGCAGCCACCTGGTCGAAATATCCAATATCAATCAGTTCAACGGCGACCTGCTGAACGGAGGCGTCATCCATGGCTTCAACTCGAGTTTCTCGAGTATCAACATGGCGGTCACCAATGGCAACTCTTCCTACCACGGTCTTACGACCACGGTGCGGAAAGCGATGTCGCACGGACTTATCTTCCAGGCGTCATACACCTACAGCAAGGCCATCGACACTTCGGAAGCGGAACAGGGTACGACGACGTTTGAGAACGAGAACAATCAACGCCTGGATCGCGGATTGGCCGGCTTCAACGTGCCTCAGCGCGTCAGCCTAACCGGAACATATGCGCTCCCGTTCTGGCGCTCCTGTGCTGGGTGGTACTGCAAGGCGTTTGGCGCGTGGGATCTCGCGGGATATGGCGTTTTCGAGAAAGGCAATCCGCTGGACGTCTTCACCTCCGCGGTTTACCCGGCCGGCGAGTGGCAGGCCAACGGCACCGCTTATGCCCGTCCCAACGGTCCGGTAACGGCGATTCAGACCAATGGATTTACCCAAGCGCAGTTCCTCACGGGTATTTTCACTGCGTCGCAATTCCCGACGCCCGTGCTGGGTACGGACGGCACGCTGGGACGCAATGCCTTCCGGGGTCCAGGATTCGAGCGGGTGGACCTGGCGCTCACCAAGTTCATCCCCCTCCGCGAACGTTTCAACCTCAGGTTCCGGTTGGAAGCGTTTAACGCCTTCAACCACACGGACCTAAACGCACCATCGGGTAACCTGAGCAGCGCCAGCTTTGGCAAATCCACCGGCGCGGCAATTCCACGGCAGATGACGGCTAATTTGATGCTGCGATTCTGACAAGGGAGTAGTGCGTTTGTTCATTGGGGGCGCCGGCTTTGAACGGCGCCCTTTTAATGCGGCAGATTCAACATCGCGCGCCGCATTCGATCTACCAGCGCATCCGCTTTTTCGTCATTGCCTTGCTTCCGGTAGGCATCTTCCAGCGTAGCGCCGGCCGAGATCAAGAGTGGATCCAATCGCATCGCGCGTTCCAGGTGCGAGGCCGCCTTCTCTATCTGACCTGACTGCAGACAAGCAGTTCCCAACTCCGCTTCGGTGGCTGCGTTATCCGGCGTCAGTTGCAGCGCCCGTTCGAAGGCCTTTAATGCCTCAAGCGGCTGGCGCGCGGCCAAGAGCGCGCGTCCGATTCCGCGTAGCGCATCGACGTCATTTTCCGTGGATCCGAGCGCGGTCAGCATCTGATACCCGCGCATCATTTGTGCCGCGGAATGGCCGTAGAGGCCCGCGTTGAGATAGGCTAACGCCAGGTTTCGCGCTTGCAAAGCCTCCGCCGGCTCGCGCCACGCCGTCAGTTCGTCCCTCGATGAAGTATCCGCGTCCGGTTCGGGCCTTCTCGTAATCCGATGATCCGTAAACACCGTGTGGCCTCCATCCTGCGCCGGTCTGCGAGTCATGTGGCAGCCGATGCAGTTGTTTTGGGCGGGATGCGATTCCGCCAGCTTGCCCTGGTGACACGTCTCACATCGTTCGTTATAGATCTGCGCCGTTGACGCTACCGGCGCGTGCGGATCATGACACGTGCCGCACCACATCTTGCCCTGGCTGTTGCGCGCACAGGCGCTCAGCGCCAACTGTTCCGAATGGCTGACGACTTTGAATCCCTTAGCGCCGGCGCGCGTGTAAACCGTGAAGACGTCCTCCAGCCGCTGTCCTGGATGAAAATCGGCGAAATCGCGGCCTGGATTCAGAATGCGTTGAGTGGCGCCGGTCAAATGGCACTGTTCGCACACGCTGTCGCGAGTCCCGGGCGCCAGCTTCGCCGGATTGATGATGGATCCCGGCACAGGCCTCTTCAAATGTTGTTCTCCCGGGCCGTGGCAGCGCTCGCAGGAAATCGCTTCTTCCTGGAATATGGGCCGTTTATATTGGTTCTGCGTGCCGGGGACATGCAGCGGGCGGCCGGAGTGGCAGAGTACGCACTCCTCGCCCACTGGGCGTGTGAAGCCCGGTTCGGTAGTCTGGTCATAGCCCGGCGCCAGATCGTATCTATGGCGGCTCGGGTAATAACAGATGGGCGATTGAAACAGATGATCGGCTGCCTGCACCAGATATCCGGATGCGTGGCTACCGGATCCAATTACATAAGCGACCTGATATTCCACCGAACCCCCGGATCGCTCCATTCGTTGCCACGTGCCCTTGCTGGTGGATCGAATCGTGAATCGCGTGCCGGACGGCGTCGTGAAGGTTCCCTCCGGCTCTTTCCCCGGACGGCGCAGTGAATGCGACATCCTCGAATGCGAATACGCCTCGACTTCCTTCGAATGACAGGATTGGCACGGATGCGCCGCGATGCCCGGATCAGGCGACAGCAGGAACGCGCACGACGCTAAGGCTCGCGGTAAAGCGAACCGCAACGTCGCAGTGAAGTGGATCCTATCGCCCATGACCGTTCGTATCAGTGTAGACCCAGGAATTCGATTTCGGAAGGCGCTACCCGCTCCATACGTTCAAGTGCTTGAAAACGTCGAGCATGGATCGAGAGCATTCCGTTCGACGAGCGGGCGAGGCACTCACAGAACCGCGATCTCAATTTAGGAGCGAGCCATTTAGGAGAGATACTCCATCACGAACGCGATGTTTTTCTTTGTCTCTTCGACACACGCCTCGGGACTGGCATGCGGCGTCTCAAATGCGAACCAGCCTTCGAATCCACTCGCCTTTACGATGGGAAGAGCTTTCGTCCAATCGATGGACATCGTTCTGTCCGGCAGAGGACTCTTCGGATGCTTCTCCAGCAAGTGCCTCTTCTCCATCAGCTCTCGGCCATTCTTGAGGTGCATCTGGCAGATGCTGGTTCCCAGGACCTCAAGACCCTTGATGCCGTCACCTGGATGCCCCATGTGGTCGGTACCGGTTGCGTCCCAATAGGGACGAACTGCTGGGTGAGCGACAAGCCCGATCAACTTCTGATATTCAGCCAGGCTAAGCGACAGCTCTAGACCCAGAGTGATGCCCGCATCCGCGGCGGGAGTCGCCAGCCGCTTCAACAATTCCACCACAGGCTCGTAAGACGACTCGTCGTCCATCTTGGGGCAGGTCTCAAAGAATCCGGGAACCAGGACCACCGTGGCGCCCAGGATTTCGCCGGACCGGATAGTCTTGCGAATCGATTCTTCCGCCGGAACGGGCTCGAGAAGCGTACCACCCGCCGGAAAACTACCCCCCATCGAGACGGTCCGAATCTTCCACCGGCTCGACTCCTTCTTATAGGCGAGGACGGTCTGGTGGTCCCACAGATTGGACCGGGTGGTCTGCACCTCCACGCCGGACAGGCCGGGAATGCTGGCGGCAAGTTCATAAACGGCAGGCGAGGACTGGCGCAGCATGTTCCCTTCCCGGTGCGCGAGTTTGACTGGTGAGCGTGCTGCCCAGGCAGCCATGGAGGCAGCGGCAGCGGCTGATAGAGACGTACGAAGAAACTGACGTCGGTCAGGCATAGTCAAACTATAGAAGGAACGCCAGCGGCTTCCCATCCGGCACAATCCGCAACGGCCGCCCGATGTTGCTCATATACTCCTTCGTGTAATCGATGCCCAGCTTGTGGTAAATCGAGGCCATGAAATCCGGCACTTGCACCGGAGCGTCCAGAATCCCTTTGCCATCTTTATCCGAGGCGCCGATCACGCGCCCGCCTTGTATACCAGCGCCCGCTACCACCACTGAGAAGCAACCCGGCCAGTGGTCCCGGCCTCCGTTGGCGTTGATTTCGGGTGTGCGGCCGAACTCGCCAGTCACCAGCACCAGCGTCGATTCCAGCATTCCCCGCTGTGACAAGTCATCCAGTAGCGTTGCGAAAGCCGAATCGAACTCCGGCAGAAAGCTGTTCGCCAGCAGCGGAAAGATATTGCTGTGATGATCCCATGCCTGCCCCGCCTTGCTCACCGTAACGAACCGGACTCCCGATTCCACCAGCCGCCGCGCCAGCAGGCACGCCTGGCCCATCGTGGTGCGGCCGTAGCGGTCGCGAAGCTTCTCCGGCTCCTGGTTAATGTCGAAAGCTTTCTTCGCCAGTGGAGAGCGCATCAGATCGAGCGCCGTGTGGTAGTAGGAATCGACCGAATCGAAAGTGCCTGTCGTGTCCCACTTGCGAATCTTCGAATCCACCATCGAGAGCAGCGAATAGCGCCCCTCCATCCGCGACCAGTCCACGCCCATTGGAAGATCGAGATCGCGTACCGAGTAGTTCGCTACGTTGGCCTCGCCAGCGTTAAACGGGTTGTAAGTGGCCCCCAGGAAACCCGCGCGCGACGAATTCCCGAGAGACTGCGGAACCCAGACGTAGCCAGGCAGTTCGTTGCGCGGGCCCAGTTCCTTCTGCACCACCGATCCCATCGCGGGCGGCTGCAGCGTCGGGAGCGCGTCGTGGCCTGTCAGGAGGAGCGTTATCGCTTCGCCATGCGCCGATTTCTTGTGCGTCATCGATCGCACGATCGTATACTTATCGGCTTGCTTCGCCGTGAACGGCAAGTGTTCGGTCACTTGCATACCGGCGACATTAGTCGGGATCGTTTTGAACACGCTGCGGAACTTTGGATCGCAGTCGGGCTTCGGATCGAACGAATCCATCTGGCTAATGCCGCCCTGCAGGAAGAGGTGGATGACGGAAATGTCCTTCTTCGCCTCGGCGGCCAGCGCGTCGCCCCAGGAAAGATAACCCCAGGGCAAAATCGCGCCAATCTTTAGAAAGCCTCGACGGTCGAATTGCGTCATTGCATCACCTTGCCTAATGGTTATACATGAACTCGTCCGAATTGAGAATCGCCCACACCAGATCCTGGAACACCTGGCGCTTGTCTCTAGCCGCCAGGGCAGCCTCGATTCGTGACTTTTCTTCGGCCGATGGACGCCGCGCGAGCGACGACAGATAGATCCGATTCAACTGCTGTTCGTCGTTGAGCGCAGGGTCGGGCTTCCATTGCGCTACGCGCTTGTTGATGGTGTCGCCGCTGATCAGGTGCAGCACCTGCACGATGTCGGGCACCGCATCCCGCTCGCAGATGGTTTCACGGTTGGGCCGCCCAAACGCGGCGAGCATATAGTTGTTTCCGGGCTGCGCGCTATAAACTTCCATGGCGCGAGTGCCCGGGGGAAAGCCGCGGAACTTCTCCGGTATGCCCGTAAACTCCACGATCGTATCGAGCATCTGTTCGGCGATCATTCGCTTCATGTAATAACGCGAGTAATTGATCGCGTCGCTGCGATTGGATTCGGTCGGCTCGGCGCTGAGCTGATATGTACGCGAATTCAGAATCGTGCGGATCAGATGCCGCAGGTCGTAACCGTGGCTGGAGAGGTCCTTGGCCAGCGCATCCAGAAGTCCCGGATTCGTCGGAGGGTTGGTCGCGCGGAAATCGTCGACATCTTCCACCAGTCCGCGTCCCAGGTAGGTCTTCCAGACGCGGTTCACGATCGCGCGGGAGAAGAACGGATTCTCCGGCGCGGTCATCCACTTCGCCAGGTTGATTCGGACATCTTTATCCTGCTCGTCGGGTTCCACGGGTCCATCGAGATACTTCGGAGCGGCCGCCTTATTGGTCTTGGGGTTGATGACTTCCCCCTCTTCGGCGTAGTAATGCTCATTCTCGTCGTCGTCGTGAATCTCTTTGATCTTCACGCGCGCGAAGAAGGCCGCAAAGCCGTAGAAATCCTCCTGCGTCCACTTTTCCCACGGATGGTTGTGGCACTTGGCGCATTCGATACGTGTTCCCAGGAAGAGTTGGCTGACGTTGGTCGCGTGGTCGGGCGCATTGGAATCGAAGCTGACATTGTAGAAGCTGCTGGGTCCCGGCCCCCAGAGATGCGCGCCCTGGCTGAGCAGCAACTCGGTCACCATCTTGTCGTAAGGTTTGTTTTCCAGGAAGGACTGCTTCACCCATTCGTAAATTATGCGCGCGCCTTTTGGACCAGCCTCACGGGTACCGGCACGGAACAACTCCGTGTACTTGAGCGCCCAATACTCCGAGAACTCCGGACGCTGCAGCAGCGCGTCGATCAGCCTGGCGCGTTTGGCGGGCTCCTTCGAATCCAGGAATTCCTCGGCCTCTTTTTGGGTAGGCAGCAGGCCGACCGTGTCCAGGTAAATGCGGCGTAGAAAATGCTCGTCGCTCGACAGGCCGGAGGGCTCAATATTGAGCCGCTTCAGCTTTGAAAATACCCATTCGTCCACGTAGTTGTTTTGTGTAACATTGGGAAACGCGTGCGCCAGCGGGGCCTGCGGCACGTAAATCTTGGCCGATACGGCTTGGCCCAGGGTTCGAACCATAATCGCCGTCTCGCCCGCTTTGAGGCCTTGGATCTTTCCGTCGGCGGAAACCTGCACAGTATCAGGGCCGTTGGAGCTATAGGCGACCAGATGTGTGACATCTCGGCGCGTGCCATCGGTATACGTTGCGGTGGCAATCAGTTGTTGCGTGGCGCCTTCACCTTTCAGAGTCACTTCCGGCGGGTATACCTTCAGGGTCGCGATGCGTGGCGATCCGGTGCTATCGTATGACGCCCCGCCTTTGATCCAGCCCAGGATGGTGCGGTATTGCAGTGAATCGACTGCGAAGCGAACGCCCCCGCCGTGCGCCTTCTGCATGGTCGGCTTCAGCAAAATGAGACTCTGCTCCGGGTGGTCACGATCGATGCGTGGGCCTATCGCTTGGAAGTCGAGATCGGGCTCATAGCCAAAGAGGGAGAGCTTGAAGCCATTCTGTCCGCGGATGGATCCGTGGCAGTTCGAGCCTGCGCAACCGGCCATGGTAAAGATCGGCACAACGTCTTTGACAAAGCTCAGCTTGGGCTCTTCGCGCGCCGCCGCGATTTTCACCGGCACTACAGCTTGCGATCCGCTGCAACTCACCTTCAGAAAGGACTTGCCATCCGCATGGGCAGTTACCAGGGCCTCCTTGGAAACCGTTAGCAGCGCTCGATTGGCAGGGGCAAACGTGCATTCCGCCGTTACGTCGCGGCCTTCCAGACTCACGGCCAGGACCTGTGTTGCATTGCGGCCGGTAAGTTCGATCGATGGAGGATAGACCGTCAGGCCCGCACTCCATGCAGGAAACGAGAGTAAGAACAATGCGAGAGCGTTAATTCTCGTCAATGGCAACCTCAGTTCTGCCGGCTCTGGGGGCCGGATCAATTACGATGGCATGGGATTGGCCGATCAATTTCCCGGCTGTAAAAGCCTCCAGGACAATCGAAACCGGTTTTTCGATGTCAGCGGCTACCCTAATATCCGCCAGTGTACCGCCCGGGCGCACCGTTACGGTTTCAACCTTCAGGCCGGCCGGCGCTTGGATGACGCGCAGTTCCAAGGGAGCTTCGCCACCATCCAACCGCGTAATCACTACCGGAATCGTGCCCGGTTTTCCCTTCGGCGCATTTACCCGGTCCGGCACGCCCAATACCACCAACGGACGGTCGGCGATCGTTGCATACCATTCGGCGCTTTCCGCCGGACCCCAGATCTTACGCGTAGACGACCACCAATAGTTCGGAGTCACCACGTGATCCACTGTCTTGCCGTTGATCATTCCCCGCGCGTGGAAGCGGACCAGGTTCAAGCCGGGGTGGGCGCCGGCCGCGACCTTCAACGGGTATTCCACTCTGGTCCCGTCCAGAATCAAGTCTTCTCCACATGTGCCTTTGTAGTGTGTGGGGGCCACCGGGACCACAACCTTCACCGGTCCAGTAACACCTTCCGGCAGGTTTTCGGCCCACACCTCGATCGGAGTGTTCCAGCCTTCCAGCCGTCTCACCTGCACCTCGACGATGTTGTCTCTGCCACGAAATAGCGTCTCATCCGTGCCGATTAGTGCGGCTGTGAAATCCGGTTCAGCCTTCTTGACCGTCAGACGGTAAGGGAAATTCGGATCGCCCAAAAATGCGTTGTCGCGGACCGCTGCCGTGTAGCGGCCAGGCCGGAGATGAACTACCAAGTGCGGGTCCACGTTAGCAGGCTCTTTGCCGGAGTTCGTGGTTGGGTCGTCCTGATATGCGATTCGCTTGCCCGATTCGTCGTAGACAATCACGATCGGATCCATGTGGAATCCCAAGTGAAATGAATCGACGGCCAGCAGTACATCCTCCGGTTCATCGATTTTAAAACTGAAATAGTCGATGGCGTGCGACGTCTCAATAGTTCCATTGGCGACTGCGGGAAGGGTGAGTGGGACGGCGTCTTGTTTGTGGCGGGCGGCTTCGCCCATAACCGTGACTTCCAGGAATTCCGAGACCGCGAACGAAATCGGCAAGGAAGCCCCGTCCACGTGCAGACGATAGATTCCTGGCGCAGCCTTTTCTGGAATCGTCATTCGAAGCAGCGCCGAATCCTGGCTGTGTGAGACTACCTTGGCAGTTGCGATCCCCTCGCCCAGCACTCCATCTCCAACGTTATCCAGGTTGACTCCCACCAGGCGGACATCCACCGTCTTACCGCGTTGCCCTCCGAGAGGCATGGCGTGGTAAACATGCGGCATTTCGCCCGCGATCAACCGGTAGTCCGCAGTATCGGAGCCGCTTTCACCCGTACCGTAAAGCCGCACAAAATACGTACCGGCCTTCTTGAACGTGTAGGCAAGATGGGGATCTTTGAACCAATAATAATCGTCGACGTACGCAATCTGAGCGCCGCTTTCGTCCAGAAGGCTAATCACGGAATCCAGACCCGATTGGTTGCGCTCCGCGCTAACGTCGAAGACTAATGTCTCCCCCGCGCGAGCTGTGAACTTGAAATAGTCGTAGTCGCCCGGCCGGATCGTACCGTTGATGAGAATGGGAAATTCGATAGCCTGCGCATGCGCCGTATCGTTGTTCGGTTCCTTCTCGAATGCTTCAGGACGCGTGCCCACATCGAACCACGCGAGGCCCGACCCGTGTGGCGCGATCACCCGAAAATCGTGGCGTCCCGGCTCCGCCGCCTGATCCAAATGGATACGAGCCTTAATGAGGTTGTATTCTACCGAAACGATATGCGCCTTCAGCTTGGGTGTAGAGAACCGGAGTTCAGAAGCATTCTGGAAGTCGCTGCCGCGTATGGTGACATCCACATCCGTTCCGCGTTGCGCTCCGTGCGGGAAAATACCGCGAATCTGCGGACGGGTGGGCGGCATGTTCTGTCCGTGAACTAAGGCAGGAAGCAGAGCCAAGACGAGCGCGCTGACGAGCGCAATTCGAGCGGGCACATTCCCTCCAGGCATTTATCGTATGCGAAATAGTAAACGCTTGCAATGCCGCGCCAACGCCTCGTCACGCGGCTTCATTCAATAGTAGATAACGCTGAGCTCCTGGACAGCTTCCACTTCGGTCGTCGCTACGCCAAAGACCCGCGGAACCGCTGATTCTGTCCGCGCTGAAGCGCACGACGGCCCGGCGATCAAGACCGCCTATGAGATGTCCGGGGAGCCGACTGATCGCTCGTCAGCCGGTCTGGTTCAGACGAGGTCGAGTCTCGCTGCTCGCGACGAAGCGAAAATGACTGCCAGCGTCGCATCGAAACGCTGAATCGCAGATGTGCCCTCGGTAGCGCAGCCTGACAAGGATACAGCGTGAACCATTTACGTAATGCTCGTTGGGTTTTGGACCCAACGGCTTCGGCAACGCTCGGCAGATTCGTATGGCGCTCAATAAGGCATAAACGGCGAGCTCGCCACTAGCGGCAACGTCAGAACGCCAATGAAATCAGAGCTGGCAACGATCAGCGGGGCGAGAACCGTGCACCTGCGCAAAGCACTTCGACGATGCGAACATGGCGGAGACGACGATCGAAATCACTGCACGCTACCATGAGTTTGGTAGCAAGCTCATTTTGGTTCTGGGGGATCTACTCGGAAATTATTGATTAGGAAGGAGGATTGGTTGCGGGGGAAGGATTTGAACATTCGACCTTTGGGTTATGAGCCCAACGAGGTTGCAGCCAATTTTGTGGGCGCGTTTGGCTTGATCCATTTGTGGCAGCTCAAACTGATTTTGAATAGGAGGCGAAGATGCTTGAGGTAGTTTTTCAACTGGTTGCTCCGCTCGCCGAGAGTGAGCCAAGTTCCAATTCATCCAAGGCGGTCTGGGTGGTCTTCACCTGGATCTTCCCGAGGCCGCGCGTGATGTCCGAGGCGTAATTTCGGGGCAACCATCCGGCCCACTCGCAAAACCACAAGAACCCGAGTATTTGGCCCTGGCGCTTGGCTCGAGAAAAGGACTCGAGGTTCCAGTCGGCGCGCCACTCCCTAAGTGTGCTGAGATCCAATTCGGACAGAAAGCGGGTCCCTTCCCGACGCAAAAGCGCAGCAACGCCGATTCGAACACGACGTGCTTCTTGTACACAGTGGCTTCCGAGTTTCCGCGGTCGCGGGCATCGGCCATGAATGCGGCCACCGCCATAGTTACGGTAGGACGCGGGACCTCCGGTTCCGCGGCAGGCGCGGACACGGAGGCGTACTGTTCCGGGCGCACTGGAACTCCCGTCTGTTCCCAAAGGATGGAGAGGTTGCGGGCCGCTTCGAGGTCGCGGCTTTCTTGAGGGGGAAGGTAGCGTGCCGTGGAGAGGGAGATCGGCTTCCCTGCGAGCGTGCCACGAATGACAATTGGGCAACGGCGTTGCTCAATCCTGCTCAATTATTTCTTCAATCTTATCTAACCTGTTGATTATATTATGGTGGAGGCGGGGGGAGTTGAACCCCCGTCCGAGAAAGTCCGCAATGAAGAGAACTACGTGCGTTTTCGGTTCAATAGTTTCGGCGGACCGCCTTAGAGCCGACAAGAACAACGGCCGCCTAGTCCGATTGGATTTCAGCCTGCAGCTCCGGACCGAAGCCTTTGGCCAATCCCGCAAAATGACGCTCACTCACCGCCGCGCGGGCTCAGCGGCTGGAGCGGCTACCTAATTAATTAAGCAGCGTATGCAAACTGCGTGTTGGCAGTTGTGTTTTTCCGATCGTTTTACGGGAGCTCGGAACCCGGCACGCCTCCCCACCACGATCCGATCCCGTCGAATCCGTTACGCCCCCAAATTCTAGACAGCGCAGGTGAGCAGCCAATTTCCAGTCTACCACGGAGGTATAATTGATTCATGCGTGCGATGCGGAACCGAGCTCTTTGGGTGATTGCTGTACTGCTGACCGGGTTTGGGGCCTATGCCGATGCCCCGATGACCAAGATTACGGTCGAAGTGAAGACTCAATCCGGTCGTCCCATTAACCAAGCCGATGTGATCGTGCGCTTTGTTAAGGGCCATTCGGTTTTGAAGCTCGGTAAGGCGGTTCGGACGCAATGGGAACTGCGCACCGATCAAGAGGGCCACGCGGTTATCCCTGAGATTCCGCAAGGCGAAATCCGTATTCAGGTGATCGCGAAGGGCTACCAGACCTACGGCAAGACCATCGACGTCACCGACGCGGAAAAGACTGTCCCGATTCTGTTGAACCCGCCCCAACAACAGTACACCTCGCACTAAGGCGAAGCGGGCTGCGTGCTAACCTAGTCTTTCCACCTTGATCAAAGCCGTCAAAGGAACCAGGGACTTACTGCCCCCGTCCACCGAAATCTGGAATCGCGTCGAAACCGCGGCACGCGCCGTTTTTCGCACCTATAACTACGGCGAGATCCGCACACCAATTTTTGAAGAGACGCAGCTTTTTGCCCGCGGCGTCGGCGCCGACACTGACATCGTTGGCAAGGAAATGTACACGTTCGAGGATCGCGATGGCTCATCGCTGTCGCTACGCCCCGAAAACACTGCTTCAGTCATTCGCGCGTACATGGAACACCGGCTCGACCAGCGTCCAGGCATTCAGAAACTCTATTACATCGGACCCATGTTCCGCCGCGAGCGTCCTCAAAAAGGACGCTACAGGCAGTTCTTTCAGATCGGCGCCGAAGCCATCGGCTCGGAATCCCCCGCGGTGGATGCCGAAGTCGTCGAGATGGTGCTCGAAATTCTCAAGGCAGCCGGGCTGGAAGGATTTCAACTGGTGCTCAATTCGGTTGGTGATCGCAACTGCCGCCCGCAATTTATTGAGAAACTGCGGGAGGCCCTGAAGCCTGTAGCGGCGACGATGTGTGGCGATTGCCAGCGGCGGGCTGAAACCAATCCGTTGCGTGTTCTCGATTGCAAAGTGGAGGCGGATCAACCCATTATCGAGAAGCTGCCCAATATTCTCGAATGTCTCTGCGAACCCTGCCGTGCCCATTTTGAGGCGGTGAGGCGATATCTGGATGACCGCGGAATCGAATATGAAGTGCGGCCGCGCCTGGTTCGCGGGCTGGATTACTACATGCGCACAACGTTTGAAGTAGTGCATGGATCGTTAGGCGCACAGAATTCTGTACTCGGAGGGGGCCGTTACGATGGGCTCGCGGAATCACTTGGCTCGAAAGTGCCCGCGCCGGGTATCGGATTCTCGATCGGGGAAGACCGGTTGGTGATGAGCGTCGAAAGCGATCAATCCGCCGCTCCACTCGACCTGTTCATTGCGCCGATGGGTGAACCTGCTCTGCGGCGCGCCGCTGTGATGGCGCGTGATCTGCGCCGCGCAGGTCTTTCGGTGGAACTCTCCGAAGGCAAGCTGAAGCGCGGCATGGAACTGGCAAACAAGCTGGGCGCGCGCTTCGCGCTCATCGTAGGTGAAGACGAACTTGCCGCGGGAAAGTTCGCGCTCAAAGATATGTCAACGGGTGAGCAGCAGTCGCTGACTCCCGATCAGATTGCCTCGCGCTTACTCGAAAGCGCGCCGGCGACGTCACGAAATTAATCCTGAACGGCAGACTTGATATGGAAACTTCCGTAGCACTCGACTTTCTTGGCGACCTTCGCCGCACCCATAGCTGCGGCCAACTGCGCGCATCCGATGAAGGCAGAACCGCTATCCTGATGGGTTGGGTCCATCGTCGGCGCGACCTAGGCGGCGTGCTTTTCATGCACCTCCGCGATCGAGAGGGCATCACGCAACTTGTCTATCGCCAGGATGTCGACCCGCAAGTGCTGGCGCGGGCCGCCGAGGTGCGCAGCGAGTACGTAATCGCTGTCGAGGGCACGGTCATTAAGCGCGCCCCCGATACCATAAATCCGAATCTCGATACGGGCGAGGTGGAAGTTGCTGTCGCGAAGATCTGGATCCTTAACGAGTCGCGCACGCCGCCGTTCCCGATGGAAGACGAAGTGGATGTCGCCGAAGAGTCCCGGCTCAAATACCGCTACGTCGATCTGCGACGTCCGCGCATGCAGCGCAATATCATTTTGCGTTCGAAAATCTCCTTTGCCGTGCGCCAGACGCTCTATGAACGCGGATTCCTCGAGATCGAAACGCCATTCATGACGCGCTCCACGCCTGAGGGCGCGCGCGATTACCTTGTGCCGAGCCGCGTGCAGCCTGGAACCTTCTACGCATTGCCGCAATCGCCGCAGATCTTTAAGCAACTCCTTATGGTGAGCGGCTACGAAAAATATTTTCAAATTGTCCGGTGTTTCCGCGACGAAGATTTCCGGGCGGACCGGCAGGCCGAGTTCACGCAGATCGATCTCGAGATGTCTTTTCCCCAGCAGGAGCAAATCTTTGAGACGATTGAGCCCCTTATTGAGCGGGTATGTGAAGTAGCTGGCCATCAAGTCACGACGCCATTTCCGCGCATTACGTACGCAGAGGCGATGCGGCAGTATGGCAGCGACAAACCCGACCGGCGGGTTCCACCAATGTACAGTGTAGAAGACGTCCTGCCGGAATTGACCGCGCACGGGCTTCCATTGCTCGCGATTCATCTGCCGGCCATAGGAACAATTAGCCGAAAGGAACGGGACGACATCAAAGCCTTCGGACAGGAACGCGGCCTCCGCGTTTTTGACGACCCCAAACGCCTTGAAAAAGACTATCCGGGACCAATGGCGCAAGTGCGCGAGCGTGCTGGGGCCGCCGAAGGCGATCTGTTGATGATTGCGGCGTGGGCTGGCGAGCCGAAGGGGCATCGTCCCGAAGAGACGGTATATCAAGCGGCCGGGCACTTGCGACTGCACGTTGCGCAGCGATACAACGATCGTCATAAACTACTTGATCCCAAGAATTTTCAGTGGCTGTGGGTTGTAGATTTTCCGATGTTCGAATGGAATGCGGAGGACAATCGCTGGAATGCAGCGCACCATCCCTTCACCTCCGTACACGATGAAGACATTGAGAAATTGACGTCCGACCCCGCGCGCTGCCGCGCAAAATCTTACGACATCGTATTAAACGGCGTCGAACTAGGCTCCGGGTCGATTCGTATTCATCGCCGCGACGTACAATCGAAAGTCTTCGGCGCTCTTGGGTTCTCGCCCGAGGAGGCGCATCGCCGTTTTGGATTCCTGCTCGACGCTTTGGAATACGGCGCCCCACCACACGGCGGAATTGCTCTAGGGCTTGATCGCCTTGTCATGATTCTCTCTGGCGAAACATCGATCCGTGACGTGATCCCGTTTCCGAAAACGGCGCGAGGCGCCGATCTAATGTGCGAAGCGCCCGCCGAAGTTCCGGAACGCCAACTTCGTGAAATCGGAATTGCGATCCGGACTAAGTAATAGCGGTTGCGTTTGGCTGCTTCGATCCGCCATGCCGTCTACGGGTCCGTACCAAACGGATCGACAGGTTGAGTTGTTGATCGCCATTGAAATAGGCGCTGGACGGCGCTCGTCACATAAAAATGGGCCAACCCTGGGGCTGGCCCTTTTAGAGACACCACGCAATGGTTTCTACGCCAGGGGTTCGACGTAGTAATGTGATTTCAGCTTGTATTCTTGCTTAGCTTTTCGGCGCCGGCGGAAATTTCTTGAACATGTCGGCGACAGTCTTTTCCATTTTCTTATCGTTCTTATCAGCTTTCGAAGATAAGGTGTCTGAAGCGCGTCCGCGCCATACCAGTTGCTTCGTGTTGCCGTCGAAGATATCAACGGTTAAATTGCCGACGCGATCCGGAACTACTTCGGTGGTGGCAATACCCGTTCCGCCCCAACCATGCCATCCCCAACCAGGAAAACCATCATAAAACGTTTCCAGATTGTCGCGTTCGTTCACGCGGCCAAATGCCGAAACGGAGGCATCGCCACCGTTGGCGGTCTTGGTCCAACCCTTTGCCGCCAGTTGGCTGTCAACGGCACTCATGATGCGATCCTGCCATAACGAATTGCCGGCTTTCACACCAATCCAGGAATAAGTATGGTAACGGCCAAAGTCGGCTTTGTGATCGTAATCAGTTGTGGTCGCGGCCCACGCGATGCATGCAGATACAGCAGCTAAGGGAAGAATAAGTCTCAGTTGGCTCTTCATGATCGAATCCTTTCGTTAGACTCCGACGGCCGATCGTTCTATCGCCCAGCCGCCTTAACCCTAACCATGCATCTAGCTTGCCTTCGTAAAGCGAGGTACAGCTCAGGAATTCGTCCACGCATGCCTGTTCGTAAGAGATTGGCCGCGAGTAACTATCGAACGTTCAGGGCAGGAAAGAGGCGTTCGGCATCCGTGCTCGCACTCATAGCCGTTAAAAATTGAGACGCAGAACCCACTGGATCAGCCTGCCGCCGGGATCGTAAGTCGTGGAGGTGTCCTGGTAGGCATTGGTCACCTGACCGAAGGATTGGCTGCTGAAATTCGTAGCGGAATTGGTGTCGTTCTGAGCGCTTCCGACCAGGAAATTGATGTTATTAAACGCGTTCAGAAACTCCGCGCGAAATTCCAGATTCAGGCGTTCGTTGAGCCGGAATTTTTTTACCGCGCTGATATCGAAGCGCGTAAAGTGCGGTCCGTAGAGTATCGTCTGCGTGCCGCCGCACTGTCCGGTGAACGCTTCGATGCAGCCAGGATAATCGGCGGGCGCAATATAGCGTCCGCTTGGCGATCCCAACGAACCATAGCCATTTGGGCTGGTGGCACTGGTATTAAAGGCCTTAATCGTATTCTGTATGATGTCCTGCGGCAGGAAGTACGCAATCTTTGCTGCATCGTTGAAGTTCATGCCGACCGCCGCCTGAAGTTGGTTACGAGTCATGCCGACGAGGCGAACGTTGCCCAAACTGAAGGGATCGCCGCTCTGCACCCTCCCGGCGCCGTCGATCGCCCATCCACCGGCGATCTGTTGCACAACGCCGTGAGCGTTACCTAGAAGAGCCTTGCCGTTTCCAATGGGCAGCTCATAGATCCAGTTCATTTTCAATCCATGGGTGATGCCGTTAGGGCTGATCATCTTCACCGGGCCTTCGCGTAACGTTTCGAAGGTGCTCTGCATCGCCTTGGTAAACGTATAATTCACGTCGAAAAGCAAACCCTTTGCAAACCGATGCCGGACATCGACCGTAGCCGCATTGTATGTGCTGCCACCGAAGTTGGTAAGTAAGTTCGCTCGCGCTTTATCTGGATTCAGTACGGAAAGATTACTCGGCAGCCCAGCCGATAGAGCATTCGCGCGCTGTCCCGCGTTGCCCGTAAGACTGCTCACAAATGTGAGCGGGGTGGGATTGTAAGCTGCGAGCGTGTTTACATAGGTGGAGTTTGCAAAAAGCGAAGACGTATATTTGGATGCGTCCCCCGCTTGTGAAGCTGGGGTTCCGCTGAAATATCCAAGGGTGATCGGAAGCGGTGAGGTTCCCGTGTTAGGTCCCGCGTATTTGAATGTGGAACCTCGTCCCGCCGACATATTCGCCAGTAGATTGGTTTGGGCCGCCTCAAACTCATTGAGAAATCCATTCTCAACAATATTGGTTTCGTTGTAATTCACGGTGGTCCACGGACGCAAGCCGTGATTGCCGATGTATCGCACCTCTACCACGGTGTCCTTATTGACCTCGCGCTGAATCCCGAACGACCAACTCTGGACATAAGGCATTTTCAGGTTCGGATCTATGACATTCACGGAATCCGTGATGGCTCCCGTCAGCGGATACGAGGGCGTGGACGGAAACGAGGGCGCCCCCAGCCGGCTGGTCTGTCGCAGAAGTAACGGCAGAGTGTCGCTTCCGGCGCCGGTTACGAGGTTGCCGAGTGTTAAGTTCCGGGACGCCGTAATTGTCCCGCCTGGATTCCCGGACAATGCTTGCAGGGCAGCGATTCCCTCGCGATTATAGGAGATCGAGTATCCTGCGCGCAGGACGCCTTTACCGCCTCTGCCCAAGATCCAATGGAGAGGGCTCGAATCAACATTCGGATTCCATGCGAGTCCGACCGAGGGCGCGAAGTTCTTCCATTGCGTGCCGTATGCCGTTTGGCCAGATTTAAGAGGAACGAATTGGGTGGTCTGTCCGGTAAGTACGCCCGGCTTAAATAGGTTACCCACACCCGAAACGCCATATAAGCCGGAATAAGTACTCTCGGTGTAAAGATTATTCAGAGGAACGAACGGATACTCCACTTCCCATCGCAGCCCCATAGTTACCGTGAGGTTAGGCGAAAGGCGCCACGTATCCTGGCCGAAGAGACCGGACTCGCGCTGGCGCAGCCGCTGAACCGCGGGACCATTATAAACATATTGACCGCTGTTCTCGCCCAAGAGGGCGTTGGCGGTAATGGCCGTCACGCGTCCGGTCAGCACCGCGTATATGTTCGCGGCGTTGGATAATTGCGTGGAAGAGGCGCCAGGAAAGTTTGCAGCGGTAAACAGGGCCGATGCAGGGTCGGTGGTGTCCGTACCGAATGTAATGCTGGGCACGGCGGTTTGGCTGTAGTTCCAGAACGAAACCTGCGTGAAGCTGCCTCCGAACGAAAAATTGTGGGCGCCGTGATTCAGGCTTAGCGTGTCATTTACCTGTTTCAATGGTGTGTTGTGCCGGTTGGGGCCATTTTGTACCGTGGCACTCGTGATTCCCGCGGCGTTGATTCCCAAACTATAACCCTGCTGATTGGCTACGGGACCACTGAACTGGCCGGCATTAACTTCCGGGAAGAAATCGATAGTGCCGCCTTGCAATCCGGCCCGAAGTTCGTTGACCAAATGGGTGGTGATTGTGGAGCGCCATGCCAACACCCCGGAGAAGCGGATGGAAGGAATGTCTGCCTTGTTCGGAAAGCCGGGGAAGGCGGGGTCGGAGTTATTCAGAAAATCAACACCCTGCCCAACGTAACTGAGCTTCTGATAATTCCAAGATGCTTCAATGCTATTTTTTGAATTGACGTTGTAGTCAAATCGAACGGTGGAGAATCGCCGAACCTGGCCGCCTTTGTTGATAAAACTGAATGTGTTGATGTTAGGGTCGGAAGACGGAATGACGGCCCCCGCCGTTTCTGTTGCCGCGATGTCTGACAGCAGTTTTCCCACCGTGGGATCTATGGTCGCGACTTGTCCGTTAGCGCCCGCAAGAGTCAGCAGGTTGACGCGCTGGGTTCCTGCAGATGTCGTGTACTGAAAAACTCCGGTTTGAGTGAGTGGATCGAAGACATTGCGAGTGCGGAGTGCCTCCTCCGGCAGGCGGAACTCTTCATAATTAACGAAAAAGAAGGCCTGTACCGGTTTGATCACGTAGGACGCCACGTCCAACGCGCGGCGCCGTGCGGCGTCGGATGGGGCGCCCCCTGAACCGAGCATCAGAATGGGAATCTCCCGCCATGCGGGTCGCCGCTTCACGTGCTCCACAAAGCAGTACCCGTCCATCTCCGGCATGTAAACGTCGGCCAGCACTACCGCGAACGGCTCGGCGGCGGATTCCAAACAGGCCAACCCGGCGGCGCCGCTCTCTGCGGAGACTACACGCATTCCCCACGCCGTCAGGCGATCGGCCAACAGCCGCCGGCTGGTCGCGTTGTCGTCCACTACCAGGGCGCATAAGCCGTCCAGGTCCCGGCCATCCCACACATCCTCATCCTGCTCCGGTTGGATTGCCGGTTTCATCGGGATCGTAAAGCAGAATGTGCTGCCGGCCCCCGGTTCGCTTTCCAGCCAAATGCGTCCGCCCATCATTTCGACTAACCGTTTCGAGATGGTCAGACCTAGTCCCGTGCCGCCGTATTGTCGCGTAGTAGACCCGTCCGCCTGCGAGAACGCCTCGAAAATAGAGCGTTGCTTGGCCGACGGGATCCCGATTCCTGTGTCGCGCACCGCGAAACGCAAGAACCCGGGCAAGGTGGATTGCACGTTTTCCGCCTCGGGCGGATCTACTTGAACCGAAACCACGATCTCGCCCCATTCGGTGAACTTGACCGCGTTCCCCAGAAGATTGAGCAGCACCTGCCGGATTCGCAGTGCGTCGCCGATTACCCACGTGGGAACCGAGGAATGGATATCGCAGATGATCTCCAGCCGTTTGTGGTAGGCAGGCACGGCGAGAAGCCTGGCCGCTTCTTCCACGCAGTCAGGCAACCGGAATTCGGAAAGGTCCAGCTCCAACTTGCAGGCTTCGACTTTGGAGAAGTCCAGAATATCGTTGATCACCGAGAGCAGCGCGTCGGCGGAAGATTTCGCCATGCGAAGGTATTCACGCTGCTCGTTATTGAGCTCGGTTTCGAGCGTGAGTTCGCACATGCCCAGCACCCCATTCATCGGCGTGCGGATCTCATGGCTCACGTTTGCCAGAAACTCGCTCTTTGCCGCGCTGGCCGCTTCCGCGGCCAGTTTGGCCTGCTCCAGTTCCATGGTGCGCTCACGCACTCGTTTCTCCAGATCATCGCCGAAGGCTTCGAGGGATGCCTGGCGGCTGGCGATCTCCCACATCTCATCGCTGCCGCGCAGACAGGATTTCACCAGGATGATGTCCTCGAAAAGAACCCAGGCCGCGTGCTCCGCCGCGCGCCAGGGACTGGCTGTGAGCACGCCGAAAACGGATTGGGGAAAGTAGATGCCTCGCAACACGTGATCGCCGGCGATGACGATGGTGGCCGGAATCAATACCCGCCAGTCTCGATAAAAGGCGAGAAAAGCCAGCGACCCGAAAACATGAAAGTGCGTTTCGATTCGTCCCCCGGTCACGTGAATCAACAAAGCCGACATAAGCATCTGCGCGGCTGCGACGACGTAGCTCGTACTCGTCTGCCTCGGCCGCGTAATCGCCAGAAAAACCGGCAGGCTGGTGATGACGCCTCCCAGAAAGATAGCCATCCACACGTGAATGTGGACATAACTGACCGTGCCGCTCCAGGTTCGAGGTGAGATCCAGAGTGCCGCTGCGATACCGGCCAGCCATTGTATGGGCATCAGGATCGCGAACACGCGGCTGGTCTGTGCAAAGATGTGATCGCGATGTTCGGACACCAGTTCCAGCGTTCTCGCGCCCGTTTCGCAGGCCGGCATAAGGGCCCTCATCGCCATCGCTTATTCCTCCCCCAGAAGGCTGCAGCCAAAGACAGGGGATGTTCTTCGCGCAGCCGTACCGGTTTCGAGCAGCGAAAGTATCGCGTCGCGGCCGTAGTTCCCTCCCGAATGGCCGCGCGACGCCGTGATGCCGCCGTTAAACAGAAGCGCGCCATGTGAGTCGTACAGCAAGGCCTGTCCGGAAGTTGCGGCCCCAAACCTGCGGCTCTCGGCGCCGTCGGCATCCTCCATCGGATGCACGCCCGGAATCGATCCCGCGTCCCGCATGAGCCGGGTCTGCGTGAACTGGCTGCCTTCGCTTCGTGGGGCATAGAGCAGAACATAAGCGTCGACTCGGCCACGCATACGAGCCATGATCACCGCCAATTCTCCGATACTGGCATCCGTGCAAGGACATTGCGGATGAGCGAAAACGAGAAGGGTGGGGCGCCCTGGTTTCGGGCGAATCGCGGCGTTAGCCGGCCAACTCAGCGGAGGCGCCGCCAGGCGGCCAGGTGTGGCCGAATAGCGGACAAGTTCCATGGCGCCCGCTCCCACAACAGCGCACCACAGCAGCAGAAATGCGGCCCACGCTACCCGTCGTTTTGCTTTACGGGCTGGCGTCGCCCGCGGGACGCTTGCCATGCCGGATTCGTTCATATTCGGCAACTTACGGTTCTGTAGGAGCTTTTCGGCGCGACTAGCGGAAACTTTAGCCCATACGGAAAAATGCGCGTCAAGACGCTCACATAGGTTGTAGCTGGCGAGCCAAGAAGTTTCACCAGACTTAGGCCCTGCCCGCCAATTGTTCCCGCAGGGGAGGATGCGCTGAAGGATTATCCGCAAACGTTCCCGGCGTAGCGCCCCAGCACAAGAAGGAGGCCGCTACTGGCCGCTACTAAGTGGATTGACATAACGGGAGGGTTCAGAGCGGGTGGAAATCGATGCCTCGCCGTGGGACAGAATTTCGGGACGACGCCAAAAGCAACCTGAGTGCCGCGACGACCGCCATCTGGCCTCGACTTTTGGGACTGACTTTTGAGACGCTGGAGGCCTTGATTTCAGGGCATCCCATAGTCGTCCCGAAACTTACCCGTTTCAATGCACGGCGTGGAACATGTTGAGATAAAGTGATTGCAAGGTTCTCTTCACTGTATCTGCATCGGTCAGGAGGTACGGCATGTTTGCTCCGCGGCTTGTAGAGGCACAGACGAAGGCAGGTGCAAGGTCGACTGGCCAATTGGCGCCCCAGCGCTCGACATTCGCATCAAGAGACCGGCCCGCCCGTGATGCAGCGCCCAGCGTTTCTTGGGGTTTCAGTAAGATCCCAATGTTTCCGCCTGACCGCGCAAACCGAACTCGAGCAGGATCCCCGCTCATCACTCCGCTGCCGGGTAGCGCACCGCCGAAGCTAAGGGTCGGGGCGGTCGATGATCCTCTCGAACGCGCGGCCGACAGCGTTGCCGAGCAGGTGATGCGCATGCCTGATCCTGAGTTCCGTAAACCTGCCTATGACGAAGAAGCGCAGCCGTTGCAGACCAATAAGGCTGACGCTTCATATGCCGCCAGCCGCGACACGGCGGCCGGCGGTGGAAATGCGCTGGAACCCGAGGATCGACGGTTTTTCGAGTCCCGGTTTCATCATAATTTCGCAGATGTTCGGGTGCACGCAGATACCTGGGCGAACCAATCTGCTATGGCTGTCGACGCCCGCGCATTCACCCTCGCCAATGACGTGAGCTTCGCGCCGGGCGAATATCGGCAAGGCACCCGCGAAGGCCGGCATCTGCTGGCGCACGAACTCGCCCACGTCATCCAGCAGAGAAGTCTTTACCCCGATGGCTCGCTGATCCAGCGGCAACCCAAACAGGATCAACCGAAACCGGACCTATCACAGGCGCCCAAGCCACGTCCTGAAAAAAAGCAGACCTTGAAAGAGTCGGGTATCGATGCAAATGATCCGGTGTTCGAGGGAACTTCTCAGATCATCGATCAAGTGTTGCAAAGGAATCAAAGATTAAAACCTTACATCGGTGCGCGACTCGAGAAGAAAACAAACACCATCGCGGAGAAAGGCAAGTTTATACACGAGCTTAACAATGCTAATTTCGATAGTGCCTATAGGGATCACCTGGGCTCGGATCCACCTTCCGATATCTTGGGCTTTTTTGACGCTGAGAAGTCGATAATCCATCTGCGCCCGAGTGCCACTTTTGGCACAGCTTTGCATGAAGCGGTCCATAAGCTCGCTTCACCACAGCTTTTTAACCCGTACGGGCAAGTAGCCCAACGGGTTTCTGAGGATCTGCTTCATGTACTGATCGAAGGGCTAACCGCGTATTTCACCGATTGCATTTTGAACGACGAGAAATTACCCAATTTCATCGATGCTTACGCCGACGAGAGGAAGAAAGCACGTAAATTGGTAAGCGAGTTGGGATTTGACGTGATGGCAAAGTTCAATTTCAACGGCGACCTACAAGGGCTCATCGGTAAATTGGGTCTGTCGATGCAGCAATACGGCCAACTTAAAGGAGAGGGTATGACAGAGTTGTTCAAACGAATGAATAAACTCTTGTAGCCAGCCGGTTTCTCCAGACCTCTTGGCCACAGGCCCTTAATATACAAGCGCAGCATTGGCGGTAAAGATAGCTCCTTGTTGCAACTCATGCGGGGCGTTTTGCGTGTAGCTGAGATGGCTGCGAGGCCGTCGCCGGGAAGCGTTGCGCTACATTTGCCGCTTCCCGTTTACGTTTGTGTAATCCGTTTTGTCCCGTCGTTAACGTACGCAGCAAAAAGGACCCCTTCAGGACCCCTGTGCCCCGCTGCCGAATTTCTACTCCGGTTGGGAATGGTATGCGTGCGTTACCGGAGAAGCGCCGCCGCTGGGTTGGGCGAAATGCACTTCTCCGGTAACGTCTATCAGACAGAACGCGATCTAGCGTCATTTCAAACTGGTCCACATCTGGGCGAGGAACCCGATGTAGCGTCTCATTCGCAGGATTGTACATTAGTGACAGACTGAAGAATGAAGGCATATCGGGATGCGCCTCTTGGTCCGAAACCGTTGCCTATCGGACCAGCTCCAGCCTGCCTGCGATGGAAATGGAGCTTGACGACTAGCTGACCTCTTAGGACGCCACACGCGGTGGAGGCTCCGCCCGTCAGTCTGAAGAACGGGCCAAGGCGGCCCACGGCGTTGGGGTCGAGTTCGAAGTTCACGGGTGGCGTTCCTGCTGTTTTCGGGAAGAGGAGAACCGCACCTTCTGCGCGATCGGCGCAGGAGTCAGAGAGAAGGAATCCGCCGTGCATGTTAAAGCCGATCCGGGCTGACATCGAAATGATCTGCCCCACGAGGTCGGGCCGACGATTCAGGTCGCAGATCGTGAGATCTCCCGCCGCCGCAATGGCGGCGAAAACGAAGCTCAACACCACGATGCGCCGAAACGGGATATCGAAGCATCGTCGTGTTCTCCAACAATATTTCATCGGACTCACTTATCTCATATTATTTCGATTTAACCCGATCTGATGCCTCTAACTGAACAGCTGGCCTACCCCTTCATAGCATCAAATAGCGCCTTATTCCGCCGCAGAATGCGTTCACTGATAGCCGCATCCGGATCGAGATTCGAATCCCCGCGGTCGAAGCTTCCGCCCAACAGAATCCCGTCGCGGCGAGGGAACATATAAATACCCCCGGGGCCCAGAGTCATATAATCGATCTCCGGCTGCGGTAGCAACACAACTAACTGACCGCGGATCGGCGTCAACTCGTCATCTCCGAAGAGCGTACGCGCTCCCAGTCCGGTGCAATTGAACAGTAACTTCTCCGGCAGGGCCGCCAGTTCACGGGCAGTGGCGAACGCGCGGATGACTATATGTCCACCCGCTAAGTGAAAGTCGCGCATCAGCGCGGTCAAATAAGGGCCCGGCTCGATCATCATGCTGTACCGCCGGTACGTGAATGGCACGGTGAAGGGACTCTCGGACGCTGTGAGTTGACGCGGTTCGGGATACAGCGAGTCAACGTCGCTTGCAGGGTTGGTTGAGTCGGGCATCTTGAACGCGGCGTCTGTAGAAAGAGAATACAGAGGCATCCAGCGCACCGCGTAATCCGCCCCGGCCAGCGCTTGGAAGTAGCGGAACGCAAAGCGCGCAGCCGTGGCGAACTGCGTTCGAAATTGGGGCGTCACTCGTGGCTCGTCATAAAGGGAAACGGGCTCCCACAGACCCCCAGCCATGTTCGTCGTGGTAAGAGGAGGCATGGCCTGTGTATAAATGGTGGGGCGATAACCGCGTAACTGCAGCAGTCGCGCCGTGGAAAGCCCCACCACTCCGCATCCGATCACCGCGCAATCGCCCGCCTCCATCCCGGCAGCCTGCTCCACGGCCAACATCGCCGTGCCCCATAAGAGCGTGATCCCGCTGCCGCCGTGCCCATAATTGTGTATAAGAGTCTTCTCCCCCAATTTCTCCGTGCGCACAACAAAGCCGGAAGGACGGAAGGGACGCAGCCCTACCGTGGTCCGGATGACGCGATCGGCCGAGACGTGAACCCGCGCTAGTCGCGGTGCGCCCGGGGGCAGGGAACGCGCGGCACGATGCGTCGCGCATCCCGCGGCGGCTAGCGGTAGCGACGCCAGAAGATCGCGACGCGAAATCGTCATGACCGATTATACGGTCGGCTACGGTTTCTGTAACCTGCTGGAACCGCGCGACGCCCAAGCGTCAAAGAATGCGAGCCAGGGTCTTCCGAATCGTCTGCTGCGCAGGGTTGCTGGCGGCCATACGATGCAGCGCGCAAGATAGCGGGGTGGTGATTCGCTCCACCACGAACCTTGTTCAAGTCCGCCTTGTGGCCGAGGATTCCAAGGGCCGGCCCGTCACCGATCTGCGCCAAAAAGGTTTTCAAATCTTCGACGACGGTAAGCCGCAACCGATCACGCTATTCACATCGGAGCGCGACGCCGTGACGCCCGGCGCGCCAGGCGCCTCCGCGAAGCAGGCCGCTAATCCAGCTGAAACAGATGCAGGTTATGCCTTGATCGTGCTCGATTGGCTGAACACCGCGATGGCCGACCGTGTGATGGCCATAGACCAGGCGATTCGCCAGCTCAAGAACTTTCAACCTCGGCAGAAGGTAGGCATCTATCTGCTGGGTCACGAATCTCGTTTGGTTCTCGACTTCACCTCCGACCGGGCGGAACTGGCGCAAGCCGTTGAAGACGCCGGCCTGGAGTTCGGCAAGTTAGAGGATGCTCCTCGAGGCGGCAAAGCCGACGGTGGCCGCGGTGCGATTCTGACCGTAGAAGAGCAGATCTTCTCCTGGCAAAACCGGGTGCTCGAAACCCTGCGAGTCTTCGGCGAGATCGGGGATATGTTGGGACACCTGCCAGGAAGAAAGACCATGATTTGGCTCTCCGAAGCATTTCCTACGGCCATTGACGGCAACGTGGTGCTCGGCGCGCGACCGAACGAACTGCTCTTCCTTGAGGACGTCGAAACCGCGCTGGGAAAGCTCAATCGCGCCGACGTCGCCGTCTATGCAGTCGACGCTGCTGGACTATCTACCGTGAAGCGGAGCTATGGCGGGACGATGGATGAATTCGCTTCGCGGACGGGCGGTACGACATTCGCCGGTCGTAACGATCTGGACGAAGGCATGCGCCTCGCCCTGGAAGATATGCGCGCAAGCTACACGCTGGGGTTCCACGTGCCCGAAGGCGCCGCCGCGGGACTTCATGAAATCCGCGTGCGGGTGAATCGCCCTGGCCTCAAGCTGCGCTATCGCGAGTCCTACGAATGGGCGGGCATCGACCGCACCAAGTAACGGCGCGGCCGCCGCTCAATTTTCGCTCGGCGTCTTCTCGGCGTGATCGACCACCACCAGATCGATAGGTACCTTGCGCGACTCCAGCTTGAGACCCAGTTCCTCCTGCACGGCCGTCATGATCAGCCCCACCGGATCTTGCATCGATCCGTCGCTCCCCGGCGTCATCATATACTTCGCCACGTTGATGCTCAGGTCATACTTCCCCGTGAGTCCGGTTTGGTCCACTACCGGCGTACGCAGAACCATGTAGAGCAGATCGGTTAGTTGCGAGAGTGGCGTGCGCAGAATAGTTACCTGCATACGCTTCTGGTCGGGCTGTATGTCGCTCTCGCCCTCGGTCTTAGATTCCACCAGCTTCGATCCGCCTTTTCCGATCACCAGCACGTAGGCCTGCATCTCCTTCGTTTGGCGGTGCACCGCAACCTTGAAGCGATCGCTCAGCAGGGTTTCCATCATCACGCGAAGCTGGTCTTCGGTGGCTTGCCCCGCGGCCTTGGCGGCGATGTCGAAGCGTTGCGTATCCAGCCAGTCCGGGCCGCTTACTTGATAATCCTTGGCGCCATACGCCCAGCCGATCGCCGATTTCAGGCTAATGCCGCGCATCGTTACGCCATCCGGCGAAAGCTGAATATTATCGCGCCGGAAAGGGTTGCCGCGGCCGCCTCCAGGTCCTCCTCCCGCATTGCCTTGGCTGGCGCGAATCGAGGCGACGTCAAAGGCGGGTGGCGGCGTGGATTTCGCCGGAGTTTGCGAGCAAAGAACCGCCGGGGCGGCCAGAATAGCGAGAGCGAGCGTGCGCATGGTCCTGGAGATGAGACGTGCCGGAACGGGTTGTATTAGCAGGGGTTAAATGGAAATGCCGGCGTTCGTCACTTGCTCCCAATTTTATCAAACGGAACCGCATCTTCAACATGCACGCGAAAGCTGAATACCGAAACCGGCCCCCGGTCCTGGTTGTAGCCGGGATTGTTCACATGTTGATAATCGAACGCCACAGAGACCCCGCGCCACACGTGAGCCGTATAGTATGCCTCCAAAATCTTCTCCATCCCATAGTTCAGACCGCCATCGCCCAGAATGAAGCCGTCCCCACCTAACGCCAGATATCTCCGGTGGTCGCCCGAGATGCCGTTGGCGACAAAAGCCACCCCTACCTTGTCTTTCGCCCGGCCCCACGGTCTTCCGCGAAAATCGCTACCCACTGCCGCGGTGCGATCGATTTCGGTGTACGCGAACGATTCGTTAGCTCCATCGTTCCATCCCAAGCGTCCAAACGCTCGCCACAGCGACGTCAACTCCTGCTCGAAGTTAAGGCCGAAGCCATATTTGACCCGTCCCTGCTGGCGGTAAAGCGTGATATCGGGCATGTGATCCTTGCCCGAGAGATACCCTTCGATGGCTTCGCGATAGCTGCCCATATTCGCGTGGTTGACGTATGCCAGCGCCCGCACCACGGTTTCCCGTTTTGCAAGCGGCGTCATGTGGCGCTCCACTTCGAAATTCTCGCCGCGGGCGCGCGCAATGGTCCACTCCAGGTTGATGCCGTTGGCCACCGTGGGCATCAGCATTTCGCCGAACCGCGCGGCCCAGGGTCCGTCATAGTATTCCGCCACCAGGCCATACGTATAGCCCCGCGTATCGGCGGCGTAGTCGTACGCGCCGTTGTTGACCACGGCCCAGTTCATGAATTGAAGATGGCTATCGCTGCCGACGGCGTTCAGGTCGAAGAAATCGACTGTGCTCATTTTGCCAAGGCGAAGCTCCACACGTCGCGCGGGAACGCTCGAGGCGAGCGAAAGCGGGTTGCGCGTCGCCTCTGCCATCCGTTTGCTTAATGGAATGGTCAAATGCAGCATCACGCGCGAAACGTAAGGGGTTTCGCCCAGCGTCGGGTTGCGGACCACGTCCACATTGGTAAAGCCGGCAATTCCTAAAGCCGTGCTTAACCCCGCCCCGCCGGCGCTCTCGAAGTCGGCAAGAATCTCCAGATGTTTTGTGATCTGGAAGCCCGTGTATAGCGTCTCAAGCCGCGACGTAGCATGTTCGGCAGGCGCCTGAAAGCTATTCGGACCAGAATATTTAGCCGGGAAAGTGGCGTGCTGCTGCCGAATGTAGTTCGCCTGAAACGAAAGCCAAAAGCGATTCCAGAAGGGCGCGCCCGCGGCCGCCGGAGCGGCGTTTCCGTGAAGCGATTGGTCCGCCTGCCCGGATGGAGCAGGCTCCTCCACTCCTTGAGCAAACGCGCCGCAAGACGCCAGAATCGGGATGGCAAGAAGAAATCGCAACTCCTTACCATCGTTGGGCATATGGTTAACCGAAGTCAACGATTGCAGGCGTGCTAATAAAAACATTCACGGCCTTGTAGCCAAAATGTAGTCCGCGGCGCCGCCTGCAATGCCGGCATGTAGGATACTCACAACCATGGCCGCCTTTCGCGCGACACGGATCCGCCGTTTGGCTTGCTGTGCCATCGCGCTTCCCGCGCTCGCCTGGCAAAGCGGCAAAGCTGCGCCCGCCAAGCGCATTTTCGTCGAGCCCTTCACCACCAAAACCGGCTCGCGGGAACTTCGCGACAGCTTGATCGGCGAACTGCGTAAACTGCGCTCCATCTCGATTGCACCCGCCGCATCAAGCGCTGACTACATCCTCGGCGGCGGCGGCGAAATCTGGATTCGCGGCTACAGCAGTCTCAATCCCAGAGCGGGAACGTCGAGGTCCAACGCCGTGCCGGTCTATGCGGGATATCTGTCCGTCGAACTACGAGATCCCAAGGGCCAGACCCTGTGGTCGGATCTCGTAACCCCCAGGTCCGATTCTGACGTGGCCAAAGATCTCTCCCGGCGTATCGCGAAGGATGTTGCGGACGTCCTGGCAAAAGGTCTCACGCCTTCTTCGCCTGCCACTCTCCCTCAAGCCAAGACCACCTTGAAGGGCGCGGGCGCGACGTTCCCCGAGCCTGTATATAAGAAATGGTTCACCAACTACCGGCGCGAGAACCCGAATGTGGAGTTGCTTTACGACGCCGTAGGCTCGGATGCCGGAATTCGCAAGTTACTCGCCGGCGACGTGGATTTCGGCGCGTCCGACAGCCCCGAGGCGATTCACGACATCGCCCCCAAAGAAGAGGATAAATACTTGCTGTTCCCCTCCGTGGTCGGTGCACTAGTACCAATCGTCAACCTGCCAGGTCTCGCTGGCGAGATCGCGTTCACTCCCGAAGCGCTAGCCGGCATCTACCTGGGAAAGATCAAGAAATGGAACGACCCCATTTTGCGGCAGGCCAACCGCGGCCTCCATCTACCTGACCTCGACATCGTCGTTGTCCATCGTTCGGACGGAAGCGGCACAAGTTATGCGTGGACCGATTATCTTTCGCAGACCAATGCCGAATGGAAGGGCCAGGTCGGCGCCGGCTTATCTCCGCATTGGCCAGTTGGACGCGCCGCCAAGGGAAACGACGGTGTAGCCCAGACGGTAAAGGAGATCGGCGGCTCCATCGGCTACGTCGAGTTCACCTATGCGTTGCGCAATCACTTGAGTTATGGAAAGGTCCAAAACCGCCGCGGCGAGTTCGTCGCCGCCAGTCTGGAAAGCATCTCGGCGGCAGCCGCCCCCGCGGCTCAGATGGCCGCCAACAGGAAGATCTCAATCGTGAATGCCCCGGGTGCGGGCGCTTATCCCGTTGCCTCTTTCACATGGCTGGTGGTGCCCGCGCATATCTCCGACGAAGCCAAGCGTACCGCGATGAAAGCATTCCTGAAGTGGATACTAGGCCCCGGCCAGCATCAGGCCGCCGCCTTGGGATATCTGGAATTACCGAAAGACGTACTCAACCGCGATGCCGCGGCCATCGCAACGATTCACTAACACCAGAGTGAGAGACGCTTCTCAGTCGAAGAAGTGACGATCCTCGTCCGCTAGCCGCGCCGTAGCGGCTTTGACATTGAACGTGACCCCGAGACCCGGCCGGTCCCACACATCGATAAACCCGGCCTTCATAATCGGATTCGGCAACCCGTCCACAATGTCGTACCACCACTCGGGTTGCCCCACCGGATATTCGAACGCAATGTAGTTCTGCGGCAAAGCCGCCGCCATCTGAACATGCGCCGCAAGCCCGATAAGCCCGTCGAAAATCCCGTGCGGCGCCACCAGAATGCCATGCAGATCGGCGTACTCCGCAATCCACTTCAATTCCGATATCCCGCCGACATCTTCCGGGTCCGGCCCCACAACATTCACCGCCTGCTTTTCGATCAGATCCTTGAAGTTCTCCCGCAGGTAGATCTGTTCCCCGGTGTGAATCGGAATCGACGTGCTCTGTGTCAAATCCCGAAACAGTTCGGCGTTCGGGTAAGGCGTGTAGTCCCCCGTGATGATATCTTCGATCCACGTAATGTGCAGCGGTTCCAGCGCCCGCGCAAACGTGATCGCGTCCTTCACCATCCAGCCCGGTCCGCAGTCCAGCGCCAGACCGATGTCACTACCTAAGACTTTCTTCATCGCCTCCACGCGCGCGATAATCTCTGCGAGCCCGCGCTCCGTCAACAGCCCGCGGTCGGCATGCGGCGCTCCCGTCCGCGGTTCGTCGTACCACGCGTTGGGCAGCGCGCGCATCATCGCCGGATTGTGAAAGCCCACGGCCTGTTTGATCAGCGTGAAGCCCTCTTTGGATTCCTTCATCTTCTGCACATTCTCGGCGTAGTCTTGAGGCGTCTGGCCGGTCATGGGGAAGCGCACACCCCCGTTATACGCGCGCACGCGGTCGCGGATCTTCCCGCCCAGCAGTTTATATACAGGTACGCCCGCCACCTGCCCCGCGATGTCCCACAGCGCAATCTCGATCGCGCTCACGGCCGACCCCCAAGGCTTGAACGCGCCCATCCGCCGGATTTTAAGCATCACCCTCGCAACGTCCGTCGGGTCTTCGCCCAAAATATAGCTCTTATAAAAAAGCACCATCGGCTTGAGATAAGCCTTCGCCGATTCAGCCTGCCCGTATCCCGAGATGCCCTGATCCGTCACAATTCGAATCACCGGATTCTGCCCGATGATGGCGCACCGCAGATCCGTAATCTTGATCGCCCCACGCCCCGTCCGCTTTTCGGCCGGCGCCAGGCTCGTCTGCTGAGCTGCAAGCGACGTCGCAGCCGCCACGCTGGGGAACGATCCGAGAAATCCTCGTCGAGTCATAGCTGTGAGTTCCTCCTGTCCAGAAACATCTCAATCGATGATGACGCTCAAGAAGCGAACTCATTGTACATCGGGCAGCCGCGATAAGGATCCTCATCGTTGATGCGAAATTCCCCCGGAATCAAACACCGGTATTCGGATCGGGCGAAACGTGCGGTGAGCGGACCGGCACTACAATGGTTCCAACATGGCGGCAGGTGACGCGCAAAGAGTGTGGTTCCCGGAAATGGTTGCGATGTTACGTTCCCGGTGGCATCCCGACATGTCTTTCGATGCCATGGTCGAGCTGCGCGATGATCTGGACGCGATGCTACAACGAATTCGATCGGAGCGCCACATCCGTCCCCCTTTCCTAAAATGCCCGCATTGTGGGCAAATTGGTGAAGGCGCCGCGCCCCACGTCAGCACGAGAGCGATGATCTTATCGCTGCTGCGATTTGACATCGCCTCAGCCGAGCCGGCGCATATTCTCGAAAAAGCTTGGGCGGCGCATCGCAAAGCGAACGCGCTTGATCTCTATGGCAAGGCCCTGAAGCAGGCGCCAGCTAGCGCTTGTCCACTGTGCGCATCCGCGGGCCGGTAACCCGGCCTGTCATTGCTGACGCATGAACGTATTTATTCCCCGGCGGCGCCGATTCCGCCAACAGAGTGCCCGTCCACAACTGACCGTGCGAGCTATACCGAGCGGCTAGCCGCGGGCAATCCGTGCTGCTCGCGGGCCTCACGCGCCCGCGAGGTGTGTGACGTACTCGATGGGACTGCCGCACCCTTCCACCTTCGCCCCCAGTCGCTGCATCGCATCGATGGCGAGCATCCTCCGATGGGCATTGAAAGTAATCACGTCCGCGAACATACCTCCAAACGTAAACGTCTCCGGCGGTTCGCACAGCGCATCCACAAACGTGTCCTCCCAGGCGCTTCGATTGCGCACATCCGTGAGGACGCTGTGAAACGCCGCATCCGCTTTCTCCATGCGCGCCAGCATCGCCGAAGGCGTTCGATCTTCACGAGGCGCATTATCCAATAAGGGCATGCCGCTCCCTGTAAGCGCCGCTGCCCAAACTTCCTTGGTTTGCACCATTCGGTCCAGAATCTGGCGTAGACTCTGATCCGGCCCATCCCACGGAAAAATTCTCACTTGGTTCGTCAAAGGATGGTCAAGCTGTCCATCGTTCAATGTCCCGGCGAGCTCAAGAAGCCGCCGCGTGTGCCAGGACTCCTGGCCGGCGAAAATGTCAAAGAGATCCATCGATCGATCCATTCCTTTCCTGTCATCCCCGCCGGAACAGTGATGAATTCCATTGGTCGCGTGCAGGTGAGTGTAAGTCACTCCCAAACGGCGATAGAGGCTCGGTGAAACCTTAAACGCCTTTCGAAACGCCCTGGTGAACGCTTCGAGCGATCCGTAATTCGCGTTCAGGCCGATGACAGTCACCGGGAGTTGCGTACGTGACAGTTGCCACGCCGCTCTTTCCAGCAGCAGTCGCCGGCGCATAGCCACCGGCGTTTCCTCCACCATTGCGCGAAACACCCGAAAAAACTGCGTCCGGCTCCGATACGCGTGGCGTGCAAGGTCGTTCGCATCCCGCTCCTGGTCGAGCGATTCCAGAACCACCCCGCGTAGCCGTTGCGCTTCATCCACACAACGAAAAATACCATCTGCAGCCGCCCGGCGCCTGATCGGAAGTCCCAAATCTCCATAGCGGAAGAGGCGGGAGCACGTCGCCGGCCAGTGGTAGCGATGTTTTTTTTGATAGCATCAAATTAAATGCAGATTTAGTGCGGGAGATTTAAGGTGCTCGATATCAGCAAAGACATTCACTCGCTTAGCGATTTCAAACGCAACACAAGCGAATTCTTGGAACAGATGCGCGGGGGCGGCCGCCCCGTCGTTCTCACAATCAATGGCAAGGCCGAACTCGTTGTTCAGGATGCGCTGTCTTACCAGAAACTGGTAGATCGTATAGATGAGCTTGAGGCCCTCGAAGGCGTTAAGCGCGGACTCGCCGACGTCGAAGCTGGCCGCGTAACACCCCTGAAGCAGTTTGAAAAAGAGTTCCGGGAAAAACGTGGCCTACGAAGTCGTTCTCGCTGATACGGCCAAAGCCGACACAAAGGAATCTCATCGCCGCCGCAGCGCCCTAATTTCCGCTCGGCCTTTCCCACCGGTCCACCACCGTAACCTCCACCGGAATTCGCCGATTCTCCACCCGAAACCCGACGGCCTCCACCGCATCGCGTACCCGGTCTCCCCAACTAATTTGTGGTTGTAAATCGACCTGCGAAGTAGCCAGCTTGAAATCGAAGGCCCCCTTCAGTTCCGTTTCGTCCGTGACGGGCGCATGCCACATCTGTGACAGATAATTCGTTACCGCGGACATCGGCACGGCGGTAAACACAACATCACCGCCGTCATTGCCGATCGAATAATGCTCCTCGCTACCGGCCTGCTTAAGACCACCCGCGCTCCGCGGCGCGCGCAATACGATCCCGGGCACTTCCCGCGTCTCCCGGTGTAACTCCAGGTGGAACCGTTCCGCCAGCAGGCCCATCACCGCCTGTTGCCGGCCCGCCGCGTCCAGCGGCCGCTCAGCCTTCGCCTCGATCTCGTACCGGTGGGTCCTCATCCAATCGGGTCCGCCCACCACCCGAAACAATTGGTATCCGTTCAGCATGTCGAGAATATCGCCAAGCGTCATCGCCTTGGCCTCAAAGCGATCGCCTGTCAGATCGTGACGCGCATCCCGCGCCGTCATCCCCGGCTCGCTAGGCCGAATCGACGCCACCTCGAACTTCACCTGCGGCCATGCCGGTGCCGCCATCACCACCAGGAGCACCGTCCTACCGATCTTCAGGGACATTTGGAATGATGACGCACCCACGGCCGGAATTGTGGAGAATCGTTTTGGATCAAGCGGTGGCTCGGGCTACGGAACGCCCGCAGCCTCGGCCTCGCCTTTCGGAGTTACTCTAGAGGGAGAAAAGAGAGTCGTCATTCCTTTGGATCCATCCGCCGCCGACCAAGCCCTGCTTGTTGCTCTACTCGACTCCTGGGACCGAAATAACACCATCCTGGTCAACCTGCTCCGCGCTCTCCCGGATGGCGGCTTGGAAGCCCGGGCCATAGAAGGCAGTCCATGTGTTGCGGAACTGTTTACGCACATTCATTATGTGCGGCTGGTTTTGGTCCTCGAGGACGCTCCGGAGTTCGCCCGAGACCTTCCCGGCGTCGAGTGGGCGATGGAGCGTTCCACGGATCGCATCGCGCAAATGCTGCACGATAGCGCCAAAGCCGTGAGTGACGCCGTAAAGAGCAGAGTCGAGACAGGACGCGCCATGGATCTTCACTACGACCACCCAATCCTTCTGCTCCAGCACATGCTTTGGCACGAAGGCTACCATCACGGCCAGATAAAGCTGGCTCTCAAGGCGGCCGGCAAGGCGATGGACGATCAGCAAGCCGGGCCGCTCACGTGGGGCATCTGGATGCGCAAGAGTCAGCGCTCTTAGGACGCTCGCCGCCGTTTTTCGAAGCCGCGTCACCCTCGGAAATCGCCCGGCGGCCCCACCACGAGGTCTTCGTAACTCAGATCGAGGCGCCGATTACGTTTGGATCCGCGGACCGTTTGCCAGATTCTTTTACAGAGTATTCTTCGTTTTAAATGCCGGTATTACAAGCAAAGACTGAGGCTCTGCACACCCCTCCTCGCAAAGTCCCAGATACCAACTGCCCTGATTTGCGGACACATCCACCTTGCGGTTCTCCTTCACCAGAAATCTGGCTCCGTGCAGGAACAGGACTTCGTCTTCGCCCAGGTCTTTGTTGCCTGTAAAAGATCGCAATATAGCGCCGGTCCCGCCTCCGCCGTAAATCCTCATGAACACCGAGAAATTTCCCACGGCAAACCCTAACGCCGCGGCATTGCTTTTACTGGTCGACATGAACTGCGGCGTCGTATAGGTATTTCCCGTGAAATAGGACAGGTATTTATCGCGCTCCGGTTCGTCCTTAAAGGACAATCCGCGAAACACCGGCCCCGTATATTTAGGAGCCTTCGTGATCACTCTCTGCAAGGCGGCAATTTCCGGCGTTTCCCCCTTGCCCGTCCGCAAAATCGTATTCCACTCTTTAAACGTAGGTCCGGTATATTTATCCAGAGTGTCTGACTCAAAATCGTCCAGTTGATGGAACTTTCTCAAATACAGGTGCCTTAGAGTGCTACTCTGGATATCTTTCCCGCTGATCGTCTTCTTCTCTCTGGTAGAAAGGGATGCCTCGTACTGCCAATCGTCATCTGCAACAGCTTCGTGAACAACCTTGAGAATCTTGGCGAAATCGTTAGTTTTCAACACAACATAATCGTCTTTTTTGTAGTGCGGCATCGGCTAACTCCTTCCTTGCATTTATTTTCAACTCACATGCTACAACGGCACAAGAATTTGTCGCCTTCAGCGCGGACAAGTCTTCTCCATCCGCTCGATAATCTCCACAGGCACTCGGCGTTTCTTCGCCAGGTCAAGCGGCGTGATCCCCAATTTGTCCTTGACCCACGGATCCGCGCCCGCATCCAGGTAGAGATTCAACACCTCCAGCCGGTTCGGATTCACCGCCGCATGCAGCACCGTGCGCCCATCGACGCCGCGAAGATTCATGCGAGGTTTGTACTTGACCAGTTCGCGCGCGAACTCCGGCTTATACCCCCATAGCACAGCAAACAGCGAGTAACTCGGATCGCCGCCGCGTTTCAGCAGGAACCGTACCAGCGGAAGATTCTGTCCATTGCCCACCGCGAACCACACCGCGTTTGCACGCCACTCGCTGCCGTCGTCGTCTTTAAACGCAATGCTCTCGATATCGATTCCCGCGTCCAGCAACGCAGTCACCGTCCGAATGCCGCTCGCTTCGTGCAGCCCTGGCTTCTCCGGCCGCACCCCGCACGCCAGGTGCAGCGCGTTCAAGCCCCTTGGATTCGTTGCCGCCGCCAACTCCGGAGCCTCGCGCAGCACTTCCTTCACCCTGTGGTAGTCCCAACTCTGGGCCGCGTGGAACCAGGCCGTTTTCGAAGGCCTCTTCATAACTCTCACAGTCAAAACAGAGATGCCGCGTCAAGCCGACCGGACGATTGTACATCAAGGCCCGCGCTACCGCCGTTTCCGGTAACACAACTTCAAAAATCGCCAACCCCCACATAACACAAGAGATCTGCGTTCCCAAGCCTGGTCCGCTAACCTCCGCCCATGTACTCTATTGCCAGGAGCCTCAACCGGCTCCCGGAGAAACACATGACAGACAAACAGCACGCCGCAAACATCGCAAACGCGCAACTATCCACAGGTCCCACCACCCCGGAAGGCAAGCGCCGCTCTAGCCTGAACGCATATCGCAGTGGTCTACACGGCCAGATTATCTGCGCCACCACCGAGGAACTCGCCGTCTTCCAAAAGCACTGCCACGATATCCAGGCCGAGCTCGACCCTGCCGGACCCACCGAAACCTTCCTCGCAATCTCGATCGCCGAGGATATGTGGCGCCTGCAACGCGCCCGCGCCCTCGAAAACGGAATCTTCGCCGACGGTTTCCGTCGGCGCATCGACCAGATCGATGCCGGCCATCCCGAAGTGGATGCCGCCCTCGCCCAATCCCAGACCTGGGCCGAGCAGGCGCACAACCTCCAACTCCTCACCGTCTATGAAGGCCGCATTCGCCGCGGCATGGAAAAGAATACGACCCAGCTAAAAGCCCTCCAGACAGAGCGCAAAGCCGCCCGCGAAAAGGCCCTCGGTCAAGCCGCGCTGTTCGTCGAACACGCGGAAAGCAAAGAAGAAACCTACGAACCCGGCGACGACTTCACGCCCGCCTCCGATTGGGGTGGGTTCGTTTTTTCAAGCGCCGAAATCGCCCGCCGTCGTGACCGGCAACGCCGTCTCGACGAAGCCCACCACTGCCATCTTGTGGCCCAAGGCTTCAGGCTGGATGGCGATGACTACGACGATGATGATGACGACGACGAGCCGTCTGAACTCGCCGCTTAATCCTCGTTTTGCGCCTCAACTCACGCGTCTTGCTAACAGACCAAGCCCGGCGTGTATCCAACCCAGCGTGTATCCCGCCCGAGCCCGCCACTATCGCGCAAGTGCCTCCTTATTCCCTGAACCAGCCGCGCTAACGTTATAATTACCAAACCCCGAAGCAGGAGCGACTGACATGCAACGCAGAAACTTTTTACAAACCGCCGCGGCAAGCGCAATCGCCGCAACCGCCGCGCCCGCCGATCGCAAGATGGTCGGCATCCAGGTCGGCGCCGTCTCGTTCGTAGATGAAGGCGTCGAGAAGGTTCTCGATATCTTTCAGCACGATGGCGCCGTGAACACGCTCTTCATCGCTACCTTCACTTACGGACGCGGAATCGCCGGCCGTCAGGTGCCTGGCCAGCCGCTGCCCGATCACGGCCCGCGCGAGTACGATACCAACACGTTCCACGGCGGCAGTTACACCCGCATTCGTCCCCAGTATTACCGCGATACCGTGCTTACCGATTTCCGCGCGCCCGAATTTGGAGACTATGATGTCCTTGAGGCCGTCTTACCCTCGGCCCGCAAGCGTGGCATGAAGACTATCTGCTGGTTTGAAGATGTCTGGCGGCGCGACGTCCCGCGCGTTTCCGAAGCCCAGGAAACCCAGTTCGATGGCGCCAATGCCGTCACCTTGTGCTTCAACAATCCCAATTACCGCAACTGGCTCTTAGGCGCGGTGGAAGACTACGCGCGCTCTTACGACATCGATGGCATCATGTGGGGCTCCGAACGCGAGGGCGCCTTTTCCAACATGCTGCGCGGAGCCAATCCACGCAACGTAACTTGTTTCTGCCGTTTCTGCGAGGCGAAAGCCAAAGCTCGCGGCGTCGACCCGGCCCGCGCGCGCGCCGGCTTCGAGGCCCTCGCGGCCTTCGTCGAAGCCGGCCGTCAAAACCGAAAGCCCATCGACGGTTACTATGTCACTCTGTGGCGCCTCATGCTCCGTTATCCCGAATTACTCGCCTGGGAAATGCTCTGGACGGATAGCCTCCGCGACACCTACGCCGCCATCTACCAGCGCGTCAAGTCCGTGAAGCCCTCTGTAGGCGTCGGCTGGCATATCTGGCACAATAACTCCTTCAGCCCCATTTATCGCGCCGAGCAGGATCTCTCGGTAATTCACGAGCATTCCGATTTCTTGAAGATGGTCATGTATCACAACTGCGGCGGTGAGCGCATAGTCACTTACATCCGCAACATGGGCCGCACCATGTTCGCCGATTTGCCGCTTCAGGAGTCACTCGACTTTCATTACCGCGTCCTAGGCTACACGCAGGAAAAGCCGCTCGATCAGTTAGCCAAGGCGGGTTTCTCCGCCAACTACGTCTATGAAGAGGCCAAACGCGCGCGCGAAGCGTTAAACGGAACCAAGACCCAGCTCTGGCCCGGCATCGATATCGACATTCCCACGGACGTCAATCGCTCCAGCCGCTCCACTCCGGAAGGCACTAAGGCCGCCGTACTGGCCGCCTTCCGCGCCGGCTCCGATGGCGTCCTGCTCTCGCGAAAATATTCCGAGATGCGTCTCGAAAATCTCCGTGCTGCCGGCGCCGCCGTGCGGGAGGCGGGCTTCGCATAGACATGGACATCAAGGCTTTCCTCAGCTCCACTCGTTTGGATCTCGATCCCGATTGCCGCCCGGCCGCCTTAGACGGCATCCAGCGCGGCGGCGCCACTGCGGTCGCCATGGAAACCTGGGTTGTCCCTTACGGCGACCCCGTCGAGATCTGCCGCGAAAAGCTGAAGTCAGACAGCACGCACTATGTCGGAGTCTTCGCCTACCGCTACGGGTCGCGCGTTCCCGATAACAGCATGTCCATCACGGAAGCCGAATTCGCGTTTGCGCGCGACGCCATGGAAACCCGTCAGCTTGCCGTCTTCGTCCCCGATCCGAAGTGTGACTTCGCTGCCATTCTGCGGACGCGCGCGCTCGATCAGTCGCCTGAGGAAGATAAGGCGCAGCGCGCATTTCTCGATGCCATCCGCCGGTCCGGCGCCCACACCACCTTCACCGCATCGCATGATCTCTACCAGCGCGTGAAGACCATGGTCGAACAGTGGAATGAAGGCCCGCTTCGCCAGACTCTTCGCGTCGATTCGCGCCAACAGCCTGAGGAATCGGACATCTGCGAACTTGGTCGAGTGACGCAGGGAAGGGAATTCGAAGAGGCCTACGCCGCGCTTGCGGCCGGCAGCGGACCCGAAGTCGCAGCCTTCGTCATCCACGGCGGACTGGGAATGGGGCATCGGGAAATAGCCGCTCGCGTCCGCAACTCCTTCGAGCGTTCTACCAACAGCCATGTCCTGAAATTTGCGGCATCCGTCTCACCCGTCTGGCGCGGCGAAGGCCTGCGGGCGTTGCTGTCCGTGCTTGGCCGCGCGCTCCAGCCCGGTTTCTCGCCCGCCTCCGTCGACGAGTATGCCGGCGCGCTCATCGAACGTCTGAAGAGCTCTCATGTGCTCCTAACCATCCATGATGTGCAACGTTTCGCCAATGCAATCGAAGGTTTCGGCGCCTCTTTCTGGTCGCCGCTCGCGGCGCGGGTTGCTAAAGAGGCGCAAAACTCTCTCATTTGCCTCGCTGGGGTGGAAAGCGCAGCGCCCCTCCCGCACCTGCCGGATACCATGGTCGCCTTGTCGCCGCTGCAATGCTTCACGCGCATCGAAATCGTTTCCTGGCTGCGCCGCTGGATGACGAAAGAGCAGGCCGTGCAGACCGCCGATACGCTGCTTGCCGAGACCAACGGCGAGCCGCGTCTTATCTACACGCAGTTTCGCGACCCCGGATTTTGGGAATCCTACAACCTGTCCGACTGATATGCCTACACAACGTTTCCAGCTCGTGGAAGATCGCCCGGAGAACGCCTTCCGCTATATTCCGGATCAAGGCCTCGTCGACGCCGTCAACATGGCGCTCGTTCTGCATCGCCCGCTTCTGGTCAAAGGGCCGCCCGGCTGTGGCAAGACCAGGCTGGCGCGCGCCATCGCCGATCAGTTGAGCGTTCCCCTTCACAACTGGTACGTGAAGTCCACCTCGCGCGCGCAAGACGGGCTGTACGCCATCGATGTCGTACGCCGCTTGCAGGATGCCCACCTCGGCAAAGCAAAGGCTCAATCGCTCATTCCCTATCTCCGTTTCGGCGCCTTGGGCCACGCCATCCGCTCGTGCGAAGAATGCGTCGTGTTGATCGACGAGATCGATAAAGCCGATATCGACTTCCCCAATGACCTGCTGCGTGAGCTCGATCTCATGGAGTTCACCATCGAGGAACTCGACCCCGCCTCGCTCAACGAAGAGGAAATACAGTCAGGTCACCGCCGCGACTACAAGGCCCGTATCCCGCCCATTGTCGTCATCACCAGCAACGATGAAAAAGAGCTGCCCGACGCCTTTCTTCGTCGCTGCCTGTTTTATTACATCGATTTTCCAGAGCCCCAACAGTTGGAAAGAATCGTTCGCGCCAATCTCGAGGGTCAAGTCGACGCCGCGCTCATTGCGAACACGGAGCGCCTTCTGCGCCGTTTCCGCGCGCTCAGCGAACTCCGCAAACTTCCCGCCACCAGCGAGCTCATCGATTGGGTGCGCATTTTAATGGCGTGGGATATTGCGGCGGAATCCCTGCAGCCCGATATGCCGCTGGCCGACGCGCCGTTCTGGCAAGTCCTGTTCAAATACCGCGAAGATCAGCGCCGCGTCGAAGCCGAGAGTGCTACCTCCAAGCCGTGAAACCCCCGCTGCTGCAAGTCTTCCAAGAGCTTCGCCGCCGCGAGTTTCCGCTCGGCATCGCTGAATACGAAGCGTTGCTCGCAGCCCTCCGCGCCAGCCTTGTCTCTTCGCGATCCGATCTGGAGTTCCTTTGCCAGACCTTGTGGGCCAAGTCCGTCGCGGAGCAAGCTGAGGTGCGGGAGGTCTTGGCCCGTTGGCTGCCGCCTCTGCCGGATGAAGGCGCCATCGAACGGGCGCTGGCTCAGGTGGAAAGCGAAACCGGAAGCGGCGGCGGAAGCCCGGCCTCACAAGGCGGCCGGAAAGCGGGCGAAGCGGAGGAGGAACGTCAGCGCCGTATGGTGACCACCATCCGTCGCAGGCAGCCCGTCGGGGGTGATTCCGATCCCGGCGAGAACACGCTGCAATCGTCAGGTCCCATCGTGCTGCCCAAGAGCGATGATTCGGCGGCCCGCAACTTCGATTGGGTTGGTTCGCTCCCCGTCACGCGCCGTCAGATGAAGCGCGCGTGGCAATACTACCGCCGCATGGCGCGCGCCGGAGCCCCGGTCGAGATCGACCTGGAGCGCACTCTTCAGCTCATAGAGCGCGAGGGCGTCCTTCTGCAGCCCGTGCTCCAGCCGCGCCGCGTCAACCACGCCCGCCTGCTCATCCTGGCCGATGAGGGCGGTTCCATGGCCCCCTTTCGCGGCGTCATTTCGCCGCTGCTCAGTTCGGCCCAGACCGTGGGTTTCGCTCGAATCGGCGTCTTCCACTTCCATGACGTTCCCGAAGCCACGGTCTTTGCGAAACCGTGGTTGAGCCATCCCGTTGCGCTCGCGGCCGCCTGCAACCCGTTTCGCGGGGCCGGGATCTTGATCGTAAGCGATGCCGGCGCCGCCCGCGGCAACCGCGACGCCAACCGCGTAGCCCGCACCGTGGCATCGCTCAACGTTCTGCGGTCGTTCAGCCCGCACGTCGTCTGGGTGAATCCGATGCCGCAGTTTCGCTGGGCGCGCTCCAGCGCCGCCGAGATTCGCCAGCAGGGCCGCATCGCCATGTTTCCACTCGATCGCCAAGGCCTCGATCGAGCAGTCGATGTCTTGCGCGGAAGGCGGTCGGCCTAATGCGGGAATGGCACGCGCGCGACGAAGCCTGGCAGCGCGCGCGATCCTTCGCCCGCCGTTTCGGCGAACCGCACGTCCGTCTAGCCATGCACGGCGCCGTCCCTATCGGCTTAACTCCCGAGTTGCTGCACCTCATCCGCATAAACTTCGTCGCCGTGGCGCCCTGGGTAGCCGAGGCCGATCTGCTGCTCTCGCCCATCTGCCGCGATGTCGGCGGCGGCTTTTATGAAATGGATGAAGAGCTGCGCGGCTTGCTGGTTGAAGAGTTGCAGCGCGATCCGGAGTTCGGCCCCGGCCGTCTGCAATCGGTGGCCGGCTTCCTCGGCGCCTGGGCCGATCGCGCGCGCGAATTTACCCACGACCCCGAATGGCGCGACTTCGTGGAGGGACAGGCCCTAACCGCGCTCTCCTACCGCAAGCCCGAAGAGGCCGCCGAGGCGCTGGCGCGCAGCCTGAACGCATCGCAGCGGGGCCGCTCCGGCATCAATGCCCGCGTGATCAAGCTGACGCAAGGCCTCAGCGCCGCGCTGATGTCCCAAGTCGAAGTAGTCACATACGCGGTGGCGCTCGACAAGTTGGCCGCTGGCGACATGCAAGCCGCGCTAGAGCATTTTGAAGCCTTGGGTCCGGTCGATCAGCCCGTACAAATCGGCAACGTCGAGCTGCCAGCGCCGGTCGAATGGGGCCTTTCCGAGCGGGAAGTGGAGGACGTCGAGGAATCTGAACTCCAATCCGAAAGCGAACTGATCGGAACGAGCGCCGCCATGCAAAAAGTTCGGGATTTCATCGCGCGAGTGGCGCCCGGCAACGACCCCGTCCTGATTCTCGGTGAGACCGGAACGGGGAAAGACGTGGCCGCGCACGCGATTCACGCAGCCAGCACGCGATCCGACAAACCGTTCATCACTGTGAACTGCGGTGTATCTGAGGATCGTCTGGATGTCGAGTTGTTCGGGAGTCGCGTACGTGCAAAGACGATGACGAGCCGGCCCTCCGGCCATCAGGGAGGCGCGATCGCAGAAGCCCAGGGCGGTATGCTCTTCTTAGATGAAATAGGCGAACTTCCTCTGTCTCTGCAGGCCAAGATCCGTTCCCTTTCGGTGGAGCGAGAGTTGACCCGAGTAAATGGCGTCCTCGTTCCCGTCAACGTTCGCATTCTCGCGGCTACTCACCGCGATCTCAAAGAGATGATACGAAAGGGCGAGTTCGTCGAAGCTTTCTACTACGGCTTTTTCTCGACAAGACTCGAGATGCCGCCCTTGCGCGAACATCGCGAGGATATTCCGATTCTTGCTGAACACTACCTTTCCAGGATTTGCCGCGCATACAATCGTCCTGCGCTTGAACTCCCGGTGGAAGTTCGTGAGGCCTTTATCCATTACAACTGGCCCGGGAATGTTCGCGAACTAGTGAACGTGATCGAGCGCATGGTTGTGCTGGCGTCCGGCAGCGAAATCTCGCTAGCGGATTTGCCACCCGAAATAAGGGCGGCCTCGGAGGCGGGTCCGCGTGTGATCGTTCTTTACGGCTCAGAACTCGAGCCGGACCAAGATGCCGGTTGGCAGATCTCGAAATCGCTAAGTTCGGCCGGATATGAAATTTTTGAGGCGCCGCAGGTCACTGTCAATTCCGGCTACCCCGAGATGATTCAGTCGAGAATTCGCGAATCCATCGCCGTGATTGTGGTGTATAGCGCGGAGTCGGCCGATAGTACGTGGCTTCTGCGCACGGTTGAACTCACTGTGAGTGCGAACGTAGAGCTGCTTGCGGTTATGCTCGGGGAGCCGCCGCCCCCACCGTGGCGTAAACCCGTACCTGCGCACCTACACATCATCTGGAATAAATCTGACCCCGATTCCAGCCTACGGTCCCTGAAAGTTGCGCTCCATCAAATCCGATCCAAGGCCCGAACGGGCGCGGCGGCCGATAATTTCTTTATCGAAACCGAAGCCGCCCACGAAGCGCGACGGCTGATACTCTCGGGTTCCAACGTGATCGTGCGCGGTTCCCGCCGTTCGGGCAAGACCGCTATGCTGCGATACCTAGAACGGATTCTCCGGGAAGAGAACGTGGCGGTGCGTTACGCCGCTCAGGGAGAGATACCGTTCGTTCCGGATGCCATTTGTTTGATCGATGACGTGGAAAATCTGAAGCAGACTCTCGATAAGCTCTCGCAGCGAAGCCCGACGCGATGGGTGCTGGCCGCGCCGGCGGCATCAGGTCTCGGCGAGTCATACGTGCGCGAGCGCATTATTGAACTGCAAGATTTCACGCGCAAGGATACGGACGAGTTGAATCGAAGGTTCGACTCACCCTTAAATGGAGAACAATTGCAGGAGCTGTTCGATCGGGTAGAAGGCCATCCTGATCTGACACGCGCCGTCATAACGGGCGTCTCGCAGGATCAGCCCCTCGCCGCGTTAATGGGCGCGAGGCAAGGACCGTTAGCCGAGCACCTGCAGACGCTCAACAGCGAAATCGATAGCGGTGATCTGCGGCAGGCATGGACCGATTTGCTGTCTGGGGTGCGTCTCAACAAAGAAGCGCAAGACAGCCTCCTTGCCATCGGTCTGGCGAAGAAACAAGGCGGCAAGCTGGTCCCGCGCAACCGCCTATATCGTGACCACATCGCCAAGTCTATGCGAGATCTCCATACCGTGTTGATTTCAACCCCGGACAGAGATCTGCCCTGCGCTCTCGCCATCCGGACATGGCTACGAAACCGCAATCAAACCGTGCTGGAGTTCAACGAACTCGTCACGACGTCCTACCATGACCAGACAGAGCAGCTTTTCGGCCGCGCCGATCTGGTGGTTGGCGTAATCGCGGATTCGTTTGGCGGCCGCGGCAATCTCGCCGAGATTCGCATCGCCTGCGGCCGCTATCGCATCAATGGGCGGCCCAAAATCTTTGCTGTCTTAGTACAGCGTCCCGGACCGCCGTCAGAATTGCTGGACGTTTGGGAGCAGATACAGTCCTTCCACTGGAACAGCGACGCCGATACGCCAAGACTATTAGAAGAAATCGCCAGGCAACTGGGTCAGCCAGGAGCCACCCTTGCCTAAAAAGCCCCAATCCAGCCTACAGCCATTTCGCCGCGAAGCGGCACATAACCAGGCCATCCATCAGGTTGAACGGGAACTGCCCCGTGGTGTAGTGCCCGCACGGCAAAGTAAACACCTCGTGCGGCAGCTTCATCTCACGAAATGTCTTCAGCACCTGTTTCGAATAGACAGGCAGAAAACTGGAATCGTGCTTGGCCCAAATCAGCAGGCTTCGCATGTCGCGGTCTTTCATGCGTTGCAGATAGCTCGCCGGGCTGATCGGCGCCCAGTAGCGGCGCAGGTCGTCTTGCGTCACCGTTTCGCCAAAGCCTTTGCGAACATGCTGCGTCGAAAGACCGGTCCAAACCACGTCCGAAAAGTACATCGAGACATGATTGAAAATACCGATCTTTACCCGCGCATCGTGCGCCGCGGCCATGAATGCAACGCACGAGCCCAGGCTCGTACCCAGGATTCCCACCCGTTCGTAGCCCTGCAGGTTCAGCCAATCCAGGCACGCGCGAACATCGATAGCCGATTGACGCGCCGCATGGATAGTGCGGCCGATGTTGCTCGATACGTGATAGTCGGCGCGCTGCAACTCGGCGGGCATACGCTCGGCATGGTAGGCCATAGTCATGCGGAGCGCGCTGATCCCAAATCGATTCAAGAGTTTGGCCAGCCCCACGTGCCCGTCCGGACCGGAATTCCACTGCGGCAGCACGACCAGCGCCCGGCGCCCTTTCGCCGCGGATTGCGCGGCTTCCGCCGGAAACCAAAGCGCATGCGCTTGGTCGTTTTTAGCATCGCCCGAATGCACCGGGCTGCTGAAGGTGAGACGGTTTTCGGTTAGGCGATAGTCGCGGACGGGATTGTAGGCATAAAAGCGGTCGGAGTCGGCCAACGCCTGGGTAGCGAAATTGGAGAGTTGGCCTGCTGCATCCCCGTTTACCGAGGCGGGAATGGGGGGAAAGCCAATGGCATTCAGCCAATCGGCGCCCCATTCGAACGGGCGGACGATTCGGTTGGTGTCGCGCGTAGCCAGCTTGCGCTCCCAGCGGTCCATGTAGTGGGCGTAGATTCCGAACATGAGGAAGGATCAGTTTAACAAGCGGGGATAGCTGGCCGTGGAAAGGTGTCCGACAACAAAAAAGCCCCGCTGCGGTAGATGGCAACCGAAGCGGGGCGGCGGATAGCCTGGATGAGGCAACGCACCAAAGCTGAAAACGCTCTATGACCCACTCGTTAAACTGCATCTCGGTGGCCAGCGTTAACTTGTTGAAAACAAGGAGAGCAGAACAGCTAAATTATGGAATTTCGTAGTCCACTCTACTGTTTCTCGGAAATGTCGCAAATTCGTCCAATTACACACGGGTTACAATCAACCTCTGTGGGCTTCGCCACCTCCAAAGCGGCCGACCCCTCCGCGGGTGGCCGTGCGCTCGCGGGGTTCTTGCTGTCCGGGTTCCTCATGGCGTTGTTGGGAGCTATCCTCCCAGCCTGGGGATTCCACCGCGACCCGCCGCAGTTCATCACGGTCGGCAACTATTTTCTGAGCCTGGCGGCAGGTCTCGTTCTGGCAGCAGCCATCTCCCGCAAGCTAATGCAACAGCGAGGGTTAACCTTTCAACTCGTCTTTGCCTGTTCTTTAGCGTGCGTAGCTCTGGTGTTCCTGGCCTTGGTCTCTCCAGCAATCTTGGAGGCATGGCGTCCCCCAGGTCTGCTAGCCCTTGGATTCGCTGCCGGTCTTTTGAACGTGGCGCTTTTTCAAGGGATTTCCGGCAGCTATCATTCCGACGCCGCCGGCTCCGTCAGCCGCGGCGGAGTCTGGTATGGGTTGGGGTGCCTCGCCGTCACCCTGCTGGTTGCTGGAACGTTCTACGCCTATTCCGTGCGATCCATCCTGCTTACCATGGCAGCTGCGCCCGCCGCTTTCGCCGTCCTTTATGCCAAGACGCGTTACGCCACCGCGCTCGAAGGCATACAACCCACGCTGCGGCAGGCCATTCAGGATTTCCGCAGTCCTGGCGCGATTCTCTTCGCGATGCTGCTTTTCGTTCAGTTCGGAAACGAGTGGTCCATCGCCGGATGGCTGCCGCTATTTCTGATCCGGCGCGTCGGCCTCAGTCCCAGCGCCTCCCTGCGGACGCTGGCGGTCTATTGGCTGTTCCTCATGATTGGCCGGATGGTCGCTGTAGCGCTCCTGCCGCGCATGAGACATGCCTGGCTGCTTTTCGGCAGCGGCGTGACTGCCATGTTCGGGTGCATCGTTCTCTTCTTCACTAATAACTCCTTCGGCGCCGGTTTCGCCGTGTTTTTCATCGGCGCCGGATATGCCAGCATCTATCCGCTTGTCGCCGAAGCCATCGGCCGCCGGTTTCCGTACTATCACCCCGGCTTTTTCAACGGTATTTTCTCCCTCGCGCTGGTTGGGGGGTTGGTTGCGCCCGCAACGCTCGGTTATGCGGCCAGCCAGTGGGGTGTAGGAGTGGTGATAGGAATCCCGCTAATTGGCACCATCACCGTCATCGCGTTGCTATTGTCCATCTGGTTGGAGTCGAAAATAACCGGCCGATGAAACCAGCCATTGTGTTCCTGGCGGCCGTGACCGTTTGCATGGCGCAGCCGCCCGCTAAGGCGCCGGCCAAGTCTTTGGCGCGCGAGATTCAACGCGCCATTGAGGAATCGCCCGTGGCCCGCAACGCCGCGTGGGGAATTCAAGCAGCCGCGTTGCCTTCCGGCAAGACGCTCTTCGAAATGAACGCGGGCCACTTCTTCGTGCCCGCCTCCAACACCAAACTGTTCAGCACGTCGCTCGCTCTGACCCGGCTGGGACCGGATTTCACCTTTCAAACCCGCGTCGTGACCGCGGCGCCGCCCGATGCCGCCGGCGTTGTGGATGGCGATCTGCTTCTGGTCGGCGGCGGGGATCCCAATCTTTCCGGGCGCACGATCCCCTATCAAATGGGTTCCGGCGCGGGCGATGGGCTTGCTGCGCTGTCCGATCTCGCCGCGAAAGTCGCAGCCAAAGGCATCACGCGCATCACCGGGGATGTCGTGGGTGACGACCGTTACTACGTGTGGGAACCTTTTGGCGACGGATGGGGAATTGACGACCCGGTCTTCGATTACGGCGCGCCCGTCTCGGCGCTCAGCTTGAACGACAACGCGTTCACCCTGCGGTTAGACGCAGGCGCAGCCCCGGGCGACCTGGCGTCCATTACGTTAAACCCGCCAGTGGCGTATTACACCATCCACAACCACATCCGCACCACCGCGGCCGGAGAGCGGCACGTTCATTATTCGCGCGCTCCCGGCGGCATGACGCTCGAGTTGTGGGGAACCATCCCGCTCCGCGATAAGGGTGAAATTCTCAGCTTGGGAATCGAAGATCCGGCCCGCTACGCAGCCATTGCGTTTCGCCAGCTATTGCAGGCCCGCGGAATTTCCGTTATAGGCAACGCCGTCGCGCGCCATTTCCTGCCCTTCGAGGCTGCCGATCTCAAACAAGCTGCCCCCGTCGCGCCAGATCTCGGGGTTGAGTTGGCACGGCGCGTCTCCGCGCCGCTGCTCGAAGATTTGCGCGTCACGGCCAAGGTAAGTCAGAACCTGCATGCCGAGCTCGATCTGCGCGCAGTCGGCAAAGCGCGCCGCAACATCGGCAGCGTAGAGGCGGGCCTCGAAGAGCTGAAAGCGTTTCTCACCGAGATCGGCGTGCCCGCTACGGGTTACAACATTAACGATGGCTCGGGCTTGGCCCGGCTCAATCTGGTAAGTCCGGCGACCGTCGTGCATCTGCTACGGTTCATGTACAACTCGCCCGCCCGGGACAACTTTCTCTCGATCCTTCCCGTCGGCGGTCAGGATGGCACGCTCAATTCGCGATTTTCTTCCCCTGATCTGCTGGGTCGAATTCACGCCAAAACAGGCTCCCTCACCCATGTCAGCGCGCTATCCGGTTATGCGCAGAGGCCGCGCGGGGATTGGATCGTCTTCTCGATTCTGGTGAATAACTATAACGGACCCACCGGCGAAGTCCGCGCGGTTATGGATCACATTTGCGAACTGCTGGTTCACGGTAACTGAATGACGAATGGGAGTGAAATCGGCCGCTTGTCGGCGTTCGTCACGGTAAATGGTCCATAGGAAACCGGAGTGATGCGCATGGTGCGGCCTTCAATCTCCACCACCAGAAAATGGCGTTGCGCGGCCCACGCCTCGATGTGAGCCTGGCGCATCTTTTTATAGACCTGGCCGTCGCGGAGCTGTCCTCCGGCGCCGCTGACGATGTACCGGATGTGGCCGGTCGCTTCGCTGTCTTCGCTGAACTGTAAGTTGTGTTCGTGGCCGCTGAATGCGACCTTTACGCCCGAGCGTTCGAAGAGATCCATCCAATGGCGCAGCGCCGCGTAACTGGGCGGGTGCGCCGGTCCCGCGGTGAACGGAGGGTGATGGAAATAGGGAATTTTCCAAGGCGAAGTCGACGCCCCCATGGCCTGTTGCAGCCACGGCCATTGCGGCATGTTGCGGCCATATTGGGCTTCTCGAGGACCGCTTTCGGTATTTTCCGTGGTGTCGAGCGCGAAGAAATCCGCCAGGCCTCCGAAGGAAAACGCGTAGTAGCGGGCGGGCTTATTTTGCGGGAAGAAGAAGTTATCCAAGTAGACGGTCAGATCGCCGGCCCGCTCGCTGCCGTTGCCATCGTGATTGCCCAGCGTGGGCCGAAAGGGGATGCGCCGGATCAGTTCCTTGTACGGGCCGTAGAACTTTGCGTCCCAATCGTGATCCTGATCTCCCGACGCGAAGATGATGTTCCCGATATTGACGTAGGCATAGATGTTATCGCCCATCGTCAGGATGAATCGCACTGGGTTATCGGAGCCGTCGCGTTTCGAGAACTCCTTCCACATCGCCTCCGCGACGCGGTCTTGATAGGAATCGCCGGTGCCGAAATCGCCTATGACAAAGAACGTCATTTTGGTGGCGCGCTCTGGGTACGTGCGAACTTCGCCGCCGCCGATATGGCGGTCTCTGACGAAGACCTCATACGGATAGGTGGTGTCGGGCTTCAGCCCGCGCACATCGATCCAGTTCCGGGTGGTCGGAAGAGTTCGGTTATCGATGCGGACAGCGGCCGGCCCCATGGAAGCCGATTCGCGTCCAATGGTGTTATGCCCGTGCATGCCGCTGGTATTGCCCCACGCGATGAGCGCGGATTCGGGAGTGATGTCGCCGACGTAAACGTAGACGCCTTGCGCCGAAAGAGCAACCGCCCAGAGCAGCAGCGCAACGGCGCGCAGCGCGCTTACCACGTACGGTCGACCCCGACTACGGAATTGGCGTGCAGGTAGACCGTCACGGTCTTGCGTGCGGCCGGCCCTGAATTGGTTTTCGTTTGAATTACCGCCGCAAGATACTGCGCCGGCGATTGTGGAATCTCGAAAGAGGAAGCTCCGGAAATGGGCGTTTTCGCGCCCGATCGGTTGTCGTATTCGAACCATTGGACCCCATAAAGACGAGATTCACGGAAACCATACTTCACCGCGAGGTCGTTGAACGTCAGTTTACCGCCTGTCACAGCGAAGCCGTCGAGCGGGAGTACGTCTTCGAAGAACGCGCGTCCAACCTTGTCGCGCCGTTCAATTAAGCAGGTCGCCAGCCATTCCGTGCTTCGCGGATCGCTGTACTGAGCGGTCCGCGCGATGGCGCGAAGGGCTTCGTTGCTGAAGGCCATCACCTTCTTTGCGGCCCAGAACGCATCGCCGGGATTGTGCTGCTCGAACGCCGGGTTGGGATAATTGTTGCGCCAGTGTTCGGGGTCGAATGTCTTGTACTCCAGGTGGCCGATGGCGGGAAGATGCGGATAATTGGCGCGCATCCAGCTGGGCACATAAAAACCCAGGCTTAGAAACTGTTCGGCGGAACTGGTCCAGTCGAAGAGGAACACGTTGCCGGCGCGCGGGCTTTTGGCTTCGAAACTGTCGCTGCCGAGAATGGCGCCGAAATCGATAAGGAAGTGCTTGATGAACCGCCGCCCGTCCTCTTCGATTACCGAATCCAGGCTGTTGATTGACTTCGAATCCGTGTGATTGAGCCACGCGGCGAAGACATAGAGTCCGCGCAGATCGCGCCGGTCCTCATGGTCCACAATATCGTTGGGGTCATCGCGGCGCATGCCGAAGTAGCGAAACGGGCCGATGATATCGCCGGGTACGGAAAGGCTCGCCAAGCCTCGGTAGCGGCCATTGTTGTCGCGCGGCGCTTTAAGCAATGAGTCGTCAATATCGCGGGCCGTCATGGCGCGCTTCGTGCCCTGCGGGGTACGAAACGTCGATTTTTCGTTCACCACCAGTTGACTCCGCGAGAACTTCACAATGTAATTCTCCGGCGTGTTGTAGCCCAGGTCGTAAAAGAGTTTGCTGCCCAAAACGTCCACTGCGCTGGCCATTTCGGGATTGCTCTTAGGGTCGAATTTCAGGAAATATCTGCGGCCTTCCGCATCGCGAATCACCAGACCCGGGGTTACGCCTTCGTTTTTGCCGGAAATGACGGTCCAAGGTTTATCCGCGACCGGCGCGTGAGAAGCGCCGGGTCCGCGCACCAATTCCTCGATCGTCATCGGCCGCGAGCCGATCCGGTTAGTGAACCATGCGCTGTCGGGAACCTCGCCAAGCGTGTTGACAGCGAGCGAGGGCCCTTCGGTGTGATGCTTGACTTCCTTCTTACTTGGAGTAAAAAAGGTGTTCTGGAAGAAATCGTAATAGTCGTTGATATCTCGAGCCAAAGGCTTAGTCACGGTGAGCGGCGCCGGCTCGCGCAGCAAAGGATCGTCCGGATAGAACTTTTGAGCCCCGGCGCATAGTGGCAGCAGCAAGGCGAGGTTTAGAATACGTTGTTGAATTTGAGACATACGGCAAACCCTTCGTTGCTGAAGCCGGTATCGATGCGAAGAAATACATCGTTGCGGACGTTGAAGCGAAATCCAAAACCATAGTCGGTCTTGAGGCGTTGTAAATTGATCTGTTGCCACCGGTCAAAAACCTGTCCGGTATCCACAAAAAGCGCCATATCGAGGCCGCTGAAGATCTCCCACCGATATTCGGCATTCATCACCATCGAATTGTTGTCGTAGAAGCGAAAAGAACGGTACCCGCGCAAATCATCGGAGCCGCCGAGCGTGGGTTGCAGATAGAACGGAACCAGATTTCCGGCATGCGGGTCGGTAGCGATAATGCGGCCGCGCAACGCGATTACGCGCCGCTCATTGAAGAAGCCGATATATTGCTGGGCTTCCAGATGCAACTCGTCGAACGAGTAAGCGTGGCGCTGCACATCCGAAAAGCCGGAGAACTCCGCCAGATAGTTCCCGCCGCGCCGGGGCCCTCCGGGGTTATCGCGCCAATCGTATTGAATAAAGCCGCCGCCTTGCAGGAAGTTGGTCTGATATTGGAGCCCCGGCGTGGTCAGCTCGCTGTACGTCTGGTCGGTGGAGGCGAACTCATCGTCCCGGCCAGGCCCGACGTTTTCCATCAGATACTTGCCAAGCACGCCGATCCGCAGGCGATCCATCGGTTTGAATCCGGCGCGTAGCTGGAACTGCGTGCTCTCGAGCAGGAAATTGCTTCGTCCCGTTCTCTTAGAGTTTTGGCCCGGACCGTAATAATCGATGCGCGGGTAGTCGTAATGCTCGGCATAAAGGTTGACGAACGTGCGATCGTTGGCCAAATGTGGCGCGTCCAGTTCAGCATCCATCAAATAGAACTCGGAGAGGGAGGCGCGCATCGAGGTTCGAAACGTCACTTGGTCATGCAGCAGCCGACGATAGTATTCAGGACCCGCCGCGAAACCCGAGCCGGTAATCAGGCCTCCCAAATGAACCCGCAATCCTCCAGCGCCGGCGGTAACGCGCTGAATGAGTTCGTTATCCTCGATCACATTCAGCGTGTGTTCGATTCCGCGCGGATCCTCCGGGGAAAGCTCGGCAGCCTTTGCCGCGCGCGCTGCTTCAATAAGCTCAGCGCGTGTCGGACTCCCGGCCTGAGGCGCCATATTGGCGCCATCCGGAGTCTGCGCAACCGCCCCACTGGACATAAAAATAGCCATGATCAAAAAATTGCGCATTGTATGCACTATTTAGCACTTTGTTGTCCAAAGTAAATCGCAACACTCTGGCCGTAATCCTGCTGTTTTCACTATGGAGGTCATCCATATGAATTCGGACCAGCTGGAAGGAAATTGGAAACAGTTCAAGGGCATGATGCGTGAAAAGTGGGGAAAATTGACCGACAACGACTGGGAGCAAGTTGCCGGAAAGAAAGATCAGTTGATCGGCAAGCTGCAAGAACGTTATGGTTACACCCGCGAACAAGCGGAAAGCGACTATGACGATTGGGACCGTGCAAACCAACGCGCGTCGAGAGTGGCGTAAGTACGTCAGGGCGGGCACAGCTCACGGCTTGTCCGCCCATTCTTCTTTCACCCCTATCCCTCCTCGTTTTTTGTCTTCAGCTGTGCTTTAATCTACATTGACCCATTCAGGGAATACTTTTGTCGCGAATCCTGTCGCGACCGGGAGGTGTGGTATGTTTGCACGTTTAATTTTGGCATCGGCAATGGCCGTCGGATTAGCATTTGCTCAGCGCGGCGGCGGCGGTGGTGGTGGGGATATGGGTGGCGGTGGCGGCGGTATGGGCGGCGGTGGAATGGAAGGCGGCGGAATGCGCGCCCAGCGCCAAAGTAAGGCGGACATTGTCGCCGACAAGCTACATCTCAATAAGGAACAGAAAGAGCAATTCCAGGCTATTGTGAGCGCTGGGCAAGAAGAGATGCGGCCCATTGCGCAACAGATCGGCGAGGGCCGAAACGCCATTACCGGCGCGATGATTCAGGGCAAGACCGGCGACGACCTTAATAAGATGATGGCGCAGTACACCGAGTTAATGGCGGAGCGAGCCCACGTGGAAGCGAAAGCTTACGGGAAGCTGTATGCGGTTCTCGAGCCGAAGCAGCAAGCGAAAGCGGCCGTGGTATTCGCCGAACAGATGGATGGGCTCTTCGACGGCGGCGGCGGACGCGGCCGTGGTGGAAGGGGACGGTAACCTGATGCTGAAAAGAATTCTGTTCGTGACATTGGTGGTAGCGACACTGGCCTTTGCGCAAGGCAAAAAGGGCGGCGGCGGTGGCGGTGGTGGGGGCGGCGGCATGCCAATGATGGGACCGGTGAACAAGATGGATATGTTCACGCAAGTGCTAAAGCTCGACAAGGATGAGAAAAAGCAGGTGAAGACGGTTATGGACGAAGCGCAGAAGGAAGCGACGCCCGTCCGTGACCAGATGGAAAAGGGCCGTCTCGCCCTCGCAACCGCGGTGGCCGGCGGCAAGCAGGAAGAGATCGATGCTGCTATCAAGACGTACGCCAGCGCGGAAGCTCAAATGGCGGCAATCGAAATGGGCGCGTTCACCAAGGTGTATCAGGCGTTGGATAAGGAGCAGCAAGCCAAATCGCCCCAGGTGTACGTGATGTTCCCCGGAATCTTCAAAAATAAAAACTGGAGCGAATAGTGCCTCGCGCCGCCGGGACGTTTGAAGTTAAGCTCGCGCCGCATCCTTCAGGCGACGCGAGCCAAGACGCTTCGCTTGGACGGATGACTATCAACAAACGGTTCTACGGCGACCTGGACGCGACCAGCCAAGGCGAGATGTTGAGCGCAGGTACCCCAGTGAAAGGTTCGGCGGGATACGTTGCGATTGAGAAAGTGACCGGTAGCTTAGGCGGCCGCGCCGGCGCGTTCGTGCTGCAACACAGCGGCGTGATGACGCGAGGTGCGCCGTCACTCTCGGTTACCGTGGTGCCGGATTCGGGCTCGGGTGAGCTAACCGGGCTCAGCGGCCGCATGACTATACAGATTGAAGCGGGCAAGCACTCTTACGAATTTGAGTACACGCTCGAAACATAAACAATGCGACGACCGCGCGGCTTACTCCTCCACCGGGAGCCCCGCGGCAACCCAGGCGTCGTAGCCGCCAATGACATTCACGGCGCCTTCGCGGCCGGCGGCTTCCAGCACACTGCAGGCGATCGCGCTGCGGTAACCGCTTTTGCAATGCACCGCGGAAGGGCGCGTCCGATCCAGCCGATCTACATCACGGACTAGCGAATCCAGAGGATGCGATTCCGCTCCCACAATGTGCCCGCCCTTCCATTCCGAAGGACGGCGCACGTCGATGATAGAGAATTCTCCCTCGGCCTCATGTAAATCGCGCGCGGTGATTTGACGCATCATCACAAGCGGCAAACCGGCTGCCGCCCACCCGGCGATTCCGCCATCCAACGCGCCAGCCACGCGCTCGATCCCCACCCGCGCCAGGCGCATCCGAGCCTCTTCCGCTGTCTTCATGTCTTCGGCCACAAGTACAATCTCTCGGTCGAGTCCCAGCAGCACGCCCGCCCACGAAGCAAACTGTCCACCCAAGCCGATTTGAATCGATCGGGGAATATGGCCGGAAGCGTATTCCGTTGCGCCGCGCGTGTCTAGAATGGTCGCGCCCGCCTGTTGCCGCCGCTGGGCGTCTTCGGCCGCGAGCGCCACGAGCGGCGGAAGGCTTTCGAGCGTCGCCGCACCGCGCCGGTTGTAATCCACGTCGCGCTGGAAATACTCGGGACGCGCGGGGAGATCCTGCGTCATCATCGAGACAAAGGCCTCGCGCTCCATCGGTTGCAGCGCATAATTGGTGCGCCGCTCGCGGCCGATGGTCGAATTCCGATCGGCGCTGATGTTGCGTCCGCACATGGAACCGGCTCCGTGCGCCGGGTAGACCAGGGTTTCATCCGGCAGCTTGAGTATCTTCTCGCGCAGGCTGTCGTAAAGCATCCGGGCCAGGTCTTGCGGCGTGTGCGAGTCGGAAAGATCCGGACGTCCCACGTCGCCAATGAACAGAGTGTCGCCGGTGAGCACGGCCGCGGGCGTTTCGTCGCGTTCCAGATCGGTCACCACTACGCTCACGCTCTCCAAGGTATGCCCAGGCGTCTGCAGGAAGCGCAGGTGGATCTTGCCGAATGCGATACTATCGCCTTCGCGGATGGCGTGGTGGGGAAATGTCGCGCCCGAGCTTTCGCCCAGATAAATGGTCGCGCCGGTGCGAGCGGCCAGTTCCTGGTGACCGGAGACGAAATCGGCATGCAAGTGGGTTTCGATGATATGTTCGATGCGTAACCCGTGCTCGCGGGCCGCGTCGGGATAGATGCCGACGTCGCGCTGCGGATCCACCACGGCTGCTACGCCATCTGAACCGATCAGGTAGGAGGCGTGCGCCAGGCACCCGAGATAGAACTGTTCGAAAATCATTAATTCTCCGTATTCTAGCGAGAAAACGCATACGCGCGATGCTGGGAGACGTATAGATAGGTATGAAGTGGATTGCATGGATGATGTTGGCGGCTCCGGCAGCGCCGGCTCAGACCCCGCCGCCCATCGATGAGATCATGGCGCGCGTGGCGGCGAACCAGACCAGGTCGGTGGCGGCACGCACGCAATTCGTGTACCGGCAGGAAGAGATGATCGCCCTGCGAAAGAGTAATGGCACGATGGAATGCGAAGGGAAGCGGGAATATACAGTGACGCCCGGCGCGCGTGGAATCGAGCGGCGGTTAGTGAAATCGGAAGCGCGGCGGCCTCCTCAGCATTGCTCGGTGAGCCTTGCGAGCGATTCCTTGAATGTGTCCGTTAATGCCGACGATGCCGCCATGGAAGGCCTGAGCGCCTCGGCCGGCCAATCGAAAGATGAAATACCGCGCGATCTTTTCCCTTTGACAGCGAGCCAGCAGCGGCTCTACGAATACAAGCTCGAGGCGACCGAGAACTACAAGGGGCGTCCGGTCTATCGGGTCAGCTTTCATCCCAACCATCGGCGCGACGGCGATGGAGACGCCGGTTATTGGAAGGGGGAAGCGCTCATCGACGCGGCTGAGTTTCAACCGGTGATGGTGACCACCGATCTCACCGCGAAAATTCCCATGGCGGTGCGAGTTCTTTTAGGAACCAACGTGCATGGCGTCGGCTTTTCGGTAAGCTACCAGCGCGTAGCGGATGGCGTATGGTTCCCGGCGAGCTTTGGCGGCGAGTTCAAATTCAACGCGTTGTTCTTCTACCGGCGGTCGATTTCGATTAACGTGAAGAACAGCGATTTCAAGCGCACCGACGTGAAAAGTAACGTGGCATTCGACAACATACAGTGATTGCTCTAGTGAACGCGCAACCCGCTCTCGATTTTCCCGGACTGGTGCGGCAACATCAGGCGATGGTCTTCAGCCTCGCCTGGCGGTTCCTGCATGACCGGGGCGCCGCGGAAGAAGTGGCGCAAGAGGTGTTCCTCAGTTTGCATCGCAATCTAAGCAGCATCCAATCGCCGTCGCATGCCATGGCGTGGCTGCGGAAAGTTACGGCGCAGCGGGCGATCGACGAAGGCCGCCGGCGGCAGCGAAGGCCGCATATCGCGCTGGACAAGATCGCCGAACCGGCGGCAAGCGAAACAGCGAGCGGGGCCACCCGCGACCCGATGCTGGAGGAAACGCTGCGGCGGCTGGTGGCGAGCCTGCCAGAGACGCCGCGCTTGGTGATGGTGCTGCGGTATCAGGAGGAACTGGAGCCTTCGGAGATTGCGCAGGTCTTGGAGATGCCGCTGGCGACGGTCAAGAGCCATTTGCAGCGGTCGTTGGCGCTGTTGCGCGAAAAACTGGCGCGCCGCGGCGTGGGAGAACGGTAATGGACGATTTGGAAGAACAGCTACGCCGGGCGTTTGCGCCCGAAGATCCGCCCGCGGGGTTCGCCGGCCGCGTAATAGAGCGAGCGGGCGGAAGCCGCCGGCCGTCGGCTCCGCGATGGCTCGCGGCCGCGGCGATACTGATTTTGGCGGGCGGCGGATACGGATATCGTCTGCACCGCGGCGAAATGGCCAAGCGCGAGGTCTTGCTGGCGTTGCGTATCGCTTCGGTGAAAGTGAATCAAATTCAAACACAGGTATCGAGATGAGAACGAAGCTATTCGCATTACTTACGGCCGCGGTCGCCTTGGCGGCCCCGCAGCAATTTCACCTGAACCTGGATTCGGTTGCGGCCAAGGCGTCCAATTCCGTGGACCTCTCACTCAGCGGCGCCACGCTCAAGTTCGCTTCGAAGTTTCTCGATGCGAAAGACCCCGATGAAGCCGGCGTCAAGAAACTGATAGACGGGCTGCAGGGAATTTATATCAAGCACTTCGAGTTCAAGGGCAACAATGCCTGGACCCAGGCCGATCTCGACCCTATCCGCAATCAACTGCATGCGCCCGAGTGGCAGCGAATCGTGGGCGTAAAAGATGACAGCGGCGAGATCAGCGAAATCTATCTGCATGTGGAAGGCGAGAAAAACACCGGCATCGCAATCATCGCCGCCGAGGCTCACGAATTAACGGTGATCAACATTGTGGGTCCAATCGATCTCGATCAATTGGCAGAGCTGGGCGGCCACTTCGATATCCCGAAACTCACCGTCCCCAAAGGCAAAAAAGCGAAGTAAAGTAGACGAGTGTCCGATTTTACGAAGCTGATCGCACGGTTGAAGCGGTGCTACGGCGATCCAGTGCTCCCGCCCGCCAAGGGTCCGTTCGAGCTTGTGCTTTGGGAGAATGCCTGCTATCTGCTGCCCGATGCCCGTCGCGCCCTGGTGTTCGAGGGCCTGCGCAACCGCGTAGGTCTGACTGCCGAAGCTCTCTGGCGCGCCGATCGCGACACGCTGCTCGAGCTTGCCTCCATGGGCGGGATGCGTCCCGAAACACGCGTCTTTCGCTGGCTGGAGATTGCGCGCATTGTACGCGCTCAATTCAATGGCGATCTCGACTGCATCCTGCGCGAACCCTACGATAAGGCCAAGCGGGCACTGTGCCAGTTCCCCAACATCGGTGAACCTGGCGCCGAGAAGATTCTCATGCTGTGCGGCATGGCGTCCGGACTGCCGCTTGAATCGAACGGATGCCGGGTGCTGTTGCGCATCGGTTTTGGCCGCGAACAGAAGAGCTACGGCGCGGCGTACCGCTCAATTCAAGAAGCGCTGTCGGGCCAGTTGCCGCGCGATGCGGCGGCGCTTACCCGTGCGCACCTGCTTCTGCGGCAACATGGCAAGGAGACATGCAAGACGAATGGCCCAGCGTGCGGGGAGTGCTGTGCGTTAGAGATTTGCAAGTATGCAAAGCAAGTAGAAGCAAAGAGCCGACGCCATGACGCCCCGACGCCGCTCCATTCATTCTGACTTCCTCGACTCCTGACTCCCGCCTTCTCCCCCTACAGCCTGACGATCTTCTCCGACTTATGCGCCTTCAGCGCATTCCGCGTATCTACAATCAGCTTCGCCCGCTCAACCAATCCCTTATAGTCGAAAGCCGTGTGGTCGGTGATGACGGCCACACAATCCGCGTCGGCCGCCGCCGTTTCCGGCAGCGCATGAATTTGGAGTCCGTCCAGTTTCAAATGCGGCACGTGGGGATCGCTGTAGCTGATCAGGCCGCCCCGGCGCTGCAACAGCAGCATTACGTCCAGGGCGGGGGATTCGCGCATGTCGTCGATATCCCGTTTGTATGCCGCGCCCATTACGTGGATGCGCGAGCCCTTTACGGGCTTGCCGGCGTCGTTGAGCGCGTTCTGTATCTTGTCGGCGACAAAATGCGGCATCTGACCGTTGATGTATCCGGCCAACTCAATAAATCGCGCCTCAATGCCTGCCTGTTTGGTCTTCCACGAAAGATAGAAGGGATCGATGGGGATGCAGTGTCCGCCTAAGCCCGGTCCGGGATAAAACGGCATAAAACCGAAGGGCTTGGTAGCTGCGGCGTCGATGACTTCCCACACATTGATGCTGATGCGATCGCACATCATCGCAATCTCGTTCACCAGACCGATATTGATCATGCGGAATGTGTTCTCGAGCAATTTCACCATCTCGGCGACCTGTGTCGAACTCACCGGTATGACGCGCTCAAGCGCCTGCGCATAGAACACGCGGCCCATCTCGGTACACGCCGCGGTCACTCCACCTACCACTTTGGGGATGTTATACGTATGAAAGTTGGGATTGCCCGGATCCACGCGCTCCGGCGAAAAGCACAGGAAGAAATCGCGGCCTACTTCGAGGCCGGATTTCTGAAGCAGCGGCAAAACCACTTCATCGGTTGTACCGGGATAGGTGGTCGATTCCAAAATCACCAGCGTGCCGGCGTGAAAGTGCTTGGCGATCTCCTGACACGACTCCACAATAAAGCTCATGTCCGGATCTTTGGTCTTGCGTAGCGGCGTCGGAACCGCGATGTTGATGGTATCGAGTTCCAGCACTGCCGCGAAATCCGTCGTGGCGCGCAGCTTTCCCGATTTCACCAGCGGCGCGAGCGTCGCGCTTGAGATATCGCCTATATAGGAGTCAGCGGCGTTGACGCGCCGCACCTTCTCCTCGTTGACATCGATGCCGGTCACATCGAAACCGGCCTTGGCGAACTCGACGGCTAGCGGTAAGCCGACGTAGCCCAGGCCCACCACTCCTACGCGCGCGGTATGGGATTTGATCTTTTCTTCCAGCAGCTTGGCTGTGGCGTCGATTTCAATTTGGAGATCGCTCATGAAGTCCAATTATAAGTAGAATCGCTTCATAAATAGAACTCGCCTTCGCCAATAATTTCAGCAGGTCCGGTAAGGAAGGCTTCGGCGGCTTCCGTCGAAGAGGCTGCAGATTCGAAGCGTAGATCGAGCGGACCCGCCGGCGTCAGCACCCGCACCGGAGATTGCGCCATGCCGCGCGCCACCGCCGCCGCGGCGGCGCCCGTGGACCCCGTCCCGGAACTGTTCGTTTCGCCCGCGCCGCGCTCGAAAAATCGCACGTCGATCGTATGCGCGGCAACGGTGTCCGCGGCAACGGTGCGGATAAATGAGACGTTGGTGCGATTGGGAAAATGCGGATGCCGCTCGATCTCGGCGCCCATGGAACGCCAATCGAAATCGAAATCGTCCACCGGCACGGCGCATTGCGGGTTGCCGACATCCACCAAAGTTACATCGCGCGTTCCGCCGGCAAGCGGCAGGTCAAAACGCACGGCGATAATTCGTGGAATTCCCATATTCATCTCGAACTGGAAGGCTCGCCCTGTGCGTTCCAGTAGACGCAGCGTCTTGATTCCGGCGCCGGTACGGATGCGGACCCGGGCGGGCGCATGCCTATTCTCGATCAGGAATGCGGCGGCGCAGCGTGTCCCGTTGCCGGAAAGTTCCGGCGCGCTGCCATCGGAATTATAAAGTTCGATGGAGCCCTCCGCGTCGGGATCGCGCGCCGGATCGACCAGCATCCAGCCGTCCGCTCCGATGCCGGTATATCTGTCGCAGATCGCGCGGGCGATCTCGGGGTAACCTTCCTCCGGCGCGTCGCTACGCCAGGTCAACAGGAAATCGTTCTTGGCGCCATGCGCTTTGGTGAATCGGATCTTCATCGTTTGGGCTACCTTCTATAAATCTCTATTACGGGTTGATCTTTCACCGCAATTCGCTTTTCCAGACTGTAAACGATGCCTCCGCGGCCGGCGCGATTCACCGCCGTTTGCGCGCCATCGCCGCCTTGCGCGATCACCCATTCCTGTTTCAAATAGAGATCCGGACGTCCGACCAAGGCATCCCAGATCAGACCGTTGTCTACATCCAGGGCCTCCCGCAACGGGATGCCCGCCTGGCGTAAAATTCCGGTGAGTGGATAGGTGGAGGTCAGAATCCCCGTGCCGCGCACATAGCGCGGCGCGAGGAATTCGACAGCTTGCTGTGTCCATTCCCGGCGGCCAACGGAGTTTACCCGCGATTCCTCCCACGCCGCCCATTGATTGGGACGCCAATGGAAAGACCACCAGCCGGCCCCTGCCAATACGATTCCAGCCGCCGCAAGCGCCTGCGCCTTGCGAGGGACCCACGCCACTAACGCCGCGGCGCCCAAGGCTAGTAGGGGAATCGCGGACGTTCCATAGCGCGCGTTGTAGTAGGAATGCGGCCAAAGCGTGGGGAGAAAAATCGGAACCGCGCCGGAATAAACGCTGGCCACATATGCCATAGGCGGAATGGCCAGCAGCACGACAGGCAAGATGGATCGGCGGAGCAGGCACGCGGCGGCCCCCGCGATGCCAATCCAGGTCAGTAGGGGTCCGGCGCAAAGCTGCGCCGCGGCGCTGTAATAGACGGTCGCGGTTCGCCAATCCTTCAAGCCCGGATACGTAGCACTCCCCTGAATGGCGCGCGCTGAATACGGACCACGGTAAAAGTCCAGCCAGTCGCCGGTCATCCACCAATTGTGGCCCATCCAATACAGCGGACCTAGCCCCGCGATGGCGCAAAATACCAGTGTCACAGGGATGCGCTTTCGCGCCGTAAACAGGAAATACGCGGCCACGACGGGAAGCAGAAACCATCCATCGTAGCGAGTGAGCGTGGCGGCGCAAGCGGAAAGCGCGGCCCCGATCGCCGCTCCCCAACCCTGTGTTTCTCCGAAGCGCGCGCTGAAATAGAGAAGAGCCATCAACGCGGCGAAGAATACGGACTCCGTCATGGGAATGGCTTGCAAGTAGAGAACGTTGGGGTTCAATGCGAAGAGCGCGAGCGCCGCGCCGGCCGCCGCATTGGAATCGAACAGACGCCGCACCGTGGCGAACAGAAAGCAGCCGGCTACGACGAAGCACGCCGCTGCCGGAATGGCGCCAGCCAGGCCGTTGCGCCACCAGGCGTCCACGCGCACCAGCGGCAGCATCAGCACGTGCAGCATGGGCAGCCATCCCGTTCCCAGTTGTTCGTATCCCGGCGTCAGCGAGTCAACGATGCGGCGCGCAATCATCAGGTGCGCGTCGGCATCGCCGTAGTAAAGAGTCCAGCCCTGGGCGTATACAAACCAGACTGCGGCTGCGCTCAATAACGATAGACAGGCGCCTGCAAAGAATAAGGCGCGGGCGGGTTTAGAACCCCGTGCAGTCCTGGAATTCGCGATAGCGCGCCTCGATATCGTCGCGGGTCAACGTGCGGAAACGGTCCACGCCGAACTTCTCGCAGCAGAAACTGCCCATCACCGAGCCATAGATCACCGCGCGCCGCAGCACGTCCATATCGGACTTGCCATCTTTGGGCTCGATGCCGCTGCCCGCCAGATATCCCATGAAGCCGCCCGCGAAGCAATCGCCCGCGCCGGTGGGGTCGAAGACCTCTTCCAATAGGTAGCCCGGCGCAACGAAGTGCCGGTCGCCGTGGAACAGGATGGCGCCATATTCGCCGCGCTTGATGATCAGCGTAGAAGGCCCCATCGCCATGATCTTCGCGGCCGCCAGACGCAAGTTGTGCTCGCCCGAAAGCAGGCGCGCCTCGCCATCGTTGATCAACAGAAAATCCCATTGCGCCAGCGTCTTCAAAAGGGCCGGACGGAAATCGTTAATCCAATAATTCATCGTGTCGCCGCCGGTATACTTCACGCCGTTCATTTGCGATCGCACGTGCCGCTGCAGATCGGGCTGAATGTTGCCAAGGAAGAGATAAGGCGCAGCGCGGTATGAGGGCGGCAGCTTCGGTTCGAAATCGGCGAAGACATTGAGATCGGTGCGCAGGGTGGTGCGGTCGTTCATATCCTGCGAGTAGACCCCGGCCCAGAAGAACGTTTTCCCGCCGGCAACGCGTTCGAGCCCTTCCAAATCGATCTTGCGCGATGCGAGAAGATCGACGTCTTCCTGCGCGAAATCGTCGCCCACCACGGCGACAATCTTGACGGGAGCGAAATAACTGGCGGACAGCCCAATATAAGTAGCCGCTCCGCCCAGCATGCGGTCTACTTTTCCATGCGGCGTTTCCACGCCGTCATATGCGACGGAACCCACGACGACCAGTGACATGTTAAGAGAAGATTGTAGCCCAACGCGTCTCTGGGCCGTCATTTCAAACGCTCGGTGACTACAGAAACAGCTCGGGCGAGACGTGAAAGAATTCGGAGAGTTTACGAATATGGGCCTTGCTCGGCTCGCGTTTTCCATTAACCACTTCGGAAGCGAGACCGCGCGAGCCAAAGATCGGGACCAGATCGGCCTGTTTGATGCCGCGCTGCTCCATGAGGAAGCGAATCATGTCATGGGGCGCTGCTTCTGGCAATGGATTTTCGCGGCCATCATAATCCTCGATGAGCTTACCCAGAAGTGCGGCTAAGGCGTCCTCTTCGGGCGTGGCGTTTTGCTTGCGATCCAGCGCTTCCAGCGCGGCGCAAAGGCGGTCGAACTCGGCGTCGTCCGCAATAATTCGCGGCAGAGCTTTCGCGCAGAGACGGCCATACCGTGCGGGATCAAAGGGGATTGCGCCTTCTCTTATGACCATTTCATCCACTCCTTTTTATCGTACTGCCGATGCGTCAGCAGCGCTTTGACGTGCAGGTTTTGGCGGCGCAAATTGAATGCGACAATGAGACGAAAGCGGTTGCCGGCAATATTAAAGACAAGCAGGTCCCCCAGGCGATCTGCACTCGGGAAATCCGCCCGCACATCCTCGAAACAAAGCCATACTGCTTTCCGGCACAGGCGATACCAGGAAATCAGGGCCTTTTTGCCCGCCACATCTATTCGGGCGGCATCCGCTTGTTCCATCAAGCCGCGTCTGCTAATTACGTTCAGGTCAGATGCTCTCCTTATGAGAGCATACCAGTTCCGACTTCTAAGCTCTCAATCGTCGTCGGGAAAAATCGTCCGCGTCAAATCCTCTTCCTCGGGCTTTTCGCGTGAATACTGCCAGACGGCGATGGCGAAGGCCAGTGCGGAGAACGCCCAAATCGTAATCGCGGCGGTATCGATGCGATGCCGTAGTCCCACCGCCACCAGACACAGGACCGTGCGAAAGACCCAGCCGAAAAAGCGGAACTGCTTCTGAATGCCTCTGCGATGGAGCACGAATGCGCGCCCGGTGACATAGGCGCAGCCGATCCCGATCACCCCGACGATGCCGCGTAGGAATTCGAACGAAACGGGCATACCCCGCGCCTTACTGGCCTCGGCTTCCGCGGCCGCCCGCGGATGCCACCACGCGCTCCGGCATATCGGCCAGCGCGAAGCTCATCACTGCCAGCGACGCCACATTCTTGCGGAAATCGTCGATGTTTACTTTATCCAGCGTGTCGGCTTCGGTGTGGTGCCAATCGAAATAATGGGCTCCGGTAGTGCTTTCGGAAAGACCCGCTACACCATCGCGCACCAGCGGCTGAATATCAGAGCCTCCGCCGCCCGGGCGAATCTCATTGGCCCCGATCTTTTCCAGCAGCTTCGCCACCTGGTTCAACATCTCGAGCGAATGTTGGTCGACGCCCGCCCCATAACCGCGCGGCGCCTCGGCGCCACCATCCATCTCGATAGCCGCCACCTGATCTTTAATTTTGCCGCCGACCCATTCGCGATAGGCTTCGCCCCCGCGCCCGCCATTCTCTTCGTTCACCCAGAAGGCGACGCGTAGCGTGCGCTGCGGTTGCAATCCCAATTTGTGGATGATCGCGAGCGCCTGCAAGCAGGCAATGATCGACGCGCCGTCGTCCTGGGCGCCCTGACCCACATCCCAGGAATCGAGGTGTCCACCAATCACGACGACTTGTTCGGGGTGCGTCTTGCCCTTAATCTCGCCAATCACGTCGCCGCTATCGGCGTCCGGCAGCATGCGCGCTCCCATCTCCAGATGGACGCGCACAGGTACGCCCTGCTCGTAGAGTTTAGCGAGCATCATGGCGTCTTCGGGTGAAACCGCAGCGGCGGGGATTTTGGGCTGCGCCTCATCGTAGTTCATCTCGCCGGTGTGTGGAATCTGCATGCCGAGCGGCGTAGCCGATCGCACCAGAACGCCCACGGCGCCATATTCGGCCGCGCGCGACGCACCGGTCGCGCGATACACGCGAGTGGGGCCATAGCCCCGGTACTCTTCGTTATAGACGACGATCTTGCCCTGGATCTTTTCTCTTCCAAGCTTAGCCAGATCGTCGAAGGTCTCCACCGCTACCACGTCGGCGGTAATGCCGCCTGCCGGCGTGCCGACGCTCATGCCCAATCCCAACATGTGAAGCTGCTTGTCGAGCGGCGCGACGACGCGGCCCGATTCGGGGCCGCGCTCCCAATGCGGAACCTTGGTTGGGATCACGCGGACGTTGGTCAATCCCGCGGCTTTCATCTGTTCGACGGACCATTGGACCGCCTTGTCAAGAGCGGCCGATCCGCTGAGCCGGGCGCCGATGCGGTAACAGAGGTACGTGAGCCGGTCGTAGCCCTCGCGGTCGGTCAGCGCGGCGGCGATCAGTTTATCGGCGGTCGCCTGATACTGTTCCGTGAGGTTCTGGGCGCGAACGGAATAGGCCGAGGCCGCGCCGAGAAGAGCCGCCAGCGCGGCCGAACGGATGCTTGACATAAACAACACTCTATCGCACGAACGGAATATACGCCGAAACCGATTTCCGGTACTGCTCGAATTGATTGCCGAATCGGGAAGACAGCAGTTTTTCCTCCGTATGTACGCGAATTTCGGTTCCCAAAAGGAACACGGCCAAGGACACGGGAATCCACGGTAAAGGTGTCAGAATTGCCAGCGTGGAAAGCAGAATTGCCAGCAGGGACGTGTAGATAGGGTGCCGCACGATGGAGTAGGGACCTGTGGTGACCAATTGGTGATCGTGATAGAGCCCCGCGGTGATGCGAAACTGACGGCCGAGATGGGTCACGGCCGTCCAGAAAAGAATCACGGCGAGTGGCCCGCAGACCGAGGCGATGACGATGCGCAGAGTGCTGCGCGGTACGTCGTTGGGTAGACGGGCCGTGAAGGCGATACCAATCCCTAGCGCTTCCAGCAGCAGACCCCACAAGGTGGGCCCGCGCGCGATAATCGACGCGCGATCCTGCTTTTTCGGCGCGCGAACAACGTATGGGTAAAACCACGCCAGCCAGAAGGCGAGAAGTTCCAGGGATAGGAAGAGGGACACGTCGCTATTGTATGGTGGCTAGAAGAGATCGGGTAGGATCTTGACCAATGTTAACCTGTTGGGCGCGCCCGCGGGCAGGCTGACGAGTTGCAGAATTCCGCTGTTGTCCACGCTTACTTGATAGAGCGGCAAGTCCGTGGGCTTTACCAGGTATTGGCCGGATTGCATCGCGTACGAATCGGCGTAGACGTCCGCTACGTATGGATTCGGCCGCAGCGCTCGCACGCGAAACTGCCAGGTGGAGGGTTCATAGTTGGCGTAGCTATAGCAGCGGCCGATGCACTGGCGATCGATCATATGCGTCACCGGGTCTACGCGCGTGAACGAATTGTCAGTCACGCCGAGTAACACGCGCTGGCCCGTTGGGAGGGGCGATATCGTCTGGCCAATCTGGCCTTCGAAGGCGTTGAGTGCCCGCTCATCGTGGAACAGCAGGGCGAAGAAAACCACGGTGACGAGTCCCATGGCCCAACGGTGGAATCGGCCGAACCGCGCCGACGCCAACACCGCGCACAGACACACGGCGGCCGGAAGAGACATACGTTCCGCAATGTACACCAGAGCGTGACGATAGCCAGGGATCGCGATTGCGCCGGGCAGTACGAGCACCCCAGCCGCGCTGACTAAGTACAACTGGAACGGAAGATTCGTGCGCAGGCGCGCGAGGCCGGCGCCGCGTAGCCACCCGATAAACAGGAGCGCCCAGATTGCGAGCAGGGCGAGAAATGGCGCGTAATAGTTGTCGTTGAATACCCGCAACTGATCGCCTCCGGTGATGAGTAGCAACTGATCGGCGGACCAGCGTGTGGCCCAGGCTGAACTCACGGCAATGCGCACCGCGACGACTCCCGCCAACGCCGCGAGCAGCAATTGCATCTGCCGCGCGGGACCAAGCCATTTCGAAACCACAAGGTACGCCAGGAATGACGCGCCCCAAGCGAAGGCCAACGCGTGCGCCAGAAAGGCCAGAATGAAAAATGGGGCCGCCAGGGCTAACCGTTTAGGCGTAAGTTCCCACGCCGTCGCCAGTCCGCAGAACGATAAGCCCAGACTCAGGTAGAAATCGAAAAAGCCCATGTGGAAGACGTATCCGTAAGCCAGCATGGCGAGGAACGGCAGCACCGCCCAGGCGCGTTTTCCGGACGCCGCGGTGGCGAACGAGAATGCTCCCCACACCAAGATCAGAACCGCGATCGAAACTGCAATGCGCTGGGCAAGATCTGGCCCCAAAGAGCGAAACAGCCCGCTGAGCAGTAAATCGAAGAGGACGTTCGTTGCTTGCCCAACCGTAATCAGCCCGGGAAGTTTGCCCGCGTCCACCAACTGCGCGAGCCATGAATTGTAGATGTGGCTCGAAAGGTCGCCAGCTTGAATCCACGTTTGCCAGTAGCATGGCAGCAGGATCAGAATCGATGCCAGTATGTACCCGAAAGGGCTTCGTCCCAAGGCCGCGAGTTGCTGCGAAAGTACGGACGCGGGGGCAGGCGGAGCATCTGCAACTACTGTTCTGGGCTCGGGCCTTTTGGATGCGGGGCGCGTACGTTTCGCGGGCATCCTCCTATTCTCCAACGAAGCCCGCGCTGTCCGTGATTTAATTCGGGCATTTAATTCAGCCGAAAGATTACAGCGATAGGCGCGACGATCTCGACGCTTTCGCCGCCGAGGGATGGCGGTTTGTAGATCCATTGCCGGACCGCCTCAAGGGCTGCGTTACGGAGCAGGGGATGGCCGCTGACCACGCTCAATTCGCGAACGTGACCGTCCGTCCCGATGAGCGCACGTAACTCGACAGTTCCAGAAATGTGCGCGCTCTTTGCGATGGGCGGATAAATCGGCTGCACCATATGGATCAAGCGCCCGGGATCGAGGCTGCTGACGCGAATGCGTTTTACTTCTTCTCCCGCGGTCTTTGGCTCCGGCGCTTTGGCGACCGGTCTGGGGACTGCGTCCGCTTTATGTAAGACACTATCGAGCAGGCCGTTGCCCAACATTCCCTCAATGCCTTCCCCAATCCCTCCGGGGACGCCAATGGCGATCGCCTGAATCGCGGGTTCGATAGCCTCGGAAATCTGCTGCGGCTTCGATGGCATCTTCGACGGGATAAGCAGATCGCTGCGGAAGATAGGCGCGGCGCTATGCGATGCTTGCGGTCTGGCGGCGACGATATGCTCGGGCGCGGCGGGCGGCGGCGGACTGATTGTCATGGTGAGTTGCGGTCGCGGCAGCACCTGCGGCCAGATCATGGGCGCGATCACGAGGAACGCCGATAACGTGGCCTGTCCTGCAAATCCAGCGCCGGTGGCGAACGCGCGGCGATTCCCATACGAACCTTCGAGTACGGCTTGTTCAAACATTTTCGGCTCCTTATCGCACCCTCTACCTACTCAGACACCGCCCTTTACGCAAAGTTCCGGCATGATAGTTAGGTGCATCTTCCGATTGAGGTTCGCCAGTACATAGAAGAGCGGGCTTCCGAGGTTTCATTTACCGAGCTAAAGCGCGCCGCGACGGCTATGTCAGACGCATACCGCGAAGGCGCGCCGCCGGCTGTATCTCCAGTGGCCTACTTAGTAACTCGAATGCCGGCGACTTATGCGTCTGCGTATGTCACGCTTGGGGAGCTTCCGGATGGACTGCGCGTGGAAAGCATCCTTGATGTTGGCGCGGGCACGGGCTCGGCTTCGCTGGCTGCTCACGCGCGCTATCCAGGCGCGAAGATTACCATGATGGAGCGCAACGCTGCGCTGGCGAAAGAGGCGCGGGCGATGCTGCCAGGCTCAGAGACGATGACGGCCGACGCCGCGCGCATCGAGCACTTTCCAGAGCGCGATCTGGTCATTGCGGCGTACTCGTTGGGCGAGATCGGCGCGAACGCCGCGCTTCGCCTGTGGCAATCCACGCGTGTGGCACTGGTGATCGTCGAGCCTGGAACTCCCAAGGGTTTTGCGCTGATTCGCGCGATCCGCAGCGAGTTGCTTGCAGCCGGCGCGCACATGGCCGCGCCGTGCCCGGGCGCGATGGCGTGCCCGATGGTCGATCCCGACTGGTGCCACTTCGCGGCGCGGGTGGAGCGATCGTCGCTGCACCGGCGCCTGAAGGGAGGGGAACTGGGGTACGAAGACGAAAAGTACAGTTACGTAGCCTTCACGCGTGAGCCCGTTGCCCTGGCGGCGGCGAGAATTGTTCGCCGTCCCCGGCATCATCCGGGGTGGATCGAATTGCAAACGTGCACCACCGCAGGGCTCAAGACGCAGCGGGTCGGGAAGCGGCATAAGGAGGCGTTCCGCGAGGCGCGGCAATCCACTTGGGGCGGAACGTTCGCAGGTTTATCATGAGTTCGATGCTTACCCGCGAACAAGCTTGGGACCTGGTCTGTGAATTCACGAAATCCGATGGGCTGCGAAAACATGCGCTGGCGGTGGAAACCTGCGTAGCCGCATACGCTCACAAACTCGGCGAAGATGAGGCCAAGTGGGCGCAGACGGCGCTGCTGCACGACTTCGATTGGGAGATCCACCCCACTCTCGAAGAGCATCCGCAGAAGGGCGAGGCGATTCTAGCCGAGCGCGGCGTGGACGAAGAGATCCGCCAGGCGATTCTTTCGCACGCCAATCATACCGGCGTGCCGCGGGTTACGCCGTTGCAGAAGACGCTCTATGCTTGCGACGAACTGGCGGGCTTTATCACCGCGATCTCTTACGTCAAGCCGCACCGCAGCGTGTTCGAGGTGGATACGGCTTCGGTCAAGAAGAAGATGAAGGACAAGGCCTTTGCGCGCTCCGTGAACCGGCAGGATATTATCGAGGGCGCGCAGGAACTAGGCGTGCCACTCGAGGAGCACATCGAGTTCTGCATCCAGGCGATGCAGGCGCGGGCGGACGAATTAGGCCTGAAGGGCACGATGGAAGCGAGCGCGTAACCACCGGTTCATCGGCTCTTCGATCAAGCGATAGACCAGCGCGGAAGCGCCGATTACAAGTGCGAGGTAGATGCCCGCGGAAAACGCGCGCGACCAACGGAGATACCACCACAGCAGCGGCACGTGCAGAATGTACATCGCATAGCTCGACTTGCCGAGATAGACAGCGAGGGGCGTGGAGAGAGCGCGCGCGATGGCGCCGCCGCCTAATGCCAGGCCGATTAACAGCAGCGCGTTCAGCGGCCGCAGCGCGCTGTTGAGGTCGATCATGGGCGGCAAGGCGCTGGGGAACGCGATCAGCGCGGCGGCGATGGCGAAGCCGGGAATGTAGAACCAGGCGCCGCGCGGGCGGCCGGACGAGACCAACATGTCGTAGGCGCGGGCGGCCGCGATGCCCATCAGGAAATCGGAAAGGTGGACCAGCGGTTTGATTTCGTCCGGCACGCCGAGAGCCCACAAGATGCGCGTAAGGCAGCAGGCGAAGGCAGCCGTGGCGAGGGTGTTGAACCAGTTGGCGCGAACGATCCAGAGGGCTGCCAGGGGGAAGGCGAGATAGAAAAACATCTCGCAGGAGAGAGACCATGCGGGCGTATTCCAACTGACGGGCAGAGGCCCCATCCAACCCTGCAGCAAGAGACCGTGAGCGGCGACCAGATGCGCTTTGGCGGGCGTCCGGTCCTCGGCGATGAATGGCGCCGCGACCAGAAGACTCAGCGCGTAGACGGGATAGACGCGAGCGAAACGCCCAACGCCATAGCGTAACAGGTTGCCGCGATTCCATTCGGTGGCGGCGTAGCTGCGCGCGAGAACGAAGCCCGAGAGGACGAAGAAGGTCGTCACCGCAAGATAGCCGCCGCGGATCAAGGCATACAACAGCGGCGGAAGCGAGCGGGACTGCGCGTCCAGCATCATGCCGCTACCTGTGAGGTGATCGAGAATCACCCACAGGGCCAGCACGAAACGCAAGCCTGTGAGGGCGGGCAGGTGTTCGCGGCCAGCCGGTGAACCTAGGGGATTTGGGCGATCAACCACCCTGTGCGTCCGGCTTGCCGGTTCCCGCTTCGTCGGTGGCGCTGCTGGAGACGGTATCGGCCATATCGACCTGGTCTTCGGTGGCGCCCACGCTGGAGTCTGTCGAACGAAACGCTTCCTTTTTCGGCGCCGACTGGCCGTGCGGGTCGCGCTCTACCACTACGGTGAAGTTGGCCACCATGCCGGCGATGGTTGCCACGGCGGCGAGAACCGGCGCCGCGATCACGCCGACGGTTGCCACCGTCAAGGGAATCTCGAGGAAGGTGTGGCCCTGCTCGTTTTTCACGATGATCCGGCGCACGTTGCCTTCGTGGATCAACTCTTTAATCTTGGCGGCCAGATCCTTACCGTGCACCTTGAACTGCTCGAAGAGATCATCCAGTGGGTTCATGCCTTTATTATCCCGTGTTGCCGCTTAGAACTCGACAACGTCTTTCTTGGCTTCAATCTTCTTGCGGTCGACGCCGGTCTTTTCGAGATCATCCAACGACTTGAAGTTTCCATTGGCAGTGCGATACTTCACGATTGCATCGGCGTCGGCTTGGGAGATGGCGAAGAACGCGGTCAAATCCGCGGCGCCGGCCTGGTTTACGTTGAGCCGGGCGGGACCGTAATTCTTGGTCAGGTAGTCGACTATGGCGAAGTACTGGTCGTCGGTGGCGTTGGCGCCCTTCTCGGCCATACGCTGCACCACTTCCATCCATTGATCGTGTGAAGAGTGCCGGCCGGTGGTCAGCGAAAGATCGTGACACTGGCTGCACACGTTTTCAAAAACCTTCTTTTCTTCGGCGTCACTCATGGCCTTTTGCTGCGCAAAGGCGGCGGCCCCAAGCGCGATGCAGGCGGCGGCTTTAATCAGGATTTTCATAATATTGAGGTCTCCGGATCCCCCGGACCAACATGTTTCATATTGACACGACTTGGCTGCTGTTATAAATTGGCGATGCCTGCAATGAGCAGGTTTCCTATGGCACAGCATATTTTTCCCGCTCTGCACAATGCGATGTGGCCGGGCCTGGTTGGCAAAGGTCCGGATTCCGAGCCGCCTATCGATTTGGATACGATGCTCGATCTGACGGCCGCCGCTTCGGTGGATGGGATGCATTTCGATGGCGCGGACCTGTTTCTTTCGCTGCCGCACACGGATATCGATTCGAGCGAAGAAGACCTTCAGCGGCTGGCGGAGGGTCTGGCGAGACGCAACCTGCGCGCGGGCTCGCTGGTGGCGCCGGTTTGGGGCGCGACCGGCGGAGGCTCGGCGATGGGCGACGCGGAGGAACGCGGCCGATTCCTTACCCAGGTTCGGAAGGCCTGCCAGATCGGACTGAAGCTGCGAGATTTGGGAGCGCGATCGTACGGCGTGATACGTATCGATTCGGCGGCCAGTCCGGCCGATTGGGCGAGCGATCCGGAGGGCAACACCAAACGCATCGCGGAGACGTTCCGGGAAGCTTGCACGATTGCGCAGGGATACGGCGAGCGGCTGGCGGCCGAAGGCGAGATCTGCTGGGCGGGAATGCATAGCTGGCGCCGCAATGTGGAACTGCTCGAAATGGTGGGACGTCCCGAAACGCTGGGGTTCCAGGCCGACATGGCGCATACCATGTTGTTTACGATCGGCTATAACGCTCCAGAGGACAGCCTGCTTCCGTTTGATTTCGATTGGACGCGCCGCGAGGAACTGGCGCAGGCGTATCGTACGATGGCGACCGCATTGCGGCCCTGGACTATCGATTTTCACGTGGCCCAGAATGACGGAACGGTGAAGGGCGCGGGGTCGCACGATAAAACGGGACGGCACTGTCCGCCGGACGATCCGAACGGGAAGCTGGATATTGTCCAAGATGCGGGCGCGTGGATGCGCGATTCTTCGGGCGAAGCGACCTGCGCCTTCCGGCATATCTGTTGGGATGGCTGCATGTTCCCCAACTCGGTAATGCTCGACCAGAATACCTGGAACAAGGTTCTGCGAACGATGCTCGCGGTACGCAGCGCGCATGGCTGGGATTAACCCTTCAAACGAAGCGATGAAGACTCTAAACATTGGCATGATCGGATACGGCTTCATGGGCCGTACGCATTCGAATGCGTTCCGGCAGGTGAGCAAGTTCTTCGACGTGCCGCTTCAGCCGGTGCTGACGACGATCTGCGCGCGCAACATGGAGCGGACCCGGGCGTTCGCTTCGCAGTGGGGATACAAATCGTACGAGACGGATTGGCGCATGGTGGTGGACTCGCCTTCGATTGATCTGATCGACATTGCCAGCCCGAACGATACCCACGCCGAGATTGCGATTGCAGCGGCGCAGGCGGGGAAGATGGTGATGTGCGAAAAGCCGCTGGGGCGCAATGCCGCTGAAGCGGAGCGCATGGTGGAAGCGGTGGAGAAGGCGGGCGTGCCGAACATGGTTTGGTACAACTACCGCCGCGTGCCGGCGGTGATGCTGGCAAGGCAGATTATCGAAGAAGGACGCCTGGGCCGCATCTTCCATTACCGGGCGAAGTTTCTGCAGGATTGGACGATCTCCGCCGACTTGCCGCAGGGCGGGGAAGGATTGTGGCGCCTGGACGTAAACGTGGCGGGGAGCGGGGTGACAGGCGACCTGCTGGCGCACGCAATTGATACCGCATTGTGGCTCAACGGACCCATTAGCGAAGTTACGGGGCTTACGGAGACCTTCATCAAGGAACGGAAGCACAACCTGAGCGGGAAAGTGGAGCCGGTAGGAATCGACGATGCCAGCCTGTTTCTGGCGCGATTTGAGAACGGGTCGCTGGGAACGTTTGAAGCAACGCGGTATGCGCGCGGACACAAGGCGCTGTATACCTTCGAGATCAATGGCGAGCGCGGCTCGTTGATGTGGGACTTGCATGATTTGCACCGGCTGCAGTTCTTCAATCACGGAGACGAAGGGCGGCTGCGCGGCTGGCGCGACATCCATGTTACGGACCGGGAACATCCGTATATGTCGCAATGGTGGGTCCCCGGGCTGCAGATTGGATACGAGCACACGTTCATTCACCAGGCGGCGGATTTTCTGAGAGCGGCGGGCGGCGGCGATGCGGCCGCGCCGACGTTCCAAGATGCCTTGGCAACGGATTACGTGACGGACGCGGTGTTGGAATCGGCCAAGAGCCGGCAATGGGTGCGCGCCGGCGCGAACGAGGTTGCTTAACATGCGGAAGATTTTGTGCGGGATGTTTGTCATCGGCTTATGCCTCTGGCCCCAGGGGCGCGGGCCGATTGTGGGGCCGCTCGAAGAGACCGGATTCCGGCCAATTTTCGACGGCAAATCGATGAGCGGGTGGGACGGCGACCCTAAGTTCTGGCGCGTGGAAGGTGGCGCGCTGGTAGGACAGACCACGACGGAAAAGCAGCCGGCGCAGAATACGTTTCTGATTTGGCGCGGCGGAACACCGGCGGACTTCGAGTTGAAGTGCGACTACAAGCTGACGGGATTCAACAGCGGCATCCAATACAGGAGCATCGAACTGCCGGATATCAAGTGGGCGATGAAGGGGTATCAGGCCGACATCGACGGCGAGCAGCAGTATACCGGGCAGATCTATGAAGAGCGCGGGCGCGGGTTTCTGGCGCTGCGCGGGCAGTTCGCTTACATCGCCGAAGGAACGAAGCCGGGCATGGTGGGATCGCTGGGCAGCGGCGACGAATTGAAGGCGCTGATTCACGGCGACGGATGGAATTCGCTCGACATCATCGCGCGCGGGAATACGCTGGCGCAGACGCTCAACGGGCGCATGATGAGCATGCTGATCGACGACGACGCGCCGAACCGCAAGATGAGCGGATTGATCGGGATTCAGGTGCATAAGGGACCGGCGATGAAGGTGGAAGTGAAGAATATTCGGATCAAGAACCTTTAGAAGGCTGCTGCAAACGCAAATGGGCCGCCGATGAACGCAAGTCAACGCGGATAAACCCGTTGTTTTCAATATGCATTGATCAGCGGTTTATTCGCGGTTAACTGATTTCAGTTGTTTTTCAGCAACCTGTTAGTATTACTTCGTTAAGTATTGACAGAGACATAAAATAGGCGTAATGTTTGGGCATGACGGACGCCCAACTGGAGCGATGCCGAAAACGCCTGGAGCAGTTCTTGGTCGATCTATTGGAACCGGTCGGACGCAGTGAGCGGCGGCACTGGGGATCAGTCTACGTGCGCGGCCTGCTGCTAGATGGCGAGCGCAAGTCCGTTGAACCCATGGCCAAGCGGTTACCGGACGGCAATGAGCAGGCGATGCAGCAGTTTGTAGGGCAGAGTCCCTGGGACTGGAAGCCGGTATGGGAGCGACTGTCGCAACGAATGGTCCGGGAGTTGGAACCGGACACGGTGTGGGTGATCGACGACACGGGTTTTCCCAAACAGGGTGAGCATTCGGTGGGAGTGGCGCGGCAGTACTCCGGGACTCTGGGCAAGACGGCGAACTGTCAGGTCGCGGTAAGTTTGCATGAAGTGTGCACGGAGGGAGCGGCGGTGCTGAACTGGCGGCTCTATCTACCCGAGAGTTGGGCCGAAGATGCACATCGCCGCGCAGAGGCCGGCATCCCGGAAGATGTGAAATTTCAGAAGAAGTGGGAATTGGCTTTGGAGATGATCGATCAGGCGCGCGGGTGGAAATTGGCCGATCGGATTGTTGTGGCGGATGCGGGCTATGGAGACGTGACGGCGTTCCGTGAGGAGTTGGAGAAGCGCCAACTGAGTTATGCGGTGGGAGTGCAATCCAACACCGGAGTTTGGGTGGAACCGCCGCGGCCACGCAAGTTGAAACCGAAGCAGACCGGGCGGCCGCCCACGGCGTCCCACTATGGTAAGCAGCGTCCCGTTGCGGTCAAAGACGCTGCGCAACAGGCCCAGGGTTGGAAGAAAGTTCGCTGGCGGGAAGGCAGCAAAGGTCGATTAGAGTCCCGTTTCTGGGCGGCCCGCGTGCAGCCGTCCCACGGCTTTCACGAGGGCCGCAATCCAGGTAAAGCGGTCTGGCTGCTAGTCGAATGGCCGGAGGAAGCCGCAGAACCCACCAGGTATTTCTTCTGCGATCTGTCTGCCGATTACAGCCTTCGACGATTAGTGCAGGTCGCCAAAGCACGCTGGAAGATCGAGCAAGACTATCAACAACTCAAGGAGGAACTCGGGCTGGATCACTATGAAGGGCGCAGTTGGAGCGGATGGCACCACCATGTGACGCTGGTCATGCTCGCCCACAGTTTTCTGACTTTAGAGACGCTCCGCAATAAAAAAAACTTCTGGGTGGACCCTGCCGAGGACGCGTCGTGAAATTCAGCGACTGTTATGTACCTGGACCGGATCATGCTGCTACTGCGGTTGCGTCGTGCGGGCTCCCTAATAATACCTCAATTTACTTAACGAAGTAATATTAGGTTAGTTAGGCGCGCTTAAAAATTGAATTGGTCTATGTTTGCCTTGTTGAAGATCACCGGCTTGCCCAAAAGCACTTGAGTGCCTTGGATTTCGATTCGATTTAACCTTCCCGCCTGGAAAGAGAGCGCGCCGGCTTGCAGTTTGTTTTGGGCCAGCAGCGTAGCAGTATATACCGTGAGATAACCCAGGTCGCGCGTGTTCCAGAGGACGACCGATTGCACGACGCCATCGTGCACATACTTCTTACAAAGATTCGGGAGCGAGAGGCCGATGACGAAGACATCTTTTCGTCCGGATTGCTGGACGGCTTCGGCGGACCCGGGCACGGCCGGCGCGGCGATGGACATGATCAGCTTCGCGGTGGGAAAGGCTTTCAGGATGACCTGGGTTTCGGTAAAGGCCTTGTCGCGATCGTCATCGCTGGGGCGGATGGTGAGGAGTTTTAGGCCGGGATATTTTTCGGCCATGCGCTTTTTGACGGCATCTATCCAGAGATTTTGATTGGCGGCGCTGAGGGCGCCGGTGACGATGGCGAAATCGCCTTTGCCGTTGAGGAGGCGGGCGGCTTCATCGGTAAGCGTGTTGCCGATGCCTTCGGGAGTGGCCTGGTTGATGAAGTAATCGCGGGCGTCGGGCTCGGCGTCGGCGTCCCAGGTGACTACGCGGATGCCGCGCTGGCGGGCTTTGCGGAGGACGGTGGAGATACCGGCGGCGTTTTCGACGCTAACGGCGATGGCATCGACGCGGCGGGTGATCCAGCTTTCGATGACTTCGTTTTGTTTGGCGGCATCGAGCCCCGTAGGTCCGTCCCAAATGAGATCGACGCCCAGTTCGCGGGCAGCCTCTTCGGCGCCGACGCGGCAGCTGACGAAGTAGGGATCGCCCTTGGCTTTCGGCATGACGGCGATTACGGGGCGGTGACCCAGGGCGGTGGGAGCGGCGGGCGCGCCTGACGGCGCCGCGGGATTTAACGAATGCACCAGCCAGACATTAGTGGCGGCGACGATGAGCGATCCGGCGAGGACTGCGCCGCAGAGAATTGCCAGTTGAGAGTTCTTCATAGTGTCGTCTTGACCGATGGAGACTTCCGATGGGGAACGGCCGCGCAGGCGGCCCAGGGCGATGGTTGCGATGAGAACGGCGCCGGTGAGGACGCCGGCCATTTCCGAAGGGAGCGCGGCGAGGCGCAAGCCGTTCTGCAGGATGGAAATGGAAAAAAGGCCGAACAGCGTGCCCCAGATGGTGCCGCGCCCGCCGAACACAGATGTTCCCCCCAGGACCACGGCGGTGATGGCGGCAAGCTCATAACCGGAGCCGGCGTCCGATTTTGCCTGCCCGAGATGCGCGACGTAGATGATGGCGGCGAGGCTGGAGACGAGTCCGGAGAGAAAGTAAAGCATCGCGAGACGACGCTGGACGGGAACGCCGGCGTAGCGGGCGCCGGCTGGGTTGAATCCAATGACATAGAGCGTGCGGCCGATGGCGGAGCGATGCAGCAGGATGGCATAGGCCGCGAAAGCGATGACAAAGATGGGCAGTTGGACGGGCACGACGCCGCCGAGATAGCCTTGCCCGAGCCAGAGGAACGACGCCGGGAAGCCGGAGTAATTGACCGAGGCGTGCGTGATGCCTTCGGCGATGCCGCGGAAGAGCGAGAAGGAGCCGAGGGTGACAATCAACGGCGGGATCTTCAAGCGGGTGATGAGCGCGGCATTGAGCGCGCCGCCGAGGCATCCGGTAAGGAGCGCGAGCAGGGCGGCGACGGGAATGGACAAGCCCGCATCGTGCCAGGCGGCGCCGAAGACAATGGCGGCCAGGGCCATCATGGAACCAACGGAGAGATCGATGCCGCCGGTGATGATGATGGGCGTCATGGCGAGCGAGAGCAAGCCGAGTTCGACGCTGAGGCGGATGACTTCGAAGAAGTTTTCGGCGGAGAAGAAGTTCTGACCGATGGCGGAGAAGACCGCGATTTCAAAGAGCAGGACCAGAGCCAGCGCCCACTCCCCGTTGGGGAACCAGCGCTCGCGCAGCGGCCTATGCTCGCTGAGCGGCAGGGTGACCTGCATCGGGCCTCCGGTTGGCGGAATGGAAATGGGCGCCGAGAGCGTCCATGGAAACGGCGGCAAGAATGATGCCGCCTTCGATGGCGCGCTCCCAATAAGCGCTGAAGCCGAGGAAGGTGAGGGCAGGGCCAATGAGGCCAAGGAGCACGACGCCGAGGATGGCGCCCAGGAGACTGCCGCGTCCGCCAGTGATGGCCACGCCGCCGACGACTACCGCGGCGATTACTTTCAGCTCAAGCCCGAGGCCGGCGTTGCTGGGGATCTGCTCAAAGCGCACAGCGTTGAGAGCGGCGGCGAAACCGGTGAGTGCGCCGGTGACCATGAAGACGCTGAAGACGACGCGCTGGGGATCGATTCCAGCGAGGCGAGCGGCGTTGGCATCGGAGCCAGTGGCATAGATGGCGCGGCCGGCGGCGAGATTGCGGAGCGCCCAACCTATGACGATGGCGATGATTGCCGCGGCCGCGATGAGGATGAAGTCACTTGCGGATTGGGATAAGCCAAACCAGTGGAAGCCGGGCGCGAGATTCTGTACCCAGGCGCCTTGAGTGACCCAGCGAAGGCCATCGCGGAGGGCGACCATGGAGGCGAGCGTGACAACGATGGACGGGATGCGCACCCAGCCTACGAGCGCGCCATTGATGGCGCCGAGCAGCGCGCCAACGATGGTAGCGGCGGCGATGGCAGCGACGGTAGGCAAACCGGCGAGTGAGAAGACACCGGCGGCGACGCTGCAGATGGCGAATTGCGAGCCGACCGAGATGTCAATTTCGGCAGTGAGAACGATTAAAGTCATGCCGACAGCCACGATGAGAACGGGGACGTTGGCCAGCAGCAGATCGCGCAGATTGGAGAGCGTAAAGAAGGCGGGAGCGACGGCGGCGAGAATGGCGGCGACGATGAGAATGGCGGCAGCGATAGATAGCTCGCGCTGCCGATTACGCAGCATGGGAGACTCCGTGACCGAGAGCGAGCGAGAGCAGATTTTCCTGATTGGCCTGCGCGCGCGAGAGGACGCCCGCGATTTTGCCGGCGTGCATGACGGCGATGCGGTCACTCATGCCGAGGATCTCGGGGAGTTCCGAAGAGATCATGAGAATGGCGAGACCCTGCTCAGCCAGATCGACGATGAGGCTGTGGATCTCGGATTTCGAGCCGACATCGACGCCTTGGGTGGGCTCATCGAGAATGAGAACGGCGGGCTGGATGGAGAGCCAGCGGGCGAGCGCGACCTTCTGTTGATTGCCTCCGGAGAGCGAACCGGCCTCGGCGTGAATGGAAGGCGTCTTCACGCGCAGACGCTCGACATAAGCGCGCGCCAAGGCGTTTTCGGCCTGAGCATCGATGAGGCCGCGGCGGCTGACGGCGCGGAGTCCGGCGAGGCTGACGTTGGCGCAGATGGGCATCGACATAACGATGCCGTGCTGGCGGCGATCCTCTGGGACGTAGCCGATTTTGTGGCGGATGGCATCGGCTGGACAGGTGATTTGGACGGGGCGATTGTGAAGCAGGATCTCGCCCGACTCGGCGGGAGTGAGTCCAAAAATGGTCTCGGCGAGTTGGGTGCGGCCGGAGCCGACTAATCCGGAGAGCCCCAGAATTTCGCCGGCGCGGAGTTGGAGCGAGACGCCGCGGATGCCCGCGGCGCGTGAATGGAGATTGCGGACTTCGAGGGCGACGTCGCCGATGGGGACGATGCGCTTGGGAAAGATGGCTTCGATTTCGCGGCCGACCATCATGCGGATGAGTTCGGCGGCCGAGAGATCTTTGGCGTCGCGGGTGGCGATGGTTTGGCCGTCACGCAGTACGGTGACGCGATCGGCAATGGCGGCCACTTCTTCGAGGCGGTGCGAAATATAAATGATGCCGGCGCCTTCGGCGCGAACGGCGGCGATGACTTGAAAGAGGCGCTCGACCTCACGCTCGGTGAGGGAGGCGGTGGGTTCATCGAGGATGAGCAACTTGCCCGCGGCCTCCGCCGCTTCGGATTTCGACCCGATGGCCTTGGCGATTTCGACGATCTGCTGCTCAGCCATGCTGAGGGTGGAGACGCGGGCGTTGGGATCGATTGCGGCGCCGGCGCGGGCGAGCGCTTCGCGGGCGGAACGGTGGCGCGCTTTCCAATGGATGCGCCGCCAGGGGCCGCCGGTTTCGAGGGCGAGGGCGATGTTTTCGGCGACGGTGAGATCCGGGAAAAGCGCGGGTTGTTGATAGACCGCGGCGATGCCGAGGGCGCGCGCCTGCAAGGGGTTGTGATGTTCGACGAGGCGTTCGCAGATGCGCAGAGTTCCCGAATCTGACGCGACCGCGCCAGTGACGATCTTGATGAGGGTGGATTTTCCCGCGCCGTTTTCGCCGACTAGTGCGTGCACCTCGCCGGGGCGCAGGTCGAAGGAGACGCTCTTCAGCGCGCGGACGCCGGAATACGACTTCGAGATGTCGGTGGCCTCAAGAAGCAACATGGTTCGGGTATGAGGATAGCTTATCGAATGTGCCAGGGTTTGGATTTGGCCGATGCGAAGGGCTGTTCCGGGGTATTATGCCGCCATTCTGGGTGACTTTTTGGCCACCGTGGTGAGCTTTCGGGCCTCTGTGAGGCGGCGGCGATGGGCCACCAAGGGAATGATTTCGTCTTCTGAAAAAACAAAATTGGGCGGCAGCGCTATACGCGGAAACAGCCTGGGATCATAGTTTTCCTTGTTGCTGATAGCGAGCTGGGCGACGAGATCGTATTCCTCGACGACGCGGTCGCGATCGGCCTGGCGTTGGGCCTGGAGGGTGCGCAGCTCGGCCATATTCTTTTCGAAGCGGCGCTGAATGCGACTCTCATAGAGTCCGAGGAGTTGCAGGTTGCCGCCTTTGGCGAGCCACGCGCGGCCTTGCGCCAGGGCGGTATCGACTTCGTCGTTACCGGAAGCGACTTCGTCGGGGAGGGTTATGTCGGCTGCGAAGATGGCGCTTTCGAGAGCGGCGGCGCGCTTGAGGCGCCAACGGTCTTCGGCGATGGATTGGACTAAGTCACTCTCTACGGCGCCTTGCGGCGCGAGTGACTGGTGATAGCCCTGGCAGTGTTTCTCGTAAGCGACCTGGTCGGACTGAGTGAGTATGTGGATTTGTCCTGTCAGGCCGTGCCTATAGGCTGAAAGGGCGCGGCGATCGCGCGGTTTGGTGATGGTGATATCGGATTGAAGTTCTGGCATGGTGCCCCGGTTTGAGTTTATCGGAGGGAGGTTGCTGGAAAGCGAGTGGCGAGGCGGGGAATCGGGGTAAGTTGTTCTGAGGATTGGGACCGTATTTATTTGCTGGGGCTGTGACTGAAAAAGGTTTGCTCAGTTGCGCGGCGCAGAAAATGGGGGAAGAGGATGAATCTGGCCGCCGCGAAAGTGAGCAAACCGCTCGGTGAACTAAACCGCAGTGTGAGACCGGGTCTTTAATGGGTTTGCTTCCGCGTGGGGTCGTCAATGTCGCGGGCGGCGCACATGCGATTTGAGTTTTGGGTGTGGTGGAAGAGCCCTTTGCCGCGTTTTTGCGGCGGCCACTCGCCGCTATGGCGCGCTGTGAGGCGACTGGCCGGGCCGGAGTCTATTGTCGTGCAGCGAACGACGGCGGCCAGACGCACTTCTGCTAATCGCTGCCATGTCCGACAGCGCTGGCGGATCCGGTGCTGTGAAAGGGTGGTCATCATGATGTATCTACGCGCAACGGAATCGGGCCATGGCATGGCAACCATGTCTCGATGATGGCCAGCATTCCGCCACATCGCGGACATAGCCGCGGATTACCGGCAGGGAATGTCCGATCGAAGTCCCGCAGATCGGCGGCTCGCGGCAGCAGATCCATCACGGGATTTGCCAGTAACTGGCGGCATAATTCCAACTTGCCGGCGCGGTGGCAGTTGGCTAGAAAGCCGAAATAACGGATGCGCTGGAAGCCCCGCGGCAGCGTATGCAGAAGAAAGTGACGGATGAATTCCCCGGCCGATAACGTGGTTACTTTGGGCCGCTGCGGATGGCGATAGTCTTTCCATCGGAAACAAACGTGGCCCTGTTCGAGCTCGAGTAACCGCTCATTGGAGATGGCGATGCGATGGGTATAACGGCCGAGATACTCCAGCACTTGGCGCGGCCCGCCGAAGGGTGGCTTGGCATAAACGACCCATTCTTTTTTGCCGAGCGGAGCCAGATAGCGGCGAAAGGCCTCGGGCGCGCTTAAATGTTCCAGATCGCCGAAGAAGTGGAGTTGTCCGGCGGTGTGGGCCTGCTGCAACGCCTGGAGCAGAAGGCGGCGAAACAGGCGGCTGAGCACGCGTACTGCAAGAAAAAAGCCAGGACGGCATGCCACCCAGCGCTGGTCGGCAGAGAGTCCGCCGCCGGGAACCACGCAGTGCAGATGAGGATGCAGGTGCAGATTTTGGCCCCAGGTATGGAGCACGGCGAAGAACCCGATCGCTGCTCCCAGATGTTTGGGGTCGCGCGCAATGGTGAGCAGAGTTTCGGCGGCGGCGCGAAAGAGGAGATCGTAAACGGCTTCCTTGTTATAGAAAGCGACGGAGGCGATCTCCTGGGGCACGGTGAAGACTACGTGAAAGTATTCGACCGGAAGTAACTCGGCGGTGCGCTTCTGAAGCCACTGGGCGCGCGCCAAGCCTTGGCACTTGGGGCAATGGCGATTGCGGCAGGAGCGGTAGCGGACGTGACTGTATTGACAGCGGCCACACCATTCGACCGAACCGCCCAATGCCGGGGTGCGGCAGGTCTCGATGGCTTGCATCAAGCGGTGCTGATGCAAGGGCAGCGAGTGACTCTGCCGGTAGGCGGGACCGTGTTGTCGAAAAATGTCGGCCAGCTCCAGAGCCGGCCGCGGCATCAGCGTTTGGCGCGCGCGCCGCGGATGGCCGGGGGCGAAGCGGGTTTCAGCAACCGGTCGAGCGGACTGGCGGTTGCGCCGATGGCAGCCGGCGAGACGGCGATATAACGGGCAGTGGTATCGATGCGGCTATGGCCCAGCAGGGCTTGAATGACGCGTGTGTCCACGCCGCTTTCCAGCAGGTGGGTGGCGAAGCTGTGGCGCAGCAGATGCGGCGTGACGCGCTTCCCCAGGCGGCTGGACTTCCAGGCATCGCGGCAGGCGCTCTGCACGGCCCCGGCGGCAGCATGCTTGTGCGGACGCCAGGCGGGAAAAAGCCATAGTCCCGTGGGACGTACGATGCGCCAGTAGGCGCGGAGCACTTCGAGCAGGCAGGGCGACAACATGGCATAACGGTCTTTACCGCCTTTGCCGTGCTCGACGCGGAGCAGCTTCCGTTTGCTATCGACGTCGGAGACCTTGAGCGCAACGGCCTCGGAGATGCGGAGTCCGGCGCCGTAGCAGGTGAACAGGATGGCGCGATTTTTCACTCCGGTCACATTCTCGAAGAAAGTCTGAACCTCCTCGGGAGCGAGGACGACGGGGAGCTTGTGGTCGAGGCGGGCGCGCGGGAAATCTTCCTTGCTCCACGGCATTTCCAGCGTGGTGAGGAACAGAAACTGCACGGCGGACACGAAACTGTTGATGCTTTGCGGCGAGAGTTTGCGTTCTTCAACCAGGTAGAGTTGATACTGGCGAACGGCTTCCAGGTCGAGATGCTCCGGGCTGCGCTGGAAGTACTTGGCGAACTCCGCGACATAATGGACGTAGCTGCGTTGGGTGGTGGCGGCGAGATTGCGAATGCGCATATCGCCGATCATGCGTTGACGTAGCGGTGTCATGCGATGGCTCCTTGGAATTTGTTGGATTGGTCATGGGAATAACCTGATCCAGTGTTTCAGGGAGCCTCGCGCCACGCTACTGGCCTGCGGGGTTGCCGATTCGCTGCGAAGAGCTTACCGCGAAGCGGTTTAGTTCACTCGGGTTTGGTGGGCGCCCGAAAAGGCTTGGTTGTTCTTGCCAATTTAGCGAAGGTCTGCGATAAGGCGGCTCCAGACCAGATAGGCGACGCAGTGATAGAACCGATTCTGGAGTTCTGGCGTCAATTGGTTTCCGAATAATCAATGGTCTCGGTTCGTGATTTCTACGACCGTCGGATCAGACATGCGATTTTCTGTTGGCGCTGGACCGTGACGTCTACCAGGGTCGCCGAAAAAAGGACCCGGCGGTTGAACTCGACAACGTGCGCCCGTTTTTCAGACTGAATTGTGAGACTCTCTGAAGGGCCCGGTTTCATGGGCTCTTCTGGCGGCTCAAAACTTACCATTTCGAAACGCCGCCAACGACCAAACGTGGTCGGTTCCGTCGTTGGGATTTCCAAGTGTGGCGCATTCACCCCCTACAAACACTGTCCCGATTTGGGAACAGACCGCGCTAATGAAAGTGGAGGTAGTTTGCCATGTCGTGGAGTATACATTTTATCCCCAACGAGACGGACCATATTGATGTAACCATTGATGGCGTCTTTTTTCACACCTGGAAGTCATCTGATGGTGACGTGACGGTTCCTCTAGTCGACCACAAAGACGATCAGAAGATTCATGTCTTGGCAGTGGGCCAAGAGGACAGAAATGCATCCATACAGGTTCTCTGGGACGGCCAGAATAAGCAGACGATGGATTTCGACGGAAGAGACGGAGAGAATCACGACGTCGAACATTAGGCAAGAGGGTTAGGCCAAAAACGGCAGGTCGAGCGAGGGCTGAGGCTTGGAGGGATTCGGACTGTTTCCTTTGCCGTCCCTTCCAACCGCCTTGCATTCCGGCCAAAAATGGGGTCATCCAATGAGCACTCGACAACGCTTCACAATGTTGCTGTTTGGACTTGCAGTATCTCTTCCGCTTACACCACAAGTTCCGACGACCACCACTCGGCGCATATACGCCCAGATAAATTTATTGCCCGCGACTAATGCGGGCGTTGGCGTTCTTGTAGACTTTTCTGTCCCTCCGGGAGATTGGCGTGTTGTGTCGGTGATGGCCTTCGCCTCCGTAGGCGGTGTAGTGACGCCGGACGTTGAGACGATAATCACTTCAAACCCGGAATTTCGATTAAGAGCTACCGAAAGCGGGACGCCGGAAACGTTGATTTCTGGGGGAACATTAAGGGCGACGGCCACAAAAAAGAAGCCTATGGGCGCTGTTTATGTCTTGGTAATTGCCACGCTTCAACAGCGCTGAGGAAACGCTTGCGCATATCGAGAGTCACATTCAAACTGGCAGCGATCCTCCTTCTCAAGACTTAACTGTTGTGCGAAACGCTTGGCGTCACATCGGGCGTTTTTAGCGTTGCAATAAGCACGGTTTTCGAGACGGGCTTCACGGTTTGGATCTTGGAGGCCTGTCTATTGAGGACTAGCACACGCCTCGATGAACAGCTGCTTTTGTCGCACAGTGTTGTTTGGCTATGACGGAGTGGCGGCTCACCGAAAAGGCTCCGCTCGCCAATTATCGTTCTTGAGACATCACGATCCGCAAAGCGCGGCTATCGCCGCTGCTCGTGACATGATGAAGGATACCGGTTCGGGTCAGTTTGTCGTCTTGGGACAATCGAGCCGGATCGTGAAGAGCGAGACCTATCGTCTACCGAAAGTGAAGACTCCTCACCGGAAGAGCCGCCTGGGTAAGAAGAAGATCGAAGAGGCAGTCAGCGGCGTGGTTCTTGATCGGCTCAAGTCTTCCTTAGCCCGTGTCTAGCCGTCAAGGGACCACTTCTTCATCAACTGCCCTTTCGATCAGGGTTGCAGGGTGATCCTCGATGGAATACCGGCGTTGTCGGGTCGATGCCTGGGACCCCGCAAGCGACAGCACCCACGAATGCACGTTTGATGTCGGCAAAGATGGCGCTTAGTCGTCGGCTATTCTGAAAAGATGGTTCGAACGGTTCGGGCGCTCCTATTCCTATTCCTCGTCCTGCTTCCATGCGCTGGATGCCGTGGCGACCAATCCGCGGGGGAAGACTTCATCGGAATCGTATCCATGCTCTTGCCGGCGGATGTCACTCTATATGGTGCAGTTCTCGATCGCAACAACCGCGCCGACAATACTCTCCAGGTACAAGTCTGCTGGGACGATCCCGATTTTAAGAAAAACTGCGATAGACCCGTGACCGCGAATACGTCCGGCCTTCCCAGTCAACCCTGCAAACCCGGCGCTCTTTGCCACGGCTTTCAGTACGTTCCTCCCTTGGGCGCCGTTGGGAGTGTGAAACCACGCGATGGGAACGACCATCTGATGTATGTCCAAACGCTTTCCCGGAGAAGTCCCGGCGTTGGAGACAAACCGTTAAAGGGTTCGCCTTGGCCATTTTCCTTCCGCAATGGCGCGGTCGCGCCCATGTGGACGCCTCATCTGGAGCCTGTACCTGGACGGTTAACCGCCGACCGCCTCGCGATTTTCGCCAACGCGCAGGATGCCTACAGTGTCGGCTCGCAGGGAGCGACAGTCTGCACCGTGAACGGAACCGTGATCCGGGACGACGGCGTGGTCGGCTACTACGTAAAGAAGCACAAGACGCCATGCGCCAACGTATTCGTCGTATCGCTGGCCGTGGCCGACAATATTTCGCAATCGAACCTGGAGTCTACCGTCCTCGCGACCCATTTGCCGCCATCCATCCAAGCAATCGCACTAGGTTGGGTGCATCCCGCGCAAGTGTCGCCTCGCGTAAGGAGCGACGGAGCGCGATCCATATCGGCGGTAGTCGCAAATGGCGGCTGGATCAGCGGTTCGTTATCATGCGCCGGAGGAGAGCGCGGCAATCCTGTCATGGAGGAAGACGGGCCCGTCAATCCCCTGTTTAACTCAACCTCCAAAGCCCCTTTCACCGATCACCACATGCGTCCCACCATGTTGTTGGCCGCCGAAACGTGCCCGGCGTGCGCTGCCAACCGAGACACCTACCGCGGCCCTTGGATACCGGACGTCCGCACTGCGGAAGCTACCATCGATGCGGCCGTCGCCGCTCAGGACACCAATCCAACCAATGGCAACGTCTACTGGGCGCTAACTTCCGACATAATCCGCAACCAGACGGCGATGGTGGTCTCTCCGCTGGTCCTTGGCAATGGATTGTCCCCACGGGTTCACGCGGAAGTCCTAGGAAGCCTGACAGCGCCCCACCCCGCCGAAATCTCCTCCAGGAACATTCTTGTTTATGACGAAGGGGCGCCGCACTGGCGCTACGCAGGCGCGACGTTCGTGAATGGCGCGGCGGTTGGTTTCGCGGTAACATCCACTTCCGGATATCTCGCGTATGACGGCAACCAGACTCCCGTCGCCTCCTGGATCGACGCAGGCGCGGTCGCCGCGTATGGTATCGCGATCGAGCCATGCCACTTACTAACCTATAAGAGCCCCGATCCGGTGTTACTGGTCGCCAATTATTTGCAGGGACAAACCGTAGTGGAAGCGCTCTGGAAATCCGTCAGACTTCCGTGGCAGGGAAATTTCGTAGGCGATCCGCTTGCCGCTCCGTTTAGGCTGAATAGCGCACAACAATTGGCAAAATAACTGTCTTAGCGAATCACGTCGAGATCCTTGCCATAGACAATCACACCGTCAAAACGTTGGCGAATTTCGCCGACAAGCTCCTCCGGCGTCTCGCCCATCGGCAACTGATGATAAAGCACCAGCTTCTTTGGTTTTGCCGCAACGGCCAGCTTACCCAAATCGATTGCTGACGTATGGAACGCTACGTGGTAGCGCTGCCAATCGGCCGTTCGCTTCGCAAGTCCCGCCGCGGAGTAAACCTCGTGGACTAATATGTCGCATCCCGCGCACGCTTGCGCCACTGCCTCGGTGTAAGTAGTGTCTCCGGAAAAGACAATCGTCTTGTCCTTCGCTTCGAAACGGTATCCGTAGGCATACTTCCAGGAGCCGTGCCGCACCGCGAAGGCCGTGACGCGGACCGCATCGTCGCGGTAGATCTCGCCGGGCTTCACGTCGTGCGCATGGACAATATACGCTTGCCGCACTGCCGGTTCAAGCCCATGCAGGCGGATCCGCATATCTTGGGCGTAAGCTCTCATAATGTGTGAGGCCATCAGGCGTAGTCCGGGCGGCCCATACAGTTCCAGCGATTCCGTGCGGCCCGTAACCGCCGGGGTGAAGATAAGATCAGGCAGTCCAATGGTGTGGTCGGAGTGCAGGTGCGTGACGAAGGCGCGCGTCATCTGCTGCATGGTGATGCCGGCCTGTGCTGCGCGGCGCACTACGCCCGGCCCGCAATCGACGATGTACACCCGATCGCCCGAGACCACTGCGGAGGCTGGACCCATGCGTTCCGGCTCCGGATTCGGATTGCCCGTGCCCAGCAAGATCACGCGCGTATCCTGGGCCAGGCCGCCGGCGCACAGAATGAAAATCGCAACCAGTAGCTTCATCTCAAGCGTAAGCGTAAGTATACGCTCATGCCCCACGGATGCTCCCCATAAAACGGCTGGATCGATTCGGGCAGCGTATAGACGGTAGCGTCGGCCCCGAGGCCAGTTTCAATCCCAGAAACCGTACCAAGATCGCGTGTATAGCCCGCGGTATAGGCGCCGATACGGTAGGTGGCTCCACTCGCGAAAAGCTCATCCTTGTCGACCAATTCCCAGCGCGCCGTCACGAAATTGCGCGCCCGGAAGGGCAAAACGGTTTCCGCCAAATAGGAATTGAGATTACGTCGCGTGAAGGTATCGTGGTCGCGCCCCCAGATCAGGCTGCTGTTCCAACCGTCGCGTGAATATTGCAGCGACGCGGTAGACCGCACCACATCGCCGGGCAGTTCGCGCTCCGGTTTAGTGAGCCGGCCGGCGGAGACCTGCGCCATCCAGTTTTTCGTAGGAAAGACGGAGACGCGCGCGGAATAGGAATTCATGGGACCCCAGTCCACAGTCCAGCGGTTTTCGCCCGGTTCCGTGCCGTAAAGCCCGCTCGCTTCGAAGCGAAGCAAGTCGTGATTTACCGCAACCGTGGCGACGTTGTAGGCGATGTGCGTGGAATCCTGCCAATGGTGGCCCAGAGTAGCCTCCGGAAGTTCGGCGGCCGAAGCGCGATGCGGATACGCCTGGGGACCAAGCGCGGGGTCGCCGACTGGCGCGTAATAAAGATCGATCAGGTTGTGTTCGCCCAACGGATGCACGTAATGGAAGCCGGCGCCCATCAGGAAATTGTGTGGGTGCTGGGCGTCCACCAGCGGCTTTCCATAGGCCGTCTCGCCCGTCTGAAAAAGCAGCGGATAACTCCGGTTCGTGACCGTGGCTGGCTCCAGACTCAGCATCAACTGGAACATGAACGAGCCGCCCCAAAGGTGGTGTGTGGCTTCGCCCATTGCCCAGTTTGTGGAAAAGAGCTTGTCGCCGCCGCGTGGATCAGCCTGTTGGGTATCCACGATGAAGGCTTGGCCCATAAACATCAGATTCCACGAGCCGGCGTTGCTCATGAGCATGGGCATCGTCGCGGCGGCGGGCGACATACTCGTACCCGGACCAAGACTCATCAAATAGCTGCCGCCGTCATTCGATTGTGCGGCCGCAAGCGCGGCAAAGCAGAGTGTACAACCCAGGATCTTAGACACAGTTCTCCCTTTCGATAAATGGAACGGACGGGCAGGGCTGTGTAGTTAGATTCGAAGCGAGAGCGGGATGTGCGGCGGAAATTCCGGCGGAGATTTGGGTGCGAAAGACTGCGGATAGCGCTGAACCGAAATCTGGATTGAGGTCAGCGGCAACGCGAATCCCGTCGCGAACAAGGGCTGCGCTGCGGGCGCGGTGCTGTCGAGGATAGCTGGCTGCGCACAGGCATTCGATGGCTGTTGGTGATGCCGATGACACGGCGGCAGGCCGGATTCATCCTGTGATTGGCTAGGGTTCGCTATGCAATTCGCCATGCATTGCGCGTTCGCGAACGTCAGCGCAATGGCCAGGCAGGCGGCGAGTTGAAGCAGGAACCTCACAGGGATATTATCGCAGGCCCGCGCGTCGAGGCAGTGCCGTATTATGCCGCCATACGCATCAGTTCCAGTGCGTTCTTCGGTGCATAGCCGGCCTGGTCGTTATCGAAATAGATGTAAATGCCGCGCAGTTGTTTCTTCCATTCACGGATGCGCGCCGCCCAAGCGCCCAACGCATCGCCGGAATAGCTGCCTTGGTAGGCTCCATCGGGGCCATGCAGGCGCACGTAGGTAAAGTCCGTCGTGATCTCGAAGCCTGAGCGAAGCCCGGCAATTTCGAAAATGCAGAACGCCGCGCGATGCCGTCGCAGAATGGCGTAAATCTCCTCGGTATGCCAGGTCGGGTCGCGCAGCTCAAAGGCATAACGATGACCGGCCGGCAATGCTCGTAAGAATGCTTCCAGCCGTTCGGCGTCGGCTTGCCAATGGGGCGGCAACTGGAAAACCACCGGGCCCAGCTTTTCCTCCAGCATGTCTGCACGCTCGAAAAACCGTTGGATGCCCAACGCCGGGTCTTTGAGCTTTTTCATGTGCGTCAGAAATCGGCTGCCCTTGGTCGAGAAGCAAAAACTGCGCGGCGTCGAGTCGTGCCAGTTTTTCAGCCCATTGGGTTGGGGCAAGCGGTAGAAGGTGTTATTGAGTTCCACGGTGCAGAAATGTTGGGTGTAGAACTCAAGCATCTTCGACGCCGGTAATTTCTCCGGATAAAACGGCCCACGCCAATGCTTGTAGTGCCAACCTGAAGTTCCGATATGAACTTTCCCTTGTTGCTTCACGCCTGCGCGATTTCTTGCAAGACCTTGGCCGATTCGGCCGCCGGATCCTTCGCGCGCGTGATCTGGCGTCCAATCACGATGTAATTTGCGCCGTCGCGCAGCGCTTCGGCCGGCGTTGCGATACGCTTCTGATCTCCCTTGGCGGCGCCGCTCGAACGGACGCCGGGCGTGACCAGAATCGTTTCTGGAGGAATGATCTTGCGCAGCGCGGCCGCATCGAGGGGAGAGGCAACCAAACCGTCGACGCCGCATTCGACAGCCTTCCGGGCCCGCTTCTCTACCAGTTGAGCGATCTCGCCTTGAAATCCGAGGTCGTCCGCATCCTCCGGCCCGAAGCTGGTGAGTATGGTGACGGCAAGCAATTTGATTTCGGACGCGCCTTTACCTTCCACGGCGGCGCGCATGATGGAGGTGCTGCCGTGTATGGTCAGAAAACGGACGCCTGTCTTGGCGGCTTGAGCCACCGCGCGTTTTACCGTTTCCGGAATGTCGTAGAACTTGAGATCGAGAAAAACGTCTTTGCCTTGCGCCTGAAGATCGCGGACAATCTCCATGCCGGCAGCCACGAAGAGTTCCATTCCGACTTTATAAAACGTAACGCTGGAACCGAGCGCGGAAACCAAGGCGCGCGCCTCCGCGGCGGATTCTACATCGAGCGCAACAATGATGGGGTTGTGTGTCATATCAGTTCGATAGGCTTTTCCCGGCGCGCAACCACACGGCCGATGCGGTAGGCAACGGGAAACGATTTTTCAAATGCGGCCGCGTCCGCTTCGGGCATAGAAATCAGCAGACCGCCGGAAGTCTGCGGATCGTAAAGGAGCGCCTCTACTTCGGGAGCAATGTCACCCTGAATGACGACAGCGCAAGATACAAAGTCGCGGTTATTTTTTAAGCCGGCCGGCACGGCGCCGGCGCGCGCGTACTCGAGGGCGCCGGGCAGGAAGCGTACCGTCGCGGGGTCAATCTCCAGTGTCACATCGCTCGCCTTCGCCATCTCTCGCCCATGCCCCATGAGGCCGAAGCCGGTGACGTCCGTGCATCCGTGAACATCAAAGCGCAACATTTCCTCGCAGGCCTTTCGATTGAGCGTGAGCATCTGCTCAACCGATGCGGCCACATGCGCTTCGTCTGCGATACCGCGCTTCAGCGCCGTTGAGATCACGCCGGTTCCGATGCGCTTGGTAAATACCAGCGCGTCGCCGGGGCGGGCCCCGGCGTTGGCCTTCACGCGGTCCGGGTGGACAAGGCCCGTAACGGCGTAACCGAATTTGATCTCTTCGTCGTTGACGCTATGTCCCCCCAGAATGGTGCAGGCCGCTTCGTGCATCTTTTCCGCGCCGCCTTTGAGGATGGCGGTGAGATCGTCCAGATCGCCGGTCGCGGGAAAGGCGAGGACCGAAAGCGATGAGATGGGCCGGCCGCCCATGGCGTAAACATCACTGAGCGCGTTGACCGCGGCGATGGCGCCGTAGGTGTAAGCGTCATCGACGATTGGCGTGAAGAAATCCACCGTTTGCACCAGAGCAAGCTCCGCCGTTAGCTTGTACACGCCGGCATCGTCGGCGGTATCAAACCCGATCAGCACGTTTTCATCCGGCCAGCGCGGTACCGCGGCAAGCACCTGGTCCAATAACTTTGGACTGAGCTTGGACGCTCAACCGGCCGCTTTCACGTGGGCTGTGAGCTTTTTGGACATTGGGTCTATTCATGATAACCGTGAGGCTGGAACGATCGCTATCCAGGGGTAAGGTATAGAGGAATGAGAATCGCTTTCCGAATCTGCTGCATGGCGCTTGCCTTCGCACTGGCAGTCTCCGCGCAAGACGCAACCCGCGAGGCGACCCAGATTTGCCACGTCGTCTTTCTTCGTCCAGATCGGGCGCGCAAGCCTGTATCAAAGGAAGGCGAGGACCGCATCCAAAACCTGCACATGGCGAACATCCTGAAGATGGCCCGGGGTGGGATGTTGGCCGCGGCTGGGCCTTTTGCAAACGATCCGCCCACCATCAATGGCATTTTCGTGATGAAGGCGAAATCGCTCAATGAGGCTCGGAGTATCGCGAGCGCTGACCCTGCCGTGCGCGAACAATCAAAACGCCATTGACGTTCACTCGTGGCACGGGCCGGCAGGGATCGGCGACGAATATTTCAGGCTGCATAAAGAGCATCCGACACTCCGGATAGATATCGTCAGACTTTCCTGAGTGCGCCCGGCGGATACCACTCCGCTGGTAGCAGCTTGATTTCTCAACTTCCTTACCCTTAAGGAGTGAGCCGTAGCGCCGTGGCCGGATCCACTTTTGCCGCTTTCCAGGCCGGAATCGCGCACGCCAGCGCGCCTACGGCCAGGATGAAAACCGGCACCGCCACCAATGTCGCTAAATCCGACGCGCGGACCCCATAGAGCAAACTGGTGATCAAACTGGAAAGCACCATAGCAGCTGCCAGCCCCACAGCCAGTCCCAGCGCAACCAACGCCAAGCCTTGCCGCACGATCATCCCCACCACGTCCGCGCGCGATGCGCCCAGCGCAATGCGCAGGCCGATCTCGCCCGTACGCTGACGCACCGCGTACGAGAGTAGTCCATACAAACCGGCCAGCGCCAGCGCCACCGCGATCACGGCGAATGCGGCCAGCAGCGCGGTCTGAAACCGCCTCCGGCTGGCTGCTTCGGAGATACGGTCATCCATGGTGCGTAGATCCGCCAGTGCGATGGTGGGATCCAGATTATGCAGAGACTTTCGAATCATCACCGCTATCGCGTCCGGCGGCAGACTGCTGCGGACTGCCAAAGTGTCCGCGAACTGCGACGCGGCGTAGACAGTCGGCGCCGGCGGCCGCTCCAGACCCGAGTGCCGCACATCCGCAACCACGCCCACCACCGTAGACCACGGTACCTGCATGGAGCCATCGCCGCCGATCTTGATCCTTGCCCCTACTGCCGGGCGGCCATCGAAATACAACTTGGCGAAAGACTGGCTCACCGCCACGACTTTCGGTTGGGCGTCCACATCGGCATCGTTGAGAAACCTCCCTGCCATCAGGCGAATTTGCATGGCGCGGAAGTAATCGCCGGAGACGTTCCACGTGTTAGCCGTTTGTAAAGGGCGGTTTGCATAGCCTTCCACTTCGAGAAACCCCAGGCTCTCGTGGCTGACCAGCGGCAGTGCGTCGATCGCACCCGCGGCTTGCACGCCGGGCAGTGTGCTAACCCGCGCGTTAATTTCGCGAAATAGCTTCGCCATCTGTGGCCGGGTGCGTCCATTCTGCGTGATCGCCAGCCTCATCGTGAGAGTGGATGCAGCGTAGCCGTTGTCCTGGTTCTGCAGGTTGAGATAGCTGCGCATCAGCAGCCCGGCACCTGTCAACAGCGCTACCGAAAGCGCGACTTCTATCATCACCAGCGCGTTCCGCGCGCGTGCGGCGCCTCCTACCGAGCCGCGCCCTCCACCTTGGCGCAGCAACTCGGTGACGCGGACGCGCGAAGCGAAAAGCGCCGGCGCCACTCCGGCCAGCAAGCCGGTCAATAACGAAACGCCCAGCGTGAATATCAGCACGCGGCCATCGAGCGATGCCTCTTCGAGCCGCGGAATATCGCCGGGGTTGAGCTTGGCCACGGCTCGAAGAATGGCAAAGGCGGCCAGCGTGCCTAATGCCGCGCCGCCCACGCCAAGCATCGCCGATTCGGTTAGCATTTGCCGCAGCAGCCGCGCCCTGGCCGCGCCCAGCGCCGAGCGCACTCCCATTTCATGCATTCGTCCCGCCGCGCGCGCGAGTAGCAGGTTCGCCACGTTGCTGGATGCGATCAAGAGCACTAGCAGAACCGCACCCATCAGGATCCACAGCAACGGCCGCACCCGGCCGAATTCCGTCTCGATGAAGGGAACTAGTAGCGATTGAAATCCCTGCATTCCAGGCGGCAAAGTCGGGATGGTCGCTTGCACAACGGCCTCTGTTTCAGATTGGGCCCGCTGCAGCGTTGCGCCGGGGCGAAGACGTCCGATCGCTGCACTCGGACCCCAGTTCGCCACCTGCTCTGGCGTGAGGGCCAACGCCAAGGGGATCCAGACGTCGCTTCGGTTCAGACTGGCATCGGGATAATCGTTCTTGTGCGGAAATGCAAACCGCTCCGGCATGACGCCAATCACGCGATAGCTTCTGCCGTCCAGCGAGAGCGCTTTGCCGATGGCGCCGGGGTCGCCGCCGAACTCGGCCATCCATAGCGCGCGGCTGATTACGGCGACCCGCTCGTGGCCCGGTTGATCGTCGTCCGCATCGATCGTCCGGCCCAATTCCGCCGGCGCATTTAAGGTCTGGAAGAAATTCCCAGCCACGCGAGCGCCGCCGATGAAGGTGTCCGAAGCGGTGCGAAAGGAGGCCTGCCGCAACTCGGTAATGCTGGCGAACGAGCCGCACTGTTTCCGCCATTCAATTACGTTCTCGAAGGTCGGCGAAAGCTCGCGAGGAACTCCGGGGATGCTCGGGTTCGGCCTCCACATATAGACCAGCCGGTCCACGCCACCATAGGGCAGCGGGCGGATTAGCACCGCGTTCATCAAGCTAAAAACCGCCGTGGTGGCCCCGATGCCGAGCGTCATCGCCAGCAACGCGATGAGGGTGACGCCTGGCGCCTTGGCGAATATGCGCGCGCCGTGGCGGAGATCGCCGGCCAATGTGTGGAGATGCTCCGTTGCCGCCGAGAGAGCCAGATCCGAGAGGGTATCCAGCCACACGCGGACGCGCGGTTCCCGGCGTAATCGCTCTTCGAACAGCCGCTCCATTTCATCGGCGTACTCGTGCCGGAATTCCGCCGGATAGGCGGTTAGCAGGGCGCGATAGATTTTAAGTTCTCTTGGGAGCCAAGCCATATCCCCTCGCCTGTTCTAATAATTCCGACAGCCGCGCCACTTCGGCCTTCGCCACTTTGCGTCCGAATGGCGTCAAACGGTAATAGCGCCGCCGTTCGTCGTCGCCGGCCACTGGGCGCTCGCGGCCGCTCAGCTCGGCAATCAAGCCTTGCTCTAGCATGCGTTTGATGGATCCGTAAAGCGTCCCGGGACTCAGCCGCAACTTGCCCGCCGTCCGCGCCGCCACTTCCTGCATGATGCCGTAGCCGTGCTGATCGCCGTCGGCCAGCGCGGCCAGGACATGAAACACCTGCGGACTCAGCGGCAACAAATCGCCGGGATCGGGGTCGCGGGGAGGTTTCATCTCGATATTATACCGCATGGCGATATAATCGATAGCGATATATTGATTTTGGGACACGATACAAGGACTTCTTGGTTGATTGGTGAGAACATGGGCGTGCAGCCCATTCTGTTATTGATGCGCGGACCGTCGTGGAACCAAAGCGCGACGCAGCGCGTCGTGCTGTTGGCCCAACATCAGCACTATATCGACGAACTACGGCGCGCGGGCAAGCTGGGCGCGGCGGGACCGGTGGAAGACGATCCGGAAATGATCGGCATCGTCGTTTTTCACCGCATTCCCCTGGAAGAAGCCCGTCAGGCGATCGCGCAGGACCCAGCCGTTAAGGCGGGCGTTCTAAGCGTGGAAGCGCACAGGTGGTGGTCCGCCGATCACGTTTTGCCGTGTAGGGCGCCAACCGGGCCGATACAATAGAGATAGCGGCCCTGTCGCCGCCCTTTATGCCCCTCGTTCCTCCCTATATCGAGTCCCTGCGAGCCTATGAGGCGGGGCGCAGCATCGAATCGGTCCGCAAACAGTACGGTCTCACGCACGTCGCCAAGCTTGCATCGAATGAGAATCCTCTCGGTCCATCGCCCAAGGCGATGGAAGGACTGCGTGGCTCCATCGAGCATTTGAACTACTATTGCGACGGGGGTCTTCGCTTGCGCGAAGTGCTCGCGGATCAGTACGACGTTAAGCTCGGCAACGTAATCGCCGGCAGCGGCTCCGAGAGCATTATTTCCAACATCGTGCGAACCTTTCTTTGCGACGAGGATGAGGTGCTCACCACCGAAGCCGCGTTCGTCGGATTTCAAGTGATCGCCAAATCCCGCGGCGTCAAATATCGCACGGTCCCATATCGCGATTGGGGTTATGATCTGACCGCTCTCGCCGCCGCCATTAACGAGAATACAAAGATCATTTATCTGGCGAATCCCAATAACCCTAGCGGGACTATTTTCACGAAGTCGCAGTTCGATGAGTTCTACCAGCACGTGCCCGAACGCGTGCTCATTATTTTGGACGAGGCCTATTTCGAGTACGCCAAAGACAATCCGCGTTATCCCGATTCCATGCATTACCGCTACGACAATGTGATTACGCTGCGCACATTTTCCAAGGTCTATGGTTTAGCGGGAGCGCGTATTGGATATGGGTTCGCGCACGAGGAGTTGATTCGCAACTTACTCAAGGTGAAGCTGCCCTTCGAGCCCTCGGCCCCCGCGGAGGCCGCTGGAATCGGCGCGCTGGACGATAGGGAATTTTTGCACCACTCGCTCGAAGTAAACGCGCGCGGCTTGAAATATCTGACCGAAGGTCTGGAAGATCTCGGCCTGCTTGTAGTTCCGTCGCAGGCCAATTTCGTAATGATCGAACTGCCATCGGAAGAAGCCGCAACGCGCGTGTTTGAGGAACTCCTGGTTCAGGGAGTGGTGATCCGCCCGCTGAAGGCGTTCGGCCTACCGCGATGCCTGCGCATCTCAACCGGACTCGATGAAGACAACCAATTTTGTATCGAAGCATTAAGGAACAGTTATGCCGCAAGTATTGGAACAACCTACGCCGCTCGATAAGGACGCCGGGAAGGATTTTCTCCCGCTCAACGGTACCGACTATTTAGAGTTTTATGTCGGCAACGCGCGCCAGGCCGCATACTACTACCGGGCCGCGTTTGGATTTCAACTCGCCGCCTACCGCGGTCCGGAAACGGGCACGCGCGATCGCGCCTCCTATGTGCTCACGCAGAACAAGATTCGTTTGGTCTTTACAACGCCGCTTGCGCCCGATCATGCCATCGCGGATCACATCCGCGCGCACGGAGATGGCGTGCGCGACATTGCTCTCTGGGTGGATGATGCCGAATCCGCCTGGCGTGAGACCACCCGCCGCGGCGCCAGGAGCGTGCGCGAGCCGGAGACGCTGCGCGACGAACAGGGTGAAGCGCGCATCGCGTCCATCGCAATCTACGGCGACACCATCCATTCGTTCGTAGAGCGGCGCAACTATCGCGGCGCATTCCTCCCCGGTTTCGTGGCGGTACAGGCGGAAGATGCGGTCGCGCGCCCCGTGGGTTTGAAGTACATCGATCACTGCGTGGGCAACGTCGGTCTGGGCGAAATGAATCGCTGGGTCGATTTCTACGCCACGGCGATGGGCTTCCGCATGTTCAAGCACTTTGACGATAAAGATATCTCGACCGAGTATTCCGCCCTCATGTCGAAGGTGATGTCGAACGGAAACGAGCGGGTAAAGTTTCCGCTGAACGAACCGGCGGCGGGAAAACGGAAGTCACAGATTGAGGAGTATCTGGAGTTTTACCGCGGCCCCGGCGTGCAGCATATCGCCATGGCCACGGACAATATCATGGAAACCGTGGGCTTGTTGCAGCGCCAGGGCGTAGAGTTTCTGCGCGTCCCTTCAACTTACTACGAGGAACTAATCCAACGCGTCGGACATATCGATGAGCCCGTGTCTGAGTTGCAGAAGCTCGGCATTCTTGTCGATCGTGACGACGAAGGTTATATGTTACAAATCTTCACCAGACCCGTTGAGGATCGACCTACGCTCTTCTACGAAGTCATCCAGCGTAAGGGCAGCCGCAGCTTCGGAAAGGGAAATTTTAAGGCGCTTTTCGAGGCTATCGAACGGGAGCAGGCGCTGCGCGGAAATTTGTAGTAGCGTGGTCGGTGGCTTCCCCCACCTATGACCACCTCACGCCGGGATTTTTTCAAGCGAGCCGCTGCATCCGCCGGTGGCGCGCGGCTCGCAAGCCTGCTGCTTTCTTCCGTCGAGCGGGCTTCCGCCATCGATCCGCAACCCCAGAGCACCTATCAGGACGCCGAACATGTCGTCATCCTGATGCAGGAAAACCGCTCCTTCGATCACACTTTCGGGGCCTTGCGCGGCGTTCGCGGCTTTAACGATCCCAGGGCGGTAACTCTGCCCAATGGCAAACCTGTCTGGCTGCAAAGCAATGCCGCCGGCGAGACCTACGCGCCCTTTCGCCTGAACATTAAGGAGACTAAAGCAACGTGGTTGGGATCGCTTCCGCATTCCTGGGCGGATCAAACCGATGCGCGCAATCACGGCAATCACGACGGATGGCTTGATGCGAAGGTCTCTGGGCGGCGTGAGTCCGCCGGCATGCCGCTGACTATGGGCTACTATGACCGCAACGACATTCCGTTCTACTACGCGTTAGCCGATGCGTTCACCATTTGCGACCAGCACTTCTGTTCCACACTAACCGGCACGACCCCGAACCGGCTGTTTCTGTGGACGGGAACGGTTGCAGAAAAGAGTGGCGCCGTTCCGAATGTGCGCAACTCCGAGGTCGATTTTGGCGTCTGGGCGCGGTGGAAGACTTTCCCGGAGCGTCTTGAAGACGCAGGCGTCTCCTGGAAAATCTATCAAAACGAAATCAGCGTGGGCACCGGATTGGATAAGGAACAGGATGCGTGGCTGTCGAACTACACAGACAATCCGATCGAATTCTTCGAGCAATTCAACGTCAACGCCGATGAGAATCATCGCCGCGAAGTCGAACGGCTGATTGCCACGCTTCCGGGCGAAATTGAAAAACTGAAGAACGCGCCCGAGTCCCGCGCGCGAACCCGCGACCTGCCGCGGAAACAGGATCTATTGCGCCGCTCTATCGAAGAACGCGCCCGATGGACTCCGGAAGCGGTCGCAGCGCTGACTCCTGCGGAGTTAAGTCTTCACCGCAAAGCCTTCACGACCAATCGTGCTGACCCGTCCTATCGAGAGTTGGAACCTCTGCGCTATCGCGACGGCGCCGTACTGCGCGAAATGCTCATCCCCAAAGGCGATGTCATGCACCAGTTCCGCACCGATGTCGAGAATGGCCAGCTACCCACCGTCTCCTGGCTGGTGGCGCCGCAGAACTTTTCCGATCATCCCTCAGCCCCTTGGTATGGCGCCTGGTACGTCGCGGAGGCCCTCGATATTCTGACCCGTAATCCGGATGTCTGGAAGAAAACCATCTTCGTGCTCACCTATGACGAAAACGATGGCTACTTCGATCACGTTCCACCCTTCGTCGCGCCAGATCCCAATAATCCGGAGTCCGGCAAAACCTCGCCTGGCATCGGCGCGGAAAGCGACTATCTGAGTTTGGAACGGGATTCGGCGCGCCCCGTCGTCGATCATCCACGCGGCGGCCCCATCGGTCTCGGCTACCGCGTACCTCTGATCGTGGCCTCGCCATGGAGCCGCGGAGGCTTCGTCTGTTCGCAGGTATTTGACCATACCTCCGTCCTTCAACTTTTGGAGAAGGTCAGCAGCCGCAAGGCCGAACGCGAAATCAAAGAGACCAATATCTCCACCTGGCGCCGCACCGTCTGTGGCGATCTCAGCGCCGCTTTCCGGCCGTTTGATTCACGCCGGCAGGAGAAACTCCCGTTCCCCGCGAAAAACGATTTTCTCGAGGAAATCAGCCGCGCCCAGTACCAACCCATGCCCACGGGTTTTAAGAAATCAACGGCTGTCGATCCGCTGTCCCGCCAGGAACCTGGCGTCAGACCGTCCTGTGCGCTGCCCTACCAGCTCTATGCCGAGGGCGCCATGAGCGCCGATGGCAGCCGCGTGGAACTGGCTCTGGAAGCGAGGTCTGCGGGCGCCCCGTTCCATGTTTATACCAAGGGTCTGTACCGTAAACAGGCGCGTTTGCGAACGCGCGCCTACACCGTCGCTGCCGGGGATCGGCTGACCGATTTCTGGGCGATGGATGGGTTCGAAAACGGCGCGTACGACTTGCACATCTGCGGCCCGAATGGATTCCATCGCGGCCTATCGGGCGCCGCGACAGACCCGAAACTGGAGCTCCGATGCGAGTACGTCTTACCGGCCGGCGACGTGGAGCTTCGAGCGGTCAGCCGCGATCGCGCCTACGCCCTGACTATTGCCGACAATGCGTATGGCAGCGGTCATCGCACGCTGCAAGTTCCGGCGGGGGGTAAAGCGTCCGTAGTGTTGAACCTGTCGCACAACCATCGCTGGTACGATTTCGCAGTGACCGCGTCCGGCGCGCCGGGGTTTCTCAGAACATTCGCCGGGCGTGTAGAAAACGGTGAACCCGGCTTGAGCGATCCGGCGATGGCGGGCGCGCAGCCGTCGAAATAGTGCGTTAGCCGCGAGCCCGCTCGCGCCACAACTCCATACGCCCGCGTAGCCCCCGCGCCGTGGATCCGTCCGGAAGCAGCCCGCCGATGACAGCCACGGAGTCGGCGCCGGCTGCCCACACCTCTGCCGCATTTTCCAACGTGATGCCGCCGATTGCGACCAGCGGCTTCTCCAGCAACGCCCGGCAACGGGCCAGTTCTTCCACGCCCACCATAGGGTCGGGATTCTCCTTCGAGCCGGTGGTGAAAATCGGCCCCAGAGCAACGTAATCCACGGGTTCGCCAGCGCCCGCGCAGAGCTGCATTGGATTATGGCTGGAAAAGCCTAACCAAGCATCCGTCCCCATCAGCTTGCGTGCGTCGCGCGGCGGCAAATCGTCTTGCCCCACGTGTAAGCCGGCGCCCAGAAGCATCGCGAAATCGGCGCGGTCGTTTACCACAAAGGCAGCTCCAGCCTCGCGGCACAGCGCCGCTATTTTCTTCCCGGATTCGAAAACTTCGCGGCTCCAATGCCCCTTGTGGCGTAGTTGCAAGATCTCGGCGCCGCCTTCCAGGAATGCAGCCGCTGCCATTTCCAATAAAATCCCGCGGCGCTCGAGCGCCGCCGAATCCAGAATGGGGTAGACACGTGGGAGCCGGATTACGCGCACGCCGCCAGAACCTCGCTGGGATTGGGCATGCCGCGTTTGCCAAACCGAATCTTGCCGTCGGGACCGATCACATAGACCGTGCGCTTCACAATAAGCCCATTCGCGTGATAAAGCGCCGCCACTTTTTGGCCCTCATCTACCAACAGCGGAAACTGGAAGTGGAATTTCTCGTGGAACTTTTCGTGCTTGACCGCGCTCTGCGGATTCACGCCGAAGATCTGCGCGCCCCGCGCCTTAACCGCGCTCCATTGATCGCGAAATTCGCAGAGCTGCTTCGTACAGCCAGGCGTGTCGTCGCCAGGATAAAAGACCAACACTACATTGCGGCCGCGAAGATCCGAGATCTTCACAGGGTGACCAAGCTGATCCGGCAAGCTGAAGTCAGGCGCCGTCGCGCCGATGGGAAGCGGGTCTGAGAATAGCCACGAAAACATGCGATAAGGTCATCGTAGCAGCTTGAAACAGGAAGAGGCCCGTCTAGCTGAGCTAGTTCTGGGTCGGCGTTTTGTTCACCGCATCGATGATCAGAACATCTACGGGATGCTTACGCGGTTCCAGCTTCAAGCCGAGGTCTTCCTGTATTGCCTGAAATACGGAGCGGCCTTCGCCATCATAGCCCGATGAGCCCATACCACGGCCGAGTCCGGAAAGGTCAACCGTATAGTCGAAATTCCCCTTGAGGCCGGTCAGATCGAGCGCAGGCCGATCCATTCGGCGCGTCAAGAGGAATGTCATCCGCGAAAGAGGGAAGTTGTGGAACTGAGATCCCGCCGCCCCTCCGCCGAGAGCCGGAGGAGTGTTCGGATCGGGCTTCTTTAATTTGGGCTCACCCTTTCCCATCAGCAGCGCGTACACAAGCATTTCGCGCTTCTCGAAATGCGACTTCATCTGAAAACGCTCGGCCAAAAGCTGCTGCAGCATGGGGCGCATCTGATCGTTAGTCGCAGGGCCGGGCGCATTGGCGATAATTTCGTATCGCTCGTCCATCTTGATCCACTCCGGGCCCACGATTTGAAAGTCCTTGAAATCGTAAGCCCACTCGAGGGCGTATCTCAACGGCACATTGCGCATGGCAAAGTGGCCAGGCGAATCATCCATGTTGAGTGGAATATCGCCTACCCGGCCGCCCGTGGCGTCGCGTTTTACTGAAGCAACTTCGAAAGTGGCCTTGCGTGTTTGATTTTGCGCGCATACTACGAGCGCGGCTGACGCGACCAAGCCAAGTCGGGTAACTCTACGCTTCATCATGGCGCCTCCAGTTAGTTTTCCAGCTTAGCAATGAACACGCCTTGCCCACAAAAATGGGGCGGCGACCAACCGATGCGTTCCACCCAGGGTCTGAGCGGAAGAAGCCGCTCAGGCGATCAGCGCACGTTCGCGTCTTTTCCTACTGGTCAAGCATACTCCGGATATCCGTCAACTCCCCGATTTTCCAGAGCGCGGCCAGAATATCAACGTCCGCGCAGGTAGGCATCGGGGCAGGGGTCGATTGATCTCGTACAGCCCTCGCCGCGCACGCTGACGCGCCGCCGCGATACCCTGAGACTTCATGCCTTTGATTCCGGTTGTCCAACTCACCAGTTTTGTAGAAGCCATACTCAGTGCGGCGGGGGTTCCCGCGCATAAAGCCTCGATTGCGGCGTCATCGCTCGTCGGTGCGAATTTACGAGGCGTAGATTCGCATGGGATCTTATTAGTACCTCGATATGTGGATAAGATACGCGCAGCTGAAATCGACGTCCTCGCGGAGGGTGTCGTGCTGTCCGAAGCGGGCGCGTGTCTGCTGTTCGACGGCCAGAACGGCGTGGGGCAGTGGATTTCCGAACAGTGCTGCGATCACGCCGTACGCATTGCGACGTCCCTTGGAATCGGAATGGTGGTGGCGCGCGATTCGAACCATTTCGGCGCCGCCGCCTGGTGGGCGCAGAAAATCCGCAGCCACGGCATGATCGGCCTGGTATTTTGCAATGCCTCGCCGCTGGTGCCGCCATGGCAAGGCAAGCAGGGACGCATCGGCACCAACCCGATTTGTATGGCTGTCCCCGGTCCGTGGCTGCTGGATATGGCCACCACCACGGTGGCCGCAAATCGAATTTTCAAAGAAGTGGTCAACGGGCGCGAGGAAATTCCAACTGGCTGGGCAATGGATAAAGATGGCGTTCCCACGACAAGCTCGGCCGTCGCGGCCAAGGGATTGTTAATGCCCCTAGGCGGCTATAAAGGCAGCGGGTTGGGGATGATGGTTGAAATTTTGTGCGCCGTGTTAGCAGGTTCGGCAATGGCGACCGAAGTCGGCGGCGTCCGCATTGCGGGAAAGCCCTCGCGGACCAGCCAAACATTTCTGGCCATCGACGTCGCGCGCTTCATGCCGCTAGAAGCGTTCACCGCGCGTATGGAAAAGCTCGTCGCCATGATCAAAGATACGCCGCCCGCGGCGGGCTACAGCGAGGTCATGGTGGCGGGCGATCCCGAATGGCGCACGGAGGCGGAACGCCGGGCGCGAGGCGTGCCGGTAGAAGATGGAAATTGGACGGAGCTTTGCCAGACGGCGGCGTCCTTGGGCGTCGCGACGCCCCGTCTTGCTTGACCCTCACACGGAAGGCGCGGGAATCGGAAGGGCTGGGCCAGCGGTCTCTCGCCCAACGGCTAAGCTGAGTAGCGAATCGCCATCGCGGACCATAAATCCATCTTCGAGCATAGGACCAAGCGCATCCGCGATTGCCGCCGGCTCCGCATAGCGGGATAACGATGTCACGCTTCGCATCTCGTCACATGCCTTGTATAGGATTCGCGGCAGACCCTCCAGCACGGTGAGCGTCCGGGCAGCCATCGGGCGCAGATCCCATAGCCACAAGCTATCGTCGCGGTCTTCGGCGAATAGCTCGCTCTGCTTGTTTGCGGCGCGCCACTCGCCTATCGCGTGTTGCAGCGCGGCGGTGTAACTCCCCACGTCGTGTGGTTTCTCGTAGTCGTAATCGAAATAATAAGCCATGTTGCGGAGCGCGGTCCCGTCGAAGGGATAAATGTGGCTGTAAGCGGCGGCCGGGCGAACATTGCTGAACCCGAACTCCGCGCTCTGTTCGTAGTTAGGGCTGAAGCGATCTAGGCGGATGGCCAGTGCGGCGCGCGGCGGTTCGAGATGCGATAGCAGGGGCAACATGGCTGCCATGCGCGTATACTCTTCCGGCGGCTCGCCAGGAAATCCCCAAAGAAAATGCCACAGAGGCAGGACGCCCACTTCCTTGCACCACTTCAGAAGCTGGATGTTTTGCAGCCCGCGTATGCCCTTTCGCATCAGCGCCAGCACCGGGTCGCTGAGGCTCTCAATGCCGGGTTGAATCTGTGTGACGCCGGCGTCGCGCAACAGTCGAAGCTGCGCTTTCTTGAGGTTTGCCTTCACCTCATAAAACAAGCGGACGTTGAGCCGCCGCCTTGCCAGTTCCGGCAGAAAATCGCGAAAGTAGCCAACATCTAGAATGTTGTCGGACACCATTACGGAGTAGCCGGGATAGCGGTTCACCAGGTGTTCCAGTTCTTCCAGCGCGCGTGCAGCCGATTTCGCGCGGAACCCCATATTGCCTCCGTTGAGTCCGCAAAACGTGCAGTGATGCACCTGCCCCCACCAGCAGCCGCGCGAAGTCTCGATCTGTACCCGGGCCCGAATCTCGGCGGCCACAGGACTCGCGTGCAACTGCTCGAAGAACTCGTCGAAGTCTGGGTAAGGCAGAGCATCCAGATTGTGCACAGGCGCCGTCGAAGCGGCGGGGCCGCCGAAGACCGTAGAAGCCGGCGTGTGCACACCGGGCGTAGCCGTGTGCGGCTGGCCGTTGAGAATGCGGCGCACCAGGTCAGGGAAGATCTGGTCGGCCTCTCCCGAGACTGCCGCGCCTACGAATGGAAAGCGGCGCACCAATTCCATTCCCATAACGCCTTCGCAGTTCGCTCCTCCAAAGACGACGAAAATCTCCGGGCATTTTTCTTTCAGGGTGCGCGCCAGAGCAAGCGACGCGACATTCTGCTGGAATACATCGGTAAATGCGACGATTCGTGGATGGCAGGCTAGAATCTGGTCGGCGCACCCGGCCACAAATTCGGATGAGAGGCGCCGCGCACCCGTAAGCATCGGAATCAACTTAGGCGTTACCGCGGGCCGCAGCACCTCATCGACATAATGCTCGCCATCGCCGGAGGATTGCGGAAACAGCGCCGGCTGAAAAATCCATTCGCCCACCAGAATCGAATCGGGAATACCGCGATAGGCCACGCGTTGGTAGAGTTCCACTCCAATACGCGCGGCGAATTCAAATCCGAAGTAGAAGGTTCGCGACGAAACGCCCTCAAGCGCCGCCTTCAACAGCCCGAGACCAAGTGACGGCACATAGATCGGGCCAAAGGGCATGCTTACAAAAACCACATCTACGGGCGCGTTCATCGGAATGGCCTCGATTGTACTCTATGATGTGGTGATGGTCGAGCGACCACGCTTCAAGAGCCACTATCGCATCGAGGTACGAAATTCAAATTTGGTGGTGGCCGTTTCGGAAAGCCGCGCGCTGGCTCTGGAAGGACGTCTCTATCCCCTCATAACGCCGTGGATCGATGGACTGCGAACAATCTCTGAGATTGCCGCCGCGTCCGGCGCCGAAGTGACGGAACTCGATGCCGCCTTCGGCATCGGGTTGCTGGAAGAGCAGGGTCTCATTGAGGAATCCGGGGTGCCAATTGATCCCTGGCACGGCGCCTTTCGGGAACTCACAGGCCCCCGTAGCCCCCTCCCCCTAGCCAAACGGGCCGCCGTGGTCGCGCCCCAGGGCATACCGGCTCAACCATTGGAAGCCGCTTTGCAATCACTAGGCGTGGAATTGGGTCAACCGGCCGATCTCACGATCCTTCTAACTACCGATTACCTGCTGCCGGCGATTGAAATCCCGGAACCGTGGATGCCCGTGAAGGCGGCCGGCGCCGTGATGTGGTTCGGACCCGCATTCGATGGCGGCGAGGGCGCGTGTTGGGAGTGCCTGACGGCCCGTTTGCGCGAATGGCGACGCGCGGAAACGTTTGTGCTTGTGCGGCGCGAATGCGACGATCTGCGGCCCTCCGCGCCCATGCCTCCGGCGGTTCTCGAGATGGCTTTGCGGCTAGCTGCCATAGAAGCACTGCGCTACCTCTCGGGTGCTTTGAAGTGCGGTCCGGATCGCACGCTGTTCACCTTCGACATGGCGCGAATGCGCCTGGAATCGCACCTGGTGGCAAAACTGGAACATTGTCCGCGATGCTCACGCACGTCTTCAGTGCATCGCGTTGCAATCGACGGTCTCGCGAAACGGAAGCCGGCCGCGGCGGAAGCGGTGTTGCGTCGCTTCGGACGCCATATTAGCCCCGTCACCGGTATCGTGGGGCGTCTGGAACCTTACGGCGTGGAGGCACCGGGCCTCGCGACCTCCTGCTCCGCACCCTACCTGTTTCCATTGGCAACGCGCCGGCAAGTTCTCACGCAACGGATCGCCTCCGGCAAGGGCGCCTCCCGCACGGAAGCTGAAGTTAGTGCGTTGTGCGAGGCGCTGGAACGATACTCGGGTATATTTCGCGGTAACGAAATCAGGCGGCGCGCGACACATGCGGAACTAGGCGACGAGGCCATCGATCCGGCGTCTCTACTCCACTTCAGCGCGGCGCAATATCGGAATCGCGAAGCTGCCAACCTCGACGCGCGCCCCGAACAATGGATTCCCGCTCCCTTTGAAAGAGATCGCGCAATCGACTGGACTCCCGTCTGGTCATTGCTTGACCGCCGTTGGCGATGGGCTCCCACGGCCTACTGTTACTACGGTTATCCCTCGCCCGAGGATCACAGATTCTGCGCGGCCGATTCCAATGGCTGTGCGGCGGGCGCCACGGGGGAAGAGGCCGCGTTGCACGGGCTGCTGGAACTTGTGGAGCGGGATGCCGTGGCGCTGTGGTGGTACAACCGAATCTCGCGAGAGGCAGTCGCGCCGGAAGAGGTTAGTCAACAGGCTGATCTATTTGCGGGTCATTACGCAGCGCTGGGGCGGCGCCTCCGTCTATTCGATATCACCAGCGACCTTGGAGTTCCAGTCTTCGCCGCGATATCGTGGCGGCCAGAACTGGATCGCGAATTGATTCTCGGTTTCGGTTCGGGTTTCGAAGCCGCGGAGGCGGCGCAGCGGGCGCTCACCGAAATGCATCAGTTTTTGGAATTGAGTCCAAACGTCCAGCCCCGCCTCCACTTGGATGGCAATCCGCGGGACCACGATTTCCTGATTGCTCCGGACGACGGAGATCTCGCTCCGGCCAGCCCGTGCGGCGACCCTGAGACCTTACTGGCGCGGCTGCAGAATGCAGGCATGGACGTTTTGCTGCTCGACCAAAGCCGTAAGGATGTAGGAATGCCGGTAGTGAGAACGATAGTCCCGGGCCTGCGCCATTTCTGGCCACGCTTCGCGCCCGGGCGTCTCTACACGGTCCCGGTTGCCATGGGCTGGCGCGCCGGACCCGTTGCGGAAGCAGAACTAAATAGGACTCCTTTTTTCTGTTAAGTCAGGCGCACTTACTTGCTATCATATAGTCCGTTTGCACTTGATTTCCTTACATAAAAATAGGGAGGAACAACGAAATGGCTGTCGAAGATGCGCATAAGTTTGTCGATATGGTAAACAAAGACCCCGATCTTCAACATAAGTTCCGTCAAGGTTGGGAGAACATCTCGAAATTGGCACACGAGAAGGGCCTTCATGTGACCCGCGAAGATCTACAGGAACATTTGCGTCAGCGCTGGGGTATCGCCAAGCCTGCGACCGCGGACGAAAAAGACACCTGCACTGTCTGCATTCCGTAGCGCTGGCAGCACCTGAACACCAGCTATGCCTCGCTTGAAATCGCACTCGGTGCTGGCGGGGACGGCGGTTCCCCATGCCAGCGCCAAAGTAATCGGTCCGGCCGATCCCTCCGCGTTTCGCAGAGTAACTGTCGTGTTGCAATCGCGCATGCCCGCCGCAGAGCGCAAGGCGCGAATCGCCCGCTTCGCAACGCAATTGCCGCATCAGCGCGAGTATCTCAAGCCAAGGGAATTCGCCGGCCTTTGCGGCGCCGATCCGGATCACTTGAAGGCGGTGGAGCGTTTCGCAAAGGCAAACGGCCTGCGGGTCGAAAGCTCAAGTGCAATTCTCCGCAACGTAGTCATAACCGGGTCAACTGAAGAGTTCTCCAAGGTTTTCCAACTGGTCATGGAGGAGTATGCCCAGAAGCACGGGTATTACACCTCGCACTCCGGCCCGATTTACGTTCCCAAAGAACTGTCCCCCATAATCGAATCGATTCTTGGCTTGGACGACCAACCGCTAAAGCGTGAAGTGGTCATGTTGCCCAAAGGTCGAACCGGTTTTATGACCCCGGCGCAGGTTGCCGAGGCATATTCCTTTCCGCCGGATACCGATGGCGATGGCCAAAAAGTAGGTATCGTTCTGCCGGGTTGCGGCATGGAAATGGATTCCGTTCGATATCACTTTCAGCACGCTGGCCTTGCCATGCCGCAGGTCAAGTTGATGGAAATCCTGGGTGGAACCAGCCAGGCGGCGTCCCGGGAAGACGTGGCTTTGGTATTGTCGGTCCTCGATGGGAAAACGACCTTGACCAAGGACACAGTGCCGGTCTTCTCCCGAGGGATGAATACCATCGAGTCCAATATGGACGTGATTGTGGCGGGTAGTTTCGCGCCCAAAGCGCTGATTCTTGTCTACGGGGCGCCAGACTCTCACCAAGGCGCATTCCACGCCTTGGCGCACGCCACCACCGATCCCGGACACCCGGCCGTAATCTCGTGCAGTTGGAGCAGCCTGGAGACTGCCTACGCGCCCGCCGTAATCAAAACCATGAATACAGTGTTTCAACTAGCGGCGCTGCAGGGAACCACCATCTGCTTTTCTTCGGGCGACGATGGAGACGGCACGCTGTGGAATCTCGCCAAGACGCCCACCGTGCATTATCCCGCATCAAGTCCTTATGTTCTCGCGTGTGGGGGAACAAGCCTCCGCGCCGTGCGAAAAGCCTTCACCGAGGTCTCGTGGAACGAAAAATCCGGCAGCATGCGCATGGCCAGCGGCGGGGGCTATAGCGTTCTCAATCCGCGGCAATCCTGGCAGAAGCACGCGTCTCCCGGGAACGGCGGACGCGGGGTTCCCGACGTCGCAGGCAAAGCCGACGTGCGGGGCGGTTATGAAATGGACGCGTCCGGACTTACTTTCACCATGGGTGGGACCAGCGCCGCGACTCCGATGTGGGCTGCGCTGGCAACGCGCCTGAATCAGGCATTGGGCGTCAAGGTAGGCATGCTCGGTCCGTTGCTGTATGACAAGCGGTTCCGCGGCGCGCTCCGTGAAATCCTCACCAGCAATAACGGCGCCTATAAAGCAGGCCCGGGATGGAATCCGGTGACAGGCTTAGGTTCTCCCAATGGCGCCGCGTTACTTCAGGCGCTGCGGGGTGATTAATCCGAGCGGCGGCCCAGAATGAACTCGCCGACCGTAGTCTCTTCGTAGTAGTTTGTGCCGGCGGTGCGCGCGAAGATGTCGGAGTGTCCGCCGCCCACGGCGCACGCCGCCAAACCCATCGCCTCCGCCACCAGATACATGGTCTGCATCAAGACGCCAGTGTCTTTCAAAATCGTTGCATAGGCCATGGACCCATAGTTCCAAGTCACGCGTTGAAAGCGCGCGGCAATTTGAAACAACGCCTGCGGCGGACGTCCGTGAATGGAATAACCGGTATTCTCCAGCAGCCAATCGGTGTGCTCCGTCCGTCCGCTAATCCGGCGAAGTTGGTGCTCGCTTGGGCAGTATTGATAGATGCCGGCGTCCAGGTCCTCGCATTCACCAATCACCGGGTAAATCTCCAGCTCATAAGCTGCCCCGCCGCCCGGATACGGCCGCCAGGCATGCAGACCTTTGCTCGTTTTTACAGTGCGGGTAACGCGCGCGGAGCGGTACAGAAACTCGCCTAGCTCACGCACCGAAATCGCCGGCGAGCCGTGATCGCGGCGTGATTTTCGGTCCTCGAGCACACGCGTGAAGGGAACGTCGCGTTCCCTCAGCTGTTGCATATCGGGAACATATAGCCCGATCGACTCTTCGGACATGGCAGGTTTCACTGCCGGGGGCGCGCCGTCGGGAAACCTGCCGACGCCTCCGTATGCATTGCCGTGCCGTCCCTCGCGGCTGCGGCTGTGAAAGAACAGGTCGTGGAATTCCCATTGTGCCAATGCCGGGTCGGCGTCCTCCGCTGGTGCTCCGTCTTGTGTGACCGACGTGGCGAAGCCGGCGCGAACCAGCAGTTCCAGAAAAAGGCGGGCCGTGGCGAGGCTGGTTTCCGGAGTTTCCGCCGCCAGTTCGAACGCTGTTCGCGGCGTGGCCAAAGCCGCCACCATAGCGGCGGCGCGCGGATGGTGCAACTCAACGTGCGAGCGCGCCAATGGCGATTCCAACAGCATGCGCCCCTGCGCGCGGCGAATTAACGAGAAACGCGAAACCATCCAGCGGCTATCGGGCTGCGGCGGCTCGCCCAGACGGTGGTCCCTCTGAATCGGAACGCACGTGATCAATGGCGCGCCGTTCTCCCAAACCGCATGGCACAGCCAGCCCTGATCAAGTAGTTCGTGCAGATAGAAATCGAGCCGCAGCGCATCGGAAAACGGGAGCCTGCGCATCAGTTCTTCCTGCGATGCTCCAGGCGACGCTACCTCGCGCATCGCTTCCAATAGTTCGGCGCTGGGTTCTCGAACTGGGAGCCGAAGATGGCGCATAGAGAACGCATATTCGCCCGGCGACTCCTCCGCAAAGCTGGCAAACGGGGAAAGCGATACCACCAGAGAATGGGACATGATCGCTATTGAGTCTAGTGCGCGGCGGCAGCAGCGGCAGTGATTGAGACGCGTTCGAGAATCTCCGCCAGAGGACGTTCCAGGTATGCGGGAAACTCACTCCGCTCGCGTGCTTCCTGCAGAATGCCGATCATCGATTCAAAGCCGACCCGGGCGGGCGCGGCAAGCTGCACGAACCGGGGGTCTGCTCGCAGGGCAGCGAAATCGGGATTGTAAAGCAGGTAATCGTAAGTATCCACCAAACCAATGCGATTCCGAGCGTCAATGATACGAAAGGCAGTCTCTGTCGCGCCGCGTCGCGCCAAGATGGCTGCGAGACCGGAAGTGAGTACCTCCCAGCGTGGAAATGGCGCCCCGCCGGTTGCTGCCGCTTCCAGTCGCAGGCCGGCTTCGTTGCTGCCTTCTAAGAGCGCGATAAGGTCGCGTAAATAAGCGAACCACTCCTGGCGCACCCGCCCCACGGAAGCATGAGATTCCACGATGGGAAGCAGGGCCGCTGCCTCTTTGGCATCATCCTTCATGATCAGAATCTGCACCTTGCTGAACAGCGCCATGGGATTGTCGGGTTCAATGCGCAATGCCTGTTCGAGACGCTCCAATGCCTCCGCGCGGCGGCCAATGCCTGCGCTCAACAGCGACTCCGCAATCGGCCCGCTCACCATTAGCGGGTCGATGTTGGTCGCCTGACGCGAGGCTTCGAGCGATAACACGTAGGAGCTGCGAGCGATCGCATGCGTGAGTTGCAGGTGGCAGAAGGCATCGCGTCCGCCGAACGTCGCGCCCTTAAGCGCACACTCGAGCTTGCTACGGTAGTCCGCCATTTCCAGGCTGGAGAGCACCGCCCAACCGCGCGCGCAACGCGAATCAATTTCGAGAGCCCGTAGCGCCCACTTCCGGGCGACGGGGGCAAACTCTTCGAGTGGCGCCGCCCCAAAACGCGCCAGATGAAGGCGGCCGAGCTCCGCTGCCACATCCGCGCGGTCCGGGGCCGTTTGATGGGCGCGGGCAAAGGCATCGGCGGCGGCGTCGAAATCCTCCTGGCGCCCGCGGTTGAGATAGAGCGCGGAATAATAAAGTCCCCGTTGCATCAGCAGGTCGCGCTCAACATGGGTAAACGGTCTTACCGACGGCAGTGTGTTGGCGGCAGGACAAATGGCCTGGCGGATTCCGTCCGCTGCATCGCGCAGCAGATTTTGATAGCGCGAGCGAAGACCTTCGTACTCACGGCTCCAGATCAGCCTCCGCGTGCCGGCTTCCACCAGTTGCACGTTAAAGTTGAGGCGGCGTCCCTTTACCGTCACCAGGGAAAGCACGAGGGCCTTCACATTGTAGGCTTCCGCGACTTTGTTCAGATCGCCCTTCAGAGGCTCATATTCGGCGCTTGTGGGGGGTACTTTGGTTTCGAGCCCATCCACCTGATTTAGATAGGTGGATAGCAAACTGGGCATAGCATCGGCTAAAAAGGCGTCCGCGGGCACGGAAAATACTTTGGCGGGAAGCACCACCAGCGATTCGGCGGTCGGCCTGCGTGTAATGGGGACTTCCAGTATCCGAGTGGCGGCGCTATCGGCCTGGCCAGTATAAGGAGAACCAACTTGACGCAGTTCCTCCTTCAGATGGCGCGCTGTCTGGAAGCGCGCGGCCGCGTTTTTCTCCATGCACCGGAGGATGATTCCTTCGAAGATAGAAGAGATGGCAGGGTTCAATTCCGAGGGACGCTGGGGCGGCTTAGCCATGATCTCGGACGCAATTACCGCGTTTGTACCTTGGCGGAACGGGCGATAGCCGCACGCAGCCTCGTAAAGCAATACGCCCAGTGAGTATATATCCGACCGCGGGTCGAGGCGCTCGCCGCGAAGCTGCTCGGGCGACATGTAGGCCAGCGTGCCGATAATGCCGTGGCCAGTCAGCGTCGCAGTCGTATCCGAGGAAACGTCGCCAAATAACCGCGCAATGCCGAAATCGAGAACCTTGACCTGTCCTCTCGCGGTGATCATGATATTCCCCGGCTTGAGATCGCGGTGGATCACCCCGCGTTCGTGGGCCTCTTCCAATGCGGCGGTGATCTGGACTCCAATGTCGAACAATTCGAGAAAGGGAAGAGGCCGGCCACCCATGCGCGCGGACAGCGTCTGCCCTTGAATCAGCTCCATCACCAGATAGTCCACACCTTCATGGCTATCGAAATCATGGATCGTTGCGATATTAGGGTGGTTGAGTTTAGAAAGCGAAAGCGCTTCCATGCGAAACGCCCGGCGCGCTGCTTCGTCGGCTAAAGCGTCGGCGGTGAGCAGCTTGATCGCCACGTCGCGTTCCAGCCGCCCGTCCCACGCATGATAGACCTCTCCCATGCCGCCGGCCCCGAGTTTCGCGCGGATCGAATATTGATTTAGGATCTGGCCAACCATGAATATTTCAGGATACCGCGCGACTGTTTACGAGCCCATGAATGTCGATACAACTTTTGGGACCGAATTACTCCGTTCGTAGGGCTGTTGCCGGGTCGATACGGGTCGCTCGCCGCGCTGGCAGCCAACAGGCGGTCATAGCAACGATTACCAAAATGCAGGGCGCGGCAACGAATGTAGTGAAATCGTGCGCGCTGACGCCCACCAGCATGCTTTCTAACATCTGCGACAGAGTTAGCGCCGCCGCCAAACCTAATACGACTCCAATTGCTATTAATCGCCCGCTCTCGCGCATTATCATCCTCTCTACATGGCGTGGCTCCGCCCCCAGGGCCATACGGACGCCGATTTCACGCGCACGCAGGCTCACCGAATATGACGTCACACCGTAGATTCCGATAGACGAAAGTAACAGAGACAGCATCCCGAATGCGCTTAGCAGGGTTGCGGAAAGTTTCTGTGCCCAAAGCGTCTTGCTCATCGCGTCGCCCACGGTTTCGGCGTCGAGAAAAAGATTTGTATCGATCGCGTGAATTTCGCGTTGTACAGCGGATAAGATTATGGCCGGATCTCTCGCCGCGCGCACAACCAACACGCCATATGGGAAGTAATACTGTTCGGTCGAGAGGTAGATCATCGCCTGAGGCGCCTCGCCCGGGGTGCGATAATCCGCCGTGCGGACCACGCCTACAATCTGCACCGGCCGGTTCTCACCCGCGAATTGAATCATCTTGCCCACCGCCTGTTGCGCCGGCCAGAAATGGTCGGCCGCGGTGCGGTTAACGATGGCCACTCGCGGGTTCGCCGCTCCGTCGCTCAAGTTAAAATCGCGTCCGTTTTGAATCGGAATGCCTGCCGTCTGGAAGAATCCGGGATGGGTCACGCTCGTGAGCGTAGGGACTCCCGCTCCGCTCACGGTATTATCTTGGCCTTCCAGAAGTACCGTACGCGTGCCGCCGGGCGAAAAGGGCGCGTCTTTCGTCAGGCTTGCGGCTTGCACGCCAGGAACACTCGCCGCCAGTTCAAGAATCCGCCGCTGATACTCGCGGCCGCGGGCTTCGTTGTACCCCTGATCCGCAACGTTAAAGCCGATCAATCCCAGGTGCGCCGCATCAAAGCCGGGGTCCATCAGCGATCCGCTCTGCACGCTGCGAACGAATAACCCTGCCCCCAGCAGCGCCGTCAAAGAAAATGCGAACTGCAGCATCACCAAAAGGGCGCGCGGCGGCAAGCCCCCGCCGGAAGCCTGCGCGGAACCGGCGCGCTCTTTGAGGTTGGTAGCCAGGTCGTTGCGGGTGGCGCCCAACGCGGGAATCAGTCCGAACACGATTCCGGTGAGCAGCGCGATCCCAAAGGTATAAGCGAGAACGTGGATATCGGGATCGAAACGGAACGAAGCGTATTTCAACGTCGGTGGCCGTAACGGCCACAGTAATCGACCTGCCCATTGCGCCGCCGCCATTCCCAGAACTCCGCCCAATGCCGAAAGCAGGATGCTCTCCATCAGCAATTGCCGGATCAGACGCCAGCGGCTGGCCCCCATTGCCAAACGAACCGTGATCTCCTTGGCGCGGCCCGCGGCGCGCGCCAGCAGCATATTTGCCACGTTGGCGCACGCGGTAAGCAGCACGATGCCCGAGATGATCAGCAGGATGGACCCTGTCCGGCCATAAATTTCACGGTCTTTGGGATTGAGCGCGGCCTCGGCGATTGGAGTCAGCTTGACGCTTCGGCCATTGTTCTCGCGCGGATATTCGCGCTCAAGCTGCGCCGCAATGCTTTGCATCGCTCCCGTCGCCTGCGGAATCTCCACGCCCTTCTTCAAACGGCCGGCTACTGAAAATACGGATGCCCGCCGCTGGTTTACCCATTGCGGCGCCGGATAAACTTGCGGATACATCGCCATTGGCGTCCACAAATCGGCGCCATAGAGCTCATTGACGCCTCGAAACTCCTCAGGCGCCACGCCCACAATAGAAAAGGCGCGGCCGCTCAACATCAACGTGCGCGATGTAATCGCGGGGTCGGAAGTAAAAAGCCGGCGCCAGAGTCCATAGCTGATGACGGTCACTGCGCGCGCGTTCGGCGTCACATCTTCTTCTGGAAGGAAGGCTCGGCCTACAACCGGTTTCACGCCCAGGGTCTCAAAGTAATTGCCGGTGACGATATGCGCCATTAAAGGCCGCGCTTCGCCCATGCCGGTGAGATTGATGACGATCGGCGCATACAACGCGAGGCTGGAAAAAACCGTGTTTCGGTCGCGGAAATCTTTGTAATTCAAATAGGAGACGGGAAGGAATCCTGGATTCTTAGGGTCGGACGAATAGATGGCCGCCAGCGTTGCCGGGTCGTGCACCGGCAACGAACGCAGCAAGATCCCATTCAGTAGCGTAAAGATAGTGGTATTAGCGCCGATTCCCAACGCCAGCGACATCACCGCAATCAGCGTAAAGCCGCGCCGCTTCGCCATGCCGCGCAAAGCATACCTGAGGTCCGCCCAAAGCCAACTCATCCCGTTATAGTAGATCCAGTATTTACGAAGTATACAGCAAAGATTACGGTCTCAGCGCCGCTTTCTAATGCCTGACGTTATGATGGCGGAGTGCCCCGCCCGCGCTTTTTTCTGATCGATTCCTTCGGGTTCATTTTTCGCGCCTATCACGCCCGGGCCCGGTCTGCCGCCCCGCCAATGCGCACCAGCACCGGACTGTCTACCGAGGCCGTCTACATCTTCAACAACATGCTGCGGAAGTTGGTGAAGGAGCACGCGCCCGCCTATATCGCAGCGATATTTGAAAGCGGCGAGCCCACCCATCGCGTGCAAGAATTCTCCGAGTACAAAGCCAACCGTACCGAGATGCCGCCCGATTTGGCAGATCAGATTCCCCACGTGCGGCGCGTGCTTGAGGCGATGCGCATTCCTATCTTGCATTTCCCGGGTTTCGAAGCCGACGACGTCATCGGCACCCTGGCCCGCCGGGTGGAAGGGCAGGGACTAGACGTCGTCATTGTCTCGAGCGACAAAGACATGCTGCAGCTCGTGGACGATCACGTCTTTATGTTGAACCCCGCCAAAGACGACGCCTGGTATGATGCGGCCAAAGTCAAAGAGTTCATGGGCGTGCATCCCGGGCAAGTAGCCGATCTGCTGGCCTTGATGGGCGACGCGGTGGACAACATCCCCGGCGCGCCCGGCATTGGCGATAAGGGCGCGCGCGATCTGATCGAACGCTTCGGTTCTGTCGAGGCCGCCATCGAGCGTGCCGCCGAAGTCGAGCGCAAAACGTACCGCGAGAGCCTTAGCAATAACGTCGAGCGGATCCGCATGAGCAAGCGGCTCGCTTCGATCGCCACTGATGTGCCGGTAGAGTTTGCTCTGGAAGCCGTCAAGGCGCAGGAAGCGGACGCGGCGCTCCTAAAAGCCATCTACAAAGAGATGGAATTTCACAGCCTGCTGAAGGAGCTGGGGCCGTCGGAGGATTCGCGCGTCCGCGATTATCGGCCGCTCTCTGGGCCGCGAGAGATACCTGCCGGCGTGCCGGTCGCTATCGCGATCTCGAAAGCCGCCGAGGGTGAATTCGCTTTGGATACGATTGGGCTCGCTTGGGGCGCCGGCGAAGCGCGATCCGTATCCGGCGAAATGCTGGCGGAGATTAAGGCGTGGCTCGAAGATGCCGGCTCTCCCAAAATTGCGTGCGATGTAAAAAGTGCGCTTCTCGAACTCGGCCGATTGGGCGTCGACGCGCAAGGCTTTGATCACGATGTGATGCTTTATGCCTTCCTCTTGGATGCCGATCCCTCCGGGTGCCCACTCGAAGAACAGGCCCGCCGTCGGCTCGATTTGAAGCTGGGCCATTCGCCCGAACAGCACGCCGATATCACGCTTGAGATCTGGAATCAGTTGGCGCCCGCCGTAGATTCGCGAGGCCTGCGTGATCTCTACTCGAATATTGAGCTCCCGCTCGCGCGCGTCCTCGCCCGCATGGAGCGTGAGGGCATCCGCATCGATTCCACCGAGCTACTGCGTCTTTCGCAATTGATGGAAGGTCAGATTGCCGCTTTAACGACTGAGATTCACGCCCTTGCCGGTAAGCCCTTCAATATCGCCTCGCCGCAACAATTGGGCCGCGTCCTGTTTGAGGATTTAAAGCTGCCTGCGCCGGTCAAGTATGGCAAAGGCAAAGTCATCTCAACAGCGGCCGACGTTCTCGAAGAGCTCGCGGCCGACTACGAAATTGTTCGCAAGACGCTCGAATACCGCCAGCTCTCGAAACTCAAGGGCACGTACGTCGATGCGCTTCCCGCGCTGATCGATCCGCAAACCGGCCGCCTGCACACCAGCTTCAACCAAACCGGCGCGGCCACGGGCCGGCTGTCGTCCTCCAATCCGAACCTGCAGAACATTCCCATTCGCACCGAACTAGGCCGCGAGATCCGCGCCGCGTTTGTGCCGCGCGAAGGCTGGAAGCTGGTGGTGGCGGACTACTCTCAGATTGAGCTCCGTCTGCTGGCGCACATGTCCCAAGACCCGCTCCTGCTGGAAGCATTTCTTAGCGGCGAGGATATCCACACCCGCACTGCGAGCGAGGTGCTGGGCATACATCCGCTGATGGTCACGCCGGAGGCGCGGCGCAATGCCAAGGCCGTCAATTTCGGAATTGTCTACGGCATCAGCCCGTTCGGCCTGGCGGCGCAGTTGGGTATCTCGCGCGCGGAGGCCGAAAAATATATCTTCAACTACTTCGACCGCTACCAGGGCGTGCGCCGCTTCATCGACGACACCATCGCCGAAGTCCGGCGTACCGGCGTCACGCGCACGCTTTTCGGACGCGAGCGGCCGATTCCCGACATCAACAGCCGCAACCCTAACTCGCGCGGATTCGCCGAGCGTACCGCCGTGAATTCTCCTCTGCAAGGTACAGCCGCCGATCTGATTAAGCTGGCCATGGTCCGCATCGATGCGGCGCTACGCGACGGCGGCCATCGCGGCGTGATGTTGTTGCAAGTCCATGACGAGCTGGTATTCGAGTGTCCCGCCGAAGAAGCGGACGCGATAACAGCTTTGGTCAAGCGCGAGATGGAAGGGGCGCGCGAATTAACCGTTCCACTGCTGGTAGACGTTGGCGTGGGCGACAACTGGCGCGACGCGAAGTAGATTACGCCTTCACGTATTCCCATTTCCCGCTCTCGGCGGAACGAAACACCGCATCAATCGCCAACATATTTGCGAGTGCATCTTCCAAAGGCACGGGTGGCGGAACCCGGTCCAGAATCGCGCGCGAGAACGCGTCGCCCTGTATCGTGTATTGGTCGCAAGGGGCGAACTCTTCCACCACCACGTTTTTGCCCGTCACGTCGGAACCATCGTCGATTCGGATGCGCGACGTCTTTCCCGGAACGGGGTTGAACGGAATCTCGGGCTCGATCCGCCCTGTAGTTCCGAGAAACTGAATGCTCTGGCAAGAAACGATTTGCGTACCGCAAGTGAAGGAACAATGGCCGGATGGAAACTCGAGTACCGCCGAAGTCAGGATATCCGTATCGAAATCCGGATCGCGCACCAATGTGCCGGCCACGCGCAAAGGTTCCTCTCCGAAGGCCATGCGAGCGGCTTTGATCGCGTAGCAGCCGATGTCCAGCAATCCGCCGCCGCCCCATTCGCGCACGTTGCGGACGTTTTCGGGGTCGCGTTTGAAGTAACCGAAGGTACACACCACTCCGCGCATAGGTCCAATGCGCCCCGCGCGCACCAGTTCCATGATTCGGACCCATTGAGGATGGGTCTCAATCATGAAGGCCTCCCCCAGCACCACGCCCGTTCGGTCCCGCGCCGCCAACAATTCCCGCGCGTCGGCGGCGTTCAACCCAATCGGCTTTTCGCACAACACATGTTTGCCAGCTTCCGCGGCGCGGATGGACCACGCTACGTGCAAATGGTTCGGCAGCGGATTATAAATCGCGTCGATATTGGGATCGGCCAGCAAGTCCTCATAGGAACCGTATGCGCGCGGGATACCCAGTTCTCGCGCGGCCGATTCCGCTTTGCCGCGGTCGCGCGAAGCAATCGCGGCAATCTCTCCGTACTCGCACTGCTGCATGGCGGGAATCACTTTGGCGGTGGCGATGCGCGCGGCGCCGAGCACTCCCCATCGAATCGTCTTGGGCATGAGATTAGAATAAAGGAATGCCGGCCATGACAATGCTAACTAGCGAAGATTTCGAGCAAGGCTTATAGAAGGCCCCATGCTGCGTTTCTTCGCGGCCCTGCTTATGATCCCCGCCGCCTCTTCCGCCGGTCGCGACGTAGTCATCTTCGACACCGATTGTGGCCTTTTCGGCGACGATGGCGCCGCGTTGGTGATGTTAGTCCGCAGTCCCGAGCAGGTCGCAATCCACGGCGTCACCACCGTGCCGGGCAATGTCTGGGGCGATCAGGCGGCGGAATACGTGTTGCATATCCTCGACCTGCTCAAACACCCGCAGATCCCCGTTTTTACCGGCGCCGCTACCCCGTTGATTCACTCGGCCGCTATGGCGCGAGAATCCTCCCGCCGTTGGGGCGCGCTCGAATTCATGGGTGCCTTCGCGGAAAGCGATCAGTTCGCCTTCGTTCCGGCCCCCGGAGCCAAGCTCAGCGTTCGACGGCCCCACCACCAGGGCGCCGTAGCCTTTCTCATTTCCGAAATCGAGCGTCAGCCAGGGGAAGTAACCATTCTGGCCTTGGGCCCCCTGACGAATATCGCCCTGGCCATACGCATGAAGCCGGAAATTGAAACCAAGATCAAGCGCATCGTTTTCATGGGCGGCAATTACAAGGTGCCTGGCAACGCCACGCCCATGGCCGAATTCAATTTCTGGTTCGACCCAGAAGCCGCGCGCATCGTTCTTCGCTCGCACATTCCGCAAAAGATCATGTTCGGCCTGGATATTTGCAATCTCGCTCCCCTTCGGAAAGCCGAATTCGACCAGATCGCGAACGCGCACACCCCCATTACCGACCTCTTCCGCGAAGATCTGGGCAACCGCTATCCCGGGTTCCTGCACCACCCAACCGGCGTCGCCTATCTCTGGGATGCGCTGGCGGCGGCTTATCTGATCGATCCTGGATTCGTGACTCGCGCCGAAGTGCACCATCTGGATGCGGTCACCGAATGGGGAAGATTTTACGGCGCTACCATTCCGCTTGATTCCCACCTCGCAGTCGGCGTTCCTCCTGTCACGGTCGCTCTCGATCTCGATTGGAAGCGCGTGTTCGAGCTCTACAAAGAAAAGCTGATCCGCGCCGAGTGACTAAAACCGTCTATCTCGGGCTTGGCTCCAACCTTGGCGACCGCGAGCGCAATCTTCACCTCGCGCTTGAGCAATTGGAGTCGCCCGATCTCCACATCGTCCGCGCGTCACCCATATACGAAACCGAGCCTATGGAGATTACACAACAGCCTTGGTTTCTGAACCAGGTAGCCGAGGCGCAAACCGAGCTTTTCCCCATGCAATTGTTATCCCGTGTAAACCGGGTCGAACGCGCCCTCGGCCGCGTCCGCACCATCGCCAAGGGACCCCGCGTCATCGACATCGACATCCTTTTCTTTGGCCGCGCCATCGTCCGTTCCCCGAGGCTGAAGATCCCACATCCTGCCATCGCCGACCGCCGCTTCGTGTTGATCCCCTTGTCCAATCTGACGCCCGACTTGCGCCACCCGGCGACCCGTAAGACCGTAAAAGAGATGCTGGAAGCGGCGCCCCACAACAAGGTACGTCGATTTAAGTTGCTAAACTCATAGTTTCCCGTGGAAGATCCGCACGCGGCCCTCAAACGCTATTGGGGTTACGATTCGTTCCGCCCGATGCAAGAGCGCATCGTGCAAAGTCTCATGTCCGGCGCCGACGCCGCGGTCATCATGCCGACTGGCGGCGGGAAGTCGCTCTGCTACCAGCTTCCGGCGGTCGCGCTCGGGCAAACCGTCGTCGTGATCTCACCCCTGATCGCGCTGATGCAGGACCAGGTCGCCCAACTTGGCGATATGGGAATTCCGGCCGCCCTTCTCAACAGTTCGGTAGCGCCCGAGGAGCAGCGCGATATCATGCGCGCGGCCATGGCCGGCGCCTACCGCCTGCTCTACCTCTCGCCTGAGCGCCTGGCGCGCAATGACACCATTAACTGGCTCCGCCGCGTCCCTCTCGCATTTTTCGCCATTGATGAGGCGCACTGCATTTCGGAATGGGGCCACGAATTCCGCCCCGAATATCGCCAGCTTTCTTCGCTGCGCCAGCATTTTCCCGATAAGCCCATCGCCGCGTTCACAGCCAGCGCGACACGCCGTGTCCGCCACGATATCCTGGAGCAGCTTCAGCTTCGCGAACCCCATAAGTATATCGCCAGCTTTCATCGCGCCAACCTGCGCTACGTCGTCCACGAGTGCGACAAAAAAACTCACCGCAAAACCTTGATGGCGGCGCTCAAGGCCTATACGGGCGAAAGCGTAATCGTGTACTCGCCCACCATCGCCCAGGTCGAAGAGACAGTCGATTTCCTGGCCGAGCGACGCATCTCCGCCGTCCCTTATCACGGACAGATGGAGAGCCATCTACGGCGTCGCAACCAGGAGCGATGGATGAATGACGAGGTGCGCGTTCTGGTAGGGACCATCGCGTTCGGACTGGGGATCAACAAACCCGCCGTGCGCGCCGTGATCCACACCTCGCTGCCGAAATCCATCGAGCAGTATTACCAGGAGGCCGGCCGCGCGGGCCGCGATGGCTTGCCCTCCGATTGCCTGCTTCTGTGGCAGCCTAAGGACGCCGGCCTGTTGGCCTATTTCATCGATAAGTTGAACGACTCTGCCGAGAAGGAGCGCGCCTGGCAGCGTTATCACTCCGTGCGGCGATTTGTTGAGAGCGCGCGCTGCCGGCATCTCCAGATCTGCACCCACTTCGGTCAGACACCCAAGTGGGAGCGCTGCGAAATGTGCGATGTATGCGGCAACGCGCCCAAGTGGCTTCTTGCACCGCTTGAAGAAACCGCCCCGTCCAAGCGACGCGAGACAAAAATGGAGGCGAGGGCTGCGGCAAGGAGCGATGCCGCAAGAAGCGATTCCACAAGAAGCGCCGCGCCAAGGAGCGAGCGTCCTCCCGAACGGCCGTCGGGCCGGAGGGAAGAACCCGCGCCGCGCGTCGAATCGCCCGACGCCGAACTTGTCGAGTTCTTCAAGCAGTGGCGCCGCGGGGTGGCGCAGCGGACGCAGGTTCCCGCCTACGTGGTCTTGAGCGATTCCGCTCTCGAAGATTTATGTCGCAAGCGGCCGGCGAATCTGCGCGAATTGTTAAGCGTGACCGGCATCGGCGAACGCAAGGCCGAACTCTACGGCCGCGACATCTTCGCTGCATTCGAGGCTTTCCAAAATGGCTCTCGCGCCGCCGCCCGCGAAGCCGCCCAGGCTTCGCCCGCCGATGAAACCATCCGCCTCCTGGCCGAGGGCAAGACTTTCGAAGAGATCGCGGAACTGCGTGGGCGGAAGCCATCCACTGTGGTCAACATGGTTGCCGATCTCATCGAAAAGGGCCGCATCGAATACCGCGTCGAATGGGTCGGGGAAGAGGATCACGCTCTCATCGCCGATGCCATCGCGAAGCTGGGTTCACAATGGCTCAAGCCCCTGCGCGACGCGCTGCCGGAGCGCATCGGCTACGACCAGATCCGTTTAGGCGTTGCCTGGGCACGGTCGCGCGCCGCTGCCATCTCCCAATGAGGGTAAACTGATGGGAATCATGAACGCTCGCTCTTTGGCCGCCAAACTTACCGTCTCCGCACTCCTGGCGGCGGGCGCTGTACTTAGCGTCATTCGCGACGCTCCTGCCCAGGGCCGTGGCGGCGCTCTCACGCAGGAGGCGCGCGACCAGCGCAGTTCGATCGAGGCCGAGCTGGAATCCATCGCCGTCGTCGACCGCAAAATCATGGTCCCGATGCGCGATGGAAAGCGCATGGCCACGGATATCTATCGGCCCAAGGACACGTCGAAGAAGTATCCCACCATCTTCGTGCGGACGCCTTACAACTTCAACTACTGGGACGTCCGCAACGGAACTTACCGCGCCATGACGGCCGAGCTAGACGCCGTGAAGCGCGGCTATGCTTACGTCGAAATGAATGAGCGCGGCCACTTTTTCTCGGAAGGCATCTACGATATCCTCGGCGCGCCTCTCTCCGACGGCGTCGACGCCGTCAACTGGCTGACCGCGCAACCGTGGTCGGACGGCAAGCTGGGCACAATCGGCTGCTCCTCTACTGCTGAGTGGCAACTCGGCGTGGCCGCGCAAGGGGCCAAAGGATTCACCACCATGATCCCGCAAGGCTTCGGCGCCGGCGTAGGGCGCGTGGCGCCTTACTATGAGCAGGGCAACTGGTATCGGGGCGGGGCGGTGCAGATGCTCTTCGCGGCTTGGATCTATGGCGAACAGAATCAGATGCGCCCCATGTTCCCCGCCAATGCCTCGCAAGCGGACTTGATTGAAGAGTCGAAAATGTTCGACCTCGCGCCGCAAATGCCCCCCGTCGATTGGGCGAAGGCGCTCAAGCACCTGCCCGAGCAGGACATCATCGAAGCCGTCGGCGGACCGCATGGAATCTTCGCCGACCGCGCGGAAGTCTCCACCGGCGGCGCCATGATCAAGCGCGCGCCCAACGACGCGGCCTGGTATCGCGGCGGCCTATGGCACGACGACATGAAGATCAACATTCCCGGCTTCTGGTTCATGTCGTGGTATGACGTTTCCATCGGACCGAACCTGGCGGCTTATAACTTCGTCCGCAAAACAGCCAAGCCCGATGTCGCCGCCCAGCAGTACGCGGTAATTGCACCTACCCTGCATTGCTCTTATACGCGCGCGACGGAAGATACCGTAGTAGGTGAGTGCCACGTAGGCGATGCCCGGCTGAATTACAACGAACTGACTTACGGTTGGTTCGACCACTTTCTGAAGGGCGAAGACAATCACATCCTGCAGAACATGCCCCGCGTCCGTTACTACACCATGGGGATAAATAAGTGGCAGACTGCCGACACCTGGCCCCCGGCGGGCGCAAAGCCCATGACGTTTTTCCTCGCGAGCGGCGGCAAGGCGAACACGGCGAGCGGAGACGGCGCCCTTATGAAAGCCGCGCCGCGATCCGATTCCCCCGACGGCTTCACCTATGACCCGATGGATCCCGTCCCCTCCTACGGCGGCAATGTCTGCTGCACGGGCAACGCCGTAAACGGCGGCGCGTTCGATCAACGCAAGATGGAAGCGCGCCCCGATATCCTGGTCTACACGTCCGAGCCTTTCACGGAAGGTGTGGAAGCCAGCGGCCCCATAGATGTCACGCTGTATGTATCGTCCGACGCCAAGGACACCGATTTCACCGTGAAGCTGATCGACGTCTACCCCGATGGAACGGCTTTCAATCTCGATGAGACAATCCAGCGGGCTAGATACCGTGAAGGGTACGACAAGCCCCCCGTTTGGATGGAAAAAGGCAAAGTCTACAAAATCGCTCACCAACCATTGAATACCAGTAACTACTTCGCCGCCGGACATCGCGTTCGCATCGAAGTAACCAGCAGTAACTTCCCGCGTTTCGATCGTAACTTAAATACCGGCGGGAATAACTACGACGAAGCGAAGGGCGTCGTGGCGCACAATGCCGTGCATCATTCTGCGCAATACGCGTCCACAGTAACTCTGACCGTGGTGAAGCGCTAGCGTGACTCACGCCGAGGCTATCGCCCACACTCTCGCCGGGCGCGGCGTCGATACCGTCTTCGGCCTGCCGGGCGGCGAAATTCTCGCCTTTGTAGATGCTTCGAGGCGCGCCGGATTACGCTTCCTGTTAACCGGCCACGAAGCCAGCGCCGCCTGGATGGCGCAAGTCACCGGCCAACTGACTGGCGTTCCCGGAGTCTGCGCCGCCACGCTCGGCCCCGGCGCGACCAATCTCGTAACCGGAGTCGCGTCCGCGCTTCTGGAACGCGCCCCCATGATCGCAGTCACGGCCCAGACGCCCAATCGTGAGTTCGCCACCGCCACTCACCAACGCGTCGATCTTGCACGCCTGGTCGCGCCGGTCACCAAAGCCGCCATCACCATCGGTGATAGTGACACGGCGGCCGTCACGAACTCTGCCATCGATCTTGCCCTCGCCCCGCGTTCGGGCCCCGTCTACCTCGCCCTGCCGAGCGACGTCGCGACACAGCAGTGCTCTCCCGGGCGCCCCGAAACCGGCGAAGCCCGCACCCCGCCGCCGTCCACCAAACTCCGCGACATCGCCGCGCGCATTGCAGAATCGCGCCATCCCCTCATTCTGATCGGTCTGGGCGCCGATCCTGCCGTGGCCGGCTCCGTTCAAGCCTTAATCGCGAAATTGGAGGCCCCCGTTCTCGTGACGCCGAAAGCCAAAGGCATCGTCAGCGAGGAGCATCCTCTCTTCGCCGGCGTCGCCACCGGCATGGCTCTTGACCGCGAAGTAGTCGCAACGCTCCACACGGCCGACCTCGTCCTCGGCATCGGCTTCGACCCCGTAGAGAGCGACAAGACATGGTTCGTGTCGCTGCCCGTCGTAGCATTGGACACGGTTTCCATGGCCGAAGGATCCTACCGTCCCACCGAAGCGATCGGCAATCTCCCCGCGTTAATCGCAGAATTGGCAACGCTCGTCGACGCCAAACCATGGCCCGCCGGCCTGCTGCGCGAGCGCCAGGCGGCGGTGCGCCCCAAATTCGCCGAAGCCTGCACCGGTCTTTCCCCGCTACGCCTGATCGAAGAACTTCGCAGCGTTTTCCCGCGCGATGGCATCGCAGCCTGTGATGTCGGTTCTCACAAGTTGGCGATTGGCCAATTCTGGCGCGCCTATGAACCCGCGACTTTCTTGATGGCGAACGGCCTTTCCGCCATGGGATATGGCATCCCGGCCGCAATTGCAGCCCAGTTGGCGCACCCCCAAAAGGCCGTAATTGCGATGGTGGGCGATGGCGGCATGCTGATGATGCTGCACGATCTGACGCTGATCCGCGAACTGCGCTTACCAATCGTAATCGTAGTTTTCACCGACGCCAGCCTGAGTCTGATTCGCTTGGCCGCGGAGCGGCGCAAATTCGAACCCATCGGCGTGGATTTTCGCCCGCCCGATTTCGCAGCCGCCGCCCAAGCGTTCGGTATCGAAGCCAAGCGCGCATCCAGTGTCATGGAAGCCCGCTCGTTGCTGGAACAGGCGATCACTCGCCGTATTCCCTATCTGATCGAAGCGCCCGTAGACTATCGCGAGTATCGCGAAGTAATCGGCTATTAAGGCGAGTCGCCTATCTCGCCAGTGCGACCGCCAGCAGCAGCGCCCGCTGCGTGCCTTCCCAAGAATTCTTGGTATTGAACGTCTCGTCCAGCGAATGCGCGCCAGATCCCGATCCGCCGCCCCCAATCGTAATTGCCGGGATGCCCATGTTCATCGGCACGTTAGCGTCGGTCGAGCCCTCGTGCAACATCGAAGTCATGCCTAAGGCGCGCGAAACCGCCAGCGCCGTTTGCACAATAGGGTCGCTTTCCTCCGTGTGTCCACCCGGCCGCAAGCCCACCAGCTCAGCCGAGACGCTGACCGGGCCGCGATTATTCCAGCGTGCGTTTTCCTCTGCCACAGCCTGCTGCAGCGCCGCTTTGAACTTATTGTCCAGCGTCTTCAACGCCGCTGCATCCGCGGAGCGCATGTCCACTTCCATCCAGGCTTCAAACGGTATTGCATTCACCGACGTTCCACCGCCTACGCGCCCCACATTGAACGTTGTCTTCGGCTGCAAGGGGACCTCAAAGGCATCGATCTTCGCGATCGCGCGGCCCATAGCCTGAATCGGGTTGGCCATGCCAAACGCGCCGTAGCTATGTCCGCCGGGTCCTTTAAACGTCACCCGGTACCGGTTGCTGCCAACGCCGATATCGTCGATTCCCAGACCCAACCCGTCTACCGAAATGAACTTGTCGATCTGGCCTTTGAGGGTCGCGCCGAACAGTTCCTTCATTCCGCGCAGATCGCCCAGCCCTTCCTCCCCCACATCGGCGACAAAAGTAATGCTCCCGGGCGTCTCCACATGCGCCTCGTTGAGCGCGCGGATGACTCCAAGCATCACCGCCAGGCCCCGGCAATCGTCACCAATTCCCGGCGCCTTGAGCGTATCGCCATCCTTCGAGACCTTCACGTTCGTGCCTTCCGGGAAGACAGTATCCAGATGCGCGGCGAAGAGCAGATTCGGATGGGCGACTTTACCGGGCCGGACGCCGATCACGTTCCCGGCGCTGTCGATGCGGACGTCGCGCAGTCCCAGCCCTTCGAAGAGGCGCTTCAGTTCGCGGCCGCGAATCTCTTCCTTAAACGGAGGCGCCGGGATCTCGCAGATCTTGATCTGCTGTTCGATCGCCGAAGGCTCGTTCCGCTTGACCGCCTCGAGAGCCGATTTCACCGCCGGGTCATTCATCAAAGCCGCTGGGGATTGGGCCAAAGCCGCGGCGGCGAATAGACCGGAAAGGGGAAAAATCCACCCGCTCATTGGGTCATAGCCTTCAAAAAGCGATAGTAGAAATCGACGCCTTGATAGTACGCGCTCACGCGTACCCGTTCGTCTTTGCCGTGCGCGCGCACGTCATCCTGGTCGATAGCCACCCCGTTGATCCCATAGCTCGGAATTCCGGCGGCCACGGTGTAAATGCTGTCTGAGGCCCCTGTCTCCATGCCGGGAATAATCGGCACGCCAGGCCACAACTCGGCCGCCACCTTTTCCAGCGGCTTCAGCACCTCAGGAGATGGAAGGACGGTGGGGAATCCCTTCGAATCAGGCGCCCTTTTCGTTTCGCCATTGTCTGCAATAAACCGCACCGAAATCTTGGGATCGGCAAATATCCGTACCAGCGTCTGTTCGGTTTCCGCCGGTGAATGGCCGGGTAGAATGCGGCAATTGACAATCGCTTCCGCCGATTGCGGCAGCGCGTTGTTCGCATGTCCCGCGCTCAGGCGCGTGGCCACGCAAGTGGTGCGCAGCATCGAATTGAAGCGCGGGTCCGCGGTCAGCCGTTTCAACGCCGCGGGGTCCGGAGGCGTATGCAAAATGGCGTTCATGTCCGCCTTGGTTTGCGAATTCTCGAGCGGCGCCCGCCGCTCGAAATAGGTTCGCGTCACGTCGTTGAACTCAATCGGAAAGGGCGTATGTTCCAGCCGCGAAAGCGCATCGGCCAAATGATAGATGGCGTTATCCGGCGTGGGCAGGGAACTGTGACCGCCCGGATTGAGCGAGGTCAATTCGAAGTCGGCGTACTGCTTCTCGGTGGCCTCTACATCCACATTTACCGGCTTGCCGTTCCGCGTGGTCACGCCGCCCGAATCCGCATTCAGCGCGAATGCTGCATCAATCAGATCCCTATGATTCTTCAGCAGCCAATCGACGCCGTTGGATTTCCCGCCCTCTTCGTCGGCGGTCAACGCAAGAATCAGATCCCGGTCTGGGCGATATCCCTCGCGCAGGAATCGGATGAAGGTAGTCACCAATATCGCGTCGTTCCCCTTCATGTCTTGCGTGCCGCGCCCGTAGAAATAGCCGTCCTTCTCCACAAACTGGAATGGGTCGGTGGTCCAATCCTCGCGCCGTGCCTCAACCACATCCAGGTGCCCGAGAATCAATACCGGTTTCTTGTTTCCGTTGCCGCGCAGCCGCGCAACCAGGTTCCCCTTGCGGTCGTTCGGTCCTAAAACCTTAATGTCGGCCGCGGGAAAACCGGCGTCCTTCAGCCGCTTTGCCATCGCCTCCGCGGCTACAGTGGTGCTGCCCACCGAATCCGTCGTATTGATCTCAATCAGTTCCTTGAAAATGTCGCGGCTCAACTGTCGCGTGGCGTCGTCCAAGGCGGCGCCACACAACACGCCGCCCATCAAGAGCAGTCCCGCAATGCGCGTGCGGGACATCACGCCGTTACCGGCGGCACTAGGGTCTTGAGAAACTCATGCGCCACGCGGAACCCGCGCTTGTACTGCTCGGTGAAATTAGCCCCGCTGTATGCCGGGTAGTAAAACTGGTCTTCGTTCTCGATGTTCATGGCGCCCGAGTAGCCGATTTCGGAAAGCACGCTGAAAAATCCCTTCCAATCGACCGATCCATATCCCGGCACGCGGAAACGCCACCACCGCGAACGGTCCACCGGCTGTATGCCGCCGCGCTTCACCAGGTGCCAAAGAATCTCCGTGTCCTTGAGATGAACATCATAGATCTTGGCCGAAAACTCCCGAGCCGCCGCCACCGGGTCCATAAATTGCCACACCAGGTGCGACGGATCGAATTGCAGACCCACGTGCGGGCTGTCTTTGAACGCCTTGAAAAGCGCCTCCCAGCCAAGGGGACCTGTTGCGATATTGGGACCGCCCGCATACGGCTCCCAAAGAATGCGGACGTTGTTCTTTTCGCATGACGCGAAATACTTTTCTGTGTAGACCTTAACGATCTCGTCTACTTGCTGTTGCAACCCCATCGTGGGAATCGTTCCGCTCTGTCCGCCTATATTTGGAATCCCCAATTTTCCGCAGAGATCGAGGCACTTCAGCGTATAAGCGTTCTGCTTGTCGCGCTTGGCGGGGTCGGGGTCGATATGGTTGCCGTCCACGGCGAGCGACGAAACATAGATGCCGCTCTGCGTGATCTTGTTCTTGATCGCGGAGATTGCCGCATCGTCCAGTTGATCGGGATTGAGGCGCAATTGTGCGCTGGTAAAACCCTCGGCCTTGATGAAATCCAGATTGGAATCGGAATACTGCATCAGCACGCCTAATCGGGGCTTCCAGTTTGGCGTACGATTGCGCTGAGGGTTCTGGGCTTGGGCGGCCGCGGCCGCGGAGATCGCCGTGAGAAGAGTGCGTCGCGTGACTGTCACGACATGACGATACTCCGTGTGAGGGGGTAGAAGCAAGCGTCCAGCGGTCGACGGTTACTCGCCCGCCCGGAGCCTATATACCCTTCGGACGGTAGTCACCAAATCCAGAGTGCAGGCGCCTTCACAACTGCGAGCCAAATATGAGCGAAAGCGATTCCGGTTCGCCACTCCCGTTCACAAAAAGGAATACAAAATGACATCGAAATCGCTACTTTTCCTCGGAACCTTGGCTTTGGCTGGCATAGCAAGCGCGAAGTCCTATGGCCACATGATTATTTCTGGCCCTGCGAAAGCCGGCAGCCTGCAAATCGCCGCCGGTGAATACTCGTTAAAGTTCAAGGGAAGCATCGCCGTCCTTACGAACGTGGACAGCGGGAAGAAGTTCATTGCGGTAGTAAAGGCGGAAGAGACAGGCAAGAAGTTCGAAACTACTTCGGTCGGTTGCACCAACAAAAACGGAGCGGATCAAATAACCTCGATCGAACTCGGCGGCTCCAACACCAAACTCGAACTGAGCGAATAAATTGGCTTCCGACAACCCTTGCAGAGAATGAACCGTCGGACCATCCGAAGCGGTTCATTCTCGCGACTGGGTCATCTTCATTAGTGATTGATGGGCTGTTCGCTCCGGCTCGCAGTCGTGGCGGCGTCGCCGCTCAAACTGGCCGTGACTTGGTCGGCGCTGAACACCTTAACTTCTACCCGGCGATTCTTGGCCCGAGCCGTACGGTTCCTGGCCTCGTCAAGCGGCTTTTCTTCGCCCAAGCCAATCATGTGGATGCGATAGATCGGAATGTCGTGCTTCGCCACCAGATATTCCACCACCGCGTCGGCGCGTTTGCGGCTGAGAGCCTCGTTGTAGACGGCCGTTCCGGTTTTATCCGTATAGCCTTCAACAGCGATAAAGAAACGCTTGTCCGCCGAGACGTCCTGCACAAGCTTGTCCAGTTCCTGGCGGGAATCTGCGGTCAGCACAGACTTGTTGAAGCCGAAAGGCACCGTGACAGTAGTCTGAAGCTTATAGTCGTCAATGTTCGCGACGGCTTGGCGGAGGCCATTCAGTCCTTGGGCATTTTGATCGGACTTTTGATCTGCGGTATTCGCCTTAGTCATGGCGTCATTGGCATGAGTCATGGCTTCGCCTGCATGCTGATCGGCGAGGCCCGCATGCTGATCGGCGGCGCCGGCTTTTTCATTCGCGGCGCTGATGCCAGATTGGGCGCGGTCGTCGACACTCTTTACCTGGGTCTTGGTGTCTGTTATCTGTTGAGAATTCTGGGTGGTCTGCTCGCCAACTTGGTCTACTTTGGCTTGGATGGGGGCGGCGGTATTGCGCACATATTTTTTCGTCGCGCAGCCACCGGCGAGCAAAGCGCCCGTTACTATGCACGTGGTCGCAAGAAAAGCTTTCATGGTCAAAAGTCCTCGGCCCACTCAATTGCAATTTCGACGCCTTTCGGCTAAAACTCGCAGCGAAAAGGATTTATCTTGCGTGAACGAGATTTGTGATGTAAAGCTTACCGATTTGAACGTTCTTTCACGAAATCGATGGAAAAATGTGCGCAGCTACGCAACTTAAAACGTCTCTTATCACGAGCCTTGGGATAAGCTCTTGCTTTCTACGTGCTTTTGCGCTTGTGGGTACGTCCGAGTGGAGACTTGCGGGTAAGGATAAGACCCGGAAGATCCCAGGAGGGGTTCTCATAGATCTCCTCCTCAGAAAAATCATCAAGGGGCCAAAATCTCGATTTGTCTTTCATTGGAATCACCTGTTTCCTGCGGGAGGGGACGTTTTAATTATACCAAGCCCCAGGCATTCCTCTGTATAGCTGTAACTAATTGATAATGTGTGGTTTAATTCTGGGCGGGTTGCGGCATGATAGGCTCGATCCCTAACCAGATGCGCTGGTCGGGGAACTGGCCCGCAGTTTCTGATGAAGATGAGCGTCGAAAAACGCGGTTAGAACAGGCGCAGGCGATGCGCCCGCGGTCATACTCAGAGCATCGCCATTAGCTTGCGCACATTCTCTAGATCGAAACGGGCTAGTGTCCTACCAGTTTGCGGCCGCGTGTCCACAATTCAGCGGCATCTTCGGCAATACGAGCACCTTGTTCGTAGATCGTCTTCACGCGATCCGCAATGTCGCGCGCGGCATCGGCGAAATCCCCCGAGTGTGCGCCCAGGGTTTTCGTAGCTTGACGCGCGAAGTCCCAGCGAGTCTTCTTGGGACGCCGCGAATAGGCGATACCCAACCCTACGGCCGCACCCATCGCTATGCCCAGCCAGATCTTGGCCGAATGATTTTCCCAGACGCCGTTGCCATTCTCTTGTTCCATGGCGTTCCTCCGATCCCAGTGTAAGCGGCGCGCGGCCCGCGCCGCCGCTTACTTCCGTGCATCCGCGCACGCGCTTTGGTCGCGGATGTGACGGCGCATACGGCGTCCATGACGCAGGTAACCCAGTGGGCGCCCTATTGACTCTCGCTCCGGCCAATGTACAATCCAAAATGGCAACCAATTCTAAAACGGAAGCGGCGCAAAATGTCTAAAGCGAAGAAACCACGTCAGGCGACCATAGCGGATGAGCCAGGCTACAACAGCAGCGAGGTTGCCCGCATTTGCGGCGTCAGTCTGCGCCAATTGCAGTGGTGGGATGAGCGTCACGTGGTTTCGCCGCGCCAGTCCGGGCACAAGCGCGTCTATATGAAGGAAGAAGTGCTCGAGATTTCCGTGATCGCGGAGTTGCGGCGCAAGAAGTTCTCTCTGCAAAAGATCCGGCGCGTGCTTCGTTTTCTACAAAAGGACATGGGCCAACGTCTGAGCGATGCCCTTGCCGCCTCTTCGAGCATTCATTTGTTGACGGACGGGAAATCGATTTATCTGGAAGAGGCCCCGGACCGGATCGTCGATTTATTGAAGAATGCCCGGCAGCCCATGTTTCTGGTCTGCGTGACCGATCAGGTACGTCGTCTTACAGGAACTGGCGAGCGCAAACCGGTCCGCTCTGAACAACCGGCGGCGCGCAGCAGATCGCGCGCGGTATAAACCCCGTCATCCTGCCGCTGGCCGCCGTGTAAGCGAGTAGACGGTCAGTTCAGGCGGAGCGCCCACCCGGATCGGAAGGAAGATCGTTCCTATTCCTCGATTGACGTAAAGTTGACCACCCGGCCTCTGAAACCAGCCCGCGACGTAAGGTGTAGCCAAACGGCTGGGAGCAATCTCCGGACTAATGAATTCCAGCGCCGCCTGCCCGCCATGCGTGTGTCCTGCCAGGCTCAGGTCGATTCCCAATTCAGCCGCGCGGTCGAACGTATCCGGATTGTGGCTGAGGAGAATGTTGACCCTGTCGCGATCGATAATGCCTTCGATATCTCCCAGCAGGTTCTCCACCGGTGGAGAGGCTCCAAAGCGCCGCGCGCTCTGAAAATCTACGCCCATCAGATTGAAAGAATCCGCTCCGCACGTAATGCTGGCATTTTCCGCGCGAAGAATTCGAACGCCCGTCTGGCGAAACATCTCGGTAATCGAATCCTCCACCCCCGCCCAGGCATCGTGATTTCCCAGGCTGCCATAAACCCCGTAGGGCGCGCGCAAACCACGAAGCGCATCCACGACAGGGCCTTGCGTCGCGGGGTCGAAAGTAACGAAATCGCCGGTCAGCACGATCAGGTCTGCCTTTTGCGCGTTGGCGATCGCAACATACTTCCGGATCTCCTCGGCCGGCATGAAAGGCCCAATGTGAATGTCCGAGAGCTGGCAGATACGGAATCCCTCGAAGGCCTGCGGCAGCCGCGGCAAATGGATGGACTGCGGCGTCACCTGCAAATTAAGCCGCCCGTAAAGCAAGCCGTACGCTCCTGCGACGAAAGGCGCGCCCACTGCGGCATTGGCGGCGTAATGCAGAACGTCACGGCGTGAGGGTGATTCCGGATCCTCCGGCGCCCTCCGCTGCTGGCCGCGGGCCTTGCGGAGGCCTTTCGCAATTCCCTTGGGAATGGCCAGCAACAACACAATCACAAACGCGAAAAACGAGCTTGCCGCCCACCACAGAAACGGCGCCCCCAGCAAAGCGTCCCTGGCCGTGAGGCGCACCGGGCTCGTTCGCGCGCGCCACGCGCCCATGTTGAATTGGTACTCCACATAGTAGACCGCCAGAACAGCGGCGCATAAGGCCCAACGTGGGCCGCGCGATGAAACGCGGGTCGCAAGATAACGATAGCCGCGCCAGGCCCAATAGAGCTGGCTAATACCGAAGATAAGAATCGCTGTAGAAAAGATCGACATCGCGTGGAGAAGACGACGCTATTATTGTCCGACACTATGGGAAAATAAGCCCTGACCTGTCGCGGTGTGAACCAGCTTCAGGGCACTCCCAACTGGAATTCATGCATACCAACCGCCTGGCCGATGAAAAGAGTCCATACCTGCTGCAACACGCGCACAACCCTGTCGATTGGTACGCGTGGGGCGCCGAAGCCTTCACCAAAGCGCGCGCGGAAGACAAACCGATTTTTCTTTCCATCGGCTACTCCACCTGCCACTGGTGCCACGTCATGGAGCGCGAATCTTTCGAAAACGAAAGCATCGCCGAATTATTGAATCGCGATTACGTTCCCATTAAAGTCGACCGGGAAGAACGCCCCGACGTCGATCGCATCTACATGAATTTCGTCCAGGCCACCACCGGCAGCGGAGGGTGGCCCATGTCCGTTTGGCTTACGCCCGAACTGAAGCCCTTCTTCGGCGGCACTTACTTTCCGCCCGAGAATCGCTGGGGAAATCCGGGCTTCTCGTCCGTCCTGACGCAGATTGCGTCAGCTTGGCGCAACGACCGCGAAAAAATTGCCGAATCCGCACGCGAAGTAGTCGAGCAGCTAAAGAAATCCTCGGCGGTGGAGGGCCGCCTGGGTGGCGGACGTATCGATGCCGCCATTCTCGAAACAGGCTTCTCCGTATTCCGGCGTACCTTCGATTCCCGCCTCGGCGGCTTCGGCGGCGCCCCCAAATTCCCGCGCCCATCGGTGCACAACTTCCTGCTGCGTTACTACGCGCGTACCGGCAACCGTGAAGCTCTCGATATGGTTCTGCTCACGCTGCGCGAGATGGCCAAGGGCGGCATGAACGATCAGCTGGGCGGCGGTTTTCACCGCTACTCCGTCGATGAGCGATGGTTCGTTCCCCACTTCGAGAAGATGCTCTACGATCAGGGCCAGTTGGCAACGTCCTACCTCGAAGCCTTCCAGATCACAGGCGATGAGCAATATGCCGCAACCGCTCGCCGCACGCTCGATTATGTATTGCGCGAGATGACCGATGCCGGCGGCGCGTTCTATTCGGCTGAGGATGCCGATAGCGCTGTCGATGCGACGCGTCCCGGTGAAAAAAGCGAAGGCGCCTTCTATATATGGACCGCCGGCGAGATTCGGTCTCTGCTTCCCGGCGCCGATCGATTCCTGCGCCGCTTTGGCGTGCGCGAGAACGGGAATGTCGAACACGACCCGCACGGCGAATTCACGGGCAAAAATATTCTTTATCAAGCCGAACCGGAAGAGGCTGATCTCGATGAGGCCCGGGCGACCCTGCTGCAGGCCCGTGCAAAAAGGCCGCGGCCCTATCTCGATGACAAGATTCTCACCGCGTGGAATGGGTTGATGATCTCGGCTTTTGCCCTGGGCGGGACGGTGTTGAACGAACCCCGCTATGCGGAAGCCGCCCGGCGCGCCGCCCGGTTCATCATCGACGAAATGTATTCGGCCGATGGCGGCCTGCTCCGCCGTTACCGCGCTGGGGAGGCCGCAATTCCTGCGTTCTTAGATGACTACGCACTCTTTATTCAAGCGTTGCTCGATCTTTATGAGGCGCAGTTAGACCCCGCTCATTTGCAACTCGCGATCCAGCTTACAGAGCAGATGGGAGCGCGCTTTGAAGACATGGAGCATGGCGGGTTCTTCAGTTCGGCCGCCGGTGATGAAAATCTCGTTATGCGGGTGAAAGATGATTACGACGGCGCCGAACCTTCCGGAAATTCCGCGGCCCTGATGAATCTGCTGCGCCTTACCCAAATGACCAATCGCGACGATTTCCGAGCATCGGCGGGACGCGTCCTGGCGGCCTTTGAACAACGGCTATCTCTTGCTCCATCGGCGCTGCCCCAAATGATGGCGGCGTGCGAGTTTTTGCTCGGAAATCCCCGCCAAATTATCGTTGTGGGCGCACGGGAGGCGCAGGATACCAGCGCGCTGCTGCGCACAATCCATTCCCGTTTTATGCCTAACCGGATTCTGCTGCTGGTCGATTCGGAAGAGACGCGTACGCGGCTCGTCGAAGGCATCCCGTCAGTCGATGGCATGCGGAGGATCGATGGCCGCGCCGCCGCGTACGTTTGCCGCGACTATGCCTGCCAATTACCCGTTACCGATTCGTCTGCATTAAGCGAATTGCTACAATAGGAACTCGCCCTAAAACTGGAGGAAAAATGGAAAGAGCAGGAGCAACTACTCTGAAGGGGAATCCCTTCACTTTGATCGGACCGGAGCTAAAAAGCGGTGACGCCGCGCCGGATTTCAGCGCCATCGACAACAGCCTGAAGCCGGTTACGTTGCAGGATACCGGCCGCAACGTGCGCATCATCAGCGTCATTCCTTCGCTCGATACGCCGGTGTGCGATGCACAAACCAAGCGTTTCAATGAAGAAGCCGCCAAGTTGCCGGATGTCAACATCATCACCGTAAGCATGGATCTCCCCTTCGCCCAAAAGCGGTGGTGCAACGACTTTCAGGTGGATAAAGTCAAGATGCTGTCCGATCATAGAGACGGCTCTTTCGGCGCCAACTACGGAACCCTGATTAAGGAGTTGCGCATCGAGAGCCGCGCGATTTTCGTTGTGGATCATGACAACAAGATCCGCCACGCCGAGTACGTCAAGGAAGTTGCCGATCATCCCGATTACGAAGCCGCGCTTTCCGCAGCCCGGAGCGCTGCCTCGGCAACGGCGTAACAGCCCCCCAATGGGAGCGCCGCGGTAACGTGGCGCTCCGCGCCCAACAACGGCGGCACAGTCGGCGGTGTTACCGAAGAGAGCGTTATACGAATCCCAGTTCCCCATCGCCGGACTTGAATGCGGAACGTGTTTTCGCCCGCGCTGTAGAAAATCCCCTCGTCCGCGGCGGCATTACGCTGATGGCCGGCGTGGTGACGGGCAGCGCCATTGGTGTGCTGCGCGTAGCGTTGACCGCTTATCTGCTCGGTACCCATAGCCTGGCGGATTCGCTGGCCGTAGCGCTCGGTCCTCTGGACACCTTCAATTCCGTAATTACCAACAGTGTTGTGTTTGCCTTTGTTCCTATGCTGACGGCACGCGTTGGCGTGGATCGTTTGGCCCTGTTCCACAAGCTAAATCGCGGCTGCGCTGGAATCTTTGCGCTCGCGACTCTCCTGTTATTGCTGCTGGCCCCATGGTTAATGCGGGCTCTGGCTCCTGGTTTAGCCGAGCCTTACTTCGGACACGCCGTCGCGATCTTACGCATCCTTTCGTTTTCCACACTGCTGGTCGGCGTAGCGTCTATTCATTCGGCGCTGCTGTTTACCGATCGCCGTTTCGCGCCTACGGCCTTTTACCAGGCCGCCTTGAATCTTTGCACAATCGCGTGCGCATTAAGTCTGTGGAAGGTTTTGGGAGTCTACGCGTTTGCGGTGGGGTATACCACGGGATCCGCGCTTCAGTTAGCTATCGTCTACTTCGCGACGCGACAGCAGCGCGCGCAAGGACGAGCGGCGCAGTGCGAGCTTCGCATGCCTCAGATTCTCGCCCGGCCCGCCTTTTTTGCCGTGTACGCGGCCGGCTTGGCCCTCAATATTACATTCACCCGCGCCTGGGCCACGCATTCTGGCTCCGGCATGGCGGCGGCGCTCGATTACTGCATGCGCGGTGTCGGCGTACCGTTGGCTCTCCTGGTAAATCCCATTTCAAACTCCCTTCTGCCGGAGATTGCCCGCCTGCGCAGCTTGTCCAGAATGCGGGAAGCCCTCCGATTGATCGATCGAACCGTGGCCCTGACTGCCTTGGTGGTTGTTACAGGCTGCGCCTTCGCCGTGCTCTTCCGTCAACCGGCGATCGCACTCTTCTTTCAGAGAGGAAGTTTTACGTCCGATTCCACGCGCCTGGTTGCAGCGGTTTTTCTTGGCATGGGACCGTGTTTGGTAGGGTGGGCGCTCCTTGAGATCACCGCGCGATCCTTATTTGCATTGAATCGGCCATGGCCCCCGGTGATCGCAGCAGCGATTCCCGTCGTCGTAAACATCGCTATTACTCTACGCCTGCCCCAAGGTCGTCCGGAGTATATCGGAATCGGCGCCACCGCGGGCCTAACCTGCGGTTTCCTTGTGTTGTTTGCCATGGCCCATCTCGATCGCCGTCGCTGGCTCGAACAGGCTGGCTAAGGGAGGCTACCGGTTGCGATGGAGGAGATCGGGCACAAACTCTCGAAACACGTTGAACGCGGCCTGTCCGGCCAGAGATATGCCGATATCTTCGCCAACATTGGCGCCATGCCGCCAACTCGGCGGCGCCCAGGTGCGGGCGATTAGACTGGCGCCTACTACGCCTGTTGCATTCGAGTAGGAAAAGCCAACGCTCCCATCCTCATGGCGGGCTTCTAGCGGACTCAGCACAGCGTGCAGAATACGCCCCGCCGTCCCTTTTCTACCCGACGCAAAATACCGGTCGTCTTCATGCAGCGCCGCAGCGACTCCGAACGAAAGCGTATTTCTAACGGCGTTTTCCGCTAGATCGTTCCCGAGCCGCTTTGCGTAACCTTCCATTCCGCCGCCCCACTCCCGCGGAGATCCAAACCCTTGACTCACGGCCGCCGCTGCGCCCTCACGGAGCAGCTGATAGGGACTAACCGTAGCGTTAAGCAACTGATGGAACCGTTCAGAGGAAGTGATCGGCCTGTATGGCGCGGTCTCCGGCTCGAATGGCCGTAAGAGTTTCACCACGATAGTCTCATGCGCCACAGGCGTGGAGGCGACGACTCGATCCGCAGAACCGCCTTGTCCAAATACCGCTCCACAAGTAATAATTGACAGCCAAATGGCCTTCATAAAGACAGAAAAGGCACGTGATTTGCCCTGGTGTGATTCAGCACCCCGTACGCGGGACTGCACGTACCCCTTCAAGTCTGAGGCAGCCAGTGATACTGTATTCAGAGGAGGTCCGGTTTTGCCCGGAACGCCCATATTGATGTCGCATTTCAAAGTTAAACTTCTTGCATGTTGCGCCGCGCTGGCGCTGTTCGCGACCGCGCAGAATGCGCCCCGTCCCCAGTTGACGGCGCGTGAGCTTTTTTATAGCGCGCCCGACGCGCCTCCCCAAACTCCAACTAAGAAATCGCCGCCGAAGCAGATGGCGAAGCGCGCACCCGCGCCCACAACCCCTGAAGTTCAGCGGGCATCCGGCGATTCGGCTGCCTCGCATGCGTCTGCGCCCATCATTTCCGCCTCGCAAGTGACGCGCACGACGGCGCCCCCGCCCGTCACGGGAACGCCCTTGGGGCTTAAGTACACCATCCTGAAACTCGCCGGAGACTCCATGGCGCCGGTCGCCCCCAGTTCTGTATTCCACGCCGGCGATAAGATTCAATTCAGTATCGAAACCAATGGCCCTGGCTACCTTTATATCGTCGGCCAAGGGTCGAGCGGTACCTGGACGCCGATGTTTCCTTCTCCCGAAATCGATGGTGGAACAAACTTTGTACAGGGCTTCAAAACATATACGTTCCCGTCGGGATATCGCTATGTTTTCGATCGCCAGGCGGGTGAGGAAAAGATTTTTATTATTCTTTCTCGCGATGCCAAGCCCGATTTCCAGGATCTTGTCTACTCGCTGCAGGGAGCAAACACCGAGAAGCCTGCAAGCCAGCCTCGCCCAGCCCAACCGGTAAGCCAGCCTAGCCAACCTCGCCCCGCCGCCCAGCCAACAGGGTCGGTGCTGCGTGCCTCGATCGACGATTCCATGGTGGGCCGGTTGCACCAGGCCTATTCGCGCGATCTGATCATCGAAAAGGTGGGCGATGAGCCACACCCCGATACGCAGGAAAAGGCCGTCTACGTTGTGAACCCGACCGGCGCCACGGATTCCGCCGTCGTAGCCGATGTAACCCTGGTGCATCAGTGAGAATGCGGGTTCCTGCCGGTATCGTTTTCTGCGCGGCAATTGTCTTCTCTCAATCGCGAACCATGACCGAAGGTTCGCACCGCATGGAGATTACCCTCGAACGGCTGTCCGGCGAAAACTGGCAGAGCGTAGATCCTGCGCTGGTTTTGGCGCAGGGTGACCGCGTCCGATTTCGCTTCCAAACCAACTTCGATGGCTACCTCTACGTGATGAATCAAAGCAGCTCAGGACAGTATGAGCAGCTATTTCCGCGTGACGAAACCGGGCAGAATAACCGGATCTCCGCAAAGAGTGAATATCGGGTTCCATCCACCTCCACGGCCTTTCGCATCGCTGGTCCGGCTGGCTTCGAAACTGTCTACTGGCTGGTGACGCCGGCCCGGTTAGCGGATACGGCCGGTTCGCCCCCAAAACCGCCCGCGCCGCCGGCGGGTACGCCGGTTAAACTGCCTACCTTGATTCCGCGCTGTGACGACACGGTTCTCCGCGCGAGAGGTGATTGCGTAGACCATTCAGCCGGTCCTAAGCTTGTACCGCGCGATGCTGAGATCCCGCAAAATCTTGCAGGCCTTGCCAATCCGGCTCCGCGCAATCTGGTCTTCCTGCAGCAAAAGGACACCGCGGTTATCGGCAGCCAGTCGCCGTTGACCGGGCCCTTGATTTACGAATTTCGGCTGGCACACAAGTGATGTTTATGCGTTGCAATCGAATAGCATGGATGTTCGGCGCTTTGGCGTGCTTTGCCCAGACGCCTTCCCAGACCCCGCCGAAACAGCAGCAGCGCGATCTGAAGATCGAAAAGATCGATGACGCCGGCGCTCCGCCTAAGTTACAAACCATTCCTCGCAGCTACGCCGTGATTGTGGGGATTTCGCGCTACCAAAAACTTCCCGAGAACTGGCAGCTGCAATTTGCGGAGCGCGATGCGCAATCGATTTACACCATCGCCATCAGCCCCGAAGGCGGCAACTTCAAGCAGGAAAATGTCCACGTCCTCGAAGGCGCCAAAGCGACTCTGGCGAGCGTACGTCACGAGATCGACGAGTGGCTCCCCTCGGTTGCGAAAGACGGCGACCGGGTTTTGATCTACTTCGCCGGGCATGGTCTGGTGTATCAAGGCAAAGGGTATCTGGCGCCTTACGATATCGATCTCATCAACGTAGCGGCGACGGGCTATCCCATGGACGAACTTGGCCAAACGATCGGAACCAAGATCCACGCCACCTCCAAAATTTTGCTCACCGATGCCTGCCACAGCGGCGCAATCAGTCCCGCCGACACGGAGACGTTGAACGGCAAGCTGGCCAATCTGGAACGTTCGCTCTTTTCGTTGACGGCGAGCCGCGCCAGTGAGCGGTCGTTCGAAAGTCCGGATCTGGATGGCGGACACGGAGTCTTCACCTATTATGTTGTCCGCGGCATGAGCGGCGCCGCGGATGTCTCGCGCGATGGCATCGTAACCGCGGACGAGCTGTCCGAGTACGTCCATACGCAGGTGCGCCACGACACGGATGGCAAGCAGAATCCCACCTCGGACCGGACCAACTTCGATCCCAACATGCTGTTGGCCTATGTGCCCTCAAACGCCGCGCCGGCAGCGGCGCCCGCGCCTCAGTTCGGCGCGCTGGTGTTCGAATCCAACATGGACGATGTCGAAGTCTTGGTCGATGGCAAAACGATCGGCACGGTTTCGAAGGGAAAGCAGCTTAATCTACCGGGCTTGCAACCCGGAGAGCATACCGTAACCGGTGTCCACATGGGCTACGAGCCGGATGGGCCACGGCAGGAAACAGTATATCCCGGACAGGAATCGACCGTATCGTTGAAGATTCTCATCCCGCGCCGCCGCAACAAGGCGGCGACGGATCTGCTGAATAAGGGCATAGACGCCTATCAAAAGGGCTCGGAAGCGAACTATAAGGTCGCGGCGAACTTGTTCGAGCAGGCATTAAAGATGGACTCCAAGTACAGTCAGGCCGCCTTTTATCTAGGCTTGACCTACAACGCCTTGTACGATGAAGCCAAGGCCGCACAGTATTACAAGAAGGCCATCGACATCGACCCCGACTATCTGGAGGCGCGCGCCGATTACGCCGGTATGCTCCTCGATATCGGAGCGGTGGATGAAGCGATCCGGCAAATCAACACGGTCCTGACCCGCAATCCCAACCACGCGGTCGCTCTCACGATGTTGGCGCAGGCCGATCGCTTCAAGGAATTGTATCCCCAGTCGATCGACGCTGCGCGCAAGGCGATCAAGATCGCGCCCAAAAGCGCCGAACCCCATATGTGGATGGGGGACAGTCTTCGGCTGGCCGGCAAGTACACCGAGGCGAAGACGGCGTATGTGGACTATCTCCGTCTCAGCGATTTCGACAGCAAGTTAGCCGGCAAACTGAACTACTACGTCGTTGGCTCGCTCTTCGGACTGGGTCGAAAAAGCCACGCGTCGCAGCACGATATCTGGCAAGACGTGCGGAGCCTGGCCTATTTCGGCATGTGCGATTGCGATCGCAAATTAAATAACTTCGATTCGGCCATCGCCTATTGCCAGAAGGCGTTGACCTACGACGCGAAGGACCCATTTGCGCACTATGCGCTGGGCCTAACGTACCTACATAAGGCAGTCGCTCTGAATGATTGGGGCGACCTCGACCCGGCATTACGCCACCTGAAAGAAGTTGTGGCGTTAAATCCGAATATGGATGAAGCCAAGGACGCCCGCGAGAATATCGCCAAGATCGAGAAGACGCTGCGGTAACCGCCCTCATCCGGCGTCGCTTTCGAGCGGTTTGTCCACGACCGCTAATCGTCCCGGCCCGGCCACAAAGTTTACCTCCGTAATTCCGAGCACACGGCGTAACTGATCGTCCGGCACCTTCATGGGGCCAGCTCCGGCAGCGCTGCCAGGAGAAGGTTGCGGAAATGCCGTCGACATTGCGGAATGAAAAGTAACACTGCCTTCCACTTTCTGCAGTACCTGATGAATGTGGCCATTGAGCACGGTCACTGATCCAAACCGCTTGAGCATGCCCATCGCCTCCGCGCTATCGGCGGTGGCCCAACCCCATTGCGGATAGGCAGCCCACAGCGGGATGTGGGCGAAGATCACGACAGGCGTGCTGGACGAGACGGCGCTTAGATCTTTGCGCAGCCATTCCAACTGCTCGGTACCGATCTTTCCCAGGCCGTCCAACTGCACGGCATTGTTCAGGCCGGCGAAATGGACGCCCTTGTGGTCAAAGCTCTGCCAACCGGTCCCGAGCGCGCCTTTGCCGAAGCGCTGCATGTAGGGTTTGGCGTCGCCGCCGAACAGATCGTGTTCTCCGGGAACGTAGAACACCTGCCGCTGCTTCAGGGTCTTCAACATCTGATCGAGCGTGTCGAATTCATTCTCCTTGGAAAGCTGTGTTAGATCGCCGGTATGGATGACGAAGTCGGGCTGCGCTTCGAGCTGGTTGATCTTGTCGATGGCAAGCTGCAGGGTCGCGGTTACGTCCGGGTTCGCCGGCCGGTTGAAGCCGATATGGCTATCGCTTATCTGAACGAAGGTGAAATCGCCCTCTTCCTTCGAATCTGCGCCGACCAGCCGGGAGACCGGTACGCCCGCGGCGAAGCTCCAGATGACGCCTGTACCCGCCCACTGCATGCAGCGCAGAAAGCCGCGCCGGTCGATTCCATCGTTGGTTGCTGTAGTTGGTTTGTTCATATCTCCAGGGACACAGCGGCGGAAAACTCTATTCCCGATTTTGGCTCCGGGAATAAAACGCCATTGGGCCGTGTTATAGAAAGAGGTTGGATGATCGGCGCAAACATTTCGAGCTGGCCGTTTGGCCTCACTTGCGGAGCGCCTATAACGTCGCCCGTTGGCTTGTCGGCAGTCATCAGGACGCCGAAGACGTAGTGCAGGAATCATTTACCAAGGCCTATCAAGCGGTGGATCGATTTCGCGGAGACGACGCTCGCGCGTGGCTGCTGGCAATTGTGCGCAACACCTCGCTGAACTTCATACAGCGCCAGAGGCCAAAGCAAGAGGTTGCCTGGAACGAAAAGTTGCCTGAGCCTTCCGACCACGCGCCGGGGCCGGAGAAGCAAATGATGGAAGAGGCCCGGCGGGATCGCGTGCGCATCTCGATCGAAAAGCTGCCGGTAGAGTTTCGGGAAGCGCTGGTGTTGCGCGAGATAGAGGGCATGGCGTATAAGGAGATCGCGTGGGTGTTAAAGGTCCCGGTGGGAACCGTGATGTCCCGTCTTTCGCGCGCCCGTAATCTGCTGATGCAGGATCTTCTGCCACAAAGAGGAGGGTTGGAATGACGTGCGTGGAAGCGGAACCTCTACTCGGCGCCAGTCTCGACGGAGAGCTCGACGCGGCGATTTCTCTCCGCATCGAGCGGCATCTTACGGAATGCGGCTCCTGTTTGAACATGTTCAAGAATCTCGAAATTTTACGGGATGAGATTGCAGCGGCGGACCTGGATTGGAGCGCGGGCGTCGACTTGCGGCCTCTGCGCGCGGCGATCCACCGGAAAAACCATCCATCCTGGTGGCGAACAGCGCGGTGGAACGCCGCCGTTTTGGCCGCAGTGGCGGCAGTTTTACTCGTCATCGTTCTCCTTCCTGGCAGATTTGCGTCGCACAATTCCGTGGACCGGCAGATCGTGGATGATCACGTCCGTTCGCTGATGGCGGATCACCTGATCGATGTTCCAAGCTCCGACCGGCACACGGTTAAGCCCTGGTTTCAAGGCAAGCTGGACTTTTCGCCCGCGGTACCGGATCTCTCCGCCCACGGTTTTGTGCTGATCGGCGGACGTCTCGATGTTATTGCGGCGCGGCCCGCGGCCGCGATTGTTTACAAACGGCAGAATCACGTCATCAACCTTTGGATGGCGCCGGCCGACGCGACTGAGCGGGCCCCGGTACTGACGGATTTCGATGGATATCATTTGATCCGCTGGCAGCGCAACGGGATGAGCTATTGGACGGTGTCCGATCTCAATAGCGCGGAACTGCGGGCCTTCGTCGATCTGATTCGCGCGCAACAGTGGTAGCCTACCTATTTATGAAACTTGCGGCCTTGCTGCTTTGCGCGGCTAGCCTTGTTTTTGCTCAGGTCCCCACGCCGGAATCCGTGCTGGGCCACAAGCCTGGCGATGATTTCTATCTCGCGACTTACGATGAATCGCTGGGTTACTTGCAGAAGCTGGCGCAATCCACCGACAAACTGAAGTTGGTACGAGTCGGCAAGACCACGCGCGGCTTGGATTGGTACATCGCTATCATTTCGTCCGGCAAGAATCTCGCGGACTTGAACAAGTTTAAAGATACGGCGCGCCGCCTGGCGCTGGTCAAAGGACTTACCGACGCGCAGGCGCATGAGCTGGCGCACGGCGGGCGGGCCATTGTGCATATCGACTGTGGGCTGCACGCCACGGAAGTGGCGCCGGCGCAAATGGCGATTCAACTGGCCTATAACCTTGTGAGTAGCAAGGAGCCCGAGACGGCCACGATTCTCGACAACGTGATTCTGCTGCTGTGGTTTTCGATCAATCCCGACGGCCAGAATCAGGTGGCGAAATGGTACCGCGGCAATATCGGCAGTTCTTACGAAGTGGCCAATACGCCGGAGCTTTGGCAGGAATATATCGGCCACGATAACAACCGCGACGGCTACATGAACAACATGACCGAGTCGCAGGTGATTACGCGCGCCGAGCTGGAATATTACCCGCAGGTCTTTTACGATCAGCACCAGACGGCGCCGTTTCCCGCGCGCATCTGGATTCCGCCGTTCGGCGACCCGGTCTCTCTGAATCCGCACCCGCTGATGTATCGGTGGGTGAATGTTTTCGGCACGGCCATGGCGGCATACCTGGACGAGCACGACATGCCGGGAGCGATGCATCGCGGGCGGTTTGACGACTGGTATCCCGGGTTTGTGGACCACGTGAATAACTTCCGCAACACGGTTTCGTTTCTGACGGAAACGGCTCTTTACCGCTACGCGACGCCGCACTTTTACACGACCGAGGATTTCCCGGCGGATAAACGCGATTTGCGCGCCGAGGTTTATTATTCGAGTCCGTGGAAGGGCGGGTGGTGGCGGCTGGGCGATGCCGTGCGTTATAACCTGGCGGCTTCGATGGCGGTGTTGGATACGGCATCGAAGAACCGGGAGGAGCTGCTCTTTGACCGCTATCGCGCCGGGCGCGATGTGGTGGAGCATTTCACCAAAGACCCACCTTACGCTTATGTGATTCCGCGCGAGCAGCGCGACCGCAACACGGCGGCCATCCTGGTGGAGAAGCTGCTGACCGACGGCATCGAGGTGCACCAGGCGACGCAGAAGTTCGTCGCCAATGGTTCGACTTTCCAAGAGGGCGACTGGGTGGTGCTGATGGATCAGCCGTTCGCCGCTTTGGTGAAAGAGCTGTTTGACGTGCAGCACTATCCGGATCTTCGAGCGCCGGCGCCACTGACCGCGGCTGCAGGTGCGGCCGGCGGCGCGGCGGGCGGTGGCGGCGGAAGAGGTGGACGTGGAGGCGGGCAGGCGGCTGCAGCGGCTACGCCAGCTCCGGCTGCCGCAGCAGCGGCCGGTGGTGGTGGCGGAGGCGGGCGCGGTGGACGCGGCGGCGCAGCGGCCGGCGGCGCTGGAGCGGCCGCAGGCGGAGCAGGCGCAGGAGGAGCGGCGCTGGCGCAACTGCCCTACGACGTGACGGGATGGACGTTGCCTATCCAAATGGGCGTGGAAACGATCGCCGTGGCGGAGCCGGTCTCCGCCGGAACACGCAGCACGCTGCACGCGATCGAGAAGGTTGAGCCGATTCCCGGAAAGGTGGAAGGCGCGGGGCCGGTGTTTTCGTTCTCGCACAATTCGAATGCGTCGATGCGGGCCGTCAACGACGTTCTGGCGGCCGGAGGAAGTATCAGCTTCGCGAAAGGCGAGAACGCGATTTACGCCAGCGGGGTGGCGGCGTCCGTTTTGCAAAAGGACGGATTGGACGCCGTATCGCTGAAAGAGAAGCCGGCTACGACGGTGGCGGTGAAGGCTCCGCGTATTGCACTCTATGAGCCGTGGGGCGGCAATATCGATACTGGATGGACACGCTGGCTGCTGGAACAATACCGCTACCACTTCACGATCTTGCACAACGCTGACATACAGGAAGCGCGGCTGGGCGAGAAGTTCGACGTGGTGGTGTTTGCCGAGCAGGGGGCGCGACAGATTATGGACGGCATGGCGGCCGGCTCGGTGCCCGGGCAATATGCGGGCGGCATCGGCGAAACGGGCGCGCAGGCGCTGCGCGAGTTCGTGACGCAGGGCGGCACGGTGGTGACGCTGGGGAATGCGACGCTCTTCGCGGTGGAGCAGTTCAACCTGAATCTGACGAATGTTGTGCAGGGTGTTCCGCAGAACGAGTTCTTCTGTTCCGGCGCGCTGCTGCGGACGGAAGTAAAGGAAGCGAACCACCCGGTGATGGCGGGTTTGCCTGCGATGCCGGCGATCATGTTTGAGCGGAACCCGGTGTTCGATACACGCCAGGGTTTTCGCGGACGCGTGCTGGCGAGCTATGTGAAAGACCGGAATCCGTTGCTGAGCGGATTTCTGCTGGGCGCCGACCGGATACAGGGCAAGGCCGCGGCGCTCGACGCCGATTATGGGAAGGGTCATATCATCCTGTTGGCGTTTCGTCCGCAGTGGCGCGGCCAATCGCAGGGAACCTACAAGTTCTTCTTCAACGCTCTCTACTACAATCCTTCGATGGCCCCCGAAGCCGCGCAGCGAGAGGGCGGGCGCGGCGGAGGCAATCCGCAACAGACCGCGTGGCGCCGCGAGGCGGAATCGGTAAAGACCGAGTTGACGAAGTTGCTGGACCAGAACCGCGCGTACTTTACGGCGCGCGGCCCGCGCGCGGCCGAGGAGGGCAAGAAACTGGGAGACGACCTGGACGCGTTCCAACGCGACCGGCTGCCGCTGCTGGACGACTTGCGGGCGCAAGTAGAAGACGGCGCGACTGCGCGCGTGGACGCGGGCTTTTCGGCGCAGCTCAAGAGGTTCGCCGTGGATCTGCGCACCAAGGATTTCAGCGCTTCCAAACTGGAAGACCTGCTTGAACAATATAAGTTGACGGTGACGCCATGACCAGATATTCCGCATTTCTTCTCGCATTAACTTTGGGCGCAGCGTCCGCCCAGGTCCCGACCCCGGAATCGGTGCTGGGCTATAAGCCTGGAGCCGACTTTCATTTGACTAACTACGAGGACTCGCTGGCTTATTTTCGTAAGTTGGGCGCAGCGTCGAACCGCGTCAAATTGGTGAACGTGGGCAAGAGCACGCAGGGGCGCGATTGGTGGATCGCCTTCATCTCCGACCCGGAGAATCTGAAACAGCTTGACCATTACAAAGAGATCTCGCACCGGCTGGCGCTGGCACGGGGCGTTTCCGACGAACAGGCGCACGCGCTGATCCGCGAACTGAAGCCGTTTATTCATATCGACGGTGGATTGCACGCGAGCGAGGTGGCCAACTTCGAGCACACTATTCAACTGGGCTATGACCTCGTTACCAGCGACAGCGCCGAAATCAAGGCCATCCGCCAGAACCTGATTGTGGAGCTGTGGTTTTCGATTAACCCCGATGGGCAGAGCGCGGTGGCTAACTGGTATATGGGCAACGTGGGGACGCCGTACGAAGTAAGTCCGATGCCGACGTTGTTTCAGGAATATGTGGGACACGATAACAACCGTGACGGCTACATGCTGAACATGATCGAGTCGCGCACGGTGACTAAGGCTACGCTCGAAACCCAGCCCTTGATTTTCTACACGCAACATCAGACGGCGCCGTTCCCGGGCCGCATTTACCTGCCGCCATTCGCCGACCCGATCTCGGGTAACATGCATCCGCTGATGCTGCGGTGGCTGAATCTGATCGGCATGTCGATTGCGGAGTATCTGGACGACCATAACCTGCCGGGGTCGATGCACCAGGAGACGTTTGACGTCTGGTATCCAGGGTATCTGGATAATGTGGGTAACTTCCGGCATACGATTTCGTTCTTTACGGAGACGGCGCTCTATCGTTATGCGACGCCTCACTTCTACACGGTGGATGAGTTCCCGACGGCGCGGCAAGGGCTGGGCGAAGAGATGCTTTACTCGAGTCCCTGGAAGGGTGGCTGGTGGCGCCTGGCGGACGCGTGTAAGTACATGTACGAGGCTGACATGTCCGTACTTACTCTCTCGGTGAAGTATCGCGAGCAATTGGCGTATAACAAGTACCGCGCAGCGCGGGACACGATCGAGAAGTTCACGAAGGAACCGCCGTACGCTTACGAGATTCCGCGGGAGCAGCGCGATGCGCCGACGGCGGCGCTGCTGCTGGAAAAGTTGATGCTCAACGGGATCGAAGTACATCAATCGGTGAAGCCCGATGAATGGGTGGTGCTGATGGACCAGCCGTTCGCGGGACTGGTGAAGGAACTGTTCGAACCGCAGGTCTATCCCACGATTTCGCAACGGCCCTACGATGTGACTGGCTGGACGCTGCCGATGCAGATGGGGGTGGAGGTGCACGCAGTGACTTCTCCGCTTTCGGGAAAGTTCCGCGATTCGCTGCGGTCCGTGAAAGAGATCACGGGACTTTCGGCGCCGTTCCAACTTACCGCCAATGCGAGTTACAAGGCTGTCAACCAGATTCTTGCGGCGAAGGGAACGGTGTCTTTCGCGGGCGACCAGATCGCGACTGCAGGCCTGGATGCGGCGAAGCTGAACTCGATTCTGGCGGCTAACCGACTGGGCGCGGCGACGGCCAAAGAAGGCGGCAAGGCGATGCGCGCCGCGCGGGTGGGCCTCTACCGTCCGTGGGTGGCGAGCATGGATGAGGGATGGACGCGCTGGATTCTGGAGCAGTATCAGTTTCCGTTTACCAACCTCTACAACGCCGACGTGCGAGGCGGCCACCTGCGCGACCGGTTCGACACGATCCTTATACCCGACATGAACGAGCGGCAGATCATCGATGGATATCGGCCGGGCACGATTCCGGAACGCTATGCGGGCGGCATTGGCGACGACGGCGTACAGGAACTGCGCGACTTCGTGGAGGCGGGCGGCACGCTGGTGACGTTTAACAACGCGTCGATGTTCGCCATCAATCAGTTCAAGTTGCCGGTGGAGAACGCGATCGCGGGGCAGAACGCGGGCGGCTTCTTCTGCTCGGGTTGTTTGCTTGCGGTTCATCTGGAGGACGCGAAGAACCCAATGACGGCGGGAATCGCGCCGGACCCGATTGTGATGTTTGAGCGCGGGCCAGTGTTTAATACGAAGAACGACTTCAAGGGCAAAGTGCTGGCGCGGTATCCACGAGAGCGGTCTCCGCTCGAGAGCGGATACTTGTCCGGTCCCGGTCAGATTGAGGGTAAGATTGCGGCGCTTTCGGCCGATTTGGGGAAAGGTCATGTTATCTTACTCGGATTTAAGCCGCAGTGGCGCGGGCAATCGCAGGCGGGGTATAAGTTCTTCTTCAATGCGCTGTATCTGCAAGACGAGAAGTAAATACGAAGACACGTTTCGCTTAGGGACTGACGCTGACGCGGAGATGGGGAGAGTTTCGGCCTCAGGCGCGCACTTATGCGGCGTCCAACTGGGGTTCATCGGAATAATCTTCGTCGTCGTCTTCCTCCTCGGTTGAGTCCTCCGCCTCGCAGGCGGCGGCGGACTGGGTGCGCCAGGCCCTGTCGAGCCGGTCGCGGCGGTCAACGACGCGGGCCAATTCCGAGGCTGAAAAGACGAACCCGCCGTGGTCGCGCGCAGGTTCGAAATCGGCGGCAGGATCGTAGGCTTGTTCTTCGGATTCAGCGAGTTCCGCGAGGCGGATGGCATCGTGCTGGGCTTTGGTATAGGCCTCTTTGCGTTTGGCCTGCATGACGTCCAACTGCGCGGTGTTCTTTTCGATGGCGCGGCGGATGCGGTTCTCGTACAGGGTGAGGAGTTGCAGGTTTTTTTGCCTGCTCGATCCATGTCGTGCCTTCGGCTAATGCCGCGTCGATTTGGGGATTGCCGGAGTCCATGGTTTCGGCGTGGGCGTGATGGCCGAGAGCGAAGACGGAGTTCTCAAGAGAGCGGGCGCGTTTGAGGCGCCAGCGATCTTCGGCGATTTCCTGGGCTAAGTCGGACTCTATGATGCCAAGGGGAGCAAGGGTTTCGTGATAGGCCTTGCAGTGTTTGTCGAAGACGTCGGATTCTTCGGGAGTGGCGATATGGATCTTGCCTGTCAATGAATGCCTGCGTCCATTGAGTGACGAGCGGCGTTTGCCTTCCGGCGTGCGAGGGCCGGTGCTTTTTTTCGCGTTGGCGCGATTGGCTGCTAGTTGTTTTTTTGTCATGTTAGGTACCTTGGTGATGGTCGTTGATCCTGCTTGAAGCTTCTTGAACCTTCTTTAAGATCCGGGGTTGCCGGCGAGGCTTGGCCTCTACAGTGAGAGTAGTACGGGGGGAAATGGGTAAATCGGGTAAGTGGCTGTAAGTGGTTGATCGGATTGGGACGATATTTTTGAGTTGGTGTGAACGGGGTTTGGGAGGACGGTATTCAGCTACAGGATTAGGTGGTTAGTAAGTGACCGGGAGCGCTATTAGCGTCACCGTTTTTGAATAACCTCCGCGAATTGTTCGGAGGACAATTGGCAGTCGCGGAGGATTTTGTGAAAGAGCCCGGGGCCGATGACCTCGCCCGAGTGCACCGGTACAACCGTGCTTCGGCCGTCCTCGTGACGTAGGAAGTGATGGCTGCCTTTGACGCGGAGAATAGAAAAGCCGACTTTTCCGAGGGCGATGACAAGGTCGGCGCCAGTGACGCGTGGGCTTCGGCTCATGCCGCGATGGTCACGCGCTGAATTCCGATGAACTCTAAATCATGTTCTGGCGCGCCTTCGACTTCCAGACATAGTTCTATAGCCTCACGAATACGCTCGGTGACCTCGTCGAGGGACCGAGCTTGCGTGTGGCAAGCGGGTATCTGCGGAACTGAAGCTACGTAGTAGCCTTCCGCGTCGCGCTCAATCACGACATCGAATTGACGTGGCATTCGGAGTAGTCTCATTTCATTGTAGACGGCTTTTGAAGGTCTTGGAGATGCGCGAATGACCGCGCTCGACAGCACAGCCGACGTTTGATTGTTTTTCATCGCTTTAACGATCTTGTCCACGACTTTCCCGCTAATATGAAGATATTCGGGTAAGTAACTACACTACGAACGGTACAAGCAGGCTGCTTTGGGTGGCCCTTGCCCTGCTGTTGTTGGTAGCCATTCGATTATTTGGACAGGCCGCTCAGGTCGATCCGCGCGCAGAGGTCGCCATGGCACTCTACGCGGCGTCGGCCACGCAGGCAGCTGCGGGACGTGCGGCGGACGTCAAGTTGCAAGCGCAACGCACGGAGATCGAACGGCTCCGTATCCAGGTATCGTCGGCGGCAACGAACGCAGTACAGATGCGGGCGGCGCTCACAGCAGCTGAGGAGAGATTCGTCGCGAATTTGGCGGCACGGGATCGGGCCTATGCGCAGGAAATTGCCACCTTCCGGTCTGCGGTGGAGGATATCGCGGCAACGCCGCAAGGCCTGGGCGCCTTAGTTCGCTTTAATGCCGGTGACGAACTTGGTGTTTCCAAATAGGGCATTGGCCTCCTCCAGGCTTCGCACCCCGGCCACACGCATGCCTTTCACTAGGCGGTCTCGGGCGGTCTGAAACTGGCGCTCGACGCGCCCTTTGGCCGAGTCCGTCAACTACAGCGCATGCCGACCGTGCCGAAGGTACTTTTGAAGTCACCCATCCCCATCATCCGCTGAGAGGCCAGAGTTTCAAGCTGGTCACTTACCGTCACAACTGGGGCGAGGATCGAGTTTACTTCCACGACAACCGCGGCGTCCTGCGCTCTATTCCGGCGTGCTGGACAACAGTACTGCCAGCGGATCCATTCGTGGTGCTGGCCGCAGGGCGGTGCCTGTTTCGCTACGAGGACTTGCTGAAGTTGGCGGACTTTGTGGAGAAGGCCCGATGAGCCTGGGGCGCTTTAAGTGTAAAGACAATAACGCCGCTATTGTAAAGAGAATGATGCCGATGTCGTCCGGCGTAGCGATGCATAAAAACGCTAATTCATGTCAATTTTATCTAATAAAGATTGATAGCAGATCGCAAAAAAGCCTTGACACTGCGACTGATAAGAGCATAATTATCTTTACAATCGTAGTCGAATCATTGAGAAGAGCCTATGGCCGACCAGGACCGAAAGATCCGCGCGCTCCAGCAACAGGGAACACTGAACCCGCGTCCCAAAGCAGTGCGCGACCCGCTGTTTCTCCAGGACGATTTCTTCGATCCTCGCGATCTGGTCCAGGTCAAATACGAGATGCTGCGGAGGGTGCGGACCGAAGGCCAATCTGTAACGGATGCAGCCGCGAGTTTCGGTTTTTCGCGGCCGTCGTTCTATCAGGCGCGATCGGCCTTCGAGGACGACGGTCTTGCCGGCCTGGTGCCTCACAAGCGCGGCCCCAAGCAGGCGTACAAGCTCACCGAAGAGGTCCTCACATTCATTGGCGAGGTGCGCCAGGAAGAACCCTCCATGCGATTGCCGGACCTGGTGAAACGGATACAGAAGCGCTTCCGCATCAAGGTTCACCCGCGAAGTATCGAGCGCAGCCTGCTTCGCCATCAAAAAAAACTCCGCTGAACGGGGCCGGCGATAGACCCGCATCCCAGTTGGATCTGGCCGTTCACTACGAACAACTACGTCGCGACGCCATCGGCCGGCCCACTCACAGCGGCGAACGCTTGGGCCTCGCGCTTTTTCTCCGGCGCGGAATGACAGCCTGGATGCAGGCATGGTCAGAATGTAACGGCCATGTCGAACAGACCGCATGGCCTCAATCCAGCGCCGATGAAACGATTCCCGTCGAGATGCGCTCGCAGATCACCACTCTGCTGGCGAGCATGATTCTCTCTCTACAACAGGAGGCAATCTCATGACAGGCGTAGCTCACCAAAAAGTGAATGCTGGCCACCTCAAACGTAACGCCTATCTTTACGTCCGCCAATCAACGCTTCGCCAAGTTTTCGAGAATACCGAAAGCACCAAGCGGCAGTACGGGCTGCGCCAAAACGCTGTCGCCTTGGGCTGGCCGGTGGAGCGCATTGTCGTCATCGACAGCGATCTCGGACAGTCCGGCGCATCGGCTGTCGATCGGGAGGGCTTTCAGAAACTGGTGACAGAAGTGAGTCTGGGTAAAGCCGGCATCGTGCTTGGTCTGGAGGTCTCCAGGCTGGCGCGAAACTCCACGGACTGGCACCGGCTGCTAGAGATCTGCGCTCTTACCGACACGCTCATTCTCGATGAGGACGGCGTATATGATCCCTCACACTTCAACGATCGTCTCCTGCTGGGTCTCAAAGGGACCATGAGCGAAGCTGAGCTGCATGTGCTCCGGGCGCGCCTGCAAGGCGGAATCTTGAACAAAGCCCGTCGCGGTGAGTTGCAATGTCCTTTACCGGTTGGCTTCGTTTACAACGTCAACGACGAGCCTGTGCTGGACCCCGACCAGCAGGTCCAGGGAAGCATTCGATTCTTTTTCGAGACGTTTCGGCGTACCGCATCGGCCTGCGCAGTCGTCAAAGCCTTCCGTGAGAAAAAACTTCTGTTTCCGCGGCGGTTAAAGAAGGGACCGAACAAAGGCGATCTGGTGTGGGCCGAACTACCGCACAGCCGCGCCCTCCACATCCTGCACAATCCCCGTTATGCAGGCGCATTCGTATACGGCCGAAGCCGTACTCGCAACAACCCGAACGGAGGCGTCTCCTATACCCGCTTGCCGCGCGAGCAGTGGACGCTGCTCAAGAATGCTCACCCCGGCTACATCTCCTGGGAGCAATATGAAGAGAACCTTCTGCACCTTCGCGAAAACGCACAAGCCGTTGGAGCAGATCGTCGCAAGAGTCCTCCACGCGAAGGCCCTGCTTTGTTGCAAGGTTTGGTAGTCTGTGGCGTCTGCGGGAGCCGAATGACGGTCCGATACCACACGCGTCAGGACCGTCTCGTGCCTGAGTACCTCTGCCAGCGTGATGGCATCGAGCACGCCATATCGATCTGTCAGCGAGTGGTCGGAGATCAGATCGATCGTGCTGTGGGCCAGCTTCTGGTGGAGAGCGTGGCTCCGCTCGCGCTCGAAGTCACTCTGTCGGTCCAACAGGAACTCCAGGCGAGAATCGAGGAGGTGGATAAGCTCCGCAAGAAACAGGTGGAGCGAGCGCGTTATGAAGCCGATTTAGCCCAGCGCCGGTACTTGCACGTCGATCCTGCCAACCGTCTGGTCGCTGACTCGCTCGAGGCAGACTGGAATGAAAAGCTTCGCGCGTTAACGGAGGCACCGGAGCAGTATGAGCAACAACGGCGGCAGGATCGCGCCGCAGTGAATGAGCAGCAGCGTGCTCGAATCGCCGCGCTGTCCAGTGACTTTCCACGGCTCTGGCAAGATCCAAAGACTCCGGATCGAGAGCGGAAACGCATGGTGCGCTTACTGCTCGCCGACGTGACGCTCATTCGAGGGACTGGGATCACTGTTCATGTCCGCTTCAGCGGCGGAGTGACGAAGACGATCGAGCTGCCGAGACCCTTGACAGCCTGGGAACTCAGAACAACGCCGGCAGAGATTGTCGCCGAGGTTGATCGACTGACGGAGCATTACACCGATAAGCAAATCGTGGAAATCCTGAATCGCCGAGGCGCACTGTCCGGATGCGGGCAACGCTTCCACAGCCGTATCATCGCGCGTCTCCGCTCTGAATACCAGCTCAAACCGCGATATGATCGGCTACGCCAGAAGGGCCTGTTGACACTCGAAGAAATGTCGGCGCGATTGGAGATCGGCCCCAAGTGCGTGATCACCTGGCGGAATCGCGGCCTGCTTCGCGGCTATCCGGTGAACGATCGGAATGACTGGTTGTATGAGGATCCTGGGCCCAATCCGCCGTGCAAGGCCCAGGGCGTCAGGCTCGCCAAGCGGCGTCGTTTTCCCGAGATTGTCTTCCACGGTTCGCAGGAGGTGCAGTATGAAGCGTAAGCCTTGGCTTGCGGCGAATGCGCCGGAATCCACACGACGCCCAACTCGCGCTGCTCCTGCCGTTTGGTCTTGATCGCTACCTGGAACATGCCGGCCTTATCCCTGTAGTATGCGAGTGGCCGACCGTACCGCTCCAGGTAGGACTGCAACAGCAGCCGGTTCTCCTCGCTCCTGTCCTGTCGCACGAAGCGCGCCAAGAGCCGGCTCGTGGCGTCGTCATCGAGATCAGGTAAATCCGCTCGCCGCGGCCTTCCAGCCAGTCGTGATTGCTGGTGTCCCATTGCACCAGCTCGCCACACCGACTCCACCACGCGCCGTTGGCAGCTTCCACAACCCCGCCTTCGCCATCCAGTGCCGAAGCGTCTCCTTGCTCACTGCAATCTGGTGCTTCTTAGAGAGGTACTCCGCCGCCAGCGTCGGCCCAAACCCTCGGTACAGCGGATCGGAAAGAACCGCGATCGCCCGCTGGTCCACATCCGCTGGGAACTTCCGATTCGATCGCCGCCCATGCAGCTCATGAATGACTGCCCGGTCCCCCTTCTTTAGCAGCTTGCGCAGGAGTCGCCGCACCTCCCGCTCCGTGACGCCGATCTCCTCGGCCGCCTGCTTCTGCGCAATCAGTTTCTTCTCGGCCTTCTTCAGGGCCACTAGCCGGTCTCGCTCGGCTTGGGTCATCAGTAGTTGTCCTTCGTCCACCCTACAGGCTGGTCCCTGTCAATAGGACATTTCTACTTTGCCCGAATAGGACATTATCATTTTGCCGCGACACTAGTCTTCCTTGTACAACGCTCCGGCCGCCGTGAATGCTAGAATGCTCGAAATGAAAGGGGACATGCGGATCATGCTTCTGAAGTTTTTTCTTTCGTTCGCGCTCGCCCCGCAAGCATGGGCACAGAAAACGCCCGCCCCCGTTCCCGCCGGTGATGGCGTCTTCGCCGCCTTCGCGACCCATCCGCTCGTGGGCATAGGCGAATGGCACGGCCTCGCCCAGGAGGCAGATTTCTATGCCGCCCTGATCCGCGATCCGCGGTTCGCCAGGGATGTGGGCAACATTGTGCTCGAAACCGGCAGCGCCAGCCAGCAGGCCGTTGTGGACAGCTATGTCAATGGCGATACGGTGCCTTACGTCGCACTGCGCAGAGTGTGGAGCGACCAAGTCGGGTGGGTTCCCACCGTAACGTATATCGGCTCCATCAATGTCTATTCTGCCCTCCGCGCCGTGAACCTGACGCTGCCTCGGGAGCAGCGCATCAAAGTGTGGTTGGGCGAACCTCCTATCGATTGGTCGAAAATCAGGACCAAGAATGACTGGGAGCCTCTAATGAGGGAGCGCGATAACCATCCCGCGGACCTAATCGCTCGCGAAATCCTGTCGAAGGGCAAGAAAGCGCTGGTGATCTATGGCGCCGCCCACATGGGGCTCTTTGGCGCCAATAAATATTTCAATTTGCGCTCCCAAATCGACGCGAAGCAGCCCGGCGCCTGGTTCGTCGTCATACCTTATGTCGGCTACCTGGAAAAACCATGCACTGCGAGGTTCGAGCGCGACACACGCGCCTGGCGGGAGCCTGCGCTGGCGCAGGTGACGGGTGCTCTGAAGAAACGGCTGCTGCCTCCTGGCTGTAGCATCGTTGACCTGCCGCCCAAGGCCAACGAAGATCAGCGCAAATCCTGGGAGGCCTACAACACCAACTTTGCCGGTCTGACGGCCGACGCTCTGCTGTATCTTGGCCCACGTGCCAGGCTGACCCGTTCGCCCACACGGTCCGACCTCTATCTGGACCAGGATTTCCGCAGCGAAATCGACCGCCGCAACCGCATTATGACGGGCGAATCGATGGCAGAGTACACCGAGAAAGAGAATATTGCGTCCTCGCGGCCGTTCTTTCCTAACTAGGAATCTGCGTTGTAAAGGCTGTATGCCCGCAGCGCTCAGACGTACCTGTCCGAAGCCCACTCTGTGCTGGAAAAACCTATTCTTGTGGCTCGTCGAGGATTACTCCCCATAAACGGATAGCGTTTACCGGGGAGTCCAGATTGGTTCGAAAGGTAACTGGCAACGAAAAACGGCCGACGCCCCACCGGCACCGGGTTCGCCGGCTACGCGAGCCGACCTTCCCGGAGCATTCGACTGTATCAGTGACCCACAGATTCCTCCGACGAGGCCGAGTTATGGTATGGCTAAAAGGGCGAAGAAATAGCAAAGATGAATATTTAAAGTCATCCGTCAAGGCCTCCGGTAACGAGTTCTGCAAGTTGGTCACACGAGTTCAAGAAATATAATTCGTTTCCTATCAAGCCCTTGTAAGTTCGCGAGCCTGAACGGCCAAAGTCATATGTCAGCATGAAGCCGTAAATCAACTTTGCGGGGCCCCGCTCCGCCACTTACGGATGAAAATCATATGGACGTCCCTTTTCAAACCATGGAAGAAGTTAAGGACTATCTCTCGGGCGATACGATCATGTGCCTGCTCTGCGGAAAGCGTCTGCAGCGCCTGCATAAGCATCTGTACTCGATGCACGACACTACGCCTGACGACTACCGCCGCCAGTTTGGCATTCCGTTCAGCCGCTCTTTGGCCAGCGCGCCGTCGCGCGAGCGGAGCCGCGCCGCCAATACCCCTGAGCGCATCGAGTTGTTCAAGAGCCAGCGGGGCGAGGGTCGCGTCGGCGGACCTCCCGCGCCGCCGAAAGGAAGGGTACCCGCGACCATCAACCTATGGAAAAAGAATGCCGAGCTCGGCCGTTATTTTTCCCGGACGCAGGTTACCACAACCTGTTCTAAGTGCGGAGTGGAAGTGGTAACTACTCTATTAGTCGCCAGTCAGACGCTTCGTTGCATGAAGTGTACAACTTATGGCGCCGAAAGAGCGCGACGCTATTATTGGCGTCATAAATTGGCCGCTTAACGGCGCCGCGCTAATGGGCTTACGCGCTCAACGCAGGGTGTTTCAAGTGGAAGGCCGCCGCTTCCTGATAGGCTCTGCCCACCGCGATCAACTCAGCCTCGCCGAAGGGCCGCGCCATGAATGTGACGCTGGCGGGCGAGCCGGATTCGTAAAAGCCGTTGGGGACGGCAAGGGCGGGGTAGCACGCCAGGTTCGCCATATTGAAATGGCGTTGCATGGGGCTGCGGCGCAGGGCGTTTCCCACTCCACCGCGGCCGCGTCCGGCGGCCGGTGGGGTTGTTGTCCCGTTCGCTGCGGCCGCCCCTCGTGCGCTGCCACCCGCTCCACGTCCGCCGCCGCCCGGGCCGGAATTTGCCGGCGCAAGGTAAACGTCTACTTGAGCGGTAGCCTCGGCGAGTTTCATCATCATCATGCTGCGCGCGCGTTGCGCCTGCAGATATTCTACGGCGGGAATCAGACGAGCCCCGCGCCAACCGTTGCCGCGCCCAGGGTTGGTTAGTTGCTTGTCACGGCCCGTCCGGATCAACTCGTCGAAGAACACGGCCGATTCCACGTTGTAACTGGATACATCGAGCGTCCAGTCCGGGGTGGTGAGGGGAATCAGCTTCACGCCGAGCGCCTGCATCTTTTCCAGCGTCTCGTCGTCCAGTTTCTTCGCGGCGGCGTCGCGTGTTTCATCGAATGCGTCCTTCAAATACCCTATACGCAGCTTGCGGATATCCAGGCGCGCGTTCCAGTTAAAGGGAATCTCCGACACGCTGAGGTCCCGATCGTCGGGCTTGGCGATCGCACTCATGACCACCGCGCAATCCTCGGCATACCGGCACAACGGACCAAGGCGGTCTTGCGTCCACGAAAGGGCCATTACGCCGTAGCGGCTCACGCGTCCAAACGTCGGCCGCAGGCCGGTAATGCCGCAACGGCCAGAGGGGCTGAGGATGGAGCCGCTGGTTTCCGTGCCGATGCCAAACGCGACTAAGCCGCCCGCGGTTGCCGATGCGGGACCGGCCGACGAACCGCTCGACCCCTGTTCGAGATTCCAGGGATTTTTCGTCTGGCCTCCAAACCATTGGTCGCCTTGTGCCAGTTCGCCCGACGTTAACTTCGCCAGCAGCACTGCGCCCGCATCGCGCAGCATATCCACCACGCTCGCGTCTTCGTCGATCACCTGATCTTTATACGCGTTAGAGCCCCAGGTTGTCTTGAATCCTTTGACCGCAATGATGTCTTTCGCGCCCCATGGGATGCCGTGCAGTGGCCCGCGATATTTCCCGGCGGCGATCTCCGCATCGGCCTGTTTGGCCTGCGCACGAGCTACATCGTCGAGAAACGTGACGACGCAATTGAGCTTGGGATTGTATTTGTGCAACCGCGCCAGATACATCTCCGTGAGTTCGAGCGAGGTGACTTTGCGCGTTTTCAAAAGCTGGCCCATCTCGACGATGGATGCGAAGGCGAGGTCTTCGATATTGGCCGGGCGCTTGGCCGCCGGCGCGCTGAAGACCAACGGTGAACGCGCGCGATTTACCTTCATTCCAGGCGTGATGGAGCTGAAGTAAAACGGCGGCGACACGTCGTTGGGAATGGGCAGGGCGCGAATTTCTTCGTAACGAGCCAGGTTCTGATTAAGCCCGTTCAGCATTGCCTTCTCGTCATCTTCGCTGAAGCTGAGGCCGCTCAGAGCGAGCGCGTCTTTCAGCATGGGAAGGGTAATCTGCGGCGCGTCGTTCTGGGCTGCCTGCGCCCACAGGACGCCGGGGAGAAGCGTGGCGCCGAGACCGGCGGAAGAAAAATAAGCTAGAAATCGGCGGCGGCCTTCGTCATTCATAGATTGCATTGTAGGACAGGCCCGCCAGCCGAAGGAAAGTTTTCTGGCTTACTTCTTCTTCAAAGACGCGCTTACGCGCATGCGATACTCCGCGGCCTTGGCCAGAATCGCCGCCTCATCGAGCGTCTGAATCTTTCCATCGCGCACGACGCTCTTGCCATTTACCATGACATCTCGCACGTCCGCGGCCTTCAAGGCGTAGACCAGCTGCGAAATGGCATCGTAAAGCGGAGCCGCGTTGGGCCGGTCGAGCCGCACCGCGATCAGATCGGCGCGCTTGCCGATTTCGAGCGAACCGATCTCCTTCTCGAGACCGAGCGCGCGCGCTCCGCGAATAGTCGCCATTTCAAGCGCTGTGGTTGCCGGCAGCACGGTAGGGTCGAGCGCTGTGACTTTGGCCAGTTTCGCGGCCAGATCCATTTCCTCGAACATGTTGAAGTCGTTGTTACTGCCGGCGGGTCCATCGGGTCCGAGGCCGACGTTAATGCCCAGCGCCAGCATACGCGCCACGGGCGCGACGCCGCTGGCGAGTTTCATGTTGCTCGATGGACAATGCGCCACCCCGACGTTGCGCGCCTTGAGGATTGCCATATCGGCCTCGTTTACCCATACGCAATGCGCCGCCACTGTCCGGCCGCTAAGGACGCCTAACGAATCGAGGGTCTTGGTGGGAGTGGTATGCCGCTTGGCGAGCTCGTCATCGTTCTCTTTTTTGGTCTCCGAGAGGTGGATGAGCAGCGGCTCATTGTATTTATTCGCCAGCGCTCGCGCGGCCTTCAGAGTCTCATCGGAGTTGGTGTAGAGCGCGTGCGGGGCGACGGCAGGGATAACCAGCGGGTCATTGTGGAAGCGCTGAATGAAGCGCTCCGTAAGCTTGAGAGCGTCCGCTGGCGTCTTGGCGTCAGGTACGGGAAAGCCAATGATGGTTTCGCCCAGTACGCCGCGCATGCCCGCTTCTATGGCGGCTTCCGCGACGACGTCCTCGAAGTAATACATGTCGGTAAACGTCGTCGTTCCGCCGAGCAGCATTTCCAGGCAGCCGAGGCGAGTACCCCACCGGACGAAATCGGTCGTAACGTTTTTTGCTTCGGCCGGAAAGATGAAGTTATTTAACCAGTCCTGCAGTTTCTTGTCGTCGGCGACGCCGCGCAACAGAGACATGGCGGCGTGCGTGTGGGTGTCGATCAGCCCGGGCGCCAGAATGGCATCTGGACGATCAAGACGTTGTTTGGGTTGGAAGCGAGCGTCGATTTCGGCCTTGGTTCCCACGCCCACAATGCGGTCGCCGCGAATGGCGACAGCGCCGTTTTCAATGACGCGATGCTGCGCGTTTTCGGTGATGACGTAGCGCGCGCTCCAGATCCAATCGGCCGATTCGGCAGAGAGAGTGAACGCGAAAATGAGCAGACTAAAGAAACGATGCATCGAAGGGTTTGGGGAAGAGTTCGCTCATCCGGTAAGATTCCGTTTTCCCGCGCGGGTTTACCAGCGCGACCTCGATATCGCCGCAGAACTCCCACAGAATCTGTCTGCACGCGCCGCACGGAGGCGTGAGATCTTCCGTATCGGCGGCGACGGCAATGCGGCGGAACTCGCGCGCGCCCTCGGAAATGGCCTTGAATACGGCGACACGTTCGGCGCACATCGTCAGGCCATAGGTTGCGTTTTCCACGTTGCAGCCCGTATGAATGCGTCCCGCATCATCCTCTAGAGCGGCGCCCACACGAAAGTTCGAGAAGGTCGCGTGCGCGTGAGCGCGTGCATCGAGAGCGGATTGGAGCAGAGTGTCCATTACACCGCAAGCCTGGGCAGAAGGGCTTTCAGGAACCTGACCAGCGTATCGCGGATTGCCGCGCCGGCTTCGAGGACCTCCTGATGGTTGAGTCTTTCGGGCAGGATTCCAGCCGCCATATTTGTTACGCAGGAAATCCCAAGCGACTTAATTCCCATGTGATTGGCGGCGATGGCTTCGAGCGCCGTAGACATGCCGACCAGATCGGCGCCGATGGTCCGCAGGTAACGGATTTCGGCGGGAGTTTCGTAACTGGGGCCGAGCAGCGCCGCATACACGCCTTCGCCGATCGCAATGCCCAGTTCGGCTGCGACCTGGCGAGCGGTTTCCCGATAGGCGTGCGAGTAGACTTCCGTCATGTCGGGAAAACGCGGGCCAAGAGCTTCGTCATTCGGTCCCACCAGGGGATTCGCGCCTTGCAGGTTAATGTGATCGGAGATCAACACCAATCCGCCCCGCCGATAAGCAAGGTTGATTCCGCCGGCGGCGTTGGTGAAGAGCATCGAACGAACGCCCAAAGCACCGAGCGTGCGCACCCCGAAGGCCACCTGCTGCGCGGTGTTGCCCTCGTACAGATGCGCACGGCCTGCCATGACGGCGACTTCCAGGTGGTCCAGTTTTCCGATGACAAGCTTACCCGCGTGACCGATCGCCGTGGCGGCAGGCCACCCGGGAATCTCTGCGTAGGGAATCTCGACGCGAGGTTCCAGCTCGCTTGCGAAAGCGCCCAAACCGCTGCCGAGAACCACCCCAACAGAGGGGCGCAAATCCGTGCGACTTTGAATGAATTGCGCCGATGCGCTCACAGGAACATGCCCACGATGCAAGCCGACATGAAGTTCGCCATCGAGCCGGCTGCGACAGCGCGCAGACCGAGGCGCGCCAGGTCCGATTTACGATTTTCCGCCAGCGCGCCGATGCCGCCGATTTGGATCGCGATCGAGCTTAAATTAGCAAAGCCGCAAAGAGCGTACGTTGCAATCGTAAAGGAATGGCCATGCAGTTGATTTTTAATCTGTCCCAACTGCGTGAACGCGACAGCCTCATTGGTAATGAGGCGCGTGCCTAATAAACCGCCGACAGTGCCCGCATCCTGCCACGGCACGCCCATCAACCACGCCACCGGAGCGAAGACCACGCCGAAGATCGATTCGAGCGACGGCGGCACGAACCCCGCGAATCCGTGCACCCATTTCAATATGCCGTTGAACATGGCTATCAGCGCAAGGAAGGCGATTAACATGGCGGCAATATTGAGCGTGAGCCGCAGTCCATCGCCCGCGCCCTGCGCCGCCGCGTCAATCACATTTACCGCGGTCTTTTCGGTTTTTATATCGACGCGCCCTGCCGTGGCCGGCTTCCCGGTTTCGGGAACGATGATCTTGGCCAGCATGATGGTGGCCGGGGCGGTCATGATTACGGCGGTAAGCAGGTGCCGGATTTCCACGTGGCCGGCCAGTACATAAAGCGCCATCACGGCGCCCGAGACATGGGCCATGCCGCAGGTCATGATCGTAAAAAGTTCAGATTCGGTCATGCCGGCGATAAACGGCTTGATGGTCAGCGGCGCTTCCGTTTGTCCCATGAAGATGCTCGCGGCAACGTTGAGCGCTTCCGCGCCGCTGACGCCCATCACCTTCTGCATGGCCACCGCCATCACCCGCACGATGCGCTGCATGAGTCCTAGGTAATAGAGGATCGAGAAAAACGACGCGATGAAGATGATAATCGGCAGTACTTGAAACGCGAAGTAGAACCCACCCGGACCCGTGGCCGTTCCCAGGTTGCCGAAGACGAATGTGGAGCCAGCCTCCGCGAAACCGAACATAGCCGCCACGCCTTCGCTCAGTTTCCGCAGCACCTGGCTGACCGGTGTTTCCAGAACCAGAAATGCGAAGAGCGTTTGCAAGCCGACGCCCCAGGCGATGATGCGCGGCTGGATGCGGTTTTTGTGGTTCGACATGAGCCACGCGGCGCCGAGAATCGCAATCAACCCCAGCAGCCCCGTGAATCGGACCATGCTTAGCCCACGACTTCCAAAATCAACTCGCGATCATCAGGCTTTTGCGACGAAATACGGAAGGCGTCCTCCACCATGTCGGCGGCCTCTTCGACGCGATCTTCCTTGGTGTAGTAGAGTCGGCAGAGAATGGACCCGGCGTCCACCTTTTCACCGACTTTGACTTCGAGGATGATGCCAACCGCGGGATCGATGCTGTCTTCCTTGCGGTCCCGGCCGGCGCCAATGATGTTCGAGGCGATGCCGATTTCCTGAGCCGCGATGCTGCTCACGTAACCGGCGCGAGGCGAAGTGATCTCGCGCATGCCTGTGGCATTCGGCAGCAGCTCGAACTTATCGAGAGCCTGCGGATTTCCGCCCTGGGCCGCAACCACCTGCTTGAATTTCTTGTACGCGGATCCGTCCACAAGGTGTTGCTCGGCCATGCGCCGGGCTTCATCCAGCGTGGCAGCCTTCTTGCCTAGGAAGATCATGCGCGCGGCGATCTCCAGGCAAAGTTTGGTGAGGTCGGCAGGGCCCGCATTCTGCAAGGTTTGCGAAGCTTCCATGATCTCGAGCGCGTTGCCGATAGCATAACCGAGGGGCTGGCTCATATCGGTGATCAAGGCCTGCACCTTCTTATCCATGCGGCGTCCGATGCCGACCATGGCTTGCGCCAAACGGCGGGCATCGACTTGCTTCTTCATGAAGGCGCCGCTGCCGACTTTCACATCGAGTACGAGGGCATCTACGCCTTCGGCAAGCTTCTTCGACATGATCGAAGACGCAATAAGCGGCATGGATTCCACCGTTGCCGTAACGTCGCGCAATGCGTACAGTTTCCGATCGGCGGGGACGAGTTGCTCGCTCTGGCCGATGAAGGCGAGGCCGTGCGTGGAGAGTTGCGCGGTGAATTCTTCGGTGGTGAGATCGGTACGAAAGCCGGGGATGGACTCGAGCTTGTCCAGCGTGCCGCCCGTATGTCCCAATGCGCGTCCCGACATCATGGGCACGATCACGCCAGCGGCCGCCGCCAACGGGGCGACGATGAAGCTGGTTTTATCGCCCACGCCGCCGGTGGAGTGCTTGTCAACCTTGATACCGGCAACGGAAGACAGGTCGACTGAATCGCCCGAGCGCAGCATGCATTCCGTGAGGCGGCTCAATTCGCGGTCAGTCATTCCCGAGTAGAAGACCGCCATAAGGAAGGCTGACATCTGATAGTCCGGTATGTCACCGGACGTATAGCCTCCAATAAGAAAGTCGATTTCTTCCGGCGCCAGTTCTCCGCCGTCCCGCTTCCGTTGGATCAAGTCAACTGTACGCATTATGAGACACTTAGCCTAACATTTCAAAGGGTAGAAAGTAAAGGAACTGTTACGGGTTTTAGAAAATCACCGCGGATCTCTAACCCGTGAAGCTACCTATACTTGGCGGCGAACTCCAGGTACCGGTCCCAATCATATGCGGTCACGTCGTGCTTACCCGCGCGGACGTGATATGCGACCGCCTGGCCCACGGGCGAGGCTAAGGGCGGCATTTGATCAGTGTCTATTCCTTTCATACCGAAAAGAGCCCAGACTGGGCTCGCGGCCACGGCTGCCAGAAATTCGCCTCGCGGGTCTGAGTCACGGTCTTGTTCGGCGCTGGCGACGTAGAGCGGGCGCGGCGCGATCAGTGCCAGCAGCATGTGCGAATCGACCGGTAGCTGTGCTTCGTGTCCGCTGTAGTTATGGTAGTTGCCGCAAAACCAATGCGGGAACGCTTTGTTCAGGTGGCGGATATCCTCGCCGTAAGAGCGGCGCGAGAGCGAAGCCCCGCCTTCTCCGGATTCGTTTGAGATCACAAGGGCAAAACGCGGATCTTGCGCACCGGCCCAAAGCGCGGTCTTGCCGAGACGCGAATGGCCCATGAGGGCAATGTGTTTCGCGTCGATATCGGGATCGGTTGCAAGGTAATCGGCAGCGCGGCTGAGTCCCCAGGCCCAGGCGCCGATGGCGCCCCAATCGTCGGCAGCGGGTTCGGTCTGGCCGGGGCGGAAGAAGATTGGTCGTACGCCGTACTTCATGCCGCCGTCGAAATCGGGCTCAATATCTTCGTAGTAGACGGTGGCGAGGGCGAAGCCGTGTGCGAGAATCTTCTCCACCTGCCATTCCGCAGACTCGCTCCCGCGCGTGCTCTCGGCCGCGGTCTGCTTCACGTGTGCCCGCGACCAGATTTCGCCGAGGCGGATTCCGGGGTCGGCTGCAACCGCTTGATTACCCGCAAAGTTGAGTCCAAGAAACACCGGTGCGGGTCCCTTGCGCGTTGCTGGGATGTAGAGCAGGATGGTCGCCTTGGGCCCGGTGGGATCGGCGGAGAAATGGATGACGATCTGTTTGCGAATGGCGATGCCGTTCAGCGCGCCGGAGTCGTTCGAAAGATTCTCGAAGCGGACGGGGTAAGGCGCGGTTGGCGTGCGGCCAAACTGATAGGTTTCGAACAGATGTAGAATTTCTGGCCGCCGCCAATCGGTCCAGGTGACGGCGTCGCGAACCTTCTGTCCATTGATCAGGACGAGCGGATCTGGCAGCGTGTAAGGACCCACCTTCGATTCGTCAAAGTTGTAGTTTGTCTGTGCCGCGCAGAGGGCAAGGACGAAGAGCGGGGCGGCGCGGCGAATCTTCATGGGGGCATGATACCGTGGGTAGCATGAATCCGTACGCCTCTTTTCTAGGCTCTAACAATGCTTTGGAAACCATCGCGCAGACGCCGGACCGAATTGCCGCCATGCTGGTCACGATCGGGGAGAAGCGTGTCGGCGAAGCGCCCGGGCCGGGCAAATGGAGCGCACGAGAGATTCTCGCGCACTTAGCGGATTGCGAGCTTGTGTTTTCGTTCCGCCTGCGTCAGACACTGGCCGAGGACAACCCGACGATTCAGCCCTTTGACCAGGAAAAATGGGCGGCCACTTACAGCGCCTATGACGCAGCGTCGGCGTTTGCAGTCTTTTCGGCGCTGCGCCGCTGGAACCTGGCGTTAATCGGGTCGCTCAAGCCGGACTCGTTACAACGAAAGATGACGCATCCAGAGCGAGGCGAAATGACGTTTCTGACGATAGTCGAGACTATGGGCGGACACGATGTGAATCACCTGCAGCAATTGGAACGTATCGCAACCGCGGGAAAAGACGTCACATTCCAGTCCTCTGCGACGTAACACTAACATGAGAATTTCACGGTTGCTCGCGTTGGCCGGAATTGTTTCCGTCGCAGCGATGGCCCAACCAGCGCCTGCCGCGGCGCCGCTTGCGTTTGAAGTGGCTACTATCAAGCCCTCCGAGCCGATATCCAATATGGGCGGGAAAATGATGGTGCGAATCGGCGTGCGCAACGACGGCGCCTTGGTGACCTATTCCCGTATGACGATCCGGGGACTGGTGCAGAACGCCTACGGGGTAAAGGACTACCAGGTGACCGGCGCGCCGTGGATGGACACGCTTCAGTTCGACGTCTCGGCAAAGCTACCCGACGGCGCATCGAAGGACGACGCTCCTGAGATGCTGAAGACCTTGCTCAAAGAACGCTTTAAAGTCGCCGTGCATACAGAGAAGAAGGATCACCCGATCTATGCCTTAGTGGTCGGAAAAGGTGGGCCGAAGCTGAAGGCTACCGAAATTAACGCCGATGCGCCTGTAGCGCCGGGAAGCGCACCGCCGCCTCCCCCGCCGCCTGGCCCATCCGGCGGTGGGGGCGGCGCTCAATTCGGCTTCTCGAGCGGAGGACGCGGCGGCCCGGGCGGCCCGCCGCCGGGTGCAATGACAATGCGAATGGGTCCCACTGGCATGCACGTAGAAGGCAAGGCAATGTCGATCGCGAAATTTGCCGACATGCTTTCGCGATATCTTGATCGCCCGGTGTTCGATCAAACCGGAATTCAGGGTAATTACGACTTTGCGATCGAGATGTCGCCTGAGGAGATGGTCAACATGAAAAGCCCCATTATGATGGGCGCCATGGCCCCCGGCGCCAAAGTGGGACCGGGCGCAGGCCCGGACGCGCTACCGAGCGCACCCGAGGGCGGTTCCATTTTTCAGTCGATTCAACAGTATGGATTGAAGCTGGAGCCGAAGAAGGCCCCGATGGACATGATCGCTATCGACAGCGCGGAAAAGACGCCGTCTGAGAATTAGGTGGTGTGCATTTTGTAGGCAGACGATGTGTCACGTGACGCACCCTCTGTCTACCGCCCGATCGCGGGCGGCGTTTGAACCACCGAAAGTAGCAAGCAAAACACCACTAAAACCGCTAACGCGCCCGCGATCATCATTTTCTTATCCCTCCACCCACTTTTTCCCAATGCAATTTCATTGCCGGAGATTTCAGGCCGACCAGCCGCCTCCAAGGGCCTTAGGACGATACGAGGTGCGACGCGACGGCGGTTTTACTCTGTACCAAATCGTCTTTCCACGGCGAATTGTGTACGCTGGGTGTTCAGGAGTCTGAGGAAGCCGGATAGGCGAGCGTGTGCAGAGTTCTTTGGCAAGTTCATTTGACGGTGCCGCTGGATTGGCGGTGAAAAGATAGTCGCGGCGCCTTCATTGCGAACGACGGCAATGATCTAAGCGGGCATCTTCTGCGGATCTTCCTGCGGAGAAGATGGCTAAGTGATGCCGGGCGCGTCGTCGACCCTACGATTCGACCTCGGCACGCCCGCCCAAACCGCACTTGTCTTCAAATAGAGTCATCGGCGGGAGAGCGTCCTCGAAGGATGCGGGTTAGAAGGGCACCGGTAGAGTAGCCCGCCGTAGAAAAGGCAGGATCAGTAATTAGGAATCGTGTCAAACCTTCTCCACTTCCACTAGATTGAAAATGGAGCTCGATAATCCCGCTCCGTTGAAACGGATTAGACCACGCTTCGATAAATGAGGCGCCAAGGGCCAGAACCGGAATGACCCATATCCAAAGCGCCGATGCTTCAAACTCTCTCCATTTTTGGCCGATGCTCCACCGCATCAACACTCCGACGCAGTAGATTACCAGTACTTCAAAATTCAAATGTCGGCCATCCCGTGCTGTCCACACCCCGACTAGCGCCTCATAGAGTAACAGGCACGGAATTGCACACACACCAACGGCTGGCGGAACGACCGCAAGCTGTAAGATGTATGGAATGAGTGAGTTTGGTCTCTTGACGTTGCTGTTGTCCAACACAATAAAATTCCAATTCGAAGGCGTCTTGGAAGTGAGGCTACTCATCCGAGACCACGTATTAATTTAACAATCCTAAGTAGGGCGTGGCGCCCGTGTTCTTAACCGAGAATGTCTCACGGGATACGCCAAATCAGTATTGAGGGGCCCACCGCCGGAGTATCGAATTTAGGTGCGGTTTTGCATCGCCGACCAGGACGTACGCGCCATGAATACCACCGTCAGTCAAAAGGTTGCGCGGTTGCGCGGCGCGAAAGAATGGGGGCCGAGGATGCGCCGGCCGCCGCGAAACAGAGCCGACTTTTTTTCAGTCACACGTGTTGGTGGGAAATTTCATTGCACGGAAGCCTTTTGAGTTCTGAGGTTTAGCGAAATACGGCCATAGAACTTGCCGGTGCACGCAGCAATGCGCTCGCTACACTGAACTCGGCTGGAAAAGTTTCCCGCCCGGAACCCGCGCTGGTTGGCTGCGCGGGTTTCGTCTTTTTTTGGAGGACTGATGATTCGCCGTTCGCTTTGCGCCTTACTACTACTGGCCGGGTCCGCCGCCGGACAACCCGCCCTGACAACCATTCAAGATGTGCTCTATAAAGCCGATGGGACGCACTTCAATGGCACCCTATCCATCAGTTGGAGTAGCTTTCAATCGGCCGATAACTCGGCGATCATGATGCAGACAGCCACCGTAAAAGTGATAGATGGCAATCTGCGGACGCAGTTAGTCCCCAGTTCGACGGCGACCCCGGCGATTATTTACGCGGTGACCTACAACAGCGATGGAAGGGTACAGTTTCAAGAAAGCTGGTCCGTGCCGCCCAGCGCGACGCCGCTGCGGATTCGCGACGTGCGCGTGGCTTCGCCGAGCCTGGACACGGGCGGCGTTACCGGTTCGCCGGGAGGCGGGTCGTCGAACGATACCTCATTGCCCATCCCTGAATCGCAGGTGACGGGGCTCGTCGCGGATCTTGGCGCACGGCCAATCAAAGGACCTGCCTTCGCGGCGGGTCGCACGGCAGTGGTCGATGCCTTGGGCTTGCTGGCATCGGCCATAGGAAACACGACGGATTGCATGCACGTGGATGGCTCGTCGGGGCCATGCGGCATCGGCACGCCGGCGTTCGTGGATGGCGACATGCCCGCGGGAATTGTCGATGGTGCGAATACCACCTTCGCTTTGATGGCCGTCCCGTCGCCAGCTACCAGCCTTGCGGTCTACCGGAACGGCGTGCTGCAGGAACCGTCGCTGGATTATACGGCGACGGGCAACTCGATTCTCTTTACTACTGCCTCGACGCCCCAGCCGGGCGATACGCTACTCGCGAATTACCGGACCGTGAATAACGCAGGCGTCACCATACCGAGCTTCTCCGGGTATTCGTCGACGCAAGTGATCTGTAGCGGCACGGGAGCGGCTACCAATGCGGCTACACTCACCGGTCTGGGTACGTGTTCGATTCCGGCGGGCCTGTTATCGCAGGGCGATCGCATCGAGATCCGCTTCGACTATTCGCACAACGGAACGGCGGGCGGCTTTTCCATCGAGGCGCACTGGGGCGGGACCACGATTGTGCATCGTGACGCGGCGTCCACGGAGACGCTGCTGGCCGGGCGGGCAGATGCGGGCGTGTTGGCGTCGAATACGCAGTTGAGCTTGCAAACGTGGGGAACATCGTTGGCGTTCTTGGCGAATGCCGTGGTTGCGGGCGATGCTTATGCCGGCGGATTAACCATCGATTTTCGGGGACTGGTGGCGAGCGGCGCAGATACATTGGCGTTGACGAATTTTACGGTAGTGCGGATTCCGTAGGGACCAGCGGCGACAATAAGATCGCTGGCGCTGCCAGTCAGCAGTGGGAATGTTACGCTGGATATTCCCTATGTCCCAAATTGAGATCACTCTGCCGGACGGCAGCAAGCAATCCGTCGCGGCGGGGACGACGCCTCTGGAGATTGCTAAATCCATCAGCCCCCGGCTTGCCGATGCGGCTTTGGTCGCGCGCGTCAACGGCGACCTTTTCGATCTTGCGAGGCCGCTGGAAACAGATGCGTCGATTCAGATTTTGACCGATAAGGATCCCGAGGCTCTCCAAGTTTACCGGCACTCCACCGCCCACCTGCTAGCCGCGGCCGTGCTGGAGCTCTACCCCGAGACCAAACTCGGTATTGGGCCGCCCATCGATACCGGCTTCTATTACGATTTCGACCGCGCCACGCCGTTCACGCCGGAGGACCTCGAAAAGATTGAAAAAAAGATGTGGGAGATTCAAGCGCGCAATCTCTCCTACGACCGTATCTACACGCAAAAGGACGAGGGTTTGCGCAAATATTCCGATGCGTGGATGAAATGTGAGCTCATTACCGAGCGCGCCGGCGAAACGTTCACGGAATATACGCTGGGCCCCCAGTTCATCGATTTTTGCCGCGGGCCGCACCTGCCGAATACATCCAAGATCAAAGCGTTCAAGCTGCTCTCCATCGCGGGCGCCTATTGGAAGGGTGACGAGCACAACAAGCAGCTACAGCGCATATACGGTACAGCCTTCTTTTCGCCGAAGGATCTGGAAGCCTATCTCAAGCAGGTCGAGGAAGCCAAGAAGCGCGACCATCGCAAGCTCGGTAAGGAACTTGACCTCTTCAGCATTCAGGAGCTTGCGGGGCCAGGGCTGATTTTCTTTCATCCCAAGGGCGGCATCATCCGTAAGCAGCTTGAGGACTGGATGCGCGATCAGTATTTGAAGCGCGGCTACTCGCTGGTCTATACGCCGCACGTGGCGCGATTCGACTTGTGGAAGACCTCCGGCCACGCCGGATTCTACGCGGCCAACATGTTCACGCGCATGGAGCTGGATGACGCCGAGTACCAGCTTAAGCCGATGAACTGTCCGTTCCATATCCTGATTTATGCCGACAAGCAGCGTAGCTATCGCGACCTGCCGGTCCGATTAGGGGAACTAGGAACGGTCTACCGCTATGAGCGCTCCGGTGTTTTGAACGGCCTGTTCCGCGTGCGTGGATTTACGCAAGACGACGCTCATATCTTCTGCACTCCCGAGCAGATTGAGAACGAAATTGTCGATTGCCTGCAGTTCGCGCTGGATACGCTCACCACGTATGGCTTCGATAAATATGAAGCCGAGCTCTCCACTTGGGATGGCGGCGCCAGCGGTAAGTATGATGGCTCGCCCGAGCAATGGCAGCTCGGTGAAAATGCGTTGCGCCGCGCCACCGAACGGTTAGGCATAAAGGCCAAGGTAATCGCCGATGAAGCCGCGTTTTACGGGCCGAAGATCGACGTGAAGCTGGTGGATGCCATCGGCAGGCCCTGGCAACTCTCGACGGTGCAGTTCGATTTCACGCTCCCGCGGCGGTTCGAGCTGGAGTATATCGGCGAAGATGGCAAAGCCCACCAGCCGCTAATGGTGCACCGCGCGCTGTATGGCTCCATCGAACGTTTCTTCGGAATTCTGATCGAGCATTATGCCGGCGCGTTTCCCCTGTGGTTGGCGCCGGTCCAGGCGATCGTGCTGCCGATTACGGACCGGCAGACCGAGTACGCCAAGGGCATCCAAAAACAGTTGGACGCGGCGGGAATCCGCGCCACAGTCGACGAACGCAGCGAGAAGGTCAACTTCAAGATCCGCGAAGCGCAACTGCAGAAGATTCCTTACATGCTCGTGGTGGGAGACCGGGAGCAGGAAAATGGTCAGGTTGCGGTGCGTAACCGGAAGCATGGCGATCTGGGCGTAAAGAACTTGGAGCAATTTTTAGGCGAGATTCAGTCGCTGATTGCAAGCAAGGCGGTTGCGGAATAGGATGCGTCTGCTGGCCGTGCTGGTTTTCGCCAGCGCAGCCAATCACACGATTCTAAAGATCTTTATTCGAACAAATCTTGGATTGCAACCGAAATACCATGTAAAATAATTTGTCAGGAGTTCAAACGAACCCTGGTGTCCCTACCTCAATTTCCTGTAGCGCGGCGATGGAAAGTTACGTTCACTGGTAGCGCCTGTGTGGCGCTCTCTGTGATTGCGGGATTCACAATGCGGGGGGCCGACCGTCCGGCAGCCAATCCCGCTCCCGTTCTGAAACAATATTGCTTCCAGTGTCATGGCGGCGGCCTCTCTACCGCAGGCGTGAACCTGGAAAAGCTGACCTCTACCGCATCGGTCGCGGATACATATTTGACGTGGCAGCGCGTCGCGACCGCCCTTGAGCAGAAACACATGCCGCCGAAGGGGCTTCCCCAACCGACGGATGAACAGCGCGCCCAGATCGTGGAGTGGATCCACGGTCAATTGGACACGTTCGTAAAGGCGCACTCCGGTGATCCCGGGCGGGTGACCGTTCGGCGGCTAACCAGCGGCGAGTACAACTATACTATTCACGACCTCACCGGGCTCGATCTCGACCTTGGCATCGACGCTTCGAACGATTCGGTTGGCGGGGAAGGGTTCACCAATTTCGGCGACGTGCAGTTCATGCAAGACGCTAATCTGGAACGCTATCTCGAAGCTGCCAAGAGCGTCGCAGATCATGCTGTGGTCGGCGCCGGACCGATTGAATTTTTCCGGGAGCCGGGAGCGAGCGGGTTTGAGATGTCGGCTATCAACCGTATTAAGGATATCGATACCAAATACGGTTTCCGTACCGTCTCGGGAGAGGGCGGCTTCTCCTTTGGACTGGAGAAGTATACAGAGGCTCTGTTTGCCGCCTGGGAGTTTGAACACCGCGCATCACTAGGTGATCCGAATATCACGGTGGCCAAACTGGCGGCGCGCGAAGGCAGCACGACGCGCTTCGTCCAGCATATTTTGACGGTGATGCACCGTCGTGACCTGGCCTATCCGTCCTCGGAAATGGCAGCCCGATTCCAGAAATTACCGGTTCCCACCAGCGATATCAAGGCGAGCCTGGCAGCCGGGCGCGCGGGCTGCGAAGACCTGCAGAAGTTCATTTCCACATGGCCCAGTTGGCTTTTCGCACGCGGCGACGCGGCGGTTGGCGGCGCGGGCGATGAAAGTCCGCTCATCATCAGTGAAAAGTCGCTCAAGGTGGAAGGCACGCATCATTTCCTGTTCAACCGGGGTGGTCGTGGCGCTCCGGCCGGACGCGGCGCTCCGGCAGCGCCGACGGTTGGAAAGCTGTACCTCAACGTTGCGCCTGTGAATCCCGCGGCCAAAGGCAAACCGGTTATTATCTGGCGCAACCCGACAGTTGCGTTCCGCACCACCGTGTTCGGCCGCGGAGGAGCCGCCGCGACGCAAGCCGGCGCCAAGCAACCCGCCGTCAAGCAACCCGCTGCTACGCAAGCCGCTGCCAATGCGGATGGCGCGGCCGATCCCAATGCCGAGGCGAAGCCCGCTGGAGGCCAGGCAGTGACTGCGGGTCGTGGTCGCGGGGGACCGCCTGCTCCGCGCATTGCATTACGTTCCGTAGTAACGGAGGCCTTCGCGCAGAAGCTTGGATTCGGAACCAGCTTGGATGGAGCGCCAGTTGGTCCAAACGATTTCGCCGCGGAGAAATCTGTGGTGCTTGAAGTTCCGCTGCCCGCGGGCGCTACGGGATTCGATTTTCAGGTGGATGCCGAGGTGGGCGCGGACCGCGATCAGGTCTTCCGGATTGTGATCACCGACCGTGAAGACGGAAGTTCCCGAGGCATTCCCTTACGCGCCATTCTGGGCGATCCGAAGAGTACCGGCTATCAGACATTCAAGGCCGGCGTGCTGCAATTGGCTGAAATCCTGCCCCCGAATTCGAACAGTGAGCCGACGCCGGCGGACAAAGATCCCATTCCCGAACCGTTCGACAGCGCCTACAACGTTCCAGAGCACGACGCCTTCGACAATGATGTGAAGTATGTGCGGGACGACTCGTTCATCTACAAGAACATATTGGATGACGCGAACCGCACCCGCGTCGATCAGGCGTGGAACGACGTTTATGTCTCGTTTCCCTATCAAGACCGTTATCTCAAATTGATTGCGGAACATTATAAGGTTGATCTTCACGGCAAGCACATCGGCGAATTAGCGAAGGCCGATTTCGATAGCATGCCCGCCGAGCCGCGCAAGTATGCTTTGGGCCTGCGGGCAAATTATGATGGCGCTAATGCGGCGCAAGCTGCGGCTAGAGGCCGTCACGTGGAAGACTGCTTGCAGTTCGCCAGTCGCGCCTGGCGCCGGCCCTTGAGCGAGAAGGAAAAGCTTAGCCTTCGCACCTTTTACGCAAAGGCGATTGCCGAGGAGCCCGATCACGCCAAGGCCATCAAATTTTTGATTGCGCGCATTCTGATCGCGCCGCAATTCCTGTACCGATTAGAGCAGGGGCCGGTATCGAATTCCGTCGCCGCCAAGCCGGTGCGGCCAGTGGCTTCCATTGTGCCGGCGCTCAAGCCGCTCGATAACTGGGAAATTGCCAGCCGCCTCAGTTATTTCATCTGGTCGTCGATTCCCGACGAGGAACTTCGCCGCGCGGCGGCCGCGGGCGAGTTGTCGGACCCGCAGCAGATTCAGAAGCAAGCCAAGCGGATGCTTGCCGATCCCAAATCGCGCCGTCTGGCAACGGAGTTTTTCGGCCAATGGCTGGGCTTCTACCATTTCGATCAGTTTAAAGGCGTTGATACCAGTCGTTTTCCCGAGTTCACGCAGGAAGTGAAGTCGTCGATGTATGACGAAGCGGTGGCGTTCTTCGAGTACGTCATCCGCAACGACCGGCCGGTAAGCGAGCTGCTATCGGCGGATTACACATTTCTGAACGGTCCGCTCGCGAAATATTACGGTATCTCCAAACCGATTCAGTCTAAAAATCAGCAGGTGGAATTGGTAGAGGGTGCTAATGCATTTCACCGCGGCGGCCTGCTTCGTTTAGGCGCCGTCCTCACGGCCACCTCCGCCCCGTTGCGCACCAGTCCGGTTCGGCGCGGCGATTGGGTGCTTCGCCGCATCCTGGGAACAGCCGTACCGCCTCCGCCTCCGGATGCCGGATCCATTCCCGCCGATGACAAGCTCTTCGGCGGCCTCTCGGTACGCGAGCGGCTCCAAGTTCACAAGCGCAACGCTACTTGCGCCACGTGCCACTCACGGATTGATCCGCTTGGATTCCCGCTCGAGCACTACGATTCCACCGGCCGTTGGCGCGACCAGTATTCCGATGGCAAACCGATCGAGGACTTCGGCACTCTGACCGACCAGACGCAGATCACAGGGATTACCGGGCTGCTGGATTACCTGAGCAAGCAGCAGGACCAAGTGCAGCGGACTCTTGCACACAGGCTGGTGGGCTATTCCTTGGGTCGTACGCTGCAACTTTCCGATCGGCCGCTCGTCGATAACTTGGCCGCTGCTGGAGGCCAGGCGGGCTTCTCGCAGTTGGTGGGCGATATCGTAACCAGCAAACAGTTTCGCAATCATACTGCTCAGGATGCCGCTTCGCCGGCGCAGCTCGTTGGACGCGCCAGCACCGTCAACCCCAATTCGTCTCAGAACCCAAATCAGGCAGGTAAACGATGAATCAACCGGTAAATAAGTCGCGGCGTCATTTTTTGCGCGGAGCGGGCGTAGCTCTCGCGCTGCCCTGGATGGAGTCTCTGCCCGTATTTGCGCGTGAGGTGCCCGCGGCTGAGGCCGCCGAAGCGGATGGCCCGCCTCTGCGCTTTGCGACGATTTATTTTTCGAACGGCATCAAACCGATCCATTGGTGGGCCAAGGGAAGCGGCGCTGCGATGGAATTCGGCCCAAGCGCGCAGCCTCTCACGCCATATGCGCAGGACATCGTATTCGTCAAAGGTCTGTACAATCATCAGGCCTTCAGTAATCCGAGCCCGCACCAGGGCCGCAACGCCAATCTGCTGTCGGGAGCATGGGTAAGTTCCGACCCGAGCGACATTCGTGTCGGCACTTCCATGGACCAGGTTTTGGCGCGCGAGATCGGCGGCCGGACGGCGGTGCGCAGCATGGCGCTCGGCATCGAGCCGAACGAGCTGCGTCTCGAAGACGGCCTTTCGATGATTTACGCGTCCAATATTTCTTGGGCCACGCCAACCCAGCCGGCGCCTAAAGAGATTTACCCCGCGCGCGCGTTTGATCAGTTGGTAGGTGACGGCAAAGGGCGGAAGTTCGATCGCAGCATTCTCGACGCCGTATTACAAGACACGCACGATCTGGAGGGCAAGATCAGCACGGGCGACCGCAAGAAGCTGGACGAATATCTGGAGTCGGTTCGCGATATCGAAAAGCGTATCGATACGGCCTCGAAGCAGGAGCGCATCGAGGGCTGGCGGCCGACGCTCGAAAAGCCCAACATGCCGCGTCCGGCCAACGAGATTCCGCAGAACGTGGCGGACCACATGAAGCTCATGCTCGATCTGATCGTGCTCGCGTTTCAGATGGATAAGACGCGCATCGCGACGTGCATGCTCAACAACGATCTCTCGCAGATGAACTTCAAGTTTCTCGAAGGATGCCACGGCGCGCTGCATCTCGATCTGACGCACAACGGCCACGTCCCCGAGTTGGAAGCGATGTACCTGAAGACCAATCAATTTCACGTGAAGCAGTTCACGTACTTGATTCAGCGCCTGAAAGACATCGACGAAGGCGGCCGCTCGCTGTTTGACAGCTCCCTGCTCATGTTCATATCGAGCCTTTACGACGGAGATGCCCATGGCGCCGACCAATTGCCGATCGTACTCGCGGGCGGCGCCGGCGGCGTGTTGAAAGGTGGACGCGCGTTCGACTTCCTCCCCAAAGGCAACGACAATCGACACGCCTGCAGTCTCTATCTCTCCATGATGGATTGTATGGGTGTGAAACTGGATCGCTTCGGCGACGCCGACAAGCGTCTACCCGACGTTTTCTCGAACGCCGTTTAGTTCACTGGCGACGATTCCAACAAACTCGCGGCGTCCGCAAGTGCGCGCGCTCCACTTTGTCATGCCGGGCAACGGAGGCGAGTTTTTCGGACACGCTGCTCTACTCTACTCATCGTCCGAAATTGCGCGCATCATGAGCCGCGCCCGTCGTCTCGAAGAGGCCAGAATCCGCTTTGCCCCGCAAATGGGATTTGCGTGCTGCCTATCGAAGCGCCGTCCAGGGCCAACAATTTAACCAGATCCGCTGCACTGGCCAAGCTTTCGGGTGATACTGTGTCAGTTTGGGGGGCGAAAATGGGAGTACTGGATTGCATTTGAGGCTCGCGAAATCCGCAATCATCGCGTTGTTGATCGCGGCGGGCGTGCTTTGCGCGCAGACGGCTGACCCTCGCTGGGAGTCCCTCCAGTTCATGATCGGTAAATGGAAAGGCGCCGGAAGCGGCGAGCCCGGGCCCGGTCAAGGAGCTTTCTCCTTTCTCCCTGAGCTGAACGGGCAGATTCTCGTGCGCCGAAGCTTCAACCAACTGGCCTCCGGACAACGCCACGAAGATCTGATGATCGTCTACCCAGACGGCAAAGCTTTGCGCGCAATCGCTTTTGATACGGAAGGCCACACCATCCAGTACAAAGTCACCTTACCTGGAAGGAACACGGCGGTGTTCGAATCGGACGGCTCGCCACGCTATCGGCTATCGTATGCGCTCGACGGGAAGAACCTGAACGGTAAGTTCGAAGTGGACGGCAAGACGTATCTAACGTGGACGACAGTCAAGCAGTAATCGACGTCCGCAGCGCTGTGGGCCGGTAACAGGAGCGCGCCGCACAGAGAAATTAACTCCACAAAAAGTGTTACATTCGAAAACTATGATGTCCAGACCCCTTATCGCCCTTTTCGCCATGGCTGCCGGCATTGCCATGGCGCAGCCCAAACCGGTTCCCGATGAAGAATTCGCACGGCTGGTAAAGGAATGGACTACTAAACCGGAATTCATGACGCCGGTGGTGGATCATCTTCCGAAAGTCGCCGGAATCCCTAGCCCGAAAGACGTGTTGGGGTATTACGTCGGCGCGCCGAAGAAACTCACCAACACGGATGGGTTGGCGCGCTACTATCGGGCGCTCGCTGCCGCCACGCCGCGCGTGAAGGTATTCGAGGCAGGGAAGACCGACGAGGGGCGCGAGTGTCTGGTGGCCGCGGTGGGCGACGAGGAAACTATGGCCCACCTCGATACGTACAAGCAGTACCTGGCAAAGCTGGCCGATCCGCGCGGTTTGAGCGAGGCCGAAGCCAAACGGATCATCGGCGTGGCGAAGCCCGTGTATCTCTTCTCCGTTGGGTTGCACTCGGCGGAAACCAGTCCACCCGAGATGCTGATGGAGCTGATCTACAGGTTGGCGACGGAGGATTCGCCGCTCATCAATGAAATCCGTAAGAACGTCATCGTCATGACGTTCGCTGTCAGCGAGCCCGATGGCCGCGACCGCTATGTGGATTGGTATTACAAGTACAAAATATCGGAAGAGACGGAAGCCGATAGCGCGGGCGGACCGCCCTATTGGGGTAAGTATATCTATCACGATAACAACCGCGACATCAATTACTCGCAAGTTACGATGCAGAACTGGTTGAAGTTTTATCTGGAATGGCATCCGCCGATCATGCACGATCTGCACGAATCGGAGCCTTTCTTGTACACCTTCAGCGGGCAGCCGCCGCAAAACCCAACGCTCGACCCCATTCTCTATGCGGAAATGCCCTGGTTCAGCGAGTACGAATTAACCAAGATGATTTCGTGGGGCGTTCCCGGAGTTTGGACGCACGCCTTTGTCGATATGTGGTCGCCCGGGTATCTCGGCTTCATGTCGTCCAATCACAACGGTATGCTGCGCATGTATGAGATCTTCGGCAATGGCGGCGCGAATACTATGCGGCGTAATGTGGGAGGCGGCGGCCGAGGTGGCGGAGGTGGCGGCGGCGAAGCAGGCGGCGCCGCTGGAGCCGGCGAAGCCGGTGGAGCGCCAGGTCCCGAAGCTGCTGCCACGCCGGCGGCGGCCGGACGCGGTGGCCGGGGCGGCGCTGGTGGCGGCGGACGCGGCGGCATGACCACGCGTGAATGGTATCGGCCGGTGCCGCCCTATTCGACGGTCGAATGGTCGATGCGCAATAGTATCAACTACTCGGAGTCGGCCGTGTTGGCGGCGCTCGAACTCACTGCGAAATTCCCCCAGACCATTCTGGAGAATTTCTATCTGAAGAGCCTGCACTCCATTCAATCGGGTAAGACGGATGCGCCCTACGGATATGTTTTCCCGGCAAACCAACCGGACATGACAAGAGTGGCGTTCATCGTCAACATTCTTCGAATGCAGGGTATAGAAGTGGGAAAATCGACCGCCGAAGTGAAGCTGAACGAGGGTACGTTCCCGGCGGGGTCGTTGATTATCAAGCGCGATCAACCCTACGGACGGCTGGCGAAAATCCTGCTCGAGAAACAAAACTATCCCGACCCTAACTTACGTACTTACGACGACGCCGCCTGGACCATGGGCCTGATGAGTCATGCGCAAGTGAAGGAGATCGCCGATAAGCGCGTGCTGGATATTCCGGTGAAGGCGGTCGATACGCTGGTGATCAACGGCGAAGTAAAAGGCGGTGGACCTGTGACGGTAGTGCTGCACAACGGGTCGAACTCAATGATCACGCTTCGCTATCGCTTGAAGGATTTGAAGTTTGAGGCGACGGAGCAGGCGTCGAAATCGGGTGAGACATCCATTCCGGCGGGTTCCCTGGTTGTGTCGTCGAGCGCCCGCGTGAAGAGCGAAATTGAAAAGCTGGGTTTGACGGCAGTCACGATGTCGGCCGCCCCGGATGTTCCACGTCACCCGCTCGATGTGCCGCGTATTGCGTTATATAGCACTTGGAGCAGCACGCAGGATGCGGGATGGGTGCGCTATGCGCTCGATCACTTCGAAGTACCTTATGACCTCATTTACAAAGAGCAGGTGAAGCAGGGCAACCTGCACAGCCGCTACGACGTGGTAGTCATACCCTCCGCCGGGCGGGGCAGTGGTAAATCGCTGGCCTTCGAAAGCGAGCCCAGGACGAAGCCTCTCGCGTATGTGAAGTCTCCGGAATTCAAGACGCTTGGTATGTATGGGGAAACTCAGGACACGTCGGGCGGCATGGGCATGCAAGGCGTCGAAGAGTTCGATAAATTCGTAAACGACGGCGGCACGCTCATCACCATGGGCGCGTCGAGTTTCTTCCCGCCCGATCTTGGCATCACGCATACGGTGGACGCCACGCGCGTCTCGGCGCAATTTTATGCGCCGGGCCCGATTGTGGAGATGAACGTCACGCGCCCCACGCATCCCATTTTCTACGGCTATACCGAGCGCACGATGCCGGTGCGATGGGCAGGAGGTCCCCTACTCCGAGCGGCGGGAGCAAGCCGCGGCTGGGTACTCGCCACTTTCCCCGGCGGTGACGAATCGGTGCTGAGCGGCCTGATGCGAGGCGCGCAGGAGATTCGCGGACAGGCGGCGGTCATCGATGCGCCGGAAGGCAAAGGCCATGTGGTGTTGTTTGCGACGAACCCGGCTTATCGCTGGCAGAATCTGGGCGAGTTCAATATGCTCGCGAATGCGATCTTAAACTTCAACGATTTTCCGGCGCCGCCCGTGATGCCGGCAGGCGGGCGCGGGGGGCGAGGCGGCCAGTAGTACGCCTCAAATCTCACGCGTTAGAACCAAAAGCGGACGGTGCCTTGCACAAGGCGCGGACCGCCGCTCTGCAGCATCGGCGCCAATCCACTGCCGGGACTTCCGGTGCCTAACATTAGATTGAGCATCGAGGTCGATTGGCCGAACAGTGGGCTATCGAGATACTGCACCGGGTCTCCGAAGTTCGCATGGTTGAGGGCATTGAAAGCTTCCACGCGTACATCGAGTTTCAAGCGGTCGCGCCAATGGAATTCGCGGCCGATGGCGGCGTCGATCTGCCACATGCCCAGGCCAGCGATGGAATTGCGGCCCAGGTTGCCCGGTACGCCCGGCTTCAACGTCTGAAACGCCGTTTCGTTTAATCGCATTCCGCCAGGCGCCCCGGCGTCCGGAATCCACACTGGACCGCCGAGGTAGTTGGGGCGTGCAAAATTCATGAAGGCGATCCCGGTATATTGCTCGCTTTCGAGCACCGTGAGGGGAAAGCCGGTACGCGCGCGGAGAATGGATTCGATGCGCCAGCCCTTCAGTTTGCCGGACGAGAATTGATAGCTGAGCGAGCTATTGAAGGAATGCCGCAAATCGAAATCGGAAGACCCGAAGTCGAAATTGGGTGATGCACCCGCGCCGGCCCAGAGCAGGGAAGCATCGCTCGAATCGTTGTCGATGGAATGCGACCAGGTGTACGCGGCCGAAGCCTGAAGGCCACCGGTGATTTGACGGTGGTATCGAAACTGAAGGGCCTGGTAGTTGGAAAATCCGTTGTTCGTGGTAAGGGCAAACCACAGATTGGGACTGCTGCCGGGTCCATCCACTTCACGACGTATTAACTCACGGCCGTTGGAACCGACATACCCAAGCGAAACGACGTCGTGCGCGGTAATTGCGCGCTCCAGGGATACGTTCCATTGTCGAATCTGCGGCAATTTTAGATCGGGCTCGAAACCATACTTCAAGGCGAACGAGAACGGCGCATGACTGCCGTTCTTGATATCGACCGCGAAGTTCAGCGGACCACCGTCCAGAATGTCGGTGGCGATGCTCAGACTCGAATCGTAGTAAATCCCTGCGCCGGCGCGGAGGACAGTCCGTCCGTCGCTCGTAAGACGCAGCGCTACCCCAATTCTTGGCGCCAGGTTGTGATATGAGGTTGGCCAAAGCGGCGAATCGGCGGAAACGACGGAGCCGGCAGCCGGATCGTAAACGTTAATCGGACCGCCGGGGTCCGGCGGCGGGCTGAATTCCCAGCGAAGGCCATAGGTGACCGTTAGGCGTGGAAGAACCTGCCACGTATCCTGCGCCCAGGTGGAGTATTCGGTTAGCTCGGCAGATTGGTTGATGGCGGGCGAATTGGTCTTCCAAAGATCGCTCGTGTCCGATAGGTCGTTGGCGTTGTTGGCGATCGCCTCTGTAGCGCTCGCTGCGTCGCGGCGAATCGCGGTTACTCTGCGGTAATCGATGCCAAATCCCAAAGAGTGACGGCCAAGGCGTACCGCCGCGGTTTCCACGGTTTGAAATTGCCTGAGCCGGTGCAGCCCTTCGTTGCCCGATACTAACTGGCCAATGCCATCGATGGTGAACCGCACCACGGAGTCGCATGGTCCGGGCCACCCGATCGCAGACCCCAATTGCTGTAGCGCGCAATCCGCCTGCGCGCCTGCGGATGGAATACCCCACGTCGATTGGGCGCCTGTCTGCGATTCATTGATGCGGGCATCGAATGTGACGCGGCTGAACGGGCGCGCCGTCATGCCGAAAGTGAGCATCTGCGTTCGAACATCCAGATGACCAATCGCCACGTTGCCGAAATTGTTGGCGGAGGGGGCATCGCTATAGCGGCCAAAGAAATTCACGCGCGATCCCAAAGCGCGATCGATACGGATGCTGCCGGCTTGAAGCGAGGCCGGTTGGTCGCTTCCGCCCGTCCACTGCCCAACACCGGGAGCGAGATATCCCTGGTTAGGCAACGGGAACAAGTTGACCGCGGTCTGCGCCCAAGGTCCCGCGGACGCGCGCGCGAAGGAATCGGGCACCGCCTGCGTTCCCAGGAACGGCTCGCGCAAGCCCACGTTCTGATAGGAGATAAAGAAGAAGCTCTTATCGCGCTGAATGGGCCCACCGAAAGTCTGCGTCAAGTCGTTGAGACGCTCCGGGGCCATGCCGATGCCGGCCCGATTGGCGAACCAGTCGTTAGCGCCCAGCCATTCATTGCGGTTTTGATACTGCGTCTCGCCGTGAAACAGGTTGGCGCCGGTTTGGCTGGTCACTCCGATATTAGCGCCGGGCATGCGGCCAAACTGCGCTACCGTGGTGGAAGTTTGCGCCTGCACTTCGTCGATGGCATTGAGAGAAATCAGCGGGTCGAGGCTGCCGAATGCGCTTACCGCCGGTAGGGCGCCGCCTCCCGCTTGCGCGGGCAACCCTCCGGCCAGGACGCCGGTGTTAGCGCTTATTCCATCAATGGTGAATACATTGGCATTGGCCCGTTGGCCGGATGCGGTGAATTGGCCCGCATCGCCGCGCGTTGCCGGCACGACGTTTGCGCCGGGAACCATCTCGATAAGGTTCAGCAATCCGCCGCCGTTCAGCGGTAGGCGAGCGATTTCGCCGGACGTGAAACGGGCTCCAGTCGAAGCATCCTTCCGGTCGAGGACTGGAGCGGTTGCGCGGACCATTACGGTGTCGTGGATACTGCCGACTTCCAGCATGAAATCGGCGCGCGTCACGGCCTTGCCCTTCAGAGCCAAGTCGAACACCTGCATGGCCTTGAAGCCTTCCTTCTGCACCGTAATCTTGTAGGCGCCGGGGTCCAGGCCGCCCACCTGAAAGGAACCGGTAGCGTCGGATACGGTAACACGTCGAAACCCGGTATCCTGACTGACTACGGTGACATCTGCGGAGCCGATGCCGGCACGCGTGGTATCAAAGACTTTCCCGTAAACGGTTGCAAAGGTTTGCGCATGCGCGGAGACAATGGAGAGGAGAAAGAGCAGGGTTATCTGCCCAGCAGTCGCTGGTTTTGCTCTAAGTGGATTCGTAAATCACTCACCGCGCCGAGCAATTCCGATGGTAAATCCGTCTTTGACTTCTCGCCCCGCGCCACTCCCAATAGTAATGAGCTTAACATTTCCACGCGACTAGCAGCCTGAAATACAAGGGCTGCGGAGCCCTGCCAGGCAGTGCCCGCATCGGCCGGAGAAATCGCGGCCGGCTTCTTGGCGCCCAGCGCTGTCAACACAGGGGCCAGCTCGCGCTCAAACTGATCCGCAGGCACAGACATGGCGGAAATGTGATCGTTTGCTAACGCATGCAGCGAAGCCCGGTCGGAGTCGTTTAGGGCGGCATCGTCTGGAAATTGTTGGGCCAACATCCTCAGAGCGTAAGCGTGGGACATCAGCGTCTCATTCCAATTCAACGCTTGGCCGGAAAAGCGATCCAGTTCGCTGCGGCCGCCCAATTGGGCCGCCAGTTGAGACTGGAAAGGACTGGGTGAATCGGCCAAGGCCGCGGGGACGGCGGAGGGTGCAATATCGGGCGGTAATGCGGGCGCCGAGGGATCTGTAAATTCTATGGAAACGCGCGGCAAAGCTTCGAGCGCAGCACGAATCTGCTCCTGGCGCGCGGGCGTGACACCCAGGCCGGCCACTAGCACGCGGCGGTCGGAGAGAGAAATGTGAAGTGGGTCGCCCAGGTCAGCCCCGATCCCGTGGAGTGCCTTCAAAACCTGCAACTCATCTGAGACCGAGGCCTTTAGACCAGGGTTTGCGGCCGGCCGGCTTGGAACGACCGGCCGCGGGGGAACCTCCATCGGCGCAGAGCCAGAATCCGCGCCGTTTCGGAGAAGTTGAGGTTCCGCAATCGTTGTTGTCTTGGAGGGAGCTTTCTTGAGGAAAGACGTTCCCCCAACGCCAAAATAGAGGGCTCCCGCTACTGCAAGCGTAACCGTTGAGGCCCCGACAGCCCAACGCCACGGGAAGCCCTTACCTCTTACAACCTGGAGAAGGCCAGTTCGCTGAGGTGTATCCTGTTCGATGCGGGCAAATGCTTCATAAAGATCAGCCCACGCTCGAGGGGGCTCAGGCATTGCTTCCGCGATAAATTCCCTGCGATAACGAACGCAATCCGCTATCGTTTCTTTCAACTGTTCCACTTCGGCCCGGCAATCCCCGCACGCTTCCACATGGCTCGCCACCTGGCGCAATTTAAGCGCCGGCAATTCGCCGTCGATGTAGCTGAGCAACAAAGACTGCTCGGGATGACTACTCATCGGTCGACTTCCTTAGCCGCAACATTGCCCGCCGCAAAAACTCTCCCACCGCCGACGGGCTGATACCCAGGGTTGCGCCGATTTCCGGATACCGCAATCCCTCCATACGCAAAAACAGGCAGCGCTTCTGCTGCTCCGACAGGCCTTCCACCGCGCGGTGAAAACGCTTCATCTTTTCGCGCTCGATTAAACCGCGCTCCGGATCTTCCGTCCGCGATGCCAGCCGCAGTTCCAGATCCGGATCGAACGGGGCTTCCGAGGCCTGCCGCTCGCGCTGCTTGAGACCATAATTGTGCGCCACGCGGAACACCCAACCCCGTGGGTTCTGGATATCCTCGCCCTTTTTCAGCGCCGTATAGAGCCGTAAAAAAACCTCTTGTACGGCCTCCTGCGCGCTGGGCGGATGCAAGCCCAACGTCAAGAGGTACCGGTAAACATCGTCGCGGGCCTCTTCGAAAAGGGTGGCCACGCGATCCTGCAGCTCGGAAATTCGCTTTTCCTGCCGGAGAAAGCCCAAGAGTTATCCACCAAAAGACTACGCCGGCGGCTGCTAGCTGTTATCAAAGACCGCTGAGCCGAGATTCCAACTACAGCGGCGAAATATATTTTTTTTCACAAAAAAGCTGCTGCCGGGCGCCTTTAGTGTAGTTGAACCGTAATCCCAGCGGTCTTATAAATGTGGGTCTCCCGACAGTAAGTATTGCAATTGTTACCTTTAATAGCGCGCGTTACATCCGCCGCTGCCTGGACGCGGTTTTTGCGCAGGAGGGCCCACGCCTCAAGGTAGTAGTCGCCGACAATGCATCCACCGATGAAACGCCCGCAATCCTGCGGGAATTTCGCGGCCGGATCACCATGATCGCTTGTGGCCGGAACACCGGGTTTGCGGCTGGGCAGAACCTTGCTATCCGCGCTTCGGCCGGCGCAGATTGGGTGCTTACGTTAAATCCCGATGTGTTGCTCGAGCCCGGCTTCGTGCGCAACCTGCTGGAATCTGGCGCAAGCGATCCGGCCGTAGGAGCGATATGCGGCAAGCTGCTTTCGATCGCTCCGGGATTCGAACCGTTGCCCGAGCCGCGCATCGATTCGGCCGGCATCTATTTCACCCCAAACATGCGCCACTTCGATCGTGGCTGGCATGAGCGCGATAATTGGCGCTACGACCGCGTGGATTATGTCTTTGGCGCCAGCGCGGCGGCCGCACTATATCGTCGAGAGATGATCGAAGATGTGACGGTGGATGGCGATTTCTTCGATCCGGATTTCTTCGTCTACCGGGAGGACGCCGACGTAGCATGGCGCGCCCAATTGTTGGGGTGGCGTTGTCTTTATGCGCCGGCAGCGGTCGCGCATCACGTGCGGACGGTGACGCCGGCAAACCGCCGCACCCTTCCTGGCTTCATCAACATGCATTCCGTAAAAAATCGGTTCTTGATGCGCGTCAAGAATGCCACGCCGGGCCTTTATCGGCGCTATTGGCTACCCATGACCCTTCGCGATCTGGTGGTTTTGGGCGGCTCGATTTTTTGGGAACCAAGCTCGCTGCCAGCATTCTGGCGAGTCGCGAAATGCCTGCCCCGTGCCGTGAAGCATCGCCGCCAGATCATGGCGCGGAGGCGGGTAAGCGATGAGGAACTGGTAGAAATGTTCGAGGCGGTTGATAACGGCGCGCGCGCTCCGGTCGCATCGGCAACGGTAGCGCCGGACGTTGGTAAAGGGTAACGGTATTTGTCAGGCCGGCGTCCATTTTACGGACATGGCGGTGATGTCGTCGGATTGCGCGGCCCCTTGAACGAATTCCCTTACCTCGCGCAGAATGTTTTGGGTAATTTCGCGCGCGGAGAGCCCGCCGCACTGCGCTAGACTTCGGCGCAAGGAACGTTCTCCGAAGAATGCGTTTTCGGCATTCATTGCTTCGGTGACGCCGTCCGTGAAGAGAAAAATCCCGTCATTCGGATTGAGACGCAAGCGCCCGGTTTCGTAACTGACTTCCGTAGGAGGAAGCAGGCCAACCACGACCCCGCCGGGTTCTTCAATACAGGAGATTTGACCGCCGGCCGTGATGCAGTACGGAGGGTTATGCCCCCCGATGCAGAACTCCACCTCGCCTGTATCTTTGTGGAGGATGCCATAGAATACGGTTACAAAAACCGCGCCTTCGCGTTGTGTGCCTAACACGCGGTTGACATAAGTAATGCACTCGGCGGGGTCCATGCCTTGCAGCGCGGTGGCGCGTAACAACGTGCGGCTCACCGCCATAAAGAGCGCAGCCGGAACGCCCTTGCCGGAGACATCGCCAATGACAAACCCGACGCGGTCGTTGCCGATGGAAAAAAAGTCGTAAAAATCCCCGCCAACCCGCCGCGCAGGCGCCATCTCAGCGTAGATATCGAGCCCCGCTTCGGCGGGAAATTCGTGGGGCAGCATCGAACTCTGGATCTGTGCGGCGATATCGATTTCCTGTTCGAGAGCGGTCAGGCGTTGACGGCTTTCGACGCCCAGGCGTTCTCTCTCCAGCGCGTCCCGCGTGCGGCGAAGGGTGGTTTCGAAATCGGCGAAGTCGATTGGCTTGGTGAGGAAATCGAAGGCCCCGCGATTCATGGCGGTGCGGATGTTGCCCATATCCCCGTAGGCGGACAGAATGACCGATTTGACCAGACGGCCATCGAGCGCATCGATCTTGGCGAGCAGTTCGAGGCCATCCATCACGGGCATGTTGATGTCGGTGACTACCATGTCGAGCTTGGGATCGGCTTCGATCTGGTGGAGCGCTTCGGCGCCATTGCGGGCGAAGACGAACTCAAAACCGAAATTTCCATTGCGGCGCTTGAAGCGCTGACGGATGAGCGTCTCGATGTCGGGCTCGTCGTCCACGATTAGCACGCGCGAATTGGGGTGGTTGCTGGGCGTCATCTCGTCACCGCGCGCGGAATGACTATCGTGAATTCGGTGAATTCGCCTTCAATGGAATCGACTCGCATTTCGCCTCGATGCTCCTGGACTACGATCTCGTAACTGATAGACAAGCCGAGGCCGGTACCTTCGCCAGCGGGCTTAGTGGTAAAAAATGGATTGAAAACGCAGTTGAGGAAATCCTTAGGGATGCCAGAACCGTTGTCGCGAATTCGAATCTCGACGCGATCGCTTAGGTTGCGAGTAGTTGCGCGTAGCGAAGGGTGATATCCGGGCGTCTTTTTCGCCGCTTGTTTCCGAAGCGCGTAAAAGGCATTCCCGGCCACGTTTAGGAAAACACGGCTGAGATCCTGCGGAATCACTTCAACCATTCCTACGGCAGGGTCAAGGTTAAAATCGATAGCGGATTGAAAGGTATTATCCTGGGCCCGAAACCCGTGGAATGCGAGGTTGACGAATTCGCGAACCAGCGCATTCAAGTCGGTCGGGCGCCGCTCGCCTGGCTGGCCGCGCGAGTGGTCGAGCATGGAAGAAACAATGCTATTGGCGCGGGCGCCATGCTCGCGGATCCGGTGGATGTTCTCTTCGAGATCGGTAGCAAGAGAGGCGAGATCAGCTTGATCTCCAACACGCGAATGCAATTCGGCCGCAAGCTCACTGGATAATTCCGCGAAATTCAAGACGAAATTCAACGGATTCTTGATTTCATGCGCGATGCCGGCCGTAAGCGCGCCGAGAGATGCCATCTTGTCCTGTACAGTTAGTTCGTCGCGCAGATGTTTCTTTTCGAGCAGGGCGCCAATGCGCGCGCGCAATAAAACCGGGTCGGAAGGCTTGAGCAGATAGTCTTCGGCGCCCATTTCGATGGCTCGGACTACGCTATCGATTTCGTCGAGGGCGGAGATCATCACAACTGGAACGGTCCTCATGCGACGATCCTGTTTCATGCGCGCCAGCACTTCGAAGCCATCCATTACCGGCATCATCAGATCGAGCAGTACAAGGTCGAAGTTTTCCGCGGCGACGCGATCGAGAGCCTCCTGCCCGCTGCGGGCCTCTTCGACGGAATACCCTTGCCGGCGGAGACGGCGCGCCAACATGTTGCGATTGGCGGCGCTATCGTCTACCACCAATAGTCGCGCGCCGGCGCTTGACTGGTTACCGCCGCTCGAATAAGAGCGCTCTGGGGCGGCCGCGCTGGTGGATCCGTTCAGTAAAGGCAGCAGGGAAGAGGCGGCATCATAGATTCGTTCCAGGTCTTCCCGCCACTCTTTGGGAACGCGGTTTGGTTCCGATTTCTCAATGGTTCGGATCAGAGAATGAACACGCTCCACGCGAGGTTGTGTTTTTTCGCTCAATGCGTCCAAGACGGATCGCTCAACCGATTCGCGGTTAGATAACGTGTCATTGATATCAGCCAACGCCGCTTTCGCCGCAGAGTGGATGTGTCGCAGGGGGTCTAGTACGATTGAATTACCCGCGCTCGAAGCGTCCTCAATCAGCAGTTCAGAGTATCCAATGATATGGTTAATTGGCGTACGCAAATTGTGGCGCAACTCCGCCAAATCCGCGTGTTGGAGCTTAGTTTCGACGTTATTTTTTGTTGAAACGTTATTGGCGATCACAGAGTTTTTTTCGTTAAGCCCCATGCAACTTTAGGACTTTGTAGTACGGCCACTTGATTGCTGCAAGTGGAGTGCCAGTATGCCGAAGATCTTGGTAGTAGAAGATAATGAGTTGAATCGCGATATGCTAACGCGGCGTTTAGAGCGGCGGGGTTACGAAACCTTGATCGCAGCGGACGGCGCACAAGGCCTTGAGCTTGCACGCCGTAGTCGTCCGAATCTGATTCTGATGGATATGAGCCTTCCCGTTTTGGATGGGTGGGAGGCGACACGGAGATTGAAGAGTTCTCCAGAAACGTCGGCCATCCCTATCGTAGCCCTTACCGCGCATGCTATGAGTGGCGACCGTGAGCGCGCGCTGGAAGCGGGATGCGATGAATATGACACCAAGCCGGTCGAGTTTCCACGGCTTGTGTTGAAAATTGAGACGCTGCTAAAGGGAAGCCGAACGGAACAATGACAAACGCGCCGCGGCGCTTAGAAGTATACTCCGGCGGATAATTAATGGCGAATACGACGGCCGATCTGGTCCCCTTCGAAGCCTTACTGGAATCCACCAGTGAAGGCGTTTACGGTATCGATTCGGAAGGGCGGTGTACGTTTCTAAACCGTGCAGGGGCGCGCATGTTGGGTTATACCCGGTATGAAGTCCTGGGAAGAAACATGCACCGGCTTATCCACCATTCCCACGAGGATGGCACACCATACCCGGAAGCGGAATGTCCTATTTTTCGTTCCAAACAAACGGGCGAAGCTGCGCGCGCCGAAAATGAGGTGCTTTGGCGAAAGAACGGCAGTTCCTTCCCGGCGGAGTATTCCGCCTCGGGCGTAGTCCAGGATGGAGAGCGCCGCGGCGCGGTGGTCACCTTCATGGATATTACCCAACGCAAGCAGCAGGAGACGCGGCTGCTGGCGCAGTACGATGTTAGCCGCGCCTTAGCCGAAGCCGCGACTTTGAGTGAAGGCTTGCTCAAGATACTGCAAGCCACCGCCAAGCGTTTTGGCTGGCAAATGGGAGTTGTGTGGCTGATTAACAAGCGCCGCGCGGTGCTGCGAGCGGAATCCATTTGGTTAGAGCCGAGTGTGCCAGCTACTGAGTTCGAGGCTGTTACCCGGGAAATTACGCTGCCTCGCGGTGCGGGAGCGCCAGGCCGGGTGTGGGCGGATGGGACGACATTGTGGATTTCCGATGTCGCAGAAGATTCCAGCCTCTCGCCGGTTCGTCTTAAGGCACTGGGAAATTTTCGCAGTATGGTAGCGTTCCCCCTACGCAGCAACCGCAAGGTTACGGGCGTGGCAGAGTTCTTTTCCCAGAACGTCCGTGAACTGGACGACGATCTACTGCGTACGCTGGCAACGCTTGGCAATCAGATTGGCGAATTCGTGGAACGCGCGCGAAGCGAGGAGGAATTACGTACCCGCGACCGTGCAATAACTTCTTCCCTCAACGGAATTCTGATCTCTGACGCTTTGCGTCCCGATAATCCCGTGATTTATGTAAATCCGGCCTTTGAGCGGCTGACGGGCTATCCGGCGGAAGAAGCCATGGGACGCAATTGCCGGTTTCTGCAAGGCCCCGGAACGGATCGCGAAATTGTGGCGCGTCTTCGAGAAGCCATCGCGACTGAACAGGAGATCAACGTCGTTCTGCAGAACTACAAGAAGGATGGGACGCCTTTCTGGAACGATCTGACGATTACGCCGGTTCGCGATGAGGATGGCCGGGTGACTCACTTCATCGGCATTCAAAACGATGTGACCCAGCGCAAAGTCGCCGAGGAGGAGTTGCGGGCTGCCAAAGAGGGCGCCGAGGTCGCGAACCGGGCCAAGAGCCAGTTTCTCGCCAACATGAGCCACGAACTGCGCACGCCGCTGAACGCCATCATCGGGTATAGCGAAATGCTGCAGGAGCAGGCTGAAGAACTACAGACGCCGGGATTGATCCCCGATCTGATGCGGATCCATACGGCCGGGAAACATCTGCTCACGCTGATCAATGACATTCTCGACCTCTCGAAGATCGAGGCCGGCAAGATGGACCTTTACCTGGAAACCTTCGATCTGGCGCGGATGGCGCGCGAGGTAGGCGAAACGGTACAGCCGCTCATGTCGCAGAAGGGCAATCATTTTTCCGCCACTATTGGGGAAGACTTGCCGTCAATGCGCGCCGATCTAACGAAAGTGCGTCAGAGTCTATTCAATTTGTTGTCGAACTCGGCAAAGTTTACCGAGAATGGATCGATTGAGCTCACTGTCGCTCAGCGGGAATGGAATGGCGCGCCGGGCGTAGAGATGCGAGTAGCCGACTCAGGCATTGGCATGACGCCTGACCAGGTTTCCCGGCTATTCGAGCCGTTTATGCAGGCTGACCGTTCCACCACGCGAAAGTTTGGAGGCACGGGCTTGGGTCTCGCGATTACGCGGCGATTTGTCCGCATGATGGGAGGCGACATAGAAGTAGAGAGCACGCCAGGCCGCGGGTCCACATTTCGTATTTTGTTGCCGATCGAGGTAGAGGCTCCCCAAGAAGCATTGCCCGAGTCGCCCGCGGAGCGCTGCCGGGTTCCAGGCAGGCGCTTTGGCAAGGTATTGGTAATAGACGACGACGCGAGCGCGCGGGACTTGATGAAACGCTTCCTTACCCGCGAGGGCTTCCAGCCAGTTACGGCGGACGGCGGTGAACAGGGATTACAAATGGCCCGCGAAGATCGCCCGGACGTGATTACGCTTGACGTCATGATGCCGAAAATGGACGGTTGGGCCGTTCTGCAGGAACTCAAGAGCGATCCGCTGTTGCGAGATATTCCGGTGATCATGGTCACGATTGTCGACGATAAGAACCTCGGCTATACGCTGGGCGCCGACGATTACATGACGAAGCCGATCGAGCGCGAGCAAATGTCCGCGGTGCTGCAGAAATACCGGTGCAAGCAGCCGCCTTGCCCGGTGCTTCTGGTGGAGGACGACGACACCACTCGTGGGATGATGCGCAGTATGTTGGAGCGCGATGGCTGGCGTGTTACCGAGGCCGCCAACGGAGAAGAGGGTCTGGAACGCGCGGCTGAAAATGCACCCAATGTGATCCTGCTCGATCTGATGATGCCGCGGATGGATGGTTTCGAATTCCTGACCCGCCTACGGCGGAATGAAAGTACGCGGAACATTCCGGTGGTCGTGATTACAGCCAAGGAGCTCACGGCGGAGGAACGGATGAGGCTAAACGGCTCCGTGCAAAAAGTGCTGTCCAAGGGAGAATTTACGATGGAAGATCTGCTACGGCAGGTGCGCGGCCTGATGGCGGCAAATGTTCCCGGGTCCAGCTAGAACGCAACCCACGAAACCGGCTTCACTTCGGCGGCGTAGAAGGGGCATCGAGCACGCAGATCGAATCCAGATTGCGGTAGCGTTCGGCGTAATCGAGCCCGTAGCCGACCACGAATTCGTCTGGAATCTCGAAACCGACATAGTTTACGTGAACCGGGCGTAGACGCCGCTCGGGCTTGTCCAGCAGGGCGGCGATGCGAATGGAGTGAGGCCGGCGCTGATCGAGCACGTGCATTAGGTAATTGAGCGTCACGCCGCTATCGACAATATCTTCCACGATGAGGACGTCCGCGCCTTCCAGCGAAATGTCGAGGTCTTTTGTGAGGCGTACTTCACCGGAAGTGGTTTTGCCGCGGCCGTAGCTCGAGATGCCCATGAAATCGATAAAAACATCGCGCTTCATGGCGCGCGCCAGGTCAGCCATGAAAATCGACGCGCCTTTCAGTATGCAGATCATATGCAGATTACCCTGGGGATAGTCACGGGAAATCTGTTCGCCCAGTTCCTGAATGCGGGCCTGAATCTTCGCGGCGGGTATCAACACGCGCAGGTTGCTGTCGGTCATGAGTTTCCATTATGGCTGAAGCCGGGCTTCTTAGCCGCCGGCTTCGGTCGAAGTGAGATGGGTGCTCATGGGACCCATGTGAATATGGGCGCCGGTAGCCTTGCCTGGCACCGCCTGGCGGAAGGCGAAGAAGGGAATGCCGCGCTGACGCAGATACGCAAGCAGCCAGACGCCTTCGGGCTGATCGGGACGCAGCGCAACGTCAATACGGCCGCGATGATCGAACCCCAGTGCGCGATGCACGGCGGTTTCGCCGTTCGCTGAAACCGGCAACGGCTTGCCAAATCGTTGTTCGAAGGCGGCTTCGACGCGCTCAAAGATTTGCGGCGTGAAAACGCCCGAGCCGTCGAAACGTTCGGCGATCTTCGGCGCCTCTGGCTGTGATCCCGTCGCGAGAGGTTGCAAAGCTGCTTCCGCCTCGGCCATTGCCGTAATTTGCTTCGCGAGATCGGCCCGTGTGCTGGACAGTTCGCATTCTTTGCGCGCGAAATCCATGTCCTGCAGAAGATTGGTCAGGGTTTGGGCCGGCATGGCGCCGGCGTCAACCAGCTTCTTGGCGTCGTCAAAGGCCTTCTTGCGGCGTTCGAACCGCCGATTAGCGGCGGCCACCAGTTGATCGGCCTGATCTTCTGTCAGATCTCGAGAATAAATAGTTTGGCGAATGGTCGCGGCGTCGGTCGCGTCTGCCACGGCGTCTTCACCCTTTTGGAGTTGCGCGCGCGGCAGAGCCCCGGTTTCCACCAAGGCACGGATTCGATTAAGCTCAATTCGAGCACGCGCGATCTCGGGATCCTCCGGTGTCTGCGCCGCCACAGCCAAGGCGCACACAAACACCACGAGGCCTGTACTTCGCATGTATCTCCATTTTCGCATACCGACCTTGCGCGAAACCGTAACGGGTCCAAATGCCGTATTTGCCGTCTCTAACTCGACAGGAGTTTTCTGATGCGCCGTCGTCTCGCAGCCTTTTTCCTTCTTCCCGTTTTCGGCGTTGGTATGACGTACCCACAGAGTGCGGCGTTGGTTGGTGCGCCGCTGCCGCCCTGGACCCCGGGAACGCTGGACATTCACCAGATCTCAACGGGACGGGGCAACTCGGCGCTGTTCGTGATGCCGGATTCAACCACTCTGCTGGTGGACGCCGGAGCGGCGGGCGACGGCGTTGCCGAGACTGACCCGCATCCCGACGCCTCGCGCGGGCCGGGGGCCTGGATTGCACGATACCTCGCGCGTCATGGAGTTTCCGCACTCGATTACGCCTTGATTACGCACTTTCATCCCGATCACATGGGCCAGGTGCTACGGTCATCGCCAACCGATAGCACCGGGACCTACAAGCTCTTCGGCATCACCGAGCTCGCCGAAAGCACGCCGATCCACAAATTGCTTGACCGGGGATGGCCCGATTACTCGTATCCCGGGCCATTCACAGACGATACGATGGCGAGTTACAGGCGATTTCTGGACAAGAGAAAAAATGGAATGGCCGTCGAGCGGTTTCGGCCGGGCTCGGCTTCTCAAATCCGGCTGCTGCATAATGCAGCGATCTTTCCCAACTTTAAGATTCAGAACATTGTAAGCAATGGGGAGGTCTGGACCGGAGAGGGCCAAGGGACGCGGCGCCTGTTTCCGGCGCTCGATTCGCTGGCCGCGGTGGACCGCCCAAACGAAAATATGTGCAGCAACGGCTTTCGTTTGCAATACGGACGATTCGGATACTTTACTGGCGGTGACCTTCCCGGCACGCCCGACCCTGGATTTCCGGCCTGGCATGCGATAGAGGCTGCGATCGCGCCCGTGATTGGACATGTCGACGTACACGTGGTAAATCAGCACGGATCGATGGGAGAGGAGAGCGAGGTATTTTTGCGGACGCTGCGCTCGACGGTGTTAATCGTTCCAAGTTGGGCGCCAGCCACCCCGCGCCTGACGTGCTTAAGCGCATCATGAACAGCCGGTTTCCACCGTCGCCGCGGTACGTATTCGCGACGGATATGAGAGAGGCGGCGAAGATTGTGATCGGGCAGCGCGCAACCCAGCTAGCCGGGCCGCCGGGACATATCGTCGTGCGGGTGGACGCAGGCGGGGAACGCTATTGGGTTTACGTATTAGACAATCGCGACGACCAGGATCTGGTTCTTACGGTAAAAGGGCCGTTTCGCGCGGGAGAGTAATTGTGAGAATTCCATTCAAGGCCGGCTTCAGTCTGCTTGCCCTTGCGTGCATGCTGGGCGGTATACTGCGGGCTGCCGCTTTTTTCTCAGTGGGACAACGCCTGTTCTCGGACAATTTTCACTCAGGTATGGCGCAATGGGCCGCCGAACTGGAGAAGCCAGGTACAGTGGAGGCGCGCGACGGCCTGCTTTCCATTGACGTGCCCGCGGGCTGCACGCTCTGGTTCCGTCCGGAATTGCGGTCTCCGGTAATGATTCGCTATCAAGCACGCATGGCGCAGGCTGGCGGACCCAACGACCGAGTGTCCGACCTGAACGCCTTCTGGATGGCGACCGACGCGCGCTCGCCCGGCGACCTGTTTGCGACCAAACGGTCCGGCCAGTTCAGCGACTACAACCCGCTTCGAACGTACTATGTGGGGCAGGGAGGTAACTCAAATACGACCACGCGATTTCGCCGTTACATTGGGGACGCGGCGGACCGGCCGCTTCTGCCCGAGAACGATCTGCGGACTCCCGACGTGCTGCTACGGCCAAACGTTTGGCAGACGGTGGAGTTGGTGGCGATGGGGAATCGCATTCAGTATTACTGCGATAGCCGGCTGATCTTTGACTTTGTGGACCCAGACCCCTACCTACAGGGCCGCTTCGGCTTTCGCACGACAGCCAGTCATATTCAATTGCGCAATTTCGGCGTCTATCAAATTGCCCCAAAGCGTGGCCGCGACGAGTGATTTTGCGGATTTAGCTTCCGGCTTTTCTCTACGTGTTACCGCGGCGCCCTGTTGTACCATAGCTTCAGGAGCGTGTTCTGAAGGCAAACTCGACCCCTGCAACGGAAGCTGAGGTATCGACCCCCACGTGGCTTGTCGCGGTACGCGCGGCTGAATCGAAGAAGGCCATCGACATCAAAGTTCTCGATCTCACGGGCATCACATCGTTCGCTGACGCCTTTGTGATTTGTACCGGCGCCAACCAACGGCAGGTGCAGGCGATCGCGGACGAAATTGGCCAGCGTCTCAAGAAAGACGCCGGCGAACTTCCAAATAGTCTGGAAGGGTACAACCAGGGCGAGTGGGTGTTGGTGGATTATGGCGACCTGGTGGTCCACATTTTTTCACCGAAGGCACGGGAATATTACGATCTGGAACGGTTGTGGCGCAGCGCTAAGCCGGTCGAGATCCCGGCTGAGTGAAGGTTTTTCTCTACTTCATCGGCAAGCCGAAAGACGCGCATGCCAACGCCATCGCGGCGGATTTTCTAGGCCGCGCAGCCCGCTATTCGTCCTGTGAAATGCGCGAAATCCGTCCGGACCGGGCCGATTTATGGTTGAAACACCCCACCGCCCGCAAGATCTTTTGCGACCCCGCTGGTGTTGCGCTCGATTCCGCCGGCTTCGCCAAACTCGTCGCCGATGCAGAGATGGAAGGGCGCGATCTGGTCTTTTTAATTGGGGGACATGATGGTCTTCCGGCCGGTTGGGCGGCGCGCGCGGACCGCCTTTTATCGCTTTCCGCAATGACTTTCCCACACGAATTGGCGCGTGCCATGTTAGCGGAACAGATTTATCGTGCGTTTGCAACCTTGCGGGGCCATCCCTACCCGCGATAACGTAAGGCTTGAATGTCTTGGTTCAAGAGAGACAAACCGGACGGCGAAGGGCTGCCGAAGGTCGAAGAAAAAGATAAGCACGTTCGCACCGAAGGTCTGTGGCAAAAGTGCGAGGGCTGCCGCCAGATCATCTGGAAGAAGGATCTGGAGGCGAATGCGAGCGTGTGTCCGAAGTGCGGGCACCATTTCCGCATCGACGCGGAGACTCGGCTACGCCTGCTTTTCGATGGCGATTTCGAGACCTTCGACGACTCACTCGCCACGTCCGATCCACTTCAGTTTGTCGATAAGCAATCCTATCGCGCCAAGCTCGCGACCACGCAGGCGGCGACGAACCGCACGGACGCGCTGATCGCGGGATCGGGACGTCTCGATGGCCGCGAAGTCGAGATCTGCGCCATGGAGTATGCCTTTATCGCGGGCAGCATGGGCTCAGTGGTGGGCGAAAAGATCGCACGCGCCATTGACCGGTGTCTCAGCGGAAAGAAGCCGCTCATTGTAGTTTCCGCATCGAGCGGCGCGCGCATGCAGGAGGGCGCCGTCAGCTTGATGCAGATGGCGAAGATTTCGGCTGGGCTTATGCGCCTGGACGAAGCGAAACTGCCATACATCAGCGTGCTCACAGACCCGACCACCGGCGGCGTCACGGCGAGCTATGCCATGCTGGGCGATCTCAACATTGCCGAACCCAATGCGCTGATCGGCTTCGCCGGGCCTCGCGTCATTGAACAGACCATTCGCAAATCGCTGCCCGAAGGATTTCAGCGCAGCGAATTCCTGTTGAAACACGGCATGCTGGACGCCGTTGTGCCGCGCCTGGAAATGAAGCAGTATATCGCTACGGCGCTGAAGTTTTTTCAGTAAGAGGCGCGTCCCGACCACGTGAACTATCCCGATTCCGTCCAATTTCTTTACGCGCTGGGCAACGAAATTAAGACCGCGAAGTTTGGTCTGGAACGTATCCGCGCGACGCTTGAGGCGCTGGGCAACCCACAAGACCGGCTTTCATTTATTCACGTGGCGGGCACCAATGGCAAGGGTTCTATTTGTGCCATGATCGAACGCGGATTGCGCGCCGCCGGACGCCGTACAGGCTTATTTACATCGCCGCATCTGGCTGAGCCTACCGAGCGCGTTCGCATCAACGGCGTGCAGGCCTCCGCTACGCAGTTTGCGGATGCCTTCAGGCGCGTGCACACGTGCGTCGAAAAACTGGTGGAAGAAGGCGTCGTGGATTGGCATACGACCTACTTTGAAACCGTTACGGCAATGGCGTTCCTGATTTTTCTCGATGAGGGGGTCGATACGGTTGTGCTGGAAGTCGGGCTGGGCGGCAGGCTGGATGCGACGAACGTGGTGAAGCCTGACCTCTGCGTCATCACCCCGATCGATTTCGATCATGAAGTATATCTGGGAAAGAGTCTGGAATCGATCGCGGGGGAGAAGGCAGGGATTCTGAAGCGCGGAGTTCCCGCAGTCTTTTCACGGCAGCGGCCTGAAGCCGCGGCAGTGCTTGATAATCGCGCCAAGGAGCTGGCAATTCCGGTTGCGTATGTCGCTTCCTGGAATGTAGCGGATCTCGAGCTTGATGCGCGCGGCAGCCGCTTTCGGCTTCGGGGCGAGCGCGATCTGCGCATTACGTGTCCACTTGCTGGGGAACACCAGGTCGGAAACGCCGCCACCGCGGCGGTGGCGCTCGTTCAAGTGGGCATCGCGGACGATGCGATTGAGCGCGGCATAGCCCAGGCCCGGTGGCCGGGGCGATTGGAACAAGTTTCGGAACACCCGGAAATTGTTCTGGATGGCGCGCACAACCCAGCCGGCGCGCGCGCGCTGGCAAGCTATCTGGATCGCTTTTATTCGCATCGGCGCGTGCGCCTGATTTATGGGGCAATGCGGGATAAGGCAGTGGAGGAGATCGGCGGAATCCTGTTCCCGCGCGCGGCGCAAGTGATCGTGACGGCGCCCAAGCAGGCGCGGGCGCTAGCGCCCGAAGCCATCCGTGAAATGGCTCTGCACCCGAATCTGAGCGTTGCGCCTACGCTTGACGAGGCGCTCACCCTAGTGCAGGACGCGGATGACCACGATGCCATTTTTATTACGGGCTCATTGTTTTTGGTTGCGGAGGCGCGCGCTATGATTGGGGCCAAAGAATGAGCTATCTCCGGTCTATTTTCATTTCCGCGCCCATTGTGGCGGTGGCCACGATCGTTTTGGGAGGGATCTCACTCGCCGCATCTCTTTTTGCTAGTAGCGGGAATACGTTGCATGCGCTGGCGCGGGTTTGGAGCCGTGTGTTACTGGCCGCCGGATTCATTCGCCTGCGGACGGAAGGCGCTGAAAAGCTGGACCGCAATGGAAGCTACGTCTTTGTCGCGAATCATGGCAGTTACATGGATATTCCGGCCGTGTTGGTCGCCCTGCCTCAGCAGTTCCGTTTTTTCGCCAAGAAGGGACTGTTCAAGATACCGTTTCTGGGAACGCACCTCGTCCACGCCGGCCATTTGCCGGTGGATCGGGCTAATGCCCGCAACTCTCTCAAGAGCATGACAGACGGCGCACGAATTGTCCGGGAACGCGGAATTTCGGTGTTGCTGTTTCCCGAGGGCGGCCGGTCGGCTGAAGGGTTGATTGAGTTCAAAGAGGGCGCGGCTTACATCGCGATTAAGGCGGGCGTGCCGATTGTCCCAATCGCGATTGTGGGCATGCGAGAACTATTGCCCATGCACTCGTACCACCTGCGCAGCGGCAAAGTAGTGGTACGCGTGGGCGAACCGATCTCAACGACTGGCATGACTATTAAAGATCGCGACGAACTAACGGCGCGGCTATATCGGGACGTTGCGGATCTGTTGGGCATGGAGGTCAAGCCCATCGGGGACTCGCATCCAATCAATTCACCGTGAATGTCAGGTAGAGACTAAGCCTGCGGCTGGCTGCTATCCAACTTTTTCCGAATCGCCGTAAGGATAGCGGTCGTTGTAAACGGCTTCTGAATCAGATTCGATTCCGTCTCTTTGCTGTCCCACATTCTATCGGTGTAACCGGACATGAACAGAATTGGTATTCCCGGACGCAGCTTCGAAAAGCGATCAGCAAGTTCCAGGCCGCCCATTCCGGGCATAACAATATCCGTCAATAGCAGATGAATAGGTCCTTGATGGTCACTTGCTACGTCCAATGCCGTTTGTCCATCGCCACTCAACAGGACAACATATCCGCGTTGCGCCAAAAGCTGACTGACGTAATGCCGCACCCCAGGTTCGTCTTCGGCTAGCAGAATCGTTTCGACGCCTGAAAGCTGTGCCGATTCGTTCGCGGTTCGCGGCTCCGTTGGACGATCTCTTAATGCCGGGAACAGCATCTTGAAGGTGGAACCCTGACCAGGTTCGCTATAGACAAAAATCGATCCGCCGCTCTGCTTGACAATGCCATAGACCGTGGATAAGCCGAGACCGGTTCCCTTACCTTTCTCTTTTGTGGTAAAAAACGGCTCAAAGATATGTGATTTGACCTCAGGCGTCATCCCGACGCCGGTGTCACTGACTGAGAGCATGACATAGTCACCGGGAGCAAGTTCGAGGTGAATACGAGCAAATTCCTCATCGACGAATAAGTGCGCGGTTTCAATAACGAGCTTACCGCCGTCCGTCATAGCGTCTCTCGCGTTCACCACCAAATTCAGGATCACCTGCTCGAGATGACCCGGATCGGCGCGCAGAACGCCCGCACTTTCTTCGAGAGCCAGCACCAGATCGATATCTTCGCCGATCAGGCGGCGCAGCATCTTTTCCACATTGCGAACCAGATCGTTAATCGCTATGTTGATCTGCTCTGCGCGCTGACGGCGGCTGAAGACCAGAAGCTGCCGGGTGAGGGCGCCAGCCCTGTCGCCGGCGCTGCGAATCTCCTCAAGACCTTCCCGCATGACATGTTCCGGCGGTAAATCTTCCAGCATCATGCCGGCGTAGCCACCGATGACTACTAGAAGATTGTTGAAATCGTGAGCCACGCCGCCGGCCAGTTGACCAATGCTATCTAACTTTTGCGACTGGCGAAGCTGCTCTTCGAGTTGCATGCGTTCGGTGATGTCGCGAATTACAGATGCAAAGCACAACAGTTGACCGGTTTGGGGGTGGTTAACAGGAAATACGTTCATCAGAACATCGATGGGCCGATTCGCCGTGATGTCGCAAAGCTGCGCTTCGCCGACCCAATTGCCTTCACCGCGTTGGATGGAAGGAAAGATCTCGTCGCGCAGCTTGATCCACCATCTCTCCGGATAGAACCGGCAAATTGGCGTCCCTGCGGCGAGGGCAGGGTCAAGGCCGACCAACCGGCAGCCCGCTTGATTGATGTAGATGGCGTTTCCATCGAAGCCGGTCATGCCGATGAAATCATCGGTCTGCTCAACCAGGGAAACAAATTTCTGACGCTCCTCCTCGCGCTGTTGGATTTGCGCCAACATTTCATTGAAAGCGTTCACCAGCACAGAGCCCTCGTCGCTAGTGCTGACCACCGGAGCGCGTATAGAGAAGTTCTTTTCCCGCGAAACGACGCGAGCGACCTCGGCCAGTTGGATTAATGGCCGAGTGATCGCACCCTGGAATAACGACGAAAGGGCCATGGCGCCCAAGAGCGATATCAATAGAACGATGGCCACGATGCGGATATACCGCTGTACGCTCTCATTGATCTGGCGCAGGTCGGAACGAAGATAGACGGAGCCGATGGCTTTTCCCTGAAATACGATGCGGCGAACCAGAGAAAGCTCCGAGTTGGCGAAGCGCGCGTTCTCAAGGGCGCCGCCGGGAAGCGGCGGAGGCGGCAAGACTGACTGGCCCGAATCGCGCACATACGAGGCAAAGGGTTCACCCGTTGGTAGATAAATAGTCGCGGAAATAATATTGGGGGCCGCCGCCAAAGCCGACAGAGTGTTGCCCGCGGCCTGAGGGTCTGCAAAGAGCAACGCGGAGGCGCTATTCAACCCCACAATCTGAGCCTCGACGGAGAGAGTTCGGACCATGTTCTGGCGGAATGCGGATAACTCATAACCAACGAAAGCCAGGGAGGCAACCAGCAGCACGACGCCGCTGGCTAGCGTGTTTAGCCACGTGAGCTTTCGCTTGATGGAACTCTTCATGCCGAACATCGCCGCCCTTACGGGCTCCTCCTTACGGCTGCCGCCACTTTGAGGAGTTCGGAACTGAGATTCAAGCCGGCGCTTTTCGCCGCTGCGAGATTGACCTCGAAACGGACCTTGTTTTCCTCCAGGACAAACTGAATCATCCCACCGCGTTTTAGAAATTGAGGAAGATCGCTGACTGTGAGAATACCGGCTTTGTCAAGCGCCGAGAGAGTCTTTCGGACTTCGTTGTTATCGGCGTTGATGAAAAGAACCCGGCAATTTGCGGCCTCGCGGACATTCGCTACCCTGCGCGGGACTAAGGCATGACGGCCCACGCTTTCGCCGGCGAGGGCGGCGTCTAACGCGGGGCCGAATGGATCGGACCCCAATATACAAATGTTGAACGGTTCGTCCGCTGAGACGCCGGCGCGCGCTGGCCATTCGATGAATTTGACGAAGTTCGCGAGATACGCCGCCTTAACCTGATACTCGGTCGGTTTGGCCGTCTGGGCCAGCGCGATTGAAACGCTCAAAAATACCAGCGTGAGGATCGCCGCCGTTTTCCGGTGCGACACATTCACACGGAGAGATCTCAATGTCGCCATGTAAGCGTCGCGAAGAAATTCCGCTTAATACTTACCAGCGGTCCTGGATCGCCGCCATATTCCGGATGACGGGGCTGTAACAGATTCTGGCCAGTAACAGATAGCTCCAGATGCCGGTTGGGATGCCAGGCGACGCGTGCATCCACCGTTTGATAACTTCCCACCAGTTGGGCAGGAAGACTGCTGACATACCGGTACACTTGGGAGAATTCAAAATTGTGCGGCAAGTCCAGGTACGACTGGATCATGGCCTGGTGTCGAGGACTCGATCCCTCTAACAACCGTACCGTGGTTGTATCCGTACTGGTTGGGATCACGCCGAGATCCATATTCAAATAGGTGTAGGAAGGCTCGACGCGCCACCAGTCGGTGGGTTTCCAGTTCGCCACTATTTCGAAACCTGTGGTTGTGCCCCTGACGCCGTTTCCATTGACATATGGATAAACAATATGTGGATATTCGGGCGAATCGTCAAAATACGGAACGCCGGGTTCAAGGCTTGACAGGTGACTATAAGCGTTACGATATGTGGCAATATCGATCGATAACTGGGGGATGATAAGCCGTCGATAACCGGCCTCATAACCGACGAGAACTTCGGAGACGAACTTGTTGTCGCCTGTGGTGACATTGAACGCCAGGGGCGCGCCGCTTCGTAGCGTCGTATTCGTGAGATCGTCCTCGATGTCGGATGGCGTTCTTACCGCCCTTGTTACAGCGCTCCAGAAGGTCGACTTAGCCGAGGGCGTCCACAGAAGACGCGCGGAAGGTTCAAGATCGAAACCGGTAAAGGCGCTGTGTAGCACCTTCGTACCAAGCGTCAAAGACAACTTATCCGCCACAATGGGAATTTCATCCTGCACAAACAGACTGTAGAGATGATCTGTGCGTCGATCGGGCGTGAAGACATATGTGGGCACCACTTCAGGCACCCGTCCGATGCTAAAGCGCGCTCCTACGCCCCAAGTGAAAAGAGTTTTCGCCAGTTTGAAGTGGTGAACGAAATCGAAATCGAAGGTATCGCGGAATTCCGCCTGAGTGGATTGGCGGCGATTGAATCGATCGTAATAAGTCTGCACGTGGAAACCAGAGCCGTTGTCCAGCGAACGGTCCCAACTCGCGATTACGTTTCCCCCGGAAAGGTCCGCAACCTGATCCGACAGATAGGAAAACGGGGGTGTTAGTGAGGTGATACGATTGGATTCCCCCATGCGGCTATCATAGATATCGCCTTGCACCGTGACCGTGTCGCGGCTGTCGGGATCATAGTCGGCGCGGAAGCCCGCCTGCCCACGCTGCCAGGCATCGAATTGATTGCCATCCGGATGCGATTCCGGGCCGCGGTCGAAGAACGTTCCATAGACGCGATAATTGACGTCGCCATCTTTGCCGCCGAAGCGGGCATCGGCAAAGGCCTTGTCGGTATCGCCGCCACCGGCTGAAACCAACGTGCCCGCTGTGGCTTTGGCTTTCTTGGTGATGATGTTAATCACGCCATTGACGGCGTTAGCGCCCCAGATTGTCCCGCCCGGTCCGCGGATCACCTCAATGCGCTCGATATCCTCCATCATGGTCTCCTGGACTTCCCAATAGACGCCGTGGAAAAGGGGGGAGTAGACGGTTCGGCCATCGATCAACACCAGGACGGATCGGGAGAGGCGGCTGCCAAAGCCGCGAATGCCGATGGACCACTTTACAGAATCGATGCGGGCCACGTCGACCCCCGGCGCGAGACGAAGGGCCTCGGGCAGACTGGTAGCGCCGGACCGGCGAATATCTTCCTGCGTGATAACGTAAATCGCGGCGGGTGTTTTGTTGACTTGAACCGGCTGTTTTGTGGCTGTGGTTACTTCTATTTCGCCGAGTTGCGCGAGGCTAAGACCCTTCAATCCGCCGGCGGGCGTCTGTGCCGTTGCAGGTGTCGCGAGAACAGCAAGCGCGAACCAGAAAAAACTCAGACGCAACCATCGCGATGCTACCGGTGGGCAGCCGCAGGCGGCCCCTGGCGCGGCCCGGTGCCACGGCATACTCTTGCGGATTATAACCCGATTATTCTGCGGCACTCTTAGGAAGGCAGAGAGCCTGAAGTTCCTGGCCCCAACGGCGGAGGATGACGTGACGTGCAAAATGCTCCTGATAGACCCGGTGGCACCTCTCGCGCATTTCCTCCATCTCCCGCGGATTGTCCCTTATATTCGTTAACGCGATTACCACCTCGTCCACATTGTCAGTCGATAGGACCCAGCCAAGCGAAAAGGTCCGGATCCACTCGGCAATTGCGCAATCCGGGCTGCCGCAGAAGAGCACCGGGCGGCCGGACGCCAGGGCGCCGAAGAACTTCGACGGAACGACCGTTCCGGTCCATTCCTCCCGCAAGCTGACGATGTGAATGTCGGCCGATGCTAAACGCTCACCCAGCTTTTCGACGCCGGCGAACGGCGCGAAGCTGACGTTCGTATCTTCCGGCGTAAGCGCACCGCGAAGGCTGTCCACGCTGTTGCCACGCACGCTGAACGCTACCTGTATGGCTTCCGAACGCAGCCTGCGAGCCAGGGCCAGAATTGGCTTGTGATCGTGTGCGCGTCCAAAGCTTCCTGAGTAAAGAAGCCCAAGCCGCGCAGGTCCAAAGACGATTGCCCGCTCTTGGGGCGAGGCGTCTACGACAGCCGAGGGCTCATCCAGCGCCCAGGGAACAAGGGTCGCTCGCCGTGATCTGGGGTGGTATGCGTCGAGTTTCCTGCGCATGCAAGACCCAATGTCGACGATGAGATCGCAGGCGTTATAGGCTGAGGCGAGACAGGAACGCAGGATTCGCGCACCGGCGCTATTTTCGGGCAGGACGCCATCGGCAATAGCAGCCTCGGGATAGAGATCGAAGCACCAGTGCACAACGCGCATCTTGGGGCGAAAAAGTTTCCAAAAGCGGGCAACGATCACGCCGTGGACCGGATCGGTGCCAACGATAACGACATCGGGCCGGAAGGAGGGTCTGAAGATCACAAAGGCCCATCGAAGGATCATCCACCCGGCGTTCAGTAGCCTGCCCACGTTCGAGGATTGGGGAAACCGCGGCCGCCAGAGCCGCCGTATATTCACGCCTTTGTACAGTTCGGTCTTGGGGTAGGTTTTTGACTCGTCACGACAGCCGCGATTGCACGGCATTGCAGTTACCTGCCAGCCCTCACGGCTGAGCCCTTCACACAGGTCGCTGAAGACAACTGCGCTGACGACGTCGTCAGGATAAAAATAATGATAGAAAGCGGCAACGTGAGGCAAAATAATTCTTAAGATACCATTGGTATTAATTCAATTACTTCGAGCGTATAAACCATTTACCGTAGGCCCTTTTAGGGAGTTGGCTGCTGGTTTGGTGGAAATGCAAGTATGGCGAATTGATGCTGCAAATACATTGTGTTCGACGGCTTCTCGGCGGCCGAGACAACCTCCGAAGATAACTAGCCATGCTTCTAGTGAGCACACCCTCACGCCGTGATTTCTCCTTGGGAATTAATTATCCAGTATACCTAATGTGTAAATTCGGAAGTTAATTGAGGGGCCAACAGGGTGCTCAGGCCCTCGACTAGCGGCTCTGAGATCGAACAAGCTCTGTCATCGCCACGGCAGACTCTGGGAGCACCTGAGCGCGAGGTTCGACAATGACTCCCGCCATAATCGTGGCAGTTTTGGAACGCACCGTAAATGCGTTATCATTGGTGCGGATACCGCGAATGTGGCACGAAAGCAGCTCTATTTACACTGCAGAATCGTCATAACAGGCGGGTATTGATTGGAAAATGGGCGCGTAGCTCAGTTGGTTAGAGCGCCTGCTTCACACGCAGGAGGTCACAGGTTCGAGTCCTGTCGCGCCCACCATTGCGTTTCAGAAGTTTCCAGATGTAGCAGTTTCCGCCCAAAGTTGCGTGGCGTGGCGGAGGTTTTCGGCAATTCGAAGTACAGGAATGTTTCCCAGTAACCCCAGGCCAACAATTTCCCGAGATCTCTGCATGCAGCTTTTCGTATTTAGGTGCCGTAATGGGGTGAAGCGGCCGGATCCTCGTATCCTTGATCCTACACAAGCGAATAGCTGCGCGTGGGACGGAGGAAAGTTTGAGGTCCCGGGGAAAGCAGCTTCAACGTTGCGCGACGCCGGAAACCGCACCGATTCGTCGAGCCCCTCGCGGGTCTTCGAAACGCGCAGCGCCATCAACCAAGGTCAGGGACGCGCGGTTAGGATCTTCGTAGAGACGTATGCAGACGGAATCCGGCCTCGTTTGTTCTTCCCCAAGCGTCAACGTCTATAGTCTGCCGTTCTCCGCATCTCCACGATCGTGAACACGACGCCAAAGGCTAGCGCGGCGGCTGTGAACGTGAACACCACGCATTTCGCCCAATTCAACCCGAACGAAATGCTAAGCATTAGCGTGGCGACAGCGGCGCTAAAGACTAAAACCAAACATAGGATGCTTGACCCGCTCAACGGTGCTCCCGCCTCGTGATGTTTTCCAATAACGGTGTCCTTCATGAAACCTCCTCTTGTGGCCTCAAAACTGAGCGGGATCTGGGCTCTCTGGGGCTGTTCCCGGTCATCTGTTCCACACTAAGTAAGACGCGGGGCGCAGCCGCCTAGATGTGTGAGGTTCGTGAAGATATTGCGAAAACCGATGAGGTCGGATCCGTTCCGACCGCGCCAGTAGGTCGGGCGCTCCGCACATGCTGTAAGCGATTCTACGACTAGGCGAAACCGGCTTGGGCCCTCGACGCGCACCTCGAGCCCGCGCGAAGTTTTGTTCAAATGCAACTAGACGATCTCACCGCGGAACAGACGTGGAGCACTGAGTTCGATCACAGATCACAGGGCCTGGCCCCACTCCGATCTCCAATCAGCCTAGCGCCCGCCGGAGACCGTATGATATTGGCACGGCCTATGCATTCAGCCGGAATAAGCGCTTCTAAAGGCCGGGCTTCCCGGTTTCACTTTGCACTCGCCGCGACACAGCCACGCATCCGTCTTGCTCGGCAAGGGCGTTCGTATCGGAGAGGTTGGGACACGCCGATCAAAACGTTACCCTCAGCGTTTATTCCCACTCGCTCCCCACCGCCGTAAAGGCAGCTTCGAAGGTATAGCGGAATGCCCTGGCAGACGTGATTTCGGAGGACCGTTCCCGCAAGACCGTAAAAATCTAGAAAAGCCTAGGAAATTGGTCGTAAATGAATGATTCTAATAGAGGGGACGACGGGGCTCGATGACTCTGAGTCCGGGCCGTCCTCGGTCCGGCTTCGATCAGGGACGTTAATCTCGGCTGCAGAAACCCGTAGACCCCCAGGCGCTCGACGTTCGATCTCAGTTCGAACCGCGACCGGAACGTCGCCGGCGGCGTCGACGATAGCACGGGCCCACAACGCGAAGACGCGCCACTCGGTGTACTCGTCGGCCACCTTTGCTAAATGCGGCCATGGGAACTACTTCGCTTGAGCCAGTGCCCGCCGCGCTGTGGCCTGCCTGACTCGTGCAACATGCACTGTCCTCTTCACGCTCTCTCCCGTTAGTGGCACCGCAGATCGCCTGGCGGCAAGAACGATGGCTTGAAAAAGTGTACTCCTCGGCTTGGCAATTTAGTCATAGTCACAGGCGAGTTCGGGCTCAAATGGCAATCGACCGCTCAAGTTTCGATTTTGCTCGGACTGACACATTGCGCCAAAAAGCAAGTGCATGAGGCGTTTAGGCGAGGGTGTGCGCGCCCTTGCCCCCTCTTCGTGCCTGAAGGTCTTTTCCGCTACAATTTCGGAGCCTCGTGATGACTGGTTTTTTTGCCGGAAAACCCAAACGGGGTATAGATGTCATGGTTGGCTTTGCCGACGCTAGCTGCAGTGATCCTGCAAAATCTTGTGCGGGCGCCCCAAATTCCAATTGCAGTTCTCGTCGTCAGCTGCTCAATCATTGCATTGCGAATCGCTCAGCGCAGAACTGACAAAAGGAGAAGAACGGAATGTTCCATCGGCGTCGACTTTTCATCGCACTAATATTGACTTGGATCGTAGAGGTATTTCATTGCTTTGGGCAGTCCTCAGCGATGACCGGCGAAATCTCAGGCACAGTCACGGACCCTGTCGGCGGCTCAATTCCGGACGCGGTCGTCACTGTCACGAACATCGCCACCCGCCTCCGGCAAACCACGAAGACCGGAAGTTCCGGTCTATATCGATTCAGCCTCTTGCCGCTCGGCGCTTACGACCTGGAAACTAAGGCAACCAGGTTCACCGCGGCAACGCAATCCGGGATTGAAGTGGCTGCCGACGCTACCATCACGGTGAATCTATCGATGCAGCTTCAGGGATTCAAAACACGGGTAGACGTGACCCTAACTATACCGCCCACTGATCCAGCTCGAACAGACCAGGGGACTATTCTCGATGAAAATACGACCAGCAATCTCCCGCTAGTCTCGCGCAATCCCTACAATTTCATACGGTTCCAGCCGTACGTCGGCGGCATCGAGAACACCGAATTCGGGTGCCACGCAAGATTGAGGCGAACGGCTTCGACGATCGGGTCAATTATGAAATCGACGGCGACAACAATACCGAAAGTGATCGTGCAGGACTTCGGTTGATTACGATCTCTAACACCTACGTGGAGGAGGTCCAAGAGGTATCAAATGGCTTTGCACCGGAATTCGGCAACACCGTTGGGACAGTATTCAATGCGATCAGCAAATCCGGAACGAACGATTTCCACGGTGAGGCCGGCTATATGTTTCGGCGCACTCCGTTCAGCGCGCGGCCGCGGAACTTGGACTTCCTCCCAACTATGCGAGCGCGATCCCTTTCCGCCAGGGTCTCAACTTTTACACCGCAAAGGCCGATTGGATTGTGAATTCGCGGAACCGGGTCTCGATTCGGTACATGCATCATTCGAACGACTCCCATATGACAACACCTCCGCCGTAGGCGGGCAAGGTCGTGTCCACCATCTCCCCATCCGTTGTCAACGAGCTGCGTACTCAAGTGGACTACCGGGGCCAATCCGATAATCGGTTTTCGGGTAGTGGCGTCGGTCCGAGCATCACGATTCTTGGCGTGGCGAACTTCGGAGGACCGACTGGCGCCGGAATGGTCTACAACGAGACCACGCCAGAAATCGCCGATACGTTCAGCTACGATATCAACACCCACGCTCTGAAATTCGCCTTCAGCACGCGATGGATTCGCGATTCCCAGGTCCAGGCCACCGGCGCCCTGTATGCATTTCCGACGATTGGCAGCTATCTCGCTGCGGTCAATGGGATCAATCCCTTTGCGTATTTACTCTTCGGCCAAAACATTGCGAAACCCATGACGTCGCCGAAGCGCTCAGCGGCGGTCACACGTATGCATCCTGGGTCAACGGTTCCCTCAATTACAACTCACTGGAAGTCTGCGCGGAATCTTACGCTCGCCTACGGTCTACGCTTTGACATCTACAAGGTGCCAGCCGCCGACAAAAACTCGCCATTTCCGTTCTCGCGGCATTTCAATATAGACGCGAAGAACGTGGCGCCGCGCTTTGGTTTCGCATATGGCCTCGGCAAGAACGACTGTACGGTGGTCCACGGTAGTACGGGGATCTTCTACGATCCCCCGTAGACCGACCTCTACCGCCGTGCCATTCTCAATAGTGGATCTTCGAAATTCGTCACCTTCACCACGATACCCGGCACACCATACGCCCCAGCGTTTCCGAACGTGCTCCCGTCTTTGGTGATGGGCTTGAGCTCATTGCCATTGAACGTCACGACGATATCCACCGATTTTGCGACGCTGTATTCTTACAACGCAAACGTTTCGACCGCACGGCAGCTCGGCGCCGGCTTTGTGGCAACGGCCTCGTATCTTTACACGAAAGGCACTGATCTGTCCGTTTATGCCAACATCAACTTGGTTCCATCGGGCAGCTTCCTTGCTGATGGCCGGCCAATCTACAGCAGCGCCGCGCAAATTTCGGCAACATACTCTCATCGGAAATCGGTCGGAGACTCGAATTAAAACGCGTTAAATCTCACTTTGGAGCGGCGGTGGTCCCGCGGCTTCGAACTCTTCGCGACCTACATCTGGTCGCACGCCATCGACGCACCGGAACAGAACACGATCGACAGCGCCAATACCGAAACCTTGTCGGATCCCTCAAACTATCGGCGTGACCGCGGAAGTTCCCTGACCGACCGTCGCCCACGTCTTCAATATGACCGGCGTCTTCACGCCCCGAGTCCATGTCGGCAGCAGAATCGCCAGATATATTCTGAATCTCAACCGCTTGTCAATCGGGCTAATTGCGTCGAGTGGCGACGTATTCAATATCGGCAGTAACCAAATCCTGAATGGTGACAGTTCCGCAACTCCCGCGAACCAGTGCCCACTCTTCGAAGGCCGGAATGCCGTCCGGGGGCCATCAGGCTTCGAATTGAACGTCCCTATTCGCGCTTATTCGCGCTGTTCCAATTAACTGAACGAAAAAGCCTCGAATTCATGGCGGAATCGACGAACATCACGAACGCGCTCAACGTAACAAATCTGAACACCACGGCCGAGGTAAATGGCTTCGGAACATCGTTGTACCGCCCCGAAATACAGCCATTAGCGCACGCGATCAGCGGCTAATTCAGCTCGGTTTCCGCTTCAAATTCTAAAAGCTTGGGCCAATGCAACCGGGTCGTTTGCTGCTCGATAAAATCTCAGCCCCGGTGGAGGCGGATCCCCTTCCAAAGCCACTCTTCAGCATCGCGGAGTGATTTGTTGTTGTCGATCTACGGTTAACAGCACATTTGTTGTTTTTTTGCCTTTGCGTTCGTTTCCCGGGGTCTCTTCTGCCGGACCAGGACGCCACCGCTCTTTTTTGCGCCTCGCTCGTGATGATCGCTGCGCCTGTTGACCATCTGAACAATGGGCCGAGGTTTGCCCGAAACACCACGAGTACAGCAGTAGATAGATATCAAGAGCACTTTAGTCGATATTGTTTTGACCATCGAACAGAATCGACGGTCCACCGAACCGCTTCATCTAGCTGTTACTAGTCAGTTTTCCAGCGACATCTTCCGCGCTAGTTGTATCGCGGCTTCCGGCGTGGTGCTTGTACCCATCTCGGTATCGAAATATCCGCTGTATTTCAGATCGCGTAGGACGCGCATCATGTAGGCATAGTCGATTTCACCCGTGCCCGGTTCTCTGCGTCCTGGAACCTCACCCATCTGCACCAGGCCGATCAAGCCTTTGGTTAGCCCCTCGCGCAGATGGCTGGTAATGTTTCCTTCCATGAGTTGCAGGTGGTACATGTCGAAACAGATTTTCACGTGCGGATGGTTGAGCTCCTCGATCGCGGGGAAGGCGGCTGCCGCCGTATCGAGGGCCATCCTGGTCTGACCATTCGCTGTGCTCAGCGGCTCAACCACAAGAGTGATGCCGCGCTCGGCGGCGATGTCGCCCGCCTTCTTCAGACCGCTCACGATTTGGGTCCGCTGCTGTTCCCAAGCTACGTCGGGCTGGTTGCGTCCGACGAAGATGATCGGCAGCGGACCGCCGAATTTCGAGGCCATCTTCACCCTCGCGGTCATGTCATCGAGGAAGACCTTTTCCATTCCCGGTTTCGTCAGTCCGGTCGAACTCACTGAGTTGCCCGGACCGGTGATGCTGGCGCACTTCAGGCCGGTCTGTTCCTGCACCTTGAGCATCGCGTCTTGCTCTTCCTCGGTCGTGTTCCAGAAACTGTAGGCGGTGAACCCTTGCGCGGCCACAACTTTCATGCGCTCCGGCCTGGGCATAGCGCGCGGGAACATGATTTCGATGTTGATCGACAGGGTATAGGCAGGCGGTCCCGGCGCCGCTGCCAAAGGGGTTTCGATCGCAAAAGGCATTGCCGCTCCGGATGCAATCCATGCGCGGCGGCTAAGTCGGTGTTTCATTGCGTCCCTCCAAGTTTGAACTAACAGTCGTCACGAAATCGCGCCGCTCGCCTTTCCCGCAAGCTGCTTGACGATCTCACGATAGAACGACGGATGCGATTGCCAAGTCTGCGCGGTTACGATGCGACCGTCGCGCACAGTCTGTTCATCAACAAATGTCGCGCCCGCCTGCTCGGCTTCGCGGCGCACGTGCCGGTAGCAGGTCACGCGTTTGCCGCGAATCAGACCTGCCGCTGCCAATACCTGCACCCCGTGGCAAATTGCGAAGATCCATTTGCCCGTGCGATCGAACTCGCGCATGATATCGAGCACCTTATCGTTGTCCCGCAGATATTCGGGCGCTCGGCCACCCAGGACCAGCACCGCATTGTAATCCTCGACGCGAATGTCGTCAAAGGTGAGGTCAGCGACGACGCCGTAGCCGGGCCGCTCGACGTAGGTGTCCCATCCGGGCGTGAAGTCATGCATTACCAATTTCAGCCGCCGCCGCGACGGCGCTGCGACAACGCCCTTCCAGCCCTCTTCTTCCAACCGATGTACGGCGTATAGGGCCTCGTAGGACTCGCCTCCGTCGCCGGTGATGATCAGTATTTGGAACATTCTTCCTCCTGTGAAATGCGCTGAGCGCCACCAGAGGCGATGCGAACGCAGAATTACATCCAATCGGATCATAGCCCTTGACCGGGTCAGCCCACTAGTTCCGATTCAGGTACACAAAGAAATCAGACCCATCATCCACCATCGGAGTGCCCGAACTGCATCACGAACTTGAATCATGATTGACTTCGGCACGAAATGTTTATATAGTTCGACCATAAAACAATTAGTCCAATATCTTCCCATGAAACTGTTGGAGGACTCCATGTCGAAAACTCGCGCCGTGCGCTACGTAGGTCTTGCGCTTCTCTGTCTTGTTGCCGTACCGTCCGCCCATCTCCTCATTCGAGTTGCGAAGGCAGCCGGCGGGACGCCACCGGTCAAAATGACCAAGGAAGAAGATCATCAACGCACCATGGATCTGCTTCATATCACTCAACTGCGCCGCGGCAAGGCCGGGAGAGATACCACCGATCCGAATTTCGCCAACTACGATGAGTCGAAAGCCAACCCGTATCCCAACTTGCCCGATCCGTTGACGCTCAAGAACGGAAAGAAGGTCGCCACCCCAAGATCGAGACGCTGATTGCGACTGGCGATATCGCCTTCCGCCAACACTCGAGCGGGCACACCGATCAACCCAACTGGCCCTACTTCCTCGACTTCGCGTCAAAGCATATGAGCTTGAAGTAATTCGCCGGCGGTGCGGCTGGACAACATGAAGCGACGAACCTGCTGCACCATTCTGCCTGGCGTCACAATCTTGTAGCCGGAGAGCGCCTCCGCCCAGAACCAGCCTCGCGAGCGGCAAACGCATCAGCGTCGAGTTCGAAGGCGTCTACATGAACGCGACGGTCTACCTCAATGGGCGTGACTTGGGCACGCATTCGGTGGATGCTTTGCTCGCCCGCGGCGGATCGAGATTCAATCCGGAAAATCTACGTCCTCGTAGAGCTTGTAATTATCCAGATTCGTCCCCGGCGCAAAGAAGCAGGCCACCTTCATCTCTTCAGTGCCGGTGTTATGGAGCATGTGCACGGCCCCTTGCGGAAAGAGGACGGTGCTTCCTTCGCAGACCGACGACACTTCGCCCGCCACCAGCACCCGTCCCGATCCGCTCATCACGTAGATCACCTCTTCGCCGTGCGGATGGCTGTGCGCCGGACGCACCTTTTCACCGGGAGCCACGCGTATTACGCAAAAGGAGCAATGCCGCGCGGTCAGCCCGCCATCGCCCACCAGCCAGCGCAAATGGCGTCCGGGAAGATCCAATTCTTCTACCTGCGTCTCATGCAGTTGCGGAACGCTCATGCGTCTCCTCTCTTGGCCGCCAAGCCGATCATTCGCCGTGCCAGTTTCGCGGCCGATAAACCGAATACCTCGATCAACTCCTCGTAGGTCCCCGAGTGGATGAACTGCGGCCGGCCTTCCACATCGAGCGTGTTGACGGCGATGACGCGGTCCAGATGTCCCGCGGCGATCCGTTGGCGATGGCGATAGAGTGTCTTAAGAAAGTTCTGCCAGATGTAACCGTTGTTCTGCTCCGCGAATACAAGCGGCGTTCCCGATTCGAACAGCTCAAGCAGTAGCTCGTCGTCGATCGATGGCATGTCCACCACGCCGATACTCACACCCGATTTTGCGCACAGCGCTGCCGCTTCCATGGCCTCATGCACTCCGCGGCCGCTGCTCACGATCACCGCCGCATCATCCGCGCCGCGCTTCAGGCGATGCCCCTTGCCGAATTCGAACGAATAATCGGGTCCATAGATGACGGCGGAAGGCGTCCGCATGACGCGCAAGTAGATCAAACCGCGATTCCCTTCCATAATCCACTGCATGATGGCCAGCAGCTGCCGCGGGCAGGAAACGTCAATGATCTTCAAGTGGCCAATGGCGTCGAACACCGTGATGTCGTCGTTGCCCATGTGCGTGGCGCCGTTGGTGCGTGTTTCAAGATTGGCCGCCGTGGCAAGGAAAGTCAGATCGAGGCCGTGGCCTTGGCTGAGCCAGCCGTCGCGGGCCTTGATGGCCTCGAGACGCTCCTGATGGCCTACCGCGATGCGGCGCATCACCTTCCAATCGAAGAACGGACAGAATGTGCTCACCCAAGCGTTGTAGCCGAGCGCCGCGAACGCCTCGCCGATGAGCATCATATTGGCTTCGGCCACGCCTACGTTGAGCGCGCGGCTTTGATCCACCGCGCCCACCCCGCCTTCGAGCCCGCTGGTGGTGGCGAGATCGGAATCCACCGAAACCACCCCCGGGTCGCGCGCGAAGATCTTCATCGCCCCCGTGACGATATCGGCGGCGCTGTACTCTTTGGCCGCATCGATCTTGGGCAAGAGCCGCGCGTCGCACTGAATGCGCTTGTCGCGTGGCGGCGCGCGGCGCGCCACCACCGGTCCGACGCTCTGTTCGAGCGACAGCCGGCCTCGGGAATCGCGATGCGTCGAGAGGTGCATGCGGCCAGCCATTTCAAGCAGGGCGCTGCGGACGCTTTGGTCTTCGGAGCCCCTCTCGATACGCTCGTCGAAACCGTTGAACTCATCCACCCGCGCGGCCCGCCGCTCCGATTGCAGCGCGATCTCCTGTTCGACCAGGGCATCGGTGACCACTACTTTGTGACGATTAAAGAAATCGGAGAAGGCGCCGAATCCTTTCGTCGAATGGCAGATGATTGCGGTCGGCTTGCCGTTGCGCGGTCCGTTGCGGAAGGCTTCGAGCGCGGCGTAAACCCCGTCGTACTTCGTCGCGTCCACGGTGTGCGCCTGCCATCCGAACGACTCGAATACCGGCCCGAGATCAGGCATGGGAAAAATCAAGCGGCTGAAAATATCGAGTTGGCCGTGATTGTGGTCGACGAGAATGCAGAGATTGTCCAGATGCTTGGCGCCCGCGTACATCACGGCTTCCCAAATCGGACCCTCTTGAAGTTCACCGTCGCCGAGGACGGCATAGGAGTCGAATCGGCGCCCGAAGCGTCCAGCGATCGCGAAACCCTGCGCGACGCCGAAGCCCTGGCCCATGGGGCCGGTAGCGATCTGAATTCCCGGCAGCACCGGACCGGGATGGCCGTTCAGAATGCTCTCGTACGAGCGCGAGTTCTTCAGGATCTTGGCATCGAAGTAACCCAGCTCGGCATAGATGGAAGCCAGCGCGGCGACGGCGTGGCCCTTGCTGAGCACGAACATGTCGCCTCCGACGCGCGTCGGATCTTCCACGTCGGGAGAGATGAAGCCACCGTAATACAGCGCGACCAGGGGAACCACGGACGAGAACGCTCCGCCGGCGTGCAGGCCTTTATCTACCGCATCGCGCGATTGATCGAGCGTCAGGATGCGGACATCCGAATCCTTGATAGCGAGTAGCTTGAGAATGCCCTGCCGAAGCAACGATTCGCGGCTGTCGATGAGTTCCCGGCCCTTACCGCGGGCACGCTCCCGCGCAGCCGATGATTCCGCCATATAGGTCCCCCTTACAAGCTGGAAACGGCCGCGGCTTCTCTCGCGCGCTGCAGTTCACGCACGTACTGCGAGATGCCCACGTCGGGGCGGTTGGCCCAAATGGGAGTGCAGTTGGGATACTCGGTGCAGCTTCCCCAATACTTCGCGTCCGGAAAGCGCTCCTGCATGCCTTTCGCGCAATCCCCCACTATAAGGACGTCGCCGTCGACCTCGGTGATCTTCTCCTCGAATTGCAAACCGGTAAAGACGTAAAGAGGGCGCTTCAGTTTGGCCAGGGTGCCATCGGCTTGAAGCTGATCCAACTGGATGCGGAGGATGGCGCGGCAACCGGCTTCGCAAGTCGAGCCCATAATCAGGTTGACGTTGGGATATTGGCCCTGCAAAACCGTGTTCTGCCGCTTGAACCGGCGCTTGACCTGCGCGATCGGCGGACCAGACAGCTCGATCTCTTCCATCTTGTTGGTGCCCAGACCCTCGGCCGCTCCGAGCACGGTGGAGGGTACATTCGTCCCGGGATAATCCCAATCCATGAGCGCTTCGCAAATGGTATCCACGGCGACAGGATCGGGGCCTCCGCAAATGGTATTGAAGTCCTTAATGAGGTCTTCGCCGTACGGAGAGAAGGGGCCATTGCCCTGGCAGGCATAAAGCGAGTCCATCACGAACCATTTCGGATTGGCCGCGCGTGTCAGATTGACGATCTTTTGATAGATGTCGTCGCGGTGGCATCGGACCATCCAGTCGTAATCAGGCAGATTGCCGAATTGCAGCTTCATCGCGCCGGTGAAAGTAGTATGAACATGAACCTTCATCTTAGGCAGGCCGATATAGGCGTCGGCATCGCGCACCGGCCGGGGGACGGGGAATTCATTAAAGCTGATCGGCCGATCGATCTTGTACATGTCGAAAGGCACATGCTCGAACGGGCATAACTCGGCTCCAGTCCGGTTGGCTACCTCGGTTATGCCGCACTCATCCATGGCCACGCGGGTGTCGGCGCCCATGGCGCAGCGTTCGCCGATTTGAATTCGCGCCGGATTCTGCTCCTGCACCAGCTCAATCAACGCCTCGAGCATGCGCGGATCGGTGGTGAAGCCGGCATTTGGAGCGATGGGGATGACGGTATTGATCTTGATCAGGACCTTATCGCCGCAGGAGACAATGTTCTTCATCCCGCCCATCGTCTGATCGGCAACTCCCCGGATCATCTGCTTGACGAGATCGAGTTGCGCCCGGGAGTACTCACCCGGCTTGCCAAGATCGGCGTCACTGTGTGCGATCGCGACTTTGGTTCTTTTTTCCACGCGTATGCCTCCGCGAGCCGCCCACGCTTTCCCGCTTCCGCCCAGGCAGTCGGTGCGAAACTGCTTAGAAACGCTCCATCAAAACCAACATATATTGCACATTGTGCAATTATAATTGCATCGATGATGTTATCAGGGGCCAGAATGGAAGTCAATGGAAAATGGGCGGGGAGAGGCGGCGTTGCGCGGAGCGAAACACTTGGCGGGGAATGCCATATTTTAGCGGGCCGGAGAAAACACCGATGAACCGTTATAATTGAAACCAACCCAATGAAAATCAAGCCGATTAGGCAGGAGACGCCGTCGATTCAAAGCCTGGACCGAGGTTTGATTATTCTTGAGACTGTTGCGCGTTCCACCGAGCCTGTTTCTCTCGGGGAATTGACCGAGGTCCTGGGAATCGATCGCAGCAGCGTATTCCGCCTGGCCAACACTTTGCGCCGGCGCGGTTTCCTCTCTTACCTGACGAACCGCAAAGTATACATTTTGGGGCCGTCGGTCTGGCGGTTGTCGCATCAATACGATTGGAGCACGATGCTCATCCGCGTTTCGCGCGAGCATGTAAAGTGGCTTTCCAATCAAACCGAAGAGACAGTCCATCTGGCCATCCGCGAAGGCAAACAAGCGCTCTTCATCGATCACTTGGTGACCAGCCAGGTGATTGCGGTCTCGGGCCAGACCGGCGAATTGATTCCTCTCTATTGCACGGCACACGGCAAAGCGCTCCTGGCGGATTGCAGCAAGGCCGATCTGAAAGCCATCTTCGGATCGGAAAAGCTGGACACGTTCACCAAGCAGACGGTTGGCAGCCTCGATCAGTTGGCGAGGGCCTGCACGCAAATTAAGGAACAGGGCTACGCTACCGACGACGGCGAATATCAGGAAGGCATCCGCTGCGTGGCGGCGCCCGTCCGCGCCGAAGGCGGCGCAATTATCGGCTCGATTGGCGTTTCGGTTCCCGTGCAGCGGTTTTCCAAGGACCGTTACAAGATCTGCGGCGAACAGGTCTCCATGGCCGCCAATCGCATCTCCGAGCTCTTGAGCAACGAAACGCGCGACTCGTAGGGCGCGGGTTTATCGATTCGCGAGCGTTTGACCTGTGCCGGCTCCCTTGCTACCCTGACTTACGCAATGCGAATTGCGTCTAATGCAAACTAATCCCGTCCTCGATTTTGGCATCGATAAGGACTCGATCCGCTATATTGGCCAAGACCTGCAGCGTCCCGAATGCATCCTGGCGGAGCGGGGCGGTACGTTGTGGTCGGCAGATGCACGTGGCGGCGTAATGAGAATCTCGCCCGACGGCGCACAGCAGATCGTGACGCAGCGCAGTTCGCAGCGCTTCGGCAAAGCGGACAGCGAAGCCTCGCGCTATCTCGAAGGCACGCTGCCGAACGGGTTGGCATTCGCGCAGAACGGCGATTTCCTCATTTCGAATTTCGGAACCGATTGCCTTGAGCTGATGACGCGTGACGGCGTTACGCAGGTGCTGGCGGACAATATCGATGGCGAGCCGGTAGGCAAGGTCAACTTCGTTCTGCGCGATTCGCGCGGCCGCATCTGGGTTACGGTCTCGACCAAAGTCAAAAACTGGATGCACGCCCTGCGCACCGATCTCGCGGACGGCTACCTGGCGCGTTATGAAAACGGCGCATTCCGCATAGTGGCGGATGGATTCCATTTCACCAACGAGATTCGCTTCGATGCGCGCGAGGAGTTCCTTTATGTAGTCGAGACGACCGGCGGATGCATAACGCGTTTGCGGATCGATGAGCGCGGAGAGGCGAAGGATCGCGAAATCTTCGGCCCGCGCAGCCTCGGCAAAGGAGCGTGGCCCGACGGAATTGCCTTCGACATCTGCGGCAATCTGTGGGGCACGCTTGTCTATTCCGACAAGTTGTTCGTCCTGACGCCGCAAGGCGACCTGAGGGTTCTGCTGGACGAAGGCGACGCGGAAAAAGTGGATGCGCTCGAACGTCAGTTTTTGGCCGGTCAGGTTACGCAAGAAGTGTTGTTCGCCACTGGACGCGGCCTCGCCCCGTGGATGGCCAGCGTCACCTTCGGCGGCCCCGATTTGCGGACGGTGTACATCGGGTCGCTGAAGGGGAATCGGATCCCCTACTTCCAAGCGCCGGCGCCGGGGCTGCCGATGGTCCACTGGGCTGAAGCCGGACGGCAGACGGCTTAAGAGGCCCATTTCGGCGGCCCCCCGGGGCTGTCCCGCGCCTGTCCCGCGCCTTGACTTCCCCGAAACTCGCTGATACGACCAATGCCGATTACGCCAGACGCATTGCAGATTACGCAAGGAAAATATATGACCGCTCAAGACGCCGTCAAGCTGAGAATTTTGTGGATGGCGAGGCCAATGTCTCGCAAACCTAGTCGTACTTCGACATTTCCGATCCCAGCACCGGAGAGCTCATCGCGCACGCGCCCGATTGCAACGAGGCCGAGGTCCATCGCGTGTCCAATCCGCTAAAGAGGCCTTTCCGGCTTGGGTCGACACCGCGCCGATGCGGCGCGTGCTGCATCTCTACAAATTCCGTGAGCTGCTGGACCGGCACTTGAATGAGTTGACGCGGATGGTCGCGACCGAGCATGGCAAGTTTGGGAGGAAGCACACGGCGATGTGCTGAAGGCGAAAGAGGTGGTTAAAGTCGCTTGCGGAATCCCATCGATGCTGATGGGCGAATCTCTCATGAACGCCTCGCCGGGGTACGACACGGTGATGTACCGTGAACCGCTGGGAGTCTTTGCCGGCATCACGCCCTTCAATTTTCCGGCCATGATTCCCATGGGATGGATGATGCCGCTTTGCATCGCCACCGGCAATACGTTGGTGCTGCGGCCCTCGCCGGTGACGCCGATGACCTCGATGCGCATGGTCGAACTGCTGTATGAGGCCGGATTGCCCAAGGGCGTGGTGAATCTGGTGACTTGCGGCGCGAAACAGGCGGAAGGGCTGCTCAAACATCCGGTTGTTCAGGGCGTGATATTTGTAGGATCGATGCGAGTGGGCGAACAGGTGTACGCGACGGCGGCGGCGCACGGAAAGCGTGTACAGGTGCTGTGCCAGGCGAAGAACCACGCGCTCGTGATGGAAGATGCGCCCATTGACCGCACGGCGCGCGGCATTATCAACGGCGCTTTCGGGTGCGCGGGCGAGCGCTGCACTATTACAGCCGCGAATTCGCACGCCGGACACACGCTGGAATGGTGGGCATCAACGTCGGCATTCCAGTGCCGGTGAGCGTCTTCCCATTCTCGGGACGGAAGAAATCGTTCTTCGGCGATCTGCACACTTTGGGCAAAGACGGCATTCGATTCTTCACAGAGGTCAAATCCGTCACCACGACCTGGTTCAACGAAGAAGAGATGAAGAACGAGCGGATCGATACCTGGGACGGGATGCTGAACGCCAGCCAGCCGCCACGAACGTAATCGAGCCTCGATCCGCGGAACTCGAAGATATTTATTGACATTCGCAAACGGCCCTGATAGCATCCTCATAGCAAAAATGCAATATAGCTTGCATATTATGCAAAGCGCGGAGAAAGAGCCGGGAAATGCCTGACCTGCGCTGGATGTAAACGCGACCTAGCTACACAGGAGATCGCCAATGATTTTGCGCCGAGTCGCGCTCCTAACAGCGGCGTTGTTCGCTGTTTTCGCGCTGCTGAGCTCCATCTTCGCCGCTCCCAAAGATTTCATCCCTGATGTCGTCTTCAATGGTTCTTCCCTCTCGGGGCTGCGCCAGATTGGCGCGGCAACCTGGAAAGCTGAGAGCGGGGAAATCACCGGAACCCCTTCAAGTGTGGAGGGCGGCTGGCTGGTTTTCGACAAGGGCTATCAGGACATTCAGTTTTACAGCGACTTCCGCTGTTCCGCCTCGTGTAACGCCGGCGTTCTGCTGCGCGCCGCGAAGACCGAAAGCGGCGGATTGAAGGGCACCTACATTTCGCTGGCGGAAGGCGATACGGACGCCTACGAACTGGAGCTGAGCGCTGACGGCAAGGACGTGAGCCGAAAGAAGCTCGATCGCGCCTCGGCGCAGTTCTCGCGCATTGCCACCGGTCCGCAATCTAATGGGAATTCGCAAGTGCCGGGGTTTGCCCGGCCGGCGCCCACGGTTGCGGAGTATCAGGCGGAACAGACGCAGGCAGCCGCCAGAGGCCAGGCTGGAGGACGCGGCGGAGCCCAGGCCGCGGGCCGAGGAGGTGTTGCGGGCGCGGCTGGACGGGGCGGTGCAGGGCGCGGTGGGGCCTCGCTTCCCGCAAATGAATGGAACAGCATCGGCGTCATCGTCGACATGGACATGGTCTGGACTGCCATGAATGGCCGGCGGGGATTGGGGAATAGCGCCACCAATGACCACATGATGGGCTATGGTCCGGTGGCGCTGCATGTGCGCGGATCGGGCGATGTGAAGTTCCGCGACATTTCGTTTCATGACCTGAACGTTAAGCGCGACCCTGCCGAGCAGGTCTCCTCGCATTTCCGCATGCAGCGCTTGAGCGACTTCTTCTACTCGTGGGGTGTGACCGCGGGCGATATCAATCATGACGGAGTTCCGGATATAATCGCCGGACCTTTCTACTTCATCGGCCCTAACTACACGGAGCGCCACGAATTCACGGCAGCCCGCACATACAGCCCGAGCAGCTTCCCGGAAGGCATGACCTATTTTGCTCACGACTACACCGGCGGCGGGTGGAACGACCTTCTAGTAACCGATTCGCGCCCTATTTTTCTATTCGTGAATCCGAAGGGCGAGAGCCGGCGGTGGGATCGCTTCAACGTTGTTCCTGACGCCACATCCGAAATCGAGGTGTTCGGCGATGTCGATGGCGATGGTAAACCCGAGGTCGTGTACGCTGGGCCAGGCGCAACCTTGTGCTATGCGAAGCCCGATCCCGCCAATCCCACCGGTCCGTGGAAATCCGTCAAGGTTTCCGACAACGGTCTGGCAGGCGCGCACGGCATGGGCATCGGCGATATCAACGGCGATGGCCGCATGGATATTGTGAACTCCCGCGGGTGGTGGGAGCAGCCAGCATCGGCCCCGAGCGAAGGGCATTGGAAATTCCATGCGGAGAACTTCGGAACGGGCGGCGCGGAGATGGGCATTTACGACGTGAACGGAGACGGGTTGGCCGATGTGGTTACATCCATCGCCGCTCACGGATTCGGTCTTGCCTGGTTCGAGCAAAAGCGCGACTCGCAAGGAAACACTTCGTTCCTCCGGCACGACATCATGGGAGACTTCAGCGCCAAGAACGCCGGCGGCGTCACTTTCTCGGAATTGCACGCTGTCGCATTCGCCGATATGGATGGCGACGGCATCCCCGACGTGATCACCGGGAAACGCCTCTTCTCGCATCTGGAGAGCCACCTCGATCCGGATACCAACGGAGCGGCCGTTCTCTATTGGTACCGGACGGTGCGCAATCCGAAAGCCGAAGGCGGCGCGGAATTCGTACCGGAGTTGATCCACAATCGTTCGGGCGTCGGCTCTCAGTTTGTTGTGAAAGATCTCAATGGCGACGGCGCGCCGGATGTTGTGACGTCGGGCCCCAAGGGCACCTTTATTTTCTGGAACCAGATGAAGCCGCCTGCGCGAAGGAATGGGAGATAGCCCTATGCGTCACGTTATTGCAGTCGCTCTCTTGCTGGCCGGCGGAGGAATGTTATCGGCACAGCAGACGCGCACTACTTGGAAGGACTATCTCGGCGGATCGGACAGCTCGCATTATTCCGCTCTCAAGCAAATCAACAAGAGCAACGTGAAGCAGCTCGAGGTCGCATGGACTTACGACGTGGGAGACGGGCGCAGCTATACCTTTTCTCCCATCGTCATCGATAACATCGCTTACTTCGCCGCCAAAGGCGGCGCGCTGGTGGCTGTCAACGCGGCCACGGGCAAGGAACTGTGGGTCCACTCGTTCGAAGCGCCGGGCGGAGCGGGGGCGGCGGGCGGTCGCGGCGGCGGTATCTCCGGCCAGAGGGGGGCGAACTATTGGGAAAGCAAGGATCGATCGGATCAGCGCATTCTCGTCACCTCACAGGGGTACGTTTATGCCATCGACTCGCGGACGGGCAGGATCGTCGATTCCTTTGCGGATCATGGGAGACTCGATCTAAAAATTGGCCTCGACCGGGATGTGCGCGGATTGGGCTCCAGAACTCCGGGCCGGATTTTCGAGAACACTCTGATTCTCGGCAGCGCGACGGGCGAAGGTTATCTGGCGCCTCCGGGGGATATTCGAGCGTTCGATGTAGTTACGGGCAAGCTGCTTTGGGTATTTCATACCATCCCCCGCCCGGGCGAGTTCGGCTACGACACATGGCCCAAGGACGCATATAAATACATGGGCGGCGTGGACGTGTGGGGCGAATTCTCGCTGGATGAAAAGCGCGGCATCGTCTATCTGGGCACGGCGTCCGGGAAATATGAACTCTACGGAGGAGACCGGCCGGGCGACAATCTGTACGCGGATTGCGTGCTTGCGCTCGATGCGCGAACCGGCAAGAAGCTGTGGCATTTTCAGACCGTTCATCACGACCTGTGGGATTACGATCTGAACGCCGCCCCGCAACTTGTCACCGTGAAGCATGAGGGTAAGACGGTGGATGCTGTGGCGGTGGCTTCGAAGAACGGATTCCTCTATGTATTCGATCGGGTGACGGGAAAGCCGCTCTGGCCCATCGAAGAACGGCCCGTTCCGCAGAGCGATATTCCGGGTGAAGTCACGTCGAAAACACAGCCATTTCCTACCGTGGTGCCTGCGTTCACGCGGCAGGGCATGACGGTGAAAGACCTATACGACGGGTTCATGAAGCCGGAAGAAAAGGAGTGGTGGATCAAGCGGCTAACGAATGCGCTCACCGGTTTCTTCACGCCCCCGGGGCTGGTGGATACCGTCAGCATGCCCAGCGTCAATGGCGGCACGTTGTTCTTCGGCACCGGCGCAGACCCAACGAATGGGACAGTTTATGTGGTTGGGAAGGATATGCCTTCGATTCTCAAGCTGGTGGCTGCGGGTGAATCGACGGCGTCGAATGCGGGCGGTTTGATTCCCGACCGGCCGCGCAATGGACGCGGGGGAGCGCCGATGGCGCTGCAGGAAACGGCGGAACGGAGAGGGCGCACAGTATACGAACAGAACTGCCAAACCTGTCATGGCCCAGAGCTAAAAGGAGACCGGGGACCGCAGATCGATAACGCCGTAAGCCGGCTCGGCCCCGAGGGCGCGCGCGCTGTGATCACGAAGGGCAGAGGCGGCATGCCGCCCATCGCAGTAGCTCCGCCGATGCTGGACGTTTTGATGGCGTTTCTAACCAAGCCGGAGGCAGCGCCGCCTGGAAGTGCGGCGCCGATGGCCCCGGCCGGTATGGGGGCCGGGCGTGGCGAGCCACCTTACCCGGAGGATGTAACTCCGCCGCCCTCCCGGTATCGGACGGGTTATGGCGACGAACCTTACATCATTAAGCCTCCGTGGACCACGGTCACCGCGTACGATCTGAACACTGGAAGCATCAAATGGAAGGCTCCTTACGGCGATCTTCCACAAGCCGGCCCGAGTGACAAGCTGAGAGGCAACGCGTATCCGAAGAGCGGCGTGGTGACTACGGCTGGAGGGCTGGTGTTATTCGCCGGCAACGATTCCAAACTGTATGTGCTGGATAAAGACACGGGAAGCCTGATCTTCTCGAAGGAACTCCCCAACGGTTCGCTAGGTGTCCCGGCGGTGTATGAGGTGAACGGACGCGAATACATTCTGTTCGCCGTCTCGGGAGGCAACGGTTCCTTTCCGGAGGGCACATACATGCCGCCCGGCGGAGCAATCCCGCCGGCGACCTCGAAGAGCTATATCGCTTTCGCGCTTCCCGTCGCGGAACAGAAGCGCTAGCGCGCAAAACCGCATTAGGCCCGAAATGTTCCTGAAAGCCGCGGCCCAACCGGCCGCAAGAATAAGGATGATCTATGTCGATATCCCGACGTCTCAGGTACTTGTTTTCTTTAACGGCCTTATTGATCGGGAGCGCAGTTAGCGCTTTCGCTCAAACCGATACCGGCACGCTGCTAGGGTCCATCGTCGATCCCACGCAGTCCGTTGTACCGAACGCCAAGATTACCTTGCGTAACACGGAAACGGGCGCCACCGTGTACGCCACATCGGATAAGGACGGGGTGTTTCAATTCCCCGGCATTCTTGTCGGCTCCTATTCGGTCCAGGTGGCCGCGGCGGGATTCAAGACTTATGAGCTGAATGGAATTTCGCTCGCAAGCACGGAAACTCGCAATTTGGGCAGGCTGCGGATGGAGATCGGCGCCGTCGCAGAGCAGGTGAAGGTCATGGCTCAGGCAACCCCTGTGCAAACGTCCTCGAGCGAGATGAACCAGACGGTGGAGCACGCGAAACTGGAGGAACTCAGCGCCAAGGGCCGCGACCCGTTCCAGTTCTTCGACCTGATGCCTGGAGTGGTGGACACGTCAACCAGCCGCGATAATCCAACCTACAACATGCTGCAGGGCCTGAACATCAACGGCCTGTCCGGTATCAGCAACGTCTCACATATGCTGGACGGCGTGCACGCGGTAGATAGCGCGCTCACCACAATGTTTGTCAACCCCAACATCGATGCGATTTCCGAGATCTCGGTATTAACCAATGGCTTTCAGGCGGAGTACGGCAGGAATAATGGCGGAGCGATTAATTTTGTGACGAAGAGCGGGACTTCGCAATTCCACGGTACGGGGCATTGGGACCACCGCCACGAAGATCTCAACGCCAACAGCTTCTTTAACAACCGGAGCGGGATCGTTCGCCCGCTTTACCGGTATATGATCGCGGGTTATAGCATCGGAGGCCCCGCCTATATTCCCAGGCTGTTGAACAAGAAAAAGGACCGCCTCTTCTTCTTCCTTTCGCAGGAGTTCACTCAGATCAAAGTGCCGACGACTGCTCGCACCGCAGTCTTGCCCACGCAACAAGAGCGGAACGGTAATTTCTCGGATAAAACCAACAGCCTCGGAGCGTTAATCCCTATCATCGACCCCACGACGCTCGCGCCCTTCCCAGGCAACGTAATCCCCGCGAACCGGATCAACCCTGTTGGTCAGGGAATGCTCAATCTCTATCCGATGCCGAACGGATATGTGAATCCGGCGCCAGGCCAGCAATATACCGCCAATTCCATATTTTATGGCACGCCCAGTCACACTCACAGTGACACCATCATGAAATTCGATGCGACTATCACCAGCAAACTGAGCGCCTACTACCGTCTTGGCTTCGATCACGAGGTTCTTGGCTCGGTATTTCCGGTTACGGCCGGCGTCGGATATCAGGACAATTTAATTCCGGGTATCAGTCATGCGTTTCATATGGCTTATGCGATTTCCCCGACTTTGATTGCAGAAACGCTGGTGGGGATCGGCCGTAACAATTACGAATTCGATTATCCAGGCGGCTACTCGCAGTTCTATCGGACTTCGGCTCTGAACCCTCCCTCGCTGTTTCCAATTCCAACTCAAGGCACGGTTCCCGGCGGAACCTTCGGCTCTATTCCCGAGTACCCACCGTATTTGCCGGAGATGTTAATGGGGGGCGGTAATACGGTCGGAGAAGCGAATTATACCCCTTGGAATACAGGATTCTTCGATCCCTATGCGAATTTTTCCCACGACTATAGCGGGCAGGAGGACGTCACCAAGATCTTTCGCACGCACCGCTTCAAGTTCGGCTTTTATGTTGACCGCGTCTTCAAGGACGAGCCGGCGCCGGGCAACAGCTATTCGGGGGTCTATAACTTTGGCAGCAGCACGAGCAATCCGATCGATACGGGCAGCGGATACTCCAACACGCTGCTGGGCGTCTTCCAAACGTATTCACAGGCCACGAATCGCATTCAACCATGGCTGCATTTCTGGCAGATAGAAGGTTTCGCTCAGGACAGTTGGCGAGTGACTCCGAAATTCACGTTGGAGTATGGGATTCGCTTCATTCATCAGGGCGCTCCGAACGATACGTCCGGGACTAGTTCGGATTTCTATCCTTCGTTATACAGTCAAGGGTCTGCGCCGATTCTATATCGGCCCGGGTGCAAGGTTGCGCTCTCCTCAACTGGCGCTTGCTCCTCGGCCAACCAAGTGGCGGTGAATCCACTAACCGGTGCGCAGACGTTTAACGCCCTTGTGGGAACTGTCTTGCAGGGCAGCGTAATAGACGGCATGCATATCGGAGGGTTGACGGGAAACAACCATTACTTCAACTATCCGGCCCTGAACTTAGCGCCCCGTCTTGGTTTTGCATGGGATCCATTCGGAAACGGCAAGACGGCGATACGCGCTTCGGGCGGAATCTTCTATAATCGCGCGAGCCTTAATATCGCAGGGTCTGGAAGCGCTCCGGCCATCTATACGCCGATCGTCTACTACTCGTACATGACCTCTCTGTCGAGCCTCGGCAGCAGCGAGGTCTTTTCGCCAACCAGCGCAACCCAGTACAACCCGGACCAGAAGGTGGAGAGATCTTACAATTACAACTTCACTCTCCAACGCGACATTGGGTTCAGCACGGTTCTGACGCTTGCTTACGTAGGAACTTTCGATCGTGACGCGGCTCAAACACTATCCATTAACAACATTCCGTATCAGGCATACGCCAACCCCGTCAACGTTTTCAACGGCGCGGAGATCAATGCGAATTTTCTGCGTACTTCGTTCCCCGGCATGGGATCGATCAGCTATTCGACCTCTGGTCTGTCATCCGTGAACTACAATTCGGTGCAATTCACAGCCAGCCGTAGGGCAAGCAATGGATTGTTCTATTCGGTCGCCTATACATTCTCCAAGGGATTAGGGAGCACGTCGCCCGACCCGTATCATACCGGCCAGCCGATCGTCAACGTGTTTGGACAATCGATGACGCTGCCGAACGCGCGGCAGTTTACTTACGGCCCGACGGCTCAGGACAGGGCACAGGTCCTTGCGGTGAATTATTCCTACCTGCTGCCGAAAACAACCTGGGGTGGCAAGGTTTTTGGGAGCGTGATCAACGGCTGGACGCTATCGGGCACTACGCTAGCTCAGACGGGCGCTCCGGTGTCGCCAAGCTGCAGTTCAACGGCGGCGTTCCCTGCCAATGATCCCACTCAAACCGGACAAGGGTCCAGGTGCCAGGAAGTCGGCGATCCGAGAAATTTCACGCAGAGTTTCTATAGCAACTTCAACACGGCGGCGTTTGGCTTGGCGCCGGTGGGTTCGTGGGGAAATACGGGCTTAGGCATATTCCGCCAACCGACCTGGGTGAACTTCGATATGGCGCTTGACAAGCAAATCGTGGTGCGGGAAAGGCTGCGCTTGAGGGTTCGTTGGCAGGCTTATAACGTTTTCAATCACACCGAGTTCAGCGCCTACGGCTCGAGTTATTCCTTTAACGCAGCAGGCGTCAATACCAGCACGACAACGGGCCAATATACCAGTACGATGAATCCCCGGCAGCAGGAGCTCTCGGTCAGGGCAGTATTCTAACGGGTCGGCAGCCGCCGGGTGAGGCAGCCGCCGTCGTTGGCAAGATGCCAAGTGAAGGAGTATCAAATGAAGGCTTCGCGATATGCACGTCCGTTATCTCTGCTGGCTTTGCTGGTCCCAATTGCAATCAGCGTTTTCGGTCAAGCCGACACGGGCACCTTGCTCGGTACCGTCGTCGATCCATCGCAGGCCGTTGTGCCGGGTGCGACAGTTACTTTACGCAACACCGCCATGGGCAAGATCACAACGGTTAAAACCAACAAGGATGGCGTTTTTCAGTTTCCAGGCACGCTCGTGGGCACCTATTCGCTCCGGGTTGCCGCTCCGAGTTTCAAAGCCTATGAGCTGAACGGCGTTGCGGTGTTAAGCTCTGAAACACGCAATTTAGGAACGCTCCGGATGGAACTTGGCTCCGTCAACGAACAGGTGAGGGTCACCGCTCAGACAACTCCGGTCCAGACATCGTCAACCGAAACGAGCTCGCAAATTGAAAGCGCGAAACTGGAAGAGCTCAGCGCCAAGGGCCGCGACCCCTTCCAGTTCTTCGATCTCATGCCGGGCGTTGTCGATACCTCCACCAGCCGCGACGGTCCCACGTACAACATGTTGCAGGGCATTAACATCAACGGTTTGTCGGGCATCAGCAACGTATCGCATTTGCTCGATGGCGTTCACCCGGTGGACGCGGCGCTCACCACAATGTACGTGAACCCCAACATCGATGCCATCGCCGAAGTTTCGGTTTTGACCAACGGCTTTCAGGCGGAGTATGGCAGGAACTCTGGCGGCGTGATTAACTTCGTTACCAAGAACGGAACGTCGCAGTTCCACGGCACGGGCCATTGGGACCACCGCAACGAAGATCTCAACGCTAATAGTTTCTTCAACAATCGAAGCGGAATCGTCCGCCCGCTTTACCGGTATATGATCGCGGGCTATAGCATCGGAGGCCCGGCATATATTCCCAAAGTGGTGAACAAGAGAAAGGACCGCTTGTTCTTCTTCTTCTCGCAAGAGTTCACACAGATCAAGGTGCCGACGACGGTAAGCACCGCGAACGAGCCCACGGCGCTCCAGCGGGTGGGCAATTTCTCCGATCTGAAAACCAGCCTCGGAACGGTAATCCCGGTTCTCGATCCGCTGACGGGAACGCAGTTCCCGAATAACATCATTCCCGCGAACCGGATCGACCCGACCGGCCAAGCAATCCTGAATCTTTATCCGATGCCGAACGGATACACCAACCCGGCGCCAGGCCAGCAGTATACAGCCAACTCCATATTCTATGGGACGCCAAACCACACCCACAGCGACACCATCCTAAGATTCGATGCCAACATCACGAACAAAGTTACGGTGTTCTACCGCCTGGGATTGGATCGCGAGGTGATTGGAGCGGCCTTTCCTGTTTCGCCCGGCGTCGGATACCAGAACAATCTAATTCCAGGCATCACTCATGCAGTCCATCTAGCTTATACGGTTTCTCCGACTTTGATTGCCGAAACACTCGTCGGGTGGGGTCACAATAATTACGAATTCGACTATCCCAATGGCTACAGCCAATTCTATCGGACTTCCGCTCTGAATCCTCCGACGTTGTTTCCGCTGCCGGCTCCATCCACCGTCAGTTGCGGATCGCTTGGCGCCTGTCAGGCCTACCCCCCATATTTGCCCGAGATACTAATGGGCGGCGGCAATACGGTTGGACAAGCGAATTACATCCCGTTTAATACCGGTTTCTTCGACCCGTACTCCAACTGGTCTCATGACTATAGCGCGCAGGAGGATGTGACCAAAGTCTTCGGTACGCACCGCTTCAAGTTCGGCTTTATCATTCAACGCAACTACCAGGTCGCCCCTAACTACGGCCAGACTTATCCGGGCAACTATAACTTTGCCAGCAGTACCAGCAATCCGGTAGATACCGGCAGCGGTTACTCCAACGCGTTGCTGGGCGTCTTCCAAACGTACTCGCAGGCCACTGGCCGCACCTGGCCCGAACTGCAATTCTGGCAGCCGGACGGATACGTGCAGGACAGTTGGCGCGTAACCCCGAGGCTCACCGTGGAAGTCGGAGTACGCATCAATCACCAGCAGGCCGGATACGACACTTCTAAGGGCGTTTCGAACTTCTACCCTTCGCTATACACCGCCGCGAACGCGCCCGTGCTTTACCGGCCCGGCTGTAAGGTTGCGCTTTCGGCAACCGGAACCTGCGCCACGGCGAACCTGGTGGCCGTGAATCCGTTGAATAACGCGCAGACGTATTATGCGCTTGCCGGCGCCGCCGTGTCCGGCAGCGTAGTAGACGGCATGAATGTCGACGGCCTGAAGGGAGACGGCCATTTCTTCACTTATGCGCCCTTGAATCTAGCGCCCCGGCTTGGCTTTGCGTGGGACCCATTCGGAAACGGCAAAACTGTGATACGCGCCTCGGGTGGAATCTTCTATAATCGCGGCGGTTTGTATGGCGTGATCAACGGCGAGGGAGTCGCTCCTGTCGTCTATACTCCAACCGTCTATTACTCGTACATTAACAATATTCCGAGTCTCGGCGGTAACGAGGTCCTTTCGCCGACAAACGGCCAACAGTACAACCCTCGGCAGGCTGTCGAGAACACGCACAATTTAAATTTCACGGTGCAACGCGAAGTTGGTTTCAACACGGTTGTGACCGCTGCCTACGTTGGGAATTTCGCTCGTGACGCTTCAGAGTCGCTAACCGCCAACCCCATTCCGTATCTGGCGTATGCAAATCCCGCCAATGTTTTCAACGGCGCGGAGATCAATGCGAATTTTCTGCGCACAGCCTATCCCGGCATGGGGGCGATAACCTATGGTACTTCCGGTCTGTCAAGCCTGAACTACAACTCTGTGCAAGTTACGGCCATCCGTAGGGCAAGTCACGGGCTGTTTTATTCGGTGGCCTATACCTTCTCCAGAGCGTTGGGCAGCACGTCGCCGGACCCATATCATATTGGTCAGCCAATCACCAACGTGTTCGGACAACAAGTTACTCTGCCCGACGCGCGTCACTGGACTTACGGCCCCACAACGACGGACCGAACGCACGTTCTCGCGGTGAACTATTCCTACGCGTTTCCGAAGATAGGCCACGGCTTCGTGGCTCTTCGGGCCGTGCTGAACGACTGGACGCTATCTGGCACAACGCTAGCTCAGACGGGCGCCGCAGTTTCGCCGAGTTGCAGCTCAACGGCCGCGTTCCCGGTCAACGACCCGACTGAAACCGCACAAGCCGCCCGGTGCCAGGAAGTCGCGGATCCTCGGAACTTCACCCAGGGCTTCTATAGCAACTTCAACACTGCGGCGTTTGCTATGGCGCCGGTGGGTTCGTGGGGAAATACGGGCCTGGGCATTTTCCGCCAACCGACCTGGGTGAACTTCGATATGGCGCTCGACAGACAGATTGTGGTGCGTGAAAAGCTCCGCTTGAGAGTTCGTTGGCAGGCTTACAACGTTTTCAATCACGCGGAGTTCAACGCCTTCGGCTCGACTTATTCCTTTAACGCATCGGGCGTCAATACCAGCACCACGACGGGTCAGTACACGAGTACGCTGAATCCCCGGCAGCAGGAGCTCTCGGTCCGGGCAGTATTCTAAGGTGGGTCGGGCTCGCCCGCCTCAGGACGTCTAGTTGACGCCGGATATTTCGAAGGTACGGAGAGAGCCGCCGGTTTCGAAGGCCGCTCTCTTGCTGGTCTCTGTGACGCTGGTCGCCGCTGCGTTGACCCTCTACAGCCGGACATTCGGATACGGCTTTGTCGCCTATGACGACGACAAGTACGTGTATGAAAACGCCGTCCTCAAGGCGGGGCTGACGTGGGCGAACCTTGCCTGGGCGTTGAAGACCTTCTACTTTGCGAACTGGTCGCCGCTCACGTGGATCTCCTATATGACGGACGTTCAGTTCTTTGGACTCAACGCCGGTGAGATGCACGCGGTTAACGTGCTGCTGCACACCGGGGCTACGCTGCTCCTTTTCCTGGCACTCGTGCGCATGACGCGGCAGCCCTGGCGATGCGCGTTGGTGGCGGGGTTGTTCGCTTTGCATCCGCTGAATGTCCAAACCGTGGCGTGGATCTCTGACCGTAAGGACGCGCTGTGCGCGTTTTTCGCCGCGCTCACGCTGTTTCTTTATGCGGGGTACGCAAAGGCATCGACGCCGGTGCGGTACATCTCTGTCGCACTTGCATTTGCGTTGAGCCTGATGGCCAAGACCATGGCGGTCACGCTGCCGTTCGTCCTGCTGCTACTCGATTTTTGGCCTCTGCGCCGCTTGCCTTCAGGGGTTGCGCCCCGCAGGGCGATTCTGGAGAAGCTTCCGCTGATTGCAATGGCAGCCATCGCGAGCATACTGACGTTCCTGGCCCAGCGCGGCTATACGGCGAACGGCGGCGCGCTGGAGCATGTACCGCTTGTGGCTCGGGCGGCGAATTCACTCGTGTCCTATATTGCCTACATCGCAAAGGCCGTCTGGCCTGCAGACCTTGCGGCCGTCTATCCCCCGCGTTCGAACAACTTCGCGAGCGCGCTCGCAGCCGCGGCAGTTCTTTTGACCGTGACGGCGGCGGCCGTGAAATGGGTCCGGCGCTATCCATGGTTTCTGACTGGGTGGCTGTGGTATCTGGGGATGCTCGTGCCGGTTATCGGGATCGTCCCGCAGGTTGGCGATCAAATCATGGCGGACCGGTACGTCTATCTCCCGATGGTTGGTCTGTGGGTCGCAGTGGTCTGGACCGCGGCCGAGGCCATCGGAAAGCGGCTGCCGATGCTGCGTGCTGCCGCGATCGTTTCCCTGTTGTGGTTAGGGGCGCTGGCCGCAACGGCGGCGCGGCAAGCGACCTATTGGGCAGACAGCCGCACGCTCTTCGCGCACGCGCTCAAGGTTACCGACGGGAATTACATCATGGCGAACAATCTGGGCGTCATCCTGGCGCGGCAACCCGGCGAAGCAGCCCAGGCGATGGCTCTGCTTCGCCAGGCGCTCGCTTTCGCCCCTTTCCATACCGCCGCGCACGCCAATCTGGAAGCGAATTGATGAAATTGGGTCAGTGGAACGAAGCCCGCAAGCATCTGGAGACGGCGGTGCGGTTGGACCCGAGGCTGGCGGCGCCACAGGCGGATCTGGGAATCGTGATGGCCGCCGAGGGCGATTATCAGGAAGCGCTGCGGCGTTTCGAGGGATCGCTGCGCCTGAACCCGGAGCAGCCAGAGGCACAGAACAACATGTGTGGCGTGCTGCTGCAGCTTAGTCGCCCGGCAGAGGCGGCTGCCCATTGTACGGAGGCGCTGAAGGCGAGGCCCGGCTACGCGAAGGCCCGGATCAATCTCGCTAGGGCGCTCGCCCTACAAGGGCGGCAGGCCGAAGCGGCGCAGGAACTCAACCTAGTGCTGCAGCGCAATCCTGACGATTCCGCCGCCCGCCAGGCGCTGCTGGATTTGCGAGCGGCTGCAATTCGAAGCATGCAATAGATATTCCGCCCACCTGCGCCGGATTGCAGGGCGATGCTTCTACCAGAAGGGTTCTCCAGCCGGCACGAATTGAATGGGCACATCATGAATGAAGGTCTTCATCCAATTGCCGAAATCCTCCATGCCGGGCTCTTCGGACATTACGTGGCCGAGCATGATCACGCCCTTCGCCATCCCGAGAGAGGCTGCATCGAGCACATATTCGATGTTGTCCGCGAACCCGTCGGCTTCCTGCTGTTCGCCGCCGATGACTACATCGGCTTCCGCGGTCATGCGCGGCGTGGCATAGCCTGGGCCTAGAAGGATCTTGCTCACCTTGGCTTTCGGATCGCCGACGCAGCGAAACGAACGCGAGCCCGTTAGCCGCTTGACCTGGGCTGCTAATTCGCCGAGCGTGGTCTCGGGAATGGTGTAAACGCGCGGCGCCATGACCGCGTTTTCGCCCCCCTTTACCCCCACGGAGCGAAGCGCGCCGACCACGGTGTAATCGGGTTTCATGGCGTGCATGTTGTCATGATCTCGCCAGACCACCATGTCGTTCTTGACGACGAAATCGGTTTTGAGTTTATAGAGCGGGTTATCGGTGAGGTCTTTGACGTCGTCGCGGTCGTTCCAGAACGTGTCTTCGTGCGAAACGACCATGTTCAGGCCCGCCGCCTGCGCGCGCTTGAGCATTCCAAACGTGGTCATCATCGTCACTGCAATCCCTTTAACCGTGACCTCCGGGTTGCCTACTTTGAAGGTGTCGCGGGTGGATTGCTCGTTCCACGCAGCGTTGCTGTTTTTCTTGATGAGATCGACCACTTCACGTGCAGTCATCAGGCAGGCCTCCAATAGGGATCGCCGGCATCGATCCAGCTTGCGGGAACTCCCTTCACCACTGTCTTAAGCCAGTCCGCGCAAGCCCGCATGCCGGGTTCTTCGGAAACCACGCGCCCCACGGTGACCAGCGCGCGTTTCTCCCCGGCGGTAAACATGTCGGCGGCATAAAGCGTGTTCTCCCATTCGCGAACTTCGCCGGCGACCACCATATCGACCTCGGAGTAGCGGGACCACATGGTTGCTGTCGTCATTGGGCCCGGCTGCAGCAACACGCGGCGTATGGTCGCCTTCCGATCTCCGACGACGCGAAGCCCCGCCCTTAGCTTGAGACGCTCGCGAATCGTCGCGACCACGTTTTCGGCGCTGGCCGGCGGAATTTTGTAAAGCGCGTCGCCTTCTTTCACCTGCCGTTTTGCCCAACCGAGCGCCGCCCCAAAAGCGGTGAGCATGTCGTTCTCTTTGCGCGTCTGCCAGTGATCGCGCAGGCGAAATACCACCAGACCATTCTTCTCGATGAATTCCTGTTTGGCCTTGAGAACAGGGTCATCGGCGCCAAATCCAGTTGGCCCGCGCCCCGGCGTCGCGCCCTGCCGTACTTGCGCATCCTGCCGGCCATAGAAGGTCGGTTCGTAGGTGAAGACTAAGTTTGCGTTCGTCTTCACGGCCTGCTTCAAGACGTCGAGCGTCGCCATGGCGGTGGTAGCAATTCCCTTCACCACAGTCGATGGATCGCCCGCTTTAAAGCCATCCGGCCCAGCCGCCGGCCAGTCGCCACCCAATTCCGATTTGATGCGCTGCGTCACCACCTGCGCAGTGACGGGTTCGGCGGCCCTTAAAGCGAGCGGAGCCGCTCCGGCCGTTCCCGCGAGCAGCGCGAATTCTCTCCGTGAAATGCTGCTAAGTTTCATGCGAGCCTCCGTCGCCGTTTACGAGGTCAGCGGCCTCCGCGGCTGCCCCCGGGAGGGTTGCTGAGCTGGTTCAACCCGTATTTGTAGTTCGGATCCATCGCCGCGATATCGTTGCGGTACGCCACCACGTTCGCGGTTGGAAAATCGGCCGGAACCTTCTGGGTCACCTTCCCGGTGGCTGCCCACTCGGCCCCACGCTGATAGGTGGCGATAAAGCCAACGCAACTGAGCGCGTTGATATCGTGGCCAAGCGTGGTGTGGAAGATACGTCCCTTGCCGAAGCTGAGCGTGAGCAGCATCGGCTCATCGCGGCCGCTTCCATGGTTTTGCGGGTCTGAATACGCTGTCACCAGCACCGTCATGTTCTGGCCGGGTCCACGGAGACTGTTGTATAGCTCGTCCCCTTGATGCATCCAGATGTGCGGCAGACCTTTGGTGATCGGGTGACTCGCGTCCTGCACAGTGAGGGCGAACGGCACGCGGTTGCCATGGTTTCCCGCGCCGCCGGCCCGATCGTCCGAAGTCAGCTTGCCATCTTTGTAAAACCAGAATGGGCCGGCCTTTTCGGTTCGCCCGCGCCATCCACCGATACCGATCATTTGGTTGAAAGCCTGCCATTGCGGGAACGCGTTGTCCGAGGCATGAATCACCACCAGCCCCCCGCCGCCGCGCACGTAGGCTTCGAATGCGGATTTGAGTGCATCCGGCCATCGGTCATCGGGGGCATCGTAGTTCATTACGATCACGCCGTATTTTTCGAACGCCGGATGGAAGGCGCTGTAATCCCCATTTGCCGGCGGGGCCGTGACGACGTCAACGTGGAAGAGACCAGTCTCTTCGAGTTCCTTCTTGAGCACGGGCGTGGTGAGTTGCCACGCGTGATACGGGCCGCCGCTTTCGCCATCTAACAGCATTACTTCGATGGGGCCCGCGGCATGCGCCGGGGTCGACTGAACCATAGACATGAGAACGCACACTAAGGAAAGCTTCTTCATTTTCGGTCCGCCTGACTACTGAAGACGAAATGCATAAAGGTTCGCGCCGCCGGCTACCAATACATACTGATGTCCATCGAGCATGTAAGTGATCGGCGCGTTGCTTGGGTTCGAGAGCAGAGCCGAGTGCCAGAGCGGCTCGCCGTTGCGCGCGTCGAATGCGATGAAATTCCCGGATCCGTCGCTGCCGAACAGCAGGTTCCCGGCCGTTGTCAGCAGCGGTTGAGCACCGTTATTGGTGGCGTGCTTCCAGGCAATCTTGCCGGTCTTGACATCGATGGCACGCAGTTCCGTTTTCACGGTGGCGCCTCCGCGTTCCGTTCCGGAATAACCTTCGGGCTGAGGATCGGTGTCCGTCTTGTAGAAGATTTTGTACGTCTGCGTCGTGCCGACATAGAATAGGCCTGTGTCGGGATTATACGCGGGGTTCGGCCAGCCAGTCACTCCGCTCGAATCGGGCGAGGTCAGCGCGCCAGCCACCTGAGGTTCCTTCATGGGGTCGCGAATCGGTTGCCCGTTGGGCGCGATGCCCTTATACCAGTTCAGGCCCTCCATGAAAGGTGCGGTCAGAACGCTCTTGCCATTGGTTCGGTCCAGAACGAAGAACAGCCCCGAACGATGCGCCTGCGCCAGAAGCTTGCGCGGCTTGCCGTCAATTACGGCATCGAACAGCACCGGCGTCTGCGCGGCGTCCCAATCGTGAGTATCGTGCGGCGAGAATTGAAAATACCACGCCATCTTGCCGGTATCGGGATTTAACGCCACCACCGAGGCGGTGTAAAGATTGTCGCCTTCGCGGCTTTGCCCCGCCATCACCGGATTCGCGTTGCCGGTGGGGATGTAGAGCAGGTTCAATTCAGGATCGTAAGTCGACGGGTACCAGATGCCTCCGCCGCCATGTTCAACCGCATTGGCGGTCGGCCAACTCTTAAACCCGGGGTCCCCCTGATGCGCGGTAGTCCAGAAATGCCATTGCACGTCGCCGGTTTCTGGGTCGCGCGCTTCGGCGAAGTTTGGCACGTCGAGGAAGTCGCCCCCCACGCCGACAATCACGTGGTTTTTGATTACCAGCGGAGATACAGACGAGAAATAATCGCGCTTCACGTCAGCCAGTTCCTTGTTCCAGCGCTCCTTGCCCGTCTTGATATCGAGTGATACCAGGTGATTGTCGTAGGTTTCGAAGTAGAGCCAATCGCCGTAAATGCCCACGCCGCGGTTGCCGAGAGCGAACGCCGGCAGGCCCTTCCACGTGTATTTCCAGATCTCGCGGCCGGTGTGCGCCTCAATCGCAAGCACCGTATTCGGCTCGGTAATATAGAGGACGCCATTAACCATCAACGGCGCGCAACGCGTATTGGCGGTCGGCGCACCGGAGGGTTCGGGCGCCGGGCCGCCGATATTGGAACCGGGCGTCATGCTGATCTGACTGATCCATGCCAGCGTAAGATTGTGGACGTTGCCGCTATCGATCTCTTTGAGCGGGCTGTAGTGGCGTCCGGAATAATCCCCGTGGAAGGTTGGCCAGCTATCGGGTTTGGGATGCACGATCGCATCCGGCGGCAGCGTCTGACTCCATAAGGTCGCCGCCGAAGCCGCAAGGGCGATACACAAAGCGGAGAGTTTCGGTTTCATTCGGGTCCTCGTTATTTCAGCGTCGCGAGATAAGCGGTGAGATTGTGCATGTCCGTATCGTTGAGTCTCATCATCAGATCGATATGGGCCTGCAGCGGATCGGTGATGACAACCTTCGGAACGCCGCGCTCTCTGGCCCAGGTCTTGGTCGTTCCATCGGGAAGTCTAAGCGTCACGTCAAAATCGGTCACGCGCACCGGGGCCCCCTTGATGGACTCGCCCGAGGCCAGGGTAATGGTGGCGAAGGGCGCCAGGGGGTTTTCGGCGCCGCCCCGGCCGAATCCGCCTCGCCCGCTGCGTGGCATCACGAGCTTATCCTGCAGGGTCGCCGGATCGTATTTACCCCCGACGCCTTTCAAGTCGCCCGTTGGCGAATGGCACTTGGCGCACCCGCCAGCGCCATTGAAGTATTGCTCGCCGGCCTTGGCATCGCCGACCAGAATCTCATTCATGCGAACCTCGCCGCGGCCGGAAGCGTAGATGACACGCGAATGGAGGTAAGCGGCAATGTCGGTCATCTGAGAATCGGTGGAATCGATTTTGACGATTTTCGAATGCGCCGCTGCTCTTACATGCGCCGCGAGTTGCACTCCATATTCGTCGTGCAGGGTGACGACAGAGGCAATCAGGTCGGGGCCGGCCTTGCCTCCCTTGCCGCGATCACCATGGCAGTAACCGCAGGTGGAGTTGTAAAGAGGAAGCCCGCGGTCCACCTGGTCCCTTGGGTAGATGATGAATCGCGAACCTCGGGCGCCCCCTCCGCCGCGCCCGCCTCTTCCAGGGCCTGCGCCAGGGGCCGCCTGCGCTGACGGCTGAGCCGGATTCTGGGCCTGCCCCGCGACAATAGCGATCAGCGCAAAGAAAGCGATCAGGCCGGCTAAGGTAATTCGATTCCAGCTTATTCGGTTTAGCATATTCATCTCTTCGATCTTCTGTGCGTGCGCTTCACTGTGCAGGGGCGGCCAGACTCACGGTGAATCCCTTCAATGGCTTGTCGTCGGCGTCGAGAAAGCGCGCGCAGAAATCGGTGGCCCCGCCGCCATTCACAACGGCCGCGCGCACGATGTTGGGGCCTTTGTTGAGCGTGACCCGTTTGGATACGCCGTCATCAATCACCGTCTGCCGGTCGCCATAAATACCGATGACCTCTTTTCCGTTCAGCCACCAAACCGAAGCCGCGTTGGAACCAATTGCCAAGCGCACGCCGGGCATCTCCCGCGGGCAGTTGACGATGGTCACCGCCCAAAACAAAACGTTCGACGTCGGTTTTCCGAGCGCATTTGCGAAGTGATACAAATTGACATTGTAAAGCTTCGTATCCATTGCGTGCCAGGTGAGCGTGGCATCGCCGACCGTGACCTTTTCCCCATCGCGAGGAATGACGGTGAGTTGGTTGGGGAAATAATCTTTCTTCACGATCGCCTGCACGGCGCTATCGGTGAGTCCGTTTGCGGGGATTGGCTCCAGAATGAGCCACCTTGCAATGAAGCCGTCGGCCCCAGGCGATTTTTGGCCCGCCGTGGGAGCCGTCAGCGTCGGCCCGAAGCTTTGCGCGAAGCCAACCGAGACAGCGGCAGCCGCCAGAAGCACGCAGCCGGCGAGAATGCCGATGCCTGGGATGCGGTGAATGAGTAGACGGTTCATGGAAGCCTTGGGTTAATTTTTCCAGTTCTCGATTTCTGGAACCGCGTTCATGGAGTCTTGATCATCCACCGTTGCTTATCGCTCTTAGCATCGAACTTGGAAAGCGTCGGGAAACTGGCGCCCACCGCCGAGAGCGCCATCGGCTCTTTCAAGTTTGGAATCGCCTTTGGCATGATGCGCCAGGTGGCGTCCGGAAGTTGCTCGATGCGCCAGAGTTGTTCGGGCGCGCCGGTGAACACGGGCAGAACAATCAGCTCAGCGTCTTCCGTTGCCGCCAGCGCGCGGTCGGTGCCGGCAACAGTGATCTTAAAGTAAGGCGCCCCTGGATAGCCGCCGGCGTTTGGCGCTGCGGTAATCGCCCACTTTTGCTGCGCCTGGCACAAATACCCGGCCAGCCGCGCGACTACATTCCCTGCGGGCCATTTGGTTGAAACCTGACTCGCCTCTTGCGCCGGAATCGGGACGCCTGTTCCAGCGAACATGCCTCCACCTCCACCGCCGGGCGCGCCGCCCCGTCCTGCCGCGGCAATATTAGCAGCGCCTGCGGGAGCGCCGCCTTGCCCCGGCGCGCCGCCGCGCCCAGCCCCGCCGCCAGCAGCGCCGCCTCTTCCACCTCTTCCGCGCGGGCCGCCGACCGGAACTCCTTCTACCGCCATTTCAAGCGCGGTGCCAGTGCGCACGGATTCAATCTCATACGTGCCTTCCTTCATGTTCTCGCCGGCGGAAGGCCAGCCGTCTTTCCACAAAAGCGGCCGAATATCGAGCACGCTGGCGCCGCCGCGATCCAGGTCGGCTTCCCAGTGCATGGAAAACTTCTGGACGCCATCGCCGAAATCGAGAAGTCCGAAATGGCCCGGCCCAATGACGCGTCCGCCGGAACCTTGCAGCAATTTGCCGCCCCCTTCAATCATGTCGACGCCATCGGGGTCAAGGTAAGGCCCCGTGATTTTTTTCGAACGCCCCACGCGAATGTTATAGCCCGAGTCGGCGCCGCGGCAGCAACTCCCATGCGTGCCCAAGAGATAATACCAGCCATCGTGATAGAACATATCCGATGCTTCACAGTTGATGGCCACGTTGCGCGGCTGGTCGTTCGGATTGAGACGCTTGCCCGTTTTGGGGTCGAGTTCCACCAGTCGTATATACCCGAAATACGATCCATAGGTGAGCCAGAGGCGCTTATCCGTCGGATCGAGAAAAACTCCCGGGTCAATGGCATTCGAATCTTCGACGCCGTCTGAGGATGCGACCACGCCGCCTTCTTCCCACTTGTAGTCGGGCGAATCCGGGTCGAGCGTCTTGCTCCAGATCATGTTCACGGCGGCTTTCGGCTGCGCGCCGATGTTGGCCGCGACATAGACATAGTAGCGATCGGCGATGTGGATGACGTCGGGCGCCAAACCGCGCCGCGGCAGGGGGCGCCCGGCGCCAAGTCCAGCCATCGTCCGAGACCAGGCCGGAGCCGCCGGTGCCCCAGGTGTAGAACTTGTTATTGCACATCACAATCGTGGAAGGATCGTGAATTCCGATTTGGCCATCGAGCGCGAACGCTATCGATCCAACCACAGCCAAAACCGGGATTAGTGCGGCCGATTTCATACGAGCCATTGTACGCCCTCTCAGTGTCTATGTATAATATGCAAAATGGATTTCGTAATCAAGAACCGTAGGCCCGCCCGATCCCGCCAGGTAATTTCGGTGGGCGTTTCGGCGGTTGCCGCGGTTTTTTGCATCTTTGCGCTTCGCGGCGCGCCTCAACAGGCGGCTGCGAAGGCTGCGCACGCAAGTCCTAATCCCGCGCCGCTCTTTAAACAATACTGCGCCGGGTGTCATGGGCCCAACCTCGCTACGGCGGGCGTTAATTTCGAGAAGCTCAATAGTTCCCCAGCGGTCGCCGAAAATTATCAGACCTGGGAAAAAGTGATTTCCATGCTGGAATCAAAACGCATGCCCCCGAAAGGCATGCCCGGCCCTTCAGACGAGCAGCGCGCCGACGCCGTGAGCTGGATTCATGCTCAGCTCGACGGTTACGTGAAAGCACATGCCGGCGACCCGGGCCACGTTACCGTGCGCCGCCTCACCAGCGGCGAGTACAACTACGCGATGCACGATCTGACCGGGCTGGATCTCGATTTGGGCATTGACGCATCTAGCGATTCAGTGGGAGGCGAGGGGTTCACCAATTTCGGCGATGTTCAGTTTATGCAGGATGCGAACCTGCAACGCTATTTGGAAGCGGCTAAGAACGTGGCGGATCACGCCGTAGTCGGCGCCGGACCCTTGAGCTTCTATACCGACCGTGGCAGGACCGGTTTCGAAATGTCCGCGATTCACCGCGTCAAGGAGATCACAGACGCATACGGGTACCGCACGGTTTCGGGCGAGGGCGGCTTTGCATTCGGACTCGAAAGATTCACGAAAGCATTATTTGTCGCTTGGGAATACCAGCACCGCGGCGCGCTCGGCAGACCCACGGCTACTTTTGCCAGCCTGGTTGCGAAAGAAGGCATCACCGCCCGCTTCGCCGAGCACATCTATAAGACGATGAACAGCGCCGATCTCATGTATCCCTCGTCGGAGATGGCCGCGCGGTTTCACAAGCTGCCGGCGCCGGGGACAGATCTTGCCGAGGTCCGGAAAGCCTGCGAAGAGTTACAGAAATACATCACCAACTGGCCGGGGTGGCTCTTCGCTCGAGGCGATGCGGCTTTTGGCGGCGCTGGCGACGAGAGCCCACTTATCATCAACGACAAGTCGCTGCAGGTGAAAGCGACGCATCATTTTCTATTCAACGCCGGCGGACGGGGCTTTGGCCCCGGAGGACGGGGAGCGGCAGGCGCAGGGAGAGGCGCCCGTGGCCCTAGCGCGCCGCCTCCCGCCCCCACCACAACGAAGTTTTACCTGTTTGCTTCGCCCGTGAATCCTACAGCGAAAGGTAAGCCGGTGGTGGTGTGGCACAATGCCTCCGTTAGCTTCCGGCCGGCCGGGTTCGGCCGCGGCGCCGCCGCTCCAGTCGTGAACGCGAACGGCGCGGATGATCCCAACGCGGTTGCTGCTACGGCGGCCACGACTGCGACTGCGGGGGCGACTGCGGGAGCAGGACGCGGCCGTGGCGCCGGATTGCCGGGCGTCCCGCTGCGTACGGTGGTCACCCAGGAATGCGCGAAGCTCTTGAATTTCGGCGTAAGTCCCGATGGGGCTGCGATTGGGCCGGACGACTTCGCGTCCGACCAGACTTCCACGATGATCGAAATTACGATTCCGTCCGGCATGGCTGGCGCTGTGTTCCAGGCGGATGCAGGCGTAGGCGCCGATCGCGACCAGGTGTTCCGCGTCATCATTACCAACCGGGAAGACGGCGGTTCGCGAGGCATTCCGGTACGCGCGATCCTGGGCAATCCGGAGAGCGCCGGCTACAAGAGGTTCAAAGCAGGCGTGCTGCAGTTGGCGGATATCATGCCGCCCAACTCCCAGAGCCCGGACACGCCTGCCGATAAAGATCCGCCGCCTGAGCCGTTCGACCCTACCTATAACGTGCCGGAGCACGATGCGTTCGATAACGACGTGAAGTATGTGCGTAGCGATAAGTTCCTTTATCAAGACATTCTCGACGACGAGACGCGCCGCAAACTCGATCAGGCGTGGAATGATCTCTACACTTCGTTCGAATATCACGACCACTACTGGAAGCTCATCGCCGAGCACTACCATCTCACGAGCTCCCAGTCGAAGCACATAGACGAACTGACGAAGGCCGATTTCGACTCTATGCCCGCCGAGGCTCGCGAATATGCGGCCAGTCTGCGAGCGACCTACGACTCCGCAAAGACCGCCGAAAAGGCCGCGCAGCCGCGGCATATAGTGGATTGCCTGGAATTTGCGAGCCGCGCCTGGCGGCGTCCGCTGACCGAGAAAGAGAAGTCGGCTCTGCGTGCGTTTTACCAGAAGACGCTGGCCGGCGATTCCGATCACGTCCGCGCGATTCGAACCCTGATCGCGAGCATTCTGGTGGCGCCCGAGTTTCTCTACAAGCTGGAACAGCCCGGCGGATCCGCAATCAAACTGGCGTCGACATCCGGGGCCGCGCTCGCTCCAGGGACTCTCAGCAATTGGGAGATTGCCAGCCGCATGAGCTTCTTTATCTGGTCGTCGATCCCGGATGAGGAACTGCGACGCGCTGCGCGTGCGGGCGAGCTCAGCGACACGAAGCACCTGCACGAACAGACGCTCCGCATGCTGGCCGACCCCAAAGCCCGCCGCATGGCCACGGAATTCTTCGGCCAGTGGTTGGGTTTCTATCACTTCGATCAATTCAAAGGCGTGGACACTAGCCGCTTCCCCGAATTTACTCAGGAAGTGAAATCATCGATGTACGATGAAGCAGTTTCCTTCTTCGAATACATCGTCCGCAACAACCGGCCGGTCAGCGAGCTGCTCAATGCTAAGTACGATTTTCTCAACGCGCCCCTCGCGAAGTATTACGGCATTTCCAAAGAGATCAAGAGCAAGACCGAAGTAGAGAAGGTGGATAATGCGGATTCGTTCCACCGCGGCGGTCTGTTGCGCCTCGGCGCTGTTCTTACCGCGACTTCGGCCCCGCTTCGCACTAGCCCGGTACGCCGCGGCGATTGGGTGTTGCGCCGCATTCTGGGCATCGCCGTACCGCCTCCGCCCCCGGATGCCGGCTCGATTCCCGCCGACCCGAAACTATTCGGTGGACTCTCGGTGCGCGAACGCCTGCAGGTTCATAAGCGCAACGCCACCTGCGCCACCTGCCACACTCGCATTGACCCGCTTGGGTTCCCGCTGGAACACTACGATTCCACGGGACGCTGGCGCGAAAAGTATACGGAAGGTCAGAATATCGACGACTTCGGCGATCTCAGCGATAACACTCGCATCGCCGGCATCGATGGCCTGCTGGAATATCTCGAGAGCCGGCAATCGGCGCAAGTGGAGCGGACGCTGGCTCACAAACTCGTCGGGTATGCGCTCGGCCGCACGATCCAACTTTCCGACGAACCGCTCATCGAGAAACTGGCCACGACCGGCTCCGCCGCCGGTATCGACGATTTCGTAAGTGAGATAATCGTCAGTAAGCAGTTCAGCAGCCACGCGGCAAACGACGATGCTCGCTCCGTCCCGCATGCCCACGCAGCGGCTAAGCCCCAAGGTCCCAATCAACCCAGTCAGGCAGGCAGACAATGACAAACGAACACAAATCGCGGCGTCACTTCTTGCGCGGAGCCGGTGTGGCCTTCGCATTACCCTGGATGGAATCGCTTCCCATATTCGCGCAAGAGCAAACTGCTGCGGGCGCCGCGGCCGCGAACAAGCCTCCCCTGCGTTTTGCCACCATCTATTGGTCGAACGGCATTAAGCCGGCCCACTGGTGGGCGAAAGGGAGCGGCTCTGCCATGGAGTTCGGTCAAAGCGCGGCGCCGCTGCAGGCGCATGCCGAGGACCTTGTCTTTATCAAAGGCCTGTTTAACGAACAGGCTTATAAGAACCCCAGCCCGCACCAGGGCCGAAATGCGAATCTCCTCTCCGGCGCCTGGGTAAGTTCCGACCCCAGCTTGATTCGCGTGGGCACGTCGATGGACCAGGTGCTTTCACGGGAGATTGGCTCGCGCACCGCAGTCCCCAGCTTGGCACTCGGCATCGAACCGAACGAACTGCGCCTAGAAGACGGCCTTTCGATGATCTACGGATCGAACATTTCGTGGGAGACGCCCACGCGCCCCGCCACGAAGGAGATTTACCCGTCACGCGTTTTCGATGCTCTGGTGGATGACGGCAAGGGCCGCCAACTCGACCGGAGCATTCTGGACGTGGTGCTGCAAGAGACGCACGACCTTCAGCCCAAGATCAGCACCGGCGACCGTAAGAAGCTCGACGAGTATCTCGAATCGGTGCGATCGATCGAGAAGCGCATCGATACGGCCAGTAAGCAGGAGCGCATCGAGGGCTGGAGACCCACGCTAGACAAGCCCAATATGCCGCGCCCGGCGAACGAGATTCCGCAGAACGTTCCCGACCACATGAAGTTGATGCTCGACCTCATCGTGCTCGCTTTCCAGATGGATAAGACGCGCATCGCCACCTGCATGCTCAACAACGACCTCTCGCAGATGAACTTCAAGTTCCTCGAAGGCTGCCACGGCGCGCTGCATCTCGATCTGACCCACAACGGACACGTGCCCGAGCTGGAAGCGATGTACCTGAAGACCAATCAATTCCACGTGAAGCAGTTCACTTATTTGATGCAGCGCATGAAGGCTATCGACGAGGGCGGCTCCTCGATGTTCGACAACTCGATTCTGCTGTTCACTTCGAGCCTGTTCGACGGCGATGCACACGGCGCCGACCAACTTCCCATCGTGCTGGCCGGCGGCGCGGGCGGTACGCTCAAAGGCGGACGCGCTCTCGATTTCCTCGACAAAGGAAACGACAACCGCCGCGCTTGCAGCCTTTATCTCTCGATCATGGACCGCATGGGGGTCAGGCTGGATCGCTTCGGCGATACCGATAAGCGCCTGCCCGACCTCTTCGCATAGAACACAATATCCGGGCGTCCTCTATTGCTTGAGTTTGCCCGGTTTATATTCGCCGCCATTCACAAGCAGGTTGAGAATTTCCCGCGTACGCGCCGGACAAGCGCGTCCTTTATCGGGCGTGAAGTTGTCGTGCTCGGATTCGATCATGGGGAGCGGGTCCGTAGGACCCGACATCTGGTTGAGCGCAGTCCAGACGTCGGCGGGCGGCGAGGTCGTGTCGATGAAGCCCATACCGGCCATCACAGGCGCTTGGATGCGGGAAGCGAAATTGACGGTATCGAAATAGAGCGGGGTTTTCATGGCCTCGGGATTGTCGGCAGGCCAATTCGGGTAGCCGGCCTTGCGGCCGTGAAGATCGCCATTGGTGTCCGCGCCGGCGGGCACGCAGACCAGCACCGCGGTAACTTTATCGGGCCGCAGGCCGGCGAGGACGAGACTTTGTTGACCGCCCATGCTGCCTCCGGTGAGTACGACGGTCTTGCCATCCCAATCCGGCCGCGTCAACAGATAGTCGAGGGCGCGCGAGTCGCGCAGATACATGTTCAGAAAATACGACTTCTCGCGATCTTCTCTGCCGATCGCCTGGTAATTGCGCGCCACGCCTCCGGACGCTTCGGAGGGAAGCTTGTCGTGCGAATCGACGTTGATCATCAGCCAGCCTTCGGCGGCGCGCTGGGCGTCGGCCCGCGCATTCAACGCATACACGCCTGCATACTGCAGCTGGATCACCGCGGGAAACTTTCCCTCCCTGGCGGGTTTGGCGACGTAGCCATGCGTCTTCGACCCGAGCGCATCGAGCTCGAACATATTCATCTCGACCCCCGGCGTCTCCGTCTGCACAGGCGTGAGCACCGGATGGATCGGAATCTTCGCCTGCTCGTCCAGCTTCGCCTTCCAGAACACGTCGAAGTCGTCAGGACGCGGCGTCGAAAGCCCGAGCTTGGCGGGCGCGACCGCGGCGCCGACCGCGTACAGGCCGTTGTTACGCCAGGTATTGCCGCCCGTGTATGCCGGCGCGCCACCGCGCCCCGCTACGGCAGGGGCCGGGGTATTCGGCGCGGTCAAATCGCCGCCGGTATTTGCATACGGCTCAATCGCCACGTAAATCATTTCGGGCTGGTCGCCGGTGATTTCGATCTTGTCCTGGCCCGACGAGAGGTCCAACTTACCTTCCTTCAGCACAATGGCATTGTTGCGCCGAACGGTCCACTTATAGGCATAGGTAGGCGCCACCGGACCGGGCGTTACCGTCCAGCCGACAGTCTCACCGATCTCGTAGATACCGCTCGAGTGATATGGCGCGAAGGTGAGTTGCTGCTGTATCGGCTGTCCCCGTTGCGCGAAGGCAAATGGCCCGATCGAAAGCAAGGAGGCGGCGGAGACGAGACGTAAACGGTTTTTAGTCATGCAAACCCCAAAATAGCGCGTTGGCCGCGCTCAAATGCGGAACTAAAACACAACGGAACCGTCTGGCGCGAGCGTCTTCATCGGTGCTCCAGACTCACCCAAAGCACATGCGTATTGTGCAACGGATAAAGCAGCTTGCGCAAGTGCGGCCCGGCGGTTAGAATTGCCGTAGCTCAACATTTTGTTTCCGAGGGAGAACTCCACATGCGGATGCTTTCTTTCGCCGTTCTCTGCTGTCTCACGACCGGCGCGGATTTTGCTCAGAGAGGTCCCACGCCCTATTATGAGGACACCAATAACGTTCCTGTGTCGCCGGAGGTGCATGCCGATCGGACGGTGACCTTCCGGCTCTTCGCGCCCAAGGCTAGCGATGTGGTCTTGATGGGTTCGCCGGGCATCCTGGAAGTTATCAAGAAACCGATGCCGCTGGAGCGCGACGAGAAGGGCGTGTGGAGTTTGACCGTCGGTCCGCTGCCCGCGGGCTTCTATACGTATGGCTACGCCATCGATGGCGGACTGCGTATGCCTGACCCTTCGAATCCGAACCTGGAAGTGCGCCGCTGGGGCGATACCAGTATGTTTATCGTGCCTGGTGAAGAGAAAGCGATTTACGAGGAGCGGCGCGTACCGCATGGGGCCGTCCACGTCAACTTTTACGATTCCGCCAACCTCGACACGGAACGTATGGTCTATGTCTACACGCCTCCCGGGTACGAAACCAGCAAGCAGAAATATCCCGTGCTTTACCTCTTGCACGGCAACGGGCAAATCGAAGCCTCATGGACTTGGACCGGGCGCGCCAATGTCATCATGGACAATCTTCTGGCGGATGGAAAGATCGTTCCAATGGTGGTGGTGATGCCCTACGGCCATATTCCGCGGGAAATCAAGACCGCCACGCCCGCTCCGCCAAGCGCGAACGACCCCGCCGCGATCGAGAAGGAATTGTTGACCGCGGTGAAGCCAATGGTAGAAGGCGAGTATCGCGTTCTGACGGACCGCAACCATCGCGCGATCGCCGGGCTCTCGATGGGCGCCGCACAATCGATGTCGATCGGGCTGCGCCATCTGGATCAGTTTGCCTACATTGCTGCATTCAGTGGCGGCGGCAATCGCACGGAATGGGAGAAAGCGGATGCCGCAATGCTTAACCAGAAGCTCAAGGCGCTGTGGATCGGCTGCGGCACTGAAGACCCCGGCTTCAACGGGGTCAAAGCGATGGACGAGTTACTCACAAAGAAAAACGTGAAGCACGTATGGAACGTATCCGGCGGCGGACACAGCTGGCCGAATTGGCAAGTCTACCTTTCGAAATACGCCCCGCTGCTGTTCCGTTGATCTAGACGCCAGTGAAGGCGGCGCGGTATTCCCGCTCCCGGTATTCGAAAAACTCGAAGTCGGCCGGCTGGCGCGTGCCGGCGAGATCCTGGCAGTTCATGCCCACAAAGGCGCCGGTGAAATTCGGATAGAACGGCGGACCGGCTTCGTCTGAGACGATGCTGGCGTCGAACTGCTGCGGCAACCATTTCCATTCGCCGTCCGCGACGCGATATCCGAAACGCAGCCGCTCGTAATCCACCTCGGCGCGCAGTTCGACCGGCTGGATGGGTGGGATTGGCATTGGCGCGGTCATATCCTCGGCCCTTCCCACATCGGGAAGGCACGACATGACACGTACATAGGGCTGGCCGCCCTCCTCGCAAGAGACATACAGGTAGTGGAATTTGGAGGCGTTGTAATAGTAAATTAAGCCGGCCATCTGCTGGAAGTGTTGGGGGGCGAATTCCATTCGAGTGACCGAACTGAAGCAGTGCGCCTGCTGCCGCCGCGCCACCAGAGACTGACGGAACAGGCTGCCGGGTGAATCAAGGCCATAAAGCCGTAGCCGTCCCGGGCGCGCTGAGAAGCTGAAGAGTCCATCCGGCCATGGTGAGCGTAGCCATTGAAATTCGAGCGGCAGTTCAGCGCTATCGAAGTATTGCCGCTCGGGCGCCGTTGGAAACGGATGCGCCGGCAACTCCGGAGCTTCCACTTCCATCCGCGGAACGCCTTCGCCATCCCAGGTGCGCAGCCATCCATCGTCGCGCCAAGCCATCCGCTGGATTGCGGTCTCGCGGCCCAGGGTGCATCGTCCGCGGTTGCGCAGCGGGCGGCCGCAGAGATGAACCAGGTAAGTCTCACCGCTTTGCGTTTCCACGAGATCGGCGTGCCCGGCGCGCTGCAGCTCGATATCGGGTCGATGTCGCGCCGTCAGGATGTACGTATCCGGGTGCAACTCGTAGGGTCCACGCAGATCGCGCGAGCGGGCCAGAGTGACGGCGTGTCCCCAGCCGGTGCCACCCTCCGCAGTTAAGAGATAGTAATAGCCGTTCCGTTTGTAAATGTGCGGCCCTTCTGTCAAGCCGATTGGCGTGCCCTGAAAGATGAGAGAGCGTTCGCCCGTCAACCGCTCCTCTTGCGGCGAATATTCCTGCAGCACGATACCCGCGAAACGGTTGCGTCCGGACCGATGGTCCCAAAGCATGTTGACCAGATACTTGCGCCCATCGTCGTCGTGAAACAACGATGGGTCGAAGCCGCTGCTGTTGAGGAACACGGGGTCGGACCACTCGCCGTCGATGCTCGACGCGGTTACTAGATAATTGTCGAGATCGCGAAACACATAGCCGGCGGCAGCGCCCAGGCTCGTCGTTCCGTAGCGCTTGACGTTGGTGTAGATCAAATAAAAAAGGCCGTCAGCATAGCTGAGGCAGGGGGCCCATATGCCGCACGAATCGGGCACGCCAATCATGTTCAACTGGCTGGCGCGGCGTAGCGGACGGGTAAGCAGGCGCCATCGAACCAAATCGCGCGAGTGGTGGATCTGCACGCCGGGATACCACTCGAAGGTCGAGGTCGCGATGTAGTAATCGTCCCCCACGCGCACGATGGAGGGGTCGGGATTGAACCCCGGAAGAATTGGATTGCGGATGACGCTCATTGCGCCTCAGACGCCGCGCTGCGTTCCCGCACCACCGTCCAAAGAACGATTGCGCCGAGTACGTCGAAGAGCGCCAGACACACGAAGAACGGGGCGTATCCCACGGTAGAAACCAAACCGCCGATGAGCAGCGAAAATAGCAGCAGCCCGGCATTGCCCAACGTGCCGGCCATTCCCGCCGCCGTGGCGACTTCGTTCTTGCGGAAGAGGTCGGAAGCCATTGTAATCACGGTAACCGAAAGCGTCTGGTGGGCGAAACCCGCCAGACTGAGCAGCGCAATGGCGGTGTAAGGGCTCGCCACGAACCCCGCCGTGCCAACCCCCAGCATCAGGACCGCCCCGACGGTGAATGCCCAACGCCGCGAGTCGATCACGCTCAGCCCGGCGCGCTTCTGCAGAGCCATGGCGAGCGCGCCGCCGAAAACGCAACCAAAATCGGCGGCGAGAAATGGCATCCACGCAAAGAGCGCGATTTGCTTCAAATCGAAGTGGCGGACCTTGCTGAGATAAAGCGGAAGCCAGAACGTCAAGGTGCCCCATGTCGGGTCGGCCAAAAAGCGCGGTATGGCAATGCCCCAAAAGTTCCGCTGCGCCAGGATGCGGCGGACCGAGGGGCGCGAGCCATCGCCGCGCAGATGTTTTTCCTGTCCGGCGAGGATATAGCCCCGCTCTGCTTCAGAGAGCTTCGGATGCTTGTCGGGCGACTGGTAAAACAACAGCCACAGCGCCACCCACACCAGACCGAGCGCGCCCGTGATCACGAAAGCGAACCGCCAGTTGTATGCCAGAATCGCCCATGCAACCAGCGGCGGCGCAAGCATAGAGCCCACGGAAGCGCCGATGTTGTAGATGCCGCCCGCCAGCCCGCGCTCCCGCGCCGGGAACCACTCGGCGGTAGCCTTCATGCCGGCCGGGTTGGCGGAACCTTCACTGAAACCAAGCAATCCGCGGAGGCAAGCCAGCGCCTGCCAGCTGTGCGCCAGCCCGTGCGCCATGTTCGTCAGTGACCAGGCAACGGCAAAGATGGCGAAACCGATCTTAAGGCCAAGAACGTCGAGCACGTAACCGGCAACGGGCTGCGCCATGATCGTCCCCTGGAACACGCCCACGATCCATGAGTATTGTTTCTCGGTGATGTGCAGATCTTGAAAAATGGTCGGCGCGGCGACTGCGAGCGTGCTGCGGGTCAGATAATTCACAATTGACCCAAGCATGATAAGCCCGATCATGAACCAGCGGACTCGGCCGACTTTAGGCATTCAGGCGATCCTCTTCAGCGCCATGGCGGTTTCGATTCGCCTCGATGACGCGTTCCTTCCGGATGCGGCCGAGTTTTCGGTTCGGAAAGCCACTGCCAGCATCTTGCTTATTATTCTAAATAAATTGCGAATTATGCAATCGCAAATATGGTGGTTTCGGCGATTGAAGCGCGAATGCAAACGTGCCCACCGGAGGAGCGGATATATGCTCGCCCCGACCGCAGGTATTATCTTGATTCCTCGGCGACTTCGATTCCGTTCACGCAGGCCATACCTTCCACCGGAACGAAGCTAACGATAATTTTTCCCTGCGCATTGGGGCGAATTCCGGAATAGGCCTTCTCGACCGGCCGGCCCTCGCCGCCTGCCGCTTTGAAGATATCGAGGTTCCGGGCCAACGCCGCACCATTGCAAAAGATATCGAACATGCGGCTGCCCTCGCCGCCTATGCCGGTGTTCAGGCGTCCGTAGTGGCCTTCGGCGAATTTCAACATTAGGCGGTAGCTGCCATCCGCAACGGGAATCGCGTAGGAAAAATGGCCCCAGCGTTCACTGCCATAAATCGCCGCCTCCGAGGCGTCGCTGTCCCGAACCGGATTCGCCGTACGCACCAACGCGTTTCCGCCGAGGAAAAACGAATCGCCCATCCACTGCCGGCCCGCGAGATCCTGCCACGCGGATTGCCAACCGGCGCGAATCCGCACGGGTCTCAATTTCCCCGCGCTCATCGGCAGCAATTCGATTCCATTGAGGATCGCGGCGCCGCGGAACGACCCGAAGCTCAGGTGCAGAAAACCATCCTGGGCAGGCGAAATATTTCGGAAGACGCGCTGGTCGGCCACGTTGGCGCCATCGGCGTCCGACACCACATCGAATATATTCAGCATGCGGTTGCCGTTTACCTTCACGTTAAAAAGCCGCTGCCCTTCTCCGCTCGATTCCGCGCTGATGGAATCCAACAACCCGGTCTCCGCGAAATGCAGGTGCATCTCATAAGCACCGGCCTTCAACGGGATGTCATATTGAAAATCGCCCTGGCGCACATGACGGTAAATGTCTGGATCGAGCGTTCGCAGAATCCTCGCGGATGGGCGCGCGAGCACCACACCGCCGGTAAAGAAGCGATCCGGGTCCCATCTGCGCCCGCTGCGGTCGATGTAGGGAGCGGTGGAACCGGCGAGGATTCGGATGTCGCCATCCGCCGGCGGCGCAACCGGAACGCCTCCCGTGCCGGCGGGGATCGCCTTGGCCACCGCGGTCACCGTCTTGATGTTAAGCCATCGCCACGAAATAAACGCCGCGGCGATCAGCACAATTGCGATTGCATAGTAGATGGTGTGGCGGCGCGCATTCGATTGCGGCGGAGACTCGACATTCACCTGCGCGGGCATCTCGACCGGCGGCGGCTGAACCAGCGGCAGCGGAACCGCCGGTGGCTTCTCCATACGGAATTCCGCGCTATACGATCCCGGCGGCAGTTCGATCCGGACGTCGTGGTGGGTTCCGTTTTCCGAAAGATAGTACTGCGCGAGCTTCTTGCGCACCTCATTCGCGGTAACACGAACCACAGTGTGCTGGCTGCTATCGAAATCCTGGGGCAGTTGGAAAAGCTCGACCCCGATCATGCGTTCCTTGAGAGCGCCCGTCGGGCCGCTGATCGTGTGCTCGACGATGTATCTCAGAAACTCACTGCACCTTTTACTGGTCCGAAAGGCGGAACTCTCCAGTAAGCGACTAAGCGCTGCCTGAACGGCCTCTGCGCGCGACTCGCTGAACTCCGTGCCCTGTTGTTCGCACATCCCACACCTTGCGCGAATCATATCACAACGCTTTCCGCGGCACATCGCAAGGGGGCTACATGTGTCGCGGCCAAGTGAAAAGTTCCGGTTTGAGCCAAGTAGAAAGTTCCTCTTGACAGCCGTAAGGCTGAGGGATGGAACGAATCGCGATGAGCCAAGAGGAACGAGATGAGTTGGATTGGTTGAAACGTGTGAAGGCAGGGAGTATCACGCAACGTGAAGCGGCACAGAAGATGGGGGTGAGTGACCGCTGGGTGCGGGAGCTGCTGAAGCGGATGAGCAAGCAGGGCGACGCAGTGGTGGTGCACGGGCTACGAGGACGGCCCTCGAATCGCAAGCTTTCAGCCGAGACACAGAGACAAGCCCTGGCGATCCTCAAGCAACCGGATTGGCACGATTTTGGTCCAACGTTCGCGGCCGAACAACTGGGTAAGCGTCACCAGATCGAAGTGGGCAAAGAGACGCTGCGCGGGTGGATGATCGAGGCCGGAATGTGGAAGAGCAATTCCCGCCGGTTGCAGGAGATTCATTGTTGGCGGCCGCGGCGGAGCGCCTTCGGGGAACTGGTGCAGTGGGACACCTCGGAGCACGACTGGCTGGAGGGAAGAGGGCCGGTACGCTATCTGGTGCGAATGATCGACGACGCTACCAGCTGGAGTTGGGGCCGTTTCGTAGAGCGCGATGCGACACCGCACAACATGGGTGTGCTGTGGGAGTACCTGGAGAAGAATGGCCGTATGGTGGACGTCTACACGGATCGAGATTCGATGTTCACCGTGCCGCCGCGCCCCGCAGAGAGCGCAGAACAACGACGCGAGGCAGACCGGCTGACCCAACTGGGGCGAGCGTTACGAGAGTTGGGAATCGGCTCGATATTGGCTTATTCGCCACAAGCGAAGGCTTACGCTTCATACTGCACCTCCTGCGAACCGTGGAAGACAATCTCGGGAAAACGACGCCGCTTGGCGAGCCTGACGCCCTGGGCCTTGCACGGCGGATTGGGCCCAGGATCCTCATACAACCAGTCATTCCGATCGTTCACCGGATAGCCGCGAAGCAGGCCGCGATTCCGCCAGGTGATCACGCACTTGGGGCCGATCTCCAATCGCGCCGACATTTCTTCGAGTGTCAACAGGCCCTTCTGGCGTAGCCGATCATATCGCGGTTTGAGCTGGTATTCAGAGCGGAGACGCGCGATGATACGGCTGTGGAAGCGTTGCCCGCATCCGGACAGTGCGCCTCGGCGATTCAGGATTTCCACGATTTGCTTATCGGTGTAATGCTCCGTCAGTCGATCAACCTCGGCGACAATCTCTGCCGGCGTTGTTCTGAGTTCCCAGGCTGTCAAGGGTCTCGGCAGCTCGATCGTCTTCGTCACTCCGCCGCTGAAGCGGACATGAACAGTGATCCCAGTCCCTCGAATGAGCGTCACGTCGGCGAGCAGTAAGCGCACCATGCGTTTCCGCTCTCGATCCGGAGTCTTTGGATCTTGCCAGAGCCGTGGAAAGTCACTGGACAGCGCGGCGATTCGAGCACGCTGCTGCTCATTCACTGCGGCGCGATCCTGCCGCCGTTGTTGCTCATACTGCTCCTGTGCCTCCGTTAACGCGCGAAGCTTTTCATTCCAGTCTGCCTCGAGCGAGTCAGCGACCAGACGGTTGGCAGGATCGACGTGCAAGTACCGGCGCTGGGCTAAATCGGCTTCATAACGCGCTCGCTCCACCTGTTTCTTGCGGAGCTTATCCACCTCCTCGATTCTCGCCTGGAGTTCCTGTTGGACCGACAGAGTGACTTCGAGCGCGAGCGGAGCCACGCTCTCCACCAGAAGCTGGCCCACAGCACGATCGATCTGATCTCCGACCACTCGCTGACAGATCGATATGGCGTGCTCGATGCCATCACGCTGGCAGAGGTACTCAGGCACGAGACGGTCCTGACGCGTGTGGTATCGGACCGTCATTCGGCTCCCGCAGACGCCACAGACTACCAAACCTTGCAACAAAGCAGGGCCTTCGCGTGGAGGACTCTTGCGACGATCTGCTCCAACGGCTTGTGCGTTTTCGCGAAGGTGCAGAAGGTTCTCTTCATATTGCTCCCAGGAGATGTAGCCGGGGTGAGCATTCTTGAGCAGCGTCCACTGCTCGCGCGGCAAGCGGGTATAGGAGACGCCTCCGTTCGGGTTGTTGCGAGTACGGCTTCGGCCGTATACGAATGCGCCTGCATAACGGGGATTGTGCAGGATGTGGAGGGCGCGGCTGTGCGGTAGTTCGGCCCACACCAGATCGCCTTTGTTCGGTCCCTTCTTTAACCGCCGCGGAAACAGAAGTTTTTTCTCACGGAAGGCTTTGACGACTGCGCAGGCCGATGCGGTACGCCGAAACGTCTCGAAAAAGAATCGAATGCTTCCCTGGACCTGCTGGTCGGGGTCCAGCACAGGCTCGTCGTTGACGTTGTAAACGAAGCCAACCGGTAAAGGACATTGCAACTCACCGCGACGGGCTTTGTTCAAGATTCCGCCTTGCAGGCGCGCCCGGAGCACATGCAGCTCAGCTTCGCTCATGGTCCCTTTGAGACCCAGCAGGAGACGATCGTTGAAGTGTGAGGGATCATATACGCCGTCCTCATCGAGAATGAGCGTGTCGGTAAGAGCGCAGATCTCTAGCAGCCGGTGCCAGTCCGTGGAGTTTCGCGCCAGCCTGGAGACCTCCAGACCAAGCACGATGCCGGCTTTACCCAGACTCACTTCTGTCACCAGTTTCTGAAAGCCCTCCCGATCGACAGCCGATGCGCCGGACTGTCCGAGATCGCTGTCGATGACGACAATGCGCTCCACCGGCCAGCCCAAGGCGACAGCGTTTTGGCGCAGCCCGTACTGCCGCTTGGTGCTTTCGGTATTCTCGAAAACTTGGCGAAGCGTTGATTGGCGGACGTAAAGATAGGCGTTACGTTTGAGGTGGCCAGCATTCACTTTTTGGTGAGCTACGCCTGTCATGAGATTGCCTCCTGTTGTAGAGAGAGAATCATGCTCGCCAGCAGAGTGGTGATCTGCGAGCGCATCTCGACGGGAATCGTTTCATCGGCGCTGGATTGAGGCCATGCGGTCTGTTCGACATGGCCGTTACATTCTGACCATGCCTGCATCCAGGCTGTCATTCCGCGCCGGAGAAAAAGCGCGAGGCCCAAGCGTTCGCCGCTGTGAGTGGGCCGGCCGATGGCGTCGCGACGTAGTTGTTCGTAGTGAACGGCCAGATCCAACTGGGATGCGGGTCTATCGCCGGCCCCGTTCAGCGGAGTTTTTTTTGATGGCGAAGCAGGCTGCGCTCGATACTTCGCGGGTGAACCTTGATGCGGAAGCGCTTCTGTATCCGTTTCACCAGGTCCGGCAATCGCATGGAGGGTTCTTCCTGGCGCACCTCGCCAATGAATGTGAGGACCTCTTCGGTGAGCTTGTACGCCTGCTTGGGGCCGCGCTTGTGAGGCACCAGGCCGGCAAGACCGTCGTCCTCGAAGGCCGATCGCGCCTGATAGAACGACGGCCGCGAAAAACCGAAACTCGCGGCTGCATCCGTTACAGATTGGCCTTCGGTCCGCACCCTCCGCAGCATCTCGTATTTGACCTGGACCAGATCGCGAGGATCGAAGAAATCGTCCTGGAGAAACAGCGGGTCGCGCACTGCTTTGGGACGCGGGTTCAGTGTTCCCTGTTGCTGGAGCGCGCGGATCTTTCGGTCCTGGTCGGCCATAGGCTCTTCTCAATGATTCGACTACGATTGTAAAGATAATTATGCTCTTATCAGTCGCAGTGTCAAGGCTTTTTTGCGATCTGCTATCAATCTTTATTAGATAAAATTGACATGAATTAGCGTTTTTATGCATCGCTACGCCGGACGACATCGGCATCATTCTCTTTACAATAGCGGCGTTATTGTCTTTACACTTAAAGCGCCCCAGGCTCATCGGGCCTTCTCCACAAAGTCCGCCAACTTCAGCAAGTCCTCGTAGCGAAACAGGCACCGCCCTGCGGCCAGCACCACGAATGGATCCGCTGGCAGTACTGTTGTCCAGCACGCCGGAATAGAGCGCAGGACGCCGCGGTTGTCGTGGAAGTAAACTCGATCCTCGCCCCAGTTGTGACGGTAAGTGACCAGCTTGAAACTCTGGCCTCTCAGCGGATGATGGGGATGGGTGACTTCAAAAGTACCTTCGGCACGGTCGGCATGCGCTGTAGTTGACGGACTCGGCCAAAGGGCGCATTGAACGCAGTTTTTTAACGGCGCAAGATCGCCTGGTGAAGCATCTGCGTCTGGCGAAAGTCAACACTCTGGAAAGTGCCAATGCGTTTCTGGAGAAAGAATATTGGCCGGAATGGAATACCCATTTCGCTCGGCCGGTAGCGGACTTTCCCAATCAGCATCGCGCGCTGACGCCGCAGTTGGACTTGGCCGCGATTCTGAGTCACGTAGAAGAGCGGGTAATCGGCAACGACTACACGTTCAGCTTCGCGGGCCGTCGCTACCAGATCGTGCGCTCCCAAGTGCAAGCTGGGATGCGGCGCCAGCGGCTGCGCGTCGAACTCCGTCTCGACGGGGAGTTGAAGGCGCGCTACCAAGGGCGATACGTGGAGATCGGCGAGTGCGGCGCGCGGGCCATCGCGGCTGAGGCGAAAGTGCGCCAACCGGTTCGCAAGGATTACAACGCGGGAGGGAAGAGCAATTGGATGCAGGGCTTCTTTGATCGCCCCAGCCCTCCGCTGTGGAAGTTGATTGGAGATTGAGAGAAAAACCAATTTGGAAGCGCCGGGCAAAAAGCAGCCCGGCGCGCTTCGCGTTTGATAAGCCCAAAGCCTCCGCTCGGAGGTTTCACCAAAGCAATGGATCCCGGCTCGACAATGCCCTCCTGGCGCTCCGGAAAAACTCACGGGTTTTGCGTCACAGGAGGGCATTCGCCGATTGCTTCGGAGCCAACCCCGTCGCCTCGGCTTTGGGCAACCGCCCCAGGCGCGACCCCGGTGCGGCTGTGCGAACATACCATGAGGGTCCCAAGCCGACCCTCAAAACCGGAACTTTCTACTTGGCCGAGAACCGGAACTTTCTATTTGGCTCCGACAGCAAGGGGGCTACATGCCAGGGGCTACACCTGCCAAGGTGCGATGCTAGCACCGGCCTTGACGAGCCCGGCGACCGGTTGCCTGCTGCTTTATGGCGCATGGCCCCTTCCCTCCGGAGTTATACTGACCGGGACGATGGGGAAGCCCGCCAAGCGGAAGACGACCGAAGCGGTCGGGCCAGAAGGGCAGAACGCCGTCCCAGTGGCCGCCATGAAGCGACCTCGCTGGCAAAGCCACGGCTGGCGTCTCCTGGCGATTTGGGGGCTGCTTCTGATCGGCTATTCCAATTCGTTCGAGTCCGGTCTGGTATTGGATAATGCCGCCATCATCGGGCAGGACCCCCGAATTCGCAGCGCGACCGCGCAGAACCTTGCTGCGATTCTGGACGGAGGGTATCGCTATAACAATCCGAACGTAGGGTTGTACCGGCCCTTGACCACATTCTCCTATCTGGTGAACTATGCGCTACTGGGCAATGCTTCACGGACGGCGGGATATCACTGGGTCAATCTCGCGCTTCACGGCGTCAATGTGGCCCTGGTCTATGCCCTCGGCATCACGGTGTTTGCCGAAGCCACGCCCGCCTTCACGTTGGCCGCAATCTGGGGATTGCATCCGGTTCTCACCGAATCCGTGACCAACATCGTTGGCCGTGCCGATCTGCTGGCGGCGTTTGGAGTTTTGGCCGGCTTGCTCTGCTACGTAAAAGCCGTGTCAGCCGGGGGCCTCCGAAGACTGGCGTGGTTGGCCGGCCTGGGGATGGCCCAGGCGGTTGGAATCTTCTCGAAAGAGAGCGCGATCGTCCTGCCGGGCCTCATGCTCTTATACGACCTGACATGGAGCAATCGCATGCCATGGCGTCAACGCGCTTCCGCCTACGCTATGCTCGCGCTGCCGCTCGCGGCCTTCTTCTACCTGCGCGCGCAACTGCACGGCAACCTGCTGATTCCGTTTGCCGATAACCCTCTGGTGAATGCCGGCTTTTTCACCGCGCGCCTGACAGCCATCAAAGTGATCGGCAATTTTCTGGGTCTGTTTCTCTGGCCCGCCCGCTTATCGCCCGATTACTCCTTCAATGCCGTGCCCTTGTTCGGCGGGGGGGCATCGAACTGGGAAGATGCTCTGGCGCTCATCGCGCTGACTGTGTGCCTTGCCGCGGCCGCGCTAATCGCGATTCTCGCCGTGCGCGCGCGCCGCGCCGAAAAACCGGTTCTCTTCTTTCTGACGTTCTTCTTCATTGCGCTCGCACCCACATCGAATCTCATCGTCCTCATCGGCAGCATCATGGCCGAGCGGTTTCTTTACCTGCCTTCCGCCGGCTTGGCTGGATTAGCCGCCGTGGCGATCTATGCACTTGGGCGGCGGCGCCAGCATCGGCCACAAGCATTGCAGATCGCCTGGGCCGCCATGGCTCTCGCGTGCATTGCGCTGACCGCGCGCACCTATGCGCGCAATCTTGACTGGAAAGATGATTTGAGCCTTTGGAGCAGCGCTGTCGATGCCGTTCCAGGCAGCGCCAAAGCGCATTACAACCTCGCCAAAGCCTTGGAAGCGATCCCCGGGCGAATGCCCCAGGCGATCGCCGAATACAGGGAATCGCTACGCATCGACGCCGATCACGCGGACGTCCACAATAATCTGGCGAATGCGCTTTCGGCGCTCCCCGGCCATATGTCTGAGGCCATCGCCGAATACCAGGCAGCGATGCGCTTGCAGCCCGGCCGCGCGGAATCGCACAACAACCTGGCAAACGCGTTGGTGAATATCAATGGCCAATTGACCGCGGCCATTGCCGAGTATCGGGCGGCTCTCCGGATTCAGCCTGAAAACGCAGAAGTTCACTACAACTTGGCCAACGCCCTGCTCCGCCTGCCCGGCGAACCAACGCAGGCGATTGCCGAATACCGCGCAGCCCTGCGTATCGACCCCAATCACGCCGATGCACACATCAACCTGGCAAACGCCCTCGCGCGCATTCCCGGACGGCTGTCTGAAGCGATTGCGGAATATCGCACCGCGTTGCGCATCCAGCCCGATTCCCTGGGCGCGCATATCGGCTTGGCGAATGCGCTCGCCACCAATCCTGGCGGGCTCCCGGTGGCCATTGCCGAATATCAGGCTGCCCTGCGCATTCGGCCGGATAATGCGGAAGCACACTATGACTTGGGCGCGGTGCTGACCAACATTCCCAACCGTTTGCCCGAGGCCATTGCCGAGTTCCAGGCGGCGCTTCGGTTTCAACCCGATTTCTTCGAAGCGCACGTCAACCTTGCCAATGCGCTGGCGCAGACGCCTGGCGGACGCGCGGAGGCGATCCGCGAATATGAGGCCGCGCTACGCCTCAGGCCCGACCCCGAAGTGCGGCAAATGCAAGCCAGACTAATGGCGGAGCGGCATTAGTCTGCCGCCCCGCGCTTACTACTTACTTGAACAAGAGCTGCGCGAAAGTGTAGAAGCTCCTTCGCCAGGTCTGCCATTCGTGCGTGGTGCCGGGCGAGAAGTAAACGTAACTGTTGGTGATTCCGGCGGCGATGAGTTGTTCCTGGTGCCGTTTCAAGCCTGCAGGGTTTTCTAACGGCGGCTCCGTACCAAAGCTCATGAACAGCACGTTCACCTTCTTATTGAATTCCGCGGGATTAGCCATCGCGCCGCTATAAACAGTCTTGAGGTCGAGAGGCGCCGGGGTAGGCGCGGCCGTCGGGGTTGCTGCCGGAGCCGCGCCGCCGCGGCCGCGTCCACCGCCGCCGGTTGCCGCGCCGCCGCTGAAGAGCCCGATGTAGGAAAATTTGTCGAGGTTGACCATGGTGACGGATGCGGTCATGCCGCCGCCCATCGAAAGGCCCGCCATACCGCGATGGTCTTTGTCGGTGAGCGTGCGGAAGTGGCTATCCACCCACGGGATCAGGTCGTTGATCATGAGCTTTCCGTAAGCGCCGCCACCAGGAGCGCCCATCATGCCGCGCCCGGGAACCGCTCCAGGCGCTGGCGCAGTTCCAGGCGCCGGAGCGGGCATTCCGGGCCCGCGGCCGGGGCCGGGAACCGGGGCGCCCACGGCGCTTGTTTCCATCACTACGATGAAGGGTTTAGCCTTGCCGGCGGCGATCAGGTTGTCGAGAATCCAATTGGTGCGGCCCATTTCCACCCACACACGCTGATCCTCGCCACCGCCGTGCTGCAGATAGAGCACGGGGTAGCGAAGCTTCGTGTTGACGTCATAGCCCGGCGGCGTATAGACGAAGATGCGGCGCCACGAATCGGCCGTATTAGAGAAGTAATTCTCAATTCGCACGCTTCCGTGCGGTACATCTTTCAGCTCGTAGAAATCCACGCCCGGCTCCGGAATTTCGAAGCCGTTGCACATGTGGCTATAGCCAATGAACGTGTTGGCGCCGGGGTCAAGCACGGCCGCCCCATCCACCAGCATCCAATAGTTGTGATAACCAGGGCTCTGCGGCGCGCTGGTGTAAGTCCACACGCCGTCATCGCCTTTCACCATGTCGTACGGAAGTGGCGTGAGCGAATTCTGCCCTGAAGTGACTAGCGCAACCTGCACCTTCTTTGCATCGGGCGCCGTGAAGTGGAATGTCACTCGTGCGTCGGGTTCAATCCGCGGATACTGCGAGCCGGGGAAGTTGTAGGGCGATGGGTGCGCTGCAGTGGCGGGCGGATTCGCGGACGCGACGGGAGGCGGAGAAAGCTCCTGCCGTGCGGCGTGTTTGGAACTCGTCTCAGCCTTCTTGGTTTGAGCCGCCAATTGGCTGCCGGCAAGAACGACCATGAACAAAGCAAAAATGAATGTGTGCTTCATGGCGTTATGTTCTCTTCAATGTATATTCGATCGTTTGGCCCCCGCCGCCGAAATCGACGCTTAGCTTGATCTGGTCGCCAACGATTTTCCCTTTGTACGCTAACTTCATTTCATTGCCCTGAAAGTTCGCGTTGATGGTGAACGATATGTTGTCGCCTTCAATTTTGCCGTCACTTATTGTGGCTTTGCCCATCATCTCGCTTTCGGTTTCGCCCGTTAGTTTGCTGCCATCCACCTTAAAGTTAAACGTGCGCTCGATGGCTCCATTCGGACCCTCGGCAGTGCCTTTCCACTTACCGTTAATATCGGCCGCGCAAAGCGACGCGGCCAATAACAATGCCAATACCGCAATTCTTTTCATGAATTTTTCCTCTTCCTTCGATGAACTTGCTTACAACCAACGAATAGCCTGCATCGTCATCTAGCTTTCCAATATGCTTCATTTACGGGGCCGCCAGGCCGCCATGCTCGCGGCGAGCCAAGCAACGTCCTTATCGCGATGGCAGGCAAGGCAGGCGTTGGGGCTGTCGGGCTCGCCGAAACGGGCCGTCATTTCGGCATCGGGAATTTCGTCAATTTGGTGCGAGCGCGCGCGGAACAGTAGCGCATCCATATTGCGCGGCATGTGGCAAGAGACGCAGCGGCTGGCTTCGGTTGCGGCGGCGTGATGTGTATGCCGCTCGGGATGATCGCGCAACGCCTGGTGGCACTGCAGGCACATCTCATCCGAATCGGCCGCGAATTTGAGGGATTTCTGATTCGCGGCCGCATCGTTCGCGTGTAAATTGTGGCACGACACGCACGTGGCTTGGCCTTCCCGGAAACAGCGCGATCGCTCGAAGGCTTCGCCGATGAAAGTCGTCGCGCGGAAGCGGCCATCCGCGTAAAAAACCTTATGGCTGTAATCCGAGAGCAGATGTGTGCTGTACGCCCGATAGAAGGGCGCGACGGTCTGCGAATAATTCACCGCTCCCCCGGCTTCCGGCTCGTGAGACAGCGATTGCATGTGGCACTGCTCACAGATCGCAACCGACTCCTCGGCGGAAAGCTGGCGGAAATGAACCGGCGGCTGGACGCCGGAAGCCGTTCGCGCCGCCGCGTTCGAGCCGCGGCGCATTGCATCCACATGGGGCTGCGAAGGCCCGTGACACATTTCGCAATCTACGCCGCCCTCGCGAAACTGCGCGGTCGACTGGCGCCCCACTGCGCCGTTGTAGTGTAGTTGGCTGGTGTGGCACGGCGCGCAGTCGCGCTGATACAGCGCGCCCTCAGGAGTGCCTTGAAAATGGGCAATATCGGAACGGTCGGAGTTGCCATCCACGATCTTCCAATAGTTAACCCAGCCGCCTTCCACCTTGCTGTACTGGATCGGCAACACCACGAGCCGGCCGTCGGGCAGCCGCGAGGCGTACGCCTGCTGCCATTTGGACCCGATCAAGGCATCCACCTGATAGCGCCTCCACTGATTCGAATCCGCCTCGCGCAGTTCGATGAAACGGCGGCCGTTTTCGGCGCTCGTGCGCACGCTGCCCCCGAGAATCTCTTCCCCCGCGAACCGGCCCATCACGTCGGCCGCCGCATAGGGACGGAACATTTTCGCCATGCCGGTGGCCTGCCAGTTGCGAAATTCGGCCGCGTGGCAATCCCTGCAGACGCTCGAGCCGGCATAGGCTGGCGGCGGCGAAGAACGCGCAGTGGGCGCCGCCGGGATCCTCCAGTGCTGTGCGGCGGTATACTCCTCGAAGCTCTGCGGCCGCGTCTTCGCGGCGTATGCCTGGCGTAATTGCCGGCGTGCGGCGTCGCTCAGCGGCCCGGTGGTGGCGTTCATGACCTGCGCGAAACAGGGCGCCGCGGCGTCCGGATCCTTCTTCGCTAACCGTGCGGCACCGAGCGCATAGAGCGCGACGTAATCGTTAGGCTTCACACGCAAGGCATCCAGCAGCCATCGTTCGGCCTCCGGAAAATGGCCTTGCTCCTCCGCCGAACGTCCAAGCGTGAAATCCGCCAAATCGCGTAGACCGTCACGCACCTGTGGCCATGCATCGGGCGAAATTGCCGCCGGCGGCAGCGCTCGCTCGAGATACCGTAGCGCGCGCCTGCCGCTTTCTTCGGCCAACTGGTGCTGGCCATGGCGCGCCGCCAGATCGGCAATCATCGTCAGCAATAGTGGATTCTCCGGCAGCAGCCGCAGAGCGCGCTGGCCCCAGGCGAGCGCCTCTTGATCGTCTTTCAGCAGCGCCGAAGCGCGCGCCGCCTGTTCGTAAGCCTCCCGCAGCACTACAGAGCGCGGATAGCGTTCCACAAACTCCATCGCCCGTTGCCTTCCCCGCTGCGGGTCGCCGGTTTCCCAGAGCTCCTTAAACAGGCTTCGTTCTTGTGGGTCCTGAATCTCATCAAAAATGGAAACGGTCCGAATTGAGTTCGGACCATTCACGGTATCCATCTGTTGAGCCACTGCAGGAAAAGCCAGCAGCACCAGCCATAGTAGCTTACGCTTCCGAGTTTCCCTGCGTCCCGACCGCTGCCACATCACTTTCCCGATTAACGCCTGTCTACCACTTCAGCGCTACTGTCATATTCAGCAATGGAGTACCGCCGAATCCCGCGGTACCGGTAGCAGTCTCGCCGTTATTTCCGGGGTTTATCTTGCCGAAGACTGCGGCGTTAGCGAGGCTCTGGACGTTCAACTGGGTGTTCGGCCCGCCCCAGTTGTACCACTTGAGCGGATCCTGATTCGTGACCGCCGCAGTTTCAAAGTTCGTTTCCGTTTGGGTCAATGTGACCTGAGCGCCGGCGATGGCAGCGCCGGAGGGATCTGTCACTCTACCGGTGATGTTCCCGTTATCGATCTGAGCGTACAGCGGTAGCGTAGCGGCAAGCATCGCTGCGAGAACGGCGGTTCGCATTTCTACTCTCTCTGTTTCGCGTGCCGGGCTGAAACAACTACCACGTCACTTTTGCCGCCAACTGCATCTGGCGCGGCGAATTGACTTGCGCTTGCCACTTGCCCCAGTTCGGATTCCCGAGCGTCGTAGCGCCGCCGATAGGTCCGAACGCGGTTCGATTCAGAACGTTGAAGGCTTCTCCACGAAGCTCCAGATGCGCCTTCTCCTTAAAGCTGAAGATGCGCGATAACCCCACAGCCTCGCTAAATTGAGGCCAGCTACGAAATTCCGGATTGAACCGGGTGGAGTTGCCAAACGCGGTGGAGGACTGCGCCGGGAAGAACGTCTGTGGCTGGAGATAGCTATCTTGAAAGGGATCGAACCTGCCCGAGTAGGGGAGGGTCCAACCCTGGTAGGTGCTAATCGTGGGGCGGTTCGTGAACTCGCCGATGTTAAAGCTGGGAGCATTGGTGCCGATGTTCATCGGCAATCCACTTGCGTAGCTCTGGATTCCAGAGATTCGCCAGCCGCCAACAATCGCGCCAGCTACGCCAGTCGATAGAAATCTCTTCCCGGGTCCGACCGGCAGCTCGTACACATAAGTGAGCTTTACCACGTGAGTCTGATCGAACGACGCAACCGACTTGAGCAGCCTCAAGTTGTACATGTCGCCATAGTACTGCGAGGACGAGAAGGAACCATCCGTGTCGGTCAGCAATTTCGAGAACGAATACGAAGCTTGCACCGTTAGTCCATGGCTTAGCCGCTTGTTGAACTTAACCAGCAGGGCGTTGTAGGTGGAATGGCCTATCCGGTCGCCACCTCCGTCCAGCGTGTTGATTGCGCTGTATTGAGGATAAGGCCTCATCGCTTGCGTCACGGTTGCGCCATTACCCCACACTTGACTGAAGGTTTGGCATTGAGACGATGAAGTCGGACCGCACGTCCAGGGCGCGCCGACTCCGGCGGCGTTGGCGGTGGCAGACCCCACCAACGAGCCCAGCACCGTCCGCCCTGCTGCCGTAAACGGATTCAGAGCCGCGGGCAGTGAGCGGTAGGGCACTTGATTAATGGCGAGGAAGTTCGACGTGATGTCGCTGGCCAGCGTCGCCATATACCCAACTTCAATAGACGCGGTATTGCTAAGCTGCCGCTGAATATTGAGCGAAAAGTTTAACTCCGCGTCGGGTTTGTCCGCCGAGCTCGACGTAAGTCCATAGGAGGGCGGATTGGTGCCGACGCCGACGCCGGGGTTGATGTTCGGTAGAGTGAGGTCTACGCCAGGCCCCTGCGACAACTGGTACAGAGGGAAGAGACCGGAGCTCTGATCAGTGACAGTATCCCGTACCGCGAAACCAAGTTGGTGCGAGGACTGCCCAATGCCGAGGAGAGGCCCGAAGCTGCGCGTAGCCGCGCCACGGATGACCGTCTTGGTGTTGATGGCATATGCGAAACTGAATCGCGGTTGCCAACCGCCATACCAGGTGGGGATCAGACTGTTGCTGCCAGTTCGGCCCGCGCCACTCCCGGCGAATTCCGTGGCGCCCGGAAGACCTCCCGCCACCGGATTTGGAAGCGTAAAGTTCAGCGTGCTCAATCGGCCATCTTCCGCATACGGCGGCACATTCATGGCATAGCGCAAGCCGAGATTTAGCGTAAGCTTCTGACTCACTTTCCAATCATCCTGTACAAACGCCTGGTTGGTCTTGTAAACAACCAGAAGGTAGCGCGGCGTATCCAGGTTAAAGCCACTCACCTGTCCGAGCAGGAACGACCCAAACCCGCTGCCGCCTCCAGTGGACTCGCTCCCCGCCTGCGGAACCGATGTGTTTTTAAAACTAAATTGCACGCTTCCGGAACCGTTCTGTACGCCGTAGCCGTCGTAATGAGCGTCGCCCAGGAAGTAGCCCCACTTAAACGTATGCCGCCCCAAGACCTTCGTCATGTCATCGTGCAACTCAAAGATTTGCCGGTCGGACCCGTTCGGCGCGTTGGTGCCCCACCCGCTGAAATCCCCTGTGCTGATGATCGGGAAGTTCGCGCAGAGAGGAAATCCCGGCAAACAGATCCCCTGCGATTTCCAGTAACCCGGTTGCTCCAGACTGTTAAGGCCCGTGCTCTGCGGCGATCCCTGTTCTACCGCTAAAGAGCCGTGATCCTCTCGAAAATAGTTATACCCGCCGTACAACCGGTTCAGAAGGGTTGGGGCGATTGTCCAATCCCAGCTAACACGATAGACCTGAGTAGCGTTGTAGCCTATGCTCGTACCCCCGATCGGGTTCGGCAGTCCTGGACACCCACTAGGTCCGCACTCTGCGGCATCCCTATAACGGTTCATCAAAAAATCGATGTGGTGCTTCGAGCCTATGTTCTGGTCTATTTTGGCGCTCCACCTGTTGTTAGGACTGATGCTGGTGCCCGTATTATTAAAGTAGTTTTGATTCACGTAACCGAACGTTCCCGGCACAATGCCGGGGCGGTTCGGCTGGAGTAACCCGCTCAGATATTTGAGGATCGGCACCACAGTCGGATCGATTCGGTTTTGCGGAATGATGTTACCTGGGAAGGTTGTCCTTGTGTAGGTTCCGTTCGGCTGAGGCGCCTGTGATGCCGGATCGTAAATCTGGTACGCCTGTCCGCTTCCGTTTACCCATTGGGACAAGTTACCAGTCCAGAACGCCGGCGGCGGCACGCTAAAGAATGAACCATTACCCGCGCCAACTCGGTTGCGGAAGCCTTCGTATGAGGCGAAGAAAAACGTCTTGTTCTTGCCGTTGTACAGTTTCGGCAGCCAGACGGGTCCCCCGATGGTCGCCCCGAGATTGTTCTGTTTGTAAATGGGCTTCACGCTATTGAAGAAACCCTTGGCGTCGAAATCCTGGTTGCGCAGGAATTCGAATGCGCTACCGTGTACCTGGTTCGTGCCGGATTTGGAAACGAAGCTGAGCGTTCCACCCGACGCGTTGCCCGTCTCCGCCTTAAAGCCGCTGGATTCCACGTTGAACTCGGTGAGAGCTTCTACGGAAGGACTATTCATAGCCGTCGCGCTTCCGTCGCCGGCATCGCTGCCGATCTTATTGCCTGTTACCGAAGTGCCATCGAGCGTGACGCCAACCGTATCGTTCCCGCCGCCGATCCGAAACGTGCCAGCCGAGTTCACTTCCCCAGCGGCCGCGCTCGCCAAGTCGAAGGGGCTGCGCGAATTGCCGTTCACCTGGACTGGCAGTGAATTCACCAGCGCGCTCGACACATTCGTGGATACCCTGGCATTTTCGGTTTGGATCACTTGGGCATGCGCAGTGACCTCGACCGTTTGCTGCGCCGTGCCTATCTCAAGCTTTACGTCCAGTCGCGTTTCCCCACCCGGGTTTACCGCCACCCTGTCGGCTACGTAGGCCTTGAAGCCTTGAACATTTACCCGAACCTGATACTCGCCCACCGGCAAGTTAGGGACGGTGTAATCGCCGGCCGTGCTGGTAGTCGTCTTATAGGAAGAGTTAGTACTTGATTGCACGAGAGTGATCGGGGCGTTCGGCACGACCGCGCCCGTGATGTCCGACACGGTCCCCGTGATTACACCGCGATCGCCTTGGCCTAGCAGCGGCACAGCACTAACGGTTGCCAATAGCATCAAACGGAGAAACATTCGTTGTTTGGTTCTCATCCGGATCTGCTCCTTGAGATAGTCGCTCAGCCCTGAGTCTGCGTTTTTTGGCAGCTCATGAGCGCAGTCGGCGGGAGGGATGCGCAAACAAATCCACAACCGGCGCTTACGCGGCGCAACGATTCCATCTTTCTTTCAATCCTTTGTATTCCCCTGGGCGGCCGGGTGAAGCTATACCCGTTTGTGGCCGTTTTAAAAAGCCTATTGCGCATTACGCAATAAACGTTGATTTTTATGCACCGATGCTATCAGCGTCTAAACATGAAGTCAAGGAAAAAAGTAAGGCATCACTGCTATATTCGGACCTGGACCTGGTACCAGCTTCGATGTGCGGACGGCGAGGACATCAGGTGTGAGAGGGCGACACGCCGAACTGACTTCTGCACGTTGCCGGAGAGCAATGGCAAGCCGAAGATCCGCGGGCGGAAGCAACTGGATTTCAACTCACTTCCGGGGCCACGATAGTCGCTCTCGGTTTCAAGCCTCACGGAATAAGGCTCAGCCGCCCAATCCCCTCACGTTGCATACGGTTAGCGGAAGAGCCGGGGAGCAAAATCGTACAGGCATCGCCGCCATGTCAGCCATTCGTGCGCGGTTCCCGGGGATTCGAAGTAGACGTTGTGAATACCGGCTTGCGTGAGCGCATCGCTGAAATTCTTAGTGCCCGGACCCTCGGCGGACCCGATACCCAGGAACAGTACTTTCACCTTCTTGTTGAATGAGGCTGCGTCGGCGAAGGTTCCATCACACGAAGTCTTCGCATCGAAGCTTCCGCCCCTGCCTCCGCAGCTTCCGCTAAAACCGCCCAGGTATGCAAACTTATCCAAATTATTCAGCGCCGTGGAGAATGTCTGCGCGCCGCCCATGGAAAGACCCGCCATGGCGCGATTCTCTCGTCCGGGAAGAATCCGATACGACCGCTCCACCATAGGAATCAGATCCATCAACATCATTTCCGTGAAGGTCGGCCTGCCCAAACTGCCCATCCCACGCCCACCCGGAGCGGCGCCTCGGCCCGGCGGGACGCCAGCTCCGGTTCCCGAGGGCGCGAAACCCATTCCTGGATTCGTTCCTCCGCGTCCGGCCGGAGCGTCGCTTGGGGGAGGTACCAGACCGCGCGCCGCGAAGATCGCGCCGCTCTCGCCCGGCTTAACCGCATTGAGATTGTCCATGACAATAATCATCGGCTTCGCCTTGCCCGCCGCAATAAGGTTGTCCATGATGAAGTCCACGTGGCCTTGCGTGTACCATCCGGTCTCGTCCTCGCCCCATCCATGAAGCAGATACAACACCGGGTAGTGAGCTTTTGCGTTGGCGCCGTAGTCGGGCGGAGTATAAACAAAGCATCGCCGCCACTTCTCCGTCACCTTGGAGAAGTACCACTGTTCGGACACGCGGCCGCGCGGAACATTCTTCGCGCTATAGAATTCGGCATCCGCCGCGGGAACTTCGATTCCGCTGTTCGGCCAACCCGAACCGAAAAAGGTCATCGTCGAAGGGTCCGCCAAGACCGCCCCGTCGATCTGCAGGGCGTAATAGTGGAAGCCGGGCACTAGCGGTGTTGTCGTCACGGACCAGATGCCGTCCGGACCCTTGGTCATGTCGAAGCCTGCCCCCACCCGCACGCGCACCTTTTGCGCATCGGGAGCGTTGACCCGGAACATAGCCCGATTATCCGGGTAAATGCATGGGTACTTTGCCTCCGGAACGTTCAGAGGAGACGGTTTGCAGTCGCCCTGTCCCCAACAGACGCCACAACTCAAAGCCGCTAAAATCCATGTCGTTCGCATAAGTCACCCAATATCAATATGTTATCGCTTTAACGGCGGACGCGAGCATGAATCCTGAGCTCGCGTACATATAATACATATAATAAGGATACGGAACTTCCCCGTTCGATCCCCGAAAAAGCGTACAATCCATCCAAATACATAGACTTACTTGTAAGGTATGAACTCTCTCGCGCGTTTCAGCCACTCGCCGGTGTTTCCACGTTTGAAGCCAGAATTCTCAATTCCAGTCGAGTCATCTTATCGCTAAAATCATTCTCCGCACTACGTTTGGTACGGTGTCAGAATGGCCGGCTAACCGTTAGCTCCGGCGTTAACGGCACGCGCCGCTAATTTCCACGTCCGCCCCGTCCGCCTCGCCCCGCGCCGACGTCGATGCTGTCGACATGTTTGCTTAGATCCCTTGCCACGCCCACAATCATGAATTCCAGCGGATCACTGCCTGTGTTCTCGAAGGAGTGGACTTCCCCCAACTGAATCGGTATGGCGTCTCCCTCCTGAACCGGAGCCATCTCCGCGCCGCCGCGCCCACCGCCCACGGTCGCCGTCCCCGAACCTTTCAGTACGTAGTAAAATTCGGCCACCTCGTGATGCATATGCGGCCCAATGGACGTCGCCGGCGGCAGCACCAGGTGGTCGACGTACGACCAAGCCGTGTAGAAAATCGAGGGATCGAGCGCCCTGCGGTACTGCACGGTTCCCTTTCCCCCATTCATCCCCGTTACGGGCCGCAACAGCGCGCGATCCAGCCGCATGGAGATGAACTGCGCGATCGGATCGACTGGCACGTCCACCCGCGGGTCATTCAGATTGAACGCATCGTAAGTGTCTTTGGCAAGCGAGACATTGATATTCATCCATTGCACCGGTTTATCGGTGGCGTTGTAAATCGCGTGCGAGTGGCCCAGTCGGCACGGGGCGCCCGCGGGGCCCTTCAGAACGGACGTTCGGCCGTCGACAGTGAACTGCGCTTCGCCGTCAAGGATTACGAACATCTCTTCACACTGATTGTGGAAGTGCGCGCCGATGCCACTCTTCGGTTCGATCACGCCGCGATGCAGAAACTGCAGATTGGGTTCTACCGTGTGGGCGTCGAATAAAGCCGTGAAGTCCAGGAAACCGGCGCCTCCATGCACCGCGGGGCTCTTCCGGAATTTAGTGGCATCGGTGTGGACAATGCGCGAAGCCAATGGCTCGCGCGCCGTACCCGGCGTTACAAGTAGCCCGCTTACGCCTACACACGCTACGACGAAGTAACGTCTCATTGTCATACTCCTTAGCTTTCTGGGTGCGTCAATAACTCCGTTATTTCGAGTCGAACAGCAGGGTCGAATAGTTCTTCGTGCTGAGCGTATTTTCAACCGTGGGCCACACCTTCAGGTGTATGGCGGATTTGATCCATTTCTGGCGCTGCTCTTCGCTTTCATAAGTCAGTTGGAAGCGATAGTTCACCCCGGGCGGCGGCGCGGCGCCCGTATAAACTGTGTGCAGTTTGAGAAGCTTCACATCGATGTAGCCTGGGAATTTCTCGGCTGCGGGCTTGAACGTCGTGTGAAAGTTATTCAGCATCTCCTGCTCGCGTGATGCGTCCACCGAGAGATCGCAATACAACACGATCGGATTCTTGGCCGGCTGCGCGCGAAGCCCCTTCATGCCTGCAACCGCCGCGAGCATGGCCGTGAGATAAGAACGTCGTTTCATGAGTGCTCCTGTTTGGATTCCCCGGGCTTACCGGTAAACCTGATAAAGCGGTTTCTCCCCCGCTATGTTCACGCGAATTCGATATACGCTCGTGCTGGCCGTAATGTAGAGCGTCTTGCCATCATCGCCCCACGCGCAGTTCGCCGCGGTCTCGCCTGGCTGGATGGTGCCCAGATGCTTGCCGTTTGGCGAAAACACCCAGACCCCTTCCGGTCCGCTGGCGTAGACGTTCCCTTTCGAATCGACCTTCATCCCATCGGGAATACCTTGTTCCTTAGCGCCTGCCAAATCGTAAAACATGCGGCCATTCGACACCGTGCCGTCGGCGGCCACGTCGTACTGCATCCAAGAGCGCTTCCGCTCATCGGAATTCGAAACATACAGCGTCTTCTCGTTGGGCGACAACGCAATTCCATTGGGCCGGTTGAGATCGGTGATGAGCGGCGTCAACTTGCCATGCAGGTAGAGGAACACCGCATTGAACTTCAACTCTTTGCCTGGGTCCGCATCCTGTCTGATGAGCCCGTACGGCGGATCCGTAAAGTAAAGCGCGCCGTCGCCGCGGTAAATGAGATCGTTCGGGCTGTTGAGGCGATGGCCTTCAAACTTGTCGATGTAGGGCGTGATCGTCATATCCTTCGCCACGCGCACAATGCGCCGGTTGCCGTGCTGGCACATCAGCACGGCGCCATCTTTATCGGCGATCATTCCATTGGGGCCCATAAAGGCGCCCGGAGGCGCGGGCACGCTTCCGCCTGCTTTCTCAATAATCACCTTCACTTGGCCCGAGGGCGTTAGCGACCGAACCACATTGCCTGGCACATCGCTAAACCACAAGACGTTTTCAGGCCGCCACAGCGGGCCTTCTGTGAAGGTGAAGCCCGTCGCAACTTTTTCGATCTTGGCGTCTTTCGAAACAAGCGCATCGAATGCCGGATCGAGGCGAATAATCTTTCCTCCGGGCGCCTGCGCGCTGCACATCAACGCCACGGTGGATACGAAAAGCATCGCGAAAAAAGGCTTCATCTGTTTCTCTTCAGGTTTTCTATTGTTGGACAAAATTACTCCAGAGTCAATTCGGCTTGTATAATGCGCAATCGAACGGAATGGGCATGCCACCGCGAAACCCGCGTATCGGGCCTGTGAGCGGCGCATTCACGCGGAAAGTAAACCCAGATATTTTTTGAGGTCGATCTTATCGGACTCCGCGCAAAGAACTGCGTCCTGTCGCAGGTATGACGCGTTCTCTTACCGACCCGCCTTCCCCTTCGGCTTGCCCCAAAAAATAAACGTCCCGCGGTTAGTAGCCGTCACGATATCCATCGCGCCATCCTTGTTGAGATCCACCGCCAACACGGTCGATCCCACCCCCGAGCGGTTATGAATCAATTCCGGTACAAACTCCGCGCCGCCCGCGGCTTTCGAATTGCGCACCGTCCGGAACCAATACAAGACCGGCGGCCCCAGCGGGTCCGGGTCGGTGTAGCTCTCCTCATGGGCGAAGAGCCGTTTGCCCACGATGAGATCCGGGATTCCATCGCCATCCACGTCCGCGAACGTCGAGGCATGGGCTTCCGAAAACGTCACGTTGCCGGAGTTTTTCGTCAGGTGGTCATCGGTGATCATGTGCTCAATGAAGGAAATGGCGCCGCTTTGATCGCGCTTCTGCTCGTACCAGGCCAGGCCCCAGCCGTGAGCCTCCAGGCTGGTGACCACATCATTGAGGCCATCGCCATTTACATCGTAGACGCCCATCTCGCCGCCGCCAACGCTGCCACCCGCCCTCGGCCAGCGCCCGAACGCGACCGCATGGTACGGCCAGGGTCCATCCGGCGTTCCCTTCGGCGGCTGCTCCCACCACCCAAAGGGCGAAACGATATCCATGCGCCCGTCTCCATTGATGTCACCCGCGCCAATGCCATGCTGCGCCGCCACGCCGTAACCTTGTTCCGAAACCGGATGAACGATCCACGGCTTCGTCGGATCGGCCGCATCGGGAGTCGCCCAGTTCACTGTTCCCCCGCCCACGAACACGGCGTCAGGTTTTCCGTCGCCGTCGATGTCTTTGAAAATTGCGACCTCCGCGCTGATCGTCGGCAGCACGTTGTACTTATCCCAGCGGCGCAACTCGCCTTTCGGGTTCACGTAAAGCACCATTGCGCGCCCTGTGGAAACGAGATAGTCCGGCCAGCCATCGCCCGTGTAGTCGTAAGCGAAATTGACCGCCGCGGGCGTGTATTCCGAAACGACATTATTCGTCTTACTCGGATAGATCTCTCGTGAAACCCGGTAATCGGGACCCAAATAGTAGAAAGGCCCCGACAGAATATCCAGTACGCCATCGTGATTGACATCCGCCGCCGTCGCGGACCAACTGTAGTAGAAATCATTAATGCGCTGCATGCGGAAATGGCTGGACACTTCTTCATCCGGGTTAAACCGGCGTCCAAGATCCTTCAACTCAATCTGCTTGAACCGCACCTCGCCTGCGCCGCCCACGTAGAGCGCCACCGGCCCGTACTTCGCGTAATCTTCATCCGCCCGCCCGTTGGTCGTGCCGGCTTCCGGCCCGTTGTTGATCCACATGCGCAGGTAATTGGCGTCGAGGATAATTTCGAGCGGGCTCCACTCATTCGGCTTATATGAGTAATCGGGGCGAGTGTAAGGCGCGTTGGGGGGAAGCCCGCCGCCGAACCGGCCCGGGCCGGCGCGCCCTGCTCCTGCACGCCCGGGTCCCGGCGCTCCGCCTGGCGCCCCCGGTGCGCCTCCGCGTCCGCCGTCGGCCGGAGGAGGAACGATGAAGCGAACCGTGCCCATGGCGGGCTTGAGTTTTTGCCGAGAGAGTTCGAGCCCCTGTGTATCCAACTTCAAGGCAAACGCACCCGCGGGATTTTCACCCTCCGGCAACGCCACATAGATGCCTTGCATTCCCTCGGGCGTCGATTGCGCGCGCAACATCACCCCCGCGCGACAACCGCCCGTACACCGGAATGTGGCGGCGAACTGCACATCCTGCAGGGGCTTATCCAGAATCAGCCAGCCCCCTTCACTCGTCTTCGGCGTGCCTACAATCTCGCCATTCTCCGCCTTCCACTCAGCGCTGCCGAGCATCCGCGCCGCTGCCAGCGACGAACCCTGGAAGGTCCAGTCCGGCACAAAGTTCCTGTTCGCCCCCGCGCGAGGCAGCAGCAGGAACGCGCCCGCGGCGACGGCAACCGCGCAACCGATTTGCTTCCACATACCCGTTCTCCTCATACTTCTCACTTCGGACACGCAAACACCGCGGCGAAAAGGCCGCACCCAATATCCTCTTGGCGTGGTGCATCCCGGCGAACATCGTTCGTTCTCTCCTGGCTCATTTCTCTCCCTGCTCCATCCGCGGGATGGCACTCCTAACTTGACGCCTTGCTGCCGAGCATACTACTTATTCCCGAACGCTACAAAACCGAACTAATATCGTCGATAGCCAACTTGCGCTGAATCGCTGCGCCAGACGTTATCTTCTGACTCCCTTGCCTACCAAATCCCGAAGGGATTTCAGGGCCTAGCCCTGGCTACACTTCGATCAGAACTGGAGCCGCACCGCAAACGACATGAGGCGGGGGTTCACCGTTTGGGTGTAACGGCCCGTGCTGCCGTTTGTCGGAGTCAGCGCGCCGCTCGCCTTATAGCTCGCCCAATCGTACGACTGGCCGGTATTGGCTGCAATGAATTGCGTGTGGTTGAAGATGTTGTACATCTCCCCACGGAATTCAAAATATCGCCTTTCGCCTTTTAAGGGGAAGCGCTTCCTGAACGTCATATCCCAGTTGTTGACGCGGGTACCCGGGATCGTCACCAGACTGCCTATTCCGGCGTTGCCGAAGCACTCCAGGTTCTCGCCGATACCCAGACGGGGGTTGGCCTGCGGCGTCAGGCTGCACGGCAAGGGTGCGATCACAGCCGCATTGTTGATGACCGCGTTGCCCGGAGTTCCGTTCACTCCGATGTTGATGTTGGTCGGCCCGCCCACGAACGAGACCTGATTGCTTGGCAGATTCACGTTGCCGACCACGATCACGCGGGCGCCTTCACCCGACGTGCCGGTGGCGTTCGGCTGCTGGAGGTTGGTCGAATTGGTGTTGGCGAAGGTGAAGGTGGGATAGCTGGTCCTGATATTCTGGCGGAGCTGGGTCACGCCGGACCACTCCCAATTGTCCGTCACCCACCTCAGGGGCTTGAAGCCCAGCTTCTCGGAAAGACTCGGCACCTGGTACACGTAGGTGAATGTCGCGTACATCGGCGTGGGGGAGTAAGACGGACCCCAGTTCCGCTCTTTGTCGGTAAAGATGGCGCTCCTGCCGCCCAACAGCGACATGGTTTTCAACCACGTGTATGCGCCGCTGAATGAGAGCCTCTTGGTGAAGTTCCGGCGCGCCGATGCTTGCAGTGAGTGAGTATCCGAGCTGCCGCAGAAACATTGATATGACACCGCGCCGTATCCTGGATACTGCGTGCGGAAGTAGTCGTCGCTCAGGTTACGGCCTTGTGCATTACCACCCGGCAGGTACTGATCGAGATATGCCCTCGTTGGGTCGAGCGCCGCCGGTTGAAGCTGGTTGTAGAGAGCGCCCCAACCCTGAGGAGTCCCGAGCGATGTCACGTTGTTTGTGTTATCGGACACCATGGTGTGACGGTCGAGGACCATGACATACGCGACCTGCACGACTGACGAGAATCCCAGGTTCTGCTGAACCTCGAAGCTGCCGTTATATGAACTCTCATACCTCTGGCGCCCGGTGAGCGTCGTCGCCCCAAGAGGCGAAAGGCCGACGATCTGGTTAGCGGGGGGCAAGTTGCCTATGGTGTAGCCCGCAAGCGGGTTGGTCGCGACACTGGCAATGGCGCCGTAGTATTGGGTTAGGGGTAACGTATCCGGCGTGCCGCCCACCCTGGCATTCAGGAACGAGTTCGGCTCCCGGCGCAGGTTTTGCCCAGCGCCACCGCGGATGGCGGTTTTTCCGTTTCCGAATACGTCCCAGGCGAAGCCGAACCGGAACGCTGGGGAGAAAGCCGGAACTTGATAGACCCCGTTCTGGAGCGGAAGGTTGGGATTGTTCGAAGTGATTTGCTGCATCCCCGTATATGGATTCGGCGCCGTGCTATAGCCGCCCGTCGAAATGCCGTTGAACACCGCGGGGACCAGAGTGCCGGCGGCCACGTAGCTGGGGTACATGTTTCCGGGGCCGCCTAGCCCCGTACCGATCACTGCGTTCGGGTTCATAGCTTTGTCCCACGAATATTGGTCGACGGTCGGGCACGGCGCTGTGGCGGTCGAAACCGAGCAGAACGGGTAGAAGATGCGCTCCGCCTGCCCGGCGTTGTACGTCGAGGGGAGAAACATCGTCATATTCCCGCTGGTATCCTGCATGGCTGGCAAGTGAGAGAAACGGACGCCCAGGTCGAGGGTCAGACGCCTGGTGACGCGCCAGTTGTCCTGGACAAAAGCTTCCAGGGATTTGGATGTCTTGTAGCCGACAACTCTTTGGCTTTCGGTATAGGTTTTAATGTTGCCGAGGTAGGCGTTGGCGAAGCCATCGAGCGTATTTGCCTGAAAGAACGGGTCGTCGGCGCCGGAGAAGTTGTAGGTGCCCTGCGAGTTGCCGCCGCTGGTCTCCACCTTCTGGTTCCACTCATACTGGATCCCCGCCTTGAGGTTATGCGTGCGGATGGTCTTGCTGACGCTGTCGGCGACGCTGTACAACGGATTGAAGTTGTAGTTGGGGCATGTCCCGTTGCAGAAGGGTTGGCCTACGCCAGTCTCGGACCACTGGCCTCCGCCAAAATTGGCGGTAGGAAAACCCGCCTGGTAATAGAGCTGTCCAGCGGACGATTCGGGCCGCGAAACCGCGGATTGGTTGTAGAGGGAGTCTTTGGCGTAGTTGATGAACGAGGGCGGGTTCAACATGTTCCCCCGGTCCAACTGGGCGGCGTTGAGATCGTAGGCATAATCGTTCCACGAATAGCCGAGGGTTAACTGGTTGATCATGCTCGGACTAATGGTGTAGGTCGCGCCCACTGCCCAACCCCGGCCGGGGTTCGGATGCGGGGTATTGGTTGGCAAAAATTGCCCGGTCTTGACATCCTTCAGGGGTATCGCCGCAGCGGAATTGTCCAGGAAATGGTCGTGGCCGTAGCGCACAAAGGCGGCCAGCTTTGACGTCAGGTTGAAATCGAGGCGGACGATGTCGTTGCGCCGGCCGATCGAGCCGTTGTTGATCCAGTAGTAGTTGCGCGTGTTGTTGTTGGATGTGCCGGGGCCGCCCTGCGCGTCGATGTTGCCGGTTGCCAGACCGGTGGCCTGCGAGGTAATCCAGGCCGGGCAATTGCCCGGGCTGATCAGATTCGAACCAGGGCCGCCCGCGGGAATTCCGTTCCACGGATTCCCATCGGCGGTCCCCGAGGCCGCGTTGCACAGGTTCGGCAGGGGTAGGGCTGCCAGCATCGCCTGGCCATACTTCTGCGATTGAGCATCGAAGCTCGAGAGGAACTGGGCGAAGTTCTGCTGGCCGCCGTAGGGAACCCCTGAGGCCGCCCCCGCCCAAGGCGTGAAATACTGTCCGGTCGAGGGGTTCCGCAGCGAGTTCGAAATGAAGTTGCCTTGAGCGTTCGGGTAATACGAAAAGTCGCCCTTCCGCTGGTTGGGGTTGGGCACGTTGGCGTAGCCGCTTGCCGGATTGGATCTCTGCCCCAGGTAGTCTTGCGACACGAAGAAGAAAATCTTATTCTTCGCGGTGTTGAAGTGGCGCGGGATGTAGACCGGGCCGCCGATGGAGTAACTCTCATCCATGAACCGGTAAAACGACTTCGGTTGGCCGTTGTAGTTGTTGAAGAAGCTATTGGCGTTGAACATCTCATGGCGCTTGTTCACGTTCGCGGTGCCATGAAACTGGTTGGTGCCGCTCTTGGTCACAACCTGTATCTGCCCGCCGATGTTACGGCCGAATTCCGCCTGGTAGTTGGTGGCAAGCACCTTTACTTCAGCCACCGCGTCAATGTTGGGGGAGAAAGTAGTAAGAGAGTCCCCGGCCATGTCCATACCCGTAACACCGTCCACCGTGTAGTTGGCGGCGCTGCCCTGTCCATTGAGGTTCAGGGCGCCGAGCGCAAACGGGTTCACCGTTTCATAGTTGCCCTGCCCGCTGCTGCCGCCGGTCAGGAAATTGGTTCCAAAATTCGCGCCGGGAATGGTCTGCAAGAGCGACATCAGGTCGCGTCCGCGCACGGTGATGTGCGCCATCTGCTCGAAATCGACGATGCTCGAATTCTCGCTCGAAGCGGTCTGGACCGGGGTCGCGACGGCGGTAACTTGCACCTTCTCGGTTACCGTTCCCACAGTCAGCGGGATTCGCCCCAATTCGCGAATCTCGCTGGCGTTGACGGTGACTTGGTTCAGCACGAACTCCTTAAAACCCGCAGGGGGGCGGACGGTCACGTCGTACACGCCGGGTTCCACGCTATTAAATCGAAAAATGCCTTCCGTGGTCGCCACGGTCGTCCGGGATACGCCAGTCGCAGCGTTCTTCAGCTCAATCGTGACATTAGACACGGCCAAGTCGCTCGGGTCGGTCACGGTTCCCTGCAAGGTGGCGCCGGTATTCTGCGCCCAGGCGTAGCCGCACGCGACGGCCACGGTTGTTAAAACGAACAGAACGCGGTTCGAATTCATCACTAGTCCTCTCCTTACGAGCTTCAAGTCACCACGAATCGTATGCGGCAGGGTGCATTTCGCGAGCCCCTGATTGCCGCCCGCCCCAAAAGGCACTATTGCGTAATATGCAAATCGTATTGCTCCAGGAACACGTGGATTATAGGCTGGAATGGAATTGCAGTCAACGGTTTATTCAAGATTTATTGAGGGTCGTGCGCGACTACGCAACCGAATAGGGATGATTCCGGAGATTTTTTGGTCGTATTCCTTACGTAGCCGTAGGGATGCTCGCGTGGTGTCACGTGGCTGCGAACTGCAAATCCTGCAAGGGACCTGCTAAGAACATCCAACCCGCTCCGCGGTTATCGGCATGCCCACAACCTTGCCATTCTCCGGCATCCACGCCGCGTCGGCGGACATCCGCGCCGATACCAATGACGACTTGTTAACGTCCCGTCTGGCACACAGTTCCGGTTCGCCCCGGTGCGAGGCAAACCGCAGGGCGCGCCCGTCGCAACCGCAACAGCGCAACCGATCTGCTTCTAGATACCCCGTTCTTCCTATTACTTCACTTCGGAAGCGCAAACGCCACAAAGCTCCGCTCGCCCGTCGGCGGCTTGTTTACGCCGCCTGGGGGCATGCGCGCGCCCGCCGGAAATCCTCCGCCGCCGATTAGCGCAAACAGAATATATTCTCGCCCATTCACTTCGTAAACCGCGGGGACCCCCGTAGCGCTGGCAGGCACATCCAGCGTGAACGCCACTTTCCCGGTCTTTTCATCGAGCGCATATAGCTTCGCCTGCTTGTCGACGAACAGCACCAGCCCGCCCGCCGTTACCACAAACCCGCTGCTGGGCGTCACATTCCCACGTAAGTGATCGCTCGGACCGGCCTGCGGAGTATCTCCGAACGGCGTCTGCCACATGATCTTGCCGCTGTTCAAATCGTACGCCGTAATCGTGCTCCACGGCGGCGTGATGATGTAGCCTTCCTGCCCGTATCCCGTCTTGTAGCGCGATGGCGGAGGTGTTACTCCTTCCGGATAAACCGGCTCCAGCCGTTCCGTCAACGTGTTGCCCGGAACGCCCGACCCGGGCGGCGCCTGGTCCGACTTATCCAGGAACTCGATGACATCCGTAACGGCGTCGGCGTTCATGGTCGGGAATCCCGGCATGCCGCCTTTCCCATTCTTGATGATGGCGCGCACCGCATCCGCGCCCAAGCGCTTCACCGCGTCGTTCACCGCCGGTCCGCGATCGCCCTTGAGATCCGGACCGTGGCACGCCTGGCACGATCCCTCATAGATCGTTCGTCCGAAACGCAGCGCCATTGTCGGACCACCGGCTGCACCAGGGAATCCGCCGCGCCCGCGCCCGCCGCCAGGCTGAACACGGCTTGGAATCGTGCCGCCCGAATTTTGCGCGGTCGATTCGCCGGCCTTCACCATCTTCAAAATCGAGGGGAAATCCTTCGACTCTACAAAGACCCAGCCCTTCGCGGCGTCGGCGCCAGTATCCCAAAAGAACGGGCCGCCATTCACGCCAGGAATCGAGATTGTATCCGTCAGGCCGGTGGGCGTGAACAGGCCCTTGTTCTGCGCCTTGGCGAAGCGCTCTTGCCAATGCTCCTTCTCCTCGGGAGTCATGAACGCAAAGTTGAGATCCTTTGCGGTCATGCTTTGCCTCGCAAAAGGCGGCGGCACAGTCGGGAACGGCTGCGTCGGCGACGTCCACTCCCCCGGCACTTCTGATTTCGGAACAGGCCGCTCTTCAATGGGCCACAGCGGCTTGCCGGTCACACGGTCGAACACGTAGAGAAAACCGTTCTTAGAGGCCAGCGCCACCACCTCTACGGACCGTCCGTCGTGCTTCACTGTCGCCAGTTGCGGCGCCGCCGTCGGATCGTAATCCCAGATGTCATGATGCACGGTCTGAAAGTGCCACAGATATTTTCCGGTTCGCGCATCGAGCGCCAGCAGGCAATCGGCGAAAAGATTGTTCCCCGGCCGGTCGCCGCCATACAGTTCGTACTTGGCCGACGAAACTGGAAAATATGCGATGCCGCGCTTGTCGTCCACCGTAATCTCGCCCCACACATCCACGCCGCCCATGTATTTATATGCATCCTTCGGCCATGTGTCGTAACCGAGTTCGCCCTCATGCGGAATCGTGTGGAACACCCAAACCAGCTTGCCCGTGCGCACATCGAAGGCGCGCAGATCTCCCGGCGGCGCCAGATAGCCTTCGCCAGGAAAGCTTCCTAGAATAATCAGGTTTTCGAAAATTCGTCCCGGCGTTCTCGAAGCTAGCGGAATCGGCGTGCGGTCGATGCCGATCTTCAAATCCAGTTTCCCGTGATCCGCAAATGAATCCACGCTCTTTCCCGTCAGCGCGTCGATCTCGTGCAGATAGCCCGCCGAGGTCACCAGAATCCTTCGGTCGCTGCCGTCCGGACTCGCCCAGTAATTGGCGCCGCGCTGTCCGCTGATTCCACCCCTGCCGCCGCCCCCCGTGCCAAACGGATGGACCCACAACTCCTTCCCGCTCGTCGCGTCGAGCGCCACCAGCGACCCACCCTTGGCTGCCACGTATGCGACGTTATCCATCACTAACGGGCAGAACACCGAAGAGCCCTCGCCCGCCGGGTAGCTCCACGCCGGCTGGATCTGATTTACATTGGAAACGTTGATCTGCTTCAGCGGCGAGTAATGCGCGCCGGTCGGACCGCCCAGATAATCATTCCAGCTTGCGCCGGTTTTCTGCGCCAGCGCGCTTCCACCACTAACAGCGAGCAGGGCGAATAATGCGGTTGCATGTGCTTTCATTTGGCCTCTCACCTCAGTGCATAATTGCGGGCTTCGGCGATCTAGCTGCGAAAGCCGACGCCCTGCTTCTCAAGGTATGCCTTCGCAATCGTTGCCGTCTCGAGCGCCGTCATCGGCATTCGCGGCGTTCCATCCAGTTCCACCATCACCATTCCCGCAATCGTCCGCCCATCCATCATGTCCAGAATCGCGGGAATATTAACCTTGCCCTCACCCACCGGACAATAACCCAGAAACGCCTCTCCGCCGTTGTAGTCTTTCATATGCATGTGATTCACGATGGGCAGAAAATCTTTTACCACCTGCACCGGGTCCGAGCCGCCTTTTTGTAACTGGCCGATGTCGGGACCGAATTTGACGTACCGCGTATCGACATTCTCCATCACCGCATACGTCTCGTCGCGCGATTCCACGCACGTTCCTGTATGTTGATGCAGGCAGCCGGTGAGCCCGATGTCCGTCAGCGCCTTTCCGAATTCGTTCAACGTCGTAATGATGTCGGCCTTATGTTCCTGGAAATTGTAAGTATCGCGCCGCACTCCGTTGGGCCCGATCACCAGGACCTTGCCGCCGTACTTTTTCAGCAGCTTGGCCGATTCCATCGCCTGCGCAATATTCTCCTTCCGCTGTGTGGCGTCCAAAAGGTTCGGACCGCCGTAGGCCGAGATCAACGGCAACTTGTATTTTTCAACCAGCGGCGCCATTCCGCCGCTCTCTTCCATCCCCTGGATTTGGAAGGTGAACAGCTCCAGCCCATAAAATCCCAGCCCGCTGACGTCTTTGAAGATTCCGTCGATGTACGCCGGGTCGACGCGACGCGGCCCGCCGGCTCCACGCCCTGGCGGCAGCGCGCCCGCGGCGCTAGCAGGCCGTGGAGAAGGGGGCTGCACCCACGTAATCCCCGTATGCCCAATCTTGATATTCCGTTTCCGCTGCGCGATGCCGGGAAGCGCCCAACCCAAAGCGGTGCTGAACCCCGCGGCCTTCAGGAAATCACGCCGGTCGCTGCGTGTCGTCATATTCACCTCGCAGACTAACTGAGTCGCACAAACCGAGTCCGCGGCACGGCGAAGATGGGTCAAACAGATCGCTGCCGCGCGCCAAGTATATTTCTCAATTTGCACGCATCGTTGAGGATTATACAACAAGAGTTTACGAGATGGGGCTCATGCACCCTTTCCGCGCGGCGCGGTCTCCGTTCTCCGTCGCGCGAACATCAAATTCGCTCGACGAAATCAATCACTTCACGGGGGAATCGTACAAGCCCGCATCGCTCCGATGGTGATCGCTAACTAAACTAACGCGGGTAGTGGAGTGCCAATGAGCAGCTTGACATTCTCACGAAGCGCGAGGTCGCCGAACTTCTGCAGGTAAGTGAACGCACGTTGGAGCGATGGATGGCCGAGGGATCGATTCTTCACCCCGCTTCCGAAACGCGGCGCTTGGTCGGAAGCTCGGTTCCTCCGCGCGGAAATCGGCGAATGGATGCGAAAGCGTACCGTTAAGCCAATCCGCGTGGCCGACGGGCGGGTAATGCCCAAACCGCGTAGGAACTGCCAAAGGCATTTACGCCCATGAATCGGGCTCGTTGTACATCTGCGACAAAATGAGCATGGCAGGATCGCCCGCGAGAATACCCGCCAGACCGATCTAAAGCGGCAGAGCTAATGCGAAGATTAACGGAGACGCAAATGCTCGGCCGGGCCCGTACGGATGTGGCGATGAAGAGGCGGTTTACGTCGCTACCTTCGAAAGTGTCAAATTCATCGACCTCTTTGATGACTGGTGGAAGAACCATGGGAGCCGGACCCGAAGCAAATTTCAATATCGGACGCCTCGTGTTCTCGCCCGGTTCGACAAAAAGAGAGCGCGGGAGATCATTCCGGATGCAATCCGCGGCTTCATGACAGACCTCCGAGAGGGGCATCGCGGCTCAACGAATGCCTTTTTCGGCGCATTCAGAAGACGGGCCTTCGCTTGTGCGCGCTAGCTATAGCTAAGCTAGCCTCTGCCAGCCACACTGAATTACTTAGCCTTCATTCGATGTCAGTATCGGAAACGGGAGTCGGGCAACTTGGCTGATCGTTCCTGACCGGCGCCGCACATGATGCGGACCGGTTTCAGAAGCCGGTCGAAGCTCGCCAACGCTCCTCAGGTATACGGTCCACGAGCAGAAGAGCCTCGGGCCGGGGCATACGCCTGTGCGGATCCCTAAATGAGTCGCCCGCCACGGCGATCCCCCAGGCTTCCATACGTCGAGGAAGAACTGCATACACCTCCTCCTCGAAATTACAAACGTCAAGTGGGCAGCCAAATATCGGCTGACCCAATCTGATATACAGTAGGCAAAGTGAAGGGTCTCGTCTTAAGAGGCGCCTGTTTCGTTTTGGTTTGGCTGCCCTGCCTGCTGGCGCAGGTCGCCGGCAACACCGCGCAAACGGTCGCCGCCCTCGAACAACAAGTACAGCGCCAGCTTCAGGACCAAAAGCCGCAGCTCGCCATTCCCCTGCTGCGCCAAGTGGTGTCTCTCGACCCCGCCAACGTCAATGCCCAAGCCAATCTCGGGGTCCTGCTATTTTTCCAGGGCAGCTACATCGACGCCATTCCCCCGATTCGAGCCGCCCTCCAATTGCATCCCGAGCTCTCGAGAATCCAGGCGCTCCTCGGCATGGCCGAGAAGCGCACCGGCAACCCCCAGCAGGCCGAGCAGGATCTGGAGCGCGCCTTTCCGAATCTGGACGACAAGAAGATTCAGGTCGAGGCCGGCCTGGAGCTCATCGAGCTCCACGTCGCCTCCGGCCAACTCGACCGGGCCCTCGCTCTCAGCGCCAGGCTGCAGGAAGTGGCGCCGCAGAACCCTCAAATTCTGCTTACTCAATACCAGATCTCGCGCCAGATGATGTACCAGAGTCTGCTCGGCATGATGATGGTCTCGCCGGATTCCGCCGAGATGCGCATGATCATGGGCGGCGAACTCGGGCGCCAGGGCGATCGTGCCGCCGCCATCGCGCAATACCGCGAGGCGATTCGCCTCAATCCCAAGCTGCCCGGCGTACACTATGAACTCGCGGAGCTGCTGCGTTCCTCTTCCGATGCCGCGTTGAACGCCCAGGCCGATGAGGAATACAAGGCCGCCGTGCGGCTGAATCCCTACGATATTCTGGCGTGGCGGCGGCTCGGTGAGATCGCCTCGGTGAAAGGCGATTTTGCCGCGGCGGAGGAGGACTACAAAAAGGCGCTTGCCCTGCAGCCCAAGGATTCCGATGCCAAGACCGGGCTCGCCATCGTTTTCATTTCCACCAACCGGACCACGGAAGCCCTTCATCTGCTGGAAGAGGCTCTGAAGGACGACCCGGCCAATCTCGTCGCGCACTTCCGTTTGAGCGGCCTTTACCGCCGCGCCGGCCGCACCGCCGACGCCGAGCGGGAATTGGAGAGCTTCCGCCACTACCAAGATCTGAAAGATCAGCTCGGCAAGGTATTCAAGCAGCTCGCCGCTCCGGGCAATCCCAAGTGACGCCGCCGGCACGGGTCTATCGGCCTCTCGCCGCGGCGGTCTTCATTCTTGCCGTTTGCGTCCAGGCGCAGCGCCGGAGCGCCACTCCCGATGCGACCATTCCCCAACTGGCCGACATCACGACCTCCAGCAAGATCGAGTTCAAGCACCTCGCCTCTCCCGACAAGAAGTACATCGTCGAATCCATGAGCGGCGGCGTGGCCTTGATCGATTACGACCGCGATGGCTGGCCGGACATTTATTTCACCAACGCGCCCGACGTCGACATGCAACTCGCCGGCAAGAAGGCCCGGAGCGCCCTGTTCCACAACAACCGGGACGGCACATTTACCGATGTATCCGCCAAGGCGAACGTGGAGTATCCCTGCTGGGCGAACGGCGCCGTCGTGGGCGACTACAACAACGATGGCTGGCCGGATCTGCTCGTCACCTGTTTCGGCGGTGTGGTCCTCTACCGCAATAATTCCGATGGAACCTTCGCTAATGCGACCCGCGAAGCCGGCCTCAGCGGCGACAAGCTATGGGCTATGGGCGCGGCCTTCGGAGACTACGATGGCGACGGGTTGCAGGACCTTTTCATTTCCCATTATGCCGCCCTCGATCTACACGATCTGCCTGCGTTTGGTTCGATGGTCAACTGCCAGTACTTCGGCATCAAAGTCCAATGCGGCCCAACAGGACTGAAAGGCTCGCCCGACAATCTGTATCACAACAAGGGCGACGGCACATTCACCGATGTCTCGAAAAAGGCCGGCGTCGACGACCCTACGGGTCTGCTCGGTCTCACCGCCGTCTGGTCAGACCTCAATAACGATGGAAGGCTCGAGCTGTTCGTCGCCAACGATGGCGCGCAGAACTATCTTTATCAATACGACGGCAAGGGCCGCTTCACCGATATCGGACTACAGGCGGGAGTGGGCCTGGATGCAGACGGCAAGGCCCTCGCCAATATGGGAGTGGCGCTGGGAGACTACCTTCACAGCGGGCGGTTTGGGATCGCGATCACGCATTTCAGCGATCAATACCTGGAACTCTTCCGCAACGATGGTGATCTGAACTTCACCGATGTGTCCAACATATCTAGGCTCGCTCGCGCCACCACCCATGTTGTGGGGTGGGGCGACGCGTTTTACGATGCAGATAACGATGGCTGGCTGGACTTGATCGCCGTTAACGGTCACGTCTATCCCCAGGTGGATGGCGCAGACATCGGGGTCAAATACCGCCAACCGGGGCAACTGTTTCTCAACCAGCGTGACGGCACGTTCCGCGACGTGAGCGACCGGGCCGGGGCCTCCCTGAGGGTCCCGCGGGTAGGGCGCGGCCTGGCTATCGGGGACCTGTTCAACGACGGGCGGCTGGAGATTGTCATCGAAAACCTGGAGGGTGAACCGCTCGTTCTTCGAGCGGAGGGTGGGCCGCGCAATCACTGGATCAGCTTCGAACTGGCCGGCACGAAGAGCAATCGGCAGGCACTGAACGCGCGAGTGAAAGTCACCGCAGGGGATCTTGTCCAAGTCGATGAAGTGCGAAGCGGCGGCAGCTATCTCTCCCAAAACGACCTGCGCCTCCACTTCGGCCTGGGCGACCGGAGGCGGGCCGATGCCGTCCTTATCACCTGGCCCTCCGGCGCTACCGAGACGCTCGCGAACCTCGATTCCGATCGCTTCTACTGCGTCAAGGAGGGCGCGGGAATGGTTCCGTGCGTCAACACCCGGCCGCCCACACGGAAATAGGCTTCTGAGAAGTGTGCGTGCAGAGGCAAACCCGTTTCTGCCCGATTGACTACGCAAAGCGCGTTGCATAAAATGCAAGCTTGCGGAGGGGATTATGGCTTCTTATAGAAGAGTGCTCGCCTTGTCTGCCTGCATCTCCGCTGGTGCAGGCTTCTTCACTGGCGCCGCGTGGTGCCAAGCAACCAACTCAGCCGAAGTCACCGGAAGCGTGACCGATCCGTCCGGATCCATCATTCCGGGCATAGCCGTAACCGTCAGAGATCTCGACAAGAATATCGAAAAGGAGATCCTCACCAATGAGTCCGGCCTGTACGACACAGGTCCGCTCGTTCCGTCGGACCGGTATGTGATCACCTTCAAGAAAGAAGGCTTTGAGACCCTGAAGCGGGGTCCGATGACCCTGAACGCCGGCGTCACCGGTTTGAACGTCCAAATGACTATCGGCGAGGCAACGCAAACCATCACGGTGCAGGACGCGGCGGCGCCTCTTCTCGAGACCACCACGGCGGAAATCTCGCAGACCATCTCTCAAGAGACGCTGAAGGACCTGCCGCAAACCGGCGGCATTCCCGACTGGCAGTCCTTCCTGACTTTCCTGCCGGGTACGCGGGGGAACGGAACCAACAACAACAGCGCCGGTATGGGTGGCGTCTCGGTGAACGGAAGCATGCCGTTTTCCAACGCGCTCCTCGACGGCGCCTCCACCAGTTCGCCAATGAGCAATAACGTCATCAACACGCCGATCTTCGACTCGGTCGCGGAGGTCAAGATGAGCGATTCGCTTTTCTCGGCCCAATACGGCACAGGCGGCATTCTGTACAACCAGATCAGCAAGGGTGGAACCAACCAGTTCCACGGCATGGCCTACGACTACTTCAAGAACACTGCCCTGAATGCCACGCCTTTCGGATTTAACGGCGTGGCGGGCCGCAATAGTCCGATTCACTTCAACGACCTCGGCGGGAACATTGGCGGCCCGGTCATTAAGAACCGCGTGTTCTTCTTTTTCGCCGTGGAAGACGTCATCAACCTCAGCACTCCGGCAGTGAGTTTCATCACGGTGCCGACGGCCGCCATGCGCGCGGGCAACTTCGCCGGCATGGCCCCAATCTACGACCCCAGCTCGCAGACCGTCGATGCCAGCGGCGTGGTGACCCGGCAGCAATTCCCCAACAACCAGATTCCGGCAATCATGCTCGATCCGGTGGCCAAGGCCATCCAGGCCTACTACCCCCAGCCGAATCTGCCGGGCACCGTGATCAACGGCGTCACGACCAACAACTATGCCTACCAGTTTCCATCCAGCGCGCCGAAATACAAGTACTTCGGGCGCTTCGATGCCGATATAACCAGGAACAACCGCATTACCGGTTCGGCCGCGTGGAACGACGGCCCGGCCATTGGCGTGGGTCCCGTCTGCCCGCTTAACTGCACCAACCAGGATATCTTCAACACCAACAACCAGCTTTCCGACTACTGGACCATCAATTCCCGTCTGATCAATGAATTCCGTATAGGGTTCATGGGGGAATACGACCTGATCACGCCTGACTCGCTCGGCCAGGGGTATCCGGCCAAGCTGGGGTTGAACATCGGGAAGGCAGATGTTTTCCCGGCCCTCAGCATCACGAACGTTTACGGCCTCGGGCCGGGTTCGCCCAGCTTAGCTAATTACAAGGAGAACAATTTCGACATCTCCGACCAGGTGACCCTGATCAAGGGACGTCACCTTCTCCACTTCGGAGGCGAGCTCGTGGTCTTCAGGGCCGATTCCACGGCTTGGGGCGCCATCAACAGCGCCAATCTGGGTTTCACAGGGGTCTACACGGCCGGCAGCAATGTTGGCTCATTAGCGTCGTCAAGCGGCATCGCGTATGCGGATTTCCTCCTCGGGTATGCCAAGTCGTGGTCGGCTTCGGTATCGCCGGAATACGGCGGCAGGCTCAAGAATCCTGGCGTGTTTATCCAGGACGACTTCAAGGTGAACCCCAAGCTCACCCTCAACCTTGGTCTGCGTTGGGAAGGCAACACCGGCTGGTCGGAAGTCAACGGGAACGAGCGGTCGTTCGACCCGAACGTGATCAATCCCGCCACGAACGCGCCGGGCGCGATGTGGTATGACATAACCCACGCCAACAACAGGACGACCCTCCAGAAGCCCGTCTGGAACATGTTTCTGCCTAGAGTGGGCTTCGCCTACCAGCTGGGCTCGAAGACGACTCTCCGCGGCGGTTTCGGTATGTACTCCTACCCCTGGAATGTGGACACTTACGCCAGCGCCGGTTTGGGAAATGCATTCACGAGCAGCGGCAACGAGACCGATTCCACCAACAATGTGCAGCCCGTCGTGCTTCTCGGTTCGGACGGAAACACCAACTACCAGGGGGCGAAGGGCTCGGCCATCAATGCGCTTTACCGGCGCGCCCCCACCACGCCCGACGCATACAACGGGCAGGCTGTCGGCTTTAACCAGTACACGTCGCCGATCCCGCTCCTCAAATCCTGGAACATGACCGTGCAGCGCCAACTCTCCGGGAACTTTATTGCCGATTTCGGCTATATCGGCAGCCACGGGACGCACCTACCCTTTGTCACCGATTTGAACCAGGTGCCGGAAAACCGCCTCTCGCCCAACGATTCGGCCTTTCGCCCCTATCCAGTGTTCCAGAGTCTGAACGGATACACGACGGATGGCATCTCGAACTACAACGCCTTCCAAGCGGAGATCACGCGCCGGTTTGCAGGCGGCCTGATGTTCAACTTCAATTACACCTGGTCTCACATGCTCTCGAATCAGGATTCCTCCGGCTGGGGCTCGCTGCAAGGCGCGACGCCATACCAGAGAGCCTACGCCCCGATGGCGAACTATGGATCTTCCAATTTCGACGTTCGCCATATGTTCAAGGGACACGTCGCCTACGATGTTCCCTTCGGCCGGGACCGGAAATTCGCCCAAACCAGCAAGCCGCTGGATGCGGCCATCGGCGGCTGGAAGATCTTTGCCGATTTCATAACGCAAACGGGCAGCCCTTTCACACCCTCGATGGCGACCAACAACAGCTACTCCTTATCGACCAATAATCTCTGGTACCCGAACGTGGTCGGAAACCCGACGGCGGTGGCGGGGGGACAGAGCATCTACTCCTGGTTCAACGTCAACGCGTTTGCTGCGCCCACTCCCGGGACCTTTGGAAACATGGGGAGGAACATTCTATACGGCCCCAAACTGAGCGCTGTCAACGCCTCGCTTATCAAGACGTTCACCTTCACGGAGCGAATCAAGCTGGACTTCAGCGCGAACGCTACCAATCTCCTGAACCATCCGTCGTTCGCACTGCCTGACAAATTGATCGGCCCGGGTCACAACGGCCAGATCACTGGCGTCAGCGTCGGCGCTCGCCAAATGGAGCTCATTGCCAAAGTCAGGTTCTGAGCTGTGAAACGAGGGGGGCCCGGATCGCCAATCCGGGCCTTTCGAAACCCTCGCCCCGCACGGGGCCGAAAGAGGAGGCCACATGTCGAAATCGATTTCCGATCTAACCAGAATGAATCGCCGCCAAGCCATCCTGCTGCCCGCCACGGCAGGCGCCGCCCTCGCTAGCCAGGCCGGGGCCGACCGAGCCAAGACTGCGGCGCACGCGAACGCGGGCACCTGCTCCACTCCGCGGTCCGCTGTAGCTAAGACGCAGTACGGCAAAGTGCGTGGATACGTGAGCGACGGCGTCCTCACGTTCAAGGGCATACCGTACGGCCAGAATACGAGCGGGGAGAACCGCTGGCTGCCGGCCAAGGCGCCCAAGCCCTGGCGCGACGAATATCCCGCTCTGATCTACGGAGCGAATTGCCCCCAGCGTCTGCACGATTTTACGGCGATTGAGCAGTCGTTCCTGTACGACTGGACCGATGGCTACATGAGCGAAGACATGCTCAAGCTCAACGTGTGGACGCCTTCCCTGACCGGCAAGCGGCCGGTGCTGGTCTACTATCACGGGGGCGGTTTCACCTTCGGCTCCGCTTACGAACTGGCATCGCAGGACGGGGCGCAACTGGCCCGCCATCATGATGCCGTTTCGGTAACCGTCAACCATCGGCTGAATCTGCTTGGCTTCCTGGACGTGTCCGAGATCGGCGGCCCGGCTTATGCCGATTCGGTCAACGTGGGGATGACAGATCTGGTGGCCTCGCTGAACTGGGTGCGCGAGAATATCGCGAATTTCGGTGGCGATCCCAATGCCGTGATGATCTACGGCCAGTCAGGCGGCGGATCCAAAGTTACCTGTCTGATGGGCATGCCATCGGCGGAGGGATTGTTCCATCGCGCGTCGGCGCAGTCCGGTGGAGGCAGCAATCTTCCCAGCAAGGAACAGTCGTTGGAACTGGCCCGGCAATTCATGAAAGAGCTCGATCTCGGCCCCAACGATCTCGCATCGCTGCAGAAGATGGACTGGGCCAGGCTGAACGCAGCGGGCAATGCAGCCGTTGCGAAACTGAGCCCGCCGGCACAAGGCACTGCGGGGCCTGGCGCGGCGCCGAGCCGTGTGCCCCGGGCGGGCTGGTCGCCCGCCGTCGATGGCAAGATCATCACCCAGCGAGCGTTCTACGATGTGGCGCCCGAAGTCTCGAAGAACGTGCCGATGTTGATCGGCAACGTAAGCGAAGAAGGAAACTCCATGCGTTCGCGCCCAACCGAGGAGCAATGGCATGCCACCTTGTCCCGGAACTTTGGCGAAGCCAAGGCGGCCGCACTCATCGCCGCGATGAAGAAGGCGCACCCGGAAAAGAGCGTCCGTACCTTGTCCTACGCGGTCAACGGCATCAGTTCCCGCAACAACGTCCAGCGAATGGTGAACCTGAAGCACGGCCAGAAGGGCGCGCCGGTCTATCAGTATTACTTCACCTGGCAATCGCCGATGCTCGAAGACGCAGGCGCGTGGCATACTGCTGAGCTGGCGTTCTGTTTCGATAACACCCGACGGTGCGAACAGGGCACGGGCAACACCCCCGAAGCGCAGGCGTTAGCCAGGAAGATGGCGACAGCCTGGGCTAATTTCGCCCGTACCGGGAACCCCAGCCAGCCCGGACTAACGTGGACTTCGAGCGACTCAACTCGTTGCCAGACCATGGTCTTCGATAACAATTGCCGCATGATCGACGACCCCGAAGGCGAAATCCGAAAGATTCTCCTGAGCTAATTGCCCGAAGAATGCGACCCAGAGAATAAGCGGAATGAGGCGATAGGGCCCGCCTTATTCCGCCTCATTCGGCCGCTTCAAGAACCTCACAGCACCTCGTCCCATCAGGCCAAGGCGCCTCAGATGTTCGAGATCGTCGCGAAGCGTCCGTTCGGGCGTCTCCGGGGCTACTTCGGCTCGGAGCTCGCCGAAGGGTCTCGCCAAACTGCCCGCCAGAGCCTGAAGCAACTTCCGCTGGCGTTGGGTCAGGTCATGAGCGACCCGATAGGGGCAATATAGCCGCTCGGAAGGAAGCGTACGCACACTGCGCCGCCCTGCTCCAGCACAACTCGGGTTCGGGGTGTCCAGCCCGCACGCACAGGGTCAACCAGCCTTTGCGTGCCCCTCCCCCAACGCTCAACCAGTTGCCGGCCCGGAGAACGTCCATGCGCAAGATCAAGGAAGTCCTAAGACTTCGATACGAACTGAAACTCGACCAGCGTCAAATCGCTCGCAGTTGCTCCATCGCCGTCAGTAGGGTACACGACTATCTGAAGCGCGCCGAGGCGGCCAAAGTAAGCTGGCCCCTGCCGGAGGGCTGGAATGACACTACCTGGAAACTGACCTGTACCCGTCCCCGGAGGCTAAGCCACAAGCGAAGAAGTCAGATCCAGACTTCGTCGCCGTCCACGAACAACTGCGCACTCACCGCCACGTGACCTTGCAGTTGCTCTGGGAAGAGTACCGGGACGCCAACCCTGAGGGCTATCGATACAGCCGTTTCTGCGAACGGTATCAGCGCTGGCGCAAGAAACTCGACGTAGTAATGCGGCAGGAGCACAAGGCCGGCGAGAAAACCTTCATCCATTGGGCCGGCTCCACGCTATCAAAGTGGGCCAAATCTGAGTATCGAACTCTCGCTCGGCGTTGCTCCAACCCAACGACATCGTCGACGTGGTAGTGCGTGATGATCAGGTGATCGATCTGTTTTACGCCGGTCGCGTTGATCAATTCCATATCCGGTCGGTATCGCCACCCCCCGGGATTGCCGTGTCTTCAAGCAATGTTTCCCCAGCGGAACATACATGGCACCGCGTGCCGCCCGTCGGTATCGACTTTGTCATGCCGAACGTCTTCGCCGAAGGCCGCGTTTGCCACAGCAGAGAACAGAACTACCCGAGCGCAAGGAAATAGAGTCGCCGCACGGCGGCGACGCCATCACATTCCCAGTCTGCGAATGAAAAACGATCGCTTGCCGGCGAGAGCGTCTCCGTGATCACAGCCGCAGTCTGCTTCGTTTTCGTCGGTCGCCGGTTCGGCGTTGAACCCGGCGTAGTTCCTGCCACCCCAACCGTTTAGTGCTACTTGACCGGCAGGGCGTAGACCACCCAGCCGAGCGGTGCAGTCTGCGCCGTAGCGCCTGCGGGAGCGACTGCCGGAGGACCGCCTCGGCCGCGCCCGCCAGCGGAAGCCGCCGCCGGGACCAGGAGGTATTGCCGCCCGTCCATCTCGTACATCACCAGCGAACCCAGGAAGCTGCCGCCGAACCGCGACGACCAGAGCTGCTGGCCCGTCTCGCTGTCCCATGCGCGAACCTGGCTGTCGCCGCCGGCTCCGAACACGAGGCCGGATTCGGTCACCACGAGACTATTCGTTGTCCCCGGTGTTCCGGTCCCGGTGATACCTCGGGCAGCGAGCGCCGGATCGTCGCCGTAGGGAATCCGCCACTGGATACCCGGCTTGTTCAGATCGTACTTCACGATCGAGGTGAATGGCGGTTTGATCTTATTGCCGACCGTGTTGTACTCCGCGATCTCGGGCCGCTCGAACTGCTGCACGCCTTCCGGATAGGGCGGAGCCGCGCCGCGTCCACGCCCGCCTGCGGCCTCGGGCCTGGTCCAAGCCGAACCCGACCCCACGATCAGCTCCGGTGGTGCGCCCGAGCCGACTGGGCCTCGGCCGCCACGGCCGAACCCGCCTGCCCCACGGCCGCGTCCCCCCGGCGCCATCGTCAAATACGAGACGAGGTATTCCAGGTCGGGGCCGGTGATGTGCGGGAACGCGGGCATACGGCTCTTCCCGGTGGTCACGGTGTTGCGGATGGTTGCCGCATCGACGCGAGACGTGCCGGCGACAATTTTATTGGCCGGTTCGTCGGCAGCGTAAACCAGCGGCACGCCGGCTTCGGTTCCAAGCCGGTCCGCCCCGTGACACGGCTGGCAGTTCGCTTGATAGACGGCCTGGCCGGGCGGCATAGCGGGGCCGCCTCCGCCGCCGCGGCGGGGATTCTCGCCGGGATGTACTAATCGCATGATGCCCGGGTTATCGTGGGCGATGATGTAAACGGCGCCGCTGGCCGGTTCGGCAGCCGTACCGCCGAATAACGTGCCGCCGTTGCTGGTCGGGACATGCACCGTGTCGGAGAAGCTGATGGGCGTGAAGACACCCTTGTTGGTCGCCGCCAAAAGACGCTTCTTGAAAGCCTCGGCTTCCTCAGGGGCCAGATACGGGCTGATGTCATCCACAGTGAATGTGTGCCTGATGTACGCCTCGGGCTTGGTCGGAACCGGCTGGGTGGGCCAACTCTGTTCGCCAGGTACCTCAGTCTTCGGAAACGGGCGCTCCTCGATAGGCCAGATGGGCTCGCCGGTCGCGCGGTCGAGCACGTAGAGCCAGCCCGTCTTGCTGGTCAGCGCGACCACATCACGTTTACGTCCGTTGACGCGGATCGTCGTGAGCGCCGGCGCCGCGCTGGGGTCGGAATCCCAAAGATCGTGGTGCACAAACTGGAAATGCCAGCGGCGTTTCCCGGTGCGCGCATCGAGCGCCACCACCGATGTGCCAAACAGATTGGCTCCGGGACGGTCGAGGGCGTAGAAGTCATAGGTCGGCGAACCGAGCGGGATGTAGGCGATGCCGAGCTTGGCGTCGACTGTCATCTCACCCCAGTTGTTGTTGCCGCCGATATATTTGTAGGCGTCCTTCGGCCACGTGTCATAGCCGTATTCGCCGGGACGCGGCACGGTGTGGAAGGTCCACACCAACTTGCCGTTCAGAACGTCGTAGGCGCGGATGTCGCCGGGCGGCGACATGTAGCCTTCGCCCGTCGCGCTGCCCACGATCACCAGGTTCTCGAAGACCTTCCCCGGCGTGTTCGACTGGATATTTCCGATGGTTGCCGGATCGCGCCCGTCAATGCCGACACGCAGATCGACCACTCCGTTCGTACCAAACGAGGCGATCGACTTGCCCGTCTTCGCGTCCAGTTCCTGGAGCAGGCTGCTCATCGGGAAGATGATGCGCTGGTCGCGGCCATCGCGGCTTTCCCAATACATGACGCCCCGGGTGCTCATGCCGTTCATGTTCTCGCGGATCCAGATTTCCTTACCCGTCTTCGCGTTCACGGCGACGAACGAACCGTTGCGGCCGCGGCCGTAGATGACGCTGCGGACCACGATTGGGTACCCTCCGCTATCGCTGTACGGGTACGTCCACGCCACCTGGAGCTGAGTCACGTTGGACTTGTTGATCTGCTTCGACGCGAAATACCGCGAGGATTCCGCGCCGTTACCGTACCCTGGCCACCACTTATCGGTGGACGACTGAGCCCTGGCGGTTACTACGGCGGCGAGCGTTGCTGCCAACCCAAAAGCCGTCCGGAGATACCACCACTTCCGCCATCTTGTCTGAAACATGCGCAACCTACTCCTGCTTTCCGCTGAGGCTTTACACCACTACCTGGGACCAGACCTCTTGGTCTCCTTGGCTCGCCCAACCCGCGCCGACCATGTTTATCCGCCGAACCATTTCGGGCATGATCACCCGTCCGGCCAGTGGCTGTGCGTTTTGTCTCCACGAGTATGTCACAACGTTGCCTTTCGCCATGAATCGCCCGCACCCGCCGCACGGTCCGTAGAAAGGGGTCGCGTAGCCGCAAAATTCGCTACGAGTTTCCCCAGGGCGGGTCTCAGCATCGTCCCGACCAGTTACAGCGACGACGCAAGATCCCCCAATCGCTCCCCTATGTTCCAGCTTTCATCGGCCACAAGGAGACTGCTGTGCACGTTCTTCGAGCCCTTGCAAACTCGAGGTTATGACCGACGTAAAGAATCCGGAAACGCAGGATTAACATCCATGCCATATTCAGGGAACGCTGAATTCGTTGCGCCGCCCGTTGATTAATTCTGGCTCGGATATCCCTGCCAGACATATTCAAGCGCCTGAGGCAAAGTGTGGTTGATGACCTTCCTCTGGGTGTGGCCAGCGCCCTTGGTATAAACGAACTGATAATGATAGCCCTTGTCCTTGAGAATCTTCGCCAGCCGCGAGTTGGCTGTGACCCAATTTCTCCGATTCGCTGAAGGGGTCTTAGCGCCGTTATCGTTCTCGGATACCTGGAGCCACAGACGGAGAGGTTTCTTCGGCGCGTTTGGAAACAGGTGCTCGATATACTCATAGGCGCCCAGCGGAGCTTCCGGGCTGCGGCGCAGGTTCACGAAGGTTCCCGAATACGTGAGGACACGGTGATAAAGATCCGTCCGGAACCAGGCCATCGTCAGCGCCACCGCACCGCCGGAACTGCCGCCCAGAGTCATCCGGGCCTCGGGGTCCTTGGACAGCTTCACGCCCGCCTCTTTCTCTGCGCGGGGCAGGACTTCCTCTTCCACGAATTGGACGTATTTGTCGGAAACGGTGTCGTATTCCATGCTCCGCTCCGATCCACCGTTGTCGATCATAACGGCGACCAAGGCCGGCAGACGCTGGTCGTAAATCATATTGTCGAGAATGGTGGGCAGGTTATAGCGCATCCCATAAGCGTCGGCGGAGACGATAACCGGTGCGTCGGCGCCCGGAACGTACTCCGCGGGAACGTAGACGCAGACGTGCCGTTCGAAAGGCGACAGCGCCGGGGTAAAACTTGCTCTCGGCGGAGTTCATCACGAACTCGATCACCTTGCCCTCGGGGACACCAACACGCTTCGCAAGTTCCGGCGCGGTCGGATAACCCGGACCCGCTGAATAGTCGCCATCGGCGGCAGCTGATGTCCATGCCGTAAGATCGCTGAGTTTTGCGATTTCCGCGATGTCCTCGGCAGACTGGGGCGTTTGGGCACGAGGAGCAAGGGGAGCCCGCGTTGGCCCGTTTGCAGGCGCCTGCGCGGCGCGGACCGGTGGCGGCGGTATACAAGGAACAGATGTCAGCGGCGTCTGCGCAAGCGCGAATTGCGCAAGAAAGAAGATCCCGAACCAGAGTTTCAACCTGATTTCCTCCCGAGTTCACCAATTCTATATCAGATCGTTTACAGCACGGGCGGCGCCGCATATCGCAGCCCGAGCCCCGCGAGCATGCCCTTCGGCCTGACGAAGCCGATTGTAGAGTTCAGGCGGTGTAATGCTCGACGTAGCCCTGCACCAGACGCAGCGCATCTCGGCGGAACGCACCACCGGAAGCTGAGTAACTCTCCGGCTTTCACATCACGACACGGTAACTACTTTGGATTCCCGGCCCGAGTAGATCTCCCAGAACTTCTCGGCAACGGTGCGCGGTTCGATCGTCGCGCTACCCGTATCCGAGACGGTACCCTTCACCAACCCCAGGACGACTACCTCGCCAACGGTGATCTCGTGCCCACGAAGCTTCTCGCTGAGAAGGCCGATGAGCTTGTGCTTCGCGGAGTTCGCCATCGCCAGCCCCATCGAATTCCATTCGACGGCCATCGCGTCGATCTTGGGATCGAAGAAGCCCAAACCGCCGTTCGTGACCAGCACCGCTCCCTTCGCGGCCTTCAGATCGTCCAGGACCTGCTGCAAGGTCAAGATCAGGCTTGTGACGGCCACGTCGAACACGGTGCGGAGTGAAGTGGCGTCGGCCGCCAGGACATCTCCGGCGGTGTTGGCATAAGCGTTCCAATGAATCGCGCTGATAGGCCCGAATTGGTCCCTCACCCGTTGCACGAGTTCCCTGGCCGCGTTTGGATCGGAGAGATCCGCCGGAAACGTAGCCGCCTTAATACCTCGCGCCTGCAGGCCTGCTCGCGCGTTCTCAAGCTTGCCGGCGCTCCTCGCAACCAGGGCCACCTGGAAGCCTTCGCTGCCGAACTTGTTCGCCACCGCGTCCGAAATCCCTGGCCCGTGTCCACAAACAATGATGGTCTTTTGCATATTGGTGTCCGAATCCATTAAAAATGATAGGTAAATTCCGCGAAGTGTCTGAAATGCCGGAGCCCCTGCCAGGCTGGCCGTTCCCGTGAGTCGGATACAGGCTGCGCGGCGTCACACCGATAGCCGTGTTCAAATTCCAGGCTTGGAGCCATGCTACCACTCCGCTACCGAGCCATCCTCGTGGAAGACGCGCGCCATGGGACGGGTGCCGCCGAAGGGATATTTAGCTAAGCTCGCCTCCGATAGCTCGAATCCTAATCCGGGCTTCTGCGCCAGGGGGAAACGCCCGTCAACCATGCGCATGGCAGGGAATCCCAGCCACTCTTCCCAAATCTTGTCCGCCGCGCTGGGATCGATCTGACCGCAGATTTCCTGCACGACGAAGTTGGACATCGCGGAATTCACGTGCAGGGTGGCCAAACCGCCGATCGGTCCTTCGCAGGCATGGGGCGCCATCGAGATCCCCGATACCCCAGCCATCTGCGACACCTTCCAAAGCCCCGTAATGCCGCCCACATGATTAATATCGGGCTGGAGGATATCCACCACCCCCATTTCAATGATTTCGCGGCACCCATAAAGGGCTACTAACCGTTCGCCAGTGGCGATTGGCGTGGTGGAACGGCGTGCGATCTTCGCCATGGCTTGGACGTTCTCGGGTGGACACGGCTCCTCGATGAACAGCAGGTTGAGGGGCTCGACCTCCTTCACCAGGATCGAGGCTACGCTGGGGCTGGTCTTGGCGTGGAAGTCCACCGCGATGTCAATGTCCGGGCCGAGCGACTCGCGGAGCATTTGCATCGACTTAACGGCGGCACTGATCTTCTTACGTGTTTCGATCCACTCGTAGTAGGTGGGAATTCCGGTTTTGAAGCACGAAACACCCTGGTGGATCGCGGTCTCACGCAGTCGCGCCAGAGCGTCCGATGTGCGCACTCCGTCGGCGTGATAGTAGCCCCGGACGCCTCGGGGATCGAGAGGGCCGCCCAACAGGCGGTACACCGGAACGCCGAGTGCCTTCCCGCGGATGTCCCAGAGCGCCTGATCGATAGCCGAAATTGCCGAGCCCATCACCGGTCCCGCGCGGTAGAAGCTGTGCACATACATCGATTGCCAAATGTGTTCGACCTGCATGGGATCGGCGCCGATCACGAAGTCGCGGAAGTCCTCGATGCAGGCCATGGTCGCCCCGGCTTTGCCTTCGAGCGTCCCTTCGCCCCAGCCCACAAGGCCCTGATTGGTCTCGATCTTGCAAAATACGTAGGGCCGGTCCGAGTTGCGGTTCAGTGAAACGCCGAACACTTTCATACCGGTGATTTTGATACCCGATTGCACGGGCTCGAACGCAGTCGTGGAGGTCGCCTGCTGAGGAACCTGAGGGACGAAGGAACAACCGCAATCCACGATCGGCTGCCGCCGAGTGCGATCTTGAGCGAAGCCCAGAGCGGCGCTGCTCAGTGCCAAAAAAGATCTACGCTGCATGGTATTTCTCCAATGCGGATTCGTTCACCTCGATCCCGAGACCTGGACCGGTGGTGAGTTGCAGGAAACCGTCATGCGGCGTCTCCACGCCGCTGGATACGATTGCCGCGCGCATCTCCCGGTCGGCAGAAGCATCTGGAACAGGCACGTGCTGAATGAAGAAGTTCGGAGTGCTGGCAGCCACCTGTAGCGCCGCGGCGGTAGCCACCGGGCCGCCGTCATGGTGCGGAGCGATCGCCACGTAATAGGCCTCGGCGAGCACCGCCACGCGGCGCGCGCCGCTAATCCCGAACCGGCCGATATCCGGCCGCACTACGTCGATCAGGCCCTCGCGCAAGAGTGCCAGGAATACGCCGGGATCGGTAATGCCGCGCCCGAACCCCAGTGGCGTTACCGTCTCGCCAGAGACCTTGCGGACCGATTCCAGGTTAGATACAGAGCACGGTTCGTCAATCCAAAGCGGGTGGCTGCTCTCGACGCTCTGCGCGACCGACGCCGCATCGCCCGGAGTGAGCCACCCGTGAGCGCTCAGCACGAAGTCGCGGTCGTCCGGCACTTGCTTGATCAATTCCAGCACGTGGTTCTGATATGCCTTACCTTGGTTGCGCGATGCCGGTTGAGGCGCCGAGATATTGACGGCATGGAATCCGGAGGCGGCCGAATCGGTAAACGCGCGGACCTTATGGCGCGTCGGTCCGCCGAGCAATCGATAGACGGGCGCCCGACAGGCTTTGCCGAGAATATCCAGCAACGCCATATCGAGAGCGCCGGCGAGCGGCGAGGATTGGTCGATTGCCGCGTACAGGGTAGCAGGCTTGCCGACCCAGTCCTTCTCAAGCGCTTTAGCGTCCTGCACTGGGGCTTGCGCGCACTCACCCCATCCGGTCAGCCCGGAACGGGTTTTCACGCGCAAAATTGTGTAGCGATTACCGGAGACCGGCTCGCGAACGGGAAACCAGCGCAATTCGGTGATGGCGTGCTCTCCGGATTGCGGGCTCACGACCGCGGTTTGTGGGGCAAATCCAGCGCCCAGCCTTGCCCTCCGCCGAGCGATTGTGCGATCCATAGCGCATTCATATATATCACGAACGCAAAAACTCTAATTAGCAACTTTTTCCTCGCATTTACACCAGCCTGGTTGGGCGAGGGTAGACTGCGGATGATCGCGCCGGGACACCTCATTCAGCAGGGCAGGGCACAAGAACGACCCCAGAGCCCACACCGTTGCCGGCTCTCTTGATCCGACTTCCCTGGAATCTCGCGAAACGACCGCGAAATACCTGTTTCAGATCTTTTGATCTGCTATGGCAACGTTCTTCACTGCCTGTTCACCTAATCGCTCCCGCAGTTGTGTCAAATACAGACTATGCGGCGTCACGTGCCTGTCCAGCGACTCGATGAATCCGTTTTCCTTCTTCGGATCCTGTAAAGGAGTATTGAACACGACCGCGTCCACCCCGACATGGCCGAACGAGAAGTTCTGAGCCGTCGGCGGCTTCTGCACCAGGAAGTATCCCTCGCAATTCCAGAACACGGTGTTCGCGCCCGCCCATCCGATGTTGATGTCCTTCCAGAACCGCGCCGTCAGGGGCGCTTTGACGTTGTCGTAGAGTCCCCCGGTGGTCCATTGCTCGTGCGGCTCGCTCGATGAGAACGGGTGCGTCGCCTCGCAACTCAGGAATACGTTGTTGCTCGCTGTAGGCTGCCCCATCATGAACGAGTGCCGGCCCTTGTCGGAATGGCAGCGCTGCACCAGAGCCAGTTGGCCGCGCAGCGCGAACGTAAACCTGCGCGCGCCTGCGCGCTGCGAGATCGGCTCGCGAGACACGCAGTCCTGCACGGTGATCCATTTCGAGCCGCGCGACGTCCCCACCATGCTGTAGACGAAATGCAGCGCCGTGCAATTGCGCACCCAGCCGTGCTTGAGATTGTCGAATATGATGAGGTTCGACCAGTGGTTTTCGTCCGAGTAGTATTCCTCCGGGGCGTAGTTTGGGCGGTCCATGTTGCCGTACTCCTTCCGGCGCACTGTGGGATCGAATTCCGACATGCCCCGTAGATTCTCGACGCCACACCTCTCGATGCGGCCGGGGTCCTCGTACTTCGTCACTTCGCCCCCGCCCCATTTCTTTTCGATCGCGCAACTGATGGGCGCGTCTATGGTGATCGTACTGCCTTGAACATCCGTCACCACGCGATCCCAGTCGACATTGAACGGGCTTCGCCATGTATCCTGCGGGTATTCTTTCCCGTTCATCCCCATCGCATCGATCCAGTCCTGGTTTCCGATACGCCGGACGATAATGGTGTCGCCCGGACGAAAACCGGCCGCGGATGCCAGCGTGATCTTCCTTGACCCGACCGGGACGTAATCGTCGTTAACGAGTTGTCTGGTGTCGTTCTGCGCAGCCCAGCCAGAGACGCCTGCGATCCGGATTAAAGTGGGTTGCCCGCCGCCGATACCGCCCCGTCCGCCGCCTGCAACCCCGCCACGGCCACCGGGAGCGGCGCCCGGACCAGGGGCCGCAGCTTGAGGTCGTCCAGTCCCAGTGCCAATCAGCATCGTGCCCGTGTCGCCCATTCCTTCACCACGCAGGACGATGCCGCTGGCCTGGATCCGCACCGGAGTCGCCATCTTGTAATAGCCTGCCCTGAGGAGCACCGTGCCTCGGAAGCCTGTCTTGTCAAGCGGCAGCGCCGACACTTTGTCGAGGGCCGCCTGGATGTTCGCCGTGTTGTCACCAGCCACCGGCCATATCGTCTCCTTTACCGGCACGGTGGGAATCGCGGCGCCCCCGCCGGCGTATCCGGCGTGGGAGCTATCGAGAATCGTGTTCCCCTGGTCATCGGGAACGTAGACGAGTTTGCCATCTGAGCCGGGATAGACTCTGGACACGGTCGGGGCCAAGTCTTCCACTTGCGCACTGGCCAAAGCCGCGGAGCCCAATGTCGCTTGCAGCATTCTCCGTCGAGACAGATCCTTCATTCAGCACCTCTTCCGCATCATACTAACGCGGAAAGCCAGGACTGGTTATACCGATTCCAGTGCGCCACGAGCGCAAAGGGTCGAGGAGGCCCGATGTGTGTAACTGCTTGACCGATGAGGGAGGGCCCCTCAGAACCGGCTGCAGGAGCAGGTTCCAAACCGCCTTCGGCGGCTTTGGTTAAAGTCCTGGGCGTGAGCACAGAAGGAAAAGGTTTGAGAATTATGAAGCGCCGCCTTATGTGGAGCGGGAACGTTCTGACCGTATCGTTCCTCGGGCCTGTCTTCCAACGTTCATGGAAACCGCTATATTATGAGGACTCTATGACCATCCGCACCGCTAAAGTTTCAGTCGCATGGTTCCTGACATCGCTTGCAGTGCCAGTGCTCCTGGCACAGGCGCCGGCCGCACTGAACATCGACCTGGGCCGCCCCAAGGCGCCGGCGAGCCCCACCTTATATGGACTGATGACCGAAGAGATCAACTATTCTTATGACGGCGGCCTGTATGCCGAGTTGATTCGCAATCGCACTTTCCGGTCCGATTGGAGCGGCATTCTCAATTGGTTTCTGATTGAGAAAGGGACATCGGCCGCAAAGATCAGCGTCGATTCCAAGGAGGGTCCATCCGCAGCTATTACTAATAGCGCGAAACTCGAGGTCACGAAGGCGGACGCGAACAGCCCCGCGGGCCTGATCAACGAAGGCTACTGGGGAATTGCCGTGCGCCCGAACGCCCGGTACACCGGCTCGCTTTTCGCCAAGGCGGCCGCCGAAAGCTCGCTGCCGCTGAAAATCACGCTGGTGGCGGACCAATCCGGCCAGGTGCTCGCCAGCGCGTCCGTTCCAGTGGCCGGAACCGCGTGGAAAGAGTACAAGTTTGAAATGCAGTCGGGAAATTCCGCGCCGTCTTCCGAAAATCATTTGGAGATCACGATCGACAGGCCGGCCACCTTGTGGCTGCAACTGGTGTCTCTGTTCCCGCCGACATACCACAACCGGGCAAACGGCAATCGCATCGACATCATGGAGAAGCTGGCCGCGATGCATCCTTCGTTCCTGCGCTTTCCCGGAGGCAATTATCTGGAGGGCGGAAACATTCAGACGCGCTTCGATTGGAAAAAGATGATCGGGCCTCTGGTCGGCCGACCGACGCACCCGACCACGTGGAGTTATCACTCGAGCGACGGCATGGGTCTCCTCGAATACCTGCAATGGTGCGAGGATCTGCGCATGGAGCCGGTGCTCGCCGTGTACGCGGGGTACTCGCTCGGCGGGCAGGTGGTGAAGCCGGGTCCCGACCTGGATACTTATGTGCAGGACGCGTTGGACGAGATCGAGTATGTTACCGCCGGCGCCGATACAAAGTGGGGCGCGGTGCGGGCGCGCGACGGACACGCCGCTCCGTTCAAGCTGCGCTACGTGGAAGTCGGCAACGAGGACAATTTCGACCGCGCCATGACCTACGACGGGCGGTTCGCGCAGTTCTTCAAGGCCATCAAAGGGAAGTACCCAAGTCTGCAGGTGATCGCCACCATTCCGGTGAAGGGCGTCAAGCCGGACGTAGTCGACGACCATTATTACAGTCGCCAACAGCATATGTTCGAACTGGCAAAACACTATGACACGGTTGATCGCAGCGGGCCGAAGATTTTCGTGGGCGAGTGGGCGACGCGCGAAGGCACCCCGACTCCCAACCTGGGGTCCGCGCTCGGCGATGCAGCATTCCTCACTGGCCTGGAACGGAATAGCGATCTGGTAGTGATGGCGGCATACGCGCCGCTCTTCGTGAACGTAAACCCGGGCGGCATGCAGTGGAGTACGGACCTGATCGGCTTCGATGCGCTCAACAGCTACGGCTCCCCGGCCTACTATGCCCAGGTGATGTTTGGCTCTTGTCTGGGCGATCACACAATGGAATCGAATGTTTCGGGAGCGGGCGAGAGGTTCTTCTACTCTGTCACCGCGACCCGGGGCTCGAAAGCTTGCGTAAAGCTGGTCAATGCCGCCTCCACCGCGCAGTCGATTGACATTACGCTCAGCGGCTTGGGCGCGGGGAATCATGCCGCTGTGCTGGACACTCTGAAAGGGAACACCACCTGGGCGACCAACACCATTGCAAACCCCACCCGCATCGTGCCGCTCCGCACTAAACTGACTGTCAAGGGCGAGCGACTGGACCACGTGCTGCCGCCGTATTCGATTCAAGTTTTGGAAGTAGATCTGAAGTCCAATTGAGGAGCTTATCGATGTCACAGTCTTACTTCGCAGGCATTCCGCCCATCCGGTTCGAGGGCGCCGATTCTGAGAACCCGCTGGCGTTTCGTTATTACGATAAGGACCGGGTGGTGCTCGGCAAGAGGATGGAGGACCACCTGCGCATGGCGGTTTGCTATTGGCATACGTTCTGCTCCGAGGGCGCCGACATGTTCGGACCCGGGACGTTCCACCGGCCATGGCACAGCGGGCCCATGAATCAGGCGCGCGCCGAGCAGAAGCTGAATGAAGCCTTCGAGTTCTTCACTCGACTCGGCCTGCCGTACTTCTGCTTTCATGACACCGACGTGATGGCAACAGCGAGCACCATCGGCGAACACGTCGACAACCTGGCGCGGATTGGCGACCGCATTCAGGAGAAGATGGCGTCCAGCGGAGTCAAGCTGCTGTGGGGCACGGCCAATCTCTTCAGCCATCCGCGCTACATGGCGGGTGCGGCTTCGAATCCGGATCCGGACGTGTTCCGCTTTGCGGCGACGCAGGTGCGGCACTGCATCGAGCTGACCAAGCAGCTGAACGGCGAGAACTATGTGCTATGGGGCGGGCGCGAAGGCTATGAATGCCTGCTGAATACCGATCTCAAACAGGAGAAGGCGCAGCTCGGGCGATTCCTGAAGATGGTGGTGGAGCATAAGCACAAGATCGGTTTCAAGGGAACCATTCTGGTGGAGCCGAAGCCGCACGAACCTACCAAGCATCAGTACGATTTCGATGTGGAGACCGTCTATGGTTTCCTTCTCGCCAACGGGCTGGAAAAGGAAGTGAAGTTGAATATCGAGGCGAACCACGCCACTTTGGCCGGTCACAGCTTCGAGCATGAGATCGCGACGGCGGTGGCGCTGGGCGCATTCGGATCCATCGATATGAACCGCGGCGATCCGCAGAACGGTTGGGATACGGACCAGTTCCCGAACGACGTTCGCGAGATCACGACGGCCCTTTACTACATTCTGTTGGCCGGGGGCTTCACAACCGGCGGCAACAACTTCGACGCCAAGCTACGGCGGCAGAGCATCGAGCCGGTCGATCTCTTTTACGCGCACATTGGCGGAGTCGACACGGTGGCGCGAGGATTCCTCAACGCCGCCGCAATGATCGAGCGCGGCGAACTCACGAAGATGGTGCAAGACCGATACGCCGGATGGCAAGGCGAGCTCGGCCGCTCGATTCTGGACGGTAAGATGACGCTTGAGGACCTGTCCGATGGAGCAGTCGCGGACGCCGTCGATCCGGCTCCGCGTTCCGGCAGGCAGGAGTTGTTCGAGAACGTGCTGGGCAGGTACATTTGACCGGACGCTTAATTCTGCTCGCCGCCGCCCTGGCGCTTGCCGCCTCGGCGGCCGACGCCCGGAAGCCCGCTTCATGGGCCGCCGACAACGGCAACGGCACGTATTCGAATCCGCTGTTCTACGACGAATTCTCGGATCCCGATATGATCCGCGTCGGACTCGATTACTACCTGACCGGCACCACCATGCATACCATGCCCGGTCTGCCGATTCTGCATTCGCGCGACCTGGTGAACTGGCGGATCGCCGGCTATGCGTTCGACCGGCTGGATCTGGGGCCGGCCTTTCGGCTGGAAGACGGAAAGGAGATATACGGACAGGGCATTTGGGCTCCCAGCTTCCGCTACCACAATGGAACCTTCTATATCTTCGCTAACGTAAATCGTTTTGGCCTCCAGGTCTTCCGCGCCTCCGATCCGCGCGGCCCTTGGAAGCACAATCGTATCGAGCAGGGGCTGCACGACCTCTCCGTTCTGTTCGACGACGATGGGAAGATCTACGCGGTCTACGCTGCCCGGACCATCCGTATCGTCGAACTGAATGCGGACCTGACGGCCCTGGTTCCCGGAACGGATCGCATCCTGATCGGGCCCGAGCAGGGCATGGGCGAGGGATCCCATTTCTACAAGATCAAGGGCAAGTATTACATCGTGAGCGCCATCCCCGGCGCCCACGTTCCCATGAAGTGCGCGCGCGCGGACCGGCTGGAGGGCCCGTGGGATGTGAAGATCATCAGCGAGGGAGAAAGCCAGGGAATCGGCCAGAGCTATCGGCTCCGGCGACAGACGCCGCCCTTCGAGATTACGCCGCCAAACGCCGGCGAGCGTGCCAGCCTCACCCTGCATCAGGGAGGCATTATCGACACGGTGAAGGGCGAATGGTGGGGCTTCTCCATGCAGGACCATAACTCCGTGGGCCGGCTGACTTCCCTTTCGCCGGTGACCTGGTCGGATGGCTGGCCCTATTTCGGCCTGCCCGGCAATCTCACCCGCACACCGAAGACATGGATAAAGCCCGATACCGGCCACGTCGAGCCCATCACCGCTCCCTACGACCGCAGCGACGATTTCTCGAAATCCAAGCTCCAGGAAGTATGGCAGTGGAACCACGCGCCCGACGATGCGAAGTGGTCACTGACGGAGCGTCCGGGCTATCTTCGGCTGCATTCCCTGCCTGCCAGGGATTTCTGGTGGGCGCGAAACTCGCTGACGCAGCGCGCCATAGGGCCGGAGTCTACCGCCACGACGGATCTGGACGCCGCAGGCCTGCAGCCCGGAGACGTGGCGGGGTTGGCGCTGTTGAATCTGCCGTACTCGTGGCTCGGTGTAGAGCGTGGTCCGGAGGGATTTGCGCTGGCATTCTTCGATCAGACGACCGGCGAATCCAAACGGGAGCGCTTGCAGAATCCGCGCGTCAAGCTCAGGGTACACTGCAATTTCGATCTGGATACCGCGCAATTCAGCTACAGCACGGGCGGCCGTGAATTTCAGACGATCGGCGGTGAACTCAAGCTGCCGTTCCAGTTGAAAACATTTCAGGGTGTCCGCTATACATTGTTCCACTTCAATACGGGTGGCAATCCCGGCGGCCAAGCCGACTTCGATAGTTTTGCCGTCGCCGAGCCGCGCCCCCGCGGGCTGACAAAGCCCATTCCATACGGCCGGCGGATCTCGTTCGCGGACCTTTCGAATGGCAATGTGCTCGCGGTCGTGGATGGACAGCTACAGTCGGTCGCGCAGACGGGCCGTCCGGCATCTTTCCGCGTTGTGGATCGGGGCGCCGGGCGCATCGCGCTGCAGAACCCCGCCGGCGCATACATTTCGGTGGGCGGGGCCGGGGCGGCGGGCGAGGTTACGGTGAAAGCGGGAAAGCCCGGCGACGCGGAGACTTTCCAATGGGTGGACCTGCAGCGCGGCGATACGTTGTTGATGTCCCTGGCGACGCATCGTTATCTGGTTGCTCCGAAAATGGCGGGCCCGCTCGCTGCCGATCATCCCGGCCCGGCCCCGGACCGCAAAGACGGCTCCTGCCTGGAGTGGCGCATCGTGCGGTGACGTCGAACCGGAAATGTGTCGAGCGTGAGGGCGCGCCAGGCGCACCAGGACGATTACGCCGCGACCATCAAGCCTGATCGACGAGGAGGCGCCCCTCGATGGAATCGGCCTGCAGAGCCATTTCTCCGCGCGCGTCACCCCCATGGACGAACCGTTCAAGCGGCTCGACCGCTACGCGGCATTCGGCATGGAGTTCGAGATCGCCGAATTCGATATCGATACTTCCGACGAAGTCACGCAGGCCGATTACACGCGCGACCTTACGACCGCCGCGTTCAGCTATCCCTCCGTAAAGGCGTTCGTGATGTGTGGCTTTTGGGAGGGCTCGCACTGGAGGCGTCGCGGCGCCATCGATGGTGGACGAATGCGAATGGGAAGACCGGCGCGCAGGGCACATTTGCAACGCGCGGCTTTCTGGGCGAATATGAGATCGAAGTCAAAGGCGGCGGCAAGTCCAGACCGTTCGCGTAAGCCTCCCCAAGGCCGGTGCGAAGGTTGAGTGCGTGCTCGAATAGCCGTAGTAGACTATTCGATTCAGACAAGGAGATGGTATGAAGCGTGTGTGTATAGTTGTGCTCACCTTGGCAGGTCTTGCGCTTGCCCAGCCACCCCAGACGCAGCCGGCGGCGAACCCGCCCGCGGGGAGAGGCGGACCGGGGCGCGGGGGCTTTGCGCCCGTCGTGATCGGCCCGCGGGCTCCAGTGCCGCCTGAGGTGGCGATTCCGCAACCGGCTCCGGCGGAGTTGGATCAGGTCAACCAGGCTCTGAAAAAGTGGATCGACTCCGACGACTCTACCGCCGCGCTGCTGCTGAAAAAATTCCAATCGCTGCTAATGCTGCAGCCGCCGCGCTTGAATGTCGCCGCTACTTACACGCAGACCACGCTGCGCATGGGCCCGCGCCACGAAGGCTTCGTCGAGGTCGCGAAGAAAGGCGATATCGATCTGCTGCTCGACGGAGATTCCATCACCGACTGGTGGGTGCAAGGGGACGCCAACAAGACGATGTTCGACAAGTATTTCAGCGGCATCAAAACGGCCAACTTCGCCATCGCTGGCGACACCACGCAGGGCGTTCTGTGGGGCCTCAAGAACGGCGAAGGCCAGGGATTTCAGCCCAGGGCGATCATGCTCATGATCGGCACCAACAACACGGGAGGCTCCGATTACGCAGGCACCTCGACCGCCGCGGAGATTGCGGAGGGCGTGGGAACGGTGGTACAGGAGATGAGGACCGACTTCCCCCAGGCCAAGATTCTTTTGCTCGCGATTTTCCCGCGCGGAGTGCCCGGAGATTCGGTACGCGACAAAATTGCGCATATCAACCAGATCATCTCGAAACTGGACGATGGGCGTCACGTCTTTTACATGGATATCGGCGGCAAGTTCCTGGACGACCGCGGCTTCTTCCTTCCCGATACGTTCCGTACCGATAACCTGCACCCGCAGGCCAAAGGTTACGACATTTGGGGCGCGGCGGTGAAAGACAAGCTCGCCGGGCTGATGAACTGATCGCTGCGCCGCCGGCCGCCTGCAGCCGCTGGCTTTCTTGCGCCTTGGGTTAGAGTGGAGAATCCTGATCATCACCGGCGACGGCGGAGAGTCCTACGAGGCCCTCTTCGCGGTGCACCGGTTCGAAGAGGAAGGCTGGAAGAGCGTGGTCGCGGCGCCATCGGCTCGTCGATTGAACCTGGTGATGCACGACTTCAAACCGGGATGGGACACGTACATCGAAAGGCGCGGCTATGGACTGGAAGCCGGCCTGGCATTCGACGCGATCAATGTTGACGACTATGCCGCGGTGCTTTTGCTGGGCGGCAGAGCGTCGGAGTATCTGCGGAACAACAGAAAGCTCATGCAGATCGTTCAGGGTTCGATCGACAGGAGAAATGGATTTTCGCCATCTGTCATGGCGTGCAGATCGTCGCGGCGGCCGGCTTGGCGCGCGGCCGGAAGATGACATGCTACGAGCACGTTCGCCTGGAAGCGGAGCAGGCCGGCGGCATCTTTGTGAACGAGCAGGCTGTGCGTGACGGGCGCCTGATTACCGCACAGACGTGGCAATCGCATCCTGCGTTCTACAAAGAGATCTTCGCGCAGTTTTCGACCAGACGCCGCGCCGCTCGATCCTGAAATCGCGGACGTGCTGGAGCGGCAGTGCATCTGCCGCTGCTGTTCTTCTCTCACCGTAGCGAAGTTCCTCAGCGTTCGGTTAAGTTGAGCGGCCAGCCGGTAACCGTTTGCAGACTTCTTTTTCCACCATGCTCCTGCGATGGCTGTTTCCTGGCATGTAAGCCCTTGCAGTCCATGCCGCAATGGCTTACCATATCGTTCGCCAGTTGCTTGTTGTGGCGAGCGGACATACTCAAGGAGGGTGCGGCAAATGAAAAAGGAAATGTTCTATCCTTCGATCGCGTTCGTGATAGCCGGCGCGGTCTGTTTGGTTTGGGGGGCGGATCAGCAAGTGCCCGCGGGAACTCCCGTCCCACAGGCCGCTGGCAGAGGAGCCGGCAGAGGAGGATTCGGCGGACCGATCGAGTTAGGTCCGGACGACAAGCCTGCATTCCCTGATCCGCCGGCAGGGTTCAATGTCAAACGTGAGGATGTTCCGCACGGAGAGCTGACGGCCGTTCTATACGATTCGAAGTCCCTCGGAACGCATCGCCAGATGCGTGTCTACGTGCCGCCGGGCTACTCGGCCAACCGTAAATACCCCGTGCTCATTCTCCTGCATGGCATCGGCGGCAACGACTTGGAATGGACCAAGACATGTCACGCCGATAACATTTTGGACAATCTACTGGCCGAGGGCAAAATCCAGCCCATGGTGGTCGTCTTCCCCAATGGCAATTCCAGCGTGACGGCCGATGCCGTGGCTGAATTCCCCGGAGAAGGCAGGGGCGCGCGTGGTGCTCAACCCGCGCAGGGCTCTGGCGCTCTTCCCGGAGCTGGCGCCACCCGCGGCGCAGGCGGCGGCCGGGGACCCGGCGGATTCGAGAGCTGGGATAAGCCTTTCGAAAACGACTTGCTGCATGACATCATCCCTTATATCGAGTCCCACTATTCCGTCTACACCGACCGCCAACATCGCGCGCTGGCCGGACTATCGATGGGCGGCGGCCAGACGCTAAACATCGGCCTGTCTCACATCGAAACATTCGCCTGGATCGGCGGGTTCTCTTCCGCCCCGAACACCAGGCAGCCTCCGTCCGCGCTCCTGCCGGATCCAGCTGCCGCCAGGCAACTAAAGCTGCTGTGGCTCGGTTGCGGTAATAAGGACGGCCTCATCCGCATCAGCCAGGGCGTCCACAACTACCTCAAGGAGAACGGCGTTCCGCACATCTGGCACGTCGACGGCAACGCCCATGACAACACCGAGTGGGACAACAATTTGTACCTGTTCAGCCAACGCATCTTCAAATAGCGGCGATCGGGAGTTTTTATGAAAACAACGATTTTGACTTCTGCTCTTCTGTCCGTTTTATCGGGTATTCTGGCTTTCGCTCAACCGCCCCAAGCAGCGCCGGGGGGCCGTGGCACGCGGCCGCCGGTGGAGATAGATAAAACCCCGCCAGTAGAAGATTTCAAGCCCTCGGCGCTCAACGCGTCAGTCAACGGGCAGATCAAACAATATCCTCAAGTCAACTCTCAAGGACGCGTGCGAACGACGCTCCGCGCGCCGAACGCGCAGACCGTGCTGCTCGACATCGGAGGCGTCCGCTATCCCATGAGCAAGGGCGACGATGGCCTTTGGACCGGCGTCTCTAACGCTCAGGACGAGGGCTTCCACTATTACCAACTCAATGTCGATGGCGTCTCCGTCCCGGATCCCGGAACCCTGATGTTCTACGGCGCAAGCCGCTGGGGCAGCGGCATCGAAGTCCCCGCGCATGACCAGGATTTCTATGCCATGAAGGATGTACCTCATGGTCAAGTGCGGGAAGTTCAATTCTTCTCGAAGATCGGCAAGGCCACGCTGCAATGCTACGTCTATACGCCTCCCGATTACGAGAAGGGGTCGAAGCGGTACCCGGTGCTCTATTTACAACACGGCGCCGGGGAAGATGAACATGGCTGGGGCGAGCAGGGGCACGCGGGTCTGATCATGGACAACCTGATCGCGGCAGGCAAAGCCAAACCATTCATCATCGTGATCGGCAATAGTTACATCGCCGGAACAGGCGGCCCCGCCGGTCGCGGCGGCGCCCGTGGCGCGGCCGCGCCTGGCGCTCCCGGGGCGGTGGGCCCAGGCGGACCAGGCGGACCCGGTCGCGGACGCGGGTTCGTTATGACCGACACGCCGTTTGAGCACGTTCTGATAGAGGAGATGATCCCCTACATCGACGCCAATTTCCGTACCCTTGCCGATCAGCCGCATCGCGCCATGGCCGGCCTCTCGATGGGCGGCGCCCTGACCCATGGAATCGCGCTCGCCCACCTGGATAAGTTCTCCCACATCGGCATGTTTAGCGGCGGCAGCATCGCCGCGTCCGAGATCAAAGACATGGCCGACTTCAAGAAGAAGGTCAAGGTTGTGTTCGTCGGCTACGGCAGCCGCGAGAATGGCGCCGCCGCAAAGACGAACGTGGAAGAACTGAAGAATGCCGGCATCAACGCTGTCTACTACGAATCCCCACTGACTGCTCACGAGTGGCTGAGCTGGCGGCGCGACTTAAATGAATTCGCGCCGTTGTTGTTTCAGAAGTAACGGAGCGGAGAAGTATGGCCCGGCAGGGGCGCGGAGTTCAAAGAAAGGAACAGAAGATCGACCCCCGCCGTACCGGCCGGTGCCCCGGCTGCGCCTGGTTTTCACCGCGCCCAGCGGTAGCGCCATCGTCGCCTCCATCGTCCAGAATTGGTGGCCGGTTCCGCATGATCTTGAATGAGATCGACGTAGTTCAACCGGATCGGCCTCTTCCCAAACTGCCCGTAGCCCGCGGTCTGGATACCGCGGCCCAATCTGCAGATCGCTGCCACGGCTTGGATCTACGCGGGCGGTGCACATCACACCAGTTTCAGCCAATCGCTCACGACAGAGCATATGGAAGATTTCGCCGCGATGGCCGGAATCGAATTTCTGTGTATCGACAGCGATACAAAGTTGCGCGATTTCCGCAATGAACTGCGTTGGAACGAAGCGGCGTACACGCTGAGGAGTGGTTGCTAGTTCGCGGCGCAATTGAGCGTATTCAATTGCATCTCTTGAAATATTGATCGGGCGCGTCACCGCTCACGTGCGGGAATCCCAGAACGGGCCCGCGCCACTCCCGCCTGTGGCTCCGAGTCTTGAGACCGTGGCGAGTTCCTAGCGTCCCCCCGGGCCGTTGGCGTGTCACCGACCGTCATGGAGCAGGGGTGCAGAAGAACCCGCGCACTATGGCTTGGCGATCTCCCACCGCCGGTGCAGGCCGCCCAAGATTCAGCTTGCCGCGCATGAGAGCGGCGGTCTCTTGTACCGTGGCAGCGACGCATCATACGTGTGCATAACGCAATGAAAAGTGAGAATTACACACCATGGAATCGGGGGAATCGAGAAATCCGACAGGACCCGACAACTCGCATACTAGTGACAGGATTGCAAATAAGGCTTGACACGCGCGTTTGCCAGCTATATAGTCGCCGCAATGCCGGTTGCGTTCCAAAACGGACGCCGGTCGCTTGTGAGAGGGGAAATAAAAATTTATGAGGCGACTTGTAAACGCGTGCTACCTCTGCGCTCTGGTGGTGAGCGCTGTCTTTGCTCAGGCTGATCGGGGAACGATCACTGGAACCGTAACCGATCCCACGGGCGCCATTGTCGCAGGCGCGCGGGTGAGCGCCGAAGATATGGAGACGCACAACGTCGTCCAGTCGGTCACGTCGTCGACGGGCAATTTCACGCTGCCCCAACTGCCGGTTGGGATGTGGGACGTCACCGTCGAGGCGCCGGGATTCAAGCGGTTCCGCTCGCTCAAGAATACGATTCAGGTCGCGCAGACGCTTCGCGTCGACGTGGTCCTGGAGCTCGGGTCGAACACGGAGACGATCGCGGTGCAAGCGGAAGCAGTGGCGATCCGAACGGAGAGCGCGGATATCACCACCACGGTGTCGAATCAGATGTTCGTCGAGCTTCCGATTCAATGGTCAAATGGCTTCTACGGCAATCAGGCGGTGCGGAACCCGCTTTCGGTCGCCCAGATTCTTCCCGGGATGAGCGGCGGCACGAGCTACTTCAACTCGCTCGGGCTGACCGGCGGCGGCGCGTCCGTGAATGGACAGCCGACCTCCACCTTCAAGGCGTTGGTGGATGGGCAGGACAGCACGAACCTCTACACTCCCTCGTTCTTCTTCTACCAGCAGCCCTCGGTCGAGGCGCTGGAAGAAGTCAGCCTGCAGACCGGAAACTACTCGGCCGAGTTCGGGCAGGCGCAGGGCGGCATCTACAACTTCACCGCCAAGTCCGGGACCAACCAGTATCACGGCGGCGTGTTCTATCGCCTTACCAACGAGGATCTGAACGCCCACCAGCCTTACACCGGGTCGCGGCCGCCCAGCAGGCAGAACAATTTCGGCGGCACCTTCGGCGGACCCGTATTCATTCCCCATGTGTATAACGGCCACAATAAGACTTTCTTCTTCTTCTCTTTCGAAGGCTTCCGCTCGGTTCTACCGGTACCGAATTCGGGAACGTTCACGACCGTGCCGAACGCGGCGGACCGGCTCGGCGATTTCTCGCGGGATCTGGGGGCGCAGGTGACTTGTGGCGGCGGCCCGTGCAAGGACGGATTGGGGAGTCCCGTTCTAGCCGGAGAAATCTTCGATCCGCTGAGCATGGCGGCGGACGGCTACACGCGCTTGCCGTTTCCGAACAACACCATTCCGGCGAACCGCATGGACCCCGTCGCAGTGAAGATTCTCGGCTTCCTGCCGAACACGGTCAATAGTCTTCAGGCGCTGAATTATCAACTATCGGGAACCACTCCCAGACCACAGAACCTCCCTTCCGTGAAGGTCGACCACAACGTATCACCCGCGTTAAAACTCTCGGCGTTCTATTCGTATGTGGGAGGGTCGGGTCAAACCAGCACAGACGGCTTGCCGTCGAACATCACCACGGCCGGTTTGAACACCAGCCGTTCCAGCACGGCGCGCCTGAACGTGGATCACACGCTACGGCCCTCGATGCTGCTCCATTTTGGCGTGGGGTACGTAAACACGATCGTCACCAAGTTCGAGTTTCCGGCGTTGCAGGCGTTCGACCAGAAGGGGCAGCTCGGACTGACGGGCGCCATCACCGACGGCTTTCCTCAGATGAGCGGTCTCGGAAATTTCTCGGCGAGCGGCGCCCCGATCGGCGGTATGACGTCGAATTTCGGGTCGACCTACCATCAGGAACCGGACACCGGTGAATTCACTTCGTCGGCGTCGCTCAGTTGGGTGAAGGGGTCGCATACGTACAAGTTCGGCGGCAGCATGCATACGCGCATGGAGGCCTTCAACCAGTGTCAGGGAGGCTGGGGCGTCTACACCTTTTCCTCCGCTCAGACCGGTCAACCGTTCGGGGCGGGCGGCGTGACGCTGGCCACCACGAATGGATCGCCCGGCCTCGGCTTCGCCAGCTTCCTTCTCGGAATGCCGAATTCGGTAACGCTGACCCCATGCACCAGCGTGAACTGGCATGACAAGGCCATAGCCGCATATGCGCAAGACAACTGGAAAGTGGCGCGGCGGCTCACCCTCGAGTTAGGTCTCCGGTACGACTTGCAGAATCCGCCGGTGGAGGATCGGAACCGCATCAGTTCGTTCTCGCCGACGGCGCCCAATCCGACCGCCGGCAATCTTCCCGGCGCCGTCCTCTATCAAGGTTACGGGGCCAACACCTGCAACTGCGACAACCTTCTGACTCTCTATAAGTTTGCATTCTCGCCGCGCATCGGCGTTGCCTATCAGCTCACCCCGAAGACCGTCATCCGCGCGGGTTGGGGATTCTTCTTCGGCGCCCCCGACACGTTTGCCGCCAGCGCTCCTCAGTCTCCCAGCGCCGGAACCGGCTATGACACTATCACGTTCTCGGCGACACGGTCCGGCGCCTCCGCGCTGCCGAACGGTCTCCAAGGCGGACTTCCCTTAGACACGTCGCTGTTCGATTCCACGCTTCACAAGGCGGGAGCTCTTCCGACGACGAATCCGGTTACGGGTCTGAGCAACCTGAACGCTCCGACGTATTACGATCCGGGGCTCGGCCGTCCGCCGCGCGTGAGCCAATTCAACGTCGCGCTGCAGCGGGAAGTGATCCGTGGAATGACGGTCGAGGCGGCCTATGTGGCGAATCGCGGCGCCTGGCTTCAGGGCTCGCTCTATCCGCTGAACGCAGTTACTCCGGCGATCCTGGCCGCGCATGGCCTAAGCCTCTCCAGGCCATCCGATTTGACGCTTCTGAATTCGCAGATAGGCTCGGCAACGGTCAAAGCCGCCGGCTATTCGCTGCCGTTCGCAAGCTTCCCGCCGACGACGACGCTGACTAACGCCTTGCGTCCGTTCCCGCAGTACGGCGCCATCACTCCTACGTCGTCCGTTGGCAACTCCTGGTACGACTCGCTGCAGACGAAGCTGAACGCGAGACTGAAATGGAACCTCACGGCGCTTGCCACATACACGTGGGCCAAGTCGATTACGCGGACGGGCACATTCAACGACTGGACCAACCTCAACACGCAGAAGGCGCTCGACGTGAACAGCATTCCGCAGGCGCTGTCGATGAATCTGATTTACCAGACGCCGCATCTTCGCTCGGGCCTTCTGGGCGGCCGGATCCTGAGGCAGATCTTCAGCGACTGGCAGGCGAGCGCGGTCATGCGGTATCAGAGCGGCGCCTTGATCGGTGCGCCAACCTCTAACGACAATCTCGGCACCTACCTGGCCGGTGCTTCCACTCAGTACATGGCGCGCGTTCCCGGCCAACCGCTCTACCTGGCTGACCCGAACGGCAAGATCGATCCGACGAAGCAGTTACTACTCAACCCCGCGGCCTGGACGGAATGCGGTCCAACGGCGACCTTCGGATGCGGCGCCCCGCGTTACACCGATTTCCGCCAACGGCGATCGCCGCAGGAGGATATAGGGTTAGGGCGGAGAATCGCCCTCTCCGGGAAGGAGGTCGCCCGATTCTTCGAAATCCGGATGGAGATGTACAACCCGTTCAACCGTATCGTCTTCCCGAACATCGGCGTGGGAAATCCGATCACCGCCGCTACTCACAATTCGAATGGGCTGCTCACCGGGGGATTCGGATTTATGAATGTCAATAACATCGCGTCGGGGACGGCGAGGAATATGTTGGTCGTGGCCAGAATCGCGTTCTGAGCCGGTAGCGCGCGTTAGTTCCGATCGCCGTCGATTGGCGTAAAGCGCACCTCATCGGCCGCAAGGTATTCGCCTTCCCGCGGACCCGAGAATTGGATGTAGGCGATGCGGCTGGCCTTCACCGTCATGTTGAAGATGGGGACCGGATCGCCTGGCGACTTGCGGCTGGGTACGGATTCGAGACCCGCGCGGTCGACCACCTTGCCGTCGGCGTCGAAGGCTTCGAGCACAGCCGGCATCCCCGTGGATGCCCAAAACGAGACCGTGACGGACGAGACCGGCGCCGGAAAGGTGGCGCGGACCGGAATCGGCTCCGTCGCCATGGCGCAAACGATGCCCTTGTGGCCGCTCGAGAGGTGGGTGAAGAACATCAGCATGCCCTTCCCTTTCGTATGCTCGGGTTCATGGGAGAGAGTGAACACGACGCCCTTTTCTTCCCATCGCGGGACGCGGTTGGCATTGCCGTCGGCCAACAGGGGCACTGCCTTTTCGAAGTCCACGACGATGGGTTCGGCGGACCAGGCGTAGACGGCAGCACCGAACAGTAACAGGAATGGTGTCGCAGCGCGAATCATGCTTTAGTCATGCCAAGGCCCGACATCGTCCCCGTGGAAGACGCGAACCTGCCGGTCTCGATCCCCATGCGTTGGAGAATGGAAACGAACAGATTAGGTAGCGGGTAGTTCTGGTTGCGATCGAAGGCGAGGTGGCCGGCGTGCCGGAATCCGCCGCCCGCGAGAAGCACGGGCATGTTCGTCGTCGAGTGGGCATTGGCGTCGCCCAGGTTTGAGCCGTACAGGACGATGGCGCGATCGAGAAGCGTTTCACCGTTCTCCTGAACGCCTTTCAGCCCTTTGAAAAGATCCGCGAGCAGACGCATGTGCCAGGAGTCGATCACGCGGAGTTGAGCCAGTTTCGCCTCCGATTTCCCATGATGCGAGAGATTGTGGTAACCGTCGCTGATGGTCGCCCCTTTGATCTCGACGACCGGAGTTGCGACGCTATCGAGCATCAGGGTCACTGAGCGCGTGGAATCGGTTTCAAACGCCAGGCGCACCAGGCTGTACATATTGGCAACCTTGGCCATGTACTGCGCGTTGCTGGTGGGGTCCTGCGGTTCGGGCTCCTTCACAATCGGTTTGGGTTTCCGTTCCCATCCTTTAGACTCCTGCAAGCGGTTTTCGAGGTCGCGAACGCTGGTGAAGTATTGGTCCAGACGTGCGCGGTCAGCGGCTCCCAAACTGCCCTCGAGACCGCGGACCTGGTCCGCTACGGCGTCGAGAATTGACCGGCCCGTATCGAGTTCGGCAATCTTGACTTCGACTTCTTTGGGGCTGCCCTGAATGAACATCTGGCGGAAGACCCCGGCGGCGCTTTGTTCTGGTGGAATCGCCACGCCGTTCCCAGTCCAGGAGAGGGAGCGCGCTCCTGTGTTGACGGCCAGGGTCAGGGAGGGGAAGCGCGTCTGAATGCCGATGCGTTCGGCGATGTACTGGTCGAGCGAGATGGTGTTGCGGAATGAACTGCTGGCCGGGTGCGGCGCCGCTGTCAGAAAGCTGATGTCGGAGGGGTGTCCGCCATCCACGTTCGGGTGCGAGACGCCGGAGAAGACGGTGAAGTCCTTGCGGAAATCCTGCAGGATCTTGACGTAGTTCGACGGCGCATAATTGGGGCCGGCGCTGGCCGGGAAAAACTCATCCGGCAGCAGGCCGAGGTTGTTGCAGATGGCAAACATCCGGCGTGGCACGGCGGCTGACTGCGCGCGGGCGGCCTTCGGGATCATTGCGTCCAGAAGCGGCAGCGCTAGGCCGACGCCGGCGCCGCGCAGCATCGTGCGGCGGGAGATGGCGTTCGTCTTTGACATGGTGGCTCGCCCCATTACTTATTTCGGAAGAGATCGCTCGCAACGATCCCCTGAACAATGTCGCGGGCTCCGTATCCGGAGCCGCGGGTATTATCGAGAATCTCCTGCACCGGTTTGCGATCCGAGAAGCCAATCGGCGCGCCGGTAGCGTAGGTGGCAAGCTGGCTGACGAGGTTCCGAGCTACCGTTTCCTCTTCATGATCGAGCAGGAGCCGTTTGAATTCGCGAATGTCTTTGAACGCGCGGCCATCGGTAAGGATGCCGGCGGAGTCTACCGGCAGCCCATAGTGAAACGCGAATGGCTGTCCCGAAAGGCCGATACCGGGCTCCGGCTTCACCTTATCATCCAAAGCGCGATACCGGTCGCGCCAAGCGCCCATCACGTCGAAGCTCTCGAGCGCGAAGCCGGGAGGATCGATCGTTCGGTGGCACGACGCGCAACTGGGATCGGCGCGGTGACGGTCAAGCTGCTGGCGGATTGTCACCGCCCCCCGGATATCGGGCTCGATAGCCGGGATGCCCGCCGGTTGGGTGATGTGGAAACCGAGGATCCGTTCCATAATCCAGACGCCGCGCAGAACCGGCGAGGTAGTGGTGCCGTTGGCGGTCACCTTGAGGACGCTCGCCTGAGTCAGGATTCCGCCGCGGACGGAGTCTTTCGGCAGCGTGACCTTGCGCATGGCCACTCCGCTGACGCCCGGAATCCCGTAATGCTTCGCCAGACGTTCATTGAGAAACGTAAAGTTGGAATCTACGATATTACGTGCCGGAAGGTTGCCGTTGAACAGTTCCTGGACAAAGAGACGGGTTTCTTCGACAGCCGCGAGCTTGAGCGGGTCGTCGAGTTCGTAGTCGTTGTAGAGAGTCGTCGAAGGGGAACTGTCGTCGATCTTCCGCAGGTCGAGCCAGTAGTCCGTGAACGCGTCTATAAAGCGGCGGGCCTTTGGATCATTGAGAAGGCGATTCGTCTGGGCTTTGAGAACTTCGCGGTTGCTGAGCCGGCCGTTAGCGGCTAACGCGCGGAGTTCGTCGTCCGGCGGGGAGTTCCACAGGAACAGCGAGAGACGCGTAGCGAGGGCATAATCGTCGAGCCTGCCGGGCGCTTCCTGGACGTACAGGTAGCCCGGTGAGCAGAGAATCGCCGTGTAAGTGGAAAGCAGCGATTTCGTGAATCCGTGCCCCAGTTCAAACTGCTGGTGGAACAGTTCGATGAACCGTTTGACGTGTGCTTCCTCCACGCGCCGCCGGTAAGCTCGCGCAAGAAACGCGCGGATGAGGCGCTCGGCGTTTTCACTCGGGCGATCGCTGTCCACTTCCACGGCGACATCCTGCATTCGTTGGCCGAAGCGACCGCCGCGGCCCCCGCCCCCGCCTCCTTCACCAGGTGTCGGCGGCGGCGCGACTGTCTGAAGAGTCACACCGCCCGGTGCGCCTTTTTCGAGTCGGCGCAGCGGCAGGTCGCCGAACATCAGCCGGTAGCCAGCCGTGGTGTTCTGATCTGAGATCGGGCCTTCCACTTCCAGCCACTGGAAGGCGACGCCCGGCATGCCGTCTTGCTGCGCCAACGGGTTCACATAGGCTTCCTCACTGCCGTTAACGCGGGTTCGGAACAGGCGCATGGGGTCGGTCTGGATGACTTCGTTCGGGCTGAGAAGCACTTCCACTTCCTGAACGGAGGGCTGGGGTGTGAAGTCGAACGCGGCTAACGGGCGCGATTGACCGGAGCTTTGAGCGTAGACGCCGATGGGTTCGTTGCGGCGGCCGGGCCAGACTTCGTCGGAATTCGGGCGGTGGTAAGTGGAGGGGTAAAGGTAAGCGACCTTTTCAGCGCCAAAACCAGTGAAGGTCCAGTGGTCCACGCCGCCGCCACTAACCCAGATGGTGTAGCCTTTGACCTTGATGCGGTAGCGCCCGGCGGCGGGGACGCGGAAACTGCTCCAACTGAACCCGCCGGCATCGGAGAAAATGCTGGAGACACGCCCCACGGCCCCGCGTTCTTTGGTTTCCGGACTGGAACTGGGGCTTCGGCCGGCTCGAACGTCCGGCTGAGCATGCGAATCGAGGACGGGGAAGCTCAGGCGGTCGGTACGGGTATTTCCCTCGCGTGGGCGGTAGTTCCGCATCGAGGGCTCCTGGCGCGCGTAGATGCGAGTGGTGGTTGTGGGCGGCTGGACGAGTTTCGCGGCCATGGCTTCGCGCAGCGCATAGTCGGCGGAACTCATATACCGCGAGAGTTGAACATGGGAGACATCGAGCGCGGATCCAATCTTGTTGTAGCGCCATGCCTCGCCGTCCTGCGGCAGCTTGGACTTGATCTGGACCCAGGGGGTGTTGAGAAGGTCGCGGATCGAGTTCTCGTATTCGTACGCGTTGAGGCGGCGGAGTCCGGCGCGGCCGCGCTCGGCTGCGACGCCGCGTTCGTATGCAGTCAGTGCGGAGCTCACGCCATTGACGAACTGAGTAACCGATTCGGCGGGAGGTCGTGGGACAGGCTGCGGGGGCATTTCACCCGCGGAAACGCGGTCGTGAACCTTGACCCAGGTGGCGAAATTATCCGGGTTAGCGGGTTCATAGCCGAGTTTGCTGAGGTCGAGCCGCGCGGCTGGGGTGGACGAGTTGTGACACGAGGCGCAGTTCTTCTGAATGAACGCGTCGGCGCCGGCGAAGGGTAGAGTGGCCGCCATGCCGGCAGTGGCGAAAAGAGCGCTAATGACGATCGCCCAGAAGATCAGCCGAGGCGCCGGCCGGCCGGCGTAGCGGCTGAATCGATGGTATGCGATTTCCTTGGTCCCCGTGCGGATGCCGCCCACATGCTGGGTCGACGGGGATCTGCGCGATCGCACCTAATGAGTATACATGAGGCTCAGCCCGTCAACCGCGATAAAGTGGCCTGTTAGGGCTTGTTAGTGGGTGTGCAAGCGATTGCACAAAGCGGGTCCATTTGGGCGGGAAATCGGGAAAAGCACCACCATACTACTTTCTGGAAACCGGCTGCGACCTCAGAGACGGGAAAACCATGGGAGCCGGAGCCAAAATTCGCCTGAAATGGGACTTCCTGGTGCGGCGGCCCGAGGCTTCCAGCTCTCGATTGGGAGTGCGCTAATCTCGGACTACCTCTCCTTGCGGTGTGAGGCTTGTTCTGAAAGAATAGCCGTGATGAATTATGGGCTCCTGCTGTTCCTGGTCGCAGGGTTCCCTCTTTTTACGCGGGCCGCTGACGAGTGCAACGGTGTGCCGCTCTACGATTGCGCCGTCACCCTCATACAACAGGGACGCTTCCCGGCCGCGGTAGGCGTGCTGGAGAAACTCACTGCCGAATCGCCGCGCAACCTCAAGGCGCTAAACCTGCTAGGCATCGCGCATGGCGCCCTGGGCGACCTCGAAAAGGCGAATCAGCGTCTCCGTCAGGCGCTCGAAGTGGATCCGGGATTCCTGCCGGCTCTCAAGAATCTGTCCATCAATGAGTTCCGGCTGGGCCACATGAACCAGGCCCAGGTGGGCTTGGAAACAGTACTCAAGAGCTCTCCGAATGATGAGGCGATCCACCTTTATCTTGGCGAGATCGCATACAACGGGAAGCAGTCTGGGGAGGCCGTAGACCATTACGAGAAATCGGGGGCTCAGGTGTACCCCGTAATCCTGCATTACGCCGAGTGTCTGATCGAGACCGGCCGAAAAAAGGAGCTTTCATCTGTCCTGGGCGCCATCCCGGCAGAGGACGCTGAGAAGCAGTTCCAGGCCGGGATCCTGTTGGGAAAAGCGGGCGCCTACCTGGAGGCGGCGCCGTACTTCGGCCGCGCGCGCAATTACGCCACCGATCCATATAAAGCCGCATACAATCAGACCCTGATGCTGATCCGCGGAGGTGACTACCCGGGCGCCATCCAACTCTCGAATGGGCTCCTCTTCGCAGGCCAGCGCCGCGCCGAGTTGTCCAACCTGGTCTCAGAAGCATTCCTGAAAACCGGGCAGGTCGACAAAGCGTATTCCGCGCTAAGGACCGCCATCGCGCTGCAACCCGAAGTCGAGGATAACTACGGCGACCTCATAGGCATTTGCCTGGACCAAGCCAACTACGAACTTGGCCTGGAAGTCGTCGATGAAGGCCTCAAACACCTGCCGGACTCCTACCGTCTGCATCTTCAGCGCGGCCAGATCCTGGCGCAGAAAGGCTTGTACGAGGAGTCCGAAAGAGACCTCGAGATCGCCAGCCGTCTTTCGCCTTCGGAATCGGCGCCATACGTGGCGTTAGGGTTTTCGTGGATGCAGCGCGGAGAGACGGCCAAAGCGATGGAAGTACTGCGCGCGCGGGTCAAAGCGAAACCTGACGACTTCGTGCTGGCCTATATGTTGGGGCTCGTGCTGAATCGTTCGGGAGTGGAAACCGATGCAGAGGCCAGGGTGGCGTTCGAAGCTTCGGTGCGCTTGAACCCCCGGTTTCCGCGCGCCCGCGAAGAGTTGGGAAAGCTGCTGCTCCGAAGCGGAGACGTTGGCGGCGCCATCGAGCAACTCGAAACCGCGGTCAAGCTCGATCCCGAAGACGCCACGGCGGCGTATCTACTTGGGCAGGCGTACCGCCGGAAGGGTGATACAGCCCGTGCTCAGGAGATGCTCAACCGCGTCGTCAAGCTCCGCCATCAAAAAGACGTGATCGACCCGAACGACGCGATGAAGAGCCTTTTTCGCGAAACGGCGGCTCCGGCGGTCGTAAAGTGAGACCTACTTAGCGCGTCGGAACGGAGCCCTTCCCTTGTTCCAGCAGTATGATCCTGTTCGCCGGACCGCCAGGGAAGGTCTCCGTCGCGCCGCCTGGCCATTTCACTTCGATTCGGCTGTAGCCGGCATCATCGCCCAATCCGAAGTGCAGCCGCGAATCGCTCTGCGAAAGGAAACTGGAGCCACCCTGGACCTCGCCCGAGAGTCTCCGTTCGCCGGCGAAAATGTAGGCGCGCGCTCCCAACGCATCCCGGCTGCACTTCACGCCGCGGAGTTGCACCAGCAGCCAGTTCTTCTTCGTCCCGAAATTCTTCAGCAGGCTCGGCCGGCCGCCGAGGTTGTTGATGACTACCTCGAGCGAGCCGTCGTTATCGAGATCGCCGGCTGCAGCGCCCCGCGAGGACCACGCCGCGCCGATCCCCGAACCAGCGGAATCCGACAGGTCCTTGAACTTCCCGCCACCGACGTTCCAGAACAACAGGCGCTGCTGGCGGTATTTCGCCCCGCCGGACAATCGTTCCACCTCCGGAAACACGTGGCCGTTGGCCAGCAGAATATCCTTGCGGCCGTCGTTATCGACGTCCAGGAACAGAGCGCCCCAGCCGAGGAACTGGTTGCGCACGCCAAGTCCGGAGGAATACACCTCGTCCAGGAAACTCCCGTCTTTGGAGTTGTGGTACAGGTTCGGCGTGTCCTCGCTGAAATTGGTTTTGAGGATATCGAGGTAGCCATCCTCGTCATAGTCGGCTACTGCGACGCCCATGCCGGCCTGTTCCTGTCCATCCTCGTTCAGCGCCGTGCCGGAGAGAATGCCGGTCTCTTCGAAGGTTCCGTTGCGCCGGTTGTGGTACAGCAGGCTGGGCCGGGAATCGCAGGCGACATACAGATCCGGGTAACCGTCGTTGTCAAAATCCGAAGCCGTGACGGTGAACCCGTAGCAGCCCGCAGGCTGGCCGATTCCGCTCTGCGCCGATACATCCTCGAACCGGCCGCCCCCTTTGTTGTGAAACAGGAAACTTCGGCCGGGCGGCAGACCTCGCGGACCACAGAATACCGGCATGCCTTTCCACTGGCAGTTGCTGTTGGCCTCCGGTTCCGGAATGCGCGTGCGATCGAACTCCAGATAATCTGTCAACACCAGGTCGAGTTTTCCGTCGAGATCGTAATCGACGAACGTGCAGCCGGTATCCCAACGGACCGCGTCAGAACTCAGCCCCGCTGCTTTGGTGACGTCGCGGAACACTCCGCCGCCTTCGTTGTGGTACAGCACGCTGTGGCCGTAGTAGGTCACGAACAGATCGCGCAACCCGTCGTTGTCGTAGTCGCCGGCGCAGGCGCCCTGTCCCCACCCGGTGAGCCCCAGCCCGGATTTCGTCGTTACGTCCTCGAAGCGCAGCTTGCCTAGATTGCGGTACAGGTGACTGGTCGATTTCTCGCCGGGGCCCTTGCCGTCGAGCGTGGTCCCGTTGACCAGGAACACGTCCGGCAACCCGTCGTTATCGAAATCGAAGATCGCGACTCCGGCGCCGGTACTTTCCAGAATGTACTTCTTGCGGTCGTTGCCGCCGGTAACGTTAATAGCGGTGAGACCGGCTTCCTCGGCAATGTCGCGGAAATCCACGTGGATCGGAGCAAGGGTGGTTTGAATGTTCGCAGCCTTGGCCGGCCGCGTTGCGGTGGAGACACCCTGGAATCCCTCCGTCCGGCTCGGAATCCAGGCAAGCGTCAGCGCCATCAAAAGAAGAGTCGCGATCGCTGGGCCGCGCGTGCCCTGGAATGCCATTCGGACATTTTACTCGTTCTCCATCGGCCGGTGGCATAGGTTCACCTCAACGGACGAGGCAGCCCGAAATTTGCGGATCGGGCGGATGTGGGGCAGCGAGGGCAGCGGGCACGACACTTCTCGAACTGCCGATTCGGCATAAGATACTGGAATATGACTTTTGCGGGCGGTGTGGCGTTGCGCCTTCGCTGCATTCCGGTCCTGCTGCTATTCGGCTTTGGGGTCTGCTGCGAGGCGCTGTACGGTCAATACGTTGGCAGTCAAAGCTGTCAACCTTGCCACCCCGGCGAGTTCGCGGCGCAGGCAATGTCGGAGCACGCACATGCATTGGCGCCCGCGAAGCCAGGCAGCCCCGGCGAGTGGGCATTCGGCGCAGGCCGCAAAGCGATCACCTATGTCCACCACAAGGACGACGAAACGTATGTCGAGCGGGCGGCTAGCTACTACGCGTCCACCAAGTCGATGGGAGTGACACCCGGGCATAAAGCGGGAGTCGATCTCGACTATCCGACCTTCCACCCGACCACATCGGCCGTGCGGTGCTTTCGCTGCCACTCTACGGGCCAGCCGACGCTTTCCGCGGGTTTCGCCATTCAGCCCGCGGAGTACGGGATCCGTTGCGAAGCGTGCCACGGGCCGGGCGCGGCGCACATTGCAGCCGGGGGCGGCAGCGCCACAATCCGCAATCCGAAGCGCTTCAACGCGGTCGAAATGAACGCGTTCTGCGGAACCTGTCATCGCAAACCGCCGGAGGCCGGGGTAGACGGGGACTGGACAGATCCCTGGAATGTGCGCCATCAGCCGGCTTCCCTGAGCCAGGCGGCCTGTTTCCGGAAAAGTGGAGGCACTCTCTCCTGCCTGACTTGCCACGATCCGCACGCACCCCTTGCTACCTCCGCCAAGGCCTATGACCAGCGCTGCGTGGGGTGTCATCAGGACGTGCGCCACCGGACAGCCACCACCGGCTCCGCCTGCGTGACTTGCCACATGCCTGAGGTACAGGAGCCGGCGCCGGAAGTCTATTTCACGAACCACTGGATCGGTATCTACGCCAAAGGCAATTCTCTCGTACCCGTCTCCCAACCGGACCGCAGCCTCCCGCCTCTGTCGTTTCCACCCACGGCCGAGGGCAAGTTCGTCCCGCCGAACGCACCCTCAAGTCTGCTTCCTCTGTTCACACAAGCGGTTAGCGAACGCGAGAACGCGCTCGGCGCCTGGGACGCGAAGGTGGCTCGCAGCCTGAAGGCGCAGGGCCTGTTTCTCAAAACCATTGGTGACCTGCAGGCTGCCGCCGCCCCACTGGGCAGAGCGTTGGAGATCGACCGGCGCAACAACGACCCCGATCAGTTCGCGGTAGAGGAGTTCCTGGCGCAGACGTTCGAACTCGCCGGCAACCGCCGGCAAGCCTTCGAATTGTTCCAACAGGCTGCAGCCGGCGCCGACCTGCAGGTGGCGGCGCGAAGTTACGCCAGCCTGGCGCCGCTAGACGCCGCTCGGGCCAGCGATTACTACGCCAAGGCGATCACCGCGCAGGAGAAGATTAGCGGAGCGGACCATCCGCGGGTGGCCTTGCTGTTGAACCGCCTCGCCCAGGCTCTGGAGGAAAAGCAGAACTTCGGGGAGTCTGAGGCGCTGCTGCGGCGCGCCCTGGCCATCCAGCGGAAGGCGCTCGGGCCGTCCCCCGATACGGCCACTACCCTGATCAATCTCGGTAGCTTGCTGCAAAACGTGCAGCGTGCCCAGGAAGCGGAGCACCTGGAACGTGAGGCCATCGGCATCCTCGAGCAGAAGCGTCCGCAGAGCGTGGAACTTGCAGCCGCGTATACCAACCTGGCGGACCTCTTGTCCCCGCGGAAAGACTTCGCGCCCGGCGTGGCGTTGCTGCGGCGAGCGATCGCGATTGACGAAGCCATTTACGGGACCGACAATTCGGAAGTCGCGGTGGATTTGACAAATCTGGGAGAGTTGCTGAAAGGGCATGGGCAGGATGCTGCGGCCCGCACGGCGCTCGATCGCGCCTTGGCAATCTACGAAAAGCGCTTTGGCCCCCAGAGTCCGCAAGCCCAAAATGTACGCGAGAGTTTGCGGCATCTCCGCTAAGCGGAACCCCGAAGCGTCCAAAGTCCGGTAAACTGCGGGGTTGCCCCGCCGTCAAAGCCAACACCGACTAGCGGGGCTGCTCCACGCCGCGCCCGCCACCACACGCCACAAAACAAAGGCCGATGGCCTGATGTCAGAACACGAGCCGCAGCGACATTTCCATCTGCCGGGGGTTCAGCGTGGCCGTCATGCGATTCAGGCTGGCGTTGGTCTGGACCAGCCGGCCCTGCAGCCAGTTGCGCCAGTCGTACGACGGTGCGATGTTAAACGCAGAGAACTGAGTATGGTTGGGGAGGTTGTACATCTCCGCGCGGAACTGTAAATTGCGCCCTTCGTGTTTCAGCAGAGAGAAGTGAAGAAGCGCTGACTCTGGCGGAGTCGCTGAATAATATGGAATGCCGAACGTTTTGGGCGAACACTGAGAAACCGCTAACTGTAAGCGATTGCTTTTGCGGCGGAGAGATTCTATTATGTACTAAGCCCAAAAAAGACCACCGCAAGACCCCAAGTCCTTTTTAATATTTCGCTGGGTAGTAAGCGATTAACCTAGATTGGGTACGGCGTTCGCCCCGCCATGAACACTGAAGCGATTTAGCGTGAGGCTATCTATGAATCGAATCATTTCCGCGGCCATGCTGGCCGCAGCTTTCGCAGCGATTGCGACTCCCCAGGGCCTCCTAGCCCCTACCCCACCGATGGGATGGAATAGCTGGGACTCGTTCGGCACCACCATCACCGAAGCCGAGGTCAAGGCCAACGCGGACTACATGGCCGCGAATCTGAAAAGCCACGGATGGCAGTACATCGTGGTGGATATTCAATGGTCCGAACAGAATCCGAAGACACATGGGTACCGGCCGAACGCGGATCTTGCCATGGATGAGTACGGGCGCCTGATTCCGGCGCCGAATCGGTTTCCCTCATCCGCGAACGGACAGGGGTTCAAACCTCTCGCCGATTACGTACACAGCAAAGGCTGAAGTTCGGGATTCACATCATGCGCGGCATCCCCCGCAAAGCGGTGGATGCCAATCTGCCGATCTTCGGAAGTAAACTCAAGGCTGCCGACGTCGGAAATAAGGCCTCCATCTGCCGCTGGAACTCCGATATGTACGGCGTCGACGTCACCAAAGGCGGTCAGGACTATTACGACTCGATCGTCCGTCTCTATGCTTTGTGGGGACTCGATTTCATCAAAGCCGATGACATGTTCGGGTTCGGTGAAGGGGGCGACCACAGCAGCGAAATCGACGCCCTGAACAAGGCCATCGCGAAGTACAAGAGGCCGATCGTGCTAAGCCTATCTCCCGGCACGCGCGACGACAGCAAGGCCGAATTTCTTGAAACGCATGCGCAGATGTGGCGCATTTCGGGCGATTTCTGGGACCGTTGGATGGATCTGAAAAACCAGTTCGCGCGATTCAACAACTGGAACAAGTGGGTGAGGCCCGGTCACTGGCCCGATGGCGACATGCTGCCTCTGGGGCATATCGGCATCCGCGCCGAGCGGGGAGATCCGCGCATGTCTCTGCTCACTCACGATGAGCAGACCACTTTGATGTCGCTTTGGTCGATCGCGCGTTCGCCGCTGATGTTCGGCGGCAACCTTCCCGATAATGACGAGTTCACTCTGTCTATAATTACGAACGACGAGATCCTAGCGGTGGATCAGAAGGCATCTTCGAGCCGGCTGTTGTTTTCCAATGGAAATCAGGTGGCCTGGACCGCCGAGATACCGGGCTCGCCAGTGAAGTATTTCGCGGTCTTCAACATTGGCGACGCGGGCGATGAGCAGGTGCGGATCAACTGGGCGGATTTAGGGTTGCCCGCGCGTTGCGCGGTGCGAGACCTGTGGACTCATAAGGATGCGGGTATCCTGCAGGATGGCCAGGCTTTTGAAGTGAAGCCGCACGCTTCCGGTTTCTACAGGATCACGCCGGCCGGGACGAAGTAAACACGGCCAAGAGGTATAAAACATGCGAACTACCCGTCGTGGGTTTTTAGAGAGTGTTCCGGGAGCGGCGGCTTTCGCGGCGCTTTGTCCACCAAGCTTCTGCGCTGGCCCGGAGCCCAATCCGACAACCATCTGGTATCGGCAGCCCGCCGTTAAATGGGAAGAGGCTTTGGCCGTGGGTAACGGCAGGCTTGGGGCAATGGTGTTCGGCGGCGTAGATAAGGAAAGGCTCCAACTCAACGAAATCACCGTCTGGTCCGGATGGTTGGAGCAGGACGCAGACAAGCCCGAAGCTTACAAATCGCTGCCTGCGATTCGCCAACTGATCAACGAAGGCAAGTATGCCGACGCGGGTAGGTTAGTCAGCGCGGAACGCCTATGCCTGAAGGGCGGGCGATTTGGACGAGACTCCTATGGCTCATATCAGACCTTGGGCGATCTGAATTTTGAGTTCGCCGCCACGGGACCTGTGACGGAGTACCGCCGCTGGCTCGACATAAACGAGGCAGTTACCGGAGTCACATGGAAAGCCGGCGGCGATACCTGGACTCGTGAGGTTCTATCGTCCGCCGTCGACCAGGCGCTGGTGGTCCGCATCGCCTGCAGCCGGAAAGGCGCGGTCGAATTCACGGCCCGGCTTGGGCGCGCGAAGTTCGCGGAGACTAGAGCCGCGGGGTCCAACACGTTGGTGATGATTGGGTCCAGCACGGGACAGCCGAACGATCTACGATATGAGGCGCAGGTTCGGGTTAAGACCATCGGCGGCACAGCGGAAGCGTCAGGTGACCTCATTACCGTCAAGGGCGCGGATGAGGCTCTTGTTTTTCTAACTGCCGGAACCGATTACATTCTCGATTACGCCAAGAACTATAAGGGGACCGATCCGCACGCGGCTGTCGCCGACGCCTTGGAGAAGGCGTCGAAGCGCACGTTCACGGCGATCCTGCACGATCACGTAAGCGATTACCAGCGTTACTTTCATCGCGTATCGCTGAACCTCGGAAGCTCTGGCAACGCGGCTTGCCTACCGGCGAACGTTTGCGCAAGTTCAGCGCGGGCGAAAGCGACCCCGCTCTTGTTTCTTTGTTCTATCAGTTTGGCCGTTATCTGCTCATCTCGTCGAGTCGTCCGGAGAATCCGCTTCCTTCGAACTCGCAGGGAATCTGGGGCGATGGCTTGAGCTTGCCCTGGGGCTGCGATTACAAATCGAACATTAATTTCGAGATGAACTATTGGCCCGCCGAAACGGCGAACCTGAGCGAGTGCCATCAGCCGATGCTGCGGGCAATTGCGGGTCTGGTGGCGCCTGGCGAGAAAACGGGGAAGGCGTACTTCGACGCGCCCGGCTGGGTGATGGCCTATACCACCAACGCATGGGGCTGGACTGCGCCAGGGCCGGGAACTCCGTGGGGTCCGTTCTTCTGCGGCGGCGCCTGGGTGAGTCAGCATCTCTGGGAACACTATTCGTTCACGCGCGATCGCGACTATTTAAAGAGTGTTTATCCGGTGATGAAGGGCGCGGCCGAAGCCTGTCTCGCGATGTTAGTGCCGGATGAAGGGGAAGCTGGTCACGTCACCCTCCACCTCGCCCGAGAATAGTTTCCGAACCGACGACGGACAGGCCGCCTGGACGTGCGCCGGCACTGCGGTGGAGCGCCAGATCATCTGGGAGCATTTCAACAACACCATCCTGGCCAGCCGAACGCTCGATATCGATCGCGAGTTGCGGCAGCGGCTGGAGAGTGCCCAAGCCGCTATATTGCCACCCGGAATTGGACACGCGGGGCAACTGATGGAGTGGGGCAAAGACTGGGACTTGAATGCCCGCGAGATGGGACATCGCCATATCTCGCATCTGTTTGCGCTTCACCCGGGACGCCAGATCAGTCCGCTGCGGACGCCGGAACTTGCCGACGCCGCCCGCAAGAGCCTCGCGTTGCGTGGTGACGAGGGGACGGGCTGGAGCAAAGCCTGGAAGATCAATTGTTGGGCGCGACTTCATGACGGAGACCATGCCTATAAGTTGATTCGCGAGCAACTAACCGCCGTTGAAAGCACTCGGACCAACTATTCGAACGGCGGTGGTACTTATCTCAACTTGTTCGATGCCCATCCGCCGTTTCAGATTGACGGTAACTTTGGCGCCCTTTCGGGAATCACCGAGATGCTGCTACAGAGCCACCTGCTCTATGACGACGCGGCATCGCAAAAGCTCGACAGTTATGTTCTCCATCTTCTTCCAGCACTGCCTTCGAGTTGGGCGGATGGCGAGGTGAATGGGTTGCGCGCGCGGGAGGTGTGGAAGTGGACCTCACCTGGAAACAAGGCAAGGCCGTTTCCGCAACCCTGCGGCCATCTGTGAGCGCCTCCTGGCGGATTCGTGCCCCGCAGGGCCAGAAGATCGCAAGCATCCGTTCCGCGAAGGGCCCGGCGTCTTTGCGTCCATCGGGCGATGGAGCTATTGAAGCGAAGCTTGCGGGAGCCACCGCATGGCGAATTCAGTTTGCGTAAATAGAGCGGCGTCAGCGTCCCAAACATGGTATAACCTTAGAAAGTAACCGCTAACGTTGACGGATAGCCTAGATCGTAAGCGTTTCTCGATCGCTATGAATCACACACGGTTCGTCTTGATTTTTTCTTCGGTTCTAATGGTTGCGGCTCCGCAGACGCAGCGGAACCCCGGCGCCTCGCAAACAGTGGAAGTCTTTCGAAACTCGGTGCAGCCGTTCTTCGCAAAGACATGCTTTGCGTGCCATAATGCGCGGCTGAATACCGGCGGTCTCAACCTGGAACAATACACCACGGCCGATTCGGTGGTGACGAATCGCGAAACATTTGAGTTGGTTCTTCAAAAGCTCGAATCCGGAGAGATGCCGCCTAAAGGGTTGCCGCGGCCGGGCGAGGCTGAACTGAAATCGGTCGCAGGCTGGATCCGGCAGGAGTTCGATCGCGTAGACGCGTCAGGCTCCCTGCCTCCAGCGCGATTCGCGGCGCGCCGCCTGAACCGCGCCGAATACGACAACACGATCCGCGATCTTCTGGGAGTTGATACGCATCCTGCGAATGACTTTCCGCAAGATGACTCGGGCTATGGCTTTGACAATATCGGCGATGCGCTGTCTCTTTCCCCAGTCCTGATGGAGAAGTACCTCGCGTCCGCCGAGAAGGTCACGCGAACCGCAATGTTCGGCCCAGAGAATCTCAAGCCCACCGTGGTGCGCCATCAGCCGCCTTACCGCGAAGGCACTGACGGCGGGAATAACGGCCGATTTCTCGACAAGATTCCCTGGACCGTTACCAATTACGATCTGACCGGGCTCACGCTACCCAGCGCCGTCCATATGATGCACACCTTCCCGGCCGAGGCCGATTACGAATTCCGCATCTCCCCTGAGGGCAACCGTCCGCGGCCATCGGAACCGTTCAAGGTCGCTGTGTGGATCGACGGAAAGCAACTGACCACAGTGCAGTTTGAAGCTACGGCCATCAGCACAGGAATGGAGGGGCTCGATCAAACCGTAGTTGCTCATGCTCCTTCCGGGACCCACTGGGTGGCTGTTTCGGTTCTTCGTCAGTATGAGGGTTTGCCAGCGATTTATGGCGGACTGAATCCGACGAAACAGCCCGATCTTCCGGCGCCTCAATTCGGACGCGGCGCGCCCTCACTTCCGCCCGATGCGACGCCGGAACAGAAGGCGGCGTTTGAAGCGCGGCAAAAGGCTGCAACTGGACGGGCGGCTGCCCGCGTCGCGAAAGGGCCCCAGATAACCGACGTCAGTTTTCGCATTAATTTCGTCGAGATCTCCGGGCCATTTAAACCCAACACCAACCCGTCTTCAGAGAGTCTGGAAAAAATTTTTGTCTGCAAAGAGCACACGTCGGGGTGCGAGCGTAGAATTATCACGGAATTGGCGCGCCGGGCGTATCGCAGACCGGCAACTCAGCAGGAAGTATCGAGCCTTTTGACGCTGGCGGCGAATGATCGACGACAGGGCGCATCCTTTGAGCAATCCATACGCCTTGCTATTGAGGCGATGCTGACATCCCCGAATTTTCTCTTCCGGATTGAACACGACCCTCGGCCAGGTGTGGAACGCCAGAATCGCCAGTTCGATCTTGCCTCGCGCCTCTCGTATTTCTTGTGGAGCAGCATGCCGGACGATGAACTGCTGCATTGCGCGGAACTGAAAATTCTGCGCACTCCCGCGATGCTGGAATCTCAGGTGCGTCGGATGCTGAAAGATCCGAAAGCATCTGCTTTGGTGGAGAACTTCGGCGGCCAATGGCTGCGTTTTCGCGCTCTGGAATCAGTGCAGCCCGATCCCGTCGTGTTCATGGCATTCGATGACTACTTGCGTTTCTCCATGCAGCGCGAAACAGAGATGTTTTTGCAAAACGTCGTGAGCACCGATGGGAACATCCTCGATCTGCTGAACGGCAAATATACCTTCCTCAATGAGGAGTTGGCCCGGTTCTACGGAATCCCCGAGGTGTCAGGTCCTGAGTTCCGCAGGGTCGATCTTTCGGGAACCCCGCGCGGAGGCGTGCTCACGCAGGGCAGTGTTCTCACAACGTCGTCCTACGCCACCCGAACATCGGTAGTGCTGCGCGGCAAGTGGGTGCTGGAGAATCTTCTTAATGCACCGGTACCGCCGCCGCCGCCGGGCGTGCCGCCGTTCGATGAGACGAAAGCCGGAACGACAATGTCGCAGCGGCAGCAAATGGAAGAGCACAGAGCGAATCCCGTCTGCGCGTCCTGTCACGCGCGGATGGATCCGATCGGATTCGGACTGGAAAACTTCGACGCGATCGGCCGCTGGAGAACGCAGGATGGCAAGTTCCCCATTGACGCGTCTGGCGTGCTTCCGAACGGAAAGCAGTTCAACGGCCCGGGAGAACTGGAAGGCGTCCTGTTGGAAAACCGAGACGCTTTTACCCAGTGCATCACCGAAAAGATGATGACTTACGCGCTCGGCCGCGGGATTGAGGCCTATGACCGGCAATCGGTCAAGACAATCGCCGCGCAGGTAGCAAAAGATAATTACCGAATTTCGAGTCTTATCCTGGGCATCGTCAAGAGCCCGGAGTTTCAAGACTAGAAGGAGATAGAGAGATCGATGATCGTCACACGGAAACGACTGGATCGCCGTACTTTCTTGAGGGGCGCGGGTGCGGCGCTGTCATTGCCCCTGTTGGATTCCATGATTCCGGCCTTTGCGGGGCCGAAGGCTGGCAAAGCGCCAACGCGTCTTCTCTTCACCTATATTCCGAGCGGCGCCACCATGGCCGACTGGATTCCGGCTACAGAGGGCGCCGATTATCAGATAACGCGGATCCTGAAACCCATCGAGGCTTTTCGGGCGGACTTTTCGATTCTCAGCGGCCTGGACAATCATCAAGGAGAGGCGCTTGGCGACGGGGCGGGGGACCACGCGCGAGCCGGCGCCGCTTACCTGACCGGCGTTCACTGCAAGAAAACCGGTGGAACTGATATCCACTGCGGCATCTCGGCCGACCAGATTGCCGCGCAAGCCATCGGTTCCGCGACGCGCTTTCCCTCACTCGAACTGGGTGGTGACGATACCCGGACGGTTGGCGCTTGCGATTCGGGCTACAGTTGCGCATATCAAAATACTCTTTCCTGGCGCACGCCAACTTCGCCTATTCCGCCGGAGACGAATCCCCGAGCCGTATTCGAGCGTCTGTTCGGCGCCGATGATCTGAGCCTGACGCCACAACTGCGCGCGCGGAGAGCCAGCGAAAGAAGCAGCGTTCTCGACCTGGTGAGCGACCAGACCAGGCGTTTGCAGAGCGGCCTCGGCGCAGGCGACCGGCGAAAAATCGACGAATACCTCTACGCCGTGCGCGAAATCGAAAAGCAGATTCAAAAGGCCGAAAAAGAGCACGCCGAATTCACTCCGGGAATGGACAAACCGGCGGGCGTTCCCGTGCTTTTCGCCGACTATCTGAAAGTAATGTTCGATCTGCAGATTGCGGCTATGCAGACGGACATGACCCGGGTAATCACGTTCATGTATGGCCGCGAGGCCAGCCAGCGCACCTATGGCGAAATCGGCATACCCGATCCTCATCACCCTCTCACTCATCATCAGGGTAGGAAGGACTGGATCGAGAAGGTAACCCGGATCAATGTTTATCACGCTCAGAATTTCGCCTATTTCCTCGGCAAATTGAAATCTACTCAGGATGGTGACGGTTCCTTGCTGGATCACTCCGCGGTGATTTACGGCGGCGGCATCTCCGAAGGCAATACGCACAGCAAGATCAACATTCCCACCCTGCTCGCTGGACGCGCGAATGGAAGGCTCAAACCCGGAAGACACATTCATTACGCGAGCGGTACTCCGGTCACGAATCTCTTCCTGACGCTGCTCGATATGATGGACGTGCGCCCCGAATCGATCGGCGATAGTACCGGCAAACTCGAGCACCTGTCGGATGTATAACTAAAAAGAGGTTTCATGAGAACAATCGTTCTTTGTGCCGGGCTATGGCTTGTTACCACACCAGCGTTCGCCCAAGTCGGCGGGACGGGATCGATCCAGGGGACGGTAACCGATCCGTCGGGCACCGTCGTCGCGTCCGCGGGAGTGACGGCTACCAATGTTTCGACGGGCGTCATAACAGATAGAAAGACAAACGACGCCGGTTTCTATGCGCTTCCGTTGCTTCCTCCTGGGGAATACACCGTGACGGTTAAGGCGACCGGCTTCGAGACCTTCGTTCAAAGCCATGTGATTGTGGACGCGCTGCAGAGCGTCGGGATCAGCCCAAAACTTCAGGTCGGCGCTGCGAATCAATCGGTAACGGTGGATGCCGCGCCATTGGTTCTCAAGACGGATGATGTCGCGCTTGGTTCGTCAGTTGAAAATCAGGTATATGATTCGCTTCCGCTGGCGATGAATGGCGCGGCGCGCGACCCTTCCGCTTTCGTTGGTCTCGCAATTGGCGTGAATAGCTACAGTACTCAAGCGGCCGGTCCTTCTACCGGCTCCTTCAACGGAGGCCAGACCTATCAGAACGAGGTCTACATCGAAGGTCTTCCGCTAACCAGCGCGGGAACGGAAAGTGACACGCGAAATCTGGCCTTCGGCGTTTCGGTGGAGGCCGTAGAGCAATTTCAGGTTGAGACTTCCGGCGCCAAAGCGATGTACGAAGGCCAGGGCGTTTCGAACTACGTGTTCAAATCGGGAACCAATCAGTTCCACGGCGGCGTGTTTGAATACTTCCGCAATACCGATTTCGACGCGCGAGGCTTCTTTGCGCTCACGACGCCGATCGAACATCAGAATGAGTTCGGCGCCAGTCTCGGCGGGCCGATTAAGAAGAATAAAGCTTTTTTCTTTGGCAACTATGATGGCTATCGGTTTGACTCGGCCACGCCTCCCGGATATCAGTCGATACCGACCGTTGCCGAGCGCACCGGCGACTTCAGCGCATTTCCGCAGGTGATTTACGACCCCGCCAGCGCAACCGGAACGGCCGTCCGGTCGGCTTTTCCAAATAACACCATCCCCAGCAATCGCATTTCTAAAGTCTCGCAATCTTTTCAGTCCTACCTTCCCCCGCCGACGAACGGGAACATTACCAACAACTATCTGGCAACGTTGCCCAACCTCGTCAATAACGACAGCACCACCGACAAAGTGGATTACAACGTTACGGACAAGAATCGGCTGTTCGGCCTGTTCAGCTACGGCGAATACCGCAATCCGATTGTAGGGAGCCTGACGCCGATCAGCACCTCCACGCTGCCGGTGCCCTATACGGATGGCAGAGGCGTGATTGAGCATGCCACGCTCGCCCAGTTTCACGATACCCATCTCATTAGCCAGACCCTGGTGAATCAATTCAGCTTTTCGCTGAGCCGCCTGTTCATCCCTCTGACCAGCAACACGGCGTCCGGCAACTATCCTTCGAAGGCGGGGTTGACAGGTCTGCCTCCCGGAATCGCCAGCACAGGCTTCCCGGACATTTCGTTCGCGGGAAACAACGCGCCCGTGAGTTGGGATGGAACCAACTCCCACGCCTTTAACGAGGCACAGAACACTTACGACGTCCAAGACAATGTGCTGTGGACGAAGGGGCGTCATAATCTGACCTTCGGCTTCCAGTATCAGGCGCTCCAGGACAACGAGAATACCCCGCTGACCGGCACCCAGGCCGGCTTTACCTTCAGCAATAACGAGACGGCGAATTTCAATTCCACCGGAACGCTGATCAGCACCACGGGGCTCGGTTATGCAGGCTTTCTGTTAGGCGCTGTGGATAGCAGTGTTGTCACCCAGAATTCCGTGGCTGAGACCGGCGGCCGATACAAGACATATGCCTTCTATGTGCAGGACGATATCAAAGTCAATTCGCGTCTGAATGTAAACCTGGGCCTCCGCGAAAACATCTGGAGTCCGTTCACCGAAGTGAACAATGTAATGTCCTTCTTTAATCCCACACTGGCGAATCCGCTCGCCGGCGGGATCCCGGGGGCTCTTGAATTTGCCGGGAACGGCCCGGATAGTTGCCATTGCTCCACCCCCGTCAAACAGCACAACCTGAACCTTGCGCCGCGTATTGGGGTCGCCTACCGCATCGGCGATAAGACTGTTATCCGCGCCGGTTTTGGCATCTTCTACGCGCATGCGGGAGGCGTCGGTGGACGAACGAACGGACGGCAGGGGTTGAGCCAGGTCGGATTCAATAACAACGGTAGCCTGTCGAGCGCCACTACCGGCCAGCCGGCTTATGTTTGGGACAACGGATACCCGGGAAATCCGCTCAATCCGCCATTTTTCAATCCGAGCTATGGCATCGGCTTCATCACAGCGGCGGCCGGCGCTTCGGTCGGCTCCGGGCCTACCACGGCTCAGACTCTGACTTACGGCGATCCGGATTTCGGCGGCAAAGCGCCGTATTACGAAGACTGGAGTCTCGACATCCAGCATTCGCTTACGCCCAACATGGTGCTGAGCATAGCCTACAGTGGGAGCGGTGGGCACTGGCTGCCCGGGGCGGGCGTCGCGGGTCCGTACACTAATCAGATCCCGATTCAATACCTGGCTCTCGGGCCTCTGTTAGGGCAGACGCTGACGGCCGCTATTCTTGCGCAGGCGCAGGCACTGTTTCCTAACATCGGGGTGCCATTTCCGAACTTCACTGGAACCATCGGCCAGGCAGTGAAGCCGTTTCCACAATATAACGGGCTCTCGAATCCCTGGCTTGATATCGGCAACTCGGCTTACAACGCGCTCCAGGTATCCTTGAACCATCGGCTTTCATCAGGGCTCACCTTCATGGTGAATTACACGTTCAGTAAGGAACTCGACAATCTGGCTGCGGTCCGGGTTCCAAATAAGAACTACCTGGAAAGAGGGCCCGGCACGATCGATCATGCGCAAGTTGCCACTGCTACTCTTGTCTATCAACTTCCATTTGGGGCAGGCCATAAGTGGACGAGCAGCAGCAAGGCGCTGAGTGCCGTAATTAGTAACTGGCAGTTCTCGAGTATTTTCATCTTCTCCACCGGCGCACCCCTTTCCATCACGGGCACCTGCACGGGCGGAGGCGTTATCGACGCAGCGTGCTATCCCAATTACAATCCAAGCTTCAGCGGTTCCGTCTGGCAGAATGGCTCGGTTGGAAGCGGCGGGGCAAACGTCAGCACGACTCCGTACCTCAACAAGACTGCGTTTGTCGATCCGCCGATCTATACCGCCGGAAACATCGCGCGTTCCGCGCCGTTGGGCCTCTTTGCGCCGCATAACGCGGATTTCGATTTGAGCGCGCGGAGGGAGTTTCACGTTTGGGAGCATGTGCGCCTGTCATTCCAGGCGGACGCGTTCAACCTGAACAATGCGGTCCATTTCGCGGCGCCCGGCACGAACATCGACGCCGCGAGCTTCGGGATTTACTCTTCGATGGCCAATCAGCCGCGGAAACTTCAGTTCAGCGCCAGGGTTTCGTTTTAGGCAACGTCGCGGGCACTTACTGTTCCCGAACAGTTAGGACCTGGTCCACTTTGGTATCTCTCAGCGCCTGGATCTGGCCGTTTGGCCACCGAATCTCAATCTCGGTAGCCGATTTGAAGGGGCCGAGACCAAACCGCACCAGCGGCTCGCTGGAAGATGCGTAGCCGACGCTGGTTGTCGCGTGATTGTATTCCACCGCGCCGTTTGGCAGGGTGAGCCGAACTCGCGCGCCGAGACCGTCCCGGTTGCTGCGGGTTCCCACAAGGCGAGGCGCTAGCCAATGGCCCGGATCGGGACTGATATTCCGGAACAGCTTCAAAGGCCCGTTCACGGAACTTATCACGACATCGACTCGGCCGTCATTATCGAAATCTGCAAATGCGGCCCCATGGTATTGCGCGGGCGCTTGGAAATCCTTTCCAGCGAGAGTAGACACGTCAGCGAAATGGCCGCCGCCCAGGTTGCGAAGAACATGATTGGATAAAGCAGCGTCTGCGCCTACCTGTGGCTTCGTACCAGGAAAGTGAGACGCTGCATAAAACAGGTCCTTCCATCCATCGTTATCGAAGTCGTAGAGACCCATGCCCCAGCCCGTCAGATTTCGGGTCGCTCCGACAATACCGGAGGCTACGGTATCATCCTCGAAGAAGTTGGGACGGCCCTGGTTTCGATACAACGTAAAGCCATCCCAATACATGGCGTCGAGCGCGATATCATCGAGCCCGTCGTTGTTGAAATCTCGAAAATCTGTTCCCATTCCGGCCACGGCCTTGCTTTGCGCGTTGTAAGCAACGCCTTTCTCTAAGGCCACCTCCTTGAACTTTCCGTGGCCGAGATTTTCAAACAGGAAGTTCGCAATGGAATCGTTGGTCACGAAGACATCCGGGAGCCCGTCGCCGTTAAAATCGCCGAAGGCTACGCCCATTCCCTTACCAATGCTGTTACGAATGCCTGACGATGCGGAAACATCGGTAAAGGTTCCGTCGCGGTTGTTATGAAAGAGTTGGTTAGGCAAGCCTTTGTAATCCCGTGGATGACAATAAAACAACGCTTCGCCGAACTTGCACTGAGGCTCGGTTTCTGGCGTCCACGTAACATAATTTGTCACAAACAGATCGAGAAAACCGTCGTTATCATAGTCGAACCAGCCCGCCGATACGGACCACATCCGGCGTATGCCGGGTCGATCGCATCGAGACCGGCCTTGCTTGTGATGTCTTCAAAAGTGCCATCGCCCCGATTGCGGTAGAGAGTGTTTTTTCGCAGCCCCGTGACGAACAGATCGGCATACCCGTTGTTGTCGAAGTCGGCGGCGGCTACTCCCATGGAATACCCCGCGCCGGCCACGCACCTTTTCGGTCACATCAGTAAAAGTGCCATCGCAATTGTTGCGATACAAGCGGTTCCAATACTTGCTTCCGTCCTTCTTCAGGTCTGGCAGCGTCGCCCCATTGGTGGCAAAAATATCGGTGCAGCCGTCGTTGTTGTAATCGAGAGCCGCCAGGCCTCCCAGCATAATTTCCGGCTGAGAAAAGCTGCCCGTGGCTCCATTGAGTAACTTGAAATGGATGCCGGCTTTGGCGGTTGCATCCTCGAAAGCGATCCTTCCAACCGCCGCGGGTTTGTTCCCCTGCGCCGCCAGCCATAGTGACAGCGCACGGAAGGCGGCCACGCCATACTTCATTGATTACTGCCAATTCGGCGGAGCGCCTCTGTGGCGGCGCCGACGATTCGCGGGTCTGGGCTCTTTGCCGCCTCGCGCAGGTGCGACGCCGCTTCGGTCGTGTTGCCCGTTGCCACCAGAGTCATTCCCAGGTCGAGTTGCGCGCGGCTGAACTCGGGCTTCAATCGAACTGCTTTCCGAAACTCAACCAAAGCACCATTCAGATCCTTATTTCGCGCGAGCAACCCGCCCAATAATTCGTGCGCTTCGGCCAAATTTGGATCTGCGTTTATCGCCTCCTGAACTTGCCGCTGTGAATCGTCGAAGCGATTCATCTGAACCAGCGTGAGCGCATACTCGTAAAGGTTCACCGCGTCGGAAGGTTGGAACTTCGCCGCTTTGTCGAAATAATAAAGAGCCTGCGATCGATCCCCTTCTGCCGTGATCAATCGCGCCAGGTTTGCGTTTGCGGTGGCGTAATACGGATCAATCCGAAGCGCCTGGCGAAATGCGTGCTGTGCGTCGGCCGCGTTGCCGGCGGCGCTGCGGTTTACGCCGAGGCTGTTCCAAACGTCAGGCAGATCGGGATCGAGTGCGATCGCTTTTTGAAGCGCGGTAAGCGCGGCATCGGAGTGACCTTGGTCGGACGCGATCAGCGCAAGCTCGAACCAGGTTTGCGGATCGCCAGGATCAAATTGAAGCGCACGCCGGAGCGGTTCGGAGGCGTCGCCGAGCTTACCGGCTTCCCGGAGCGCCGTACCCTCAAGCCGGGCCGCCCGTGCCGAGGTTGGCGCGAGTTTTGCCCCATGCTGGTAAGCTTTGGCGGCTTCCGCCGGATTGCCTGTGCTGTGCCATGCATCTCCTAGAGCGATATAAAACTCTGTCGCAGGCGAAGGCGCGCGCGCAAGTTCGGACGCCAACCGCGCAATGCCTGCGGTGAGATTTCTGCCATCTTTAACTTGCGCGAGCGCCAAATACAGAGCATTCTCGGTAGTATTGGGAAACGGTGCCGGGTAATAGGGCATCACTTCGCCGCGATATTCATCCACCGGGGCGGGGTGGCTCTCTTTCAAATCCGCCAACAAGTCGCGATCCGGCGCGCGGCGCTGGATACAATGATCGGTCATTACAACGTGTACAGCGTCGTCTGTCCTGCGCTTGGGCATGTGGCAACTGACGCAGTCCGCACTCGCCGGATGGGAGTTGGCGGCGATGAGCGCGTCTACTTTGCTGGCGTGACACTCGCGGCAAACGCGCGTGTATTTAGTAAGGGATTCCGGACCGTGTTCGACCCGATGCGGATCATGACAAGTGACGCACGTCAATGCCCCTTGGCTCGGCAGGAAACATTGTGACTGGCGCAGGCGATAAGCTCCGCCGGCGATATCGAATTTGTCGTCATATCCGTGTCCGGGCTCATGATCGAACGAAAGAATAAAGCTCCCCAACGGCTGGCCCGGAATGTAGGAAAAAGGTCCGCGGTCGAAACGCCGGATTAGGCCCGGAAGGCGGGTGCTGGCCGTCTGCAGGTGGCATTGCATGCACACCTCCATCTGACGGTCCTTCGTCAGGCGTGTGGGATTGACGATCGCAGCGCGGATTGTTTGACGCGACGCCGTTCCGCTGCGGGCGGCGAGTATATGTTTCGAGCCGGGACCATGGCAGCGTTGGCAATCGATCCCTTCAGGCAGGTCTCGCGCATAGACGGGGGCAGCGCCAGGCCGCGCGTGAGATGCCGGAATCCGCGGATAGGAATTATGGCAGAACATGCATTCGTAAGCGACAAGACGGTGGGAGGGCGGATGCGGCGTATCGTAGCCGGGGTTCATCGCCCAATAGCCGCCTTTTTCCGAGTACCATGCGAGCGGCAATTCGATTAGCGCTCCGTTTGTCTTGCGGCTCAAATAGGTTCGGGCATGATTGCCCGAGCCCATCACATAATCAACCGGGAGCTCTTCGGAATTGATTTCCCGTCCATCGGGGCCGATTTGCCAACGGCGCTGATAATATCTCCCGGCCCTGACCAATTGTGAGTAATGGGTGTCGGAAGGCTCGTGATAGAAATCCTTTACCGGTGCGTCGGGGAGCGATCGATAGAACGAGCGCGCCATTCCGGTTGACGCATACGACGAATAGATCTGCGAATGACAGGAGGCGCATTCCCTAGCGTTGACATAACCGGGCTGTGCCGCCGCCACGGCGACGGACGCGAGCGCGATTAGTGGTGTCACAGCAAACAGGATACGCCCCCCTTCGCAACAAAGCGCGGCCGCGATTTCTCGCAGCCGCGCTTGCCCGGATCCAAGTTGATTCCGAAAACTAGAACTTGATCTTGAGACCGAACCGTAAATAGCGTTGATCGATGAGACGCGCTACATTCGCAGTGCCGGTAATCTGGCCGAAGGTGGTGCCGGTGGTGCTTCCTTGCGGGACTCCGAATGCGGGCGTGTTGCTTACGTTGAGCGCCTCGGCGCGGAACTGAATGTCATAGCGCTCGCGGAATTTGAAATCCCGGAAGACGCTCATAATCCAGTTTAGTGGCGCCCGGCCCGCGAAGAGTGTCGTAACCGGCGTTGCCGATGACGCCGGCCGCGGTTACTGCCTGAAACGCCGCCGGATTGAAGTAAAGCTGCCCCGGGCCTTCGTTGCCAAAATACTGAACATTCTGCAGCACCTGCTGGGCGCGCTGCGTGAACCCCGGCGCGTTCAGAGCGGTGCCCCCACTCGCCGAGAACGGCGTTCCGGAGTAATGAACGAAGATCGAATTGAGTTGCCATCCGCCTGTGATCTTCGAAAGGACTCCGTTCTGCAGATACGCCCTTCCTCTTCCAAAGGGCAGTTCATAGACCACGCTGGTATTGAAATTATTCGGGCGGTCCGACGGCTCGATAGCACGATTCAAGTTTGCATATTGTGGGAGTTGGATCTGTGGACCGCCTGTGCTGTCGCCATTCTCATCGCAGCACGTGCCAATCTGCTTCGAGCGCGTATAGTATGTCTGCCACAGAAAGCCGTGAGAGAAACGATGACTGAGCGTGGCTTGCAGCGAATTGTAGTGCTGCGTTTCGTAGGGCAGGATTTCGATCACGCTTGCCGTGACGCCATTTGTCTTGTAGAACGGCTGGCTGGTTACGCCCCCGTTAAGCGTGCCGTAGTTGATGTTGTAACGGGTGTGTTGATGGATCGTAAGCGATCCAACATACCCTGCGGATGCAATCCAGCCGTGACCAAAGTCGTTCTGGATGGTTAGGTTATCGGTCTGGGTATAGCCGCGAATAAACAGTTGACTTTGCGGGAGCAGGGCGGCCTGCGAAAAATTAGCGCCGGCCGGCAGCGATACTGCTCCGTTGGAGATCGCCGGGGCCGGCTGGGTGGGAATACCTGTAGTGAGTGAGCCTACCGGGTCGTAGGTGGATAGTCCGCTAGCCGAAAAATCGAGACGTATCGGATAGGTGTAAATCCCATCGCGAAACATATTCTGCTGTTCGGGATTCAGCGAGTATCCGGCGCGGATTACCATCTTGTCGGTGGGCCGGAAGGCAATGCCGATTCGCGGAGCAAGCAAGTGTTTTTGTGTCGTAATTCCGCACGTCGAATTATTGGGCCCTTGGCCGCAAAGTTCAATCTGGTTAGTAGTGAAGTTAAAGGCCTCGATACCGCCGCCGACGCGGCTAGGCACCGGGTAGTATTCCCACCTCGTGCCGAACGTGACCGTCAGTTTCTTGCTGACGTTCCAGGTATCCTGAGCGTAGAAACTCCAATCCCAGGTCCGTAGCGTGATGAGCGGCGTTGGCTCCAGACTATTCGAAAATGACTGTGGCAGGCCGAGCGGGAAATCCCCATAAGTGTTGAACGCGTTCGCGGACGGGTTCGAGGAACAGAGCGAACCGCATTGCGTCGCGCCGCCGTTGAATGTAAACGAGGTAGGCGCAGTTTCGAAGTGGTTCATGTGTTGCTGACTGATATTTGCGCCAAAACGGATGTTGTGCGGGCCTTTGATCTTGGTGGCATTCGCAACATACTGGAAAATCGGGTCGTCATATTGGAGCGGCGGATACGTGTATCCATAACCGGAGTAATTGGAAATATTGAACTGCGGCATCCCTCCCGCGTGCGGCAATTCCCCGAGATTCGTGCCTGGGATGCCAAGATACTCTGACCCTAATCGCTGGTCCGCGTTAGGCGGGTTCAAGATCATGTGCGCAAAGGTATATCCCCAGTTGGTATCGATGACGAGAGTCGGACTGGCCACATATGTCGTCGCGATGGCCACCGCCGTCGAATGCCCAAATTGAAATTGGTTAGGGCTTCCGGTAAGTACCGGCCCGAAGATAGTCGGCTGTGTGATGTTGTAAGGCATGTACCCATAGCGGCCGGTGATTTTCCATTTGTTGCTCGCGTTCCAATCGATCTTGGTGTCGATGTGCTGCAAAGTATTCGAGACCGGCGTGTTGACGTAGTAATTGTTCGCGGGAGCGCTTGTCGTCGAGGTGCTGGCCTGATTCGGCTCCGGCACAAGAGCCACCAGCTTCGCGGCTGCGGCGTTAATGCGATTGGTGGGAATGATATTCCCCGGGAAGGGCGTCCGGCCGCTTGGGATACCCGCGGCATTGTAAGTCCCTGTCGCCGGGTCGTAAATAGGCGTCGAAGACGCAGACAGATTCCCGGTACGAATGGCATCCGTGGGCACGGTAACGGTTGAATTGGCGGAGCCCTGCCGGATAAAGTCGCCTTCGTAGCTTCCAAAATAGAAAAGTTTGTTCTTGGTGATTCGCCCGCCCGCGGTTGCGCCGGTATCGTTCTCGATCAGTTTCGGGTTCTTCTGATTGGCCGGCAGGAAGAAAGACCGCGCCTCTAAGGCGTTGCTGATGTTGTATTCGTACAACTCGCCGTGAAAGGCGTTGGTTCCGCTTTTTGTCTGCACCACGATGGAACCGCCGTTGGTCAGAGCCATGTCTCCGCCCGTGCTGCCGGTGACCACGTTTACAGTCTCGATCGCTTCGGCCGATGGCGCATTACTTTGTACCCAGGGAAACGTCGCGCTGACGCCGTCGATCAAGACATTCGACCCTTTGTTGCTGGTCCCATTTACTTCGATCGAGTACGACTTCGACGGATTGTTATTGCCACCGCTGCTTGCGCTTGCCGGCGCCATGCCCGGAGTGAGCATCGCGATTCCTTCAAAGGTTCGCGTCGGCTGTGGCAGATCGATCATCTGCTGATTGGTGAACTCGATATGCGTATCGGATCTTTCGGTCTGAAGAGCGGCTGCCTCAGATGTAACTTCTATGCTTTGGTTTTGCGTTCCCACCTGGAGTGCGGCGTCCACGCGTACTTCCGTGTTGACATTGACTAAGACATGCTGCACGGTGAACATCTTAAAGCCGTCTTTGGCGACCGTGATCGCGTAAGTTCCGGTGCGTACCGTGCTCAAGGTGTAGCTACCCGCGTCATTCGTCTTGGTTTCGCGGCTCTCATTGGTCTCGAGTTGGACCACCTTCACGGTTGCGTCGGGTACGGCGGCGCCGGAAGCATCCGTCACGTTGCCCACGATGGAACCGAAGAGCAGCTGTGCCCAGCCAGACTTGGCGGATGGGAACAGGATCAGCAACGCCGCCAGCAATGAGGCCGGGACAAGGCGATTAGAGAAGCGTCGCGACAATGGGAAATCGAGCATGGACAACCCTTTCTTGGAAATGCTTGCGAGACTGAAGGCCGGGCGAAGCGTAACGTAACCGCTAACTTAATCCGTCCTAGGGCTTGTATATCATGAATAGAAAGCCCCTGCAAGCGCTTTCTTGGGGGTTCTTGGGAATTTACTTCAAGGCTCGTCGCGACCTTGGAGTAACCGGTAAATACCGTGCCTTAACGGGGAAATCGTCGTTGCGGAACTGCCGTTAGCCGCGGTTCGGCCGGCTTGCGGCATTATGCATCGTCGACTCACGAACCACGAGAGCCGGCGGAAGCAGAATCGTTTTCGGCCGCAGCATGCCTTTCGACTTCGCGAGCTCCAGCGCTAGCGTGGCCGCTTTTGCGCCAAGTTCTTCGCTGTTCTGGTCCACGCTGGATAACGGCACTCTCAGCATGTGCGCATATTTAACGTTGCCGCAGCCGATGATTGCAAGTTCTTCGGGCACGCGAATCCCCGCGGCTAGAACCGCCTCCATCGCGCCCATTGCCATTGGATCGTTATAGCAAAACACTCCATCCGGCCTGGGATTCAGCGCAAGCAAGGCGTTCATCGCCTCATAACCCGCCGAGTCACCTTTTTCGTCGGATTGACCGCGGCGCAGGATATATTCGGGAGGAGCGGAGAGACCGCTTTCCGTCAGAGCGTCGCGGTAGCCGCGCAGCCTGTCCATGGCCGTGCTGATGTCGGCTCCGCCAAGATGCGCGATGCGACGGCAGCCCCGCTCGATCAAGTGTTGGGTTGCCAGCTTGCCCGCAGCCACATCGTCGGTTCCGACAAAGTGCGCCGCCAATCCTTCAAACCGGCGATCTACCAGGATGTATTGCTTCTTTTGCGCCTCAATGCGGCGAAAACTGTCGACGCGCCACTGCGCGGATGCGATGAGCAGCACGTCCAGCCGGCGGCTCAACATCTGCTGAATCTCTTCTTCCTCGAGAGCCGGATCCTGCTCGGATGACGAAATCACCAGACCGTAATGCTGCTCTCGAAAAATGCGCGACACCCCCTTTGCCACCTGCGCAAAGAATGGATGAACTAGGTCCGGGACAATCAGGCCCATCATGAGAGTCCGTCCCGTAGCTAGACTCCGCGCCGCCTGATTCGGCTGATAGTCCAGTTCCTTGATCCGCTTAAGAACCCGGCGCCGCGTTTCCTCGCCGATTTCGGGCACGTTTCGGATGACCTTAGAGACGGTTACTACCGAGACGCCGAGGTCGCGAGCGATATCTTTCATTCGAACAGGCATCTGCGACTATCCTCTCATATTTGTGCCGACAAATCGAAGGCGTACGGCAAAGTAATCGATGAGCATGTATCGGTGAAGTGGCTTTAAATAAATATCCTGGATAATAGTTACCGTTGACTTTAGCGCTTTCTTCGTGATATTGAAGAGGGTTCCATATGCGCCGCACGTTCTTCGCTTGTTTCCTTGTCATTGCCGCAGTCCGGGGTTTCGCGCAAGACGCGGTAGTTCATCCATTCTCCGAAGACTTTGAATCGGGTGAGATCAACCAGAAGATCTGGAAGGAACATGTAACGGGAGATAGGGTTCTGCGGGTACAACAGGAGCGCGTTGCTCATGGAGAGTACGCCCTGTTGGCGCGCAATCCCGCGCCTGCCCAGAGGACCTACGCTTTTCTTGAGGCTTCGGACATTCCGGCGGCGCTGCGGACGCACCATTTTCGGCGCGCATACGTTTACATTACGCCGTCATTACCCGCTCGCCATACGGTCTTCCTGACCGCGGGAATGGCGGGATTCCCGAAGTACAAGTACGAAGAAGTAGCCACGCTGAACGGACGATTCCAGCTCACTTACGTGGATCAGGTAAACGGCGGCGAGGACTGGCATTCGGGCGGCAAAGACATCCCGCTCAATCGTTGGTTCTGCCTCGAATGGGAATTCAACGACTATCCGAACCGCGCCACCATCTGGGTTGATGGCGAACAAGTGTACGAAACCGCGTTCTCGTTTCAAAATAGCGGTGACAAAAGCCTGGTAGGCGGATTCACCGATTTCGCATTCGGTTTTCGCCTTTGGGGCACGGCCCCGCAAGCATTCGATATTTACTACGACGACATTGCTCTTGACGCCAGACGTATTGGCCCCATCAGCCAATGATTTGGATCAAGCGATTAGCTTTCGTCAAGTGCAAAAAGAGAGATTATGAAGAACACCTATCGCATCCCTGTCTTAATAAGCTGTCTTGTGGCGGCCACTCCTGTATTTGCTCAGGGCCCGGCGGCTGCGGGGCCCGGAGGCGGTAGAGGACGTGGTCCTGGCGGCCCGCAGATCAAGTCCGTGGAGGTTCACGACGATCACACCGTCACCTTCAGGCTTAACGCTCCGACCGCTAAGGACGTAATGCTGGTCGCCAACTTTCTACCGGAGCCTCTAGCCCTTTTCAAAGACGAGAGGGGCGTCTTCAGCGCAACCACCAAACCGCTTGAGCCGGCGATTTACCACTACCATTACACGATCGATGGTGTCCGCGGCATCGATCCGCATAACCCCTATGGCCAGCGTGGCTCCGACGATGCGACAGCATCCATGTTCGAGGTCCACGCCTCGGTGCCGTCATATTTCGATCCGCAGCCGGTGCCGCATGGTGAAGTCCGCGTGGTTTGGTACGAATCGAAGAGCGTAGGCGGCGAACGCAGTTTCCGGGTTTATACGCCGCCGGGTTACGAGACCAGCAAGACACGCTATCCCGTTCTCTACCTTCTGCATGGCTCAGGCCAGAACGAAAACGACTGGACCGAAGTCGGCTGCGCCAATTTCATTCTCGATAACCTGATTGCGAAGCAGCAAGCGAAACCGATGCTGATCGTGATGCCCTTCGGGCATCCGCAGCCGTCTCATCTTTCAGGCGAAGCGCCGCCGTCAGGAGTGAGCCCAAGCGCGTTTGCCGACGATCTCCTGGATCAGATTATTCCAACCGTCGAGAAATCCTTTCGGGTCTCCGCCAAAGCCGACGACCGCGCCCTCGCAGGTTTGTCCATGGGCGGCGGCCAAACCGTAAGCATCGGCCTTACCCACTTAGACAAGTTTCACAGCATCGGCGTCTTCAGCGCCGGATCAAATACCACCGACCCGGTCAAACAGTTTCCAGATCTCCTCTCAGACGCTGCCGCGACAAATGAGAAGATGAAAGTCATTTGGATTTGCGCGGGTGACAAAGATTTCGCCCTGGCCGGTGCCCAAAACCTGGATAAGATTCTGACGGACCACGGGATCAAATACTCGTTCAGTACGACCCCGGGAGTGCATGAGTGGAAGGTCTGGCGCTATTCGCTCGATCAGTTTACGCACCTGTTATTCCGGTAGGAAATCAATGATGCAGCGGGAAAGCTTCGAGGCCAGCCACGCCTGCCAGATCGCTAGGGTGAGCCGCGCTGGCTTCTATCGCCACTATGAACAATACCAACCCCGCTAGGCCCACGTGGCCTTGCGGATCTAATTCAAAAGGTGACGCTGGAGAATAGCCTTTACGGATACCGCCGGGCAACGGCAGAACTGCAACGCTGGTGGCAGCGAGATTGGTTCAAATGAAATATCGACGTCTCGCGCTCACCAGACCGATCGCAACTTAGCGGTCAGGAATTTGATACGTGCAAGGAAACTCGGTGACTGGGACGGAGAAGAGGTTGGGATTTCCCGAGTAGAGGTCCACCCCAGCCAGCGAAGCAATTCAACTTCCCAGATACTCCACGTGGGCGTACGTGCCTAGCCGCGGATTGTAGGCGAGATACCAGCCAACATGGTCCGGGTCCTCGTAGATCACGACCTGATCGCCAGTCCAGTTCCAGCCCGCAACAATGTTGTAGTCGTACGGGGCGATGTCCCAATAGAAACTGCCGAACCAGAAGCGTTCTCGCTTTCCTCCCGCGAGGACGAATACATGCTGCGGGCCGAAGCCCCCGCCGAAATGGCCGTGTGCCCATGGCTGAGTCGTTTGGTAATGCGCATCGCGGGAGCCACTTTCGTGCCCGACCCATTTATCGTTTCTGGCGTCCACGTGCGGAACGTCCGGATGACCTTGCGTGTCTACTTTCACATGGTTCTCAGTTACGGCCCTGGAATCCTGATTGTGGGCAGGGGTCGAAGTGCGGGCGGGAGCGGCAGCCCTCGCCGGAGCCGGACCGCGCGCAGGAATGTGTCCACCGCCGACCCCTGAGTGACTGCCGCCAGCTGCGGGGTGACCGTCGCCGCCGTGCGAATCCCCGCGCTGCCCAAAAGCAGCCACGCAAAACAGAACAGACAAGCCTATAGTCAATTTCATCTTTTATCTCCGAGCTAACCCAATGGGCACGCGACTGGCCAACTTGTACATTTAGCCCCAGAACGAGGGGTCACCGTTCCTTCGACTAATCGTGTCCCGATCGCGATGGCGGCAAACGTGCCATGGTTCTCCTGGAAGCATCAGTGCGGATCACTCGAGGAGGAATATCTTGACTTCATCAGAGACATTCACGGAAGCGTCGTCGGGTTTTGGCAAAGACGCCAGGGAGTCAGTGGAGCAGTTGGGGCGGTCTGCCGGCAGGAGGATGGACATGGCCTGCCTCGTCTGTTCGCGAGACAGGCCGCCAAGGCTCCAAGGCAATTGAGGACCTTGCATCCGGTGCGGCGGATCGACTAGATGCCACAGCGTCCTTTGTCGACAATCACGACGTTGGAGATGTAGTCAACGGCTTGCAGACGTTTGGGCGCCGGCACTGGAGAGGTTCTCTCGTGGTCGCGGCCGCGATTGGCTTTCTTGTCGGCGTGGCATTAAACCGCGCGGCACCAGCCTGCGGAAGAACCTCTTAACTTGCCTAGGTGAGGGGCAGCCGAAGGCTCAAAGCCCAGCCGCATTCTCCTCTTCGCGCTGCCCGGCGATTCGGTTTTGTAGCGTTCGCAGGCTGATTCCCAACATCTCGGCGGCCCGTTTGCGATTACCGCCCACGTGATCGAGGGTCCGTTTGATGTAGGCTTCCTCGATTTTCTCAAGCGGCTGGCCAGGAGGGGGAGTCACAGCGCCATCGTGATCCTTTGACTCCCTGGCATACGGGCCGGGGCTGACACCGAGCGCTGAAGAGGGCATATCCGTCAGTCGAACCAACCCTTTGCCTGCCATGATTGCCGCCCGTTCCAGAACGTTGCGCAACTCTCGCACATTACCGGGCCAATCATACCGATGAAAAACGTCCAGCACGTCCGGGTCGACTCCTGTGATGCGGGTGCCATGTTTCTTGTTCAGATTCTGCAGCATCACATCGGCAATCAGCGGGATATCTTCCTTGTGTTCACGCAGCGGCGGAACTACGATCTGAAATACGCTCAGCCGATAGTAGAGTTCTTCCCGGAGATGCGTTTCAAGCGCCTGACTGGTCGCGGCGAGTACGCGAGCGTCTACCGCGATTTCGTGTTTGCCACCAAGCCGCCGAACCCGCAAGTCCTCGAGAACGCGCAACAACTTTGGCTGTGTAGACTGGGGCATCTCGCCGATTTCGTCGAGAAACAACGTGCCCCCGTGAGCCTGTTCAAAGCAACCGGCGGAGCGCTCCACGGCCCCTGTGTACGCGCCTTTCTCGTGGCCGAACAGCTCGCTCTCAATTAAGGTCTCGGGTAAGGCGGCCGCGTTGATCGCGATAAACGGCCCATTGCTCCGGCGGCTGTACTTATGGATCTCGCGCGCAACTAATTCCTTACCCGTACCGCTTTCGCCGCGGATCAAGACAGGCGCCGATGTGGGAGCCACCTGCCGGATGAGCGAGAAGATCTGCTGCATCGCCGGGGACGCTCCGACCATGTTCCCCAGTACGCCGCGAAGGCTCAGGTCGCGTTGCAGCTCTTCGGTTTTCTGCAGGCTTCTCTTGTAGAGAATCGCGCGTTCCAGAAGCGTCTTGAAAGCACGTGGGTCCACCGGCTTTTCCAGGTACCAGAACGCCTTGAGATCGTGAATTACAGACAGCGCCTTTTCCATGCTCCCGAAGCCCGTAAGCGCGATCACTGGAGTGAGGTCGCCGTGATCCTTCAGATGCCGGAGAAGTTCGAAGCCGTCCATACGCGGCATGACCAAATCAGCGACGATGACGTCTGCGTTAAAGGCAGTGAGCGCTTCCAGCGCCTGCAGGCCATCCGTAGCGACCTGTGTGTGAAAGTCGGAATCGGACAGCATCGCGGCCAGGGCGGCGCACTGACGCTCGTCATCGTCAATGATGAGGATCCGGCCCGAAACTACGGGAAGTCTGGGCACTAGGCCTTCATTCTAGCAACCGGCATCGGAAGGGTAACGTGTCGAATTTGGATGCGTGCCCGGCTCATGTCGCTGTTCATTACGGTCGGCGCAGTATCTTCCTCTTGATATCCGGCCAGAATTCGACGCCGAGATTAGCGGCGAAATCGAATCCAACGTGGAGAGATCCCTGGATTACGCCAAGGCGCACGGTATTCAACCTCTCTGGATACCACTGGTTCGAAAGAAACGCGGCGCCGTAGTCGCTGCCGAGACGCCACGTGGACAGTGTTTCGCCGCCGCGGTCGGTACCCGTCAATATGGTTCCGCGGAATGCGTGTGCCGTTCTGCGCCAGAAACGTTTGTCTGACGATCGAAAATACCGCGGGTCCTGGTGCAGCGCTGAGTCCAGGCCAAAAGCTAGTACGCCATGAATTGCAGAACCGCCAAGCGTAGAGGCAAAACGCTTCCCGTACGCGCCGGCTCCCTGCCCCCACTCTTCCGGTGCGTCAAGTCCCTGCAGGATTCCTGCGTAGGCGGCGGATTCCGCCAAGGACCACGGACTGCCGACGCTCTGGGCGTGAAAGTTCAATTTGCCCAGCACGTCCAGCGGAGCGGCCGGCTGCGCCATGCCTGCGGACGAAACCGCAAACAGCAGGACGACGCGACAAATTGTCATTGGGACACGGTGTAGAGCATTCGGCCTCAATTCACAAACCAATCATTGGTTACGTACAACTGCAAGCGCAGGCCCACCGCGGTTAGCGGCCCAGGAGGCGCTTAGCGCACCGTGTCGCGTGCCGGCGCTGCGGTTTCCACCGTCGCAACGTGCAGGATTTGCACCTGCCGCTGCGGATGTTGCACGTCGGGTCGCCTCAATGCGTCAGAGGGAGGCTGCGCGCCGCCCAGTCCTGTTGCGCATGCGCCAACCGAAATCGGTTTGGCCATGCTCGTGCGCATGTTAGTTTCCCGCGCTTATAACAACCTCGCGGCAAGCATCGCGAAAAATAGCCAGTACTTGGGCCAATTCAGAGAGGAAAAACCAAATGGCAAACGGACAGCCGATCCTTGCGGGGGATGGCGCCAGCACGGTGGATGTCATCACAGAGGTACGCCGCGAAGAAGCTCTCTTGAAAACAGGCGCCTTGCAGAACGCGATTTTCAACAGCGCCAATTTCTCGAGCATCGCCACCGACGAAAAAGGCGTCATTCAAATATTCAATGTCGGCGCCGAGCGGATGCTGGGGTATGCTGCCGCCGACGTCGTAAACAAGATCACTCCGGCCGACATCTCCGATCCGCAGGAAGTGATCGCCCGCGCAGTTGCATTGAGCGCCGAACTCGCGACCCCAATCACACCGGGATTCCAGGCATTGGTGTTTAAGGCCTCGCGCGGGATCGAAGACATCTACGAATTGACCTATATCCGTAAGGATGGCAGCCGATTTCCGGCCATCGTATCGGTCACCGCCCTGCGCGACGATCAAGGGGCAATCATCGGCTACCTGCTGATCGGCACCGATAATTCCGCGCGTAAGCAGGTTGAAGCGGAACAGATGAAGCTCGATCAGCGCCTGCGCGACCAGCAGTTCTACACTCGCTCTCTGATCGAATCCAACGTCGACGCGTTGATGACTACCGACCCGGCCGGGATCATTACCGACGTCAACAAGCAGATGGAGGCGCTCACCGGCTGCACGCGCGACGAGCTGATCGGCGCCCCGTTCAAGAACTATTTCACCGATCCGGAGCGCGCCGAAGCGGGCATCAAGCTGGTGCTGCGCGAGAAGAAAATAACCAACTATGAGCTCACCGTCTGCTCGCTGGACGGCAAGACCACCGTGGTTTCCTACAACGCGACCACCTTCTACGACCGCGACCGGAAGCTGCAAGGCGTGTTCGCCGCTGCCCGTGACGTCACCGAGCCCAAGCGCCTAGACCAGGCGCTGAAGGAACAGAACCTCGAGCTGAAGCGAGCCAGGAGTGCGGCGGAAAAGGCGAACCTCGCGAAATCGGATTTCCTTTCCAGCATGAGCCATGAGCTTCGCTCGCCGCTCAATGCCATCCTCGGCTTCGCCCAGCTCATGAACTCCGATTCGCTGCCGCCCACGCCCTCCCAGACGGCGAGTATCGATCAGATACTGCATGCCGGATGGTATCTGCTGGAATTAATCAATGAAATCCTGGATCTTGCGCAGATCGAGTCCGGGAAGTTCGCGCTGTCGTCGGAACCGACGTCTCTGAGCGAAGTGATGTGCGAATGCCAGGCTATGATCGAGCCACTGGGTCAAAAGCGCGGCATCAGCATGACCTTTCCGCAGTTCGATCTCCCCTGCTTTGTCCAAGCCGATCGGACGCGGTTAAAACAGATCCTCATCAATCTGCTCTCCAACGCGATCAAGTACAACCGGGTGAACGGAACGGTCATCGTAGAGGCGGTCCACCCTGCGAGCAACCCGGAACGTGTTCGCATTAACGTCAAGGATACCGGCGCGGGGCTGCGTGCGGACATGCTGGTGCAGCTTTTCCAGCCTTTCAACCGTCTCGGGCAGGAGAGAAGCACCGAGGAAGGTACGGGCATCGGCCTGGTAATGAGCAAGCGGCTGGTGGAACTGATGGGAGGCGAGATCGGCGTAGAAAGCGCGGTCGGCGAAGGCAGTGTCTTCTGGTTCGAGCTGAACTCGGCTGCCGCGCCACATCTGACGGCCGACATTGGCGAGCCCGCGGCAGCACCGCAAGCTCCGGCTCAACACGGCGCACTCTTGCGGACCCTGCTCTATGTGGAGGACAACCCGGCTAACCTCAAGCTGATCGAACAACTCATCGCGCGCCGCCCGGATATGCGTCTGCTGAGTGCGAAGGACGGCGCCCGGGGTATCCACCTGGCGCGCACCAATCAGCCGGAGGTGATCCTGATGGATATCAACCTGCCCGGTATCAGCGGCATCGAAGCCCTAAGAATCCTTCGCGAAGACCCCGAAACAGCGCACATTCCCGTAGTTGCCCTCAGCGCCAACGCCATGCCGCGTGATATCGAGAAGGGTCTCGAGGCCGGCTTCTTTCGCTATCTCACCAAACCAATCAAGGTCAATGAATTCATGCAGGCGCTGGATGCAGTCATGGATTTCGCTCGGCAGGGGCCGCACATGCCAAATGAGTCCAGGCGATAAGTGGTGAGCCCTGCCGACATTCTGAACGCCAGAATCCTGGTGGTTGACGATCTCCAGGCTAATATTGACCTTCTGAAGGGCATGCTGCGGATCGCAGGCTACGCTTCTGTCGAGTCTACAACCGATCCGAACGCCGTCTGCGAACTTCACCGGGCGAACCGCTATTCGCTGATCCTGCTCGATCTCCAAATGCCGGGCATGGACGGTTTCCAGGTAATGGAAGGACTAAGAGGAATCGAGCAGGGCGGCTATCTGCCGGTCATCGTAATCACCGCGCAGCCCGCTCACAAATTACGCGCGCTCGAAGCCGGCGCCAAGGATTTCGTCAGCAAACCCTTCGATTTGGCCGAACTGCGTGCGCGTGTCCATAACATTCTCGAGGTGCGACTGCTGCATCTGGGATTGAAGGAAACAGTTCGCGAGCTCGAACAAAGCCGCGAGGTGATTCGGCTCAAGACGCTTGAGGAGCGGGAGAGAAGCGAGCAGGAACTGGCCTTGGCTCAAGAGACCCAGAAAAGCCTGCTGCCATCCTGCTTGCCGCAATTCGAGAATTACCGCATCCACGCCTATAATACCCCCACACGCTACGTAGGCGGCGATTTCTACGATTTTCTGCAACTGAGTTCGGAAGATTGGATGGGGGTGCTGGCCGACGTCTCCGGTAAGGGGATGTCCGCAGCCTTACTCAGCTCGATGGTATTGGGTGCCCTCGCCACAGAGTTTCACTGCAACATCGAACCTGGGGAAATCCTGAAGCGGGTGAACCGGCTGCTTTGCGAAAAGTCAATGCCTGGCCAGTTCGTCACGCTCTTTCTCTTTCTGCAGAATCCGCGGGGCGTGGGGCAATTCATCAGCGCGGGACATAATCCGACTTATTTGTTTCGCGCCTCCACGGGAAAGATTGAAAGGCTCTACTCGGACTCCTTCTTCCTCGGAATGTTCGAGGAAGTCATCTACGAATCCCGACCGTTCCAGCTCGACAAGGGGGATATTCTGGTGGTGATTTCGGATGGCCTGACAGACGCGCAAAACCCGAGACAGGAAATGTTCGGAGAGCAAAGGCTCCTGCAAATCATCCGGCGAGCGGCGCCCTCGGGAGGTCTCGCAATCGAGAAAGAATTCTTGCGAGCCGTCGAGGAGTTCACGGAAGGCATGACGCAAACCGACGACATTACATTCGTGGTGGTAGAAAAATATCAATGAGCCGGCGCCACTCAGCTATAGGACGACGGTGATCGCGAGTGCCACATCGGGATACCTGGCGTCATGTAGGTAGTACCCCTCGTCATAAGTGATGTAAAGATTATCGCTGTCGTACCAGTCCGCCGCCCAGTATCCAGGATAGGGATCGACGAGCAGGAACGAATAACCGCCGTATGCGAAGCGCGGGTATCCCATGTACATCGTGGGACGACTGTTTATGCGGAACGAATGGCGATTCCCGAAGGCGAGATTGAAGCTGGCCTGGGGAATGAAGAACCCGCCATAGCCTCCACGCTGCGCCCACGTTCGATGATCCCTACCCCATTGTTGACTGCCGCCCTGCTGCCAGGTGGTGTGCGCCTGCCAGGAACCCTGCGGCGCCCATCCTCTCTTTTGTTGCCACGCGGACGCCTCTAACGATTTCGCGCGAGGCGCCGACATAACGTGACAACATTGTGTGTGTAAGGGGCATCATTCGCACGCCTCCGTCCCGTTCCGGGCTGCCTAGCCGCTCGGATAAGTGGACCAGCGAACGGGCGAGGCGCTGTTCGATGGTGTCGATTGAAAAGCTCTCGATCCTGCGAATCAACTCGGCGTTGCGCTGCGACACGATTTGCAACAACGCTACCGCAAGACGTGGACGCCTCGTAACGAGGTCTTCTATATCAGAGACGGCCCAAGCCATCACTTTGGCATCTTCGATGGCTCTGGCTTGCTCGGAGGCGCCCGGCGATGCCAGGAATGCGGACTCGCCAAACAATTCCTCGGGCAGGACGATTTCAAGCCGCACGTCACTGCCGTCCGCGGCGCGCTGCGAGATTTCCATTCTGCCGGTAACCAGCAGATGAATGCTTTTTGAAGGACTATTGGGGCCGTAAACTACCTGACCCTTCCGGTATTCCGTGATGCCGGAGATTGGTAGATACGCGAGTACATCCTCAAACTTCGTACCCGGCTCAAACGAAGTGGTATTAGACGCCATCTGCCTTTCCTTTCTTTAGGTAGGAAGTGCCGTTTGATGCACGTTATGATCCAGACCGGACCCTTCGCGTGCGAGGATGCGCCACGGCGATTGAGGAGAGTTCACCTAAAATCGACGGGAGCGGAGATGCAAAAAATGCACCGCAAATATGCGGGAATTTCCGAATCGCGACCTGCGCGGGTGCGGTCTTACGGCGGTGACTAGCCATGAGTTAATGCCTCTAGCCCACCTTTAGCCACTTGATCTCAAACGGCGTTCGGCGTGCCAACGCTAAGGTCATCCGGCGAACCGGAAGGGAGCGGTAGAAGCATGAATTGGATCCAATCGCGGGTTGGGGCAGACCTCAAGGCGGATCGATGATCGCCAGACAGGGGCGAATTGGCAATCTCTGGTGCAGATTGATGCACGACGAACCCATGTGGCCTGCGCACGGCCAATACGAATGCCGGACCTGCGGGCGACGGTCTCAGGTGAGTTGGGAACAACCTTCAACAGTTTCAACGGGGCCAAGGACAAGGCAGCCTGAAACGCAGGCCCAAATATCCACGATGGCCGTGAGTTCTTGAAGGTGCAGAGAGCCTGGCCCGCATGCGATGGACCTCGGAGTGCCTTACGTCACCGCGTGCGCCGCGGCAACGGATTGTACAGAAGAAACAGGGCCAGCACTAACCGTGGCATCTTCAAAAGTGAAATGATGAAGAGACGGGCGGATGAGTCTGGCCACCAGGAGTGAGTGTGCTAAAAGCGCCGGTTGTTCTAGCCTCCCGCATGCTTGTGGTTGATGACAACGAGTCGGATGTCTTCCTTCTCGACCGGGCGCTGAAGAAGCAGGATTTCCCGTTCGAACTGGTCCACCTGCTGAGCGGGGGCGAAGCTCTCGCTTTCATCCACAAGCGGGGCGCCTATGCGGATGCGGCCAAGCCAGACCTTATCCTGCTGGATCTGAACCTGTCCCAATATACCGGCGAAGACATCGTCCATGAGATTCGAAATGCCCCCCATCTGGCAGGAGTTCCGGTGTGCGTGTGGAGTTCTTCGCAGTCCCGGCGAGATGAATCGCAACTCAAGGATCTGGGGGTTTCCAGGTTTATCCCCAAGCCAACCGGACTGGGTCAGTTCATGGAAATCGGTATGATCCTCAAGGATGTGCTGGGCACGGTCAACGCCGGTTGATGGAGCCAATACAGGCGCGCTGATGCGGAGTGGCGCCGCACGTGCATCACTGTTCTGCTCCAACGAGAGGATAATTGGTGGTATGTGCCAAAGAAGTCTGTTAAGGGTCGGCCGCGTTCTCGCGTTTCCGCGATAGCAACCACGGCGCCAGCCCCCGAAGGCACAGAAAGCGATTACCCGACCGTGGTCGGCGTGGGCGCTTCTACCGGCGGGTTGGAGGCGTTCACAGAGTTGCTCCGCCATTTGCCGGACGACACCGGCATGGCATTCGTCCTGATTCAACACCTCGATCCGAAGCACGAGAGCCATCTCACCGAACTGCTTTCCAAAGCCACTTGCATGCCGGTCTCGGAAGCAGGCCGAGATTCGCATCCAGGCCAATCACGTCTATGTAATTGCGCCGCGACGCAATCTAGGCATTTCCGATGGCGTGCTGCGCACCCCGCCGCGGGCAAATGGCTGCAATATGCCTTTCGATGTCTTTCTCAGCGAACTGGCGGCGGATCGCGGTAGCAAGGCCCTCGGCGTCGTTCTTTCGGGAACCGCATCGGACGGGACGCTGGGCCTTGGGGCGATCAAAGCCGCGGGCGGGATCACGTTCGCTCAGGATGTGCTGACCGCAAAGGCCGACGGCATGCCGAAAAGCGCCATCGCCGCGGGTGTGGCGGATTATGTTCTGTCGCCGGCCGCAATCGCGTTACATCTGGTAGCCATCGCGCGCAGCGCTCAGGCGCCGGACGAGCATCCAGCGGCCGCTGATTTGCCTCAGGATGCGGAATTAGCCAAGATACTTCGGCTGGTGCGGACCGCCACAGGCGTGGACTTCACGCACTACAAACATGGCACCCTGACGCGACGCATCAAGCGGCGTATGACCCTGCGCGGATTCGAAACGCTGGTAGATTACAGCCGCGACCTCGAGCAGAACCGCCAGGAAGCAACCGCATTGTGCGAGCAATGCTTCGTCACAGTCACGGCATTCTTCCGGGAGCCGGTGGTATTCGAGGAACTGAAGAGAGTGGTATTCCCGGCGCTGTTGAGGAATCGGGCGCCCGAAGATCCCATTCGAATCTGGGTACCCGGTTGCGCCACGGGCGAAGAACCCTACTCCATCGCCATGTGCCTCATGGAGTTTCTTGACGAGGCGAATGTGAGTTTTCCAGTCGAAGTTTTCGCTACCGATCTCAGCACAACCGCCATTGAAAGAGCTCGCGCCGGCACGTACGCGAACACCACGTTGGCGCACGTCTCGCCGAAGCGGTTGAAGCGCTTCTTCACCCGAAGCGAACGCGGCTACCAGATTGCGAAGGAGATCCGCGACGTTTGCGTCTTTGCCCGGCACAACCTGGCCCAAGACCCGCCTTTCTCCAAGCTGGATCTGATCAGTTGCTGCAACGTGCTGATCTACCTGGGTGACGCATTGCAGCGCAAGGTCTGGTCGATTCTGCAGTACGCTCTCAAGCCCGCCGGCTTCCTGGTGCTCGGTCCGTCGGAAAGTATAGGCACGCTTTCCGGCTCATTTCGCCAGGTAGAGAAGACCCATAAGATCTATTGCATGAGGCCGGCTGCGAGTCAGCCGTTACCGCCGCGCGAAGGCCGACGGTCCGAAGAACGGGTGAATCTCACGGCGAAACCTGAGGGCAGTGGAACCGGTTTGGACCTGCAGAAGGAAGCCGACCGGTTGGTGCTGGCGGAATATGGCCCCCCGGGCATTGTCATCGACAACCAGATGAATATTGTTCAGATCCGGGGCCGCACCGCTCCGTACCTCGAACTGTCGCCGGGCGGGGCCAGCCAGAATCTCCTGAAGTTGGCGCGTGAAGGCTTGATCGCTGGTCTGGGTAAGGCGATCCGCACGGCACGGCAAAACAACGCCGCAGCCCAGGAAGCAGGCTTCCGGATCGAAGATGGGGGTGAACTGAAGGACGTCACCATCAAGGCAATGCCGTTCCGCGGCCCCCCTCCTAATGAGGAACGGTATTTCCTGGTCCTTTTCGAGGAAGTACGGAACGGCGCTCAAAGAGCAACGCCAAAGCCGGCGGCAAAGAGCAACGGGGCGAACGCGCGGCTGCGGCAGGATCTGGTGGCGACCAAAGAGTATCTGCAATCGCTCGTGGAAGACCACGCCCGCACCTTGGAAGAACTGAGGGCCTCGAACGAAGAGGCGCAAGCGGGCAATGAGGAACTGGAAACCGCCCAGGAAGAGTTGGAATCGGCCAACGAAGAATTGAACACCCTCAATGAAGAGTTGAAGACCAGCAATGTGGAATTCAGCAAGGTCAACCGGGACCTCAGCAATGTTCTCGAAAACATCAGCATACCCATGGTGATGGTCGGCCCCGATCTGCGCATTCGCCGCTTTACGCGCGCCATTGAACCCATGCTAAACCTGGTCTCCTCGGACGTCGGACGGCCAATCACCGATTTTCAGCCGCAAGTGGAACTGCCCGACCTGCGGCGGTTACTCCTCAATGCCATGGACGGCGGCAATCGCAGGCCCCGCGATATCCGCGACTCGCACGGCCGCTGGTATTCGCTCCGCATTCTCCCCTCCGCGGGGCCCGATGGCAAAACCGACGGAGCGGTAATGGTGCTGATCGATGTCGATGCCGCCAAGCGCGGTCTGGACTTCGCTGAGGCGATTGTGGAAACGGTCCGCGAGCCCCTGGTAATTCTGAACCAGAATTTACAGGTCGTCAAAGCCAATAAGGCGTTCTATGACACGTTCCAGTCCGCGACCGAGGAGACGGAAGGACATCTGATCTACGACCTGGGGAACGGACAATGGAATATTCCGAAGTTGCGTGAGCTGCTGGAAAACATTCTCCCTACACACTCCACGTTCCGGAATTTCGAGGTGACGCACGAATTTGACCGTGTGGGACGGAAAGTGATGCTGCTCAATGCTAGCGAGATCTTCAATCCGAACGCGCAAGCGCGTACGATCCTGCTCGCCATCGAGGATATGACAGACCGCAAGGACGCCGAAGAAGCGCTTCGAACGACTAACGCCGAACTGCAGCACTTCGCTTACGCACTCACCCACGATCTGCAAGAGCCGCTGCGGATGGTAGTGAACTTTAGCGAGCTCCTGGCGCAGGAATATTCAGGAAAGCTGAGCAAAGACGCAGATAAGTTCATCTCCTATTCGGTGCAGGGGGCTCTGCGGATAGAGGCCTTGCTGAAGGCTCTACTGGTCTACTGGGAAGTGAGCGAGCGGGAGCGCGGAATCCTCATCGCGATCGATTGCGGCGCCGTTCTGGCTAAGACGTTATTCAATCTTCAGACGGCCATTGCGGAGAGCGGGGCATTGGTAACTTCCGATTCATTGCCGACCGTGGCAACGGAAGAGGTCTTGCTGATGCAGCTTTTCCAGAACCTCATTTCCAATTCCATCAAGTACCGAAGCAAGGAAACTCCGAGAATTCATATCTCGGCGGAGCGTGACGGCGAAGGCTGGCGGTTCGCGGTGCGCGATAACGGGATCGGCATCGATAAGCACGACGCCGGCCGGGTGTTCGGCATGTTCAAACGCCTGCACGGAAGTGAAATTCCCGGTACCGGGATCGGTTTGGCGATTTGCAAAAAAGTGGTGGAGGGCCAGGGCGGAAGAATCTGGTTGGAATCGGAACCGGGCCGCGGCGCCACCTTCAAGTTCACTATTCCCTCCAGGCGCTCGGACTGACAATGAGCGACTCCGAGCGAATCCGCGTGGAAGAAGAGGTCCGCAAGCAGTTGGACCGGGCCAAGGCGGACTTTGAGGACTTCATCTCGCGGACAGCGCACGACCTGCGCGAGTCTCTCCGCGAAATCGCCTCATATAGTCTATTGATGTCCGAGAACTACGCCGGCCGTCTCGATTCTGAAGCCGGCATATACCTGGCGCGTATTCAACAGGGAACTGCGAAGTCCCAATCCCTGCTGGCCGATGTGGTGGACTACTGGGCCGTGGACGGCGGAGGCCGGCAAACCTCCTCGACGGACATGGAGGCGGCTCTTACTCACACGCTACTCTGCGCGGATCGGCAGATAACGGAACGGGGCGCGGTGGTCAGCCACGACTCCCTACCACTGGTGACGGGAGACTTCGAACTGCTGACCAAGGTGCTGCATCATCTGATCCGCAACGCCATCGAATACTGCGTGGTGTCTCCGCGTGTTCACATATCGTCCAGGCGGCTGGATCTCGATTGGGTCTTCTCGGTGCAGGATAATGGCCCTGGAATCGAGCCCGTATTCCAAGTCCGAATCTTCGAAGTGTTCAGGCGCTTGCACGGAAAAGAACATCCCGGCAACGGACTGGGGCTGGCCTTCTGCAAAAAGGTCATCGAGTGGCATGGCGGGCGAATGTGGACCGAGTCGACTCCCGGTGCGGGATCGACATTCTTTTTCACTTTGCCGGCAGCGGATTAACACGCAGTGACGAGAGATTGACCTTGGTCACGCCACCAGAGGCGCGGGCACTGGTAACGGACAGACAAGTTCCTGAACGTGTTCTACTGCCTCGGCGATGCTCGTGGAGAGGCGATCGGGTTGCGTTCGCTCGAAGCGGGCCATGGCTTTCTTGGTATCGCCGCTGAAGCCCCAAACGCAGACCACCACCTTGAGCTTCGGGAGTGCATCCCGAATTTGTTTGCACATGGCCCGCGCTGGCGCAAACGCATAGGGCGGCAGGGCTGAGATTGCAGACCACGTCGCCGGGACTTGCTCCGATCGACGCAAGGCATTCCACGAGAGAAGGTCCGAGGGGAAAGGACAGCGTCGCGAAGCCTTTGTGCTCCAGGATCTGGGCCAACATTGCAGCCGTAATCTCGTCAGCTCGATCATACGCCGGAAAACAGAGTACCCTTTGCTTCACACTGTCCGCCATACCTGCGCTCGCCGCGTCCGCGTCAAGTCATTTAACCAGGTAACCGAAATGGGTATCGTTGGGTCACGTAAGAAAGTAACCGAACGCGCCAGGCTTTTCCTCCTTGTCGTAGTCTGAAATCGATCTGCGAGGGGTCGCACCCCGAGCAGGGACATCCAAGATCGCTGCGGCGGGGTTGGCTCTGCTACAGCGGTCAACGAGCTGCCGAGGGATACCAAGATCCTCCTTGGGGAGGCTCCTCGTGGCACGCTTGTGGAGACCGAGGCCTCTGCATCCGGAGCGGAGACCTCGGTTGCAATTCTGGTTCGGGTACGGCGACTGATGTCGTGCTCCACGCCTGTCCGTTTCGGGGTCGCGCCCGGGACGGATGCCCAAGGCCGATGCGACGGAGCTGGCTCCGAAGAAATCGGCTGCAGCCCTTCGGTGACCCAACGGTGCCGAAGGGCTTTCTCGCTTTGTATTCCAAGAGCCACATTTCTTTGGTGAAGCTTCGGAGCGGAGGCCTTGGGCATAAAGAACGCGAAGGCAGCCGGGCCGCCTTTGCCCGGCTTTCCTTATTGAAGGTTTTGCCTCAGGGCGCGCGTACTGCCCTTCGGCGCTGCAACTGGATACTGGGACCATGCCGCCGAATTTTGGGAACGGCTACCTCGTTTTCGCTTCTCAGCAGATCGAAAAGTTCTGCCCGCAATTGTTCGATTCGGCGGCGTAGCTTTACCGGGTCCAATGCCTGATACCGCTTCTCCAACGCTCGTCGTTGTGGCGGCTTCAACGTCCCCAACTCCAGCAATCGCTGATACGGCGTGCGCGGCTCCTCATATACCCGACGCACCTTCCCTCCTTCCCGCACTTTCTCTTTCAGCTTCATCGCCGGCTGCAAGAAGTTCCGAAAATCCGCCGCGGCCAGATACAGTTGTCGCAACACCTCGCACTGCGCCGCCGTGGTGAACCGCCCGTACCCTACGACCTTCCGCACGTGCGTCCAGTTCTTCTGCTCCACCCACGCGTTGTCGTTCTTTTGATACGGCCGCGACCGGCTCATCCGGATGCGATGCCGCCGACAATAATTCCACAGCAGGTCATTGAGAATTCCCGAATCGTTGTCGGGATGCACCTCTTGCATCCGGAATGGCACTCGCTGCCGGATTCTCTCCAAGCTCTCCTGCGTCGCCTTCTGCGATCGCCCTTTTTGCGGTGATCCCTCCCACCACCCGGTGGCGATGTCGGTGGCCGACAGCGTCAGCAGATATTCCCCTGCTGTGGTGCGCCCGCAATGCAGCACGTAGTCCAACTGCAGATTCCCGACTTCCTGCCGGTTCCAGTCGGCCGAAGTCTTCACCGGAACCCGCTGGTACAGTAGCGGATGCACCGGCGGCCGACGATGCTGCTTCAGACACCGCACCTCCCGCTCGCGCCGCAGCAACCGGTCGATGGTTTTCGGCGAAACCTGCTGCAAGAGCTCTGCCACCGCCTGGCTGCACTTCAACCCGCCGCTGGCCCGTAGCCGCTCCGTCTGCTCCCGCAGGATCGGCGCCAGTCGTTGCCCGCACGGGAAATCAAACAGCTCCCAAACGCGGATCAGGGGCGTTCTCAATTCCACGCCATAGATCGTCGCTCTCGGCCGCCGCTTGGGTTTTTCCGCCACAGCCGGAACGCGTGTCAGCTTGCGGATCAATACCTTCCGATTCAGCTTGGTCCGCTTCCGGGCCTCGTTCAACAACCGTGTCTTCTGTTTCTTATTGCCACGCAAGTACTCGTCTCGCAGCGCGGCCAGGTACTGCTCGCGTGAGTGCATATCCATCCTGCCGGCGCCCGATTCGTTCTCGATCGGGGACTGGCTGCCTCACGCGTTCGGTTACTTTTTCATTTGACCCAACAAGGAGCTCTTCAGTGACATTTTAGATGACCCAATTCGGCGTCATCCGGCCTCTCATAGTCGGAGAACTCGACCACCATTTCGTTGATGCTGAGAAATAGAAACTCTTCCCTGGCTGCGTCGATTGCGCCTTTGTGCCGATCCTGTTCGGCCATGCTCAAGGCGCGGATCAGCACCGAAGCGTACAACTCCACCAGCGACTTCCCGGGAAGCGCCTCGGCAAGAATGGTTTGCACCTCCAGTTGATCCATGGCGAGCAATCGTTGGTATATCTGTGCATCGGGTTCGAGAACGCCCTCGTCGCCCAGTAGGATGTGCAGAAAGGAGAGGTGTTGGTACGTAACGGCCTAGAACCACGACGCAAACCGTCAGCGGTGTCGAGAGAATCAGACCTGCTGGTCCCCATAAGACGGCCCAAAAGACAGAACTCACCAGCAGCGCCAACGAAGAAATTCCGACGTGAGAGCCATAGAGCCAGGGTTCAATGACGTTGCCGACGATCAGTTCGAGGCTAATCACCAGCAAAAACACCAGCAGCGGCGGAAGCCAGCGTCAAACGCCGCAAAAGAAAGCGCGATTGGTAGTGTCGCTGCAATCAACGTCCCCTCATAAGGAACGATGCGCAAGATCCCGGCGACCACTCCCAATAAAGCAGCGTTGGGCACGCCAATAAAGTAAAGACACAAGCCAAATAGAGTTCCAAAGCCCGCATTGACCAGGAACTGCAACAGCAGGTATCAGCTGACGCGGCCGGAAGCTTCATCGAGCGCTTGCGTCATGCGGCTCAAATGACCGAGTCCGGCCAAGCGCAAGAGGCGATTCCTCAGGCCTTCCCTCTTCAGCAGCATGAATACTGCAAAGATGAGGACCATTGCCGCCAACCCAAACGGCGCAAGAACCAGCGTGGCCAGATCGCGGAGTTCCTTCCATCCGCCTGCCGAGGGTGGGACCACGCTAACGGAAAAAGGCGATTGGGCCGCAGGCGGCCCGTTTAGTTTATTCTGCTTCCGGGCCGGCGAAGCCAAAGCTGGAGATGGCGCGCTGGATGCGCCGAGTTCATCCACAATCTCCTGCACACTTTGGGCGGCCTGGTTGAGATGCCCTGTTACCGGAAGGTGAAACGCATCGATCCTGGCGTGAATGTTCTGCCGATACCGGGCAACTGATTGGCGACGTCAACCAACTGATTGGCAATGACCCAGCTAATGCTGGCGGTTAGGGCGATCGAAACCACGACGGTGGTAAGAACGGACACTGCCCGGCCTATGTACAGTCTCTGGAGAAGCGCCACCGCCGGTGTCAGCAGAAAGGTCGAGCAAGAGCAAATGCATGAGGAATCAGGACCTCGCGCGCGAAGTATAGCGCCGCGATTGTTCCCAACAGGTAAATGACCCCCGCGTCGCCCCGGAGCCTTGCGGCGCCGGGTTTCGCCGCGGGCTGATCGTGCTTCATAGGCTACGACGGATCTTTTCCACGCGTGGCCTGGACGCCCTTCAGAATCGCCAGACCCAAGAGCACAATGGCGCCGACTGCGATCCAATGGGGAGCCATATGTAGGATTACGGCTCCATAGATCAGCCCGCCGATCAAAATTAAGAAGCCGAGAATGTAGATTCCGAATGACACGGCAGGTTACCTCTTTCTGTGACGTGGCATTAGTGGAACATGCCGAGCATGTAGAGAACGAGCACGATCACCAATATAGTGCCCAGCCCTATGCCCGCGCCTCCGCCATAACCCCACCGGCTATGGCCGTAGTATCCGCCACCGCCGCCTGACAGCAAAAGCAAGAGGATAAGTAGTATCAACATCGTCGATCTCCCTTTTTTCGAGATTTATTCTAGTGGCTGCGGCTTACTGTCAAAAGGTTAGCTTTCACTCCGAGGAACTCGCCTTTTGCTTCTTGACCTGTAGCTCGTTCACCACCTGCTGAACGTTCGGGACCGCGCCCGCAACTCTGGCGGTATCCCGCCGCTTGGCTTGTGAATCCACGTCGCCTGTCAGCGTGACTACGCCGCTCTTAACCGTGTACTTGACGCCATCGCGCAGCTTGTTCTGAATGAGCGCGGCGTCCAGGTTTTGCTCTATTCCCTTGTCCAGATCCGAATTCATGGTTCGGGCATCGCTTTCGGCGCCCAACGGGAGCACCGCAATCTGGTCCGCAACAACTTCTCCGGGGGAGAGGGACTTTGCCAGAGATTCGGCTTGCGCCTTCTCGTCATTGGTGGCCACATGTCCTCCCAGAGTCACAACGCCCTTGTCGCGATCCTGATCGACGGAGACTTTCTTGAAACCAGCCTGATCTAGCGCGCCACGAATATTTGCAGCGGAGTCAGGGGCGTTCGCGGTGCGCGAGCACCCTATAAGTGTTACGGCGACCGCCATCGTTAGGTATACCGGCCAACTCGCGAAGGCTTTCATATTCTTGCGTCCTCTTTGTGATTCGGCTACCAACAGAGCAGATTGAAGGCCAACCGGTCGGGCACGTATCCAGGCTCTCGTTGGACTTCGATTACGCCAGGGTGAACCTGCGGCCACACACGTGCGTTACCAACGCCCGCAACTGAAGCAAGGAGAGAACAATTATGGTTTTAAAACGAATGATCGGCCTGGTTTTTGCGGGCGGGCTGATATTCAGCGCCGCGGCGGCCGACGTGGTAGTTCGCATCGCACCACCCCGAATTGTAGTCGAGCATCGCAGCGCGCCCCCCAGTCGCGGGGATGTCTGGATTTCCGGATATCACCGTTGGGACGGCAACGCGTATGTCTGGACCGGCGGAAGGTGGGAGCATCCTCCGCGCCCGCGTGCTCACTGGGTCGCGCATCGCTGGGTTCACCACAAGGCCGGCTACGTGATGGTGGAAGGGCATTGGCGATAGGCCCTCTCTTGAGATCGCGGATCGGCAAAATCCGCATTTCTTAGTTGCAGATATTGCACTTCGGCGGCTGTCGCTCGATGCCTGCGGGTTCTGGTCGGGGGAGAGCATAAACGCGAACCGGGTAAAGCAACCGGTTCGTGTTTCGGGGAGGACTTAGTATGGATTTGGAAAGAATGCTGGCTGAACTACGAAGAGAGCGCGATGCAATCGACGTGGCCATCCTTAACCTGGAGCAACTCGCTCGCGCCGGCAAACCGCGCCTGAGCCGCTCAACCGAGTTTTCGACTAACGGCCACGAACGGCGCAAATGGCTCATGTAAGAATCTGCCACCAGAAGAGAGCAGCTAAATCAAAAGTTGAAGCGGGCAATGCAGTGGTTAGGTTCTGGGCCGTCCCGTGCGTACAGACCATGGAAGACCTAGCGAAAGAGGACCGTCATGAGCGCGATGTCCGCAAAGAACAGGGTCCAAGCGGTCCTCGAAAGAAAACAAGCTGAACTGATGGGAGTGTTGCGGAACCGCGACGGCATTACGATCGAAAAGAGCGCGGATCAAATGGATGAGATTCAATATGCGACGGAACGCGATCTCGCCATCCGGAACGTGGACCGCGACTCAAAGTTGCTGCGTCAGCTGAAGGCCGCGCTGACACGGCTTCACACCGACCATTTTGGAACCTGTGTCAATTGCGAAGAGACGATCAGCCCTAAACGCCTCGCGGCGGTGCCATGGGCGCCCCGGTGCATCCTGTGCCAGGAGGTTGCCGACCAGAATGGACGGGGAGCCGCGGACGTGAGCGAGGTTGTCCAGAATGCGGCGTAATTCGGTCATGCAAACTGCCGGGCTCAAACCATCGCGTTTCTGCCGAACTACCTGCCTGGCAAATGCGGCTTTGCCACGTTCACTTCGACCTGATTGATCAACGAATACCAACCAGCAACGAGTACTACTCCTGGCCGAACCACCCTCCACCTCGGCGGCGGCTACCAGAGCGTCCAAGGTGGAAACCTGGGTAGCGGCGGTCTTTAAGTCGGAAGGCCCGGACCACACCACACCGAACAGGCCATTGGCATCGCGGTTCTTCCAGATACTTTCGGCATTTCTCCGCAAAAAGGCGCGGAAACCCGGCACAGGAGCCGCTGCGTTCAATACGACTGGATTGCGAGCGAAAACGCCCTTGAAGGTCGGGGCATCGTTCCCGCAGCGGTCCGGCTCGCAGGGATCGTGGAGTACGCCATCCAGGTCTGTCAATCACGCGATCGCCGACAAAGCAATGGTCTGCGCGGCTTCCAGAGGCTTCGGATCGCCGGATAGTTTGGACAGCATCCTCAGACCGCCGATGAGCACGCCCTGATTATAGGTCCAGGTTGGACGGTTATTGGGGCATGTGGAATCCAATCCGTCGTTCACCAGGTTTTCCGAATTGCTTTTTGCGCATTCTCCCCCCAACTCGGCGTCACGCACGCGCGCCAGAACCCCACGCTTCCTGTGCCCAGCAACTGGACATTCCAGTTCGGCAAGCTGGTCAGTAGCTAAGTGTTTATTTCATAAATACGCTAACGTATAAAGCGGCTTGAAAACAACGCTCTTCTCGTGGCATTGTGATGTGAGGTGCGCATCCATGCCCAGATCGACCCCTTACGCGATCACCCTTTCGCCTGCCGAGGATGTCGAATTGCGCAGGCGCGCCGGGAAGTATACGTTGCCGTATTGTCAGGTCCAACGTGCCAAGATGATTCTCTACGCAGCCGAAGGCATGCCCAACGACGAGATCGCCGCATGTTTGGACACTCGCCGTGAGGTCGTCTCCCTTTGGCGCAAGCGCTTCTTCGCCAACCGCCTCGCTGGGTTGGAAGAACACTCTCGTCCCGGTCGCACCCGGACTTTTTCCCCCAGATCTCGTCGTTCAGGTTAAGGCTTTGGCCTGCGAATTACCCGCCAAGCACGGTCTGCCTTTGTCCCGATGGAGCACCTGCGACTGGTTCAAGAAGTTCAGCAGAGCGGCTTGGTTGCTTCGGCGAGCAGCAGCACTCTGTGGCTACATGAGGACGCCATTCGGCCTTGGTATCACCGCAGTTGGATCTTTCCCCGCGATCCAGAATTCGCCGCCAAAGCTGGGCGCATCCTGGACCTCTACGCTCGCCAATGCCAAAACAAGCCACTCAAGGACGATGAATTCGTTATCTCTGCTGATGAGAAGACCAGTATTCAGGCCCGCCGCCGCAAGCAGGCCACGAAGACTTGCCGTCCACGAACTCCCATGCATGTGGAACATGAGTACTTCCGTTGCGGCGCCTGGACCTATATTGCTGCCTTGGATGTCCACCGCGCCCGAGTCTTTGGCCGCTGTGAATCGAGCAATGGCATTGAACCGTTTGACCGACTCGTCGAGCAGGTGATGACGCGACCACCTTACAACGATGCTCGGCAGGTCTTTTGGATCGTGGACAATTGCTCGTCCCATCGTGGCGCCAGAGCCATTGCGCGCCTACGGAATCGCTACCCTCGCCTCACGCTCGTCCATGCGCCCGTCCCTGCCAGTGGTTGAACCAGATCGAAATCTATTTCTCAATTGTGCAGAGGAAGGTCCTGACGCCCAACGATTTCCCCAAATCTGGATGCCGCCGCCGAGCGCCTTCTGGATTTTCAATACTACTGGGCCACCACTGCCCGGCCTTTTGAATGGAAGTTCACTCGGAAGGACCTTGACGAACTCCTCGTCAAACTCAGCACTCCCCGGTGATGCCAAAAATACGTTAGTGAACTTCTGAAGTGACCGACTAAGCTAGGGTTGCACCCGGTAGGATTAGTCGTATAGGGGTTTCTTCGGAGCTTCACCGGCGCGATAAACTTAAGACGCACGCATATATGCCTTTTACAACATATGATCTGTATGCCATACTGTCAGGGTGAGATGGTAAGTTGAATTCCACAAGGACTTCGATCCCGAATTCGACGCGCTTCCGTATGATGTACAAAACGAACTACGTGCGCATGCCCTGTTGCTGGAGCAGTTTGGCCCGCAACTCGGCAGACCCCGCGTCGATACGCTCAAGGGTTCGCGCCACGCGAATATGAAGGAGTGCGTTTTAAGGCGGCAGACGGTGTTTGGTGCATGGCCTGGGTTCGACCGGAAGCGCAACGCGGTCCTTCTTATCGCGGGCGACAAATCAGGCGGCGGCGAGAAGAGATTTCATCGTCAGCTCATAGCAAAGGCCGACAAAAGATTTGCTGAGCACCTGTCACAAAGGAGTAAGAAGAGTACATAGCGATGCCAATCACACTGAAGGACAAGATGAAAGAATTGAGCCCCGCCCAACGCAAGAAGGTGGAGGCCCGTGCGGCTGAGTTGATCGCCGAGGAGATGACCTTGCGTGAATTGCGGCAGGCGCGCAAGCTCACGCAGGTAAAGATGGCCAAGACGCTAGGGGTCACGCAGGACAGTATTTCGCGCCTCGAACAGCGGAGCGATCTTTTGCTATCCACGCTCCGAAAAACGGTGGAGGCCATGGGTGGCCATCTTTCGCTGATCGCGGAGTTTCCCGACCGTGCGCCGGTGGTTCTGTCTGGAATTACCGAACAGGATCCGAGGCCAAAGCAGACAAGCCGGAGACGCGTCGCCTAGTTTAGAGCAGGAAAGTAAGCCGCCCGGCGGCCGCCCATCACTCTTTTTTACGCTTGCGGAGATGTCCGGACACGCGGGGCCGGACGGGCCAGGAGAGAGCGAGGGAATGCCAAAGAGACGACCGCATCATGATCGGCGCGTACAGCACGTCGCACAGCGCCGAATCGAAGCCTACGGAGTGGAGATAGAGCTTCCAACTCGCCGCGTTCTTTCGTTAAGCTGAAAAGGTGTCCCGCACTCACACGCCATTCACGCCCGAGCTAGCCGATTACCTTTTTTCCGTCACCGACCGCGAGCCTGTGGCGCTGCGCCGTCAGCGCGAAGATACCGACCGTCATCCGCAGGCTGGTATGCAATCTTCACCCGAGCAGGGCCAGTTGCTGCACTTGCTGGCGCGCCTTTTGGGGGCGAAGAAAACGCTCGAGGTCGGCGTGTTCTTGGGCTACAGCTCGACTTGGGTTGCGCTGGCCTTGCCGCCTGGAGGCAAAGTGATTGCCTGCGATCTTAGCGAAGAATTTACGGCGCGCGCGCGCCAAACCTGGCGTGCGGCGGGAGTGGAAGACCGAATCGAATTGCTGCTGGGCCCGGCACTGGAAACGCTGGATCGCCTGATCGCCGAAGGGCAGGGTGGCAGTTTCGATATGGCCTTTATCGACGCGGATAAGGCGAACTACTCAAACTATTACGATCGCGCGCTGCAGTTGGTCCGCCCGGGCGGACTGATCGCAATCGACAACGTTTTGTGGCATGGCAAGCCGGTCGATCCGGCTGCGACCGACGCGGACACGGAAGGCGTCCGCGCTGTCAATCTCAAGGTACATGCCGACCCGCGCGTGGCCATTAGCATGATTCCGCTGGGTGACGGCGTGACTCTCGCGTGCAAGCTCTAACGCCATCGCTTTCCCTCTGCTTCGCGGCCGCCGACCGTGAAATCGCGCAGCGCATCGCTGCCTTCATCGAACGCGGAGCTGATGTTCGCACCCTTCTGGAAGGAGGCGAAATGCGCGCCGGCGAAGATATGGCGGAAAAAGCGCGGCAGGCGCTCGGTTCGAACATGGCGCTGCTGCTTTTTTCACGCCAATCGATACCGGCGCGTTGGCCCCGCGCACAATGGGAGGACGCCCTGGTGAATGAGCCGGTCGCGGCTGGCGTGCGCGTGGCATTCGTTCGCTGCGACGATTGCGTGCCACCGCGCGTCCTCGCGCCCATGTTCGAGGCAAGTGCGCTGCGCGCCATTAAGCGCTGGGCGCGCGGCCACATGCCTGTCCCGCAAGGACCGAGCGCGCGCGACGGCAATCTGGAAGTGCTGGGTATCGCGATTTCCGATCGTCCCGGCGCCGAATCGGCCGCCGACGAAGAGATCGCGCGCCGTTTCATTCGCGGCTTCCGCCAGGATTTCGACGCAGTCCTGGAGGTGGAATGCGGCGAGCGCAGTCCCGCGGCTCTTGCGGGAGACCTGGGCGCGCAACTGGAACTGCGGATGGAGGGCGACGTGGAATCGAACCTGGCCTATCTGCGCGAATTCTGCTCTGCGCGACGGTTACTGATTGCACTCAAAGATCCCAACGATGCGCCGCTCGAGTTTGGCGGCCGGGCGTCGACCCTCCGTTTTCCGGGAACCATTATCGAACCGCGCGACGAATCGATTCGCGGTATTCAGCGCGCGTTACGAGAGCGCCCGGCGGACTGGCCGGAGTATTGCCGTATGGCGCGGTTAGGCCGGCGTTTGACGCGTGACGCTGGACGCATCGCCGAGTGCCACGAAATGATGGCGCAGTGGCATGCCGCCGCCGAGGCGCGCGGCGACCTGAAAGCGCTGGATGAATCGGCCCGCGAGTTGGTTTGGATTCTGGAAAGCTGGGGGCGCGCCGACGAGGCGTACAAATTGGACTATCTTCGCGCCATCGAATTCGATGAACAAATGGGATTGCAATTCGGCTAACGGGCTAACGCCGAACGGTGATTACATACCATGTAGTCACGGGATGGCCGATGGGCAGCGACCATCCTTCGTTAGTCTTTTTCGCTTGAATCTCCGCGCCGAGCGGCTTGCCCGAGCCATCGAGCGCCGCCGCGCTGACGCCCTTGGCGCCGACGATTCCGCGCAGCGTGATCGCGCCCGATACCGGCTCAATCAGTGAAGGGGAAACCCCTTGATTCGTCAAACGCGTGTGGGTGTCGTTCCATTTCTCATCCGTGTTGGCTACGCGCGAGCCGGTGGTAAGCAGCATCTTTTCCGACTGCGCGATTGGCTTTTCATCCATCGCAGCCAGCACAATGGTGGCGAAGTTGTTGCTGATATTCGCGCTCAAATTCTTCAGCGTCTTGTGGTTCGCTTTGATAAATCCGATCAGCGCCTGTGTGCGGTCCGTCTCGACAGTGATGATCCCCGTCTTTTCGGGCGAAGTGTACCAGGCGAGTTCCTTCGTGTCGGATACGATCGGGTTCTCATTCCCTGCGGCCGGATTCTGTGTTGGTGTTCCGTCGAGCGACTTGATGCGAACTCCGTGTTCCAGCGGGAGCGCCAGCGGAAATCCGGGCGTGAAGTAAGGCTGCTCCGTACGCGGCAGTAGCCGGTTCTCTCTCACCTGTTCCACCGAATAGGTCCGTTCGATGGTCTGACGCGCGGCATGCACGTCGCCGCGCCGGAACAGGAGCGCGCCGGTTGCCATCTCCGTCATGCGGACGGGGTCGAGCGAAATGTCGAACGGATCGCCGACGTAGGGCTTCCAGTCCGCCGCCAGCTTTGGCTCGAAGGTGTACATGATGACCATATCCCAATCCTGAAACCCAGCGTAGGCGGCGATTGTCGGAATCCCTTCGCTGGCCCACTCGTTAGGAAAGGGATGGTTCGTCTCGCTGACTGTGTAGGGCTTGCCTGCGAAGGCGGTGCGCGAAAGCTGAACTACGGTCGAGTGCAACGGATCGTTCACCATCGGCTGATCACCGTTCCAATAGATGTGGCCGTCGAGAACATCGAGCTTGGAAAGCGAGGCCAGCATGGAATAGGGCGCGCTGGTGTGGCTGTGATCGGCGGTTCCGATAATTGGCTGCCGCACGCCAAGATCCTTGCGTAGGAATCCGCTCATGTCCTGATAGAAGCGGTTCTCCGCATCCATGAAGAAGTTCATCTCGGCGTTGTATCGCTCCTTGGGCGCGTTATTGGCTTCGTTCCCCTTGAGCCGCGGCACTGGGGAGTCGCCCGTCACTCCCGCTTCCGCGCGTACCTTCTGTAACTGTTCGGGCGTGAGATTCTTACGCAGCCAATCGTTGTAGAGTTTCGTCAACTCTTCCTCATAGAAGGGGACGCGCGAAGAGAAGCCCAGGTAAAGGGCATTCTCGTTGACAATTTCTACCAGGGCGATGGCAGGCTCATTGCGATATTCGGTCTTGGTGTACGGATTAACGTGCGTCAGCAATTGCCGGGCGTATTCCTTTTCGAGTTCGATGAGTCGCGTATCGAACAGGGTTAGTCCCTTGCCCCACTGGATCTCGTCGAAGCCCGCGACGCCATCGCCGGCCTTGTAAGATCGGCCAACGTTGAGGTTGAGGTCCAAATAGATGCCGCGCTTCTTTAACTCGGAGACGAAAAAGTCAAGACGGTCGAGCTGTTGCGGGTCGAAAGAGCGGCTATCGTTTTTGGTGGCGTCGATGATGCCACGCGGCGCCGCCAGATCGAGGAAGTGGAGCCGCACGATATTGATCCCGAAGCGCGCCAGCGTCGAGGCCCATATAGGAATGTCTTCCTTGGGCGGCAACTCAACCGAGCCGCGGCTCCAATCCGTCAGGTGGACGCCCCAAAAGCGGATGCGCTGGCCGTTCGGCCGCACCAAATGCCCGCCTTGTACGCGGATAAATCCATCCTTGCCCGCGGGCGCGTCGTGCAAGAAAGAGAGATCCGCCGGCGAGGATGTGGCCGCGCGGTGGTTCATTACATAAGGCTTGAGCAGCGCATCGTCCCACTGGGCGAACGCCACGGCGGGAATCAGCAAGGGCAGGCATTTCGGCCAGGAAAGTTTCATGGAAGTAGACGACGGTAGTCTAACAGCTCACTTCCCGGTTGCTATCCTACTTAAGTTGGGTCGCGCCGAATTATCGCGCCTGATAGGTCTTGTGGAAGCCGTTTCGCTCATTCGTGACGGTATAGTGTCCGTCCGGTTCCACCGAGACCTCGATCATTTTGCCCTCGCACCCAGCGCTTGGGCCCAGATTGGCGATCATGTCCTCCGCGGAATTGAGTTCTTTCGGCGTGCCCAACGCCAGATGTACTTGCCACAAATCCTCCAGCCCTGGCGAGTGGCGCAGAATCTCGAAGACGCTTGCGGGTCCACCTTTGCGCGGACCGTCGTTCATCACCATAACCTTGGGCTGAATGGCCCACACGAACTGCGGCGAATTCGATCGCTCCAGTCCATGATGCGTGGTTTGGTAGAGATCGATTTTCCCAATCAGGTTGTTCGGGCAGACCAGCTTCTGTTCGTAGTTCCAGGTGAGATCTCCCATATCGATGAAGCGGAATCGGCCGAACTGCAGGACGAACCCCACGCTTTGATCGTTATCCGGATCGGGCTCCGCGCCATGCGCCTTGAAATCCGCGCACGCCGGATTAGGCTGGCCCGCGCCTTTCATGGGTTTAGTGATCGCCTCGCCGGCGGACATGATGACGTCGATATTGACACCTTTGAGCGGAATTTTATCGCCCGCCTTAAGACTGCGCCTTTTTCCCTGGCTGAGTTCGACGTAAGCCTTGTAAGCCGCCGCGACCTGCGGCCGCGCGATCTCCACCGTTTCGCCATGGTCCATGTACACGCCGATCGGTATCAACTTGGCGAGCGCTTCCATGCCGCCAATATGATCGCTATGGAAGTGGGTAGTTAACAAAATATCGATTTTCTTGAGCCCGGCCGCTTGCGTCGCGGCGAAGATCCGTTTGGCGTCGCGGTCGTCCGGGGTCCGGTTGGCGGTATCCACCAGCATCGATTCGCCGCTGGGCGAGACGATCAACGTAGAAGCGCCACCCTCGGCATCGATCCAATAAATCTTCAGGTCTTTAGAGGCAGCCAACAGGGCGGCCGCGCACAGCACGGCAAGCGAGGCCGCCATTCTAATATTTCGCATCATTGTTCCTACAGCTTACTCCGCAGCCCGGTGAAGCGCCAGTGTTTGGCAAGGCGCTTGTATAATCGGAACCGATGTCTTTGGGCCCCAAGTTTCTGGCTTTGCTTGTTGCAGCGGCCGGCGCCGCGTATAGCCAGCAAGATGCCGGCAGCCAGGATTGCGCGACATGCCATCGCGCCATTTATGAAAGCTATCGCCGCACGCCGATGGCTCTGAGCGGGGCGCCCCAGGGCGAAGGTATCGCCCACGAAACGTTCGAACGCGCGGCATTTACCGACGCGAAGTCGGGCTATAGCTATCGGGTCTCGGTGGAAAACGGAACGTACACGCTACGCTTTGATAATGCCGCCGCCGGCGTTCACGGCGCCAAGACCTTGGCGTATGCTATCGGTTCTGGAGCGACCGCGCGCAGCTACCTTCTGCAAGACGATGGCTTCCTCTTCGAAGCGCCGGTCACTTACTATTCCAGTAGCCGCTCCTGGGCTCTATCGCCGGCATATTCCGAATACGGATATCCCTACCTGACCCGCCCGATTTCGCCGCCGTGCCTCACCTGCCATGTCAGCCGATTGAACCCCACGGCTAACGCCCAAAATCGTTACGCCACGCCGCCGTTTGGCGAAACCGGCATCTCTTGCGAGCGATGCCACGGCACTGGTCAGGAGCACATTGCGCGTATGAAAACGGGTAAGGTTCAGGGCGGTCCGGCGATTCTGAACCCGGCGAAACTCAACGTCGCTGCACGCGATAGCGTCTGTTGGCAATGCCATCTCAACGGCGAAGCGCGCGTCTTCGGCGCAGGCAAAGACTGGCGCTCGTATCGCCCTGGCGAGAAGCTCTCCGACAGCATGACCGTTTTTGTACACCAAGGCTCATCGCCGGGAATGACGGTCACCAGCCACGTGGAAAACCTGGCGCAGAGCGCCTGCAAGCGCAACGCGGGCGACCGGCTTTGGTGTGGATCCTGCCATGATCCACACAACGTTCCGAAGGCCACGGAAAAAGCGGCGTGGTTTCGCGGGAAATGCGAGCAGTGCCATTCCGCGAACGCCTGTACGGCAACAAAGGCCGCGCGCGCGCAGGCGCAGGACAACTGTATCGGCTGCCATATGCCGAAGAGCCCGGTGAAGGACGCACAACACGTGGTTTATACCGATCATTCGATTCCACGCCGTCCGCGTCCTGCGCCGGCTCCGGCAGCGATTGCTCCCGCCGCCGCCCCGGCTTTAGTCGCGTTTGACGGAATGGTTGCCTCGCAGCGCGATCTCGCACTGGCCTATGCGATCGCGGCCCCGCGCGAAACCACGGGCGTCTATCGCGGGCGCGCCGTTTCGCTTCTCGAAAAGGTGGTCCGCGAATCGCCGAACGATGTCGAAGCGCTCGTTTACCTGGCCGAAATATACCGTAACAGCGATAAGCCGGACCTCGCCATTCCGCTGTTTCGCCACGCGATCGAACTCGACGCCGCGCAAGTGACGGCTCCGGTGGGGCTCGGCGGCATCCTCATGGAACGTGGCCAATATGCCGAGGCTATCCGCCTTTGGCAGGACGCGCTCGCGAAGAATTCCGGTCTGGAACTAGTGCGCGGGAATCTCGCACTGGCCCAACTGAAGATGGGAGATGTAACAGGCGCGCGGGCAACTCTGCAAAAAGCCATCGCGCTCAATCCCGCGTTTACGCCGGCGGTTCAATTACTGAAACAAATGGAGCGCGGGCAAAAGTAGGGTGTGACATCACTGCTACGGGCGTGCATCTCCGTTCGTTTGCCGTTGGCCGTTGTTATTGACTCCTGCCAATGGCAAAGGCAATAGGGACATGGTTCATTGTGTTTCCTTTTCCCCCTAACATTAGGAGTTTCTATTAATTTTTGTCTTCTGGGTGTTGGCGTAAATATAGTTGTCATATTTTGGTTAAGTTTGATTGGCTTTGTTTCTCTGATATCCTGGTTTGCCGCGGAAAAAGAATTGCATGAGTTCCGGGTGCCAGTTTGCAGGGGGAGCTCGTATGATCGGCGACTTGACGGAACGTCAGAGGAGAGAGATCGCTTACCATAAGGAGCGCGCGGAGCTCATCAGGGAACATTCGCGTCGCGTCATTTCTTACGATATCCTCCACGAGCCGCACCGTCGTTGGTGGAACCATCACTGGTCCGTCTATTCTGCGCTTATCGATCTAGGAGTAACCGGTAAGTCGGTTTTGATACCCGGCTGCGGCGAAGGGACTGATGCGATCAGACTGAGCAGACTTGGCGCCGAGGTTTGCGCCTTCGACCTCAGCCAGGAAATGCTTACAATCGCAGTAGAACACAAGGTACGGGAGTCAGTCACGGCCGATTTTCGCTGCATGCCGGCGGAGCGTCTTGACTATCCGGACGATCGCTTCGATGTGATTTTCGCGAGAGACGTTCTGCATCACTGCGATCTCGCGCGTTGCTTGCCGGAGTTTATCCGTGTTGTAAAGCCGGGTGGTTTTTTTGTGTTCGATGAACTGTATACACATCATCTGCTGCAGCGTATTCGCGAGTCTAAAATAGGCTGCGCGGCACGCACCACTTTAGTGCCGGTGATTTACCCGACGGCGGCGGTCGATGTGTATGTCACAGAGGACGAACGCAAGCTGTCCGATTTCGACCTGGCTGCCATCGTAAACGTCCTGTCCGAGGTAAAGTGCAGCTATTTCAGTATGGCGGTCGAGCGCGTTTTGCCGAACTGGGACATCGCCGCGAAGCTGGACAGGATTTTCCTTAAGTTGCTGGGGCCCGTGGGATCCTTACTTGCGGGTCGCTTTATTGTCATTGGACGCGTGCGGAAATAGACCCGATAAATGGCGTCCGGGCCGCCTAGCTTTCGTTAGCGGACGTGCTTCGGCGGTGGATTGCGCTCTCTGGCAAATTTCTGCTGATGCCAATACGGGTACGGCAGCGGGAGGGCGCTGATTTCATCCAGACCCTCCACCTCGGCGTCTGTGAGCGACCAGTTAGCAGCCGCCAGATTGTCGGTGAGCTGCTTCTCATTGCGCGCGCCGATGATGACGGTATCCACTCCGGGTTTACGCATGACCCAGTTCAAGGCCACTTGGGGGATAGAAACCGCGCGCTCTCCGGCGATCTCCGCCAATGCGTCGACAATCTTGAAGAGCCGCTCCTCATCTACTGTGCCGGGGGCGTCGAGAGTGTTCAGCCGCGATTCGGGAGGCTTTGAAGCGCCGCGACGAAATTTGCCGGATAGCAGGCCATATTGCAGCGGGCTCCACACCATGATGCCGATCCCCTGGTCAAGTCCAAGGCCCACCAGGTCGTGCTCGGTATCGCGCGCCATCAAGGAATAATTGATCTGCTGCGAGATGTAGCGCGGAATATTGAGCCGGTCGGAGACGGACAGGGCCTTCATGAGCTGCCATCCAGAGTAATTAGAACAGCCGGCGTAGCGGATCTTACCCATCCGGATAAGATCGTCGAAGGCGCGCAGCGTCTCCTCGAGAGGCGTAAGCGCATCGAAGTTGTGAGCCTGGTAGAGATCGATATAATCGGTTCGCAGGCGTCGCAGGCTCGCTTCGCAGGCGTCCACTATGTGGCGGCGGGAGAGGCCGGCCTTGTTCGTTCCCGGTTCGAGTCGAACAAAGGCCTTGGTTGCCAGAACAATCTCTTTGCGTCGCGCGCCTAATGCCTCACCAAGCACTTCCTCAGATTTGCCCAAGGAATAGATGTCGGCTGTGTCAAAAAGGTTAATGCCCGCGTCGATGCAGATGTCGACCAGGCGCCGCGCCTCCTCCGCTTGCACATTGCCCATGGCGGCGAACCGCCCTTCGCCGCCCAGCGTCATCGTGCCAAAACTCAGCACAGACACTTCCAGGCCGCTTTCGCCTAGCAGACGATATTCCATATTCCTCCTCCCGCGAATCCGTTCTTAAGCCGTAACTTTGTTGATTTTGTCTTTCGCCTGGGTAAGTAGCGATTGCGCCTGACGCTCCCTAAACCTGGATCCGTCCTTCTTCTTGATCCGGTACCGGGCCTCGCTGATCAGGTTTTGAGCCTCGGAAAGCGTGGTGAGAAGAACTCCGTCTTTCTTTAAACGCTCTACGTCCGCCTGCCAACCGGGCGCGCCAATTTGTACCAGTTGCAACGCGATGTGGCTGTCCGGAGTATTCAGCAGATAGTATGCCGCTGCCAGCGGGGCCTGCCCGAAGATATCGCGGCCTAATGTCGGGCCGTTCAGGTAGGCGGTTAATGCCCGCTTCTCCTTATATTGCATGCCCAGTTCGCCGATGACGGATGCAAGCGCGACAATAGCGCTCGCAATGCTTACTGCCAATTGCGCTGGAATTCCCACGCCGCAGGATGCAATCGCGGCAGAGTGCATGCCAACATTCACGCCGGCGCGCGCAATTTTGGAAACGCGCGCGGCAATGGCTCTCAACTGCCAGTCCCGCACTCGTTCCATCGCGGCCCGCGAATCGCCATCCTCCAGCCTCTGGCTCATGTCCAGCATGGCGTCGGCGGCAATGCTCGAAATCACCAGCTTCGCAGTGTTAAAGACAAGAGTCGCCGACGCGACGCCCAGGCCAACTCCCGGCGCCAAAGCGGCAATCTCGTCCTTGATTTCGCGGATCGCCGTTTCCACGGTGGACTTGAAGAAGTTTTCCGCGGAATCCCAAACTAGAGCGCTCGCGCTTGACCCGAAGGCCTCGGTGACCATCTTGTCGATCTCGCCCGAGATTGCTTGCGCGAATCGTGAGCCCGCTCCAGCCCCGCCGGCGCCCGGCTTAACGGCATTGGTGAGCTTATAGGAATTGATTGCCAACTCGGCAGCCTTGGCTTTGGCCATCCGGTCGTTATAGGTGGTGAAGCTATCGGAGTAGGCCACTACCTCACAGTTCTTGAACAGCAGCGGAATAGACTTGTTGCGCTCCTCGATCATGTAGTCCATGGCCGCCCGCTCGCCCTGATCGGGATAGGTGCGGGTCAGAAACGCAAGCTGGTCCGCCAACTTCTGCACCGCGCCCTTGCCGTTGCGAACGCTCTTCCGCCAATCCTGGCCTTTCCTGGTCTGATCGGCCGTCCATGCCTCGAAAGCCTTACGGACATTCGCCACCGCCAGGCTGCGCGCCGCCTTCTCGATTTCGAGCGCCGCCTTCACTGCGACCGGCATCGAATCTGTGCCGCCGTCCACGAACCAGCGCATGACATCGGCGTCGTCTTCGGAGGCATCCTCCGCATCCAGAATGGCTTGGTCGAGCGCCTTTAAGGCAGGACTGCGAGCGGAAAGCGCGCTGCGGGTTAAATCCATCCATTCGGTATACGGTATGAAGAACATGGGTTCTTCCAGTCTAGTGGAAAGTCCTTGGGAGGGAAACGGCTTTTCCCGTAATATGAATAAAACGTTCCGCTAACCGATTTACGCTAACGGAATCGCTCGGAACGTCACGGATTTGCGCCCCATGTGGAATCGAAACAGTCTCGCCCTTTTCGCATTCGTCCTTGCCCATTCCGCGCTCGCCGCGGTAACCACCACGTTCACAGTGTCCATGCCGCAGCCGGCCAATCATCTGTTTCACGTCACGATGCATTGCGACGGCCTCACCGGCGAGTTTCACGATTTCGAAATGCCGGCGTGGGCGCCGGGATATTATCGCCTGCTCGATTTTGAAAAGAACGTGCGGAACTTCGGCGCGGCGGATGGCGCGGGAAAAGCGCTTCCGTTCGAGAAGACCACCAAGAACTCCTGGCGCGTGGCAACCGGATCCGCAACCGGCGTGACCTTGACCTACGACGTGCTGGGAACCGTCTCCTTTCCGGTGCAGAATTTTCTCAACGAGACGCGTGCGCTGCTTTCGCCGCCGGGACTATTTGTCTATGAGCCCGGCCAACTGCGGCGGCCGGTAACGGTGGAACTGCAACCGCCGACCGCATGGAAGAGCGTCGCCACGGGTCTCGATCGCGTTCCAGGGCGTGCGAACACATTTTCCGCCGCCGATTTTGACACGCTATTCGATTCGCCTATTTTGATGGGGAACCAGGAGCTACTGCAGTTCGCCGTGAACGGCGTGCCGCACGACGTCGCAATGGAAAACGTAGCAGCCACAGTGGACCGTACGCGCGTGTTGTCCGACCTGAAGCGCATGGTAGGCGCGGCCACACGACTGATGGGAGAGATTCCCTACACGCATTATGCATTCCTGATGATCGGCGCGGGCAACGGCGGCGTGGAGCATCTGAACTCAGCCTCCATCCTATTCAACGGAAATAGTCTCAACACGCCAGAAGGTTATCTCCGCTGGCTGAGTTATGTGGCGCATGAATACTTCCATAACTTCAATGTGAAGCGGATCCGGCCAATCGCGCTGGGACCGTTCGATTACCAGACTGAGAATCAGACAAACATGCTGTGGGTTTCCGAAGGACTCTCGGTCTACTATGAGGACCTCGTCCTGGTGCGGGCAGGGCTGATGACGCGCGATCAGTATCTGGATAAGATGGCGGGCGCCATCGCGAAGTTTGAAAACGCAGCCGGTCACCGTTATCAATCGGCGACTGAGTCGAGTTGGACTACGTGGGGCACGTCGGGCGTGGGCGGCGACCGCAACACCACCATTTCGTATTACGACAACGGCGGCATGTTGGGAGCGATGCTGGATCTCGCCATTCGCGCCGGAAGTCAGAACCGCAAATCGCTAGACGACGTCATGCGCGCACTCTATCAAACCTATTACAAGACCAGGAAGCGGGGCTTTACCGACGCCGAATTTCGCGCAGAGTGTGAAAGAGCCGCTGGCGCGCCGCTTGACGAGGTCTTCTCCTACGCATCGACTACACGGGCCGTCGATTACAGCAAATTCTTCCACCTCGCAGGCGTGGACGCTAAGTTCACCGTGGATGACGCGCCCGGCTCTTACTTAGGCGCCAATGTGCAAATGCAGGACGGCAAACTGATCGTCACTAGCGTCGATGCGGGATCGCCGGCGGAGTCCGCCGGGCTGCACCCAGGCGACGAGATTGCCTCGGTGGATGGCGCGCGGGCGTCGGTAAAAGCGCTCAGTGATGCGCTGACCGCTAAGAAGCCGGGCGATCCGCTACGGCTGAATGGATCGCGCGAGATCGCTGTCACTTTGGGGAAGAGTGAAAAGGAGTCATGGACCATTCACGCCTCGCCCGATGCCAGCGCATTACAGGCCGCGATTCTAAAAGATTGGTTGCGAGCCGCCCAGTAAAGCGTTCGAACAGCGCTTATCGGGCGCAACCTGCTGCTGACCCGAAAGCGTTTTCGTTCACTTAGAGTTTCGTCACATCGACGTAGTATAGATCCGTCGGCACTTGGAATTCGTCCTTCTTCAGCGGCGTCTTCATGGTCTGCCATTCCGCGGTAGGCTTCACAGTTTGCCAGTGGTCCTTTGCGCCCACGCGGATGGGCATCGCGAAACCGGGCTCATCCGCCTTCCAGCGATAGTCCACCGTACCCCCCACGTCGTCGAACTTTAGTTCGAGCGTAGGCAGCGCCACCCGGCGTAAGTACTCATTAAAGACCGGCGTCAGATTCATGCCGGTTTTCTGGTTGAAGAATTCCACTACGTCCTCAGTCATGATATTGCGATATTTAAAGGTTTGGAAGAGGTCGTGGAGAATGGCGAACCATTTCTTGTCGTCGTTCACCACGCTACGCAGCGTATTGATGAAGAGCGCGCCCTTGAAATACTGGTCTTGCGGCGGAGTCGCATTAACTCCCCGCTCCGCAACAATGGGCCTCCGGTTCTGCACCTTAGTCTTATAGCCGTTGGTGTACTTCAGCCCGTCTTCCTTGCCGTACATATACTCCACATAAAGGCATTCCAGATAGGTCGCCCACGCTTCATGAATCCACATATCCGAACGGTCGGCCGCGGTGATCGCATTGCCGAACCATTCATGCGCGCTTTCATGGATGATGATGAAGTCGAATCGGGGACTGATGCCGACTCCCGTCCAATCCCGCTTTCCGTATCCATTCTCGAAGCCGTTGCCGTAAGTGACGGCGCTCTGGTGCTCCATGCCGGTATAGGGCGCTTCGATCAACTTATAGCCGTCCTTCTTGAACGGATAGTCGCCAAAATAATGCTGATAGGCCTCGATCATTCCCTTGGCCTGCGAGAATTGCTTCTTGGCCTTTTCCAGGTCTTCCGGCAGCGCATAGAAGTCGAGGGGTAAGTCGCCGAGTTTATCGGAGAAGTGTTCATAGTCGCCGATATTCAGCGAGACATCGTAATTGTTGATGGGATAGTGCACCTGCCAGTCCCACCGCGTGTAGCCATCGCCCAGATCGGTCTTCCCGATAAATTTGCCGTTCGAGACATCGGTCAGGCCGTTGGGAATTTCGGCGCTGATGCGCATGCCTTCCACTTCGTCGCGCCATTGATCTTTATTCGGCCACCACACGCTGGCGCCGATGTCTTCGCACGCCGTGTTGATCCACGGACGCCCGGCGGGGTCGGTCTTGAAGGTGATGCCGCCAAACCGCGCCGTAGTGACTGGGTTTCCCGAGTAGAAAAAGTCGATCGCGTACTCGCGCCCCGCGCGTAGCGTCTCCGGAAACTCGACGAAAACCGCGCCTTCTTCGCGCTCGTATTTCAACGCCGTTTCGCCGAGCGTAATCTTGTCGATTTGCAGCGCCGGATGCAGATCGAGTTGAATACGGGTTCCATCCTGCAGCATCTTGAACCGGATGTTGTTCTTGCCCGAGAGGTACCTCTTCACGGGATCGACGCGCACGGTGAGCTGGTAATAGAGCAGATCGTTGTTGGCTCGATATGGCCCGTATTCCCCGCGCAGAATATTGGCGCGCGTCACTGCGGGAGCGGGGGCCGGAGTGGACGCCGCAGTTTGCGCCCGCTGTGCGATTGCCTCCCCGGTCAAATACGCAAGCGCTATTAGAGAAAGCAAAAGTCGCATCATCCCAAAGGATACACTGTCTCCTGTATTCCTTCGTACGACCGGCTATTTCAGAAACGGCGTCAGGAATATTTCGCCACCACTTCAAACTGGCGCGCGCCGGCGGTGGGCACAACTACCGTGTCATGATGCAGTCCGCCGATAATCGCCGCGCGGCCGTTGACGGTCGCCGATTGCAGCGTGTGCTCCGCGGGAAGCCGCATCTTCACGTGCACTTCCTTCGGCGCCCCGGGCCGCGCCAGATCCACCGTTGCGGTAACGGTGCTGGTGGCGGGATGTGCCGTCATTTTGAAACTGACGCGGCCCCAGCGGGTAGGCGCCAGCTCGATCCCAATTTGCTTTCCTGAGGCGACCCATTCGCGCGGCAGGCCCTTCGCGACGTAGAGCCGGTCTTCGTCGGAGTCTTCGAGCGCCAGCATCCAGCGCACCAGCAGCGGTACGGTCTGTTGAGCGGGAATGCAGAAGATGGCCGTCCCGCCGGTGATGCCCGCCACTTCGCCGGCCGTCCAAGTGCCGGGGGTGTGATCGTGGTAGCGGTGCGCGTAAAGGAAAAGAAGATACTCTTCAATCCGGTCGAGACGCAGTAACATCTGGGCGTAGCCATAGGAAATGAATCCCAGGATGGCGCGGCCGTTGGGATTCAGCCGGCCCACGTTGGCCACTACGCCAATTGTGGTTGCGCCGTAAGCGCGCATGGTGTCGATGGTCTGGCCGGCCAGGTCGGCGGGTAATATGTCCGCCTGGAGTAACTCGGTGTAAGGGCGGTGCGGCCACTGCTGCGGACTGGGCCGCTCTGTGCTCATCGATTCCCGAAAAGTCAGTTTAGACCCCGGCAGCAGTGGCACATAAGGCGGCTTCAAATCCGTGCGCATATTCTTGCGGATGCTTTGCACTACGGTGTCTTGCAATGCCTGGCTGCGCCGCTGCCAGCTCTCTGCGAGGCGGTCGGAAAACTTCAATTCCCGCCAGGCGGCCGCAATGTCCTTCAATCCCCGGGCGGCGAAGGCGCTATTTGCGTAATAAGGTTGCCACCAGGTCGCCGGCTCCGGCGCTAAGCAGGCGTCGGATTCGCTCCAGCCCGCGATCAAGCCGTGTCCCGGCGCGTCCTCCGGAAGCTTCAGGCTGGTCTCGTGCATCTGTTCCAAAAGGCGCGCCGTGGCCTCAATCTTGGCGCGGTGCTTCAAAATCAGAGCGCTATCTTGCGTGTAATGGTAGTAGCGCGCTAGCAGCGACAGAGTTAGTCCGAACTGCGCCGTCTCCGGACCGCGCATGTTGATCATGCCCTTGGCGTCGGTAAACTCCGTCAGATAGTTATCGATAATCTTCTTGGCCTCGGTGAAGCGGCCCCATTCCAGGTTGGCGTAAACCGCCATCGTAAAAATATCCTGAAAGCCGTCGTATTCGGAGCCGTAATAGTCGCGGTCTACGGCGCCATACTTCGGATAGACGCCGCCCGGACGCACCATCAACTCTTTCGCGAAGGCGTGCTTTGTGAAATCCGTCCACATGGTGTTCGGCACGCTGGCCGGGGCAATCGTGTGTAACTGCGCGTCCCAATAGTTCGCGAAGACTAGTAAGGCGCGGAAGAACTCTTCCGGTTTCGGATCTTCGCGCGCGGGCGGATAGGCGGGATACGAATAGCCGTAAACAGCGTTAGTGACTTTGCCGTTCTCAACTTTAGTGGTGCGGTGCCAGGTCTGCACGATGAACTTATCTTTGGCCTCCACGTCGCCGAACACGATCATCTCGATGTGCGCGCCATCCGGCAGCGGAAATACCTTGCGAACTGCCGGCATCCAGCCGCCGAGCATGCCTTCGTAGCGTCTTTGGGTTACGTTTTGCGCGCGCAACTCGGGGAAATATTGATTCGGGTGATAGGTTCGCGTATTGCCTGCCGGAAACACCGGCATGGTGTCGTTGCATTCCACCGTGCCCACGAAGGCATTCCAGCGGCCGGCGGCTCCGGTGGCGTTTCCGGCGCCGGCCGCGGCGGGGTTGCCTGAGGCAAGAGGCGGCGCGGCTGACCGTACGCGCTCCGGGTCCGGATCGCCATGCTCCAGCAGCTTGTCCGCCAGCAGATCGGGGCCGGAGGTTCCAATATCTGAAATTTTTAGTCCCAGGAACGGCGGTTCCGCCTCCGCGAAGGATGCCTCCGCGCTTTTCGTAAGAACCCGCTTACCGCCTCGCGAAGATTCGAAAGTAATGGCTCCATCGCGCGTGGAAAGATCTTCGTATACCTTCCAGGTGACACCCTCTAGCGTAAATTCGCAAAGCGGCGTGGCGCCGGCGGCGGTTTTCTCCTGCGCTTCGGCGTTTGGCTGCGCCTCGACGTTCTCCACCGCTTCAGCTTGGGCGGCAACGGATAGGGCGACGCTTTGTAGAAATTGTCGGCGGTCCATGATAGCGCTATCATAGCGCTCATGAAAGCGATTGCAATATTCGCTATTGCTCTATGCGCGTTGGCGCAGACCCGCGATTATCCGGTGAAGCCGGTTCCCTTTACGGCCGTCCACGTCGACGATGGCTTCTGGGCTCCCAAGATCGAAATTAACCGCACCGTCACCATTCCGTTTGCCTTCGAGCAGGACGAGAAGACCGGCCGCGTAGACAATTTCGTGCGGGCCGCCGAGGCGTTGCGCGGCGAGCCATTCGAAAATCATAAGGCGCCCGGATACCCGTTCGACGACACCGATGTATATAAGGTGATCGAGGGTGCGTCATACACGCTCAGCGTGCATCCTGACCCCAAACTCGACGCCTATGTCGATGGCTTAATCGCCAAGATTGCCGCCGCACAGGAGAAGGACGGGTATCTGTACACCGCGCGCACCATCGATCCGCTCAAGCCGCATCCCTGGTCAGGCAACGAACGCTGGGTTCTGGAGGGCGTGAATAGCCATGAGTTATACGATCTGGGGCACCTCTATGAAGCGGCGGCGGCGCATTACGCCGCTACCGGCAAGCGCACCCTGCTCGATATCGCGCTGAAATCGGCGAATCTGCTGGTGGATACATTTGGTCCCGGCAAGCGGGAAATCTGGCCTGGTCACCAGATTGTCGAGATGGGCTTGGCGAAACTCTACCGCGTGACCGGCGACGTTCGTTATCTGAATCTTGCGAAGTTCATGCTGGATGTGCGCGGCCCCAATAGCGCGGAGAAGGGCGCGGGCGACGCTTACACCGAAGCCAACAAACGTGTTGTCGACCAGACGGACGCCCCCGCCGGAGGCCACGCCGTCCGCGCCATGTATATGTACTCCGGCATGGCGGACGTGGCGGCTCTCACCGGCGATACCGCCTACGTGAATGCCTTGGACAAGATCTGGGATAACGTCGCCAGCAAAAAGCTGCATATCACGGGCGGCGTGGGCGCGCGCGGGGCCGGCGAATCGTTCGGGGCCGATTATGAGCTGCCGAACATGACCGCCTATAACGAGACGTGCGCCGCCGTGGGTAATGATTTCTGGAATGAACGCCTCTTTCTGCTGCACGCCGATTCCAAGTACATCGACGTGATGGAGCGGACGCTCTACAACGGCCTCATTTCGGGCGTTTCGCTGGACGGCAAGACCTTCTTCTATCAAAATCCGTTGGAAGCCACCGGCTTCGCGGGAAAAGATCAACGCAGCCCCTGGTTCGGCGTGGCATGCTGCCCCGGAAACATTACGCGCTTCATGGCGTCGGTTCCCGGCTATGTCTACGCGGAACGCGGCGATGCCGTCTGGGTCAACCTCTATGTAGCAAGCTCCGCCGATATCAAGCTGGATAATGGCCGCGCCGTCCATGTCGTGCAGGAAACGCGCTACCCATGGGCAGGCGCTGTGAAGATGACCGTAAACCCCGACCAACCGGGGCCGCTTACGTTCCATGTGCGCATCCCCGGTTGGGCCAGGAATGAGCCCATCGCAAGCGATCTATATCGCTTTAAAAATAAGTCGGAAGAGGCGGTCTCCCTCAAGGTGAACGGAAAGGCCATGCCCGTGAAGCTCGACAAGGGCTACGTAGACTTGACCCGTACCTGGAACAAGGGCGATGTGGTCGAACTGGGTCTGCCCATGCCGGTGCGACGCGTGGAGGCGAACGCTCAGGTGGCGTCCGACCGCGGCCGCGTGGCCATTCAACGCGGCCCCATCGTGTTTGCGGCCGAGTTTGCGGATAATCCCAAAGGCCAGGTGCGCAACCTATTGCTGCCGGACAAGAACAAACTGACCGCCGAGTACCGTCCGGAGTTGCTGAAGGGCGTGGAGGTGGTGAAGGGCAGGGCAGCGGCGCTGTCGTACGACGCCCAAGGCAAGGTGGTTGCTGAAGAGCGCGAGTTTACGGCCATCCCGTACTATGCCTGGGCCAATCGCGGGCGCGGCCAGATGATCGTATGGCTGCCAGACGTGGAAGCCGCGGCCAAACCGATGCCTTATCCAACGGTGGCCAGCAGCGCAAAAGTTACGGTTTCCGGGCGTCCCCAGCAGCGGAATGTGGACGTGATCAAAGATGGCGAGATTCCGGCCGCGTCCGACGATCACTCCGGGTATTTCGATTGGTATCCCGCCAAAGGCAACAAGGAAACGGTGGACTACTCTTTCGCCAGTCCCGCCACCGTATCCGAATGCGGCTTATATTGGTTCGACGATACGGGGCAGGGCAGTGTGCGCGTCCCCGCTTCGTGGCGGCTGCTTTATAAGGATGGAGCGCAGTGGAAACCCGTTGAGACCACCAGTTCCTTTGGCAGGGCCAAAGATCAGTTCAACAAAGTTGTCTTTAAGCCAGTCGCCACGACGGCATTGCGGGTGGAACTGCAAGCCCAGCCGAATTTCTCGGTTGGCGTGCAGAAATGGACAGTGAAGTGAAGGGAACGTGCGGGGCCTTCGGTAAGCCTTGAGTAGTGGCGAGTTGATCGGCATATCGATAGCCCTTACAAAGGGACACGCAGTTAGACTCGTGCCCTGCCGAGGTCCATCTCCGAACGCTCGCCGGGTATGGAGTTACGACCAGCCATCCTTGTTTGCCGGTCCGGCGTCGGTGACGCACAAACTAACGTGTTAACTCGCCGCGATGAGGGCGTGATAAAGTAACATTTAGCCCTAATGCCCTTGACAATGCGACTGTTAGCGCTTACACTCCTAGCCATCAGGGATTTTTTTAGTTAATCGATTCACCTCCGTCTGTGAGGAATGAGTCGGCTTGCGAAAGGCTGGTTAGTATGCGACTTATGCGTTGTAGAAAGCTTCTTAATTTTGCTGCGGCATTTTGCGGCACGATATTTCTCTGGACAGCTCCAGCTCCAGTGGCGTACAGCCAGACCGGATCGGCGGGTATGATAAGCGTCACCGTAAATGATCCGGCGGGCGCCGCCGTTCCCGGCGCGACGCTCGCACTGAAGGACGTCGATACGAATGTCGTAACGAAGGCTGCCACCGCTTCTAATGGCGCGTTCTCCTTTCCTTCCGTAACGTTCGGCCGGTATCAGCTCACGGTCTCTAAAACAGGGTTCGATACCCAGGTCTTCGATAACTTACAAGTGCAGACTGGCCGTACCACGGATATCAAGGCAGTTCTGAGGCTCGGAACGACGCAGCAGACGGTTACGGTGCAAGGCGAATCGCCGCTCGTCGAAACCGATTCAGCGGTAATCTCCGACACTATCGATACCAAGCAAGTGGTGAACCTGCCGCTGCAAGGGCGCAATATGTTCTCGCTGGCATTCCTGATTCCTGGATGGTCTTCCACCCAGCCGGGTAGCTCCGGCGGCACGTTCGACAACATGCCGGGCGGCGCCATCGGCGGCGCCGAGGTCGATGGCACGCAGGCCATCAGCAACCGGTTTCGTAGCGGTGGATTTACCTATGGCACTTCTGTGGTGCAACCGCGTATTGAAGATATTGCGGAGATGACCATTTCAACCGCGCAACTGGATCTAAGCGGCAACGGCGTCTCGGCGATGAAGATCAGCCTGGTGACGCGGCGCGGCAGCAACGCCTTCCACGGCCGCCTTTTCGAAGATTTCCAGAACACCGATCTGAACGCGAATTCCTGGTCGAACAACGCGCGCAATCTGCCTCGCAATATTGTGAAGTTGAATGATTTCGGTGGCAGCGTGGGCGGCGCCATCAAGAAGAACAAGCTTTTCTTTTTCGGAACCTACGCCCAGTCCATTCAGCCATCGAGCATTTCCGCCAGTGCCAGCGTGCTGAGCCCGAGCGCCCAGGCAGGCGTTTTTCAATACAAAGCGACCAACGGCAGCATTCAGAGCGTAAATGTGCTGCAAATCGGCTCATCAGCCGGGGGTACGAGCGCGATCAATTCGAATATCGCCACACAGCTCTCGCAAATCAACGGCGTCCTGGGCTCAGGCATTCTTTCGCCTACCTCCGACCCGAATATCTCGACGCTGAACTGGCAGTATGCGGCGCGCAGAACTATCTATTACCCGGCCGTGCGCTTCGATTACAACGTCAGCGATGCGCTTCGCATCAACGTCTCCTACACCCAAACCAAGACCGTTTATCCTGGCGCGAATGCCGCAGTCTTCCCCGGCGGAATCGACACGACGGATTTGACGTCGAGCAATAGCAACAATAAGATCGCGGGATTGGGTATCGATTGGACGCTCCGGCCGAACTTAATCAATCAATTCCACGCCGGCTACATGTATCAGTACAGCGTTTTCGATCCGGAAAACGAAAACATCGATCTCACCAAAGTATTTCCGCAGGCATGGGCTTATGGCACCAGCGAGTACGCGAGCAGTATCTATCCGCGGCAGCCGATCTCGTCGTATTACCCCTTGATCAGCTTTAATGACTCGTTGAATTGGATGCACGGTAATCACCAGTTCACTTTCGGCGGCGGCGCATTTCACGAGCAGGATCACTACTGGAACGGCCCCGGCGGTTACCCCATCACCACGCTGGGAGTCTCCAGCAACGACCCGATTTTGAGCCCCTTCCAAACTGCATTGAGCGCGGCAGGTTTGACCACTACCCAACAGAGCAGCGCCGAAGGCTTGTACGCCACGCTCACCGGCCGTGTTTCGGGAGTAGCCATTGGCGGCGGCGGACGGCCGCTTGATGCGGCCACCGGCCAGTACCGCGCATTCGGATCTTACAATCTCGATGAATCGATGTGGGCCGGCAACATGTTCGTCCAGGATCGCTGGAGACTGCGGCCCAACCTTACCCTGAACTTTGGATTGCGCTGGGACATCGTGGGCGACGATCACGATGTGAATGGCGCCTATAGCAGCCCGGCTTCCGTGGCCGATTTCTGGGGCCCCACGCCGGTCGGCGAGATCTTCAAACCCGGCGTGCTGGGTGGCGTTGCGAATCCTCAGTTCACCGCCAAGGTTCACGCCTACAACACATCGTGGGTAAACCCGCAACCGGCCATCGCGCTGGCGTGGAGCCCGCAAACCGGCGGCTTCCTGGGCAAGATATTCCCCTCCGGAAAGACGGTTATCCGCACCGGCTGGTCGCTACGCAACTACCAGGAAGGCGCGCAGAATTTCTGGGCGTTCGCCTCCAACTCCGGGTCGTTCTTCTTTCAATCGGGCAGTCTGAGCCCGGATACCACCGGTGCGCTCGGAACGTTCGCCCCCGGCTCCCTCTCTTTGGGGCAGGCGCTTCCGCCGTATTCGTTATTCCCCACTACTTGGGCGTCTACGCTTCCGGCTTCCACACTGACCTTCGGTAACTCGTTCTTTGCGATGAACCCGAATATTCGCCAGCCCTACGTCGAGAACTGGAATTTCGGCATTGAGCGACAGCTGAACAGCGGCAGCGCAATCGAAGTTCGCTATGTCGGCAACCAGGCGCACCATACCTGGTTCAGCGAGAATCTGAACGAAGTAAATATCTTCGAGAACGGTTTCTTGGGTGAGTTCAAGAATGCCCAGAACAATCTAACGATCAATCAGGCCGCCGGAAAAGGGAACAGCTTCGCCAATAATGGTCTGCCCGGCCAATCGGCTCTGCCGATTTTTGCCGCGGCGTTCGGAACTACCTCGGGATCGCTCTACAACCAATTCACCACGCAGTTGCAGACGGGCGCCGCGGGATCGCTTGCAGGCAGCCTGGCCAGAACCCAGAGCTACATCTGCAACATGTTCGGCGCGAAGTTCTCTCCGTGCGCCTCGCGCGGTTTGGGCGGCGCCGGTACCAGCTACCCTATCAACTTCTTTGAAGTAAACCCCTTCACCGCGGGCGGTTCGCTCAACTATCTGGATTCTATGGGCAGCTCGAACTACCATAGCTTGCAGGCTGAATTTCGCCAACGGCTGAACCATGGAATGCAGTTCAATGCGAACTACACTCTTTCCCATTCACTCGTGGAAGGGCCGGTGAACGGCTACCAGGCGAACGCGGGCGGTTCGTTCCAGACCGATCGCAATTTCCGCTTGAGCTATCGTCCCAGCGGTTACGACGTTCGGCATATCTTCCACCTGAGCGGCACTTACGACTTGCCATTCGGCAAAGGGAAGTCCTATCTGAACAATAGCCGCCTGGCAGATGAAGTGGTGGGCGGATGGACGCTGGGTACGATTCTGATCTTCCAGACGGGGCCTCCCTCGCAGATCACCGGTGGGTATCTGACGGTGAATGGAAACGACGGTGGCGTCAATTTCGCTCCAGGCGTGACCGCGAAGACGATCCAGAACAACGTCGGCGTTTACCGTACGGGCAATCCATGGGTGGAAACGGTTAATCCCAGCCTGCTCGCGGCGAACGGCGGAATCAACACCAACTATTACACGCCGAACACTACTGCCGGCGTTTTCGGCGCAAACCCTTACATCTACGGTCCGCACTGGTTCAACGATGACCTGTCGCTGAACAAGACCGTGCCGATCAAAGAGTCCGTCCGGGCCACGCTACAGGTGCAGTTCCTGAACGTGTTCAACCACCCCGCCTTCGGGTTGGGTACGCTCGCGGCACAGAGCTTGAGCTTCGCGCAGAGCACTGCGACGAGCGCCTCCACGGGACTGATTACCACCGCGCGCCGTATTGAAATCCGCGCCAATATCGAGTTCTAGACGACTCACAAATAACGCGCGTCGAAATTGGCGCTTGAAATACTTGGCCCACCGGAGTATCCGCTTCGGTGGGCTTTTTTATCTTCTTCGCCGTCTTCTGTGACCATTGTTCGCGGATCACCGGCGCCTTATCAGACCCCCTGTGCGCTGTCGTTTACCAGCCGAAAAAGCCGGTTGGCCAGGTTACCTGTCCAGCGATACGATAGAAGCTATCGAGGTCATTTCGGCCTGGAGAAGGAGTACGCCCGATGAGCAGGATCACTCTCAAGGTGAACGGCGCCACGCATACGGTGGATGTCGATCCCGCCACGCCGTTGCTTTACATTCTTCGCAACGACCTGGGTTTGCAAGGACCACATTTCGGCTGCGGACTCGGCCAGTGTGGCGCCTGCACGGTAATTATCAATGGCGCGGCGGTCCGTTCGTGCATACTTCCCACGTCGGCAGTCAGAGGCGAAGTCACGACGTTGGAGGGACTGTCCGTGAACGGAAAGCTGCACCCGCTCCAGCAGGCCTGGATCGATGAGCAGGCTCCGCAGTGCGGTTTCTGCCAGAACGGGCAAATCATGACGGCGAAGGCGATGCTGGACAAGAATCCGCATCCTACGGACGCCCAGATCCGCCAAACCATGAACAACACGCTCTGCCGCTGTATGTCGTACAACCGGGTTCAGGCGGCCATCAAACTCGCCGCTAAAAGAGTAGCCGAAGCCCATCCGGCGAACAAATAGGAGGAGGTGGTTCGAATGACAAACTCAGGCATTCCCCAACGCGTCGAAGAGATCCTCTCCACGCATCGCCGCGGATTCCTCAAGACTGCCGGCCTGCTTCTCGTCGGATTCGCCGCGCCTAGCAGCCCTGCCGCCGATGCGGCGGGACCCTATCCGATTGTGGATCCGCAGAAACTGGACTCGTGGATCGTGATTCATGCCAACGACACGGCGACCTTCTATGTCGGGAAAACCGACCCTGGCCAGGGCACGGGAACCGGTTTCCGCCAACTGATGTCGGACGAACTTGACATCGCGTTCGACAAGACCACGTGCATTATGGGGAGCACGGACATCACTGTCGATCAGGTAGGGGCGGGCGGGTCGAGCGCGATGGAACGCGACTCGTGGCCTATGCGCCGGGTCGCCGCGGAAGCGCGCCGGGTCTTGCTCGAAATGGCGTCCACGCGCTTCGGAGTTCCAGTGGATCGGCTGTCCGTCAGCGAGGGCGTAATCACGGTGACGGCCGATTCCTCCAAACGCGTTACGTACGGCGAGTTGATCGGCGGCCAGAAGTTTAATGTGACGTTAAGCGGCAACAATCCCAACTCAGTCACTGGCAAGGCAAAGACCAAGACCATCCCGGAACTCAAGTACGCGGGCAAACCCATGCAACGCGATGATATTCCCGGGAAGGTGAACGCCACCGCCAAATGGGCAGTAGACGTCAAGCTGCCCGGGATGGTGCATGCGCGAAACGTGAAGCCTCCTTACGCCTGCGCAAAGCTGACGGGCGTCGATGAATCGTCTGTGAAGAATTTGCCGGGATTCATCAAAGTGATGAACAAAGGCAATTACGTAGCTGTGGTATGCGAGCGCGAGGAGCAAGCTGTGAAAGCGGCGCGCCAGCTTAAAACCACCTGGGAGAAGCCCGCGACGGCTCCGTTCCCGTCTTCGGAAGATCTCTTCAATTATCTGCGCGCGGCGAAACCCGCGGCGGGTTCCACCCCCGCTCCGGAGGGAGATTCAGAACTGCGCAATCCATCGCTGAGACCGATCGTCGTGGGCAATCCCGATATGGCTTTCGCGAATGCGACAAAGACAATCGAAGCGGAGTATGAGATTCCGTTCCAGGGGCATACCGCGTTTGGGCCCGCGCATGCCACAGCCGACCCGTCGAACGGCCAGATGACCATCTATTCGAACGACATGAAGACGTATGGGATGCGGAGAGGCATCGCCACGTTTCTCGGTATGCCGCAAGACACAGTGCGCGTAGTTTATATGCAGGGGTCGCAGGGCTTCGGCCGCACGGCGGCGGAGGACGCCGCCAGTGAGGCGGCATGGATTGCGCGCGAACTCGGCCGGCCCGTCCGCATGCAGTGGATGCGAGACGAGGAGACCGCATGGGATTCCAAGGCGCCCGCGTTCCTGGTGAAACTGCGCGCGGCTCTGGATGCCCAGGGCAATTTGGCGGGCTATTCGTATGCGGCCCGTTCGTGCGACTACAATCACTTGGGGTATAACGAGCCGGATACAACTCTCATCGCGCAGCTCATGGGGCAGCGGCGGGCAAGACCCGCTGCCGGAAGCGCCTCGACGCCTTCGGATATGTATGCGATTCCGAACCGTAAGATGACCGGCGAGGTTTTTGCCCTGCCCGCGGTTTGGGAGACTCCCGTCCGCACGGGAAACCTGCGCGATCCGAATGGTCCCCAGTCGGCATTCGCTTCGGAGTCTTTCATCGATGAAGTGGCGGCCGCGGTCAAGGCCGATGCGCTGGAGTTTCGTCTTAAACTGCTGGAGGCGGGAACGACCGATGACAGCGGCTTCCGCCGTGCGCGATCGATTGCGGTTTTGAAGGCCGCCGCGCAAAAGTATGGCTGGGATGCGAGGCCTTCGGGGAAACCGCGCGATACCGGAAAGATCGATACCGGAAAGATTCTGACGGGCCGCGGAATCGCTTATACCTTCCGTGGGCAGACCATGGTCGCGCAGATCGCTGAAGTGGAGGTGAACCGCGAGACCGGTCAAGTCTGGACGAAGCGGATGGTGTGTGCACACGACTGCGGTTTCGTGGTGAACCCCGAAAGCCTGCGGACCAGCGTGGAATGCGGCATGCTTCACGGCCTGAGCCGCGCGCTTCACGAGGAAGTTAAGTTCGACACCGAAAAGGTCACGAGCGTGGATTGGATCTCGCACCCGACGCTTCGGCACGCCGACGTTCCGGAGAGCATCGAAATCGTGATGGTGAATGGCGACCCCCATCCGAATCGGCCCGACCTGCCGCTGTACGGCGCAGGCGAGGCATGTCTGAAGCCGACCATGGCCGCGGTTGGAAACGCAATATACGACGCGACCGGCGTTCGTATTCGAAGAGTTCCTTTCCGGCCCGAACGCGTCCTTGCCGCCTTGAAGGCCGCGGGAGTGTAGTCTGACCCCTCTAAGTGCGCCGTTGCGTCGCGACCTTTGGGAAGGTTGCAACTGCGCGATCGAATTCCCATAATAAGCTTGTGGTAACGGGACCACTAGGTTTTCAGGGGCGTCCACTGATTGCTCTTATCTCAGCGGTAGGAATGGGCTGTTTCCTCGCATGGACCGGCATAGGATTTCCGCTTGGAGCCACGGCGACGGTTACCATGTTCCTCGTCATATATCTCTTTAACCGCTCACGAGCGGGTTAGAGCGTTAGCCTGCTACATCCGTTTAGTATTTGGGCGGCAGAATGCTTTTGCGGCTTCCGGGCAGCAGAAAATCGGACGCGGAATGCCACTCCGTCTGCTGTGCGGTGCGAGGTTCGACGCCTTTTCTCGACGGTTGAGAAGGCTCAATTTTTACGCTATCCAGGCAATAGCACACGACGCCCCCCAAGACCCAGTGCAAAACACCGAATGCCAGCACCAATTTGATCTGCGGCGGGGATAAATCCCGCCAAAGAATGTTGGCAAGCGCGATGATTCCGCAAATTACTCCGAGATAGAACCACCACAGAACCCAGTGATGGATGCGCATGTGTAGATGCATAGAGTCTCCTTGATTGTGGTAACAGCGACTGTTGTAACAGTGCGTGGGCTCGGACAAGCTTTGCGGGAGGGACGACCAGTTACAGGCCGGACAATTTTATTGGACCGATATGTTCCGCCATGCCGCCGAACCATGCAAAGGATCTTCCGCTTCGCCTCTATGCGGAGCGTCCGAAGGGCGCGGCCAGTACCGCATAGAGCGTAGCTTTGCGGGAGCTACTTACATTATACAACCTGCGCAGGGGAACGGAGTCCAAAAGATAAATCATATCGTGATACGATATTGTTTAGGATTTGAAGAACCACTCGCAAACCCGTCCCGCGTCCGATCCTCCGGCTGAGAAATTAACGGATTCCGAATATTCCGCGCTCGCGGAGTTTCGGCTTCAAATCCGCCGTTTCCTCCGCTTCAGCGAGGCTGCGGCGCGCGCAAAAGGCCTGGAGCCGGAGCAACATCAATTCCTGTTGGCCGTTCGAGCAACCGGCGAGGCAGGCGGTCCAACAATCGGAGAACTTGCCGCCTCCCTCATAATCCGGCACCACAGCGCGGTTGGCCTGGCGGACCGGATGGTGGATCGCGGGTTGGTAAAGCGGGTGCGAGGCGTCGCCGACCGGCGGCAGGTTCGCGTCCGGCTCACGCCGGCAGGTGAGAGAAAGCTCGCGCGTCTTTCCAGCGCTCACCACGCGGAGCTTCTGAACTCAGGTCCTGCGCTGGTGAAGTCTCTTCGCGGTCTGTTGCCGCGACTTCGCCGGAAGCGCATTTGAAGCGCATACGAGGAGAAAATGTTTCCCAGGTTTAAGACGGCAGTATACAAGATGTTTCATCCGCGTGAAGCTTCCGCCATTGAAAAACTAGGCGACTTCACCATCACGCCGCGCGTGATTCTGATCGCCGGTTTGGCGGTGGTGATCGGCTTTGTGAGCGCATTCATCGCGCTGGCGCTACTCAAGCTGATTGGTCTCTTTACCAACCTGTTCTTCTTTCAGCGGTGGAGCGTCTCTATGGCGTCTCCGGCCACGAATCACCTTGGCCTTTGGGAGGTCGCTGTTCCCGTGGTAGGCGCGTTGATCATCGGCCTGATGGCGCGGTTTGGATCGGAACGCATCCGCGGACACGGAATTCCGGAAGCCATCGAAGCAATCCTGATCAACGGAAGCAAAGTAGAGCCGAAAGTGGCCATCCTCAAGCCGTTGTCGAGCGCCATCTCTATCGGCTCGGGGGGACCGTTCGGCGCGGAAGGCCCCATCATCATGACGGGCGGCGCCTTTGGTTCGATGATCGCGCAGCTTTTTCGACTTTCCAGTACAGAACGGAAGACGCTGCTGGTGGCCGGCGCGGCCGGCGGGATGGCGGCGACATTCGCCGCGCCAGTAGCAGCCGTTCTGTTAGCCGTCGAACTGTTGCTCTTCGAATGGAAGCCACGCAGTTTAATTCCAGTGGCGCTTGCCTGCGTCACTGCCGGCGCCGCGCGAAGATACATCCTGGGTATGGGCCCGCTGTTTCCGGTCCCGCCGCATCCGGTCTTCATCGGCCCACAGGGGTTGCTGGGTTGCGTGTTCGCCGGGTTGGCGGCAGGCGCCTTATCCGCGTTGTTGACCATGGCGGTATACGCGGCCGAAGACCTGTTCCGTCTCTTGCCCATCCATTGGATGTGGTGGCCGGCGATCGGCGGGCTTACGATCGGGCTCGGCGGGCTGATCTTCCCGCAAGCCCTCGGCGTTGGCTACGATACGATCGGCGCACTCTTACAGGGGGATGTTCCCAGAAATATCATTCTTGGCGTTCTGCTTGTGAAGTCGGTTATTTGGGCGGTGTCGCTAGGCTCGGGAACATCCGGCGGCGTGCTCGCGCCTTTGCTGATGATGGGTGGCGCACTGGGCGGAATGGAAGCCATGTTCCTGCCTCACGAAGGCGCGGGCTTCTGGCCGCTGGTAAGCATGGGCGCTATTTTAGGCGGCACGATGCGTTCCCCATTCACCGGCATCGTGTTCGCGTTGGAACTGACTCACGATGTGAATATGCTGCTTCCGCTTCTGCTGGCGGTGACCATTGCGCATGGATTCACAGTGCTCACGCTGCGGCGTTCCATCCTGACCGAGAAAGTGGCGCGGCGCGGATTCCATATGAGCCGCGAATACGCCGTAGACCCGCTTGAGATTCTCTTCGTGCGCGAGGTGATGCGAAGCAACGTGGTTGCGTTTCAAGCCAAGACCCGCTGTGAAGATGTCGGCCCTTCCATCAATTTGGGCCACGAGCGGCGCGGTCAGTTGCTGTATCCCTTGGTGGATGAGGATCAACGGCTGGCTGGTGTCATTACGCGTAACGATCTACACCAGATCCGTCAGCGCGGCTCTTGCGGGGAACTGAATAAATTTGGCAAGAAAGACCCGATCATCGCGTATGCCAACGAGTCCTTGCGCGCCGTAGTCTACCGCATGGCAGAGACCGGCTTCACCCGGCTCCCCGTGGTTGAAAGCGAGGAAAGCCGCAAACTGGTGGGAATGGTCTCCTTGCACGATCTGCTGCTTGCCCGTAGCCGGTCACTAGAGGAAGAGCGCAATCGCGAGCGCGTGCTGCGCATTCGCCTGCCGTTTGGCTCGCGCGGCCCGGCGGCGGTGGGCGCGATTGAGGAGAAGTAAGCCGGCAGGTGTATACTGATCGACGGCTTACGTGAAATGCGATATCCGTCGATCCAGTATGCACTGACTATCTTTCTAGCAGCCGCCGGCATCTGCCTGGCGCAATCGGCCGACGATTCCACGCCTGCCCCGTCCAACATCATAGGCTCGCCATATCCGCGCATCCATTCGGATGGACGAGTCACTTTCAGGATCCAGGCCGCCGATGCGCGGAAGGTACAGTTGATGCCCGGCGGGGCCGATAACGGTCTGGGCGCCGGCCCCTTCGACATGGTGAAAGATGAGCGCGGCGCGTGGAGCGTCACCACCAAACCGGCCGTCCCCGGATTCCATTACTACTGGTTTCTTGTCGATGGCGTTCCGGTGAATGATTATGGCAGCGAATCCTTCTTCGGTTGGAATAAGGAATCGAGCGGCGTAGAAGTTCCTGAAAAGGGCGTGGATTTCTACGATGCCAAGTCCGTCCCACATGGCGAGGTGCGCATTCGCCCGTACTTTTCCCAGCTCACCGGGCAATGGCGGCAGGCGTATATCTACGCGCCGCCGGGCTACGATTCCAGCCGCGAGCGTTATCCGGTGCTCTACCTGCAGCACGGTGCGGGAGAGAACGTAACCACCTGGACCAAGCAAGGCCACGTGAACTTCATTCTCGATAACTTGATCGCGGAAGGGAAGGCCAAGCCGATGTTAGTGGTAATGGATACCGGCTATGCCACCCTTCTCGGCGCCAAGCCGGTAGCATCCGCCGCCGGTGGGCAACCACAGACTCCCAACGGTTTCGAAGAAGTGCTGCTCACGGAAGTGATTCCTATGATCGATGCCTCCTTCCGTACCGTTGCCGATCGCGAACACCGCGCCATGGCTGGTTTGTCGATGGGCGCGCGCCAGACGCTGCAGATCGCACTGACTCATCCGGACAAGTTCGCATGGATCGGCTCCTTCAGTTCGCCGCCTATCACTGACTTCAGCGCGAAGACCTCCTACGAGGGCGCATTTGCCGATGCCGCCGCCTTCAACAAAAAGAATCGCCTGTTATGGATCGGCGCGGGTACGGCGGAAGAGCGCATGCACGCCGGCGCCGTCGCGCTCCACGAAGCGCTCGAAAAGCAGGGAATCCACAACGTGCTCTTCGAATCGCAAGGCACCGCGCATGAATTTCAAACCTGGCGGCGCTCGCTTCACGATTTCGCACCGCGGCTCTTCCGCTAAGGGATCTTAGCCAGCGGAAAGCGGACAAAGCGGATCTTCTGACGATTCCATGTATAAGTAATCAGCAGGTCGCCATTGCGCGCTTCCACCAACGCCGGGTAAGAATACTCGCCTGGGTCGGTTTCCAGATCATGGAAACGCCGCCATTCCGCGCCATCGCGGCTCACGGCTAGATTGAGGGGAGTGCGGCCGGCGCTGGTATTGTTGTAGGCGATTACGATGCGTCCATCGCGCAGGCGGACGGCATCAATGCCGGAATTGGGATTCGGCAGCGAAGTTACCTTTACCTCTGACCAGGTAAGACCGTTGTCCAATGAATCGGCTTGACAGATTCGGCCGATCCCCCGGGTGGAGCGCATATACATCCGTATGTGAGCGCCCTCAAGATGAATCAACGATGGCTGGATAATCCCGTAAGGGTCTCCCGTGCGAGTCGCGGCGGTGGCGAGACTGGCCGGCGCGGCGATGGGGCCGATGCGGGTCCATGTCCGGCCGTTGTCTGCGCTGCGCTCAATCCAACAAGCCCAAGTTCCATAGCTTTCTACCGACGTGCCGCTGAGAATGACTCCGTCTGCAAGCACTAACGGTTTGGCGCGGATAGGACCGTACAGCCCGGCGGGAAGATGTTCCGGCACGCTCCACGTGTTGCCCGAATCTCTGCTCGACATGCGGCCGGCGCTCCATTGTGAGGGCGAAGGGCCGAACTTATAGTAGAGCCAAAGCAGGTTATCGGCGGAATGGAACAAGACCGGATTGTATGCGGCAATCTGCGGTTCGCGTACCAGTTCTTTCGCCTCCGCCCAGCCGCCGGCCCTCCTGCGCGCGCCCCAAATTGCGACATCTGGCGCGCCTTCGCGAGCGCCGCCAAACCACGCCGCCTGTAAGTCGCCGCCTGGCAATTCGACCACGGTCGAAGCGTGGCAGGAAGGCGTGGGCGATGGATCGGCCACGAACTCTACGGTTTGCGCCGTGGCCACCGATATCCAAGGCACCGACAACCAGAGCGCGGCTAGAACGAGTTTCATTAGACTAATGAGATTGTCTCCGGCTGTCGAACTATTTCTCGAGGAGCAACTCGACAATGCCCGGAGATCCGATCATCATCGTCATCGGTAACTAATAACATGACTGACAAATTTCGCCGCCGGCGGAGGCATGCATAGCATCCCCTGCCTGCCGCCGGCGGTCACGCGAGGATTCCTTTCACAACCTCGGCCTTTTCTACGCCCGTGAGCCGGACATCGAGCCCTTGGTAGTTATAAGTGAAGCGCTCGTGGTCGATGCCGAACAGATGCAGAACGGTAGCTTGAAAGTCGCGGACGTGCACCGGATCGCGCGTAATGTTGTAACTGAAATCGTCCGTTTCACCGTGCACTACGCCGCCTTTGATGCCGCCGCCGGCCATCCACAGTGAAAAGCATCGAGGGTGATGATCGCGGCCGTAATCGGTCTGTGTCAGCTTGCCCTGGCAGTAAATCGTCCGGCCGAATTCACCCGCGAGAATCACCAGCGTGTCGTCGAACATGCCCCGTTGCTTGAGGTCCTGAACCAAAGCGTAGAGGCTTTGATCGATCTCCTGACATTGGCTGGCCAATACTTCCGGCAGATTTCCGTGAACGTCCCATCCACGGTGATAGACCTGTACGAAGCGTACGCCACGCTCCGCCATGCGCCGCGCCATGAGACAAGATTGTGCGAAGGATCCCGGGGTCCGCGCGTCTTCGCCGTAGGCTTTCCAAACGCTCTCAGGCTCTTTCGAAACATCCGTAAGCTCTGGCGCCGAAGTCTGCATACGGAACGCCATTTCATATTGCGCGATGCGCGTGCGCGTCTCGGGATCGCCCATCTTCTCGAACTGGAGATGATTCATCTCCGCAAGCGAATCGAGCATCCGGCGGCGTATTTCCGGAGGCACGCCGTCCGGGTTTTTCAAGAACAGCACAGGGTCGCCCGTGCTACGCAAACTTACCCCGGCATACTTGCCCGAAAGAAACCCCGCGCTCCACATACGCGCGGAGATTGCCTGCACATTGGCTTTGGGATTCTTGTGATTGGCTTGCAGCACTACAAAGGTGGGCAGGCTTTGGTTCATGCTGCCCAGTCCGTAGCTAAGCCACGAGCCCATGCAGGGACGCCCCGCGACCATTTGACCGGTCTGGAAGAAAGTAAGCGCGGGCTCGTGATTGATGGCGTCGGTGTGCATGCTGCGAATAATCGCGATATCGTCCACCATACGCGCGGTGTTGGGAAGCAACTCAGAGACCCACGCGCCGGATTTTCCGTATTGCGCGAACTTGAAAACGGAAGGCGCAATGGGAAACCGGGTCTGGCCGCTGGTCATAGTGGTTAGCCGCTGGCCGTTGCGGATGGACTCAGGCAGGTCTTTATCGAAAAGCTCCTGCATCTTCGGTTTGTAATCGAAGGTCTCCATCTGCGGCGGCGCGCCCACCAGGTGAAAGTACAGGCAGCGCTTGGCCTTGGGCGCGAAATTGGGCAGACCCGGGAGACCGCCCACCGCGTCGCTGGCGCGTGCGGCAGCTCGCGAATTCTCCGCCGCCAGCGACGCCAATGCTACCGCGCCGATGCCCTTGGCCGCCCGCGAGAAAAATCGGCGCCGTGTTTCCTGAACCGCCATCTCTCGGGCGAGTTCATCCATGGGATGGCGCCCTAGCGAAATAGTGCGCCGCAATGCACGGTCCATCGCCAGCATCTCCGGCGCATAGTGGCCGTCATCATCAGGCAGCAGAGGATTGCGTCTGTCACTCATTGATTTAACGCCTCATCGAGATTGAAGAACTGGTTAGCGAGCATGGTCAGCGACGCGTATGCCGCGGCGGGTAATCCAGGGTCGCCTTTGCGCTCACCATCGTCCAGGAACTTGCGGGCGTCTTCTGGATGGGCGCTGTAATAGGTTTCGAAATCCTGATAGGCCTTGCGGGAGATGCTCTGTTCTTGCACGGTGAGTGGGCGCACCAGGATACGCGAGGCCAGAAACGCCAGACGCGATTGGAAGCTCAAACCGCTTTCTATGGCGGCGCCGGCAAGCGCGCGCGCGGCCTCCACGAACTGCACGTCGTTCATGGTAACCAGCGCTTGTAGAGGCGTATCGGTGCGCTCACGATGGACGGTGCAGCTTTCCCGCGTGGGCGCGTTCAAAATCTCCATCGATGCCGGCGGCGCGGCGCGCTTCCACAGAGTGTAGAGCGAGCGGCGATAGAGTCCGCTGCCGGAATCCTGCTTATAGAAACGCGTGTTTGAGCCCAGCATCGCAACCGATTCCCAAAGCCCATCCGGTTGATAGGGCCGTACGCTAGGCCCGCCTATCTGTGGCGCTAACAGGCCGCTCGCCGCCAACGCATAATCGCGCAACATTTCGGCGTCCATGCGGAACCGCGGTCCGCGGCTCAGGAGGCGGTTATCGGGATCTTGCGCCAGCTTTTGCGGAGTGGTGACGGCGGACTGGCGGAACGCGGCTGAGGTGAGGATTTGCCGGTAAAAGCGTTTGACGTCCCACCCGTTTTCTTCGAAATCGACCGCCAGCCAATCGAGCAATTGCGGATGCGACGGTGGCTCGCCCTGGCTGCCGAAATCGTCCACCGTGCGGACCAGGCCAGTGCCGAAAATCTCCTGCCACATCCGGTTCACAGCGACGCGAGCCGTGAGAGGCTGGTCTTTCGAGAACAGCCATTTTGCCAGCCCCAAACGGTTGCGCGGCAAGGCAGCCGCCATCGGTGGCAGCGCGGAAGGCGTATTTGCATCCACCCGATCGCGCGGTTGGTCATAGGCGCCGCGATACAGCGTGTGCGCGAAGGGCTTTTGATCGGTGCGCTCTTGCATCACCGGCGTGGTGGCGGCATGGCGCTCAATCTCTTTCGCCTCCAGATTCAGCTTGTCTTGTTCCGCGGCCAGCGTGCGATAAGGGTCGTACTCACGCAGCAGATAGTAAGTCAGCAACGCATTGGGCCCGCTTTCGCTCAGCGCCTGCGCTTCCGCGGCGGTTGCCACCCGGCCGGCCATGCGGAAGTCCGCGATCGCCCCATCGGCCAACGATTTACCAAGAATCAGCGCATCGTCCCCGCCTATGGACCCGGAGAGCTTTGTATTCGGATTATTGCGGCCCTGGGTCGCAATGGCATGGCCATTCAGATAGAGTTCGAGCCCCGATTGAGCGCGCGAGCCGTCATAGGTCACCACAACACTGGTCCATGTGGACGGGGCGACTCGCTCTAGCGCCGAGCGAATCTCGATATTCTCGCCGTTATCGCCTATCAATCGGAAGCTGATCAGGCGTCCGCCCGCATCGAGCACCCAGCCCCGGTTCTTGTCCTTTGAGTTCTGCTGCGCGGCGATGTTGTAGCCTTCGCCCTTGGGGCTCAAGAAGCGCACGGCAATCGTGAAGGGCTTCTCCGCGTCCAGCTTGGGAGGTTTGGTTATGCTGGCGCCGCCGCTCTTCGCGAAGTGCAGCGCGCGCTGACCGGCAACCGGAGATTCACCCAGTTGCATGTCGGCGCCACCCGATGCCAATGCCTTTAGATCGGCGGTGTAGAGGACGTCCTTTGCGTCGAATAGTTCAGCCGGCGCGTCCGTGGCGCGGCCCTGCCGCCACGCGTCGAACTGCGTCGCGGCAGCTACACGCGCGTGAGACATTTCTTGCACAATCGCCGCCTGCCGGGTTTCGATCTGACTCCAGCGCGGGCGATCCTGCTCGCGCGGCACAATGACGAAGGGCGCCTGATCGGAAGTATTTCCGTCCATGATGCGCTGCGGCGTATTGCGGAAAAACGCGCCCAGCGCGTAAAAATCCTTCTGTAAAATCGGATCGAACTTGTGGTCGTGGCAGGTAGCGCATCCCACCGTTAGGCCGAGAAAGACCGAGCCGAAGGTATCCGCGCGGTCCTTCGCATAAATTTCGGCATATTCATCCTCAATGATGCCGGCTTCGTTGGTGGTGACGTTACTGCGTTGAAAGCCGGTGGCGATGCGCTGGTCGAGCGTAGCGTTAGGTAGCAGGTCGCCGGCAATCTGCTCCATCGCGAACTGTTGGTATGACTGATTGCGGTTGAACGCATTGATGACCCAATCGCGGTAGGGCCAGATTTCGCGGTAGTTGTCGAAGTGAATTCCGTTGGTGTCGGCATAGCGAACCGCATCCAGCCAGTAATGGGCGCGCTGCTCGCCATAGTGCGGCGAGGCAAGGTAGCGATCCACCATGCGCTCATAAGCTCCCGGCGCGACATCGGCCAGATAGAGTTCCACTTCAGACGGCTTGGGAGGAAGCCCGGTCACGGTCAGCGCAACGCGCCGAATGAGCGTACGGGCATCGGCGGCCGCGGCCGGCGTCAGACCTTTCTCTTCCAGGCGGGCCAGGATGAAGCGGTCGATGGAGTTGCGAGCCCAGGCGGGGTTCTTGACTACGGGAGCCTTCGCTTTGACGGGTGATACAAATGCCCATTGCTCCTTCCAAGGCGCACCTTGATCGATCCACCGCTTCAGGAGCGCGATCTGGGCGGGCGTCAGAGTTCGATGGGAGATCGCGGGGGGCATACGAAAGCCCGGATCGGCAGCGCTAATACGCCGATAAAGCAAGCTCGCCGCGGAATCTCCCGGGACAATCGGGGCGCCATTCGGCCGCTTGGCCAAAGCCGTATCGCGGCGGTCCAGCCGCAAGTTAGCCTGGCGCGAATCAGAATCCGGCCCGTGGCAAGGGAAGCAGCTTTCCGAAAGAATCGGGTGAATCTCGCGTTGGAAATCTACTAGCGCGCCATTCTGCGCGAACAGGCCTGGCGCACACAGCGCTGCCGTGGTTAAGGCAAGCCACCGGCTGGCGCCGCCTACCGCTAACTGAAGCAACTGAGCCTCCTAAAACTGTGGACTATATCGGTATAGCACAGATGTAAATGCGTCCGAGACAATGTTGCTCAGAGTACGCCGTCGGGTCCGAATCCTAGCAGGCTTCTGAAAAAGGCAAATGGGCCGCGGATGAACGCCGATCAACGCGGATAAATCCATTTGTTTTCGATGTGCGTTGGTCAGCCTTGCTCCGCCGTCAGCTGATTTCAGGTGGTTTTCAGCAGCCTGCTAGTCGAGAGCTGCCTCATAGCCTCGGCCAGGATCTGGAACGAGCGTAGGCGTTGGGGATGGCTGTACAGCTCGGAGACGAAAATGAGTTCATCGGCTTGGGTCTCGAGCAATACGCGTTCCAGCCCTTCCTGTACCGTTTTCAAACCACCGACCACGGCGCGGGCCATACGTGATTCGACCACGTAGCGTTCGGAATCGTTCCAAAGGCCGTCCATGGTCGCCACGGGCGGCGGTACGAAAATTGGCTGCCGCCGGATGAGACGCAGTCCGCGTTGCATCACTGAGGTGGCCAGATGTCGCGCCTCCGCGTCGGAGTCCGCTGCGACCGCCGTGATTCCTGCCGCCAGATACGGGTGTTCGAGGTATTGGGAAGGCTGGAATTGCTCGCGGTAGGTTGCGGCGGCCTGCAACAGAAGCGCGGGTGCGAAGTGGCTGGCGAATGCAAAAGGCAGACCCAGCGCCGCGGCCAATTGCGCGCTGTACAGGCTGGACCCTAGCAACCAGACAGGCACGCTGGTTCCCTGACCGGGAAATGCCACCAGCCGCTGCGGAGGGTGGGCAGGCGCCAGATACGCGAGTAGTTCGGCCACCTGGCGCGGGAAATCCTCTTCGGTGGGGTTGTAGCGTAAGGCGCGCGATGCCGCCTCGTCCGAACCGGGTGCGCGCCCGACGCCAAGATCGATGCGGCCCGGATACAAGGTCTCCAGAGTTCCAAACTGCTCCGCAATCACGAGGGACGCATGATTGGGAAGCATGACCCCGCCCGAACCTACCCGAATGGTAGATGTGCCACCGGCCACGTAGCCGATCAAAACCGAGGTGGCGGCGCTGGCGATTCCGGGCATATTGTGATGCTCGGCGAGCCAGTAACGCGTGTATCCCCAGCGTTCCGCGTGCTGCGCCAAATCGAGTGTGTTGCGCAAGGCGTCGGCCACGCTGCCGCCTTCCGGTACCGGAGCAAGATCGAGTAGCGAGAAGCGCGGATTGTGCGTCAGAGGCATATTCTGTTAGATGCGCGAAGATGAGCTCGCAATTCAAGAAGCGGTAGTTGTCATCGAATTATCGCGCAAGTGCCCGACGATCCCGGCGCTGACGTGGCAGAGTTCGAGTCATCCGAGTGGTCTGATTCTCGCATGGCGGAGTGACTGGCGCCGAGTCATGCGTGGAGAGCCCAGAGGACGGCTCTACGCGGCGGTGGCGAGCGCGGGAAGAAGCGATTGGGCCTCTTCCAGGCGCGCCCGGCGGCTGATTTGGCGCGCGATTTCGGGCGGTGAATAAACAAAGCCAGCGGGATCGGCGGACGGTGGAAAATCGGACGCGGGATTGTAGGTTTCGTTTTTCGATTGAGCGAGTTCGGTGAGGAGGATGGCTTCTTCGAGCGCCTGTGCGTGGGCGGCTTTGCGTGTGGCCTGGAGCGCTTCGAGCTTGGCGGTACTCTTTTCGATGGCGCGCTGGATGCGACTGACGTAGAGGGCGAGGCGCTGGAGGCCCTTGGAGGCGTCTATCCAAGCTTGGGCTTGCGCGGCGGCGGCGCTGAGCTGGCCGGACTGCTCCTGCTCGATTTGAGTGAAGAGGGCATTTTCCATGGCGCGGGCGCGCTTCAGGCGCCAACGGTCGGCGGCGATATCTTCGACGAGTTCTTCTTCGATGACGCCGATGGGGGCGAGAGCTTCGCGCATGGCGAGGTAGTGGCGGGCGAAGGGCTCCTGCTCGCCGGGGAGGGCGGCGTGAACGCTGCCGCTCAAGCCGTGACGGAGCGCATTTTGGCTGACGGTTTGTTTGCCGGCCTCGGTGACGGGGCCGGTGGACTTTTGCGCGTTGGCGCGGTTGGTTTCGAAGTTGCGTGGAGCCATCATTAGGTTTCTCCTATGTGAGTGATGTGAAAAGGGGCGGCTTCGCGGTGTTGCTCGCGAGGCTGCCCCGGTTGGAGGGTAGCAGGCGGGGTGGCGGTCTCGCGGGGCGGGGAAGGGCGGGACTGGCGGTAAGCAGTTGAATGAATTGGGTTTTCGGGGGACGAAAAAAGTTGCGAGTTCGCGTGAACGCAAAAAGTTGCCGGCGCGAATTGGTGGTTTTGGGATGCGGTGATCGGTTGCGGGATCTAGAATGATCTGGAGCCGGCTTTGTTGAAAATGAACTTCTATGTCTGAACTTGCGCTGAAACTGATTGCTGAAAACAGACGTACCCGGGCTACTTTTCTTGACTTGGGGAAGTGCGGGTTGAGTGACGTTCCGGCTGAGGTGGGAGAACTAGTTTGGCTTGAGGGTCTGTCGCTGGGGGACAGATGGGAGGAATGGAACGGCGAAGAGTGGCAGGTTAAGGAGACCCGAAATCGAGGCGCCGAGAATAACCTTGGCGGCCTTGCGCTTGGGCCACTGGCAGGCCTGACGGCGCTGCAAACGCTCAATGTTTCGTACACGAAGGTTGCGGATCTTGGGCCGCTGGCAGGCCTGACGGCGCTGCAAACGCTCAATGTTTCGTACACGAAGGTTGCGGATCTTGGGCCGCTGGCAGGCCTGACGGCGCTGCAAAGGCTCAATGTTTCGTACACGCAGGTTGCGGATCTTGGGCCGCTGGCAGGCCTGACGGCTCTGCAAACGCTCGATGTTTCGTACACGAAGGTTGCGGATCTTGGGCCGCTGGCAGGCATGACGGCACTGCGATGGCTCGATGTTTCGAGTACGCAGATTGCCGATCTTGGGCCGCTGGCAGGCCTGACGGCACTGCGATGGCTCTCTGTTTCGGGTACGCAGATCGCCGATCTTGAGCCGCTGGCAGCACTGACGGCACTACAAAGGCTCAACGCTCCGGGTACGCAGATCGCCGATCTTAGGCCGCTGGCAGGCCTGACGGCTCTGCGAAAGCTCTATGTTGCGAATACGCAAATCGCCGATCTTGGGCCGCTGGCAGGCCTGACGGCTCTGGAAAAGCTCTCTGTTCTGGGTACGCAGATCGCCGATCTTGGGCCGCTGGCAGGCCTGACGGCTCTGCGATGGATCGATGTTTCGAATACGCAGATCGCCGATCTTGGGCCACTGGCAGGCCTGACGGCTCTGCAAAGGCTCGATGTTTCGTATAGCCAGATCGCCGATCTTGGATCGCTGGCAGGCCTGCCCGTTCTGCAAACGCTCGATGTTTCGGGTACGCACGTTGGCGATCTTTTCCCTTTGATATCGCTAATTCGCGGAGGTCGCCCGGTCTGCTGGAGTTCACGTTCTTGGGAAGGCAAAGGCATCTACGTCCAACACTGCCCGCTGCGAAATCCGCCGCCGGAGATCGTGAAGCAGGGGAACGATGCCATTCTCAATTACTTCCACGAGCGGGAACTAGGGCAGATCGACCATTTGTACGAGGCGAAGATGCTCATTGTCGGGGAAGGCGGAGCGGGTAAGACCAGTTTGCTGCGGCGCCTCTATCAACCCGAACAGCCCCTGCCCGGAGAGGATGAGACCACCAAGGGCATCTCGATTTATCGGCACGAGTTCCAGATGAAAAACGGACGGACCTTCCGCCTGAACGTTTGGGATTTCGGGGGACAGGAGATCTACCATGCGACCCACCAGTTTTTCCTGACTCACCGTTCGCTTTATCTGCTGGTGGACGACACGCGCAAGGATTACAAGTCGGTATCGGATCCTGGCTTCCGGAATTGGCTGGAGCTGGTCGAGGTATTTGGCGGACATAGCCCGGTGCTGATTTTTCAGAACGAGAAGGGCGGGCGCAGCAAGGCGATCGACATCGGCGGCATCAGAGGCCGGTACGACAACGTGAAGGAGCTTTATGCAGGCGATCTTGCGAAGTCCGATGCAGCAGCCCGGTTGCGCGACGGCATCGAATTCTTTGCAGGCACCCTGAGTCATATCGGCGAGGAGTTGCCAGCCGCCTGGGTTAAGATCCGGGGAGATGTTGAGGCTCGCGCGGAAGAGACGCCTTACATTCCGCGAGAGGAATATTTTCAAATATACAAGCGGCATCTTGATTTTGACAGGACCAAAGCCCTGCACTTGAGCCGCTACCTGCATGACTTGGGCGTCATCCTGCATTTTCAGGACGACGCGTTGCTGGCACACACGGTGATCCTTCAGAACCAATGGGCGACCGAAGCGGTTTTCCGCATTTTGGATGACGAAGTTGTGAAGGGGCAGCGCGGCCGATTTACCAAAGCGGACTGCGAGCGTCTGTGGCGCGATTCCGTCTATGCCGACATGCATCCCGAGTTACTCGCGCTGATGGAGCGCTTCGAGCTTTGTTACTTGCTACGGGACAGCCATCCTCGGGCGTGGCTGGCTCCGCAGTTGCTGCCGCCGGCCAAGCCGGAAGGACTCACGGGCTGGGGCGCGGCAGGCGATCTGACGCTTCGCTATCGATATGAGTTTCTGCCGCACGGCATGATCAGCCGGTTGACGGTGAGAATGCATCGGTTTGTGCGCGAGCCGGAGATGGCGTGGGTGACCGGCGTGTTGTTCGAGCGTGACCATACCGCGGTTCTGGTGGAGTTACTAGCGAATGGAAGTGAGATCGAATTGCGCGCGCGAGGGCCGGAGGCGAAGGCGCTGCTTAGCGTTGTGGCCGGAGATCTGGATGCGTTGAACGAGTCCTTTGAGGGGCTGCGTGGGAGGTTCGATAAGTGGGTTCCGTGCAACTGTAAGCGTTGCGCGACCGCGCTTGTGGCTGGTTTTTTGGGCTACCGAGCCCTGCTCCAGCGCAAGGAGGACAACCGCTTGCTGGTCGAATGTCCCGGTGGGAGTTATGAGATGGTGAGCGTGCTGGAGTTGCTGGAGGGCGTCCGCGTGGATAGGCTGCCGGGCTGGGCGAAAGAGGATGCGACCGATGTTCGTACGATTCGAGTCTTTCTTGCGTCATCGTCGGAGTTGCGGGAGGACCGCGATGCGTTCGAGCTCTATTTCCTTCAAGAGAACGAGTTTTCGAGTAAGAGGGGCATCCGTCTGAAGATTGACCGATGGGAAACTATCTTGAGCGCAATGTCGGCGACGCGCTCACAGGATGAGTACAATCTGGCGGTGCGGGAGTGCGACGTTTTCGTTTGTCTGTCTTTTACGAAGGCGGGGAAATTTACATCGGAAGAATTTGAGGTAGCTTACCGGCAGTTTAAGGAGAGAGGCGCACCTAGAATTTTTACTTACTTCAAAGATGCAGAGATTCGGATTGGTGACCTGAGCGAGGAGGATTTCAGTTCGTTGCATAGGTTTCAGAAACGAATTAAGGAGTTGGGGCACTTCTGGAGCGTCTACAAGAACACGGATCACCTGAAACTGGACTTTGGCGGTCAGCTTAAGAAGCTATTCGAGTGACGTTAACCATCGCTTCGGGCCGCGTACGATGATGACCAACGAATTTCCCTTCAGGATCGTCGTTTTGGCGGACCTCAGCGGCGCTCCTGTGGCGCCGCTTCCGCGGCCTCGCGAGCGGCGTCTGATTCCTATCTCCCGGCAATGGTTTGCCGAGTTTATGGCGGCTCAACGAGCGCGGGTGGTGCTGCGGGCCGGAGGGTCCGCCAGCAGCTTGGGCGTTACCTTTCGCGAGCTAGCGGATTTCTCGGCGGAGCGCATTGCCGCGCAAATTGCGGCGCAAGGCGCTAGTGAGAATGAGGCCGAGGCAATCGCTGCGACGGCGCTGCTCGACCCGACGTTCGCGGCACTCTGTTCCGCCTGGCATGGACTGGAGTTTCTTCTCCGGGCCGCGGAGACGAAACCCAATGTTGAGATTCAGTGCTGGAACATTTCAAAAAAAGAACTGCTCAAGGATCTTCAGAGAGCCGCTGAATTCGATCAATCCTCGTTTTTCAAACGCGTCTATTCCGAACAAATTGGCACTTTCGGCGGGGGCGCCGTGGGGTGCGTACTGGCGGATTATTTTTTGAACGGAGGTCCGGAAGATATCGAACTGGCCGAACATGTTTCCTCTGTGGCGGCCGCCATGTGTGCGCCGGTCCTGTTCGGCGTAGGCCCGCAAATTTGCGGCTTGGAGATCTGGCACGATCTCAATCCGGAATTCGACCCGGCATGGTTCAATCACTCCACGGATCACGCCAAGTTCCATTCGCTCCGCATGTCTGACGACTCGTCATTTGTCTTCGCGGCGCTGCCCCGGTTTCGGGTGGAAGAGAAGGCGTCTCCACCGACTGGGGTCTGGATGAACACGGTTTACCTGGCGGGAGCCGCCGCAGCTCAGGCATTTCGCGGTGACACGGTGCAAGCCGCAGGTTGGCAAGTTGAGGGCGAAGAGGCGATCGAGTTCGAATGCGACATTCAGGAGCCGCTGGCGGGCAATCTGGAGCAGATTGGACTCAACGCGCTGAATCATTCCAAACAACCCGGCACGATGACTCCGATGCAGCAAATTATCCCGCGCCGCCGCGCCGGGATTGCATTGGCGGCGCTGCTGCGAGACTGCCGGCTTCAGCAGCGGTTGCACATGGCGGCGAGAAGACGCGGAGCCTGGTCAGACGCTGAATCTATCTTGGACAACGCGCGGCAGTGGCTCCGCGAGGCGCCCGAATCGGCCGAAGGGAACGGCGAGCGATATGAGATCCGCGATAGGGGAGGAAGGCTGGGTTTGCAGATCCACGACGATCGGCCGCACTTAGCCTCACGTGCGGAGCGCCGACCGTGGACTTTCGGCGGGGCGCTGAGCCTGCCGCCGGAGCCGGAGATCCAGACGCGCGTTCACTTGTTGGCGATGGCGGATTTTCATTGCGGCTTGACGCGGCAAGACCGCGCTCTGCCGCTATTATCGGGACGGGCGGTTACGATTGACAATGACAACTTCGACAGCGTTCTGAAGGGCTACTATGCGGACTCGTCTTTCAAACGGATCATTCCCAGCGTCTTCAAGAAGGGCGCTCCGATTCAGGCCGAGATACATTTCCAATATTTGGATGACTTCAATCCGGAGGAGATGCTGCGCCAGATTGGGATATGCCGCAATCTTCTGGAGCAACGGACTTCTCTGGTGGACGTTGCGGCGAGGGCAGATGCGAAGCGAGGCCGGTGGGCGGGGCTGCAGAAGGCCTGCGCGCAACCCGGTGGAGTGGGGGCGCTGGGGCGCAAACTCGAGGCGTGGGCAAGCTTGCCGGACGAGAGTGACACGGCTCCGTTTTCGCGAGCCGTGTTGGCCGAAGATTTAGGGGAGTGGGCCGGGGCGGGGGCGACCTTTTGGGAGGGGACAGAACGTCTGGTCAATCTGCTACTTCAATACCAGGTTTGGGTCAGTCAGGACGGCGGGCAGGCGACCGGGGAGCCGGAGCGGATCAAGGCTGCGTTGTTTGAAATCGACCGGCTGGTTTCGGCGCAATTCAGGAAGGTGATGGAAGACGATAGTCTTCTTCAACTCGAACGCACGTGGCGAGGGTTGCGACACTTAGTGGATTCGGCTTACCCAACGACGCTGGTCCGTACCTTCCAAATGGACTGGTATTCCCGCTCGCTGCAGCCCACATCGAAATCTTGGCCGGTATACAGCCGGCTCTTGAAACTTCTTGGCGAGTTAGCACAGCCTGGATTCGAGGAGCATCGAGTAGTTACGTTGTTCCTGTTGGACTATCTGTTCGATTCGACTCGCCCGGGACTCAGGAGCTTGCGGCGGATATTGGAAGTTTGCGCGCAGACCAATCTTTTTGTCATTTGCCCGGTGACGCAGGAAACCGCGGGAGGACTGCGGGGCGATGAGGTTTTGGCGGCGCCGGCGCTGCGAAGGATCGTAGCCGGCAACGGCGCCCACCGGCTGATTCTGGTGACGGGCGAAGCATTGATACGTGAAGAATACAACGGGGCGGGGAAGCACGCCGCGGAGTTTGCGTTCAATCGCGGATGCGAAGCGACGCCGCCGCTTTATGGTCCTGGCATCTACCGCGCTGCGGCCGAACTTGCCGAAGTGGCCGAGTTTTTGCTGGGCGCGGCTAGGGTAGAAGACCGCTGCGCGGAGGTCCGTGCGACTCTGAATAGCCGCGGTATGAATTGCAGGCCCCTGGGCAATGCCATGCTGATCTGGAACGAGGAAGAGGAATAACGCCTTGGTTCCCAAAGTCTTCATTTCATCCACGGTCGAAGATTTGAAGGACTACCGTCAGGCGGCCAAGGATGCGGCGCTGAAGGCGGGCATTCTGCCAGTGATGTTCGAGCACTGGCCGGCATCTGGAGACCGGCTTCCGCTGGAGGCCTGCCTGCGAACGGCGGCGGACTGCGACTTACTGATCGTCATCGTGGCGCACCGCTACGGGTGGGTCCCCGGCAGTGAGAATGCGGATCGAAGCATCACTTGGCTCGAATGCGGAGAGGCGCTGCGCTCGGGCAAGGAGGTACTCGCGTTCATCCTGGATGACGATGCGCCATGGCCCGCGGAGTTGAAGGAGGAGTACGCCGCGGTTACGGCGGTGCAGCGCGGGATTCCCACGGCGGAGGAGTTACTGGCGATCCGGCGCGGCATCGATCAACTCAAGGCATTCAAGATCTGGCTGCGCTCGCGCGGGGTACGCGCGGCGTTTCGTAGCCCGGCGGACCTGCGCGGCGAGGTGATTGCCGCGCTGAACGATTGGCAGATCCGGCACCGGAAAGGAAATGCTGAGGACGTAAAAGACACCGCGGATTTCACGCGGTACCTGCGTCACCTACAGGAACTTTGCGGTTTTATCGACATCCGCGGACTGCAGGTCGGCTCGGGAAAGGCGAATAAGTTTTCAATTGAAGATCTGTATATCCGTTTGGAGTTAAAGACGGAAGGCGGTGGAAAGAACTCTGCCAGCGGCGCGGCCGAGCAACAACTGGAAGCGCTGTTGGAGCGCCGCTGCGCCGTAATAATCGGCGACCCGGGCAGCGGAAAGACTACGTTGCTGCGGCGCGTGGCGCATTCCCTAGCCGTGGCGTGGCTGCGGCTGCGTACCGATGCGGCGAAGACGGATTTCGGCATCGAGGGGGAGCCGCCCCTGCCCCTTCTGATCCGCCTTTCCGACCTGGGCAACTTTTTAGAGCGCTCCGCGTCGTCGGATTCGCCGGAACTTCCATCGGCCGCGGATTCGCCCGAGTGGCTGCCGCTTTTCATGTCCCGCATGTCGCGCGAATACCGATGGGGGTTGGACCTATCCGTGTTTCGCGAATTGATGGAACAAGGCCGCGTCATCGTGCTGCTGGACGGCCTTGACGAAGCCCCTTCCACGCGCGTGCGCAAGACGCTGGCCCGCTTGATTGAGAACAGCGCGGCCGTCTACGAACATTGCCGTTTCCTGATGACCAGCCGTCCCCGAGGCTATACGGCAGAGACCTCTCTGCAGATGTTCCAGATGTTTGAAGTGCAGCCGCTGAGCGATGAGGCGGTCCAAACCTTCCTTCAACGCTGGTGCGAATCGCTCTTTCCGGACGCGCCGACGCGGCGCGAGGAGCACTTCGCGGAACTGCACTCGGCTCTCGACTCGCGCAGTGAAATCCGGCGGATGGCCACCAATCCTGTGATGTTGACCGCGTTGGCGGTGGTGCACTGGAACCAGAAACGGATTCCCGAGCAGAGAGCGGAGCTTTACGAATCGATACTGACGTGGTTGAGCCGCGCAAGAGAGGACCGAAAGGGGCGCACTTCGGCGGAGCGCTGCATGAGCCTGCTACAAGCGGTGGCTATTGGCATGCAGAACCATCCGGATGGCCGCCTGGTGGAGGTCCGGCGACGATGGGCCGCGGAAGAGATTGCTGCCCGCTGCGGCGATAGCGGCATGGATGTGGAGCGCGCCGAGCAGTTTCTGATGGAAGAGGAACTGGACAGCGGCATTGTGGTGGCGCGCGGCGATCACGTCCGCTTTTGGCATCTCTCGTTTCAGGAATACCTGGCGGCGCGGGCGATCAGCGCGTTGCGCGAACAGGATCAGCACAACATGCTGGTTTCGAATGCGCGGAAATTGTTGGCGCCCGAGTGGCGCGAGACGGTGCTGCTGTTCGCGGGCATTCTCTATCATCAGGGCCCGGAAAAGCTGAACGCCATGCTGGGAGCGCTCTTGGACTTGCCGGAGATGACTCAGTCCGTGCCGAACGAGGCGAACTTAGTTGGGCTGGTGGGCGCCGTGCAGCGCGATCTGACGGCCTTCGAGTTTACGTTTCGCGACTCGCGATTCGATGCGATTCGGGATCGGATCCTGCGCGTATTCGACCCGGAGGAGCAGGTCAGTCTTTCGAGCCGCGAGCGGCTGGAAGCGGCTGATGCGCTTGGCCAGAGCGGAGACCCGCGGCTGGTGGGTGAGCAGTGGGTGCGGATGCCGGGCGGCTCCTTCGCGATGGGGGCTCAGAGAGACGATCCCAATGCTCCCGGGTATGATGCCTGCGCCCTTGCCAACGAACTGCCATTCCGGACGGTGACGCTGAGCGGCTTTCGCGTTTCGCGCTTCCTGGTAACGGTTGCCGATTTCGCGCCGTTTATCGCCGACTCCGGCTATGAAAACCCTAAATTCTGGGCGGCAGGAGGATTCGGCGAGTGGAAACGGCCGGAAAAATGGGACAACCAGGCGCCCTATTCGAACCGGCCTGTGGTGGGCTTGAGCTGGTATGAAGCGCAAGCGTGGTGCCGGTGGGCAGGTTGGGGCGTGAGGCTGCTCTCCGAAGCGGAGTGGGAACGGACTGCGCGCGGCGAAGCCGGCCGCTTGTTTCCCTGGGGCGATGCGGCGCCGGACTACCGCTTCTTGAATTACGCAAAGAGCACGCAGGAATCCGACGATTCGTATAGGCAAAACGTTGAAATCGGGCGGCCGACGCCTGTCGGATTCTATCCTCTGGGACGAACGCCCGAAGGCGTGTTCGACCTGGCGGGGAATGTTTTCGAATGGTGTGAAGACGAAGTGACTCCCGGCCGCCGGGCGCTGCGGGGCGGTTGCTATCGCAGTGTGGACCTTTTCGTGCGCGCATCCGCGCGTGGCCATTGTCCAGCCAACGCGCGCGGCGATTTTATCGGGTTCCGGGCATGCACAATATATGGGCACTACACGTCGCGATCGGGGGCGCAGGATCAGTGAACGAACGCAAGGTCTACGTAGCCTGCGATCCAGCCGATGCCATGGAAGCAAACGGACTGCTTCGCCACCAGCGCACACTTGAGATTGTCTCGTTTGGAGCCGACCCGGAAAATTACATGGGCGTGGAGGATGAAGCCCTGATCCTTCGCGGACTCAGGGCGCGGACCTTACAGGACTCCACGGTAACGATCGTGGTTGTCGGACGCTGCACCCACAGCCTTAGGTCGGTGGACTGGGAAATTAAGGCATCCCTGTTTCACGAGAGAGGCCAGGCGCCGAATGGCCTGGTTGCGCTGGCTCTCCCCGGCGCGGGTAGATATGAAGACCTTCCACCGCGTTTGCTGGCGAATGTCGGGGAGGATAACAGCAGGTACGCCGCATTCTGGACATTCACGCGCGACGCCGCGGCTTGGGACCGGGTGATCGAGGAGGCTTTCGTGGCCCGGGTCAGCCGCGTGGAGGCGATTCGGAACACGGATCCTTTGATGCGGGCCAATGCCCGATGCCGGAGCTGCGGCGTGGTGCATGACCGCTAGTCCGGTAACTCCCGTCGCGGCGTTGTCCCAAAGAAGGGAATATAGTAAAAGGTCGTCGCAGCGGGAGGGCATTGTCGTCGATGTCGCGTAAGACTGTACGAGCTTCTGCCTGGGTAGCGCTCGCGCTGCTACTTCCCGCGCTTGCCAGTGGAGCCTTGTGGGTGCACTCTCGACGCCTGCCTGCCTCCCGCACCCCGGCTATCGCTTTCATTCCGCAGACTGTGGCCGCGTCCATGCTTTGGGAAACGGAACAGTCCGGCGCTTCGGCGGCTGCCGCAAAGCTGAAGTTTCACCTCTATTGGAATGCGCCGACCTCGGAAAACGATATAGCCGGCCAAGCGTCGCTAATCGATCGAGTGACTCGCGGAAAATACCAGGGGCTGGTCCTCGCGCCGAATCACGCGCTTGCCACCCTTACGCCTCTGCGCCGTGCGCTGGCGGCTAGCCTTCCGGTGGTGGTGGTCGCGGCGCAACTGGATCTCCCCGCGGGCGGCAAACTGGCCTATATCGTAAATGACGATGAAACAATGGGCGAGCTTGCCGCAACGGAGATCGCCAAGCTGATTCACGGCAAAGGCTCCATTGCCCTGGTTGGTCTCTCGCGCTATGCGCCGGGCGTGGCGCGCAGGGTTCGCGGTGCGGAATCTCTACTGGCGGGTCGCTATCCCGATATCCACGTGGTGAGCCGCATCAGCGGAACATACGAGAGTTCGGTCGCGGAAGATCTCACTAACGGTATTCTGGCGGCGCATCCCGACCTGAAGGCCATTTTGAGTTTTACGGCGGTCTCCACGCGGGGAGTCCACGCAGCTCTCAAGGGCCGGTCGCAGCTACAGGCGATCCGCCTGGTGGGATGTGAGCAGGACACTGACTTGATCGGCTATGTCAGAACCGGAGAAATCGCCGCCATTCTGGCGGAGAACACCTATCGCATGGGGTACGAGGCCGTCGGCCTGATTGCGGAATCGCTCGCGGGAAGGTCTTTGCCGGCCCGTTCGGTCGTACCACCTCTGGTGATCGACAAACAGAATCTCGACTCTTCCGAAGCGCGTCTGTTTACGAGCTTGTCAAGGTGACACGTTTATGAAACGTCCGACGAATCGGAAGTCTCGGCGCAAGCCGATTGTCACTATGGCGGCCGTGCTTCTGGTGGCGTCGGCAATGGCCGGCGGGATGCACTGGTATCGCGCCCGCCCCGGTTATGGCCTGCCATATTACGCGCAGTTCACGCCAGACGTCGAGGATCGTTGGACCGCTCTGGGCGGCGCCTGGGAAGTGGTGGAGGGCTCCATGCGGAACGATTCCAACGATCGCGGCGCAAAACTTCTGACGGGCTCGCACAACTGGAAAGACTACACCGTGGAAGGAGATGTGCAGCTCCTGGGCGCAGGTAGCGTGGGATTTCTGGCGCGGGTAAGTGACGCCGAACTGGGCGAGAATTCCTATAAAGGGTATTTCGCCGGCGTCCGAACCGCAGACAACAGCTTAGTAATTGGGTCTTACGACTTTGCCTATCACGAAGTTACTAAGGCGCCGCTGCCTGATCCCGTTCGTCCTTTCCGCTGGTATCACGTCAAAGTGACAGCCAACGGCTGCACGATCACGGCCAGCGTCCGGGCGGCCGGACTACCCGAGCTCAAGACGGCGCCGGTCGACGACCCGGATTGTTATCGGTCGGGCGAGATCGGCCTCCGGTCGAACGGCACGGGCGGTGTTTGGCGGAATGTCGCAGTGACTCCTGCCGGTTCGCGCGAGGCAGCGTCGGACCCTGCCGTGCTTAGTCTGTCATTACCAAATCCATTGCCGCTCCAGTTGCTGGCCGGGATGCCGCGCAGGAACGAACCACTGGCGGGCGAAGAATCGCCGTCGTCGTCGGTCCAGACGATACGTTCTTTGTTGTATCTGGCTCCCTTTGCGTCGCCCCCGGCTTCGGTTCGCGGAACGGTGGTTCTGCTGAGACCCGCAATTTACGTGCAGGATTCGTCGGGCAGCGGCATCGAGGTTCAAACCGATGGCGCGACGCCGGTCAAGATTGGTGACGAGGTGGAGGTCGTAGGACAAGTCAATCTCGATAAGCTCAACCCTGTGTTAATCAAGGCCCGAGTCCGTCTACTGCGAGAGGCTGTCCCGATACCTCCGATGGTACTCACCGCGAGTCAGATCGCAGAGGGCTATTACGATGGCATGTTCATCCAGGTGGAGGGACTCCTCCAGGGCATGTCGGCGAAGGGCAACACTTTCGTCCTGAATCTGGACGCAGGCACACAGTGGTTTCATGCCATTTTGCCGGCGGGCCGCAGCCGGTCTCACCTGGCAGGGCTCGCGTTGCGCAGCCGCCTTCGTCTGCGCGGCGTTTCCGTTGTCGACCCTCGATTCAATACCAAAGCCGATCCGTTCGTAATTCTTGTGCGCTCGGCCGAAGATGTCGATGTCGTCGCCGGCCCGCCGTGGTGGCGTCCTTCGAACTTGATTCTGGCAGGCCTGGCGGTTTTGGGGCTGATCTTCACTTTCAACTATCTATATCTTCTGGCGAAACATTGGCGTCTTCGCGCCATCACAGCGGAGCGTGAACGCCTGGCGCACGAGATTCACGACACGCTGGCGCAAAGCTTCGCCGGCATCGGCTTTCAGTTGCAGGCAATTCGCAACAGCATTCCCCGCAACGCTCAGGTCTTGGAACGCCAGGTAGACCGGGCGATGCTGATGGCGCGTACCAGCCACGAGGAGGCGCGCCGCAGCATCGCGAACCTGCATCCGGAACCGCTCGGCCGCATGGGACTTCTTCCGGCGCTGCGGGAGTGCGCCGAACGGATGGTGAAAAGCGGAAAAGTGACAGTGGAGACCTATGGCGAGGACGATGGGCGCCTTCTGCCGCTCCACGTCAAAGACACGCTCTTCCGCATTGGCTAGGAGGCGATCGCCAACTCAATCCGGCATGCCGAACCCGAGACCATTCGGATCCGGCTTCATCGGCAACGAGCCTCACTGAATTTTCTGGTGGAAGACGATGGCCACGGCTTCATCGCCGATGGCGATCACGCGGGCTTCGGTCTGCTTGGGATGCAGAAGAGGGCGGAAAGCATTTCGGCCAGGCTGATCATTAGAAGCGCCCCCGGATCTGGAACGCAGGTCGAAGTGAAGGCGGCCATCCGACCGGGATTTCTGGGAGCAGTAAGGTTCCGCCATCGCGTGAAACAACACAGCCTGCACAAGTGAGAAACGTGGAGAATCCAACCGCCATTCGGATCATGATTATCGACGACCACCCAGTGGTGCGCACGGGGCTGGCCGCAATGCTGAGCACCCAGCCGGGTATCGATGTCGTGGGCAGTGCGTCCAGCGGAATGGAGGCGCTGGCGCTTCTCGAAAAGATTGCGCCGGACGTGATTCTGATCGATTTGCGGATGCCCGGCATGAGTGGGCTAGAGGTGATTCGCGCCATCAATGCAAGGCCTGACCCGCCACGCATCATCGTGCTCACTAGCTTCGATACAGACGAGGATATTTACCAGTCGGTGGGCGCCGGGGCGCAGGGGTACGTTCTCAAGAATACTTCGCAGGATGGCCTGCTTGAGGCGATCCGGGTCGTAAATGAGAAAGGCCGCTACTTCCCGGACGATATTGCGTCCAGGCTGGCCGCGCGCATGGCTCGATCGAACCTGACACAGAGAGAGCATCAGGTACTGCAACTTGTAGCCAAGGGCCTCACCAACAAAGAAATAGGCCGGGCAATCGGGATCAGCGACAACACCGCTCGCAATCACGTGAACAGCATTATCGAGAAACTAGAGGTTTCGGACCGGACGGAAGCTGCTACCATCGCCATGCGCCAGGGATTGGTATCGCTGGACTGAGTTGGTTAGGCATGTAGGAATCTGTGACTCACTGAGGCGTGCGGCCAGACCAGAATGTTGCCTGTCCGAAGCGGCTAATTGGCCGTGGGCTTTTGTGCGGAATCCAGAACGAATCGAGTGACCGGGATCTTCTCCGATCTCAATTGCAATCCCAGCTGGTCCCTGAGGGCCGAGGCCAGGCTAGGGCCGTCCTCCTCATTCCATGACAGAGTGAAATCGTATACGCCAGTGAGGCCCGTCTTATCGACGCCCTGGCCGACATTCCCCGCGAATGCCACCAGATCCTTCAGAGCGGACATTGAGCACTTCCGGGCGGTCACCCGGATGGCTTTGCCCATTGGCTTCGGCAACTCTTCACCATTTGGACCGAAAAACGTCAACTTCTCTTCCTCGCTCGTGGATGGGTGCAGCTTCGAACCGTTCCTTGCCACCTCCAGTGCGAAGCCGTGTTCTTCCTTAGTGGCGTAATGGAATTTTATCTGGAAGCGTTCAACCAGCAGGTTTTGCAGCATGGTGAGGAGTTGTTGCCGCGTGGCCGCCGCCGGATTCTCCGCCTTGGCCTCTATGTCGAACCGCAGGTCTCCGCGTTGTATCCAATCCGGACCGGTGTCGAGCACCTGCATGTTGACGCCATAAGCGATCCCGATAAGGTGGCTCAAGCGCGCATCGGTGATCCGACAGCGCCCCAAACCTGGGATACCGCCGCGCTCCTGTTCCTCGACGCTAAACACAGAATCGACTCCGCGGCAACCTCCCCGCACGCCGTTCCCACCCGAGGTGGCGACCTTAACGGAAGCCACTTCAAACTTCAGCGGCTCGGGCGCCGCGTTCGCCTGGGCGCTCGCTTGTGGCGCCACGAACAACGCCGCAACTACGAGTCCGAAAGGATGAAACGAAAATCTCGATCGCAGCGTAACAGCAGCCTCCTAGCGCATGCTATTAGCGTACCTTAACGTCGTCGGACACCGACTTACTTCCGGCCTTGTAGGTTGCGGTGCCGCATAAACGGCAGCGAACGAGCTTTTCGTTGGCGTACTTAGTGGTCCATCCCCCAAGATCGAATCCACCGCTTGTATCTTCTTGAGCCCCGCCCGGAGCCTGCATGACGCCATCGAGTGAAACAGGTGCATTTGCTGTGATCTTCCTCATTCTTCCTCCGTTGGATTGTGTTGCTCCAGGCATGATTGCCGTTGGGCGCTCCGGTCAAAAAAAAGGCCGCACCTCGACCGGCGCACGGCAGGCGACGGCAGCCTTGCGACCCCACGCCAGCGCCTCGTTCAGATCGGCGGCTTTCAGCACCCAAAAACCGCCTATGTGTTCCTTGGTCTCCGTGTACGGCCCGTCAGTGGCGAGCACGTTACCATTGGGCTGCACCCGCAGCGACCGCGCGTTGCCGGCCGGGGAAAGGCCGCCTACGAAAACCCTGACGCCTGCAGCCCCCATCTCGTCGTTGAGCACGTCGATCTCGCGGGCCATCGCTTCGGTTTCGACGGAAGGGTCGTAGTCGTCGGGGTGGTAGATGGCAACTAAATACAGGCCGCCGGGCAGTGCGGCAGCAACCATTAGGGCAGACGCGGGACGATTTTCCGGTTCTTCCTCCAGGCAGCGCAGGATAACCAGGTCCACGGCCGGATCGAGATCGCGAACCAGCGTGGATGGGCGAAGCGGCGTACTCTCGCGGCGAACGCGCACAATCTCGTCGAGCGTCTTGCCCTGAAATACCGGCTTGCCGGTAAACAGTTCGTGGAGCACCAGTCCGAGCGCATAGATATCGCTGCGAGCCGTGACCTCCTTGCCCGCAAGCTGCTCCGGCGCCATGTAGGTCGGCGTTCCGCTGCACACGTCGTTAATTTCATGGGCTAAGCCGGCGAGGCCGAAATCCATGATGAGCACTTCGCCTCGCCCATCGAGCATGATATTCGAGGGCTTCAGATCTCGGTGCAACACGCCCTTGTCATGCGCCGCCGCCAGCCCGGCACAGATCTTGCGCGCGATTTCCCGAGCTTTATCCCAGGGAAGCGGGCCAATACGCCGCAGCAGCGACGAGAGGTCTTCGCCGTCCACGTATTCCATCGACAGGAAAACCTGGTTGTCAGTCTCGCCGATGTCATAAACGCGGCAAACGTTAGGATGCGAGATACGGCGCGCGATGCGGACCTCGTTGCGGAAGCGCTCCAGCGCAAACTCGTCGGTCATCGACTCTGGGAGGAACTTCAGCGCCACTGGCTGGCCAAGCGCAAGATCGTCCGCGCGAAACACCTCGCCCATGCCGCCGCGTCCCAGCAGCGAAATGATGCGATAGCGCTCCGCAATCAGCATGCCCGCAGCGAACCGCCCTTCGCCACGGGAAGGATGCGACGCCAGCCGGGCGGAAGAAGGTTTGCGTGGCGGATACGTGGGTGCGGCCGCCGCAGAGACTGCGGTCACGGTCGGAGCGTCAGCGCGGGAGGCTATCGAAGACCCTGCGGAACTTGTCCTCAACGGATTTCCGCATTGCAAGCAAAACGGCGCTGTCGGCTCTATTTCCGAGCCACACTGCCGGCATCGTTCCATTTGCAACCGCTCCATTTTGACATTTTACGTTGCCTTGAGCTGGCGCAGCTTCAGACTCCGGCGGTAGCCGCGTAGCGCTCGTTAAGAAAGAGTCAGTGAGCGCATTGGCTATGCATCACAGGTTCCGAGATTGCCATTCGCAAAACAGATCCAGAGTCCAGAAGTCAGGCTGCCCTGTCGCGCAAGAACACGTCGCACCGTTGCGGCGAACGCAAGGTAGGCCTCTCTGGCTGAAGATGACGGTATCAAGAAGACGGCCGAAGTTCACGCCAGCCTTACCGAAAGGATACGTTTTGTCTACTTCAAACCTGTCGTGCAACTTAAGGCCGGCCAAGGAAAGGCCGCGCAGAGTGGCGGAGTGAAAAGGGTTCGCATTAGCCCGTTTTGGGTCGGAGCTCCGATTGCTCACGAGTCAGTAGTAACTTGCACAGCGGCGTGAGGTGAGTCAACGTCGGGGATGATGTACCGTCTCATTGACGAAGCGGCGATCCACGTCTGTCTGGAACGCCTGCATTTGTGCTTCTCTGATCTGCATGGAAAATCGCGATCCATTCTAACAGAACGAAACAGTCAATTGATGCAGAATCCTTAGCAGTGCTCTTAGCCGCCGCGAATGACAGTCCACGAACCTTCCGATGTACAATCATTGCAAATGATGTCGCCGCCGCCCTCAGTCAGCGCCATCCGCGAGAATTTCCAGGCCGCACTGGAACCGCACACCGTCACCACACAGGTTCCGGAATTGGACCGTAACGTCGGTTTCGTGACCACGACCTTGTCGGGCCAAATGCGCTGGCGCACGGTGCGGGTCCGGATCGATCAGGAGTCGAAACTAGCGGGGATTCTCTTCTTCCTGCCGGAAAGCAAAACCGCCAAGGACGAACTTCTTCCTTCCCTGGATTACCTCAACGAGCGCACCGGCGCACTGGTCGACTTATATTGCGCTGGTTACGGCTGCGATTGGCCGACCGGCTATCGCGCCGACCAGAAGGTCCAACTCACCATCGATGGACACGACTGGTCTTTCAGCCCGAAGGCGTTCAACGATCTGCGCCGTGAGCTCAGTGAACTGACGAGTTGGAAGTATAGCGGCGAGACCGACTTGCTGCTCTTCACCGCCCGCCGCGACGCCTCATCGGACGGCTATTTTTCACCTAAGCCCGCGCTCGCCTGCAACCTCGAACAGATGGCTCGCGATGGCGCGTTCACGTCCGTCCGCGCCTTCTTCGAACGAATCACCAACCTTACTGAAAGGTATGAGGGCTCTGACCCGGTGAGTTACCTCAGCGACTCGTTCGGAGTCCGGCTGGGCGGTCACTATCTTTGGGAGGCGATCCTTTCCGTCCTGCCGAAAACTCTGCGTGACTTCTACCAGGCGGGCAAGCACTTCGCGGTGCGCGATATCTCCCAATAGGCCGGCGCGCGAGGCTTCTAATATGGAGAACGAGAAGCTCTGGATGCTCGGCGGCGCGCATCCCATGCCCCTGCTCGACGGACCGTTCGACAAAGGATGGCTCTCCCTGCTTGTGAGCACCGCCTCACACGCCCTGCAGCCGTATCTGCTGGTTCGACTCCGTCACATTGGCGATTGCAATAGCGCACAGGTAATCGAAAGCAGCAAAAAACTCGACGACAGAACCTCAGCCGAACTGCAGTCGATGCTGGCCGGTGGCGGCATTCCTCCACGTTCCGGGCGCTTACATGACCCAGTCGGTATTCACACGGTATGGATCGTCGACCGCACCCTCAACGCCTTCGCAGTTCGCCTGTCGGCGGCATACGTTATTGGCATCCACATCGCCACGCCAATTATCCTGTACCGGATCTTCCGCGAGTTCTCCAAGCTGCCGGACTTCTTCCCCGAAATCGACGGCGATATCGCGAGACGTTACTCGGAACCATTAGAATTCGAATCCTTCCATCCCTACGAACTCGATTCCGGCTGGAGCGTCCAGGAGGCAATGGCTTGGGCGCTCGATATCCACCATGGACATCCGTATTCGATGAAGCGTTTGCGACTGGCCGAATGCCTGACTCATTTCGCGATGCAGGTTATGATGGCCCACGAGGTGGGCCACGTGGTGTCGGGCCATTGCGATGTCTTAGCAGCTGCCGGCGCGGGCGGCTGGAAAGAAAACGCGAACAACTTGACCGCGCTGAGCGCTTTGGCCGGCGTTGACACCGCAAAACTTTGGGAGATTGAGGCCGATATAGCTTGCGCCAACATCCTGTTGGGTTACCTGACGCTCGATACCTATCAACAGAAACTCGGCACTTACTTCTCGGCGTTGGGACTCGCCTGCGATCTGCAGACCGTGGCGGGATTGGTGTATTTGACGTCCAGGATTCTGTACATGATACTTGGAAATCTTCAGCCCGGCCCGAGTATAGCTGCGACGCATCCTCACTTTATGGGACGCTCGGCGATCCTGGACCATATGATGAACGCCAATCTGGAGGGGGCGGGAATTGCGGGGCCAAACGTCCGTGCCCGATACGCGCATCGTTTTCGCTCCTCTGTCCAAGTCGCGCTCAATGCCGTTCCATACGCCAGCATGGTCGGTCATGAAGGCATAGAAGCGACCGTGAAAGAGGCGTTGGCCGAAGCGAAATCGCTTAGTGACGCGCTGTTCGCACGGCGGGGACGGTGGCGGAAATTCTCGCTGGTGCAACAGGGGTCAGGCGGGAGTTAGCCCGGAAATCTTACCAGCTGTTGGCAGAAGGCGACCTTCATGGCATAACGCCGCCTGGCTTGATCGTCTGCTGCAGGGCGCCGCGTGCGGCGGTGGAGTTCGCGCCAAGCGCTTAGGTCACAGCGCCGCAATGTGGCAGTTGAAGCCAGATCGATTTAGATCGGCTTCACTTCTTCAAGAACTCCACGCGACGGTTGGCAGCCAGTCCATCGGACGTGTCGTTGGAGGCGATGGGCTTGTTAGCGCCAAATCCGTTCACCGTGAGCCGAGCCGCTTCGATTCCGAATTGCGATGCGAGCGCGGACGCAATGGCCTGCGCTCGCCGTTTGGAGAGATCCACATTGTGCGCGGCATCGCCAACGGAATCCGTGTAGCCGTCGATTTCCAGCTTTAGATTGGGATTCTTTTGCAGGCCGGCGGCCACCTGCTTTAGCACAGCGCCCGACTTCGCCTTGAGGCGATCGCTGTCTGTATCGAAATTGATTCCATGGGTGACGTACTTGCCGGAAGCGTTGATCACGGACGAAAAATCCGGGGCGGATTCGGCAATACGTAAAGATCGAATTCCATTCGGACGGTAACCGCCGATGGTTCCTTCGAGGCGCGTGATGGGATTAAACTCCACTTGGTTGCTGTCCACCAGTCTTTCGCCATTAAGATAGGCGCGCACGCGGCCTTGCTGCGCCCATAGCGCGAATGTCACCGGCCGTGAGGTATCAGTCTGAATGCTGTTTTCGCCCAGGTGTTCCTTCGCGTCTACGCTGATACTAGCAGTCTTCCATCCTCCTCTCCGCGAACCATGACGCGAAGGGCTTCGCCATCGTCCTTATCGCGGAAGACCCAGGTCATCTCGCCGCCGCCGGTCCATCGTACTTCAAAAGTGAAGTTCTGCGGGACAGTTATCTGAGGAGACGTGAGTTGCACGCCGCCTTCGTTATAGAGTTCACGAATATCTCCACCGACCTTCAACTCTACCTTTCCTTCCCGGACCTTCCAGTATGGAGGAGGCTCGTCCTTCGCCATGTCGCTGAAATCGTCATAGAAGATGGTTTTTTCGCCCGGGATAAACTCGATCTTGGCGGATTTCAATTCCGGCTGCCCGGTGTCAGATTGCGCCCAGGCCGGAATGGCCGCACAAGCGACGATCATGGCTCCCGCGCCCAGTAGTAAACCAGAGCGGCGCTCGTGTAAAAAAAAGCAAACATGGCAGGATTCCTCAGTGTCCGATTGGTGATGATCTTTTGAATTCGGTTGAGCATGTGTGAAAGCGGCAAATGCGAACAATCCGAGAGCTCCACTGGCGAGCGGATACCCTAAGTCACAAATTGTCTTGACAGCTAGGTTTTAGAGAAACACGGAGCTTAACATATGAAACTCAACCGATGGCTCTCGGGGGGGGGATAAATAGCAGTTTCATTGGTACCGGTACTCACATGGAGGGGTCCTCAGTACACGAATCCAGCAGGTTTCTCTCGCTTTGACATTCTGCGAGGGTACGCCTATACGTGACCTAGTTTGGCGTTAGCCGCCACGCGCCTATCTAAGAAGACCCTTCGCCTTCCGCATTACCGCACTCGAACTTCGCCTTATCACTTGCGTGGCAAGTCGCCTCAGTCGGAATCAACCCGCGAGGTTTCTGAGGCGTCTTTAGGGACAGTAAGTGCCGGACACCCGACCCTTCGCGAACCAAGTGTCCGGCACTTACTCCTTAAAATGACGCGCGCAGAGAAAGCTGGATCACCCGCGGGCCGCGATCCGCTGTCGCCGTTCCGAACAGGCTGTTGACCTGCTGGCCGGCCGGGTTGAATTGCGCCGACGTGTTTATGCTGGACCATTGGGCGTGGTTAAACGCGTTGTAGAACTCGCCGCGCAACTCCAGAGAGGCCCTCTCGCGGATCACAAACCGCTTGAATGCGGAGAGGTCCCACTGGTTCTGTCCAGGGCCGCGAAAGACATCCCGGCCGGCGCTTCCGATATAGCCCAGCGGAGGAGCCGAGAACACGCTGGTATTGAACCACTGGTATTGGTTTCTATTACCGAACCCAAGTTGCGGATTGCCGGAAACATCGATTCTCTGTCCATCGCCGCCGCCGATGAGATCGACGCCAGACGTAGTGGAAAAGCCGACGCCCGAGGGAGCGCCGCTGGCGAAAGTCGTTGTCCCTGAGACGTTCCAGTGCGCAAGGGCAATATTCAGAGCTGGGTTCTTCAGATGCTGACCGGCGGGAATTTCGTACAGCCAAGCCAGGTTCACAATGAACGTTCGATCGAAACTCGACATGCCGTAGTTGATCAGCTTGCGGCTGGCGTAAACCGCCAGGGATCCATTGTCGGAGGAGCTGTAATCCATCGATTTCGACCAGGTGAAATTCGACTTGAATTCGAGGCCATGTGCAAATCTCCGGTTCGCCTGCGCCTGGAGCGCATAGTAACTCGATGTGCCCACCGGTTCTCCGTAAGTAATAGAACCGAGCCCAGTGTATGGCGCCAGGAAACTATCCGGCAGCGGCTTGCCGGGATTCGTCGGGTCCTGGCTGCTGGGCAGGAAACGTGCTCCGTAGGGTAGCGTATTCAGGTTTACCGTCTGCAGAAGGTGGCGGCCCAAATTGCCGACAAAGGCCACGTCGATCACGGTTGCGAAGCCGAGATCCCTCTGAATACCGGTGCTGAAGCTATACATTTGCGCCAGCTTGGTCCAGTCCGTCCCTTGCACGCTAGATGGGAACAGAGAGCCCGCGGCGTTCAGGAACGTCGTCAGCGTTCCATAGTAAGCCGTCGGCCGGTAAGCGAACGGGGGTTGAGATTGCTCGCTGGTGTTGATTTCGGTTTGTGGCAAAGCGGCAATTCCGAAACCTCCACGGACCGAAGTCTTGCCGTTGCCGAACGGGTCCCACGCAAAGCCGAATCTAGGCCCGGGAGTAACGCGTTGTACTGTAGTGAGTCCTTGCGGAACTCCCGGCGTGCCCGCGATCAGAAGCCCATCCAAGGGATTGCCTACGCCTGGTACCAGTGCGCCGATCAGTACTGCGGGAGACTGCATCCCGGTAACCGGATTTACCGCGACCCTCTGCCCTGCGGCATTCAGACCAGGTTGGTAGAGCTCGGATTTATTGGCCGGAATCCACGAATTAGGGTTGAAGGCCGACTGTATATTGGAGCGTTGGAACCAGGGACGCCACGTGGTGAAACGGACGCCCAATTCCAAAGTGAGTCTGGGAGAAACCTTCCAGGTATCCTGCACGAATTCTTCGAATGAGCCCGAGCGGTAGTCGGCGCCGGGCCGGGCCGACGCTTCCTGATACGTGTCGTAAATTCCCTGAATGGCATTCGCATACCCATAGTTGCTGTCGAGCGGATTGTTCACATCCTTGCCGAACTGGAAATAACCGGAATAGTAGTTACCTTGATTACCTTTCCACGCGCGGCTGCGTGCGATGGTGACGCCGGCTTTAAAGGTGTGTTTGCCGTAGACCTTGGTAACGTTGTCGATGAAGCTGAAGATGGTAGTCGCCCCGCGGATGGGGTTACGGGAGTCATAAGAGAACCCAGCGGCGCTCGGTACATCCGCGAAAGCGATAGTCGGCAGGTAATCCAACGGATTGGAGGATGGATACCATTGCCCAAGCCCATCCAGACCGTAAGTCGTACGCTGGGCTTTAGCCAAGTCGGCATTGGTGAGGGGGCCACCCGGCTCCGTCCAGTGATTCATGCCAAAGGTCGTTTCGTTGATCAAGGTGGGCCGAATGGTATAGAGGAAATTCACGGCGGGAGTCTCAATGTGTTGGTCGTAATAGCCCTTCAGCAAGCCCCACGAGGGTCCCGCCGCCACGGCGGATGCGTACCCTTGATTGTGACTGCTGATTTCTGTGTCACGCCCATACATCCGCAGTTTGTTCGTAATCTGAATATCCACGCGCGTCGTATACTGCTCACTGCGGTTGACAGGAGTGTCTTGAAACACGTAGTTGTAATTTCCTCCACTGACCGTCCTGTTAGTGAAGTTAGGCAGGAAAAATAGATTGAGAATGCTCTGTCCGTAAGTGGAGATCTGGTTCGCGGGAACGATGTTGCCTGGATAAGGAATTTTTGTGCCGGGCTGGTAAACCGGAATCAACGCCCCGCCGACGGTGAGACTCTGCGAGAAATTGCCTGCCCGTTCCAGAGCGGTGGGCATGGTAAGCTCCTGCAGCGAGCCAGGGTTGCCATTGTAGAGGTATTGATCGTTAAAGAAGAAGAAGATTCGGTTTTTAAACCGGCCAGGCAAGGGCACTGGGCCCCCGATGCTGCCGCCGCCGGTAACGTAGCGGTAAATCGCTCGCTTGACGTTGTTGCGGTTATTGAAGTAATCGTTGGCGTTCAAATCCTCGTTGCGAATATAGAAATATAGATCTCCGTGAAATTGCTTGGTACCCGACTTGGTAGTCAGATTGACGTTCCCACCCGCGCTGCCGCCGTATTCGGCCTGGTAGTTGGAGGCCTTCACGTTGATTTCGGAAAGCGTATCGATCGCCGCGGCGCCGTAAAGCTGGCCTTGGCTGGATGGGTCGGTAGCATTGACTCCGTCCATCGTCGGAAGGGAGACGCTTGCGCGGGCTCCGTTCAGGGCGGCGTAAGCCTGTCCGCTGTTGCCGGCCGGAGAGGTCGGATCGACGCCCCCGGAGACCCCCGGAAGACTCCGCATCAGCCCGGCAAAATTCAATCCGCGGGCGAGCAGGGCCGAGATTTCATGGGTGTCAAGGTCAGCTGAACGTTCGGCGCTCTGGGTCTGGACGGGAGTAACTTCGGCCGTGACGGTTACTGCCTCGCTTGCGGCGCCGATAACCAGCGCGATGGTCCCTAACGACCTTCTCTCGCCTTGCGTAACTGTGATGTTACTTTGCTGAAACTTGGAAAAACCGGCGGCTTGCACGGACATAAGGTAAGTTCCCGGTGCTTTGACTGCCAGAAATTCGAAATTGCCGGTGGCATCCGACTTCAGCGTCGCGACAACGACCGCGGTGTCCTGGTCGGTAAGGCTTAAATTGGCCCCGGCCACTGCGGCACCAGAGGGGTCGGTAATCACCCCCGTGATGGTGGCTCCCAGTTGGGCGGACGCCGGCGCCGGCAAAAGAGTAAGGTAAGTACCCAGTAAGAATGCCGCCCGAATCATTCGGTGCAACGGACGCGCGGCGGGCCTGGCCAAAGAATCAATAACTTGCGGGGTTGTTTCTGGCAAACACCGAGCCAGGTAAGTTTCACGGCGCATTTGTGCTAACCCTCCAAAGAATGAGTCTTGAGGGAGTCTATCGCCACTGCGCCTCGCTGGCAATGGTTCAATGCAACCATACGCCTGAACGTGTCCACCATTTGACGCGTCATCGGACAAAACAAATTACCGGGAGCCACCTACCAGTTACGGCTTCTTTTTTCCGCCGGCCATTCCGGCTTGATAAGTCTTGGTGAAGCCGTTTCTCGTGTTGGTCACGGTATATGTTCCATCGGGCTGCACCACGAGCTTGATCATGGCGAATTCATCGGTCGGCTGATCCAGGTTGGCGATAAAGTCGGGGGGCGGGTTCGTGTCCTTCGTCCCGGCAGCGGAGTAGTGCACCTGCCAGATGTCCTCCAGGCCCGGCGTCCCTCGCAGAATCGGCCAGGTCTGTGGGTCGGCGCCCTTGCGCGCGCCGTTGCCCATGATCGCCACGGTGGGCCGAATCGCGCCGGCCATCTCCGCCGCCATACCCTTGAACTGCCCGTGTACATTGACGTGATACACATCCACGGTTCCAATCAGGTTGACCGGACAGACTAGCTCGTGACTGAGGTGCGCCTCCAGATCTGCCAGATCGAGCATGCGGAACTTACCGAAGGTAAACAGCAGCCCTACAGATTGGTCGTCCTCCACGTCGCGTGCAATCGATGCCGCCTGCGTGTTGCTTGCGCACAAAGGGTTTTCCGCGCCCGCCCCTTTCAGAGGCTTGCTCAGAATCTGGCCGGCTGCCGTCAGTACCTCGATATCCAGACCTTTCAGGGGAATCTTATCCCCAGGCTTCAGCACTTTGTGACCAATCTTCTGACGTAGTTCGGCATAGGCAGTGAAGCGCTCGGCGGCTGAGCCAGGGGTCGCTCCGGGCGGAAACTGAATTTGGCCGTGATCCAGTATGTGGCGGATAGGAAACTGGGCCGCGAGCGCCGGAACGTCTCCGATATGATCGATGTCGAAGTGAGAAATCACCAGATAATCGAGCTGTTTCAATCCAGCGCCTCGCAACGCCGCCAGGATTCGCGCGTTGGACGCTTCGCGCCCTCGCGCAGCCGGCCAGCCGGCGTCGAACAGCATCGACTCGCCCGAAGGCGATACAACCAGTACCGACTTGCCGCCTTCCACATCGATCGTGTAAAAAGTAAGCGTCTTCTCCGCAGCGCTGCAAACAAGCAGCGGAGTCAGAGAGGCGAATAGAAGTAGTCTCAATGAATTCAGCACTACTTTGCACCGAAAGCCAGCAACACATTGCCAGCCATGCCGGAATAGCCGGAATTCACGTACAGCATTCCATCCGCGACGGTTGCACCGGTAGCCGCCATCGATCCGCCCTTCGCCTGAATTCCATTCACGGTGGGAAATTCTCGCGCCGTATCAAAGTCCCAAACGATCTTGCCGGTCTGGGTATCGTACGCCCGCACATGTCCATCCATAGAGGGCGAGAACACCACTCCGGGAATAACGGTTGGCGGGGATTTTTGTGACACGGAGCAGCCGCGCTGGCCCGCGCAGGATGGCGTGGGCGCGGGTATATGCCAGACGATCTTTCCCGTCGCCGGATCGATTGCGAACAATCCCGTGCTGGCAGTTGCCGCCTGAGCGCCGCGAGGCGACTCACCCAATCCGGCGAACACCAGGCCGTCTCCGGCAGCGATGCCCCACTGAATGCCGCCGCCTGCGCCGCCCACGCCGATCCGCGTGGACCATAGGATCTTACCGTCCTGATCGGGATCCAACCCGTGTACCTGAGCCGACTTCTGGCCTTGCACCAGCATCTGCTTTCCGTGGCCGATATCTACCAGGATCGGCGAGCCGCCCAGGTCGACGTCCGTGCCTGCGTTCTCCGGGCAATTTCCCGTATTGCCGTTGCGGCCCGCGCAGCCCCAATTGAACATATCCGGCGCGGTCTGTTGGGTCCACTTGATCTTCCCGGTCTTCATGTCCATCGCGATCACGGCATCGGCGGTCTTGATGTCCGGTCCTGAGTAACCGTTGCCCGCGGCGACGTATACCAATTTGCGCTTTAAATCGAGCGTTGGTGAGGACCAGATGGTCGCCCCGGACGGGCCATAATACTGCACGCCGGCCGCGCTCTTGCGTGTGGGTTTCGGCTCCGGCGTGGTGAAGGTACGCCACACAATACTTCCGTCGCTTGCGTTCACTGCCACCAGATTGCCGCGGAACGTGCAACAAGAGTACTGCGGATTCGCCCCGGCATTCTCTTCCTGGGACGCGATGGGCACATACAGCCGCCCGTCCTGTAGCTTTGCGGTCCCGGTGATGCGCGTGAATGGCTGGCTGTCCAACTTCTTCTGCCACACGAGCTTTCCTGTGTCCGCATCCAGGGCGTAGAAATTCGATTCGAGGTCGCCAAAGTACGCGCGCGGTCCGGGGCCAATGACTACGGCATCGCGCACCATCGCCTTGGCTTGATACACCCAATACAGGCAGCCGCTCTGGGCATCCAGGGCGTACACGGCGCCGTCGTTGCTGCCGGTATAGACGCGCCCGCCGGCCACGGTCGGCTGACTATAGGCGGTGACGGCGTTCGGAAATCCGAAGGCCCATTTGACGTGAAGGTCTGGAACCTGTTGCGGCGTGAGCCCGGCGGCCTTCGCCGGCTGAAAGCGCGTATTCCTCTCATCCACGCCCCAACCATTCCAGGATGGGCCGGCTTTGGGCTTCGTATCAGCCGCACAAAACCCCTTCATCTCCGGCCGCGCCACCGGCCCGGCTTTGCCCAGGTACCGCGCCACTGCCACTCTGTCCGCAGCGCTCAGGGACGCGCCCATCGCCTTCATCGACCCGGTCTCGAGCGTCTTCAAAATATCCTGCCAGGGCATATTAGCCAGGGCTTCGGGCATGGGCGCGTGCGAGTCGCTGTTTGGGTCGTGGCATTGGATGCAATGCGAGATAAAGACCTGACTTCCCTCCTGCGCGTGGCACAGCGCCACCAGGCCCAATCCCATCGCTACGCTTCGCATCACGCGCATCTACCGATTCCTCCGTCCTGTTTCACCTTGTCTCCTCTTACAATCCCCGCGCCGCAGGCAGCACCAACCGCTGTCCGGACCTGTCCACAATCGTAAGCTTTCCGCCGTTCAACTGAACATCGTCAATGCGAGTGAAGGCTTCGGGAACTTTCACATAGAAGAACAGAAAGCGCGTCTGAAGCTTCGCCTTGGCGGGCAGCCAGCGGAATGTGGGCGTACCGAACAGCGGGCTCATGGCGACAGTTTCCTGGTGTGAAATATCGAATGGCTGCGTGGAAAACTCCATGCCGCGCGCCGCCCGGTTGTCGCCGGTATAGTTCATCCAACTCATCAGCCAAGGATAATCTTGCCGGCGGAAAACATAACCGAACAGGAGATGCTTGCTCAGGTGGAGCGCCGTTACGAAGGCCAACTCGCGTTTCGGGTCCATTTGACAGCTCGCCAGGTCCAGGTAGTTGTCCGCAGGAACCAGTCGGAGGTCGGCCTGCCCATTGTCCTTGGTGGGAGCCAGGGGCCATTGGAAATCGCGTTCGTATACCAGCCGTCCCGGAATGGGCCCTGTCTTGAACGGTCGCACGCGGCAATTGACCGCCGGCATATCCACGACGGTCTGGCCTTTTTCGAGAAAGGGAGGGCCGATGGTCGCGTGCTCCGCCCACGATATCGGCCGGTCCACGGCGATCCCACTTTCCAGATCGTTAGTCACATAGACGACATTCTCGCCGTCCATCATTTCTATGGTGCGGGTAAGCTTCTCTTGCGCAAGCGGCAGCGTTGCCTGGAGGACGAGTGAGCGCACGGGTCCCGAACTTTGCGACTCGACCAGCTTGAATATCTGCTTCGATGCCTCGCCGTGGAAAGGCATCCCTGCGGCCTGTTCCTGTTGCGAGGGCGCGCCGAAACCGTCCAAGGCAAGAAAATGGCCGATGCTTGCGAGGGGACTCACGGGTTCCCCGTCGCGCAGCAATAGCTTCGAGAACGTGCCGCCGGCGCCCTGCACGGTCAACTCAAGCCGGTCGTTGGCCAACACCATGGCGGGCGGCCGCGGGGCTTGTTGAGCCGAACCCTCAATCGTGAAGAGCAGGAAGACGCCTACTCGCCAGAGCATTTTCATTGAACCGTCCAAAATACAATGTGAATGAGCATCCGTCAACTAGTCTATGTTCTTCCGCCTTACGAAAACGTGGTTACTTTTTGACGGCGCCCTCCGCTTCGGCGGCGGCCGTCAGTGCATCCAGGGCTGAAGTTTGCGTTGCCGCAGTTTTCACATCGCTTGGCCCAGACCACACTAAGCCAAACTGGCCCTCAGCGTCACGATTTTTCCAAATGCTTTCCGCGTTCCTCCGCAAGAAGGCGCGGAACCCGGGCGCCGGAGCCGCGGCATTCAGTATGGCAAGGTTCCGCGAGAAGATGCCTTTGAACTGGGGTGCATCGTTACCGCAGCGCGCAGGCTCGCAGGAATCGTGGAGCACGCCATCCAGATCGGTGAGCCGGGCGATCGCCGATAGTGCGATCGATTGCGCAGCCTGCAAAGGTTTGGTATCCCCGGAAACTTTTGCCAGAGTGGTGAGCCCGCCCAGGATCACGCCCTGATTGTAGGTCCACGTGTTTCGATGGTTATTGTGACAGGCGGCGTCCAATCCGTCGTTCACCAGGTTGTCCGGATTGATCATGCCGGATGCCGCAAACCACTTCCATTCCCGTTGCGCCCATTCCAGGTACTTAGTTCGTTTGTCCGCATCTTGCGTGAGACTCGCCAGCTTTGCGGCCACCGAAAGAAATAACTCGTTGGCGATGGCATTCTTGTACTGTTTAGGCTTTTTCCACCAGATGCCTCCACCGCACGTCTCATCCCAGCCGCCCGTCATGTCGTCAAAGATTAATTCCGCCATTTCGAGGTAGCGCGCCTCGTGCGTCAGTTCGTAAGCGCCTGCCCAGCCGAGCGCCCACCAGCCTTGGTCATCGTAAAACTGATTGAGAAAATGTTTCTGCGAATTGCGTTCGAACGAATTCGCGATGACGGGTCTGAGATCCGAAGCGCCGCCCAATTTCGAGTAGTCCACCAACATGGTCAGCGCGTTGGCGGCGTTCCACCAACCGGTTGTCTTCCATAAACCTGTGTCTTCCGCATACCACGATTGCAGCGTTTTCACTCCCGCCGCCGATTCAGCCAGAAACTCCGCCGCCCGCTTGGGATCGGCGGGTGTCGATTGCGACCAGCTGGCGTACGGCAGAAGCAGGAGTCCTAACACAAGCAACTTTCGCATGGGATGAATCACAGCCGAAACGTAACACATAATTAAGATCGATTTCTGCAAGTTGCCGAGGCGGCGCGAATGCTTCTTACGGAGTGTAGTTCCTGCAGGCTGCACTCAACAATGGTTCAAATCAACCAGCGCTCCCAATACAGAACGCGTCCGACTGCGTCAAAAAATACAATTCATCACATGTATCTTCGCTCATAGTTGCTCCTTCCGGTACTTTGATTCGCGCGGGGCAAATGAAAGAATGAGAACTCGGGAGTTGAACCTAACGTATGAAATCGATCCTAATCGTCTTTTGCGCAGTCACTGCACTGAGCCCACTATCCGCGGCGAAAAAATACGACTATCTCGCCCTCGGCGATTCTGTCCCCTTCGGAATGAATGTAACCCTTCTTCCGCCCTTTAGCGCGCATGCGCCCACGCCCGCACAGTTTGTCGGGTACCCCGAGGCGGTCGCAGCCTTGGCGCGCGTGTCGGAGTTGAACGCTTCCTGTCCCGGAGAAACCAGCGCGAGCTTTCTCGACGCGTCGATGCCCGACAATGGCTGCAACAGCCCGCACATCGTTCCGTCACCCTCGCCGAGTCTCCCCCAACTGACGATCCCGCCGTTCAAGACGACTTATGGATTGCACACCGCCTATACCGGAGCTCAAATGAATTTCGCAATTTCCCAATTGAAATCCAACAAGGAAATCGCACTTGTTACGTTGAGCATTGGGGCCAATGACGTCCTGCTGGCGCTTCCAGCCTTGGAATCATGCCAGGCCGACCCAACCTGCAACCCTCAAACTGTGCTGGCTCCGGTCTTGGGCGCCTACGGCGCAAATCTTGCGCAAATCCTGGTGGGCATCCGTTCGCAGTATCAGGGGACGTTCATCCTGATGACTTATTACTCACCCAGCCCGGCTCTCGACTCCCTCACCACGGCGCTCAACGGCGTTATGACTCAAGTCGCCGCACAAATCTCCGCCACGCCCGGTTTCGCTCCCATTAAGATCGCGGATGGTTTTAACACCTTCCAACTCACTTCGACATTCGCTAACCATGACGCATGCAAGGCTGGGCTCTTAATCAAGCTGCCCGCTTCCCCTTACGACCAGTCGCCGTGCGATATACATCCTTCGCCCCTCGGACGCGATGTGCTTGCGGCCCTCGTCATATTGTCCGCTGCCGGAATACTTAAGTAGCGGCATTTGTCGCCGCCCATTTGCCGGCGATGGAAACAACGCGATCCCGTGCTTCCCCGTGCGCCACTGGACTATACTATGTGGCCGAGGGCCCATTCAGTCATGAATCGGAGATCGTTTCTTTCCACCGCCGCAATTGGCGCCGTAGCGGTTCCGGCCACGCAACTGCCCGCCCACGCGGCAGTTCCCAAAATGAAAATCACGCGCGTGCGTGTCTACACGCCGCCCGATCTCAATCAGCTCTTTAACCAGAGCAACATGGTGGTGACGGTAGAGACGGACGCTGGAATAACCGGCGTCGGCGAAGGCGGATCCAAGGATACGCTCGAACAATGCGCCAGTTGTCTAATCGGTCAGGATCCGCATCACATCGAACGGCTCTGGCAGTTTACCTCGCGCACGTTTTTTTACCCGCCGGGCCGCGAGAAGGTTGACGCTCTCGGCGCGCTCGATCTCGCGCTGTGGGATATCAAGGGGAAAGTGCACGGCCTGCCCGTGCACGCGCTGCTGGGCGGCACGGTGCGCAATCACTGCGAGTGTTACAACACGGCCGGCCAGATCCCGACTATCAAACCCGGCATGAGCCTCAAAGACCGGGCGCACGCCACCGTCGAAGCCGGTTATCGCGCCTTCCGCATGGGCGCCGCCGATGTACGCGGCGGCAACACCTACAATACCCGCGAGCGCCTGAACCAGATCTTGAAAGACTGCCAGGACGTGCGGGAAGGGGTCGGCGAGAATGGCGATTTCTGCATCGACTTCCACCAAAGATTCGATCTCTCCGAAGCCGTTCGCGGCTGCGATCTGATCGAACATTTGGCACCGTTCTTTGTCGAAGACCCCGTTCGCGCCGAGGCTTTCCAGCAGGATCTTCCTCTTCTCAGGCGCGCGGTTAAGGTTCCGATTGCCGCTGGTGAAGAATGGGGCAACCGGTGGGACTTCAACCGCCTGGTGGAAAATCACGATATCGATTTTCTCCGCGCCACGCTGCCTAACGTGGGCGGCATCACGGAGATGCTGAAGATCGCCGCGATCTGCGAAACGCACTTTGTGGGAATCGTGCCTCACTTTACCGGGCCCATCGCCACCGCCGCGTTAGTGAATACGCTCAGTACGTTCAGCGGCCCCGTGTTGATGGAGTATAATTTCGAAGGCCGCGTCAATCCGCAGGTTCCGGTTTGTCTCGACTTCAAACAAGGCAAATTGTTCCCCAACGACCGGCCAGGTCTCGGCGTGGAACTCGATATGAAGCAACTCAAGTTGATCGCTGAAATTACCGAACCGGTCCGCGGCCGCCAACTTTATTACCGGCCGGATGGGTCGATTACAAACTGGTAGGTTTACGATGCGGGCGACAAACTATCTTACGATTTTGACGAGGAGGCTGTTACCCGCCTGCCTCTTGGCTGCTTCGGCCTTCGCTCAGGGTGGAAACCTGGGCGTCTTCACCAATTCCGATGATGTCGGCGCCCCTCCCATGAAGGGGTCGGCTGAATTCGACCCCTCCACCGGTCAATATAAGATTACTGGTTCCGGCACGGATATCTGGGGTAAGTCGGATCAGTTTCACTATGTCTGGCGGGAGATATCGGGTAACTTTGCAGTTACCGCAACGGCGAAATTCCTGACTGAAGGAAACGAGCATCGTAAGGCTGTAATCATGCTACGAAAGAGTCTCGATGGGGATTCACCGTTTGTCCACCTGGTGATCCACGGCAACGGCATGCCGGGGGTTCAGTTTCGGAGTACCAAGGCCGATAACACCAACACGGTCGACCTTCCAATAGAAGGTCCGGGAACCTTTAAGCTGAAACTGGTCCGCCAGGGCGCCACGATTACAGTGTGGTTCGCTAAGGACGGCGCGGCCCTGAGGCAGCTTGGCAGCACGAACAATCAGCTGGGAAGTCCGGTGTTAGTCGGACTCGGAGTAAGTTCGCACACCCAGACCGCCTCGAATACCGTCTTATTTTCGGACGTGTCGCTGGAACAACTAACGCCGCCGGCGGGGAAGAAGCAATAGCATAATGATCACCATTCGTAGACTATTTCTTGCCTGCTTACTGGCTGCTTCCGTTTTCGCGCAGAGCGGAAACCTGGGCGTCTTCACCAATTCCGGCGATGTTGGCGACCCTTCACGAAAGGGGTCCACCGAGTTTAACGCCTCCAATGGAGAGTACCGGATTACCGGCTCCGGCGCCAACATGTGGGCGAAGCAGGATCAATTCCAGTATGTCTGGCGTGAAATGTCCGGCAACTTTGAAGTCACTACCACGCTGCAGTTTCTCGGTCAGGGAGAAGAGCACCGCAAGGCGGGAATTATGTTCCGCCAGTCTCTCGACACAGATTCACCCTATGCCGACATTGTGATCCATGGCAATGGCATGCCCGGTCTCCAATGGCGAAGCGCCAAAGGCGAAGATACTAACACCTTCGATCTGCCGTTTGACGGGCCAGGAAAATTCAAGGTGAAGCTGGTGCGCAATGGCGTCGGAATTACAATGTCCTTTGCCAAGGACGGCGCGCCGTTAAAGGAAATAGCGCGTACCGAGGTAAGATTCACCGCTCCCGTATTAGTCGGCCTGGTAGTCTGCGCGCATAAGGCCGACGCGGCCGAAACGGTGGTGTTTTCCGATGTGTCGGTAGAACAAACCGCCGCGGCAGCCGCCAAGAAAGGCGAACTGTTACTCGTCCCGTAGCGCCTTCACCGGATCCAACCCTGCCGCCCTGCGGGCCGGGGCCCAGCACGCCGCCACGGTAATCGCCAAAAACGCCGCCGCCATCGCAACGTAAGTCGCCGGGTCCGTCGCCGCGACGCCAATCAGCATGCTTTCAATCGCGCGCGTCAGCGCAAGCGCTGCGAGCACGCCAATCACAATCCCGGCAATACTCAAGCGCAAGCCATGCGTCACCACCAGCCGGAACAGGCTCCACGGCGCCGCGCCCACGGCCATGCGTACGCCCAGCTCCGCCGTGCGTTGCCGGACCGCGCTTGAAATTACGCCATACAAGCCCACCGCCGCCAGCGCCGCCGCAACCGCGGCAAAGAGCGCAATGAGAATCATGGAGAAGCGCGTTTGCGCCTCTGCCTGTTCCACCAATGCCTGCATAGGCATGATGTCGTCCACGGCCAGGCGCTTGTCGAATTTGGCGATCTCCTCCCGGACCAACGGCGCGAGGCGCATCGGGTCGCCCTGCGTCGCGACGGCCCAGCGCGACGCAGCGCCGAAGCTCATGAATCCGTCGGTGACAAACATTTCCTCGCGCCCATCCTCCGAAAGCGATTCGTGCCGTTCATGAGTCGCCACGCCCAGCACAGTTACCCACTCCGGCATCGGCGTGCGTATGCGGATGTAGAGACGCTTACCCACGGCCGATTCGTGCGGGAACGCCTTCGCCGCAAGCAATTGATCGATAACAATCCCTGTCGAGGAGGTGACATTGTCGCCCTCGGTAAAGCCGCGGCCCTCCACAAGGCGCGTGCCCATCGCGTCGAAGTATCCCGGCAGCACCATGAACACGTTCGCCTGGCGGAAGCGGCTCTGGTCTGTCACCGCGTCTTCGCGGCCATATTTTCCGTTGGCCAGTCCGCCATCGAGAGGGAAGGGAAAGGCCGCAGTGACAGCCGTAACCCCTGGAAGATGGCTGAAGCGGTCGCGCAAATCGCGCATCTCAGCCGCGCGCCGCTCCGGCGTGTTGCCGAAGACCGGCAGGAAGAAAGTGAGCTTGCCGCGCGTATCGAAGCCCGGGTCCGCGCGCGTCAGCGCCAGAAAGCTGCGCAGCATCAATCCGGAGCCGATCAGCAGCACGAAAGAGAGCGCGACTTCGGCGGTGACCACTCCGTTGCGCAGCACCGCTCCGGAGCCGAGCCCCGCGGTGCGTCCGCTCGATCGCAGCGCTTGCGCTAGATTCGGACGCGAGGCGCGTAACGCGGGGACAATCCCAAAAGCCGCCGCCGCTCCCAAAGCCGAGAGCAGCGCGAACGAGAGGGCGACGGGGTCTAGCGCCACCGCATCCAGGCGTGGCAGGCTCTTCGGCGCAAGCGCAATCAACCAATCGATTCCCAGCCTCGCGAGAAGCAATCCCAGCGCCACGCCGGCGACGGCCAGCATCAGGCTCTCGGCAAGCATCTGGCGCACCAGCCGCCACCGGCTTCCGCCCAGCGCCGCGCGTACGGCCAGCTCGCGCCCGCGCGCCGCCATGCGCACCAATAAGAGATTCGCCACATTCGCGCACGCGATCAGCAATAGGAAAACCACGGCGCCCATCAGCGCCACCAGCGCGGGACGCACCCTGGCCACCAGCCGCTGCTGCATCGGCTCAACGGTGATCGCCATGTTGGCGGTCGCCTTTACCGGATAGCGCTGACGAAGATCGGCCGCCACCGTATCCAACTGCGCCGCTCCTTGCGCCACGCTCACGCCGGGTTTAAGGCGGCCAATCACTCGCAGAAATACGTTATTGCGATCCGCCGTGACAAAGTTCAGGCGCAGCGCCGTGAACAGATCGGGCTTAGCTTCGAGACCGGCGGAGGGCGGAAACAAAATCTCTGCGTCCGGCGCTGCTACACCTACAATCTGCGCTTTGCCGAATCCCAAATCCACCGCGCGGCCCAACACCGAGGGATCCGCGCCGTAATGCCTTTGCCAGAATTCATGGCTCAGAATCGCCATCGTAGGTGGGCCATTGGCGGGAGCGGCCCCGGGTGGCTGGGCGGGCGCGGGTGTTTCGTCGGAGGCGATGAAGTCGCGGCCTAATTCCATGCGATGGCCCACCAGCCTGAGAAAATTCGCGGTCACTGCCGCAGCCTTGATCTGCTGGGCTTGTCCATTCTCGTCGGAATACGCCACGCGGAACGTGTTCACGGCCGCGAACCCGTCAAATAGTGTCGCTGCTTGCCGCATGTCGGCGAAATCGCCGGGCGAGAAAGGGAAATCGGGCAAATGGCGCGCGCGAAGCTCCCCCCAAACCAACACTAACCGGCCCGGATCGCGATAGGGCAGCGGCCGCAGCAGCACTGCGTTGACGACGCTAAAAATCGCGGTGCTGGCGCCGATACCCAGAGCGATGGTGAAAATGGCCGTCAGCGCGAATGCCGGGCTCTTGCGCAGCGAACGAAAAGAGAAAGCGACGTCTCGCATAACCTACGCCTAACTGCACGCGCCGTTCCTCTGTTTGGCGTTGAAAACGAAACATCCAGCGCGCCGAAATTGACCGGCGGTGAGACTAACCGTCCGAAAACGGGCGCCCTGGTTTGTTGAAACCCGGTGCGTTTAAATAAGAGGATGCACTTGCAACTGCCGCGCGCCAACGGCCGCCTGGAATCCTATAGTCTTGCCGCATCCGCGCCGCTGCCGGACGCCACTGGCCCCGCGTTCGCATCCCGCGTGGCATACGCCGCGGCGCACGTCGTCATCGACCCCGTCGCCTCGCCCGATCCGTTTGAGTGCGCCGTGATCGACTGGGAATCCACCGTCGCCTTCCGGCGCCATTTGTGGTCCCTCGGCTTTGGCGTCGCCGAGGCGATGGATACCGCGCAGCGCGGCATGGGTCTCGATTGGCCGCGCGCCGCGGAGCTGATCCGCCGTTCGTGCGCTGCAGCCACCGGACCGATCGCCTGCGGCGTGAATACGGACCAGCTCGACCCCCGTGCGACCCCCACCATCGATTCCGTCATCGCAGCCTACGAAGAGCAGTGCGCGTTTGTGGAAGCAGCCGGCGGACGCGCCATTCTGATGGCCAGCCGCGCCCTGGCGCGCTGCGCGAAAACTCCGGACGATTACCGCCGCGTCTACGGTCGCCTGTTGCCGCAGCTCAAGCAGCCCGCCATTCTCCACTGGCTCGGAGACGCCTTCGACCCCGCTCTTGCGGGATATTGGGGGGGCCGAAACGTCGCCGAGTGCATGACTTCTTGCGTCGAAATTATCCAGGAGAATCACGCGCACGTGGATGGCGTGAAGATCTCTCTGCTCGATGCCGCTCTCGAAATCGAGATGCGCCGCCGCCTGCCCCAAGGCGTTCGCATGTACACGGGCGATGATTTCAACTACCCCGACTTGATTCGTGGGGACGAGGCCGGTCACAGCGATGCGCTGCTCGGCATCTTCGACTGCATCGCGCCCGTGGCTGCGCTGGCCCTTCGCGCGCTGGACGGCGGCGACTTTACGCGATACCACGAGTTGCTCGACCCCACGCTTCCGCTTTCGCGCCACATCTTTCAACGCCCCACGTTCTATTACAAGACAGGCGTAGTGTTCCTTGCCTACCTGAACGGGCATCAGTCGCACTTCCGCATGCTCGGTGGACAGGAAAGCGCGCGTTCCATCGGCCACCTGGGCGAACTGTTTGTCATGGCGGATCGGGCCGGTTTGTTGCGCGATCCGGAAATGGCCGTAGCGCGCATGCGACGGATTCTTGCAGTTGCGGGAATTGACTAGGACCGAGGCGAAAATGAATCTTCAATTAGAGAACAAGACGGCGCTGGTTACCGGCTCCACGGCGGGCATCGGTTTGGCGATCGCGACCGAATTGGCGCGCGAAGGCGCTCAGGTCATCGTCAACGGCCGCACGCAATGGCGCGTCGATGCCGCAATGAAAAGCAGCGGCGCGGGGCAAGGCATTGCCGCGGATTTGAGCACGGAGGCAGGCGCCAACGCCCTGTTCGCCCGATTCCCGGAAGTAGACATCCTGATTAATAACCTGGGAATCTTCGAGCCGAAACCATTCGAAGAGATTCCGGATGAAGATTGGCGCCGATTCTTCGAAGTCAACGTGCTTAGCGGCGTACGCCTGAGCCGCCATTATCTGGGACCGATGAAGCGCAAGGATTGGGGCCGCATCGTATTCATTTCGAGCGAATCCGCCCTGCAGCCCCCAGTGGAAATGATTCATTACGGCATGACCAAGACCGCCCAGTTAGCCGTCTCGCGCGGCCTTGCGGAGCTGACCAAGGGCACTGCCGTAACCGTAAACTCAGTGTTGCCCGGCCCCACCGCTTCCGAGGGCGTCACCCAATATGTCGATCAACTGGCGAAGGCGCAAGGCTCCGGCCGCGATCAAGTGGAGCGCGAGTTCTTCCAACACGCCCGCCCATCGTCATTGATTCAGCGCTTTGCCGAGCCGGGAGAAGTATCGGCCCTGGTCGCCCTCGTATGCAGCCCGCGCGCCGCGGCCATTAACGGAGCAGCCTTGCGTGTAGAAGGCGGCGTGCTTCAATCGATAGCTTAACTACAAGGGAGTCTGACGCATGTTCAACCGGATTTTGCAATCGGCGGCCTTCTTGAGTGTTCTGACGGCGACAGCCTATTCAGCGGCGGCTTATCCACTTGCCGAGCAGGCGAACGTCGTTCAGGTCGATCTCGCCTATCACGCGCCCGGTAACGGTTTGAGGCCCGATTTCAGCCCTTATGGGACACAGGTCAAGCTTTCCGATTTGCCCGCGGATGGACAACTCCCTGAAGGCGCCGTCCGCCCGGCAAGAACAGGCACACTGCAAATCGGCCCGAACCAGAAGTCATGGGTCGCGATTCTGGTTACGGCCGATTCGACAAACCCGCACGATTTCTGCCGGATCTACCTCGACCGCAACCGAAATGATAATTTCTCCGACGACGGTCCGCCATTAATCGCCAAACCATTTAGAAATGAGAAGACCCAGGCTTGGTGGTCGTCATTTACGGGTGCGGAGATCTCCGTTCCATACGGGGCCGGCGTCGTCGAGCCCTACATGGTTAACCTGTGGGCAGTTCGGGAAGGTGACGACGCGCCCGCGATCATTCGTTATTCAGTAAGTTCGTGGCGAAGCGGCACAGTCAAGATCGGCGGGATCGACGCTCTGGCGGCGGTGATGGATGCCGACAATGACGCTCTCTTCGGCGCCAAGGATCAGTGGTCGGTTCTGTCGGCCTCTGCACCGGACGCGCCTAAGCGGGTCCTTTCCCACACCGAAGCCCGGCCCACCAATCGATTCATGTTTCTGGAAAAGCCAGGTGGTGGCGAGTTCGTGCTGGAATTTCGAAGCCTAAGTCCGGACGGCCGCTCATTGAGTCTTGCTATTGTCGACCGCGCAGTTACCAAATCACAGGATCGCGCCCCCGACGACACCCTGGCCGCCGAGCGATCCCGCCCGCGAGCTGCCCAGGCCTTCCCATGGATCAATGCGGGTCTCGAACAGGCAATGGCGCAAGCGAAGGCATCCGGCCGCAAGCTGATCGTCGATTTCTGGACCTCATGGTGCGGACCATGTCACTCCTTGGATGAGTGGATCTGGACCGATGCCGAAGTAGCATCCCTTCTCAACGCAGGCTATGTCGGCGTCAAGCTCGACGGCGACCTGGAGAAGGACCTGGTAGCCCGATTTCGAGTGACTGGATACCCGACCATCATCGTATTCGATCCGTCAGGCAAAGAACTCCAGCGGTTCAACTACCTCTCTTCGAAACAGATGCTGCGAGCCTTGCAGCGATAGCGGCGAGTTGAACGGAGCCAATCCGTTCGATTATCTGACCGAGTTACTGCGGCACGCCGAGGAGTTGAAAAGGATCTAAGTTCATTCCGCCCGTAGCGTCTCGACCGGATCCACCGCCGCGGCTTGGCGCGCAGGCAGATAGCTGGCCAAGACGGTGGCTGCAACCAGAACGATGGGCACTACCGCGTAGGTGAGGGGATCGACCGGGCTGATGCCAAAGAGCACGGACTTCATCAGCCGTGTCAGGCCGGCCGCGGCGGCCAATCCGATAATCGCGCCCGCGCCGGCGAGCGCCAGGCCATACCGGACGAACAGCCACTGCAAAGCGCCTGGCTCCGCCCCCAGCGCCACCCGGATCCCGATCTCCCGCTTCCGCTGCGATACGGTGTACGAAATTACGCCGTAGATGCCGATCAGACCGAGCATCATCGCCATGGCGCCCGCGATTGCCAGCATCACCAGTGTGAAGGAGGTGGTCGCCAGCGATTCATCGTAGATCTCTCGCATGGTACGGACAGAGGCCAGCGGCAGACTGGCATTTACCGACCACACTGCCTGCCTCACCTGGTTCACAAAGTCTTGCGTGCCCGCGCGCTCGCTGCGGATCACGAAGGTGACGGCGCGCGTGACCACGATTTCCTTATCGGGAACGAAAAAGTTGCGCGTCAGGACAGGCCAATAGACAATTGCGGGCGCCTTCTCCTGAATCCCATTTTGCCGAACATCCTGAACGACGCCGATCACTTCCTGCCACGGCATGCTCGGATACTGGCGGAGCCGTTTCCCGACGGCGGCCGAGGCAGTGCCCCAGAACTCGCGCGCAAGGTTCTCGGAAATCATCACCATGGGTCTGAGATCGTATAGATCAGTCCACGTCAATTCGCGGCCGGCAATCAGCCGGGCGCCAGTGGTGTGCAGGAACCCGGGAGAAACATTCTCGAACCGCCGTAAGGGCGCAACATTCCCTGGGTATGTCCTGCCTTCCGGAAACACATTGTCCCAAGGAGGATTCCCCGCTTCCATCGGCGCCTCACTCGCAAATCCAACCGATGTCACTCCGGAAATCGCCCTTAGCTTGTCGGCCAGGTTGTTTTGAGTCCTGATGACGAGTTGGGGATCCGGAATGAGCGAAGACGGGATCGAGATGCGAACGGTTTGCAGATGCTCCGCACCGGTGAACCCCGGCTCGATCGTTCGCAACGCTTGCGCCGTGCGGATCATCAGCCCTGCGCACACCAGCAGTACCAGCGTGAGGGCCACCTGGGCAACTACCAGAACGTTTCGGGCACGATGCCGCTCGCGGCTGACACTTGCCGTTCGGCCCGCGCTCTGCAGCCCTGCGGAAATCCGTGGACCGGCGTACTTGAGGGCGGGAACCACTCCCAGGAAAAGCCCCGACAACACCGAAAGCAGCAGCGTGAACCCGAAGGTGCGTACATCCATGGAGATTTCGCCCATGCGCGGCAAATTGGCCGGGCCAATCGCCATTAGCAGGCGCAAGCCGGCATATGCGACCACCACGCCGAGCGCACCGCCTATCAACCCGAGCATCACGCTTTCCACCAGCAGGCTGCGGATAATGCGTGCTACCCCTGCACCCAGCGCGGCTCGAAGAGCCAGCTCGCGTTGACGCGCTTCCGCGCGGATTAACAGCAGATTCGTAACGTTGGCGCAGGCGATCAACATCACTAGCGCGATGGTCCCCATCACCACCCACAGGACGTCGCCGACGTTGCCTACCACCTGCTGCTTCAGCGGGCGAATCGTGGGCCGGATTCTCCAGTTCTCGTACCATCTGCCGTCGCCCTTTGCTCCATTCGACCAGGTGTCCATCCAAACCGGCAATAGCCGCGCCAGATCCGCATTTGCTTGCGCAATCGTCACGCCAGATTTGAGCCTTCCAATGCCATTGAATCCGAATCCCCCCAGGATCACGCGGCCTCGATCAAACGCCAGGGGCAGAATCAAATCGGGTTCTGTTTTGACCACCCGGAAGCCCTGGGGCATGACGCCGACGATTCGGCGCGGCAGGGAATCCACGATGAGATTCCGTCCGATTACCGATCGTTCTCCGCCAAAATGGCGCTGCCAGTATCCATAACTGAGCATCACGGTGGAGGAACGCCCGGAGAAACTCAGCGACGGCGGAAGCGCTTCGGGAACCTGGTCGGCCGCCAGGAGCCATCGGCCGGCCGCCGGTGGAACCCCGAGCGCCTGCAGCACTCCCTCAGTCACTGAAACCGTGCGAACCTGCTCCGGCTCCGCCATGCCAGTGACATTCGCGGTCCCCGGAATCCACACGCCAAGCGCCTGAAACGTGCGGTTTTGCTCGGCGTAAGTGAAATACATGGATGGCGAGAGGGCCAAGCCATCGGCGGCATTCGCCAGCCCCGCTGCGCCCGGCGCATCTTGATGAAGGGCGACCAGTTGCTCGGCCCTGGGATATCGTAAGGGACGGACCAGGATGCTGTTCACTACGCTGAAGACTGCCGCGTTAGCGCCGATCCCGATGGCCAGTGTCAGCAGCGCAGCTGCGGTAAAGATGGGACTGCGGGCCAGCGTGCGCAGGCTATAACGCATATCGCGGATCAGCGCATCGAGCAAGGTGATGGTGTTCATGCGATAGATCTCCTCTCGAATCACGGTGCTGTTGCCCAGCTTGCGCAGCGCCACCGCGCGGGCTTCGTCATAGGGCAGGCCACGGGCGACGTTTTCGTCAGTCTCAACCCGAAGGTAGGACTCCATCTCTTCGGATCGGTCCCGATCCCATTGCGCGCGCCGCAAAAAGCGCCTGATGCTCATCTCTCACTCCGTGGCGGGCTTCAAAATACGGCCGATGGCCCGCACCACCTGCTCCCATCGCGTGGTCTGAACGGATAGCTGTTTCCGCCCGGCGGGCGTCAGACGGTAGTACTTGGCTTTACGGTTGTTTTCCGAGCTGCCCCAGAACGATGCAATCCAGCCGCGATCTTCCAATCGGTGCAGGGCCGGATAGAGAGACCCGTGTTCCACCTGCAGGACATCCTCCGATCCGCGCTCGATCGCATGCGCTATGGTGTGTCCGTGGGCCGGGCCTAGAACCAGGGTCCGGAGGACCAGCATGTCCAGTGTCCCCTGGAGCATTTCGCTTTGCAGCGGCGACTCGCGTTTTGGCATTTGGTTATAGGATACTCCACTCGATGATCGACCGGAGTTCTCATCCTTTCAGACGGCGCAGCTGTGATTTAGTCTCGAAATGTATCAGAAGACGATCGCGTGGAAACAGCTATTCCGTTCCCGATGGATTCGGAGCGCGACGAGCAGTTTGCGATGGAGGCGCCGGTGTTCGTCATCGAAACCCATCGCATGCTGATGACGCAAGCTCACCAGTCGCGAACGCGATAATCGGTGCAACCAGAGTGAAGGCGGGCAGTTTAGCGACGGTCTTCTACAAGCTGCTCTTTACCGCGATAGGTTCCAAGACACTGCCACGCCCTTGCATTCGTCGGCGGGTGAAGCGCTGTCCAACATCACGCTGGACCAGCCCCGGCGTGCCGGTGCGACTTATTTGCCGCCCCTTCCGTGGAGGAATAACGCACACCCAGATGGCGCGCCATGCAAAGGAAGATGTCTGTCTGGCGAAATGGCTTGAAAGCGAAGTCGTCAAAGCTGGCGCGCCTTACCCGGTCACGCTCCGAAGCATCTACAGCCGCCGTTAGGGCGGCGATCTTGATCTCCGTCCCGCCGTCCAACCGGCGAATCCGCTGGGCCACTTCCATACCGCTCAACTGAGGCAGGCCCAGATCCATCCAGATAAAATGCGGTTGCCACTGTTGGAACGCTTCGATCCCCATTACCCCATCCTCCGCAACCCTCACCTGAAAGCCGGAGCGAGCCAGCATTTTTCGCAGGACCATGGCGCTTTCAGAGTCGTCATCGACAATCAGAACGCGCCATTCCGGTTCGCCTATTTCAAGGATGAAGGAGTGCCCTGAGGCCGGTTCTACGCCGTAAGTCTCCGATTCCGATGTCATTTCCAGTGGCAGTTCAACCACGAATCGTGAACCTCGGCCCACCTTGCTCTCCACACGCAGCGTCCCACCCATCAGTTCCACAAATCGGCGAGTAATTGTCAGGCCAAGACCTGCGCCCGTTTGTGGTTCAGAATGGCGCACCTGCTCGAACGCCTCGAAGATTCGGCCTAGATCGTGTTGTGGCATCCCCAAGCCAGTGTCCTCAATATCGAAACAAACCCGGGAGCGCCCCGGTTCGTCAGCCGGCTGAGCACTCAACTGTAGCTTTACGGTTCCTTCTTTTGTGAACTTGATGGCGTTGCCGAGCAGGTTGATGAGGATTTGCCGCAGCTTGGCTGCATCGGCGCGGACATAGCGCGGCACTCTGGGAGCCTGAAGGTAAACAAGCGCCAGATGCTTGTCCTCCGCCCGGCCCCGCATCATTTCAACGACCGTTCGCACCGTGGAGGTCAAATTGATGGCTGCGATCGCGAGTTCTTCTTTTCCAGCCTCGATTTTGGCGACGTCCAGTACGTCATCAATCAGTCCCAGGAGATGCGCGCCGCCGCGGCTGATGGCAGAGATGAATTCACGCTGATCGGCAGTTGGGTCTATCTCGGCCAGGAGATCGGCGTTTGCCAGGATGACACTGAGGGGCGTACGAAGTTCGTGGCTCATATTAGCCAGGAACGCGCTCTTAGCCCGGTTGGCGGACTCCGCCTGGTCACGAGCCTGCACGAGTTCGTGCGTGCGTTGATCAACCAGTGATTCAAGGTCTTTCTCGTGTCGCTGCAATTCCTTAAGCGTCTCCCGCAACTTGCCTATGATTTGTCCTACCGGGATGGCGTTGATCAGAACAGCTTGTACGAGCACGGCCCAGATTCCCAGCGGCGTCGCCTTAACCTGGAAGGGAAGATCCACGTGCGTCATCTCCAGAACCGTAAATACCAGCGCGCCGAGCAGGCACCCAGCCGCTGTCCTCATAGCACCCTTATATCCTAGGAGCCAAGCCGCCGAGGCTGGCAAGGACACGTAAAGCAGCGCTCCCGGGCTGTGTATGCCGCCAAATGAATAGGAGACGAGCGTCGCCCAGATCCAAGTGCCTGCGAGGTAGGCCAGACTGGCACTCCGGCAGTGGCCGAGCCGCAGGAGCACGAGTCCAGCGATGTAACTCGCAAGCAGGACGGCCGTATTGAATACCCGTGGGAAGCTCACCGTAGCGAACGGTATTGTGGCAACCCACGCGGCTGCCATCCACACGGTCAGTATCGCGAGGAGAATATGCAACATTCTTGCCGTTGGATCGGCGGCAAGTGAACCTCGAAGCCCGATGAATACCGCGACGCGATTTACCACCCACGAAATGTTGGGCTTATGCCTCAAAATCTTCTCTGCGCCTCCGGTCAACGTATTGATAATACAGAATTACACACAGGTCAATACGGTAGTGACCGCCATTGGCTCTCCAACTATCCAGCGGCCGCAGATTCTGGAGCAAGTGTTCGGAAATCGGCCTACCCATGCCGGCCGGGTGATGTGGGCGGCGAGCTTCTCCCGAACATGTTCGCGAATCAGCCGCCTCGTATGTCCCATCGGCCACTTGCAACGGAATTGTGTTTAATCTCAGAGTGGGACGATGCTATGGACACACCGAAGGTTCAGGAAATCTCTCTCCACGCCGAGGCCTGACGACTTCGAGAGCACATCGCCAAGCTGGAGCAAGAACGCCAGTCCCAAGCAAGGCCTGGCCGCCTTTATTTTCGCTCTGACGGCTCGGCGCGTGTTCTTTGAAGATGATGGTTCGCTTTAGGAATGACATTGACAAGGTTGTACGCCGACGCCGCTTGACAGAACAACCGGAACATCGGGGTGCATTTCTTTGATGATGGGAATTGCCTGCTCGCCGGTACATCTGCCTAAACTTGGGGCTAAAGCGCGTTTCCGCCCGGTCGATGTCGGCTAACCTGTCGTTCTTGATCGAAGTTCGCGCACGGCGTGAAACCAATCCTCGTCAGGCGATCCCTCCGGACAGCCTCGGGCCTGCCAAAGTTCATACGCGCGGGCGGCAATGTCACTGTGTCCGAACGCTAAAATACCATGCCCAACCGTTGTCTCCCGGCTGTGCTGCTGCTCATTCTGAGCGTGCTCGAAGACTTGCCGGGTATGCTCATTTCCTGTCAGATGTTCCTGTTTTCCATGCTGTTCGCCTACCCTGTGCGCGTGGGCGGCTCCGCTTTCCAGTTCGGTGGCGCGTTGGTGATTCTCGTAATGCGATCCGTCGTTATATCTGGTTGACATGGTGACTCCAGATTTTCAGTATGCACGACACAGACCAAAGTTATCCCCATCGATGACGGAGGTTGGTTAGAGCGGACCTCAGATTGCTAAACTAAACCCGCGCCAACGGGGCCGCAAGACGCCAACCCGTTTTCGCTCTGTTCCTATTAGAAGACAATGAGCGCGGAAGAACAATTCGATGGCTTCGTTGCCGTACGAGGTGCGCGCCAGCACAACCTCAAAAACATCGACGTAAACATCCCGCGCAACGCGCTGGTAGTCTTCACCGGCGTTTCCGGCTCGGGCAAATCGTCACTCGCGTTCGGAACGCTTTACGCCGAGGCGCAGCGCCGTTATCTGGAATCCGTTGCCCCGTACGCCCGCCGTCTGTTCGATCAGATGGGTGTTCCTGAAGTGGACCGCATAGATGGTCTTCCGCCTGCGGTAGCCCTTCAGCAGCAACGCGGATCGCCAACTACTCGCTCCTCGGTTGGGAGCGTCACCACATTGTCCAATCTGCTCCGGATGTTGTATTCCCGCGCCGGCGCTTACCCGCCTGGTCAGCCCGAACTCCACGGCGAGGCTTTCTCGACCAATAGTCCGGAAGGCGCGTGTCCCCAGTGCAATGGTATCGGGCGCATCTACGATGCGACCGAGCAAACCATGGTTCCGGATGATTCTTTGACCATCCGGCAGCGCGCCATAGCCGCATGGCCCACCGCGTGGGGCGGTCAAAATCAGCGCGACATTCTGGTTACGCTTGGCTACGATGTCGACCGTCCCTGGCGCAGTCTCTCTAAAAAGGATCGCGATTGGATTCTGTTCACGGAAGAGACTCCAACCGTCCCCGTCTACGCCGGATTTACACCAGAGGAGACGCGCCGCGCCCTGAAACGAAAAGAGGAGCCGAGCTACCAGGGAACATTTACCGGAGTACGGCGCTATCTGCTCCATACCCTTGCTCATACGGAAAGCCCCCTAACCCGTAAGCGCGTGATGCGCTTTCTAGTGAATACGGAATGCCCCCTCTGTCACGGCAAAAGATTGCGGCCCGAATCATTGTCCGTAAAATTCGAGGGGCTTGATATTGCGGAGTTTTCCACGCTTCCGCTCACGAGCGTTTACCGCCTTCTCCGCTCCACCGCCGAACAGGGGGCGCCCCATGCAAGCGCGGATCATCCCGAGCGCCTCATCGTCGCGCAGCGCATCGCATTGGACATGGTGGGTCGAATTGCCGTCATGCTCGATCTCGGATTAGGCTATTTATCGCTCGAGCGAAGTACGCCCACTCTTTCGCCGGGCGAGTTACAGCGCCTGCGTCTGGCAACCCAGGTTCGATCGAATCTCTTTGGCGTAGTCTACGTGCTTGATGAACCGTCCGCGGGATTGCATCCGGCCGATACCGAAGCGCTCTTGATTGCGCTTCAACGGCTCAAGGTCTCCGGCAACTCTCTGTTTGTTGTCGAACACGAATTGGATGTAATCCGCCGCGCGGATTGGATTGTCGATGTAGGACCCGCCGCCGGAGAGCAGGGCGGGCAAATACTCTATAGCGGCCCGCCCGTGGGACTCGAAGCGGTCAAGGAATCGCGCACCGCGGAGCATCTGTTCGGCCAGCGCAAGCCGCTTCTTCGTACCCCGCGCCAAGGTCGCGAGTGGCTCCGTTTGGCGGGCGTTACACGCAACAACCTAAATAATCTCTCCGTGGCTTTTCCGCTCAGAACCCTGATCGCGGTTACTGGAGTTTCTGGATCCGGAAAGTCTAGCCTGGTCAGTCAGGCGCTGGTGGAACTTGTGGGTGAGCATCTGGGGCATTCCATTTCAACTGACGATGACGACACGGACTTACTTGGTGGCGATGCTCCCATCCCGTCACAAGGCCGCATCACCGATGGCCTGGATTCAATCAAACGGCTCGTTCAAGTAGACCAGAAGCCCATCGGGCGAACCCCGCGATCGAACCTTGCGACCTACACGGGACTCTTCGATCACGTCCGAAGGATATTCGCGGCAACTAAGACCGCTCGCGCGCGCCGTTACGGCCCCGGCAGGTTCTCTTTTAACGTGGCGCAGGGCAGATGCGAAACTTGCGAAGGCGAGGGATTTGTTTGTGTTGAGCTGCTGTTCATGCCCAGTGTTTACGCTCCATGCTCGACCTGTCATGGAGCGCGCTACAACCCAAAGACCCTGGAAGTTCAATATCGCGGCAAGAACATTGCCGAGGTACTGGCGATGACGGTGGATTCTGCCCGCCAGTTCTTCGCCGAACAGGTGCAAGTCAGCCGCTCACTGTCAGTCCTCCACCAGGTTGGGCTGGGTTACTTGCGGCTTGGCCAGGCCGCGACAGAGTTATCCGGTGGTGAAGCGCAACGGATTAAGCTTGCAACGGAGTTGCAGCGAAACCAACGCGGAAATACGCTGTATATACTCGATGAGCCCACCACCGGACTGCACCCGTCGGACGTCGAAAAGCTAATTGCTCAACTGGACGGCCTCGTCCAATCCGGCAACACCGTGATCGTCGTCGAGCATGACCTGGATGTGATTGCCGCAAGCGACTACATCATCGATATCGGGCCGGGAGCCGGAGAAGCCGGCGGAGCCGTCGTCGCAGCGGGAACACCGGAGGAACTCGCGGCTTCAGCCGTTAGCCGGACCGCGCCATATCTGAAACGTCGCATCGCCGAAAGCAAGGAACAAACCGACCTCCTTGCCGTATGAGGGTCACTGCTCGATCCCCAGTGTGCGCTGAAATCGTACGGCATCTTCTTTCATCGAAATGTTGTTGAAGAGAATGTAGGCTTTCTTTGTAGGATAAGCATGAAGAAGCGCTTTCAGTGAATTCAGATCTTCGTCTGTATAACGGTAAGAATAGGAACCCTTTCCGTGGAGCCTCCAATATAAGACGCTTCCGTAAACCGGTCGACAGTTCAACGGATCTACACAATGAACCAGGTTGTTTGCGGCGCACAGATCGCGAATCGTCTCATGCGGCCAGGGACCGCGCGGTTCCCACGCCAGATGGAAGGTTTGCGGGCCCACTCTCTCAAAAAAGCGAGAGAGGTTCGCCACGTTTCTCTGGTTGGCCTGAAACGAAGCCGGACACTGGAAAAGAACGACCTCGGCCCGTACCGCTTTGGCGATTTCGAGCGTCTTTTCCCAGGCTTGCCAAACTTCATCAGTATCCTGAAACGATCCAAATAGCGCTTGCCGTTCGCCATCAATTGGCTTGCGCAGGCGCCGATAGGTCGGACTCGAAGAGGAATGCGTGATCAGTTGCCATGCCTTGATACAAAAAGCAAAGTCAGGCGGGGCAATCGCTCGCCACCGCTCCGCGACTTTCGTCGCCGGTGGGTCATAAAATGTCGATTGGATTTCAATCACGGGAAACTGAGAGAAGTATTGTGTTTGGGAACCCGCCCATCCGCAACAGCCGGTTTCAACCATACGAGCAGCGCTCTGCTGGTCCTGCTCAACTTCCTTACATAGATCAAGGGCAAACGCACCGGGTGGCTCGTCGCGATACTTTCGAAGCGCTCGAGACTTTAGGGCTAGGCATTCGAGGCAAAATGTCGCTTTGGAACGCCCTCGCGGTTATCGGTAACTTGATCCGCGAGTACCGAAGAAAGACTTCCCGGCTCTCGTCACACGGGCTCAGGATCAATTCTCCCGAGCCGAAGAGCAACGATTGAACCTTGTGTCAGCCACGTTCACTCCAACGTCTGGCTGAGTTCGTATCAGCGTCTGCCAACAAGCAGCCAGATCACAAGGATAATGATCAGGAGTCCTCCGATCCCACCGCCTACAGCGGGACCGCCATAATAGAAGCCGCCTCCGCCGCCGAAAATGATCAGAAGAATTAGAATTATCAGAATGAGACTCATGGGCAAGAAGGCTAGCACGCAGCGGACCAAAGTGTTTTCACCACCAGCTCAACTTCAGTTAGGAGTCGTCAGCCAGTCCAATGAACGGAGTCGTCTTACTAATCCGCAGAACCGTTAAGGCTTCTTTGGCCGCGCCGTCGTCGCATTCTCGCGCCCGGCGATTTCTCGCGCGCGAAATTTCGCCATGCGTCCAATCAGTTTCACGGGGACGGGCTCAGCGAGCGGGAAGCGGATTGTACCCTTGTCCACCTCATATGCCGAAAGCTCCTTCTGGAATGCCGTCAGCACCTGCTCGGTGGCGGCGTAGATCGAATAGTGTTTGTTCCACACAGCAAAGTAAAGCAAACGTTTGCCGCCCAGGATGTACGCGGGCATCTTGTACGAGATCACTTCCTGGGCGTCCGGCAGCGCCTTGCGAATGGCGTCTCGCACCCGCCCGAGAATGCTCCGCACGGCCTCAGGTTGCGCGGCAATGTACTGGTCCACGGATTGGATATCGATCTTTGGCATTGCGTACGCCGTTGGCGTGACTCCAACATCCTCAGCATAGTTTCAAGCGTGTCCGCTTTCAACAAGCCACCAGATGCCTGACTTACGCAGACTGCTCCCTTACCGCAGCAGATCGAGCACCGCCGATTTCACAATCGGCCACGCGCTCGATCGCGGGTCGATCAGTTCGAAATGCCCCGCGTCTGCGACCTCGACCAGTGTTGAATCGTCTCCGCTCCTCTTCGCGGCGTCCACGTAAATGCGACTCATCTCGATCGGTACCTCATCGTCGGATATGCCGTGCAGAATCCGTTGCGGCATGTCGAGCGGCAGGAACTCAATCGGTGAGGCGGCGTCGTAACGTTCCGGTACATCCTGCGGCGCCCCGCCTAAGAACTCACCGGCAGCCGTGTCACTCAGCTTCAACTCCCATGCCCGCCTGAGATCTGAAACCGCGGCCAGCAGAATGACGCCCCGCAAGGCTACGGTTTTCAGTTTGGCAAGCCAGAGCGCGAGTTGCCCTCCCGCGGAGTGACCCATCGCGACAACACGTTCGATGTCTAATGAGCGATCCGCCGCAATCCTTTTCAAGTGTTGGGCTCCGAGTCGCACATCATCCAGGGTGCCAGGCCATCCTCCGCCGGGATTGCCGATTCGCCGATACTCCAGGCTCCAGGTCGCGACGCCGTGGTGGGTTAGCGCGTCGCATAGATGGGCAATGTGCGTCAGATCATAACGCGCACGCCAATAACCACCGTGAATCACGATCGCAATGGGATGTGGGCCGGTTCCGGCGGGCATTCGTAATTCGGCAAATTGAAAATCGCCAGGTCCATACCCAAACCGCATCCCAGGCTGCGGAAGTTCCAGAATGGTTTGTCCCATAAGCCCGTGCCGCCCTGCGACTTGTCAATCCAGATGCCGAAAGTTGGCCGAATAGTCTCACTACTATCATCTAAAAGTCAGCCGGAATCTGCATGGTCCGGCTGAACGCAGCGCTTCCATTTTGAGAATGCATGTGTACGGCGCGCCAGTTGCCAATGAGGAGCCTGGTGCAGTCTTGTTTCGATCGCGCTATGCGGGAACGGCGTACTTCTGGAGGCTCATCTCCTTCACCCGTTTCCGGCTTTCGTGGTCAGGCAGGTTCTGTTCGTTTTCCACGCTCTCAAGCCGCCGTCAGTTGCACGAAGGTGTTTCGATTCTGCGCTCGCAAATTCAGTTGCCCTTCCGCCCCACGGAGGTAAAAGCTCCGGCGCGATAGAATAGGGCCACCGTTGGAGGGCGATTATGTCTAGCGTGAACGCATCCGCGCGGGGCGCGATTTTGACTCTTGTGGCGGTTTTGAGTGCGGCCGGCGCGCCTTCGCACGGGCCCGCCAAGGGGTATCTGATCATCACGGGCGGAGCTCCCGATTACCGGCATTTCCTCGAGTTGGCGGGCGGCGCGAAGGCGCGCATTGTCGTCATCCCTACCGCCTCGATTACCGGTCCGAATTCGGAAGCTTCGATGGCGGCGCTCTGCAAAACTCCGGGACCGTTCGCCAATCTGCACTGCACCGTGCTGCATACAACGGATCGAAAAGTTGCCGATTCGCCCGCATTCGCCGCGCCGCTGAAGGACGCGACCGGCATCTGGCTCTTGGGCGGCCGGCAGTGGCGTCTCGCCGACGCTTACCTGGGCACGCTCGCGCTGAAGGAAATGTTCAACCTTCTCGACCGTGGCGGCGTGATTGGTGGGGGCTCGGCGGGGGAGAGCATCCAGGCATCATGGTTCGCGGGTCGTCTAATCCTGACAACAACACCATCATGATGGCGCCGGGACACGAAACCGGCTTCGGCTTCTTCACCAATACGGCCATCGATCAGCACGTCGATGCGCGCGGCCGCGAGAACGATCTCAGCGTCGTGATGAAGGCGCACCCCGAGCTGTTGGGAATCGGCATCGATCAACGCACTTCGATCACGGTCCACGGAGACATGATCACCGCGAACGGTCCGGAGCGCGTGGCCGTTTGGGATGGCAAAGATCACGATGGCAAGCCGTTTTACTACCTGCGCGCTGGGGACACGCTGAACACGGTCACTCGCGTGGCGAAGATCGTCGAACATCCTCCCGACCCGGTGCGCAAGGAAATCACTTTGCCAAAGGAAACGCTGCAGCAGTACCCAGGCTTGTACCGAATGCAGGCGACCGTATTCATGACGATTACGCTCGACGGGGAGCAGCTTGTAAGCCAGCTTACCGGACAAGGCAAGATTCCCATATTCCCCGAATCGGACGCCAGGTTCTTCCCCAAAGCCATGCCGGCGGAATTGGATTTCGTCAAGGATGACAGCGGCAAAGTCACGCAGTTGATCTTGCATCAGAACGGCAACGATGTGACAATGCCTCGCCTGGCGGACGCCGAAGCAAAACAGATCGCCGATGCGGTCGCGGCCAAAGCCGCGTGGGCGGCGCAGCGCTACAAGGATCAGAAGCCGCAGCCCGGCGGCGAAGAGGCGGTCCGGCGCGTGATGGATGAGTTGCGCGCCGGCAAGCCGAACTACGATCAGATAGGCGCGACGTTAGCCCAGGTGATGCGCCGGCAAGCAGCTCAAATCCAGGATCAGCTCACCAAGCTAGGCGCGCTCCAATCGATTACGTTCTCGGGCGTCGGACCCGGCGGCTCGGATATCTACTCCGTCAAGTTCGAGAATGGCGAAATGGAGTGGCGAATCGCACTTGCGCCCGATAGCAAGATCGACAGTCTGGGTTTGCGGAATCTCTAAGGCTTCCGCAGCAGTGTTCAGCTATGGTATCCAGATTTCTTTTGCGGCGATCACTTCGGCGGTTGCGGGCAATTGCATTGGGTCGGCAGACTTTGTGTAGAAGGCGAGCCCCTTGTAGCCCATCAAATACTGATAGTTCTTGGTGAACATGCCGCCCGTAGCAACCACCAGCAAGGGGTCCGGCATACGACCGAGGATTTTCATGAATTGCTCGGGATCGAGACGCACAAGAACACCCGATGCCTTAGTGGCCTTATTGGCGGCCGCCGCCATTGCTCCTCCTGCTGCCATGATTCACCCCCGCAGTCGATTGTATATGATAGGGCGTCTTCCGGTGATAATGTGATTGCACCGGCCGAGCGACGTCAGCCGGAGGTGGAGACGTGATTCAGGACCTGCGGTATTCCGTCCGACTACTGATCAAGAGCCCGGGATTCGCACTGACGGCGATACTCTCGCTTGCGCTGGGAATCGGGGCGACTACCGCTGTTTTCAGCGTCATTTACGCGGCGTTGATCAATCCGTATCCGTTCCGCGCGGCGGACCGCATCATGCGGATGTCCGTGCAGACTAAGGATGGACCCGTGGACACCGTCAACCTGAACCCAGGGCATATCCGGCAACTGCGCGACGTGCCGCTGATCGAGAGCGTGCTGGCCATGGACTACCAGGCGAAGACTCTGACCGGCCGCGACCTGCCGGAGAACGTGAACGCGGTTGGGCTCATCTCGAACGGCTTCGAAGATCTCGGGATGCAAACGGTGCTGGGGCGGGGGCTTTCTCGATCGGACGCGATCGAGGGGCGTGATCCGGAACCCGTCGCGGTGTTGTCGTATGAGTTCTGGCAGGAGCGGCTGGGCGGGGACCCGGACGCGGTTGGGAAGACACTGCAGCTCGATCGAAAGAACTACACAATCTTGGGGGTCGCGGGGCCGCGGTTCCGTTGGTACAGCGCGGACGTTTATCTGCCGCTGGATCTGAAGGCGGATCCGAATCATTTCTGCATCGTCGATTTTTATCTGCGGCCGGGAGTGACGCCGAAAGCGGCGGACGCGGCGCTTGAACCAATGCTGCGGCGGTTCGCGCGGGAGATGCCCAAGCGGTTTCCGGAGCAGTTCCACGTGCAGGTGGAGGGGCTCAATGCCTGGGTGGAACGCAGTATCGGGGGAACGCTCTATCTGCTGTTGGGAGCGGTGGCGCTGCTGCTGGGAATCGGATGCGGGAACGTCTCGATTCTTCTGCTGGCGAAGGGGACGGCGCGGCAGCACGAGTTCGCAGTGCGCGCCGCGGTGGGGGCACGGGGCGGCCGGATGATTCGGCAACTGCTCACGGAAGCGATGTTGCTGGCGGGAATTGGCGCGGCGCTGGGAGTGGCGACATCGTATGGAATCCTGGCGGGCATCAAGGCGGTGCTGCCGCGGTTCGCGTTCGCACCGGAGGTGGTGTTCCGGATCAACCTGCCGGTGCTGCTCTTCAGCGTGGCCGTGGCGATTGCGACGGCGCTGCTTTTCGGCGTGTGGCCGGCGGTCCAACTGGCGCGGAAGGGGACCGTGATGGTGGGCGCGACGCGGCGTGTGATGGGAAGCGTGCGCGGACGCAGAACACACAACGCGCTGATCACGGTTCAGATCGCGCTGACGCTGGTGCTGCTGGGCGCGGCCGGCTCGGCGACGAAGGGTTTTTTGCGGATTATTCAGGCGCCGCTCGGCTACGATCCGCACAACGTTATGTCGGTGGGAGTCCCTTTACGCGCGAACGCATATACGACTTGGGCGGCGCGCGGGACCTACTTCGAGCAACTGCGGGCGAAGGTGGCGGAGACGCCGGGCGTGACGATGGCGGCCATTTCGAGCAACGCAACGCCGCCGCGGAGCGGCTGGGATTTGCGGTTCGAGATTCTGGGGCAGCCCGCGGCGCAACAGCAGAAAGCGTCGGCGAACATAGTCAGCCCGGGGTACTTCGGCATTCTGCGGATCCCATTGGTGGCGGGGCGGATCTGGGATGAGGCCGAGAATCGGAACGGCGCGCGGGTGGCGCTGATCAACCAGGCGCTGGCGAAGCGTTATTTTCCGAGCGGCGGGGCGATCGGGCGGTCGGTGAAGGTGGCGCAACTGGGGGAGGATTCGCCGGACTCGTTGTCGTCGCCGAAGATTGGCGAGTCATGGCTTCAGATCGTGGGGATTGTGGGAGACGCGCGGAACGACGGGCTGGCGAACCCAGTCCGGCCAGCGCTGTTCGTGCCTTATACACTGCGCATAGGGAATTGGACGCAGGTTCTGGTGAAGACGGAAGCGGCGCCGCTGACGTTGTTGGGCGCGGTGCGGCGTCAACTTACGGCGGTGGACCCGGAGCAGACGAGCGCAAGCCGGATTGAAGACCTGGAGTCATGGATCGTGAACGGTGGGGAATGGCAGCAGCAGCGTCTGGCGGCGTGGCTGTTTGGGGCATTCGGCAGCCTGGGTCTGGCGCTGGCCGCGATCGGACTGTATAGCGTTGTCTCTTACACGGTGACGCAACGGACGAACGAGTTCGGGGTGCGTATGGCGCTGGGCGCGCAGCGGGGGCACGTGATGCGGATGGTGTTCGCGACAACCCTGGGCAGCGTTGGGTGTGGAATCGGCATCGGTTTGGCGCTCTCGTTTGGGTTGAATCCATTCCTGGCGCAGTGGGACAAAGGCAGCTCGCGCGATCCATTTATTCTGTTGATGGGTACGCTGTTGTTGGTACTGGCGTCGGCGGTTGCCTCCGCGTGGCCGGCGTGGAATGCCTCACGGTTAGATCCGATGACGGCGTTGCGTAGCGATTAGACGCCAGCCTGGTTGTCCTCGTTGACCGCTAGCTGTCGGGATTCGTTCCTTTGGATCATCAGCAAAGTCGCTCGGCTTCTCCGCAAAACGGTCTGATTCGGCTGGCCTTTTTCATAGCCCGAGAGCGTGAACGACTTTTCTAAATCGCGCGTCGTCACGGATCGATGCGAAACCAGGATCGGTCCCGAGCATCGGCATCATGGGACTGCGCTCGCGCAATGCCGCTTCCACTTCCGTAAGCGCCTCTTCGCGGGATCCTAGCCATGCTAACCGCCAGCCGCGCTGATAGTGATCCAGGGCTCCTGAAGCTATCGAAGCTCGCCACAATCGGCGAATCGCCTCAGCCGGCGCTAACCGAGCGACCGCGCGCATCTCGTCCTCCGAAACCACCCGGGGAACCAAGCCCCTCATCGCTTCCAGGGCGCCTTGCTCGTCGCCTGCATACACGAGGGCCCGCGACAAGCAATCATGGGCCTCAAGTAATCGCGGGTCAATCTCCAAAGCGCGGCGGGCTTGGGCCGCCGACTCACGAAAGCGGCCGGCTTGCAGGAGTAACCATGCCGCATCCATGTTGATGGACGCGGAAAAAGGATCCATAGCGATGGCCCGTTCGAGAGAGGCAAGGCCCTCCTTGCGACGGCCAAGCGCCATATATAGCCAAGCTATGTCATGATGGGCGTCCGGGTCGCTAGGATTATCGCGCAATGCAGCTTGAAACTCCCGCTCGGCGGTTTTCCAATCCCAGTCCTCCCAGAATGCAACGCTTCCCAGAGCGAGATGGGCACTCGCACTGCTTGTTCCCGAGTTGAGGGCCGCGCGCGCCGCTATCCTGGCGCGATCCCACAAGGCGGGGCGCCTGGGCCCGGCTCTGGCCAACCTGGTGAGCGTTTGGGCAAGCATGGCGCGGCTTGGCGCACATGCCGCCTGCTCGAAAAACGGCAGACTCTTCGCCATGTCGGCGATGGTTCCGTGGTCGGCAAGAAGATGGCCCGTCCGGTAAGCTTCCCATCCGTCACGGCAGACAGTCTGCTGTGCAACGAGCGGCGCGGCCGCCGGGAACAGTTTGCTCAATACGGCCGCGGAAACCCGCGCGACGACCTGTTCTTCAAACTCTTCGGCGCTTCGATCCTTTACGAGTGTCTCCGACCAAATCACCGTTTCGGACTCCGCCTGGAGGAGCCGGGCAGCTACGCGCAGGTGGGTTCCTTCCATGGTGGCCGTCGATTCAACGATGTAGTTCACTCTCAATTCGGCGCCGATCTCCCGCAAAGGCTTCCGCTGGCCGCGAAAGACCATGGCGGACCGGTGCCCGATCACTTGCAGCCGATCGGGCTGGATGCCTCCAAGACGGGTGAGCAACTCATCGAAGAGACCTTGGGTCTGGGCGTTGTCGTCGGAAAGACCGACGGCGTCGAACGGTAACACAGCGATTCGCAAAACGTTCTGCGGCGGGTGCGCGACCCGGTAGCCGATCATCCCCATGGCAACCAGGGCGGTTGCGGCGGCGATCATGGCCGCAGGCAAGCGATGCCGCCGGGGAGCCGGCGGCGGGTCCGGAGGCAAAGGTCCCATGCGTTCCACGTCGGCTAGAAAGCGATAGCCTCGGCGTGGGAGCGTCTGGACAAACCGAGGGCACTCCGCGTCATCGTTCAGAGCGGTTCGGATCTGGGCAATGCACACATTGAGGGATCGGTCAAAGTCAACGGTTGTATCGCCCCAGATTTGGCGCCGGATCTGCTCGCGATGGACGACCGCGCCCGAATGCTCAAGCAGCAGGCGCAGCACCTGGTACGGTTGCGGGGGAAGTCGAACGATGACGCCGTTGCGCCGCAGCTCGCCGGAATTGATGTCCGTCTCGAAGATCCCGAATCGCAGCACCTGGCCACTTGCGGGACGCCCCGTTTCCATGTCCGTAGTATAGGGGCTGACGGGGTTTCCGGGCATTTCCGAAGCCGCTAATCTCTGGCCGTAAGCCACTGTTGCACAAGAGGTTATTCACTAACAAAAAAATAGGCCGGCATCCTGCTGTGCCGTCTCGACATGGGAGCCGGATTGGGCGTCTGATGGTGGTCATGAACACCACACGGCGCAGTTCCATCCAGACGGGATTGGCATTCTCTCTTTCAGCGGTCGGCTTGGCGGCTCAGCAAGTCGATAGGAAAACCGAGCCTGCAACCAAACCGATTCGCCCCGAGCCGCAGCGTGGGGCGCCCCAGGACCTCGGTCTGGTGAAGGCGTTCGTTGGCGCCGGACACGGCGATAAAAACCTGGAGCGGGCGAAGGAGCTTCTGGCGCAGGATCCCAAGCTGATATACGCGGTATTGGATTGGGGCGGAGGCGATTGGGAGACCGCCCTTGGCGGAGCATCGCACACGGGTAGCCGAGAGATGGCGCGTTATCTTCTTTCGAAAGGGGCGCGCATCGACAGCTTTTGCGCCGCGATGTTGGGACAGCGCCAGGTCGTGGACGCTCTCGTCTCCGCGAATCCCTTGACTGTGACGGCTAAGGGGCCGCATGGGTATTCCCTGCTCTATCACGTAGCCATCAGCGGCGACGTGGCAATGGCGGAAGTGCTCAAGCCGCTGCTTCCGTCCAAGCGCGGCCTTTACAGTCAGGCCTTAGCCGCCGCCGTGCGCGATGGGCATCTGGCGATGACTAAATGGCTATTCGAAAAAGGCGATGCCGACCCAAACATGGAGGATGCTTTGGGACGGCGCCCGCTGGCCCTCGCCATCGAGAAGGGATTCGCGGACGTCGCGGAAGAACTGCGCAAACACGGCGCTCGAGAGTCCTAGTAAAGAGAGTTCATGAAATTCGGCTCTACATGCGGAGCTCCGTGCAGACGAAGGATGGATCCATGGACACCGGTTAGTTCCTAAGACAGCACTGCGCAGCGATTAGGGGCAGCGGGCGTGGTATGCACGTCTCAGGGATCATCCCCATGGTCTGATCTATTCGAGGAAATCGCGAACCATTTGCCGAAACCATCGTCATAACCTTTATGCGAAACGCGATCGCCCTGCTTCTGGTGTGTCTGCCCGCGCTGGCACAGAGTCCGGCGGGCCAATGGATCTCGGATACACAGTGGCTCGACCGCCATAACTGGCAACGCATGGTCCTCACTCTCGATGGAGACAGGCTGACCGGCAAGTACGGAGATAGCGAGATCCATGGCGACTTTCGCAACGGCTCGATCGAAGCGACCGTCAAGCAGGGATCGGGGACAACGGAACTCCACGGCCGTGTGCAAGGAGACCGCATTGTGGGCACGGGCAAGAACACGGTTGGCGACAATCGCATCGACCTGACCTGGGAGGCGCGCCGGCTGCCGGCGCCTGGGGCTCCGCGCACGCATACGTTCGAGCCTACGGTCTTCCAGCATTTTTTCTCGGAGCAGACGGAGCCTGTGCTGCATATCGCTACCGGCGATACGGTTAAGACGTGGTCGGTGGATGCAGGCGGCTCGGACCCTAAGGGCGTCCGGCGCACGTCGGGCGGCAATCCGCTGACCGGGCCGTTCTATGTGGAGGGGGCGGTGCCCGGCGATACCCTGGTCATCCACTTCAACCGCATCCGACTCAACCGCGACACGGCGATCAGCGGCGACCTGATCGTCAATAGCGCGGTCAATCCTGGCTATGTGGCGCAGCGCAAGCCGCTGAAGGACTACGATTCGGATTGGAAGATCGACCGCGCCGCTGGCTTCGCGATGCTGAAGAAACCCACGGACAAGCTTAAGGATTACCGTGTGCCGCTGGCGCCGATGCTGGGCTGCGTGGGCGTGGCGCCGGGCGGCGGCAACCAGTACCGTTCGGGATCGCTGGGATTTTACGGCGGCAACATGGACTACAACCAACTGCGCGAGGGCGTTACCGTGTACTTGCCGGTGAGCGTGCCGGGCGCGCTGCTGTTCGTGGGCGATGGCCATGCGGCGCAGGGCGCGGGCGAACTCACGGGCGACGCGCTTGAGACCTCGATGGATATCGAATTCACGGTGGACGTGCTGCCGGGCGGGGGGTTGCCGGGGCCGCGCTTCGAGAATGCCGATTACCTGATGGCCAGCGGCATCGCAGGAAGCGTGGACGACGCCCTGCGCGGCGCGACGACCAACCTGGTGCGCTGGCTGGAGAGGAAATACGGGCTCAACGCGGCCGAGGTGTCTTCGGTGCTGGGCACCGCGATGGTTTACGAAGTGGCCGAGGTGGTGGACCCGTCGATCCACGTGGTGGCGAAGGTTGCGAAGTCGGCGCTGGCGGCGTTGAAACCAGTGAATTGAAGCGTTGGGGTGGCCCTGGCTAATCCGCACCCTGCAAGCGCAGCCACTTACCGTTATGAAAATACCAAGTGACGGAAGCCTTTCCCAGGAAGGCGTCATCGATGCCTTGATGGTCAAGCGGCGGAGGCTCAGGACCGCCGTACGCCCGGTAGTGGCGCATGATGAAGTCGCGGCCGGCCGCGGTGATTTCCCGGGAGTAAGCAAAGTTCTTGCCGTCCAGCCCCTGTAGAGAATTCTCGTCGTCGATGGTGACGACAGTATCCGGATTGGCGTCGCGATCGTTGCGAAACGCCAGCAGCGCCGTCGAGTTATTGACCGAACACAACACGGCCCAACCGCTTTCTCCCTTGGCGAAGAACTCACCGCGAATCACGTTACGGGGAGGGTCCGCAGCCGTTGGCTGAGGCGCTCTGCAGTTGCGCGCCCGCAGCACTCCCGCAACCACCGGCGGGAGTTCGGGGAAGGCCTCCAACGGGAGACGGCGGATCTTGCCGGTCGCTTCCCTGGCGCGCGCAGCGCTTTCACGCTCGGCCGCCCACTCGGCCTCGCGCGATCGTACAATCCCCGGCAGGTCAAGCTGTGGCAGGATCGCCTGCCGGTCGAGTTTTGGATCGAGGGCCTTGGCGCGCAGGAAGTAGCGCTCGGCCAGCTCCGCGGCGCGCGGGTTCGGCGCTCCCTGTTGGAGGGTTTGATTGTATTGGCTCTGCAACATGTAAGCGACGTTGCCGAGCACCCAGACGTTGTTCGACGCCTCCAAGCCAGCCTGTGCACGCGCCGCCAACTGCCCACCCTCCAGAATCGAGAGGGCGTACAAATCCGCCAGCTGACGCAAAGCGAACGGATGGTTCGGATCGGCCGCGGCGGTTGCTTCCAGATAGCGCAGATAGCGTTCCGAATCCAGACCCTGAAAGAACGATGCCGCATTCCAGCGCACTGCTGCATCGCCCGCCTTCGCTTTGGCGGCAGCATCCCACAGGGCGACGGCGCGCCGATAGTCCGCGGGAGTTAGCTCGCCTGGCGAGAACCGCGACACGGGGGAATGCAAGATCTCGGAATCCGGGTGATGCTCTATCAGCCAGAGCGCGAGCTGGGCGCGTTGAGCGCGATCGTCCTGGCGACCGGCCCGATCCGCGCGCTGATGGTACGCCATCAGCTTGAGCCGCGTCTCGAAGTCTTCGGGATTTGCCGCGAGCCTCAGTGCCAGCCGAGTCACATCGGGCTCCTCTAATCGCAGGATGTCGCGCAAAGACTCCACGTACCATGGGCTGAACATAGGCGGCGGGGACGCCACACGGGCAGGATCCGATGACTGCGGCGCGACGGCTTGAGCTATTGCGGGACGCGGCGCCAAAGCGGCCACGAGAATCAAAGCTGCCGAGACGGCCGGCGCCGCGACGACTTTGACGAGGGCCTTCACGCACTCAGTGTTGCATACGCCGCGCGCAATGGAACCGACCAGGTCAGCGTTCCACCTGGTGTGGGCCGGGCTCGGAGACCGGAACCCAAAGCCTCAGCATGCCGCCTCCCGAGAGAGCATTTTTCACTCAGCTAGCGCGTGAGATAATAAGCGCGCTCCAGTATTTCCGGTATGAGCCTGTCCAGCCCACGTACCAATATCGACGGTTGCCCTCCAGGCATATCGCCCGGTATGGTTCGAGATCATGTGGCCCACATCCTGCGGGCGCAAGGATTTGCCAAGTCCGAACGCCTGAAACGTTTTCTATCATTCACGGTTGAACGAGTTCTCGCCGGCGACACGGCCGATCTCAAGGAATACGTAATTGCGCTCGAGGTATTCGATCGCAGCCCCGATTACAACCCGAAGGTAGATGCCGTGGTACGCGTCGAGGCACGCCGTTTGCGCTCGCGGCTCGAGCAATATTACGCAACCGAGGGGCGGCAGGATGCAATCCGCATTCAGTTTCCTAGTGGAACCTATGTACCAGTGATCGGGCGGACTGAGGCGCCGGCCAGCCCAGAGCCACAGCTACGAAACTATCGGATCCCCCGTCGTTGGGGAGTGCTCATCGGCGGTTTTGCGCTGATTGTAGTGTCGGTAGTTGTTTCGCGAGTAATGCCGCGTAGTCATGCGGCTACCGGGGTCGTCCGCATAGTCAAAGACTCGGCCGCGGCATTTGACCCTTGCGTTTCGCGCGACGGACGATTGCTTGCCTATGCCAGCGACCAATCCGGCAACGTCGATCTTTGGGTACGCCCGCTCGATGGCGGCGAGGCGCGACGCCTCACTAGTGTCCTGAGCGAGAAATACGTTGAGTAAATAACGTTTCGGCCTCATACTTGGGCATGCGATCAGGCCGTCCCAAGAAACCACTGGAAATTGCCGATGCTGATCGGGCGAAATTGAGCCTGATGGCGCGACGGCCGAAGTCAGCGCAGGCCATGGCGATGCGCGCCCGGATCGTGCTCAATTGTGGGGAGGGCTTGAACAACTCGGAGGTCGCTCGGAAACTGCAGATTACCGGCGCGACAGTGGGAAAGTGGCGGCAACGGTTTATTGAGTTCGGGTTGGATGGCTTACTGGATGAGCCGCGTGTCGGCGCGCCCCGCAAGATCACCGATCAGCAGATTGAGGATGTCGTCACCAAGACGCTGGAATCAATGCCAGCCAACAGCACGCATTGGAGCACCCGTCTCATGGCGCAAGAGGTGGGCCTGACGCAGAATGCAATCGTGCGAATCTGGCGTGCTTTCGGATTGCAGCCGCACCGCGTAGAGAATTTCAAGTTCTCCAAAGATCCTCAATTTGTTGAGAAGGTGCGGGATATCGTAGGGTTGTACCTGAATCCGCCGGATCGTGCGATCGTGCTGTGTGTGGACGAAAAGAGTCAGGTTCAGGCGTTGAATCGGACGCAGCCGATTCTGCCGCTGGCGCCAGGCGTGCCAGCCCGGCAGTCCCACGACTACGAGCGGCACGGAGTCACATCGTTGTTCGCTGCCATGGATGTGGCTTCGGGAGTAACCATCAGCACGTGCTACCGCCGTCACCGGCATCAGGAGTTCATACGCTTCCTCGATGAGATCGAAGCTAATCTTCCCAGCGGCCACGATGTGCACCTGGTAATGGATAACTATGGCACTCACAAGGTAGCCAAGGTGCGCGGCTGGCTAAAGCGTCATCCGCGGTACGTGATTCATTTCACGCCGACCAGCGGTAGTTGGCTGAACCTGGTGGAGCGGCTGTTCGGGGAGGTGACGGAACGATGCGTCCGTCGCGGCAGTCACACTGCTGTGCGCGCGCTGGAGAAGGCCATGCTCGACTATTTGGACAAGCGCAACGAGAATCCCAAGCCCTTCGTTTGGACTGCCGACGCGGATCTAATTCTCGGGAAGGTCGCGCGACTTTCTAAACGCATCTCTCGCTCAGGACACTAGCGATCCGAGTATGGACTCGTCTCCGGATTTCTCTCCCGATTCCTCCAAGATTGTATTCCGGTCCGAGCGAAACGGCGGGGGGACGTATGTGGTCCCCGTTGCGGGCGGGTTGGAGCACTTGGTTATGCCGCTGGGGAGGTCGCCCAAATTCTCTCCTGACGGCAACCGTATCGCATACTGGACCGGCGAAGCGCACCATTTTGAAGGCAAGACGTTCATCGTCCCAGCGGTGGGAGGGGAACCGGTTCGTGTGGGCGCCGATCTTGCAGACGCCAAACGGCCCGTCTGGTCTTCCGATGGACGTGCGCTGCTTGTCTACGGAAGCCGGGATTCCGCGACCGATGGCGGCGCCATCCCTGGCCCAATGGACCTATTTCTTGTGCCGGTGGATGGCGGCTCAGCGCGCGAAACCGGCTGGACGGCAGCGCTGCGGCGCGCCAATCTCTGGTCCGAGGGACCGGTCGCGTGGGACGGAGCCGTCCTTCAGTTTTCGGCGTCCGTGGGGTCTCCGAACGATTTCAGCGGGCTCTCCCAAGGGGTTGCGAATCTGTGGCGGATCAGCTTGCCGCAGCGCCGCGGGCGGGTGGAAGGCAACCCTGAGCGGGTAACGTTCGGCGCCGCGCTCGAGCAAGGTTCCGTGCTGCTGCCCGGCGGCAATGCGATTCTCGCCAGCACCCATTACACCGTGTCCGCCTTCGAGGTCCCACTGGACGGCGACGCGCAGTCCCCAGGATCGTTCCGCGCCTTGTTCTCAGGCGCCGGATCGTTTCTCGGGCCGCGTCTCTCCCGTGATAATTCCACGCTCGTGGCGGTATCGGATCGATCCGGGCAAGTCGACATTTGGCTGAAGGATCTGCGCACGGGCGAAGAACGGGCGGTGACCAGTACCACTGCGATCGAGCGCTGGCCACTGATTTCAAGCGACGGCGCTACCGTGTTTTTCGGTATCCGCGAAGGTCCGCTGTACCCAATGTACAAGGTGAGTGCACGCGGAGGCGCCCCGCAAAAAGTGTGCGGCGATTGCGGATCGCTTGCGGACATCAGCATTTTCCAATCGAAGAATGATACTGAAATGAGGATTCGTTTCCAATACAAGATGATCCTGAAAACGGAGTGTCGTTAGGGGCTGGGGAAGAGCTCCTTTTTGAATGGATTTGGGATACGTCCGGGGCCGACCGACGGGAGGCCGTAATAGGCTCCGACCAGGGAGATTTTGTTTTCCCTTATGAGTACGGTTTTGTTTTTCGTCTTGGTTTTTGCCACGCGTCATCAGAGGAAGCGCGGCGGAAACGGCGCTTCGATTTTGCAGGCTCGCAGGAGTTTGCTCTTGGCCGCGCCCATGCGCCTGGCGCTCTCGGTGTCGCTGACGCGGCCGGCCTGCCGGTCCAGCTGGGTGAACGTAAGATCTGCTTTCAGGTACTGTTCCGCTGTGCTCAGCGATTTGAGTTTTTCGTACGGCGTTGCATAATCGCTCGGCCGGTAACGTCGCTGGCGCTTGCCTCGCCCATCCACGCTCACGGTGGCGAAGCCGCAAGGCCGGTGATAGTTCAAGTATGGATTCAGATGCGCCGTATAAAACTTCTGCACCGCTTCGGCGTGCTGGCTGGGTATGTGGCCGTAGCCGATCAGCTTGCGGATCACGGCGCCATTCTTGCCTTCCACCAGCGCGTTGTCCTGACTTCGATTGGGGCGTGATTTGGTGAACTCCACCAGCAGTTTTTCCAGCAGCTTGGCCACGGTGTGATTGATGAACTCCGAACCATTGTCGGCATGGAAACCCCGGATCCGGAAGGGGAATTGATGCAGCATTGCCTCCAGTACCGGAATCAGGAACTGTTCGCTGATCTTGGCAGCGCATCCGATCACCTGCCACTGCGTTACTGTGTCCACGGCGTTGATGTGATACACGCCTTTCTCGCCACCCCAGTCCCCCTGGTGCACCGTATCCACTCGCAGGTAGCCCGGCTCGCCCCGCGGATCGGGCCGCCGCCGCTCGGCGATTGAGACCGGGCTCGGCCGCGTCGGCTGGAACACCGCAGCCACTTTCCGGTACGCAGCGCTGTTCCGTAAGTTGTACAGATGCGCCACGGAGATCTCTGCCAGGCGGGCGAACTTCTGATTGCCGAACTCGGAATACTCGCGTTTCAAGATGCATCGCGTGGCCGGCCCGCTCAAGCGCTCGTGCGCGCCGTCCACTTGCGCCAGCAGCGCAATGTCGGCGGCCCTGTACTTGGCAGCGAAGCGCTGCCGTCGATACACCTTCGCTTCCACTTTCCCGGTGTGGGCATGCGCCCGAATCAGCCGCGCGATCTGCGGCAGGCTCAGCCCGGCGACCTTGCTCAGGTAAGCCCGGATCGCGCCGCGCTGCTTCTTTGGTTGCCCATGATACTCTTGATTCACCAGCATCTTCTCGACCAAGCCGTACACCTCCGCGCGGCTTTGCCCATGGAACTCGATCCCCGCACTGCCCTTCAAGAATTCGTTGATTTGTGAATGTGTCAGACTCTCGGCATTCCGCATTCTGATTTGCATTCCCCTGCGGATTGCCTACCCGATTCCTCCTATTTTCAGGATCATCTTGCATTGGAATCAACTTCCGTTTCAGGATCATCTTGTATTGGATAACTCTCATCTCGCCAGATGATAATTATCTGCTTTACCATGGGGGTGACCCTTGGTCTGCCTATGCTCTCAATCTCAGCACCGGTAACCGAACCCTAGTCGTTGGCCATAAACACCGCACCTATTCCAGCCGTTTCTCGCCGGACGGCAAGTGGATCGCTTTCCATACAGATTCGGGCCGCGACGAGGCGCCCCGACAGATCTTTGTGGCGCCCTTCGTGCCCGATCGTGTTAGCCCCGAGTCCGAATGGATACCCATCACCGACGGTCTCCAGAGGGATTTCGCACCGAGTTGGTCGGCCGATGGAGCGGTACTGTATTTCATCAGCGATCGTGACGGTAACCGGTGCATCTGGGGAATGCGCCTGAACCGGCAAACCAAGCATCCAATCGCCGACGCATTTTCCGTGGTTCACCTCCACCAGATGGCCACCCATATCCCGAGTGCCATCGGCGCCGGCGCCCTTGGCCTCTCGGCAGGCAAGGGCCGGCTGATCTTCGGAGCAGAGGAGCTAAGCTCAACGATTTATCGCGTGGACGGCTCTAGATAGAGCCTCCTTACGCCCATCTTACGCCGTCTAACTTCCACTTACACCGCCACTTCAGCCTAATGTTGACAAATCGGCGAAGGGAGCCGTTTATGTCTTCATTACACATTTGTCTGGCAGTAACGTTTGCTGCACTATTGGGCGCCTCGGACATGGCGGCCGCGAACGTCACGCTCCTCGACGCCATCCGTGCCGATGACGCCGATCGGGTTCGCACCCTTCTAGCCGCAGGAGGCGACCCCAACGCCGTTGACTCGAATCACGCGTCTCCCCTGATGTATGCGGCCCTTTACGCCCGTCCGCAGATGATCGACCTTCTGCTCCGCGCCGGAGCCGATTTCAAGTACCGGGATGCCAACGGGCTGACGGCCCTGGTCTTGGCCGCCCATTCCTCCGAATCCGCAAAGATCCTCATCGATGCAGGCGCCGATGTAAATGCAAAATCCAAGATCGGCATCACTCCTTTCATGACGGCGGCGGCCTATCCGGGAAATGCCGCACTGCTGAGGTTGATGATCGAGAAGGGAGCGGACGTAAAGGCCTCGGCTTTGGGCGGCACGGCACTCACCCTCGCGGTCCTTACGGGGGACGCCGACATCACTGCATTGTTGCTGCAGAGGGGCGCCGACGCGAGTGTGGCTGGCCCGGGAGGCTTTTCCGCCCTCCACTTTGCCGTCATGCGCGGAGACCGCCATATGGTTCAGTTGCTCCTAGATGCCGGCGCCAACGCCAAGTTGCAAACAGCAAACGGTGAGGATGTGCTCGAACGCTATGGTTTCTGGAACGATCCGGTCCTGGTCCGGATCTTGCTGGAGCGAGGGATCGATCCCGCCACAAAAGACGCCCGCGGCCACAACGCACAACTCTTCGCGGCGGCCTCAGACACGGTCACGCCGGAGGTTTTCGCACTGCTTCTAAAGGGTGGGGCGGCCGCCAAAGCCAGGACGGCGTATGGCGATGACGCGTTTCAATTGGCCGCGCGCCGGCGTGACGAGGGCGTCTCAAGACTCCTCGGAGGCGCCGTTTCGCCCGCCGAATCGGCAATATTTCGCGACGTCCCATCGGGGCCCGCACAGATTCGCGCAGCAGCCAGGCGCGGCGTGGATCTGTTGGCGACTACGGGTCCTTCCGTGGTCAAGCAACGAGGATGCTTCTCATGCCATCACCAGGGGCTGCCGTCCCTCGCGGGATGGTATTTGCGCCGCGCCGGCATTGACGCTGGGCACATTGCAGAAACGAATCGCGCGCTCGTCTATCCCATTCTGCAGAGTTCCGGCATATTGATGCAGCAAGGCGTGGCGCCCGCTGGTGAAGCCGCGACCGTCGCATGGCAGCTCATCGGGCTCGGATCGGACGGCCAGGAAGCGAACTATTTCACGGATATTGCCGCCAACTATATTGCGGCTACACAGTCGCTCGATGGAAGCTGGCCCGACCGGTGGAACCGGCCACCGCTCGAATATAGTCCGGTTTCCGCTACGGCGGTTGCCATTCGGGCTCTCGATCTGTACGGTTTCTCAAGCCGCCGCCAGGAGTTCAATGCAAGAGTCGCGAACGCCGTAGCGTGGCTCGTCAAGACGCAGCCCGCCGCTTCCGAGGAGAGTGCCATGCGGCTGCTCGGGCTCGTGTGGGGCAGAGCGTCGCGCGCTGCGATTGACGAAGCTGCCAATCGGCTCGCATCCCTGCAACGCCCCGACGGAGGATGGGCGCAGTTACCGGCGCTGGAGTCGGATGCCTATGCCACGGGACAAACGTTGGTTGCGCTGCGCGAGAGCGGCCGTTTTCAGCCCGCATCGCCCGCCTTTATCAAGGGAGTCAAGTATCTGCTCGGTACGCAGCAACCGGATGGCTCATGGCACGTCAGAGGCAGGTCGCTGCCCCTCCAGCCGCTCTTTGAAAGCGGCTTCCCGCACGGCCGCGACCAATGGATTTCCGCCGCCGGCACGAGTTGGGCTGCTATGGCCCTTTCTCTCGCCGCGCCGCTGTAAAGCATCCATTTGGCCGCTTCTATCGCGGTGTGGATGGGTCGCGGCCGGCGTCGTCTTCCGCGCGGCGGGCCCTATCCGCACGGTTATCGCCGCTTCCACCGGTCCGCAAGCACCGCCACTTTGTCTTCCACAGTAGTTTGCTTGGGCGGCGGCGCCGGCTGCTTCGCTGGCCCCGCGGCCGGCTTTGCGCCCTTCGCTCCAGGCGTTTTCATGGAAAGGGCAATCCGTTTCGTCTTGGCGTCCGCGCTCAGAACGTGTACCTTCACCAACTGCCCCACCTTGACCACGTCCGAGGGCTCCTTGATGTACCGGTCCGCCAGTTCGCTGATGTGCACCAGCCCATCCTGATGGACGCCGACGTCTACGAAGGCCCCGAACTTCGTTACGTTCGTGACCACGCCCTCGAGCGTCATGCCGGGTTGTAAGTCGCCGATCTCTCTCACGCCCTCCTGGAAAACTGGGGCTACGAAGCGGTCGCGCGGGTCGCGCCCCGGCTTGCGCAATTCCTCCAGGATGTCGTTGAGCGTGTAGACGCCCGCCGCCAGCCCGCTGCGATCCAGTTTCTCCAGCAAAGCCGGCTGTTCGATCAGCCGCTCTACCGGCACGTTCAGGTTTTGCGCAATCTGCTCCACCACCGCGTACGACTCCGGATGCACCGCCGTCACATCCAGCGGATGGTCGCCGTGACGAATCCTCAGGAATCCGGCGGCCTGCTCGAACGTCTTCGGCCCGATCCCCGGCACCGCCGTCAATTGAACCCGCGAATGGAAACGGCCCTTCTGGTTGCGGTACTCCACAATTTTCTGCGCGGTGCGCTCATTAATGCCCGCCACATAACGCAGCAGCGTCCACGATGCGGTATTCAGTTCGACGCCCACCCGGTTCACGCAACTCTCAATCACGCTTTCGAGCGATTTGTGTAACTGCCGCTGATCCACATCGTGCTGATACTGCCCCACGCCTATCGATTTCGGATCGAGCTTCACCAGCTCCGCCAGCGGATCCTGCAACCGCCGCGCGATCGAGATTGCGCCCCGCACCGTCAGATCCAGGTCCGGAAACTCCTGCCGCGCCACTTCCGATGCGGAATAGATCGACGCGCCCGATTCGTTGACCATCACGCTAAAGATCGTGCCGAGATTTTCCTTGCGCAGAAATTCGCGCACGAACGCATCCGTTTCACGCGATGCCGTGCCGTTGCCAATCGCGATGGCGCGGACCCCGTACCGCTCGATGAGAGCTTTCAGTGTGCGCTCCGAACCCGCCACGTCGTTTTTTGGCTGGAATGGGTAGATTACGTCGTGCCCGAGAAACTTTCCCGTATCGTCCACCGCCGCGATCTTGCAGCCGGTGCGAATTCCGGGGTCGATTCCAAGCACGGCGAGCTGCCCGGCGGGTGGCGAAAGCAGCAGATTCTGCAGATTTTCACGGAAGACCTGAATCGCGTCGGTATCGGCGCGCTGCTTGAGTTCGAGGCGAATTTCCGACGTGATGGAGTTCTGCAGCAGCCGCTTCCACGAGTCTTCGATCGCCATTTGCAGATGGGGCGTCCAATCGCCCGCTCGCTTGTGGACTTTGCCCTGAATCAGCGCCAGCGCGCGCGCCGCCTCGATCTCAATCAGGAAGTAAAGAACGTTTTCCGCCTCGCCGCGCCTGATGGCGAGCATCCGGTGGGAAGGTATCTGCTTTACCGGTTCGCGGTAGTCGTAGTACATCTTGAACTTCTGCTGTTCATCCACGGCCCCGCTCGCCATCTTGCTCACAATCGCGCCCTCGTCGAACATCGCCTGGCGAAGTTCCTTGCGAATATCCGCTGAGTCGGCAATCCGTTCAGCCACTATGTGGCGCGCGCCTTCGATCGCCTCCTCGGCGCTCGCGACGCGCTTCTCCGCGTCCACAAAAGTTGCCGCCAGGTTTTCGAGCGGACTCGCGCCGGCTTCCTGAGCCCACAGATAATCGGCCAACGGCTCAAGCCCTTTCTCGCGGGCGATGGTCGCCTTGGTGTGCCGCTTCGGCTTGTATGGCAGGTAGAGGTCTTCCAGTTCGCTCTTATCCAGCGTGCGCTCGATGCGCGCTTTCAATTCGTCCGTCAGTTTGCCCTGTTCTTGGATGGAAGCGAGAATCGTCTCCTTGCGCGCCATCAGATCGCGGAAATAGCCAAGCTGGTCTTCAATCGCGCGGATCTGGACTTCATCCAGATTGCCGGTCGCTTCTTTGCGGTAGCGCGCGATGAACGGCACCGTAGAACCTTCGTCAAGCAGTTCGATCACCGCCACCAGGCTCTTCATCGAAACCTGGAGAGTCTTCGAGACGTGCAGCAAAAGGTCCGGGGAGAGGGATTTTAGTTCAGGCATGCTTGCAAGACCCGATTCTATCCCGTTGCCCGCCCGCGATCCAGCGCTCAGCGAATATTCGGCCGCCCAGCGAAATGACGCTCGTGCGTTCCGGCGTCAAGACAACGATGCGTGGTCAAGCGTTTCCGGGCGATTCGTCCGGACGGATCGCTTGTGCGAGGCGTGCAGTTGTGTTCATTGACAACTTAATTTGTCAATGGTTTAATATCCTCGTGCTGGATGTCGAGGTCATACACTCTCCGCAGGCCGCCGCCGCCGCGCTCGACCCGGTGCGCGCGCGGCTCCTGGCCGAATTGTCGCAGCCCGCATCGGCGGCCACTCTTGCCGCGCGCCTCTCCCTTCCACGCCAAAAAGTGAACTACCATCTGCGCGCGCTGGAGACCCACCACCTAGTGCGCCCCACCAGCGAACGCAAGTGGGGCGGAATTACAGAGAGACTGGTGGAAGCCACCGCGTCGTCTTACGTAGTGTCGCCGGCCGCCATGGGTCCTGTGGCGTCCGACCCCGGGCGCAGCCGCGATCGCCTGTCGGCGGGCTATCTGATCGCGTTGGCGGCCCGTGTCGTCCGTGAAGTCAGTGAACTGGTCAGTCGCGCGCGCGACACCGGCAAGCGCTTGGCCACGCTCTCCATCGACACCGAGATTCGCTTCCGCTCGGCCGCCGAGCGCGCACAATTCAGTAGCGAACTCACCGCCGCGATCGCTCAGCTCGCGGCGCGTTATCATGACGCGTCCGCTCCGGGCGGACGCCCGCACCGCCTGGTTCTGATGGCGCACCCGTTACCCCAAAAAAAGAAGGAGGAGACCGCAATATGAGCGTAAAGAAAGAAGCGAACGGACGCCGTTCGGTGCAGGTGGAGATCGAAGTTCCGGGGACCCCGGAACAGGTGTGGCAAGCAATAGCCACCGGTCCGGGCGTGGGCGCATGGTTTGTGCCCACCGAGGTCGATGGCCGCGTCGGCGGCGTCGTCACTTCCCACTTCGGAGCGGGCATGGACTCCTCCAAAACCATCACCGAATGGGACGCCCCGCATCGCTTCAAAGCTGAAGGATCCTGGGGGCCGAACGCGCCCAACGTTGCCACCGAGTGGACTGTGGAGGCCCGCGAAGGTGGCACATGCACGGTGCGCGTGGTGCACAGCCTCTTCGCCGAAACCGATGATTGGGACAATCAACTGACCGGCGCCGAATCCGGCTGGCCCTCATTCTTCCGCATTCTGCGGTTGTATCTGGAGCACTTCGCCGGACAGCCGAGTTCGCAAATCCAACTCCTGGCGACGCCGCCGGCCTCGGGCGCATGGGAGAAACTCGCAGGCGCCCTGAATCTCACGGGGGCGGTGCCGGGCGAGCGGCGCGATGCGGGTGACGGCGCCCCACCGTTGAGCGGAATCGTGGAGTCAGTCAATGCCGTCGGGAATCCACACACCCTATTACGCGTCGATCGGCCCGCCCCCGGTGCTGTGTTTGCCACCGCGTGCCCCGGCGGCGAGAAAGCATTCGTCACAGTAAGCTTCTATCTCTACGGCGACACCGCGGCAGACGTCGCGTCGCGCGACCAGTCCGCCTGGACTGCGTGGATGACGAACCTCTTCCCGGCGTAAAACCCGAGGGTCCTCATTTTGGCCCTTAGAAGGGCCGGGCCTATGGTGTCATTTAAGGTCCAACTATCAGACGCGGCACTCCCATATAAGAGGTTAGATCTCGAATCCTTCTGGTTCAATTTGCCGTCGGCGAGTGCTCTAAGTGGTCGATCACCACAAACTCTATCGCTGCCTTGCGCTGTTAAAGACGCAGCCGATCTGTAAAGCCATAGCGTTAATAAGGCCACTCACAACTACTCCAGGGCGGACAATTCCGTGACGGCCCCGAAGATCTCCTCCATAATTTGCAACCAGAACCGGATGGCCTCGCTTACGCAGGACGTCCGTTGTAGGACGGATAGTGACTGTGAAGTAAGTAGATACGTTAAGGAAGGAAAACCCAGGTTTCGACATGGCGAGATCTCACTCCTGCGGCTACCACTCGGTAGACTTTAAACCCTCAATGCGATAAAAATCGTTGACATGCGATTCGTTTCGCAGTACCGTAGTTCCAGATGCCTTCCCACCGCGACGCAGCTTTTCCCACCGGCGCCGAACTCGACATTCTGGCCGTTCTCTGGCGCCTTGGTCCCGCCACGGTGCGCACTGTGCACAACGAGCTTTCGAAAGGTCGCGGCTACACCACCACCATGAAGCAGATGCAGCTTATGACGTCCAAAGGCCTGCTGACGCGCACGGAGCGCTTCGGGGCACACGTCTACGAACCGGCGCTGCCTAAGGAAAAAATTCAAGCGCAAATTGCCGGCGACCTTCTCAGCCGCGCCTTCGAAGGCTCGGCCAAGAGCCTGCTTCTCGGCGCCCTATCGGCGAAAGCCGCATCCCGCACCGAACTCGATGAGATCCAAGAGATGATTGAAGAGTTCCGAACCCGGAGGCGCAAGTCGTGAGCCCAAATTATCTCCTCTCCGCTCACCCGCTCGTCGAGCGGCTCGGTTGGGCCCTGGTCCACTTCCTCTGGCAAGGATTGATGATTGTCGGCTCGTACCTCCTCGCCCGAACTCGCGCCTCTAGCCCGCGCGGCCGTTATGCGCTCGCCTGCGCGGCGCTGGCCGGCATGGTCGCGGCCCCAATCTGCACGTTTGTTTTGATGGCGCCGGCTCCTGTTCCGGCCACGGCACTCGTGAACGTCGACATCGCGGCGCACTCCGTTCTCGTTCCGCCTGCCAAAACCGCGCCGTTCTCCTCCCTTCCAATTCGGTCCGCTCCCCAATACGCCATCGATCCCATGACCTTCCTCGTTGCCATATGGCTAGGCGGAGTGTCGGCGCTCGCGATCCGCCTCATCGGTGGATCGCTGTTCGCGGTGCGCCTCCGCTCCGCCCGTTGTGCTCCGCCGCCCGCAGAGTGGCAGCGCGCCCTCGGCGCACTGCTGCCTCGCGTGCGCATCTCCCTGCCTGTACGGCTCGCGATCTCCGGATTCGTTAAATCACCAGCAGTCATTGGCTATCTCAAGCCCGTTATCCTCTTGCCCGCGTCCGGGCTCTCGGGCATCGCTCCCGAATATATTGAGGCCTTGCTCGCTCACGAACTCGCACACATCCGCCGCCGCGACTACCTCGTCAACGTACTCCAACGAATCGCCGAAATGCTCCTGTTCTATCACCCAGCTGTCTGGTGGCTTTCGAACCAGATTGCCGCCGAGCGCGAAGCGTGCTGCGACGATGAGGCCGTCGCCATCACTGGCGATCCTCTACCGTATGTCTGCGCCCTCGCCTCGCTGGAATCGGCGCGACCGGAGCACTTCCCAGTCGCCTTGGCGGCTAACGGTGGCCCGCTGAAGGAGCGTGTAGCCCGACTGCTCGGCCATACGCCTCCCGCGGCGCACGCCTTCCCCGGTAGCGGGCTTGTAACCGCGGGAGTGCTTCTCGGCCTCGGTGTATGCACGCTGCTCGCCCAAACCGCTGATAACCGACCCGCCTTCGAGGTCGCATCCCTGAAGACCGATAATTCTCGCACCGGCGTCGACCGAATTAAACGCTCCCCCGGCAGTCTCATCGTTGAAAACGTCCCGCTCAAGCGTATGATCGGCATGGCCTACGGTGTTCCGGATGGCCGCGATTACCTCTTCAAAGGGCCGGACTGGATGGACGAGACCAACTTCGACATCTACGCCAAGTTCCCCGCGCCCACGACTGACGCAGATCTGCTCCTAATGATGCAGCGCCTCCTCCACGAGCGTTTCCGCCTCAAACTGCACCGCGAGACGCACTTGTTTTCGGTCTATGCTCTTGTTGCCGAACGCCCCGGCCCGAATCTTCACCCGACGCCTACGCCGGGCCCCCATAAGTTCAGCGCCCGAAATGGCCATGCCATTGGCGTCTCCGTAACCATGGCGCAGTTCGCAGACCGCCTTTCGCGTAACGATTTCGGAATCGGCCGCCGGGTAGTCGACGCCACCGGTCTCGCCGGCCAGTACGACCTCACGCTCGATTGGCAGCCTAACGCCGATCAACCCGGAGCCGATGACGACAGCCCTTCTATTGTCACCGCTCTCGCCCGGCAGCTTGGTCTTCGCCTCGATCCCCGGAAAGTGTCGCTCGACGTCCTGGTCGTCGACGCTGCCTCTAAAACGCCGGTCGAAAACTAACCCACATCTGCCCCCCCGCGCCGCGGAACGCATGGCAGCGGATTAAACTCGTGATCAGTTCCATGGTGCGGAAACGAGTGGCTGTCTCTACCTTAAACCGTCGACGGACGCGCGGGCTCGCCTTCCCGTCGCGACAGTTAATTACAACTCTCGGCGAGTCCAGCGAATCGTGTGGCAAGAGGTTTCGGGATAGATCCTGGATCCGCGCTGTCTTTGCAACGAGGGAGAACCTACGGCCCGTCAGACCGTACGAAGTCGCCGTTGATGCCCTCAAATTGTTGCGTGATACACTCGCAGTTTGTCGGCGCCAGACGGAGGAGCTTATAAGTGAACGCAGCTAGGGTCTTATTCTGCTCCTTCTTCCTGTGCGGGCTTGCAACGGCAGCCACCTGTACCAAGGAGTTTTCTCCCGGCATCGAGGGACTCAACGTCTGGAGCTTCCTGTACATTCGGCCGAACACCTACATCCAAATCCGATCAGCTGGCCATACGACAGAGTATATCTTCGACTCCCTCACCGACTCTGTCGCGATCTACGTAGACGGCGAGTTGGATCAGTCGGATGTCGACAAGGGGGATGCGGAAGACGCAATCGCGTCGGTCTGCGGCCCCGGATTCAAGCTCACCGAAGGGCAGTTACGCCGGCCAGCCGACGGGCCATCCGCCTTCCCGGCGAAAGATTCTGTCGCGCCCGGAACTCCTGTAGGCCAGACCAGCGAAGATACTGTAATCGCAGATTTCAATCGGGATGGCGTGCCCGATAGCGCCGCTCTCTATGGAGCGGGCATTTTCGTTACTTTGCACAACGCCAATGGATCGACCTTGTCGAGTGCCCGATATCCTGTGACGGGCATAAGCGTATCCCAGAACATTGTCACCGCGGACTTTAACCGCGATGGATTGCCCGATCTCGCAGTCACACAAGGCGCCTTTCAAACTTCGGCCAATCCATTCCCGTCAGGCAACGTGGTTGTCTTGCTGGGAAATCCCGACGGGACTTTTGGATCGCCGACGCCTTTCCCGGCGGGCCCGGTTGCCAGTTCCTACTTGGCGGCCGGAGACTTTAACGGGGATGGGGTGGCGGACCTGGCGCTGACCCATACGGTCTCAGCGGGAGCAGGCCGGGTAGCCGTGCTGCCGGGGAAGGGCGATGGTAGCTTCGGTCCGGCAGTTGATTATGCCGTTGGCCCGAGCCCATACACGCTGATCGCGGCGGACTTCAACGCCGACGGCAAGCTGGATCTTGCAACGCTGGATGCGTATGAATCCGCCAACCGGGTCTGGGTATTGCGGGGCCGAGGGGATGGGACCTTCCAGCCTGCGGTGTCGAGTGCGTCGGTTTCGACTGAGGGCCATCTCGCATATGCCGATCTGAATCATGACGGGAAGCTGGACCTGATAATTCCGGATCGGCTCGCAAGCGCCATGGAAGTGATGGCGGGAAACGGAGATGGTACATTTCAACCCGGCAAGGAGTACCTGGCCGCCACGCAACCGCTTTCCATCGGCATCCTGCCGCTCGGCGATGGCAACACATCGCTCATCACGGCGGATAATGCCGGCAGCGGTCTCTTTCTTTTCTTTGTGAACAACGATGGGACGGTACAAAGTCCGGAACTCCAGATGATCGGCTCCAGACCCTCCGCTGTAGCAACCGCGGACCTGAACGGCGACCGCCAGCCCGATATTGTGATCACGGATGCGGACGCCGGCACGGTAACCGTAAAGCTCGCGAGCGGCAAAGCGCGGTTCTCTAATCCAACGGTGTACCCAGCCGGTCCACAACCTGGCGCTCTCGCAATCGCCGACCTGAATGGGGACGGGAAGCCCGACGTCATGGCTGCGGACCTGAACGGCCTGGACGTGCTGCTGGGGCAGGGAGGCGGCACGCTCGGCGCAGTGAACACCGTTCCCGCCGCCGGCGCGCTGACTTCGGTGACCGTTGCCGACTTCAATTCGGATGGCAGGCCGGATATCGCCGCCGCGACCCCGAAAGGCGGCGGAGTGGCGCTGTTTCTGGGGAATGGAAATGGTACGTTTCAAAGCGTGCGAACCGTCCCCCTGGCTAACGCGCAGGCGGCTGTCAGCGGCGATTTCAACGGCGATGGTAAGCCGGATCTCATCGTTGCCAATGGCGTCATCGATCTTGCCACACCCGGAAATCTGACGGTGCTGCTCGGCAAAGGAGATGGCTCCTTCCAGACATCCGGCAGCATCGCGCTGCCTGGGCCGCTTCTTTTTACGACCGCGCCCGCGGTGGGAGATCTGAACGGGGATGGCAAGCTCGACGTCGTTCTGCCGATCTTCGACAGCGGTCAGACGAAGATCACGGTCCTGCTGGGCAAAGGAGACGGAACGTTTCAGGCGCCCATCGTCACCGAATCGAATACCGCGACGACGATGGTCGCGATTGCCGATTTGGACGGCGACGGCAAGCCGGATGTGTTGCTGGGTTCCTGCTGCGGACGCACCGAGGCGAGTTACCTGCTCGGCAATGGCGATGGAACTTTTCAGGAGGAGCTGCAGTTTCCCTCCGGACCCGACCCTAGCGGAATCGCGGTTGCGGACTTCAATGCCGATGGCCGCCCCGATCTGGCGATTATCGGCCGCGTCGAGGACACGAGCCCAAGCCGCGGAACCCTCACCGTATTGATCAACGCGGTCAGTGCGGCGGCCCCGAGTGGCGTGGGCGCTGCGACCATTGTTTCGGCTGCGAATCCCTCGGCCAATGCGATCGCTCCTGGTTCGCTCGCCATAGCCTACGGCGCTGACTTGGCGCAGGGCACGCCCGGCGCGACCTCGCTGCCTTTGCCTTCCGCGTTCGGAGGTACCTCGGTCTCACTGGTGGATTCAATGGGCGTCCAGTGGCAGGCGCCGCTGGTTTACGTATCCGCCTCACAAGTCAACTTCCTCTTACCTTCCGGCGTCGCTGCCGGGACCGCCCAATTCACAGTCACCAGCGGAGATGGAACGAAATCGACGGCCACCGAGCAGATCGCTGCCGTAGCACCCGGGCTCTTTGTTCTCAACGCCGCCAATCTTGTGGCTGCGGACGTGTTACGGATTTCCGCGGACGGAACACAGCAGTCGCACATGGTCTATTCGATAAACACTGCGGGCGCCGTCGTTGCCAGCCCAGTCGATCTGGGTTCGGATTCTGACCGCGTGTACCTTATCCTGTACGGAACGGGGCTGCAGGCCGCCGGGACCAATGGCGTGAGAGTCACCGTCGGAACGACTGACGCGCCGGTGCTGTTTGCGGGACCTCAGGGTTCTTTCGCGGGTTTGGACCAGGTGAATGTGCTGCTGCCCCACTCGCTGGCGGGAAGCGGAAACGTGACGCTGCAACTGAGTGCGAATGGAGTTTCGGCCAACCCGGTCCGCCTGACGATTCAGTAGTATTTCGTGGGCCCATACCGGGAGTAAGTTCGTGGGCTTTCGGCGGCCGTGCCTAGCGTAGAGGCAGCAACCGAAGGAACAGCTTATTCTTCGCGTAGAGCCGTCATTGGATCCAGATTTGCGGCGCGCCGGGCCGGCAAAAGACCGGCGACGACAGCCGACACGGCGAGAACCACGCAGGCCGTGACCAGAGTTGTGGGATTGTTGGGCTCCAGGCGGTAAAGGAAGCCGGCAAGGAGGCGCGTCGAGAAGACCGCGACCGCCAAGCCAAGCGCAAGGCCAGCCACAACGAGAATCGCCACTTCGCCCAGGACCATGCGCAGCACGCGAGCCTGCTCCGCGCCAAGCGCCATGCGAATGCCGATTTCATTGCGCCGCCGGGCAACGTTGTACGACATAACGCCGTAGAGCCCAATGACGGCCAAACCCAACGCAAGGGCGCCGAAGAATCCGGAGAGCGTTGCCAGAAGCCGTTCTCGGCCCAGCGACTCGTCAACCTGAAGAGCAAGGGTGCGGAATTGCAACGTGATATCGTGATTCACTTCGTCGACGGCCGCTTTGACGCTTGGAATGAGTGAAGCGGCAGGTACGTTGGCGCGAAGCACGAAATTGGCCCAGCGCATCGGAGGCAACTGCGACAGTGGGTAATACGCAATTGCTTCTCCCTCCGCTCTCAAGCTGGTGTACTTTGTGTCTTTGACGACGCCGATGATCTGGATGGGACCGCTGATCTCGTTCCACCCGTTCCGAAACGGCTTGCCGACTGCGCTCAACGGGCTGCCGAAGAACTTGCTGGCCATCGATTCGTTGATCACGGCGACCAGCGGCGCGTGCAGCGTGTCGTGCTCATTGAAATCGCGGCCGGCGATCAATGGCGTTTCCATGGTGACGAAGAATCCGGAGCTGATCGAATTGGTCCACACGACCATATCTTTCCGCGATTTCGGCACATATCCTTCGACATGGACGATCTGGTTCGAGGAACTTCCGCTGACTGGGGTGATATCGGCGAAGCTCGCCGAGCGGACGCCGGGAATGGCGCCGAGACGTTGCTGCAACTCCTGGTAAAGCGGCAGGCGGCGGTCCAGTGGCACGCTCGCGTAGCGAGGGTCGACACGGATGAGCAGAACCTGGTTCTTGTCGAAGCCTGTATCGAGAGTGGCGAGCTTCGCGAACGTTTGGAGCATGAGTCCGGCGCCGACCAGAAGGACCAGCGACAGAGCGACTTGCATCGTGACCAGCATTTTCCCGAGGCCGAATCGGGCGTGCGATTCCACCACGCCGCGCGCAGTGGCCTTCATGGCGGAGTGCGGGTCCACGCGCGTACCCTGCCAGGCCGGCGCGAGTCCGAACAGGATACCCGTGGCGACAGCCACCCCCATGGTGAACGCGAGTACGCGGAGGTCAATCGACAGATCGAGAACGACGGTCGAGTTGCTGGTGTCGAGGAACCGCACGAGCATTCGGCTCGCCCACTCAGCGAATAAGACGCCGAGGACCGCGCCCATCGACGAGAGAAGCAGGCTTTCGGTAAGCAACTGCCGAATCAGCCGGGCCCGTCCTGCGCCGATTGCCATCCGAATCGCGATTTCCTTCCGGCGCGCGGAAGCGCGGGAGATGAGGAGGTTAGCGACATTGGCACAGGCGATCAGCAGCACCACGCCAACGGCGGCCATCAGCGCGTAAAGGGCAGCCGTGTAATCGCGCCGGATGCTCGAGTATCCAGCGTCCCCGGGGAGCAGTTTAAACCGCCGGTCCAGATGAAATTTCTGCGCTTCGGGCGGGTACCCGGCGGGCATGGTCGCGGCGAAGAGCTGTGGGGCAAGCATATTCATGCGCGCCAAGGCCTGTTGCTCGCCGATACCTTGCTTGAGCCGCGCAAAAACCCATAGCCACCAGTTCGCGCGCTTATCAAGTGCGGAGTTTTCACGAACGAGAGTCCCCTCCGCGCAAAGAGGTAGATAAATCTCAATGGCTTCGCCAACTTGGATGCCGTTGAATCCGCGCGGAGCGACGCCGACGATCGGACCGGATGGCTGCTGAGCGTCAACCGCCGCTCGAAGACATCGGCCGCGCCCCCGTATTCCCTCTGCCAAAAGTCGTGACTGAGCACGGCGATCGCCGGACAACCGCGCTTATCGTCGGCCGCGGTGAACGTTCGCCCAAGAAGCGGCTGCACCCCAAGCGTGCTGAAAAAATCCCCGCTGATCCAGCTGGCGCTCGCGTTGCGAACCTCGCCGCCCCCAGCCAGATTGAGTTGAATGGGGCTGTAGGCGAAGGCTCCCGAGAAGACATCCTGGCGGTCACGCACCTGCTCCCAAATGGGGTTCGTAAGCGTCGTGCCGTTTTCGGTGTTCATGACGAGTTGGACGAGCTGTTCGGGATGGCTCACCGGCAACGTTTTTAGAATGACGGCGTTGATTAGACTGAAAATGGCCGTGTTGACAGCGACGACAATTCTTTCGCTTCGGTCCCCTTCACGCTGAAAAGGCGGGTGGCGTGACCGCCCGTCCCCCAGACGCAACAAAGGCCGCAGTGGCGGAGAATCCCTGCGGCCTTCCCAATCCCCCGAAAGGATTGTCATGTCCGATTCCAATTGCAATTCTAGGCGAAGTGGCGACGGAAAGAAACCCCTTAATTTAACCGAGATCAAGCGCCGCGCCGATATCCGCGACGTCTGGACCGCACTCGGCGGCGCGGAACTGCGCGGCAATCGCGGTCGGGCATTCTGGCGCGATGGCGACGGCTACAACGTCTCGCTCGACCCTCCGCGCGGCCTCTGGCATGACTTCGTGAGCGGCGAGGGCGGCGATGTGATCCGGCTGATCGAGATCGTGCAAGGTTGCGATTTCAAGCAAGCCTGCGCGTGGTTGGCGAACTTCACGGGAATGTCGCCAATTGGCGACAGCGCACAACACTTCGAGGCCGATACCGACTGGCCTGCCGATTTGCGCTGGGCCACGTGGTGGCGCATCGCCGCCGTCGCGCTCGCCGAGGAGGCGCTGGCCACGCTCGAGTCCTGCGATCCTCAGCGGCGCATCCCGACGGTATTGCTCGCAACGCTGCGCCTGGGCGACGCCGCGCTGGTCGCTGAGTACCGCGCCTGGCGCCGGCAGAATCCCGAACTCACCGCGGCGATGGCGCGCGCAGGACAACGCAGCGATGCGCGGATCCAGCACCAGACGGCGTTGGATCTGAGGAGATACCTCGATGAAACAGCGTAGAGCCACGCCCATCACCGACGAGGCGCGAGCGATTCTGAGCGGCAACGGCAAAGCGCACAAACCGCAGCTACTCAACGCAGCGGTGAACCTGAATGCTTTTGAGCCGAGCATCGAATTGCTCAACGCGCTGGAGATCTTCGCCGGTCGGATTCGCTTTAAAGCCGTGTCGCGGCGCGGTTCCATGATCCTGGCGACGACTGTCGCAGGTCAGCAGATCATGTGGCCCACGATGACCGACTTGACCAGCTTCGCGCGTGCCCGCGCCTGTATCGCCGAGGGCGCGGATGTCCTGCTCCCGCAACCCAAAAAAGGCGAAGTCAACAAAGTCTGGGACCCCGCCGCGAGTCTGCTTATCCGTCTATCGGCGCGAGACTCTATCCGCGTCGAGCACGTTCTGAAAGTCGAATGCAAGGACCTGCTGATGCTGATGTGGCGCTACGCGAAGCAGCCGAGCGCAACCAATAGTCAGCAGTTCATGAAGTTCATGACCAAGATCGCGGCATCAGTGCGCGACAAAGAGCACCCCGCGCCGCCCTGCGTGTTCACTGCTGAGGAGTATTGCTGGGTGCACGTGCCGACCTTCCGCAATTGGATCTCAATGCCAGCGCTCACGAATCGGCTCTATCCGCTCGCGGATATCCGCCAGGGCCTGCTGCTGCTGGGTTTCGAGTATCAGAAAGACGTGACGCGCGGCGCGGACGGCGACAGTGAAAGCGCTAGTTTGTGGCGCGGACCCATCGACGTGCTGCTGGAGTAAATACCGATGATACCGACGCAACTCTTGCCCAAACTGGAGACGCTCTATAGTCCCCTACAAGAAGGGAATTATATAGAGCGTCTCCGTTTTAGGTCAAACCTGCATCGGTATGGTCGGTACGAACGCGAAGGAGGCAACTCATGAACGCACCGCAAACTGAAACGCCGGTGGCGCCTGAAGAGACTGGGACGCCGCAGCGCAGAAAACTGTCAAAACTACAGAAACAGATTCTCGCTCTGGCTTTGGGAAACAAACTGCGGGAAGAACGGGCGTTCGACATGGGCAGCGGCGCCGATGTTTTCTATTCGGAGATCCTAGCAACGGTGTACGGGTTTCCACTCGAACGCCCGCTACGCGAAGTTGCTGGCGACTTTGCCGGAATGAGAACGGGAGGTCACAGGTTCGATCCGAAACGCATCGGCAAAGCTCGCTACAACGCAGCCCAAGCAGCGGTCTCGCGTGCCGTTTTACGCCTGGAGTCTCGCGGATTAGTTCTATGGGCTCGCTCCGTTTGCTCCCATTGGTCAGGGTGCGACCTGACGCCAGCAGGCTTCGAGTATGCGCAAACGGTTAACACCGCGGACACAGTGTCGCCGGACTTAACCGTTTCTCTATCCTCGAACACTAACGGTTAACACCGCGGCGACAGTCGCGCTGGAGTTAACCGTTTCTTTCAGATTTGAAATCGGTGAAGCGGCCGGCAGTTCGGTGAAGTGGAGGGTACGAACTCCTTACGGCGCCGAGTGAGAGTCTTTCTGGCAGTGAAGGCCCCGTGGCGTTGGCGAAGCTGGAATTATCCGTACCGTACGGATAAATAGCGGTGAGCGCGCGCAACAGGCAGCGGAGGTTTTGATCCACCCCGAATCGAAACCCTCGCCTGTTTTACCTGCCCGCATTGGCAGTATGCCGCCAGGTGCAGCACCACCGCACGTCCGATTTCTTATTGGCTGTGCGAACGTTGGTCGTGCCCGGAAAAACCGAGGCCAAATCACTCCAACAAAAGGTATTAACGCAAATGACAAACAAGACGATCGACACTACGGTAGACACTCCCAAAGCCAAGGCCAAATCCTCCGCTAAGGCCAGTAAATCGCCCGCCAAGGCCGCTGCCAAGGCCAAGGCCGCTACTCATGCCGCTGCCAAGGCCGAGGCCGCTGGTAAGGCTGTTCAGGCCAAGGCCGATACTCTCGCGATCCATGTGAACAAAACCGGGCGAGTATGCTTTGGCGCGGCAGCCGCCGCGCGCCTGGGCGATGCGCCGTACTGCACGCTGACGATCGATGGCAAGCTGGTACGCCTCGAACCAGCGAAGAAGGACGGCAACGGCGCGCTGCCTGTGCGCGATGCAAGCGGCCGACCGTACATCAGCGCAACCCGCCAGTTCAAGCCGCTGGGATTCGATGGTTCGCGGCCTTACGATATCGAGGCCAAACCCTTCGGTTCAGCCGGATTCGAATTCCGCTTGCAATAGCTTGCCGGAGACATCCTCCGGCAAGCTATAGGCCGCTCAATCGAGCGGCCTTTTTTCGTCTGCACCAGCCGCGCTGTTCATCGGCATCTATCCCCACGGGATAGATCCCGTGCCTATGCCGCCCCCCACAATAATTCTTTTGAAGTGTGGCCCTCCCGGGCCTGCCGCCCGCACACTATGGCGACTCACCGATTCCAAAAATGCGATTCAAGCCGATTTATTGAAGATGATCAAGGATTTCAGCCCTGGTTTCGTATACCATTAAAAGCCGTGAAAATATTTGTCAGCCACTCCGTCGAGGACCACGATCTCGCGGTCGAACTTGTTAAGTTGCTTCGTCTTGGCGTCGGTGTAGCGCACCACAATGTCTTCCTTAGCTCAGATGGCGTGAGCATTCCGAATGGCGTGTTCTTCGTGCAACATATCATCGATGCTCTTCGATCCGCAGATCTGGTCATCGCCCTTCTTTCGGAAACTTACTTCAAGAGCGAGTTTTGCAACGCAGAGGTTGGTGCCACTCAGCTCCGTCGCGCCGTAGACTCGACCGGACTATTCACTCTCTTAGTCCCCCCATCTACCTTCGCTGATCTCAATGGGGTGCTATACGGGACGCAGTCGGGAAAAATCACCGATCCGATGGAGTTGAGCAAGTTACGCGATCTCATCGCGCACGCATTGACGTCTCCCCCGGATACCCCAACGTGGGAGAAGGCGCGCCATGAGTTCTTGATCGATGCCAAGGAGATAATCTCCCGAAACGATGTGATCGCAAAAGTTAAACCGAACGGCGGTTGGATAAAGCATGAACCTGGGGCGACGTATAAATTGAAGATCCGGCTCCGGTTCGGCGGCGTCGAACGGGATATCGAGATCGGACCTACAACGTGGGTGGCTTCGGGTGACTCCATACCCCTTTTTAAACCGCTCTCATCACTCTCATGGCAGTTTTATGACGGGTCGAAATGGATGCCGGGGGATGGAGAAAAGATCCTGACGGTCCCTAAACAGTGCCCGTTCCGTACTTGGGTTGGCGTCCTCGATACAATCGACGACGAAGAAGTGCTCCATCGATTCATATCGCGACGGATCGGCACTCTGGTCACAGAGCTAACCGTTGGTGGTCGCACGGTGCAGCGCGAATTCGCGTTCTGATTCGTTTACTCCAGATCAATCAACAACTATCCCGCACCGGTCCCCCCATTGACCGGGCCACAATAGCTTTGTGGCCCGCGCCGCTTCCACCATCGAAGACGCCCGCCTGGTGAAAGAGCGCGCCCTGGCGAAACTGCGCGTGCTGCAATCGGGGCAACTGGAGGGCACGCTGCTATCGCGCGACGAAGTAAAGAGCCAATGGGCGGCCGCGTTCGCATCCATGCGGGACAGGGCGCTCGGCATGGGCGACCGAATCGCCAGCCGCGGCATAAACCGCAGCGCCGACGAGCTGCGGGCCATCGTAGACGCCGAGGTTCGTGATCTGCTGGATGCGGTGAGTCGCGGTGAGTTTTGAATCACGCGTCCGCGAGACGCTGCTCGAAGCGGCGAAGGCCGCGGCGCCGCCGCCCGACGTCGATATCGTAGGCTGGGCCGAATCGCGGCGCGTGTTGGGCCACAGCAGCCGCTTGGGCGGGCCGTATCGCGTGATCCGCACGCCCTTCTGGCGCGAGCCGATGGAAGCGCTGTCGCCCCGATCCGGCGTGCAGACCGTGGTGATCATGAAGGCCGCGCAGCTGGGCGCAACCGAACTCAGCTTGAATTGTTTGGGCTACTACATGCATCTCGCGCCGGCGGCGATTCTCGCGGTGCAACCGTCGCTGCAGATGGCCGCGCGCTTCAGTTCGCAGCGCCTGCAGGAGATGCTCGAACTGTCGCCCGAGCTCACCGGACTGACGGCCACGCCGCGCGGCGGCCGGCTGCCCGCATCGGTGCTGTTCAAGAAAACTACCAGCGGGGCGTGTCTGATTCTGACGGGCGCCAACTCGCCCGCATCGTTGCGTGCGTTGCCCGCGCGCATCGTGCTGCTCGATGAAGTCGATGCCTATCCGGGCGACGTGGGCGGCGAAGGCGACCCGGTCGATCTGGCGATTCAACGCGCGGAGAGTTACGGTTCCTCGAAGCGGATTTTGATTATCAGCACGCCGACCGAGAAGGGACTGAGCCGCGTTGACAGTCTCTATCAAGCGACCGACCGGCGCCGCTACTTCGTGCCGTGCCCGCGCTGCGGCGAGGGCATCGTGCTCGAGTTCGGGCAGTTGAAATTACCACAATCTGGTAATTCCGCCGTCGTCTACCGCTGCCCGCTGTGCGAACGCGACATCCAAGAACGCGACAAACTGGCGATGCTCGAAGCGGGTGAGTGGCAACCAACATCCGTCTGCGATCCCGACACACGCGGCTATCACATCTCGCAACTCTACAGTCCTTGGTCAAGCTGGCGCGATCTACTGCGTCGCGCCGCTGCCGCCGAGGGCTTTCCCGAAAAGTTGAAGGTCTTCGTGAACTGCGCCTTGGGCGAGACGTGGGCGCCGCCTGCGCTGGAGGTTCCCGAGGCCGAGGTGCTCATGGCGCGCGCCGAACCGTACCCCGATGGCGTCGTTCCAGCGGGCGCGGCGCTGCTCACCGCGGGCGTCGATGTACAGCCGGACAGACTCGAGATGGAGATCGTGGGGTGGGGCTGCGACTTCGAAAGCTGGTCAGTAGCCTACTACGTGATCAACGGCGATATCACCGAGCCCGATCCGTGGCAGCGCCTCGACGAGCTCCTCACGCGCAGCGTTCCGCACGTGAGCGGGATGCCGCTGACGATTCAAGCCACGTGCATCGACGCGGGATTCATGCCCGCCGAGGTCACCGCGTTCACGCGGCATCGGCACGGTGCGAGGATTTATTCCACCAAGGGATTGAGCAGCGCTTGGGGCAAGGCGATCTGGCCACGCAAGGCGTCGTGGGACAAAAACCGGCACGCGATATACGCGATCAGCGCCGACGAAGCGAAGGTCTTCACGGCGAACCGGCTGCGCATCGAATCGGCAGGGCCGGGCTACTTGCACTTCCCACTCAGCCGGCCGCGCGATTGGTTCGAACAACTGGTTGTGGAAAAGTTGATCATTGCGAAGGGCCAGCGGAAATGGGTGAACCCAACGCGCGCCCGCAACGAGGCGACCGATTGCCGCGCGCTCGCCGTCGCCGCGCTGCACGCGAGGCTCCTGGCGGGTGTCGACCTGAATCGCTGGTGCGAGGACTTCGAGCGGATGCTCGCGCCGCCGAAATCTACCGCACACGCGCTAGATTTACCCAAGCCCAACGGCGCGCCGCCTTCGGTCATCCGCTCGCGCTTCGTTTGGGGATGACTCACCTTCGCTTCGCGGCAACTCGGCCAGCGGTAGAGCGAGCGTTCTCTTAAGCAAACCTTCGTCCCGTTTGAGACGAGGGTTTCTTCTTTCCGCTCCCGCCCGCCGCGCCGTCCTCGCTCTTTGCCGAATTGCTACGGTGCCGCAACAATACCGCAGCAATATAACTACCCTATTTTCAACTAGTTGCTGATATTTTCCCTCTTGACAGGGGCACGCAACCAAGCGTAGCCTTCTGTTGTGAAACCAGAGTACGACGGGACCTACAGCCTGATCGAAATCGCCGACGTCGTGCGAATCGCAGAGGGCACGCTGTTTCGATGGCGGTGGCAAGGCACGCTGCTGACGGCCTTCGATTACTCCTGCGACCCGGATCTGCGACGGCGGATCGAATTGGCCGACGAACGCGGCGAAGAATACGTGAGCGGCGCAATGCCCGAGGCGCGGTTCGATCTCGAGGACGTGACCCGGCTGTCGGTGCTGGGCTATCTCCGCGAATCGGTGCGATGGGATGCCGAACGGCTGATTCGAGTGCTGCGCAAACCGTACATCGAGCCGTTCCAGACGCAGAGCGACGGACACACCGCCAGAGATCAGCGGGTGATGCCGCGCTTCCTGCTGATTTACCCGGAGGGCGGGGACCGGCTGAATCGCGTTGTGGTCGACGCCTGGAAGCAGGTCGGGCGCGTGCTCGCCGAGCATCCCGAATCGGCGCATGTCGTCGATCTGCGCTATTACCGCGAGATCGCGCAGCAGGAGTTGGCTCTGGTCGAGTTGGAACGGGAGCGGCGGGCCGCGCTGGCGGCGAAGGCGAAGGCCAAGCGCGCAGTCAAAGCGGGCAGATTGACCGAAACGGAAATGGCAAAAGTATGAACGTCCCCGTCCGCGTGACCTGCGATCAATTCGTCGAGAAGGTGGTGATCATCATCGGCGAAGGCGAGGGTGAATACAGCGTGGGCCTTTCCGCCGAGGATGCCGCGGTGATGATCGAGCAAACCGCAACGGCCTGCGCTCTGATCACAAAAGAACGCCGCAAAACGAGGCAGAATTGACCCTGCCGATGCGGTTGCGCGGCGCGTGGGCCGGCGCCTGGGGCGCACTGACCGGCGCGACCCCCACGGCCTTCGACGCCGCCGGGCGCGGCGGTCCGCGCACCATGACATGGAGCCCGCCGCCTGTGAACTTCGGCCAGTTGCGCCAGCCGCCCGCGGTCGCATGGCGGGCGCGCGACAGCTACCGGAATAATCCGTGGGCGCGACGCGCCATCGAAGCGACGGTTTCAGGCGCGGTCAGCGTCGGCATCAAGCCGATGATCACGAGCAATATCCCGACTCTCAAGAAGCGCGCGCAGGATGCGTTTCTCGCTTGGACCGACGTAGCCGATTTTGAAAACTTGCGCGACTTCTACGGATTTCAGGCCGACCTACTCCGCAATACGTTGATTGACGGCGAGGCGCTGGTGCTGATGACTCCCGACGGACCTGGCGCGGTCCCGCTGCAACTGAAGTTGCTGGGCCCGGAGTATCTCGATCGTTCGCGCGTGCTCGTCGGCAAGATCCTCGATGGCATCGAATACGACGCCGTTGGCCGGCGCACCGCTTATTGGATTTATCCGCAACACCCGGCTTCGTTCCCCAATTTCCAGAGTGTGCGCGTTCCCGCTGAGAACGTGCTGCATGTGTTCCAACCGCCTGCGCCGGGCGTGCCGAGGGGCGTCAGTTTTTTGAGTCCTGCGTTGACAGCTTTGCATGAATTGCAATCGTTCATGGAAGCCGAACTGGTTCGGAGCAGAACCGCCTCGCTCTTCGCGGGCTTCGTCAGAACCGCCGACGGCAGTAATCCGCTCACCGACCAGAACGGCCAGTTGACGCTGGAGCCGGGCAGCGTCAGCCGGCTTGCGCCTGGCGAAGAAGTCTCTTTCTCCACTCCTCCCGAATCCAAATACTTCGCGCCCTACGTGACGACGCAATTGCGCGCCATCGCGAGCGCGCTGAACATGCCGTATGAACTGCTGGCCGCTGACGTCAGCATGGTTTCCTTCGCATCGGGCAGACACGCGCTGATCTCGTGGAAGCGCTGGTTGGAGATGCTGGTCAACCACACGATGGTCTTCCAGTTCTGCCGCCCGGTGTGGGATCTGTGGATCCGGTATGCGCTGATGACGGGCGCGCTCGACGGGTCGGTGGAGGATTACCGCCAAGTGCGCTGGGTCGCGCCGCCTTTGGAAATGCTTGATGCCAGGGCCGAGGTGCTGGGCCTGCAAGCCCGCGTGCGCAACGGATTCATGTCGCGCAGCGAGGCCGTAAACGCGACCGGACTCGACGCCGAGCAAGTTGAGCAGGAAATCCACGACGAGAACGCGCGCGCCGATGCTCTCGGTCTGGTTCTCGATAGCGATCCGCGCCAGACGACGGCGCAAGGTCAAGAGCAGCCGAGCGCCGTGGACGACGCGCCGCCGCCCGCAGTTACCGAAGGAGGAAACGATGCAATTGTTAACTGAGATCCGTCAATTTGACGGATTTGAAAATGCACAATTTGTGCAATGTCCCAATTTGGGACAAGTCTTCACCCGCGATGCCGTTCTGGAGCTTTCCGAACGCGCCGCGGAACTCGCGCCCAGCAGCTTTAACGCCGAGCGCTACACCGTCGATGTGATCTTCTCGTCGGGCGCGGCGGTCGAGCGCAGCGACCTGCAGGGGCGTTACCTCGAAGTCCTTGAGATGTCGGCAGGCGCAGCCGACCTGAGCGAATTCATCGGCGCCCCGGTGCTCGACGCTCACAACCGAACCTCCAGCCGGTCGATCTACGGCACGGTTAGCGCGGCGCGGATCGACAGCGGGCGCGGCCTCGCCACCATCCAGCTATCGCGCACCGCCGACGCCGCACCGATTGTGGACCGCATCCGCGAGGGCACGCTGTCCAACGTGTCCATCGGCTATCTAGTGATGCAAAACCGCGAGGAGCGCACCAACGGCCAGCGCACGCTGGTGGCGACCCGGTGGAAGCCGAAGGAGCTTTCCTTCGTGCCTATCGGCGCGGACCCTGCGGCGCGCGTGCGCAGCGAGGCGGACATCCGCAGCATGGCGACCATGATGGGTCTGCCCGCGCCTTTCGCCGAATCGCTGGTGACGCGCGCTCTGAGCGTGGAAGCGGCCCGTGGAGAGATCCTCACGGAACTGCAGCGCAGTGCGCCGCGCATCAATCCGGTTGCGCGTGCGATCATCGTCACTCGAGACGTAGGCGAGGGACTCGCCGAGCGCATCGCCGACGGCCTGCTGACGCGCATGGATCGCAGCCACCAGCCGACCACGGGGCGCGGTTACGTGCACCTGCGCATGGCCGACATAGCGAGGATTTGTCTGGAAACGCGTGGCCTATCGACGCTGGGCGCGCCCGCGCAACTGATCGAACGCGCGATGCACACGACTTCGGATTTCCCGAACGTCCTGGCCGAGTTGTTCAACAAGAATCTCAGCACGATCATGCGCAAGCCTTCGCCGGTGGTGACCCTGTTCCGCTCCTCGACGGTGGCCGATTTTCGCTCGAAGCACTTCATGGAAATTTCCGACGGGCCGCTGCTCGAAAAGGTCAACGAGAGCGGCGAAATCCACTTCGGCAGCATCAGCGATAAAACGCTGGCGAGCTACAAGGCCGACTCCTACGCCAAGGGCTTCACCATCAGCTTCCAAGCTCTGACGAATGACGACATGGGCGCGCTGTCCGACATCAGCGCCAAGATGACGAGAGGCGCAAAGGGCTGGTTCGAAGCGTTCCTGGTCGGCATCATCGTCAGCAATCCGCTCCTCGCCGACGGTCAGCCCGTCTTCAGCGCGGCGCACGCAAATCTGTCCGCCACGCCTGCTGTGCCGGCCGATGCGTCCATCGCCGAGGGCAAGGTCGGGATGCGGTTGCAGCAGGATCTCAGCGGCAATCCGTTGAATCTCACGCCGACGTACATCTTCGTTCCAGCGGCGCTGGAGAACACCGTCGATCAACTCCTGGCGCATTTATACCCGGCGCAGCCCGACGCGGCCAATGTCGCTGCGCGGACGCTCACGCCCATCGTGGACAGCAGATTGGACCAGGCCGGCCAGACGAAAAGTTGGTATCTCATGGCGGATCCTTCGACCGCCGCGGTGTTCGAGTACTCCGACCTCGAAGGCTATGCCGGGCCGCAGGTGCAGGCTGCGGAGTTATTCACGAGCCTGGGGACCAGCTATCGGGTGGTGTGGCATGTAGGCGCGGGCGCGGTCGATTCGCGCGGCGGGTGGAAGAATGCGGGCGCCTGATGAGGTTATCGGCGCTGCGCCGAAAACTACCGATCCGGTTGACGCGCTCCGAGCGCAGGCCGCTGCGCTGGTGAGTCAGATCGCGGGCGGCGCGCGCATGGTCGAAACGCCGCAGTTGGGCAGGGTCGAATTTTACAGCGTGGCGGAACTCATCACCGCGCTCAATCTGATCAACGGGCAGATCGCGGCGCTCCAAGGCGCGCCGTCGCGCACGCAGCCCGTGGTAGCTCTGCGCGGTCTGTGGCCGCGCCAAATGGAAGGAGGGTATTGGCAGTGAAAAACTTTGTTGCACCAGGAAATACCATCACGGTCGTTGCGCCGGCGAGTGGAGTGTTGAGCGGCGAGCTGATTCTCGTCGGCGCCATCGCGGGCGTGGCCAATGGCGATGCGGTCGCGGGCGCCCCCGTCGAGCTTTCGGTCGAAGGAACATTCGATCTCGCAAAAACGCCGGGCGATGCTTTTACGCAGGGCGGGGTTGCGAAGGTGATAACCGCCACCGGCATCATCGGGGCTGGGGGCACGGTCAATGTCGGGTGGGTGACTGACGCCGCCGCCGCTGGAACGACTACGGCGCGGGTGCGTTTGGTGCCGGGGCTCTAAAAAAGCGAAAACCGCAGTCGTCGCCTGCCCTGCGGTTTTCTACCAATGGTCAATAACAGCCAATCCGAATCTATCACAGGGCTGCGGATGCTGAAGTGGTTTCTGTCGGCCGTCTGCGCGACGGTCGACCGCGACGGCGTGCTGCTCGTCCGCGATCCCGTGCTGCGCGCCGAGGTCGCGATCCCCGCGCGGCTGCTGTTGCGGCTGTGCGCAACCTGCGGAGTCCGTACATCCCGATATACCATGCAGGGATGAACAAAAAGAGAAGGCAGATTCTTTTCGGCGCGGGGAATCTCTGCGCACGCCGCGGAATCTGGTGGATGGTCTATCACGATGCGAAGGGCGTGCGCATTCAGCGGAGCGCGAGCACGAGAGATCGCGCCGAGGCCGCGCGAATGCTGGCGCGAATCACGCTGCCGATCATCGAGGCGAAGGTCGAGAAGTTAAGAGCGATTGCGTATGGCAAGGAAGCAGCGGGACGAAAACGCGGAGCCGATCAAGACCCGGCTCACGCGCCTGCCGCTGTCCGAGGAGGAAGCCGCCGATCTGGTGGCGCTGGTGTTTCGGATCGCCGACGAGGAAAGGGCAGAGCGTGAAAAGGAAACCGATTCCACCCATGACGCCGCCTAACGGCGCGCTGCGCTGCGCTCTGTACGCGCGCATCAGCCCGAGCAACGAGAAGGCCAAAGAAAAGGGCGGCTATTCCAACTATTCCATCGAGTCCCAGCTTCACGAGATGACGGAGTTCGCCGAGAAGCAGGGCTGGAACACCGACCCGGCGCTGCACTTTATCGATGACCGGGTAAGCAGCATGACGCTCGAACGGCCCGCGCTCGACCGCCTGCGGGAGCTGGTCCGCAGCCGCGCCATCGACGTGTTGCTAGTCTTCTCGACCGACCGCCTGACGCGCGCATTGTTCCACCAGATGCTGTTGCTTGAGGAGTGCGAAAAGCATAAGGTCCAGCTACGCTTCGTCAAGGAAAACTACGACGCGACGCCCGAGGGCAAGATGCTGATGCAGGTGCGCGGCGCCATGAATCAGTACGAGCGGATGAAGATCAAGGAGCGCACCACGCGCGGACGCCGCCAGAAGGCCCGCAATGGCTTTGTGCACTCGGTGGGGAAGCGCTTCGGGTATATCTATCTTGGCGAGGCGCAGGGTTCCAAGGGTGAGCTTCGCATCGACGAAGCCGAGGCCAAAATCGTGCGCCGCATCTACAACGGGTACCTGCGTGGCAAGCGGCTTGGCCATCTCCGGGCCGAACTGAATCGCGACGACATCAAGAGCGCTCGTGGCGGATTGTGGAGCCGCCCGGTGATTTACCAAATTCTCACCAACCCGATGTATTCGGGCCAGATGCGCGGACCGGGCGGAATTCCGGTCAAATGTCCCGCGATCATCACCGAGGAGATTTTCGCGCGGACGCAGGCGCACCTGATGCGGAGCAAGGCCGCTCACGTGGGGCGTCCGAGCCGCCAATATCTGCTGACAGGCCGATTGTGGTGCGCCCTGTGCGGGCGGCGCTGCACGACATCGACGGGAGGGTGTAGCAGGCCGGAGCCGTACTACCGCTGCGGCAACATCGACATCAAGACCTATGTGCGCGGCTGCGCCGCTCTCGGCGTGCGGCAATCGCGGATCGAAACCGCGGTGTGGGAGGAGACATGGGCCGCGATCACCGACCCGGAGACGCTCTACGGGCTGATCGAGACCTACCGCGCTCGCTTCGCCAAAGGCAACGATGCGCAACGCGCCGCCGGGCTCGACCGCCTGCGCCGACGGCAGCGCCGGGCGATTGAAATGATGAGCAATCCCGACGTGCCTTACGCCGATGCGACGCGCCGGCTTCAGGAGATCACGGCGGAGATCGCCACGATCGAGCAGGAAACCAAGCGCGGGGAGGTTTTTGAAATGCCCGCCAAACGCGCAATTGAGGCTCTGGCGGCGAAGTTCCGCGAGAGCGAGCCTAAGACCTTCGAGGGACGGCGGAAACTGCTGGAGGCGCTGGGCATCGCCGCGCGCTACGATTCCCGAACGCGCGAAGCCGAGATCGAAGGCCGCTTCACTTTACCGGGCAAAAAGAATTGTCGTAGCCGTGTTGGCGCCAATGCCCAGAGCCAGCGACAGAATCGCGATTGCGGAAAACCCGGGACTGGAGCACAAGGCACGGAGCGCGTAGCGGACATCCTGAAGCACGTCGTCGAACATGTATTGTTCCTCCGACGGCATTCATCGGGTCGAACCGCGCACGCCGGGAAGGCGAGTCTCCGGCGCCGAATGCCGCTAAGGGTAAATACTGCCGAGGCGAGCGAAAGTTACACCGGATCTCTTCCTTAAATTCATAGAGGAAGCTCTCGATGAACGGGGTAGTTCAGAGCGCGGAGGGGAGCATCCCGGGAGTAAAGGTCAAAGCGCAAGTGGCGGCGGAGTGGCGTGTTACTCCCCCTCGCGACTTGTACGGACCGAGCGATTGGCGCCCTATAGGAGCAGTTCGAGCAGGTTTGACGGACAGAATGAAGGGAGTGACTCGGAGTCGTCGTTAATAGAGCGCCATAGTGTTTTTATCCGCTCACCGTCTGCTTCGACTAGATCGGGAGTTTCGCCCCGGCTCAAGCGTTCATCATCGGAAGAGTTCGCCAGAAATAGCCAGGCCCGCTCACGAACTTCCCGACCTTTCCAAAACCAGATGTGATCGACTTTGCAGAGCAGCCGGAGGCCAGTTAGCTTGACTCCCAATTCCTCCTCTAATTCACGACGGACAGCTTCCTCCGGGCTCTCGCCTTCTTCGATTCCTCCGCCCGGCGGACGATGAAGGACGACTCCCGTAAGCGGATCTCTGATTTCAGCGACGAGAAATACATCGTTGCGACGGAATACGCAAAGGGCCGCTTGCCTAGTCTCAATTTCCATCTTGGTGCGCTTAAAAGTAACTACAATTCTACTGGCGTCACGGACCTCGATTCCCAGGCACGAGAAGACGCCGGCTGTGAGTTTTGGCTAACGGCCAAGAGGCGAGCCCGGGCGCTTCGGCTGCTTGCGCGTACTCCGGCCAAAGCCCGCATCGATAAGCGTTGCAACTAGGAAGCCTCGAAAGTTGGCAATCCAGTGAGCCAGCTTGTGCAACTCCCTTCTTGCCAAGGTTATGCCACGACGGGGCTGAATGTGCGGCCGGCAACCGTGGGCTTCACCATTGCAAAAGCAGCCGGACATGGCGCGCCTGACGCTTGCTGACCACCAATTGCAACGAGTTGCTGAGCGTGAGCAGCCAGCGTTGGCTGCTCAGCGTCGTCATCTTGCGAACGTGGTCGAGGTTCACAATTGTATTGCGATGCACGCGCTGGAAGCGTGAATCGGTTAGCCGCTCTTGGATAGTGTGTAACGGCTGCGTTGCCAGCAGGCGTTGTTTCGCGGTCACGATCCAGACAAGTTCGCGTTCGGCCTGGAAAGCCAGGATTTCGTCCACATCCAGTAGGAAGTATTCCTCTCCGCTGCGGCCCACGATTTTCCGCGACCGCGCCGAACCGCCCGGCTCGCCCGCCGCCACAATATCGGCAAGGCGGTTGGCGATCTCGAGCGGCTTGCCAATCAGGGTGCGCGCGCGTTCGACGCTCTTGCGCAGCCGCGCCTCGCTCACGGGCTTGAGAAGATAATCGATGGCGCCAGCCTCGAACGCCTGAATCGCATGCTGGTCAAAGGCGGTCACCACCACAACTGCGGGCATGACTCCGCCGCCCAGGCTGCGAACCACCTCGAATCCGCCTTTGACGGGCATCTGGAGATCGAGAAAGACGAGCTCCGGTTTGAGGCGCACGATTTTACGAAGCGCCTCGTCGCCATCCGCGGCTTCGCCCACGATGTGGATTTCCGGAATGAGTTCCAGTTCCTCGCGCAAAACCCGCCGTGCAACCGCTTCGTCGTCGACAATCAAGGTCCTGATGTCGTGGGCGCCCATTGTTGATAGGTGTACGCCACTGAGCGCCAAAGCGCCAGCGAAAAGTCATGAACGGTCGGGAAATGCGGGGTGAGCGGACTGATTTTCCCCACGTACGGGCAGGCTTAAATATACGGAGTCTAGGGCTCGGCTTAGGCGAGAATGGAGACACGGGCATGATCACCCTGAATCAGCCGCTATTGATCAATATTCTCGGTCATGCCGCGGGTGCGCTAATCTTCGGAATCTTTCTCGCGCTCCTTTTCAGCAGCCGTGGCTGGAGCGGAGATCGCGGCCGCAACCTCTCTGCCTTCGCCGCCACGCTTTCGCTGCTGTGGAACCTCGGATCTCTGGTGGCGCTCACGTGGCCCGGGCTTTCTCCCTCGCTGGCGGCCTGGCTGGTAGCAATCAGCTTCTCGGTGCTGAGCCTGCTTCCGGCCGTCCTGCTGCAAATTTCGCTCGAACGCAGGTTGCCGGTCCTGGTGGTCGCGGGATATCTGCTGAGCGCGACGGCGGCCGTCATGCATTTCTGGGAGATCCGCGGGCACGGAGCCGAACTGCACCAGGCGGCGCTACTGCTGATCACCATCGGGTTTCTCGCCTTGACGGGCATTGTCGTGGCGGCGGGAATTGTGCAACGCGAGGAGCCGCTGCGTCCGGGAACGGGACGCATTGCGGCCTCGATGTGCCTGGCGTTATTCGCGATGTCATTCGTCCATTTCGGCAGCAGCCACGCGGGGCAAGCCTGGTCGGCGGAACTGGTGGTGCATCACGCCGGAATTCCACTAGCGCTGTTCGTTCTGCTGCAGGATTACCGTTTCGTGCTGCTGGATGCCTTTGTGAGATTCATGGCGAATGCGCTGCTGGCGGCGGTGTTAACGCTGCTAGTCATCGAAGCCGCTTACCGCCTGGGTCTGGTTGAGCGAGCGCCCGATCCGCTGCAACTCGCCCTGCTGCTTTCGAGCGTATGCCTTTTTCTGGCGTTCTTCGCGTGGCTGCGCAACCAGGCGCAGCAATGGCTTACGCACGTGGTTTTCCGGCGCGGTAATCTGGACGGTCTGTCGGTTGCAATTCGGAACTGCCCGTCGTTTCCCGACGAAGAGAGCTACATGGAGTGGGCGGTGGACCAAATGGGAGCCGCGGTGAGGGCAGATCGATACGCCACGGTTCGACAAGACGGTGGCGCGCCGGACTGGGCCGAAGCATCGATTCCGCTGAGGATGGGCGCAAGCGATTCGCGTCTGATCGTGTTCGGCCGCCGCCGCGGCGGGCAGCGTTACCTGGGTGGGGATATCGAAACGCTTTCAAGAGCCGCCGGCGAAATTACGGAGCGTGTGGAATCGCTGCGGCGGCGCGAGATGAACCGTCTGGTGAGCCAGGCCGAGTTGCGCGCGCTGCAATCGCAGATCAATCCGCACTTCCTCTTCAATGCGCTGAACGCGCTCTACGGCGCAATTCCGCGGGAGGCATCGGGCGCACGCCGCATGGTGATAAACCTGGCGGATATCTTCCGCTATTCGCTGCAAACTGGCCAGACCTTCGCTCCGCTGGAAAAGGAGATCGACATCGTACGCGCATACCTGGAAGTGGAACAGGCCCGGCTTGGCGACCGGCTTTCGTGGGACATCGATATCGATCGGGAATTGTTGCGCGAGTCCATTCCAGTGCTTGCCCTCCAGCCGCTGGTCGAGAACGCCGTGAAGCATGGAATCGCAGCGCGCAGCGAGCCAGGCTACGTGCGTGTCCGCGGGCATTACGGCGATCGCGGCATGCGAATAACCGTAGTGAATTCGGCCGGTGAAACAACGCCGCGATACCGCGAAGAGGGCGTGGGTCTGGAAAATGTCCGGCGACGGCTGAGAATCTGTTACGGTGATGCTGCCGGGGTGCGGCTGAGTTTTTTTCCGGACCACACAGTAGCGGAGCTTTGCATACCGCCGCTTGAAACAGCCATGAACCTGAAGGAATCCGGCACGGCCGCGCGGGGCCTTGAATAAGGCATCGCATTCCAGCACCAGCGCCTTTCGTCGCGGGCGGCTCCCCAGTCCGCTTACGGCTCGGCTTCGTCGCCAGCCATCTAGAAATGGAATCCCACCGACACCGTCATCGCGCGCGGTGTTACGTAGTGCGTGCCGCTAAACGTGGAAAGGAAGTTATAAAGAGCCACCTTATTCGTCAGGTTCACCACCGCGAAGCGCAGGCTCCATTTGTAGTGGTCGCCATGGAAAAGGTTGTCGTCGCCAACGGAGACATCGAACAGGTTGCGGGCAGCGATCCGTGCAGGATTGTGGTCGTCGTCCTCGCTTCCGGCGGCGGGAATCTTGACCAGCTTCGACCCGTACAGCGAGGCAGGGCACAGTCCGGTGGGGCTAATTGGGGTTGTCGGCGTGGCGAAAACGCCGCCGCAATAAAGGCCGGCCTGGTACTGCTGATCGGCCGTCAGACCCGAAACATCGACTAGCGTATCCGTCCCGGCCGGCCCGTTGGCGCAGTTGCCGCCGGCGCACGGCACCGGCCCCGCCACGAGTCCGCTGTCGTACCGCCAGTTGAAGCCAAGCCACATCCCGGTCCTACCCACCTGATATTGTAGGTGCGTCGTCTCGTTGAAGATTTCGTCGTGATCGATGCGGAAAACCGAACTCCCTCCCGGCGTCGCTCCGATGCCGCTGATCTGGGGCGTGAAGAACCTTGCGGCTACGCTCGACATGACGACGAACGCCGAGAATCCGTGAAAATTCGGCATGCTGGCGCGGATCGCGAATCCCGGAATCTTGGAGCTTGCCCATTCGATCGGGAACGTGATCGGCGAATTGCCCAGCACGCTAAAATCGAAGGCGCGGTGCGTGTACTTCCAGATGTATTCCGCGTCGATCACCAGATACCGGCCGAACGCCTGCGAGAATCCCGCATGAAACTCGTTCCGCCACCCCGGACCTTCCGGAGCCGCGAGGCACGGCCCCGCAGCCGACATTAAGGCGTTGATTACCGGATCATTGCAGCCTGTGCTCGCCAATACCTGGTTTTCATTGAACGGCGTCTCCATCGTACGCGCATACGAGACGCGCAGCACGGTGTTGGTGCGCTTGATGTTGTAAGCCACTCCCAGCCTGGGCTCAATCTGTTTGCCCGCGGCAAGTCCGTTGTAAATGTCCGCCCGGACTCCTAGATTGATCGTTAGGTTGCGTATGTTAATCGTGTCCTGCGCGAACAGACTCAATTCCTTGATATCCGCGTGGCCATAATACCGGTAGGCCGAACTCGTCGCGGCCGGGCAGCCATCCGAGGCCGGAAGCGTCCCCGTGCGCGTCAGGTCGTAGCATCCCAGCAGAGGCGCAAAGCTGGGATTGGGCGAAAGCTGCCCCGTGCATCCTGCCGGGTTCGTCAGCGAGGCGCCCGTGTAAGGACTGCCGTCCGCATTCAGGCATACCGGATTGAATGTCGGGTCCACAATCCCTAGCGAGTCGCGCTCCGTCAGGAATGTATGTTGATAAACTGCCCCTACTTTCAGGTTGTGTGCTCCCTTCGCATAGGAGTAAGTGATCTTCCCGCCCACGTTAGTTAAGCTGCGATTCTGTCCGATGCTTTGCAGTTGCAAATCCGGAATCAAGTCCGCAAACGGATCGGCGCTCGGAATATATCGGTATTGATCCTGCCTCACCCATCCGCTGAACGTCAGCACGGCCGAGCCGCCTATTGCGCGCGTCCAATTAGGCGCGATGTTGAACGTGCGAATCGTCGAGCGCTGGTCGGCCGCCGGAACCAACTGGCCATTCGGACCGATGCCGCCGTTATCCACCACTCCCCCAGACCACGCCGTCGCCGACTGCATATCGTACGAATTTGGAGTTTGGAACCAGGATCGCGTGAATTGCAGGTTCAGGTTCACCGTGTCGCTTGCCGTCGGCTTAAAATCCAATCGATCGAAGATGTTCTGCTGGTTCCCGTGATCGTGCAGCACGCCGAACTCCGGCCCATCCAGAAAGCGGCCTGTATCCATTCCATTCACCGCGACGAAGTTGCCTACTCTGTTGTTGCCGAAACCAACATCGAAGCTTCCCGAAGGCGTACCGAAAGAGCCGTACGAGGCATTCACCGAGCCATGCGCCTGCGTCATGCCGAGTCCCGAGCGCGTTGTCGCGACGATCACGAGACTGGTCTTGTCGCCGTACTCGGCTGGCGGCGCTCCCTCGATGACTTCCATCGATTGCACCGCATCGACCGGAAGTTGATTCGAGAACACCTTGCTTTGCTGATCCGTAATCGGCTGTCCATCCACCGAGAATGAGTTCTGGGCATGGTCGCCCAGACCGTGAAATAACCCGTTCGAATCGGCTGCGACACCCGGGGACGTCAATGTCACAAGCGAACTCAGCGAAGACGACTGGCTCTCGAGCGTCAGCTTGTCGAACAGCCCGCGATCCACGTCCGTATGCGTCACGGGATCGGTTTCCACCAGGTCTGCGCCCTCGGCATGTACTGTCATCGTGGTCGAAGCCGTTCCCAATGCGAGCGAGATCTTGACATCGATGGCAATCGGCGATCGAACGTCCACGTCATGTTCGCCGTTCGCGAATCCCTGCGCCGTCACAGCGATGTGATAGTTGTTGAAAGGAACGTTGAGAAACTCGAATCCTCCTCTTGCATCGGACTGCGCGGTCCGGGTGTAATGGGAGACGGGATTTTGAATGACGACGGTGGCGCCCGGAACGGCGGCGTTTACCGGGTCGGTGATCGTGCCGCGAACTGTGCCCGCGGTTCCGCTGCTGGTTTGAGGAACTGCGTCTGCGAAAAGACAAAGCGATCCCGAAAATGGCATAACCAGGGCGAATAGGGCCGCAGCGAGCTTCATGTAATCAGAGTCGTAGGCAAGTTGCGCCGAACCTACAAGATTCTTGCAGGCGGGCCAATCTGCGCCGCGTGCGGGCGTCTGGCGTTCTCCTGCGGCACGGTGTGAACACCCGTCCAATGCGTCCGAACCTTCCGGAAGTCCCCGGACGGAACGTGAATTGGTCCGCATCATCACCGCGCGAATGCCTCCTCGGTACGCACTCCCCAAGCCTTCGTCGGCACTTGTCCGAGATGAGGATAGGATCATAAGAGACTGAGTGCGAAGATCAGTCGCGAGGATAACGGGGATTATTCAAACGGAATTTGCGCGTAGCGGGCGCGCTCTTTTGGGATTCGCGCTTGAAGGACTACGATATGCGAAAAGGGTTTACGAGAAAACCGCAACCTGACGAGCCCGCGACGCGAGCCAAGAACTACATAACGCCGGGCGGCCTGCAGCGCCTCAAAGAGGAGCACCAGTTTCTGCTCACTAGGGAACGCCCGGCCGTGACGAAAGTGGTGGCGTGGGCTGCGAGCAACGGCGATCGCAGTGAAAACGCCGACTATCAGTACGGCAAGCGGCGGCTGCGCCAGATCGACGGACGGATTCGTTTTCTCACGAAGCGAATCCAGGCCGCGGAGGTGGTAGACCCGGAACGTCCGAGGGCGGCGCAGGCGGCGGCGCGAGCATTCTTCGGAGCGACCGTGCGCTATGCCAATGCCGGGGGAACGGAACGAGTGGTGAGCATCGTAGGCGCCGATGAGGTCGATCTCAACCGAAACCACATCAGTTGGGTGTCGCCTCTGGGGCGCGCGTTGATGAAGTCGGCGGCGGGCGACCGCGTAGCTCTCCAAGCGCCGGCCGGTACCGAATACCTGGCCGTCCTGGAAGTGGTCTACGAACGCATTTCTGTAGAACCGTTCCGTGAACCGCCTGGAGCCGAGGCCTCGCCAAAGGGACCCCTCGCTGAAGCGCTCTGATCAGAGGGCCTCACCCTTTGCAGCTTGCCCTCGGACCAGGAACGTTTTGGGCTAGGATCCGCTGCCGCACATCTTCAAAGAGCCGAAGTCCTTGTACCAGTCACCGTCGGGCACTTCAGGGCGCGTCTCGACCCACAAACGAAGTTGATTGAGATCCGAGATGCTGATCGCACAATCACGCATCCGCTCGATGAGATGTTGCCGTATCCCTTCGGGCAGCCTTTCCCAGCGTTCGAGCTGCGGCATTAGCCGCCGAAGACCAATCTGCCGAGTTCATCGCCCAAGCGGTTGGCCGCTTCCGGATCCTGCTCGTTGCGGAAACGCTCAGCCAGGTCAAAAAACTGCTGCTGCTTTCGCTTCTCTGCGTCGATTCCGTTCTCGATCAGTTCCAGCAACATGCGGTTCTTGCTCAGCTTTCGGCTCTTGGCCATGCTACCGACCTGCTTCGCCACCCTGGGCGGCAGGCTGACGCTCTGGCGAACCGCCTTCTCAGCCACTTTCATAACACCATTATGCACCAAAATGGTGTATGAGAACTTCGCGATCGCCGTGTGCTGTATCGGTCGCCAGCGTTTGGGAGATCGATTTCAAGCACCGCCTGGGCAAATTGCCAATCGCGCCGGCGCGCTTTCGTGACCAGATGCGGTCAGCGGGAGTCACCGTCCTGCCGGTAACCGGCGAACACATCTTGACGCGCGTGAAAGCCGCGGAGTCTCACCGTGATCGCTTCGACCGTCTGCTGCTGAGCGTGGCCGAAGCGGAAAACCTGTCCCTCACGGCGGACGCCGCGCTCATCGCACTTGGGCACAAGGAACCTCGTCTTCCCATCCGGCACGCGTAACAACTTCCTGAATCCAACCGGAACCCGGATCATTTGGCATCAACTTGACGCAAAACGCCCGTAGCTGACATTTGCCGGCCGGTGCGGTCAGATCATCCGACGGCGAAGTAGCGATCTAGGAAATTCCCGCGTAGACGCCGGGCAAGCTCGCGGCTTCGCGGCCAGGAAGGACCCATTCCCCAACGCCGAATTCGAGATGGCCAGCCGGGTCAAGATCCGCATCAGCCGACAAACCGTCAAATAGCGTGATTCCAAGCGGTTGTCGCCCAACCCCGATCAAGAGCAATAATTTTATCCGGGTGATATTGACGCGGTAATTTTATCCGGGTATATTTAGGTCATGTCTTATACGGCTTTCCACGGGTTCCGCAGCATCGCGAAGGGGACGGCCAACGACCTTCTGCAAGTGATGAAAGAGAAGCCACAGGGCGAGGTCATTGTCTTTGAAGATTCGACAGGCTCGCAGACTGACCTCGATTTCCGCGACAAACCGCCAGAGATCGCTAATGGGCACGGCAGCGTGCCACCCGCCGAAGCGGCGCTATCGGAGCCTCGCGGACGCGGCCGCCCGCGCTTGGGCGTGACCGCGAAAGAGGTGACTCTTTTGCCGCGGCACTGGGACTGGCTGAATCTGCAGCCTGGCGGCGCCTCAGTCGCATTACGGAGGCTCGTCGATGAAGCTCGAAAAACCAGTGGAGATCGCGACCGCCTGCGAGCCGCGCAGGAAGCGGCATACCGGTTCATGTCCGCTATCGCCGGAAACCTGCCCGGATTCGAAGAAGCGACCCGAGCGCTTTTCGCGTATGATCGGCGCAGCTTCACGCATCATATTGCGAACTGGCCGAAGGACGTACGCGACTATGCGGTCAAACTCGCATTCGCTGATCGCGAACCCGTATAGGGCTAGTTCAACAGGTTCGTTACTGGACGGCGTGCAACAGCGCCCTTGAATTCCTGCGGTGGGCGGCACAGCCGAATCGCGGCTCTGATCATGCCTGACGCGTAGCGTTTGCCGGAACGGGCAAACTGGTTCGAAATGCAATTGGCGACGACCAGAGACAGGCGAAGCCGCGCTATCTCACATTAGGTTCGCCGGGTGCGCGGGCCGGACCTTCCAGCGCCGATTGGACATCGGTGACCCACAGATTCCTCCGACGAGGCTGATCCTGAAATTCTGACGCTGTCCTGCTGCTATAATCCCGAAATGTCAATGCGCGCACTCATCGCAACAGCACTGCTCGGGCTTGCCGGCGCCACCCTTGTGCTGGCGCAGGATCGCATCAAGGAGATGCCTGGCTACGATCAGTTCACCAAGATGCAGCCCCAGATCAACGGCTCCGTCACACCCGGATCCGTGTCAGTGAGTTGGGCGGACGATGGCAAGAGCTTTACTTACAATTTTGGCGGGAAGTCGTACAAATACGATCTAGCCACCCGCGAAGCTGCGGTGACCGGCGACGCGCCGGAGCCGGCTGGCAATGCGGGCGGGCGCGGCGGCCGCGGCGGGCGTGGCGGCAGAGGCGGTCAGCCGCCGGCCGGCGGTCAGGGACAGCAGGCTCAGGGCCAGGCCGCGCGCGGCGGCCGCGGCGGTATGGAGCAGGAGCAATCGGAGATGGCGGCCACCCCCGTGGAGGGCTGCCCTGCGGGCGCCACCGCGCGCGGACGCCAGGCGTTCTGCGTCGAATCCCCCGACCATAAGCTGAAGGCCTTTTACCGCAATCGCAATTTGTGGATCGCCAATTTTGACGGGTCCAACGAAAAGGCCATCAGTACGGACGGCAGCGAGAAGGGACGCATCAAGTACGGGACCGGTAGCTGGGTTTATGGCGAGGAGCTTGGCCAGACCACCGCAATCTGGTGGTCGCCCGATAGCTCCAAGGTCGGATACTATCGCTTTGACGAGAGTCAGGTAAAAGACTTCTACCTGCAAATGAACCAGACGGCGGTGCAGGACACCATGGATATCGAGGCTTACCCGAAACCGGGCGCGCCGAATCCGATCGCCGATATCTTCATCTACGATGCGGCCGCGGGGAAGTCCGTGAAGATGGACATCCGGAACGGGAAGCCCTTCTCCGATGACGTAGTCGGGCATTATGCCTACGATGTGCGCTGGTCGCCCGACGGCGCCGAGCTTTTCCTGAACCGTAGCAATCGCCGCCAGCAGATCATGGAGTTCGTTGCCTGCAGCCCGGCCAACGGCGCGTGCCGGGTGGTGGTGCGTGAGGAGTGGCCCACCGGTTGGACTAACAACCGCCCCGCCATGCAGTATCTGAAGGATAATCGGCGGTTCATCTGGGAGTCGGAGCGCAACGGCTGGCGTAACTTCTATCTCTACGATCTTAGTGGCAAGCAACTCGCCACCCTTACCAATAACACCACCTTCGAATCCGCCAATATCGTGAAAGTCGATGAGCCCGCCGGCGTCATGTTCTACACCGCGCGCGACGGCGACAACTTCATGAAGATGCAGCTTCACCGCGTCGGACTGGATGGCAAAGGGGATGTGCGCCTCACCGATCCGAAATTCAACCACTCCATTGGCGCTTGCGGACAGCCCGCCGGGGGCGGTCGTGGCGGCCGCGGCGGTGGAGCGGGCGGCGGCGGCAGCTGCGGTATTTCATCGGACAATCAGTTTATCGTCGATGTTTACCAGACTCACGACCAGCCGGCCGCCACACAGCTTCTGGATGCGTCGGGGAAGGTCGTGGCGCAGCTAGCCAAGGCCGACACTTCTAAGTTCGATCAGCTTGGGCTTAAGAAGGTCGAGATGTACACCTATAAGGCCGCCGACGGAAAAACCCCGCTATTCGGCACGATCGCTTTCCCGTCTAACTTTGACCCCGGCAAGAAGTACCCCACGCTGGTTTCGGTGTACGGCGGTCCTGGGGCCGGCAATAATGTGCCCACCGAAAATTTCGCTACTCCCAGCCCCACCACCGAATACGGGTTCCTGGTGGTCTCGCTCTCCTCCCGTTCCGTGCCGGGAATGGGCAAGCGCGCCTTGGATTCCGTCTACCTCAAGCTTGGCGTCACTGAGATGGACGATATGGCAGAGGGCATCAAAGCACTCTGGAACCGCCCTTACTTCGATAAGACGCGTGTGGGTATCTATGGCACTTCATACGGCGGATACACGTCTGCCATGGAGATTCTCCGGCACCCGGATGTATTTACGGCCGCGTCGGCTTCTTCGCCGCCGACCGCGTGGTATAACTACGACTCGATTTACACGGAGCGTTACATGTGGATTCCCGAGGGGAACAAAGAGGGCTACGAAGCCGGTAGCGCCATGAACTTCGCCAAGGATCTGCGCGGCCGTCTACTGCTCTATTACGGGACCGCGGATAACAACGTGCACCCCAACAATTCGATGCAACTGATTCGCGCGCTGCAAAGCGCCGGCAAAAGTTTCGAACTGCAGGTAGGTCCCGACCAGGGTCATAGCGGAGTGAACAATCAGCACATGATGGAGTTCTTTATCGAGAATCTGGTCTTGCATCCCGATAGGTTGCTAGCCCCTAACTAGGGGCAGCCTGATCTGCTGAGCTTGACGTGACTGGACCCATGCACTACGGAGTGCCAAATGGCATTGTGAATAATCCGTGCGAAAGTGGGCGCCGAATCGCCTTGACGTTTTCTCACTTCTTTAGGCTTTCAACAAGAAGATCGCAAAACGGACGGCGCAGGTCCTTCTTCACAATGGGTCCCTCGTTTGAGATCTCCAGATAACCGCGTGAAGTGGCATCAAACGGAGGCCACTTCGGTAGATTCCCGCTGCCATTCGGATTTCCAGTCTTGGCAAAATTGGTCCAGTATTGCTGTACGGCGTCGGAAATCGAATAATCCGCTGCTTCGAAAAGCTGTCCAGGGAGTGGACCGAACACATAGGGAACGTCCTGGGCATGCATGTTGCGCATGACCTTGAGGCCGCCCGGTATGCGGCTGAACTCAAATTCGAACGCCCGGTTTCCGGCGGCGGAATGCCACATCAATTGCGCTACCGTGGGGCACCGGAAGCCTATGTCCTCGGCCCATTGTTCGGCCGGACTGCCATATATCGGAGTGATTCCACTCTCCTGATAAAGCGAAACAGCGCGTTTGCCGATCTCAACACCGTAGGTGTTCTCGATTGCAGTTTTCAAATCTGCTGGAGGACGCGAACCCGGAACCCACTCATGGGCAACGTTGCCAACCATCATGTCCACGCGATGTTCTCGTCCGCCTGCGAAAGCATCCTGCGGGCGTTCAGGAAACACGTAGCCATCTACGGTCACCCCGAGATTTTGTGGGAGTTTCTGCAGTAAGTTCGGTTCTTTGGCGAGGATGGCGCTCACTGGGAGCGATCGTAACGTCTTGAGGTCAGTACTGCCGCTGGTACTCCAACTTCCAGCGAGCGATAGGCCGAGTCTTTCCGCATCAGGCAAGGGTAAAGGGTCGCCTACCAGAACTACCGCGCCGCTTTGCGCAATCGCTCGTCGAAACAGTCCTCGTGAGAGTGGCGAGGTCATCAGCACGCTAACGTCGAAAGATCCGGCGGATTGACCGAAGATGGTCACATTCCGAGGGTCGCCGCCGAATTTCGCAATGTTATTGCGAACCCATTGCAAGGCCGCAATCTGATCGAGAATTCCCTGGTTGCCCGAGGCATGATGGAGCGATTCGCGGGTAAGTTCTGGATGCGAGAAGAAACCGAACAAGCCAAGTCTATAATTGAGTGTGACTAGAATGACGTCGCGCTGAACGAGTTTCATGATTCGGAGATCGACGCCATCATAGCGAAACACTTCCTGTGCGGCTGGAACAGATTTGGTCGCCGCGTAGCGCGTGGGGGCGGCACTATTCCATGCGCCGCCGAAATTTCCTCCACCGGGAATCCATACCATCACCGGTTTGAGTGCTGCCTGGTTTGGCCAAGCCGGAACCCATACGTTGAGGTACAGGCAGTCTTCCTTGCTGGTTAGGTTGGCGTCATGAACGAAGTAGGGATTCTGTGCGCACGGCGGTCCCTCGGCTATGTCACGTACTCCCTTCCATGCCTGCACTGGGGCAGGTTCGCGCCAGCGCAACTCGGCGATCGGCGGCCGAGCGTATGGAATGCCCTTGAAGACGGCTCCTTGCGGCTCCAGAAGAGCACCGCGAACTTTTCCACCGGTAACGGCGACGATTGGGTCGGACGTGGCTGCGGAGTAAAGTGCGGTAATTGTGCACGAGGCAAAAAAAGCGATTACATAAATTCGCATGTCCGGACCGCAACTATATTGGCTTGTCGACCTTGAGACTAACAGAAAAGCAGTAGACTTGTTCTAATGTAATTGCTTCGATTCGTCCCTTTACAATTCCGCGGTCGTAAAGGTCACGCGGCGATTCGCTCATGGATTGGTGATCGATTCGTCTTACGGGTTTTCCAAGATGTTCGACGACACCGAGAATGCCACCAACAATACGGGCGGCAGTTCCTCGAACTAGGCGGCCAAGGATGCTTACAACCGGCGCCTGGACAAGCACGTTTCGCTCTCCGACCGCACGCACGACGCGAAGCTCAACTGGGTATATGAGTTGCCTATCGGTCCGGGAAAGGCCTTGCTGCGTAAGGGAGTCCTTTCGCAGGTGATAGGCGGATGGCGCATCGGAACCACGCAGCGGTATGCCAGTGGCACCCCAATCACGCTCAGCGGGGCATTCGGCTTCCCGGGGAACACCATCAACAACCGGCCGACGATTCAGAGCTATCAGGGATGGCGCGCTCCAACCAAAGGCAGCAGCTTCGATCCAGGCGCCGACCTGTTCTTCCAAACGCCCACCCTGGCTAACTGGAATGGCGACGTGCCGACCATCACTCGGCAGGGTGGTTCCCGCTCCAGCCAAGAAACACGGTGGGTAACATGACGGTGACCAATCCCGAGATTCGCAATTTCCCGATTCTCAGTGAGAACATCGCGTTGGCCAAAACCTTCTCTCTCCCGGCGGAGAACAAGCGCGAACTCGACGTGCGCCTGGAAGGCTTCAACGTACTCAACCGCGTACAGTTCGGGACGCCGAACACGAACCTGAGTGCCACGCCGGGAACGTTTGGCCTCGTGACCACGCAAGCGAACGCGCCGCGCTCGCTGCAACTGGCGCTGAAGTTCGTCTTTTGACCCGCGTGTCTCACACAGTTTCGTCGCGAGGCGGCGCGCACGAAGTAGACGCGGCCTCGCGCGTTGCGGTAGAAAGTGCGTGAGAAATGCGGGCTAATATTCGGCGGCTCCCCGTTTCCACGCCCTCCGCCGACGTCATTGTTTCGACTTCCGACATCGACTAGTGTAGTGCGTCCGAAATTGCAGAGATTATTACCAACAGAATACCCCTCGTGTTTCCGAGCCGCGACCGCGAGGGAGCGGTGCTACAGAGCCTGGAAGATAGTCAGTATTCTGCATGACGCACTAAACTAGATCGTAGCCCGAGGAAGACCGGCAGTGGATCCGCAGACTGTTGGCGGTGAAAATGACGGCGTACCGCGTCGGCGACGACACGCCGTTCCTCCAGTCGCTGGTGAAAGCCGCCGAGGGAGGGAAACAGATCGCCTATGTGATCGAGATCAACTCGCGCTCCGACCTCGTTCTAGCGATTGAGAATACCGAGTTTCACTCTGTGCGCTCCTCACGACGCAAACGGGGCACAAACGGGGCAGGTTAGGCCGAGACACCACGTTCGTGGCCTAGTTAACCTTGTCGCGACCTTACAAGTCGTGAACGCGGAAGCCCTCCTGCAAGACGCAGAGGCTGGCCGCGGCAAGCAGAACGTAGGCGGCACCGCTCGGTGTAGCTCTCTCCCGGTCGCGCAAACAATTGTCCATGAGATCCCTAACAGATTTCGGATCAAAGAAGGGCACCGATTCCAAGATTGAGCTATGTATGACGTCACGCAACATAATGCCAAAGCGGCCGAGCAGAACACTTGGCACTGAGAACTGATGCTTTCGCCTCGCGAATATCTCGGGGCTCACAAAAGGCCGCATTGCTTCACGTAGAACATACTTCTCGTTCACATTTCTAACCTTCAGGGACGGAGGTATCTGTACGGCAAGTTCGATCATTTTGTGATCAAGAAACGGCAGCCGACCTTCAATGGAATGGGCCATCTCGGCCCTATCGCCAAGCCCACGCAGGATATGGTTCGGCAGCCCGACCTTGCTCCAGATATAGAGCGCCTGATGTAACCTAGGGCGCGCCCTGAGTTGGTCGAAATCAAGGGAGTCTAGACTCATCGCAAACGGATCTCTTTGGCCGAATTCAGCCGCGAAGTCTGGATCCAGTACAGGGCTGAGGAATACCGAGCGGCTGGCACTGAGAGCAAACCCCGCAGGCACGAAACCGAGCCGACGACGGACAGCATCAAAGATCCGCTCATTAATTGCCTCGAACTCGGGGGGCAGCAGTAAATTGTCAGTCCGGATCGTCCCTGAGTGCAGCTCTTTTGCGTCAGACTCGATTGAGGTGTCGTCCAGAGCACTGTCCCAGCGGAACGGGGAGTACCCAGCGAATACCTCGTCAGCCCCTTCGCCTGTCAGTACAACCTTGTAACCGAGATCACGAGCCCGCTCGCTGAGTATATGTTTGGCCACCATGTGACCGTGCGTAAATGTCTCGTTATGCATCACCGCCGATCGGAACTTGTCGGCACGTACTCCGTCATGCACCTCGAAGCAGTAGAACGGTGCCCTTAATCGCTTCGCGACCGCTTCGGCAACCTTGGCCTCATCGTAAAGTGGGTCCTCAAACGAGAGGGTGAAAGCGCTAATCGGATCGCCCAACACGTGCGAAGCCATGCCCATAATCGCGCCGGAGTCGATTCCGCCGCTCAGAAAACACCCAACAGGGACGTCGGCCCTCAACCTCAGACGCACCGCCTCGAGCAGCGCTGCGCGCAACTTCTCCACGGCCTCTGCTTCAGTGAGCTGTGGCGAATTCGGCGCCAAGGCAGGATAGTTGAAGTCCCAATAGCGCACTGTTCTCGTGCTGCCGGGCGTCGCGATCAAACAATGACCCGGCGCGACCTGGTGGATGCCTGCAAACAAGCTGCGGTCGGCCTGTGCGAAATGGAAAAGTTCCTGATAGACCTGCTCGCGATCCCACGCCGGCTTGACTCCAAGCGCGAACAACGCCTTAATCTCAGAACCGAAGTACAAAGTTCCATCTACTTCTGCATAGTGCAGTGGTTTGATGCCAAACCGGTCGCGTGCTGCGAGGAGCACTCTGTTACGGTCGTCCCATAGGATGAACGCGAACTCGCCGCGAAGGTGCTCCAGGCACTGCACGCCAACCTCCTCGTACAAATGCAACGCGATCTCACTGTCGGACGCAGTACGAAACACGTGCCCACGCGCCATCAAATCGCGTCGAATCCGGTCATCGTCATAAAACTCCCCGTTGACGGCAATGTGCATGCTTCCGTCCTCGTTTGTAATGGGTTGCGCACCTCCCTGAAGATCAACGATACTGAGTCTTCTATGCCCTAGGGCAACGCGCCCGTCAGTTGATACCCATTGGCCTTCGCCATCAGGCCCGCGATGGAGTAACGAGTTCAGCCCTCTTTTGATCGCGCCAATACGGACTTGGTCATTTCTGGAATAGACAGCCACAATTCCGCACATGAAACCCTCTCAAAGTCGCCCATTCCTTATGCCTTCACAAACTCGTGAGACGATACGCGCCTGGCCACGACGACACAATTCAAATTGCGCCGAGTGATGCCCTATGCGACACGCCCAACGGCCCCGACTCACGCAAACCGCTCAAACACACCTCAAGCCCGCCTTAGCGGGAACCGTACTTCCTCACGAGCAGTCCGGCGCAAGCCTCGCGGCGTAGCGCCTCTTCCATAGTGAGCGGAATTGTCACCGCCTGATACTCCCTGTCACCGCTTTCAAATAGTGGCGCGGCAACCAACGGCGGCCGTTCGCTCTTGCCCACAAACATTGCGACCGTCATCACCTTCGTGTCCCAATCAATTCTAGTCTCATGAAACACATCTGGCGGTATCGTGTAGTGCTGTCCGGCCTGCACGAAGCGATCCAAACGACGAACAACGCCTCCGATTCGTTCCGTTCGTAGGAGTCGCGGGCCCGTACCCGTCCGATTCTGCGCAAGCAATCGTCGGTCGCCGGCCGAATCGTCAATCCAGTCGAATGCCACGTCATGGAGTTGTCCGATAATCACAAAGCTCGTCACGGCCACAGAGTGTTGGTGAATTCTCAGACTCGGACTTTGGATATAGCCGTTGTGACCCGGCCAGCAGTGCAGATAGACGAGACCACGAGAACAGGCCCCCAACGGCCACCTCAGAAACCCAAGCGGATGGGTTGATACCGCCGACACGTTTCCGAGCCTGGCAATCAAGGCATCACAGAAACGCGGATCAAAACAGCCTTCGACGAGGCCGTCGCCGATTAATTCTAGATTCGAGTCCATAGTGCGACGGGAAAAAATCCTTTGAAACGATCAGTTGTGGCATCGGGCGATGGAGTAGCGGCTCAATCTATGTTCAAGTCCCGGAGGAGCAGACGAACGGCAGCGTCTTCTAAGCAAGAAGCCACGTAAGTCCAGAGCTCTACATTCGTCCTCGCCCATGCCCCGTACTTCAATTCAGCCTCCGCATCGTAGAAGTATATCCCTTCCGTTAACAGTGGCAGCTGTTCTCGAACAATCTTCTCGGCTAGCGCTGAAATCGACATGCCGGTCTCCTTCCGAAACAACGAGGACAGCGCAATCGGCGTGACCGGCAACGCTTTGAAGAGTGTGTCTGCATCACTTAGGGCGGCTGCCTCAAGGGACACTTCCGGACCCCGATTAGCAGTGTGAGCAGCTTCAATGATGACTTCAATTCGAGCGGCCACCGTTGGAGGTACTCCAGCCCGACTTAGTAGGTCCTGGCGTAGCTCAAGTCCGGCCGATGGCTCAGATCCGCTCTGGCTGATGTAGTTAAGGTCATGAACCAGGGCCGCAGCCGATACGATGCTTATATCACCTCCGTTGCGACCGGCAAATTCAATACCCTTCGCCCGCACAAAACATACGTGGGGCCACCCGTGAAACGGTATATGGCGGAATCCCCGTTGAGAATACAGAGCCGAAACGAGCGCTTCAAGGTGCTCCAGCGTCGGTCGATCTATTTCGGTGGATCTATTATGCAATGTCATCTCGAAATTGATTAGCGAATGTCTTGAATTGAATCTCATACTTTCTCAAGACGTAGACGTCGGAGGCTTTCCCAAGCTTAATAAGTATTTCGCACAGCTCTTCGTCGCTCGTGGATGGCTTCAGCACCAGCGACTCCGCCGCGGTGTCCCTCGATCGGGATAACTGAGTTGAGTAGATCTTGTAGAGAATTGACGTCGAGTCGAATCTTACTGTTTTTGGAAATCTCGTACCCGTTTCAGGCGAGTCGCTATATAACGTAAGATACATTGCGTTGTCGAACAGCTCGACGCGGTCAACTTGCGGCTCATTGAGAAGGTGCACGGTCACGCAACGGCATTTAGCCGACACCAGTCGGGCGGCGACGATTGTCTCGTAGATTGCATCGAGCTGCTTTTTTTGTACGTCGACGAACACACTCTCCGGCTCCAAGTACGAGATGATGTGGGAGATGCGCGATTCCATTCCACGAGGGATCTGTGGATTCCCAACAAGAATGTGGACTTCGTCAAACGAGCACCTCTCAAGCCAAAGTCTAGCGACAGTATATCTCCCCGTGACTCCACGGAATACGTAACGGGCACTTTTCCTCAGGTCATTCATCAAGTCCTGGTTGAAGCGCTTGTCAGGTGTTTTTGCGCCGGGGTAGACTTGCGACGGCAGAAACTCCCGGTGTTCCTGGGCTGACTCGAGCAGAACGTCTTTAATCTTGTTCTCGATGGCATTTTCAATTGTTTGCCTGATCACAGCTTCAAATTGCAATGATGTGAACAGAGTTTGGAGAAATGCAAGCAAAGCCGACGCAAACAGCCCGGTTGAAATGGCGATCAAAATGTCTCGCTCATTAGCAGTACGGCCCTGGGCCGCGAGGGCCAAAACGCCCGCGAGCAAGACAGCAAATAGGAGGACAACTCCGCTCCTATTGAAATAGAGCGCTTTTGTTACCGTCAGTAATTTGGAGTCGGTCTTCGCCATGGTGATGTGATCAGTGCTCTCTGGTCGCAGTCTTGGCGGAGTAAATGCTCGGAAGGTGCAGCGGTGCGCGCCAAGGCGCCTTCCAGATTAATTCCTTCAACGTGCGCCGTACCGTAGAATCGAGTTCTACTATCGGCACAAAGTTGTCACGAGATTTCGATAACTTCTGGCCATCAGTGTTGAATGTAAGGTTCACACGGCCGGCGAGAGGCACGTGCCATGACATTAGAGTCGTGATCGCGGACGACGTCTGGAAGGCTTCAACGTGGTCCTGACCGTGCAAGTCAACATCTGCGCGATAGTACTCCCACATGAGCGCTGATTCTAGCTTGAAAGCAAACAGGCCTTCCGAACTCTCCGCGCTGAATGAGCCGGAATGGCTGCAGCGGAGGCAATTGTACGTGCCATGCCCGTCCCAAGAAGCTGCGGGCAATTCCGCGGAATACATACACCGGCATACTGCACAGAGGGGCCTGAACAGAACCACTGATGTGGTCTGACATCTAGAAAGTGCGTTACGTATGGCGGCTGCCTGCCCGATTAACTTTCGCGCTAAGCCACGAAATCTCTCGTTGGCATATACCGTCGATACCAAGTCAACCTGGTCGATTTGAACTCCAAAGTGTGCAGCGCAGGTGCTCAGTTCCGTCAAGAGCTGTTCGAGCGCCGAGGTGCCGATCCCTCCCTTGGCGGGCATCGAGGCGGCAAGACTAGCTCCGGCTCCTGTGGATGACGAGGGCCTCTCTTTATTTCCGGCTCGATCATTTACTCGGATGATCAGACGACTAGAGGACCCGGTTTGCGCGAGAAGATTTCGCAACGTATCTGCGTACAGGAGAGTCCGCACGATCCCAGCGTGAATGCGCCCGGTCGGGGCAAGTTCGTAACACAGAATGACTTGAGATGGCCGAGGAATCAAATGAGCCAGTGCTTCCGGATCGGACCAAAAAGGCGGCCTTGGCCGTCCGGGAGGTAAAGCAGTTGTGCCGTTGCGAGGCATCGCGAGAGGTTCGATATCGTCCAGAGGGTTCGCCATCTGAATGGTATGAAGTCATTCTAGCTGCGATTGACAACCTTGGTTGGATCCAGGAAGCCGACAAGGAAGTAAGCCGCGACAGCCCAAGAAACCAGGGGAAGCAACAATACGGCGGACTTGAAGTTCTGTTTTTCGCATTCCATGCTCAGGTCCTGAGCCCAGCCTTGTGCAGCAGCTCGTCCACCAGCGCCCGGTACTCGTCGATCTTTTCCTTGATGTATTCCCTCCTGCAGGTGTAGGTGATCTTGTGCGCGGAGTAGTTGCCCAGCTCGCGGAATACATCGATTGACCTCTTGCTGTTGCGGGAAAGGTTCAGCGTCGTATTGCTCTCCGCGTTATTAACGATCCGTTCGAGCAGGAGGTAATTGCTGTTGGCGTCCTTGATGGTAGCCGTGATGCCAAGGTGATCATAGGCCATGATGAGCAGCACTTCCTCCAGCCGGCGCATCAGCACCGCGCAGCCGTCGAAGATGTTCTCTTCGTAGGAGCGGTTGATCTGCTTCGCAAGGCTCTCAATATAGCCGCGCGTTTTTTCGTAAAGTGTTTGCGGCAGGATCGTGCCGTGATCCACGACGTCCTGCGATTTTTCGGAAAGCTGAGGCCACAAGCCATCCATCTTTGCGATATAGCTGTGGTGCAACCGGAACATGCCGTGCTTGCTGCCAATGACGGTATCGCGGCTTTTCTTAAGGTTATTCGTGAGCCGCGAGATGTTAGGCTTCGGGAGGTTGAGGGCATCGAGCCACCTGGCGCAGTCGGTGGCGCTGAATTCAACGACACCTTCATTTTTCAGGTAATAAAAGGCGAGATGGCAAGCTTTCGGGATCTCGCCGAGCGCAGCAAGCTTGCACTCGCCTACGAATCTGGCGAAGGTCACGCTGCCGGTGCCTTCGACTCCTGTATAAGCGCCGCGATGCCCTTCTTGCCTTCCTCCAGCAAGTACCACATCTGCGGGTCTTGAGAGGCGTCGCTGTTGACCCAGCCGCTCTTTCCTTTTTCCTTGCCCAGATCGCGGTGGACATTCGGGGCAAGGATGCTGCCGAACGATTTGAAGTGCTTGTTGAACGTGGCCGCGATGACGGGACCGGAACACTCATTTCGCCCTGCCTCCAGGCTCAACACGTGAATTAGCCACATCGCCTTCTGAGCGGTGTTCCAATCCTGCTTCGGGAAGCCGTAAGTTTCAGCATCGTGTTTAAAATCGATAGCTTCGGCATGTCGGCGGGTGCCACCGTTCTTCCGTGGCGTGCGTTTCCCGCGGTTTCCCGTGGAACCGGCGGCTTCGGGAACGACCTCAAGCAGCTTCGGGCCTGACCCATTCTGGTGTGCGAGTGTTTCGGTGTTTGCGGCGGTCGCGCCGTCGGCGATGGCGCCGACAGCCTGAATGACGCCCTGAACCTGCCGCTGCACGGCAGCGACCTTGGCGACGACATCATCACTGTCGCCCTTTATCTTGAGCTTCAGACCGGTGATTTCGAATTCAATCTCCAGCTTTGACATAAATGCCGGTCGACTTAAGAATAGATTCCCGAGGTGTATCGTATCATACCACGACACCGACAGTAGAAGAAAAGGTGAAAAGCGCGGCAGCAACTGGGGTTTAGGTGGACGGCCATAGGTGCTGCGCTGCCGCGGATTACCCGGTCGGCTCAAGGGCGTTCCTTCTCTAGCTTCCAACATGGCCGGGGTCGCCTAATGCGAGCGGAACGTGTTAAACATTGCGAATGAGCCCCAAGAAACTTGCCGCGCGGAGGGCGGGCCAAACTCGATCAAATGCCGCACCGAGTATGCCCCGTCGTCTTGCTGCTCCTCAGCAAGAGTTTCGCGCCGATCCTGGAATCATCGCTGAATTCAACCTCCAGGTCACGATTACCGTATGCAATATACAGATATTGTGCGAAGTGCCGGCGAGAGCGCCGTCCTTACCCCGGTAACCGCGGCCCTCGCCTGCTCACGACTACCCCGTTGTGGTAGCCCCGCCGGGGGCGTTCACGAACTTTCCAAAAAACCTGCAGCCCCCCGCCTCTAAACGACTTACTCCCAATTTTCACCTCTCCGTAAACCCTGAAATTTGGCCCCCGCCTGTTACCCTGTTGGCAGAAAAGCCTGCACCAACGCGCCACGCGCGTCAGTGCAGGCTTTTCCATTTTTGACACGCAAAGGAAAAAACAAAATGTCCTCGCCAGCTCAAATCGCCGCGAATCGAGAGAATTCTCAACTTTCAACGGGACCCACGTCCGATACCGGAAAGCAAACCGTCAGCCGGAATTCTTTAAAATACGGGCTCTCGTCCAAGGTCCACATCGCCCTGCCCGGCGAGGAGACCGCGCTCGAAAAGCACGTCGAAGGTTACATTGAAGCCTACGCCCCGGTCGGCCTGCCCGAGCGGGATATGGTCCGCAATATCGCCGAAAATCACTTCAGGCTGCAACGCGCCCACCGTATCGAACATGCGCTGTTTACACAACTCCTGTCGCAACAATCGGATCATATCGATCCCGCTTCCGCCGAAGCCGAAACCTGGGAGCAGACAGCCAGAGAACTGAAGAACGTCTCCCTCCAGGCCGGCCGCATTCAGCGCGCTATCGAGAAGAGCACCGCCGCGTTGAACGCCATGCAGGCCCAACGAAAATCGGCATACGCCAAGGCCGAAGCGGAAGCGATCTTACTCACGCAGCTCGCACACGGCAAAGGACAAACGGTAGATGCAACCAAAGACTTCCCGTCGCCGGAACGGTGTGGTGGCTTTGTTTATGCACTGCCCGAGATCGCCCGCCTGATCGGTCGCGCCGCCCGTCTTGCCGAGGCGAATGCCCGCTTTATGTCGGCCGCATAGCCCGTAAGGCGTCCTGTAATAAGCGTTCTTCTTGGCGTTCTTGTCGACCCGGCGAGAGAAAGCTCTGCTCTCGCTCGAGTCCGGCGCCGTTCTCCCTCGCCGTAAGGCCTACGGAGATGAGGCCCATCGATCTTTGACAACCGAACAATTGACGCTCGACTCGATACCCATGGTGTGTGGTAGGCAAGCTATCTCGGCGGGCAGGCCGTCTCGCCTGCGAGGTCTACGTAAACAGCACGTCAAGCACGTTGACCAAGCACAAGGAGCTTGTTGAAAAATGCAGAAAGCTACTTGGCCGCCGATGAACACAGATCAACGCAGATAAGCAATAGCCTTATCGGCGTTCATCTGTGTTAATCGGCGGCCCAAATCGTTTTCAACAAGTTCCAAGCAGGTGAACGCGGTCTTATCGCGCCGCAGTAGAACGTGTGTGAGAAATGCGGAGCGACGTTGCCGCTAACGCGGCCCGGGCTGTGCGGGCAACTGTGGGTTCGGCGGAATCTCGCCATGGAACATACGAGTGACTTCACCAGCCAATCTCAGATACCAGTCACTGGGCAATTCTTGCCCGTCCGCGTCGAGTGTGAGCCAATAACCCTGATCGGGCGCATCCTTGCGATGCGGCGCCGCCTTGAAAATCGCCGTTCCTTCGTTCACTTCGTCGAACATCGCAATCTTCAAAACCTTGGAGCCCGCCGTCTTGGCGTTATAAGCTTGACGCCACAGAAACTCTCCGCCCAGCCGCGGAATCTGGTTCTCTTTGGAAGTGCGCCGCAGGTTGTGCCATGAAAATCCGGGAAAGATTACCGGCATAGAGATTTGGCCCCGGGAAGCGAGTAGCTTCAGGTCCGGCATCAGTTCATTTTCCTTCCACCGGTCCACCTCTTCCGGACTGTGGTAACGCCCCACCGTCCAGGGCTGCACAACATCCATGGCGGCGTAGACCTGCGCCCACGCCGGGTCCGTTCGTGCATCGGCGGTCAGCGTTCGCCAGCGCGCGGGAGTGCCGCCCATGTAGGTCACACGGTATTGCGGCGCGGTGCCGGATTGGAACCACTCGATCAGATCCTTGGCTTCCTGCGGGTTCGTTGGCGGATGGTTGTTGCCGTCGTTTAAGCCCATACCCCAAATCGAGACCACCGGCTTCCCGTTGTGGCGTTGATAATTCGGATGGACAGTCACTTTCAGTTGGTCCACCAGGTAGATCCAGTCGTCCTTCAGCGTCTGCGCGAACGTCTCGGGATTTCCGCCGGAAATATCGTATTCGATGGCGAAGGTCCGCCCGGTTTCTCGCGCGGCAGCCATGACGTTCTTGAGCACCAGGTCGCCGTCCGCATGCTTCGCGCGAATCGTCCCCACAAACCGCTGCACCAGCACTCCGTCCAATCCATACTCCTTCATCCATCGGAAGTGGCGGCTCACGGTCTTCGCGTTGCGAGAGGAAAACAGGGAGGCCGGCTTTCCGGCAAGCGTCATGCCTGGAATTTCGCAGCGCTCGTCTGGATCCAGTTCGCCAAGGTCCGGGTAGAGATCGATCGAAAGCGTGTCGGCGGCCGGGACGCCGCGCGACCAGTGGCTCCAGGCCGTGCCATCCTGCGGACAGGCGAACCAGCCCTGGTATCCGATGAGTACTTTGTTTTCGAGCGTGGAAGGGTCCACCACGCCCGCGCCCTGAGCCGCCGCCAGCAAAGGCGCCAGCGGCAGCGCAACGGCCAACGTCCAAACATTTTTCATGACGTTGCTATTATCTATCTCCGCTCCTCCCGGCTCAGAATTCCAGCCGCAGAGCCATCGTTATAGTCCGGTTCCCGCTTTTAGAAGTGATGCGGCCGAAAGTCGATGAAGTGATGCTCGCGCTCGGACTGCCCAGATTCGGGTGATTCAGCCAGTCATACATATCCGCGCGGAATTGCAGCCGCATACGTTCCTTGATGGGTTGCCACCGGCTCAGGCTCGTATCCCAGCCGAAGGTCCCGGGATTGCGCAGGTTGGGTTCCGTGCGGGAATCGTTGCCGAAGGAGTAAGGGCCGGGGTTCGTAAACGCTGCGGTGTTGAACCATTGGTTCATGTTCTGCTGTCCGCTTGCCAGGTTGATGTTGCCCGCGCGGACCGCCGTGCACCCCAGCCCGCTGACTCCCGGAAAATTGCAGGATGCGGAGATAGAAATCGGCGTTCCTTCCTGGGCCGTGACAATCCCTGTGTTCTCCCAATTGCCCAGGATATAACTTGCGATTCCGTGAGATAGGAACTGCTTGCCATGCCCGAACGGCAGCGCATAGATGTAATTGGCGACAAAGCGCTGCGGCACGTCAAAGACGGAAATCGACCTCGACTGTCGCAGGTTATATGGGTTGATGAAGTTAGCCCCGCCCAGGAAGCGCTCGTTGACGTCGTCAATCAGCTTGGCTATCGTATAGGACGCCTGGAACATCAGCCCATGCGCGAACGCCCGCTCCGCGCGAAACGTCAAGCCATGGTAGATCGAATCGCCCACCGAACCGCGGGTCCACGTGACGCCACTGTACTGCGGATAGGGCACCAGCAGAGACCCCAACCGGACGGTGGCCGCGCTCAATGCGCCATTGGTGATTTTTCCGAAGAAAGGGTTGGCAACCAGGCTGTTGAGCTGCGTGCCTAAAGACAACTCCTGCGGGTAAGTGGCGTCTTCGTTAATGTTGTTCCAGATGTGCTCGCCGCGAGTGCCGATGTACGCCACTTCCACCAGCAGGTCCCTGGTTAGGTTGCGCTGGATATTCGCGTTCCACATCTGGTTCATCGGCGTCTTCCAGTTAGGAAAGATCGCGCCCACTCCCTGTCCCACCAGTGAATTCGGATAAGACAGCAAGCCAGTCACAAACGGATTGGCCAGAGAAGCCCCCGCCAGGGGCGTGTTGGGCGCGGCCACCGTTTGACCAAAATAGATGCCGGTCGCCGTCTCGGAAGCGCTTCCCAGGTCGCCCGGGCTCTGTCCCACGCCTCCACTACCGGGCGCGTAAAAGATACCGTAAGCGGCGCGGAATACGGTCTTCGGGCGAAAGCTCCACGCCAGGCCCACGCGCGGGGCTGAGTCGTATTGGGGATTGCTCGGATACGGATGGGCAGGCGTAACCTGCGTGAGAATTCCTTTCAGACCGGTGATGGGGTCGGTTCCGTTCGGGTCGAAATAGCCTAAGTGGTTGTAGCGCTCCTTGTAGGGGGTCTCGTACTCGAAGCGATAACCCAGGTTGATCGTGAGCGTGCGAGTGACTTTCCAATCGTCCTGGACGTAAGCGGTGTAGACTTTTTGCAACAACGCCAGCGAGGGTCCAATCGTGAACTGGCCGGCGTCCGGCGAGCCGAGCAGCGCGCTTGCAAAGCCATAGCCGGATGTGGCCGACGCAACCGCCGGGTCCGGCCCTTGCGTGTAGGCCGTATTGAAATCGAACGTGCCCGATGGATAATCCGGCCGGAAGGTATTGAATTGGGCAAGAAGAAAATCGAAGCCGGCCTTGATCGCATGATTACCTTTGAGCCAGGTAAGGTGCGCCTGCGCTTCCGGAGTGTTTTCGCCGTCGATATCGTGTGAGGCGCGTTGCGGCCCTATGGCCGTCATGCCGGTGACAGTGATGTAAGGGAAGAGCGCGTCCGCGGAAGCACTCTTCAAATATTGCGGCAGCCCGATGCTGGAAATGTCAAACCCGATGCTAAGCGGCAATAACTTGAAGATCGACCGGTTATAGCCGACGCGGAACTCAGCGACCAGATTGGGCGTGAAGGTTTGTGTATCGCTGATTCCGTAGTTGTACGAGATGGATTGCTGGTTGCCGCCGCCGTTGGTAGTCTCTCCGGGAAACGCAACGCTGGCGTTCGAATTGTTCAGGTATGGGCTGGTCTGCGGCGAAGTGGAATATCCATATCGAAAAAACAGCCGGTTCTTCTGGCTCAGGTTTTCATCCATGCGGGCGAAATAGCGGTCCTGGTGGGTGACCAAACCAAAATTCAACGACCAATCGTTTTGGATCGTTGGTGAAATCGCCAGTGTTGGATTCGGATAGTACGAGAGAATCTTCGCCGTGATCGGATCGATCCGGTTCGGCGGGATTATATTGCCGGGAAATGGCGACCGGACATATCCACTCGACGTAGTGGAACTCGGAAGGGTAGTCAGGGGATCATAGAGCTGGATGAGCTGTCCCGACGCAGTAAGGGTCTGGGAAAAATTGCCCGCCTTTTGCAGCAACGTCGGAACTGCGGCCGCAGGAGTGCTGACGCCGTGGTTGTTGTTTTGTTCAAAGTTGAAGAAGAAGAAAGTTTTGTTCTTCCCGTTGTATACCTTGGGCAGGTATACCGGACCGGATACGGTAAAGCCGTACACATTTTGGCGCTGCCGGCCGCGCGCCACGTGGTTGAGGTTGTTGCTCCACGAGTTGGCGTTCAGGTCATCGTTATTCAGGTAATCGTAGGCGCTCCCGTGCAGGGTATTCGCGCCCGTTTTGCTTTCGGCGATCACCACGCCGCCGGTCGATCGGCCATATTCGGCCGAAAAGCTGTTCGTGATGAAGCGAACCTCGCTAACCGCTTCCTGCGGCGCGCTGTAAGCGTTATCCAGGGTCGAGTTGTTCCGCGTGTCCTGGCCATCGAGCAGGATAGCCGTCGTGTTCGAACGGCCGCCGTTAACAATCGGTCCCGTTCCCGAGTTGCCGGTAGCCAAGACTCCGGGCGACAGCACCAGCAGAGCGAAAGGGTTGCGGCCGGTAGGCAGCTCCAGAATCTGGGCCGTGTTTCCTACGTAACCCAATGACGACCCTGTCTGATCGATCATCACCGCATTGGACGCGACAGTGACCTCCTCATGCACAGAGCCGGTCTTCAACGCGACGTTGATGGTAGCCGTCTGCCCAACCTGCACCGGAACGCCGGTGACACGATCGATTGCAAATCCGTCTTTTTCAATGGTTAGTGCGTAACTCCCCGGCAGCAGGTAGGGAAGTTTGTAATATCCTTCGCCGGTGGTTTCCGAGGTAGCGGTGACCCCGGTGGCTTGGTTCGTAGCAGTAACCTTCGCCTTGGGGACGACCGCCCCGGTAGAATCGGTAACAAGTCCTGATATTGCCCCTTGCTCAACCTGTGCAAGACAGGTCACGGCAAGAAGCAACGGCACGATGAATAACGCGCTGGCGCGAGACATAATGGTTCTCTCCTCTGTCCCGGCGACTCAGGCCGCGGGACACGGTGTAGCACGGTTTGCTCGGCGTCGCCGCCAAGCTGGCGGCATTAGTTCCAAGCCGGCACGATCATCGGGTATGAACCCTAGGTTGTCCGGCGCCGCCCCAAAAGCATCTCAAGTGCTCCAACTGTAAGTCTTCCGGGCCCGTCCAACAACGTTAGAGCGGTTAGCTAACGTTTCCGAGAGACACACAAAACGCGGGACTTAGTGACCGGCTGTCGCTCTATCCGTAGCTAACGTGGAAGGAATCTGCGCGGGTTTAACTCTGAATCGGGGAAAGTCCTGACGTTTCAACGGGCGGAAACCCGATCGACTCTAGCGGCCGCGCAGGACGTGAACAGGCAACTACCTGAGAATTTCGAACTGCGTGGCCCGGGCGTGAGGGTCCACGCCCGCCGCGGCGAGGATGCGGGAAAGCGGCCGGATTCACAGTAAGCTTGCCCGCCGCCTCTGTGGCTTCGGCGTTCGAGCCCCCTCGAACTCAAACGTGAGGTCCAGTTCATCCTAGAAAAGATCCACCGTGAGCTTTCGGGCAAACCTGCGTAGTGGCGGGCAGGTCGATCACAGTCGATCGGGTGAGCGACGTAGAAGTGGAGATCACGCAGCCCGACGGACCTCCCAGTAATCTTCGAAGCGGCCGTTGAGGTGGCAGCATCGCAGAGCGATGATAGCGTTAGCTCCGCGAGCGGTCCAGAACATTCCAGATTGTTTGAGCCGCTTGCCGATCACGGTCTTGCAGCCAGCTTCGATCACACCCGAGCCGACGAAGAGGTGTTGCTGGCGGAATTTGGGATAGCGCATGCGGTCGGCGTTTCTTTCGAAGTAGTCGGCCTCGGTGCGGAGCTTCTCGACCACTTCGGGATTGGTGGAGGAGATGGATCGAAGCGCGGATACCAGCTTTTCGATCTTCCCCTTATCGAGCAGTCGCCGCTGGTGAATCCGGATCCAAGCTTTCTGGCGTACTTCGTCATTGGGATGCAGCCGGCGCGCCAACTCCCAGAGATGCTGGCGCGCATGATACAGATCGACAATCTGTACCGCGCCCGGAAAATGTTGTTCGGCCAGATTCCAGATCCATTCGGCCCCGTCGCCCATGACTACTTTCTTTGCCGCGCGGCTCCAGCCGCGCTTCCAGGCTTCCACGTAAATTCGCTTGCCAAACTCCTGGGCGGTCTCGATGGCTCCGGTGTAAGTGGTGGAATCGGGATCGCGGATGGGGTAGCCCTCTTTATCCCACGCAGTCTGCGTGAAGACGCATCCCAGTTTCACTTCCCGCGTATGGGAGGGCTGACCTTCCATCTTGCCTTGCCGGTCCACCGTCTCTTTCTTCACCACCGGTATTCCTGTCCCATCCATTTGCACATAGAGGATAGGGACCGCCTCGCCCATGACCATCGGCAGGTCCAACTGCATGGCCCGCTGCATCTCCTGCCGTTCGCGGGCGGCGATATCTTGCCCAATCGCCTCCGCCGTTCGCTCCACGGCTTTGGTGGTCACATCCAGATCGGCGAGTTGTTTCATCTGCTGGCGTCCGTGGTCGAAGGCCGCCTCTTGGCCGACCACTGCCTCCATCCGGCGCACCCCAGGCGAGGACTCCGTGTTTTCGATATCCAGTTCGACATCGGCGGGAAATTGGCCTCTGTGACAGTGCGGGCATAAGTAGTAGGGACGCCACACTTCTACCGGGCCCACCGCAGTCAGGACTGGCTTGGATCGCAGTTCCCGGTAGTGAGCTTGGCGACCACAAGGACAAGGAATGATCCGTTGGTCAGCGGCCGGGGGCGGGAACCGCAGCAATTTGGTTAACACGGCCGCCCCAGCCTGATGCATGACCGATCGCACGATCATCTCGACGGCTTCCAGGTCCAGGCGTCCCGACTGACAGTGGCCGTTGTAGACGACGCGCAGCAACTGATCTACTTCGCGCGTGACTTCCTGGCGGATGGCTTCCGCCGTTTTTTTTCCTCTGGCGACAGAGTATCGGCGGCCGGGCGTGCCCGGCAGATCTTTTCATTGACCTCTAATAGCTCCTGGCTCAGCAGGCGGAAGCGATGAAATGCATCCACCTCACGCTGCGCCTTCCGCAGTTCCAATGCAGAGGAGAATGTCTCGCTGACGGACTTTCCGTTGACCTTGCGCGTCAGACGGAAATTGGGGCCGTGACCGGGCTGGCCGGGTTGATGACAACGACAGTTCGGCTTTCCGCAACGGCCATGGATCGCGGTAATCGAGCCGCTGCGAAAATCGCCCAGCTCCAGGATCTGCATGAGGATGCTGGAACGTTGTTGTTCGAGGGTGGCGAGAGAGTCGGACAAGGGGCCTCCATTCCTAACGTATATATACGTTAGGATAATAACAACAAAAAAAGAAACCCGCCAGATCTCTCCTTATGGGTCGCCCGCCCCAGTCGATCGCCAGCGGTTATTGGTGCGCGTATAAAATACAATAGAGAGGATGCGCATCGTTCTGCTGATCGCCTCGTGCGCCATTCTACAGGCGCAGCAGCAGGACTTGGCGATCGTGCGCAAAGCGGACGAGATCCTCGCGAGTGAGGCGGTTTGGAATCGGCAGGACACGCGCCAATGCCCTACCGGCGCCAGGACTTTTTCACTTTATTGCGCACTCGAGAAGGCGATCGTCGATTCCGGATACGAGTTCGCCCACCGCGCCACGGTAATGGAGCAAGTGCGCGTGGTGGTCGAACTGGCTGCGCCGAATGCCTACGAGCATCGCCTAATGGGCTACAACAACGATCTCACTGTGACCTTCGCCGACCTGAAGCGCATGCTCCGTCTCGCGGAGTTGCGGATAGCAGGTGGAGAATCTAAGGGGACGTCGGCGGTGCGCGGACGGTTGGTGCAGAATGGTTCGCCGGTCCCGGACGCGACGGTCGCCCTGTACTGTCGCGACCCCAAGATCCCCAAGCGCAACGAGTTGACCACAGTCACGGCGAACGATGGCTCGTTCCAGTTCAACGGGCTGCTGGGGCTCGAAGGCTGGTACGTATACGGCAAGATGGAATCGATCGGCGGGCGCGGCGCAACTACTCCCGCTGTGGCGCTGACGCTCCCCGGCGAGACTACGATCGTGCGCGACCTCGATATCCTGCCCGGGCACTCGATGCGCGGTAAGATCGTCCTCAGCGACGGCCGGCCGATCGGCGAGGGGTCGCGCGTCACGGTGGAGTCCGGCTGCGTGACCGGTTGTCCGCCTTTCGATGTGCCGGACTCCCAGGAGGCGGCTCTGCCGCCGAATGGTGCTTTCGCCTTTCGCGGACTGCGCGGGCCGATCCGCCTTTGGATGTCGGTAAAAGGGTACGGCCTGCACGTGGACGAGCCGAACGGAAAGCCGCCTGGATCGGACAACTACAACGAACGGGTTCGCCAGATGCTCAACGTGGTGGAACGCGTCGTGGACCGCGACGCGGACGACATCCGGATCGTTCTCGAACCACGCATGGCCGCTCCGCGTCGTTGACCGACCAATCCTTCGCGGTCGCGGTTCGCTGAGCACGTTGCGCCGGTTGGCAAGCATGCTAAGCGGTGTGTTGACGTTGATGAGAACGCGGGCATAGAGATCTGCGCGAAACATCTTCGCCAGCCGCCGTGCCTGGCCAATCGGTTACCGGATTTCGCCTTTCAAGAAAGCCGTTAAGTAACGTGAGCTTCAAGTGAAAGATGCAGATTTTTTGGGCGACGCATCTGATACAGCTTCACAACGGCCCATATTAAGGGTTGGCTCCGGCCGAAATCGGACCCTGAGGTGTGTGGGCCCATGGACGTTCAGCGCTCTGCGCGGCTCCCACGGCTCATTCCCGGCCCTTTCCAGTTCGGCGAGGTTCCTCGAGAGATCGTCGAGACCAATCCGTGCCTCCATCCTTGCCAGAGCGGATCCAATACAGGAGTGGACGCCATGTCCGAAACTCAGGTGCTTATTGGGATCCCGAGTGATATCGAATTCCTCTGCCCTATCGAAATGTTTCGAGTCGCGATTGGCCGATCCGATGACTGCCAAAATGAGTTGTCCCGGCAAAAGGCTCTCGCCATGCATTTGGATTGTCCGCACGGGCGTCCGCATCACCCATTGGATCGGCGCCCGATAACGTAGGGTCTCGTCTACAGTGGAATCCAGAAGCCGCAAATTGCTCCTGAGCAGCGCGAATTGGCTGGGATTTTCCAGCAACGAGAGCACGGCATTATTGATCAGGTTGGCCGTAGTCTCCTGGCCGCCGACCACCAGCACCTGGAAGAAGCCGAGAATCTCAGCCTGGGTCAGGCGCTGGCCATCGATTTCGGCAGTGATGAGGCGGGTCAGCAGGTCATCCCGGGGCGACTGGCGGCGCTCGGCGATCATCGTGGTGAGATACTCATTCATCGCGATGCCGACGTCAGCAAATTCCTTCATCACTCTTCGGGCCTCGTCATCAGCCCCCCGGGAATAGCTGATCTTCAGAATACTGTCGCTCCACGCCCGGAACGTCGGCCAATCTGCGTCCGGGATTCCGATCATATATGCGATTACTCTTATCGCAAGGGGGACCGCAAAGTCGGTTGCAAGGTCCATCTCGCCTCGATCGAGCACCTGGGTAAGCAGAGAACGCGATAGCTGGCGAATAAACGGCTCAATCCTGGCGATGAGCCGGGGCGTGAACGCCTTCGAAACCAGGGCGCGTAACCGCGTGTGCGCCGGCGGGTCTTGAAAAATGAACCAATTGGGTGGAGCGGGGACACGGCTGCTGAATGCCTCGTGATCGTTGAGAGCACGGTTAACGCCGTCGTAGTCGCAGATCATCCAGGCATCGAAAGGTGGCGGGATCTTGTAGACCGGAGCGCGGCTGCGTAACGCGGCGTACAGGGGATAGGGATGACGGCGGTTTTCGTTGCTGAAGATATCCACTTCGATAGCGTAGCCTTGCTGCGACAATGGGTACAATTCCGCTAAAGAGCGGGGGGGTCGACGAGATGGACGTTTCCCTGGACGATGTTTCGAGGGTGCTCCGCTTGGTCCGCGAAGTGTGCGACCGCTGGGATGATCCTCAGGCGTGGCGCGAACATCTGCTCGATGGCGTGTGCTCTTTGTTGGATGCGAAGGTCGGCATGATGCTGACCGAGCATGAGGGCAGGAGGTATCACTTTGGCCGGCTGACGGTGACTTCGGTAGTGGGCGTGGCGCGACATATGAGGACGCTGGTACAGCCGGCGGTTTCACAAATGCAGGATCGCGACTATCAGGATGTATCGGATAAGTTTATGCCGGGCATCACCAGACTCTATGAGGATTTTCTGCGGCAGGGCTGGGTGACTACGCCGCGAAGCGGGATGACAAACGAAGTCGCGTACCACGCTGCGCCGTATTACCTGAACTTCCGCAAGCTGCTCGACTGCGATGACTACATCGTATCGATCCGGATGGTCGATGCGCCTCGGCGGCCGGAGGGGATCACGATTGACCGTGCGCACGGCGAACGTGCCTTTGGACCCCGGGAAGTAGCCGTATTGAAACTGCTGCACGATGAGATCGGCCCACTGGTTGGGCTCCGCCTCGCGACGGAGGACCACCTATGCCGTGATGGATTATCAAAGCGGCTGCGTGAGACGTTGTCACTCCTGTTGCAGGGTTTGAGCGAGAAGCAGGTCGCTGGACAGCTTGATCTAAGCGTCAGGACCGTGCATGAATACGTGGGGATGCTTTACAAGCACTTCCACGTATCATCCCGAGGGGAACTGCTGGCATACTTCATCCGCCGCGAACCCGTGCGGCGGCGAGCGTGATCAGGGCTTAAGCTGCAGATTCCAGGAAGACCGTGAGGATATCGCTAGGCCAGGCGGTTGGCCGACCGGCGGGCGCAGGTCGACATTCACGCTTAAGGTGGATATAAAGTTAGCTGAGGATAGTTTCTCTTGACGAAACCTAACTTCTTGCATGATCGGAGAGTCAGCGTCGCTTCGCGCCATGGGGTTCCACATCCGTGAGGGCGGTCATTGCTGCGAGTCGGAGACGGTCACATACGTCATCCTAACGCAAGCGATCGTTTTCTTGGCTTATAGAACGCCTTCGTGCTTTAAACGGTCGACTACTGAATTGAAATCGGAACAGCTACGCTCGACGAGCTGCCGACCGTTAGCACAAGATTCACCGCCGACGAAGCGTGAAGACCCGAAGGCAGGGCTACGTTAGTTTGGAAGTATCCGGATTCGAGCGTGGGGGCCGATCCGGCGTAGAGAACCTTCGCATTCGTTCCGCCGATAGTAACTGAGACCGGGAGAGTCAGAATCGGAAGCGATGCAGTGATCGACCACAATCCCCCCGTTACTCCAAGAGGGTTCGTCACCCCGCCCCCGGTTCCGTAGATTGTGATTGAATCCCCCGCCTTTGCTGGATTGGACGGAGAATTGAGGGTACCGTCGGAATCCGCGACGGCGAAAATCCCTGGCGTTGCCGTCGCGACAACCGACGGAGCCGACGCGGCGGTCGTTTGACCGCCGTAGGAAACGAGGACTTCGGTGGACGTTTGGCCGGCGATCTCCCACGGCGCCTGCACGGTAACCTGTTGCGACTGCGCAGAGAACAATGGAGCGGCAATTCCTCCGAACGTGACCTGAGTGCCTCCCAACTGGTCCACTGGCGCCTGACCCGATCCCACCGAGGCCGCCGCGGGACCAATCCCGTAACCTCGGAGTATGACGATCTCTCCTGGCGCGACCGCGCCGGCTGCGCCGCTCGCCGCGTTCTGCACCGTCAGCCACGGGAAAATGCTGATGACCGAAGTCGTCTCGGCGAGCACAATCGCGCCGTTAGGAGCCACCGCGATCAAGGGAATAGCGCCGGTCTGCAACGGACCCGCATAGGTGGCCCCGGCCAGCTCGCCATCCGGGGTGAACTTCGCCACGTATGCGTTGGCGAGCGCTCCCTCAAACTCCGATTGAAATGCTCCCGGCGAGGCCGCGAGAACCGCGCTCCCTGCGGCGCCGGCAACGAAGGCGCTGCCCGCGGAATCCAAATCGAAATCAAATTTGTTCGTAGTGGGGACATAAGTCGAGTAGACGAGGGCCGATCCGTCGGCGCTCAGGTGCGAAAGGAAACCTCCGGAAGACAGCTCCGCCCCACCCTGCGCCAACACATACGCCCCGCCTCGCGCATCCGCTTTTAGCTCCGACGCGTAGTTCCGCGTGGCGCCGAGAAATGTGGAATAAACCAAGCCGGTTCCCTGGGGGTTCAGCTTGGTTACAAACTCCATGTACTCCGCGTTCGGAAAGTAGCCGGTTTGAAATGTTCCCGGCGTGATCGGAAAATCGGCCGCCTGGGTGAACCCGGCGACGAAGGCATCGCCTGCCGCGTCGATGGCGATCCCTTGCGGAATACTCAGTCCATTGCCAGACAGGTACGTTGCGTAGAGCATTGCCGACCCGGACGCATTCAGCTTGGCGACCACACCCGAACCATTCGGATTTGCGGGCGGCCGCGCGGGCTGAAAGGCGCCAGGCGTCGTTGGAAATGTCAAGGACCCCGCAGTTGTGGTGGCGATGTAGACCTCGTCCGCGGGGTCGATCACCATGGCCACGGCCCGCTGTAGGGCCAGCGCCGGTGGATTCACCGGAAGAAGAGTCGAATAGACAAGCGCAGTTCCCGACGAGTTGAGTTTAGCGACGAATCCGCCGCCGTCCGCTACTTTGGTGAACGCCGCGCCGGGTGTAACCGGAAACGTATCCGGCTGACTGACAGTGTTCGGAGACGTGGCGCCGCCCAAGTAGACATTCCCGCTCGCGTCCACGCAAATCGCGCTCGCGACTGTCTGGCTTCCGTTGCCGCCGAAGTAGGTCGCAAATAACACGTTACCCGCCGGGTCCAACTTGATCACGAACGCATCCGTGCACGGAATCATCAGCTGGCCCCCTTCAAAAGACGCGAGAACCTCGCAAATGCCGCCGCTGAACTGGGTTTGAAGCGCGCCCGCGGTCGCAGAAAAGGTCGAAGAGGTTGTCGAGCCGGTAAGGTATGTGTTTCCCGCCGCGTCCACCGCCATAGCCACCACTGTGGTGTTCGCAGGTACAGCGTCAGTGAACGTCGGCTGATTTGCAGCCATGACGCAGGATGTAAGAAGAAACAGAACAGACTTTGCCCGCACTATGTAAAGTATAGAGCCAGGTTCCGATAATCCGACGCTATCTCCATCCGGCTGGTTTGTCGCCGACCCATGGAATATGCATCATTCACGCTGTCGTCATCACGAAGGAATAGCGGGCGTTTTACGCAACTTGAATGTTTATGAAGGTCGAGGTTGGAAGCCGAGTTATGAGCAGGACTCCTGAACGGGCGCCAGTTCTTCGTGGCGGCTCAGAAGAGAGACCGCGACCAGAGCAGCGGTGATTCCCGCGGCAGCGCCGATACCGAGCGCCCAGCGCGGACCGAAGTGGTTCGCCACCCAACCTACGATGGGCGCCCCGATTGGAGCTCCCCCAAGTCCGATGCCAACGCGTAAGGCCATCACCCGGCCCCGCATCGCTGGCTCTGTCGAGAGCTGCATAATGCTGTTTGTGCCATTGAGAAACGTCATCACAGCCGCGCCGGTCACCACGAGAGCGGCCGCAAACCACCAATAGCCGGGAGCAAGTGCGGCCAGTGCAAAGCCGAGTCCAAAAACCGCGGCGCCAAATGTCAGAAACGCCATTCTTGGTTTGGTTTGAGCCGTCGCAAGCAGTGCGCCGGCCAGGGTGCCTAACGCCAGGGAAGAGGACAGCAGCCCGAAGCCGCGAGCGTCAGTATGAAAGACGTTCACAGCCATCGTGGAGATGAAAATGGGGAAGTTCAGACCGAAAGTTCCCACCAGGAACAGCATGAGCAGAATCGCCCTGAGGTCGGGACGCCTCCAGGCATACCGAAACCCTTCCAGAAACCCGGATTTTGCGCGCTGCGCCCGTGCGCTCATACGAAGCTCCGACGGCCGGAAAAGCGACATCGACAGGAGAACAGCTCCGAATGATAGCCCATTGAGAAGAAAAGCCCATCCGATGCCAACCCTCGCAATGAATAAACCGGCAACTGCGGGGCCGATCATCTGGGCGGCGTTGAAGGAGATAGAGTTCAGCGCCACAGCGTTGGGAAGATCGCTGTCTCCTACCATCTCCGCTACGAACGTCTGCCGCACGGGAGCGTCCAGTGCGGCAGCAGCGCCGGCCAGGAAGGCAAATACATATACGTGCCAGAGCCGGACAATACCCGGGAGCGTGAGAGCGGCAAGAGCGAGCGCGAGTATGCCCATGGTTGCCTGAGTGAACATCAGCAGCTTGCGCTGATTCAGGCGATCCGCAGCCAGTCCCGTCCAGGGCAGCAGGAGGAGTTGCGGGGCATACTGCAGCCCTATCACGATCCCCAGCGCGGACGCATCGCGATGGGTCAGTTGCGTCAGCACGAGCCAGTCCTGAGCCACGCGCTGCATCCCGGTACCGATATTTGAGACCAGCGCTCCAGCCGTCCACAAGCGGAAGTTGAAGCTTCGCAGGGCACGGAATCTTCCGGGCATCGGAATCTTCATGGGCGCGAAGGTGAATTGCCTCCATGGAACTGGCCGAAGTGGCGCGCCGAAGAAAGGCTAATGAACAGCGCGCCCAAACCGAATGCTTCCGTATGGCGCACCGCCCGGGGATCAAAGGTTCCGACGTGCAGAACCAGCAGATCCGCAATGATGGCGTTCAGAAAACCCCAGAAGACATTCACACTGGAAGAGGATAGCCCCTTGCCGGGCGGTTTTGCGAAAGGACTTTGAAAGGGACGTCCCATCACGCCGGCGACATAATGGGGGACGGCGTTCGCAGCAAAAATGCCGCCGAAGAAATAAGACGCAAGGTCAAGCCAATTCATGCTTCCGCGCTCCTTTTCTTGAGTAATGCAACGATCTCCTGCGTAGAACCCGTTTCTCCGAGACGAGGAAAGACATTTCGGACGGTGTAGTTCTGCGCCTCTTCACGCATATCCGTCATAGCATCAAGCGCCAGTGTCACATGGAAGCCCAGCTCGTAGGCTTGGCGCGCCGTTGCCTCTACGCCGCCGGAGGTCACCAGCCCCGTCACAACCACTTGCGTAACGCCTCGCGCCTTAAGCTGACTTTCGAGATCGGTGGTCGCAAAGGCGCCCCAGCTTCGCTTGGTCGCTACGATGTCATCCGGCTGCCGGTCCAGTTCCGGCAGCAGATCCGTCCACCCTTCGGCGAAAGTAATGCCTCTGCGCGGACCCAGTTCAGTACGGCCCGGCGGCCGTCCTGCCACGTTTACCAGCGCGACCGGCTGGCCCGCGTTCCGAAATGCGCGCAATAACGTGCGCGTCTGCTCGACTACTTCCGCCATTGCGCGAAGAACGGAGTAGTCCGCTATACCGTTCTGCAGATCGATGACGATCAGCGCCGTTACAGGATCGAGAGTGGTGAGAGGCATTGGATAATTCCTCAGCAGGCTATTCCTCAACAAGCCGCGCCAGTAGTTCGAGGGCCGAGCGGAGCTTCTCCTGCTCGCGAATGGAAAGCTTCTGCGAGATTGTGACCGTCAACCAGTCCTGTTTTGCGGCCCTGCCGTCCCGAAGCCACTTCAGACACTTGGGGGTGAGAGACATCAGAGTCTGACGTCCATCGCTCGGGTCAGGTGCGCCTCGGACCAACCCAACCTCCTGCAAGGGTGCAACCACAGCGCTCATCGATTGGGGCCGAACGCCCTCTGCCCGCGCCAGAGTCGAAACAGTAGCCGGACCGTCCCTCTCCAATCGCAGAACAACAGATGCCTGCGACGGCGTGAGATCGTGATCTCCCCCGTGCTCGCGTAAACGCCGCTTGAGTCTGCCAGTGATAACACGGATCTCGGATGCCAATGTCGACGCGAGTTCGGAGTTCCTTTGCAGCTTGAGATGGCTCACAAAGAGAAGTATAACATGTATACAGTCTATCTGTACAGATTACCTGTATAGCTATATGATGTCTGGACGCGCAGGCCACGAGTGCTCGGTCCTCATCAACGCTCCGGGAATGTGAAAACCTACCTGCCCGTTTAGTCGGCATCACGTGGAATGGGCGTCATTCAACAAGTGAGGGCCGGGCAAATCGACGCAACTCCGATTGCTCGTTCAGCGTCGCGAGTTAGTCCCGGCTTGTCGCGAAGGGCCGGGTTACCTGTCCCTGCCTGAACCTTTGTTCGCTCAGGGCTCGATTCCTGCCTTGTCGTTTTCGGCATAAGCAGCTTCTGTTTACAACCCAGGTACTGCTCGGTTATTTGGATGGAAGTGTGTCCGAACAGGAGTTGGATTTGGTCCAGTTCTCCGCCAGCACGATGGCACAGACGCGGCGCGCATTCGATCATCGGCACGAACATCAATCACCACACCGCGCCCATCGGCCATTCGAGGCATGAGCAGGTGTCGTCACGCCTAGCGAGTCGGCTGGTTTCCTAGGCGTCAGCGCCAGAATTCGGTGAGTTGCTCGGCAAGGGCTCTGCCCTGGTCGTAACCGGCTCTGGCGGCGGGCGGACGCCTCGACGGATCCATCATATTGACGCCAACGCCGAGTGCGTTTTGAGAGCTGTTATCCGGGAAGATGGTTTCGACCCTGCTGCCGCATGCGCGTAGTTCGTCGGCCTGCGCTGCGAGATGGGCGCCCCAGTCGAATGGGTGCCTTGATCTACCGCCGAGTGGTGACAGTACCAGCACCCGCGAGTATCCGGCTGCTAGATCGGCGTTCTCGTTGGCTCGGTAGCCGCCGTCGATGTAGCGGCGCTCGCCGATAGTGTAGGGAGGGACGCCAAAGCCATTGGCGCAGCTAGCGGCGACGGCGTCCGCCAACTCGACTCCGCTGTGACGGTCGAAGACGAACGGTTCACCGGTATGGGCATCGACAGCCACGATGAGCATCGGTTGTTGCGGCCAGCGCTGGCTGGGCAGCCGAGCGGCGACCGTGGCGCGCCACTGCGCTTGCGCAGAGCCGTCCGACGCCGCATCCATTTCGAGCGCCGATGCACCCATTCTGCGGCGCATGTCGGTCGCATCCTTGGCGGTGGCGATGATCGCGCCTGTCGTCTCCATATGGTTCGCCGCCGGCCCAATAGGAACACGTCCAGCGTCGGATCCGGTCGGACCCGGCCGTGGCTGGGGCACAGCGGCAAGGATGGCGGCAAGCAGTTCGGTCGGTCGGGTCGTGCTGGTTATCTGAGCCGCCACCGTCGATCCGGCCGACGTCCCGATGATCAGATCGGCCTGGGTCACATCTAACCCGGCGTCAAACGGGCCGGTGATGACGCCGATCGCCCAGGCATTGCCTGACGCTCCGCCACCACCAAGGACCAACGCGCGCTCGCTCATGACCGGCGCTCTACGCAACCGCAAGGTGGGTGAATGCGCCTATGTGCAGCGGTCAAGTGAAACCAATGCTTGCTGATGTTGTCCAGGCAAACACTCACATCAACGCCTTGATAGGGTTCGTCGTCGTGCAGCTCTATCGTCTTGAAGGTAGTCCAATGCCGCAGCAATCGCATAAGTTCGAGTTTGGCGGTCGCGGGCGAGACCGCGGGTTGTCGCGCAGCGTTTACCGATCTTCGTCTGGGAGAGTGCTACCGATATCAGGTGTTAATGCCACGGCGGCCCGCGGCTCCGGAAGCGGGGCGGGTGACTATGAGTTGGGCTAGCTAACATGGAACCGTGCCCACACAACAACACGCCAACCCTGGATCAGCCGCCCCAGACAGCCCCGAACCGTCGCTCGCCGAGCGTGCACGAACGCTGATATCGCGCGGCCGCATCGGCAGCCTGTCCACGCAGTCACGAAAATTCCCCGGATTCCCCTTCGGCTCGCTGATGCCCTACGCGGCCGACCAGCACGGTCGCCCCGTGTTTTTCATCAGCAGCATGGCCATGCACACGCAAAACCTGCGCCAGGATCCGCGAACCAGCTTGTTCATTGCACAGCCAGAAGCTGGCAGTGATCCCTTGGGCGCCGCCCGCATGACCATAGTTGGATCTGCCGCCGAAGTGCCGGCTGCGGAAGTTCGGGAACTGTACCTGTCGCGGTACGAGAATGCGAAGTTCTGGCAAGACTACACCGACTTTGCCTACTATCGGTTGGGCGTCGAGGGAGTGTACTTCATTGGCGGCTTCGGTGTCATGGGGTGGGTCTCCGCCGAAGAGTACCAAGTCGCCCAACCCGATCCTCTGGCGGAGTCCGCATCTGGAATCATCCAACACATGAACGCCGATCATGCCGAGGCGCTTCGCCTGATCGCCCGCCGCTACGTGGGCGGGGATACCGACGAGGCGGCGATGACCGCCGTAGATCGCCTGGGATTTCAGCTCAGGCTAAAGTCTGGTGATAAGGTTTATGGCAAGCGTGTCTCTTTCCTGCGAGAGGTTACGAACAGCGACGATGCCCGTGGCGTCCTGATAGAGATGGTCCGGCTGGCGCGATCCGATAAACCGGAATTGTAACCCGCAGAGCTGGTTGCGCAGTCACGTGGCGAGAACGGTGCGTGAGAGCAGCCGGGCTTTGCCACGTCGCCCAGCAGTCCTTTCAGCTTGCTCTTCCGCGCTATTTCATCCGGAGATCCAGCCAATCTGCGGTCAACCGGTTGGTCCTCACACCGGGCGCTGTCTGCAGCCATTAGACTTGGTTCATGGATCGGAAAATCTTCTGGGCCACGTTCACAATCCTGGGTCTCATTGCTGATCTCGTTCTTCCGCTCTGGTGGGCTCTGGGCGCGATGATTCCAATTGGCTGCGTCAGTTGGTGGGTTGCCTACGGCAGCGGTTGGTTCTGAAGACGGCAATCGATTCGCCCGCCGAAGCGTTCCCACGACTGGCTAACGATAATGCGCAGCGTTTACCGACGAATTACGAAGCGCCGTCGACCGCTCCCGGCGGGATGACGGCGCATCCGGACAGAACCCATCGCCGCCGATCCGCCAAAAGTAGTGGGAAGGGCGGCCGACCATCCAGACACAATTTGACCGCCGGTTGGCATCATAGCCCGCTCCACGGGTTTCGCCGCGCGTTTAAAACAGAAAGTGCAGAGGAACAGCGATAGCCAGTCCTCCAATCACGGAAACGACGGTTCCTATTAAGAACCCCTTGAAATGATAGAGGTACTCCTTCGGCATCACGATATGCTCCGCACCTGGAATGATCAGCCAGCGAGGCGTGAGCCTGCATACGATGAGCCAGTCGAGGATCAGCAGATCGACGAGATTGAAGAGAAAAAGCAGGCTAAAGACATGCGCGAAGAGTTCCCAGAAGGACAGGCTTGCCTGCGGGGAGGCTCGCCAAAGCAGTGTCGAAGCAACGGTAGACCCGATGAACAGTAGCCCGAGCGGGACGCCGAGGATGATAGACATCTGCCTCTCCTTCTCCGATTTCGGCGGGACGATCTCCCGGATCTCCTTGGGAAAATGCTTCAAGAACATGCGGGGGTTGAACCGCAGCAAGACAAGCAAGTATGTTGAAGCCACAACGGACAGCAGTGCGCCATCTCGCAGGATGCGCATTGTGTCTAACAAAGGACCATCCTCTCGATGCCAACCCTATCCATCGAGGTGGGGATTTGGCGCGGCCCGAGCTTATCGGTCAAGGATGCAGCCAAGTTTAGCAGAACAGCGTGAATAGCGCCTGAACTACGCCGCATCCGGAACCAATCCGGCGCCGCGTTGAGTGCCTCGGCCAAAGAAAACGGGGCAAACATTCCATGCGGGAAGAGTCAAAGCAGCTTGCTACTTGGGTAGCTAGGGTGACTCTTCTACCGATGTCATTCCGCCCTGTCCGCAAGATTACCGGGATTGGCAATGTGTTCCTGGGAGAAGAGCTTGTGGATATCGCGGAATGTGATCTTGAGATCTACGAGGAGAATCCTGAAGCTCACGAGCATCACGGAGCCGACTGGACACCCGGCGTCGAGCTGCTCGGCCAGGCGTTCGGCACTTACCTGCAGCGCCATGCCGGTCCCAAGATCAATCTGGGTCGCGACACACGGCTGAGTTCACCGCGTCTGCGCGATGCCCTGATGCGCGGCCTCAAAGCCAGCGGCTGCCATGTGACCGATCTGGGCGTTGTCCCCACGCCGGTGCTCTACTTTTCGCAGTTTCATCTGAAAGCCGATGGCGCCGTGATGATCACGGGCAGCCATAACCCGGCGGAGTTCAACGGGTTTAAGACCGTTTGCGGCCAATCGACCATCCACGGCGAGGCGATACAGGAGCTGCGGCGCATGATGGAATCGGGCGACCTGGTGCGCGGCGAAGGCAGCGAAACCACGGCCGATTGCGTGACGCCTTATGTGGAGGAGGTTGCCGCGCAGTTCCAGTTCCCTCGCAAAGTGAAAGTTGTGATCGACGCCGGCAATGGGACAGGCGGCCCGGTGATGCATTGTCTGCTCGAACATCTCAACGCCGACGCCACCGAGATGTACTTCGAGATGGATGGCCGCTTCCCCAACCACCCTGACCCGACTGTGCCGAAGAATCTGGAAGCGCTCATCGCCAAGGTGCGCGAGACCGGAGCGGAACTCGGCATTGCGTTCGATGGCGACACCGACCGCATCGGCGCCGTGGATGAGACGGGCGAAGTGGTCTACGGCGACCAGTTGATGATCGTCTCCGCGCGCGAGATTCTCACGCGCAAGCCGGGCGCGACGCCTCTCCTACGAAGACTTGAAAGCGCCGCTGCAAAAACTACTCGAGGAGCGATTCCAACTGGTGGTGAAGCGCCAGACTAAGGAGGGCTCGGGGTATGTGCTGGTGGTTGCAAAGTCGGGCGCGAAGCTGAAACCGACGGAAGGCGGGGCCACCCATTCCTACATCTTCAAGGGTCGCTTGGATCTGCAAAACGAGCCGCTTGATGGCCTGGCTGGAGCTCTGTCGCGACCCGCGGGCCGTCCCGTGGTTAACGAGACGGCGATCAAGGACAACTACGACATCAAGCTCCAATACGCTCCCGAGGGCGCGGTGAATTCGCCACTTCCATCGATTTTCACCGCACTTCAGGAGCAACTGGGGCTTCAACTGGTTCCGCGCAAAGTGTCCGTAGAGATGGTAGTGATCGAGCGAGTGGAACGGGTTCCCGCGGATAACTAGTCGTCAAGACGACCGCTCGTTAGCCGTGCGCTTGGATGCTGATCATCCCCTTATAGCATCGACCTTGGCATCGGTCGTGCATCGTCCAGAACGTCTCGAGATAAGCGCCGTACTCGAATGCGAGAACATTCACTGCTTCAAGGCACCGCTTCGTATATTTCGATAGCTTGTCGATTAACTCGATCATTTCGCAGAAGTCCGCTCGAGCTTTCCCCAGGTGATGCTTGATTTTGTTTACATTTTTCAGGTAGTCGGCCGTCCTTTCGCAAGCGTTCGACGTGAGCGCTCGTAAATTGCCGCCGAAATGATCCTGGTCAATGGCGTGATCTACCTCCAGCGCTTCCCAAAGGTGTACCGCGGCGTGGCGTATCCCCTCCTGCGCATGTTTTCCGTCCCTGCGCAGACCTTCCGAAGAAAGGCCTACACCTTCAACCGTCTCCCCAACGCCCAAGTCCAAACCGTTGAAACCCATATCCATTAGGGCCGCGAGCGCATTGAGCGGCTCGTCCACCTTGACGTGGGCGCCCCCTGCCCCGATGGCCGTCGCCGCGCTGATAGCATTCCTCGCGACAAACGCTACCTGTTCGCTATGAGTTTTCCGATCCCACCAATTGGTGAGCCCATGCTTCTTGTGAACGAAGCAGTCCCTACTCTCGTCGTAGGTGGACTCCGCATCCCTGATGAGCCTCAGCGTTGGCGGGGACAACCGCCTGAGCAAGCGCGCCTCCAGTCCGATGCCCATGGAAAGTTCGGTAAGGAGGTCATTCACTTTCCTTCTCCGTTGCGGGAGACTGACGCCTCCCAGGTCATCCCAATCCCTACGGTACGAACCCAAACCCGCAAGATGGCCGTCCTCGTCTGTGTAATAGCATCTTTTCGAGCCACATTTTTCTTGCTGGTGCCAAGGCGTTTGAAGCTGGGTGGTATCCTGGCCGTTCCATCGCGTGTACAAGACCTCATGCAGATCCAGGAGTCGGCCCAGCAAAAAGCTTGCCGGATGTAAATAAAGACGCACCTTCTCGAGGTGATGTTTAACATGCAACAGAGCCGTTATGCCATTGAAAGCGTCGTCGCAGTCGATGGTAGTTGGCTGGAAGCCGGCGTTTGGAACAGGCATACGAGCGAGCTGGGGTAATTGCCTGGCCTTGTTGAACTTCTCTTTTGCCGTACGAAGATGTTGCACCGCGTGGCGAATCGTTTTGTGGGCTCGCGCTTCAAGCAGGTGCGAATTGTCTTTGTGACCGCCGTTGTCATGCACCCAAGCTTGCGTGCGTGACGCGCCTGTGTAGCCCAGATCCCACATGCGCCCCACAGTGGTATCCGCTGCCTTCCCGGCAACGTAACCGCCGGCTGCGATTCCGACAATAGCCGCCACCGGTATCGCGGCGCCATGAGTGGCGGCTCCAGCGGCGGCGACGCCGGCGCCAATGACCAAGCCTGTCCCCACCTTTACAGCGGTCTTCTTGCCGTCTTTGTACTCCCACCATCGATCGAGATTTCGGCCTGCGCTATTCAAAAGATCGTCGCGGCCGTCTGACATTCGGCGGTCCGCATCATCTGTCATTTGCGAGTTGGTCGTGTCTTTCAAGCGGATATAATCCTTCGTTTTTGGAAACATTATCGGCCTCCTTCCGAAGACTCGGCTCCGGAGTTCACGGTTGCGGTGACGGACGGCGCGGAACCGGCCGGCAGGATATTCAGGTTGCGTCGAATTTCCATTCTGTGTTTCCTTTCTCGAAGGAGCGCCTATTCGCTCCTCGTTACAGGTAGGCGGGAATGTGTTGCGAAAACTGGCGCCGCCGCGAAACTTCTTTGCGGATCGGATTACAATTGCTGTGAAACGGTCCCCGATGGAAACTTCTCCCGCGGAAATCACGCGTCTTCTTGCGGCGTGGGGCGGCGGGGATAAGTCGGCGCTCGACGTCTTGACGCCTTTGGTCCACCAGGAACTCCACCGGCTGGCCCGGCGCTACATGGGGCGGGAGCGTCCCGGAACCCCCCTCCAGACCACCGAACTGGTGAACGAGGTTTACCTCAAGCTGGTGGATTGCAGCCGCGTCCGCTGGCAGGATCGGGCTCATTTCTTTGCTATCTCTGCTCAGTTGATGCGCCGGATCTTAGTCGATCTCGCCCGGTCACGCAATTACGCCAAGCGCGGCGGCGAGGCGATTCGAGTTACGTTCGAGAAAGCTTTGGAAGTCCCCGGAGCGTCTGCCCCGGATTGGATTGCGCTAGACGACGCGTTGAACGCCCTGCAGGCCCTCGACGCCCGGAAGTGCCGGATGGTGGAGTTGCGTTTCTTTGGCGGACTTAACGTAGAGGAAACAGCCGAAGTGCTCGGGGTTTCTCCCGACACCATCCATCGTGACTGGCGATTCGTCAAGACGTGGCTTCGCCGGGAACTGATCCGGGGGCACGTGCCATGAGCGGTCCGGGCCGTTGGTCTGAACTCGAGCAGCTTTATCATGCGGCGCTGGAACGGCCGCCTGAGGAGCGTGCAAGCTTTATCGAACACGCGTGCGCCCATGACGAAGAACTGCGGCGCGATTTGGAATCCCTGTTGGCGCATGATACGCCCGGCGAAGATTTTCTCGATCAACCGGCTATAGGCGTCGCGGCGCGGGAATTGACTCTTAATGAGACCGAAGCGCCTTCGATAGAGCCCGGCAGCCTGATCGGCTCTTACAAGATTGTCGAGCAGATCGCACGCGGTGGAATGGGAGTGGTCTACCGCGCGGAACAACAGTATCCCGTCCGCCGCACCGTGGCGCTCAAGGTCATCAAGCCGGGCATGGACAGCACCCATGTGATTGCCCGTTTTCAGGCCGAGCGCCAGGCTCTGGCGCTAATGGATCACCCCAATATCGCCCGTGCGCTCGACGCCGGCGCGACCTCGTCCGGCCGGCTTTATTTCGTCATGGAGATGGTCGAGGGCATCCCCGTTACTGAGTATTGCCAAAAGCACGAGTTGAGTCTCCGCCAGCGCCTGGAGCTGTTCATTTCCATCTGCCAGGCAATCCAACATGCCCACCAGAAGGGCGTCATCCACCGTGACATCAAGCCTTCCAACATTCTGGTGACCGTCTACGACGGCAAGCCCGTTCCCAAGGTGATCGACTTCGGCATCGCCAAGGCCATGCACCAACCGCTGACCGAACGTAGCATGCACACTCAGGCAGGCGCGATGATCGGCACGCTCGAATACATGAGTCCCGAGCAGGCCGGCTCCTTCGGCGAAGACATCGACACGCGCAGCGACGTCTATGCCCTGGGAGCCGTTCTCTACGAACTCATCGCCGGCTCAACGCCCCTCGACCGGGCAAGTCTGCGAAATTCGAGCGAACTGGATATCAGGCGCCGGATTCAAGAGGAAGACCCGCCTCCGCCGAGTGTCCGGCAGACCGATACCAGGCTTTCGCGCGCGGTGCGCGGCGATCTCGATTGGGTGGTAATGAAGGCGATCGAAAAGGATCGCGTGCGGCGCTATGAAACGGTAACCGCTCTCGCGCGGGATTTGCAGCGCTACCTGGATGGAGAGCCGGTGGAGGCTGCCCCGCCTTCGTATTCGTACCGCCTTCGCAAGTTTGCCCGGCGGCATCAGATGGGGTTGTTGACCGCGGCGGCCTTTGGTTCGTTGCTGGTGGCCGGCGCAGTGGTAGTTTCCCGGATCGCGATTCGCGCCACGCGCGCCGAACAGACGGCCACAGCAGTCAACAACTTCCTCCAGGACGATCTGCTGCAGCAGGCCAGCCCCGAAACCCAATCCACCGCCAGGCCCGATCCCGACCTGAAGGTGCGAACGGCGTTAGATCGGGCCGCGGCCCGAGTCGCTGGGAGATTTGATCGGCAACCTGCGGTACAGGCGGGCATTCAGAACACGATCGGCAAAACGTACCTGAGCCTCGGCCTGTACCCCGAAGGCCGCAAGCACCTGGAGCTTGCACTCGATCTCGAACGGCAAGTACTGGGAGCTGAGAATCCGAAGACCCTCAAGACCGAGTGGCTCCTTGGCTGGACTGACCTCGTTCAAGGAAAGTACCCCGAGGCCGGGGCGCTTCTGAACCAGACTTTCGAGATCCAGCGCCGCGTGATCGGTCCCGAACATCCCGACACCCTAACTTCCATGAACACTTTGGCTGGCGCGTACAGCGCGCAAGGAAAGTACGCGGAAGAAGAGGCGCTGGAAACCCAGCTCGTAGACATCCGCCGCCGCGTGCTGGGTTCCGAGCATCCGGACACGCTGGGTAGTATGGGCATGCTGGCCAGAAGCTACCGGCGCCAGGGCAAGCTGGCTGAGGCCGAGGCGCTTTTCAACCAGACGCTGCAGATCAAGCGCCGCGTGCTGGGTCCCGAGCATCCCGCCACCACCAATGAAATGAACTCTCTGGCCATCGTCTACCAACAGCAGGCCAAGTACCCTCAAGCCGAGGCGCTCTTCAGCCAGACGTTACAGATTCAGCGGCGTGTGAATGGTCCCGAGCATCCCAACACGGTGGTGACGATGGGCAATCTTGCGGAAATTTATTATCAGGAGGGAAAATACAAGCAAGCCGAGGCGCTTCAAAACGAGACCGTGGAGACGGAGCGCCGCGTGATCGGCCTCGAGCATCCCTACACCCTGTTGCACACGAACGATTTGGCCCTCTCCTACGCCGCGCAGGGCAGGTACGCCGAGGCCGAAACGCTGTTCAAACAGACTCTTGAGACGCAGCGCCGCGTGCTGCCTGCCGGGAATTCCCGCACTCTCGAGACTCTCTCGAATCTTGCAGAAATGTACCAGAGTCAAGGCAAATACGCCTTGGCACAAACCTATGCCGCGCAAGCCCTCGCCGGGCGGCGAACAACCCTCGGCCCGGAAGACCCTGACACGATGAGTGCCGCGGCCGGACTGGCGCTGGCTTACCAGTCGCAGGGGAAATTCACCGACAGCGAACCTCTCGCACGCGAGGCAGTCGAGACCGATCGCCGGAAGAGGCCGCAAGACTGGCAACGCTTCCTCGCTGAGAGTCTGTTGGGGGCCAGTCTTGCGGGACAGAAGAAATACGTCGAAGCGGAACCACTGCTGCTCGAAGGCTACCAAGGCATGATGGCCCGAAAAGCGCGGATGGCAGTCCCAGACTGGCCCTACCTGGACAGGGCCCGGGAATGGATCATTCAACTCGATCGGGCGCTGGGCAAGCCGGTGAAACTCGCCGAATGAACACGTGGCAAACTGAAGACGCGGAAGTTGCGATTAAGCAGGAACGTACGTCAACCGAATCATGTCATCGGCGATTAAATCGCTGGCCACCAGGTGGAGCGGCGGCCGGGGGCCGGCGAAGTATGGCTTGCCGCCACCAAGCACGACGGGGCGCAGGTACAGTCGATACTCATCGATAAGACCGGCCTCAGTCAGGCTTTGCGCCAGGACTGGTCCGCCAACGTGAATCTCGCCGGCCAGGTCAGCCTTCAGCCTGCGTATCACCTTCTCGAAGTCATCCGCGACAAGCGTCGCGTTGGGGCCAACTGACTTGAGGGAACGCGACACAACCCACTTCGGCTGGCTCCGCCACACCACCGCGAACTCGCGGTTCTCCGCGTCCCAATCAGGAAGATCTTCGTCCCAATAACTCATAATCTCGTACGTGCGGCGGCCGTAGATGAAGCCCGTCAGGCCACGCACCAGCTCGATGAAGTGACGGAAGGCCGCGGGCACAGGCGGCCCAAGCGCTGTGTGGTCGACGTAGCCATCGAGGGACTGGTTCAATCCGTAGACAAGTTTTGCCATGCTGCAAATCCCCCTTCAACGCTCTTCAGAATAGCTTGAGCCGACGTCGCGCGGAAATGAGGTAGAACACTATCTGCGCGCCGCGTTGTAGGTTTGACCAATAACCAGAGGTCCGGTTCCCAAGCCTGAGATTCGAACTGAGATACTACCCGGCGATTGAACATAATGCAGATTTGCGACTTCGGCGAAATAGCCGAATCTCAGGCTAGGTTACGCACACTTTTACGTAAGATATCTTATGCGACTATCTGGGTCACACCTTTTTAGGGGCAGTGAGAACACAAGCCGAATTGATTGTTGAGAGTGATCGCATAGCAACGCTCCTGTCCATATACCAAAGTAATTGGTCCAGTGCCCCTGTTGCGCCTGCGCTCGGTAACGAAAGGACCGCTCGGCAGCCGATTGAACGGGGAATAGTGATACGATCATTCGGGCTATATGAACAGCGAGCATCCGATAGATTTGCCAGAGAACATCATTGCCGCTGCGATGCCGATACAAAATGAAATGGTAAGGGTATCAGCGGGCTGACTAAAGCGTCCTCAAGAAGGCAATCAGGGCGCTTTTTTCTGCGGGGTTGAGGCGGAGGCCATACTCGTGCCCCGGTGACGGCTTGCGTGTCCCTCGGCCGGTCAGGCGCGCGGCATCCAACCAGTCTTCCAGCGTCGGGCTCGTTCCGCCATGACCGAACGGTCCGCGATACCAGACGCCTTTGAGCGAGGGGACCTTGTAGAAGCCAGTGCCGCGGCGCGAGAGCATGGCGAGTTCGGGGTCGGTACCGATCTCGCCAACGGCCATCATCCGGTTGTTAGTATAGAGCGGCGCGGTGTGACAACCGCCGCAGCCCTCGCGTTCGAAGATCATGCCGCCGGCGCGGGACTGCGCATCCAGGTGGTTCGGATTCGGGGGCGGCTGAAGCGCGTAGAGGTACTGCGCGAGAGCGTAGAGCGCCTCGTCGGTATAACGGGTTGCGAACGGCGGCAGATCCTCCACCAGACGGAAATCTCCCCATGAGGAGCCCGCCTCTGCGCCTTGTGCCAGTGCGGCGTAGCGCATTAGATCGCCGACAGAGCGATGCAGATGTGTGCCGGTGTGGTTCAGATAGCGCCGTTCGCGAATCCCGATCAGGTCCGGGATCTGCGGCGACGCGTCGAACGTAGCGCCGTCGCGCATCATGACTCCGGCGGGAACCTGGGACCATGCGGCCGCCAGTTCTTCCAGGGACATCCCGGCCACCCGCTCATAAGGATCCGGGGTGATCCAGGGGGCCGCGTAGGAAGAACGTAGCAGGGGCTTCAAAAGCTGAGCGACTACCATGTCGCCCGTGCCCTGCTTGGCAAGTGCACGCAGGCTTACGGCGAGCACGCGTTCCACGGGGAAATTCCCCTGCGCCCCTTTGAGCACGCTGCCATCCGGCATCACCCGGGTGTGACATATCGCGCAGGAGTTTCCACCCAGTTCGACCTCGCCCTTCTTACGGATGACGTAGCGGCTGAAGGGGTAGGCGCCATCGGCGGCCACAGGAACTCCGGCGGCGGGATAGTACTGCGGACCGGTCGGCGTCTGGGCCGGGTTCTCGAAGAATGTAGGAGCATCGAAGATTGCCTCGCCTGCCTTGGCCCAGTCCGCGGGCGTATGCAGGCGAGCCGGGTCGAAGACGATCTCGGGCTCCACCTGACGAAGGTGATCCATATAGCCGGCTGGTTCGCGGCCAGGCGCGTATACGGGGTAGGTCTTATAAATGGTGAGCACCGGAAGCCGGTTGTAGACGCCGGACGCCATATGCTTGGGCGTCCGGGCTGGGTCGCGTAAAGGCGTCTGCATGGAGGCCAGGGCTGCTTCATCCCAGGCTGTCGGAATGGTCTGCGCAGGACTGGAGGCGATGCAGATCGAGAATAGTCCGGCAGCCAGGAATGCGTGGCCATGGGTAATGTTGCGGAGTCTCATGCCGACAGCGTGCCGCACCGAGGGGAGCCGGAAGGAGTTTCCAGTAGGTGAATTAACGGTGAACGCCTATTGTTGGTGTTGATTCTTTTGAATCTGCTCGTCGGAGAGCCCGATCTCGGTCAGCAGTTTTGAGTAGCGCGGATCGTTTCGGAAGGGACCCCAGCCCAAGCCTAGACGCGCGAAAATCAAGGAGGATTCCTGTTGCTCGCGGGACCTCTCTGCGTAACGGAAACCCTCGTCGGCATCTCCCAGCGCCATGTAGAGAAGGCGCATGACCTCCGGTGAAACGAATCGCTGCTCCGACTGGAATTGCCGCAGAATCTTCCGCGTCTCGGCGGGATTTCCCATCCGGGCGTGTATGCTCCCGAGGAAGGCGAGATTCTGGTCGGACGGCGCGATCCGTTGTACCTGCTGGATCGCCTCCAGGGCGGCAGGATAATCCCCTTTTCCCATCAGTGCGATTCCCAGACCGCCTTTCGCCATGATATCCGCGGAATTTGCCGCCGCCAGCCGGCTGAATCCATCTACTGCCGCTTCGTGACGTCCCTCAAGAACCGCCAGCCAAGGTTCGCTCATCGCGATCATCGGGGACAGCGGGTCCAGTTCGCTGGCCAGACGGCTCTCCGCCAAGGCCTCCCGCCAACGTTCCCGCGGCGCGAAGACAAAGTGGGCGAGCCCATAGTGGGCCTGTGCGGAGCTTGGATTTAATTCCAGGGCACGCCGCAGATGGCGTTCGGCAGCGGACCAATCATACTCATGGCGGGCAGCTAACGTGCCCAGCATGACGTAGGCTTCGGGCAATTCGTCATCCAGGGCAAGCGCCTTGTGGACGGCGGCGCTGGCTTTGACAGCCAGTTCGCGGGCCGGCCGGTTGCCGTAGATATTGCCCTGTACGTAGACGTCGGCCAGAGCGACGTAGGACAGCGCGTAAGCCGGATCGGCGGCGATGGAATCCTGCAGGCGGCGCTCGGCCTGGTCGAGATAACCCGGCTTGAACGAAGACAAGAGATGGATTCCCTGAAGGTACAGATCGAAGGCCCGCTGGTTGGCCGTATGAGTTTTTCTCAGGCGCCGGGTTTGAGCGCCCGTCAACTTCACCTGGAGGGCCGCCACTAGCGAACCCGCGAGTTCCGCCTGGACGGCAAATACGTCGGAGAGTTGCCGCTCGAAAGAGGCGGACCAAACGTGGTAGCCATCGTCCGTGCGGATCAGCTGTGCAGTCACCTTCAATCGATCACCCTGTTTCCGCACGCTGCCCTCCACCACATATCCCACGTGGAGTTTGGAGCCGATCTCGTGTGCGTCAGCCGGCTTGGCGCGGAACATGAAGGCAGACGTGCGCGACGCCACGCGCAGCCCGCCCGCGTTAGAGAGCGCATCGGTGAGCTCTTCCGCCAGGCCATCGGTGAAATATTCGTTGCCGGGTTCGGCGCTCAGATTGAGGAACGGCAGTACGGCGATGGAAGGGTTCACCGGCGCTGCGGGAGCACGGAATCGCCACGCTCCCCAGGCGGCAACCAATAACAGCACGAGTATGCCGGCGGCATACCGGTACCGGGGTGAGACGGCAGTGACAGGGGCCCTGCAGCAATAGTGGAACTTCGGTACGTAGGCGCCCTTGGGGACCTCGATCCGGACCGGGGCAGAGACGCCATCGTCCGAGTAATATTCCTCAAGGCGCTTGCGCAGTTTCCCGGCTTCCACGCGGACGATGGTGTCCACCTTCGGGTCAAAATCGGTGGGTCGGTCGAATACCTCAGTCCCCAGCACTAGTTCCTTGATGGCGTCCGTTCGGCCCGCCAAGGTCTCCTCCACGATGTACGTGAGGAATCGGCGCGCGCGAGTGGCGGTCACGAACGAACGGCCAGCCAGAATCGCTTGCAACTCCTGCCGTACCGCTTCCGGAGATGGAGTCGACGACTCTGCGATCGGATGGTCTGGCAAGCCTGCCCCTCGGTTTCCGCGAACCACCATGATACATGCGGCGGGATCCACGTGAATCGTGCAGACTGTTGAAAGCTCAAAACGCCAGATATGGCGCTTGCAGTGACAGATACGTTGTCATTGTAGTCACGGCATTTCATTACGCCGGCTCGCGCTCTTTCATCCCGTAACCAGCAACGAGTTCTCGATACGGTGCTCCGGGAGAAAGATCCTGCCTCGTCGTGAGGTGGCGGCCCATCAAGCGCAGACACTACGGCGAAACCGGTGGATCGCCGGGTTTGATGCCCATTCGGTCGTTGACGGCAAAGCGCAATTTCTGCTTGCAGCCGAGGCGCCGTTCCGTCGTTTGGATCGAGACGTGTCCAAGCAGAAATTGGATCTGGTCCAACTCGCCACCGGCAATATGGCAGAGCCTCGCGATAGGGACGCGCTCGGGTGGGCGCTTTTTCTTGCCGTGGTTTTGACATCCGAGACGGACACCTTTGGACCGTCTCCTGTCAGGATGTCCCGCAACTCGCCCTGCGCCGTCAGTGTGGATCTGGATGTGGACCGCAATGAATAACGCGTCAAACTTCGGCTTGGAGTAACGTACTACCGCATGTGATCGAGACGTTTCTTTTCCTGCGCTATGAACGACGCCTTCGATGTCTCATCGATCGCCGGGTCCTTTCGCGCTAACTCAATGGCCTGGTGGATGGCCTCGCGGGCGCCCTTGGAGTCCCCGGCTGCGGCGTATCCGTCTGCGAGGCTATCTTGAGCGTTGGCCGACATGGGATTCGACCACACTGCGATTTTAAATAAGACAAGGGCGTCATTTGCGCGCTGGCCAAGCAGTTCGTATCCCTTGCTGTTGAACATGTTGGCGTCGATACAACCGATTGCTGGCGGTTCACCGCAGGCACTAACGAGAAGCGTCCTGAGCGCCTCAAACCCGCGATCGCGCGCTAACGAAACGGCCTCCCGGGGCGAGGGCGCGGAAGGCCCGGCGCTGAGGTGTGCAAACGTACCTCCGTCGATGCCCCGAATCATCTCCTGGAGACTGTCACCAACTCGGTTCCCATTGATCATGCGCTCATTAAGGAACTCAAGAACAATTCGAGCGGCTTGTTCGTATCCTCGCTGGGCCGTATCCCGGTTCCATCCAGTATTGGCATACTTCGGGCTAATGGAAACTCCGAATCGCTGTGCCTCCATCGCGAACGATGTAAAGTCGCTGTGGTGCATCCCCGTCATAGTGACCAACGTGAGATCGGCGTGATGAAATGATCGCACAGCGGAGAGATCCAAGTCGGCCTCCTGCTGGCCTTGTGCCCGACGCAGATCCAGGAAATCAGCGCGCATGTTCCATGGACCGTACCCGTAGGAGCCCGTCAAAACCCTGGTCGATCCTTTAAAGCCATAGGTGCCATCGAGCCCGACCACCGCCGATACATTTCCGTTCCGCATAGCAAATATCGCTGCCTCGACGCCGCCCAAACTATGACCCATTACCGAGAGCCGGGTGAGGTCCGCATGAGTCTCGACACGAAGAAGGCCCAACGCAAACTCCATGTCGCGCACGGACGCGTCGAGGTCCGAGGGAGCCCGTGATTGTGAGGATTGCTGCTCCGTTGGGCCGATCAACGAAATACTTGTGACGACATATCCGTGACTCGCGAGGAATTCAGCGAGAACGGTATTTGAGTTCACATCGGCGTTGAGGCCTCCAAAGTAGAGCACTACCGGGAAGCGTCCCGCTGCTTCCCGGGTCCCGGCCCAGGCATTCACGGGAGTGGCACGCAAGACTGGAAGCTGGGCAGGAGGTACGGAGCCCACCCAATTCTCTAGAGTGCGCTGCCTCATGATCGAATTGAGCGGGGCAAAGGCCGCCGACGGGGCCGCCTGATCGATGTAGGCGCCAACGGTCATCTGCCTCCCGGCTGGCTCCGTGGATGCCGGGTACCAGACGTTTAGCTGGATGGGTCTGCCGTCGCGGTCCGGCGAGAACTCGCCCATGTAGTCGCGGGTTTGCCGCCAGGTACGGGACGCGTCGAATCTGAAAATCGTTCGGAACCCAACTCGATATGGTCCAGAGGGAAGTTCGCCCCAGAGTGGCCGCGAGGGCGTCACTCGGACTCCAGAGTCCACGGTCTGGCCCGTTGCTGCCCTCGCCAAGAGTAGTACCAGCGATAGCATGGGGACTCTCATGCAGGAACTTCTCATAAGAATCCAATACTCCGCTAACAGGACCTGGTTACATTTTATCCGTCGCGCGGGGGCTACTATGCGGCAATGCGGGGTTCGCCATGAGCACACAACTTACCGGCGAGGCCGAAATCGGTCGCCCGCGCACTCCTGCCTTGTCGCGCAGCTTTTACCGATCCTTCGGGCATGTTAGAGAGTCCTTTGGGCGTGTAACGCGCCACTCGTGGAATGCCGCGGACGCTGCCGCCCCGAGGCTGCCTTTCTAAGAGCCGGCGCCCCGAGACCCGACACAGAATATACGTATACTGGAAAGCCATGAGGAACTATAGTGCCATCGCTTTAGCATTCTTTGTTCTGGTTGTAATACCGGACGCAACTTCTCCGGGGCGAGCGCAGGCACAGCAGGCTCCCTATTCCGCCATGGCGCCCCTGGTTCAGTATTTGATTCCCGACGAGAAGTCTGAAATCGCGCTGGCGCGTAGTGCGGCTCCAGCTTCCATTTCGGACGGAGCCGAAGTGATGGTGCTGGGCCGCACGGGATACAGGACCGCAGTGAAAGGCACGAATGGTTTTCTCTGTATAGTGGAACGATCGTGGGGCGCGACCACCGATCATCCGGAGTTCTGGAATCCCAAAATTCGCGGCGCCATTTGCTTCAATCCGCCGTCCGCAAGAAGCTTTTTGCCCATCTACCTGATGAAGACCAAACTTGTGCTGACCGGAAAGTCGAAGACCGAGATCGTCAAGGCGACCGCATTGTCACTCGATAAGAAGGAACTGCCCGCGCTGGAGCCGGGCGCCATGTGCTACATGATGTCGAAGCATCAGTATTTAAGCGATCAAGGCATGAGCTGGCATCCGCATGTGATGTTTTTCAGTCCGGGCGACGCGGCGAAAAGCTCGGGAGCGAATCTGCCGGGCTCGCCCGTTCTGGCGACGGATGATCCGGAAGAACGGGTGACTATTCTGATGGTCCCGGTTGGCACATGGTCCGATGGTACGCTGGGTCCGCCGATGGCCCACTGACCCTCGATACGATCATTGAGGCGGCAGCTCGGTCGTCGTCTATCCGGCCGCGCAGTTTCTTGGAGGAGGATCGTTGCGATTTGGCTGTGAGCTTGTTGCGCCTGCGCTCGGTAACGAAAGGACCGCTCGGCATCGCTCGGCCAGGAATCGTCTGCGGAGAGTGATATACTCGCGCTGAAAAGAGGGTCTCATGCGCAAGTTAGTTCATGCACTCACGGGTTTCCTTTTGGTGTCCGCGCTGATGCCGGCGCAAAAGCCCTCGAGCTCAGATGCCGCCGCGCTCATCGAAAAGAGCCGCGAAAAATCGCTGGCGTACGCGCGTTCCTTGCCGGATTTCGTGTGTACCGAGGTAATCTCGAGGTATAAACTCGGCGGTACGGCGGGCGCCATGAGGCTAGCGCCAGGGGGTGTGGCAACAATAACCAACCCAGCGCCGGATTGGCTCCCGCTTGACAAGCTTACGGTCAACCTAAGTTATTTTCAGCAGCACGAGGCCCACGAACTAAAGCTATGGAACGGCAATCCAACCCACCAAACGTTCGATAGCCTCGATATCGGCGTCACCAGCACCGGCGAATTCGGCGGCATTCTGAGAAGCATCTTCCATCCAGATTCGCGGACGTCGTTCCGGTGGAAGAGTTGGAAAGACGTTCGCCGGCGCCCGGTGGGGGTTTACGTCTACCAGGTTGACGAACTCCACTCTAGTTACTACGTAAAGGGCGGCCCGCGAGGAAATATACGTCGGGCCATCGTGGGTTTTCGCGGAACGTTGGAAATTGACCGCGAAACTGGCGAGGTGGTCCACTTAGATCACGTGGCGGATCACATCCCTTTGGAATTGGAAATGTCCAGGGCTGTTACAGAGGTCGACTACGACTTCATTAAAGTAGCCGGGAAGCAATACCTGCTTCCGGTGCATTCGGAAACGACCATGGACGGCAAGACCGGATCCTTGAAAAACGAATCCGAGTTCCGCGACTATCGCAAGTTCGATAGCAGCTCGAAGGTAGACTATGGCGTGGATAAGTAAACTGGCGTTGCTGCCATTGCTGGCATCGGCCGGCCAGGATACCGTTCCCATCATTCGCACGGAGACACGGGCCGTGCAGATCGACGTGGCGGTGCGGGACTCTCATGGAGCGCCAGTGCACGGTCTAACGAAGGGCGACTTCACGATTCTCGACGACGGAAAGCCTCGCGCCATCGCGTTCTTCAACGCGGAGGCAGGCGAACCGGCGCACGACGCGCTTCCGTCCGCTATGTCCTCGCCGCCTCCTTCAGTCACAACGCCCGCGGTATCGCCTTCGCGAGTTTTGTCGAACACCGCGCCTGCGAATGCGCCGCACGAAGCGCTGACGGTGATTCTGTTGGATGCCAGCAGCCCCACGCTCGACGCCCCTCTCGCCCTCGCGGCGGGCGGCAAGCTGAATAACGGTGGGGTGGGAATAGGCTATTTAGCGCAGGCCCGCCAGGGCGCAATCGACGTTATGGCGAAGCTTCCGGAGAAAGAGCGCATCGCCATTTATCACATCAGTCCCGGCGGCCTCAAAGTCGTGCAGGACTTTACCGCTGATCGCGACCTTTTGCGGGAAAGCATTAAGGCGTGGTCAATTCCGAACGATTGGAAACCCATGTGCGGTCCCACGGTATTGGGCCTTGCCCAGCCGATCGCCCCCCCACGTGCACAGGCTCCAGACCCCACCAGCGGCCCTAAAGACCTTGGCTGCGGTGTAATTACCGAAAACGCCATCCGCACGGGGGCAATGAGCGCTATCGATTCCTTGCGCGTCCTCGGAGAGAAACTGGCCCCGCTGCCGGGACGGAAGAATCTGATCTGGGTGATGCCGGGCTTCCCGATGAGGTTTCTCCGCGACATGGAAGACCAGTCTCAAAAGGCCATTGCGCAATTGAACGACGCTAACGTCGCGCTCAACGCCATCGATGTGCGCGGCGTGGGTCCGGGCTTAAGAGATCCGCAGGTGGCGGTGATGCAGTCAGTGACTGAGGCGACCGGCGGAAAGGCATATCTTCAGAACGACATCGGCGGGGCCATGGTGAAAGCGGACGAGGCCACGCACACCGATTACACGCTGGGCTTCTATCTCGCCGATAACGAACGCGACGGAACCTTTCATAAGCTCGAATTGCGGACCGATCGCGCCGGACTGAGCCTCAGCTACCGGAAAGGATATGTCGCGGAGAAGGTGTCCGGCAGCAGCCGGCCAAAGCGAAGCGACACTAAACCAACAGAGGCGGCCGAGACCGAGCTTCTGAATCCCGTGGACGCGACCGCCATCGGTATCTCGGGCGCCGCCGACGTCACGCCCGGCGAGCCGCACGCCACTCTTCACCTGAAGCTGTCGCTCGACCCGCGCGGCCTCACACTGCGGACGCAAAACAACGTGTCGGCATTCAAAGTCACACGCATGTTCGCGGAAATGGATGCGCGCGGGGCGATCCTGGTGGAAGGGCAGGACACGAAAGAGCTCGTAGTCCCCACAACGTCGCTTGACGCGAGCAATATCGAGACGATTCGCTGGGAGCAGGCAATGCCACTGATGCCGGGCGCCGCGACCGTACGCGTTATCGTTCGCGATGAAGCAACAGGACACGCCGGTACATTGACGGTACCGATCCCGGATGTACGTAAATAGTTCACCAGCTTGGCTTCCCGGCGCTTCGCCGATCGTCACTGTTGGAGCACCCAATGGGCAAGAACCGCCACCGTCCGTTGCCCTGGACTACTGGGGCCGCCTCCGTCGCAGATCCCACAATCCACGCGCCGAGAGGATCAAGGTGAAGCCGCCCAGCCCGCCGAGCGCCCAGAGTGTCCAGACGAAGAAAAAGCCGCCGGGGGATTTGGCGATCTCGCCGTAATGTGCTCCCCTCATGTGCATGACGGGCATGGCTGCTGCGAACAATCCGATGAGCAGCATGATGACGTGCCCAGATCGCCGTTCGGGGAGCACGAGTGTCCCGTAGAGCAAAATCGCGAGGACGAGCAGCGCAGTGTTTGAGCCCTCGGCCTTCGAAATCCCACGAACGATGTCGTCCGTAATGTGAAGCGTCAGGAAGAGGATCGAGAGCAGAGATGCGACGGTCAACATGGTGTTGTGTTTCATTGGAAGGTCTCCTTATTGGATTCTATGTTTGCCTGATTGCCCTGCTGCCTTTACCTACTCAGTCCAGTGCTGCTTGTTCACACCAAACACCAGGAGCGACAGCGTATTTGAGAACCCGGCGACAACGGCGAAACTCACGATTTAGCCAGCAATTCGGTTATGCCCGCGGCTCGTACAAGTAGGCCAGGCAACCCATTCCCCCTTGCCGAGAAGACGCACGGGATGCGAGGAAGAAAGGTGGATCTGGAGACCAGATCGCCTTGTAAGACGGTAAACACCTTCTCGTTGTTCAATATATTTGGCGCGGCCCGTTCCGGGCCTCCGCGATGCGGCGCACTAAATGACAGCAATCCCAGTTGCCAGCGACGGCAGCTTTTTCGCCGTCGCGAAGGTGACGCGCCAGTGCTAGGCGCGCACCACTACATCCATCTCTCTCAGCAACCGACAGTCGTCAACGCGATTCCGGAGGTAAAGGCGAGCCGGGGAAGAACGGCGGCATCGACCGTTCCGCCGCCAGAAGGTAACAAATCAGTCGCATAGTGTTTACCGACTTGTCCGGGCCCGCGCGCGAGTGCTCTGGGTGGTTGACGCGCTACTCGGAGAGAGTTGGGAAGGTTGCTTGCCACTTAGGACCGATAGACGCGCTTCCGGCCTTCGTTCAAACCACGCGTCAGTTTGCCCGTAAGGGGTTGACAATCTTCAGGCCCGGGAAGTGTCTTTCGTTTTCGGTGACAACCACGCAGTCATTCGCTTCAGCGACTGCGGCGATGATCATGTCGAGCGGGCGGCGGGCCGTCCTTTCGCCGTACCATCGGCCATCCGCCGCGCCCAAACCAAGCCGGCCTTTCGTCGAAAGGGAGCACTAGGCCGGCGAACAGCGCTTGGGGGCCCTCTGGACCGGAAAACCAGCGTTCCAACTCTCTGCGTTTCTTGCCAGCGGGCTTCTCCAGTATTCCGCGGCGGATCTCAACGACCGTCAGCGCAGAGATAAACAGGTCCTCGTCGGATTGCTCTGTCATCCACGCGACTAGCGCTTCCGATGGCACTGGTTTGGTGACATGGCTGATGATATTGGTGTCAAGGAGGCTCCGACTCACAGGTCAACCCTGCGACCCGGAGTCAGGGGGCGGTTCAGATCCAGATCGGCGCCGACCAGAGGCGACCGGCGTAGCGCATCGACAATACCGCCCTTTTCGACTGTTTCTCCGAGATCGTAAGACGAACAGTGTCACGAATACGCGCCGAATCAGGGCCACTGTCAGCGAGCCGCTTTGCAAGCGACCGGATCAACTCGCGATCGGCGTCGAGCCCCAGGACCTCGAATCGGGCCATCCCTCGTTGGCCAAGACGCTTCCGGTAGCGGTTCAGCGCTCGTTTCTGCGGCGTGGTACCTATGGCGTCTTCCTCCGTATAACCAGTAATATATCCAGATTGTAGCTATCCATTGCGGATGCAAAGTTCCGCCGGGCCAATCTCCGCTGATTACTCCCGGTAAACGCGCTTTGTACGCCAACGCTACTTTGACCTGTAATCGGCACGTCGAAGTGCTACTCGTATTGTAGACGGCTCTTGAAGCCGTTGCAGATTATAGCGGGCGCACGGGAATGTCCCGGTTCTTCGGGAGTACATGTACTGAGAATCGCGAAGGTAATCTTTGCTGGCAGTCTTAGGCCGGCCCTTTTGAAGCGGTGAGGAGTGTCGTGGTGGCGAACGGGTTGCCCCACCAGAATCGCCACCCGAGCCGGCGGCGTTCGACATTAGACGCTCCGAGCGCACGCAAGGCCTCTTCGTAGATGGCGATGGCACGGATGTCCGCGATCAATATACGGCCTCCGGGTTTCAGGACACGAAAGCCTTCGACGATGGCTTGTTTGCGATCGGCATTCGATCGGATGTTGTGGATCGCTAGGCTCGAGACCACGACGTCGAAAGTCGCGCCGGGGTGGGGAAGCGCGCGCATATCTCCGGTCTCAATCTGTATGCGGCCGGCCACACCTTCAAGGGCGGCGTTGCGCAGGGTGACGCTGCCGGCGTTGCCGGACTGATCCGTTTTGCTCCAGATATCGACGCCGGTCACGCGGCCCGTCGTCAATCTGCCGGCGACCGCCGTCAGTACCGCGCCGCGGCCGCAGCCCATGTCGAGCACGCTTTCGCCGCCGCGGAGGTGGACGCGATCGAGAATTCGCTCCCATTCGAGAAATTTGCCGCGACGGGTGGTGTATAGAAAACTGCTGGTGGTGGCGAGAAAGAAGACGAAGTAGAACGTCAGCTGCACGGCAGGGCGAGTCGCTCCCTGCTGCCAACATATGATTGCGGCGATCCCGGCGGCAATCGATAAACACCCGAAGACCACGGGGAACCAAGGAGCGTCGTAGCCATAGTCGCCGCGTCGGAGCACAAGTAATTGTAGAACAGGCGCCTCAACACGAAAAGGACGGCGCGGTGGCAGTTACTTTCCGCCACAGTGTGATGGCGTGTCTCTTGGGTAGTGTTTCGCGGCTAAGGATTCGCGGGACTTGTCTCGTGGCAATGCGCGTGCCATGGCGAACTGCGCCGGTCTAACTGCGGATCAGGCGGGTGTATGATTCGAAGTGATCGCGCGCTTAACTATATGAAGAAAACTGCGATTCTGAGTCTCCTCGCTGTATCTTGCGGGCTGTGTCAGCAAGAAGCGAAATTCGATCTGGCGGACGTCCATGTGAGCAAGACCGCTCCGGGCTTTGTGCAGAGTTTCGGCGGCCAGATTAACAAAGGGCGGTATGTCAACCGTGAGACCACGATGCTGCAAATGATTGCGGCGGCGTATGGGGTTTCGGAAGATGTGATCTCGGGTGGGCCGGGGTGGGTGAGTTCCGACCTGTTCGATATTGTCGCCAAGGTTCCGGAGGGTACGACGCGCGCGGCGGCGAACGCTATGCTGCGGCCGCTGCTGGCGGAGCGGTTCGGATTGGTAATACGGAAGGGCACGAACCCGGTGCCGCGATACGTAATGACGGTTGGTAAGGGCGGGTCGAAACTGAAGGCCGCCGCAGGAGGGGAGGATTCGGGGTGCAAGCCACAGCCGAACGGGGGCAGAGGGGATCCGAACGATCCTGCGTCGATGCCGAATATCAAGGTGGCGTGCCGGAATCTTACTTCGGCGGACATCGCTTCCAATCTGCGTCAGATGGCGGGTGGCTATCTGGACCATGACGTGATCGATCAGACGCACCTGGAAGGGGCGTGGAATTTCGATCTGGAGTGGACGGCGCGCGGGGCGCTGGCGGCAAAGGGTCCGGATGGCATCTCTGTATCTGCGGCGGTGGATAAACAACTGGGGCTTAAACTCGAGTTACAGAACGTGCCGCTGCCTTCGATGGTGATTGAGCATGTGAATCGCAGACCTTCGGCGAATCCGCCGGACGCGGAGACGGCGTTGATGGAGGCGCCGCCGCGATTTGAGGCTGCGACTATTAAGCCGGCTGATCCGGGGAAGCCGCCGATGCAGGGATTGCTTTACACGGGCGGCAGCCAGATGTCGTCAGGCGGGACGCTGCGATTCCTGATTGCGCTGTCACTGCAGATTCCGCCAAATGTGGCGGACGATGTGATTATCGGGGTTCCGAAGTCTGCGAACGAAGAACATTGGCAAATCACAGCCAAGGTACCGACTACGGGCGAAGGCGCGCCGACGATGATCAATGGGCGTCCGACGCCGCCACCTTTCAGCGTGGCTTTGCAGATGCTTTATGGATTACTGCTCGATCAGTTCCAGCTAAAGACTCACACGGAGAACCGCGAAGTGACGGTGTATGCGCTGACGGTGGGTAATGGTAAGCCGAAGATGACTCAGGCGAGTGAGTCGGAACGCGCAGGGTGTAAGCCGGATCCGGATGCGCCTAAGCCGGCTACGAATGTGGGGTTAATGATTAGCTGCAAGAATATGACGATGGATGAACTGGCGCAGGACTTGCAGCGGCGGGCGGGCGGCTATATCGATCACCCGATTGTCAATGGCACGGGACTTGAGGGCGGGTGGAATTTCGTGATGGGCTGGTCGCCGAAGGGTCCGACGCCACCGCCGGCGGCGGCTAACGCCAATGGGGCGCTGGGAACGGGGGCGGCGGCCGATCCCGGTGGAATCACTGCGTTCGAGGCGGTGGAGAAGGAACTGGGACTGAAGTTAGTCAAGCAGAAGAGAAGTATTCCGGTGATTGTTGTGGATCATGTTAGTGAGAAGCCCGTGGAGTAGCCCGGGCGTTGCCCGGGGTATCCCTGGCGGGATACGGGAGTCTGGGAAGTCGAGGAAGTCGAGGGAGCCAGAATGGGGGGCGCGGGCTTCGCCCGGCTTTGGGCTTCCGGCCTAGCTTCTGGGCCTCCGGCCGTGCCTCGCGGCCGTTTATACGGTTTGATTAGGCTTAGGGTGTCCACGATGACGAGGGTTTCTTGATGCGGCCGGACGGTCGATTACTATGCCCAGACTCGGACTTGGCCGGTCTGTGGCGGGGACTCCGAAAAATGGGGCTTGATGAGTGCCTGTCCATTCGAAGCCTTCGGCGATGGCTCTTCGGGAACTACGGAGCATGTCTTTCAGGCCTTCCAGGCGTGGGCTCTGGCCCGGGAGTGGAATTTTGTACCCGTTGCGTCGAATCACGCCGCAATCTTGAGACCACCTCTCGAACGCGCATCCAGAATATCGTAGGCGATCGAGTTGGCAGCGTTTCTCTTCGGAAGAAGTCAGCCGATTCCTCTGCGCGTACGCCGTCGCCATTCTGGCTTCCTCGACTTCCTCGACTCCCACCCGCTGCGGGTCAAGAGCGCAGCCCTTGATTAGTTTGCACGCAACGCAATGGAAGGGTCGATGCGGGAGGCGCGGCGGGCGGGGAGGAAGCCGGCTATGGCGGCCACTAGCACGAGGACGGCGGGGACGGTCAGGAAGGTCAAGGGGTCGGACGCCGAGACGCCGTAGAGCAATCCGTTGAGAGAACGGGCTAGGACTATCGAAGCGACGGCGCCGATGGTCATTCCGATTGCGGCCAGGGCCAATGTCTGGCCGATGATTCCGGCCTGCAGGCCGGATGCGGAGGCTCCTAGCGCCATGCGAATTCCGATCTCTTGGGTGCGCTGCGTTACTCCGTATGAGATTACGGCGTAGATTCCCAGGGACGCTAACAGCAGGGCGAAAAGAGCGAAGCCACCTAAGAGGGCTACGAGGAAGCGGCGCGGCGAAACGGAGCGATCGACCAGGGTTTGAAGCGTGCGGAAATCGTTTCCGGGAAGGTTTGGGGCGATTGGTTTGAGGGCGGCGCGCACGCCTGCTGCGAGGTCCGCGGGAGGAAGGGAACTGCGCACGACCAGATCGAGGCCGGAGATGTCGTGGCACTGGCGCATGGGGAGGTACATTTCCATGCCGGAGGCTTGCTCGAGGGCGAGGTGGCGGACGTCGGCGATGACGCCGATGACGCGGCGGTCGCCGCAGGCTCGCATGATTTGTCCGACGGCGTTTTGGCCGGGCCATAGGGTGCGCGCGAGGGTCTCATTGATGACGATGACGGGGTCGGCGCCGATGGTGTCGCGATCAGAAATATCGCGGCCCGCGATGAGGGGGATGCCCATGGCTGGGCGGTAGCCGTCGCTGACGATGCGCACGAAGGCGCTGGGGAAGTGGCCCTTGGGGTAGACCTGTCCTTTGGCGGGCGAACCCCAACTGCGGTTGCGGCCGAGGGGAAGGGCGTCGGTCAATCCGGCGGCATCGATGCCGGGGATGGCGCGGACGCGGCGGAGGACGTCGTCGAAATAGGAGTTGAGAAGGGCGTCAGTGGGGTAACTGGCTTCGGGGTCTACGCGCACGGTGACGGCATGTTCGGGCCGGAAGCCGAGATTGACGTCGAGCACGTGTAGAAAGCTGCGGATGAGGAGGCCCGCGCCGATCAGGAGCATGCAGGCGAAGGCGATTTCGGAGACGACGAGGGCGCTGCGAACCCAGTTGCGGTTTTTGCCGCCGGTGGAGCCGCGGGTGGAGTCTTTCAGGACGTCGTTAACGGCGGTGAGGGGTGCCTGGAGGGCGGGGGCGAGTCCGAAGACGATGCCTGTGATGAGGGCGCCGAGGAGACAGAAGGCGAGGACGGTAAAGTCGACGTGGACACCGGCGAGGAGGGGGATGCTGAGCGCGTCGAGGGAGGCGAGGATGCGGGTTCCGCCGAAAGCCAGCAGGATGCCAAAGACGGCGCCGCAGGAGGAGAGCGTGATGCCTTCGGTGAGCATTTGACGGATGAGGCGGCCGCGTCCGGCACCGAGGGCGGTGCGGATGGCGATCTCTTTCTGGCGGGCGGCGGTACGGGCGAGGAGCATATTGGAGAGATTGGCGCACACGATGAGCATTACTACTCCGACGGCGCAGACCAAGACGAGGAGGGCGGGGCGCATGCGGCCGCTAACGCGTTCGGCGAGGGGGGTGATGTGGCCTTCGAAGGAGTTGCGCTCGGGATGGGCGGCGGTCATTTGGGCGGCGAGGATGGTCAATTCGGCCTGCGCGGCAGAGGACGTGACGCCGGGTTTCAGTCGGCCGATCATGGCCATGGTATTTCCCCAGCGATTGGTTTCCTGGGTGAGGGGAAATGGGAAGTAAAGATCGAAATGGCTGCCGGGAGCGAAGACGGATGCCATATCGAACGATGGGGGCAGGACGCCGGCTACGGTGACGGGGTCGTTATTGATGCGGAGAGTTGTGCCGACGATGGCGGGATTGGCGGCGAAGCGGCGGGTCCAGAGACCGTAGCTGAGAAGGGCGGCTTTGGGTCCGTGCCACTTGCATTCTTCGTCGGTGAAGAGACGGCCCAGCAGGGGTTTCACGCCGAGCAGTTGGAAGAAGTTGCCGGAAACGGGGACGCCGCTGAGGCGTTCGGGCTCGCCGCCGGTGCTGAGGAGATTGTCGCCGACGCCGTAGAAGGCCATGTAACCGGCAACGTCGGTGAAAGAGCGGCTTTGGGCACGGAGGTCGAGCAGGTAATCGACCTGAGTGGTTTGGCCGGAGAGGCCACTGACATCCTGGTTGGCGATCCAGACGAGGCTTTGCGGGTTGTGGAAGGGAAGGGGGCGAAGAAAGAGGGCGTCGACTACGCTGAAGACAGTGGCGCTGGCGCCGATGCCGAGTCCGACGATGAGGACGGCGAAGGTGGCGAATCCGGCATCGCGGCGCAGGGTTCGGAAGGTGTAGCGCAGGTCTTGCAGGAAGCCGCCAGTGGAGGACATAACGTATATACTCCGGGAGGGCGATTTGGTTACCCAGCTACGGGCGCTTCTTTTTGAATTCGGCGGCCGCCGGACTTCCAGGAGCGTACTTTTTCTTGCGCGGCGGACATATAGATGTAGAAGACAGGCGTGAGATAGAGCGTGACTAACTGGGAGAAGAGCAAGCCGCCCACGACGACCAAGCCCAGAGGCTGGCGGGCTTCGCCGCCGGCGCCATAGCCGAGGGCGATGGGAACTGCGCCTAACAAGGCGGCCATGGTGGTCATCATGATGGGGCGGAAGCGGATGAGGCAGCCTTGATAGATGGCGTCGCGCGGTGACATGCCGCGGTTGCGCTCGGCTTCGAGGGCGAAATCGATCTGCATGATGGCGTTCTTTTTGACGATGCCGATCAGCATGATGAGGCCGACGAAGGCGTAGATGCTGAGATCCATATGGAAGATGACTAGCGTTAAAAGAGCGCCGAAACCGGCGGAGGGGAGTCCGGAGAGGATGGTGATGGGATGGATGTAGCTCTCGTAGAGAATTCCCAGGACGATGTAGACGACCAGAATAGCGATGATGAGCAGCACCCACAGATTGCCGAGCGAATTCTGGAAGGATTTGGCGGCGCCCTGGAAATTGGTGCTGACCGTCGCGGGGAGTTTCTGGTCGGCGAGGTTTTGAATGTTGGAAACCACTTCTCCGAGCGCGGCGCCGGGCTTGAGGTTGAAGGAGACGGTGGCTGAGGGCAACTGGCCGTAGTGATTGATGGTTTGCGGACCGGTTGCTGTGACGATGCTGGCGAGCGTATCGAGCGGGATCAACTTGTTGTTGGTGTTCTTGAAATAGAGCAGGGAGAGCGCATTGGGGGCGCGCTGATAGCGGGGCTCGAGCTCAAGGAGCACTTTGTATTCGTTGATGGAGCCGTAAATGGTGGAGATCCAACGCGGGCCGTAGGCGTCGTAGAGGGCGTTTTCGATGGTGTTGGCGTTGACGTTCATTACGGCGGCTTTGTCGCGGTCGATGGTGAGGTTGACCTGGGGGGTGGAGATGGCGACGTCGCTGGTGACGTCTTCAACGCCAGGGAGCTTTTCGACTTCCTTTTCGAAGGCTTCGGTCTGGGCGGCGAGCTCATTGATATCAGGCGTCTGCATGGAGAACTGATAGAGGCTCTTCGTGACCTGACCGCCGATTTGAATGGCGGGCGGGTTCTGCAGGTAGGATTTGACGCCGGGGAGATCGGCGAGCTGCGGGCGGAGTTCCTTAATTACGTCGTTGACGCCGAGTTTGCGGTCGGCGCGCGGCTTGAGGTGCACGACGAGTTCGCCGTAATTGGGACCGCCGAGATTGGAGGCGGTGGTTCCGCCGACGCTGGCCATCAGGGCGTCTACGTTGGGGTCTTTCGAGACAACATCGGCGATGCGTTGTTCGTACTCGGCCATTTGATAGAACGAAGTTCCCTGGGCGGCTTCGGTGATGACGTTCATCTGATCGGTGTCCTGATCGGGAATGAAGCCTTTGGGGATCTTGACGAACATGTACATGGTGGCGGCCAAGACGACCACGAAAGTCATCGCCATGATGGGATGGAAGCGGAGGGTCCAGCGCAGGGTTCGGTCATAGACGTTGAGCATGCCCTGGAAAAAACGCTCGGTGACGTTGTAGAACCAGCCGTGATGGGAGGAGTGGGCAGCGCGCAGGAAGCGGCTGCAGAGCATGGGGGTGAGGGTGACGGAGACAACGCCCGAAATCAGAATGGCGACGCAGATGGTGACGGCGAATTCCTTGAACAGGCGGCCCAGGACGCCGCCGAGGAAGAGCACGGGAATGAAGACGGCGGCGAGCGAGAGCGTCATGGACACGATGGTGAAGCCGATTTCGCCCGAGCCGGCGAGTGAAGCAGCGTGCGGCTCCTCGCCCTCCTCAATATGGCGGACGATGTTCTCCAGCATGACGATGGCGTCATCGACGACGAAGCCGATGGATAAGATCAAGGCCATCATCGAAAGGTTGTCGAGACTGTAGTTCAGCAGGTACATGACGGCGAAGGTGCCGACGATGGAGAAGGGAAGCGCGAGGCTGGGAATAATGGTGGCGGAGACGTTACGCAGGAACAGAAAAATTACGGCGACGACCAATCCCAGCGTGAGGAGCATGGTGAACTTTACGTCATGGAACGACTCGCGGATGGTATCCGACCGGTCGTAGAGTATGTCCATGTTGACGGACGGAGGCAACTCGGCTTTGAAGAGCGGCAGGAGGGCTTTGAGACCGTCTGTGACCGAGATGGTGTTGGTACCGGGCTGGCGCTGGATGGCCAGGATGATGGCGCGCGCGCTGTCCTTATGGGTGTAGAACCACGAGGCGGTCTTATCGTCTTCGACGCTATCGATGACCTGACCGATCTCTTCAAGGCGCACGGGCGAGCCATCGCGATAGGCGACCACGATGGGCCGGTACATGGAGGCATCGAGCAACTGGCCGCTGGCCTGGAGGGTGAAGGATTTCTGGGGACCGATGATGGCGCCGGTGGGCAGGTTGACGTTCCAGTTTTTGAGCGCGTTTTCGATTTCGTTGATACCGACCTGGCGGGAGGCCATGGCGTGCGGGTCCATCTGAACGTGAACGGCGTATTTTTGGGCGCCTAAGACCTGCACCTGGGCGACGCCAGAGACCATGGAGATGCGTTGCGCGATGCGGGTTTCGGCGTATTCATCGAGCGTGTAAAGGGGGAGGGTGGGCGAGGTAAGGGCGAGGTAGAGAATGGGCTGATCGGCGGGATTGACCTTGGTGAAGGTAGGCGGCGTAGGCATGCCCTGCGGCAGGGTGCGAGATGCCTGGGTGATGGCGGCCTGAACATCGACGGCGGCGCCATCGAGCTTGCGGTTGAGGTCGAATTCGAGAGTGATCTGGGTATTGCCGAGCGAATTCGACGAGGTCATGCCGTTGAGACCGGCGATGGTGGAGAACTGATTTTCCAGGGGCTTGGCGACAGAGGAAGCCATGGTCTCAGGGCTGGCGCCGGGAAGGCTGGCGGTGACCAGGAGGGTGGGGAAGTCGACGTTAGGCAGGTCGCTGACGGGGAGCGAGCGATAGGCCACACTGCCGAAGAGGGCGATGGCGGCCATCAGGAGGCTGGTGGCGATGGGACGTTCGATGAAGGTCTGGGAGATATTCACGTTAATCTCCTGCTTGCATGGCGGGGGTCAGTTTTCTGGCGCGCTGTTTCTTGGAAGTAAGACGCTCTACGATGGCGGACATGTAGGTATAGACAACGGGAGTTAGATATAAGGTCATTAGTTGCGAAAATGCCAAGCCGCCGACGACGGCCATACCCAAGGGGCGGCGGCTTTCACCGCCCGCTCCATAACCGAGGGCAATCGGCAGAGTGCCAAGCAGGGCGGCCATGGTGGTCATCATGATGGGGCGGAAACGGATCAGGCAGCCTTCGTAGATGGCTTCGGAGGGCGATTTGTGTTCTTTGCGTTCGGCTTCGAGGGCGAAATCGATTTGCATAATGGCATTTTTCTTGACGATGCCGATCAGCATGATGAGGCCGACGAAGGAGTAGATGCTGAGATCGATTTTGAAGAGGATGAGGGTAAGCAGGGCGCCGAAGCCGGCCGAGGGAAGGCCGGACAGGATGGTGAGCGGGTGGATGTAACTCTCGTAGAGCACGCCGAGGACGATATAGACGACGGCGATGGCGACGACGAGCAGGAGGCCCATGTTCTTCATGGAATCCTGGAAGACTTTGGCTGAGCCCTGGAAGACGCCGGTGATGGTGGCGGGGAGGATCGACTTAGCGGTTTCTTGAATTTCGGTAGTGGCTTCGCCGAGAGAGAAGCCGGGTTTGAGGGCGAAGGCGATGGTGACTGAGGGAAGCTGGCCGGAGTGTGGGATGCTTTGCGGGCTGGCGGTTTCGACCAGATCGGCTACGGAGTTGAGCGGAACTAACTGGCCGGTATCCGATTTCAGATAGATCATCTTGAGACCGTCGGTATACATCTGGTATTGCTGCAGCATTTCGAGTAACACGTGATATTGATTCGCCGGCGCGTAAATGGTGGAGGAGAGCTGAGGACCGAAGGCGTCGTATAGGGTGCTGGAGATTTCGTTCCAGTTGAGATTGAGAGCGGCGGCCTTATCGCGATTGAGAACAATCTTCACGGTGGGGTTCTTGATTTGCAGGTCGGTATTGACTTCGAGTAAGCCGGGTAACTTGTTCATGGCCTGTTCGAGGCGTTGGGCTTCGGCGAAGAGCTGGGTGGTGTCGGGACCGAAAAGGGTGAAGTCATAACTGCTTTTCGACATGCGGCCGCCGACGCGGATAGCTTGCGGAATGGAAAGATAGGCGCGCATGCCAGGTAAGAGATTCGAGAGCTTGGGACGGAGCCGGGCGACGATATCGTTGACGGTGGCGACGCGCTGGCGGCGTGGCCTCAGGTTTACCGAGACGCGGCCGGTATTGGAGGAGCCGCCGAATCCGCCGCCGGTGGAGACGCTAAAGCTTTCAATGTCGGGGTCGAGATACAAGACGGACGTAATCCGCTGCATGTATTCCGTCATCTTATAGAACGAGGTGCCCTGCGCGGCTTCGGTCTGAACGTTGAAATTATCGTTATCGGTATCGGGGATGAAGCCTTTGTCGACTATGAAATAAAGGTAGACGGTGGATCCGAGGACGGCAAGGAACATGCCGAGCATGACGGGACGATGGCGCAGCGTCCAGCCAAGAGTGACGCGGTAAAAGCCGAGCATCGCGTCGAAGACCCACTCGAGTGAGCGGTAGAGAGCGCCATGTTTCACGTCGTGCGAGGAGCGCAGGAAGCGGCTGCAGAGCATGGGCGTGAGGCTGACCGACACCATGCCGGAGATGAGCACGGCGGTGCAGATGGTGACGGCGAACTCGCGGAAGAGGCGGCCGAGGATGCCCGACATGAAAAGGATGGGGATGAAGACAGCGGCGAGCGAGAGCGTCATCGATACGATGGTGAAGCCGATTTCACGCGAACCGCGGAGCGCGGCCTCATAGGGCTTTTCACCCTTTTCGATGTGACGGACGATGTTTTCGAGCATGACGATGGCATCATCCACGACGAAGCCCACGGAGAGAATGAGGGCCATCATGGAGATGTTGTTCATGCTGAAATCGAGCAGATACATGACCGAAAATGTCCCGACCACGGAGAAGGGAAGAGCCATGGCGGGGATGAGAGTGGCGGAGACGTTGCGCAGGAAGAGAAAGATCACCATGATCACGAGCGCAAGGGTGGCGAACAGGGTGAACTGAATATCCTGGAAGGCTTCGCGGATGTTTTTGGAGCGATCGCCGCGGATGCTGAGATGCACGGTGGGCGGCATCATCGCCTGAAACGAGGGGAGTAACGTCTTGATACGGTCGACAACCTCTATGGTGTTGCTGCCGGGCTGTCGCATGATGGCCAGATTGATGCCGCGGATTCCATCTCTGCCGTTGAAATCGGCGCCGTAGATGCGGGAGAAATTCTTGTCGTCTTCGATGCTATCGATGACGTGGGCGACATCTTCAAGCCGCACGGGCGCGCCGTTGCGATAAGTCACAATCATGGGCCGATAGTCGGCCGCGCGCATCAGTTGGCCGTTGGCCTGAACGTTGTAAGCGGTCTTGTCGCCGTAGAGCGTGCCGGTGGGAGTGTTGACGTTCCAATTCTTGATGGCGGCATCGATCTCATTGAGGCCGATCTGACGGGCGGCGAGGCGATTGGGATCTACCTGTACGCGCACGGCGTACTTGGTGGATCCGTAGACCTGCACCTGGGCTACGCCGGCGACCATGGAGACGCGCTGGGCGATCATGGTTTCGGCGTACTCGTCAAGGTCGGACAGGCGCATGGTGGGCGAGGTGACGAAGAGGCTGATGATGGGCTGATCGCCGGGATTGACCTTATGGAACGAGGGCGGCGTGGGCATGCCGGGCGGGAGCAGGGGAGTGACTGCGGCGATGGCGGTCTCTACGTCGACGGTGGCGCCATCGATATCGCGATCGAGAGTGAACTGCAGGGTGATGTTGGTGGAACCCTGGCTACTCGACGAAATCATGGAATCGAGACCGGCGATGGTGGTGAACTGCCGCTCCATGGGGGTGGCGACGGAGGAAGCCATGGTCTCCGGGTTAGCGCCGGGGAGGCTGGCGGAGACGGTGAGGGTGGGGTAATCGACGGTGGGGAGATCGCTTACGGGCAGCGCGCGGTAGGCAATGACGCCGAAGAGCGCAATGGCCAGCATGAGGAGGCTGGTAGCGATGGGGCGGCGGATGAAGGATTCGGAAATATTCATTGGAGCGCCGGGTTTACGGAGTTGGATTCGACGTGGGGCTGCGGAGACGCAGAGGAACACAAGAACTGCCGTTCTGGAGGTCTCTGCGGTTCCGCGGCTAATAAAGGGTTCATGGGCGCATTAACTGGTGGACTTGCGGCCGCCTTTACCGGAGCCCTTGCCGTCACGGCCGCCACGGCCTCTTACCAATACTTTACTGCCGGGGGCCAGGCGCAGTTGGCCTTCCGTGACTACGGTCTCGCCGGCGTCCAGACCGTGATCGATCACCATATCTTGATTCACCCGGGCGCCGGTTACGATGGGGCGGTTTTCCACGGAGCGGTCTTGTTTCACGACGTAGACGAAAGATCCGTTCTGGCCGGTTTGGACGGCTTCATTGGGAACCACCACGGCGTTCAGTTGGGTAGCGAGGCGGAGCGTGACGCGGACGAACTGGCCGGGCCAGAGCTGGTGGTCGGAATTGGGAAAGGTGCCTTTGAGCTTGATGGTGCCGGTGGTGACGTCGACCGAATTGTCGACGAAGGTTAGATTGCCCGTCTCTTCGCCCGCAGCGGCGGCGTCGTCCTGCGGCCGGGCACGCACTTGCAGGGTGCGCTCAGCCATGTGGGCTTTGATGGCGGGGAGTTGCGATTCGGGGACGGAGAAGGTTACATAGATGGGCTCTACCTGATTGATAGTAACGAGCTCAACGCTGTTGGCCATGACCACGTTGCCTTGTTTGACGCTGAGGTTTCCTGTGCGGCCATTGAGGGGAGAGGCGATATTGGTGTAACTGAGCTGCACTTTAGCGTTTTCAACGGAAGCTTTACCGGCTTCGATGGTGGCTTTGGCGGACTCGATGGCGGCGTTATCGGCTTCGACGGCCTGGTGGGCGGCGTCGGCGGTGGCGCGGAGTTGCTCGGCCTGGTCGCGGGAGATGATTCCGCCCTGGAACAGTTCGTTGTAACGCGTGGCCTGCGATTCGGCGTAATGGGCTTGGGCCGTGTCGCGCGCGAGGTTGGCCTTGGCCTGACCGAGCATGGCTTGGCTTTGGAGGACGGTGGCCTGCGTCTGGCTGAGCGCGGCTTCGAGGGGACGGCGGTCGATTTCGAAGAGAAGCTGGCCCTTCTTGACGTAGTCGCCTTCGTGGAAATGAACCTGGGTGAGTTCGCCACCGACCTGGGCTTTTACGGAAATGGTGGAATAGGCCTCCACGTTGCCGATGACCTGGACTTCGACGGGCACGTCCTTCTTGGTGGCTACCGCTACGGTGACGGGGACGTCGCCGCCTCCACCCCTACGGCCGCCTTTCTTGCCGCCGCCACCACCGCCGGAATCAGGGGCATTCGAGGCGGACACGCCGATGCTGGAGCAGCCGGTAAGGGAAGCGAGCAGGATAAGACCGATAAGTTGTAGAAACCAGTAGCGTTGTTTGGGAGCACGGCTGCCGGAATGGCGCGCAATTGCAGGCATAGGAGGAAGTATACAGGAAATGGCGTGTGGGGAAGGCATGTCGTTACCTAAAGCAGGGAAGGGAGTTAATTTTTTGGAACTCGGGGGGGAGGGTACCTAGGCGCTAAGGTTTGAATTTCAGGGCTGGATGGCAATTTGTTGGGTCGGGTGCGATTTCGGTGTGAGGCGGTTCGCTGGGTTGCGCTGGGTCGGATCCGCTATGCTAGCCGGGTGCGGAACCTTTCTGATGCCGGACTTTTCCTGGCCTAAGCGGTTTCTGGGTTTGGCGGCGGTTTTCTATGTTGTTGCGGGGACGCTGCACCTCGTCAAGCAGGGCATGTACTTGAAGATCATGCGCCCTATCTGCCTTTCTACCTTGACATCGCGCCTTGGTGGAGATCACTCTGTGAGATCTTGGGCGGTCTGGGGCTGGTGGTTCCGGCTACGCGACGGATGGTCAGCTGGCCATTGGTGGCGCTACTGATTTCGGTTTTCCCGGCTAACGTTTATAGGGGACGAATCCGGTGGAGGCGGGTGCTGCCGGGATTCCGGCGGCGATTCTATGGAGGAGATGGGCTTTGCAGGGTTGCAGGGGGTGCTGGTTTGGTGGGTGATTTGGTGCTCGCGGTGCTCGGGAGCGAGCGGTAAACGGTTACGTCGAAAAAGACGCGATGGGCTCTTCTATGCTTCGATGGCCGAGCGGTCGGGGAAGTGTGGAAGTGTTGGTAGTGTGGCGATTGTGTGAACGCCTTCGCGGCATTATTCGCTTCAGGCTTCCAGTCGAGGAATAGAGCCGCTTCGCTTGTCACGCCGGAAGCCACCCGTCGCAGTTGCACTTTTGCCAGAACGGCGCTCCGCGCGCGGCGGTGTCATCGACAATTCCCAACGACCGTTGGATAACCGTATTTCTCAGTCACTTCCAGGTAGCTGGAAGTGACTGGCAAGATAGTGCATCACTCTATCGAAGCTATAGAATGCGGGCCAGCCTCGACTCTCGCTCGTACCGGCATTGCGCAACTCGATCGGCCAGATACCAGAAGCCAGCGCTCCCTTGACATCAGTGGCGATAGTGTCACCAATATGTACCGCCTCTTCAGGTATACATCGAGATGCTTCCAAGGCGTCGCGAAATATCCTGGTAGATGGCTTCGCACGCCCCACCTCATCCGAGAAGACCATGTGCGTCACGAATCTCGATATTTCGTGATAGTTACACGCGATCCTGATTGCTCTGCCGGAAAACCAACCGGTATTAGAGATTATGCATATCTCGATTGCCTTATGGGCCAGTTCAGCCAAAAATGCGCTAACTCCAACGTTCAACTCCGGTGGCGGCTGTAGAATCACGGAATCAACAGAAGCGGAGACTTTCGCAACTTCATTTACCGAAAGTGAAATCTCTAAGAGTCTCGCAAAATTAATCACACGCTCCTTATTAGGAACACTGATTTGCTCTCCTTCTAATCGTGCTCGAAAGTTCCGAGCCTCCTGGTCAAAGGCTATACCGGCCTTTGACCGTTCAACCAAACGTCCCCCATTTAACAATTCCCGCCAGAGTGTTTCTTCGATAAGGCCAGCCCATTCCTTACGATCCATCAGAATTGTGTCCCAACAATCGATACACACGAGCTTGAGTGCCCTCATTCGGCGTCGCCCTTCCCGCAAGATTTCCCCAGCACCGCCGACTCGCCGAGGAGACGGCGCAACTCTTCCGAAAACACCTCGTACGACGGCATCCCCGCAACCAAACGATAACTTGGCACTCGTGAAGAGTCAGTATCCATGCAAAACTCACTTACATAAATACTGTCGTCGTATTGACCGATCGAATGTGTCATGAGAGAGCGAGCGCCAAATACGGAGAATTCACCTAGCCCCAAAACCCTAAATTCCTCGATAAGGCTTTGGTATCGTTTGTGGGCTAACGGCAAGTTCTCTTTTAACAGAGGAGAGAAACGACTGTACATCGTGACACACTCATTAGTGTCTGTTGCTATAATACATGAGATTTTAACATTCTTTAATAGAGCTTCCCGTATTTCCTTTTTGCAATAATGCGCGACATAAGATAACGTGATACCGGAAATCACGACCCGTCTACTACATCCAGCGATCAACTTCCGAACATCTACACCTTGGCTATGCCGGTCTGGAATACTATGCCAGAAGGACACCTCGCCGCTTGGGGAATGGCGACGAACCCCAAGTTTGGCCATTAGGTCTCGAATGACCGTACCGGGTGTTCGAACGGCCGCCCGATAGTTATGATCCATTCGCTCTTTGTAACGAAGCTGCGTGACGCCCAACAGGTCAGATGGTAGAGCGAGTTCCTGTTGGTCTGGAGCTAAGAACCATACTCGACCGCGCCCAATGGCGCCAATAAAGAGACCTAACTCAAATATCAAATTGTCTCGCGGGACAGCAGCGCTCTTACCTCGGCTAGCTCGAACGTCGTCTGGAGTAAGAATAAATACTGCAAAGTCGAAGTCTTTCGCAATTTGTTCGAGCCCCTCGAGAGTCGAAGCCGTCGGTATAAACACATCTTGATCCCAAATGGTCGGTTCAGATGCATTCTCTAATTCGGTGAAGAGCGCGTCTGCATAGCGTCGACCTTCGGTTGACGAGCCTATAAATACACGGGTCGATTCAAATGAGGTCGTCATGGGGACTTCCTTACTACGAAAACGCTGTTGGGGAAGCGATGTCCCACCGGAACGATCGGACTAGCTATTTCAATAAAGGCGCTTGAGATGGACGAGCCACGTAGTCGCTGCGTGATCTGGCGAAAAACGGACTCCAAGTAACGCACTCGATCAACATCGCGTGTGCGCAGTTCAAATGTGGACGGGAACTCACGTAGGATCAAGGTGGTGTTTGCCGACATGTGACCGACGAGGGTCTCGAACCAGTTACATAGACGAAGGGAGTACCCGTGAACATGGTCCACGGTGCTCAAATAACGCCAACCTTTCCTTGCAGCAGCTGGGTCGAAGTACTCCGGTCGGTCGCAATATCCCTCTGAATAATGCAAGTACATCATAAGGTCATCGATGATGTGATTAGAAATAATGAAGTCGTAGTTTAGGGCGTGCTCGACAAGCGTAAACGCATCTTCATTAAGCCATTCCCACAAGAAAGAATAGCTAGCGGCCTTAACCTGCGGTGTAAGATCCAGACGGTGTAATGTTCCGCCGAAGTGAAGACTTTGCAGTGCGACGGGGACGTTAAATGTCAGCCCGGGTAATAGTTCAAGAACGGTGCCCCGGTTTGGGAGGGACAGTGCGGCTAACAATGTCGCCCAAAAGTGCGTCTCGTAGATAAACTTAAGTTCTGACCTGGCGCTATCCGGGATGTATGGCAGCCGTGATCGACACCATGCACCTCCGAATGTTTCGCAGACTTGGACGTGTTGATCGTTGTCGACATGGCTCCGCCAGTATGATTCATGCCAAAGCACCTCATTCTGAGCGATCCAATAGTTCAGGTTATCGCATGATAATGATAGCCCCTCGCGCCACTGGCGATGAATGGCTAGCTGGCCAATCGTCGGGTGGTTGAACAGTCTCAATGTAGTAGACCCTCTCTCGAGGTTGGAGATTAGCAGAAAATGTCGCCAAGCACAATCCGAGCACATTTTGTGCATGGGATGATGCCATACCGATTGATTCTGGCGAGGTATGCAGGCCCCATTGGACAGCGCCTTGATCCTGAATCAGTGAACGTATTTAAATAGACTGATGCGACTCCATTCGTTACGTTTACCGTCAGTCTCCGATGTCACACTTGAAAAGCTAAAGTTAATCAGGAAGGAGATCGAGATTCTGCGTAATCCAATTAAGATATCGGTCAATGCCGGACTCTAAGTCGATCCGAGGCTGCCAACTGAGTGTCGCCCTCATCTTAACTGTATCCGCAGCTCCGCCGAGCGGATCACCCGCAGGCCGTGGGTAAAAGTGAATGGGAACATCGGCAACGCGACGTACCATGGTTCGTGCAACCTCAAGAATCTCTGTTCCACGACCCGTCCCCAAGTTTAGGGTTTTGCCGCGGGCTTCTGGTGTTAGCAGTGCGATCAGGGTGCCTTCCGCCAAGTCATCGACGAAAACAAAGTCTCGAATCTGGTTGCCATCACCATATATTGTGACCGGTCGCCCCCTGAGAGCTTGCGCAGCGAAAACTGCGACACACCAACTATGGCTTCCCCGCTTAGGTATTTGAGGTGGTCCATAAGCGCTGAAATACCGCAAGGAGGTTCCGGATAGACCATACAAGTCGCAGAACAAACTTGTTTGGCGCTCCCCCCAAGCTTTGGAGTTCGCATAGGTTGACTGGGGGTTGCAAGGATCAGTTTCGGCAAATATTCGCTTTTCCAAGGTGTTGCCATACAAGGTGTTGCCATATATGCTGGCAGAGGAAATGAATATGAATCGATTGGGACGAGCGAGCAAAGCTGCATGAAGGATATTGGAGGTACCTCGAATATTCATCTCGAAATCAAGACTGTAGTCGTTTATGCACGCGGCGACATCGGCAAGCGCAGCTGCGTGGATAATATACTCCTGCCCCATCGCGAGTGCGCAGACGAGGTCGCGATCTACCAAGTCGCCGCGGACGATTTTTACGCCTTCTTGGCATACGCCGAAACGTTCTTGTGCGTCAAAGGGATAGGCCATCATGCTATCAAGAACGGTGATGGAAGCGCCATATTTGGCGAGCAGCGCGACAATACGACTCCCGATCATGCCGCACCCTCCCGTCACCAGGACTGGAGCCCCTTTAAGAGCGTCACTTTGAATGTCTGCCATCATAGCTGTGCCGGCTCGCGTGTCGAGGATTTCGGCGACCTATCCTCATATCGTTCGTTTCGATCAGCCGATTCTAAACGCTAGTATGACATGAGTTCGACGGCCTCCAGTTATGTTGTGGAAGGACCTCCTCTCTCTTCGGTCCGGCCGCTATACCGATCAGTGAGGCATCGAGCGAACCCGAGGCTTTGGGCGCGTTATTCGCAGCTTCCCCGACGAAATACGCCGCCTTGCAGACAAATCCTACGAGTTGCTGCGCCGTGACCCAAAGCATCATCCTTGCATTTAGAGCTCCTTGGCATCTTCTCTCTAGCTGCTAGTCCGTGAGGATCGGCTTGAGTATCGCTCGTCAGCGGCAAGTGAGCGCGTCTTCAATAGAAAATTGGAATGCGCGTAGGGGGCGGGGCATAATCCGTCAGCAACTTGGTGGTGCGGCGTTCGAATCCGGCTAGAGAAATCCGAACTCGCGGAGAACGGCGGCGTCGGGTCCGCGGTCCATGCTGATTCTGGTGCGGAGGTGTTGGGCAAAACCGTCCAAACCGGGAAAGAGCGTGGCGCGATTGATGTTCATGGTATCAAGAGCGTCGAGCATGGCTCCACGGGCGGCTACGGGGATATCGATACGAACTACGGCGTCGCCTGGGAAGGTGGCCGACACGGCGGCCAGGTTATCCGCAAATGACTTATTCACATTACCCATAGATAAGAACATACCCTGTTGGGTAGTGAGTCGCTCATTCATTCTTCTGGCCTGAACGGGCGCGACTAATGTGTATCGATTGCCGAGTAAGTAGGCTTTGAAGACGGACGGATCGCCGAAGCGGATATCGCTCGGAAGGTGGAGGGGATCGATGATGAACCGGTTTGCGATTCCATTGACTATCTCGAGCGCGCAACGTTTAAGCGTGGCGACATTGACGCACCATACGGAGAAATGGGTGTTGCCTTTGGTGGCGTTTTCCGCTCCGAAATAAGCCGCAACGTAGGGGGAACGGGTCCAATCGAGAAGTCGGGTGGGAGCGCCGAAATGCTGCATAAGCGCGAGCCATTCCAGATCGTCATTCTCAGATGGCAGGATTGCATTGTAGTGGTGCGCGCGGCTCTTGAACGCCGCCAAAAGAGAGCGCTCGGCCGAAGGACGGCTCGGGGCCGGGCAGGATCTTTCCAGGGATGTCTGCAACGGCCACTCGCTATTCGACTGGCCGCGATGGACGTAGCCGGGTTCGAGCGACGCGACAAGAGCGCCGAGTTCCTGGAGAGTGCGCACCTGCTCAGTCTTCATGCGGAGCGGCATAGGTCTTAAACAATAATATAAGCTGACATGCAAGAAAATGACCTGGTTGCTTCCGTTGCCGAGAGTTTAGACTTAGACCTCGGAGAGCTGCGACACCTGGTTGGGCAGGCCGAGGCGAATCGCCGAACGGATGGTAAACGCGCGGACTCGGCGACGGTCAACCGAATTCTTCGCGAATACTATACGGACGCGGAACTGGAGCGATGCGACTTCAGGCGATACGGGTTCACAGTTGGCGGCGGAGCCGTATCGACGTGGCTAGCCGGACGGCCGCATTGGCGCGGCATGGGGCTCTCCACGCAAAGTCTGCTGCCGACCGCGAAGTTTGTTCCGTTGGAGCGCTTACGTCCGGAAATTACGGAGATTGAGGTGGCACCTTATCTTGCTGACATTGTGCGAAGTAACGCGCAGAATTGGGACAATCCGATCTTTCGCCTGCTCCTGGCGGAGTTTAATGGAGGTAATGCGGAGACCGAGTTTGCGTCGGACACCTATCTTCGATACCGGTTCACGACGGGCCTGATGCGGGAGGAGGTTTTCGAATGGGCCGCCGGTGCGGAGTCACTCGACTCGCGGCGGCCTCGCCTGCCGTTACGGGAACGGTGGCTGCCCACGGGGAGCACTCTTGCCAACTATGGGAAGCGAATCTGCGCGGGTGGCGTCAATGTGCTGGTGGCGCTGGCGCGGCCTGAACCGGACAACGATTACGCATTGTTTCTCCATCACCGATCGAGGCAAGTGTCGGAAGGGCGTGACGATCTCTCGGTGATCCCGATGGGTTATCACGAATCGATGCATAATCCGGCGCTTGAGGTGGATCCGGCGTTCAGCGTATTTCGGGAGCTCTATGAGGAACTGTTCGGAGGTCGGGAGGAGGTCCGGGGAAAGGCATTTGCGCGCCCGCGGTTCTTTTATCGAGGAAACGCTCCTCTCGAGTGGCTGCGGGCGAATTCGGCAAGTTTCGAGTTAGTACTTACGGCGTTTGGGATCAACTTACTGCAGGGTAACTACGATTTTGCGTACATCTTAGCGGTTGAGGATACGAGCTTTTGGAGCGAATTCGGACCTGATCTGATATTGAACTGGGAAAGCGCGCATGGAAAGGGACTGGATCTGGTTTCCTCACAAGACGCGGATGGATTGCGCGAACGGCTGCAGGCGACTCATTGGGCGGGAAGCGCGCTGATGACGTTTGTCGAGGGACTGAAATTTCTAGCGGGCCGGCATCCGGAAGGTATCCGGCTGCCAGCGGATGCCGATTTTGAGTAACTTGCACCCGGCGAGGCTGCATTACAGAAATTACGTTGGGGGCGCGCAATCGATGGATGCGTTTATTGCCGGCTTACGCAAGCTGCCGTATAACGACATCGATCCGGATTGTGACAACAAACTCAGGCGGCAGTTTCAGAGCATTCTCAAATGGAAAGGCATTTGCCAAATCAAGTGAAGCACGGCTTCGGTAAAGGATTCGCCATTGCGCTGGGTCTCATGACGCTGCTGGGCGCGGCCGAGATTGAAGGCCATTATCGAAATCCTGAGTATGGGTACTCGATTGAGATTCCGAAGGGCCTGAAGGCTTCGACGGATGCCGCGCCGGCGCCGCAGCATGGCTTTCGGATTGGCTCGGCTAAGTCGTTTCTTTGGGTGGACGGGAGCTACAACGCGGAGGGAGCGCATTCCGCTACGGAGATTCTGAAGAATACTTTGGATGATGTCCATTCGCAGGCGAAGGTGGTATCGAGGTCACGCTCGAAGACGCATCTGGGGACGTTAGCGGCCGATGCCATTTCGATTCGATACCGGCCTACGGGGTCGGAACAAATGACTGTTCGGGAAGAGGTTGTGGCGTTGCGGCCTGGGACTTCAGGAGGCGTTGTCTATATCGTCGGGATGATTGTTCCAGCAGGCGACTATACATCTCAGCGGGCCGTTCTTAAGAGACTGATCGATTCGTTCCATACGGAGAAGCTTCCGCAATAGCCGGTCGAGACGCCGTATGTCTGCCGATCAGGCTCGATCGCCCTCGCGACTTTCGATTGCGGCTAGGCTTCCGACGCGCGCGGCGAAGACGGGCGGGCGGACGGATTCGGGCTGCCAGCCGAGTAGAAACTCGACAGCGGGTCCGCAGATGCGGCCCTGGCAAGGACCCATGCCGCAGCGGGTGTGCAGTTTGGCGTCGCGCCAGTTGGCGCATTGGCGAATGCGTCCCAAGGCGACGTCTTCGCAGCGGCAGACCAGCGTGGCTTCCTGGGGCAAGGAACGGAGCTCGGGGCGAAGCGCGAAGGCGCTTTCGAGGGTGTCGGCGAACTTGCGATGAGAGTCGCGCGCGGAGAAGTGCCGTCTTGCGGCGTCGGGTTTTCCGGCGGCGGCATAGCCGGCGATTTCACCTTCGGCGAGGGCAAGATCCAAACCGCCTATGCCGGTTATTTCTCCGGCGCAATAGACGCCGGGAACAGAGCTCTGCTGAAAGTCGTCTGTGGCGACGCCGGTTTCGGACATGGCGCAGCCGAGGAGCGACGCTAATTCACGATTGGGGATGAGGCCGAAACCGCAAGCGAGATAGTCGCATGGTTCACTCCAAGTGCGGGCGCCGCGGCGGAGCGTGACGGAGTCCAGCTTGACGGAACCTTGGGCGGCGATGGGCCAGCAGGCGGTGAGGTACCGAACGCCGAGCAAACCGGCGCGGAGACCAATGGCTTGCGCGAGTTTGGCGGGTTTGGCGGCGAGTCCGAGGCCGAAACGGAAGAGCGCGGCGGAATCGGCCTGCTCGGCGATAAGGCGGACGTCGGCACCGGCATCGCGCAGATGTTTGGCGACGGCGAGCAGGAGCGGGCCGCTGCCGGCGACGACGACCTTTTTTCCTTTGACGGGAAGGCCGGATTTCGCGAGGGCTTGCAAGCCGCCGGCGCCCATTACGTTGGGCAAGGTCCAGCCGGGGAAGGGCACGAAGCGCTCGCGGGCGCCGGTGGCGAGGACCAGATTTTTGTATTCGATCTGGCGTTCGCCGTGAAAGGTCTCGAGAGCTAGGACGCCCGGTTCGGGGGCGGCGAAGACGCGGGCGCCGGGGATGAGCTGGACCTTTTCGCGAATCCAGGGCTTTGGATATGACGATGCGCGCCAGATTTGGCCGCCGGGACGCGGGTTATCGTCTACCATGGCGACCCTGGCGCCGGATTCTGCGGCGCGGGCGGCGGCGGCGAGGCCGGCGGGTCCGGCGCCGATGACGACGACATCAAACATCGGTCTGAACCTCCATGCCAGGCTCGCAGGGGATCTGGCAGCTCTTGGCGTGGGCGCGTCCGTCGATGGTGACGCGGCATTCGAAGCAGATGCCCATACCGCAGAGCGGGGCGCGCGGCTCGCCGGTGACGGAGCGGCGGAATGCGACGGCACCGGAGAGGGCGACGGCGGCGGAGACCATGGCTCCGGCTGGGACTTCGATGGGCCGGCCGTTGACGGTGAGGCTTACGCGATCAGGCATGTGAGGCGTCCTCATGCTTGCGATCGGGCAGGTAGGGTTCGAAGGGAATGGCAGTGGGGCGGCGCATGATCTGATCGGCGACGAGTTTGCCGGTGGCGAGCGAGGTGGTGATGCCGAGGCCTTCGTGACCGGTGGCGAGATAGAGGCGCGGGTCGGCGGCGCAGGGGCCGATGAGGGGGAGCTTGTCGGGGGTAGCGGCGCGGAATCCGGTCCAGGTGCGGATGGCGGAAATATGGGCGAGGCCGGGCATGTATTCGAGGGCGCGGGCCAGCATGCGGGTAAGCATGTGGGCGTCGACGGAGGAGTGTTCGGCGCCGTACTGGCGCGAGGAGCCAATCAACAATTGTCCGGTTTTGCGGGGCTGCACGTTGAAGGCGACAGAATCTGTGCTGATGGAGTGGGCGCTCTTGAGATAGCCGAGCTCGACGAGTTGGTGGCGGACCCAGCCGGGGTAACGATCTGTAATGACGAGATGGCCTTTGCGTTTGCGGACTTCGATGCCGGGTGTGAGCTCGGGCGCCCAGGCGCCGGCGGCGTTGATCAGGATGCCGGCGGAGATCTTTGTGTTGTCGTCGAGTTTCATGACTCCGCTGGATAGTTCGCGGGCGGCGGTTCCGGTGCGGATCTCGGCGCCACGGGAGCGCGCACTATCGAGCAAATAACGGGCGGCGCAGGGCGGATAGACGACGGCGTCATCGGGCACGAGGAGGGCGCCGGCCAATCCGGGGCGGAGATTGGGTTCGGCTTCGGCGAGAGCGCGCGCGTCGAGCACTTCAGCGCGTACGCCGATGCTTTCATAGACGGCGCGTTTGCGCGCGACCTCATCCATTTCTTCGGCATCCGCGGCGACCCATAGGGTGCCGGCATTCAGATATTCGACGTCAGCGGGGAGTTGGGACGCAAGGGCAATCCAGAGTGAGCGCGAATAGTTAGTGAGTGCGATCTGGGCGGGCGAATCGTCCATCACGACGAGGTGGCCCATGCCGGCGGCGGTGGCGCCGCCGCCGATGACGGCCGGTTCGGCGACGAAAACAGAAAGGCCCGCGGCGGCGCACTCGGCGGCGCAAGAAGCGCCGACGATGCCGCCGCCGGCGATGGCTACGTCGAAGCTTGAGCGCATGAGGCGCGAATCCCGAAACAGAACGGGTCGGATTCGTCGAGAATGAGATCGGCCTCGGCGTTGACGTAGGCGAAGCCGGTGATCTCGGGATAGAGGCTGCCGTTTTCAACGACTACGGAGCCTTCGAAGACGCTGCCGACGATGCTTTCCTGACGCCAGATTTCGCCGGGCTTCAATTTGCCGTCGGCGTAAAGACAGGCGAGCTTGGCGCTGGTGCCGGTTCCGCAGGGAGAGCGGTCGTAGGCCTTACCGGGGCAGAGAACGAAATTCCTGCTGTCCGCATTGCGGGAGGAGGGCGGACCGAATAACTCGATATGATCGATCTCGCGGCCATCGGCGCCGGTGATGCCGTTGGCTTCGAGAGCCTGGCGGACGCGCCAAGCGTAATCGGTGAGGGGTTCGAGGCGCGCGAGCGAAAGCTTCTGGCCGTGATCGGCGACGAGGAAGAACCAGTTGCCGCCCCACGCGATATCGCCGTGGATTCGACCGAGGCCGGGAACGTCGAGCGGCAATGCGGCGCTACTGCGGTAGCTGGCTACGTTGCGTAGAGTTACGCTGCCATTTGTGTTGAGACGCGCTTCGACGGGGCCGCAGTTGGTGTCGATACGGCAGACGCCTGAGCCGATGCGGCCGAGGTGAGCGAGCGTAACCATGAGGCCGATAGTTCCATGGCCGCACATGTTGAGAAAACCGACGTTATTAAAGAAGATCACGCCGACCTGGCAGGTGGGGTCATGCGGTTCGCAGAGAAGGGCGCCTACTATGGCGTCGTTCCCGCGCGGCTCATTGACGACGGCGGAACGTATGTGGTCGGCTTCGGTACGGAACCGGTTGAGGCGTTCCTGGATAGTTCCGCTGCCGAGATTCGGCCCACCGGAGACGATGATGCGGGTGGGCTCGCCTCCAGTGTGCGAATCGATGACGTGGATGCGGCTGCTCATTTTGCGGCGACGGCACTGAGCGCGGGCCGGGTGGCGATGGAGTGGCGAATGATGCCGAGGATTTCTTCGCGTTCGGCGCCGATGATGGGTAAGCGGGGCGGACGCGTGAGCTCTGAGCCGAGACCGGTCTCCTGCATCGCAAGCTTAATGTATTGGACGAGTTTTACTTTAGTATCTAAATGCAACAAAGGGGTATACCAGCGATATAGTTCTAGCGCCTTTTGCCATTGTCCGGAGGTGGCGAGATCCCAAAGCTCGCGATTTTCGTGAGGGAAGGCGTTGACTAAGCCGGAGATCCAGCCTTCGGCGCCGAGGGCGATGCTTTCGAGAATGAGATCATCGACGCCGCCGAAAAGGATGAAGCGATTGCCGACGGTATTGCGAAGGTCGGTGAGGCGGCGGACGTCTTCGGAGGATTCCTTGATGGCGACGATGTTGGAAAGCTTCGCGAGTTCGGCGAAGGCATGCGGCAGGAGATCGACGCCGTAGGAGACCGGGTTGTTGTAGATCATGATAGGCAGGCCGGTGGATTCCGCGATGGTCCGGAAATGCGTGAGGGTCTCGCGCTCATCGGATTTATAGACCATGCCTGGAAGGACCATGAGACCTTCGGCGCCAGCGGCTTCCGCGTCGCGCGCGAAGCGGCAGGCGAGGGCGGTGGTGTATTCGGCGACGCCGGTAAGGACGGGGATGCGCCCGCGGGCGGTCTGCTTCAGTTCGCGGATGATTTCGAGCTTCTCGGCAGAATCGAGGGTTGTGTTTTCCCCTACCGTGCCTAGGGCGACGAGGCCGTGAATGCCGGCGTCGATCATGGCGCTGAGGTGTTTCGACGTTGCGGCGAGGTCGAGGGAGTGGTCGGAACGAAATTGGGTAGTGATGGCGGGGAAAACCCCATGCCAGGAAACTTTCATCATGATATTGCAATTTTAGCGGAATTCGGCTGACGGCGAGGTTCAAACTGTGGGCGTGCGTTCAGAATCCCGGAAGGTTTGGCGTTCCGTCTGCGTCCAATGACAACCGGATGATTTTGGTAGCGCTCGGTAATCTCGCGGTTGGCGCTCGACATGCCATCCGACAGTTGCGTCTGGCGCCGCGCTTCGCCGCCATTTCAATTCTGTCGTTAGCGCTGGGCATCGGTTCCACGACGACGGTCTTGAGTGCGATAAGTAATTAGCTTCTCGTAGTGGTACCTGCCGAAAACGTCCACCAGTCCCGCCGCCAGCCGCTTCAGATTGACGACCGGAGCCGGGACGGAATCCATTGCGCGGGCCGCCTGAAGATCGCGGTCGATAGCGGCGATTTGTTGGTTGCACTTCTCTCGCGTAATGATGCCATCGGCGCGTTGTTCCAGGATGCGTTCTCGCTTGCCTTCGAGCCTTGCGATTTCTTTGCTTGCGTTGGGCGCGGCAACGGACGGTGCGGCGATTCCGTTCAGTCCTTCGCGCCGTACGGCAAGATCGTGAAGCATTCAGCAGCCATCCTAGAGACGAACTCGTCGGCGGTTTTCGGTTGCACGCTGAATGCCCGCAACTGGGGCCGCGCCCACGCACCTGGGTGGAACAGAAATAATAACTGCGCGGCTTGGCAACCGAACCGGAGCGGGTATACCAGGACTTTCCGCAATTGCACTTCAGAAGGCCGGAAAAAGCAGGGACTGGGGCGGTTGCTTGCCCTGTTTGGTCTTGCGCCATGTGGTCTTGCGCCGGTCCAGTTCCTTCTGGCCCCAGACTGTCACGGCATGATATTCGCCGCGACGAGGACGCCCATCCATGCCCGTCGAATTAACTGAAGGTGATCATGAAATTCTCGCGGAACTTCAACACCGTTTCGACCGCCAAATCGGCGACGCTATCGATCCGATCAGACATGAACTGAAGCTGTTGGGGATGCGCAGTTCGCACCCACCCGGCAGCGCCAGCGTCGAAATCACCGCGCTATCCGCGCCGGGTGCCGCTCTTTCGCGCCAGTTAGTCGGTGCCAGTTCGTTCCAATCGTGGCTGAAGAACGTCGAGTCTTCGCGCGATTTACTTCGCCGTCGATCTGAAAATGCCGTCGTCGAGCAAAGCCGCTACGCCCATCATGGGACAGTCGCCGATTGAGTACTTGCCGACGAAAATTTGGGACGCTCCGCAGTTTCCATTGCGGCTCCGCGAATTGATCCCGAGTATTTTCGTTACCAGCGGTGTTGTCGAATACACGGTGGAACAGAACTACGATCCGCACGCCGCCGCATTCGTTTCAGAAGGAACGACGAAGCCGGTGATGGCGGCAACGTTCGCCGAAGCGACCAGCAAGGTCGCAACCATCGCCGTCACCATCAAAATTTCCAAGCAAAGCATGATGGACGTGCCGTTATTGTCTCCCTGGCTCGATGTGCGGTTGCTATTCGTGCAGCCTGAAAGAAGAGGACGTTTTCATTAACGGCGACGCAACGAACAACATCATCGGCCTGATGCAGCTTGCCACGCCATTAACTTATACGCCCGTGACCGGCGATCAGGGAATGGATATCATCGCGCGTGCAATTGGTCAGTTACTCGGGCAGGGCTATCAACCCGATGGCGAACGCGGCGGATTTTACCGCGTTGCGACTGATTAAAACGAGCATCGGCAGTTACGTTTTTATGGGGGCTGGGGCGCTCCCGACGACGAGTCGCTTGTGGACACGTCGATGTGGAGCGTGCCGGTCGTAATTAGCCCGAGCATGCCGCAAGGTCAGTTCATTCTGGGGGCCTTTCAGCAGTCCGCAATCGTGTATACGCGAGAAACGTTGAGCGTGGAGATTGCCTTCCAGAACGAGGACGACTTCGTGCGGAATTTGGTCTGTTTGATGGCCGAATTAAGATCGGGTTTGGCCGTTCCAACGCCAGCCGGGATTCTGAAAGGAACGCTGCCTGTGGTTGCGACGAGCGAAGCGGTTCGGAGACTTTTCCAAGGCGCTCCCGTCGGCAAGAAATAAATATGTCCGCCGCCCAGATTTCTCCGGTGCTAGCGGGTGAAGACAAAATTAATTGGCGATTTCGAGGATAGCACGCGCTCCTACGCCGCCAAAACCGAAGTCGTCAATAACACCGGCCACGTCCGCTACGTACTGAGGCCGTGGCTGCTGCGATGGTCAAGGCCACGCCATGATCGAGAATGCGGACGGCAGAGTGAAGTCGATCCGGTTGACGCAATGCGCCACGGCGTCGCTGGTTCGTATCGGAGATCCTTCGGACGCCTGGATGACGCCGCCGTTCAGCGTGCGCGAGAAGCTCGACTGCGGCGGCATTGTGTGGCGGCATCATCGGCGCTCCCGGGATTGCGAAAACTGAACGCCGCCACTTTTCGATAACCCCGTTCTTCTCCCCGGACCCCCAATAGCGAAGTCATCGTCGTGATGCCGGGACGCGGGAAGCCGTCAGCGAGTGTCTTTGCGGCTATCAAATTCCTGCCCGCCATGTTGTGACCGGTCTGGCGAGTGAAATACTTCGAGGATCATCTGAACGAGCTTCGCTGCCACGAATCACCCACGGCTTCGGCAGCGTGACCGTCAAATCCGGTAGGGTGCTAATTTGTAACCGCACTTTTCAGCGAACAATTCGCGGATTTCAGGCAAATCGATGTTCTGGATGGCGCGGTTGCGATGGACAACTGGGATATGGCATCGACCGGTATGGCATTGCCTGAGCCGGTTCGAGCGGCGCACCTCTCAGCGGATGCGTTTGCATACTTTGGCCTGCGTCCCGTTCTCGGCCATGTTTTTTCAGCCTCCGCTACAGCTACGGGAGAAGACCTGGCGCACGTGGTGGTCCTAAGCTATTCGTTCTGGCGGCGCCGATACGGCGGAAATAAGGACGTAATCGGGAAGCAAACTGGAGCTGGATCACGATAACTATAAGATCATCGGGGTTCTTCCTGCGAGCTTTCGCTGGGGTAATAGCGATGTGTATACGCGTCTGGCTGCGACCGCCGATCCTAATCGGATCTATATCGTAGACGGGCGGCTCAAAGCCAGCGGCCGGCGATTGATTGACGAAGAATTTCGTTGACATTGACGAACCTTTTCGTCAATAATTGCCGCATGGCCACGAAACAACCTAAACCCACCGCGGCTGAGCTTGCGATTTTGCGCGCGCTTTGGACCAGCGGGCCGGCTTCGGTGCGAGAGATACAACGCGCGATGAATGAGGCACGGCCGGTGGGTTATACGACTGTGCTGAAGATGCTGCAGATCATGACGGAAAAAGGACTTGTGGAGCGCGACGAAAGCGTCCGGCCGCAGATTTACCGGCCACGGAATACGCGCGAGCATACGCAGCGGCAACTGGTGCGCGATCTTTTGCAGCGGGCGTTCGGGGGGTCGGTAAAGGCGCTGGTGCTGCAGGCGCTGGCGGGCAGGAAATCGTCGGCCGAGGAACTGGCGGCGATGGAAGAGTTACTCGACCGGTTCGAGGCAGATCAAAAAGGAGTAAAGCGATGACCGCACTTTCACAGGCGCTGAGCGCCGCTTTGTTGCATTTCATCTGGCAGGGGACGGCAGTCGCGTTCCTACTTTGGGTTGTCCTTTTCGCACTGCGGCGTGGGACGCCGAACGCGCGCTATATCGCGAGTTGCATTGCACTCACGCTGATGGCGGCGCTGCCGTTGGCGACGGCGTGGATTGTGTATCTGCAACCATCGGAGCTTTGGCCATCGGTTGCGATGGGCGCCGCCATTCCGGCTGCGATGAAGAGCATAGGCGCACAACCGCGGGCGTGGATGGAGATCGCGCGCCAGTGGACCCTGCCGGTGTGGGCGGCGGGAGTGTTGCTGTTCGCGCTTCGGCTGGCGATGGGATACCGGCACCTGAGAGTGCTGCGGCGCGCGGGCGAAGCGGTGGAGGCGGGGGCCGCGGAGGTGGTGGCGGTGTTGGCGCGGCGTATGAAGATTGCACGGCCGGTGCGCGTGCTGGTCTCAAAGCTTGCGGATAGTCCATGCGTGATTGGGTGGGTGCGGCCGGCGATTTTGTTGCCGGCGGCGGCGCTGGCGGGATTGGACGCACGGCAACTGGAAGCCATTCTGGCGCACGAAATGGCGCACATCCGGCGTCATGATTTCGTGGTGAATGCGCTGCAGACGGTGGTGGAGACGATGCTCTTTTACCATCCCGCAACGTGGTGGGTGTCGTCGCGGATTCGCCAGGAACGGGAGTATTGTTGCGACGATCTGGTGGTGCGGCATTGCGGAGATGCGGCGGGATATGCGCGGGCATTGACTAAACTCGAGCGAGCGCGCGTGATGCCGGAACCGGCGGTGGCCGCTAACGGTGGCGCGTTGCTATATCGCATACAGCGGTTGACGGGGGCGGTGCGGGAGTGCGCCCCATCGCGATTGCCAGTGATTCTGGCGGTGATCGCGGCGGCGGTATGCGCGCCGTTGACCATCCACCGGGCGCACGCCCAGCAACCCGTGGTTCAGGGCGAACTTGAGGCGCAGACTCCTTCGGAAGCGGCGGTTCGGGATCGACTGGCAGTTGCGGCCCGCGACGGAATCACAGGCACTGTGCTTCTGGAAGCGACGCTTGACGAGAATGGCCAAGCCGTCGATACGCATGTGATTACCGGGCCATTGGAATTACGTAAAGCTGCGTTGCGCGCGGTCTTGGCGGGACGGTTTGCCAATGCTACGAAAGGTGAGGTGCGGCAGGTGAGCGTCGATTTCGCCCCAGCTCGACCGGGGGCCGGGCGAGTGCGCTTAGATACGGCGGGGCAGGACCTCCAAGTTGCGATGGATGCGATTCAAGGCAGTCTCGCGAAGGTGAAGTTGCCAGAGAACGAGTTACAACGGCAACAATACATGCAGATTGTCGAATCTTCCGGTGAAAGACAGTTGAGGGCGCTGGAACAGCAGTTAGCCGAGCTATCGACGATTTATAGTTCAGAGAATGTGAAAGTTCGGCGTTTGAATGAGCTCATCGAGACGGTGCGGAGACAGATGACGCGCGAACTGGCGGGGCGCAAGCTGGTGCGGATCGAAGGCGAGGCGCTGCCGTTGAAGGTCCAGCTTCCGGTACAACTGGGAGATGTGCTTACCGCGGAGGCCATGCAGAACGTATTGGCTGCGATTAAAGATGCCGACGTCGGCCTGGATGCGCAATTCCTGGTTACGAGCGAGGGTGGAATCGTGATCCGGATTGAGCGACCGCGCCCGCGTTAGCGGACAGTTACGGTGCCGGTGGCGCGCATTTTGGCGGCGGCTTCGGGGGGGACTCTCCAATTGGCATCGAAGCGGCCTTCGGCAACTATGTTGGTGAGCGATCCCTTGAATAAGACGTAGTCGCCGAAGGTGGAAAGCAGGCGGTAAGGCTCCGGCGCGAAGCGGTCGCCTCCGCGATTGACTTCCGTGCCGCCGGACCACCACGGCAGGCCGGAACTTACGACGGCGTAATGGTGGGCTAGCGGAGCGATAAACAGCAGGCCATAATCGGCGGCGCCGGGATTGAGTTGGATGGGGAATTGCGGCGCGAAGCGGGCGATGAGGGAATTGGTTTGGGCTGTGCCGAAGAGGATGGCGTCTGAATCGGCAAGATCGGCGGGCGTCACTTCGGAATCGGCGAGTACGCGGAAGGAGAGGGTAGGCCATTTCGCGGCATGCTCGGCGAGGGAGGCGTTGCTTGCACCATGAACGTAAATTTGTCCACCCATAAACGCGGCGGCGATGGGACCTTCCGAGCCGCCACGTTTGCCAGCGGGGGTGAAGCGTCCGGCGCGCCATTGGCCGGCGACTCTGTTGAATGAAAGCGGAGCGCCGGGCTTGAGGTGTAGGGTTGCACCATCGATTATCACCGAGGCGGGAGGATGTTCGGGCGTGAGGGTGAAGCCGTCTACATTTTTTGTAGTCACGGTAATTGCAGAGTCGCGCCTGGCATCGATGGATGCGGGAGTGCCCGGAGTGAGACCATCGATGCGCACCCAGTAGGCGGAATTATAGGCATATGCATCGGCGACAAATTTGACGCGATCGGGGTAGCGGTTGCGGCGGATTTGCGCGAACCAATCGAAGACGGCGCCGTTCTTATACGCTACGTTCCAGACATCGTGGCGAACGCCGGGGTATTCGAAGTAGCGCGTATTGGCGCCGGCGTCTTCCAAGCGGCGCTGCCAATCGCGGGACGATTGCGCCGCGATAATAGGATCCTCTTCTCCCTGAAACAGGCAGATAGGTAGATTGGTGGCATTAAGCGCCAGAGGCTCGGCCGACGGCGGCACGGCCGGCGCGAGCGGGGCCACGGCGGCCCACACGTCGGGGCGGGTGAGGGCATACCAAAGAGCGCCGCCGCCACCCATGGAGATGCCGGTGAGATAGACGCGGTCACGGTCGATCAGGAAATGGTCTTCCACCTCGGCAAGCATCTGGTAGACGTCGCGTTCGGCAATACCCTGATACCCGATGGCGCCGCGGGCGAAAGGAAAGGCCACGATGAAATCGACATCGCGCGAGACGGGATAAAAACGCGGGTCGAGGGGATCGACGCGGTTGAAGGGCGCGGCAGCGCCGAGGAGCTGCCGGAAGTTCAGGCGGTGGGTGGATTCTTCGGAGTGGAGGCTAACTACCAAAGGATAGGGCTTGGTCTTGTCGTATGCCGGCGGTAAGTAGAGCGCATAGGGCTGCTGGGTTCCATCGACCTGCGATACAAAGGTCAGGAGACGGGGACCGGCTTGGGCGCGGGCGAGTGGCGAGAAGGCGCTCAGGACTGCGACCAGCGCCAGGGCGGCGGTTGCGCTACGCATGGGCATGGAGTTTCTTTACAGCCGGGAGCCAAGCAGAGAACCAGATTCGAAATTCATCCAGGCGGTGCTGCTTTTCCGGGGTCAGAGGGACCGGCAGCGGGCCGGTCTTGATGCCGCGAAGAGCCAGGACAGTTTTGAGGGCGACGGGCGGGGGGAATTCGCGCGTCCAATCTACGAACTCGCGTAGCAGTTCGCGGCCGCGAAGGGAGTCATTGAGCGCGACGGCCAACTCGGGGATGGCGCCAGCAGTCTCACTTAGGAAATCGGCCATCCCCGCGAAGCCGCCGCTCGAGATCAATCGGACGGCGGTAGCAACCTCTATGGGAGTACATAATCCCGGCGAATCGATGAGATAGACGGGCGGGCCGCCGCGGACGTGGGCGGCGAATTGGAGAAAAAACTCTCGGATATCGTCTTGCCCGTAGGAGAAGCCGTGGGGCGGAGGGAGAAGCAGCGCGGCAGCGCCAGCATCGCGGGCGTCACGGGCGAGGCCGATGGCGGCATCGAGGGTTGCGGCGCCGATGCCGGCGTAAATTGGCACGCGGCTGCGCTTGATGGCGAGACAAAGAAAGCGCGAACGCTCATCGGGCGGCAGCGAGGCATATTCGCCGATGGCGGTGAAGAAGGCGATTCCGCGAACACCATTGCGGCAAAGAAAATCGATGAGCTCAAAGCCAGCGCCGAAATCGATCTCTTCGTTGTGGTTGCGCGGCGTGACGGCAACGGCGACGGGCAGTGGCGTGTTCGCTGGCGGTTCGCCAAGCATTGTGGGCGCTCCGTGCATCACTGTAGCACTTCGTTAGTTATATTACGACGGCGCCATCGCACGATCATCTATCATCGGGAGGAACCACCTTGAGGAGCGTGCAGAATGTCCGCGCAAACGGCAACCCTTTCTCCTGAAGAGATTCAACACATTAACGCATATTGGCGCGCAGCCAACTATCTATCGATAGGCCAGATTTATCTTTTCGATAACCCGCTGCTGAGTGAGCCGTTGAAACCCGAACACGTGAAGCCTCGATTGTTAGGACACTGGGGAACGACGCCAGGACTCAACTTCATTTACGCGCATTGCAATCGCGCGATCAAGAAATACGATCTGGATATGATCTACATCGCGGGGCCGGGTCACGGCGGACCGGGGGTGGTGGCGAATACTTACCTGGAAGGAACTTACAGCGAGGTGTATCCGGGAATCCAGCAGGACGCCGAGGGAATGAAGCGGCTATTTACGCAATTTTCGTTTCCTGGGGGGATTCCGAGTCACTGCGCGCCGGAGACGCCGGGCTCGATTCATGAAGGCGGCGAACTGGGTTACTCACTGCTGCACGCGCATGGGGCGATATTCGATAATCCGGAGCTGATCGCCTGCTGCGTGGTGGGCGATGGAGAGGCCGAGACGGGAGCGTTGGCGGCGAGTTGGCATTCGAATAAGTTCCTGAACGCCGCACGCGACGGCGCGGTGCTGCCTATTCTACACCTGAATGGATATAAGATCGCGAACCCGACGATTCTCGCCCGCATTCCAAAAGAGGAACTGACTGATCTCCTGACGGGTTACGGATATGCGCCACATTATGTGGAGGGCGATCAGCCAGACGCCATGCACCAACTTATGGCGGCGACGATGGATCGGGTTATCGAAGAGATCCGGAATATTCAGAAAGGCGCGCGGGACGCGGGACCTGAGCGTGTGGAGCGGCCGCGATGGCCAATGATCGTGTTGCGGAGTCCGAAGGGCTGGACTTGTCCGAAGGAAGTGGATGGTCTGCCGGTAGAGAATTCGTGGCGGTCCCATCAGGTTCCGTTCGGCGAAGTGCGGACGAACCCAAAACATCTGGCGGTGCTCGAGACGTGGATGAAGAGTTACAAACCGGAAGAGCTCTTCGATGACACGGGCCGGTTGATTCCGGAACTGGCGGAACTGCCGCCCAAGCGCGAGCGACGAATGAGCGCGAATCCGCACGCGAACGGCGGATTGCTGCTGCGCGATTTGAAGCTGCCGGATTTTCGCAAATATGCGGTGAACGTTACGGCTCCAGGGGCAGTGAACGAAGAGGGCACGCGTATTCTAGGGGCTTACTTGCGGGATGTCTTCCGCCTCAATGCGGACGCCGGGAATTTCCGCGTGGTGGGTCCGGATGAGACGGCTTCGAACCGGCTTACGAATCTTTTTGAAGCTACCGGGCGCGTGTTCGAAGGCGAGATACTGCCGACTGACGACCATCTCTCGCGGGACGGACGGGTGATGGATTCCGCGCTGAGCGAACATTTATGCCAAGGGTGGCTTGAGGGCTACCTGCTTACTGGCCGGCATGGGCTGTTTTCGTGTTATGAAGCTTTCGTTCACATTGTGGATTCGATGGTGAACCAACATGCGAAGTGGCTGGAGACCTCACGCCATATTGCGTGGCGGCGACCGATTGCGTCCTTGAATTACTTACTGACCTCGCATGTGTGGCAGCAGGACCATAATGGCTTCACGCATCAGGACCCCGGATTTCTCGACGTTGTAATCAACAAGAAGGCGGACGTTTGCCGCGTCTATTTGCCGCCGGACGCGAATTGTTTGCTTTCCGTAACCGACCATTGCCTGCGCAGCCGCAACTACGTGAATGTGATTGTGGCCGGCAAAGCGCCGGAATCCCAATGGCTGACGATAGACGAGGCCGTGAAGCATTGCACGCAGGGCCTGGGGATCTGGGATTGGGCGGGCAACGATACGACGGGCGAGCCCGATGTGGTGATGGCATGCTGCGGCGATGTTCCTACGACCGAGACTTTGGCCGCGGTGCATTGGCTGCGCCACAACCTGCCCAATCTGAAACTTCGGGTGGTGAACGTAGTGGATTTGATGACGCTGCAGCCGAAGAGCGAGCATCCGCACGGACTTTCCGACGCCGATTTCGATTCGATCTTTACCGCCGACAAACCCGTTATCTTCGCCTTCCACGGATACCCGTGGCTGATTCATCGCCTGACCTATCGCCGGACCAATCACGGCAACCTGCACGTGCGCGGCTATAAGGAGGAGGGCACGACGACTACGCCGTTCGATATGACGGTGATGAACGATCTGGACCGCTTTCATCTGGCGATGGATGTGATTGAGCGGGTGCCGGGCCTGGCCGCACGAGCGGCGCATCAGAAACAGAAGCTGCGCAATCTTCTGATCGATCACAAACTCTATATCGCGAGGCACGGCGAGGATATGCCGGAGATTCGCGATTGGGAGTGGCCGGCGTAAGCGATGCGAGTGCTGGTGCTAAATGGCGGATCGAGCAGCCTGAAGGCGAGCATATTCGAGGTAGGCGAAGATGCGGAAGAGGCGAATCCGGGAAAGGCGGAATGGGAGAAGACTGTAGATAGCTCGGCCGATTCGCCCGAGGATGCGCCTAACCAGCTGATGAAAATGCTGCCGGCGGGCGGGGGAATTGACGCGGTGGGTCATCGCATCGTGAATGGGGGAACGGCCTTCACGGAACCGGTACGGATTACGGACGAAGTGAAATCCACGCTGGCATCGCTGGGAGCATTAGCGCCGCAGCATAATCGCGTCGAAATGGCAGGAATTGAAGCGGCGGAACGCGTGCTAGGACGGGACGTGCCGCAGGTGGCGGTGTTCGACAGCGCCTTCCACGTCACTTTGCCGCGCGAAGCTTATATCTACCCAGGGCCGGCCAGGTGGCTGGATGAAGGCATTAGACGCTTCGGATTTCACGGCATCAGTCATCGATACGTTTCGCGGCGCGCGGCGCGGGAGCTTAACCGGCGGGTGGAGGATCTGAAGTTGATCACTTGCCACCTGGGGAATGGATGTTCGCTGACGGCGATCAGCGGCGGGCGGAGCGTGGATACGACGATGGGATTTACGCCGCTCGAAGGGTTGATGATGGGGACGCGCTCGGGGTCGGTGGATCCGGGGATTTTGATCTATTTGATGCGGAGGGATAAGTGCTCCGCTGATGATTTGGATCGTATATTGAACCGTGAATCCGGGTTGAAGGGGCTGGGCGGCGGCAAGGGGGACATGCGTGAGATTATTGCCGGCATGGAACGCGGCGACGAGCGCGCGCAGGTGGCGTTCGATGTGTTCGTTCACCGGCTGTCGGCGGGGATTGGGGCGATGCTGGGGGCGCTGGGAGGACTGGACGCGCTGGTGTTCACAGGCGGGATTGGGGAGAATGTTCGGCAGGTACGGGAGATGGCGTGCCGGCCGTTTGAGTTTTTGGGGACGCGGGTGATGGTGGTGCATACGGAGGAGGATTGGGAGATTGCGCGGTCGGTGCGGGGGTCCTGGGCTTCGCCCAGGAATATCCCTGCGGGATATGGGAGTTAGAAGTCGAGGGAGTCGAGGAAGTCAGAATGAAGGTTGGCTTCGCCTCTCTGCTGGGCTTCGCCCAGGGATATGGAATCGGTGGAAGGGGAGATGAATGCGCTCTGAGCTAAACGGCGCGGCTGTGGTTTTGGTTGGTTTGGCGGTGGCTGTTTCTTTGGGCGCGGCGCCGGTGGCCGGGGTGATGCCTCAGGGGCAGCAGAATGCGATGGTGCAGAAGTATTGCGCGGTGTGCCATACGGATGTTGCGCGGAACGGCGGGTTATCGCTCGAGCATTTTGATGCGGCGCAGGCGCCGCCGAGTTTGGTGGCGATGTTGTTGAGCAAACTTACTGGCGGCGTGGCGCTCAAGACGGTGAGGGATGCGCCGACGGACGCCGGCGCTGCGGCGTTGATTGACGCGAAAATGAAGGGCGGGGCGATGGGGGCGGCGGGAATTCCTATTCCGCCCAAAGCTTCCATTGATGCGCTGATTCACGCGTTTGCGGTGGAGTCGATTGGCGAAACGGGATGGGTTGTGGAGCGTTCGATGGACTCAGCGGCTAACGCCAGAACTCTCACGGCGAGCACTCTGCAAGAGGCGCATTCCCCCACGGAGGCGGGAACGGCTGAAGTTTATCGGCTGATTGCCTCCTGCAATGCGGCGACGCGGGAGGGCTATGTGCAATTGGCCTGGTCGCCTGTGCCACGCAGCGGGAGCCTTACCGCCTCCGTGGATGGAAGTACGGGGGTGTCGTATCGGGTGGAAGGAAGCGAGACGATGGGCAACGGTAATGGCGTCGTGCTCCACGGTCCCGCTACGGTGCTGCTGGCGGAAACCGCGCGCGGCGTATCGCGAAACGGGCTGCCGTTTCCCGATGAGTCGCTGACGATTCGCGATCTGTTTCCCGGTGAGACGGTGATGTTCTCGTTCGCAGAGCTGCCGCAGGAGACGCGGCAGGAGTTGCACGCGTGTTTTCCCGGCGCAACTTCAGTTCACTGAGCGATGCTCTATCGCTCGACTCTTGCAAGAAACTGCCGCATGGCTAGAGCGATTTCTTCCAGGTGTGTTTCGAGGGCGAAGTGTCCGGTATCCAGAAATCGGACATCTGCGTTTGGGATGTCGCGCCGGAAGGCTTCGGCGCCGGCGGGAATGAAGTATGGATCGTACTTGCCCCAGATGGCTAACAGCGGGGGTTTTGATTTTTGAAAATACTCCTGAAAGGCGGGGTAGAGTTTCACATTGTTGGCATAGTCCAGGAAGAGATCCAACTGAATGTCAGTATTGCCCGGGCGCGCCATCAAGGCGGCATCCAGTGTGTATCCCTCTGGCGCGATTAGCTCGGGATCGGGTATACCGGAGGAATATTCGTGGCGCATTCCTTCGAGATTCAGGCCGGTACGGATTGCTTCTCTATTTTCAGAGGTGGGGTGTGACCAGTACCGCCGGATGGGCGCCCATGCATCCCCCAAACCCTCCTCGTAGGCGTTGCCGTTTTGGGAAACGATTGCTGTGACGCGCTCGGGATTTGCCATTGCAAGGCGAAAACCGGTGGGCGCGCCGTAGTCGAAAACGTAGAGCGCGTAGCGTTGCAGGTGGAGAGCGTTGGTGAATGCCAGGATGGTTTGGGCCAACGCGTCGAACGTATATTTGTAACTTCGGGTGGCGGGGACCTCGGTGAAACCGAAGCCGGGGAGATCGGGCGCGATGACTCGGTAGCAATCTGCCAGGCGCGGGATCAGTTCCCGGTATTGGAAGGAAGACGTGGGGAATCCATGAAGCAGGAGCACCACTGGCGCTTCGGGCTGGCCTGCTTCTCGATAGAACACCCTTACGCCATCGGCTTCGACGCGGCGGATGAAGGTGTGTGGAATCGCCGGTTCTGGTTGTCTCTCGCTCATCGTCTTATCCTAATTCAGTTCGCCTGAGATGATCCGACCCGGGCGGAACCGAATCGCATTGCGGTCGTCCAATGAGCATGCTTGCGGGCAACCTTCGCTATACCTTTCGTTCGTTTCGTAAGAACCCGGGGTTCACGGTTATTGCGGTGATCTCACTGGCGTTGGGGATCGGGGCGAACACGGCGATATTTAGCCTGTTGGACCGGGTGATGTTACGGTCGCTGCCGGTGCGCGATGCTGCGCAATTGGTGTTGTTGACGGCCAATGGGCCGCGGCGCGGCAGCATCAATACGGCTTACGACGATACGTTCACGTTTTCGTATCCGATGTACCTCGATTTCCGTGACCGGGCTCCCGATCTTAGCGGCGTTATCGCGTGGTATCCCATATCGGCAAGCTTGTCGCTGAATGGGACGACGGAGCGGGTGGCGGCGAATCTGGTTTCGGGAAACTTCTTTGAAGTTCTCGGCGCGGGGACGGCGATCGGGAGGCCGATTATGCCGGATGATGCACGCGCGCTGGGATCGAATGCCGTGGCAGTGCTCAGTTACGGCTACTGGCAGCAAAGGTTTGGCGGCGATGCGGACATATTGAACCGGAGGGTATCGATAAATGGGCAGCCACTGCTAGTGGTGGGCGTGGCGGCGCGGGACTTTTATGGCGTGGCGATGGGCGAGGCTCCGGCGGTGTTCATTCCGGCGACGATGATGCCGACGCTGACGGCGCCACGCGTCCCGATGGATTCGCGGCGGAACATATGGCTGAACGTCATGGGACGATTGAAGCCCGGCGTAACGCGCGCCGGTGCGCAGGCGGCCCTGAATGTGTTTTGGAAGCCGATTCTGCAAGACGAATTGAGCCAGATGACCAGCGGGTCAGAACAGTTCCGGCGGAACTTCTTGAATCGACACATTACGCTAGTGGACGCGTCGAACGGGATTTCGCTGCTGCGGATGACCTTCCGGCAGCCGTTGGCGCTGCTGATGGGATTGGTAGGGCTGGTGCTTCTGATTGCGTGCGCGAATGTGGCAAATCTGATGATTGCCCGCGCGGCCGGACGGCAAAAGGAGATCGCGATCCGGCTGGCGGTGGGCGCGACGCGCGGCGACATTGTGCGGCAGATATTGAGCGAGGGATTGGTTCTGGCCGCGGCGGGCGGAGGATTGGGCGTTCTGCTTTCGATATGGGGCGGCCGCATACTGTTGGCATTTCTCCCGTTTGGGGATTACACGGCGACGATTTCGGCCAATCCCGATTGGCGCATTCTGGCGTTTACTGCCGCGGTATCTCTGGTGTGCGGAATTGCGTTTGGCCTGGCCCCGGCGGTGCAGACGACGCGGCCCGACCTGGCATCCACAATGAAGGATCAGGCGGGCGGCGTGGTTTCGGGCGGCTCGCACGTGATGGTGCGCAAGGGGCTGGTGATTGCGCAGGTGGGGCTGTCGCTGGTTCTGCTGACGGGGGCGGGGCTGTTCCTGCGCAGCCTGGGGAATATTAAACGCATCGATCTGGGTTTTCGCGCCGATCATTTGATGTCGTTTTCGATTCAGCCGTCGTTGAACGGCTACGATGCGCGGCGGTCGATTGCCTTGTTCGATGAATTGCAGGAGCGGGCGGCATCGCTGCCGGGGGTGCGCGCGGCGGTCTCTACGCAGACTGCGCTGCTGGCGAATGACAATTGGAGTATGGGCCTGACAGTGCAGGGGTACACGCCGAAGGAAGGTGAGAGCTCGCCGAACTTGAACTCGGTAAGCGCCGGCTATTTCGCGGGAATGGGCATGCCGCTGGCGGCCGGGAGAGAATTTCGCGCGTCGGACAATATGGCGGGACCGCGGGTGGCGGTGGTGAACGAGAAGTTCGCGCGGGAGGTGTTCGGGGGTTCGAATGCGATTGGGCGCAAGTTCTATTTCAGCGGAGACGACAAAAAGACGCCGATTGAGATTGTGGGGGTGGCGAAGGACGGCAAGTACGCGGATGTGCGGGAGGAAAAGCTGCGCGCCATCTTCGTTCCGTATGCGCAGCAATACAACTCGAATATTGGCGCGATGACTTATTACGTAAGGACGGCGCAGGATCCAGAGTCGATGGCGTCCGCGCTGCGGCGGATTGTACATGAGGCGGACGCGAACCTGCCGGTGTTCGGCTTGAAAACGATGGAGCGGCAAATCGACGAAGACATTTTTGCGGACCGGCTTGTTTCGATGTTGGCGGCATTCTTCGGCGTGCTGGCGACGGCGCTGGCGGCGATTGGGCTTTACGGCGTGATGTCTTACACGGTGACGCGGCGCAGGCGGGAGATTGGAGTGCGGATGGCGTTGGGCGCGGGGCGCGGCGAGGTGCTGGGGCTGGTGATGCGCGAAGTCGCGGCGATGGCGGCAATTGGGATTGCGATTGCGGCGCCGCTTTCGTATCCACTGGCGAGCCTGGCGAAATCGATGCTGTATGGCGTGGCGCCGCACGATGCGATGGCGTTGGCGGGCGCGGCGGTGGTGCTGGCTGTGACGGCATTGGCGGCGGGGTACATTCCGGCGGCTCGCGCGGCGAGAGTGGATCCGCTGGTGGCGTTGCGGAACGACTAAGGCGTCGCGCGAGGGCGCGTGAAATCGGCGGCTCCGGCGATGGCAGCTACGAGCGTAACGGCGGCCGCGATGAGAAGGGTTGTCGCCACTGGATGTGAGGCATCATGAGCTACAACGCCAGGGGTGAACTGCCATGGGTTTACCAAAAACATGCGGCCGCGGCTCCAAAAAGGAAGGGCAATGCCGACTCCGGCAATTGCCGCCATGATCGGCGCGGTGGACCATTGAACGCGCGTACTGAGCCATGAGACGAGAGAGATTTGCGCCAGACTGGCGAGGTAGACGAAGGCGGCATTGCGTATGTTATCGGCGGCGATGGAACTGAACGGCGAATCTACCATTTGCGGAACTAACTGGGATAAGGCTTCGGCGGCGGCTAGCGAAGAGAGGGCGTAGGCTAACATTGCTACGCCGACAACCAAGGCTGCGGCCAGGAGTTTCGAAATGTAGATGGAGGAACGGCGGCGCGGAAGGGCGAGAAGGTACCTCCAAGTATCGTTGCGATGTTCGGCGGCGGAGATAGCGCCGCATGTCATCGCGACGATAAAGGGGAGCATCAGCGCGGCCCAAAAACCGCAGAGACGGGGCAACCATAGGCGCAAGGGTTCCGGGCGCGGGCTATCGACAACTTGCGCGAAGCCAATCAGCGCGTAAAGAATCGGCAGCGCGATAGCGAGCCAGAGAATCGGCGTGCGGCGCAGCTTGGCAAGTTCGGCGAGGAACACGCTGGGCATATGATCAGGACGGCAGGCGTCCAGCGAGGCCGACATAGGCGGTCTCAAGGTCGCCAACGCCGAAGGGTTCCACTTCGGAAACGCGAAATCCACCGGCAACGAGAGTTTTCTTTAGGGCGGCGAAAGTTTCGATGGTTACTGCGTGCTGCAAGGTTACGAGCGCGTGCGGACTTTGGTCGACAATGCCGGACAGAGGGCCGGCGTAGAGTAACCGGCCAGCCGACATAAAGGCGATGTGGGTGGAGACGCGCTGCACTTCCGCAAGTTGGTGCGACGACCAGAGCACTGTTTTACCCGCATCTGAGAATCTCTCGATGAAGTCACGGAAGCTTTTCACGCCGCCCGGATCCAAGCCGTTCAAGGGTTCGTCGAGAATCAGAAGGTCGGGATCGTTGGGCGAACCCGAGGCGTTGGCGCATTCCCATTGAGAAACGACTGACTTTCACGGAAGAGCAGCCGGTCAGACCGACGCTCGCGAGGAGCGCCACAGTGTCGGGCTTGCGGAGGCCATATGAGAGGCTGACGATGCGGATGTTCTCATCGGCAGTGAGGTGCGGATAGAGCCACGGCCGGTCGAAGAGAACGCCGACCCTTTTCAGAGGGTGCTCGCCCGGGGACGAGGCGGAGAGTTGGATCTCACCGTTTGTTGGTTTCTGAAGACCGAGAATTGCACGGATGGTGGTGGTTTTGCCGCATCCGTTGGGGCCAATGAAAGCGCAGACGGCGCCGCGGGGGACGTCGAACGAGACGTCGTCCACAACAGTCCGGCCAGCGAATTCGACACTCAGGTTGCGAATCCGGATGACCGCGCCTGCGTTTGTCATGTTGTCTATCTTAAGTGAAAACCGGCTTGGACAATGCGGCAACACACGTATAATGGCATTCCGTGGCCCAGAGCAACCGATTCCAAATTGTGCGTGAACTTGGACGTGGCGGGATGGGCGTGGTGAACCTTGGGGTGGACACTCTCATCAAGCGCGAGGTTGCGATCAAGAGCGTGTTGCGTCCGCAAGGTGAGTCACCGCAGACGTGGCAGGAAACCGTGCAGCGGCTGGTGCGCGAGGCCCAAGCGGCGGGCAGTCTGCGGCATCCCAACATTGTCGCTATCTATGACATTGTGGCCGATGAAGAGTCGCCCTCAATCATCATGGAGTTCGTCCGGGGGAAAAATGCCTCTGAGCTTACACCGCTGGGAACGCCGATTCCCATTCCAACCGCCGTTCAAATACTGAAGGAGTGCGCCGACGCGCTGGACCACGCGCACGCACACGGGATTGTACATCGCGATATCAAGCCTTCGAATATCATGCTGGACGAAAGCGGGTCGGTGAGGCTGACGGATTTCGGCATCGCGAAGGTGCTGGGCTCCAATACGGATTTGACGCATGGCATGGCCGTCGGCACGCTAGAATATATGTCGCCGGAACAGATTGAAGCGCAGGCGATTACCGGGCGAACCGACCAGTATTCGCTGGGAGTTGTGGCTTATCGCATGCTGACCGGGCATAAGATCTTCGACGCGGAGACGATTGGATCCTGGTGCTCGATGATTCTCAATCGCGAGCCGGTTCCGGCAAGCGGACGCAACCCTCAACTGCCTAAGGCTGTGGACAGCGTGTTATCGCGCGCGATGGGGAAGCGGCCGGAATCGAGATATGACTCCTGCGGCGCTTTTGTCGGCGAGTTGGGAAAGGCATTGCAGGCGAAGGCCGCGGCGGGTCTAACCAAGCCGGCTTCGGATTCAACGGCTTCGGTGCGGAAGGGATTTCCGGCTTGGGCGGCGGTCGTGGTGGGATCCGCAGTTGCGGCTGCGGTCATTGCGTATCTGGCAATTCATTTCTCGGCCGGCACAGTGACGCAAAACGCCGGTCAACATACTGTCACTCAAACGAATGAGAGCACCGCCGCTACGCATGCCGCAAAATCGCGACCGCCCGACTCGCCTGCGGCTTTGAGTAACTGGAAAAATCCGGTGGATGGCGAGGATTATGAATATCTCGCGCCGGCGACGTTTACCATGGGCTGCGTACCGGGCGACAAATCATGCGACGAAGATGAGGCGCCGCATCCGGCGCGAATCGAGCAGGGTTTCTGGATGGGCAAGAAAGAGGTCTCCGTTCAGGCTTACCAGGCATTCGCAGCCGCCACTAAGAGCTCAATGCCTCCCGCGCCGGACTTCAATCCGAATTGGAGCTTGCAGACGCATCCGATTGTCGAAGTGACGTGGGCGGAGGCGAAGAGCTTTTGTGAATGGGCAGGCGGCAGACTGGCAACCGAAACCGAATGGGAATACGCGGCGCGCGGTGGAAAGCCGGGACAGAAGTACATCTCGGGTAACGGGATATCGCCGGCGGATGCGAACTACAACGGGAAGGATGGCTTCGAATACACGGCGCCGGTGGGCAGTTTTGCGCCGAATGGCTTCGGACTATTCGACATGTCGGGAAACGCCGCGGAATGGGTGGACGGTAAAGAGGGAAACAAGAGAGTGATTCGCGGCGGATCGTGGAATGTCTATCCGGAGAGCTTGCGTCTTTCGAAGCGCGTGCTGGCCGACGGTGACCGGAGGAATTTCACTTTTGGCCTGCGCTGCGCGATGTGACGGCCAGGCGCAGTCAAACTTCGAGCGCGGCGCGATCCCACTTGGCAAGCCGCGCGCCGGCTTCGTAAGTGCTCTCGAGAAAGTCGTATAGGGCCTGTTCCGGCGACTCGGCCCGGCGCACATCGTCATACATCAAGATGAATTCCGAAAGCTGCGCGTTCCAACTCGCGGCCTGGGGGCGAATGGTCTCGTTTGCAATACCCGCTGGCTGCGGAATCGTATAGGAATAAAATGCCGGTCCATCCACAATTCCGCCTCCCGGCCAAAAGCCCGCGCTACAAACCTCGTGGGAATATGCCGGGCCGCTGATTACGCCCTTGCGCGGGGGCGCGATCCGCCCCGAAAAGCGCGTGCATGCCAGATCAAAGCTGCCCCAGAAAAAATGCACGGGACTGCACTTCCCCAGGAACTTCGCGCGGAACCGCTCGAACACTTTTGCGCTCGAGACCAAAATTCGCCAGAACCGATTCGCATGCTCGGCATCGTACGAGCAATGTGTAGTGTCGCGGTCGAATGGGACCGCGTCCGGCACTTCCTGGGGTTTCAAATCGATCTCCACGGCGATGCCCAGCGATGCCAAGGCTTCAAAGAGACCCTGATAGAAGGCGGCCACGGATTGGGGGCGCAATGGCAGGGAAACATGGGCGCCTTCGCTTGTGGAAACGGTCAACTCATGTTTCTGAAAATCGAATTGGATTTCGAAAATTCCAGGCGGGTAAGGAACGGGCCCGGTGGTGAGACCGCGCGGATTGACATACAACGTGACGTGCCACCAATGATTCAACGGCGGAGACAGGGCCATACGGATCTTTCCGACGATCTGCGTCCACATGTGGAGGGTCTTGTATGTATCCTGCCATTCGCCTAAAGGCAGCGGCGGCCAACGCTCTGTACTTGCCATGCTGTTCAGTCTCGCAGAAACAGGTTTGGCGCGCTACCCTGGCGCCTGCATGGCAAAGCGCGCGGGGGGCGCGGCGCGGGGAATGAATGGCATCGTACTTCAATTGTGTTATTTGTTCACTATTTAGAGACGAGTTTCACTTCGACTCTACGGTTCAGGCGATTCTCATCATCCGCCGTTCCTTTGTAGAGGGGTTCTTTCCTGCCGTGCCCTTCGGTCTTGATGCGGGACGAAGCGACGGAGTAACGCTCGACGATGTAGCGTTTGACCGCCTCGGCACGATCGAAAGATAGTTTCTGATTGTAATCGTCGGTTCCCAACTCATCGGTATGACCGACGAAGACCATTTGGAAGCCGGGTTCCTTCATTTGCTCGAGGAGTTTGCCCAGCTCTTCGCTTTGCGATTTGCCCTCAGTCGTGAGATCACTGCGATTGAATCCGAAGTTAACTTGTAAATCGACTTTGGGCGTGGCGCCGAGGGTTTTACCGAGAGTGAGAGCCCGCGCGATGGAGCTGGCGGGCTGGGTTCGGCCCGCGGCGGCCAGGCGCATGCGCTTGAGTTCGTTCTCGACTACCGGGTCGTGGACGCGGGAGAGCGAGGCCTCCAGCCAGGCAATGCCCTCGAGCGGGTCGCCTTCTCCTTCGAGAGCTATGCCGATTTTGAAGTAGGCGGCCGCAACCGGTTTGACGTCGTTAGCGACTGCCAGTGCATTCTGGAAACTGTCACGTGCGTCGGCGTAGCGGTGGGCGCTCAATTGCAGATTGCCCAAGGCGTAGCAGGCGGCGAAACTCTTCCAGGCGCCGATGGACTCTTTGAGCAGCTTCTCCTTCTTTGAGGCGTCAGTTTCCGTCATGGCACGGTCATATGACGCCCGGGCCTTCTCTTCAGGCGACGAAGCTTGGGGAAAAACCGCCAGGACGAATATCACAAAGAACACCGCGAAACGCAGGACACGCTGCATGGCTTCTCACTCCGTAGTTACTAATTTAATTTGCGTCGCCGCCCATCCCGCGGCAGGGGATTCGACGAGCTTCATCAGCTTGTCAAAGACTGAAGTTCCGGGGGCGAATGAATCCTTCGCCTCGGCGAGCAACTCGTCCAAGCCGGCCGGACGCTCGCTAAAGGCGAATAACTTCAGATACTCCATTCCGGTGGGACGGGTTACTTTGGACTCACGTCCCAGAGACGCTTCGGTTCCGGCTGTCGCTCTCGCAGTTTGTTCCCGGTTGAGAGGGGAGAGCACGGTGACGGTTCCGGAAACATCGATATCGAGAAGAAGGAAGTAACAATCCTGCTCGGCCTTGGCGCGGAAGGTTAGCCGGTCGCCAAGATTGTAGAATCCGCGACCGCGCGGGTCGATTGTCAGGACGACGTTAAACTGCTGCCGATTGTAAGAGAGGTCGATCAACTTGCGAAGCTGGGGCTCGGCGCGGATGCGAGATAGAAGGCCGGCTTCCTCTTCCGGCCGGAAATTTTGGATGAGCGCGCCGCTTTGGTGATAAAGAGCGAAGCCTCCGTTCTCGGGACGAACGAGCAGATCGAACAGTCCATTGCCGGTGACGACCAGTCCCGGAATGGCGGAGACTTTGGCACGCAACGCGCCGGCGCCGCCATCCAGTTTCACCCGCAAGGCATCCGAGGGAGGGGCGTGCGAAAAAGGAGTTCTCAGGAGCGCGCCAGCGACCGAGAAGACGGGCGTATCCGGAACGCCGGGCTCGCCTGGCGGAAATAGAAACTGCGGCGTTTGAGGAAACTGGCGGCTTACCGTGTTACGGGCAAACTGATATAACTCTTCGTAAGTGATCTTATTGTCGTGATTGGTGTCGGCTTCGCCACGCAAGCCGCGCAATAAGGCATCGGTGAGTGCGCCGTGAGGGAGGCCATCCAGGGTATGAAACCCTTGCGAGATGAGCTGCTTCGGGATATCGACGGCCTGTTCGGCTTTGGACGCGGCTGAAAGGTATAAGACGCGCTGGTAGGGATAAGCGTCCGGGGCCGAAGTGAAGCGCGTGAAATCGGAGAACTGCCGGTCATATTGCGACAGGCTAGCGGAAGGAGCGGAGGGCAGCGCTTCGAAAAGTTCGGCAGGCAAATACTTCGAGGGAGCAATGGCAATGCTCTTGATCGAGTTTCCGGAGTAGCAGGAATCGAACACGGCGAAGACTTCGGCTATGCCATCGAGTTTCTGCAGGCGCGGCTGCAGGTCGAGATTTCCGACGATCAGTTTTAGGTCGTATGAAACGATGGCTCCTGTATCGACGGTGATGCCAGTTTGCGGCATTCCTTTAGCGAACCAACTGGTTCCGTGGCCGCTGTAGAAGAGAAAGAGAAAGTCGCCTGGCTTGAGAGTGGAGGCGTATCCGTCAATGGCGGTTAATATCCGGGCGCGTGTAGCGTCGCTGTCGAACAGGGTCTTGATGTTCTCGGGTTTAAACTCCCAGCCGGAGGCTAGCGTCTGACGCAAGGCTGTGGCGTCATTGACTGGACCTTCAAGGCTATTCACACCGGTGGCCGGAGCATAGCGGTCAATGCCGATTAGAAGGGCGTATTTCTCGGCGTGCGCCCAGGAGAGACTTAAACAAAGTAGCACGGCAGCGCGAATCATAAAAGTTCAACGGCTCGAGCTATCACAATTGTGTAAAGCGCGAACTGACCCAAAAAGGGGACAAAAGACGAAATCCACACAACCTGTGTACAGTTTGCTTGACTGAGTAGAAGTAACACCGTATCATTTTTAAGTTATGTATCTGCCCCCGCGACTTATTTTGGCGGCAGTTGTTCTTTCCACCCTCGCCGCGGCGCAACAAGAGAAGCGAATTGTTCCTTTGCCCGTGAAGGGCCGCAAGGTAGCGTTCGTCGTTGGAAATCAGAATTACAAATTATGGCCATTGACCAACCCGCTGAGCGATGCGGACGATATGAAGAAGGGCTTGGAAGCGGTCGGCTTTCAAGTTGACATCCTCAAAAATGCGACGCGCGCGCAATTTGAAACCGAGTTGGATAGCTTTGTCGAGTCTTTGGAAGCGGGCGATATTGTCTTTTTTTACTATTCGGGACACGGCATCGCGATTCAGAACCAGAATTATCTGGTTCCCATCGATTTCAGCGGAACCAATGAGGCCTCAGTTCGTCACAACGCGACTTCGGCGGACCAAGTACAGGAGGCGATTGAAGCCCGCAAGCCGCAACTCGCCATGCTGGTGCTGGACGCGTGCCGCGATAACCCGTTCGTGAGGAGTAAGGGGTTGGACAACGGCGGTCTGGTTCCGATGCGCGAGGCGAAGGGAACACTGATAGCCTTTGCCGCCGGCCCGGGAGAGGCGGCAATCGACACAAGAGACGAACGGAATTCGCTTTACACCAAATATCTTCTGGCAGCACTGCAGGTTCCGGGGCTTTCGGTGCGGGATCTCTTCGATCAGGTGGCGGAGCAGGTACATGAGGCTTCGGGTGAAAAGATTCTGCCCTCCGTCAATCGGACGCTGATTGGAGATTTTGTGTTTCGGCCGGTAGACGCCAAGGCAGGGGAAGCGAAAAGTCGCTTCGCGGTTATCCGGGATGCGAATGACCCGGCATTGTTTGAGGCCTTTATTCGCGAGTTCCCTAACCAACCCGAAACTGCGGACGCGGAGACGCGGCTGAAGCAATTGCAAGGCGACCTCGCTGCTCGAGAACAGCAGTTGGACAAAGCCCGTTTAGCCAAGGAGGATGACGATCTCTGGAACGCGGTTAAGGAATCCAAACTGCCCGCAATTGTGGAGTTATACACCAAGAAGTATCCTTCGGGGCTGCATGCTTTCGAAGCCGTCAAACTCCGCGATCAACTGGTGACGCGCGAGAATGAAGCGCAGCGGCAGTACAATGCGCAGGGATTTCAGGCTAAGGATGACGCCGCGTGGGACTTTGCAAGGAACTCTAACTCAACATTGGTGCTCGATCAGTACCTGAAGGACTTTCCTGCCGGTACTCATTCTACTGAAGTCCGGAAATTACGCGACGAGGTGGCCGCGCGTGACGCTGCGGCAGAGGAGCTGAGGCTGGCGCAGGTTCGACAGACGGGCGACGACTCAGCTTGGGAGATGGCGCGCAATAGTAATTCGAAGGCCGCCTTGGATGCTTATCTGGGCAGGTATCCAACGGGATCGCACGTGACCGAAGCGAGAGACTTGCGGGCAAAGATTCCCGCGCCGGGGCCGACGACGCCAACATCTTCGGGCAGCGCGCATCTGCCTTACCGCAATCCCCGTGACAAGAGCGAGTACATTTGGATACCGGGCGGAGAGTTCGTCGCGGGATGCCGGGCATCGGATTCGGAATGTGGGCCGGACGAGCCTCGTTCGCACGCGGCGACGATTCCGGACGCCGGATTCTGGATGGGGCAAACCGAGGTTACGGTTCTGTCATACAAGCTGTTTGCTGATGCGGAGAAACGCAAGATGCCTTCCGCGTCGGACGACAACCGTCACTGGACATTTACGGACCATCCGATGATCAAAGTGTCCTGGCAAGACGCGAAAGCCTATTGCGAGTGGACCGGAGGGCGTCTGCCGAGCGGTGACGAGTGGGAACGCGCCGCGCGTGGCGGGGGCGAATCACGCTATCCGTGGGGAGACGAGATACAGCCGAATCAGGCCAAATATATTAAAACCACTGACAAGACTGGCGCCGTTACAGCGCCTGTCAAGTCATTCGAACCCAATGGGTATGGGCTGTATGACGTAGCCGGCAACGTTTGGGAGTGGACGGTCGATGCAGGCCCCTCCGGGTTACACCTAGCACGCGGGGGATCTTGGGACTCTTCCGCAAAGAGCCTCCGTGTGACGTCTGTTCGTACCTTCAAAGGTGACGAAGGCGCGAATGTGGTTGGATTCCGGTGCCTGCTGCCACCGTTGCGGCAGACGGCTGATCACTAAGCACGAAAATCCTTTTCGCTGTTCATCTATTTTGTCCCTTTCCACCACAAGATCTCGCTTGTAGAAAGTGAGGAGTCATTAGCACCATGTGTGCAGGACTTTCAGAGTACTGGTGTTAGCACCAGGATGAAATACTGCCCAAACGTGCCTCGCGTAGATTATGACAAATAAAAAAAGGATTATTCGATTGGCATTAGTCGCCGGTTTCACCGCGGTGGCGCTCTTGGGACAGGAGGCGCCTACCTTACGCAAGGGGAATACAGAGATCGGCGTGTTTGCAGGTGGGGGATATGGCCTAAGCGTGACCGGCACGCTGAACGATAATACCTCCGTGTCCGTGCCGTCGTTCCATGCGGTCTTTGGTGGTGACGTAGGTTATGCCGTCACGAAAACGATCTTCGTAGTCGGTGAGTCTAGTTACTTTCCCTCGCTCGGCGCCTCGACGGCCGCTTCTTCCCCTTTTTGTACTTCTATGGTCAACAACTCTTGCCAGCAAACGCAGCAAGTCGTTGACACCTACCGACGCCGGGTGGTTGAGTTCAACGGTGGAATCCACTACCGATTGCCGTTACCAGATAGCCGATTCGTGACCTATCTGGCCGGCGGAATTGGCGCCGCGCACGCGCTATCGTCCGATGTCACCGGCAATATAACATGCAGTGGCCAGTGCAGCGGCTTCCAGTCGGCGGGTGGGCAAACCTCAAGCCTAAAAGGAGGTACAGCGTTTGAAGTTGCGGTGGGTGCGGGCGCGAGACTGTATCTCAATGAGCATTTCGGATTTCGAGGGGAATTCCGCTTCTATCAGCCCGTGGGTATTAGCAATCTGGGCGCCTTTTATCGCGTAAGCGGTGGTTTGTTCTTCCAGTTGAAGTAGGAGGTTTGCGTTATGTCCCTACATACCCATTTGCGTAGCACGATCTTATTAGCAATCGTCGGAGGCGGAATCGGTCTCTGGGGACAAGCGCCGCTGCGAAAACCGGACGCGCCGAATCCGGCAATTGCCCAGCCTAAGAATGCCCGCCCCGCGACTCTGCGTCCTACGCCAAGCCGAGAACATCGCGAATCAGTACGGGGCAATGCGAGAATGGCGAAATCGAGCGCTGGAAATTCGCCCTTAGCAACCAGCGCTTGCGCAGGAGCGGTGACTGCGTCCAGCCCGAGGACTGATCCGGCGCTGTTCCCTGCTGGTGGAGGGACCTCCACTTTAAACGTGTTCGTGCCCTCAGCTTGTCAATGGAGAGTTTCCACTACTCCCGGGATTGCGCCGAAGAGCGGGACGGCATCCACTGTTTACTCCGGGCAGCAGACGATTCAATTTGCCGTCGGCCCGAACAGTGGGAAGTTTCAGACCGGTACCATCAGTATTACCGACGCCGCTACAGGCAGTCTCCTGGCGGCACACATGGTGGCGCAGCTGGCATTTGTAGCGCCACGAGCTAACGGAATAGTGTTAGAGAGCGCGGCGCCACGCCCTTTCTGTACGGCTCCTCAGCAGATCTCTCAAGGCGCTGTAATGATCGACACAACCACTAGCCCCGCAACGATCTCGCGCATCGAAGCGGCGCAGTCGACCTCAGCACAGTTCGCCGCTGGGTTTTCGGGCGAGACACCGGCCAACACGGTTTGCTCCTGGACAGTGGCTTCGATATCCGATCGTTGGTTATCGGGACCGCCTGTGATGCAACATGTCAGTACGGATATTAATACTGGAATTCTGGCGGTTCCCTACACTGTGCAAGCGAATCAAGGAACAAGTCAGAGCCCCTCTTCGTCTCGCACGGCCACGATCGTGCTGGTGCCTCCGGGCGTACTCCCAGGCGACACGCTGACGGGACCCGATGTCACTTATCTTGCCCTTCAAGTCGATCAGAACGGGGGAGCGGTCTCCTGCAGTAGCTATTCGCTCTCTCCCCCCACAGTCAACGTACCTTCGGGCGGCAGTCCCGAGACGATTTCAATAGGAGCGGGAGGTCCTGGCGCGAATTGTGCGTGGCAGTTGGCGGCGAGCGGGGCTTCGAATGCGAATTGGATTACGGGCGTACAGGGGCAAAGTGGAAGCGGCGATCAAGGCAGCTTTTCGTTTAATGTCACGCCCAACACGGGGACTTCGTCGCGGACCGCAACCATCTCGATCCAAAATCAGCCAGCGGCCGGACAGATCACTGTCACGCAAACGGGCGTGGTTTGCACGCCGCAAGTGGGTCCAACAAATCAGTCTTATGGCGCGAACGGCGGGAGTTCGTTCTTTCAATTGAGCCTGCCTTCCTCTTGTCAATGGACGGCTACCAGCAGCAATACGAATTGGCTGCACGTTACGTCGGGCGCACAGGGAACGGGACCGGGAGTTGTGTACTTCACGGCTGATCCGAACGCCGGCACGTCGACGCTGAGCGCGACGATCAGCATCCTCAATGCTCCGGTTTTTACAGTGACAGAGGCGCCGGCCTCCTGCGCTTACACGTTGGGCAGTACGTCGCTGCCAATCGGTTCGAACGGCGGCCCTGGTTCCTTCCAAGTGACAACGAAACCGTCATCGGGATGCTCGTGGACGGCGCTTTCACAGCAGAACTGGATTTCGACGTCGAGTTCGGGCCAGGGTTCGGGGACGGTCAATTTTACGATTGCGCCCAATACGAACTCGAATACGAGACCAGGCACGATCTCGGTTGCCGATCAGACATTTACCGTCACTCAAGCCGGATTGAGTTGCAATTATACGCTGTCGCTGCCTACGATCAATGCCGACGCGGGCGGGGGCGCTTACCCGGTTCAGGTAACGACAGCTTCAGGCTGCCAGTGGACCGCGCAATCGAATGCGAATTGGTTGAGTCTGGATACCACTTCGGGCTCTGCGACGGCCACCACTAATGTGAGCGCCGCTGCGAACAACTCCTCAACGAGCCGAAGCGGTACGGTCTCGGTTGGGCCGCAAGGCCAGATAGTAACGGTTAACCAACCCGCCGCGAACAACACCAATCCTACGGCCACGTTTTCGGCCAGTCCGAATCCGATCGCGGCGTGTGGCAGCCAGAGTACAGGAACGACCACGTTTACGTGGAATGCGACGGGTGTGAGCGGCGTCCAACTCTATGTTGGAACGGCATCAGGAACGCCTCTCTATTCCGGAGCGTCGAGCGGCAGTTATACAACCTCTTCGATCACGAATGGCGAAGTGGTTATTTTGACCGATTCCTCGCAGAACGTTCTGGGGCAGGTCACGCTGTATCTCAACTACGCCTGCGGAGCGACGCTGGTGCAGGCGGTGGTTACGGATCAAACCGACTTCAGCAATGCCATCTGCGCGGTTCCCAATTCCAAGACAACGTTCGATTATACGAGCGCCTTTTCAACGCTATGGTTCCGTATGCAAAATGTCCCGGCGGGATCGGCGATCCTGGCGGAGTTTTTGGACCCGAACGGCAATGTGCAACTGAACCAGACGTTCACGGTCAATTCCGCCGCGCAGCAGTACTGTAATGTGTCGGTAGCAGGCGTATTCTACGACTATTCAGATGGATTCGTACCCGCCACACTTCCTGGCGGCTGGACGGCAAGGCTGTCGCTCAATGGAAACGTTCTGGGGACGGTTCCCTATTACATCAACGCACCGTTGACTTATACCTGGACGTTTACGGCAAACAGCGACGCGAGCGATATTTCTCAACCGCCATTCAACGCGGCGACGAAGACCTTCAGCATGAGCGATTCGGGCATCTATACGTACTTCTCCGCCAACGACTCGCAGGCGGGAGACGTAAATCGCCTCTACTATTTCCGGTGGGATGCTACAAACCAGGCGTGGGTGTCGATTACGGAAACCGACTACGATCCGCTCGATAGCGGCGGAACCTGGTATTTCTCCGACGATTTGGCGATTGCGGGGAATACGGCGGTGACACAGTATCCTGGCTACTTTGCGGTGTTGGCAACGGTACAGCAGCAGGGCGGAGTGGAGACGCCGACTTTTCAGGAAATCGTGAGCGTTACGGCGCCCGCCCAACTGCAGACCGGTGTTGCTTCGCTGAATTTTACGGCCGCCATTGGGAGCGCCGCCCCCGCGGCGCAAACTATCCCGGTGACCAGCGCGCCTTCGGGAGCGGCCGTCACAGCTACGGTCACAAATGGTTCCCCCTGGTTGTCGGCTCAACTGAGTGGCGCGGTTACGCCGGCGAACCTGATTGTAAGCGTAACCCCAGGTGTTTTGGCCTTGGGAGCCTACCACGACAGCATTACTCTCACTACGGCCGGAAGCAGCGTGACGCTTCCCGTGACATTCAGCATCACCACGCTGGGACCGGTTTTGACATCGGTCAGCCCCACGAGCGCGGCCGCGCTTTCGGGCCCCGTATCGCTACAGGCAAACGGTCAGAATTTCACGAGCGACGCTCGCGTTCACTGGAATGGACCGGGCGGGAACTCGGCGGATTTGTCGACACAGTTCCAAAGCTCGGTGCTGCTCTCGGCCACGCTACCGGCCAGCTATCTCACCAGCCCCGGCACTGCCCAAGTATCGGTTGGAAACTCGACGGGCGCATCTAACGTAATTACCTTCTTGATCACGCCGCCAGCGCCTACCATTTCGTCGGTAAGTCCGAATTCCATAACCGCGGGAAGTTCGGCGATCACTATTTCTATCACTGGGACGAATTTTGTCGCGGGCGCACTGGTTACTTGGACCGCGCAGGGCTCCTCAACTTCTAACAACTTACAGACGCAGGTGACGAGTGCGACGCAGGTCAACGCGACGATTCCAGCCAGTTATCTCAGCAGCGTGGGAACGGCGTCGATCAGTGTGTCGAATGCGGGGGTCTCGTCCAATACGGTTAATTTTCAAATTGTGGCTCCCAGCGCTTCGCCAAATATTAATCACCTGAGCCCGGCATCCGTCGCGTACGGGATTGGTCCATTTAATTTGATTATTGCCGGAACAAATTTCGGAACGGGGTCGAAGGCCTTCTGGAATGGCACGGCATTGGTGACGGCGTTTGTCAGTCCGACGGAGCTCATTGCGGGCATTCCGGGGTCGCTGGTTCAAAACTCCTTTGGGGCCGGATCGGCGGCGATTACCGTAGTCAATGGCTCTCAGACTTCGAAGGGCGTTAGCCTTGGAATTTACCTGGTATCCGGTGCTTTCTCGTCGCAAACCATGACGGCTTCGGGGCCGCCCAACGACGGTACGTGCGGCAACCCCACGCCATCGGCTTCTTTCGTGAAGGCGAATACCCTCATCTACAACTACTTCGTCGCTAACATCACGACTGGCGATACGCTGACTACGGAATGGGTTGGGCCCGACGGATCGATACTAACCGGCGAATCCTGGACTAACGTGAACGGCAATTACTGCTATTACAGCCCGTTGGAGATCGACGGGACCCCTGCGAACCGGCTGGGCCAATGGCAGGCGCGCGTCTCCGATAACGGTACGATGGTGTTCTGGCTGCCCTTTACGATTAACTAAGAGGCGCATAATGGGCGCGCGCCGCAGGCCGAAGGTCGCGATACCAAAGGCTCGGCAGACGCGGCGTCACTATAACCTGACGGCCATGGAATGTGTAGTGTGGCTGTCACTTTGCGCGGCTCCGCTGGCGGTTACACCCGGACTATTTGTCGGCTTCGATGTCACGCCAAAGCTTCTGATTCTGTTTGTGGCTGCTTGTCTTAGCCTGGCGGCGATTGTTGAGTGGTTTCCAGGTTTGGCCGTTCTCACTCGGGGCCGCGTTGGAATGGTTTACGTTTCCGGGGTGACGCTGCAGGCGATATCGTTGATTCTCTCAACGGTCTTCTCGCAAAAGCAGGCACTATCGCTTGCGGGCGCTTCGTGGCGGCGATATGGTCTGGTAACGCAACTCGCGATTCTACTGATCGGCCTGGCATGCGCCTGTTACTTCGCCTGTCATCCGGGGGACGTGCGGCGGAACCTGACGCCGCTATTGATTGCAGGATGCGCGGCGGCGTTATTCGGCATTGCACAATTTTCGGGCTACGATCCGCTATTCGATCCCGGGCTATACACGTCGGCTTATCACTCGGTGGTGAAGCCTCCGGCGACGCTCGGCCATTCGATGTATTTCTCGGCATATCTTCTCCCGGTGATTTTTGTCGCAAGCGCGCTGTTGTTCGAGACGCAATCGGCGGGTTTCCGAGGCGCTCTGATGGCTGCGATTGGGATTGTGCTGTTCGGGAGTTTTATTTCCGGAAGCAGATCGGGGTTGTTGGGGTTGTTTGCCGGGGTGCTGGTCCTGGCGGCATGTGGCCGGCGCTTAAGGATTAAAAGCCATGCCGCCTGGCGGCCCGCCGCCGCGTTAGGCGCCGCAGTCCTGCTCTTTTCGGGATTTGCCTGGAGCGGCGCGGGGCAGAAGTTTCGCGCCGATCTGGCGCGGTGGAAGGACGATGCACTGGGAGGACCGCGCTTGCGAGTGTGGCGCGAGTCGATGGTTCTGATGGGAAGGCATCCCGTGTTGGGCGCGGGCCCGGAGACCTTCGCGCAGGATTTTCGCGAGTTGGAATCGCTTCCGCTGGCTGCGGCGTACCCGGATTACTTTCATGAATCTCCCCACAATCTGCTGGTGGAGATTGCCTCGGCGCAGGGAGGGCTGGGGCTAATCGCGCTGTTGCTGGTCTGCGGCAGCGCCCTCGCCGCCGGATGGAAGATGGCGGCAAAGCGTAGCTTTTTAGCGGTTGGACTCTTGACCTCTCTGGCCGCAATGCTTGTGGCTCTTCAATTTATGCCTTTGGTTGTGAGCAATGCGCTTTGTCTTTACTGTTTGGCAGGGATGCTGGTGGCGGTTGAGAGCGGCGAAGCGAGGCAAGTTGCGCGGGCGCCGCGATTCATTCGCGCCGTAGCCGGCGTGGGGATTCTGGGATTTGGATTGGCGGCCCTGGCATTCACGGTTCAAGATTGGGAGTTCGCACAGGCCGGGAATGCGGTACGGAGGGGCGATTTCACCGGCGCGGAGGCGGCTTACCGCGCTATCGAGCGATGGCCTTTTTCGGGGCAGGACTTGTGGTTGTCGCGCCAGTTTGCCGCTGCATCGATAGCCAGTCCGGCGGGATCTGCCCTGACGCTGCGACTCGCCGCGCGAGCGAGCCGCCGGGCGGAGCAGTACAGCGAAGACCCGTTCAACGCCTACTATCAGTCGGCGGCTCTGGCGATAGCCGCGGGCGATTCGCGAGAGGGCGAAGATAAGCTGCGAACGGCCATCCAGCTTGCGCCTACGTGGTACCGGCCACGCTTGCTGCTGGCACAAAGCCTGTTGATACGCCGGCAAGCGGCGGAGGGCGCGGAGCAGGGACGTAAGGCAATCGCGCTGGCCGGCTGGCGAAAGGACGAGGTGGAACGGGCGATCAACAATTTAGCGGCGCTCGCCAGCGGGCCGAAGTCTTCGACCGATCACTGACTTCGCGGTCTCTACAACCACTTCAAATCAGCGTACTTTTCGCCGGTGAGATGCAGGAAGAGACCTTCCAGAGCGCGGAACTGCCGGCCATCGAATTCAATGGCGCCATCGCCTGCCAGGGCGGTAATGTCGCCTTCCCAAACCAGCTTGCCGGGCTTGGTTACAATGGCCACCTTTTGGCACAAACGCTCGACGGTGTCGAGCACGTGAGTGGTAATAAACACGGTACGGCCCTGTTCCGTAAAGCGTCGCAGCCACTGCTTCATCAGGGATACGCCGGCGGGGTCGATGCTTTCGAATGGCTCGTCGAGGAACAAGACGTCGGGGGAATGGATTACGGCGGCAGCGAAGGCGACTCGCTTGCGCATACCGGTGCTGTAATCCGAAAGAGGCTTTGAGACATCGGTCAGTTCGAGCGCGGCCAGCAATTCGGCAACGCGCTTGCGGGTGGTGGCTTCGTCGAGGCCAAACATACGGGCAATGAAGGCGAGGAATTCGTGCGCATAGAGCGGCTCAAACAGGCCGAGGGTTTCCGGCATGACGCCCATGCGCTGCTTTAAGGCGACGCTTTCGGGCGTGAAGGGCTGGCCGAGAATTTCGATGGAGCCGGCGGTGGGATCGAGCAGCCCGGTGAGGCAGCCGATGGTTGTGCTTTTGCCGGAACCGTTGGGTCCAAGAAAGCCGAACATCGTTCCCGCGGGGACGCGCAGGGAGAGATTTTCCACGGCGGTTACCGTGCCGTAGCGCTTGACAAGATTGTCGACGCGAATTGCATCCGCTTGAGGGTGCATTTACAGTTTTCCTTCCACAACCTTCATGAGTTGTTCGCGGCGCTGGTATACCATGGGGCCGCCAATGCCGAGCGAGATCTTGTAAAACGCAAACGCCAGGAGCGCCGGGATGACGGCGACCGGCCAATATTCCGGGGTTACCAGAACAGGTGCAAACTTCTTGAGCGCAACCGGCAGGAAAAGGCCGCCGAGCATACATGAGAAGACGACTACGTTGCCAGCGGCCGAAAGGTCGTTACCCATAGCGCTTGAGTAATTGCCCTTACGAGGGCCGAAGAGCGTAGACCAGAGACCCAGGCCATTGAACACCATTAGTCCAGTCATGGCGGCGCAGAGTAGCATAAACGTCTTGCGCGGGTCAGTACCGCCGGGAGCGAAGGCGATCCAGGCAATGAGGCCGAGAGGGATCATGCCTGCGCCCATCAGTACCGAAGCGTAACTTGCTCCGCGCAGGGTGGCGCCGGGATTGGTGGGCAACAGGAAAAAGCGGCGGAAGCCGCCGCCTGTGTAGCCGAATTGATTGACGGCAATGCGCGACGTGCCGATGTAACCGAGAACGGGGATGGCGCCGAGGGCGGAGGTGAACCATTCGCCGTCCTTGCGGGCGAAGCTGAAGGTGAGGAAGGCCGCGAGCGGCAACCCGGCGAAGTAGAGTGTGCGCACACGGCTGTTACGCGCGTAGAAGCGAAGCCAGAAACCCACCATCGCGGCGTTGGAGGGACCAAGGAGCGCGCCGACCCGCTCCCAGCGGTTATCCCAGCGCGCGGGCCCGGTCTTGACGGCACGGGCGCGGAAGGGATTCTTTTCCACCCACACGAGGGCGGCCAGGAATGCGACCAGCCACCCCGCGGTCAGCAGCAAGCCGTACCAAGCCTGCGTTCCGGCAGCGGTCATGGCGTCGGCGGCGGCAAAAGGTGGCGAGAAACGCAGGATGGCCAGGATGCTATTGGAGAGCCGGGAGTTGTGCTTCAACTCAGGCACCAGGATGCTGGGCAACATACTGACGGACAACACCAGGATGAGCATGACGGCCGAGCCTATCTTGGTTTCCGCCAAGCGGTCAATCCATATGCCCAAGGTGCGCGCCAGCGTGTAATTCGAGGCAAGCAACAGCACCACGGCGAAGACCGCAATGCCCAGGGATGTATTTCCGTAAAGATAAAGGCCAACGATCATGCCGAGATCGGCAAACAGGATCAAGAACCAAAAGGGGTCGACGATGCCGATGAAGAATTTGACGAGACGGCGATCGGGGGCGGTGAGGGGATAGCGCCGCAACTCGGTTTCAGAAAACAGGGCGTTCATGCCGAAGCCGAGGAGGAGGGTCCACATGAGGGCGCTGGTGTAGATTCCGGAAAGGACGGACCTGGCCACGATAGAAGCCTGGCCCGATTTGATGGCGGCTACGCCGGCGCCGACTCCGCCTAGGGCAAAGAGCAAGGCGGCAAGGATGAAGAGCAGATATCCGACGACGAAAAGCGCAATGCGGCCGTTGCGCGAGCGCGTCTTGGCCCACATCAGTTTGTAGCGCAGGCCGATCAGGTGGCCGATGAGTTCGCGGTTCATAACGCTTCCGTCAACTCATCAAGTGTAAGCCAACGCCGGGCTATTCGTGACGGATGGCAAGCATAGGATCGGTATGCGAAGCTTTCCAGGCCGGCGCAAGGCTGGCGGCGATGGACGCGGCAAGCAGAATGAAGACGGAAAGGGCGATTGCCACCGGGTCGGTGGGTTTCAGGCCAAAGAGAAACGACGCTATCCATTCAGATGTCTGGCGGGCGGCGAGATAGCCGATCAAGAGACCGACAGCGGAGAGCGCCAGGGCTTCGCGCAGAACCATCCAGACGATGGCCGCGCGTTTGGCGCCTAACGCCATGCGGATGCCGAGCTCCCGTGTGCGGCGGGCGACGGCGTAGGCCATAGCGCCGTAGAGACCGACGCAGGCGATTGCGAGGGCAAGCGCGGCGAAGCAGGTGCAGAGATCGGCGAAGGTGCGTTCCTGGCCGACGGTCTGTTCGATGCGGAGCTTCTGCGTGCCGACATCGGTGATGGAGACAGCGGCGCTGGCGGCGTGAATGATGCCGCGGATGGGGTTCATGAGCGCAAGGGGATCTCCGGATGTGCGGACTTCGAAGAACATCTGGCGAAGACCGGGCAGATCTTGCGTGAAGGGCAGATAAGCGGTAGGAGGAATCTCCTCTTGAATCGAGTTGTAGTGCGCCCCTCGCGCCACGCCAACGATTTCGACGTCGAGTGGTTTCTTTGGATCGCCCAGCAGGAAGTGGTGGCCGACGGGATCGGCGCCATCGAAGAAAGTAGAGGCGAACTTTTGGTTTACGATGGCGACGTTGGGAGAGGCCATATCATGGGCATCGAGCCCGCGTCCAATCATGAGCGGGATTTGCATGGCATCGAGGAACCCGGCGTCCACGTGCAGCATCCAGCCTTCGTCGGGCCGGCCGGCGACGGGCGGCGCCCCAGGGACCGCTACATGCTCTGTATCCACATAGCGGGACACAAGCGGAAAATTCGACATGCCGACGGAGCGGGCGCCGGGCAACTGGCGAATGCGCTGCGCGATTTCGTCGTAAAAACGGGGAAGACCGTCGTCTTTGTATCCGCCTTGGCGCGCGTTAATGGCGAAGACCAGCACGTTTTCGCGATTGAAGCCAAGATCGATCGAATGAAGATTGGCAATGGTTTTTACAAACAGGCCGGCGCCGATGACGAGAATGAGCGACATGGCGATCTGGGCCGCTACGAGCGCTTGTCCCAAACTGGGCTGAAACGGAAATCGCCGATTGGAGCGCGCCTGGCCGGTCTTACCTTCTTTCAATGCGGGGGTGAGATCGCCCTTGGTGGATTGCAGAGCGGGCGCGAGACCAAAGACGATTCCAGCGACAAGCGCGAGCGCCAGGGTGAAGCCGAGCACGGGCCAATTCAGCTCGGCGTGCAAGGTGAAATCATCTTTGCCGTTTGCGATAACCCAGGTGATGAAGCGAATGCCCCAGAAGGCTACGAGCAAGCCGAGCGCTCCGCCGGTCAGCGAGAGCATTACGCTCTCGGTAAGCAACTGGCGGACGATGCGCCAGCGCCCAGCCCCCAGGCTGAGGCGGACAGCCATTTCGCGGCTGCGGGCGGACGAGCGAGCCAAGAGCAAATTGGCCACGTTGGCGCACGCGATGGTCAGGATCAACCCGACCATGGCCATCAGGACATAGAGCGGCTTGGAATACTGACGGCGCAGGGAATCGAGGCCGGAGGATCCTGACTCGAGCCACAGCTGGGGCATAGCCTCTTTCTCTTTGTCCGAAGTGACTGTGCTCAAAGCGAACTGGTTAAACCGGGCGGCGATGGCGGTCTGGGCCTGCGCAATATCGACGCCCGGGCGGAGACGTCCCATCATTTCCACCCAATAGAAGTTGCGGTCGAAGAAGAGACGCCGCTCCTCGCCGGGGCGGTCGGAAAAGGTGGTTCGGATGCGTAGTGGGAGGGAGATATCGGCGCGCTCAGAGGCATCGACGCCGAAGAAACCGGGGGCAGAGACGCCGGCGATGACGACTGGCACGTTGTTGACTAGGATGGTCTGCCCGACAACCGAGGGGTTCGAAGCGAAGCGGCGCTTCCAATAGTCGTAGCCGAGCACGGCTACAGGGGCGGCGCCGGCCTGGTCATCGTTTGCTCCGATCAGACGGCCCGCGGCCGGAACCACGCCGATGCCGCTATAGAAGTTCCCGGACACGAAGAGGCCGCCGGCGGTTTCCGCCTGGCCGTTGACCACCAAGTTGAAGTGGCCGTGAGTGGTGTAGGCAAAGAGCGATTGCAGGACGTCGTTGTTGGCGGCAAGCGCGCCCCAGGCAGCGTAGGGGAAATTGGGGCTGTTGCGGCCGGTCTTCTTGTCGCCGTACATTGTTCCCATGACGCTGTGCACGACGGGCACGCGAGCCGGCGCTCGCCAGTGGAGTATCACTAACTCCTCGGGGCGCTGCACCGACAGAGCGCGCATGAGAATGGCATCCATGAAACTGTAGATGGCGGTATTAGCGCCGATGCCGAGCGCCAACGAGAGCGTTGCGGCGATGGTGAAAAGGGGGCTCGCCGCCATGGTGCGGAAGGCGTAGCGGATGTCTTGCCCGATTTGTTCAAAGATGTTCGAAGTCCACATGGCGCGGGTTTCCTCTTGTAGGGCAGTGACGTTGCCGAACTGGCGAGCGGCCGCGGCGGGGCCGGATTCCTCGGTCTTGAGCGCGAGGTGGTGTTGCATCTCTTCGGCGAGATCGCGCTCGAGCGCGTCGCGGTGGAAGAAAAAGCGAATTCTACGAAGCAGTTCCAGCATGGCGTCCTCAGGCCGGCTCGATAACACGGACGATGGCGGCGATGACGCGCTCGAACTCCCCTACTTCGTGCGCTAGCTGCTTCCGGCCCGCCGGGGTGAGCCGATAAAATCGGGCGCGGCGGTTGTTCTCGGACTGTTTCCACTCGGCCGTCACCCATCCTTTGATGAGCATGCGCTGCAGGGCAGGGTAGAGCGAGCCTTCTTCGACCAGCAGGACTTCGCCCGACATGCGGTGAATATGCTGCGCGATGCCGTAGCCGTGCATCGGGCCAAGGCCAGCGAGGCTTTTTAGAATCAGCATGTAGAGCGTGCCGGGAGGGATTTCGGGGCGTGCCATAGTTTTACTATCCTACAGTTAGACTATGGAAGAGGTCGGCGGTTAGTGACGAAATCAGACTAGGGAGCTTCGTTTTTTGGCGGAGCGTATCGGCGGATTTTCAGCGGTTGTATGCTGTGGAGATGACGCGCCCCTGTTCGCTGCGACGCCGCATTACTGCATGGCTGCTGCCCTTGCTGCTTCTCATTGCTTTCCATCCCGCTTCGGCAATGACGCCGGAAGAGCGGCGGGTTTATCTTGAAAAATTACAACAGATCCTGCCAGACGCGCCGGCTTTTCGCGCGTGGCTGGAAAAGAGCGGCGAATTGCCGCCCGATTTCGACGCTCTGCCGCGCAGGAATGCGTTGCCCGATCCGCTACATTTTCTGGATGGGCGGGCGGTGCGCACGCCGGCCGATTGGAAGTCGCGGCGCGCCGAGATTCAGCAGCTGTTCGAAAAATACGATCTCGGCACGTTTCCTCCGAAGCCGAAACTAGATCGCGTCATTGCCTTGGACGAGACTCACGGAAACGGGTATCTGATCCGTAATGTCCGGTTGGAGTTTGGCCCGGGAAGCCGGGGAACCATGCGCGTGCAGGTAATGATTCCGGATGGCAAGGGGCCGTTTCCGGTGCTCATCAGCCCCAACCTTGCCGGATGGGGGCCTTCGCTGCTACGGCGCGGATATATCTCATGCGGCTACGCGGCGAATGACGGTATGGACGACGCGGCGGCGCTGGGACAACTCTATCCCGACTACGATTTCGCTCTGTTGCCTCGGCGGGCCTGGGCCGCCGGACTGGTGCTGGACTATTTGGAATCGCTACCGCAGGTGGATATGAAGCACGTGGGAATGTTCGGATACTCCCGCGACGGCAAGATGGCCGCTATGGCCGCGGCGATCAATGAGCGGATCTCGGCGGTAATCGCAGGCAGCACCGGCGTGGGCGGAGTGCTGGCGTGGCGAGCGGCCGGCGAGCGCGGTTTCGGCGAAAGCATCGAGAGCGCCACGCGATCGTTCCCCACCTGGTTTGTGCCGCGGTTGCGATTCTTCGCGGGGCGCGAAGACCGGCTACCGATCGACGGAAATCTGCTGGCGGCATTGATCGCACCGCGCGCCGCCCTGCTGGAGTGGGGACACAACGATCAGGTTTCGAATACCTGGGGGATGGAGCAGACTTATTATTCCGCGCTTAAGGTTTATAAACTGCTCGGCCAGCCGAACCGGTTGGGTACGCTGCGCGTTCCCGGTTTCCACGGGGCCAACGATCAGGAGGCGTGCCTTGACTGGCTGGATATTCAGTTCGGCCGCTCGCCGGGAGAGTGGTCGAACAATTTGATCTTCCAGTGGGATTGGGAGAAATGGCGCGCCAACTCCAAAGAAGCAGTCGACCTGAATCGCTATTCGCAGCACGCCGCGAACGATATTCTCTCAGTTGCGGGACATACGATTGCCTCAACCGCGGACTGGGAAGCGAAAGCCGCGACGGTACGCAAGTCTGTGGCATGGGCCTTGGGGGATGAGCCTGCGATGATACCTCTTGGCGCTGGTCGTGGGCCGGGCCGCGGCGGTCCTCCAGCGACAGGAAGGGGTGGCGCGGCAGGGGGACGGCCGGCAGGAAATCCAGGACAGACTACGCCGGACCTGGTTGCATGGGTGATCGCCAACGGCGGTACTTCGTATGGCTGGAAAGAGCCGGAGAAAGATGCCACAGCCTCGAAGCCAATCAGCTTCGGCTTCAACGTGCGGGGTGATCTGTACTATCCATCGAATACACCGGAAGGGATGAAGCTGCCGACTGTGATCTGGCTGCACGGCTTCAGTTGTTCGCTCGGCTATATGTGGGTCTATCACAGCGATCTGCATCCTATTTTGGCGCTGGTCCGAGCGGGATACGCTGTGCTGGCTTACGATCAGACCGGTAACGGCAGCCAACAAATGGAGACCGGGCCTTTCTATGACCGCTATCCGCATTGGTCGCAGATGGGCCGGATGGTGGAAGATGCGCGCGCGGCAGTCGATGCCCTGTCGAAGGACACGCTGGTGGACTCCTCGCGTATTTACGCCTTTGGCTATTCCGTCGGCGCGACCGCCGGTCTTTATGCGGCGGCGCTTGACCCCCGCATCAAGGGTGTCGTTTCCATCAGCGGCTTTACGCCAATGCGCAGCGATGTCGCGGAACGGGGCGATGGAGGTATTGCGCGCTACAGCAGCGAGCGTGCGCTCATGCCGCGGCTTGGGTTCTTCATAGGCCACGAACGGCAGATTCCGTATGACTTCCACGAAGTAATCGGGGCGATTGCACCGCGTCCGCTGCTTGTAGTTCAGCCTGCGCTGGACCGGGACGCGAACCCTGCTGACGTGCACGCCGCCGTGGATGAGGCCAAGAAGGTGTATGCACTTTATGGCGCCGCCGCGAAATTGGAATTGAGCGAGCCGTGGGACTATAATCGCCTGCCGGAAAAAACGCAGGATGAAATTATCGGTTGGATGCGCAACAACCTTCGGTAGGTCTGGGAGCGCGAATTCGGCGGGGCCTATTTTCGCGGCCTGATGACCTCTTCATTCAGATATGGCCGGAGCGCTTCGGGAACGACTACCGTGCCGTCCTTCTGCTGGTAGTTTTCGATGATGGCGACCCAGGTGCGTCCTACGGCGAGGCCGCTGCCGTTCAGGGTATGGGCGTATTCGGGTTTCTTCGCGCCACGGAAGCGGATACCGGCGCGGCGGGCCTGGAAGGCTTCGAAGTTCGAACAGGAGGATATCTCTTTATAGCCGTTCTGCCCGGGGAGCCACACTTCAATGTCATAGGTTTTCGCGGAACTGAAGCCCATGTCGCCGGTGCAGAGCACGATGGTGCGGAAGGGAAGTCCCAGGCGGCGCAGGATGTCTTCGGCATCGGCGGTGAGTTTTTCAAGCTCTTGGTAGCTTTGCTCGGGCCGCGTGAATTTGACCAGCTCCACCTTTTGAAACTGATGTACGCGGATGATGCCGCGCACATCGCGTCCGTAGGAGCCGGCCTCACTGCGGAAACAGGGAGTGTAGGCGCAGAGTTGGATGGGCAGATCGGCGCCTTCGAGCGTTTCGTCGCGATAAATGTTGGTGACCGGGACTTCAGCGGTGGGAATGAGCCAGAAATCGTGGCCTTCGCACTTGAAGAGATCTTCCTTGAACTTAGGCAATTGGCCGGTGCCGAAGAGGCTGGCGGAATTGGCGAGGAAAGGGGGCAGGACTTCGGTGTAGCCGTGCTCGCGGGTATGTACGTCGAGCATGAAGTTGATGAGCGCGCGCTCGAGCTTCGCGCCCATGTCCCAGTAGAGCGCAAAGCGCGCACCGGTAATTTTGGCGGCGCGCTCGAGATCGAGAATGCCGAGTTTCGCGCCAAGGTCCCAATGCGCTTGCGGCTCAAAATCGAAGGCGCAGGGTTCGCTCACGCGGCGGATCTCTACGTTGTCCTCAGCGCCTTTGCCTTCCGGCACAGACTCGTGAGGGATGTTGGGGATGCCGGTCAGAAGATCGGCAAATTCAGCTTCGAGAGACTTGACTTGCTCATCGAGCGTAGCAATGGAAACCTTCAACGCGCGGACGCTCTCCTGCCGCGCGGTGGTATCGGCGCCTTCACGCTTTAACTTGCCGATCTCCATCGACTCGGCGTTGGCGCGCGATTTCAGTTGCTCGGTTTCGGTGAGCGCGGCGCGGCGCTTGCGGTCGAGTTCGCGGAACTGCGTAAGCCCGGCGACGGCCCCCGCGCCGCGGGCGGCGAGGCGCTGCGAAATGTGGTCGAAGTTCGCGCGGAAGTGGGAGAGATCGTGCATGACGTCTCTCCATGCTAACGCACGCGCGCGCGCCTACTCTTCGTCTTCCTCGACCTTCACGGGCTCAAGGTCTTCCGCCTCGAAAATCTGGCGGCACTCGAGGCACTCCACGTAATCCACGCCTTCCCGGCGGGCGATAATCTGGGTCTTGTTGTGGTCGCAAGCGGTCTGCATACGCAACGGTTTATTGGATTTATTCTATCTGTGCGGATGGTGTTGTCAAGCCCCTTATGCAGTATGTGTGAAAAGATGCGCGGGAAGTGGGAAAGCCATTGACTAATTCTATATTACAGGCGCACACTGAAATTGGAATCGGACCGGTTTTCCCGATTTCGACGCCGTCTTAAAGGCCAGCTCGCACGAACTGGCGGGAGGTGACATATAGAGCCGGATCATAGTGAGGGCGGCCTCGCTCTGAGTTTGTGGACAGGTAGCACGGAAGGCTTCTGCCAAGCGGGTTTTTAGGCGCATCTGGAAGTTTAGGGCGCAACGCGCGTGAAGCGCAGATCCGATGCGGAATTGGAGCTTTCTTAGTTCGCAACACCCCGGGGCGACCGCCCTTTATCAATTTTCTCCTTTCCATCTGCTACTACCATAATCGCGTCCCCGCCAACTATCATTCGATTTCTTGAGGCAAAGTAGGGTCTATCCCCGTTCTGTGGTGTAAACTGGAGTGACCTTCACGCCTATGACTTCGGTTGCTTCCCAGGAAATTGTCAGCGCGCATAGCCCAGATTCCGATGATGCCTTCATGTTTTACGGGCTGGCGACGAAAAAAGTACGCTCGTCCAGGGTGACGTTTCGCCACGTACTTTCAGACATCGAAACGTTGAATCGCAAGGCAATGCAAGGCGTTTACGATTTAAGCGCGATTTCGTATCACGCGTATCCGTACGTAGCGGACAAATACGTTTTGATGGCCAGCGGTTCGAGCATCGGCGACGGATACGGCCCGATGATCATCGCCAACCGGCCCATGGAACCGGAAGAGTTAAAAGGCAAGCGTATTGCGATTCCGGGCACGATGACCACGGCCTATCTGGCGTGTAAACTTTTTCAGCCGGATTTCGAGCCGGTGGTGACGCCGTTCGATAAAATTACGGCCGCAGTGAAAGAGCGCAGCGTGGATTGCGGATTGATTATCCACGAAGCGCAGCTCACGTTCGACCGCGAAGGCTTTCATAAGATTGTCGATTTGGGCCGTTGGTTCAAGGGCGCATACGATCTGCCCCTGCCATTGGGGGCGAATGCGCTTTTGCGGTCGCTCGATCCGGAAATCAAGAGCGAATGCTGCCGCATGATGCGGGACAGCATTCAATATGCCCTGGATAATCACGCCGAAGCTCTGGAATACGCTATGCAGTTCGCTCGCGATATGGAAGCGCGCCTGGCGGACAAGTTTGTTGGCATGTACGTCAACCATTACACCGTCGACGCCGGGGAAACCGTGCCGCGCGCAGCGCAAAAGCTATTGGATCTGGGTTTTGAGGCGGGACTAATTCCGAATCAAGTGACCGTCGAGTTCGTTCGGTAACGGCATCAGGCCCGTCAGGCGGCAAAGGTAGAAGGCTTGAGAGCGCCTTCCACAGCCCGCAGCAAGCCTTCCATAGTGAAAGGCTTAGGCAGAAGCCCGAACCCCTTTTGCGTCACGAACCGTTGTAACAAGTCGGCATCGTGACATCCCGAAATAAACAATACCTGTAACCCTGGTTGACGTGCACGAAGACGCTCGGCAATGACCGGTCCGGTGAGATCCGGCATAATCACGTCAGTTACCAGAAGATGCACAGAGTCGCCATGAGCATCGTAAGTCTCGATCGCATTCCAACCGCTGATTGCGCATAGCACGTTATATCCGGCGGCGCGCAACACGGTTTCTATAAATTCCAAGATTCCACGATCGTCATCGACCACAAGGATGGTGACGGAAGATGGGTGCACAGATGGCATAAGCGCTTTGGGAATCCCGCGGGAGGGGCGGGAATTAACGCAACGCGATCGCCCCCCGCGCTTATATTAATTATAATCGCGCGGGGGAACGAACAGCTTGACTAATGGGGGCTAATGGGATTCCTAAGAGTTCCCGAGATACAAGACGTGGACATAAGTGCCCAAGCGAACGTTGTAGGCGAGATAGTAGCCAGCGTGATCAGGATCCTCATAAATTACAATCTGGTCAGAGCCCCACTGCCAATCGCTGCAAAGCGCAAGATCCGCATCCGCAACGGAGAAGTAGGAGTGACCAAACCAGAATCGCGAGGGGCCGCCTCCGGCTAGATGAAAAACGTGGCTTGGTCCGAAGCCGCCGCTAAAATGGCCGTGCTCCCAGGGAAGATCGACATGATAACGGGCATCGTTCTTACCGGTATCGTGACCAACCCACTTGTTGCCATCCACGTGAGGAGCTGCCGGGTGACCGGGTTTCTCGGGACCATGCATCGGCGTAGGAGTGGCCCCATTGTGCTCCGGCGGACGGGTTCTTACAGGAGCAGGACCGTGTGCAGGCGGCTTACTGGGAGTGAAACTGCGGTTGTGATCGGCGCCTTTCTGTTCGCCGCCTTTTTTTTCTTGGGCGAAAGCAGGAAGGAGTAAGAGCGAAGATGCGAGAAGGATGTGGGTAAGTTTCACCTCTCGATCTTATGCCGGTAGATGTGTGCAAGGCTATCTGTACAGGACGTAAACGTACATTTATGAAATTGACGTAAGTTGTTTCTTGCGGTCGTCGTGAAAACCAGTAAGGGTTCGGTTAGCGGATTCAATGGTCTCGAGTTCATCGGCAACGCGTTCGATACTAGAGCCTCGCAAAACAAGGTAAAGCTCATCGTCGCCGATTTCGGTATACACGCGATTACCAATGCAACCGGAGCTAGCTACGGCTCCGGCTCCTATGGCGGCTGGTATCGCCATGCAGGTGGGTCTTCCGAGCATGGGCAGGCTGGACATCTCGCCAGCGCGCGTAGCGGCCTCGGCGACAAGCATTACGCGCGCCGGTTTGCCACTGGCAATTACCGCCGACGGTTCGACCGGGGTCTCGCCCAGAGGCGCGTAGAGAATCGCGGCGGGCGCCTTATCGAGATGAAATACGCCGCCGACTTCTTCCATTCGAATATAGCCGATTCCACCCATTAATCCCAGCATCTGTTCCAGTTCGGGCATACGCTCCGGCTGGAGGACGTTATGGGTATAGCTGCCAACGGGGCAATTGCGGTGATCGGCAGGTACGGTGTAAAAGGTGCGGCCAGCGGAGGCGAGACGCCAGAAACTGCAAGACGAGGGCTGCGAGCCCTGAAATTGTTCTACTCCTGGGGGCGGCGCGTCAAGAAAGGCGATGGCTATGGGACGGCGCGGTCCGCCGAGGGCTTGCATGAGCTTACGCTCACTGGCTTGGTAATCGGGCATGAGTCTCCAGTGTAGCGTTTCGGCTCGGCCCGATTTAGGGGAGACTATTCCGGGTCGCGGTCGCGAAGGGCTCGGCGAAGGGATTTATCCGCGCCTTCCAGACACTCTTCAATCTCTTCGAAGCGCGGAAGCTTCTTGGGATCGATATGGCGGAGTGAGTTAGCAACCGACTGTAACTTCATCCGGCTGTCGCCTAGCCGTTCCTTTTCTACTTGAGTAAGAGACATGTTGTTTAACCCTCCCCACAGCGATGGAATTCGACGTGAGCGATCCACGCGTATTTTGCCAGTTCTTTCTTCTCTTGCGCCAGGTGAAGCAAAACATCGAAGCGTGGAAAATCGCTTTCCCCTTGAATCACGGCTTGCATTTGCTGGTTTTGTAAAGCAATCATCTCTTGACTTGCTTTCACGAATTCATCCAGTAGCCGGCTTTTTTCATAGCAAAACCCTGTTGCTGGCTGGCGGGCGTTTTCGCTTTTGGAAGATGAGTTCAAGTCTGCCAGCATAGTCGAAATTGGCTCCTGCCATCCATACGCAAGGGCCGAACCAATGTCACATAGCTTACATTACCGGCAATCGTTATGCCGATCACGTTATGCGACTAGCGACTTGCCGGCGGCACGATGCCATTCATGCGGGCATAGACGACCATTTGTCCATAATGATCGAAGCAATGCCCGGCGGCCTCGAGCGCAATACTGAAGGCGGGGACCTGACTGGCGCCGAACGGGGACTTGATCGAGCGCGTCATGCTTTCGGCGGTGAGGGTAAGCATTGCTTTGTGCAGGTAGACGAAAGAACCTTTCAGAAACGTGACGATCTGGTCCTTAGTGGCGACAGAATCAGGCCCAGATTCGCCGCCGTCAAGATCGACCGGCGGTTTCTCGCCCAGCAACGCACCCGCGATCATATAGTTTACGGCGGCGACGTGCTTGGCCTGCTGGGCGAAGGTACGAACACCTTTGAATTCGCCAGAGGTAGGCGCGAAACCATATGCGTTTGCGGGCATGGCTTCGGCGAGCGATACGAATTCGCTTTCCACGCCGGAAAGATTCTTATCGAACGCCTGGCCGGTGGACGTATCGGCGGCAAAGGCCCCGGCCGCCATCATTAGAATTGCAAGAGTTGCGTTTTTCATGGAGATGTCAGTTCTTTTGTCCTAAATGGGCAACCAGATTACCCTCTGGAGCATTCTACGGCGCCGCGATTCGGAAAAAGGGTAACCTTTTACCACCACGACGGTAATGATTAGCAAACCCAGAGGCCTTTACCTTCGTATTAGTCTTACACAGACGAGGAACCGATGATACGAGATTTGCGCTACGCCTTCCGTTCATTATGGAAAGACCGCGGCTTTGCCGCGATGGCCGTGCTCAGCCTTGCCCTTGGCATCGGCGCGAACACGGCGATTTTCTCGCTAGTCAACGGCGTACTGCTGCGGCCGCTCGGCTATCCTGCGCCTGACCGGCTGGTGGCAATCTCGCTCTCATCGCCGCAATTCCGTAAGGCGGGCCCGTTACCGATTAATATCGCACAATTGGTGGAGTGGCGAAAGCGCACGACGGCGTTCGAAAGCATCGGCGGCTACCGCAACGCGACGATGACGCTTACCGGTGTGGGACGGCCTGAATTGCTTTCGGGCGCAGTGGTTTCGGCCAATTTCTTTCATGTGCTGGATGTTCCGATGCAATTCGGGCGGGGATTCCTCGACGAGGAAGATCACTCTGGTCAACATCGCGTCCTGATCCTTTCCGAACCGTTTTGGCGGCGCCGATTCGGGGCAGACCCATCGATAATCGACCGTAAGATCGTCTTGAACGGATCTCCGTATACCGTGGTTGGAGTGCTGCCGGCGGGTTTTGCATTTCCCAAAGAGCCGGAAGACGCGGGGCGGCGCGTGACCGGACCGATGGAGATTTTCCGGCCCATTGGGTATGCGCCGGACGATACCGTCATGCACTTTGGCGACTTGAACTACTCGGCGATTGCGCGATTGCGGCCTGGCGTCTCGATTGATCGGGCGCGGGCTGATCTGGGAGCGGTAGAAGCGGTGCTTGATACGGAGATAGGCGGTAAGTGGCGATTGAACCCGGCCATCGCGCCATTACAGCAGACGCTTGCCGGCGATATGCGGCAGAGCCTGATTGTGTTGATGGCGGCCGTAGGAGCGGTGCTGCTGGTGCTTTGCGTGAATCTGGCGAATCTTTCGCTTTCGCGCGCCGCGGGCCGGGCGCGCGAGGCCGCGATTCGAACCGCGCTGGGCGCAAGCCGCGGACAACTGGCGCGGCAATCGCTGGCGGAGACTGGAACGTTGGCTATCTTGGGAGGCGGCTTGGGTGTGTCCCTGGCCGCATTTGGCCTAAAGTGGCTGCTGGCGGCGGCGCCGGTGGACTTGCCTCGGCTGGCTGAAGTGACGCTGGATGCGCGAGTGCTACTGTTCGCGGTTGCGATCTCACTGGGGACCGGAATATTCTTCGGCGTTTTACCCGCGCTACGGAGCGCGGCCGCTGGCAGCCCTTATGAGACGTTGAAGTCAGGCAGCCGCACCAATACGGAGGCGCGGAGCGGTTCCCGCGTCCGAAATTTATTGGTGGGCGTTGAAGTGGGGCTGTGCGCGGCCTTGCTGGTGACGGCGGGCCTATTTCTTTCGAGCTTCGTGCGGCTGACAACCATCGACCGGGGCTTCGACGTGGAGCGGGTGCTGGCGGTGGATGTGGCGCTGCCCGGCGCGAAATATTCGAAACCGGCGCAGACGACGCAATTCTTCGAGCGCGTGCTCGATCAGGCGAGAGCGCTGCCAGGAGTGGAATCGGCGGCGGTTTCCTCCTATCTTCCGCTGCTGGGGGAAAGCTGGGTGGACATCCTCAAGACGGAAAACGATCCGCGACCGGACGCTCAATTGCCGACGAGCAACTTGCGGTTCGTAAGCCCCGGGCTGTTCCGGACGCTGCGTATTCCACTGCGCGCAGGGCGCGACTTCGAACCGGGCGACCAGAATCACATGGTGGCGATTGTTTCGGAGGGGCTGGCGCATAAATTGTGGCCAAATTCGAACGCGGTCGGGCGGCGGCTGGTGGATGTAGGGAAGGTACACGAAGTAATCGGCGTGGTGGGCGATGCGCGCAGCACCAGCCTGGATAAAGCTCCGGTGGACATGCTCTATATCCCGATGTGGCAGCGGCCGCAAAATTCGTCGTCGATTCTGGTGCGCACGGCGATGGATCCCAAGGGCATCGCCTCAGCACTGCGGGCGGCGGTATGGAGTGCGGATGCGGACGTGCCCGTTCCGCAGGAACGTACCCTCGAGCAGCTTTTATCGGAATCGGTTGCTCGGCAGCGCTTTCAAATGATGCTGGTGCTGTTGTTCGCGGCGGCGGCATTGGCGCTCGCGGCGTTCGGCACTTACGGCGTAGTGTCTTACACCGTGGCGCGGCGGCGCCCGGAGATGGGCATTCGCATGGCGTTGGGGGCAGGGCGGGGAAGCGTGTTGCGGCTGGTGCTGCGGCAGGGAATGACGCCGGTATTTGCCGGGCTGGCGGCTGGGGCGGTAGCGGCGCTATGGATCGGGCAGTATGTATCGAGCCAGTTATTTCAGGTGAGCCCGCGGGATCCGGTGGCTTTCTCGCTGGCGGCTGGGGTGCTGGTGATGGTATCTGCGGCGGCGTGTTTGATACCGGCGCGGAGGGCGACGCGCGTGAATCCGGTGGAGGCGCTGCGGTTCGATTAATGCCTCACGCGCGGCGCGCCGCAAATTCTATTTGCGATAAACCTGAGCAGCCTCTGTCCTGCCGAGCAAAGTCAGCACCAGCACGAGCATTCGGCGGACGGAGGCGTTGCGCGGTTTGAGATGTGAAGCGCGAAGGTAATCGGTCAAGGCTTCCGGGTAGTGATTCTGCTGGTACGCCTGATCGCCGCGTATCATGATTGCGTCGAAAGATTCTGGAAGCTGAAGCGGTGGTTTGTCGCGCGCCGATGGGAAGTCGCGCTCACGCGGTTCCGGATCAGGTTGCTTTTCAAGCTCCACGGCGGGGATTGGCGCGGGTGGAGGCAAGGACGCGTGCCGATGTGTGGGTAGGCGCGGTACAGAAGCGGCCGCCCCGCTGGGTTTGGTTATTGCGATAGCGGCGGGCGGCGTCGGCTCGACGGGCGGAGGGCTGATTGCTTGGACCACTGAAGCGATGCGGGGTGCGCGGGTGGGCGTCGGTCTCGAGACCTGAACCGTAGACAAAATGGCGCCAACAGTGATCGCGGATAACACGAATCCCAGGGCCGACTTCCAATTGCGAGGCTTGTTGATCTGTTGTCGCGGCCGATCTTGGCCGGACGCGGACACTCGACTTCCGCGCTCTGTCGCGCAATTGTGGAGCTCGCGCTCGAACTCGAGACAGGAACGGAAGCGTTGCGTTGGCTCTTTGGCCAACGCCGTCATGATCACCGCTTCGAGTGCAGGATGGATTTTGGGAAGTATGACGCTGGGCAGCGGCGGCGGTTCATGAACGATCTTATAAGTGATTACGGTTGTGTCGCCAACGAAGGCTTTGCTGCCGGTTACTAGCTCATACAGTAAGCACCCAAGCGCGAAAATATCGGAGCGGGCATCTACGGGTTGAGCCAATATCTGCTCAGGCGACATGTAACTGGGGGTTCCCATAACCATCCCAGACGAAGAGGTGGTCGTATCCACCAACTTTGCGATTCCGAAATCTGTCAGTTTGACCATGCCTTCCGGCGTGAGCATGATATTGGCGGGTTTGATATCGCGATGGACGACGCCGCGAGAGTGCGAATACGCCAGAGCCCCCAGAAGTTGCCGAAAGATTTCGAAGATCTCCGAGAGCGGGAAGGGCGGCCGCCGTCTAATGAGCTGTTGCAGAGTCTCTCCCTGCACATACTGCATCACGAGGTAGTACAGACCCTGGCTTTCGCCCGCATCGTAAAGACTTACTATATTCGGATGATCGAGTTGACCGACCGCCCTGGCTTCGCGCTTCAGGCGTTCGAGCAATTGGGCGGACGGGGCCTCGCCAAAGCCGATCGTCTTGAGCGCGACGGGACGCTCTACTACGCGATCGAACGCACGATAAACCACACCCATCCCGCCCCTGCCGAGTTCGCACTCAATGCGGTATTTGCCAATTTCGGTTGGAGTGTGGTCCACCGTGTCACCTCGTCTTTTCGCACTGGTCCGTACGGACGTGGTTGATGATCTACTTTTTCTCCAGGGCGGCCGTGAGCGTAACGATCCCGCCGGGGGTTATGGTCACGGTCTTCTGCCAAGTGTCAAAACCGGCCTTCTGAATCGAGATGGTACACTCGCACGGCGCGACGCGAACGGTGGACGGTGTATTGCCTACGAACTTGCCGTCTACGCTGACCTCACCGCCGTCCGGATCTGATTTCAGGACGAGAGTGGAAAGCTCGGGAATCACACGGTCGGCTTCGGCAACCTGCTTCACGGGAGTTACCCCTTTGGGATCGAACTTTGCGACATCCAGAGGTACATCGCCGTTGATATATGCGGTGACCTCTGTTCCTTTGGGGATGGAGACATCCTTGCCGTGCATGAGCAGGAACAAAGGCGCGGCGAGCGGAACAAAAATGGCCGTGGCAACCATGGCTCCCGCCATCGTTCCGGCATGGTTTGCTCCAGCGCCGCTTCTGACCGCGCGCAGCGCCGCCTTCTCTCCATCGCCCAGGCGTACTGCGTCGATGTTGAGATCGAGCTTGCCTCCGCGCGCCATCCTCCGCTTGGACTGAGCGGCGGTAATTGTGCCCCATGCCACGCTTCCCTTGGGAATGATGACGGCGCCGTTGACCTTCACTTCGTCCAGCACCTCAAAATCTACCTGTTCGTTGACTTGGGCGTCGGCCGAGGAGATGGTCCTTTGCAAGCGCAGCCGGATGGGCGTTCCATCCTGAAGTAAGAAGCCTTCTTTGGGTGTGGAGGTCTGTGAGTAGGCCATCGCAGCGGCCAACAGAGTGCTAATCAGAAACTGATATCGACGCATCTTGAACTCTCCTTGTTGTAATTTGCTGAGTTTGTTTTTCGCAGCAGCAATTAGGCGCGGACACTGCAATCCGTAGTCACGGAATACTAAACCCGAAATTCACTCCAGGTGCGGGCGGCATTCCTGGGGTGATCATGATGGTTCCCCCAACGTTGGGATTGATAAGCTGAATGGGGCCCACCTTGAGCTCTTTAAGTCCTACCGATAAATCAATTTCTCCACTCGCTTTTGTTTGGTTGCCGGCTTTGCTGAATGTCAGTACAGTCAGAAGCTTTAAGGTAGGCGAACCCTGGGAAAACTCCAGATTGGCCTGCATCGCCAGAGACGCCGTGCCGGTGACCGGATTGCCAGATACCTGGGTAGTAACACCAAGATCCCGTGTCAACTTTAGATATGCGCCGAAATTTAAATCAGGGACCCACGTTGGCATCGGCGGTTTCAACTGGCTCAAGATGTCCTTCGGCGAATTGTACGGTTCGATCGATGGCGGGGGAGTTAGAGATTGCCTGGAGTTCCCGGGCATGGCGAAAGGCGCCGGGCCCAGCGGTTTCACGGGTTCCGGCGCCGTCTGCTCTGAAATGCCCGCGAAGAACGCGCCAGCGCCGAGCGCCGCTTGAAACTTGTCTGGGCTCCGGTCTAGTTTCCAGGTAAGTAGACTGCCTGCCCCGGACGGAAGCGGCGCGAGTCGCGGCCCCGGTGACATGAACGCTGCAGAATCGTACAGCTTGTCCGAAGGGTTCAGGTTTCTGGGCGGGACTATATAACAGCACATGTTTCCAATGCAAATCACGGAACCCACCATGACAAGGCGATTGCGTTGGGAGTCTACACAGAAGCCTAGCCGTCCCTGGTCGAGCGTCACTTGAAGGTCATTCAATGTGCGGCGGCACTGCAAGTACTGAGGAGTATTCTCTAACCGTGGGTATGTGCTACTAAGGCTTGGCGCCGCCGGTCCATTTCCCAGCCAATCAAAAGAAGGTCTCTTATTTGATAGCGCCAGTTTCGGCAGATTATCGGTAATGTGATCGGACGCCGCCTTCAAATCGACGATTTGCGGACCGTTCCACTCGAGGGACGGCAGATCGAAGGATACGCCCATGGTGCGTTGCGAGATCGCTACGGCATTGGCACTGCTTGAATTTGCGTCGCTCATATCGATTCCTTTCTTGTGTAAGAATCTGTGGAGTTATTGAAGCCGGCGAAGACCCCAGGTTTCGGCGCCGGCGCGTGTGTCCTGCAAGGTGGCTGCGCCAGCGGGGGCGAGATTATAGAAGAACACGTACTGCTCGGTTGCTTCGAGATTCGGTAGATCGGCCACTTGCAGCGCTCTTAGCTCGTCCGTGGATGGTCTTGTGGTCAGGCTGGTGGGGGAAAGCGTGAGCAGATGAGTGACGCTGGGGTCGCCGGGCTTGCTGCCTCTACGTACGGAGTATTGTCCAGCAAGCTCAAGAATGACGGCGCGTCCGAAGCCGGCGCGTTCGGAGTAGGTTCCATCGCCACGGAATTGAAATTCGAAATTGATCGTATAGGGCAGCCCAGTGATCGGGTTCCGTTCCGTGCGGGATCCGGACCACGTGCCTACGAACTGGCCTGCATCGCCGCTCACATACCTTCCAAATCGCTGGGCGAAGAGGTTGCAGGTGGTAGTTGAGAGAATGCATAGCATGATGAGCGCGGTTCCTCGCGATAAGGCTGCGCGGGGCTTGGAGGGAAGGACTGATAACGCTGGTCGTTCGATCATAGGTCTTTTCCTTTTCGAGAGAATTAGTGACCTGAGGAATCGGAGGAGTCTCCGAAATTCCGTCACGAACCTATAGGCGCCGAAGTTAGAAAAAACGGGGAAAGTTTTTGTAGCGGCGGCTAAACGCGAATAGGGTGTTAGAAAAGATACGAAATTCCAAGAAGAGGGACGACACGGCTTCTGAGGCCTGCGTCATTCAGGCGGAAGAGGAGGTTGGCAGTCATGACCACATTTCCTGTCAGCCGAGCCTTGAAGCCGGCCGAGGCATTCAATTCCTGACGGGTCAGATTGGGGAATGTGACCGTATGAAACGTGGTATCGCCGATAGTTTCGGCATCGAGGAATGTCCTTCGGCCGTTGATTACGATTTGATCCATCAGGTCAAACGCGGCCGTGAATCGCGGCGATATCGACGCTTCTACACCGGCGGCATAGAATAACTGTCCGGGAAGCCGCTCTTTTTCCGTGCCCGTGCTGCTGCCTAAGAAGCTTTTGCCGTTCCATTGGTAGCCCGCGTTCACGTGCGCAGAAACGGATTTTCTGGTCCATGAGGCGATCAGAAAAGGCTTGATGCCGGACGCGCCCGCGCCATGATAATTGAACTCGTCGCCAGTGGGGAGCCGCACGTCGCCGGCGATGCCAAAAGTAAGAGCGCCGTGTTCCAGTAGTTTGGCTTTCGTTCGTACGAGCCCATCTCCAATTCCCGTGGAGGAATGTTTCACGGTACTTTGCGGAAGGACGAAAAGCGGCTGACCCAACGCCGTGAGAGTCGCCTCGGTGTCGAACTGCAGTGAGCTTGACACAATGGGTAATGCAAAGGACACGTCGAGCCAGTGAGTGACTCCATAGGTAAACTGAGCCGTGGTCTGGCTGATGGTCAGACCCAGCGCACTATTTGTCGCAATGGCGCTCGCAACGGGCGCCGGGCCTAAAACGCCCGCAGGAAGGGTCAAAGGAATCAGGAAATTGATATTTCCGAAATCCAGTTGATCCAAACGGTCAAACTGAAAGCGTTGAAAGGTAAGCGCGACGAAGATCTTGTCCTTGCCGATGGTTTCCGCTCGCTCCGTAAGGATTGGGCCTAAGCTTTGGGGCGACGGAACGTAAACTCCCAGTTGGGGATCGAACGCAAATCGCATAGCAGAGGCCGAGGATGCCACCGGCAAATTCGACAACGCGGTAGCCACCGCGGAGTTGAGCGAGGAAAGGTTCACCGTGGGACCGATCTGATTCAAAACCGCCGTTTTTAGGGAAGGGCCAGCCGCTTGCAAAGCATCTTCGATAAACCCGGGAATGAGGAAGGCGAGTTTTCGATCCGCGGCGCCGACGGGTGGCGTGGTCAGTTGCGCGTGCAGGGAACAGGTTGCGGCGAGAATCCCAAGCAGGCAAGAGGGACCTCGTAGTGGCGAGCGTTTCATTGCGAGGGTTCCTCTTTGATGCCAACGATTTTCCAGCTTCCGTTCTTGCGGGCCAACTCCACCATCACGGTGCTTGTTTTCGCCATGGGAGCTTGCGGACGCTTTTGAAGAGCGGACCGATCGTTGGAGCTCTGCAGAACGCTGCGTTTGCAGCGGACGGAAGCGCTGTCACCATCAATCCGCGGGTCGGACTGAGGCTCCAGGCGATAATCCTCGATCTTCAAGGAGTCGAAGGTGGTACGGACCGACCGTTGAAATGCGGCGGAGAAATCCGAGATCTCTTTGATCTCATCGATTCGCATCATTCGATAAGCGTTCGCATATCGTTCGATCACTTCGCGAATCTTTTGCGCTTCGGCCGCACGCTGCACATTCGCCGCAGGAACCGACGGCGCTGGGGATGGCAGTTTCTCGTCCGGCGTTTCGCTTTTCTTGATGAGCGAATCGCTTCTCTTGGCCGGATCTAGTGAGTCCGTGCGGATACCTTTGGACCCGCTTGCGTCAGGCGGCAAGATGACAACCGGCGCCGGCGGAGGACTCGCGTTTACGATTGGCGTCTGTTCGCGCGGAGCATCGGCCGGGTGCGGCCCGTCCGGAACGGACGTCCTGGTCTGCAAAACGGGTTGCGGAGCCGGAGTTTCCAGCGTGGCGCGCTGTTCGCCGAATGGCGGGCTTTTCTCCTCATGCTTTGGGGGCAGGGGAATGCTCTTTTCCTTGACTGGCGGATCGACCTGCGGCGCGGCCTTGTGTACAGTCTCTTGTGGGGCAGGCGTCTCGCTTGCCGGGGATTTAACCGCTGTTGGTTGCGAGGCGACGAAAGCTGGGGAAGGCTTTCCGGCGTTCCGGATGGGGGATGAGATCCACACCCATCCAGTTCCTATCACGGCGATGATGACCGCCGCTGCCAGGGCGAACGGCAAACGTTTATTACGAACGGAACGCTGAGAGGCGACCGGGGCGGGAGCAATGTTCAACACCTGCAGGATTTCATCAAAGCTGCGCGGACGGTCCGCGGGCGTTTTGGCAGTTGCGCGGCAAATCAAATCGAACAAGGCCGGCGGCACTCCCGCCAGGGGTCCGAGCGGAATCGACGTATTCACAATGTTGTATAAGAGTTCCGCCGGCGAACCCGAAAACGGTTTGCTTCCCGTGAACAGTTCGAACAGTAAGATTCCGAAGGCGTAGATGTCCGTCGCGGGACCTACCTTTTCGCCTCGGATCTGTTCCGGGGCCAAATAGGCCAGCGTTCCAATCAGCGCGCCGCTCTGCGTAAACCGAGGGCCATTCAAACGCGCCGAGACGCCGAAATCCATCAGCTTCACGCGGTTGCCGGATTGGAGGAATACATTAGCGGGTTTGACATCGCGATGGCACACGGCCGCGGCATGCACTCGCTGCAGGGCTTCGGCGAGTTGACGCGCAATAAACAGTCTGGACTCGTGGTCACCGCAGCGCCCATGCTGAATTGCTTCGGCAAGATTCTCGCCTTCCAGATATTCCATTACGATGAAGGGCAGGCCTTCATGATTACCCGCGTCGAATACCTGGACGATGTTGGGATGCCCCAAACTTCCCAGAAGGTGAAGTTCGGAGAGGAAACGCTGATACTCGCCAGCCGGGGCCCGTAACCGCTGGGCCATCACTTTGACGGCTACCTTCCGATCGATGATCGGATCGAGAGCCCGGTATACGACGCTCATTCCCCCGGAGCCAATCAGTTCCTCCGTCTGATAGCGGCCGAAGTTAGGCGGGGGTAGGAATGCGCCCGGTGAAACATCGAAAATGGATTGCCCGTGGAGATCGACCTCGAGAATCGCATCCGCCTCGCGCCTGATGTCTTCGTCGCCGTGGCTGGCTTCGGTTACAAAAGCGGCGCGAAGAGTGACATCCAGCGCCAAGGCCTGTTCGACGATCTCATCACACCGCTTTTGTTGATCGGAAGTCAGACCCATGCGGCTCCATTTTGCGTGCAATCTTTCTCTTAATCAGTTCCCAGCGGTATTTGGCGCGGTCTACTGTGAGCCCGAGAATGTCTGCGGCCTCCTCCATGGTGAATCCGGTGTACCAATAGATCTCGATAAAGCGAACCTGGTCGGGCGGTAATTCATCGACCGCCCGGTCAATATCGATCAGCAGATCGGGATCGTTCGCGAACGCTATCAGGGGGCCGCCCTCATCGAGAGTGGTGGGGTGCTGACCGCCGCCCCGTTTCCCCGCTTTGCGGTGGCGCGCATCTTGAATAATCAAGCGGCGCATCTCTTTCGCCGCCGTATTGAAGAAGTGATCGCGATCGTTGAAGCCCATGCGATACGAGGAAAGTTTGCCGTACAGTTCATGGACGAGGCTGGTCGGACCCGTGTAGTCTTGGTTTCCTCGCAGGACCGCCGCAGCACGCCGTTTCAAATCGTAATATACGGCCGAGATCAGTTGATCGTACGATTGCTTACGCTCGTCACCGGTCTCGCCCGCCATACGATTCAATAGCAGCGTGATATCGCCGGGGGACATGAAACCTCCGAGACATTATATTAAAATTTTCCCCCGGTCTCGCCGTTTTTGCGCCTATATTTCAAATGTGACGCGTTGTTCATGAGCCGCGCGAAAGGCGTGCGACGCGCCAATGATGCCGGTCCAGTTGAATGAGACGTTGGATTGGAGGCGCGGGCGAAGCCCGGCGGTGGAAGTTTGTCAGGCCAGTTCGCGACGATAGATGGTGTTGTTATCGGGTTCGCGAACGTCTTCAATCAGGTGATCGTCTTCGAATTCAAGACGCATGAATCCGTTTGGCGTGAAGTCATTTGCGAAGTTCGGGATGTAAATATTGGGAGCGACGTAGATCGACGCAGCCGGAACCGGGGCGTCGTGTCCCTGATCGTCTTTTGCCGTCTTGGCCGGATAATGCTTCCATTTCAATCCCAAATCCGAATCGCCCGTGCCTTTAAGATCGGGCGGTGAATCGGGGAAACCGGCATGGCCCACGCATCGGCCATGAAAGCCGTATACCGGGTACGGATCGTAAAGCAGGCATCGATGCTCGTGGCCCCAGTACCACGCAAAGATCGCCTTGGCATCCAGAAACTCGTGTAGCTTTCGCATCAAGTTTCCGCCATTGTTTTCCTCGGCCTGGGAGAATGGCTGATGATGCGTGAACAGAACTACTCTTCGATTCTCGCGCGCGGCGACGATGGGACGAAGCCAGTTGATCTGCTCATCGGTCAATACGCCAGCGTGACCGAGCAAGCCTTCCTGATCCTGGTCATAGGCGGTGTCCAAGCCGACTAATATCCAGTGATCGTTCTGCATTGCGAAGTAGCTCGACTTCTGGTTGAAATCGCGCAGCACCGCACCGAAGTAGGAGATGCCGCCGGTATACATCTCGTGATTGCCATTCAACGCGCGATTGATGGCCGGAGTGGCGGGCCAGAATTGCTGTAGGCGGTCAATCATCTCGTCCGAGGTGGCGGAGTAATAGATGTCGCCCAAGTGAAGCATGAGCTGATAGGGCGAGGTGTTCCAATTGCCGACGATGCTTTGCGAACATACCGGGGCGCCATAGAGGCCGGTACCGAAATCGCCGAGCACGCCCACGGCAAAGGAGTTGGGGATCGCCTCGGGATTCGGGTCGGCGGGCGGGCGGACGGCCCGTACGATGGTAGGAACCCAGGTGAAGAAAGACGCGGCCCATTCCGGCCAATCTTCCGGTGAAAATTTCACCTCGAAGCATTCGAGGATCTTGCGCTCGATGTCGAGGAAGAACTGCGCGAGGCCGTTTTTCTTCTGAGCTGCCTGGCTCACGATGTGCGTTTGCAGGCGCGACGCGGTCTGGTGTTGCGGGGTGTGCAAAACCTGCGGATTGATCTCCGAATCACGCCACATGGCCATACCTTGCGTGAAATCCGCCATGGTGGCTTCGAGTTGCGCCTGGCCCGGGATCACCTTGGACGCGACCTTGCGCGTTTGGACCAAGAAGTTGTCCAGGCTTCCATACGGTTGGACTACATTCGAGTAACTGACAATCGCGTCGTGGATTTTGGTGCGTTCGGGCTCGGGCTGCATAGAGGGATTCTACACAAGAGCTAGGGCAAACGGCGAATCTGAATTCCGTCGTGATCTTCCCACGCGGCGAGGACTCCATCGCCGGGAAGACTGGCGAGTGAGGGGAACGCGCCGGCATTGGAGAGTGTTTCCAATTTGCCATCGATCCAGACTTGCACCTTCGAACCGTTGACCCAGGATGCATACGTGTGACCGCCGCTGAGCGCTAAGGCGACGTCTTTACCCGCACCGATTTGCTTTTCGGGTTGGCCGGGTTCGGCAAGGAAGATATTCGTGTCGCGCCGCCACGCGGTCACGATCTTCGATGGCGCTACGGCGAGCCCGCCGCCATCCATGGGGCAGGCATTAAGCAGCCAGGTTCCATTGCCGAGTTTTTGCGCGGCTGAGAAAGTCACGCCATCGCGCGAGGTAGTCAGGTACATATCGCGGGCGCCGTCCAACGAATTCCGCCACATTACAGCCAGTTGGCCTGTGGAATCGAACGCCGCGGAGGGATGGCAGCATTCGCAGGTTGAGCCGCTGGGGGATTGATAGACCAGGCTGTTGGACCATGTGGCGCCGCCATCGGTGGAACGGGCGGAGTAGAGCTTCTTACCCATGCCGCCGCGATTATCCAGCCAGACCGCAAAGACGGTTCCTTTTCCATCGGAAGCCAGTGCATCTAATCCTTCGGCGGCCGAGTGCGGGACGACATTGATGGCCTTCGCATGGGACCAGGTTTTTCCGCCATCGAGCGATCGCCACATGAGCAGGTCGCCCGCGGCCGGTTTGATGCTGGCTACAGCGGTGATGACGATGGCATTTCCGGAGAGCGCGATGCGTGGTCCGCGATGCCGGCCCAAAGAGAGCACGTCAACTTCGGCAACCTTGATGGGCGGCGTGAAGGCGCGTCCGCCATCGAGAGAGGAACTGAAATAGATCGCTTTGCCTGCGGCGTATGTCAACACCACGTGTGACGAATTGGCAGCGATTTGCGGTTGGCGCGCGGGGGCGTCCGCGCCCATGGGACCAAAGTGGATGGTCATTACGGCGAAGAGAAGGGTTGGAATCATTTAACGTGCCTTGGTCCGTATGTAATTGTAATGCCAATGGGGAAAGGGAATGTTAGAGCGGGACCGGCTTCATGACCGTTCATCAGGTGCGGCGACCCGACGCCAGCTTTCGTACAACGGCGCCGCGCATGCCGGGTGATTTGCGCTTGAGCGCGCACGAGTCCATGGGCGAGCGCCGGCGCTTGCTGATGCGGGCGCTGCATTCTCGTAATTACCGCCTATTTTTTGAAGGCCAGTTGCTTTCCCTGATCGGCACGTGGATGACGCGCGTAGCGACCAGTTGGCTGGTATACCGTCTTACGCAATCGCCCTTTCTGTTGGGCTTGACCAGCTTTGCGAGCCAGATTCCGATCCTCTTTCTCACGCCGGTCGCTGGCGTTTGGGTAGACCGGTGGAATCGACATCGCACGCTGGTGGTGACGCAAACCCTTTCCATGCTGCAATCGTTCGCGCTGGCGGCGCTGGCGTTGAGCGGCGTGATCGAGGTCTGGGAAATCATCGTTCTGGCGCTGTGTCAAGGCGCCATCAATGCATTCGACATGCCGGCGCGGCAATCGTTTGTGGTGCAGATGATCGACCGCCGCGAGGATCTGGGCAACGCCATTGCGCTGAACTCGTCCATGGTGAACGGGGCGCGGCTGATAGGCCCGGCGGTGGCGGGAGTGGTGATTGCCGCGGTGGGCGAAGGATACTGCTTTCTGATTGACGGCATAAGCTACATCGCGGTGATCGCGTCACTGCTGGCTATGCGCGTAAGCCCAACCTTGGGGAATGGCGAGCGCAAGCCGCTCACGGAGGAAATCCGCGAAGGCTGGACTTACGTTAAAGAATCGGCGCCGATCCGGTCCGTGCTGTTGTTTCTTACGCTGGTCAGCCTGGTGGGAATGCCGTATACCGTTTTGATGCCCATCTTCGCAGCGTCGATCTTGCATGGCGACGCTCACACGTTGGGATTTCTAATGGCCGCGGCCGGGCTGGGCGCGCTCGGTGGCGCGGTTTCGCTGGCGATGCGCGCGAGCGTGCTGGGGTTGGGAAGGGTGATTGTTTGGTCGGCCAGTCTGTTCGGCTTGGGACTGATCGGCTTCGGACTTTCCCGCGTGTTCCTCATTTCGATGGCGGCGGTGGCGATCGCGGGATTCGGCATGATGCGGCACCTGGCATCGAGCAATACGATTGTCCAGACCATCGTGACAGAGGACAAGCGCGGCCGGGTGATGGCGTATTATGCGATGGCGTTTCAAGGCGTGGCGCCATTTGGAAGCCTGGCAGCCGGGGCGATCGCGGGAAAGATCGGAGCGCCACGGACGATCGTGATCGGCGGCGCAATGTGCCTTTGCGGCGCGCTGTGGTTTGCGATGCGGTTGCCGCAATTGCGCCGGGCGATACGGCCGATTTACACGAAGTTGGGTATCTTGCCAACTCGCATCGATGTGGAACAATAGAGGCAAATGCGCTTTGCACTCGCGCTGTTTGCGCTGCTACTGGCCGCGCCGCTTTCGGCCCAGCGTTGGCAGGTGAAATACTTCTACGACCAGGAAAAGACCGCGCTCACGATCAACGATTTCGCGTTCCCCTCAGTCAAATACGGCATCGCCGTCGGCTACATTGCCCAAGGTAAGCAGGAAACGCCGACGCAAGTTCTCACCACCGACGGCGGCGAACACTGGACGTCATCCACGCTTAAGGAGATGCCTATCTCGATCTTCTTCCTGGACGATAGCATTGGCTGGATGGTGACGACGAAAGGCCTATGGCGCACGAATGAAGCCGGGCGCAATTGGACCAAGCTGGCGAAAGTTCCGGGCGATATTCTGCGCGTCTGCTTTACTTCGGACCACGACGGCTACGCCGTGGGATTGAAAGACTTGGTGCTTGAGACGCATGACGGCGCGCAGACCTGGAAGGTAGTTAAAGAGGCGAAAGACCAGCCGGGAGATCCCAACTATAGTGCTTACGTGTGGGTGGCTTTCGCCACTCCCAAGGTGGGCCTGATCACTGGAACCAACAACCCGCCACGCCGATTCGCGCCGTATTTTCCCGATTGGCTTGACCCGGCAGCCACCTTGCGCATGCGCGATGTCCCGCACTTGACGTACTCGCTGGTTACGCTTGACGGAGGCGAAACGTGGAGAACGAAATCGGCCTCGCTGCTGGGACAGACTTCGCGTTTTCGCCTGAACCCAAAAGGACAGGGAATCGGGTTAATAGAGTACTCGGAGCTTTCCCAAATTCCAAGCGAAGTATATATGATCAACTGGCGAACGAGCGGCAGTCAGAGCGTCTACAAAGACCCGAAGACCAGCATCACCGACATCTGGATGGATGAAGACGGCATGGCTTATTTGACCGGCGTCGAGCAGCCGGGGCGGCTGCGCGATATTATTCCCGGAAAAGTGGTAGTGCTGACTAGCCGCGATTATAAGACTTGGACCCCGCAGGAAGTGGATTATCGCGCTTCAGCCATCCGCACCATGATCGCCGCGCCCGATCCGCAACACCATTGGCTGGCTACGGATAACGGCATGATTCTGAATCTTGCCGATAAATAAAGCTGCCCAATCGCAACCACGGTGGTGGTTTTCAACCAACCTGGCCCATGTTGCCAAACGCGTAAGCCGTTGTAAAAACAATACTTCTTTTTTGGCCCCACTCGTGCAATTCTGGCATTGCAATGGGGAGGGCCACGATGCGCCAGAACAGAATTCAGATAAACGTAAACTCCGCGAGCCGGACCGTCATGTTGGCGAGCGCGGTGATTCTCGCGCTGGGCGCGGCTGTTCCGGTTCATGCGCAAGATTCGGATGACGCGCAGCGTGGCGTCGCACGCATCAGTATTATGGATGGCCAGGTTTCCGTGAAGCGCGGCGATGCCGGTGAGTGGGTTGCAGGCGTGATCAATGCGCCGCTGCTTTCGGATGACAGCATTTCGACTGCACCGAATTCGCGCGCCGAAGTTCAATTCGACTCGAGCAATCTTCTTCGAGTGGGTGGCAACGCCCAGGTGCATCTGGTAACGCTGGAAGCTCAGCGGTTCCAGATGGAGATCGGGAAGGGAACTGTAACCTTCCGCGTTTTAAGGCCTTCCAGTGCAAATGTTGAAGTAGATACTCCTAGTATCTCCGTAAGGCCCTCTAAGGTAGGGACTTATCGTATTACGGTGAATGATAATGGCGAGACGCTATTAACGGCCCGCGCGGGCGAGGTAGAAGTGTTCACGCCCAAGGGATCGCAGTGGGTCAACGCCGGACAAACCATGAGCGCCGATCCGGAGTTTCAAATCGGCGCCGCAGTTGGCGCTGACGACTGGGATCGGTGGAACGATGCGCGCGACCAGACGCTCATGCAGGGGGCCTCTGAGTATCAAAATGTTCCTCCCGGCGTCTATGGAGCGGAAGACCTGCAGGGCCAAGGCAATTGGGTGAACACGCCGGATTATGGCAACGTCTGGCAACCCACTGTAGCCGCTGGTTGGGCGCCTTACAGTTGCGGGCGTTGGGTGTGGGAAGACTGGTATGGCTGGACGTGGGTAGACTGCGCTTCCTGGGGCTGGGCGCCGTTTCATTACGGCCGCTGGTTCCAGCGCGCCAATTATGGATGGCTGTGGTATCCGGGCGTAATCGGCGTACGGCATTATTGGTCGCCGGGCCTGGTGGCATTTTTCGGCTGGGGCGGCGGGGGCGGAGTTGGATTTGGTTTCGGAAACGTCGGTTGGGTTCCTCTGGCGCCATATGAAGTGTTTCATCCGTGGTGGGGCCGGGGATTCTATGGGGCAGGCTTTGCCAGCCGGGTGAACATCACCAACGTCAACATCTACAATTCCTATCGCAACGCGCGAGTACGGAATGGCGTATCGGGCGTGACTGCGGCGGGCTTCCGGGGAGGCCAGTTCGGCGGCATTATACATGCGTCGGGTGACCAGATTCGCTCAGGCGGCCTGATCCGCGGTCAGATGCCGATTGGGCCAAGCGCCGCGAACCTACATTACTCAGAACGCGGCGGCAGCGTTTACAGGCCGAGTTCGGTAGGGGCATCGCATTTCTTCACGCATCAGCAACCTGCGGCGGCGCAGCACATGGCGGTCACGCAATCGTTCCGCGAATCAGCGGCAAGCAGCCGTCCGGTGGGCGGAAGCACGGCGGGTCAAAGGTTTGGCGGCGGGGTACAGGCTGCGCGCCCGGAACAGAATGGCGCGGTGGGAAGACAGTCCGGCGGCGCTCAATGGGGCGGACGGCAAAACCCTGCGACGCAGAATGCGAGACCTACCGGCGGTTTTCAGACTCCGGGCCAGAGCCCGGCGGGCGGAGGCGGCGGATGGCGGCGTTTTGGCGAGCCCAGCAACGGCGGGCGTAGCGGCGGCAATGGAGCCGAAGGCGGGCAGAGATTTGAGAGCCAACCTCGGTCCAGCGCGCCGCAAGGCAACCGGCCGGAACCGATGCGAATTTCTCCGCCAGTGGTGCACGAACGGCCGTCGGGAGAAAATTTTGGCGGATCGCGGCAATCGGCTCCGAGTTATAGCGCGCCGCGCCAATCCGCGCCGAGCTATGGCGGATCCCGTGAATCGGCGCCTAGCTACAGCGCTCCGCGGCAATCGGCTCCGAGCTATAGCGCACCGCGGCAATCGGCGCCAAGTTTTAGCGCGCCGCGGCAATCGGCGCCAAGTTACAGTGCGCCACGTTCTGGAGGCGGCGGCGGGGGTACGGGACGTTCCTCAGGCGGCGGTGGCGGGCACTCAGGCGGTGGGGGCGGAGGCCGTCGCCGCTAGTTCAGATTTTTCGTTCTGCGTAGTTAGTTTCTTCCCTTAGGCCCGGTCCTTTTCAGCGGGGACCGGGCCCTTTTTTGCTATCCATAGTTCTTGGGCGGCAAATCCCATTAAAGTTTACATAATATATCTTATCGGAAGTTAATATCCAGGGCGTTAGCGACCTGAGACGCCAACGCGTACCTTCCTAAGCCCGACTGCGGATCGCTTCCCATAACGCACCTTCGGCGGGGCCGCGCAGTGGGGCTACAGAAGCTACGCCTTCCTCGAGTTCCACAAGCAGGCGAAAGCGCTCGACCATACGGCGGCTTTGGAAAACACCTCCGATGGGCACCATGTCCAACTGGGAGCGGCGGGGCCAAAGTTGCTGGCGAACCGAACCGGCGAGCATGGCCAACTGCATGGCCGCATCGTTCATGATCTGCAGCGCGATTGCGTCGCCATTGTCCGCGGCGGTGTCTACCAAAGGAGCCAGCGCGGCCGTTTTGGCTCGCGGCCACTCCGTGGTGTAGAGGCGGTGCAGCACAGCGTTGGCGTCGGGGGCGGCGCCCACTGCTTGCATAATCGCGGCGCGCAGCGACGTCTCCGGTCCCCAACCTTCTTCCATCCGCAGGCAGGCGCGCAGCGCTTGACGCACGATATCGAAGGCGCCGCCTTCGTCACCGAAAACGTAACCCCAGCCGCCGGCGCGGACGTTGCGGCCCTGTTCGTTGCGGCCATAGGCGATTGACCCGGTACCGGCGATTACGATAATTCCCTGCCCGTTTTCGGTGGCGCCGGCGAGCGCGATGGCGGCGTCGGTGGTGACTATGAGATGCGAAGTGCGCAAGATGCCGGCGAGGATCTCGCGTTTATCCTCTGGGCCGCCGCTCATTCCTAAGCATGCGGCTTCGAATTTGATCGAGCCCAAGTCCAGCCCAGCTTTGGCACACGCGCCCGCGACGCTTTGCGTTACGGCGCGCGCCAACTTGGCCCGGCCTTCCGCGGCGCCGGCATGGTTGCACGGACCGGCTTCCCCCATGCCCAAAACGCGGCCAGAATCATCGCCGATCACGGCCGTGGTGCCAGTTTGGCCGCCGTCTACTCCCAGGTAATATTTCATTGCAGTCGATAGAGTTTCGCGCCGTCCGATTGTCCAATTTCGAGCATTCCAGCCGCCGCGCCGCCATCGGCAACGGCTTGCGATACAGTGTCTTCGGAGAATAGTAGAACATATCCGATTCCGCGGCGTTTCAATTCCGCAACGGAGGCCTGGCGAAGATCGGGCACGCTGCCGCTGAAAACGTCGGGGTCGCCGTCGAGGCGATGCCAGGCGCCGCTTGCAGCCTGGCCATATAAGACAAGGCGCAAGTCCGGCTGGTTGGGAGAGGTTTCAAGCAACACCGAATCGGCCATGAGCGGGGCGGCAAAGGCTACCTCCACATCGCTTCCCGCGCTTAAAGCATCGCCTGATTCCCAAAACGTGACGGGGTTGCCATCCAGCGATTTTTGGATGCCCCAGGGAAACGGGTGAGCGCTAGCCATCCAGGAGGCGCGCGGCAACTCCACCGACCGGTCGAATGCGCGGAGTTCATGGATGCGCCAAGGCGCTCCGCCGGATGTGCGTTGAACCAGGCGAAGCGCCTGGATCGGCTGGCGCGGAAAGGAAAATCCGGCTCGCCAGGTGGGGCGCCAGTTCGGCAGAAATCCGGTCCAAAGGATCTCCGAGGCGATATGGTTCGACGCCGATTCGTACTCAACCAGGATTCGACGGGACGTGTAGGCTTCGGGAATCGCGTGATAAGTAAGCACAGAAGCGCCCGGCTCGGTGACGTGTTCTATGAGCTGGTCAATTCCGTATTGCGGAAGGCGGGCCTTCAGATATTCCGCTTCGGGCTTGAACCGCATCGCGTAGCTGAACGGAAGATCGCGGAGTGCCCAAACCCCCGGCTGCGCATAGCGATGAACCAGAGCGGGCCAGGAAATTACGGCGTGCATGAGAACCAGAGCGAGGGCTAGAGTTTGATTGCCCACGGCGAGCATCAGGGCCAAAGCGAGGAATGGAAGCGATGGAATCAGAAATCGGGCGCCGATGTTTTCAAAGTAGGTACAGCCGAAGACGCCAGCGGCAAGAAGCAATTGCCGGCCTTCCCGTCTTCGCAGGGATAAGAGGGCGATTGGGGTCAGCAGAAAGGCCGGGCCGAAGACTCCGTCCAACTGGCCCCTTACCGTGACGGCCCATGGAATCTGCCATCGGCTGGATAGGCTATACAAAGAAAAATACTCGCGATAATCGTTTTCGAACCAAGTGGTTACGTATTGATTTGGAAATAGATGGTTGAATAATGGCGCTATAGGGTTATGAACCCAAAGCCAATTCTTGATTAACCAGGGTGCGACTACGATTAGCGCGGTTAAGCCGACGGTCAGCGCGGAACGTGCTTCCCTACTCCTTCGGCTCTTCCATAGCACGAACGCAACAGCGTACAGAATGGCAACGCCACCGGTGTACTTGATGGCATAAGCAAAGCCGGCCAGCAAGCCGCATGGAATCAATAGGGTTACACTCCTTTCCTCATCCCATTTCTGCAAAACAACGAAGAGCGCGAAGGCCACACAGGCCAAAGCGGTGTCGTTGTATGCGCTGGTGGCATCCTTACCGACCAAGGGGGCGGCGAAGACGAATAGCGCCGCGCAGGTGCCCAGACGGGGAAAGCCAGAACGAATGGCATATGCGATCATCTGCCATGCCAGTGCTACCAGGAAGGCAAAGTGGACCATCGAGGCTGCGGAATGTTTGCCGAAAGCGAAGGCAAAAAGGAAGAGCATCTCTGCGCCTTCGGAGAAATCGGCGTAAATGTTCCAGGTAATCGGATGAAAACCGTGCTCCCGTAAATAGCCGGCTACAAGGGAGAGATGGTATGCGGCCCCATCGGGACTGGCTTCGGGCGCCATGGCATTGAAGAAGTACAAGAGGAAATAGATCGCAAACGCAATTGCCAGCAGGGAATTCAATATCTGCAGATTCGGCCACGATGGCCCCTCCCTCTTCAACCAAAGAAGCAGGATTATTGCGCCTAACGCTGCAAATATAAGTGGATAGGCGAGCCGAACGCAACAAAGGCAGAATACGGCTAGATTTAAGAGCGCTGCGCCGGTGACGAAGCGCTCCGGCCACTGTTTTAGAGTCTTACCGAAGAGGACTGCGCCGAGAGCGATACAGACGGCGACGGTGAACGCGGCGCCGAACCAGATTGAGAACGCCTCGAATGCGCCGCCGTTGTGAATCCATCGCCACACGAAGTGTGATTGTAGCTTGTGCGGAAGGCATTCCCGGAGAGCGCTGACCCGAATACAGTACTGTTGCCCTTACAAAAAAGAAGGGCGACTAGTTGTCAAGCCAGCCGCCCGGAGTGGCAAGATCCCCATTACGTGGGGATAGCTGAAGTTACGTTCGTGAAGGAGGAACGACTTGCAGGTTATTGACGATTGGACCAAAACTCAAACCAGCGGATGACGCGCGGATGGCCGCGACGTTCTTATCCGCTTCGTTATCCACAACACCGGTCAAGGTCACATGGCCGTTTTCGACAATGATGTGGATCGAAGGGTGGGTCCCCGCTCCGTAGCGCGACAGAGACGGGAAACGATAGATGGACGCAGCGATCTGACGACGCAACAGGTTGTCGTTATCCGAAAGCGGCAGCACTTGGATGTTGTCATTTACGCTTTCTACGCCGGGAAGCTTGGCGACGATATGCGCCATATCCGACTTCTTAATCGGCTGTGTTACGGCGCCGAAAAGAGTGACTTGGCCGTTTTGAACTTTGTAGCTTATGTTGTCGAATATTCCGTAATAAGGATAGGTCATCAATTCGTGGTGAACACTTTTGACGATATCGGCATCGGTGCGCGGGAGAATTGGTTTTGTTTTATCCGCGGCGAAGCCAGTAGAGGCCAGCAGGGCGCCGGCCAGAATAATTTGTCCAAAAAGCTTGGATTTCATTTGCTCGTTCATCCTCCGCTTATATAGATGCGGGCATGGGATAAACTCGCTTAAGGTTTTGTAAAGATCAGACAGTCTTGTCTGGTGCGTAACAAATGTCGTTCAGAGCACATTCCGGGCATTTCGGCTTGCGCGCGATGCACAGGGCGCGTCCGTGCAGAATGATCTGGTGAGAAAAACGGATCCAGCGATCCTGCGGAATGATCTTCATGAGATCCCGCTCGATCTTCACGGGGTCTGTCTCTTTGGTGAAGTCGAGCCGCGCCGAGATGCGCTGCACGTGGGTATCGACCACAACCCCCACGGCGATGCCGTAAGCGGTTCCAAGAACCACGTTCGCGGTCTTGCGCGCGGCGCCGGGGACGGTGAGCAGTTCCTCAATGGTGCGCGGGACTTTCCCGCCGAAATCGTTTACGATGCGCTTGGCCGCTCCCACGATGGACTTTGCCTTATTGTTGAAAAAGCCCGTGCGGCGGATGTCAGGCGCGAGCACTTCCGGAGCGATGGCGGCAAAATCCTGCGGCGTGGGAAACTTCGCGAACAGGGCGGGAGTGACTTCATTGACCACCTTATCGGTACACTGCGCCGAGAGAATGGTTGCGACCAGAAGCTCCCATGGATCGCGATATAACAGCGCGCATGTAGCGTCCGGATACATCTTCTGAAGGCGGCGCAGGATTTCGGCGATGCGCTCTTTGCGTTCGGCTGCGGTTTTAGGACGTTTCACGTAAGCTCGTAGTTGCTCATGCGGACCGCGCCGGGCCACCGTCTTCTCTTTCATAGAATTCTGCTGCTTGCCGCGGCGCTCATTCCCTTTTGCGGCTCGCTCGCTTCGGGTTTCCACTTCGACGATTATGCCATTTTCCAGGACGCGGCTATTCGCGCGCCCAACGGCTGGTTGACGGTGTGGAATCTGGGCCAGACGCGACCGCTGACTTACTTCACGTTTTGGTTGAACTTTCGGCTGTGGGGCGAAAATCCGTGGGGATACCATGCGCTGAACCTGGCGTTGCATGCCGCGGCAGTGTTGCTGCTCTACGAGTGCTTACGGCGAGCCGCCGCGAGCGAGGCTTTCTTCGCGACGCTGATCTTCGCTGTGCATCCAATTCAGGTGGAAGCGGTGGACTATGTGTGGGCGCGCAGCATTGTGCTGGCGGCGATTTTCGTTTTCATTGCGTGGCGAGAGTGGTTGGAATCTCGCGAGTGGCGGGCCGTGGCATGGTTTGCGGCCGCGTTGCTTTCGAAGGAAGAGTGCGCGGCTTTTCCCCTGGCGCTTCTGCTGTTGTGGCGTCCTCAACCACGAGAGACCGCGAGACGTTGGGCGCTGGCGGCGATGTGCGGACTCTCGATACTAGCCGCTGTGCGCGTGGTTTACGTCCTGGCGAACACCCCCGGCGCACCGGCCGGACTGCGGGCGGGAATTACGCCGTGGCATTACTTCCTGGCGGAAGGCCCCGTGATCTGGCGCTATCTTCGAATGATTTTTTTGCCCTGGGGATTTACGGCTGATCCGCAAATTGGGCTTCCCTCCCCATGGGTAGGCGTCGCCGCGTGGGTCTTCCTATTGGGAATCGCCGCCTATCTCTGGCGGTACTCGCGCTGGTTCACGGCCGGCCTGATTCTACTGCTGCCGAGTTCTTCAATTTTTCCCGCCGGGGATCTTGCGGCTGATCGCCGGATGTACCTGGCGCTCGGCGTTTTTGCGATTGGGTTGGTTCAACTGGGCAGGCGGCTTCCCTGCCCTGCGTGGGCCGGCGCGGTTATGGTCACGGTTCTTGCCGCGCTTAGCGTGGGACGGACTTACGTTTGGATGTCCGATGAGCGATTGTGGCGCGAGGCTGCGGCGCTGGCGCCGGAAAAGGTCCGGCCAAAGATCCAACTCGCGCGCAATGTGCCGCCCGCGGAGGCGCTGGCGCTGCTCGCGGCCGCCCGGGGCCTTGCGCCTAACGACGCGAACATCGCCACCGAAACGGGGAAGGTCTTGTTGAGCGAAGGCAACGCCGCAGCCGCGCTTCCGGAGTTCGGACGAGCCTTGGCGTTGGACCCGCGCGACGCGCGGAACTACAACAACCGCGGCGTGGCGCTGATGGCGCTAGGACAACGGGATGCCGCGCGAGAGGATTTCCTGCACGCGTTGCGCCTGGAACCGGACCTTACTGAGGCCCGCCAGAACCTCCGCCGGCTGGCGAAGTGATTTGCAGATCGGTGTTGATCGCGTTCCAATCGGGAAGCTCGTAGACTTTTAGCTTGGTGTTGAAGGGCGCAGAAATGTCCTTGGAATCGTAAGGACCAATATCTGTTTTGAAGGCGAAGGTGCCCTGCGCATCCTCATCCGACTTCTTGGTTCCCGCCCAGATGGTGACGTTGCCCGCGAGATCGCCCAGATTGCTTTCGGAATGGTTCGTGAGCACAAACTTCACCAGAATGTGGCCTTTATGTTTAGGGTCTTCCGCGAAGCGCACGCCCGAGACCTCAATGAACTTTTGCCACGGACTCGCTGCCGAGCCTGGTTTTGCCGCCGGACTTTCCACCGTAGTGGAAGGTGTTGCGGGACGATGGGAACTGCCAACCATCCAGTAGATGCCGCCAATCACCGCCGCAAAACCGGCTGTGCACAGGATGGTCAGAAGCCACGTCGGCATGCCGGAAGACTTAGCTGGGGGCGCCGGCGGCGCGCCAAATAAGGCCGAGCCTCGCGCTGGGGGACGCTGCGGTTCCGGTTCAGTGACCGGTGGCGGCGGCGCTTGAGTGGACTCTGGCGCGGGCGGCGCAGGAGAGGGCGGCCCATACGCCGGCTGTGCGTACACCGGCTGCTGGTACGACTGCGTCGGATATGGCGGCTGATATTGGGGCGGTTGACCGTACGGCGGTTGCTGGGGATAGGGCGGGTATTGCGGCGGCTGATAATTCGGCGGATATTGCGGTGGGTACGGCTGCTGCGCATAAGGCGCCTGGGGATAGCCCGGTTGTTCCGGGTACTGCGATGGCGGCGGATACGGGGGCTGTGGCGGCACGGGCGGCTGCGGCTGCGGCGCGCCGGCTGCCTTGGCCGCGCAATCCGGACATTCTGTGTAAGCCGGAGGAACTTCGCGCCCGCATTGCGGGCAGATCCACGTAAACATTCTGTCGCCTCACTTTTTACTGTACTGCACGCGCCAAGCCCACAAACGCGTACATGCGCCCCGCCCGTTCGCGGTCTCGCCGGAACGAGTGGAATTCCTCCACATTACACATGGTGCACAACTTCGACGTGTAGATTCGTTGCTCCGTTACTCCCGCTTCGAGTAATTGCAGGCGATTCACGGAGGCCAGATCGATATGCACGCGCCCTGCGTGTCCAAATTGTTCGGCAACCTCAGGCCCCACTTCGAAGCAACAAGCTCCGATCGCCGGTCCAATGGCTGCGTGTAGATTTTGAGGGGACGCGCCGAAACGGGCGCCCATCGCATCGACTGCGCGGCGGGCGATTTGCGCGACCGTGCCGCGCCAACCGGCATGTACGGCGGCTACGGCGTGGTTCGCTTCATCGATAAGCAACAGGGGAATGCAATCGGCGGTCTTGATTGCGACGACTGACCCGGGCGTGTTTTCCAAGAGAGCGTCGCCTTCGCCGAGAATCCCTGTGCGCCCGGCGGCTACAACGCAGTCGGCGGAATGAATTTGCTTTACGGTTGCAAGACTTGTGAACTCTGCTGGAACATTCGAGTCGCGAGAGCCAAAGCCATGAATCAGCCAGGGGAGCGCGTCGAGTTCGGAAACACGATAGGCGCCATCGGAATCGCGGTAAAACGGCATCATTCGCAGGGTAGCGCATGGCGAATCGGACGGGCCGTCATACAATGATCTGGTGATTCGCCCGGTATTTTGCCTTCTCTCACTTTCTCTCGTATTACAGGCGCAGGGGCAGGCGCCTTCGCCCACCGCCGCGCGGTTCGAAGTAGTGGAGGCCACGATCGCGCAGGTGCACGATGCCATGAAGGCGGGACGCCTTACGTGCCGCGAACTGGTGGGAGACTACCTCAAGCGAATCGATGTTTACGACAAGAACGGTCCGGCCATTAACTCGATTGTGGTGGTGAATCCGGAAGTGGAGAAGGAAGCGGACGAGCTTGACCGGCGCTTTACGCAAAGCGGCCTCACCGGTCCGCTGCACTGCGTACCGGTGATTGTGAAGGATAACTTCGAGACCAAAGGATTGCAGACGACGGATGGCGCGCTCGCGTTCGCCGGTTACCTGCCTGAGAAGGATGCGTTCGAGGTGAAACGGATCCGGGAAGCGGGCGGGCTGGTGCTGGCGAAATCCAACATGGCGGAGTGGGCGTTCAGTCCGTACGAAACCGTCAATTCGATTCTGCCCGGCTATACCAGGAACCCGTATGCGTTGAATCGCGTCACGGCGGGGTCGAGCGGCGGAACGGCCGCGGCGGTGGCGGCGAGCCTTGGACTTGTGGGGCTGGGGAGCGACACGGGGAATTCGATTCGCGGGCCGTCGTCGCATCAGGCGCTGGTGGGGATTCGGTCGACGATGGGCCTCACCAGCCGCGCGGGCGTGATGCCGTTGAGCATGCGGGCCGATATCGCGGGACCGATGGCGCGCACGGTGGAGGACGCCGCCAGGGTTTTCCAGGTGATTGTGGGCGCAGACCCGGACGATCCGGTTACCGCCGGGGCGACGGCGCATCTGCCGCAGGATTATCTAGGCGCCTTGGATCGCGATGCATTGCATGGCGTCACGATCGGCGTGTTGCGGCAAGCGTATGAGCGGCCGACGACCGATCCCGAAATTGTGGGGCTGTTTCAGGGCGCGCTCGACGACATGAAGCGGGCAGGCGCAACGATTGTCGATCCGGCCAACGTGGAGGGATTGCAGGCGATACGGCGGCCGCGCGATGTAGGCCCGTGCATGGGGTTCAAGTACGACTTGAATCACTTTTTGGCTGCGCGCGCCGGTCACGTGCCAGTGAAAGACCTGACGGAGATCGTACGGTCTAACCGTTTCCATCCGAATAATCAGAGCCGGCTGGAATCGGCCGACAAGGGACCGGAGAACGGGCCGGAGTCGGCTGCGTGCACAGCCGACGCCGCCTATCGAAAGCAGGTGGGCGACGCGGTGATGGGTACCATGGATAAGCTCAAATTGGACGCTTTCGTCTATCCCACGTGGAGTAATCCTCCGCGATTGATCGGCGACCTGAACACGCCACATGGCGACAACAGCCAGTTTTATTCACCCACCACGGGCTTTCCGGCGATCAATGTCCCGATGGGTTATACGCGTGGCGGAGCGCTTCCAGCGGGCATGACAATCTATGGAAGAGCCTGGTCGGAGCCCAAGCTGATTCGAATTGCTTACGCCTATGAACAAGTCACTCGGCACAGACGGGCGCCGGCGAGCACGCCGCCCTTAAGGTAGCGCAGCACTTGGATCTACGCGTGCTCAGTAATTCACGGAGTTTTATATGGATGAAAAGGATTTCAAGAAACACTTGAAAGACCTCGCGAACGGTCATCATCATCCCGAGGAGCACGATTGGGCGACCGACGCCGGTTCTTCCAATGCCCCCGGCACGGCTCCCGCCAAGAAACATGCGCCAAAACGTGCGGCGAAAAGCGTGAAGCGGCGCACGAAGTAGCCAGCGAATTTCTGTAAGCCGTCGCGGTAACTCCGTTTATCTCTTCTTGCATTACAGACCTGCCATATTGACAGGGGATGCAAAAACTGCCCATATATTGAAGGAATGAGTAAGCCTTGGCTGCTAAAGCTGGCAATTGTTATCGCATTCATTGTGGCGGCGGGAGGAGCAGTAGTCTTTGCCTACCGGGCCGGCGTCGAGGCTGGGCGAATGCATGCCCAGAACGAACCCATACGCGAATGGATGACCATTCCATTTGTTGCGCACGCCCACCACGTTCCTACCGAATCGCTATTTCAAGCCATCGGCACAGAGCCCAGGCTACCGCATGACCGGCGATCGATCCGGCAGCTATCGTTTGACCTTCACCGACCCGTTCCCGAGCTGATATCCGAGTTGCAGCACGCGGTTTCCTCTAACCAAAACGTCGGCCGGCGCCCGTGAATAATCAGCTTCTGGCGGCGGTTTCGCAATACGGAGCGCCGGCCCTATTTGGAATTGTGGCGATTGCGGCGGTGGGCGTGCCACTACCCATCACGCTGCTGCTTCTGCTTGCCGGTTCGATGATTTCACAAGGCGCTATGAAGCTGTGGATGGCAATCGGCGCGGCGAGCGTGGGTTCGATTCTGGGCGACCAGGCGGGATATGCGATTGGAAGATGGGGCGGCGTCGCGGTCAGCGCAAAGCTTGCGGGACTGCTTGGAAAACGCGACGACGCGAAGGGCATAGCGGCTAAGATGCGCGCATGGGGCGGCCCGGGCATCTTTTTCACTCGCTGGCTGCTCAGTCCCTTGGGGCCGTGGATCAACCTTGCAAGCGGCGCAGGGGGCTTCTCATGGCATCGATTTCTTTTTTGGGATGTTCTGGGCGAACTTACTGGAGCGGCGATCTATATCTCACTGGGATACTATTTCAGCGATCGCGTGATGGCGCTGGATGCGGTTTTGGGTAATGTGACTTGGGCGATTGCCGCATTGGTGGCGGCCATTTTTCTGGGGTATCGCCTGTTCCAATTTCTGCGGCGGACAAAACGGATGGTGGAATAAGATGGATTGGCTGGCGAGGCTTGGATGCCCGACAATGGAAGAGATATGACAGCTACGAAACCCGGCGGCGTATGGGCCCCCGTGATTACGCCTTTTCAACAAGACTTGTCTCCCGACCCCGCACGCTATGCGCGCCACGCGCGGTGGCTTCTCGCGAACGGGTGCTCCGGTCTTGCGGCTTTCGGCACCAACAGCGAAGCGAACTCGCTTACCGTCGATGAGCGCATGAGCCTGCTTGCGTATCTGGTAGAGAGCGGCATCCCTCCGACTGCCTTGATGCCCGGCACGGGCTGTTGCGCATTTCCCGATTCCGTGCGGCTTACGGCGCATGCCGTTGGGCTGGGTTGCGCCGGGGTGCTGATGCTGCCTCCGTTCTATTACAAGGGTGTATCGGACGAAGGCCTGTTTCGCAGCTTCTCCGAAGTTATCGACCGCGTGGGTGACGCGCGCCTGCGCGTGTACTTGTATCACATTCCGCCGGTCGCCCAGATATCCATTTCCATCGGCCTCATCGAACGCCTGCTCAAGCGTTATCCAGAGACCATTGCCGGGCTGAAGGATAGCTCGGGCGATTGGAACAATACGAAAGCCGTGCTGGAGGCATTCGCGAACAGCGGTCTCCGGGTCTTTGCCGGCAGCGAAGCGTTCCTGCTGGCCAATATGCGCAACGGCGGCGTGGGTTGCATCAGCGCCGGCGCCAATGTGAACGCGGCGGCGATCCACCGGGTTTTTGAAAACTGGCAAGGTCCTGATGCGGACGCGATGCAGGAAGGCATCACCGCGACGCGCGCGGTAATCCAGAAATACCCGGTGATTCCGGCTTTAAAGGCCATTGTGGCGCGAGGGATCTCAGATCCCGGATGGACGGCGGTACGGCCGCCGCTGGTAGAGCTGAGCGCAGCGCAGCGCGATTCTCTCGCCGCGGATCTGGACGCCCATGGGTTCACTTTCGCCAGCCGTTCGGCCCAGGCTTAGCGGCGACGTTTGCTATTCCGCGCGGAGCGCGGTAATGGGATCGACTCTTACCGCGCGCCAAGCGGGCAGCCAGCTACCAAGTAACGTCATCGCGACGCACAAACCCATCGCGGCCCCGAAGGTGGCGGCGTCGTCTGGGCTTACTCCTGCCAGCAGCGTCTGCATGGCCCGCGCTGCTGCGTAGGCCAACGCTGCGCCGGGGATGACGCCGGCGAGCGCTACTATCGCCGCCTGCCTCATGACCATGGCCAAGATGTTCTGCGGCTTCGCGCCCATCGCCATCCTCACGCCGATTTCGCGGGAACGTTGCGACACGGCAAAGGCCAGGAGTCCGTGGATCCCCACAGCGGCCAACAGGAACGCGAGCGCCGCGAAACCGGCGAGGAGCCGCGCCTGCACGGAGCGGGTGGCGGTCTCGTCATCCACGATTCGCTCCAGAGTTTTCACATCCGTAACCGGCTGCTGCGGATCGGCTTTGTGGACGAAGCCGCGCACCTCGGGAATCAGCGATTCCATTGCGCCCGCGTAACGAATCGCAAGATCCTTGGGAGCATAGAACGGCAGATCGTCGTCCGTCACCTGCTTGTAGGGCAGGTAGACTTGAGGCTCGCTATCGCGCTCCAGACCGCGAACACGGATGTCGCCGGAGATTCCGACAACGGTCCGGTCGTGAAACGCTAGGGTAAAGTGATGGCCGATCGCGTTTCCTTCCGGCCAATAGCGGCTGGCGAACGAACGGCTGACGACTGCGACGTAGGGCGTCGATACGGTATCCGATTCCGCCACGTCGCGCCCCTGCTGCAGGGGAATCCGCAGCGTATTAAAAAATCCCGGTGTTACGAAACGCAAGCTTGCGATATTCATGGCTGCGCGAACCAACGTTTTGCCGCCGATTTCTACGGGCCAGACGCCTCCGCGCATCGACCCCATCGGCAGGAAGGTGATGTAAGCCGCGTTCGCAACGCCAGGCAGGCGCCGGACGTCTGTGAGCACCTGCGTGTAGAACCGCTCGCGCGACGCTTCTGTCGCATAACGAGGGGGAAGGGCGGTGCGCATGGTTAACACGTTGTCCGCCCGGAAGCCGGGATCGACCGATTGGATCCGTACCAGGGCGCGCACCAAAAGGCCGGCCGAGACCAGTAGGACGACCGACGCCATGACTTCGCCCATTACCAGGACCGCACGCACGCGTTCTTTGCGGCCGCCCCCCGATCGCGAACCCTCGCGCAAACCGGTCAAATCCGCGCTGCGCCCCATGAGCCATGCCGGTCCGGCGCCAAAGCCTAGACCCGTGATCACGGTCAGAACCGCCGCGAAAAGAAGCACGCGCATATCGATAGCGGGCGTATCTGCGATGGGCAGGGTTGCTGGAACCAAGCGGGCCATGAGCGGCACGCCCGCCGCGGCAAATAGCACGCCCAGCAGACCACCCGCCCCGGCGAGGATCATGCTTTCGGTAATCATTTGACGGACCAGACGATCGCGGCCTGCCCCGATGGCCGTACGGACGGCGAGTTCCTTCCGCCGGGCGATTCCGCGAGCCAAGAGCAGATTGGCTAAATTCGCGCACGCGATGAGCAGAACGCAAAACGCCGCGCCGCTGAGGGCCGTCAGGAGTAAGCGCGATTGTTTGGAGACCACATCACTCAGCTGGAGTACCGTGGCGCGCGTATGCTCATTCTCACGGGGAAACTCTCGCTCGAGCTGCGCCGCGATGGCATTCAATTCCGCTCTTGCGCGATCGAGCGTGACGCCGGGTTTCAGACGCGCGATGCCGGTGACGAAATTATTGGCGCGGTCCTGAAAGAGAGCCTCTGGAAGCGCAATCGGCCTCCAGATATCGATGTCGCTGTTGGGGAAGCGAAATTCCGGCTGCATGACGCCAATGATAGTTACGGGCACTCCATCGAGAATCATCTTGCGCCCGAGGACGGCTGGATCGCGGCCGAATCGCATCTGCCACAGCCGATAGCTGAGCAACACTGTCTTGGGCGCGTCCGGACTGTCTTCGTCATTCGTAAATAAACGCCCCATGAACGGCTTGGCCCCCAGGGCTGGTATCAAGTTCGCGGTGACGTCAGCCGTTTCTAGCCGCTGCGGTTCGCCCTGGCCAATCCAATTGACCGCGTTCGTTGAATCGGTGCCGAATGCCTCGAACGAGGCGCTGCGATTCTTCCAATCGCGATAGTTTCCAGGCGAAAGCTCCATCTGCGAATAGCCCGGCACGCTCTCCCAAATCCTGACAAGGCGGTCCGGTTGCGGAAACGGCAAGGGCCTGATCAGGACGAAATCAGTGACTGAGAATGCGGCGGTGTTGGCGCCGATGCCCAGGGCGACAACCAGGATTGCAGTGAGCGTGAAGCCCGGCGTTCGGGCGAGGGTCCGCACAGTGTAGCGGAGGTCCTGGCGCAGGATATCCCAATGGACCAGCGACGCGTTCCAGAGGGTCTCGCCGAGCGCCGCGATCCAGAGCGCGGGCAGCGCGAGCGGCGAGACGGCTGCACGCCGGCGGGCGAAGAGCGCGGTCATCTCCGTGGCATATTCGCTGCGAAACGAAGCTGGATATAGGAACAGCAAGGCGCGGTAGGGCCACATCATGCCCTCTCCGGTGCGAAGCCGCGCTCGCGCGCAAGTTTCACCAATTGCGTCAACCGCCGAGCTTCCGCGCGCGCTACAGCGGCCCCGAAGGTTGTGATGCGGTAGTAACGGCGGCGCTCATCGTCAAGCTCAGGAGCCGGCCGTTCCTGCGTTTCCACCAGCAGTCCTTGTTCGAGCATGCGCTGAATCGAGCGATATAAGGTGCCCGCGCTCAATTTCAATGCGCCTGCCGTGCGCTGGGCGACGTCCTGAATGATGGCGTAGCCGTGGCGATCTTCCTCAGCCACGGCCATCAGGATATGGAATACGGCAGGTGGAAGGGGCAGAAGGGCGTCCGGTTTTTCCATAATGTTTAATTATATCCACGATGGATATACTCTCGCTGGTTATAGACGCGCGCGGCCGTGAAACGTTAGTGTACGGATTGTAGGCGCCAGAGCCTCCGAAAATGCTCTCCTATGTCGCGACCATCGACCGGGATAAGGCAGATTGAGGATTGGACCATGCCAATTGGCAAGCGACGCGGCTTGCGAGACATTGCGCTCGATGGAACGGAGCACGCTCGCGATCATGGCCGGTTGGAGCCGGGCGATGGTTTGGGAGAGAGATACTTCACCGTTGCTGCAAGTTGCGCGCCGCTCCGGCATTTCCAACTGATCTACAGGTTCGGAACACAGGTCGGTCAGGTAACAGCCTGATGCTTGGAATACGGAGAGAAAATTCTCGTCATCGACCGAATTATAAACGGTGCGGAATGCGTCTCGCATCGCGCGATACAGTCCGGAATTGCTGGAGTAGAAAAAGCGTCCCGAGGCGGGAGGCGACTCGCCAACAAAGAGCAATTGCACAGGGGACGGGAGAAAGGCGCGTCTTAGCCTTTCACGCTCACGCCGTGGCAGCGTCATGGGAACGATTCGCGGGTCTCTATGGTACGCGGCGCTCTTCCGGTGCGATGGTGGCGTCATTGATGCTGGCCTGACGGCGGCGCATCAGGCCATTTTCGTCGAACTCCCACAATTCCGCGCCATAAGAGCGATACCATTGGCCGGCTTCGTCATGCCACTCATATTCAAAGCTGACGGCGATGCGGTTTTCGCGGAATCCCCAAAGCGTTTTTTTTAAGCGGTAGTCGAGTTCCTTTGCCCATTTTCGCTTCAGGAATGCTTTGATCTCCTCGCGTCCACGGAGGAACTCGGTCCGGTTACGCCATTCCGAGTCGGGCGAATAGGCGAGGGCAACGCGTTCGGGGTCGCGCGAGTTCCACGCGTCCTGAGCCATCTGGACCTTTTTCGTTGCGGTTTCCAAGGTAAACGGCGGGACTATAGGCGTCGATGGCGGAGTGGGAGGCGTCATATAAGGTTAGTTTACGCCGTCGACCTCTTTCCCTATGTCGACTGAGACAAGTACACAAGTGGAAAATAAATGGGGGCGCACGTGCCGTCGTACAATAGTTATGAATGTCTAAGATGCTTGTCGCCTGCTTTTGTGCGCTCCTGTTTGCGGTTGCCGGACCGGCGCAAACCCCCGCGCAGAGCTCCCCCAAGAAATCCGCGCTGGATAAGACGGTGTTGGAAGCCTATGTGAGGCACCTCTATGTGATGGATTCACGCATCAGCGTGCAGATCTCAGCCCCCAGGCCTGCCGAGTTGCCTGGATTCGTGGAGGAGACCGTACATGCTTCGATGGGTCCGCAATCGCAAGACTTTAAATTCCTGATCTCGAAGGATGGATCGAAGATCTTGCAGGCGACTGTTTTCGACATCAACAACAATCCGTTCAAGCCGGAGCTTGACAAGCTGAAAACCCAAGGCGCGCCGAGCATGGGTACAGCGGGAGCGCCGGTGGTTCTGGTCGAGTTCAGCGACTTTGAATGCCCGTATTGTAAGGCCGAAGCGCAGGAGCTTCGCAAAAATCTGCTGGCGGCATATCCGACGCAGGTTCGTCTGTATTTCAAGACGTTTCCCCTCGAATCGCTGCATCCCTGGGCGAAACCTGCCGCGATTGCGAGTAAGTGCGTGGCGAAACAAAATCCCGATGCGTTTTGGACCTACCACGATTGGATCTTCGAACATCAGGCCGATATTACGCCCGAGAACCTGAAGGATAAGGTTCTGGGGTGGGCAAAAGACGTGAAAGACATCGATTCTATTCAACTGGGCCAATGCATGGATTCGAAGGCAACCGAAGCCGAAGTCGCCGCCGATCAGGCGCAAGGCCAGGGATTGGAAATCAATGGCACGCCCACCCTGTTCGTCAACGGGCGCCGCATCACGCAGAGCATTGAATGGACGAACCTGAAAAATATTATCGATTTCGAAATCGAATATCAGAAGACTGCGCACAACGCCGGTGACGATTGCGGCTGCACGCTGGATTTGAAGCTTCCCGGCATGCCGACTGCTTCGCCCACCGGAATTAAGAAGAACTAGTGTCCTGAGCGAGAGATGCGTTTAGAAAGTCGCGCGACCTTCCCGAGAATTAGATCCGCGTCGGCAGTCCAAACGAAGGGCTTGGGATTCTCGTTGCGCTTGTCCAAATAGTCGAGCATGGCCTTCTCCAGCGCGCGCACAGCAGTGTGACTGCCGCGACGGACGCATCGTTCCGTCACCTCCCCGAACAGCCGCTCCACCAGGTTCAGCCAACTACCGCTGGTCGGCGTGAAATGAATCACGTACCGCGGATGACGCTTTAGCCAGCCGCGCACCTTGGCTACCTTGTGAGTGCCATAGTTATCCATTACCAGGTGCACATCGTGGCCGCTGGGAAGATTAGCTTCGATCTCATCGAGGAAGCGTATGAACTCCTGATGCCGGTGACGGCGGTAGCACGTGCTGATGGTTACTCCCGAAGCCACATCCATGGCAGCGAACAACGATGTGACTCCGTGCCGCTCGTAGTCGTGGGACTGCCGGGCTGGCACGCCTGGCGCCAGCGGCAGAATCGGCTGCGTCCGATTCAACGCCTGAACCTGACTCTTTTCGTCCACACACAGTACGATCGCACGATCCGGCGGATTCAGGTACAACCCTACGATATCCCGCACCTTCTCAACAAATTGAGGATCTTTGGAGAACTTGAAATTCTCTACGCGGTGCGGCTGCAATCCGAAAGCACGCCAGATTCGCACGATTGCATTCTGCGTCAGGCCCACCTCTTGCGCCATGAGACGGGTGCTCCAATGCGTGCTGTTGGCTGGCATTGATTCCAGCGTCTTGGTGACGACATCCTCAATCTGCTGATCGGTGATCTTGCGGGGCGCGCCGACACGCGGCTCATCCAGTAAGCCATCCAACCCGAACTCAATAAACCGTTGCCGCCACTTTCCCACTGTCGCGCCGGTAATCTGCAGTTTCCGAGCGACCTCCGAGTTGTTCAAGCCCTCCCCACAATTGAGCACGATCCGGGCGCGCATCGCCATGGCCTGCGCTGACTTCGGCCGTCGCGCCATCAGGCTCAATTTCGCCCGATCAGCATCGGCAATTTCCAGTGGTTTCTTGGGACGGCCTGATCGCATGCCCAAGTATGAGGTCGAAACGTTATTTACTCAACGTATTTCTCGCTCAGGACACTAGCGCAAGATTTCAAATAAGTTGCTGTAATCGTCGGTCCAGACTGAGATGCGCCGCGAGGTTTGGCCAGAAGCGAATGATTCGAGCGCCGCGAGGTCTTCGAGCCGAGCCGCCAAAATCGCCCAATCCGTCGCCTGCACGGCCCGATCCGGATCGCCTGCATTGTGAATCACGATTGCCGGCTTTCCGAGGCTCTCCGCAGCCGCACGAACCACTGACGCAATATCCAGATAGCGGTTTGTGATGTGAATCGCGATTACCCCGCGCACGGCCAGACGGTCAAAGTACATGGCAAAAGCCTCGCGCGTAAGCAGATGTACGGGAATGGAATCGCCGGAGAATGCGTCGAGCGCAATCAGGTTCAGGCTGTGGGATGGCTCACGCTCTAAACCGCGGCGTCCATCGATCGCGACCGTTTCGACCGTGGCCATAGATTCGCGTAGATAGCGGAACTCGCGCCAGGCAATGTCGATCACGGCGGGATTGATGTCGAAGAACCGGTACGTATCACCGGAATGGCCATAGACTGCGAGTGTCCCGGCGCCTAGACCGACTATCGCGACGCGCCACGGATCGTCGCCCCGCAGCCAACGCATCACAAGGCCAACGCCCGTCTCGGGCGCGTAGTATGCCGTGGCGATGCGGCTTTTCGCGGGAGCGAGAAACTGAACGCCGTGCAGAACCTTCCCGTTGTATAGCGCGCGGACGGCGTCATCCCCTGCCCCGCCGGCGGTCACTTGCAGCGCGCCGTAGAAATTGCGGATGCGTAGCGCGGATTGCGATTCCGAACCATAAGTGTTTACGAAAACAAAGGCCGCCGCCGCCACCAGGGAAACGCGCAGAAGTTGCCGCGGAGAACCGCGACGGTAAAGGAGCGGCAGGCTAAGAATGAAACACGCCGCTATGCCTATCGGCAACTCCAGGAACGTGTGAAATACGTTGGGCGCAAACAAACTCACGAACGCCGCCCCCAACGCTCCGCCCAATGCCACCATCAGGTAAAAGCGCGCGAGCCCTGTCGCGGGGTCGGGCTTCATCCGCGCCAACTCTCCATGGCAAAACATGCAGCATACAAAGAGCGCGGCGCAGAAAATTGGAATCTCCCACTCGATGCCGCCGGCTGAGCCTTGCATCCCCAGCCGCCACGCGATCGCGGCGCACGCCAGGGGCAGCAGCCAACGGAAAACTTGCGGCCGATACCACCCGTGGCCTTCAAAACACAGAATGAACGTCAGCAGATAGACGCTCAGAGGCAGCACCCAGAGGAATGGGATGGCGGCGACTTCCTGGCTGAGATGATTGGCAACCGCGGGCCAAAGCGTGGCTGCGCACGCCGCAAGCGCGGCCCACAGCACAGCAGGACGAAGACCTGGAGACGCCGGTTTGGCAAGCTGCTTGGCCCGATTAGATAACGCGCAAAAGACGCAGGCGCTGGCGAACGCAAGATAGGCGATTGCCCATCCCTGAAACTGCGCGCCCAAGCGGAATCGCGGTTCGATCGCGATAGGATAGGCCAGCAACGCGGCAAGAGACGCCGCATTCGAAAGCGCGAACAGCCGGTAAGGCGCGCCGCCGCCATACCATGCTTGGAGTAACGGGCTGGTTGCCGAGAGGGTGAGAAAGGGAAGACCGAGGGACGCCGCCAACGTGAAGAGAATCGCCCGTAGCGGATGATCGCCCGATGCGGCCCCTGAGCCGGGCGGTATCCAGCGCAACAGACAAACGCTGACCGCAATCAAGGCGATATGAATCGCGGTTTGAGCCCGCGCTCCAAAGAAGCGGGTGAGCCCGTAAGCGTATAGATACCCGGTAAGCAGAGTGACCTGAAAGAACAGAATGCAGGCGATCCACACGCCGGCGGCGCCGCCGAACTTTGGCAATAATGCCTTGGCGGCGGCCGGCTCGACCACAAAGAGGAGCGCGGCGCTGAGCGCGATGGTTGCGGCATAGAGGTACTTGCGCAAGCCATCGATGATAGCAAAGGAGCCTCGGACTTGATTCAAATCGCGACAATATGACGGGTAAGATCTTGATCGGCGATTCTAAAGAAGCTCACAACGTCCTGTTACGCTGAAGAGTGCTTGTGTATCTTCCAACCGCCGGTCTCCTGACGCCGACGCTTGCCACCGCCGTGGGCGTGAGCGGCGCGGCGATCGGCATCTGGCTCACGGAGGCGCGAGCGCGGGCGCGCATCATCGTGCCGCTAACGGCGGGCATGTTGCTCGGGGTGGCGCTTTTCGGCTTACTGCCAGAACTGGTAGAAGACGCCGGCTGGCCGGTGTGCCTCGCATTGTTCGCATTGGGATATGGTGCGCTGGCGATTCCCGCGCGATTCGGGTACTCGGTGTGTCCCAGCTGCTCGCACGATCATGATCACATCGCCTGTGCCAGTGAGCTGCATGGGTTTGCCGCGCCGCTCTTAGCGGGGGCTGCGTTGCACAGCTTCTTCGATGGCTGGAGCGTGGGCGCCGCACAGCTCGCCATTCCTGCCGGGATTCGCCTCGCGGCGCCTTTAGCCATCGCGCTGCATAAGGCGCCCGAAGGGATCGCGCTTGGCGGTATCTTGTGCGCGTCCATGAAATCGCGCGGGTGGGCGCTTGCCTGGGCGGCGTTGGCGGAAGGCGCCACCATTGCGGGCGGCGCGTTCGGCTTATGGCTCGCCCCGCAACTCGGGGCGAAGTGGATCGCGTACCCGCTGGGCGTTACGGCGGGCTGGCTTTGCTATTTGGGCTATCATGCGGCGCACGAGGAATGGAAACGGCGGGGGGCTGTGCGCGCATTCACAGCGGCCGCCACGGGAATGGCGGGGGCCGCGTTAATTCTGCGTGGCGCCGAAGCCTTTTTACAATAAGCGCCGATACAATCGGGCGGTGGGACGCATCTCACTAGACGGCAGCGATTGATGACTCCTTCTTTCACCGATGTTCTTGTCATCGGCGGCGGACCCGCCGGATTGGCCGCGGCCGTTGCCGCTCACCGCAAAGGGTTCAGCGTTATACTCGCCGATCCAGGCGGCGCACCGCATGATAAGGCCTGTGGCGAGGGATTCATGCCGGATGGAGTCGCTTCGGCGCACGCTTTGGGAATTGATTTGGAAGATCTCGAATCGCGGGCGTTTCGCGGCATTCGGTTCTGCGCAGTGAATCGATCGGTGGCGGGCGACTTTCCCCATGGTTCCGGCCTGGGCATTCGCCGCACCGTATTGCATCGCGCACTTGCTCAACATGCGGAGCGTTTGGGCATCGAGATGTTGTGGGGCGCGCGCGTGGAAGGCATCCGCGATGACGTAGCAATCGTGGCCGGAAGGCGGCTGCGCGCGCGTTTCATCGTCGGCGCGGATGGCGGCCGCTCACGCGTGCGGGATTGGTCGGGTCTCGAACGGGCGATCCGCGATACGCGACGGTTCGGATTCCGGCAGCACTTCGGCATCGCTCCGTGGAGCAGGTATATGGAGTTGCATTGGTCAAGGGACGCGCAGCTCTATCTCACCCCGGTAAGCGAACGCGAAGTATGCGCGGCGCTGGTCTCGCGCGATCCGCATTTGCGCATGGACCAGGCGCTGAGTTTTTTTCCTCAGGCGGCAGAACGTCTGCGTGGGGCCTCAGTTAATGATGCCGAGCAAGGCGGCGTCACCGCATCGCGACGGTTACGCTCCGTAACAACTGGATGCGTGGCGCTAGTGGGTGATGCATCGGGATCGGTAGATGCCATCACCGGACAGGGCTTGTCACTCTCTTTCCAGCAAGCCGCAGCCCTGGCGGACGCGATGGCGGCGGGCGATCTGGCGCGTTATCAAAACGCGCATGAGCGGCTAATGCGGCGCGCGCGCATCATGGCGGGGTTGCTGTTATCGCTCGATGGCCGTGCCTGGCTGCAACGTTTTGCGCTCGAAGCCATGGCCTTGTGTCCCCGATCGTTTGAGACGCTCTTGGCCTTCCATGTGGGGGCTTTGGCTAACAGCGCGGATTAACGGCGCGTTTCGAAAAAACTTTTGAGAAGCTCGACGCACTCCACCGCCAGTATGCCCTCGACAATCTCCACGGAGTGGTTGAGCACGGCGGAATCGGCTATTTGGAACTTGCTGCGAACGCCTCCGAAGCGCAGATCGCGGGCGCCAAAGACAAGCCGCTTAACGCGTGCGGCCACAAGCGCTCCAGCGCACATCACGCACGGTTCCAGGGTGCAATACAGAGTAGCGCCGGTTAAACGATAGTTGCCGATGCGCTGCGCCGCTTCGCGCAGAGCTAGGATTTCGGCATGGGCTGTAGGATCGTGGCGAGCGATGGGCGCGTTCGCGCCGCGTCCGGCGACTTGACCGTCGATTTCAACCACCGCTCCTACAGGCGCTTCGCCGGAAGCTTGCGCCGCGCGCGCCAGCGCAAGCGCTTCGCGCATCCATTTTTCGTGCTCGGGCCGCGGCGCGGACTTGTCGGTTGGCACCTCGCTATAATCCTCGCATGGCTGAACTCGAAATTCATACCGAACACCACGCTGCGGACCCCATGGGCCAGCGGGTAGGCATCCTGGCAGCCGTACTAGCGGTCGCGTTGGCGATTGTGACTATCGCTTCGCATCGTACCCATACCGCCGCAATTATTCATAAATCCTCCGCCAACGACGCTTGGGCGCACTACCAGGCTACACGCATGAAATACCACAATCTGGAGTTGGGGCAAAGCCTGGTCAAAGTTTTTGGAAGCAAGAGCGCCGCGGCGGATCAAATGCTGTCCGATGAGGCGGATCAGATGAAAAAGTACGATGGTCAGGCGAAAGAGATCCAGGCGCAAGCCGAGAATAACGAGCGGGAGGCAGGGACGGCCGAAAATCGCGCACTGCGTTACGACCTGGGCGAAGGATTGCTCGAGATCGGACTGGTAGTTAGCTCCATGTACTTCATCTCACGGAAAGGTATGTTCCCGGTCATGGGTGTTATCGCGGGAATTGCCGGAATTATTATTGCCGCAACGGGTTTGGCCGCTTAGAGATGAATGATTCCGCGCTGAATGGCCGCCGTGGCCGCCTGGGTGCGGTCTTGCACGCCCAGCTTACTGAGGATGTTCTTCACGTGATTCTTGACCGTATGCTCGGCAATGCCTAGGGCATAGGCGATCTGTTTGTTGGCCAAGCCCTGCACAATCAACTCCAGCACCTGAATCTCGCGGGCGCTAAGATCGGGCCGCGGCATCTGGGCCGCTAGAGCGGCCGCTACTGCCGCCGGAAGATAGGTCTGACCGGCATTCACCGCGTGAATCGCTTTGAGTAACTCGTCATGCAGAACATCTTTCGTGAGATAGGCCTGAACGCCCGCCGCTAACGCGCGACGGATGTCTTCATCCCCACCATAAGTGGTAAGCGCGATCAAGCGAGCGTGGGGAAACTCGGCGCGAATTTTTTGCGCGGCTTCGACGCCGCCCATACCGGGCATCCGCAAATCGAGCAGGGTTACGTCTGGCTGATGCTTGCGATATAAATCCACCGCTTGCTGGCCGTTCGAAGCTTCCGCGATTACAGTCATATCAGGTTGCATATTCACAATGGTGATCACGCCAATACGCGCCACCAGGTGGTCTTCAGCGACTAAAATTCGAATCTGCGCCATATGGGTTAAGGGGATATCGGCTCTAGGGTAGAGGCGCCGTGACCTCGACTTCCGTGCCTTCGCCAGGATGACTCGACAGCTTGAGTTCGCCACCCAATCGTTCGGCGCGTTCGCGCATCCCGATGAGACCGAAGTGGCCGCCCATGGCGTTAAACGCGCCCGCTTCGTCAAATCCGCGGCCATCGTCGACCACATGCAGAAAGAGACGGCGGGCTTCGGTGTGTAACTTGATCCAGATCCTGCTAGGCCCCGCGTGCTTCAACGCGTTGGTGACGGCTTCTTGAGCGATGCGCAACAGGTGCTGCTCCATCTCCTCAGGCAACGGCTGGCGGGGACCGCTGACATCGACGTTAATTTCGACCCCCGAGCCGGCCGTCCAGAGGCGCGTGCCGGATTCAAGCGCCGCCGCCAGATCCTGCCCTTCCAGTACCGATGCGCGGAGATCCATCACGGAACGGCGCGCCTCGGTAAGGCTATGCCGAGCCATACGCCGCGCCATATCGAGGTGTTGGCGGGCCGGCGCGGGCTTTTCGGGCATACACATCGCTACCGCGTCAAGCTGGGAGGATATGCCGACGAAGGCCTGCGCCAGCGTATCGTGAATTTCGCGGGCAAGCCGCGCACGCTCTTCCAGGACGGCTGCGAAACGAACGCGAATCTGACGGAGCCTGATCTGGTAAATGGCCCAAGCCGATGCGAGCAGCATTGCGCCGCAAGCGAGACGGAACCACGCAGTCTCGTAGAAATACGGCAAAACGACGAACGCATAGGAAGCTTCGGTACCCGGGCCGCCGGGCAACTCAGCGCGTACGTGGAAGAGATAATTCCCATGGCTAAGACTGTTGTAGTCTTTTACGCGCCGCACGCCGACTTGCACCCAATCTGGATCGAGCCCCTCCAGGCGGTACCAATACCGCACCAATTCGGGCGCGCTCAAGTGAATTGCGGTGTAGCGGAACTCCACACCGCCGCTGCCGGGGTCGAGACGCGCCGGAGTGGTCATATCGACCGGGCGGCCATCGGCTGTCATGTCGGTCAAATGGACAATCGGGGTATAGCGCGTTCGCTTACGCGCCTTCGGGTCAAAGACCGCCAGCCCACGGCTGGTGGTGAACCACAGCCGTCCGTCCGAGGTTCGACTTCCTCCACCGCCAGCGGGATATGCCGGCGCGCACTGTGCACTGCGCAGGCCATCTTCGACGCCGTAGTTTAACGGATCGAGCACGCGGCGCTTGCCCTGCGAGAACTCTTTCAGCTGCTGCTTCGAGATGCGGCAAATGCCGCGCGTGGTCGCCAGCCAGAGCGACTGGCCGTCGTCCTCTATCTTGCCGATATTGTCACTCAGCAGACCGTCTTTTTCCTGAAAGCTTACGATGCGTCCATTGTGAAGGGCATTCAATCCGCCGCCAAACGTGGCGATCCACAACGTGCCATCCGGATCCTGATAGAGCGACCGGATCTGATCGCTCGAAAGCCCGTCGGCGGTGGTGTAGAGACGGCGCGAGTCTCCTTCTACACGCCATAAACCCTTGCCATAAGTGCCGGCCCATAAAACGCCGTCGCGGCCTTGACTTAAAGTAACCACCGCGTTGTTGAACAGGGGCGGCCCGGGGACGATATTGCGGATGTCGTTTCCTTCCAGACGCAGCAAGCCCGCCGCGGACGCCAGCCAGATGCGGCCGTCCGAATCTTCCAATGCATCAAAGACCGCGCTGCGCGCCAGCGGATCTTTGGGTACAAATTTGGTGAAGCGCCCCTCGTGGAGTCGAAGCAGCCCGGCGCGAGTTCCAATCAACAGATCTCCGCCGCGCGTCTCGCGTAGGGAAAAGATCTCATTGCTGTCGAGAACGTCGCGCGTCGTGTAAAGCCTCTTCGATCCACCCGAGAGCATTAATAATCCGGCTTCGTGGAAGCCTACCCACGTGCGCCCTTCGCGATCCTGAAACGCAACATTTGGCTCATCGCTGGGATAGCCCTCTCTCTTGCCATAGACCGTAAACACGTCGTCACGAAACTGCGTCAGGCCGTCGTTAGAGCCCATCCAAAGATCGCCTTCACTATCCTGAAACAGACACCGCACCTGCTGCGGACCGGGCGGAGGCGTGACGAAACGGCCGCTCTCAAGGCGCGCAAGGCCGCCGTTGGTTCCGGCCCAGACCGCGCCATCGCGGTCGGTCAGAATTGCGCGCAGAAACGCGTCCGGCAACCCGTCGCGCTCCGTATACCGGCGGATCTCACCGGTGGGCATTCGTTCCAGGAGGCCCTTGCTCCCCGCAATCCAAAGATTGTTGTTGGCGTCGATTGAAAGACCGGTGACGAGATCGTTCTGCAACTGAGGAGTGCCCAGCGCCAGCTCGAATTTTCCGTTCACCAACGTACCCACGGAATTGATGCCGGCTACCCAAAGGACTCCCTTGTGGTCTTCGGCGATCGCACGGAACGATGTAACCGGAAAATTCGGACCCGGCTCGAAGTTCGTGAACCTGCCGCCGGCGAAGCGGCCGAGATCGATTCCAGCGGTCATCCATAACGCTCCGGTATGATCAATAAAGAGCGTGCCAATGGCGTCGTCGGCTAGACCCTGCTGGCGAGTATAAGTCCGGAAATGTTTGTCGCGATATTGCACCAATCCAGCGACCGTTCCAATCCAGAGCGAACCATCGGGCGCGGCTGTCAGCGCGGTTATCGAATTCGAGGGCAGATCGCCCTTGGCCTTATTGAAGACGGTGAATTCGTAGCCATCGAAGCGCGCCAGGCCGTCGTCGGTGCCTAGCCAAAGGAAACCGTCGTTGGTCTGCGCAATCGCGCGAATGGTATCTTGCGGCAGCCCCTGTTGCTGAGTCCAGACGCGACGGGTATATTGCGTCAAGCTCTTGTGGGGATCGAGAGCGAATGCGGTGCGAATGCACGCAGAGGCCACAAGGACGGCAATCCAAAGCCTGTAACTCACGATCTGTTTTCAGTATAGCGTCCGCGATTGGAAGCCGATCAACAGGTTAGAATCCCAGCGTCTGCGGCAAGGCTGTTGGAACCTCAAACAGCTTGAAGCCATAAAGCAAATAGGAAAGCACATTAGGATCCGGAATCGACGCGCCGTCAGCGGCGAAGAAGCCGGCGATCTGCGATTGCGCATCGAGACTGATCACTAATCCATCGGCGCCGGGCAAGACGATGGTGCTGCCGTCCAGGTTGACGAAAAGGACCAGATAGGGATGCGGATCGGCTGGCAGATCGGGGGCCTTGGCGCGAGCGAGATCGTGCCGGTATTCCCAGGTGCTGCTGATCAGGCCGGATGTAGCGATGAGTTCGCTCGTGGCGGGGTTGGGCATGGTCATATCGCCGAGCGCGAACTGAATCAGAGCAGGCCGCGCGGTCAACCCTTCGAGCGGCGCAAGCTTGATATGCGACGCGAAGCCGATCGGATCGCCGCTCATGTCCAGCCATTCCCATATTTCGGCTTCGTTCTGAATCGCAATGGCTCCGGGCACGGTGGTGACGTGCGCCGGTTGTCCGGGAAAGACGTAATCCTCGTTGTAGGTGGAGCCCTGATTTAGCAAAGACGGCAGGCGCATACCCAGCGCCTGAGCGGTAAGCGGTTTATATGCCGGGCTCCAACGTCCGATATCCGTCTCGGTGCCGCCGCCCACGTTGAGGGCAGCTGCGCGTATTGAAGGCTCGAGCGCCGTCAGAATCGTGCCGTACATCGCGCCCAGAGATTGCCCGCCATAGTAAATGCGCGAGGCGTCCAGGTCGGGTTTGCCATCGCCATCGAGATCAATTCCTTGGCGAATCGCCCGCACAAGTTGCAAGAGATCGACCACGGTCTGGCGCAGACAATCGCGCGTTCCATAGGCAATGGGCGCAACTATCGAGCATCCTTCGTCGGACTCGATCGTCCCATCGCCATTGAGGTCCACTCCCCTGCCCCCGGCCGCAAGCGTGGTGACGTTGCCGGCCGTGTCGGTAAAGGTGACGGAGCTTAGCGGTCCGAAGCCATGGCCGACTGCATCGATGGCGATCACTGCGAATCCATTGCGCGCCATCGCCGGGGCCACCGCGGTTGGTCCGCCGAAGCGACTGTCCCCCAGTCCGTGCCCGAAGATGATTACCGGATAACCGGCGGCGGGTTTGCTCATGGCGGGCAATAGGGCATTGAAATAGACTTGCGTCGTGGCGGCCGGAGTTGGCAGCGCGGGATTGGTGGGCGCGGGCGCGATGGTCTGGTCGGTCCCCAGGAAATTCAGCGATTGAAACGAACCGATGCTGACGCTGCCGAGGCCGGCCAATATGGTGGAACTCAACGGGAGCGAAATATCGGTAAAGGCGACTGGAATCGACCCTGTCTGCTCATGCAGTGTGATGCCAGCCAGGTTCGCCACCTGAAATGTGCCGTTGGCCAGGATTGTGGTGGCGGGCGCAATAAACTGCAGGTCGTCGCGGGCGTGTTGCAGCCAGGCCGTTACGCTCATGGTGGTGAAGACCGTAGCGGAAACTATCCCTTGCGGCGCCGTCGAGATATTAGCCACTGCCGCCGAAAGCATCTGGCAGTAGGCGCTGGACGCTTGCAGGCAGGTTGAAAATCCCGGGTCGCGCGTAACCGCGGCGCCGGTGGCATCCTTCACGGCGTCGGTCACAATCAAGGCATAGCGGCGATGCTGATCGAGCGGTATTGCAGGCTTTGCGTACGCCGTATTGGTGGAAGGGTCGTAGATCAGTTCATCCGTCGCTACCACGTCGCCGGGTTGGTTCACGCCGGGCTCATTAGCCACCAGATTATTCAAAGCGACAAAAAACATCGCGCCCTTCAATGTGGCGGGGTCGATAGGCGCGGAGAAGCGTACGTGCGCTCGCGAACGAATATTGAAGCCATCTACCTGTTCCAGCAAACCGGTCTCCTGACAGGACGTGTACTGCGTTTCGCAGGAGGGCAACGGCAAGTTCAGCCGCAAACCTGTCTTCTGAGTGGCATCGGGAACAGTCAGGTAGTCCGTAGGAAACGGGCCTGTTTGAGGCGTCGTCGGATCAAAGAGAACGGTCGTGGCTGCGAAGAGTTGGCCGGTAAGAAGGGTAAGCGTCAGCAGACGGCGCATGGATTTATAGTACTCTGCGGCGGCATCAATACGCGCTCTTATAATCGGTTGCAGTTGCAGGTTGATGGTGACCCTAGCAGTGAACCAAAAGGCCTAGTACCTAAAATGCAAGGAACATCACACGACTGCTGAGTCAACGAAGCGCTTATGGCGCTGCTTTGATAGACTGGGCACACCATCCCTTATGAACCTCTCGCGACTGCTGGTAATCAACCTCTTATTAGTTCAATCTGCGGCGGCGGTAGTAGTTACTCTCGGCGCCAGCGCTCAACCCTATACGCTTACCGGTACGGGCATCAACTCTTCGGGTTCCGGCACGTCCCGGGTAACCCTGGGCACGTGTACCTATGATGGGCAAAACACAACGTGTATTTTGTCGGGACCTTACACGGGAATTGGAAGCGGTGGCACGTGGCAAATGAAGCTGGTTTACCCAGGAAATGGGCTTTCCCCCCTGAGCGCAGTCACCACGCCGGCTACGAGCAACTTGTTTACCTTCGCTCTGACATCCGCAGGATCGCTGACATTTTACTTGACGCCTACCGGCGGCAGTCCAGTTCAGTTTTACGACCAGACGGAAAACATTTTTTATAACCCCGGCACAACCACTTGCACAGGCGTCAGTGCGTGCGGCGTCGCGGGGGTGGGTCAAAGCACCGGCGGCGTTATTACGGGACCTGTCACAGGAACGTTCGACGCCACGCCCGTGGTTAATGCCGTGGTCTCCGCGAGCGCCTACGGTGGGTTTAACGCCATCGCGCCGGCGACATGGATTGAAATCTATGGCACGAATCTAGCAACGACGTTGTCGCAAACATGGGCAAACTCCGATTTCAACGGCGCCAACGCGCCCACCGCGCTTGGAGGCACGACAGTAACCGTTGGCGGAGTACCCGCTTATATCGATTTTGTGAGTGACCATCAGGTAAACGTGCAGGTTCCATCAGGCATCCCAACCGGCAAACAATCGCTGGTGCTCACCACGTTTGGCGGACCAAGCGCCGGTACTAGCGTGACGGTCAACACCACCGAGCCGGGCCTTCTCGCACCGGCCGTTTTCAAACAACCTGCCGGTCAATATGTCGTGGCGCTTTTTCCGAATGGGGTAACCTATGTTCTCCCTCCGGGCCTTACCAACGCCGTGCCGACCGCGCGAGCCAAACCGGGCGACATCGTGACGCTTTATGGAATCGGCTTCGGCAAGGTAGATCCGAATATCAATGCCGGCCTAATTGTCGGACAAGCGAATAACTTGTCGGGAGTGCAAATATCAATCGGCGGGCAGCAAGCTACGGTGCAGTTTGCCGGTCTCGTGAGCGGATACCTGGGACTCTACCAATTTAATGTCGTGATTCCCAATGTCCCTGCCAACGATGCGACGCCACTTACTTTCACGTTGAGTGGCACGCCGGGAACGCAGTCTCTGATTTTGCCGATCGGCAATTAGCGGCAAAGAGGCCCAGTGACGGCCAGAAAACGAAATTGGATTGTCGCAATCAGTCTTGCGGTGACGCTGGTTGGGGCCGGTTTGATTATTGCCGGCTCCATCCTAACCAGGCGCATAGAGCCGCTCGCGCGACAAACGGCCATTCGTTATCTGAACCAACGATTTGACTGCGACGCGCAGCTTCAAACACTACATATCCGTCTTCCTAAGACGAGCCTTTTTCATCTGATTCTTACGCTCGGACGAGGGATCTGGGCGCATATCGATGGAGAAGGCCTGTCCATGAGGATGCGGAATCGCCCGGATGCAGTCCCGCTATTCGTGATCCAGAAGTTCCATGGCGAGGTAAGCGTCGAGTCTCTGCTTCATCCGCCCGTGTTCGTCTCGCAAATCGTTGTGGACGGAATGCAGATACAAATTCCGCCTCGCGGCGAGCACCCTCACGGGCAAGCATCGTCAGACACGGGGCGAACCACATCCAGTTCTCAACTGACAATAGGTAAGGTCGGCATACACAATGCGACCCTGACGCTGCAGCCTAAAGACCCGCACAAAACTCCGCTGCAGTTTGACATTCAAAATGTGGAACTGCAATCGGTTCGCGCCGGCGCACCGATGCGTTACGACATCTCGATGGCCAATGCCAAACCGCCCGGCCGGATACATGCCACCGGCGAATTCGGACCCTGGGTAGCGGGCGAGCCGGGCGAGACTCCTCTGAATGGAGATTACATTTTTGAGAAGGCCGATCTGGGCGTCTTCCACGGCATCGCCGGAACTTTGAATTCCACCGGGAAATTTGAAGGTCAACTCGCGTCCATTACGGTGAGGGGCCAGGCTTCGGTTCCGAATTTTCAGTTACGCATCTCGGGCAACCCGGTTCCACTGTTTGCGCGCTTCACTGCCGTGGTGGATGGAACGAACGGGAATACGATACTTCAACCAGTGACAGCGACCCTCGGCTCGACAAACTTCACTACAAGCGGAGGCATCATCAAGCATGAGGCCAATCAACCGCGCACCATCAGCCTGAAGGCATCAATGCCAGACGGCAATATGCGCGACGTGCTTCGGCTGGCAATGAAAGGGACCCCGTTTATGGAAGGACGGCTGGCGCTGACTACCAAGATCGACGTTCCACCCCTTACCGGCAAAGTGCGCGAGAAGATCGAATTGGATGGGAGCTTCGAATTGCTGCAAGGCAAGTTTCTTCATTCGACGATTCAGAATCAGATCGACGGGCTGAGCAAGCGCGCGCGCGGTGAGGCCGAAAATCCGGACAGCGAAGAGGCCGTTACCCATATGATGGGCGTATTTCATCTGGAGAATGCCTCAATCCACTTTCGAAAGCTGTCTTTCGGTATTCCCGGGGCGAACCTCGATCTGGCCGGCGATTACAATCTCGATTCCGATGTACTCGATTTCGGAGGCACGCTCAAGCTTCAGGCGACTGTTTCCCAAATGGTCACCGGCTGGAAGAGCGTCATCCTGAAGCCGGTCGACCGGTTCTTTGAGAAGAAAGGCGCCGGAACATTTCTGCGCATTCGAATAGATGGAACCTCCAAGGCGCCGAAGTTGGGCGTGATTCTTGCCGGAAAACGGTTAGAGGCCCCGGTAGGAAAGCGATAGGGGCGCGTCCCCTGTTATCATCGCTCCGGAGACCCACTATGAACTGGAGCGCAACGGGCGCGGTATTACTGGCCCTGGCGGTAATTTTAGGCGCATTCGGCGCGCATGGATTGCAGAGCCGCCTTGACGACTATTCGCGAGGCGTTTACGAAAAAGCTGTCTTCTACCATTTTCTTCATGCCATTGGAATTCTTGTGGTTGCGGTATTAGGCCGCACCAGCACCTTTCCCCAGACAGGCGTGGACACGGTGTGCTGGTTTTTGTTGGCCGGCATCGTGCTGTTCTCAGGCAGCCTCTATCTGCTGGCGGTGACCGGCAATCGCGGGTTGGGCATGATCACGCCGATCGGCGGTCTCGCCTTCATCATCGGATGGCTTCTGCTGGCATGGCGGTTGCGGCGGGTGCTCTAATGGCGCACCACATTTTCATTTACGGGGATTCGTTGACTTGGGGCATCGTGCCCAATACCCGTGAGCGGCTTTCCTTCGACGCGCGTTGGCCTGGCGTCATGGAGAACAAGCTGAATACGACTGACAATAAGGTTCGCGTAACGGAAGACTGCATTAACGGCCGCCGCACGGTTTGGGACGACCCCTTTAAACCGGGCCGCAACGGATTGGTTGGCCTCGGAACACGGATCGAGGCGCAATCGCCATTGGCCTTGGTGATTCTCATGTTGGGCACGAACGATTTTCAATTCTGCCACCCGTATAACAATGCGTGGACCGCGGGGCAAGGAATGGCCACGTTGGTGAATGAGATCCGCCGCGCGCCCATTGAGCCCGGGATGCCCGTACCTCCGATTTTGATCTGCTGCCCACCCCCGATGCACTCGCCGAAAGGCTTGGTTGCATTGAAATTCTCCGGCGCAGAGCAACGCTCGAAAGGGCTGGCGGATGCCTATCGCGAGGTTGCGGCCACGCTGGGTTGCCAATTCTTCGATGCCGGAACGGCGACCGAATCGAGCCGTGTGGATGGCATTCATCTGGATAAAGATCAGCACGTCGCTTTGGGCCAGGCTCTGGCCGACATGGTAGCGAAACTATTGTGGCCGTCGCTTTGCCATTACTTCCGCACTGGCTTTGCGCCCTCCACACACTCGTAGAATCCGGCGGTAATAGGCCCATGCTCGTCGACTTTGCCGCTGGGCCATTCAATAATCAGCCGCTCGGCCCGTTCGTGACGGCCGATTCCGAAAGTCAACGCCAGCTCCGATTGCGATAGATAGCTCGAGCCGCTTTTCACCATGCGGGATTGTTCGCCTTCCGCCGTGGAAATCCGCGCCACCGCGCCAATGGCATCGCGATTCGATTTTACGCCGCGCAGCCGCAGCCGCAGGGACCGGTTACCATTGGTCACGTCATTGCGGTAAAGATACGCGGGGCCTTGGTTGGTGGTGATCAACAGGTCTACGTCGCCATCATTGTCAAAATCGCCACACGCCGCGCCACGACCCACCTTCGGCGCGACAAATGCCGCTCCGGCTTCCCGCGCCACATCATGGAATTGACCATGACCATTATTCAGGAACAAGTGCGGAGGCTGCGCGTAGGCGATCTTGCCGCGAATATTGCGGGCCGTCTCGTCGATGTGTCCATTGGTCGCGAAGAGATCGATGTTGCCATCAAGATCGGCATCGAAGAAGAGGCATCCGAAGCCGAGGCTGTCTCGCGATGCCTGCCCGATCCCACTCACGACGCCGATATCTTTGTACACATTGCGCGGATCGGGCCGGTATAGCGCCATCATTTCACCGTCAAAATTCGTGATGGCGATGGACTGCGCGCCACTTCGGTCGATATCCGCCGAGTCTACGCCCATACCGGCCCGAGCCTTGCCGTCTTCGCTGAAAGCTACGCCCGTTTGTACAGCAACATCTTCGAAGGTTCCATCCCGCCGGTTGCGGTAGAGCTTGTTCGGCTGAGTGTCGTTGGCTACCAGCAGGTCTGGCCAGCCGTCGCGATCGTAATCCAGCATCGCGACGCCCAGCGACTTGGACGATGTGTCGAACACGCCGCTCCGCGCCGTAACGTCTTCGAATGTCCCGTTGGCGCGATTGCGAAAGAGCCAGCAGGTGGCGCCGTGGTAAGCCTCGGGCGTGCAGTAGGATTTGCGCTTGCCGTCGCCGCAGAACACGTCGTGTTCGGGAGCCCACTTTACGTAATTACAGATGAATAGGTCGAGTAACCCATCGCGGTCGAAATCAAACCACAGCGCCGACGTGCTGAAACCGTTGCGCCCGCCCAGGCCGGCTTTCTCGGTGACATCCAGAAAATGGCCTTTGCCGGTATTTTGAAACAGCCGGTTTTGGCCCACCGCGGTCACCAGTAAGTCTGGAAAGCCATCGTTGTTGTAATCGCCGACGGCGATTCCCATGCCGTACATTTCCACGGCCAGCCCGGCTTGCTGGGTGACGTCCGTAAATGTTCCGTTGCGGTTGTTGCGATACAGCTGCAGCGTGCTCGGTCGCCGCGGGCGTCCGGGCCAATCCATTCCATTGACCAGCAAAATATCCAGCCAACCGTCTGCATCGTAATCGAGGAAGGCGCAGCCCGAGCCTAGCGTTTCCGGCAGGTATTTGGCGCCGAATGCGCCGGAGTTGTGCTTGAAGTGGATGCCGGCCGCCGCGGTCACATCTACCAGTCCAAAGCCGATGCCCGATGCGCGTAAAGGGAGTGCGGCTGCCGCCATTAAAAAGTCGCGGCGTCTCATGAAGTGGATGCCAGACCGTTGCGGATGGCGTGTACTACCAGATCCGCTGTGTTGTGGACGCCCAGCGTCTGCATCATGTTGGCGCGGTGCACCGCCACCGTGTTGGCGCTCAACCCCAAAATCTGGGCGATTTCGCGATTGGATTTTCCGTTGACGATCAGTTGCAACACCTCTAGCTCACGAGGCGTCAGGTTGGGCGTTGCAGATACCTCGGGCACGCTCGACAGGCGCGCGTCCAATACTCGCTCACCCGCAGCCACCTTACGAACCGCCTCGATTAATTCCAGATCAAGCGCATTTTTAAGCAGGTAACCGTGCGCACCGGCGTCGAGGCAAGTGCGGACGTAGTTGGCCTCGGAGTGCATGCTTAATATCAGGATCCGCGCCTGCGGAGCTTCTTTCAGGATCTCGCGCGCCGCCGCCGCGCCATTGCTGCTCGGCAAGGCGAAATCCATTACGACAACGTCCGGAGTCAGCTCGCGAAACCGTTCCACGGCCTCCTTCCCGTCGCTGGCTTCGCCGGCAACTTCGATATCGTCCTCATCTTCCAACATGCGCCGGAAGCCGCGGCGCACTAAGTGATGATCGTCCACCAGCAAAACGCGGATCGGTTTTTCAGACATGCAGCTCTCCGGAAGACTCTTCGGTGAGATTGGGCGCCGCGGGATGCTCCCGCGCAGTAAGGGGGACGGTTAAGCGGACCAGCAAACCACCGCCATTCACATTGATCATCTCCAGTCTGCCATGGACCAGTTCGGCCCGCTCGCGCATGGAAACAAGGCCCATGCCCTTGCCCCGCCCCGCGTTCCCCAGACCCGTGCCCGCATCTTGCACTTCCAAAACCATCGAATCGACGGAATATTGCAGCCGCACAACCGCGCACGTCGCCTTGGAATGACGCTTGACGTTGTTGAGCGACTCCTGCAAAACACGATAGACGTGTATGGCCGCTCTTTGATCCAACGTCTGAGGGGCGCCCGTTGACTCAAACGTAATGCGAATGTCGTTCTGCTTCTCAAATCCGGAGAGGTAATGTTCCATGGCGACTTGCAGCCCAGCCTCTTCGAGCAGCGCCGGATGCAGCGCCTGGGAAAGCGTACGCACCTTATCCAAGGTGGATTGGACGATTTCCTGAACCTCTTTGAGATCGGTCCTGAGCGGCGCATCGGAGGCCAGAGAGCGCCGTCCAATTCGCTGCAACATGGCGCCGATCGCAGTCAAAATCTGTCCGAATTCATCATGTAACTCACGGGAGATGGAGCGGAACGTATTTTCCTGCATGGCGATCAATTGCTGCGCCAACTCGCTTCTCCGTTCGGAAAGCGCCGCCACCTGATCGAACATTCGCCGGTTGTACTGTACCAGGTACAAGCCGGTGGCCAGGACGACAATCAGGATAGCCGCCAGGAAAAGGTATACATTGCGTTCGCCGCGAAGGTAAATTCGATTGGTCTCGGCGGCAGTCTCTTTTTCCCCCTCGTTATTCTGCACAAGCAGCCGCGCAACCGCCGTGCTCAACGCCGCCTGCCGCGCTTGCAACGAAATCCGAATTCGCGTGCGCGCCTCCGGCTCATTGGTCTGCGCCAGCGCGAAGACGCGGTCGACGCCGTCCCAAAATTGCGACATAGATGCTGCCAGGAATTGGCGCTGGCCGGAAACCCCGGCGGTGGGAGAATTGGCGGTTTCTCGCGCCACGGCGTCATCCAGATCGACCCGCAGCCGCTTGAATTGCGCCTGCCACGCCGTCAGCGGATAGGGATCGCTGGCATCCAACATGTCGCGCATCGCCAGGCTAACGGTATTTAAATCGTTTTGGATGCGCAGCAGCAATAGCGAATCGGTGCGTTCGCGATCGATGGTCTCCGCCTGAAGATGGCGTAAGCCGCGCAACTGAACGACCGTAAAACCAGCGTAGATGGCAACGGCCGACAGCGTGACCGCAAGGCCCGCGAGCAATCCTAAAGTAGGCGAACCGGCCGCTCGCATAACCTAGCATTATCCACCATCCGGCCGGGAACACAGCGGAATTAGCTTCTAATATATTTCAATTATTGACGGTACATCGGCAACGCCGCATAATCGCTGAGAGTTAGGAAAAGCCTTCAATGAAAAGCCCACTATTCTCAGTTCGCCTCGCAGCGGTCGCATTCGGCTTGCTTTCGACCGCTCCCGCATGGAGCCAGGGCTGCATCGTCGCCCGCTCGGGCACGGCCGATATGGCGCCGGAAAGCCAGGGCGGCTATCTTCTGCCGGGCGATTGGGATTTAACAATCGGGTATCGTCACCAGTTTTCCTATAAGCATTTCGTCGGCGATGTGGAGCAGACATATCGGGTGCAGCAAGGCACCGAGGTGATGAATAAGATCAACCTCCAAGATGTCAACCTCACCTATCAAGCCACTTCCAGATTCAGCTTTCAACTTTCCGTTCCTGTGTTACTCGCCAGCAGAAGAGCGAATAACTCTTACTACACGAGCACTACCTCGGGCCTTGGTGACTCATCGCTACTTGCGCAGGGATGGCTTTGGAATCCAAGACATGCGAAACGCGGCAACATCAGCATCGGTCTTGGCGTTCAGGCTCCTACCGGAAAGGACAACGAATCGAACAACGTGTACACCACGTCATCGGCAACCGCGCCAACTGTAGTGACGGCCGATTATTCGATTCAACCCGGCAGCGGCGGTTGGGGCATGATCTTCCAGTGGCAAGCCTTTCGCGACCTTGGCAATAACACCATCGTCTATACCAACGGCAACTATCTCGCCACGCAGGGCGGCACAAACAACGTATTGCGAAGCGCAACCGCCGCCAATCAGCCGTTGACCGCTTACAATGCGATTCAAGATCAATATCTACTGCAGGCCGGAGTGGCGCATGCCATATCCAAGATCAAGGGACTTACCTTGACTTTCGGCCCACGTCTGGAGGGCGTCCCGGCGGCGAATCTGATCGGCAACGACCTCGGGTTTCGCCGCCCTGGATTCGCGATTTCCGCCGAGCCCGGCTTCGTTTACTCCCGCGGCCGCAATATGATTCAAGCCAGTATCGGAAAGGCAGTCTACCGCGACCGCACGCGCAGCGTTCCAGACAAGATGCTCGGCACGCACGGTGATGCCGCGTTTGCAGATTACGTTTGGCTGTTGAGCTATAGCTATCGCCTGCCGGGCAAGAGTCACTCGGAGAACTAATACATGACCGCACGGACGATTGCCACCGGCCTTCTGGCAGCGGCCCTGGCGTTATGCGCCGATGCGCCCAAGGCAGACCTTACACTGAAAAATGCCGGCGGCGAAAAGGTACGTCTGCGCGACCTCCGTGGAAAGCCGGTCGTCCTGAATTTCTGGGCCACCTGGTGCGTTCCATGCGCCGCCGAAATGGCGATGCTGGTGGAAATGGAAAAGGAATACTCCGCCCGCGGCGTCGTATTCGTCGGCGCCTCATTGGATGAGGCCAAGACAAAGGCGAAGATACCTGCTTTCTTGTCGGAACACAAGGTCACCTTCGCCGTGTGGTATGGCGCGACCGCCGACGATCTCGATCAACTCAAACTCGGCGGCAGCGTACCTGACACCGCTTTACTGGACGCCGACGGTCACATTATCTTTCGTATCCTCGGGCAGGCTCGATTGGAAGAAGTGAAGGAACGCCTGGAGTGGCTGACGGGTGACAAGTCAAAGCCGGCGCCACAAGCCGTAGTGAAACATCTCGAAGAGCGGTGAGCGACTTGCCGTTGCCCGGCGTACACTACGGGAACGGCAATCATGCGCATCAACTCGTTTGGAAATTTGCGGATCAGCGTCCAGGGGCGCCTGGTCACTGCCGTCAATACGAACCGTCTCCATTCGCTCATCGCTTACTTGATCTTGCATGCCGATACGCCGCAACCGCGGGAACGCCTGGCCTTCATGTTATGGCCGGCATCCAACGAATCTCAGGCGCGAACCAATCTGCGGCAGCTTCTGCACCATCTAAAGCGGGCGCTTCCTTCCGAGTGCGCCTCACTGGTCATCGATCACTTCGCAGTGCGGTGGCAGCAGGATGGCTCGTGCGTGGTCGACGCAATCGATTTCCAAGCCGCCATCGCCCAGGCCGCAGCTGCGCAAAAGGAGAACGACTCCAAGCGCGAAATCGAATGCCTCACTACCGCGGCCCAACTCTACGATGACGACCTTCTCTCCGCACTCTACGACGATTGGATCGCATCGCTACGCGACGAGTATCGCGCGCGGCTGGCGGGCGTCCTGCAACGACTGGCAACCGTCTTTGAAGAACGGCGGGAATACGCCGCCGCAATACCCTGGGCGACGCGACTCGTGGCGCTCGACCCGCTGGCTGAGGCGCACCATCGACTCCTGATCGGGCTGAATGCGGCCAATGGCGATCGCGCCAGCGCGCTACGCGCCTATCACCAGTGCATGCGCGTCCTGCGCCGCGATATGGGAGTGGAACCGTGCGCGGCGACGCGGGAGTTATTTGAAAGAATCCTCAAAGCCGACGTCGCTTCATGTAAACCGGTCATCCCAACGCCCCGCTCACAACCACCCAAAATGCGTGCGCTTGTGGGGCGGGATCAGGAATGGCAGCGTCTGGCCTCCACCTGGGCTAAGGCGGTAGCAGACGGTCCGCGAGTGGCCGTGATATCCGGCGAACCGGGTATTGGAAAGACTCGCCTGGCCGATGAGCTTTTTCAGTGGTGCGTCCGCCAGGGACATGCCGCGGCGCGCAGTCGCTGTTACGCCGGACAGGGACAGGTGGCGTATGCACCTGTGGCGGAATGGCTCCGTTCCGATGTCGTACGCGCCAGTCGGATTCACCTGACGCCGCGGCAATTGATGGAGATCGCCAGGTTGGCGCCGGAAATTCGCGACCGGTCTCGCGAGGTAGAAACGGAAATGAAGTCTGCCAGCCCGCTGGCCGAAAGCTGGCAGCGTCTTCATTTCTATGAATCGCTCAATGCCGCATTTGAAAAGAGCCGCAAGCCGCTGCTGCTGTTTCTCGACGACATGCAGTGGTGCGACCCCGATTCCTTCGAATGGCTGACCGCCCTGCTTCATTCGCCATCCGCCGCCGGCATACTTCTGGCCGGCGCCGTGCGGGCGGAAGAGACTGGCCGCGAACATCCATTCACGCGATTCCTTGCCGGATTGCGGCAAGCGGGAATCGTCGTCGAAATTCCGCTGACGCCGCTCGACGCCGGGGAGACTGCCGAGTTAGCGCGCCTCGAATCGGCAAAGCCGATTGAGAACGCCAACCTGGGAGAGATCTTCCGCGCCACGTGGGGCAATCCTCTTTTCGTGTTGGAGAGCGTACGCGCCGGAGTGCACAGCACGCGCGTGCATGCCGTGATCGCGGAGCGGCTCGCGCAACTTTCGACGGCGTCCTACGAACTGGCGGGACTGGCAAGCGTGGTCGGCCGTCCCTTCTCCGTCGAGTTGCTGGAAAAAGCTTCCGATTGGGACGAAAACAGCGTTTCCCAGGCTCTCGACGAACTTTGGCGGCGGCGCATCGTCGAAGGCCAAGGAGTATCCGAATACGACTTCACACACGATCGCCTTCGCGAAGTGGCCTCGGCGGAACTGAGCTTAGTGCGGCGCCGGTATTTGCATCGGCGGGTCGCGCGCGCCCTAGCCGATGTTTATCGCGCCGATATCGAAAACTGGCACGGCCAGATCGCCTCTCATTTCGAGCAGGCCGGCATGGCGGACGAGGCCATGGAGCGCTATCAACGGGCCGCTGCCCATGCCCGACAGCGCTTTGCCGACGCCGAGGCGGCCGACCTGTTGCGGCGCGCGCTGGCTTTGTGCCGTGGGTTCTCGGAATCGGAAGGCCGGCTTACGCAAGAGCTAGACTTACTGGTCACGCTCGGTCCCGCATTGGTGACGACGGAGGGTTATTCGGCGCCGGAAGTAGGCCATAGCTATGAGCGTGCGCTCGAGCTTTCTCGACGCCTCGGCAATCGCAACATCTTCGCGATTCTGAGCGGCGCCTGGGTATTCCACGTGGTGCGCGGCGATCTGGAACGCTCGCTCGCGGTCGCTCACGAATTTCGCATAGCCGCGGAACGGGAACCCACTCCGAAGCTGACGCTGGCGTGGAATTTTCTCTGCGGAAGCAGTCTTTTTCACCTCGGGAAACTGGAGGCATCGTTAAGCCATATGAACGCGGCAATCGAAGCGCACAGTGGTCCTTCGGAATCCGTACTGGCGCTCTTCGCGGGACCGGATATCGGCGTCTTCTGCCGTTCCTATGTGGGGCATCTGGTCTGGCATCGTGAAGAAGCGGCTCCCGCGGAGGCACATGCCATGGAAGCCATAGCTCTGGCCAGGCGCTTGGGCCATCCCTTTAGCGAGGCTCTTGCGCTTGATTATGCCGCCATGCTGCATGTGTTCCGCGGCGAAAGCCACACGGCTCTTCAACGCGGAAGAGAAGCGGTCGATCTCTGCGCGCGTCACGGCTTCGCTTACTACCTAGCCGTGGCGAACGTTCTCACTGGGTGGGCGGCAGCCGGGGAAGGCGAGGTGAGCGCCGGACTGGCGCAACTTCGTGGGGGCATGGAATCGATGCGGGCCTTGGGCGCGGAAATCCGCCTGCCCTATTATTTCGCCCTACTGGCCGAGACATTCCGGCGCGTCGGCCTGGTGGGTGAGGCCATGGCGAGCGTCTCCACCGGCTTCGCCTTCGTCGGCAAGAACGGCGAGGAATGGGCAACGGCCGAGCTACATCGCGTCCAAGGGGACCTTCTCGCTGCTGAAGGGAAAGTAGAGGCGGCGCACGCCAGCTACCTTCGGGGGATCGACGCCGCTCGCCGTTCGGGATCACTCGGGTTCGCCCGAAGATTGGCGATTTTAGCCAGCGGAACGGCGACCGCGGCTACCACAGAACGCTCTTAGAACGCTGTCTCAGGCAAAGTTAGAACATCCGGCGAATGACGCCGGCTAGAGGAGAAAACGGGGATGTCCCTAGAGCAAGCGATTACCGAATTCCGCGGACAGTTCCGCGGCGCAATTATCGAGCCGCCAGACGCGGCATACGACGAAGCGCGCAAGGTTTACAACGGGATGATCGACCGAAAGCCCCGGTTGATTGCAAAATGCGCCGACCCGGCGGACGTAATGGCGGCCGTTCGGATGGCGAAAGCCAATCATTTGCGCGTCTCAATCCGCGGCGGCGGACATAACGCGGCCGGACTCGGCGTCTGCGATGGCGGAATGGTAATCGACCTGGGACCGATCCAATACGTCCGCGTGGATCCATCGTCCCGCACCGTGTTGGTGGGCGCCGGCTGTAAGTGGAGCGACGTGGATCACGCCACCCACGCTTTCGGTCTGGCGGTGCCTTCCGGTTTCGTATCGAGCACCGGCGTCGCTGGTTTGACTTTAGGCGGTGGAATTGGATACCTGAGTCGCAAATACGGTTTGACCATCGATAACCTGCTTTCAGTGGATATGGTGCTCGCCGACGGCAGTTTCGTGGTCGCGAACGCCGAGGAGAATGCCGACCTTTTCTGGGCTATTCGCGGGGGCGGCGGCAATTTCGGCATCGTGACATCGTTTCTATTTGAGGCGCATCCCATTCGTACCGTTTGCGCCGGCCCGATGCTTTGGAATTTAGAGGACGCAGCGGACGTCATGAAGTGGTATCGCGAATTCATCGCGCAGGCGCCTGAGGAGATGAACGGCTTTTTTGCGATGATGACCGTTCCGCCGGGCCCTCCCTTTCCAGAGCCTTTGCACATGCGGAAAATGTGCGGCATTGTCTGGTGTTACCAGGGTTCGTTGGAACAGGCGAATTCAATATTGGAGCCGATTCGAAGCTATCGGCCGCCGGCCTTTGAGTTCTTCGGACCAATGCCGTTTCCCATGCTGCAAGGCCTGTTCGACCCGCTATATCCCGCCGGTTTGCAATGGTACTGGAAGGCCGATTTCTTTCGGGAGTTAAGCGACGGAGCAATCCAAAAACATATCGAGCACGGATCGCAATTGCCCACCTGGCAATCCACCATGCACTTGTATCCGACGAACGGAAAAGTGAATCGAGTAGGTGAAACCGAGACAGCGTTCAGTTACCGCGACGCCCTGTTCAGCGAGGTGATTGTCGGGGTAGATCCCGACCCCGCGAACTGCGGGAAGATTACCGATTGGGCGCGCAGTTACTATGACGCGCTGCATCCCTTCGGCGCCGGAGGCGCGTATATGAATTTCATGATGGAGGAAGGCGAGGACCGTATCCGGGCGGCTTACCGCGGCAATTATGAACGGCTCGCGGCCATCAAGGCGAAGTACGATCCGGGCAACTTCTTCAACGTGAACCAGAATATTCGTCCGGCTTAGACATCGCGGCCGGCCACGGCCCGTTCCGGCCGCATCGCTCTACCGCCGTTTATACTTGTTCTAGTCCTTCATGTACAGAGTTCCCTGTCCGCGGCGCCGGCAATGGTTTTTTGTCTGCGCAGCCTTCACCATTTTTGCCTTCTGGCGTCTCGGCGCCTTCGATGGCAAGCCTGTCGCCGCCGCCTCGACCGGGCCCTCATTTGTCGAATTTGAAAGCGGACAGGTGCGCCCGGTCGCAATGTCTCCGGATGGCAAAACTCTCTTCGCCGTGAACACCCCGAATGGCACGCTGGAGGCCTTCGACCTCACATCCGGCTTGCCCGTCTTCGAGTATCGCGTTCCCGTCGGGGTCGAACCTGTGGCAGTCGCGGCGCGCAGTAACACAGAGGTATGGGTAACGAATCTAATCTCCGACAGCGTCAGTATCGTTAGCTTGACCGGCACGCCACACGTGGTGCGTACACTGCTGGTAGGCGATGAGCCGCGCGACATCGTGTTCGCCGGTAGTCCGGTGCGAGCCTTTATCGCGACCGCGCACCGCGGGCAGCAGCGCACCGACCCCTCCATTGCGAACGTGCCGGGAGCGGGCGACCCGCAATTCACCACGCCCGGTGTTCCGCGCGCGGATGTTTGGGTTTTCGATCCCGCCAATCTCGGCGCCGCTCTGGGAGGCATTCCGGTCAAGATCATGAGCTTCTTTACCGACACTCCGCGCGCCCTGGCAGTCAGCCCCGATCGCAGCACGGTTTATGTGGCCGGCTTCAAGACCGGAAATCAGACCGCCACAGTGCACCAGGGTCGAGTCTGCGTTGGTTTCCAACCGAACAAGCCATGCACGCTACCGGATGGATCGGTGAGCCCTGGCGGAAATCCCGGGCCGGCTGCCGATTCCGCCGGCGAGGCCGCGCCCGAAGTGGCACTCATCGTGAAGTTCAATAACAGCGATGGACACTGGGAGGATGAGCTGAAACGCGTCTGGGATGGTTCGGTGCGTTTCAACCTGCCAGATAAAGATGTTTTTGCGATCGACGCCAACGGTCTGACACAGACAGCCGCCTACGCCCACGTGGGAACGACATTATTCAACATGGCGGTTAATCCGGTTTCTGGAACGTTATATGTCTCTAATACCGACGCCGTCAATAACGTGCGCTTCGAAGGGCCGGGAACCTTCGCCGGTCATACCGTGCAGGGTCACTTAGCCGAGGCCAGGATTACAGTAATCGCCGGGTCTAACGTGGCGCCGCGTCACTTGAATAAACACATCGATTACAGCAAGCTTGCAGGTTCGGCTGGTTTCGATTCAACTGCCAAGACTCACAGCCTTTCCATGCCGCTTGATATGGCGGTAACAAGCGACGGTAAGACCCTTTATGTCGCGGCGTTTGGATCGAGCAAGGTAGGCGTCTTTTCCACCAGCGCTCTGGAAAACGATACCTTCGATCCGGTGGCGGCAAGCGCGAATTACATTCCCGTCAGTGGAGGCGGCGTGAGCGGGTTGGTTCTGGATGAGCCGCGTGGCCAGCTTTACGTAATGACGCGATTCGACGATGCGGTTAAGGTGATCAACCTCAATACCAATCAGGAAATCGCCGGGCGTATCTTACCGAATCCTGAGCCGCCGTCGGTGACGAAAGGCCGTCCAATGCTCTACGACGCGACCGGCTTTTCGGGAAACGGCGAAGCGTCCTGTGCCAGTTGCCACATCTTTGGAGACATGGACGACCTCGCCTGGGACTTGGGGAATCCCGATAGCGGCGTCACCACAAGTCCCATCCCGATCAATTTCGGCAACCTCATTCCCTTTTTGATTCTGGCGGATGCTACGGGCCTTAACAGTCCGATCAATGGGAGTAACAAGGCAACGGATTTCCATCCCATGAAAGGCCCCTTCACCACGCAGACGCTGCGCGGTCTGGCGAACTCGGGCGCGATGCATTGGCGCGGCGACCGCTCCACCGGTACATTTGGAACGGATCCCAACAGCGCCACGGTGTCGTTCCTGAATTTCGATGGGGCTTTTCAAACCTTGATCGGCAGCGCGGTAGCGCCGTCCCAAGCCCAAATGCAGAAGTTTGCAGATTTCCAGCTACAGGTGCTGCCGCCTCCCAATCCGGTACGGAATCTGGATAATTCCTTCACCACATCACAGGCGAATGGGCGGTCCTTTTATTTGGGAGCGCGTCCTTCCGACGGCATCGTGTCGTCGACCTTAGATGAGTTGTTAGGCCAGTCATCGTTTACATGCAACGGATGCCACGTTTTGGATTCGGCAGCCGGCTCCTTCGGCACGGGTGGTAACCAGAGTTTTGAGGGATTGCCGCAGATTGTGAAAATCCCTCACTTGCGTAACGCGTATTCGAAAATCGGCATGTTTGGTACGCCCTCGGTAGGCTTCATTTCCGCCGCGGATAGCGGGAACATGGGCGACCAGGTGCGCGGGTTCGGTTTCGCGGGCGACGGATCTATCGATACGCTTTTTCGTTTCCTAAACGCTTCGGTGTTCAATCCGACATCGGCCTCGGGATTCCCGCAGAATAATCCCAATGGCACGCGGCGCGATGTGGAGCAATACCTGTTGGCGTTCGAAAGCGATCTGGCGCCCATCGTGGGACAGCAAATCACATTGACCAGTTCCACTGTGGGCGTGGCGGGTCCGCGAATCGATCTTCTGTTGCGCCGCGCGGCCACCCCCTTCACTTCGAAGTCACTTAACGGTACGGTGACGGAATGCGATGTGGTGGCGCAGTTGGTTGAGAACGGCGCAATCACGAGTTATCTGTACAATCCATCGGACGGCAGTTTTCTATCGGCCGACCGCTCGCTCACCCTTTCCGATGCGGCCCTACGCGGCTTCGCCGGCACTCCCGGTCAGGAAGTGACTTATACTGCGTGGCCGCCGGGTTCCGGCCCCAGGGTCGTTTCCAGCAGCGTGCCCGTCCGGCGAAGGCTGCCGCCGCGATAGCGATGCGGCAATAATAGAGGAACCTTGCCTGTCCGAATGAAAGATATCGCCCGCGATCTGGGCGTCTCGCAGATGACCGTATCGAAGGCCCTGCGCAATCACAGCGATATCAGCGAAAAGATGCGTGAGCGGGTGCTCAAGCGCATGCGCGAGCTCAATTATCAGCCGGATTGGATCGCACGCAGCATGGTCACACGCCGCACTTATCTGGTGGGACTGGTGTTGCCGGACTTAATGCATTCGTTTTTCGCCGAAATCGCCGGTGGCGTGTCGCGCAAACTGCAACCGCTCGGCTATCAGGTGGTGATCCTGAACACGGAAGAAAACGCGCAGGCCGAGAGCCGCCATGTCGAAAACCTGATTAACCGCAAGGTGGACGGGTTCATTATCGCCTCCGCGCAACTTAGCGCCCAGGAGGAAACATTCTGTTTGCTGGCGAAGAGCCAGACGCCTTTCGTAATGATCGATCGTATGGTTCCCGGTTTGGAGGCTAATTACGTCGGCGTCAAAGATGAAGATCTTGGCGAACTGGCCACCAGTCATCTCATTGGACTCGGCTGCAAACGCATTGCGCACATTCGCGGGCCCAATGTCTCTACCGGCGTGGATCGCTTGCAGGGATATCGAAACGCACTCACGCGCCGCAAGATTGCGGTGCGCAAAGAATACATCGTGAGCGGGCAGTATGGGGATAGCACAGGCTACGACGCTATGCTTCAACTTCTTAAGACGAATCCGCGTCCCGATGGCGTCTTCTGCTATAACGACCCGGTGGCGGCCGGCGCAATCAAGGCCGCGCTAGAACTGGGGCTGAACGTGCCAGAGGACATCGCAATCATCGGCGCCGGGAACGTGCACTATTCCGACCTGCTTCGCGTACCGCTCTCCACCGTCGATCAAAGCAGTACGCTGATCGGCGAACGCGCCGCCGAGCTTCTTTCCGAGCGAATGGAATCGAAGAGGCCGCTGCCCGTCGAAAGAGTGTTTATCCCGCCGAAGTTAGTGCTGCGCGAATCGAGTAACCGGCAAAAGTCCGTCTCCTCGCGAATGGACGCGGCAAAGCCCTCCCAGAGTTGACTCGCAAGAACTGTGGAAAGGCAGCGCTAAGACCGGGGATCCGAGTCAACGAAGCCGCGCTCGGCATCAAAGGAAGAGATATCGCAATCGACAGGAGGTTCAAGGTGCAGAAAGATACTTCAAACAGACCGCAACATACGAAATCCGCCACCTCGGGCGGCGAATTCGCAATCGGCGGCGATCTTCACGTCACGCGTTTGGGATTCGGAGCGATGCGCATTACCGGCAAAGGAATTTGGGGTGAGCCTGCCGATCGGGCCACGGCCGTCCGCGTCCTGCGGCGCGCGGTGGAATTGGGAATCGACTTTATTGACACGGCGGATTCCTACGGTCCCCACGTCAGTGAAGAGCTCATCGCCGAAGCGTTGCATCCCTATCCCAAAGGTCTGGTGATCGCGACAAAAGGAGGCTTCGATCGGCCCGGGCCCAATCAATGGGTCGAAAATGGAAACCCGGCGCACCTAAAGTCGGCCTGCGAAGGGAGCTTGCGGCGCTTGCGTCTCGATCGAATCGATCTTTATCAGTTGCACCGTATCGACCCAAAGGTTCCGGCCGAAGACCAGCTTGGCGCATTGAAGGAGCTACAGGCCCAGGGAAAAATCAGACATATCGGCCTCTCCGAAGTGAGTGTCCGCCAGATTCAGCATGCGCAAAAGATTGTGCCCATCGTAAGCGTGCAAAATCGTTACAGCTTGACGGATCGCGCTGCAGAAGACGTTTTGAATTATTGCGAAGCAGAGAAACTTGGTTTCATTCCGTGGTTCCCATTGGCTGCAGGCAAGCTTTCCGCCGGCGGTGATCGGATCAGCCGCGTGGCGTCGCGAGATAAGGCGACTCCTTCCCAGGTCGCGCTCGCTTGGTTGCTGCAACGGTCTCCTGTCATCCTCCCCATTCCGGGAACTTCCAGCGTGGAACACCTGGAAGAGAACGTCGCCGCGGCGCATCTGAAGCTTGACGAGAACACCATGCAGCAGCTTGGCGAAATCGCGGCGACAAGTTAGCGAACGTGTTCAAGCAGTAGTCTAACAACGCCGCGGCGCCCATTTTTTCGGCCCACGCCATGGGTTGCGCCCATGGCTCCGCATCCGTTTCGACGGGAGGCGCGCCACGTTCGAGCATCACCCTCGCCACGGCTTCGCGGCCCCAGCGGCAGGCCCAACCGAGAGGAGTGCTCTTCAAAATATCGTCGCGGCCATTCAAGCGTGCGCCGGCATCCAACAGGACCGTCGCGAATGCCGCCGCCTCTTCGTCTGAAACGTGATTGAGCATTGCCGCGACCTCGTGGAGCGCTGTTCTTCCAAAACTACCGATCACGTTTGCCCCACACCGGTTCAGAATCAGACGGAAGCAGGGAAGATATGTTCCACGATCAAAGTCACGATTTCCTGCATATAACCACGGGATGAAGTGCCAGAAATAAAGCGGCTCCGTCAAGATTCGGAACCACCGGGAATCCTCTTGCGGCCATTCCGTACGCTCCAGAGCCATCCCGACAATTTCCGGATCGCCGCCACTGGCGCCGAAGCGAAGAAACTCTTCCACCACCGGAGCGCCGGGGGAAACGTCCGCGAGCATCTGCCGCGCTAGCTCTGTCTCACGATAAATCGCGGCAATGTCCGCAGTTACCACTCCGCCACGGCGGCGCAAAAGATCGACCATATTCCACTGCTTATGGCTGTACGCGCTGTATACGGCTGACCCGCTCGAATCCACATGTACATTTGGGTTAGCGCCATGTTGTAAGAGAATTTCAGCCATCTCCTGCTTGCCAAACGCGGCGCAATACCAGAGCGGATATCCCTGCGAGTAGGCTACCCAGTCCCCTTCCCCCGACGATATGCGCTCGTCTGAGTCAAAGCCGTAGTCGAGCAGAAGTTGCAAGACCTCCTTCTGGTTATTCCGCACCGCAACCGTGAGCAGCCCGCCATCATCCCAACGGATAGGGTTTACTAATGTGCCTTCCGCCCGGCGCGCGCAAAGCCACGCGACATCGCCGGAGGCTACTGCCGCCCGGGCCCCCTCATCGCCTGTTGCGTCCGTCGGCGGCTCGTCCGTAGCCTGCTGACGGTTTTGCTCTTCCTCTTCTATGATCCCTACGATTTCTTCGTAACCACGCTCTTTCGCGATCGTCCAGGCGGTACTGGCATCGCGATGTGGACAGACGCCCGCGCGGGCGTCCGCGCCATTCTGCATCAGGAGCCGCACCATTTCCGGGAGCCGTTTCATCACAGCAAAATGAATCGGCCGACGCTCGTCCCCATAGGACATCGCCATATCGGCAAGCTCCGGACGCGTCCGCAGCATCTTTCGCACCTGGGCCAGGCTTCCCGCGTTCACAGCGTCGGCCAATCTTTTGACCGTCACCCCATCGACAAATGCTTTGAGCTTCGGCCAGCTTTCAAACCCGTAGCTTCTGGCGACTACAAGGTGCGCGTCGTGCAGCGCAAACTCCGTGGGGCTGGCTGACAGATAATACGCGTTCACATCCGCAATGGCGTTCGTATCCCCGGATGCAAACCCTCGTAACAGCTCCTTCGCTTGCCGTTTCAGTTGTTCGAGATCCGGTTGCTCACGCATCCGGCGCGCAGGTAATTTTCGTTGCACATGAGCTCCTTTCCTTGGCGCCCGGTGTCCGCTTGCTCAGGCAGAAAAGAGTTCATCGATCCAAAGTCGACTGCATCATCTTTCAGAAGGACGCGGTCCTTTCCGCGGACACGGGGGCGCCCTGAAACGCGCCGAAAACATCATAGCATTGCAGGGAATACCATTCCCTTTTCAGAGTTATCCAATACAAGATGATCCTGAAACGGAAGTTGATTCCAATGCAAGATGATCCTGAAAATAGGAGGAATCGGGTAGGCAATCCGCAGGGGAATGCAAATCAGAATGCGGAATGCCGAGAGTCTGACACATTCACAAATCAACGAATTCTTGAAGGGCAGTGCGGGGATCGAGTTCCATGGGCAAAGCCGCGCGGAGGTGTACGGCTTGGTCGAGAAGATGCTGGTGAATCAAGAGTATCATGGGCAACCAAAGAAGCAGCGCGGCGCGATCCGGGCTTACCTGAGCAAGGTCGCCGGGCTGAGCCTGCCGCAGATCGCGCGGCTGATTCGGGCGCATGCCCACACCGGGAAAGTGGAAGCGAAGGTGTATCGACGGCAGCGCTTCGCTGCCAAGTACAGGGCCGCCGACATTGCGCTGCTGGCGCAAGTGGACGGCGCGCACGAGCGCTTGAGCGGGCCGGCCACGCGATGCATCTTGAAACGCGAGTATTCCGAGTTCGGCAATCAGAAGTTCGCCCGCCTGGCAGAGATCTCCGTGGCGCATCTGTACAACTTACGGAACAGCGCTGCGTACCGGAAAGTGGCTGCGGTGTTCCAGCCGACGCGGCCGAGCCCGGTCTCAATCGCCGAGCGGCGGCGGCCCGATCCGCGGGGCGAGCCGGGCTACCTGCGAGTGGATACGGTGCACCAGGGGGACTGGGGTGGCGAGAAAGGCGTGTATCACATCAACGCCGTGGACACAGTAACGCAGTGGCAGGTGATCGGATGCGCTGCCAAGATCAGCGAACAGTTCCTGATTCCGGTACTGGAGGCAATGCTGCATCAATTCCCCTTCCGGATCCGGGGTTTCCATGCCGACAATGGTTCGGAGTTCATCAATCACACCGTGGCCAAGCTGCTGGAAAAACTGCTGGTGGAGTTCACCAAATCACGCCCCAATCGAAGTCAGGACAACGCGCTGGTGGAAGGCAAGAATGGCGCCGTGATCCGCAAGCTGATCGGCTACGGCCACATACCCAGCCAGCACGCCGAAGCGGTGCAGAAGTTTTATACGGCGCATCTGAATCCATACTTGAACTATCACCGGCCTTGCGGCTTCGCCACCGTGAGCGTGGATGGGCGAGGCAAGCGCCAGCGACGTTACCGGCCGAGCGATTATGCAACGCCGTACGAAAAACTCAAATCGCTGAGCACAGCGGAACAGTACCTGAAAGCAGATCTTACGTTCACCCAGCTGGACCGGCAGGCCGGCCGCGTCAGCGACACCGAGAGCGCCAGGCGCATGGGCGCGGCCAAGAGCAAACTCCTGCGAGCCTGCAAAATCGAAGCGCCGTTTCCGCCGCGCTTCCTCTGATGACGCGTGGCAAAAACCAAGACGAAAAACAAAACCGTACTCATAAGGGAAAACAAAATCTCCCTGGTCGGAGCCTATTACGGCCTCCCGTCGGTCGGCCCCGGACGTATCCCAAATCCATTCAAAAAGGAGCTCTTCCCCAGCCCCTAACGACACTCCGTTTTCAGGATCATCTTGTATTGGAAACGAATCCTCATTTCAGTATCATTCTTCGATTGGAAAATGCTTTTCTAGGAGCTTCCTACCCGTTCGGCCGATACCTTTTCGCAGGACATCCCTTATCCTGGAGTGAGTGTCTCCCACTGCCCCCAAGAAAAAAGTAGGCGAACATCTGCGCAGCGTGCTGCCTTTGCTCAAGGAGCTGGTTCGTCCGCGCCGCGCGCTGCTGGGAATCGGCTTCGCCCTGATGATCGTTAATCGGGTTTGTGGACTGGTCCTGCCGGCTTCCACGAAGTTCCTGGTTGATAACGTCCTCAACAAGCACCAGACTAACCTGCTTGAGCCGCTGATTCTGGCCGTGCTCCTGGCTACGATGATTCAAGGCGCAACGTCGTTTACGCTCACGCAACTGCTATCGAAAGAGGCTCAACGTTTGATCGCCGAGCTGCGCCGCAAAGTGCAGCAACACATCGGGCGTCTGCCAGTCGCCTATTACGACGCCAATAAATCCGGCCTTTTGGTCTCTCGAATCATGAACGATGTCGAAGGCGTGCGGAATCTCATCGGCACCGGACTGGTCGATTTCTGCGGCGGAATTCTCACGGCGGTTTTCTCGCTGGCTGCGCTACTTTGGATTAGTCCGCTGCTTACGGTTCTCGCCCTCGTCTTTATCGCCGCTTTCGGCCTGGGACTGCGAAAGGCCTTCAGCAACATCCGCCCAATTTTCCGTGACCGCGGCAAGATTCAGGCGGAGGTTGCGGGGCGTCTCACCGAATCGCTGGCCGGTGTGCGCGTCGTAAAGGGCTACCATGCAGAGGCTGAAGAGGCGCGGGTGTTTTCGGGCGGCGTGGAGCGATTGCTCGACAACGTGCTCCGCAGCCTCACTGCCATTTCGTTGATGAGCCTTTCTGCCACGGTACTAATGGGCATGGTCGGCGCAATCGTCATGTATGTTGGGGCGCGGCAGATCATCGCTCAAACTTTGACGCTGGGCGGCTTCATGATGTTCACGGCTTTCATGGCGTTTCTGGTGGCCCCCATGTTCCAGATCGTCGGCATTGGGACGCAGGTTACGGAAGGCCTGGCCGGTCTCGATCGGACCCAAGAGGTGCTGAACGAAAAACCGGAGGACGAGGATCCGCGCCGCACGGAATCGATTGGTCCCATCCAAGGCCACCTGATGTTTGAAGACGTCGATTTTGCCTACGAGCCCGGAAAGCCGGTACTGCACGATATCAGCTTCGTCTCCAAACCCGGAACGGTTACGGCGCTCGTCGGGCCTTCAGGCTCCGGCAAATCGACCATCATCAGCCTCATCGCCGCATTCCATGAGCCCGGCGCGGGTAGGATTGTGCTGGATGGCTCAGATCTTTCCGCGGTGCGCCTCGATGCATACCGTACGCAGCTGGGCGTCGTCTTGCAGGATACATTCCTCTTCGATGGAAGCATTCGCGAGAATGTGGCCTTTGCTCGCCACAACGCCACCGAAGCACAGATCCTGGAGGCCTGCCGCATCGCCCGCGTGGATGAATTCGCGGAACGCTTCGAAAAAAAGTATGACACTATCGTGGGCGAGCGCGGCGTCAAGCTCTCCGGCGGACAGCGGCAGCGCGTTTCTATTGCGCGGGCAATTCTGGCCGATCCGCGCATTCTGATTCTCGACGAGGCCACCTCAAGCCTGGATTCCGAATCGGAGGCCGCCATTCAAGAGGGCTTGGCGTATCTGATGAAGGGCCGTACGACCTTCGTCATCGCGCACCGGCTTTCCACCATACGCCGTGCCGATCAGATTTTGGTGGTTGAAGACGGGCGGATCGCGGAACGAGGCACCCATCAATCGCTATACGACCTTCGTGGGCGGTATTACGATCTCTATACACGCCAGCATGGAATCGATGCCAACCTGTTCCTTGCTCCGGGCGAAGGAGACGCCATACCCGAGGGAAACGGCGCAACGCCGCGAATCGCCGGTGCGGCCCCGCCGACGGCGGCTTCTCTATTGGGCGGCCGGACTGCCTAGACATTTGTACACGAAATTGTTTTACATTTGTTGGACACCTAATTATTAAGGCTTTATTAATCAATAGCTTATCTGTCGGCTACTTGGTCCTTTAATTGCAGTAGACGAATAGGGTATTTCCATGGCCTCTGTTTCAAGCGGTGTCCAACAGGATCCGAAACAAGACGACACAATAGGACCGGATCAAGGCCAAGCGTCCAAACTGGAAACCGTTGGCCGTCTCGCTAGCGGCGTTGCACATGATTTCGCTAACATTCTGACCCTGATTTCTGGCTACACCGATCTTCTGCTGGAACGTGGTGGAGTGTCAGGCGGAGGCAACACTGAGCTGGAAGAGATCCGCCGCGCAGCCCATCGGGGCTCTACGCTGGTGGCCCAACTGCTTGGATTCACGCGCGCGCAATCGGTAGAACCGAAAGCACTTTCCATCAATGCAGTGGTTACCGACGTGGAGCGAATGCTGCGCCCGCTGATTGGCGAAGGTATCCAGGTGAAGCTCGATCTCGGCCCGGATGCCGGCAAGGTGCTTGCGGACCCGGTGCAATTGGATCAAGTGCTGATGAATGTCTTGCTCAATGCGCGCGATGCGATGCCTGGCGGAGGAACGATTTCGATTACGACTCGAAACACCGAGTTAGATGCCACCACAGCGCCAATTTACGAAATGGCAGCAGGCCAAACCATTACGCTGACGATCTCCGACACGGGGCAAGGTATCGAACCGGGTGCGATGCTTCATCTGTTCGAACCGTTCTTTACCACCAAACCGATGGGCAAAGGGGTTGGTCTTGGTCTGAGCACCGTTCGTCAGATTGTCCACGGCTGCGGGGGCGCGGTTTGGGCTACTAGCGGGCGCGGGGGAGGAGCAACCTTCCACGTTTGTCTACCGCGGATCAATCCAGCGTTGGAAATTCGCGATGCTGGCCCCGAGCGGCACAGTTCTTCGCAAGGCAGCGAAATCGTTTTGATTGTCGAAGACGAAGAGAGCGTCAGACGTCTGCTCACCCACGTGTTACGCAACCGGGGTTATCGGGTATTGGAAGCGTGCGACGGTGAAGAGGCGCTGACCCGCTTTCACGAACACGCCGACGAAATTGAGCTTGTGCTCACCGACGTCGTGATGCCGAACCTGGGCGGCCCGGATTTGGCCCAACGGCTTCTGGAAATAAGACCCGATCTGCCGTTGATTTTCATGTCCGGTTACCCCGACGACCGCCTCGGCGGAGCCGGTTCGCTGCCGCCCGGGAGACGCTTTTTGCGCAAGCCGCTGATGCCGGAGGCCCTGGCTTCGGCGGTCCGCGAGACACTCGATTCAGTCTCGCGCCCATTTAACCCGCAATAGGCGCCAATCGCGTTTGTAACTTTCGTCAAATCCCCGCAGTGTGTTGTAATAAAGGGGCTTCCTTGTCTATGCCTAGCTCCCAACTGCAGCTTCGACGCGCCTGGAGGCGCGCCAGCCGGCGCACCCGCGAATGGGGCATGATCTTCAAGGGATTAGCGTCTACCGACCACCCGGTACTTGCCCACATTATTCCCATGCGCCGGTGCAACCTCGCCTGTGGCTATTGCAACGAATACGATGACGTTTCGAAGCCAGTCCCTATCGAAACGATGCATCAGCGGCTCGATCGGTTAGCCGATCTGGGCACGAACATCATCACGGTCAGTGGCGGCGAACCGCTGCTGCATCCGGAACTCGACTCCATTATTGCCCGGATTCGCCGTCGCGGCATGCTCGCTGGAATGATTACCAATGGATATCTGTTAGTGGCGGATCGCATCAAGCGCCTCAATGACGCGGGACTCGATCACCTGCAGATCTCCATCGACAACATCATGCCCGATGAGGTATCGAAAAAAAGCCTCAAAGTGTTGGATAAGAAGCTGCAACTGTTATCCGAGCACGCCCTGTTTCACGTCAATATCAACTCCGTGGTGGGTGGCGGCATAAAGGATCCGCACGACGCCTTAACAGTTGGCCGGCGCGCGTTAGAGTTAGGCTTTACTTCCACGGTAGGCATTATTCACGATGGCGATGGTCAACTCCGTCCATTGGCAAATGCGGAGCGCGAAGTCTATTCCGAGATGCGCGCGATGGAAAAATCGAGCTACGCGCGAGTCAATTATTTCCAGGACAACATTGCGCACGGCAAAGAAAACAACTGGCGCTGCCGCGCGGGCGCGCGTTATTTGTATATCTGTGAAGACGGTTTAGTGCACTACTGCTCGCAACAACGGGGCTACCCGGGCAAGCCGCTGTTGGAATATTCCATCGACGACATACGCCGCGAATATCGCACTGCCAAAAGCTGCGCGCCGCGATGCACGGTAGCCTGCGTCCATCAAATTTCGTATCTCGATTTCTGGCGGGACAAACAGGACCTGCAGCCGGCGGCCGTGCAAGAGCAGGCCGACCGGCTGGTCCAGATTCAATAACAGCTATTTACTCGTAGAGATAAACAGGATGCTCCAAGCGAAACCGTAAGACGGTCTCGGAGGGAATGTGTACTCTTGGACCGCTGGTCGCGACTTCGGCTCCTGCGCCTGCCGCGCCTCCGGCAACAGCCCCAATTGCCGCACCCTTTCCTCCACCCGCAACCGCGCCCAAGATTCCGCCTAACAGCGCGCCGCCACCTACAAACTTCCCGGTCCTTTCATTAGCCCCCAAGCCCTCCCGGGAATTGCCACCCGCCAGGTCTTGTGTGTTGAGCACATAGCGACGCCCTTGGACGTTCACTGAGCGCAAGTCGATCGCGATTTGACCGCCGCCCACATTACCGACAATGAGGTGGGCAGAGGACCCGCGCGGAATCGCCAGATTTCCATTGGCGTCCGTAACGTCGCGATCGATCGATGCCAAGAACGCTCTCCGTGGATCGGCCGCATTCGCATCAATACGGTCAATCGTGCGAACGACGATCTCAGTACCGGCGGGAATCATCGCGTGGCGATTCCAACCTCCCGCGGGAGGCGCATCCATTTCCGCATACTCGGCCGGACGGCCGGGCGGAGGAGGAGGCGGCGGCGCGCCTGGCCCAAAGTGCTCTGCGGTCGCATCGCCAGGCGCCCGCGGACCATTGAACATCAGGTTCTGGATTTCTGAAATGTTGAATCGGTGGCGGTTGCCATGATCGTCGACGAAAAACACCGTATCGGCGTTGCCTCCGTCGTATCGCCCATGAAGAGCCGTCCCCCCGTTTAAGACCAGCGTTTGCTGCGCGACGGCCAGATTCGCACCGAACAGACCGCCCAGTAAAACCGCTGTAATACCCATTTTATTCATATGGAATTCTCCTAACACCCGGCAGGTTGGGTGCAAGCAGAGTTCCATGTCAAGCGATGGTTTGTTCGATCCATCTCCTCAGATCGGACTTGCTTTGAGCGCCCACGTTCCGTGCGGCTTCCTTCCCGGCGCGGAATATGATCAGAGCAGGAATGCTGCGGATGTTAAAGCGCGAAGATGTCGAGGAGTTGTCGTCGACATTCATCTTCGCCACACGCATCCTGCCTGCGAATTCCTTAGCCAATTCTTCGACGATTGGACTGATCATACGGCAAGGGCCGCACCACGGAGCCCAGAAATCGACGAGCACCGGCAGAGAAGATCGCTCCACTTGCTCCGCGAAGGTAGCGTCAGTGACAATGGCAGGCCCGGCATCGATCACGAGTGGAGTTTTGCATCGCCCGCAAACCGGCGATCTACCGGGTTGTAATTTGTCAATGGGTATCCGATTAGTCGCGCCGCAGTTGCCGCATGTCGCCTGCTGGTATTGGATCATAACCAGAAGTTTTAGCAGGTTCTGTTCCATTTCGCATGAAGAGGAGATTACGCGCGCCGCATGCTAGCGTAAAAATTCATGCTCTGGAGACCGAATTCCTGGCGCGAACGCCAGGCCCTGCAACAGCCGAACTATCCCGACCGCGCTGCGCTGGACCGCGCGCTGGCAGAGCTGCGCATGCTTCCGCCCCTGGTTACCAGTTGGGAAGTCTTGCAATTGCGCGCTCAGCTGGCCGAAGCCGCGGAGGGTAAACGGTTCGTCTTGCAGGGCGGCGATTGCGCCGAACGATTCATCGATTGCACGCCGCGCCGCATTACAAACCTGCTCAAGGTGTTGGTACAGATGAGCCTGGTTTTGGTGGTGGGCGGCGGCCGTCCCGTGATTCGCATTGGACGATTTGCGGGCCAGTATGCCAAGCCGCGCTCGGCGGATACTGAAACGCGCGACGGCATCGAGCTGCCTTGCTATCGCGGCGACATCGTCAATGCTCCCGAGTTTACAGCCGAGGCGCGTACGCCCGATCCCCAGCTTCTACTGCGCGGCTATGAGCGCGCAGCGCTTACCCTCAACTTCATTCGCGCGCTGGTGAAGGGCGGCTTCGCCGACCTGCACCATCCGGAGTATTTCGACCTGGATTGGGTGCGTGATTCGCCGCATCGCGCCGACTATCACCGGATGGTCGAGACCATCGCCGAGTCACTCCGATTCATGGAGAACGTACTCGGCGTGCGCGCGGGAGAATCGGATCGCATCGAGTTCTTCACCTCGCACGAAGCCCTACACTTGGGCTACGAGGAGGCGCAGACGCGAACCGTGCCGCGCCGTCCCGGCTATTTCAACCTCTCCGCGCATCTGCCGTGGATCGGTCTGCGCACCAACCAGATCGACGGCGCGCACGTGGAATTCATGCGAGGCATCGAAAACCCGATCGCCATCAAGATCGGCGCCGATACGACGCGCGAAACGATGGCGCGCTGGTTCGAGTTACTCGACCCGCGCCGGACGCCCGGACGACTGACGTTCATCCATCGTCTGGGCGTGAAGAAGATCGCCGAAGGACTGCCTAAGCTGATCGAGATGGCCCGAGCCGAAGGCGGCCGCGTCCTTTGGATCTGCGACGCTATGCATGGCAACACGCAGACCACCTCGACCGGCATCAAGACGAGGCACTTCGAAGATATCTATTCCGAAGTCGAACAGGCGTTCGATATTCACCGCCATGCCGGGTCGCACCTGGGTGGAGTGCATATCGAGTTGACGGGAGAAAACGTCACCGAATGCATCGGTGGCTCGCGTGGGCCGGCGGAAGAGGACTTAGTTAGAGCTTACGAATCGCAGGTGGATCCGAGATTGAATTACGAGCAGGCGATTGAACTGGCATTCCTGATCGCGCGGAAGATGAAGAGCTCGACTTAAAGGGGACCTGAACCGGGTAAGCACCGGCGGCGGAGACCGCCGGCGCTCCCAGGAGGACAAACTACTTCTTGACCGGAACTGGCGGCTTCGCTTGCGCCGGGGCGGGCGGCCTCGCCTGCGTCGGGGCGGGCTTGGCAGCGCCTGCCGAAGGATGCGCCTGATCGTAAAGCTTCACGATATCGGCCGTGATGTTGGTCGAAGGGGCGGCCCAGATTACGGGGGTCTGTTGATTGCTTACATCCAGAACGACAGCGTATCCATTCTGGTAGGAGTATTGTTCAATGATCTGCAGCATCTTGTTACCAAGTTCCTGGAAGATCTTTCCCATCTCCTGCTCATAATCGTCGCTGGTCTCCTGCGTATCGCGCTGCAGGGATTTGGTCTTCGCATCGATGTCGCGCTCCAGCCTTAACTTGGCGTCTTCGCTCATCGTGGCGTTGCCTTTTTTGAGCTGGTCCGTAGTCGCCTGGATGTCGCGTTGACGCTTTTCGAAGTCGTCCTTCCTGGGCTGATATTTGGCCGCGACGACTGCCGTAGCAGCGGCGCCTTCCTTAGTGCCGATGATGGCCTGCTGAACGTAAATGATCGCGACCTTGGTGGGCAGCGCGACATTACCGGCGGGCGGAAGCGCGGCGGCCGGCGCGGTGTGGTTGGCCGCTTGGGAGGGGTTGGTCTGGGCCTGCGCCATGGCGGCAAGACCTACGGAAATAACTATCGTTGCAAAATTCTTCTTCAAGCAAAACTCCTAAACGTAAATTCCTATTATAGCTGGCAGCGCGTATATTCTAGAACGTCTTTCCCACCGTGAAACGGAAGAGTGTGCGCCGCTCGTCGAACGGATACCCCTGGCCAAAGCTGGCGATCGCGTTATAAAACGTGGCCGCGTTGGGAAACGAGGCACGGTCCGCCACGATCGGCGGTTGTAAATTTTCGGCTACCCGCAAAGGGTTGTAGGCGAAGTAGACGCGAAACGGCGCGTTGACAACGGGTAGAATTACCTGGATTTCAAGACCAGTCGAGGCCCTGGGCCGTTCCGTACCAGGGGCGATCTGGACTTTGCCGCTGAAACCGGCCTGCGGAAACTGGAGATTCAAATCCTGCACGCGCACCGGATCCATGGTCAGCTGATCCGGCCGCAAAATTCGATTTAAGCCGAAGTCGAAAAACGCGGCGAGGGTCACGGGGCCGAAGATCGGGATACGGTATTCAAAATTAGTGACTTCCTGGAAATCGCCGCCCGGCGTAATCAGCTGATAAGTCGGAATCTGCATGGTCACCGGAGTGGCCGTGAGCACGCCTCCGCTTACCGTCTTTTGCGTACGGGCACTACCATCGGAATTCAGGACGTTGACCGAGGCGCTGGATGCGATGTAGGCGATGGGGGTGATACCCCAGATTTCGAATCCGCGGATATCCTGCTCACCACCCATGAAGGACCGTGAGAAGGGAGGCACTTCCTTTCCGCCGTAACCCGTAATCAGCCACGATTGCGCGCGGAATGCCAAGATGTGCTTCTTATTGATGGGCGACGGGTGGAAGTACTTCACTTCTACGGTGGGCCGAACGGTATTGACATTGCCGCCCAGCGCACTGCCCGCAAACGCCAAGCTAAAGAAGATGCTTTTGCCGCCCGTGGGGCTGATGGGATGGTTGACGGTGTTGTAAGTTAGCGAGGGGGTAACAGTGCTGGTGTGGATGCCGTCGAGCGAGTTGGGCCCATAGACACCGCTGAAGTTAATGTACTGGAAATAGTTGGTGGCGGCTGTGGTCTGCGTCTGAATCTGCGAGATGTCGTAGCCGTAAGTAATGCCGGTCCGCCAGAAGCTGCGATGTAACTGGTAGCTGGCGAATACGTTGAACCCATGGCTATTTTGAATGTAATTCAACAGGTTCTGAGAGCCCAACGAATTGTATAAGGGAATTAGATTCTGTCCCGAAAGAATGGAGGCTTCGCGGCCCTGATTGAAATCGAAACGGTTGAGATAGATTGTGAAGCCGGTCTGAATGGGATGGTCCAACAGGTAGGGCTCGGTAAAGCCGAAGGTCACATTTCGCTGCCGGGTACCTAACTGCGATCCAAGTGAAAGAGTCTCGCCCAAGCCGAGGAAATTGTTAGTGGAGTAATTGAACCCGACGAAGCTGCCGGCAATTCCGGAAACGCCGCCGTTCAATCCAATGGAGTTCTTGCCGCGCTCGCGAACTTTGAGCGTGATATCCACCGTATTCGACCCGATGTTCTCGTGGATCTCGGCCGCGTCTTCCTTCTTCAGGACCTCGAAGTAGCCGAGTTGGTTCAGCCGGAGAATACTGAGATCCCACAGGCTGCTGTTGAACATGTCGCCTTCATCGAGCAGGATTTCGCGGCGGATGACTTTGTCCCGGGTTGTGGTGTTGCCGGCGAAATCGATGCGGCGCACAAAAAACTGCTTGCCTTCATCGGCGGTGATGGTGAGATCTACCTGGTCGGTATTGGGGATGAAATCGAACTGAGGTTCGGGAGAGAAATCGATGTAACCGAATTTTCCATAAAGCGTACGGAGATTCTCCATACCCTTGCGCAGCTTGTCGGTCTGAAAGATATCGCCCGGGCCCATATTGAACAAGGGACGCATCAACGCATCCGGAGTCTTGAACAGCTTCACACCCTCGAACTTCATGGCGTGGAGGTGATAGAGACGCCCCTCTTCGACGGGCTGCACGATGTCCGCGTAGATGCCGGGGGTTTCCATTTTCACGATCGGAAGGCGCCAGCCTTTGCCGCCGCGAGGCACGATGTTGACGGTTGGCTCGAGCGCTTTTGCCTGGAAGTAACCATGTTCGGTATAGGCCTGCCGGATACGTTCGCCGTCTTCATCCAGCTTGGCGGCATCGTATGTTTTGGGGAAGAGACTTTCGAAGTAAATCGAGTGCGGAATGCCGTACGGATGCAGGTTCTTCATCGCCTCGATCACCCAGCGCTGGCTGAACGCGTGGTTGCCGGTGATGGTAATGTTTCCGACCTTGACCTTGGGACCTTCGTTGACGTTGAAGATCAGCGCCAGCGACGACGGGGGAATCTGCTCAATCTGAGGGTCTACCGTGGCGTATTGGCGCCCGCGCTCCGAAAGAAAGTCTTTCAAAACATTGGCGGCGTGCTGGATTCTGGCCGGGTCATATTGCGACTCGACTACCAGGCCGACTTTGCGTTCCTTGAAGCGGTCGAGGATTTCGGATTCCGTTACGGTATGGATTCCGCTGTAGTGAATGGTGCGGATGACGCGGCGCTCGGTAACGACGAAGGTGACTTTGACGGAATTGGGCCGCTCGCCCGGTTCCACTTCCAGGCGGAGATCGTCGAAGCGGCCCGTGTTCCAGAGAGCCATGAAGTCACGCCGGAGGAGCTCTTCGTCGTAAATATCGCCGGCTTTGGTTACCAGCAGGGCTTTGAGGGTTTCGGATGGGGCGCGGCGCGACCCGCGCACATCAATCGAATCGACAAACTGCTGGCCCGGCCGTAATTGCGGGGGGCCGTTGGGCTGAGCTTCGGTGGGCGCATTCTGAATCTGTCCCGGCTGTTGTTGCTGGGGAACCCGAGGCGCATTTTCGAACGGATTGGCGGGACGTTGCTGGGCCGGCGGCTTGGGTGGTGTTTGGGCCGGAGGAGTTTGCCCAGGAGGTGTTTGGGCCGGAGGAGTCTGCGCGGGTGGCGTTTGTTGCCCCTGGCCCCAGAGCCCCGCCGCCGCTAAACAAACGCAAGCCACACGGGCCGCCAAACTATTTCCCCGGAAAAAGTTCATTCGGAATTGACCAGAAGCAGCTAACTCTCCAAGACGATAAGACATTATTCTACCGGATGTTGCGAGCTCCAACAACGAGTGGGGGGCGCTACAGGTGTGAAAGCTGGGCACGGTGAAAGTCAAGTGTCATCACGCAAATCGCGGGGCTTAGAGGACGGGCCGGACGCAAGAATATAGTGGCGGCTAAGCGCCGCATAAAGAGCGATGGTTATCAAGATCACCGCCATACCTTCGATGGGGGTGAACGTGTGATAGCGGTTCGGGCCATTTGCTACGACCTGCGACCAGAAAGACGGGGCCTGGAATCGTCCCAAGGCGAACCAATAGCGATGGTTGGTCTTGTCCTCAACCAGAAGCATGAGTCCCGAGATCCATAGGACTGCGCTAAACGCCAGAGTTATCAGGACGAGGCGCGCGCCTGGCCGCCTCCAGGCGCGCGTCCATTGACGGGATTTTGGGTCGCGGATGCAGCGAAGAAAGGCCATGGCGAAAACTACGCCCGCCGCGCCGCCCAGGATATCCATGTAGATGTCGTTGAAATCCAGTAATGTGGGACGACCGTGCGAAAGCACCCAATACTGATATCCCTCGTCCAGGCCGCCGAAAATCAAGATCCACGAAAGCGCCTCCGCCGGCGAGAGCGTGAGGGCGGCAAGCGCAATGCCCTCCGGAAAGTACTGGGGATAGTGCACCAGTTCCACGTTGTTGGCGGTGAGGCACTTCCAGGCTCCAAAGATCACGGCGAGGGTCAGAAACCAGAGAGAGGGCACGATCCGGCTCTGCGGCCGACGGACGCCGAACAGGAGCAACACTGTGAAAAGAACACCCAAGCCCAAGGCAATTTCGGCCGAAATGCGATAGAGGGCGGCCAGCGAAATGCGGATTTGGATTTCATTTACTTCCCACTGAACCGCGGAGTGAGGGAAGGTGACGGCCGCGGCATACACGACGAGCGCGCCCCAACCCCAGTATGGATGAGCGTGGAGCGCATAAAGAAATCGCGCAAAGATTCCGTCGCGGGCAGGTTTTGACACTGGCTCCCTCAGATTCATTCGCATCAGTTTACAGCGGCGGCCTGGCCCGCGGACGGTTGCGTGGCCGCCAGATCTGTCAATGTGTTTAGACTATTGGCGATACGGTCGGTCTCAACATTTATTAAAGCGTGACGTCCATAGTGCGGATCGCCGGTGCGGATGAGATCGTGGTGAATCTCCCGCAAGTCGGGGAGGGTGGACCGGTCGAGCGGTTGGCCGCGAAGGGCAGCGGCGAGGCGTTCGAGCGTCGATGATACCGCGGCGGAGAAGGTGCGAAAGGCATCTCTGACGGGGGTGGGAGCGCTGCGGGTCAACGCGGCCTCGATGGACATGACGGCAAGCACGAAACGATGCGAATTGGCCAGGATTTTGCGCAGCGTGGTAAGCCTGTCTTGGCCGACGCCCGGCTCGGCAGTAAGGCGGATGATGGAGGCTTCGGCATTCGATCGGGCGAGGCGCGCGTCCTGGCGAGCCCGGTCGAGGCGCAACTGGGAATCGGGCGCGGGCGCGACATAGGCATCGCACACAGCCGCGAAATATACGCGGTAGGAGTCAAAGAGCGTGGCCAGGAAGGTAGGCGCGAGGTTACGCTCCCAAGTTGGCCACAAGGCATAAGCCAGGAGGGCAATTGTTCCCCCGGCAAGCGTATTCAATCCGCGCGCAATTATCAAAGGTCCGGGGGCGACGCCGGTGAAACCGATCAAGAAGACAATCAGACCAGTGAGCGCGGCCACGAAGATGCCGTAATTGGCCGGGCCGAAGCAGCGCATGAGGAATGTAAAGACGGCGATGAAAAGGATCTGGATGGCCAGCGACGGCAAGAGAAAATGAACCAACGCCGTGGCGGCCATCAAGCCGGCAAGAGTGCCGCCCAGGCGCAACAGACCACGAGCAAAAGTGCCGGTAAAATCGGGGCGCAGCACGATGGCGACGGTCATGGGCAGCCAGTATCCGCGGGGTGAGCCGACGATGCGATTGATGGTTTCTCCCAAGGCGACGCAAGCGGCGAGACGCAGGGAATGGCGGAAAGTAGCGGACCGAAAGCTGAAGTTGGCGCCGAGACGCGCGGCGATGTTGCCCAGACGCAGGCGGCGCGGCGCGGCGGCATCCATCGCGGCGAAGGCAGCGCCCCCGGCGGGAGTGGCATGGAATGCCATCTCGGCCGCGGCTCGCAGCTGGCCGCTGAAGGCATCGAGCTGCCAACGGGCGTCATGCGCCATGACACGGGGCGAGTTACGGAGACTTTCCGCGCCGGCCTGAATGCTGGTGGTCTCAATGGATGGCGCCGACCCGATACCCGCGATCCTTCCTGGCGATAAGGCGTCGCCGATGGCTGCCAAGGCCCGGGAAGAAGCCGCCAAGGCATCATCAAGGATGACGGCTTCCCCGCCCCCATCCGGTTCGCGCGACAAGCGCACGCGGAGGCGCGCGATGGCAAGGAGCGAAAGCCGCATTCTTTCGGCCTGGCTGAGGAGTGCGAGGTAACGTTCGGCATCCACCGAAGAATCGCCTTCGAGGCCGGCGAGAGCGCGCTGTGCCTCGGTGCTCTCCGCGCTGGCCGGAGGCGGAAGTTCCGGCGCCGATAAAGCATCGGCGGTCATCCCCGCCGCGTGCGCTAGAGATTGGTAGAGCGCGGCAAGGGCACGGCGCTCCGGAGAGTAGCGGGTAATCGGCCAGGACGCGATGGCAAGGGTAGTCTGTAGCAGGCCGCCTCCCAAGGCGAGCAGGCCCGATTGCAGAGCGATCTCAGCGGTCATGGCTTGCGCGGCAAAGACGATCAGGGTAGCGAGCGTCATAACGCCGATATCGGCCGCCGTTTGGCCGATGGACACCATCATTCCGGCGGCGAATGCGGAGAGGCCGGCAAGAAGGATCAACCACAAATGCTCGCGGCCCAACAACCCACCGGCGGCGACGGCGAGGGCGGAGCAGCAGGCGGAGGTGAGCAAGCGCCGGCCACGCATTCTGTAGGGTTCAGGTCCATCGGAGTAAGAAACGTTGAGAGCGCCGATGGCGACGAGGAGTCCCGCGGAGGTGTGGCCAATTGCAGCGCCAGTTACTAAGGGGAGAATTACGCCTATGGCGTTACGAAGCGCGATCCAGGGAATGACCTTTTGCTTTTCGAAGCGGATTAAGGTGTTCCAGAAGATCATGGGCAGGCGAGCGCTTATTATTGACGCAGAAATACAGAGGCTGCCAGATTAGCGCGGATTTCTTAAGATCAAGAAATCCGCGCGATCCAGCGTGGCTGAGATTCCGAAGCGTTAAGCGCTAACCCCCATTTTATTGGTTACCGCCTCGTCCACCGTTGGTGTTGTTAGTGCCGCCGCGTCCGCCACGTCCACCGCGGCCGCCCTGGGTTTGAGTGGTGATTTGGGCTCCCCGGCCGGTGGTGGGAGTCTTTCCGTTATCCTGCTTCTCGCGGTTCAGTTCCCACATGTCGACGGTTTGATCGTATTCGCCGAGCAGGTGTTGGCAGAAGTAATCGGCGCGGCGCCAGTTGACGTAATCGGAATCGGGACCGTAGGCGTGCGGCTGACCGGGGAGAATCAGGAAATCGAAGCGCTTGTTGGCTTTGATGAACGCGTCGGCCAAACGGAAGGTGTTACTGGGATGGACGTTGTTATCGTAGTCGCCGGTGACCAGCATCAGATTCCCCTTAAGGTTCTTAGCGATCTCCGAATTCTTGTCGATGGAATACTCGAAGCTTACATTACCCTTGTCGTCGGTGACTTCCTTCAAGCCGTGATGTTTCTCGCTCCAGGTGTTGTTGTAGATATTGTTTTCGTGGTTGCCGGATTCGGACCAGCCAACCTTGAAGAAATCGGGATAGATGAGGAGGGCGGCCGCGGTCATGAAGCCGCCGCCAGAGTGTCCCCACATGCCGACGCGATCGATATCGATGAAGGGATAACGCTCGGCCAGTTGCTCGGCGGCTGCTTTCTTATCGGCCAAACCGTAGTCACGCAGATTGTTGTAGCCGAAGGTGTGATACCACTTAGACCGATTCGGATTGCCGCCGCGGTTGCCGACGGTGATTACGATGAAGCCGAAATTGGCGAGCATCACGTTGTTGCTGCGCGGATTAAAAATGGCATCGACGCTTTCGGTTTGCGGCCCCGGATAAACGTATTCGATGAGCGGATACTTCTTGTTGGGGTCGAAATCGAAGGGCTTATACATCACGCCATAGATATCGGTGATGCCGTCGTCGGCTTTGACCTTGAAAGGTTCCGGGAACTTGAAGCCGGCTTCCACGGCGCGGCCCATGTCGACCTTCTCGAGCGGCATGACGACCGAGCCTGAGCCATCGACCAGGGTCGCTTCGGGCGCGGTGTTTACGCGGGAACCATTGTCGACAAAATACTTGGCCGAATCGGACATCAGGATGGCGTGCGAGGCGTCGCCGGGATCGAGCAGTTTCATGCCGCTGCCATCAAGGTTGGTTCGATAGAAGTGCATGTAATAGGGATTCTCACCATCTTCGCGGCCATCGGCTGTGAGGTAGAGCTGGCGGGTTTTTTCATCGAAGCCCACCAGATCTTCGGCCACGAATTCGCCTTTGTCGATCTGGTTTTTGAGCGTTCCATCGGCGGAGTAGAGATAATAATGTCCCCATCCATCGCGCTCAGACCACCAGACCATCTCCGTTCCGTTATTGACGAACTTGAGCGGCTTGGTCTCGATGTAGACGTTCATGCGCTCTTGTATGACGGGCTTCACGGCGGCGGTTGCGAGATCGACCACGCACACGTCGACGCGATGCAGGTCGCGGCTGATGCGGCTGAAGTAGAGCTTGTCGGATCCCGGGCCGGCCCAGACGGTTTCGGTGCGTTCATGCTCGCGCTCACGGGCGGTGGGCCGTTCCACTTCGATCTGCAGAGACTGATCTTTGAAGGCGTCGGTCTTCAAAATATTGCGGCTTTTGGCGGCGACGTCGAATACTTCCAGTTGCGAAATGGGAATGTTGACATCGCCCGGCATTGCGTAGCGATAGGTGTTGAGCGTGGGACGCGGACTGGCGAGTGAGTTGATCACCCAGAGCTTTTCGACCTTGCGTGAATCGCGACGGACGAGGGCGAACTTTTTCGAATCACGCGACCAGGAGACGTTGCCGGCGGAGGAGCGCTGACGTAAGTTGTCCTGATTGTCGCCTTGCTGGCTGTTATCGTTCTGCTCCTGCTGCTGTTGGTCGCCGCCCATGCCGCGGCCGCCCCCGTAGCCGAAATCCTCCACGCCATCCTGGGTGAGCCTGGTTTCGACGATAGCCGGGTCATCCGCCTTTACGAGGGCTTTGGCGTAATTGGCGGCGTCCATTATATATAGATTGCGATTGCGGGAGAAGACGATGGTCTTTTCGTCAGGCGAGATGTTGGCCCAGGCGGGTTTGCGCTTGGGGGCTTCATCGAGTAGCGTCAGCTTGCCGCTGGTCAACTCATATTCAAAATGGAGGGCCTTTTCGTTGCGGTTGGGAGGAGTGGCGCCGCCGCGTCCGCCGCGGCCTTGCTGCTGCGGTACGTTCTCGTTGCCGTTTCCACCGGCATCAGTGGTGCTCTGCGAAGTTGTTGAAGTCTTCTTTTCACCGGGAATCACGGCATCGCGCGGAACGTTGAGATCGAACTGAATGGTGGTGTCGTTCTTGACGAAGCGGATGGTGGTGATGGGCAGATGTTGCGAGTCGTAGGGCATGCCTGTGGCAGCGGTGAGCTGTGCGGCAAGCTTGACCGGGTCGAACACGAAGCTGCGCGTCTTCTTGACGGGATCGACTATGTAGAATCTGCGGCCTTTGCTGTTCTCAAACGTATACCAGAAGCGATCGCCTTGTTCGAGCCAGTGCGGCGTGACGCTGGTTTCGAAAACCAGCTTGCCCATCTTAGCGGGCGTCCACTGGGCGGCGAGCTCGTAATTGGCTTTGGTTTGTTTGACCGGCACGGGGTTATCGGCGGCGTATAGAGCGGCCGTGGCCAGCAAGAAGGCAGACAGAAAGCGGGTGTGTTTCGGCATGGGGACGAACTCCAGTTTTGTCTAATATAACTTAAAGCCGGGGGTTGTTGGCTTCTTCGGGTTCTGGCTGCTGTCGGGTGGGAGTCGAGGAAGTCGAGGGAGTCGAGGAAGTCAGAATGGCGGGCTGCGAGTCCCGTGATTCCTTGGCTTCCTCGGGTTCTGGCTGCTGTCGGGTGGGAGTCGAGGAAGTCGAGGGAGTCGAGGAAGTCAGAATGGCGGGCTGCGAGTCCCGTGATTCCTTGGCTTCCTCGGGTTCTGGCTGCTGTCGGGTGGGAGTCGAGGAAGTCAAGGGAGTCGAGGGAGACAGAATGGCGGGCTGCGAATGGGGTTTGGGCAGAACTTGATTTGGATTCGCGGCTCGGGTGCATTGTTGGGTCAGACATGCGAAGAGACAGAGGAATACGGCAGCTAGCACTTTCGCGTACTTCCACTTATAGAAGGTTGGCGCGGAACACAGACTTGCTTCGTTGGTAACTTCGGGTGTTTGGATTGCGGGTTCACTTATGGTTTGCGTAGCGCCTTCGGCGCTGGCAGAGGACTGGAGATTGGCGTCAGTCGCAGTGTCCGATTGTGGGACTAGGTTCGTTTGGCGAAATTGCTTGAGGGGATTATCGGGATCGGGTAACTTTATCAGGAGATTGAATGAGCGCGCGAACTGACGGTCGAAGCGGGACTCGTAGCGGTTGAGCAGGTCGAGGGTGCGGGATTGGTCGGCGAGCGCTCGGAAGGCTAATGCGGCGCGGGTGGCGGGCGGGACGACGGTATCATCGTGCTTCTCGATTTCCGATTGGAGAGTGGCGCGTTCGATGGCCCAGACGCGCATTTGACGCCAACGGGCTACGGCCATGTTCTCTACCATCAGGCGCTCGGCTTCGGTCTGCGGGACGAACTCGGCTGTAAGTGCGGTGAGGATGTCGGAGAAGGTTTCGGGCTTCTCGTCGTCTAATACGACTAAGTTAGTTAGGAGGCCGTGACGAACGCTGTTCGCCGCGGACTTACGCTTGCCTTCGGGAGTTACAGGGCCGCGCGATTTTGCGCCGTTGGCGCGGGAAGATTGTATGCGACGATTGCTGCTCATGGCGGTTACAGGATAGCGGAGGGAGGGTGGAAGTTCAGGGCGGGTTGGAAGTAAGTGGTTTGGAATGAGGGAAAAGAAATTGTGAAGTAGCGTGAACGGAAATTGGATAGAGGCCAAAAAATCAAAACACCGGCGGGTGAGCCGATGGTATCTCCGCTGCCGGCGTGGATTCCAGAAGTCTACCGCCTACAACAGCGCCTAGTCGATATCGAAGGGTATGTGGCGCTGAACAACAACCGCTATTCGGTCCCGGTGGAGTGGATCGGCCGCCGTGTGGAGGTGCGTGAGACCAAGGACAAGATCGAGATTCAACTCGATGCCCGCCGCCAGGTGACGCACCGCCGCATCGCCGAAGCCGAGCACCAGCGAGTCATGCTCGCGGAGCACCGGCCGCCGCGCGGCCAGAGGGACACGCGGCCCGATCCACATCCCGAAGAGCACGCCATTGTCACCGCCGCGCCGGAACTCGCCGACTATGTCGCGGGGTTGAAACAACGGAGCCGCAAGGTGGTCACACTTGCCCTGCGGCAACTGTTGCGCCTGGTGCGTGAGTATCCACGGGAACCGTTGCTAGGCGCCGTGCGCGAGGCCGGCCGTTATGGTCTTTACGATCTGGATCGGCTGGAACGGATGATCTTGCGCCGCGTGACGCGCGAATACTTTCTGCTCGGTGGGGAATCGGACGATGACTGAAGAACTGGAACAACTGCTGAAGAATCTCAAGCTGCGGCGCATCCTGGAGATCTATGACGAACAGTTGCGCGCCGCCGACAAGGACGATATCAGCTACTCCGAGTTCGTCACGCGCCTGGTGCGCGCGCAGTTTCAGGCCAGGCAGGAGGGCGCGCTGGAGTGGCGCATCCGGCGCGCCAAGCTGCCCGAGCGCTGGACGCTGGAGACGTTCCCCTTCGCGCGCCAGCCGGGCGTCAACCGCAAACAGATCCGCGGGTTTGCGGAGCTGGAGTTCATCGCCAAAACGGAAAATATTGTGTTCGTGGGCAAGACAGCCGTTGGCAAAACCGGATTAGCTTCTGGCCTGCTGATGAAGGCGTTGGAGAACGGCTACCGGTGTCAATTTATCAAGGCCCAGGACCTGTTCGATGAAATGTATGCGTCGCTGGCGGATCGTTCCACGCGGCAGTTGTTGAATCGTCTGGCGCGGCTGGACGTCCTTTTGATCGACGAATTTGGATATTTGAATCTGAAACCGGAGCAGTCGAACATCTTTTTCAAGCTGATGGAAGAACGCTACCGGCGTCGTCCCACAATCTTCACCACGAATCTCGTCTACGACGAGTGGCCCAATTTTCTGGGCAACCGGCCCATGGTAGAAGCCTTGCTGAGCGGGTTGCGGCATTACTGCCACACCGTCGTCATCGACGGCCCGCCATTGCGCGAACCGCAAGGCTGAGGACGCCAGCATGGACGGTCGGGAAGAATATATTCGCCAGGTGCTGGAGGCGTACCGCAAGACGCCGGGCACGATGGGGACGGTGCGTCGTGCCGACCGGTTGCTGGCGGCGCAACTGTATCAACGCGGCCTTTCGCTGAAGGTCATCGAAAATGCATTGGTGCTGGCCGCCACGCGTCGCCTGATTCGGCCGTCCGAAGCACCGCCTCTGGGCACGATTCGCTCGCTGGCCTATTTCCTGCCTGTCATCGAGGAAGTGCTGGCGTCGCACGTCAGCCCGGAGTACTTCGAATATCTACGGTACAAGCTCGCACGCACCGCGGCACCTCGGTGAACACGCCTCCGGCGCGGATGATGGAAAACCACCCCGCACGCCTGCGGCGTGGATGATACTGCTCGTCCTTCCAGCCTACGCAACTATGCCACGAAAAGAACGTGATGCACACGGTGCGAGGAGTTCAAAATGCCCGATGTGCCGCAACAGCGCCGGTTCCACGAAGGCTTGGGGCTGCCGCAGGCCGAAATACCCGTGCCGCTCGCGGAGCCGCAGCCTGGCCAAATCGGCCCCGAAGGTCATGGGGATTGAGGTGCGCGGGCGGTCAACGTCGGCACATTTGCACGGATGGTCCTTGAGTTCCAACCGGGACATGGTGTCGCTAGCGGCCGCGAGATAAGAGACGGCACAATGGTGTGGATTCTCGATTCGCCTGAACAGGAACAGAGCTGGGCCGGGCGAATTTACGTCCTTTTAGCGTTCCCCTTTTGCTCCAATTGATGTAAGCGGCGTTTCCGCGGGAGGAATCGATCCTCGCCCCGCATGCGGGCCGCGCTCGAAGTTGGATCTTCGTTCGAGTGGGGCGTGATCCGGCCGGTGTTGACGGCCGGATGCTTCAATCTTCCAGAATTCCGTCCATTTCGCATTCTCCTTCGGCGGTGATACCTGCGAACACATGAATCACTCTGTCGTGCCGAATCTGCAAGAGGATTCTGATCTCCTTCTCCGAAGGACTGGTGACCAGAAGTGCCAGCGGACCTCGGTCTCGACCTGCGCGAACGCGGCGGTGGCGAGGGCGATGAGGGTGAATTGGACACTGATTGCCATGTAACTGATCGTATATTACAGGCGTGGGACGAAATGCCAGTACCCAACTTTCAGTCCGACGTTTACAACAAAGGTGGGAGGGCTATAATTGCAAAAGTCGAAGGGCGTAAGATGCGCATAAGATTTTGGGGTGTTTCCGCACTGATTGGGCTCGCGGCTAGTGTCTGTTGGGGGGCAGCGGCTGTACGCCAGCCAGTGGGCGTTTATATGCATGTGGACCAGGGCGATGCGGTTGGCAGTTACCCGGGAAAGGCGCCGTCGTTGACTGCGTTGCATGCCTACCTTCAGAATCTCTACGCGGGATACCTAACCAACGGAGCTATTTCCGGAATAACGTTCGGGGCCCACTGGGATAAGATTCAGCTTGCGAGCGGCACGGCGGCAAGCAGCTTCGACTGGAGCTACCTTGACGACGTTTTCACGGCGGCGTCAGCGGCGCATAAGACCGTCCAACTGATTCTGACGCCTGGTGTGGATGCGCCGGCGTGGCTCATGGCGCAAATCCCCTCCTGTGATGCTCTGTTCACGAAAGGGAGCGCCCCGGCCGATTGTGGTTCAGTTACTTTCACAGTTTTCCCTGAGCAACAGCGGGCGGACACGAATGTGATACCGTTGCCGTGGAATACGGTTTACCAACAAGCGTGGGCTGGATTCCTGACAAGCGTGAACGCGCGTTACGGATCGAACCCGGCGTTGGTGGCGGTGGCGATTGCCGGACCGATTTGCGCGTCCGACGAAATGATTCTGCCGACTACCCTGAACACCACCGCCGCGCAAGCTACAGGGCTGGCTCCGGACGATATGTGGGCCGCCTTGATTCAGCACTCATTTCCCAATAACGCGGCTTACCAGAATAGCGATCAGGTTTTCATCGATGCGTGGGAGCAGGCGATCGATTCGGCGGAGAGCATCTTTACGGGCATCACGCTTTTCCTAGGCCCGGATTCGGGCAACGATCTTCCCACTTTCGGCACGACCTCAGTAACGCCGCACGCAGACAACACTCTCTTCGCGTTGGAGTGCTCGACTGCGCCGAAGGCCAATTTACTTTCATGCGAGGCCAAGACGGAGATCCTATCTTACTTTGTGACGGTAAAAGGATCGAACGTGAAGGGCACTCAAGTTGGGGGAATGACGGCGCTGAGCCCGGTTGACAACGGCAGCATCGGGGTTCCCGGGGTGAAGACATTGACGTCGCTTACGCCGGCGCCGTCGATCCCGTTTTCGGGCGGAGCGGAGTTCGACTACCCGGCTACGTTGAGCACCACGATCCAGGCAGAGGGATGCCCTTTGAAGAGCGGTGACTGCATGGGGCTGACGCCGGAAGAGGCGACTTACAACGTGATGACTGTTTTCTTCGACATGACGCCGGCCGCGGCGTTCTATGGCGGGACGGTGGGGACGGAGTCGATTCAATATGTGGATGTTCCGTTTTTTGATTTTGCGTATGTACAGGCCACGCCGTGTCCGCCTGTGGCGAGTCCGTCGCTGGGGTACACGTCAATCCAGGACCTATACGCACGAGCCAATCGGGATCTTTTAGAGATGGCGGGACAGACGACCACGCTACCGGCGCCGACTTGCACGAAGACTGCGCCCGCTCCTGTGATCAGTCTGGTGGCGAACGCGGAGGGGGAAGCGCAGTTGATCGCGCCGAATACGTGGGTCGAGATCAAGGGATCGAACCTCGGGACTCCCGGAGACTCGCGCATCTGGCAGCAATCGGACTTCAGCGGCAATGGGTTGACCATGCCGACGCAGCTCGATGGCGTAAGTGCGACGGTGAATGGCAAGGCGGCGTTCGTTTATTACATCAGCCCTCTGCAGGTGAATATTCTGACGCCTCCGGATGCGATGTCGGGGTCGGTTGCGGTGCGGTTGAATTACGCCGGACAGACGAGCCCCGTGTTCATGGCGCAGACGCAAGCGTTGGCGCCGTCGTTCTTCGTGTTCGGCGGAGGGCCTTACGTGGCGGCGGTGCACGGCAATGGCACGTACATCGGGCCGACGACGTTATTCCCAGGGGCGACCACGCCGGCGAAACCGGGCGAGACGATTCTGCTTTATGGCAACGGATTTGGAGCGACCAATTCGGCAGTACAGAGCGGGTCGATTATGCAATCGGGGGTGTTGACACCCACGCCGGTGGTGACGATCGGCGGGATCGCGGCGAAGGTGCAATTCGCGGGATTGGTGGAGCCGGGAGAGTTTCAGTTCAACGTGGTTGTGCCGACTGGTTTAGGCAATGGCGATCAGACGATTACGGCGACTTACGGCGGCGCATCGACTCAGGCGGGGACGTTACTGACGGTGCATAACTGATAGAGATCTGTCCGCGTACTGCGGGCGTGTGAAATAGTTCGGGCAGTTCGTCAAAAGGTCGAGCGGGCCATCCAAACCGCTAGCTCGATCAGACCATTCCCAATCGGATCGCCTCGCCACCGCTCCACTCCTGCGCGCCTCCGGCGCGGATGATGTGAAACCAACCCCGCACGCCTTCGGCGTGGATGATACCGCCGTCGACCGCTTTTCGTCACAGACTTCCGGCGTCGATCCAGGGTTCTGTTCGAAGCCTGGGTCAATTCAAGCGAGCGCTACTGGGCAACTTCTCGCGAGCCCCGAAGGCTCCGCCATTTCCGCGCTCGCGGCGCGGTAGATCAGCTTCAACTCGGCGGCCATCGCCTTGCGCTCTTTCCAGCTCACATACGCCAGGCTGGCCCGGATCAGATGCACGATGCAGGTCTGCACCAGCGTGCTCGGGAAGATGGCTTCAACGGCTTCGGGAAAGCCTTTCAACCCGTCGGTGCAGACGATAAAGGCGTCTTTCATTCCCCGATTCTTCAGATTAGTCAGCACCGTCATCCAGTGTTTGGCGCCTTCGTTGCTGCTGGCCCACAAGCCCAGCACCGATTTCTGACCTTCCACATTGATGCCGATGGCCGTGTAAATGGCGCGGTTCTCGACCTTGCCTTCGTGACGCATCTTCACCATCAGGGCGTCCAGATACACGATTGGATACAGCGCTTCTAACGGCCGGTCCTGCCAGAGCTTAACCTCCTCCTGGATGCTGTCAGTCACCTCTGAGATCAGAGAAGGACTCACGTCCACCCCGTACATGTCGTGCAGGTGGCCCTGAATATCGCGCACCGTCATACCCAACGCGTACATCGACAGGATCTTGTCGTCGAAGCCCTCGAACCGAGTCTGGTGCTTCTCGATCAGCTTCGGTTCGAACGTGCCGTTGCGGTCCCGCGGCACCTCGATCGTCATCTCCCCGGCTTCGCCTTTCAATGTTTTCTGGCTCTTGCCATTGCGGGAGTTCCCGGTCCCATAGCCCGCCACTTCATGCTTTTCGTAGCCGAGGTGATGGTTCAACTCGCCGGCCAGCATGCGTTCCACCAGCGCCTTGGTTAGCTCCTTCACCAGCCCGTCCGGGCCAATTTAGCTCCCGCCACTGCTCGCGATCAACTCGTCGATTAACTCTTTTCGGATTGTCATTCGGTTCTCCTATGGTCGTATGTCCATGAGAACCGCGTTTACACAATCCTTTCTACACCCTCGTGAGCGGATCCGGGAGGCCGGCGTCCGGCAGTAGGAAAACCCACTCAGAGCCCACCAGCAGGATACGCTCATCCCACCGGAGCCTCCCGCCGGGATTCCGGTGGGATTCCGGTGGGATGCCAGAACGGTGCTCGCGCGCAAGGGTTCGCTACGCCGCGCAAAAAGCGGCGCGCCCTTGCGCTCTGCGCGTCGTTCTGGCGGGATAGCAACTGCGACGGGCGGCTCCGGCGGGATGAGCGAAGCGGCTTTATTCTTCGACCGGAAGCCCGAAGCGTAAATAACGCCGCGAAGGCGTTTACACAGAATCCCCGACACCGCCATCGATGCGTCCGTCCCTCACGACGCACAGGCGCGACGACTAGCACAGCTTTGCTTACGGCGCCGATCCCGTGCCAACGTTGCTCAACGCCGATGAAGCGGACTTCGTAGGAGGGCACACGTCGAGCTTTGTACGAGTCGCCGACTTAACCGGCCAATCTCTGCCCGTTATTCTGTTCGGTTGAGTTTGCGCGCTTCCGAGAGGATCTTGGTCAGGCGATTGGAAAGCCGTTCGAGGCAATGTCGGATTTGCCCGTCCGGCAGAGATCGGCGGAACATCTCGATGGCGTGCTGAGCAAAGAGCAATGAGTCGACGATGCCGTCCAAGCCGGTGCTTGGCGAGATAACGGGTGCTTTTGGGTGTGGGATTAGATGGCGGGGTTGCGAACGGGCCAGATGAAATTCGCGTTGCAGATCATTGGACGTAATGGTTACGTACCGAATCGTCATACCTGGATCGCGGTGGCCAAGTAGTTTCATGAGCACGGCCATAGTGACGCCGGAGCGGATCATCTCGCTGGCGTACGTGTGTTTCATCTGGTGTGGAACGATGCGGGTCGCGATACCAGCCGCAGAACAGACTTCATGAAGGTAGTAGCGCAACTGGCGGATCAAGGCTGTCTTGCCGTGCGGACGAGCCAGCAGATGGCCATCGGGAGGCAGGGGGTCGAAAGAGCGGAAGAAGCGCAGGCGTTGGACGAGTTCACAGACAAATGAGTCGACCGGAACCATACGTTCCGTTTTCAACTTGCCGAGGGGAACGTGAATGGCCCAACGATCGGGAGCGACGTTGCGCAGGCAGTCCCAGGAAAGGTCGGCACATTCCCCGATGCGCATACCGGTGTGGCGCAGCAGCAGGAGGATATTGGCGGCCATATCGTTGCGGCGGAGCAGTTCCTGTTGAATTAATTGATCCTGCAGCGTTGTCGGGGCGCGGGGCAAGCGCTGTGGCGGCCGCGGGGAGTCCTCGCGACGGATCAGTTGGGCGAGATCGGGGAGTTGCGCGGTCCAGGCAAGTTCCTCCAGAATGCACCGCAGACGCATGAGGCGGGAGATGTAGACGGCGGGCGCCAACGACCGAAGGTGGGTAAACCAGCCCAGGATGTGCGGATCACGGCGTAACTGATCTAACGAACGAACAGTAGGGTGGTCTTCGCCTAGATAGATTAGGAAGTCACGCGCGGTGCCAGTATATTGACGGGCTGAATCCCAGACTTGGGCGGCAGTGATGGACTCGACGGCGCGCTGGAACTGGAGCACCATGGGATGGTCCACGCGAACAAGGCGAGAGAGTTTCACGTTGGAGCCACCGGTACCGGTCTGATGAGCTGAGCGACCGCTCGCGCATACTGCTGATAGACCTCCAGGGGCGTGATCTGCATATAGACGAGCGTGGTTTGGATTTGCGCATGCCCCATCAACTGCATCAGGGCGGGGAGGCTAACGCCGGCACGGACCATATCCGAGGCGAAGGTGTGACGGAAACGGTGCGGGTTGGCTATCTTGACGCCAGTGGTGCGGCGATGATGGCGAAACAGTGAGCGTAAACCTGCGGGTGTCATCCGCGCGCCGCGCGCGGGGCCTTTCAGAGAAACAAACAAGGCGCTTGTCGAGGTGGTGGGCCGCTCCAGGCGCAGATAATGATCGAGCAACTGAGCCGCTTCAGGAGCCAGTGGCAGGAAGCGAGTCTTGTTACCCTTACCGCGCACGCGGACCTGCGTTTCCGGTAGTAACAGATCGTCGCGGTTCAGGTCCAGAACCTCCTGAGATCGGAGCCCTTGCAGCAGCATCAATCCCACGATGGCCAAGTCGCGCGAGGTCCGGAAACTGGACCAGAATCGCGCCACTTCATCCACCGACAGTGGGGATATGGTGCGCTTCGGGGTCTTCACGCGCAACCGGCTCAAGGCAAGCCGGGGCCGGCCGATGCCCATCGGGGCACGCTGCCAATAAGTCTGCTGAAACCCGGGAGCAATCTGTCCGGGGGCATCGGGAAATACGATGCGCAAGGCATGATCGACAGTTGCAACGCGCTGGTTGATGGTGCCGCCGGTCACTTCGGGTTCTTGACCGGACTGGAACCGCACATAGTCCAGGAGTGTCGATTCGGTCAGGGCTTCTTTGACAATCGCGTCGGTATGATGAACACTCTCCCACCAGCGAACAAAGTGCAACAAAGCATATGCGTAATTTTCCAGGGTACGATCCGCGAGCCGGCGAAGAGTCTCGTAATCGAGGTACTGACTAATCCAGCCAACTTCGCGGCCGGTCTCCTGCTCGATGACCCGATACGGGCACCGCGTCCGGTTGGCGGACGGCTGGTGAGCAATGCGAAACATCATGGCCGGGCACTCTCCAGCAGTGACTGGAACTGGCGCGCGTCGCCGCCCTGAACGAAGAAGCTGTTGGGATCGTGGCCATCGGGCAGCGAAACTCTGCGAACGTCCACGCCTTGCTCTCTGAGCCGACTGGCCAGCGACTGGGCAGCCTGTTGGCCGCTGCCATTGTTGTCCGCGTCAAAGGTCACATAGACAGTTCGCGGGCCCTCGCATAGCTGCCTGAACTGGCGCGCGTTGAGGTGGGTCCCCAGCGAACAGGTGACGTTTTGAAAGCCGGCCTGCCACAATACTGCATAGTCGAACAGACCTTCGACGAGAATCACTTCCGGATGCGATTGAGCTTCTTTCCAGGCGTAAAGGCCCCCCTTGCTTCCCGGCAGAAACCGATGAGGCGGTGCTGAAATGGCGATACTGCGACCATAGAGGTTCCCTTCCAACGGAAAGACAATCCGTCGAATGTACGCATCGTAGCCCGCTGCAGTTACCAGGCCGGCCTGACACAAAGCCGGCAAAGAATGCCCTAACTGCGTGAGCCAACCTCGCAGGCAACCGCCAGGGGCGTAGCCGATGTCCATGAGTTCGATCACCGCTGACGAGCGGACGCCGCGTTGGTAGAGGTAGGCGCACGCCTCGTTGTGGCGGTGAAACTGAATGCGATAGAAACGGGCGGCATCGTGCAACAACGGCCCCACGCCGCGCCATTGGCACAGTAAGGCCACGGCTTCCGAGAATTTCACCTGGTGATACAGTTCCACAAAGCGAATCACATCGCCGCCGCGGCCACAGCCATAGCAGTAGAAAAGATCCTTGTTGGCATCCGCCAGGAAGCTTGGTTTGCGATCGCCGTGCAGAGGACACAGTCCCATCCACCGGCCACTGCTGAGCGGTCGCGCCGGGTGCCAATCATGCGCTTGCAAATAACCCATGAGTGGAATCTGCTGTTTTAAGTCGTCGAGAGCTTGACGATTCACGGACTTCTTGTCTCGATCGGCAGAATACGGCAGACTGCGCCGAGATCCCAGGCAACGATGGTGGGCGCCCACAAAAAGATGCTGGCTGATGCAGCCGCCTTCAGCCAGCAGCCCACGCTGAGCAGGCGGCGGTGTGCCCACCGGTACAGGGTAGAAGGATCGGGTGAGTGCGACGGATCTTTGCAGTGCGGCGCGGCCTGCTCCGCGGAATCACCCGCGGCGATCCGCTCACAGGCCTGTTGTCGGCAACGCAAGCTGAAAGGCGACCCCGGCACGAGTCCGTCTGGCAAGATCGTGAATGTCTTCCCGCACGGCTGACAGATCCCGCGGCGTACCCAAATGCGTTCCTGCCGGTCATCGTGGGCTCGACGCAGTCGACGTCCGTGGCCGATGATCGTGTTGTTCCCGCACACCGGACATCGCCGCGGCAGGAACTCCAATGGGATCACCCCGGGACGATGTTGTCTTTCGTATCTGGCAGTGCGATAAAGAGAATCACGGCTGGCGTGAAGGCCCGCCGCTGACCGTCCCTGCCAAAGTTTCGATCTGCTGGTCGGGCCTTCACCCTCCCGACTAATTAATTAATCTCGAACGAAAAAAGAATACAGCTTTGCGCTGCTGCCGCCAACCCTCACATGCAATCGAAGAGCACGAGAATCGCGTATCTAAAACGGATGCTGAAAAGGCTCGAAGGTGAATGTATCCGCCTCCAAAGTCTGGTATCAGATGGAGGACTGACGCGCCAGGCCGCAGAACTCGCCGTTGAGCAGCTCAACCACAGCAGGAATGAACTGCTCGCCGAATTACGAGAACTTGAACCCCCTGTCAATCCGGCTTGATCGGAGCGTTGGCCTGTTGTCTCCGACAGCACCGCCCTACCGAAGCTCAAAAAACATTGGCCGCTTTAAAACGACAAACCGCCCAAAGGCAGAAAAGCGCCGCTTCCGTGCGCCTTCCCATCGGTTCACCGAATCAGCCCACGGGCCGTTAGCGGTGCGCTCATTTCAGGCATACACCCGGAGGACGCCGACGACCCTCGGATTTTTTCCCGCCCGGCCCGCGATACGTCGCGACTTCTCCAATTCAGGCATAATATTCGATCGGGGTATACCGACTCGAGGCCGTGCCAGAAAGATCCGCCGAACAGATTGCCGCTGCCGTTATGGGGGTCAACTCCGAACAGCGCCAGGCCTTCCTTGAGCATGCCTGTGCGGGGGACGCTCCCCTGCGCCTCCGCGTGGAATTGCTGCTGAAAACGAGTGACGAAACGGTTGCCTCATCCGATGTAACGCAAGCAATGGGTGCGCCTCCGTCCGCATCGGATGTAAGGGGCGAAGCGCCAGGCACGCGCGTCGGCCCCTACAAGCTGCTGCGCGTAATCGGAGCCGGCGGCATGGGCATGGTATGGGCCGCGGAGCAGGAGTACCCACTGCGCCGCGAAGTCGCTCTCAAGATCATCAAGCCAGGTATGGATTCGGGCGAGGTCATCGCCCGTTTCGAAGCCGAACGGCAGGCCCTGGCTATGATGGATCACCCGAATATCGCCAAAGTGCTGGATGCCGGGACCACGCAGAGCGGTCGCCCGTACTTCGTCATGGAGTTGGTGGCAGGAACGCCCATCACCGACTACTGCGATGAGAAGCACCTCGGGCCAAAGGAACGGTTGGAATTGTTCATCCCGGTCTGCCGCGGTATCCAGCACGCGCACCAGAAGGGGATCATCCACCGCGACATCAAGCCATCGAATGTGCTGCTTTCCTCCTACGACGGGGTGCCCACTCCCAAGGTGATCGACTTCGGCATCGCCAAGGCGACTGGTCCGAGTGCGGCCGATAGCCAAGTCACCCGCTACGGTGCGGTGGTCGGCACGCTGGAATACATGAGCCCCGAACAGGCCGCGACCGGCGGCGCCAACATCGACACGCGCAGCGATATTTACGCGCTGGGCGTCGTGATGTACGAGCTGCTCACCGGCCGCACACCGCTGGATTGGGAAGAGATACGGCAAGCGGGTTACGCCGAGTTTCTGCGGCGCATCCGCGAAGAAGATCCGCCGCCGCCAAGCGCCCGCCTCACGAAGTCGCCTAGGACCCTTGTCGAGCTTGCGGAGCGGAGCGGAACCGTTCCGGCGAAGCTCCTCAGCCTGCTTCGCGGCGAGGTGGATTGGATCGTCATGAAGGCGCTCGAGAAGGACCCGGCCCGGCGCTACGAAACGGCGAACGGTCTGGCTCGCGACATCGAGCGTTACCTGCAGGGAGAGCCCGTCGAGGCATCGCCCGCGTCGCCCACCTATCGCATGCGCAAGTTCGCCGGCAGGCACCGGCTGGCGCTGGTTACCGCGACGGGTTTCCTCGCGCTCTTGATTTTGGGCATTGTGGTAAGCACCTGGGAGGCCGTGCGCGCCAGACGCGCTGAGCAGACCGCCGTGCAGGAACGCAACCGCGTCATGGCCGCGGAGAAAATCGCGCAGCAACAACGCGATCGGGCAGTGACGGCGGAGGCGGCCGCCAGCCGGCAACTCGATAATGCTGTCCTGCAGATGCACCGTGCGGATACCGAAGCGGTAACGGCGCGCGCCGTTAGCGACTTCTTGCAGAAGGATCTGCTGGGGCAGGCGAGCGCCAACAACCAATCCACGGCCAATCGGAAGCCCGATCCGGATCTCAAAGTGCGGACGGCGCTCGACCGCGCGGCCGCGAAAATCGAGGGCGCATTCCAGAACCAGCCGCTGGTGGAGGCAGCCGTCCGGCAGACCATCGGCAATGCCTACACAGACCTGGGCTTGTATCAGCAAGCGCGTCCCCAACTCGAACAGGCCCTCAGAATCCGCCTCTTGCATCAGGCGCCCGACGATCTTGAGACTTTAAACGCAAAGGAGGCCCTCGCCTCACTAGCCTTCTACCAAGGCGACCTGGTCGTGGCCCTTCCCTTGGTTCAAGAAGTCCTGAAGGCCCGGCAGAAAAGGTTAGGGCCGGATCACGCCGACACACTGTCGGCGCTAAATAATGTCGCGGCCGTGCTACTTTTGCAGGGTCATCTGGCCGAAGCCGAGCGCTTATTTCGGTTAGCGCTCGGCAACCGTATCCGCACTCTCGGCCGGGAGAATCCGGACACGCTGGAAGCGGAGATGAATCTGGGGAGCTTGCTGAATACACAGGGCAAGACCGCCGAAGCCGAAACCCTGATGCAGGCTTGCGCCAACGGATATCGAAAGGTCTTCGGTCCCGATTACCCACGGTCACTCAAGGCGAGCTCGGCGTTGGCGAACATATACCTTGTCGAGAAACGGTACTCCGAGGCCGAAACGGAATTCCGGGAGACCTTGGATCGCGATCTTCGGGTGCTTGGTCCGCAACATCCAGACACCGCCGCCGTCTTAGACGGACTAGCCCAGGCCGTGGACGATCAGAATCACCTTGCGGAAGCCGAATCACTGTATCTGAGAGCGATTGAGGCGCAGGAAAAGGCGCTAGGCGAAAGCCATGCAACCACGGTGAACACGAAGCACAACCTGGCCGTTCTCTATCAAAAAGAGCGCAAGTACGCCGAAGCCGACGATGTCTACTCAAGAGTGATTCGGTTGCGCCGCCAGTTCCAAGGAACCGGTGCGCCGGAGTTTGACGGCGAGTTGGCTGCGTTGGGCGCCGTGCGGATCGAGTTGCGAAGGTTCGCCGAAGCGGAGCCTGCGCTGCGCGAGTCACTAGAGCTACGCAAGAAGAGAGACCCGAACGGCTACCCCCGCTACAACTCCGAGAGTCTTCTCGGCGCGAGTCTTGCTAGCCAGGGGAAGTACTCCGAGGCAGAGCCACTTCTGCTGAGTGGATTTGAAGGCATGAGACAGCTCGGCGACAAGCTGCCGGAAAACGGGAAATCGCGCTTCAAGCTCGCTGGCGAACGCATTGTACAGTTATACGAGTCATGGGATAAGCCGGGCAAAGTAGCCGAATGGCGGGACAAGCTGAAAGCCGACCCGCGCTAGCTCGCAGCGCCCGCTCCCGGAATCGTGCCAGTAAGCGCCCCCTCCGGAAAGTGACGTCTGACGCAGGAAACACGACCGCGATACCGGCTTCCGCGGCACCATCGCAGGGCAGAAGCTGGAGATCCATCTCTGGAACGCCTGTCTGCTCGCCTTCGGTCAGATAACGCGCCACTCGGAGAAAGTTCGTGATGATTTTGCGTAACGGTCCTTTGTCCGGAACGGCGATACTACCGGAGTCAGGTAAATCTGCGCATGCGATGCCACGCTTCCAGATGCGTCTTTCGGCTACGATTGTTTTCCGCTATTCCTTCGTTTGGCGGAAACCCTGAAAAGCGATGCCATCCGGGTCAATACCCGCGCACCTTATCGACGACGTTCATCAGTGGCAGTCCGTTGGCATACCGCCGCACATTATCAGTGATCAGGCTCATCTGGCGGATGCGCCGCTGCGGCGAAAATCCGGCCGAATGGGCGGTGATGATGGTGTTGGGGCATTCCCAAAGTTCGTTATCAGGCGGAAGAGGCTCGGGGTCGGTTACATCGAGTCCGGCGCCTGCCATCGCGCCGTTCTTTAATGCCTTGGCCAACGCTGTCTGATCGACGTTCGGGCCGCGCGAAATGCTGAGGAAGTAAGCTGTCTTCTTCATCGCGCCGAATACTTTCGCGTTGAACATCCCCCTGGTTTCTTTGGTGAGCGGCGTCGAGTTCACCAGGATGTCGCACTGCGGAACCATCTCCATCAGCCATTCGGGCTCGCGCAGCGTTTCCACGAAAATGGGTTTGACCATGGGTTTGGCGTCGACCGCAAGAATCCGCATGTTGAAGCCGTAATGCGCGCGCTGCGCGGTAGCCTGGCCGAGGCCGCCCATGCCGATGAATCCCATGGTCAGGCCATCTACTTCCACCAGGTTGTGTTCGGAGTGATATTTCTTCTGCGCGAACTGCGGAATGTAGTATTTATTGAGGCCGCGCGTGAGCGCCAGCAACATGGATATGGCGGTCTCGGAGATGGCTGGCGCGAACATACGCGCCATGTTGGTGACGACCACCGGGCTCTCGATCAATTTGGGATAGAGTACGTTGTCCACGCCGGCTTCGGTGTGTTGCATCCAGCGCAGATTCTTCGCCACCGCGAGGGCATCGGCCGGAACGGCGCCGAAGGCGACGTCGATCTCGGGCGCCAGCGCCTTGAACTCGTCGCGCGACTTGGTGACCGTCACCTCGATATGCTTACCCTGTGCCTTGAAGCCGTTCACTTCCTCGGCGGTGAACTGGAATCCGATTGAGGCGATCTTAATTCTCTCGGGCGGCGGTCTGAAGATTGCGATACGGTCGTTCGCGAACAGAGCTGGGACGGCGGGCGTGGCCGCGGCTGCGGCAAGCAGGAATCGACGAGAGATCAAATCATCGGTCATAAGTTACTCCTCGGCAGACGTCTTTTGCGCCCGTACTCTGGCCGTTCGACGACCAGATTACAGGGGCAATAGCCCGCCCGGATTCCGTAGGGAAATCTGGGTACCCATTGTATACCGGGCGAGTGCTGCGTGGGCTTCCTTCCAGACGCGCACTTTCGAGATTCTGGCAGGACACGACCTGGCACAGCATCGCTATGCCGACTTATTGTTACTAATCGGGGGAAACGCCGCCTACCCCATTGGAAAGGTTGAAAACCTGCTCCGCTCGAAAGCGCGCGGCGCTACTTTTGGTTTGGATCCAAACTGGCGAGCGCCTTCTTGTCGATGCGCGCGACGACGTGGACCAACGGATCGACGACTTCCGCAACGTCGTATTGGATCGCCGTGCCCAGCACGAGCGCGATTTCATTCGGGGTCAACTTGTAATCGGCCGCCAGCCACTGCGAGAGATTCGTCGTGGCCTGTTGCAACGCCTCCGGCAGCGAGTTCGCGATCCCCGACGCCATGCGATACGCGGCGTTTTCCGCGCGCGGCATGTTCAGGCCTTTGCCTTTGATCAAGTCCACGGAAAAGCTGAATTCCATCGACGTCTCAAGCGCGTCGCCGGTCAGCTCGCCGGCGCCTTGCGCCGCGTGGCCGTCGCCGAGGAAGAGCAATGCGCCTGGATGATTCACGCCGAAGTAGAGAGTGACACCCTCGCCGAACTCGCGATAGTCCATATTTCCACCCCAAGGCCCGAGATATCCCGAGCGGAATGACTGCTGCTGGGGAGGCGCTACGCCGATGCATCCCAGCATTGGCTTGAGCGGCACCGTATAGTCCTTCATGTGCTCCGACGGCTTGGTGGGACGCGCCACGCCGTGTTCGCGATCCAGAGTCCACTCGCCGGAGAAATGCTCGTCCATTTTCAGGTCGCGAAAATAGCCCGGCCCGAGCGCGCTAGGGACGATCCCGGCGCCGCTGCCTGCGGTGCCACGATTCAAGCGAAGGCGCTTCAGATGTACGACCAGCGTATCGCCAGGCCAAGCGCCTTCCACATAGAATGGTCCGGTCAGCGGATTGCCGCCGGGGGCGCGGCGGACGCCGTTCTCATCGACGCCTCCGGCGTCGACACTTTTGGTCTCGACTGTGTCGCCTGGGAAGATATGCAGAGCCGGCGCGATGTTCCAGGCGAAGTAATTGTAGAAGGCAGTCGGCTCGAATTTATGCGTCCTTGACCCGCCAGGAGGCGGCGCGGGCGGGCGTTTTCCGATGAACGTGAACGCGCCTTCGAGGTCGGCGCCTTCCCCCTTGATCTCGTCGCCATTCATCGTGATCTTCACTCTCCCGGCCTTAGGATTGCCATTCTCGGTTACGGCGCCTTCGCATACGTTGTCGGTCAGCTTACACTCGAGGCTCTCGTTTTCCCATGTCACTCTTGCCGCAGCGCCTTCCTGCGTGATCGAAACGCGGATGTATTGCGTTCCCATCTGGTCCCAGGTGAGCAGCCATTCTCCGGTGAAGGCGGCGGTCTGAGGCGCGAAGCTCAGAAGGAAGAGCGTAAAGGTTACGATCATGTCGTTCATGATCGCATGCATTTTTGTTGGAGAAGTTTCTTATTACATGTAGTGACATGTGACGCAGAGGCTGTCATGTTAGCGAGGAGCGCCACTAACGCGCGAAGGTCATGTGGAGTGCGGCGGCTGGCTCTGCTGGAATCTGGCTTGGAGCTCGCCGTTCGAGTCTGATCTCGAATGGAGCGAACTGGTAGCCATTCCCAACAAGCGGCTCCGGCCGCCAGAAGCACCGTCTTCGCTAGCGTGAAGGGATTTCGCAACAGGAATTGGGCGCCCGCCGACTTTACGGCTGGGCCACCGATCCGCAGAACCTCCGAGTGTGTTTCCGGTAACTCCGTATTTCGGATAAGAGCCTGTCGCCAGCAGAAAACTTCCGGATGCGCCGTCATCCAGGAGTTAATGTGCTTTCTGATCGAGTACAGCCAGGGTGCGGCGGCTTAACGCACGGGATTTCCACTGCTATCCAACATCGGATTCAAGATCACGACAGTTCCAAAGCTGTCCCGCAAATAGAAATTTAGTGAGTACCCTTCTTCTGTAAGAAGCCTGAGATCTTTCCTGATGGGTAACGCGCCCACCACCGTGCCCTCGATCCTCTTGACGCCGGGTGTCCAGTCGGCTCCGTGATGCTCGTGAGCTTCAGGATTCTCCTCGTAGATCTCGAGATCATATTCCGCAATATCCACAAGCTCCTCTCCCAGGAACACATTGCCAATCCCGGTAATCTTGCGGACAGGGTGGAATGACATCGGTAGAAGAGTACACCCTAGCTACCCAAGTAGCAAGCTGCTTTTGACTCTTCCCGCATGGAATCTATCGCGCCGCCGACTCGCGTCGGCACCGTGAAGTGGCTGTAAAGGTGTCCGCCGAGCAGTTCAGCGACCGCTTCGAACGCGAAGCGCGCGCGGTCGCCGCGTTGAACCACCCTGGTATTTGCACGCTGCACGATGTCGGCCCCAACTACCTGGTGATGGAGTTGGCCGCAGGCGAAACCCTTGCCGAGCGCATCGAACGGGGGGCGATTCCGCTCGAGGAAGCGCTCGCCATTGCGCGCCAGATCGCCGACGCGCCCGAAGCCGCGCACGAGAAAGGCATCGTCCATCGCGATCTGAAGCCGGCCAACATCAAGATCAAGCTGGACGGCATGGTGAAGGTGCTCGATTTCGGTTTGGCGAAACTAGCTGAGCCAGCTTCCGCGGCCGCGAGGGCTCCCGCGAACTCCCCGACCCTGACTCTGGAAAAAGCCACGCAAATTGGCGAGATTGCGGGTACGGCGGGTTATATGGCGCCGGAGCAGGCGCGAGGGAAGAATGTCGACAAGCGCGTTGACATCTTCGCCTTCGGCGTGGTGCTGTACGAGATGCTCGTCGGACGGACGCTGTTCGAGGACGAGACGGTCTCCGACACTTTGGCCGCGGTGCTGAGAGAGGAGCCGAAGCTGGACCTGGTTCCAGCTAAGGTTGGGCGGTTGTTGCAACGGTGCCCGGAAAAAGATCCCGAGAAGCGTCTGAGAGACATTGGAGATGTGCGGCTGCTGTTGGAGGAACATCCGCTGGCCGCCGCGCAGCCTCGCCGCGCATGGGGCGCCTGGATCGTCGCGACGCTGTTCTGCGCCGGGCTTTTCGCTCTCGCGTTCGTCCACTTCCGTGAGACGGCTCCGCCGCAAGTGCCCGGGCGCTTCCAGCTTATGCTGCCGGCCGAAGTGAGCTATCTGCAGATGTCGCCCGATGGACGCAATCTCGCATTTGTGAGCAGTGAGGGAGGCCAGTCGCGCATCTGGCTCTGTTCGCTCGATGCGTTCGATGCGCGGCGGATCCCGGGAACCGAAGGCGGATCTTTCCCGTTCTGGTCGCCCGACGGCGAGAATCTCGGGTTCTTCGCCGACGGTAAGCTGAAGAAGATCGCGATTGCGGGAGGTCCTGCGCAGGTTCTGTGCGACGCGCCACTGGGCGGGCGGCTCATGGAACCGCGACGGCGTGATAGTCTTCGCACCCGAAGTCTCCGGGAATTTGTATCGCATTTCCGCCGATGGCGGCCCGACCATGCAACTCACAACAGACGGCCGTACTCCCGAATTCATTCAGGGGGGCAAGCGGTTCCTGTTTGTATCAGGCGGCGCAGGCGGCGGTCCGGAAAGCCGTGGGATTTTTGCCGGCTCACTGGACGGAACGGCGCCCGTCCGCATCCTGCCCGATTTGTCTCGCGCGATCTATGTTCCGGCGACAGAGGCGTGCGGCCAAGCCACCTGTTGTTCCGGCGCGAGGGCGCCTTGATGGCGATGCCATTCGACCCCGAAAAACTGGCCGCGGGAGGCGCTTTCCCGCTCGCGGAGAATGTGCCGGAGGCCGGGCACCTCGGCTATGGGCAATTCGCCGCATCCGAAAACGGCGTTCTGGCGTATGTGTCAGATAACCCAGCCTCGAATGCCACTTTGACGTGGATCGCCGTTCTGGCAAGCGGGTCGAAGGGAAGGCGGAAGGGCCCTACTACAGCCTAGCGCTGTCGCCAGACGGGAGACTCGCAGCGGTTAGCCTAGCTGGGGCAGGGAGAAACTCGGACGTATGGCTTCGGGATCTCGAAAATGGACGGCAAACGAAGTTCACGTTCAATGGAGACAGGCGGCTTCCCCTTTGGTCTCACGACGGAAATTTCATCTTTTTGTCGAACGCCAACAGCAGGGAGTCTGTCTTCTACCGGAAGCTCTCCAATGGCGGCGGCACGGAGGAGTTGCTTCTACACGCGGGCGCCAACGCGTTTCCAACCAGCGTCTCTGCGGACGGAAAATGGGTGGCCTATTCCCAGACGGGAAACAAGACGAAAGATGACATTTGGCTCCTTCCCCTTGCGGGGGAACCTAAGCCCGTTGATTACCTCAATTCGCCATTTGACGAGATTAACGCGCAGTTTTCTCCCGACGGCAAGTGGATGGCGTACGCGTCGAACGAAACTGGGCAGTACGAGGTATATGTACAGTCCATCCCCGCCACGGGAGCCAAGCAGCAGGTCTCTACCCAGGGTGGGGGGCGTCCCCGTTGGCGCAGCGACGGCAAGGAGCTTTGCTAGCGACAAACCCGGCAGAATCGAAAAAACTGTTGTTCCATTGTCTGAGGCAGACGTTTCTCCACCGCAGACAGACCGGGTGCTATCTCTTGCGATAGGCGCTCAGCATCCACGGCCTGCGGCATCGCAACCGGGCCGCTTGTCCCTCCACGCCTAACTCGCGCCGTCGCTTTTCCAGTTCCTCATAAGGGATCTCGGACCCGCGCAGTTTTCGCGCCTCGGCGTAAGCCCTCAACTCGGCGGCGCTATCGCAATCGATCTCGAAATGGAACGGAAGACTCGTCTCGAAGACAAGCGATTCATACGATACAGCGTGTTGTACCGCGGCATCTGCCGCCGCCATGTCCTCTGGCGCGCTGTATGCGTCGACCCTTTTCGTCCAAACCACCTGAGTAGCGCTTACCACTTCCACCACGATTGGCGCGGTCACCGGACGAACGTCAATCAGAACTCCCGACGGCTTCAGGACTCGCTGTGCTTCCTGCAGGGCATTGACCATACCCTCCTGGGCCACTCATCACAAGGAAGACGCCAGCAAGACGATCCCGAACCGTCCAGCAGAGAACGGCAGAGCGGTTGCACTGGCGCACAAGAACTGCACATTCCGGCGAAGCTCCACACCTGGATACTGTAACGCCGCCCGTATGTCCGACTCCTTCGTGTCAATCCCCACGACGGACCTGGGCGCTGCCGCGTACTGAAACGTCAACCGTCCGTCGCCCGCTCCTACTTCGAGGACGCGCGCCTCACGAAAATCAGCAGCTTCGAGAATTGCTCTGGGCATCACGCCAGCCGGATCGATTTCGGTTGCCATGACGGCCATGTTACAACACCGCCAGAAAGCTGCGTCGAGTGGTTCGAAACCGGAATTATGCCGCGGTGTTGTTAACGGACGACGCGCTATTCGGAAATAATCCTGTCGGCCGCCTGTCAGTGGACGATATGTGGGGTTATCGAAAACTGGCCGCTCCGAGTAGATTGTCCGTCACTTGGAGAAAGTGTGTTTGCCTTACTTTCTCGGAGACCGGCTGAACATCACAAAGCTAGGCGCGTCCGAACGGGCCGCCACTACGTCAGGCCAGCCATCGCCGTCCAGGTCGCCGGCGGCCATTCCATAGATCGCGCCCGCGCCGTCCCCGAACGGCACAGCGTGATACCTCTTCCCCGTGCCATCGTTGAAATAGACGACGCCCGGAGCGTCTACGTAGCCGACCAGAATCTCCGGGCGTCCATCGCGATTCAAATCCGCCGCGATCATCGAATAGGGGAGCGCCTCCGGCTTCTGAAACTGCACGCCCGAACCAAAATCGCCCTTGCCATTTCCGAAATAGACGAAGCAGCCGAGCCGCTCGGGACAGGCCGCGATATCCAAATGCCCATCGCCGTCGAAGTCCGCCACTGCCGTCGCGCGAATTGAGGAATTGGCCGGACCCCACTTCGCCGTGCGCGTGAAATTCCCCTTCCCGTCGTTGAAGTAAACCAGGCTCTGGCAAGAGTCTCTGCAGGGATAGACGATGTCGTTCTTGCCGTCGCCGTTCACATCCGCAATCCGCACGGTCGCCGCACTAGGCGAATGGTCCAGCGGCCGGCAATCGAAATGCAGCTTGCCGTCGTTGAGGCAGTAATAACTGGTCGACATACGGTTCGCGGCCACGATATCCGGATATCCGTCGCCATTTAGATCGCCCACCGCCGCATTCCGCGTCGGCCATTTCGGATCGCCATAGGCGCCGCCGATCCGGAAGTTACCTTTGCCGTCGTTCAAGAGGACTAGCTTAGGGTCAGGTGAATCATTACTCAGGACGATGTCTAAGTGGCCGCTCTTCGTCATGTCGGCCAAAGAGCCGGAGTAGCTCTTCACAGCGTTGCTCGGAAGTGGGGGCCCTGGCGTGAAGTGGCCCTTGCCATCGCCGAAGAAGGTCAGCGTACTCACCTGCCAATGCCGCCCCTTCACCAGCACGATGTCGGGCTTGCCATCCTCATTGACATCGCCGATGCTGGCATTCGACGACGTCTCTGAAACCTTCTCCAGCGGCACAATCTCAAACGAACGCAGCCCGCCGTTCTGCGTTGCTGCCTGCTGCGCTGCGACTGCAATTGCCAGCAGCACAGGCAATGCGGCGGCACCCAAGAAAATCCGATTCTTGCGCATGTAAACCTCGGCCGTCCGGCTATATTCTACTCCGGACTTGCACCGAAACTGTCATAAACCATTCCTAGACGTATGCGTTGCCGCCCGGCGGTTTGCGGTTCGGGGGAATCAAGTCTTTGCGTCAGTATACGCTGAGAGCCGCTGGGTGCTTCTTGGTTGCGGCTTTCAAGAAACGGGCCGGGTCGGATTCGTGGGAAGTTTAGCGGCCGGGCCGATCCGTTCAATCGATGTTGCGACGTCCGGGGTTCGAGCGACAATCGCCGGAGGCAGTCTCTGTGAGAGGTTGGCCGCATACGAAGCGGGCCTTCTGCGACCACGTCCGCGATGGAACCCGTTCCCGGTTAGGAACAGGCAAATTAGCGCTTCTGTGGGAAAGGCGCCGGCGATGCCGCTCGCATGGACATTGGGCGTGCACGGTTTGGGAGTCGTTGCTCTTGCGGACGCGGTAGTCGCCGAGGCGAAGCCGCAGTCCGGCGGTGGGCTTTGAGGCCGATGCGCGGGAGGCCGGCGGTGCTGGATTGGGGGCGAAACGGCGGGATTCTTGAATTGCACGCGGCAGCTGAGCAATGCGGTGCTACCTCCGTTCGCGATTGGCAGCGGTCGTGACGGTACCGTCCTGACGGGCCGGCTGCACTGTTGGGTCAGACAGGCGAAGAGGCAGAGGAGTACGGCCGCTAGCGCTTTCGCGTACTTCCACTTATAGAAGGTTGGCGCGGAACATTGGCTCGTTTCGGCGGTAACTTTCCGCGATGGGATGGACGGCTCACTTACAGCTTGAGTACCGCCTTCAGCGCCGGCGGAGGACTGGAGATTTTCAGCAGTTACAGTGTCCGATTGTGGAACTAGGTTCGTTTGGCGAGATTGCTTGAGCGGGTTATCGGGATCGGCTAACTTCATCAGGAGATTGAATGAGCGCGCGAACTGACGGTCGAAGCGGGACTCGTAGCGGTTGAGCAGATCGAGTGTGCGGGACTGATCGGCGAGCGCGCGGAAGGCTAATGCGGCGCGGGTGGCGGGCGGGACGACGGTATCATCGTGCTTCTCGATTTCCGATTGGAGAGTGGCGCGTTCGATGGCCCAGATGCGCATTTGACGCCAACGGGCTACGGCCATGTTCTCTACCATCAGGCGCTCGGCTTCGGTCTGCAGGACGAACTCGGCTGTAAGTGCGGTGAGGATGTCAGAGAAGGTTCCGGGCTTCTCGTCGTCTAATACGACTAAGTTAGTTAGGAGGCCGTGACGAACGCTGTTCGCCGCGGACTTACGCTTGCCTTCGGGAGTTACAGGGCCGCGTGATTTTGCGCCGTTGGCGCGGGAGGATTGGATGCGACGATTGCTGCTCATGGCGGTTATAGGATAGCGGAGGGAGGTGGAAAACAAAGGGTACTGGCATGGTAAGTTGTTTAGAATCAGGCGGAAATAAAAGTACTAATGTTGTGACTGGCAGCGAATAAGCTTGCAAAGTCACTGCGATTCGAGGTAAGCTCTCTCGGACTTAGTGGGTCCTGAGGTCGGACCATGGCAAACGGATGTCTGGTAATTGCGGACGCGGATAAGATTCACGAGTACGTCTTCTCGCCGCGGAAGCTGAAGCTGATTCGCGGGGGAAGCTCCGTTCAAGAGCGTTTGAACCGGCAGGCGTTGCTGGTTGCGCTCACCGGTCTCGGGCACGGGAATGCGCACGAGGACGACGGCTTTTTCATTCACGACACGCCCTCTGTGGAGGAAGGGGCGGATTGGGAGGTTATTTACGCCGGCGGCGGGACGGTAATGTGTCACTTCCTGGAGCGCGTGAAAGCTGAGGAGTTTTGCCGAGAGGCGCACCGGATCTTCTACAGACAGGCGGGCGCAGCGACCGTCACCACGGCGATTGCAGATTGGCAGGGGTGCTTCAAAGAGACTTTGGCGGCGGCGCGGGCGCAGTTCGAACTGGCTAAGGCAGGAGGGCACCGACGTATCTTCTCCGGACATACGCCTTACTGGAAGACATGTGAGAGTTGCGGCGTGGGCGCTGCGGGCTTAGGAGCGAATAGCCTTTGCCGCGCTTGCAAGGCGCGTTCGGAGGCCGGCGGCAGCGAGTCGCGGTTTTTTAGGCGAGTTAACGCCAAGCTGGGCCACCGTTTGAAGGAGGCAAACGATTTCGAAGAGGTCGCTGGCGATGAGTATCTCGCGATGTTGTATATCGACGGCGACGCGATGGGCGAATACATTGCGAAGGCGGGGGGGCCGTTGAAAAACGATTATCGCGACCTTAGCAAGAAAGTGGCGATGGTGGTCGAGACCGGATTAGTTGACGCTTGCGCCAGTATAGCTGCGCGTTTACCGCCAAACGCTATCGCGCCTTTCGAAGCGCTATTGATCGGAGGTGACGACGCCATCATGCTAGTGCGTGCCAGTTATGCGATCGATTTCCTGTTGAAGTTCGACGAGGCCTGGCAGCTGGACGGTGTTTTTTACTCCGCAGGGGTGGTGTGGGCCCATCATCATTTCCCGATCAGCCAATTTCTTGAGCATACCGAAGTGATGCTGCGATCGGCAAAGCGCAGAAGGCGGGTGAATAGCGTTGATTACCGGCTCGTCACTGAGTCGATGGCAACTCATGAGAAGGGGCGAAAGGATGACGCCACGACCGCGAAGCCTTACACGATAGAGGACCTCCGGGCTTTGCAGTGCGGCGTTCGAGAGTGGAAGCGGAAAGATGTACCGGCGAACAAGATAAACGATCTTTATCGAATCGCGTTCGAGCCGGAACATCAGGCGGAGGTCGATTATGCCTTTCTGCTCTCAAGGCTCGAACATCGAGACCTGGTCCGAGATCTTATTGGCGATAAATTATTCAACGGTGTAAAGACCAAGGCCGCGGACGCGGTGGAATTGTGGAGCATGATCGATGCAGGCAACGAACCAGAAAACGGAATGGCCGCTCAAGATCCAGTTTGAGACCGCAGTGCATCATGGCAACGGCAGGGGAATGGCCGGTTTGATAGACCGGTGCGCGCTGCGAGACGGCAAGGGGGTGCCCTATCTCGCCGGGTCGGCTCTAAAAGGGAAGTTTCGCTACGCGGCGCTAAGGATCGGACTGGCTCGGGAAGAGACCGTGTGCGAGTTCGGTGACCGGCCGGAGTGCGAGGAAGAAAAACCGTGCGCTATCTGCGACCTGTTTGGTTCTCGCACGCAGATAGGGAGAGCCCAGTTTCGGGATGCCTACCCCGGCCCGGAGTATCGCCTGTTAATAAATGGGCAGGAGAGCGAGGAGCGCGCGTTGTTCCGGCGGGACGCCACTTATCGCGCGACGACCGCGATCGACCGGGCGACGGGCGGAGCGCGGAAGGGCATGCTTTTTTCCACGGAGGTACTCCCGGCGGGAATCGAGTTCGTGAGTGAAATTCGAGGGCCCGCAGAATACGAAGTCTTGTTGGGAGAGGCGGCTCATCTTCTGACTCACTTTGGCGCTGGTGGAGCGCGAGGCCTCGGGCGCTGTACGTATCTCTTCGCGAAGGATGCGCGATGAGAATGCGCATTGCGCTCGAAACGCGATCGCCTGTTTCGATTTCCCGCGGGCGGGCGATCGGTAACGAATTGCAAACTATCGGTCATATTCCCGCAAGCACATGGCGTGGCGCGCTAGCGGCCTATTTCATCGAGGATCGCGGTTTGGATGGCGGCGCCGATCAGGACGCAGATTTTCACCGGCTGTTTCTCTCGGGTGAGTCGCGGTTTGGGGACCTGCGTTTTGAGGGGCGCGAACCATGGCCGCTCTCGGCGCGGGGATGCACCCGTTACAACGAACATCCGGTGCGCGACCTGTTGGTGGACACGGCTTTGGGGGCGCCAATGCCACTAGAGTGCAGCGAGTGTGGATCTAAGATCGGCGTGCCGCGAGGAGAAGGCTTCGAAGAGGATGAGTTGGGCCGACCGATACCACATGGAGCGGCGCGACGGATTACAGCGCACACGGCAATTTCCGGGAGGACGCTGCGGGTGCGGGACGAGCAGTTTTTCGCCACCGAGGTTTTGGAGAGGGGACAGTCGTTCGAAGGAGAGGTGCGGTGTTCGGATGACGCGGGTGTGGTCTTAAAGAAATTGATCGGCGAGGGCATCCGGTTGACGATCGGGCGTGCGGGAACGCGAGGGTGCGGCGACGCCAAGCTGTCGGCGGAGGAGGAAAAGGAGAGCGGCACCGTGGAGTTAAGTGAGCGACTATCCGCTGTGAATGCGCCGTTTGCGGACGACGGCGACGTAGTTTTCATCTGCAGTTTACTTTCGCCTGCGGTTGTCCTGGACGAATGGCTCACCTCGCGTTCATGGCTCTCGGCGAGGGATATCGAGGATGCGGCTGGTGAACCGGGAAGTTTAACGGGCTATGAGTTGGCGCCGTGTTACAGCAGAACGACCGTTCTTTCGGGGTGGAATGCACAGGCAAGGCTTCCGAAGTCCGATACTCCCGCGATCGCGGCGGGTTCGGCATTCTTGTTCAGGAAGCACGTAGCGGATCGAAATGCGGAGATTGACCGGCTGGTGCGGCTATTGGGGAAAGCGCAAGACGGCATCGGCGAGCGTTGGGAGGAAGGATTAGGAGAAGCGGTGTTTTGCCATTCATTTCATATGAAGAGGAGGCCGCAATGAACGCTCTGGTGCAATCGGCTTCGTGCGACCTTTGGAACCGCGACGTGGTGTACGCAATGGTATTGGACTGGCTGGCTGGGGACGGGGCCAAGATTATGAAGCTTCCATCAAGCCAGGTTGCGAATTTAGGGCGATTTGTTTTTGGCGTGACCGATCCGAAGGATCTGCTTCCGGCGGACGGGGGCAAGCCGAACCTGTTGGGGTATTGGCTGGCCGACGCTGCGAAACGAGGAGATTGGAGTGGGAAGTGGGGCCGACTGGGAGAAGACAAGCCTGTTGCCGACGAGATTCCGAAGTTGTTCGCACGGGTGCTGAAGGAAACACTGGAGAATCCGGCACTCCCTGAGAACCGAGCTTTCCATTCGATCTGGCCGGGTCAGGCGGACGAGGAGATTACGAAGGAGAGGAAGTTGGCCGTTCTTCACGAGACGATGATGGCGCTAGTGAAATCGCATCCGGCGCACTACACGGGAAAGGAGCAACACGATGAGCAGTAACACGATGGGATTTCTAGCTCTCAGGAACCGGTACGTGATCGAAGGTTATTTGAAGTTCGACGGCGGGGTACATGTGGGAAGCGGATACGAAGCCGGCGATTCCGACGCGGGATTTGTCCGGGGAGCGTTTGCAAGGAATAAGGCCTTCGTGCCGGGGTCTTCGTTACGGGGAGTAATGCGATCGACAATAGAACGAATTATGAAAGCCGCGAAACCGGAAAGCACGTGCGTGTTGTTCCTACGCGGAGTGGAATCCCATGAATCCTGTTTCACTGCTAATCCTGACGAACTCCGGAAATGGAAGGCGGATTGGGAGAAGAGGAAAGTGCCGATCGCGCAACAGGAAGCCGACTTCCTGGAATTGCTGGGCGCTGGAGGCCAGTGTGACGTATGTAAGCTCTTTGGTTCTCCAAACATGGCCTCCAAGCTTAAAATCGACGATTGCCGCCTGAAGGAGGGTGGAGAGAGGGCGATACGGCACGGGGTAGGAATCGATCGGGATACCGAGACCGCCGCGGCGAAGATCAAGTACGATTTCGAGACGCTCGATGGGGCTCCTCGCTTCCAATTACGGATGCAACTCGAGAACGCGGACCAGAGCGACCTCGCTCTGATGGGAGTGTTGCTGCATGAGATGGAGCATCAAGGAATCTACATTGGGGGAAAGAAATCGCGCGGACTAGGGCGGTGCAAGCTTGAAAAGAGCTACAAGGTATGTTATTTCGACGAGACCAATCTTACGACGTATCTTCTTAGCGGAAAGCTTGCCGAGATGAAGGACTTCGAGAAGACTGTTTTGAGCCCTGGAATAACAGCTTATTTTACTGGAGGCGCGAATGCTGCGGCCATTGCTTAGCGAGTTAACGATTCGGGTTGAGATTGAAAGTAAGTCGAACCTTCTGATCAAAGATGGGCGATACACGCAAAAGGAAAAGGACGAGTGGTGCCAGGGAGATCAAGCGCAGCAGAAGGCCGCTCCGAGTTTTATTTTCGTGTCGCGCAATCGAATAGAGGAGCTAAAGAACGTTGCGCTGAACATTGGTGGCGAGCTTAACAGGCTCGATTACTATCTGCCGGGAGCGTCGGTTCGAGGAGCATGGCGATCGCATCTGGAAAAGGTCTTGCGCAGCCTGGATAACGAAAAGGTGTGCGATCCGATGGCTAGCAAGAAGGAAGATGCGGGACGGGTGGACGTGGCCTGCTCGTCGCGCCTGATGAAGGGGGACGAGCGGGATCCGCATCCTTATCTGAACTCGTGTCCTGTCTGCAAGCTTTTTGGTAGCACGGCGCATGGGAGCCGGCTTGCGATCTCGGATGGTGAGCGCATGCCAACTGTCAGAAAAGAAAAGGGCAAAGAGGCAGGAGAAAAGACGGGCACGGCGATACTCGTCGATAACGTTGCGATCAGTCGACAAACTGGCAGCGTGATTTCGCCCTTCAAATCGGTGACGCTGCATGGCGCGAAGTTCGCGCTGGAGATGCGGCTGCGGAATTTTGAGCTGTGGCAGGTGGGATTGCTGGGGCACTTATTTGACGATTTGCAGGCAAGGCGCGTGCCGCTTGGATCCGGAAAGAACAAGGGATTTGGCGTGGTTGAGGCGAAGGCGACTAAAATGAACGTCGTCTATTACGGCAGCGCCCCGGCTCAACGGAAGCTCTACGGTTTACGCGAGCGACTGAGGGAGGAAGAGCGGGAGAGGCGAGCTGCGGAATACGGGCTGAAGGCGGAGGAGCCGGTTGACGTATCCGGAATATCGAAGGCTGGCGAAGGCGAGACGCTTTGGCGACGGGATTTCATGATTACCGATCCGGCTGCTTTCTGGAATCTCGTGAAGCCGCGATTTAGCCGAATGGTTTGGGACGGACTTACGGGGCCGAAAGCTCAGGCGGCGAGGGCCTAGCGAATGGGCGCGACTATATCGCATCTTCTGGGTGGCACGTTTCCAACTCTCGATTGGAAGGGGTTGCAGTGGGCGATTGTCGAATCGCCAACATTTACCGGTCTATTGAAAATCGGCGGAGAGGAAGCCTTCGGGCCTTCGAAATTCGCTTCGGGGCTCGCATTCGGTGATACCCGCGAACTGCGCTGGCGAGAGTGCCGCGGCGGTACTTTCCATCTGGTGGAGATCCGGGAAGACGGATCGGCATTGAATGAGGAGACAGAGCGTTCGTTAACGGAGCTATTTCGAGAGACGATCCGGCTTTGGGGTAACGGACAGTGGCACGAGGCGCGAATTCCCGCCGTGTTGAAATATCCAGCGGAATTCGCGGGATCGGCTATAGGAGTGGAGTTGATTCACTATGAATTAACGGGCGAAGCGGAACCGGTGTTCCTTTACCGGTGCAAGCGGCTGGTAGGGGTGGCGCATTGAATATCAAGCATCCATATAACTTCATTCCGCTCGCGGCGCCGGTGGCGAAGCTGTGGTGGGGAGACGGACCATCGGGTCACGAGAAGTGGGACAGCAGGGCGCATTCCGGAATGTTAGTTTGTCGTCTAAAGACACTGACGCAGTTGTGTGTTAAAGCTGCGTTCGAGGACTTAAAAAGACAACACGGAACTCCCATTATTCCGGGCAGTTCGCTGAAAGGGATGGCGCGTAGCCTGTTACAGGCTTTGGGGGCCGGGTGTGGATTGTTGTATCGAGCGACGGACCAGCGACTCGGCGGCCTTGAGCCTTGTGTTGAAAGCGGCGCATGCCTCGTTTGCCGACTCTTCGGTTACTCGGTGGAAGGGAAGGAATTCGGCTGGGCGGGAAAAGTTGGGTTTTCGGATGCACCGCTATGCGGAAAGTGGAACGAGGGCTCGTGGGAGGCGATGCCGAAAGGCGGAGGGCGCTGGCAATCGAACGGGGCCCGGCACACGCCGTTTTATTTCTCGAACGGGAAGCCACTGGGATGGAAGGTATACCGGCATGCAAAGAATCCGCGGGCGGCTTCGGTGGCAGAGAGGGCCAAATTCTGGACGGGCGCATGCGTGGGAAAGGACCGGGAATTTGAGTTTCAGGTGCGGTACGAGAATCTCAGCTCTGAGGAGTTGGCTGTTTTGCACTTTGCGCTGACACTGGACCACGAGTGTGCGGAGCATCCGAGAGAAAAGACGTTCGCGGGGCACTCATTGGCACACAAGCTTGGATATGGGAAACCGGCTGGGCTTGGGTCGTGTGCGGTAAGCGTGGTGGCCGATCTTAGGGAAGATCCAGGTAGGTATTTCGGCGAGGAAACGGCGAGTCCGGCCGCGGTAGGCGGGAATTGCCCGCTACGTGCGCTGCTGGCGCGTCCCGGGTTTCAGAAAATGCTGGAATATTTGGCGTGGGACGCGCGGGCGGATCATTTGCTGTACCCGAGCAAGGATTGGGATCAAGCGAGGAAGGGAGGGTGGTTCGACAAGAATCCGAGTGCGACGATTGCTGATTACGAGCACGATGTGGGCGGATGGGAAATGGTCCGGATTACGGAAGCGGGTGATAGGGTCGTGAGGTCGGAAGTGGAGCGTAAGGGGCGGATATACAGGGGAAAATCATCGCCTGGGTTTTCAGGGCTCGATGCGGGGGATATGTGCTGGGTCTGGGTGACGAAGTGGGACGACGCGGGCGAGACTTATGAGGGGATTACGGCATGAAACGTGTTTTGTTTGTGACGGTGGGAACGAGCGCGATTTTCGCGGAGGATTTACGCGACACTACGGAAACCGGAAATCTAAAGAAGCGTGTCGATAGGCTTCGTAAGCCCGCTTCGAGCGCGGAAAAAGATCGTCTTCTCGGCGAGCTAAGGCCCGATCTTATCGGGAGCCATATTGGGACTTGGGAGAAGTTGGCGGATCGGCCGCCGTGTACGGCCGATTATTATCTTACGTCGGCCGAGCTCGTCTCGACGATGGGCCTGCTGCGTTCGCGTGACGAACTAGTGAAGGATTTTTTCGCCAGGGATCGCTCCGACGATAAGCTCGTGCTGCTCGCTTCCAACACTCCTGAGGGTGAGTTGGCAGCAGATGTCAACGCGGAGGTGCTGCACGCACGTCTTTTAGGTCAGCAATGCAAATGCGACGGCGCAGTCAAGAACTGCGAGAGGATAAGCGTCAAAGCGGTGCGCGGGTTGGAGTCGATGAGCGGCTTCGGCAAAGTGCAGGAGGGTCTTCTCGAAACAGTGACACCCTTCAAGGGAGCGCAGGCGGGATTCAATATCACCGGCGGGTATAAGGGCCTGATTCCCTACGTCACGTGGCTGACGCTTGGTGTGTTTGAAGGCGCCCCGCTCTATTACCAGCATGAAAGCATGCCAGGCTTGACTAAGCTCACGTTAGAACCGGCGAAGGCGGAAGGCAGAATTGGCGGGCCTGTGGCGCATGCTGCGACCAGACTAAGGGAGGAAACTATCGTGTTTATCCCCATCGGTTGGCTTCCAACAAAATGAGCCCCGAACCCGGAAGCGGAGACGGCAGCGATACTCCGTTCAAGAGCCGCGAGGATTTCGAACGGTATCTGGAAGCCATCAAGGGACGCGATGACCTACAGAGGAGGTTGGAGCAGCTTGAAAACCGGCCTCTAGCGAATAATCGCGACAATCAGCTGGGAGTGCAAGCTTTCTTGGGCACCCTTTTCGGGCGTGAACTGGAAATGTACGAACAAATGTTTCGAACCCTCGGGGAAGGACGCCTCGAGCAACTGGTGCGGCGTCTGCTTCCTGCCTACACAAAGGACGCCGGGAATGCCCTTTCGGAGTGGCATTTGAAAACAATTCGCCGGTGGGCGATGCGGCGTTACGCGTTCTGTCTCGCGGGACAGATTCACGAGCGATTGGATGCCGTCGCAGAAAACGGTCTCTCCATTGAGGAGCGGTGTTGGCTGTTCAAGGACTTCCTGCTTCCCCGAATGGGTTTCGCGCTGCTCCTTGGATACGGGGTATTGTTGGGCGCTGGACAGTCGGTATATTGGCTAGGGGCGCTTTGCGGCGGCTGGTATTGGGCAGCACTGGTCTTTTGCTCCTGTACAATTGCGGCGCTCCTGCACGTCAATGCGAGACACCAGCTTGGGCGAGGCCCCCTCGTGAATGGGCGTACGGCCGCGGTATGCGCGATTTGCTTCACATGGATATGGCTTGGCGTCGCCGGGATTGCCCTCGGCGTCGACGGTACCAATGGAAATTTCGTTCTCCATTGGGCGGCTCTTTCCTCGGTTGTGGCAATGCTCCTCGGCATTCTAGGGCAGTTCTTTTTCACTGGAAACAGGTCGATCGCCGATCCGCTGTAGATTCGCGGTGACTAATGCCGTCTCCTATCGACGCAGATAATCTCTGGGAAGCCTGGGAACGCGTCCAGGAGAACGACGGCTGCGCCGGAGCGGACGGGGTTACGGTGGCGCACTTTGGGGCGCGGGCGCAGCGGGCGATTCCCGCGTTGATTGAGCGGGTGGATAGCGGGATCTATCGGGCGTTCCCGCTGCTGAAGATTGTTGTCGAGAAGCATTCGGGACATGCGGGGACGCGGACGCTGCTGGTTCCGACGGTGGCGGATCGGGTATTGCAAACGGCGGCGGCGCGCTATCTGTCGCGGTCGTTTGAGGAGGAGTTTCTTGAGTGCAGCTATGGGTATCGGCCTGGGCGATCCGTGGATCGAGCAATCGCCCGGATCCGGAAGTGCCGCGACCTTGGCTATCGGTTTGTGGCCGACGCCGATATTCAGACATTCTTTGACAACGTGGATCATTCGATGCTGCTGGGGCGGTTGGGACAACGAATTACCGAACCTCTGCTGCGAGTTCTGCTGCGCCAATGGATCGACGGGTGCGTGTGGGACGGGAAAGGGATCACACGTCTCCGGAAGGGAGTTCCGCAAGGCTCGCCGATTTCGCCGCTGCTGGCGAACTTCTTTCTGGAGGATTTCGACCGCGAACTGGAGAAGAGCGGGCGCAAACTTATCCGCTACGCGGACGACTTCCTAATTCTGGCGCGAACGCAGGAGGATGCAACGCAGGCATTGGCGGAGAGCGAACGGCTGCTGGCGGACGACCACCTATTGTTGAATCCGGAGAAGACGCGCATCGTGGATTTCGCACACGGATTCCGGTTCCTGGGTGCGCTGTTTCAAGACAATGCGATCTGGACGCCGTGGAAGAACGATCGCGTGAAAGGCCGCATCCTGTTCATGGCGCCGCCACTGCCGGTTGGAATGCGTGTGAAGTTTGAAATGGCCCCTCCGCGATCGGCGATGGAGCTGGCTCTGGACCGAACGGGCGCGGCGTTGCGGGCATTCACCGATCATACGCAACGTCCCGAGACGTCCGAAAGGAGGACGACGCCGGTGGCATTTCTCTATCTGACGGAGCAAGGGACGATTCTTCGCAAGGCGGGCGACCGCTTTCTGGTGGAGAAAGAAGACGAAGTCCTGCTCGATCTGCCGTATCACAAGCTGGAGAATGTGCTGCTGTTTGGCAATATCCAGGTCACTACACAAGCGCTGGCGGAATTGCTGGAGAAGGGTGTGAACCTGAGCCTATTTTCGCGACAGGGGCAATATCGGGGCTCGCTGACACCGCCGCGTGGAAAGAACATCGAGTTGCGGTTGGCGCAGTTCGATTGCTATCGCGATGCGGCGCGGGCGCTGGGGATGGCGCGCGGGATTGTGGGGGCGAAGATCAGCAACGGATTGGTGGTGCTGGCGCGGTACCGGTCGCGCAACGACGTGGCGGCTCCGTTCGAGGAGCGCCGCATGCAAATGGAAACGGCGGCGGCATCGTTGGGTTCAGCCAACGCGGTAGCGGAGCTGGACGGTTTCGAAGGAATGGCGGCGCGCGCTTACTTCGAGGCGTTGATGCAATTCAACAAATCGGGAATGGCGTGGCCGGGCCGGCAAAAGCATCCGGCGACGGACCCGCTGAATGCACTGCTCTCACTTGGCTACACCTTGCTGATGCATGAGTTGACGGCTCTGCTGGAGGGCGCGGGGCTCGACCCCTACCTGGGGTTTCTGCATCAACTGGATTATGGGCGGCCTTCGCTGGCGCTGGATCTAGTGGAGGCGTTCCGGCATCCCGTGGTGGACCGACTGACGCTGACGCTGGTCAATCGCGAGATGTTGGGGACGGAGGACTTCCGTTCCGGGGGCGAACGCCCCGGGGTGTTCCTAAAACCGGAGGCGATGCGGCGGTATTTCGGTGAGTACGAACGGTGGATGCTGGAACGGCCGATTGTGAAGGAGCCCGCGGCGGGCTCCGCACCACGCCAATGTTTTCGAGACCTGCTTAAGGACGAGGTGGAGAAACTGGCGAGCGCGCTGCGCGACGCCAGGCCATTCGAACCGTTCCGGTCCGATGCGGAGGAGGCGGAATGCAATACGTCGTCTGTTACGATATAGCCGACGACCGGCGGCGGGACCGGATGGCGAGAACGTTGCTCGATTATGGGCCGCGGGCACAGGAGAGCGTGTTTGTGTCGAACTTGGATAGCGAGTTGGCGGCACACATGGTGGAGCGGGTGAGCAGGCTGGCGGATATACACTTTGACAGAGTACATATCTTTGAGTTGTGTGCGGCGTGCAGCGCCAAGACACGTGTAGTGGGAACGGCGGAGATCGTGGAAGATCGAGATTTTTATATTATTTAGTTTGTTTTCAGCTACCTGGGGCGATTGACCGGGGAGGCTCAAAATAGGGGTAGGTGCGCGGAATGGGGCTCGGCGATTGATGGCGAAGGGGTTAGCATCATTTTGGAATGCGTTGTTTCAAGCCTAGAGGGTCGAAAAAAGGCTTGCCAGATGGGGTGCGCGAAATGTATGCTCTATCTGATTGATCCTGAAAGGGCAATTTTGGGAAGGGTGGCGCCACTTACCCCGATGTGGAGGGGATTGAAACAGATCATAACGACGGATTACCAGTTTCCTTCGCCGATTCTCTAGTGGCGCCACTTACCCCGATGTGGAGGGGATTGAAACAATGACGAGAATCAAGCCGCCGGCCAGATAAAGTATTGCCTGTGGCGCCACTTACCCCGATGTGGAGGGGATTGAAACTATCACCACGGGGATATTATTGTCCCGCTGGATCCTAGTAAAGTGGCGCCACTTACCCCGATGTGGAGGGGATTGAAACGGAAGTGACGCCTCAGCTGGTCGGTCATCTTATGGAAGAGTGGCGCCACTTACCCCGATGTGGAGGGGATTGAAACGTTTTGATATTCGGACGAGCCCAGAAAATACAGAGCCCTATCGTGGCGCCACTTACCCCGATGTGGAGGGGATTGAAACGGGCGAAGGACTGTAGGCGGTCGGTGCGATGGTCGTAGACGTGGCGCCACTTACCCCGATGTGGAGGGGATTGAAACCGATCACTTGCGTGATGGACGCCGCTTCCCCCGAACGGTGGCGCCACTTACCCCGATGTGGAGGGGATTGAAACAAATTCCCGGATTGCCTTACGGGGGTCGTTGCTCGTGTCGTGGCGCCACTTACCCCGATGTGGAGGGGATTGAAACTCGCGAGCTTTGTTAATAACAAGTTCGCGAAATCAACATATTCGTGGCGCCACTTACCCTGATGTGGAGGGGATTGAATCGTCTGGTATATCAGGGTCGCTCGTCGAGAAGATGATAGTCTCTGCATGGCGCCACTTACCGCGAGGCGAACGACTTGAAATTCCGATCTGATCGCGCGTGCCCTTCTATTCGAGCTGGAACACTCCAGACCGCAACCTAGGTCGGATTGCGGGACGAATCTGGCAGCGCTCATCCCCGTGGTGCAAAGCGTTGAGACTCCGTCGGGAGAGCAATCCTAAATGTGGCGAGGGTGCTTTCGAGCGATGGCCACTCATCCGCGCGCGGGTTCAGTTCGATCCAGTCACAAACTTTTCAGTAAGTATCAAGAAATGCGCAACTACTTTTGTGTCAGAAAGATAGATCTCGTGGGAACCGCCATTTACTGGCGCCGTTTGACTCGGTCGCGAGGGTGCGCGTGGTATTCAGGTAACGGGCGGACGCCGACGCCTGGGAAACGAGTCCGGGGGCGAATGGGTTTTCATCGGGAGTGGACGGCGCGGGTTGACCGGCAATCGACGGATGGGGCGCGGGCCGCTGCGGCGGTTAGCGAGTTTGCGCGGCGGCTGGGGTTTGAGGCCGATGCGCGGCAGACGGCGGTGCTGGATTCGCGGGCTAAACGCGGGATTTTGAATTGCTCAAGACAGTGGGGGAAATCGACCGTGCTGGCGGTGAAGGCTGCGCATCGGGCTTGGTCCGTGGCGTGGAGCCTGACGCTGGTGGCAAGTCCGTCGGAGCGGCAGAGCGGGGAGTTTTTGCGAAAGACGGCGGGGTTTCTGGGACGGCTTGGCATCAAGCGGCGCGGGGATGGCGATAATGCGGGATCGCTGGCGCTGCCGAATGGGAGCAGGATTGTGGGGCTGCCGGGAGTGGAGGGGACGGTGCGCGGGTTCTCGGCGGTTTCGCTGTTGCTGATCGACGAGGCGGCGCGGGTTTCGGACGCGACTTATAAGTCGTTGCGGCCGATGCTGGCGGTGGGTGACGGGGACTTGTGGTTGATGAGCACCCCATATGGGAAGCGCGGGTTCTTCTATGACGCGTGGGCACATGGCGGCGATGGATGGGAGCGGCATACGGCGCCGGCTACGGAGTGTCCACGAATTCCGGCGGCGTTTTTGGAGGAAGAGCGGCGGGAGCTGGGGAGCCGGTGGTTTGCACAGGAGTATTTGTGCGAGTTTGTGGACGACGGAAACGGATGGTTCGGACGGGGATTGGTGGAGGAGGCTCTGAGCGATGATGAGCCGCTGTGGCCGGAGTTGCCTCCGCGGCGATGATCTTGGGGTTCAGATGCGATGGAATGCTTTGAGAATTTCGCGGGTGGAATAGTGCAAGGCGATGGGTCGTCCGTGGGGGCAACTCATGGGGCAATCGGTCTCGGAGAGCGCGCGCAGCATCCACTCCATTTTGCTGGCATCGAGACGCGTGTTGATCTTGATGGCGGCGCGGCAGGCGATGGAGGCGCAGATGTTGCGGCGAAGATCGTCGAGGGATGCGGTGCGCAGTTCGGTCTCGGCGATCTCGAGAATTTCGTAGATGATTTTTTCGAGATCGGCGGGGCCGACGGCAGCGGGTGCGGCTTTTACGGCGATGGTGCGGTTGCCGAAGGGTTCGGTTTCAAAGCCGGATGCGTGCAGTTCATCGGCGATGCGGGCGTAATCGATCTGCTGCTCGGCGGTCAAGGAAAGAATGAGCGGCATCAGCAGGCGCTGCATCTCGACCCGGCCGGCGGCGCGCTGCTTCATTACCTGCTCGAAAAGGATGCGCTCATGGGCTACATGCTGATCGATGATCCACAGACCGTCGCGGCCGGCGGCGAGGATGAAGCTTTCATGGATTTGGCCCAGCGGGCGTAAGTCGGAGAGAGCGCTAAGCGAGCTCTCGTGCGGTGGTATTGCCGACGAGGGAAACTCGCCATGGGCGTCGAGACGGCGGGAGAGCTTGCCGGATGGCGGGGGGCCGGGCGTGACGGCGATGGGCGGCGCACTGAAATCGAGACGCGGGGACGGCGGGGCGGTGGCGCGGAGAGTAAACTCCGGCATGGCGGATTGGGCGGCCGGCGGACGATCGAGCGCGCTTAGACCGGGGGCTGGCTGGTTTTCGATCATCTGGCTGAATTCGGAATAGGGGAGCCGGGCGCCGGGTTGTGGGCTGGGGGCGGTATGGGTCGCGCCTGGGGTGAAGGAAGGCGCGGGACGGCTCTCCATCAAGCGTTCGCGGAGCGTGTCGCGGACGAAATCGTGGACGAACGAGCCATGGCGGAAGCGAACCTCGGTCTTGGACGGGTGGACATTGACATCGACCTCTTCGGGCTCGCATTCCAGAAAGAGCAGCGCAAAGGGGTAGGCCCAGGCCGGCATCAGATTGTGATAGGCCGACGATAGGGCATGCATCAAAAGGCGGTCGCGAATGAGGCGGCCGTTCACGAAGATGTAGACCGAGTTGCGATTTGCCTTCTGGACCTGTGGGCGCGAAAAGAAGCCGCTGAGGCGGAAGAGGCGAGTGGGCGGCTCATCAGGCTCGCGGCGAAACTCGGCGATGGCGTCCGCAGGCGCGACGTGGGGCGGAGGGAGGAAGAGCTCTCGTTCGTGGAGTCCAATTTCAACCAGATCGTCGAGCGCCTGGCTGCCGAAGACCTGATAGACGCGTTCCTTAAGGGTGGCGACGGGCGTTACGTGAAGCAGTTCGGTGGGCCCGCTCAGCAACTGAAACGTTTTATCGGGATGCGCGAGGCTGTAGTGGGTGACAAGGGACGCGATGTGCGCCAATTCGGTTTGCTCTGTGCGCAGGAATTTGCGACGGGCCGGCACATTATAAAAGAGGTCGCGGACGGTGATGGCGGTGCCACCTCCCTGCCCCGCCTCTTCACAGCGCAGCATTTTGCCGCCCGCGATTTCGACGCGCGTGCCGGTGGATTCTTCGGCGGATCGCGTTTCGAGCAAGAGGCGCGAGACGGAGGCAATAGATGGAAGGGCTTCGCCGCGAAAGCCAAGGGTGGAGATGGAGAGGAGATCTTTGACGTCGCGCAGTTTGCTGGTGGCATGGCGTTCGAAGGCAAGCAACGCGTCGTCACGCATCATACCGCAGCCATCGTCAACGATGCGGATCAGACGGCGCCCGCCGGATTCGACTTCGATGAGGAGATCTGTGGCGCCGGCGTCGAGCGAATTTTCGAGTAACTCTTTGACCACGGATGCCGGCCGCTCGACTACTTCGCCAGCGGCAATTTTGTTGGCGACCTGGTCGGGAAGTACGCGGATGCGGCCCATTGGAAAGGATCAATATAGCAAGGGGGCAGGACTGCGATCGGGTTAGATCCGTTCAAACAGAAGCTGCAAACCCAGCCGCCTGCTGAAAAAGGCAAATGGGCCGCGGATGAACGCTAATCAACGGGGATAAGCCCATTGTTCTTAATCTGCGTTGATCAGCGGCTTATCCGCGGTTAACTGATTTCAGGTGTTTGTCGATTTGCGTCAGGTTGACGACGGTTTCTGAGGTTGGGCTCTTCTTTGCGCAGGGATACGGCTACGGCTAATGCCCAGCTTGCGCGCGGTGCGATCGGCGGCCTTTATTAATTCGTCGTCCACCGAGATGGCAGTCTTCATAGGTGTTCTTTGAATGACTTCTGGGCGCGCTAATTTTCACAGCCGGTCCAGACGGCCACCGCGCTACAATCACCCCTTGAAGCGCGTTATTACCGCACAAGACGTCCCGGCGGGCGGCGAATTCCGCATTCCGACGGGTAGCATCGTCACGCCGTCGGCGCGAGAGATTGCGGCGTCACGCGGGGTGCGGATTATAGAAATCGCGGCCGATCAAATCGTGGTGGTTGCTGTGCCCGGCCGAACGGTCGCGATCGGCGCCGATCATGGGGGCTTTCGCCTGAAGCAATCGCTGAAGACGCTGCTCGAAAGTCTTGGCCTGGAAATCCGCGACGTGGGCGTGCATGAGGAGAAGCCGGCGGATTACCCCGATATCGCGGTGCAGGTAGCGGAGCTGGTGGCTTCGGGCGCGGCCGCGCGGGGCGTGATTCTCGACGGCGCGGGCATTGGATCGTGCATGGCGGCCAATAAGGTTCCAGGCATTCGCGCAGCGCTGTGCTATGATAAAGCGTCAGCGCGGAATAGCCGGGAACATAATGATTCTAATGTCCTTACGCTTGGCGCACGACTGCTGACAGAAACCCAGGCGGAGGATGTTTTACGTACCTGGATTGCGACTCCCTTTGCGGGTGGACGCCATCAGGCACGGGTGCAGAAAATCCTGGATATCGAGCGGCGATACCTCAAGTAAACCTTCATGACGCAAGCGGAACTCGACAGTTTAGTAGCGCAGATTGGCGACGAAATTCTCGCGCGCGCGGCCAAGCTGGAGGGCGCTAAAGGGAGCCTGCAAGCGATTCCGGGCAAGAAGGGTGAAGGGCTGAATCTGCCGGACCAGGTGTGCCCAGGCTGCCAGCAACGTTGCCCGCAAACCTGCGCGCGCAATACGAAAGAGATTATTGCGGCGGGCGCGGATCGCGTCTCTGCGAGCGACCGCCTGACAAAGATCGACCCTGCCATCGCCGCGCTGATCGATCACACCATTCTGAAGGCCGACGCGACGCGGACGGATGTGGTAAAAGTCTGCCGCGAGGCCAGGCAGTATAGCTTTGCGAGCGTATGCGTCAACCCGTATTGGGTGCCGTTGGTGCGATCGGAACTGGCCGGATCGCCGGTTAAGGTTTGCACGGTGGTGGGGTTCCCGCTGGGCGCCACCAGCACGGAAGCGAAGGTTGCGGAAACGCAAACCGCCGTTCGCGAAGGGGCCCGGGAGATCGATATGGTGATTAACATTGGCGCTTTAAAATCGGGCGACCGGGACGCAGTGCGCGCGGATATAGAAAAAGTCGCTCGCGCCTCACACGAAGGCGGCGCGATCGTGAAGGTAATCATTGAAACCGCGCTGCTCACCGACGCGGAGAAGACTCTCGCGTCCGTGTTGGCGAAGGACGCGGGCGCGGACTATGTCAAGACATCTACCGGCTTTAGCACGGCCGGCGCAACGGCTCACGATATCGCGCTGATGCGGGCCGCGGTTGGGCCCTTGATGGGAGTAAAGGCATCGGGCGGGATTCGAACGCTGGACGATGTGCGGGCCATGACGGCGGCGGGCGCGACGCGGATTGGCGCGAGCGCAAGCGTGAAGATCGTTGAGGCCACCGCTGCCTAGCCAGCAGCAGCCCCGGCCGACGGCGTCCGCCGCGCACGCCGCGCGAAAGGCGCCGATCCGCTTTCGCGAGCGATCGGAACTGCTGGATTTCCTGCTTGAAGTTTCGGCGGTCACGGCGCAAACGCTGGAACTCGACCAGCTTTCGGCCAACGTGGCGGAGATTGTGCACCGCGTATTGCCCTACGATCTATTTGCGCTGCTGCTTTATAACGAGAAGCGCGGCGATTTGCGCATCCGCTACGCGGTGGGCCACCGCGAAGACGTAGTTCGAAATCTCTCGGTGGCGCTTGGAGAGGGCGTTACGGGCGCGGCGGCGGCGCAACGCGCGCCGGTTTTAGTTGGCGACGTGCGCAAAGATCCGCGCTACCTCAATACGGTGGATGCCGTGCGAACCGAACTTGCCGTACCGATGACGGCGCGCGGCAAGCTGGTGGGCGTAATCGATCTTCAATCGACGCGGGTCAATGCATATTCGGAATACGACCGGGCGCTATTGCGGCTGATTGCGGCGAGAGTGGCGGTGGCGATTGATAACGCGCGGCTCTATCATCGCGTGGACCGCCAGAACCGCACGCTGAGAACGCTGGCCAACATTTCACGCGAGTTTTCTTCGATTCTCGATCTGAATGCGCTGCTGGAAAAGATCATCAACACGATGCGCGAGCTGATCGACTATGACGCGTTCAGTATCCTGCTGATGGATGCGGACGCGAAGGCGCTACGGCATCTGTTCAGCATCCGCTACGACAAGCGCGTCAATATCGACAATATCCCTTTGGGTAAAGGGATCACGGGCGCGGCGGCGGAATCGCGCGAAGTGATCCGTGTGCACGATACAGCAAAAGACCCGCGCTATATTGCGTCGCACCCGGACATCCGTTCGGAAGTGGCGCTGCCCCTGACGGTGCAGGACCGCGTGGTGGGCGTAATGGATTTAGAGAGCGACCGGGTCGGCTACTTCACGGACGATCATGTTCGGACGCTTACGCTGTTGGCGCCGCAGGTTGCATCGAGTGTGGAGAACGCGCGGCTCTATAAGCAACTGGCCGACCGGCAGAGGGTGATGGACGAAGACCTGAAGGCGGCGCGGGAACTGCAGCGCGTACTATTGCCGGACGCGGAACCGGAGATCGAAGGACTGGAAGCGGCCGTGCGTTTGCGGCCGGCGCGTGGAATTTCGGGCGACATCTACGACATTCTGGAACAGCCCGGCGGGCACAGCATCATCGCGTTCGGCGACGTAAGCGGCAAGGGCGCGGCGGCGGCGCTGTACGGCGGATTGATCAGTGGACTGCTGCGAATACTGGGCCGGCGGCGGCGCAATCCGGCGGGCCTAATGGTTGCGATCAACGAGGCCCTTGCCGAGCGTAAGGTGCAGGCGCGATACGTTTCCCTGCTGGTGCTCTCCTGGGACCCGGCCACGCGGCAGTTTCTGATGGCCAATGCGGGCGCGCTGCCGCCGATGATCTGCCGCAATGGCGAGATTCTGAAGGTGCGGGTAGAGGGCGTCCCGCTGGGTTTGCTCGATTCCCGGCAATACGAAGAAGTGGTTTTTCAAGCGCAGCCGGGCGATACGCTGCTGCTCTATTCCGACGGCATAACCGATCATCTGGATGCTGCCGGGCACGAATACGGGCGGGGCCGCCTGGCTCACGTGGTTCGTTCGCATTGCGGTGGTTCAGCGGCCGAGCTGATCAAAACCATCTTTCGGGATTTGGACAAGTACAATACCGCGGCTTTCGACGACCAAACGCTGTTTGCAATACAGGTGAGATAACTACAGATTCATCAACAGTCTACCGGCAATCATTTAATCACCCTGATCTCTATCGAAATCTTGTAGAATGTAGACCAGGGTTTATGGATTCACGAGGGCGCAGCATTGCGAAGGCGGTCAGCTACCGCTTGGCCGGGTCGTCTACGACGGGTTTGATTGTGTTTATCTTTGGCGGCCACAATGTGGCGCTGTCGGCAAGCGCCGGCGCGCTAGACATGGTGCTGAAAATCGGACTCTATTTTCTGCACGAGCGCCTGTGGAATCACATTGAATTCGGCCGCGCCAAAAGGCCGGAATACGAGATATAGGCCCGGCTCCGTACGGGAAATATCTCTGAGAAGATTGCCGGCCACGTTCCACTACCTGGATGTGCAGGATTATTTTGAGGTTCTTTCCGAGTCCTTGACGCCTCCTGTGGGAAAGATTGAGGGACGAGTCTATTTGGTCCGCGGCAGACAGGTGGTGCTCCACGCCGATTTAGCCGCGCTGTTTCTCGCGCCGCCGCGCGCATTGATGCAAGCAGTGAGGCGCAACGCCGGCTGCTTTCCGGAAGATTTCATGTTTCGGCTGACGGCCAAAGAGGCCGAGGCGATACGCCCCAAGTTAGCGGCCCTCTCACGGCGCAACGGCCACGATCATCCCTACGCCTTCACGGAAAGGGGGGTGGCCATGCTCAGTTCGGTACTCAGCGGGGAGCGGGCGACGCGGACGAACATCATCGTGCTTGGAGCCGTACTCAAGCTGCACAAACTCTTGAGAGGATATGACGAGCTTTCGGGAAGCCTTCGTACAGTAGAGAAGACGCTTCAAGATCCCGAGGCGGGGCTCGATCATGTGGTGGAAGATATAGAAAGACTGGCTAAATGCGCCGCGATGGAACTCTGTCAGGGGGAGCCAGCGGCGTCTCAAACAACCGGCCGCGGCAGTTTCGATATGTCTCTCTACCCCATGATAAATAATTAGCCCCGGGTTTCGAGAAGTTCCGCATTCTTCCTGTGGTATTCTGGACTCCTCCGCTACCATGGCGCAGAAGAGGTCTCTCCCGCGCATCTGTATCGCACTCGGCCTGCCAGACGTTCCCACGCTGCTCGAACATGCACAGCGTGAAGCCGAGGCTGGCGAGAGTTTCCTTGAGTTCCGTCTGGACTTTCTCAACCAACCGGCCAAAGGGGCCAGCGCCATTCGCGGCTTCCTGGAACGATTTCCCGAAGTGATCATTCTGGCCACGTGCCGCCGCCATCAGAACCGCGGACGGTTCAACGGCAGCATCGAAGAGCAATTGGCGGTGCTCGATCTCGCCGTTCAAAACGGCGCGCACGCCATCGATATCGAAATCGAATCGGCCGAAGGCGCAAAGGAAAAACTGCATCAGTTCAACGGGCGCGCGCACGTTATCGTCTCGTATCACAACTTCGAAGCGACGCCTCCGCTCGACCCGATCGTGAACCGGGTTACACGCATCCCCGCGGATTCCTATAAAGTTGTGACCACGGCGCGGAAACCTTCGGACAATGCACGGGTACTGGCGGCGGCCAAGACGTCCACGCGGCAGCGCATGATCGTGCTGGCGATGGGCGAACTGGGATTTCCCACGCGCGTGTTGTCTCCGATTTTCGGCGGGGTCTATACTTACGCGGCGCCCATGCAGGCGCAGGGAACGGCGGCGGGACAGGTCAGCGCGCGTTCTCTACGGCACATCTATCGTGTTGACAAACTCGATCGGGCGTCCAAAATCTATGGCGTGATTGCCGACCCGGTGCGGCACTCGATTTCGCCCGCGGTACACAATCGCGCGTTTCAATCGCGGCGAATGGATGCCGTGTACCTGCCATTTCTTGTCGCGCCCGCACACCTGCGCGACTTTTTTTCGCTGGCGGACCGTCTACCGCTGACGGGGTTCAGCGTCACCATTCCGCACAAACAGAAGATCATCCGATACCTGGATGTGGTGGATTCGCTGGCCAAGCGAATTGGCGCCGTGAACACGGTTTGGCGTAAGGGCGGCAAGTGGCGGGGCACCAATACCGATGCCGCAGGAGTTATTGAGCCCTTGGCAAAGGTACTCCGCCTGCCGAAATCGACTGTGCTCATTGCCGGAAATGGCGGGGCTGCACGGGGAGCGGCTTTTGCCCTTTCCGACGCGGGCGCGAAGATCGCGCTGGTGGGCCGCAATGCGGACCGGGTGCGCGCCCTCTCCAAAATCTGCAACGCCGAGGCGCTGGGGCGCGAGCAACTGGCCGGGCGGCATTTCGACGCGATTGTGCATGCGACGCCGCTTGGCATGTTTCCCAATGTGAACGAGTGTTTTTTCAACGGGCATATTCCCGGCGACGTGGTATTCGACATGGTCTACAATCCGCTCGAAACGGCTTTGGTAAAACGCGCGCGGGAGCAGGGCCGCACGGTGATTCCGGGTATCGACATGTTCATTGAGCAGGCGGTGCGGCAGTTCGAGATTTGGACTGGAGAAACGGCGCCGCGTTCCGCGATGCAGAAGGCCGCCATTGAAGCATTGGAGCAGAAAGCATGAAGATCACCCGACGTAAGCTCGCCGCTGTGCTGGCCGCGCCGGCAGCCCTGGCGCAAACTCCGTCCCCTTCCACCGATCCTTTACAGGTTGCGAAAGACAGAATTAAAGCTAATGGCGAGGCGCTCGCCAAAGTATCGATGCCTATGTCCACCGAACCGGCGTTTCAGTTCAAGGCGTGAAATGGGAAGACAGTGACATGGCCGAGCTAGGACCCGACGTTTTCTTCGCGACCATACCGCAGCTCAACAAGGGGCTGGTTGGCAAGGAGATATCGGCCGTGGAGCTAGTTCGCGCGTTCTCGACGCGTCTGGAACAACTCGGGCCGCGTTACAACGCTCTTGCCTTATCCTTCCCGCAATTGTCACGCCGCGCCGCCCAAACGGTGGATGCCGATATCAAGAGGGGACGCCTGCGCGGCCCTCTGCAAGGCATCCCTTATGGCGCAAAAGACCTGTTAAGCTTCGCCGGACAGATTACGACATGGGGCGCGAAGCCTTATGCCGCGCAGGTATTCGACTACAGCGCCACGGTAATCGAGAAGCTTGATTCCGTGGGCGCCGTGCTTACCGGGAAACTCTCGATGGTGGAGTTGGCGGGCGGCGGAGGCTATCGGCTGGCATCGGCATCGCTCTTTGGCCCGGGGCTTAATCCGTGGGACCGCACGCGTTGGTCGGGCGGGTCGTCCAGCGGTTCGGCTACGGCTGTGGCGGCTGGTCTTGTGCCCTTCGCTCTGGGTTCGGAGACGTCCGGTTCGATCATTACGCCCGCGTCCTACTGCGGCGTCACGGGACTGCGGCCTACCTATGGTTTGGTCAGCCGGCATGGCGCGATGGCGCTTTCCTGGACGCTGGACAAAATCGGCCCATTGGCGCATACCGCCGAAGATTGCGGCCTGATTCTGCAAGCGATTGCCGGGAAGGATTCGAAGGACCCCGGCAGCGCCGGCAAGAGCTTTTACTATACGCCCCAATACGCGCGCGCGATCAAGGAGCTGAGGATCGGCTATGCTCCCATCGATTTCACCGATCGCGCCGATGCCAGCGCCCGGCCTGCATTTGCGGCTGCGCTAGCCGCGCTAAGAGACGCCGGCGTGCAATTGATCGAAACCAAGCTGCCCGCATTTCCTTACGGCCCGACGCTTTCCACGATTCTTAATGCCGAGCAAGCGTCGGTCTTCGAGCCGCTCATCACGAGCGGCAAAGTGGATCAGCTTGCCGACCCCGCGCAGATCGCCGGCCTTAAGGCCTGCCTTGACGTACCTGCCAAAGATTACCTGAAGGCGATGCGTGTCCGGCGCCTGATCCAAGAGGCTTTCGCGACGCTATTTTCCGAGGTGGATGTATTATTGACAACCGGCCGATCGGGTCCGGCTACGCCTATCAATCAACCATTGGATGCGGCGACGAATGTGGCCGGCGGATTCAATGGCATTATCCAAGCTGGGAATCTTGCGGGTCTGCCGGCGGTGGCATTTCCCTGCGGCTTCGCCGGGAATCTGCCGGTAGCGCTGCAGGTGGTCGGGATGCCGTTTTCGGAGAATACGATTCTGGCAATCGCTCGCGAATTCCAATCGCGAACGGACTGGCATAAGAGGCGGCCGCCGGTGGCGTAGGATTGGCTGAACGGGCGATGTGGCGAAGGTCGGGAGGCATTGTTTCTATAGAGGGGCTCTGCCCACCCCTGGCGAGTGCAAAGAGTTGGAGCTTGGATCTTTGGATTATGGTGTGCCGGGATCGGCATGGCGCTCGTATATATTGCCCCTGGCAGCGGTTCATTACCTTTGGTGCTTGTTGCATCTCTTTGGATTCTGCTCGGGATCAGTGTACTGCGCGAGGGCTTCCGTAGGGTTCCCTCGTTCTCCCAGAGACAAAAGTTCTCCATTCGTCAATGACGGGGTAACATTCTTCTCGAACATTCTTCACGCTCATACAAGACAAATATTGGATCGGAAGTGCCGACTAAGTTTCGCACATGGTTGGGGTTGAGAATATGGCAACCACGTGTATTCAGGACTGCATGCATTAGAGACGATGAGGAGTAGCATTATGCAGGGCCGCATCCGTCGTATCATCCTTGCGCTCACTGTCGCAGTGAGCGTATCGGCGCGCAATAGAGATCTAACCGCTTCTGAGGCCCGCGACTTAATCAGAGCTCATCTCGGCACGGCTGTAACTCAATTACCGCACTTCGGGCTTGATCGCCTTGACCACTCAGTTCCATCGGAATTCTACGCGTTTGAGGCCACTGCGACAACGCCTGGCCCTGAAAGCAGCCCGATGATCGGGTCATTTGCAGTTGATCGAGCAACTGGCGCCGTTTGGCAACTTGTCGCCTGTGAAGAAGTCCGTTCTCCGGGGCTGGTTCAGGTGCAAAACTCGATGCGAAAGAAGATCCATCTTCAGGTGCGCGAGGCCCAAAGATTAGCAGGTCGCGCGCCCTGCTCGCCTTGAGCGGCTTTCTACCGGCTTGACACATCGATCACCTGTCGCTGATCAGGGGAACGATCACGGGCGATCTCAAAGGGGGAAGCCGAAGGGGCTGGACCCCGATCAGTTTTCGTTGCGGAGCACCGTCATCGGATCTACGCCCGCGGCACGGCTCGCCGGGATCAACGCCGCCATTATGCCGACGACGGTCATGAGAACGCAGGCAACGGCGAGTGCGACCGGGTCCAGCGCGGACACTTGGAACAGGAGACTCTTCAGTGCGCGGGTCAGCGCAAAGGCCCCAGCCAGTCCAGCGATCAGCCCCACCAGCAGCATCGAGAGGGCGGTGCGCAGGGTACTCGAGACTACGTCACCCGGTCGCGCGCCCAGGGCCATGCGGATACCAATCTCGCGGCGCTGCTGCGTTACCGCGTGCGCCAGAACACCGTAAAGTCCCAATGCGGCCATCAGTGCGGCGACCCCGGCGAATGCTCCTACCACCCATGTGGGCTGCTTCACCCAGAGCGTGCTCTGGTCCTTCACCTGTTCCATCGTCCGCACTTCTCCCAGGGGCAGGTGGGGATCAATCTGCCGCACGGCCTCCCGAATTGCGGGCATTGCCGCAGCCGGATCGCCCCGCGTACGAACCACCAGGCTAATGTCCTGTCGTGGAAACTGTGCCAAAGGCACATAGACTACGGGCTCCGGCGGCGCCTGCAATCCGCCGGTGCGCTCGTTCCGGATCACTCCCGCGATCTGCAGGTTCACCTGCGACTCCGGGATGGGACCGTAACCCGGCAGGTAGGAGCCTACAACTCTTCCTACGGGATTCCCTATACCAAGCCTGCCTGATAAAAGCCGGGCCGCTTCCTGGCTCAGCACCATAACCGGCGGGGCGCCGACGCGGTCGCGATCTTCAATTCCGCGTCCGGATTCTATAGGAATTTCGAGCGTAGAGAAATACCAGGGATCCACCATCTTTACTCGCACCAGGAGGGTCTCCTTCACTCCCGGCAAGCTGATAAACTCCCCCCACCGCACACCTTCCAGAGGCAAGCCCAGCGAGACCGAAGCCTGCCCGATTCCGGGCACGGATCGCAGTCGTTCGACCACGGACCTAAAGAATGTCGTGGCGCTTTCCGGGGTCGGATATGCGGTTGGGGGAAGATCGGCCGACATCGTAATCACGTGGTCGATTCTGACCCCTGCATCCACTTGCTGCAGTTTCGCCAGGCTCTTGAACAGGAGTGCCGCACCGCAAATCAGTACCACCGAAGCCGCAACTTCTGCGATGACGATTGTGCGGCGGACCGCTGCCCTAGAACCCGACGACCCTCGCGCCGACTCATTCAATGAGCTGGACAGCTTGCCGAAAGAAGTCTGCAGGGAAGGAAGCAGACCCGTTAGTATCAAAACCGCCATCACGCCGGCCGCAGCGAAGCCAAGAACGCGCAAATCCACGCTGAGATCGGCCGTGAACGGCAGCGATGCCGCGACTAGCGGGGTGGCGGCGTGGAGCAGCACGTAAGCCACTCCAACGCCAGCCATGCCTCCGAGAACGCACAAAATCAGGCTCTCGGTGAGCAACTGCCCGATCAGACGGCCGCGGCTGGCCCCCAGGCTGGCTCTCAGGGCCATCTCCTTCCGCCGGGTTACCCCCTTAGCCATCACAAGGTTCGCAACATTCGCGCAGGCAATGAGCAACACGATCAGAACCGCTCCGAACGCCAGGTAGATCGAGCGTCGAAGGGTGTCCCCAACCAGCATCTGCGCGAACGGATCCACCGTAAAACCCCAGTCCTTCTGGTAAATCACCGCATTGAGACTGGCTCTCAACAGGGCCATCTTGGACCGCGCCTGTTCGATGCTAACCCCGGGCCGCAGGCGCCCGATCACGTGAAGCCAGTGCTGCCGGCGATTCAGTTGACCCGGCGCGAAGATCAATGGTTTCCAGAACCGAGCTTCGTCCCGGTCGAAAGCGCCGGCGGGTAAGACCCCGATGATCCTGTGCGGTTCGCCGTCAAGCACCAAATCGCGTTCCAGAATCCCGGGATCCGCGCCGAACCGCGTCTGCCAGAACGAGTGACTTAGCACCACTACCGGGGTCGCTCCCGGCTGATCCTCTCCCGGCGCAAACGTGCGCCCCATTGCAGCTTTCGTGCTGAATACCTGGAAGTATCCGGAGGACACCATTTTGCCCGAAATGCGTGCCGGATCGCCGCTTGCAGCCACTGCGGCCCGGAACAGCTCTTCTACGGACAACGCCTCGAAGAGATCGTTCTGCCGCTTCCAATCTAAAAACGTCAGGGTGGTGGTGTTGTTGCGCTCCGTCAGCGCCGGAGTTTCCCACACCCTCACCATGCGCTCGGGCTGCGGGAACGGCAGCGGCTTCAACAGGACCGCATCCACGATACTGAACATGGCCGCGTTGGCGCCAATGCCGAGAGCCAGCAATCCGATGGTAACCGCGGCGAACCCGGGATCGCGCGCCAGCGCAGCCATCCCATATCGTACGTCTCTCAACAGGTTCTCCACCCACCGTACGCTGCGTTGATCGCGATGATCTTCCTTCATCTGTTCGATTCCTCCAAAACTACGACGGGCGTCGCGACGAGCCTCTTCGGCCGGCAGCCCGGCGGCGATAGCATGCAGCTCGGCCATTTCCAGGTGAGCGAGGATTTCACCCTCCAGTTCCCCATCGAGGCGCCGCTTGCGAACCAGCGCCAGCAGACGGCCCGCAACGAATCGGAGGTTCACGACTCCGCCTCCAGGAAGCGTGCCACCAGCGCCGTCGCCCTTTCCCAGTTGGCAACCGCGACACGGAGTTGCTTTGTTCCAGCCCTGGTCAGCGAATAAAACTTAACTCTCCGCTTGGTCTCTGAAATCCCCCATGCCGTGCGAATCCAGCCTTGCTCTTCCAGGCGTATAAGAGCCGGATAAATCGACCCCTGGTTCAATCGCACAAGGTTCTCCGCCACCTGCTCAATTCTCCTGGCGATGCGGTAGCCGTGCATCGGCCCCACCGTGTCCAGTGTTTTCAGGATCAGCAGGTCCAGGGTGCCGTATGGGACATCTGTTTTCTGTTCAGACATATTGGCTGCCAACAGCTATACTACACCTGCCGACAGGTAGGCTGTCAACAGCTGCGTGAAACGTCCCAGCGAAATCCTTCAATGACCCGCCGGCGGCCCACTCAGGTAAGTCTTCGCCCTTAGTTAGGGGTCTCGAGGCTGCCTGTAGCGCGCTGAAAAACTGGTTGCGTGTTGTCCGCGATTTCAAGGAACCTGCAGTGAGCCTCTTGGTACCGTGTGTTAATCGGACGCTCTCCACGATCAAGCATGTCTTTCACGATGGTGAAAGACTTCGTTGCGTAAATACCCGCGGCGTTGCTCCATCGATTCGGTGCGCTGTTGTAAATGTCTGGCCGCAATAGCGTGGGCCAAGTTCCTATGACGGCAGTGAGCCCAGCTCGTGAAGATACCAGCCGGTGGCATATAACCGGAATGGCGGGCGCCGGGTTCTCCGCCAGCGCGCACATCAGGTCAGAGTGTAGCTGCTTTTTTTTGCGTCTCTTCCTCTGCGTTTCTTGGCTCGAGAAGCGCGGTATAGAAAGCCGGAAATGCCGAGCCAGAACCCCTGGACTCGGGAGAACCGAGCCTGCCGGCCAGTAGGCCCGCAGCAGGCGGAGGATGTTCCCGCAGGATAGCATCCATGACCTCTCCGTTTACGTTCTTTGCGGCTTTCTTTGGTGGCGCCGTCTTCCGGCCAATGCCCCGGCAAAAATCATGAAACTCTAGTCTGATGCAACTAGCATTTGAGTTGCATTCTGCACCGCAGTTTCGGGTTGTGGAAACCGGACATTGGCGCGCCAGCGACCCCAATATGCGCTTCATCTGAGGGCGCTGGCACTTCCAGGGCGCCCGTGAAGTTCGCGGCGGTAACGCGCGGAAAGCCTTGCGATACCTTGCCGCAATTTTCGGATCGAGTGCACTCTATCTGGTAAGGCGCTCACCTCTGGCAAAAGTCAGGCGTAGTGCAACGTCGGAGACACTGGGGCCCGATTCTTCCGCCATAGGGCGCTCCAGGGCCTGGCATCACCTCGACCATGCGCGATCAGTTGGGCTGAGGATGGAGTCGCAATGAGGGTGTGGGAAGTTCTGAAGATCGACAGCGTCGATAAGGTGGACGGGGAGTAGCTCCGTCGGACGCCGGAGAATTATGCGCACCTGTCATCCGCGGGCGCTATCATCGAGGCCATGTACCGCAAAATCGCGCTGCTCGCCTTCGCCGCCTCCTGCTGCTTCGCGCAATCGGCCGAAGTCCAGTGGGTGCAGACGCTCGGCGGTTCGGCCACCGCATCTGTTGTGGGCGTGGCGACGGACACGCAAGGCAACAGCTACGTGGTTGGAAACACCACGTCGACGGATATGGCTGTACGCGGAGCGGCGCAATCGCATCCGGCGGGGTCCGGCCTGTTCCGCATCGATGGCGCGGGAAACAACTGGAGCAACCTCTATAACTCGGGAGCCGCCTCGATAAGTTCGGTAGCGGTTTCCGTGCAACACCCGCAATGGACGCTGGCCGCGTCAAACCAAGGCATCGCGCGTACCAGCGACGGCGGTTCCACATGGAGTTTGGCGTTGCAGTACGCGCAGTCGCCATTGACGGTGACGTTCGATCCATCCAACGATTCGCTGGCCTATGCGGCCGGTGGAGGGTGGATATTTAACAGCGCGGATGGAGGCGTCACGTGGGGCGGCATCGGCTGCGGCCCGTGTGGAAATGCCGTCGACCATATTTGGGTGGACCCCAACAATCCCCAGATTCTGTTCTTTGCGAGCGGGCCTAACTTACAGCGCAACACCGCGCAAGGCCGCGCCGGATGGCAAGGTATTCCCACCACTACCGGACCAGTGAGCATGGCGTTCGATCCATTTACCAAGGGAACGATCTACGCGGCAACGCTGACGGTTCTGCAAGTGAGTAACGACGATGGCTTGACCTGGTCGGCGATGGGACAGCCCGATTCACCCTATGCGCCGCAAAACGTCCTCGCCGACCCGCTACACCAGGGGACGCTTTACGCGACATCCCAGGGCGGCATCTTCCGTAGCGTGGATAGCGGCGCGGATTGGAGCCGCGTCGGATTGGATCTCAACGGGGGCGCGATGGCGGCCGACCCCGTGAGTGGCGCGATTTATTTTTGGATCAGCGGCACGGTCTACAAAACGACCGATGGACTGGCGACGCGAACGGCGGTAGGGCCGCCGTCGCTTGAGCAGGTCACTGCGCTGGCGGTGGCAAGGTCGAGCTTATATATGGGGGTCGCAGCCACGACGGACGTGTTTGTGACTAAGTTAGATCCCCAGGGCAACACGATTTACTCGACTTACTTCGGCGGCACCGCCTCAGATACGGCGAAGAGCCTAGCGATTGACGCTCTGGGCGCGGCGTATGTCACGGGCGACACCAACTCGACCGATTTTCCGGTGACTGCGGGCGCATTCGCAAAAAGCGGCGGGAACTTTGTGTTCAAGCTGAACGCCGACGGGTCGACGGCTTATTCGACTTATTTCAGCGACGCGCAAACTCAATCGAACGCCGTGGCAGTGGATATTTCCGGCCATGCGGTGATTGCAGGAACGACTTATGGCGACTTACCCGTTACAACGGACGCATGGCAAGGGAAACTCACTGGGACAACGCCGCCGGGAATCGACGGCGGACCCGAGCTCGCGCCGGCCGTCAACGGATTCGTCGCCGAATTCAGCGCGGATGGCAGTTCGTTAGTCTACTCGACCTACTTCGGGGTTCAGAATGTAACAGCCGCGGCGCTCGCGCTTGAATCGGACGGGTCACCGATTGTGGCGGGGGGCGGAACGATCTATCAACTTTGCTGCAATGGCAGGTCGCTGGTATACACGGCAAGCGTCGCAGGCACCGTGAACGCGCTCGCGGTAGACGGCTCGGGCAATCTGTATGCTGCGGGCGGTACGGGCTCGCAACGTCTCTTAGGAACTCCCGGCGCCTTTCAGACCGCTCCAGTAACTGTTCCGCCGTACCCGGGAGCGCTGGGCAGCGCCGGCGGGGGAAACGCATTCCTCGCGGAATTCGATTCCGAACTGCGGCCGATCTCCACGACGTTGCTCGGCGGTGAAGCGTCCGATCAGGCGCAGGCGATGGCTCTCGCAGCGAACGGAAGTGTGATCGCAGGCGGCGCGACGACGTCGAAATCGTTTCCGCTGCGCGGAGCGGCTCAGATTTCGTTCGCGCGTTCGACGTCGTTTCTGGCGGCGTTGACGCCCGATCTTTCGAGTCTGCAATTTTCTACCTACGAAGGCGACACGCGCAACTTCGGCATCACCGCGTTGGCGCCGATGCCGGATGGCGGCGCCATCTTCGCGGGCACGACTGGCCCGTCGGGCTCGACCCCGCTTTCGCCTATTGAGGGGCCATTCATTCCGCAAGCGCTGGTTGCGCGCGCAACGGTGACCGCGCCGGCAACGTTACGCATCGACTCCGTCAGCAATGCGGCCAGCCATCTCGGCGTGGCGCTCTCACCGGGCGAGACATTCATGATCAACGGCGCAGGATTCGGCGATGACGCGAGCGTGTCAGTGAACGGCGCCGCACTGCCGCTTGTCGCACAATCCGCAACAACCCTCGTTGCGGCGATCCCGCTTTCGTTCAGCACGCTGTTCAACGCCCAGCCTTTCGAATTTGTAACGTCGTTTGCGGCTACGATCACGGTGCAATCGGGCGGCGCAATCGCGTCGATTTTCGCGCCATTGGCGGCCGCCGCGCCCGGCGTATTCGCGGTCAATGGCAGCGGGCTAGGTCAAGGCTACATTCTCAACGCGGACGGCACGTTGAACTCACCCACGAACCCTGCAAAGGAGGGCGCGAAGATCACGATCTATGCCACGGGCGTGGGGCCGATGACATTTTCGGGAGGATTCGCTGTTACCGGCACACCCGTGGAAGTGCTGATTGACGGCTTTCTAGCGCCTGGAATCGCGGCAGTGCTCGGACCGGTCCCCGGCTTGCCTGGCGAGGTGTATCAGATATCGGTGAAGGTTCCGCAGCCATCCACTTATGGCAACAACTTCGTCAATTTTCATTTGCCGGCGCAATCGGCGTTGACATTCGTTGCAAACAGCCAACCCACTTCCGGCGGAATCGGCGATTGGGCAAGCCAGCGCGGCTTAGGCATTTCGGTCGCTCACTGAGTGTATTTTCTACCTCAGCAGGCTGAACCGTACGCACGACGGCGGGGATCGACTTGCGGGCGTTTGCCAATATTTTCGGTGAAATCGGACGCTGCCCGCGCGGCATTACAATGGAGGCGGGTGATACTGCCCTGGAACTTCCGGGTCCAAAACATCGTATCGAACAACTGAGTGCATCCTATGACTGCCACCGCCGGCCCCCAAGTGGGGCAAATCCACGCGCTTCTTGCCGAGCGCGGCTATGAAGTCACCGAACCGTCTCCCGACAGCCTGAATATCCGTGAAACCGATAGCGGCGTTTCCATACACGCCGTGGTGCAGGGCGACATTATGTTCCTTTCGCTGCCGTGCATCGTCGTGCCTCGCGCGTCCGTTACGCCCGAGATCATGACGCGAATGCTGGCGGCGGATAATGGAATCTCAACCTCGCACTTTTCGCTTTATGAAGCGCCAGGCGGTAAGGTGGCAATCACCCTCAACAATTTCTGCAAACTGCAGGACCTGGGCGCGGACGATGAGGACGATATCCTTTCCTGCGTGCATTTTCTGCTGGTAGATGTAATGACGGCCCGCCGCGTTTTGAGCGGCCTTAACGGGTAAGGGAAGCGAGCGTAAACGGAGAAATTATGGCATTCCTATCGGATATCTTCAATCGCGCCGGGCGCGTCGCCCGCGGCCAGGCCAATAAGGGCATGGACACCATCGAGGACGCCACTTTCGAGGCCACCGTCAAACAGACGGTCCTCGACATGAAGACTGAGTTGAACAACGTGGTGCGCTCCTCCGCAGTGGCGATGAGCAATTACAACCGCCTGGACGCCGAATACCAGAAGTACGTGCGCCAGTCGCAAGAATGGAAAGATCGCGCGGGCGTGGCCCTCGATGCCGGAAACGAAGATCTGGCCAAGAAGGCGCTCGCGAAAAAAGCCGAGAGCGACAAGCAGGTGGCCTCGATGCAGGTGGCTGTGGATCAGGCCAAGGCTTCGAGCGAAAAGCTGAAGCAGCAAGTCACCGCGCTCAAAGGAAAGATCGATGAAGGCGAACGCACGGCCACGACTCTGGTGGCGCGCAAGAATGCGGCGTCAGCGCAGCGCAAGGTCGCGGAAGCCATGTCGGGCGTGGGCAACGCCGATAACGCCTTCGCGCAGCTCAACCGGTTCGAAGATTCGGTTGCGAAGGAGGAGGCTACCGCCAAGGCGTTCGATGAACTGGCCTCCACCGGCAAGGACGACGATTTGGAAAAGCAGTTCGCCCAACTCGGCGGACATAGCGTGGATGCGGAACTTGAAGCGCTCAAGGCCGAACGGCAGCTAAAGGCGGGCGGGGCTTCCGCGCCGTACATTCCGAAGGAACTGCCGAGCGGGAGCGCGATGCTTTCGTCGACGCAGAAGACCGGCGAAAAGGCCGGAGCGTAACGGGACAGCACCTCGTCCAGGCCATGATTACTCTTACCGTCGAAGCAGTCCTGGGCGTTGTGCTGGCGATCGTAGTTATGCAATTTTTTAAACGCCATCCGCAACCAGCCACTCCTTCCGCGCCCGCGGAGGACCTGGCCAATCTCAAGCCGCAAGACGCCCGCGTGGGAGATGCGATATCGGTCTCCGGCGCGGGTGACAATTTGGAAGACCTCGATTTCACTCTCGACCGCAGTATGGAGATTGCGGCCGGTTCGCGCCAGTGGCGTGAGCTTTCGGGCCCGTATAAAGAGCGGCGGGTCACGTTGCGCGTGGGCGGCGACGAGGAGATTGAAGTCGCAATCCACAGCGATCCACGAAAGGTTACGCTCGAAGACTTGGGCATGTCCGAAGAGGATCTGGCACAAATGGACGAGCGCCAGAACACAGCCGATTTCTTCGAGTTCGACGGTAAGAACTGGCTTTACGTGATCAGCCGTGAGGTGCAGGCGCAACGCAGCGATCGGCCCCAGCCTGAGGGTTTCTACTATTGGGAGTTCCGCGAAAGCGGAAGCGCCGGTATTCTTGGCGTGCGCAAAGCGGAGGGCGAGCCTTTCTCCGTCACTCTCTTTAATACGATTCCGCCGGGCGACGTTACCGTCTACCGCGGCCAGGTATAAGTCATGAACCGATCGGGATTAAAGTTCGCGACCGTAATCGTTGTAGCGTTTATGGCCGTCGTGCCTTTCCTTGGCTTCGACGACCTTCCACGCCAGACGCGCGCGGCAATCGATAGCGAACGGGCGGCGGTGCGGTCTGCCGCGACGCAGATTCAACACGCCAAGAGTGAAGTTGCGGGCGAACTGCAGAGCGAAGCAGAGTTGTTCCGCACCATCCCCGCCGCGCGGCAATGGCCGGCGACGCTCGATGGGGCGGCGACGACACTGCAATCCGCCGAACGCGATATGCAGCGCCTCAACGCGCTGCAAAAGCAGAACCGCCGTGCGGATCGCGACGAAGCCGAAAGGCTGCTGGCCGACGAACGGCGATTGCGCTCCTTAGCCACCGGCCAGGCTATGGCCTCAGAGAACGAGGCGTCGCACTGGGTGGAACTGAAGCGTCACCTGCCCGATCAGGTGCAGCAGATGGCGCGAGATTATCAAACCATTCATGCCTTTGACTTCACCCCGATTGCCGCTACGGTGCAGCGCGCCGCGACGGATTGGCCGGAAAAGAAGGCGGACCTCGACACCCGCCTGGCAGCGCTACACGAGGTTCAAGCGCGCGGCGAGCAGGTGTGGCAATCGAGCGCGGAATTACGCCGCGAGGCCGCGGCCAATGACTACTCTCATCTGAATTTCGGCGCGCTCGGCGGGGATGAGGATGCGCTGCATACGGCAGCCGCCGACCTGCCGCAGCGATCGGCCAGTCTGACGGCGCTCACCGGGCAGCTTTACACTTCGTGGGACAAGATCCTGGCCGACATGGAAGAGCGCGGCCACGGCAAGTCGAAAACATACGATCAGCAGATTCGCACGGTCACGACGCAGGTTCCGGACGCCGCTTCCAAAGCAGGTGCGACCAAATCGGAAGACCGCTGGGTAGAGGCGCCCAAGCCCACTTACGAGGCCATGCGTAACGACCTGGGCATGGCGATCGAACACAAAGGCGCGGGCAAGTACGATACCGAAGCGGAACATGTTGCGCAGCCCGCGGGGTTCGCCTACATGGCGCCGCCGGGACAATCGAACCAATACGGCTATTGGGACCACAGCGGCGGCCGCGATTTTTGGGTCTTCTACGGCCAATACGCGCTGATGCGCGACCTGCTATTCCACGGCAGTTACCGGCCTATCGATTATGGCGAATGGCGGGATTATCGGACTTACCAGCAGACTGGCCGGACTTATTACGGCCGCGACGCAGTTGATAACCTGCCAAAATACGGCACGCAGGGAACGGCGACGGCGGATCACTACTCGGGTAGTTCCTATGCCAAGAGCGGGGGCTTTCGCAGTTCGCAGTACGCCTCAAAGAGCGGCAATTACCGCGACTCGCACTTTGCTACGCCAAACGCGGGGAATCCCAATGCCGACCACAGTCCTAGGCGTTTTGGCAGCGGTAGCAGCAGGCCTGCGGAGCCACACTTTACACCAAGGCCATCGGCTCCACGGCCTTCATTCCATCCGCCTAGTATGGGAAGGAGATTCGGCAGGCGATAGGGATCAAGATAGGCTGCGGTCTACCTGTTCCCAAAGTACAGGAGCGAAAATCTTTTTTTCGCCCCGCGAGGCAATGACATCCGTTTCGACCAGGGCGCCACTCTCAAATCGCCAGACAAGCCGCTCTTCCGGATCGATCACCACGATCTGCTGAATCCCCCACTTTTCATATAGACGGCATTTGCGGAGGATGCGGGAGAATTGATCATCGGGCGATAGAACTTCGATCACAACCTCAAACGGCTTCGTAGGGTACGGGCCAGCGGGAGGCGCCTCCAACCCAACGACGTCTGGGATGGGTCCGTAGTTTGGATCGAGGCGCAACTCGAGTTCGGCTCCGGATCGGTAACCTAATTCAACTAGCAGTATTTGAAGAATTCTCTGGACCTGCACGTGCAACCACGTAGGCATCGGTTTCCGTACCGCCTCGCCATCCCAAAACTCGTAGTACGGCTTTTCGCCGTCATATCGGGCGTGGAACTCTTCCTTCGAAAGTTTTCGTTCTGCAACAGCCGGCATACGATTCGATTATCTCGCGTTCCGCGGCGGCGTGATCACGCGTTCATATTCCAGATATCCACGTGCCACTTCCACCTACCGTCTTCCTCCCGCCAATAGACAACATACTTGACTTCGATCTTGGCGGCGGGCTGTCCGGGAGGCGCCGCGGTAAGCGAGGCCGAGCCGATCTCGACTACGCCATCGCCCGCCGGCATCACGTCTATGGATTCCAATACCGCGGAAGTCGCGTGGAGGGACTGCACGACGTCGCTCCAGAACTTCTTGATGCCCTCGCGGCCGGAGACCATTGGCGCGCCCGGCGGCAGGATACGCGCATCAGAAGTGTATATATCGTTCAGCGCGCCGAAATTGCCTTTGCCGAAGACCTCCGTGTTAAAGAGGTCGTTGGTCTGTTTCATCGCGAGCTTGATCGAGTCGGGAGTTTGAGTGGATGACATCGCGCTAGATCTTACCATTATCGGAGCTGCGCTCGGCGATGTGGCATTATGAGCAGACATGTCCAGTCCCACTGAGTTGCCGCGCCAATTGCGATTGATCGATGCCATCGCGATTGTAGCCGGCACAATTATCGGCTCGGGCATTTTCCTGGTGCCGAACTTAGTCGCGCGCAATCTCTCTTCGGAGCCGCTGATTCTGGGCGCTTGGATTTTTACCGGCGTACTTTCGTTCTTTGGGGCGCTGGCCTATGCAGAACTGGGCGCCATGTTTCCGGCCACAGGCGGGCAGTACGTGTATCTTCGCGAAATTTATGGACCGCTCTGCGCCTTCCTCTGCGGGTGGGCCTACTTTTTCGTAATCCTCTCCGCGTCAGTGGCATGGCTTGGCATCGTGTTTGCCACGTACCTCTCCTATTTCATTCCGCTCACGCCGTCGCTGGCAAAAGCCGCGGCGGTGATGCTGATTGTCGCTGTAACCATGGTCAACTATCGCGGCGTAAAGGCCGGGGCCACGGTGCAAAAGCTCTTCACCGCGATTAAGCTTGCCGGTCTCTTGACGCTGATTGCGAGCGCTTTTTTCGGCGGCGCCCGAGCCGCGCCATCCCCGGCCGCGGGACCGTTTTCCCTAGCGAATTTCGGCGTCGCGATGATCGCGTGCGTGCTCTCTTACGACGGATGGGTGGCCGTCAGCTTTATCGCGGGAGAGATCAAGAACCCGAAACGGAATCTGCTGCTGGCTCTGGTATTTGGATTAGGCACGGTAACCGTGGTTTATGTGCTCGCCAATGTGGCGTATCTGCGAGTGCTGAGCGTTCCTCAAATTGCCTCGGCGGATCGCGTAGGCGCGCTGGTTGCGGAACGAACCATGGGCCGCGCCGGAGGGGCCTTTCTAGCGGGCGTCATTCTCATCTCGATTGCGGGCTCGATGAACGGTTGGATCATGACGGCGCCGCGCATCTTTTTCGCGCAGGCGCGCGATGGTATGTTTCTGCCCATCTTCGGCCGGATCCATCCACGTTTTCAGACGCCGCATGTTTCCATCGCCCTATTCGGCGTGTGGTCCGGGCTGCTGACGCTCACCGGTACATATGAAACGCTGGCATCCTATGCCATGTACGCAGCGTGGATTTTTTATGGACTTACCTCGGCCGGGGTAATAGTCCTGCGTTTGCGCGAGCCCGATTTGCCACGGCCTTACCGGATGTGGGGATATCCGACAACGCTGCTTCTGTTTGTGGCGATAGCAATTGGCTTCGTCCTAAACACGCTGATTGCGACGCCCGGACCGGCGATTGCCGGAACGCTACTGATTGCCGCCGGCGCGCCGGTTTACTGGATTTGGGGGAGGGTTACGCCAGTTCCCGATATTCGCTGGCGAAGTAAATGAGCGGTTCGCCTCGCTCCACCGAGACCGCAGTCACTTGCCCAATAAAAATATCGTGATCGCCCATGCTGACGCGCCGTACCATATCGCACTCAATTTGGGCCAACGTGTTATCCAGCAGCGGAGCTCCGGTTTTTCCCTGGCGCCACGCGAGGGAGCCGAAACGGTTGTCCAGAGGCGCAGCAAAGCGTTCGGAGACCGCGCGCTGGCTTGCCCGCAACACGCTGAGACTAAAGTGACGGGCTTCGCGAAATACGTCTATGGCGGCGATGGCGTGACCTAAACATATTAGAATCAACGGCGGATTGAGAGAAACGGAAGAAAATGAGTTGACGGTGAGGCCGTGCGGCACGCCGTTTGGATCCAAGGCTCCGGCAATGGCAACACCGGTAGCAAAGCGGCCGCACGCGTGGCGGAATTCATCGCTCGAAACCGGCTCCGCGCGGTCCCGGTCGCCTTCCCTTGACATGAGTATAAATTCAATCTTATCATTTGGTTGACTGATGAAACACGGGTATACGTCACGCGCGCACGTCTTGAGGAGGGTCTTTTGATCAAGCTCGATATCATTAATGAAGTGGTCAACCGAACCGGCATCACGAAGACCAAAGCCGAAATGGCAGTCGAAACTGTTTTCGAAAGCATGAAGCGCGCGCTCGAACAGGGCGACCGGATTGAACTGCGGGGGTTTGGCGTATTCAACGTAAAACCGCGGAAGACCGGCATCGGGCGCAACCCGCGTACCGGCGCGGAGGTCTCGATTCCCCCAGGCAAGGCCGTGCGTTTTAAGCCCGGCAAGGAGTTACAGACGCTGCAGTAACCCGCTGCAAGCGGCTTCATCGTGGCATCCCGGGAAATTTCTCCTTCGCCGTATCCTCTTCACGAAGATACGGACGTGCAAACCGCTCCCCTGCGCAGCGCGGTCTCTCTTTTCATTCCGCGAACTCGCGAACGGTACTGGCTCTATACGCTGTTGTTTCTGGTAACGCTTTTTACCACAACGGCTGTAGGCGCTGCGATGCAATACGATTTTGCCCACAATGTTCCGTTCGATCTGGAGCATAGTCCCGATCTGTATGCGTTGTTCTGGCTTCGTCCGGCGCTGCTGCTTGGCGGCCTGCCATTTTCGCTGACCCTGATGTCGATTCTTCTGGCTCATGAATTTGGACACTACATCGCGGCGATGGTTCATGGCGTAGATTCGAGCCTTCCTTATTTCCTGCCATCGCCGGGCTTGGGTACATTCGGCGCCTTTATACGCATACGGACGCCGATCTATTCCAAACGAGTGTTGTTCGACATCGGCGCGGCGGGTCCCCTGGCGGGGTTTGTTTTCATCGTGCCGGCGTTAGCTATCGGCCTGGCGTTTTCCAAAGTAATTCCGGGCATCGCGCATCATGGCGATCTGCAATTCGGCGTCTGTACGATGCAGTGGCTTTTAACGCACGCGGTATTTCCAGGCGTGAAGGTGAGCGATCTTTATCTTCATCCGGTGGCGCGCGCGGCGTGGGTGGGCATGTTTATGACTGCCATGAATTTGCTACCTGTGGGCCAGTTGGACGGCGGACACATTCTTTATTCGTTTTTTCCGCGCCGTCACAAGCTGGTTTCGAAATTGCTGTGCGTCGCCATGTTGCCGCTTGGAGTCTTTTGGTACGGCTGGACATTTTGGGGCGCCGTGCTACTGCTGGTGGGCCGGCGGCATCCGTCGATATATGACGCGGCCGATCTGGGTCCCGAACGCCGGCGCCTGGGTTGGATCGCCCTGGCCGTTTTCTTCCTCTGCTTCAGTTACGCCCCTATCGCTACCGGCGGATTCTGAGCACGATGAAAATCACCGCCACGATCATCACGCTCAATGAGGAGCGCAACATCGCGCGCGCCATCGAAAGCCTCCGGTGTTGCGATGAGATCCTAATTCTGGATAGCGGCTCGACCGACCGCACCGTGGAGTTGGCGGAAAACCTGGGTGCGCGCGTTTTCGAGGCCGGCTGGCGGGGTTTCGCCGGTCAGAAAAATTGGGCGGCGGAACAGGCCGCACACGATTGGATTCTCTCGCTGGATGCGGATGAGGCGCTTAGCGAGGCGCTCGAGGCGGAAATCTGGACGTTGAAGAAGGCCGGACCACGCTATGAAGGCTATACCATGCCACGGTTGGCACGGTATCTAGGCCGCTGGATCTTGCACTCCGGCTGGTATCCCGACCGGAAGATTCGTCTCTACGACCGCCGCAAGGGCCATTGGGTAGGCGATTTCGTGCATGAGAGCGTGCGAGTGGATGCACCGGTGGGGAAACTGGACAGCGCAATCCTGCACTTTACCTGCGACTCTCTATCCGAGCACGTGAAGACGCTGGAGCGATACACGACGCTGGCGGCGCAGGAGATTGCGGGCCGGCAGATTCGGGTACCGCTGTGGCGCTTCATTGCCGACCCGCCTTGGACCTTTTTCAAAACCTACGTTCTGCAGCGGGGCTTCCTCGACGGACACGAAGGCCTTACCATCGCTTACATGGCAGCTTTCTATACGTTCATTAAGTACGCCAAAGCGAGAAACATGAGCTGATGCGCGTCCTTCACGTTGACGGCGTCAAGATAATGCGCGGCGGCCAGTGGCAAACGCTTCGCCTGATTGAAGGTCTGGCGGCTGAGGGGGTGGAATCCACGCTTCTGGCGCCCCGTGGCTCGCCTTTATTCGATGCCGCGCGGCGCGGCGGTTGGCGCGTGGAGCCATTCAGTTTTGCGCGCACGCTGCTACACGCCCGCGAGAACGATCTGGTACACGCGCATGACTCGAAAGGCCACACCTTTGGCGCATTCGTAAGAGGAAGACCGCTGCTGGTTTCCCGACGCGTCGCATTCCCAGTGCGCGCCGGCTGGAAATATGCGCGCGCCACCCGTTTCCTGGCAGTATCGAAATTTGTTAAATCGGTATTGATCAGCGGGGGCGTACCAGCGGAGAAGATAACAGTGGTTTACGATGGCGTGCCACTGCTCGATCGCGCGAACGGCGCGCGGGTGATTGCCCTGCGTAAAGACGGCGTGGCGCCCAGTCTGGATCTTACAATCTCGCAGCGCCTGGAATTCGATTTGCGCGACGCGGCCGTGCTTGTTTACCTGACAGCGAGCGAAGGGCTGGGTTCGGGGGCGCTGCTTGCCATGTCCGCGGGAGTGCCTGTGGTGGCGAGCCGCATCGGCGGCTTACCCGAGGCAGTGAGGCACGGTGAGACGGGGTTGCTGGTAGATAACACGGAAAAATCGATTACCGCGGCAATCCGTGAATTGACCGCGGATCCTCAATTAGCGCGCAGTATGGGCGAAGCCGGACGGCGCGCCGTACGGGAACAGTTCACCGTGGAGCACATGGTGCGCCGTACCATGGAAGTTTACCGGCAAACTCTCTCCCATGCTTGAAGCTTCGCTCGCACTGCTCTTCGGGCTGCTGATCGGCAGCTTCCTCAACGTCTGCATCCATCGCTGGCCGCGTGATCTTTCGGTAGTAGCACCCCGCTCGAGGTGCCCCAAGTGCGGCGCGATGATCGCCTGGTACGACAATGTACCTGTCTTGAGCTATGCGCTGCTGGGGGGCCGGTGCCGCCATTGCGGCGAACGGATTTCGTGGCGTTATCCGCTGGTGGAATTGATGACAGGCGCCCTGTTTTTCAATTTTGTCTACGCCGCAGGCGGCGCGACGGCGGCGGCGGTCAAGATGTGTGTCTTCAGCGCGCTGCTGGTTGGTCTGCTTTTTTCGGATCTGGAGGAGCGCATCTTACCCGACGAACTGACCTTGGGCGGAATCGCGATTGGATTTGTCTTCGCGCTGATCGTTCCTGTGCCCGGCAATATCGCGCAATCGCTGCTGTGGCTTATGGGCGCGGACGTGAATGGAATCCCGGCATCGGTTGCGGAAGCCGCCTTTGGCGCGGCGCTTCCCGCACTCTTCTTGTGGACCGCGGGCGCCATCTACGAAAAGATTCGCCATAAAGAGGGGCTGGGATTCGGCGACGTAAAGTTGATCGCGACGATCGGCGCGTTCCTGGGATTTCAGGGGACCGTTTTGGCATGGTTGCTGGGTTCGGTCACCGGGGCGATTCTGGGATTGGCTTATATTAAGGCGGCACGGAAAGATCCGGCAACATTCGAACTGCCCTTCGGGACATTCCTTTGCGCGTCGGCTCTAATCGTGGCCGTGTTTGAGAAGCGATTGCTCGCTAGCTGAGTTAGATAAGACTCCTCAGAAAACGTTGCGGGTTGATTCTGACGAGCTGGTTGGGAACTTTTCACGGATCCTGGCGGTCTGATGAGAATGCTCCTGAACGACATCCGGTATGCACTGCGGCTGATGGTGCGCAGCCCAGGTTTCACAGCAGTAGCCGTCATCTCGCTGGGGCTCGGGATCGGGGCCAACACCGCGATTTACAGTTTGTTCTACACCATCATGCTGCGACCACTTCCGGTGGAGCATCCCGAGCAACTGGTGGAGTTGGTGCGGAATTCTCCGACCGAGCTTCATTGGCCCGGGTATTGGGCATGGGAGCAATATGAGTACCTGCGCGATCACACTCATGTCTTCTCGGGGATCACCGGCATGGGGTTCGACAATCTGGCCCAGGTGCGCATGCCGGACTCCGATGCGGAAACGTCGATCGAGGAGAGCGTGCCGGAGAATTACTTTCGGGTGCTCGGGTTGAAACCCGCAATCGGCCGATTCTTTCGCGCGGAGGATGTCTCCGCGAGCGGGGACGGAGATGCGGCGGTGGTGAGCTGGTCGTATTGGGATCGGCGATTCCAACGCGACCCGGCAATTCTGAGCCGGAGAATCTTCTACAATGACGCGCCGAAAACCATCATTGGGGTGGCTCCGCGCGGCTACGTGGGGCCGCGGGTAGGATCGCGGACAGACCTTTGGATCCCGGCGGCGCACTACGGTCTCACTATGCTGGCGCGGTTGAAGCCGGGTGTAACGCTGCAACAGGGGCAGGCTGAAATCGCCGCGCTGTACCAAGGCATGAAGCCGCCCGCGCAAACCAAGATGGAATTGCTGCCGGCGGGGGCGGGCCTGGCGCGGGTGCGCGACCAGTACGGCAAACCGCTGGCGCTGCTGACGGCCGTGGTGGGCCTGCTGTTGTTGCTGACGTGTATCAATATGGCGAGCATGCTGCTGGCGCGGTCCGCGGGGCGCCGGAGGGAACTGGCGGTACGCGTGGGTCTGGGCGCAGGCCGCGGCCGGCTTATAAGACAGGTGCTGACGGAATCGCTGCTTCTTTCCGCAGCGGGCGCGGCGGCCGGCGTGGTGGTGGCGTGTTACGGAACCGGCATCCTGGTACGCATCCTGGCGAGCAGCCGCGCATTCGAGCACATCGATATCGAAGTTCACCCCGACTTGAACGTGGCGCTGTTCACCGCTGGAGTCGCGCTGCTCACCGGTCTTCTTTTCGGATTAGCGCCGGCATGGTATGCGTTCCGCGCGGAGCCGGCAATGGCCATGCGGCAGACCGGAAAAGGCGGTGACACGTGGTTCTGGCGTTGGTTTGGAAAGGGACTAGTGACGGCGCAGGTGGCTCTCTCGATTGTCCTGGTAACCGCTGCCGCCACATTTCTGAACCACCTCGCCCGGTTGCGGAATTTCGATCTGGGCTTTCGCAGCGATCACGTGCTTCAGGTGACACTCGATCCCTCGCACAGCGGGTACAAGACTGAGCAACTGGCCGCGCCATACCAGGAGCTACTGTTGCGCCTCCAGAGAATTCCGCAGGTGCGCTCGGCGTCGATCAGCGGCTGCACTCCGCTACAAGGGTGCGGGTCGGGGGCGCGCTTCCTGATTGCCGAAGGGCATACGGAGCGGCCGGAGATCCGGCAACGGACCGCGGTGGTGTTTGTATCGCCACGCTACTTCGAGACGCTAGGCATTCCCCTGCTCGGGGGCCGCGATTTTGAGTTTCGGGATGTGGGGCGCGCGCGGGTGGCAATTGTCAACCAAACGATGGCGCGCCGTTATTTTCCAGGCGTCGATCCAATCGGAAAGCATGTAGCGATTGATCCGGACCGGAAGAACGGCGCGTGGTTCGGCACTGACCAGCCTTACGAAATCGTGGGACTGGCGGGCGACGTTAAAACGTTTGAGCTGCGCGATGCTCCGTACCCACTGATCTACTTCAATATGTTCCAGGAGAGCCGCCTTCTGGACCATTTCGAAGTGCGCACTGCCGCGGCGCCAGAATCGATCGCCGGGACGGTACGGCAAATGGTACGAGATGTTCTGAAAACGGTGCCGGTAAAATCGATCACAACGCTTGCGGATCAGGTGGACTCGAACATTGTGCCCGAACGTCTGATCGCGACGCTATCGGAGTTTTTTGGCTGCCTGGGCGTGGTGCTCGCCGGCATTGGGCTATACGGACTGCTGGCTTATACGGTGGCGAGGCGGACGAATGAGATCGGAATTCGCATGGCGCTAGGCGCGACAGCGAGCAGCGTGAGCCACCTGGTGCTGCGGGATGTTTTGGGGATGGTGTGCGTGGGCTCGGCGGCAGGCATGGCGATGGTCTTTTGGAGCAGACCGCTGGCGACCAGGGTCCTCTCGGATCTGAAATGGGAGAGCGTTACGCCGCTGGCGATGGGAGGCGGGGTGATGATCGCGGTCGCACTACTCGCCTCATGTGTACCGGTACGACGGGCGGCTCGCGTGGACCCAATGGTGGCGCTACGGCACGAGTAGAACGGCGGGAACCGATTCAGCGCTGTCTGCGTTAGCGTAAACTGGTGTTTCTGGCTTTTTATCCGTGCGCGGCAGATTCCTGTCGGAATCTCGCCTGCGCCAAGCTTTTTGGGGGTATCCATGTTCGATTGGAAACGGACCGCGCTGCCGCTGCTGTTGTTCCTCGCGCCGTCCACCTTTTTATACGCGCAGGAGCCGGCGGCCGCCGGGGCGGGATCGAAGGCGGCGAACGATAAATCCGTCACCGCCGCCGCCATTGCCGGGTCGAAGGAAGATCCGGCCGCCTACGCGCGCGGCGCTACGGTTTACACCGCGAATTGCGCGGGGTGTCACGGGCCCAGCGCCCGCGGCGGACCGGGCGCGCCGGATCTGGTGCGCTCGGTTCTGGTGCTGGATGACGAGAAGGGGATTCTTATTGCGCCGGTGATACGCAACGGGCGGCCGGATGCCGGTATGCCGCGGATCAATCTAACCGAGCCGCAGATAGCCGATGTAGTCGCATGGCTGCACGTGCAAACGTATGCCGCCGACCACCGCAACACTTATGCTTACCAAGACGTTCTCACGGGAGATCCGAAAAAGGGCGAGGCCTACTTCAAAGTCACCTGTGCAAGATGCCACTCTGCAACGGGCGATCTAAAGGGCATCGGCGCACGCTATGACGGTTTCGCTTTGCAGGCGCGCTGGCTGCAACCGCGTGGTGGGCGCGGGGGTGGCCGCGGCGGGCGTGGTGGCGCCGAGGCGGCGTCGAGCCGTGGCGTTACGACGGTGACGGTAACGCTATCAGACGGCAAGAAGTTTTCAGGGCCGCTCGACCGCGTCGACGATTTTGGCGTTTCGCTGCACGATTCGGCTGGGGCATATCATTCCTTCACCCGCGACGGAGCGGTTCCCAAGGTGGAGATCAACGACCCGTTGAAGGCGCATACCGATCTTCTCTCGAAATACACGGACGCAGATGTTCACAACATAACTGCCTATTTGGTGACATTGAAATGATGAACGTTCCTAGCAGGTGCATTCGCGCGGTGGGTCTGGCCTGCGCCACTTTGTTATTCGCGACGGCCGGGATCTGTCAAGGGCTGACGCCGGCCGAGCTGCTCAAACCGAAGGGCAACGCGTGGCCCTCTTATAACGGGGATTATACCGGCCAACGATTCAGTCCGCTGACGGAAATTAATAGCACAAACGTCCATACGCTGGCGTTATCCTGGGCCACCCGTTTCAGTGCGGGCGGGGGCCGGGGCGGCGGGGCGCCTGGGGCGAATGTTCAAATCAAGTCGACGCCGCTTATGGTGAATGGCGTTCTTTATTTCACCTCGCCCAATAACGTCTGGGCCGCGGATGCTCGGACCGGTCACGAGTTGTGGCACTACCAATACCCGCCCAACACCGGAAGCACCATCGGCAATCGGGGCCTGGGTATGTACGGCAACTGGCTGTTCTTTGAAACGCCGGATAGCAACCTGGTGAGTCTTGACGCGGCAACCGGTAAGGAGCGGTGGAAAGTATCTATCGCCGATCCGAAACTCGATTACACCTCGACCGTTGCGCCCGTTATCATCGGCAATCACGTGATCGCCGGCATAGGCGGCGATCATATGGATAATCCGGGCTTCATTCAGTCGCGGGACCCGGAAACCGGGGCTCTGCAATGGAAGTGGTGGACAACGCCCCGCAAGGGTGAACCCGGCATGGATACCTGGCCCGACGAATATGCTTCGGCGCACGGCACAGGTCAGGCGTGGATGCCAGGGACTTACGATCCCGAGCTCAACTTATATATTGTCGGCACAGGAAATCCGAACCCGGTAATGGCGCAACAAAGCCGCAAAGGCGACAACCTGTATACATGCTCGATTGTGGCGCTGAACCCGGATACGGGTAAGATCGTTTGGTACTTTCAAGCATCGCCGCATGACGTGCACGATTGGGACGCCGTCGAGACGCCGATTCTATTCGACGGCACGATTGACGGACAACCGCGCAAACTGGTGGCGCAAGCCAGCCGCAACGGCTATTTCTTCGTTCTCGACCGCGTCACGGGAAAGCGGCTGGTGGGAGCACCGTTTATCGATACGTTGAATTGGGCGAAGGGATTTGACGCAAAGGGTCAGCCGATCGGCGATCCAAAGAAATTCCCGAGCACGGACGGTACGCTGGTGTCGCCTTCTTCGAATGGCGCCACCAACTGGCAGGCGCCGAGCTTCAGCCCGCAAACAGGGCTGTTTTATGTAGGAACCAGCCGGTCTTGGAGCATGTTCTATCTGATCGACACCGACGACCATCCCGAAGGCTGGGGCGGTCTGGACAACGGCGTGGGCAATGAAGGCAATGCGGTCGAGGCCCTCGATTATCACACAGGCAAAGTTGTCTGGAAGCATGAATGGCCAAGCGGCGGAGGCGTTGTCAATCATCTCTCGACGGCGGGCAAACTGCTGTTCACCAGCAACGGTCAGAACTTGATCGCGTTCGATGCGGCCAATGGAAAGATCCTCTGGCATTCAGGCCTGATGGCCGCGCCAAGCGCCGGCCCAATCACTTATATGCTGGACGGCAAACAGTACATCCTGGCGGTAGCCGGCGACAGTTTGTATGCCTTTACTGTGAATAAGCCGGCGGAATAGCTAGACGACTCGATTGCCGCCCACCCAAACCGCGTGAACCTGGACGTGTTGGCCGTCCCAGCCGAATTGGAGCAGATCAGCACGTTCCCCGGCGGCGATACCCGCAGTTCGCCCAGGAACGCGACCTGCTTTGGCGGCGTTTACTGTCGCCATACGTGTGGCGTCGCCCAGGGATATGCCCGTCATGCGTATTACGTTCTCTACGGCGTGGTCCATCCGCAAGGCGCTTCCGGCGAGTTTCTCGGTTCCGGCGAGAACCACCCGATTATCCTCCGTAAGGTCCACTGCTTGCTCGCCCAGATAGTAGCGCCCCGGCGCGGCGCCCGCGGGGGCGGATGCGTCCGTGACCAATACAGATCGCTCGATACCCTTGGCCCGCAACGCACTCTTTAAGAAGTTCGCGCCGATGTGAATTCCGTCCACGATGAAATCGGCCATCAGCCGATCTTCGGCCAACTGGTCCCAGATGTAATTGGGATGGCGCCGCATGACTGCGTGAGCCCCATTGCCCAGGTGGGTGGAAAGCGTAGCGCCCGCGGAAACTGCATCGGCAATCTGTTCGGCGCTTGCGGCCGTGTGGCCGACAGAGGCGACGGCCCCCCCGGTGACGATGCGCTCAATGTATTGCGGCGCCTCCGGCCATTCCGGGGAGAGCGTTACAATGCGCACGCGACCCGCGGCCGCGTCTTGCCAACGGCGATACTCATCGAAATCGGGTTTCCGTACCCAGCGTTTCGGGTGAGCGCCACGCGGACCGTCTTCGATGCCGATATGCGGCCCCTCCACATGAAAACCGTCGATTGCATCGCCTTCCGACAAGGAGTCCTTTGCGCGGGAGAGGTTGCGAAGCGCGGCTTCCATATCTTCGGGCGGCCCGGTTATTACCGTGGGATAAAGGCGCGTGACGCCGCTGGCGAATTGCACGTGAATGGAACGGGCGATCTCTTCGTGAGGGGTGCGTGGATTGTTGTAATCCACGCCTGCGAAGCCGTTCACCTGAATATCGATCCATCCAGGCGCGAGGAACAAATCGAGCGGCGCGCTAGCCGGACGGACCGAATGAATCGTTTGTTCGAAATCGACTTCGATTGGCTCACCGCTTAGCGCATCGATGCCGAAACAGTTCATGCGGCCTCCGGTTTATTCACAACATTGCCACACAAGGGCAGCGGTAACTTCAATGCCCGCCGCCTCAAAAAATCTGTTGAAAAGAAGCTGTACACCCAGGATTTCCTATGGCGTTCGTTGGACCAGCGCGCTAAAAAGATATAGACCATTAGGCGGCCGGGTAATTGGGATGGCAAATCTCGGGGGAGGTGGTCATCCGCTTGCCCGCGCCGCCTAAGCTCATTTATCTATCTTGCGGCGACAGGCTGCGCCACGTGCACCGGCGAAAGCCAATTGTGCGTATCGGGCCGAGTGCCCCCGATAATTCCGAAGAACTCATGCTGCAACTGCTCTGCGATGGGGCCGCGCCGTCCCTTACCGATGGTGATGCGATCGATGGAGCGTATGGGGGTGATCTCCGCAGCGGTACCCGAGAAAAACACCTCGTCGGCGATATACAGCATCTCGCGTGGAATGAGCTGTTCCGAGACCGGGATATTGAGATCGCGCGCCAGCGTGAGAATGGCATCGCGGGTAATTCCAGGCAATACGGATGCGCCAAGCGGCGGCGTGAAGATCTTACCGTCACGCACTAAAAAGAGATTCTCGCCCGACCCTTCGCTTACATAACCGGTATTATCGAGCGCGATGCCTTCGACGTAGCCGTTCGTTACCGCTTCCATCTTAATGAGCTGCGAGTTCATATAGTTGGCGCCAGCCTTGGCAAGCGCGGGGAGCGTGTTGGGAGCCATGCGCGTCCAACTGGAAACGCAGACATCGACGCCCTCGGCAAGGGCTTCCTCGCCCAGATACTTGCCCCAATTCCAGCACGCGATGTAGATCTCGATAGGATTTTTGATGCCATTCACGCCCACGTCGCCGTAGCCGCGCATGGCCATCGGTTTGATATAGCAGGAATCCATTCGGTTTACGCGAACCAATTCGAGCATGGCATCGGCCAGTTGGGCCTGCGTAAAACCGAGGTTGTCCATACGGTAAATTTTGGCCGAATCATACAGGCGCCGGACGTGTTCGCGCATGCGGAACACCGACGGACCATCAGGAGTTGCGTAACAGCGAATGCCTTCGAACACGGAGCTTCCGTAGCTCACAACGTGGGCGAGGACGTGAACAGTAGCTTCATTCCAAGGAATGAAATGGCCATTGTGCCAGATTTTTTCGGTGGGGGTGAGCATGTGAAAATTATAGCGAGGAATGAAGGGGGACCACGGAACCGCTGAGCAATTATCGCTCGGCGCGCATCCGCGCCCTGCGGTGGAGTTCTGAAATGTTCGATCCCGTCAGAGCTGTAGCGAGCGCGCCACAGATAACGATAGGGAGCGTCCAAACGCCGAAAAGAATAATGGAAAACGTAGTCGCCACCTTGGGCTCCACGTCGAGGCCTCGCAAGGCGGCGACGCACGCGGCATTTAGAAAGCCGAGATTTCCCGGCGCGTTCGGCACTACTGTCCATAGCCGGATGATGGTCACTACGCCGGCCGCGGCCCAGATCGAAAGATCCAGTTGATAGGCCTTCATCACGGCCCAAAGAGATGCAAATTGCAACACCGCATAAAGCACGCTGATGCCGGCCGTAAGGGTTAGCGTTCGCCGGCTGCCCATCAGGTGTAATCCCTCAACCACGTGACGGAAGGTGGCCGACCATTTACTTTGCTGGAATGCAGGATGCGTATCCAACTTGCGTCGGATCAGCCATAGCAATACTACGGAAAGCAGAATCAGGCCGCCTCCGAGTATTCGCACCAGGATCGTCAAGTCCTTGGGAAGGCCTCTAACTATACCCGCGGTAAATAGGAAACAGGCGACCAGCAGTACGCCATCGATTAGGCGCTCCACCGCCGCCGAGGCAAAGCTCAACGAGATGCGCAGGTTGTTCCAGTGCGCCAGCAGATAGCAGCGAATCAACTCGCCGGTACGCAGAGGCAACACCTCATTGGCGAAGAGACCCACAAAGATCGCCTGCGCGGTGCGCCAAAAGCTGAGCCGGATCACCGGCTCGAGCAGCGTTCGCCAGCGCCATGCCTGAATGAAGTACACGCCGAGGTCGATCCCTATAGCCAGCGCGATCCATTTCCAATCCAGTTCGCGCAGCGCGGGCAACAGTTCCTCTTTAATGGGATAGCCGTGCAGCACCCAAACCAGGCATGCCGCCGAGAGGATGTAGCCGGCCGTCTGGGTAGCCCAGGAAGGCAACTTAAAGCGTTTGCGAGGTGCTTGGAGCGGCTCCATGTCGTTTAGAGGCACGGATGCAAAGGAAACATTTCCGGGCTTCTTTGTTCTGGCGAACTTTCGCCTTTGAGTGGGCGCACTGTTTTATGATAACTTGGCAGTTCAGGACCAAGCGCATGAAGACTGTGATACGCACGGCATCCACGCTCGCCATGACCGTATTTTTGGCGGCCGCTCAGAACCCGAATGAAGACCGCGATCGCGGCGCCACTCGACTGTATACCGGGCCAGCGCCCGTGGTGACTCTATATGGAACGCTGGTCGATGCAGGGTGCCGCAACCGTACCGCGTTGAACGTTGCGCTGCCTTCGGTTCCGTTCACCGCTGCCGCGCCCGCGCAAACAGCGGCGGAGGTGCAGAGCGGCTCACAGATGCGCACGGCGCAAGGTTATGCGAACCCGACGCAGCCGGCGCAGCACGCGAATCCGACCATATCGGCTTCGGGAGTGACAGTAGACTCGAAGACCATAGCGTCCGAGCGCAGCGACGTGCTGGACCATCAGGTTCCGGACCTTCACAGCCGCCAGATGGATCCGACATGCGCCATTACCGGCGCTACCCACGCCTTCTCGATCATTCTCAAGGAAGGCCGCATGCTCAACCTTGACGACGGGGGAAATACCTACGCCACCGTGGCGGTTCAGGGAAACGCCACCGGCCGTGCGATGCTTAACGGCAAGGGCGGCGGCTTCAAGCCGGACGTCGTCATCACGGGCCGCATGCGCGCCGATCGAGTGGTCGTACAAACTCTGAAAATCACCAAGTAAAGGAGAGGCATGCCTCTCAAGCCACTTCGCCGTGTCGCGGTTTTAGGCGCCGGAACAATGGGTTCGCGCATCGCCGCCCACTTTGCCAATGCCGGATTTCCGGTGGACCTGCTGGATCTGGTTGTTCCCGATCAACCGAAGCGAAATGCCGCCGCCGTGGCGGGCATCGACAATGCCGCCAAGCAGCGTCCTGTGGGATTTTTCACCGATGCGGCAAAATCGCTTATCAGGCCGGGCAATTTCGATGACGACTTAAACTGGCTGCGGGAATGCGACTGGATTATCGAGGCCGTGGCCGAGAATCTGGCTATTAAACGCAGCCTGCTGGAACGCGTCGCCGCGGTGCGAACGCCGGGCACGATTCTGTCGACCAACACCAGCGGCATTCCTCTGGCTAGCATCGCAGAGGGCTTTAGTTCCGAATTACACGGCTGCTTCCTGGGAACGCATTTCTTCAATCCGCCACGCTATCTGCACCTGGTGGAGATGATTCCGGGCCCGGAAACCGCGCCGGAAGTTTTTCGTTGGGTCTCCGATTTCTGCGATCTTCATCTTGGCAAGGGCGCCGTGCCTTGCAAGGATACGCCAAACTTTATTGCCAATCGCCTGGGTTGCTTCTTCGGTTCGACCATCCACAAACTCACCGTGGAGAGCGATTTCACAGTCGAAGAGATCGACGCGATGACGGGCCCGATCATTGGCTTACCCAAGAGTGCGAGTTTCCGGTTGGTGGATATTATCGGGCTCGACGTGTGGGCGCATGTGTTGCGCAATCTTTACGAGCTTGTGCCCAACGACCCGGCGCGCGAGCGTTTTGTGGTTCCCGATTTTATGGAGCGCATGATCGAGCGAGGCTGGCTTGGTGAGAAGCGCGGTCAGGGGTTCTACAAACGCGTAGGCAAAGGCGCGGAGAAAGAGATCCACGCCATCGATCGCAAGACGCTCGAGTATCATCTCGCGCAGAAGGTGAAGTTCCCTTCCCTTGAGGCGGTACGGGTTATTGAAGATCTGCCGCAACGCTTGCGCGCGCTGGTAGCGGGCACGGATCGAGCGGGCCAGTTTCTGTGGAGCCTGTATCGCGATTTCTTCTTGTACTCGGCGCAGATGATCCCTGAGATTTCCGACCGTATCGTCGAGATCGACCGCGCCATGCGCTGGGGATTCGCTTTTCAACTGGGACCCTTTGAAACCTGGGATGCGCTGGGCTTCCGTGAAACGGCCGAACGTATGAAGAAGGACGGGTGCGCGCTGCCCGGGAACATCGAGCGAATGCTGAGTTCCGGCGCTACTTCGTTCTATGAGACGGCCGATCACGCCGGCGAACCCGGCGGGCGTTACTTCGATCTCGGGACGGCTGGTTATCGGGATCTGGAACCGCGCCCAGGAGTTCTGGTTCTTAGCGATCTCAAACGCGCGCGTGGGGTGGTGAAACGTAATGCGGGCGCATCGCTGGTGGATCTCGGCGATGGGATTCTCTGTCTGGAATTCCATAGCAAGATGAACACGCTGGGCGAGGATGCCATTCAGATGATCGCCGCCGGCATTGAAGAAATGGGCCGCGGATGCGAAGGCCTGGTTGTCGGCAATCAAGGGGAGCACTTCAGCGCGGGCGCCAATTTAATGATGGTGCTACTCGCCTCGCAAGAAGCCGAATGGGACGATCTCGATTTCGCCGTTCGCCGTTTCCAGCAAGCTAACATGGCGCTCAAGTATGCGCCCAAGCCGGTTGTATCCGCGCCATTCGGCATGACCCTGGGCGGCGGCTGCGAGGTGGCTCTGCACGCAAGTCGGATGCAGGCATCGGCCGAAACGTACATGGGCCTGGTGGAAGTGGGCGTAGGACTGATTCCGGCGGGGGGTGGATGCAAAGAACTGGTGGCGCGCGGCGGTGACTTGAAGGCGGTTTTTGAGACTATCGGATTTGCCAAGGTTTCCACCAGCGGAGCGAACGCTCGCGAGTTGGGATTGCTGCGCCCCTCCGATGGGATTTCGATGAACCCCGAGCGATTGATCGCCGACGCGAAGGCGGAAGCGCTCTCGATGCGTGCGAGCTACGCGCCCGGAGCCCCGCGTCAGGATATTCCGGTCGCCGGTGAAGCCGGATTCGCGCTGCTTAAAATGGGCGTATTCCTCGCGCTTGAGGGGGGATACATCAGCGAATACGACGCCGTTATCGGAGAGAAGCTGGCGCATATTCTTAGCGGCGGGCGGCTGAGCGGCGAGCAAAAGGTATCGGAACAGTACCTTCTGGATTTGGAGCGCGAGGCGTTTCTGAGCCTTTGCGGCAATGTTAAGACGCAGGAACGCATGCAGCACATGCTGAAGACCGGCAAGCCGCTGCGGAACTGAACGCCTAAACGATTCGGGATCGATTACTGCGTTTCCGCCACGCCAAGGCTTTCAGATTCCGGGATCGGTTGCGCCGAATGCCGGGTACGTCGAAAAACGATCGCGGCGACGGCTAAAGATATAGCCATCAGCGGAAAACCGACGGATGGCTCCGGCGTACTCCAACTTCCCTGTTGTAGGTCGTTATATATACGTCCATTAATGGGGAAAAACGCATCCACGTACTCAGGTGGAAAAATTACCGATTGGTCTACTTCGTCTCCCCAACATGGATAGAAGGCGGTTGGAATAGAACTGAAGACGCCGCATCCCTCTGAAAACATCTCTTCACTTAAAGTTGCCGGGATATTGCCGGGTAGCGTTATCTGTTGTTCGCCAACTAACAAGAGATCCCAAAATGAAATTGTTCCTACTTCGTTCGTGTTGACCGTAAAGCCACCGTTTATGCCGGAGAGGCTTGAGTTACTTGGGTCCCAGGAGTATTGGCCATCCGAGAAGAAATAAGAGAGAATCAGGGGGCTTATGTCTACGGAATTGATATTAGCTGCGAGAGGGGCGGCGGTAGTGAATTCACCAGAAACTCGATCTACGCCTTGGAGAGTATTCCCGCTAAACATACCAAGCTGAGGCCCGAAATACGTGTATGTAGTGTCAGCATGCAGGACTGTGCCGTAGACGAATAAGGTTGCAATACCGATCAGGTTCAGCGCTCTATCAATTCTCATATTCCTCTTTCCATTTCCCCGCGAACGAGACAACCTCGTCCAGTATACAGGAATTCCCCTAGAGTATACAGGAATTCCCCTAGCAATGCTTCGTAAGCGAGCGTACTCTAAAGCTATTGCTTTCACCGTCGATGTGTAAGGCAAGGATGCCCGGCCCCTGGCAACGCGCTTTGCGTTCGGGTCGATTGCTGTGGCATGTCTAACGCTAGGGGTCTATCTCCTTTGGCGTCACAACCACGGGCGCGTCACCCTGCGCGCCGGAATTCGCAATCATTCGCTGGATAACAAACTCAATCCGGGAGGACGGGTAGACGCTCTTTCTGTGGAAGTGGTGGCCGCCGCGGCGCGCCGCACCGGAATGCGTCTGGAATGGGTGGAGTGTCCAGAAGGCCCCGACCGCGCTTTACGTTCCAAAAAGATCGATATTTGGCCGATGACATTAGACCTGCCGGAACGGAAGAAACGGTTCCACGTTACCGAGCCGTGGCTCGCCGGAGCGGTGGGGGCTGGAGTGGCGGGCTGCTAGAGACCTCCTCAAAAAGAATGAGGACGATCGGTTGATGCTTCTTCGGCTTGATGATGCCAAGATCCCAGGTCTCTATTCAATCGATGGTTACATCGATGTCAGTCAAATGGCGGATGACGAGGTCGTTCGCGACATCCTAAATCGACTCAATATGCTCGACCACAATGCCATCGAAAAGGAACTCCCGGCGGACGCTGGACTACTCGTACCCGAGGCCAAATTGGCCACGAATGCCGAAATATCCTGGGATGGAATTGAGGTCCAAGGTACGTACTACGCTTGGGCAGGCCCGCTACTAGCGATGGAGGATAAGGCCGCGATTCCATATTCTCCACAGTTGATCACGGCTTGCAAGGCCGTGATATTCCGGTCTCTTTCGGCAATTCGGAGTTACTGTCAGATCACTTGGGACGGGGGCGTTCCCAGGTATTCGTTACTGACAAGAAAAACTGGCGCAGGCCTGTAACCCGAGGTCGGCAATTTCTTCTGGTGAAGGCACCGGGTGACACCGTCAATTGAGCCAACGGAGGCTATAGTCGTCGTTCAGGAAAATGGGAACTCGCGTAAACCTCAAAATCGAAGGGACGGGAGCGTGACGTTCTCATCTCGTTGACTGGAGTATCCAACCGATGCTTGGGCTGGTTTACGCACCACTCGGTGAATGCAGTACACGCCGTTCGAGTTCTATACGGTCGGCGGCGATCTACCCGGAGCCGTCCCCATCTGCATTCCTGGGCGTCATCCGCTCAACGCCTGCGCCGGTCGGGTCGGTCACGACGATCGGCGCAAGCATAGACGCTCTCCGTCCGGTCGATTAGGCAAGCGCCTCCTTGAGGAATCGTACAATTCATTCATGGCTGCCGTGAGCTATCTGGATCGCTTGCTGGAACCGCTGACTGAGGCTTTTACGCCGAAAATGGCTTCGGTGCTTCTCGAACTCCGCGCCGATGCCGAAATCGAGGCCCATATCGGCGAGTTGCGGCAAAAGGCAAACGCCGGCGTGCTTACACCGACGGAAGGTTCGGAGTACAAGGATTTCGTCGAGGCCGTCGATCTGATTTCCATCATGCAGGCAAAGGCACGCCGTTTCCTCGCCAAACGATCCGCCTAGCATGGATCCAGGTTTACTGGAGGTTGTTCGAGACGTGCCGGCGACTCGTGCGAATACTGCAGTTGCCGCAGGAGGCGACGCCGCTCATTTCTTTTCACGTCGAACACATCGTATCCAGGCGGGATTATTTGAGCTCCAGTCGAGCGACGATTGCCTGCGCTAGCATCAAGCTATGACAGGGTTGCTTGAGAAGGCGTTGCGCCGGGTCGAGTCTCTCTCCACCGAAGAACAGGATGCCATCGCGTCGCAGATCATCGAGACTCTGGACGACGAAGAGGCATGGGCGAGAATTTTCCGAGAAGACCCGATCGCGTTGCGGGCGCTGGCGCAGAAGGCGATTGAGGAGCATCGCCGCGGCGAGACGCGTCCGCTGAACGAACTCATTGGATGAAGTCGTCATCTCGCGGCGGTTTCGCAGGATGTATGCGGGCCTGCCGGCGGCCATCCAAATCTGCGCCAAGCGGGCGTAGCAGTTGTTTCAACGGAATCCCTCCCATCCCGGGCTGCACTTTAAGAAAGTGGATCAGATCAGCGACATCTACTCGGCGCCAGTTGGCTTTGGTTATCGCGCGGTTGGGGCAATTGGATGGGGAAGATATCGTTTGGTTCTGGATTGGCCCGCGTGACGAATACGACAAACCGTTGCGAGGATGATCCCTTGGGGCGATTGATGGAACAGCATCCGCGACGCGCGTGGTCGTTATTGATTTGAGGGGTGAAAATCTCCGCCACGCGACCGGCGGTCTTCGTCGCCGCGGGAAATAGTGGAAATGGCATGAGAAATTCGACCGTAGGGATGGGGTCAGTTCGCCTCTCCCTACTGGTCGCCGCCCGGCCCAACAGGCGGACTGCTTCGGGCGCGCGCGGATGCTCCAGTTCGCCACAAATCGATGGTCGGGTCAGAATACGGTCGTAGAGTTCGGGCAGGACCTCAATTTCGCCAATCGGAACGAGATAATTGATCGGGCCGGTATCGGTGATGACAATCATGCTGCGGCGCGTGTAAGGCAGAAAGGCGCCGTGCTCTTTTGGAATCCGTCTGCTTCATAGCGCGTTTCAAACCCGAGCAACCTCCCTACACTTGCCTCAGAGAGACGGTCGGCCCGATAGCCTTCGCGCGAAGGCTCCCAGTCCAGCGCGCGACGGTCCTGGCCAGCGGTGGCAAGATCGCCCGCTGCGCTGTCGGGGATTTCGACGGTGATGTTCATGGTTTTCGAGAGCTTTCGGCCATCACAGTGGCGCGGTGGGCCGTTGCGAGGTGTGGTTACACGGTAGCGGGGCCACCGGCGGCAAAGACCGCCGGCGCTACAAATGCGAGGTGGGAGTGCGAGATGGGAGTTGAGCGAGAGGAGATCTCGGTAAGCTCGCTGAAGCTGCGGCCATTCAATTGCGAGGAGTTGCGCGTGCTAATCGAACAGCCAAGCGCCACTGCAGCTCGTCCGCGGCGGAAGTGGCTATGGATTGGCGCAGCGGTACTGGTTGCGGTCATCGTTGCGGGCGCGACGATTGTGGCGGCGCACTGGCCGTTCACACGCGAGAATCTAAGAAAAGCGCTAGAAGAGGCCTCGGGGCGGCCGGTCGAGATCGGCAGATTTTCGAGTTCGTATTTTCCGCCGGGGTGTACCGCGGAGGACGTTCGTTACCTGCGCCACAAACATCCAAAGCTTTCGCCCATCATCACAGTTGAAAAATTGGCAATACAGGGCAGCTTCACGGGACTGTTCCGTTCTCCAACCCGCCTGGCGGCAGTGCGCGTTGTGGGAATGCATCTGATTGTGGCGTCGAAAGGGCCGGACGAAGGGCCTGAGCACGTGGCGCTGAATGCCGGCCCGGGTGGAAAAGGAGTCGCGATTGCAAAGATCACCGCGGATGGCACGGTACTGGAGTTCAAGCGCGCCGGGAGCAACGAAGCGCCCTATGTGCTGAAAGTGGACAAGCTCGCGCTGACGGAAGTGGGCTCGGGCGCGCCGATGCATTACCGCGCGGAACTGACGAATACCGTGCCGCCGGGAGTGATTCGGGCGGAGGGGAATTTCGGGCCGTGGAAGCCGGAGGATATGGGTGCGACCGCAGTTTCCGGCACATACACTTACGATCAGATCGACCTGCGCCACTTCCGCAGCATCTACGGCGTGGGACAGGCGCACGGTGAATTCTCGGGACCACTCGCGCGCATCCACACGCGCGGGCGAGTGGAGGTGGCGGGTTTCGGAGTGGAGGGAAGCGGCCACGCGGTGCGTTTGACGACTGATTATGACGCGACGGTGAATGGCACGAATGGGGACGTGCTGCTCGACCCTGCCGTGGCAACCTTCGAGCGGACGAGAGTCGAAGTACGCGGCTGGATCGCGGGTCAGACTGGCGAACACGGGAAGACGGCAAACTTCGACATTGCGGTTCCCCGAGGCCGCGTGGACGACCTGCTTGCGTTATTCGACTCGGGAAAGCCGGGATTGAGCGGCCCGGTGACGCTGCGCGGGAATTTTGTGTGGCCCCCGGGGCCAACGGCGTTCCTTCGTAAGATCCGCATGGATCTCGCTTTCGGAATCGATCGCAGCCGCTTCACCAGCCCGAATACGCAAGGCAGCCTCAACCGGCTGAGCGAGAGCGCGGAAGGCGAAAAGAAGAGTGAGATCGAGGAAGATCCGCGGACTGTGCTGTTCGATCTGCGGGGCGACATCCGCGTACAGAACGGCGTGGCGGCGATCTCGAACGGCAAGCTGCAAATGCCAGGGGCGGAGGCGGCGCTGCATGGCACGTATGGCTTGACGGATAAGCAGTTCAATCTGAAGGGGACGCTGAATACGCGCGGCCACATTTCGGAAACAGAGTCCGGGGTGAAGGCCTGGCTGCTAAAGGCGGTGACTCCGTTATTCAAGAAACAAGGCAAAGAGCGCATTATCCCGTTCGAGATTACGGGCGCTCACGGGGAGCCGAAGGTCGGTATCGACTGGAAGCGGCGGCTTTAAGGCTACGGTCAAATATTGGAGCGCGCGTCCATGTGCCGAGCCGCCGAAGCCGACCGGCTCTGGCGCGCAGCCTGACTTATAATGCCCATGCTTCGACAAAGACGCGCTTGAGGCGGCGCGCTTCTACGCCGCCACCTTTCCGGATAGTAAAGTAACCGCTGTTCACGAAGCCCCAGCGAGTATCCGGGCGCCACGAAGGGCGATGTGCTGACGGTGCAGTTTACCGTCGCAGGCGTTCCGTGTCTGGGTCTCAACGGCGGCCCGGCGTTCAGGCACTCCGGGGCGTTTCCCTTCCAGGTCGCGACGGACGATCAGGAGGAGACGGACCGTTACTGGAACGCGCTCATAGGCAATGGCGGCGCGGAAAGCGCGTGCGGCTGGTGCAAGGACCGCTGGGGCCTCTCGTGGCGATCGCTCCGCGCATTAACCGATGTGCTGACGGCCGGCGGCGATGAGGCAAAGCGGGCGTTCACGGCGATGACGATGAGGAAGATTGATGTCGCCGCTCTTGAGGTTGCGCGACGGAGCTGAGCGGAGGATGAAAAGACTCCAAAAATCAGTTAGCCGCCGATGGCCGCCGATAAACGCAGATTGAAACCAATAGCCTTATCGGCGTTCATCCGCGTTATCGGCGGCCCAAGATCGTTTTTTCAACAAGTTCCTAGCCCGCATTGCTTCGTAAGCGTCCGCGTACTCTAAAGCTATTGCTTTCACCGCCGATGTGTAAGGCAAGGATGCCCGGCCCCTGGCAACGCCGCTTTGCGTTCGTGTCGATTGCTGTGGCATGTCTGACGCTAGGGGTCTATCTCCTTTGGCGTCACAACCACGGGCGCGTCACCCTGCGCGCCGGAATCCGCAATCATTCGCTCGATAACAAACTCAACCCGGGAGGACGGGTAGACGCTCTTTCTGTGGAAGTGGTGGCGGCCGCGGCGCGCCGCACCGGAATACGTCTGGAATGGGTGGAGTGTCCAGAAGGCCCCGACCGCGCTTTACGTTCCAAAAAGATCGATATTTGGCCGATGACATTAGACCTGCCGGAACGGAAGAAACGGTTCCACATTACCGAACCGTGGCTCGCCGCAGAAAGGTGCCTGGTGACGAAAGGGGCCCCGCCAGCCCGATGGGCGAACGCACGAGTAGCTTATGGGCTTGGTCCGGAAAGCCAACTTCTCGCCTCCGCCCCAGCCTCGAAACCGGTACATTTTGATGGCGATGTTGCCGCGATCGGAGCGGTCTGTAACGGCGAGGCCCGCGCGGCGTATGTTCTCATCCAGTCGCTTGGGGCCTTCGTGCTTCGCAAGCCGCCGGGCTGCGAAGCGGTCGACTTTCAAATTACGCCGATCAACGGGAAGCCTCTCAAGTTGGGCATCGGTTCCACTTTCGAAAAAGCGCATGAAGCCGACGAACTGCGCCTGGAGATCGGCCGGATGGCCGCCCAAGGCGCCCTGGAGGAGCTATTTAACAGGTATTCCCTGTATTCCATTGCAGAAACCGCGGACATCTACCAGCTAATGGATGTCGAGCGCCACACGCAGGCGCTCGAGATCGGCGCATGCGGGCTCATTCTCGCGCTCGCCATCCTAATATGGCAGGTTCGGCGCGTGCGTGACGCCCGCCACGTGGCGGAAGAGGCCAATCGGGCGAAGTCGGAGTTCCTGGCAAACATGAGCCACGAGATCCGCACGCCGCTCAATGGCATCGTCGCCATGACAGAGTTGCTGGGACGCTCCGGCTTGACTCCCGAACAGCGCGATCTGGCCGCCGTCGTTCTGCAAAGCTCGGAGTCATTGATGACCATCGTCAATGATATTCTCGATTTTTCCAAGATTGAAGCGGGCGGTATGGAAATCGAGCAGATTGCATTCGACATGCGAGCAACCGTGGAAGACGCTGTCCGTCTTTTCCAACCGCGTGCGCAACAGAAGGATCTCAAGATGGAACACCGAATTGCCTCCGACATACCTCGAATGGTGGTAGGCGATCCGTTACGCACGCGGCAGATCCTGATGAACCTGCTATCGAATGCGATAAAGTTCACCGAGACCGGCGGCGTAGCCGTGGAAGTGACGCGCGCGGGAGACCCCGAACATGGCCCCGCTCTGCTTGTTCGCGTAACCGACACCGGAATCGGCATCGCCCCGGACGTTTCCAGTAAGCTATTTCGCGCTTTCACGCAAGCCGAATCCGGCGCTGCTCGTAAGTTCGGCGGCACGGGCTTGGGACTCACGATTGCATTACGCCTGGTCACCTTGATGGGAGGGTCGATTGGCCTCGAGAGCGAACCGGGCAAGGGATCGGCATTCTGGTTCGTCATTCCCGCACCCGCGGTGGAACAGCCAGCCCCCGCAACGCTGCCGATCCCGCTCGAAAACGTTGCGCCGGCGTCCCGGCTTAACGAGCGCCGGATCCTGATCGTGGAAGACAACCCGGTCAACCAAATCGTGGCGGCACGCGCCTTACGGACCCTCGGTTTTGTCGCGGATATCGCATCCGGCGGAGAAGCCGCGCTCGATATCCTTGGGGACCAGTGTTTCGATCTCATCCTGATGGATTGCCAAATGCCAGGCATGGACGGCTACCAAACCGCCGCAGAAATCCGCCGCCGGGAGGGGGGCCGTAAGAGAACGCCGATCATCGCCATGACGGCGAATTCCATTGAAGGCGACCGTGAACGGTGCGTGGAAGCCGGGATGGACGACTACCTGTCCAAACCTTTCCGCCTGGCCACACTCGAACGCGTCATACAGCGCTGGCTATGCCCAAAACCCGAGCGTTCGGTTGCATAGTATCTTTTTTGACTTATATTTCGGCGGTAAGACTCTGTTATTGCTTAGTAAGGCTCTGTGCTACCATGCAGAAGGACCGCTCCGTGTCCTGAAGCTTGTCCCGTCTCGAAGCGCCCATCGCACAGAATGAATCTAACGCGCTCGCTTTTCAGTCTATTCTCGTCGGATCTCGCCATTGATCTCGGCACCGCGAATACTCTGGTCTTTGCGAAAGGCAAAGGCATTGTAGTCAACGAGCCATCTATTGTCGCCATCAACAAGAACACCGGCGAAGTAGAGGCCGTCGGCAAAGAGGCAAAGGAGATGCTGGGCCGCACCCCCGGCAACATCGTCGCCATCAAACCCATGAAGGATGGGGTGATCGCCGATTTCAAGGTGACCGAGCGCATGCTGAATTACTTCATTCAGAAGGCGCACGGCCGCAAAATGCTGGTGCATCCGCGTATCGTGATCGGTGTTCCAAGCGAAATTACGCAAGTTGAGAAGCGCGCCGTCATGGATTCGGCCTATCGCGCGAAAGCAAGCGAAGTGCACCTGGTGGAGCAGGCCATGGTGGCGGCGATCGGCGCCGGGTTGCCTATCACCGAGCCATCCGGGAACATGGTGGTGGATATCGGAGGCGGTACAACCGACGTGGCTGTCATCTCACTTTCGGGCATAGTGTACTCGCGCTCGGTGCGAGTGGCCGGCAACGAGATGGACGACGCCGTCATGCAGTATCTGAAGAAGAAGTACAACTTACTGGTGGGCGAGCGCACGGCGGAGGCCATTAAGATCGAAATTGGCTCGGCGTATCCATTGGATAAGCCGCTCAGTATGGAGATCAAGGGCCGCAATCTGATTGAGGGCGTTCCGCGCACGGTAAATATTCAAGACGACGAAATCCGCGAGTCGCTTTCCGAGTGCATCGCGACCATCGTCAACGCCATTCGCGTGGCATTGGAGCGTACGCCCCCCGAATTAAGCGCGGATATCAGCGATCGCGGCATCGTGCTCACTGGCGGCGGAGCGCTCATCAAGAATCTGGATAAGCGAATCCGCGAGGAGACGGGACTTCCCGTTTCCATTGCGGACGATCCGCTGGCTTCGGTCGTGCTCGGAACGGGTCGCATGCTCAGCGATTTCCGGCTTTTGCGCAAGATTTCGATAGACTGAAGGCAGAGGGGCCGGGGTTGCCTTAATGGATTCTCTGCTCAACCGCTACCGGAACATTACCGTCCTGCTGCTGGTGGTGGCTGGTCAACTGATCCTGCTGGCCGTCCAGGTGAAGAACGACCGGGATATCCGTTTCATCCGTGTTTGGACCATTACCGCGGTCACGCCTTTCGCACGCCTGGTAGAGGGGGTACGTGGGGGTGGCGCAGGCATCTTTCGCGACTACATCCGGCTGCATGACGCGGACGCCGAAAACCGGCAACTGCGTGAGCAGCTTGGCAAGCTGAAAATGGACAACATATTCCTGCGCGATGAGCTGAACAAAGCCGATCGCGTAAAGGCGTTGCAGATGTTCCAGGCTCAGACCCAATCGAAGACTTTGGCAGCGACCGTCTTCGGAGTGGGAGCGGCCGCGAGCGCCAAGATGGTTTACGTAGACCGTGGCTCGCGAGACGGCGTACAGCGCGGCATGGCGGTAGTGACACCCGACGGAATCGTCGGCAAGGTTATTGCATCCTACCCGATGGCATCGCAGGTATTGCTGGTGACCGATCCGGATTTTGCAGCCGGAGTGATCTCACAGAAAAATCAGGCACGTGGCGATCTCAAGGGTACCGGAAAAGACTATTGCATCGTCGATTATGTTCCGGTCGCCGATAAGGTGGACGTAGGCGAATGGTTCTACACGTCGGGCGACGATCGCATCTTTCCCCGTGGATTCCCTGTTGGAGTAGTGAAAGAGGTTCACGATGCGCCGCCGTTTAAGGAGATACTAGTCGAGCCAAGCGGTCCGAGGCGTGGTTTGGAAGATGTCCTCATCATCCTTTCCGGCGTGCATCAGGAGATTCCGAACACACCACCGACGAACCAGCCGGTTTATATTGCGCCGGCTCCTCCCGCACCCGCTGGCGGGCCGGAGTTAGGAGCGCCCGGCGCCACCGGCACAACTGCCGCCCCGGCGACGGGAACAGAGGCCGACCGTCTACGAGCGCGATATAAGGCCGTTGGCGACGCGCAGAATCACGTGTTTGGCGAAGGCCTGCCAGGGTCTAAGCCGCCCAATTTCAACTTGGCGTTGCCCTCGAGCGGCGCGACTCCGCCCTCTGCCGCCACGGGTCCTAAGGGGCTTACTGGGCCGACTGGAACAAAAAAGCCAAGCCCCACAGCGCCCACGGCCGCTACGGGCCCGAAGGGGATCACGGCGCCGACTGGTATAAAGACGCCAGGCCCCAGTGGCGCGACGGCGCCCACGGGAGGCCCGGACCACTAATGGATTATTCCAGCGGGCCGATGCTGCTGAACAATCAGCGCGAGAGCCAGATTTCGCGCTTTCGAGCATGGATTGTGCTGGCCGTGCCGCTGGCGGCGATTTTGTTCCAGCTCTTTGTCCCGCGGTTTTTCGAGTTTCTTGGATTCATTGAGATGCCGCTGCTGGTGGTTATCTATTTCGCGCTGGTGCGCCGCAGCCAGATCGCCGGGCTGTTGACCGGAGCCCTGGTTGGATTGGCGCAGGATTCGCTGAATAAGACGCCTGTCGGCATGTTAGGGATTGTCAACACGCTGGTTGGTTATTTCGCCGCATCGGTGGGTTTGAAGATCGACGTGGATCAGGCGGGCGTGCGACTGCCGCTTACATTCTTCTTCTATTGTTTCCACCAGGTACTGTATTGGGTGATGGTGCGCGCTCTACTGAACCGGCCCATGGTGTTTGACTGGCAGAGGACCGGAATCATTGCATTACTGAATGCGGTGATCGGGGTATCGCTATTTCACTTTCTGGATAAGTTGCGCGAAAGACCCTAAGCACGGTTTTAAGCACACTGTACGCTAACTTCACAATTGAAATCGCATTTGGCGAAGCTTACTCTCTACTTAGTAACTCGGCTTGAGGGAGGTTTCTTCATGACTACGTCTCGCATTGCGTGTGTACTGGCGCTCTCGGCCGGCCTGGCAGCTGCGCAAACCTCTGGCGCAACCACAAAATCGATGACGGAACGGGCCCGAAAAAGGCAACAGGCGCGACAGAGTCAAGAGCTGCAATCGCAGTATGTGAAATGGCTCACGGTGGATGTGGGTTATATCATCAGCGATGAAGAGCGCGCCAGCTTCCTCAAGTTAAACAACGACGAGGAGCGGGAGCAGTTCGTGGAGGACTTCTGGCAACGACGGGATCCAACTCCCGATACCGAAGAGAATGAATACAAGGAAGAGCATTATCGCCGTATCGCTTACGCCAACGAGCACTTCTCTTCCGGCATACCTGGATGGAAGAGCGACCGCGGTCACATCTACATCGTCCACGGACCACCCGATGAACGCGAGGAGCACTCATCGGGCGGCTCTTACCTGCGTCCGCCGGAAGAAGGCGGCGGGACAACCTCGACATTCCCATTCGAACAGTGGCGTTACCGGCACATCGATGGCGTAGGCGATAACGTCAAAATCGAATTTGTAGATACGACAATGTCCGGCGAATTTCGGCTTACGATCGATCCATCCGAAAAAGACTCGTTGCTGTATGTTCCAAACGCCGGGCTGACCGACGCCGAATCCTTGGGGATTTCGACCAAGGCCGCACGGTTCAGCCGTCCCGACGGAACACACCTCGGCGAATCGCTCTTCGGCCAGCCGGAGAGCATGAACGAGTTCAACCGGATCGAGCAGGCGGCTAACCTCTTTCGGGCGCCAGCTTTAAGGATGGCCGACTTGTCGTTCGTGGGATCGTCCGTCCGCTATAACGTATTGCCGCTGAAGGTGCGCGTGGACTATTTCCCGGTTACCGCGGCTGCCATTTTTACCTATATCACGCTGCAGTTCGAGAACCGGGACTTACAATTCGTTTCACGCGATGGGTCGCAAAAGGCCTTGATCCGTATAACCGGCGACCTATCGACGATAACGCATCGCCATATCGCATCCTTCGAGGATACGGTTTCCATCGACGTGCCCGGCTCAATGCTCGACGCCGCGATGCAACGCAAATCCGTCTACAGCAAGCAACTGGCGCTGGCGCCGGGCGCCTATCGCCTCAGCATTGTCGCTAGAGATGCGGTGGGGGGTAATGCCGGCGTTTATGAACAAGCGATCAACGTTTTGCCCGGCGGCTCAGATCACCTTGCCATGAGCAGTGTTGTGCTGGCCGATTCCATTGAGACGCTTGCCCTGAAAAACATTGGCTCCGGACAGTTCGCGATCGGAGATACGAAAGTTCGGCCGCGCGTAGACGGCGTATTTCGTTCGGGAGAGCGCATGGAGATCTATTTCCAGCTCTATAATTTCGATTCGGACAACACGTCCGCCGGCCGGGCGCGCGAAATCATTTTCGAAGTGACGCGCGGTGGCGAATCGCTGGCCCGGCAGAGCAGTGTGACCGCGGCGCCGGCAGAGATTGCCGTCCGCAAGACGCTCGATCTTACAGGTTTTGCTCCAGGCGCCTATTCGCTGCGTATTACCGTGACGGAGAGTGGCACAGGGAAAAGCATCACACGATCCGTACCGTTTACCGTGAGTTGAGATGGGAGCGGCCACGCCGCTGTAGACTGGAAGATATGGTGCGTCTGATTCCCGCGCTCCTGTTTACATTCCTGCTAGAGTGCGCGTCGGCGGCAGGCCTCCAAGTGGTACGCGCCGCGATCAGCGATAGCGATGGCGGACCGCCGAATGCCGCTACGGCCAGCTACCGCCCGGGTGATTCGCTATTTTTCACTTGCCGTATCGCGGGCTATTCGAAGGACAAGAATGAGCAGGTGCGTCTTGTCTACTCCGTCCAGGCTGCCGATCCAAAAAATATTGCGCTCACAGAGGCCGCTAAGAGCAACATCAACGCCGAGGTGACGCCTCAGGATAAAGAGTGGCTGCCCAAAGTGGAGACGAGCATTTCCCTGCCCCCGATGCTGTTCGCCGGCGAGTACAAGATCGTCGTTAAGGTGGATGACCTGGTCGCGAAGACCTCCGCCGAATTGACTGTGCCCTTTCGCGTGCGAGGGCGCGAGGACATCCACCCGGGTGACACGCTTTCCGTGCAGGCATTCCGTTTTCTGCGCAACGAAGACGATACGCGAGCGGCCGAACGGGCGGCGTATGTGCCTGGCGATCACTTGTGGGCGAAATGGGATATTACCGGTTTCCGGTATGGCGACGGCAACCGCATCGACGTTACCTATATCGCTTCCGTACTTGGACCCGACGGTAAGACGCTGTGGACGCAGCCGAAGCCGGCGGGCGAGCAGAGCGAGTCGTTTTATCCTCGCGCTTTCGTCCCCGCCGAAATGGGGATTGAGCTACAAGCCAAGATCAAGCCCGGCGACTACACTCTAGTGCTGCAAGTCAAAGATGCTATCGGCAACCAAACCAGCGAAATACGAGAACCCTTTACGATTGAGACGCGCTAACTTTCGCACTTGTTTTCCACCCACCGAATGGCGGCGAGGGCTGTGTCGAAGCCTGTTTGCGTTTCCGTATAAGCCTCGCCGGTACGCATGTTCTTGTAGACGAAGCCCGTCCAGATACCCCTCTCCTGACGGACGGAGCCAACCGCCGAACTCCACCAGTTCTTCGAAACACGTTCCCAATGCACGCGGTCGGGCTTTTCCGGCATGCGTCACTCCACCACTTCTACGCGGGTTGTAATTTCCTGACGGGGAATCAGCGCCGGCCAGTATGCCACAATTTCGCGCACTACGGGACGTCCGTCTCCAAAGCCCGTCGCTCCAGGGGGACCGTTGAGCACCAGGGGAATCAACTCGCGCGTGAAACGGTCGACGGCCTTTCGATCTTGGCCGCGGACGCCGATCCGAATCTGCACTTCGGGCGGATCGGGATTTGGAGGCGCGGCGGGACCGACACACGCATTCACCCCAAAGTATTCCGTATAGATCTCTTCAAAACGCAGACCAAGCTGTTCCAAACGTTGGCGTACAATGCGGTCCGCGGCGCGGGCTTTCTGGATAGCCTGCGGCCACGAATAGACCAGCGAGCCGACGGCTTTCCATCCATCGGTGTAACTGAGGGATAGCTTAAGCATTGGCGGACGTGCGCCGCCGCGAATGCCGCTCACGCGAACGCGGTTCGGTCCATCGTCCTCAAGATGGATGCTGGTGAAATCGGCTACGCAATCGGGCGTTATGTAGTTGGCGGGGTCTCCCAGTTCGTAGAGGAGCTGTTCTTTGACGGAGTGTACACTTACGCGTCCGCCGGCCGTCTCATGTTTGGTGACGACGAAAGTTCCATCCGGCTCGGCTTCGACGATCGGATAACCAATGTTCGCCATATCGGGAATACGCTGCCAATCCACCTGGCAATTGCCGCCGGTGCATTGAGCGCCGCATTCAATGATGTGTCCGGCAATTGTGCCGGCCGCTAGTTTATCGAATTCGCCCTCGTTCCAGCCGAACCGGTGAATCATGGGCGCGAGCGCAAGCGCGGTATCGGTGGAGCGTCCGGCAACTATCACGTCCGCCCCGGTCGCGAGAGCTTCCGCCAAGGGAAAGGTGCCGATGTAGGCGTTGGCGCTCTGAATTCGATCGCGAATTTGAGAAAGGGGCTCTCCAGTCTCCATGTCGCGCATTTCGTGACCCTTGCCGAGAAACTCGTCGATACGTGGAAAAACATCGTCGCCCAATACTACGGCTACCTTTAAACCCGGCGCGAGCCGCACGACTTCGCGCGCGCACGCCATAGGGTTTACGCCACCGGCGTTGGCGAGGACCGTAATGGAGCGTTCACGGATGCGCTTTGCGATGTGGCCGACCAGCGGGGGGAAATCGCGCGCGTAACCGAGGTTGGGGTCGGCCTGCTTCTGTTTCTGCAGAATCGACATTGTGATCTCGGCGAGATAGTCCAGGGCAAGATAATCGATGGGGCCTTGCTCCACCAGACGCACGGGCGCTTCCAGCCAATCGCCCCAGAAGCCCTGGCCGTTGGCAATGCGGATCACTCGCGCCCTCCGGCCACCGGGATTGCGTTGGTGCATGCTTCCAGCGCGAACGCCAGAATGGAGCGGGATTCGAGAGGATCGATCACGGCGTCACAGTGGCCCCGGGCGGCGGCGTAGCGCGCGTCGAGCCATTGCTCGTAATCGGCGCGGGTTTTGGCAATAGAGTCTTGGAGATCCTGGGGAATCGGCTGTCCTTTGTGCTTGGCGAGTTCCCCGGCGAATAGGGCCTGCACGGCCGATTCGCCTTCCATTACGCCGATACGCGCGGTAGGCCAACTAAAGATGAAATTGGGATCGAACCCCTGTCCCGCCATAGCGTAATAGCCGGCGCCACTGGCGTGGTTGAGCGTCAGAACCAATTTGGGAACGGTCGCGCACGACATGGTCTCCACCATTTCGGCTCCGGCGCGAATGATGCCCTCGCGTTCGGCCTCCGCACCAACCATGAAACCGGAAACATCCTGCAAATAGATGAGCGGCCGGCCGAGACGTTCGGCAGTTTCCACAAAATATGCCACCTTGCGCGCCGATTCGGTATAGACGATGCCTCCAATTCGTGGCCGGCCTTCGGTCTTGAGAAATCCCCGGCGGTTCGCAATGACGGCCACGGGACGGCCGTGGAGCCGAGCGTCGGCGCATACCATTTCCGGGGCGTATTCGGGTTGGAATTCGACGTAATCGGAAGCATCGAAAATGCGGAGAATCACGTCTTCGATTTCGTATGGCAAACGGTGATCGGGCGGCAGGACGCTGTACAAGTCCGCTGGGTTGCGCGCCGGATGCGTTTCGGTCCGCGCCGTGACCGGCGCCCCTGGCAATTGGCGAATCCGCTGCCGGATGCGCTCGATACAATCGGCATCGTTCTTCGCCATGTAATGGGCCACGCCGCTGATCGCGGTGTGCAGGTGTGCGCCGCCGAGAGGCTCGGAATCGATCTCCTGACCGGTGGCGCCCTTCACCAGGTTAGGGCCACCGAGTCCCATGAAACTAGCGCCTTCCACCATGATGATGACGTCACTGAGCGCCGGCAAGTAGGCTCCGCCGGCGATGCAAGGGCCCATGACGGCTGCTATCTGCGGAATGCGTAGGCGGCGGCGCATGATGGAGTTGTAGTAAAAAATGCGGCCGGCGCCATACTGGCCGGGAAAGATTCCATCCTGATAGGGAAGGTTTACGCCAGCCGAATCCACCAGGTAAACAATCGGCAGGCGATTCCGCATGGCGATTTCCTGCGCGCGCAAGATCTTCGGGATCGTCTCCGGCCACCAGGCGCCTGCCTTAACGGTGGCGTCGTTGGCTACGATCACGGCGGGCCGGCCTTCGATATCGCCCAGGCCCGTGACAACGCCCGCAGCCGGCGCCTGGCCGTCGTAACGGTCGTAGCCAATCAACAGGCCGATTTCGAGGAATCGCGAACCGGGGTCGACCAGCGCGGCGATGCGTTCGCGCGCAGTCATTTTCCCGGCCCGATGCTGTTTTTCGATTCGCGCCGCACCGCCGCCTTCGCGTAGCCGCGCCTCGAGGGTGGCGAGTTGTTCGACCAGATGGCGCATGTGCGCCAAGCGGGAAGGATCCACAGTTACTTCATTGGCGAAAAATCGGTCGGGTCGAGATAAAGAGAGTCGACCTTTTGCACGATTTTGCCATCCTTCTCGGAATCGGCTGCCACCTTCTTCCACTCCGGATCGGCGCTAAATGCGGCCCAGTTCGCCTTGGCTGCTTCGCGGCTGGGATGAACGATCAGGTAAACAAGAGTATTCTTTGCGAGTTCCGGATCTTGCGGCGTCCAATAGACGATGCTCTCGATGCCGTGACGTTTGAAGATCTCAATCGTGTGGTCGCGAAATCGGGCCTTTAGCGTCTCCAGTTTGCCGTCAAAGCAGTGGTATGTGCGCAGTTCGAAAACGCGCGTCGAGGGGCTGCTTTGGCCAAACAATGTCGCGCCGAGTAGCGCGCAGATCAGTAGCACTTTTCGTGGCATGAGAATAGTGTAGCGTGGGACTGGGGCCGAGGAAGTCCAGGAAGCCGAGGGAGTCTGGGAAGTCAAGGGAGTCGAGGGAGTTCGGATGGAGTTCTGTTTATGGATCAGGCGTTTCTCTTCTGACTTCATCAACTTGCTTGCCTCGTCTGCGCTGCGCGAACGGTGAAACCTAACCTCCGACCATACGTCATAATTCCGAATGACAGCGGAGGTCTGACGAAATGCGCCTAATTCGGTGTCTGGGAATAGTCCCGTTGAGTTTTGCTGCTTCTGCGCAATCTGGGCCTACTAACCTTACATTTGTGGCGGCCGATGTTCACGCTAGCGCGAAAGACGTGTTACAGATTGACGGGCTTGCGCCTGGCAACCGCGTCACGATCCGGGGCGCAAGCCTGAGCCAACTTATCGCCGATGCCTATGACGTTCCGGAAGACCGGGTTGTTGGAGGTCCGAAATGGTTGGACGTGGACCAGTTCGATGTTATAGCCAAAGCGGCGGGCGCATCGTCTCTTGCCGAACTGCGGACGATGTTGCAAGCTTTGCTCGCAGAACGCTTCCAATTGAAGGCGCATAAGACGGAGAAGCCTTCGCCGGCTTATGCGCTAACTGCGTCAAAACGCGGTTTGCAGTTAAAGCCTTCGAAGGGCGGCGAAGATGGCGGCTGTAAGCGTCCCCAGGACGGCTCTGTAAGCCAGATTTGTACGGGAGTCAGCATGTCCCGGCTGGCCGAGATTCTGCCGAGCCTGGCGCCTGCCTACTTTAATCATCCCGTTGTGGACCGCACTGGCGCAAAGGGCAATTACGACTTTTCGTTGAAATGGACCGGGCGCGGAATGCTTGGTTCCAGCCCGGACACGGTATCGCTGTATGACTACCTGGAGAAGCAGCTTGGAATCAAGGTGGAACAGGAAACTATTTCGCTCGCCGCCATTGTTGTTGAGAGCGTAAATGAAACGCCGACTCCCAACGCCAGCAATGTGAAAGACGCGCTGCCGCCGATGCCGACAGAGTTCGAGGTGGCCGAAGTCAAAGTCAACAAAGGCGCCGACCAGCGGCACGATTTCAGCTTTAACCACGGACGATTGGATGCGGTCGGAATTCCATTGAAACCGATAATCGGTTTGGCTTACGGCGTGGACGACGGCATGATTGTGGGCCAGCAAGGCTGGATGGACACGGACTTTTTCGACATCGTGGCGAAGACCGATCCGGCTGTCGATTTTGAAGGAATGCGACCGATGCTGCGGAAGCTGCTGTCGGAACGGTTCGGGCTGGTAGTTCACAACGAAGAGCGGCCCGTGACAGTATATGCCTTGACGGCAGGAAAGGCGCCAAAGCTAACGACTGGCAATGCTTCTGCCCGGGGCGGATGTAAGCTCACCGTCGACAACGGCCTCAGGACATACACGTGCGAAAACGCCTCCATGGCTGATTTGGCAGACAAAGCGCCAGGCGTGGCGGCCGGCTATCTGGATCATCCCGTAGTGGATCTCACTGGTCTAAAGGGCGCGTACAATTTCGCGATCAGCTGGAACGGGGTGAGGCGTACTCGTCCGGCAACAGCGGAGCAAAAGGCCGGCGACGCAACGGCCGTGGCGGCTGCGCCCCTAGCGGGAGGGGCGGCAAATGCAGCCAGCGATCCGGGCAGCGGGATCACGTTTTTTCAGGGAGTGGAGAAGATTGGGCTGAAGCTGACGCAACAGAAACACACGATGCCCGTCGTCGTGATCGACAAACTGAGCCGGACGCCGGTAGAAAACTGATCTGGATCGACTAGTAAGGCTTATCTTGCCTTCGCCCGGCTAATGCCTTCGGAGGAGAATGGATTCAATTCGCGGAGTTCGCGAACGGTCTCCTCTAACTCAGCCACGCGCCGCGCAAGATCGTCCATCGCCTGGCCTTCAGGATCGGGCAGGCGGCCGTGTTCCAGCGGTCCCCCTTCGGGGCGCACCCGTACAACCCGTCCCGGGATTCCTACCACGGTGGAGTTGTCGGGCGCCGGGTGCACGACCACCGAGCCCGCGCCGATCTTGACGTTGTCGCCGATCCGGATATTACCCAACACCTTGGCGCCCGTGCCGATGACGACGCGATTGCCGATTGTCGGGTGGCGCTTTCCCTTCTCCGCCCCGGTTCCGCCCAGGGTGACGCCCTGATACATCAGAACGTCATCGCCGATTTCGGAGGTCTCACCGATGACAACGCCCGAACCATGGTCGATGAAGAAACGCCGTCCAATCGTGGCGCCGGGGTGAATCTCGATTCCGGTTAAGAAGCGGGAGAGCTGCGAAACGATTCGCGGGGCCAATGGGAGGCCCCAACCATAGAGCCGGTGCGCGAAACGATGCAATAAGATAGCGTGAAATCCGGGATAACAGAGGACAACCTCTAACACGCTCTTGGCGGCAGGGTCTTCGCGAAAAATCGTGTCAATCTGTTCTCGGACGGCCCGCAACATTCCGTGTCCCCACTGGATGCGCTCTTAATAGATGCAGCGCTCCGGCACGGCGATTCCGCCTAATGCGCGCCCGCGTGATCCTGTGCGATCACGGGAGGCTTTGCACCCGGCGGGATTGGCGCCAACATATCCTCTTTGCGCTTGACCAGCGTGGACGTATTGTAGCTGGCCACCTCAAAACCATGGCCGTGCGTAATGGCGTCGGTTGGGCAAGCCTCTACGCAATAGCCGCAAAAAATGCAACGGTTGTAATCGATGTTATATACGCTGGCGTAGCGTTCGCCGCCTGAGATGCGGACCTTGTCGGTATTCTCGGCAGCTTCGATGTAGATGCAATTGGCGGGACAGGCCGCCGCGCACAGGAAACACGCCACACACTTTTCCATGCCGTTTTCGTCACGCTGCAGAACGTGCACGCCACGATAACGCTCCTCAAAGTGGGGCGCCTCCTGCGGATAATACTCGGTGACGGTAGGCGACATCATCTCGCGAAACGTGATGCCCATGCCTTTGGCAATAGCGGCGGCGGTATTGAGGACGTTGGGTTTTGTGCGCATTGGCTTCCTTAATTCTAGCCGATTCCGCCGTGAGAAGCCCGCGACCAAATCTGATACGACCCAGTCTGATACAGTGAGGCTGAATGAAAACAATCGTATTGGAACAGCCGGGGCGATTTACGCTCACCGATACCCCGCAGCCTGGCAGGCCCGGGCCGGGCGAGGCGCTGGTACGGGTGTTGACGGTGGGCATCTGTGGCACAGACCTGCATGCTTTTGAAGGCACCCAGCCGTTCTTCAGCTACCCGAGAATTTTGGGGCATGAGTTGGCTGTCGAAATCATCGAGTGTGGCGCGGATGTCTCTGGGTTCCAACCTGGCGACCGGTGCGCGGTGAACCCCTACGTCACCTGTGGGGTGTGCGCCGCGTGCACACGAGGACGGACGAACTGCTGCGCCAAGATGAGCGTGATCGGCGTCCACACGGACGGCGGAATGCGCGACCGCATTGTTCTGCCCGTCAAACACATGTACAAATGCGAGAAGCTTGCGCCCAAGTTTGTGCCTCTGGTGGAAACGCTTGGAGTTGGAATTCATGCGGTGGGCCGGGCCGCCGCACAAGCGGGAGACCGCGCCATTGTCGTGGGAGCGGGGCCAATTGGGCTCTCGGTAATCGAGTTCCTCCGGTTGGCAGGGGCCGATATTGGGGTAGTGGAGAAGATGCCGGAGCGACTCGATTTCGCGGCTACGCATCATGCTCTCCGCCGCTATTACCCGTCGCACGATGAGGCGCGCCAGGAAGAGGCCTCGATTCTGGTTTTCGACTGCACAGGCGATCGCGGGTCGATGGAAAGCTCGATTCACTTGCTACAACAAGGGGGCAAGCTGATTTTCGTCGGCCTGATCAACGATCATGTCTCGCTGTTCGATCCCGACTTACACCGCCGCGAAGCAACAATTTTGGCGAGCCGTAATAGCACGGCCACCGAGCACCATCGCGTTCTCGATCTGATGGAGAGTGGAGCGGTGGATGTCTCTGGCTGGCCGATGGAATGCGCCGCGCCCGAAGCGATGAGCAAGCGATTCCCGCTCTGGTTGCATCGCGAAGCGGGAATCGTCAAGGCCGTCGTCGAGTGGAGTTAAACGTTAGTTTGCGGTGGCGTGAGCCGCGGCGCGCTGTGCGTACTTCTTCCACATTTCCGGGTCGGATAGCATTTTGATGAAAATGCCGCCTACCACGCTGCGGGCCTGAAATCCCTGCTGTTTGCCGGTCTTGGTATCGTACCAATCGGTCAGGGGAACGCGCGACGGCGTCTCGTTCAACCACTTGTAGGCGGGCGCAATGAGGTTTTCGAAATCGGCTTTGTCCGGGGCCAGCGTCGCACTCCAGGTTAGCCAGTCCAGTTTCGTATAGTCCTTTCGATTGTCGAGCGGAACGCCATACTGATTCTGGATCTTTTCGTAGAACGCGATCTCTTTGCTTACAATTTCCTTGGGGAACAGGTGCAGGTCGAGGATTTGATCCCACACCAGATTATATTTCTGGCTCCAGGTACCTTCGTTGTCGAATGCAAGACGGTAATGATCGCCATTGGCCGCCAAGCCTTGCCACTTCTTAGCGAACTGTTCCGCCGTTTGGCGAAACTCTGCAGCTTCCTGCTTACGACCGGTCATCTCCGCCAGCATGCCGTAAGAGCCGAGGGCGAGAATCGCTTTGATGGAAAGGTTCGCGTTGTGCGCCAAATGTCCAGCGAAGTCGTCGGTTGAAAGTTGGTTCTCGGGATCAAGCCCCTTCTCCTTCAAATAGTCCGCCCACTTTTTGAGAAGCGCCCAATGCTTTTCGGCATACGACGCGTTGCCTTCAATTTTCGCCAACGCCGCGATGTCAATCAATAGATTTCCGCTTTCTTCCACGGGCATCTGGTTGGTCTCTGTTCTCTCGCCTCCGCCGTAGACCTGACCGTTTGCTAACGGATATTGACCAAGATCGTGCGGAGCAAACTGCCATTTCCATCGAGCCATCGACGCGTATTGCATGACGGGCTCCAATTGCGCCCTCATCAGCGCGGGGTTGAAGAGCAGCAGAAATGGCGAACTGGGATAAATTACATCTACCGTCGAAATGCATCCGTTGCTGAAGTTCTCTTTGGGAAAGAACATCGGCGTGCCGTCGAAATCGGCGGTCAGCTTGTGTGCCGCGAGCGTCTGCCTATAGGCAAGGGCCGCCAGACGCGCATATTTCTCGCCGCCGATCCGAGTCATGTCGGCCATTAACCCTTCGTCGAACGACTTCGCTCGCGCAAGCAGGGCGTCGTGATCGTGGCGCGCCGCGGTTAATAGTGAAGCCGCATCTTCGCCGTTTCGGCGCCACCAGGCGCGTTGCTTACGGTTAAATAGCTCGATGGAATACAGGTCGTCATAGGCGATCATCATGTAGCGAGAAATCGGTGTCGCGCTCACCTTACCGAAATCGAGAGCCACGGCCAGAACACTCGACTCGCCGCGACGGCCGGGCGTGGGATCGGGAAGTTCATCCGAACTGGGCAACGCCCCGGAGCGTTCAAAGACGCCGCGAATCCGTTGACGCGCTCCAATCGCGGTGGTCAATCCGTCGACTTTGTCGGCAGCAAGGTACAAATATCCCCAGTCGATGCGTAAGTCGTCCCCGCTCCGATTCAAAATTGATTGATCCTTGGATCCCATACGCAAGGTAGGCTGACCATCCACCAGGTAACGCGAGGCCTCGACGGCTTCGTCCGTCGTGTTGACCACCATGTCCGGACCGGCGTCGAAATAGACGGAGGCTTCGTGGTCTTTGCCATCGCTTGACGCGATACTCCACTCGAGGTAGGTAAGCGGCCGGGAAAGGACGTCGAGATCATCCGGTAATGCCGGGGTGAAAAAAGTGAGGCCCACACGGACGCCCGCGCCAGTGAATTCATAAATGGTTCGCGTTGGCAGAACCTCGAGTCTGGTTTGATCGAGCACGGCCGAACCCTGCCGCCGCTCGCGTCCCATTACGCGATACAACTTCCCGTCGACTCGCAACGATGCCGACAGGCTGTTCGGTTTCCCGGTCCAATGGGATGGCACGCTGTCGGTAAGCTTGTCGGACATCGACCAGACGCTGAAATAGGGGTCGTGCGTGATTAAGGGAACCGCCGGCGGACGCATCGGCGCAAGCTCTTGCGCCCCCAGGGACAACCAATTCACAAGCAGCAACAGGGCTGCGCCGACGATCTTTCGCATAGGTAGATTATGGCGCGGCAGCCGAGGCTTCCGCCAGTCCGTGCTTGAAAAGTGCTTTTTAATCACTCCGGTTCACGTAATTCCGTGGACACTGATTCTTTTCGACACGGGGTCCGATATGCTGGGGCGTATGAACAGAGCGAAGGGAGCGGCAGGAGGACGGCGGGAAGCTGCGGCGCGGCCGGGCATCGCTCGCAGTACGTTGCTTTCGAAAACGCAACGGCTGCCGATCGATTGGCCGGCGGAGCGCGTCTGGAACCAAGTCGCCTGCCGGAATGGCGCGTCTGCCTCGGGGGCCTAAATGCGACTCTCGCCGATAGCATTGACCGGAGGAATGTTGATCGCGCTGACTGGGTGCGGGACGCATCACCAACCGGCGCGAGCGGCCTACATCCCGCTGGCCGAGGCGGAGCGGGATTACGGACCTCTTATAACCGCGGGCAATCATCCCAGTCCACAGCAAAGTGGCACGGGCGAACGGGTGGGTCTATTTCGCGACACCGACGGCACGGTTTGGGGTCTGCCGGTCATCCTGGCGAGTGGCGGATCCACTCTGGTTTGCGCGCCACCTACACTGCGCCAAGCGGAAGCTACCGATTACTTTCCCGCCGGCGCCACAATTATTGGCGCAACCAGCGAGCCCACCGGGTGGCGAGGCGGTACAGGAGATCTGGAACTTGTGATGAGGGATGCTCAGGGATCCGTTCAGTGGCAGAGCGTGCATGGATCGCAGCTCGCGACAGGCGCGGCATGTTGGGCCCCTGCTACACCCGGGCCGCCGCAACGCTTGAGTTACTATCGCCTGATGCCCCGAGCAAGGTAAAGCAATTATGTACGAAACAGGCATTCATGGACCAGAAGTGGTTTTGTTGCTTCTATTGCTTTTCATTGCCGCTTTTGCAGCCCTCGCCCGCAAGCTCCATACTCCTTATCCGATCGTTCTCGTGATTGCCGGGTTAGTACTCAGCTTGATACCGGGCATGCCAAGAATTACACTCGATCCGGAAGTAATCTTCTTAGTGGTACTGCCGCCGCTCCTCTACTCCGCGGCATGGGGTACATCGTGGCGCGACTTCTCTTACAACCTGGTTAGTATCGGCATGTTGGCCACCGGCCTGGTGGTTGCCACAGTGTGGGGCGTCGCAGCCGCGGGCCCATGGTTATTTCCCGGGTTCGACTGGCGAATCGGGTTTGTTTTGGGGGCCACCGTGGCAACGACCGATGCCATCGCCGCGACTTCCATTGCAAAACGCATCGGATTGCCGAAGCGCATCGTGGACTTGCTCGAGGGCGAAAGCCTGCTCAACGATGCCACCGGTCTGCTTGCTCTCGAATTCGCCATCGCGATTATGGTTGATCGCCAGACGCCTACGGTGGGCGGGGGTATCTTGCGCCTGGCCTATCTTAGCGTGACCGCAATATTAATGGGTCTTATGTTGGCGCGCATCGTCGAGTGGTTCGAGAAGTACCTTGACGATGGACCCATCGAGATCGCGGTCAGCATTCTGGCGCCTTATGCAGCCTACCTTACCGCCGAAGCAGTTCACGCGTCGGGAGTGCTGGCCGTGGTAGCGGCCGGTTTGTACCTCGGCCGGAAGCGTTCTTCTTTGCTCTCGGCCGGCGTTCGGATTCAGATGCGCGCCGTCTGGGACTCTTTGACTTTTATCCTGAACGGTTTTGTCTTCGTTCTGATCGGATTGCAGTTGCCTTCCGTATTAGCCGGCGTCAGCGAATTAAGCGGCTTTAGGGTAATTCTCTACGGCGTTCTGTTCAGCGTGTTCCTGATCTTGCTTCGTCTGGTTTGGAGTTTCCCAGGCGCGTATGTGTCCTATCTCATTCGCAGGCGCATCCTGCATCAGCACGAGCCGGCCCCCGAACTGCGACAGGTTTTTATTGTAGGCTGGACGGGAATGCGCGGCGTACTTGCCCTTGCGGCCGCCATTTCACTGCCCGAGCGGCTGGACGACGGTAGTCCGTTTCCACATCGGGATCTCATTATCTTTCTCACGTTCAGCGTGATTCTAGTAACACTCGTCCTCCAGGGGCTTACGCTTCCTCCGCTAATTCGACTGTTGGGACTTGGCAAGACCGCCGGTCCTAAGCGGGAGGATCGGGAGGCTCGCCGTCTTGTGATTGAAGCGGCGCTGGCGCGCCTGGAAGAGATCCGCCATCAAAATCCAACTGCCTTTACCGATGCACACGATGATTTGGCGCGCCACTATGAGCATCGTTTGGCAAGCATGGGCGGACAGGCCATCGATCCTCACGGGACGCTGACAGGGAGCTATTCGCGCTATCTCGATCTTTCCCGCGAGTTCCTCAATGTTGAGCGCCAGATCGCCCTCAAATTGCGCGACGAGGGTCAAATCTCGGACGAACTGCTCGGCGATCTGGAGCATGAGCTGGATCTAAATGAGACTCGGCTGATCGCAGCCGACGAGTAGCACGAGGCCGGTTGCAATTGCGTTCATAATTTTAACCGCCTTTGCCGGCGTTGTAAGTTTACAAAAACATTGCGATTTCCGCAAAATTATCCAGGATTCTGTTCCGCGGCCGAGGATTCGCCGTCTCAGGTTATGTGAGCGTAAACTACAATTGGTTCGATGGAGGAATTCTCAGACGAGGAGTTGCTGCTCCGTTATCGCGCGGCAGCGAATTCGCCGGCGGGGAATTCACTCATCGATCAATTATTTCAACGGCATCACAGCCGGGTCGCGGCGTGGTGCTATCGGCTGACCGGCAATACGGACGCCTCCGCCGATCTCGCTCAGGAGATTTTCCTTAAGGCGTTTCAACGGCTGGATTCGTTTCGTGGAGACTCCAAATTCACAACCTGGTTGTATGCTATCGCACGCAATCATTGCATGGATCAATTCCGGGGAAAGGCTTCCGAATCGCAACAGAATTTTGAAACACTGCACGACCAGATCGCCGACTTTCGCGTGGAGGAGATTTCCGCAGTCTTGGAGAGACAAGAATCCGAACGATTGGTGCGGCAGATGATGCGCGAATCCCTCAACGATACCGAGACCAAAGTAATGACGCTTCACTATGTTCACGAAATGCCTTTGGATTCCATATCCCGAATGCTGCGTCTAAAAAATGTAAGCGGGGCAAAAGCCCATATCGTGAGCGCCAGGCGAAAGTTGGCCAAGGCCGTAAGTATCTGGAAGCATCGAGAGGCGGCCGCGCGAGGAGGTAACGATGCCGGATGAACATTCCTCGCCGAACGAGCTTTTCCGGTCCGCATTGCAAAAAACGGACAACTGTCCGCCGATAGAGGCTCTAGAGCGCGTTTTGGATGGCGCCGGGCTTGAGACCGTGGCGCATGTCCAGTCTTGCGCTTTTTGCAGCGCCGAACTAGAGATGCTGCAATCGTTCCGTCTGGCGGAAGTCCCGGCGGAAGATGCGCAAGCCGTGAGGGCGATCACGCAGCGTTTGAACCGGCGCACGGCGCGGGACTTTCAACGGGTGGCGGCGCCGCGCAGACCTTGGTGGCAATTCGGTCCCGCATGGCTGCAACCCGCAGCGCTGGCGGGCGCAGCCGCGCTGGTTGTGATCGTAATCGCGGTGCAATTTCATCCCGCTGGGCCGCCCGCTCTTGGCAGCCCGGGTGCGGCCGGGCCCGAAGTCTTCCGATCACAGACGCTAAACATTCTTTCGCCATCGGGCGATTTGCAGAGGCCGCCGGAACAGGCGCGCTGGGAGCCGGCGCCCTCTGCCGCGACATATCGCGTTCGTTTGCTCGAAGTGGACGGCCATGAGCTGTGGAGCGCGCAGACGGCGAATGCGGCAATAGCGTTTCCGCAAAGCATTCAGAGATACATGGTTCCGGCTAAGACCTTGTTACTGGTTGTAACTGCGTTCGATTCCGCCGGCAAGACGATCGCGGAATCCGAAAGCATTCGATTCCGAGTTTTACAAAATCTTTACCCCCGTTGAATGACTCTGCACGCGCTTCGGGGGAACGTGTCTATATGCGGCCCCTTTTCAAATTATTCTTGGTGTGTTTAGCCGGCGCTGCGTCGTTCGCGCAAAGCCCGGGCGGATCCAGCGGTTCCGGAAACGGATCCGGCGGCTCGGGCGGCGGCAACGGAGGTTCGGGAAGCCCGAACACCACTCCAGTGATCGCGCTCAAGATTCCTGACGAAACCGTGCCTCCCGGCGGTGTGGCGCAAATGAAATTTCTCAATACCGAGCCCACGCCCATTTCGAGCGGAAGGCCGCACATGTATTACGACGACACGGTGTTCGATGACGTCTGGGGCATTCAGCTCTTCGATTCCACCGGGGACCTGAACGGCGTCGCCATGGTCAATGGATCCGCCATTTCGATGAATTTCATTTGTCGTGGCGCCATGCAAGGCACCGACTATCCCGTGATGACTATTGCGCTGCACGTCAGGCCTAATGCCGCAGTGGGGAGCCATACCAGCTTCGACCTAGCTTCCACTTCCGCTTTTACCGTCAACTCAATTTCCGCGATACTGAAACCAATTCCTCCGGCTACCGTAACAGTTGGTGGAAGCGTTTCCATCACCAACGTCGTTCCCGGCGGGGGATTGCTGCCGGCGGGATCCACCGTGAAGGTACAGGGCCTCGGGTTCCAGCCAGGCACTCAAATGCAGCTGTCCGGCATTCCCTCGCAATCCATCGCTGTCATTAGTCCAACTGAAATCGATATCACGCTTGCCAAGGCCACCGATATAACCGGTAAGAAGATTCAAGTAGTAAATCCCGATGGCTCACAGGACACTTATTATTCCTATATGCGCGGCGTGAACTTAGGCGCCAGTAATTGGCCCCTGCTTTCGAATGCGATTCCCATTTTTTCTTCGGTCACCCATTCACAAGCCGCTTTTACTTCCATCGCGCCCGCATTGCCTTCCCAGTTTGGCGGGCTGGCTTTGCAAAATCCAAGCCTGGTCAGCGCGAACGTTAAAATCTGGCTATTTTCGGCCACCAACATAATTCTTGGCAGTTCCACAATCTCCGTTCCCCCGGGTTATCGGCTGATGCGCGAAGTCTCGGAACTGACGGGGGCGGCACCCACACCTGGAAGCTTCGTCGTTGTCACGTCCGATCAGCCATTACAGGTCTTCGGTTTTATGGCCGATAATGCGGCGGGCACAATCACGCCCTTCGCCGCTGCCGTCGCACAGCCGTGACGCCGCCCGCTAGCGTCACCGCCGCCACAACTAGCGCTCCTGCAAGACAAGCGCTCCATGAAACCGCGAGCCGAACTGGAGTTGAGCCGTCTCCGGCCAACACGAAAGCAGCCCAGTAGCGTGGATCAGAGAGCGCAGAGTGCGAATGCAGAAATCTCAACTTGGCATCCCGCAATGCGGCGCTCTTCGATTTGCCGTGCGCCAGGGCGTAGTAAAACTGCTGCATGAAATCGGCTGTGGGACCGTCGGAAACTCGCCAGAGCGTGGTGACCACCGCGGGGGCGCCCGCCGCGAGGAAAGCCTGACTGAAAGTCTGCACGCCTTCTCCACCGACCAATTTGCCGCGCGCCGTATCGCATGCCGAGAGCGTCACCAGGTCGACGCCGGAAAGGTCAAGGTCGTAGACTTCTTCCTGAAGCAGGTAGTCATTGGCGAAGAGAATGCGGGAGCGGTCCGGGTTTTCCGCATCGATCGTCGCATGCGCGGCAATGTGAATGAGGGGCGCACCGCGTCGCGCCGCTGTCGCCAGATAGCGTTTCTGCATATCGGCGCCCAAGTGAATTTCCGCGCGGCCTGGCAGAATTCTGGCGATGGCGCGCGCCTCCGCGGCCGAAGCGGGCAGCGGCGCCGAGTGTTCTTCGAAGAGGCCGCGGGTTGATGGCGGGTCAGCCAGGGCGATAACTTCGGTGGCCCATGGCACGAGCCATCGGGCACGCGGCGGTCTGGCTATAAATCGCGCGGATGGGAGGTACGAGACCTCGCACTTTTCGATGAGCAACTCATCCGACCCAGGAACGCGAAGCGTCTCGAACGGTACAGCGCTAAGCGGTCCATCGGGAACCACAATCAGCCGATCGGCAAGCGGAATGTCAGTCAGAATTCGATTGCCCAAGCTGGAAACATTTTCGTAGCGGACCAGACCCGAGTTAGCGTGAGTCATCCACACGGCCGCCGCGCGGTCCGCATTCACCCAATACTCCACCAATACCGTACCGGGCGCCAGCCATGGCTGAATGGCCTTCATCTGTGGCTCAGCAAGTGAAATTCGCCCACGCAAACGGTCGAGCAGGGTACGGGCGCGGCTCCGTTCCATCCAATTGAATATCTCCCCGGGCGTCGCGTTGGGGTCTCGCAGGCGCAGACCAATCATCGAGTCATAAACATCGCGCTTATCAGCCAGAAAATCACTTCGCAGCGAAACGAGTTTCAACCCTGCGCGCACCGATTCCACAATCGAAACGGCATCGCGATAGTGCTGGGCAGCAACTTCAGGGCTTCCGCCGTCTTCCGCGATTCGGCCGAGCGCGTGCAGCGATTTCCATTGTTCCTCCACCAGCCCCGCCGATCTTGCGCCGCCCAGCGCCGCCTCCAAATCGGTTTTCGCTTCCTGCGTGCGATGTAGTTTATAAAGCAGCTCTCCGCGATAGAGGCTTGCTTGCACCACGCCCCTTTGGTCGGAAGATCGCCGCGCCAACTCCAGAGCGTGAGTAAACGACTCTAGCGCGCCAGATGAATCGTTTAGGTCCATTGCGCGGACGATGCCGATATTTCGGAGAGCGCCGATCTCTCCGTCGGGATGCCTATCCAAGTTAAACAGCGCCTGCGCGGAACGATACAGCTCTAAGGCCTTCACCGGATCGCCTAACCGTCGGTACAGCACGCCCTGGTTGAGGAGGAGTTGCGCTCGTTCGCGGATCGGCATGGCCTTCGGAGAATCCAATTGCCGAGGGTCGGCCAATTCGCGGTAGTAATCCAGCGCGTGCTGTTCCTGCCCTAGTCTCTGGAACAGTACCGCCAGATTCGCTACCGTGAGTTGATGTCCGGCCGCGCTCCATGGCGCGCTACCCGCGGCTTTCAGCTTCTGCATGGCGTCGTCGTAGGAATGCAGCGCATCCGAATAGCGGCCCTGAAAGTAAAATATGTTGCCGATATTGTTCAACCGCGTCACTTCGCCTTGCGCATCGTTCGCGGCGCGATCGGAGCCGAGCGCTTTTTGATATGAATCGAGAGCAGCCGGGTAATTGCCCAGATATTGGTAGGCGAGACCCATGGTGTTGTAGTCGTCGCCGATACCGGCATTGGCGTGTAACGCCTCACGCGTCTTCAGGGCTTGGCGGGCCTGCTGAATGGCGGCATCGTAGCGGCCCAAGGCGATAGAAACGTCTGCTGCGAGGCCGAGCCCTTGCGCAAGATCGCTGGAATCCCCGGCGATGCGATATTCTTCGACCGCGGCCGAGAGGAGATCGCGTGCAGCTTCCAGCTTGCCTTGTCTCTGTAACTCGCGGGCGCGGTCTAGTTGGGAAGCGGCCCCGGCTGTGCGAGCTAACGCCAGAAAGCACAGCACATAGCCAAGGCGGCCCATGGCTTAGCGCGCCGTCTGTATGTCGAAGTCCACCTGCACTTCGTCTTTTACCTTCACCGCGCCGCCGGCCACCTTGACCGGCTTAATTCCGAAATCGGTAATGTTGAAGCGGCAACTCCCCGAATAGTGTCCGTCTTTCTCATGCACATCCATTGAAACCGGTTTCGTCGCGCCATGCAGCGTGAGCTGGCCCGCCACTCTCCACGCGCCCGCTTCCCCGGCCAGGGCGCTAGTAGACCGGAAGCGAATCTCCTTGTAATTCGTAGCGTCGAGCACTTCCGGGCCAAGCATCGTGGTCTGAATCGACTGGCGATCTTTGTCTGAAATCTTCGCGTCTTGCACGCGTAACGCGCCCGTGCTTACGCTTAGTTCCACTTTACGAGCTTGTACATCAACGGACCCCGCGGTCAGCGGCGCTGAAATCTCGTGATCGTGCCCAAATGCCGAAAGCAGCCCCGCCTTATACACGCGAACCGTCATCGTGGATTTTGCCGGATCAATGGCGTGCGACTGGCCTTGGGCCGGCGCGGAAAACGTAAGTGCCAGCGCCGCCAATATCCATGTTGCACCGATGCAAATACCAGCTCGGCTTTTCTTAATAAGTCCCATCTCTTTGAGAGTAACTAAGCAGACGGCGATTGTGTACCTGTCAAAGTGTTAAACGAGCGGTGCGTTTTGGATAAGCTGAGGAACATTACATCTCGCACTGGCCCAATGGAACCGGGCGCGCGAGCAAACTACACCCGACGATGGATTTTGATAGCATAATCGGCAACTCGAGTAATTATGCGAAAGTTGTTGCAACTCGGATTACCGGCCGCCGTGCTTGCTCTGGTTGTTCCAGCACTCCAACCGGCCGCGGACGTGGATTTCGCACGTCAGATTCAACCGATCTTCGCCGAATCGTGTTATGGCTGCCACGGGCCGAAAGTCCAAATGGGCGGCTTGCGGCTGGACGTTCGGCCTGCCGCTAACATCATTGCTCCGGGAGCTTCCGCTAAAAGCCTCATCATTCAGCGAGTCGCCAGCACGGATGCTCACACTCGCATGCCGTTGGGCGGCCCGGCGCTCAGTGCGGAAAAGATCGAACTGCTCCGTAAGTGGGTCGATGCGGGCGCGGCATGGCCGGATTCGTCCTCGGCAAGCGCAGGCAGCGCGAAACCACACTGGGCCTTCGTCGCGCCGGTCCGACCGCCGGTCCCTCCCATTACGCAGAGTGGTTGGGGCCATAACCCCATCGACGCGTTCGTAATGAAGGGCTGGCAAAAGGCGGATTTGAAACCATCACCAGACGCCGATCGCGCAACATTGCTTCGCCGCCTCAGCCTCGACCTTATTGGACTTCCGCCAACACCCGCGGAGCTCGACGCTTTCCTTGCCGACCGAAGTTCGAACGCATATGAGAAGCAGGTCGATCGATTGCTTGCCTCTCCGCATTACGGCGAGAGGTGGGGGCGCGTGTGGCTGGATGCGGCGCGGTATGCCGATTCAAATGGCTATGAAAAGGACGCTCCTCGCTTCGTGTGGTTCTATCGCGATTGGGTAATCAATGCCCTCAATCGCGATTTGCCCTACAACCAGTTCATCATCGAGCAGATCGCGGGCGATCTTCTTCCGAACGCCACGCAAGACCAAAAAGTGGCCACCGGTTTCTTACGCAACTCCATGATCAATGAGGAAGGCGGCATCGATCCCGAGCAGTTCCGCATGGAGGCCATGTTCGATCGAATGGACGCCATCGGCAAGGGCATGCTGGGCGTAACAATTCAGTGCGCGCAATGCCACGATCACAAATACGATCCCATCAAACAGGAAGAGTATTACCGCATGTTTGCGTTTCTCAACGATACCGATGAGGCCAACACCGCGGTGTACACTCCAGCGCAACAAGAGAAACGCTCCGAGATTTTTCGACGCACGCAAGAGATCGAAGCCGAGTTGCAGCGCCGCAATCCGGATTGGCAAACGCGCATGGAGAGGTGGGAAGAACAGGTCCGAACAACTCAGCCGGATTGGAAAACGCTCAGCCTTACGGTGGATGACATCTCGACTGGCGGAGAGCGGGAGTTGCCCATGAAAGACAACTCCATGCTGGCTCAGGGTTACGCGCCGACCAAGCATACGGTGGAATTCAGCGCCAAGACCGACTTGTCGAAGATCACCGCGATGCGTCTCGAACTGCTCACCGACCCGAATCTCCCGAACGGCGGTCCCGGCCGATCGATTAAAGGTACGGGCGCGCTTACCGAGTTCGTGGTGGATGCCGCGCCTGCGAGTACGCCGGACAAGCTCGCGCCTATCAAGATATCCAAAGCTACGGCGGACATTGACCTTCCCGAGACGCCGCTCGAACCGAAATTTGACGATAAGAGCGGGAAGCGGCGCGTCACCGGGCCAATCGAATTCGCCATCGATGGCAAGGACGAGACGGCCTGGGGAGTTGACGCCGGTCCGGGCTTGCGTAACCAGGCGCGCAAAGCGGTTTTCCAGTTCGAACAACCGATTATCAATCCCGACGGCGCCGTGTTGCGCGTGCGCCTGAAGCAAAATCACGGCGGCGCGAATTCCGACGATAACGAAAACAACAATCTTGGACGCATTCGTCTCTCCGTCACCTCGGCGCCCAACGCTGTTGCCGATCCGCTTCCGCAAACCGTGCGCGATATCCTTGCTATTCCGCGCGCGCAACGGTCACCGGCGCAAATCAGGAGTGTCTTCAGCTATTGGCGCACTACGATTCCGGAATGGAAGACGGAAAACGATGGTATTGCAGCGCTATGGCGCGAACACCCGGAAGGCGCTCTGCAACTGGTCTTGGCGGATCGCAGCGGGGACCATCGCGAGACGCACATCCTCAAGCGCGGCGACTTTTTGCAACCTGACCGAACGGTAGAGCCTGGTACGCCCGCGTTTCTACATCCTTTGCCGGCGGATCAGCCGCGCAACCGTCTGACGTTCGCTCGGTGGCTGGCAGATCGAAAGTCGCCGACCACAGCGCGCTCCATCGTAAACCGGATCTGGCAGTCGTATTTCGGAACCGGGATTGTAGCCACGACAGAAAATCTCGGCACGCAATGCGATCCGCCTTCGAATCAGGAATTGCTCGACTGGCTGGCGGTAGAGTTTATGGATTCCGGCTGGAGCCTGAAGAAGATGCACCGGCTGATTGTCACTTCGTCCGTTTACCGCCAATCCTCCAATGTATCGGGCGAACTGCTGGCCAAAGATCCAGACAACCGTCTGCTGGCGCGTGGTCCGCGGTTCCGCGTGGACGCCGAGTTAGTCCGGGATATCGCGCTGGCTGTTAGCGGTCTGCTCAACACCAAAGTGGGCGGCCCCAGCGTGTACCCTCCGGCGCCGGCGTTTCTTTTCCAACCTCCGGCAAGCTACGCACCCAAGACTTGGACAACGGCCGAAGGACCGGACCGCTACCGCCGCGCGCTCTACACATTTCGATTCCGTTCGGTGCCTTATCCAATGCTTCAGTCCTTTGATGCTCCCAACGGCGAAATGTCTTGTGTGAGGCGCGCGCGCTCCAACACGCCCCTGCAGGCGCTCACCACTCTTAACGAACCGCTCTTTGTGGAAGCGGCGCGGGCTCTGGCCCTGCGTACCTTAAAGGAAGGCGGCGCGAACGATGGCGAGCGCGTTGTTTACGCCTTCCGCCTGTGCACCGCGCGCCAGCCCAGCAATGAGGAATCCGGTGTTCTGTTGAAGCTATTGGCCAAAGAAGATCAAAGGATCGGCGATGGTTGGATTAGCGCCCGCGATCTGGCCGGCATCAGCGGCAGCGCGGAGACGCGCCTGCCGGCGGGTAGCACGCCGAGAAACCTGGCCGCCTGGACAGCAGTGTCCCGAGTGATCTTAAACCTGGACGAGACCATCACCAAGGAGTAGCCGATGAGTTGCCACGATCCTCTCTATCGCAACACGCATCCTAAGCAGGTCACGCGCCGCTGGTTCTTCGATCAATGCGGCGTCGGTCTCGGCTCTGCCGCGCTGGCGCATCTGCTGGCGGAATCGGGCTACGCCGCGGACGACCCGCTGGCGCCAAAGACGCCGCATTTTGCTCCCAAGGCAAAGCACGTGATCTTTCTATTTATGGCCGGGGCGCCCAGTCACCTGGAGTTATTCGACTATAAGCCTCAGCTTGCGAAGTACGATGGTACGCTGCCGCCGCCGGAGTTGCTGAAGGGTTATCGCGCGGCATTCATCAATCCGAATTCAAAGCTATTAGGCCCCAAGTTTCATTTCCGCCGCTACGGACACACCGATACGGAGATGTCTGAATTGCTGCCCTTCACCGGCGAGATTGTGGACGACATCGCCATTGTGAAATCGATGGTGACGGATGCCTTCAACCATGCGCCCGGGCAGCTTCTGATGAACACGGGAACCATGCAGTTTGGCCGTCCCAGTATGGGAGCGTGGGTCTTATACGGTCTCGGCTCAGAGACAAAGGATCTTCCTGGCTTCGTCGTCTTTAGCTCCGGCGCCAAAGGTCCCAGCGGCGGCGATAGCTGCTGGGGCAGCGGCTTTTTGCCGACGGTTTATCAAGGCGTCGAGTTCCGAAGCGGCGGCGACCCGGTGCTGTATTTGTCGAACCCTCCAGGCGTCGACGTCGAATTACAACGTGACTCGTTAGACGCCTTGCACCAACTGAATCAGCTCCGCTCCAACGTGACCGGCGATCCGGAAATCGCGACGCGAATCAATTCCTTTGAGATGGCTTTCCGGATGCAGGCAGTAGCCCCTGACTTGATGGATATCTCCAAAGAACCGAAAGAGACGTTGGAGCTTTACGGGGCCGAACCGGGCAAGGCGTCATTCGCGAACAACTGCCTGCTGGCGCGAAGACTGGTTGAAAAAGGAGTTCGCTTCGTGCAGTTGTATCACGAGGCGTGGGACCAGCATTCCAACCTGGTCAGGGATTTGCAAAAGAACTGCCTGAATACGGATCGCGCCGCGGCCGCACTCATCAAAGACCTCAAGCGTCGCGGTCTGTTGGATGAAACATTAGTCGTGTGGGGCGGAGAGTTCGGTCGAACGCCGATGGTACAAGGCGGTTCTGACGGGCGCGACCACCACCCTAACGCGTTTACTATGTGGATGGCCGGGGGCGGAATCAAAGCCGGCATCCGTCTGGGTGAGACAGATGAGCTCGGCTTCAACGTGGTGAAAGACCGGGTGCATGTCCATGATCTGCATGCCACCATGTTGCGCCTGTTAGGATTCGATCACACCCGGTTGACTTATAAGTACCAAGGCCGTCCGTTCCGGTTGACTGACGTTCAAGGCACCGTGGTCGATGCGCTTGTGTGAGGGTGCTTAGATTACGGCAGCGCCGAGCACCGGCCCCGATGTGCCTTCCTGCAGGAAGACGATGACGCGCTGTTCCGCCGCAGTTGCCGGCAACGGAATTAACTGGCTAAATCCGGCGCCACGTTTTACCGACCCAACCTTGCGCAGGCTGCGCAGTACGGCTACGTGCGCGAGACGGCGTCCCTTATTTTCACCGGCGGCTACATTCGATTCCGCGGCATCCTGCGCCAGCGCCAAAAACACGCCGGTCGAACCAGGCGAATTTGCGACATCGATCTGCACTCCGGCGCTTGTCCGCGCCAGCTTTATTTCAGCCTTGGCGCGCTTCCCTGCCCCTGCGATCTCTTCCTGAGCGCGTTTGGCATCGCTGCCAACGAATTGCGCCGATCCATCCACTACCATTTGTGGAGTGAAGGGGCCATCCAAACGGAAGCGTTGCGCATATGCTTCCTGACGCTGCGTGAATTCGCGCGAAGAGAAGCGATCTTTCCAGCCAAGGTGATCCCAATAGTCGACGTGCTCGGAAAGAACCACAACGTGCGGATCGAGTTGGGCCAGAATATGGTCGGCCGGCGGACAATCCGAACAACCTTCGGAAGTGAAAAGCTCGACCAAGACCGGCGCGCGGTTAGGAGGGGTAGACGACTGCGCCAATAACGAATAGCAGACTAACGTAACTAGCGCGAAACAACGCATAGTAAATTAAGCCGCATGCTTCCGGCGTTTCGCAAGCGCCTTTGAAGCGGCCTTATTCGCCTTGCTCTTGTTGTACTTATGGACGCGCGTTTTGGACGCCTTGTATTTCGTGTAGACAGGTTTTTTCTTGGCCTCGGCCAGACCGGTGAGCCCTAGACTAATAAGAAGAACAAATGCAAAGCGGCGCAGCTTCATGTTCCTCCATTATTGCGTAAATCGGGTAAAAGACAAAGCCATCTCGAGAAAACATCCGGCTGTTAACAAGACGCAGAAGGCTGCCGCTACCTTCCAGAGCTTCTCGATTGGCGAGCCCTCGTAACGCTGGTTGCCGGCCAGGTAGCCGATTGCGAATCCCGCGATGAGACCGCCAATATGGGCGGCGTTATCGACGTTGAAGCCGGGCAGCAGGCCGATGATCAGAATCCAAATGACCCACCGGATGTACTGACCCTTGATCGCGTCTCCCACTGCGCTACGGTGCTGCATACCGAAGGCGATCATCACCGCGATAAGGCCCATGATCGCGGCGGATGCTCCCATGGAAGGTACGGGACTCCAAAGATAGCTCAAATAAAACCCACCGATATTCGCCACCGTATAGAACACGAACATGCGCGCCGGACCGTAGAGCTCTTCGACCATCGCGCCGACATCCATCAGCACCCAGGCGTTCATAAAGATATGGAATAGCCCGCCGTGCAGGTATCCCGCGGTGACCAGCCGCCACCACTGTCCTATTTGAATCGCTGGATTGAACTTGTCGCCAAAGTAGGCCAGGGTTCGACCATCCAGACTGAGCAATGCGTCGCTATTTCCGGACCGCATACTGTAGATCACGGTCAACAGAAACATCCCGACATTAATGGTCAGGAGTGTAGTGGTAGCGAAACGCGCGTGCGGAATCAACCCGCCAAGCAGGTCGCCAGGGCTGCGCCGGTCAATTGCGCGCGCCCCCACCTTTTCGTTGCAGTAAGGGCAAACACGATCTTTGTTTGTAATGAAAGCCCGGCAATGCGGGCACATCCGGCGCGAATCCATTCAGCTCCATCATACAGGGCGCCCTCCCGATTTAGGAACGGAATGTGTATCCCAAGCCCTTCAGATACTCCCTGGCAGTGGCTGCAGCATCGTATGGCGGCATCGGATCGTCACGGCCGGAATCCAGTTCCACCATTACGATTCTCATCTGCTGCGAGGTTTCCAGCATGTTCAGGATGGCGGGAAGGTCCACCTTGCCCTTGCCTAACGGGCAGTATTGCTGCCAGTGCGAGCCGCCGTCCCAATCCTTCAGGTGGACGTGCCGGATCAGCGGAAGAAAGTCCTTGACCACTTTGACCGGGTCCGACCCGCCCTTGGCCAACTGCCCCACGTCGGGTCCGAAGAACATGTGCTTCGTATCCATCTCGTCTAGCACCGCATAGACTTCATCGCGATATTCGATGCAGGTGCCGGTGTGCTGATGCAAAGCGCCAATCATACCGATGTCCGCGAGGGCTTTCCCCATCTCGTTCAGAGAGGCGACGATATCCGCCTTGCTCGCCTTGAAATCGTAGGCGGGGCGCTTCACGCCATTCGGCCCGACGACGGCCGTTGTGCCGCCATATTTTTTGACAATCGTGGCCCAGCGGACCAGCTTATCGATTTCTTCCTTGCGCTTGGCGGGCTCGGTGAGGTTGACGCCGCAGTAGGCCGAGATCAACGGCAGACCGTTGGCGTCCAGGATCTCCTTGAGCCCGCCCTTCTGTTCCCAAGTCTCTAATACATCGCCAAATGTTTCATAGCCGCTGAAGCCGAGCGCAGCGATATCGTGAACAGCCTGCGGTTGATCGCGCCAAGTGATGCCCGTGTGCCCAAACTTGAGGCGGCGGCTTGGCGCGCCTGATAGGAGCGCGGCGGCCGGCGAGGTAAGACCAACTACCATGCCAACTCTACCGAGAAATGTTCGCCGATCAACTGTGCCGTTCATATTTTCGCCTTCCAATGTCTTATGGCAATGCGTAGACGTATAGGCGCGGGTGCTGCGCCTCCCGGCCGCCCGCGCCGCTCGACATCACCGCAACGTATTGTTTGCCGTTCGTGCCTTGATATGTCACTGGTATTGTAGTGCCGTTGGAATTCAGGGTCGTCTCCCAGACTACTTTGCCGGTGCGGGAATCGAACGCGCGGAACTTTTTGTCTACCGTGGCCGCGATGAATACCAATTCGCCCGCTGTCGCTGTGGATCCTCCGGAGTTCGATGCTCCGGTCGTAGGAACGCCTAACTTATCCAGTTCCTCATAGGAACCGAGCGGCACGCGCCACACAATGTCGCCGGTATTGACATTCACAGCGCTCAACTCTCCCCACGGCGGCTTTACACAAGGCCACGGACCATGCTGATAGCTGGACCCCACGCCGGATGGGGCGTGGTCCGGACCCACTCTCTTCCACGTGCCGTCCGGGTTCTGCACCATCTTGCTTAACATGCCATCATTCTTGATGTTAAAAAACAGGTACCCCAACTTCGGATCATAAGATGTGCCACCCCAGTTCCCGCCGCCGGTCCAACCCGGGAAGATGACGCGCAGCTTGGGACCATATTGCCCGTAAGGACCTCCCATAAGGACGCCGCCTTCCAGATTGAGCAGATCGCGGCAGAACTTTTCATGTTCCGGAGTTACGGTCGCGACGTCGTCTGGCGTGAAAGTCATGCGCGCGAGCGGCGGCGGCTTCACCGGAAAAGGCTGCGTGGGCCAGTTTTGGTCGCCCGGCATCGGGTTATCGTTCAATACTGGCCGCTCTTCCACGTCATAGATCGGTTTTCCGGTAAGCCGGTCGAACATGAAAATCAATGCCTGCTTGGAGCTTTCGGCCACGGCGGGAATTCTCTTGCCGTTCTTCCTGACATCGATCAAAACTGGCGCGGCGGTCAGATCATAATCCCAATTGTCATGATGCGTGGTTTGAAAATACCATTTCACTTTGCCGGTTGCGGCATCGAGAGCAACCAGGCTGGAGCCATAGAGGTTCGAGCCCTTACGATCGCCACCGTAAAAATCGGGCGTCGGCGTGCCGATGGGCAGGAACACCAGGCCATTAGGCACGTCGACGGTCATGAAGCCCCAAACATTGGCGCCTGAAATATCCATCCACTCATCGCCCGTCCATACCTCATGATTTGCCTCGCCTGGGCGTGGAACGGTATGAAAGGTCCAGACCAGTTTTCCCGTGCGCAGGTCCCAGGCGCGTACGTCGCCCGAAGGTCCCTTGGCAGGCTCTTCCTGCAATTGCGCACCGGTAATGATCAGGTTCTTGTAAATCGCGCCCGGCGTGGACATGCTGTAACGGCCATTCGCAAAATGATCGGAGACTCCTGGCCGCAGGTCTACAATGCCTTCATTGCCAAACTCGGGCGTGAGTTTGCCGGTCTTCGCGTTCAGCGATATCAGATGTCCGCCCGACGCTCCAAAAACAATCGCCGGCGGATATTGCCCTTCCCCCGGCCAATAAGAGATGCCGCGAGGCGCCGCCCCGTATTTGGTCTCGTATTCCCAGATCTTGCCGCCCGAAGTTGCGTCGAGAGCTACCACGCGGTTGTATGGCGTGGCGAGGTACATGACATTGCCAACTACCAGTGGCGTGGTCTTCGACTGCCGGACACGGGGCGCCGCAGGTACGCCGCGTGCGCCTGCGGCTTCCGCTTCCAAAGGGGGAGCGCCGCCACGCCGTCCACGGCCTGGCGGATCGACCACGGGCGCTTCGGCGTCGAAAGACCAGGCGAGTTGCAACTTCGAAACGTTCTTGGAGTTGATCTGTTTCAGCGGAGAATACCGGGTGCAACCAACGTCGTGATTGCTGGTTGGCCAATCGGTCGGACCTACAGCGCGGAACGGCAGGGCGAGCAGCGACAAAGCTGTCATCAACGTAGCTTTGTGAAAAGTCGAAAGCATGCAGCCAGTCCTTATTTGCGCCCGGCGGAAGCCGTTTTTCCCGCGCGCGGCTTTCCCCAGAAAATGAATGTGCCCCGACCCGTCGAAGTAACGATGTCCATGGCGCGTCGCCGTTAAGATCGACCGCCAACAGATCAGACCCCGCTCCGGACCGGTTATGGATCAGCTCCGGCACGAACTCCGCGCCACCCGGCGCTTTCGGATTACGCACGGTCCGGTACCAATACAGCACCGGAGCGCCGTTCGGATCCGGATCGAGGTACGTGTCGGCATGCGACCAGTAGCGTTTTCCGACTATAAAATCCGGCATCCCGTCGCCATCCACATCCGCGAATGTCGACCCGTGTTGCTCAGAAAACGCAACTCCGCCGGCATTCTTGGCCGAGTAATCTCCGCTAATATCGTGCTGGACAAAAGAGATTTTGCCGCCGGCATCGCGCTTCTGTTCGAACCACGCAAGACCGAAACCATGTCCGCTCAGGCTGGTCACCACGTCGTTGAGGCGTCGCCGTTCACGTCGTACACCGCCATCACGCTGCCACCTGGGGCTACGCGGCTGTATCCGCTGAAGGTCTGCGGAGGTACGTCCACAGCTCCTGCGCGCTTCCGGCCGGTGGCTGCTCCCACCATCCATAGACGTTCAGGATGTCCATTCGGCCATCTCCGTTGATATCGCCAACGCCGATGCCGTGCGCCGACGAATAGCCCGGCTCGGAAACGGAGTGCACCGTCCACGGTTTGGTGGGGTCGGCAGGATCGTACTTGGCGTAACGCACCGCATTGTCGGCGCCGTAGACTAACTCAGGTCTCCCGTCGACATCCACATCGCGCAGTACGGTAATTTCGCTCTGGACGTTCGGCAACACAACATACTTGGTCCAGCGGCGGAACTCACCTTTGGGGTTGATATATAGGGTAGGCCGCCCAGCCGCGATGAGAATATCCGGCCATCCGTCGCCATTGAAGTCGTATGCGAACTGGGAACTGGTAGTGGGCAACTGCACCGACGGGCTGTTCGTGGTGGCTAGGAAAATCTCGCGCGACTTCGTGAAGTCCGGGCCGTAGTAGATGTAAGGTCCAGCTACCACGTCCATAATTCCATCGTGGTTGAAATCCGCGGCAGCGGCTGACCAGGAGTAGGACATATCGCTGATTCGCTGCATGCGGAAGTTCGGTGAAACGATTTCGGCGGGCGTATGTTTCATGCCCACGTCTTTGAACGCGATCTCCTTAAACTGAACCGCGCCAGCGCCGCCAACATAGAGCGCCAGCGGTCCATAACCTTCGTCGGCGTGGTCTGAAACACCGGCCGTGGTGTTAGCGTCATTCAGGTGAGACCGGACGATTGGCGTCGAGGAAGATCTCGATCTGGTTCCAGTCATTCGGTTTCAGAACGCTGGATGGCCGAGTGATGGGCAGCACGATGGGGTTGCCGCTTCGGCCGCCCGCTCCGCGGCCGGTTCCACGACCACCGCCGCCTCGGCCTTCCGCGGCGGGAGCGGGCGGAGGCGCAACACGCGTCAAGCCGCCGATCGACCGCAGGCGTTCGCGGTGCAGTTCCGTGATGTCGTAAGAGGGTACATTGTCCTCGTTCAGAGAGACAAAGATTCCCTTATAGCCCTCTGGCGTCTTTTGCGCCTGAATCAACACGCCGGCCTGGCACCCGCCAGTGCAACGGAACAGGGCGTGAAGGCCCACCTCCTGATAAGACTGATCGAGGAATAACCAGCCCCCGGCGCCAGACTGACTCGCGGTTCCCGTGATCTCTCCGTCATGAGCACGCCAGGCCGCCTCCCCTAACAAATGCCATCCCTTCAAGCTGGAGCCACTAAATGTTGAATCGGGAATGAATGTCAGTCCCGCAAATACCGGGATGGAGAGCAGCACAGCGGCCACTATGGCCGCTAGATAGCCGCGGCGTGCTGCGCTGCGGGCGATCACATGACGCGGGGAAAACCCGTTGGCTCGCATGATATCGATCTCCAAACTTGGCAGCAGATACCTTGGATCAGACTCATCATAATCCGGGGAAAATCGCAAATGCAAGTAATAATGCATGATACGCAATGGGAGGGGGGAGAGAGTCGAGGGAGTTGAGTGAGAGAATGGGCACGCCGACGTTGCGTTGGGTTTGGAACCAGAATCTGCGAGACTGACCTAATGCGTGTAATCGTAATCGGCGGTTCCGGGCACATCGGAACATATCTCACGCCCCGGCTGGTGGAAACGGGTCACGCCGTAATCTCGGTTAGCCGCTCGCAGCGGGAGCCATATGTATCGCATGCTGCGTGGCAGGACGTGGAGCGATGCACACTCGATTACGCGTCACCGGATTTCGGCCATTCGATTTGCAAGCTCAAGCCGGACGTGGTGATCGACCTGATCTGTTATCAGGTCGAGAGCGCTCAAAAGCTGGTTCAGGCGCTCAAAGGGCAGGTGCGGCAGTTCCTGCATTGCGGCACCGTGTGGGTGCATGGCCCGGGCGTGGAACTGCCGATCACCGAGGATCAAGCCCGCCGTCCTATCAGCGATTATGGCCGGCGTAAAGCCGCCATCGAATCATACCTGTTGAATGAGTATTGGTCGAACGGTTTTCCGGCGGCGATCTTACATCCGGGCCACTTGGTGGGAACCGGTTGGATGCCGTTAAACCCGGCGGCCAATTTCAACCCACAAGTCTTCTTAGACCTGGCGAACGGCAACGAGATTGCGCTGCCCAACATCGGCCGGGAAACGCTGCATCATGTTCACGCGGACGATGTCGCACAGGCGTTTACGAATGCCGTCGGTTGTTGGGAAAACGCGGCTGGCAACAGCTTTCATATCTGTTCATCCGCTGCGGTCAGCATGATTGGATATGCCGAATCGGTTGCCGGCTGGTATGGCCAGGAAGCGCGCGTACGCTTTCTGCCGTGGGAAACGTGGCGTTCGAGCGTTTCGGAAAGGGACGCGGATGTCACCTGGGATCACATTGCTCGCTCACCGAATTACAGCATCGAAAAAGCGCGCCGTCTTTTGGGATATACGCCACTTTACCGGTCGCTAGACGCGATTCGCGAATCTCTATCGCAGTTGGATTGGCTTCCATAGCGACGAATGTTCGTGTGTAAAATGGAACTCTTGCAATTAATAGTGCACATTGTACAATGGTCCGTAATGGCGCACACCCCTCGACCTGCCAGAATCAAAGAGGCTCGAGAAACGCAAGCTCACTTTCTCGAGCGCCATCTCAGCTATTGAAGGAACCTATGACCGCCACTCACGTGAAACCTTTGAACCTGATGATTGATGGCGCCCCGCGCGTCTCTGCTTCGGGATCGTTCAGCGAAATCTACGATCCGAGTACGGGCGCTGTAATCGCGCACGCGCCGCTTTGCACTACAAGCGAGGTAGATGCGGCGGTGGCGTCATGCAAACAGGCATTCCCGGCATGGTCTGCAACCCCCGCAATGAAACGCGCGCAGGTCTTGTACCGCTTTCGCGATTTGATCGACCGGCGCCTGGACGAACTCACTTTGATGGTGTGTACCGAACACGGCAAGGTTTGGGAGGAAGCACAAGGCGACGTGCTTAAGGCGAAGGAAATCGTGGAATTTGCTTGCGGAATTCCTTCTCTGATGATGGGCGAATCGCTGATGGACGCGTCTTCGGGTTTTGACACTACTCTCTACCGCGAACCGATTGGCGTGTTTGCGGGCATTGCGCCGTTCAACTTTCCCGCTATGATTCCCATGGGCTGGATGACGCCTTTGGCCATCGCAACCGGGAATACCTTGGTGCTGCGGCCGTCGCCAATGACTCCCATGACGTCCCTTCGGATGGTGGAGTTGCTGTATGAGGCCGGGCTGCCAAAAGGCGTGGTCAACGTAATCACGTGCGGACCGCAGGAGGCGGAGTTCCTGGTCAAGCATCCCGACGTCAAAGGGATTACTTTCGTCGGCAGCACCGCCGTGGGGTCGCATGTCTACGCAACCGCCGCCGCTCACGGCAAACGAGTGCAGGCTCTGTGCCAGGCCAAGAATCACGCCTTGATTCTTGAGGATGCGCCGCTGGAACGTACCGCCCGGGGAATCATCAATGGGGCGTTGGGATGCGCCGGTGAACGGTGTATGGCGCTTCCAGTAGCGGTGGTAGAGGAGAGCGTTGCGAATGAGTTGGCGTCGTTGCTGGTGGAATTCGCGCGTGGCCGGAAGCTCGGGCCCGCGTACGACAAGAGTTCGGAGCTTGGCCCGATGGTGACCGAGCGCCAGCTTCGTTCTGTTAACGAGTGGGTGGAGAAGGGTGTCGCAGAAGGGGCGAAACTGGTACTCGACGGACGCGGCGCGACAGTCCGTGGATACGAGAATGGATTCTATCTTGGACCTTGCATTTTCGATCACGTCGAACCGGGAATGTCGATTGGCGAACAGGAGATCTTCGGCCCGGTTCTGTGCATCAAGCGAGTGCGTAATTTCGAAGAAGGTCTCGCGGTGATGAATGCTAACCCATACGCGAACGGTTCCGTCATCTTCACACAGAGCGGCCTGCGCGCCAGGGAATTCGCCCGCCGCACACACGCCGGGATGGTTGGCATAAACGTCGGAATTCCTGTTCCCATCGGCGTATTCCCATTCGCGGGTCACAAGAGTTCGTTTTTCGGAGACTTACACGCGTTGGGGAAGGACGGCGTTCGGTTTTACACGGAATCTAAATGCATCACCAGCACGTGGTTCGATGACGAAGAACGGAATCGAAAAAAGCTGGGCACCTGGGAAGGCGCGCCGGGCGCCCAGTAAAGGTTGACTGGGGAACGTATTTTTCCGCTGCAATATGCAATGCAATGACGCCCAAGAAAAGCGCGAATCCTATCTTAGACTTCGGGATCGATACCGAAGCGATTCAGTACATCGGCAGCGGTCTGCAAAGGCCGGAATGCATTCTGGCCGAACCGAATGGCGTCCTTTGGGTGGCGGATGCACGGGGCGGCGTGGTCCAGTTGCGGTCGGACGGCGAACAGCGGATCATCACGCAGAAGCAATCCGGAAGTTTTCATGGCGCAGCCAACGAAGCCACACGTTATCTGGAAGGCACCTTGCCGAACGGGCTCGCCTTCGCCCGCAACGGCGACATCCTGATCTCCAATTTCGGGACCGATTGCCTGCAGGTGATGTCCCGAGATGGAACCACGAAGGTCCTCGCCGACTCGATTGAAGGGGAAGCCATTGGCAAAGTCAACTTCGTTTTGAGGGATTCGAAAGACCGCATCTGGATCACGATTTCCACTCGTGTTCGCAACTGGATGCAAGCTCTTCGCACCGACTTGGCCGATGGATACCTGGCCCGCTACGAGAATGGAGCTTTCCGCATCGTGGCCGATGGATTTCGCTTCACCAACGAAATCCGCTTCGACGCGAAGGAAGAGTTCCTCTATGTCGTGGAAACGACCGGGGGCTGCATCACGCGCCTGCGGATGGACGAGCATGGTAAACCGCGGGATCGCGAGATTTTTGGACCGTCCACGCTGGGAAGCGGCGCGTGGCCCGACGGCATTGCCTTCGACAGCTTCGGAAATCTCTGGGGCACTTTGGTGTATTCCGATAAGTTGTTTGTCCTGACTCCGCAAGGCGATCTGCGGCTTCTGCTGGATGAGGGCGATCCGCAGAAAGTGGCAGCGCTGGAACAGGCATTCCGGGGGAACCAGGTGAACGCGGAAGTGCTCTTCGCGACGGGCCGCGGAATTGCGCCGTGGATGGCCAGCGTGACGTTCGGCGGTCCGGACTTGCGCACGGTTTATGTCGGGTCGCTGAAGGGCACGCGCATTCCCTATTTCCGGTCTCCGGTCGCGGGGCTACCGATGGTACATTGGAGCGAAAAACAATGACGATCCTGACCCGGTATTTATCGACCCTTTTGCTGTTGGCTCCGGCTACCTTTGCCGCTTCGCAGGACGATGCGGGAAAGGCGCTGTTGCAGCGCACTTGCACGTCATGCCACTCGCTCGACGGAATCGAGAGGCGGCATAGCAGCAAGGAGAGATGGTCCGAAATTGTGGACGATATGGTCTCACGCGGCGCCGAAGCAAGCGATAGCGAGCTGAATCAAATTGTTGCGTACCTGGCGAGGACGCAGGGCAAGCGGGTAAACATCAATAAGGCCGGCACAGAAGAACTTGCCGGAGTGCTCGAGATTTCGTCCGCGGATGCAGGCGCCATTGTCACTTATCGGGAAAAGAACGGAAGCTTCAAGAGCATGGAGGATGTGAGTAAAGTTCCCGGAATCGACGCGAAGTCACTCGATGGCAAGAAAGACCGTCTTGACTTTACGGACGCAAAGTAAGGCTTCGCCCTACTCCGGAAAATCGACGTCGTCGTGCATTCAGGAGTGTAATCTTGCGGATTACACAATGCCCATTGCAGGATCTTTATCAGCAAATAAAACCATTTCATTCGTGTTTAAACATTTTCCGCAGGTGCACGGCTGGCCGCCGCGGCGCTGTGTGAAGCGAACTTCGTTTGCGTCTTATGCAGTGGGGCTTGGATATAATGTTCGTATGTCGAACAGCAACGCATCGAATGAGACCCAACCTATTCAGAGCCTGGATCGCGGTCTCATCATTCTCGAGGCTGTTGCCAACTCGGACAATCCCGTTACCCTGTCCGAATTGACCGAACTTGTGGGTATCGATCGCAGCAGCGTCTTTCGTTTAGCCCTTACTTTGAAACGCCGTGGTTTTCTGGCCTATCCCGTCGGACGTAAGGACTTCATTCTTGGTCCGTCGCTTTGGCGTCTTTACCAGCGATACAACTGGGGTACCATGCTGATTCGCGTGTCCCAGGAGCATTTGAAACAATTGGCGCGGCAAACTCGGGAAACGGCGCACCTCGCTATCAGAGAGGGCCGGCAGGCTCTTTTTATCGAACACGCCGCCGCCAATCACGTGATCGCGGTTTCGGGACAAACCGGCGAAATGGTGCCCCTGCACTGCACCGCGCATGGCAAAGCGCTGTTGGCGGGTCTGACTCACGAAGAGCTATTGCAACTTTTGGGCACAGCGCCTCTGGCGACATATACCAAGCAGACAATTGGCACAGCGAAAGCCTTGGCAAAGGCGTGTCTCGAAATCCAGGCAAAAGGATACGCCACCGACGATGCCGAGTTTCAAGAAGGAGTTCGTTGCGTCGCCGCGCCGATCCGTACGGAAAGCGGCGTGATCATCGGCTCGATCGGCATTTCCGCACCCATCCTGCGTTTTCCGCAAGAACGCTACAAGGAATGCGGCGAACAGGTGCGCGCTGTCGCGGACGAGATCTCCGCCGGCCTTGGCGTCCTGTCGCGCGAAGATCGGCCAGCGCTGCGAAAAAAGGCCGTCTAGTTCGCACCGTTCGATACCAGCACAACACCCGCGGGCCGGTAAAGGAATTTGGATCGGCATACCCGCCTTGATAGGGCGTGTTGCTTAAAGCGGTATTGCGTAACAGATCTTGTTCAAGACTCTATCCTTTGTCAATAAGCTGGTGTCATAACGTATGCTGCCACCGTCATTGACTTTTGGCCTCGCCCACGCAGATGACCGTCCGCGTCTGTTAACTTTCGGCCTGCTACGCGTAATAACGATTACTATAGTCTGCAAGCCAACTCTGGCCCCAAAGGAATTCAAATGCGTTCGACGTTGTGCCGCCTCCTTGGAGTAGTCATGCTAGCCGTAGCCGCCGCGAGCGCCTTGAGCGCGCAAACGGGCGTCACCGTGAAACGGATCAGCCCACCCGAAAGCCGGTTCTCAACCGCAATCTGGGCCGGAGATACTCTATATGTAGCTGGACAAATGGCCTCGCCCGTCTCTCCGGCGGACTCCAACAAAGGAACTCCCGCTACCTATGGCGACACCAAGGCGCAGACGCTGAGTGCGTTGATGAAAATCCAGGGCATTCTTAAGGAACAGGGTCTCACCATGGGGAACGTCGTCCAGATGCATGTTTTCATGGCCGCCGACCCAACGACTGGCAAACTCGATATCGATGGCATGAACCAGGCGTATGACCAATTTTTCGGTACGCCGCAGCAGCCTAAAAAACCTACGCGCGCGACTGTCCAGGTAGCGGCTCTCGTGATGCCGTGGGGTCTGGTTGAAATTGAAGTGGTTGCCGTACGCTCGAAATGACAACCCCGAAGGGCGTGTTCCGTTGCCCGTCTTAGGCGCGCAGGTAAATCTTGCAGCACGCTGCGGAGGAGCGCACCAAAAGACATAAGCACGATTTTCTCTCGGGCGAATAAAAGACGAATATGGTATTTGTTTTAGGAGGGGTCGGCATGAACAACATCATTTCCGAGTACCAAAAATGGAAACAACAAGGGGAGGAGCTGCGGGTACAAGCCAAGCAAGCAATGGAGTCTCGGTTCCGGGAGCTGCTTGTCCAGGCAATTCAGATTGCGGAAGAGTACCGCGCGGATTTTGGCGCCCTGTTGAAGCCGCCACCGGGCGTCACATCGTTCCGCTATAAAGCTTCGGGAAAAGTGAAACCCAGAAAGTCTCAGAAACCTAACGTTCCGGCTAAGAGCCCAACTCCGCCTCCGAAGGGAGTCTTGAAAACGAATGCCAAGACCGCCGGCCTTCAGAAACGTCTCGCCACGGCGCAGCAGAAACTAGAGCAGGCCAAACAGAGTGGCGCTCCTACAAAGAATCTGGAAGATCGGATTTACGAAATCGAAGATGCCATTCGGCTGTCCGCTGAAGTTTCGTAGAACCTCTTTCATCGAGTCACGAATTGCGAAGGCTGCTGGTCGGTAAATTCCGTGTGCGACGGCTAATGAGAATTCCCGGTCGCTAGATTGCTCTTCTTCATAAATTGTCCGGCAGGAAGGAAAAAGCTGAAAGTGCCGACTCCACATCGTGTGCGGCATTCTCATGCATTCCAGCCTGACGGTGACCGCGCAGGGATTGCCACTGGGGCTAGCCGCGATCAAGTTCCGGAGGCCCGCCTGACCGCGACAACCCGCTCCGGCGGGATCCGATCGAGTTCCCGGATACTGTGATGGCATCTGGGAAGTGTTGCCGGTACATCTGCTTGATCCACCGGAGCGAACGTGGTCCCTCACCGCACGGTGATCACTCCCGCATTGCTGGGCACGCCATTGATGGTGATGAATACTGGTTCGTCGCCGGCAGCGAGCCCCTGCGGAATGCGCACGTTGATTTGCGTATCCCCGACGAATCCAGGCGCCAATCCGGCGAATACGACTTCGGCGAGCTTGCCGCCGATCACTGCGCCGACCTGCCCATTCACCATAGCGAGCGGGGAGAGTGGAGCTCCGGCTCCATCCTGCACAGACGGAGTGGTCGGACCTTGCCCGGTCAGATAGAGGATGATAATCGAGCCGGCGGGCTGCGCCGTGGCCGCGGTATGCACGGTGAGGTCCTGGTTCAAGGCTGCGGCCCTGCCGTTCATCATGACAAAGAGGCCAGGGTCCACCGCAGCCAGGACAACAGGGAAGGCATTCGAGGCTGCCTTGAGCGCGGCATTGTTCACGACAATTTGCGGCGTGCCAACCGCCTGGCTAGACGGCATCTGGAAATTGATCTGCGTCGGGCTCGCATAGTATAGCGGCGCCGGCACGCCGTTCACTGTCACCGAAGTTGGGCCGAGCGTTTGCGGTAGTGGAAGCGTTGATGCCTGATAGACCGCGTCCGACAGCGCTTGACCGAATATCGTCATCAAAGCGCCGGGCGCTCCGGAGGGATGGAAGCTGCCACCATTGGTCACCGCGAGAATCGTGGGTGTCTGAATGGCGGGGCCGACCACAAGGGTGACCGGGATCGTGACTCCGCTCAACCCCGCTTCGGTTGCAGCGAGAGTGACCGAACCCTGGTAAATGCCGTTGGCCAGTCCGCTCGTATTGACGCTCACTTGAACCGTATCCGGCGTTTGTCCCTGAGTTTTTCCGACCTGGAGCCAACTGGAACCCGCAGGGCTGGTGACATTCGCAGTTACGGCATATTGGATCGTCCGCCCTGTGGAAGTTACGGAGAGCGTTTGCGCGGACGGCGCGCCCTGCTGCACGCCCAAGAACAACAGGGTGGCCGGCGATGCCACGAGCGCCGGCGTGGTGGTAATCGTGAAAGTCACGAAGAGCGATGCCTGTCCGCTCGGAGTAGTGAACAAGACTGTGCCGCTGTACGTGCCCGGCGCCAACCCTGTCGGGTCCACAGTAATGTCCACCGAAGATGGAGTGGCGCCGGAGGGCGGACTCACCGTCAGCCATGGCGCCGAAGTCACGGACGTCCAGGGGTCTGCTCGTCCATCGTTATTCACAATCTGAACGGTTTGGATAGCCGGCGCCGGCTTGCCGGATTCGATGGCGAAATTGACCTGTGTAGGCAGCACCTGCACGGGGCCGGTCGCATGCGGCAGAACAGTAAGGTTGAAGGCTGCGTTTGCGGCGGCGCCTTGCGCGGTAGCAGTAGCATTGAAATTCCCCGGCGTGTCGTTGGCGGTCAACAAAGGCGAGGTCGCAACGCCGTTAGCATCTGTAGATACCGTGGGGGAGTCGGCGAAGGCCCCGCCGGGTCCGGTAGCCGGAAGTGCAAATGTAACCGTCGTGCCACCGGTGGGGTTGCCTTTGGCGTCTGTCACCCTCACCTGCAGCAGCGACGGAAACAACTGCGAGGGGGTGGTCGCTTGCGGAGACCCCGAGATTACTGCAACTGTCGCAGCGGATCCGGGAGCGATTGGGAAGGAATTGCTGACCACCGGTGCATACTGTTCCGAGATCGCACGGAGTTGCTTGGTCCCGGCCCCATCGATCGAGAGGTCGCCGAAGGTGGCCGTACCGCTGTTGTCTGTGGTCTGCACCACAGTCCCCGACAGCATCCCACTGCCGGAGGCGAGGCTCAGCGCCACGGGGACTCCTGCCGTTGGAACCGGCGTCCCCAAACTATCCACGATTCGCACCGTGACGGGAGGCGTGATCGTCTGTCCGGCCGTCGAAGCGGTCGGCTGCTGCACGAATGCCAGAGTCGGCAACGCCGTCGGAAGATTGGTCAGTAAGAACTGAGCCTGACCGGTGATCACCGCGACGGTAGCGCTCACAATATAGGAGCCCGCGAAAGCGTTAGCCGTGAATGTAGCGGTCGCTCTGCCTTGCTGGTCGGTAGACACGGACACCGTAGTGGCGCCGCTGCCGAATGTACCCGCGGCGCCTGCAAGAGGCGCCTCGAAAACCACGGGCACGCCGGCCACCGGATTGCCCGCCGCATCGGTGAGGGTCGCCTGAAGTACTTCAGAGAAGGCCGTTGCGATGGGCGTGCTCTGCGGTGTTCCGCTGGTAGCCTGGACGGCCGCCGGACCGCTCGCCGAGATCGTGAACGGACCGCTTTGCACGGAGGCTAGTCCGGCGGCCTGCGCTTGCGCGATGTATGTGCCGGCTTGCGCGATGCTGAGGGTGGCGAAGGTGGCTAGCCCGGCGGCGTCCGTGGCCGCGGTGGCGGGCGAGGCGCGCACGATGGAACCAGTGTTGAACACCAGGCTCACTTGCACCCCGGCTTGAGCAACCGGGTTCCCGGCGCTGTCCGTCAGTTGGACGGCGACCGGAGGCGCGATGATCTGGCCCGCGACCGTCGAGGTGGGTTGCTGAACGAAGCTCAGACGGTTGGCGGCGCCCGGCAGATTGGTCAGATTGAATGTGGCGGGGGATGGGGCGCCATCCGTGGCCGCGGTCACCTGGAAGCTTCCAGTCTGCGAGTTGGCCGTGAGCGCGGGCGAAGTCGCGATCCCTGAGCTATCCGTCGTGACGGTAGGGGAACTCGCGAATGACGCTCCCGAGCCGTTCGCCGGAACGGCGAAGGTAACTGAGACTCCGGGGGCGGCGTTCCCAAGTTGGTCCCGCACGACTGCCAGCAGCGGCACTCCGTAGGCCGTGCTTACGGTGGCGCTCTGCCCGTCGCCACCGTAGACCATGATCGTCCGCATACTGGCGGGCGTGATCTGGAATGAGCTGCTCAGTACGGAAAGAGCGCCCGCAGTGGCCTGCAACTGGTACATGCCGGTCTTATTGATACCGAGATTGCTGAAGCTCGCCAGACCGCCGGCGTCAGTGGCAACGGTGGCGCCGCCGATGATCGTTGCGGAGTTGTCCGGCACTGTCAGACTGACACTGACGCCCGCGACGGGGTTTCCGCTGCCGTCCACTAGTTTGACGGCGACGCTCATCGCCGCCCCGGCCGCCGTATTCACAGGCTGCTGCGTAAATGCGAGCGTACTCGCGCCACCGCTTACGTTAGTCAAATTGAAACTGGCCGAACCGCCGCCGGCAACGGCCGCCTGCACGGCATAGTTTCCGGCAATCGCGTTTGCTGTAGCATTGACAGACGCATGGCCGTTCACATCAGTGGTGGCCTGCCCCGCCGAGAGTGTAGCCGAAGGCCCTGAGGTGGGCGCGGTGAAAGTTACGGTGGCGCCATTGACGGGGTTGCCGAATGCGTCTTTAACGGTGGCCTGCAAAGACTGCGGAAATGCCGTCAGAATCGTTGCGCTCTGCGGCGTCCCGGCCGTGGGTTGAATTGAGGTGGCCACGTCGGCAGTGATTTGGAACGGATCGCTGGTGGCAGAACTGAACGGGGCGGATTCCGCCGTCAGCGCGTATGAGCCTGCGGTTGCGATACTGATGTTCGTGAACGTCGCTAGTCCGTTGGTATCTGTGTTCACGGTGATCGTTCCACCGAGTGTCCGGAATCGGGTGTTGACGGGATTCGCCTGGAGGCTTACGCTTATCCCACCCGTTCCCACCGGGTTGCCAAAGCTGTCCTGAATCTGTACGGTCACGGGCGGCGCGATCGGTTGTCCCGCCACCGTGTTCGTGGGCTGCTGCACAAACGTAAGCTTGCTTGCTGTGCCGGGCAGGTTAGTCAGATTGAACGTGGCCGGTTGTGGAGCGGCGGCCGTCGTGGCCGTTACCTGGAATGTGCCCGGCGTCTGGTTCGCTGTCGCAACGGGCGCCGCCGCGATCCCCATCGCATTCGTGTTCACCGTGGTGGAATCGGCGAAGGTCACGCTTGCCCCGGTTGCCGGAGCGGTAAACGCTACCGGTGTGTTCGCCAGTGGATTGCCGAACTCATCCTGCACGCTCGCCCGCAACGGCGCTCCGTAGGCTGTACCCACTGCCGCGTTCTGCCCGTTGCCGTCGAACACGGTAATGTTGACATGCGCCGCGGGCGCAATCTGGAACGGATCGCTCAGTTGCAGGAGCGACCCGGCCGCCGCCTGCAACTGGTACGTGCCGGTCCTCTGAAGCACGAGATCGTTAAACGTGGCGGAGCCCGTGATGTCGGTGGTCATAGTCAGTGTGCCACCGAGGGCGCCGCCGCCCTGCGCGCTCATGGTCACAACGACTCCGTTTAGGGGGTTGTTCCCGCTGTCAGTCAACTGCACCGTGACCGCACCGATGGCGGCTCCCGCGGTGGTGTTGGCCGGTTGCGTCACGAAGGCGAGATTCGACGCCCCCGCCGCGAGATTGGTCAGTGCGAACGCAGCCGTGCCGCTCAACCCCGATGCGCTCGCCGTCACCGAGTACGTGCCCGCGATGCTGTTAGCAGTGGCGTTCACACTCACATGTCCACCGGCATCGCTAACAGCCGACTGGGCCGACAATGCCGCCGACGCGCCGGTCCCGGGCGCCGCGAAGTCCACCGTGATGCCACTCACGGGATTTCCCAGCGAGTCGGTCACGGTTGCCTGCAGCGTATTGGTAAAGGCTGTGTTGATGGTGGCGCTCTGCGGCGTTCCCGCGGTTGCCTGAACTGCCGACGCCGCACCCGCCCTGATGGTGAACGGGAGGCTGGTCGCTGAGACGAATCCATCCGCCTGCGCCAGCAGGTCGTATGTGCCCGCCTGATTCTCGCTGATGCCCGGGAACGCTGCCAGGCCAGCGTTATCTGTGACCGCCGACGCGTGCCGCTCAACGACCGTGCCGGCTGGGCGACGCCGCTCGATTGCAAGCTAACAGTCACCCCCGACTGACTCACGGAATTGCCCGTGCTGTCCTGCAGTTGAACGGTAACCGGTGGCGTAATCGTTTGGCCGGCGATAGCGTCGCTTGGGTGCTGTGTGAAGGAAAGCTTGCTCGCACTACCGGGCAGGTTCGTCAGACTGAAGCTGGCGGATGCGGATGCGCCCGCGGTGGCTGCGGTCACAGCGAACCCTCCAGCCTGCGAGTTCGCCGTCAGCACCGGCGATGTGGCGATGCCTTGACTGTCTGTGTTTACCGTCGGTGAGTCTCCGAATGTTGCACTCGCGCCAGTCGCTGCCGGCGTAAACGTCACCGCTACGCCAACGACCGGGTTGTTGAACGAATCCTGCACAAATGCCCGCAGCGGCGCTCCGTAGGCCGTATTCACCTGCGCGCTTTGATTGCTGCCGCCCGACACGGTTATCGTTTGTCCCGACGTAGCCGGCGTAATGCTAAACCCAATGCTGGTCGCGGAGAGGCCGACAGTGGTCGCTTGCAGCGTGTAGCTGCCGGCCGCCGTAATCTTCAGATCGCCAAATGTTGCAAGCCCCGTGGCATTCGTCGCAACTGTGGTCGTGCCCCCAAGACCCGTGGCGAGTCCCGTTATTGCAACGGTCACTTGAGCGCCAGCGATTGGATTGCCGCCGCCATCCATCAGGCTCACCGTCACTACCGACATGGTGGATCCCGCAGGAGTATTCTGCGGTTGCTGGACAAAGGCGATGGTCGCTGGGCTCCCGGCGGTGTTGGTCAGATTGAAAGCGACGCTACCGGCGCCAGCCGCCGCTGCTGTCACCATATAGCTGCCCGCCAAGCTGTTGGCAGTTGCGCTGACGCTCGCGTGGCCGCTGGCGTCAGTCGTCGCCGTAGACGCCGACAGGACAGCCGTAGCCCCCGATGTTGACGCCGAGAAGCTCACGGAAACCCCGCTCGCGGCATTGCCCAGCGCATCGGTTACGGTCACCTGGAGCGCGGCGGGGAATTTCGTAAGAATGGCGGTGGTTTGCGGGGTACCGCCGGCGGTCTGAATCGAAGTGGCCGACCCCGCCCTCACGTTGAATGTACTGCTGATGGCGGACGCGACTTCAGCCGCCTCCGCCGTGAGTGTGTACGCGCCCGCCTGATTGATGATGATGTTCGGGAACGTCGCCAGCCCGGACGAATCCGTCATGACGCTACTTGTGCCCCGCAGCGTCCGGAAAAGGCTGGCAGCAGGGTTCGCCTGCAGGCTTACACTGACGCCCGGTTTCGCCACCGGGTTGTTGAAGCTATCTTGCAACTGTACGGTTACAGGCGGAGCGATGGGCTGCCCCGCGGTTGTATCGACCGGTTGCTGCACGAACGACAGCTTGTTCGCCGTTCCCGCCAGGTTGGTGAGATTGAAGGTCGCCGGCTGCTCAGCGCCGGCCGTCGTGGCCGTCACCTGGAACAGGCCGGCAGTCTGGTTCGCCGTGGCCGCGGGCGCCGTGGCGATTCCTTGCTCAGCCGTAGTCACGGTGGTGGAGCCGGCGAATGTCACGCTGGCCCCGCTCGCCGGCGCCGCGAACGTCACCTGCACACCCTTTATCGGATTGCCGAACGAGTCCGTCACGGTAGCCCGCAGCGGCGTTCCGTAGGCGACGCCTACTGCCGCGCTCTGCCCGTCACCGCCTAGCACAGTGATATTGGCCGCTGCCGCCGCCGTGATCGGGAAGACCTGGCTCTGCCCCGATATCAGCCCGGTTGCCGCCTGCAGCTTGTATACGCCGGACTTGCGGATCACGAGATCGGCAAACGTGGCTGTGCCGCTGGCGTCGGTCGTCGCAGTCAGTGTGCCTTCAAGCGATCCGGCGCCTAGCGTTGCGCTCATTCCGACAACGATTCCCCTCACCGGGTTATTCCCGCTGTCGGTGAGTTTTACGGTGACGGTGTTGATCGTTGCTCCAGCCGTAGTACCCTGCGGCTGCTGCACAAATGTCAGGTGGGCCACTCCCGCCGCGACATTGGTAAGCGCGAACGAAGCGGCGGGGCTCACGCCAGGCGCGCCGGCCGTCACTGTGTAGCTGCCCGCGACGCTGTTGGCGGTGGCGTTCACGCTGGCATGTCCAGTGCTATCGGTCGTGGCCGACGGAGCAGACAGCGACGCGGTTGCGCCGGCCCCAGGGACCGTGAACGTGACTGTGACGCCGCTTACTGGGTTGTTGGCTGAGTCCGTCACGAGTGCCTGTAACGGTACAGTGAAAGCCGTGCCGATCACAGTGCTCTGCGGGGTTCCCCCGGTTGCATGAATGATGGCCGCTTGGCCCGCCGTGACGGTGAACCGGCTACTGGTTACCGACGTCACTCCCGGCGCTTGCGCCAGCAAAGTGTATGTACCCGCCTGGCTCTGGCTGATGCCGGTGAAGGTGGCCAGGCCCGTGGTGTCCGTGGGTTGCGACGTCGTGCCACCTAGCGATAGAGACTGCTGTGTGATGGCGCTTGATTGCAGCGTAACTACCACACCGGACTGGTTCACTGGATTTCCCACGCTGTCCTGCAACTGGACCGTAACCGGCGGCGTAATGGCTTGTCCCGCGACGGCGTTGTTCGGCTGCTGGTGGAATGCCAGCTTGCTGGCACTACCCGGCAGGTTCGTCAGGCTGAAGCTGGCGGGAGTAGTGGCGCCCGCGCTAGCGGCGGTCACCGTAACTGGGCCGGCAACGGAATTCGCCGTAAGGGCCGGCGACGTAGCGATGCCCTGGCTATCGGTGGTCACCGTCGCGGCGCCGCCGAATGCGACGCTCGCGCCGGTCGCAGGCGCAGCAAATGTCACCGTCGCTCCCGTCACAGGATTATGGAATGAATCCTCTACCTTTGCCCGCAGCGGTCCGCCATACGCCGTGTTCACGTGGGTGCTTTGATTGCCGCCATCCACTGCGGTAATGGTTTGCCCGGACGTGTTTGCAGTGATACTGAAGGAATCGCTCAGCGCGGACAGACCGGCCACGATCGCCTGCAGCTTATAGCTGCCCGCGGCCGTGATCGTCAGGTCGTTATATACAGCAACGCCCGAGGCGTCCGTGGCTACGCTGGTTGTGCCGCCGAGAATACCGGGAAACCCGGGTACGCTCATCGCTAGCCGGACTCCGCCGATCGGATTGCCTTGGCCATCGGTCAGTTTCGCCGTTACGGGGGCCAGCACGGTCCCTGCCGTCGAATTCTGTGGTTGCTGGACGAATGTGATCGCGGCTGCATCGCCCGCGGCGTTGGTCAGGATGAAGCCTGCCGAGCCCGCCCCCGCCGCGGCGGCCGTCACCGTGTAAGTGCCCGCCGAACCGTTGGCCGTTGCTGTGACGCTCGCGTGCCCGCTCGCATCGGTGGTGGCGCTCGAAGCCGACAGCGTCGCCGACGCCCCCGATCCAGGCGCCGCAAAGCTCACCGTGACGCCGTTCACCGGGTTGTTCTGCGCATCCACTACAGTCACCTGTAATGGCGTGGCGAATGCTTTAAGAATCGTAGTTGTCTGCGGTGTTCCACTGCTGGCTTGAATCGACGACGCTGTCCCTGCCCTTACGTTGAACGCGCCGCTGATGGCGGAGGTGATTCCGTTCGCCTGCGCTTCCAGTGTGTAAGCGCCGGCCTGATTGATGACGATATTCGAGAATGTTGCCAGTCCGTTACCGTCCGTATTCACACTGGCGTTTCCCGCAAGCGTTCGGAAGCGAGAGGCGATGGGGCTCGCCTGCAAGCTCACGCTCACCCCGGACGTGGCCACAGGGTTTCCGAAACTGTCCAGAAGCTGCACGGTTACCGGTGGCGCGATCGGCTGCCCCGCGGCCGTGTTGGTCGGCTGCTGCTGGTACCCCAGCTTGTTGGCCTCCGCCGCAACATTGGTCAGATTGAAAGTCGCCGGCTGAGGAGCGCTCGGGGCCGTTGCGGTTACCTGGAACGTGCCCGCCGTCTGGTTCGCAGTGGCCGCGGGCGCCGCGGCGATTCCGAGAGAGTCAGTGGTCACGGTAGTCGATCCGGCGAAGCTTACACCGGCCCCGCTCGCCGGCGCCGTAAACGTAACCGCAACGCCCGCCACCGGATTGCCGAACCCATCCTGCACGCTCGCCCGCAACGGCTCGCTGTAGGCTGTCGCGACAGCTGCGCTCTGCCCGTTGCCGTCGAACACTGTGATGTTGGCCGCCGCCGCCGGCGTGATCTGGAACGAATCGCTCAACGTCGAGAGCGTCCCCGCCGCTGCTCGTAATTGATAGGTACCGGCGAGTTGGATCACGAGATCGTTGAACGTGGCAGTACCGGTGACATCGGTAGTCAAAGTCACGTTGCCGCCGAGCGTACCGCTGCCGCCCTGGGCAGTCAGTGACACGATGGCGCCGCTCACCGGATTGTTGCCGCTATCCGTCAGACTCACGGAGACGGCGCTGATGGTGGCGCCCGCGGTGGTGCCGGCCGGTTGCTGCACGAAGGCCAGATTGGCCGCGCCCGCAGCCAGGTTGGTCAGCGAGAACGAAGCTGTGCCGCTCGCCCCGGACGTGGAGGCGTTCACCGTGTAACTGCCTGCGACGCTATTGGCGACGGCGTTCACGCTCGCATGTCCTGTTGCGTCAGTGATCGCCGACGGACCCGTTAACGCTGCCGACGCCCCCGATCCAGGCGCTGTGAAGGCCACCGTGGCGCCGCTCACCGGGTTGTTCGCCGCATCTGTCACGAGGACCTGCAACGGATTCCGGAACGCTGCATTGATGGTTGCGCTTTGTAGCGTTCCGCCGGTCGCCTGAATCGCCGCCGGCGCCCCGGCCGTGATCGTGAACTGGCTGCTGGTCGCGGACGGGATTTCCGAAGCCTCCGCCGAAAGCGTGTACCGGCCCGTCTGACTCAGGCTCAGGGTTGAGAAGCTTGCGAGTCCAGTCCCGTCTGTGGGCTGCGTCGCCGTCCCGGCTAGCGTCCGGAAGAGCCCGAGCACAGGGCTGGCCTGTATGGTCACGTTCACCCCGGCCATCGCCACCTTGTTGCCGAAGCTGTCCTGGAGTTGAACCGTCACCGCTGGGGTAATTGCCTGTCCCGCGGGGGTGTTGGTGGGCTGTTGTACAAAGGCCAGCGTGTTTGCCGTTCCCGTCGCATTCGTCAAGTTGAAAGTAGCGGGCTGCTGCGTGGCGCCTGCGGTCGAGGCCGACACCTGAAACGTGCCAGAGGTCTGGTTCGCCGTGGCTATCGGCGCCGTGGCGATACCGAGGCTATCCGTCGCCACGGTCGAGGAACTGGCAAAGGTCACGCTGGCGCCGCTAGTGGGGGCCGAGAACGTCACTTGCGCATTGGCGATGGGATTTCCGAATGTATCCAGCACTCTTGCTCGGAACGGCGATGCATAGGCAGTACCTACCGGCGCGGTCTGCCCGTTGCCATCGAACACCGTGATGGTGGTGGAAGTCGCAGGCGTGATCTGAAACGTGCTGCTCAACATTGACAACGCTCCCGACACGGCCATCAGTTGGTACGTGCCGGTGTGCGTGATCCGCAGGTCATTGAAAACCGCCGTGCCTGTGATGTCCGTCATCCCATTCAGCGTGCCCTCGAGCGTCCCGCTGCCCCCGGTCGCGCTGAGCGTCACGGGCATCCCGTTTAGCGCATTGCCGCCGCTGTCGGTGAGCTTCACCGAGACGGCGCTGATAGTGGCTCCCGCAGGGGTGCTCACTGGTTGCTGCGTGAAGACCAGGTGCGCCGCGCCGGCCGCGACATTGGTAAGCGCGAACGAAGCCGTGCCTGAGACGCCTCCGACCGCGGCCGTCACCGCATAGCTTCCCGCGGAGCCGTTGGCTGTTGCGGTGACCCTCGCGTGGCCGGTAGCGTCCGTAGTGGCTTGTGCGGCGGAGAGAGTCGCCGAGGCTGCTCCGGAAGCGAGAACCGTGAATGTGACGGTGACGCCGCTTACCGGATTGGTGGAGGCATCGTGTACTAACACCGTCAGCGGCTCCGCGAACGCCGTCGAAATCGTCGTGCTCTGCGGCGTGCCGCTGGAGGCGGCGATCGACGCGGGGCTTCCGGCAGTGACCGTGAACGAGCTACTCTGCGCGGACGCAAACGACGGCGCCGAAGCTATCAATTGGTAGGTCCCGGGCATCGCCACACTGAGGCTGGCGAAAGTCGCGAGCCCGGCGGCATTGGTGTTCTGCGTAGTGTTTGCAGGGATCGCAAAGAATGCGTTCGTGAGCGGATTCGCCTGGATGGTCACAGCCACCCCCGCCGTAGCCACTGCGTTGCCGAAGCTGTCCCGAAGTTGCACGGTAACCGGCGGCGCGATCACCTGGCCGGACATTGCGTTGGAAGGCTGCTGCACAAACGACAGCTTATTGCCCAGTCCGGGTATATTGGCGAGATTAAAGGCCGCGGAAGACGTAGCGCCAGAGGTGGAGGCCGTTACCTGGAGTGCTCCGCTCTGTGTATTCGCGGTCAGCCCGGGGGAAGCGGCCACACCGTTGGAATCAGTGGTCACCGTCGCGGAGCCGCCGAAGATGACGCTCGGGCCGCTGGAAGGCGCGGTGAATGTGACCAACGCACCTGCAACAAAATTTCCGAAGGAATCCTTGACGGTAACCTTAAGCGGCGCAGCGTAGGCCGTACCGACTGTTGCCGTTTGGGAGTTACCCGACAGGACGGCGACGATGCGCGACGCAGCGGCGGTAATATTGAACGAATTGCTCAACCTCGTGACGAACCCGGAGACAGCGGCTAGCAATTGGTAAGTGCCGGTGGTGGTAATCCTGAGATTGGTGAACGTTGCCTGACCGTTGACATCGGTGGTGGCCGTCGTCGTTTCCGTCAACGATCCCGCCCCGCCCTGGGCGGTCATTGTCACAGTCACGCTGCCGGCAGGGTTGCCAAACGAGGTCACTCTCACTGTCACGGGGTTGATCGTGCTTCCGGCGGGGGTGTTGGCCGGCTGGCTCTGAAAGGTGATACCTGTAGGAAATGCCGCAGTGTTGGCAAGGCCGAAACCCACGCTGGTAATGTCGGTAACCGATGCCGTGAGGTCATCGTCGTTAAAAGAAGCCGTGACCTGGTACAAGCCGGCAATGCTGTTCGCTGTCGCCGTGACGCTTGCCCGCCCATTGTTATCTGTAACCGCGGTGGTTCTGGGCGAGAGGCTGGCTGACGCGCCCGACGCCGGTGCGCTGAAAACCACGGTGACGCCTTCCACGTCGTGCGAGTTCTTGTCGGTTACCTCCACAGTCAGTGGCTGGGGGAACGCCGTAGACACTGAGGTGGCTTGTCCATCACCCCCCACCACCGTAATCGTCGTCGGCGGTTGTTTGCGCGGGATTACGCGCACCACGTTGAAATCGCGTTGTGCGACATACATCCTGCCGCTGGCATCGATCCCCACATCGTTGGGAGCACCGAGCCCCGCATTCAGCGAAATGTCACCGTCACCGGTGTAGGCATACGAGCCATTACCGGCCACCGTGGAAATGACGCCCGACGTATCCACCTTCCGGACGCGGTTGTTGTACAGATCGGCGAAGTACAGATTGCCTGCTGAATCGAACGACATGCCCGCGGGTCCGTTCAATCGGGCAGCCGTGGCTGGTCCGCCGTCGCCGCCGAAGTTTGGCGCCCCGGTGCCGGCAAACGTTGTGATGATGCCGGTGGCCCGGTCAATTCGCCGAATCGCGTGGCCCGCCACGTCCGAGACATAGAGGTTGCCGGCGGCGTCCACCGCCAACGCATAGGGTTGCTTGAGAGTGGCGAGGGTCGCCTGACCGCCATCGCCGCTGTAGCCTGGCGTTCCCGTTCCGGCGTAGGTGGTGATTACCCCAGAGGGGTCGATCTTTCGGATCTTGGAGTTGTAGGCATCCGCGATATACAGATTGCCGGCTGAATCGCGCGCCAATCCATACGGAGTGTTCAATTGAGCGTTGATCGCCTGCCCGCCGTCGCCGGCATTGCCCGGCGTTCCAATCCCCGCGATCGTGGTGATGACGCCATTGGTCGTGACTTCCCGGACGCGGTTGTTGCCGCTGTCGGCAATATACAGGTTGCCGGCTGGATCGAAAATGATCGCGCGAGGCTGGTTGAGGTGTGCGTTGACTGCCGCTCCGTTGTCGCCTGTAAGACCGACCGCGGGCGTCCCGCTCCCAGCCACTGTGGTGATCGTGCCATCGGAAGCCACTTTCCTGATGCGGTTATTAGCGCTTTCCGATATATAAATGTTGCCGTTGGGATCTACCTCCACTCTGCCTGGGGCGTTCAGTTGCGCTCGAATCGCCGGGCCATTGTCTCCGCTGAAGCCGGCGACGCCGGTACCTGCAAAGGTCGAGATGGTTCCGTAGGATTGGGCCCGAAGAGGGACGGCGGCGAAAAGGATCAGCGCTAGTGAAAAGGCAGACGTCCGGACGGCAGTTCCCATTCGATCTCTCTCCATGGCACCGTAGAGGCGCGACTTCGAACTTGATGCGCCTTTTCGGTCAAGGGCGTATTTTATGAAGGCGATCCGAGGCAAGCTTCTCACCACGCAGCTCAACCAACGGGGACAAGGCCGGAGGCTTCGGCGATCCATCCTCGACGAAATCGACGATAAATGGCTCGATGCGCCAGCCAAGCGATGGACGATTCCTCCGACGCGCGGGCGAGCTTAGACTGTTACCGATTTGGACAAATCACGGATCTTGACGAAGCACTTTCCGCGTGTGATCGGGTAGCTACAGTGCGCGCGGCCACCGTCCCTTCCTAGTTCGGAGTAGAATAGCCGGGAGCCTCAGTCAAGGTTTGCGAATACATTGCTTCGACGAAGTGCAAGTGGAGGTTATGCCCATGTTGGGTTGGAAATCGAGATCCTGGTTTTATCCCAAGCCAACCGGCAATCCGGGACGTGACCGTAACGCCCGCACCGTCCAATTCGCTTGCTTCCTCTTAGCTTTTGCCGTCAGCACGCTCGCGATTTTGAATGTCGTTAACCGGGAGCCGTCCGCAGAAACACCGATATTGGTTTTCGCCGCCGCGGGCTTAGTCGCGGCCATGGTAACGAATCGCGCAGGAAACTGGGAATGGGCGGCGCGGACAGCCTTATCGGCCGTATTGTTGACCGCAATGCTGCTGGTTTTTGAAGCGCGTGATGGATTCCGCAGTGTCGCGATGCTCCTGTTCCCGGGCATGCTATTGATTTCTCTGATGTTGCTGGATCGGGCCTCTTATCTGACCACTGCAGGCATGGTCCTGGCGGCAGTGGCAGCGCTGGGCATCGCCGAAATGCACGGCCTCACTCGAGCAATACCGCACGTGCGCAGTTCCACAACCTACGATTCGATATTCTTCGTAGACCTGAACCTGCTAGTCTTTGCCATGATCGGCAGCCGAATCGCCAGCGATGCCCAAAGCAACGTTTTCGACCTCTGTGCCACCATCGACCGGGTATCGAAGGCGAACCTCGCATTGGAAGAGACCGCCGACGACTTGCGTAAAAACGAGCAGAAACTAGTCTCGATTTACAACACCGTCTGGGATGTCATTTTCCATCTGGCTGTCGAACCGGAAGGTCGATTCCGCTTCGTTTCTGTCAACGCGGCTTTTCTAAAAGTCACTGGGCTGAACTGGGAAGCGGTGATCGGCAAGACGGTGAATGAGGTCATCCCAGAACCGTCCCTGACGATGGTCCTCAAAAAGTACCAGCATGCGATCGAAGAAAAGACCACCGTGGTTTGGGAAGAAACGTCGGATTACCCAAACGGGCCGTTAACCGGCGAAGTCAGCGTTGCACCTGTATTTGACGACACGGGCATTTGTACCTACCTGGTTGGATCGATTCACGACATGACCGAGCGCAAGCGGGCCGAAGCCGCGCTTCGTGAGAGTGAACTGTGTTACAGGGAGGTATTCCACAGTTTCTCCGAATGCATCTTCGTGCTGGATGTTACGCCGGACGGCCGCTTCAGGATCGCGGGGTTCAATCCTGCCGAGGAAAAAGCAACCGGACTGTCGAACGCCGAGGTAACCGGCAAATTCATTGACAATGTGTTACCGGACGACACCGCCCAGCGCGCGATCGCACATTATCGCCGTTGCCTGGAAGTGGGGGCCGTCATTCACTACGATGAGGAGCTAAATCTGCCGATCGGGGCTCGGTACTTCCATACCAACCTGATCCCTTTACGCAATGAGATCGGACGTATTCACCGGATTGTCGGTTGTTGCCTGGACTTCACGGACCTCAAGCGATCCCAGGAGGAAGCTTTAGCCAGACAGAAGCTGGAGAGCGTAGGGGTGCTGGCCAGCGGCATTGCTCACGATTTCAATAATCTGCTGGGCGCTGTACTGGCTCAGGCAGACTTGGCGCTCACCGAGTATGCTTCAGGCGCCTCTCCCGCGTCGCCTCTGAAGGCAATCCAAGACCTGGCGATTCGCGGATCAGAAATCGTTCAACAGTTGATGATCTATGCCGGAAACGAGCGCGAGGTCCTGGAACTGGCTAACATCTCGTCGGTGGTTGAGGGGATGCTTGGGTTACTCAAGGTTTCGCTGACGAAACATGCAGTGCTGGAAACCGATCTGGGAGAGGGCCTTCGACCGGTCAGGTGCCGGGCCGCACAACTTCGACAAATTGTGATGAACCTTGTGACGAACGCGTCCGAGGCGATTGGAGATCATGATGGAGTAATCCATCTGACAACCAGGCCGACGACAGCGGGCGAGGCAGCGGATGTCTTCAAAGGCATGACTGAAGGCGATTACGTCGAATTCACGGTCTCCGACACCGGGGCCGGCATGCCGGCGCAAACACAGGCGCGGGTGTTCGACCCGTTCTTCACCACCAAATCCGCCGGCCGCGGCCTTGGTCTTTGGGTAGTATACGGGATTGTTCGGAGTCTGGGCGGCGCTATCCAAATTGAGAGTGAACTTGGCAAGGGCACTACAGTCCATATCATGTTGCCGGCCGCCGAGGAAACAGATGGCGTCACCATCGACCACGCTTCCGGCGCCGAAGAGGAGGCGCGTCCTTCCCAGAAATTCACCCTGTTGGTTGTGGAGGATGAAGATCTACTCAGGCAAGCTGTGGTGAAGATGTTGCGTAGGGAAGGCTTTGAGGTACGTGACGCTTCGAACGGGTCTGCGGCAATCGATCTGCTTCGCACACATAGCGGCAAGATTGACTTGATGCTGCTGGACATGACGATCCCCGGGGCGAGCTTCGGCGATGTGGTTGCGGAGGCTGCAAGATTCCGGCCGGACATCAAGGTTATTGCGACTAGCGCCTATAGCCAGGAAATGCTCGTGGATAAACTAGGCGCGTCGCAAATATGCGCGTTCATTCGTAAGCCGTTTCGGCTCCCGGATCTTGTGAAAAGGCTTCAGGAGGCCTGTCTGTAGACGTAGGCTCTTGATGCCTTGAACTGCGCGGTTCCGGTTCTTCCGGACGACACTTCGCTAGGGCGTTGGTACCGCTGGACGGACGTCTTGGTCCGGTGAAATCCGAGACTATGATCGGCTGGCGCTGCCGGTTTCCGGACCTATTGGCGCGGGCGATCCCGGGCGCCGGCGGACGGATTCAGGGTGAACTTCAGGCGCTTGGTTTCGTCGTCTCAGAGCGGAGTGGCGCGGTAAGTACAACGCAATTGAGCAGGTTTGCAAGGCGCAGGAAAGTCTCATTGACCAAACGTATTGGCTTTCGCTCTCCATCCGCCACGCCTCCCGGACGGCATCCAGTTCGGTAGCGCGCGAAACTCATCACTCGACGTAAGCAAGCGTTCTCCGCAGGACGCTTCCAAAGTTTCGCCGGCCTCCGAGTTCCCAGCAACGATGTACGAGTCCTCACTTCCCAGGCGGCGCCATTGAAAGAACTCGCGGCGCACTACGCTCGTTTGGTTGGAGGACTAGTGAATATGTGCCATCAACTGACGAAAACGAGAACGATGCAGTTTGGCGTAATCGTGGCGGCTCTGTGCTCTGCCGCCTCCGCACAAAACACCATTGCACAAACGGATCCGGTGAAAGCATACTCCACGATGGGTCTCGGGCGGGGAGAGACTATGCGGTTGGAGGTAGTCAATGTCGGCGGGACAAACGGGTTTCCACCAGACCCATGCAACGTTCAGATGGGGTTTGTTGACGCTGCCGGCGTTTTGCTCAAAACCTCGAAGGCTACAATTCCACCTCGTAACACGGCCTTTCTGGCGCTGACTTTTGCCGAAGGGTCCCCTGCGACGACGGCCACACCGAGCACGCGGGTGAATATACGCCCCGTATTGAACACGTTACCCCCAGGTCCTTGCCGCACTGTATCCTCCGTCGAAGTATTCGACGCGATTCTGGGGAGGACTCATCTCTACGCGGTTCCCGCGGAGAGTCTTACACCTGGAACGGAACCGCCTCCCGATCCGGACTTCGGTATTGTCGCCATCACCGTGTTGGACTTTCTTCGTTTCAATGTCACGAATGTCACTGGAGCGAATGGTGCTCCTCCAGACCCATGCAACGTACAAGTGGGCTTCGTCAACGCCGTTGGGGACGTGGTCAAAACCGTCTCGGGATCGATCGCGCCCGGGCATACCGCCTTCGTGACAGTTAACTACAGCGAGGCAGCCGCAGCTACGCCGTCGGCAAGCGCTCTCACGCGGCTGAACCTTCGCCCTCTGGTGAACATCCCTCCCGGACCGTGTCGTGTAAGTGCATCGGCGGAGTTATTGGATGCAATGACGGGCGAAACTACGCTGTACATTCTTCCGGCGGTTCAGCCGAACATTACAGCGCCCACTACGGTTCCGGCATCCACGATCGCGCAGTAGGAGTTCACTCATCTATCCATTGACCAGGAGGAAAAATGAGACACGACCCACGGATTCGAATTTTCCTCCCGTTGCAGCGCTGATCATGTTCTTCGCCGCCAGCCCGGCCTTCGGCAGCACCATCATTGCCATCACAGGTAACCAGGGCACAAACGAAAATGGCGATGCCTGGGAGTGGAGTGCTCAAGCCTGGACGCAGACGGGAACCTATACGGGTGTCATCATTAAGGCAACGGTCTTTCAGAGTTGACTGGAACGCCGAACGGCGACGGGTTCGCCTTCCTGGAGAAAAAAGTAGGCGGACGCGCCGAAGAGATCGACTCCAAGGACTTCAAGTTCCCGGCGGACTCCAGTGAGACGAGCCCGGACCAAATGCCGTTGCCCCGCGCCGTCACCGCGTCTCTCTTGGGAGGACGCCGGCGGGTATGCAGTCGGGCGAATACAGACTAGGCCGGGGCCGCCTTTTGTACCAGAACGATAGGCCGACGATCACGGCTACGGCGGGCGCAAGCCCGAACAGCCAAATGGGTCCGCGCGTGGATGCCGCGTAGAGCGAAAAGACGATCGGAGGGCCGCAAAACAGCACCACGACCAACATCATCCCCACTCCGCTCTGCATGCCGTCCAAAAACGCAATCCGCGCACGTGCTTCCGGATCGAGCGCCGCATGAAGCCGATAGAGAAACGCGGCGTAGGCCGTGTCGCGTTCGCGCGTGATTGCTCCCAATCGCCCCATGCTCAAGATGCGCAGATGACCGCCATCAACGAAGCGGATGTCGCAACGCCCAAACTCCGGGGCATCGCCGCTGTAAAACGGCCACACCTGAATGCTCGCAATGTCATGGAACCGGCGACTGCTTCCGCTCTCCCACTGGATGGATCGTTGGCCCAGCCCGACGCCCTCCCGAATGTCCCGCGGTGATGTCATGATACCGGGGTTCTCGACGAATCCAAGGGGATATTGGATGAGTTCGGCGATGGAGTCATCGGCGTTGTCCGACTTCACTGGTTCCTCCGAATGGATCCTTGCCGGTAATCATAGCGCGCCCGAAGCAGGTGTTGAGGATCGATCGGATACATCGTCACGAACCATCTCTCGCTCTACGTGCGAGAACCTTCGTGAGGTCACCCTTGTCTGATCATTCGTCGGCGCACAAAACACTGTGCCATGTCTGTGGTACTCAACGTCGCCGGCGTTCTCGCGGCGGCCGACGCCGATCCGCCATTTCCTCTCGTGTTGCACGCAAGGCGTTGGCTACACCACGGGAGTTGGGTATGGGTTGGAAGTGGTGGCGTGTAAGCGATCTGAGCGCGCTCAACCTGTACAACTCACGGAGTGTGGGCAGGCTTATCGCGCTGAGAGATCATGCTCGACGGCCGCCAGTGCCTTCTGCCGCTGCCCTTCCAAAGCCGCGGCCACGGTCATACTCCGCCAGAGGGAGGCACTCTTTTCCAACCACTGGCGGGCGGCCTCCGGCTGCCGGATTTGCGAATAGAGAGATCCCAATCGTCCAAAGAACAAGGCCCGATTCCAGGGACTCGCAAACACCTTGGCATTCGAGTAGCCGGCGGCAAATTCGTTGGCTAAAGACAGCGAGGCCGCCCGATCGCCCGTCCTCGCCTTTAATTGAGCCAACCGGAACACAGCTCCCAGTTGCCACGAGCGTGCCACCGCTTCGTTGGGGCCGCCGTGAAAATCCCTGACCGTCGAGTGGGCGCGCTCCAGCCGCCTGGCTGCTTCCGTGTAGCGGCCGAGCGCCAAGAGGCCTTTTCCCGTGTGGACATCCAGCATCAAAGCATACAGCCGATTTCGCTGATTGGATGGGTCGGCGGCAAACAAGCGGGCGAGAATCGGCTCTACGGCTGCCAGATACGATAAGGCGCGCGCCGCTCCATCCGGCTCCTCGACCAAAACCGCAGCGGTTCGCATATTCGCCGCTACTACATCGAAGGCTGCACTTCTATCGGAAGGATCGCGTTGTGCGATCCAGGCGGCAATTTCCGCGGCCTTCTCATACGCTGCGACCGATTCCGGAAGCCGCCCCAAGCCACTGTTTTCGGGTAAACCAAAGGCGTCTCCCAGGTGGCCGTAGGTGAGCAGGAGCAAATGGCGATAAGAGACGTTCTCGGGATGCTCGGCAACGAGTTGTTCGCGGATCGCTAAGGAGCCGTGATATGTCTGTGCGGAACGTTCCAGCTCGCCAGAGACCCGATACGCGGCGGCCAGCCCATTTTGCGCCACTGCCAGAAAATCGCGGGTCTTCTCACTGGCCGGCTGGAGGGCGACCATTCGTTCGGCGTAGGCAGCCGCCTCGCGAGCCGTCTCCAGAGCTCGTTGCGGAGCCTGCTGGTCGGCGGCATAGCGGGTGAGATCGGTGTCGATGTTGGCAGCGAGGCCGAGAGCGTCCAGGTTCTTGGGCTGTTCCAAAGTCACACGGCGCGCCAGCTGGCGCGCGCGCTCCATTTGGGCCGCGCTCGCAGGATCGCCCAGGACATGTTGCAGGCTCGCAAGCTTGTAAATGGTGGAGGTGAGCGCGAGGTTCGCGGCTCCGTCCCCGCGCCAAGCGATGGGCGTCAGCAGTGACTCAGCGCGCCGATAGCTCGCCATGGCGCCGCGGGAATCGCCCAGGTTGGCCGCGACCGGATTGCCCTGGGCATCGCCAATCTTTTCGTAGGCAGCCGCCAGTTCTCGGCGTAATGAAGAATCGCCGCCCGCGTCTTGCCGGAGGCTCTCCAGATAGCGAAGAGCCGTGGCTACGATGGATTTACGAGCCTCCGTGGAGCCGGGAAGATTTTGAATGCGATCGTGAACGTCGAAGACGAAAGCATTGGCCAAGCTGCGGAGTTGCTCGAAGCGGCGTTCCGCGCGGCGCGCCTGATAGAGCGTCGCGCCAACGCCCCCCGCCACACTTAGGGTTACGACAGCCGCCGCCACGCTGGCCACCCAATGGCGGCGGATTCCCTTCGAAAGCAGATAGACCGCGGTATTCGGACGGGCTTCCACTGGGCGATCGTCCAGGTAGCGCGCCAGATCGGCATCCAGCGCCGCAACAGATCGGTAGCGCCGTTCCGGTTCTTTGCGGATTGCCATGGCGACAATCGTGTCGAGATCGCCGCGCAGTTGACGGCTCACGGCCGCCTCTCCGCGCGACGCCGCTTGCACGCTCGGCGGCGGCGGATCCGTCTTGCAAATGGAATGGTCTAACGCGAGGGGCGAGGAGGTATCCGCCGGTTGCGCCCGCTCACCGCACAGCAGCTCATACAGAATCAAGCCGAGCGAATATACGTCCGTGCGGACGGTTACCGCGTTTCCGCGAACTTGCTCGGGACTCGTATAGTCGGGCGTCCAAGGGGAGTTCCCCGTCGTGGCTGCGCTCTCTTCGGGTACGGGCCGCAGCAGCGTGGAAATTCCGAAATCCAGAAGCTTGGGTGTCTGATTCCGGTCTACCAGAATATTAGCCGGCTTGAGATCCCGATGGATGATGAGGTTTTCGTGAGCATAGGCGACGGCGGCGCAAATCTGTCGAAACAGAACGATGCGTTGATGAATGTTGAGTGCGTGCTCCCTGGCCCACGCCGTGACCGGCTTGCCGTCGATGTACTCCATGGCAAAATACGGCAGACCATCCTCGGAACCGCCATCCAAAAAGCGCGCGATATTCGGGTGTTCGAGCCTCGCCAGGATCTGCCGTTCGCTGCGAAAGCGTTCCCGCAGCCGTTCCAGATCGCGCCAGTCTGGCGCGACTTTCAGTGCGACCCGCTTCTCGTACTCAGCGTCGTCGCGGTAAGCTTCGAACACCAATCCCATGCCGCCGCGGCCGATTTCGCGGACCACCTGGTAGGGGCCGAATCGGCGCCCGATCCAGTTCTGGCCTCCGGCCGCGCGTCCGGCTACGCGCTCCACGGCGTTGGCGATGCGGTCTCGCGCGCCTCGAGAGTGCTCCAGCATCGCCCGCAAATCCTGCCGGAGCTTCGAGTCGCCAGTTGTTTCGCGCTCGATCAAGGCTTCGCGGTCTTCCGGGCCCATGTCAACGGCCACCTGGAAAAGGCTGTCCAGACGACGCCAGTGTTCTTGAGTGTGGTCTGATCGTGAACTGTCGCCTGGGGCAATCCCATCCATCCGCGAAAACCTTTCCGCTCAGCGCTTCACGGCGTCCATGGCCCCGCTCAACCAAGCCTCAGCGGACTTCTGTTCGCGGCTGACGGTGGCCGGAGAAACAGCCAGCAGCCCGGCTATCTCTTCGCCGTTGAACCCCGCAAAATAGTGGAGTTCGATGACCCGGGCCTGCCGGGGACTGAACGTGGCAAGCCGGTCGATTGCTTCATTGAGCGCCAATAGGTCGTCGAGGTCGGCGCCGATAGCGATGTCCGGTTCGTGGCGCAGTTGCGACGGTTCACCGCCACCGCGTTTCTCCGCCCGGGAGGCGCGGGCGTAATCGACCAATACCTGGCGCATGACTTGCGCCGCCAGGCCGAAAAACTGTTTGCGGCAGTCGAAAGTGAGGCGCCCGGACCGGGCGAGGCGCATCCACGCTTCGTTGACCAGGGCGGTCGGCTGCAGCGTGTGACCGTTGCGCTCCCGGCGGAAATGGCCTTCCGCGAGTTTCCGCATCTCGCTATAGAGCGCCAGAGTTAGCGAATCGAGTGCGGCGCGGTCGCCCGCGGCCCAGCGGCACAGAAGTTGAGTTATTTGCCCTTGGTCTTCACTCATCCCCAGCTTCTCCAGACTAAGGCAGTATACATCCGGCAAGCGGACGGGGTCGCATATTGCAGCCCCAAAACGTCCTGTGCATCCGGACTCTTCTATACGTTTCTTAAGACCGCCATGAAAGAACTGCGACGAAAAGCCGCTTGTTTTTATGAGGAGCGCGATCCGTCGGTGGTCAGAAGTTCGGGAGACCGATTGGTTGCACCAAAAATGGAACACACTTCGTGGAGTATCGATGGCGGTCTTACATCTGCCGATTCAGCCGACGTGAGCGAGTTCACCAGGTTGTTTGGCTTCTACAAACCGAACCTCGCGATGCGCAACATCGTGATGAACCCGGCTTGCTTCTTTCCGTTGTTGCTGGCGTGCATCGCCAGCATGGCGTATCTGGTGGTCGCGAGTCCACATTTGGCGTGGCGTGGCAATGATGCGGCGCTGGCAACTGCCGGCGTAGCGGTGAATGTCTGCATCCGCACTCTGCTCAGCGCCGGGCTGCTGACGCTGTACGCCGCCGCTGTATCGCGCGCGCCCGTGCAATTCCGACAGGTATTCGCTATTGTCAGCTATGCGCGCATGCCGGGCGTCGTCTTCGCTGTACTCGCAATTGTCCTGATTCTCTTCCGGCGGGCCTCCGGATTGCCTGACGGCCATCCTGTCAATCCCATGATGACCAGTCTCGCCGTTTTCCTGGACCCCGCCACCAGTTCGCCGTTCGTCTATTCACTCGCGCGTTCGGTGGATTGCTTTGTTTTTTGGGAGCTCTCGTTAATGGCCGTGGGCCTGAAGCTGGCTTCACGGCTTTCCTCCGCCGCGGCGAACGGCGCCGTGGTGCTTCTCTGGCTGGTGACGTCGCTTGTCCAAGCGGTGTTGGCGCAGTCCGCTGCGCGCTAGAATCGCACCAATGGGCCGCTGGTTCCTTTCCGTCGTCTTGATGGGCGTTGCGACCGCGCAGGAGGTTGGGCCGCGTCAACCCCTCTCGCGAGCCGCGTGGAAAGGTGATATTGCCGAGGTGCGAGTGTTGCTGGCCGGCGGCGTCTCGCCGGAAGTTCGTGACGAGCAGGGCGAAACGCCCCTGATGCGCGCCGCTTCGGCGCACAGACAACCGACACCGGACGACCGCGAAAATATTTCCCGCGACCCCACAGCCTGCGCTAGGGTGCTTCTCGATCGCGGCGCTGCCGTCAATGCCCGGGATCCGGCAGGCCGTACGGCACTGTTGATCGCCATGGAAGGGTCGGCATCCGAGCATGGAGTGACGGGAGCGGATGAGGGTGTCGCCAGGCTGCTGATCGCGCGCGGAGCTGACGTGAATGCCAAAGACAATGAGGGTTGGTCCCCGCTATTGATGCTCCTCAATCTGTGGGCAGACCAGCCGAAGCTCCTGGAACTCCTGATCGCCAAAGGCGCGGATGTAAATGCCCGTCTGCAGGACGGCCGTACCGGCATGATGCTGGCCGCGCATCTGGGAAAGGACGACAGGCTCTCCCTCTTGATTGGCAAAGGCGCCGACGTGAATGCGAGCGACAAGAACGGAGGCACTGTATTGATGGCGTCCGCCGCAGTCCAGTGGGAGGAGCAATCCTTTGCCATGATGAAGCTTTTGGTTGCCAATGGCGCCAAACTAGATGCCGCCGACGCGCAGGGGCGCACCGCTGCGGACCGGGCAGCGCAGGCAGGCTATCTGGAACGCGCGAAGCTTCTGATGGATAGCGGAACCAGGGTCGCCGACGCCGAAGCCTTTTGGAAGCAGGCCCGGAACTACGGGTTACTGAGGGCGATCTCCGGCGGGAGCATCGAAGCCGCAAGCGATTTATTGGATCAGGGCGCCGAGCCGAACTTCCGCGACGAGTCGGGCCGGACTCTGCTCACAATCGCCGCCGGTGACGAATACTCGGCGAATCGAACGCTGTTGCTCCTGAGGCGTGGGGCGTCCGTGAATGTTGCAGCGAGCGGCGGTGACACCGCACTGATGGTGGCGGCAGACCGCTACCAACCTGCCACAGTGAAAGTGCTCCTCGACTATGGCGCAGATCCAAATGCCACAGATCGCGACGGCAATACGGCGTTGATGAAAGCGGCGGCCTCGAGACACAGTTGGGAAGAAGAACGGAAGCCCCTGATCGCCCTGCTGCTGGAGAGGGGCTCCGCGCCGGCCGCGAGGAATCGCCGCGGCGTGACGGCGCTGATGCTTCTAGCGCTCAACGGCAACCCGGCGATGAAGCTCTTGCTGGAAAAGCCAATCGATTTGAATGCCCGCGACGAAGAGGGGAACACCGCGCTGCTCTACGCTGCCCGGTATTTTGTGCGCGAGGGACCGCGGCGAAATGGCTGGGCGCTGCTGCAGAACGGCGCCGACGTGAACGCAGCCAATCACGCCGGAGAGACTGCCCTCATTCTGGCCGCCACGCAATTCGAGCCCGATGCGGCGCGGCTTCTGCTGCAGAAAGGCGCGGCGGTCGACGCCAGGACGAATGAGGGGCGAACGGCGCTGATGCAGGCGATCGATGGGCCCAAGGATTTCGACAACGAACGGCACGGCGTGTACTCACCGGAGATCGCCAAACTGTTGATTGCCGCCGGCGCGAACGTGAATGCTCACGACGTCTCGGGCGATACCGCCTTGTCGTTTGCCACAAAGCGGGGCTACCTGGACATGGCACAGTTTCTTCGACGCGCCGGCGCACTTCGGTAATCCTTTACCGCCCTAACTTGCTCTTGGTCGCCTTGTACAATTGATCCGCCTCCGGCTTGGAATCCTCAACGTACTTTCGGAGTTCCTCCGGATAGCGCTTCATGCGATCCGGCTGCAACATGATGGCATAATTCTGCATCACATTTTGCAGGCAACTCAAAGCTGTGTTGTAGTCTTTGGCGTTGAACGCCACCTTGGCCCAATGCAGGTTCACCCATAACTGAGCGAAATTGGATTCGTCCCAAGGGCACTCCGCGGTGAAATTGGCGCGGCGGTCGGCATTGGGATTTATCTTGGCCTCCACCTCCTCGGCTCGCGCCTTCCATTGCGCAATCTCCTTGTGCTGCGGATACTTCTTGACCAGGTCGTTCAGGCGCCGCAGGTCGATTTCGACGTCCACTGCGATGCGCCCCTCGGGCTGATGCTGCTTGATGGCGATTTCGAGCATCATGGCGTCGAATTTCGACCACCAGTAGTCCTGGTTGTTCAAGTCGCCGGCGGTTGCGTTCTTTCCTTCATCACCGTAGAGGCCCTGCGCTTGGATCGGCGGGGTGGTGAATGGGGTTGTCATCAAGGCCGCGGTAATCGTGCAAAGCCGTAGAGATTTCATAACTCCTCCTCGTGTTGAGAGCTTACGTTGCCGGCTTCATCCAACCTGCCAACCACGCTACCCAGATGACATCCAAAAGCATGCCGACGCCGCAGATCACCAAAACGATGATCTGCAGGGTGAGCCGTCCAAGATAAGGCCGCGAGAGAATCAGCCGGCAGCGGGAATAGTCCTTGCCGGCGTCGAGTCCACCGATGCGAACTCGATACAGTCCGGCCCGCATCATGGTTGCCGGTCCGAAGGGCACCTGCATGGTCGTGACGCCATATACCGCTCCCTGGGCGGTCAGAAGGGAATAGTCCGCCGTCGCGGTTTGTCCCGACTGCTGCTCCGTTAATTCAATCCGCATCTTGCGATAGTCCGCAGAGGTGCGCGGAACCTTCAGAATCAGCCGGGCCATCCCCGTGGATGGCAACTGAATCGCCTGGTCCGCCATCAGGGGAGCCGAGACCAGAGTGTCGGTCCGGTTGTGCTGCAGCATTTTCGCGATGCACCAGACCAGCATCGTGCCAAGCAGCAAGAACGCGATACCGGCGAACGCTAAGGAGGTCCTGGATACGATTGTCATCTGTTCCGCCTGCAATCAGGCTCTCATTTAAGCAAGCGCAGGATGGCGAAGATTCTTTCAGATCGTACGGAGCACCCGTCCTTTCTCTTACATGAGGGTTCCAGGCGGACGGTTTGTGAGTGAAACGAGCCGGGAACGCCCCTATCGCACCCTGCGAGCGCAAACTGATAGTGCAGGCGAGTGATCGGCTTCCTTTTGATGGCCGCATTTGGGCGGGGATTTTCGTTCTTCTGGCTCGCGCCCGGACGGAGAAAGTACAGATGCGATTGGCGGTTCATCGGCCGATCGCCTGCGCGCTTAATAAGGTCAGTCAGCCTGAATGTCATCGATTTTAACGGTCGGTGCGACCGGACTCGAATCTGTGACCTCCTCCGTGTGAAGCACTACCTCCTCATTCATTTTATTGATTGCACAGCCACTTATAAACCTGTTCTTTGACGTAATCATCGTATAAAACGCCAGATTTCCGCCCAAGACTCCGCCCAAAACGGTTTGGGCGGAAACGGATGCCACATGGTCGTCCATCCGCGCCGCTGACGTTGCAGTTCCGCAGAGGACCGTGGATAGGCGTCCGCAAGGGTTCCTCCCTATCGCGGGTGAATCCTTCCCGGGCAGTTCTGCCTTGCCGTCCTTGGCACATCCTTGCTGGGCTGAGATCACAACAATAAAATGGCACGTCGCGAAAAGCCCGCCAAAAGCAACCAGACGCGACGGACCCGACGATGATCCCGCAATTGCGGGGGGCCGAAAACCCGAGATTGACCGGCCAATCTTTCCTCACTTTTCTACTGTAGCGATGAGGGCGAGCTGATCCGCTACGGCACGGAGGCGCCGATCGAGAAGTTGGAACTGGCGCCGGGCCTTTTCATCGGTTAAGCAGCGACGGTGCATCTCCAGAAGGTGGCGGGCGGCCGCCAGTGCCTGCTGGATGGCGGGAAGGCCGGCGGTGCGGGCGTGCTCGGGGAGAGAAAGCGGGGGCAGGCAGTGGGGCGCGTTCTGGCGTGCGCGATGGAACTCGCGCTGCAGATCCTGTTGGGTGACCTAGATCGTAGCCTCTACTCGTTGCGAACTGTCCCAAGCGGACTAGTTTGGAGCAAGGCACTCCAGTAGGTATAACACCCTCCGCCAATGCGTCTGGTAGCTAGGTTCTGGCATCGTAGGCTGGTGAACGGGAAAACTTGCGAAATATCATGCGCTCCCATCGCCTCCGGTCGCGCATAAATATAATACCCCTCGCCGCTTGGATTTAGTCCTGGGATAGAAAGGGCGTGACCTGGGCCCACTCAGTTGGAATCTTCTTCCCACCGCTTGCGCATGGTTGCCCTCACAATTGGCGACGGATGGTGCGAAGTGAAGAGAAGATCTCGAACTGTTCGTCGCGCGACGACTCCCATCCAGTAGACTGGCTGAGTGCTGCGGATCGCCGTGCTATTGGGATTGATTGGCGGCTTGGCGCTTTCGCCCAAGCTCTGGGTGAGTTCGCGTTATTATCCGCTGACGCCGGTCGGGCCGCTCCTTCACGCGTTCCTGTTCCCTTTCGATTACATCGCGTACTTCGCGCTCCTGGCGCTCTTGCTCGCGCTCTGCGCGGCGCCCAGGCGCCCCATTCTCATTGCCGCTTTCACGTTGATCGCGCTCTTGGCGACGCAGGATCAATCGCGCTGGCAGCCTGGTTTTACCAATACGTATTCATGCTGCTCGCCGTAGCGTTGGCTGGGCCCAAACGAGAACCCGACGCGCGCAACACGTGCCGCCTGATCGTCGCGGCGACGTACTTTTGGAGCGGGTTGGCCAAGCTAAATCCCAATTTCATCGACAACTTCCTCCCGGGGCTGGTGATCCCGATTGTCGGCGCGAAGCCCGCCGGCGCAATGGGTCATTCACGACTTAGCCTACGTCGCGCCGCTCTTCGAGTGCGCGCTCGGCATCGGACTTCTGACGCGACGCTTCCGTGCGGCTGCGGTCGTGTGCGCCATCGCCATGCACGTCTTCATCCTGACCGCGCTCGGACCGTTCGGGCGCAACTTCAACAACGTCATCTGGCCGTGGAACCTGGCAATGATCGCATTTCTGCTTCTGCTGTTCCTCCGAGACGCGGAGGGCCAGGAACCGCGCGACATTCTTTGGGGACGCGGTTTCGCGTTCCAGCGAATCGCGCTCGTACTGTTCGCCATCCTGCCCGCGCTGAGCTTCTTCAATCTATGGGATCACTATCTGTCATCCTCGCTGTATTCGTCCAACCGCAACGCCGGCGTGATCTACTTCGACGACACGGTCTTCGACCTTCTGTCCGAGCCGGTGGACGACTACGTAACCAACGAAGGCCCCAACCGCAACGGCCTGGAGATCAACGACTGGTCGCTCGACGAACTGAACGTGCCGTCGTATCCGGAAGTTCGGATCTACAAGAACGTCGCGCGATCGATATGCCGTTACGGCGATGTCGAACTGGTGATCAAGCGCAAGTTGGCGCTCGTCACAAGTCGGAAGCAAACTTCTTACCGCTGTGCCGACCTCGGCCGATAGCTAATTGCTTCTTAGTGGAATTGTTCGACTTCATCGCGGCCTGCGGATCGGCCGTTTCCAGCGTTTGTCCCTGTGCCTGCCCGCAAGTTACAACGCATACGACGGCGTTATTTCGTATTATCGACGCGCGCGCGTTGGCTGACCGAGGCGAAAGGAACGCAGACCAACGAGTAGGGCGTTTCCCGTCCGAATGGACTCCGAAGCGCCGTCTCAGAAGGTTAAGTGTTGAGACTTGCTTTGCTGAAATAAAACAGCCCCTATTGTGTTCCACACTCCCCGCCGAGACGAACTATTTCGGGGGTTCATACTTGCATGGATGTGCATCGCCTGAGCGAATGTATGTGAAACTCGCGGCGTCCCAGCTGTATGCCGCGCAGGTGATTGATTTAAAGCCGTGAGCATCGGCGAAATTCCAGTCGAGGTTCAGTTCACTGTCGAACTTCGCCTTAGCCTCTGCGAGTTGACCGATTGTGAACCATCGGTGCTCGTAAAGACATGTGCTCGTCCCAACCGGGCAATCCCGTCTTCGGCTTATGAACGACAGCACCTTCCGCAGCTCTCCACGCTTTAAAGCGAAGCGCGCCTCTGTTTGCTCGTACAGCCCGGTCCCACCTCCGCTGGCTCGTAGAACCAAGTCTGGAATGAAGTGATCTGTGTATTCTACCCGGACAAAATCATCCAAGAGCGTGGGGCCTTCGTATTTGCACCAGCATTCGAAGACACCGATGCGTTCCCATACATTCGCCGAGGGCACCGCCACGGAAGCGTAGGCGTAAGAAGAAGCTTCAACCAAGACGATTGCCTGCTTGGAATGGCCTCCCTCCAGGGACGCGTAGCGTAATTCGATCTCATCCGGGACGGCATCGGCGATAAAATCTCTACTCGCGTCTATGCCGACGAGCTGCAGCGCCGTCAGCCGCACTGCCGTATCTTGGGACCGCAGGTCGCGGACAAGCGATTCGGGGGATGTCCAAGTGGCAAGAGCGCGGTTGAGCCGAAGCTCACCAATTCGCTCCCAGGAAGACTGCTCTGACGCGGGTGCGACCACGGACGACAACGCCAGTAGCATCAGCGGTAAAGCGCTTTTCGCTCGCCCGGACGACATATTCTCTAGTATCGCTCCTGACTGAAGCCACAGGGGATCACAAGAGCGCGTAGTCGCCATATCGTGGATTGACCGTGTCGGGATAGGGACCGAGAGCGTTAAGACCAGATATCGGGAGCGCTCTCCCAGACGAAGATCGGTAAACGCTGCGCCAGCGGGAAGCTATCCAGGCCGTAACCTGAGAACCCAACTTCCGGATGCCGACCATCCACCCGGAATCCGGCGGGCCACATCGGCGCATAGCGCGTTCCCGACAAGACGTGCTAACGCCGACTTCACGGCAGAACTTGCTTGCACTCTCCGCGCCCGTCCAGGGGCTCCCTGGCGGGAAGGGGATCAATCGACAGGCCTCCGACATACAATCCGTGGGCGGCGGCCACAGTCTTCAGCGAAGAGGCAGCGATACCCCGCGGGCAATCGATCCTTCCCCCGCCTAAGGGGTCGAATGGTCCAAACCGAGGCGGGTGTATTCTGTGGAGAACATGACTCTGCAGCGAATGAGATTGCCTCTTGTGGGATTTTCCGGGATCGTTCTCATCTGGGCGACGTTGGCGGCTGCGCAACAGGTCAAGAAGATTGACGACAAGGAATTGAAGACCGCAGGAAAAGGCACAGAATGGCCGATGAACGGGATGGATTGGGGCGAGCAGCGCTACAGCTCGATGACTCAGATCCATCCCGGGAATGTGAGCAAACTCGCCGCCGCGTGGTCCTATGAACTCGGCCCCGGTGGGGGCAGCCAGACGGCGACACCTCTCTATTCGAACGGCGTTCTGTACACGGTGACGAACTGGAGCATCGTCGCCGCCATCGACGCGAAAACCGGTAAAGAGATCTGGCGTTATGACCCGAAGGCGGATCGATCGATGACGCAGGCGGGGAACTCTCGCCTTTGTTGTGGCGTGAACACCCGTGGTGTGGCGCTGTACGAGGGCAAGGTGCTCGTCCCCGTCATTGACGGACGGATACAGGCTCTAGACGCAACAACTGGAAATCTCCTGTGGTCTTCCTGGGCGATCCCAGAGCCGAAAGCTGGGGAGCTCTCCTCGTACTCCCTCACGATGGCGCCCCGTGTCGCCAAAGGCAAGGTGTTTATAGGCAATGCCGGAGCGGAATTTCCTCCCTTTCGTGGATACATTTCCGCCTTCGATGTAGACACCGGCAAAGAACTCTGGAAGTTCTACACAATACCTGGCGATCCGTCGAAGGGCTTTGAGAACAAAGCGATGGAAGTCGCGGCAAGAACATGGGCGGGTGAATGGTGGAAGCAGGGCGGCGGTGGATCCCTGTGGGATGGAATGGCCTACGATAGCGAGGAAAACCTTTTGTATGCCGGAACCGGCAACGGGGCGGTGTGGTCATCGGACGTTCGGAATGGCGGCAGGCAAACAAAGCCGATGGACAATCTCTACATCGCCTCGATCATCGCCATCAACGCAGATACCGGACAGTTGAAGTGGCACTATCAGTGCACCCCTGGTGATCAATGGGACTACGACGCGACTCAGCACCTTATTCTTGCCGACATTCGGATTGGTAATCGCATTCGCAAAACCCTCATGCAGGCGAACAAGAATGGTTACTTCTACGTAATCGATCGAAGGAACGGCGAATTTATCTCAGCCTCCGAGATGTCGCAAGTGAGCTGGGCTTTGGGAATCGATCCGAAAACCGGCCGTCCGAGTGTTCATCCCGACGCGCTCTACTCGTCGAAGGACGGTGTGACGGTGTATCCATTGCAGATGCACAACACGTCGCAGATGTCGTTCCATCCATTGACGGGCTTGGTCTATGTTCCGATCGAGGTCGAAAACGCGTTCGGCTTCGTGGCGGCGGAGACCTACACTCCGACTCCAGGAAGGCAGAACTGGGGACTGAATGTGGGCGGAGCACGAGGCGGGACGCCGATGAAGTCCCCGCCTGCGCACGGGCCGGAGCGCAAGAATCCAGATGGAAGCAAAGTGCGCGGAGGAATTCTCAGTGCGTGGGACCCCGTTGCGCAGAAAGAACGATGGTTCGCACCGGGCGGCGGACAGTCGGGAGGCGGCACGCTTTCCCTGGCTTCGAACCTCGTGATTCAAACGTTGAACAGCGGACGCATGAAAGCGTTTACCGCCGACAACGGAGAAGAGCTTCTAAACATGGCGTTGCCATTGAGCTCCGGCGTTGGTCCACCGATGACCTACATGCATGATGGCAAGCAATACATCGCCCTAATGGCAGGGACCGGTGCTTCTGGACGTGGCGCCGCGCCTACCGCCGCTGGGGGCCTGGGACGAGGAGCGGTGCCGGCGGGCGCAGCCTCGCTTGAGCCGACCGCAGCCGCAGCTCAAGCCGGAGGCAATGTCCCTCCGGCCGCATCGGTCGTCAACAATAATCCGAAGCTGCTTGTATACGCTATTCCAAATTGACGGCACACGTGACGAATATTGAAGCGGTTCGTTCTCGCGGTCACCGGTTCCGGCTTCCCCGGAGTGGGACCGACGTGAGGACCTCCTCCCCCTTATCCATTCTTTGAAGTAGCTCTCGGAGCGGCCGGTGGACGCGCTGCTACTGATCCAATGCATCGACGGAGATTCTTGAGAAGCCTACCTCAAGTGGAGATAAAGGTTCGCGTCCCTGTCAAAAACGAGCCTCGAAAACGCCCGCTCTGGCCAGATTGCGGCGCATCCGGAAACAATCCGGCGCCGCGTTGAGTTGCCTCGGCCAAAGAAGACAGGGCAAACATTCCATGCGGGACGAGTCAAAGCGGCTGTTGTGCCACTTTGATAATGTCCCCTTGAGACCTCGATAGAAATGTCCCCTTACGATGACCTCCAATAGGAGGTGGAGTGGGGAGGACGGGGTTGAGCAAGAGAGAGTTACAGCGGGGCGGAGTGCTGGCGCGAGTTAAGGCCGGCGATCTGCGGATTAAAGACGCCGCGCGGGATAAGCTACGCGAGTACCTGCTGATGCTCCTCGGTCGCATCGAGCCGGATCGGGATTTCACGCGGGGTGTGAAGGCGCGTTAAGCTCAGGCCGCCTGCCATTTTTGCGGGCGCGCGCTCGGCACGCCGATGCTGGGAATTCCGCGAATCCCAGGGTATCCACGCCAAGCACGGCCAATTCATCGGGTCATCCCGTTTCCATGGATACACCGGAGAAAAAGCCGGAAAGAAATAGGTTGGACGGAAGGGGGCCGGAACCGTTTTATCTACCAAATCAGTGCTTTAGCTTTTGCGCAACAAAGAAACGACCGCTGATCGAAGGGGTCGAGGAGGTCCTTCCAGACACTTCATTGTGATACGTTTGCCGAAATAGAATCACAATAAGTACAAGTCGGAACCACAAGAAGAGTCGGAACTCTTGGTGGTGAACAGAGCCTGGCTTGAATTGGGGAGGAAGAGCAAATGTCACGTACCGTTCTACAGGTACTCGAGGCGATTGCCAGTATCTGGCTACTGATCTTAAGCCCCTGCGCCGTAGCTCAAGTCGGGAATTTCTGTCCCGCCGGGGGCCCCTGCAATTTTACCGACGTTACCTTGGTGAATGTTTACTGGGACGTGAGCCCGGCAAGCTGGGATGCTGATGTCGGCGGACCCGGTTCAGGCAGAACGCAGGCTCAAATCGATGCCTTCACGGCCGGTCTTGTCCATAGTTCCTATTTCAACCAATTGGGTCAATATGGTGTAAAGTCCGTTGCCGTCGCACCAAGTCTGACGACCGGCGCGTGCGGTAGTGTCCCAGCAAATGTTGATGCCGGGATCAGTCAGATCGAGTCCCTTATTCTCTGTGCTCTAACCCATGCTCAGGTAACCGCAACTCCGCAGGTGATTATCAATATTTTTCTCCCTCCGCGGGTGATTAACACCGGCTTCTGCAATCCGGACGCGAGTGGTTCGTTCGCGTCTGCATTCCACGGACACAGCAGCACGTTTTCTTCGCCGCTCTATACCTTCGTTCCAACTACTGCGGCGTGTAATGGCGGCGCCACGGCCACTTTTGCCTCGCTCACGCATGAAATAGTCGAGGCACTCACCGATCCGGATCCCGAAGCACTTTCAGGTTGGAAGGTGCCGGCTGATGGGGAGATCGCCGACTTATGCGAAAATCTGACGGCGTTTCCCGTTAGTCCCTATGCGAACGGTTTCGCGCAGCAATACTGGTCGAATTCTGCAAGGGCGTGCGTTGTCGGTTTTGCTGCATCGCCGGCGCCAACAGGGACTTCGAGTGCGGTATGCGGTGCCGGCCAGAATATGCGCATCACACTAAACGGCATCTTCGGCCCAACTCCGTGGGATCTCGTTTCAAACGCATTCGCCAGGCAATCACTCTATCTGTCGGCAACAATCAACTCGCCGGGAAAGAGCCCATGGCAGGCTGGAAACTTTCTTGGACCTTCTCCGACAGTTGGATTTCAGAGGATCCTGTGGACTGTGGGAACTGGTCCGGGCGGCTCCGATCAGATTGAGGTGACAGGCTTCAACGGTGCATACGGGGCGCCAGCGTTTAATGTGCGGCCTGGCGACACGATCGCCTTTACCATTACTAATCCCGTGAATGGTGCCAGCTCCACAACCGCTGTAACCGTGCCCTTTCCAAGTTCCCTCTCACTTGTCGTCGCGCCGGATATTCTGCCTGCCGCGGTCGGTAACATTGACGTCAGGGCCGTGGATCAGAATGCGTGCGGCTATGAAAACGTTGTCGTTACCCTTTCAGATTCCGCGGGAGTCCCCCTCAATCCAATTACTACAGGGCCCGGTGGTTCTCGATCGTTGGGCTTTCGTTACCCGCCGATTGCCGGTCCTGTAACATTCAATGCCAATACTGCCATCGCAAACGGGGTTATGGTCATTGCATCAGCCACAACTCGCGTTCTCCCCGGCATCGATCGTTTTGTTGGCGAGGCGGTAGGTCCCGTTGCCGGTGGCCAGACTGTCGCGATCCAGGGCGTGGGTTTCGACGCGACGACCACTGTCGCATTTAATGGCAACATCGTACCCGTACAGACCACCGCGCCAGACCACCATACCGTTTCCCTTCGCACGCCTCCGGCTACGCCGACGGGCAGCTCGGGCGTCGTTAACGTAACCGCTACGGTGCATGGGCTCACCACCGCGGCGATCCCATACGACTACGTTGTGCCGGATGTCCCGGTGATGACGTTTCTCGGCGGCGTTGGTTCGTCCAGCGCCACGCATTCATGTGAAACTGGTCGCATTCGAGTCGCTGCCTACGACGCTACTGGAGCACTCGAAGCCGTCTCGATATCATTGTCCGCGAACTACCCGGCCTTGTATTCCGGTAGCCAGCTTGCTCAGACTCTGCTTATACCCTCAGGCTCTGAGGTCACAATTTCTGGCGGCGGCCCAATCACCGCAACCAACCAAAGTGTGCCATCCGCTATTGCGGTGCAAGGCTTTCCTATCTGGCCGGCAGATCTCTGTGCATCCATCTCGATTGTCACTGCTAAGGTCAACCACCTCATTCCAAAGAAGGCGGCGACTTGGACAGTGTCGGAGCCGACGTGTACAGAGGGTTGCGGAAATCCCGGTATACAAACGGTGTTGTGGAGCGACTCAAACGACTTTACGCGTGCCCGCAATGCTCTTTGGGTACAGGGACCGGGCGCCGCCGCCCTAAAGGAGTCGTTGGAAGTCGTAGAACTCGATGAGGGGGCGCAGCAACGACTGGTCACGCAGCATTCGGCGCTCGGTATGCGGACCAAATCCGCGAGAAGGGCTGAGTTCGTTGGTCCGATGATCGAGATCCGTTCGAGAGGCGGCGAAGCAATGAGCGCTCGAGTACGCCAATCCGCCCATATCACCTTCGCTAGGCCCGATTCTGCTGAACGCGATGCCTATGCCATTGTGCATCTGCTCAACGCGGGCAACGTGCTGGGCTGGATCGAGGAGAAACCAACGGTCTCTGATCGCCATGGTGCCATCCTCACGACCGCTATTGAGGTAACGGGAGTTTATGGCCTGGTGCGGCTTGACACAAGAGCTGAAAAAACCTCCAGAGCACGAATTGCCCCCGCGAAGAAGTAAGCGCGATTCGTCTGTCGAGCAAGGTCAAGCCCGCTCCGACTTTGGCGCGTCGCTAAAGCCGCCTCCTGCCGAAACTTCGTTCCGGTTAAGTTCTCCTGGGAAGCCGAGGCCAAAGAAGAATCAGACGCCCGCCGCGGCGAAAGGAGCCAGCACCCCGCCCAAGGCCATCGCGAAGACGAACCCAAAGACCGCCGGTCTTCAGAAGCAGCTGGCGGCTGCGCAGAAGAAACTGGAGCAGGCCAAAGCGAGCGATGCCTCCACGAAGAACCTCGAAGACAGGATTTACGAGATCGACGACGCCCTTCGTCTGTCTTCACAAGCGTCATAAGGGAGCGTCTTTTGTATTAGTACTGAGGGGGGGCGGTTTTCAACGATGGAGCAGTGGCCCGGTTTCTTGGGGAGTTGGCTTCACCGCTTCGTAGTACACCCGGCAATTCGGACTGCCCATACCGAGTTCTCCTTCCGCTCGTCTTCCGTGCCGACGCCCCGGCGAGCTTCCAACGCGTTTCCGACTGACCGGCAGAGGTACGAACGGGCAGCGATATCTACTAATATCGGTAGATATACGGCGCGAGTACGCCGACGGTCAGATCTCGGTCGCGTGGTCGCGAAGGTGACGTTCCAGTGCACGTGCGTCCACCCGGCAGGGATGTTCGACAAATTGAGCACCGAACGGCCAGGCGGGCTGGCGCAGCGCGCGCCTCCGCCCCTGATTCTTCCGACCTTCGTCTCTATTTCCGAACTGAAATTCGGATGTCGAGTCCTCCGTGGCCCGAGCGCGGGTCGAACCGGCTGTCATAGACCTCCAGTTCCGGGCCTTCACCGACCTTGTACCCGGATTCCGGCAGCCATTTGTTGAAGATCGTGAAGAAGGTTTTCTGGATCGACGAAATGTGATCGCGATGCCGGAACACCGCGTACATCTGTTCGGGGACGCGGATTTTCGCAAATTCAGGCGGGAGGTTCGTGAAGTGGGACACCTCGACGCCGCAGACGTATTCGAACGAGCCCTGCTCGTCCGTGTTGCAGATCACTCCATAGGCGGTCGATCCCACCTGTCCCCGGATGTGCCCGAGGTGCGGCGCGAACTTCTGCCATTGCGACGGGATTCCCGCCAATTCCGGCACACGGTATCGGTCGCTCATTCCCGCGATCAACAGTGGTTTGAAGGTTTCGAAGCGCGGCGCATCGAGTTCGGTCAGCATTAGTTGTTCCATTCGAATTGGCTCCTGTAGTTGAATTCCGTCCACATTCCCGCGCGTCCGCAGCCCCTCGGGAGTAACCATGAACTGGTCGCGGAATGCGCGGGTGAATGCTTCGTGCGATGAGTATCCCGCTTCGAGCGCGACCCCGAGAATATCTGGCGCGCCGCTGGCGAGCGCGCGGGCGGCCTCGGTGAGACGCCTTCCGCGCACGTAGCGGATCGGCGAACAGCCGACCGCGATGCCAAAGACGCGCGAAAGGTGGTATCGGGACACACCGCACACCTCCGCCACGTCGTCCAGCGTGAGTTCCTTCGTGTAGTGGCTTTCGATGAACCACAGCGCCTTCGCGACCGGGTTCACAACGGGTTCCTTTTCAGCACAGAGCCAGCGTAGCGGTTTTGCCTCGGCTTCACTTGATCGGAATTGCGGTTAGTCGCGCGGGCCTTGCGGATTCATGCCAGGGTGATACAGAATCGAGGGTGACATCATCCTTCGCGGATCTTGCAGGCTACGCCAACCGTGTTTACCAAAACCGGAATCATCGAGTTACATGACGTCATGCATCAGCGACTGGACCTTCTGCTGCGTCATGTCGCAACCGTGCCGTATGATCTCGCGCACAAGGCGATTTCAGGATTCGGCCATCCGTCGATATGGAAGCAACTTGTGCACATCCTGACTTGTGAAGAAGGGTGGGTCCACGACCTGCAAAACAAGCCTTTTGCCGGCTGGCGCGAAGAAGATTGCCCAACCATGGCGGCCCTCGAGGCTGCCAAAGGCCGAATCCGAGAGGCGACACGTACGTATGTGGGTGCTCTCGCGGAGGAGCAACTGAACACCACCCTCACACAGCGCCCGGTGGATTGGGGCGGCGAACTCCAGAGTCCTGGGTTTATTCTGTTGCACGTCATAACCCATGCGTTTCACCACAAGGGCCAGGTTGTTGCCATGCTGCGAATTCTTGGATACCCGGCGCCTGACACAGACCTGCAGCAGGTGTAGCCTGGTCGAGCTACCGCGGCACGTATACCTGATTACCGCAAGCTCAATGAGCGAATGAGACCGTGGGTTGCGCTCTGCGATAGGCCTGCGCTGACGCTATGACTCTATCTGGAGTGACCCGGAGCGCGAGATCCGGGAGCGCCGGGATGGTGGTCGCCGGGTCACTTCGGATAGAGACGTTTGAAGGAAGCCGCCCGCGTTTGCGGCGGACGCGGCAGGGCTATGGGCGTTCAATCCGTCCGAGGGCCTTCCGGGCTGACGAGTTGAGGAGCCGAGAGGCGCTCAGAGCAGAGCACGGTGGCTGCGGCCGCCGTTCAGCGAGGTTGCTTGTCGTCGCCGGCGGTGATTTTCGGATTGTTTTTTCTCCGCTTCCGCGACTGAGACACACGTCGGCTGCGCGTGCCGGAGCAAGCGCGTATTTCGGCGATGATGGCCAGCTAAGACGTGTCAGCAGAGCTCTCCCGGCCGACAGATCTTCGCAACATCTGTTGGGGAGTGAGCTTTTCGACGAGCGCCATGGCTCCGCCGCAACACGGACAGAGCCAGGAGCCGGAAGCCTTAGCTTCCGGCTCCGTGGCATTTTGCTGTGGCGGAGCGGCTGCGAGAAGTTGCCTGCAGACCGGCAGCAGGTTCCGGCGGCGCCGGTTGGCGAGGAAGCCGCAGAAGCGGATACGCACAAAGCGGCGCGGCAGAGTGTGAAGCAGGAACCGCCGAAGGAACTCCTCGGCGGTTACGGTCATCAGACGTTGTTTGCTCTTATGTGCATAATCCTTCCAGCGGAAAGTGACTTTGCCGTCGGCAAAGTTCACGATCCGGTGATTGGAAATGGCGACGCGGTGAGTGTAGCGCGCCAGATAGTGAAGGACATGTTCGGGACCGCCGAATGGCCGTTTGGCATAGACCACCCAATCCTTACGAAACAGCGGCCGGAGGAAGGCGTGGAAAGCCTTACGCTCGGCGAGCATTTTCATCCGGCCCGGAAACAGCAGTTCTCCCGCGCCAAAAGCGCGTTTCAGGCCGTCCATGAACTTACCGCGAAAGACGCGGCTGAGCACTTTCACCGGCAGGAAGAATGGATAGCGCGGGTGAATCCAGCGTTGGTGATCGGAGGAGAGACCGCCGCATGGAATCACGCAGTGAATGTGTGGATGGATCTGCAGATTCTGTCCCCAGGTGTGAAGAACGCTGAGGAATCCGATCTCTGCGCCCAGATGTTTGGGGTCGGCGGCGATCTCCAGTAGCGTCGCGGCGCTGGCGCGGAAGAGAAGGTCATAGAGGATCTTCTTGTTCTGCAGAGCCAGCCATGCCAGTTCGTGCGGGATCGTAAAAACCACATGAACGTATTTAACGGGCAGCAACTCTTTATCGCGATCGGCGAGCCACTGATTGCGGGCGTTGGTCTGGCACTTCGGACAATGTCTCGACCGGCAGGAGTTGAACGAGGTGGCCTCATGGCCGCACTGACGACAGCGATCCAGATGTCCGCCGAGCGCAGCCGTGCGGCAGTGCTCGATGGCAAACAGGACGCGGAGATGCAGCCACGTCAGCCAGGACCGGTTCCTGTCAACGAAGCTGTTGCCGTGCGCGCGAATGATGTCTGCGACCTCGAAAGGCGGCTTGTTCACTTTTTGTGCAGCTTTCGCGACCGCTTCACCTGGTCGGGACTGGACAGTTCCATGTTGTCGAGTGGCGTGCCCGCCGCTTTGATGTGGCGTTCCGACAGATGCAGATAAATAGAGGTGGGCTTGAGGTCGGTATGCCCGAGTAGCGCCTGAACGGTCGGCAGATCCGCTCCGCCTTCCACCAAGTGGGTTGCAAAGCTGTGGCGCAGCAGATGCGGGCGTACAGCTTTCGTGATACCAGCTCGCTGCGCCGCTTGCCGGCACGCCTCCCACAGAACTTTGGGCGTGATGGGCTTGTCGGCGCGGGAGCCATTGATCGTCCCGGGGAACATGTAGGTTTTCGGCTTCATCCAGCGCCAATACTCACGCAGCGTCTCAAGCGCCTTTGGGCTCAGAGGCACGTCGCGGTCCTTGCCGCCTTTGCCCTGCCGGATGTGGATCAGCATGCGAGTGCTGTCGATATCCTCGACCTTGAGGCGGCACAGTTCAGCCCGCCGCATGCCCGTTGAGTACATCGTGATCAGCATGGCGCGATGGAACAGGTTGCTGGCGGAGTCGATCAGCCGGATCGCTTCTTCCCGCGTCAGAATGATCGGCAGTCGCCGCGGCGCCCTGGGATACGGGACCTCCTCGACCGGGTACATTCTCTTCAGCGTCTTGCAGAAGAAGAAGCGCAGCGCCGCCGTGTGCAGGCCGACCGTGCGGACGCCGAGTTTACGCTCCTGTAACAGGTACACCTGATACGTGCGGATGTGTTCTTTGCCTAATTGATCCGGCGGACGATGGAAGTGTCGGGCAAAATCCTCCACGACCCTCAGGTAGGTGTTTACGGTAGTCTGAGAGTAATTACGACGCTGGAGCTCTTCCAGCATCATTTTTCGAAGTTGGGTCACAGGGACCTCCTTGTGACCCACAGACTACGCCACGCTACCGGAAACCCTCAACCTGCGCATACGCGTAGCGTCCGCCGCGCGGGCGGCTTCGTTCTGACGGCGCAGCGTTTACCATCGCTCCGGGCGGTTTGTCGTTTTAAAGCGGCCAATGTTTTTTGAGCTTCGGTAGGGCGGTGCTGTCGGAGACAACAGGCCAACGCTCCGATCAAGCCGGATTGACAGGGGGTTCAAGTTCTCGTAATTCGGCGAGCAGTTCATTCCTGCTGTGGTTGAGCTGCTCAACGGCGAGTTCTGCGGCCTGGCGCGTCAGTCCTCCATCTGATACCAGACTTTGGAGGCGGATACATTCACCTTCGAGCCTTTTCAGCATCCGTTTTAGATACGCGATTCTCGTGCTCTTCGATTGCATGTGAGGGTTGGCGGCAGCAGCGCAAAGCTGTATTCTTTTTTCGTTCGAGATTAATTAATTAGTCGGGAGGGTGAAGGCCCGACCAGCAGATCGAAACTTTGGCAGGGACGGTCAGCGGCGGGCCTTCACGCCAGCCGTGATTCTCTTTATCGCACTGCCAGATACGAAAGACAACATCGTCCCGGGGTGATCCCATTGGAGTTCCTGCCGCGGCGATGTCCGGTGTGCGGGAACAACACGATCATCGGCCACGGACGTCGACTGCGTCGAGCCCACGATGACCGGCAGGAACGCATTTGGGTACGCCGCGGGATCTGTCAGCCGTGCGGGAAGACATTCACGATCTTGCCAGACGGACTCGTGCCGGGGTCGCCTTTCAGCTTGCGTTGCCGACAACAGGCCTGTGAGCGGATCGCCGCGGGTGATTCCGCGGAGCAGGCCGCGCCGCACTGCAAAGATCCGTCGCACTCACCCGATCCTTCTACCCTGTACCGGTGGGCACACCGCCGCCTGCTCAGCGTGGGCTGCTGGCTGAAGGCGGCTGCATCAGCCAGCATCTTTTTGTGGGCGCCCACCATCGTTGCCTGGGATCTCGGCGCAGTCTGCCGTATTCTGCCGATCGAGACAAGAAGTCCGTGAATCGTCAAGCTCTCGACGACTTAAAACAGCAGATTCCACTCATGGGTTATTTGCAAGCGCATGATTGGCACCCGGCGCGACCGCTCAGCAGTGGCCGGTGGATGGGACTGTGTCCTCTGCACGGCGATCGCAAACCAAGCTTCCTGGCGGATGCCAACAAGGATCTTTTCTACTGCTATGGCTGTGGCCGCGGCGGCGATGTGATTCGCTTTGTGGAACTGTATCACCAGGTGAAATTCTCGGAAGCCGTGGCCTTACTGTGCCAATGGCGCGGCGTGGGGCCGTTGTTGCACGATGCCGCCCGTTTCTATCGCATTCAGTTTCACCGCCACAACGAGGCGTGCGCCTACCTCTACCAACGCGGCGTCCGCTCGTCAGCGGTGATCGAACTCATGGACATCGGCTACGCCCCTGGCGGTTGCCTGCGAGGTTGGCTCACGCAGTTAGGGCATTCTTTGCCGGCTTTGTGTCAGGCCGGCCTGGTAACTGCAGCGGGCTACGATGCGTACATTCGACGGATTGTCTTTCCGTTGGAAGGGAACCTCTATGGTCGCAGTATCGCCATTTCAGCACCGCCTCATCGGTTTCTGCCGGGAAGCAAGGGGGGCCTTTACGCCTGGAAAGAAGCTCAATCGCATCCGGAAGTGATTCTCGTCGAAGGTCTGTTCGACTATGCAGTATTGTGGCAGGCCGGCTTTCAAAACGTCACCTGTTCGCTGGGGACCCACCTCAACGCGCGCCAGTTCAGGCAGCTATGCGAGGGCCCGCGAACTGTCTATGTGACCTTTGACGCGGACAACAATGGCAGCGGCCAACAGGCTGCCCAGTCGCTGGCCAGTCGGCTCAGAGAGCAAGGCGTGGACGTTCGCAGAGTTTCGCTGCCCGATGGCCACGATCCCAACAGCTTCTTCGTTCAGGGCGGCGACGCGCGCCAGTTCCAGTCACTGCTGGAGAGTGCCCGGCCATGATGTTTCGCATTGCTCACCAGCCGTCCGCCAACCGGACGCGGTGCCCGTATCGGGTCATCGAGCAGGAGACCGGCCGCGAAGTTGGCTGGATTAGTCAGTACCTCGATTACGAGACTCTTCGCCGGCTCGCGGATCGTACCCTGGAAAATTACGCATATGCTTTGTTGCACTTTGTTCGCTGGTGGGAGAGTGTTCATCATACCGACGCGATTGTCAAAGAAGCCCTGACCGAATCGACACTCCTGGACTATGTGCGGTTCCAGTCCGGTCAAGAACCCGAAGTGACCGGCGGCACCATCAACCAGCGCGTTGCAACTGTCGATCATGCCTTGCGCATCGTATTTCCCGATGCCCCCGGACAGATTGCTCCCGGGTTTCAGCAGACTTATTGGCAGCGTGCCCCGATGGGCATCGGCCGGCCCCGGCTTGCCTTGAGCCGGTTGCGCGTGAAGACCCCGAAGCGCACCATATCCCCACTGTCGGTGGATGAAGTGGCGCGATTCTGGTCCAGTTTCCGGACCTCGCGCGACTTGGCCATCGTGGGATTGATGCTGCTGCAAGGGCTCCGATCTCAGGAGGTTCTGGACCTGAACCGCGACGATCTGTTACTACCGGAAACGCAGGTCCGCGTGCGCGGTAAGGGTAACAAGACTCGCTTCCTGCCACTGGCTCCTGAAGCGGCTCAGTTGCTCGATCATTATCTGCGCCTGGAGCGGCCCACCACCTCGACAAGCGCCTTGTTTGTTTCTCTGAAAGGCCCCGCGCGCGGCGCGCGGATGACACCCGCAGGTTTACGCTCACTGTTTCGCCATCATCGCCGCACCACTGGCGTCAAGATAGCCAACCCGCACCGTTTCCGTCACACCTTCGCCTCGGATATGGTCCGTGCCGGCGTTAGCCTCCCCGCCCTGATGCAGTTGATGGGGCATGCGCAAATCCAAACCACGCTCGTCTATATGCAGATCACGCCCCTGGAGGTCTATCAGCAGTATGCGCGAGCGGTCGCTCAGCTCATCAGACCGGTACCGGTGGCTCCAACGTGAAACTCTCTCGCCTTGTTCGCGTGGACCATCCCATGGTGCTCCAGTTCCAGCGCGCCGTCGAGTCCATCACTGCCGCCCAAGTCTGGGATTCAGCCCGTCAATATACTGGCACCGCGCGTGACTTCCTAATCTATCTAGGCGAAGACCACCCTACTGTTCGTTCGTTAGATCAGTTACGCCGTGATCCGCACATCCTGGGCTGGTTTACCCACCTTCGGTCGTTGGCGCCCGCCGTCTACATCTCCCGCCTCATGCGTCTGCGGTGCATTCTGGAGGAACTTGCCTGGACCGCGCAACTCCCCGATCTCGCCCAACTGATCCGTCGCGAGGACTCCCCGCGGCCGCCACAGCGCTTGCCCCGCGCCCCGACAACGCTGCAGGATCAATTAATTCAACAGGAACTGCTCCGCCGCAACGATATGGCCGCCAATATCCTCCTGCTGCTGCGCCACACCGGTATGCGCATCGGGGAATGTGCCGACCTTTCCTGGGACTGCCTGCGCAACGTCGCTCCCGATCGTTGGGCCATTCACGTTCCCCTCGGCAAGTTGAAAACGGAACGTATGGTTCCGGTCGACTCATTTGTCTGTGAACTCGTCCAACGCCTGCGCTTCTTCCGCTCTTTCGACCCCCTGCCTCCCGATGGCCATCTGCTGGCTCGTCCGCACGGCAAGACAGCCTTGATCCGCCAGTTGCGCTACTACCTTCATGAAGTCTGTTCTGCGGCTGGTATCGCGACCCGCATCGTTCCACACCAGATGAGACACACGTACGCCAGCGAGATGATCCGCTCCGGCGTCACTATGGCCGTGCTCATGAAACTACTTGGCCACCGCGATCCAGGTATGACGATTCGGTACGTAACCATTACGTCCAATGATCTGCAACGCGAATTTCATCTGGCCCGTTCGCAACCCCGCCATCTAATCCCACACCCAAAAGCACCCGTTATCTCGCCAAGCACCGGCTTGGACGGCATCGTCGACTCCTTGCTCTTTGCTCAGCACGCCATCGAGATGTTCCGCCGATCTCTGCCGGACGGGCAAATCCGACGTTGCCTCGAACGGCTTTCCAATCGCCTGACCAAGATCCTCTCGGAAGCGCGCAAACTCAACCGAACAGAATAACGGGCAGAGATTGGCCGGTTAAGTCGGCGACTCGAAGAAAGGTCTGCTGTCGCTCCGCCCGAACGGCGGCGTTAAGGCGTGATATCGGTAGCGTCGTCGCGCTGCCTTTGTACGAGCGGAGCGTTATACAACCCGGAGAACGAAGAGACCGCACCGGGCTTTATGGTTTAGGGATCTGCCCGACGGACAGCCCCTGCAGGCGGCCAACAAAAAACGGCGGCCACTGCAACCTCAATGTCGGCCGGAACAATGTCGGCCGGAACGCACTGGACGCAGATGAATCAGAATGATGGTGACGGAATGGATGATCGACCTGGCCCCAGCGGCCCAAACAACGCGTCCGCTCAATAGGCCACCACATGCCTACCGCCACCAAAGTGTGCGTTACGATGTAACACGACGTTATGTCTAAAGTCTTTGTATCCTCGACATTTGTTGATCTCGAGGCCTGCCGCCAGGCGGTGTCGGTCTGCATACGACGAATGGGTCTCGAAGATATTGCAATGGAGTACTTCGTTGCAGAGGATAGCCGTCCTCTGACTGCATGCCTGGATGCTGTCGGACGCTCCGATCTGTATGTTGGACTCTTCGCTTGGCGCTATGGCTTCGTACCCGAGAAGGACAACCCGCACAACCAGTCGATCACGGAGCTGGAATACCGTGAAGCATTAGCTGAAAAAAAGGATTGTCTGATCCTGCTTCTAGATCCAAGTACCCCTTGGGTTCCAAGCCTGTTAGACGAAGACCTGACGCGCATCAAAAACCTTCGTGAGGAGCTAGCCAACCGGCATTCCTGCGCATTTTTCCAGACGCCACAAGAGATAGGTGGCGTATTGGCTCCAGCGCTCCATCGCTGGGCAGAAAGCCATCTCGGGGCATCGCGGACTGTAACGAACTTCGAAAGCGGGAAGCTACGGATTTCCACCGCAAGGTTACCGTCAACCGACCGAGTGGTCGTCGGCCGAGAGGCCGAACTGCAAAAACTAGATGCGGCTTGGCAAGACCCCCGTTGTCATGTCTTAAGCATCATCGCCGCGGGCGGCGCGGGCAAATCCTCGCTTGTCAACCGGTGGCTGATTGAGTTGGAGGGGCGAGGCTGGGCCGGTGCCGAGGCAGTGTTCGGTTGGTCATTCTATCGGCAGGGGGCACAGGTAGACACCCAGGCATCGGCCGACCTCTTCTTGGCGAACGCGCTCGCTTGGTTTGGTGACCCGAGCCCGGATATCGGCAGCGCATGGGATAAAGGGGCGCGACTAGCCGATCTCATTCGTTCGAAACAGACTCTCCTAATTCTTGACGGCGTTGAACCATTGCAATCGCTGCCTAGGGGCACACTAAGAGATGAAGGTGTGGAAGCGCTGATTCGCGAGTTAGCCCGTTTGAACCCCGGCCTGTGCCTGATAACGAGTCGGATAGAAATCGATCAGCTCAAAGACTTGCCGGCCGAGCTGATCTGGCTGGACCGGCTCCCCAGAGAATCCGGTGTACAGTACCTGCAAATTCTCGGTGCACGCGGGACTGGCCAGGAGCTTAGCGATGCCGTCGACGAGGCCAAAGGTCATGCTCTCGCGCTGACATTGTTGGGAAGCTATGTCGATTTGGTCTATGGTGGCGACATTCGTAGGCGAAAGGAAATGGGACTACTCGAATCCTGGTATGAGGGCCACGGTCACGCCCTTAGAGTAATCCAGTCCTACGAAAGGTGGTTCCAGGACCGACCAGAGCTCGACATCCTACGACTGCTGAGCGTGTTCGATCGACCGGCCACTGCGGCTGCCTTAGATGCCTTGCGCGCGGGACCGGCGATCGTGGGATTGACCGACATGCTAAGCAATCTGTCGAGCCAGGATTGGCGAATCGCATTGAGAAATCTTCGAAAAACAAGGCTGCTCGACCCAGTCGATGCCAATGCACCCGACGACCTCGACTGCCATCCTTTAATTCGAGCATTCTTTGCAGACGAAATGAGAAAATCCCTGCCAGAGACGTGGCGACTCGCACACCGTAGACTCTACGAGCATTACAAGGAGACGACAGAGGAACTTCCCGCGACTATTTCGCAAATCGCGCGATTATATTCGGCTGTCGCACACGGTTGCCAGGCTGGCCTCTTCGAATCAGCCTTCCAGGATGTGTACTGGCCTCGTATCCAGCAGGGCCCCGATTTCGCGAGTTCGCGACGGCTTGGCACGCTTGGCGCCGACCTCGAAGCACTTGGCCACTTCTTCTCGCACCGTTGGACTCAGACCGTGCGGGAACTCCTCCCGGTAACAAGGGCCAGGATCATTACCCAAGCCGGATTCGACCTACGCGGCTGCGGAAGGCTGGAGCAGGCAGATGCCGCGTTGCAAGAGGCGCTACGCGCCTACGAGGAGCTTGAGGACTGGCCGAGCGCCGCCTCAGTGGCCAGCAACCTCAGCGTTATGTATCTGCATCTTGGCAAGCTGGCGCATGCCGTACAAATGGCACAGAGGGGCGTATCGTTTGCAGATCAGAGCGGCCAACCACATAGGCGGGCCTGGGAACGCACAACGCTGGCGGACTCCCTTCACCAATGCGGCAAACTCGCAGAAGCCAGGAAATTGTTTGAAGAGGTGGAGGCTATTGAGGACGCTGTAAGTCTTCATGCCAATGAAAGCATCCAGGGGAAAGATGGTTTCGGAGTTGGAGCTGACGCCATTATCAATCGACACCACGGCTTTCGCCACTGCGATTTCCTCCTGAGCCTCGGTATGGTCGATAAAGTATTGCAGAAGGGAATGGCGCAGATTCGAGAAGGCAAAACTTCAGGAGTTCTCCTGCTTCAGGGATTCGGTCACCTCTCGGTAGGCAAGGCCAGGCTTGCTCAGTCTAGGGTGGATTCCGAGACAGCGATGCATCTCAATGAAGCCGTCAATATCGTCCGGAGAGCATCTCAGCAGCATCACACTCCTCGGCCACTGATCGCCCGGAGTGAGTTCTTTCGTAAGCAGATGGATTTTTCGCGGTCGGAGCATGACTTAGAGGAGGCAGACTTTCTCGCCAAGAGGGCAGGAATGATGCTACACGAATGTGACTGTCATCTCTCTCGGGCAAGGCTCTACAGAGCTTCCAATCGTTACTCTCTTGCGAGGGAGCACTACGATGCGGCGCGGAGAATGGTGCTCGCTATGGGCTACCACCGTCGAGACAAAGAGCTCGCCGAGATCGAGATCGAAATTCGCGGTGCCGGGGCGGGTTAGCACTGCTGCCGACCGGGCCGAGGCGATGCAAGGCTGGATCACATGGCGGCTCGTGCAACATCCTCGGAACAGTTCACCCAGCAGATCTGGGCCGGTCGTCACTCGGAGAAAGGTCTGCGCCAGTTCGGTCCGACCGTGCGGCGTTAAGTATCAATATCGGTAGCAAGCGGTAGCGATTTGGCGAGCTTCGCCGTGCGGCTGCTGGAGCCGGCCACCCTGCGCATCCGGGGACCTCTGAGGCTCGCAACGTCATGCTTCTCCGCGGCGATTTGCCATATTGTAGAGGGAATGGCACTCGAAAGACATCCCGGATCGTACACCGGCGTACTCTTGCTGGCCCTCTGGCAAGTCCTGACCAGCGGAACTGCTCATGCCCAACCTGCTGCCTCTCTACCGGCCTTCGAGGTGGTGTCCATTAAACCCATGCCCACCGATGCCCAAGTCAACTTCTATGGCTGCCGTGGCGGCCCGGCAGCAACGACCCCGGACAAATCAACTGCAGTCATTGGCGGCCGAACCAAGCTTTGCCGATGGCCTATGGGGTCCGCTTTTCTTTGGTCTCGTTTCCCAAGGCGAATGGCGAGATGCCCGAGTACCAGATCGTCGCCAAGGTTCCAGCCGGGAGCACCAAAGAAGACGTCAACCTCATGTGGAAGAGCTTCCTGGAGGACCGGTTCAAGGTGCAGGTGCACCGCGAAACCAGGGAGATGCCCGTATACGAACTGGTTGTGGGCAAGGGCGGTTTCAAGGAGAAGGAGTGGGTGGATCGCAAGCCCGGCGATCCGGCCGAAGTTCCCAATGAACCCAGCACACCTCCGAAGCGCGATAAGGACGGCTTTCCGATCATTCCCGCTGGCCAGACGATGGGCTTCTTCACCGGCGGCACCGCTCATTTTGTAGCCCCCGCCGGTACTATGAAGCAACTGGCGCAGATGCTCGAAGGCCGGCTCTCTATTGGCGGCGGGACACCGCGTCCGGTGATCGACGAGACGGGGCTGACCGGCAAGTACGACATCAAGCTCACCTGGTCGCCGCAAGCCGACAATCTGCAAGCGGTCAAAGAGACGCAAGCAGGCGAATCGATGCTGGAGGCGCTGGAGAGCCAGCTCGGCCTGAAGATCCGCCCGGGGAAGGCCACCTCGAAATGCTGGTGGTCGACCATATCGAGAAAGTACCCACGGACAACTGACGCTCCAATATGGCGGAACGTGGCGGCAAGCGCGGAAAGAAGAAGGCCGTTGTAGCGATTGCGCGAAAGCTCGCCGTGTTATTGCATCGGCTATGTGCAACCGATGAAATCTACGAGCCATTGCGAAAATCACAACTCCCGGATGGAACGGAAGAAGGCAGCAGCTTGATGGGATATGAAGCAAATCGCCGAGTTCGGGTGACTGCAGCACGCGCGAGGAACGATATTATTCATTATCGTTAGCTACCAAAGGACCGGGCGGCTGGCACGTGACGGGAGCATCCCTACGAGTACACGCTGTATTACGATATTTGGACATTGCGGATATTCAACCGATCGTTCATGATCGCGGCACCGGATTCCAATTGGAGCCGTATGTGTGTTCTTCTGCTGTTGCTTGGCGGCCTTCTTCGCGCGGCTGACGAGTCCCCTCTCCGCACTGCCCTCGATGAACACCGCTGGTTCGACCTGCGCGATGCCGTGATGTCAGGGCCAGCGCCGCCGCTCTATCGTTTCTTCATGGCGGCGGCATTCAACGACCAGCGCAGCGCACTCCAAACCATGAGCACGGTGACCCGCTCCGGCGCCAAAGCTGATCAGCTCGTACCGTTGCACTATGCTCTCTATCGCCTGTACTATCGGCTGGGTCGTTATCGCGAGAGCGCGGCCGAAGAGCGGCGAACCTGGGTGATGGCGTCCGACCCTCGGCCGGACGAAGCGTCCAAGGCCGATCTCGCCGCGCTTGAGCAACTCCCCGACATGCAGTTGGTCTCCCGCCGTCCAGCCTCGGTCACCTCTACCACCTGGGACGAGCGGATCGTCAGCCCGGTGACGATCAATGGGCACTCCACCCGGATACCAATTGATACGGGCGCCGCCATATCGGCAGTGACCGAATCCCAGGCAAAGAACTTGGGGTTACGGCTAATCGACGGGCAGCCGCTGCTCGAGGGATTCACCGGAAAGAATCAGCAGATGAGTCACTATGCCGTCGCCGATCGCCTCGAAATGGGCCGTACGGTGCTGCGCAACGTATCGTTCGTGGTTCTACCTGACGACCTCGATGCATTTTCCGGCCTCCCGCCCAATGAGCGCGGCGTCATCGGCATGCCCGTACTGCTCGCCGTCCAAACGCTGCACTGGGACAGGGCGCACAACCTGAGTCTTGGATTCCCGGCCAAGCCCTTTGATGTACGCAATGCCAATTTGTCGTTTGAGGGATTGGATACGCTGACGCAAGTGGAAGTAGCAGGGCACCGACTCGCGGTACATCTGGACACCGGCAGCTCGCTTTCCACGATGTGGCCAATGTTCGTCAAGAACTATCCAGAGTTGCTCGAGGGCTCGCACGAAAGCAAGACGAACTTGAATGGCGGCACCGGCTCCGCGGACATTAGATCCGCGATTATGCCGGAGCTACGGATGACGGTAGCAGGTTTTCCAATTCTCTTCCGCGACGCCCCCGTGCTGCTGCAATCAACTATCAAATCCAGCTGGTGGCATTTCGGCCTGCTAGGGATGGATAAACTGGCACAGGCTTCGGAGGTGACGCTCGACTTCAAGGCCATGCGGATCGACCTAAAGTAGGCTCCCGTTCCCGGCTGAGATCATCTGCATTGGGAAGCTCGCGATGAACTTCTCCAGGCCCGCGTCCGACAAGTGACGGCGCAGTCCGTCGAGGCGCACAACTTCCATATCGTCGGACTGCGGCGGGCCTTCCTTCGGCACCCCGCACGCTTCACCACAAGCTAGTTCTCGCCCGGCTTCTCAATGTTCTCGATCACGAAAACCGGCACTGGCCCCTTCTTCGACTCCAGCCGCAGCCCGAGCTGTTCCGTGAGCGCGGTGAAGATCGAGGGCCGTGCGGGCTCGTTCGATGCCCCCGGGCCGACGGGCGGCGCAGCATTCACCGGCTCGAACTCCAAGGTGAAGTCGTACGTGCCGTCAAGCCCCGTTTCGTCACGCACGTAACGTCCCAACAACTGGGCGAGAGAACGGGCAAGCATTTCGATGGAGGCCGTGCGGGCCGTGATCTGCCGGCCGTTGTTCATGTTGAAGCTCACCCCGTGCTTGGGATCCGCCGGCGTGGCGAGCTTGGGCCCGCCTTTGACGACAGTGAGCGCGTACAGGGGATGCTCGCGGGTTTCGGCGCGCAGCACCAGGCTGAAGCGGTCGCGCAGCACAGCCTGCATGCGCTGCCGATTGCGATGCAACCATCCGTCGAACTCGGCGACGGTCGTGTCCCGCCCCACGACGATCTCGGACTTGTCCGGCGTCAGCTCGATCTCAAAGCGCTCTGTCTGCGTCCAGTCCGGGGCGTCCACGAACTGATACTCGCGGGCGTCGTAGGCAAAGGTAAGAAGCTGCATGACGGAGTCGTTGCGCGCGCGTAGGCCGCCTTGCGCGCCAGGACCGAAGCCGGAGTTCATCTGCCCCGACACAGCCTTATGGATAGTAACGACCTCGTAACCGTAGGAGGGCGGCGGAGGCGTTTGCGCCGGGGCGGCGGCGGCTAGGCAGAACCACGCCAATCGCTTCGCGACGATCATCAGCGTCTAATATATATCACCCTAGCCAGGCGCGCCGCTTCCTGGAGAGGTTCGGCGGCGACTCGGAGAAAGGCTGATCCGGCGCCCAACGCAATCGGAACGATATCCAGTATTATCGTTAGCTATGCTGTCCCCCGCCGTGCGCCGGCGTCCTTCCGGATAAGGCTACCGAGATCTTTAAGCGACGCGCCGCTGTCCCATAGGTACCCGCGCGTCTTCTCCGCATCCATCCCTTTAGGGACGTCGTTTTTCGAGGTTGGGCAAGAACGCGGTCAGCATTCCTATCGCGGGCAGGAAAGCGCAGACCTGATAGACGAAAGTGATGCTCGTCGCGTCGGCGAGTCGTCCAAGCGCGGCTGCGCCAAGGCCGCCCATACCGAAAGCGAAGCCAAAGAAGAGGCCCGAGATCATGCCGATGCGTCCAGGAATGAGTTCCTGCGCGTAAACGAGAATTGCGGAGAAGGCCGACGCAAGAATGAGTCCGATGATGACCGACAGGACTCCAGTCCAAAATAGATTGGCATGTGGCAGGATCAGCGTAAAGGGTAGCACTCCTAGGATAGAGGCCCAGATTACGTATTTACGTCCGAAGCGGTCCCCCACCGGCCCGCCAATGATGGTGCCGGCCGCGACCGCGCCGAGAAAGCCGAAAAGGTAAATCTGCGCAGTTCTTACCGGCAAACCGAAGCGACTGATCAGGTAGAAGGTATAGTAGCTGACGAGGCTTGCAAGGTAAAAATACTTCGAGAAAATGAGCGCGCCGAGAATGGAGATGGACAAAACAATCCTTCCACGGGAAAGCGTCGGTCGGACGGGGCTCGCAATGGTGCGACTGCCTGTTTGCGCAACGCGCGCGCGCTGATACCAGGCGCTCACACCAGACAGCACGATGATGCCGAGCAGAGCGACCATGGAGAAGAGGGCCACGCTCCGCTGACCTCTCGGGAGGACGATGAAAGCGGCGAGCAGGGGGCCGGCGGCCGAGCCGGTATTGCCGCCAACCTGGAAAAAAGACTGTGCCAAGCCATGGTGGCCTCCGGAAGCCATTCGTGCGACACGTGACGATTCCGGATGAAAGACCGCCGAGCCGATGCCTATAAGTGCCGCGGACAGCAGAAGTGCGAAGAAGTGGTTTGCGGTTGATAGCGACAGCAGCCCGAAGAACGTGAAGCCCATGCCGATCGGCAACGAGAACGGCTGAGGATTCTTATCGGTGTAGAGACCGATCAGGGGTTGGAGCAGCGACGCGGTGATTTGATAGGTGAGGGTAATCAGCCCGATCTGCGTGAAGTCGAGCTTGTACGAGTCCCTGAGAATCGGATAGATCGCCGGCAAAAGCGATTGCATCATGTCGTTGAGACAATGGCAGAAGCTGATGGCGGACAGTACGGCAAATGCCGCATGTTCTGTTTTCTTGACGGCGGTAGCGATCCTTTTAGTTTACGGCTTGCCAGGGCAACTGCTCTTTCGCGCCGGGACGTTGGAGCGAACGGAGAGCAGAACGATAAGGTCTGCCCCGCTGGCCCGAAGGGCGGCGTTATTCGTTATTATCGGTAGCTATCCGGCGGCCGTGGTGGACTACTCATGCCGTCTGTATCGGGAAGGTCGCTATGAACCTCTCCAGGTTCGCGTCCGATAAGTGACGTCGCATTCCAACAAGACCCACAACCTCCATAACCGAGCCGTCCGCCCTGCGCGTCGGTCGGCAGGTGGACCTTTTGAGGCTTAGCCCGCGACGGCTTATCCTGCCGATGAATAGACGAAAGTTCCTTTTGGGTTGTGCGCATCATCCTGTGCCAATCGGCTCTCTAGCCGTGTGAGGTTCCGTTGATTCTGCCGCGCCCGATCTTGAGGTCTTGACCTTTTCCATTGCTTCCAGAATGTCCGCATCGCTCGGGTGAACGTACCGCTTCGTGGTGTTTATGTCGGTGTGGCCTGCCAGAACGTGAAGGGTAAATGGATCCGTGTGCTTCGCCCACCGCGTGATGCAGGTGTGCCGGAACGTGTAGAGGACGAACGACGCAACGCCGGACGCCTTTAGGGCGGCCGTACGTTGACTCTTCAGCGTGGATGCTTCAATGTGCCCACTCCGGGTGTCCGCCGGAAACAGCCATTCCGAAGTAGCGCCGGGCAAGAAACCGGCGTGGTTCAAAGAGCACCTCCGTGCCATAAAGTTACATTTGGAAATTTATGGCACCGAACTTCAATTATTCGCTCTACCCCGCCTCGTGTACCAGTGCGATGAGGGTGGCTTCGCGGGGGCGGCTGTTCCATAAAGTCAGCACGCTTTCGTCGGTGGTGCCATTGCCAAATCAATAAGGCCACCCTCTGACGGTTCCTTGTGAATGATCGCGTCAGTATTGCCGTCTTCGACGTGGAGTGCCTTTCTGAATTGAACCTGCGCACCACAAGATGGATACGGGAGAAGTCGGCTGGTAAACCCGAGAGCCGCGAGGCGGGTGAGGATGTGGGTCATGGCTGCCTCTTGGGCAGGAGTGAAACGGAAGCGGTATTCCTGTCACAATGCATTGGGGTTGCACCCGGGGGAGAGTGCATGCAGAAGCCACATTCGAGTAGAAAAGGTAGATATGAGCGATCTTATTGAGGTTTCCGGCGGCGGCAAGCTTTCGATCACATCCAACAAGGACGGCACATCAAAGAACGCGACGCTGCTGGTGGTCTTTGGCGGAATCCCTGTGGATAAAACCGAATTCGACGGCATTACGCGCAAGAAACCAGTGTACGTCCCCAGTGGCGACTACATGTGGAATTTCATGAACGACCTTAAAGATCGATTGCACATATTCGTTTCTGCCAGCAACGAGGTCGGTGGTAATGCCGCATATAACTCGCTGATCAAGACAATGAAGGAGAAGGGAATTTCGCACTCCTCCGAGGTCCTATACCTGTTTTCGGGCGGTGGATCGCCTGGGACCCAGCTTCTGGACGACAAGGGCTCCGACCGCTTCTCATCGATTTTTCTTGTTGATATCTGGATGGGATTCGGAAAGAAACATCCCTCTCCATTCATGCCGAACTTCTACAAGCACTTTGTAAATTCGCATTCTGACAAGACCGTTTACGTCTTCACGGAAGGGGGTGCCGATAATAAAGACGCGAGAGACTCCCTTGTTACAAAATTAGGCTCGCAGAAAGCGATCAAAGTTGACCCTCAAGCCGGCGAGGACGGGATGCAGACCCACCTGAGAACCAATGTCGTTGCCCTCAAGATGCTTCGGTAAGAGCGCCCGCCCGGCGCGGTTCGATAGGCGCCAATATTGGTCCTTGCTCATGCTTGCTCCCTGAATTTGATGCCTGCGGCGTGGAGAGCTGCTCTTGTGACGCGATGATAGGTTTCGCGCCGCATCTGAATCACCTCCATAATGAGTGTTGTGAAGTTCGTCAACAAGAAAGTGAAGGGGGCGGATTTCTCCGCCCCAACCCGCCTATTTCTTGTCCTTCTTGAAGCTCGGCTTCTTGTAGAGCATCGTGTAGCCCTTCTCTACGCCGGATTTCACGAGGGTGTAGTAGCCCGGAGCTAGGCTCGGCTCCTCGAAGGCGATGGAGATGTACTCACCCCGGTCATCTGACCGTTTCCAAGCGAGGACTACAACACATTGATCACTCTTTAGGGCAAAGGAGTCAACCGAAATCCGATTACTTCAGGGACACCGCGCCGGCATAAACCATCTGTATCGGAAAGCTCTCGATGAACTTCTTCGGAGCAATTCGTGGGGACGCTCTCCTACGAACGGTTCGCCGCGCTTCGACTTTCTCTGAAGATGACCGTATATTCTGTCACGAAACGACAAAAAACGACTCTTCCGTTCGCCGCGCATTTCTGATAGTGTTCGCGAATAGGAGTCAGCAATGTTGAACTCGCTGCTTCGTTTGTGGTATCGACTTTGCGGGTGGATGCAAGGACGCGCCGCAGCGTCAAAGCGCCCCACCGTGGTTTCGCAACCTTATCATCCTTCAAATCTCCACGCCCGTCGTCACTAGCGATCACGTCACGACTTGACGATTTCGGCGGTCCGAGACTCGGGGGAGAGGCCGACCCAAAGCGCACCGATATCAGTAAATATCGGTAGCTATCTTGTGATCGCAGTCGCCGGTATCAGTATCGGGAACCTCTCGATGAAGCGTTCCAGGTCGGTGTCGGACACCGGCGACGCCGCGACCACGAATGTGACGAGGTCCATGGCCGCGGTGACTATATCATCGAGGTTCGGTGTAATTAGCGCCGCGAGCCATTTTGCCGTCGGCCTTGCCTTGGGGATACGCGAAGACGCACAGCACGGCTGAAATGATGAGTGCGATGAATGTTGCAATGATCCAGCGGAGTTTCATCTTGGTCCTTCAAAGACACTGGTCGCGGCGAGCGCGCTTCGGCGGGAGTGTATCACGAGCGGTGAGGTGTGTGCGCCCGCAGAGTGATCCAATACAAGATGATCCTGAAACAGAAGTTGATTCCAATGCAAGATGATCCTGAAAATAGGAGGAATCGGGTAGGCAATCCGCAGGGGAATGCAAATCAGAATGCGGAATACCGAGAGTCTGACACATTCACAAATCAACGAATTCTTGAAGGGCAGTGCGGGGATCGAGTTCCATGGGCAAAGCCGCGCGGAGGTGTACGGCTTGGTCGAGAAGATGCTGGTGAATCAGGAGTATCATCCGGCAACCAAAGAAGCAGCGCGGCGCGATCCGGGCTTACCTGAGCAAGGTCGCCGGGCTGAGCCTGGCGCAGATCGCGCGGCTGATTCGGGCGCATGCCCACACCGGGAAAGTGGAAGCGAAGGTGTATCGACGGCAGCGCTTCGCTGCCAAGTACAGGGGCGCCGACATTGCGCTGCTGGCGCAAGTGGACGGCGCGCACGAGCGCTTGAGCGGGCCGGCCACTTACGGAACAGCGCGGCGTACCGGAAAGTGGCTGCGGTGTTCCAGCCGACACGGCCGAGCCCGGTCTCAATCGCCGAGCGGCGGCGGCCCGATCCGCGGGGCGAGCCGGGCTACCTGCGAGTGGATACGGTGCATCAGGGGGACTGGGGTGGCGAGAAAGGCGTGTATCACATCAACGCCGTGGCAGGTGATCGGATGCGCCGCCAAGATCAGCGAACAGTTCCTGATTCCGATACTGGAGGCAATGCTGCATCAATTCCCCTTCCGGATCCGAGGCTTCCATGCCGACAACGGTTCGGAGTTCATCAATCACACCGTGGCCAAGCTGCTGGAAAAACTGCTGGTGGAGTTCACCAAATCACGCCCCAATCGAAGTCAGGACAATGCGCTGGTGGAAGGCAAGAATGGCGCCGTGATCCGCAAGCTGATCGGCTACGGCCACATTCCCAGCCAGCACGCCGAAGCGGTGCAGAAGTTTTATACGGCGCATCTGAATCCATACTTGAACTATCACCGGCCTTGCGGCTTCGCCACCGTGAGCGTGGATGGGCGAGGCAAGCGCCAGCGACGTTACCGGCCGAGCGATTATGCAACGCCGTACGAAAAACTCAAATCGCTGAGCACAGCGGAACAGTACCTGAAAGCAGATCTTACGTTCACCCAGCTGGACCGGCAGGCCCGCCGCGTCAGCGACACCGAGAGCGCCAGGCGCATGGGCGCGGCCAAGAGCAAACTCCTGCGAGCCTGCAAAATCGAAGCGCCGTTTCCGCCGCGCTTCCTCTGATGACGCGTGGCAAAAACCAAGACGAAAAACAAAACCTTTCTAATAAGGAAAAACAAAATCTCCGCGGTGGGAGCCTATCACGGCCTCCCGTCGGTCGGCCCCGGACATATCCAAATCCATTCAAAAAGGATCTCTTCCCCAGCCCCTAACGACACTCCGTTTTCAGGATCATCTTGTATTGGAAACGAATCCTCATTTCAGTATCATTCTTCGCTCGGAAAATGCTCCGCCGCGCCACCGTTGGCGCCCTGGCGGTGCCACTAACAAAAGCCGGTGCCCGAAGGGGCCGGCTTTGGCTGGCACGCGGAACTTGGCTATAGATTGGACGCGAGGAATTCAGCTACGAGCTGCTACTTGCCGCCGTTCCCGGTCGCGAAGAGTTTGTACACGTAAGGGCAAAGGCTATCAGGCCCGCGGAGTTGCGAGTCGCGAACGGCCATCTCGTGGGCTTCGTCGATGCGAGTGGCGCGCGGCATTTAAAGATTGTACTCGGGCCAAGGTAAACTCTCCCTATGATCGAGTCCGTCTCGCAGGACCTCCGTTATGCGGCCCGCGTTCTCGGTCGAAACCGCCTCTTCGCTGCCGCGGCCATCGGCACCCTCGCAGTCGCGATCGGCGCCAATACTGCGATTTTTTCGCTCATCGATGCCGCCTTCCTCCGTGCTCTGCCCTATCCCGAGCCCAGCCGACTGGTCTTTCTTTGTGAAGGCCAGCCCAGGGTAACCTACTCTTTCTCTTATCCCCGCTACGAGATGGTTCGGGATCAGGCGAGCGCGTTCGAGGGAATCGCCGCTTATGATGACGAAAGTATCACCGCATCGATCTCCGGCGAGCCGGAGCGCATCGAAGGAGGTCGCGTCTCCGCGAATTTCTTTTCCGTGCTTAGAGTCCAGCCTATCCTTGGCCGGACGTTTACTCCTGACGAAGATCGCGCCGCCGGAACTCCTCTGGTCATTCTCAGCCATCACTATTGGGAAAGCCACTTCAATTCCGATCCCAACGTAGTCGACCGCACCCTGCGTATCGATGGCATCGCCCATTCGATCATCGGCGTACTCCCCGCGGGCTTCCAATTCCTGGGCGAACCGGTTGACGTGTGGCGATCTCGCATCGCCGACACTGGAACATTTTTCCCCTCCAGCGTGCGCCGCGGTGCTCGACACCTCACCGTCATCGGACGCCTCAAGCAAGGCACCGACATCAACCAGGGTCAAGCCTCTCTCGCCGTGACCGATGCGCGCTATCGGCGCGACTATCCCGGAAACGAGGATCTCGACGTTTCCGTTTACGCCACACCCCTTCAGCAGCAGTTGGTTTCCGGCAGCCTTCGCCTGAATCTTTTTATTGCCTGGGGCGCCGTAAGTTGCCTTCTGCTGATTGCCGCCGCCAACATCGCGAATCTGCTGCTGTCGCGCGCGGCCAACCCGACGAAAAGAAATCAGCGTCCGCCTAGCGATCGGCGCCAGCCGCTGTCGCGTCGCGCGGCAGCTCCTCACAGAAAGCACGTTGGTCGCGCTATGCGGCGGCGCCCTCGGTCTATTCCTCGCGCAGTGGGGCGTCAAAATCCTAGTCGCGACCATCCGCCAGAGCTCTCATCAGATGCCGGAGGCGCGCATCGACGGCACCGTGGCCGCTTTCACGCTGGCCGTGTCCGTTTTCGTCGGACTGATTTTCGGACTCGCTCACGTGGCCGCCGCGCTTCGAACGGAACTGACCGAAGGCCTCCGTTCCATGAAACGCATTCACCTCCCCAGTCTTTTCGTTACGGCCGAAGTCGCGCTATCTCTGGTTCTCCTCGCCGCTGCCGGTTTGCTGATGCAGAGTTTCCTCCGCATGCGGAGCATGGCCACCGGCATCCAATCCGACCAGGTCTCGGTGCTTTGGCTAATTCTGAATCCCCATCATTATGAAAATTTCGCGGATCGATCCGCCTTCTATGACGAAATACTGCGCCGCGTCCGTGCCCTTCCCGGTGTGCGCGTCTCCGCGATCGCATCCCGAGTCGATGTATTGCAGCGGGCCGACATGACGATTCAGGGCGCAAATGAACCCCTGGCCGGATCCAACGGCCGCAGCATCAGCCCGGATTATCTGCGTCTGATGGGCATCCCCCTGCTTGCCGGCCGCGACTTTAACGGCCACGACGCCACGACGTCGCGCAAAGTGATGCTCGTCAACCAAACGTTTGCGCGCCGCTTCTTCCCTGATCGAAATCCCGTCGGCCAGCGCGCCGTTTATGGCGGCAACGACTGCGAAGTTGTCGGCGTCGTGGGCGACGTCCGCGGGCATCTCCAAAACGCCGGTGCGAATGCCGAATTTTATATACCTCTTGCGCAGGGGCCGCGGTACGGCCCGGCTTCTGGTTCGCTCCACTGCTCCTCTCTCCGCGGTGCGCCATGAGGTGGAGGCCGTCGATCCGGACCAGGCCGTGGCCGAAATCCGCCCTCTGAACGACGCGCTCGACGATACGCTCAGCCAGCCGCGCAGCGCCATGTCGATCCTCATCGCCTTCGCCTCAGCCGCGCTGTTACTCGCCGTCATCGGAATTTACAGTGTCATGGCCTACGGCGTCGCGCAGCGCAGGCGCGAGATCGCAATTCGAATGGCGCTCGGCGCGAAGACAACCGACGTGCGAAACCTGTTCCTCGGGCAGAGCCTCCGCCTTGTGGTGGCGGGCATCGCCATAGGCCTGCCCCTCGCGATCGCTACCGGCCGACTCTATTCGGCCCTGCTTTTCGGCGTGCATCCGGCCGATCTGCCAACCATCTCCAGCGTGATCGCGCTACTGTCGCTCGCCGCGCTGGCGGCAGCGTATATCCCGTCGCGCCGCGCCACGCAAGTCGACCCCGCCTCTGCGTTACGCGCCGAATAGCTGGCCCTCCAGTCGGCCGCTTCCATCGAAGTGTGCCTCTGAATTCCGAGTGGATCGTCGGTTACACGGACGAAGGCTGCTGCGATGACCGGGGTCAACGACCTCCGTCGAGTCGACGCGTGATCCGACGGGAGCTTCCCAGAACCATCTCGGGCGATTCGAATCGCCCGAATCCAATCGTTGTTGGTCGAGAGCGACTGAACCGCCTTGATTACCCGGGTCCGAAACCGAGTTTGGACGACGCCTCGAAGTGGCGATAATTCCGGTACTCGACTTTGAACAGCCAGGCCGACCCATTGTCGATGTGCACGCGCCAAGTGACTGCGACCGGAACCAGGTAAGTCGATCCGCCGATGGTCACGTAATCCCACGATTCCGTCTCGACCGAGCGGTCGATGCCGAACATCTCCGGGAATCCGCCGGCTGCGCACTCATAATAAAGGACCTCGGCCCTCGCGCGATCTACGAGAACCCGGCACCTCTTGCTGATCGTAGCGCTGATCTCATTGGTGCTGCACTTTTTCAAGGGTCGTTAGCACTCATTGAGGGCGCCCCGCAACTCGGAAAAGGATCGGCTGGCCCTCTCCGTTGCCGATCAGCACGCTGATTTCGAGGCGGCGCTCATTCGCTACTGCTCGGGAGTGCTCTTTCCACCATCACCAAGTAGAAAAGCCTGCCTCGGTCCCAGTCGCCCAACCAGCAGACGCGCCACCCATTGATGCGCTCGCCTAGCATCGCCGGCGTTTTGAGGTGGGGGAATTTGGTCTCACGGTTCATGCCCGGCGACACAATCCAGGTGGCCCAAGGTACATATAAAGAGGATGTAATCATCGGCAAGTCGCTTACGCTGGTTGGCAAGAATTCCGCTAATACCATCATTGATGCTACTGGATTAGCGAGTGGCATATACATCGACGGGATTGACCACCCTGGTCTTAGCAAGGTAGTTGTGACAGGCTTTACCGTAGAGAATGCCAATTTCGAAGGCATCCTCATCACCAGCGCCTCACTCGTCACGATTGAAGGAAACCACGTCACGGACAATGACCGCAGTCTCGATTTTGCGACTTCCTCCTGCCCCGGCCTTCCCGATTTCGAGACGTCCGAAGGCGAGGACTGCGGCGAAGGCGTTCATTTGATGGGCGTGGCTTTCTCCACTATCGCGAGCAACTTGATTGACGCCAATTCCGGCGGCATTCTGATTAGCGACGAGACAGCGGCAACGCACGACAACCTCATTGCCAGCAATAACGTCCTCAATAATACTCTGGACTGCGGTATCACCATACCGTCTCATCCGCGCAGCCCTCATGTCACCAGTGGCCAGCCCTTCGGCGTTTTCCAGAATACGATCATCGGCAACGCATCCACCGGTAACGGGCTCAATGAAGTTGGCGCTGGTATTGGGATTTTCGGGTTTCTGCCGGGCGCGAGGGTATCGGAGAACGTGATTACCGGCAACCGCATCACGGGCAACGGACTGCCGGGCGTCGCGATGCACGGGCACAGCGGCCTCGAAAACCTCAACAACAACGTGATTACAAGCAATTACATCTCGGGTAATGGCGCAGATTCGGCGGATGCGGCAACACCAGGTCCGACGGGCATAAATATCTTCAGCGCCGGCGCGGTCACCGGAACGGTGATTTCACAAAATGTTATCAAGGATGAGGCGGATGACATTGTCATCAACACGTCCGGCCCGGTTAAAGCCAATCAGAACAATCTGAACGGGAATGGAGTAGGGCTTGCAAATCTCGAAAAGGGTACCGTTGACGCGACGAATAACTGGTGGGGCTGTGCGAAGGGCCCGAACGCGAACGGATGTTCGAGCGTGACTGGACCGAACGTGCAGGTCTCGCCTTGGCTCTCCTCGCCAGCAGTACCCAACGGCTCGCCCAACGCCCAGCAATAGAGGCTCCCGCAAGTTGTTCTCTGCCAATTGCCAACCGTGCACAGAAGTTTATGCACGCCGGAGCTCAACAGCGGAGCGCGGCGGCAATCACCGGCACGAATCCCTTCTCCCCGAAGTTGATCGCTCGCAGTCGGTCCATGAGCCGGTTGAAGATGCCTTGCTCAGCATAATGGTCGCTGTAGCTCAGACCGACTCTTCCTCCGTGACGCCAGATCTTGGCGGCCAGAAATAAAACCGCAAACGGCTGTTGGCGCCGCCGCTCAGCGCCTCGCCGAGGCCCGACACGTCGGTCGCAATATAAATGGTTCTGCCGTCCGGATGGACTGCCGTATCGCGATAACGATTTTCGGACTGGAAGTAGCGCCACATGTGGCCCGCCGCGTGTTGGCCATCGGGCGTCAGCGGCAAAACGTAAAGCGAACTGCGCTTGAGCGTCGTGATCAGCAAAGCTTTGTCCCACCCTAGAATGCCCGTGCCCTTCGACGCATAATACTCAATGCTCGACGCGCCGACTGTCGGCCAGCAGATGAAATCGACGCCTTTGCACGCCGGACTGTGAAAGTTGTAATCGCTGGGCACGGTGAACATGGTGGCGATCGGCCCCACAAACGGTTCGGTAAACGCGGATTCCGATTCGCGCGGAACCGGTGTCGGGATCGCCAGGTCGCTGAAGGTGAGTTGAGTGCACGGAATCGTTGAGTCAGCCCAGCGCGCGTATTCGTAGGCTTTGTTGTCCTTGAGACCGGCGACATGCGGCCAGCCGTAATTCGCGCCGGGCGTCAAAATATGATCTCGTCATCGGTCTTTGGCCCCTGTTCGTACGCATAGAGCGTGCCATCCGGACCGAAATCGATCCCCTGCATGTTTCGGTGCCCGTAGGTGTAGATGTGGCTGACGACGCCATTCAACTGGGGATTATCGGGCGGGATCGAACCGTCCAGGTTCAGGCGCAGCGATTTGCCAACATAAGCCGCGCAATCTTTTTCCCCGATCTCTGCCGCCGTGGGAAGCCGCTGCGCCTCGATCGGAAGGCAGAAGTTGCCGAGCTGATTGTGGCCTTGGTCGCCGATGGTGGAATACAGCTCCCGGTCGGGACCGATCTTGAGCCTACCGGAAACGTGATTGTTCCCAACGGGAAGCCCGGTGATCAGATCGACGGATCGGATAGCTTGCCGCTCGCAGGATGATATGTCAGGCGAACAATCTTGCCATACAGATGCTGGTAGGCTTCGCTCGCATTGAAGACGGCGGGATTGAGAGGCCGATGCGTATCGACGTATGTATATCCGACGTACACATAATCGTTGCCGGTGCCCTTCAGCAGATCGGGGTGCAGCGCCATGCCGAGCAAGCCATCCTGCGAGCCGGGCGCGGACACTTCATCGATGCTAATGGCGACGCTTATCTTGCCGGTCGCCGGGTCGATGCGTGTGATCTTTTTGCCGGTGCGCTCAGTCACCCACAACATGTTGTCAGGTCCCCAAGTCAATTCCCATGGATTGCCGAGCCTGGAGGCTACGGAACTGTTTGGGTCCCTTCATCACCGTTTCAGGTCCGCCCTGGCCCGACACGTTCAATGAGAAGAACGATGTGTAAGCGTTCTCCATCCCCGGCAGTGTCGGTCGCTGGATCGAGATCTCATTCGCCATAGCCTCCGCACGCGGAATCTCTATAGCTTAGTGGCCGGAGGTTGGGTTCGAACTGCAGAATGGTACGGCCGCTTCTGTAAGCTAGAGAAAACCCATTGCCCAACGCCTTTGGTTGCCATCCACACCGAGCCGCGTGACCCGATCCGATGAATCTCTAGCTACTTTCGGTCGCAAAATGAGTAAATGTGAGACCTTCCGGCGCTATTGAGTGTGGGAAGAGCCCACGCCGAAGGGTTGATTTTCGGTCCGCTGCCTTCAGCGGATCGGCGCGGCGGCTCACGCGCGCGTCCCCGCTAGCGCCTTACCGATATTAATCAAGTTATCTGCAAGCACTCCGAGTCCCACCCAACGTTTCATTCCTTCCAGCCCGTGGTACAAGCAGCGCCGCAGTCCATGCCGCCTCTTCAGAACGCTGATGCGGCCCTCGCATCCGGTCCTCCACGCTTGCGCCTTCTTGAACCAACGACTCTTCTCTTTCTTCTTTCGCTCTGCGCTGCGCGTGCTGCGGTTCGGTACCGCCACCCACTTGACGCCCATCTCCTCAATGGCTCGCTCATGCGTCTGGGCATAATATCCGGCGTCGGCCGTCACCAGTTGCGGCACGCGCCCCAGCCGTTTTTGTTGTTCGGCCACTGCGCTGGTCACTAACTCCCGGTCGCTCGGCCGGCGCTCAAACACGTCATAGTGCGTCACGATCTGGTTCTCGGCCTCAGTCACCTGCACCAACTTGCCGAATTCGGTCGGCTTGCTCGCTTTGCCTTTGCGGATGATTTCGCTGTGCGGCTCAAACAGACTCACGATCTTGCCCGGCAGTTGTGTGACGCCGTCAAAAATGCGCGCCTTGGTTTGTTTCACCACCCGCCGCACACGATCCGCCATGCTATTCAGTCCTTCCCGCAAGGCACGCAATCGCGGCTTGCGCCGACGCTCGGTTTCCTCTATCACTCGCTTGGCATCATTCAGGACTTGACGTGTCAGCCGAATCAGACTGCGATATTCCGTCTTGCGTTTTTGTTCCCCCGCTTCGCCCTTGTATCGGCTGGCAGTGGCTATGGCGATCACGCATTTATTCACGCTCCGCGTCCGGTCCCGCACCTTGCGCCGCAGCTTTCCGACCTGTTGCTCGATCTTCTTCATGGTCCGCGTCAGTACACGTGCTCCGTCACCCAGCAGGCCGGAATCGGTGGGGTAGTGGATGTTGGTTTCCACCACCGTCGTGTCCACACGCATCTTCCGTCCCTTGATCACGCCTCGCTCTTGCGCCAATGCCACCAGCCGCCGGTGCAGTTCCTCAATCACTTCCCCGCGCAAAGCCTGCGCGATCCGCGCCAGCGTTTTCGCATCCAGCACATTGCTCAGCCCGATCCGTGCGAAGTCGCGATAGCCCAGATTCAGCGTCACTTCGCGTTCCAGCGTATCGAAGCTCCAGTTGCGCACGTGCTTCAGCACTAGCAGCCGCAACGCCGTTTCGGCCGGCGTTTGCGCACGGCCGCGCGTTGCGCTGTGGACATGGCGCTGACCCTGAGCTTTGAAGACTGCTTCGATCAAATCCTCATCCTCCAACAGGCCGTCGGCTTCGACCATCCGTGGCTCCCATAGGCTACGGACGTCCAAATCGATCATGCCCTCCCATAGGGTTCTTTGCGCTTTGGCCTTGCGTCGCGTACTCATGACACTATTGTCGGCGCCTTCTCAAACAGGATCAATAGTAAATGTTCTGGCTTCTCAACCGCGTCTCAACTTCGTTTTGGCGCGGGGTTGGATCACCCATTTTGCGACGGAAAGTAGCTAGAGGGCTCTCAGGCTACGAAAAGTTACGTGGCGGCGATGTCTGCTCAATACGAGAGGTGAAGCTGGATTGCGATTCCTTCACCCAAGATTCCGCAGCTGTAATTGAGATCTGTTCTAGACTAGACTAGCGCGCTGGCATCAGACGGACGAGCATACCCGGCGTCGAGGCGGACAGCGAAATGCCGTTCACTCCCGTTGGATTCTGCAACGCGATATAGAAGTAACCGTCGGGTCCCTGCACTATGTCACGAACGCGGCCGTATTGTGCAAACACTACCTCCTGGTGGCTCACTTTGTCGCCTTTGATTTCAAGACGCCTCAGTTGCTGGCCCCGAAGAGCACCCACGAACAGCGAGTTGTTCTTCCAGCCGGGGTATTTGTCGCCGGTGTAAAACGAGATTCCGGCGGGTGCGAGGGCGGGAGTGAAATACACGACAGGCTGTTCCATGCCTTCATGGGACCGTTCGGTGATGCCGGGTTGGACGCCGTTGGAGATGACGCCCCATCCATAGTTGTGACCTGGCTGAATGACGTTGATCTCATCGCCGCCAGTGGGACCATGCTCCGATTCCCAAAGCTTTCCAGTCACGGGATCCCACGCAAGCCCTTCGGGGTTGCGATGACCATAGCTCCAGATGGTCTTGTCGATGCCCTCCTTAGTTACAAAAGGGTTGTCTTTGGGCACGCTGCCATCGTCATTAATGCGGTGGATCTTGCCGAGCGAATTATTGTCCGTTAGGTCCTGCGCGTTCTGCATGACGCCGCGCTCACCGAGAGTAAAGAAAAGATGGTCCTGCCGATCCCAAAGGAAGCGGCAGCCGTAATGCTCGCCCCTGGTGGTATAGAGACGCGCTGGCGATCGGAAGATGATCTGCTGATCGGTCCACTCGTTTTGCGCGTTAATCTTCCCACGCACGATGACTGTATTCGAGGGAATCTGTGGTCCGCGTCCGCCACCGCCATTCGGACTCGGAGCGGGTGCGGTAGTGGGCGCAGGCGGCGTAAAGCCCGGCAGCTCTTCCGAGTAAGCCAGATAGATCCAGCCGTTGCGGGCATATTGCGGATGCACCGTGATGTCGAGGTAGCCGCCGTCCTGCTGGACGTGAGGGGTTGGCGTACCCTTTACCGGCTCCGACAATTTGCCTTTATCGTAAGTGCGGATGTGACCCCCGCGCTCCGTAAGAAACAGCCGATGATCCGGCAAGAAAGTCATGCCCCAAGGGGTTTCCATGTCCCTGGCGAGCACATCGATCCGGAACTTCTGCTTTTCCGACGAGATTACTTTGCCGTCCGGATCGGCGACGAACTCAATCTTGGGGACGAAGTTCAGGCTCTGGGTGCGAAGAAAGGCGGTCAGTTCGAAAATCTGTTGATCGGTGAGTTGCGCGGCGGTAAAGCCCGACATTTCTGTGTTCGGAATACCGGTTCGAACCATTTTCTCAATGTCCCCGTCCGAGACGGTCCCCAGCCACTTGGCGTCGAACAAATTGGGCGCCCGGCCCATGGTTCCGTCCGATCCACCGTGACAGCCGGAACATTGCCCATCGAACAAGGTCTGGCTTGCGCGCATGCCGCCGAATCCCCCGCCGCGTCCGCCCGCAGCGCCTTGTCGTCCTGGCGCCGGTTGCTGCTGGGTTGCAGGGGTCTGGCCGCGAAGGGCCGCATCCGACAATTGGAACCAAAACGCAATAGCTATGGTGATGAGGACCGCCGAACTGACTGTGCTCGCATTCCGTTTCATTGCAGTGCTCTTGACTTTCCTACGACTCGCTAACGATGGGCATATCTTACAACAGCGTGGCCGCCTTTCCGTAATGACATCATGCCTTGCGTAGAATGAGATGAGTTGTCCGCCAAACTGAAGGTCGATCAGCTGCGTATGCGATACGGGTCCGTGGAAGCGTTGAAAGGCGTCAGCTTTCGCGTCGAAGCGGGCGAGATTCTGGGTTTTCTCGGCCCCAACGGCGCGGGGCAGACCACAGCGATCGAATCGATTGCCGGCCTGCGCCATCCCGAGTCCGGTAGCATCGAAATCTCCGGGATCGATGCGCGCCGCCATCCCAAGGAAGCCAAACGGCGCATTGAACTGGCACTTTCCTCGACCGCGTTGCAGAAGATCACGCCGCGGGAAGCCATCAACAGCTTTGGCGCTACCCAAATCGCGCGTCCAGCCAGGACCTGATTGAGCGCTTCGAATTACACGAGGCTGCCGACCGTTACTTCGAGAGCCTTTCGACGGGCCAGCGACAACGCCTGGCACTGGCGCTCGCGCTAGTCAACCAACCCGAACTGCTGATTCTCGATGAGCCCTCGGCGGGCCTCGACCCGGAGGCGCGGCGCATGCACGCCTCCATTCTCGCGATGAAACAGAGCGGCGGCGCGGTACTGATGACCACCCACGATATGGACGAAGCCGAGCGGCTGTGTGACCGCATCGCGATCCTCCACTTAGGCAGAGTGGTAGCCGAGGGGTCGCCGGCCGATCTCACCGCGCGCTCGCGCGCCGCCACCACAGTTTACCTGCTTCACAATAAGCTGAAACTAAAGCTTAGATCACCCAGACGTAAACGTGGGCGGCGTCGTAGAGGCTTCCGGCGCGGAGATCGAGGTTATGCCGCCGACCTTCGGCATCAACCACCATCACCGTACACCGGCGTTCCGGCAAGGGAACAGCATAGCCGTACCTTACGCCGCCTAGCGGCTCAGTCCGCTGCAGCTTGGAAATAGCCGCGGGTGCCATTCTCTCGATCACACCGCGCAGCCCTGCAACCAGGGAACAGTCCCTGCAACCGTGCTAACGGTCTCTTCCGCCAGATAGCCGTTCATATCGTCCCCAAGCCGGATCTCCATGCCGCCGTCCCAGAACCAGCCAATTCTTAGGATGATTTCGCTGTCGTAGATCTTCTGAAGCTCGACGGCGAGATCGGGCGCGGTGTTATTGATGGCCATTCGTCGGATCGCTCGCCAACTTGGTGATATCGGATGGTCTGATACGAAGAGCCCAAAAACCATCGGGTCTATGAACCCATTCGCCTATATTCACAGACCGACGGTTTCAGGGCCGGCACTCCAAAATGATAATCGGACCCGAGGCTAGAGACGGTGCCGTACTCGTAGGAGGCCCATTCGAGAACGATCGGGTCAGTCTTCAATTCCTCGAACGTCAAACCCTTTTCCATTCTTGTCTTGCGGCCCATAGTTTTAGTTCTCCCGATGCGGGACGATCCTACGCCGCGGACTCCTGCGCGATCCGGGCCAAGGTGGTTTAGGCCAGTACCATTTCGACGGCGATCTCGCCCAGCGACTTGCCGGCCGCGCAGTTCCGCCACCCTGGCGCGGTCCGTGTCACCACCCGCGGGCGCCAGCCGATGCGGCCCTGCATCCGGGCGCGCTCCAGGCCGGCCACCGTGCGCTCGCTCAGCCCTCACCCGCTCCTGCTTGGCAACGGTCGCCAGGATGGGCAGCACCGCATCGCGGAAGACGCTGCAACTGTCCAGGTATTGCTCGGTGTAGGACTTCCAGCCCACCCCGTAGGAGGTGAGCGTGCGCCGATACTGGAGGGTTTCGAGCAAGCCCTCCCTGCTGAACCGGTCCAGGGACCAGAACAGCACCAGGTGGAATTCGCCGTGCGCGGCGGCCTCCATCATGATCTTGAACTGCGGGCGGTCGCCGTCTTGGCGCTCACATGGTCGATGTACTCGACGGTGATTGCCCAATCCTTCTTGGCGCAAAGGTCCCGCAACTGGGAAGCTGATTCCTGGTATCCTGCCCTTTGTCCTTCGTGGAGGCTCGGGCGTAGAGCGCAATGCGCTTGGGTTTCATTTCCCCGGCGTGCCACAAACGCTCGTTTTTGGAAAGACTTTTCTTCATACCTTCGTTTTCTGCAACCCTTTTCGGTACGGTTGTCATTGTAGTCCGCGGTGTCAACGCGCCTTCGAGCCGAAGCCCGCGAATGCGCGGAACGCTGCCCGCGTAGCGTTGTAAACTTCTGGCCGGGCAGCGTCGGCAGACATGGTCGATTTTCAGATCAATCCGCTTAGCGCGCGAGAATGGAAGATGATCGCCAGCACAGCGTACCATCATGAAATGGCACACCACTGAGGATGGCCCGCCACACAGCCTGCAACACGGCGCTTCTGAAGTTTCCGATGAACGGTCTTTTCGCGTTGCTGCGGATCAGAGCTTTCAAAAAAAGCCCTCACTGTGCAGAATGGCCGTGGTGGTCTTGAGTGACTCGCCACATCAACAATCAAATCGTGAAGAGATTGGCCCAAGCGGGAAGTTGACATCTGTCAACGAACCCTTGCCCGCCCACTTCCTATTGGCACGTAATCCTGATGGCGGGCAACTCCAAGTGCCTGCCTTGGTCGCCACCCTCATTCTGCGCGTACGAACTTGAACGTGGGCGCTGAGTCTACGGCAACGCCGCGCGCGTTCCGCACCTGCCTCAGTGTCAGCGTCTTGCCTTCGATTCGGAAACGATAAACCTCGTTGGCGCCCACCTTCATCACGACGGGAATCTTGGCAACAAGGGGGTGAATCGTGATCAAATCGCCCGAGACTTCGTATGTTCCGGCATTAGCTACAAGCGGCCCCCAGACGGCGCGCAACTCGTCGGCTGTCGCCTTGCTCATGTCGGCGATATCCGGCCGGTCGGTCGCTGCCAGCACCATGCTGTAGCGCGTTGGCGTAAACAGATACAGAGCGGCCTGACCCGACCGGCCAGGATCAAGCTGCCAGGCTCCTACCAACGGCGAATCCGCGGAAAACGCTGTACTGAAAGCGGTCGCCAGCACTATCGGGACGACGGCTGCCATCGCCCATCTAGAGAGACCTGAAGTCGACCACTTCATGGGATACAGGATAGCTCAGGGGGCATCCCCTTCTTCAATCTGCGTGTCGATGAGGATCAGGCCTGCCCTACCTAGGACGTGCGGCCGCAGGGGACGTTCTCCCCTCAAGTGCCCTGGGCGACAGCCTTTCTTCTCCGTGTTCCTGCGGTGCTACTCTTACGGAAGCCGTGCCCCGTAAGTTCATCCTCGCGCTCTTATGCTGCTGGGCGCTCGCTGCACAGCAACTCGCCACCAAGTACGGCATCACCGTGCAATATGACGCCGATTTCACAAGCCACTCCTGGAAGCAGGAACCGAAGCTCACTCAACAGGAGATAGGCACAGACATCCCCGAGGGCGTCGCGCCGTTGCGAGCGGTGCTTCAGTTGAAAGGCCGGCTCCTGGGTCGCGCCGACGACAACACTATCGAAGTGACCCCGCTGGGCGATCGCTCTGTACACGACTTCGCTAAGGCATATCCCCGCCTGAACTCCTCTGCCGTGGCGCTTCGAGCCCTCCTAGCCAGATCCCAGCTTCCAGGCATGAAAGCTTTGGAAAAGGCCGACCCGAATACGGTTGATGCTGTGTATTCACTCTGCGCTCGCGTGGAGCGCGTCGAAAGCCCGTGGGTGCGCGGCTTTGTGTTTCTCGTGCAGACCACCCAGGAGGAAAGCGGCGATCTTCCCAACAACCGCGAGCTGACCTACCAATTCCTGGGTATCACCAGGGACGGGGCGTACCTCGTCGCCGCCACCTTCGCGGTAAATCACGCATCCATACTGAAGGAGCCTGTCTACACGAACGCTCAAAAGCTGCGGGACAGCGAGCGCCAGTTGGGGGGCCTCGACGAAAATTCCTTCCAGCCACCGCTATCCCGTCTGAAGGCGGTTATGCGCTCCATGGCTGCTGCCCACTAGAGCCGGGGAATAGGATCTGCAATATCGACCGGCCCGATTTTCAGCAGTCCTTGCCTAGTACGGAAAACCTAATGCTCCAACTATGCGAATTCGCCAGCGGGTGGGTCGCTAGTTGTGCGACAAGCGATTCGCCGCTTCGCTCGCCCGCAGGTTTCAAGCCGCGCCGTACTCTCATACGCATATTTTCAAAGGCGTCGCAGTCTTCTCTCGTTTCATGGACCTCGATAGTCAAATAGCGGAACCCGGTGAAGTTATCTGTGTTGGCCTGGACTCAACACTTCGGACACGGCCGGCCCGCTCCACACGTCGGACGCCGCGACGATGGGGTTCAACCGTCCTTTCCGAATCGCCGGCGATCTGACTGATCTCTTCTCGGTGCTTCCAACAACGCCGTATCTGAACCGCTTAGCCGGCACAATACGGGTCGCCGATTTTCGTCCAAGCGGAATGCTTCCGAGTGGCGACGATCGTGGACTCTGGGTATTAGGTTTGCGTTCCGCACGGGCGGACCGCGGGCCGGGGCCCGTTATCGCCAGTTGACCAGAACCTGGATGGGCTCGTTGGTGGGAGTTTCGGGCGCCGTGACTAGCAGAAAGCGTTGCCCGTCCTTGCTGACGACAAAATGGTTTCTGCCGGTGACGGGCGTCTGGACCTCGAAGAGCGGCTTGGGGATACCGGCTTCGAACGACGGTCCATCGGTTTTCACGTCCACCGCCATGATGGTTGTGCCGGCCAGGTAAAATAACTCCTTGCCATCCCCACGCCATCTGGCTTCGGTCCCTCCGGCAGTGGAGACCTGCCACTTGCCGCGCGGTCGCGAAGGATCGAGGATGAAACCCTGCACGTAGATTTCGCTTTTGCCCGACTCTATAGAAAAGTACGTAAGCCAGCGGCCATTCGGGGAGAATTGACCCTCTTCCGTGAGTAAGGGCGTCTTCAGGAATGGAATGGGTTTCCGGTCGCCTTCGAAAGGCATCACATACAGATGGTGTTGCCGTGGGGGAGGCTGGTAGTTATATAGAAGGTACTTGCCGTCCGGGGACCAATCCTCCAGGTTCTTTTGACCGTCGCGAGCTTCCAACAAGACTTCTTCCTGGCGCGAACCATCCGCGGACTCTGATAGATGTCTCGTTCCCCCTTGCGGTTGGACGTGAAGGCGATGCGCCTGCCATCCGGCGACCACACCGGATTAAGATCGTCGCCGGGATCGAAGGTTAGCCGCGTTCTGGTGCCGCGCACCAGGTCGATCACCCAAATGTCGCGGGTGTTGGTCTGAGGATCGTTGATGCCCACGGCCAGTTTTCTTTCGTCCGGCGAGAGAGCCGGGCCGGAAAAGTCGGCGGGCTCGCCCACCGCGCCGAGTTTTCTGCCGGTCCGATCGAACCACTGGAGCCGGGATTCAGCGAGTCCGCTGCTGTTGCGCCACACCAACACTCCGCTCTGAGAGGCGGCGAAAATAGCTCCCGGTATGGTGGTCATCATCGCAATGCGATCGGCGACAGGATGAGACTCGTCTCGCAACTTCAGATTCTGGAGATCGAACGGTTGAGCCAGCAGCACGTTCGCCTCACAAACAGCAGGTGGCCGGATGAAACGTACACGGCGTTGGCGTCGGTTGCCACGATGAACTTGGGCGCGCCTCCGTCTAGGGAAGCCACGTAAATGCCCTGTTGATCGGTGTGGGATCTCATCGACAGATAAAGGTAGTGCTTCCCATCCGGCAGAAACTGGGGCCATCTCTGCGAAAATTCGCCCTCGGCGAGTGATCCGACCGGTTTAGGTTCACCACCGGTGGCCGGAATCCGGTGCAGTAATCCTTTGATGTCGAGAACAATCACTCCCTCGCGGTTCCACGTCCCACTGCTGCCAATGCCGACCTTGCAGAGAGTGACGGGAGGCTCCCCGCTCAGATCCACTTTCTGTAAACCCAATGAGTTGACGAATGCAATCTGGCGTCCGCCCGGCGACCAAAAAGGAAGGAATGCGCCACCCGGAATGGCGACCGCCGTGGCAACCGCTGCACTGAGGGGAAATGGTAGCTGTTACCGTGCCACCATGTGCGCGCCAGACGCACGAAAAGCGTGGGCGGGTCCTCGGGGCCGGCGCCGGCGGTAAACGCGATGCGCTCGCCATCCGGTGAAACCGCAGGCAGATCGAACCAGCGAAAGGTCATCTTCTCCGGTGGAGGCGCCTGGAAACGACTGCTGTAGCCTTCGCTGGCTGTTCACGCAAGTGCGCCGCCGTGAAGACCAGGGACGTCAGGAGCAGCGCTGAAACCACTCCAACCAGCAGCCAGGGCAGGCGTTCGCGATGACGGCGGCTCGCGACAGGCGCGGGAATTCCGGACTGCGAGCCGGCATCGGCGATCCATTGCAACTCGCTCAGCAGGTCGCGTGCACTCTGCCACCGATCGTCCGCGGACTTGGCGAGGCACTTTCGAACCAGGCGGTCGAGCGCCGGCGAGGCCATCGGCTGCACGGTGGAAACCGGAGGCGGATCGGCGGACATCAGCGCCGCGATCAGGCTGGCCTGGCTGGCTGGCCTAGGACCTCCGCGAAGGTCATCCGCTCCGATACGCAGGAACAGCATGATGTTGACAAGAAGACGGGAGACGTTTCCGTCATCTACTCGGCCGACACCGTATTTCAATACGAAGTCGGCGGGAAGCAGTACTCGACAAACCTAATTCACTTTGGGCAGACGCTGGGATCGGGTGATGCGTCCGAGGCCGAGTTGCAGTACCTGCGATAACCGGTAGGGAGCGCGGTCTCGGTATCCTACGACCCCAAGCGGCCTTGGATCGCTGCCGCGCGTCTCCGTCTACACGCCGAGGCGTCCTGGCTGCCGGGCGCCGGTTCGCGCTTCTGCTAGCCGCCGCACTTGCGATGTTCGTCTTTCTGACCTTGTTCCGCGCCGCGCCCCGACAGCAGCAAGACGATGACGAATTCAGGAAATCGGTTGAGGCGGCGATCGAGAATGGACGCCGCGGAATTGCCCCGCCGGACACCCCCTTCCGGCCGCCCAAGGACGAGTCGAGCGCCATCGCCCCGTCGTTGCGGGCTCTTTGGCGCCGTGTTCTGCGGGCTCGGGATTCTGGCGCTGTCGACCGGAGCACAACGCCTGTGGCCCGGTTCGGCGAGTGAACACTGGCCGTCAGTCGAAGGCGCGGTGCTATTTTCCAGTGGTCATTAAAACCCCAGGCGAAGCTGCATTCACCAGAATCGCATCGTGCAAGCAATGCCTCCTCGACAGCCGGCCAGTTCCGTAGCCACGTTGAAGTCGGCAACACACGCAGGGTTGTCACATGCCGCGGGATGTTGAGGTGCCGGCCCGCGGGCAAGTTTATCCCCTGAAGCGGTGACTGCTCGCAGGCGCGGTGTTATGATTTTCCACCAATGGTGCTACAACACAGGGGCGTCGAGTACTCGTTCGATTACGACTTCGCGCCCAACGACGGGACCGACATCCCTGTGATCACGGAAGTCGATGGGCAGAAACTGGACGGCGATATCTTTATCAAAGACATCTTGGTGAAAGGCAAGCCGCAGCCGGTCAATCCTGAGGTTCTTGCCCTGATGGAGCAGGCTGCCGCGCGCCAGGCGCTTGAGGAAGGAAGGCTTTCACAGCGGCGTCTCCTCGCGCGAGCTGCAGAATATCGCCGCGCAAGAATTTCGGTAGTACCTCGTCGGGGCTGACCACGGGCGCCGCCGTTTCCCTAACCGCTTGACGGCCATGCGGGGAGGGGCTCGAGGCCATTCCCAGCCATAGTTCACCAGGAGAAGCGCGGCTATCCTCCGGCTCCTCCACACATAGGGCGAAAGTAGCATGCCGTCGAAGTTGAATTAGAGCCCTTCGTGGATGCGGGACCACGGCTGCGGCACTCGCCGCGCGTCGGACCGGCCGCGGCGCCAGTCTGCATAGACCGCGATTTTCAAAAACAATCGTCACCCCCGCGCCAGGGGACCCAGCCACGACAACGGGTGCCAGTAGGGGGTCCGGTGGCGGGCAACCCGCAGGCCTCGCAACGCGTTATGCAAAGGACCCGCAGGTTCAAAAGCTATTTTTATTGCCCCACGCGGATACCTGCGGCCATGGGCCTTGGGCCATTTGCTCCCGATAGGTGAGGAACTCACGCCGACGTTACCGCGCCGCGCTCCTCGCCCCCCTGTTTAGTGGCTCGGGACACAAGGCTCTTATGGGTGTAAAGCTCCCCTCCTGTTCGTCGGCGGGTCTCTATGCCGAGCGTTGTCTCCAAAATTAGGGTGAAGCGTCATCCCCTATATTTGTCGATGGATAAGCGTCAGCGCAAGCGAGGCATTAGCGTTCTTTGTTTACAACTTCAAGGACCTGCCCTACCAGACGCAGCGCGCGCGCCATCGCATCGAGCAGGCCGCGGGCTCTGTGGGCGCGCGGCGAAGCCTCTGCGCGGAAACCAGCACCAGCTTTGTTGCGTCTTGCTCTTCTTAGGCCGTAAATCCTAAAAACAATCCTGAACACAACTAGAGGGTGCAAGGGATTCAGTCTCTGACCACCTTGGCAGGCCGTTAAATCCACAGATTGTTTTCAGTAAGGAGTATCCAGTTTGAAAGCAAAACCATCACGATTGCTGCCGTTCATCCTCTCGGCCACGGTTTTTCTATATGCCCAACAGGTACAACCCCTTGTATTGCACGAGGGTGCACCCGTGCGCATGAAGATTAATCGCACCATCTCATCGGCCAATGCGGCCGTGGGCGAGCACGTCGATTTCGAAACTCTCGACGACGTGAAAATCGGCGATACCATCGTCATCCCGAAAGGATCGACCGCGATCGGGACTGTAACCAATGCCCAACCCAAAGGCCATCTCGGCAGAGGCGGCAAATTAGACATGAACATCGACTATGTTCGAATGCCGAATGGCGAGAAACTCCCTCTTCGCGGCGTCCAGAATGCAAACGGGGGAGGCCATACCGCAGCAATGACCGGCGCTATTGTCGCAACGAGTATCATATTTTTCCCTGCAGCCCCTCTCTTCCTGTTCATGAAGGGAAAGGACATCACGATTCCGCAGGGACATGAAATCACCGTTTACACCAATACCGAATACTCTGCACATGCGGCAAATCTTGTTGGCCAGAGCAATTCCGCCAGCCCAGCTTTCCAGCCGGCCGGCCCAGTCCTCACAAACATGGACATTCTGGCCCTGAGAGCAGCCGGCTTGGGCGATGATGTGATCATCCAAAAGATCAAATCCTCGCCGGGCAGATACGCGCTGGGAGTTGATGACCTCACCGCTCTGAAGAAAGCCGGCCTGCCGGATGCCATCATCAGCGCAATGCTCGGCGCACATTCCACTTCATAGTTCTCTGGCCGACAGCTCGCGCTTGATCCGAGGTCTGGAGAGCGCAATTCGAGGTGAAGCGGCGCGGCCTGAACCTTGAAACGACAGGGCGGGAAGAGGCGCGCTAATGTTCGGCGATGGGAGTCACTGTTCCGCCGGTTGAGTAAGCAGCGCCACCACCGCCGTGGCGCGGCTGCTCGGGCAGTGAAGGATTGGCCGGTATTTTGCGACCAGGCAGGATCATTGCTCAGAATGCCGGTTCGGGACCGCGGGCCAGAGTCCGAAACGAACCCGCCAACGAATGCGCAAAACGTTCAAGTGTTTCCGGGGACCCACTGGGTGTCGGAGTTTTCTGGGAACGCCGAGCTTATTTAGCGACGACCGTACGCAGCCTGACCCAAGATCTCGGGCATATGTTTACCTTGGAGATCCTCCCAGCCAAACAGGATGGGCGGCGCGATGAATGGCGCATACTCCGGCGAGCTGCCACCACAAGCTCCCGACCAATCATGTGTTCCAGGCCATCCCCAGTGGTGTGCCACTTCATGATGGTATGCGGTTCTGGCAATCATCTTCCATTCCCGGGCGCCGAGCGGCGTTTTCCAATGTGAGTAGTTTCCGACGTACACGGACCTTTCCGAATTGATCGAGAGGCCACCTGTACTTTCCCGCGGATTGATGTCGATCGCCATGACGATCTGGTAGTTGGCGGAAGAGACGCCGTGGCGCTCGGCCGCCGTGCGAACCGAAGCGGGACTGTGCGGGTCGTGGAGCTCATCGGGATCGATCACGATGTTGGTATTGTCGAAGACGACAACCGGCGCGTCGTAGCCGCGGATTTTCGCAAAAGCCGTGTGGTCTTCGTTGATCTGCTGTTGCGCGGCCTTCCACAAACCAAGAGCGTCTGCCGTGACGGTTTCTTGATACCGCACGAGAACAACAAGCACCCGAATCGTACCGGCTGGCGCCAATAAGACCTGTGACCGATCTTTGCGAATGACGGTGGTACCGTCGCGAGACATGTACATCGAAAGCAAAGTGGTGGTGACGCCCGTTTTCAGATAGGCAGTAGTAGTGAGGTGCCCTTCGCCCCGGCAGTTGACCGCCTGTGGATTGTTATAGATTGCTGGATGTTCAATGGTCTCGCGGAATTCGCGCTGATACGCCGCCTTCACGGCGGCTACGATCGAATCAGGTGGTAGCTGGGGAAGTGACGGAACTTGTCCGAACAAAGCACTCGACGACACCAGCAACGCAACAGAAGCAAAATCTACTTTCACACTGTCCCCTATTCTAAATCTATTCATGACCGCCCACCTGCTGAGAACCTCTCTGCGTAGGATAGGTCCTCCCTGGCGGCGTAGCGCAGACCGAAGCGGGAGCCGACTATGACTGGAAGGATATCTACTATATCGGTGGTTAGACAAGAAGCCGGTGTCAGTTCACTGAACGGGGCCCTCGGAACGTCCACGGGGTTTCCGCAGTGATGACAAACAAACGCGAACAGCTCATCCATGCCGAGCGGCGCTGCATGGGGCGCGCCACAATGCGAGCAGATCACTTGGGTGCCGATCTTCGGCGGCTGGAAGAGTCGCCGCGTGGCACGCTCTCTGAGTTCCGAGCCTAACGAAAGCGCGTAAGACGATCCCGGGTAGATATAAGCAATCGCCTCCTGCAACCAGGGAATAATCTCGGCAACCGTACTAACGGTCTCTTCCGCCAGGTAGCCGTCATATCGTCCCCAAGCCGGATCTCGATGCCACCGTCCCAGAACCAGCCAATTCTTACGTTGATTTCGCTGTCGTAGATCTTCTGAAGCTCGATGGCAAGATCGAGCGCGATGTTATTTGTGGCCATTCGTCGGATCGCTCGCCAGGCTGGTGATATCAGATGGTCTGATACGAAGGCTCGAAAGGCAGAAAACTCGTGGGCTTCGGAAGGCCCCAAGCACGATGTTATGGGCATAGTCTGCTGTGTTGCACGTTCCCGCAGATGTTCCCACTCGCAGCGAATCGTTTTCCATCTCTGTTCCAGCCGTCTCAGACATACGCATCAAGAACATCTCCGGCGAAGCGCCACCGCTACACGCACTTGCTGCCGGATCACCTCCATCCCGTCCACCATCGCACTGATAGAGCCGGTCAACCCAAGGCTTCTAAGCAGGGTGAGAATTGGATGGTTTGACAACGCCCCATTTCTTAGTGGGAGCGCGCGTAATCGAGTATGCGCTGAATTAGAGTCTCATAATCGATACCGGCCGCCGCAGCCGAGCGTGCGAAATCCTCACATCGTTCCAGCGACGGGTTGGGATTCGCCTCAATGAACACCAATTCGCCGGCCGGTGTAAGCCGTAGATCCAACCGTCCGGTGCCTCTAATCTTCAATAGCATGTAGATACGGCGGGCGAACTCGGGCAGCTTCTTTTCGATCGTGGCGGGCAAGGGGGCTGCTGGGCCGTTACGGATGTTCCACTTAGCGCGATAGGCGCCGTCCCATTTGGCGCTAAACGTCGCGAACCTGGGCTCCGATTCCGGTAAGTCGCCGAAAAACAGCTCGCTCACGGGAAGGACGGACACCTTGTGATTCCCGAGAACGCCGACATAGAGTTCACGGCCCTCGATGTACTCTTCAATCATGACGTCGCACCCCAGTTTCTCGTGCAGAAAACGGGTACGCTCGATCGTCTCCTTCTCGTTCCGTCCGAACGACGCTTTCGCGATGCCGTCCGAAGACTCTTCGCCCAGAGGCTTGACGAAGGCTGGGAATGCGAACCTGCGTAGCATACGCCGTGGCGCCCGCTTTCGCGACACCACAAAACGCGGCACTCTGATACGGTGGTAAACCAAAATCGTCTTTGCCAGTTCCTTGTCCTTGCACAAGAGAAGCGCGTCAGGGCCCGCGCCTGTATATGGCACTCGCAGCAACTCGAGGAGCGCGGGAATGTTCGGCTCATTGCATCGCTCATTAAAAAATGATTCGCATAGGTTGAACACCACATCGGGGGCCCGGTCTTGAACTGTTTTTACGACCGCCAGTGCATCGTCATATACAGCCAGCGTGTCCACCTGATGTCCGAGCTTCCCAAGCGCTCGGATAACATCCGCTTCAGTTGCCCTATCTTCTTCCTCACGCAGAGCCCTGTTTGAGAAGGTTTCATCAGGATCGACATGACGGGGAAGATCGAATAAAACAAGGACCTTCATTAATACGACCTCTTAAACCTCCCGGTATGCATATGGTTCGTCACGAGAGCCGCCAAATAGGCGGCAAGATCGATGAGCAGTTTCGTTTGGTCGCGCGGAGCGGACAGAGTGAGTTCCTGGCATCGCGAGACCAGCCTCTTCACGAGTTCACTGCCAACATACTTGCGCTGGCCCGTCCAGCGCGCGACGGCGGCGATGAGCACGCTTCGGAGCCGTCGCATGAGTTGAGCGGCGCTTTCGTCGCCACGCTCGCCCTTTTCAAAGATGGCGCGCAAGTCGGCGTCATATATGTCCGGAAAGTCTTCGGCATATAACTTGCGTTTCGCTGCGTAGTACTTCTCGAGCGTCCGCCGCGAACGTGATGCGTCCCAAAGGCGGCGCCCCTTGACTACAACGGGGGGGTGAGACCGGGCATGCTCCATCATGGCATCCACAGACTCGAGCTTCTTCAGGGCTTTCCAGCCTCGATATTGCGAATGCCACTCCTCAACGGGTAAAGCCAGCCAAACGGCGAACGTCTCCGCGAAATCTTCGTCGGGATGAGCCTGTGCATACCAGTTGGGAAGATGCTGGACAAAGCTTTTGCTGTACGGCCTGGGCCGATAGGTTTCAGGCTCGTATTCCACCTCCCGGTTGCCGAACACCTCTGCCCACGCTTCGGTGGATGAGAACTGATATGCGTGGTCGTAGGCATGTCCGCATTCGTGCCGGAGTATTTGCATGCACCACTCGCTTGTGCCGCCCTCCACTTCCAGCATCTGACGAAGCTCGAGCTGTTTGAGCCGCGGATGTGCGAGATAGAACGGGATGGCAATGACCGGCGATCCCTCGGGTGAAAACCACTCGTCGCCCAAGTAGCAATCCGGCCGGAATGGCAGCCTTCGCGCTTCAAGCTCATGATAGAGCTGTTGAACTCGCTCTTCCAGTTCGCTGCCGTGTATACGGACGTGCAGATCGCAGATGCGCATTTTCAGGAGGTCATTGTCCGGGAGATCTTCCCACACAAACAGCATCTACACGCATCCTACCGCGGATCGCCACCCGGAACGGCGAATGCGCAGCCGTGAACACGTTGTATCCAGAGGTCGGCTACTCGCCTGGACCATCGCCTGGTACATGAGCTCAAAATTGACCGCGGGCATGCCCCAGATGACGGCCTCGACGGCACGGCGCTCGATGGCGCGTCGAGCAAGTTCCTCGTTAGAGAACTGTTGCGCCTGCGCCATGGCCGAACACGTGTTTCCACCGGCGATGAGGGCAGACAGGACTAACAGCGCCCCGCGAAGTCGGACTATCGAGACACGCATTTCCGTCGCCTCCATTTCCTACATTCGATGTTCCAGTTTGGCGCGCGAGTGAGTAATCGCAACGGGAATCTAGGCAGCGGGCACACCCAGACAGATTCTTGATTCGCTAGAATGAGCGCCGGTTTATTTTTGGGTATACCAGTGACAAACGCACAACCGTCTCGGGTGGACGTCCGCATACGATTTTCTGTCTGGGTAGGTTGGAGTAACGCACTTCGTCCTGCCAAATCTGCTTGCCCGAAAAATCTAGCGTAAGCGACTTAGAGTCAAACAGTTTGGCCGGTTTTTTTGCGTTTATTCGGTCCTATCTGTGCACGCACCACATTCAAAGCAGGTTAACGCCGCGCGGGCATCATGGTGGCCGAAGAAACGCCTTATACGGTCAATTTCTGCCGTTTCTCCACTCAGCCAGAAATGATGCTCGTCGGCCGCCAATGGCTCTCTTGTTGCATATAGGAGGTCCAAATCAAGAGCTCTCGGATGGGCCTCCGTATGTTCCGGCATTAAGCTAATTCGTCGGCAATCGCCTTGCTCATGTCGGCGCATTCCGCGCGAATCTCCGATGAGCCATGGGGGCGTCGCCGGCCCCACGGAAACAAGACGCCGATTGTGATATGTTCTCGATAACGAGGAAGAGGATGACTTTGCGTCGAATGCCGCTGCTGCTCACGGTATTTCTCGCGCTGCGGCCTAGCGCCTCGTTGTCCGCGCCCATCCTGGACTACGCTTTTTTCCGTGATCAGGTGCAGCCCATCTTCCTCAATAAGAGGCCCGGGCACGCCCGCTGCGTCACCTGCCACCAACACGGGAGTCCGCCGCTCCAGCCGTTGTCGCCCGGCGCGGCAACCTGGAACGAAGAGCAATCGCGCAAGAATTTTGAGACTTGGAAGCTGTTTGTGTCACCGGGAGCGCCCATGAAAAGCCCCTTGCTCCTGCACCCGCTCGCAAAGGAGGCAGGTGGGGACCGATTCCACGCCGGCGGCAAACATTTCCTGTCGCAAAACGACCCCGAATGGCAGATTCTGGCTGGATGGGTAAACGGCCAGACCGGAGGCTCCAAATGACGCGGTTCGTCCTTGCATTCTCTCTTGCCGCCCTCGTAGCTCACGCCCAAGCCGCGCGAGTGCTGCAGACTAACTCGGCGGGCGATAACGTGCATGTGATCGACCCCGCCACCAACCGGGTGGTCGGCACCATCGCAGATATCGAAGTACCCCATGGCGTGACCATCGCGCCCGACGGAAGCCGCATCTACGTCACAGACGAGTCGCTGAGCACGCTCGACGTGGTGGACGCCAAGAGCCTCAAGGTCTTCAAGAGGATCAAACTGAGCGGACGTCCCAACAACCTCGCGGTGTCCAACGATGGCGCGCGCGTCTATGTCGGAATCGCGCAGGCGCCGGGCGCAGTTGACGTGATCGACACGGCGGCGCTGACCCGAACTAAAAGCATCGCCGTGAAGGGCGCGATTCACAATGTGTACGTGACGCCAGATGGCAAGTACGCCGTCGCCGGGTCGATTCCAGGAGCCAGTATCAACGTCATCGACACAGCGACCAATACCGTGGCCTGGACCATGATGATGAAGGCTGGTATCCGGCCCATGGCCTTCACCCGCAATCTAGATGGCTCCACGAAGGAACTGATCGTCCAACTTTCCAACTTCCACGGTTTCGTAGTGATAGATTTCGCCACCCGCGCCGAACTGCGCCGTGTCGCGCAGCCGGACCCGCCTGGCCAGGAAAAAGAGACGCAGGGCATCCAAGGAGCGCCGGCGCACGGCTTAGCGGTCACGCCGGACGGCAGGACGCTGTGGACTACCAGCAAGTATTACGGCTATGTGGCCGCCTACTCGTTGCCAGACTATAAGCTGGCAAAGATCGTGCCGGTTGGCTCCCACCCCGAATGGCTCACTATCCCACCAGACGGTAGGAACCTCTACGTCGCCGCGGCGGGCGATGATGTCACTGTGGTAGTGGACCTCAAGACCATGACTGTGGTGAAGAAGATCCCGGTGGGTGCGGTACCCAAACGCAACGCCAGCGGGATTGTGAAAACTGACTAGATGAAACCACAGAACTAGAGACCCGTCATTGTGACTCGTGCGTGTCTTTGAGGTGTTATGCGCCAGGTTTCGCGACTTGGGCGAGCCAGCTTGCGGCGCGCCCGTTCTGCTTCGGCCGAACGCGGTTGGAGCACGTTACCTGGAAGCTGGCGGCGGTTCTCTGCTGTTTCTGGCGAGACGATCTTTACCAGCAGAGACTCGATCTCACGCTGCGGAAACTCACCGGCGATCCGAAGCTGGTTGTGCATGGCGTGGCTAATTCGCCGGGACAAGCCTTGGCTGATTAACCGATTTCGTCTAACGGAATCATCAGCTGGCGGCCAGGCAGAGCGCCCGCCAATTGACCTGGTTCGACCGGCATGGCCACGAACTGGGGACCGTGCCGGCCCCCAATAAACCGATCGTCGCGCATCCGAACTGACTGGGGACGAGCATTCTCCGAGTAGCGCGTGATAAGGACGGAGCCTACGCGCCCGGGGATGTCGGTACACGCTAACGACAAGGCGGGAGTTGGTGGTCCCTGTGCGCTTTCGACCATAGGCCCGAGCTAACTGATTGGCTTCCCCAGCGTCTATCGTCTGAAGATTCAAAGCCTGCAAGACGAAGGAGCAGCGCTATGCCCATCGGCACATTCGTTGGCACTACGGCACAGGACATTCGCTTCGCCTCGCGCTTGCTTCGCCGCCAACTCGGAGCGACCGTGATCACGGTCCTCACGCTCGCCATTGCCATCGGCGTCAACACCGCCATCTTCAGCATCATGGACGGCCTCTTGCTCCGCGGCTTGCCCGTCGAAGATCCATCGCATCTCATGCTGGTGAAATGGAGCGCTCACAAGCGCCCCAACTACCATAGCTCCAGCAGCTACGGCGACTGCGTCAATCAGTTTCGCGGCATCGACCTTTCCGGGTGCAACTTCTCCCATCCTTTTTATGACGACCTTCGCAAGCACGCCGCGAGCTTCTCTTCCATCGCAGCTTTTGGCGGCGGCGAACAACTAAACGTCAGCGGCAATGGCCAGGCCAGGATCGCCCGCGGCAACCCGGTCTCGGGCAATTACTTTTCGACGCTCGGGGTCGCCACCGCTCTCGGCCGCCCGCTGCAGCCGGCCGACGATAATCCCGCCGCCACCCCAGTAGCCGTGCTCAGTTACGCCTATTGGCTCCGCGACTTCAGCGGATCGCCCGACGTCATCGGTAAGACCGTGGGACTGAACGGCGTGCCCACCGTCATCGTCGGCGTCGCCGCTCGCAGCTTCACCAGCCTCACGCCGGGAAACCTGTACGACCTATTTATACCGATATCGATGCGCCCCCGGCTCACGCCCCGCTGGAACCCAGCCGAGGACGATGCGGGTTCCGCGTGGCTTGTAATCGTCGGCCGCGCCAAACCTGGCGCACCAGCAGAGCGCGCGCAAGCGGAGGTCGACACTATGTTCCGCCGCGCTCTCTCAGCCGGCGAGAAACCGCTCTCCAAACCCGGCGATGCTGCCACCGTAACCCTCACGACTGTGCAATCCGGTCTTGCCGGCGCGCGCCGCCAGTTCACGCAGCCCCTGACGATCATGATGCTCGCCGTCGGCGTCATTCTCTTGATTGCCTGCGCCAACATTGGCGGACTGCAGCTCGCACGCGCCATCTCAAGAGAGAAAGAGATGGCTCTGCGGATCGCACTCGGCGGAGGCCAAGGGCGCATCCTGCGCCAACTCCTCACTGAGAGCTTACTAGTCGCAACTCTTGGAGGTTTAGCCGGGCTGGCTTTCTCCTGGATCGGCGTTCGCGCCATCCTGACAATGGTTGCCGGTACTTCGACGCGCCCAACCGGTCTCACCGGCGACGTCGATGTCCGCGTACTCCTATTCACCGCCGGCATTTCTCTTCTCAGCGGGATTCTGTTCGGCCTTGCTCCCGCATCGCGCGGCATGCGCATGGATCTGAACCGCTCGCTCCGGGATGGCTCAGGCAATGCCGCATCGCGCGGGCGCTGGCGCTTCATCAGCCTGGGCCAGTCTCTCGCCGTCGCACAGATCGCGCTGTGCGTCGTGATTCTCATGGGCGCGGGCCTGCTCGTCCGCACTTTGCAGAACCTTCGCTCCGTCGACCCGGGATTCGATACCAGCAACGTTCTCCTTTTCCGCGTCAACCCCACCCTGATCGGCTACAAGTCCGCAGCCGTCGATGCGCTCAATCGCCAACTCCAGTCGCGTCTCGCCGCGCTGCCCAACGTAACCAGGGTCAGTTTCGCCCAGAGCGCGCTACTATCGGGCAGCCTCTCCAGCACAACCTTCGAACTTCCCACCCGCCCCGGCGTTGGCTCCGACTCCAACTGGCTTCCGGTCGGAACCGGGTACTTCGACACCTTGCGCGCGCACCTTCTCGCCGGCCGCGATTTCACTCCGGCCGACTTCGTTGCCGCCGGGGCTTCCACGCCCGCTGTTCCTGGTAGTCCGCCGCCTGCCAACGCGCCGCCCACGCCGGTGATCGTGAATCAGGCTTTCGTGAAACAGTACTTCGCCGGGCTGTCGCCCCTCGGGCGCAATTTCAATTACAAGCACACTCCCGGCGAGCCCGATCGCTCTGGTTTCGTCGTGATCGGAGTGGTTAGCGATATCAAATACAACAGCCTGCGTGAGGCCGTCGCCCCGACCACCTACTCTCCCGCCATCGGCCGCGGCGTCACCTTCGCCGTGCGCACCGCCGCTAGCCCCACCGCACTGATGGTATCCGTGCGCGAAGCCGTGCGCCAAACCGAACCGAACCTGCCGATCATCGACATGACCACGCAGGCCGAGACGATCGACCGCCTTCTCGCGCAAGAGCGCATAATTGCGCAACTGGCCAGCTCCATCGCCCTCCTCGCCCTGCTTCTCGCTTGCACGGGTCTATTCGGATTGCTCTCCCACGAAGTCGGCACGCGCACGCGCGAAATCGGTATTCGGATGGCCCTCGGCGCGCGCCGCCCGGACGTTCTCCGCCTCGTCCTGCGCATGGGCCTGCTGGTCGCGACATTCGGACTCGCCCTGGGCGCAGGCGCGGCATTCGGCGTCACCCGCTACTTGAAGAGCATTCTCTTCGATGTGCAGCCGGCCGACCCGATCACCTTCCTCGCAGTGGGAGCGCTGCTGCTTTGCGTCGCCCTGCTCGCCTGTTATCTTCCCGCGCGCCGTGCCGCAACCGTAGATCCCCTCAATGCGCTCCGTGCGGAATAGCTCTTCGGGTTTCGGACGGAATGTGAACTTGCCGATTCGAATCCGATTTGCCGATTCAGTTTCGAGATTACTCGTTCCTGGCGTAGTATTGACCGAATTGTCGGGCCGTCGCCAGAACTCCGCGACTGACTTTCTGCGGCGTACCGTTACCACAACAGGTCTTCGCCGGAGGTTCCGCTGCCGTGTGGCGAACGGGTCCTTCGTCTACTCAGGCTCCCGGCGAGCCTTCTTACGATTGCGTTTGCGGGCCAAGGCCTGTTTTACGCGGAGTTTCTGGCCTGGCTTCAGATAAAATGAGTGCCTTTTGACTTCGCCAATGATGTTCTCCTGAATAACTTGCCTCTTGAAGCGGCGGAGCGCGTTCTCCACAGTCTCGCCTTCTTGGAGCCTTACCTCAGCCCACGTCCCAGATGCGAACTGAGCGGCGATAACCCCATCCCCAACCAGACAGCAGTGCAAGAAATCTCCCATACCACCTGGAACACATCACCGTCGCAAGAATATACTTGAACCAGCCGGAATCGCTGCTGGAGAGACTCGCTGAGTCTTGCATTGGCCCGAAACGGGCTTCTGAGAACTGGCACGCAGTTCTTCCTTACGGGCAGCCAACCCGAAATCATCCACATAAGTAAATCTCCGTCTCGCACGCCGGCGGGACGCGGCGCTCGAGGCGGGAAAGCGGCGCAAGCGGCGTACGAAGCGCCGTAAGTGCCAGCGCGGGGGCAGACGAGAGGCCGAATACGAAACGGACCTCGATGCGCGCCGTGCGATAGGCGGCGCGGCGGAACGAGCGAGCATCACCAGGCAAACCGCAATCCAAGCTGCAGTTCTCGCGGAATATTCGCCTGATAGGTGACCTGCCCAAACGTCTTCGACCCGAACGTGGTAATCGGCGGAGCGAATAGCGGCGTGTTGAAGACATTCAAAGCTTCCGCCCGGAACTGCGCGTGGAATCGTTCTTTGATGGAAATGTCCTTGAACAGCGACATGTCCCAGTTTGCCTGTCCCGGACTGCGGCACGAAATGTCGCGCGACAAATTGCCGAACGTGTATGCTGGCGCCAGTGAAAACGCAGCCGGGTTCAGATACGAACTCAGCCGCGACTCCGGGCTACCCGAATAACACGCGCTGACGCCGGTCGCGTTAGGACGTTGCGACGCGCCTCCGATTCCCGAGTTCAAGTTGCTCTGTCCGACAAAGAGTGGGAAGCCCGTGTTTATTACGGCAATTCCGTTCACCGACCAGCCACCCGCCACATAATTGAGTGCTTTATTGCCGCCCAGAAGCGCCTTGCCCTTTCCGAACGGCAAATCGTAAGTCCACGTTCCCGTAAATCGGATCGGCGTATCGACAGAGCTCAACCCCCACTCCGCGCCGATGTTGTAAATATTCTGGATGCCTCCGGTTCCCGCGCCGCCGAGGCCATTCAAGGCGTTGCCGCCTCCCGCGTTCCACTCGTTATCCTCATTCCGCGACCAGGTAAGCGTGGAGAGGAATGTCAGCCCTTTGCTGAACCGCTTCTGCAGCTTTACCGCCAACGAATCGTAGCGGGCGTGCGCGGCCGTCAGATTTTCCGAGATCGTACTGTACTCTGGAAATGGCAGCAACAACTGCGCCCGCGTGACCGTAGCCGCGGCAATTACGCCCGCAGCGCCCGGTTGGCTGTAGAACGGATTGGGGGTCGACGCGTTGAGCGCCGCCTGTCCCAGTGAAAGGTAAGCCGGGCCGAGCTGGTTGATCGGTAGCGTCCCGGTTCCCGTCGGACTCGGCGTGAGATTGTTCGAGCGCGAGCCGACGTAACCCACACTGAGCACAATCTCTCCCCAAAGCTCATGTTGCACATCGGCGGAGTATTGATACACATTTCCGCCGCCGGATTTATTCGAGTCGAGAAAGCTGAATGTCGAACCGATCGCCGTCAACGCGCCCAAAGTATTGCCCGTGGGCTGAATAATGCCCTGCGGAAACGGATTGCTTAGCGAGTTGGCCGGCGTCGAGTTTCCGTTGTTGCTCGCCACATAGGTGTTGCCTTGCGTGTAGCCGGGCTCCGAATCGCCCGGTCCGAATACGGTCGGCGCATAGAAGACGCCGATTCCCGCGCGCAGCGTGGTCTTGGGCGTCAGTTGATAAGCCGTTCCGAATCGAGGACCGAACTTCGTTTTCGACGGCCCGCAACACGACGTCGGGTTGCCGCTGATGCCGGCAAACTGGATGACGCCATAGGGAATAACTCCGGTGACGCCGGCCCCGATCGGATTCACCTCGGACTGGTTGAATCCGACTGCGATGTTGTTGTGTACTTCCGCTTCGCCGGTCTCGTATTCGTATCGCAGTCCCAGGTTCACCGTCAGTTTGCTGCTGACTCGAATATCGTCTTGGAAGTACCCGGCGAAATAACGTGCGTAGACGTTGATGGGTTGCGCCGTGCCCGCGGAGCCGGACGACGGATAGCCGAGCAGAAGATCCGCAAAATCCGCGCCCGTGGTGGTGCTCGAGAGCGTTGGATACTGGCGCGAGAAAACGCCGTTGAAACTGAACGCGCCCGCGTTGAGGCTGACAGTCGGACCGCTGTTGATTACCCGGTAATCGAATCCAAAAGTCATGTTATGCCGGCCGATCGCCTTCGAAACGCTCGCCAAAGCATTCTTCGAATAGAAATTCGAGTAGCTCTTCGACACATTACTGAGACTCTCGCCATTGAGACCAATGGAGGGAAAGTAGTTCGCCTGCACTCCGTTCAGGAAGCTTGCGGGGAAGCCGAGCGACGCTTCATTGAATCCCGCCGCGGCGCTCACGCCCTCGGTGAAATTCGGGAACCGGTTGAACCCGTAGCGCAGAGTCACTACCGTGCTTGGATTCGGAGTCAGGATGGCATTGAGCGCTGTCGCATCCACGTGACGATAGAGCAGGTATGGCGTGTTGCTGGTGGTGCTGCCGGCCACGATGCCCAGCGGGTTGCCGCCCGGCTCGCGGCTCTTGTAATAAAGAAACGAACCGGAAAACCGCAACCACTCGGTGGCGATCTGTTCGATCTTGCCCATATACTCGTCCGCCCGGTCGAATAGCGAATCGACGCCGGTGTAGTTGTTCGCATCGGTCGCCGAGGACACTTGCGGGTTGGGCAGGTAGTTAACAATGTTCGCCCCGATGGGATTGATCGCCGTTGCGGGGATGATATTTCCCGGGTAGGGCGTGCGCACTTGCGAAACGCCGGAGGGGCAATTGTCCGAAACTGCGCAAGCGTGCGCAGACAACGGATCGAAGATAGTGACCGTGCTCTTTGAATAATTCCCCTGCTTTTCGAGCGCGGTGGGCAGCGCGAACTGGTTGGTCACGGGCGTGTGCTGCCGGTACGCTTCCTGCGCCACATAGAAGAAGGTTTTGTTCTTCCCGTTATAGACCTTCGGAATATACATAGGACCGCCCGCGCCGCCCCCAAAGTTCTTCCACAGAGTTTCGGCGCGCGGCAATCCCGCGGCATTCGCGAAGAATTGGTTCGCCGTAAACGCGGTGGTGCGGTAATAGCCGAACACATCGCCATGGAACGAATTGGTCCCGGTCTTCAATAGCGTGTTGAACACGCCGCCGCCGGTCCGGCCCATGGTCGCGTCATAAGTGCCGCTCTGGACCTTCATTTCCTGTACGCTCTCGGTAGTGGGAATGATCACGGCCCGATTGGTGGCGTCGGTGACGGGAATGCCGTCGATGAAGTAGTTGTTGCCGCGAATCGGCCCTCCACCCACCGAGATCTGCGATGAGCCGCTCTGGTCCTGGAAGCGGTTGAAGCGCGGATCTCCCGCGGCCACCACATTGTTGGAAAGTTTCGAGAGAAGGAAAACATTGCGCCCCAGATTTGGCAAATCTGCGATCTGCTGATCGGTAATCACCTGACCGTTAGAGGCGTTCGAACTCTCGATCACGGGCACTTCCGCTGTAACCATCACGCTTTCCGTGACCTGGCCCACCTCCATTTTGATGTCCAGTGTGACGAATTCCTGGGTGTTGATCACCACGCTCTTCTGCTCCGCCTTCTTGAAACCGGGTGCTTCTGCAAATAGAGAATAGGTTGCCGGCTCGACTTGCGAAAAGACATATTCTCCGAGGCCATTCGAGAGCGTGGCCCGCGAAGCCCCAGTTGCTTCGTTAAGCAGGGTGACTCTTGCCTCGGTCACGACATGATCCGAGGGATCTCGGATCAGTCCTCGAATGCCGCCGACGAAATTCTGCGCGCCGAGCGTCGATAAGCAGGTCGTCCACAAGGTAAGCAATACAACTCGATTTCCCGTCACGTCCGCCTCCGAAATTCAAATGAGCGAATTAGGGTCTAACGGACGGGGTCCGAAGGCGCTGCGAGGCGGGCCGTCTAAAGGCGTCAGCCGGGGACGCGCGGTTACGATTTGAAACCTGTTAGGAGGATGCTACACCAGACGTCGACTGTTGTCACCAGAAATTTTCACGGCGGCCCATAGAAAAGTCAAATGGGCGCGATTATGTGCCGCATCGGTATCGATCGTTCAGGTCTTAACCGCGGCGCGCCTCGATTTGCCCCGCGCGGCAGGGCGCGACCAGGCGGTAGGCGCTCAATCCGACCCGCAAGAAGGAATTTTGCTTACGAGATCGTTCTGCACCATGTTGTCGGAGGAATGGGGCAGGTCGTCACTCTGAGCGGTAACTATAACCGCCCGTGTTGATCGCGGTCGAATGATGCAGCAGCCCGATCCAGGATCGCGGTCGCGATGATCGGACCTCCGATTGATGGGGCCCCGATCGCCACAGCTTTTTGTTCGAGGTCACGATGATGCCGGCCATGCTCGGAGCGGGCGCAGAAGGCGCCGCAACCCTTAAATGCCGACGAAGCGGACTGCAATCTCCTCGAGTATTTTAGTGTGCTGCAAAGTAGGTCACCTCACATTACCTACCATTCTTGTTAGTCGCAAAGTTACAGAGGAAGTAAATATTTATCACTGCTGTCCAAGACAATCCTAAATCATCTTAGCCGCCGTTGAAACTGAGCGGCTTATTGGATATATTCGTCAATTTTCAAGATGAGGTCACCCCTTTCAGGTGATGCGGCCTGTCCAAATCAGCTCATGACCAACGTGAGTTGCTCAGCAACCGGCAGTAACGGTGGAGTTTCCGTTGGGTTGTGGATCCACTTGGCCAACTCGCGGTAGGTGAACAGATTCAACCGCAGCATCGATGCCAAGTTGGACAAAGACCAGTTGGCCTTCGAGAGGTGATGCAGCCACTTCAACAGGAGCAAGGCGATCAAGGCTGTCCAAATCTGGATGCGAAGGGAGTTCTCGCTGGTCCCTACGAAGCTTTTTACGGTCAAATTCTGTTTCAGTGCCTTGAAGAATAGTTCGATTTGCCAGCGCTCCTTGTAGATGGCGGCGACGGTGGTCGAGCCGAAATCGAACAGGTTGGTGAGCAGAACAATTTCTCGCTGGTTATCCGCATCCCAAACGACCACGCGGCGCAGTGGGCCGGGACAATCGGCCTGAGCCTTGACACCCGTGAGTTGAATGATCTGGTCGGCGACAATGTTGCGATTGGCCGGGACCTCGCATTTAGTCTCAACTGTGAAGGCGGCATTCTCCTTCATGCGGGTGACGAAGAAGACGCCGGCCAGCGTCCAGCGGCCGAATAGAGCGTAGTCAGCATAGCCGCGATCCATGGTCACGATGGAGCCGGGGTTCAGGGTGAAAGAGTCCGCCAACTTGACGTCGCTACGCCTGGCCTCGGTGAGGAGCACGTAAGCCGGCAGGTAGTCATCGTGATCGAGCAGGACGTGAGCCTTGACGCCGCCTTTGGCACGGCGGAACTTCGCCCAAGGAAACATCGCCAGGCACAGCGAGATGGTGGTCGAATCCAACGACAACAACTTGTTCTTGAAGCGGAATTTATGTTTGCGGGAACCGAGTCCTTGCTGTTCGCGGAAGCGCGCCAGCGCGGTCCAGAACAGTTCCTCGAACAGGGCGGCCGGGCGGTGCTCGTTGGCATAGGACAGGGTGGACCGGCTGGGCGCTTTGGCGATGCCGAGATGCACCAGACGGCCCAAACAACAGGCCAGTCCGTTGCAGATGTCGCGCAGGGAATCGGCGCGGCCCAGTTGGCAAAAGAGCATGGCGACGAATTGTGTCCAGCAGGTAAAGCCCTTGGCGGCTCGTTCGGCGTTGTGTTTCTTAACCAAAGAGGCGAACTCGGTCCGGGGAAAATGCTGGAGCAGTTGATTGAAGAGGCTGGCAGCTTGTACGATTGTCTGGGCCCTCCTTGTGGGCGACGTTTGGCGAAGCTCCGGCCAAGGAATCATTCGCCAACGTTCAATTATAGGAGGGCTCTCTATCCACTTCCGTCAAAACCTGTCTTGGACAAGAGTGAATATTTATAGTATTTTATGGCTGCGAAACTAGCGTGCGCCGTCCACCCTTTTGCCGTTCTGGACCGGGGTACCCGGTACCGGGTGGGTCTCCGTGATCGGAGACGATGACCATCGTGCTCGAGAAACGCTCTGAACGACTAAGTAATTTGCGCTAAGTTGCGCTGATTGTCAATATGCTACCTCGGATTTGCTCCACCATGCCCGGAGGACTGAGAGAGCCAGAGTGAGAGTAGCATCATTGGTTAAATTGGGACTTGCCTTTTCTTCTTGCACATTGCTCGATTCAGATGCTTATAGGTGCAGGAGGTGCACTCGCTATTCAAAGTTTTCTGGAAATCATAAATAGTTCTCGCAATCCCCTACTTCTCCTACACCGTCTGCTCCCTGGAGTCTCAGCCCCTCATAAAATAAGCCCTTCTTTTTGCGGCGTTTGCGGTAGCGCTGCCCCATCCGCTTCGCGAAGATCTGAGGCGAGACCGCCACGTTAAGGGTCCCATGGCACCATGCTCGATAACTCGTATGGCGCGTTTGCGCCGCAACAGATCCTTGATCGTTTGCACAGCAGTCCTTTCGGAAAGCAGCGATGTTATCGGAGCTATGCGCCAGTGTTTAAGATCCGCGACAACTGTTGCAGGCTTTTCCAACCCTTCCGCCTGCCAACGTGCAAAACCTCGGACCGCCCAGGCTAAGATGCCGGGGCACTCCGCTATCAGCTTTGCAGCAAGATCTCTGTCCATCGATTCCGCGGGAATGCTATGGCGGAATCGGATTAGGTGTACGCGGGTGAAAAAGGCCGCGTCATCCGGGTCTTCTAAATTGGGCAGTTCGTTGCAGTCGATCAAGCACTTCCATGTTTCCGCGATGTGCACAGGATTCGCGTACTTCAGGGTGGCTTTTATCTCGCTGCCCGATCCCTGAACAAGATATTTCAACGCGCGCGTGGCCAGCTTCATATCGGCGCCCAACTCCGAGGTCTGAGCGAAACGAATGCCGGACAGTTGCGCCATGTCGGCGAGAGCGCTGCTGTTGCGGATGCAGTCGGTCAATGTTTCCACCTGTAGCAACCCAGCGTACGGGCCGAGCAGCCTTCGGATAGCATTCAATATCTGTGTCTTCCCGGCGTTTTTTGGTCCGAAGAAGATGAAGAAGGCTTTATCGCGTACATCCGCCGAAAGACAGAGACCAAAGATTTTCTGCCGATAGGGAACCATTTCCGCACTAAGCGCTGCATGCCCACGCGGCGCTGCGATGCTCTCCCAAGACGCTCCAAGAGTATCGTGGCTTGGCCAAGTACCTGATCCGCGATCTGGGCGCCCTCCGGTTGTGTAACCTCAAGGCCGCAGCCATCCAGGAGGTAGTAAACGGGCTGCAATTGCGTGGAGGGATCAAAACGGATCAGTACCCAGACGGGCGTCCCCTTTCGCCCAAACGCACGCACGCGATAGCCAGTCTGCTGTACACCCTCCTTGGAGACGCGGCGCGGCTGGAGCACTTGGCGCAGAATGCCATGTCGGACCGGCGCGTCAAACTGCCTAAACGAGCGAAGAGGAAACCCGCCGTTCTCGACCCTGAGATGCTTGGCAAGCTCTTCGACGCCGCGCATGGAACACGAACATATCCATTCATTGTCCTGGCTGCGTGCAGTGGCGCGAGGCGCGGCGAACTGTGCGCTCTTACCTGGAAGGATGTGAACTTCGAGAAGAGCACGCTCTCCATTTCGAAGAGTCTAGAACAGAAACGCGCCGGGGGGCTCCGGGTGAAAACGACGAAGTCGGGGGGCCTCGGTACTTCGGGTTGGATGAGTTCGCGCTGGAGGTGCTGGCGGAACACCGGGAGGAGCAGAAGCAGGACAAGGTGAACTTCGGCGCGGGCTATCAGGACCACGGACTTGTATTCTGCCAGCCAGGAGTCCACTACTATTCGCCGATGCAGGTCGGCGCCCGAGTGAAGGAGATGCTAGTCAAGGCAGGCTTGACCGGCTTCTCGCTGCACTCGCTGAGGCACAGCCACGCAAGCGTACTTCTCTCCGAAGGAACGCCGCTTTCGGTGGTTTCGGAACGCCTCGGACACGCCGATTCGAATATCACCCTCCGCGTCTACGCTCACTCTCTTCCCACCGATCACAAAGCGGCTTCCTCGGCGTGGGGAAACGCTCTCTCCGACTTCATCGCGAAAGACCGTTCCCGCAAAGCCGTGAAAAGTCTAGAAAATTGGTTGTAAACGAATGATTTCAATGGTGGGCGCGACAGAACTCGAACCTGTGACCTCCTGCGTGTGAAGCACTACCTCCTGATCCTTTTTATTGATTGCCCAGCCATTTACAACCGTGTTCTTGACGTAATCATCATATAAAACGCCAGGTTTCCGCCCAAAACGGTTTGGGAGGAAAAGGATGCACATGGTCGTTCATCGCTGGAGTGAACCCCAAAATTGAGACACGGAAATTAGGGACATTTTTCATTAAATGGGAAGAGGTCAAAAATGCCTAGGTGCCGTGTTTACAGTTTGGAGTTAAAGCAAGAGGTGGCACAGCGCCTCGTTAACGGGGAGAGCGTGAGCGCGCTGCACGACGAGTTGGGGATTCGGCGCGGAGTGCTGTACCGGTGGCGCGACGTCTACCGCAAAGAGGGAACCGCCGGCCTGCGATTGACCGGACGCCCCACCGGGGTGGAAGGCGCGCCGCGGGATGGCAACACGCAGGAATCGGCCCGGCGAATCGCCGAGTTGGAGCGCAAAATCGGCCAACAAGCGTTGGATCTGGATTTTTTGACAAGAGCCTTCAAGCGTGTAAAGGAGTCACGCCAGAAGAACACCGGCACTGGCGCGACAGCATCTACGGAGAAATCCGAAGCATGATGCAGCGGGAAGGCTTCGAGGCCAGCCACGCCTGCCAGATCGCCAGGGTGAGCCGAGGTGGCTTCTATCGCCACTATGAACAACACGAACCGCGCCAGGCCGATGTGGCCTTGCGGGATCTGATTCAAAAGATCGCGCTGGAGAATCGCTTTTACGGATACCGGCGGGTGACGGCAGAACTGCAACACCGCGGCACTGTGGTGAACCACAAACGGGTATTGCGGTTGATGCGCGCCGACAATCTGTTGGTGGTTCGCAAGCTGCGATTCGTGTTTACAACGGATTCACGGCACGACTATGCCGTGTATCCGAACCTGGCGCCGCGCCTGAACCTGACAGGGATTGACCAATTGTGGGTGGCCGACATTACGTACGTTCGCCTCCGCGAGACATTTCTATATCTGGCCATTGTGATGGACGCCTACTCGCGCAAGGTTGTGGGCTGGGAACTGGGAGAGGATCTTCGCGCCGAGTTGGCTCTGGGAGCTCTGAACCGTGCCCTGGTCGACCGACACATCGAGCCGGGCATCGTGCATCACTCGGACCGTGGCGTGCAGTATTGCTGTTTGGCCTACGTGGCAAAACTGCAAGCGCACGGTTTTGGGATCAGCATGAGCCGCACGGGAAATCCTTACGACAAGGCTTACGCTTCATACTGCACCTCCTGCGAACCGTGGAAGACAATCTCGGGAAAACGACGCCGCTTGGCGAGCCTGACGCCCTGGGCCTTGCACGGCGGATTGGGCCCAGGATCCTCATACAACCAGTCATTCCGATCGTTCACCGGATAGCCGCGAAGCAGGCCGCGATTCCGCCAGGTGATCACGCACTTGGGGCCGATCTCCAATCGCGCCGACATTTCTTCGAGTGTCAACAGGCCCTTCTGGCGTAGCCGATCATATCGCGGTTTGAGCTGGTATTCAGAGCGGAGACGCGCGATGATACGGCTGTGGAAGCGTTGCCCGCATCCGGACAGTGCGCCTCGGCGATTCAGGATTTCCACGATTTGCTTATCGGTGTAATGCTCCGTCAGTCGATCAACCTCGGCGACAATCTCTGCCGGCGTTGTTCTGAGTTCCCAGGCTGTCAAGGGTCTCGGCAGCTCGATCGTCTTCGTCACTCCGCCGCTGAAGCGGACATGAACAGTGATCCCAGTCCCTCGAATGAGCGTCACGTCGGCGAGCAGTAAGCGCACCATGCGTTTCCGCTCTCGATCCGGAGTCTTTGGATCTTGCCAGAGCCGTGGAAAGTCACTGGACAGCGCGGCGATTCGAGCACGCTGCTGCTCATTCACTGCGGCGCGATCCTGCCGCCGTTGTTGCTCATACTGCTCCTGTGCCTCCGTTAACGCGCGAAGCTTTTCATTCCAGTCTGCCTCGAGCGAGTCAGCGACCAGACGGTTGGCAGGATCGACGTGCAAGTACCGGCGCTGGGCTAAATCGGCTTCATAACGCGCTCGCTCCACCTGTTTCTTGCGGAGCTTATCCACCTCCTCGATTCTCGCCTGGAGTTCCTGTTGGACCGACAGAGTGACTTCGAGCGCGAGCGGAGCCACGCTCTCCACCAGAAGCTGGCCCACAGCACGATCGATCTGATCTCCGACCACTCGCTGACAGATCGATATGGCGTGCTCGATGCCATCACGCTGGCAGAGGTACTCAGGCACGAGACGGTCCTGACGCGTGTGGTATCGGACCGTCATTCGGCTCCCGCAGACGCCACAGACTACCAAACCTTGCAACAAAGCAGGGCCTTCGCGTGGAGGACTCTTGCGACGATCTGCTCCAACGGCTTGTGCGTTTTCGCGAAGGTGCAGAAGGTTCTCTTCATATTGCTCCCAGGAGATGTAGCCGGGGTGAGCATTCTTGAGCAGCGTCCACTGCTCGCGCGGCAAGCGGGTATAGGAGACGCCTCCGTTCGGGTTGTTGCGAGTACGGCTTCGGCCGTATACGAATGCGCCTGCATAACGGGGATTGTGCAGGATGTGGAGGGCGCGGCTGTGCGGTAGTTCGGCCCACACCAGATCGCCTTTGTTCGGTCCCTTCTTTAACCGCCGCGGAAACAGAAGTTTTTTCTCACGGAAGGCTTTGACGACTGCGCAGGCCGATGCGGTACGCCGAAACGTCTCGAAAAAGAATCGAATGCTTCCCTGGACCTGCTGGTCGGGGTCCAGCACAGGCTCGTCGTTGACGTTGTAAACGAAGCCAACCGGTAAAGGACATTGCAACTCACCGCGACGGGCTTTGTTCAAGATTCCGCCTTGCAGGCGCGCCCGGAGCACATGCAGCTCAGCTTCGCTCATGGTCCCTTTGAGACCCAGCAGGAGACGATCGTTGAAGTGTGAGGGATCATATACGCCGTCCTCATCGAGAATGAGCGTGTCGGTAAGAGCGCAGATCTCTAGCAGCCGGTGCCAGTCCGTGGAGTTTCGCGCCAGCCTGGAGACCTCCAGACCAAGCACGATGCCGGCTTTACCCAGACTCACTTCTGTCACCAGTTTCTGAAAGCCCTCCCGATCGACAGCCGATGCGCCGGACTGTCCGAGATCGCTGTCGATGACGACAATGCGCTCCACCGGCCAGCCCAAGGCGACAGCGTTTTGGCGCAGCCCGTACTGCCGCTTGGTGCTTTCGGTATTCTCGAAAACTTGGCGAAGCGTTGATTGGCGGACGTAAAGATAGGCGTTACGTTTGAGGTGGCCAGCATTCACTTTTTGGTGAGCTACGCCTGTCATGAGATTGCCTCCTGTTGTAGAGAGAGAATCATGCTCGCCAGCAGAGTGGTGATCTGCGAGCGCATCTCGACGGGAATCGTTTCATCGGCGCTGGATTGAGGCCATGCGGTCTGTTCGACATGGCCGTTACATTCTGACCATGCCTGCATCCAGGCTGTCATTCCGCGCCGGAGAAAAAGCGCGAGGCCCAAGCGTTCGCCGCTGTGAGTGGGCCGGCCGATGGCGTCGCGACGTAGTTGTTCGTAGTGAACGGCCAGATCCAACTGGGATGCGGGTCTATCGCCGGCCCCGTTCAGCGGAGTTTTTTTTGATGGCGAAGCAGGCTGCGCTCGATACTTCGCGGGTGAACCTTGATGCGGAAGCGCTTCTGTATCCGTTTCACCAGGTCCGGCAATCGCATGGAGGGTTCTTCCTGGCGCACCTCGCCAATGAATGTGAGGACCTCTTCGGTGAGCTTGTACGCCTGCTTGGGGCCGCGCTTGTGAGGCACCAGGCCGGCAAGACCGTCGTCCTCGAAGGCCGATCGCGCCTGATAGAACGACGGCCGCGAAAAACCGAAACTCGCGGCTGCATCCGTTACAGATTGGCCTTCGGTCCGCACCCTCCGCAGCATCTCGTATTTGACCTGGACCAGATCGCGAGGATCGAAGAAATCGTCCTGGAGAAACAGCGGGTCGCGCACTGCTTTGGGACGCGGGTTCAGTGTTCCCTGTTGCTGGAGCGCGCGGATCTTTCGGTCCTGGTCGGCCATAGGCTCTTCTCAATGATTCGACTACGATTGTAAAGATAATTATGCTCTTATCAGTCGCAGTGTCTAAGGCTTTTTTGCGATCTGCTATCAATCTTTATTAGATAAAATTGACATGAATTAGCGTTTTTATGCATCGCTACGCCGGACGACATCGGCATCATTCTCTTTACAATAGCGGCGTTATTGTCTTTACACTTAAAGCGCCCCAGGCTCATCGGGCCTTCTCCACAAAGTCCGCCAACTTCAGCAAGTCCTCGTAGCGAAACAGGCACCGCCCTGCGGCCAGCACCACGAATGGATCCGCTGGCAGTACTGTTGTCCAGCACGCCGGAATAGAGCGCAGGACGCCGCGGTTGTCGTGGAAGTAAACTCGATCCTCGCCCCAGTTGTGACGGTAAGTGACCAGCTTGAAACTCTGGCCTCTCAGCGGATGATGGGGATGGGTGACTTCAAAAGTACCTTCGGCACGGTCGGCATGCGCTGTAGTTGACGGACTCGGCCAACCCCAAAGCCGAGTCCTTCATGAAAACCTTGAAGGAAGAAGAAGTTTACTTACAGCAATACTCTCCAGATGAAGGATCTATGAAGCGGAGTGGCCGCCGAAAAGTCGCAATATCTGTAGCGGCAGCGTCGCTCAGCATTGCTGCTGTGGCTGTCGGCAGACACGTTTACTTCTCAAGTTCCGGGTACGGGCTTCCTTATCGCGCGAAATTCACGCCGATGCCGACAATCACTGGACTGCCTTGGGCGGCGCCTGGAAAGCGGTCGACGGCTCCATGCGCAACGATTCTAACGATCGCGGCGCTTAGTCGGTCACTTCCGAGGTTCACTAACCCTAAAAACCGCAGTTGGTTGAGCGCCTGACGACAGAACTCTTGGCTACAAAGGGACATGCCGTTGGAGAAGGCAGTGGAAACAACTCACCCAGAGGGTGAGGTTGAAAGAGCTGGGTCAGTCGCGGAATCGGAGAGCTGCACGGTGGATACCTACGCAGGCAAACTGCGGATCCGCTGGGACGACTCGGCGGCGGTGACGGCCATAGGTCAGATGCCAGTCTTCATCGATTTTCTAAAGACCTCTGGCCTGTGGGATGGTTTTGTAGCCGACTGTCCGTTGCGATATACGAGCCCGAACGCGCCGAGCCAGGTGGATGTTCTAGGCACGCTGTTGATGAGTGTACTGGCTGGGCAGTCGCGTTATGCCCACATCACCGGCCTGCGTGGGGACGGAGTCAATCCGGAGTTGCTCGGCATGCGGAAAGTGATGAGTGAAGACTCGGCACGGCGCGCGTTCAAACAAGCTCCGCCGGAGGAAACTCTACAATGGCTGCGGCGGCATCTGCGCCAGACCTACGAACCATTGCTGGAACATGCCTGGGTGATGGATCTGGACAGCACGGTGAAGCCGTTGTATGGCAAACAAGAGAAGGCAGTCAAAGGCTACAATCCCACCAAGCCGGGACGGCCTTCGCATGTGGTGCACACCTATCTGATCGCACAGTTGCGCTTGGTGTTGGGCGCGGAGGTGCAAGCAGGCAATGAAGCGGCGTCGAGCCACGCGCAGCCGGGCTTCTGGGCCTATTTTGATACCTTGCCGCGTGCGTCGCGGCCGGTCTTCTTGCGCGGCGATATCGGATGGGGCAGCGAACGGATGATGCAGGAAGCCGAACAGCGTGACCAGCCGTATCTATTCAAGATTCGCCAAAGCGCCAAGATCAAGGAGCTACTGGCGGGGAGCTTTGCCACAGACCAATGGGAGTCTGCGGGCCAAGGCTGGGAGGGGACGTGGAGTGAAGTGCGATTAGCCGGCTGGACCAGCAAGCGCCGGATCCTCATCTTGCGGCGGCCCTTGCGGGAAGATCTGATAGTGGCGAAACGCAAAGGCCGCCGCCGCAAGGCACAGATGGAGCTGGAAATGGGTTGGGTGCAAGAGGGCACGGTGCTTTACGAAAACGCAGTCTTGGTGACGAGCCTGGACGACGAGATTTTCACGCTGGCTCAACATTACCGGGAAAGGGGCGACGCGGAGAACAACTTTGACGAGTTGAAGAACCAATGGGGCTGGCTGGGCTTCACGACGCAAGATCATGCGCGCAGTGAGATGATGACGCTGTTCGTCGCCTTAGTCTACAACTGGTGGAGCCTGTTCACGCGGTTATCCACTTCTCACAAACACGCCGAAGCGATTACATCACGCCCGCTGTTGCTGTACGCCATCGGACGCAAGACCAGTCACAGCAACCAATCCACGTTGACGCTGACAAGTTTGCACGCCCAAGCCAACAAAATCCAGGCGGCGATGAGGGCCGTAGCCGGCTTTCTGAGTCACATAAGATTAACAGCGGAGCAGTTAAGCCCACCGCGCGATGGTGCCTCATCCTGCTCGCCGTAGTGCGCGCTTTCCCTCTCACCAGGACTGTGGGACCGGGGCCCACGGGATTCAAGATGGCGTAGCCGACCGCGCCCAACCGCTCTTTTTAGGGTAACGTATTCTTGGCATCACCGGGGAGTGCTGTGCTGAGTTTTGACGAGGAGTTCGTCAAGGTCCTTGCGAGTGAACTTCCATTCAAAAGGCCGGGCAGTGGTGGCCCAGTAGTATTGAAAATCCAGAAGGCGCTCGGCGGCGGCATCCAGATTGGGGAAATCGTTGGGCGTCAGGACCTTCCTCTGCACAATGGCAGGGACGGGCGCATGGACGAGCGTGAGGCGAGGGTAGCGATTCCGTAGGCGCGCAATGGCTCTGGCGCCACGATGGGACGAGCAATTGTCCACGATCCAAAAGACCTGCCGAGCATCGTTGTAAGGTGGTCGCGTCATCACCTGCTCGACGAGTCGGTCAAACGGTTCAATGCCATTGCTCGATTCACAGCGGCCAAAGACTCGGGCGCGGTGGACATCCAAGGCAGCAATATAGGTCCAGGCGCCGCAACGGAAGTACTCATGTTCCACATGCATGGGAGTTCGTGGACGGCAAGTCTTCGTGGCCTGCTTGCGGCGGCGGGCCTGAATACTGGTCTTCTCATCAGCAGAGATAACGAATTCATCGTCCTTGAGTGGCTTGTTTTGGCATTGGCGAGCGTAGAGGTCCAGGATGCGCCCAGCTTTGGCGGCGAATTCTGGATCGCGGGGAAAGATCCAACTGCGGTGATACCAAGGCCGAATGGCGTCCTCATGTAGCCGGCGCCACAGAGTGCTGCCGCTCGCCGAAGCAACCAAGCCGCTCTGCTGAACTTCTTGAGCCAGGTCGCAGGTGCTCCATCGGGACAAAGGCAGACCGTGCTTGGCGGGTAATTCGCAGGCCAAAGCCTTAACCTGAACGACGAGATCTGGGGGAAAAAGTCCGGGTGCGACCGGGACGAGAGTGTTCTTCCAACCCAGCGAGGCGGTTGGCGAAGAAGCGCTTGCGCCAAAGGGAGACGACCTCACGGCGAGTGTCCAAACATGCGGCGATCTCGTCGTTGGGCATGCCTTCGGCTGCGTAGAGAATCATCTTGGCACGTTGGACCTGACAATACGGCAACGTATACTTCCCGGCGCGCCTGCGCAATTCGACATCCTCGGCAGGCGAAAGGGTGATCGCGTAAGGGCTCGATCTGGGCATGGATGCGCACCTCACATCACAATGCCACGAGAAGAGCGTTGTTTTCAAGCCGCTTTATACGTTAGCGTATTTATGAAATAAAGCACTTAGCTACACCCCACGTGGGAACTAAATCCCAGCCACGGCGGTCTAACGTCCATGCTGGAAATCCGCGGCCTGACCAAGCGCTTTCACGGCTTGACGGCCGTTCGCGATGTCAGTTTCTCCGTTCGGCCCGGTGAGATTCTCGGCTATCTCGGACCCAACGGCGCGGGAAAAAGCACGACGATGAAAATTCTCATCGGGCTGCTCGATCCCAGCGAAGGGCAGGTTCTCTGGAACGGACATAGCGTCATCGACGACTTGCCCGGTTTTCAGCGCCGCCTCGGCTATGTGCCCGAAGAAGCCCAATTGTATCCGCATCTCTCGGGGTGCGAATACCTGCAACTCGCTGGGCGGTTGCGAGGCATTCCGCGCAAGATTCTCGAATCGAAGATCGATGCCTTCCTGCGTCTTTTTTCGCTCAGCGACGATGGCGATTCGCCGGTCACCTCGTACTCAAAAGGAATGCGCCAGAAGATTCTGCTCTCGGCGGCCCTGCTCCATAATCCGGATATCCTCATCCTCGACGAGCCCATGTCGGGCCTCGATGTTAGCGCGGCGCTCGTTTTTCGCGATCTGCTCAAGAAGCTGGCGGCTCAAGGCAAGATCATTCTCTTCAGCTCGCATGTGCTCGAAGTCGTGCAACAGGTGTGCTCGCGCGTCGTGATTCTCAACAAGGGACGGGTAGCGGCGGACGATTCCGTCGAGCGCTTGCGGGAATTGATGCGGCTGCCGTCACTCGAAGCGATCTTCGCCGAACTGACCGAAGAGCCCGACCCCGGCGCCGTCGCGGATTGCATCCTGGAGGCCATGCGCGCGTGAAACGGCTATCGGAAACTCACGGACCCCTCTTCGAGCTAACGCGGCATTTCTTGGGGCGCATGTTCGATAGCGAGCTGTTCTCCACAGCCGGCAGATGGCGCAGCGCAGCGGTGGGGGCCTTCGCGATGCTGTTGGTCACGGGAGTGGTTGCCTTTTATCAAAGGCCCGCGGGTATTGCGGGCGAAGTGGGAAGGATGTTGCTTTTTTTTGCCCTAGCCGGGCTGATTGCCGTGTTGCAGTGGCAGGCGCTGCTGCCAAGCCGCCGCGATTATCTGGCTTTAGCCTCATTGCCCGTGCGGCCCTGGCAAGTCTTTGCCGCGCGATTCCTGGCGTTCTCGATCTTTTCGGCGTTGGTAGTAGCCGCTCTTGTTGCGCTGCCCAGTCTGTGCGCCGCGCCGGCATTCGCGGGCCAGCCCTATTGGGCAAACGTAATAGGAAACGCGGCCGCTTCGTCGCTCGCATGTTTCTCCGCGCTGTTTTCGATGGTGGCATTGCAGGCGATTCTGCTCAACGCGCTTCCAGGACGCGTTTACGTGCGCATTTCGGCCTATGTACAGGGCACCGCTGTGGCTGTGTTTTTCCTTGCCGCGCTCGAAAGCTGGCACGTGAGCGATTGGGCTCCCAGCCGCGCCGAATTTCTCGACCACTTCTCGTGGGCGCCTCCTGTGTGGTTCGCGGCGCTCCACCGGGTACTTTCTGGGGGTGACAGCCAGGATGCAAACCTTCTGGCTTTAGCGACTCGAGGCCTGATCGCTTGCACCGGGGTGGCGGCGCTCGCCCTCACCGACTATTTCTTCAGTTACCGGCGCTACCGCAGCCTTCTGCTTGAAGGAACGCGCGTCGCGCCTGCCGCGATCGGCCGCCGATGGAACATCGTCAGCATCTTCGTGCGGGAACCCAGACGCGCCGCGATTCTCGATTTCATGGATAAGACGCTTTCTCGCAGCCGTACGCACCGTTTGGTCCTGCTGGGTTACGCAGGCCTTGCGTTCGGGCTTCTCATTAATAGCGCATTACTGGCGCTGGCAGCCGCGCATTGGCGAGTCGATTGGGACTCGCTCTTACCTTTATGACCCTCTATTGGACCATCACGGCCTCCATGATACTCATTCCCGGGCTGCGCCACACTCTTGCGCTGCCGGCCGAATTGGGTTCCAACTGGATCTTTCGTATCAACGAAAGCGACGGCCGGGCGCAGTGGATGAGCGCCGTCGAAACCTTCGTTGTCGCCTATGCGATCGTGCCCGTGTTTGTTTTGCTCGCGCCCACCGCAATCCTCGTATTGGGTTGGGGAATTGGACTCCGCATGATGACGCTGCAGGCGCTAGCGTCGCTCGCCACTTTCGAATTGTTGTTCTACAGTTGGCAAAAGCTGCCTTTCGCCTGTTCCTATGCGCCCGGCAGTCGTCCCCTCGCAAGCGTCATTGGCCGATATTTGGGGGCAGTCTTCTTCCTGGCGCCGGCGCTCTCGATCATCATCGCGACAGTGAGCCGTCTTACCGCTCTGTTCTTACCATTCGCCGTCGCGTTCGTCGCCGCCTGGCTCTGGGCGCGCCGTCAGCGAAAACAGGGCTGGGGCGAAGCGCAGCTCATCTATGAGGATGAACCCGAGGCCCTCGCGGATTTGGGACTGAAGGACTAAGCGTTTTTCCACCATAATGAGGAAAAGCCTGTGGAAATAGCGCCGCATTGAAGCAAAACGTATTGTTCTGTCATGCTCCCGTTACATCCTGCACTTTATTTCAGCAGGTAATATCACATACGGAGCGGACGGCTATCTGCTTCAGTTTAACCCCGGTAATTCCCTCATCGCCATATAGGTCAACAGCCTGTCTGTGCCGTTCTTTACCCATTCACCGTCAACGATAATTATCTTGACACACGGCGAAGGCAGCGATAACATCGCAGAGCAACCGAATAACTGAAAAGTTGTTCCAACCGGTGCGTCCTGAGAACGCACCGCGCCATCTTCAGATAACTCTGCTTGTAACTGTACGGAGGGGATCATGCAAGGTCTGCGCCACGTCGCACTGCGTTTCGTCACCGCTCTCGCCGCGCTCACTATACTTTCATCCGGGGCCTATGCCCAGCTGGATTTCGGGTCGATTACAGGCTTTGTAAAAGACCCTTCAGGGGCCGTCGTCCCCAAGGCCAAGGTAATCGTAATCAACGAGGCCACCTCCCAGGAACGTCCCACAGTCGCGAATGACTCTGGATATTATGCAGTGACGAATCTTGCTCCTGGCCCTTATACTGTTTCAGCCGAGTTAGCAGGCTTTAAGAAGTCTCTCTCTGAGCATAACCAGCTGCAGCCGAATTCGACGCTCTCGGTAGATATCGCGCTCACGGTTGGAACCCCCAACGAACGCGTCGAGGTAACCGCGGATCTCGCCGCTCTGCAGACCGAGTCCGCTACCGTGCAAAAGGAAGTTACCGGCACTCAGGTTCTCGATCAGGAGTTGAACGGACGCAACCCCATCTACATGGTCCAGTTGCTGCCCGGCGTTCGCGGCGGCGGCACCCTTGGCGATCTTAATTTCGGCTCTACCGGCGGCCAGTCATGGCAAATCAACGGCGCGCGAACTTGGGACACGCTGGTCACCTTCGACGGCGCTCCGGCCGTCAGAACACGCGCTAACGGCGCGGTAATCGGAGTCGCTGACGTCGATTCCACTCAGGATATTCAAGTTTTAACGGCGAACTATGGCGCCGAGTACGGACGAGCCGCCGGCGGCCAGATTCGAATCGTCGGTAAGAGCGGGGGCCGCGACTATCATGGCAGCCTCTACGAGTATTTCCGCAATTCCGACCTGAACGCGAACACCTGGTCGCGCAATCTCAGCCCCACGACGAACGTCACCACGCCATTCCGGTATAACAATTTCGGCGGCACCCTGGGAGGCCCGATCATCCCAACCAAGAAGTGGCGTGAAAAGCTGTTCTTCTTTGTTGGCGAGGATTGGACGCGCGACCGCAATACGGACACGCAAACGCAGGCAGTCCCGACCGCGCTCATGCGCCAAGGTAACTTCAGTGAGTTATTGAGCCCCAATCCCTGGTATAGCGCCCGCGTAATTTACGATCCGAAATCCTGCCCGACCGTGGGCGCCGCCAGTTGCGTGCCAGTTCCGAACAACATCATTCCAACCAGTCAGCTAAGTCCGAACGGCATTGGAATTTTAAGCGCGTATCCCATCGCCACGCCGAACTACTTACAGGGAACTCAGAATTGGATTGCCCAAGCCGCCCATCCTTATAACCAGCGGAAAGACACGCTGAATATCGACATTCTGGCGACGGACAAGATGCGCATCTCAGGCCGCCGTTCCGATGCCCAGTACTTCGAATATCAGCCCTTCGATCAAGGTTCGGGCGAGACAGGAAAGTATTTCAATCGTCCCAATCAGACCAACACCGTTTCATGGACATACACCATTAGCCCGACGGTCATCAATGAAGCGCGCATCACGTTCAGCCTTGACGATGTCTACATTCCAGTCAATACTGCCCTTCCCGGATTTAATCGTTCGCAATTCGGTATTAACTACCCATACCTGATGCCTGGTAAGGACCTGCCCGGTAAGATCCCGACCGTCAATGTGCCGACCTTCTACAGTCTCGCGGGTGGTCCGTATCCTTCGCATTCCTCGGGCCCCATCTGGACAGGCGGCGACACGGTCACGAAAATCTGGAGAAATCACACCTTCAAAGTCGGCTTCGCGTTCGAATATTCAGGCGAGAACGATGGCGATCAGATTAACGTCAGCACTGTTCCTGGCGGAAGCAACAACCAGAACGGCACCTTTACCTTTACCGATGCGCGTACAGGGCTGGGTGGCACCTCAGGCGTGGGCTTGGCCAACTTGGCCTTGGGTTTGGCCGATAGCTATACCGAGATCGGACCACGCGCATACACGATCTGGCGCGGCTGGATGTGGGAAGAGTTTGCGCAAGACTCCTGGAAGGTCACCGAAAAGCTGCACGTCGATTTCGGCGTGCGCATCACAACCATTCAGGGTTACCATCCGCTTTGGGGCAATGCCGACTATTTTGACGGAAATCTGTATAACCCGGCGCAGGCGGCGCAAGTCGATCCGAAAACCGGCAACGTCATACTCGGAACAGGCAATCCCTATAATGGAGTTGTAATTCCGGGCCTCAGCGCGTTCCCTACTTCGGCTCAAGGCCGCGTTCTAGCTGCAAGTTCCAATGCCTGCGACGGCGCCTCGTGCTCGGGGCTGTTTGCGCCAAGTCTGTCGAAGAGTTACATCAACCTGCAATCGCCCATTCAGCCCCGGTTGGGAATTGCTTACCAGATCAATCCCAAGACAGTGATCCGTGCCGGAATCGGCCGGTTTACTACCCGCATGGGTCTGATCGACAACGTCTTCCCTGGCGGCAACTCGCCGTTTCAACCCTTTGTCACCGTAACTAACGTCTCGGTAGACAATCCCGGCGCCGCCCTCACTACGGGAATCGCCGCGCCGTTGACCATCACCACGCTCAATCCCAAGCTGAAGCCGCCGGAGGCCTGGAACTGGAACGTCACGGTAGAACGCCAGTTACCCTGGAATACTTTGCTTTCTGTGGGCTACGTAGCGCATCGCGGCTTGCGTGCATGGACCGTGTATGATATCAACGAACCCCAGCAAGGCGCTTTACAAGCCAACCCCGGAGTGAATGTCAATTACCTTCGCCCGTACAAAGGCTACGCCGAAATTCAGGAAGAAGAGAGCAATATCAACTCCACTTACAACTCTCTGCAAGTCTCTTATTCGCGGGCATTCCGCAGCGGTCTGAGCCTTGGCTTCAGCTACACCTATTCGAAAAGTATGGATGGCGGTTCCAACTACCGGGATATCGTTCCAGATACCTACAACACCAGCAATCTCTGGGGGCCGTCGGAATACGATACCCGCCACGTCGCCGTCATCAACTACATCTACGATGTTCCTTTGTTCAAGCGCCGCAACGATATGACGGGTAAGCTGCTTGGCGGATGGGAAATCACGGGCACCATGCAGTTCCAGACCGGCACGCCGTGTGGCATCGGAACCAACAACGATTTCGCCGGCGTGGGAGAGTTTGGGAGTTTCGGATGCGGTTCCCAAGGTCAATTCTGGGTTCTGAACGGAACGCCGACTATCAATACCGGCGCCTTCGCCGGACCCGTAACCACGGCCAGTTCACCTAAGTATTTCAACGCCAATGTTTCGCAGCCAGCACCCGGAACTTTCAATCTGCAAAGCGGAGTTCGCGACTCCATCTATCAGCCCGGCATTCAGGATTGGAACATAGGCTTGCTGAAAGCCTTCAAGGTAAAAGAAGGTATGGGATTTCAGTTCCGCGCCGAGGCTTACGATTTCATCAATCACCCGAATCTCAGTGGGCCGAATCTGAATCCGACTTCGAGCCAGTTCGGAATGATTACCAGCAAGACCGGCTTGGCCCGGAATATGCAGCTTTCGCTTCGCTTCTCGTTTTAGACAAAAATAAGGGCGGCGGGTAAGCGCTGTACGCTTGGGCGCACCCCCCGCCACTTGCTTACGCAGAACCCTCTTTCAGATCGGGTCGTCGGAACGCCGTTTTCCTAGCCCTATCGAATCCACGTCTTCAGTACACTGGTTTCTTGAAGCAAACCTCTGTGCGAGTGAGCCATGCCCCATAAGGTTGACTTCGATACAGTGTCGACGGATGGCTTGGAGTCGTCGCCGGTGGCGGCTGCGCTCGCTGGTCTACGGGCGCACGAGGCCCGCTACTTCAAGACCAAATACAACCACGTCTTCACGGTGGAACCAGCCGCCAAGGCCAAGAACGCAATCGCTTGGGTGGAACGTATCCTTAAGGAGGGGCGCGACATCGTCATCTCGTCTCGCCCGCTCGAAGCGACAGCCTTCCAGATCGAGAATATTCGGATGGCATACGTGTTCTACACAAGTGGTCTCGCGATCAATGTGATGTACACCATTGATGACCCCAAGAAGCGGGCTGTCGGGTTCAAGCTTTCTGAGGGTATGGAAGTCCCTGCCGAGCTCGCCCCGCGATTCAAGTTTGCCAACCAGAAGTCGAAGTTGGCCGGCGTCATTCGCGGTTCGTACTTTGCGTTCAAGGGAGACTACTGATCGGCGTTGACGGGCGCCTTCTTACGAGCCTTCAGATCCACGTCTTAATCAAGGGAACATCGCTCTTACACCACTCACACAACGAAGCATCCACCGCGTATTTCGCTTCGAGCTTTGCCAGATAGTACATTGGCAGGTTGCCGAAACTGGCGCAGTTAGGAAACGGCTGGTAGATAATCACCGCTAACCCAACCACTTTGGCTCCCCACTTTTCAAGCAGGAGCTTCAATTCCGAAAGCTTCTTCCCGGTGCGCAAAATATCGTCCACCAGAACGACCTGCTCGCCCTTTTCCGGCCGTAAAAACTGGCGGAAGTGAAGCGGCTCATCCGCATTGTCGCGTTCCGCCCAGTAGACTCGCTTCGCGCGCAAAGCCTCGCATACGCCGAAGGCCACCGGCAGTCCGCCCGTCATGGGCGTGACTATGGATAGCTCTTGCGTAATCGCACGGATCTCGGGATTCGCACGCAACAGCCGCGCCAAGCCGACGGAAAGCATCCGGTGATACTGGTAGTGCCGCAGAGCAAGCGGCAGTTGCAGGTATTCATTCGAATGCATACCGCTTGGGTCTACAAAGTGTCCGTCGCGTAATGCGCCGGTGTCGCGCAACAGGGCGACGACATCGTTTTGAGTTGGGGTTAGGTCCATAGTCAGTTGGCTCCGTGGCCAGTCAGAACTCGCGGGATGGTACGCAGCAGGATCTTCCAATCGAGCGCCAGCGACCAGTTATCAATGTACTGCATGTCGAGTTTCATCCAGGTTTCGAAATCTACGTTGTCGCGTCCGCTCACCGCCCAAAGGCACGTAAGCCCGGGCCGCATGCGCAGCCGTCTGCGCTGCCAGCGCTTATATCTCTCCACTTCACTTGGCACTGCCGGCCGCGGACCAACCAGCGACATATCGCCACGCAGCACATTCCACAATTGCGGCCATTCATCGATCGAGAACTTGCGTAAGAAGCGTCCAATACTCGTCAAACGCGGATCGTCGGGAATCTTGAAGGCCGTCTCGCGCGTATTCAGATGCTCCAGCGCCGGCTTCAACGCCTCGGCGTTCTCCACCATGGAACGGAATTTGTAGAATTCGAAGTGGCGTCCATTGAGTCCGCAGCGCTGCTGACGAAAAACCACCGGCCCACGCGAAGTAGCGCGGATCAGCGCCGCCACAATCACCATCAGCGGCGCGAGTGCGATCAAGCCCGCGATTGCGAGCGCGATATCGATGATCCGTTTCATCAAGAGCCGTACCTCGTCGTAAGGCGCGGCCGAAAACGTCAGCAGCGGCGTTGAACCAAAACGATCGAGCGAGACCGTACTATTCACATGCGGGAAGAAATCTACGGCGATCCGCGTCCGCACTCCCTCTTCGTCGCACAACAAAAAGACCTCTTCCAACTCCGCGATGCTGTCGCTCGGTACGGCGAAGACAATTTCATCGATGACGTGCTCTCTCAAAAGGGCGGGCAATTCTCGAATGGGATAAACCGGGTATTCCGCGCCGAGCAGAATTTGCGAACGGACCGCGTCCGCCCGTTCGTTCAGAAAACCGCGCAACCGCACGCCATATTCGACCGATTGCTCCAGATCAGCGGCTAGCCCGCGGGCACGGTCGTTCGTTCCCGCTATCATCATGTAGTGCGGCGCGGCAAACCCACGGCGATAGATGCCGATGATGCGCCCCGCAGTGAGGCGGAACACCAGCAGCAGCACCCAGGCCAAGGCCGCAAACAACGCCAGGAAGAAGCGGCTGAGATCAAGCCGCAGCAGATATTCAAAGACCACCAGAAACAGTGCGCTATAGAGGCACTGTTTGGCGGTGTCGCGCAAGATGATACGCGGGTGCGCCGAATCGAGTTTGTCGTAAATTTCCAGCCACAGGCCGATCGCCACCCAGGCCATCAATGCCCCGCCCAGCAGCAACGTCCCCTTCTCGCTATTAAAGAAGAAATTGTGGCGCAGGTGCAGAATGGCGCGCGTCTGGTATGCGGTGAGGAACGCCAGCGATATCAGGACAACGTCCGATAGTCCGAACAAAACACGGACTTTACGCGACCTGCTGAACATCCGGATTCAGCATAGCATGCGGCGTGCGCTGCTAAACTAAACAGGCATGCTTTGGGCGCAACTGCTTCTCACCGCAGTCTCGGTGTCGGTGTGTTCGTTCGCGCCAGGCTTTGCGCTGGTGCGCAAACTCACATGGCGCCCGCTCGAGAAACTGTGCGTAGCTATTGCCGCATCGCTTATTCTGATCTACCTTTTCGCATGGGCCGTTTTCTGCCTCGCGCCTGGATCGGAAACCGGCGCTTTTCGCGCGGCCGGTTGCGTCGCCGCAGCGCTCGCCCTCTGGCATTGGCGCGAGATTCGCAAGCTCGCTCTATCCTTCGGCGCGCGGCAAGCCCTGGCCGGCTACGGATTTCTCGTCATCTGGAGCCTGCCCGTGCTGGCCACGATCCGCAATTTTTCGGGCGCCGGATGGGGAGGCGATTGGCTGGAGCACTTTCAGCGCTCGCTATTCTTCTTGCACCACCTGCCCACGGGCATCCCCATTGCCGGCGGCTATATCATGCCGGCACGTCCGCCAATGATGAATGTGTTGTCCACATTCTTCCTGGGGCAGTTCACCGAGCGTTTTGAAATCTTTCAGCTTGTCTTCACGTTGCTGAACCTGGTCGCCTTCCTACCCTGTTGCCTGCTGATGCGGGCGATCGTAAAGAGCCGGAGATCGCGTTACTTCCCCTTGATCGCGCTCTTTGCGCTCAACCCCATGATGATGGAAAATGCCTGGTATCCGTGGACCAAATTACTGGCGGTTTTCTACATCCTGTTCGCGTTGTGGCTCTATCTGGCAGCGTTGCGAAAGACCGATAGCCTACGCCTGGTATCGGCCTTCGTATGCCTCGCCGCCGGATTGCTGGTTCACTACTCGGCGGGTCCGTATGTCGTCTTTCTCGCGGGACACTATCTTTTCCGGGTGTTCGTCCAACGGCCCCATAGGTTTCGTGAACTCGCACTGATCTCCGTATCGTGCGGGTTATTGCTTGCGACATGGTTCGGATGGTCGCTCAAGGCGTATGGTTTTCATGACACCTTTGAGTCGAATACGAGCGTTGCCGCCTCGCAAAAATACGAAGGCAGCACCGCGGGAAAGATCGCAGGCAACATGCTGGCGACGGTGCTCCCGGCCATTCTTCACAATCCCGAGTCACTCACTATGTTCGATCAACCGAATAAGTGGGGTCAGTTGCGCGACAACGCGTTCGTCGTTTACCAGACCAATCTGATCTTTGGCATGGGCGTGGTGGGCGGCCCTTTCGTTTTGTGGCTGCTATTTCGCGCGTTTCGAAAGCCTGCGATACGCACGCCCGAACAGAATTTCTGGCTGGTGTTCCTGCCCGTCATCTTCGTGCTTGGCATCGCAGTTGTAGGCGAGCCTGATCTGATGGGATTGGCGCACCTTACTTTGATGCCTCTGGAAGCGCTCGGCATTACTCTGCTGGCCGCCAGCTTTCCTTGGAGCCGGACGGCTGCTCTGCTTCTGCTCGCCGGCTGCCTGATCGATTTCTCATTTGGAATTTTCTTGCAGGCGCGCGTACAAAATCTGGATAACACGCCGCAACACACCATCTTCGAGGGAATGAAGATTGAGAATAAACAGATACGAACCGGCGTTTCTGGTCCTGATTCGTTGGGCTTCCCCGCCTGGCTCAATTGGTTCTGGAAGAATCAAAGTGCATTACAGCGCCAATGGATTCGCCAGCTGAGAGACTTGCCCCAAACGCCTTCGGTTCGAAAACTAGCGGACCAAATGCGAGTCACAATCGGGACGAATTCCAGGAGTTACGGAGGATGGTACGAACGTCACAATGGCCGCATGACTCTTCTGGGGGACGAACTCGCCGGTCCTTCCTTAGGCGGATTCGATCTACCGTCGCTCTTTTTCGTGTTGCTCTTCCTTGGCCTGATGCGCGCTTTTTGGAAAGAATCGATGCGATTCGCACAAGTCACCGCGTCAATGCCCACGCCGGCCAAGAAAAAGATGACGGCACGCAGACGCTAGACTGCGCTCTGCAATGGCGCCCCGGGGAAACCCTGAGCAGACAAGAGCCGTCCAATCAGTGTGCCTCGAGGATGCACTTGCTCCGAGGGCTAAAGGGGCCGGCAACGCCTTCCTCCGAGCGTTGCCGGCTTTTTTTATGCCGAAAAGCCTGCCGTTAACCCCAGGAACTTCGGATCATAGCCTGGAAACACGCCCTTCACCGAAGAATTCCCGGTCTGCCGCGATACCAACTCACCCAGCACATCGCGGAAATCCGTGGTGAGCGCCAAATCGCGCGCTTCGTAAAGCTGCTCACGCTCCAGACCCGGCCACTTGCCATATACTTTGCCGCCCTTTACATCGCCGCCCATGACGAACATGCAGTTCGCATGGCCGTGATCGGTGCCGCGATTACCGTTCTCGCGCGCCGTCCGGCCGAATTCCGACATTGTGACCACCATCACATCTTGCATGCGGTCTCCCATATCCTGCCAGAACGCCGCCAACGATTGCCCGAATTCGCCCAGACGGTTTGCCAGCTGGCCTTGAGTCGATTTCTGTGCGACTTCGTTCACGTGATGATCCCAGTTACCGATATCCGCAAACGCCATCTCCAGGCCCACGTCGGCCTTGATCAACTGCGCGACCTGCTTCAGGCTGTTGCCGAACGGTCCGACATAACTAGCGCCGTTGGCGGGCGTGTAAGGATTTTTCTGCACCGCTTGCAGCAATGCCGCGGCTTCGAACGTCTCGCGTCCGGCTGCCTGCATGACCGGATCTTTTGACGATGCGTACATATCCATGAACTGTTTCGCCGCCTGCTCATTGCGCACCTGGAATCCGGCAATGCTTTGCAACGCCAGCGCCGGCTCCGGCCCGCGCAGAGTTCGCGCAACCTGCGACCCCAGGGAGAGAGCGCGTACCGGCGACTCCTTGCCTTGAACTTTTGGTAGCGCGCGATTCATCCAACCGCTGTCAGTCGCCTTCAGACCCGGCGTGCCAGATTCCATGTAGTCCTGTGCATCGAAATGTGACCGTGTCGGATCGGGAGAGCCCACCGCATCCACAATCGCCAAATGCTGCGCATCGAATATCGGTTTCAGCGGCGCCAGAGAAGGATGCAGGCCAAAGAATCCGTCCAGATCGATAGCCGCTTCGTTACCTCCGTTCGGACGCGGAATAGCAATGGTGGGGCGCAGATCGTAATATGCCTTCTCGCCGTGCGGCACCACTACATTCAGACCATCTGCCGCACCCCGTTGAAAGATTGCGACCAATATCTTCTTGCGCCTCGCCGGTGCGTCGGCCGCATAGAGAGCCCGCTTCAACCACAACGGCGCAGAGCCGATGCCCACCATCGCCAGCGCTGAATTACGTAGAAAAACACGCCGATTCGTCATAGCTTCCTCTACCGTTTTTGAAACTCCGGCGATCCCAATGGAATACCTGCGAGCGGATCATCCGTATTCGCCGCGGCAGTTCCCACTTTCACTCCGGCCACCTTATTGCTCGCCAATTGCAGAGCAAAATTCATGCGCGCCATCAATCCCGCCGAATTCGCCCACTGCGTGCTGGAATTGGAATAGCCCGTGGGCTCCAGCTTGCGATACAGCGGTTCGCCCAACTGCGCCACCTGGTTCACCAGCGGAAAGGCCACATCCACGTCGCCGCTCACCGCGCGCACCGAACTCGTCACCATTTCAAGCGGTGACTTTACTTTGCTGCGATACGCCCCCACCGACCAGAACTCCTTCGAGTCAATCATCACCGCCATCACCTGTCGTATATCGCCATCGCTTTTCAGGAACGTATCCGCCATGCGATCCACCAGCGCTGCGGGCGGATCGTCCGCCACGAAGCGCATCGCCAGCTTCTTCGAAATGAAGTGCGCCGTGGCCGGTTGATGCGCCAGGATGTCGAGCACTTTCTCGCCATCTCCTTCGCCGCCGCCCGCCGGAATGGTCACGCCCAACACCACCTTCTCGCCCTTGTCGTGCAGCCTCGCATTGAAAGTGAACTTGCCGCCGCGCTGCGGCTGATTGATCGTCCAGCCCGTGAAGCAGCGCGCCACTTCCGTCACATCCTTCTGTGTGTATCCGCCGTCTACGCCGAGCGTATGCAGTTCCATCAGCTCGCGCCCGTAGTTTTCGTTCAGCCCGCGCTTGGCCTTGTTTCCCTGCCCGCGCGGTTGCGGCGCATCCGGCCCAACCGATTGCCAGTTATCCAGATAAAACAACATCGCCGGGCTCTTCGCCGTAGCTTCCAGCAGTGCGCGAAACTTACCCAGCACGTGCGGGCGGATGGCGTCGCGTTCGTATTCCGTCACCAGATAGCGGTCGGCGCCTTTATCGGCAAACACGTTGAAGTGGTTGTACCAGAAGTCGTCGAGCTGTTCTTCGAGCTGCCTGTTGCTGTACACCGCGCGCAGCACCTTGGCTTCGGCCAGATCGCGATACACCACCTGCTGCGGCCCGATCATAAGCTCTACGCGCCGACGCAACTCTGGGGGACCCGTTACGGAAAGCGCTTGGCGCACGCCCGGCATAGCTTGAATCACGTCATCCTGCTTATCCACGGGCAACGTCTGGAAAAACGCGACGCGCTGTTCTGGCGTTCCCTGCCGCAAGCTGCGGATCTCGCCATCGGTCAACAACGCGCGCAATGTTTTTGGATCGGGCGGCGCGTTCGGATTCGGATTCGCCTGATCGCCTTCCTTCTCATATTTCGCCAGGCGCTTCTGAATCATCATCCGTTTGGTCGGATCCGTCGGCAATGGCAATTGTCCGGACGCCATTTGCTTCATCATTTGCGGCGTCGGATATTCCAGCACCAGCCGATCGCCGCTCATCGTCAGCGTATCGAACATCTTCAATTTCTCGATCAGCACCGGGTTTTCCGCGATCCGGTCCGGATGCAACTGCTGATCGATCCACGTCTTCAGCCCCACTGCCTTAACCTGGGCGGCATCCCCTGGCCGTGGTCCAAACGTCAGACGATTCAGCATCTGCTCGATACGCTTGTCTTTCGGAATCGGTTGCAGGAATTGGTGCGCCTCTGGGGCGTCTTTTTTCTTAGCGAAACCGTGTACGGCGGGCACTGCCGCCAAAATCACAACGGACGCCAGCCCGAGAAATGCTCTGCTGCGCATATGACCTCTAGTTGATACTAAACCCCAGTGCGAGCGATAGTTGCGGAAGCAATAGGGAAATCGCCTCACCGCGCCTGGAAACGAGTCACTGCCCGCTTCTCGCCGCCAGAGCGATGCCATCCCCGTAATTCGCTAGTCCGGGAATCGTAACCGGCAGATGCCCGCGAATCGCAATCTCCCCAAACAGCGCCTTGACCGCTGCGATCTCCGAGGGCGGTACGGTGCTAAAAGTCGCCATATATGCCGTTACCGTTGGGAAGTTACGCAGCAGGTAGGGGTTCCCCAGGGCAATCAGAGTCACTGGCTTTCCAGCAGCCGTTAGTGCCTCCATCGCATGCGGCAATTCGCCCGCAAGCCCTACCGCTCCACGCCCCGAAGTCACCGCCGAAAAGGCGGCGATGACGAAGCTTGAGCAGTCTTGCATTTTGGCCAGCGCGGCATCGATTGCTTCCAGCGACATGGAGGAATCGAGCGTCCCAACCGTTGCCGCGCGCCAGCGTTTGTGTACCTCTTGCGTGAACGTCTGCCCTTCTACCGCATAGCGGCTCTCCGGCATCACCACAAAGCACGCCGCTTGCGAAGTGGGTTGCGCGGGCAGCGGCACCGCATTCCCGTTGTTGCGCACCAAAGTCACGGCGTGATCGGCAATCTCCTGCGCGCGCTCGTTGTCTTCCGGCGAATCCACCACGTCGCCAATTGCTTCCAAATCGACAAAGCGTTTGCGATCGATGCCCAGGTGTTCCTTCGCAGACAGGATCTTGACCACGCTTTCTTGAATACGCGTGCGGGCTATGCGGCCATTCTCAACCGCCCCCACCACGGCGCGAATCGCCGCTTCCGGATCGGCCGGCATCAGCAGCGTATCGGCGCCAGCCTCGATCGCACGCACGGCGGCATCGGCCGATGTAAAGCCCTGCGCGATTCCACCCATTTCGAGCGAATCGGTAATCACCAGTCCCTTGAAGCCGAGCGTCTCGCGCAACAAACCGGTCAGAATCGCGGGCGACAACGTGGCCGGCAGATCGGGCGGCGCGAGCGCCGGTACCGCCAGGTGCGCCGTCATAATCGAATCCACCCCCGCTTCGATGGCGGCTTTAAACGGCACCAGTTCCAGACGCTGCAGGCGATCGAGATCGGCCGGGATGGTGGCGAGATTCACATGCGTATCTACCGAGGTATCGCCATGTCCCGGAAAGTGCTTCGCCGTCGTAAGCACGTAATTCTTTTTATCGGCATGCGCGCCCTCGATGAATGCCTTCACCTGCGCCGCCACGTCCTGCGGATTTTCGCCGAACGACCGGATGTTAATAATCGGGTTGTCCGGATTGTTATTGACGTCCGCGTCCGGATAATATACCCAGTGGACGCCCAACGCGCGTGCCTCCTTCGCCGTCACCTCGCCCTCGAATCGCGAATACGCCGGGTCCCCCGTGGCCCCGAACGCCATCGCGTGCGGAAATACCGTGACACTGGCTACGCGCATAGAAGCGCCGCGTTCGAAATCGGCCCCCACAAGAAGCGGAACCCGCGCCAGCCGCTGCATTCGGTTCAGAAACGCTGCCAACGCATACGGCTCAGCCTTCACCGTGCCGCGCCCGTTGGAGGCGTTGAGCAGAATTAACCCGCCCACTTTGGTTTCGCGGATCAGCTTCATAAAGTTGCGATAAGCCCGCGTGCGCGAATTGGGCGCCTGACCGTAAAAGGGAATGAAGACCAGCTGTGCCACTTCGTCGCGCAGCGTCATGGCGTGCATCCACCGGCGCACGGTCGCCGAAGCCTTAACAGGCGTCGGCTTTGCTGTCTTCACGGTTTTTTTTGCGGCGGCCACCGCGCCCCATGTCAAGGCCGGTATCAGCAGGAGCGCCGTTGCGATGCGGCGGGAAGTAAAACCCATTGATTCCAGTGTGACATGGAGGTGGTACGATCCGATAAGGTCGCGCCGGCGAGGGGCGGTGAATGACGCTGCACTCGAACGACTCGGCCGCAATCATTTCCCGATGGCCAACCTTCCTAACCCGGAACCGCTAATCGATCTCATCGAAGCCTTCCGGCGTTCAAAAACCATGTTCGCAGCCCTCTCGATGGGCATCTTCGATCGTCTTCACGAAGCGCCCGCAACGGCCGCCGCTGTAGCCCGCGATTTCAGCGCTCACGTAGGCGCCACGGAGAGGCTGCTCGACGCCTGCGCCGCGCTCGGTCTGCTCCGCAAAGAGGACGGCGCGTACGCAAATGAAGAGCTCACTGAAGTCTACCTTTGCTCAGCCAGTCCGTATTCCTTACATGGCTACATCCGCTATTCCGACGAGACGCTGTATCCCATGTGGACCAATCTGAAAGACGCGGTGAAGGAAGGTTCACCACGCTGGATGCAGACTTTCGGCCTGGATGGACCTATCTTCTCCAGCTTCTTCCGCACCGAACAATCGATGCGCGATTTTGCCCGGGGCATGCACGGCTTCGGCATGTTGGTGTCGCCAAAGGTAGCCGCCGCCTTCGACCTCAGCCGCTTCCAACGTCTCGTCGACCTCGGCGGCGCCACCGGCCACTTGGTAATCGCCGCGTGTGAACAGTATCCCGAAATGCGCGGCGTAGTTTTCGACTTACCTCAAGTGACCGTCTTCGCGCGCGAGCAGGTAGCGTTGTCCCCGGCCCGCGATCGCATTGAAATCATCGCCGGCGATTTTTTTGAAGACGATCTACCGCAAGCCGATCTCTACGCGCTAGGCCGCATCCTGCACGACTGGTCCGACGATAAGATCGATTTCCTGCTGCGCAAGATCCTCCAACACCTGCCCGAAGGCGGCGCTCTTCTGGTCGCCGAAAAGCTGCTGAACGAAGACGGCGTGGGTCCCGTACAGGCAAACATGCAGTCACTGAACATGCTGGTCTCAACCGAAGGACGGGAGCGGACTTTAGGCGAATACTCGCCCTTACTGCTCGCGGCCGGGTTTAAGAGTGTCGAAGGCCGCCGGACCGGCATGTCTCTCGACGCCGTTCTCGCTGTAAAGTGAAGCGGCCCGCGAACTAGCCTCTAAATCATCGTCACTGAACGTTCACCGTTACCGTCGCAGCCGCGTTCAGGCTGAAGGTACAGGTCTTCGCCTTGTTCCCGCCGCTAGAGCATGCTCCCGACCAGATTGCATCTCTTCCATTGCTAACGGAGAGGCTGATGCTGGTCCCCGATGGGAACGGCCCCTGCGCGCTACTTCCCACCGCCACACTGATTCCCGCCGGGCTTGAAGTCACATGCTCGCCGTTTCGGCCCGTAGCACTCACCGTCAACGTCACCGTCTTTGGAGGTGGCGGCGCCGGGGCGTTCAACGTCAAAGGCGCGACCGCAGACAACGGGCCAGCCTTGGCAAAGATCGTTAGCCCTGTCGTTTGAGCCACCGCAACTGTGGTGACCGTAAAGACCGCGGTTGTCTCGCCAGCGGGCACAGTTACGGTTGGAGGAACTGTCGCAGCAGCGTTATTGCTGGACAGCGTAACCGTATACCCGCCGGCCGCAGCAGGGTTCGTTAACCCGATAATCCCAACACTGTTCGAGCCTCCCGTCACGACGTTCGGAACCATACCCAGGCTGGACAACGTTCCAGGAGGTGGCACGGGCGTCAATGTCACGCTCGCAGACTTTGACGCGCCACCCAGTGACCCGGTGATGGTCACTGGAGTATTCGCGGCCACCACCGAACTGGTTGCGGTAATCATTCCCGTCTGCGAACCCGCAGGAATAGTCAGCGTGGCCGGTACCTTGACTACGGGGTTGTTGCTGACCAGGGAAACCACGGCGCCGCTGGCCTGCGCGCCGGCGGACAAAGTAATGTTGACCGGGAAGGAGCTTCCGCCCACCGCTTGGAGGCCCGCCGTCAGTGCTGCAATTACAGGTGGCGCCGGCGGAGGCGGCGCCGTCCCGTTCAGCGCCAGTTTGGTGACGAAGCCATCGCCCCAGAAAATATCCAGCCGGCCGCTAAAGACCCGATCGACTACATTCGGTGTTGTCGGGAAATCGCTGGAGTAGGTTTTCCCAACGGCATATACATCCCCGGCGGAGCCCAACGCCAAGTCAGCGCCGCTATCCCCACCGCTGCCACCCAAATACGTGGAGTATACGAAGGCTGAGCCAGTGGCATTCAACTCTGCGATGATCGCGTTCGCTACAGGGCCCGACGGACCTACGCCGATAGAATGTTGAAAGGCATCAGGCGTGGTGACGAAGGTTGCCGAAGAAGTTGTCCCGGTGATCCACGCGTTGCCTGCCGGCGTGATCGCGATTGCGGCGCCGGCGGCGTTCGCTAGACATGTCGAGTAAATGAGCGCCGATGCAGTGGCGTTCAGTTTAGTAACGAAGCCGTCAACGCTGCCACACACTTGCCGGAAAGCACCCGGCGTTGTCGGAAAGTCCGGCGACGAGGTACCGCCGGAAACATAGGTGTCTCCTGCTCCGTCAACCGCCAGGCCGCCGGCGGAATCAAATCCCGATCCGCCAAGGAAAGTGGAATAGACCAAACCCGACCCGGCCGCGTTCAACTTCAGCACAAAAGCGTCGAACCCGCCATTGGCAGTCGTATCGAAAGTGCCTGGCGTAGTCGGAAAATCAGAAGAACTGGTATTCCCAAAAACAATCGCGTTATTGGCAACGTCAAGAGCAATGCGGGCAGGAAATTCCTCCTGCGTTCCCCCGATAAAAGTGGAATAGACGAGTGCCGAACCGGTCGGATTCAACTTGGTAACGAACGTGTCATCGCCTCCACTGTTCGTCCGGCGAAACGCGCCGGCCGTAGTTGGAAAATCGGGTGAACTCGTCTCGCCAGCAACATAAGCGTTGCCGGCCGCATCGATAGCAATCGCGAGCCCGTCGTCAATGCTACCAGCTCCCCCGAGATAGGTCGAGTACAGAAGCGCAGAACCGTTCGGATTGAGTTTGGCTACGAAAGCGTCGTAATTATCGATGCCGCATCGCGGACAATTGAGCTGAGCCAGGTTTCTCTGAAACGCTTTGCCCGTTACGGGAAAATCGGGGGACGTAGTCTGGCCAGTAATATAAGCGTTGCCGGATGCATCAATAGCAATGGATCGGCCCCAATCGAAGTTGCTGCCGCCAATGAAGGTAGCGTACAGCATGGCGGTTCCCGAGGGGTTCAGCTTAGCCACAAAGGCATCCAAGCTGTTCGCCGACGCACCGGTCCTGTCGAACGCGCCGGGAGTAACCGGAAAGTCAGGCGACTGTGTATATCCCACGACGTACACATTACCGCTGCTATCCACTGCTACACCCCTGGGTACATCGTCACTAGATCCGCCGAGATAAGTCGAGTATTCGATGCCTGGGTCAATGACTAACTCCTGGTCTGCATTGTAGCCTTCCCCCACCTTGAAACCGTAGGTGGATCCCTCACCGGTATCTAACTGATACCGGCTCTCAATGGGCGCCGTGCGACCGTCGATCTTCTGGTACGACACCGGCGCTGTATCGCGAATCGTTCCCGCCTTGGTCTTGATTAACAGACTTCCGCCGCGGTCGACCGAGATCCCCTCGGCTCCGCGGTATGCCAGTCGAATGTCTCCGATCCTGGCTCCAGGATGCACATGGAATTCATACTTCAGCGCCCCGTCCTTTACCCGCACTCTCAAATCGATCCCGCGCCAAAGTTCGCGATAAACGACTTCCCCATATCTGGGCACGTTCGTCTTCCACTCAGCGGAATCAGATCCGCGAAAGTAGTTCACATTTCCAGCAGCGCGCTCCATCCCATCGATCACGACATCCGGATTGGACCCCAGAAATTTCAAGTCCAGGGCGACCCCTTCATCGGATGGCTCATCGGCCCCAGCGACGTTGGACACAGCCTTAATAAGATGCTTGGATCCGCCGGGAGCAATCACGGACTTCTTTACAAGTGACACGACGACTTCGTTCGAGGCAAGAAAGAAGGCGTAACGGGAGCCGCGCGCGAAATATCGAACCCGCACATCCGTTTGCCCACGATTTTCTTCAAATGCGGACGGGAGTCTCGCATAAGCGTTGTGCCCTTGCGCGATGCCGGAAAAGCCTTCCCAAGCATCCTTTATATCGATACTTCCCAATACGGCTCGCGACTCGACAACCCGAGACGTCCGCGCTGTACGGTTCTGGGTCAAGTACCCACATGGAATCCACACACTTGCAACACCAAATATAGCCAACGCTACTTTCCCTAAGTTAGTCATACATTCCTCCGGGTCCGCGTTAATTAAAACTGCCGACTTACACGAATGATCGTAATGCAGTCGAACCTCGAAGTCGCACGTTTCACAGAGTCTTTACAACTTGTTTACCGCCGACAGTAGCAGTGCGGACGACCCAAACAATCTTTCGTACAATTCGTATGTTAGGGGACACTTCTGCAAAAGCCAACGGGCTTGCGGCCATGTCCAAACCAGCCACTTAGTAATTCGGGCATGCAGATATCGCTTAAATGCGCACTGTCGGTTTCGCTTTACGGCAGGGCCCGCCCGAACAAGTACTGTAGTCTCGCGTTGGTAACAGCATTGACATCGTCACGGCGATTTCTTCAACAGACGCTCCCCACAGGCGGATTTCTACCCGTTTGGGTCGCATCCTGCAATTGACCCAACGATAAGATCTATTTCGTGCTGCGCAAGATCCTCCAACACCTGCCCGAAGGCGGCGCTCTTCTGACCTTTAGGCGAATACTAGCGCTTACTGCTTGCGGCCAGATTTAAGAGTGTCGAACGCCGCCGGATGGGCATGTCTCTCGACCAGGTTCCGGCGGTGAATAACGCCGCCCTACCGGTATGTCGCGGTGATTTTGTAATAGTTGATGCCTCTGCGCCGGGCCGATCTGGAACGTCCGCTAGTTAGCCGAAGGCTGCTCTACGTGATCGACCACCAAGACGTCGACAGGACCTTTCCCCGGCTTGAGCGCAAGTCCCAGCCTTGTGATTGCACGGGATACTGCCCACGCCAGGTCTGGCGGTTGAGTAGGGCCTTGCTGTAAATCATCCAACGGGCAATCCAAGTCGAAATCAAAAACGCCCACGATGCCAGTCCGATCAATGACAGGTCCGCGCATAACCCGCGAAAGCCCGGCTGCAAGCTGAGCCATGGAAGCACGTCTGCCGACTAGTGTCCTGAGCGAGAGATGCGTTTAGAAAGTCGCGCGACCTTCCCGAGAATTAGATCCGCGTCGGCAGTCCAAACGAAGGGCTTGGGATTCTCGTTGCGCTTGTCCAAATAGTCGAGCATGGCCTTCTCCAGCGCGCGCACAGCAGTGTGACTGCCGCGACGGACGCATCGTTCCGTCACCTCCCCGAACAGCCGCTCCACCAGGTTCAGCCAACTACCGCTGGTCGGCGTGAAATGAATCACGTACCGCGGATGACGCTTTAGCCAGCCGCGCACCTTGGCTACCTTGTGAGTGCCATAGTTATCCATTACCAGGTGCACATCGTGGCCGCTGGGAAGATTAGCTTCGATCTCATCGAGGAAGCGTATGAACTCCTGATGCCGGTGACGGCGGTAGCACGTGCTGATGGTTACTCCCGAAGCCACATCCATGGCAGCGAACAACGATGTGACTCCGTGCCGCTCGTAGTCGTGGGACTGCCGGGCTGGCACGCCTGGCGCCAGCGGCAGAATCGGCTGCGTCCGATTCAACGCCTGAACCTGACTCTTTTCGTCCACACACAGCACGATCGCACGATCCGGCGGATTCAGGTACAACCCTACGATATCCCGCACCTTCTCAACAAATTGAGGATCTTTGGAGAACTTGAAATTCTCTACGCGGTGCGGCTGCAATCCGAAAGCACGCCAGATTCGCACGATTGCATTCTGCGTCAGGCCCACCTCTTGCGCCATGAGACGGGTGCTCCAATGCGTGCTGTTGGCTGGCATTGATTCCAGCGTCTTGGTGACGACATCCTCAATCTGCTGATCGGTGATCTTGCGGGGCGCGCCGACACGCGGCTCATCCAGTAAGCCATCCAACCCGAACTCAATAAACCGTTGCCGCCACTTTCCCACTGTCGCGCCGGTAATCTGCAGTTTCCGAGCGACCTCCGAGTTGTTCAAGCCCTCCCCACAATTGAGCACGATCCGGGCGCGCATCGCCATGGCCTGCGCTGACTTCGGCCGTCGCGCCATCAGGCTCAATTTCGCCCGATCAGCATCGGCAATTTCCAGTGGTTTCTTGGGACGGCCTGATCGCATGCCCAAGTATGAGGCCGAAACGTTATTTACTCAACGTATTTCTCGCTCAGGACACTAGCTGCGGACCCGACTTCTGCATATACAGGTCTACCCGCCCGCTAGGCGGGGGAGAAGTGGAGCGAGCGCCGGCGTTTTCACTCGGCTTAAGCTTCGCCCGTTTGCTTAGCGCTGATAATGTGTAGACGCTCATCTCCTTGCTTTGGTGATCAATGCGCAAATGAAAGCGATCTGCCAGGAGCGCTTGGAACATTTGCCTGATGGCCTTCTCTTCGGTTGAGCCTCCCGTTGTCGCCTCAAAATCGAACGTTCCCGGAAGTTCGGCTCCCAAAACCTGGAACGGCTGAACGTCGTAGGCATAGCACAAAGCGATCTGGAACGTCGTAACATAACTGACATGGTCTCCAGACCGTCGAGGAATGATGGAAACCACCCGGACCTGGTCCGCAGCTTTGACTGACGCAACCTCAAAGGTTGGCCGGTCAAGCTGCGCAGACGCCGCCGCGGAATGACTGACCGTAATACTGCCGACCGTTAACATCCATACGAGGGCATGCCCAATATAAGTAGCATTTTGGATTCTTCGAATGAGACAAAGCATATGATGTACCTGTCATTCAGTTGACGTTCGAAAGCTTGATCGAACCAGCATAAGATATCCCTTCTCGATACTGCCAAAACCACCGGTAGCAGGTGCTGGTTAAAAACTCGTCCGCGGCGACCTGGACCGCTCAGTCACTGGCGCGGCGATAAGGTAAGCGACACGCAACACCCGACTAAGGGTGCAGCGTCAGCTTCTGGACTCTCCAGTTCGTAAGCTCGCCCGCAAAAAGCACATTCGGATTACGGCAATCAATCTCATTCACTGTGCCGAACTCTTTCGCTAATTTGCCAGCTGTGCCGAACTTACCCAGAACCTTTCCACTCAACTCCATCTTGTAAATCTCGCCGTTGTCCATGCTATCGGGCGGATTGGAATTCGAGCTATACAGATACTGGTGAGCTCCCGGCGAAATGCACACCGCCCAGGGCGCGCCCACATCGCCGATCTGCGTCTTGAAGTTTCCGTCATTGTCAAAAACCTGAATCCGCTTGTTACCTAGATCCGCGACATAAACATTACCGCCAGCATCCACCGCAATTGAATTCGGCATATCGAACTGCCCTTCGCCAGAACCTTTGGAGCCCCATGTCTTAATGAACTTGCCGAATTTGTCCATCTTCACCACGCGCGCATTGGTATACGCGTCGCTCACAAAAATATTCCCGGCTGCGTCCCAAGCCACGTCGGTTGGTCGATTGAAATTGTCGCCGGCGATGCCTTGCCCGGGAATGCCGCGGCTGCCCCGTCCACCCCCGCCACCCGCCGGATTCACTGATTCAGGCTTCCGCCCCAGCGTCATCAGGAAGCGGCCGGCCGGGTCGAACTTCACCACTACGTCCGCCCCGCGGTCCACCGTCCAGATGTTGTCTTCCGAATCCACCCGCACGGCTTGCGCAAAGAGGAATCCATAGACCCCGGAGCCGATCTCACGCAGATACTTTCCTGTCGAATCGAACTCTAAGAGACGTGAGCCGCCGTGCGTAAAGAACCGCGAGCCGCCCATCGTCCCGTCTTCTCCGGTGCGCGTGTAGACGAGAATGTTCCCCTTGGAATTCGTCGCCACACCCGCGGCCTCCCCCAGATGAAGATTCGCCGGCAGCTTCAGTAACCCGGCCGCCGAATCGAACGCGATCTCAGGCGCCTGCGCGAATATCGTTCCGCAACACAGCGCGGCAAGTGAAAGGTACAAGAGTTTCCGCATCGCCTATTTTCCATTCGAGTGCAGAACAATCTTCTGCACGCGCCACAATTGAATTTCCGAAACGAAAAGCTCATTGGGATTGCGGCAATCGATCTCATGCAACCCGCTGAACTCACCTAACTGCTTGCCCGCTTTACCAAACTTGCCGACGATGGTCCCGTCGAGTTCCATCTTATAGATCTCTCCTGTCACCGTGGACAGCGTCGAATCGTTTCCGTCCGGGTACGAATTCGATGAGAAGAGATATTGGTGCGGCCCCGGAGAGACACAGACCTCCCAAGGCGCTCCGACGTTGTCGTATATCGTTTTGAAGGTTAGGTCGTCATCGAAGACCTGGATTCGTCGATTGCTGCGGTCTCCCACATAGACATTCCCCTTCGCATCCACCGCTAGGGTATGCGGAAGATTGAACTGCCCCGGCGCCGAACCTTTCGAACCCACCGACGCAACAAATCTGCCGTTCTTGTCATACTTCACTACACGCGAATTACCGTAACCATCCGATACGAAGATATTGCCCGCGGCGTCCCATCCCACATCCGTCGGCCGGTCGAAGATGTACTTTCCCGGACTGGCCGCCGGCCCTGCCGGAGGAGCAACCGCGACCGCATCCGTCGGTTCTGGCCTTCTGCCAAGCGTCATCACCACCCGCCCTTCGGTATTGAACTTGATGATCATATTGGAGCCTTCATCGACGGCCCAAATATTGTCCTGCGGGTCGACTCTCACCGCGTGGGCAAACACAAACCCATAAAGGCCCTCGCCGATCTCACGGATGTAGGTCCCTTTTTGATCGAACTCGAACAACCGTGTTCGCTGGCTTCGCGTGTAAACGAAGATGTGTCCCTTGGAATTCGTTGCTACGCCGATGCCTTCGCCCAGATACACGTTCGCCGGAAATTTCAGCAGATTAGGAACCGACTCATAGGGAATCTCGGGCACGTTCTGCGCCTTCGCGCGCGCCGCCATCGCACCGGGCGTCAGGCTCTGAGCGCATGCTGGAACCGCCGGCAAAAGCGCCAGGAAAAGATAAATTCCGCGATATTTCCGCATAGGGTATCGCTTCGAGTATATTGCAAAAACTGTTTATAGATACTCACAAGGCCGGGGCGAACGCGATGCCAACCTCGATGAACATATTCCTCCCAGAGACGATGAAGGAAGTCGTCGATGGACAAGAGCAAAGCGACGGCTACGGCGGCGCCGGTGAATATATTCGGGACTTGGTGCGCCGCGATCAAAAAGAGCGCATGGAAGCGCGCCTGGAGACGCTGCTGCTGGATGGCCCGAACAGCGGAGAAGACATTCCGAGGAAACCGACGCACCGGCAACGCGGCGGGTACAGGGTCCTCCTACTAGGCAAAAACTCGGTCCATAAATCATCGCGCATCGATCTCCACATATCGTTTACCGCGCTCGTCCAAGCAGAGCGATGGCATTTGCGACCAGCGGAACAATAGCCGCCAGCGGGATGGCCACTCCCGTTATCCACCTGCGCTCGCGGCGTTGTCGCGAGGTCGCGATAAAGATCCAGGCCACCGAGGCTAACGCAAGCGGCAGAAACCAATAGGGAGATGGAACGAGCACCGCCGGCGCGTAGCTGACAAGTATCAGGCATTCCAGGGCGCGGCCCGGATGGGAGATGCTACGGTCATCGTGTTTGACGCCATCCGGCTTGGTGATTGGCATCCAGGATTCTAGATGCTCGCGTATCTGCTCATAATCGCTCAGGCAGGATCGCACTAAAATCGCAGGATGCCGCTGGCCTGTTAAAATCCCAAGCCCGCCGTTGCAATCAACGAGACCGGTGACGTCGTCCTTGAACACGGTGACGCTGTGCGATCCGGCCAGCTTTTGTTGAACGCGGTCCGTTCCCAAGATCAGCTCATACCCGCGCCAGAACCTCTTGAAACTGCTCGTCCTCCGGTAATATTGCACTGTTCCTAACACGGTAAGCAAGCCATACGTGACCAGCAGCAGCGGGTGCGAGGCGCCTCCCACCCACCCGATTCCGGCGCCCAGCACCACCGCGGCGTAGAAGTAAAACATAACTGTCAGCCTGCTCATCTTCCAACCATTCATCATGGCTGCAATAGCTTCCTCCGGCAGGCGGTGTCCGCCCGGTTGTGGCTCGGCTCTCCTTTCACCGCGGCCGTACTCGCGCGGAATCGATACGACCAGATCGACGATCAAGTCGAACCACAGCCGGCGGCGCGCCAGAAGCCCGCGCTCCGCGTGGAAGCGGTCCCGGAATAACTGAAGAGCGGCGGCGCCGTATTCCGCACGAAATGCCGCGGGATAGAGTTTCAAGAGCCAAGTGTAGAGCTTCTCAGACATGGGCGCCCTTTAAGAATCGTTTGGCTTGCGCCAGGCGAACCATGGCAGCGAGCCGTTCGGCCTCAGAACGCGCCAGTCTGCGTCCGGCCGATGTTAACCGGTAGTAGCGGCGGCGCTCTAGCCCTCTTTCCGAATCTGCACGTTCCCCCACCTCTTGGATCAACCGGCCTTCGAGCAGCGTCTTGATCGAGCCGTACAACGTGCCGGGGCCCATCCGCACCTTACCCCCGGTTAGCTCGGATACCGAACGCATGATGGCGTAACCATGCAGATCCTCGTCTGCGAGTGCGAGCAGGATGTGAAATGCCGCGGATGGCAACGGTATCAGCTTCGGTTTAGGCATAATCGTTAACCGATATATCGATATACGATTATCTCGCCGGCACAAATATCCGTCAAGCCGGATTCGGAGATCGGAAACGCGGATATTTTCGAGTTACGCATCGCAAAAAAGCCGCGCGGGAACCTGCTCGATGAGATTCTGAGTTTTTTCGGCCGACGACCGCAGCCCATGATGGCGCAACTCATCGAGTCCGGAAAGCTCACGCTTGACGATATTCGCGAGCTGGAGAAGGCCGCTGCGGAAGCTGGCCGGCAACGCAAGGCGGAAGGATGCGGAAATCGAATGACCACCGCGTACTACACCGGCAGCCCATCTTCGTCAATCAGCGCAAGTGGTATAAGCCCAACTACGCCGCTGGCCGGCGCTATAGCTTAAACAGCGCGAGATAGCCCGGCGCCCGCGCTATAGCTCGCCCAGCACCGCGCCGGCATGGCCTTGCGCCTTCACCTTGGAATAGATCTTCTCGAGAGTTCCATCGGGTGAAATCACGAACGTGCTGCGAACGATGCCCATCGATTTCTTGCCGTACATGTTCTTTTCCTGCCACACGCCGTAGGCTTTGGCAGCCGACTTGTCCTCATCGGCAAGAAGCGTAAAAGGCAGATCGTACTTTTCTTTGAACTTGGCCTGCGCGGCAGGCCTATCGGGCGAGATCCCCACCACCACTGCGCCCTTCTTCTCAAATGACCGTATATCGTCCCGAAACTCGCAGGATTCGGTCGTACATCCCGGCGTATCGGCCTTGGGGTAGAAATACAACACCACTCGCTTACCCTGAAGATCGCTCAGCCGGAACGGCTTTCCCGCGTCGTCGGCTAACTCAATTTCAGGAGCCTTATCGCCTTCTTTCAACATGCCGTCACCCCAGTTTCTGTTTCAGTAAGTCAGTCACCACGGCGACATTTGCCTGCCCGCGCGTGGCCTTCATCGCTTGCCCTACCAGAAAATTGATCACCGTCGTCTTACCGCCGCGGTACTGCTCCACCTGCTTAGGATTCGCCGCGATCACATCCGTGATGATCGTCTCTAGCGCGCCGGTATCGCTGATCTGCTTCAATCCTTCGCGTTCAATGATCACCGCCGGCGCATCGCCCGTCGCGAACATTTTAGGGAAGATCTCCTTCGCCAGTTTGCCCGAAAGCTCTCCCGCCGCAATCAACTTCACCAGCGCGCCCAGGCGTTCCGCGCTCACCGGCGAATCGGCAATCTCCTTGTTTTCCGCCTTCAACGCCGCCATCAAATCGCCCATCACCCAATTCGCCGCCATCTTCGCGTCGCCCGATACCTTCGCCGCCGCCTCGAAATAATCGCTCGCCGCCCGCGATTGAGTCAGCATGTCCGCATCGTATTCGCGCAGACCGTAATCCTCCACGAACCGCGCCCGCTTCCGCGCGGGAAGTTCCGGCATTGACCCGCGCACTTCACCAATCTGTTTCTCTCCGATGCGCAGCGGCACAAGATCAGGCTCCGGAAAATAGCGATAGTCATGCGCATCTTCCTTGCTGCGCATGCTGAACGTCTCGCCGCGATTGGCATCGTAGAGCCGCGTCTCCTGCACTACGCGTCCCCCGCCCTCCAGCACCGCCACCTGACGCGCAATCTCGAACTCCAGCGCCTGCTTCAGGAAGCGGAACGAGTTCAGATTCTTTACCTCGGCCTTGACGCCGAATTTCTCCACGCCCTTCAGCCGAACCGATACGTTGGCATCGCAGCGCAGGTGTCCCTTCTCCATATCGCAAGTCGAGACATCCATAAACTGCAGCGCCTGCTTGACCTCGCTCAAATACTCATACGCCTCGGCCGAACTGCGCAAATCCGGCTCGCTCACAATCTCGATCAGCGGCGTCCCGGACCGGTTGAGATCGACGTACGAATACTGCCCCGAGTCCTTAAATCCGTCGTGGATGCTCTTGCCCGCATCGTCTTCCATGTGGACCCGCGTCACGCCGATCCGGCGCGTCTGGCCCTCCACCGAAATATCTACGTACCCGCGCTCGGCGAACGGCTCGTCATACTGCGAAATCTGATAGCCCTTCGGCAGGTCGGGATAAAAATAGTTCTTGCGTGCAAAACGCGAGAACGGCCGTATACCGCAATTCAGCGCCAAGGCCCCGCGGATTGCCAGTTCCACCGCGCGCCGGTTGAGCACCGGGAGCGCGCCCGGTAGTCCCAGGCAAACCGGGCAGACATTGCTGTTCGGAGGCGAACCAAAACTCGTGGGGCATCCACAAAAAATCTTAGTCGCTGTGGAAAGCTGCACATGCACTTCAAGCCCAATAACGGGCTCATAGCGCGCGATGAGATCCGGCGTAGCTAAATCGAGAACGGAAGAGGACACAGTGACCCTCCATTATAAGGTCCCACCGCCGCCCTCCCGCTCAACCGGCTCCGCTTCAATTATGGTGATGCCGCCGCGCCACCATACAAGTCGTCGTAACCGTATGCACATTCCCAGCCAGATCGGCCGCCGTCGCCGTCAGGGTATAGATTCGCCCATGCCCCTGCGACGAATTCTCTGCCTGCAGAGCGACGTCGAACCCCCCGGTCCCGTTTGGCCTGATCGAAATCTCCGACGCGCTCGGCGGCTGGTTACTTGTGCCCGTAACGTGAAAAGACGCCGCATCCAGCCCTGACAGCGCATCCACGGCAGTCACCATCCCCACATGCACCATCCTTCCGTCCGCCGGCTCCAACAAATGCCCCGCCGCCGGCATCCCGTGAATCACAGGCGGTTCCCGGTCGATCTTCACCGCGGGCGAAGTAAACTGGCCGCTGTTTCCCGCTCGGTCCGATGCGGTCACCACGCGCGACACGGCCGCTCCGTCCGCCGCCAGCACCACCGGACTCAGCGGACGCGTGAACGACACACCCGCGCCCGTATCCTTGGCGTCGAACGGAATCACCACGCTCGTATTGTTCCAGCCGTGCGCGTTCGGCGCGGGGACCGGCGTCCCAAACGTGACCGTCGGCGCCGCGTCGTCGAGCACTCGCACGACATTGTTCACCACGTCGATCATAAATAGATTGCCGAAGGAATCGAACGCCAGCGGCCCGCCGCGAATCGCCGCCGCCGTTGCCGGCCCCCCATCGCCCGCGAAACTCGCTACGCCGTTGCCCGCCACGGTGTTGATCACCCCCGCTGTGTCGATCTCCCGAATCCGGCAATTGATCCCGTCGCTGAAATAAAGTCGGCCCGCCGCGTCAAACACCAGGCCGCCCGGACCATTCAACTGCGCCGCCATCGCCAGCCCGCCGTCGCCCGCAAAGCCCCCATGTCCCGTTGTCCCGGCGAAAATCGTCACCGTTTCCGATCCATCGAGTGGCTGGTTGACGCCGCTGGCAGTAATCTTCAAAATACGATTCTGCACGCCATCCACCGTATATAGATTGCCCTCCGAATCGAATGCCAGACTCCCCGGCCCGGACAATTTCGTCAAATTCGCCGTAGCGCTCAGAATCGTCACTCCATCAATGAACACCATGCCGCCGCCCGCAATGGTCGTGGCGTTCCCGCTAGTATCGATCTTCCAGATGCGACTATTGAGGCCGTCCGCCGCGTAAAGATTGCCCGTCGAATCGAACACCACGCTCGCTGCTCCTAGCGTCGCCGTCGTCGCCGGCCCACCCGCGGGCGGCGACGACGAGCCCGATGCGTTCGCCACAAGCGTGATCTGATCACCCGATACCTCCAGAATGCGGACGGAATTGTTCGTCAAGTAGAGATTTCCTGCGTGGAAAGCAAGCCCCCCTGGTTGGATCTCCGCCGCCCTAGCCGGCCCAGGCACGCCCGAATAGCCGCCGGTCCCGTTGCCCGCAATCGTCACGATGGTTCTCGTCGGATCCGTCAACGGCGGCTCCATCCGCCGCACCACGTTGTTCCCGGAGTCCGAAATATAGAGACTCCCCTCAGGATCAAACGCAATGCCCGGGCCCGGAAACAAACGCGCCGTCGTCGCCGGACCACCCTCGCCGCCGAAAGTCACGACTCCCTGCGGACCCGCGACCGTTGTGATGGTTCCCGCCGCTACAGTCTGCCCGAATATCGTCGCCGCCGCCTGCCTCGCCACGAACCGCACCCGATGACTGCTGGCGTCCGTAATGAACACGTTGCCCGCGTCGTCGAACGCCGCCTCCTGCGTACCCAACGGACCCACCCCCAGCAAACCCGCCACCGCCGGACCGCCGTCGCCCACCGGAGGAAACGCCCCTGTATACATCGCCGACCCGCTACCCGCGAGCGTAGTGATGATCCCGGTCACCGTGTCGATCATCCGCACCATCCCCACGCCCGAATCGACCAGATAAAGGATCCCCCCCACCAGAACCACCTTGACCGGCCGCACATTCGCAGCCGTCGCTGGCCCGCCCTCCCCAAGGTTGTTGCCCACTGCCGAAGATTTCCCGGTCCCCGCGAAGGTTGTCACCACGCCGGTCGCGGCGACAATCTTGAACACCTTGCTATTCAGTACGTCCGCCACATACACGTCCGCGGTCACAGGGTCCACCGCAACGCCCGTGGGGAAGCTGTAGGTTTCGCTCGCGCCAATAGTCGTAATCATGCCCGCCGCATCTACTTTCCGGATGTTCTTATTGTTCTGATCGGCGATATACAGCGTGCCGCTCGCCGGGTCGATCGCAATGCCACGCGGCGAGTTCATCGTCGCCGTAGTCGCCGGAACCATCTCGCCCGAGTTCCCCGGCTGCCCGCCCATGCCGGCAACCGTGCTGATGACCTCGCTGCCATCGAACGACTGCGCCGCGCCGGCTACCACTTTGGCCGTGACTTTCCGTATGCAGTTATTGCCCCCGTCCGCGATATAGAGATTGCCCGCCCCGTCAAACGCAAGTGACACCGCTCCTCGAAGCTGCGCGCCCAACGCCGGTCCGCCATCGCCCGAGAAGCCGGCAATAGGCTGGTGAATCACAGGGTCCAGCAACCCCGCAATAGTTGTAATGGTTCCATCCGCTCCGATCTTGCGAATCCGCGGTCCGTCCGTAAGATATAGGACTCCCGCGCGGAAAGCGGCGCCACTCAGATTGATGCCCGCGCGCGCCGCCGGCCCGTTATCCCCCGAGGGGTCGTACGGCGTCCCTGCGATTGTGGCGATGCCGAAGCTGCGGCGGCCGCCCGCTTGAGTCCGGCCGCCTTCGACTCTGGTAGCGTTCTTCATGGTAGTCAGCGCGCTCCTTTGCGCGGGTAACTGGTCCCGCTCCTATTGGCGCACTTCCTACCGAAAAACGTTAAGCCATTCGCGAAATATTTGTTAAATCTAAATCGACCGGTTCAGCACCCGATTCAGCCGTTGCACAAAAGCCCCAGGTTCCTGCAGTGGCACGCCTTCCATGAGTAATGCCTGTTCGTAAAGCAGCCATGCTGCGTCTTCCGCGACTGCATTATCGGAATGTGCCAGCAGCTTCTTCACGATCTCGTGATCCGGATTAATTTCAAGCGTCGGCTTCAACGCCGGCATATCCTTCTGCCCCATCGCGCGCAGCATCTGCTGCATCTTCATGGAGGGCTCTTCCTCCTCGGACACAATGCACGAAGGGCTGTCCGCCAACCGCACCGACGCGCGTACATCCTTCACCCGGTCGCCCAGCGTCGCCTTGAAGCTATCCAGCAGCGGCTTAAGCTCCTGCGCTTTATCGGGCTCTCCCTCGTCCTTCAAGTCATCGCTGATGCCAGTCTTATTGACAGCCTTCAGATCGATATCACCGTACTTATCGACGCCTGAGAACACAATCTCATCGAAGTCGTCATCCAGAATCAGTACTTCCAGGTCCTTCTTCTTATAGATCTCAAGCAGCGGCGATGTGCGAAGCAGCGATTCCGCCCCGCCCGTCAGGTAATAAATCGCCTTCTGTCCCTCCTTCATCCGCGCCTTCACTTCCGCCAGGCTGGTTACGCCATCGACCTTCGTGGACTTGAACCGGATCAGATCCAACAACGTCTCCCGATTCCCGTAGTCACTGTACAAACCTTCCTTCAGTGGACGATTGTACTCGGCGATGAACTTCGCATACTGCTCCGGTTGGCTGCTAGCAATGTTCTTCAGTTCCGAAAGTATCTTCTTCACGCTAGCGGTACGAATATTCGTGAGAATACGATTTTGCTGCAAAATCTCGCGGCTCACGTTCAACGGCAGGTCTTCGCTATCGATAATCCCGCGCACAAAGCGCAGGTATGGCGGCAGCAACTCCTTCGCATCGTCCATGATGAAGACGCGCTTCACGTAGAGCTTCACACCACCCTTATATTCCGCCTGATAAAGATCCAGCGGCGCCTTGGACGGAATGAAGAACAGCGTGGTGTACTCCAGGCTGCCCTCGGCCTTGGTATGGAACCAGAACAGCGGATCTTCCCAATCCCCCGCGATCGCCTTATACAACTCCTTATAATCCTCGTCCTTCAGCTCAGCCTTCGGCCGGCGCCACAAAGCGCTCGCTGCATTGACCTGTTCCGTGGTCCGTTTCTTGACTGACTTCTTTTCCAACTCACTCCACTCACTCTTGTCGTAAGTGAGGAAAATCGGAAATGCGATATGGTTGGAGTATTTCTTGACAATCTGCTGAAGGCGCCAGCTATTGGCATACTCTTTGCCTTCTTCATTGAAGTGCAGCAGCACCGTCGTACCCGCCACCGCGCGTTCGGCGGGCTCGACACTGAACCCCGTCTTTCCATCGCTGGTCCAGCGCCACGCCTGCTCTTCCCCCGCCTTGCGCGACACCACTTCCACGCGGTCCGCCACCATGAAGCAGCTATAGAAACCCACGCCGAATTGGCCGATGAGATTCGAATCCTTCTTGGCGTCCCCGGAAAGCTGCGCCACGAAATTCTTGGTCCCGGAGCGCGCAATCGTGCCCAGGTTCGCCACCAGGTCATCCTCATTCATGCCGATCCCGGTATCGGCAATGCTGAGCGTCTTGTTCTCCTCATCCAACTCGAGATCGATGCGAGGATCAAACGGCAGCGACTTATACGCATCCTCCGTGAGCGTCAAATATCTGAGTTTATCCAGCGCATCCGACGAGTTCGAAATGAGCTCACGCAGAAAAATTTCGGGATGCGAATAAAGTGAGTGGACAATCAGGTGCAATAATTGGCTGACTTCGGTCTGAAATTCACGTTGAGACATAGGTATCACACCAGTATAAAGGCTCTCGATTCGCAGCCGCGTGCTGCGAACGCTGGAAGGCCACTCTGGATCCGTCTTTGGCGTAGCGGTAATGGCGGATGGGATGTACGCAGTTTCCGCCTCTCGGGACAAAACGCTTAAGCGCTGGGACTTGGACTTGGACTTCCGGCCTGCCGTTCGCCGCGTCCTACTGCGAAGCGAGCGTACGATGCTGTACTGTCGCTGGCAATCAAACGATTGTCCCGGGGGATGCGCGCGGCCGCTTGCATTTTCCTCCAACTCGAGGAACGCCTGTGATGCGCCGCAAGGCTCCGTACAGACTGACTTAAGCCAATCCATTTCCGAAAGACCGTTGGCGCCTCAAGCGCGCCGCCCCGCTCTCGAAATTTCAGAAGGCCTCAGTGGCTGCGTGTGATGGGAATTATGTCGAACTCTTCGTCGTCTTCAGGCTGGCGTTTGTCCAACTCGTTAGCAAGTCCCCGGATAGTGGGATGTTCGAAAATCAAACGTACAGCCACCGGCATATGGAACTGCTCGCGAAGGCGCGAGGCGATTTGCGTGGCCAAAAGAGAATGCCCGCCGATATCGAAGAAATCGTCCTCGACGCCTATGCGAGGATTGCGCATCACGGTTTCCCAAATGGCGGCAATGGTCTTTTCCGTGTCCGAAGCTGGAGCCGCGTATTGTCGGCCCGCGGCGACGGCCTGCTCTGGCGAGGGGAGGGCCTGCCGATCGATTTTACCGTTCGCTGTAAGCGGCACGCGTGGAATGGGGATGAACGCGCGTGGAACCATGTAGTCAGGAAGTTGCTGCTTTAAATAGTTGCGGAGAACGGTGAGATCGAGTGGCGCGTCACGGGCGACCAGATAAGCTACCAGATGTTTTTCGCCCTCATCACTAGAGCGTGCAAGTACGATGGCCTGTCGCACCGAAGGATGACGGAGCAACACCGCCTCGATTTCGCCGGGCTCGATGCGGTAGCCACGAATCTTCACCTGATCGTCTACCCGACCCATGAACTCGATGGAGCCATTGGCTAAAAAGCGAACGAGGTCGCCGGTGCGGTACATGCCATCGATAAAGCGTTCCGCCGTTCTTTCGGGTTGGCCAATATATCCCGCTGTAACGCCCGCGCCGCCGATGTAGAGTTCGCCGGCAACGCCAATGGGAACGTGCTGGCGGAGTTCGTTAAAGACGAACAGTTGTGTGTTCGCAATGGGCCGGCCTATGGGCAGAGGGCCCGTAACGTTCTTGAGGTTGATCATCAAAGATCCGACAGTGGTTTCCGTCGGGCCGTAGTGATTCCAGATTTCACAGGACGGCGCCAGGTCGCGAACGCGGCCGACCAGCTTCCAAGTGAGCGCTTCGCCACCACAAATGAGGTGGCGCCGCGGCAGAAGGTCCCGACCCGCATCCGTGTCCAATAAAGCCGTCAGATGGGAAGGGACGATCTTGAGAACGTCGACCGGATATTGCTTGCAGTATGCGGCCATGCGACCGCTGTCGCCCGCAACATCCTGCGGGATAACGTGTAAGCAGCCGCCGGAAATTAGCGATGGATAAATGCAGGTGTTCCCCAAATCGGCGCTCAGAGTCGAGACAGAGGCGAACTGGAGATTCTCGCCATTCAAACGGTTGGCCATGAACCAGGCGTAGTTGACCAGATTCCGGTGGCGAACGCCTACGCCTTTGGGCAAACCGGTTGAGCCCGAGGTGTAGATGACATAGATCAGGTCGTTCGGGACGGAAGTTGGCCCGAGATTGGATGTGTCTTCGCTCTGCCAATCTGGTTCGTCGAGAAGTATCACTGGGGCTTCGCATTCGGGCAATGCGGAGCGAAGATTTCCAGTGGTAATGAGCGCGGAGATGCCGGAGAGTTGTTGAGCCAGACGGGGCTTAGGATTATCGGCATTCAAGGGAACGAATGCGGCGCCGGACTTAAGCACAGCAAGGAGAGCAGCGATCATTTCGGCGCTGCGATCCACGCACAGAGCGACAAATCGGCCTGGAGCTGCGCCCGCGCGTTGCAGACGGCGAGCCAGGAGATTCGCTTCCTCGTTCAGTTCGCGGTAGGTGAGCGAACGATCCAAGTACCGTACGGCCGGACGGTCTGGAGTCTTCGCCGCCTGCATTTCGAACAGCTCATGCAGACAGCTAGCGGCGGGGTATTCGGCGAAGGTCTGGTTCCAGGCGTCGAGCTGCGCCATTTCTTCCGCACCAAGAAGCGGAAGGGCCGCTACGGGCATCTCTGCCGAAAGGGCCATGCCATCGAGAAGCTTCTGAAAATATTGAGTGCAACGAGCAATGAGTTCCCGATCGAATCGCGCCGCATGGAACAGGATTGTGACGGTGTTTTGGCGAACCGAGAGATGCAGTTTGCCGGCCGGCGCGGAGACCAAATCTGCGGCAAGGTTCGACCAATCGAAAGCGACGGAATCGGTGTTTTCGGGAGGGGCGAAATACTCCTGGAATTTTTCGCCGGACTGCAGCGATTTTCTGGCGCGCTCGACGATTTCGCGAAAGCGCGACGCGGGCGTGAATTCGGCGGCGACTGGAATATATTTGCCGATCAGACCAACGCTATCTTTAAGTTCGTCATATCCGCGGCACTCCACAAAGACGTCGACGACGAGTTCGGCCTGTCCGGTTAGGCGCCAGAGTAGTGCTTGCCAAGCCGCCAACGCCACCTCTTTTGATGGGGTGAAAGAGAGTGCGAATTGAATGGCGCCCTGTTCATACGCGCTTGCGTCACGACGCTCACCTGGCAGGACCGGCGTGGGCGGGTGGGTAAAGCCAGCCCAGTAATTCCGAGCCTCCGCAGCCTCCGGCTCGTCCGTGGATTCGAGGAGATCGCGCTGCCACTGCGCAAATTGCACGTAGCGTACGCTTACTTCCGGTAAGACTTCGCCGCGGAGGAATTGTTTCAATTCCTTCCCCAGGATTTCCAGAGACAGAACGTCGGCCGCTAGCGATGAGGCGGCGAGCAAGACAGCGGGGCGTAATGGATCGGCGAAATAGGTTGCCTTGAAAATGGGGCCTTGCTCCAGATCCCAAGGAACATCCTCCGCGAGCAGGGTCGCCGGAGCGCTTGCGCTGTCGGCCTCCCGCCAGCCCGCAACGCCTGTTTCCAGCACCATTTGGAAGGGCGCTTTCATCCCGGCTACTTTGCGGAAAACGGTGCGCAGGGGCTCATGTCGTTTAACAATCTCCGCCACCGCGGCCCGGACTGCCTCAGAAGAGGCCGACTGTTCCAGAATGACTAGGGACGCGACGGTCCCCCGGCCGAATAACCACGTGCGCTCCTGCTGCGGAGAGAGCCAAAATCCCGTTGCGTCGCGTTCCTCACCCATCTATCTATTTTACTGACCGTGCTGAAGGCAGGTCTATCCCCTTGAGAGAAGTTAATTTCAATTTATTAGATTTTATTTGTTTTGATTTTCGATCGGTTTCGTCGCGCTCGCGTATCTCCGCTTCATCGAGCATCTCGAGATCCGAGATTCTGGCGTCAGGATTGGCAAGCGCGGCTACGATTAGATTCTCGAATCGCCGCGTCATCCGGCGAATGGTTTCGGGTGTGAAAAGCTCCGCGCTATACACCCACTGTTCGGCTAGTCCCTCTGGCGTCTCCTCCAGAAAAACGGCCAGGTCAAATTTCGAAGTAATTACAGGAATAGGAAACTCCGAAACTTCGAGACCCGCCAATTCCCGCTTCGGCCGAGGAATATTTTGCATGACTAAAAGGACCTGGACAATCGGGTGGCGGCTCGGCGCCCGTTCCGGTTTCAGCTCTTCTACCAGTTTTTCGAAGGGAAGCTCCGGGTGCGCGTAGGCTCCCAGCGCAGCCTTCTTAACGAGTGCGATGAGTTCACGGAAGGTGGGGCTGCCGGACAGGCGGGTCCGGATGGGAAGCAGGTTAATAAAAAAACCGATTAGCTTTTCCGTTTCGGTGTGCGCGCGATTGGAGAAATCCGTGCCGACAACGATGTCTTCGAGGCCTGACCAGCGTGACAGCAGTACGGTGTAGGCGGCTAGCAGAGTGATGTACAGCGTCGCGCTTTCGCGGGCGGCGAGTTGCCGCAGTCCGTCGAGAATAGGTTGCGCGATGCGGGCGGTTTCGAGATTTCCGCGCGACGTTTCCGTTGACGGCCGGGGAAAATCCACACGCAGCGTGAGCACCGGCGGCGCGCCCTCCAGTTGCTTCGCCCACCAGGTGAGCTCCTTCTGGAGCCGTTCTCCCGACAGATATTCGCGTTGCCAGACCGAATAGTCCGCATACTGGACCGGCAACTCTGGCAATGGCGATGGTTGGCCTGCCGAGAAAGCGCCATAAAGCGCTTCCAATTCATCGAACAAAATTGCCGCCGTCCACGCGTCGCTCACGATGTGGTGCATCACCAGGAAGAGGATGTGATCGTCGTCGGCGATCTTCCAAAGGCTGGCGCGGATGATCGGCCCGGTTGCAAGATCGAAGGGGCGACTAAATTCAGCAAGGGCATGGGAAACCGCGTCGTCAATGGCGATCTCTACGGGAGGCAGCGCAAGCGGGGGCAGATCGACCGCTTGTTGAACGAGCTCGCCCGGATCGCCGCTGAAGACCGTGCGGAGCACCTCGTGCCGGCGAACGATTTCGTTCAAGGCGCGTTCGAGCGCGGCGATGTTCAGGCTACCGCGCAGCCGGATTCCACGGGGAACGTTGAAGAGGTGACTTTGCGGATCCAGTTGATGAACCAACCACAGCCGTTGCTGCGCAAACGATGCGGGCGCAGGGCCGCCGCCCGGGCGCTTACGAATGATGGAGGCGCCGCTGGAGGACGATGTGGCCTGGCGACGCAAGCGCTCTAACAACTCTCGCTTGGCCGGACTTAAACCCGCAAACTGTTCCTCCGAAGCCTTCATCACCTCAGCATAATCCCACATGACTTAATCGGCTGGATCAGCCGATAATAAGAGAGAGATTATGCAATCTGAGACCACAGGGGCGTTTCATCTCTCTCCGCAACAGCGGCTTCTATGGGAGTCGGCCCCGTCGAACCGTTCCAGGCTGCTGGTGAAGGTCGAGGGGCGTTTTGACGCGGCGCGCCTGAGAAATGCCGTAGAAAAACTAGTAGAACGGCACGAAATTCTGCGTACGACGTATACGCGAATGCCGGGTGTGAAGACGCCATTTCAGGTAGTAGGCGATTCCTCTAACGTCGATGTGACGATTGGGCCGGGTGAATTCACGATTGAGTTGCCGGCCATGTCCGCCGATGCCGTTTCTCTCTCCAATATTTTCCATGAAGTGGTGGCGCTCTATTCCGGAGTGGAGTTGGGCGAGGTCTTGCAGTACGCAGACTATTCGGAATGGCAGAACGAACTTCCGCAGAAAGCCGGAACGGAAGCCCGCGCTGCGAAAGACTTCTGGGCGTCCCACGATTGGGCGGCCATTCCGTCGCCCATGCTTCCTTTTGAAAAGAAGGCAGACAGCGGCACCCGCACTGCAATTGCAATCGGACCGGTGAGCGCCGACCTGGACGAGTTGATGGCCGCCTGGGCGGTTCTGCTTCGACGTCTGAGTGGGCAACTCGAAATGGTTGTGGGGCGCGTCACGGACGGACGCACGCAGGACGAATTCGTGAAGGGACTGGGGCTTTACGCGCGCGCGCTGCCGCAGTACATCTCGTTCAACGGAACCCCAACTTTGACTGACGTCATCGACGCGGTGAAGTCGGGCCGCGCAGAGGTGGAGAAATGGGCAGATTTTTTCCAGGCTGGAGGCGTGTCGAGCAATTCAAAGTTCGGTTTTAGCGTGGCGAGCAAGCCAGCCCCGGCGACGGCCGGTGGCGTTATTTTTTCGCCAATAGCGGCTGAGGTCTACTCGCCGTTTTCTCTTGAATTGCGGTCCGATGGCATGGGTGGGGGAGAACTGATTTTCGATGGGGCACGATTTTCACCCAAATTGATCGAGCGAATGGGACGGATGTTGGCCATTCTGACCGCGGCTGATCCGAGCGTGCCAGTCAGCAACCTGCCGATTATGGACGCCAACGAAGAGCAGCAGACTTTAGTGGCGTTCAACGAAACCACCTTCGCTTTTCCGCGAGACAAGAGCCTGCATCGGCTTTTTGAGGAACAGGCGGCGGAAACGCCGGATCTCCCTGCTTTGCGCGACGAAAAAGTGGCATTCACGTACGCGGAACTGAACGCGGCAGCGAACCGTTTGGCGCATACGTTGAGTGCGCGAGGCGTACGAGCGAACGTACCAGTGGGGCTGCTGATGGAGCGATCGTCCGCAACGATAGTGGGAATGCTTGGCATATTGAAGGCCGGCGGCTGCTATCTTCCGCTGCTTCCGGATCATCCAAAAGCTCGCTTGCTGCATCAGTTATCCGAAACCGGCGCCTCCATCGTTGTAAGCGATGAAAAATGCGCTGGGCTTTTACCCGATTTTGCGGGTGCGACGATTCGCTTCGACGGGAACGGCGACGCCTCCTCCGAAAATCCGCAAGCAAATGCCGGCCCGGAAGATCTGATCTACGTGATGTACACCTCGGGATCGACCGGGACACCCAAGGGCGTCGCCGTGCGGCACCGCAACGTAGTGAACTACAGCTCCTTTATTCAAAGCCGGGTTGGCGGGCGCGGTCTGAATTTCGCCACCGTCTCTACGCTTGCGGCTGACCTGGGAAATACTTGCATCTTCCCTGCTCTCATTTCAGGCGGGTGCGTGCATGTGATCGGTTATGAGACCGCCATGAGCGGCGAGCTATTCGCCAAGTATTCGGCCGCGCACGCGCTGGACATCTTGAAAATTACGCCTTCGCATTTGAAGACACTGCTCGATGCGGCGGGCGCGTCGGTTCTTCCGCGGCGCTTTCTGATTTCAGGCGGCGAAGCCCTTTCCTGGTCTCTCTATCGGACGATCCAGGAGACCGGTTGCAAGGTGATCAACCATTATGGTCCTACGGAGACGACGATCGGCTGTTGCATCTTTGATGGCGAGCGGAACGTAAGCGAGTGGGAACCGGCAACCGTACCAATCGGAAAACCGATTGGAAATGCGGAGGTGTATATCCTCGACGGATCGCAATCGCTGCCCTTAGGCGTCGCGGGAGAGCTTTGCGTTGGCGGCGAGGGCGTTGCCCAGGGCTATTTCGACCAGCCTGTCGAGACGGCGCGGGTCTTCGTTCAGAACCCATTTGGGAAGCCGGGAGAGCTGATCTATCGGACCGGAGATCTCGCCCGTTTTCTTCCCACCGGAGACGTTGAATTTTTAGGGCGGATCGACCAGCAAATCAAGATTCGCGGGTTTCGGGTAGAGCCGGCGGAAGTGGAGGCGGCGGTTCGGCGGCATCCTGCGGTGCGGCAGGCGGTGATCGCGGCAGAACAGGATGCCAGCGCTGAAAAGATTCTCGTCGCTTATGTCGCCGCCAACAAGCGAATCGAAATGGCGGAATGGCGTTCTTTCCTTCGCGACTACCTTCCCGATTACATGTTCCCTGCGCGCGTTGTCACCATCGACGCGCTGCCGCTGACGCCGAATGGGAAGATCGATTTTCGATCGCTGGCCGCGTTGCGCCTGTCGGAAGAAGCGGCCGGGCAGCAAAGTATGACAGCGCCACGCAATGCCACAGAGGAAAAGGTGGCAGCGATCTGGCGCGAAGTTCTGAGAACAGACCGCGTCGGTATTAACGACAACTTCTTTGAAATGGGTGGACACTCGTTACTTGCGACGCAGATTATCGCGCGCATACGAAACGGATTCTGCGTGCAGTTTCCCTTGCACAGCTTTCTGGAATCGCCAACCATTGCGATGGTTTGCGCCAAGCTTGACAGCTACCCAAAAATCGAGAGCGAAGAAGATACTATGGCGCGGCTCATGCAGGAGATCGAGGGCCTCTCCGAAGAAGAAGCCGAAATGCTTCTGAAGACGATGGAGAGTGGAGACGACGCCGGCGAGGCTTCTTAGCGAGTGGCGCGGGCAGCAATGTAATCCATCAGATCGCCGACATTCTTCAATCCCGCCATCTCCGCGGTACGCAGACGGAAACCGAAGGTTTTCTCGGTAGCAATCAGTAGCTGAACGTGGGCGACGGAGTCCCAACCGGGTACATCGGGCGCACGCGTTTCACGAGTAAGTTGGACGGTGTCGAGATCCAGCACGTTTTCAAAAATCTTGTTCAATCGGTTCAAGATGGTTGCGTCATCAAGCATGTGTCAGATCCTCTGAATAAACGTGTCCCACGCGGCAGCGTCAGGTACGGAAAGATGCCAGACAGTTCCGTGCTCCGTCTCTTCGGCGAGTGCGAAACCCATATCGCTGCACAGGTTTTTTACCAATGCATTTTTCGCGGTGGGGATATACGTACCGATGATTTCCACCGCCCCGGCTTCCTTCGCGGCCGCAACGAGTTCGTTGCGGACGAGAGCCTCGACGGTGCGGCTCAGGACACGGCAACTCATCAGCCAATCGCGAATGAATAGGCGGTCTTCCACCAATTCGGCGGTCACGACGCCGATCAGGCCGTGGTCGCCAAATCGATCGCTTAGCCGGATATATCGTGTCATCCAAGCAGGGTTCTCCGCAAGCTGACGAACCTGGGTCAGAGTCAGCCTTCTGGTGGTCAGGTTGAACTGATTGCTTTTGTTCATCAGTTGCGTGACGCGTTCCATCGATTCGGGATCGAATGAGCGGACAACGGCTTTCATCTCGAGGGAGCGCAGGTAGGCGGGATAATCCGTGGTCTCACTCAACAGGGCGGATGCCTGCGAGCGTAATGCGTAAGTTTGGGTGCGATTGCGATCGTCGTCGGTGATTCTGACCGATTCGAAATAGCGACCTCTGCCAACAATCGCCGGATATTCGCTTGGCTCGAGACTCAATTCAGGAACGGCCACTTCGGGAAGGGCCCGGCGCACTTCGTAGCGCTCCGCGGGATTGTCGTCGATGAAAACGATGGAATCGAGCCCGATGTTCAGTTCCGCGGCGATGGAGCGGATGTTCTCCGACTTAGGGAGCCAGTTCGCACGGAAGGCGACAAAATCCTCTCGCTTCAAGAGCATGTCAGGATGATGCAGGAACGGCAGTTCCGCGGCCTTTTCCTGATTCTTGCTGGAGACTGCGAGGAGGATGCCGCGCGATTGAATTGCCTTGAGGTAGTGCTGGAAAGCGAGGAAAGCCTCACCAGCCGCACTGCCGTGGCCAATCTGAATTCCTTCGACGCCGTCGTCGCCAATGATTCCGTGCCACAGGGTGTTGTCCAGATCGAGGACGGCGCACTTGTAAACGCGACCGAGGATCGCCGCCACGATGGAGGCGGTTCCGCGCACCAACTCGGGGATACAGTCGGAAGCGACGGGCTGCTTGGAATCGTGCCAATCGCGAAGATCGAACCACTGATCGACACCCTTGCGCTCAGCGAGTCCGCAGACATCGTGAATGTGGACGAAGGGTGGGGCGCTGTCCGCCAAGATCATATTCACCCGCCGCAGGAAATTGTCGCGGCCGCCGGGCATACGGGCTTCCAGGTTCCCGTGCATACGCAGCGGATAGGCGTGGAAGTTATTGAGGACGATCTCAGAGCCGGTGCGCTCATGAAATATCCGGCATGGATTCAGGATGCCCGAGACCACTTCCCGCGCCAACTCATTAGCCTGTTCTACGGAGGCGTTTGTGTCGGGCCATTGCTGAATGCTAAAAGGCGTAAGCAGCAGGATGGTGATGGCCGGAGCAAGGGCGGTTGTCAGGCTAGCGGCGTTTAAAAGCTCGGGGAGAATCTGATCGTAACCTGCGGCGTGAATCTCCGCCGGCACTCCGGCAGCAGCAAGCGCTAGTTTCAAAGGCGCAACCAGAAGGTCGGTCGTGGCGCCGCCCAAGAGGGCGATTTTGGCCGGGCGCCCGGCCGGTCCGCGATCTTTTTCAACTGCCGGCAGAGGGTGACTAGTGTCAGGTAGTCGTTGCAACTCCGCCATGAATCGCAAAGGCTCGCCCACGGATCGGTGATCTCTGCCGGCATTGTTGCCAAATCGGGAGAAGCGCTCATTGTGTACCTGCCTGGGATACTGCGACGACCGGACGGCCCGAAGGTTCATTTTGGCGCACAAAATCGGCGATGATGGCGGAGACTTTGTCGGCGCCTGCCGCCGTTGGGTGAACCGCGTCCACGAACTGCGCGTCAGGCAGCAGATCCCCGAGATCGAGGAATGGAGTGCCGTTGCTGGCCTGGCGGACGGTCTGCAAGTAGTCTTCGTAAACACCGGGATCGAACATTTCCTTGTTGGTCGGCCATTCGGGAAGATTCACGAAAAAGAGATGAATGTGATTGCGTTGAGCAAACGAGATCACGTAGGCGAACTCGTGATCCACAAGGTCGCGGTGCTCGGACGCCTTCCAGGAGTGGGTGGTCTGCCAGTGTCCGCGCTCCGTGAGGACACCTCTCAGGGCTTCATCGGAAGCACGAATCCTATGGCGCAGCTTGGCTTTTTGAAAAGCCTCCAGCAGATTGGTGCGTGGCGGACGCCCGGGATGGAGACGCGTATCTAAATCGAGAACCAACGCATTCATAGCAGCCCGGTAGCGCTCCGTTTGAACGATCCGGAAATTCAGCCATGCGACCATCGCGCGCAGCTTGCTCTTTCGGACCAGTCGCGGAAGAGGACCCGATGTGTTCACGGAGACCACGTCGCTGAAGCGGTTTACGCCGTCGGGAAACCGATCGCCGAATTTTGCAACGGTAATATTGGCAACCAGGCGAGGCGAGAGGCCTATGAGAATCTGCGACGGCAAAGCCCGCTTGCCGTAGACTTGCTCCAGATATTTCAGTTGAATCACGATGTCGCGAAACGTGCCGCCATCAAAGGAAAGATGCTCTACCGACAAGCCGGGCAAGCGCTTCTCGATCACGTCGTCAACGATGCCCTCGCCGGCCTCGGAGGCGCCGAACACAAACATGCGTCCGCCGGGAGCGTTCCTGCTGACAATTCTCGACTTGTTAAACAACATGAGATGGTCGTCGATCGCCCACAAATAGTAATCTGGCTTAGATTCCGCCCATCGCGCCAAGCCTTCCAGAACGGCATGGGAAAAGACAAGGGCGGCCAGCGTCACAGCCAACGCCGCGCCCAGAGATCGCAGGAAGTTAAAACGCGGCGTAGACGAAGTCATGCTTCTGGACCCAGAATAGAACCAGTATAAAAACAAGCACTACGCACCAAACGATTTGAAGCGCGTTGCGCTGCGATTGCGGCCGATTCGACCACCACGTTGCTATCGTCATATTCTGTGAATCAAGTTAGATACTACTTGTCCGAGTTGCCTACCCGAAAGGATGAAGCATAAGTAAGCAAGGGCGCAGG